>NZ_FNMZ01000029.1 GCF_900106695.1 Albimonas donghaensis
CTAGAGCGTCAGCCCATCTGATTGAATCGAAGGGGATTCCCCTCGGGGTCTCGGTCTGATTCAAGATATCCGCCGGGGAAGGAGGCCGGCGTACATGTCGAAAGCCCTTTCGCTCGATCTTCGCACCCGTGTCCTGCAGGCGATCGCCGAAGGCGCCAGCCACCGCCAGGCTGCGGCCCGCTACGGCGTCAGCGCGGCAAGCGTCAGCCGCTGGCGGGCGTTGGAACGCCTCCAGGGCGACGCTCGCCCGGGTCCGCTCGGCGGAGATCGCCGTTCGGCCCGGGTCGAGGCGCAGGGCGCGCTGATCAAGGGCCTTCTCGACGCGACGCCGGACATCACCGTGGAGGAGCTTCGCGCGGCTCTCGCCGAGCGCGGCCACGTCTTCGGCTACGGCACGCTCCAGCGGTTCTTCCGTCGCCACGGCATCACGCGCAAAAAAAGACCGCGCACGCCAGCGAACAGGCGCGGCCCGACGTCCTGAAGCGCCGGCATGAATGGTTTGAGAGCCAGCTCGATCTGGACCCCGACCGCCTGGTCTTCATCGACGAGACCTGGGCCAAGACCAACATGGCCCGGACCCACGGCCGCCGCCGGCGCGGCGAGCGCCTGCGCATGGCCGTCCCGCACGGACACTGGAAGACCACGACCTTCGTCGCCGGCCTGACCCGCCGAGGCATGATCGCGCCCTTCGTGATCGGCGGGTCGATCAACCGCGCCGCCTTCGAAGCCTATGTCGAGCGCGTCCTCGTCCCGGACCTGCGTCCCGGCGACATCGTCGTGATGGACAACCTGTCGAGCCACAAAGGGCCGAGGGTCCGCGCCCTGATCGAGGCCGCAGGCGCGGAGTTGCGGTTCCTGCCGCCCTACAGCCCCGACTTCAACCCGATCGAGAACGCCTTCGCCAAGCTCAAGGCGCTCCTGCGAAAGGCCGCCGAGCGCACCGTCGAGGGCCTCTGGGCCGCCATCGGCCGCATCGCAGACGCCTACACCCCCGCCGAATGCGCCAACTGCTTCAGCGCATGCGGATACGATCCAGACTGGTAGGAGTCCGCTCTAG
>NZ_FNMZ01000026.1 GCF_900106695.1 Albimonas donghaensis
GTGGTCCCCGCTTCCCAGACAGGCGGCTAAGCTTGGTTCGTCGCAGATCGAGGACGAACGAGATGAAGACGAAGAGGCGGCATCACAGCGCCGCGTTCAAAGCGAAGGTGGCGCTGGACGCGCTGCGGGGCGAGCTGACGGTGGCCGAGCTGATCGCGAAGCACGGCGTGCACCAGACGCTGATCAACACGTGGAAGCGTCAGGCCATGGAGAACATGGCCGAGGTTTTCGACGGCAAGGCCGAGGCCGCCGCCGTTGACCGCGAGGCGGAGATCGCCAGGCTGCATGCCAAGATCGGCGAACTGGTGGTCGAGCGTGATTTTTTACGCAAAGCCTCCGGACGATGAGCGTGTCCCGGAGGCGCAAAATGATCGATCCATCGCACGGCGCCCTGTCGATCGCCCGGCAGTGCAAGCTGGCAGCAATCAGCCGCTCGGCGTTCTACGGGCCGCCAAGGGGCGAGAGCCCGCTGAACCTGTCGCTCATGCGGCTGATCGACGAACAGTTCCTGGAAACGCCCTGGTACGGGTCGCGCCAGATGGCCCGTCATCTGCAGCGCCAGGGCTATGCGGTCGGGCGCAAGCGGGTCCGGCGCCTCATGGCCAAGATCGGGGTGCAGGCCGTCTACCAGAAGCCGAAAACGTCCCAGCCGCACCCGGAACACCGGATCTGGCCCTACCTGCTGAGGAACATGACCATCGACCGTCCCAACCAGGTCTGGTGCGCGGACATCACGTACATCCCCATGCGGCGCGGGTTCCTGTACCTGGTCGCCATCATGGACTGGGCCACCAGGAAGGTGCTGGCATGGCGCGTGTCAAACACGTTGCACGCCGACTTTTGCATCGAGGCCCTCGAAGACGCGCTGGCGCGCCACGGGCCGCCCGAGATCTTCAACACAGATCAGGGCGCCCAGTTCACCAGCCCGCGCTTCACCGACGTGCTGCTGGACGCCAAGGTGCGGATTTCGATGGACGGGAAGGGGCGCTGGATGGACAATGTCTTCATCGAGCGCCTCTGGCGCAGCCTGAAGTACGAATGCATCTACCTGCACGCCTTCGAGATCGGCTCCGAGCTTCGCGCCGGCCTGCGCAGGTGGATCGACTACTACAACGCCCACCGGCCCCATTCAGCCTTGGGCGGCAGAACCCCGGACGAGGCCCATGCGGTCCCGCTCGGCTACGACGCAGCGGCATGACGAGGATCTGAACCAAGCTTAGCAGAGCCGCGAACCTGTCCGAGAAAGGGGGACCACCTCA
>NZ_FNMZ01000024.1 GCF_900106695.1 Albimonas donghaensis
ACGCCCCGCGACTTCTGCGGCAGCAGCGGCTGGATGATCGCCCATTCCCGGTCGGTCAGTTCGTGACGGCGCATCGATACCTCCTTCTTTCGGAGAGTGAATCAAATCTGCGCCGTGAGGGGAATCCCGTTTATGGGGACGCGCCCTAGGGCGTGTCCGGCCGTGCGGCGCGATCAGCCCGGCGCGTGCGCCAAGGCGGCTCGGATGGCATCGGCGAAAGCCGTCAGCCTGTCGGGGTCGGACCCGAACTGACTTCTGAGACTCCTGGGAACCTCCAGCTGAACGCCGGCGGCCGTTCGGCCTCGATTGCAGATGTTCTTCGGGTGCATGCCGCCGAGCGGTCCCGTTCGTCTTTCGGCGCTGAAGCCCGCGACCTCGAGCGCCTCGATGATCCGGTCGCCCGTCTTCTGGTCGCGGCCACCGATCCATACCGTGCGAGGGTCGTCGTGATCGCCGCGCCCGTGGATCGCGACGACTTTCGCGTGCCGGCCCACGATCTCCAGAGCCTGGGGCTCGTCATACTTGTGCGACGTCACGTGCAGGTCGGTGTGGGGTCTATTGCGAAGGCCATCGAAGCGGTGGAGCGAAAGTTCGCCCCTGGCCTCGGCGTTGAGCCGGGCGGCGGCCTCGACCCGCGGACAGGGCGCCTCGGGGACGGGCGCGCCTCTTCCATCGCGCGGCGGATACTGGCCTCGCAGACCGCCACCGAGCAGCCGGTCCCAGTCGGCGCGGGTCCAGCCCTCGGGGCCCTCGGCGGCTTTCCGCTCGGGGGCGGCGATCGGCTCGCGCATGTGGTGCGTGGGGCCGAGACCCAGGAGCTCCAGCGCCTCGCGCCTCGAAACCGTGCCGGTTCGCCCGAAGCCCGCGCCGATCGCCTTGCGGGTCATGTTCAGCTCCTGTCCCCCCTGCGCCCGCGATGCATCCGGGGGTCAGGGTCGGCGGGCGACGGGGGGCGGGGCAAGCGTTTTTCCGCAGCCCCCCCGGTCAGATCGGGGCGCTTGCGAACGCGCGCCCACGGGCTAGGGCGCGTCCCCATAAACGGGATTCCCCTCACGGCGCAGATTTGATTCACTCTCCGAAAGGAGGAGGTATCGATGCGCCGTCACGAACTGACCGACCGGGAATGGGCGATCATCCAGCCGCTGCTGCCGCAGAAGTCGCGGGGCGTGCCGCGGGTGGATGATCGGCGGGTGATCAACGGCATCCTCTGGAGGTTCCGCGCAGGCACGCCCTGGCGCGACGTGCCCGAGCGCTATGGCCCGCGCACCACGCTCTACAACCGTTTCGCCCGATTGCGCGCGGCCGGGGTCTGGGACCGCATTCTGGAAGCGATCTCAGAGGCCTATGACGGCGACATCGTGATGATCGACAGCTCCTGCGTCCGCGTGCATCAGCACGGGGCCGCGGTAAAAAGGGGGGTCCCGCCGAGGACGACGGCGGGCATGGCTGCATGGGACATTCCCGCGGGGGGCTGACCACGAAGATCCACGCCCTGGTCGATGCGGAAGGCCGCCCCATCCGCCTGAAGCTGACGCCCGGCCAGGCGGGCGACGCGCCGGTGAGAACAGCGTTCGTCGCCGATCTGGACCCCGGCGCGACCCTGAT
>NZ_FNMZ01000023.1 GCF_900106695.1 Albimonas donghaensis
GCGAGGGACCAGATGAGGTTGGAGAGCTCGCTTTGGTCGGCATGGGACACGGGGGAAATCTCCTGGAGTTCGGACCGACCGGATAACCGGGGCACCATGGCAAGCCGGGGCTGGCGCGGCAACCATGGCGATGAGGCGCGGAACGGGGGGAATGTCAGTCAGGACGTCGGAAGCCCACCTCATGATGGAGGCGCAGCAGGAGAGGCCCGAGAGGTGGAGGCCACAGGAGCGCGCAGCACCCCCGGCAGCGCATCGGCTCCGAATGCCAGACCCGCGACACCGAGCGGCCGCTCACCGCCCGACTACGGGCCTCTGGCGGACCCTCAGAGCCCCACGAGGTATCCGGCCACCTTCATCCGCTCCGCAATCTTCTCCTGAGCCGCCCTCAGCGCCTCATCCTCGAAGCCGTGGGCGTAGGGGGACGACGAGGACTTCTCCCCCTTCCAGCCCCCCAGCGCGTTCGTGAGGTGATCGTTCAGCTCCGCCCGAAGCGCCCGCGTGCGCCATGTGTGACGGAAGCTGTGGAAGGCCAGCCGACCATCCGTCCCTACCCCCAGAACCTCCCGCCGGACCCTCGTGAAAGCCTGAGGCAGAGCGGCGCACTTCCCGTTGCTGGGGCGGACCGGCCAGTCCCAGAACAACCGGCCGTCCGCGTTCGATGGCGACGCCGCGAGACGCGCGCTCACCAGCTCCTGCACGACCTCGGGCAACGGAAGCCACCGGGCGGCGTTCTCGGTCTTGCCTTCGCGGATACGGAAGCCCCGCCCATCGCCATCCAGATCGGTCAGGCGAACTTGTCCCAGCTCATCCGACCGACAGCCCGTGACCAAGGCCAGCCGCATCGCGTCTCCCATTCGACCACCCCGAGGGCAGGCGGCGAGAAGCTTGACGACCTCCTCGCCGGAGAAGTCCTCGCGTCCCTGCACCGTGTCCTTGGCCAACCGGACGGTGCGCTTCAGCACCCACGGGTTGTCCGAGTTCCGGTCGAGAAGTCCCCGCTCGATGGCCCAGTTCCAAAGGCCCACCAGCAGGGTCTGGTGCTTCTCCACGGTCTTGCGGGACATGCCTTGGGGCGCGCGAGGCGACTTGCGCTGGGGAAGGTGGTCCTGCAGGTGGCGTCGAGCCTTCTCGTGGTCCACGTCGGTCAGCGTGAGCGACGGCCCCTCGTGTTCGAGAAGGTAGGCGACGGCGGCCTTCACATCCTGCCGGGTCGAAGGCCGGAGGACCGCGTAACCCTGCAGCCGGGCATCTTCCCCGCGTTCACGAAGGTAGCGCGGCAGTGCGTCGGCGAGGAGAAGCTCCGACCGGACCGCCACCGCGGCGAATGCCTCAAGCTCCTGCTGCGTCGAGTTCCGGCGCCCCTTGGGGAGGCGCTCGTCTCGCTCGACCATGTCCAACAGGACATCGCGAGGGTTGCACTCGTCCGGGTCGCCGGATGCGGTCTTGTCGTGGTCGAGGAGCGCCTGCCGCCAGCGTTCGGCAGCCTCTGCAGCGAAGTGCTGACCACGTCTGGCGCTGGCTTCGAGTTCACGGACCTGACCGAGGACGAGGTCTCGCTGGCGCATGGCCTCGCGCTTGAGGCGAGTCCCGAGGCCCTTCTTGATCTCACGACCGAAAGGTCGCCCGGTCCACGGGTTCGGCGTGCCCACCAGAGACTTCGGGGTCTCCATCCGGAATACCCAGCCTTTGCCCCTCGGCTGCAACAGGTAGCTCATGTCGCCATCGCCGCCGTCCTTGTGGTACAAGACGGACCTCAGCGGCGATGTGTCCATCCCGATTTTCTATTAACTATCAATAGCATAAGGGTGTTGGCGGAGAGA
>NZ_FNMZ01000012.1 GCF_900106695.1 Albimonas donghaensis
GTGCCCCGGTTATCCGGTCGGTCCGAACTCCAGGAGATTTCCCCCGTGTCCCATGCCGACCAAAGCGAGCTCTCCAACCTCATCTGGTCCCTCGCAGTGAACCGCGCCGGGTCTGCCGGAGGCTGATTTTCGTTAGTTACGCGGCGACGGCATCGGCTTCCAGAGCCGCTTAGTATTCTTCTTCGGCTTCGGCGGGCGGGATGTTCCCGATGGGCTCGAGCAGGCGGCGGGTATTGAACCAATCGACCCCTTCGAGCGTCGCGTGTTCGACGGCCTCGCAACTGCGCCAAGGGCCGCGGCGGTGAATGACCTCCGCCTTGAACTGGCCGTTGATCGTCTCGGCCAGAGCATTGTCATAGCTGTCACCGACGCTCCCTGCAGATGGCTCGATGCCAGCCTCGCCGAGGCGCTCGGAATACTTGATGGACAGGTATTGGGACCCGCGATCCGAGTGGTGGGCCCGTCCCATGCCCTTCGCCGGCCGACGCTCGTGGACAGCCTGCTCCAGCGCATCGAGAACAAAGCCCGCGTGGGCCGAGGTGCTCACCCTCCAGCCCACAATCCGTCTGGCGTAAGCATCGATGACGAAGGCGACTTAGACGAAGCCCCTCCAGGTGCCCACGTAGGTGAAGTCGCTGACCCAAAGCCTGTTCGGCGCGGAGACGCGGAACGGCCGGTTCACCTGGTCGAGCGGACATGGCGCCTTCCTGTCCGGCGCCGTCGTGCGATGCGGCTTGCCGCGAATGATGCCCTGAAGGCCCATATCCTTCATCAGCCTGGCCACGGTGCAGCGGGCGACAGTGATCCCCACGCGCCCGAGTTGCCGCCAGACCTTGCGGACACCGTAGACCTGCCAGTTCTCTTCGAACACGCGGCGGATCTCGGGGCGCAGGACAGCATCCCGTCGGACCCGCGCCGACCGTCGCCCCGGATCGGCCCGCTTCGACAGGTGATCGCAGTAGGTGGAAGGGGCGATCGGCAGCATCCGGCAGATCGGCTCGACCCCGTGCTCCGCAGGATGAGCATCGATGAACGACACCCTCACTTCGACCGGCGGTCGAGCTCCGCCATGGCAAAATATGCTGACGCCTTGCGGAGGATCTCGTTTGCCTGGCGCAGCTCCCGGTTTTCCCGCTCGAGCGCCTTCATCTTCTCGGTCATGTCGCTTGAGATCCCGGCGCGCTGCCCGCTGTCCACCTCGGCCTTCTTGACCCAGCTGTTCAACGTGTTCGCTGAACAACCGATCTTCGCTGCCACCGAGGCGATCGCCTGCCAGCGCGATCCATGCTGACCCGGATTGTCGAGGACCATCCCGACCGCACGCTCGCGGACCTCAGGGGAGAACTTGTTCGTCGTCTTGCTCATGATGGCTCCAGTCTACTCAAGAGTTGGAGCCTCCGGCAGACCCGGCGCGGTTCACATGGTCGCGCTGGCGCGGCGGAAGGCGGGGTCTGAACCGTAAGCGCGTCCGGCGTTTCCCTGCGCAAGAGAAGCCGCATCTCCGCCGCTGCGGCCGATCGGGAGCGTGTCCCGATGGCGATCCACTCCGCCTCCGGGCTTCGCCAGATTGGCGAAGGGGAACCCGATCGCGGGGCCGCGGACAGGCAGGGGCGCCAGCTCGCCTTCTCGGTCGCCTGCGTCGTCCCGCCTGTCGGAGGGAGCTCCGCACTGTGGGCGCGCGGAGGATCGTCAGGGGCGCCCGCAAACAGGCCGAACAGCCGGAAAATCGTGCTTTCGGACCGGTTTTCGGGCGGATTCGCGGCGAACCGGTTTACATCGCGGCCCACAGTTGCGAGCCTGTCGCGTGAACGACCGAGCCACCCGCGCCGCGCGCGGCCTCGGCAAATTCACCCTCCCCCCCCGAAAGGATACCTGACATGACCCAGGCGAAGCCGGGCGATACCCTGCATCTTCACTACAAGGGCTCGCTGGACGACGGCACCGTTTTCGACAGTTCCGAAGGGCGCGATCCGCTGACCTTCGAGCTCGGCTCGGGGCAGATCATTCCGGGGCTCGAGGCCGGTCTGGCCGGCATGGAAGTGGGCGAGAAGCGCACCGTGCGCGTGGAGCCCGCCGACGGCTATGGCGAGCATGATCCGTCCCGCGTGCAGGCCGTGGACCGCGCCGGCGTGCCCGACCACATCCCGACCGAGCCGGGCACGCAGCTGCAGGTGCAGATGCAGGACGGGCAGGCGGTGAACGTCGTGGTCGCCGAGGTGACCGAGGAGGAGCTGATCCTCGACGCCAACCACCCGCTGGCCGGCAAGGCGCTGACCTTCGACGTGGAACTGGTCGAGATCGCCTGATCCCGGCGGTCGGCGAGCGCGCGAGGGCAGGGGGCGCCGGCGCCCCTGCGCCCATCGCGCCGCCGGCCAGCCCTGCGATATCGGCCGCGCCGCCAACCCGCCGCCGAGCCCTGCTCTGAGCGTGCGGGAGGTCGAGCCTGCGCAGCCGGAGGCCGCAGGCTCCGGGAGGCATCGCGGGCCGGCCCGCCGCTGGCGCTGATCGTTCAGGACATGTTCCTGCGGCTGGCGGGCGGGGGCGTGCGGATCATGCGCCTCGCTTCGCTCGCGCTGACCTGCGTGGTGTTCGGGCTCGTCGGCCTCGCCGCCGCCCGGCGGCGTGACGCGGTGATGCTGGGGGGCTGACGCTGCTGATGACGGCGCCGGAGACGCCGCGCCACGCCATCGAACTCAAGCATTGCGGGTTCGAGCTTCCGGCCGCGTTGCTGCTGCTGCACGCCGCATCCCGGGCGGCGCGCCGCCGCCGGCGGGATGCTGGCGCTGGCGCTGTCGTTCTTCTCGTTCTCGGCGATGTTCGTGGCGGCGGTCCTTATGCTGGACATCGCGCTGTTCCGCGCGCCGCGCCGCGCCGCGCCGGGGGAGGCGGGCGGTGATCCGGTCGCGCGCGCTCAGTCGAAGGGCGGCGGCCCCTGGTCCCGGATCCGGCGGCCATAGGCGGTGGCGGCGGTCATGGAATGGTGGTGATGGTCGTGGATCATCTTGCGCCCGTCCTCGGAGACGAAGCCGCAGGTCTTCGCCGCCGCGTCGCAGACGCTGTCGAGCCGGCGGAACACCGGCCAGCCGCGCCGCGCGGCCTCCGCCTCCAGCGCCGCGTCGACCGCGCGGGTCTCCTGCCCGTCGATCATCTTCCAGGTCAGCCGCTCCAGCGCCTCCGGATCGTCGAGCCCGCCGTGCTCGCGCACATAACAGTCGAACAGGCGCCGGCCCTCCCGGTCCTTGAAGACGGGGGGGGGAGGCCGAGGATGATCCGCTTGCCCGAGGCGTCGAGCGCGTCGAGCCGCGGCCCCATCCGCGCCACCGAGCGGGGGGGAGGCGAAGGCGAGCAGGACCGTGTCCGCCGCCTCGAAACTGGGCGCGCGCAGCAGGGCGCGCAGCTGCGCCTTCGGGAAAGTCGCCCGCATCCCGAAACGGGCGAACCGAGACCCCCGGAACAGGTCGGGATCGAGCGCCAGCGTCTTCCACATGTCCCGGCCCATCGAGTTGCCGAGCACCGGCGCCTTCTCGGACGGGGCGTCCATGTCGAACCACAGCCGCGTCGCCTCGTAGTCCGAAGGGGCCTTCGCCTCGGACGGGCCCATCCCCTGCGCGGCGGCGAGATCGTCCAGCGCCGCGCCCAGCACCGTCGGCGCGGTCGTCAGGCGCGGATGGCGCCATTCGACCTGGGGCGGGAACATCGGCGTGACGATCAGCGCAAGCCCCAGCGCGGGCATGGTCCGGCGCAGGATCGGCAGGCGCAGGAACTCGGGCCGGACGTGCCGCATGTGCGCCAGCCAGGCTCCGGCCCCCCGGCTCCCACAACCGGCTGAGAAGCCGGTAGAAGGACAGGTCCCGATCCTGGATCGTCATCCAGTCGGCGAAGATCAGCCCGCCCGCGGCCGCGCCCGCCAGCAGCCAGGGCTTGGCGCGCCGCGCGACGTCCAGCGGCCCGACATGGACCAGGGGGAAGACGATGCGGAACTGCTCCTCCACCGCCAGCGACCCGGTGTGCGGAAACGGCTTCACCAGCCCGGAATCCGCGCCATACTGGGTCAGCGAGCCAAACCAGTACATGTTCGAGACGAAGAACACCGAGGCCGGAAGCGATGCGGCATGGTCGAGCATCTGGCTCGGCAGCGCAGCGTCCAGGCGAAGGGCAGGCTGGCGAAGATCACCACGAACAGCGCCGGCAGCAGCCGCCGGGCGCGCCGTTCGTGGAAATCGGCGATCGGGAACCGCCCGGTCGCGGCTTTCTCCCGCGCGATCAGCGAGATGATCAGGAAGCCCGAGATCACGAAGAACACCTCGACGCCGAGATAGCCCGAAGGCAGCCGTTCCCGCCCCGCGAGCGTGAACGTGCATGATAGATCAGGACCGCGCCCACGGAGATCATCCGCAACCCGTCGATCTCCGGCCGTTACTTCAAGCTCATCAAGACGCCTTCCTGAACGGGCGGGAGGAGGGCGCGCCGGCTCTCCCGATCCTGCGAGGGCGCGGCGATTCCGAAGGTGGAGGAATGGATGCGCCGGTGACGCCGGTCGATTCGTTTCCCTGAACTCGCGGCGTCCGCCGGGCCCCGGCCGCGATGCGCGAATCCCAGAACCTGCGAGCGGCCTTCGCAAGATCTCATCCCCTGCCGCGAATGATCGCCTGATCGGCAGAACCGGATTCGTCGGCGGCGCCCTGCTGCGCCAACGCGCTTTCGCCGACCGCTACAACAGCCGGGACATCGGCGGGATCGCCGGCCGCGCCTGCGACGCCGTGGTCTGCGCCGCCGCGCCCGGCTCGATGTTCGAGGCCAACACGTTCCCCGACCGCGACCGGGAGAAGGTCGAGGCGCTCTGCGACCAGCTGCGCGGGGTCTCTCGGCCGAGCGTTTCGTGCAGATCTCCTCCATCGCGGTGCTGGAGGATTTCGCGGGCCGGGACGACGAAGGGAGCGAGCGGTTCCAGCAGGCGCTGGCCTATGGACGCCGCCGTCGGATGCTGGAGACGTTCTGCGCCGAACGGTTCCCGCGCTGCTCGATCGTGCGCCTGCCGGCGCTGTTCGGCCCGGGGCTGCGCAAGAACTTCATCTTCGACCCGATGAACCCCATGCCCAGCATGTTGCCCGAAGCGAAGCTCGCGGACCTATGCGACGGGCTCGGACCTGGGCGACCGGCTCGGACCCGACCTCGCCGCGGCCCCGGCCGGCTTCTACGCGCCCGACGCGGCCACCGGCATGCCGAAGCTGAACCGGGCGGCCTATGACGCCTCGCCGCCTTCTTCGGGGGCTGAGGCGGTCATGCGGTTGTCGATGTCGAATGTCGCCTGGGCGCCGGAAGAGCGGCTGGAGGCCTGCGCCGCCATGGCCGAACATGGCGTGCGGGGGCTGGAGATCGTCCCGGGCCTGTTCTTCCACGCCGCCGCCGACCCGTGCGCCCCCGACGCGGCGACGGCGGAGCGCGCGCTGGCGGAGATCGCGGCGCAGGGGCTGTCGCGGGTCTCCATGCCGTCGCTGCTGTTCGGCGTGTCGGGCGCGGCGCTGTTCGAGGGCGACGACACGCGGGCGCGGCTGCAGACGGGGATGGTCCGCGCCATCGACCTCGCCGGCCGCTTCGGCATCCCCAACCTGCTGTTCGGATCGCCCGGTCAGCGCCGGTCCCCGAGGGGACGGACCGGGCGGAGGCGCAGGACCTCGCCGCCGCCGTCTTCGCTCGGCTCGGCGATGCGCGCGCAGGCGGCCGGCGCGCGCTTCGCCATGGGGGCGAACCCGGAGGTCTACGGCGCCAGTTTCCTCAACACGCTGGAAGAGGCGGCGGATTTCGTCGCCGCGGTCGACCATCCCGCCGTCGCGCCGATCCTCGATCTGGGCGCGATGCATATCAACGGCGCCTATGCCGACGCGCCCGGCCGGGTCGCCCGGCTCGGCCCGGCGCTGACCCATGTGCGCTACACGCCCCATGACAGCTGGACCGACGCCTCCGCGCTCGGCGACGCCGGCTGGCAGGTCCCCGCCTTCGACGAGGCCGTGTTCCACGAACAGCGCCGCGCCCACGCCCTGGTGATCCCGGTGATCAACGAGGGCGAGCGGATCCGCGGCCAGCTGGAGCGGATCCCGACGCCGATCCGCCGGTGGATGTGATCGTGGCCGACGGCGGCTCCGCCGACGGCTCGCTCGCCCCCCGATTTCACCGCCCCCGCCGGGGTGCGCGCGGTGCTGACCAGGACCGGCCCGGGCAAGCTGAGCGCGCAGTTGCGCATGGGCTGCGCCTGGCGCCTGCGGCAGGGCTATGCGGGGATCGTGACCATCGACGGCAACGGCAAGGACGGGGGCGAGGCGGTGGCGGACATGGCGGCGAAGCTGGAGGCGGGGTTCGACTATGTGCAGGGCTCGCGCTACCTGCCGGACCCGCGGGCGCAGCCGTTCCGCGACGTGTTCATGCGCGATGAGCTGCTGTTCCACCTGACGGCGCGCGCGGGGCGGATCGGCATGAAGGCCGGCCATGTGCCGGTGCAGCGCCGCTATTCGGCGAACGCGGCCACGCCGACCAGGATCACCGGGTTCGGCGGCAGGTTCGACGTGCTCAAGCAGACCTTCGGCGCGGCTTTCGGGGCGTATCACCCGAAGGGGTCAGGGGGGCCAGCCCGGTCCGGGGCGACGGGGCGTCCGCCTGCCGGGCGGGGGGCGGGCGACGCGCGCGTCAAGCGAAACCCGCGGCGCGTGCAAATCGGGGGCAAGATCGCGACAGCAACCATGCCGGCGCCGTGCCGGGCGCCCTTGCGTCGCCAAATAATTCGTCCGTAAATCATAAGAACACGTTCGCCTGCAAACGATGCTTGTCGCAGGATCGGGCGCGCCGGCGGGCGGAAGTTCTCGACGTAGGTCGCCCCGCCGCCGCCGTCTCGGCGTGGGCCGGCGATTCCTACTTTGCTTTCCCGGGCGGATGTGACAGTCAGTCCCGCCAAACAAGAAGCGACATGGGAGGATGGGGTCATGAGCGTGACGGGATCGGGCGGATCTCTCACTCCGCTGGACATCAAGGCGCGCAAGGGCGGCGAGCCGCTGGTCTGCCTGACGGCCTACACCACGCCGGTGGCGCGCATGATCGATGCCGATTGCGACGTGGCGCTGGTCGGTGACAGCGTCGGCATGGTGCTGCACGGCCTGCCCTCGACGCTCGGCGTGACGATGGAGATGATGGTCCTGCACGGCCAGGCGGTGCGCCGCGGGCTGAGCCGCGCGCTGATGGTCGTCGACATGCCCTTCGGATCCTACGAGGAATCCCCCGCCCAGGCCCTGCGCAACGCCGCCCGCCTGATGGCGGAGACCGGCTGCGCGGCGGTGAAGCTGGAAGGCGGGGTGGAGATGGCCGAGACCATCCGCTTTCTCACCGCCCGCGGCATCCCGGTGATGGGCCATGTCGGCCTGACCCCGCAATCGGTCAACGCGCTGGGCGGCTATGCGGTCCAGGGCAAGGGCGCCGACGGCGATCGCGTGGCGCGCGACGCCATGGCCATCGCCGAGGCCGGGGCCTTCGCGGTGGTGCTGGAGAAGATCCCCGACCCCCTCGCCCGCCGGGTCACGGCCGAGATCCCGGTCCCCACCATCGGCATCGGGGCCTCGCCGGGCTGCGACGGCCAGATCCTCGTGGTGGACGACATGCTGGGGCTCTTCGCCGACTTCAAGCCGAAGTTCGTGAAGCGCTACGCCGAGCTCGACGCCGCCGGGCGCGAGGCCGTCGCCGCCTATGCCGCCGACGTGCGCGCCCGCCGCTTTCCCGGCCCCGAGCACCTGTTCGGTCTGACCGCCCCCGCCCCGGAACCCGCCCCGGAACCCGCCCCGGAACCCGCCCCGGAGACCACGGGGCGATGAGCGTCCGCATCGTCAGGACGGTCGCCGAGCTGCGCGCCCTCGTCGCCGGCTGGAAGGAAGAGGGCGAGCGCGTCGCCGTGGTGCCCACCATGGGCGCCCTGCATGAGGGCCATCTGAGCCTTGTGCGCGAAGCGATGGCGCGGGCCGGGCGGGTGATCGTCACGCTTTTCGTGAACCCCAAGCAGTTCAACAGCGCCGCCGACCTCGCCGCCTATCCGCGGACCGAGGTTTCGGACGCCGCCAGGCTGGAGAGCCTGGGCGGGACCATGGTCCTGTTCGCGCCGGACGGGGACGAGATGTATCCGCCGGGCTTCTCCACCGGCGTGACCGTGACCGGGGTCGGCGAGGGGCTCTGCGGCGCCGGCCGGCCCGGGCATTTCGACGGCGTGGCGACGGTGGTGACCAAGCTGCTGCTGATCTCGGGCGCCGATGCGGCGATGTTCGGGGAAAAGGACTACCAGCAGCTTCAGGTGGTGCGGCGCGTGGCGCAAGACCTGAACCTGCCGGTGGAGATCGTGCCCTGCGCCACGGTGCGGGAAGCCGACGGGCTGGCCCTGTCCTCGCGCAATGTCCGCCTGTCGGAGGCCGGGCGCGCCTGCGCCCCGGCGCTGGCCCGCGCGCTGAACACCGCCGCGGGGCGGCTCTCGGCCGGGGCGCCGGCGTCGGGGGAGATCGCGGCGGCGACCCGCGCGATCCTCGCGGCCGGGTTCGAGCGGGTGGAGTATCTCGAACTGCGCTCCGCCGCGGATCTCGCGCCGCTCGATACGGCGGACCGGCCCGCCCGGCTGCTGGTCGCGGCCTGGCTGGACGGGGTTCGGCTGATCGACAATGTGGAGGTGCGGGCGGCGGGCTGAGCGCGCGCCGGGCGCCGCCAACGGTTCAGCGGCGGAGACGGTCCAGCGTCTGCTGCACGATGCCGGCGCCCAGCAGGTAGAAGCTGGTCACCAGGATCCCGACCTGGACGAAGACGCCCGGCTCGAAATCCGCCAGCGCCGCCCAGGAGGCGAAGACGGTCCACAGCACCGCCACCGACAGCGACAGCGGCCGCCAGCGCTTGGTGCGCACGGGATGGATGAACTTCAGCGGCGCGAACATGGCCGCGGCCAGCACCGTGATCAGCGCCATGATCACCCCGGTCGAGGGCGTCAGCGCGAACAGCGCCAGCACCACCATGTTCCAGCAGCCCGGAAAGCCGAGAAAGCTCTTGTCCCCGGTCTTCATCCAGCAGCCCGCGAAATACAGCCCGCTGGAGAAGGTGATTCCCAGCAGCGCCAGCCAGGCCCAGACCCCGGGCAGGATCCCGGACTGGAACAGCGCGTAGGCCGGGATGAACACATAGGTCAGATAGTCGATGATCAGGTCGAGCACCGCGCCGTCGATATGCGGCGCATGGGTGCGCACGTCGAAACGCCGGGCCAGGGGGCCGTCGATTCCATCGACGGCGAAGGCCACGACCAGCCACAGGAACATCCGGTTCCATTCCCCATCCACCGCCGCGAGCAGCGCCAGCATGGCGAACACCGCCCCGGTGGCGGTGAGCAGATGGACCGAAAAGGCGCGCAGAGACGTGGCTGTCATCCGGGATTTATAATCGCAAGCCGCGCGGAATGTAAGGCGGGGCGCTGAGAAGGCGCGGTCGCGTGTTCGTGAAACCGCGCCGGCCTTCCCGCGCCCGCGCGGGGATTTCACGCCGGTCTCATCCCGCCTCGGCGCGCGGCGCGACGTGGTAGTCCCGCAGATCGGCGCGCCGGGTCATCGCCCAGTAGTCCAGCTTGCGGATCCCCGAATTCACCGTCACGCGGCCCTTGCGGTTGCGGTAATAGGTGCTGACGCCGGGATGGGTCCACACCATGTCGCGCAGGGTCTCGTCCAGCATGGCGTTGTAGCGGTCATGCACCTCGGCCCGGCAGTCCACCGCGCCGGCGCCTGTTTCCAGCATCCCCGCGATCACCTCCATGACGTAATGCACCTGGTTCTCCAGCAGCGCGATGATCGAGCCCCCGGCCCCGGTCTGCGAGTTCGGCCCGTAGAGGCAGAAGAAATTCGGGAATCCCGGCACGGCCATGCCCAGATAGGCGCGGGCCTCGTCCTCGCCCCAGACGTCGCGCAGGGCGACGCCGCCGCGTCCGACCGTCTCGAAGGTCGAGAGGAACCGCTGCACGTCGAACCCGGTGGCGAGGATCAGGGCGTCGAGCTCATGCAAAACCCCGTCGGCGGTGCGCACGCCCGCGGGTTCGACGGCGGCGATGGGGGTGTCCTCGATGGACACGTTCTCGCGGGTCGCGGTGCGATACCAGCCGTTGTCGAGCAGGATGCGTTTTCCATAGGGCGGATAGGTCGGCACCAGTTTGGGAAGCAGGTCGGTGCGGTCGCCCACCTGGCGCTTGATGTAGTCGGTGAAAAACTGGCGATAGCGATCGTTGGTCCGGTTGAGGCTGCGCTCCGGGTGCGGCCAGCCGGGGTCGATATGCAGGGTGGGCAGCAGCCGGTCGGACCAGATCCAGTTCAGCCGCAGCCGATACCAGGCGCGGTAGAGCGGGACCTCGGCGAAGAGAAACCGCTGGGAATCCGGCACCGCCTCGCCCAGCTTTTCGAACGGAACCGCCCAGGTGGGCGAACGCTGGAAGACCGTGAGATGCGCGGCCTCGGGGGCCAGCGCCGGCACGCTCTGCATCGCCGAGGCGCCGGTGCCGACCACCCCGATCCGCTTGCCCCCGAGGTCGATGTCCTCGGGCCATTCGGCGGTGTGGAAACACGGGCCCCCGAAGCTCTCCAGCCCCGGGATCGCCGGGGTTTTCGGGGGGTTGAACAGGCCCGAGCCGGCGATGACCACGTTGGCGGTCAGGGTCTCGACACCGTCCGGACCCTCGACCTCGACCTGCCATAGCTGCGCGGCCTCGTCCCATTCGGCGCGCCGCACGCGGGTGTTCAGGCGCAGGTCGGGGCCTAGGTCGAAGCGTTCGACCACCCCTTCCAGATAGCCCTGCAATTCGGCGCCGGAGACGAACCAGCGGTCCCAGTCATGGTCGGCGAAGGTGAAGGAATAGAGGTGGTTGGGCGTGTCGACCCCCACGCCGGGATAGCGGTTGGCGGCCCAGACCCCGCCGACGCGCCCGGCCTGTTCGACCTGCAGGTAAGGCACGCCGGCATCCTTGAGCCGGACCGCGGCGCAGATCCCCCCGGCGCCGGCGCCGATGACCAGCACCCGGAAGCCCTCGGGCGGGGACAGGCGCATCGGCTCGGGGCTGACTGCGCAGCGGGTCACCATGTCGAGGTCGTAGGCCAGCATCGGCCCATACTCCGCCGGCGCCGCGTCGCCCAGCGAGGCCGAGAGAATGCGAACCAGCATGGCCTCGTCCGGATCGGGCAGGGCCAGCGGTCGGCCCGCCTTCCAGGCCAGGATCGCCTCGACCGCCGCCGCGCGAACCTCCGCCGCGGCCTCCGGGGCCAGCCCGCCGCCGTCGTTCTCGTCGATGCCGTAGCCGCGCGAAACGGTGTAGGGCGCCTCCATCCAGCCCGTGTCGCCGGTCATCTGCACCAGCATCGCGAGCAGGCTGGGGATATTGGCGTCGGCCACGGCCTCCGCCATTCGGGCGTCGTAGGATGTCATGCGGGCTCCTCCCCATCGGGCCGGGCGGCGCGGGGTCGGCCCCGTCGTCCGTCTTGCGTCCGGCCTCGTTTTGCCGGGAAGCAGAGCGCAGCCGCGCGCCGGGATCAAGCCGGCGCCGCGGGGCGCGGCCGGGCCGGGGGGCGCGCGGGGCAGGGCGAGGACCGGGGCAAACCTCGTCCCCGCCGGGGTTTTCGGCCCCCGGTCGGGGCGCCCGAAATCGCATATGCGATGCGCCCGCGCGCCGGGTCCGCGCGGTTTCCGCTGCGCCCGGGCGCGACACGCGCTATACTGCGCGCCGAACGGGCCGCGCCCCCCGGCGCGCCCCGCCCAAAAAACGCAGCCGCGAAACCAGTCCGGAGGATTCGCCTTGACCGTGCAGCATCTCGCCGACGCCGCCTCGCTCGCCGCCCTCGTGCCTTCGGGCGCGCGGATCGGCGTCACCAAGGGCGAGCAGACCGACGTCCCCATGGCCATGGCGCTGGAACTGGTGCGCCGCGGCGTGACGGATCTCGACCTGGTGACCATCCCGACCTGCGCCTTCCCGGCCTCGGGCATGATGCTCGACATCCTGGTCGGCGCCGGCTGCGTGCGGTCGGTGGAGACGTCGGGCGTCTCGATGTCCGAACTGGGCGCCGCGCCGCGGTTCTCGGCGGCGGTGAAGGCGGGGACGCTGAAGGTGGTCGACGCGACCTGCCCGGCGGTCTACGCGGCGCTTCAGGCCGGGGCCAAGGGCCAGCCCTTCACGGCGCTGCGCGGGCTGATCGGCTCCGACCTCATGGCGCATCGCGACGACTGGGCGGTGGTGGCGAACCCGTTCGAGGCCGACGACCCGGTGGCGCTGCTCAAGGCGATCAACCCGGACGTGACGCTGTTCCACGCGCCCATGGCCGACCGCCACGGCAATGTCTGGATCGGCCGCAACCGGGACCTGCTGACGCTCGCCCATGCCTCCGACATGACCCTCGTGACGGTGGAGAGGATCGTGGACGGCGACCTGATGGAGGACGAGACCCTCGCCCCCGCCGTGATCCCCAATTTCTACGTCACCGCGCTGGCCGAGGCGCCGGGCGCGTGCTGGCCGCAGCAGGCGGACGGGACCACCGATCTCGACGCCGTGCGCGCCTACATGTCCGCCGCGCGGACCGAGGAAGGCTTCCGCGACTGGCTCGCCGCCCATGTCTTCGCCCGTCCGGAGGCGGCGGAATGAGCGCCGGCGAAACCGACGTCCGCCCCGAGGAGATCCAGGCCGCCGCCATCGCCGGCCTGCTGGAAGGCGCCCGCCACGTCGCCGTGGGCATGGTCTCGCCCATTCCCGGCACGGGGGCGCTGCTGGCCAATGAGCGGTCGGGCGGGGGAACCCGCGTCTCGATCCTCGGCAGCAAGAAGACGACCTTCTGGACCAATGGCGGGTCGGAGCTGTTCGACCTCGCGGGTCGCGGGCGGCTCGACGCCTTCTTCCTGTCCGGCGGGCAGATCGACGGCGGGGCCAATGTGAACCTGGTCGGCGTCGGCGACTATCCGGAGGCGAAGGTCCGCTGGTCGGGGTCCTTCGGCTCCGCCTATCTCTATTTCGTGGTGCCGCGGGTGATCCTGTTCCGCTGGGAGCACACCCGCCGGACCCTGGTGGAGAAGGTGGATTTCGTCTCCGCCCCCGGCACGTCGGAGCCCGGCGTGCATCGCCCCGGCGGGCCGATCGCGCTGATCACCAACCTTTGCCTCTTCGACTTCCAGCGCGAGGCGGGGCGGTTCCGGCTGAAATCCCTCCATCCCGGCGTGACGCTGGAGGAGGTGCGGGACAATACCGGGTTCGACTTCGACCTTCCCGAGCATCTCGCGGAAACGCCGACGCCGGACGCCGACACGCTGTCCCTGATCCGGGGGCCGGTGGCCCGGCGCATCGCCGACGTCTACCCGGTCTTCGCCCGGCAGGTGTTCGGGATCGAGCCCGCCGCGGCCTGACCTCTCAGCCCCCCGTAGGGCGGGTGCGAACCCGCCGCCCGCCCTATGGGTTGCGCGCTCACCTGCCCGCCAGCATCGCCTCGACCAGCTTCTGCACCCGCAGCGCCTCGGCCGGGGTGGCGAGCCGGTTGGGCTCGCCCCGCATCAGCTTCGACAGGTCGTCGAGCTGCGCTTTCAGGCTTTCGGCCCGCGGATCGGCGGGCTCCTCGCCGATCCGCGCGAAGGCCCCGCCGTCCGAGATGAAGTCCCGGTAGAAATCCTCGATCCGGCGGGAGGATTTCGTCCCCTTCACCGTCACCTGCTGGCGGTCCGGCTGCGCCCCTCCGACCGCGCCCAGCACCGACACCACCGCCCCGGCCTCCGAGCGCAGGCGGGCGAGCATGTGGGTCTCGCACAGCGCCGGGTCGTCGGGATAGGTCGGCAGGGCGGCTTCCAGGGTCAGCGGCCCCAGCACCCGTTCCGAGAAGAACAGGAAGTGGGAGATGACTTCGCGCACATAGCCGCCTTCCTCGCGGAAGCGCAGCCAGTCCGCGGCGACCTGCCAGGCGCGGGGCCAGGCCGGATAGGTGACGACGATGTCGACGCCTTCCAGCCGCCCCATCTCGCCCGCCTGCGCCGCCGCGACCGTGCCGGTCAGCGCCCCGCCCGCGGCCTGGGTGAAGTTCACCGCCGCCCGCGCGCCCATGGCGTCGAGCCGGGCCACGAGTTCCTCGCTTTCGGCCACATCGACGCCCAGCGGTTTTTCGAGGAACACCGCCCGCCCGGCCCCGGCCGCGGCCAGCGCCAGCGCCTTGCGGGGGACCGGCGGGCAGGCGAGGTAGACGAGATCCGCCGTCGCCATCGCCGCCTCGGCGCTCTCGGCCATCACGGCGCCGGGATGGATCGCGAGGGCCTCGGCGCGGGCCGCCTCGGACGGATCCCAGAGGAAATCCGGGGCGTAGTCGGGATGGCGCAGCATGTGCTCCAGCATCCGCCGTCCCATGATGCCCAGCCCGATGATCGCGGTTTTCGTGGTCATGTCGGCGCCCCCTCAGCCGGCTGCGAACGGATCGACGGGGCGGATCGGCGGATGCGCGGCCTCGATGGCGGCGCCGGCCTCCAGCAGCACGTCCTCGCGGAACTTCCGCCCCACAAGCTGCACCCCCATCGGCCTGCCCGGCCGCCCGGTGGAGACCGAGAGCGCCGGCAGCCCCAGCGCCGGCAACCCGACCTGGGTCATCTGGGCCGCGTAGATGCGGGCGAAATCGGCCTCCGAGCGCACATCGGAGTTGTTCTCGAACGGCGCCTCCCCGGACATGGGGCAGAGCAGCACCGGCCAGTCCTCCAGGAACATCTGCCAGGCGCGCAGCAGGGGGATGCGGTCCTGAAGCGCCTTCACCGGGTCCGAGCCCTCGGCGATCTTCATCATCTGCGCGGCGCAGAAGATGGCGTCCGGGTCGCCTTCAGGCGCCAGTTTCGGCGTGCCGTTGACCGAGAAATCCAGCATCCACAGGGCGATGTTGATGCGCTGCGCCTCGGCGATGGAGGGGGGGGCGATCTCGTCGACCTCCCAGCCCGCATCCGACAGCGCGGCGGCGGCGCCCTTCAGCGCCTCGGTCACTTCCGGGTCCACCTTCATCCCGTCGGGCGCGAGGCAGAGCGCGACGCGGCGGGGAACCGCCGGCCCGGTCAGGGGCGCGGGCATCCGCCAGGGGTCGCGCAGGTCTTCCGCCGACATGGCGGCGAGCGAGATGCGCAGGTCGTCGATGGTGCGCGCCAGCGGTCCGGAGACGGCGGTGAGCTGCGCCCCGATGGACCGGTCGGCGCCCGAGAGGTTCGCCGCCGGCACACGCCCCAGGGTCGGCCGCAGCCCGTGGACCCCGCAGGCATAGGCGGGATAGCGGATCGATCCCGCGATATCCGTGCCATGCGCCACCGCCCCGATCCCCGCCGCCACGGCGGACCCCGCGCCGCCGGAGGACCCGCCCGGCGTCAGCGTCCGGTCATGGGGGTTCAGCGTGGTCCCGTGCAGCGAATTGCGCGCGAACCAGCGCAGCGAGAAGGCCGGGGTGTTGGTCCGCCCGATCACGACGCCGCCCGCGGCGCGCAGGTTGGACACGATCGGGCTGTCCTCGGGCGCCGTCAGGTCCTTTTGCAGCTTCAGCCCGTTGGTGGTGGGCCGGCCGGCATAGTCGATGTTGATCTTCACCGTGCAGGGCACGCCGGCGAGCGGTCCCGGCTCCTCCCCGCGGGCGAGCTTGGCGTCCACGGCGTCGGCCTCGGCCAGCGCGGCTTCGGCGGTCTCGTCCACCACGGCGTTGATCGCGGGGTTCACCGCCTGCATCCGCGCGATGGCGGCCTCGCATTCCTCGCGCGCGCTGGTCTCCCGCGACCGCACCCGCGCCGCGATCACCGCGGCCGACGCCTGCCAAAGCTCCGCCATGCCGGACACCCCCTCTGCTGATGTTTCGCGCATACCCTTTCCCCGGCCGCGGAATTGGTCAACCGCGCGCCTTGACCGCAGGCCGGGGGCGGGGCCTGATGGCGGCGTCTTCCCCCTTGCCGGAGCCTCCCCATGGCCGAACATCGCCTCACCGCCACGCCCGAAACCGTGCGCTGGGGGTTCCTCGACGCCGCCACGCCGCCGGCGCTGACCGTGGCGTCGGGCGATGTGGTGGTGATCGAGACCGTGTCCGGCGGCCCCGACCACCTGCCGCCCGAGGGCTTCTTCGTGCCGCCCGAGATGCACGATATCCATGCCCGGGCCGAACGCATGCTGCCCGGCCATATCCTCACCGGCCCGGTGGCGGTGGAGGGGGCCGAGCCCGGCGACGTGCTCGAAATCCGCATCCGGGACATCGCGCTGCGCACCGACTGGGGCTGGAACATGATCCGGCCGCTCGCCGGGGCGCTGCCCGACGATTTCCAGCACGGCCGGGTGCTGAACATGCCCCTGGACCTGGAGAGCCGCACCGCGCCGCTGCCCTGGGGCGGGGAGCTGCCGCTCGCCCCCTTCTTCGGGGTCATGGGCACGGCGCCGCCGCCGAACTGGGGCCGGGTGACGAGCCTGGTGCCCCGCGCCTTCGGCGGCAATCTCGACCTGAAGGAGCTGGTCCCCGGCGCGGCGCTGTTCCTGCCCTGCTTCGTGCCGGGGGGGAACTTCTTCTGCGGGGACGGGCATGCGGTGCAGGGCGACGGCGAGGTCTGCGTGACCGCCATCGAGACGTCGCTGACCGGGACCTTCGAATTCATCCTGCGCAAGGATCTGCGGCTGGAGGCGCCGCGGGCCGAGACCGGAACCCACCTGATCGCGCTCGGTCTCGATCCCGATCTGGACCAGGCGATGGAGAAGGCGCTGCGGGTGATGATCCGCTGGCTGGGCGAGGTCGCGGGGATGGCGCCGCAGGACGCCTATTCCCTGTGTTCGCTGGCCGCGGACCTGCGCATCACCCAGGTGGTGAACCAGACGCGGGGCGTGCATTGCATGATCCCGCGGGCCGCGTTGCCGCCGCGCCCGGACTGACCGGCGGCCGATGGCCGGCTTGCGGGGGGGGGGCGGCGTTGGGGGGGGCGGCGTTCGGCCCGCGCCGCCAATATCCTTTGGACTCCGCGGATTCATGCTAAGATGAACGACCTGCGCGCCGCCACCTCGGCGAGCCCCTTCCGCTCGCCATCGGCTTGCCGAAGGTTTCATGGGTTCGTCCGCAACGGGAGCCGACATGCCCCGCAAGACCTCTGATACCAGCGCCATCGACAAGGTGTGCCGCGTGTTGCGACGCGTGGGCGAGCAGCCCGGCGACCGTCTGACCGAGATCGCCAGGGACACCGGCCTGCCGTGGGGCACCGCGCTGCGCGTGCTCGACGCGCTGACCCGCGAACGCTTCGTGGAGCGGATCAATCCCGGCAAGACCTATGCCTCCGGGCCGGAGACCGTCGCCTTCGCCCGGCGCGCCTCGCCCGAGGAACTGCGCGTCGCCGCGGCGCCGGGGCTGGCCCGGCTGGCCCGCCTGCTGGGCGACACGGCGCTGCTGTCGGTGGCCAGCGGGCTGGACGCGCTGTGCCTCGACCGGGCGCAGGGGGCCTTTCCGGTGGGGCCGGTCAGCCTGCAGCCCGGCGCCCGGCGGATGCTGGGGGTGGGGGGCGGCGGGCTCGCCCTGCTGGCCTTCGCGCCGCCTGCGCGCGCCGAGGCCTGCCTGGAGGTGATCCCCCTGCGCCTGGCCGATCACCCGCGCCTGACGCTGGAGCGCATCCGCGAGGACGTCGCCGCCGCCCGCCGCGACGGGCACGCCCTGGCGCAGGAGCATTCGCATGACCGGGTGAGCGCCATCGGCGTCCCGGTGCGCAATGCCGACGGGGTGACGGTGGCCGCGCTCAGCGTGGTCTCGCTGACCGACCGGCTGTTGTCGCGGCGCGGGGAGATCGCGCTCGCCCTGGCGGAGGAGGCCGAGCGCCTGGGCCGGACCGAGGCCGCCGCCGGCGCCTCCGGTCCCTGGGCCGGCCCCGGGGGGCCGGAAGCGGTCGCGGCCGGGGCTCCGCGCCGTCATGGGCGGGGCGGGCGCGGATGAGCCCGCCGCCCGACGCCGCGCGATCGCCCGGCCCGCCCGCCGCTGCGGGGGGCGGCACCAATTCGATCGAGAAAGCCTGCGCGGTCCTGCGCGCGCTGGCGGGCTTCGACGCGCCGCTTCGGCTGATCGACATCGCCGCCGCCGCCGACCTGCATCAGGCCACCGCCGCGCGCGTCCTCGAAACCCTGGCCGAGAACGGCCTGGTGCGCCGCCACGGCCGCCGCCGGCTCTACGCGCTGTCGCCCCTGGCCGGGCGGCTGGGGCAGGCCGGCCGGGCCGGGATCCTGCGCGAGGCGGCTCATGCCTCGATGCTGCGGCTCTCGGTGCTGAGCGACGACACCGCGATGCTGTCGGTGCGCTGCGGGGACGAGGCGCTGTATATCGCGCATGAATTCGGCCGCCACCCGATCCGGGTCGACACGCTGGGCATCGGCCGGCGGCGCCCGCTGGGGGTCGGCGTGGGGGCGCTGGCGCTGCTGGCGGCCCTGCCGCAGGGTGAGGCGAAAGCGGCGCTGGATCGGGTCGAGCCGGCGCTGGCCCGCTTCCCCCTGCTCTCGCGCGGGTTGCTGGAGCGGGAGGCCGAGCGGGCCCGGACCCGCGGTCATGCGCTGGTCGCGGATCTCATCACCCCCGGCGGCGGCGGCGTGGCGGTGGCGATCCGGGCGCCGGAAGCGGGCCTGACCGGGGCGGTCAGCGTGGTCGGCCCCACCGACCGGATCCTGGCGCGGGAGGCGGAGCTGGCCGCCATGCTGCGCGAGGAGGCCGCCCTGATCCGCGAACGTCTGCTGGCGAATTGCGGTTTGCAAAATTCCATCTGACGAAATCTTTCAGACGCAACCTGTGTCGAAAACGCGAAAACCGCGGAAAATAAGGGGCTGAGTAGCCTTTCAAAAATTCCATCTCACGAAATATCAGGCGGACGGCCTGTCCCGCACCGGCCCCCGCGCGCCATGATGCCCCCCGCAGACGCCCCGTTCCGAAGGGCGCGACCGTTTCCGGGAGGATGCCATGACCGACCCCTACACCCCTCGTCCGTGCGCGAGGGCGCCGCGATGAAATCCATCCGCATCGGCTCCGGCTCCGCCTGGATGGGCGACCGCGTCGAACCCGCGCGCTGGAGCGCCGACCGCGGCGCCCTCGACTACATGTGCTTCGAGACCATGGCCGAGGTCACCATCTCCATGGCCCAGGTCCGCAAGGCCGAGGACCCCAACGCCATCGGCTGGGATCCCTACCTGGACGACCGGATGGAGGCGGTGCTGCCCGGCTGCCTGAAGGCCGGCACGCGCATCGTGTCCAACCAGGGCTGGGTGGATCCGGAGGGGGCCGCGGACCGGGTGCGCTGGCATCTGCGCAAGCTGGGCGCGACCGGCAAGAAGGTCGCCTGCGTCACCGGCGGCGTCGTCACCGACCGCATGGACCGCTGCGGCCCGATCCTGGAGACGGGCGCCGATCCGACGGGTTTCGGGGACGCCCTGCTCTCGGCCGAGGCCTATCTGGGGGCCGAACCCATCGCCCGGGCGCTGGGCATGGGCGCGGACATCGTCATCACCGGCCGCTGCGCCGACCCGGCCTTGTTCCTCGGCCCGATGCTGCATGAATTCGGCTGGACGCCGGACGATCTCGACCGGCTCGGCGCCGGCGCCGCCATCGGGCACCTGATGGAATGCGCCGCCCAGATCACCGGCGGCTACTTCTCCGATCCCGGTTTCAAGGACGTGCCCGAGCCGTGGAACCTCGGCTTTCCCATCGCCGACGTGACCGAGGACGGCGCCTGCGTGCTGGGCAAGCTGGAGGGGACCGGCGGGCGCATCTCGCTGGGCTCGGTGAAGGAGCAGATGCTCTACGAGGTCCACGACCCCCGCGCCTATGTCACCCCCGACGTGGTGGTGGATTTCTCCACCGCGAAGCTGACCGAGCTGAACGACGGCCGCGTGCGCATCGAGGGCGTGACCGGCAAGCCGCGTCCCGAGCGGCTCAAGGTCTCCATCGGCTGCCGGGAGGGGTATATCGGCGAGGACATGTTCCTCTATGCCGGGCCGGGGGCGCTGGACCGCGCCAGGCTCGCCAAGCGGATCCTGGAGGAACGGTTCAGGATCGTCGGCCTGAAGGCGGACGAGGTGCGCATCGATTTCGTGGGCTACAACTCCGTCCACGGCGCCGCCACCCCCGCCGACGCGCCCGAGCCCTACGAGGTCGCCGTCCGCGTCGCCGCCCGCACGCAGACCTATGCCGAGGCCTTCAAGGTGGGGCGCGAGGTCGACGGCATGGCGGTGTCCGGCGTGGCGATGACCGGCAAGCGCGGCGGTCACCGCCAGCGGGTGCGCGAGGTCGTGGGCGTGTGGTCCGCGATGATCGACCGCGACGCGGTCGCCCCCGAAATCACCATGCTGGAGGTCTGAGATGCGGGTTCAGCTACGCCACCTCGCCCATGTCCGTTCCGGCGACAAGGGCAACACCGCGCTGATCTCGGTCATCGCCTATTCCGATCCGCTGTTCGAGATCCTGTGCGAGCAGCTCACGCCCGAGGCGTTCAAGGCGCATTACCGCGGCGCCATCACCGGCGAGGTCACGCGCCACCGGCTCGACAATCTCGGCGCCCTGCAATTCGTGTGCGAGGGGGCGCTGGGGGGCGGCGTGTCGCGCAGCCTCGCCATGGACAATTTCGGCAAGGCCCTGTGTTCGGCGGTGCTGGGCTTCGAGGTCGAGGCGCCGGACCGGATGCGCAACCTGTTGGTGAACCTCGCGGAACCGGCGGCGGGCTGAGCGCCGCGCGGGGGGCGGCCGCGGCCAGGCCGCGCGGGGACGCGGCGAAGGCCAGGCCGCGCGGAGACGCGGCGAAGGACCGGGGGGGGGGGCGCGCTGAAAAGCGCGCCCCCTGGCGTTTCGGGGGCGGGCGGCCGCCTGATCGGGCGCGCGACGGAGGCGAAATCGGTCGCGTTTCCGTGACTATTTCTCAAATGCGCTAAATGAACCTTACGGACGCATCGCCGCCGACCGCGCCGGCCGCGTCCTTCGAACGCCGTCGCCCCTGGCGGCCCGGCGCCCGATCCGCGCCGATCGCCTCGCGACGATCGCAACACCGAGACGACCCCGAGGCGGACGCCTCCGCCACGCCGGTCCGCGCCGGCGACGGAGCCGCGCGCCCAGGTCACGGTCGCCTTGACGCCCAAAGGAGAAACTCATGCTCGGCACGATTCTGGTCATCGTTCTCATTCTCGTTCTCATCGGCGCCCTGCCGCGCTGGGGGCACAGCGCCAACTGGGGCTACGGGCCCAGCGGCGGTCTCGGCCTGGTGCTGGTGATCGTGCTGATCCTGGTCTTGCTGGGCCATATCTGACCCCCCGACCCGCCGCGGCGGCTGAGACTCAGCCCCGGCGCGCGGCGTCGATGGCCGCCACGTCGATCTTCGTCATGGTCAACATCGCCTGGAAGGCGCGGGCGGCTTCGTCGCCGCCCGCCGCCAGCGCCTCGGTCAGGGTGCGCGGGGTGATCTGCCAGTTCAGCCCCCAGCGGTCCTTGCACCATCCGCAGGCGCTTTCGGCCCCGCCATTGCCGACGATGGCGTTCCAGCAGCGGTCGGTTTCCGCCTGGTCGTCGGTGGCGACCTGGAAGGAGAAGGCCTCGGTCTGCGGGAAGGCCGGCCCGCCGTTGAGCCCGAGGCAGGGCAGGCCGAGCACGGTGAACGTCACCGTCAGCACGTCGCCCGCCTTGCCCTGGGGGAAGTCCGTCGGCGCCCGGAACACCGCGGTCACCGCGCTGTCGGGGAAGGTTTCGGCGTAGAAGCGCGCTGCGGCTTCGGCCTCGCCATCAAACCACAGGCAA
Organism: Albimonas donghaensis; assembly: GCF_900106695.1. Classification (GTDB taxonomy): domain Bacteria; phylum Pseudomonadota; class Alphaproteobacteria; order Rhodobacterales; family Rhodobacteraceae; genus Albimonas; species Albimonas donghaensis. The sequence continues at coordinate 21,792 of NZ_FNMZ01000012.1, forward strand.
ACGGTGTTCCTGGCGATGGTCACGATGTGGTCTCCCTGTCCTTGGCGGGCCCCCGATCGAGTCCGACCCCTCAACCTTCGAACGGCTTGTCGCGCTCGGTCAACAGGCCCTTCACGCTGCCGCCGTCACGCTTGAACCGCTCGCGGTATTCGCGGCTGGGATCGGTGGTGAAGGCGAGCGACTGGATCTCCGTCCCCGCCCGCAGCCCGTCGCGCATCCCCATGATCTCCATCGCCCGATGGACGGAGCGCTTGTTGATCTGCTGGAGGTCGGAGGGGACCTTGGCGGCGCGTTCGGCGAAATCCAGCACCTCGTCCTCCAGCCGGTCGGCGGGGAAGGCGCGGGTGGCGAAACCGTCGGCGGCGGCCTGGGCGCCGGAGATCGAGTCGCCCGTCAGATACATCTCCATCGCCCGCCGCATGCCCATCAGCCAGGGATGAAACTGCATGTCCGGCGGGCTCATCAGCCGGGTGGGCGGGTAGCCGATCTGCGCGTCCTCGGCCACGTAGACCACGTCGCAGGCGGTCGCCAGCTCCGACCCGCCGGCCAGGCAATGGCCATGCACCTGCGCCACCACGGGCTTGGCCAGATCCCACATGCGGAACCAGCCCTCCACCACATGCCGGCTCCAGCTCTGGTGGCCCCGCGCGGTGTGATAGGGCCGGTCGGCCTCCAGGTCCGCCGAGAGGTCGTAGCCCGAGCAGAAGGACGGCCCCGCGCCCCGGATCACCGTGACCCGCACGTCCGGGTCCAGGTCCGCGTCCTCCAGCGCCTTGAACAGGCGGGCGCACAGGGCGTTGGACATGGCGTTGCGCTTTTCCGGCCGGTTCAGGGTCAGGCGGCGGACCATGGGGCGGGGGGCATCGATCAGCAGGATGTCGTCGGACATGGCGCAGGTTCCTTGAGCGACAGGGGGGAGGGGGAGAGGCGGGGGCCTCAGCCCCCCTTGGCCTCGCGGCGGATCACCTCCATGCCGGCGGGGTCCACGATCTTGCCGTGCACCTCGACGTTGTTGGAGTGGCCCACATGGTGCAACGCCATGGCGGTGGTCATGGCGGTCCGGAACCCCTGCGCGTCCTGCGCGGCGTTCACCGACTGCTTGGCCAGCCGCAGCCCCATCGCGGGGCGCGAGGCGATGCGCTTCGCCAGGCCCAGCGTGAAGCCCTCCAGCTCGTCTCGCGCCACGACATGGTTGACGAAGCCGATGGCGCGCGCCTCCGCCGCGCCCAGCATCCCGCCGGTGAACAGCAGCTCCTTGGCCTTGCGCAGCCCGAAATCCCAGGGGTGGGAGAACCACTCCACCCCGTTGACCCCGAAGGCCACGGTCGGGTCGGAGAAGGTGGCGTCCTCGGAGGCCACGATCAGGTCGCAGACCGCCGCCAGCATCAGCCCGCCGGCGATGGCCTTGCCGTGGACCTGCGCGATGGTCGGCTTGGGAAGGTCCCGCCAGCGCTGGCAGAAGCCGAGATAGTATTCCTCCTCGCGCGCCTGCCGGCCTTCGGCGCCCGGCGCGTCGAAGCCGCCCCAGGGGGTGACGGTCGGCGCGTCGGGCATGGTCCGGTCGGCGGCGAGGTCGTGGCCGGAGGAGAAATGCGGGCCGTCGGCGGCCAGCACGATGACCTTCACGCCCGGATCATGCGCCGCCGCGTCGAAGGCGTCGTTCAGCGCGTAGAGCATCGCGAGGTTCTGGGCGTTGCGCATCTCCGGTCGGGCCAGCGTGATGCGGGCGACGCCCTCGGCGGGGGCGTCGGTGCGGATGGTCTGTTCGGTCATGGGGCGGGCCTCGGCGGAGAAGGGGGGAGGGGGGAAAGGGGGGGCGCTCAGGCCCCCGCCATCTCCGGCGCCGCGGGCTGGGCGGCGCGCGCGTCCTCCCGCGCCGCCAGCCGGTCGATATGCCAGGCTGCGTCGCCGAAAAGCGCCTCGTTGACCGACAGGCGCTTGTAGTAGTGGCCGATGCCGAGATCGTCGGTCATGCCCATGCCGCCGTGAAGCTGCACCCCCTGGCCGCCGACGAAGCGGGCGGCGCGGGCGGTCTCGGCCTTGGCGCGCCAGGCGGCGATGGCGGCGTCGGGCGCGTTCTCGTCCTGGGCGGTGAGGGCGGCGTGGATGGCGGCGCGGCTCTCCTCGCAGCAGATGCGCATGTCCACCAGCCGATGCTGGAGCACCTGGAAGGACGAGAGCTTCTGGCCGAACTGCTCGCGGGTCTTGAGGTAGTCGGTGGTGATCTCGGACGCCTTGGTCATCGCCCCCAGCATGTCGGCGCAGACCGCCAGCGCGGCCCGGTCCAGCAGCCGGTCGATGGCGGCGAGCCGGTCGTCCGTGGTCCCGCCCAGCAGCGCGTCGGCCGACACCGCCACGCCGTCGAGCGTCGCCGCCGCGCCGCGCCGCCCGTCCAGGGCCGGGGCGGGCACGCGGTGCAGCCCGCCCGCGTCGCCGGGCACGAGGAACAGGCCCACCGGCCCGTCCGGCCCGCCGATGCGCGCCGACACCACCAGCAGGTCCGCGGCATGGGCGCCGGCCGAGAACGCCTTGTCCCCGGTCAGCGCGTAGCCGTCCGCGGTGGGGCGGGCGATGGTCTCGACATGGTCGCGGGCGAAGCCCGAGCCGGGCTCGTAATGCAGGAAGCCCAGGATCTTCTCGCCCTCGGCCACGCCTTCCAGCGCGGCCTGCTGGGCCTCCGTCCCCAGGCCCGTCACCGCGCCCGCGCCCAGCACCAGGCAGGGGATCAGCGGCTCGGCCGCCAGTTCCGCCCCGGCGGCGGCGAAGAGGATCGCGGCCTCGGTCAGCCCGCCCTCGGAGCCGCCGGCGTCCTCGGGCAGCATCAGCCCCAGCCAGCCCAGTTCGGCGTAGCTTTTCCACTCGGCGCGGCCGAACCCGTCGGGGCCGTCGTCGCGGGTCAGCGCCAGGGCGCGCTCCGGCCCGTAGCGGTCGGCGAAATACTCGGTGGCGCTGTCATGCAGGAGCTGGCGCTCCTCGGACGAAAAGGCGGGCATGGTCTCTCCTCTCTCGGGTCGCTCTCGTGGTCGCGCAGGCGGGGGCTCAGAGCCCCAGCGCGCCCTTGGCGATGATGTTGCGCTGGATCTCGGACGACCCGCCGTAGATGGTCGCGGCCCGGCGATGCAGATGTTCGGCCAGGATGCCGGCGCTTTCCTCCGGTCCGACCAGCTCGCCGTTCCAGCCCGCCATCAGCGCGTCGGCCTGATAGGCGAGCCCGTGGCGGCCGAGCACGTCGGTCATGGTCTGGAGAATGGCCTGCTGAAGCTCCGAGCCGCGGATCTTGAGCGCCGCGGCCGAGATCAGCCCCGGCGTCCCCTGCGCCAGCGCGTCCGCATGCATGGCCTTGAGGGTGGAGAGGTTCATCTCCAGCTCCGCCAGCCGGCGGCGGAAGCCGGGGTCCTCGCTCAGCGGGCGGCCGCCTTCGCGGGTCTCGCCCAGCAGCTTGCGAAGCTGCGCGAGGTAGCGGCCGAACTTGCCGATTTCGGCCACGCCGACCCGCTCATGGGCCAGCAGGAACTTGGCGTAGTCCCAGCCCTTGTTCTCCTCGCCGATGAGGTTCTCGGCCGGCACGCGCACGTCCTCGAAGAACACCTCGTTGAGGTGATGGCCGAGGTCGAGCGTGATCAGCGGGCGCACGGTGATGCCGGGCGTCTTCATGTCGATCAGCAGGAAGGAGATGCCCTGCTGCTTCTTGGGCGCGTCCGGGTCGGTGCGCACCAGGCAGAAGATCCAGTCGGCCCAATGGGCGAGCGTGGTCCAGATCTTCTGGCCGTTCACCACGTAGTCGTCGCCGTCGCGCACCGCGCGGGTCTTGAGGCTGGCGAGGTCCGAGCCCGAGCCCGGCTCCGAATAGCCCTGGCACCACCAGACGTCGTTCTTCCGGATGCCGGGCAGGTGGCGGGCTTTCTGTTCGGGCGTGCCGAAGGTGTAGATCACCGGCCCGACCATGGTGACGCCGAAGGGGGCGAGCCAGGGGGCGGCGGCGCCGTCGGTCTCATCGCGGAAGATGGCGGACTCCTCGGGCGTCCAGCCCAGCCCGCCATGCTCCTTGGCCCAATGGCCGGTCAGCCAGCCCTTGCGGCCGAGCGCCTTGAGCCAGCCGTCATGCATGTCCTTGGGCAGATGCTGGCCGAGGTCGAGGATGCGGCGCATCTCGGGCCCGATCTCGGTCTGGCAGAACTCGCGGACCTCCATCCGGAATTTCTCCAGGTTGGGGTCGCGGGGGGCGGCGGCGTTGATGAACATGATCGGGTCTCCCTTGGCGCGGGCCGGGACGGACGGGGGCGCGCGACGGCTCGTGGACGAGCGGCGACGCGGAAAGGCTCTCGCCACCCTAGACCCGCGGGCGGGCGCGCAACTTGCGCGGACCGCCGGAGCGGGAGGGGGGAGCGGGAGGGGGGAGTGGGAGGGGGGAGTGGGAGGGGGGAGGGGAAGGCGGGAGGGGGCGGGGGAGGGAAGGCGCCGCGTCGAGGTCTCTCCCCCGGCCGCGCCCGCCCGCCCGCGGCGCGGGGAGGCCGGGCGCCGGGCGGCGCCGTCTCCGGCGTCTCAGGCGCCGGTGAAGCGGGGCGGGCGCTTTTCCTTCCACGCGCGCTGACCTTCGCGCAGGTCGGCGGAGCCGCCGGCCAGGGCCGCATCGACCGCGTGGGCCTCCGCGTCGAAAACCCCGTCGGCGATGGCGTTGAGGTGCTTCTTCATGGCGATCACCGCGATCGGGGCCAGCGCGCCCAGCGTGGCGGCCAGCGCTTCCACCCGCGCCTCCAGCGCCTCCGCCGGAACCAGGTCGGTGAGGAAGCCGATGCGCTTCATCTCGGCCGCGTCGAGCCGCTCGCAGGTCAGGAAGATCCGCTTGGCCGCGTCCAGGCCCAGCCGGCGGACATAACGCTCCAGCCCGCCGCGGTAGAAGACCAGCCCGAGCCGGGAAGCGGGGAGGAACATGTCCACCCCCTCCGCCCCCACCCGGAAGTCGCAGGCGAGCGCCAGGTCCGTGGCGCCGCCGTAGACGCCGCCCTGGATGGCGGCGATGGTCACGGGCCGCGCGGCGGCGACCCGGTCGACCATGGCCCCGAAATCCACCCGCCGGGCATTGCCGATCGCCCCGATGTCGAAGCCCGAGCAGAAGAACCGCCCCTCGGCCCGCAGCACCAGCGCCAGCACCTCGGGCATCGCGTCCACGGCCTGCACATGGTCGTCGAGGGCGGCCAGGTCCTCGGGTTGCAGCACGTTGGCCCGGTCGGGGCGCCGCAGGGTGATGGTGGCGACGCGGCCCGAGACCTCGAGGGTCGGCGGGCCGGGAACAGGGTGGGGCGCGGGAGAGGGCTCGGCGGAAACCGGCGCGGCGGAGTCAGGTTCGGGCATGGGGTCCTTCGAGACGGTCACAGGCGGAGGAAATTGAAGGCGGAGCCGGGGCGGAACCGGCGATGGCGGGTCATCTCGGCCCGGTCCTCGCCGGCGGGATCGGGGACCATGGCGCAGCCGTCGGGGGAGAAGACCATGGTGTCGGGGCGTTCGTCCCCGCTCAGCGGCGTCCAGGGGGGCAGGTCGCCGCCGTTCGGGTCGCCATGGCGGGCGAAGCGCAGCCACGTGTCCATGGTCGTTTCCGCGTAGGCCCGCGCCCGCGGGCCGTCGTCCGCGAAGCGCGCGGCCAGATCGGTGCGCCCGAAGACGAAAGGCAGCTCGGCGGTGTGGGGCGATCGCAGGATGCCGCCCGCCGCCGGGCTCTCCCACCGGAAGGCGTAGAGCCAGACCGGCGCGCCCCCCTGCCGGGCCTTGGCCAGCCCGCCCTCGATGGTGGTCAGGCGGTAGAGATGATCCCCGGCGATATCCGCCAGCAAGTCGATGTTCGACGCCCCCGCATGGTTGCGGGCGTAGGCGGCGATGACGCCCGCCGCCTCGTCCTCGTCCACCTGCATGAAGCGGGCGACGCGGGCGAGCAGGTCCTCGTCCGTCATCCCCTCGCGCCGGGCGCGGTCGGCGGCGAGGTGGAAGGTCGCCTCATGCTCCGCGTAGCCGATCATCACCGGGATGTCGGCGGAGATCGCCGGCGCCTCGGGGTGGAACGGATGGGCGGCGAGGCTGATCCCGTCGAGCGTCGGCCGGAAACGGTCCGCCATGCCGCGGGCCGCCAGCACCCGGCCCATGGCGTCGAGCACGTCCTCCATCGGCGCGGCCTGCAGCCCCGCCATGTCGCCGGGCGCCAGCCCCAGTTCGCGGGCCAGGTCGGCGGCGTAGGGGCGGGTCTCCTCGGGTTCCTGCACGCGGAAGCCGGAGGAGGGCGACTGGATGATCGCCCGGTGGAACAGGCCCTTCGCCCGCTCCATCGCCATCAGGATCGCCACCTTGGCGCCGCCGCCGGACTGGCCGAAGATCGTGACGTTGTCCGGATCGCCGCCGAAGCCCGCGATGGCGTCGCGCACCCATTCCAGCGCCTGGCAGAGGTCCAGCATCCCCGCCATGCCGGAGGCGGCGAAGCGCGGGTCGCAGGTTTCGGGCGTCAGGTATCCGAAGGCGTTGAGCCGGTGGTTCACGGTGACCACCACCACGTCGCCCCGCGCCGCCAGCGCGCCCCCGTCATAGCCCGGCGAATTGCCGGTCCCGAAGGCGAAGGCGCCGCCATGCAGCCAGACCATCACCGGCCGCTCGCCGTCGAGGCCCGGCGTGTGGACGTTGAGCCTCAGGCAATCCTCGGAGACCGCGCCCCGCAGCCCGAGATAATCGAACAGCGGCGACCGCGGCCGGATCGCCTGGGGCGCCGCGTCGCCCAGCCGGGTCGCGTCGCGCAGGCCGGACCACGGCTCGACCGGGGCGGGGGGCAGAAAGCGGCGGGCGCCGCCGGTATCCGCCCCGTAGGGCAGGCCGAGAAAGGCCAGCCCCTCGCCCCGCACCTGGCCCAGGACCCGGCCATGCGGGGTCTCGGCCTCGATCGTGCCGGTAGGGACCATGCCGGGGGAGACCGGCGGCTCGGCCTTCCTGCCCGCGGGCTTGCCGGCATTGTCCGCGCCCGCGCCCGCGCCCGCGCCCGCGCCCGCGCCTGGGCTTGGGCCCGCGCCATCCTGCGCCATCGCGCCGTTCCTCCCTGTGCGCCGGGCGGTCCGGCGGGGCCGGCCTCCGGTCTGTTGGTCATGTCGCGCCCTCCCCGCGGCCGGGAGAGGGGGGAAGGGGCGGCGCGCCGCCCCCGTCAGCGCCCCTTGAACTGCGGTTTGCGCTTTTCGCGGAAGGCGCGGCGGCCTTCCTCGTAATCCTCGGAGGCGAAGCAGGCGGCGACGGCGGCTTCGACGTCGGACAGGTCCCGTTCGGCCTTGTCCTCCAGCGCCACGTTGATCGCCATCTTGGCCGCGGCCACGGTCAGCGGCGCGTTGCCGGCGATCTGGGCGAGATACTCTTTCGCCGCCGCCTCGAACCCCTCGACCGGCGCGGTGCGGGAGATCAGGCCCATGCGCAGCGCCTCCTCGGCGTCGTACTGGCGGGCGGTGAAGAAGATCTCGCGGGCCGCGGCGGCGCCGACGATGTCCACCAGCGTGCGGATGCCGGCATAGCGATAGCCCAGCCCCAGCCGGGCCGCGGGCACGGCGAAGCGCGTGTTCTCGGCGGCGAAGCGCAGGTCGCAGTTCAGCGCGGTGGCGAGCCCGCCGCCGATGCACCAGGTCCGGATCACCGCCACCGTGGGTTTCTTCAGGCCCAGGATCGCGGCGCCGGCCACCTTGCCCGCCACGTCGTAGCTGGCCACATCCGCGGGCGTGGAGCGCACCCGGTCGAATTCCGAGATGTCGGCGCCCGAGACGAAGGAGGCCTCGCCCTCGCCCCGCAGGGCCACGACGCGCACTTCGGGGGCGGCCTCGAAGGCCTCGCAGACCAGCGGGATCTGCTTCCACATGCCCAGCGTCACCGCATTGCGGCGGCGGGGGTTGGAGAAGGTCATCCAGCCGATCCCGTCCTCCACCGTCGCCACGATGCGCGGGGCGTAGCCGTCGGCCTCGGGCGCGGGGATGGCGGCGTCGAGCCGGGCGGAAAGCGCGGCGGGGAGGGTCATGGACGTCATGCGGCGGCTCCGGCGGAGGGGTCCGGCTGCGGCGCGCGGGACCCGTTGCAAAGGATCAGACCACAGGCCGCGCGCGGGAATCCAGTCCCCATGGCCGGGCGCCTGACGGTCGGCAGGTTCGTGATGGCGGGGCGGGCCGGCGGCGCGGGGCGGATCATGCGCCCGCGCCGCCGGCCCTCGGGTCAATAGGACTTGGGCAGGCCCAGCACGCGCTCTCCGATGAAGGACAGGATCATCTGCTCCGAAACCGGGGCGATGCGGTTGATCATCACTTCGCGCAGCAGGCGCTCGACCACGTATTCCTTGGCGTAGCCCATGCCGCCATGGGTCATCACGGCCTGAAGGCAGGCGTCGTAGCCCGCCCGCGCGCCGAGCAGCTTGGCGCCGTTGGCCTCCGCCCCGCAGGGCTGGCCGGAATCGTAGAGATCCGCGGCCCGCTCGGCCATCAGCCTGGCGGCCTCCAGCTTGGCCCAGCATTCCGCCAGCGGGTGCTGGATGGCCTGGTTCTGGCCGATGGGCCGGCCGAAGACCACGCGCTCACGGGCGTATCTGGCGGCGCGGTCCAGCGCGTCCTCGCCCATGCCGATGGCCTCCAGCGCGATCAGGATGCGCTCGGGGTTGAGGCTGTCGAGGAGGTAATAAAAGCCGCGGCCTTCCTCGCCGATGCGATGGTCGTCGGGCACGAAGAGTTCGTCGTAATAAGTGAGGTTGGAATCCACCGCCGCGCGGCCATGCTTGGGGATGCGCTTGACCTCGACCTTGCTGCGGTCGAGGTCTGTGTAGAAGACGGTGATGCCCTCGGTCGGCTTCCTGCAGTCCTCGCGCCTGGTGGTGCGGGTGAGGATCAGGATCTTGTTGGCCACCTGGGCGGTGGAGGTCCAGATCTTGCGGCCGGTGATCGAGTAGCCGCCATCGACCTTGGTGGCGAAGGTCTTGATGTTGGTGGTGTCGAGCCCGGCGTCGGGCTCGGTCACGCCGAAGCAGACCTGATCCTCGCCCGAGACGAGGCGGGGGATCCAGCGGGACTTCTGGTCCTCGGTGCCGTGAACCACCAGCGGATGCGGGCCGAACATGTTGATATGGATCGAGGAGGCCGCGGCCATGCCGCCGCCATGGCGGGCCACTTCGTGCATCACCGTCCCCGCGGCGCGCACGCCGAGACCGGCGCCGCCATAGGCCTCGGGCATGGTGACGCCGAGCCAGCCGCCCTCGGCCATGGCGCGGTGGAAGTCGCGGGGGAAGGTCGCTTCGTCGTCGCAGCGCCCCCAGTAATCGTCGCCGAAGCGCGCGCAGACCGCGGCCACGCCTTCGCGGATCGCCTGGAGATCCTCGCTCCCGCCGTTGGTGCTCGTCATGCCGGTATCCTCCCCAAGGCCTTCGCGCCGAGTTTCGCGCGGGTTTTCCCGAAGCAATACGCGTTTGCGGAGAAGTTTCAAATGTCCGGGGCGGTTCGGGGCCGGCGGGGCGGCGATCAGGGGGCGGGCGGCGGCGCGGGGCGCGGAGACCGGGAGCCGCGCGCCCGCCCGACTGAGGGTTTCGTCCGGGCGCCCGCGCGGCACGGCGCGGTGAGCGCCCGGGGGCGCCGTTTCCCGAGGTCGGGGGGACGGCTGGGGGCCCCGGCCGCGCTCAGAGCCCGCGGTCCTTCACCGACTGCATGACCACGAAAGTCGAGGTGCTGGCGACATGGGGCAGGGCGGAGATCCGTTCCCCCAGCACCCGCCGATAGCGCCCGATATCCCGCGTCCGCACCTTGAGCAGGTAGTCGAAACGCCCGGCGATCATGTGGCATTCCTCGACTTCGCGGATGCGGGCCACGGCGGCGTTGAACGCGTCCAGCGCCGCCTCGCGCGTGTCGGTCAGCTTCACCTCGGCGAAGGCCACATGGTCGAGCCCGAACTTCCCCGGCGCCAGCATCGCCCGGAAACCGGTGATGTAGCCCCGATCCAGCAGCCGTTTCAGGCGGGTCTGGGTGGGGGTTTTCGACAGGCCCACGCGGGCGGCGAGCTCGGTGACGGTCAGGCGGCCCTCTTCGGACAGGGTCTCGGCGATGCGCCGGTCGAAGGGGTCGAGTTCCCTGTCCGCGTCGCTGTCGGGCATCGTTTCGCCTCCCTTTCGGCCTGATTGAAGTCTGATCGCCTGCCCAGCGGCGGGAATCAAGTCTCAGGTCGCCGGGGCGGTCATGTTATCCTGCCCGCGACGGCGAAGGGCCGGCCGCGCGCCGCCCCGCCGCCCCCGACGCATTCGCCCGAACCCATGGGAGACCCGGCATGACCGCGCATCCGTCCCGCTCGCATTCGCAGACCGTCATCGCCCCCGAGCCGCCCATGCTGGCCGATCTCGCCCCCGATCCGTTCGCGGAAACCGCCGGCGCCGGGGCCCGGCGCGCGGCGATCCGCGCCGCCACCCGGCGGGACGAGCGCGCCTGCGTCACGGCGCTGCTGGCGGAGGCCGACGCCGGCCCCCTCTCCCCCGCCATCCGGGCGACCGCGCTGAAGCTGGTGGGCGCGATGCGGGCCAAGGGCGGCGGCTCCGGCGTCGACGGGCTGGTGCATGAATACGCGCTGTCGAGCCAGGAGGGCGTGGCGCTGATGTGCCTGGCCGAATCCCTGCTGCGCGTCCCCGACGCCGCCACCCGCGACGCCCTGATCCGGGACAAGATCGCAGAGGGCGACTGGCGCGCCCATCTGGGGCCCGGCCGCTCCGCCTTCGTCAACGCCGCCACCTGGGGACTGGTGATCACCGGGCGGCTCGTCTCCACCGTCAATGACGGCGGGCTGGCCGACAGCCTCACCCGCCTGATCGGGCGCTGCGGGGAACCCGTGATCCGCGCCGGCGTCGACCTCGCCATGCGGATGATGGGCGAGCGGTTCGTCGCCGGCCAGACCATCCAGGAGGCGCTGAAGCGCGCCCGCGCCCCCGAGGCCCGCGGCTACCGCCATTCCTACGACATGCTGGGCGAGGCCGCGATGACCGCCGCCGACGCCGCCCGCTACCTGGAGGACTACGAGACCGCCATCGACGCCATCGGCAAGGCCGCGCGCGGGCAGGGGCCGGTGGCGGGGCCGGGGGTGTCGATCAAGCTCTCGGCCCTGCATCCGCGCTATTTCCGCGCCCAGGCCGGGCGGGTGGAGGCGGAGCTGGCCCCCCGCCTGCACGCGCTGGCCGCGCGGGCGGCCGCGCATGACATCGGCCTGAACATCGACGCGGAGGAGGCGGACCGCCTGGACCTGTCGCTCGACCTGCTGGAGCGGCTGGCCTTCGACCCCGCCCTCGCCGGCTGGGACGGGCTCGGCTTCGTGGTGCAGGCCTATGGGCGGCGCTGCCCTGAGGTGATCGACTGGATCATCGACCTTGCGCGCCGGTCGGGGCGGCGGATCATGGTGCGGCTGGTCAAGGGCGCCTACTGGGACGCGGAGATCAAGCGCGCGCAGCTCGACGGGCTGGAGGACTACCCGGTCTTCACCCGCAAGGCGCATACGGATGTCTCCTACCTCGCCTGCGCGCGGCGCCTGCTGGAGGCGGGGGACGCGGTCTATCCGCAATTCGCGACGCATAACGCCCAGACGCTGGCCGCGATCCTGCACATGGCGGGGACGGACCGGGCGCGGGACAGCTACGAATTCCAGGGCCTGCACGGCATGTGCGAGCCGCTTTACGACGAGGTGGTCGGGGCGGCGAAGCTGGACCGGCCCTGCCGCATCTACGCGCCGGTGGGCAGCCATGAGACGCTGCTCGCCTACCTGGTGCGGCGGCTGCTGGAGAACGGGGCGAACTCCTCCTTCGTGAACCGCATCACCGACGAGGACGTGCCGCTGGAGGAACTGGCCGCCGACCCGGTGGAGACCGTGCGGGCGATGGCGGACCCCGGCGCCCCGCATCAGAAGATCGCGGCGCCGGGCGCGATCCTGGGCGCGCGGGCGAATTCCGAGGGCTGGGACCTCGCCTGTCCGGCGCGGCTGGCGGACCTGTCGGAGGCGCTGGCGGCCGAGGGCGCCCGTGTCTGGACCGCCGCCCCGCTGCTGGCCGATGGCGCCGCCCCGCAGGGAACGCCCCGCGCCTGCGAAAACCCGGGCGACCGGCGCGACGTGGTGGGCGAAGTGATCGAGGCGACGGAGGCGGAGGCCGCCCGCGCGCTGGCGCTCGCCGCGCAGGGCGCCGGCGACTGGGCCGGGCAGGGCCCGGAGCCCCGCGCCGCGGCGCTGGATCGGGCGGCGGACGCCATGCAGGCCGCCATGCCCTCGCTGCTGGGTCTGCTGGCGCGCGAGGCCGGCAAGACCATGTCCAACGGCATCGCCGAAGTGCGCGAGGCCATCGACTTCCTGCGCTTCTACGCCGACGAGGCCCGCGCCAAGGCCGGCCCCGGAACCGCTCCGCTGGGTCCGGTGGTCTGCATCAGCCCGTGGAATTTCCCGCTGGCGATCTTCACCGGGCAGGTCTGCGCGGCGCTGGCCGCGGGCAACCCCGTCATCGCCAAGCCGGCCGAGGAAACGCCCCTCGTCGCCGCCGAGGCGGTGCGCCTTCTGCACGCGGCCGGCGTCCCGCCCGCGGCGCTTCAGCTTCTGCCCGGCGACGGGCGTGTGGGCGCGGCGCTGACGGCGGGCGAGGGCGTGGCGGCGGTGATGTTCACCGGCTCGACCGAAGTGGCGCGGCTGATCCAGCGGGGCCTCGCGGGACGGCTCGGGGCCGACGGCGCCCCGATCCCGCTGATCGCGGAGACCGGCGGGCAGAACGCCATGATCGTCGATTCCACCGCGCTGCCCGAACAGGTGGTGGCGGATGTGCTGGCCTCGGCCTTCGACAGCGCCGGTCAGCGCTGTTCGGCCCTTCGGGTGCTGTGCCTGCAGGAGGAGACCGCGGACCGCACCCTGCGCATGCTGCGCGGCGCGATGGAGGAGCTGCGGGTCGGGCGCGCCGATTTCCTGCGCACCGATGTCGGCCCGGTGATCTCCGAAGACGCCCGCGCCGGGATCGAGGCGCATGTGGCGCGCATGGCCGGGCAGGGGCGCGCGGTCACGCGGATCGCGCCCTCGGGGGACGCGGCGCACGGGTCCTACGTCCCCCCCGCGCTGATCGAGATCGGCGGCCTGGAGGAGATGGGCGCCGAGGTCTTCGGCCCGGTCCTGCATGTCATGCGCTTCCGCCGGGCGGGGCTGAACGACCTGCTGGCGGGGCTGGAGGGGCTGGGCTACGGGCTCACCTTCGGCCTGCACACGCGGCTTGACGGGATGGTGGCGCAGGTGCGGTCGCGGGTGCGCATCGGCAATGTCTACGTGAACCGCAACACCATCGGCGCGGTGGTCGGCGTGCAGCCCTTCGGCGGGCGCGGCCTGTCGGGCACCGGGCCCAAGGCGGGCGGGCCGATGTATCTGCCTCGCCTCCTGCAGGGCGGCGGCGCCGGGGGGGCGGGCTCGGGCGAGACGGCGGGGGTTCGGACCCAGGCCCTGCGGCTCGACCCCGCCGCGCTGGCCTATGCGAGCTGGCTGGAAGGGCGGGCGCCGCGGGTCTCGGCGCTGGCGCGGGCGGATATCGGGCGGCTGTCGCCGGGCCGGGAGGTGGAGCTGCCGGGCCCGGTGGGGGAGCGCAACCTCTACGCCCTGCATCCCCGCGGCCGGGTGATGGTGATGGCGCAGGGCGAGGCCGGGCTCCTGCGGCTGGTCGGCGCCGGGCTGGCGGGCGGGAACGCGGTCTGCGTGGTCGGCGCGGGTGCGGCGCTGCGCGCGGCGCTGGACGGACTGCCGGCGGAGGCCGCGGCGCGGGTCGGCTTCGCCGCCGCTCCGGCCGAGGCCGGCCCCTGCGACGCGGCGCTGGCCGAGCGCGCGCCGGACGCGCCGGGCGCCGCTGCGATCCGCGCCGCGGCCGAGGCGCTGGCGGCGCTGCCGGGCGCCATCGTGACCCTCAACACGGTTCCGACCGCGGCGCTGGAGACCGACTCCTCCGCCATCGCCCCGGCCTGGGTGCTGGAGGAGGTCTCGACCTCCATCAACACCGCCGCCGCCGGGGGCAATGCCAGCCTGATGGCGATCGGGTAGGGGGGAGCGCCCGCCTCAGCGTCGCCTCCGATCCCACGAGCGGAGAGACGGTTCCGCCGGGCGTCCCCGTCGCCGCGCCGCGCGGGCGCCCCGTCGGCGGTCCTCGTCCGGGCCGTCGCGCGGCTCCCCCGGCTCAGGCGGCGCCGGGGTCAGGTGTTGCGGCCGCGGTCGAGGCCGTGGCGGCGGATGCGGGAACACAGCGTCATGGGCTTGAGCCCCGGCAGCTCCGCCGCCCCGCCGGCGCCGGAGACCCGGCCGCCCGCCGTGCGCAACGCCGCCTCGATATGCGCCCCCTCGCGCGTCCGCAGCCGGCTGGCGGTCTCCACCATCGCGGGGCCGGCTGCAGGCGGGGCGGCCCCGCCCGGCGCGCGTCCCGCCTGCTTGCGTTCCGGCCCGCGACCCGCCCCGGCGCCGCCGGGCGCCCGGCCGGGCCGCGCCGCGGGCGGGGCCGCGACGCCCGCGCGGCGGCGGTCGCGGCGCCCCCCGCAAGGGGGGGGCGGGCTCAGGCGTAGACGAGCGTGCCGTCGTCGAGATCGGCGCCCGGGATCTCGTCCTTGTCGATGGTGTAGTCCTGCGTCATCACCCAGGGCAGCTCGTCGCCCTGCATCGGCATGATCCCGACCCCGCGCATGATGTAGCCGGCGTTGAAATTGTCGTCGGTGATGAAGGGCTTCGGCTCCATCTGCCGGTCCTGCTCGCGCAGCGCGGGCGTGACCATCCTCGCGCCGCCCTCGTCCATCCGCCCCAGCAGCCGGCACACGAATTCAGAGACCAGATTGGCCCGCATCGTCCAGGACGTGCGCAGGTAGCCGAAGGTCCAGGCCAGGTTCGGCACGCCCGAGAACAGGATCCCGCGATGGGTCCAGGTCTTCGACAGCTCCAGCGCCCGTCCGTCCACCGCCATGGCGATGTCGCCCATGGCGCAGAGGTCGAAGCCGGTGGCGGTGACGATGATGTCGGCCTCCAGCAGGTCGCCCGACTCCAGCCGGATCCCGCCCGTCTCGAACCGCGCGATGCGGTCGGTGACCACCGAGGCCTCGCCCCGCTTCATCGCCTTGAACATGTCCCCGTCCGGCACCACGGCCAGCCGCTGCCGCCAGGGGCGGTAATCCGGCTTGAAATGGGTCTCGACGTCGAAATCCTCGCCCAGATGCGCGCGCACCCCGGCCAGAAGCTCCGCCCCCAGCGCCTCCGGCTCGGAGAAGCTGCGCCGGATGGTCGTGGCGCCGTCCTTGAGGATCTTGCGGCGCATGATGTCGTGATACTGTTCCTGCGGCAGGTCGAGGCCCTTGAGCACCTCCGCGAACTCGTCCCGGGTGGGGCGCGGGTAGAACCAGGTGGGCGAGCGCTGGAGCATGGTGACATGCGCGCATTTCCCCGCCACCGCCGGCACCAGCGTCGCCGCCGTGGCGCCGGAGCCGATGACCACGATCCGCTTGCCCTCGGTTTCGAACTCCTCGGGCCAGGTCTGGGGATGCACGATGTCGCCGGCGAAATCCTCCATCCCCGGCCATTCGGGCGTGTAGCCCTGCTGGTGGCGATAATAGCCCTGGCACATCCACAGGAAGTTGCAGGTCATCGCGATCTGGGCGTCATCCTCCAGCCGGCGGATCACCAGGGTCCAGCGGGCTTCGGAGGAATCCCACGCCGCCGACAGCACCTCGTGCCCGTAATGGATGCGGGGGGCGAGGCCCTCCTCCGCGATGGCCTCGTCGAGATAGGCGAGGATCTCCTCCGCCGTGGCCAGCGTCGGGCCGGTCCAGGGCTTCCACTTGAAGCCGAACGTGTGCAGGTCGCTGTCCGACCGGATGCCGGGATAGCGATGCGTGCGCCAGGTGCCGCCGAAGGCCGCCTGCCGCTCCAGCAGGGCGAAGGAGCGTTCGGGATGGGTCTCGGCCAGGTGATGGGCGGCGTCGATGCCGGAGATGCCGGCGCCCACGATCAGCACGTCGAAATGGGCGGTGGCCTGGGAAGCGTCGATCTTCTCGAGCGGGGCGTTCATGCGGGGCTCCTCCCTGGAGTCTCGGGGCGGGCGACTCGGCCCCGTGGGGCGGTCGCGTCTCGTTGATCCGGGCCAGCATACTCCAGAGAATGTCGTTTGGGGAGACGCAAGGTCGCCCTCGGTTGGCGCGAAACCCGCATGGTGTTCCCATCGCCCCCAACCGCAGGAGCCCGCCCGATGCGCGACCCCGACGCCCTCCCCGACGCCCTCCCCGATGCCCGCCCCGCCGCCGAGATCGAGATCCCCGAACTTCCCGCCGACGCCCTGCCGGAGATCGACGCCGCCCGCCTGTGGGATCGCCACATGGCGATGGCGAAGATCGGCGCGCGACCCGTTGGCGGCGTGCATCGCCTGGCGCTGGATGCGGACGACATCGCCGCCCATCGCCAGCTTGCGGACTGGGCGCTGGCGCGGGGCTTTTCGGTGGCGCTCGACCCGGTGGGCAACATGTTCCTGCGCCGCGAAGGCGCCGACCCCGGCGCCGCCCCGGTGGTCTCCGGCTCGCATTGCGACAGCCAGCCGACGGGCGGACGCTTCGACGGCATCTACGGCGTGCTCTGCGCGCTGGAAGCCATGGAAACGGCGGAGGATCGCGGGATCGTCACCCGCAGGCCCCTGGAATGCGTGATCTGGGTGAACGAGGAGGGCTCGCGCTTTCGCCCCGGCTGCATGGGCTCGGAGGTCTATGCGGGTCTGCTCGGCCTGAACGCGGCGCTGGCCAAGGTGGGGGATGACGGCGGGATCCTCGGCGACGGCGTGGCCGATCTGCGCGCGGCGCTGCCCGAGGCCGGCGCGCGGGCGCTGGGCACGCCGTTTCACGCCCTGCTGGAGGCGCATATCGAGCAGGGGCCGCTGCTGGAGGCCGGCGGCGAGCTGATCGGCGTGGTCGACCGGGTGCAGGGGCACCGGCGGCTCGCGATCTCGGTGATCGGGCGGGAGGACCATTCCGGCGGCGCGCCGCTGAGCCTGCGCAAGGACGCCTTCGTCGATGCGATCGAGGTCTGCCGGGGGCTGGCGGATCTGTGCCGCGACCCCTCGGACGTGCTGCGCTTCACCTTCGGGCGGTTCACGGTGACGCCCAATGCGGTCTCGGTCGTGCCGGGGCGTGTGGACATGATCCTGGACCTGAGACACCCGTCGCAGGACGAGCTGACCCGGCTCGGGGACCTGGTGGCGGCGGAGGCGGCCGGGTTCGCGAAGCTCTGCGACGTGGGGGTGGAGGACACGAGCTGGCATGCGCCGGTGCGGTTCTCGGCCTCGGTGCAGGCGGCCTATGGGCGGGCGGCGGACCGGCGGGGATACGCGCGGCGGGGGATCGACTCGGGCGGCGGGCATGATGCGCGCTGGTTCCCCGGACGCTGGCCGACGGGGATGCTGTTCATCCCCTGCGAAGCGGGGATCAGCCACAACCCGGCCGAGAACGTGGACCCGGCCCATGCCGCCGCCGGCGCCCAGGTGATGGCCGACGTGATGCTTGAACTGGCGATGACCTGACCTGCGGGATGATCGCGCGGGAGGCGCCGGGCGGGGCAGGGCGCCCGCGCCATGGGCAAATGCGAACCCTGCTCCAAATTTGAAGTCGACTCCATTGACAGTGAGGGCCGGGCGCGGTGGTCTGCTCCCCGACCCCCACCCGTCGAACTTCCCCGCCGAACTTCCCCGCCGAACTTCCCCGCCGAACTTCCCCGCCGAACTTCCCCCCTGAACCTCCCCGCCGAACCTCCCGCCGACATCAAGGAGCCCTTGCGCGTGACCACTCTCACCCAGGACCAGCATGACCGGGCGGTGCGCTTCATCGCCGCCAACCGCTACCCGTTCCCGGACCAGCCGCACCCGTCCTGGCCGCTGCACTACCGGACCTGGGTCAACACCGCGACCCATCCGCGCCGGTCCATCGACACCCCGGACGGGCCCCATTTCCCCGACATCATGATCGTCGACGGCGAGAACGCGACGCGTGAGATCGGCGAGGTCGAGATGGATTTCGGCCCCGGGATCGCGACCCGCTGGAAGGCCGCCTCCGAGGCGGCCGACGACACCACGGAGACCGGCGCGCGGCATCTGCTGGTCTATGTGCCTGAGGGCCGCGAGGACGAGGCGCTGGCGATCCTGGAGGGGAACGACATCTCCTTCCACGCCCTGCGCGGGGTGCGGGTGGACGATGACGGCTCGGTGCATGTGCTGCCCCACCGCACCATCGGCAACGGCAAGGATCACCGCCCCAACAGCCCGCCGCCCGTCGCGGAGGACCCGGTGGTCGAGACCCCGGGCGAGGATGAGCGCGAGGCGGTGATGCGCTTCCTGCTGGCCGAGCGGTTTCCCTTCCCGGGCGAGGGCACGGCGCAATGGGGGCTGGACCTCTACCCGATCACCAACACCCGCCTGCACGCCCGCCGTGCGATCCCCGGGCCGGGAGGGGCGCTGTGGCCCTCGGTGGTGGTGGTCGACGCCGCGGAACGGCCCTGCAAGATCGGCATGGTCGAGATCGACGTCTCCGAGGCCAGCATCCCCGCCTGGCGCGCCATGTCGGAGACCGCGGTCTACGAGGGGCATTACACCGATCCCGACAACGGCAAGGGCGCGAAGCATTTCCTGCTTTACGTCCCGCTGGGGCGCGAGGACGCGGCGCGGGAGATGGTCAAGGCCGCCGGCATCTCCTGCGCCGGGGTGCGGGGCTATGAGGTGACCGAGGCGGGCCGGGTGCGGATGCCGGCCATCCTGCCCCCCACGGTTCCGGCGTGACCTGAGCGGTGCGGTCCGGCGCCCCCCCCGGTGGTTTCGGGGGAGGCGCCGCGCCCGCTCAGTCGGGCAGGCGCACGATCAGTTCGAGCTCGACCTTGAGGGTATCCGCCGCCAGCGTTTCCACCCCGATCCCGGTGACCGAGGGGCGGGCGCCGTCCAGCATCTCCAGCACCGGCGGGAACACCTGCTCCAGCGTTTCGGAGGTGAGCCCCACCACGTAGCAGCGCAGCATCGCCACATCCGCCGGCGTCGCCCCCAGCGCGTCCAGCGCGGCGCGGGCGTTGGCGGCGGCGAGACGGGATTGCGCGGCCAGATCCTCCGGCAGCGCCTCGTCCCCCTGCCGCGACGCGACCTGGCCCGAGACATAGGCCATGCGCCCCGGTTCCACGATCGAGATCTGGGAATAGCCCATCTCCGAGGGGTCGGGCAGCGTGGAAGGGTTCAAACGGGTGATGGTCTGGGGCATATATGCCTCTCGCATGTCGAGCGCGACACGTCGCGCGTTTCGGAAAGCACTACATGTGTAGTGGGAGAGGCGATGGCAAGGACCGACCGCAAGGACGCGATCCTGGACGCCGCGATCGGACTGATCGCGACGCTGGGGCTGGAGGGGACCACGCATCGGGCGGTGGACCGGGCGGCGGGGCTGCCGCAGGGCTCCACCAGCTATCATTTCCCGCGCAAGACCGGGCTGATCCTCGCCGCCGCCGCGCGGCTGGAGGGGCATCTCTCCGAGGATTGCGACGCGATGCAGGCCGAGTTCGCCCGGCGCGTGGCGGAGTCCGGCATGGACGCCGCCATCGCCTATGTGGGTGAGGAGCTGGCCGGCTATGCCGACGCCTCGCGCACGCTGTTCCTGGCGCGGATGGAGCTGACGCTCGCCGCCGCCCGCCACGCCGAGTTCGAGGGCCTGGGCGCGCGGCTGACCGAAGCCGCGCGCCGTCCCATCGCCTTTTTCCTCAAGCTGATTTCCGGCGGGCGCGAGGACGCGCCGGTGGAGACCTGCGCCGGCCTGATCGACGGGATCGCGCTGGCCTATGCGACCGGGCAGGGGCCTCGGCCCGATGCGGCGCAGATGGCGACGGTGTTCCGCGCCCTGCTCTGATCCGCACGCGTCGGGAGCGGGCGGCGGGCGAAGTTCCGGGCGTTCGGCAGGACGCAGGGGACGGGCGCAGGCTCGGCGACACCCCCGCCCCACCCCGCCCCGCACCGCCTCGCCTGATGCGCGGCGCCGGCCGGGCTGGCCGCGCTGCACCCCTGCGCCTCCGCCGCGACCCGGTTCGTCTCGTCCCGCTTCGCCAAGGGCCTGGGCGCGTTCCGGTCCGGATCCGTGGGCGTCTGCTTCGTGCGGGCGCCTGCGGCGGCGCAGGGACGGCTGACGCGGCGGGGCGAGCGGATGCACGGCCTCGACGCCTCGAACCGGTTCGGGAGCGACGGTTTCCTGCTGACCGGCGCCGGGAAGTTCTGGACGCGAAAGGGGGGGGGCGACGGCTCGCCCCCCCTCCCCCTGTCTCCCGGTCCTGCCGGCCGTCTCAGTCCTTGTGGGTGACCGAGCGCAGGAAATCGCGGGTCCGCTTCTCCTGCGGGGTGTCCATCAGGGCATGGGCGGGGCCGGTCTCGACCACGCGGCCCTGGTCCATGAACACCACGCGGTCGGCGACCTCGCGGGCGAAGCCGAGCTCATGGGTGACCACGATCATGGTCATCCCCTCGCGCGCCAGGTCCCGCATCACCGCCAGCACCTCGCCCACCAGTTCGGGATCGAGGGCGGAGGTCGGCTCGTCGAACAGCATCACCTTGGGGTTCATCGCCAGCGCGCGGGCGATGGCGGTGCGCTGCTGCTGCCCGCCCGAGAGATCCTTGGGAAAGCTGTCGGTCTTGTCCCCCAGCCCCACGCGGGTCAGCAGGGCGCGGGCGCGCTCGGTCGCCTTGGCCCGGCTTTCGCCCAGCACCTGCACCGGGCCCTCGGACACGTTCTGCAGGGCGGTCATGTGCGGGAACAGGTTGAAGCGCTGGAAGACCATGCCGGTCTTGCGCCGCTGGCGGGCGATCTCGCCGTCGGGCAGGGGGTGCAGCCGCTCCCCCTCCAGGCGGAAGCCCACCAGCTCCCCGTCCAGCCAGAGCGCGCCGTTGTCGATGCGCTCAAGCTGGTTGATGCAGCGCAGGAAGGTGGTCTTGCCCGAGCCCGAGGGGCCGATGATGCACACCACCTCCCCCTCGGCCACGTCGATGGACACGTCGGTCAGCGCCCGGAAATCCCCGAACAGCTTTCCCACTTTGCGGCCCGAGACGATGGGGGCGGCGGCGGGCGCGGCGGCGTCGGTCATGGCGGTCATTCCCCGGGCGTTCATTCCGTGCGCACCCCCGAGGCGAAGCCGCGGCCGAAGCGGCGTTCCAGCGCGCTCTGCCCGATGGAAAGGATCGTGACCACCACCAGATACCAGGCGGCGGCGACCATCAGCAGCTCGATGACCCGGGCGTTGAGATAATAGACGTCCTGCACCGACCGGAGCAGGTCCGAAAAGCCGATGATCGAGGCCAGCGACGTCATCTTCACCAGCCCGATGAACTCGTTGCCCAGCGGCGGGATCACCACGCGCATGGCCTGGGGCAGGATGATCCGGCGCAGCGAGGTCCAGTAGCCCATGCCGATGGCCTGCGCCGCCTCGAACTGGCCGCGGTCGACCGAGAGCAGCCCCGCGCGCACCACCTCGGACGTGTAGGCGCCCTGGTTCAGGCCCAGTCCCAGCAGGGTGGCGACGATGGGGGTGATCAGGTCGACGGTGCGGGCCGAGCCGATGCCGGGAACGCCCATATAGGGAAACACCAGCGCCAGGTTGAACCAGATCAGCAATTGCAGCACCACCGGCGTGCCGCGGAAGAACCACTGGTAGCCGATGGCGACCCAGCGCAGCACCGGATTGGGCGAGCCGCGCATCACCGCGCAGACCACGCCGATGACGATGCCCATGATCATGCAGGCGATCGACATCCAGATCGTGCCCCAGACCCCCTTGAGGATGGTGGGCCAGAACATGTGGTCGCCGGTCACGTCCCAGGCGATGTTGCCTTCCGCGAAGGCCTTGGTCAGCCAGGCGAGGATCAGCACGATCAGCGCCACCGCGGTCATGCGGCCCCATCGACGGGGCCGCACCTGGATCATCTTCGAGATATCGACCTCCGGCGCGGCCTCGCGACGCGCCGGGCCCGAGTGCGGGTTGGGGGCGATTGCGGCGGCCGCGCCGGACGTCAGGCTCACGGCTGCGGGCCCTCGTTGATGGTGATGTCCGGATAGGCGCTCAGACCCAGCTTCCACTTGTCGATCAGGGTCGCGTAGGTTCCGTCCGCGATCACCTCGGTCAGCGCGGCGAAGAAGGCGTCGCGCAGCTCGGGCTGATCCTTGTTGAAGGCGATGCCCATCAGCGCCGAGGAGATCGGGTCGCCCAGGGCGCGGAACTCGCCCGGATGCGCGTCGATGATCGCGGGCACGGCCTCCAGCCCCTGCACGGCGGCGACGGCGCGGCCGGTGCGCAGGTTGGTCAGCTGCTGCACGCGGTCGGTGTCCACGATGATGTCGATCGGCGCCTTGCCCGCGGCGACGCAGTTGGCCTCGGACCAGGCCTCGACGGTCTTGGGGTAGGAGGTCCCGCGCGAGGTGGTGATGGTCTTTCCGCAGAGATCGGTGTTGGCGGTCAGGTCGGCCTCGGCGGTGGGGGCGTAGAACTGGGCGCCGGCCTTGAGATAGTCGATGAAGTCGAAGATCTCGCGGCGCGCGGGCGTGTCGTAAAAGCCCGACATGATGAAGTCGACGCGGCGCGACTGGAGCGAGGGGGTCATCTGCTCGAACGAGCCGTCGAAGTATTCGATGGTCACGCCCAGCTTCTCACCGATCGCGGCGGCGAGGTCGATGTCGAAGCCGATGAACTCGTTGGTCGCCGGGTCGATCATCTCCAGCGGCGCGTAGCCGGTGTTGAGCGCCGACTTGATGACGCCGGCCTCCGTGTAGGCGGCGGGGAGTTCCTGCGCCCCGGCGACGCCGGTCATCCCGGCGGCGAGCGCCACGGCGAGGGCCGCGGCTTTGGTGAAGTTCGGCATCGAAGCCTCCTCTGTCCTGTTGGCGGGCCACGCCTTGATGGCGCGGTTCCCTGGGGGTCGGCGCGGGCGCCGCGGGGCGCCCGGACCGGGTTTGGAAACGGGGGGGGGCGTCGCGCGGCTCAGCGGCTGGGGCGCGCGATCTGCTCGGCGGGCGCGGGCCACATGGGCAGGCGCTCGACCATCGGGGACCACTCGCCGCGCTCCACCAGCCCGTCGATATGGGCGGCGATCTCGGCGCAGGTGGCGAACCAGACGTCGCCTTTCTCCATCATGTGCTCGATCAGGCCGACCTGGGCCTCGGCGCGCGCCAGCCGGCCCGAGACGAACGGGTGCCAGACCGCGGTCCACAGGCCGCCATGCTTCCAGGCGGCGTCGAAATCGGCGCGGAACACGTCCATGGCCCGGTCCGGGGACTGCACCGGCATGGACCAGTCCGCGGCCTTGAAGTTCACGTACTGGGTCCAGTCATCCAGCGAATTGTCATGGGGCAGGCAGACGATGGATTTCCCGTCCGGCCGCTCCAGCAGATAGGGGATGTCGTGGCCGCCCAGCGAGGCGTCGTAGCGCAGCCCGTGCTCGATCATCAGGTCGAGCGTGTGCTCGGAAAACGCGCCCGACGGGCAGCGATAGCCCACGGGCGGGGCGCCGGTGGCCTTCTCGATCGCCCTTATGCCGGCGATCATGATCTTCTCCTCGTCCTCGCGGGAGAACTGGTTGACCCGCTCGTGCAGCCAGCCGTGATGGCCGATCTCGTGGCCGCCGGAGATCAGGATCTCCATCGCCTCGGGATACTGCTCGATGCACCAGCCGGGGACGAAGACCGTCTGCCGGATGCCGAAATGCTTCCAGATCTTCGCGATGCGCGGGATCGCCACCCTGGCCCCGTAGCGCAGCGTGGCCGCGGCTCCCATGCGCCGGGTGACGTCGGCCGAGGGGTAGTAGAGGTGCAGCAGGCTCTCCGCATCGAAATCATAGGCGAAGCAGACCGCGCATCTGGCGCCGTTGGGCCAGGGCGGGGGATTGTCGATCAGGCTCAGCACGACCGGCGCCCGACTTGCATGGTCCCGAGGGCGGAAAAGGCGAGGGTCATCGGCGCAGGGCCTCCGTGGCGGTGCGAGGGCGGTCCGCGGTGCGGTCCGGGGGGGCTCCGGGACTGGCCCGGGACTGGGCGCGCAGCCGGTCATGCTGCGATGCGGCATTGTCTGGACCTGACAAGTCTAATGTCAACTCTATTTTTGTAGTCGCATACAATTACCCTGCGAGCGCGGCGTCTGCTATGGATCGCCCCGAATGGCGAGCGCTAGGGAGGCGAATCGGTGGCGGCAGGCGGCCTGAGGGAAAAACACAAGAAGCGCAGGCTGAAGCAGGTGCTGGACGCGGCGGACCGGCTGTTCACCAAGCACGGCTATGAGGCGACGCGGATCGAGACCATCGCCGACAGCGCCTCGGTGGCGCCGGCGACGGTCTACAACTACTTCTCCACCAAGCCGAACCTGCTGATGGAACTGGCGCTTCGCCATGTGAAGGCGGCGCTGCCCGAACGGCGGGCCTATCTGCGCGACCTGCCCGACGACATCTTCGCCGGCGTGCTGGGGTTCGAGCGTCTGCTGGCCGAGCAGGCCATGCGCCACCTGTCGCGGGAAAGCTGGCGGGTGATCCTGTCGGCCCAGCACCTGGAGCCGGGGGGCAAGGCCAGCCGCACCGGCGCGCGGCTCAACAACTTGATCAAGCGGCATTACATGCGGCTGCTGCGCACCTACCAGGCCCGCGGCGTGCTGCGCGCGGACGTGGACGTGATGGCGCTGTCCAACCTGATCGTGGGCATCACCACCCAGGACTTTTCAAGATTCGTCGCCTCGCAGAGCGGCACCATCGAGGACCTGCTCGCCACCGGCGTGCCGCATGTCCGGCTGATCCTGACCGGACTGCTGACCGAGGAGGCCGCGGCCTGAGCGTCGGGCGGGCCGCGGGCCGGGGTCGGGGCTGGAGTCGGGGCCGGAGTCGGGGGCCGTCCCGGCGCTCACTCCAATCATGGAGTCATCTCCAATTTGATGTTGCGGCGCGGCGCCGGCCCGCGCTAGGCTCCGCCCCGCGCCTCCGCCCCGACGCGGCCGAAAGGCCCGCGCGTCGCGGCCCGCGGGCGATCCCGGCATTCCGCCGTCGATATCGAAGGAGCCTCCCTTGAACGCGATCACGGAGAACGAGTGGCGCTACAACCAGCTGATCAAGCGCTTCCCGTCCGAGCCCGAGCCGGCCTTCGAAGCGCCCGATCAGCTTGAGCGCTGGTGGGGCCGCAACTGGGGCTGCTCCAACGACGTGGGCCGGCTCCGCGTGGTGCTGATGCATCGTCCGGGGGAGGAGGTGAACCAGGTCGACACCGCCCGGCGCCTGGACAACAACGCCTTCGGCGATGAGCAGACCGGCTGGTACTGGCGCGGCGACACGCCCCCGGACCTGCCCGGCATGCAGGCCCAGCACGACGCCTATGTGGCGCTGCTGCGCGCCGAGGGGGTCGAGGTCGTCTTCGTCGACAAGGCCGCCGAGGGCCGGATGAAGACCTGCTACACCCGCGATTCCGTCATCGGCGTCGGCGGCGGGGCCATCGTCACCCGGCTGGGCCCGAAGATCCGCCGGGGCGAGGAGCTGCCCGTCACCCGCACGCTCGCCGGCATCGGCTGCCCGATCCTGCGCACCATCTCGGGGACCGGCGTGATGGAGGGCGGGTCGTTCTGCTGGCTCAACTCCAAAACCGTCGCCATCGGCCTGTCGTCCCGCGTCAACGAGGAAGGCGCGCGCCAGGTGGAGGAGGTGCTCCGCACCCAGGGCGTCGAGCTGATCCGCGTCGGGCTGACCGGCTACCGGCTGCATATCGACGGGGTCTTCGTGATGCTCGCCCCCGATCTCGCGCTGTGCAACTCCGCGCTGCTGCCCTGGGAGTTCATCCAGCGGCTGGGCGAGCTGGGCATCAAACTGATCGAAGTCTGCCCGGAGGATGACAGCTCGATCATCAACAGCCTCGCCATCGGGCCGGGGCGGGTGATCATGCCCGACGGACTCTCGACCCGCACCGAGCGCGAGCTGACCCGGGCGGGCGTCGAGATCCTCCAGCTTCCCTATGACAAGGTGATCCTGGGCGGCGGCGGGCTGCACTGCTCGACCTCGCCGCTGATCCGCGACGAGGTTTGATCATGAGCAACTGGACCGAAGCCCAGACCGAGGCGCTGGCCTGGCTGGAGGCGAACCACGCCGCCCTGTCGGACGACCACATGACCATCTGGGACATGCACGAGCCGAGCTGGCGGGAATACCGCTCCTCCGCCTGGTACATGGACCGGCTGGAGGCCGAGGGCTTCACGGTGGAGCGCGGCACGGCCGGCATGCCCACCGCCTTCCGCGCCACCTGGACCAACGGGCCGGGGCCGAAGATCGCGGGCTACGCCGAATACGACGCGGTGCCGGGGCAGAGCCAGGAGGCCGTGCCCTACCGCAAGCCGCGCGAAGGCGTGTCCAAGCACGCCGCGGGCCATACCGACCCGCATTCGGCGCTGGGCATCGGGTCTTTCGCCGGCTTCCTCGCCGCCAAGCGGGCGATGGAGACGAAGGGCGTCACCGGCACGCTGGTCTTCTTCGGCGAGCCGGCGGAGAAGATGTGCGGCTCCAAACCCATCCACGCCGCCCACGGGTTCTATGACGGGCTGGACGCGGCGATCAGCTTCCACCCGCATTCCTTCCCCGCGCTGACCAACGGCTGCTTCTGGGAGACGACCTCGGCCCCGCTCTGGAGCCGGATCTACACCTTCCAGTGCGAGGAGCCGGAGACCTGGCAGTCCGGGCTCAACGCCGGCGGCGTCACCCATGGCCACGCCGCGGCGCGGGCGCCCGGCGCGCTGGACGCGGTGTGCATGATGTACACCAATTCCAAGCTGATGAAGGAGACCATGCTGCCCCATGCCGGGTCGTGGTCGATGAACGAGTTCATCCCCATCGCCGGGCAGGCCACCGCCGACAACGTGGCGCCGGCCATCGGCCAGATCCAGTACACGCTCCGCGCCCCCAACATCGCGATGTGCGACGCGGCGTTCTCGGTGCTCGACCGCAACGCCGAGCAGATCGCCGGCATGACTCATTGCACGGTCGAGGCCGCCTGGGTCGCGCGCACCCGCGCCGGTCTGCCCAACAAGGCGATGGCCGAGATCACCTTCCGCAACTTCGAGAAGCTCGGCGCGCCCCAATGGGGCGAGGAGGCCAAGGCCTTCGCGCGCGAGATGCAGAAGAACCTCGGGCTGGAGCCGATGGAGAAGCCCTTCGTCGACAAGCTCCAGGAACTGACCCCGCCCTGGGAGGCCGAGAAGGCGTTCCGCGAGCAGCTTCCCGCCTGGCAGCTCAACTACGCGGCCGACGATTACGTGGACTACACCTGGCACGCGCCGACCGTGCGGCTCTATGTGGGCAAGCCGACCTTGCAGCCGCCGGCGGGGAACTACCGCTACCCGGACTGGACCCGTCACGCGATGGGCGGAATGCGGGCCTGCATCGACCCGATGTGGTCGAAGGCGGCGGAGGTGATCGCGACCACCGTGCTCGACCTGCTGACCGACGCCGACGCGCTGGCCCGCGCCAGGGCCGAGTTCGAAGAGCGCACCGGCGGCGGCGTGGGCGGGACGGAATGGGTGGCGCCGCTGCTGCCCTCCGACTTCAAGGCGCCCATCGGCTATCGCTGGCCGGAATACGTGGAGACCCCGCGCGGCCGCGAGTGGACCGTGCCGGAATGACCGCGACCCGGTTCGAGAGACCCGGGACAGGCGCCGGAACCGGGGCCGGCGCCCATCCCGGCGGCGCGGCGGAGGCGGAGGGGCGCGGCCTCTCCGTCGCCGCCGCCGTTGCGCAACGGCGCTCGGTCCGCGCCTTTCTTCCCGATCCGGTGGACCCGGCGGTGGCGGAGCGGGCGTTGCGGCGGGCGGCGCGGGCGCCCTCGGGCTCCAACATGCAGCCCTGGTCGGCGCGGATCGTCACCGGCGCCCGCCTCGATGCGCTGCTGGCGATGACCGCCGCCCAACGCGCCGCGCTGCCGGGCGGCGAGCCCATGGACCCGCCCTTCCTGCCCGCAGCCGGCCCCCCGCCCGAGGGCCGGGCCCGCAAGATCCGCAATGGCGAGCTGCTTTACGGCGCGCTGGGCATCGACCGGTCCGACGCCGCCGCCCGGGCGGCGTGGAACGAAGAGAACTTCCGCTTTTTCGGCGCGCCGCTGGGCGTGTTCCTGCTGATCGACCGGCAGGCGAACCCCTGGCAATGGCTCGATCTCGGCATCTACCTGCAATCGGTCCTGCTGTTGCTGGAGGAAGCCGGTCTCGCGACCTGTCCGCAGGCCGACTGGGCCATGCATGGCGAAGCCGTCGCCCGCCATCTCGGCGCGCCGGCTTCCCGGCGGCTGGTCTGCGGCATCGCCGTGGGCCATGCTGACCCCGACGCGCCCGAGAATGTCTATCGATCCGAGCGGGACGACCCGCTCTCCGGCGACCCCGACGCCGGCCCCCCGCGACCCGGAGACCTCGCATGAACGCCCCGACCTCGATCCCCCCCAGGCCCGCCCCCGACCATGTGGCGACCGAGCAGGAGCTGCGCGAGGATCTCGCCGCCGCCTACCGGCTGATCGCCCATTTCGGGATGACCGACCTGGTGTTCACCCATCTCTCGGTCCGGGTCCCGGGCGAGGGGCACCGGTTCCTGGTCAATCCCTACGGCCTGCTGTTCGAGGAGATCACCGCTTCCTCGCTGGTGCTGGTGGACGCGGAGGGGGAGCCCGCGCAGGAGACCTCGTTCCCGGTCAACCCGGCGGGCTTCGTGATCCACTCCGCCGTCCACCGGGAGCGTGAGGATGCGGGCTGCGTCATGCACACCCATACCCAGGCGGGGATGACGGTGGCGGCGCAGGCGGGGGGGCTCCTGCCGCTCAACCAGATCTCGATCGAGTTCCACGGCCGGGTGAACATCCACGAATACGAGGGCATCGCCGCCGACGACAACCTGTCGGAGCGCGAGCGGCTGGTCCGCGATCTGGGCGACGGCTGCGGGCTGATCCTGCGCAATCACGGGTTGCTGACCGTGGGCCGGACCGTGGCCGAGGCCTTTTACTACATGTATTATCTGGAGCAGGCCTGCCGGCTCCAGGTCTCGGCCCAGGCCACGAGCGTGGCGCTGTCGATGCCGCCGGGCCAGGTGGTGGAGCGCACCGCCAGGCAGTTCTCCGCCGGCACGGCCAAGGGCTGGCTGCCCTGGCAGGCGCTGAGGCGCAAGCTGGACCGCGAGCAGCCGGACTACCGGTCCTGATCGCCGCCGCCTGACCGGCGCGGGCCGGTCGGGCGGCGCGTCCGCGGCGCATCGGCGGCGACGATCCGGCCTTGCGAAGACGGGTCGGCTCGGGCAAGCCCGCCGATGGCAATGACCCGGCGGGCGTTCCGCGCGTCCGGGGTCGGACGTCTCGCAAGCCCGGCCCCGACCGATCCGGGCGAGGCCCGGGCCGGCGCGATCCGCAGGGCGGGCGGGGCAGGCCGCCCCGCCCCGCCCCGCCCCGCCGCGTCCCGCCCCGCCCCGCCTCGCACGCAGGGAACCGCGCGCCCCGCCCCGCTCCACGCGCAGGGCCATGACATTCGAAGACCAGAGGGAAGATCCCGAAGATGACCGCCCAAGCCAATACCGCCCCCGAAGCGCCCGCCGGCGCCAACCCCCCGACGGGCGGCGAGATCGCCGTCGAGGCGCTGATCGCCAACGGCGTCGACACGCTGTTCGCGCTGCCGGGCGTGCAGCTCGACCACCTGTTCAACGCGCTGCACGGCGCCCAGGACCGGCTGCGGGTGATCCATTCGCGCCATGAGCAGGGGGTGGCCTATATGGCGCTGGGCTACGCGATGGCGTCCGGGAAGGTCGGCGCCTATGCGGTGGTGCCGGGGCCGGGCTTCCTGAACACCGGCGCGGCGCTGTCCACCGCCTACGCCACCCATGCGCCGGTGCTGGCCGTGGTCGGCCAGATCGTCACCGGCGCCATCGGCCAGGGCGGGGGCGAGCTGCACGAGCTTCCCGACCAGGGCGCCATCATCGCCGGGCTGACCCGCTGGAGCGGCGCCGCGATGGAGGCCGACGCCGTCGCCGGCGTCATGGACGGCGCCTTCGCGGCGCTGGCCTCGGGCAAGGCCCCCGCGGGGGTGGAACTTCCGGCCAACGTGCTGAAGAACCGCGCCTCCGAAGGGGTGGAGATCGCCGCCGCCGTCGCCCCCGCCCCCAGCGCCGGAGAGCCGGAGCTGATCGCCCGCGCAGCCAGGATGCTGGCCGGCGCCAAGGCCCCGCTGATCTGGATCGGCTCGGGCGCGCTCGACTGCCGCGAGCAGCTCGTGGCGCTGTCGCGCCGGCTGGGCGCGCCGGTCGCCTGCCACCTGCAGGGCCGCGGCGTGATGCGCTCCGACGACCCCTGGGGGGTCGGCATGTGGGAGGGGCGCAAGCTCTGGGCCGACGCGGACGTGATCCTCGCCGTCGGCACCCGCCTGCATTCCATGCGCAAGCGCTGGGGCGTGGAGGGGCGCGAGATCATCCGCATCGACCATGACCCCGCCCAGTTCGCCCGCGGCGAGGCCCCGACGCTCGCCATCGAGGCCGAGGCCGGCGCCGCCCTGACCGCGCTGGTCGCCGCGGTGCAGGCCGAACCCGCGCCCGAGGGCGTCGAGGCCCGCCAGGCCCATGTGGCCGAGCTCAAGACCGCCAAGGCCATGGAGTTCGAGGAGAAGCTCGCCCCCCAGATGGCTTACCTGCGCGCCATCCGCGCGGCGCTGCCCGAGGACGCGGCGGTGGTCTGCGACTACACCCAGATCGGCTACGCCGCGACCGGGGCCTTGCCCGTGGACCTGCCCCGCCGGCTGATCACGCCGGGCTACCAGGGCACGCTGGGCTTCGGCTACGCGACCACGCTGGGCGTGAAGGTGGCGCTGCCGGACACGCCGGTGGTGGGGCTCTGCGGGGACGGCGGGTTCCTGTTCACCGGCAACGAGATCGCCACGGCGGTCCAGTTCGGGATCAACGCGGTGGGCGTGGTCTTCGCCGACGGGGCCTATGGCAACGTGCGCCGGATGCAGGCCAACCTGCATGGCGGCAAGATGATCTCGACCGAGCTGC
Organism: Albimonas donghaensis; assembly: GCF_900106695.1. Classification (GTDB taxonomy): domain Bacteria; phylum Pseudomonadota; class Alphaproteobacteria; order Rhodobacterales; family Rhodobacteraceae; genus Albimonas; species Albimonas donghaensis. The sequence goes on from NZ_FNMZ01000012.1 coordinate 52,852, forward strand.
GCAACCCCGATTTCGTCGCCTATGCCGAGAGCTTCGGCGCCGAGGCCCGCCGGGTCGACAGCCCCGAGGGGCTGGAGGAAGCCCTGCGCTGGGCCATCACCCGCCCCGGCCCGACGATCATCGAGGTCACCATGCCGGTGCTGCCCGACCCCTGGGCGCTGCTCGAACCGGCCTGAGCCGGGCTGGCTAGGCCGGCCGGCTCCTTCGCGGGGCGGGGCCGGGCCGGTCCCCATGATCCATGATCCATGAAAGGGCGCGCCTCGTCGGGCGCGCCCTTTTCGCCAGGCGCGCGGCGCAACCGATGCGGGCGATTGACAGGGGGGCGGTGCTCCGGGTTGATCGGGGCGCCCCTGCGGCGCCCTTCCGGCGCCGCGCCCCGGACGGAGCCCGCGCCATGCCCCGACGCCTTTCCCCCGGCCCGCCGTCGCGACCTTCGCCGCCGGGCCGCGACCGCCGGGCGCGGGCGTGAGCGGCGCGCGCCCGCCTCGGGCGCCGGCCTGGCTGGCGTTGCTGGGGCTGACGCTGGGGGTCTGCGTGACCAACGGGTTCGCCCGCTTCGCCTACGGGCTGATCCTGCCCGCCATGCGCGAGGACCTGGGCTGGACCTATGCCGAGGCCGGCTGGCTCAACGCCGCCAACGCCTTCGGCTATGTCTTCGGCGCGCTGGTCACGCTGGCCCTGTCGCAGCGGGTCCCGGCCTCGCGCCTGTTCAGCGTCGGCATGGCGGGCTGCGCGGGCTTCCTGCTCGCCACCGGGCTGACCGAGGACTTCGCCGCCCAGACCGCCTGGCGCGTGCTGACCGGGGTGTTCGGCGCCGCGGCCTTCGTGGCGGGCGGGGCGCTTTCGGCCGCCATGCATCGCGACGACCCGCGGCGCAACGCCATGGCCATCGCGCTTTATTTCGGGCTCGGCGGTGGGTTGGGCATGGTGCTGAGCGGCGCGGTCCTGCCGTTCCTGTTCGCGCGGCTCGGCCCCGGCGCCTGGCCCATGGCCTGGCTGCTGCTGGGGGGCGCGAGCCTGGCGTTCCTGCCGCTGTGCATCTGGGCGTCCGAGAGCCTGCGCCCGCCCCGCGCCGCCCCCGGCGCCCCGCGGGCGGCGCGCGCCCGGCTGCCGATCCGCGCCATGGCGGCGGCGATCGCGGGCTATGGCTGCTTCGGACTGGGATACATCGTCTACGTCACCTTCATCGTCGCCCTGATCGCCTCACGCGATGGCGGCCCGGGGCTGGTCGCCGCCACCTGGGGGATGATCGGGGTGGGCATCGCCGTCTCGCCCTTCGCCTGGCGCGGGATCTTCGCGCGCCACGCCTCGGGGCGGCCGCTGGCGATGGTGCTGGGGGTGATGACGCTGGGAACGGCGCTGCCGGTGCTGACCGGCTCGCTCGCCGGGCTCATGGTTTCGGCGCTGCTGTTCGGGCTGACGGTGTTCATGGCGCCGGGGGCGGTGACCTCGTTCAGCCGCCGCAACCTGCCCGAGCCCGCCTGGACCGCGGGGGTGAGCCTGTTCACCCTGGTCTTCGCCATCGGCCAGACCATCGGTCCGGTGGCTGCGGGGGCGCTGGGCGACGCGTTCGGGGATATCGGGCCGGGCATCGCCTCGGCCGGCGCGATCCTGGCGCTGGGGGCCGGGGTGTCGCTGCTGCAAAAGCCGCTGTCATAGCCGGCGAGGGAGGGGCGGCGAGGGGGGGAGGCGGGTTGAAACCCGCCCTGCGTCCCCTCGCCGCCCGCGCGATCAGGCCGTGCCGGGCTCGGTGATCTGGTGGTCGTACTGGTCGCCCCGGGTCACGAAGGGCACCACGCGGATCGAGTCGCCGTCCACCGTGAAGCCGCGCACGCCGGCATAGGAGATGCCGTTGTCCTCCAGCAGCGCCTGGGCCTCCGCCTCCAGCCCCGCGGGGACGTAGACGAAGAAGTGGCGGACCTTGGTGGGCGTGTTGTCGTCGGTGGCCAGCGAGCAGGCCTTCAGCCAGGGCACGCGGGCGGGATCGACGGTCATCTCGACCTCCCCGATCTCGCGCACTTCGTCGGAGGGGGAGACGATGATGATGTCGGGGTAATAGGTCCCCTCCGGCCCCTCGATGGCGCGCACCGGGGTCTCGGCGTTGCACTTGGCGACATAGCCCTCGGGCCAGTCCTGCTGACCGGGGAAGGGGTAGCGGGTCAGCGAGATGTATTTGGCGACCGTGTCGTGGATGGCCTGGGTCATTGGGGATCTCCTTGTCGGTGGGGTTTGGTTTCTGGGTTGAGGGAGGCGTCCGCCTCCGCCTCCGCCTCGGCGGCCAGCGCCACGGCGGGGGCGAAGGGGCCGAGCGGGAGAGGAGGCGCCGCGCGGGCGCGCAGCCGCTCCAGCCCCACCACCGCGACGCCGGAGACGAGCACCAGCCCGGCGCCTCCCCAGACGGCGGCGGTGGGGATTTCGTCGAACATCAGCCAGCCGAGGCCGAAGCCCGAGACCAGCGCGCCGTATTCCAGCGCGGCCAGGGTGGAGGCCGGGATGCGCCGCGCCGCCTCGTAGATGGCGAATTGCCCGGCGCCGCCGAGCACGCCGGCCGCCGCGATGCCGAGCGTCTGCGAAAGATCCGCCTGCCAGCCCCAGACCAGCGCGCAGGCCCCGGTGGCGAGCACGAAGACCACGTTGGCCGCCACCACCTGCGCCAGCGCCCCTTCCTCCCCGGAAAAGGCGCGCAGCATCAGCATGGTTCCGGCCCAGAGCGCGGCGGCGAGCAGGGCGAAGGCGGAGGCGGAGGACATTTCGAACGCCGCCGCCCCGCTGGCCAGCGCCACGCCGCCGAAGCCCGCGGCGATGGCGGCCCATTGGCCGAGGCTGACCCGCTCGCCCAGGAACGGCCCGGCCATCAGCGCCACCAGGATCGGCGAGAAGAAATAGAGCGTGATCGCCTGCGCCAGCGGGATGTCGCGCAGGGCGAGGTAGAAGCAGCCCCAGGCCGCGAGGTTCATCAGCGCGCGCAGCACGATCCAGCGCAGGTTGCGGGCGCGCCGGGCGCGGCGGATCACCGGGCCGCGGCCGATGGCGACCGCGATGGCCAGCACCGTCAGGCTGCGCACCAGCAGCACCTGCCAGACCGGAAGGTCCTGCACATAGCCCTTGGAAAACGCGTCCTGCAGCGGCAGCAGCACATTGGCCGCGAAGATCAGCCCCACCGCGATCCAGAACGAGGCCGCGAGCGTGGCGGCGCCGGTCACGTTCATGCGTCGCGTCCGGGGGACGCGGCGCGCGCGGCGAAACGAAAGGCGGGGCGGAGGGGCAGGGGCGGGCTCCGAAACTTGGGGGCTGCTATTTTTTTGAAGCTAACTCCAAGTTTCTGACTCGGTCAACCGCGCTGCACCGCGGCAGGATATTCGCCCGCCACGGTTTTCGCCCCCCCCCCCCCCCGCCTCGCCCGGCGGGCGGGGGTCAGGCGGGTTGCGGAAGCGGCGTCGCCTCCATCGCCTTGCCGTCGGCGCCGAACAGGCGCAGATCGGCGGGATCGACGGCGAGCCGGAACACCTCGCCGCGGCGGGCGGGCAGGGCGCCGGGGAGCTTGGCGATCAGCGGGGTCTCCGCGCCCTCGGGCTCGAAATAGACCAGCTGGGTCTCGCCCAGTTTCTCGACCAGCGTGGCGGGGCCCTCATTGAAGACGGGCTCCCCCGGCTCGGCCAGGCGCAGGGCCTCGGGGCGCACGCCCAGCCGCAGGCCCTCGCCCGAGGCGGCCAGCGGGACCGGCGCGCAGCCGGGGATCGTCAGCCCGTCCGGGCCGGGGCGGGCGGGCGCGAGATTCATGGCGGGCGAGCCGATGAACTGCGCGACGAAGGTGTTGGCGGGGCGGTCGTAAAGCTCCATCGGCGCGCCCACCTGCTCCACCCGCCCGTCGCGCAGCACCACGATGCGGTCGGCGAGCGTCATCGCCTCCACCTGGTCATGGGTGACGTAGATCATCGTGGTCTCGGCCATGCGTTCATGCAGGGCGGCGATCTCGATCCGGGTCTGCACGCGCAGGGCTGCGTCGAGGTTCGACAGGGGCTCGTCGAACAGGAACACCCGCGGGTCGCGCACGATGGCCCGCCCGATCGCCACCCGCTGCCGCTGCCCGCCCGAAAGCTGACGGGGCAGGCGGTCCAGCAGCTCGGACAGCTGGAGCATCTCCGCGGCGGCCTCGACCTTTTCGCGCACGGTTTCGCGGGCGGTCTTCGCCAGTTTCAGCCCGAAGGCCATGTTCTCGTAGACCGACATATGCGGGTAGAGCGCGTAGGACTGGAACACCATGGCGATGCCGCGCTGGGCGGGGGTGAGGTCGTTGACCCGCGTCCCGTCGAAATTCAGGTCGCCGGCGGTGATCTCCTCCAGCCCGGCGATGACCCGCAGCAGGGTGGATTTCCCGCAGCCGGAGGGGCCGACGAAGACCACGAACTCGCCGGGCTCGATGGCGAGGTCGATGTCGCGCAGCGCCTCCACGGTCCCGTAGGACTTGGCGATCTTGTCGAGGGTCAGGCGGGTCATGCGGGGTCTCCGGTGGCGGGGGACATGCCGAACCAGGCGTCCCAGGGCCCGAGGCGCAGGGAGCCGTCGATCACTCGGCCGCCGAACAGGGGCGCGGGGCCGGGGATCTCCAGCGTCTCGGCCGCCCAGGGGGCGGGGCCGGCATGGGACGCGTCGGTGAGGTTGAAGGCGCAGAACACGGCGTCGCCGGTCGCAGGGTCGCGGCGGGCGAAAGCGAGCAGGTCGGGGCCGGCCTCCGCCATCTCCAGCGTCCCGCGGATCAGCGCGGGATGGGCGCGGCGGAAGGCGAGCAGCCTGCGATAGGCGTGCAGCGGCGAGGCCGGGTCGCCCTCCTGCCGGTCCACGGCCAGCGGGCGGTGAGCCTCGGGGGCGGGCAGCCACGGCGCGGCCTCCGAAAACCCGGCGTTGGGGGCGTCGGTCTCCCACGGCATCGGGGTGCGGGCCCCGTCGCGGCCGCGGAACTTGGGCCAGAGGCGCAGGCCGTAGGGGTCGCGGATGTCCTCGAAGGCGATGCGGGCCTCGGGCAGGGCCAGCTCCTCGCCCTGATAAAGGCAGACCGAGCCGCGCAGCGACAGCAGCAGCGCCGCCAGAACCGCGGCCCGGCCCGGCGCCTCCGCCCCCCAGCGGGTGACATGGCGCACGGTGTCGTGGTTGGAGAAGGCCCAGCAGGGCCACGAGGTCTCCGACACCGCCTCCACCCCCTCGATCACCTCCCGCGCGCGGGCGGGGGTTGGGGGATCGGGGGCGAGGAAGTCGAAATCGTAGCACATGTGCAGCTTGTCGCCGCCCGCGGTGTAGGCGGCCATGACCTCGCGCCCGCGCTGGCTTTCGCCCACTTCGCCCAGCAGGGCGCGGTCGCCGTGGCGGTCGCAGAGCGCGCGCAGCCGGCGCAGAAAGGCGAGGTTCTCGGGCTGGGTCTTGTCGTGGAGATGGTCCTGGAAGTTGTAGGGATTCTCCATCGGCGCGGTGTTGGCGTTGCGCTGTTCGGGCGGCAGGGGCGGATTGTCGGTCAGCGCCGCGTCATGGAAATAGAAGTTCACGGTATCGAGCCGGAACCCGTCGACGCCGCGCTTCAGCCAGGCCTCCGCCACCGCCAGCAGGGCGTCCTGCACCTCCGGATTGTGGAAATTGAGGTCGGGTTGGGCGGCGAGGAAGTTGTGCAGGTAGTATTGCAGCCGCGTCGTGTCCCATTCCCAGGCCGGGCCGCCGAAGATCGACAGCCAGTTGTTGGGGGCGGTCCCGTCCGGCTTCGCCTCGGCCCAGACATACCAGTCGGCGCGGGGGCTTTCGCGGGCGCCGCGGCTCTCGACGAACCAGGGATGGGCGTCGGAGGTGTGCGACAGCACCAGGTCGATGACGATGCGCAGGCCGAGCCGGTGGGCGTCCGCGACCACGGCGTCGAAATCCGCCATCGTGCCGAACATCGGGTCCACGTCGCCATAGCCCGAGACGTCGTAGCCGAAATCCTTCATCGGAGAGCGGAAGAACGGCGTGATCCACACCGCGTCGGCCCCGAGATCGGCGATATGGGGCAGGCGCCGGCGCAACCCCTCTAGATCGCCGATCCCGTTGCCGTCCGAGTCCTGGAAGGACCGCAGATAGACCTGGTAGATCACCGCGCCGCGCCACCAGTCGGGGTCGTGGGAAACGTTCATCCCTTCACCCCGCCGGCGGTCAGCCCGGCCACGATGCGGCGCTGGAAGACCAGCACCAGCGCCACCAGCGGCAGGGTCACGATGACCGACGCCGCCATGATCTCCCCCCACGGGACCTCCTTGCCCGAGGATCCCGACAGCAGCGCGATGGCCACCGGCACGGTGCGGGTGTCGTTGGAGGCGACGAAGGTCAGGGCGAAGAGGAACTCGTTCCAGGCCTGGATGAAGGCCAGCAGCCCGGTGGTGACCAGCGCCGGCCAGAGCAGCGGCAGGAACACCTTCACGACGATCTGAAGGGGCGTGGCGCCGTCGACGATGGCGGCTTCCTCCAGCTCCACCGGCATGTCGCGCATGAAGGTGGTCAGCACCCAGACCGTGAAGGGCAGGGTGAAGATCATGTAGCTGAGGATCAGCGAACCCAGCGTGTTGTAGAGCCCGAAATACCGGACCATCTCGAACAGGCCCGCCAGCACCGCGATCTGCGGGAACATCGACACCGACAGCACGGTGAGCAGCAGCAGGCCGCGCCCCCGGAACGGCACGCGGGACAGCGCATAGGCCGCCGTGACCGCGAGGCAGAGCGACACGATCACCACCGCCACCGCCACGCCGACGGAGTTCAGGAAGTTCCGCGGGAATTCCCCCTCGTTCATCACCGAGGCGTAGTTCCCGAGATCCAGCGCGTCGGGCCAGTAGGACACGGTGAAGATGCCCGACCCCGTCTCCAGGCTGGTGAGGATCGCGTAGTAGAACGGGAACACCGAGAACAGCACGATCCCCGCCACCAGCGCCCAGAAGGCCGCGCGTTTCAGCAGTTTCATCGCGGTCATCGCCCGCCCCCCGTCAGGTCGAGCCGGGCCGCCTTGATATAGCCGATGGTGATGAAGGCGATGACCAGGAACAGCAGGGTGGAGGCGGCGGAGCCGTAGGCGAACTTGTCGAACTGGAACAGGTTCTGCTGGGCGAAGACCGACATGGTGGTGGTCTGCTGGTTGTTGGGCGTCAGCACGTAGACGATGTCGAACACCCGCAGCGCGTCGAGCCCGCGGAAGATCGTCGCCACGATCAGCGCCGGCGCCACCAGCGGCAGGGTGATCTTCCAGAACACCCGCACCGGGTGAACGCCGTCGATGCGCGCGGCCTCGTAGATGTCGCGGGGGATCATCTGCAAGCCGGCGAGGATCAGCAGCGCCATGAAGGGCGTGGTCTTCCAGATATCGACGATCATCACCGCGATCAGCGCCGTGTCGCCCGACGCGATCCAGGCCACGGGGGCGGAGAGCAGACCCAGCCGCATGCCCACGTCGTTGATGATCCCGAACTGGTCGTTGAGCATCCAGGCCCACATCTTGGCCGACACGATGGTGGGGATCGCCCATGGGATCAGCACCGCGGCGCGGACCCAGCCCCGGCCCGGGAAATCGGCGTTCAGCACCAGCGCGATGGCCATGCCCAGCACGGTCTCGACGCTGACGGTGACGAGCGCGAAGCGCAGCGTGTTGCCCACCGCGTTCCACCAGCCCGGATCGGCGAGCAGCCCGAAATACTCGCCGTCCCCGTCGCCGTAGTCGAACCATTCCAGGTAGTTGTTCAGCCCGATCCACTGCGCGCCCGCGAGGTCGCCCAGCGAGGCGTCGGTCAGGCTGAACCAGATGGTGCGCGCCAGCGGCCAGCCGGCGACGAAGGCCAGCACCGCCAGCATGGGCGCGAGGAACATGGCGGCCGAACGCAGGCGCTGGGCGCGCAGCGCGGAACGGGAGGCGGCCGGGGGCGCGGGGCGGGAGGTCATGCGCGCGCCCTCCGTCGGGACGGACGGGCGCGCGACCCCCGCCCCGGCGCGAAAAACGCGCCGGAGCGGGGCGCCGGACGGGCGGCGGGCGGGACCATGGGGTCGGCCATGGGGCGGGCCATGGGGACGGGTCTTACCAGCCCGAGCCCTTCAGCCGGGTCAGCCTCGCGTCCAGCCGCTTGAGGCTCGCCTCCGCCGGACGCTCGCCCGACAGGGTGGCGTGGACCGCGTCCCAGAACTCCTTCGACACCTCGTTGTAGTTGGTGGTCGTGGGCGCGGACGGGCGCGGCACGGTGTTGAGGAAGATCTCCTTCCACTGGGGGATGGAGGGCTGCGCCTCCGCCACCTCCGGGTCGTCATAGAGCCCCTTGAGCGTCGGCAGGCGGGTCAGCTCGATGGCGCGGGTTTTCTGCGCCTCCTCGCCGCTCAGGAACATGACCAGTTCGATCGCCGCCTCCTGGTTCTCCGAATATTTCGAGACCGCGAGGTTCCACCCCCCCAGCGTCGCCGCCGAGCCGTCGCCGCCCGAGGGCAGGGGCGCGATGGCGAACTTGTCCTTCACGGCGGAATCGTCGCCCTGACCCAGCGCCCAGGCGTAGGGCCAGTTGCGCATGAAGGCGGCCTTGCCGGTCTGCCAGACGCCGCGGCTCTCCTCCTCCTTGTAGGCCAGCACGCCCTCGGGGGAGATGTCGCCGATCCACGCGGCGACCGTGTCCAGCGCCTCGGCGGCCTTGGGGTTGTTGATGGTGATCTCGCCCTCGGGGCTGACGATCTGCCCGCCGCCGAAGGATTTCACCCATTCCAGCGCGTCGCAGGTCAGCCCCTCATAGGCCGCGCCCTGGAAGACGTAGCCGTGGAAGTCGGCCATGCCCGCCTCGCGCTCGCCCTGCTGGATGGTTCGGGCGGCCTCGGCCATCGCGTCCCAGGTCTCGGGCACGTCGAGCCCGTATTTCTCCAGCAGGTCCTTGCGGTAATAAAGCGCCGGGGCGTCGGTGAACATCGGCATGGCGATCAGGCGGCCGTCGACGGTCTGGCTCTGGATGATCGACTCGAAATGGTCGCCGGCGGCGTCGCCCGCGGCGTCCTTCAGGTCCACGAAATGCGAGGCGAGCTGCGGCGCCCAGACGATGTCGGTGCGGTAGACGTCGATGTCCGCATTCCGCGCCGACAGCCACAGCCGGTACTGGGCGAACTGGTCGGTGGTCGACGAGGGCATCTCCACGATCTCGACCGAATGGCCGGTCATCTCCTCGAACCTGTCGAGGTTCTGGCGCAGGACCTCGTTGTCCCGGCCGACCGGGCCCGAGACCACCGACAGATCGGCGGCGGCGGCCGGTAGCGCGGTCGCGGCCAGCAGGGCGGCGAGGGCGGAACGGGTGACGACGGGGGCGAAAGGCGACCGGGGTCGGCTCATGCGGCGGCTCCTCCTGACGGCTCGGGCGAACCCCGCTGGGGGCGGGGCGTCCCGACGCTTTCATCGAGGCACGACGGGCCTGGGCCGAAACGGGTCCGATGGGGGGACAGGCCGGGCTCCGCCGCGCATGTGCGGTGTCCCCGAAGGGTGGCGGAGCGGGGCGGCATGTCAAACCGTTTCATGGATTAACGTCCCGCGATGCGGAAGGCGGGCCGCGGGCCGCGCGCCCGGATCAGCCGCGCGCGGCGGCGATCCAGGCGCGCGCGGCGTCCAGGTCCTCGCGCACCAGGCCGTGGCCCGCCAGCGTCTCGCGTCGGTCCACGGTCAGGCCGGCGCCGGTCAGCATGTCGACGAGCCGGGTCACCGTGGGCGCAGGCGCGATCGGATCGGCGAGCCCCGCGAGGATCAGCGCGGAGCGGGCCGGGGCCGGGTCGGGGGCCGGGGCGGGGGGCGAGCCGGGGGACGTGCGGGGGGACGGCGCCGCCCCGAAAGGCGCCATCGCCCGCATCAGCACGCCGCCCGCCAGCGTCGCCGGCCGCAGCAACAGCATGGCCGCGGCGATATTGGCGCCGTTGGAGAACCCCAGCGCGAGGGGCGCGGCGAGGCCATGGGCGGCGGTCCGCGCCTCCACCCAATCGGCGAGCTCATGGGTGCGGGCGCGCAGGTCGTCCTCGTCCAGCACCCCTTCCGCATGGCGGCGGAAAAAGCGGGGGGCGCCGTGCTCCGACACCCGCCCGCGCGGGGAAAGCAATGCCGAGCCGGGAGAGACCGCGCGCCCCAGCTCCAGCAGGTCGCGCTCGTCGCCGCCGGTCCCGTGCAGCAGCAGCAGCGGCGGCGCGGCCGGGTCGGTCGCGGGGACGAAAACATGGGAGAAATCGGTGGCGAAATCGGTGCGGGCGGTCATCTCGGGGCTCCCGGTTGGGGCGGGGCCCCCGGCGAACCGGAGGCCCCGATCGGCGTCAGTCGAGCGCGGGCAGCGCCGCTTCGATGCGGGCGCGGTGGGCCTCGTAGGCCTCGGGCAGCTTGAGCGCCTGGCCGAGGCTTTCCGCGGGCTCGTCCACCGCGAAGCCGGGGGCGTCGGTGGCGATCTCGAACAGGACCCCGCCCGGCTCGCGGAAATAGACCGAGCGGAAGTAGTTGCGGTCCCGCTGCTCGGTCGGCTGCAGGCCGTGGTTCGCGGCCAGCAGGGCGGCCATGCGGGCCTGATCGGCGTCATCCGTCGCCCGGAAGGCGATGTGATGGACCGAGCCGCGGCCCGGCCGCGCCGGCAGGAAGCCGCCGGCCTCGCGCAGGTCGATCACGTTCCCGAGGCCCCCGCCCGGCGCGGTGAAGCGGGTCGTGGTCCCCTCGGTCGCGCCCCGGACGAAGCCGAAGACGCCGGTGAGGATCGCGGCCGTCGGCGCGGTCTCCTCCAGCAGCAGGCTGACGCCCTGCATGCCGCGGATCGCGTGCTCGGCGGGGATGCCGCCGCCGGTCCAGGCGGGCTCGTCCCCCGCGCCCGGCGTCGCCACCAGCGCCAGCCGCAGCCCGTCGGGGTCGCGGAAGGGCAGGACGGTCTCGCCGAAGCGGGTCTCGGGCGTGCCATGGGTCACGCCCTTTTCCAGCAGGCGCTGGGTCCAGAAGCCGAGCGAGGCCTCGGGGATGCGGAACACCGTCTCCTGCGTCTCGCCGACGCCGAGGCGTCCGGCGGCGGCGTGCTCCCACGGGAAGAAGGTGAGGATGGAGCCGGGGGCGCCGGCTTCGTCCCCGAAATAGAAGTGATAGGCGCCGGGATCGTCGAAGTTGACGGTTTTCTTCACCATCCGCAGGCCGAGGGTCCCGGTGTGGAAAGCGAGGTTGCGGCGCGCCTCGCCGGCGATGGCGGTGACGTGGTGGAGCGGGCGGGCAGGGGTGGTCATCTCGGGTCTCCTTCCGTTGCGGAGGGCGTTTCGCTGGGTCTGAAGATAGGGGCGGGGGACGCGCCGCCGTAGGGGTTTGACATTGCGCTGATGCAATGTCGGGATGGCGCGGATGGAATTGGGACTGCGCTGGCGGCATGGCCGCGGAAAGGGGCGGGAGATGGCGGAGACGGCGGGCGACGCCCCGGGCTGGGAGGATTTTCGGCTGGTCGGCGCGGTGGCCGAGGCCGGGAGCCTGCCCGCCGCCGCCCGTCGCCTCGGGATCAGCCATTCGACGGTCTTCCGCCGCCTCGGCGCGCTGGAGGCCCGGCTGGGCGCGACCCTGTTCGAGCGGGGCCGCGACGGCTACGCCCCCACCCCGGCGGGCGAGGAGATGGCCGCCATCGCCCGGGAGATGGAGGGCCGCGTCGCCGGCTTCGCCGGCCGCATGGCATCGCGGGAGATCCTGCCGGCGGGGGATCTGCGGGTGGCGACGTCGGACGCGCTGCTGATCGGGCTGCTGACGCCGGTCTTCGCGGCGTTCCGGCGGGAATGCCCGTCGGTCCGGCTGGAGGTGACGGTGGGCAACTACCCCGCCAACCTCTCGCGCCGGGACGCCGATGTGGCGATCCGGGCCACCGACGCCCCGCCCGAGACCTTGGCCGGGCGGCGGGTGGGGGCGCTGTGCTGGGCGCTTTACGGCCCGGCGGGCGGCGGCGCGCGGGACTGGGTCTCGCCCTCGGACGACCTCGCGGACCTGGCGGCGGGGGCGCTGACCCGGACCCGGATGGCGGCGGAGGGGGCGGCGGCGGGCTATCGCGCCAACTCGATCCTCGGTCTGGCGGAAGCGGTGGCGCAGGGGGCGGGGCGGGGCTTTCTGCCCTGCTTCCTGGGCGACGCCCGCCCGGACCTGGAACGGCTGGAGCCCCCGGCGCCGGAGCTGACCACCGGCCTGTGGCTGCTGGTGCACCCGGACCTGCAGCGCGCGCCGCGGGCCCGGGCGTTCCTGGATTTTTCGGCGGCGCGGCTGACGTCGATGCGCCGCTTCCTGCAGGGCGAGACGCGGGCCCCGGAGGCGACACGCTAGCGGCGGAAAGGCGGGTTGAAACCCGCCCTACGGCGTCGCGCGGGAGGTCAGGCGCCCGAGGCCAGGTCGAACCCCTCGTCGATCCAGCCGGTCACGCCGCCGATCATCCGCTTCACCGGCAGGCCCAGGCGCGCCAGCCGCACCGCGGCCTTGTCGGCGCCGTTGCAATGGGGGCCGGCGCAATAGACGACGAAGGTGATCCCCGCCGGGAACTCGGCCATCCGGCGCGCGGTCATCTTGCCATGCGGCAGGTTCTGCGCGCCGGGGACGTGGCCGGCCTCGAACAGCGCCGGGGCCCGGACGTCGAGCACCACGAAATCAGCCGGGGCGTCGGAGGCCCGCGCGGCCTCCAGCGCCGCATGGGTGTCCCAGCAATCGGTCTCGAATTCCAGCAGGGCCGAGAAATGGGCGAGCGCCCGGTCGGAAGCGGCGGCGGGGATGTCGGTGATCGGGTTGGGCATCGCGGGGCTCCTGGTTGGCGGGTCGGCGTTTGGCGCGCGCTCTTGATGCGCCGGATGCGGCATCGGCGGAATTGGCGGAATCGCCATGATGCGGTAACTTTCCGCCAAAGCCGCCCGGAGACCCGCCATGCCCGCCCCCGACCACACCCCCGACCCCGCTTCCGCCCCTCATCGCATCGTCGCGGTGGTCTATGACGGGCTGTGCACCTTCGAATTCGGCATCGTGACCGAGCTGTTCGCCCTGCCGCGGCCGGAATTCGACTTCCCCTGGTACGACTTCTCGCTGGCCGCGGCCGAGCGCCGGCCCGGCGGGTTGCGCGCCATGGGCGGCTTCCGGGTCCAGGTCGACGCGGGGCTGGAGGCGCTGGCGACCGCGGACACCGTGGTCATCCCCGGCTGGCGCGACCGGGACGAGGCCCCGCCCGCCCCGTTGGTCGAGGCCATCCGCGCCGCCCATGCCCGCGGGGCGCGGATGCTGGCGATCTGCTCGGGCGGTTTCGTGCTGGGGGCTGCGGGGGTGCTGGAGGGGCGCCGGGTCACCACCCACTGGCGCCACATGCCGGCGATGAAGGCGCGGTTTCCGGGCGTGGAGCTGGCCGAGGACGCGCTTTATGTCGAGGATCGCGGCGTCATCACCTCCGCCGGCAGCAGCGCGGGGATCGATGCGGGCCTGCATCTGATCCGCGCCGATCATGGCGCGCGGGTGGCCAATATCGTGGCCCGGCGCCTGGTCATGCCGCCGCATCGCGAAGGCGGGCAGGCGCAATATGTCGACGCGCCGGTGCAGTTGCGCCCGGGCCGCAGCCTCGCCGCCGTGCTCGACTGGGCGCGGGGGGAACTGGCCCGTCCCGTCGCCGTCGCCGAGATGGCCGACCGCGCGGGGATGAGCGAGCGCAGCTTCCTGCGCCGCTTCCGCGAGGCCACCGGGACCACGCCGCTCAAATGGCTGCGGCGGGAGCGTGTGACGCGGGCCATGAAGCTGCTGGAGGAGACCGGGCTGGCGCTCGACGACGTGGGCGCCAATTGCGGCTTCGGCTCGGCCGAGGCGTTCCGCAAGGCGTTCGGCGAGGTCGCGGGCGTGGCGCCGGGCGCCTATCGCGCGCGATTCCGGCGGGAGGCCGCGGCGGGGGGCGGGATCCGCGCGGCGGGGTGACCCGCGCGCGAGGCGGCGGGGCGCGCAAAGCTGACCTGCCGGCAAGCCTTGCGCTGGGGGCAATCCGGGTTCCCGTTCGGCGCCTCTTGCCCGGAACCGGCGGCCGGGCTCTCTGGCGGGATGGAACTCTGGATCCCCATCACCATCGCCGCGGCCTTCTGCCAGAACCTCCGCTCGGCCCTTCAGAAACGCCTGCGCGCCACGCTCTCGGTCGAGGGGGCGACGGGCGCCCGGTTCGTCTACGCCGCCCCGCTGGCGCTGGCGCTTCTGGCGGCGCTGATCTGGGGGCGGGGCGACGCGATCCCGGTCGCGCCGGGGCGGTTCCACGCCTATTCCGCCATCGGAGGGCTGTCGCAGATCGGGGCGACCTGGCTGCTCATCCACCTGTTCTCGATGCGCAATTTCGCCGTCGCCACCGGCCTGACCAAGACCGAGACGGTGCAGACCGCGCTGATCGGCGTGGTGCTGCTGGGCGATCCGATGAGCCTTGCGGGCGCGGCGGCGATCCTGGTGAGCCTTGTCGGGGTGGCGCTGATCTCGCTGCCCGCCGGCGGGGTGGCGCAGGCGGGGGTGTCGGGGAAAAGCGCGCTGATCGGCATCGCCTCCGGGGGTCTGTTCGGGCTGTCGGCGGTGGCCTATCGCGGCGCGGCCCTGTCGCTGGAGAGCGGCGACGTGATCCTGCGCGCCGCCACCACGCTGGCCGAGGTCACGCTTTTCCAGGCGGTGCTGGTGGTGGCGTTCCTGATGTGGCGGGACCGGGCGCAGGCGCGGGCGCTGGCCGGGGCGTGGCGGGCCTCGTCCTGGGTGGGGCTGGTGGGAATGCTGGGTTCGCTCGGCTGGTTCGCGGCCTTCACCCTGCAAAGCGCGGCGCATGTGCGGGCGCTGGGCCAGGTGGAGGTGATCTTCATGGTCGCCGCTTCGGTCATCATGTTCCGCGAACGGCCGACCCGGCGCGAGATCTTCGGCGTGGCCCTGGTGGCGCTGGGCATCGTCGGGCTCGTGCTCTGGGGCGCGTGAGGGCGGCCGAGGCCGCCCTCTTCCGCCGGTCTCAGGCGGCTGTGGGGAGGCCGAAACGCGCCGCCGCCCGGTTCCGCGACAGGTTCGGCCCCAGCGCCGCGCGCGCCGTCTCCAGCCGCTGCCAGTCGTCGGCGTCGGGCAGGGAGGGGATCGTCACCAGCTCCCCCTGGTCGAAACCGGCGAGGGCGGCGTCCACCATCTCCTCGACCTCCATCACCATCTCGGCCGGGAAGGCGTCGAGCGACAGGCCGGCGCGTTCCCAGATCTCGGTGCGGGTGGCGCCGGGCAGCACGTTGTGCACGCGCACGCCGGCGGGGGCGAGCTCCGCCGCCAGCGACTGGCCGAAGGCCAGCAGATAGGCCTTGGTGGCGGGGTAAACCGGGGGGAAGCGCTCCGGCATCAGGGCGGTGACGGAGGCGATGTTGATGATCGTCCCCCGCCCCCTGGCGGCGAAAGCGCGCGCCGCGGCGAGGGCGAGCCGGGTGGCGGCGATCACGTTGAGGCGGATCAGCCGCTCCTGTTCGTCGAGATCGGCCGACAGCGCCCTGCCGCCGCTGGCGATGCCCGCATTGTTGACCAGCAGCGTGAGGGAGGCGTCGCTTTCGAGCCGGCTCGCCAGCGCGCCGAGGTCGTCCGCCCGGTCGAGATCGGCGGCGATGGTCTCGACATGGGTCTTGCGGCCGAGGCGGTCGGCGAGCTCCGAGAGCCGGGAGAGGTCGCGGCCGGTCAGGATCAGGTCGTGGCCGCGATCGGCGAGACGGTCGGCGTAGACGGCGCCGATGCCGCCGGTGGCGCCGGTGATGATGGCCTTGGAACGGGTCATGGTGGGATCCTTGTCGAGAGGGTCGGAAGGGGGGCGGAAGGGGGGCGGCGCCGGCGAGGCATCGCCCGCGAGAAGATCCGGGCCGGCGACGGGGAGGCGCCCCCGGCCCGGGCGTCAGCCGGTCACATCGCCTCCAGCGCCAGGGCGACGCCCTGTCCGCCGCCGATGCACAGGCTGACCATGGCGCGGCGCTGTCCCTCTCGCCGCATCGCGTGCAGCGCCCGGGTGACGAGGATCGCCCCCGTGGCGCCGATGGGGTGGCCGTGGGCGATGGCGCCGCCCTCGGGGTTGGTCACGTCCTCGGCGAGGCCCAGCTCCTGCATCACCGCCAGCGGCACGGCGGCGTAGGCCTCGTTGATCTCGACGCGCTCCAGGTCGCTCAGCCGCCAGCCGGCGCGCGCCAGCGCCTGGCGGATGGCGGGGGCGGGCGCGATGCCGAAGCGCTCGGGCGCCAGCGCCGAGACGCCCCAGGCCACCAGCCTTCCCAGCGGCGCGATCCCCTTCGCCTCGGCCGCGGCGCGGTCCATGACCAGCATCGCCGAGGCTCCGGCGTTCAGCCCCGGCGCGTTGCCCGCGGTGATCGTGCCGCTCTCCCGGAAGGCGGGGCGCAGGCGGGCGAGGGTTTCGGGCGTGGAGTCGGGGCGGGGGGCCTCGTCGCGGGCGAAGATCTCGGTTCCCTTGCGGGCGGGCGCGTCGACCGGGACGATTTCGGCGTCGAATTTCCCGGCGTCGCGGGCGGACGAGAACCGGGACTGCGAGCGGGCGGCCCATGCGTCCTGCGCCTCCCGCGTGATCTGCATCTCGGCGACCAGGTCCTCGGTGTGCCAGCCGGAATGCCGGCCCGAGAACGCGTCGTGCAGCCCGTCGCGCAGCATCGCGTCATGGACCGGCGCGTCGCCCATGCGCACGCCGCGCCTCGCGCCGGGCATCAGGTGCGGGGCGAGGTCCATGTTCTCCATCCCGCCCGCCACGGCGATGTCGGCATGCCCCAGCGCGATCTCCTGCGCCGCCGAGACGATGGCCTGGGCGCCCGATCCGCAGACCCGGTTGACGGTCAGGGCCGGGGTCTCCTCGGCCAGGCCTCCCCGGATCGCGGCCTGGCGGGCGGGGTTCATGCCGGCGCCGGCCTGCACCACCTGGCCCATGACGGCGAGCTCCACCGCGTCGGCCGCCGGCCCGGCGCGGGCGAGCGTGGCGCGGATCGCGGCGGCGCCGAGATCGGTGGCGGGGACCGCCTGCAGACCGCCGCCGAAGCCGCCAATGGCGGTGCGCGTCGGGTGGCAGAGCACGATGTCTCGGGGGGCGTCCAGCATGGGCGGGGTCTCCGGAATGGGTCGCGGGATTCGTGGGTTCCTTTTGGGAATGTAGTGTATGCGTGCATATGCCCGCAATGGGGCGCGCAACAAAAAGCCCGGCCCGCTTGGATCGCGGGCCGGGCGAGGGCATGGGCCTGAGGCGCGGCTCAGGACAGGGTCGCGGTCAGCGTGATGTCGGTGTTCATCAGCTTGGAGATCGGGCAGTTGGCCTTGGCCTTGGCGGCCAGTTCCTGGAACTGCGCGTCATCCGTGCCGGGGATGGAGGCGGTCAGCTCCAGCGCGATGGAGGTCACCGCGAAGCCGTCGTCCAGCTTCTCCAGCGTCACCTTGGCGGTGGTGTTGAGCGACTTGGCGGTCAGCTCCGCCTCGCCCAGGATCAGCGACAGCGCCATGGTGAAGCAGCTGGCATGGGCGGCGCCGATCAGCTCCTCGGGGTTGGAGCCCTTCACGCCCTCGAAGCGGGTGGCGAAGCCGTAGGGATGGGCGTCGAGCGCGCCGCTTTCGGTGGAGATCGCGCCCTTGCCGTCCTTCAGGCCGCCGGACCAGGCGGCGGAGCCTTTGCGGGTGATTTTCATGGGGAAGTCCTTTGGTTGATGGTCGGGGTGGAATCCCGCCGCGGCGCGTGGCCCTGCGGCGGGGGCGATCCGGTGGGCGGGCGCGGGCGTCAGCCGTCGCGCGCCGCCAGCGCCGCCTCCAGCGCGTCGATCCGGGCCTGCATCTCGGCCTGGATCTTGGCGATGGTCGGCGCGATTTCGGCCGCGGAGAAGCGCGGCGTGATGTGCTGCGGGCAGTTCCACTCGAAGGCCTCGACCTCCACCACCATGGCGCGCTCCACCTTCGCGGGACGCTGGGGCGAGGGGTAGTCGGGCAGGGCCAGCAGGGCCGCGAGGTCGGGGCGCTCGGCCAGGTCCATCGCCCGCGCCCGGCCGATCAGCTTCAGCCGCCCCTGCCGCGCCGCGTCGAGAAAGAAGAACGACGCGCGGTCGTCGGCCTCCAGCGCGCCGACCGAGATGTATTGCCGGTTGCCGCGGAAATCGGGGAAGGCGAACGCGCGCTCCGAGATCGCGCGCACGAAGCCCGGGGGACCGCCGCGATGCTGCATGTAGGGCCAGCCGGTCTCGCCATGGGTGGCCATGAAGAAGGAATCGCGGCTCTCGATGAAGGCGCGCTCCTCGGGGCCCAGCCGGTCGGGGCCGTCCTGCGCCGCGTCCGCGTCGCGGGGATGGGCGAGGCGGCCGAGCAGCGCCTCCTGCGTCGCAAGCGCGTGGGGGCCGAACATCTGGTTGCGGTAATGCGCGGTCATCTCGGGGGGCTCCGGTCAGGCTGAAACGGCAAGGGGGACGGCGGGCGCGAGCTCGTCCCGCAGGGAGGTCAGCGCCCGACGCCAAGGGGCCTCGCTGCGCATCCCGCGCGACAGGACCAGCCCGCCATGCAGGAACATCGCGGCGCGCTCGCCCCGCGCGCGGGCGTCTTCGGGCGCGGCGCCGGCTTCCTCGGCCAGCGCCGCGAAGGCGGCGACCAGCTTTTCGAAGGCGGCGCGCACGCCGTCGACGAAGGGGCCGTCCTCCTCCCGCGGGGCCGAGAGCATGTTGAGCAGGCAGGCCCGCGCCCCCCCGGCATAGAAGGCGTCGAGCCCCTCGGCCGCGCGGGCGGCGCGCTCGTCCGGCGCGCCCTCGCCCTGAAGCAGGACCAGCGCGAGGTCGTCGAGCCGGGCGGAGGCGTTGGCCAGAACCTCTTCCGCCATCTGGCGTTTGCCGCCGGGAAAGCGGTGGTAGAGGCTGGCCTTGCGCAGCCCCGACGCGGCGGCGAGATGCGCGAGCGAGGCGCCTTCGAAGCCGCGGTCGCAAAACACTTCCGCAAGGCGGATCAGCAGCGCGTCGTCCTCTATGCTTTGCGGTCGGGCCATCGGGGTCTCCTGCGGGGGCGGCGTTGGCGGAGATCTATTACCGAACGTTCGGTATTCAAGAGGGGGCGCCGAAATTCTCCCGCCGCTTTCGACGCAAGCCGCGGGCGGGGCGGAAAGGCAGGCTCCGGAGCGTTCCCGGGGGGCCCTCTCCCGGCCATTCGGAGACCCGCCATGGAGCCTTATCGCGAGCTGAGCCGTTCGATCCGCGGGCGCCGCGCCATCGTCACCGGGGCGGCCAGCGGCATGGGGCGGGCCACCGCCCACCTGCTGGCGCGGGAGGGCGCGGACGTCGCCGTCACCGACCTGCGCCCCGAGGCCTGCGAGGCCGTCGCCGCCGAGATCGACGCCGCCCGCGCCGCGCCGGGCGGCGAGGGCATCGGGCGCGCCGTGCCCATGGCGCTGGACGTCGCCGACGCGGACGCGATCCGCGAAAGCGTGCCCGCCCTGGCCGAGGAGCTGGGCGGGCTGGACATCCTGATCAACAACGCCGGTTTCTCACGCCACCCGGCCTTCGAGGATGACGAAGCCTATGAGGCCGCCTGGACCGCGAGCCTCGCCGGCATGCTGTCGGCCCATCAGCGGATGATCCGCGCGGCGCTGCCGTGGCTGCGCAAGTCGGATGCGGCGCGGATCGTCAACATCGCCTCGACCGAGGGTTGGGGCGCCACCAAGGGCAACTCGCCCTATGTCGCGGCCAAGACCGGCGTCATCGGCCTGACCCGCGCGCTGGCGGTGGATTTCGGGCGTGAGGGCATTACGGTGAACTGCATCTGCCCCGGCCCGATCCTGACCGGCATCACCTCGCATATCTCGGAGGAGCACAAGGCGATTTTCGCCAAGCGCCGCACGGCGCTGGGCCGCTACGGGCATCCCGAGGAGGTGGCTCATGTCACGCTGAGCCTGGTCCTGCCGGCGGCGAGCTACATCACCGGCGTCGCGATCCCGGTGGACGGGGGCCTGACCATCAAGAACGCCTGAACCGAGGGAGCGGGGCGTGCAGGGCGCGCGCCGCCCCGCCTTCGCGCATCGATCCCGGACGGGCGCGGCGGGTTCGCACCCGCCCTACGGCGGCTGCTCAGACGATCACCGCCCCGTTCTCCGCCACCTTGCGGCCGTGCTTCCAGACCTGCCGATCGCGGGGGCGGGCGGCCACGGCCTCGGCCGTGTGGCGGGCGTCGAGGGTCACGAAATCCGCCGGGGCGCCGGGGCGGAAGCCGTAGTCGGACAGGCCGAGAGCCGCGGCCCCGCCCTCGGTCACCATGTCGAAACAGGCCGCGAGCTGCGCGTCCACCGCGAAGCCGGAGCGGTAGCCGATCATGTTGGCCCGTCCCAGCATGTCGCCATCCCCCCAGGGCCACCAGGAATCCCGGATGTTGTCGCAGCCGCCGAAGACCGTGACCCCGGCCTCGCGCAGCAGCGCCACCGGGGGCAGGGGGCGGGCGCCGGGCGCGTTGGTCATGATCGCCACCCCGGCCTTCGCCAACGCCTCCGCCGCCCGGCGCTGGAGCGGCTCGGGCACGTCCCCCAACCCGTAGGCGTGGGAGATCGCGACCAGCCCCTGCATGCCCAGCGCGCGGGTCCGCTGGGCGATGCGCTCGATCTCGAACACCCCCAGATGGCCCGCATCGTGCAGGTGGATGTCGACGGGGGCGCCGTGACGCTCGGCCAGGCCGAAGACCACGTCGAGATGCCCCTCCAGGTCGCCGTCGAACCCGGCGGGGTCGAGCCCGCCCACCACGTCGCATCCCAGCGCCATGGCCTCGTCCATCAGGTCGGCGACGCCGGGCTCGGCCAGGATCCCGGACTGGGGGAAGGCGCAGAGCTGAAGGTCGATGCGGTCCGCCCAGGCGGCGCGCATCTCCAGCAGCGCCTCGGCGTGGGAGAGGCCGCGGGCGAGGTCGATGATGAGATGCGAGCGCATGCGGGTGGAGCCCTGCGCGAGGCACAGCTCCATCTGCGCCCGGGCGCGTTCGGCCAGGGGGGCGGCTTCGGCGAGGTTCTCGTTCTGGAAGCGCACCCGCTCGCGCACGTCGAAGCCGGCGGTGTTGGGTTTGTGGGGGACCCAGGCGTCGCCGATGAAGGAGGTGTCGAGATGGACATGCCCCTCGACGAAGCCCGGCGCCGCCAGCCGGCCCCCGAAATCCACCGTCGCGGCGGTCTCGGGACGGGGGGCGCCGTCCTCCAGCACGGTTTCGATGCGCCCGCCGGTCACGGCGAAGCCCGCGCGGCGCCCATCGGGCAGGAGGGCGTTCTCGAAAAGGGTGTCGCAGGCGGTCATGGGCGCGGGTCCGGGACGGTTGGGAGGGGGCGGTTGGGAGGCCCCCCGATCATGCCCGGCCCCGGCCGCCCCGTCACCTGCGGCGCAGGCGTCGCGCCTTACGGGTTCATCTGGCTGCCGCCATTGGCCGAAATGCGCTGCCCGGTGATGTAGGAGGCCGCGTCGGACAGCAGGAAGCAGATCGGGTTCGCCGCTTCCTGCGGGCTCGACCAGCGGCCCATGGGCACGCGGGCGAGATAGGTGTCGCGGAACTTTTCGCTGCGCACCGTCTCGGTCATCGGGGTCTCGACCATGCCGAAGGCCACCGCGTTGGCGCGGATGTTGTAGCGCGCCCATTCGCGGGCCATGGACATGGTGGCCCCGAGGATGCCCGATTTGGCCACGGAGTAGTTGATCTGCCCGATGGTCCCCTGCACGCCCGCGTCGGACGAGATGTTGACGATGGCGCCGCCGCTTTCGTCTCCCGCCTTGTGGCGCGCGATCATGTGGGCGCCCGCCGCCTGGATGAAGCGCCAGGCGCCGGTGAGGTGGACGTCGATGACCTCGCGCCACTGATCCTCGGTCATCTTGGAGATCATCGCCGGGCGGGTGATGCCGGCGTTGTTCACCAGCCCGTGCAGGGCGCCGAAACGCGCGACCGTCTCGGCCACCGCGGCGTCGGCGAAACCGGGCTCGGCGACGCTGCCGATCAGGCGCAGGGACCGGCCCTCGGGCAGGCCCGCCTGCGTCTCGGCCAGGGCGTCGGCGTTCATGTCCACCAGCCCGACCGCGCCGCCCAGCCCGCAGACCAGTTCCGCCACCGCGCGCCCGATGCCCTGGCCGGCGCCGGTGATGATCACGGCGCGGCCCGAGAGGCTCATGGGATTGAGGGTCGGCGCGGCGGTCGGGGTCGGATTCGCATCGCTTGAGGCGGGCATGGCGCAAGTCTCCGGCTTCGGTCTGGCGCATGGTCGCGCCGGGAGGGTTCCGCCGCGCGTTCGGCGGGACCGTCGTCGCATAGCCGGCGCCGGGGAGGACGTCTTGCGTCCGCCGCCGGTTCGCCGCGAGAGAAACGGGAGGAGACCCGATGACCGCACCCGCCCCCGAAACCGGCATCAAACCGGAGGCCGACTGGCTGGCGCATCTCGCCGCCGGCCGCTTCATGCTGCCTCGCGCCAAGGCCTCCGGTCAGGTTTTCTGGCATCCCCGCGTGGCCGAGCCGCGCACCGGCGACACCGATCTGGAATGGGTCGAGGCGACGGGCCGCGGCGTGGTCTATTCGACCTCGGTCATGCGGATGCGGCCGCCGAAACCGTCCTACAACGTCGCGCTGATCGACCTGGAGGAAGGCCCGCGCATGATGTCCCGCGTCGACGGCCTGCCGCCCGAGGAGGTCCGCATCGGCATGAAGGTGCAGGCGAAGATCATCGAGGAGGACGGCGCCCCCCTGCTGGTCTTTCTCCCCGTCGGAGGCGCGTGAGATGGCCGAGAAATTCCCCCGCGGGCGCACCGCCATCGTCGGCGCCGCCACCCATGGCATGGGCGAGGCGCACGGTTTCGACGCCATGGACATCGCCGTCCACGCCTCGGTCAAGGCGCTGAAACAGGCCGGGCTGACGCCGGCGGATTGCGACGGGCTGTGGATCGGGCTGCCGCAGGACTATATCTCCGGCCTCAGCTTCGCCCAGCAGCTTGGCCTGAATCCGAAGGTGACCGGCAACAACCGCACCGGCGGCTCGGCCTTCATGACCCATGTGGCCGAGGCCGCGCTGGCGCTGGATGCGGGGATCATCGACACCGCGCTGATCGCCTATGGCTCGGTCCAGCGCACGGCGTCGGGGAAGCTGCAGAGCTCGGCCCGCCCGGACGCGTTCGAGGGGCCCTACAAGCCGGTGCTGCCGGTGGCCGCCTATGCGCTCGCCGCCGCGCGCCACATGCACCAGTACGGCACGACGCCCGAGCAGCTGGCCGAGGTCGCCGTCGCCGCCCGCGACTGGGCCAAGCTGAACCCGGACGCCTTCATGCGCGAGGATCTGAGCGTCGCGGATGTGCTGGGCGCCCGCCGCGTCGCCGACCCGCTGGGGGTGCGCGACTGCTGCCTGGTCACGGACGGCGCCGCCGCCATCGTGATGACCCGCGCCGACCGCGCCAAGGACCTGACCGCGACCCCGGTCCATGTGCTCGGGACCGCGGCGGCGACCTTCCACATGAACATCTCGATGATGCCGGATCTGACCGTTTCGGCCGCGTCCGAGTCCGGTCCGCGGGCGCTGGCGCAGGCGGGGGTGGGCCTGTCGGATATCGACGTGGTCGCGCTCTACGACGCATTCACCATCAACACGATCCTGTTCCTCGAAGACCTCGGCTTCTGCCCCAAGGGCGAGGGCGGGCGCTTCG
Organism: Albimonas donghaensis; assembly: GCF_900106695.1. Taxonomy (GTDB): domain Bacteria; phylum Pseudomonadota; class Alphaproteobacteria; order Rhodobacterales; family Rhodobacteraceae; genus Albimonas; species Albimonas donghaensis. The sequence goes on from NZ_FNMZ01000012.1 coordinate 76,501, forward strand.
TCGAGGGCGGGCGCATCGCGCCGGGGGGCGCGCTGCCGGTCAACACCAATGGCGGCGGGCTGAGCTGCGTGCATCCCGGCATGTACGGGCTGTTCGTGCTGGTCGAGGCCGCGCAGCAGATCATGGGCGGGCTCGGGGACCGGCAGGTTCCGGACGCGAAGATCGCGCTGGCCCATGGCAATGGCGGTTTCCTGTCGAGCCAGGTCACGACGATCCTCGGCGCGCCGGAGACCGTGTGAGCGGGTTTCGCCCATCGGAACCCGAAACCGTTTCCCTCGTTCCGCGGGACCGGTAAGTTCGCCCGACCACCCGCGGGCCGGCCCCTCCGGCCCGGCCCGCGGCCCAATCACGAGCGGCGCCCGGACGCGCCGCCACCCGGGAGGAGCCCCCATGACCACCGGAGCCCGCGCCGCCCCCCGCGACGCCCAAAGCGCCATCATCAACCCCTTCGCCGGGCGCGACGTGAACTGGCTGCTGGACCTGCGCGCCGACCAGAGCCCCGACCGTCCGTTCCTGGTGTGGGAGCCGTTCGAGGGCCCGCCCCGGACCTGGACCTACGCGGCCTTCCGCGACCGGGTCGCCCGGCTCGCCGCCGGCCTGGCGGCGCGGGGGATCGGCGAGGGGGACCGGGTGCTCGTCCATCTCGACAACTGCCCGGAGATGGAATTCCTCTGGTTCGCGATCCAGCGCATCGGCGCCATCGTGGTGACCACCAACACCCGCTCCTCGGCCGACGAACTGTCCTATTTCGCCGACAATTGCGGGGCGGTCGCCGCGATCACCCAGCCCGAGCTGGCCGAGCTGGTCGCCCGCGCCTGCCGCCATGTGAAATGGGTGGCGGTGACCGAGGCGATGGTCGGCGGCGGCGCGCCCCCCGCGGGGCTGGCGCCGGACGCGGGCTCGGCCTTCTCCGCCATCGACGCGGACCCCGCCGGCATGGCCCGGCCGGCGCCCGACCCGTGGCGGCATGGCTCGGTCCAGTACACCTCCGGCACCACGTCCCGCCCCAAGGGGGTGCTGTGGACGCAGGGCAACGCGCTCTGGGGCGCGCGGACCTCGGCGTTCAACGAGGGGCTGGTGGAAAGCGACGTGCATCTGGTGCAGATGCCCACCTTCCACACCAACGCCCGGACCTATTCGATCCTGCCGACCATGTGGGTCGGGGGAACCGTGGTCATGCAGCCGCGCTTCTCCGCCTCCCGCTTCTGGGACGTGGCCAACCGCAACGGCTGCACCTGGGCGTCGATGCTGCCGTTCTTCTGCAAGGCCGTGCAGCAGCACCCGATGCCCGAGGCGCACAGCTTCCGCATGTTCGGCATGTCGGGCAACGAACTGCCCTGGGACGGGGTGTTCGGCATCCGCTCCATCGGCTGGTGGGGGATGACGGAGACCATCACCCATGGCCTGATCGGCGAGGCGTCTTCGATCGGCGGGCGCCCCGGCTCCACCGGCCGCCCCGGCCCCGGCTATGACATAAGGGTGCTGCGCGAGGACGGCGGGATGGTCGAGCCGGGCGAAGTCGGCCTTCTGCAATGTCGCGGCTGGCGCGGGATCCAGCTGTTCCTTGAGTATCTGGGCAATGAGAAGGCCACGTCCGACAGCTTCTCCGAGGACGGCTGGTTCGACACCGGCGACCGGGTGCGGCTGGACGAGGACGGCTGGATCACCTTCGCCGACCGCGACAAGGACATGCTGAAGGTCGGCGGGGAAAACGTCGCGGCCTCGGAGATCGAGCGGGTGGTGGCCACCGTCGGCGGCGTCTACGAGAACGCGGTTGTGGCCCGCAAGGACCGGATGCTGGACGAGGTGCCGGTGGTCTTCGTGATCCCGGTTCCGGAGATGGGGCCGGAGGGGCACGCGGCGCTCAAGGCCCGCATCCTCGACGAATGCCGCGACAAGCTGGCGGATTTCAAGCGGCCGCGGGAGGTGTTCGTTGTGTCCCAGATGCCGCGCTCGACGCTGGAGAAGGTCCACAAGGCCGGGCTCCGCGCGCAACTGGCCGAGATGGAGACCGCCTGACATGACCCCGCCCCGCCGCCTCGCCCCCGGAATTTCCGCATGAGCCCGGGGGGGGAGGCGGCGGAGGCGGCGGCCCTGTTGCTGGAGGCCCGCCGCACGGGGCGGCCGCTGGAGCGTCTGCCCGAGCGGCTGCGCCCCGCCGACATCGCCGGGGCCTATGCCATCCAGGCGCAGGTCCATGCGGCGCTGGGCCGGTCCGGGGCCTGGAAGGTCTCGGGCGGGCCGCCCGCCGCGGCTTCGCCGGTGGCGGTCCTGGCGCGGGCCGAGGCGGGGGAGGCGCCGCCGCCGGGCGCCGAGGGCATCGAGGGCGAGATCGCGCTGCGCCTCGGGGCCGATCTGGTTCCCGATCCCGCGATGACGGTCGAGGCGCTGGCCTCGCTGATCGACGCCCACGCGCCGGCCTTCGAGCTGACCCGCGCCCGCGTCTCCCATCCCGACCAGACCCGGCCCGAGAAGATGGCCGATGATTTCATCGCCCATGCGGTGGTGCTGGGCGCCCCCGTCGCCGGTCCGCCCGCGGCCGGCGCCTTCCCGCGCCCGGTCCTGCTGCGCGACGGCGTGGACGCGCAGGCGCCCTACGCGCCCATCGACCCGCTGGCCTCGCTGCTCGCCTTCGCGCGGGTCGGCGGAGACCCGTTCGGCGGAATGAAGGCGGGGGACTGGATCATCACCGGCTCGCTCACCGGCCTGCCGCCGGTGCGCGCCGGGCAGGTCTGGCGGCTGGAGGCCGAGGGGCTGGCCCCGCTGGAGGCGGTCATCGCCTGAACCGGAGGCGGCGGCGCGCGGACGCGCGCCCTGCGACCCTCCGCGCCGACGCGGTAGGGCGGGTTTCAACCCGCCGCGCGCCCTATCTCATGAAGCGCGGGCTCATGAAGCGCGGGACGTCCCGCCCCGCCCGGACTATCCTGCGCCCGGGCGGCATCGCCCGCCCTGTCGCCCGACGCGGCGCCGAGACCGAAATGGAGACCCAGGCATGACCTCTTCCGGCGCCCGACCGCCCCGCTCCGGCCCGCTCGACCGGTTCCGCGTGCTGGACCTGACCCGCATCCGCTCCGGCCCCACCTGCGTGAAGCAGTTCGCCGACTGGGGCGCCGACGTCATCCGGATCGAGCCGCCGGACGACCGCTCGGGCTACGCGGACCGCTCGACCTCGGATTTCCAGAACCTGCATCGCAACAAGCGCAGCCTGACCCTGAACCTGAAATCGGACGAAGGCCGCGAGATCCTGCTGCGCCTCGTCGACGGCGCCGACGTGCTGGTGGAGAACTTCCGTCCCGGCGTCATGGACCGGCTCGGCCTGGGATGGGAGGCGCTGCATGCGCGCAACCCGCGGCTGGTCATGGGCTCGATCTCCGGCTTCGGGCAGACCGGGCCCTATGCGGAACGGCCGGGCTTCGACCAGGTGGCGCAGGGCATGGGCGGGCTGATGTCGATCACCGGCCTGCCGGGGCAGGGGCCGGTGCGGGCCGGCATCGCGGTGGCCGATCTCGGCGCCGGGCTGTTCTGCGCGCAGGGGATCCTGATGGCCCTGCTGAACCGCGAGCGGACGGGCGAGGGCGCGTGGATCCAGTCGAGCCTTCTGCAGGCCCAGGTGGCGCTGCTCGACTTCCAGGCGGCGCGCTGGCTGATCGACGGGCAGGCGCCGGGGCAGGCGGGCAACGACCACCCGACCGCCACGCCGATGGGGGTCTATCCCACCGCGGACGGCGCCATGAACATCGCCGCCACCGGCGACCGCATGTGGCGCGCCTTCTGCGAGGTGATCGGCCGCCCGGACCTGCCGGAGGATCCGCGCTACGCCACGCCGCGCGACCGGCTCGCCAACCGGCCCGCGCTCAACGGTCTGATCCGGGAGATCACCGCGACCCGCACCGCCGCCGCGTGGACCGAGGCGCTGCTCGCCGCCGGCATCCCCTGCGGGCCGATCAACAGCATCGACCAGGTCTTCGAGGATCCGCAGGTCGCGCATCTGGGACTGGTGGGAGAGGTCGAGCACCCCACCCGCGGGCCGCTGAAGGTGCTGAACCAGCCGATCCATGTCTCCGGCCAGGCGCCGACCCTGCGCGCCCCCACGCCGGAAGCGGGCGAGCATACCGACGAGGTGCTGGAGGCGCTGGGTTTCGGGCCCGAGGACATCGCCGGGCTTCGGGCGCGGGGCGTGGCCTGACCGGCCGCGCCCCGCGCCGAGGCTCGGGCCGCGCCCCGGCCCGGCCGCCGCCCGTCCCCGGAGGGGAACGCGCGGCGGCGGGGTCAGGCCGACGCCTTGGGCGAGCAGACCACGACCGTCTGTTCGCCGATCGTCTCGACCCCCGGCGGCGTCCAGATCTCATGGATGTCGAAGAAGCGCGCCCAGACCTTGTGGACATGGCGCTTGCTGTGGAACGTCGTGCCGTAGGAATTGGACTTGTCGTAGAACGCGATCTTGTCCTTGTCCGCGGGCATCGGCGTTCCGCGCTCATAGGCGTCGAACCCGGCGACGGAGCCGGTCAGCCCCTTGTAGCGCCAGTCGATCCGCATGCAGGCGTCCCAGGTGTCCTCCGTCATCAATGTGAGGTAGAGCATCGCGCCGGGGGCGGCCACGCGGGCCAGTTCAGCCAGCCAGCCGTATTCGTGATTGTCCACATGGGTGAACACGCTGAACGCCGTGATCACGTCGACGGAGCGGTCGGCCAGGGGCAGGCCGGGCAGGATCGTGCTCTGCATCGCCTGCACGTTCATGGGCAGATGGGCCAGCGCCCATTCGATGGCGGTGATCCCGAGATCGGCGCAATAGACCTGCGCCTGCGGATTCATCGCCGCCATGTGGCGCACGACGCGGCCGGAAGAGCCGCCGAAATCAAGAAAGCTGCGAGGCGCGCGGCCTGCGCCGTACTTGTCCCAATAAGACATGACGCGCCGATAGTCCCGCACGCCGGACAGCCAATAGTCGTGATGCCGGTCGCCGTGATAGCCCTCACGATAACTCGTGGGCGGAATTTCGGCCAGATCATGGGCGAGGTGGTCCGCGATCGCATCGTCCGGCAATTCCGCGTAATAAACCGAGTTCTTCACCTTGGCCTGGAAGTCCTGCGGCGTTCCGGGATTGGGTTGATACTTGGCGCGTTGATTGCGTGATAGAAACATGTCGGTACCGTTTTCGCACTATTTTTGTTCGGTTGACGGGGTCAACCGGACAATCGTGTCGCATTTCGCGTGTCGTCGGCCCAGTTCTGCGGGCTCGCTCAAATCTAATCAAGTGAAATTCGGCCCACTTGCGCGCATCGGCGCGGCGGCGCAGCGCGGCGGGGGCGACGCCAGGGGCGATCGTCGTGAAACAGGAACGCCCCCACCCCGGCGCGCGGCCGGAGCGAGGGCGAAAGGCGCGGTCCTACTTGTCGAAATCCGAGGCGTCGTGGCGTTCGGGCATCTGATCGGCCTCATCGCCGACCACCCGGTTCACCCGACGGCCGCGCTTGGTTGCGGGACGGGCCCAGATCTCGTCGGCCCAGCGGTTGACGTGCTTGTATTCATCGACCGAAAGGAACTTGCCCGACGAATAGAGCAGCCCCTTGGCCAGCTGGCCGTACCAGGGGTAGATCGCCATGTCGGCGATGGTGTAGTCGTCGCCGGCGATGAACTTGCGTTCGGCCAGCTGCCGGTCCAGCACGTCGAGCTGCCGCTTCACCTCCATCGCGAAACGGTTGATCGGGTATTCCCACTTCTCGGGCGCATAGGCGTAGAAATGCCCGAAGCCGCCGCCGAGATAGGGGGCGGAGCCCATCTGCCACATCAGCCAGTTGATCGTCTCGGTCCGCGCCGGGCCCGAGGCGGGCAGGAAGGCGCCGAACTTCTCGGCCAGGTGCATCAGGATCGAGGCGCTCTCGAACACCCGCACCGGCTCGGGGCCCGAGCGGTCGACCAGCGCCGGGATCTTGGAATTCGGGTTGGCCGCCACGAAGTCCGAGCCGAACTGGTCGCCGTCGCCGATCCTGATGAGCCAGGCGTCGTATTCGGCGCCCGTGTGGCCGGCGGCCAGCAGCTCCTCGAACATCATCGTCACCTTCACCCCGTTGGGAGTGGCGAGCGAGTAGAGCTGGAACGGGTGCTTGCCGACGGGCAGGGTCTTTTCGTGGGTGGCGCCGGCGATGGGCCGGTTGATGGAGGCGAAGCGGCCGCCGCTCTCCTGGTCCCAGGTCCAGACTTCGGGGGGCGTGTAGGCGGGGACGTCTGTCATGCGTTCGTCTTTCCTTGCTGCGGTCCGAGGCCGGCAGGCGCTCGGCGGCGCGGGCGCGGCGCCGGATCGTCACGAAGCCTTAAGAGTAGGGTCCGGCGGGGCGCTTCGCCAGTGGCATGGCGGGATTCGGCGGTTGGACGGGGGGTGCGGCGGCGGCTCCGCAAAACCGGCGAAACCGGCATTGCAACGCCGCGGCTCGGTACATATACACGTCCGCGGAGTGGTGGCCGAGTGGTCGAAGGCGCTCCCCTGCTAAGGGAAATTCATTTCCCGGCAACCTCCCGAAATCTATGGATAAATCAGGACATTCCGTCCGGCGTGGGCGCGTTTTGGGCGTTCATGCGCGCCGTGGGCGCATCCTGGGCGAGGACGTCTCGGGCGCCGCCTCCGCCTCGGGCCGATCGCGGCCGAACGCCCAGCCATGCGCGGCGAGGTCGGCCGCGAGGGAGTCGGGGGCGATCTTGCGATAACGCTGCGCGGTCGAGACCGATCGCCATCCGCCGAGGTCGAGCAGCTGCCCGAAATCGCCCGTCGCCGCGTCGAACCAGGTCGCCCATGTGTGGCGACATGTGTGGGGCGTGACGTCCGCGCCGAGCTTGGCCGCGTCCCGCGCCTTGTTGAACGCGGCCTGGATCTGTCCGCCGCCGGCGTCGCGCAGCTTGTAGGCGGCGCCCTTCGGGGTCCGGAATACGGCGCCGGCGTCGGGCAGGCCGGAGGCGGCCAGGAGTCTGGCCACGCGCGCGGGGTATCTGACCATGCGCGGGAACCCGTTCTTGGTCTGGCGCCCCTCCGCGCGGGCGAGGAATGCTTGCCTTGTGTCGAGGTGGAGGTCGGCCCGTTGCAGCGCCAGCGCCTCGCCGGCGCGCGCACCGGTCCCGAGCAGGAAGGCGATCAGCGGGCGCATGCGGGGCTCGGCCTCGGTCAGCAGCCGTTCGGCCTCGGCCGGCGTCAACCAGCGCAGCCGGGCGTCGGAGACCCGGCGCCGTCTGAACCGGCGCGCCGCGCGCATGTCGTCCTCGGCGGCCAGGTTCTCGATCGCGGCGATAGGGGTGATGACCTGGCGATTGATCGTGGAGGCGGCGGCGCCGGGATAGAGGGCCGCGGCGGCGGCGTTCACCGCGGCGTTGTCGATCTCGGCGAGGCGCCGGTCCGGACCGAAGTACTCCAGCAGCGGCCCGAGAAACCGGGCCTCGCCGCCGGTCTCCAGATAGGTCAGTGCGGCTTCGGCGAATGTGCGGCCCGCGCTTCGTCCAAGCGCGACACGCTCGAGGATTTCGGCCTCGCGCCGGACCCGGATCGCTTCCGCGGCGCGGCGGTCGTTAGTGCCAGTGCTCTCGCGAACGCTGACCCCTGCGATCGACCCGCGAAGGTAGAAGTTTCCGCCGCGGCTGCGCTGCTTGATCGTGAGGGGCATGTTTCCAATCCAGCGATGAAGGCGGCGGCGAGGTCGGTCGCCCTGAACTTGACGCGAGTCCGCCCGCGGGTCGAGACCCAAGGCAATTCGCCTGCCGCCCGCATCCGGTCGAGCGTCGACCTGGACGCCGGCGCCCCGCGCGCCGCGAGCCACGCCAGCGCCTCGTCGACCGACAGCAGCGGTGCGGTCGGGTCGAGCGCGACGGCGTCTCGGCGGGCTTCAAGGGCGGGGCGGCGGGTCATCGGTTCGCGAGCTCCAGCAGAACGTCTGCGTGACATGAGCAATCGAGCGGGCACCAGCATGCGAGGGCCCGGCCGCGGATCTCGGGCAGGCGGTCCAGCAGCATGGCGCGGCGGTGCTGAAAGCCCATGATCGCGTCGGCCTGGCCCTGGTCCGTGAGGTTGTCCGGCAGGGCCGGGGCGTCGTCCTCGAGCCATGCGCGGAAGCATTCGACCGCCCATTCCCGGGTCTGGGCGTCGCGAGGGCCGCGGAAGAACGCGCCGGCGACGAAGGCCGGATAGTCCCCGCGAAACCAGACGTCGACCGTGGCGGGGTCGCCTGCCGCCCATGGGTTGCCGAATAGCGTTGGTCGGCCGACATAGGCGGCGCCCTCGGGCATGCGCCAGCCGCGGACCCGGCGGCGCTGGATGCGGGCGGGAGCGGTCATTTCACGAGCTCCAGCGTCCATATGGCGAGGCGGGTTCCCAGCGGCTCCCCGCATTCTGACAGCATCGCCGCCGCGGCGGCGGCCCACCAGACCGCGTTCCAGCCGTATCGCTGCTCCAGCCACGCGCCGACCAACATGCCGGAGGTCATCCCGCGGCCCTCCCCATGGAAACCGCTTCCTCCTCCCGCCCGAAAGCGACCTGCGCGGCGAACAGACTTCTCCTTAAGGGAGAGTTGACGAAACTTGAAACAGCCCTAAGGTAGTAGCTCAATCGCACTTTCTGATTCGAAGCGTGGCGAAAGGGAATTTTATGGCTGAGATGCATCTGGTCTGCCCCTCGACAGGCGGGCAGTTCAGTGTTGGCGAAGTCGAGAGCGTTGCAGCCTTCGAGAGGCTTTGCGAGCAGGTCGGATTTGTGCCGATCCATTGTTCCGCATGCGGTCAGGTCCATCGATGCCGTCTTCAAGATGGAAAGCTGCAGGCGCTCGCTCGGCCAGTCGAACCGTTCGAGGGGGTTCTGACGATCTCCTCTTCGCTCAAGTAGGCGGCTCATGAGACTGCCCGCCCCTCGGCCAGCTCGGGGACGTTCGCCCGGGCCAGCGCCTCGGCCAGCGGCGGGCAGACGCTGTTCCCGCACATGCGGCCCTGGGCGGTCCCGGTTAGCTTCACGGGCTCGCCGTCCGAGCCCCGGCCGGCCTCGATCTGGTAGCTGTCGGGGAAGCCCTGCGCGCGGAACCGCTCGCGCGGGGTGAGCATCCGCATGCCTATGTCGGCGACGGCGTAGGTCGCCCCCTCGATCTCTACCGTCACCAGCCCGAAGCGGTCTCGGGTGGTGACCGTGTGCATCGGGTCGTCGACCTCGGCGCCATCGCCCGTCCCGTAGTATTTCGACAGGAAGGCGGCGACGAGCTGCTGTTGCGCGCCGGTGGTGGTCAGCGCGGACAGGGGCTCGCGCGCGTCGCGGCCGGCGAGGCCATCGTTCCGCGGTCCGCCGTTGTGCTGGGCGAGATAGGCGGCGGCGATTCCGATGGGGGCCGCGCCGCCGGGACGCTTGACGAAGCCGTTGGCGGTGATCGTCGGGGCGGGCTCGTCGAGGCTGGACCCGACGCCGCCGGTCGTATGCTTCGCGAGGAACGCGGCGACGAGCGCGTGTTTCCCGCCGCCGGCGACCTGCGTCCCGAGGGGCGCGCCTATGTCCAGCGCGCGGGGCGCCTGGCCTGGCCGCTCGCCATAGCCGGTCTGCACCAGCGTCGCCGCGGCGACGGCGTTCGTGTCCCGCGCGCTTGCGGTGATCGTGTGCAGCGGGTCCTCGGCCGAGCGGTTCAGCCCGCCCTGCTGGCCGTAGGTGATCCACGGGGCGACGCCGGCGCCGACCACGAACGGCCGCGGGTTCTCGACGACATAGCGCATCACGCCCCGCGCGATCCGGCGCAGCGTGTTGTCGGCCAGCGGGCGGATCGCGCGCAGGCCGTGCTTCGCCTTGATCTCGTCGGCCGTGTCGAAGATCGACGGGCAGGGGATCGTCCAGTCGATGATCTCCGCCGCGGTGCGCCAGGGCTTGAGCCGTCCGGCCTGGACGCCCTCGCTGTCGGGCGCGCCATGGGTCGGCTCGGGCCAGATGATCGGGCGGCCGTCGCGGCGCGCGATGACGAATAGGCGCTTGCGGATCGTCGGGGCGCCGTAGTCGCAGGCGCGCAGTTCCCGCCATTCGATCCGGTAGCCGAGGCGGCGGACTTCCTTCACCCATCGGTCGAAGGTCTCGCCGCGGCGCGCCTGGCACGGCCGGCCGTCCGCGTCGAGCGGCCCCCATGTCTGAAATTCCTCGACGTTCTCCAGCATGACGACGCGGGGCCGGGCCCGCCGCATCCAGAGGACGATGACCCATGCGAGGTCGCGGACCCCGCGCGAGACCGGCTTGCCGCCTTTGGCTTTCGAGAAATGCTTGCAGTCGGGGCTGAACCACGCGAGCCCGACCGGCCGCTGGCCGACGACTTCGAGCGGGTCGACGTGCCAGACGTTTTTCGACAGGTGGACGGTCTCGGGGTGGTTGGCCGCGTGCAGCGCCAACGCCTCCGCGTCGTGGTTGATCGCGTAGTCGGGCGAGCGACCGAGCGCGAGCTCGATCCCGGTCGAGGCGCCGCCGCCGCCGGCGAAGCTGTCGATGATCAGCTCGCGGGCCGGTGCGGGCTGGGCGAGGTCGGGGCCGAACAGGCCGGAGAGGTCATTCATGCGACCAACTCCGGCGACTTAGCGGCACGCGCCTTGGCGGCGTCATAGGACTTGATCCCATGCACGATCGCCCAGCAAGACAGCCGGAAATTAAAGGACGGCTCCGTCAGCCGATGCTCGTAGAATTCGTGGAACAGGTTCCACGTCCGCAGCTCGTCGGCCGTTCTGAGGCTGAAATCCATCGTGCGCATGATGGCTTCACGCTCGTCGGGGAACTCATCGGCGAGCAGTTCTTCGCGCACATCCCGCAGCACTTCAGAGGCGGAGCGACCAGTGGTGCGGCGGATTTCGTGCCGCATTTCCCAGAGCTCGCGAACGACGGCCGAGCGGTATAAGCGATCCGAGAACACCTTCGTTCCGAAGCTCGACCGCGCGGTCGTCTTTTGCGCCCAGTAGCTGTAGTTTGGCCGGTCGTGGCGGAAGAATTCGAACATGTCGAGAAGCCGGCTGAACGTGAAATCTTCGAGGTCGCCAGAAATCGCGAGATGGCCCGGCCATGTCACTAAGCGGTAGCTGTAGGCCGACGCGCCCGGCCTGCCGAAGTGGATGCAGCGGTGCACGCCATCATCCTGCTCAATCGTCATCACATGGTCCTCGAAAGAGGCCGTCGCTTGCTGATGCGCATCGTCGAGGAAATCAGCCATCGGCCCGGCCCTCCCGCTCCGCAATCTCTGCTTTCACATCCTGCACCGCAGCGATGAAAGCCATCGCGGCCTTCGCGAGCTTGACTTGTTGGCGGAGGCCTTCGTCGCCGATGGCGCGCCGGTAGAGGGTCGGATCGGTGATGTGGAGGTGGCTGTGCATCGACCGCTCGGCCTCGACGAGCCGGACGAGGGGCTCGGCTTGCTGCGTGAGGATCTGCGCGGCAAGGCCTATCGCCTGCATCGCCATCTTGTGCTGGTCTTCAGCCATCGTCACGCCCCCCACCAGCCGCGCAGCGCCCAGCCGGCGGCGAGGGCCATGAGCGCGATGGCGAAGGCGATGACCATGAGGCCGGCGAGCGGCAGGCGCTCCGGCTCGGGTTCAAAGGTCGGGGTCGGGGGCATGGCGCCTCGGCAGGCTGCTTCGGGGTCGGGGCGGGTCATGCGGCGTCTCCCGGTTCGCGCGCCGCGTGGGCCCGGGCGGAGGCGCGGGCGTTGCGGGCCATGTGGAGCGCCGCCCACGCCTGCCGCAGGTGCTGGATCGCGGCGAGGGGCGGCTCGTCGGCATAGAGCGCGGCGTCTCCGGCGCAGGTGGCGGTGGCGAGGGCCTGGGGCGCGAGCACGCGCAGCGGGGCCTCGGGCCAGCGTGCGGCCCGGGTGGCGAGTTGATCGGCGATCATGCGGCGTCTCCCTTTTCGTCAGCGTTGAGGGCGGTGGCGGCGTGGTCTGCGGCTGTCATGGCTCGCCTGATCAGCGCGGCGGCGTGGTCGCTGGCGGCGATGGCCTCGGCCTGCAGGTCGGCGAGGTGTTTGCGCGCCCTGCGCCGGTCGAAGGCGTCAGCCGATCCGATCAAGTGCAGAGCGACCGAGAGGTCCCGCTCGATCTCGCGCACGCGGTCGTCGGCGCTGGGGGCGAGGTTCGGGGGCATCACGCGACCCCGATCTGCCGGCGGTCGGGGCCCGGCGCTGCGAAGGGTTCCTGGATCACCGCGTAGCGGGCGCGCAGGGCGGCGGTCGCCCCCTCCAGCGCGCGCAGGGCGTCCATGCGGCGGCAGCGCATCGCGACATAGGTCATGGCGTCGATCGGGCCGGCGGCGTCGAGCGCGGCCTGCGCGTCGCGCAGCGCATGGGCCGCGGCGAGGGCGTCGTCGGCGATCTGCTGGGGTGTCGGGGGCATCACGCGGCCTCCCTACTTGACGCGCTACATGATGTGCGCTTGCCGATTGAAGACTCCACATCGTGCGGTAGAGTGTTCAGGTGGCGGGGAGCGTTCACAGCGCCCCCCGCCCGATCCAGTCGATTGGGATAATCAACCGAAAGGACCGTCTCTTTGTTGGAGAATTCGCCATGGACGATGACCGCCGCGAGCGGCTCGAAGCCCCCGAAGCCGCCGTCACCTCCTCGGCCGCCATCGGGCCCGAAGGCGCCCGCGTCGCCGAAAGCCCCATCGCCGCGGACGCCGATGTCAAAAACGCCGCCGGGCATCCGGCCGCCGACGCAGAAGCGCTGAACTTCGAGCTCCTTCGCAGCGCGCTCTATCACGACGCGCGACAGTCGCATCTCGAGCGTCTTGATCGCCTGGCGCACTACCTGACCGCGCTCGCGGGCAGCGCCGCTTTCGCGACCGTCCTGCGCGACGACCCGACCCTGGCCGCGGTGGCGGCGGCGACGGCAGCCGCGATTTCCATGGCGGCGCTGGTCTTCGATTTCTCGGGGCGAGCGCGCTCCCACCAGCAGCTGCGCCGTGAGTTCTACCGGCTGCTGGCCGACATGAGGGCGACCGATTGCCAGGCCCGCATGCTGAGTCTCTATGCCGACGAGCCCCCCATCAAGTGGGCGGTCAACGCGATGGCGCACAATCAGGCTGCGCGCAGCCTGCATGGCGACAACGCCCAACTGCTCGGGATCGACTGGCCAGCGCGGCGCCTTGCGCACTGGGTGACTTTCGATCCCTCGCGCTTTCCGGACCTGCCGAAGCGTCGCGTCGCGGCGGCGTCGGCGCAGTAGCGGGCCCTGCACCTGCGGGCGGCTAGCGTGGGGCGTTCGGAGCATCACGCGATCCCCTTCGACTTGAGCAGCGCGGCCGGGCCGGTGAGGGTGATCGGCTCGCCGCGCATCAGCGGGTCGGCCGGGTAGATCTCGACCTGCGCGCGCGGAAACCAGAGGTCCTCGCCGTCGAGGGTCTGGCGGACGCAGACGGCGCGAAGGGTCCGGTGCTGGTAGAGGACGGCCACGTCCATCAGATCGGATTTCATGCCGCGGCCTCCGGCGCAGGACGGTCGGAGGGCGGTGCGCCGCCGTCCAGCAGCGCGCGGTGGCGGGCGATTGCCGCGTCTATGGACGGCATGTCGTCGGGGCGCGAGGCGGCGAAGGCTTCGCGATAGGCCTGCAGGCGGCCGAGGGCGGCGCGCAGTTCATGCGCCGGGCGCGGCGCATAGCGGCGCAGGTTGGAGAGGGCGGGGGCGTTCATGCCGCGTCCCTCCGCGCGTTCGCGGCGCGCTCGGCTTCAAGGGCTGGAATGACGTGCTGCAGCTCGGCCAGGCGGTCCCGCATCGCTTCGAGGTGGGCGGCGGCGGCGCGTTCGAAGCGGGCGGCGTAGCCGGGGGCGTCGTGCCGGTCGGCGAGGATCAGCAGCTCGCGGATCTCCTGCAACGTGAACCCGAAACGCTTGAGGCGCAGGATCTCGCGCAAGCGGTCGCGGTCGGCGGCGGAGTAAAATCGCGCTTCGCCGCGCCGGAAGGCGGGCAGGAGCTCGATCGCGCCGTAGTAGCGCAGCGTGCGGGTGCTGAGGCCGAAATACCTGCACAGGTCGGTGGTGCTGTAGGGGTGGCCGGCGGGCGGCGAGCGGTAGGTCACCGGGTCGCCTCCGGCGCGGCGGCGGCCTCGGCCATGCGGAGCAGTTCGGCGGCTCCGGCGTTGAGGCCGGTCGTGCCGCGGAGGGGCGAGAAGCGACGCCAGAATTCCCAGCGGTCGGCATGGCTTCGGCCGATGCCGGCGGCGGCTTCAAGCGCGCCGATCGTGCCGGCGGCTGACTTGGCGGGGCGGGGGGTGGCGTGGGTTTGCATGCTGGCCTCCATCGTGGCTGACGGAGGGTAGGCTAATCCCCAAAATGGGGATCAGTAAAGCAAAACTTTCCAATTTGGGGATAATGACGGTCTTGACGATTCAGTAAGCGTTCCGTTCAATGACATGAACAAGGGGCCTAGGGGGAGAATCCGGTGGGGCAGATTATAAGCTTGGAGAGCCACGCAGCCTTGGCCGCATTGGGGCGAGCGGCTGACGAGGGGCGTAGTTTGGATGAAGCCTATGCCGAATTTTGTCGGCGCTGGTCAGCCAGCGCTCGCCGCATTTCGTCATCAAGCCCGCGCTCTGATCCCGTGTATATGAAATTGAGATCGAACCCGTAGGCCTCTGCAAACGCTTGCGCGGCCTCTGGCTTTATGAGGCGGGCGCCCGTTTCAAAGCGGTTCCACGCGGATGTGCTGACGCCAATGCGGTTGCAGATGTCAACCTGGCGAAGCCCTAAGGCTGATCGGGCTTCGATCAGTCTCGCGCCCACTACGATCGGGTCGAATTTCCGCACGTCTTTCCTCCGCTTCCCGCTTTGGGGATTGGCTCAGGTGTTGGCCTGACGTTCAATTGCCAAGTTGGGGATGTTGACATGATCCCCATTTTGGGGATTAGGTGCTCGCCATGAAGCTCAGAACATGGCGAACAAATCGGGGAATGACGCAGTCGGAGTTTGCTGAGGCAATCTCCGTTCGAACGTCTGCGGTCTCTCGGTATGAGGCCGGCCGGGTGCCTGAGGCCGAGATCGTGGGCCGCATCTTCCGGGCTACTGGCGGTGAGGTGCGCCCGGGAGATTTCTACGATCTTCCCGACGTTGCGGGTCTTGAGGCCGTTCGCGGCCGCGCTTCCGACTCGGAGGCCGACGCGGCATGACCTCAGTCCGCCGCCCCCTTCGCGCGTTGCGATCTCCGCGGCGCCACGCCGAACACGTCGACGCGAAAATGCGCACGCGCGGCCTGGCCGATGCCGAGTTCTCGGAAGAAGGCCGGAATATCCTCGTGAACCTCTCCCTGGTCGTCGATCACCGCGTCGACCCGGTCGAGCCGGAAGATCCGCATCGCTTTCCTGAGGTGGCAGTAGGCCATGAAGCCGGGGGCGTAGTGGCCGGACCCGAAGCCGACAACCGTGATCGCCCTGCGCGTCGCCTCTCCCTCCGCATCGACATACTCGATCAGTATGTCGAAGGAGCCGATGCGCTCTCCGCTGTCGAGATAGATCGGAGCGCCTTTGCCCTTGGGGTCGGCTTCGATCCGACGCAGGTCGTCCGCCGTGGGCGCGATGGGGCGTTCCGTCGGCGTTGGGGTGGCCGAGGCATTCAAGGCATTCAACGCCAGCGTGAGCAGTCCGGCCAGTGCGAAGCAGGCGGCCGCCGCAGCCATCAAGATCAAGAAGAAATCCACGCGCTTCACCGTCATTTGAAATCCGGCCGCCAGCATGGCGCCGCCGCGGCCGCGGGGCGAGTCCTTCGTTCATCTGCGCTGTTCCTGGATGGGTTGGGGGCGGCCTGATGCAGCACGCCGCCCCCCGTTCCTTCGTTCCGCCAACGACCAAGCTCGCCGAACGCCATCAAGTTGCGTCGGCGAGGTCGGAAATGTCTTTCAGAAAATGCACATCTGGCGAAGATTCTGAACGCGCATGGTTCGCGGACCTGTTGCGGCGCGCCTTCCCCGAGGCTGGATCCGAAAACGAGCTGGCCGAGCTGGCGGCGGAGGTCCTGTCGCATGACGGGCGCCCGGTTCATGCGCGGACCGTGCGCAACTGGCTGCGCTGCGAGAACGCCCCGCATTTCCGCTATGTGCTGCGGGTCATCGCCATGGCCGGCGCCGAGACCGTGTTCGCGGTGCTCGAGCCCGAGGCGGACCCCGCGTCCAACCGGGGGGCGCGGCGATGAACTGGCTTTGGCGCATCTTCGCCCGCTTCAACCAGGTGCGCGCCGCACGGGCGCGCGCGGCTGGGCGCCGGTTCGAAGCGCGGGCGGAAAAGTTTTTCCAGCGGATCAAGGGGGCGCGGTCGTGAGCCGCGCCGGCATCATCGCGCGGGGCTTCCCCCTGGCCCCGCGTGCGGTCGAGGGCCCCACGCCCCCGGCCCGCGGCCTGCTGCGCCTCGCGCCGGGCCGCACCTATTCCAACAGCGGCGGGGCCTCCCTCTCGCCGCTCGCAGCGGGGCGCGCCGCCGCCGGCGCCGGCGACGGGAGATTGCCGCGCCCCGCTGCAACCAGATCCGGGCGCGCGCGTCCGGATGGCCGGAGCCTTCCCTTGCCCGGGCGCTCCGGTCTGCTCGCGTGCGCGTCGGCGGGGGTGTCCGCCCCCGATAGCCGGCGCGTGACTTCCGGCCGGGGGCTTCGCGCCTTCGGCCGGCCTTTCGGTTTCCGGGGCGCCGTGGCGCTCCGGTCCAACGGTTCGGCCGCAGCGGTGCGGGCGGACACCTCCCTGTTGGACTCCCCCGGGGCTGCGGCCCCGGGGCTTTTCGGATCCCCGGCGCGTGATCGCGTGTCGCCGGGGCGCGGCGGGCCAGGGCGGCTTCCTTCGGTCCCGGCCCGCCGCATCAAGCCCGGCCGGGGTCTGCGGGGATCGGCCCCGCGCCGGCCGCGAAAGGAAGCCCGATGAACAGTTCCGTTCTGATGGCGCTCGGCCGACACGACGGCGGGGCGCTGGTGGAGAACGCCGACGACCTGCTGCGGCAGTGCGTCCGCGACGTGGTCCGTTACGGCGAAAAGGCCAAGCTGACGATCAGCCTGATCGTCGAGCCCAACGGCGAGAAGGCGCTCAAGCTGAAAGCGGAGGTCAAGGCGACCCTGCCGAAGCGGCCGCAGGGCGAGGCCTTCTACTGGCCGACCGAGGACTGCGACCTGACCCGCACGCCGCCGCGCGACGAGGACGAGGGCCTGATGCGCTCGATCCCCGGCGGCATGGCGAAATCCTGAGGAGATCGACATGGATCAGGAACGCAACGTGATCGACGCCGCCGTCGCGCATCTGCGCAAGGCGGAGATCGTGCCCATCGGCGGCGAGGGCGACGTCTCCGCCATCGTCAAGCCCGCAGGCGTGACGGTGCAGCTGGAGCGCATGGAGCTGTTCCGGCCGCATCCGTCCGCCATCCGCGCGGAGGTGGCGCTGGAGACGCCGGCGAGCTTCGTCGACTATGTCCGCGACTTCACGGTCGCCGGGCGGACCCGCGTTTTCGCTTCGCTTGAGGATCGCAGGGTTCACGCGCGCATGGACTGGCATGGTTCCTCCGGGGCGGCGGGCGACGCGTCCTGGGGCACGCATGACGCCTACTGGCATGCGGCCTACACCGCTGCTTTCGCGGCCTGGGCGGAGGTCGACGGCAGGCCCCTCACGCAGCGCGAGTTCGTCGACTTCCTCGAGGATCGCTGCGCCGACGCGATCGAGCCGGAGCCTGCCGATCTGATGGAGGTGGCGCTCAACTTCGACGCCATCCGCTCGGCGAAGATCCGGTCCGTGGTCAATGTCCACACCAACGAGCGGCGGTTCCAGTTCGAGGAATCGGACACGCCGGCGGGGTCCGTCGCATGCCCGAAAATGCTGACCCTGCGAACGCCGGTGTTCTTCGGGACCGATCCTGTCGAGTGGCGGGCGCGGTTCGCCTACAGCGTCGCGGAGGGTAAGCTGACGTTCACGGTGAAGATCCTGCGTCTGGACGACCTGCTTGAGCAGGAGTTCGCCCGGTTGGTTGATGCGGTCGCCGTGGACCTGCCCGATATTCCGGTGCATCGCGGGCGGGCGTGCAATCGTCACCAGGCGTTCAACGGATGAGCGGGGCGGTCGAGGCGGGCGGCGGGGCGCAACAGCGTCCCGCCGCCGCCGCGCGCAGCGGCCGGCGGATCGCGCCGGAGCTGCGCTCCGCCATCATCGCGGCCGCGGCCTCGGCCGAGTGCCTGGGCGACATTGCCCGGGCGCTCGGCTGCGGCGACTGGACGGTGAAGCACGTCCTCGACCAGCATGATCCCGCCATCGCGCCGGCCATCGCCGCGCGGGGGCTCGCGCGGCGGACCGAGAGCAACCGTCTGCAGGCGGAGGCCATGAACGCGGCCCGTGCGGAGGCGGCGGCGCTGGCGCGGCAGCGCGAGGCCGAGGCGTCGCGCCCGCCCTGTCCGCGGGCCACGCCGGCGCTGTGGGCGCTGCGCAGCCAGCCGGAGCTGTTCGCGCGGCTCGGCGTGCAGGGCGAGCCGGAAACCGAGGCCGAGGCGCGGGTCGCGATCGGGCTCGCGGGCGAGCTGCGGGGCGTCGGCGATGTTTCGGTGAGCATGGCGATCGGCCTCGCCGGGGCGTCGGCATGACCGGCGTCGGCAACCTGTCGACCGCGGTCCGCCAGCGGCGCGTCGAGGCGCATGACAGCCTCGACGACTTCCCGACGCCGCCATGGGCCGCGCGGGCGCTGGTCGAGGCCCTGCGGGGCTCGGGCGAAACCGACTGGCGCGCGCGCACGGTCTGGGAGCCCGCGGCGAACCGGGGCTTCATGGTGCGCGGGCTTGCGGGCGCGGTGCGCTCCGTCCGGGCGTCGGACGTCCACGATTACGGCGTCGGCTTCGCGGTCGGCGACTTTCTGTTCCCCGGTGAGGTCGAGCCGGTCGATTGGGTCATCACCAATCCGCCGTTTCGTCTGGCGGAGGACTTCGCCCGCCGGGGGATGGAAGTGGCGACGATCGGCTGCGCTCTGCTGGTCCGCGTCGCGTTCCTCGAGGGCGCGCGGCGATACCAGGCCTTGTTCGCCGACATGCCGCCGTCCCGCGTCCTGCAGTTCTGCGAGCGGGTGGTGATGCACGCGGGCCGGCTTCCGGATCCCGACGTCGCCGAGCCGCACCAGGTCGAGCGCGACGGCGAGGCGGTCACTGTGATGCGCAAGCCGTCCACGGCGACGGCCTACGCCTGGCTGGTCTGGGAGCGATACCCGGCCTTCGGGCGCGGCGTGACGGTGCTGGACTGGATCCCGCCCGGCACGCGCCGCCGGCTGACCCGGCCGGGCGACTATGCGCCGATGCCGGAGGCGACGGCATGACCGCGCCGGCCGGATACGAGCCGCTGGCCGAGGTTCTGGCCGATGCGCTGGCGCAGGCTGCGGACGGCAAGGGCAAAGAGCGGCACGCTCGGGGCGACACGCCGTTCCTGCGCCAGCCCATATGCGAGATCGCGCGCATGGTCGGCCCGGGCTTCGCGACCGGGCAGGCGATCAAGAAGGCGCAGGAATCGGCCCGCCTGCCCGCGGGGCGTGATGAGGCCGAGCTGCTGGGGGCGATCAACTATCTCGCCGCCGCCGTGCTGGTGCTGCGGGAGGGGCGGGGATGATCGGGAATTATCCCCTCTATCCGGTGGCGATCGGAACGCGGCTCAAGGCCGACTGGATCCCTTTGCACCATGAGCGGCTTCTCGGGTCGCGCTTCGCGGCGACGGTCGACCCCGCCGCCGGGTTCTACGGCATGATGCTCTGGGCGCGCGCTGCGGTGCAGGACCCGGCCGGGACGCTGCCGACCGACGACGTCGAGCTCGCGTTCCTCGCGGGCTTCGGGCGGGACCTGGCGGGCTGGGAGGCGGTGCGGGGCGGCGCGCTCTACGGGTGGGAGCCGATGATCTGCCTGCCGCCCGACGAGGGCGCCACCATCGACGACGGCGTCGTGCGGCTCGGCCATCCGTTCCTCGTCAAGGTCATCGCGCAAACGCTGCAGCGGCTGTCCGACAGCCGGGCGTCGAGCCAGCGCGGTTCCGAGCGGGCGCTGCGTTCGCGCCTCAAGCGGATCATGCGGGAGAAGTGCGGCGCCCATGCGGGGCTGACCGAGCGCGACGACTACGTCTCGGCGGTGATGGCCTTCCTGCATGAGCGCGACCTGCGCTGGCGGGCGGACAACGTCGCGCGGGCGATGGCCGAGGTCTCTCTGCGCGAGGACCGGGCGCGGGCGAACGCGCAATCGGAGTTGGCCGAGGTGGCCAACATCATGCGTTCCCGCCGACCCGTCGACCCATAATCTAGTGTTTCGCGAGTGTTGCGCGAGTGTTTCGCGAAACTGTTTCGCACCCATACCCACACCCATACCTGAAACCCCCTTAGTCCCCCCGCAACACCAGGAGGCCGCCGTGGAAGATGCAGAGAAGGACGTGCCGGGTCGGACCCGGGTGCGCGAGATCCTGATCCGCCCGCTGGAGGCGAAGGGGCTGCGGCGCAAGCGCGGGGTGAAGGCCGAGGACCACGCGAAGACCGTCGAGCGGCTGGTCGGGCGGCTGGCCTACATGACGCCGGACGGGCTGCGGGCGCTGGCCGAGGTGGTGCATCGGCTGGCGGGCGGCCGGGCGCGGGACGAATGGCCGAGCGAACAGGTCGTCCTGCGCTTCGCCGACGGGATCGAAAAGGCGCCGCCCGCCAGCGACCGGCTGCTGACCAGCTACATGGGTTCGGCGGCGGGGCGGGTCGCCTGGGGCGAAAGCCCGTTTCTCGCGGCCGAGCTGGCGAACTTCCTGATCCGCCGCCGCCGCCCCCCGCTCGATGCCGACTGGCCCGGGATCCGCGTCCGCGCGGGGAACCGCCGGCGCGAGCTGGCGGCGGCGGGGCGGCGGCAGGGCGAGGGGCGCGACAGCGAAGCGGATCGGAGCGAGCTCGAGGCATGGCGGCGCGCCGAGCCTCAGGTCCGCGCATTGGTGTTTTCCAAGCAGGAGGATCGGGGCGATGCAGCGGCCTGATATTTGGGCGGGGTGGAGCGACGACGTCTCCAGCTCGCACGTGGACGCGGGCGACGGCGAGCGGTTCGCCGAGCAAGAGCGGCGATTGCGCGTCGCGGTCCGGCGCCATCGCCGGGCAGGCGTGCCGAGCTTGCCCGGCCCCTACGGCGACGCGGGGCCGATCGGGTTCGGTCGTGGTGGGCTTGAGGCGGTCGCGGTCGAGACAGTGATCCCCGATCCGAAGACTGGCGAGGCGCGCGTCCATGCTGCGCGCGCGGTGCGGCGCAAGGGACCCGCCGCCTTGGATGGCCTGCCCAAGGCGCTGCAGGACGCGGCGCGGGAATACGCTGGTCTCGCGGAAATGGTCGCTTCGGTGAGGGCGCCGGGGGACGGGCCGCGGACGGGGCTCGGCGATGGCGGCGCGGCGGCGCGGTGCGAATGGTCGCTCAAGCTGCGCGCCTGCGAGGCGGCGATCGGGTCGGACATGGCGCTCGCGGCCCGGGGCGTCCGGGCGCACGCGGATCGGGGGCGGCGGTCGCTGCGCGTGATCGACGTTGTGAACGCGGTCGCCCTCGACGGTCTGACGGTTGCGGAGCTCCTGCGCCGGTCCGGCTGGTCGCGGGGGCCTTCGACCCGCCGGGCGGTCCTGAGCGCCTACCTCGGCGGCGTCGAGCGGCTGGCGGTGCTGCTCGGGTATATTTCTGCCGAGCGACCGTTGACGGGAAAATCCGCGTGAGTGCATCTTGTCGTCACGCTCTACAACCGCGCCCGGTCGATCCTTCGCCCGGGCGCGCTGCGTTCGGGGCTGCCTTTCCCAAGCATGAACCCGAGCGGGTCCTTCCTGGGCGGATCCGTATACGGGACGCTTAAGCGCATACGTTTAGAGTCGCTAAACAAACGGCAAAGCCTAAACTCCAGCTAAACCAATGAGGCCATGACCACGGTCAACGCATCCGGTCTGGCGAAGGCGCTCGACGTGTCGCCCGGCCGGATCAGCCAGTATGTCCGCGAGGGAAAGCTCGACGGCTGTTACGCCGGCGAAGGGCGCGCGCGCCGGTTCGACCTGGCGAAGTGCGCCGAGGCTCTCGGCCGGACGCTCGACCAGGGCCAGCTGATGGGCAACGGCGCCGGGACCGCCCGGGCCCTCCGCGACCTGGCCGACCTCGAGCCGTCCGACGGCGAGGGCCGCGGCGCCCCGGCGATCCCGCGGAGCGACCCGGCCGCTGACCGCTATCAGCGGGCGCGCGCCGAAATGGCGGAAATGAAAGCGACCGAGGGTCGGCTCAAGCTCGCCGAGCTCGAGGGGCGATATGTGCTCGCGTCGCAGGCCGAGCTCGAGATCCGCCGGGCGCTGGCCGCCGAGGTCGCCGAGTTCGAGACCGTGCTGCGGACCGCCGCGCAGCAGGTCGCCGCCGAGCATGGTCTCGACGCGCCGACGGTGCGCGCGGTGCTGGTCAAGGCATGGCGCGAGCATCGCCAGCGTCGCGCGGACCTCGCGGCGGCGCAGGCGGCGGGCGCCGAGTTCGCCGACGTCGAGGCCGCCGAGGCGGAGGCCGTCGCGTGTCAGTGATCGCGCACGGGCCGTTCCTGGTCCCAGCTGAGAGGGTCGTCATGGGGGCCATCGCCGCGGCGATGCAGCCGCCGCCGCCGCCTGAGGTTTCGGGCTGGGCCGAACGCAACCTGTCGTTCGACCAGGGAAGTCCGTTCCCGGGTCCCTATGACTCGTCCCGATTTCCGATGCTGCGGCGGATCCATGAGGTTCTGAGCCCCGACCACCCGGCGCGGGAGGTGACGGTCCGAGGCTCGGCGCAGATCGGCAAGACCGATGCGCTGATCAAGCCCTTTCTCGGGTGCATCTTCGACATGGCCCCGCGGAATACGCTGGTGGTCCACCCGACCAACACGGCCGCGGCCGAATGGGTGCGAAGCAAGTGGATGCCCTATCGGCGCACCAACCCGAGAATGCGGGCGGTGTTCGGATCGTCGGCCGGCCAGCTCGACAACATGGGCTATCAGGAGACCCTCGACCGGACCTGTTCTCTGCGAACGGTCTCGGCCGGCTCGCCCTCGGAGCTGAGCGGGACGACCCGGCCCAACGTGGTCATGGACGACCTGTCGAAGTTCGAGTCGACCGCGCTGGGCGATCCGGAGTCCCTGGCGGTCTCGCGGGCGGAAGCGTTCGAGGACGCGAAGATCGGGCGTTTCTCGACGCCGATGATCACCGGGGCCTGCCGGGTATCGCATGCCTACCAGCGCGGGACCGCGGAAGAATGGCGGATGCCGTGTCCGCACTGCGACCACCGACAGGCGCTCGCCTGGGAAAACTTCCGGGTCGACGAGGATGACCCCGGCCGCTCGCATTTCGTCTGCGTCGCTTGCGGGGCCGAGATCGAGTTCAAGCATCGCGACGACATGGTCGCCGCGGGCGAGTGGGTGGCGACCAACCCGAAAGGGGATCACCCGAGCTTTCATCTGTGGCGGGCGATCATGCCCTTCCGCGATTGGCGCTCGATCGCGGTCTCCTGGCTGCAGGCTCGGGGCGACGCCGGACGCGAGCAGACGTTCTTCAACGACGTGCTGGGCCTGCCCTATGAAGCGGCCAGCGACGCGCCGGGCTGGGAAGAGCTGCGCAACCGCGCCGAGAACGCGGTCGAGGCGGTGCAGAAAGGGCGGATCCCGACGGGTCTCCCGATCCTCGCCTGCGGCGTCGACTGTCAGGGGACCTGGCTCGAGTGGCAGGTCGTCGCCTTCGGGCGGAACAACCGCGCCCACGTCGTCGATCATGGGCTGATCCCGCACCATATCGGCGAGGCCGAGGCATGGGCGGAGCTCGACGGGCTGCTCAAGCGGCGGTGGCGGAACGAGGCGGGCCGCGACATTCGCCTCGACCGTCTCGCGATCGACGGCGGCGCCTATACCGACGACGTCTGGACCTGGGCGAAGCGCCACCCGTGGGAACGGGTTTCGATTTCCAAGGGCGCCAGCTCCGACAAGGGGCCGATCTACCAGGCGCAGAAGTTCGAGCGGCGGCGCGACGGCAAGGTGAAGCGCCGCCAAAAGCGGGCTTTCATGGTCAACGTCTCCGCTTTGAAAGCGGTCCTCTATGCCGACCTCAAGAAAGAGGACCCGCAGGCGCGCGGCTTTCAGAGTTTCGCCGCGGGCCTTGGCGATGCCTTCTTTCGGGGCCTCTGCGCCGAGCGGCGGATCCTCAAGCGGAACCGCTTCGGGGTCATGGAAAGCCGCTGGGAAGTGATCGAGGCGGACGGGCGCAACGAGCCGCTGGATACGCGGGTTCTGGCAGAGTTCGCCGCGCGGCTCGCGGGCTTCCGGTCGGCGACGGACGCCGAGTGGGATGCGCTGGAGGCCGAGCGCGATGCTCCCGCGCCCGATGCCGAGCCCGACCTCTTCGACCGTCCGGTGACCGCGGCCCCTGCTTCGGAACCGCCGGCGCCCACGCCGGCCTCGGCCGCAAGCCCTGCGGGCGCAAGTGACCTGGCCGCGCGGTTCGCCGCCCTTCGGAAGGGATGACATGACCGATCAAGCGACCCTGACCGTGCGCCTGGCCGAGGCCGAGGACGCGCTGCATGAGCTCCGCCTCGGGCGCTCGGCGGTGCAGGTCCGCACGTCCGACGGCAAGTCGGTGTCCTATGCCGCCGCGGACGCCGGTCAGCTGCAGACCTATATCGGTCAGCTGCGCCGCCAGCTCGGCCAGCGTCGGCGCGGCGCGGCGATCGGGGTGAGCTTCCGATGACCCGAGCGGGTTCGCATGTGCGCCGGACGCTCGCCGACATTCGGCGAGGCGGCGGGATCCGGGCGGCGCTCGAGACGTCGCAGCCCTACGATGCGGCCGACGTCATGACGTCGGAGGTCGCGGCGTGGAGCCCTGGCCGGGATCACCCGGATCGCGAATTGGGATGGGCGCGTGACACGGTCACCGCCCGGGCGCGCGACCTCGCCCGCAACAACGGGTTCGCCGCGGGCGCCGTGCAGCGGGAGGTCGACTCGGTCGTCGGCGCCCGGTTCCGGCCGACCTCGCGTCCCGACTGGCGCGCGCTGGGGATCGACCGCGAGACGGCGCAGGCGGTCGGCGCCCAGATGGACGCGGCCTGGCGGACCTGGGCGGACGATCCGCTGATGCGCTGCGACGCCTCGCGGGCGCTCGATTGGGGCGGCCTGGTGGCGCTCGGGTATCGGACTTACTTCCTCGAGGGCGACGCGCTCGCCGTGCTGCATTGGGACGAGGGCGCCACCGGCTTCCGGACCCGGCTGCGGGTGGTGGACCCCGACCTGCTGGACAATCCGCAAGGCATGACCGACCGGATCGACATGCGTCGCGGCGTCGAGATTGACGAGCATGGCGCGGCGCTCGCCTATCATTTCCGGCGGGATCACCCGAGCGCCATGTGGGGCGGCCAGTCCTGGGCATTCGATCGGATCGAGCGCGAAACCGAGTGGGGCCGGCCGCAGATCGTCCATTTCTTCGACAAGCATCGGGACGGGCAAAGCCGCGGGGTCTCCCGTCTCGCGCCGGTCTCCGACGCTCTCAAGATGGAAGACAAATACGGGCGGGTCGAGCTGCAGGCCGCCGTGCTGAGCGCGATCCTCGGGGTCTATGTCCGAAGCCAGCTCGCGCCCGACGAGGTGTCCGACCTGCTGAGCGACGGCAAGTTCCTCGCGCTCAACGACGCGCGGCGCGAGCTGATCGGGGCAAACGGCCTGACCTTCGGGGGCGTCCGCATGCCGGTCCTGCCGCCGGGCGACAGCATCGACACCGTGAAGGCGGAGCGGCCGGGCGGGAGTTTCGAGGCGTTCGAGGCGGCCGTCCTGCGTCGGATCGCGGCGGGCCTGGGGACGAGCTACGAGCAGCTGGCCGTCGACTGGTCCAAGACGAATTACAGTTCGGCCCGCGCGGCGCTGGTGGAAATCTGGCGCGGCTGGACCGCCCGCCGGGTGAGCTTCGCGCAACGCTGGTGCGCGCCGATCCGCCTTGCGGTCATGGAAGACGCGATCGACCAGGGGCTCGTCGAGCTTCCGGCCGGCGCGCCTGCGTTCTGGGAAGCCCCCGGCGCGTGGCTTCGGGCGAAGTGGATCGGCCCCGGCCGCGGGTTCGTGGACCCGACCAAGGAAGCGCAGGCCGCGGCCATGCGCGTTTCCCTCGGCCTGTCGACTATGGAAGACGAGGCGGCCGAGCTGACTGGCGCCGATTACGAGGACAACCTCGCCCAGCTCTCGCGCGAAATCGCCGAAATGCCGGAGGGCGTTCTGCACCCGGCGCAAGAGCGGTTCGCCGAGCTGATCGGCGGCGAGCATGCCAGCGACCGCGACGCTGGCCCGGCCTCGACCGCCTGACCCTCGACCCTTCGGAGGCATTGCCATGCTGACCCGCAACGGATCCGCGCTCGCGCGGCTCTGCGCCGGACCTCTTGCGCTGTCGGAATCCGCCCTCGATTGGGCGGAAGGCCGCGCCGCACGCGCCCTCGCCCTGCAGGAGGCCGGGGGCGCGCCGCAGGGCGTCGCCTGGTCCGACGACGCCATGTCCGCGGCCGCCACCGGCTGGCGGCCCTATGACATGCGCGAGGGCGTCGCGCTGATCCCGGTGCAAGGGATCATCCTGCCGAGTTTCTGCCTGATCGGCTGGGACGGCGCGACGGGCTGCGAGCAGCTGCGCTGGCAGGTCGAGACCGCCCTCGCCGATGACCAGGTGCAGGCGATCGCGCTGATGATCGACAGCCCGGGCGGCTACGTCGCCGGGGTCGACGAAACCGCGTCGGCCATCCGGGCGGCGCGGGGGGCGAAGCCGGTGGCTTCGATCGTGATGGGGCATGCGTTCTCGGCCGCGTTCTGGCTGGCCAGCGCGGGCGACACGATCAGCTGCCCGCGGACCGGCGGGCTCGGCCATATCGGCGTGATCAGCCTGCATATGGACGTGACCGGCTGGCTCGCCGCCGAGGGGATCAAGCCGACGCTGTTCCGCTCCGGTGCTCACAAGGCCGAGGGCCACCCGCTCGAGCCTATGACCGATGCGGCCGCGGCGTCCGTGCAGGCCGAGCTCGACGACCTGCGCGGCGTGTTCGCCGAGGCGGTCGCCGAAGGTCGCGCCGGGGCGATCGACGTCGCCGGCGTCCTCGCCACCGAGGCGCGGGCCTATCTCGGCCCGCAGTCGCTCGAGGCCGCGCGCAAGCTCGGGCTCTTCGACGCAATCCTGCCCAGCGACCAGGCGCTCGCCCTGTTCGTCGAGGGCGCAACCGCCGGCGCCGCCGGCTGACCAAGGAGGAACCTCATGACGCGGTTCACGTTCGCCAATCTGGCGAGTCGCGGCTCCAAGCCGAAAGCCAGCGACGAGGCCGAGCCGGATACCGAGGTCGAGGCCGAGGACGCCCCGGCTGAGGAAGAGGAAGACACGGGCGCCGCCGCCGAAGGCGAGGACGCGGCCCCGGAGGAAGACGAAGAGGGTGAGGGCGAAGAGGTCGCCGCGTCGGCCCGGCGCAAAGGCTTCGCCGCGGGACGCAAGGCCGAGCGCAAACGCTGCGCCGCGATCTTCGCCGCCGCGGATCCCGCCTCGGTCGCGATGGCCGCGCAGCTCGCGTTCAACACGTCCCTGTCGGCCGACGAGGCCGTGGCGACCCTCGCCGCGGCCCCCAAGGCCGGCGGCGGCCTCGGGGCTCGCATGCAGGGCCGCAACCCGGCCGCCCCGTCCGCCGGGGCCGCCGGCGCGTCGAGCGACGACGACAAGGCCGCGGAGCGCATCCTCGCGCTGCGCCGCCCCGGCAAGGCCGCCTGACAATCACGCCGGCGGGGCCTGACCCCGCCGGCGTCCTTGCAACCTGATCGAACGGGAGGCCGTCATGGTCAGCCGCACCACCGAAACCTACGACCCGTCCGGCCTGCTGGCCGGTGGGTTCCCCGTGTTCGTCGAGAAAGCGACGATCGCGGATTCCGTCGCCCTCGCCGCGGGCGCCGTGCTCGGCCGGATCACGACCGGGGGCAAGTATCTGCTGTCCGCGTCCGGCGCGAGCGACGGGTCGCAGGCCCCGAAAGCGATCCTCGCCGAGGCGGCCGACGCCTCCGATGGCGACGTCGAGGCGCTGGTCTACGTCGCCGGTTCCTTCGATGTGGACAAGCTGTCCTTCGGGACCGGACACACCGCCGCCTCCGTCGCGACGGCCCTGCGCGCCGCCCAGGCGCCTCTGTTCCTGGTGTCGCCCGTCGCCTGACGCGACGGGCGTCCCGCCTCTTCATTCACTCACGCATCGGGAGGCTACGATGCCCGACTCCTACACCACCCGCACGCTGGTCGGCGTGCTCGGCGGGCTCGACCGCCCGCAGCTGTTCCTGCTGGACACGTTCTTTCCGGACCTGGCGCTGTTCGATACCGAGACGGTCGATTTCGACAAGCTCGATCGCATGACCGGACTGGCCCCGTTCGTGTCGCCGCTCAAGGCCGGGACGCCGGTCGCCGCCCGGGGCGCCTCGGTCGAAAGCTTCACGCCGGCCTATGTGAAGCCCAAGAATGAGCTGGACGCCTCGCGTCCCCTGCGCCGCCGCCCGGGCGAGCGGTTCGCCGGCGCCATGTCCGCGAGCGAGCGTCGCGACCTCGCCCTCGTCGACCTGCTCGAGGACCAGTATATGCGCGTGCTTCGGCGCAAGGAGTGGATGGCCTCGGCCGCCCTTCGCACCGGGGCCGTGACCGTCGAGGGCGAGGGCTTCCCGGCGCAGTCGGTGAATTTCGGGCGGGCGTCGGGGCTGACCAAGGCGCTGCTGACCTCCGCGCGCTGGGGCGAGTCCGGGGTCTCCCCCCTCGACGATGTGCAGACCTGGGCCGACGAGGTCGCGACGACCTCGGGCGCCTCGGCGACGACCGTGGTCATGGACCCGAAGGCCTGGGCGCTGTTCCGCAAGGACCCGCAGGTCGCGGCGCTGCTCGACTATCGCTATGCGCGTTCGACCGAGGTCGAGCTCGGCCCGGTCGCGCGCGGCGAGGGGCAGTGGGCGACCTATGTCGGTTCGGTCGGCCAGTTCGACGTCTGGACCTATTCGCAGCCCTACACCAACGAGGACGGGACCGCCGGCAACATGATGCCGGATTACACCGTCATCCTCGGCGGGCGGGGCGTCGAGGCCGGCGTCGCCGGCTACCAGGCGCACGGGGCCATCAAGGACCCGCGGGCCGGCTACCAGCCCCTCGAAATCTACCCGAAGAGCTGGATCGAGGACGACCCGGCGGTCGAGTGGGTCATGAGCCAGTCGGCGCCGCTGGTGATCCCGGCCCGGCCCAACGCCTCGCTCTGCGCGACCGTGCGCTGATCAGTCGGCGAAGACGCGGGCGCGCCCGATCGCGGCGCGCCCGCCTTGCGCCTGACGGCGCAAAAGACAGGAGGCCGACATGGCGAATATGAAAGTGGTAAGCGCCCGAACGCTGGTGACTGGGAAGGCGTCCAAGCGGGGCGGCGAAGTCGAGCGGATCGAGCACGCGCCGGGCGATGTGGTGAGCCTGCCGGCCGAAGAGGCGGAGGCGCTGATCGCGCGCGGGCTCGCCTGGGCCGCGCCGGCGGCGCCCAAGGCGCGGGCGACGCCCTCGGGACGCGACGACGAAGGCGAGGCTGGCTCGGACGACGTCGAGGGCGAAGCTGGCTCGGGCTCGGGCGACGGCGAGGCCGAAGCTGGCTCGGGCGGCGCCGCGTGATGACGGTATTCGACCGGGCGGTGGACCGGCTTTTCGCTGATCCCAACCTCGGGCTGGCGGCGCATCGCGTCGATGGCTTGGGCGGGCAGTCCAGTATTCGGATCCTGCGCCGCCGTCCGGACGAATTGACGACCTGGGGCGGGGCGTCGCTGGTGACGGACGCCGATCTGATCGAGGTCCGGGTCTCGGAGGCTCCGAACCTCGCCGCCGGCGATATGCTGGTGATCGCAGGCGAGGCGTTCCGGGTGGTCGGCGAGCCGCAGCGTGACGCCGACCGGCTTGTCTGGTCCGCGCAGGTTTCGCCCGCGTGAAGCTCGATTTCAGCGTGACCGGCCTTGCGCAGGCCATGCAGGAAGAAATCGCCGGCGGGCGCCGGGCGGTTTCGGCCAGCATGAAAGAAGTCGGCGACGGCCTGAAAATGGAATGGCGCGGGCAGGTCACGTCGGCCGGTCTCGGTCGTCGCCTGTCCAACACGGTCCGGAGCGAAACGTTCCCGAAGGGGCGCGACAGCATCAACGCCGCGACGCTGGTCTGGTCGAAAGCCCCCAAGATTCTCGAGGCCTATGAAGAGGGCGCGCTGATCCAGTCCGACAGCGGGTTCTTCCTCGCGGTTCCGACCGCGGCGGCTGGGACCGCGTCGCGAGGCCGGAAAGTCACGCCCGGCGATTGGGAGTCGCGGCGTGGGCTCAAGCTCCGCTTCGTCTATCGCAAGGGCCAACCGAGCCTCCTGGTCGTCGACGCGGCCCGCATCAACGCGCGCGGGCTCGCCGTGGCCTCGCGTTCCAAGACGGGTCGGGGGCAGGTGACCGCGGTCATTTTCCTCCTGATCCCGCAGGTGCAGCTTGCCAAGAAACTCGACCTCGCCCGCGCCGCCCAGACCTGGGAGGGGCGGCTGCCGGGCCGGATCGTGCGGAATTGGGCCAGCGGGCGGATCGGGGGCGGGCGATGAGCGACAGTGTTTCGGAGGCCGTGCTCAAGGCGCTGTTCGTCGCCCTCGAGGCGGGCGCCCCGTCGGGCGTGCGGGCGCTTCGCAACGCCACGTTGCCCGGCCGCATTCCCGCCGGCGGGCTGTTGATCCTGCGCGACGGCGACCCGGGCGAGCCGGAGCCGACGCTCTCGCCGCTCGCCTATCACTATCAGCACCGCGCGGAGCTCGAGTTTCTGGTGTCGGGCGAAGAGGGCGGCCCGCGGGATGATGCTTTCGACGCGCTCAAGCTGGCCGTCGCCGTCGCGGTGAGCGCCGACCGCACGCTCGGTGGGCTCTGCGACTGGATCGAGGCGCAAGCCCCGGCGCCGCAGGACGTCAGCCCCGAGGGCGGCCAGCCGATCAAGGCCGCGATCGTCCCGATCATTCTGCACTACTCGACCCCCGATCCCCTTCTCTGACCCCGAACGACAGGAGGCCTTGATATGGCACGCGCTCAGGGCGCGCGGGCGCAGTTGCTGCTCGCGTTTGAAAGCACTTACGGGACCGCGCCGGCGAGCGGGTTCACCCGCATTCCGTTCGTCCGGTCCACGCTCGGAAGCGAGCAGCCGCTGATCGACAGCGACCTTCTCGGCTACGGCCGGGATCCGCTGGCGCCGATCAAGGACGCGCTGACGGCCGACGGCGAGGTCTCGATCCCGCTCGACGCGCACGCGCTCGGGTTCTGGCTCAAGGGCGCCTTCGGGGCGCCGACGACGACGGACAACGGCGACGGGACGTTCGATCATGTGTTCGCGTCCGGGGGCTGGGACCTGCCGTCCCTCGCGATCGAGGCGGGGCTCCCTGATCTCCCGCGTTTCGCGATGTATTCGGGATGCGTGGTCGATCAGCTGTCCTGGACCATGCAGCGGTCCGGCCAGCTGACCGGGGCCGTGACGCTGGTCGCGCAGAACGAGGCGAAAGCCTCGACGACGCAGGGAGGGACTCCGGCGTCGATCGAGCTCGCACGGTTCGGTCATTTCAACGGGTCCATCAAGCGCGAGGGCTCGGCGCTCGCCAACGTGACCTCTGCGCAGGTCACCTATGCGAACAACCTCGATCGGGTCGAGACGATCCGGAGCGACGGGCTTATCGCCGGCGCCGACCCTTCGGTCGCCGCTCTGACCGGGCGGATCGACGCGCGGTTCGCCGACGAGACCCTGCTCGACCAGGCCCTCGCCGGTGAGGCCTGCGAGCTCGAGTTCGCTTATGCGCTGGCCGACGGGTCGAGCTTCACGCTGACCGCGCATGCCGTCTACCTGCCGCGCCCGCGGGTTTCGATCGAAGGGCCGCAGGGCGTGCAGGTCAGTTTCGACTGGCAGGCCGCTCTCGCCGCGTCGCCCGCCCGGATGGCGACCGCGACGCTGATCAACGAAGTGGCGAGCTACTGACATGAAGCGCCTCAACCTCAACCCGACCCCGCGATGGGTCGAGATCGACGCCGAGCTCTCGGTCGCCGTTCGTCCGCTGTCGCCCTTCGACCTCGCCGAAATGTTCGAGGGCGACGAGGCCTGGGCTCCGATAGTCGAAGCTGCGGGGAAGGGCGGCGGCTCCGGCGAGGATATGGCGCGGAGCATGAGCCCCGGGGCCTTGCTGAACCTGATCGGGCGCTTTGCGGCGCTGGTGGTGGCGGACTGGACCGTCTGCGACGCCGAGACCGGCGAGCGCCTGCCGGTCACGGCCGAAGCGACGCGGGCCATGCTGCGCGCCGAGCCCGAGCTCGCCGGGCCTTTCCTCGACCGGATCCTGGGCCCGGCTCTGGACGGTATCAAGCAGCTGGACGCGGAAAAAAACGTATCCGCGCCCTCGCCGGATGGGCCTACGGCGGGGGCGGAGACTACTGCGCGGGATGCGACGCCGTCTGCGACGCGTGTCCCGCGAGGCTGAACCGGCCGCAAACGCGAGAAGGCCGCCAGGTCTGGGACCTGGCGAGCCGGCTGGAGGGACAGCTCCGCGTCGCCCCGGGCGGCGTGGTGATGGGTTGGGACATGACCGCCGCGCTCGCGCTCGGCGGGGCCCTGGGGATCGAGCCGGCGGCGACGGCTGAGCTCTTGCCCATAATTGAGGCCGAAATGGCCCGGGCGATCAACCAGCGGAACGAGGGGGGCGGGGATGGCTGAAAAGCGGGTTTCGGTTCGCTTCGGAGCGACCGGCGGCGACAGGGTCGAGGCGGAGCTCAAGGGCGTCGCCGATGCGGGCGAGCGTGGGTTCGGGCGTCTCTCGAAAGAGGTCGAGGCGGCCGGGAAGCGTCTCGACGGCTTCGCCCGGCGGGCCAAGCTGGCGGCGGCGGCGGTGGCTGCGGCCACGGCTGCCGCCGCGGGCGCGCTGGTGAAATCCGGTCTGGATACGGTCGACGCGCAGGCGAAGCTCGCGCAATCGCTGGATACGACGGTCGAGTCCATCCAGACGCTCGAGCGCGCGGGCGAGCTCGCAGGCGTGTCCATGTCTGGGATCGAGCAGGCCACCAAGGACCTGACCCGCCGGCTGAGCCAGGCCGCGTCCGGTGGCGGCCCGGCTGCGGATGCGCTCACGCGCCTCGGCCTGTCGGCGCGGGAGCTTATGGACCTGCCGCTCGATCAACGGGTGCAGGCGATCAACGAGGCGATCCTCGAGTTCGTTCCGGCCGCGGAGCGCGCGACAGTGGCGGGCAAGCTCTTCGGCGAAGAGGGCTCGATCGCCATGGCGCGCGTCGACACCGCGACGCTTCGAC
This sequence comes from Albimonas donghaensis, assembly GCF_900106695.1. Classification (GTDB taxonomy): domain Bacteria; phylum Pseudomonadota; class Alphaproteobacteria; order Rhodobacterales; family Rhodobacteraceae; genus Albimonas; species Albimonas donghaensis. The sequence continues at coordinate 109,777 of NZ_FNMZ01000012.1, forward strand.
AGGCGTCGCTCGACGTGCGGGCCTTTGGTGTTGCCGTTTCGGAAATGGACGCGGACCAGATCGAACGAACCAATGATGCGGTATCGCGGCTCGGTCTCGTCTGGCGAGGGCTCGCCAACCGTCTCGCCGTCGCGGTCGCGCCGGCGCTGGAGGATATCGCCGACGCCATGGCGGTGATCGCGACGCAGGTCATTCCCGCGTTCGGAGCCGGGATCTCGGCGGTGAGCGACAATATCGACAGGCTGGCGACCTATGCGGCGACCTTCGCCGCCCTGATGGCTGGCCGGTGGGTGGCGGGGATGGCCGCCGCGGCGCTGTCGGTCAAGGGGCTCGCGGCGACCTTCGTGATCCTTCGTGGCGCGATCATCCGCACTGGGATCGGGGTGCTGATCGTCGGCGCCGGCGAGCTGGTGTTTCAGTTCGGTCGACTCGTCCGCGCCGCCGGCGGGTTCGGTGAGGCGCTGGATGCTCTCCAGCGGGTGGCCTCCGAGGTCTGGGAGCGTATCAATCTCGGCGCCGGCTATGTCGCGGCGAAGATCGCATCGGTGGCGCTCGAGGTGGCGATCCGCTTCACGCATGGGTTCGCCACGATCGCCGAGGGCTGGGCGTCCTTGATGCGCGGCATGGGGATCGAGGCGGGTGGCTTCGCCGAGGACCTGCAGGCGACCGTGTTCAGGCTCTCGGTGGTGCAGGCCGACGTCAACGCGGCGGCCGCCGCCATGGGGGACGCCTTCACGGCGCCTATGGAAAGCGTCGCCGCACTGCGGGCCCTTGTGTCGGACTTTGGCGAAGACGGCGCCGCGTCCGTCTCCAAGGTGACCGAGGCGCTGGCGGATCTTGGCGACGAGGCGGACGACGAGGGCGGGAAGGGTGGGGGCAAGGGCTCGAGCGGAAAGAGCGCAAAGTCGCGGGTCGATAGCCTCAAGGACTCCGCGGAGCGCCTGAGCGAGACCATGCAGGGTGTCAAGAGCGCCGTGGGCGGAGCCTTCTCGGCGTTCGTCAACGGGACCAAGCGAGCGGACGCGGCGCTCGCCGATATGCTGGCGAGCCTCGCCCAGGTCGCCACAAATCGCGCCTTCGACATGCTTTTCGGCGTCGTCGCGGACGGTCTCACGGCCGCGCTTTCCCCCTCGGCGGCGGCCGCGGGCGCGCCGGTGTCCTATCTCGGGGCGGGCAATCCCATGCCCGTCTACAAGGCCGCCGGCGGCGGCCATATCGCTGGGCCGGGGACGTCGACCTCCGACAGCATCCCCGCGTTGCTCTCCGACGGCGAGTTCGTCGTCAACGCCGCGGCGACGTCCCGCCACCGGGCTCTGCTGGAGATGATCAATCGCGGGGGCGAGGCGCGGCGCTTGTCGCGTGGCGGCCCCGCGGGGCCCGGCGTGCCGCAGGCGTTCCGGTCGGGCGGGCCTGTTTCGGGGGGCTCGACCGGGTCGGGGGCCGGTGGCGGCCTGACGCTGCAGATCATCAACAACTCGTCAGCTCAGGTGGCGGGGGAGGTGCAGGAGGCGACCGACGTCAGCGGCCGGCGCGTGATGCGGCTGGAGATGGCCGACGCCGTTGGCCAGGCCATGACCACCCGAGGCGGAGGCGGGCGGCGGGCGCTGCGCCAGCAGTTCGGCATTGCGCCGGTGGGGACCCGGCGATGACGCTGCTCGTGTACCCGCCCGACCTCCCGCGGCCTAACCGGGGCGGCTGGCAGGTCCAGCGTCAGGAGCCGCGCCTGCGCAAGTCGGCCGAGTCCGGCCCGCCGGGCTACCGCCGACGATGGTCCTCGGTCGCGAAGGGCGTCGCCCTTTCCACGGATCTCTCCCGCTCGGAGAAGGCGGTCTTCGACGACTTCGTGGAGCAAACCGGCTTCGGGGCGCGGCCCTTCGACATGGCGGACCCGACCACCGACGGCTGGCCCATGCTCGATCATTTGGGTCAGCCGGTGCTGACCGACGCCGGCCTGCCGGTGCTGCTCGCCGCCCGCTGGCTCTGTCAGTTCGACCAGCTTCCGGTCGAGACGCTGACCCGGGCCCTGACCTTTCGCATGACGTTCAGCGTGTGGGTGATGCCGTGAGACGGGAAAGCATGAACGCGCGCCAGGCGCTGGACGCGGCCAGCTCGGCCGAGGTCGAGGTCGCGCTCTTCGTGATCGAGCATCCTTCGCTCGCGTCGCCCGTGCGCCTCTCAACCGACCCGACCGAGCGCCTGTCCGCCGACCCGCTCATCTACGGAACCCGGTCCAGCTGGTTCGGTGCGAACAAGGTCACCGAGCCCTATCTGTTCGTCCTAGTTTCGGCCGAGCTTCCGGGCGACCAGGACGACGCGCCCGCCGCCGCGACGCTGGTGTTGGAGAGCGTCGACAACGATATCGCCAAGCTCCTGCGGTCCTTCACCGACCGGCCGGTGATCCATATGGCGGTGGTGCTGGCATCGAGCCCCGACCTGGTCGAGATGGAATGCCGAGATCTTCGCATTGTCGCGGCCGAGGGCGATGCGGGGCAGGTCTCGCTCACGCTGACCCGCGCCCCGATCGAGGACGAGACCGTCCCCATGGACCGCTTCACGCGTGACCGCTTCCCGGGGCTGTTCCAGTGATCTGGGCGGACTCTTATGTTGGCCTGCCCTGGGCGGATCTCGGCCGAAACCGCTCGGGCTGCGACTGTTACGGGCTGGCCCGCATGGTCTATGCCGAGCAGCTCGGGATCGCGCTGCCCTCCTATGCAGGCGCCTATCCCTGCGCGGGCGAGCAGGCGGAGGTCGCCGCGCTGATCGGGCGGGAATCGGAGCTTGGCCCGTGGCGTCCCGTGGCGGACGTCGTCGCGCCCTTCGACCTTCTGCTGTTCCGGCGCGGCCGCCTCGCCTCTCACTTGGGCGTCGCGCTCGGCGATGGGCGGATGCTGCACATGGACGGCGAGGCGCAGGCCCGCGTCGCGCGGCTGGATGATCCGCGGTGGCGCATGCGGTTCGTCGGCGCTTTCAGGCATGCCGAAGCCGGGGCTCGGATCGCATGACCCGCCTGATCCCTGTCACCGCAGCTCCGCTTTTCGATCCTGCGCAGGCCCGGCGCGAGCTGGAATTGCCCGAGGGGCTGACCGTTGCGGAAATGGTCGCCGCCGCGCTTCCGGCGCTGGCCGAGGAAGACCGGCGACGCTTGCGCGTGACCCTCGTTACCGCCCGCGGCATGTCCGCGCCCGACCCGGCGACCTGGTCCCGTTTGCGGCCCCGGCATGGTGCGCGCGTGGTCATCCGGCTCGTCCCGGGCGATGATCCGGTGTTGCGCTCGGTGCTGCTGATCGCAGTCGCTGTCGCCGCGATCTATGTGGCCGGCCCCGTGGCGGGCGCGATCCTGGGCGTCGCCGCGCCCAGCACCACGGCGACCGCGATCACGGCCGCGGTTCTGACTGGCGTCGGCGGGCTGCTGGTTGGAGCCTTGATCCCGCCGCCCTCCGCCGCCCGCCAGGACGCGGCGCGCTCGATCTACCAGGTGCAGGGCTGGCGCAACGAGGCGCGGCCAGGCGAGCCGGTTCCGTTCCTGCTCGGACGTCATCGCTACGCGCCGCCCTTCGCCGCGCCCTCCTATACCGAGATCGTCGGCGACGAGCAGTATGTGCGGGGCTTGTTCTGTTTCGGCTACGGGCGGTTGGACATTTCCGACCTGCGCCTCGGCGACACGCCGCTGAGCGATTTCGAGGACGTCGAGGTCGAGATCCGCGAGGGCGTTCCGGGGGACGACCCCGTGACGCTTTACCCGCGCCAGGTGATTGAAGAGTCGGTGGGCGTCGAGCTGATCCGGCCGCTGCCGCGCGACGTGGACGGCGACGTGATCGTTGGTGACTCGGCGATCGCGACGCCGGTGGTGCGTTGGACCGCTGCCGACGCGGCTTCGGTCAATCTGATCTTCGCCTTCAGCTCTGGACTTTTCGAGGCGTCCAGCCGCGGCGCCCTGCGCTCCCGCAGCGTCTCTATCCTCATCCGCCAGCGCCCCGAGGCCGGCGGAGCATGGTCGGACGTGGTCACGCTGGAGATCGCGGCCAAGAAGCGCGAGTCCTTCTTCCGCCAGGTCGGGTGGGACCTGCCGTCCCGCGGTCGCTGGCAAATCGAGGTCACGCGCTTGACGGACGAGAGCACCAGCCCGCAGGTCGCGGACCGGGTGTCGCTGGCCGGCCTGCAGTCGATCCGGCCGGAATACCCGCTCGCGATCGCCAGGCCGCTGGCGCTGGTGGCGCTGCGGATTCGGGCCTCCTACCAGCTCAACGGCGCGCTCGACGATCTGAACGGGATCGTGCAGCGCTTCGCCCCCGAATGGGACGGCGAGGACTGGGCGGACGGGCTGAGCCGCAACCCGGCCTCGGCCTACCTCGCCGCCCTGACCGGCCCGCAGAACCCGTACCCCGTCAGCGAGGCTGGGATCGACATGGACCTGGTCGCCGACTGGTTCGACTGGTGCGCGGCCCAGGGGCTCAAATACGATCGGGTCCACGACCGGGCCGAGAGCTTCGGGGACATGCTGCGCGCCATCTGCGCCGCAGGCCGGGCGAGCCCGCGCCACGATGGGCTGCGGTGGGGCGTGGTGATCGACCGGCCGCAGACCGTCGCCGTCGACCATGTCAGCCCGCGGAACGCCTCCGGGATCCGATGGTCGCGGCCATACGTGGACCTCCCGCATGGCTTCCGGGTGACGTTCTTCGACGAGACCAACGGCTGGGCCTCGGCCGAGCGTATCGTGCGGCGCCCCGGCTACGAGGGCGAGATCGAGTTGACCGAGGCGCTGGACGTGCCCGGAAAGACCGACCCGGACGAGGTCGCGATCGAGGCCACCCGGCGGATGCTGGAGCTGATCCACCGGCCGGACCGTTTCTCGGCCGTGCAGGACGGGATCGCGCGGGTGGCGACCAGGGGCGACCTGGTCATGGGCTCCTTCGACGTCCTCGACCGCGTGCAGCGCTCGGCCCGGGTCAAGGCGGTCGAGGGCCGGCTCGTCGAACTGGACGAGGTCGTGGCGGTCGAGGACGGGACCGACTATGCGATCCGCTTCCGGGTCTACGCCGACGACGAGGACACGATCGGGGAGTCGGTCGTCTCCGCCGTGACGCCCGCCGCGGTCGCGAGTGGCGAGACCCGGCTCTTGCGCCTCGCGACCTCGGCCGAGGCGCCTTCGGTCGGCGAACTGATCCACTTCGGAACCGCCGGCTCCGAGAGCCACGCGCTGCGGGTCCGCGCCGTCGAGCCGGGCGAGGACATGGCCTCGGTCTACGCTTATGTCGCCGACGCGCCGGAGATCGAGGCGGCGCTGGCCGACTACGAGCCTCCCGCCTGGAATGGCCGCGTCGGCGCCGAGATCGCGCCGGACCCGGTCACGCCGGCCGCCCCCCGCTTCGTCGAGATCCTTACCGGCCGCACCGGAATGGACGATCCTGACGGGCTGCGCGTGCTGCTGGCCCCCGGTTCGGGCTCCGCCGCGCCGCTCGCCTCCTACAGGCTCGGGCACCGGCTCGCGGGCGCGCCGTCCTGGACCGAGCTGAGCTTGCCGCTCGCCGCCGGCGGGGTCGCCGTCTCGGGCTACGCTGCCGGCGACGACGTGGAGCTGCGGGCGCTCGCGGTGGCTGTCGATGGAACCGAGGGCCCCTTGACCGCGACCGTCGCAGTCACGATCGGCGAGAAGGACTCGCCGCTTCCGGGCGCGCTCGACAGTGACGCTATCGAGGTGCAGGGCGGCCTGGGAAGCCTGTCGATCACGCTCGCCGCCACCGCCGACGAGGCGACGACGCGCGTGCAGGCTTACCTTGTTCCGGTCGGCGACACGCTGGACGCCGAGGCGCACGCCCTCGGCCAGCCTTTCGCGGTCTCGCCTGGCGCCACGCTGTCTTACCTGCACGGGGACGGGACCCGGCGCGAGCTGGTCGAGGATGGCGGCTTCAACACCGGCGCCGGCTGGACCGCCGGCCCGGGCTGGGTGATCGCGTCCGGGGTCGCCGCTCACACGCCCGGCTCGGTCGGCGGTGTCGGGCAGCCGCAGGACCTCGCCGAGGGGAAGACCTACCGGCTCGGGTTCACGGTCTCGGGACGAACCGCAGGCACGGTCACGCCGCGCCTGACGGGCGGAACCGCCCAGGCCGGCGACGCCGTCGCGTCCGATGGCCTGGCGCTGAGCGCCATCGTCGCGACCGCCGGCAACGATGGCGTCGAGTTGCTGGCCTCGATCGACTTCGACGGGGCCGTCGACGACGTGCGGCTCTACCGTGAAACCGGCCGCTGCCTCTCAGCGGGAGCCTGGGACGTCTACCTCGAACCGCAGGATCTTGCGGGTGTTCCCGGGCCGCGCAGCGGTCCATTTCCGATCATCGTCTACTAGGAGTTTCCAATGGCCGAGAATGGAGTCCGGACGCCAGACCTGTCGCAGGCCGTCCTGCTGGACGAGCTGCTGGGCCACCGCGACGGCTCGACTGTCCGCGCTCCGGTCGCCAGCCTCGCCGCGCAGATCGACGAGATCAAACCCCGGTTCGGGGCCGTCGCCAATCTGCTCGCTGACACCGGGCCGTCTCGCGGCGTGGGCGCCATCTGGGAGGCGGGCGGTTTCCGCTACCAGGAGGCTGCGTCCGGCGCGACTGATCACCATGTGACCACCGCCGGCGGCGTGAAGCTCTACGCGATCAGCAGCGGCGGGTGCATCTGTCCCGAGCAGTTCGGGACGGCGAGCGGCGGCACCGGGAACGATCTCGCGCTGCTCGAGGCCGCGCATGATTTCGCGCAGGCGCAGAAATGCGCGATCCTGGCGCAGGGCGTCTATGGCTTGCTGACGCCCTGGGAGGTCGATTCCCAGAACGTCATGATCCGCGGCATCAACCCGACGGCGCACAATCAACCGCGATCCGGTCTCCAGAAGCTGTCCGGCTTCACCGGGCTCGCCGCCCTGGTGGTGGCGGACGGCGTGAATGGCATCACCATTGAGCATTTTTACGTCAACGGGGGGGACTACGCCGAGCCCGATGGGCCCGGCGGCTATGAGGCGGGTCACGGGATCTGGCTGGGCAAGTGCAGCTATGCGACGCTGCGCGAGGTGCAGACGCAAAACCACGCGGGATATGGCATCGTCTTCAACGGGTGCTGGATCCTGCGGACCTATGGGCTGACGGTGCGCTGGAACGGGACGGAGACGGACAACACCTCGGGCGGCATCTGGTGGCGCAACCAGGACCGCGAGAACAACAACCAGGAGCATTTCGGCCTGTTCTGCGTGGGCAACTCTGGGCGAGACCTGTATGCCGACGACGGCGGGGAGGCGCAGCTCCGCGCCAACGCGATCCATGTGTTTGGGGGGCAGATCGAAAGCTCTCTGGCGGATTGCGAGATCGAGGCGGGGACGCTTTTCGACTTCCACGGGACGCAGTTCACCGCGACGGAAGAGGCTCCCGATCCGGCGTTCAAGCTCGGCGATGACGACGCCGCAAATGGCGTCATCGTGCGGTTCATCGGCTGTTACTTCGCGCACAATTCGACCGGCCCGGGGTTCGCGCTTGCCACCGCGAGCAACCTCAAGCAGCTCGAAATCACCGGCTGCACCTGGACGCGGGGGACTAGCTCCAAGTTCCTGGACGCGTCCGGAACGCCGAGAGCCAACAACGATGGCGATTTCCCGATCATCAACATAACGGGCGGATGGGTCGCCGCGGATCAGTTCAGCGATCCCAACCAGGTCGTCGCCGTCAACGGCGGCAACGGGGTCAATGCCGGCTACGAGCCGGGCACGGCAGGGGGCTTCATCCGGTTCGACAGCCGCGAATACGACGTCCCCGCCCAGATCGTGGTGAACCGATCCGGAGGCGCGGGCGTCAATCGGATCATGGAAGTCGGCGACGGCACGGACCTTGACAGGGTGACGTTGCAGAACCTGCGCCTGAGCATCGAGAAGCTGACCGCCGCGCCCGCCAACCCGGGCCAGGGCGACGTCGCCCTGGCTGATCGCCTGACCTGGGACCCGAAGGCCATCGGCTCGGGCGGTCCCTACCTGGTCTGGTGGAACGGCAGCGCGTGGAAACTCCTGAGCGAACAGTAACGCCCCCCCATAATCTCCAGCGGAGACGTCGAATGTCCCTCACACCTCTGTCGCGCGTCGTCGAAACGGCCGTCGAGGCCGCCAAGTCGGTGCGCCGCTCGGCTGTCGACGCCCGGGCCTCTGCCTCCCTCCGCGCCGTCGACATGGTCTCTCTGGTCAATGGGATGCAGGCGCGGTTCGATCGGATCAAGCCGGCGCTGGTTTTCGAGCCAGCCGAGGTGCAGGCGGCCGCCGTCGGGCTCTATGGATCGCAGGCCCCGGCGGACGTGCTGGCGCTGGTCGCCGCCGGGCAGGCCGCTGGCGCGGACGTGGTGGCGGCGATCCTGGCCTCGCCGATCTCGCCGACCGCCACCGCTGCCCACGCCTGGGACGACGCCTCCGGCTTGCTGCTCGACCGCGCCTACGCCGGCGCGGACATTGCGTTCCTCGCCGCCCCTCTCGACGCTCTGATCGCCGCGCTGGAGCCGGTCGGTGGCTGACCTGATCGGGGCAGGATCGGCCGGGCTCGGGCGGTTCCGGGTCGATCGGGCGACGGGCGCTGTCCATTTCGACCCGCTCGCGTCCGAGAGCTGGCCAGAGGACGCTGTTACCGAGACCCGGCTCGCCGTTCTGGTGCGCGACGCGACCGGGGCGCTGGCGCTTGCCGAGGTGGCGGTCGACGTGACCGGCCCGGCCTCGGTCCCGACCTACGTCACCGACGGGATGACTGCGACGGCGACCTGGGACGTGGTGGGGGCGTACTATGACGAATTGACTGAGGCGCGAGAGGCCAGCGCCCGCGTCAGCGGTTCTCGCGCCTCGGGCGAGGAGGGCATCCTGATGGAGGCTGGGGGACGCCAGTCGGGCCTTCTGCTATACGTCTACGACGACACGCTGTATTTCCGCTGCGGCGCTGGCGACGACAGCTCGGACTCCGGCTTTGTTGACGCTCCTGCGCCGACTGGTGATTTCGTGGTCGAGTGGAGCGCGAGCGCGACAACGGGCAAACTCGCCCTCTATGTGGACGGGGCGCTGGTCGACACGTCGACGTTCACATTTAACAAAATTTGTGGGGGCAATGTCGGCTCCCTCGGGGTCGCGGCGGAGCAGGTTGTCACCAATCTCGGGGGTTGGGGCAATGACCAAGGCGCGTTCGAGGGCACCGCGTCCGAGGCGATCATCTACCTGGATCAGATCACCGCGGAGGTGGAGGCATGACGCTCACTGTCCCGGCCCTATCGGGCGCCCTCGCCTATGACGCCGCCGAAACGCTGATCGGGACGTTCGCGCCCACGGGCGGGATCGGGCCCTATGAGGTCGTCGCCATCGGGGCGGAGGCGCTGGCCTGGGCCGCCGCGGCCGAGGCGGCGGACGTGACGATTTCGGGGGCCTGGCCCACGGCGGCGGAGATCTCTGGCGCATGGCCTGCGACCGCCGTGATCGCCGGAGCCTGGCCCGACCCAATGGAGATACGTTGACCATGACCTCGCGGATCACCGCTCGCGACCACCTGGCTGCTGTGGCCTATTTCTCCGATCTGTCCGGCGATCCGATGGATCTGACCGGCGCGACCGTCGCCGCGGCGGCCGGCGCTGTGCCGGGTTCGGTTGCCGCCGATGTTGCGGCTGAGGTCACGATCCTCAGCGCCGTCGGCGGCGCCGTTCAGGTCTGGTTCCCCCCTGGCGCTCTGTCTGGTGCGAGCCGTTGGCGGGTGCAGGTCTGGGCGTCCGTCGACGGCGGCGTCCACACGCTGCCCGAGCTCGCCGTCGAGGTCATCGCAAATGTTGGTGGGGGCGGCTGATATGACCTCGGCGGACATCAAGCGCGGGTGGCGCGCGCTGCTCGCCCGAATGTGGTCGATGCTATCCGCGTCGGCGCTCGCGCTGGCGGTGTCCGCGACGCTCGGCGCCGGCGCGTTCGTCGCAAACTGGATGTGGCGGGGCGCCGTCGCCGAGCTGCTGTTCGGCGCGCTTCAGGACAATCTCGGGATCACCGCGCTCGCCGCGGCGCAGGATGATCTGGCGCAGCGGATCGCGGTGCTCGAGCCCCCGCGCCGGATCGTCCGCTTCGACCCGTCGCTGTCCTACATCGTCGACGGCGCCTGCGTTCAGGGCCAGGAGTGCGAGGCGGTGTTCCTGGTGCGCCGCACGCCGTTCGGGGCGACCTGCGAACCGCCCCTCGCGGTGCCCATGGTCGCGAACCACGGCGGCCGGGAGCATCCCGCCGAGCGGCGCAGCGTGGTCGCCTGGCTCGAGGGGGATGAGTGGGACCGGGGCGCTGGCGCCTACGGGGTCAAAAGCGGCGAGGCCTGGACGCTGGTGCGGCTGATCTTCGTCGTCCCGCTGGCGGCGCTTCCGGGGAGGGCGGTCTACTTCTCCCGCCTCGACTACGACTGCGCAGGAGTTTCGCAGCCGACGCAGGAAAGCATTCGATTGCCATTTGAGATCCTGTCTGGCGCGTAGCGAGCAGCCACGTCCGATTCTCCACCCTACAGACACATATGAGGCCGCCGCGGGCAACCGCGCGCGGGGTATCCGCATGATCCCTTCCGATTTCCGCGGCGCTGGCCGGCCCATCCCCGACGCGGGCCCCTGGCTTGATGCGGCCGAGGCGCTGGACTGCGAGGTCGCCGCAATCCGCGCCGTCGCCGAGGTCGAAAGCCGGGGCGCTGCCTTCCTCGCCTCCGGCCGACCGCCGATCCTGTTCGAGCGGCACGTCTTCCACCGCCTCACCGATGGCCGCTGGTCCTCGACCTATCCGGCGATCTCCTCCCCGGCTGCTGGAGACTATGGCGCGGCCGGCGACGCCCAGTTCTCCCGGCTGCGGGCGGCCATGGACCTAGACCGCGTGGCGGCGCTGGAGGCGGCCTCCTGGGGCCGCTGGCAGGTGATGGGCTTTAACGCCCGGCTCTGCGGGTGGGCAGGCGTCGAGGCTTTCGTTTCGGCCATGTGTGGGAGTGAGGCCGCGCAGATCGCCGCATTCGTCGGCTACGTGCGCGGGGCGGGGCTCGCCGACGCGCTGCGGCGGCACGACTGGGCGGCGTTCGCCCGGGGCTACAACGGGCCGGCCTACGCCGCCAACCGCTACGACCAGAAAATGCGCGCCGCCTACGCCGCCCTCCGCTCCGAGCCCGGCGCTCCCGCCATGGCAGGCGGGATCGTCGGCGACGTCGACACGGTGCGTGAGGCGCAGCTCGTCCTGCAGCGCCTCGGCGACGAACCGGGCCCGGCCGACGGAATCGACGGCCCGATGACCGGGGGCGCGCTAGCGCGGTTCGTCGCCCGCTGCGCCGACAGCCGCCTCGCCCCCGAGTTCAACCGCGAGACGTGCATCGCCCTGCAGGCGGCATGGGCCGCCATGGGCGCGACCTGAAAAGGAAAGACCGATGGAAAACACCCTGACCACCCTCGCCGGCGCGCTGGTCGAGCCGTTGGCCCTGCTGATCTCCGGCGCCGTGGTGATCCTGCTGCGCCAGTGGCTCGGCGTGCGGATTCGTGAAGCGGACCAGGCCGAGCTCGACGCGCTGGTTTCGCGGGCGCTGGCCTATGGCGTTGACCAGGTCGCCGAGGGGCGGCCCGGGGTCTCGCCGGCCTCGGCCGCCGCCGCGCTCCCGTCGCCCACGCGGGGCCGTGCGATCGACACGGCGGTTGCCTATGCGCGCGGGGGCTCGCCCGGTCTGCTCAAACGGGTGGGGGCCACCGACGACGCTCTCGCGGCGCGGGTCAAGGCGGAGATCGCGGCGAGGGGGTAGCGCGCCGCTGGCGAGGGCTGGGACGGCGAGGGCCGCGCTCCGGATGGGGCGCGGCCCTTTCGCGTTTCAGGCGCTCCGGAGGGCCGCAGACGCCGCCTCCGCGAGGAAGCGGCTTCGGTTGCCAGCGACCGCGTCGATGCGCTCCAGGAGGTCTTCCGGGAGCGTGACGGAGATCCGCCTGGAACGGCCGGGGAGCGAAACCGGAGCGAAGGCGATGCACTCGGCGCCGGCCCGCATGTCAGGCTCGATCTCGGCGGCCAGGGTCGGCGCGGGGGCGTCCTCGCCGTCTTCGAGCATGGCCTCGAAAGCGGCCTCAAGGGCTTCACTCGCGCGGGTGACGACTTCCTCGATGGTCGCGCCGTTGGTGAAGCCGGGGAAGTCCGGGAACACGGCGCCGAACGCTCCGTCGTCGCCGCGGTGGATCACGATGGGGTAGAGCCGCGTGGGCATGGCCTGTCTCCTTCCGGGGCGCTCCTCACTTGAGGAGCTTGACCCCGGTCTGCTTTTCAATCTGGCGGACGGTGGGCTTCGGGAGGTCGCCCCGGTGTTTCGAGACCACCGTGCGCCGCCCGTCCGGGTGGGTGAGCACGAGGTGGGAGCCCTTGCCGCTGCGCTGCACGAAACCCGCCGCGCGGAGGGCTTTCAGAATGTCGGCGGCGGTGATCGGCATTGGCGTGGCTCCCTGTCTGTATGCATATTATATGCATACAGAGTGCCCGCCGGTCAAGTGACTATATGCATAAAGCGCACATAAGGCGTGGCTTGCAGGGCCCGCGCTCCGGATGGGGCGCGGCCATTTCTCGTCTCTGGAGGCCTGCCGATTCTCCGGAACAAAGCGCGATTTTTCCTGGGCGGATTTTGGGCGGGAATCACGCTCAGTTCTGGTTAAGTTCGCGGAATTCTGACGAAAACCGGGAAAACGGGCTTCCGAGAAATCCCCGGAAAATGGCATTGCAACGCAATGGCTTGGCCCATATACACGTCCGCGGAGTGGTGGCCGAGTGGTCGAAGGCGCTCCCCTGCTAAGGGAGTAAACGGGAGACCGTTTCGAGGGTTCGAATCCCTTCCACTCCGCCACGTTTTCCACCTAAGCGCCGGGAAAACATAGATAAAGTGGAAGTGGACGGAGCGCCGTCCCCCACCTTGTCCCCCATCGCAATCGCGGTGGAAGCGATTGAGCGGCTAGCCTGACAACGCATCGGTATGATTTTCACGTTCTCGGGCGACAGGGCGTGCGCGCATCAAGTCGGGCATGATGACGGAACCCCCCTTGGGCATTGCTGCGTCTAGGGCGCGGACTCATATGCTGGCGATCCAGAAGCGGATGGCGGCGAGCTTGAGGGCGGCGAGGTAATTGTCGGCGCGCCGGTCGTATCGGGTGGCAAGACCGCGGAACTGTTTGATGCGGTTGAAGAAGCGCTCGACCAGATTGCGCTGGCGATAGACCCACGGACTGAAGCTGAAAGCGTCCTTGCGGATCACGCGCGGCGGGATGTTGGCCCATGCCCCGCGGGCCGCCGCGCCCTCGCGGATCGGGTTGGTGTCGTAGGCGCGGTCGGCGATCAGGGTCGCGCCGGGATCGAGATCGGCGACGAACTCCGTCCCCACCGGCGCGTCGCCCGCCTGGCCGGGCGTCAGCTTCAGCCGGACGGGGCGGCCCTCGGCATCGACCAGCGCATGGATCTTGGTGGTCAGGCCGCCGCGGGAATGTCCCATGCAGCCATGGTCGTCACCCCCCTTTTTACCGCGGCCCCGTGCTGGTGGACCCGGACGCAGGAACTGTCGATCATC
>NZ_FNMZ01000016.1 GCF_900106695.1 Albimonas donghaensis
CATCGGCCGCATCGCAGACGCCTACACCCCCGCCGAATGCGCCAACTGCTTCAGCGCATGCGGATACGATCCAGACTGGTAGGAGTCCGCTCTAGGGAGGAGGCGCCCGCGGGCGGCGTGGCGCCAGCCTTCAGGGCACGAGCACGTCGCTCCAGCCTGAAAAGGCATCCAACCTGGGCGGTTTTCGAGCCTGCGGAAGAACAGTTGGCGCCGGATCTCGAAATGGTTGCCGACTGCGGTGCTCGGTCCCTCCGTAAATCGGGTCGCCGATAGGTGGAGTGTTTCGCAACGATTTCCATGGCGGGGAGAAGTGTGGACGGGGCCCGAACCATGACCCCTGCCAGTCAGCGCTCAAGCCGTCGAGAACGTTATTCTCGGATCGGGCAGGGTTCCGAACAGCGCTGGTCGGCATCCCGTCCGATGTTCGCTCAGCATATCGTTTCCGACGGATTGCGCACGATTTGGCAGGGCTCCTGTTGGGGGCCGATCCACCCGCATGCGCTGTTGCGGCCGCACCCGGTCTCACGGCTTGCGTAACGGAATGACGTTGTGACCCCTCATGAAGGCGAGGGGGCCGCCGGCTTCGATTTCCTGCAGCGCCGCTGTCCAGGCGTCCTTGTCGGAAGAGAACGGATCGTCCCAGACATGGCTGACGCCTTCGCCGTCGACGACTTCCAGAGTCCAGGTCTTGTCAGTCTCAAGCCGGTAGATCTCGATCGTGAACGTGTATCCGTCGACGATGACCCTCTGGCTGTTGCTCGAGGTGACGAGCTTCGGTTCGTCGTCGATCATGTTGCTCGTCCCGCATGTCATCTTCTCTCCGAGTATGATCCGAGCAACGACGTCGTCAATGCATCGGGGCGGAAGCTAAAAAGGCCGCTGTTCGGCGACCTCTCTTTGCATCTGTCCAGCGACGATGGCGCGCAGGGCGCCGGCGACCAGGCGCTGTTTCGGGAAGACGGATACGCCATGGCACTCGCGCTGGTCGAGCCGTAGGCCGGGATCCGTGGCGACCCGCGTTCGTCGTCAATGCGCTCACAGGCTCCATGCGGCAGCTCCCTGTTCTTGCGCTTCGTTTCCCTGATCCAGCCCTGAAAGATCCCTGTTCGACCAGTTTGGCTTCCCTGTTTCGAGCGGCAGGGAATTTGCTCGCAAGTCATTGTCATCACGACGAATTTGACGGTGAGTTCGTCGTGCGCTCTCTCAAATCGTATGGATTTCCCTGTAAACCCCCTGTTCTTGGAGGCGGAGCAGGGTTCGCAGGCGACTGCGACCACCACCACGCTCCCCCCTGACAAACCGTGGTAGCTGTGCCGTATCGGAAGTCCGCGTGATTTCCGTGGGTTGGGCGCGTATGGCGGCTCCGGAACCTCACCAGAGCACGGACATCGGAGCGGAAACGCCCCTCGCGGGGGCGTTTGCTCTGCGGGCGCGTTTCGGGTGAGGTCTTGAGAGAGGCGTTGCGCTGGCGGTCCGGTCAATTCGGACGATGATCGAAGCCCAGGACTTGGTGCTGCTCGGTCCAGTCGAGCGGGATCTCAGGCAGCCGGCGCAATGAGCCGGCGGTCAGCGTCTCGGGCTGGCGGCCGTTCAGGATCGCCTCGGCGAGGTCCGGCGCCAGGAAAGCCAGCGGCAGAATCCGGCTGACCGTTCCCTTGCGCGCGCCCTCGCGCCGCTCGATCTCGCCAACCGAGGCGGCGGCGCCGGAGAGCAGCTCCTTCGCCCATCGGCGCGCGTCGGCGACCATCGCGATGAGGTCCGCATCCGGCTTCCGCTCGCGGCGATCGAGGCCGATGACGATGGGCTTGGCGCATCCGGCCTGGCGGATGCGCAGCGGCGCCTCGATCCGAATCGGTTCGATCTGGGCATCGCTCGCCATGGGGCGGATGAGTGTTTTGGCGCTGATCGTGATGGTGATGATCGCGTCGCCCGGGTCGATGCGATGGATGAGGTCGAGCAAGGGGCCGATCCGATCCGCAGCGCTTGCGGCGATGGCCTTCGCGCGGTCGAGCGCGGCGGCGATGGTCGAGGGCTTCGCGCCAGCCTGAAGCAGGTCGGCGGCGAGCCGGTCGGCATCGCCGAGGCGTTCGGTTAAGGTTTTTGCAACGAAGGTCTCGATACTCTCCGCCGGCATCCGCATCGCCGACCACCTGTGCCGTCTGGACTTCGTTGTGTTCGACGAGCTCGGCTATCTCCCCTTCGCCCAGTCTGGCGGGCGGCTGCTCTTCCACCTCGTGAGCAGACTCTACGAGCGCACCTCAGTCATCGTGACCACGAACCTCGCCTTCGGCGAATGGCCCACCGTCTTCGGCGACGCCAAGATGACCACCGCCCTCCTCGACCGGTTCACCCACCATTGCGACATCGTCGAGACCGGCAACGAGAGCTGGCGCTTCAAGAACCGAGCCTGACCCAGGACGCAGATCCAAACACGCCCCCACCTGCCGGATCGACGCTCCGCCTACGGCTCCGCGTCGATCCGGCAGGTCAGCCGCCATGCTCATCAGAGGGGTCCTTTTTGCACGCCGATAGGGGGTCCTGATTGCGTGCCGTTTGACACTCCTTCATATGATTGAAATCGATGATGCGTTGATCTCACATGCGCTGATGACCGACATCAAGTTGGAAATGATCGGGTCGAACCTCGATCCGGTGGAAGCGTGGCTGGACTCCGAGGAAGGACTGAAGATCTGGCCGGTCGGAACATTCGCATCGACCGAATGGCTTTTCGATCAGTTCCGCCGTGCTGCTGATGATGGTGACATGATGCCAGGTCAGCGAACCAAGAACCATTTCCTTCGCAAGCTGACAGAACTCAGTTCCGCGGGACTGATCTCGAAAAAACTCCGCCACCGTATTCCCTGCGGTCAACGGCCCTGGGGTTTCGTCCGCTTCAAACCCGGGGAATTCGAGACGGTCCCGCCGGAAGGAGAACTGCAACCGGTATCTCCGCTCAGGGGGTCGGAGAAACTAATGAAGTTACGGGAGAATACTAATCGGGCAATAAGAAACACACACCTTAAGTCTGTCCAGTAGATGGACCGCCGTGGTGGTCCAAAACGGCAATGAGTGGTCCAACTCTGGACCACCCTTCTCTCCCGATGGTCCATGCTTGGTCCATGTTAAGTGACTGAAATTAAGATGATATTTAGCTTTTGGACCATGGGCCAGTAAAATTTTTTGAGTTCTCAGATGGGAGAAATAAGAAAGATGCATTCTCTGGATCGCTTATTTCTTCCATCTGGTCTCCGAATATCCCTCCGGTGGGCCATCGTGGGGGGGGCGGGTGTTGTGACTGGCACGGAAGAAGTAGCCACTCAACTGGCCAGGTGACGATACACCGTGGGAACCGACACCCCGAGGGAATCCGCAATCTCCCGAACCGGGGTGCCGGATTGGATCAGTCTTCGCGCAGCATCCAGCTTTGCCGGGGTCATCGACTTGGGGCGACCGCCGGTGCGCCCCCGCTTCCTGGCGGCGTCCAGCCCGACCCGGGTGCGTTCACGGATCAGGTCTCGTTCGAACTGCGCGATGGCACCGAACACGTGGAACACGAGCCGTCCACCGGGAGTGGAAGTGTCGATCTCCTCGGTCAGACTCCGCAATCCGATCTGGCGATGGTCCAGGTCAGCAACCAGATTGGTCAAATGCGGTAGGGAGCGCGCCACCCGGTCCAGCTTAAAGCAGACCAGCACATCCCCGGGGCGGGCATATTCCAGGGCCTCCCGTAGAACCGGACGATCCTCCCGTGCACCCGACGCGACCTCGGTGAAGACCTTGTCGCAACCAGCCTGGTGAAGAGAATCCAACTGACCGTCCATCGACTGTTCCCGAGTAGAAATCCGCGCGTAACCTACCAGCATGGCCACTCCATCGATTCTTGAAACTCAACTGATTATACCAGGATCGATGGTGAGTTTTGAGAGTATATTTTGAGAATGGATTGAGTTCGCTGACGGGGGTGCCCGATGGGCTTCGTTTTGATTATCGAAAACGACCGTTTCTGAGGTCGCATAATTCAATTCTTCGGGGAAGGGAGCCCCGAGGGCGACCAGTCTACCAACTTGAAAGCTCCAAACCTTTCGATCAATCTATCCAGAAGCTAATATGAAAATGCACGCAGCACCGAGCAAATAGACACATTCGCGAATGAGCGCATGACGGCGAAAACGAAAACCGCCCGCTTCCGCCGCTTGATCTCCCATGGATACTTTGCGCCCGAATTGCCGCCTTGCTTCAAGTCGGAGGACCTTGCACGTTGGCGTGAATCCATTTGGACGAAGATTTCACAAGTTCCGACTCACAACAATAGGCCGCTGGGAATAAGAAAATTTACATCGGAGCCAGCTTGGTTTCATTTCCCGCGATATGGGAGGGAGGATAGGCGGCACGGTGTAATAAACCCGGTATCCTATCTCGCTATCGCCAAAACCATCTCGGATCATTTTGTCCAACTGCGATCCGAATCCCGGAAATCCGGTATCTCTAGTTCTCCACTAATTTTCGACTGGTCTGGACAAAGGGCTCTAGTTCGCCCCAGCGTCGACTTAAGGGATGACTTTCGCGTGGAATTGTCGGCACGACTGGATGGCTTCGTCGAAGCCGACATTCAATCATTCTTTCATTCCATATACACGCACGCAATTCCGTGGGTTATATATGGAAAAAATTTCGCGAAAAATAATCGAGGACCTGCTCATTTCGGAAATGTTATTGACCTTTATTGCAGGAATTCGCAGGACGGCCAGACAATTGGCTTGCCGGTCGGCCCAGATACGTCAAGGCTGCTAGCTGAGGTGGTATCATCGGCAATTGACGCATCGCTGAAAGTCAAATTGGGCCAGAGAAATCCAACTGCATCTCGGTATATTGATGACTACACCATCGGGATTGAAGGTGGGGCGTCTGGGGAAAGGGTCATCTCAAGTCTTCGCCGTGCAGTTTCTGAATTTGAACTCGACCTGAATCCCCGAAAGACCTCCATCAGGTCTACCTCGGAGCGTCTTGCTACGGGGTGGAAGCAGTATGTGCGCGCAAGCTTCACCAGTGGGGATTCTTCTGCGGACGCGTTCTCCGAATACTTCTACAGGATCAACATCATATCCGAGCGACGCCCAGATATAAACATTGAGAAATTTGCACTTCGTAGCAGACGGCGCGCCTTTACAACGGCAGAAGAGTGGAAGAGAGTCCAAGATCATCTTTTTAACTCGTATCGGTCGAACCCGACCTTGATCGATTTTTTCGTCGAGACCCATGTGCAGCGACACCTGACCGGTAGAGATGTGTTGCCGGACAGAGTCTCTAGGTTCATTTCGGGCTATATTGGAACGCTGATTGAACAAGATAGGACGGGTGAGGTCATATGGCTGATATACTTGGCCATCAAGCTGAATCTTTCACTAAAATTGAGTGAATTTCCAGAGATTTGTTCTGTGGAGAACGCAATGGTTGCCATCCTGGCGGCCGAAGGATTTAGGCGTGGGGTGATCAATGGCGAACCTGACTACACACATTGGAATCGCTTTATAGCGACCGATGCGTTGAGGGGGGGGATGTGGCTATTCACTTACGAAGCATGTCGCACCAGGTGTATTCCTGCGGCGACGGCAGGCATCGTTCGCGCCGATCCATTCTTCGCACCACTAATCGATAGGAACGTTGCTTTCCTCGACTTGGATAGCGCACCTCTTTCGCTCGCCGAGTTTCTTCGCAGCAGGCACCGGGAGAATCGGAGGACCCAAGCGGTTCGACTGGACTTCAATGATGATTTCGAGTTTGAGATCGAAGAATTTGACGAAGATTTCGATGCAGATAATAATGATTGGGACAACGATCCCGCGGATTATTGATGCACGATCACTCATTTTGCGGACGTTGAATGCGCACTGCGTCGCGCGTGCACCGGGCGAACGGCCCGACAACATGCCGCGGCCATCATATCTGTATCGGGCATAATCCGCATCCAACCAATCCAACTAGAGCGTGGCCGAATGGCGGCGTCCTCACCGCACCGTGATGCGCCACCAGGAAAGCCCTTGGGGATTCAATTGCACTGGAGCCTAGGGCGCGGACTCATATCTTCGCGATCCAGAAGCGGATTGCGGCGAGTTTGAGAGCGGTGAGGTAATTGTCGGCGCGCCGGTCGTATCGGGTGGCGAGGCCGCGGAACTGTTTGATGCGGTTGAAGAACCGCTCGACCAGATTGCGCTGGCGATAGACCCACGGACTGAAGCTGAAGGCCTGCTTTCGGATCACGCGGGGCGGGATGTTGGCCCAGACGCCGCGGGCCGCCGCGCCGTCGCGGATCGGGTTGGTGTCGTAGGCGCGGTCGGCGATCAGGGTCGCGCCTTCTGCGAGATCGGCCACGAACTCCGTCCCGACCGGCGCGTCGCCGGCCTGGCCGGGCGTGAGGGTGAGGCGGATGGGGCGGCCCTCGGCATCGACCAGCGCATGGATCTTCGTCGTCAGCCCCCCGCGGGAATGTCCCATGCAGCCATGCCCGCCGTCGTCCGGGCCCCCCTTTTTCCCGCGGCCCTGTGCTGGTGGACCCGGACGCAGGAGCTGTCGATCATCACGATATCGCCGTCATAGGCCTCTGAGATCGCTTCCAGAATGCGGTCCCAGACCCCGGCCGCGCGCCATCGGGTGAAACGGTTGTAGAGCGTGGTGCGCGGGCCATAGCGCTCGGGCACGTCGCGCCAGGGCGTGCCTGCGCGGAACCTCCAGAGGATGCCGTTGATCACCCGCCGATCGTCCACCCGCGGCACGCCCCGCGACTTCTGCGGCAGCAGCGGCTGGATGATCGCCCATTCCCGGTCGGTCAGTTCGTGACGGCGCATCGATACCTCCTTCTTTCGGAGGTTGAATCAAAGATGCGAGGTCATGGGAATCCCGTTTATGGGGACGCGTCCTAGTCACCCAGCTTCGGTCACTGGGATTGATGTCGTGATCCGGGTGAGCATGGAAGTGACTTCAAACTTGCCGAAAAATTTGTGCGTAATGGTAATGCTTGACTGGAAATTTGGGACACCAAATATGCGAACAGCATAAATTCTTTCATTATTTAAATTCGGTGTTCCAAAATCTAATATTTCAGGCGGCTGCTTTGAGTAGAACGCTTTGAGTGCGTTCTGGAACATGAGTTCTGAGGAGTCAGCGTTACTGAGTAGGTTGTGGTATATATGGGACAAACTAAAATACTCCGGAAGTGTCATATCGGTCGAGCTATTTATAAGTCCGTAGCATAGGTGGTCAAAGAAGCAATCAAGGCGTCTGCTTTCAACCCGATATTTAAATGTGCCATCCGGAAGCCGTTTTTTGCCTTTCGAAATGCGCCTTTTTAATGCATTTCTTTTAAAACTAAGCTGCGGCGCAATCCGGGTTTGGTAAACTTCCCTTGCTCGATTGCTTGGGGACGCATTCATACAAATCTGCGCAAGGACGTAAATATCATCCTTAGATTTCTGGTTGTTGTGTTTCTCGCATGATTTAACGGTGAGGAGTTGATCGCGCTCTCCCTTTGGGAAAAATGACTTCGGAGGGACATGCTCTTTTGTGGTCCCTTGCGCTGTGCATCCTGGGAAATAACAATTCATTATTTAGCTCCGTCTGGCCCGTCTGGAGTGGGGTGTTACTTGATTCATTTGACTTTTATCGCCCACCTGAAACCTCCAGGAAGAGCCGGACCAGATTCACGTTGATGTAGTAGTTGCTCCGCCCCGCTTGGTGCTTCGCCAGCACACCTGTCTCCGCCAGCGAGTCCAGATACCTCGCCGCGGTTTGACGGGTTACGTCGAGGTCGGCAACCACGAACTCAATCTTCGTGTAGGGGTGCCGGAACAGGTTATTTAGCAAGTCTTGGGAGTAGAGCTTTGGGCGCTCCGTCCGGATCAAACGCTTCATTTCTGCCATCTGCGACCTGACGCCCTCGACCAGAGCCAGCGTAGTTCGCGCGGTCTGGGCCACAGCTTCGAGCATATACAGGACCCATGGCTCCCATTCCCCATGGTCACGCACGTGTTGGAGCAGTCGATAGTAGTCGACTTTGGTCTCGGTGATATAGCGGCTCAGGTAGAGGATCGGAATTTCCAGAAGGCCGGTGCGGTTCAGATAGAGCACGTTCAGGATTCTGCCGATCCTGCCATTCCCGTCAGGGAACGGGTGAATGCTCTCGAACTGGTGGTGGATTAGCGTCATCTTGATCAGAGGGTCGAGATTGCAGGCGGCATCGTCGTTGATGAAGCTCTCCAGCGCCGCCATGTGGGCTTCGATCCGACCGGCCTCCTGTGGTGGGACATAGACCGCTTCGCCCGTCGCTTCATTGCGCAGCGTCGTTCCAGGGGTGGTTCGGAAGCCACCCTGATGCCGCTTCAGAAGCTGAAACATCTCGATCAGCGTTCGATTCAGTATCAGGCCATCGGTCTCGATTAAGCGGTCATGGCCGAGCTTCAGGGCATCCCGGTAGAGGGCCACCTCCTTCGCCGCGGGTGAATCCGGGCCTTCGAGAAGAAGCTCGGACTGAAAAAGCTCGTCCTGGGTGGTGACGATGTTCTCGATCTCGGAACTCGCCTTGGCCTCCTGCAAGGCCAGGGTGTCGATCAGAATTCCTTGGTTCGGGATCGAAGCTGCGCGCCCTTTGAGTTCGGCAAGCGCTCTATTCGCCGCCGCCAGCGCCTTCAGCACCGGCACCGTCTCCAGGTCCACACCAGGAGGGAGATCAGGGAGCGTGTAGGTCGGTGCTAACATGTCAAAGGCCACGTGTTCGAAAAGTTGGATTTCTTTAACATGACACGCCGCTCATGTTAAGCTGATCGCCATATCGCAAACACGTTCCGACCTGGTCCGCCCGCAAGACGGAATGTCGCGGCGATGTCGCCCTGAAGGCGTTGCCGACCTCCGTTGCCGCATTCGGCCCGGTCCCGACTCCATCGGGGTAAACCGAATTGAACGACCTGGCCGACATCCCCGAGACGACCTTCGAAAAGGTAGTGATGATGGAGGGCGTGCTCATCGCCAGGGCAACTGGAGGAACAGCCGACAGCCGTATCTATCAGCATCTTCGTCGGGAGTTCATGGCCGATCCAGCGATCCGCGACCGGCTCCCGATGTTCGTGCGGACCTATCACAACCTCGATGCATTCTGGCCCTACATAAAGCGCGAGGCGGGATCGTATGCGGAACGTCGGGAGATCATCAGTCTCGCCTTCAGGCCGCTGCTCGATCACCTTGGCGGCGCGAGCGCCATGCCTGGCGACAAGGGAACTTCCGAGGTTCTGGGATCGTTCGATTCCGCGGGAGTCCATGTGGTCTGGACCAAGGCTCTGGAGCGTCGAATGACCGACCCAGAGGGCGCGATCACCGTGGCCCGCACCCTGTTGGAGACCGTGACCAAACGAATTCTTGACGAGACCGGGCAGGGATACTCCGACAAAGACGATTTGCCGAAGCTCTACGCGAACGCCGCGACCGTGTTGAATCTGGCCCCGAACCAGCACTCGGAGGAGCCGATCAAGGCGATCCTCGGCGGTGCGATGAACTTGGTTAACGGGATTGGCACGCTACGTAACCGTTTGTCGGATTCGCATGGTCGAGGCGGTAAGCTCCCAGTCCGGCCCTCCCCTCGTCATGCCAGTCTCGCCGTCAACACCGCGGGCGCGGTCGCCACGTTTCTGGTTGAGACTTACTTGGAGCGGAAGTCCTCGTCCTGAGGGTCCTGCGAGGCGTCGCCGTTGGGTTCGACGTCGGTCACGGAATCTCGGAATTTGCACCCGGAATAGAAAGTCGATCCGCTCCCGTCTGGGTGCTCGATCTCGATCATCACCCGCACCCCACTCAGCCCGTGGGGGTCATATCGAAAAAACGGCGCGTCGAAGCTCGCGAGATCACCAGCACGGATGCGTTTCTCGATCTCCGTCATGCACCGCTGATAGGCGAAGCCTGCATCCAGCCCGGCCAGCAGGGCGGTTTGATGAAGCATTGCATAGCAGGCGATCCCTGCGGTCACCGCGAGCGGTCCCAGCGGGAGCAGAGTTATCCAGAGGCGGGAGATCCGACGTGAGTGATCTATATCTGTATTTAGCGCGGCAGGATCGGACTGGTGGCACGTTGGAGGCTGCGTCGGGGACGACCCGCGGTCTTCACCGCGATGGCGAAGGTCCTCCGTCGCTCTTGGTGTGTTCGAGTCCTCGAAGCCATCGTCGGCTAAGCGATATCAGGCCTCCAGCGCCGGTCTCAGCGCGTCCCGCAGGCGATCCAACGAGAACCCCGAACCATAGGCCCCGTCCACCCCACGGCTGAGTTCGTGGCCCAGGATCGCGTTCTGCAGGTCGTTCGGTGCGCCGGTGTTGCGCAGGCCGTCCTTGAGGCTGTGGCGCAGGCTGTGAACGGTTTGACGGTTGTTCTCCCGGACCTCCTTGAGGTGCTTCATCAGGGCCTGGCTCAGGCTGTCTGGGCCTCGGGCTTCGGCATATCGGGGAAACAGGAGGCGGGTGGTGCGGGGTAGGGCGTGGGCGACCTCCAGGCCCTTGCCGACCAGGGGAACCCGCCGCTCGCTCCACGCGTTCTTCAACCGTCGCCAAGGCTTCGGTTCGATCAGGACGTGAGGGACGTCATCATTCAGGCGAAGGTCCGAGGCTTCCAGCCCGGCGATCTCCGACAGACGCGCTCCGGTGTGGTGGAGCAGGGTCCAGACCTGCAGGAACTCCGGCCTTCGCGCGGTGGCCAGTCGGTCATACATCGCGTTGATGACCGCGTCCGACAGGGGCAGGCGAAGCTGGCGGCGGCTCAGGCCCTCGTCGTCCTGGGGCATGGACAGGCCGGTGAAGGGGGAGCGCGGGTCCAGGTCGTGCTCCAGCGCCATCAGACGGAACACGGCGGACAGGTCGGAAAGGCGACGTTTCACCGTGATCGGTTTCACCCCGGTGCCCAGCATATGGTCGCGGATGGCGCGGGCGTCCTGCCGTTTGATCTCGGTGAGCGGTCGATCGTTTTTCAGCACCTTCAGGGCGATGGTGCGGACCCGGGCGATGGCCAGTTCCTGCTGATGCCGCTCGGTCGGGTCCTGCTTCCGGCGTTCCTCAAGGTAGAACTCGAACGCCTCGCACAAGGTCGGAGACGAGGGGGCCGGAGGTTCCTGATGAGACGTCGCGGTCGGTCGTGGCCGAGGAGATGCGGCGAACACCTGAACGGGAGGCGGTTCCGGAAGGGCGCGGAGGCGGCGATGACCGCGGATTAGGGATTCGGCGTAGGCGTGAACCTCGGCGTAATTCGCCAGAGCTTCGGCCTGGGTGGTGCCGATGACCCGGGTGAACTCACGACGTCCGCCGAGAATCGATCTCATCGGTTCGGGAATTCGCCTCCGATAGACGAAATGTCCCGAGCGGGCCGCGATGCGAATATGGAGGAGGTCGATCTGCAGTCCCATGACGGCCCCGGCTGTGGAGTCAGCGTGTAGGCGTCAGGACTGCAGTATCGCGAATTCGGCTTATGATCCAAAAATATAAGCCTGCCTGATGGTGCGGTCGAGAAGACTCGAACTTCCACGGGAGTTACCCCACAGCGACCTCAACGCTGCGCGTCTACCAATTCCGCCACGACCGCGGCTCCATCAGGCGGCGCGTGACTAGCACCGGGCGCGGGGCTTGTGAAGCCCTCCCGCGCCGAATTCGCATGCGGAGGCGCAACTTGTTCGCCGGCGCGGCGCGCGGCCCGGTCGGACCCTGCGTCAGGCGCATCCCCGCGCTGGCCGGCCCGGCCCGCGCTTGTCCCTCCGGCGCGCGCGGGCCATATCGGTCGGGCGGGCCGCGCCCGCCGCCGCCGCCCCACTCCGCCCGGAGCCGATCATGACCGAATGGCGCATCGCCGACGCTCCCGTCGCCTTCCCCGAGGCGCTCGCCGCCATGGAGGCGCGGGTGGCCGCCATTCGCGCCGGGGAGGCCGACGAGCTGATCTGGCTGCTGGAGCACCCGCCGCTCTACACCGCCGGCACCTCGGCCAAGCCCGAGGACCTGGTGGACCCGAACCGCTTCCCGGTGTTCGAGGCCCGGCGCGGCGGCGAATACACCTATCACGGGCCGGGGCAGCGGGTGGCCTACGCCATGCTCGACCTCAACCGGCGGGGGCGGGACGTGCGGGTGTTCGTGACGAAGCTGGAGCAATGGGTGATTCGCACCCTCGCCGCCTTCAACATCCAGGGGGAGACCCGTCCCGATCGGGTGGGCGTCTGGGTGGTCCGGCCCGACAAGCCGCCGCAGCCGGACGGCGCGCCGGCCGAGGACAAGATCGCCGCCATCGGCCTGCGCCTGCGCGGCTGGGTGAGCTTTCATGGGGTCTCGATCAACCTGGAGCCGGAGCTGGACCATTTCTCGGGAATCGTGCCCTGCGGGATCTCGGCCCATGGGGTGACCAGCTTCGCGGATCTGGGCCTGACCACGACGATGCCGGAGCTGGACATGGCCCTGCGCGCGGCCTTCGAGGAGGTGTTCGGCGAGGATGCCGGCGTTTCCGGTCCCCGGCCCGGGGATGTGGCGCGCGAGGTGGCGGGAGAGGCGGCGGGAGAGGGCTGACCCGCCCCCGGCCGCGCGCCCGCCGATAAGGGAGCCCCCCGAAAAGGCAGGTGCGCCCGTGCTCATCGCGCGCTTGCCGAACCGGGCGCTCCCGGCGTCCGCGGCCGCGTCGGGTGACTCGGGCGCAGGCTGACACGGCCCGAACGCCCGCGATGCCGTTCCGAAGCGTGAAACAACCTCTCGCGCCAGAGCCGCGCCAAAGTCGGACCGGCCCTCGCCCGCAGGGCCCGCGCGCCGCCGGAGGGGCGCGCCGATCGTCGCGGGGCGGGCGGTTTTGCGGGGTTCCGGAGGGGGCCGGGCGGGCGCGAGGCGGCGTCGGAGCGGCCGAGCCGGCCGAAACGCGCGTCGCCGCTGGCCGATTCCGATGAATTCGGGTAAACGAATGCGACGAAACCCGATCGGCGCCGGCAATTCGCCGCGTGGACCACTGGGGCGAATTGCCTATGGTCCGCCGAGGCTTCCGGGGCTATGGGTTCCGGCCAGAGGTTGATCCGAGGGCGTCTCGCCATCGTATCGCCATGAAGGGGGGCGGCGACGTCCGCCGAGAGACCACCCGGGGTGGGACCCCCGGACCGGCCGGAGCGCGGCTTTCGCGCGCTCCTCGGGCTACGCGGCAGGAGTGCAGACATGGCGGATGCAGCGGCTCACGCGCATGACGACCACCATCCGGGGTTCTTCACCCGGTGGTTCCTTTCGACCAACCACAAGGACATCGGGATCCTGTACTTGATCACCTCCGCGGTGCTCGGCCTGATCTCGGTCGCCTTCACGATGTATATGCGGCTGGAGCTCATGGAGCCCGGCGTGCAGTACATGCTGATGGAAGACGGCATCACGCCGAACGGCCATCTGTGGAACGTGATGATCACCGCGCATGGCATCCTGATGATGTTCTTCGTGGTGATTCCGGCGCTGTTCGGCGGCTTCGGCAACTACTTCATGCCGCTGATGATCGGCGCGCCGGACATGGCGTTCCCGCGCATGAACAACCTCAGCTACTGGATGTATTTCGCGGGCTCGGCGCTCGCGGTGCTGTCGGTGGTGTCGCCGGGCGGGGACCAGCAACTTGGCTCCGGCGTCGGCTGGGTGCTCTACGCGCCCCTGTCGGTGCGCGAAGGCGGCTATTCGATGGATCTCGCGATCTTCGCGGTCCACGTGTCGGGCGCCTCGTCGATCCTCGGCGCGATCAACATGATCACGACCTTCCTGAACATGCGCGCGCCGGGGATGACCCTGCACAAGGCGCCGCTGTTCGCCTGGTCGATCTTCGTGACCGCCTTCCTGATCCTGCTGTCGCTGCCCGTGCTGGCCGGCGCCATCACCATGCTGCTGACCGACCGCAACTTCGGGACGACCTTCTTCGACCCGGCCGGCGGCGGCGACCCGATCCTCTACCAGCACCTGCTGTGGTTCTTCGGGCACCCCGAGGTCTACATGATCATCGTGCCGGGCTTCGGCATCGTGTCCCATGTCATCTCGACCTTCTCCAAGAAGCCGGTCTTCGGCTATCTGGGCATGGTCTACGCGATGATCGGCATCGGCGTGCTGGGCTTCGTCGTGTGGGCGCACCACATGTACACGGTGGGCATGTCGCACACCCAGCAGGCCTATTTCATGCTGGCCACGATGGTGATCGCGGTGCCGACCGGCATCAAGATCTTCTCGTGGATCGCCACGATGTGGGGCGGGTCGATCAGCTTCAAGACCCCGATGCTGTGGGCCATGGGCTTCATCTTCCTGTTCACCGTCGGCGGCGTGACCGGCGTGGTGCTGAGCCAGGCCGGCGTCGACCGCGCCTACCATGACACCTACTATGTGGTGGCTCACTTCCACTACGTGATGTCGCTCGGCGCGGTGTTCTGCATCTTCGCGGGCGTCTACTACTGGATGGCCAAGATGACCGGCCGCCAGTACCCGGAGACGCTGGGCAAGATCCACTTCTGGATGATGTTCATCGGCGCCAACATCACCTTCTTCCCGCAGCACTTCCTGGGCCGTCAGGGCATGCCGCGGCGCTACATCGACTACCCCGAGCAGTTCTCGCTGTGGAACGAGGTGTCGTCCTACGGCGCCTTCCTCTCGGGCGCGTCGTTCCTGCTGTTCTTCTACATCGTCTACGTGACGGTCACGAAGGGCGAGAAGGTCACCGAAAAGGCCTATTGGGGCGAGCATTCCGACACCCTGGAATGGACCCTTCCCAACCCGCCGCCGGCCCACACGTTCGAGACGCTGCCGACTCCGGACATGTGGGACAAGAACCCCCATCACTGATGCGGGCCTTGAACGGATGAGCGCGATCGAGACGGCCGGGGCGCGATCCCCGGCCGTTTCCCGTTCCGAGCCGCCGCTCTACGCGGTGACGCTGTGGCCCCACCAGGCGCTGAGCCCGCGCGGCTTCGCGGTGGTGATGGGGTTCACGGGGGCGATGCTCTGCGTGCCGCTGATCCCGCTGCTGGGCACGGCGGTGGGGCTGGGGCTGGCGCCCTTCCTGGTGCTGACCCTGGGCGCGCTGGGCTTCTTCCTGCGCCGCAACGCCCGCGACCTGAGCCTGCATGAGGAACTCCGCCTCTGGCCCGACCTGGTGGAGGTCGTGCGCCGGGAGCCCGGGGGCGGGGTCAGGACCTGGCAGGCCAATCCCTACTGGGTGCGCCTGACCCTGCGCCCTGACGGGCGGCCCGAGAACTATCTGACCCTGAAAGGCGCGGGGCGGGAGATCGAGCTCGGCGCCTTCCTCAGCCCCGAGGAGCGCGCCGACCTCGCCGAGGAGCTGGAGAACGCGCTGATCCGCGCCCGCACCCACACGGACGCGACCCCGCATCGCCCAGATGCCTGAGCGGAAGCCCATGCGCGGTGGGGGCCGGGGGGTATGTCGGCCGGGAGGCTCGGGGAGTGCGGGCGGGGCCGATGCGCCGCAGGCGCGAGGGCCGGACCGTCTCCCGCGCAGGGGGGGTCAGGTCCGGGGGTGCGACTTCTCTTCCATCAACCGCGAGCCGAGCAGCAGGTTGATCCGCCGCTTCAGCGCCGCCCGCCCGTCATTGAGCTGGTAGACCGTCCGCGCCAGCGCCACGAAACCCGGCCCGAAATCGCCCGAGGCCTCGCAGCCGCGCAGATCCTCCTCCACCGCCCAGAGGTCCTCGTTGACCTCGCGCAGCCGGTCGGTGAGGTCGTCCAGCGCCTCGGTCGCGGGCAGGGCCTTGTCGCGGGCGGTGGTCAGCGCCTCAAGCTCGGTCGACACGTTGAACTTCTGCCCCGGATCGGTCAGCCGCCGGGCCTTGATCTCCAGGATGGTGATCTTGTCGATCAGCTCGCCCGGAGAGATCTCGACCTTCACCGCCAGCCTCCGCTCCGCCTGACGTATCGTCATCGCCGCGCCTCCCGCCATTGCGCCGTCTCGGCCTCCAGCCCCGCGGCGACGGCGGCGAAGACGCCGTCCCAGTCGCCGGGCCGCGCCTGCCGGATCAGCCGCATCGAGGGGTGCCATGGCGTCGTCGTCTCCTCCGGGCCGTAGAGCCAGAAGGGCGCGAAGGCCAGCAGGTTCCAGACCGGCTTGCCCAGCACCCCCGCCAGATGCGCCACCGCCGTGTCCATGGTGATCACCAGGTCCATCTCCAGGATCGTCGCCGCCGCGTCGGCGAAATCGCGATCCCCGCCCGCCGCGTCGACGATCAGCGCGCTGGCGGCGTCGGCGCGGAACGCCTCCAGCAGCGGCCCCTTGTAGAGGCTGAACAGCTGAACATCCGGTATCCCGGCCAGCGGCAGGAATCGCTCGGGCCCGAAACTGCGCTTGAAATTGGCCCGATACGTGACCGAGCCCGACCAGCACACCCCCACCCGGAAGCGTTCCGCGAAGGGCGCGGTCAGCCGCGCCGCCCGCGCCTTGCTGCGGTCGGGGATGCGCAGCGGCGGGCTGCGGGGCGGGCCGGTCTCGGGCACGCCCAGCCAGCGGGGCAGGTCCATCATGTGGGCGGAGAAATCCGCGTCCGGCCAGGGATCGCCGGTGCTCAGCAGCCGGGTCACGCCGGGCAGCCCGTCGAACAACCGGGTCAGGGCGGGCTTGGCGGCAAGGAACACCTCCGCCCCGCGCGCCGCCAGAACGGGCAGGAACCGCGTCATCAGCAGCGCGTCGCCGAAGCCCTGTTCGGGCAGCACCAGGATGCGCCTGCCCGCCGGGTCCTCGCCCCGCCATTCGGGCACGGGGCAGGCGGCGCGCACCAGTTCGCCGGTCTCCCAGCGCGCGGCGAAGGCCTCGAACCCCGCCGCCCAGTCATGGGCCGAGAGCAGCGACAGCGCCCGCTGCACCCGCAATTCGCCGTCGCCGGGATGCCGCGCCAGCCCCGCCGCGGCGGCCGCCGCGCCCTCCCGCCCGCGGCCCAGGCCGCGCAGGGTGGCGGCCAGCATGGCGTGGGTCTCGGCGGCCTCGGGCCGGGCCGCGACCAGCCGGCGGCGGACCTCCAGCGCCTCGTCCAGCGCATCGGAATCATGCAGGGCGTTGCCCAGGTTGCCGAGAATCGCCAGGTCGTCCGGGGCCAGCGCATGGGCCCGCCGCTGGCACAGGGCGGCGGCGTCATGCCGGCCCTGCCGGCGCAGCAGCGCGCCGAGATTGGTCCAGGCATGGGCGTCGCCGGGCGTCCGGGCCAGATGCGCGCGGTAAAGCGCGAACGCCTCCTCCAGCCGGCCGGCGCGATGCGCCGCCACGGCCTGCGCACGCAGGCCCGCGGGCCCGTTCGGCCGGTCGCCGCGGCCTGGTCCCGTCGCGCCCTGCGCGCCGCCGCCGCCGGTTCCGCCGCCCGTTCCGTTGCCGGTTCCGCCGACCATTCCGCCGTTGCTTCCGTCGCCCGCCGCCGCGCGCGCGACGCCGTTGCGCACTTGCCTCACTCTCGCCTCCCGTCACGCCTCCGCCAAGCGGCGTCGCCCCGGCGGCCCCCCACGCGCCCATCACGGGGGCGCGAGCGGGTGCTGTCAACCGCGCCTTTGCCCGGCCGCCCTCCCCGACGCTCCGCGCGACATGCGCGCGCGCGCCCCGGAAACCCGTCGAATTCCTTGCGAACTTCAGGGAGCGGCGCTTTCAAATTCGCACGGTTGCGGGTTACATGCCTCGAAATCAGGCCCTCTCAGCACACGCGAGGCTCGCCCATGACCGACGCCGGCCCCGACCGCAAGCCCGACGCCGAGGACGACCCGCACGCCGCCGACAGGGCGGCGGTCGCCGGGGCCGACGCCGAGACCCCCGAGCCCGAGACCCCCAAGCCCGAGACCCCCGAACCCGAGACGAGCGAGCCCGAGACGCGCGACGACGAGTGGGAGCTCGACCCCAATGTCGTGACCGCCGCCACCGAGGCCGCCGAGACCCAGGACCGCGCCGCGCTCGACGCCGCGCTGGCGCCTCTGCACGCCGCCGACGTCGCCGACCTTTTCGAGCAGCTCGACCACGACACCCGCGACACCGTGGTGCGCATGCTCGGCTCCGATCTCGACCCCGAGATCCTGTCGGAGCTTGAGGACGACGTCCGCGACGACGTGCTCGCGGCGATGGAGCCGGCCCACCTCGCCGCCGCGGTGCGCGAGCTGGACGCCGACGACGTGGTCTACCTGGTCGAGGACCTGGACGAGGATCAGCAGGGCCGGGTGCTGGAGGCGCTGGAGCCGGTCGAGCGCATCGCGGTCGAGCAATCCCTGCAATATCCCGAATACACCGCCGGCCGCATGATGCGCCGCGATTTCGTGGCCGCGCCCCCGTTCTGGACCGTGGGCCAGATGATCGACCACATGCGCGCCGACGACGATCTGCCCGACCAGTTCCACGACGTGGTGCTGGTGGACGCGGCGATGAAGCCCGTGGGGCTCGCGCCGCTGAGCCGGATCATGGGCGCGGGCCGCGACCGGCGCCTGGATGAGCTTCAGCGCGACCTGATGGAGATCATCGAGGTGCTGGAGCCGCAGGAGGACGTGGCCTACGGCTTCAACCAGTATCACATGGCCAGCGCGCCGGTGGTCGACGACAGCGGCCGGCTTCTGGGCGTCATCCACATGGAGGACGCGATGGAGGCGCTGGACGAGGAGGCCGACGAGGACCTCAAGCGCCTGTCGGGCGTCGGCGACGAGTCCCTGTCGGACAAGGTGCTGGAGATCACCAAGCTGCGCTTCCCGTGGCTGGTGGTGAACCTGGCGACCGCGGTTCTGGCGAGCATGGTGATCTCGCAGTTCGACGCCACCATTCAGCAGATCGTGGCGCTGGCGGTGCTGATGCCGATCGTGGCCTCGATGGGCGGCAACGCCGCGACCCAGACGCTGGCGGTGGCGGTGCGCGCGCTGGCCACCCGCGACCTCACCGCGTCCAACATGCGCCGGCTGGTGACCAGAGAGGCGGTGGTGGGGCTGTCCAACGGGCTGATCTTCGCGCTGCTGGTCGCGGTGGTGGAGGTGGTCTGGTACGGCGACGCGCTGCTGGCCGGCGTGATCGCGGCGGCGATGGTGATCAACATGGTGGCGGCGGGTCTCGCCGGCATCCTCATTCCCATCGCGCTGGACAAGGCCGGGGCCGACCCGGCGCTGGCCTCCGGCACCTTCGTGACCACGGTGACCGACGTGGTGGGTTTCTTCAGCTTCCTCGGACTGGCCGGGCTGGTGCTGCTCTAGGGCGCGGACTCATATGCTGGCGATCCAGAAGCGGATGGCGGCGAGCTTGAGGGCGGCGAGGTAATTGTCGGCGCGCCGGTCGTATCGGGTGGCAAGACCGCGGAACTGTTTGATGCGGTTGAAGAAGCGCTCGACCAGATTGCGCTGGCGATAGACCCACGGACTGAAGCTGAAAGCGTCCTTGCGGATCACGCGGGGCGGGATGTTCGCCCAAACGCCGCGGGCCGCCGCGCCCTCGCGGATCGGGTTGGTGTCGTAGGCGCGGTCGGCGATCAGGGTCGCGCCGGGGTCCAGATCGGCGACGAACGCTGTTCTCACCGGCGCGTCGCCCGCCTGGCCGGGCGTCAGCTTCAGGCGGATGGGGCGGCCCTCGGCATCGACCAGCGCATGGATCTTGGTGGTCAGGCCGCCGCGGGAATGTCCCATGCAGCCATGGTCGTCACCCCCCTTTTTCCCGCGGCCCCGTGCTGGTGCACGCGGACGCAGGAGCTGTCGATCATCACGATGTCGCCGTCATAGGCCTCTGAGATCGCTTCCAGAATGCGATCCCAGACCCCGGCCGCGCGCCATCGAGTGAAACGGTTGTAGAGCGTGGTCCGCGGGCCGTAGCGCTCGGGCACGTCCCGCCAGGGCGTTCCCGCCCGGCACCTCCAGAGGATGCCGTTGATCACACGGCGGTCGTCCACCCGCGGCACGTCCCGCGACTTCTGCGGCAGCAGCGGCTGGATGATCGCCCATTCCCGGTCGGTCAGTTCGTGACGGCGCATCGATACCTCCTCCTTTCGGAGGTTGAATCAAAGACGCGAGGCCATGGGAATCCCGCTTATGGGGACGCGCCCTAGAGCGTCAGCCCATCTGATTGAATCGAAGGGGATTCCCCTCGGGGTCTCGGTCTGATTCAAGATATCCGCCGGGGAAGGAGGCCGGCGTACA
>NZ_FNMZ01000009.1 GCF_900106695.1 Albimonas donghaensis
ACCGAGTGACGTGCAGTAGCGTCCTAAAACGCCGGTCAAACCCATTAGGCTCGAACCGCCCGCACGTCCCTTCCCATCCAAAACTGTCAAAGAGCGGCGACAACCGATCCACATCGTCCCTTTCCTTGGGGCGATCTGGACCCTAGCGGCTGCCGCTGTCCCGGCCGGTGGAGCGTTGCTCCCCTCGTCCGGTGAGCAGGTATCTAGGGGATTCGCCGGGGGGCGTCAACAGCCCTCCGTCAGAAAAGCGTCACGACCTTCGTTTTTTCTTCCCGACATGCCTGCGCCCCCGACAGAGGGGGGCGCAGGTGTTGTTTTCATTGGATAAATTACTTCCGCAGGGTCAGTGGACGGTCGCCGCCGCCTCCTGCGAAGCGCCCCTGGCGAGGTCCCCGATGAGCAATCCATCGGGTCCTGCGCCCACCGAAACCGACTCGCCGTCGCGAATCCCGCCCGAAAGCAGCCGTTCGGCCAGCGGATCCTGCAGCGCCTTCTGAATCACCCGCTTCAGCGGGCGCGCGCCATAGACCGGATCGTAGCCGCGTTCGGCCAGCCACGCCTTCGCCTGGGGGCTCAGCTCCAGCGAGATCTTGCGATCCGCCAGCCGCGCCTCCAGCCCCTGGAGCTGGATCGACACGATCCCCGCCATGTGGGCCCGGCCCAGCCGCTCGAACAGCACGATCTCGTCGAGCCGGTTCAGGAACTCGGGCCGGAAGTGGGACCGCACCGCGGCCATCACCGGCTCGCGCGCGTCGTCCACCCCCGCCCCGTCGGGCAGAGACGTCAGATATTCCGCCCCGAGATTGGAGGTCAGGATCACCAGCGTGTTCCGGAAATCCACCGTGCGCCCCTGGCCGTCGGTCAGTCGCCCTTCGTCCAGAAGCTGGAGCAGCACGTTGAACACGTCCGGATGCGCCTTCTCGACCTCGTCGAACAGGACCACCTGATAGGGACGCCGGCGCACCGCCTCGGTCAGCGAGCCGCCCTCGTCATATCCGACATAGCCCGGAGGCGCGCCGATCAGGCGGGAGACGGAGTGCTTCTCCATGAACTCGGACATGTCGATGCGCACCATCGCCTGGTCGTCGTCGAAGAGGAATTCGGCGAGCGCCTTGGTCAGCTCGGTCTTGCCCACCCCGGTCGGGCCGAGGAACAGGAAGGAGCCGATGGGCCGGTTGGGGTCGGACAGCCCCGCCCGCGCCCGCCGCACGGCGGCGGCCACCGCATGCACGGCCTCGTCCTGGCCCACCACGCGCTCGCCGATCACCTGCTCCATGGTCAGGAGCTTGTCGCGCTCCCCCTCCAGCATCTTGTCCACCGGCACGCCGGTCCAGCGGGAGACGACGGCCGCCACATGTTCGGGCAGCACCGCCTCCTCGACCATGACGTCCTCGTTCTCGGCGCTTTCGGCCTCGGCCAGGCTCTTCTCCAGTCCGGGGATGACGCCGTAGGCAAGCTCCCCGGCCTTCGCCAGGTCCCCGACCCGCTTGGCCGCGTCCAGTTCAGCGCGGGCGCGGTCCAGCCGCTCCTTCAGGTCGCGGGAACCCGCGAGCTTGTCCCGCTCCGCCTGCCAGCGGGCGGTCATCGCGTCGGCTTCCTCCTGCAACTGCGCGAGATCGCCGGTCAGCTTCTCCAGCCGATCGCGGGAGGCGGCGTCGCTCTCCTTCTTGAGGGCCTCGGCCTCGATCTGCTTCTGCAGGATCTCGCGGTCGAGCGTGTCGAGCTCCTCCGGCTTCGAATCGACTTCCATGCGCAGCCGGCTCGCGGCCTCGTCCATCAGGTCGATGGCCTTGTCCGGCAGGAAACGGTCGGAGATGTAGCGGTTGGACAGCAGCGCCGCCGACACCAGGGCGGCGTCGGAGATGCGCACCCCGTGGTGCACCTCATACTTCTCCTTGATCCCGCGCAGGATCGAGATCGCGTCCTCCACCGTCGGCTCGGTCACGAAAACCGGCTGGAAGCGACGGGCCAGCGCCGCGTCCTTCTCCACATGCTTGCGGTATTCGTTCAGCGTGGTGGCGCCGACGCAATGCAGCTCCCCCCGCGCAAGCGCGGGCTTGAGCAGGTTGGACGCGTCCATGGCCCCGTCGCCCTTCCCGGCGCCGACCAGGGTGTGCATCTCGTCGATGAACAGCACCACCTCGCCGTCGGCGGACGTGACCTCGTTCAGCACGGCCTTCAGCCGCTCCTCGAACTCGCCGCGATATTTCGCGCCGGCGATCAGGCTGCCCATGTCGAGGCTCAGCAGGCGCTTGTCCTTCAGGCTCTCGGGCACGTCGCCGTTGACGATGCGCATGGCGAGCCCCTCGGCGATGGCGGTCTTGCCGACGCCGGGCTCCCCGATCAGCACGGGATTGTTCTTGGTGCGCCGGCTCAGCACCTGGATGCAGCGGCGGATCTCCTCGTCCCGGCCGATCACCGGGTCGATCTTGCCCTCCCGCGCCGCCTCGGTGAGATCGCGGGCGTATTTG
Organism: Albimonas donghaensis; assembly: GCF_900106695.1. GTDB lineage: Bacteria > Pseudomonadota > Alphaproteobacteria > Rhodobacterales > Rhodobacteraceae > Albimonas > Albimonas donghaensis. Next base: position 2,472 of record NZ_FNMZ01000009.1, read on the forward strand.
CCCAGCGCCTCGAAATTGTCCTCGGCCGACGCGCTGTCGGCGGTCCGTCCCTTGCGCATGTCTTCGATGGCTTTCGTCAGCGCCTGCCCGGTCGCCCCGCCTTCGGCGAGCGCCTTGGCGGCGTCGGATTTTTCGGTGGCGAGCGCGACCAGCACGCGCTCCACGGTCACGAAGCTGTCGCCGGCCCTGGCGGCGAGCTGCCCGGCCTGATCCACGACGCGGGCGAACCCCGGGTCCATGTGGAACTGGCCGCCCTCGACCTTCGGCTGCTTGGCGACGGCCAGGTCGACCGCCTTGCGGACCTTGGCCGCGTCCCCGCCCGCGCGCGCGATCAGATTGGCGGCGAAACCCTCGCCGTCATCCATCAGCGCCTTGAGCAGGTGTTCGGGGGTGAGCCTCTGGTGGCTCTCGCGCATCGCGATGGTCTGGGCCGCCTGAACGAACCCGCGCGCGCGATCGGTGAACTTCTCGAAGTCCATGTCGCTCTCCTTTTCAGCGCCTGGGTCTGTCGGGCGCCCGGATGGCGCGCCCCTGCCCGGCCTGCATCTGGGAACCGCCCGCCCTGCGGCGCGGTCCTCTCGTAAAGGATATGTGTAGCGCCCCGGACCTTCACAAGGCTTTCAGCCGTCCCGGAAGGGCGCATTTGGCTTGCGCGGCGGGGGGCGGCGGGGCTATCGCCGCAGGCGACCCCACCAGAACCGGAGACCGCGCCATGCCCCTCGCCGCGACCGCCCAGACCACGGCCACCGCAACCCAGGCCGATCCCCGCGGCCGCGTGATCGTGGCGCTCGACGTGCCCGACGCGGTGTCGGCGCTCGACCTCGTGAAGCGCATCGGGGACGAGGGCGTTTTCTACAAGATCGGGCTCGGCATGCTGACCACCGGCGGCCTCGCCGCAGCGATGGAGCTGAAGGAGCACGGCAAGCGCGTCTTCCTGGACATGAAGCTCTTCGACATCGGCGCGACGGTGGAGGCGGCGGTGAAGCGGCTGGCGGGGTTCGAGCTCGACTTCCTCACCGTGCATGGCGACCCGCATGTGGTGCGCGCCGCGGTCGAGGGGGCCTCGGGCACGGACCTGAAGATCCTGGCGGTGACGGTGCTGACCTCGCTGGACCGCGGCGACCTGGACGCCGCGATGATCGAGGCCGGCGACATCGGCGCCATCGGGACCGAGCGCGCGCGCCGCGCCTTCGACGCCGGGGCGCACGGGGTCATCGCCTCCCCGCATGAAGCCGCCGCGATCCGCGCCCTGCCCGAGGCCGCGGGCCGGCTGATCGTGACGCCGGGCGTGCGGCCGGCCGGCGCCGCGATGGACGACCAGAAGCGCGCCGCGACCCCCGGCGAGGCGATCCGCGCCGGCGCCGATCATATCGTGGTCGGCCGCCCGGTCTGGCGCGCCCCCGACCCGGCCGCCGCGATGCGCGCGATCCACGCCGAGCTGCCCTGACCGCGCGCGATCAGGGGAGGATGAAGCGGGGGCCGCGCGGAGGACCAGCGGCGCCCCCGCCCCGCCCCCCGCGCTCACGGCTCTTTCATCGAAGAAGTCCGTGAGCGCCACCAATCCTGTTCCCGTCGCGCGCGCAGTCGCTATAGTGGGGATATGAACACATCGGATTTCGCAGATTCCGATCGCTTCCGCATCCTTCGCCCCGCCCCGGGCGCGGGCGGGCACAGCGTCGCGAGCGTGTTCTCCTCGCCCCATTCCGGGCGCGACTATCCCGAGGATCTGCTGCGCGCCTCCCGGCTCAACGCCCATGACCTGCGCCGCTCCGAGGACGCCTTCGTGGAACGGCTGTTCGATGCGGCGCCCGACCTGGGCGCGCCGCTGATCCACGCCCTGGCCCCGCGGGCCTATGTCGACCTGAACCGCGGCCCCGAGGAGATGGACCCCGCGCTCATCGCCGGCGTCCGCGCCGCGGGGCTGAACCCGCGCCTCGCCGCCGGGCTGGGCGTGATCCCGCGCGTCGTGGCCGAGGGCGTCACCATATATAACGGCAAGCTGACCCAGGAGGTCGCGCAGGATCGCCTGCGCCGTTGCTACCGCCCCTATCACGCCGCCCTTCAGGGTCTGCTGGACGAAGCCCGCGCCCGGACCGGGCGCGCGCTGCTGATCGACTGCCACTCCATGCCCTCGGACGCGCTGCGCGCCGTGCCCCGGATCCGCGGACGCCGGCCCGAGATCATCCTCGGCGACCGTTTCGGCGTGTCCTGCGCCCCCTGGATCATGGCGGAGTGCGAGCGGGCGTTTTCCGACGTGGGTTTCGCGGTGGCGCGCAACTCGCCCTTCGCCGGCGGCTACATCACCCAGAAATACGGGCGGCCGGCGCGCGGGGTGCATGCCATCCAGGTGGAGATCGACCGCGCGCTTTATCTCGACGAGGCCCGCGTCGCCCCCGGCCCGGCCTTCGAGGCGGTGCGCGCCGCGCTGCGCCCGGTCATCGCCCGGCTCGCCGCGCTCGGGCCCGACGCGACGGCGCTCGCCGCCGAATGAGCCGGCCCCCGGCGCTCTCCGCCGCATAGTTCCGCCGAATAGTTCCGCGGTCTCGCCGCCATGGCGCGGCCTTGAGCACCGCCGACGCATCGCGCGTCGCGGGGGTGTCGTGGCTGTCGGTCAGGGAAGCGGTCAGGGAGGCCGGACGGCGCGGTCGCCGCAGCGCGGCATGCCCCCGGACGAGGGGCGTCCCTCAAAAAAAAAGGGCCAGGACAAGCCCGGCCCAAGTCTAGGGAGGAAACGCCCAGAAGGGCGGTGACGTCAGACGTCACAAGGAAGAAACTATATGTGCGCTGCAGCAAAGGCAACGGGGATCGCGCGGAAAACCGCTTGCCCCCCTACAAAATCCTGATGTTTAGGCACAATTTTTTGCCCAACCGGGAAAAGTTTCGACTTGCGCACTGAAATTCCGAGCATCTCATCGGCAACTGCCCCCATCTTGGGCAGACATCCCCCGCTCATCGCAATGAGCGTCCCTTCAGAATCGCCTTGTCCCCGAAGCGGGCCCGGATCGCGTCGGAGGCCCGCTCCGCCGCTTCGCGCCGCCCCGCGTCGGGGTCCAGCAGATCCGGCGACCGCCCGGCCTCCGCATCCGGCGCCAGCCCGGCCAGCCCCACGCCCAGCAGCCGGAACGGCGCCGCCCCCATCTCCCGCGCCAGCATCGGGCGCGCGGCGCGGTAAAGCGCGTCGGCCAGCTGCACCGGCTCGGCCAGCGTCGCCCGGCGCGAGATCAGGCGGAAGTCGGCGCGCTTGAGCTTCAGCGTCGCCACCCGCCCCGCCAGCCCCCGCGCCTTGGCCCGCCCCGCCGCCTTCTCCGCCATCCGCCACAGGTGCCCGTCGAGCAGATCGGGGTCGGAGACGTCCTCGTCGAAGGTGGTTTCGTTGGACAGGGTCTTCAGGTCCCGGTCGGGCGCGACCGCGCGGGCGTCCTCGCCATGCGCCAGCCGGATCAGCCGGTCGCCGAAGGCGCCGTGGCGGGCGCGCAGGCGGTCCGGATCGGCCCGGCGGATGTCGCGCAGGGTGCGCAGGCCCTCGGCCTGAAGCTTCTCGGCGGTGGCGGCGCCGATGCCCCAGATCAGCCGGACGGGCTGATCCTCCAGGAACGCCGCGGTGTCGCCCCGCCCGATCAGCGCGAAGCCCCGCGGCTTGTCGAGATCCGAGGCGATCTTGGCCAGGAACTTGTTGTGCGACAGCCCCACGGAGACCGAGATCCCCACCTCCGCCCGGATCTCCCGCGCCAGCCGGGCCAGCGCGGCGGCCGGCGACACTCCATGCAGGCGCGCGGTCCCCGACAGGTCGAGAAAGGCCTCGTCCAGCGACAAGGGCTCCACCAGCGGGGTGAGCGCGTCGAAGCGGGCGCGGATCTCGCGCGAGACCTCGACGTAATGGGACATGCGCGGCGGCAGGACCACGGCCTCGGGGCAGAGCTTGAGCGCCTTGAACATCGGCATGGCCGAGCGGACGCCGCGGGTGCGCGCCAGGTAGCAGGCGGTGGAGACGACGCCCCGCCGCCCGCCGCCGATGATCACCGGGTGGTCGCGCAGGGCCGGGTCGTCGCGTTTCTCGACCGAGGCGTAGAAGGCGTCGCAGTCGATATGTGCGACGGAGAGGGCGTGAAGCTCCGGATGGGCGATGGCCGCCGGGGCCCGGCAGGCCGGGCAGCGCGGGCGGAGGGTCGCGGCCGGCTTCGGGCCGTTGGGGGCGGGGGCCGGGGTCGGGGTTTGGGCCGGGGTCGGGGTTGGGGTCGGGGTTGGGGCGGGCGTTTCGAACAGATGCAGACAGGCCCGGCACAGCGCCGGAACGGCGCCGCGCGGCGGGCGGGCTGGGGCGGGATCGCGGGACGAAACGGGCTCGGCGGACATGGCGCGCAATCTAGCGCGCCTCGCGCCCCGGCGCCCATGGTTTCGCCCGCAATATCGTCCGTGGTTTCGCCTTTGGATTCGGGCTTGCGGTTTCGGGCCCGCCTCGGCCCCGGCCCGCCGCCCGCCGCCGGGGACGGGAGCCGCGCGTCGACCGAAACGCCTATGGAAGCGGAGCGCCCGCGCGGCGCCTGACCGGGGGCGCCCGGCGGCACGGTCTCCGCGTCGCCGGCCGCGCCCCGACGGAGAGGCCGCCGCGACGGAGAGGGCGGCCCGCAAGCCGGCGACCGCGCGGCGGCGCGCTTCGCTCTCGAAAGGGTTGAGATCGGGTGAACGCGCCGCAGAAAGGACGGGACGCCCGGACGCTCCTCCGCGACGGGTCGGGGTCTCGCATGGCGGTCGAGCCGACCGCCACGGCGCCCAAGACGAACCGGAAGTTAGGGCTGAGCGGCTGAAGCGCGGTCCCGCACCCGCCGCAACCCACCCGGCGGGCCTCCGATTCGCCATCGAGGAGGGCGACGAGTCGGAGGAAGGGTGGAGCGGAGACGCGCGCCCCCGCCCGCCGGACGCGCCTCGCGGCCGAAGCCGGCGGACGGCGCGGAAGCCGGGCCCGCCGCCGGCTCCGCGCTCACCGCGCCGCTCCCCCGCGGCCTGGGCGGCCGATCTCGCGGCGGGAACAGGTCCCGACCGGCGCCGTGACCGGGGCGCATGCCGGGGCGGGAGGACGGCCTGCCCGCGCCCCCCCCTCGCCCCGCCGCAGGAACCCGCGCCGGTCGCCCCCCGGCGCCCCCGCCGCAGCGCCGCGCGGGTGCCCCGGCGCCGGCCCGCGGCCCCTCCGACGCGCGGCTCCCGAACGCGAAGGGGGCGCGCCGGTCGACCCGGCGCGCCCCCCTGTCATGTCCCTCGCCGCGGAAGCCGCGGGATCAGGCGCCCGGCGCCGCGGCCCGGACTTCGTCGCCTACATGCGGCTCATACTGGGCGAAGTTGTCGGCGAACATCGCCACCAGCTTGGCCGCCTGCGCGTCATAGGCCGCGCCATCGGCCCAGGTCGAGCGCGGGTCGAGCAGCGACGCGTCCACGTCATGCACCGCCACCGGAACCTCGAAGCCGAAGAACGGGTCCTTGCGGAACTCCACCCCGTTCAGCGACCCGTCCAGCGCCGCCGTCAGCAGGCCGCGGGTGGCCTTGATCGGCATGCGCTTGCCGGTCCCGTAGGCGCCGCCGGTCCAGCCGGTGTTGACCAGCCAGCAGGTCGCGCCGTGCTGGGCGATCTTGTCCCGCAGCAGCGCCCCGTAGACTTCCGGACGCCGCGGCATGAAGGGCTGGCCGAAGCAGGTGGAGAAGGTCGGCGACGGCTCGGTCACGCCCTTCTCGGTCCCGGCGACCTTCGAGGTGAAGCCCGACAGGAAGTGGTACATGGCCTGCGCCGGCGTCAGCCGGGCGATCGGGGGCAGCACCCCGAAGGCGTCGCAGGTCAGCATCACCACGTTTTTCGGCGCGCCGCCCAGGCCCGTCTCCGACGCGTTGGAGATGTAGTCCAGCGGATAGGCGCAGCGCATGTTGGGCGTGAGGCTGTCGTCCTCGAAATCCAGCTCCTTGGTGAGCGGATCGAAGACCATGTTCTCGATCACCGTCGCGAACTTGGTGGTGGTCGCGTAGATCTCGGGCTCGGCCTCGGCGCTCAGCGAGATGGTCTTCGCGTAGCAGCCGCCTTCGAAGTTGAAGATGCCGTGGTCGGTCCAGCCATGCTCGTCGTCGCCGATGAGAATGCGCGAGGGGTCCGCCGACAGCGTGGTCTTGCCGGTGCCCGACAGGCCGAAGAACACCGCCGCGTCGGACGGGTCCCCGATGGCGTGGTTGGCCGAGCAATGCATCGGCATCACGCCCTGGCCGGGCAGCAGGTAGTTCAGGATCGAGAACACCGACTTCTTGTTCTCGCCGGCGTAGGAGGTGCCGCCGATCAGCACCATCTTGCGCTCGAAGCTGATGGCGATGACGGTCTCGGACCGGCAGCCATGCTTGGCGGGATCGGCCTTGAAGCTCGGCACGTTGAGGACGGTGAACTCGGGATCGAAGGTCGCCAGCTCCGCCCGCTCGGGGCGACGCAGCAGGTGCCGGATGAACAGCCCGTGCCAGGCCAGCTCGGTGCAGACCCGGACGTTCAGCCGATAGGCCGGATCGGCGCCGCCGAACAGGTCCTCGACGAACAGTTCGCGGCCGGCGAGATGCGCGACCATGTCCACGCGCAGACGCTCGAAGGCGTCGGCGTCCATGGGCTTGTTGTTCTCCCACCAGATGGTGGACTCGACGGAGGGTTCGCGGACCACGAACTTGTCCTGCGGCGACCGCCCCGTGTGCTTGCCGGTGGAGACGAGAAACGCGCCGCCCCGGCCGATCTCGCCCTCGCCCCGCGCCACCGCCTCCTGCATGAGGCCGGCGTCCTCCAGGTTGTAATGGGCGGCCTTAAGGCCAGTGATCCCCTGGGCCTCAAGGCTCCGCTCGGGATTGAACACGCCTCGCTGCATACCTATGCGCTCCTTCGATCGCTTCCTCAAACGACGCTCCCCCGTGCGGTCGTGGCCGCAGCGTCGTGCGGGCGGAACCGTAACACGCCCGCCCGGCGCGGCGCGATGTGAACGCCGCCTCCGGGCCGAAAAAGCGATTCCGGTCCGCAACCCTTACGGATCGGGCTATAACATATCGGCATGAATGTGACAGAAGGTTCCCCGCGGGCGAAATGGCGCAGTTCAGCCGCAATCGAGCCGCTTTCAGGCCGGATATGTTGCGCATCTCTGCGATAACCCGTCCTGTGGAACGCGGATCCGGCGAACGCGCCTGCGTCAACGCGCGCACCCCGCCGGAAGACGACCGCGCCGCAGGACTGTCGCGGCAGGCGCGTCGACCGCATGGGGGCGGGCGGCGCGCAACGACTTGGAGAGACCATGACCCAGATCGCGCTGGTCGACGACGACCGCAACATCCTGACCTCCGTCTCCATGGCGATGGAGGCCGAGGGCTACGAGGTGCGGTGCTACACCGACGGCGCCGCCGCGCTGGCGGCGCTGACCACGCAGCCGCCGGACCTGGCGGTGTTCGACATCAAGATGCCCCGCATGGACGGCATGGAGCTGCTGCGCCGCCTGCGGCAGCAGTCGGACCTGCCCGTCATCTTCCTCACCTCCAAGGATGAGGAGATCGACGAGGTGCTGGGCCTGCGCATGGGCGCCGACGACTATGTGCGCAAGCCGTTCTCCCAGCGCCTGCTGATCGAGCGGGTGCGCGCCGTCCTGCGCCGCCGCGAGGCCGCGACCGGGGTCGAGGCCGACCGCGCCGAGGCCGACCGCGCCATGACCCGGGGCAAGCTGGCGCTGGACCCGCTGCGCCATTCCTGCACCTGGGACGGGGACGGCGTGACCCTGACCGTGACCGAGTTCCTGATCCTCCAGGCGCTCGCCCAGCGGCCCGGCTTCGTGAAGAGCCGCGACCAGCTGATGGACGCGGCCTATGACGATCAGGTCTATGTGGACGACCGCACCATCGACAGCCATATCAAGCGGATCCGGAAGAAATTCCGCCAGGTCGACGACGATTTCGCCTCGATCGAGACGCTCTACGGCGTCGGCTACCGCTACAAGGAGGTCTGAGCCCGCCATGCCCCCGCCCGCCGATGACTGGCCCCGCGTCGGCTCGGACGCGGAGGCGCGGGCCGACGCCCCCCGCCGCGGCGCGGGGGCGGGCGCAGGCGAAGACGAGGGGGAGGCCGGAGACGGTCCCGCCGGGCGCTCCGACCGGGGCGCCCCCTATGCCGATCCGCTCGACGGCGACGTCTACGACGACGACCGGCACGACGCCGGCGACCGCGAAGTCCACGGGGACGGCTACCGGGAAGGCTACGGGGACGACTACGGTGACGCCCCCGCATACGGCGCATACGGGGACGGCGGGCCGCAGGGCGGCGAGACCGCCGGTCCGCCGCCGCGCACCCCGTCCCGGCTCACCCGGCGGATCGTGTCCTTCAACCTCATCGGGCTCGGCCTGCTGGTCGCCGGCGTGCTGGCGCTCAACGATTTCCGCGGCAAGCTGATCGAACTGCGCACCCAGGCGCTGGAAGTGCAGGGCGAGACCATCGCCATCACGCTGGCCGAATCCGCCGGCCGCGACGACGGCGCGCTCGGCATCGACCCGGAAAAGGCGCAGCTGGTCATCGACCGGCTGGTCGACCCCTCCAAGATCCGCGCCCAGATCTTCGACCGCGGCGCCCGGCTGATGAGCGATTCGAGCCTCGCCGCAGGCCCCGCCGGGGTGGTGGAGGTCGAGCCCCTGCCCGCCTCCCGCTTCGACGACGCGAGCGAGCCGCTGGGCTGGCTCGGGGACGCCCGCGATTTCCTGCGCGAGCTCGCCATCGGCGGGCGCGAGGAACCGCTGGCGACCGAGATCCTCGGCGGCGTCGCGCGCCTTCAGGGCGTCTACGCGGCGCTTGGCGGCCAGGCCGCGCGGGGCGAGCGGATCAATGCGCGGGGCGAGCTGATCGTCTCGGTCTCGGTGCCCATCCAGCGGCTCCGGAAAGTCTACGGGGCGCTGGTCCTGTCCACCCAGGGCGGCGACATCGACGCCATCGTGCGGTCGGAACGCATCTCGATCCTGCAGGTGTTCATGGTGGCGCTGGCGGTGTCGGTGGTGCTGTCGGTGCTGCTGGCCAAGGCCATCGGCCGGCCCATCGAGCGGCTGGCGGAGGCCGCGCTGGCCGCCGAGCGGGGCGAGCACACGCCCGGCGGCGGCCGCGTCGAGCTGCCCGACATGACCGCGCGCGGCGACGAGATCGGGCACCTCTCCGGCGCGCTCAAGCGCATGACCGAGACGCTCTATCAACGCATCGAGGCGACCGAAGCCTTCGCCGCCGACGTGGCGCATGAGATCAAGAACCCCCTGTCCTCCCTGCGCTCGGCCGTGGAGACCATGCGCTACGCCCGCACCGACGAACAGAAAGAGCGGCTGCTCAAGGTGATGGAGCATGACGTGGTCCGGCTCGACCGGCTGGTCACCGACATCTCCAACGCCTCGCGCCTGGACGCGGAGCTGGTGCGGGAGGAGCGCGAGCCCTTCGACCTCGCCCTGCTGATGGAGCAGCTGGCCGAATACAACGCCGAGAAGGCCGAGAAGAGCTCCGTGCGCATCCGCGCCCATGCGGTGCGCGGCCCGCTGCATGTGCACGGGATCGAGGGGCGGCTGGCGCAGGTCTTCGTGAACCTGATCGAGAACGCGCTCAGCTTCTCGCCGGAGAATTCCGAAATCCGCATCGCCGCGGCGCGGGGCGGCGACGCGCGCATTCGGGTGACGGTGGAGGACGAGGGGCCGGGGATCCCCGACGACAACCTCCATTCGGTGTTCGAGCGCTTCTACTCCGAACGGCCGGGGGCGGAGAATTTCGGCAATCACTCGGGGCTCGGCCTGTCGATCTCGCGCCAGATCGTGGAGGCCCATGGCGGCCGCATCCGGGCCGAGAACATCCGCCCGCCGGGCCATGCCCGCCGCGGCGCCCGCTTCGTGGTCGAACTGCCCGGATGAGCCGGGACGGGCCGCCGGACGGGTCCGCGCCCGCCCCGTCCGCCCCGTCCGCGATCCTGCACGCCTCCTGCGTGGCGGCGCAGGGGCCGGAGGGGCGCTGGCTGGGGGCGCTGATTCTCGGGCCGTCGGGCTCGGGGAAATCGGCGCTGGCGCTGGACATGATTTCGCGGGGCGCGCGGCTGGTGGCGGATGACCGCACGGCGCTGTCGGCGGGGGCGGGGGGCGCGATCCTCGCCGCCTGCCCGGCCGCGATCGCGGGGCTGATCGAGGCGCGCGGCATCGGCATCCTGCGCCTGCCGGCGCTGGCGACGGCGGAGCTGGCGCTGGTCGCGGATCTCTCCGCCCCCTCGCCCGCCCGCCTGCCCGACGCAATGCGGTTCGATCCGCCGCGGGGCGCGGGCTTGCCGGATCCCGGCCTGCCGCGCATTCTCTGCGCCGGTCTCCCGGGGGCGGGCGCGGCGCTGCTGGCGCTGCTGCGCGCCGGGGGGCGGCGGCACGCGCCCTGACGCGGGCCGGGGGCGACCGGCGCCTGCACAGCGAACGAGGACGACGACCATGACGGCGGCCAAAGGCGGCGAGCGCGGGGACACGGCGGGGCCCTGCGATTCGCCCGCGCCCTCCCCCCCGGCCCCAGCCTCCCCCCAGGCCCAGCCCTCGCCGATCACGCCGGTCACGCTGGTCACCGGGCTCTCGGGCGCCGGCAATTCCACGGCCATCCGGGCGCTGGAGGACATGGGCCACGAGGCCATCGACAACCTGCCCCTGACCTTCATCGAGCGCCTGCTGACGCAGGCCGGCGCCCCCGAGGCCGCGCAGACCCCGGCCCTGGGCGCCGGCGCCGGCGGTCCCCCGGACGAGAGCGTCCAGGCCGCGGAAATCCGGCCGCTCGCGCTCGGCGTCGACGTGCGCACCCGCGGCTTCACCGCCGAGGCGCTGCTGGAACGCATCGACGCCCTGCGCGCCCGCCCCGACCTGGCGCTGCGCGTGATTTTCCTCGACTGCGCCGACGCGCCCCTGATCGACCGCTTCAAGGCCACCCGACGCCGGCATCCGCTGGCCGGCGACGCGGGCGTGGAGGTGGGCATCGGGCGCGAGCGCGGCCTGCTCTGGCCGGTGCGCGAACGCGCCGACCTGGTGATCGACACCACCGACCTGACCCCGCATGACCTCAAGGCCCGGCTGGCGGCGCTCGGCGCGCCCGGGGTCGGGGCGGGCGAGGCCGGACGGGGCGCGGGGCTGGCGATCTCGATCCAGTCGTTCTCGTTCAAGCGCGGCGCCCCGCGGGAGGCGGACACCGTCCTCGACTGCCGGTTCCTGTCGAATCCCCACTGGAACCCGGACCTGCGCCCGCTGGACGGCCGCGACGCCCCGGTGGCGGCGCATGTGCGGGGGGATCCGCTCTACGCGCCGTTCATCGACGGCGTGACGGGGCTGACGCTGATGTTGCTTCCCGCGTATAGACGTGAAGGCAAGGCTTACTACTGTATGGCCCTGGGTTGCTCAGGCGGTCGGCACCGGTCGGTCGCGGCGGCCGAGGACCTGGCCGAGCGGCTGGCCCAGGCCGGCTGGACCGCGACGGTCCGGCACCGGGAACTGGCCGGGCGGGACTGACCCGCGCGGCGTGACTGCGGCGCGGCCGGAACCGCGGGGCCGGGCGCCCGAACCGGGACCGGGGATGGGAGAACCGATACCGCGGCCCGGGAACGAGGGCGCGGGAACCGGCCGGGCGCGACCCGGCCCTGCGAAGAACGGCCCCGCGGCACGCCGGGCCAGGGGCGCGGCCCGCGGCGACCAGGCCGCGGCGATACGCGACGAGGAGTGCGGATGGCACGGATGAACGCGGGCGCGGAGCCCGAGCAAGACCCCGAGACCGCGGCGAAACCGGCCGCCCCCGCGCCCGGGACTGGACCGGAGGCCCCGGCATGATCGGCATCGTGATCGTCGCCCATGGCGCGCTGGCGCCCGAGCTTCTGGCCGCCACCGAGCACGTGGTCGGCCCCCTTCAGGCCGCCCGCGCCATCGCCATCCACCCCCATGACGACCTGCGCGCGCGCCAGGAGGAGGTCGCCGCCGCGGCCGAGGAGGTCGACGGCGGCCAGGGCGTGGTGCTGATCACCGACATGTTCGGGGGCAGCCCCTCGAACCTCGCCATGGGGGCGCTGTCGCGGCCGATGGTCGAGGTGATCTACGGCGCCAACCTGCCGCTGCTGGTCAAGCTCGCCAAAAGCCGGACCCTGCCGCTGGAGGAAGCGGTGAGCCTGTCGCTGGCGGCGGGCCGCAAGTATCTCGACAGCGCCGGGGGGATCCTGGCCGCGCGACGGCGGGCCAAGGCATGACCCAGACGCTGATGCGCGCCCTGACCATCGTCAACAAGAAGGGCCTGCACGCCCGGGCCTCGGCGCGCTTCGTGTCGGTGACCGAAGCCCATGACGCCCGCGCCACGGTGCGGCGCGACGGGCTCGAGGTTTCTGGCGATTCGATCATGGGGCTGATGATGCTGGCCGCGGCCCAGGGCTCGGTGATCGAGGTCGAGACCGAGGGCCCGGACGCCGAGCGCCTGATCGAGGCGCTGGAAGCGCTGGTCGCCGGGGGCTTCGGCGAGGACGACTGAGCGGGACGACCGAGGGGGCACGACCGGGCGGCGCGACCGGGAGGGACGGCCGAGGGGGCGGGCCTCTCCGATCCCCCGGGCGCCCGGTTGCGCGCGCGCCGCGCGACGACCGGCCCGAGAGCCGCGACGTCCCGCCCGCGCGGCGGGTCCGGCCTGGCGCCAGGCGGCGCCGGGCGCGAGACGGCGACGGGCGCGCGGCCGCCCCGGGTTCAGGTCGCCGCGGGGACGGGTTCCCTTCGGGCCGGGACTGGCCGCCCCCTGCGCATGGCGGCGCTCCCTCGGCGATGACAGGCCCCGGAACGCCGCGCGCCCTCAGCCCGGCGCGTCGGCCATCGCCGCCACCTCCGCATGGCGCGGGCAGCTCAGCAGGTGGTCGTTGACCATCCCCACCGCCTGCATGAACGCATAGGTGATGGTCGGCCCGCAGAACCGGAACCCCTTCGCCTTCAAGGCCTTGGAGATCTCCCGCGACAGCGGCGTCTCCGCCTGCGCCTCGGCCATGCTGGCGAGGTTCCCCTGCAGCGGGCGACCGTCCACATAGTCCCACAGAAAGCGCGAAAAGCCCTGGTCGGCCTCGATCTCCAGCCAGGCGCGGGCGTTGCCGATGGTCGCCTCGATCTTGCCCCGGTGGCGCACGATGCCCGGATCCCGCACGGCGCGATCCACCTCCGCCTCGCCCCAGCGGGCGATGCGCGCCGGCTCGAACCCCTCGAACGCCGCCCGGAACCCGTCGCGCTTGCGCAGGATGGTGATCCAGGCGAGCCCGGCCTGGAACCCGTCCAGCGCCAGCTTTTCGAACAGGGCGCGGCCGTCGCGTTCGGGCACGCCCCATTCCGTGTCGTGATAGGCGACATAGAGCGGATCGGACCCGCACCAGGGACAACGTTCAACCATAGCGCGAACTCCGCTTGACTCGAATCGGGACAAAAAGAGAACATGGTTTCGCGGGGCCGCCAAGGGCCTCCGCGCAACCGATGCAGGAGGCTTCGGGATGGTCCAGGACGGCGGCACGGCAGGGCGGGACGGCGGCGGCGACCGCCGCTACGCGACGAAGTCGCGGCGCGGGCGCTCGCCGCTTGGCCGCGCCGGCGCGGGCGAGGCGCCCGTCGGCATGGCCCCCCTCGCAGCCACACCCGTCGCAGCGCCCCCCGTCGCAAGGCCCGCCGCCGCAAAGCCTCCCGCCGCAAAGCCTCTCGCCGTAAAACCTCCCGCCGTAAAACCTCCCGTCGCCAAGACGAGGATCGTCGCCCGCGCCTCCCGCGCGCTCCGCCCCGACACTCCCGTCTCTCCCGACGCCCTCGACAGTCCCGACCACGCGCCCTCGCGCGCGCTGGCCGCCCTGCTGCGCGGACGGCTTCGCCTCGCCCTGCAGCCCGTCCGCCCCCTCGCCGCCCCCGACCGCCTGGCCTTTTGCGAGGCGCTGGCCCGCGTGCCGGGGCCGGAGGGGGAGATGATCTCCGCCGGCAGATTCGCCGCGGCGCTGGAGGCGCGGGGCCTCGCGCCGCTGCTCGACCGGGCCGCGCTGGACGGCGCGCTGGCCCTGCTGGGCCGGGACCGGGGGGCGCGGATTTCGGTCAACGTCTCGGCCTGCACGCTGGGCGACGCCCGCTGGATGCGCCGGCTGGAGCAGGCGGCGCAGGACGATCCCGACGCCGCCCGCCGCCTGGTGGTGGAATTGACGGAGACCGCGGCGGCGCCCGCGGCCGAGGCCCGGCGCTTTCGCGACCGGGTGGGGCGCGCGGGCCCCGCCTTCGCGCTGGACGATTTCGGATCGGGCCATGCCGACGCGACGCTGGCCCGGGCCGTGGCGCCGGACATCATCAAGCTGGACGCGCGCCTCTGCGCGCCGGGCGCCTGCGCGCGGGCGCTGGACGCGGCGATGGTCGTCGCCCGGCGGCTGGAGGCGATGACCGTGGGCGAGGGCGTGGAGACGCAGGCCGACGCCGCCCGCCTCGCGGCCCTCGGCGTGGACGCGGCGCAGGGCTGGTGGCTCGGCCGGCCCAGCCTCGCCGCGGCGGCCTGAGGCGCGCGCCGGCGAAAATCACGGGAAACGCCCCCGCGCCGCCCCTACCCGGGACGGCAAAACGGCTCCGCGCCATGACGTGGCCAAAGCCTCGGCCCCGGCCTTCCATCTCCGCACCGCCCGAAAAGGGCGCGGCCCTCTCCGGCGTCGCGCGAATCTCTCCCGGGTTCGCGCAAAGCCGACGAGGCCGTGGAGAACGCCGCGCGCTCGCCCCCGCCCCCCGGCTTCGACCCTCGATCGCCCCGCCCCCTGTCCCGAGCCCCCTCCGACAAGCCCCAGGCCGCACGCGCCCCCGCCGCAACGCCGCGCGGGCGCGACGCCGCCGCCCTCGGCCCCGCCGACGCGCGGCGCCCGCCCCGCAAACGCAGCGCGCCGCCCCCGGTCAGGTGCGGCGCGCGAAATCTCTCCCGCCGCGAGGCGGAGGCCGGGGCCGAAGCCGGGCTCAGTCGTTCTGGGTCTTGGCCATGGCGTCGAGCCGGGCCTGCATGGCCTCGAGCTGCTCCTTGAGCGAGGCGAGATCGCTCTGCGTCCGCGCCACCGGCGGCGCCGGCGGCGCATCGGGCGCCTCGGGCGCATCCGCGGCCCGCGGCGCCGCGAAGGGCGCGAACATCCGCATGGCGTTCTCGAAGAAATCCATGTTGGACTTGGCCATCGCCTCGAAATTGGCCAGCGCCGGGTTGGTCCCGAAAGCCGCCGTCACCTGCTCGCGCAGCTGCTCCTGGTTGCGCCCGAACGCCTCCATCGAGGCCTCCAGATAGCCCGGCACCACGCCCTGCAGCGAATCCCCGTAAAGCCGGATCAACTGGCGCAGGAAGCTGATGGGCAGCATGTTCTGCCCCTTGGCCTCCTCCTCGAAGATGATCTGGGTCAGCACCGAACGGGTGATGTCCTCGCCGGTCTTGGCGTCGTAGACGACGAAATCCTGACCGTCGCGCACCATCTGGGCCAGATGTTCGAGCGTGACGTAGCTGCTCTTGGCCGTGTTGTAGAGCCGACGATTGGCGTATTTCTTGATGGTGATCGGCGCGTCGCCCTTCGGCATATCCTTGGCCAACCGGCAGCCCTCCCAATCCCCTGCCGCCATGTCCGTGCCACGGCGCCGCAGTCCTGTTTCATCGCCGACCGTAGCGTGGATGGCGCGGCGCCGCAAACGGGATTTCCGCAATTGCGAACGGCGCCAGGGCCCGAAATCCGCCGCCGCCGCGGATCGCGGCCTGACGCGCGGGTCCGCTTTCCGCGCCGGGCGCCGCCTTGCGCCGCGCCGCGGAGGGGCCGAAACGCGGTCGCCGCGTTGTGAGACGCGCGGCGCGGGGCTAGGCTGGCGCGATGGCGCGAGGGGAGTCGGACAGGCATGGCGCACAGGCGCAGGCAGGCGCGGCGGGGACGGACCTTCCGCCCGCGAGCGATGCGGCGCGGGCGGCCGCCGGCCGTTACCTCGACGCGTGGGAGTTCAATCAGTCCGAGGTCTCGCGTCTCGGGCCGTCGGCGCTCCCGTCGATTCTCGGCGGGTTCCCCAGTCCCTGACGCCCCCCCGGAGCAGGCGCCCGAAGCCGCCGCGCCCGAAATCGCTTCCCGCACGGGCCCCGAAACCGGCCCCGCCCCCGACGCGCGCCCCGACGCCCCCCCCGCCCCGCCCGACCGGCGCGGCCTGCCCTCGCCGCTGCTGGTCCACCTGGCCGCGGCCTCCTCCAGCTACGGCCAGGCCATCGCCATGGCCGCCGCCGCCGACGACCCGCGCTTTCCCTGGACCCCGGGCGCCCTGCCCGAGGGCCGCGCCTCGGGCCGCGACATGCGCGCCACGGGCGACGACGCCCCCTTCGCCGTCGCCGCCGAAGCCGCCCGCCGCCTGCGCGAGATGATCGAGGGAATCGAGCGCTACCAGGCCCATCCCTGGACCCGCCCCCTGCCCGATCCGCCGACGGTCTGGTCCGCGGGCTCCGCCCGGCTGCTGGACTACGGCGCCGAGGCGCCGCCCGGCGCGACCCCGATCATGGTCACGCCCTCGCTGGTCAACCGGGCCTACATCCTCGACCTGCATCCCGACCGCTCGCTGCTGCGCTGGCTGGCGGGCCAGGGCTTCCGGCCGCTGCTGCTCGACTGGGGGCTGCCGGAGGGGCCGGAGCAGGGCTTCGACCTCTCCGCCTATTTCCGCGACCGGGTGCTGCCCGCGACCGAGGCCGCGGCCGAGCTGGCCGGCCGCCCCCCCGCGGCGCTGGGCTATTGCATGGGCGGCGCCTTCGCCGCGGCGCTGGCCGCGCGCCGGCCCGACCTGGTGTCCCGGCTGGCGCTGATCGGCGCGCCCTGGGATTTCGGGAACCTCAGCGGGCTCGGCGGCGCCATCGCCGCGCTGGCCGCCAGGGAGGATCCGGAAACCATCTCCGCCCGCCTGACGGGCCTGGGCGAGGCGCTCGGCGCCGTGCCCGTCGACGCGCTGCAACTGCTCTTCGCCGCGCTCGATCCGACGCTGGCGCTCCGCAAGTTCCGCCGCTTCGCCGCGCTGGCCCCCGACGACCCCAACGTGGAGATCTTCGCCGCCACCGAGGACTGGCTCAATGACGGCGTCACCATGGCCGCCCCCGCGGCCCGCGACGTGGCCATCGGCTGGTACATGCGCAACCTGACCGCGCGGGGCGAATGGATCCTTGACGGCGAGCCGGTGGTGCCCGAAGCGATCGAGGCCCCGGCGCTTGCCTTCTGCTCGGTCTCCGACCGCATCGCCCCGCCGGATTGCGCCGAGGCGCTGCCCCGCGCCATCCCCGGCGCCGGTCTGCGCCGCCCGCGCACCGGCCATGTGGGGATGATCGTCGGCTCCTCGGCCGAGCGGACGGTGTGGAGACCTTTGGCGCGCTTTATCGCGGGCGAATGACTCGCTAGGCTCGCGCGCAACCGTCCCCCCTCTCGCGAAGGAACGGACAAGGCGCCGCAAGGGCGCCATCCCAGTCGACAGGCCGCGGCCCGGTTGTATGCTGCGACGCAACAACAAGCCGAACGGCAGCGGCCGGCCTTCGGGTCCGGCCCATACTTGAACCGGCCCGCGCGACCCTGCGCGGCGCGATACGGAGGAAAAGACATGACCGAAGTTGTCATCGCAGGCGGCGCGCGCACCGCTGTGGGCGCCTTCAGCGGCGCCTTCGCCGCCACCCCGGCGCATGAGCTGGGCGCCGCCGCCATCACCGCCGCCATCGCCCGCGCCGGGATCGAGGCCGGAGAGGTCTCCGAGACCATCCTCGGCCAGGTGCTGACCGCGGCCCAGGGCCAGAACCCGGCCCGCCAGGCCCATATCCTCGCCGGCCTGCCGGAATCGGCCTCGGCCTGGGGCATCAACCAGGTCTGCGGCTCGGGCCTGCGCGCCGTGGCGCTGGGCGCCCAGAACGTGATGCTCGGCGACGCCGACATCGTGGTGGCCGGCGGCCAGGAATCCATGTCCCTCTCCGCCCACGCCGCCTATCTGCGCGCCGGCAAGAAGATGGGCGACATGGAGTTCATCGACACCATGATCCGCGACGGCCTCTGGGACGCCTTCAACGGCTACCACATGGGCATGACCGCCGAGAACGTGGCCGAGAAGTTCCAGATCGCCCGCGACGCCCAGGACGATTTCGCCGTCGCCAGCCAGAACAAGGCCGAGGCCGCGCAGAAGGAGGGGCGTTTCGACGACGAGATCACGCCCGTCACCCTCAAGACCCGCAAGGGCGAGGTGGTCGTCGACAAGGACGAATACATCCGCCACGGCGCCACCATCGACGCCATGCAGAAGCTGCGCCCGGCCTTCAAGAAGGACGGCACCGTGACCGCGGCCAACGCCTCGGGCATCAACGACGGCGCCGCCGCCGTGGTGCTGATGAAGGCCTCCGCCGCCGAAAAGCGCGGGATCGAGCCGCTGGCCCGCATCGTCTCCCACGCCACCGCCGGTCTCGACCCCAGGATCATGGGCATGGGCCCGGTCCACGCCTCGCGCAAGGCGCTCGACAAGGCCGGGTGGAAGGTCGAGGACCTCGATCTGATCGAGGCCAACGAGGCCTTCGCCGCCCAGGCCTGCGCCGTGAACAAGGACATGGGCTGGGATCCGTCCATCGTGAACGTCAACGGCGGCGCCATCGCCATCGGCCACCCCATCGGGGCCTCCGGCGCCCGCGTGCTGATGACCCTGCTGTTCGAGATGCAGCGTCGCGACGCGAAGAAGGGGCTCGCCACCCTGTGCATCGGCGGCGGCATGGGCGTCGCCATGTGCGTCGAGCGCGGCTGACCCGACCGCTTCCGGCCCCCGACCGCTTCCGGCCGGCGTCGCCCGCTCGCGGCGCCGGCCGGGCCAGGCCCGCCCTCTCCCTCGGCCTCCCCGCTCTTTTTCCCGGATCGCGACGCGGCCCCGCTCCGCGCCTTGCGAAGCCGCGAAATATATGAGACGGACGACCTTGGGTGAGCGCAAGAAAATTACCCGACCATTTCCGACCACCGACGCGATGACGCCGGGGTCGACAGCAAACCGGAGGAATCACCATGGGACGCGTTGCACTTGTGACCGGCGGCAGCCGCGGGATCGGCGCCTCGATCTCTATCGCGCTGAAGGCCGCGGGCTACACGGTGGCCGCCAACTACGCCGGCAACGATGAGGCCGCCGCGGCCTTCAAGGCCGAGCATGGCATCGACGTCTACAAGTGGTCGGTGGCGGATTACGACGCCTGCAAGGCCGGCATCGCCCAGGTCGAGGCCGACAAGGGCCCGGTCGACGTCCTGATCAACAACGCCGGCATCACCCGCGACGCGCCCTTCCACAAGATGACCCCGGACCACTGGAAGGCGGTGATCGACACCAACCTGACCGGCGTCTTCAACATGACCCACAACGTGTGGACCGGCATGCGGGACCGCAAGTTCGGGCGCATCGTCACCATCTCCTCGATCAACGGGCAGAAGGGCCAGTTCGCGCAGGCCAACTACTCCGCCGCCAAGGCCGGCGACATCGGCTTCACCCGGGCGCTGGCCCAGGAGGGCGCGCGCGCCGGGATCACCGTGAACGTGGTCGCGCCGGGCTATATCGCCACCGACATGGTCATGGCCGTGCCCGAGAAGGTGCGCGAGTCGATCATCGCCCAGATCCCCGTCGGCCGCCTCGGCGAGCCCGAGGAGATCGCGCGCTGCGTGGCCTTCCTGTCCTCGGACGATGCGGGCTTCATCACCGGCTCGGTGATCTCGGCCAATGGCGGTCAGTTCTTCGCCTGATCCCTTTCGGGATGGCGCATCGACCGGGGGGGGAGGCGGGCGACCGCCTCCCCCCTTTCGATTCCGCCCCGGGCCCGTGCCCGTGCCCGTGCCCGTGCCGCGCAGAACGCAGGCGCCTTGCATCCGCAACAGCCCGGCGCGCGCGCCCCGCTCCGGGCGGGGCGAGGGCGGGCGGGTGGGGAGCCCCGGCCGGAGCGGGGCGCGCGCGCCGTCCCCGGACGACGCTCAGCCCCGGCGGAAGATCAGGTAATGCGGCGTCCGGCCTTCGCGAATCGCCTTCGCCTCGTAGCGGGTGCGATGCCAGCCGGCCCAGGGCTCGCGCCAGTCGCCCGGCCGCTCGGCGGTCCATTCGAACGCCGGATGCGCCGCCACGACCGCCAGCGAGTGCCGCACGTAATCCTCGATATCCGTCGCCACCCGCAGCTCCGCGCCCGAGCTCAGCACCCGCGCGAACAGGTCCAGCCCCTCGGGGTTCATGAAGCGCCGCTTGTGGTGCCGGGTCTTCGGCCAGGGATCGGGATAAAGCAGATAGGCCCGCGCCGCCGAGCCCTCGGGCATCACTTCCATCAGGTCGCGGGCGTCGCCGGGATGCACCCGGACATTGCCGATCCCGCGCCGGTCGAGATCCGCCACGCACATCGCCACGCCGTTCACGAAGGGCTCGCAGCCCAGCAGGTTCACGTCGGGCTGCGCCTCGGCGGTCGCCAGAATGTGCTCGCCGCCGCCGAACCCGACCTCCAGCCAGACCGGCGCCTCCCGCCCGAACAGGGCGGACAGGTCGATGGCCTCCCGCTCCGGGTTCTCGTCCCATCCCACGCGGGGCGGGCGCAGCCGCTCCAGCGTCGTCTCCAGGTGCTGCGCCTGGCCGGCGCGCAGGGTCTTGCCATGGCGTCGGCCATGGAAGTTGCGCCAGGGGGCGCCGTCGCTTCGGATCGGAATATCGGTCATGGCGGGGGCGATACAGCGTCCCGGTCGTCGCTGTCCAGCCGCGCGCGCGGATCGGCGCGGATCGACGCGGATCGGGCCCGGGCCGGGGCGCCTGCGGACCACGACCTCGGACCGGCCCGCGCCCGCGCGGAGCCGGCGCGGGGATCGCCGGCAAGGGCGCGACTGGGGCGGCGCGTCTGGGGCGGCGCGTCTGGGGCGGCGCGTCAGGGGCGGGCGCGTCAGGGGCGGGCGCGTCAGGGGCGGGCGCCCTCCCGCGCGTAGGCGATCATCAGCCCGGGCCAGGCCGCCGCGTCGGGAAAGCCGTCGAAGGCGTGGCGGGCGCCGGTGACGATGCCGGGCTGCGCCTCGGCCCTGCAGGTCTCCACGAAGGGCGTCACCCATGCGTCCCGGTCCAGCATCGCGGCCCGCAGGTTCACCATGTCCGGCAGCATCGCGATGCGGGTGAACATCCAGCTCTTGCAGACCGGGCAGGCGCGATGGTCGAGCGCCGCGGCGAGGTCCGGGTTCTCCCCGCTCCCCAGCGCCAGCCCCCCCTCCAGCGCGGCGCCGAGCCCCGCCCGCACCGTCTCCCCCGCCGTCAGGCGGAAGCCGGCCTCGGGCAGCATCAGGCTCAGCGAATACGCCCCGCCGGTCATCCGCCGGCAGCCCTTGCAGTGGCAGGCGACCGCCATCACCGGCGCCGCCGTCGCCTCCAGCCGCACCGCGCCGCAGCGGCAGCCGCCGGTCCAGGGCGGCGCCCGGCCCGCCGGGTCGCCCGCGCTCCGTTCCATGCTCATCGTCCCGGCCTCTCATCCCGCCCGCATCCCGAAACGCACGCGCCGCCCTCCGGGGTCGGAGGGCGGCGCGCCGGTCTCGTCAGGGTCCCGGCGCGAGGCCGGGCGCGCGCGCCGTCAGACGGCCGCCTTCAGCGCGTCGGTCAGGTCGGTCTTTTCCCAGGAGAAGCCGCCATCCGCGTCCGGCGCCCGG
The DNA here is from genome assembly GCF_900106695.1 of Albimonas donghaensis. Classification (GTDB taxonomy): domain Bacteria; phylum Pseudomonadota; class Alphaproteobacteria; order Rhodobacterales; family Rhodobacteraceae; genus Albimonas; species Albimonas donghaensis. The sequence continues at coordinate 24,155 of NZ_FNMZ01000009.1, forward strand.
CCGAAATGCCCGTAGGCGGCGGTGCGCTGGTAGACCGGCTTGTTCAGCTCCAGCTTGGTGCGGATGCCGCGGGGGCTGAGATCCATGACCTCGGCCAGCGCGGCCTCGATCTTCTCCTCGGCGACCTGGCCGGTGCCGAACGTGTCGGCGTAGATCGACAGCGGCTGGCTGACGCCGATGGCGTAGCTCAGCTGGATCACGCATTTCTTCGCCAGCCCCGCCGCCACCACGTTCTTGGCGAGGTAGCGCGCCGCATAGGCGGCCGAGCGGTCCACCTTGGTCGGGTCCTTGCCCGAGAACGCGCCGCCGCCATGCGGAGCCGCGCCGCCATAGGTGTCCACGATGATCTTGCGCCCGGTCAGCCCGGCGTCGCCGTCCGGCCCGCCGATGACGAACTTGCCGGTCGGGTTCACGTGCCACACCGTCTCCGGGCTCACCCAGCCCTCGGGCAGCACGCCGAGGATCAGCGGCTCCACCCGCTCGCGCACCATCGCCGAGGTCAGCGAGGCGTCGAGATGCTGGGTCGACAGCACGATGGAGGTGATCCCCACCGGCTGGCCATTGACGTAGCGCACGGTGAGCTGGGACTTGGCGTCCGGACCCAGCCAGCCATGCTCGCCCGACTTGCGGACCTCGGCCAGCTTCTTGAGCATCAGGTGGGCGTAGTGGATCGGGGCCGGCATCAGGGCCTCGGTCTCGTCCGAGGCGTAGCCGAACATGATCCCCTGGTCGCCCGCGCCCTCGTCCTTGGCGCCGGCGGCGTCGACGCCCTGGGCGATGTCGGCGGACTGGGCGTGCAGGTAGTTGTCGACCTTCAGGTTGGCCCAGTGGAAGCCGTCCTGCTCATAGCCGATGTCCTTCACGCAGTCGCGGGCGATCTCCTCGACGGCGCGGATCACGTCGCCGGGGCCGCGGACCTCGCCGCCGATCACCACGCGGTCGGTGGTCGCGAAGGTCTCGCAGGCCACTCGGGAGACAGGGTCCGCGGCGAGGAAGGCGTCCAGGACGGCATCGGAGATGCGGTCGCAGACCTTGTCCGGGTGGCCTTCAGAAACGGATTCCGAGGTGAAAAGATAGCTGTCTCGAGCCAAGTGACGCTCCTTCGAGGGATTCCGCGCAAACGCGCGCGGAAAGGTTGCAACCGCGTTCAGGCCCTTGACTAAGCAGTCCATGGGGATGGGGTCAAGCGAAGGGCAGGCGCGGGCGGATCGGTCGCGCCGCAGCGCGGCATGGCGCGCGCGCCCCCCCCGCGCACCCTCCGGAAAAGGCGGCCCCGGCCCGGATCAGACCGCCCGGCGGCGGCCGCCCGGCGGCGTCCCCGGCTCAGCCGGCGCGGCGCCGACGGCCCGCCCGCGCCGCGCCGGCCGCGGCCAGCAGCGCCAGCAGCGGCGCCGCCATCCACGGCAGGTCGCCGCTGCGCGCGTAGGGCGTCGGCGGCAGCGGCGGCGGCAGGGCGGCCTGAAGGGCGCCGGCCGCGTTCAGCCCCAGCCGCTCCACCACCCGGCCGCGGGCGTCGATCACCGCCGAGACGCCGGTATTGGCCGCGCGCACCAGCGGCAGCCCCTGCTCGATCGCCCGCATCCGCGCCTGGTGGAAGTGCTGCCAGGGCCCCGACGACGCGCCGAACCACGCGTCGTTGGTCACCTGCACGATCCAGTCGGGGCGCTGGTCGGGGCCGGGCCCGGGCATCTCGTGGGGGAAGATGGTCTCGTAGCAGATCTGGGCGGCGAAGGGCGGCAGGCCCTCGATGCGCAGCACCGGGTCGCCGGCGCCGGGCGCGAAGCCGCCGTTCTCCCCCACCAGCGGGCCCAGCCCGATCCCCGCCATCCAGTCATGCAGGGGCATGTATTCGCCGAAGGGCACCAGGTGGCGCTTGTCATAGGCCGACGCGATCCCGCCCTGCGCGTCCAGCGCCAGCAGCGCGTTGCGCCAGCCCGGACGCCCGTCCGGCCCGTCGACGATCCGCCGGGCGCCGAGAAGGACCGGGGCGCCCCCCGCGCTTTCGGCGATCAGGGCGCGGGCCTCGGGCTCGCGCTCCAGCAGCCAGGGGACGGCGGTCTCGGGCCAGATCACCACGTCGGGCGCGGGCTCGCCCTCGGCGGGGGCCGACAGGGCGCGCAGCCGGGCGAAGATGCGCGGGATCTCCTCCGGGTCCCATTTGGCGCGCTGGGCGGCGTTGGGCTGGACCAGCCGCACCTGCAGGGCGTCGGGGGCGGGGGCGTCGGGGGCCGAGCGCCGCTCCGCCCCCCAGACCCAGGCGGCGGAGAGGGCGGCCGCCGGCACGCAGGCCCAGGCCAGCGCCGCGCGCAGGGGCGGACGGGGCGCGGGCCAGGCCAGCCAGGCGACGGCGGGCAGCCCCGCGAGCAGCACCGTCAGAAAGCCCAGCATGTGCGGCCCGAACAGCGCCGCGGTCTGGGCCACGGGACTGTCGGCGAAGGCGTAGGCGGTCAGCCCCCAGGGGAAGCCGGTCAGCGCATGCGCGCGCGCGAACTCCGCCAGGGTCAGCGCCGCGGCGAAGGCGACCGGCGCCGAGATCCCCCGCCCGCCCGTCCGCCGGGCGACCCAGGCGGCGGCGCCCCAGAACAATCCCAGCCCGGCGCCCAGCCCGGCGATGGCGAAGGGCGCCATCCAGCCGTGGCGGACGATATCGACCAGGAACGCCTCGGCCACCCAGTAGAGCCCGGTGAGGAAATAGCCCGTCCCCGCCGCCCAGCCGAGCCCGAAGGCCTCCCGCCGCTCCGCCCGTCCGAAGATCAGCACGACCAGCGCCGGGACCGCGACGAAGACCAGCGGCCAGGCGAAGACCGGCGCCTGCGCAAGCGTCAGCCCCACGCCGCACGCCCCCGCGGCCCAGAGCCTGCGGCGACGTTCCGACCGCGCGGCGCGTTCAGGCTCGGAAAGAGGCGGGCGTCGGCTCATCGGCGGTTCCGGGATGGGGGAGAGGGGGATGGGGGAGAGGGGGATGGGGGAGAGGGGGATGGAGGAGAAGGGGATGGAGGAGAAGGGACGGCGCGCGCGTCCCGCCGGGAGACCCCGCGCGCAGGCGCGGGGACGTATGGCGCGCCCCCCTCCCCCGCCGCCGGGGGAGAGGGGAGAGGCGGAGAAAGGGCGGGGGAGACCCGCGGAGCGGGCGCCCCGGCCTCCGGCGCGGTCCGGAAACCGGGCGCCGCCGCCCGCCTCATTCGGCCGCCCGCGCCTCCGACGCCGCGTCGCTTCCGGCGCCGGACCCCGAGGCCTCGCCGGCCTCCTCCGACCCCGACGCGTCGCCGCGTTTCAGGCGCACCCGCAGCCGCTTGATGCGCCGCGGATCGGCGTCGAGCACCTCAAATTCGTGGCCGTCGGGATGCAGGATCACCTCGCCCCGCTCGGGCACCCGGTCGGCCAGCATGAAGACCAGCCCGCCCAGCGTGTCCACGTCCTCGTCCAGCTCGTCCGAGAGCAGGTCGACGCCGGCCTCCTCCTCGAATTCCGGGATCTCCAGCCGCGCGGCGCAGATGTAGACGCCGTCGGTCTCCTTGCGCCAGGCGAAGGCGTCGGCGACGTCGTGCTCGTCCTCGATATCGCCGACGATCTGCTCCAGCACGTCCTCGATGGTCACCAGCCCGTCGACGCCGCCGTATTCGTCGATGACCAGCGCCATGTGCATGCGCCCGCCCTGCATCTTCTGCAAAAGCCCCTCGATCGGCATCGAGGGCGGCACATACAGCATCGGCCGCACCAGCGGACGCAGGTCCAGCGGCTCATGCCCGTTGCCGTTGAAGCCGAAGCGCAGCGCCAGGTCCTTGAGGTGGATGAAGCCCAGCGGGTCGTCCAGCGTGTCGCGATAGACCGGCAGCCGCGTATGGCGGGTGTGGCGGAAGGCGGCGACCAGGTCGTCGAGCCCGGTCGCGAGGTCCACCGCCTCGATATCGGCGCGGGGGACCATGACGTCGATCACCCGCAGCTCGCGCAGGCGGCGCACATTGACCAGCATGGCCCGTTCGCCGGCGCTGGGGGAGGCGGGGGCCGCGTCCTCCTCATCCTCGTCGGCGGCGCCTCGGCGGCCGAACAGGCGGGAGATCAGCGACGGGGAGGACCCGCCTTCTTCGGAGAGCCCCGCGCCCGAGTCGCGGCCTTGCGCCCCGTCCTCATCGCGCGACATGTCCGACGGCCCGACCCTCGCGGGGTCGACCGAACTTCGATCAGCGTCCATCGCTCCTTGCCTTCTTGGCGCCGGCGCGGGGCCGGGCCTTTTTCGGGATCTTCCCCGGCGTCTCGTCCGCCGGCATGGACTGCGCGAGATAAGGGTCCGCGCGCCCCGCGGCAAGCAGAGCCTCGCTCTCCAGGCCCTCCATCAGGCGGGCGTCGCCGTCGCGCTCGTGATCGTAACCCAGAAGATGAAGGACTCCGTGCAGGCCGAGGTGCCGCACGTGATCGGCCAGCGCGATCCCCTGCGCCTCCGCCTCCGCCGCCACCGTCTCCCAGGCCAGCGCCACGTCGCCGAGGCTGTCGGGCTCGCCGCCCCAGGGGCCGTCGGTCTCGGGCGGGGGCGGGGCGGAGGGGCGCGCGCCATCGGCGCGGCCCTCCGCCTCGGCCCGCAATTCATGGGCGGGCCAGGACAGCACGTTGGTGGGCGCGGCCTTGCCCCGGAAGCTTTCGTTCAGGCGGGCGACCGTGTCGTCATCGGCGAACAGCACGCTGATCGAGCGACCCTCCGCCGCGACCCCGGCCGCGACCAGCGCCAGCGCCGCGGCCTCGGCGGCCAGCGCCTCCAGCCCGCCGTCGCCGCCCAGCGCCTCGGCCCAGCGTTCGTCCTCCACCGCCAGTTCGATGGCGATGGCGGGAAGGGACGGAGGCCGGTCGCCCGCCTCCGTCACCGCATCCATCGCCGCATCCGGGGCGGCGGGCGCGTCAGCGGCCGGGTCGGCCATCGATCCCCTCCCGTCGGCCCTCGTCGCCGTATTCGGCGTCATAGGCCTCGATGATCCTCTGCACCATCGGGTGACGCACCACGTCCGCGGCCTTGAACCGGGTCATGCCCACGCCCTTCACATCCGCCAGCAGCCGCACCGCCTGATCCAGCCCCGAGCGCACGCCGCGCGGCAGATCCACCTGGCTGAGATCCCCGTTGATCGACATGCGCGACCCCTCGCCCAACCGGGTGAGGAACATCTTCATCTGCATCTCGGTGGCGTTCTGCGCCTCGTCCAGCACGATGAAGGCGTTGGACAGCGTGCGCCCGCGCATGAAGGCCAGCGGCGCGATCTCGATCTTCTTGTCCAGCATCGCCTTCTGCACCTGGCCGGGCGGCAGCAGGTCGTTGAGCGAATCGTAGAGCGGCTGCATGTAGGGGTCGATCTTCTCCTTCATGTCGCCGGGCAGGAAGCCGAGCCGCTCGCCCGCCTCCACCGCCGGACGCGACAGGATGATCCGGTCCACCCGGCCCTCCAGCCACATCGACACGCCGACCGCGACCGCGAGATAGGTCTTGCCGGTGCCCGCGGGGCCGACGCCGAAGACCAGCTCGCGGTCGAACAGCGCGCGCACATAGTCGCGCTGGGCCGCGGTGCGCGGCTCCACGGTCTTCTTGCGGGTGCGGATCTCCAGCTTGCCGCCGGCGAACATCTCGAGCTGGTTCTCCCGCGGCGGGCCGGGCGCGGCGGCCGGGTCCGGCGGGCTCTCGGCCCCGAAGCGCAGGGCGGCGTCGACGTCGCCCGGCTCCACCGGCCGGCCCTGTTCGAGCCTCAGGTAAAGCGCGCTGAGCGCCTCGGCCGCCAGCGTCCGGGCGCCGGCCTCGCCATGGATGGCGAGCACGTTGCCCCGTCGCAGGATCTGCACCGTCAGCGCCTGTTCGACCTGGGCGAGATGCCGGTCGAAAGCGCCGCAGAGCGGGGCCAGCAGCGAGTTGTCAGGGAAATCCAGCAGCGTCTCGGAGGACGCGCCGGGCATTGCGGGGTCGTCGTCGGACGGGGTCCGACGGCCGGATTCGGCGGACAGAACAAACTGCGCCAAGGGCTCTCCATCTGGATGCGCGCCGCGCCCGATCAGCGCCGGACGTGGGTTCAGCGTGGCCCATGGCGGGGCCGTGGGCAAGTCGAAATCCGGGGGCGCGTCGTGACGGTATCATGACGCCGGCGCGGCGGGTCGGCGCGGGTCGGATCAGTTGCCCTTGCGGCCGCTCCAGGGCAGCGGTGCGACGGGAATGCCGTCCTCGATCAGCTCGCGGGCCTCCTCGCGGGTGGCCTCGCCGTAGATCGGGCGGTCCTCGGTCTCGCCCTCGTGCATCTCCCGCGCCAGGCGGGGGAAGTCGTGGCCGACATTCTCGGCCGTGGCCTCGACCTTCTCGCGCAGGGCGCGCATCGCGGCCTCCAGCGGCGAGCCGGGGGCAGACAGCAGCGTGGCGCGGTCCTCCGCCGGGGCGGGGGCGGGCGCGTCGGCGAGCGGGCGCGGCGCCTCCGCGGCGGGTTCCGCGGGCGCTTCGACGGCAGCGGCGGCCTTGCGGCGCGACGACGTCACCCGCGGCGCCATCAGCGCCTTCTCGACCTCCGGCGATCCGCAGACGGCGCAGCTCAGCCCCCCGACGGTTTTCAGGCGGTCATAGGTCTCGGCCGACTGGAACCAGCTTTCGAAATCGTGGCCGTCTGCGCAGCGCAGCGTGTAGCGGATCATGTCCGGGCGTCCCTCGGCGGCTGCCCGGCGCGGGGGTCCGGACCCGGGCGCAGGGCGATTCGCGGGCCCGATCCCCTGCCGGGCCGCGCGCGATACATATGTGACCGGACGGCGAAGGCAAAGTCGCATCGCGATATGACCGTTTCGCGAAGCCGAAGCCGCTTCGCGTCGGGGACATGGCGTGCTAACCCGCGCCATTGCGGGACGCAGGCGGAAAGGATGGTCGCGGTCATGGAACTCTGGACGCAGCGGGGCGGGCGCCTCGGGACCGCCGCCGCGGGCATCGGGGCGGCGCTGCTCGCCCAGTCCGCCGGATGGGGCCAGGAGGGGCAGGTCGCCGCCGGCCTGCTGACCGCGCTCGTCGCCGCTTTCGGCCTGCCCAACGCCGCCGCCGTGCGCCGGGCCGTGGTGATCGCCGCCGACCGCCCCGCCGCCCAGGCCGGGCGGACCGGGCGGGCCGAGGACGGCGCCGCCCCCTACCCGCTGATGGAACCCGGCCTGGGCCGCGCCGCGCTGGACCGCCTGCCGATGGCGCTGCTGATGATCAACGGGCACGGCATGGTGATCTACGCCAACCTCGCCGCCCGCGCCCTGTTCGAACGGCTGCGCGAGGGCGAGCACTACTCGATGTCCTTCCGCGCCCCCGACCTGCTCGACGCCCTGTCCGAGTCGCTGGCCGGCGCCGCCCCCTCCAGCTTCGACTTCACCCTGCACGGGGACCGCAGCCGGGTGCTGTCGGCGCATGTGGACGGCGGCGGCGCCGGCGCCGGCGCGCAGCCGGGCGGGCGGCGGGTGCTGTGCCTGTTCCAGGACCGCACCCAGGACATGCGCCACGCCCGCATGCGCACCGACTTCATCGCCAATGCCAGCCACGAACTCCGCACCCCGCTCAGCTCCATCAAGGGCTTCATCGAGACCCTCCAGGGCCCCGCCCGCGACGACGAGGCGGCGCGGGAGCGGTTCCTCGGCATCATGCAGGCGCAGGCGGAGCGGATGCAGCGGCTGGTCGACGACCTGCTGTCGCTCAACCGCATCGAGCTGAACGAGCATGTCGCGCCCACCGACCTCGTGGATCTCGGCGAGATCGCCCACGAAACCGCCGAAAGCCTCGCTCCCATGGCGGAGGAGCGCGGCACGGCCATCACCACGGACCTTCCCGCCCGCGGCCCGAGGGTGCGCGGCGACCGCGACCAGCTGATCCAGGCCATCGGCAACCTGCTGGAGAACGGGCTGAAATACGGCGGCGACGGGCCGGTGGAGCTGAGCCGCGCCCCCGCCACGCCGGACCATCCGGGCATGGTCGGCCTGCGCGTCCGCGACCATGGCGAAGGCGTGCCCGCCGAGCATATCCCCCGGCTGACCGAACGCTTCTACCGGGTCTCGGTCAAGCGCAGCCGCAGCCAGGGCGGCACCGGGCTGGGGCTGGCCATCGTCAAGCACATCCTGTCGCGCCATCGCGGCGAGCTGTCGATCGAAAGCACGCCGGGCGAGGGCTCCAGCTTCACCCTCTGGCTGCCGGTGGAGCGCGCCGGCGCGCCGGCGGCCGAGGACGACGCCCCCGGCCCCGACGCCGGCGTCCCGGCGCCGAGTCACGCCACGGGCGCCTGATCCGGCCGCCGCGGCGCGGCGCGCGGGGTTTTTCGCGCGCCGCGCCCTCCGGATGCGCGCAGATCCGTGAAAACGCCCCAGAGGCGACACAAGACTGCAACAGAGGCGGACTAACCTGCGGGTTCGCGAAATCCCGCCCTCTCGCCATCTCGTGTCCGCCAGCATGTTCGAGCGTTCCCCTCCCCCGCCGCCCCCCGGCGCGTCATCCCACGCCGCCCCCGGAACCCCGGCCGGGCGGCGTCACACCGTGTCGGCCTTCGACGAGGATCTGACCGGCATCGTCGCGCTGACCCTGCGTCTCGGCGGTCAGGCGGAGGAGCTGACCGACCTCGCCCTGCGCGCGATGGAGACCGGCGATCCCGCGCTGGCCGAGGACGCCGCCGCGCGTCGCGCCCGGCTCACCGGCTTCGCCCGCTCGGCCACCGCCTCGGCGGCGTTCGTGCTGGCGCTGCGGCAACCGATGGCGGCGGATCTGCGGCTGGTGCTGGCCGCCCTGCGGATGATCCCGGCGCTGGAGCGGACCGGAGAGCTGGCCGCCAACATCGCCGCGCGCGGGGCCGAACTCCGCCGCGCCGGGGCCTGCGCGGACGGGCGCGGGGCCGCGGCCTCCGCCAGCGCCGGGCCCGACGATCCCGACCTCGCGCTGCGCCGCTTCGGAGGGCGGGCGCTGTCGCAGCTCTCCATGGCGCTGTCGGCGCATCAGGCCCGCGACGCCGCCCGGGCGCGGGCGGTCTGGCGGCGCGACGCGGCGCTGGACGCGCATTTCTCGTCGCTGCTGGACAGTCTGGTGGCCGGCATGGCCGAGCGTCCGCAGGACGTGGCCCGCTTCGCCCAGCGCCTGTTCCTCGCCAAGGATCTGGAGCGGATCGGCGACCAGGCCCGCCGCATCGCCGCCGCGTCCTGGTGGATGCAGTCGGGGCGCGAGATCGACGAGGCCCCGCCCTTTCCCGAGCCGGACGCGGACTGACCCGCCCCCTTCCCGCCCCCTTTCTCCCCGACGCCCTTCCCCGAAACGCGAACCGCCGCGCCCATGACGGGCGCGGCGGCGGGTTGTTCTTCGCGGGCTGTTCTTTGCTCCGGGGGCGCGGCGCTCAGCGGCTGCGGGCGCGGTCCCGGCGGGCGCTCATCGGCTGGAAGGCGACCGAGACATGGGTCTCGCAATAGGGCTTCCCGCCGATCGAGGGCAGGCCGCAGAAGAAGAAGTCATCCGTCGCCGGATCGCCGATCGGCCATTTGCAGGTCCGCTCGGTGAGCTGGAGCAGGTTGAGCCGGCGGGCCCGCTTCTCGACTTCCTCGAGGTTGCGGCGGGCCTCCTCGGAGACTTCGGAGACCGCGGGCGGCTGCGGGCCGTTGGGCGGGATCACCGGCGCGACGCGCGCGACCGGCCGTTCCGCCACGGGGGCCGGGGCGGCGGCGGGCTCGGGCGCGCTGGGCGCGGGTTCGGGCGCGCGGGCGGCGGGCGCGGCGGGGGCCGGCGTCGGGGCGGCGGCGGGCTCCGGCGCCGCCGGGCGCGGCGCGGCGGCCGCGGGCGCCGGGGCGGGCGCGGGAGAGGGCGGCGGCGAGGCCGCGACCGCATCCTCCGGCATGTCCTTGCCCGCGGGCTTGGGCGCGGCGGTGCGGTTGGACAGGCCAAGACGATGCACCTTGCCGATCACGGCGTTGCGGGTGACCCCGCCCAGCGCCTTGGCGATCTGGCTCGCGCTCTTGCCCTCGCTCCACATGCTCTTGAGCAGCTCGACCCGCTCGTCCGTCCAGGACATGGCCATCTCCATCGCTCCGCTTCCGGACCAGGCCCGGAAGGTCGCCGAAACAAAAAGGGGCGCGCGCCGGACGTCTCCGCCCGCCGCGCATCCCCGGCGCCGCGCTGCGGCGGCGCCCCAAACTTTCAGCGCCTATTCTAGTCAGAGGGGCTCAGGTGGCAAGCGCCGCCCCGTCGCGCAAGGGCGCGACGGCGGAATGACCGCGGGGCAGAGGCATTCGCGCCGCGGAATCCGGCGACGCGCGCGGGCGGCGTGGGCGGGACAGGGGGGCGGGACAGGGGGGCGGGACAGGGGGGCGGGTGCGGCTACTCCTCCTCCGCCTCCGCCCCCGCCTCCGCCACCGACTCCACGTCCGCGTCCAGTTGCGCGGCGAGCCGTTGCAGGGCCGCGTCCCACTGCGTCTCGACCCGGCGCAGAAAGACCTGCGCCTCCGCCGCCCCCTGCCGGCGCAGGGCGAAACGGCGTTCGCGGCCCGCGCGCCGCGCCTCCACCAGCCCCGCCCCCTCCAGCGCCGCGAGATGCCGGGTCACGCCCTGACGGGTCAGCCCGTCGGGCGCGATCAGCGGATCGCTGGCCAGATCCCAGGTCAGCTCCTTGATCGAGCGGGGGCGGCCGTCGGCCAGCCCCTCGAACAGGGCCAGCCGGGCCGGATGGCCCAGCGCCGCGAAGATCATGGCGGCGGTGCTCCTGGCGGCGGCAGGGCGGGAGGGCTCAGACATCGGCCGATTCGCCCGCGAGGAACCGCTCGATATTGCCGAACTGGAAGTCCCAGCCGCGCGTATTGCTCCGCAGCGCCTCCTGCGCGCGATTGACGGGAAGGGCGGCGAAGCCGCTCTCGACCACGGTCAGGCGGGCGCCGGCGGCGGTCGGCGCGATCTCGAAACGGACCAGGGTGCAGGGACCCGAAAGCGGGTCGGCGCCCTTCTCCGGGTCCAGCGGGCTCCAGCGCCAGGCGAAGACCGTCTCCGGGATCCATTCCACCACCTCGCAGGCGAAACGGACATGCTCATGGCCGGGGATCGTGAAGCGGCCGACGACGGGCTGGCCGAGGGCGAAGGGCCCCTCCATCGCCACGCCGAACCAGGCGCCGAAGCGGGCGGGATCGGTCAGCGCCCGCCAGACGCGGGACGGCGGGTGGGGAAGCTCCAGGCTGCGTTCGATGATGTCCTGCATGGCGTGCTCCGTCCGCGATGGGCAACTGAAACGTTGCATGCAGCTTGCGCATGGATCCGCACTTATGCAACTCAAATGTTGCGCATTCAGCCCGTCGCCGCCACGACCCGCCCGAGCCCCTCGACCAGATGATCGAACACCCGTCGCACCCTGGCCGAGGCCCGCAGCTCCGCGTGCGCGGCGATCCACAGCTCCAGCGGCGGGATCGGCGCCTGAGGCAGCACCCGGCGCACCCGAGCGTCGCGCGCGGCCACCGCCACCTGCCCGCCTCCGATCCCCGCCCCGGCCGCCACCGCCTCCCAATAGGCGACCTGGTCGTCGGACCGCAGCCGGAACGCCTCGCGCGGCTGGGGCAGGCCCGCGGCGGCGAACCCCCGCCGCACCAGGTCGGAGCGGTCATAGCCCAGCAGGCGATGGCGCGAGAGGTCCTCGGGCGTCTCCGGCGTGCCGTGACGGTCGAGATAGGCGGGCGCGGCGTAGAGCCCGATGGCCAGCATCCCGACCTTGCGGGCCACCAGATCCGCCTGCGTGGGGCGATACATGCGCAGGGCGATGTCGGCCTCGCGCCGCAGCAGGTTGGAGGTCTGGTCGGAGGCCACCAGCTCGATCTCCAGCCCCGGTTCGGCGTCGAGCAGGTCCGCGATCAGCGGCGGCAGGAGATAGGTGGTCACGATGCGCGAGGCGGTGATGCGCACCACCCCCGTCACCCCCCGCCCCCGGCCCCGCCGCGCGGCGGAGAGGGAGAGGCGGGCGGCGGCGTCCTCCATCGCCTCGGCGCGGGCCATCGCCTCGCGGCCCGCGTCGGTCAGGCGGATGCCGGCGGCGCCCCGCTCCATCAGCACGGCGCCCAGCCGCGCCTCCAGCCCGGCGATGCGGCGGGTGAGCGTGGGCTGGCTGGCCCCTCCTTCGCGCGCGGCGGCGGAGAAGGAGCCCGCCCGCGCCACCGCCAGCAGGGCCTGGAGGTCGGACCAGTCGAGGCCGTCGGGGCCGTCGGGGCCATTCATTCGCGCATATCTTCCATCCGATTCCGGGCATTCCGCCACGCAGAAGAATAGCCGATAGGAAGAGGGCGCGCAGCATCCCAACCGGGCGATCCCGCCCGACAGCCCCAGGAGACCTGCCATGACCGACACCGCCCTGATCCTCGGCGCCAACGGGCGCTTCGGCCGCCATGCCGCCGCGGCCTTCGTCGCCGCCGGCTGGAACGTGCGCGCGCTGACCCGGCGCGGCGACGCGGATATTCCCGGCGCGGCCCCCGTCGCCGGGGATGCGCGCGACCCCGCCCAGCTGATCGCGGCGGCGCAGGGGGCGGCCGTGATCGTCAACGGCCTCAACGCGCCCTATCCCGACTGGGCGCGGGAGCTGCCGCCCCAGACCGCCGCGGTGATCGCCGCCGCCCGCGCCACCGGGGCGACGCATGTGTTTCCCGCCAATCTCTATCCCTACGGCGCCGGCATGCCCGAACGGCTGACCGAGGCGACGCGCTTCCGCCCCACCACCGCCAAGGGCCGCCTGCGGATGGCGCAGGAGGCCGCCTTCCGCGATGCGGCCGAGCTGCACGGGGTCCGCACTCTCCTGCTGCGGGCGGGGGATTTTCTGGACACCGGGCCGGGGGCGAACTGGTTCGAGGCGCAGGTCTCGGCCCCCGTCGCGGCGGGCCGGGTCCGCTATCCCGGCCCGCTGGACCGGCCCCATGCCTGGGCCTTCCTGCCGGACATGGCGCGGGCCTGCACGGACCTCGCGGCGCGGCGGGAGACGCTGCCGGACTGGGCTCCGCTGGGGTTTCCGGGCCTGACCCTGACCGGCGCCGAGCTGATCGCCGCCATGTCCCGCGCAGCAGAGCGGGACCTGCGGCCGACCGGGTTCCCGTGGCTGGGCCTGCGGCTCGCGGCCCCGTTCTGGAAGCTGGGGCGGGAGGTGCTGGAGATGCGCTATATGTGGGAGATCCCGCATCGCATCGACGGCGCGGCCTTCGACGCCGCCCTGCCCGGCTTCCGGATGACCCCGGCGAATGAGGCGATCGCCGCGGCGCTGGCCTTCCGGCTGGAGCGCAAGTCGCCCGGTTCCGCCCCGATCCCCGGCGTGCGGCGGCGGGGGCGCGCGGCCTGACGGGCGGCCTGAGGCCCGCCGGCGGGCGCGCCGTTCAGACGGTCAGCGCCCGCCGCAGCAGGTTGGCCCCGGCGATCACCAGCACGATCAGCGTCGCCTTGCGGAACCGCGCCTGGTCCAGCCGGTCCTGCACCATCAGCCCCAGCGCCATCCCCGCCATCGCCGGCAGCACCATCAGCGCCGACAGCTGCCCGCCCTCGCCCAGCAGCAGGCCCGAGCGCAGATGCGCCGCCACCAGGATCATCGAGCCGAGCAGGAAGCTGACCCCCTGGGCGCGCACCATCTCGACCTTGGGCAGTTCCAAGGCCATGAAATACATCAGGATCGGCGGCCCCCAGACCCCGGACAACCCGCCGAAGAACCCCGCCACCATGGCCACGCAGGCCTCGACGATCTTCAGCCGGCGGGGGGAGGGGCGCGGCATGCGCAGGCCCAGAAGCTGGATCAGCGCGAAGCCGCAGACGCCGATGCCCAGAATGGCGAAGAGCGCGGCCTCCGACAGCACGGTGACCAGCTGGGCGGTCACGCCGATGGCGCCGAACATGACGAGGTTGAGCAGCCAGAACCGCCGCAGGCTTTCCCACGCGGCGCCGAGGCCTTGCCGGAAGGTCTGCCAGATATTGGTGATCACCGCCGGCCCGATGATCGCGGCCACCGCCAGGGGCGCCGGCAGCACCGAGCCGATGGTGGAGATGGCGATCATCGGCAGCGCGAAGCCGACGACCCCCTTGGCGAAACCCGCCGCGAGCATCCCGCCCAGGGCCAGCGCCAGCGCCAGCGCGCCGTGATCGGAGAGAAGCTCGTTCAACATGATGCGATGCGCATAGCAGGCCTGCCCGGGCGCGGATAGCGGCTGCGGCGGGGGCAGGAGCGGAGGCGCGGCGGGGGTGCGGCGGGGGCGGGGCGCGCACGATCCCGGCGCGCAACAAAACCACCCAGCCCCACCACCAGACGGAACGATATTGCGCCGCACTTGACCCGCGGCGGCGCGGCGCCTAGCGTCCGCGCCCGAACCGTGACAGATTTTGCGTTGCAACAAACGCGCGCCGCGCCCCCGGCCGACCCCGCGCGCCCGTCGCCACGCAGCCCCCCTACGCAGGCCCCGGCCGCGCCAAACCGAGGATGAGCCATGAACAGCCCCGCCGCGATCCCCGCCGCCCCCGCGCTGTTGGATGACCTGACGGCGCTGACCGCCGCCGCCGCGCCGGCCGCCGAATCCGTGCTGATGTCGGCCCGCCGCGCGCTGTCCGCCATGGTCACCGTGGACGGCAAGGTCTCCGGCGCCCTGCTGGAGCAGAACCAGCGCGCCGCCCACGCGGTCAGCTGGATCGCCACCTACGCCCAGAGCCTCACCCAGATGCAGGCCTGGTCGGAGCGTCTCTCGGCCGCCGGCAAGCTGGGCGAGATCGAGAAGCTGATCCTGCAGCTCGCCTTCGCGGAATATCTCGCCCAGCTTCAGGGCGGCGTGATGATGAGCCAGAACGAATTCGCCCGCCCGGCCGATCTCGGCATCGCCGAGGACGTGGCCGAGGCGCTCGGCATCCCCGAGGTCCAGGCCCTGATCGCGGGCGGAAACACCAACGCCTCGCGCCGCCGGCTGGTGGAGCTGATGGGCGAGCAGAAAGCCTCCTCCACCTTCGGCGACTGCGCGCTGGACGAGGAATTCGACATGATCCGCGACCAGTTCCGTCGGTTCGCCGACGAGAAGGTCGCCCCCTTCGCCCATGAGTGGCACCTGAAGGATGAGCTGATCCCGATCGAGATCCTCAACGAGATGGGCGAGCTGGGCGTGTTCGGCCTGACCATCCCCGAGGAATTCGGCGGCTTCGGCATGGGCAAGACGGCGATGTGCGTCGTCTCGGAGGAACTGTCGCGCGGCTATATCGGCGTCGGCTCGCTGGGCACCCGCTCGGAGATCGCGGCGGAGCTGATCATCTCCTCCGGCACGCCGGAGCAGAAGGACCACTGGCTGCCCAAGATCGCCTCGGCCGAGATCCTGCCGACGGCCGTGTTCACCGAGCCCAACACCGGCTCCGACCTCGGCAGCCTCCGCACCCGCGCGGTGAAGGACGGCGACGTCTACAAGGTGACGGGCAACAAGACCTGGATCACCCACGCCGCCCGCGCCGACGTGATGACCATGCTGGTGCGCACCGATCCCGAGACCACGAACTATTCCGGCCTGTCGATGTTCCTGGCCGAGAAGCCCCGGATGACCGAGACCGAGGATTTCCCCGCCGAGGGCATGACCGGCGGCGAGATCGAGGTGCTCGGCTATCGCGGGATGAAGGAATACGAGCTCGGCTTCGACGGCTTCGAGATCAAGGCCGAGAACCTGCTCGGCGGCGTCGAGGGCCAGGGCTTCAAGCAGCTCATGCAGACCTTCGAATCGGCCCGCATCCAGACCGCGGCCCGCGCCGTGGGCGTGGCGCAGTGCGCCATGGAGCTGGGAATGCAATACGCCGAGGACCGCAAGCAGTTCGGCAAGTCGCTGATCGCCTTCCCGCGGGTCTATGACAAGCTGGCGATGATGGCGGTGGAGATCATGGTGGCGCGTCAGCTCAGCTACCACGCCTCGCGCGAGAAGGACGAAGGCCGGCGCTGCGACCTGGAGGCGGGGATGGCCAAGCTGCTCGGCGCCCGCGTGGCCTGGGCGGCGGCGGACAACGCCCTGCAGATCCACGGCGGCAACGGCTTCGCGCTGGAATACAAGGTGAGCCGGGTGCTCTGCGACGCGCGCATCCTCAACATCTTCGAGGGCGCGGCCGAGATCCAGGCCCAGGTCATCGCCCGTCGCCTGCTCGACGGCGTGAACTGACCATTTTTATTGCTCAGCAGATTGCTCGAGTCTAGTCTTCTCCGATTAACTTCGGGGGAGACAACAACGGTATGGAAGACAATCAGATCAGCATTTTTGCTGCCGAGTTCGGAGCCTTCGTCCGGGAGCACTCACTAGAACTCGACTTAGGAATAAGATCCCTACAGCTACTCGTCGGCATAGGAATTGTGTCTAGCGCGTGGATTGCCTATCAGACATTTCAAGCTAGCAGAAACGAGTTTAGAGCCGCAAGAATAGCCGCAAAGAAAGAAAAGACACTTGAGTACTCACTCACCCGAAACCGCCGATACCAAGAGGCAAGGGAGTTTCTAGAGAAGACATACGAATCCGCATTTAGAGATAATTCACCTCTCAATTATGGCCAAATTCAATCAAACGAGCAAGCCTATTTAAGCGCAAAATACCTCCTTTCGCATTGGGAGGTTATGGCCATTAGCCTCGAAAATGAAATTATTGACAATGACACAGCATATGAAATGGTTGGCCTTACTTTTTACAAGACAGTAGGAATGCTGCGTCATTTTATTGAGGAAATGCAGAGAAACAATGATCGCCGCTACACTACATTGATGAAGCTATACGCAACCTGGGAAGATGACCTAAGAAAACAAGGAGCCGTACCTCCGCGCGACCAGATTCGACGCGAACAGTATTAACTCCAGAAAACGAGCCCCACTTTGCCCAATGTGACGCAACTCAAGATCAGCCTTCTCCAGTCGCGGGACATGGTCCAAGACGCAGATTCGTCGTTTGAGCTAGCACGCAACATGTCGCTACTTGGGGCCGAGATTGAGATAATCGAAATGCAAAATGGCAGCTTTGCAGCACGCCCATACACTAAAATGTACTCAAGATCTCGATTTAATGAATACTTTACCACTCCGGGCTATCCGCCCAAAGCGTCTGCATGCCTAATTAGGCTTGACCCTCCCATAACGTTTGAGACCGCTAATTTAATATCGTCCAATCTCGGCGCAAGTGCATTCATAAATAACCCACTCGCATTAGCGGCCCTCCAAGACAAGTCAACGCTGAGCTATCTTGATAGACGAGACAGCGACGCGCAGATTTTACGCGACCTAGATGACCTTCAAGCCGCTAGGGCCAAATGGGGGGACATAGTTATCCGCAAGCGAATTAGCCATGCTGGAAAATCCGTACAACTTCTTCGCTCTGATGACAATATTGATCAAATAACGTACACACAACTTCGATCGCCAGACAAAGCAGAAGCCCTGGTCGCATCTCCATTTTACCCTGAAATCTGTCAAGGCGAAGTTCGCTCAATATTTGTTGGCAATCAGCTGGCGGGCACATGGCGAAAGGTTCCCCAGCCAGGAGAATGGAGGGTTAACTTTGACTTCTCGCCAACATTGCAATCCTACACACCGCCGAACAACGAGGCCGGCTTCCTCAGAAGAGTATCACGATTTGTAAGCGAGAAAGGGATACTTTTCTTTGCAATTGACTACGTTCGCACCAGTTCTGGTCCGAAGATAATTGAGATTAATGTGTGCAATCCCGGCGGCATCGTCCAAGCAGATGAAACGCTTGGAACGCGCATCTGCAAGACGGCGGCCAAACTATTAATAGAGCGTGTCAGCCACTTGTAGTTGACGCTAATATCTTGAGAATTTACTTCAAACACTATCAGCATCAGCCGGTCGCACCAGGCAGAACAATTAACCCCCTAGCGACTCAATTGAATACAATTGAAATTAACCGCGGCGCTTCAGTGCTTGAAAGAGCCTGATTACCGGAGCCAGTTCCGCCACCGGCAGGTGATTGATTTCCGCGGCGCGCCCACCCATATTTCTCATTGCGGGGGTTGCCACCTACGGGGCCCCCAAGGCACGTCGCTTTGATGAGGACCGCCCGAATGTCGCGAATGACCTTCGCTTCGCATCCGTTCCTGCTCGGGTTCGAGCAGCTCGACCGTCTGGTGGAACGCACCGCCAAGACGTCGAACGACGGATACCCGCCCTATAATATCGAACAGTCGGGGCCCAACGCGTACCGGATCACGCTCGCCGTGGCCGGGTTCCGCGAAGAGGATCTGCAGATCACCGTGGAGGACGCGCAGCTCGTCATCCGGGGTCGGCAGACCGACGATGCGGAGGATCGCGTGTTCCTCCATCGCGGCATCGCCGCGCGCCAGTTCCAGAAGAGCTTCGTGCTCGCCGACGGGATGGAGGTCGAGGGCGCCGCGCTCGAAAACGGCCTGCTCCATGTGGACCTGATCCGCTCCGAGCCCCAGACCGTGGTGCGCACCATCGAAATCAACCGTCCCGAAAGCCTTCGCGACGAGACTGACGACTGACCCGAGACCGACAGGAGGAACATGACCATGACCGATCATTCCCCTCGCGCGCAGGCCGCGCCGCAGCTCGAGATCCCGGGCGACATCGTCTATGTGCGCGAGCTGACCGCCGAAGAAGCCGCGGAGATGCCGAGCACGGAAGGCGTGCCCACGGACCGCAAGCTGTTCGCCATCCATGACGCCGAAGGCGCGCGGCTGGCGCTGACCGACGACCGCAAGCTGGCCTTCGTGCTGGCGCGGCAGCACGACAAGGTGCCGGTCTCGGTGCACTGAGCCCGCGCCCCTCGGGGCGATGGGATCCCGGAATCGCAACGGGCGGCCCCTGTCGGGCCGCCCGTTTTCGTTCTCGTCTCCGGTCGGGCGGCGAGGACGCCCCCCGCGCCGCCCCGCCCCGCCTCAGGCGAAGGCGAGCGCCACGCCGGCGACGGCCGTGCCGGCGCCCAGGCCCCGGACCGCGAGCCCGCCGGTCAGCCGCGCCAGGCCGATGCCCGCGGCATGCAGGGCGGCGGTGGCGACGACGAAGCCCAGGCCGAAGGCCAGCGCGCCGGCCTCGCCCAGCTCGCCCCCATGGGCGGCGCCGTGGAACAGGCCGAAGACCGCCGCGGCCCCGGCGACCAGCCCGGCCGGCATGCGCGCCGCGCTCGCGGCCAGCAGGCCGATGGCGACGACGGAGGCGAGGATCATCGGCTCGGCCATCGGAACCGTCAGCCCGGCCAGCGCCAGCCCGTAGCCGGCGACCATCGCCGCGATGAAGGCGGCCGGGGCGGCCCAGACGGCGCGGCCCCCGGTCTGCCCGGCCCAGAGCCCGACCGCGACCATGGCCAGCACGTGATCCAGCCCGAACAGCGGATGCGTGGCGCCCGCGGCAAGCGAGCCATGCGCGCCCGGCGCCAGATGCGCGGAGGCCGGCGAGGCCAGCAGCGCGGCGGCCGCCGCGGCCGCGAGGGGCGGAAGAGTGCGGATCATGGGGGTCCTCCTTGGGTCAACCCGGCGCCCCGGTCGGGGTCGCGCCGTGCGCGCGTCGCGCGCCGCCCCCTGCCTGCCACGCGCCAGCGGGCCGCTCAAGGCGCGGCCCGACGCAGGGGATCGTCCTGACGCAAGGATATCCGGAGGCGAGGAGGGGGGGAGGAGGAGGAACGCGGGGCGCGAACGCCGTCAGGCGGCGTCGGAGGTCAGGTTCTCGACCAGGATCGCGTAAAGCGCCGCCGGATCGGCGGTGGCCCGCAGCTTGGCGCAGCGGCCATCGTCGCGCAGCAGGCGCGACACGCGGGCGAGCGCGCGGAGATGATCGGCCCCCGCGTCCTCGGGCGCCAGCAGCAGGAACACCAGATCCACCGGCGCGCCGTCGGCGGCGTCGAAATCCACACCCTTGTCCAGACGCGCGAAATAGCCGGTGATCCGGGTCACCTGCGGCAGCCGCGCATGGGGGATCGCGACGCCCCGGCCCATCGCCGTGGGGCCGAGACGCTCACGGTCCATGAGCGCCTCGAACACCGAGCGGGGTTCGAGGCCGATGCGATCGGCGGCGCGGCCGGCGAGCTCGTGGAGGAGCTGCTTCTTGCTGGAGGCCTTCAGGCTCGCGGCAAGCGCCTCGGGCCCGATAAGCTGCTCGAGTGTCATGGCCTGTCTCTCGGTTTGCGGGTCACGGGCGGCGGGACGCTCCCCGCGCCCCGTCGCTTCCAGCTCTGCGTCTGGACTGTCTCGTGATCCGGCTGCGTCAGCCTTCGGGCAGATTCGCTGGGTCGATCCACCCGATATTTCCGTCGGGCCGGCGGAATACCACGTTGAGTCCCCCGTGGGAATTGTTGTTGAAGAGCAGGAACGGCTCGTCGGCGAACTCCATCGCCATCACCGCCTCGCCCACGGTGAGGGTCTGCACCTGGTGGCGCATCTCGGCGATCACCAGCGGATCGAGCCCTTCGGGCTCCACGTATTCCTCGGCCTCGGCCTCGGCCTGGGGGGCGGACTGCAGCACATAGCCGTTGGCCATGGCGGCGGGGATCGGCTCCTCCCGCCGCTTGAGGTGATGGTCCTTCAGCCGGCGCTTGTAGCGGCGCAGCTGCTTCTCCAGCCGCTCGCACGCGCTTTCGGCCGCGGCGTAGGGGTCGGTGGCCCGGCCCTTGGCCTTGGCGATCATGCCGGTGGAGAGGTGAGCGAGCGCATCGCAGACGATTTCATGCCGGTCACGCGAGAAGGTGACGGTGCTGTCGATCGGATTTTCCGCGTATTTTCCGACAGCCGCGACGAAACGGTCCTCGACATGGCCCCGCAGCGCGTCGCCCACATCGATCTGCTTGCCGTTCACCTGGATGTGCATGTCTGACAGCCTCCGCTTGTTGCGCCGGGGCGCGATCCGCCCCCGTAGCGGGGGCGCGCCGCGAACCGGCCATCCCGGCCGTCGGGGGCCCGCGCCTGCGCCCGGATCCCGCGGCCGTCTCCTGTCACTTGGGGAGCGCGCCGGCCTTGCGCGAGGGGGGGAGCCGGGGGGACTTCGCCCCGTCATCCCGCCCGCGCCGCCGGCGCCTCGCTCAGGAGGCGGCGGCGGACTTGAGACGTCTGCGCTGGACCGACGACGGGATGTTCATGCCCTCACGATATTTCGCGACAGTACGTCGCGCAATATCCACGCCGTCGTTACGGAGAATTGCCATCAAACGGTCATCCGAGAGGGTCTTTCGGGGGTCTTCGGCGAGAATCAGGTCCCGAATCCGGTCCCGGATCGCGGTGGCGGAGTGCGCCTCGCCCCCGTCGGTGGCCGCGAGCGCCTGGGTGAAGAACCAGCGCAGGTCGAAAATGCCCCGTTCGCAGGCCAGGTGCTTGCCCGCCGCGACTCGGCTGACGGTGGATTCGTGCATCCCGATCTCATCCGCGACCATGCGCAGGGTCATCGGGCGCAGGGCCGAAACGCCTTCCTCGAAGAAGGCCTCCTGGCGGCGCACGATCTCCACCGCGACCTTGAGGATGGTGCGCGCCCGCTGTTCGAGCGAGCGCACCAGCCAGCCCCCCGACTGACGGCATTCGGAGACGAAATGCTTCGCCGCGGCGTCGCCACCGGCGGCCAGTTCGGCGGCGTAGGCGTTGTCGACCAGAACGCGGGGCAGCGTGTCGGTATTCAGCTCCACCGTCCAGGTTCCGTCCGGGCGGCGGCGCACGAACACGTCGGGCACGGCGGCGAGCGCGGGGGGCGCGGTGAATTCGCGGCCCGGGCGGGGGTCGAGCCGGCGGATCTCGGCCGCCATGTCGCGCACGTCCTCCTCATCCACCCCGCAGATCCGGGCGAGGCCGCGGAAATCGGCGCGGGCGAGCAGGGGCAGATGGTCCAGCAGCGCCGCCATGGCCGGGTCCAGACGGTCCCGATCGGCGAGTTGCAGGGACAGGCATTCCGACAGGCTGCGGGCGCCGATGCCCACGGGCTCGCATTGATGGAGCAGGCCGATGGCCTCGGTCAGCTCCGCCTCGGAGACGCCGAGCCGGCGGGCGGCCTCGTCCTCCTCGATGCGCAGGTAGCCGGCCTCGTCGATGTCCGCGGCCAGGGCCATGGCGGCGTTGCGCACGGCGCGGGGGGCGCGGATCAGGCCGATCTGGCCGGCGAGATGCTCGATCAGCGAGGTCTCGGCGCCCAGCGTCTCCTCCAGTCCGGGGAGGTCGGCGCTCCAGGCCGCGGCGGCGCCGCCCGTGGAGGCGCCGCCGCCGGCGCCCCAGGCGGAGGCCGGGTCGTCGGCGCTGGCGGCCGAGCCGACCCGCGCCGCGGCGTCGGTGTCGTAGAGGTCGTCCGAGCCGGTCTCATAGGCGCCGCTGACGCTTTCGGCCCCGTCGCGCAGGGCGGCGTCGACGGTCAGACGCTCGGGCCGGTCGGGGGTCGGCGGGCCGCCCTGCTCGGCATGGCTGCGGGCCTCGGCGTCGCCCTCGGCGGCGCTGCGGGCGGCGCGGTCCTCGCGCGACTGGCCGCCGCCGTCTTCCGGTCCGGAGGAGTCGGACCCGCGATCGAGCAGCGGGTTGCGCTCGATCTCCTCATCCACGAACCGGGACAGCTCCAGGTTCGACATCTGCAGAAGCTTGATCGCCTGCTGCAGCTGGGGCGTCATCACCAGCTGCTGCGCGGTCCGAAGCTCCAGACGCGGTCCGATCATGCGGCCTGCGCCCCCCATCCCCTCTGGACCGGACGGGTCTCGTTGGACCCCGCTCCTAGTACGAGAAGCTTTCGCCGAGATAGACCCGGCGGACCTCCGCGTCGGCGACAACCTCGCGGGGGGCGCCGCTCATCAGCACCTGCCCCTCATGCAAGATATATGCCCGGTCGATGATCCCGAGAGTTTCGCGCACGTTATGGTCCGTGATCAAGACCCCGATGCCGCGATGCTTGAGATGGGAGACAAGATCGCGGATGTCGCCGACCGCGATCGGGTCGACGCCGGCGAAGGGTTCGTCGAGCAGCACATAGGCCGGATCGGAGGCGAGGCAGCGGGCGATCTCCACCCGCCGCCGCTCCCCGCCCGAGAGCGCCTGGGCGGGCGTGCGGCGCAGATGGGTGATGGAGAACTCGGCCATCAGCTGGTCGAGCCGGGCGGAACGGCGGGCGCGCAGCGGCTCATGCAGCTCCAGCACGGCGCGGATGTTCTCCTCCACCGTCAGGCCGCGGAAAATGGACGCTTCCTGAGGGAGATAGCCGAGCCCGAGCCGCGCGCGCCGATACATCGGCATCTGCGTCACGTCCTGTCCGTCGATCTCGATCAGGCCGGAATCGGCCGGAATCAGGCCGGTGATCATGTAGAAGCAGGTGGTCTTTCCGGCCCCGTTCGGCCCCAGCAGACCCACCGCCTCGCCGCGCCCGAGCTCCAGCGACACATCGCGGACGACCGGGCGGCGGCGGTAGGACTTGCCGATGGAACGGGCGCGCAGAAGCCCCTTCGGGCGCGGCGCGGAGGGGCCGCGGGCGTCGCCTTTCGCGGCGTCCGGGGCCGCGCCGTGGCGGGAATCGGCCTGAAGGGGTCCGTCGGACATGTCGCCTCAATCGCTCGATGCGGGAGGAGTGAACACGCTTTTCACCCGTCCGCCGGTGATTTCGCCGGCGCCCCGGTTCAGATCGATTCGCAGATTCTGGCCGGAGATGGCGTTTTCGCCCTGGGTCAGGACCACGTTTCCGCCCATGGTCACCACCCCGCCCGCCACGTCGTAGTCGGCCCATTCGCCCTTGGCGGTCTCCGCCCCGTTGGACAGGAACACCTCGCCCTCGGCGCGCAGGCTGTCGATGGAGCCGGTCCCCGAGGAGGGCGCCGCGCCTTCGGCCGCGCCCGGCCCGCCGACGCCGCCATATCGCACGGTGACCGTCCGCGCGGTCAGGCGCAGCGTGCCCTGCCCGGCCACCACCTTGCCGGTGAAGGTCGCGGTCTGGGCGGCGTTGTCGACGGCGAGGCTGTCGGCGGTGATCTCGATGGGCTGATTCGCGTCGTGCTTGAAGGAGCCGAACGGGTTCTGCGCGTCCTGCGCCAGCCCGGGCGCCGCCGCGGCCATCCCCAGCGAAACCCCGAGCGCGAGCGCGGCGGCGAGCCGGGAGGGGGGCGCGGCGCGGCGCGGTTCGGGACCGCGGGGCTGCCGGATCGTGGGGGTCATCATCGGAATTCCTGTCTGCCTCGTCCGCGTCGTCGGCCCCGTCAGCGGGCGGCGGCCGGTCGGCGCTTCGGCCGCGGCCCGGCCGAACGCCTCGCCCCGGCTCATGGCGCGGGGGGCGACGGCTTCCAGACCACCCGGACGCCGTTCTCGAACCATAGATAATCACCCGGCCCCGGCGCGCCAAGCGTCGCCTCGGCCGCGGCGGCGGGGTCGCCCTGCCGACGTTCCGCCCGGAAGGAGCCCGAGGCGATGCTGCCCTGGGGGCCGATCGCCTCGACCGGGCCCGGGGCCTCGGCCCGGCCGGCGCGCAGGTCGGCGGTGATCCGGTCGGTGGTCACGACATAGCCGTCCGAGGTCTCCAGCCGCACCGCGCCGGTCAGCGACAGCGCCTGGTCGCGCGGCCGCAGCACGCCGGTATCGGCCAGCAGCCGGATGTCGCGCCCGCCGCTGGCGGAGGCCGCGGCGCCGCCCGCCTGCTCGAACACCCCGCGCACGCGGCTGAGCTCTACCTCGGAGGGATCGGGGCCGTCGGGGGTGGCGCTGTCGGCCTCGACCACGAAGGGCTCTCCGGTCGCGGTGGCGCCTTCGATCCGGGGATTGGTGACCTGCAGCCCTTCGCCGAGCGAGATCAGGTCGGCGGTGGAATAGACCAGCCCGCCCTCGAACGCCTTGTCCTGGGGGATCAGGAACAGCGCCGAGAGCAGCGCCAGCGCCAGCAGCGGCAGGCCGATCTTGGCCCATCGCACCAGCCGCGAATAGCCGCCCGAGCCGCCGGACGCCTTCGACTTCCCCCCGATGTCCGAGGCCATGCGCTCACCCCATGTCCAGGCCGGCGCGCAGGCAGTCATGCACGTGGAGGACCCCCAGCGGCTGCGGGCCGATCGCGGGGTCGGAGGCGAAGATGCACAGCACCGGGCGGGCGGGGTCGTTCATCACCTTCACCGCCTCGGAGCCCAGCGCGTCGGGGCGGATGGTGCGCGGGTTGCGGGTGGCGACGTCGCGGGCGCGACGCTCCAGCAGCCCGTCCATGTTGCGGCGAAGGTCGCCGTCGGTGATCGCCCCGACCAGCGCGCCGGCGGCGTCCACCACCCCGGCCACGCCGAAGCCCTTGGCGCTCATGACCAGCAGGACCTCGCGCATGGAGGCGTCCTCGGCCACCAGCGGCATCTCCTCGCCCGAATGCATCAGGTCGCGCACCTTGATGAGCTGCGCGCCCAGCTTGCCGCCGGGATGGAACACGGCGAAGTGCTCGGCGGTGAAGGCGCGGCGCTCCATCAGCGCGACGGCCAGCGCGTCGCCCAGCGCCAGCGCCAGCGTGGTGGAGGTGGTCGGCGCCATGCCGACGGAGCACGCCTCCGGCGCGCGGGGCAGCTTCAGGCGGATGTCCGACTGCGCCAGCAGCGGGCTTTCGGGCCGGCTGGCCATGCCGATCAGGGGGATCCCGAAGCGCTTGCAATGGGCGATGACGTCCGCCAGCTCGGGCGTGCCGCCGGAATTGGACAGGACCAGCGCCACGTCGGATTCGGTCAGCATGCCGAGATCGCCGTGGCTGGCCTCCGCCGGGTGCAGGAAGAAGGACGGCGTGCCGGTGGAGGCCAGCGTGGCCGCGATCTTGCGCCCGACATGGCCCGACTTGCCCATGCCCGAGACCACGATCCGGCCCTTGCAGTCGAGCATGGCCTGCACCGCGGCGGCGAATTCGTCGTCCAGCGTTCGGGCGAAGCCGGCCAGCGCCTCGGCCTCGATCCCCAGCACGCGGCGGCCGGTGGCCACATCCCGTGCGATGCGGGCGGTCTCGGCCGCGGAGGCTTCTGCTTCGGGGGCCGCTTCGGGCCGGGCGTTGGCGCTCATGACGCTCCTCGGATGCGGCGCGGGAGGAGACCCCGCCCGGATCGGGCGGTCCTGCGCGCGGACGCTAGTGCGAGAAAATATCCTCTTCCGGCCAGCCGGCGAGATCCAGCATGGCCCGGTCAGGTAGGAAATCGAAACAGCGGGTCGCGATTTCAAGGCGGCCTTCGCGGATCAGGCGCGTTTCCAGCTCTTCGCGGATGCGATGCAGGTGGAGCACGTCCGAGGCCGCGTATTCGAGCTGCGCGGCGCTGAGCGCGGTCGCGCCCCAGTCCGAGCTCTGCTGCTGCTTGGAGATGTCGATCCCCAGAAGCTCCGAGCAGAGGTTCTTGAGCCCGTGGCGGTCGGTATAGGTGCGCACCAGCTTGGAGGCGATCTTGGTGCACCAGACGGGCCGCGCCGTGACGCCGAAGCGGTGGGCCATGACCGCGATGTCGAATCGCCCGAAATGGAAGAGCTTGAGCACCGCCGGGTCGGCCAGCAGGCGTTCCAGGTTGGGCGCGGAGGTCGCGTCGATGGGGATGCGCACCACATGCGCGTTCCCGTCCCCGCCCGAGAGCTGCACGACGCAGAGCCGGTCGCGATGGGGCTGGAGCCCCATGGTCTCGCAGTCGATGGCGACGATGGGGCCCAGATCCAGCCCGTCGGGCAGGTCGCCTTCATGAGAATGGACGGTCATCGGGCCCCCTCGGCAGGCTGCGCGCGCCGCCTCCGCGAGCGGCGAGGGAGGTTTGGTGCGCGGGGCCGGCGCCGTCAACCCCCGCGGCCGAATCGCGGGCCCGCGCGGGGCGCTCGGGGAGGCCGGCGCGGCGCGGTGGGGCGAGGGGGAGGGGGAGGGCCTGGGCGGGGGAGGCGGAAAACGAAAAGGGCCGCGGCTTGCGCCGCGGCCCTGTTCCCGACCCTCCCTGGTAAGGGGAGGTGGTGCCCAGGAGAAGACTCGAACTTCCACTTCCTTGCGGAAACCAGCACCTGAAGCTGGCGCGTCTACCAATTCCGCCACCTGGGCAGGTGTCGTGGAGCGGGTTGTTATTGCCCGGCGGGGGGCATGTCAACGGCTCACCCGCGGTTTCTTTCACGAGTTTCGCCGCGACCTTGCGGAAGCCTCCCGCATCAGCGGCGCCGGCCGGGGGACGAGAGGCGCAGACGCAGGCCGCCGATGTCGCGCGAAAGGCCGGCGCGGGCGAGCCGGGAGATCTCGCCCGCCTGCACCGCGCGCCCGAATCCGGTCAGCCGGGCCTCGGCGGCGCGAGGTCGGGCGGGGTCGCCGCGCAGCTCGGCGAGCGGGGCGCCATGGGCCGGGTCGGCGAGTTCCCGCATCAGCCGCCACAGCCAGAGGTCGCCCAGCCGGTCCGGCCCCTTCGCCCGCAGCGCCGCCCCCAGCGCCGGGGCCGCGGGCGCCCAGTCCGGCCCCAGCGCGTCGATCAGCCGGGCCTCGTCCGAGCCGAGCCCGCGGACCGGATCGGGCCTGCGCGCCAGTCGGCTCGCCGCCGCCGCGGGCAGGAAGGCCAGCGGTTCGGCGGGGGGCGGAGACCCGGCGATCCCCTCCAGCCCCAGCGGTGAACGCGCGCAGAGCGCCTCGCGGAACCTCGCCAGCCGGGCGCGGGCGGAGGCGTCCAGCGCGGTGACGCGCGGGGCGGTCAGGGCGGCGGGCGGCAGCTCGGCCAGGCCGCGCCCCTCCGCGCCGCCGTCCCCGCCGCCCCAGCTGCACAGCGCGACCGACAGCGTCGCGCCCGCCTCCGCCGCCAGGCCCTCGACCAGGGCCAGCGCGATCGCCTCCTGCGCGGAGCCGGCCAGCCAGACCGTCGCGGCGCCGGCGTCGCGGAGGCGGGCGGAAAGCCCGGCGTAATGGCCGGGCAGGCTCGCCTCGGGGTCCGGGGTTCCGGCATCGGCCATGAAGGTCAGCGTCTCGGCCCAGAAGCGGGCGCGAAGGGGGGCGAAACCGGGGGTGGTCGGCGCGGCCAGCGGGCCGACCGAGGGCTCGTCACGCAGGGGGAACAACGCCGGCGCGGGAATGCGCGCGGCGTCATGGGCGGCCGCCACGGCCTGCGCCGCCATGTCTCCCAATCCGATATGAATCACTGTCCCGCCCTCGCTTCCCCGCCCGATCCCCGGGCCTGATCCCTGGGCCCGGTCCCTGGGCCCGATCCTTGGGCCCGATCCCGGGCGGCCCCCGCGCAAACCGCCGAATTGCCGCCTTGCCCGCCGCCCGGACGCGGACTAGACGAATTGGTCAGACGTCCTTCAAGGGCGAGCGCCCCGCGCGCCCCGGCTCCGCGCCGCGGCCCGGACCCGCGCCCGCCGCGCATCCAGCGCCCCCGTCCGCCGGCCCGCGCGCCGGCATGGGGACGGCCAGACCGGGAGAGCCACAGACATGACCGAGCCCGCCCCCCTCGTCACCATCTTCGGCGCCTCCGGCTTCGTCGGCCGCCACATCGCCCAGCGCATGGCGCGGCGCGGCTGGCGAATCCGGGCGGCCGTGCGCCGGCCCAACGAGGCGCTGTTCCTCAAGCCCTATGGCGATGTCGGCCAGGTCGAGCCGATCCAGGCCAATATCCGCGACGACGCCTCGGTGGCGCGCGCGGTGGCGGGCGCGGACGTGGTGATCAACTGCATCGGCATCATGGCCCAGGCCGGCCCCCAGACCTTCGACTCCGTGCAGGCCGAGGGCGCGGCCCGCGTGGCGAAGGCCGCCGCGGCGGCCGGGGTCTCGCGCCTGGTGCATGTCTCGGCGCTGGGCGCGGACGCGGACAGCGCGTCGGCCTATGCCCGGGCCAAGGCGGCGGGCGAGGCGGCGATCCTCGACGCCTTCCCCTCGGCCTCGATCCTGCGGCCTTCGGTGATCTTCGGGCCGGAGGACGAATTCTTCAACCGCTTCGCCGGCATGGCCAAGATGGGCCCGGTTCTGCCGATCACCGGCGGCGGGGCGAAGTTCCAGCCGGTCTATGTGGGCGACGTGGCCGATGCGGCGGCGAAGCTGGCGGCGGGCGAGGCGGCGCCGGGGCTCTACGAGCTCGGCGGGCCCGAGGTCGCCACCCTGCGCGACCTGATCGGCAAGCTGCTGAAGATCATCCGCCGGCGCCGGCTGGTGGTGGACATGCCCGCGGGTCTGGCGCGCATCCCCGCCAAGCTGCTGGGCGTGGCGCAGATGCTGACCGGCGGGCTGTTCGTCAACGACCTGCTGACGGAGGACCAGATCGCGCTTCTGGCCTCCGACAACGTGGTGTCGGACGGGGCCAGGGGGCTGAGCGACCTGGGCATCGCGCCGACCGCGATGGAGGCGGTGATCGAGACCTATCTCTACGCCCATCGTCCCCAGGGCCAGTATTCCCGCCTGACCGAAAGCGCGCGGAACCTGCGGGGGGCCTGACCTCCCCGAGCGGGCGCCGGGGGAGGGCCCTTGGCGGGCCTGGAGAAATGAGAAAGGGGCGCGCCCGGCGGATCCGGGCGCGCCCCTTTTCGCGTGCGGGGAGGGGCGGACCGCCGCAGGGCGGGTTTCAACCCGCCGCCGCGCGCCGCCGCCTCCGGCCGATCAGGCGTAGAGCCAGATCAGCAGCGCCCCGCCCAGCGCGAAGCGGTAGAGCACGAAGGGCGTCATCGTCCAGGTCCGCAGCATCCGCATCATCAGCGTCAGCGCCAGCAGGGCGGAGACGCAGCTCAGCCCCGCCGCGATCGCCGCATCCGCGCCCAGCGCCATGTCGCCCGCATCGAGCAGGTCCTTGGCGGTCAGCGTCCCGGCCGCGAGGATGGTGGGGATCGACATCAGCATGGAAAGCCGCGCCGCGTCGGTCCGCTCATAGCCCAGCGCGCGAGCCGCCGAGATGGTGATGCCCGAGCGCGAGGTCCCCGGGATCAGCGCCACCGCCTGCGCCAGCCCCATCAGGATCGCGTCGCGCCAGGACCAGTCCTCGGCCTTGCGGATCAGCGGCCCGAAACGGTCGCAGAGCCAGAGCGCCACGCCGAAGATCACGGTCGACCAGGCGATGACCTCGACGTTGCGGAAGATGTCGGTCAGCCCCGCCGCCGACAGGATCAGCCCCGCGATCACCACCGGAATCGTCGCCGCCACCAGCCGCAGCGCCAGCCCGGCCTCATAGGTCCTGGTCCGGCCGGTCAGAACATGGACCCCGCCGGCCGCCGCCCGTGCGACATCGTGGCGAAAGAAGATCACCACCGCGACCAAAGTGCCCAAGTGCACCGCAACATCGATCATCAGGCCCTGGTCGGCCTCTCCGCTCAGCGCGGGGAACAGCGCCAGATGGCCGGAGGAGGAGATCGGCAGGAACTCGGTCACGCCCTGGATCAGGGCGAGAATAGCTAGTTGCAACAGGGGCATGGGCGGTTCCGTGTGGGAAGGGAGGGGGCTGTCGGGGTATAGGGCGGGACGGCGCGGGATGCCAGCGGAACGGAGGTCGTAAACAAACCGGACCCAATTTCGGGGAATGCGGCGATGCGGGAACGTTCGCGCGCATGCTTTCCGTGTTTATCGGTCAGCAAGACTGTCTTTTATTACGTTTTCGATTCCCTTAGAAAGATCGCAGAGCCCCCCGCGCGCCCACCGCGCGAGGAGTCCCAGCCGTAGCGCAAGGAGGGCGCCCGTGCCGCAGAAGATGCTCAAGTTCGTCGACGTTCCGCGGGGCATGCCCGAAAAGCGGGCGGCCGAAGCGCGCCGCGGCGACTTCGACGAAATCTACCGCGAGTACGCGGCCGCGAAGGCCGAGGAGCAGTCCTCGCGCTGCTCCCAGTGCGGCGTGCCTTACTGCCAGACCCACTGCCCGCTCCACAACAACATCCCCGACTGGCTGAAGCTGACCGCGGAAGGCCGGCTCGAGGAAGCCTACGCCGTGTCGCAGGCCACCAACACCTTCCCCGAGATCTGCGGACGCATCTGCCCCCAGGACCGCCTGTGCGAAGGCAATTGCGTGATCGAGCAGTCGGGCCACGGCACCGTCACCATCGGCGCGGTGGAGAAATACATCACCGACACCGCCTGGGAGGAAGGCTGGGTCAAGCCCGCCGCCCCGCGGGTCGAGCGGCCCGAATCCGTCGGCATCATCGGCGCCGGCCCCGGCGGGCTGGCGGCGGCGGACATGCTGCGCCGCCGCGGCTTCCAGGTCACCGTCTACGACCGCTACGACCGCGCGGGCGGCCTGATGATCTACGGCATCCCCGGCTTCAAGCTGGAGAAGGACGTGGTCATGCGGCGCAACAAGCTGCTGGAAGACGGCGGCGTGACCTTCGAGCTGGGCAAGGACATCGGCGTCGACATCGCCTTCCAGGAGCTGCGCGAAAAGCATGACGCGATCCTGATCGCCACCGGCGTCTACAAGTCCCGCGACCTGGGCGGCCCCGGCGCGGGCCTGCCCGGCATCCTCAAGGCGCTGGACTACCTGACCGCCTCCAACAAGACCGGCTTCGGCGACACGGTGGCGGAATTCGAATCCGGCGAGCTGAACGCCAACGGCAAGAAGGTCGTGGTCATCGGCGGCGGCGACACCGCCATGGACTGCGTGCGCACGGCGATCCGGCAGGGCGCGTCCTCGGTGAAGTGCCTCTATCGCCGCGACCGGGCCAACATGCCCGGCTCGCAGCGCGAGGTGGCCAACGCCGAGGAGGAGGGCGTGGAATTCGTCTGGCTCTCCGCCCCCAAGGGCTTCGTCGGCGACGACAGGGCCAATGGCGTGCGCGTCGCCAAGATGCGGCTCGGCGCCCCCGACGTCACCGGCCGCCAGACGCCCGAGGAGATCGAGGGCGCGGATTACACCGAGCCCGCGGACATCATCATCAAGGCGCTCGGCTTCGACCCCGAGGACCTGCCGAAGCTGTGGGACGTGGAAGGGCTGGACGTGACCCGCTGGGGCACGATCAAGACCGACCACCGCACCCATGAGACCGCGCTGGACGGCGTGTTCGCCGCCGGCGACATCGTGCGGGGCGCGAGCCTGGTGGTCTGGGCGATCCGCGACGGGCGCGAGGCGGCGGACGCCATCGCGGCCAAGCTGGACGCCCGCGCCTCGGTCGTCGCGGCCGAGTAAGCGGCGCGCGGCAGGGCGGCGCGCGGCCCCCTGCCCGGAATTTGGGCGCCGCCCCGTCGCGGGCGGGCCCGGCGCGGCGAGGGCGGGCGATGATCGGGGACGCTCCCCGGCTTGGCGCCCAGGGCGGATCGGTCCGGAATGGCGCGGCAAGGGCAGCGATGCTGTCGGGTTTCGCCCCTGCGGCGCCCGCCTCCTCCGCCGCCGCGCCGGGACGCCCCGGGTGACATGCGCGCCGCGTGCGCGCCACGTGTTTGCAGGAACTTGACGGCCACCGGCGACGGAGCGGGGCGCGCAGGGACGGGAGGCGACGGCGATGGGCGAGATCAGAACCGGCGGCTGCGCCTGCGGCGCGGTGCGATTCGAGGCGGAGGGCGAGCATTACGTGTTCGCCGGCGCGCTGGACCGGATCGACGACCTGCCGGTGGACCTGGAGATCTTCGCCGACCAGAAGCCGGCGCAGTGGAATCACCTGAGCGAAAGCTCGCGCAGGATGACCGCCGCGGAGACGCAGGCGATGTTCGACGCAGGCACGCCCTGACCATGGGCCCGAAACCGCGATGGACCGCCGAGGAAGGGAGGGCGACGCGATGAGAAAAGGCCTTTCCGGCGCTTCGTCCGGGCCGTTAGCCATTTTTCCCGTCAATTTTGTTAGGGATTCGCCACTAAACCATCGCTCATTCCGGCGGACGGGGAAGGCGCAGAGCGCGCCCGGGTCCGCTGATCGGATCAGAGCGAGGACCTTGCGCCATGAGCAAGCACGATCACCCGACTTTCGACCTGGCGGCGCGCCCGGCCTCGAACGCCCTGAGCGGGAGCGCGGCGCCGACGCCGGTCCCCGACTCGGCGGCGCTGGACCGGATCGAGGCCGAGGGCGCGCAGCGCGAAGTGACCGGCGGCTGCCTGTGCGGGACGGTGCGCTTCGCCGCGAAGCTGCGCGGCCATGGCTATTCCGCCTGCCATTGCGCGGAATGCCGGGCCTGGGCGGGCGGTCCGGTCCTGTCGGTGCGCACGAGCTGGTTCGTGCTGACCGCGGGCGAGGACAAGGTGGGCTTCCACCGCGCCTCGGAGACCCTGGAGCGTTCGTTCTGCACCTGCTGCGGGGGGCATCTGTCCTACCGGCTGGTTTCGCAGAGCGGCCTGCGGGACAATTCCCTGGCGATGCTGGGCGCGCTCGACGATTGCGAGACGCTGCCGCTGAACGCGGAGCTGCATGCGGACGCCCGCCTCAGCTCCCTGGGGCCGCTGGGCGCCCCGACGCAGATCGACACCGCGACGATGACCGCGCGGCGCGACATGAAACTGAAGACGATGACGGCCTGATCTCCCCTCCGAAGGGCGGATCCGGCCTGGAGTCAGGGCCGGGCGGCCCTTCGGAAGGAGATCCGCGATGACTGAATTCGACGCAAGCTGGGGCGCCCGCCACGAAGCGGAGCGCAAGCGCCTGGCCGAGACCGGCATGTTCCGCGAGGAGTTCGAGCACGCCTCCTGCGGCGTCGGGCTCGTGGTGGCGGTGGACGGCAAGCCGCGGCGGAGCGTGGTGGAGGCGGGGATCTCCGCGCTGTCCGCGATCTGGCACCGGGGCGCGGTGGATGCGGACGGCAAGACCGGCGACGGCGCCGGCATCCACGTGCAGATCCCCCGCGCCTTCTTCGAGGAACAGATCCGCCGCACGGGCCACGAACCCAAGCCCGGCCATCTGGCCGTGGGCCAGGTGTTCCTGCCCCGCGCCGATTTCGCGGCCCAGGAGGCCTGCCGCACCATCGTGGAGACGGAAGTCCTGCGCATGGGCCACTACATCTACGGCTGGCGGCACGTGCCGGTCGACATCTCGGTGCTGGGCGAGAAGGCCAACGCGACGCGGCCCGAGATCGAGCAGATCCTGATCGCCTGCAACACCGACGCCGATGTCGATACGTTCGAGCGCGAGCTTTACGTCATCCGCCGCCGGATCGAGAAGGCGGTGGCCGCGGCCCATGCCAACGGCTTCTACATCTGCTCGCTGAGCTGCCGGTCGGTGATCTACAAGGGCATGATGCTGGCCGAGGACGTGTCGGTCTTCTATCCCGACCTGCGCGACGACCGGTTCGAGAGCGCCTTCGCGCTGTATCACCAGCGCTATTCCACCAACACCTTCCCCCAGTGGTGGCTGGCGCAGCCGTTCCGGATGCTGGCCCATAACGGCGAGATCAACACGCTCAAGGGCAACGTCAACTGGATGAAGTCCCACGAGATCCGCATGGCCTCGACCTATTTCGGGGACACCGCGGAGGACATCAAGCCGATCGTGCCGTCGGGGTCTTCGGACTCGGCCGCGCTGGACGCGGTGTTCGAGGTGCTGGTCCATGCCGGCCGGTCCGCGCCGATGGCCAAGACCATGCTGGCGCCCGAGGCCTGGTCGAAGACCGCCTCGGCGATGCCGCAGACCTGGCGGGACATGTACGCCTATTCCAACTCGGTGATGGAGCCCTGGGACGGGCCCGCCGCGCTGGCGATGACCGACGGGCGCTGGGTTGTGGCGGGCGTGGACCGCAACGGTCTGCGGCCGATGCGCTATGTGGTGACCGGCGACGGGCTGGTGATCGCGGGGTCGGAGGCCGGCATGGTCCCGGTCAACGAGATGTCGGTGGTAGAGAAGGGCGCGCTGGGTCCGGGGCAGATGTTGGCCGTGGACATGGTCGGCGGCCGCCTGCTGCACGACTACGACCTGAAGGACGAGCTGGCGAACTCGCAGCCCTATGGGCAGTGGGTGGGCACCATCACCGACCTTGAAGAGGTGGTGAAGGGCGCCGACGAGCCCCGGCTGTTCGACCGCGACGAGCTGCGCAGGCGTCAGGCCGCGGCCGGCTATTCGATCGAGGAGCTGGAGACGATCCTGCACCCGATGGTCGAGGACGCGAAGGAGGCCATCGGCTCCATGGGCGACGACACGCCCTCCGCCGTGCTGTCCGAGCAGTATCGTCCGATGAGCCATTTCTTCCGGCAAAACTTCTCCCAGGTCACCAACCCGCCCATCGACTCGCTGCGGGAACATCGGGTGATGTCGCTCAAGACCCGGTTCGGCAATCTCAAGAACGTGCTGGACCAGGACAGCTCCCAGACCGAGATCCTGACGCTGGAGAGCCCGTTCGTCTCCAACGGTCAGTTCGAGGCGATGCGCGAGGCCTTCGGCGCCTCCCTGCGCCGGATCGACTGCGTGTATCCGGCCGATGAGGGCCAGGGCGCGCTGCGCCGTCACCTCGCCCGCGTGCGGACCGAGGCCGAAGAGGCCGTGCGCGCCGGGATCGGGCACCTGATCCTGACCGATGAGGGCGTGGACGCAGACAACGTGTCGATGCCGATGATCCTCGCGACCTCGGCGGTGCATAGCTGGCTGACCAAGAAGGGGCTGCGGACCTTCTGCTCGCTCAACGTGCGGTCGGCGGAGTGCATCGACCCGCACTACTTCGCGGTGCTGCTGGGCTGCGGCGCGACCACGGTCAACGCCTACCTGGCGCAGGATTCCATCGCCGACCGGATCGAGCGCGGCCTGCTGGACGGTCCGCTGACCGAGGCGGTGAAGCGCTTCCGCGAGGCGGTCGACCAGGGCCTGCTGAAGATCATGTCCAAGATGGGCATTTCGGTGATCTCGTCCTATCGCGGCG
This sequence comes from Albimonas donghaensis, assembly GCF_900106695.1. GTDB lineage: Bacteria > Pseudomonadota > Alphaproteobacteria > Rhodobacterales > Rhodobacteraceae > Albimonas > Albimonas donghaensis. The sequence continues at coordinate 59,743 of NZ_FNMZ01000009.1, forward strand.
GGCTCAACTTCGAGGCCGTGGGCCTGTCGCGCGCCATGGTCGCCGACTATTTCCCCGGCATGACCTCGCGCATTTCGGGCATCGGGCTGTCGGGGCTTCAGAAGAAGACGGAAGGCATCCACGCCAAGGCCTTCGGGATGGGCGACTCGGTGCTGCCGATCGGCGGGCTCTACAAGCTGCGCCGTTCGGGCGAAACGCACGCCTGGGGCGCGCGGCTGATGCACATGATGCAGTCGGCCTGCGCCACCGGGTCCTTCGAGACGTGGAAGACGTATTCCGCGGGCATGGCCGCCCAGCCGCCGATCAACCTGCGCGACCTACTGGACTTCAAGCCCAAGGGCGCGCCGGTGCCGATCGAGGAGGTGGAGTCCATCACCTCGATCCGCAAGCGGTTCGTGACGCCGGGCATGTCGCTGGGGGCGCTGAGCCCGGAGGCGCACAAGACCCTCAACATCGCCATGAACCGCATCGGCGCCAAGTCCGACAGCGGCGAGGGCGGCGAGGACCCGTCGCATTTCGAGCCGATGCCCAACGGCGACAACGCCTCGGCCAAGATCAAGCAGGTGGCCTCCGGGCGCTTCGGCGTGACGGCGGAATACCTGAACCATTGCGAGGAGCTGGAGATCAAGGTGGCCCAGGGCGCCAAGCCCGGCGAGGGCGGGCAGCTGCCCGGCTTCAAGGTCACCGAGATGATCGCCAAGCTGCGCCACGCGACGCCGGGGGTGACGCTGATCTCGCCGCCGCCGCATCACGACATCTACTCGATCGAAGACCTCGCGCAGCTGATCTACGACCTCAAGCAGATCAACCCGCGGGCCAAGGTCTGCGTGAAGCTGGTGGCCTCCACCGGGGTCGGCACCATCGCGGCGGGCGTGGCCAAGGCCAAGGCCGACGTGATCCTGATCGCCGGCCATAACGGCGGCACGGGCGCGAGCCCCGTGACCTCGATCAAGTATGTGGGTCTTCCGTGGGAGATGGGGCTGACCGAGGCCCACCAGGTGCTGGCGCTCAACAACCTGCGGGAGCGCGTGACGCTGCGCACCGACGGCGGGCTGCGCACGGGGCGGGACATCGTGATCGCCGCGATGATGGGGGCCGAGGAATACGGCATCGGCACCGCCGCGCTGGTCGCGATGGGCTGCATCATGGTGCGTCAGTGCCAGTCCAACACCTGCCCGGTCGGCGTCTGCACCCAGGACCCGCGCCTGCGGGAGAAGTTCACCGGCTCGGCCGAGAAGGTGGTCAACCTCATCACCTTCTACGCGCAGGAGGTGCGGGAGATCCTCGCCTCGCTCGGCGCGCGGTCGCTGGACGAGGTGATCGGGCGTGCGGATCTGCTGAGCCAGGTCTCGCGCGGCGCGGCGCATCTGGACGATCTCGATCTCAACCCGCTGCTGATCAAGATCGACGAGGGCAAGCACGCCGTCTACGACCGCGCCAAGCCGCGCACCCCGGTGCCCGACACCCTGGACGCCCAGATCGTCGAGGACGCGCAGCCCTTCTTCAACAAGCGCGAGAAGATGGAGCTGAGCTACACGGTCCAGAACACCCAGCGCACGGTGGGCACGCGGGTGTCCTCGCATATCGTGCAGGCCTTCGGGATGCGGGACAACGGGCTCCAGGAAGGCCATCTGACGGTGAAGCTGAACGGCTCGGCCGGTCAGTCGCTGGGGGCCTTCGCGGCGCCGGGGCTGAAGATCGAGGTCTGGGGCGACGCCAACGACTATGTGGGCAAGGGCCTGTCGGGCGGCGTGGTGGTGGTGCGTCCGCCGCTGGGCAGCCCGCTGACCCCGCAGGACAACACCATCGTCGGCAACACCGTGCTTTACGGGGCGACGGCGGGGAAGCTCTTCGCCTCGGGCCGGGCGGGGGAGCGGTTCTGCGTCCGCAACTCCGGCGCCTCGGTGGTGGTCGAGGGCTGCGGGTCCAACGGCTGCGAATACATGACCGGCGGCGTGGCGGTGATCCTCGGCTCGGTCGGGGACAATTTCGGGGCCGGCATGACCGGGGGCATGGCCTTCGTCTACGACGCGGACGGCGAGTTCATGAAGCGCATGAACCCCGACACGCTGACCGCCCAGGGGCTTGAGAGCGCCCATTGGGAAGGCGTGCTGGAGGAGCTGGTGGAGGCCCATGCCGCCGCCACCGGCAGCCCGCTGGCCGCGCGTCTGCTGCGCGACTGGGACGTGGAGCGGGGCAAGTTCCTGCAGATCTGCCCGAAGGAGATGCTGACCCGTCTGTCGCATCCCCTGTCCGACAAGGCGGAGGCCGCCACGGCCTGATCCGACCGCCCTTTTCGGCGCCGTAACGCGGCCCCGCCCCTTCCGGGCGGGGCCGTTTTCGTTGCGGGACGCGGGGGGGCGCCGAAGGGGGCTGGGGCCACTGGACCGGGAACGCCGCGGGCGCCGTGGCGGGGGCGCGCGGCCGCGGCGTCGCGGGCGCCGGCGCGGCTTGCCTCCCGGCGGGGGGACGCTAGGGTCCGGCCATGGCTCTCCGCAAACGCCGCAAGTCCGCCCCTCCGCCCCGACGCCGCGGCCCCTTGCGCCGGCTGGCCCGCGGGATTCTGCAGGCCGTGCTGCTGGCCGGCGCTGTGGCCGTGGCCTGGGTGGCGCTCTACCGCGTGGTTCCGCCCCCCACCACCTTCCTGATCGAGAGCGAGCGCCTGCGGCTGGGCGGCATCCGCCGCGACGCGCTGGATTTCGACGCCCTGCCCGACCTGGTGCGGCTCGCCTTTCCGGCCGCCGAGGACGCGCGTTTCTGCACCCATCACGGGCTCGACGCCGAAGCGATCCGCGCCGCCTTCGAAGCCAATGCCGAGGGCAAGCGCCTGCGCGGCGGCTCCACCATCAGCCAGCAGGTGGCGAAGAACGCCTTCCTCTGGCCGGGGCGCAACTGGCTGCGCAAGGGGCTGGAGACCGGGTTCGCCCTGCTGGCGGAGACGCTGTGGCCCAAGCGGCGGATGCTGGAGATCTACCTGAACGTGGCCGAGATGGGCGAAGGCGTGTTCGGCCTGGAGGCCGCGGCGCAGACCCATTTCGGGGTGAGCGCGGGCCGGCTGTCGGCCCGCCAGGCGGCGCTGATCGCGGCCGCCCTGCCCAACCCGAAGGAGCGCGACCCGGCCCGGCCCTCGGGCGCGCAGGCGCGTCGGGCCGCGCAGATCGTGCAGGGGGCGGAGACGCTGCGCGCCAACGGTGCCGGGGCCTGCGTGCTGGACGGCTGAACGGCGGGCGCGCCCGGGCGCAGGCCCATGCCCGGGGATAGGGCGCGGATGTCGGCCATGGCGGACGGGACGGACGCGACGGGGCGGGCGGATGAGGCGCGCGGATGAGGCGCCGCATCGCGGGAACCGGCCCCGCGGCTCCCCGCCCCGGTTGCATCGGCACGCGCGAAAGACGAGGGTCTCGCGCATCCTGAACCGCTCCTCCTCCGGAAGACACCGACCCGATCATGCGCCGACTGCACCATATCGTCCTCTCGCCCTACGCCCGAAAAGTCCGCCTGGCGCTCGCCGAAAAGCGGGTGGAGGTGGAACTGATCGAGGAGACCCCCTGGACCCGCGAACTGCCGTTCCTGCGGCTGAACCCGGCGGCGACGGTGCCGGTCTTCGTGGACGATCCGGGGCATGGGGGGGCGGTGGTCGCCGACAGCGCGGCGATCTGCGAATATCTGGAGGAGACGCGCCCCGAGCCGCCGCTGCTGGCCGGCGATGCGCGGCAGCGGGCCGAGATCCGGCGGCTGGTGGCCTGGTTCGACGACAAGATGATGCGCGAGGTCACCGCCAACCTGGTCGAGGAGCGGGTGATGAAGAAGGTGCGCGGCGGCGGGCATCCGGATTCCGGGCGGATCCGGGCCGGGTCGCGCAACCTGGTGACGCATCTGGAATATATCGGCTGGCTGGCGGATCAGCGGCGCTGGCTGGCGGGGGACGCGATCAGCCTGGCGGATTTCGCGGCGGCGGCGCATCTGAGCTGCCTCGACTATATCGATTATGTGCGCTGGGAGGCGGCGCCGGCCGCGGCGAAGGACTGGTATCAGCGGATCAAGTCGCGGCCGGCCTTCCGCACGCTGCTCGCCGATCACCTGCCCGGCTTCCCGCCGCCCGAGCACTACGCCGACCTGGATTTCTGATGCCGGGGCGCGGGAGCGCCGCGTAGAGGGCCCGCGCGCAGCAACGGTCCGCCCGCGGCGCGCGGCGGGGCGGGCGCCCGGCCTCGCCGTCTCGGGCGGCGCGGTCGCAAACAGGAGGGCCGGGGGGTGTGTTTCCCCAGGCGCGCCGCCCGCGGCCCTCGCCCCCCGCGCCGAGGGTTCCAGCGCGCCGCGGCGCCCGGTTTCGGCCCTCGGGACCTCGGGCGGCGCGCCTCCGGGCCCCGTCCGCGCGTCATATCCGATTCCGCGCATACCGCATTGCGGCATCCCCCGCGCGGGACTAGCCTGCCCCACCTCGCGCCCCGCCGCACCGGCGACGGCGCCGCAACGCGGAGGCGCGCCATCCCCCTCGATCCCGCCCAGCTCAAGACCCGCCTCGCCGAGGCCGCCCGCGCCGAGGGCTTCGCCGCCATGGGCGTGTGCCGCCCCGACGCCATCCCCGAGGCCGCCCCGCGCCTCGCCCGCTTTCTGGAGGCAGGGCGGCATGGCGACATGGGCTGGATGGAGGCGCGGTCGCATTGGCGCGGCGATCCCACGACGCTGTGGCCCGAGGCGCGTTCCGTGATCATGCTGGCCGAGGCCTATACGCCGGCCGAAGACCCGCTGGCGCTGCTGGAGATGCCGGACCGGGCCTCGGTTTCGGTCTATGCGCGGGGGCCGGACTATCACGACCGGGTGAAGAAGCGGCTGAAGCGGCTGGCCGGGGCCTTCCTGGCCGAGGCCGGGCCGGAAACCGGCGTCAAGGTTTTCGTCGACACGGCCCCGGTGATGGAAAAGCCGCTGGCGCAGGCCGCGGGGCTGGGCTGGCAGGGCAAGCATACAAACCTGCTGGGGCGCGAGATCGGCAACTGGGTGTTTCTCGGGGCGATCTTCACCACCGCCGAACTGCCCGCCGACGCGCCGGAGGTTTCGCATTGCGGGACCTGCCGCAAATGTCTCGACATCTGCCCGACGCAGGCCTTTCCCGCGCCCTATCAGCTGGATGCGACGCGCTGCATCTCCTACCTGACCATCGAGCTGAAGGGGCCGATCCCGCGGGAATTCCGGCCGCTGATCGGCAACCGCATCTATGGCTGCGACGATTGCCTGGCGGTGTGCCCGTGGAACAAGTTCGCGGCGGAGGCCTCGGGGGCGCTGTATCAGAGCCGGGTGGAGCTGAACCGCCCGCGGCTGACCGACTTCGCGGCATTGGACGAGGCCGGGTTCCGGGAAGTGTTCGCAGGCTCGCCGATCAAGCGGATCGGACATGCGCGGTTCCTGCGTAACGTTCTGATCGCGATGGGAAATTCGGGGGTGTCCGAGTTGATCCCTTGGGTCGAGGCGCGGATCGACGACCCCGCCCCCCTGGTGCGGGGGACCGCGGTCTGGGCCCTGTCCCGGCTGGCGCCGGGGAGGCTGGCGGCGCGGGCTCCGGCGAGGCCCGATCCCGACCCGCAGGTCGCCGAGGAATGGCGACTGGCGCTGGCCGAGACCGGCGGCGCGGCGCGCCGCGCCTGACGGCCGCCGCTCGGGGCCGGCTCAGTCCCCGCCCACTCGGTCCCGGCCACTCGGTCCCCGCCCCCTTCAGTCCCCGCCCAGTTCCATCTGTTGAAGGGTGAGCCGGGCCTCCTCCCCCACCGGGCCGTCGCGATCGAGATCGACGGCCTTGAGCAGCGCCTCGCGCGCCTCGGGCTTGCGGCCCAGCGCGGCCTGGGCGGCGCCGGCCTCCAGCCAGGCGTCGGGGGCCTCGGGGGCGAGACGGGCGGCGGTCTCGGCATCGGTCAGGGCGGCCTCGGGCTCTCCGGCCTCACGGCGCAGGCGGGCGCGCAGCAGGAGCGCGGAGACGTCCTGCGGCGCTTCCTCCAGCACGGCGTCGAGCGGGGCGAGGGCCTCCGCGCCGCGCCCCAGCGCGGCCAGCGCCTCGGCCTTGTCCCGCAGCAGGAGGGCGGCGCCGGGCTCCATCGCCAGACCGGCCTCGGCGGAGTTCAGGGCCGCTTCGGGCTGGTCGTCGCGCAGCCAGAAGCCCGCGGCGGCCTGATGCAGGGCGGCGGCGGCGGAGCCGGCGGACACGGCGGCGAGGTCGAGCCGCAGGGCGGCGGCCCCGAGCGCGCCTATCGCCTCCAGCGCCAGCGATTCGCAGACCGCGGCGGGGACGCCGCCGCCGAAGCGGAACCAGCGGCGGGCGGCCTCGGCGGCCTCCTGCGGGTCCCGTTCGACCAGCGCGAGGCAGGCGTCGGGGTCGAGCGCGTCGGCGCCGGCGATCGGGGCCCCGGCGATCGGGGCGTTGTCGGCGGGGGCAGGCGCAGGCGCGGGCGCGGCTTCGGGCGAGGGCGGCGCTGCGGCGGGCGGCGGGGGCGGCGGCGGGGCTGTGCGGGGGGCGCCGGTCTGCGCATGGGCTGGGCCGAAGACCGCGAGGACGGCGGCGAAACCGAGCGTCAGTCCGAAGGTCGGTCCGAGCGTGATCGGGGCTCGCACGCGGAGCGGGGCGCATCGCATCGGGGGGAAACCTCCGTTACATCCGGGACGGCGCGACACCTACACCGGAGACCCTGCCATGCCCACCCTGCCCGGCTCCACCCGACCCAAACCCACCCTACTCAGCCTCGGCCACGGCTATTCGGCCCGACGGCTGGCCCGCGACCTGGTGGCGGAGGGCTGGCGGGTGATCGGGACCACCCGCTCGGCGGAGAAGGCCGAGGCGCTGCGGGGCGAAGGGGTGGAGCCGCTGGTCTGGCCCCCGGAAGCGGCGGGAGAGGACGCGGGGGGAGAGGACGCGGGGGCGGCGATCCGCCCGGCGCTGGAGGCGGCGAGCCATCTGCTGATCTCGGCCGGGCCGGACGCGCAGGGCGACCCGGTGCTGCGCGCGGCGGGGGCGGAGATCGCGGCGCGGGCGGAGGGGTTCGACTGGGTGGGCTACCTGTCGACCACCGGGGTCTACGGGGATCGCGGCGGCGCATGGATCGACGAGACGGCGACGCGCGCCCCCTCCACCCGCCGCGGGACCTGGCGGATGGCGGCCGAGGACGCGTGGCTGGCGCTGCATCGCGACCACGGGCTGCCGGTGCACCTGTTCCGGCTGGCGGGGATCTACGGGCCGGGCCGCGGGCCGTTCGAGAAGGTGCGTCGCGGAACGGCGCGGCGGGTGGTGAAGCCGGGGCAGGTGTTCTCGCGCATCCATGTGGATGACATCGCGGCGGTGCTGCGGGCCTCGATGGCGCGGCCGGCGCCGGGGCGGGCCTACAATGTGTGCGACGACGCGCCGGCCCCGCCGCAGGACGTGATCGCCGAGGCGGCGCGGCTGCTGGGCCTGCCGGTCCCGCCCGAGATCGCCTTCGAGGACGCCGAGATGACCCCGATGGCGCGCAGCTTCTACGCCGAGAGCAAGCGCACCTCCAACGCCCGCATCCGCGAGGAGCTGGGCGTGGACCTGCGCCACCCGGATTACCGGAGCGGGCTGCGGTCGCTGCTGGACGAAGCCGGCTGAGGGTTTCGCGCCGCCGGGCCGGCGTCGGGCGGGGCCCGCGAAAGGCGGGGACGGGAGGGTGCGGCGCGGCGGATAGGGAGGGATGGCGGGTTCGCACCCGCCCTACGGGTCGGGGTCCTCGATGACCGCAAGGCGCGCCTCGCCGGCGGTGAGGGGGCCGGAGGCGCGGTCGACGCGGAGCATCGCCAGACCCTCGCCCCCCGAAACGATCCCGAGCTGACCGGCGACGCGGCCGGACTCGGTCACGATCTCGGCGCCCGGCGCGGGGGGCTCGCCGGTGACGGCGACGCGCATCAGGCGGCGGCGCAGCTCGGTCTTGTGCTTCATGCGGGCGACGATCTCCTGGCCCACATAGCAGCCCTTGCGGAAGTCGACGCCGTGCAGACGCTCGAACCCGGCTTCGAGGATGTAGCTGTCGGGGCCGAGTTCGGCCCCCGCCTCGGGCGCGCGTACGGCGATGCGCAGCGCGTCATAGGCGCCTTCGGGGGCGGGGGCGGCGCCGGTGGCGGCGAGGGCCGCGGCCGGGTCCGGCGCGTAGAGCCGCCAGCCCAGCGCCGGGTCGCGGGGGTCGCGGACCAGGAGGGCGCCGGCCGGGGTCTGGGGCGGGGTCTGGGGCGGCGCGTCGCCCCAGAGCAGGGCCGCGTCGAGGCCGGCGGCCGTGATCTCGATCTTGCGGCGCAGGCGGTAGAGGGCGAGGCGCTTGGCCAGTTCGCCTCCATGCGCCAGCGGGGCGTCGACGAGCAGGGCGGGGACGTCGGGGTCGCGGCCGTCCTCGATCACGAAGAAATCCGAGAGATACTTGCCCTGGGGAGTGAGCAGGGCGGCCCAGACGGCGGTGTCGCCGCGGGCGCGGGAGACGTCGTTGGTCACGAGATCCTGGAGGAAGTCCCGCGCCTCCTCCCCCGCGAGGCGCAGCACGGCGCGCGCCGTCGTCATGCCTGTCAGACCGGTCATCGGTTCCTCCGTCTGGTCGCCTGTGGGGGCAACATAGGGGCGGGCGGGCCGGGCTGCGAGGGGGGCCGCGCGACACAGGGCGCGAAGGTGGCCGCGGGGGCGCCCGCGCGGCGCTGGATCCGGGGCGCGGGTGGCGAGGGGCGCGGGTGGCGAGGGGGCGCGAGGCGGGAAGGGGGCGGGAAGGGGGCGGCCTTCGCCCGGCCTCCGCCGACCCGGCGGTCAGGGAGGCGCAGGGCGGACGCAGGTCCGCGCGCGACCCGGCCTCAGGCGCGTCCCTCCCGGCCGCCCGGTCGAATTGCGACGAGGCGGGCGGGATTCGGCGTCGCCTCCGCCCGCCGCCGCTGCTAAACCGCGAGGCGTCCCGAACCGATGGAGCCCGCCATGTCCGCCGCCAAAGCCCCCGACCTGATCCTCAAGAACGGCACGGTGGCCAATCACGACGGGATCGGACTGGCCGACATCGCGGTCACCGACGGCAAGATCACCGATATCGGCGACCTGTCGGGCGTGGACGCCGGCGAGGTGATCGACTGCGCCGGCCTGCATATCCTGCCCGGCGTCATCGACAGCCAGGTGCATTTCCGCGAACCGGGCGCCGAGGCCAAGGAGGACCTGGAGACCGGGGCCGCCGCCGCCGCCATGGGCGGCGTGACCTGCGTCTTCGAGATGCCCAACACCAACCCGACCACCACCACCTACGAAGCGCTGGCCGACAAGGTGGCCCGCGGCCGCGACCGCATGGCGGTGGATTTCGCCTTCTGGTTCGGCGCCGCGGCCGAGAACGTGGACCTGCTGGCCGAGGCCGAGTGGCTGGAGGGCTGCGCCGGCATCAAGATGTTCATGGGATCGTCCACCGGCACCCTGCTGGTCGACGCCGACGAACATGTCGCGCGCGTGCTGGCCAATGGCCGCCGCCGCGTCGCCGTGCATTCGGAGGAGGAAACCCGGCTGGAGGAGCGCAAGGGCCTGCGGGTTCCGGGCGATCCGTCCTCCCACCCGGTCTGGCGCGACGCGACCGCGGCGCTGATGTGCACCACCCGCCTGATCCGCCATGCGCGCGAGCAGAACCGGCGGGTGCATGTCCTGCATATCTCGACCGCGGACGAATTCCCGATCCTCCAGGCCAACAAGGACCTGATCACCTGCGAGGCGACGCCCCATCACCTGAGCCTGAACGCCGACGACTACGCCCGGCTGGGGACCCTGTTGCAGATGAACCCGCCGGTTCGCGACGCCTCCCACCAGGCGGCGATCTGGGACGGGCTGCGGCGCGGCGTGATCGACGTGCTCGGCTCCGACCACGCGCCGCATGAGCTGGAGGCGAAGGCGAAGGAATACCCGGCCAGCCCCTCGGGGATGCCCGGCGTGCAGACGCTGGCGCCGATGATGCTGGATCACGTCGCCAGGGGGCGGCTGAGCCTGGCGCGGTTCGTCGACCTGACCTCGGCCGGACCGCAGCGGATCTTCGGGATCGCCGGCAAGGGCCGGATCGCGGCGGGCTATGACGCGGATTTCACCGTCGTGGACCTGAAGGCGCGGCGGGAGATCCGCAACGACTGGATCGCCTCGCGCTGCGGCTGGACGCCCTATGACGGGACCTGGGTGCAGGGCTGGGTGACGGGCACGGTGATCCGCGGGCGCCGGGTGATGTGGGAGGACGAGCTCGTGACCCCCCGCGGCGGCGCGCCGGTGAAGTTCTGCGAAGGCCATACGGGATGACGCCGCCCCTCCGGGGCACGGACGTTTCGACAGGCGCGCCGGCCCGGCCCGCCGGGCCCGGCCCGGTCGAGCCGCCGGAAGCCCAGGTCCGCTTCGCCTTCATCGCCATGATGTCGGCGATGATCGCCATCAACGCCTTCGCCGCCGACATGGTGATCCCCGGGCTGGGGGTCATCGCCGACCATTTCGCGCTGCAGGACCCCAATTCGCGGCAATGGGTGATCTACGCCTCCTTCCTGGGGATGGCGGTGTCGCAACTGCTGATCGGACCGCTGTCGGATTCGCTGGGCCGCAGGCCGGCGGCCTTCACCGGCCTGGCGGTGTTCGGGCTGGGCTGCATCCTCGCCGGCGTGGCGCAGGATTTCGAGACGCTGCTGGCGGGGCGCGTGCTGCAGGGGCTCGGCTCCGGCGGGTTGCGGGTGCTGGCCTACGCCATCCTGCGCGACCGGGTGGCGGGGGACGAGATGGCGCGGTCGTCCTCGCTGATCTCCATCGGGTTCCTGATCCTGATCTTCATCGCGCCGATGGCCGGTCAGCTGGTGATCATGCTGAGCGACTGGCGGGGGCTGTTCGCCTGGCTGCTGATCCAGAGCGGGCTGACCGCCCTGTGGCTGGCCCGCGCCCTGCCCGAGACCCTGCCGCCCGAGCGCCGGCGCCCGCTGGCGATCCGGCCCATGGTCAGGGCGATGCGGGTGGTGGCGGCGACCCCGGCGACGCTGGCCTGCGCGGGGGCGCTGGCGGCGACGCTGGGCTCGCTGGCGACCTATATCGCGACGGCGGAGCAGATCTTCAACGGCATCTACGGGCTGGGCGCGCTGATGCCGCTGGCTTTCGGCGCGCTGGCCCTGGCCGAGGGCGGGGCGGCGTTCTTCAATTCCCGCGCCGTGAAGCGGATCGGGGCGCTGAGGATGGCGCGGATCGGGCTGATCGGCTGGGTGTTCGGCGGCTCGATCGCCGCGGCGGTGTTCGCGCTGGGCTTCGACGGGGTGCCGCCGCTGTGGCTGTTCATGCTGTGGAACGCGGGCTCTCTGGCCATGTTCGCGCTGCTGTTCGGCAACCTGAACGCGGTGGCGATGGCGCCGATGGGGGACATGGCGGGGTCCGCGTCCTCGGTCCTGGCCTTCATGTCGACCGCGGGCGGGGCGCTGCTGGCCGCCGGCGCCGGGGCGGCCTTCGACGGGACGGTGGTGCCGCTGGCGGCGAGCTTCGCGGTGTCGGGCGCGGTGGGGCTGGGGGCGCTGACCTATGCCCAGCGCCGCGGCGCCTTCGCCTGACCGGAAGGGGGAGATCCCAGGATGACCGCGCCGCTGTCCATCGTGATCCCGACGCTGAACGCCTCCGGCGAGATCGGCCCCTGCCTCGGCGCGCTGGCCGAGGCGCTGACCGAGGGGCTGATCCGCGAGGTGATCCTGACCGACGGCGGCTCCTCGGACGGGATCGAACTGGTGGCCGATGCGGCGGGGGCGGAGCTGGTGTCCGGCCCGGCCGGGCGCGGCGGGCAGCTGGCGCGCGGGGCGGAGGCGGCGCAGGGCGAATGGCTGCTGTTCCTGCACGCGGACACCATCCTCAGCCGCGGCTGGTCGGAGGCGGTGCGCCGCCACATGCGCGAGACGCCGGAGGCCGCCGGCTGGTTCCGCCTGCAATTCGACGCCAGCGGCGCGGCCCCGGCGCTGGTCGCGGCCTGGGCGAATTTCCGCGCCCGGCGCTTCGGGCTGCCTTATGGCGACCAGGGGCTGCTGGTCTCGCGGCGGGTATACCGGCGGGCGGGGGGCTTCGACGCGATCCCGCTGATGGAGGACGTGGCGCTGGTCCGCCGGATGCCGGCGCTGCGGGAGCTGGACGCCAACGCGGTGACCTCGGCCCGGCGTTACCGCGAACAGGGCTGGCTGCGCCGCGGCTGGCGCAACCTGAGCACCTGCGCGCTGTGGCGGCTGGGGATGTCGCCCGAGCGGCTGGCCCGGCGCTATGAGCGCTGAGGCGCCGCGCCGGGCGCGGGCGCGCGCGGGGGTCGCCCGGCGGCAGGTCGTGATCTTCGTGAAGGTTCCGCGGCCGGGGCGGGTCAAGACCCGGCTGGCGCGCGGGGTGGGGGCGCCGGAGGCGGCGCGCTGGTTCCGGGCGCAGAGCCGGGCGCTGATCCGCAGTCTCCGCGCCGATCCCCGCTGGGAGGTGCGGCTGGCGGTGAGCCCGGACGCCGAGGGGCTGGCGACGCGCGCCCTGCCCGGCGGCGCGGCGCGGCAGGCGCAGGGGGGCGGCGACCTGGGCGCGCGCATGGCGCGGGCGTTGTTCGAGGCGCCTCCCGGCCCGGTTCTGGTGATCGGGGCGGATATTCCCGGCGTGACGCCGGCGGTGATCGCGCGGGCCTTCGCCGCGCTGGGCCGGGCCGACGCGGTGTTCGGCCCGGCGGAGGACGGGGGGTTCTGGCTGGTCGGCCTGGGGGCCGCGCGGCGGGCCCCGCGGGACCTGTTTCGCGGCGCGCGGTGGTCGAGCGCCGACGCGCTGGGCGACGTTCTGGGCAATCTGTCGGGGGTGCGGGTGGGCTTCGCCGACCGCCTCGCCGATGTGGACGAGCCCGAGGATCTGCGCCGGCTGAGGCGCTGACGGCGCGGGAGCCGCGCGTCGACCGGCGCGCCCGTGGCGCGGTCCCGCCCGCGCGGCGCTGCGGGGCGGGCGCCGGGCGGAACGGTCTCCCCGCCCGGCGGGCAACGCCTCCGGGCGAAAGACGTCCGCAGCGCGGGCGCCCACTTTCGCCCCTCACGACGGCTGGCCTAGGGTGACGGCGAGGCGCCGCGACGGGGTCTCCCGTTTCCGATCGCAGCCGGAGCCCTGCCCGTGACGTCATCCGCGACGCCCCCCGATACGCTTTCCGCGACGCCTGCCGGAATGGCGGCCCCGCCGGCGCCCGAGACCGCCCCGCCGACCGCCCCGCCGACCGCCCGGCCGGCGCCGTTGCTGCTGGGACTGCTCGCCCTGTTCGGGGTGATCGCGCTGCTGCTGCTGGCGCCCGGACGCATGGCGGTGAGCACCATGGAGGGCGACGTTCTGCATCTGCTCGACGGGGTGACGCGGATGCGCATGGGGCAATGGCCGCATGTGGATTTCGCCACGCCGCTGGGGGCGCTGGCCTATCTGCCGGTCTCGGCCTGGGGGGATCTCGGGCTGGGGCGCGCGATGGCGCTGAGCCATGCGACGGCGGCGGCGGTCTGCCTGCCGGCGCTGGTCTGGATCGGGCTGAGCCGGCTGCGGCTGGGCATGGCGCTGGCGCTGGGGGCGGTGGTGCTGGTGACCGCCGCGACGCTGGCCTGGTCGCCGGACTCCCAGGGCGCCACCGCCGCCATGTCCTACAACCACTGGGGCTGGGCGCTGGTCATGCAGGGCATGGCGCTGATGCTGCTGGACCGGGCCGGGGCGACGGCGGGGGGGGCGACGGGGCGGGGAGCGACGGGGCGGGGGGCGACGGCGGCGCGGACCGGCGCGCTGATCGACGGGCTGATGATCGGGGCGCTGGGCGCGGTTCTGGTGTTCCTCAAGGCCACGTTCGCGGTGGGGCTGGCCGGGATATGGCTGGTCTGGGTCCTGACCGGGGCCGAGCGGCGGGCGATCGCGGCCTCGGTCCTCGCGGGACTGGGGCTGGCGGCGGCGTTCGCGGCGGCCTTCGGCGGGGTCGAGGTCGCGCAGGCCTATATCGGCGACCTGCTGCGCGTGGCCGAGGCCGGCGAGGCCAGGCCGATGTCGCAGAAACCCGCGCTGATCACCTTCGTGACCCCGTCGGGTCTGACGGTGATGATCGGCGCGTTGATCGGCGCGCTGGCGCTGGCCCGCGGCGGGCGCGGGCGCGCGGCGATCCGCTTTTTCGCGGCCTGCATCGCCGCCCACCTGCTCGCCTGGCAGAATTTCGGCTACGACCCCACCGCGATGACCGCGCTGGCGCTGATCCTGCTGGCGCAGTCGGGCGGGCTGATCCCCGGCGCGCTGGCCTTCGGGCGCCCGGCGGCGACGGTGGCGCTTTGCGCCGGGCTGGTGATCTTCGGGGTGCGGGCGCCGGGGCTGCTGAACTCGGCCCGCAGCTTCTTCCACCTCTTCGCCGCGCCGCCCGAGCAGGTCGCCGTGCTCGCGGACTTCGCCCCCGACGTGATCTGGCAACGGGCCGAGAGCGATTTCTCCGGCAGGTTCAAGCTGTTGCCGGAGGATGACGAGCCCCTGAACCTGGGCGGGATCACCCAGCCCACCTGCACGGTGCTCACCGGAGGGCCGGGGCTGATCGCCGAGGCCGCCGCCGCGATCCTGGAGACGCCGGCGCTGCGCGGGCGCAGCGTGCTGTCGCTGGACCTGGTGAACCCGCTGTGGATGCTGACCGGGGCGCCGCCGCAGGCGGGGGCGTGGAACTGGGTCTACGGCCCCTCCCCCGCGCAGATCGCCGGGGCGGAGCTGCTGGCGCTGCCCCGCTGCCCCTATGCGCCGCCGATCACGCGGATGATGGCGGAGGAGGCCGCGACCTCGGGCCGGGCGATGCGGGTGGCGCTGCGGACGCCGAACTGGACGATTTTCGAGCCGGGGCCGGTCGGCTCGGCGCCCGTGCCCGCGCCCGCGCAGGAAGCGGAGGGGCCGGAGGGGGCGACGGACTGACCGGCCCCTGCCCCGCGCTCAGCGGGTGAGGGCGGCGACGATCCACAGATAGGCGATCATCGCCATCGCGATGGAGACGCCCATGGGAAAGCGTTCGGCCCCCGGGGCCAGCGCGTGCCAGCCCCGCGCCCGGCCGCGGGTCACGGCCTTCGCCAGCCGCACGCCCGCCAGCCCGACCAGCAGCCCGACGGCGAGCAATTGCAGGGCCAGCGCCACCGTCGCCGGCGCCACGAACAGCGCGCAGGCGCCGAGCATCTTCACGTCGCCCCCGCCCATGCGCCGCAGGGCGAAGAGCCCGAAGCCCAGCCCCAGCACGATGACCGCGCCCAGCGCCCGCCAGCCCAGCGCCTCCGGCGGCAGGGTCAGCGGGCCGAGCACGACGAAAAGCAGCGCCATGGCGGCGTTGAGCTTGTTGGGAATGCGCATCCGGCGCAGGTCCCAGACCGCCGCGGCGACCAGAAGCGGGGTCAGGGCGACGGCGATCAGCCAGGCCTCGGCCGGGGGATCGAGGCCCAGCAGCCGGCCCTCCAGAAAAGAGGCCATCAGGGGTCCGCCCGCATCCTCGGTCATGTGTCCTCGGCCATGTCTCTCGCCCCCCCGGAGGCGTGGTGTCGGCGCGGGCGAGCCGCGCGCGTGGTCAGGGCCGCGGCGGGCGCGGCGGTTCCCGCGGGCGGATCAGCCGCCGCGCAGCAGCGCCAGCTTGTCGGCGGCGGGCGCGTAATGGGCGGGATGAGCGGCGAGCGACTGCTCCAGCAGGCCGGTCGCCACCCGCCGGTCGCCCCGGCGCAGCGCGATGATCGCCATGTTGTGGTAGAGCACGGCCTTCTCCTCGCCGGTCAGGGTGACCAGGGGCAGGCGGTAGCTGCCCTGAAGGGCGCCGGCGATGGCGAGGTTGTTCTTGGCGGAGAACAGCGACGGGTCGAGCACCAGCGCCTGTTCGAACATCTTCTCGGCCGCCGCGGATTCGCCGCGCGACAGGTAGGACACCCCCCAGTTGTTGAGCACGGAGCCGGGCTGCGGGCTCATGGCGCGGGCCTGGGAATAGGCGGCGTCGGCGGCGTCCCAGTCGCGGCGATGGTCGGCGATCAGCCCCATCAGGGTCAGCTTGCGGTCCGAGGGCGAGCCCGGCGGCATCAGCGCGAGCTGCGCCTCGGCCTCCGGCCACATGTCGAGCCGGGAGAGCGACAGCCCGTATTCCACCCGGTCCGAGGGGCGGACGGAGGGGCTTTCGACCAGTTCGGCATAGACCAGCCGGGCCTCGGCATGGCGGCCGGCGCGGGACAGGGAGCGGGCGAGGCCGCGGCGCATGATCGGGTTCTCGGGATCGCTGGCGAGCGCTTCGCGGAAATAGGTCACGGCCTCGTCGGGGCCGGCGACCGCGAGCATGATCTCGTTGAGGCTGTCCTGATCGAGCGGGTTGTAGTTCTCGGCGCGCTGTTCCTCGACATCGACGCCGGCGTCGATGAACTCGGTGCAGCCGGCGAGCAGCAGCGGGGCGGCGAGCGCGATGGCGAGCGCGCGGCGCAGGGGATGCGCGCGGGGCGTGCGGCGGGTCGAGGGGAAGGGCGGGTGCGGCATGGCGTGAATTCCGGTTCCTGGCCCGTCTCAGGCGGACGGGGCCGCGGCGGGCGCGGCGGGCCGCGCCGGCGGGGGCGCGGAAAGGGCGGGGTCGGCGCGGCCGGCGGGTGCGGCCAGGGCGGCGGCGGCGGGTAGCGGGACGACGGGAACATGGGCGGCGGGGATATGGGCGGAGGGCAGCCGCACCACGGGCGTGCCCGCGGGAACATCGGGGGGCGTGCTGTCGTCGGCGGCGCCGGGAAGGGGCGCGGGGGCGGCGCGGGGGCCGGGGGCCTGCGCGGCGGCCTCCACCGCGCCGGGTTCGGGCAGACCCGCGCGACGGGCCATCGCCGCCGCGCCGCCGCTGGGCCGGGCGGCGGCGGCGACCACGCCCAGCGGCGCGGGCGGGGCGATGGGCGCGGGCTCCACCCCGCGGGCGCGGGCCGACATGGCGATGTTGCGCGAAAGCGCCGTCGGGGTCGGGCGGCCGGCGCGGCCCAGCAGCTCGGCGGCGATGCGGAATTCGCCCTCGGCCTCCTCGAACCGGCCCAGATCGTAGAGCGCGGTCCCGTGGCTGTTGCGCGCCGAGGGGCTGGCGGGCCAGGCGGCGACGGCGCGGGCCAGCAGTTTCTCGGCCTGGCGCCGGCGCCCCATCTGCCGCCAGGCGGAGCCGAGGCCGACCAGCGCGGCCTCGGTCGGGCCTTCCTGCACGAGGGCGAGGCGGAACATGCGCTCGGCCTGCACGGGGCGGCCTCGGTCCAGAAGCGCGCGGCCACGCTGGGCGGCCTCGCCGGGGGGCAGGTCCTCGGCGGCGCGGCGGGCGGCCTCCTGCTCGGCGACGGCCTGGGCGGCGGCGACGTTCTCGGCCGGGATCGGGACGCCGAGGGGCGGGCCGTCCGCGGCCTCGTCGGCCTCCGCATCGTCGGGGGAAAGGCCGAGGGCGGCGAGGAAGCGGGTGGCGAGGTCGGGTTCGGGGGCGGAAGCCTCCGGCGCCTCCGCCTCCGCCTCCGCGACGGCGGTCGGGAACGCGGGGGCGTCGGGCTCGTCGGGCAATGGGGCGGCGTCGGGGTCTTCGGTCGGGCGGATGTCGACGGGGGCGGCGAAGACCGGCGCGGGCCCCGTGTTGGGAACGGTGTTGAGCTCGGGGTCGGGAGCGGCGGCGGCGACGGGCGGGATCGGCACGGGGCCGCCGCCGGCGGCCTGCTGGGCGGCCATGAACTCCTCGATCGACATCTTGCGGCCCTGCCCCGGCGCGACCACGCCGAAGCGCGTCGTCCAGTCCGCGGCCCCGCCGGCGGGCGCGGAGGCGCCGGGCGCGGCCTCGGGGAAATTCGGGTTGGCGGGCGCGGCGGCCGGCGGCGGGGTCGCCTCCCCCTGCCCGCCCCCGACCCCGCCCGCGCCTTCGGCGGCGCAGCCGGCGAGCACGGCCAGCGCGGCCGCCGTCGCAACCGGACCCAGCCCCCGTTTCAGACCCGGACGCGACCCGAGACACGGCCCGACACGCCCCCCCGGACGGGGCGCAGGACCATGCGCGGATCGGGGCCTCGGACTCGAAGACGGCTCGGCACGACGCGCCCCTGTCGGCACTACGGCTTCCCCGCCATGACTTCCATGATGTCCACCAGCGACGGACCGATCAGGATCAGCATCAGCGGCGGCACCGTGAAGAACATGGTCCCCAGCGTCAGCTTGGTGGGCAGCTTGTTGGCCTTCTCCTCGGCCCGCATCACGCGCTTGTCGCGCATCTCGGCCC
This sequence comes from Albimonas donghaensis, assembly GCF_900106695.1. Taxonomy (GTDB): domain Bacteria; phylum Pseudomonadota; class Alphaproteobacteria; order Rhodobacterales; family Rhodobacteraceae; genus Albimonas; species Albimonas donghaensis. Next base: position 77,958 of record NZ_FNMZ01000009.1, read on the forward strand.
CGTAGACCCGCAGCGCCTCGGCGATCGAGGTGCCGAACTGCGAGCTCTGGATCAGCACCGTCACGAAGGAGCCCACGTCCTGCACGCCGGAGCGGTTGGCGAAGTCGCGCAGGACCACCGCGCGTTCCTTGCCCGCGCGCATCTCCACGGAGACGATCTGGAACTCCTCGGCCAGCGAGGGATGGGCATGGGTGATCTCGTCGGCCACGCGCATCAACGCCTGGTCGAGCGACTGCCCCGCCTCGACGCAGACCAGCATCATGTCCAGCGCGTCGGGGAAGCCGTCCTGGATTTCCTGCTGGCGGGCGCCGCGGCGCCGCGTGACCCAGTAGTTCGGCGCGAAATAGCCGACCGCCATGCCGCCGACCACGGTGTAGGCGAGCATCTGCGCCTCGGACCCGCGCAGCAGGGAATAGAGCAGCGCCCCGACGGCCAGCAGAACCGCGCCCAGCACGCGGGCCACGAAATAGGTCTGCACCGCGGCGCGGGACCGGTAGCCGGCCTGGATCAGCTGTTCGCGCGCCGTGGACAGGGCCTTCTTGTCCTTGGGCTCGAACAGGGGGGCGAGGGAGCTGAGGCGGGAGGGCTTGTCGTCGGCGCGCAGACGCTCGATCTCCGCCCGCCGGCGGGCGCCGGCCTGGCCGGACAGGCGCATGGCGTCGCGGTCGCGCTGGAGACGGGCGAAGGGGTCGGAGTGCTTCGAGAACACGATCGGCGCCGCCGACAGGATCAGCAGCGCGGCGAACCCCCCCATCACCCAGACCGGCCCCATGGGGCCGAAGGTCTCGATCAGCAGGTCGATGATATGGTTGATGCTTTCCAAGCCGCTCCGTCGTCGGCCGGGCCGTGCGGGCCCGGTCCTTTCCATTGCGCCCCGGGGCGCGCGCGCCCGCCGAGCTGTCCCTGATGCGCCCCGCCCGGTTTTCCGGGTCCGGAGGCCGCGGCGCCGGCCGCTTCGGGGCCGGCCATCATACCTTGATATTCACCATCATGCGCATGAAGACGATGTTGATCGCAAGCATGATGCCCACGACGATGGTGGCCGGCACGAAGGCCGGGTGATCGACCACGCCGTCATAGTAGTTCGGCCGGATCAGCTGCACCACGATCAGCGCCAGGATCGGGAAGGCCGAGAGGAACCAGCCCGACCAGCGGCTTTCGGCCGTGATCGCCTTGACCTTGCGGAACAGCTTGAAGCGCGAGCGCACCACCGCGGCCAGCCCGGCGAGGATCTCCGCGAGATTGCCGCCCGACTGGCTCTGGATCGCCACCGCGACCGCGAGGAAACGCAGGTCGGGCACCGCCACCCGGTCGGCCAGCCGGTCGAGGCTGTCGTTGATGTCGAGCCCGTAGATCGCCTCATCGGCGATGATCCCGAACTCGGTGCCCACCGGGTCCGGCATCTCCTGCGCCACCAGCGCGATGGCGGAGCTGAACGGGTGGCCGATGCGCAGGGCGCGGACCATCAGCTCGATCGCTTCGGGGAGCTGCTCCTCGAACCGGGCGAGCCGCTTCTTGGCGCGGCTGTTCAGCCAGACATACATCGCCCCGTAGGACATCCCCAGCGCCAGCGGCGCCGAGAGCAGCGGGCCGATATCGGCGAACATCACCATGCCGACGAAGACCAGCGCGCCGGCGATCCCGGTGATCAGCAGGATGATCCGCGGCGACCACGGGATGTTGGCCTGGGCCGCCTTGTCGAACAGCGACGCCACCAGCGGCGCGTTGGCGGCGTTGATATGGCGCTCGCGCTCCTTGCGGAGCTGGGTGAGGACCTCCATCGGGTCCTCGCCCTTCTCCAGCAGGGTCAGGCGGCGGTTGACCTTCGCGTCGCGGCGCGCGGAGCGGCCGAAGGCCAGCAGGTAGACGCCTTCCACCGCCAGGAAGATCCCGACGAAGATGGCGATGAAGACGAGAGGGGCGACGGCCATGGCTCAGCCCAGCTTGCGGTTGGGAGTGTAGATCTCGTTGGGCAGGTCGAAGCCCCAGGCGCGGAAGCGCTCCGCGAAATGGGAGCGGATGCCCGACGCCTCGAACTGGCCGAGCACGGTGCCGTCGCCGTCGATGCCGGTGCGCTTGAAGCGGAACACGTCGTGCATGGCGACGACCTCGCCCTCCATGCCGGTGATCTCGGCGATATGGGTCATGCGCCGCGAGCCGTCCGACAGGCGCGAGACCTGCACGATGACATGGACGGCGGAGGCGATCTGGGCGCGGGTGGCGCGCAGCGGCATCTCCAGCCCCGACATCAGCATCATGTTCTCCACGCGCCCGACCGCGTCGCGCGGGGAGTTGGCGTGAACCGTGGTCATCGAGCCGTCATGGCCGGTGTTCATGGCCTGGAGCATGTCCAGCACCTCGTCGCCGCGGGTCTCGCCGACGATGATGCGGTCGGGGCGCATGCGCAGCGCGTTCTTGAGCAGGATGCGCTGGGAGACCTCGCCCTTGCCCTCCACGTTGGGGGGGCGGGATTCCATCCGCGCGATATGGGTCTGCTGGAGCTGAAGCTCGGCGGTGTCCTCGATGGTGGCGATGCGCTCATCGTTGGCGATGAAGGAGGACAGGGCGTTGAGCGTCGTGGTCTTGCCCGAGCCGGTGGAGCCCGAGACGATCACGTTCAGCCGGGTCGCGACCACGGCCTGGAGAAAGGCCGCCATTTCCTCGGTGAAGGCGCCGTAGGCGATCAGCTTGTCGATGGAGAGCGGCGACTTGGAGAATTTGCGGATCGACAGCAGCGGGCCGTCCACGGCGCAGGGCGGCACGATGGCGTTGACGCGGGAGCCGTCGGCGAGCCGCGCGTCCACCCAGGGCTGGCTTTCGTCCACGCGCCGGCCGACGGCGGAGACGATCTTGTCGATGACCCGCAGCAGGTGCTTGTTGTCCTTGAACTCGACCTCGGACAGCACCAGCTTGCCGCGGCGTTCCACGAAGATCTGGTGGGCGCCGTTGACCAGGATGTCGGAGACGGTCTCGTCCTTGAGCAGCGGCTCCAGCGGGCCGAGGCCGGTGACCTCGTCCATCAGCTCCTGGGTCAGCTGCTCGGCCTCGGCGGCGTTGAGCACCATGCCCATGTCGCGCAGGCCCTCGCGGGCGATGGAGGCGATCTCCCGGCGCAGCTCGGATTCGGGCACCTTGTCGATGATCGACAGGTTCAGCGTCTCCAGCAGGCGGCGATGCAGGTCGACCTTGATCTGCAGCAGGCGCTGGCGGCGCTTGAGCTCACGGCTCTCGGCGGCGGCGGCTTCGGCGGCGCGCGCTTCGGCTTCGGCCGTGGCGGCGCGGGCCGCGGCGGCCTGCGCGGAACTGGTCAGCACCACCGGCGAGGCCGAGGCGCCGGCGTCCTTGGCATAGCGCTTGAACATGGCGCACTCCTCCCGGGTTTACGCGAGGGCGACGCGGGACGCCTGCACCTCTTCGAGCACGGCCCTGGCGGTCTTGCGGATTTCCTTGCGCAACGGATTGCCGCTGGCGAAGTCCGCGAGCGGCGAACCATGGTCACAGGCCTGGACCACCGCCTTGCCGCCGTCGGGCAGCAATACTCCATACTCGATTCCAAGCGTTTCGGCCATTTTCTTGACGCGACCTTTCGCGCCGAAATCGCCGAATCCGGGCACTCGGTTCATCACGTAGTCGAGCTTGTCGAAGGGCAGGTCCTCGGCCTGGAGCGCGCGCAGGAAGCGCAGCATGTTCTGGGCCGAGCGCATGTCGATCTCCATCACCGCCCAGAACCGCTGGGCGGCGTTCAGCGCGGCCTCGGTCCATTCGGTGAGCGCGGTGGGCAGATCGACGATCACGACGTCATGGCTGTCCGCGGCCATGGCCAGCAGGCGCTGCATGCCGTCGGCCGACACGATGTTGAGCGGCAGGGCGTCGGCGGGCGCGGTGAACACCGACAGCCTTGCGCCGCGTTCCTCCAGCGCCGCGGCGAAGCCCTGGGCGTCGGCGCGCGACATGTCGGACAGGAAGTCCAGCACCGAGTCCCTGCGCGGCATGTCGAGATAGGTGGCGACCGAACCATACTGGAAATCCAGGTCCAGCAGGCAGACCCGCAGGCCGGACTTGCGGCTTTCCTGCGCGATCTCCCAGGCGAGGTTGACCGCGAACGTGGTGGCCCCGACCCCGCCGGCGACGCCGTAGACCGGGTAGATCAGCCCGTCGCGGCCCTTGCTCTCGACCGAATCCGCCGGCGCGCCCTCTCCGCGGCGGGCGGAGGAGATGCTCTCCATCAGGGCGCCGGTGGATAGGGGCGTGGGCAGGAAGTCGGTGGCCCCGGCGCGCATCAGCCGGTGCACGGCGACGGGGGCGATTTCGTCGACCACCACGATCACGACGGCGCCGCGGCGGGCGCAATGGGTGACCAGGGCCAGAAGGGTGTCGAGCCGGGACATGTCCTCGGGCCCGGCGCAGACCAGCACGGTGGGCGCGGCCTCGCCGCCGCCGGCGGCTTCGAGGATGCCGGGAACCTGCTGCGGCTCGGCCCGTATCCAGCCGCCGCCGCCGAAATCGGCGTCCAGCTCCCGCGGGAGCCCGCCGAAACGAGAAGGATCGGTCGCCACGACGACCAGCTCCGCCGTCGCGGCGCCGTCGCGTTTTCTTTTCAGCATTCCGTCAGTCGCCTCCGCGCGCTGCCCCGGCCCATCGTCGCCCTGCGGAAGTCTCCGCCCGGCGCGCGGCCTGCGCTCGATCGCATGTCGTTCCCCCGATATAACGCGGCCGGGCCGGCGCAGGAAGCCGGCGGCGCGTCGCGTTCGGAGAGGTCCCCCCCGGCCGGCGCATGACGCGCGGGGCGGCGGCGGCGCGAGACGGGCGGGCGGACGGGATCAGCCGTCGGTCGTCGCCACATCCGCCGCCTCGACCTCCTTGGTCGAGTATTGCTCATAGGCGAGATAGGCGCGCTTGCCGTCGAAGGAGCGCCCTCGCCAGCCCGCGCCCCAGCCCTCGACGGAGGACACGGCGCGGCGGTTCACCCGCTCCTCCCGCTCGACGGGGATCACGGGGCGGGTCTCGCCCCGCGACACCACCAGCGCGAGCTGCCCGGGGGCGACGCCCAGCTCGACCAGCCGCGCCGCCGCGGCCCGCGCCCGGCGCAGACCGAGGCGCTGGTTGTAGGGGTCGGAGCCCACCAGGTCCGCATGGCCCTCGATGGCGATCATGGTGGAGGGATGCGCCCGCAGCCAGCGCGCCTGCGCCTCCAGGGCGATCTCGGCGGCGGGCTCTATCGCGGTGCTGTCGAAGGCGAAGGTGATGGTGTCGGGCGACGCGGCCTGGAAGGCGGCGCGCAGGGCGGCGAGGCGCTCGGGGTCCATGGCCCGGCCGGTCATCGCCGCGAAATTGTTGGCGTCCCACCTGCCATAGGACTCGTAGGCGGTGATCTGGTCCTTCAGCGGCGGGGTGTAGCCGCAGGCCGCGGTCAGCGCCGCCAGGCCGAGGGCCGCGGCCCGTCCGCCGCAGGTCGTCGCCCGCCGGCGCGCGTTATTCCACGACATAGCCGTAGGCCCCCTCGAACTCGCGCCCCGCCACCGAGCGGATCACCGGGTCCGCGGCATGGCCCAGCTTGCCCAGGAGGAACAGGTCCTCCTCGCTGGGCAGGCGGATGCGGTCGGTGGGCAGTTCGATCGCGTCCTCGGTCACCGGCGAGATCAGGTAGGCGGTGACGATGATCACCAGCTCGGTCTGCCGGCGCTGGAAGTCGGCCGAGCGGAACAGCGTGCCCAGGATCGGCACGTCGCCCACCCAGGGCAGCTGGTTGGCGTTGTCGACGAACTCGTCCTGAAGCAGGCCCGCGATGGCGAAGCTCTCGCCGTCCTTGAGCTCGATCGTGGTCTTCGCCCGCCGGGTCGAGAAGCCGTTGAACTGCACGCCGTTGTTGGCGATGACGATGGAGGTGTCGATGGCCGAGCTTTCGGCCTCCAGCTCCAGGTTGATGACCTCGGCGGAGACGACGGTGGGGGTGAAGCCCAGCGACACGCCGAAGGGGCGGTAGTCCACCGAAAGGTTCCCGTCTTCGGCCGAGTAGACCGGCACCGGATATTCGCCGCCCGCGAGGAAGGAGGCGTCGTCCCCCGACAGCGCCACCAGGTTGGGCTCGGCCAGGGTGCGGGCGAAGCCCTTGGATTCCAGCGCGTCGATGGCGAGGTTGGCGACGATGCCGCCGGCCGCGTAGCCGATGCGCATGATGCCCTCGGCGGGGTTCGAGGCCGCGTAGGGCGTGCTCAGCCCGCGCTGGGTCGGCACGCCGCGCACGTTGTCGGCGTTGGCGTAGTCGCCCTGGGCCGAGGACACGCCGAAATTGCCGAAGCCGAAGCCGACCGACCAGTTGAAGCCCAGCGATTTGGAGGCGGAGCGCTGCACCTCGGCGAAGCGCACCCGCAGCAGCACCTGCTGGGAGCCGCCGACCGACATCATGTTGGAGACCCGGCCCGGCGCGTAGCGTTCCGCCAGTTCCAGCGCGCGGGCGAGATAGGCGGCCGAGGACACGGTGCCCGACAGCACCACGCCGTCGGCGGCGGAGCGGGCCTGGATGTCCTCGCCGGGAAGGATCTGCTGGAGCCGTTCCTTGAACTCCTGCAGGTCGGGGCCGACCTGGACCGAAACGTTGGAGATCAGCCGCCCGCCCGGGCCGAACAGGGTCAGCGTGGTGCGCCCCGCGGTCTTGCCCAGCACGTAGACGGTGCGGTTGGACAGGGCGGCGACGTCGGCGATGCCGGGATTGGCGACGGAGACCTCGGCGAAGGGCTCGCCGGCCTCCAGCACGATGGCGCGGTTGACCGAGACCGTGACGGTGGGAGAGGCCGCGCCCTCCAGCACCCGCACCGCCGGGGCGCCGCTCTGGGCGCGGGCGGGGGCGGGGGCGCCGGCGGCGAGGAGCGCGGCGACGGCCAGCATAAACGCGGGGACGGCCGCGACGCCGGCGCGCGAGGCGCGGCCCGCGGCGGCGGCATGGGCGACGCGCTCGATGCGCCGGATCACGTCGCGGACGACGTTGGGCCGGAATATCATCGCGTCTCACCTCCCCAACCGGACATCGGACTTCAAGTTCGACCCGCAAGCCTCGGGGATAGGGCCATTTTTATATTTACCTGACAAGCCCCATGCCGGGGCTGGGCGCGGCGCGACGGCCTCGGGGGCGCAAAAGTGGCCGAAAAGCGACACCTGCGCGGGCCGGCCGAAGCGCCGGGCGGGCGGGACGTCGCGGCGTCGGCGACATGCGGCGAAGCGTGAGTTCGGCGCGGATTCCGGGGGAAGAGGCGGGTGGGGAGGGGGGATGCGAAAAGACCGCCGGCGGGGGCCCGCCGGCGGTCCATGAGAAATTCGCCATGTCGAGAGTCCCGGTCTGGGCCCCGTTCAGGATCCCCGTTCAGGGCATCGTGCGGACTTCGACCTGGTTGCCGCGGCGCACGATGACCTTCACTTCCGGCTCCGGCTCGGGCTCCGGCTCGGCGACCTCGACCGCCTCGACCTCGCCCAGCAGGGCGGCGCGGTCGATCGGCGCGGAGGCGACGGCGTCGGTCGCCCCGAAGCCGCGCAGCGCGATGGAGAGGTTGCCCAGTTCCGAGGCCAGCGTCAGCTGCTGCACCTGCGCCGGCGAGCCCTGCAGGGTCACGGTGCGCGCCACCTTGGCCTCGATCCGGTCGGGATCGGTGTCCTGGTCGACGGCGATGACCTCGATATTCTCGATCAGGGTGCGCGTGGTCAGGCCGTTGCGGCGGTCGTTCACGGTCAGGAACACGTCGATCCGCGAACCGGGCAGCACGAACCCGCCGACCGAGGAGGCCGCGTTCACCGGCATCGTGTAGGCGCGCATGCCGGGTTCGAGCAGGGACATCACGGTGGCGCGCTCGCCGAAGCCGGTGACCTTGGTGCGCAGGATCAGCTCGTTCGGCTCCATCCGCCGCAGCACGGTGCGGGGCTTGCCGTCGGCGCCGAACAGGTCCTCGGGCGAATTGAACGAGTTCTCGGGCAGGATCTCGGCCGGCCATTGCACGACCTTGACGTCGGCGGCGGTGATCGGCTGCCCGAACTTGAGGGATTTGTTGGCCACGGCCACGGGCACGGTGGCGACGGCGTTGGCCGGCGCCATGCGCGATTCCGCGGCCTGAACCTGCGCGAAGACGTACCAAGCGGCGCCGCCGGCGAGCGCGAGACCCGCGACGAAGACGAAGACGGCGAGCGATCTCATGATGCGATCCCCTATGCGCGATGCATGAAGCCGCCCTCCGCGCAAGGGCGAAGGACGGCTGCACTTGTCAGCTGAACAGCGGCTCCGCCGGGCTCCGGACCGCGGGCTCGCTCAGGCGAGACGCGATCCGGGCCGGCTGATGAGCGCTGGATCAGTTGGTGGCGGCGGCGTCGCCCCAGGAGGCGCCCGACACGGTGGTCGCGCCGGTGGACAGCTGCGACGAGATCTCGGTGATCATCGAGTCGACGCCGGTGTCGAGGGCGGCGATGGCGCCGATCGACAGGATCACGACGGCGGCGGTCAGCACGACCCAGTCGACGGTCACGGCGCCGGACTCATCGAGGATCGCGCGGCGAACCTTGGCAAAGAAAGTCATAGGATATCCCTCCACAACACGGGATCCGGCATCCTGGCCGATCCCAAGCATCGCCCGACATCGGGCGGAAGCTACTCACCCCGATACGGGGCACACACCCCCTGCAGACGGGGGAACTGCAACTCGCTGAGGTCCAGAACTTCCGAACTCGACCCCCTCGCTGTACACATAGATGAACATTGCCGAACGGAAAATCAAGCCGATTCGCGCCCGGAACATGAAAACCAACGATGACAGAGCGCCGCAGCACGTAAAGCCTCAATAAACACGGGCTTTTCCGTGACTTCGGGTGCGCGGAACATGTCCGAGGCCGGTGCGGGACCGCCTGCCAAGGCTAAACGATCATCACGAGAAACAGTTTCGTTTAGGTTAACGGCGACTCGAATCGGTGAATTGGGCGAACAGGCCGGCCCCGCGATTCCCCGCCGCCGGGCGGATAGGAGGGGCGCGCGGATCAGGGCGCCGGGATCAGGGCGCGGTCGGGTGCGCGAGCAGGACGTCGTTGAGATTGGTCAGCATGTCCACCACGCCGTCGCGCAGCGGCTCGCCCACGCCGATGCCGATCAGCAGCACGCCGGCGGACAGCACCACGAACTCGATGCTCACCGCGCCGCGGTCGCAGCGGAGCAGTCTCGACACGCCGCCCCGGACTCGAGGCGGCCCGGCGTGGTCCGGGCGCCGCAGTCCGCCGGCAATCGCTATGGTCGCAAGCATGGTACGCACCGACAGGCAGCCAAATTTGATGCACGTTACAGGGGCGATGCTAGCATATGCATGTCAGTTCATCCATATCGGCGAAACCGGGGCCGGGGCGCTTGGAACCCCGCGCTTTCCCCGGCGTCTTCCATCGACGGACCCTACTCGTCGGATCGGGACCGGGCGTCCTGCGGACCCGGCCTCCCGGCGCCTCCCGGCCATGAGCGACGCGGATGCGGACGACAGGCGCCCGGGGGCCATGGGGGCCGACGCCCGGACGCGGCGGCGCCTGGCGCGCCGTCCGGATCCGGCGTCGCGTCTGGCCTCGGCTCTCGTCGTCCTGCTGCTGATCGCGGCGGGCGCGGCGCCCGCGGCGGCGGGGCCGGTCTCCGCCGCAGCGGCCGTGCGCGGCTTGACCGGAGGCGGGGCGGAGACACCCGCGCTGCGCCGGCTTCGCCCTCCCCCGGCGGGAGAATCTCTCGCGTTGCCAAGCATTTCCGAGCGGCCCGAGGGTGAAGACCCTGCGGTTCCGGGCGTCTCGATTTCAGCCGTGGGCGGCGCCGCCGCGCGCCACGGGCCGGGCGGGTCGCCCTGGTCCACGTCGCCGGCGGGCGCGTCTTCGGGCGGGATTGCGGGGACGGGCGGCGCCGGGCTTCGCCGGGCGGGAGCCCCGCGGCCCGCCGGGCTCGCCTTCGCCCAGCCGCATGGAACGACGCCCCCAGCCTGGGCCGCGTTCTGGCGGAGCCCCGGCGCCTCGCCCGCGGTGACGCCCGGCCGATCGCTGGAGCCGTTGCTGGCGGCGCTCGACGCCCGCCCCGGCGCGGCGTCGCGGGCGGGCGACATCCGCGCCGCCGGGCTGCGCGTGATGCGCCGCCACGGCGACGCGCTGCGGGCGGCGGCGCGAGAGACGGGGCTGTCGCTGCCGTTCCTGCTGGCCATGGCGTTGACCGAGTCCGGAGGCGATTCGCGGGCCGTCAGCCCGGCCGGCGCGATGGGGCTGATGCAGCTCATGCCCGCGGTGCTGTCGGACCAGGGCGTGACGGACCCGTTTTCGGCCGGGCAGAGCGCGCCGGCGGGGGCCCGCCATTTCGCGGCGCTGCTGCGGCGGTTCGAGGAGGACCCGGTGGCCGCCCTCGCCGCCTGGAACGCGGGGCCGGAGGTGGTGGCGCGGCGCGGCGGCGTGCCGGACTGGCCGGAGACGCGGGCCTTCGCGCCGCGCACCCTGACCGCGTTCGCCGCGCTCAGGACGCTCTGCGCCCCGGTTCCGTCCGGGCCGCGCGACGCCTGCGGGCCGGTCACGGTGTTCGCCGAGACGCGCTGAGCCGCCCCCCGGCGCGTCCCGGCCCCCTTTCCCCGGCCGTTCCGCCCGCGCCCTGCAACGGATCCGCCAGGCGCCCCGTCGAAGGCCGGGCGCCGAGGGCCGCGCGCCTCCGCCCCGCGGAGGCGGCCTCGCGCCCTGCGCGAAGTCCTGCGGGCGCAGCCCGCGGGCGCGGCCCGGGCCGACGCAAGCGCCCGCCGCCCGCGCCGCGGACGCGAAACGGCCCCCGGGGGCGCCGGAGGCCGTTCGCAACATCGTCCCGGCCGAGAAACGCGAGGCGTCAGGCGACCAGCGTCGCCTCGGTCTTCGCCCTGATCTCGTCCAGCGTCACGCCGTCGGCGATCTCGACCACTTTCAGCCCGCCTTCGACCACGTCGAACACGCCCAGCCCGGTGATGATCCGGTTGACCACCGCCTTGCCGGTCAGCGGCAGGGTGCAGGCCTTGAGCAGCTTCGACTCGCCCGCCTTGTTGGCGTGATCCATGATCACCACCACCCGGCCGACGCCGGCCACCAGGTCCATGGCCCCGCCCATGCCCTTCACCAGCTTGCCCGGGATCATCCAGTTGGCGAGGTCGCCTTCCTCCGACACTTCCATCGCGCCCAGGATCGCCATGGCGATCTTGCCGCCGCGGATCATCCCGAAGCTGGTCGAGGACGGGAAGAACGAGGTGTGCGGCAGCTCGGTGATGGTCTGCTTGCCGGCGTTGATGAGGTCGGCGTCCTCCTCGCCCTCGATCGGGAAGGCGCCCATGCCGAGCATCCCGTTCTCGGACTGGAGCGTCACGTCCACGCCTTCGGGGATGTAGTTGGACACCAGCGTCGGGATGCCGATGCCGAGGTTGACATACATGCCGTCCTCAAGCTCCTGCGCCGCGCGCGCGGCCATCTGGTCACGATCCCAGGGCATAATCCGCCTCTCCTTGTCATGGCCGGGCGCGGCGCGATCCGCCGCCCCGTCGTTGCTTTCGTTCGTTCCGCCGCGCCGCGTCCGCGCCGCTCAGCGGCGACCGAAGACGGCGACGCGGCCGCCCCGGTCGTAGACCTTCGCGTCCTCGGGGACGGGCGGCAGGCTCGGCCAGCTCACCTGCCAGCCGAACTCCTCCAGCCACATCGCCAGCGCCGCCCGCGAGGGCACCGCCGACAGCGCCCGGGCGCGGCCGCGGGGGTCGAAGATCTGGCCTTCGCGCCCGGTCGGCTCCCAGCGCATCTCGACGAGCGCGCGCCGTGGCTTCTTCGTGCGCAGCACCATCGAGTCGACGATCACGTCGCGCACGCCCAGCCGGTCGAGCTGCGCGAAGATCTCGTATTGCCGCGGCGTGTGGTAGAGGAAGCCCAGCACCATCGCCGTGTCGAACGCCCCCGGGGTCATTCCGGCCAGCGCGTCGAAGACGTCGCCCTGCACGAAATCGTGGCGCTCGGGCGCGATCCCGCAGCGGTCGAAGACCGTGCGGGCCCGCGCTATCGCCTCGCCCCGCGCCTCGATTCCGGTGACATGCGCCGCGCCCCCGCTTTCCAGCGCGGCGAGCGCGAAGCGCCCGTCATGGCTGGCGATGTCCAGCACCCGCTTGCCCGCCAGCATGTCGCGCGCGGGCGCGATGAACAGGTCGTGACGGAAGTTCAGGCGCGTCAGCGTGGCCGCCACCGTCCCTTCCGCCTCGAAAACCGGATAGGCGTCGAAGAAACCCATGATCCTCTTTCGCGACGTGTCCCCGGTCATCGCCCGGCCGCCGTCGTCCGGCGCGGGAGGGGTGAGCACGGGGGGGCGTCGGAGGGCGGGCGGCGCGGGGCGCGCCCGGTCTTCCGCGCCCCCGCGACGCGGCGCCCGGCGCGTCCGCCCCGGATCAGGCGGCGCGGGTGGTGCGCTTTTCGATCCGCTTCTCGGACTCGCCCTGGATCAGGCGATGCACGTAGATGCCCGGCAGGTGGATCTCGTCGCCGTCGAGCGCGCCCAGCGGCACGATCTCCTCGACCTCGGCGACGCAGACCTTGCCGCAGGCGGCCGCGTCCGGGTTGAAGTTGCGCGCGGTCTTGCGGAACACGAGGTTGCCCGAGGGGTCGGCCTTCCAGGCCTTCACGATGGACACGTCGGCGACGATGGCGCGTTCCAGGATATAGGTGACGCCGTCGAAGTCCTTGTGCTCCTTGCCCTCGGCGATGACGGTGCCGACGCCGGTCTTGGTATAGAAGCCGGGGATGCCGGCGCCGCCGGCGCGCATGCGCTCGGCCAGGGTGCCTTGCGGGTTGAATTCCAGCTCCAGCTCGCCGGACAGGTACTGACGCATGAACTCGGCGTTCTCGCCGACATAGGACGAGATCATCTTCCTGACCTGCTTGGTCTGGAGCAGGACCCCGAGGCCGAAATCGTCGACGCCGCAATTGTTGGAGGCGACGGTGAGATCCTTGACGCCGGCGTCGCGGATGGCGGCGATCAGGTTCTCGGGGATGCCGCAGAGGCCGAAGCCGCCGGCGGCGATGAGCATGCCGTCCGCGAGCAGTCCGTCGAGCGCCTCGGCGGCGGAACCGTAAACCTTCTTCATCGCATCCTCCGGGATGGGGCCGGGGCGGCCGGGGGTGGACCCTGCGGTCCGCGCGGGATGCGCGCGGGGGGCCGAGGGTGGGCGTCCGCCCCTTTCATCGCGCCGCAGCATGGCCCCTGTCAACGCGGGCGGCGACCTCGCGCCCGGGCGGATCGACGCGAGACGCCCGCCGCCTGTCCCCGGCGCCGCCGGCGCGACCTTTCCCGCGCGCCGGGGCGGGCCGGCGCGACCCGCGCGACCTCTCCCGGCGCGCCCGGCGCAAGTGTTCCGCAGGGCGCGCCGCCCGAGGGAGCGCCGGCGGCCCCCGCCCGCCCCGGCGCGCGGTCGGCCGGGCGCCGGCGGACAGGGGGCGAGCGGAGAGCGGACGGAAAGGGGAGCGGGCGGGCGGACGGGAGGCGGGCGTCAGGCGACGTCCGCGAAGGCCGCGTCGAGAATATCGGCGGCCTCGTCGATCTCGGCCTCGGTTACGGTCAGGGGCGGGGCGATGCGGAACACGCTGCACATGCCGGGAAGGGCCGCGATGTTCACCGACAGCCCGCGCGCCGCGGCGGCCCGCATCGCCGCCTTGCCCCGCGCCTCGTCCGGCGCCTTCGAGGCCCGGTCCGCCACCACTTCCAGCCCCACCAGCAACCCGCGCCCGCGCACATCCCCGATGCAGGCATGTCTCCGGGCGAGATCCCGCAACCGCCCCTGAAGCCGCCCCCCCATCTCCGCCGCCCGCGCGGCCAGGCGGTCGCGCCTGACGATCTCCAGCACCTTCAGCCCCACCGCGGCGGGCAGCGGGTCGGAGACATGGGTGGTGTAGAAGAGGAACCCGTTGGCATGGGCCTCGGCCTCGATCGCGGCGGAGGTCGCCACGGCCGACAGCGGCAGCCCGGCGCCCAGCGTCTTCGACAGGGTGAGGATGTCGGGGGTCACGCCGTCGCGCTCGAACGCATACATCAGGCCGGTGCGGCCGACGCCGGTCTGCGCCTCGTCCAGGATCAGCAGCATCCCGCGCGCGTCGCATTCCGCCTTGAGCGCGGCGAGATAGCCCTCGGGCAGGTCGATGATCCCGCCGGAACTGAGGATCGGCTCGGCGATAAAGGCGGCGAGCGCGCCGGTCGACATGGCGTCCACGGCGGCGAAATCGGCGGCCAGCAGCTCGCGCCAGCCCGGCCCGTCCTCGCCGAAGCGGGGGCGGTAGGCGTTGGGCGCGGGGATCGCGTAATTGCCGGGCATGGCCGGGCCGTAGCCTCTGCGCCCGGCGGAATAGGTCGCCCCCGCCGCCGCCCCGGTCATGCCGTGCCAGGACTGGGCGAAGCTGACCACCTCCCATTTCCCCGTCGCGCATTTGGCCAGGCGCAGGGCGGCGTCGTTGGCCTCGCCCCCGGTGGTCAGCAGCAGGGCGCGGTCGAGCCCCTCGGGCAGCGTCGCGCAGAGCGTCTCGGCCAGGTCCACCACCGGCGCGGAGAGCATGCCGGAGTAGAGATGCGCCATGCGCCCGGCCATGTCGCGGATGGTTTCGGTGATCTCGGGATGGGAATGGCCGAGCACCGCCGACATCTGCCCGGAGGTGAAATCGAGGATCGAGCGGCCGTCGGCGGCGAAGACGCGGGCGCCCTCGGCGCGCACGATCTCGGCGTCGAACCAGTCGGCGCCGTAGCGGATCAGGGCGCGGTCGGCGCGGGCCATGAAGTCGGGGGAGGCGGGCATGGAAGCTCCTGGGCCTGAGGGCGGCACGGGGACGGGACGCGCCCCACTCTGCGCCCGCGGCGGCGGAGCGGGAAGCGAGGCGGGACGGCGTGGGCGCGGGATTGTTCTCGATCTTCGACGCAGGACGGGAATAATCGGAAGAAACCGCATGACAGGAGAGAACCGCCATGCTCGACGCCGCCGATCGCCGGATCCTGTCGCTGCTCCAGCGCGACGCGCGGCGCACCCAGTCGGAGCTGGCGGAGGCGGTGGGCCTGTCGCTCTCGGCCTGCGCCAAGCGGACGGCGCGGCTCTGGGCCGGGGGTGTGATCGAGGGGGCGGTGGCGGTGCTGGACCGGGCGCGGTTCCGCAAGCCGGTGACGGCGGCGGTGATGGTGACGCTGACCGCGCCCCGGGCCGGCGTGTCGGAGGCCTTCGCCGCGGCCATCCTGCGCCATGAGGAGGTGCTGCAATGCCATGTGGTGACCGGGGATTTCGACTTCCTGCTGATGGTGCAGGCCCGGTCGATCGAGGACTACCACGCCTTCGCCCAGGCCACCTTCGGAGCCCTGCCGACGGTGCGCGCCTACAAGACGACGTTCGTGCTGCGCACCCACAAGAACGTGGACCGGCTGCCGGACTGGGCGCTGACCCCCGCGGACTGACGGCGTAGGGGCGTCTTGGCGCCCCTGCCTGGCGGGTCGGTCCGGGAGGGCCCCGGCAAGGCCGGGAGAGGACGGTCCCTCCCCTTCCCCCGGCCCCTGCCCGCCGCCCCCTGTCCCCCGGCCCCTGCTCCTCTGGCCCCTGCTCCTCTGGGCCCGGCTTCCTTCGGCCCCTGCGCTCGCGGCGCGTCCCGGCGCCGCCGGCGCGACGGCTCGACGCGCGCCGGGGCGGGCGGGCGCAGACGGCGCGAGGCCGGGCGGCGCGCTCCCTCCCCCGCCGCCGCGCCGTCCCCCGGGGAGGGAGCGCGCCCCTCGCCCCCGCGCCAGGCCGAACCGCGGCGCCGGGCGCGCGGCGGACCGGTGCGCCCGCCGGCGCCGGCGCCAGGCGTCGTCTGTCGCGCGAGGCGCCCCCGGAAACCTGGTCTTCACCTTTCCCGGTCACTTCTCCGCCCGACATTGCCGGGCGCCGGGCGCTTCGCTAGGGTCTCGCGGAACCGAAGGGAGGAGCCCGTCATGAACATCCCCGTCAACATCCCGATGAACCTGAAGGATCCGTCGGTGCTGACCGGCCGGGCCTATTACGATGGCCAGTGGCGGGACGGCGACGGCGGCCGGAACTTCGAGGTGACGAACCCCGCCTCCGGCAAGGTGATCGCCGAAGTCGCCGACTGCTCGGCCGAGCAGGCCGCCGCCGCCATCGACGCCGCCTATGCCGCGCAGAAGTCCTGGGCCGGGCTGCTGGCCTCCGAGCGCTGCGCCATGGTGGCCGAGCTCGGCCGCCTGATGGTCGAGCATGCCGACGACCTGGGCGCCATCCTGTGCGCCGAAATGGGCAAGCCCTTCGCCGAAGCGCGGGGCGAGATCATCTACGGCGCCAGCTTCCTCGAATGGTACGCGGAAGAGGGCAAGCGCATCTACGGCGACACCATCCCCGCCGCCGCCAAGGGCAAGCGGATCATCGTGCTCAAGCAGCCGGTGGGGGTCGTGGCCTCGATCACGCCTTGGAACTTCCCCAACGCCATGATCACCCGCAAGATCGCGCCGGCGCTGGCCGCGGGCTGCACGGTCGTCGCGCGTCCCGCCAAGCTGACGCCGCTGTCGGCCACCGCCATCGCCGTGCTGGCCGAGCGCGCGGGCTTCCCGGCGGGCGTGTTCAACCTGATCACCTCCTCCTCGGCCTCGTCGATCGGGAAGGAATTCTGCTCCAACCCCAAGGTGCGCAAGCTGACCTTCACCGGCTCGACCGAGGTGGGCCGGGTTCTGATGCGCCAGTGCTCCGACGACATCAAGAAACTGAGCCTCGAGCTCGGCGGCAACGCGCCCTTCATCGTCTTCGATGACGCCGATCTGGATGCGGCGGTGGAGGGGGCCATGGGCTCCAAGTTCCGCAACGCCGGCCAGACCTGCGTCTGCGCCAACCGCATCTACGTGCAGAAGGGCGTCTATGAGGCCTTCGCCGAGAAGATGGTGATGCGGATGCAGAGCCTGCATGTCGGCGACGGCTTCCAGGAGGGCATCAATATCGGCCCGCTGGTCGACATGGATGCGGTCGAGAAGGTCGAGGAGCATGTGAACGACGCGGTGGAGAAAGGGGCCGAGGTGATGTTCGGCGGCTTCCGCCACACGCTCGGCGGGTCGTTCTACACGCCCACCCTGCTCACCGGCGTGACCCAGGCGATGAAGGTGGCGAAGGAGGAGACCTTCGGCCCGGTGGCGCCGCTGTTCTCCTTCGACACGGAGGAAGAGGCGGTGCAGATGGCCAACGACACCGAGTTCGGCCTCGCCTCCTATTTCTACAGCCGCGACATCGGCCGCTGCCTGCGGGTGGCGGAGGCGCTGGAATACGGCATCGTCGGGGTGAATGACGGCCTGCCCTCGACCGCGGTGGCGCCCTTCGGCGGGGTCAAGCAGTCGGGTCTCGGCCGCGAGGGCTCCAAATACGGCATCGAGGATTTCCTCGAAGTGAAGTATCTGAGCCTCGGCGGCATCTGAGCCGCGTCGCCGCCGACCGCGCCGCTGAACGGCCCGGTCGGCGGCGCGCCCGGCGCCCGCCCGCCGGCGGCGCCGGATCGCCACGGCGCGCGGTCGACGTCGCCGCTGGTGGCGAGGGGCGCGGGCCGCCTGGGTCGCGCCTGAAGACCGGCTGTCGGGCGGGTTTGGGGCGGACGGAGGGGCTTTCGTTCCTTCGTTCGTTCCTTCGTTCCTTCGTTCCTTCGTTCCTTCGTTCCTTCGTTCCTTCGTTCCTTCGTTCCTTCGTTCCTTCGTTCCTTCGTTCCTTCGTTCCTTGAGGAAACCACCGCGCCCGCCAACCGCCTGCAAGCCCTGTCCGCTTGAAAACCGGCCGTTCCGCCCGCTCTCACGCCAATGCTGTTGCGGACCGCTGACCGCTGACCGCTGACCGCTGACCGCTGACAGAAAGGCGCCGACGGCGCTCCGCGTCCCAATTCACTTCTCATCCCGCCCACCATGTTCGCGGTCACCCATCAACGACCAACGCCGCCCGAGCCCCCACGCTCGTCAACAGGGCCCGGCCCCCATCCCCCGCGACCCGCGCCGACAACCGGCCCCGCGGCCGCCCGCGCGCCTCATGTCCCGCCCCGCGCCAAGACCGCGCGCCGGTTCCCCAAGTCATATGCAACGCCGCGCATATCAAGGCGGACGCATTCGAGGGCGCGACCGCGGCGCCGGCCGCCCCTGGACCTGACGACGCCCCCCCACCGCGCGGACGCACCAACCCGATCGGCGCGAAGGCCCCTCCCGTCCCCAGAGGCTCCGAGAGCCATGGCGGCGCGGCGAAGAAGCCCGCGCCCCGCCCGGCATCCGCCCGCGCATCCCCGGCGCTCCGCGACCTCTCGGCCCGCGCGACGCCCGCAACGCCGCGCGGGCGCCCCGGCCCCGCCCTCGCGCCCCCGGACGCGCGGCTCCCCCGCGCGCCGCGCGACCCGTCCGCGGATCGGGGCGCGCCCGGCCGAGCCGGCGCCCCCCGCCGTCCCGCGGCCCCCTTTGCCTCCGCCGCCGTCCGTGCCAACCTCCGCGCGCCCCCGCAATCCGCCACGGAGCCCCCCATGTCCGACCGCCCCCGCGTCATCGTCACCCGCCGCCTCCCCGAGACGGTCGAAGCCGCGCTGACCGAGCGGTTCGACACGGTGCTCAACCCCGACGACACGCCCTTCGACGCGCCTCGACTGGCCCAGGCCATGGCCTCCGCCGACGCCGTCCTGTGCACCGTGGGCGACCGCATCGACGCCGCCGCGCTGGGCGAGGCGCCGCGCGCCCGCCTGCTCGCCAATTTCGCGGTGGGGGTGAACCATATCGACCTCGCCGCCTGCGCGGCGCGGGGCGTCGCCGTCTCCAACACGCCGGGCGTGCTGACCGACGCCACCGCCGACATCGCCATGACCCTGATCCTCATGGTCCTGCGCCGCGCCGCCGAGGGCGAGCGCATGGTCCGCGCCGGCGCCTGGGAGGGCTGGGCCCCCACCCAGCTGCTGGGCGGAGACCTCAGCGGCCGCACGCTGGGCATCGTCGGCATGGGGCGCATCGGCCAGGCCACGGCCCGGCGCGCGCATCACGGGTTCGGCATGCGCATTCTCTACACCAATCGCTCCGAGATCGATCCGGGGCTGCCCGCCCAGCGCATGGAACTGCCGGAGCTGATGGCCTCGGCGGACGTGATCTCGCTGCATTGCCCGGGGGGGGAGGCGAACCGGGGCCTGATCTCGGCCGGGCTGATCGCGCGGATGCGGCCCGGGGCGGCGCTGATCAACACCGCGCGGGGCGACGTGGTGGACGAGCCCGCGCTGATCGCGGCGCTGGAGACGGGGCGGATCTCGGCCGGGCTGGATGTGTTCGAGGCGGAGCCGGCGGTGCCGGAGGCCCTGCGCAAGCTCGAAAACGCGGTGCTGCTGCCGCATCTCGGCTCCGCCACGCGGGAGACGCGGGAGGCGATGGGGATGAAATGCGTCGCCAACCTGGAGGCGTTCTTCGCCGGCCGCCCGCTGCCCGACCCCGTGGACTGAACACGGTGGGCTGAGGCGGTTGGCGAGGGCGCCGAAGAGCCGCCGCGGCGGGGTCCGGAACGGCGCCGCCATCGTCCCCCCCGCGCCCCTGCCCGGGCCTCGCGCGCGGCGCCAAAGGGCGAGACCGCCGCGCCATGGGCCGGCGGTCTCGGAGGGCGGCGCGTGCCGGAGGCGGGTCCGCGGACGGACCGGCGGAGGCTCAGTACTTCTTGGGACCGTAGCCGGTGGGATAGGCCGGGATCTGCTGGGGCGCGAGCGAGCCCGCCACGTCCTTGGACACCGGCGGCGCCACCGGCGCGCAAGCGGCGGCGCCCAGGGCGGCGAGCAGGACGCCCGGCAGCAGGATGCGGCCGAGGGCGCGGGTCGAAACGGCGTTGAACAGGGTCATGGTCGTGTCTCCATCTTCAGGCCGCCGAGGCGGCGGAGGGCCATCGTCAGGCCGCCGGCTTCAGGGCGGCGCCTGCGCAATGATCTGGAGCGGCGCCGGGCGGTTCCGGGGCGGAGATCGGGACAAATCGGGGCGATTCGGCGCCGCCAGCTCGCTGACGACGTTGCGGAAGGCGCGGTGAGCGGCGTCTGAACCCCGCTCCCGGATCGGAATGCGGCGCGTTTGGGGAGCGGATCGGGGCGACGCGCGGGCGATTCGGCGCCGCGGCGTCAGCCGGGCGGATCGCGGCGCTGATCCCGACGAAGGTCGATCGCGACGGGGGGCCGGCGCGACGGGGGCCGGCGCGCGTCTCGGGCGGCCCCGCGCGCCCCGGATCAGCCCCCGGAACCCGGCCCGGCCTCGGCCAGCGCCCGCGCGTCCAGCACGGCCTGCGCCCAGTCCGCCGGCCGCTCCTGCGGCAGGTTATGGCCCGCGCCCCGGAACACGCGCAATTCCTGCGGGCCGGAAAAGCGGGAGCCATGCCCGGCGGTTCCCGGGTTCACGCCGTCCGCGTCTCCGTCCACCCGGATCGTGGGCACGGATATGCGCGGCCGGCGGGCGAGCGCGGCCTCGATCTCCGCCGCCGCCGGATCGCCGGGGACCAGCCCGAAGCGGTGACGGTAGGAATGGATCACCACCTCGACGAAATCCGGATTGTCGAAGCCGGCGGCGGCGGCGGCGAAGGCGGCCTCGTCGAAGTCCCAGCGCGGCGACCACATGCGCCAGAGCAGCCGGGCGATGCCGGCGCGGTCGGCCTCCAGCCCGCGCCGGCCGCGCTCGGCGTGGAAATAGTATTGATACCAGAGCGCGGCCTCGGCCTCGGGCGCGGCGGGCTCCATGGCGCGGGCGATGTCCTGGATGTTGTAGGAATTGCCGGTGACCAGCGCCTGCACCCGCTCGGGCCATAGCGCGGCGACCACGCAGGCGGCGCGGCCGCCCCAGTCATAGCCGCCCAGCACCGCCCGCTCGATCCCCAGCGCGTCCATCAGCGCCAGCATGTCCCGCCCCAGCGCCGCCTGCTCGCCGGAGCGGGGGGTGTCGGGCGACAGGAACCGGGTCGGCCCGTAGCCGCGCAGCCACGGGGCGATGACCCGCGCGCCGGCGGCGGCGAGGATCGGGGCGGCGTCGGCATAGGCGTGGGGGGAATAGGGGAAGCCGTGGCCCATCAGGCAGGGCCAGCCGTCCTGCGGCCCCCATTCCAGGCAGGCGACGGCGAGCTGGCCGGCCTCGACGATGTATTCGCGCATGGAGGTCTCCGGTGTCGTGGCGCGGGAACAGCAGGCGCCGCCGCGGGGGGCGAGGTCAACCGGCGCGCCGGTCGAGGGTCGTGGTTCGCGGGGTCGCGGGGTCGCGGGCGCCGGCGAAGAGGCGGCCGAGCGACGCGGCGAAGGGGCGGGCGGAGTCGGGTTCGGGGCCGGGTTCGGGATCAGGTTAGGGTTCGGGTTCGGGGGCGACGGCCTCGACCCGGGTCAGACCGGAGCGTGACTTGAGATCGTCGCGCCCCGCCTTCCCCGCCGCCTCTCCCGTCATCGCGACGCCCTCCGTGCCGCGCCGCCTCGCGCCAGCGAGGCGCGGGGGCGAGAGGGGTTCCCCCCTCGACGCCTCCGCCGCCCCCCGCTCCGCGCCCCCCCGGATACGCCGAAGGGCGCGCGCCATGCCCGGCGCGCGCCCTTCCCCCCCTGCCTCAGGCCCGAAGGCCCGGGCTTTACCGGGGCGCCATGCGGATGGCGCCGTCGAGACGGATGGTCTCGCCGTTCAGCATCGGGTTCTCGCAGATATGCGCCGCGGTCATCGCGTATTCCGACGGATCGCCGAGGCGCGAGGGGAACGGCACCTGGGCGCCCAGCGACTTGCGGGCCTCTTCCGGCAGGCCCATCAGCAGCGGCGTCAGGAACAGGCCCGGCGCGATGGTGCAGACCCGGATGCCCGAACGGGCGAGGTCGCGGGCCATCGGGATGGTCATGCCGACCACGCCGCCCTTGGAGGCGGAATAGCAGAGCTGGCCGATCTGGCCTTCGAAGGCGGCGACGGAGGCGGTGTTGATGATCACCCCGCGCTCGCCGTCCTCGGACACCGGCTCCGCCGCGGCCATGCCGGCGGCGGCCTGGGAGGCGACGTTGAACGTGCCGAACAGGTTGACCTTGATGATCTTCATGAAGTGGTCGGGGTTCAGGGGGTTCCCGTCCCGGTCCACGGTCTTGGCGGCGCCGCCGATGCCGGCGCAGTTGACCGCGATCCGCTCCTGCCCGTGGGCGGCGCGGGCGGCCTTGAGGCCCTCGGTCACCGAGGCCGGGTCCGACACGTCGACCTTGGCGAACAGGCCGCCGATGTCCTTGGCGACGGCTTCGCCCTTCTCCGCGTTCATGTCGAACAGCGTCACCTTCACGCCGGCCGAAGCCAGCTTGCGCGCCGTCGCCTCGCCGAGGCCCGAGGCCCCGCCGGTCACCACCGCGGCCAGACCGCTCTGGAGTTTCATCGCGTTTCTCCTGTTTGCTGTGTCGTCGGATCGCCCGGCGGCGCGCGCCGGAGCGCCCCCTGTTCGGGGCGAGGGCCGCGGGCGAGGGTTGGAAATCGGGGCGCGGGGACGGGGATGGGCCCGGAGACCCGTCCGCCCCCCCGGCCCCCTCAGCGCTGCTTGGGCTCGACCGTCTCGACCGGACCGCCGGCCTTCTTCCAGCCGCCGAAGCCGGTCTCGATATGGGCGACGGGCTCGAGCCCCATGTCGGCCGCGATCTTGGTGGCGAGCGCCGAGCGCATGCCGCCGGCGCAGAAGAAGACGAACTTCTTGCCCGAGCGGAATTCTTCCTTGGCGTAGGGGCTGTCCGGGTCGATCCAGAATTCCAGCATGCCGCGGGGCACGTGCCAGGCGCCGGGGACGGCCCCGTCGCGCCACAGCTCGCGGATGTCGCGGATGTCGACGAAGGTGATGTCGTCGGCGCCGTGCAGGGCGATGGCCTGCTCGGCGGTCAGCACCTCCAGCTCGGCGTTGGCCGCCTTCACCATTTCCTTGGTGCTCTTGATAGCCATGGTCGTTCTCCCGTCCGGACCGGCGTTGGGGCCGCGGTCCTGTTAACCGATTGATTAATGCCTGCGCCCAAGTTCCGCAAGGCGAAACAGGGATGCGGGCGGGTCGCGGCGGCGAAGCGAAGCTCGGGCCCGTCGGGGGCGGAAGCCCCCTCGGCCCCGCGACCCGCGCCGCGGGTCGGGCGCCCGGAAAGGCGCCCGCGCGGCGTCAGCCCAGCTCCAGCGCCATCGCCGTGCCTTCGCCGCCGCCGATGCAGATGCCGGCCATGCCGCGCTTGAGCCCGCGGGCCTCCAGCGCGTGCATCAGGGTGACCAGGATCCGCGCGCCCGAGGCGCCGATCGGGTGGCCCAGCGCGCAGGCCCCGCCGTTGACGTTGAGCCTGGCGCGGTCGATGCCCAGATCGACTTCGGCGGCCATGGGCACCACGGCGAAGGCCTCGTTGATCTCCCACAGGTCGATGTCGGAGACCTGCCAGCCGATCCGCTCCATCAGCTTCTTCATCGCCGGGCCGGGGGCGGTGGAGAACCAGGCCGGCGCCTGCGCGTGGGAGGCGTGGCCGAGGATCGTGGCCCGGATGGTCAGCCCCAGCCGCTCGGCCTCGGACCGCTTCATCAGCGCCAGCGCCGCCGCCCCGTCGGAGATCGAGGAGGCGTTGGCCGGCGTCACCGTGCCGTCCTTGCGGAAGGCGGGCTTGAGGGTCGGGATCTTGTCGGGGCGGGCGTTGCGCGGCTGCTCGTCGGTGGCGACCTGGGTCTCGCCCTTGCGGGTGCGCAGGGTGACGGGGGCGACCTCGGCGTCGAAGTCGCCCTCGGTCTGGGCCCGCAGCGCCTCGGCCAGGGAGCGGATGGCGTAGTCGTCCTGGGCCTCGCGGGTGAACTGGAACTTTTCGGCGCAGTCCTCGGCGAAGGTTCCCATCAGGCGGCCGGGCTCGTAGGCGTCCTCGAGCCCGTCGAGGAACATGTGGTCCTTCACCTCCGAATGGCCGAGCCGGGCGCCGCCGCGCATCTTGGGCAGGATGTAGGGGGCGTTGGACATGCTCTCCATGCCCCCCGCCACCATGATCTTCTGGGAGCCGGCGAGGATCTGGTCATGGGCCATCATCACCGTGCGCATGCCCGAGCCGCACATCTTGTTGACGGTGGAGGCGGGGACGTCCTCGCCCAGGCCCGCGGCGAAGCCGGCCTGTCGGGCGGGCGCCTGACCCTGTCCGGCAGGGAGCACGCAGCCCATCAGCAGTTCGTCCACCTGGGCGGGGTCGAGGCCGGCGCGCTCGACGGCGGCCTTGATGGCGACGCCGCCGAGTTCAGCGGCGGCGGCGCCGGAGAGCTCGCCCTGGAAGCCGCCCATGGGGGTCCGGGCCGCGCCTACGATGACGACGGGGTCGTCGGTTGCTGCGGACATCGCTTCGCCTCCCTGATGGTGTGTTTGAGGCGCATTTGGGGGCGCCGGGGGGGGCGATGCAAGGGTCGGGACCGTGGCGCGGGACGTGGCCCAGGGGAGCGGCCGCCCCGAGCGCGCGCCGGTGGGACGCCCCCGCCTGCGGCCGCCCGGAACGGGGGCGCGGGTGGCGAAGGGGAGACGGGTGGGGACGACGGCGCGGAGACCCTCGGGGGTCGGCCGGGGGAGAGGGCGCATGTCTCCGCCCTCTTCGGCGAGGCCCGGCGCGACGCCGCCGCGAGGACCCGCCGCTGGCGCTGACCGCCCGCCCGCCGGCCTGGCCGCGCCTTTCGCCGCCCCGCCCCCTGGCCACCCGCGGCCCCGGTTCCCGCGCGCCGCGGCGCCCCGGCGCCGCCCGCGGACCCTTCGGCGGCGCGCGTCTCTTCTTCCCCAACGCGCCCCCGAAACGCGAAACGGCGCCCGTTTCCGGGCGCCGTTCGGGATTTTCGACAGCGACGACCCCGCAGGGCCGCCCGCCCCGATCACATGTTGCGCTGGCGGTAGGTGATGCGCCGGACCGACCCGGTGCGCGAGCGCATCAGGATCGTCTCGGTCTCCATCCACTCGCCGTCGCGGCGGGCGCCGCGCAGGATCGAGCCGTCGGTGACGCCGGTCGCCGCGAAGATCACGTCGTCGGTCACCAGCTCGCGCAGCGCGTATTTGCGGTCGAGATCGGTGATCCCGGCCTTGCGCGCCCGGCCCCGCTCGTCGTCGTTGCGGAACAGCAGCCGGCCCTGGAACTGGCCGCCCATGCAGCGCAGCGCGGCCGCGGCCAGCACGCCCTCGGGCGCCCCGCCGGAGCCCATGTACATGTCGATGCCGGTCACGTCGCTCTCGGCGCAGTGGATCACGCCGGCCACGTCGCCGTCGGTGATCAGGCGGATCGCGGCGCCGGTGGCGCGGATCTCGCGCACCATCTCCTCATGGCGCGGACGCTCCAGCACGCAGCAGGTGATGTCGGCCGGCGCGCAGCCCTTGGCCTTCGCCAGCGCCTCGATCCGCTCGGTCGGGGTCATGTCGAGGTCGACGACCCCCTCGGGATAGCCGGGGCCCACGGCGAGCTTGTCCATATAGACGTCGGGCGCGTGCAGCATCGAGCCGCGCGGCCCCATCGCGATCACGGTCAGCGCGTTGGGCATGTCCTTGGCGGTGAGCGTCGTGCCTTCCAGCGGGTCCAGCGCGATGTCCACGGCGGGGCCCTGGCCGCTGCCGACCTCCTCGCCGATGAACAGCATCGGGGCTTCGTCGCGCTCGCCCTCGCCGATCACCACGACGCCCTGGATGTCGAGCATGTTGAGCTGGTCGCGCATGGCGTTCACGGCGGCCTGGTCGGCGGCCTTCTCGTCCCCCTTGCCCACCAGCTTGGCGGAGGCGATGGCGGCGGCCTCGGAGACGCGGGCGAGGCCCAGCGACAGCATGCGGTCCGCGAAAATCGCGTCGGTGGCGGCGGGGCTCTGGTCGGGCATGGAAGCTCCCTGTTCGGGCGGTCGGCGAACGAAGGGCCGATCGACCCCCCGGGCATGGTTTCTACGAAGCGGGGCGGGCGGCGGCAAGGGAAACTCCTGTGACGCGGCGTCGGGGCCGGGCGCGCGGTAACCGTCTCTAAACCGACGGGCTATACTAGGCGGGCGACGCAACTTCGGAAGGAGACGCCCATGTTCGGCCTGTCGCGCGCGGCCCCCGATCAATCCGCGGATGCTCTGCGCCGCGCGCTGGAGGAATGCTGGGCGGTGATCGAATTCACGCCCGACGGGACCATCCTGCGGGTCAACAAGGCGTTCATCGAAACCGTCGGCTATTCGGAGCAGGAGCTGGTGGGCAAGCATCATTCCATGCTCTGCCCGCCGGAGGTGGCGCAATCGGAATTCTACAGGACCTTCTGGACCAGCCTCGCGGCGGGCAAGCCGGCCAACGGCCGCTTCAAGCGTCGCGACAAGAACGGTCAGGCCATCTTCCTGCGCGCCTCCTACATGCCGCTGAAGGATGCGGCCGGAAAGGTGACGCGGGTCGTCAAGATCGCCGCCGATGTCAGCAAGGACGCGGACGCGGAGCTTGACGCCAACGGCAAGCTGGAGGCGATCTCCCGCGTGCAGGCGATCATCGAATTCGACGTCGAGGGCCGGATTCTCACCGCCAACGAGAATTTCCTGAAGACGATGGGCTACCGTCTCGATGAGATCAAAGGCAAGCATCACCGGATCTTCATGCCGGCCGGCGAGGCCGAGAGCGCGGAATACGCCCAGTTCTGGAAGGCGCTTGGGGAAGGCGAAAGCTTCACGAAGGAGTTCCGCCGACGGTCCAAGGACGGCGTCGACGTGTGGATCGCGGCCTCCTACAACCCGGTGATGGACCGCTACGGCAAGGTGTTGCGCGTGGTGAAGTTCGCCACCAACGTGACCCCGCGGATGCAGTCGGTGGAGACGCTGGGGGAGGCTCTGGACCGGCTGTCGAACGGCGACCTGACTCGGGCCATCGACACGCCGCTTCAGCCCGCCTACGAGCCGCTGCGCCTCAGCGTCAACAAGGTGGTGGACTCCTATCGCGGCATGGTCGAGCGGATCGGCTCGGCGACGGAAACCCTGCGCCGCGGCTCGGGCCGCATCTCGAACGGCGCCACGGACCTGTCCGACCGGGCCGAGCAGCAGGCCGCCACGCTGGAGGAAGTCGCCGCGACGATCGAGGAGCTGTCGGGCGCCATCACCTCCACCGCGCAGAACTCGCGCCACGGCACCGACGTGGTGCGCAAGGCGGCGGAGCGGACCGAATCGGGGCAGGCGGTGATCGAGCAGGCCACCGACGCGGTGCGCACGATCGAGGAGAGCAGCCGCAAGATCAACGAGATCAACAGCGTGATCGAATCGATCGCGTTCCAGACCAACCTGCTGGCGCTGAACGCGGCGGTGGAGGCGGCGCGGGCCGGAGAGGCCGGCAAGGGCTTCGCGGTCGTGGCTTCGGAGGTGCGCAACCTCGCGCAGCGATCCTCGGACGCGGCGGCGGACACCTCGCGGCTGATCAAGGAGAGCAGCGGCAACGTGGAGCGCGGGGCGCAGCTGATGACCTCCGCCGTGCAGGTGTTCGGCGAGATCCGCGAGCAGGTGGACGCGCTGGCGCGGTCGATCGCCGATATCGACACGGCGAACACCGAGCAGGCGGCCGGGGTGAACGAGATCAACTCGGCGGTCGCTGACCTGGATGCGAACACCCAGGCCAACGCCCATGCGGCGGTGGAGAACGCGGCGGCGGCGCGGTCGCTGGACTCGGAACTGTCGGACCTTGCGGAGATGCTCGATTTCTTCCGCATCGGCGCCGCCCCGACCAGAAGCCGCCACGCCGCCTGAGCGCGGGCGGCCGCGTCAGCCCTGTCGCCAGGCCGAACCGTTCCGCCCGCGGCCGCAGGACACGTGGCCGCGAGCGGAACGGTTTCCAACGGCATCGTCGGCGCGACGACCCGCCAGCCGGACGAAGCGCAAGCAAGGGTGAGCGGCGCGGGACGGAACGGGCGACCGAGGAGGCGATCAGCGAGCGTCGACCACACGAGACCTTTGACGAAGCGGAGCCCCCCACGGCGCGCGACGGCTCGGATCCAGGCTCAGAGCGCCGGGCGCCGCATCGGCTTTCGGAACCGTGTTCGGGTTCGGACCTTCACCTGACCACCGAAGTCCGGGGCTCGGGCCGCCGGTCGGGAAACGGAGCCCGCGTCGCCCTGCCAGGCGCCGCCGACGCTCGCTTCTCTCGCCCCCCCCCGGGCCACGGCCCCAAGAGCCGGGCGCATCCGGACCGCACGGCATCCCGTTGGACTGCGAAAGGCCGCGCGCGGGGCGGCGTCTTTCATAGCGCCCCGCCCTGCCCCGACCCCGCGCGCGGCCGTCGCCGCGGGCCTTCCGGCCGAGTTCAGACGGTTTCGACCCGCAGCGCCATGGGCTGATCGAGGCATTCCTTCATGCCGCCCAGCCGCCCCAGCGCCCCGTCAAGCGCGGCGCGGGAGGTCGGGTGGGTCATGAAGATCGCCGGCGCCGCCCCGCCCTCGTGGTCATACTGGCGCATCTGGCGGATGGAGACGCCCTCCTCCCCCAGCGCCGCCGCCACCTTGGCCAGCGTCCCCGGCGCGTCATGCAGCGACATGCGCAGGTAGTAAGCAGCCGCCCCCGCATCCGCAGCGCGCGGGGCCGCGGTCAGCGACGCCGCCGGCGCCCCGAAAGCCGGCCCGATCAGGCCCCGGGCGATGTCCAGCACGTCGGCCATCACCGCCGAAGCGGTCGGCCCCTCGCCGGCGCCGGGGCCTTCGTAATGGGTGGCGCCGACGAAATCGCCCTCGACCATCACCGCGTTGGTCACGCCCGCAAGCCGGCCCAGCGCGCTGTCGACGGGCACCAGGCAGGGGGTCATGCGCTGCTCCAACCCCGCCTCGCTCATCGAGGCGACGCCCAGCAGCTTGATCCGGTAGCCCATGTCTTCGGCATGGGCGATGTCGGTGAGGGTCACCCGGTCGATGCCCTCGGTCTGCACGCCGGCGAAATCCACGCGGGTCCCGAAGCCCAGCGCCGCCAGCAGCGCCAGCTTGTGGGCGGCGTCGACGCCCCCGACGTCGAAGCTGGGATCGGCCTCGGCGTAGCCCAGCCGCTGCGCCTCCTCCAGCACCTCGGCGTAGTCGGCGCCGCGGGCCTGCATCTCGGTCAGGATGTAGTTGCAGGTGCCGTTCATCACGCCCATCACCCGGCGGATGCCGTTGGCGGCGAGCCCCTCGCCCAACGCCTTGACGATGGGGATGCCGCCGGCGACGGCGGCCTCGTAACGCAGGGCGACGCCGCGGGCCTCGGCGGCCTCGGCCATGGCCTGGCCGTGATGGGCGAGCATGGCCTTGTTGGCGGTGACCACGTGCTTGCCGGTCTCGATCGCGGCCTCGACCGCGGCCTTGGCGGGCCCGTCCTCGCCGCCCATCAGCTCCAGCAGCACGTCGAAGTCGTCGCGGCGGGCGAGGGCGACGGGATCGTCCTCCCACGCATAGGCGTCGAGCGCCACGCCCCGTTCGCGGCCGCGGGAGCGGGCGGAGACGGCGACGATCCGGATCGGGCGGCCGCCGCGGGCGGCGAGCAGGTCGGCATGGGTCTGCACGATCTTGACCACCCCCGCGCCCACGGTTCCCAGTCCGGCGATGCCAAGGCGAAGCGGGTTGGTCATGACGGTCGGAACCTCCGGAGACGGGTGGGCGCGAGCGGGCGCGAGGCAGGGGCGGCGCCGGGCCGGGCGGCCCGTGCGGATGCGCGGCCCTTGCTACAGGGGCCTTCGAATGGGGGCAACATGGCGAGGGCGCGCAGTCGTCGCGCCGGGCTGCGGCGCGCGGTGCGCGGCACAGGGGCCCGCGCGGCGCGGCCCGCGGCCCGGGCATCCGGACAGCGCGCACCCGGCCCGTCGCGAGGCGCCGCGGCAAGCCCGGCGCGGGTTGCGCCCGAGCGCCCGCGGCGCGTGGCGGCCGGTCGCGGGCCGCACGGTCTCGGAGGGGCGGCCCCCCGCATCATCGGCCAGGGGCGGGGGGGCCGGGAGGGACGGGGGCGGCGGAGCGCGACGGCGCCGCCCGGAGACCTCTCCGCCCGCGCCGCGCCCGACTGCGCCGCGGGCGGGACCGGGACGCCATTGAGCGGGCGAAGGCGGCGCTCCCCCCGCAGGCCACGGGCGCGCGCGGCGAAGGTCACTCGGCGGCGGCGCGGGCCTCGGCTTCAACATGGCGGGCCATGGCCGCCTCGGGGTCGGACAGCAGCTTCTTCACGCCGCGGGCGGCCTGGCGGATGCGCTGCTCGTTCTCCACCAGCCCGAGGCGCACGAAGCCCTCGCCGTATTCGCCGAAGCCGATGCCCGGCGCCACGGCCACCTCGGCCTCGCGCAGCAGCATCTTGGAGAACTCCATGGAGCCCAGCGCCCGGAACGGCTCAGGCGCCGGGGCCCAGGCGAACATGGTGGCGGGGGGCGAGGGGATCTCCCACCCGGCCCTCGAAAAACTGTCGACCAGCACGTCGCGGCGCGCCTTGTAGACCGCCCGGATCTCTCCCACGCAGTCCTGCGGGCCGTTCAGCGCGGCGGCGGCCGCGACCTGCACCGGCGTGAAGGCGCCGTAATCCAGGTAGGATTTGATCCGCGACAGCGCCCCGATCAGGCGCTCATTGCCCACCGCGAAGCCCATCCGCCAGCCCGGCATGGAATAGGTCTTGGACATCGAGGTGAACTCGACCGCGATGTCCTTGGCGCCCGCCGCCTGCAGGATCGAGGGCGGCGGATTGTCCTCGTCGAAATAGATCTCGGCATAGGCGAGGTCCGACAGCACCCAGATGTCATGCCGCTTGGCCAGCTTCACCAGCGCTTCGTAGAAATCCAGGTCGCAGACCTGCGCGGTCGGGTTGGAGGGGAAGTTGACCACCACCGCCGTCGGCGCCGGCACCGTGTGCATGCAGGCGTGGTCGATGTCGCGCAGGTAGCGCTCGGGGTCGAACACACCGCCGGGCAGCGGGATGTGGCGCAGGGCGCCGCCGGCGATGATGAAGCCGTAGGGATGGATCGGGTAGGAGGGCGAGGGCGTCAGCACCACGTCGCCCGGCGCGGTTATCGCCATGGCGAGGTTGGCGAGCCCCTCCTTGGAGCCGAGGGTGGCGACGACCTCGGTCTCCGGGTTCAGATCCACCCCGAAACGGCGGGCGTAGTAGCCGGCCTGAGCGCGGCGCAGGCCCGGAATGCCCCTGGAGGCCGAATAGCGATGGGTGCGCGGGCGCTTCACCGTCTCGACCAGCTTGTCGACGATATGGGCGGGGGTATCCATGTCGGGATTGCCCATGCCGAAATCGATGATGTCCATGCCGTCGGCGCGGAAGGCGGCCTTCAGGCGATTGACCTCGGCGAACACATAGGGCGGCAGGCGCTTGATGCGGTGAAATTCGTCGGACGGTCGGGGCATGGCGGCGTTTCCAGGGCGGTGCGATGGGCCGCGTCGGATCTGTCGCCCGACTGCGGAGATGGGGCGGCGTCATAGCATTTTCGCAGCGGAATGACAGGCGGTTTCGCGGGGCGGGCGGGCGCCGGCCGGGAGTTCGGGGAGGAAGGCGCCGCGTCGAGGTCACGCCAACGGCCCGGTTGCGCCCGCGGCGCGCGGAGAGCGGGCGCGGAACCCGAACGCGCGCCGCTGGGACGGGGGGCTTGAAATCCCCGGCGACGGCGCAAAGGTGAAGGGGCGACGCAACGAGCTCGACGACGAAACGAAGTCGACGGGTCGAGGGCGCGAAGGCGAAGGGGACGCAGGGCGGGCCGTCGCGACGCGCAGCGGCGCGCGGGGCGCCCGGCGGTCAGCCCTCGGCCGCGGCCTCCGCCGCCCGCGCTTCGGCCTCCGCGGCGTTGGCGCGGCCGGCGGCCTGCAGGCGCGACAGCTCGGCCGGGCTCATCACCGGGGCGCCCAGCGTCTCCGCCGTCACCGCCGCGGCGGCGGCATCCGCGCGCAGCCGCTCCGCCGCCGCCCGACCCTGGGCCGGATCCGGGGCGCCCGGCCCGAACGCTCCCGGCGGCGGCGCGTCGGGGAAATCGGCCAGCGCCGGCCACGCCGTGCCCTGGGGGACCGGGGTCCGCGGCAGATCCAGCACCTCGAAGGGCGAGCGCCCGTCCTCGCAGCCGGCCAGAGCCATCCCGCAAAGCAACATCGTTGCTGCGGCGCACAATGACGCATGACGCGCGGCGGGTTTGTTCGGTTCGTGGCGATTGTGCATTATGGTAGAATACTTACCGACGCGCGAAGC
This sequence comes from Albimonas donghaensis, assembly GCF_900106695.1. Taxonomy (GTDB): domain Bacteria; phylum Pseudomonadota; class Alphaproteobacteria; order Rhodobacterales; family Rhodobacteraceae; genus Albimonas; species Albimonas donghaensis. The sequence goes on from NZ_FNMZ01000009.1 coordinate 110,080, forward strand.
CGCGCGCCAGTGCCTGCGAAGCGACGGCCACGCCGAATGAGCCGCGCTCGACCCGGAGGACGACCAGAATGGAAGACCGCGACCTCTCCCGCCAGGCCGCCGACGCCGCCGTGGACACCGCCGAGTTCGCGCTGAACATGGCCAAGGTGATGGAATCGAGCCAGCAGATCTGGCTGCGTCTGCTCAAGACGCAGATGAATGACGACAAGCCCTTGCACGCCGATCCGCTCAACGCCTTCCCGGCGTTCGCCGAGCTTCAGCACGCCGTGCTCAACCACCCCCAGCAGGTGGCCGAGCGCTCGATGCAGCTCTGGGCCAACCAGGCCGAGCTGTGGCGCCGCGCGACCTCGCAATGGTTCGGGACCGAACCCCCCGCCGACCCGGTGGCCGCGCCGGCCAGGGGCGACAAGCGCTTCAAGCATGATTCGTGGTCCCGCGACCGCGTCTTCGACTACATCAAGCAGTCCTACCTGCTGACCGCCTCCTACCTGGAGAACGTGGCCGACGACGTGGGCGAGGATCTCGCCCCCCGTGACCGCAAGAAGATCGGCTTTCTCATGCGGCAGTGGATCGAGGCGATGTCGCCCTCCAACTTCGCCGCCACCAATCCCGAGGTCATCGAGGCCACGCTGGCCCAGAAGGGCGACAACCTGGTGCGCGGCCTGCGCATGATGGCCGAGGACCTGGAGCGCGGCAAAGGCACCCTGATCATCCGCCAGACCGACATGAAGGCCTTCAAGGTCGGGCGCGACATGGCGGTGACGCCGGGCAAGGTGGTGTTCGAAAACGACATCCTGCAACTGCTGCAATACGCGCCGGCGACCGAGCAGGTGCACCAGACCCCGATCCTGTTCATCCCGCCCTGGATCAACAAGTATTACATCCTCGACCTCAACGCCCAGAAGTCGATGGTCAAGTGGATGACCGAGCAGGGCTTCACCGTCTTCCTGATCTCCTGGGTCAATCCGGACGAGCGCCATCGCGACCACACCTGGGAGAGCTACCTGGTCGAGGGCGCCATGACCGCCATCGAGAAGGTGCTGGAGGAGACCGGGGAGAAGACCCTCAACCTCTCGGCCTACTGCATCGGCGGCACGCTGACCGCGACCATGCTGGCGATCATGGCCAAGACCGGGGACAAGCGGGTCAAGTCCTGCACCTTCTTCACCGCGCTGACCGATTTCGAGGACGCGGGCGACCTGCAGGTCTTCGTGGACGAGAACACGCTCGACGTCGTCGACGACCAGATGGACAAGGGCTTCCTGCCGGCCGAGGCGATGGCCACGACCTTCAACATGCTGCGCTCGACCGACCTGATCTGGAACTACGTCGTCTCGAACTACTACCTGGGGAAGGAGCCGTTCCCCTTCGACCTGCTCTACTGGAACGCGGATTCCGTGGCGATGCCGGCGAAGCTGCACCACTATTACCTGGAGCGGTTCTACAACGACAACGCCTTCTCCAGGGGCGACCTGCGGATGCTGAACGTCGACGTGACGATTTCGGACATCAAGGTCCCGGTCTACGCCATGGCCTCGAAGGAGGACCACATCGCCCCGGCGGCGGCGGTCTATCGCGGCGTGCGGATGATGACCGGCGCGCGGGAGCGTCGCTTCGTGCTGGCCGGCTCGGGCCATATCGCGGGGGTGATCAACCCGCCGGAGCTGAAGAAGTATCAGCACTGGGTGGACGGCGATTTCTCGGAAGGCGAGCTGACCGGCTGGCTGGAGACGGCGGAGGAGCGCCCCGGCTCCTGGTGGCCGGACTGGGCGGCGTGGCTGGCGAAGAAGTCCGGCAAGATGGTCCCGGCCCGCGAGCCTGGGGCTGTGCTGGGCGTGCTGGAGGACGCGCCGGGGAGCTTCGTGAAGAAGCGGTTCGACGAGGGGTGAGGCTGAGCTTCAGCTAAAATCTTCGTAAGGGTCTACGCCCACTGGATAGACCGACTTCAGCGCTTCATCTGATTTTCGGTCTCCATTGGGCCCACGGAACATTGGATGGACACACAAGGTGTCGGTGCCCCGAGGCATAAGCTCTCCTCTGGAGTTGTACTCAAATTGAGCAACTTGGTATCGGTCGGACACGTTCTGCTGAACCCCAATGCAACCCAGCTCAATTAACATCCTAGCAAAATCCAGCTCAGTAACCTTTTCTGAGATGCCGGGCCTCCCCCTCAGGTGCCTCCTATATATCACCTCCAACTCATCTAACTTGAATGTATAACCCAATCGAGGCACTACATCCCTGCACACCTTCCATGCGCCTGGATAGCTTGCCCGAAACGCGGTGCAAACACTAGTCGCAAGCTCATTAACTATTTTATATGTGCCATCCAACACATGTCGAGGCTGAATATAAGCGTACTCACCTGTCTCTGAGTAGTTTTCACGAATCACTGAGTGAAAGATCTTCAAGGCCTGACGGGGAAGCATTTGAGTATGACGAAGGATGAATATCTCCGGACGCTCAAGGTCGCCAGTCTCATTAGTAACCATTTCCGGGAAAACTTTCTCGAAAAACCTCTGCAGCCCTTGACGGCTATCCAGATTCAAACCAAGTAACTCCCTATTTCTGACAGAGCTCCCATCATTGTACAGACGCATATGAATACACATTCTATGAGCGACAACCGAAAGTATCTCGGATGACTTCCAATGCAAAAACAGCGGCGGATTAAAATCCTTGCCCGCATTCGTTGAAAGTGCCAAAAAATTATAGTAGAGTTCCGATGGGATACAACAGCGAACCTCAGGCCTATTCCTTCTGGTGTTGAATTTCCCCACAGACTTTAAAAAACCTTTTATTCCGTCCGAAACACGCTCATCATCTACTTTGTAGCTCTCCAAGCTATCAATTAGTATCACAACACGAATCTCGTTATCACGACACAAACTCTCCACCCTCTGGCGAAGCTCACGCCCGGGCTCATCGAACTCATTGAACAGCTCTCCGAACAAAGCCGATAACATACCGCCCGAAGACCCCGATGCGTACCGCCCGTTCAAGCGCCGAATCAAACGTGTAAGGAAACTGGTCGCGGAGTTCGCCCGCTCCACCCCTAATTCACCGAAATAGTTCTCAAGAAACTGATCTCTAGAAATCAGCCTAGGGTATCTCCTTCTGAGTTCGCTAAGGATTATCGTAAACAGCACGGAATCCCAGTAATCGTCCATTTCCTCAACAAAAACAGTCCCGCCTCCTTGAGAAGATATCTCACCAACCTCTTTAAATACCTTCCATTTGTCAATATTTATACAAATATCATATTTCCCAAAGCCCTCAATATAAGACAGATAGGCAGTCTTACCTGACCCCCTACGTCCAACAACGTAAGAAGGGCTCGAATCCTTCTGCTTATAAAGCCTGTCATGAAAGTCGAAAAGTATTCGTCGAGCTTCAGGATCCGAAATAATATCCGCGTCCGTTGGCCCGACGAGCTGATTTCGGAACACGTACTCCCGCATGAGAGCACAGGTGCGCTTATCTTCCCACCAATTAATCAAAAAATAGCCCTCCCTTAGATTTCCAATCTAAGGGTAGCATTCAAACTATCCCGCCATCAACGCCAATTTAAGGTTCGTTCATCCGCAAAAAAGCAGCTGGCATACAGCTAAGATGGCTCACCGCTTCTTCGGAGCAGACTGTTCTCTACTCCGCGGCGATCTGCGCCTCGCCGTCCGCGGCCAGGAACCGCTCCGCCTCCAGCGCCGCCATGCAGCCCATGCCGGCGCTCGTCACCGCCTGGCGGTAGACGTGGTCCGTCACGTCCCCCGCCGCGAAAACGCCGGGGACGGAGGTCTCGGTGGTTCCAGCCTTCACCTTCACGTAGCCGCCATGGTGCAGCTCAAGCTGGTCCGCGACCAGCTCCGAGCTCGGCGAGTGGCCGATGGCGATGAAGATGCCGGCGCAGTCGATCATCCGCTCCGCCCCCGTCGTCGCGTGCCGCAGCCGCGCGCCGGTGACGCCCAGCGGGTCGGCGTCGCCGATCACCTCGTCAAGCTGGTGGTCCCAGATCAGCTCGACCTTGGGATTCTTGAACAGCCGGTCCTGCAGGATCTTCTCGGCCCGCAGCCCGTCGCGGCGATGCACCAGCGTCACCTTGGACGCGAAATTGGTCAGGAACAGCGCCTCCTCGACCGCGGTGTTGCCGCCGCCGATCACCACGACCTCCTTGCCGCGGTAGAAGAACCCGTCGCAGGTCGCGCAGGCGGAGACGCCGAAGCCCTTGAACTTCTCCTCCGTCTCCAGCCCCAGCCAGCGGGCCTGGGCGCCGGTGGCGAGGATCACCGCCTCGGCCTCGATCACGTCGCCGCCGTCCAGTTCGGCCCGGAACGGGCGCTTGGACAGGTCCAGCTTGCCCACGAGGTCCGAGATGATCTCGGTCCCCACGGCGCGGGCATGGGCCTCCATCCGCTCCATCAGGGCGGGGCCCTGGACCTCGGTGTCGCCGGGCCAGTTCTCGACCTCGGTGGTGATGGTCAGCTGGCCGCCGGGCTGGATGCCCTGCACGAGCACCGGCTCCAGCATGGCGCGCGAGGCGTAGACGGCGGCCGTGTAGCCCGCCGGCCCCGAGCCGATGATCAGAACCTTCACCTGCCGCGTGTCGCCCATGTTCCCGCCTCCTGAATCCATTTCAGCCCATATAGCGACGCCTCCGCGCCGGCGAAACCCGTGCAAGGCCGGGATGCGCCTGCGCGTCGGCTGAGCGGGGAGGCGGGGTGGGCGGGCGGGCGCTCTCCCCGCTCAGTCGGCGCGCAGGCGCGGGGCGAGGATCGCGGCCACGCGCCCGGCTTCGTCCAGCGGAGCGACCTCCCAGACCTGCGGCGCCCCCGCCCAGTCCCGCGCCGCCCCGCGCGAGGCCAATCCCGCATGGAACCGCGCCAGCTTCGCCGCCAGCCCGGCCACCGGCAGCACGTTGACCGGCAGCCCGGCGGACGCGGCCTCGGACGCCATGTTCACCGAATCCGCCGTCGCCAGCGCCGCGTCCGCCAGCCCGAGGATGCCGGGATAGGGGTTCTCCCCCGTCCCGTCCCAGACGAAGGCGCCCGGCGCCGCATCGCGCATCGCCGCCACCAGCCCCGCCGGCGTGCGGCGCGAGGGCGTGACCATCAGCCCCCAGCCGTCCGCCTCCGCCGCGGCCAGCGCCGCCAGCACGGCCCGCCCCTCCGCCTCCCCCCAGCGGTTGGAGCCCGAGGGCCCGCCGATCAGCGCCGCCAGCCGCGGGCGCGCCAGCCCCTCCAGCCGCGCGGCCCAGGGGGCGGCGGCGGCGCGCGCGATCTCCGGCGTCACGGCGGAGAGGGAGCCCAGCGTGGTCACCACCCCCGGTCCCGTCCGTCCGTCATGCTCGGGCAGCACCAGCGCGTCGAAGGCGCCCGCGCCCATCCGGGGGTCCAGGATCTGCACCGCGCGCACCCGCCCGCCCGCCCCCATAGCCGACAGCGCCCGCATCGCCGCCGCCGCGGGGGCGGAGCGGCGTCCGGCCGAGATCACCAGCCCCGGCCAGGGCTTCGCCAGCCCCTCGGGCGCGGCGAATCCCGAGAACGGCCAGCCCCCCACCCGCGCCGGGATCATCCGCCACAGCCGCGCCGGCAGGCGCCCCGCCCAGGCGCGGGGGACCGCGCGGCGCAATTCGGCCGGGGCGAAGCCGTGCGGCTCCAGCGCGCGGGCCAGCGCGCGGGCCGGGTTCTCGTTGCCCGGCCGCCCGTCGGTCACCACCCAGACGGGCGTCTCCGCGCCCTCCGCCCGCCCGTCGGGCGAGTTTCCGCAGGGGCGGACGTGACGTCCTTCGCGATTGTTCGGCATCGGGTCCATTTCCGAATCTTGCGCTTCCGCGCAACATCATTGCATTGTCGCGGCCGACCTACGCAATTCGGCGCACTCGCGCCGCGCCCCTCCGCCCGCGCTTTCGCGGCGAGGCCGCGGCCGTCGCCCCCGTCCAGGACCGCCCATGCCGCCCGCCAAGCTCGACCCCATCGACCGCAAGATCCTCGCCGAGCTTCAGGCCGACGGCCGCATGACCAATGTCGAACTGTCGCGACGCGTCGGCATATCGGCCCCTCCCTGCCTGCGCCGCGTCCGCGCGCTGGAGGAGACCGGCTTCATCGAGGGCTACCACGCGCGGGTCAACACGCGGCAGCTCGGCTTCGAGGTCGCGGTCTTCGCCATGGTCTCCCTGCGCTCGCAGGCCGAAAGCGACCTGAACGCCTTCGAGGACCGGGTGCGATCCTGGCCGCTGGTACGCGAGTGCCACATGCTCAACGGCGAGATCGACTTCATCCTGAAATGCGTGGCGCCGGATCTGTCGACCTTCCAGCGGTTCCTGACCGAGGACCTGGTATCGGCGCCCAATGTCGCCGGCGTGAAGACCTCGCTGGTGATCCGCGAGACCAAATGGGAGCCCGGCGTCCCCTTCGACGTGCTGGAAGCCCGCGCCACGTCCGACTGACGACCGCCCTTCCGCCCTCCCCCCTCTACCCCGTCACCGTCAGGTCCAGCGGAATGCGGGACAGCGGCTCGGCCCCGTCCGGCCCGACCAGGCTGGTGCGCCCGAGGCTCATGGCGGCGCCGCTGTCGCTGTCCGCAAGGATCATGTGCAGGAAGAACACCATGTTCTCCGCCATGATCGCGGGGGCGCCTTCGTAAAACATCTGCGGGTCCATCCAGCTCGGCGCGAAGCGCGCCCCGAGGCTGTAGCCGCAGGCGTTGAGCCGATGCGCCGCCAGGCCATGGGCGTCGAGCACCCGCGCATGGGCGTCGAAGACCTCCGCCATCGGCCGGCCGGGACGCAGGGCGGCTTCGCAGGCTTCCAGCGCCTCGCGGGCGGCGGCGTGCATCTTCAGATGCTCGGGCCGGGGGTCGCCGACGATGGCGGCGCGCATGTTGGCCACGTGGTATTGCCGCGCGACGCCGGCCCATTCGAGAGTCAGCTGGTCCCGCGCCTCCAGACGACGGCGCCCGGACTGGAAGCGGCAGAGCAGCGCCAGGTCGCCCGAGCCGATGATCGTGGGATTGGCGGGATAGTCGCCGCCCTCCGCGAACATGCCGCCCTGAAGCGCCGCGAGGATCTCGGCCTCCTCCGCGCCGGGGCGGATGGCGGGCAACGCGCGCGCCCACCCCGCGTCGGCGATGCGGGCGGCCTCGCGCACCAGGGCGATTTCGGCGGGGCTTTTCACCAGCCGCAGGGCGGGAACCAGGTCCGAGGCCTCCACCAGCTCGGCCCGGCCCGACAGCCGCGCCTCGACCCGGCGACCATTGGCCATGGTCAGGCCGTGGGTGTCCGTCTCCCATCCCAGCCGCCTGCCGGACAGCCCGAAGCCTTCGAGCATCGCCCACAGATCCGCCGAGGGGTCGGCCCCCGCCGCATCCTTCCACACCCGGATGTCGTCGAGCGTCGAGGTCAGCTGCGCCTGCCGCAGATCGGCGGAGCGGGTGACCAGTGCCATGCGCTCGGGCGTCACCACCAGGCACTGGAAGAAGCAGTAGCCGAAGGTGTCGTAGCCGGTCAGCCAGTACTGGCTTTCGGGCGCGAAGAGCAGGAGCGCGTCGAGCCCCCGCGCCGCCATCTCCGCCCGCAGGCGGTCGGCGCGGGCGTCGAATTCGGCGGGGGCGAAGTGCAGCATGGAGGCTCCGGAGATGTCGGGGGTCAGGCGGGTAGGAGCGCGATGGCGGAGCAGAGCCGGCCGTAATCGCCCTCCGCCCGGTGCACGGCCCGGCGGTTGGAGAAGAACCGGGCCTCGTCGCGATAGGTGCAATGGCCGATCCACTCGGCCTCGCCCACCCCGGCCTCGCGCAGGCGGCGCAGGCCGTAGCCGGGCAGGTCGAACATCGGGCGCCCGTTGGGCCCGCCGGAGAAAAAGCGCTCGGCCTCCGGGTCGTCGAGGGTGAAGTCCTCGAAGAACTCCGGCCCGACCTCGTAGGCGGCCTGGGAGATGCAGGGACCGATGGCGGCGCGGATGCGGGCGCGGTCGGCGCCGCTGGCCTCCATGGCGTCCAGCGTCGCCTCCAGCACCCCGCCCAGCGCGCCGCGCCAGCCGGCATGGGCGGCGGCGATCACGCGCGCCTCGGGGTCGAGGAACAGGACCGGCATGCAATCCGCGGCCAGCGCCGCAAGCGCGAGGCCGGGTTCGGTGGTCACCATGGCGTCGGCCTCGCGCGACGCCTCCGGGCCCCAGGGGCCTTCGACGGTCAGCACCCGGTCGGAATGCACCTGGTGGAGGAACAGCAGCCGGTCGGGCGCGACCCCCATGGCGGCGGCGACGCGGGCCTTGTTCTCGGCCACCGCTTCGGGCGCGTCCTTCGAGCCCGCCCCGCAGTTCAGCCCCGCCCGGATGCCTTCCGAAACCCCGCCCTGCCGGGTGAAGAAGCCATGCGGGGTCCCGCGCAGGCCGGCGGCCAGCAGCGGGCGGAGCGGTTCGGCATCGGTCATCGGGGGGCTCCTGAAGCGCGGAGGACGTGGAACGGGCTCAGACCCCGGCGGGGCGCGGCTGCGCGGGGCCGGTCAGGGCGAGCGCCTTGAACAGGTCGCCCATCTCCTCGGGATGGGTCAACCGGCGATGGGCCGAAACGATGGCCTCCACCGGGTCATCCTGGGGCCCCGCCCCGCGCCCCGCTCCGGTCGGCGCGAGGGCGGGCGGGTGGGGAGCGCCGGCCGGAGCGGGGCGGGGGGCGGGGCGGGCCAGCGACCGGACCAGCGACTGGGCGCGCGCGGTGATCCCCAATCGCTCCAGGAACGCGCCCTGCGTCGCCAGCGGCCATGCGCGGGCGCCCTGCCCCTCCGCCGCCCGCGCCAGCGCCCCGAAATCCACATGGGCGGTCAGGTCGGCGCGCCCCGGCTCCGCCAGCGGGTCCACGTATTCATGGGCGCGCAAGGCCTGGAACGTGTCGCCGCCCATCGGCGGGCGCCGGCCATAGCCGTAATCGACGATCAGCGCCGCGCCCCCCGTCCGGGCCAGCCGGGCGCCGATCCAGCCGGCGGCGGCCTCGCCCGCCGGACAGATCTCCACCACCGCGCCGTCCGGCGCGCCCTGCGCCCCATCCCAGTTCCCGGGCGCCGCCCCGCCGAGGCCCAGCGTCAGGGCGCCGTCGCCGGTCATCCCCACCACCCGCTCCCGCCACGCGCCCGCGACCCGAAGAAACTGGCGGATCGGCAGCGCATCGAAGAACTCGTTGGCGACCAGCAGCAGGGGGGCGTCGTCGGGCAGATCCTCCAGCCGGTCGAACCAGCGCGGATCGCGCCCCGCCAGCGCCTCGGCCTGGCGGGCGCGCAGGGCGGGCGAGGTCTCGACCAGGTGCGGACGCGCGGCCTCGGCGAAGCCCGGAACCCGGCCGGCCGCGCGCAGGGCATCGGCCATCAGCGTGCCCCGCCCCGGTCCGGGCTCGGCCAGCACCACCCGCGCCGGGCTCCCGAGGTCCAGCCACGCCTGCGCCAGCCACAGCCCCACCAGTTCCCCGAACATCTGCGAAATCTCGGGCGCCGTCGTGAAATCCCCCGCCGCCCCCAGCGGGTCGCGGGTGATGTAGTAGCCGTGCCGCGGATGGCCGAGGCAGAGCCCCATATATTCCGCCAGCGGCATCGGCCCGCCCTGCGCGATCCGCGCCCGGATCAGGGGCAGCAGCGGCGGCTCGGGCGGGGACTCCGGCGGGGACTCCGGCGGGGACTCGGGGCTCATTCCGCCTCGGCCTCCCGCGGCGCGCCTCTCGCCCACGCCCCGCGCCGCGCCGCGACGATCACCGCCACGCCCGCCAGGATCATCGGGATCGACAGGATCTGGCCCATGGTCAGCCCCGCCTCCGGCCCCCATTGCCAGGCGAGCCCCAGCGGGTTGCCCTCGGATTGCAGGAAACGGTCGGGCTGGCGGAACAGCTCCACCACCGACCGCGCCAGCCCGTAGCCCACCAGGAACACCCCGATCAGCGCGCCGGGGCGCTTCAGCCAGCCGGCGCGGGTGGCCAGCCACCACATGACCAGGAACAGGACCGCGCCCTCCAGCCCGGCCTCGTAGATCTGCGAGGGGTGGCGCGGCTCCGGCCCGCCATTGGGAAAGATCACGCCCCAGGGCGCGTCCGTGGTCCGCCCCCAAAGCTCGGCGTTGATGAAATTTGCGATGCGCCCCAGCAGCAACCCGATGGGCGCGGCGCAGGCCACCGCGTCGCCGACCTCCATCACCGGGCGGCCCTTGGCGCGGGCCCATAGCCAGACGCCGGCGATCACCCCCAGGAACCCGCCATGGAAGGACATGCCGCCGTTCCAGATCGCCGGAATCTCGGCCGGATTCGCGAGGTAATAGGCCGGCTGGTAGAAGATCACGAAGCCCAGCCGCCCGCCGGCGATGACGCCGACCACCATCCAGGTGAGCAGCTCCTCGACCTCGGCCGGGCTCATCGGCGGGGCGCCGCGCCACAGGGCGGGGCGCGCCGCCAGCCGCGCCACGTAGCGCCAGCCGAGGATCAGCCCCGCGATATAGGCCAGCGCGTACCAGCGCAGCGAGAAGGTGAAGCTCCCGAGTTCCAGCGAGAAGATCGCCGGGTCGATGTTCGGAAAGGGAATGGCGAACATGGAGCCTCCGCCCGCTGGCCGTCCGGGCCGGATCGCCCGCGGGGAAGTCATGGCGCCTGAGCCCGGCCTTGGCCAGACCGGCGGGATCAACGGAGGTTGATGAGGCGCCGCCCGGATCATGGCGCCCTGATCATGGCGCGGGGATCATGGCGCCCGGACCATGGCGCGGGGCGCCCCTCGCCGCCCGCGACCGGCACGCCGCGCCGCGCGGGCGGATCGGCGCCGCCGGCGCGGCGGTCGACGCGCGGCTCCCCCGGCCTGCGGCGCGCGGCTCCGCCAACCCGCGGCGGCGCGGCCCGAAAGGCTAGCCCTCGACCAGCGCCTCGGCCTTCTCCAGGTCCACGGAGACCAGCTGCGACACCCCCTGCTCGGCCATGGTCACGCCGAACAGGCGGTCCATCCGGGCCATGGTCACCGCGTGGTGGGTGATGCACAGAAAGCGGGTGTCGGTGCGGCTCCGCATCTCGTCCAGAAGATCGCAGAAGCGGGTCACGTTGGCGTCGTCCAGCGGCGCGTCCACCTCGTCCAGCACGCAGATCGGCGACGGGTTGGCCAGGAACACCGCGAAGATCAGCGACAGCGCGGTCAGCGTCTGCTCCCCGCCCGACAGCAGCGACAGCGTCGACAGCTTTTTGCCCGGCGGCATGCACATGATCTCCAGCCCCGCGTCCAGCGGGTCGTCGGATTCCACCAGCACCAGATTGGCCTGCCCGCCCCCGAACAGCCGCGTGAACAGCTGGGCGAAGCTGGCGTTGACCTCGTCGAAGGCGGTCAGCAGGCGCTTTCGGCCCTCGGAATTCAGGCTCGCCACCCCCTGCCGCAGCTTGGCGATGGCCGCTTCCAGGTCGGTCTTCTCCGAATCCAGCATGTCGCGCTCGGCCTGGAGTTCCTTCGCGTCCTCCTCGGCCCGCAGGTTCACCGCGCCCAGCGCGTCGCGCTTGCGGCGCAGTTCGATGATCGCCAGCTCCGCCTCCTCGGCGCGGGGGGCGCGCTCGGCGTCGATCGACAGGCGGGCGGCGAGGGTCTGGGGGTTGCAGTCCAGCTCCTCCTCGATCCGCTCGGCGGCTTCGCCAACGCGGGAGACGGCGGCCTCGGCCACCGCCTCCAGCCGGGCGCGGCCCTCGCGGGCTTCGCCGGCGGCGCGCTCGGCTTCGCGCTGGGCGCGGTCGGCGTCGCGCAGGGCGGCCTCGGCGGCGGCGAGCGCGTCGCCGGCGGTCTTGCAGCGGATCTCGGCCTTGGAGATCGAGGCGACGAGTTCGTGGCGCCGGGTTTCCAGCTCCTCCGGCGCGGTGCGGGCGCGGGCCAGCTCCTCGGCGGTCTCGGCGATTCGGGCGTCGAGTTCCGCGACCCGCTGGCCGGCGCTTTCCTTGCGGCGATGCCAGCCGGCGCGCTCCTTCACGATGTCGCCCAGCCGCTTGAGCCGGGCCTCGCCCTCGCGCCGGCGCTCATCGGCGGCGGCGCGGGCGGCGAGCATGTCGGTGCGCGCGGCGGCGACGACGGATTTGGCGGCCTCGGCGGCGGCGCGGACTTCGCCCAGATCATCCAGCGCGGCGATGGCGGCTTCGGCCTCGGCGGCGGCGGCGCGGGCGGTGTCGGCCTCCTCCGCCCGTGCGGCGAGGCTGTCGACCAGCGCGGCGTGCCGGGCACGGCGCAGCTCCAGGTCGCCCTCGGCCCGGCCCAGGCCCTTCTCGGCCTCGGCCAGCGCGCTGTCGGCGCCGCGCCGCGCGGTGCGGGCGGCGGCGTCGGCCTCGGTGGCGCGGGTCAGGCGGGCGCGCGCGGCGGCATGGGCCTCACGCGTCGCGGCGGCGGCGGCTTCGGCGGTTTCCAGCTGGGCGCGCAGCGCGGCGAGCCGGTTGCGCTGTTGCAGCCGCAGCGCCGCGGCGGAGGGCGCGTCCCCCGCCCCGGCCCGCCAGCCGTCCCAGCGCCACAGGTCGCCTTCCCGGCTGACCAGCCGCTGACCGGGCGCGAGCGCGCCCTGCAGCCGGTCCCCGTCCGCCTGCGCCACGATCCCGATATGCGCGAGCCGGCGGGCCAGCGCCGCGGGCGCCTTCACATGCGGGGCGAGCGGTTCCGCGCCCTCGGGCAGGCCCGTCCCCGGCGCCGGATAGGCGTCGAGCGTCCGCCACCCGGCCCCCGCGGTCTTGCCCGGCGTGATCTCGGGCGCGCGCAGATCCTCGCCCAAAGCCGCGCCGAGCGCCGCCTCATGCCCCGGCGCGACCTCGATCCGGTCGAGCAGCTGGCCCTCGGCCCCCTTGTCGCGCGCCAGCATCCGGTCAAGCGCGTCGGCCTCCGCCTTCAGCGCGCTGGCCTCGCCCTGGGCGGAGGACGCCTCGGCCCGGGCGGCGGATTCAACGTCATGGGCCTCGGCGCGCTCGGCCTCCGCGGCGGCGAGCGCGGTTTCGGTGGCGGCGGCGCGGGCGCGGGCGCCCTCCGCGGTTTCGGTGGCGCGGGTCAGCGTGGCTTCGGCGGTCGCGATCCCCTGGGCCAGCTCCGCGGCGCCGGCTTCGGCGCGGGCGCGCTCGGCCTCGGCCTTGCGGGCGGCGGCGGCGGTCTCCTCGGCCAGCCGGCGGGCGGACTGGTGACGGGCGGCGAGCCGGGCGGCGTCGCCGGTCAGCCGGTCCAGTTCGCCCTCCTCCGCCTCCACCTTGGCGGTGGCGGCGCGGGCGGCCTCGGCGGCCTCGGCGATGCGGGCGGGGTGGCCGTCCTGCGCGTCCTGGAGCGCCTTCTCCTCCCAGTCCAGCCGGCCCACGGAGTCGTCCGCGTCGCGGCCCAGCGAGGATTCCCGCTCCAGATCCCTGGAAAGCTGCGTGCCCCGCGCCTCCAGCCGCCCGATCTCCGAGGCCGCCTGGCGCAGGCGCTCGTCGATCTGGTCCCGCTCCACCAGTTGCCGTTGCAGGATGGCGCCGGAGACCACGTCCTCCTCGCGCAGGGGGGGCAGCGCCTCCTCCGCCTTCAGGCGGGCGGTGGCGCGGGCGGCGGCTTCGGCCTCGGCGCGGGCGGCCTCGGCGGTGGCGTCGCGCAGGCGGGCGCGGGCGGCCTCGGCCTCCTCCGCGGCCTCGCGCCAGCGCAGCCACAGCAGCAGCCCCTCCGCCCCGCGCAGCTCGGCGGCGATCTCACGGTAGCGCGCCGCCTGTCTGGCCTGGCGGGCGAGCTGGGCGAGCTGCACGTCCAGCTTCTCCAGCACGTCCGACACCCGCAGCAGGTTGTCCTCGGCCGCCCGCAGCTTCAGCTCCGCCTCGTGCCGGCGCTGGTAGAGGCCCCCGATCCCCGCCGCTTCCTCAAGGATCGCGCGGCGCGCCTTGGGCTTGGCGTTGATCAGCTCCGAAATCCGCCCCTGCCGCACCAGCGCCGGCGAATGCGCGCCGGTGGAGGCGTCGGCGAACAGCATCCGCACGTCGCGGGCCCGCAGCTCCTTCCCGTTCAGCCGGAAGGCGGAGCCCGCGTCGCGGGTGATGCGGCGGATGATGTCGAGCTGGTCGGTCTTGTTGAACTCGGCCGGGGCGGTGAAATCCGAGTTGTCGATATGGATGGCGACTTCGGCGTAGGACCGGGCCGGGCGGGTCGAGGCGCCGGCGAAGATCACGTCCTCCATGCCGTCGCCGCGCATGGCCTTGGCCGAGGTCTCCCCCATCACCCAGCGCAGGGCTTCCAGCAGGTTGGACTTGCCGCAGCCGTTCGGGCCCACCACCCCGGTCAGACCGGGGGCGATCACCAGCTCCGTGGAGTCTACGAAGCTCTTGAAGCCCTGGAGCCGGAGACGGGTGAACTGCATGTGCGGAGGCCCTGGATGCGCCGAGTCGCGATTCAGGAAGCATCTGGGGATGGACCCCCAAGGTCAAGGGGGTCCATCAATATGTAGCCCATCAGGGGACAATGCCCCCTAGATACAGCGCGTCAGTCTTCCAGCGCCGCGTCGATGGCGGCGGAGAGGTTGGCGAGGGTCGGGTTCTCCACCTTGTCCTCGCCCACGATCAGGGTCGGCGTGCCGGTCAGGCGCGGATCGTTGCGGAACCCCTGATACATGGTGACCAGCGCGCGGGCGCCGTCCTCGTCGGCGATGCAGGCGTCAATCTGCTCGGCGGACATGCCGACCTGGCGGCCCATGGTCTTGAGCTTCTCGGCCGGATCATCGGCGCGGGTCCAGTCGTCCTGGCGGGTCAGCAGCAGGTCGATCAGGCCGAAATAGCGCTCCGGGCCGGCGCAGCGGGCGACCTGGGCGGCGGCGAGGCCGAAGCGGTCGAAATAGACCTCCCGGAACTCGTAGCGGATCTTGCCGCTGTCGATGTAGTCCCGCTTGATCCCGCCGAACACGTCGCGCTGGAAGGCGGCGCAATGCGGGCAGGTGAGCGAGGCGTATTCGATCACCGTCACCGGCGCGCTTTCCTCGCCCAGGGTGAACACGCCCAGCGCCATGCCCGACGGCGAGGTCTCGACGTCCGCCGCCTGCGCGGCGAGGCCCAGCGCCGAGGCGGTGGAGGTCGGGGCGTGGATCGCGGCGGCGCCGAGCGCGAAGGCGGCGGCGGCGGCGAGCGCGAGGGTCTTGGGGAACATCAGCGTCTCCTGTCGGGGGCGCGGGGGGCGCCGTGAAACTGCGGGTCGGGCAACAGCGGGTCGGGGGTGCAGAGATAACCGGGCCGGGCCGCGGGCTCAAACCGTCCGGGGGCCGCATCCGGTCACTTGCGCGAGATCGGGGGCGGTTTCGGGGCGCGGAGGAGGCGCGTGCGGGGCATGACGGAAGGGAGGGGGCGCTCAGCGCCGCCCGAGCGCCTTTCGGTTGGCGACGCTGGCGCCCAGCCGCTCCAGCGCCGCGCGCAGGCCGGGGTCGGAGACGGCGTCGATCTCCGCTTCGGTCTCGGGCGGGGGGGTCGCGTCGCGCCGCAGGGGGGCGGGGCCGGGCTCGGCGAAACCGGGGGCCGCGCCGGGGCGGACGCCGGGCGCGCCGCCGCGCACGCCCACCGCGCCGGGGCGCGCCACGGTCCCGCGGCCGCCCTGAACGACCTTGATCCGGGACACCGCGCGATAGCCGTAATGGGCGTTGACCCGCTCGGCTATGCGGGGGCCCTGCATCTCGATCTCGGTGGCCCGGGCGCCCTCGGCCTCCACGATCAGGGTGGCGCCATAGGCCGCGCCGGCCCAGGTCAGGCGGATCGGCCGGCAGGCGGCGGAAAGCTGGGCGCCGACGATGGTCGGCCAGTCGGTCAGCACCCGGATCTCGGCGAAGCCGCGGCGGGACGAGGCCTCGCGCACCGAGGGTTCGGCCAGCGCCGAAGCCTGGAGGAAGCCCCGCGCGCTGCGCTTGGGCTCGGCCGCCTTGCGGGGCGCGCGTTTGGCGGGCTTTTCGGCGGGAGGCGCGGCGACAGGCCCGGCGGCGGGCTCGGCGGGCTTGCGGGGCGCGGAAACGCCGCCCGCCGGCCCGGCCATCGCGGCGCGCGGACCGCGGCCCGGCCGCCTGGGCGCGGCGCCCTTGCGCCCGCCGCCGTCCTTGCCGAGGGTGCCGCCCATGATCGCTCCGCCCCCCTTCCGCATCGCGCCGTCCCCCTGCGGGACGCATACGCCCGCGCCGTCCTGCGGCGCCGGCCAAGCATGCCTCGGCGCGCGCCGATTGGAAAGCGGGGGGCGGCGATGACCGGCCGGCCGCCGCGCCCCTCCGGCCCCGCGCGCCCCGGCCGCAAGGCGAAACACGACGCCCCCGCGCCGAAGGCGGAAGCCAAAACGCCGGCGGCGACGCCCCGCCGCGCCCGCGGCGCGCCGAAGAAACCGCCGCCCGAGGCGCCGCCCTCCCCCGCCGACCCCGCGGCGCTGACCGCCGAGCTGCTCGCCTGGTACGACCGCCACGCCCGCGCCCTGCCCTGGCGCGTCGGCCCGGCGGAGCGCGCCCAGGGCGTGCGCCCCGATCCCTACCGGGTCTGGCTGTCGGAGATCATGCTCCAGCAGACCACCGTCCCCCATGCCGCGCCCTATTTCCTGCGCTTCACCGAGACATGGCCGACCGTCTCCGACCTCGCCGCCGCGCCGGACGACGCGGTGATGGCCGCCTGGGCGGGGCTGGGCTACTACGCCCGCGCCCGCAACCTGCTGGCCTGCGCCCGGGCCGTGGCGCGCGACCATGGCGGGGTCTTTCCCGACACCGAGGCCGGCCTGCGCGCCCTGCCCGGCATCGGCCCCTATACCGCCGCCGCCGTCGCCGCCATCGCCCATGATCGCCCCGCCGCGGTGATGGACGGCAATGTGGAACGGGTCATGGCCCGCCTGCACGCCGTCGAAACCCCGCTGCCGGAGGTCAAACCCGTGCTGCACGCGCTGGCCGCCCGGCTGACGCCCGAGGACCGGCCGGGGGATCACGCGCAGGCGGTGATGGATCTGGGCGCCACGATCTGCGCCCCGCGCAGCCCGGCCTGCGGCCTCTGCCCGTGGCGCGATCCCTGCGCCGGGCGGGCCGCCGGCATCGCCGAGACGCTGCCCCGCAAGACGCCGAAAGCCGCGAAGCCCCTGCGTCGCGGCGTGGTGTTCGTGGCGGTGAACGCCTCAGGCGCCGTGTTGCTGGAACATCGCCCGGATCGCGGCCTGCTGGGCGGGACGCTGGGCCTGCCCGGCGACGACTGGGACCGGCGCGGCGGCGGCGAAGGCGAGACGCCCCGCTCCGACGCGACCCTGGCCGGGCTGGCGCCGATCAAGGCGGATTGGCGAAAGATTTCCGCCCAGGCCCGCCACGTGTTCACTCATTTCCAACTGGTGCTCGACATCATGGTCGCCACGACAGGAGAAGAGTCTCGGCCTGCGCACGGCGCATTCGTCCCTCATGCCCGCGCGCAGGCCGACCGCATCCCCACCGTGATGCGCAAGGCGCTTCTGCTCGGGCTCGACGCGCTGGGGATCGAAGACTGACGGACCGGCGCGGCCGAACCGCCGCGCCCGGGTCCGCCCCCCCCGGCGGACGCCGACCGCTTCAGGTGCGCTGCAATCCGGTGACGGAGGAGCCGAAGCGGTTGTCCCGCTCCACCGATGTCCGGGTCAGCATCCACAGCAGCGCCAGCGCGCCGATCACCGGGATCAGCGGCAACAGCAGCCACCAGCCGCTGCGCCCGACATCGTGCAGGCGCCGGCAGCCCACCGCCAGCGTCGGCGGCAGCAGCGCGACCATGCCGAGCACCGAAATCGGCCGCCCGGCGTCGAGGGCGAAAGACGGGAAGCCCATCAACGGGGCCGACACCAGCCCGTCGACGATCTGGAACAGCACTTGCAGGCACAGGGCGAAGAGCACCCAGTACCAGTATTCGGAGCGGGTCGCGCGCCCGCGGAACTCGGCGAAGTTGAGAAGGACGTTCTGGATCGAGTCGCTGAAGGTCATGGCCAGCCGCTTTCGGCAAAGTGGAGTGGTCCGCCACAGGTTGATGAACGTTCGGCACGATTCTGGGGACATCGGCGGAACGGAATGCGCCCAAATCCTGCCTTATTTCATCTGAAACTGAAAGCTATAATGTGAGGAAAGTCGCTCTATCGCCACGTAACGTCCTACAATCGCGAGGTTAGGAAACGAACGGGCGGCGAGGAGCGCGACCGTTGCGCCGCCGTCATCGCAGCGCAGCGAAAAGGCGAAATGCGCCACGAACATGAACATATCGGAGCGTCCGGGCCTGCGGAATCGGCAAAATGCGCGCGATCGCGTCCGCCCCCCCGCGGCGTCGCCGGCCTGCGAACGCGAACGGACGCCCCCGGGGGTCCGGGGGCGTCCGTCAAAACGTCGCGGCGGCTGGGGAGGGGCGGGGGGCCGCCCGGTCAGGCCTGCGCGCCGGGTCCGGCGCGTCGGCCGCGACTCAGGAGTCGAGCTCGGCGATCAGCTGCTGGCGCAGCAGGTCGATCGGGGCCCGCCCGGCCGGACCCTCGAAATGCCAGTAGGTCCAGCCGTTGCACGACGGCGCCCCCTCCAGCGCCGCGCCGACCTGGTGGATCGAGCCCGACACGTCATGCGCCACCAGCGTGCCGTCGGCGCGCACCTTGGCCCGGTGACGCCCGTTGCCCGAGGTCAGCATCTGGCCCGGCGTCAGCAGACCCCGCTCAAGCACCTGCCCGAAGGGGATCCGCGGCGCCTGGCGGCGGGAGGCGGAGACCCGCAGGCTCTCCATGTCATAGGGGCGCACGGCGTCGATGCGGGCGCGGGCGACCTTGCGATAGGTCACGTCCTGCTCGATGCCGATCCAGGCCCGCCCCAGCCGCTTGGCCGCGGCGCCGGTGGTGCCCGAGCCGAAGAACGGGTCGAGGATCACCGCGCCGGGCTGGGTCGTGCCCAGGATCACCCGGTGCAGCAGCGCCTCGGGCTTCTGGGTTGGGTGCGCCTTCTTGCCGTCCTCGCCCTTGAGCCGCTCGGCCCCCGAGCAGATCGGCAGCACCCAGTCGGAGCGCATCTGCACGCCGTCGTTCAGCGACTTCAACGCCTCGTAGTTGAAGTCGTATTTGCCGCCCTCGTCCCGCGCCGCCCAGATCAGGGTCTCATGCGCGTTGGTGAAGCGGCGGCCGCGGAAGTTCGGCATCGGGTTGGACTTGCGCCAGATGATGTCGTTGAGGACCCAGTAGCCCTCATCCTGCAGGGCCGAGCCGACGCGGAAGATGTTGTGGTAGGAGCCGATCACCCACAGCGTCCCGCCCGGCTTCAGCACCCGGCGCGCGGCCTTCAGCCAGGCGCGGGAGAAGCGGTCATAGGCCGAGAACCCGTCGAACCGGTCCCAGGCGTCGTCCACCGCGTCGACCTTGGAATTGTCGGGGCGATGCAGGTCGCCCTTGAGCTGCAGGTTGTAGGGCGGATCGGCGAAGATCATGTCGACCGAGCCCTCGGGCAGCGCGTTCATCTGCTTGATGCAGTCACCGGCGAGGATCTGGCCCAGCGGCAGTTCGCCCGGCGCGACGCGGCGCGGGCGCTTGGACGGGCGCGGCTTGGGGGCCACGCGGGCGACGCGGGGCTTGGGGGCCGGAGTGGCAATGGGGTTCGGCGCCGGAAGACCGGCGGAGTCGCTCGCGGACATGCCGGGCTCCATTCGCTGCATTCGTGTGGGGGCGTGTTGTTGTTGACCCCAATGTGCCCGAGCAGCGAATCAGCGTCAATATCTTTTCGAATCAGTCGGTTGGCCGAGACTCTTCAACCAAGATGTTGTGTATGGGTCGGAAGCTGCGCCGATGATGTGGGGTCACCCCCCAAAGCTTGAGGGCCGCGATATGGGCTGGGGCGCCATAGCCACGGTTGGCCTCCCAGCCGTATTCGGGGTGCAACACGGCCAGCCGATCCATCTCCGCGTCCCGCTCGGTCTTGGCCAGGATCGACGCCGCGGCGATGGAGACGGAGCGCGCATCCCCCTTGATCAGCCAGCCGGAGGGACAGGGCAGGCCCGGCGGAACCCGGCGCCCGTCGATCAGCGCGAAGGCCGGCGGGCGGGGCAGCCCCTCCACCGCGCGGATCATGGCGAGGTCGGCGGCGCGGCCCAGCCCGAGGCGGTCGATCTCCTCCACGCTCGCCACGCCCACGGCCCAGTCGGCGCAGGCCTTCAGCTCGGCGGCCAGCGCCTCGCGCCTTCGGGCGGTGAGCTTCTTGGAGTCGTTCAGCCCCTGCGGGATCGCGTCGGGGTTCAGCACCACGGCGCCGGCATGGACCGGCCCCGCCCAGGGGCCGCGGCCGGCCTCGTCCACGCCGCAGACCAGGGCGCCGGCGGGCAAGCGGGCCAGCGCCTCGGTCTCGTGCGCGTGATCCGGGGCCGGGGGCAGGATCAGGGGCGGTCGGGGCGCCTTGGGGCCGGTCTTGCGGGGGGGCATGGTCTCTCCTCTCGCCATCGGCCCCCCGCTTAGCGCGGTTCGGGCGTCGGCGGGAGGCGCCCGCGCCTCAGAACCCCATTGAAAGCTGGTCCCCCGGCCGTTGCGGGCAGCGGAACAGGTCGGTGCGCAGCGGCTCGGGCTTGCCGGCCAGGCCGAACCTTCGAGCGGCGCCGTGGAAACGCCGGCGCAGCAGGTCGGCCCAGACCCCCTGCCCGCTCATCCTCCGCCCGAAGCGCGAGTCGTAGTCCTTGCCGCCATGCAGTTCCCGCACCCGGCCCATGACGCGCTCCGCCGCGTCGGGGCGATGTTCCTCCAGCCATTCCTGGAACAGCGCCCGCACCTCCAGCGGCAGGCGCAGCACGATGTAGCCGGCGGATTTCGCGCCGGCGCGCGACGCGGCTTCGAGGATCCGCTCCAGTTCGTGATCGGTCAGGGCGGGGATCACCGGGGCGACCATCACCCCGGTCGGGCAGCCCGCCCGGCTCAGCGCCGCGATCGCCCGAAGGCGCGCCTGCGGAGAGGCGGCGCGCGGCTCCAGCGTGCGGCCAAGCCGGTGGTCGAGCGTGGTGATCGACAGGAACACCCGCGCCAGCCCCTGACGCCCCATCTCGCCCAGGATGTCCACGTCGCGGGTCACCCCGGCGCCCTTGGTGACGATGGAAACCGGGTGGCGATGGGCGCGCAGCACCTCCAGCAGCTCACGGGTGATGCGCCTTTCCCGTTCCAGCGGCTGATAGGGGTCGGTGTTGGTCCCCATGGCGATGGGCCGGCAGAGGTATCCGCGGGCGCGCAGCTCCTCCGCCAAACGTGCCGGGGCGTCGGGCTTGATGAGGATCTTCGTCTCGAAATCCAGCCCCGGCGACATGCCCAGATAGGCGTGGCTCGGCCGGGCGAAACAGTAGACGCAGCCATGCTCGCAGCCCCGATAGGGGTTGATCGAGCGGTCGAAGGGCAGGTCCGGGCTGGAATTGCGCGCGATGACCGAACGGGAATGGTCGTGCAGCACCTCGGTGCGCAGGGGGGCGGGGGGCTCGGCCTCCGCCGTATCGGGGCCGTGCCAGCCGTCATCCACCGGGGCGCGGGTCGTCGGCTCGAACCGCCCCGCGCGGTTGCTGGCGGCGCCCCTTCCATGCCGCCGCGCGGGCGCCACCCCGGCCCGGTCGTCGCCGGTCCAGGCGCCCCCGGCCTCTTCCATTCCGAACAGGTCGTCCATCGACTCAGGCCCTCCGCTGGGACCCGAGACTGACGGAACATTGCGGGAACATCAAGAGATGTCCGGCCCGCCGGACGCCCCCCGCTCAGGCCACCTTGCCGACGCAGGTGACGCAGACCGCGGCATAGGGCGCCAGGTCGAGCCGCGCCTCGGGGATCCGTTCCCCGCAGTTCACGCATTCGCCGAAGGTCCCGTGCGCCACGCGATCCAGGGCGGCGCGGATCTGGCGAACCTCCTGCAGACCGGCCTCGCCCAGACCTTCCAGCACCTCGTCGTTCTCGGCCGCCGTCGCCTGCTCCTCGAAATCGGCGGGGCGCCCCTTGTCGAGATCCTCGTCGATGCGGTGCAGCCGGCCTTCCAGCTCGGCCAGGCGGGTTTCCAGCACGGTCTTGTAGTGGTCTGCGGATTTCATGGCGGTTCCTCGTTGGTCCTTGTCGGTCCTTAACG
The DNA here is from genome assembly GCF_900106695.1 of Albimonas donghaensis. Lineage (GTDB taxonomy): Bacteria > Pseudomonadota > Alphaproteobacteria > Rhodobacterales > Rhodobacteraceae > Albimonas > Albimonas donghaensis. The sequence goes on from NZ_FNMZ01000009.1 coordinate 132,090, forward strand.
GAAACCAGCCTGAACCTCTCAGCCGCGCCAGTCCAGCAATCGCCGCTCCAGCCGGCCGATGAGAAAGCTCACCGCCAGCCCCAGCGCCGACAGGATCGCCACCCCGCAGAACAGGCTTTCGAGGTCGTAGAGCGACCCGGCCGTCAGCACGAAGGCGCCCACGCCATGTTCGGCGCCCAGCATCTCGGCGGCGACCAGCAGGATGATGGCGATGGCCAGCGACACCCGCATGCCCGACAGGATCGCGGGCGCGGCGCCCGGCAGCACGATCTTCAGCACGATGGAGCGCCAGGAGAGCCCGAAGCTCTGCCCCATGCGGATCAGCGAGCGGTCCACATTGTCCACCCCGCCATAGGTGGCGACGACGGTGGGGGTGAACACGCCGAAGGCGATCAGCGCGTATTTGGAGGCCTCGTCGATGCCGAACCAGATCACGAACAGCGGCAGCAGCGCGATCTTGGGCACCGGAAACAGCGCGGCGACCAGCGGCGCCAGCCCGGCGCGGGCGAGCGAAAAGAGCCCGATCATCAGCCCCACGCCGATCCCCGCCGCCAGCCCCAGCGCGGAGCCCACGGCCAGCCGCCCCAGCGACGGCCCCAGATGCTCCCACAGCCGCCCCGAGGCCCAGAGCTCTCCGAACACCGCCGCCACCGCGGAGGGACGCGGCAGGGTCAGCGGCGTGATCCAGCCGGACGCGGAGCCCCATTCCCAGATCCCGATCAGCAGCACGAACAGCAGCGGCCCGGCCCAGGCCCGCCCGCTGGGCTGAAAACCGCCGCCGCGGAACGGCACCGGGCGCGGCGCGCCGGCGGCGGGCGCGCCGGTCCGCGCGGACGCGGGGGCGGCGGGGGCGGCGTCGAGGGTCGCGTCGGTCATGGGAAAATCCTCTCGGCCGGGGTCAGGCGCCGGTCAGCTCGCGGTCGGCGTCGGCGGCTTCCTCGCGCAGCAGGCGCCACAGGTCGGCCTGCACGGCGACCAGCGCGGGGTCGTCGGGGCGCCGGTCCTCCAGGGGCGTGTCGATCTCGGCGATCTCGCGCACCTGTCCGGGGCGGCGCGACAGCACCGCGATGCGATGGCCCAGCCGCACCGCCTCGGCCAGGTTGTGGGTGACGTAGACGGCGGTGAAGCGTTCCCGCCCCCACAGCGCCACCAGGTCGTCCATCAGCAGTTCGCGGGTCTGGGCGTCCAGCGCCGACAGCGGCTCGTCCATCAGCATCACCGCGGGCCGCGCCGCCAGCGCGCGCGCGATGGCCACCCGCTGCCGCATCCCGCCCGAAAGCTGCCGGGGCCAGGCCTTCGCGAAATCGGTCAGGCGGGTGCGGGCCAGCACGTCGGCCACGATCTCGTCCCGCTCGGCCCGCGACAGGGGGTGATCCTCCAGCACCAGCCGGATGTTGCCGGCCACCGTGCGCCAGGGCAGCAGGGCGAAATGCTGGAACACGTAGGTCAGCGGGTTCAGCGACCCCGCCGGCGGGTCGCCCAGCATCAGCGCCCGCCCGGCATCCGGCCGCTCCAGCCCGCCCAGCAGGCGCAGCAGCGTGGACTTCCCGCAGCCCGAAGGCCCGACGAGGCAGGTGATCCGCCCCGCCGGCGCCTCCAGCGTCACGTCGCGCAGGACCTCGACCCCGCCATAGGCGTGGCTTACGGCGTCGAGCCTCAGGTCCATGCGCGTCGTCCTTTCGTTCAGAGCGTGTCGACGTAGCTGTCGTCGACCAGCATCTCCATGGAGACCTCGTCCTTCACCAGCCCCTCGGACTTGAACCAGGAGAGCTGGTCGCCGATCGAGTCCATGTTCAGCGCCGCGCCGGCGTTGATGCGCATGGCGCCGTTGACGATGGAGCGGGAGGCCTTCTCGTAGGGCTGATCGGCGTAGACGTATTTGTGGATCAGGCGGGTCATCGCCTCGGCCCCGTCATCGCCCTCGGTGCGGTCCACCAGCGCGGCGTTGAAATCCGCGGCGCCCCGGGCGAAGGCGGCGAGGAAGGCCTCGGTCTTGGCCTTCTCGTTCGCGGCGTTCTGGGCGGAGGTGAACACGGTCGTCACCTGGTAGTCGGGGATGTAGTCCGCGACCATGCCGATATGCTTCACCGCGCCACCGCCGACCAGCGCCTTGCCGATATGGGGCACGATCGACCAGGCGTCGATCTGGGAGGACTTCAGCGCCCCGATCACCGCGCCGACCTTCTGAAGCGGCTTGAACTTCAGGTCGTCGATGCCCTCGGCCGCGGCGATCTTCGAGCCCATGTAGTGGAACGACGACCCCGCCGTGGTGATCCCGAAGTTCCGCCCGCCGAGCCGCGCCGGCGTGGTCACGCCCTGGTCATAGGCGGCGACGGAGGCGAGGATCATCTGGCCGTCGACCCCCTGCTCTTCCTGCAGCGCGCCGCCGATGACCTTGGCCGCGCCCTTCTCGGCCAGCGAGATCAGCCCGCCGGAAATCGCCGTGACCCCGAAATCCGCATCGCGCGAGGCGATGGCGACGGCCATCGGCTGGGCGGCCTGGAAGAAGCGGAAATCGACGTCGAGCCCGGCCTCTTTGAAATAACCCCGCTCATAGGCCACGAAGGAGGCCGCGTGCGAGGTGAAGCGCAGCGCGCCGACCGTCACCTTGGAGGCGGCGCGGGCCGGGGCGTAGAGCCCGGTCCCCGCAAGAGCGGCGGAGGCGCCGAGCGCGCCGAGCGCGTGGCGACGGGTAAGACGGACGGTCATGGCGTGGCTCCTCCCAGGGGGCGATCCTGCGCCCTCTGTTCGGGGCGCGTTCAGGGGCGAGGATAGGAGGGGGCGGACGCCGCGCTGTCAACCGCAGGAGGCCTCCCGGCGACGCGAGGGCCCGCCTTTTCACGCCACGTCAGGCCGCCGTTTCCGAGGCGCCCGCGGGCGCCTCGGCCGCGCGCGCCCAGCGGACCCGCTGCCGTCGCGGCGGGGAAACGCCTCGATCCCGACCAGCGGGCGGCGCGTGGCGCGCCGCGAGGTGCTCCGCCGTCGTTCAGGCGTGCGGGGGGGTAAGGAACGACGGCGGAGCGCGGAGCCCGGCCCGTCGGGGGGCGGGCCTTGCTCCGCGAGGGCGCGCATGCGCGCGCTCGGGGGGTGCAACGGCGAGGCCGTCCTCCCCCGCAAACGCGGCCGGGCGGTTCAGCCGGACGGATGGACTGGGGGGCCATCGCCCGGCACGCGAACCCGACCTCCGACCCGCCCTCTCGGACCGGAAGCCGATACCCGACCGCTGACCGCCGAACCGACTGTCCAGGCCGGATCAACGATCGCCATCCACCCGCCGAAGGTCCGAAGGAACCCCGGGCGCGCCGATGGCGGGCCGCATATCGGAGTTGTTCATAACATTGTCAATGACACTGACTATATCATTCTCATTGACTTGATCCGGCGTCGGTTGCGACCTTGCGCAACCCTTGCTTCGCCGCCCGTTCCCCAGGATCCGCCTTGCCCCTGCCCCGTAAGAAAAAGCGGCTGACAGCCAAGGACTTGCAACGGGAGGCGACCCGCGCGCGACTGCTCGACGCGGCCCGTCGGCTGTTCGAGGCGCATGGCTACAACGCGGTCTCGACCACCGAGATCGCGCGCGAGGCAGGGGTGACGCATGGCCTGATCCACGCCCATTTCCACGCCAAGGCCGGGCTGCTGTTCGAACTGATCGCCGAATCCAACGCCGCCCAGACCGACGCCGCCTGGAACGCGGCCCGGGCCGAGCGGTCGCTGGAGGCGCGGATCGCGGCGATCCTGCGGGTCTTCGCGGAGGCCGACGCCTCGGACCCGGAACTGCTGGGGGTGATGGAGGGCTATTTCTGGCAATGGCCCGAGGCGCTGGAGCAGCGCAACCGCGAACAGCGCGTCGCCGGGCTGGCGCCCCTGCACTGGGCGTTGCAGCAGGGCGTGTCGAAGGGCGAGCTGCGGGCGGACCTGGACCTCGACCGGACGGTGAAGGCGCTGTTCGCGATCTACACAATGACCCTGCGCGCCGCGGTGTTCGACGACGCCGCGCCCGCCGCCTGCGCCGACGAGGCGACGGCGCAGGCCTTGCTGCTGATCGACGGCGCCCGCCCCCGCTGATCCCGCCTCGCGCGCGGGACGGGATCGCCCGGGCGGCGTTCGGGGCCGCCGGCGGGCGGTCAGGCCGAGGTGGTTTCGGGCGCCTTGGCCTTGGCACTGGCCTTGCTGACGCCGGCGGCGGCGAAATCGCCGGCCGGGATCTCGTTGACGATGATCCGCACCGATTCCGCCGGCGCGCCGAGGCTGCGGCACACCGCGTCGGTCACCTCGCGATACATGGCGTCCTTCTGGGCCTGGCTGCGGCCTTCGATCAGGGTGATGTTGAGAACGGGCATTCGGCGTCTCCTGCGCAGGAATGAGATCAGGCGAACCATGCGCCCCCGCGCCGGGCGGCGTCCAGACGCTCCGGCGCGGCGCGGGCGGGGGGGCCGGGGGCGCGGGCGACCGCGGGTTCAGAACCGGTGCGGCTCGATGGCGTCGGGATCGAAGCTGAACCCCGTCCCCGGTCCGTCGGGCAGCGCGATCATGCCGTCGGCGTCCAGTTCCATGGTCTCGCGGAACAGGGCGCCGAACCAGGGCATGTGCTCGACATAGGCGCAGCCGGCGGTGGCGAGATGCAGCGAGTGCTCGGTGAAGATATGCGGCGAGAACGGCAGGTTCGCCGCCGCCATCTGGCCGATGGCCCGGCGGAACTCGGTATAGCCGCCCATGCGCTGAAGATCGGGCATCAGCAGGTCGGCGGACCGGCGCTCGATCATGTTGGCCAGGCCGTGGCGCAGGTATTCGGTTTCGCCCGAGGCCAGCGGGGTGTCGATGGCGGCGGCGATGGCGGCGTGGCCGTGATGGTCCCAGGTGGGGATCGGCTCCTCGAACCACACCAGGCCATAGGGCTCCAGCGCGCGGCCCAGCCGGATGGCCTCGGCCACGGTCAGGCCCTGGTTGGCGTCTGCCATCAGCGCGATATCCGGGCCGATGGCGTCGCGCACGGCCTCGACGCGGGCCAGGTTCTCAGCCAGCGGAATCGCCCCCAGCCGCAGCTTCATCGCCTTGAAGCCCTGGTCCAGGAACCCCCGCGCCTCCGCCGCCAGCGCCTCGGGGCCGGACGACAGCCACAGCCCGCCCGAGGCGTAGGCCGGGACCCGCTCCCGCGCTCCGCCCCAGAGCCGGTGCAGCGGCTGGTCCGCGGCCTTGCCGACCAGATCCCAGCAGGCGAGGTCGATCGGCGTCATGGCGATCACCGTCACCCCCGCGGCCCCGAGGAAATTGCAGGCGCGCAGCATGTCCTCCCACAACGCCTCGACCTGGTGGGGATCGCGGCCGATGACCATGGGGCGCAGGGCGTCGACCATCGCCTCCAGCACCGCCAGCCGGTCGCGGCCGAAGCAGAAGGCGTAGCCCTCGCCGGTCAGGCCCTCGTCGGTCTCCAGCGTCACCAGCAGGCAGGTGACCGAGGCGATCTCGTGGATCGAGGTGCGCAGGGGCGCGTCGAGCGGAAGATCGACGCGGGCGGTGGCGAGGTTGGTGATGCGCATGTCGGGCCTCCCTGCCCTGTGGAGGCGGCCCTCAGGCGGCGCCGCGATAGGTTTCGTTCGGGGCCGCGGAGGGGACGAGCCCCCCCGGCGCGGCATGGGGCGTCACATGGGCGGGGCCGATATCCTCGGCCCTCGGGCAGCCCATCAGGGCGAGGTCGATGTCGATCTCCTTGCGGAACAGCGCGATCACATGATCGAGCCCCGCCGCCCCCGACACCGAAGCGCCCCACAGGAACGGCCGGCCCGCGAAGACCATCTTCGCGCCCAGCGCCCGGGCGATCAGCGCATGGCTGCCGCGCCGCACGCCGCCATCCATCATCACCGTCAGCCGGTCTCCCGCCGCCGCCACCACGCCCGGCAGCGCGTCGAGCCCGCCCGGCCCGAAATCCAGCTGCCGCCCGCCGTGGTTGGAGACCACGACCCCGTCGCAGCCGATCTCCGCCGCGCGGACCGCGTCGTCGGGATGCAGCACGCCCTTGATCACCAGCCGGCCCTTCCAGCGGTCGCGCAGCCAGGCGATGTCGTCCCAGTCCAGCCGGTCGCGCCCGCCGCGGAAACTGCGCGGCGCGTCGTCGATGATCCGCGGGCCGATCACGTCGGTCTGGTTGGCGAAGCGCGGCGCGCCGCCGTCGCGCAGGGTGGGGACCAGCGTCCCGGCCATCCAGCGCGGATGCAGCAGCCCGTCCAGCGCCACCCGCCAGGTGGTCTTGAACGGAATGGTGAAGTCATGGCGGGCGATGTTCTCGCGGTTGGCGGCCACGGGCACGTCGACGGTGACCACCAGCACCCCGATCCCCGCCGCCTCCAGCCGCGCGCAGATCCGGTCCAGCAGCGGCCGGTCGGCGGAGAAATAGCCCTGATACCAGGCGCCGGGATGCAGCTTCGCCAATTCCTCCAGCGGCACGGTCGAGGCGCCGGAGATCACGTAGGGCAGGCCCGCCTCGTGGAAGCTTTTCGCCAGAAGCGCGTCGCAGCGGGGGCGGTAGATGGCCGTGACCCCGGTGGGGGGCATGCCGATGGGGGCGTTGAAACGCTGGCCGAAGACCTCGACCGAGGCGTCGACGGACGACACGTCCACCAGCGTCCGCGGAACCAGCGCCCAGCGCTCGAACGCCGCGGCGTTGCGATCGCGGGAGACGTTGTCCTCGACCCCGCCGGACAGGAACTCCCACACGCAGGCGGGCAGGCGACGGCGGGCGGCGGTCTCGTAATCGCCGATGGAAAAGCGGCGGCCGGTCATGCGCGGCGCCCCGCGAACGGGCCCGCCGGGACGGCGGGGACGGCGGGGGCGCGGGTCGCGGCGGGCGGCCGAGGGAGGTGGCGAGGGGGGTGGATCATGGCGGCGTCTCCTCGCGCATCGGGTCCGCCGGCGGGTCCGGCCCCCCCGTCATCCGCGCTGGCGCGTCCCGGGGCTTGCGTCGAAACCTTGCGGCCCGCGGCTTGCGCTCGGCGTCTTATGGCTTTCATCTGCCGCAAAGCGCCGCCACGGCGCGTGACAAGGAGGAGCGACGCATGGTCAGGGCGATCCGATTTCACCGGCCCGGCGGGCCCGAGGTGCTGCAGATCGACGAGATCGACGTCCCCGCGCCGGGCAAGGGCGAGGTGCGGCTGCGCCAGACCGCGTCCGGGGTGAACTTCACCGACATCTATTCGCGGTCCGGGCTCTACCCCGCGCCGATGCCGATGATCCCGGGGCGCGAAGGCGTGGGCGTGGTCGAGGCGGTGGGTCCGGGCGTGAGCGGCTGGTCCCCCGGCGACCGGGTCGCCTATTGCGCCCTGCATGGCAGCTACGCCGAAGCGCGGCTGATCGACCCCAAGCACCTGATCCGCCTGCCCGACGAGATCGACGACGTGACCGCCGCCTCCATCGTGCTGCGCGGGATCACGGCGCATTTCCTGCTGCATGACGTGCATCCGGTGAAGGCCGGCGACACGATCCTGGTGCATGCGGCGGCGGGCGGAGTCGGGCTGATCCTGGCGCAATGGGCCACGGCGATGGGCGTGCGGGTGATCGGCACGGCGTCGTCGGAGGCCAAGGCGGCGCTGGCCCGCGAGGCCGGCTGCGCCCATGTGATCACGGGGCGCGACGCGGATATCCCCGGCGAGGTGAAGGCCTTCACCGACGGCGCCATGGTCGGCGTGGTCTATGACGCGGTGGGCAGGGACACCTATGTCCGCTCGCTCGACAGCCTGGCGCGGCGGGGGCATCTGGTCAGCTTCGGGCAGGCCTCGGGCGCGATCCCGCCGGTGACCATCCAGGAATTCGGCAACCGCGGCTCGCTGAGCCTGACGCGCCCGATGCTGGGCGATTACATCGCCGACCCGGCGCAGAGGGACGTTCGGGCGGCGGCGCTGTTCGACATGGTGGCGGCGGGACGCATCAAGGTGCGGACCGAGCATGTCTATCCGTTCGAGCGGATCGGCCAGGCGCATGAGGACCTGGAGGCCGGGCGCACCTCCGGCAGCCTCGTGCTGACCATGACCTGAGGGAGCCGCGCGCCGGCCGGCCCGAGGGCCGCGAGCGCGCGCCCGCGCGGCGGGGAGAGGGGGGCGCCCGGCGGCGCCGTCGCCTTCCCGCCGACACGCTCTCATGGGGCGACGGAGGCGTCGGGCGGGGCCTGCGCGAACCGCGGCTCCAGGCCCCGGCGAACGCGGCCCGCGCCCCTCCGCCCCCCCTCCGCCCCCCCCGCCGCGCTCCCCCCCTGCGCGCCCGGCCTCCCTCCCGCGTCGGCGCCGCCCGCGGCCCCCTTGCCACGCCGCGCCGGCGCCCCGTCGCAATCCGCGGAACGGTCGGGGCGCGGCGCGTCTCCCGCGCCTCGGCCTCCCTTTCCCTGCGCCCGCGCGACCGCTTGACCGCGCAAAGCCCGCGCTTATTCTGTCCGACAATCCGGAGGGTCGCCCCGCCCGGCATAACCACAACACCCCGCGCGCCCCGGACCCCGCTCCCCGGCCGCGGACAGGGAGGACATCGCATGACCCAACCCGGCGCCCGCGCGGGCCGCAACGGCATCGGCGACGCGCTTCGCCGCACCGTCGCCCGCTATCCCGACAAGACCGCGCTGATCTGGCAGGACCGCGCCTGGACCTTCGCGGAGATGGAGACGGCCGCCTTCCGCATCGCCTGCCACCTGCGCGACGCCGGCCTGAAGAAAGGCGACCGCGTCGCCGCCTTCGCCCGCAATTCCGACAGCTACTTCCTGCTCTGGCTCGCCTGCTGCCAGTCGGGACTGATCCACGTCCCCGCCAATTTCGGCCTCACCGGCCCGGAGCTGCGCTACATCGTCGAGCAGTCCGGCGCCCGCGCCCTGATCCACGACGCCGCCCTGACGGGCGCGGTGGACGACGTGCGCGACGTGGACGGGCTGGAGTTCATCTCCCGCTTCGACGGCGGCGACCCGGTCGACGTGCTGAAGGCCGCGCTGTCGGACGCCGAGCCCGAGCGGGAATGGGACGTCGACGGCGACGACTTCTGCCAGATCCTCTACACCTCCGGCACCACCGGCAAACCCAAGGGCGGGCTGATGAAGCACTCCGCCCTGCTGGCCGAGTTCATGTCCTGCATCTACGCGCTCGACATCTCCGCCAACGACCGCTGCCTGTGGTCGCTGCCGCTCTATCACGCGGGCCAGCTGCACACCTTCACCAACCCCCAGATGCTGGCGGGCTGCACCTCGGTGATCCTGGAGCAGCCCAAGCCCGAGGCGGTGTTCGAGGCGATCGAGACCCACGGCATCACCTCCTTCTTCGCGCCGCCCACGGTCTGGGTCAGCCTGCTGCGCCATCCCGGCTTCGACGGCGCCGGCATGGATCGGCTGGAGAAGATCCAGTACGGCGCGTCGATCATGCCCGAGCCGATCCTCACCGAACTGCGGGAGCGGATGCCCGGCGTGCAGGTCTTCAACTGCTACGGCCAGTCCGAGACCGGCCCCCTGACCACCGTCCTGCGCCCCGAGGATCACGACGGCCGCCTGACCTCCTGCGGGCGCACCGTGCTGAACGTCGAGACCCGCGTGGTGGACGCGCAGATGAACGACGTGCCGGTGGGCGAGACGGGAGAGATCGTCCACCGCACCCCGCATCTGATCACCGAATACTGGAACCGCCCCGAGGCGACCGCCGAGGCGTTCGAGGGCGGCTGGTTTCATTCCGGCGACATGGGGAAATTCGACGAGGAGGGCTTCCTCTACGTGGTCGACCGGCTGAAGGACGTGATCAACACCGGCGGCGTGCTGGTGGCGAGCCGCGAGGTCGAGGACGCGCTGTTCACTCACCCCTCGGTCTTCGAGGTGGCGGTGGTCGGCCTGCCCGACCCCAAATGGCTGGAGGCCATCGCCGCCGTGGTGGTCCTGCGCGAAGGCGCCGCCCCCACCGAGGCCGAGCTGATCGCCCATTCCAAGGCCAGCCTCGCCCATTACAAGGTCCCCAAGCGGGTGATCTTCGCGACCGAGCTGCCCCGCAACGCCTCGGGCAAGATCCTGAAGCGGGAGCTTCGGGTGCTCTATGGCGGCGGCGAAAGCGCGGTGTCTGCCGGCGCGGCCTGAGCGCGGCCCGCCTTCCTGCGGGGCGATGATGCGAAAAGGCCCCCCGGTTCGCCGGGGGGCCTTTGCATTTCGGGGGGCCGATGCGTGATCCCGGAACCCGGAGCGCAACGTCCCGGGCGCGCCCTCGGCGCCCCCACCCGGCATCGGACGTGACGGGCGCGAAGGACGGGCCCGGCATCGCTCCTAGACTTGCCGCATTCGACTGCGCACAGCCCGGACCGCCTGAAAGGCGAGCAGCCCCGCGGGACCGAACAGAAAGATCAGCGGCAAGCATGGCGCGACGAGCCGGAAGCGCAGGCCCTCCGAGCGCGCCTTGCGGCAGGCCCATGCCCCGATGAACAGATCGAAGGCCAGGAAGTGAACCCACCCCGCAAGGGCGGCCTGCTCGTGGGAGAAAAGCGCCATCACCTCCGCCAGCGAGCCGAAGCCGCCGCCGCCGTCTGAAGACGGCAGGATGAGCAGCGCGAGATAGCCGAGCGACAGGACGACCGGCAGGATCATCCCCGCGATCAGGTCGGACCATAGCGGAATGCGCGGCGAGACCAGGAGGCACAGCCACCCCGTCATGGCGACGACGCCGGCGAGTGAGAACAGGGTTTCAAAGGTCATGATGAGAGTCGCCTTCCGATTCGGATCAAGGCGGCCTGTCTCGTGCATATTGCTTGCAAACGCAAGCTATTTGCAATATATGACCCGCATGACGGATACACACACAACCCTTGCGCTGCGTCTGCTCCAGGTCACGGATGATTTCCGGGCCGGGCTGTCGGGCGAACTCTCGGCCGTTCACGGCATCTCCGTGAACGAGTTCCTGCTGCTGCTCCATCTTGAGCGTTCCGCGGCGAACCGGCTTTCCCGGGTCGACCTGGCGAAACGGATGCATGTCAGCGCGTCCACGATCACGCGCATGGCGGCGCCCATGGAGAAGATCGGCCTCGTGGATCGCGCGGCCGACGCACGCGACGCGAGGCTTGTCTTCGTGGTGGCCACGGAGGCCGGCCGCAAGAGGCTGTCCGAGGCGCTCGCGACGTTCTCGAAGCGGGCGGGCTATCTGTTCAGCGACCGCTGGGAGGATCAGGAGGTCGACCGCTTCGCCTCGATGCTGCGCCGCCTGATGGCCGGGTCCGGAGACACGCTGGCCTGAAACGGACGGCGCGCAGGACATGGGCGGGACATGGGCGGGACATGGGCTTGCCGGCGGCCTGGCGGCGGGCCACGGGTCCGTCGCGCTTCGCCCAAAGGCGAAACACAGGCGCAGGCCTGCATCCGGCGCGGCCGCGTGTCGTCATGTCTGGACTGGAATGACCGGCATCCGGTCGGTGTTGCGAAGCGGTCCGCGGGACCGGTCTTCGTTATCGTAGGGTGGTGGGCGCGGCTGGTATCGAACCAGCGACCCCTACGATGTCAACATAGTGCTCTACCACTGAGCTACGCGCCCTCGGGCCGGGGAGATATACGCCCCCCCGCCCCCTGTCAACACGCCCCGGACACGCGGAGGTCACGGAGGCCGCGGAACCCGGCGCCCGCGCTCAGAACGCCTTGAAAGTCAGGGTGGTGAAGGTGCGCTCCAACCCGTCGAGCCCGTGCACCTCCTCGTTGATGAAATGGCCGATATCCACGTCGTCGGCGACGTAGAACTTGGCCAGCAGGTCCCATTCGCCGGAGGTCGAGTAGATCTCGGACGCCACCTCGCGCCGGGCCAGCTGATCGGCCACGTCATAGGCCCGCCCGAGCCGCGTCTTGATCTGCACGAAGAAGCATTGCATCGCCGGGATCTCCCTGTCGCCTCGCGGACGGCGCCGTGCGCGGTCCCTGTCCAGCCGCCCTCTTACCAGTCCAGCAGCGCCCGCGTCAGGGGGCTGTCGAGCTCGGCCAGCGGCGCGATCACGTCGAAATGGTGGGCGCCGGGGGCGAGATGGGCGGCGACCTCCGCCTCCGCGCCCCAGGCGGCGGCGATCAGCCGGGCCTGGCGCAGGTATTCGGGCCGCTCCGCCGCCCCGGTCCAGGCCAGCAGGCGGGCGCCGGGGGCGGGGGGCAGATGCGCGGGGCTCTCGCCCGCCGCCTCCGCCGCATCGAGCCCCAGCACGTCGTTCAGGCCCGTCCGCAGCAAGGGCCGCAGGTCGAACAGGCCGGAGATCGCCACCGCCCGCGCGATCCGGGCGCGCAGAGGGGCGGGCAGGTCCATGTCGGCGCAGAGCAGCCGGGCCGCAAGCTGCCCGCCCGCCGAATGGCCCGCGACGGCCACCGGCCCGCCGGGCACGGCCTCCGCCGCCGCGATCAGGGCGGCGCGGGCCTGCGCCCCGATCCCCGCGATGCGCGCGGCGGGGGCGAGCGTGTAGGAGGGCATGGCCACCGCCCAGCCCCGCGCCACGGCGCCCGCGGCGAGATGCGACCACGTCTCCCGCCCGAAGGCGCGCCAATAGCCGCCATGCAGGAACAGGACGAGGCCGGCGGGATCGCCCTCGGGCAGGAACAGGTCGAAGGCCTCGCGGCCCGGATCCGCCAGCGGGCCGGGATAGGGCAGGTCCAGCCGGGCGCGGGGGCCGAGCGCGGCGCGGAAGGCGGCGGCGTCGGCGGCCCAGCGCGGCGGGTAGTCGGCGGCGCCGGGGATGTGGCCGCCGTTGTCATAGGCGTCCGACCAGTCGGTCACGGGGACGGAGGGCGCGGGCGCCGCCGAACCGGCGAAGCCCGACTCAACCGGATCAACCGGATCAACCGGGCCCGAATCGAAAGGGGCGGCGCCGGTCATCGCCGGCCCCGCCCCATCCGCTTGCATGACGTCATCCGATCCATGGAGATCAGAGCGCGCTTTCGATCCAGTTCTGCAGCGCCGACTTGGGCGCCGCGCCGACCTTCGAGGACGCGACCTTGCCGTCCTTGAACACCAGCAGGGTCGGGATCCCGCGCACGCCGAACTTGGAGGCGGCGTTGGGGTTCTCGTCCACGTTCAGCTTCACGATCTTCACGCGATCGCCGAACTCGGCCGACAGCTCCTCCAGCGAGGGGCCGATCTGCTTGCAGGGGCCGCACCATTCGGCCCAGAAGTCCACCACGACGGGCGTGTCGGACTTGATGACATCCATCTCGAACGTCGCGTCGGTGACGGGGGACGTGCCCATCTCGGCTCTCCTTGTCTCGTGTCGGCGAAGCGGAGGCGTCGCGCTTGCGCAGCGCCCCGCCGCCGGGTTGTCAAAGCTAGGTATGGCGCCGGCGCGGGTCAAGACAACGATCCGTTCACGGCCCCGCGCGCATAGCGGCGTTGCGCGGCCGCCCCGCGCGCATGCCAACATTCCGCGGCCGCCCCGCGCGCATGCCAACATTCCGCGGCCGCCCCGCGCGCATGCCGACATTCCGCGGCCGCCCCGCGCGCATGGCGACATTCCGCGGCCGCCCCCCTTGCCCGGTCAGCCGGTCTTCAGCGCCGCGACCGCCCGACCGAAGGCGGCGTCGAGCGTGGCGGGGTCCAGCACCTCCAGCCGCTGGGCCGAGGTCCAGAACAACGCCGCCTCGATCTCCGCCTCCGGATAGGCGGCGGCGAGCGCGGCGCGGTAGCCGGCCATCTGGCGCAGATAGGCCTCGGGCGTGGCGGGCGGAACCGGGCCGGTCTTCCAGTCCAGCAGGCGCAGGCGGCCGGGCGCCACGATCAGCCGGTCGAGCCGCCCGATCATCCGCGCCCCGCCCGGCAGGTCGGCCGAAAGCGTCGCCTCGGCCAGCGCATCGGGGGCGAGGAACGGGGCGGCGTCGGGATGGTCGAGCGTGCGCAGGGCTTCGGCCACCGCATCCGCCCGGACGCCCGCATCCATGTCGGGATGCGCGGCGGCGACGAGCGCGGCGCCCCGCCCGGCCCGGTCCCCGCCGGGTTGGTCGGGCAGGTCGGGCAACAGTTCCAGCAACATATGCACCGCGTCGCCGCGGGCGCGGGCGACGTCCCGGGCCAGCGGGCGGGCCAGGGGCCCCGCGATGGGCTCGCCCTCCTCCACCGCCGCGGGGCCGTCGCCCAGCGGCGCCGCTCCGGGGGCGAAGGGCGGCGCGTGATCGCCCTCCGCCCCCATCAGCGCCGAAGCCGCGAGCCGCTTCCGCCGCGCCGCGGAGGGCGCCAGGGGCCCCTCGGCCAGCGGCGCCAGTCTCAAGGCGGGGGGGACGTCGGGCGCCTCCGCCGGCTGGGACGCGGCGGGGGGAGCCGCGGGCGGCAGGGCGTCGGCGGGCGGGGTCTCGGGCCAACCCGTCTCCAGCACCATGACCGGGGGCAGGTCCGCCTCTCCGGCCAGCGCGGCGGGGACGGGGCCGGGGCGGGCGCCCAGCGCCTCCATCGCCGAGGCGACGCGGCCGTGCCAGCTCGCCTCCGCATCGCCGCGCCCGGTCTCCACCCCGCAGACCAGCAGCCGGGCGCCGGCGCGGGTCAGCGCGACATAGAGCAGGCGCAGGTCCTCCTCCGCCTCCCGCGCCGCGGCGATCTCCTTGGCCTCGGTCACCGGCGCGGCCTCGTCGGCCCTGGGGGCGGACCAGATCGCCACCTCCGGGTCGCCGGGATCCACGGGAGGCAGTTGCAGCACATCGCCCCCCCTGTGCCCCTGCCGCGGCCCGGCGTCGCCGAGGATCACCACCGGCGCCTCCAGCCCCTTGGCGCCGTGCACCGTCATCACCCGCACGGCATCGCCGGCCCGCCCCATCTCACGCTTCAGGGCGAGGTCGCCGGCGGCCTCCATCCAGGCGAGGAAGCCGGCCAGCGTCGGCGTCTCCGCCTTCTCATAGGCCAGCGCCTGGGCGAGCAGTTCGTCGACCGCGTCCTCCTCCTCCGGGTTCAGGCGGGCGCGGATGCGGGCGCGGGCGCCGTGGCGGACCAGGGCGTTCTGCAGGATCTCGTAGGGGCGGGCGAAATCGGCGCCGTCGATGGCCTCGTTCAGCAGCGCATGGGCGACGGGCCAGTCCCCCGCGCGATCCCTGAGGCGGTTCCACAGCGAAACGCCCTTCGGCCGCCCGGCGGCCAGCTCGAACACCCCCGCCTCGTCCACCCCGCCGAGGGGCGAGCGCAGGACCTCGGCCACCGACAGATCGTCGCCGGAATCCAGCGCCGCACGCAGCAGCGACAGCAGGTCCCGCACCGCGAGGCTCGACATCAGCATCAGACGGTCGGCGCCGGCCACCGGCACCGCCCGGCGCTTGAGCTGATCGACCAGCATCGTGGCCAGCGCGCCCCGCCGGCGCAGCAGCACGATGACGTCGCCGGGCCGCATGGCGCGCCAGCCGGAGGGGGCGTCGCGGTCCGGAACCGCCCCGCCCTCGCGCAGCATCCGGTCCACCTGCTCGGCCAGCGCCGCCGCCAGCCGCGCGGTGGGGGCCAGCGGCGGGCGCGCGTCGACGGGGGCGTGCCAGGGCGGCTCCTCGCCCTTTTCGGGCGGGGTCAGCAGGGGCCACAGCTCCACCCGGCCCGGCATGGCGGCGTGGAACGCGGAATGCGAGGGGGCGTCGCCATCGGCGCTCAGCCCCTCGGGCGCGTCGGCGAAGACCTGGTCGACCAGCCCGAGGATCACCGGAGAGGACCGGAACGACCACGCAAGCTGGGTCTCCCGCAGGGCGGGCCCCTCCCCCGCCGCCTCCATCGCCGCGAGCCGGTCGCGGAACAGGTCGCGCATCCGCCCGAATTCCCGCGGCTCCGCGCCCTGGAAGGAATAGATCGACTGCTTCTCGTCCCCCACGGCGAAGACGGTGCGCCCGGCCTCCCGCGCGCCGGCGCCGGCGAAGAACTCCTCGGCCAGCGCGCGGACCAGCCGCCACTGGTCGGGGGAGGTGTCCTGCGCCTCGTCGATCAGGATGTGGTCGAGGCCGCCGTCCAGCTTCCACAGGGCGAAGGCGGCCATCTCGGCCTCGGTCAGCAGGCGGCCGGCGATGCGCACCAGGTCGTCGAAGTCGATGGCCCCGCGCCGCGTCTTCTCCACGGCGTAGCGGGCGAGCAGCGCGTCCCCGAACCGGTGCAGGTCGAGCGATTTCGCCAGCCCGTCCTGCGCGATGCGGCCCTGGCGCAGCTCCACCGCCATTTCAACGACGCCCTCCACCGCCTCGGCGGCCCAGGGCCAGGCCGCGCGCACCGCCTTGGTGGGCAGGGTCTTGAGGCTGCGCGGCTCGCCCTTCTGGGTCAGGCCCGCGGCCTCCACCGCGCGGATGGCGGCGGGGATGTCGCCCGCGTCGAGCGCCGAGGCCGCGCCCGCCAGCAGGTCCGCCAGCTTGCGGTCCGTGGCCCCGCCCGTGGTCAGCGCGGCGGCGAGATCGCGCAGCCCGTCCGGCCCCTCGGCCATCATCCGCCCGCCGGCATGGTCGAGGAAATCCCAGCCCTCGGGCACGTCATAGGCCGCGTGCAGGGCGGGGGCGGCGCGGTCGGCGCCGGGGAACCAGCCGCGGCGGTGAAAGACGGATTCGGACAGGCTGGTCAGTCCGGTTTCGGTCAGCCGGTCGGCGGCGGCGTCGAAGGCGGGGTCGGCCCCGGCCTCGGCGGCGCCGGCCATGTCGTCGCGCAATTCGTCCAGGATGCGGGCGCGGGTGCGGTCGTCCAGCTCCACGAATCCCGCCGGCGCCCCGGATTCCAGCGGGAACCGGCGCAGCAGCGCGGCGCAGAAGGCGTGGATGGTCTGGATCTTCAGCCCGCCCGGCGTCTCCAGCGCCTTGGCGAAAAGCTTCCGGGCGCGGGCCAGGTCATCCTCGCCCTCCGGCGGGTCGCCGCCCAGCGCCGCAAGCTCCGCCGCCAGCGCGGCGTCCTCCATCAGCGACCACTCGCCCAGCATCCGGAACAGCCGCTCCTGCATCTCGGCGGCGGCGGCGCGGGTGTAGGTCAGGCACAGGATGCGCTCGGGCGGGCAATCGGCCAGCAGCAGGCGCGCCACCCGCTTGGTCAGCACCGAGGTCTTGCCCGACCCCGCATTGGCCGAGACCCAGGCCGAGGCGCCGGGGCTCGCCGCCTCGATCTGGGCGCGGGTGGCGGGGTGGAGTTCGGGGCGGGTGTCGGTCATTCGCCGCCCTCCTCACCGGATTCGGACCATTCGCCATGGCGGGCGAGCTGGTCGTAGTCCCCCGCGAAGCGCACCGTGGCCATGCGGGCGCGGGACAGGTAGCCGGTCGCCGCGTCGTCATAGCGGGCCACCAGCGCGCCCAGATCCGCCCAGACATCCGCCACCGGGTGCTTCACGAAATCCACCGCGCTGGCCTTGCCCCCGACGCCGGCGCCCGAAAGGCCGAGATATTCCGCCGCCGCCACCGGGGCGCCGGGCACGTTCTCGAACCCGCCGGCCTCGGCCACCGCGGCCTCCAGCAGCAACTGCACGCTGAACACGCCGATCTGTTTGGAGGAGGGGACCGAGCCGGTCTTGTAGTCGTAAAGCGCCAGCCGCCCGTCCAGCAGCCGGTCCACCCGGTCGGCCTTGCCGGAAAGTTCGAAGGCCCCGCCCGGCGGGCCCTCCAGCACGCGGGCGCCCTTGACCTCCAGCGCCTCGACCCGGCCCTCGGCGCGGCGCGCGGCCTCGCCGGCTGCGATCCAGTCGGCGGCGCGGGCGAGGCGCTTGGACCAGAGCCTCCGCAGGGCGGGCCAGGGGGCGGCCTCGGGCAGCTCGCGTTCCGCGGCCGCCATAAGAGCGGCGCGCAGGGCGGCGGGGGTGGACTCGGCGCCGGTCCAGTCGCGGGTGGCTTCGGCGAAGGCCTCCATCACCGCGTGCAGGGCGGTGCCCATGTCGCGGGCGTCGGGGGCGCGGCCGATCGGGTCCAGCTTGCGCAGCCGCAGGACGTGGCGGGCGTAGATGGCGTAGGGGTCGCGGACCAGCGTCTCGACCTGGGTGAAGGACAGCCCCCGCGGGCGCAGCGCCACCGGCGGGGTCGGCGCGGGCCGCGGCGCGGGGTCGATCCGCGGGCCGGCGTCCAGCCCGTCCGCCCCCCGCGCCAGCGCCTGGCCGCGGGCGCGCATCGCCGCCAGCGCGGCCTTGTCGGCGCCCTTCAGCAGGTTCTCCAGCCGCACCAGCCAGCGCGAGGGCGAGGCCGGCCCGCCATCGTCGCGCAGCGCCCGGCTCAGCACCGTGCGCGGGGCGCAGGCGGCCTGCAGGAAGTCATGCGCGGCCAGCCCGATCCGCCGCTCCGGCGAGGCCAGCCCGAGGGTCTTGCGCATCTGCCGGTTCAGCCAGGGATCAGGGGTCGGATGGGCCGGCCAGACGCCCTCGTTCAACCCGCCGAGGATCATCAGGCTGGCGCTTTCCGCCCGCGCCTCCAGCGCGCCGAGGATGCGGATGCGGTCATGCACGCGGGCCGGGTCGGGGCGGGTCTCCTCGGCCTGGATCAGGGCGAGCCACAGCGCCCCGTAGCCGCCGGGCGGGGGCGAGGCGCCCAGCGCCGGGGCGGCCTCCTCCAGCCCGTCGAGAAAGGCCCGCGCATCGCGCCCCTGCGCCTCGGCCCAGAGCGGGAGATCGGCGGGGTTCTCCTCTCCCGGTCCGGCCTGTCCCGCGGCCAGCGTCTCCGCCACGCGGCGATGCAGGGCCACGGCGGCCGGGAGATCGGCGGGGGGCGAGGCGAGCGGGGTCAGCGCGGCGCGGACCCAGGCGAACCAGGCCAGGAAATCCTCGGGCGGGTCCTTGCGGGCGCGCAGGCGGGCGTCGAGCCGATCCCAGTCCACGTCCTGGGTGCCGCCGCGCAGTCCGTCCCGCTCCAGCTTGCGGAGGAACCGCAGGTGCGGGCCGCGCTGTTCCGGCGCCGTCTCGCGGTTGTCGGCGGTCAGCGGGTGGCGCAGCAGGGCGGCGAGGGTCTCGGCGGTCATCGGCCGGCCCAGCCGCCCGGCGGTCAGCCCCAGCAGGATGCCCGGCGGGGTCAGGCCCAGCGGCCGCCCGCCGCTGTCGTCGGGCGCCACGCCCCAGCGCGAAAGCTCCGCCGCCACGCGCCGGGCCAGCACCCGGTCCGGCGTGATCAGCGCCGGCGTCCCCCCCGCCGCGGCCTCGGAGGCGAGCGCGGCGGCGATGGCGGCGGCCTCGTCGCGCGGGGTCTCGGCCTCCAGCAGGGTCAGGCCGGCGACGGCCTCCGCGGCCTCGGCGGCCTGTTCGGGCAGCTCGCGGCGCCAGGCGTCGGTCACCGGGGCCGGGCGCAGGGCGCGGGTCAGCAGGCGCAGGCGCGCGGGCGCGGGGGGCGCCGGACAGGTCTCGTCCCAGGGCGCGGGAT
Source organism: Albimonas donghaensis (assembly GCF_900106695.1). Lineage (GTDB taxonomy): Bacteria > Pseudomonadota > Alphaproteobacteria > Rhodobacterales > Rhodobacteraceae > Albimonas > Albimonas donghaensis. The sequence continues at coordinate 151,348 of NZ_FNMZ01000009.1, forward strand.
CGTCGGGGCGAAGGCCCAGATCGCTCAGCAGCCGCGCCATGTGGTGATGGGGATGCTCGGGCCGCGGCTCCTCCGCCGTCAGGCTATCCCACACGTCGCCGGCCATCGCCGGATCCCAGCCCGGCAGCACCAGCGCGCCCGAGGGCAGCCGCGCCGCCGCCCGCATCAGTTCGGCCGTCGCGGGGGTCGAGCCGGTGGAGCCCGCCACGATCACCGGATCGGTCGGGGGCGAGGCCTCCCACCGCGCGATCAGGGCGGCGACGGCGAGCCTTCGGCGGGCCTCGCGGTCCGGGGCGCCGTGCTCCTCCTCCGCCAGGTATTCGGGCCAGGCGTCGGCGAGGATCGACAGGAATTCCGCCGTCAGGGTCCAGTGCGCGGCGTGCTCGTTCAATTCGAGGTCGCGCAGCGCCTCCGCGCCCTTGCCGGCCGCCTGAAGCTCATCGAGCAGCGCGCGCAGGGACAGCGCCAGCGCGGGGGCGGAGGCCGGGTCGGCCAGCCCCGGATTGCCGACCAGGAAGGCCTCGGTCAGCCGCATCAGCGCCAGCGTCCGGCGCAGTCGGCCCCGCCCCTGCGGGATGGCGGCGGCGAGCGCCTCCTCCGCCAGTTCGCCGACCAGCGCGATGCGGGGGAGGAAGGCGGCGGGGCGGCCGTGTTCCAGCGCCTCCGACACCGCCCGCCCGGTGCGGCGCGCGTTGAGATAGAGCCGCACGCGGGCCATGGCGGCGGGATCGTCGGCGGGCAGCCGGGCGCGCAGCCCGCGGGCCAGCGCCTCGGAGAAATCCACGCCCGGCGGGGTGAAATAGACTTTCGGCCTGGCGCTCATGCGCTCGCCCCCGGGGCGGCTTCGGAAAGCACCGCGGCGGCTTCCTCCAGCCCGGCGGGGGTTCCCACATCGACCCAGGGTCCGTGATGGAGCGCCCCGAACACGCGCCCCTTCGCCAGCATCCGGTCCCAGATCAGGTTGGTGGAGAACGCGCCCTCCGGCCCGTCCGCGAAGGCGCCCGCGCGAATGATCTGCACTCCGGTATAGACCAGCGGAGCGGTCGGCCGGTCGCCCCGGCGGGTCAGCCGACCGTCCGCCTCCGCGAAGAAGTCCCCGGCCCGCGTATAGGCCCGCGCATCCTCGCGCGCGACCAGCAGCAGCAGCGCGTCCATCCGGGCGGGGTCCCAGGCGGCGGAAAGCGCCGGCAGCGGCGCCGGTCCGCCGAACACCGCATCCGAATTCAGCGTCCACACCGGCCCATGCCCCAGCAGCGGCAGCGCCCGGCGCACGCCGCCGCCGGTTTCCAGCAACGCGTCCGTCTCATCCGAGAACAGGATCTCCGGCGCCGCCCGGCCCGCGAGATGCGCGCGGATCTGGTCGGGGAAGTAGTGCAGGTTGACCACGGCGCGCGCCGCCCCGCCCTCCGCCGCGCGGTCGAGCGCATGGTCGATCAGCGCCCGCCCCCCGGCCCGCAGCAGCGGTTTCGGCGTCGTCGCGGTCAGCGCGCCCATGCGCGTGCCCAGCCCGGCGGCCAGCACCATCGCCGTATCGGGCGCCGTGTCGGGCGCCGTGGCGGGGGTCGTGTCGGGGGCCGTGTCGGGCGCGCTCATGCCGTCCTCCCGGCCCGCAGGCGATCCAGCACGGCGGGCTCGGGCGCCGGGACATGCCGTGCGACGAACGCCGCCAGCGGGGCCAGCGCCGGATGCGCGAGGTCCCGTTGCAGGTGCCCCCAGACCCGCGGGATCAGGTCGAGGTAACGCGTTTTGCCGTCCCGCAGCCGCAGCCGCGCGAAGATGCCCACGATCTTCAGATTGCGTTGCGCGGCGAGCATGGCGGCCTCGGCCTCGAATGTTTCGCGGGCGCCCGCGGGGACCCCGGCCGCGTCCAGATAGCGGGCCGTCGTCGCCGCCCTCAGCCCGGGCGAGGTGTCGCGCCGCGCATCCTCGGTCAGCGAGATCAGGTCATAGGCCGGGTGCCCCGCCAGCGCGTCCTGGTAGTCGATCAACCCGACCCGCGCGGTTCCCTCCCGGCCCGGCAGCCACAGCATGTTCTCCGCATGGTAGTCGCGCAGCGCCAGCGCCGTGCGCGCGCCCGCGACCGGCGCGAAGGCGGCGTCCACCCGCCCCGCATAGTCCTCGGCCAGCGCCTCCGTCCGCAGGCCGAGCCCGTCGAGATACCAGTCCGCCGCCAGCATCGCCTCGCGCCGCAGGGTGGCGGCGTCATAGGGGGGGATCACGTGGCGGGCGGCCCCCGCGGGGGTCTCGGAAGGGGCGGGGGCGGCGTGCAGCTCGGCCAGCAGCTCGGCCGCGGCGAGGTAGAGCGGCGTCTCCGCCTCCGCATCCGCCGCGCAGACGCGGGCGTAGAGGTCGTCGCCCAGGTCCTCGATCAGCGCGAAGCCGGCCGGCGCGTCGGCGGCGATCACCGCGGGGGCGGAGAAGCCGCGGGCGCGCAGAACCTCGGTGATCCCGAGATAGGGGACCATGTCCTCGCCCTTCTCGGGCGGCGCGTCCATCAGCACCGCCCCCGCGCCCCCCGGCCCGCCCGAGAGCCGGTCGTAGCGGCGGTTCGAGGCGTCGCCGGCCAGCGGCCGGATCTCCGCCCCCGCCCAGCCGGCCTCGGCGAGAAAGCGGGCCTGAAGGGCGGCGCGGGCCTCCGGATCGAAGCGGGGTTCGGTCATCGCGTCAACGCGGCCAGCGCCGCCTCCCATCCTGCGCCGCGGGCGTGGACCTCCATCAGCCGTCCCTCGCCCCCGGGCTCGAAATCCAGCGCCAGATCCAGCCGGCGCGGCGGCATCGCATCGCCCAGCCGGTCGGGCCATTCGACGAAGCAGACGGCGTCCTCGAAGGCGTCCTCCAGCCCCAGCTCGATCACCGCGTCGGGGCCCGGGAGCCGGTGCAGATCCGCATGCCAGACCTCGCCCCGCGCCGTCTCGTAGACCTGCACGAGGGTGAAGCTGGGCGAGGGGATGTCCTCCTCGCGCCCGTCCTCGGCCAGCAGGGCGGTGATCGCCGCGCGGGCGAGCGCCGATTTCCCGGCCCCGAGATCGCCGCGCAGCATCACCGCGTCGCCGGCGTTCAGCGTGGCGGCGAGCGCGCGCCCTGCGGCGTCGGTGGCCTCCGCGTCGGGCAGGATGCGGCGCAGGTCGGGGGCGTCGGGGTCGGACATCTGGCGGGGGGCTCGGAGCATTCGGGCGGCGCGACGATCGGCCGGGGGCGACGGGCCGCGATCATGGACCGCCGCGCGGGCAGGGGCAATGCCGGGAGCGGGGCCGCGGGCGGGGCCGTCGGACCAGAGGCCGCGCCCCGCCCGCCCGAGACCGTGAAGACGGCGCCCCCGTCGCCGGCGCGCCGGGGCGGAACCGGGCCGGCGGCGGGCGGTCGGCCGGCGCGCTTCGGACCCGTGACGCTGGGCGCCCCGCCGGGATGAAGGCGCCGCCCGGGAAGACGGGGCGCAGCAAGACGGGGCGCGGAAAGACGGGGGGGGGGCGGCGCCGCGCAGGGATCAGGCGCGCTCGGCGCGGGGCGGCTCCGATACCGCGGGGGCGACGGCCCTCAGCGCGGCCAGCGGCAGCGAGCAGACCACGTGCAGGCGGTCGCCGCGCGGGCCGATCTCCTCGGCCTCCAGCGCCTCATGCGACATCGCGGGCGCGCCGCGGCGCACCAGCTCCACCCGCACCCCGCCGCCATGCAGCTCGGCGAAGCGGCGCACCAGCGCATGGGCGAGCCCGCCGCGCACCGCCGCCTCGGGCTCCGACCGGCCGTCCAGCGCCGCCTCGGGCGCGGGCTCGTCGGTCCAGACCTCGACCCGGTCGCCCAGCTTGCGCGCGCCGGCGCGGACCCAGCCGCCCCGCGGCGCCCGGTGCACCGCGTCGGCCACCAGGTTGAACAGCAGCTGCCGCAGCCGCTGCGCGTCGCCCTGGATCTCCTGGCTCGCGTCCAGCGCCTCGTCGGCCTCCAGCGACAGCGCCACGCCCCGCGCCTGCGCGCGCCGCCGCGCCACGTCCAGCGCCGAGGCCAGCGCCGCATGCAGGTTCACCGGCTCCGAGGTCATCGCCAGCACCCCGGCCTGCGCCGAGGCCAGGTCCGAGACGCCGGTCAGCGCCTCCTGCATCTGGCCCGCGGCCTCCAGCACTCCTTCGAGCAGCGCCAGCTGGCGCGGGCCCAGCGGCGCGTCCGGCCCCTCGGCCGAACCCCCGGCCCCGCCCCCGCCGCCGCCGCGTTCGTCGGCCCCGTCGCGCAGCCGCTGGGTCAGGCCCGACACCCGGGCCAGCGGCGTGCGCATGCGCAGGCTGACCTGCTCGATCAGGGCGCCGCGGATCTCCTCCGCCGCCTCCAGGGCCGAGGTCCGGTCGCGCATCGCCGCCTCCGCCCGCAGCGCGTCGGTCACGTCGAGGAACGCCACCAGCACCGAGCCGTCGGGCAGCGCCGCCACCCGCGCCCGCAGCCGGCGACCGTCGGTCAGCGTCAGCTCATCGGACCAGGCCGAGCGCGCGGCCGTGCCGAAAAAGCCCTGCAACTGGTCCCAGACCTCGCCGCCCACACTGCGGGCGCGGAACCGGGCCATGGCGTCGGCCAGCCGCAGGCCGTCGCCGTCGGCGTCGGGGCGGAACCCCCACATCGCCGCGAAAGCGGGATTGGCGAAGCGCGCCACCCCGTCGGGACCGAAGGTCACCACGCCTTCCTCCAACCGGTCCATGACCGCGCGGCGGGTCTCGGTCTCGGTCAGGAAGCGGCGCTCCAGGCGCGCGGTCTCGGTCACGTCCTCGAACAGGAAGGCCACGGCGCCCTGCGGATGCGGGCGGGCGACCATGCGGATCTGCTCCTCCCCCGGCAGGTGCCAGATCTCGGTGCGCTCGGGGCGCGGGCCGCGCAGGTCGGCGTCGGTCCGGTCCCCGCTTCCGAACAGGCCGAGGATCCCGCGCCGCCACTGGACGAAATCGTCCTGGTCCGGCAGGCGGCGGCTCTCGCGCAGCTGCTCCAGCACCGAAGGCAGGTCCGGCCGCGCCGCCAGCCAGGCGGGGTCGAGCCGCATCAGCTCGGCGAAAGCGGGGTTGAACAGGCCCAGCCGCTGCTCCCGGTCGAAGATGGCGAGGCCGATGCGGATATGGGCGAAGGTCTCGGTCAGCGTCTCCACGAAGCGGCGCAGGGCGCCTTCGGCATGGACCGCGGAGGCGGCGTCGACGGCGAAGCGCAGATCCTCGCCCTGCGCCCCGACGCGCGAGGAGATTTCGAACCAGCGGCGCTCGCCGGTGCCGGCGTCGAAGACCGCGGCGCGGCCGTCGCGCCCGTCGACCCGATCGTCGGGCCCGGACGCGGATCCGGACCCGGACGCGCCGCGCGAGGGCGCGTCGGGGTCGGCCCTGTCGGCGCGCGGCTCGGGCCCGCCGAGATCGCCGCGCAGCTCCGGCAGCGCGGGCGCGGCGGCCGCGCGGCCCGTGCGCCGGGCGCCTTCCGCCCCGGCCGACGTTTCGGCCCCCGGTCTCGCGCCCGTCCCCGGTCTCACGCCCGTTGCGGCCTCGGCCTGCGCCTCGCCGGCGCCCGACATCCGGCGGTAAAGGGCGTTGCCCCAGACCACCCGCCCGGCCGCGTCCCGCCGCCAGGCCATCACCGGGGCGGCGTCGAGCACCGCCTCCGCCGCATCCCGCTCGGCCCGCGTGGCGCGCAGATCGGCCCGCAGGCGGGCGAGCTCGCGGCGCGCGGGACCGGCGGGCGCGAAATCCACCCGCGCCTCGCCGCCGCGCGGGGCGCAGATCAGCTCCCAGGTCTCGCCCTCGGCATCGTCGACCATGGCGCGGAACTCCAGGCCGTCCGACTCCAGCAGGGCGAAGGCGGCGGCCAGGTCGGCCGGTCCCTCGATCACCGCGACCCCGCGCGCGAACGCGGCGACCTCCACGCCCTGCGCGCCCAGGCCGGGAAAGCGGCGGGCGGCCCGGGACAGGGGCATGAGCGCCCCGTCCTCCAGCCGGAAGGGAAGCGCCGGGCCGCCCGCGGGACGCCCCTCGGCCCCGACGGGCCGCAGGGCGCGCGCCCCGGCCAGGCGTTCGCTCAGCCATGCGCCGGGCGCGGACAGGGCGAGCGGGCGCGCCCCCCCGGCCTTTTTACGGACGGCATCCGCGGCGGAGGGCTCGGTCCCGTCGTCGCGACGGGGCGCGCCAGGCGCGGCGGCCGGTCCGGACCCCGCGCCGGACATCCGGTCCGGCAGGGCGTCGAGCGCCGAGTCCCGCGGAGGGGCGGGCATGGCCCGACGCTGCGCACGATCACGATCACGGCCGCGGCCGCCGAACGCGAACCAGACGCCCAGGCCCGGGGCGAGCCCCAGGGCCGCCGCCGCCGTCGCCGCGCCCGCGGCTCCGGCCAGAAGTCCCAAAAGCAGATCCGCGCCGCCGATGGCGAGAAGTCCGGCGAACGCGCCGACGCCGAAATCCGCGGCTCCCGTCAGGCTGTGCATCAACCCGACCTCTCTGAAAGCAAGTTCGGCGGGTCTCACGCCGAAGGACACTTTCGAATTCCTAATGCAACTTTTGCGCGAGTTCTACGTTAAATGTTCTTCAACGAAAAACTGGGGTTGAGCCCCAGTCCCTCGCGCGGGCGGCCCTCGGGCAGGTCCAGCGCGCCGCGGGGCCAGACCGCCTCCACCACCGCCCCGGTGGCGCGGCCGGCGGCGGGGTCGGGGCGGGCGCCGGCGCGGTCGCCGCGGGCGCGGCGGGCGTGGCGGCCCTCGGCGTCGGCGCCGTTGGCGAAGCTGACGCGGGCGCCGGTCCGCTCCAGCAGGGTCTTGGCGATGAACAGGCCCAGCCCCATGCCCTCGTAGCCCGCCCGCGCCTCCGAAGGCGGGGCGATCGGGTCTCCGCCCCGCGGCGCGCGGCGCAGGCGGTTGCGCACGAAGGGATCGCCGAGCCGGCCCAGCATGTCCGCGCCGAAACCCGGCCCGTCGTCGCCCACCGCGATGCGGATCTGGCGATCGTCCCAGTCGATGTCGACCCAGACGCAGTCGGCGGCGAAATCCACCGCGTTCTGCACCAGGTTGCGCAGGCCGTGGATCACCTCCGGGCGGCGCTCGACCTCCGGCTGGGCGGGGGGCGGGTCCGACAGGGGGGCGCCCTGAAGGCGCAGGATCACCCGCTTGCCCCGCGCGCGATGCGGGCCCGCGGCTTCCTCCACCAGCCCGTAGATCGGCAGGGTGCGCACGTGGCGGTCGTCCTTGCCGGTCTCCGACATCTCGCGCAGGATCTCGCGGCAGCGCTCGGCCTGGGCGCGGATCAGCTCCACGTCCTCGGCCAGGTCGGGATCGTCCTTCAGCTCCCGCGCCAGCTCTCCCGTCACCAGCTTGATGGTGGCCAGCGGCGTGCCCAGCTCATGCGCCGCCGCCGCCGCCAGCCCGCCGATGGCGGTCAGCCGCTGCTCGCGCCCCAGCGCGTCCTGCGCGGCCGACAGCGCGCGCGACATGGTCCAGACCTCCGCCGTGATGCGCCGCGCGTAGCCGCCCACGAACACCAGCCCGATCATCAGCGCCGCCCAGGTGCCCAGCACGATCAGGTCCGGGGGGGCCACGACCTCGCCCGTCTCGAACCGCAGCGGCAGGTAGGCGCGGGCCAGCACCGTGACCTCCAGCGCGGCGAAGCAGCCCAGGATCAGGGTGGAGCGCAGGGTGAGCGCGGTGGCCGAGACGATGACCGGGGCCAGCGCCAGCACCGCGAACGGGTTGGTGAGCCCGCCGGTCAGGAACAGGAGCGTGCCGAGCTGGAGCAGGTCGAACAGCAGGATCGCCGCCGTCCAGCGCTCCGACAGGCGCTTGTTGGCCGGGTGCACGGCCTGCGAGGCGATGTTGAGACTGACCGAGGCGGCGATGGCGCCGAAGCACCAGCCGGTGGGGAGCTGGAGGTCGAGCGCCAGGTCCGCGACCAGCACGGTCAGCGCCTGCCCCGCGGCGGCGAGCCATCGCAGGGTGGTCAGGGTGCGCAGCCGCACCCAGTCGGAGCGTGCGGCCGAGGCGCCGCCGAAATGAATTCCATCAGCCATGGCCGAGCGATAGCACCCCGCGCGACCCGGCGGAAGCGGGCCGGCGCCGGGGACGACGCGCGCGCCGGCCGGCGCGGCTGCGGTTTCAGCCCGCAACCCCTTTCCGGGCCCGTCCCGCCCCCGTCCTTGCCGTCGCCCCGCCCCCCTGCCCTGACCGTCGCCGCGCGTCCCGTTCGCCGCCGGGCGCCCCCGCCGCAGCGCCGCGCGGGCGCTCCGCCGCAGCGCTCGGGACGGTCGTCGCGCGGCTCCCGGCACGATCCGGAAGCGCGGGCGTGCCGCATGACGCGCACAGGCGGCGGGCGAAGCGGTTGCCGCCCCCACGCCGCCCGGAGCGCCTACGCCCCGTTGCCCCCGGCGACCGCAGCGCTCGGGCGCCCCCGCACCCGTTCCCGTCCCCGCCCCCGTCTCCGTCGCCTTCCGCGCAGCGCGCGCCCATCCCGCCGGGCGCCGGGCCGCGCGCTCCGCCCCGCGTCGCCGCGTCGCCGCGGGCGGCTCGCGCGCGAAGTCGTGATGGCTCCGCGGCCCGGCGCATACGCGCGTCTCCGCCGGCAAACCGCGCGCCGCCCGGTCGCATATCCCTGTCATTCAACGAAAACGCCCGTCCGGCCCGCCCTCGCGCCGCCCCGCCCCCGTGCCTGCGCGCGCGCCGCGTCCCAGCGTCGCGCGCGGTTTCCCGGACCGGCGGGCGGGTCTATAACCGCGATCCGCGGCATATCCCTGATCGCGGACCCTCCCGCCGCCTCAAAGGGCGCGCGAAACGGGGCCGCGCAGGCCGGAAACGAACAGGCCGGGATCGAACAAGGCCGGAACCGCGCAGGCCGAGACCGCACGAGATTGGGAACCGACATGACCGCCAAACGCCGCAGCTCCGCCCGCTACGCCGCCCTCGCCCTCGGCGCGGTCGCCATCGGCCTCGCCGCCGGCGGCTGGTTCGCCTTCGGCCCCGGCGCCGGCGACGACGACCGCTTCGCCCAGTGCCGCGCCGCCAAGCTCGCCGGCGGCGCCATGAGCCTCGGCGGCCCCCTCGACCTCGTCGACCAGACCGGCCGCGCCGTCACCGAGGCCGACGTCATCACCGGCCCGACCCTGCTCTATTTCGGCTACACCTTCTGCCCGGACGTCTGCCCCTTCGACACCGCCGACATGGCCATGGCCACCGAGATCCTCGACGAACGCGGGATCGAGGTCACCCCGGTCTTCATCACCATCGACCCGGCCCGCGACACGCCCGAGTCGCTCTCGGACTTCGTGGGCGCCCTGCATCCCAGGATGCTCGGCCTGACCGGCACGCCGGAGCAGGTGGACGCCGCCGCCAAGGCCTGGCGGGTCTATTACAACAAGGCCGGCGAGGGCGATGAGGACTACCTCATGGACCATTCCACCTTCACCTATCTGGCCGCGCCCGAGGTCGGGTTCCTCGAGGTCTTCCGCCGCGAGACCACGCCCGAGCAGATGGCCGACCGGGTGCAGTGCTTCGCCGAGCGGCTCTGAACCACGCCGGATCGCCGGAGGCGGCGCCGGACCGCTCCGCGGGCGGGGCGGAGAATCGCCCGCCCCGGTTCCCGGTCTCCGCAAGGCCTCTGCGCCCCGGATTCCCTTGCGGCGCCTTGCGAAACCGCTGCCCGCGGCCCCGCGCCGGGGCCTGTCCCGCGGGCCTCGCCTCCCCCAACATGCGGAGCGTGCTGACGATTTTCCCACGAAAACCGTCACGCGGCTTTGACACGCGCGACAATTTCCCTAGTGTCGCGCGCGAATGAACCCTTGACGGAGGCCGCCGCAACATGACCGACGCCGAAGAAGAGGTTGAGCTGCGGGACCTCGGCCCCGACCGCTCGCTTCTGGTGCTCGACGACGACGAACCCTTCCGGCGCCGACTGGCCCGGGCGATGGAGCGTCGCGGGTTCGAGCCCACCGCCGCCGAGAGCGTGGCCGAAGGGATGGCCGTGGTCCGCCGCGCGCCGCCCGCCTATGCGGTCATCGACCTGCGGCTGGAAGACGGCAACGGGCTCGACGTGGTGGAGGCGCTGCGCGAGGCGCGGCCCGACAGCCGCATCGTGGTGCTGACCGGCTATGGCGCCATCGCCACGGCGGTGGCCGCGGTGAAGATCGGCGCGACCGATTACCTGGCCAAGCCGGCGGATGCCGACGACGTCGAGGCGGCGCTGCTGTCCTCGGGCGAGGTCAAGCCGCCGCCGCCCGAGAACCCGATGTCCGCGGACCGGGTGCGCTGGGAGCATATCCAGCGGGTGTTCGAGCTCTGCGACCGCAATGTCTCGGAGACCGCGCGCCGCCTGAACATGCACCGCCGCACGCTGCAGCGGATACTGGCCAAGCGCAGCCCGCGCTGAGCCGGGACGCAAGGCGCGCGCGCCCTGCCGCTTGTGAACGCCCCCGGCCGCAACGCCGGGGGCGTTCGCGTTTTCCGCCCCTCCCCCTTCTTCCGCCCCCCCCCTTCGAGCCGTCGTCCCCGCCCCGCCGCGCGGGAGCCGCGCGTCATCCGGCCCGAGGGCGGCGAGGTCTCGCCCGCGCGGCCCTTCCGACGGCGCGCGGGTCGACAGGTCGCCCGCCGCCACCGCCCGCGACGGTCCCGCAGGCGCCACGGGCTCAACGCCGCGCGGGCGCACCGGCGCCGTCGGCGCGACAGTCGACGCGCGGCTCCCGCGCCGGGGAGCGGGGCGGGGGGGGGGGGCGGGGGGGGGGGGGGGGGGGGGGGGGGGGGGGGGGGGGGGGGGGGGGGGGGGGGGGGGGGGGGGGGGGGGGGGGCGGGGCGCGACCGGCGCGCAACCTCCCGCCGCGCCCCGCTTGACCTCGCGCGCGCGTGGCGGTTGAGTTCGCGCCCGAGCCGTCGGGCCCG
>NZ_FNMZ01000011.1 GCF_900106695.1 Albimonas donghaensis
CCGCCGTCCTTGTGGTACAAGACGGACCTCAGCGGCGATGTGTCCATCCCGATTTTCTATTAACTATCAATAGCATAAGGGTGTTGGCGGAGAGACGGGGACACTCTGCCGACAGATTTTTGTTTATATTTTTCAATAGTTTAAGCGCAACGCGCAACTTGGACCGTATCAGTGAGTCGTAACAGAATCCTTCCCTGGCGTCATATATGGACTGGGCGGCACTTGCCTCGTGATGTCCTATGCCTATCGTTTCCAGTCGTGTTTACTGCTGCCAGCCCGAGCAGAGAAAACGAATCTAGGAACTCAAGAATGCTTGATGCAAGAAGCCTGCCAACAGCCATTGGGCAGCTACTTAAGAATAATAACTATGATGTGCAGTTCGGCGTAGAAATACACGGGGCCGAAGTCGACATAGTTGCAGTGCCAATTGGTGACCCATATGGTCGACGGCTATTTATTGAGGCAACGATTGAGTATGTAGATAATACGAAGTATGGAAAAGACGCGAGTAAATTTCTTCTGCTTGCAAAAAGGGAGCCTTCCGCTGCGCTAATAATCGTGTCCTCTACTGGATTTACACCCAGCGTTCGCGAGCGAGCGGAAGAAGCGGGTGTAAATATCGAAACTTACGATCAATTCTTCCGAAAATTTGAGCGATACGAAAAATATACGTCTAGCGTTGTCTCGAATGGCGAACTAGTTAATCTGTCTGGTGTATATGAAGAAGCAAATTTTGAGGACAGTCATGGTGTCGACTATGCAACCGATTGGCTAACCGTTTGGGCAAAAGACGACGATCCAGAGGCGCGGTGGCTTATAGTTCTTGGTGAGTATGGGACGGGAAAAACTTGTCTAACGCAAGTGCTTCAGTATCGGTGGACAAAAGAATACATTGAAAATCCTATTTTTCGACTGCCCTTGAGGATCACACTTCGTGACTTCTCGCGGCAATTTGATGCTCGCGCACTAATACATCATGCTCTAGATAATAATAATCTTGGTCACATCAATATCGACTTCATTTTTCAGCTAATCAGGCAGCAAAGATTGATACTGCTGCTTGATGGGTATGACGAGATGGCGCAATTTATGACGCCAAGAATGCGAAGAGACTGCCTTGCGGCACTCGCGGAGCTATCAAGAGATGGCGCAAGGGGGATTCTTACTAGTCGGCCAAATTATTTCACGGAAGACGAGGAGATACGAGTTTTTGAAGCTCTATATAATGAGCTTTCAGGTTCATCAATTTCCGTCTTGCGTCTACAGCAGGATATCGTTGATCGTGAGAAATCTGTTGATTCTCTTATTGAGTCACACCTGCTAAATCGTTTTGAGAGAACGCTGCGCGATTTGAATCCCGGCCAAACAGAGGCTTTGGTGCGGCGGAAGTTGGGAGACGATACGGGTGGCTGTGACATTGTTTTAAGCGTTCTACATCGAGTGTTTAGGGCGTCTGAGGCCGGAGAGAGGACATCGCTTTCTGGAAAGCCAGTCATTGTTTCATATCTTCTTGATGTTCTTGACCAACTTCGAGCGGATGAGGACTCATCAGGATCGGAGGGTCTAACCGAGTGGTCAATCTATGGCGTGATCGTAGATAGGCTCATGCTTAGAGACCTCATAAGATCACCCGATCTGTCGGCACAAAAGCGTCGAACCTTCCTTGAGTCACTGGCACTCGAAGTTTCCACGATCAACGGCGCTGTTATAAAGGAAGATAGGTTTCGAACATTAGTTGATGCTGAATTTCACTCAGAACTTAGGATGCTAGATTCTGATGATCGACGCCGCGCGATAGATCAATTGTTTGAAGACCTTCGTAGCTCTGCTACTCTTACTCGCACCGCGAGTGGGGACGGCTGGATATTTTCTCATAGTTCGCTCCGTGAATTTATGGCTGCACGGTCCATGTTGCGGTCCCTTGACGAAGCTCGGTCTGCGAATTCCTCAACAAAAGTAACTGCGTTGATGCAGCACCTCGTGGCTACCATGGATAGCGCTGATATCGAAACAGCACTACAAAAGCTCGTGATACTCTGGCAGTCTCGTAGTCAGTATCACGGTATCGGCCGGTTACTCTGTTTGCTTTGGGAGGCTCTCGAAATACGAGGGACTCGCTTTAATGAAAAGCACTCGTTGTCATTTTTCAATTCAACTTCAGGCGGCAGTGCGTTCGTTCCGCTAGATGACGTTAGGCTGTCGCGCTTAAATTTTAGGCTCGAGTGCTTCCCAGATATTTGCCTTTTTGACTTCACCGGAAGCGAACTGGAAGAATTGACGTTCGATAGATGTGATCTTTCAGAAAGTAAATTCAATACATCTATTATTGGTAGCACCGTATTTAATCACTGCAATCTGCGAAATGCAGATTTTGAAGGTGCGGCTTTGATTGAATGTATTTTTGATAATTGTGATCTGACCGGCGCAGACTTTAAGGGACTTGACGCAGACTCTATAATCTTCGCTCGAATTGGAATAGATCGGGAACTGCTGCGGGTGGAGGGTGATGATTTGAAGGGATTTCTCCGTTATTTTGGCGCATTCACTGATGACGTGACCAAATTTAAGACCCTTCAGTTCCATCCCAAATTCTCTGTAATTTCAAAAATTTTGGGTAGGCTTTCGCAGCAAAAGAATCACCAAGTAGTGGGCTTGACCCAAAGGGGCGAGGCTCAGCGTGACCCCCAGTTGGCTAGGCAATTCTTAAACCATTTGATCAAGAGTGGATTGGCTACGCAGCGGCAAACCATGGTGAGCTTAACTGCGGAGGGGCGGAATGTCGTCGGAACCTTTGAACGCGAAGAACTAGACATTCGGATCGCAGCGTTCCTTGAGCAACGCTAGTTCGCAATGTTCTCGCATTTCCCGACTGCGTTAATCGGTCGTTTTCGATAATCAAATCGGGTCCTGACCGACACACCAAATCACTGAGCCGAAGCAGTCTCAATATACTCTCTTAAAACCCAGCACTGATCCCCGTATATTCAGATGAGTTTCAAGAATCGAGAGGACCGGAATGCTGGTTGGGTATGCTCGTGTGTCGACCAAGGACCAGTCTCTCGATGGCCAACTTGACGCCCTCCACAGGGCGGGATGCGAGAGGGTCTTCTCGGAGGTCGCATCGGGTGCCCGCGATGATCGTCCGGTTCTCCAGGAGGCACTGGCCTATGCCCGCCCCGGGGACGTGCTGGTCTCGCTCAAGCTGGACCGGGTGGCGCGATCCCTGCAGCACCTGACCGGGCTGGTCGCCGATCTTAACCAGAGACGGGTTGGATTGAAGAGCCTGACCGAAGAGATCGACACCGGCACCCCTGGCGGGAGACTCGTGTTCCACATCTTCGGGGCCATCGCGGAGTTCGAACGGGACCTGATCCGTGAGCGAACCCGGGTCGGTCTCGACGCTGCGAGGAAGCGAGGACGGGTTGGAGGTCGTCCCGTGAAGATGACCGGAGAGAAGATCGCCGCGGCACGGAACCTGCTGGAGGATGGGCGTCCGGCCACCGAGGTCGCCACCGTCTTGGGGGTTTCCGTGGCCACCCTCTACCGTCACTGTCCCGCCCGCCGGGATGTGGCCCCGGCGGGGTGATGCTAATGTGTTGTGTGTCAGATGGCCAAGCTGATACCCACGGAGGTCCCTACATAGACGCGGGTCGGTTCGGGCACGTCCGCAGACTTGTAGGTAAGCTCCCGAGTGACGCGCCGTGGCTTCGGTCCGTGCGTGTCGTCGCTGCGGTGAACTTCGACCTTGCAGTAGCCGTGCAAGTTCTCAAGCCATCCCTCATTCAGGAACATTAACGTTTCCTTGTGAGTATACCATTCCTGAGCATACCCGGACTCGTAGGAAAACGTCAGTTTATCAAACCCGGTATCGTGGAGAAATATCGCCAACTGACGGATTGCATGATCGCGGTCTATTTCATCGGGGATGGACGACACCGGCACCTGAGGACCGAGAACGGTTGTTCTGAGATTCCGATCAAGGTTGCTTGGGTCCATTTTCACATTTCCAGAATTGAGAGCACCTATCGATGGGCTGGCCTTGGACACATATTTCACCAGCTTCAAAAGGTTTCCCAGAACAGTCTTGTTTCTATCGAATGGCCTCAAATGAACTCGCCGCCAGCCATTTGCTGGAAAGGTTTTCTTTAGAGCCGCCTTCAGTGGGGCCACATCCACGGCCCGAACAATGAGGTGGCTGCTGAGCACCCATCCACCTGCATCGTCCACCACCCAGCCGAGGTCTCCGGCAGCCTTGCTGAGTGCTTTTCGTTTTATAAAGTCCTCCCCGGAACGAAGGTCGGGCTCGAACGTGCCGAACATGACGATGCCACGTCGGCTATTGGTCATGGCCTCGCCGATCTTCTGCATCGACAGACGGGCGTCACCGATTTGCTTGGCCAGCGTTTCCAGGTCGGGGGCGAAGTCCATTACCACCGTGAGGAAATAGAGTTGGTTCCGAACCTCCGGAAAGAAATACCGGGTGGCCCCGGTCATGAGATTCAGCCCATGGACCTGCCGGGCGAGGGGGCAGAGGATACTATCGTATCCGGAGCGCCCCGGATCGCCGCTGAACATCTCGCTCAGGTCGCGGGCTCGGTTATGATGCGGGTCGCGGTTCAGTGCATTGAGGGTGTGCTTGAACATCTTCAGGTCTTTGACAAGGAACTCGCTCTGAAGAATCCCCTCGCAATCGCTTCTGATCAGGTTCTTGAACGACTCCGAGAAGGGTCCGCGGACACCCAAGGCCCTTTCGACCTTTCCGTCCGTCGCTGAAAGCCTCTGCTCGTAGATCGCCTGAAGGTTCAGGGTAACGCATAGATCACCCTTCTTCTTTTTTTCCATGATTAATCTCCTGTCTGCGGAAATGAGCGTGTCTCCCCCCGCAGATAGGTAGCTCCGGCATCGGGGGCGACGGCGGCACCCTGAATCTTTTTCTTTGGCTAGGGGTCGGATTGCCGCGCCACCTTGATGTCCAGCGAATTCGTGCTTTCCTGAAGGCTGATCAGAGGTGATGGAACTCGTCGGTCACGCCCCCGGTTACCACTGCACATAGACCCGCATGGTCTCGCCGGTATCATCGATCTCACAGGTCATGGTCCGGGTATTCCGACCTCCGAACCCGTTTCGGGCGCTGACCTCGAACATGTAGGCCCACCGGTTCGGATCGGATCGGTGCTCACGGGTCGTAGGGGGCCACGAGAATTCTCCCGAACTGGGTTCTCTCAACCCGGCACGGACCTGCGTCTGGCAGGATTCATATCCCGGATATGCCACGACGTTGATCAATCCGGTGACGATGCCCCCGAACAGCAGCCAGACCAGGACCAGCAAAGACCCTCCGGTCACCAACAGCACGATGATCGCGAAACATCCCTGCACGCAGCCCGCGGGCTGATCGTCTTCCGAAGCGTTCGTCACGCCTTCCCCCCTCGATCACGCTCACCTGACGTTAGTCCGATCCCGACAAGGTCTCCCGCGGTGACCTGCCTGTCGGTGGCCTCGATGATCGCCGCCATCAACGCCCGTCGCGGCACCACCTGACCGTTCACCACGCGGGAGATGGTGGCAGGCGTCGTGCCGACGCTTTCGGCGAAGCGCACCGCAGGGACCCCATTCATCCGCAACCAATCGCCTAGCTTCATGATTTGCGAATTGCGGTTTTCGTAAGGATTCGTCAACCCCTTCGGGTTCTTCTCGAAGCCCCGACGGGGCTGGCGGAGAATTACATTTTATGCAATCCGACTCTCATGGCTGACGCACCCTCCAGAGCCCGGATCGCCTCCACCCTTCGCAAGGCGAGGGAAGCTCGCGGCATGTCGCTGGACGAGGCGGCGCGGCATCTCGGGATTTCGACCGCATCGCTCTCCCGGATGGAAACCGCGGTCTCCGGCGTCGCCGCGGATAGGATCGAGGTGCTGGCCAGACTCTATCAGGTCAAGATTCAGGATATCTTCGAAGGACAACTCACCGGGATGCCCGGGATGGTCGATCAGGACCGGATGCATGCGGCGGTCCTGCTGGTGCTGGAGACCGCACGAACGATGCGGGTCAAACCATCTCCGGCGAAGGTCGCGGACCTGGTCGTGCAGGTATACCGACGGGAGGTCGAACGTCTCCTGGCCGATCCCGGTGCCGCGGTCAGCTTCTCCCAGGCCCAGCATGTCGACTACGTCTCTGCGGCCTTGATGCGGTAGATGGGATGCAAATTCTGCCAACGGGGCTATGAGGGCGTCCGGCCCAGAGCCCAGGAGAACGGCTTGCAATCACTCCTGCTCCGGCGGCGTATCAAATACACTTAAGCGATCCGCAGCCCTGCGTCCGAGGCGAGAGAAACCCAACCCGGCGCTCTCCCTGTGGAGAGCGCGGAGGGAGGTCATGCGGCGCGAGACCCACGCTCGCTTTTGCTGCTGCGTCCACCTGGACCAGCGGGTCTCCAGCCAATCGTGTCCGGCCAGTCCGGGGTGATTGGCCAACCTGTCGATCTCCTCTACGAACCCTCGCGGGTCCATCGTGGTGATCCGGTGCAGGCGAAGCTGGGATCGTCGGTCCCTTATCCATCCTCCCGCCCAGAGGGCCGCCAGCGGGGCGGAGGACAGGACAAGCACCGTGATGTCGGGACGATGCGGGAAGGCCTTCGGCAGCAGCGGTGCCGCGGCGGTGATCAGGCCCCCCGCGAGCATCAGGATCGACCAGGCAGCAAACGGGACGAGACATGCGATCATCCCGGAGGTGACCATCACCGACCATCGGCGTCGACCAGAAAGGCCAGTGAGGAACCCACTGACCGCAAGCAAAAAAGAAATCAGAATCATTAGCCACCTCCACCTTCGATAGACCTAAGAAAATTTTTTTATTCAAGTATTGACCCGTAGAATCGGGAAAAGTTGTATTGGAGAAGGTTACCGAAATATTCTGATAATCTAGAATTCCGATCAAAAATCGATTCATTGCTCAGATTCATGGCCTTCAGGCTGCCATGCAGCTTAACTCCGCAACGGCATTTCCGAAACGTTTTTGGAGTTGTTGGTAACAATAGGAGAAAATGAATGAAAGGGGAAAAACTTATGCTCTTCTAGGCCCGATGTCAGGATCATTAATATTCAGGTTTTTAATATGAGAAAAATCAATTTCTGGATACGCCACTTTTTTAATGGCATAATTCAAATGATCAAGGCTATATCATTTGCCATATATTTCAAACGCGTCCGTATTTCGATTTGTCCATCCGCCCAAGGCCTTCGCAATACCCGCTTCCATTTCTACTCGTCTCGTTTCATCTCGAAAGTTATGACGAAAGCTGTGGAACTTGTGTTTTTCATCGTTGACGCCAAGCTCTCTAAATTTTCGATTTATACGTTTTGAAAAATTCGTAGAGTAATAGCCATCAGACCCGCGCGTAATATCATCAAACATTTTCCCACTAGAGGCCTTTGATGCGTGAAACCGGAGAAACCCGCACTTAATCAGGAAAGGATGGATCGGTATCGCTCTTATTGAGCTTTGTGTTTTGACGAATTTGTCGCTATTTTTGGAGGTGCTGCTTGCGGAAATGTCAAAGACCCACACGTCTCCGATCAGTCTAACATCAGATACGTCGAGTTGGCAGATTTCATTTGATCGCATGCCATTCCATAAAGCGATCAACGGAACCCAGTAGGTCGATCCATCGGCATGACCCGCAGTGTATACGTCAGAATTGAATATTATCTTGAGGTGATCAGCAGTGAAAGGGAGTCGTTTTTCATGTTTCGGTATAGGGTCTACCACCCTGAAATACTCCGCATGAATAGGAATCTTTTCAATAATACCTGAACGCTCACACCAACGGAGAAATGCCAAAAAAGAATTTAGATAATTATTCATACCTTGCGGCGAGAGAGTCTTCAAATTATTTGCCTTCGCCTTATGCGTTATATCTTCATGCGAAAGTTCGTGTAGGTTGCGAAGTTTAGTGGCGTCCCTCGGCAGTGCGGTAATGATCCTACGAGCGTCAAGGCAGTCCCGACGGGTAATCGACGCAACATCTCGATCTGGCCCGACGATTGCCGCCATGGTGGAAAGGTAGCTGTGCAGAGATTTCCGCGTCTTCTCGGTTCGATGCCGGTGGTCGATGTTGACATATTCCTCGATCAACGTGCGCAAATTGTCTTTTGATCGAAGAGAGACGTTGCCTTGCCGAAGTGACACAAACGGCTTTGTCTGGCCATCGCCATCCACAAAGCGAGGATCGATCCGACTGGGGAACTCGCGACCCTCCAATCGAGAAACGATACGTCGCTGAACTTCCAAAGCAGCATCCATCACGGTTCGGCAAAGCCGCTGGTAGCTCTCGCTTTCTGTTTTTAGGCGAATGAGGTTACGTTCTAGGATTTGATCCGCGAAATTGGTTGCAAAGATATCGCGCACACCATGTCGAGAGAACGACCTTTCGATCTCAGCAAGCATTTCCTTGTGCGATTGAACATGGCGATCCCAGTCCGCATCAGAAATTGAGCCTCCGGTGCTCTCTGAAAGTAGCTCCTTTTTTTCAAAATAATTATAAACCTCTCGTCCAAGTTGGATAATTTCATCGGACGTGAGAGCATCCACATGGCGGTAATCACCACGTATTTTCTTGCGGGCTACCTCGAAATTATTGAGGTGTTTCGCGCGAACTTCGAGCCAGCGAAGCTCGGCTTCGCCGTGGTTCTCGGTCTTGAGGCTCTCGACGAACTCAATCCGACCGAAGTGATCTTGGAGATCGGAGGGAACCTGAACGCGGGCATACCACATGCGCCCACGTCGCCACAGACCTACGTTTTTTCGTCGTATTGCCATGCCGAACTGTAACAGGTTTTCGGAGCACCCAGCAACGCCAACCGCATGAGATGGCGTTGCTTTTTGGAATCTGGAACTTTTCTGGAGTATTGGCGGAGAGACAGGGATTCGAACCCTGGGTGGGGTCACCCCCACAACGGTTTTCGAGACCGCCCCGTTCGACCACTCCGGCACCTCTCCATTGATCCCGTGGTCGGGACGGGCGCACTCCTAGCGGGGGGCGCGGGCGGATGCAAGAGGCGACGCGACAGGTTCCGCAAGGTATCCGCCGGGCCCCGGCGCCCCGGCATGTTCAGGGCGCCCGGAGAGCCCGGAGAGCAGGTTCGCGCGCGGGAACCCGGCCGGCGAAGGCGGGCCGCGCGGCGAGGGGAGCGCCTGACACCGACGCCATCCTCGCCGGCTTGACATCCCAATGCGCCGACGGCATAAGCCCGGCTCCGGTCGCGTTGGGGTCTCTCTCGGCGCGATCTTGTCTGGCGCGACAGGCGCCGCACGTCCCCGACCGGGGGCGCGCCGTCCGGGGCGGAGCGGGCAGGGGGCCGAAGAGGTCCGACGTCCTCTCCATGAAGTTCGCGAAAGCGGCGCCGCAGGACGCGGAAGTTTGAAGGAAGACGCGATGTTCGCTGTCATCAAGACGGGCGGCAAGCAGTACAAGGTCGCCGCCGGCGACGAACTGGAAGTCGAGCTCCTGGCCGCCGAGGCCGGCGAGACCGTGCAGTTCAACGAGGTGCTGATGCTGGTCGGCGAGGGCGAGCCCTCGATCGGCGCGCCCTTCATCGAAGGCGCCGCCGTGCAGGCCGAGCTGCTCGAGTTCACCAAGGGTCCCAAGGTGATCTCGTTCAAGCGCCGCCGCCGGAAGCACTCCTCGGCCCGCCGCAAGGGCCATCGTCAGAATTACGCGCGGGTGAAGATCACCGAGATCCTCGCCACCGGCGGCGACGCCACCGGCGTCAAGGCCGCCGTCGGCGCCGCTTCGGCCCCCAAGGCCGTCGCGGCCGAGTAACCGTCAGCAAGGAGACATCGAGATGGCTCATAAAAAGGCAGGCGGCTCCTCCCGCAACGGCCGCGACTCCGCAGGCCGTCGCCTTGGCGTCAAGAAGTATGGCGGCGAAGCCGTCATCCCCGGCAACATCCTGATCCGTCAGCGCGGCACCACCTGGTATCCGGGTGAGAACGTCGGCATGGGCAAGGACCACACCCTGTTCGCGACCGTCGAGGGCGCCGTGAAGTTCTCCAAGGGCTTCAAGGGCCGCACCTTCGTTTCGGTGATTCCGCCGGTGGCCGAGGCCGCCGAGTAAACACCCCGACAGGGCCGAATTCACCAGAGGGCCGGCGGGGCGCAACCCCGCCGGCCCTCGACTCTTTCCGGCGTCCGGGCCCGTGCCCGCGCGCCGCGCCGGCCGAAGCCGTCCGCAAGAGACGCGCGGTCCCCGTGGGGAGACGCCTCGCCCGCCGGGCGAGCCCTGATGCAGGGAAGGAAAGCGCCATGTTCGCGGCGATGACGGACGGACTGAAACTGCCCGCCACGATCGAGTCCGATCGGCTCGTGCTGCGCGCGCCGCGACCGCGGGACGCGGGGATGATGTCGCTCTATCTCGGCGACGCGCGGGTGGCGAAATCGCTGGCCCTGATCCCGCACCCGTTCCCGCCCGGCGCCGCCGAGCAGATGATCGAACGGGCGCTGGCCGGACGCCGCTCCGGGCCGCTCTACGTCATGGACGCGAGCCGTTCGGACGGCGCGGAGATGGTGGGGCTGGTGTTCCTCAACCGCGCGGCGGAGGAGGGGACGGTTGTCTGGCGGCTGTCCTACGTGGTGGGGCCGCCATTCTGGAACACGGGCTACGCGACGGAGGCGGCCACGGCGGTCTGCGCCGCGCTGTTCGACGCTGGGGCCGAGGCGGTCACCGCCCAGGTCTACCAGGACAACGCCGCCGCTTCGGCCCATGTGCTGACCCGGGCGGGCTTCGATTATGTCGGCGACGGGGAGGCATGGAGCGCCGCCCGGGGCGCCGTCGCGCCCCTGTGGCGCTACCGGCTGGATCGGGAGAGATGGCGACGCCAGACCTCATGACGCCGCGGCTGCGCCTTCGGGCGCCGCGGCCTTCGGATATCGCCACCCTGGCGGAGCTCAGCTCCGACCCGGACGTGGCGCGCATGACCACGCGCATTCCCAACCCCAACCCGCCCGATGCGCTGCGCGACGCGCTGGTCAGCATGGCCATGGCCGACGAACTGGTCCGGGTCATCGACGACGGCGCGCCGCAGGGGATCTGCGGGATCGGGCCGCGGGGGATTGGCTACTGGCTGGGCGCCCGCGCCCGGGGCCGGGGCTATGCGCGCGAGGCCGCCGGCGCGCTCTGCGTCCACGCCTTCGGCGCGCTGCGCTGCGGCCGGATCGAGGGTTCGGTCTTCGCCGACAACCCAGCCTCGCTGCGGGTGCTGACCTCGCTGGGCTTCCGGCGCATCGGGGCCTCGCGCGCGCATTCGGTGGGCCGGGGCGGGGAGGTCGACCAGATCGACCTGGAGCTGGACCTGGAAAGCTGGGTCGCGACGCGGCGGCTGACCCTGCGCACGCCCCGTCTGATCCTCAGCCCGATGACCGCGGCCGAGGCCCCGGCGCTGGCGGCGCTGAGCGATCCGGTCTCGGCCCGCATGACCATGACCGCGGCGCATCCCATGTCCCCGGAGGCCGCCGCCGCGCGCATCGCGCGGGCCGCCTTCCGCGACCGGCCCGGCTTCGGGCTGGGCGTGCGGTTGGGCGGGCGGCTGATCGGGGAGGTCGGGCTTTCGCCCGCGCCCGAGACCGGGGCGCCGGACGTCTCGGTCCGGCTCGGCCCGCTCTGGCGCGGGCGGGGCTATGCGCGGGAGGCGATGGCCGCCTTCCTGCCCTTCGCCATGGACCGTTTCGCGCTGCCCGAACTGGCGGCCGGGGCGTTCGAGGACGACGCCGCCTCGCGCGGGTTGCTGACCTCGCTGGGATTTCGCGATATCGGGGGGACGGAGGGCGCGGCCCCCGCCCGTCCGGTCGCCGCTCCCATCCGCCGCTTCGCGCTGACCCGCGGGGCGCTCGCCGCGGCGCTGGCCGCCGAACTTGAACCGGGCAGCAGGAGCGCGGCATGAAATTTCTCGATCTCACCAAGGTTTACATCCGGTCCGGCGCCGGCGGGAACGGCTGCGTGTCGTTCCGCCGCGAGAAGTTCATCGAGATGGGCGGCCCGGACGGCGGCGACGGCGGCAGCGGCGGCGACGTGTGGGCGGAGGCGGTGGACGGGCTCAACACCCTGATCGACTTCCGCTACCAGCAGCATTTTTTCGCCGGCAACGGCCGCCCCGGCGCGGGCCGTCAGCGCACCGGCGCCGATGGCGACGACATCATCCTCAAGGTGCCCGTGGGCACCGAGATCCTCGACGAGGACGAGGAGACGGTGATCGCCGACCTCACCCAGCTCGGCGACCGCGCCCTGCTGGCCAAGGGCGGCAATGGCGGCTTCGGCAACCTGCACTTCAAGACCTCCGTGCAGCGCGCCCCGCGCCGCGCCAATCCGGGGCAGGAGGCGGTGGAGCGCACGCTCTGGCTGCGCCTGAAGCTGATCGCGGATGCGGGGCTCGCCGGGCTGCCCAACGCCGGCAAGTCCACCTTCCTCGCCGCGGTCTCCAACGCCCGGCCCAAGATCGCGGACTACCCGTTCACCACGCTTCACCCGAATCTCGGCGTGGCGGGTGTCGATGACACCGAGCTGGTGATCGCCGACATCCCCGGCCTGATCGAAGGCGCGAGCGAGGGCAGGGGGCTGGGCGACCAGTTCCTCGGCCATATCGAGCGCTGCGCGGTGCTGCTGCACCTGATCGACGCCACCGGCGAGGACGTGGTGGCCGACTGGAAAGTGATCCGGGCCGAGCTGGAGGCCTATGGCGCCGGCATCGCCGACAAGCCCTGCGTGACGGCGCTCAACAAGATCGACGCGCTGACCGAGGAGGAGCTGGAGGAGAAGCTCGCCGCCCTGGCCGAGGCCGGCGCCGAGCGGGTTCTGCCCATGTCCGGCGTGGCCGGGACCAATGTGCTGGAAGCCCTGCGCCGGTTGCGGCGCGAGGTCATGGCCAAGCGCCGCGCCGATGCCGGCGTGGATGAGGACGGCCGCATGGCGGAGGACGAGCCTTGGCGGCCCTGACCTCCGACGGTGCGGCGGGCGTTTCGGGCGCGACGGGCGGGGACGGGACCGCCGCCGCCGCCGCGGTGGCGGGCGCCTCGCGGCTGGTGATCAAGATCGGCTCGGCCCTGCTGGTGGACGCGGAAACCGGCAAGCTGCGCCGGTCGTGGCTGGAAGGCGTCGCCGCCGACATCGCCGCGCTGCGCGCGGGGGGGGCGGAGGCGTTGGTGGTGTCCTCCGGCTCCATCGCGCTGGGGCGCCGGGCGCTGGGGCTCCCCCGCGGGGCGCTGGCGCTGGAGCATGCGCAGGCGGCCGCCGCGGTGGGGCAGATCCTGCTGGCCCAGGCCTATTCGGAAGTGCTCGCGCCCCATGGCATCCCCGCGGCCCAGGTGCTGCTGACGCTGGACGACACCCGCGACCGGCGCCGTTACCTCAATGGCCGGGCGACCCTGCGCACGCTTCTGGGCTTCGGCGTCATGCCGGTGATCAACGAAAACGACACGGTCGCCACGGACGAGATCAAGTTCGGCGACAACGACCGGCTGGCCGCGCGCGTGGCGCTGATGGCCGGCGCGGACATGCTGGTGCTGCTCTCGGATGTCGACGGGCTTTATACCGGCGACCCGCGGCGCGATCCCGGCGCCCGGCGCTTCGACGCCGTCGACCGCATCTCGCCGGAGATCGAGGCGATGGGCGCGGGCGTCGGCTCGGACGCGGGCTCGGGGGGGATGCGCACCAAGCTGCTCGCCGCCAAGACCGCGATGCGCGGCGGTTGCGCCATGGTGATCTGCAAGGGCGAGACCGACCGCCCGGTCGCGGCCCTGCTGGCCGGCGCCCCCGCGACGCTGTTCCGGGCCGAGGCCAGCCCGCTGACCGCGCGCAAGCAATGGATCGCCGGCATGAAGCCGGTGGGGCGGCTGGTGGTGGACGCGGGCGCGGCCCGGGCGTTGCGCCGCGGCGCCTCGTTGCTGCCCGCAGGATTGCGCGGGGTGGAGGGCGACTTCACCCGCGGCGATCCGGTGGCCATCGTGACCGAGACCGGCGACAGCGTCGGCGCGGCGCTGGTCGGCTATCCGGCCGAGGAGGCGCTGGCCATCATCGGGCGCCAGTCGCGCGAGCTTGAGGAAGCGCTGGGCCACCCGGCCCGCGCCGAGGTCGCGCATAGCGACAACATGGTTATATGGGATGCGCAGGGGGCCGAGGCCTCCGCGGAGATCGAGGAAGGGAGCGCGCGATGACTGTGGCGACGGAGATCGACCGGGACGAGGCGCTCGACATTCCGACCCTGATGCGCGGCATCGGCGAAGCGGCGAAGGCGGCCGCGGCCGAGCTCTCCTACGCTTCGGGCGCGACCCGCGACGCGGCGCTGCTGGCGGCGGCCGAGGCGCTGGAGGACACGGTTCCCGCGATCCTCGACGCCAACGCGGCGGACATGGAATTCGGCCGCGCCAAGGGGCTGAGCGCGGCGATGATGGACCGGCTGATGCTGGACGCGGGGCGGGTCGGCGCGATTGCCGGCGGGCTGCGCGAGGTCGCGGCCCAGCCCGATCCGCTGGGGCGGGTGCTGGCGGAATGGGACCAGCCCAACGGCCTGCATTTCCGCAAGGTCGCGACGCCGCTGGGCGTGATCGGCGTGATCTACGAAAGCCGGCCCAACGTCACCGCCGACGCGGGCGGGCTGTGCCTGAAATCCGGCAACGCCGCGATCCTGCGCGGCGGCTCCGAGAGCTTTCATTCCTCGGGCGCCATCCACGCGGCCCTGGTCGCGGGACTGCGCGCCGCGGGCCTGCCCGAGACCGCGATCCAGCGCGTGCCGACCCGCGACCGCGCCGCGGTGGGCGAGATGCTGGCCATGCCGGGCCTGATCGACGTGATCGTGCCCCGCGGCGGCAAGGGACTGGTGGGGCGGGTGCAGTCGGATGCGCGGGTGCCGGTCTTCGCGCATCTGGAGGGCATCTGCCACATCTACGCCGACGCCGCCGCGGACCCCGAGAAGGCCCGCGCGGTGATCGTCAACGCCAAGACCCGGCGCACCGGCATCTGCGGCGCGGCGGAGTGCCTGCTGTTCCATCGGGACTTCCTCGCCGCTCACGGCGCCGGGGTGATCGGCGACCTTCTGGACGCGGGCGTCGAGGTGCGCGGCGACGCGGGCGTGCAGGCGCTGGACGCGCGTGTGGTCGCGGCGGGGCCGGAGGACTGGGGCCGGGAGTATCTCGACATGATCGTGGCGGCGAAGGTCGTGGCGGATGTGGACGAGGCGATCGCCCATATCCGGACCTATGGCTCGTCGCATACCGAGGCGGTGCTGACCGAGGACGACGCGGTGGCCGAGCGCTTTTTCGGGCGGCTCGACAGCGCCATCCTGCTGCGCAACGCCTCGACCCAGTTCGCCGATGGCGGCGAGTTCGGCTTCGGCGCGGAGATCGGGATCGCGACCGGCAAGATGCATGCCCGCGGTCCGGTGGGGGCGGAGCAGCTGACCTCGTTCAAGTACCTCGTCGAGGGGAACGGCACGCTGCGCCCCTGAGACGGCGCCGGATGGCGGAGGGGGGAGCCGCGCGTCGGCCGTCCCGAGGGCGGCGGCGTCGCGCCCGCGCGGCGCTTGGACGTCCGTGCCGGCGGCGCCGTTTCGGGCGGCCAGCGGCGGGACGGGAATGCCGGGCGGCGGGCGCGTTTCACGGGGCGCGGTCGCGGGTGAGACCTGTGCTCCGCCCCCGGGCGGGTCCGCCGCAGGTCTGCGGGGCATCGCCAGTTTGTGGGAATGCGGCCCGGGTTTTCGCGTCGTGAGCGTTCGGGCTCGGCAGGGCGGCGGCCTTCGCCCGGCTTGCCGGCGTTCGGATTGTCGGGACTTCGTGGGGGGGCGACGGCGGCGCAACGCGCGCTCGCCTTCCGTCGGGCGGCTGCGGTCGCGCCCCTTGGCGGTGACGCCTGGCGCCTGCCTCGCCCCGCCGCGCGGGCGAGCGGACGACATCCGCGGACGGGTCGTCGCGCGGCGTCCCGAACCTCGCCGGGCCGACCGGCATGGGAAGGCCTGGCGCGGCCTCCCCGTTGGCATGGTCGCCCCGCTCGGGACGCGGCGGGCCGCTCAGGCGCCCCAGCTGCGGACCGGGCCGCAATCCAGATGCACGAAGCCCGAGCGCGAGTAGGTACCGACCCCGCCGCCGCAAAGCGCCTTGCCCGCGCCGGCGATCTGACGGATCGAGCGGCCCTTGAGCTTCAGGTCCACCGCCATCGCGCGGGTGTGGTAGCTGTTGCGCGCCACCCCCGACCGGTTCCGACGCATCGCCGCATTGGTCTGCGGGCTGCGATAGCCCGAGACCACCTCGAACGGCTCGGCCGTGTCGAGCTTGCGATGCACCGCCGCCAGCACGTCGATGACGTTCTCGTGGTAGGGTTTGACCAGTTCGGCGCGCCAGTCACGCAGGATGGCGCTCACTTCATCGAGCGCCTCCGGGACATATTGCCCGTCGACCCAGTACACCACGTCGAGCTTCTCCTGAAGCCGCGGGTTGGTGAACCGGATTCTCCGGAACTGTCCCTTGCCGATATTGATCGCCGGGGCCGCAAGTCCGGGGCTCGCCCAAACCGCCGCCGTCACGCCGACCAACGCCGCAATCGCGCCGCGCCGGCTGAGTCGCCCGCTGCAGATTTCTGTCACTATGTCCGCCTCGTTCGTCCTTCGGCCGTTGTCCCTCGGCCATTTCAATGGACCCTTCGAGGTTAACATGATGATAGCGCGCTGCAAAGTTGCAGATAGGAGGCGCCGGACGCCGAAGCGGACCCGCGGGCGCCGGCTTGACGCCGGGTGCGAGGCGCCGCTGGGCGGATCGCCCCGCCGCGATCCGGAAGGCGCCGCCGAGAATGCGGCCATATTCCCACGGCGTTAAGCAATTCTCCGCTAGGGGAAGGTGCCGGACCTCGCCGGCGGCGCCTGTTTGCCCTACCCTTGCAGGCAATCCCCGCTCTCTGTGACCGAGGCGCCACAATGACGTTCGCTCCCCGCAAATTCGCCGCACTCGCCGCTTTTTCGGCTTTCGCCGCCATTCCGGCGACCGCGGTTTTCGCACAGACTTCCGGCGTCGCCGCGACCCAGGTCGGCGCCTATTCCTCCTTCGCATCCGCGACGCAGGCGACGGGGCGGGTCACGGGCCTTCCCGGCGCCGTGCTCGCCGCCGCCGCCGGGATGCCGGAACTCGCCGAATGGTATCGGGCGCGCGACGGCGCGCCGGTCTGGGCGCCCGCCGGCGGCGCCCAGTCTCCCGACCGGATGATCGAGCGGATGATCGATGCGGGCGACGAGGCGCTGCCGGCCGCGGTCTATGGCGGGCGCGCGCTGCGCGACCGCGTGGCCCGCGCCGGAACCCTGGACGAGGCCGGGCGCGCGGCGCTGGAGGTCGATCTCTCCCGCGCCATGCTGCGTTTCGCCGGAGACCTCGCCGCCGGGACCCTGAAGCCGAACCGCGTGGACAAGGAGATCCACATCTTCCCGCAGCGGCCTTCGACCGCCGCGCTGATGACCGCCGCCGCCGCCGCCCCGGACCTCGCGGTCTGGCTCGACGCCGTGGCCCCCCGCGATCCGGACTACGACGCGCTCAAGGCCGTCTACGCCCGGCTCAAACGCGAGGCCGCCGGCGGCGGCTGGCGGGCCGACCTGGCCGAGGGCGGGACCCTGCGCAAGGGCGATGTCGGCCCGCGCGTGGCCCAGGTCCGCGCCCGGCTGAGCGAACTGGGCGAGCACGCCCCCGCCACCGCCCGCCCCGAGCTGTTCGACGACGGGCTGGAGGCCGCGCTGAAATCCTTCCAGCGCCGCCACGGGCTCAACCCCGACGGGCTGGCCGGCCGGCGGACCTTCTCGGCGCTGGGCGCCGACGTGGGGCAGCGCCTGCATCAGGTCGCGGTGAACCTCGAGCGGCTGCGCTGGGGTCCGCGGGTCTACGCGCCGCGCCACATCATCGTGAACCAGGCCGACTACCGCGTGCGGCTCTACGACAACGGCCAGGTCCTGCGCGACGCGCGGGTGGTCATCGGCCAGCGCCGTCATCGCACGCCGGAATTCATCGACCAGATGACGCATCTGGTGGTGAACCCGACCTGGCACGTGCCGCGCTCCATCACCATGAACGAGATCCTGCCGGCGCTGAAGGAGGATCCGACCTACCTGGCGCGCAACAACATGCGCGTGGTGTCCACGGATGGCGGCCCCACGCCGGTGGACACGGCCTCGCATGACTGGACCCAGTATGCGGGCGGCTTCTTCCCCTACCGGGTCAAGCAGGGGCCGGGGAACAGCAACTCGCTGGGCCGGGTGAAGTTCATGTTCCCCAACCAGTTCAACATCTACCTGCATGACACGCCGTCCAAGCGGCTGTTCTCCCGCGATGGCCGGGCCTTCAGCCATGGTTGCGTGCGGGTGCAGGATCCGTTCGAGCTTGCCTATCTGCTGCTGGCGCCGCAGCTCGACGACCCCAAGGGGACCTTCGACGCCTGGCTGGCCCGCGGGTCGGAGCGCTATGTGAACCTGGACGAGCCGGTGCAGGTCCACCTGACCTACCGCACCGCCTGGGTGGACGAGAACGGCGTCGAGCAGTTCCGTGAGGATGTCTATGGCCGGGACGAGGCGGTCTGGGCCGCGCTGAAGGCCGAGGGGCTGGAAACCGGGCTCTGAGCCCGGCCTGACCGGCCTCCTGCCCATGAACCGAGGCGAGCGCCCGGCCTGAACCGGCCGGGCGTTTCCGCGTTTCGGCTGCGGGCGCGAGCCAGGGTTTCGTCGCGCGGGGCGGCTGGCGCGGTCCTGGCCGGGGCGGCTCCGGCGGCCCGCGCCCGAAGCGGCGTCGCCGCGTTCCCGCCCGTCGGTCCCATGCGCCGCGCCGCCTCTTTTGCGCGAGGGCCGGCGACGAAGCTCGCGGGGCATCTCGCTGCCGCGCCGCATCCGCCCGGCGGGATGTATAGTCCCACGGCCCTGGCCGCCGCGCTCACCGCAACCGGCGCCTCCCCTCTCCGCCCCGGTCCCTCGCCGCCCGCGACCGGCCTCCGCGCCGCGCGGGCGCGCCGTCGCCGCGGTCGGGCGCTCGACGCGCGGCTCGCTCCCGCGCCGCCGCCGAGACGCTGGCCCTCGGGCGCGGGAGCGGCTAGCAAGAGCCTCGTCCTACCCCTCCGCCATCGGGAGCCCGCCATGATCCGCATCGACGCCCTCGCCGCCGCGCTCGGCCTGGACCACGCCGGCGACGGCGCCCTGGCGATCGACCGCCCCCGCCACCCGGCCGAGGCCGCGGCCGGCGACCTCGCCATCGCCATGGATCCGGCCATGGTTCCGCTGCTGGAACAGGCCCCGGTCCGCGCCGCGATCCTGCCCGAGGGCGCCGACTGGCAGGGGCTCGGCCTCGCCGCCGCGATCTTCGCGCCGCGCCCGCGCTACGCCATGGCCGGCCTGACCGCGACCTTCCAGCACCCGCTGCACGCGCCCGAGGGCGTCCACCCCTCCGCCGTCGTGGACCCGAGCGCCGAGATCGGCGAGGGGGTCTCCATCGGGCCCTTCGTGGTGATCGGCCCCGGCGCGCGCATCGGGGCGCGCGCGCGCATCCTCTCCCATGCCGCGATCGGCGCGGAGGCCGTCCTGGGCGACGACGCGCTGATCCATGCCGGCGTGCGCATCGGCGCCCGCGCGACCATCGGCCATCGTTTCATCTGCCAGCCCGGCGCGGTGATCGGCGGCGACGGCTTCTCCTTCGTCACGCTCGAACCCGGCGCGGTCGAGGCCGCCAAGGCCCGCGGCGCCTCCGACGTGACCGGCGCCGCGGCCACCATTCACGTGCGCATCCACAGCCTCGGCGCGGTCCGTATCGGCGACGACGTGGAGGTCGGCGCCAACACCACCATCGACAACGGCACGCTCCGCGACACCTCCATCGGCGACGGCTCCAAGATCGACAACCAGGTCCAGCTCGGCCACAACGTCGTGGTCGGACGGCACTGCCTGATCTGCGCCCAGACCGGCGTCGCCGGCTCCACCGAGATCGGCGACCGGGTGGTGCTGGGCGGGCAGGTCGGCGTCGCGGATCACCTGTCCATCGGCCATGACAGCCTGATCGCCGCGGGCTCTGGCGTGGGGTCGCGGGTGCCGCCGCGCTCGGTGATGATGGGCGTGCCGGCGATCAAGCGCGACGAATTCTACCGCATGACCATGGCCATCCGCCGCCTGCCGCGCTTCATGGAGAAGATGCGCCGCGGCGAGGGCTGAGACGCCGCGGCGAACCGGGCGCGCGCGGCGAAATCCTCCCCCCGATCCTCCCCCCGCGGAGGCGCGCGGCCGACCCTCCGCCGGCCCCCGCGCGAGGGCCTCACGCGAAATTGTCGCTTTCGCGCGCCTCCCCGACGGGCTACCAAGCGGGACGCAGGTTCCGGGCGCGCGGTCCGCGCCGCCCCGAAAGACGCGCCAGGGCGCAAGCCGAGGAGCAGGGCATGACCGACGCCGCCACCGACGCCGCCACCAACGACGACATCGCCCGCAAGGTCATTGCGATCATCGCGGAACAGGCGATGATCGATCCCGCCGAGGTGCGACCCGAGGCGACCCCCGAACAGCTCGGCGTCGACAGCCTGGGCCTGGTCGAGGCGGTCTTCGCCATCGAGGAGGCCTTCGACATCGCCGTCCCCTTCAACGCCAACGATCCGGGCGACAGCGAGTTCGACATCACCGACGTCGCCCATATCGTGGCCGCGGTTCAGGCGCTCGTCGCCGAACAGAAGGGGTGAGCGTGGACCCCGACCCCACCGCGCCGCGCGGCCGTCGCGTCGCGATCACCGGCATGGGCGTGGTCTCGGCGCTGGGGCTCGACGCGGGCTCGCACATGGCGGCGCTGCGGGCCGGGACCTGCGGGATCGGGCCGCTCGATATCCAGGACCTCGACCGGCTGACCGTGCGCATCGGCGCCCAGGTCCGCGGTTTCGACGCCGAGGCGCGCTACGCCCGTTCCGAGCTTTCGCTCTATGACCGCACCACGCAGCTGGCGCTCGCCGCCGCGCAGGAGGCCATGGACCAGGCCGCGCCGCCGCCCGACCCGGAGCGCGACCTGCGCGCCGCCGTGGTGATCGGCGAGGCGCTGCCGGGCATGGGCAGCATCGACGACAGCTACCGCGCCGTGTTCCAGGAGGGGAAGAACCGCGTCCACCCCTTCCTCGTGCCGCGGCTGATGGCCTCCGCGCCGGCCTCCTTCATCTCCATGCGCCATGGGCTCAAGGGGCCGGGCTGGTCGGTGTCGACCGCCTGCTCCTCGGCCAATCACGCGATGGGGCAGGCGTTCCAGATGGTGCGCTCGGGCGTGTCGGATTTCGCCGTGACGGGCGGGGTCGAGGCGCCGCTGACCTTCGGCGTGATGAAGGCGTGGGAGGGGCTGCGGGTGATGACCCGCGACGTCTGCCGGCCGTTCTCCAGGGGGCGGGCCGGCATGGCGCTGGCCGAGGGCGCGGCGATCTACGTGCTGGAGCCGCTCGACGCCGCCCGCGCCCGCGGCGCCACGGTGTTGGCGGAGATCGTGGGGGCGGGCATGTCGATGGACGCCGGCGACATCGTGCAGCCCTCGGCCGACGGGGCGGCGCGGGCGATGCGCGCGGCGCTGGCCGATGCGGGGCTTGCGCCCGGGGACGTCGGCTACGTCAACGCCCATGGCACCGGCACCGCGGCCAATGACCGGACCGAGGTCGAGGCCCTGCGCGCGGTCTTCGGCGACCATGCGGAGCGGCTGCGGATCAGCTCCACCAAGTCGATGCACGGTCATGCGCTGGGCGGGGCCGGGGCGCTGGAACTGGCGGCGGTGATCATGGCGCTGCGCGACGGGGTGATCGCGCCGACCATCAACTACGCCGAGCCGGATCCCGAATGCGACCTGGACGTGACCCCGAACCTCGCGGCGCAGGCCGAGATCCGGGCGGCGATCTCCAATTCCTTCGCCTTCGGCGGGCTCAACGCGGTGATCGCGGCGCGGCGCGCCGACTGAGCCGCGCGGCCGTCCCGCCCGGACCGGAGAACACGAACCGGAGAACACCCCCGAACGAAAAAGGCGGGGCGGAGGGAAATTCCCTCCGCCCCGCCTTCTCGTTTCGTCGCCTTCTCGTCTCGTCACGCCGTCCGCCTGGCGGCGGCGACGCCGATCAGGGCTCCAGCGAGTTGAACGCGGCGGTGAAGCCGGTCAGCGAGATGGTCGCGTCGAACTTGGTGGGCTGGTTGTTCTGCGGCGCCACGAAGCCGAACTTGGCCACCGCGCCCTTCTTGAGGTTGGCGACGACGGCGTTGGGCAGGGGCTCGCGCATCAGGCAGCCGTCGCCGAGGCAGATGGAGTAGGCGGCCCGCTGGGCCTCGCCGCTGTCGATCTGCATGGACAGGCCCTCGCGCAGCAGGATGCCGAGCGGGACGCGCACGTCGAGCACCGCCTCCACCGTGCCGGCCTGGGTCTGCTGGGCGGCGATGCGGCGGATGGAGACGTCCATCACCTCGCGGCCGTCGGCGGACTTGCCGATCTGGCGCATGATGCAGGGCTTGTCGCCGTTCAGGCAGACGATGTTCCAGTCGCCATGCGTGGCGACGACGACCTGGCGCGGGGCCTCGGGCTGGGCCGGAGCGGCCTGCGCCTGGGGCTGGGCCGGGGCGGGCTCGGCCTGAGCCGGCGCGGGGGCCGGCGCCGGCGCGGGCGTCTCGGCGGGCGCCTCGGTGGCCGGCGCGTCAGTGGTCTGGGCCATGGCCGGCCCGGTCAGCGCCGCGGCGGCCGCGAGGCTCATCACGACGTTGCGGATCAGGCTGGAACGGTGGGGAATTCGATGCATGTATGCGCTTCCTGCTCGCGTTCTGGTCGGGCCCGCGAAGGGCGAGAGCCCGTGTTCGGGTCGGCGGCCCCGTCGATCAAGGCGCCTCAGGCTGAGGCCCCGTGGCTCGGGGCGTGTCGCAGAGGCCCCGCGGATCGAGGCTGGCGGGCCGAGGCCGCTCGCGTCCGTATCCTGCCGTATCCTGCGGGGGCCCGGGCGGTCGCCTAGGGTTCTCGCCGTCCCAGACGACGAAATCAAGGCGGGCGGGCCGGATTTCAAGAAGCGGTGACCGCGGCCCGACGCCTCGGCGCGTCGCCAGCCGCGTCCGGGGCGCAGGTTGGGACGCGGGTCGGGGCGGGTCACGGGGCGAGTTGCGGGGCCGGTCAGGGGCGCTGCGAAGGGGCGCGCGGACAAAAGAGAAAGGGCGCCCTCCCAAGCGCCCTTTCCTCCGCCGGTGCGGAAATTTTGTTCGCCTGGTCTCCGCTTCGCCCGGTTTCCGGGTCGTTCGCGGGCCCGGCTTTCGGTCCCTGTCGGACTGGCCTTGCCAATCGCAGAACGGACGCTAAGGCGAGTCGCACAGGGGGTCAAGCCCGCTGCGACGCTGCTGCAGGCGCGAAGAAACCGGCGCCGCGCCGCGCCATGGCGGAAGGAGGCCCCGGCCTCCGCATGAAGGGATCGCGATGGCTGAATGAACCTTGCGCGACGGACCTGCGACAAGGGGCGCGGAGGCGTGTCCGGGGCCGCCGCGTCACCGCAGCCGGTCCCCTTGCGGCCCGCCCCCTTGCGGCCCGTCGCCGCCCGCGGCGGGGACATCCGCGCCGAGGCCTCCCCGCCGCGCGGGCGGGCCGGTCCCATCCTCGCAACGGGCGTCGCGCGGCTCCCTCGCGCGGGGCCGGGCGAGAGGGGGGGAGGGGCGGCGCCGGCCGGGCCGTCAGGCGGCTTGGCGCTGGCGCCCGCGCGCGGAGTGGTGTTCCATCGCGCGAACCTCGGCCGCCTTCGCGACCCGTCCCCAACCCCGCTCCCATCCCCGCCCCCGGAGGTCCGTCATCGCCCCGTCCCGTCCTTCCTCCGCTCCTCCGCCCTGGCCGCCCCGGCACGCGGCGATCACCGGCGGGTCTTCCGGCATCGGCCTGGCGCTGGCGCGGGCGCTGGTCGCGCGCGGCGCGGCGGTGACGCTGCTGGCCCGCGACGCGTCCCGGCTCGCCGACGCGTCCGAGGTCCTGCGCGCCGAACATCCCGAGGCGCGCGTTGGCCTCGTCGCCCTCGACGTCGCCGATCCGGTCGCCGTGGCCGCGGGCTTCGCGCGGGCCGAACGCCTCGCCGGGCCCGTCGATTTCGCCGTCGCCTGCGCCGGCGCCGCGCGGGCGGGGCGGGTCGAGGACCTGTCGCCCGCGGTGTTCGAGACGCTGATGACCGTGAACTATTTCGGCGCCCTCAACCTCGCCCGCCCGGCGCTGGCCGCGATGCGCGGGCGCTCGGAGGCGGATGGCGAGGGGCCGCGGGGCGGGCGCATCCTGTTCGTGGGGTCGGCCGCGGGGTTGATGGGGTTGCCGGGCTACGCCGCCTACGCCCCGACCAAGTTCGCCCTGCGCGGGCTGGCCGAGGCGCTGCGGATCGAGGCCGCGCCGGAGGGCGTCGGCATCCATATCGCGCATCCCCCGGACACCGAGACCCCCCAGCTCGTCGCCGAGCGGCATGAGCGTCCGCCCGAGCTCGCCGCCATCGCCGGGACCGCGGGGGCCTGGCGGGCCGACAAGGTGGCCGAGGCGATGCTGCGCGGGGTGGCGCGGGGGCGGTTCGACATCCCCGTGGGGGCCACGGCCTGGGCCATGCTGCGGCTGGCTCCCGCGGTGCGGCCGCTGGTGGATGTCTGGCTGGCGCGGGTGGCGGCGAAGGCGCGGGGGTAGGGCGCGGAGCGGAGCGGGTTTGGGGCGTGGCGTGGAGCGGGGGCGCGGCGGGTTCGCACCCGCCCTACGCGCCTTGCGCCCCCGGTCCCCGCCGCCCTGAGCTCGCCGTCCGGTTCCGTGGCCCGGTCAGAGCGACCGGCCGCGGGCCGCCACGCGGATCAGCCGCTCCACCCGGCCGCGGCGCAGGCCTACGATCCAGGCGTGCAGGTTCACCGTCGGGTCGCAATGGCCCGGGATCAGCCGCACCCGGTCGCCCACATCCAGCCGGTCCTCCGGGTCCTCGATCCGCCCATGCTCGTCCGAGCAGCCGATGACCCGCGCGCCCGGCACGCCCTCGATCCGGGGCGGGCCGCTCTCCAGGCTGGTGACCTTGAGGCCGGCGTCGCAGACCGCCCGGCCGGGGCGTTTGGAGATCACCGTGGCCATCAGGAACAGGGAATTGGCGAAGGCGCCGAGCCCCTGGCCCTCCGCCGCCGCCACCCGCTGATAATCGGCGTCCATGAACAGGTAGGAGCCGCACTGCATCTCGGTCCATACGCCGGAGGCGGCCTCGAACTCCCAGCTGCCGGTGCCGGCGCCGCCGACCATCGGGCAGGGCAGGCCGCGGGCCTCCAGCGCCGTGAGGGTGAGGCGCACGGCGTCGGCGGCGGCCTCGATCGCGGCGCGTCGCTCATCCGCGTCGCGAATATGCTGGGCGGCGCCGTGATAGGCCTGCAACCCGGCGAAGCGGAGCCCCGGCGTGGCGGCGACCCTGGCCGCGAGGTCCGCCGCGGGCTCTCCCGGATCGACGCCGCAGAGATGCGTGCCGCAATCGATCTCCACCGCCATTTCCAGCGTCACGTCATGGCTGATCGCGGCCGCCGACCAGTCGGCCAGCACCCGCGCGTCGTCGCACATCACGATCACCCGCGCCTGGCGGGCCAGCCGGGCGGCGCGGGCCATCTTGCGCGGGTCCACGATCTCGTTGGTCACGAACACGTCGCGCACGCCGCCGCGGACCATGGCCTCGGCCTCGGCGATCTTCTGGCAGCACACGCCGATGGCGCCGCCGATGCGGATCTGCTCCAGCGCCAGTTCCGGCGAGCGGTGGCTCTTGGCATGGGCGCGCAGCTTGACCCCGGCGGCGGCGTTGCGCTCGGCCATGGCGCGCAGATTGGCCTCCATCGCATCGAGATCCACGACCAGGGCCGGGGTCTCGATCTCATCCTCCGAGGCGCCGGGCAGGGCGGGCACGTCGAAGCCGGGCTCGAGACCGGGTTCAAGGCCCATCTCGTAGGGCAGGAGGTCGGGATCGGCGGCGGTCATGGCGATGGTCCTCGGGGGGAGCGGGGTCGGGGCGGAAGCGCGCCGGGGCGGAGGCGCC
Source organism: Albimonas donghaensis (assembly GCF_900106695.1). Lineage (GTDB taxonomy): Bacteria > Pseudomonadota > Alphaproteobacteria > Rhodobacterales > Rhodobacteraceae > Albimonas > Albimonas donghaensis. Next base: position 26,031 of record NZ_FNMZ01000011.1, read on the forward strand.
GGGGCGGACCGCGCCAGCCTGACCCCGGCGCGGGGACCGGCGCAAGGGGTCAGCTCCGGCGTTTGGCCGCCTGCGTCGCCGTTTCCAGCCGGTTGAGGAAGTTCGAGCGGTCGGCCTTCGAGAACGGCCGCGGCCCGCCGGTGACGGCGCCGGTCTCGCGCAGGGTCTGCATCAGCTCGCGCTGGGCGAGCGCCATGCCGATGCCATGTTCGGTGAACGCCTCGCCATTGGGCTTCAGCGCCTGGGCGCCGCGTTCCAGGCAGCGGGAGGCGAGCGGGATGTCGTTGGTCACGCAGATATCCGACGGGCCGATGCGCTCGGCGATCCAGTCGTCGGCGGCGTCGGCGCCGCCGGTCACGAAAACCGTCGAGACCATCGGGTCGGTCGAGGGCCGGATGCCCCCGTCCGAGACCATGTGCGTGCGCAGACGGTGACGGGCGGCGACGCGCAGCACCTCGTCGCGCACCGGGCAGGCGTCGGCGTCCACATAGATCTCGACCATCGGCGGCTTCTCCTCCTGTGGGCGCGGATCGGCCGTCCGGGCGGGCGACTCGCATCCTGCGCCGCGGGCGCGGGGGCGGCGGGGGCGCCGGAGGGGGGGAATCGCCCCCGTCATCCGGGCTCGGGACGGCGCGCGTGAAAAAAACATGCGGCGCGGAGCCGGATTTTACGCCACCGCGCCGGCCTCCGCCAGCGGCCGCGGCTTGCGGGCGCGCCGCGATCGCGCGCGCGCCGGGGTGACGCGATGGCGCGCAGGAACATGAACAATTTCATCACTTTGCATATGTGGAGATGCGGGGCCGCGTCCTGGTAAAAATTTTTTAACGGCTTCAGGGATATCCGAGCCGCGCGATCTTGCACGCGCTCGACGGTTCCGAACCGTAAGGGCCCCATTGTTTCGCTATGGTTGTCCAATGTTCATCCCGCGCCTAACGTTACGACAGCCGCCGGAAGTCAGGGCGAACACGCTCCGATGCCGCGGGTACCAGGGGGAAAAACAGTGCCTGTTTTCAAAGGGGCGCGTGGCGCCGACGACCTGAACGGAACCCGCGGAAACGACGTGATGCGGGGGCGTGGCGGCGCCGACGAACTGGATGGCCGGGGCGGGCGCGACCGGCTGCTGGGCGGCCGCGGCGACGATGACCTGAACGGCGGGCGCGGCGCCGACCGGCTCAATGGCGGGGGCGGCGACGACGTGCTGGCCGGCGGCGGCGGACGCGACCAGCTGACCGGCGGCAGGGGCGGCGACAGCTTCGTCTTCGGCGGGCGCTGGGGCGCCGACACCATCACCGATTTCGACGCCTCGCAGGGCGACCGGATCGACCTGACCGCCACCAGCATCGACTTCACCGACCTGGTGATCACCCAGACCGATGACGGCGCGCGCATCCAGGTCGGGCGCAATTCCATCCTGCTGCGCGGTGTCGACGCGACCGAGGTCGACGCCTCGATGTTCCGTTTCGAGGGCGGCAAGAGCGGCACCGACACCACGGATTCGGGCTCCGACGACAAGGTCTCCACCAATACCGGACCGACGCAGATCGGCGTGCAGTCCAACGCCGCCGCGGATCTCGCGGGGGTCGCGGCGATGCGCGCCGACGCGCGCTTCTCGGGCATCGACGGGTCGGGCTACACGGTCGCCGTGCTCGACACCGGCATCGACCTCAACCATGCGGCCTTCGGCGCGGACGCGAATGGCGACGGGGTCTCGGACCGCATCGTCTTCGCGCAGGATTTCTCCTCGGACCGCGACGGGTCGGCGGACGACGTGCAGGGACATGGCAGCCATGTCGCCTCCATCGTCGGGTCGGAGACCGCGGCCTACAGGGGCGTCGCGCCGGGGGCGGACATCGCCGCGCTGCAGGTGCTGGACAATTCCGGCAGCGGCGGCATGGCCGGGATCGAGAGCGCCCTGCGCTGGGTCATCGACAACGCCGCCGCCTACAACATCGTGGCGGTGAACATGTCGCTGGGCGGGGGCGACAACGTCTCCGCCACGCGCACCAACGGCGCGCTCGGGGATGAATTCGCGGCGCTGAACGCGCTGGGCGTGATCACCACGGTCGCGGCGGGCAACGACTTCTTCACCCACCAGACGGCGGGCGTGTCGTCCATCGCCGCCGATCCCAACGCGCTCGCCGTGGGCGCGGTCTGGTCGGGCGATTTCGGGCGGGTGGATTTCGGCTCCGGCGCCAAGGACTTCACCACCGGCGCGGACCGGGTCACCTCCTTCTCGCAGCGCAGCGCCTCGATGGGGGAGATCTTCGCGCCCGGGGCCATGATCACCGGCGCGGCGCCTGGCGGGGGCTTCGCCAGTCAGGGCGGCACCTCGCAGGCCGCCCCGGTGATCGCCGGCATGGCGGCCCTGGCGCAGGAGATCGCGCAGAACACGCTGGGCCGCCGGCTGACCCCGGCGGAGTTCCATTCGCTGCTGCTGTCCACGGCCGACACCATCACCGATGGCGATGACGAGAACGACAACGTCGCCAACATCAACGCCCAGGTGCCGCGCGCCAACATGCTGGCCCTGGCCGAGGCGATCTCGGCGCTGGCCGTCGATACGCCGGCGCCGCCGCAGCCCGCCGACGACGATCACGGCGACGACATCGCCAATGCGTCGGGCCTGCGCAACCGCCGCCCCGCGACCGGCGAGATCGAGACCGGCTCCGACCTCGACGTCTTCGGCATGCGCCTGCGCGAAGGGCAGCAGGTGCGCGTCGACCTGCGGGGGGCGGAAACCGGGCACGGCACGCTGACCGACCCGCTGCTGACGCTCTACGGCCCCGACGGCGCGGCGATCACCACCGACGACGACGGCGGCGACGGGCTGAACGCGCGCATCGAGTTCACCGCCTCCCAGGCCGGCCGCTATTACTTCGCGGCGCAGAGCTACGGGGACAACACCGGAACCTACACGATCCAGGCGCGCAGGAGCACGCTCGCGCGCTCTCCCGACGACGACCATGCGGCCGGCGTGGACACGCGGTCCAGGGTGGCGCCGGGCGACGACGCGACCGGCCGGCTGGAAGCGGCGGGCGATCGCGACTGGCACGCGCTGCAGGTGGTCGCGGGCGGCGAATACCTGATCGACATCGTCGGCGCGGGCGGGGAAAGCGCGCTCGCCGACCCGCTGCTGCGTCTCTATTCCGCCGACCGCACGCTGCTGGCCACGGACGACGACGGCGGCGAAGGGCTGAACTCCCAGCTCATCCACACCGCCACCGCGGACGGGACCATCTATGTGGAGGCGGGCGCCTACGCCGACCGGTTCGAAGGCGACTACCGGGTTTCGGCGACGCTGCTGTCGGCGCCGGGCGACGGCGGCGGCGACGTGCCCGACGACGGCTCGACCGAGGCGACCGTCGCCCCCGGCGCGGCTTACGAGGGCGAACTCGACCCGGTCGGCGACCGCGACTGGGTGGCGGTGCGGCTCACCGGCGGGTCGGTCTACACGTTCGACATGGTCGGCGCCGGCGACGCCCCGGTTTCCGACACCTACCTGCGCCTGCTCGACTCCTCGGGCGCCGAGCTCGCCTCGGACGATGACGGGGGGGAGGGGCTGTTCTCGCGGATCGAGACCTTCGCGCCGCGCTCTTCGGGAACCTATTATCTCTCGGCCGGCTCCTACGCCGACAGCGGCTCCGGCGGCTACGTCCTGTCGATGAGCGAGCAGGGCGGCGAGAACGGCGACCTGCCCGCGGGCCGCGGCACCACGTCGGAGATCTTCGCGGGCGGCTCCGTCAGCTCCAGCCTGGACTTCGCGGGCGACCGCGACTGGCACGGGATCGAGCTGACCGCGGGCCAGGTCTACCGGATCGACCTGGAGGGGTCGGGGCCGAACGCGGTCTCCGACACCTATCTGCGGGTCTATGACGGCAACGCGAACCTGGTGGACGAGGACGATGACGGCGGCGAGGGGCTGGCCTCCTCGCTGATCTTCACCGCGTCCTCCACCGGGCTGCACTTCATCTCCGCCGCCGCCTACGCCGACCAGTACGAGGGCGGCTACACCGTGTCGGTGGAGGATCTCGGCCTGGACGACGACTTCTCCGGCGACACGTCCACCGCGGGGACGCTGGACGCCGACGGCGCGGCCATGGGCGACCTCGAGATCGCCGGAGACCGCGACTGGTTCGAGGTGTCGCTGGTCCGCGGCGGGACCTACCAGTTCGATGCGCTGGGGGCGGATACGTCGGACGGCACGCTCTCCGATCCGATCATGAACCTCTACGGTCCGAACGGCGAGCTGATCGCCACCGACGACGATGGCGGGCAGGGGCTGAACTCGCAGATCACCTGGTTCGCCACCCAGACCGGCGCCCATTACGTGGGCGTCGGCGGCTACGGGGATGGGCGTGTGGGGACTTACGAGGTGGTCTCGCAGACGCTGTCGGGGGCCGGCGACGATTTCGGCGATGACGCGAGCACCGGGGGCGTGCTGGCCATCGGCGAGGAGATCGCCGGCGAGCTGGAGAGCGCGGGCGATGCGGACTGGTTCGCGGTCGACCTCACGCGGGGCGCGGAATACCGCTTCGATCTGGTCGGAGGCACGCTGTCCGACACCACGCTGACGCTCTACGACCAGGACGGCGGCCTGCTCGCGTTCGACGATGACGGGGGCGACGGGCTGAATTCCCTGATCGAGCACGCGGCCGGCTATTCGGGCGTCCACTACCTGTCGGCGCGCAGCTATGGCGATAATGGCGAGGGGACCTATGCGCTGGCCGCCCGGCAGACCCGCGCGGGGGTCGAGGACGATTTCGGCGACACCGTGGGCGGGGCCGGCGCGGTGGCCATCGGCGGCGCGATCTCGGGCGAGCTGGAGGCGGAAGGCGATCGCGACTGGGTCGAGGTGGAATTGTTCGCCGGCGACACCTACCGCTTCGACCTGCGCGGGGCGGACTCGGGCGGGGGCGACCTTCTGGACCCCTATCTGCGGCTGCGGGACGCCATGGGCCACGAGATCGGCTACAACGACGACGGCGGGGTCGGCTACGACTCCCAGCTCCTGTTCACGGCGGAGGAGAGCGGCGCCCACTATCTCGACGTCCAGGGCTATTCGTCGAGCTACACCGGCTCGTGGCTGCTGGAAGCCGAGCTGGCATGAGCCGTTCGAGCATGACGAGCGCGCGCCGGTTCAGGGCCGGCGCGCGGGCGGTTCTCACAGGCGGGGTCATGGCGATGGCGGGATGCATGCCGGGGCAGGGCGAGGGCGCGTCGCCCTCCGCGACGGGCGAGGGCTGCGCAACGGAGGTCGCAGGGCCGCGCGGCGCGTCGGCGCGGTTTTCGCCGGGGGCGATCCGCTATGCGGTCCCGGTCATGGCGCCCGACGCCTGTCACAAGGCGGGGCCGGACAGCGCCCAGCGGCGCGAGGGGGACCGCCTGATCGTCACCCATGCCCTGGAGCGGACGCCCGGCATCTGCGCGCAGGTGATGACCCGTGTGGTGTTCGAGGGCGCGCTGCGCGGGGTCGATCCGCCGCCCCGTGCGCTGGTGGTGGAGATCCTCTCGACCTCGGGCGATGTGGTGGAGCGGGTCGACTTCGACCGTCCCGCCGACTGCCGCTGAGCCTGCCGAAGGGCGCGGGGCGCCGAGGGCGCCCTGCGCCGGGACGCGCCCGAACCGGGATCGCGGGGCCTGCGGGCGCTCCGTCTAGGGCGCGGACTCATATCTTCGCGATCCAGAAGCGGATTGCGGCGAGCTTGAGGGCGGCGAGGTAATTATCGGCGCGCCGGTCGTATCGGGTGGCAAGACCGCGGAACTGTTTGATGCGGTTGAAGAACCGCTCGACGAGATTCCGCTGACGATAGACCCACGGACTGAAGCTGAAAGCGTCCTTGCGGATCACGCGGGGCGGGATGTTGGCCCAGACGCCGCGGGAGGCGGCGCCGTCGCGGATCGGGTTGGTGTCGTAGGCTCGGTCCGCGATCAGGGTCGCGCCAGGATCGAGATCGGCGACGAACTCCGTCCCGACCGGCGCGTCGCCCGCCTGGCCGGGCGTCAGCTTGAGGCGGACGGGGCGGCCCTCGGCATCGACCAGGGCGTGGATCTTGGTGGTCAGCCCCCCGCGGGAATGTCCCATGCAGCCATGCCCGCCGTCGTCCTCGGCGGGACCCCCCTTTTTACCGCGGCCCCGTGCTGGTGGACGCGGACGCAGGAGCTGTCGATCATCACGATGTCGCCGTCATAGGCCTCTGAGATCGCCTCCAGAGTGCGATCCCAGACCCCGGCCGCACGCCATCGAGTGAAACGGTTGTAGAGCGTGGTCCGCGGGCCGTAGCGCTCGGGCACGTCCCGCCAGGGCGTTCCCGCCCGGCACCTCCAGAGGATGCCGTTGATCACACGGCGGTCGTCCACCCGCGGCACGCCGCGCGACTTCTGCGGCAGCAGCGGCTGGATGATCGCCCATTCCCGGTCGGTCAGTTCGTGACGGCGCATCGATACCTCCTCCTATAGGGAGGTTGAATCAAAGATGCGAGGTCATGGGAATCCCGTTTATGGGGACGCGTCCTAGTGCGAACCCGGTCCCGTCGCGTCATGTCCGGGCGCGGTCTTCGGCGCTTCGCAGGACGATCCCCGGCGTCGCGGGGCGAGGCTTGGCGCGCCCCTTCGCGAGCGGCGCGCCGGGCGGAGGGCGCGGTCTCGTTCGGACTATCCCCGCCACGTCCGCGCGCGGCTGATCCCGGCGTCGGGGCGCTGGACCGGATCGGCGCCGGGCGGACCGCCTGGGGCGGGTTGGAAATGGTTGCGCCGGCCAGCATGTGCGCCTCGGCGCATCGCGCCGCCGGGCGCCCGCGGCGGGATGAACGGGCCGCGCCGGAGCGGCGGCGGTCGTCATCGGCCTGTTCCGGCAGGGGCCCGCGCCTCTTGCCGCGAAAGCGCCCGGCGGCGCTGTCGGGAGAGGGAATGCGCCCGCGCCGCGCCCAGTCGCGCGGCAACCCGGTCCGCAATGGGGCCGGCTCCGGTGGTCATGCCCTGCGCGGGGCGGCGGCGCCGACGCGCCCTCCCTTCGCATCGAAAGGAAGGCGCGCAACCGGCGCCGGCGTGTCAGGAACGGTAGTCGGCGTTGATCTCGATATAGCGCTTGGTCAGGTCGCAGGTCCAAACCGTCGCCGAGCCCGTGCCGACCCCGAGATCCACCCCGATCTCCAGCTCGTCGCGCTTCATGTAGGCGGCGCCGTCGGCCTCCTGATAGCCGGGCGAGACCCAGCCCGCCTCCGCCACCGTGATGTCGCCGAAGCGGATCGAGAGCAGGTCGCGGTCGGCGACCTCGCCCGACTTGCCCACCGCCATCACGATGCGCCCCCAGTTGGGGTCCTCGCCGGCGATGGCGGTCTTGACCAGCGGCGAGTTGGCGATGGCCAGCCCGACCTTCTTCGCCGCCCGCGCCGACTTGGCGCCGGTCACGGTCACCGCCACCAGCTTGGTCGCCCCCTCGCCGTCGCGCACGATCTGCTGGGCGAGGTCGCGCAGCACCCGCTCCAGCGCCTCGGCGAAGGCCGCCGCCCGCGGGTCGCGCCTGGACGCGATCGGGTCCATCGCCGCCTTGCCGGTCGCCGCCACCAGCACGGTGTCGGAGGTCGAGGTGTCGCTGTCCACGGTGATCGCGTTGAAGCTGCGGTCCGAGGCCTCGGCCAGCATCCGGCGCAGCAGGTCGCGGTCGATGGCGGCGTCGGTGAACACGAAGCCCAGCATCGTCGCCATGTCCGGCGCGATCATGCCCGAGCCCTTGGCGAAGCCGGCGATGGTCACCTTGGCGCCGTCCAGGGCCAGCACCTCGGAGGCGCCTTTGGGGAAGGTGTCGGTGGTCATGATCGCGCGCGCCGCGGATTCGCCCGCGTCCTCGGAGAGCGCGCCGTTCAGCTCGTCCAGCCTGGCGGCGATGCGCTCATGGGGCAAGGCCTCGCCGATCACGCCGGTGGAGGCCATCCACACCCCGGATTTCGGAGCGCCCGTGGCCGCGGAGACGGCGGCGGCCAGCGCCTCCACCGCCTCGGCGCCGCTGCGGCCGGTGAAGGCGTTGGCGTTGCCGGAATTGACCAGGATCGCCTGGGCGCCCTTGACCCCGGGCGCGTCGCGCAGGGTCTCGCACCACCGCACCGGCGCGGCGCGGGTGGAGGAGCGGGTGAACACCCCCGTGACCACCGAGCCCGCCGCCAGCATCGCCAGCATCACGTCCTTGCGGCCCTTGTAGCGCACCCCGGCCTCGCCGGCGGCGAAGCGCACGCCGGCGACCGGGGGCAGGGCGGGAAAGGCGGCGGGGGCCAGCGGAGACACCTGCGGCGCCGCCTTGGCGGGTTTCGCGGTGGGAGCGGGCGGCGCGACGGGAGCCGAGGCGGCGGGTTCGGGGGCCAGCTCGCGCAGGGCGGCGTCGAGGGTCGCGACCTCGGCCTGCAGGGCGTCCAGCCGGGCGGCGAGCTCGGCGCGCTTCTTCTTGCCGCCCCCGGATTTCTTCTTCTTGCCGTCGCTGGCCATGGGGTCCCCCGGAGCTCGATCCTGGATGCGCCGGACTCGGGCGCCGGCGTTCTGGGCAACGGGATAGCGCGTGCGCGCACGCAGGTCACGCGGGGAGTTGCGATGCGCCCCCCTTGAAGCCAACGACGCAGGGCGCGGCGACGCGGTTCGCAAACCAAAAGGGCCGGGCGAGCGTCCATCGCGCTCGCCCGGCCCCGGCGGTCGGAGAGGATCGGAGATCAGTTACCGGTCAGAAGGTCGTCGCGGCGGATCGCGCCGGGGGCCGGGGCGTCCTCGGACAGCACGACCTCGGCGCCGTCGCGGATCTCGGCCACGGCGGCCTGGGCGGCCTCGGCGGCGAGACCCTGAGCCAGCTCTTCGCGGCTCTCCTCGAAGGTCGGGACCGGCTGGTCGCGATGGCCGGTGACCAGGATCAGGTGCCAGCCGAACTGGGTCTCGACCGGGCCGGTCACCACGTTCTCCTCGGCCGCGAAGGCGGCGTCGGCGAATTCGGGGACCATCTGGCCCTTCTCGAACCAGCCCAGATCGCCGCCCCGGTCCTTGGTGCCGTCGGTGCCGAATTCCTTGGCCTTCTCGGCGAAGTCGGCGCCGGCGGCGATGTCGGCCTTGATCTGCTCGGCGGTCTCCTTCTCGGGGACCAGGATATGGGAGGCGCGGATCTCCTGCGCGGGCTCGATGGAGGCGATTTGCGCCTCATAGGCGGCCTGCAGCTTCTCGTCCGTGGTGGCCTCGGCGACCATGTCGCGCATCTTCGCCTCGGCGAGGTAGGACTGCTTGTCCAGCTCGGCCCGCAGCTTGGCCAGCGGGCTGTCGCCATAGCCTTCCTCGGCGGCTTCCAGCGACAGCAGGTACTGGGTCACCGCCTGGTCGACCAGCGCCGGCAGCAGCTGCGCGTCCGGGATCTGCTGGTACTGCTGGGGCAGGTTGGCCCGCATCAGGATGATCTGGCCGAGCGTGATCTCGTGGCCGTTCACCGTGGCCAGCACGTCGGAGATCGAGGGCTCCGGCGCGGGTTCCGCGGTCGCGGCGGCGTCCGCGGGGGCCTCGGCGGGCGCCGTCGTCTGGCCCGAAGTCTGGCCCGAGGTCTGGGCGGACAGGGCGAAGGGCGCGAGCGCGAGGGCGGCGGCGATGGCGGCCGGAGCCGCGGCGCGGCGCAGGACGGGAAGGGGCATGAAGCTCTCCTGTTTGGTGATCCGGGGCGGGCTTTTTCGCGGACCCGCGGCCCGGCGGAGGATCGGGCGCCCCGAAGGGCGGGACAGGCGGGCGCGTTGACACGCGGGCGGGCGCTGCCTAACTGTCTCGCGGCCCCTGAACGGGCCGTCTCGGCGCGATCCGGCCTCCATCTAGCGCGTGCGCGCGGGTCGGGCAAGCGCCCCCCGGGCAGCGCCGCGTTCCGCGGCCTCCGGGTCGCGCGGAGTTGATCGCCGCCGTCCGGCCAGCGTCGGGCGGCGTCGCGGCGTTGATCCTTCGGGGCTGTCTCTTCGGGGCTGTCCCGGCGGGCCGCGCGGCGCGCGCACCACGCCATGAAGGCGGCGCGAGGCGGGAGACGCGGATTTCACGCGGCCGGCGGGGCGGAAACGCGCCGGGCTGGCCGCCACAGCAGGGATGCCGGCAGACATGCTTGGATTGGGCGCCGTCGCCAAGAAGGTCTTCGGGACCGCCAACGACCGCAAGGTCAAGTCGCTGATGCGCCAGGTCGGCGCCATCAACGCGCGGGAGGATGAGGTCTCGGCCCTCTCCGACGAGGCGCTGCGCGGCAAGACCGCCGAATTCCGGGACAGGCACGCGAAGGGCGAAAGCCTGGACGACATGCTCCCCGAAGCCTTCGCCGTGGCGCGGGAGGGCGCCAGGCGCGCGCTCGGCATGCGGCCCTTCGACGTGCAGCTGGTCGGCGGCATGGTGCTCCACCAGGGGCGGATCTCCGAGATGAAGACGGGCGAGGGCAAGACCCTCGTGGCCACGCTGCCCGCCTATCTCAACGCCATCGCGGGCAAGGGCGTGCATGTCGTCACCGTCAACGACTACCTCGCCCGCCGCGACGCGGAGTGGATGAGCCAGGTCTACGGCTTTCTCGGGCTGACCACCGGCGTCATCACGCCCGGCATGGACGACGCCGCCCGGCGCGAGGCCTATGCCTGCGACATCACCTACGCGACCAACAACGAGCTGGGCTTCGACTACCTGCGCGACAACATGAAGTTCCGGCTGGAGGACATGACCCAGCGCGGCCATGCCTTCGCCATCGTGGACGAGGTCGACTCGATCCTGATCGACGAGGCCCGGACCCCGCTGATCATCTCCGGTCCCGCCGAGGATTCCGCCGACACCTATCGCGCCGTCGACGCCCTGATCCCCGAACTGTCGGAGGAGCACTATGAGGTCGACGAAAAGCAGCGCTCCGCCTCGCTGACCGAAGAGGGCAACGAGTTCATCGAGCAGCGCCTGCGCGCCGCCGGCCTGCTGGACGGGGAGGGCGGGCTCTACGACGCCGAGAACGTCTCCGTCGTTCACCACGTCAACCAGGCGGTGCGGGCGCACAAGCTGTTCAGCCGCGACACGCATTACATCACCCGCGGCGGCAAGGTGATCATCATCGACGAGTTCACCGGGCGCATGATGGAGGGCCGCCGCTTCGGCGACGGGCTCCACCAGGCGCTGGAGGCCAAGGAAGGCGTGGCGATCCAGCCCGAGAACGTGACGCTGGCCTCGATCACCTTCCAGAACCTGTTCCGGCTCTATGACAAGCTGTCGGGCATGACCGGCACCGCGATGACCGAGGCCGACGAGTTCGAATCCATCTACGGGCTCGAAGTGGTGGAGATCCCCACCAACGTCCCCGTGGCCCGCGTGGACGAGGACGACCAGGTGTTCCGCTCCGGGGCCGAGAAGGGGCTGGCGCTGATCGAGGCGATCGCCGACGCCCATCGCCGCGGGCAGCCGGCGCTGGTCGGCACCACGTCCATCGAAAAATCCGAGCAGCTCTCCGCCATGCTGGGCACGCCGGCCTCGCTGTCGAAGACCGCCGAGGTGCTTCGGACCTTCGCCGCCGCCTGCAAGAAGAAGGAGCAGGAGCGGAAGGAGTATCTGGAGGCCACCGCCGCTCATCTGGAGGACCTGGCCAAGGCCGGCAAGGGCATCCCCCACGCCGTGCTCAACGCCCGCCACCATGAGCAGGAGGCCTATATCGTCGCCAAGGCCGGCAAGCCCGGCGCGGTGACCATCGCCACCAACATGGCCGGCCGCGGCACCGACATCCAGCTCGGCGGCAATGTCGACATGATGGCGCGCGAACTGGCGACCGAACGCGGCGTGACCGACGAGGCGGGCTTCCAGGCCATCGTCGCCGAGCTGACGCCGCTGGCCGAGGCCGACAAGGCCGTGGCGCGGGAGGCCGGCGGGCTCTGGGTCATCAGCACCGAGCGGCATGAGAGCCGGCGCATCGACAACCAGCTTCGCGGCCGTTCGGGCCGTCAGGGCGATCCGGGCCGCTCGTCCTTCTACCTCGCGCTCGACGACGACCTGATGCGCATCTTCGGGTCCGAGCGCATGGACAAGATGCTCAAGACCCTCGGCCTGCAGGAGGGCGAGGCCATCGTCCACCCCTGGGTCAACAAGGCGATCGAGAAGGCGCAGGGCAAGGTCGAGGCGCGCAACTTCGACATCCGCAAGAACCTGCTGAAGTTCGACGACGTGATGAACGACCAGCGCAAGGCCATCTTCGGCCAGCGCCGGGAGATCATGGAGGCCAGGGACGTCGCCGAAACCGTGCGCGACATGCGCCACGAGCTGGTCGACGACCTGGTGCAGGAGCATATCCCGCCCAAGGCCTATGCCGACCAGTGGGACGCCGAGGGGCTCTACGCCAAGGTGCTGGAGAACTTCGGCAAGGAGGCCCCGGTCATCGCCTGGGCCGCCGAGGAAGGCGTGGATGACGAGCAGATCCGCGAGCGTCTGCACAAGATGGCCGATGAGCAGATGGCCCAGAAGGCCGCCGCCTTCGGCCCCGACGTGCTGCGCCAGATCGAGAAATCGGTGCTGCTTCAGACCATCGACCACCATTGGCGCGAGCATCTGGTGACGCTGGAGCATCTGCGCTCGGTCATCGGGTTCCGCGGCTACGCGCAGCGCGATCCGCTCAACGAATACAAGTCCGAGGCCTTCGAGCTGTTCCAGGCCCTGCTGGGCCGCCTGCGCCGCGACGTGACCCGCCAGCTGTCCTATGTGCAGGTGGTCTCGCCCGAGGAGCAGGAGGCCCGCCGCGAGGCCGAGCGCCGGATGATGGAGCAGGCCGCCGCTTCCGCCGCCGCCCAGGCGCGTCCGGTGCAGCCCGCCGCCGCCCAGCCGGCGATGGCGGGTGCGGGTGTGGGGGCGGCGGCGCCGGCCGGGGCGCCGGCGCGTCCGGGGCTCGACCCCGCGGACCCGTCGACCTGGGGCCAGGTCGGGCGCAACGAGCCGTGCCCCTGCGGTTCGGGCCAGCGCTACAAGAACTGCCACGGCAAACTGACCTGATCGCGCGCCGCGCCCGGCGGGTCCGGGCGCTTCGAGCTGCATGAATTTCCCGGCCCGCGCCTTCCCGGCGCGGGCCGGTTGCGTTTCGCCCCCCTCCGCCGATGCGGGCGGGAGGCGGATTTTCACCCGCGAAGCGGGGGAGGACCGGCCCACGTCCGCGGCGCGGCTGATCGGGAGGCGCCGCGCGACGCCATTGTCGCGGCGGGTGGCCGGGGCTAGGGTCCGGACCATCTTTCGGGGCGTCGCCCTGTTCAACGGACCCCCTGCCATGTCTGACCTCTCCACCGGCGCCGAGCCGACCGCGCCGCCCCGTCCGGCGCTGGCCACGCTGGTGCTGCTGACCGCCGCCTCGGCGCTGACGCTGAACATGTTCCTGCCCTCGCTCGGCTCCATGGCCGCGGCGTTCGGGGTTGGGAACGGGCTCGCGAGCCTCGCCATCGGCGGCTATCTCGGCGTCACCGCGGCGCTTCAGCTCATCATCGGGCCGCTTTCGGATCGGCTGGGGCGGCGGCCGGTGCTGCTGGCCTGCCTCGCCATCTACGCCTGCGCCTCGGTCGGCTGCCTGCTGGCCCCGGATTTCCCGACCTTCCTCGCCTTCCGCCTGGCCCAGGGCACGATGATCGCCGGCGCCGCCCTGTCGCCGGCCATGATCCGCGACACCCACCCCGCGCGCGAGGCGGCGAGCAGGATCGGCTATGTGCTCATGGCCATGGCCATCGGCCCCATGGTCGGGCCGATGGTGGGCGGGCTGCTGGACGAGTTCTTCGGCTGGCGGGCCAGCTTCGCGGCCTACACCGCCTTCGGCGCGGGCCTGTTCGCCTGGTGCTTCGTGTCGCTGCACGAGACATTCCCCGGCCGCGCCTCCACCTTCTCCCAGCAGTTCCGCGATTATGGCGAGCTGCTGCGCAACCGCGACTTCTGGGGCTGCGCGCTGTGCCTGAGCTTTTCGGTGGGCGGCTTCTACGCGTTCCTCGCGGGGGCGCCTTTGGTGGCGGGCTCGGTGCTGGCGCTGAGCCCGGCGCAGCTGGGGTTCTGTCTGGGCACCATCACCGGCGGCTTCGCCTTCGGCAGCTTCCTGTCCGGGCGCTTCGCGAAGCGCGTCCCGCTGGGGGTGATGATGGTGATCGGGCGGACGGTGGCCTGCACGGGGCTGACGCTGGGGCTGGCGCTGGTCATCGCCACGCCGCCGAGCCTGGTGACGGTGTTCGGCGCGACGCTGTGCCTGGGGATCGGCAACGGGCTCAGCTCGCCCTCGGCCAGCGCGGGGGCGGTGTCGGCGCATCCGCGGCTGGCGGGGTCCGCCGCGGGGCTGTCGGGGGCGCTCAACGTGGGCATGGGGGCGGTGCTGAGCACGGCGTCGGGCGCGCTGATGACGCTGCACCCGCGGGCCGAGGCGCTGATCGGGCTGATGCTGGCCTGCGCGCTGGTCTCGCTCGCCGCCGCGCTATGGGTGCGCCGGCGGGAACGGGCGGTCGGCGACGACGACGCCGAGACCCGCGCCGCCGCCTGATCCCGAACGCATACCCCCGCGCGCCCTCCGAAACGCGATACGGGCCGGCCCCGCCAGGGACCGGCCCGTATCGCGTCCGCGGATCCGGCTCAGCCGTTGGCTTCGCGGATCTTGTCGGCGGCTTCCTTGTCATAGGCGACGCCCGAGGTCTCGAACAGCTGGTCGAGCTCGCCCGAAAGGGTCATCTCGGTGATGATATCGCAACCGCCCACGAATTCGCCCTTCACATAGAGCTGCGGGATCGTCGGCCAGTCGGAGAAATCCTTGATCCCCTGGCGCACGGCTTCGTCGGCGAGGACGTTCACGTCCTTGAACTCGACGCCCATGTAGTTGAGCACGCCGGCGACGCGGGAGGAGAACCCGCACTGGGGCATGGACTTGGTGCCCTTCATGAACAGCACGACGTCATTCGAGGTGATGTCGGCCTGGATCTGGGCGTGGGCGGGGTTGGTTTCGTTCGCGACCTGGGACATGGGCGTCCTCCTGGGGCTCGGGGAAACGGGGCGCGGGGCGGAAAGCGTCAGTCAGGGGCCCGGGTGGTGAGCGCCAGCGCGTGCAGCTCCCCCCCCATGCGGCCCTTGAGAGCGGCGTAGACGGCGCGCTGCTGCTGCACGCGGTTCATGCCGCGGAACGCCTCGGCGACCACGGTCGCCGCGAAATGATCGCCGTCGCCCGCGAGGTCGGTGATCTCCACCGAGGCGCCGGGGAAGGCGTCCAGGATCAGACGTTCGATTTCGGTCGATTCCATCGGCATCTGCGTCGGCTCTCCTTGGTCTCGCGCATCAGGGTATCACGTAAAACGCCCGCCCGTCCCCCGCAAGGGATGGGCGGGCGTTCCCATGCTCCGGCAGGCGGCTTTCGCTCGCCTCAGGCCTCGCCCATCATCCGGGCGAGCCCGCCGGCATGCGCCTCGCGCAGCGCGTCCAGCGTGACCGAGGAGGCGCCCAGCGTCAGGTGCTCGCCTTCCAGCGTGCCGAGCTGGCGGGCGGGCACGCCGGCTTCGGTGGCGGCCTCCAGCACGTCGAGCGCGGCGGAGGGCGGGCAGGCGATCAGGTAGCGGCCCTGATCCTCGCCGAAGAACCAGGCGGCGCGGCTGAGCCCGTCGCGCGGCGCGGCCAGCGTGGCGCCGCAGCGGGAGGCCAGCGCCATCTCCGCCGCCGCCACCGCCATGCCGCCATCCGACAGGTCATGCGCGGCGTTGAGCAACCCGCGGTTCTTGAGGCTGATGACCAGCTCGCCCGCGCGCCGTTCCGCGGCCAGGTCCACGGGCGGCGGCGGGCCTTCCTCGCGCCCGTGCAGCTCCGCCAGCCAGGCGGAGCGGTCGAGCCAGCCGACGGTCGCGCCCAGCATCACCAGCACGTCGCCCTTGCGCCCGCCCACGGGGATGCGGTCGTCGAGGCTTTCCAGCAGGCCCACGGCGGCGATGGTGGGGGTGGGCGGGATCGCGGCGCCGTCGGTTTCGTTGTAGAGGCTGACATTGCCCGACACGATCGGCATGTCGAGCGCCTCGCAGGCCTCGCCGATGCCCTGCAGGCAGCCGACGAGCTGGCCCATGATCCGGGGCTTCTCGGGGTTGCCGAAATTCAGGTTGTCGGTGGTCGCCAGCGGCTTGGCGCCGGTGGCGCAGAGGTTGCGGAAGCACTCGGCCACCGCCTGGCGGCCGCCCTCCACCGGGTCCGCGAAGCAGTAGCGCGGCGTGACGTCGGAGGCGAAGGCCAGCGCGCGATGCGTGCCATGCACCCGCACCACCGCGGCGTCGGAGCCCGGGCCCACGGCGGTGTCGGCGCCGACGGTGTGGTCGTATTGCTCCCACACCCAGGCGCGGGAGCAGAAGTTGGGATTGCCGATCAGCGCCATCAGGTCGGTGGCGGCGTCCTCGCAGGCGGG
Source organism: Albimonas donghaensis (assembly GCF_900106695.1). Lineage (GTDB taxonomy): Bacteria > Pseudomonadota > Alphaproteobacteria > Rhodobacterales > Rhodobacteraceae > Albimonas > Albimonas donghaensis. The sequence continues at coordinate 42,412 of NZ_FNMZ01000011.1, forward strand.
CATGTCCTCGACCTTCGGGGAGGCGGGCGTGGGCTCCCACGGGCGGTCGTATTCGGGGGCGGAGCCCGACAGCGCGGCCAGCGGCAGGTCCGCCTTCACCTCGCCCTTGTGGCGCACCAGGAAGCGGTCCTCGGCGATGGTCTCGCCGACGATGGCGAAGTCGAGATCCCACTTGTCGAAGATCGCCCGCGCCTCGGCCTCCTTCTCCGGCTTCAGCACCATGAGCATCCGCTCCTGGCTTTCGGAGAGCATCATCTCGTAGGCGATCATGCCGGTTTCGCGCTGGGGCACGGCGTCAAGCTCGAGCGCGATGCCGAGCCCCCCCTTGTCCCCCATCTCCACCGCCGAGCAGGTGAGCCCCGCGGCCCCCATGTCCTGGATGGAGATCACCGCGCCCGAGCCCATCAGCTCCAGCGTCGCTTCCATCAGGCGCTTTTCGGTGAAGGGGTCGCCGACCTGCACGGTGGGGCGTTTCTCCTCCGTGCCCTCGCCGAATTCGGCGGAGGCCATGGTGGCGCCGCCGACCCCGTCGCGGCCGGTCTTGGCGCCGAGATAGACCACCGGCATGCCGACGCCCGAGGCGGCGGAATAGAAGATGGAATCCGCTTTCGCGATGCCCGCGGCGAAGGCGTTGACCAGGCAGTTGCCGTCATAGCCCGCGTGGAAGCGCAGTTCTCCGCCCACGGTGGGCACGCCGAAGCAGTTGCCGTAGCCGCCGATCCCCTCCACCGCGCCGGCCAGCAGGCGGCGGGTGTTGGCGTTCTCGGGCCGCCCGAAGCTCAGCGCGTTCATCGCGGCCATCGGACGGGCGCCCATGGTGAAGACGTCGCGCAGGATGCCGCCCACGCCGGTCGCGGCGCCCTGGAACGGCTCGATGAAGGAGGGGTGGTTGTGGCTCTCCATCTTGAAGACCACGGCGAGCCCGTCGCCGATATCGACCACGCCCGCGTTCTCCCCCGGACCGCAGATCACCTGCGGACCCGTGGTCGGCAGGGTGCGCAGCCATTTCTTGGAGGACTTGTAGGAGCAATGCTCGTTCCACATCGCCGAGACGATGCCGAGCTCGGTATAGGTGGGCGTGCGGCCGATCAGGTCCAGCAGGCGGGAGAATTCGTCAGCGGTAAGCCCATGTTCGGCGGCGAGGGCTTGCGTGACGGCGGGTTCTGCGGACATGGTGACCCCCGAACGAGATGCGCGGACCGGCTTTCGCAGGCGCGCGGACCGTCGTCCCACGCCGCTCCCGGCACGCCCGGCGTTCTAGCCGAGGCGCGAAGCAAGGGAAAGATCGCATGACCGTCAACCTGCCGGGCCGCGCGCCCGGAGCCCGCCCGGCCGCGCCGGCCACGCCCGTATGCGCCGCGCCCGATGGCGGACGCGGCGGGGGCGGGGACGCCGCGCCGGGCGTGGGAGCGGGCGGCGCGGCGCAAGGCGGCGCGGCGGCGGGGCCCGGCGCGGCCGTATCCTCCCAAATGTCTGGAACAGAACTGAAAACCACCCCTGTCGCGGCCTGGAAGGGCTATGCGGCGGTGGTGTTCTCGGTGGTGGTCTGGGCGGGCTGGATCGTGGTCACGCGGGCCCAGGGATCGACGCTGGCGCCGGTCGATACGTCGATTTTGCGGATTATCGTCCCGGCGCTTCTGCTGTCCCCGGTCTGGCTGCGCCGCGGCATCGTGCCCAAGGGCCAGCCGCAGCTGGCGATGTGGATCATGGCCGCGGGCTGGGGCGCGCCCTTCATCCTGCTGATCTCCAAGGGGCTGGAAACCGTGCCCGCGGCGCTGTTCGGCCCGATGGTGCCCGCCACCCTGCCGCTGCTGGTGGGGCTGTGGGATTACTTCGTCGCCGGGCGGAAGGTGCGGGGCGTGCGGCTGGCCGGGCTGGGCCTCATCGCCGTTTCCATCGCGCTGGTGGTCGGGCCGGCGGCGCTGCGCGGGGACGGGGGCTTTTTCATCGGCGCGCCCTATCTGGTGGCCGCGGCCTGCGGCTGGACCGCCTTCACCATCGCCTATCGCGCCACCACCCTCACCGGGCTGGAGGCGGCGGCCTACATGTCGCTCTATTCCGCGCCCTTCCTGCTAGTGCTGGCCGCGGTCGAGGGGCTGCACCTTCAGGATCTGAGCCTCGGCGAATTCGCCTGGTACTTCGTCGCCCATGGCGTGCTGGCCGGCGTCGGCTCGATCGTCGCTTATGGCTATGCGATGCGGGTGCTGGGCGTGGCGCGCACCTCGGCCTTCGCCTCGCTGGTGCCGATGGGGGCCGCGCTGGGCGGCCTCGCCGTGCTGGGAGAGGCGCCGGCGATCTCAGGCTGGTTCTCGGTCGGCTGCGCCTGTCTCGGCGTGGCCGCGGTCAACGGCGTCTTCGGCGGGATGGAGCCCGCCCGAAACGACTGAGCCGGAGACGGCTGAGGGGGCCGACGCCGCCGGGCGGCCGGCATGGCCGTGAAATTGACCCTGGGGAAGGGGGTGTCCGCGGCCCTGAGTGTGGGGAAACGCTTGCAGCCGGTGACGACAACGCCGGGTTCCTTGGGGGGGTGAAGCGAAGCCGCCGAGGGGGTTCCGGCCACAATGGACCGCGGACCGGGTGAATATCCCTCGTTTTAAGGAATTAGGCAAGAATCCGCGTTCATGGATTTTTACGAATGCGGATCGTCGCCGGATCGGCGACCGGGGGTCATGGCGCCTTCATCCTGGGGGCGAAAGACGCGTCAGGCCAAGCGCGCCGGCCTCTGCGTCCTGAAAATCCAGAGACATTCGGATCGTGTCGCCCCGCCGCCAGACTTCGTTGAGATCGTCGTAGTGGCGCGAGAAGGGATGGCCGGACTGCCCCGTGGAAATCACAACCCGGGAGCTGTCAGGGTCCGCGAAGTCCACGACCATCCTCAGACCGGCGCCGAATCGGGCGGCGTGAGGCTCGTTGCGCCCGCCCTGGCTCTGGGACCGGCGCAGGGTGAAGTCGCCGCCGGAGGTCTCGTGCCGGATGTTGGCGATCAGCCCGAGCAGCCCGAACCGGCCGAGCACCTCGTGGTCATGGCGCGCCTCATGCGCCTCGCCCCAGCGCCAGCCGCGCGGGGCGGAGCCGTAGCGCTCCGACAGCGCCCCCAGCGCGTCGTCGAGCGCCAGCTGGGCGATCTGGGCGCAGGTCTCCTGGGCCGAGGTCTTGTCGATGTCGCACCACACCCCGGCGCCGTCCAGATTGCGGAACACCCGCTCCACGAACACCGGCTGGGGACCGTCGAAGCGGCGGGCGTCGGGGCCCAGCTCGTCCTCGATCAGCCGGGGCGTCAGACGGCGCATCCACTCGGCGAAGATCAGGGGCTCGGGGGCGTGCTCGGACATCTCGCCATTCCAGTCGCCCAGCATCTCCAACGCCTGCTGGCGGCGCGCGGCGATGGGGTCCTCGGGGGCGACGGGGCCGGTCCACCACAGGTCGGAGGCGATCAGCGGCAGGACCGCGCGGGCCATCTCGGAGACGTCGTCGTTCTGCAGGGCCGCGGCCGAGTCGCGCGAATGGTAGTCGCGCGCGGCGAGCTGCTTTTCCAGCCGTCGGATGCGGTAGGGATCGCCCCAGTGGAAGGACAGGTGCCGGGGATAGTCGCGGGCCTCGGTGCGGTTGTTGGCGTTGGCCACGGCGCCGGACTCGGGGCGCAGGATGCGGGGCAGGGTCTCGGGGTCGCGGAAGCCCTGCCAGTCATTGGCCGCGATCCAGCCGGGCGCGGGCAGGCGGCCGCGCCCGGGCGAGGCCGGATTGCGCAGGGGCGCGCGGCCGGCGACGATCATGCCCACGTCGTCGCGATCCGCGAGCATCACGTTCATCGCCGGGGCCACATGGTCGGCCATGGCCGCGGCGCCTTCGTCGATGGAGCGCGATTTCATCAACGCGAAGCCGGCGGAGAAGGAGGTGTCGCCCTCTCCCAGCGCGGTCCAGGCGAGCGCGGCCACATGGCCCTCCGGCGTCACGTCGCCGACCCCGAGCTGGTCGGGCGGGATCACCGGCCCGTGTCGGGTCCAGCGCAGCAGGACCTCGGCCTCGGCCCCGTCGGGCAGGCCGATGATCTCGCGCCGCTCGGCGAAGGGGGCGGGGCCGTCCGGGGTGAGGTAGCGGGAGGGGTCCTCGGGGTCGAGCTTCTCGATATAGATGTCGGCGTCGTCGACATAGGCGGAGGTCAGGCCCCAGGCGAAGTCCGAATTGCGCCCGACCAGCACCAGCGGCATGCCCGGCACGGTGGCCCCGATGATCCCGCCCGACGGCAGCTCCAGCCGCGCCAGATACCAGAGCGACGGGGCGGAGAGCCACAGATGCGGGTCATTGGCCAGGATCGGCGCCCCGGCGGCGGCGCGCGAGGGGCCGAGCGCCCAGCCGTTGGAGGCCCCGCCCTTGCCCGCCGGCGGCATCGCCTGCGGGCCGGTCGGCGGCCCCAAGGGCGCCGGAAAGCGGAGGCCGGCGAGCCCCGCCGCCTGCGGCGCCGCGCCTGACGCGCCGGGGGAGAGCGCGGGGAGGGCGGCGCCCGGCGTCGGACCCGACGTCGGAACGGCCGCGGGGGCGTCGCCGGTCGGGGCGCCCAGCAGGCCGGCGAAATCCACCCCGCGCGGCGCGGCGTCGGGCAGCCCGGCCTGGCGCGGCTCGATCACCGCGGCTTCGGGATAGTCGGGCAGCAGGTCGCGCAGACGCTCCGGCGGCAGGCGCAGGCTGATCGCGGCCCGGCGCACCTCGACCGCCGCCTGATCGCTCAGCCGCAGCGCCATCAGCTTGGCGATGGCGAGGCTGTCGGCCGGCGTCCAGGGCGCGATGCGGTCGGCGAAGAAATAGAACTCCGGCGCGCCGCGTCCCAGCGCCTCCTGCGACACCGCCCGGATGAAGGCGTTGACGCCGGTCGCATAGGCCTCCAGCGCCGCGCGGGCCTCCGGCGTCTGGGCGGGCAGGGCGCGCCGCGCCAGCCCGTGCAGGTCCAGCGCCCGCATGAAGCGGTCCACGGGCAGGGTCACGTCGCCGAACAGCTCCGACAGCCGCCCCTCCGCGGCCCGGCGCGAGGTCTCCATCTGCCACAGCCGGTCCTGGGCATGGGCGAAGCCGAGCCCGAAGAACACGTCCGCCTCGGACGCCCCCCGGATATGCGGCACCGCGTGGATGTCGCGCAGCAGGGTGACGGGCGCCTCGACCCCCTCCACCGTGAAATCCCGGTCATAGTCGGGCAGCGATCCGCCGAGCAGCACCCAAACCAGCGCCGCGGCCAGCGCCGCGAGCACCGCCATCGCGCCGAACAGGCGCGAGAGCCATTTGAAGATCTGAGCCAAGGTCCGTCCTGCGCCGCGTCCCCCGCCTGGGGACAGGTGTCCGGGGCGGTCCGCGCAGCCCCGGTCGGGCCGCGGGGCGGTCGATTCCCGGTGCGCTTGACCTGACCATCACCGGGGGCCAGTTTCCACCCCGTTCGGACGCGCGCGACGCCATGCGCCGCCCGACCCGGATCAGCCGGCGCCCGGCCGGCCGTCTCGAACAGGAAGGATCCCGATATGGCCAAATGCGCGTTCATCGGACTGGGGGTGATGGGCTTCCCCATGGCCGGCCACCTGCAGGCCAAGGGCCACGACGTGACGGTGTGGAACCGCACCCATGCCAAGGCCGAGAAATGGGTGGAGACGCATGGCGGCGCCATGGCCGCCTCTCCTGCCGGGGCCGCCGAGGGCGCCGAGTTCGTCTTCGCCTGCGTGGGCAATGACGACGACCTGCGCTCGGTCACCACCGGCCCCGGCGGCGCGTTCGAGGGGCTGGGCCGCGGCGCGATCTTCGTGGACAACACCACCGCCTCGGCCGGCGTGGCGCGCGAGCTGCACGCCGCGGCCGCCGAGCATGGCGCCGACTTCATCGACGCCCCGGTCTCCGGCGGCCAGGCGGGCGCCGAGAACGGCGTGCTCACCGTCATGTGCGGCGGCGACGCGGCCCCCTACGCCAAGGCCGAGCCGGTGATCGGCTGCTTCGCCCGGTCCTGCAAGCTGATGGGGCCGTCGGGCTCGGGCCAGCTCACCAAGATGGTCAACCAGATCTGCATCGCCGGGCTCGTCCAGGGCCTGTCGGAGGGGCTGGCCTTCGCCCAGAAAGCCGGGCTCGACGGCGAGGCGGTGGTGGAGGTGATCTCCAAGGGCGCGGCGGGGTCGTGGCAGATGGAGAACCGCCACAAGACCATGCTGGCCGACGCGTTCGAGCATGGCTTCGCGGTGGACTGGATGCGCAAGGATCTCGGCATCTGCCTGGAGGAGGCGCGGGCCAACGGCGCGACCCTGCCGGTGGCGGCGCTGGTCGACCAGTTCTACGCGCAGATCCAGCAGATGGGCGGCGGGCGCTGGGACACGTCGAGCCTGATCAAGCGGCTGAGCTGACCCTCGGCGGGCCGCCGGCCGGACAAGGGCCGCGGGCGCGATGCCCGCGGCCCTTCGCGTTCCGGCCCCCGATCGGCCGCGGGCGCGGCGTGGAACATGACCCCGCATGGATGTCCGATGGATGTGGGGTGGATCTGGGGGCGTCCGGCCTCCGGCGTCTCGCGCCCGCCCGGATCTTCCGCCGCCGGGGGGATCAGCGCGTTCCGGTGCGTCCCAGCGCGTCGATAACCGCGTCCACCAGTTCCGCGAGGGGGCGCGCGCCGTCGAGCCGCAGCGCCGGCGTCGGCCTCGCGGCCAGCCAGGCCTCGTGCCGGGCGCGACTGCGGCCGGCGAAGGCGGGATCGTCATAGCGCGAGGCCCAGTCGCGGAACGCCAGATGCGTCGCGTGCATGTCGCCGCCGGGCAGGATGCGGGCGCCGTGGCGGGCCCGCTCGCGGCGGTCAAGGCGCTCCATCCGCAGGGGGGCGGGGGTGGTGACGAAAACGATCAGGCCGGCGGCCTCGATCACCGCCTCGCCCCAGGTTTCGAGCGCGCCGGACAGCACCCACCCGCCTTCGCCCTGCGCCTCGCGGATCAGGCGCAGGCGGTCCGCGACCGGACGCTGTTCCGCGAAAGGCGGGTCGGTCGGGCGCCAGAAGAAGGCGTCCGCATCCAGATGCGGCACGCCCAGCCGCGCCGCCAGACCCGCGCCGAGCGTCGAGACCCCGGCGCAGGACGCGCCGGTCAGATACAGGCGGGGTGAGGCGGACATGGGCCGACTGGCGAGAAACCGCATGCGCGGCCCCGGAGGGGGCCGACCGGACCCGAAAGGGGAGGCGAACGCCTGGGCGCAGGGGGGACGCGCGCCGCCCCCCGCCCCGGCGGCGCTTATTCCTCTTTCAGCTTGGTGTATTTGGCGCCGCCCAGGGTGACGCCGGCCATCAGCCCTTCCTGCCCGAAGACCACCGAGATCACCGGCGCCTGCGAGGTGGTGGTCTTCAGCGAGGCGGCCATGCCGTCGTCGATGGTCACGACCTCGGCGTCGGCCCCCATCTCCCAGCCCGAGGAGCGGCGGAACTTCTCCAGCGCCCCGGTGGTCATGAAGAACAGGGCCTGGTCGAATTTCTGCACCCCGGCCTGGAAGCCGAAGCTGCCGGCGGCCATGGAATAGTAGCCCACCGTGGCCTCACCGATCTTCAGCGAGCCTTCGCCATAGGCCCCGCCGATCAGCAGGCCGGCCTTGGTGATTCCGGGGATGATCAGCACGCCCTTGGCGCGGGACATCAGCTCCCGCGCGCCGGAGACGTTGGCCATCATGCGCTTCTCGGCATGGGTGACGCGCAGGTCGATGACCTCGCTGTCCTCGGCCGCCGCGACATGGCCGGGCATGGCGCAGGCGCCGACGGCCATGATGGCGGCGGCGCAGAAGGCGGCCAGCGCGCCGCGACGCGTCGCCCGCGGGGCGGCGCGGCCCGGCTTCGACGCGGGGCGGGCGGGCTCGGACGATTTGGGCTTGGAAAGAATGGACACGGCTGCTGCTCCTGATCCTGCCGGGGGCCGAGCTTCGCCGACTTCCCCTGCGCGTGTAATCGCGCGGCCCGATCCCGGGCGCCTGCGCCCGGACCGGCCGTCGCGCGAAGCATACTACGCCCGGCCGGGATTGTCCCGCGACGCCGCGACCGGGCGCGGGCCCGGGCCCGGCCTCCGCCTGCGACGGGCGGTCAGAGCATGGGGGAGACCCGGTGAAGCCGTCCCTCGGCCTCGTCGGTCAGGAACCACAGCGCGCCGTCGGGACCGATGCGCACGTCGCGCACCCGGCCGAAGGCGCCTTCGAACAGCGGCTCCTGCCCCACGACCTCGCCGTCCTCGATCTCCAGCCGCATCAGCAGCTGATCCTTCAGCGCGCCGACGAAGAGGTCTCCGCGCCAGGCGGGGAACAGGGTGCCGTCATAGAAGGCCGCCCCGGAGGGCGCGATCGACGGGTCCCAGTAATGCACCGGCTCGACGAAGCCCGGCGCGGTCTCGCCCTGACCGATCTTCGCGCCGGAATAATGCGTGCCGTAGGACACTTCCGGCCAGCCGTGATTGTCCCCGGCCCTGGGGCGATTGACCTCGTCCCCGCCGCGCGCGCCATGCTCCACCGTCCACAGCTCTCCGGTGCGCGGATGCACGGCGGCGCCCTGCGGGTTGCGATGGCCCATGGACCAGATCGAGGCCAGCCCGCCGCCATTGGCGAAGGGATTGTCCGCCGGAATGCCGCCGTCGGGCGTGATCCGGTGGACCTTGCCGTTATGGCTGTCGGGATCCTGGGCCGAGGCCCGGTTCCCCCGCTCGCCCATGGTCACGAACAGCGTGCCGTCCGGCGCGAAGGCGAGCCGCGAGCCGAAATGCCGGCCGCCGGTCTCGTTCGAGGTCATGCGCAGCACGGTGCGCAGGTCGTGCAGGACCAGTTTCTCCCGGTCCAGCACGGCGCGGGTGACGACGGTGTTCGCCGCCCCGTCCGCCGTCGGGGCGGAATGGGTCAGGTAGATCAGCCCGGTGCGCGAAAAGTCGGGCGAAAGCGCCATGTCCAGCAGCCCGCCCTGTCCGCCGGCGGCGATGGGAGGCAGGCCCTCGATGTCGAACCGCTCGCCGCGCTGGATCAGCGCCAGGCGGCCGGGGCGTTCGGTGACCAGCATGGCGCCGGTCTGAGGGAAGTCGGGCAGGAAAGCGAGCGCCCAGGGATGTTCGAAAGCGGGGCCGACGATCGCGACCTGCACGAGGCCGGCGGAGCTGTTGAACACCTCGGCTTCGGCCGGCTTGGCGAGCAGAGCCGCCGCGATGATGGCCGCGAACGCTTCCGCGGCAGGACGTCGAACCATGTCTGACCTCCCTCCTTGTGGTTGCGGTCCTTCCAAACCTCGGCCGAAAGCGCGCGAAGGCAAGAAATCTCTCGCTGAAACCGCTTGTTCTGTCAGCAGGCGGGAGGTTCGGCCGCGCGCTGGAAATGCACGAGATTGCAGATATTTGTGAGATTCCGCGGGAAAGTTGACCCAGGGACCCTGCCGTCGTTCAAATTCATGGGTCGCGATTTGTCGCGCGCGGGCGGAGAGGTCGGCGGGACGCTCGGCGGGGGGGCGGCCGCCCCCCCCGCCTGAAGCGCCGTCAGATGGCGGCTTCCATCAGCTCCGCCGCCTGCGGGGCGAAATAGGTGAGGATGCCGTCGCAGCCCGCCCGCCGGAAGGCGCCGAGGCTTTCCAGGATCACCTTGTCTCCGTCCAGCCAGTCATTGCCGATGGCGCCGGCCAGCATCGCGTATTCGCCCGACACCTGGTAGGCGAAGGTGGGCACCTGGAACTCGGTCTTCACCCGGCGGCAGACGTCGAGATAGGGCATGCCCGGCTTGACCATGACCATGTCGGCGCCTTCCTCGAGATCCAGCGCCACCTCGCGCAGGGCCTCGTCGGTGTTGCCGAAGTCCATCTGGTAGGTCTTCTTGTCCCCCTTCAGCGCGCCCGACGCCCCGACCGCATCGCGGAACGGCCCGTAGAAGGCGGAGGCGTATTTGGCCGCGTAGGACATGATCAGCGCGTCCTGGTAGTCGTGCTCCTCCAGCGCGCGGCGGATGATGCCGATGCGGCCGTCCATCATGTCCGAGGGGCCGAGGATGTCGCAGCCGGCCTCGACCTGGGCGAGCGCCTGCTTCTCCAGCGCCATCAGGCTTTCGTCATTGACCACGACCCCGTCGCGCACGATCCCGTCATGGCCGTCGGAGTTGTAGGGGTCCAGCGCCACGTCCAGCAGCACGCCGATGCCGGGGACCGCGCGCTTGATGGCGCGGGTGGCGGTGTTGACCAGGTTGTCGGGGTTCCAGGCCTCTTCGGCCCCCGGGGTCTTCACCGAGGCGTCGGTATAGGGGAACAGCGCGATGCACGGGATGCCGAGATCGGCGGCCCGGCGCGCGGCCTCCACGCAGCGATCCACGGTCAGCCGCGAGACGCCGGGCATGGAGGGGATCGGCTCCTCCGCGTCCACGCCGTCCATGACGAAGATCGGCCAGATCAGGTCCTCGGGCCGCAGCCGCGTTTCGCGCACCAGGTCGCGGATCCAGCCGGCGCGGCGCAGGCGGCGCGGGCGGGAGAAGGGAAAGGGCGCGAGGCGGGCGGGGCTCATGGGTCGTCCTCCGATACGGGTCTGGAGCCGGAATGCCACGTCCGGACGCGGAATTCCATGCGGCCGGCGGCCCTGACCGCGCCGCCCGTCCGCGGAGCCGGCGCGCGCGGCGGCCCGTTCCGCCCGCGCCCCGCGTCGCTCCCCCCGTCTCCCCGCCCCGCCTCCCCCCGTCTTACCCCGTCTCCCCCCGCGGCCCCGCGGCACTGGCGAAGCCGTCGAATCGCAGACATAAACGGCGAACCGCGCCGAGCGTCGCGCGCCCCACGCCGAATGACGGGCGCCGCCGGGCGCCGCGCGATCCAGGGCGCAGGGCGCCGGCCGCGCGAACAGGGAACCAGCCCGCCGAATGAGCTTCGACGACACCGCCTTCTTCTCGATCTGGTACTGGATCCTCACGGCCGTGTTCTGGTCGCTGGCCAGCCACTTCACCCATGGCGTGCCCTATGACGTGCTGCGCCGGGCCCAGAGGCATGGCGGCGAGGACGCCGAGATCGCCGACCGCCTGATGCGCCGCATGATCGTGCTGGTCGACCACGGCGCCGCGCGCTGGGGGGTCTGGGGGGCGGCGGCCGCGGGCTTCCTGCTCGCCGCGCTCGCCGTCGCCGGAACGCTCGGCGACAGCGAGGCCGCGACCGGCCTGTTCCTGCTCTTCGCCCCGGCCGCCGCGATCTTCGGGATCCAGCTGGCGGAGGCGCGACGCATCGCCCCGCATCTGCACGAGATCCCCTACGAGGACCTGCTCGCCGGCTTCCTGCGCCGGCGCACCGCCAACCAGATCGGCGGCATGCTGGCGGTGTTCCTCGCGGTGGGGCTGCTCACCTGGCTCAACCAGGACCGGATCCTGCTGCGCGGCTACTGAGCCGCCCGCTTCCGCCACGGCCCGCGCGGTTTCGCGCCGCGACCGCTTGTTGCGTTGCGATTGACAAGCCCCGCCCCGCCCACACATGGTCCCCGACCATTGAATCCCAGGGGCAGGAGCACCGTCCGCATGGCCGTCGTCGTCGTCGAATCCCCGGCCAAGGCCAAGACGATCAACAAATATCTGGGCAAGGATTTCACCGTCCTCGCCTCCTACGGGCATGTCCGCGACCTGCCGCCCAAGGACGGATCCGTCGATACCGAGAACGGTTTCGAGATGATCTGGGAGATCGACGCCAAGGCGCAGAAACATGTCCGCGCCATCGCCGACGCGCTCGCCGACGATCCCTCCCTGATCCTCGCGACCGACCCCGACCGCGAGGGCGAGGCGATCTCGTGGCACCTGCAGGAGGCGCTGCGCAAGCGCCGGGCGATCAAGAAGGACACGCCGGTCAAGCGCGTCGCCTTCAACGCCATCACCAAGACCGCGATCGAGGCCGCCATGGCCGCGCCGCGCGAAATCGACATGGAGCTGGTGGAAGCCTATCTGGCCCGCCGCGCGCTCGACTACCTGGTGGGGTTCAACCTGTCGCCGGTGCTGTGGCGCAAGCTGCCGGGCTCGCGCTCGGCGGGGCGGGTGCAGTCGGTCGCCCTGCGCCTGATCGTCGAGCGGGAGATGGAGATCGAGGCCTTCAAGGCCCGCGAATACTGGTCCGTGCGCGCCATGCTGAAAAGCCCGCGCGGGGCCGAGTTCGAGGCCCGGCTGACCGAGCTTTCCGGCAAGAAGATCGAGCGCATGACGCTGGAGACCGCGACCCGCGCCGAGATGGCCGCGACCGCGGTCGCCTCGCGCGGCGGCGCGCTCAAGGTCGCCTCGGTCGAGGCCAAGCCGGGGACGCGCAACCCGTCTCCGCCCTTCATGACCTCGACCTTGCAGCAGGAGGCGTCGCGCAAGTTCGGCATGGGCGCGCAGCAGGCGATGCGCGCGGCCCAGCGGCTCTACGAGGCCGGCCACATCACCTATATGCGGACCGACGGCATCGACATGGCGCCGGAGGCGGTGCAGGCCGCGCGCGCCGCGATCTCGGACCGGTTCGGCGCGCGCTACGTTCCCGAAAAACCGCGCATCTACAAGAACAAGGCCAAGAACGCTCAGGAAGCGCATGAATGCATCCGCCCCACCGACATGACCCGCGACGCGGGCGGTCTGGGCGATATGGGCGCGGATGAGAAACGGCTCTACGACCTGATCTGGAAGCGCACGCTCGCCTCCCAGATGGAGGCCGCGAAGCTGGAGCGGACCACGGTCGAGATCCGCTCCGCCGACAATGAGGTGGGCCTGCGCGCCACCGGCCAGGTCATCGTCTTCGACGGCTTCATCGCCATCTACGAAGAGGGCAGGGACGAGCCGACGGACGATGAGGAAGGCCGCCTGCCGGCGCTGTCGCAGGGGGAGGCGACGCCGCTGGCCGAGGGCGCCTTCTTCGGCGCCTTCGCCAAGGCGACCGAGGGCCAGACCCCCAAGGTCGAGGGCCCGCTGACCCGCGGCGACAACGCCATGCTGTCGGGCGAGGGCGCGGTGCTGACGCAGCAGCATTTCACCCAGCCCTCCGCCCGCTACACCGAGGCCACGCTGGTCAAGCGGATGGAGGAGCTGGGCATCGGCCGTCCCTCCACCTACGCGTCGATCATCACCACGATCCAGGACCGGGAATATGTCCGCAAGGACAAGAACCGTCTTTTCCCCGAGGATAAGGGACGGCTCGTAACCATCTTCCTGGAAAGGTATTTCCAGAAATACGTCTCCTACGACTTCACCGCGAAGCTGGAGGAGAATCTCGACGTCGTCTCCGATGGCGGCATGGACTGGAAGGCGCTGCTTGCGGACTTCTGGGGCGACTTCCACGCCGCGATCGAGGATACCGCCGAGCTCCGCATCACCGAGGTGCTGGAGACGATCAACGATGTGCTCGCGCCGCATCTGTTCCCCGACAAGGGCGACGGTTCGGACCCGCGGCTGTGCCCGAATTGCGGCCAGGGTCGCCTGTCCCTGCGCACCGCGCGTTCGGGCGGCGCCTTCATCGGCTGCTCGGCCTATCCCGAGTGCCGCTACACCCGCCCGATGGGCGGCGAGGGCGAGGGCGAGGGCGGCATCGGGCCGGACGGCAAGCTGCTGGGTCATAACGACGAAGGCCAGCCGGTCACGCTGCGCACCGGGCGTTTCGGCCCCTATGTGCAGCTCGGCGAGCTGACCGAGGAAAACCCCAAGCCCAAGCGCGCCTCGCTGCCCAAGGGCCTGTCGCCCAGCGATGTGGAACTGCGCAAGGCGCTGGACCTGCTGTCGCTGCCCCGCCTGATCGGCGAGCATCCCGAGGGTGGGAAAATCGAAGCGGGCATAGGGCGTTACGGGCCGTTCGTGATGCACCAGCCGCCGACCCCGGAAGGGGAGAAGAAGGCCCCTCGGCCGATCTACGCCAACCTCAAGACCGCCGAGGAAGTCTTTGAAGTCGGGATCAACCGCGCCGTCGACCTGATCGCGCAGAAGGCCGCCGGTCGGGGTGGCCGCGGCGCCGCGGCCGAGCCGCTCAAGAAGCTGGGCGAGCATCCCGATGGCGGAGAACTCTCCGTGATGCCGGGACGTTACGGGCCTTACGTGAAGTGGGAGAAGGTCAACGCGACCCTCCCCAAGGATGTGGCGCCCGAGGACGTGACGCTGGAGCAGGCGCTGGAGCTGGTCAACGCCAAGGCCGCGAAATCCGGCAAGGGCAAAAAGGCGCCGGCCAAGAAGCCCGCCGCGAAGAAACCGGCCGCCAAGACCGCCGCCAAGAAGCCGGCGGCGAAGAAGGCCCCGGCCAGGAAGGCGGCGCCGAAAAAGGCCGCGCCCAAGACGGACTCCGCGGTCGACGACGACGACGTCGCGTTTTGATCCGGCGCGGCGGGGGCAGGGCGGTTGCGGGCGCAGCGGCGCTGACCGCCGCCGCCGCCGTCGCGTGTCTTGCGCTTTCCGGTCCCGTCTCCGCCGCCTCTCCGGATGAGGTGCAGCGCATCAGCCTGGAGAGCGGCGGCATCCAGCGACGGGCGATGGTGGCGCTTTCGCCGGTCCCCCGCGCCGCCGACGCGCCGCCGCCGCCGGCGCTCGTCGTCTTTCATGACCGCCTCTCGACCCCCGGACGGATGCGCGCGCTGGACGGTTTCGACCGCATCGGCGCGCTGCGCCAGGCCGGCTGGACGCTGGTCCACCCGCAGGGCTTCAAGCGCGAATGGAACGCCGGGCGCCGGCTGGTCGACGGACGCGAGGCGCTGATCGCCGACGACGTGACCTTCCTGCGCGACCTGGTGGCCCTGCTGGCGGCGGAGGGCGCCGCAGACCCGGCCCGCATCTTCCTGGCGGGCTTCGGAGAGGGCGGCACGTTCCTGTTCCGCGCCCTGTGCGAGGCGCCGGGGCTGGCGGCGGGGGCGGCCGTGGTCATGGCCGGCTGGCCGCCGAGCCTGACCTGCGGGGCCGGGCGGCCCACCCCGCTGGTGATCTTCAACGGCGGCCTCGACCCCGCGCATCCCTGGGCCGGCGGCCAGCGTCCGCCGCGCTGGCGGGCCGGGCTGGGGACCACCGCCTCGGTCCCGCGGACCCTGTCCTCGGCCGCCGCGCTGAACCGCTGCGGGGCGCCGCGCACCGTCCCCCGCCGCACCGGCCAGCCGGACCCGGGCGCGACCCCGCCGGCGGTGCGCCGGGAATGGCAGGGCTGCGACGCGCCGCTGGTGCATTACGGCCTGCCCGAGGCCGGCCATCGCTGGCCCGGCGCCGCCGATCAGGGGCGCAACGGAGACGGGCTCGGCCCCGCCGCCCCCGCCCCGGACGCCAGCGCCATGATCGCCGAGATGTTCCTGTGGCTGGCGGGCAGGCCGCGTCCGTGATACCGCGCGGACATGAGCCAGCTCCCCGACAAAGAACGCCTCGCCGCCTTCATCCGTGAGAACCCCGACCAGGCGGGCAAGCGCGAGCTTGCGCGCGCCTTCGGCCTGAAGGGCGCCCAGCGGATCGAGCTGAAGCGCATGCTCAACGAACTCGCCGACGAGGGCGTGATCGAGCGGCGCGCGAAGAAGTCCTTCGCGGCCCCCGGCCAGCTGCCTCCGGTCTCGGTGCTGATCGCCGGCGCGCCGGACGCCAACGGGGACCTGTTCGCCACGCCCCAGGACTGGGACCGGGACGAGCCCGCGCCCCGCATCCTGATCCTGCCCGGCAAGGGCCCCGCGCCCGGCGAGGGCGACCGGCTGCTGACCCGCGTCAACCCGGTGACCGGCGAGGATCACCAGTATCTCGGCAAGGTCATCAAGCGCATCGGCGCCGGCCCCCGCCGGATGCTGGGCATCTTCCGCCGGGCCCATGACGGGGCCGGGCGGCTGGTCCCGGTGGCCAAGGGCGACCAGCGCGAATGGGTGATCCTGCCCCGCGATGCCGGCGAGGCCGAGAACGGCGAGCTGGTGGAGGCCGAGCAGATCTCCGACGGCCCCCAGCGCCGCCGCGCCATCGGCCTGCCCAAGGCCCGCATCACCGAACGGCTGGGCGCGCCGGGCGCCGCGCGCACCTTCTCCCTGATCGCGATCCACGAGCAGGGCATCCCCGACGCCTTCCCCGAGGAGGTCGAGGCCGCCGCGGAGGCCGCCGAGCCCGTCGAGGGCCTCAAGGGCCGCGAGGATCTGCGCCATCTGCCGCTGGTCACCATCGACCCCGCCGACGCGCGCGACCATGACGACGCGGTCGCCGCCATGCCGGACCCGGACAAGGCCAACAAGGGCGGCCATATCGTCTGGGTCGCCATCGCCGACGTCGCCCATTACGTCCGCCCCGGCGGCGCGCTCGACCGGGAGGCGATCAAGCGCGGCAACTCCACCTATTTCCCCGACCGCGTGGTGCCGATGCTGCCCGAGGCGCTGTCGGCGGACCTGTGCAGCCTGGTGGAGGGCGAGGACCGACCCTGCATCGCCCTGCGCATGGTGCTGGACGAGACCGGCGAGCTGAAGACCCATGATTTCCACCGCGGGATCATGCGATCCCCGGCCTCGCTGACCTACGAGCAGGCCCAGGCCGCCGCCGACGGGCGCCCGGACCCGGCGACGGAACCGCATCTGGAAGTGCTCGCCGCGCTATTCGCCGCCTATGACTGCGCCTCGATCGCCCGCGAGCGCCGCCAGCCGCTGGAGCTGGACCTGCCCGAGCGGCGGATCAGGCTGGACGAGGCGGGGGCCGTGGCCTCGGTCGGGTTCCGCGAGCGGCTGGAAGCGCACAAGCTGATCGAGGAGTTCATGATCCTCGCCAATGTCTGCGCCGCCGAGACGCTGGAGGCCAGGCGCCGCCCGCTGCTCTACCGCGTGCACGAGGTTCCGGGCGAGGCCAAGCTCGACGCCCTGCGCGAGGTCGCCGAGGGCTGCGGGCTGACGCTCTCCCGCGGCCAGATCCCGCGCCCGGCCCTGTTCAACCGGCTGCTGCGGCAGGCGGCGGGCTCGGATTTCGCGGAACTGGTGAACCTGTCGGTGCTGCGCGCCCAGACGCAGGCCTATTACGGGCCGGACAATCTGGGCCATTTCGGGCTGAACCTGCGGGCCTACGCGCATTTCACCTCGCCGATCCGCCGCTACGCCGACCTGGTGGTGCATCGCGCGCTGATCGCCGCGCATGGCTGGGGGAATGACGGCCAGACCGGGGAGGAGATGGAGGGGCTGAAGGACATCGCCGAGCATATCTCCTTCACCGAGCGCCGCTCGATGACCGCGGAGCGGGACACCAACGACCGCTACCTCGCCGCCTATCTGGCCGAGCGGGTGGGCAATGAATTCGAGGGCCGAATCGCCGGCGTCGCCCGTTTCGGGCTGTTCGTGAAACTGGACGAGACCGGCGCCGACGGGCTGATCCCCATAGCCTCGCTGGGGCGGGAATGGTTCCGGCATGACGCCGATGCGCAGACCCTGACCGGCGAGGATTCGGGCCGGGTGATCGGGCTGGGGCAGCGGGTGCTGGTCAAGTTGCAGGAGGCGGCGCCGGTGACCGGCGGCCTGCTGCTGGAGCTGCTGGAGGTCGAGGGCGAGAGCGGCCCGCGCCCCCGCGGCCGCAACAAGGCGCCGCGCAAGAAGATCGGCGGCGCGGGAATCGCGCGGGCCAAGGCCAAACGCAAGCCGCGCCGGCACTGAGGCGCGATGCTGCGCCCGTCTGGTCACGGGAGCCGCATCGCATGAACGCCAACGGGCACGCCAACGGGGACGCCGCCGGGGACGCCGACGGGCGGGTCGACCTCATCCGCCGCTACTATGACGGCTGCACCTCGGGGGATCTGGGGTTGCTGCACGCGACCCTGCACGAGGACGTCGTGCATTACTTTCTCGCGCCCAATGTCGGCTCGGCCCCGGTGCGGGGGCGGGCCCATCTGTCGGCCTATTGGCGCAAGGTGGCGCGGATGCTGGACGCGCGCTGGGTGGTCGAGCGGACCGTGGGGCAGGGCGACGAGGTGGTGATCGAGTGGTCCATGCACTGGACCCCCTCGCCCGGCGCGCCCCGCGCCATCACCCGCGGGGCGGAGTGGTTCGTCTTCCGCGACGGGCTGATCTTCGAGATCCGCTCCTGGTATCAGCAACGCCCCGAGACCACGGAACTGGAGGGATTCCCCTACGGGCCGCGCGGCTATTCCGTCACGGGGCGGGAGGCGTCGGACCTGCATCCGGGCGCGGCGACGGTTCCGTTGGCGCGGGAGGGCGACTGAGCGTTCAGCGCCCCTGCGCTCAGTCGTCGACGGCGCGGATCAGCTTGGCGTCGAAGACCCGCAGCACCTGGGCGAGGTCATGGCCGCGCTTGAGAATGCGCCCGTCCATGCCGATCACCGAGTACTGCCCCTGCTTGGCGGCGAGCTTTGGGCGTTTCTCGACCCGATAGATCGGATGCTCGGCCGAGCGGCGGAAGATCGAGAACACCGCGACGTCGCGCAGCATGTCGATCCCGTAATCCCGCCACTCTCCCGCGGCGACGAACCGACCATATACGCCGAGGATCGCCGAAAGCTCTCGCCTCTGGAAGGCGACGCGTTCGGGGGCTTGCGGCGCCGGGCCGCCGGCGGGGGGAACCACGCGAAGCATGACGGGAGCATGACGCGGCCCCGCGCCGAGATCAAGCGCATCGCGCGCCGAAAACCGGTGGGAAAGGCAGGCCGCGCGACGACCCGCGCGCCAGGCCGCGCCGCGGCGCCCGCGCGGCCGGTCGCCGGGATCGCATGCCGGCGACCGGCGCCTGTGGCGCGCGCCGTGCCCGAAGACTTTCCATTCTGCGGGATCGCCATTGCGCAACGCGGATATCCGCCTAGGCTGCGCCGGAATTTCGTCGACATTCGACGGGATTTCGCCCGCCGCATCGCGCGCGCGCCATTGCCCGCGCGCCGACGGCGACGCAAAGTCCCGACGACCCTCTAACGGAGAACCGCCAGCGTGACCGCCCCGACGCCCCTTCCCGACGCCGACTTCCCCCGCGCCCGCGACTTCCACCTGCCGGGCCGCTCCGCCGTCTACGCGGCCAACGGGATGGCGGCGACCTCGCATCCCATCGCCTCCAAGACCGCGGTGGAGATCCTCGAGGCCGGCGGCAACGCCGTCGACGCCGCCATCGCCGCGGCCCTGGTCTGCGGCATCGGCGAGCCGGCGATGACCGGCATCGGCGGCGACATGTTCGCGCTGATCCACAAGGAGGGCGAGGCGGAGATCATCGGTCTCAACGGTTCGGGCCGCGCGCCGGCGGGGCTGTCTTCGGCGGCGCTGCGCGAAGAGGGCCTGGACCGGATGCCGGAATATTCGCCCCACGCGGTGACCGTGCCTGGGGCCATCGACGCCTTCTGCCGGCTGTCGGCGGATCACGGGCGGCTGGGGCTGGACCGGGTGCTGGCCCCGGCGATCCGCTATGCGGACGAGGGGATCGTGGTGCATCCGCGCGTCGCCCATGACTGGGAGCAGTCGGGCGAGGTGCTTCGCGGGCGGGCGCGGGATCACTACATGATCGGCGGGGCGCCGCTGCGCGCCGGGCAGATCTTCCGCGCTCCCGGTCAGGCCGAGGTGCTGCGCCGCGTCGCCGCCCAGGGCCGCGCCGGCTTCTACGAGGGCGAGGTGGCCGAGGACATGGTGGCCTCGCTCAACGCGCTGGGCGGGACCCATACGCTGGCCGATTTCGCCGCCACCGCCTGCGATTACGTGGAGCCGGTGAGCGGGAGCTATCGCGGCGTGGATCTGGTGGAGCTGCCGCCCAACGGCCAGGGCGTGACCGCGCTGCTGCTCGCCAAGATCCTCGAGCATTTCGACATCGCGTCCCTGCCGCCCTTCGGCGCCGTCCGCGCGCATATCGAGGCCGAGGCCGCCAAGCTCGCCTATGACGCCCGCGACCGCTTCGTCGCCGACCCCGAGCGGGCGGCCCTGCGCATGTCCCACATGCTCGCCGACGACACCGCGGCGAAGCTGGCGGCGCTGATCGATCCGGAGAAGGCCATGGCCTCGCCGGCCGAGGCGTCGGAGGCGGTGCACAAGGAGACGATCTACCTGACCGTCGTGGACCGGGACCTGACCAAGGTGTCGCTGATCTACTCGATCTTCCACGGCTTCGGCTCGGGGATGGCGTCGGACAGGTTCGGCGTGCTGTTCCAGAACCGCGGCGCCGGCTTCGTGCTGACCGACGGCCATGTGAACGAGGCCGCGGGCGGCAAGCGTCCGATGCACACCATCATTCCGGCGATGGTGCGCGAAGGCGGGCAGGTGACGCGCAGCTTCGGGGTGATGGGCGGGGCCTACCAGCCCAACGGCCATGTGCGGGTGCTGTCCAACCTGGTGGATTACGGGATGGAGAGCCAGGCCGCGCTGGACGCGCCGCGCGCCTTCGGCGTGGGCGCGGAGATGCAGGTGGAGCGCGGATACGGCGCCGAGGCGCGCGAGGGCCTGACGGCCCGCGGGCAGAAGCTGGTGACCCCGGCGACCCCGATCGGGGGGGCGCAGATGATCACGGTGGATCGCGAGGCCGGCGTGCTGATCGGCGCCTCGGATCACCGCAAGGACGGCGGCGCGCTGGGCTGCTGAGCCCGGGCGCCGAACCTGCGGCCGCGGCGCGCACGGGCGCCGGGGCCGCGCGTCGACCGTCCCGCCGGCGGAACGCATCCGCCCGCGCGGCGGGGCGAGCCTCGCGCCGGTGGCGGGGCGCATGTTTCGGGGCGCGCGCGGGCGCCGACCCGAAGGCCGCCTCGCGGCCGGAGAAATCGTAATGCCCCCGCAGGGGGCGCCTTCGACTTCCCGCCTCAGCCGGCCGCGGCGCCCTTCAAGGTCTCGACCCGCGGCGCGCGCAGCGTGCGCTCGGCCAGCTCGGGGCGCAGCGCCTGAAGGGCGTCGAACTGGGTCAGGAACACCCGCCCCGTCAGCTCGTCGAGGAAATGCGAGCGCTTCAGGCGGTCCATCACCGGTCCCTTCACTTCGGTCAGGTGCAGCGTCACGCCGGCATCCTTCAGGCGGCGATTGATCTCCTCCAGGCTTTCCAGCGCCGAGGCGTCGATCCCGTTCACCGCCGGGCACATCAGCACCAGGTCCTTCAGCGCCGGGGTCGCGGCCACAAGGTTCAGCACCCGGTCCTCCAGGAACCGCGCATTGGGGAACCACAGGCTCTCATCCACCCTCAGCGTCGCAAGGTCCGGCGTCGTCACCACGTTGTGCCGGTCGACATTGCGGAAATGTTCGGTGCCCGGCACCTGGCCCACCACCGCGCAATGGGGCGACGACGTCCGCCGCAGGTGCAGCGCGATCGACACCGCGACGCCGGCGACCACCCCCACCTCGACCCCCACCAGCAGGGTCAGCAGGATCGTCGCCGCCATCGCCGCGCCGTCCGAGCGCGAGTAGCTCCAGGTCCGCTTCAGCGCGCCCAGATCCACCAGGCTCAGCACCGCCACCACGATGGTGGCGGCCAGCGTCGCCTTGGGCAGGAAATGCAGCGCCGGGGTCAGGAACAGCGTGGCGGCCGCGATCCCCACCGCGGTCATCACCCCGGCCGCCGGCGTCCGCGCGCCCGCGTCGAAATTCACCACCGAGCGCGCGAAGCCGCCCGTCACCGGATACCCCCCCGAAAAGGCCGAGCCCAGATTGGCCGTCCCCAGTCCGATCAGCTCCTGATCCGGCGCGATCCGCTGGCGGCGCTTGGCGGCCAGCGTCTGGGCGACGGAGACGGACTCGACGAAGCCGATGACCGAGATCAGCAGAGCCGAGCCCGCGAGGCTCGCCCAAAGCTCCAGGTCCATCGGCGGCAGGCCGATCGGGGGCAGGCCGCCGGGCACCTCTCCGACGATGGCGACGCCGGCCTCCTGCAAACCGAATCCCCAGGTGGCGAGCGTGGTCGCGGCGACCGCGGCCACCGGACCGGCCTTGGCCAGCGCATCCGCCAGCCGCGGCCCCGCGCCCCGCGCGACCAGCAGCGCCTTCAGCGAGCGGCGCGCCCAGAACAGGAAGCCCGCCGCGCTCACCCCGATGATCAGCGTGGGGAGGTTCGCGTCCCCGGCCGCCGCCGCCAGTCCGCCCAGCATCTCGGGCAGGGTCCCGCCGGAGGCCGTCACGCCCAGGATATGCTTCAGCTGACTGGTCGCGATCAGGATGCCCGACGCGGTGATGAAGCCCGAGATCACCGGATGCGACAGGAAATTCGCCAGGAACCCCAGCCGCAGCACCCCCATCGCCACCAGCATCAGCCCCGACAGCAGCGCCAGCGCCATCGCCGCCCCGTAATATTCCGGCGTCCCCTGCGCCGCGACCTGACCCACCGCCGTCGCCGTCATCAGCGACACCACCGCCACCGGTCCCACCGCCAGCGCGCGCGAGGTGCCGAAGATCCCGTAAAGCAGCAGCGGCGCGATGGAGGCGTAGAGCCCCACTTCCGGCGGCAGTCCCGCCAGCAACGCATAGGCCAGCGATTGCGGGATCAGCATGATGGTCACGATCACCGCGGCCATCAGGTCGTCGGTCGCGGCCCCCCGGTCATAGGTCGCGCCCCAGTCGAGCACGGGAAGATAGCGTTTCAGCATCGGGGAGGGCATCGCAGGGCTTTCGCTTGGGGGTCGAAGAGAAGGGGCCGAAGGGGGGACGGACGGGGAAGGGCGGACAGGTGCGGGCGGACGGGGAAGGGCGGGAGCGGCTCAGCCGGGTCCGGCCGGGGCGTCATGGGAGGCGGGCTCGACCGGCAGGGGGCGCGGGGCGGCCAGCCATTCGCGCCCCTTCAGCATGGCGTGCCAGTAGACCGGGGGCAGCAGCTTCTCCTTCAGGAACCAGGCGGCGCGCGACGGGGTCCTGCCGTCGATCAGCCAGTCGGGGAAGGAGGGCATGAGCTTGCCGCCATAGCCGAATTCGGCCAGCACGATCCGTCCCCGCTCCACCGTCAGCGGGCAGGAGCCGTAGCCGTCATAGACCGCACGCGGCCCGGAACCATCGAGCAGGGCGAGCACGTTCTCCGCCACCACCGGGGCCTGCTTGCGCACCGCCGCCGCGGTCTTGGCGTTGGGCGTGGAGCCGCCGTCGCCCAGCCCGAAGACGTCGCCGTAGCGGGCGTGGCGCAGCGTGGCGGGGTCGAGCTCCACCCACCCGCCCGGCCCGGCGAGGGGGGACCGGGCGATGAAGTCGAGCGGCCCTTGCGGCGGCACGGCGTGGAGCATGTCGAAGGGCTCGGTCACCCGCTCCTCGACCCCGTCCCTGCGGCGCAGGAAGGTCGCGGTCTTCGCGTCCCCGTCCACCGCGACCAGCGTCTCCTCGAAGCGCAGGGAGACGCCGTATTCGGTCACGTAGTCCATCAGCGCGGGCACGTAGTCGGGCACGCCGAACAGCGCGCCGCCGGCATTGTGGAACGCGATGTCGATGTCGCGCAGCCGTCCCATCCGTTTCCAGGCCGAGCCCGCCAGATACATCGCCTTCTGCGGCGCGCCGGCGCATTTGATCGGCATCGCGGGCTGGGTGAACAGCGCCCGCCCGCCGCGCAGGGTCTGGATCAGCTCCCAGGTGTAGGGCGCCATGTCGAATTGATAGTTCGAGGTCACGCCATTGCGGCCCAGCGCGTCCTTCAGCCCCTCCACCCCGTCCCAGTTCAGCTTCAGACCGGGGGAGACGACGAGGGCGCGGTAGCCGATGCGGGCGCCGTCTTCGAGGATCACCTCCGAGGTTTCGGGCGCGAATTCCGCCGCCGCCGCCCGGATCCAGCGCGCCCCGCGGGGCATGACCGAGGCCATCGGGCGCAGCGTGTCGCGCCGGTCGAAGACGCCGCCGCCGACCAGGGTCCAGCCGGGCTGGTAGAAATGCGCGGCGCGCGGCTCGATCACCGCGACGTCGAGGTCGGGGCGCCGCTTCAGCAGGCTCGCCGCCGCCGCCAGTCCGCCCGCGCCGCCGCCCACGATCACCACGTCATGCCGGGCCGAGGGCTGGGGCGCGCGCCGGCGGGGAGAGCCTCCGGCCTCGGTCAGCGCGGCGCGGTTCTCCAGCCGGTCGCGCAGGCCTGACAGGTCGTAGCCCGCGGCGGAGGTCGCCGCCAGGATCGCGTCAGCCGAGAGCGTCGGCGCCTTGGCCAGCGCCCAGAGCGAGGCCGAGCGCGTGCCCGACCGGCAATAGGCGAGGATCGGGCCGGGCAGGGTGTCGAGCGCCTCGGCGAAGCCGCGCGCAGCCTCGTCCGACACCGCGCCGGAGGCGGTGGGGATATAGGCGAAGGCGAGCCCATGGGCCTCGGCCGCCGCCCGGATCCGCTCGGAGGCGGGCTGGTCGCCCTCGCCATCCGGCCGGTTGCACAGGATCGCGCGGATGCCCGAGGCGGCGGCGAGCCCGACATCGGCCTCCGAAATCTGGGGCGAGACGGAAAGCTCGGGCGAAATCGGTTTGCGATCCATGAGGCGTCGTCTCCCGGTGGTGTCATGGGCTGGGACGTGCGGAGATGGCGAGGAAGGCGGGGGGCGGGACGGGGCGCCGAAGGCCCGCGCCCCGCCCGCTCCCGCCCCCGCGCTCGCCGCGCGCCCCCGGCCTCGGGCGCTCAGAAGCGGTTGAGCGGGGTCTTGAGGTAGACCGTGCCGTTATCCTCGGCGGGAGGCATCTGGCCGGCGCGCATGTTCACCTGGATCGAGGGGATGATCAGCTTGGGCATGCCCAGCTGGGCGTCCCGCTCGGTGCGCATGCGGATGAAGTCGGCCTCGGTGTTGTCGCCGCCGATATGCACGTTCTTCGCCCGCTGTTCGCCGACCGTGCTTTCCCATTTGTATTCGTCGCGGCCGGGGGCCTTGTAGTCGTGGCAGGTGTAGATCCGGGTCTCGTCGGGCAGGGACAGGATCTTCTGGATCGACAGCCACAGGTCATGGGCCGAGCCGCCGGGGAAGTCGCAGCGCGCGGTGCCGAAATCCGGCTGGAACAGGGTGTCGCCCACGAAGGCCGCGTCGCCGATCACGTAGGTCAGGCAGGCGGGCGTATGGCCGGGCGTGTGCAGCACGAAGCCCTGCAGGGCGCCGATGGCGAAGCGGTCCTGCTCCTTGAACAGCCGGTCGAACTGGGAGCCGTCGCGCTCGAACTCGGTGCCGGCGTTGAAGATCTTGCCGAAGGTGTCCTGGACGACGCGGATGTTCTCGCCGATGCCGATGGCGCCGCCGAGCTCGCGCTGGAGATAGGGCGCGGCCGAGAGGTGGTCGGCGTGGACATGCGTCTCCAGCAGCCATTCGACCGTGTAGCCCTGCGCGCGCACCCAGGCGATGACCTCGTCGGCGGAGGAGGTGTCGGTGCGCCCCGAGGGCGCGTCGAAGTCGAGCACCGAGTCGACGATGGCGCAGGCGGTCGAGGACGGGTCGCGCACCACATAGGTGACGGTGTTGGTCGGCTCGTCGAAGAAGGCGGTGATTTCGGGGACCAGGGCGGTGGCCTGGGGGGCTTCGGCGGTCATGGGGCGCTCCCTCCTGCAACATGGGGTCGGGTGGATCGGCGGGGTCCGATCCGCTCCCCGAATAGATAGCGATGTATTCCAAAAATGGAATAGGTAATTCCGCAGAATCCGTGCGTGGAATATGCGGGGGCGCATTCGTCGCGGTCAAGCGGGGGATGCCGCGCAGGCGGAGCGGCGGGACGGAGCGGGGGGTTGGGCGGCGGCGGAGGGCGACCCGGCGGCGCCCGCCATGGGCGGGCAAGATCCTTCTCTCGGGACCGCGCAAGGGCGCGGCCCTCTCGGCGCCGCCGATGGCGCGGGCGGCGCGGGGAGAGGTGGCGGAAAGGACAGCGTCCCCGGTCGCGGCCGGGCCCCGTGGCAACCCGCGGGCCATCGCGGCGCCGCGCGGGCGCCCCGTGGCCAGCCGCGCAACGGCCGCCGCGCGGCTCCGCCGGAACGGCGGAACCGGGCGGTCTCAGGCCGACGGCGCGGGACGGATCAGAGCGGGAAGCCGGATCAGAGCGAGAAGGAGGTGCCGCAGCCGCAGGAGGACGCGGCGTTGGGGTTCTCGATGGCGAATTTCGCCCCGATCAGCTCCTCGGTGAAGTCGATCACCGCGCCCGACAGGAAGGGCAGGGAGACCGGGTCCACCAGCACCTTCTGCCCGTCCTTCTCCAGCACCAGGTCGTCGTCGGCCTGCGCCTCCTCCAGCCGGATATCGTACTGGAAGCCCGAGCACCCGCCGCCTTCCACCGCGACGCGCAGCATCGACGGGGCGCCGGCGTCCCCGGAGATCTCGGCGAGGCGCGCGAAGGCGCGGTCGGTGACCCGCGGCGGCAGGGCGGCGAGGTCGAGGTTCGGCATTTCGAAACCGGACATGGCGGCGGTTTTCCCGTGGTTCGGAATGGCGTATGAGGCCCCTCTAATGTAAGCGCGCGGACGGGACGCGCAAGCCGGTCCGGCGCCGCGCCCTCCCGCGCCCCGTTCCCGACGCGCGCCGATGCGCCTCACACGCCCCCTGGAGGAGACCTCCGATGCCCCTCGCGCCCTATGCCTGCGACCCCGCGGCCTCGCGCGGGCGCCTCCATGCGGAGCCCGAAAGCGCCCATCGCACGCCGTTCCAGCGTGATCGCGACCGGATCATCCATTCCTCGGCCTTCCGGCGGCTCAAGCACAAGACCCAGGTCTTCGTGGAGCATGAGGGCGACTATTACCGCACCCGCCTGACCCATTCGATCGAGGTCGCCCAGGTGGCCCGCACGCTGGCCCGCGATCTCGGCCTGACCGAGGAGCTGGCCGAGGCGGTGGCGCTGGCCCATGACCTCGGCCACACGCCCTTCGGGCATACGGGGGAGGACGCGCTGCACGCCTGCATGACCCCCTATGGCGGCTTTGACCACAACGCCCAGGCCCTGCGCATCGTCACCGAGATCGAGACCCGCTACGCCGAGTGGGACGGCCTGAACCTGACCTGGGAGACGCTGGAAGGCATCGCCAAGCATAACGGCCCGCTGACCTCCGGCCCCGATGCGGAGGCGGCGGACCTCCATTACGCGCTGGCGGAATACGTGGCCCGCCATGACCTTGAGCTGCACACCCATGCGAGCGCCGAGGCGCAGGCGGCGGCGGTTTCGGACGACATCGCCTACAACACCCATGACCTCGACGACGGGTTGCGGGCGGGGCTGTTCGAGATCGAGGAGCTGTTGGACCTGCCCATCGTCGGGGACTGCTTCCGCGAAGTGGACCGCAAATGGCCGGCGCTGGACGCGGGGCGGCGGCAGCATGAGGCCCTGCGGCGGGTGTTCGGGGCGTTGGTGGAGGACGTGCTGGACACATCGCGGCTGCGGCTCGGGGCGCTGGGGGCGGCGGATGCGGCCGGAGTCCGGGCGGCCGGAAGCCCTGTGGTGGGGTTCTCGGACGGGATGATCGCGGACCTTCGGCTTGTGCGCGGGTTCCTGTTCGAACGGATGTACCGCCACTGGAAGGTCGCCCGGATGCGCCGCAAGGCCGCCGGCGTGGTGGCGGAGCTGTTCGCCATCTACATGGAAACGCCCGGCGTTCTGCCCGACGAGTGGCGCGAGAGCGCCCGTCATGCGGTGTCCGAGACCGGGCGGGCGCGGGTGGTGGCCGACTATATCGCCGGCATGACCGACCGTTTCGCCCTGCAGGAGCACCGCGAACTGACCGACCCGATGAGCCGGGTCTGAGGTCGGCGCCGCGCCCCTGCGGGGGGCGGCCTCGGGGGGGTGAGAAGCGTGCGCCGCGCGGGCGAGGCCGGAGCGGTCAGCCCGCGGCGGCGGCTTCGACCTCCTCCGGCTCGGCATGCTCGGTCAGGGCGGCGGCGTGCGGGGGGGCGCGGCGCTGGAGGTTCGGGCGGGGGACGCCCTCGGGCCAGCGGCAGCCTATCAGCCGGGCCTTGGGAAACCGCTCCACCGCGATCCGGTCGCGCTGATTGCCGCCGAGCACGTGGAAATGGTCGTCGTCCTCGCCCCAGCAGAAGCCGACATGCCCGAAGGGGCCGCCCTTCCACCGCAGCCAGAACACCAGCAAGGCGCCGAGCTGGGGTTGCGCGGGCGCCCCCCAGCGCAGCCAGGGACGGGCGCGCATGTAGAACCACGGGCGCCGGGTTCCGGGCAGGCCGGCGCGCAGGCAATGGGCGGCGAAGGCGCCGCACCAGGGCAGGTCGAAGGGCAGGGCGCGGTCGATCCGGGAGACAAGGCTGAGCCGCGCCGTCCCCTCGGCGAGACCGGGATCATGGGAGGCGTCGAGCATCCGCGCCGCCTCCGCCAGCCAGGGCAGGCCGGGAGGGACCTGCGGACCCGCGCCGCCGGGTTGGCGGATGACGTCGAACGCGTCGGTCTTTCCTCGCGACATGGGATCCCCCTCCTCTCTTTCACTCTCTCTTGCGGTCTCCTGGGCGGCGCGACCGTCCGGGCCGCGGGCGACGCGGCGGCGGCTGAGTTCAGTTAGAGCTGT
Organism: Albimonas donghaensis; assembly: GCF_900106695.1. GTDB lineage: Bacteria > Pseudomonadota > Alphaproteobacteria > Rhodobacterales > Rhodobacteraceae > Albimonas > Albimonas donghaensis. The sequence continues at coordinate 70,672 of NZ_FNMZ01000011.1, forward strand.
TCGACGACGCGGCCACCCGGCGCCGGAGTTGCGGCGAGGTCGCCGACCTGCGCGGCGATCCGGGGCGGGCGGCCGGGTCCGGGACGCGGGCGGGCCGAAGGGGCGCATGAGAAGGGCGGCGCGCCGGGCTGGCCGCGTCGCTCGCCCAGGGGCCGGCGGGACGGGTCGGAGGGTCGCGGGGCCGGAGGGGCGGGGGCCGGTCCGTTTCCCTGTCCCGCGCCGGTTTCCGCGCCCATCGCGTTGACCCGCGCGGCGGTAGTGGTAGATGTGCCCACGCCCGGGCCGGCCGGGCCCACGAACCGCGCCCGCGCCAGGCGGGCGACGACCTGCGCCGCGGAGCCGCCCGATGAACCTGTTCGCCGATATCAAGATCCTCGTGACCGAGAGCCTCGACGCGCTCGCCGCCGAGGGCGCGATCCCCGCCGGGCTTTCGGCCGACAACGTGACCGTGGAGCCGCCCCGCGACCCCGCCCATGGCGACATGGCCACCAACGCCGCCATGGTGCTGGCCAAGCCCGCCCGCATGAAGCCCCGCGACATCGCCGAGGCGCTGGCCGCGAAGCTGGCGGCCGATCCGCGCGTGACCTCGGCCGAAGTGGCCGGGCCCGGGTTCCTCAACCTGCGGCTGGCGCCCGAGACCTGGCGGACCGCGCTCGCCGCCGCGCTCGCCTCGGGGACCGATTACGGCAGGGCGCCGCGGCTGGGGCGCAAGGTGAACGTGGAATACGTCTCGGCCAACCCGACCGGGCCGCTGCATGTGGGCCATACCCGCGGCGCGGTGTTCGGGGACGCGCTGGCCTCGATGCTGGATTTCGCCGGCTGGGACGTGACCCGCGAATATTACATCAACGACGGCGGCGCGCAGGTGGATGTGCTGGCGCGCTCGGCCTATGAGCGCTACCGCGAGGCCAACGGGCTGGAGCCGGCGATCGCCGAGGGGCTCTATCCCGGCGATTACCTGGTGCCGGTGGGGCAGGCGCTGAAGGACCGCTTCGGGACCAGCCTGCTGGACAAGCCGGAATCCGAATGGCTGGTCGAGATCCGCGACATCGCCACCGAACTGATGATGGATCTGATCCGCGCCGACCTGGCGGCGCTGGGCGTGCGGATGGACGTGTTCTTCTCGGAGAAGTCGCTCTATTCCGGCGGCCGGATCGAGGCGGCGCTGGAGGCGCTGGAGGCCAAGGGCCTGATCTACACCGGCGCCCTGCCGCCGCCCAAGGGCAAGGCCGACGACGACTGGGAGCCGCGGCCCCAGACCCTGTTCCGGTCCACCGATTTCGGGGACGACGTGGACCGGCCGCTGAAGAAGTCGGACGGGGGCTGGACCTATTTCGCCCCCGACATCGCCTACCATTTCGACAAGGTGGAGCGCGGCTTCGACGAGCTGATCAACGTCTTCGGCGCGGATCACGGGGGCTATGTGAAGCGCCTGAAGGCGGCGACGGCGGCGCTGTCGGACAACCGGGTGCCGCTCGACATCAAGCTGACGCAGCTGGTGAAACTGTTCAAGAACGGCGAGCCGTTCAAGATGTCCAAGCGGGCCGGCACCTTCGTGACCCTGCGCGACGTGGTGGACGAGGTCGGGCGCGACGTGACCCGTTTCGTGATGCTGACCCGCAAGAACGACGCGCCGCTGGATTTCGACTTCGCCAAGGCGCTGGAGCAGTCCAAGGACAACCCGGTCTTCTACGTGCAATACGCCCATGCCCGCGCGCATTCCATCTTCCGCACGGCGCAGGCCGCGGGGATGGGGGAGGCCGCGACGGGCGTCGAGGCGTTGGCCCCGCTGGATCATCCGGCCGAGCTGGCGCTGGCCGCCAAGGTCGCCGAATGGCCCCGTCTGGTGGAGACCGCGGCGCGTCACCACGAGCCGCACCGGATCGCCTTCTACCTCTATGAGCTGGCGTCGGATTTCCACGGCATGTGGAACCGCGGCAAGGACGAGCCGCGGCTGCGCTATGTGCAGGAGGCCGATCCCGAGGGCACGGCGGCCCGATTGGCCCTTGTGCGCGCCGTTTCGGTTGTCATTGCGGCGGGATTGGGTATCCTAGGCGTGACCCCCCTGGACGAGATGCGCTGAAGCGCACGGGACGCCGGGCGGGGGGCGAGCAGAACTCCGCCCGCGCCACCCGGAACACCGGGGGTTCGGGCCTGAACACAGGCGCGGAACACCATGGCCGACCTCGCGGGCGATCCGTATGGCTACGACTCCCCCTCCCGTCGCGGATGGGCGCGGCAGGCGGCGTTGGCCGCCGGCGCCGTCGCCGCGATCGGGCTGGCCGTGGGGCTGGTGAACTGGGGGCACGGGCTGCTGACCCGCGACGCGGGCCTGGTGCCGTTCCTGCGCGCCGAGGACGGGCCGATGAAGATCGTCCCCGAGGATCCCGGCGGCATCAAGCTGGCGCGCACCGACCAGGCCGTCACCTCCATCATCGCCGGCCCGCGTGAGGCCGATCCCGCCTACGCCCCCGCGCCCGAGCTGCCGGAGGACGAGGACCTCGCCCAGCCCTATCTGAAGCCGCCGGCCTCGCCCGGCGTGGACGGGCGAGTGGTCGCCGGGGCGCCGGCATCCGCGCCCGGAGCCGCCGCCTCCGCGGCGCCGCCGGCTCCGGTGGTCGAAGGCGGGGATGACGCGATCCAGGCCGCGCTGGCCCGCGCGGCGGCCGAAGCGACCGCCGCCGCCGACGCCGACGGCGAAGCGCAGGGCGCCGATGTCGGCAGCCCGCGGGCGCCGTCCGCCATGGCCGTGGCGCCTGCGCGTCCGAAGCCGCCCGCGCCGGGAAGCCGCGTCGCCTCGGCCGCGGCGACGGCCCCCGCTACGGCGACGACGGCGACCGCGACGCCGGCGGCGGCCCCCGCCGCGACCTCGGCCCCCGCCGCTTCGGGCGCCGGGATCGCCGCGGGCGACGTGGTCATCCAGCTCGGCGCCTTCAATTCGCACGAGATCGCCGAGAGCCAGTGGCGCCGCGCCACCCGCCGCAACGGCGATCTGCTCGCGCCCTACGGCCATATCGTCACCACCGTGGAATCCGGCGGCCGCACGCTGTTCCGCCTGCGCGTCGGCCCGATGCCCGAGCGCCAGCGCGCCCAGGACATCTGCGCCGCCCTCAAGGCCCGCGGCGACGCCTGCATCGTCGCGACGGTGCGCTGAGGTGGCCGCGCCTCATGCCATCATCCTGGGGCTGGACGGATTGCGGCTGACCGAGGCGGAACGCGCCTTCTTCGCCGAGGCCGATCCCTGGGGCTTCATCCTCTTCGCCCGCAACATCGCGGACCCGGCGCAGGTCTCGGCGCTGACCGCGGAGCTGCGGGCGGCGGTGGGGCGCGAGGCCCCGATCTTCATCGACCAGGAGGGCGGCCGCGTCGCGCGGATGCGCGCCCCGCACTGGCGCGAATGGCCCTGGCCTCCGCGGCTGGAGGCGGCGCTGAGCCCGGAGGCGATGGACGAGGCGCTGGCCCTGCGCTTCCGCCTGATCGCGCATGAGCTGCGCGCGGTCGGCGTGGACGGGAACTGCATGCCCATCGCCGACGTGGCCTTCGCGCAGACCGACGCGATCATCGCCGACCGGGCGCTGGGCCATGACGCCGCCACCGTGGCGCGCCGGGCCGGCCTGATCGCGGACGCGCTGCTGGCCGGGGGCGTGCTGCCCGTCATCAAGCATCTGCCCGGACATGGGCGCGCCGACATGGACAGCCACCTGGCGCTGCCGGTGGTGGAGGCGAGCCTCGACGACCTGCGCGCCACGGATTTCGCCGCCTTCCGGCCGCTGGCCGGGCAGGCGCTGGGGATGACGGCGCATGTGGTCTACACTGCGCTGGACGCCGAGGCGCCGGCGACGCTGTCGCCCGCCGGGATCGCCGCGATCCGCGAGGATATCGGCTTTGACGGCTGCCTGATGACCGACGACCTGTCCATGGGCGCCCTGTCGGGAACCATGCGCGGGCGGGCCGAGGCCGCGATCGCCGCGGGTTGCGACCTGATCCTGCACTGCAACGGCGACCGGGCCGAGATGGAAGGCGCGCTGGAGGGAACCCCCCGGCTGGCCGGCGCCGCGGAGGCGCGCGCCGCCGCCGCGCTGGCCGCCCGCCGCGCGCCCGCCCCCTTCGACGTGATCGCGGCCGACGCGCGCCACGCCGCGCTGATCGCGCCGCTGGGGCAGGCCGCCGATGGCTAGGCCCAGCGCCTCCGTCCGCGCCTTCGCGGAGGCGCAGCGCCGGCGGGAGCTGACCTCCCCCACCCCGCTGGGCACGGAGGAACGCCGCGCGACCGAGGCGCTGGTGGTGGATGTGGACGGGTTCGAGGGCCCGCTAGACCTGCTGCTTACGCTGGCGCGGACCCAGAAGGTCGACCTGCGCCACGTCTCGATCCTGCAACTGGCCGAGCAATACCTGGTCTTCGTCGAGGCGGCGAAGCGCCTGCGCATCGAGCTGGCGGCGGATTACCTGGTGATGGCCGCATGGCTCGCCTATCTGAAGTCGCGCCTGCTGCTGCCCGCCGAGCCGACCGCCGAGGGCCCCTCGGCCGAGGATCTCGCCGCCCGGCTCGCCTGGCGGCTGGAGCGGCTGGAGGCGATGCGCGAGGCCGGCGCGCGGCTGATGGGGCGCGACCAGCTGGGCCGCGATTTCCACGCCCGCGGCGCGCCCGAGCATATCGCGACCGTGCGCCGGGTGGTCTATGACGCGAGCCTGATCGACCTGCTGCGCGCCTATGCCCGCATCAAGACCCGCGACGACTACCAGCCCCTGCACCTGCGCCGTCAGCCGATGCTGACCCCGGAGATCGCGCTGGAGCGGCTGCGCGGCCTGATCGGGGAGGTCATGGACTGGCGGACCCTTCAGGCCTTTCTGCCCCCTGAATGGCGGGACGATCCCAAGCGCCGCCGCTCCGCCACCGCGGCGACCTTCGTGGCGATGCTGGAACTGGTGCGCCGGGGCGAGGCCGACATGAGGCAGGAGAGCCTGTTCGGCGAAATCACCATCCGGTCCCGGCGCGTGGCGCATGACGGACCGTCCTGAGCCGCCGGCCAGCGATCCGCTTTTCCCCTCCCCGCCCCTGGGGGAGCAGGAGCGGATGGTGGAGGCGATCCTGTTCGCCTCCGACGCGCCGCTGACCCTCGCCGAGATCACTGAGCGTCTGCCCCATGGCTGCGACGTGCCGGGCGTGATGGGGCTGTTGAAGAAGCGCTACGAAGGGCGCGGCGTGGCGCTGGTGCAGGCGGGCGGGACTTGGGCGTTCCGCACGGCGCCGGATCTGGGCTGGCTGCTGGCGCGGGAGGTCGTGGAGACCCGGCCCCTGTCGCGCGCGGCCATCGAGACGCTGGCCATCATCGCCTATCACCAGCCCGCGACGCGGGCGGAGATCGAGGATATCCGCGGCGTGGCGGTGTCGCGGGGCACGCTGGATCTGCTGATCGAGCGCGGCTGGGTGCGGCTGGGCCGGCGCCGGATGACTCCGGGGCGGCCGGCGACCTTCGTGGTGACGGAGAATTTCCTGGACCATTTCGGGCTGGCCAACGCCCGCGACCTGCCGGGGTTGCGGGAGCTGCGCGAAGCGGGGCTGCTGGACAACGTCCCCCCCGGCGAGGCGCGGCCCGACGATCCCGACGAGGACCCCAACCAGACGCGGCTGTTCGACCCCGACGACTAGGCGCGGGGATCAGGCGGCGCGCAGCTTCGCGCCGTCGCGCCCGGTGATCCGGGTCTCGACCAGGGCGCCGGGCTCGCGGGGGGAGGCGAGTTCGACTTCCGCGAAGCTTTCGCCGCGGCCGCGGGTCTCGGTCTCCATCACCAGGCGTTCCGTCGCGCCGATGCGGCTGTCGAGCCAGGCGGTCTGGGCGGCGTCGCCCACCGCGCGCAGGCGGGCGGCGCGGGCCTTGATCTCGGCCTTGGGAAGCTGGGGCATGCGGGCCGCCGGGGTGCCCTTGCGGGGCGAATAGGGGAAGACGTGCAGCCAGGTGAGGCCGCAATCCTCGACCAGTTTCAGGGAGTTCTCGAACATCGCTTCGGTCTCGGTGGGGAAGCCGGCGATGAGGTCGGCGCCGTAGACGATGTCGGGGCGCGCCTTGCGGATGTCCTCGCAGAAGCGGATGGCGTCGTCGCGCAGGTGGCGGCGCTTCATGCGCTTGAGGATCATGTCGTCGCCGGCCTGAAGCGACAGGTGCAGATGGGGCATCAGCCGGCGGTCGGAGGCCACGGCGTCGATCAGGGCGGGGTCGGCCTCCACCGAGTCGATCGACGAGATCCGCAGGCGCGGCAGGTCGGGGACCAGCTTGAGGATGCGCTGCACCAGATCGCCCAGCGGCGGATGGCCGGGCAGGTCGGCGCCCCAGGACGTGAGATCGACGCCGGTCAGCACGACCTCGTTGTAGCCGCGCCCGACGAGCCGGCGGATCTGCTCCACCACCACCCCCGCGGGGACCGAGCGCGAGTTTCCGCGGCCATAGGGGATGATGCAGAAGGTGCAGCGGTGGTCGCAGCCGTTCTGCACCTGCACATAGGCGCGGGCGCGGGTGCCGAAGCCGTCGATCAGGTGCCCGGCGGTCTCGGTGGCCGACATGATGTCGTCGACGCGGATCGGCTCCGAGGCCACGCCGAAACCGGGAGCGCCGGAGGCGTCGGCGGCGCGGGCCTCGGCGGCGAGCCGAGCCCAGGCGGGGGCCTGCATCTTTTCCAGGTTGCCGAGGACGAGATCGACCTCGGGCATGTTCGAAAAGGTCTCGGGCTCGGTCTGGGCGGCGCAGCCGGTGACGATCACGCGGGCGCCGGGATTGTCCCGGCGCAGCTTGCGGATGCGCTGGCGGGCCTGGCGGACGGCCTCGGCGGTCACGGCGCAGGTGTTGACGACAACGGCGTCGCCCAGCCCCTCGGCGGCGGCCAGTTCCTTCATCGCCTCGGTCTCATAGGCGTTGAGACGGCAGCCGAAGGTCTCGAAGACCGGCGCGGCGGGGGGCTGCGAGGGGGGCTTGGCGGGGGCGTTCATTCGGCGGCCTCGCGGGCGCTTTCGGACCCGGTTTCCACCAGGGCGAGGAAGGCGGGCGACAGCGCGGCCTCGAACACCTCGGCGACGGGGCCGGCCATGCGGACCCCGTCCTCGCGCCAGTCGATGAACAGCGAGCCGCCGTCGAGGACCACCTCCGCGCGCCGACCGGTCAGCCCGCGGCGGGCGGCGGCGACGACGGTGGCGCAGGCGCCCGAGCCGCAGGCCAGCGTCACGCCGGCCCCGCGTTCCCACACCCGCAGGCGGATGCGGTCGACGCCGTCGCCTGGCGCGAGGATCTCGGCGAATTCGACATTGGTCCGCTCGGGGAACATCGGGTGATGTTCGTAATGGGGGCCGTCGGTCAGCAGGGGCGCGTCCTCGGCGTCGGGCACGAAGAACACGCAATGCGGATTGCCCATGGAGACCGCGCCGGGGGCGCCGGGCAGGGGCAGGGCGGCGGTGTCGGCGGGCTCGGCCAGGGGGATCCGGGTCCAGTCCAGCGCGGGGACGCCCATGTTGACCTCGATCAGCCCGTCGGCGCGGCGCGCGGCGGGCAGGAGGCCGAATTCGGTGCGCAGGATCAGCGCGTCCGCCCCGGTCTCGGCCATCGCCAGGCTGGCGACGCAGCGGGTGGCGTTGCCGCAGGCCCCGGCGGTGGAGCCGTCGGCGTTCCAGAAGCGGATGCGCAGGGCGGCCGCGTCGCCTTCGGGGACGGGCAGAAGCTCCGCCAACTGGTCGAAGCCCACGCCGCGATGCCGGTCGCCCAGCGCGCGGGCGAGCGCCGGGGTCACGCGGGCGTCGCCCGCGCGCGCATCGATCACCACGAAGTCGTTGCCGAGCCCGTGCATCTTGCGAAAGCGCAGCGGCGGCGGAGGGGTCTGGTCCATCCCGCGCATATACGCGCGCGAGGCCGCCCGGGGAAGGGGGGAGCCGCGTCGCGGGGGCCGGAGCCGGGTTGCGCGGCGCGCAAGTCACGGGGAGCGGGCGCGGACGCGGGCGGGGGTCAGTGCGCGTAGATCATCTTCCGGGTCATGCCGCCGTCGATGACGATCGTCTGGCCGGTCACGAAGCCCGCTTCCTCGCCGGCCAGCCACAGCAGGGCGGCGGCGATGTCGTCCTCCGTCCCCACGCGCCCGGCGGGGTGCTGGTCCCGGTCGACGGGGCGGTGCGCGGGCGGGGTCGGGTCGGCTCCGGCCTGGAGATGGCCGGTCTCGATCCAGCCGGGCGCGAGCGCGTTCACCCGGATCTCGGGGCCGAGGCTGACGGCGAGCGCGTGGGTCAGCGCCACGATCCCGCCCTTGGCGGCGGCGTAGGCCTCCGAATTCGGCTCGGACTGGAAGGCGCGGGTGGAGGCCATGTTGACCATCGCGCCGCGACGCGCGCGCAGCAGGGGGATGCCGGCGCGGGCGCAGAGGAAGGTGGCGGTGAGGCTCGAATCCATCCGCCGACGCCATTCGGCGAGGCTCAGCTTCTCCACCGGCCCCGCATCCGGCCCGGCGATGGCGGCGTTGTTGAACAGCAGGTCCAGACCCTCGGGCGCCCAGGCGGCGATGCGGGCGAAGGCGGCGGCCACGGCGGCCTCATCGCCTGCGTCGGTGCGCAGCGGAAGCAGCTCCGGGTCCCCCTCCAGCGCCGCCAGCGCGGGCGCGGACAGGTCGAGCACGGCGACCCGCCAGCCCTCCGCCCGCAGGCGACGGGCGCAGCCCAGCCCGATGCCCTGCGCGCCTCCGGTGATCACGGCGGTTTTCATGTCGGCGCCTCCTCAGTCCTTGCCGCGCAGGCGGCCGACCACGCCGGTCGGGAAGAAATATACCGACAGCACGAAGATCACCCCAAGCCAGAGCAGCCAGCGGTCGGGGTTGAACAGGTCGGGCAGAAGGGGCGCGCCCTCGGTCGCGTCGGACAGCGCGCCCATGACCTCGCGCAGATAGGATTGCGCGATGACGAAAAGCGTCGCGCCGATCACCGCTCCCCACATGGTGCCCATGCCGCCGATGACGACCATCAGCAGGACGTCGACCATGATCTCGAAGCTCAGCACCGCGTCGGGGCCCGCATAGCGCAGCCACACCGCGAAGAGCGAGCCCGCCAGCGCCGCCGCCACCGCCGACAGGCAGGTCGCCGCGATCCGGTAGCGCACGACGCGGAAGCCGATCGCCTCGGCCCGGAAGTCGTTCTCGCGGATCGCCTGAAGAACCCGGCCGAAGGGGGAGTTCACCACCCGCAGCAGGGCGAGGAACAGGACCAGGCAGCCGGTGAAGACGAAATAGTAGAGCAGCAGCTTGCCGTTGAGCGACACGCCGAAAAGCTTGCCGTCGGCGATCTTGAAAGCTGGCGTCAGCTCTCGCGGGACCTTGAAGGAGAAGCCGTCCTCGCCCCCGGTGATGTCGGAGAACTGCGAGACCATGACCGCGAAGGCGGAGGCGACGGCCAGCGTGATCATGGCGAAGAAGATCGCCCGGACCCGCAGGGAGAACAGGCCGATGACGAAGGCCAGCGCCGCCGCCGCCACCGCGCCTCCCGCCGCCCCGATGGCGATGGACCCGAAGCCGCGGCCCAGCCCGTCCAGCCCCAGCGCCGCCCCGTAGGCGCCGATGCCGAAGAACATCACATGGGCGAAGCTGACGATGCCGGTATAGCCCAGCAGCAGGTCGTAGGAGGCCGCGAGCGCGATGAAGATGCAGATCCGCGCCGCGGTATCCAGCGACCGCGTGCCCGGAAACAGGAAGGGCGCGAAGGCCAGCCCGAGCAGGATGGCGATCAGCACGATGGCCAGGATGGGGGAGCCGGGACGATCCCCGGAGATCAGTCGTCCGAAGAACATCGGTCTCACTTCGCCTTGACCACGGGGAACATGCCCTGCGGGCGCCACATCAGGATCGCGACCATCAGGCCGATATTGGAGACCAGCGCCGCCTTGGGGGCGAGGAAGGCCACATAGTTGTAGAGCAGCCCGATCAGCAGGGCGCCGATGAAGCAGCCCTCGACCGAGCCGAGGCCGCCGATGATGACCACGATGAACACCATGACCATGATGTCGCCGCCCATATGCGCGGTGATGACCTCCTGGTAGAGCCCCCACATCACGCCGCCGAGGCCGGCGAGCGCGGAGCCCGCCATGAAGACGGCGATGAACAGGCGGCGGATGTCGTAGCCGAGCGCCTCGACCATCTCGCCGTTCTCGACCCCGGCGCGGACCAGCAGGCCCACCTTGGTGCCCCGCATCAGCCAGCGCAGGCCGAGGAAGAGGGCGAGGCCGAGGCCGACGGCCATGACCCGGTATTTCTCGACCGCGGCGCCGGCGAAGGTCCAGGCGCCCTTGAGCGACTCGGGCCGCGCGACGTGGATCTCGTCCGGGCCCCAGACCACGAAGATCAGCTGCTGGACGATGATCAGCCCGCCCATGGTGACGAGGATCTGCTTGAGATGGGCGCCGTAGACGGGGCGGACGATCACCCGCTCGAAGGCCAGCCCCATCAGCGCGGTGGCGGCCATGGCGGCGATGGCGGCGAGGGCGAGCGTGGTGAGGTCCGAGAGCGCCGAGGGGTCGGCGTCGGGCGCGCCGCCGCCAAGCGCGGCGAGCGCGGAGACCCCGACGAAGGCGCCGACGGAGATGAAGGCGCCGTGCCCGAAATTGATCACGTCGAGCAGGCCGAAGACCAGGGTCATGCCCGACGCGATGGTGAAGATCATCATCCCCATGGCGAGCCCGGCGACGGTGAGCGTGATCCAGGACGACAGCGCCGGGATCAGCGCGAGCCCGGCCAGCGCCAGCGCCGCGATGAGCAGGGCGGGGGCGTGGGGCTCCAGCCGTTGCAGGAGGCTCTGCCGGGCCATGGTGGGGGCGTGTTCGGGGGCGAGGCTCATCGGCCGGTCTCCTGGATGCGCGTGCGCGCCGCCCGCCCGCCCGCGAGCTTCGCATCGGCGGGGCGGAAGGACGGTGAGACGACCGTCTCGCAGGGGCGTCGCGGGCGGAGGGCCGGGCGCGCCGCCCCCCTTCGCGACGGGGAGGGCGGGTGGGCGGCGCGAAGGGGGGCGGCGGAACGGGGGCGTCGGGCGGTCATCAATGGGCCTCCAGGCTCAGGCCCATCAGGCGTTCCTGCATCTCGCGGTTCTCGGCCAGTTCGGCCATCGGCCCCGCATGGATCACCCGGCCCTCATCCATCACCGCCACGCTGTCGCCCAGCGCGCGGGCGACGGAGAAATTCTGCTCGACCATCAGGATCGTCGCCCCGGTGTCCTTCAGCGCCCGCAGCGCCTCCACCAGGCTGCGCACGATGGCGGGCGCCAGCCCCTTGGAGGGCTCGTCGATCAGGATCAGCCGCCGCGGCTCGATCATCGCGCGGGCCACCGACAGCATCTGCTTCTGCCCGCCCGAGAGGTTCCCCGCCGGGTTCTTCCAGAAGGTCCGCAGCGGCGGGAAGGCCTTGAACACCGCGTCGAGGCGCGGCCCCTCGGGTTTGCCGGCGCGGGCGGCGAGCACCATGTTCTCCTCCACCGTCAGGTCGGTGAAGATCCCCATGCTTTCGGGCACGTCGGCGATGCCGGCGCGGGCGCGGCGCGGGGTGGGCCAGGCGGTGATGTCCTCGCCGGCGAAACGCACGGTCCCTTGCGAGGTCCGCCAATGCCCGATGACTGTGCGCAGGGTGGTGGTCTTGCCCGCCCCGTTGCGGCCCAGCAGCATGGTGACGCCGCCTTCGGGGACGGAGAGGTCGACGCCGTGCAGGATGTGGTAGCGGCCGATATGGGTGTGAACGCCGGCGAGGCGCAGGAGCGGCTCAGACATGGGGCGTCTCCCCGGTCGATTCGGGGGTCGGTTCGGGGGCCGGTTCTGGGGCGGGTTCGGTGAGATCGCGGCCCAGATAGGCCTCCTGCACCACGTCCGAGGCGATGACCTCCGCCGGCTCCCCATCCGCGGCCAGCGCGCCGTTATGCAGGACGATGATGCGGTCGGCGAGTTTGCCGATGACGTCCATCTTGTGTTCGACCAGCAGGATCGCGCGGCCGGCGTCGGCCTTCAGCTCCGCGATCAGGTCGAGCACCACGGGCGCCTCGTCGGCGGACATGCCGGCGGTGGGCTCGTCGAACATGTAGACCAGCGGGTCGAGCGCGATGAGGATCGCCACCTCCAGCTTGCGCTGGTCGCCATGCGACAGCGCGGCGACGGTCTGCCCGGCCAGGGACGCGAGGCGGACGCGGGCGAGGATGGCCTCGGCCTCCGCTGTCAGCTCGCGGTCGTCGGAGGCGAGCGAGAACAGGCGGAACCCCCGGCCCAGGCGCGCCTGGCAGGCGAGGCGGACGTTCTCGCGCACGGTCAGGTTGGGAAACAGGTTGGTGAGCTGGAAGGCGCGGCCGAGGCCGGCGCGGGTGCGCGAGGAGGCCGAAGCGCGGGTGATGTCGCGGCCCGCCAGCATGACCGTCCCGGCGCTGGCCGGGATCTGGCCGGAGATCAGGTTGAAATAGGTGGTCTTGCCGGCCCCGTTGGGCCCGACGATGGCCACCAGCTCGCCCGGCGCGAAGGCGCAGGTGACGGCGTCCACGGCCACATGGCCGCCGAAGCGCACGGTCAGGCCGTGGGTTTCCAGCACGGGAGCAGGGGGCATGGGCGCGCCTTGTTCGGGGGAGAGGGGAGGGGGGGAGCGGCGCGGCCGACCCCGGAAGGGGCCGGCCGCGCCGGGGGCATGCGCCCCGGTCAGTTCCGCACGGGGATCGGCAGATCCTCGATGGTCAGCTCGCGGACCAGCTCGGGGATGCCGTAGTCCACCCCGTCCTCAACCTTCGTCCGGAAATGGTACATGGACTGCAGGGCCTGGTGATCCTCGGCGCGGAACATCATCTTGCCCTTGGGGGTCTCCCACTCCATGCCCTCCATGGCGGCGATCAGGTCGTCGGTGTCGGTGGAGCCGGCCTTTTTCAGCGCCTCGACCACCGCGATGCCGGCGGCCATGCCGCCCGCGGTGAAGAAGTCGGGCGGGCCGTCGAAGCGGGCCATGTGCTCCTTCACCAGCCAGTCGTTGACCGGGTTCTGCGGGATGGCGTGGTAGTAATAGGTCGCCCCCTCCATGCCCGGCAGGTCGCGATAGGCCTTGAGAGCCGCGAGGATGTTGCCGCCCGTCGCGATCTCCACCCCGAAGCGGGACGGGTCCATGGCGTTGATCTTGCCCATCGGATTGCCGCCGCCGGCCCAGATGATGAAGAGCTTCTTGGACTCGGCCTCCACCCCGTCCATGGCCTGGAAGATGCGCTCGGCCGCGGCGGTGAAGTCGGTGGTGTCGGTGGGGACGTATTCCTCATGCGCGAGCGTCGCCCCGGTGCCCTCCAGCGCCTCCTTGAACGCCGCCACGCCGTCGCGGCCGAAGGCGTAGTCCTGGGCCAGCGTGGCGATGGCCACGCCCTCGGCCCCGATGGCGATGGCGTTGGCGACCGCGTCCTGGGAGGAATTGCGCCCGGTGCGGAAGATGTAGCGGTTCCAGTTCTCGCCGGTGATCGAGTCCGCCACCGCCGGCTCCACGATCAGGATCTTCTCGTATTCTTCGGCGACGGGGAGCATGGCCAGCGCCACGCCCGAGGACACGGGGCCCACGGCCAGCGTCACCTCGTCGTCGCCATAGGCCTCGGCCAGCAGGGCCTTGCCGATGTCGGGCTTGAGCTGGGTGTCCTTCTCGATGACCTCGATCTTCTCGCCGTTGACCTCCATGGTCCCGTCGGTGGCGTATTCGAGGCCCATCATCAGGCCGTTATGCGACTGGGCGGCATAGGCCTCGAACGGGCCGGTCTTGCCGTAGACATGGGCGATCTTGATCTGCGCCTGGGCGGCGGTTCCGGCGATCAGGCCGGCCGCGACCACGGTCGCGGCGCGCGCGAGTGCGTGCATGGCGTTCCCTCCCTGTTGCGTCGGGCGCTGAGCGCTGCTCCAGAAGGGAACATCGCGCCCGCTCCGTCGAGGGAGCGTAGAGGGCGGCCGTCTCCGCTGGCAAATGAAGAATCGAAGGATGATACGCTGGCGACCGGATCGACGCCGCGTCACCCGGGGCGCGGGGCCCGGAACGGCCGCCGCGGGCCCCTTGCGCTCGACGCACGCGCCCTGCGCTGGCATAGACGAAGGCGACAGTCTGACGGAGCGCCCCCCATGTCCGAGCCCACCTCGCCCGAGTCCAATCCGCATCTCACCCTGGTCGACCACCCGCTGGTCCAGCACAAGCTGACCCTGATGCGGGCGAAGGCGACCTCGACCGCCACCTTCCGCCAGCTTCTGCGCGAGATCAGCCTGCTGCTGGGCTATGAGGCGCTGCGGACCCTGCCGCTGACCGACACCGTCATCGAAACTCCGATGCAGGAGATGAAGGCGCCGGTTCTGGCGGGCAAGAAGCTGGCCGTGGTCTCCATCCTGCGGGCGGGGAACGGGCTGCTGGACGGGATCCTGGAGCTGGCGCCCTCGGCGCGGGTGGGGTTCGTGGGGCTTTACCGGGACGAGGAGACGCTGAAGCCGGTGCAGTATTACTGCAAGGTGCCGAGCGATCTGGCGGATCGGCCGGTGCTGGCGCTGGACCCGATGCTGGCGACGGGCAATTCCTCGGTCGCCGCGGTGGACCTGCTGAAGGAGAAGGGGGCGCAGGACATCCGCTTTCTGTGCCTGCTGGCGGCGCCCGAAGGCGTGGCCCGGATGAAGGAGGCGCATCCCGACGTGAAGATCGTGACCGCCTCGCTGGACGAGAAGCTCAACGAAAAGGGCTATATCGTGCCGGGTCTGGGCGATGCCGGGGACCGGATGTTCGGCACCAAGTGAGCGGCTTCCGGCGGATCGTTTCCAGGCGGGAACCGATCCGTCGCGCCGCCGCCGGCTGTCGCGGGCGGGCGCGACCCCCTATCTGGTGGCGCATCCCGCAGCGAGGAGCCGCCGCCATGTCGATCCGCCCCGTGAAACGCGAAGCCGCCGCCCAGCCGACCATGGAGGGGGCGGGGGTGCATCTGCACCGCGCCTTCGGGTTCTCCGACCCCCGCGAGGTCGACCCGTTCCTGCTGTTCGACGATTTCCGCAACGACATTCCCGATCTCTACCGCGAGGGATTCCCCTGGCATCCGCATCGGGGGATCGAGACGATCACCTATGTGCTGGCCGGGCAGGTGGAGCACGCCGACAGCCTCGGCAATCGGGGCGTGCTGGGGGCGGGGGACGTGCAGTGGATGACCGCCGGGTCGGGCATCATGCACCAGGAGATGCCCAGGGGCGACCGCCAGGGGCGGATGCACGGCTTCCAGCTCTGGGCCAACCTGCCGAGCCGGCTGAAGATGACCACGCCCAATTACCAGGACGTGCCGGGGACCGAGATCCCGGTGCGAACCGAGGATGACGGCACGGTGATCCGCGTCGTCACCGGCGACTGGCGCGGCATCCGCGGGCCGGTGGACGGGATCGCGGCGGACCCGCGCTACCTGGATATCTCCGTGCCGCCCAACACCGCCAGGCGCATCAAGGTCGAGGTCGAGCGGAAGGCCTTCGCCTACATCTTCGCCGGCGCGGGGACGTTCAAGGGCGCCTCCGACCCCTTCGGCGTGCTGCTGGAGAAGGAATACCAGGGCGAGGAGCTCAACATCCGCGACCTGTCGGGCGACCGCACGCTGGTGGTGTTCGACCGGGGCGACGAGGTGGAGATCCGCTCGGGCCCCGAGGGGGTGCGCTTCCTGCTGGTGTCGGGCAAGCCGATCAGGGAGCCGGTGGCCTGGCACGGGCCGATCGTGATGAACACGCGGGCGGAGCTGGAGCAGGCGATGAAGGACCTGCGCAACCGCAGGTTCATCCGCGAAAGCGCAAAGGGGATCTGATCAGGGGATCGGGCCGGGCGCGTTCAGGCCCGCCCCGCGCCGCCCTGCCTCGCGACGCCCCGACCTGCAACGCGCCGAAGCGCGCCCGCGGCCCCCAGGGCGGCCGCGAGCAGCGCGGCGGTCCCCGGCAGCGGCGTTTCGGTGGGAGGCGTCGGGGGCGTGACGCCGTAGACGGAGAGCGTGCTGCCGGAGCCCGAGCGCCAGTTGTAGTAATAGAGCCGGTCGTCGGCATAGGTCAGCCCGGCGTCGAGACCGTCGAGGCCAAGCGCGAAGGTCTCCTGCAAGCTTCCCGTCAGCAGGTCGAACACCCGGATCGAAGCCGTCGCGCTGTAGTCCAGCACCCAGACCGCGTTGCGGCCGGTGTCGATCGCCAGGTCGCCGATGCCGGCGGTGGTCGCGAGCGCGGTGGTCCGCAGGATGACGTCCGGCGCCGCGATGGACGAGACGCGCAGCGTGTCGAGATCGCCCCAGCCGTAGCTGGTGGACGGTTCGGTCCGGTAGAGCGTCCCGTCGCGCGCATCGATCGGATAGCCGCCATAGGCCGCGACCTCGCTCGACAGGACCGAGGCCGAGCTGGTCGCCTTGTCATAGGCGTAGAGGTCGAGCCCGAGGACGTTGCCGGAATAGTCGCTGAAATAGTAGTCGCCGCCATCGCCGGCGACCGAGGTGGTGTTCTGGAAGCCGATCGCCTGCGTGCTCTCGATCGCGCCGGTCAGGCTGGTGGCGAAGATCGTCTGGCTGGACTGCTGCATGAACAGCAGCTGATCGGTATCGGTGTCGTAGCCCAGCCCCTGCGGATGGAAGTTCGCCGCGGGATCCGCGAGGCGATTGTCGAGCGCGTGGATGTCGATCAGGTCGAGGCTCAGGGCCCGCCCCTGGGACGCGGCCAGAACGGTCGCGAGCGCGCAAAATGCCAGCAGCTTCACTTGCTGTTCCTTCTGGATCGGGTCGACGATACGGTCGAACGGCGCCGGTTGCCGGATCGTTAACACCCGATTCATTAAGATATCATTGACCATGGCCTCCCCGACGGTCCCGCGCCGGTCCCCCGCCGACCCCTGCCGGCCCCCTGCCGCGCGCCGGTTCGCTAACGATTTGTTCACCCTCTCGCGCAAGGCTCGTTTCGTTCGGATTTTCACTTTGTTCCTGTTAAGTTCTCGTGTTAAGCATGGTGGAACACATCAGGAACGATCCCGCGCGTTGGACATCCTCCGATGGCTGTGGGAAACAAGGATGACAGGCAATGGCGCAGAGCATTCTCGAACTCACGGGCAAGGGCGGCATGGACAAGCAGAAGGCCCTGGAAAGCGCGCTCTCTCAGATCGAGCGCAATTTCGGCAAGGGCTCCATCATGAAGCTGGGCGAACGCTCGGTGATGGATATCGAAGCGATTTCAACGGGCTCCATCGGGCTGGACATCGCGCTGGGTGTCGGCGGACTGCCCAAGGGCCGGATCATCGAGATCTACGGCCCCGAGTCGTCGGGCAAGACCACGCTGGCCCTGCATGTGGTGGCCGAGGAGCAGAAGAAGGGCGGCATCTGCGCCTTCGTGGACGCGGAGCACGCGCTCGACCCCGCCTACGCCCGCAAGCTGGGCGTGGACGTGGACGAACTGCTGATCTCGCAGCCCGACGCCGGCGAGCAGGCGCTGGAGATCACCGACACGCTGGTGCGCTCGGGCGCGGTCTCGGTGGTGGTGGTCGATTCGGTCGCCGCCCTGACGCCGAAGTCCGAGCTTGAAGGCGACATGGGCGACTCCTCCGTGGGCGTGCAGGCGAGGCTGATGAGCCAGGCCATGCGCAAGCTGACCGGCTCGATCTCGCGCTCCAAGTGCATGGTCATCTTCATCAACCAGATCCGCATGAAGATCGGCGTCATGTTCGGCTCGCCCGAGACCACGACGGGCGGCAACGCGCTGAAGTTCTACTCCTCCGTCCGGCTCGACATCCGCCGCATCGGGGCGCTGAAGGACCGCGACGAGGTGGTGGGCAACCATACCCGCGTGAAGATCGTGAAGAACAAGGTGGCGCCGCCGTTCAAGCAGGTCGAATTCGACATCATGTATGGCGAGGGCATCTCCAAGATGGGCGAGCTCATCGACCTCGGGGTCAAGGCCGGGGTGGTGGAGAAATCCGGCTCCTGGTTCTCCTTCGCCGATCAGCGGATCGGGCAGGGGCGTGAGAACGCCAAGAACTTCCTGAAGGAGAACAAGGACGTGGCGCTGGAGATCGAAGACAAGATCCGCGCGGCCCACGGGCTCGACTTCGAGGTCGCGCCGAGCGCCGGCGACGACGGGGACGTGCTGGAGGCCTGAGCCCCCCGCCCGACCCCCGGCCGGCTGCTCCGCGGCCAGACCCGGGTCCTTTCGAAACCCCGCGCGCCCGCCGGCGCGCGGGGTTTTCGCGTCGTCGGGGCGCCGCAGGGGAAGGCGCGCGGCGGTCGTGTGCGTCGCCGCACTTGTCAGACGGCTGAACTGGGGGTCTTGTCGGTCAGGTTTCGATGACCCTGAATCCGCTGCGCGCCGCGCCGGGAGATTGCGCCATGACCAATCCGCTGTCGGACGCGACGTCCTGGCTCTACCATCTGGGCGACGTGAACATGGCCCGCGCCGCCGAGATCGCGGGGCGCGACCCGGATCTGGTGGTGACCGAATGGGCCTCCTACGCGCGGGAGGAGGCGCCCTACGGGGACCGCATCCTCAACGCCCTGCGCGACGGGGATCCGGACCGGATGGTGGTCTCCTACATCTCCATCGGCGAGGCGGAGCCCTACCGCTATTACTGGCGTCAGGCGTGGGAGCGGACCCCTCCGGCCTGGCTCGATGAGGTCAATCCGGAATGGGTGGACAACATCCGGGTGAAATACTGGATGTCGGACTGGCAGGACATCGTCTTCGACTATGCAGACCGGATCTTCGAGGCGGGGTTCGACGGGCTCTACCTCGACATCGTTTCGGCCTACGAGCGGTTCGAGGACATCGCCCCCGGCGCCCGCGACTACCGCGCCGACATGGTGGATTTCGTCGCCGCCCTGCGCGCGCAGGCGGATGAATGGACGCAGCGGACGGGGCGGGAGCGGGTGGTCATCGCTCAGAACGCCGAGGAGCTGATCGAGGAGACGGGCTATGCCGACATCGTCCACGGCATCGGGCGCGAGGATCTGCAATTCTACTACGAATACGGCCGGTCCGGTCAGTTCGAGGCCCTGCCGCGCAGCGAATACCGCTACGCGCTGAACCTGTTGAAGGAGGCCGAGGCGCAGGGGGTGGAGACTTTCGCGGTCGAATACATCCCCGCCCGCAAGGCCGACGACGCGGCGGTCCGGCTGGCGGCGGAGGCCGAGGATCTGGAGGCGGCGGGCATCCCGCTCTACATCGCCGGCGGGCGGGATCTGGACGCAGTCTACGCGCAGCCGGACGACGCGACGCGGCCCGATTCCCAACCCGGGCCCCAACCCGAGCCGGAAGGCGGCGACTGGCGGGACGGCGGCCGGCGCGGAGACGACATCGACGGCACCCAACGCGCCGACCGCATCCGGGGGCTGGGCGGGGCCGACGAGATCGACGGCCGCAAGGGCGCGGACCTGCTGCTGGGGGGCAAGGGCGCGGACGCGCTCTACGGCGCGGGCGGCGAGGACCGGCTCAAGGGCGGCGCCCAGGATGACGAGCTGCATGGCGGGCGCGGCGCCGACATGCTGCGCGGCGGCGGCGGGGACGACTGGCTGGATGGCGGCGCGGGGCGCGACCGGCTGATCGGCGGCGCGGGGGCGGACGTGTTCGTGCTGAGCCAGGGCCGCGACCGGGCGCGGGATTTCGACGTCGGGGCGGACGAGATCGCCATGGTCTCGGATGACGGGCGGGGGGCCGGGTTCCGCCTGCGCGAAGTGGCGTCCGGCGTCATGGTGCGCGGCGACGATGGCGAGCGGATGCTGCTGGAGGGGGTGAGCCGGAGCGATCTGGACGCCGACCACTTCTTCTTCGACCTTTGACCGGGGAGGGCGTCTGAACCGGCGGGGCGTCGACGCCCCTTGCATCCCGGGAGGCTGAGTTTAGAATGATTCCAAACGCAGCCTCCCGGAGGTTCCCATGTTCGGTTTCTCAACGGCCCGCCGCCGCCTCTCGGATCTGACCGAGGCGGAGGTTCTCGCGCTCGCCATCTCGTCCGAGGAGGACGACGCCCGCATTTACGCCACCTATGCCGCCCGGATGCGGGACGAGCACCCGGCCTCGGCCGCGGTGTTCGACGGCATGGCGAAGGAGGAGGACGCGCATCGCGCCCGCCTGATCGAGGCGTTCAAGGCGCGCTTCGACGGCCCCATTCCGCTGGTGCGGCGCGAGCATGTGGCGGGCTGGCTGGCCCGCCGCCCGGTGTGGCTGGCCAGGACCCTGAGCCTGGATACCCTGCGCGGCGAGGCGGCGCGGATGGAGCAGGCGGCGGCGGCCTTCTACGACCGGGCCGCGGCGGCGAGCACCGACCCGGACACCCGCAGGCTTCTGGGCGATCTCGCCGCCGCCGAGCGGGGGCACGAACGCGCCGCCGGGGCGCTGGCCGAGGCGCATCTCGACCCCGAGACCCGCGAGGCCGAGGACCAGGCCGACCGCCGCCGCTTCATCCTGACCTGGGTGCAGCCGGGGCTGGCGGGGCTGATGGACGGCTCGGTCTCGACGCTGGCCCCGATCTTCGCCACGGCCTTCGCCACGCAGGACCCCTGGGTGACGTTCCAGGTGGGGCTGGCGGCCTCGGTCGGGGCGGGGATCTCGATGGGGTTCACGGAGGCCGCGTCGGATGACGGGGTGATCTCGGGCCGCGGCTCGCCGATCAAGCGGGGGATCGCGGCGGGGGTGATGACGGCGGTGGGCGGGCTGGGGCATGCGCTGCCCTACCTGATCCCGGATTTCGTCACGGCGACGGTGATCGCGCTGGCGGTGGTGTTCGTGGAGCTCTGGGCCATCGCCTGGATCCAGAACCGCTGGATGGAGACGCCGTTCCTGCGCGCCGCCCTGCAGGTGGTGGTGGGCGGCGCGCTGGTGCTGGCGGCGGGCGTTCTGATCGGGGAGATCTAGGGGCGCCGCGCCCGCGCGGACGCGGGCTGGACCCGGGCGCCCGCGGCGCGGGGAAGCGGTGTCGCCCGCGGCGGGGGGCGATGGGGGCGCGGGGCGTCGCCTTGCCGCCGCCGCCCGCCGGGCCGCGTCAGGCCCGCCCCCCCTGCGCAGGCCGCGTCAGGCGGTGAAGCCGAAGCCGTCGGGGTCGCGAACCGGGCGGTTGTCCAGCAGGGCCAGAAGGCCGGTGATGAACCGCACCAGCGCCCAGATCACCCACAGCGCCAGCACCGCGTAGCCGATCAGCACGATGGCCAGCAGCCCGCCGATCACGCAGGCCGCGAGGCCGATCCAGAACGAGCGGATCTGGAACTCGAAATGCCCGGCGGCGAGCGGGTCGGCCTCGCCGCGCTTCACATAGGCCAGGATCAGCCCGGCCAGCGCGCAGAGCGGCAGAAAGAAGCCGACGAAGTAGAGGATGTAGACCAGCTTGGCCGCGTCTCTGCCCGAGAGGCGGCCGGACCCGGCGTCGGGCGCCGCGGAGGGCTGGGGGGCGTGGGGAGAAGGGTCGTGGGTCATGATCGCGCTCCGTTCCGTTTCGACCCGAGAGGTTGGGGCGGAATGGGGCTTGAGCAAGGCCGCTTCGCGGGAATGAGGCCGCAAACCGGGTCCGGGCAGGCCCGCGGGGCGGACGGCGCGGGCAGGGCGCGCGGCCGGAGCGCCCGGGGTTGCGCGCGCTCCGGCCTCCGTCGGCGGGCGGGTCAGGCCCTGCGGCGCGCGAGGCCCAGCGCGCCGAGCCCGGCGATCAGCAGCCAGCCGGCGGCGGGCAGGGGCACGCCCGTGACCGGGGCCTCCGCGTCCACCCAGGTGACGAAACTGGCGTCGCGGTCGGCGCCGAGCGGCTCCAGCGTGCCGTTGTCGTTATAGTAGCGGTACGGGTTTCCCGCGTCGTAGGGCGCGCCGTTATAATTGGCGACCCAGGTGAGCGGCACGCTGCCGCCCGTGCGCTGAAGCTCGATGGCGTAGGTGGAGCCGCTGGTGAGGCTGACCGCCGTGGCGAGATCGAATGTGAGCAGGATGGGCGAGAAGACGGGAAAGCCGGCCGTGGGCACGAACTCGGTCTGGACCGAGAGGTAGTCCGCGTCGAAGTCGGGCGCGCCGTCGACGCCGACCTCCCGGATGCCGAGCCGGAACTGGAAGGAGTAGCTGCCCGTCACCAGCGCGATGAACTGCATCCCCACCCGCGTGAGGCTGCCGGTCGTCCCCGCGGTGAAGGTCTGGGCCACGACGCCGTCGCGCCCGTCCGCCTCGACCGAATAGGTGTAGGTCATCGACGGCAGATACGACTGATCGATCATGGGCGCCGCGGAGGCGGCGGCGGCGCTCAGCAGCGCCATCGCGCCGACGCCGATGCCGCCGCCGAGAAATCTTGAGAAACGCACTCGTTCGTCCCCTGCAACACATAGGCGGCGCGGATGACATGCTCCCGGAGCGATCCGGGAACGCCTTCGCCGCACATACCCGGGGGGCGCCCCCTTGCGCCCGCCGCCTGGTCTGGGCCGCGCAGGTTTCGCGGCCGGGCGCCGCTAAACGCGAGAATTACGCAGCGCTACGCCATTCACGGGCAAATGGATGACATGGCGGTGAATTCCGGGGGTGGAGCGATGGGTGCGGACGACTTGACGCAGACATAAGTTGATGGCCGCAACTGTCGGGCGATCTCTCCGGCGACGGAGCCCGTTCCGGCGCAGCGCATCGCCCCTTGGGGGCGGGAGGGACCGCGCGGGTCCGGATGCGCGAAGGGCCCGCGCGATGATCGCGCGGGCCCCCCGAAGCGGTCTCGGCGCCGAAGCGCGAAGGCGGGTCGGCTCAGCCGGCCAGCGCCTTGTTGAGGTTCTCGTCCACCTTCTCGAGGAAGCCCATGGTGGTCAGCCACTTCTGGTCGGGGCCGACCAGCAGGGCGAGATCCTTGGTCATGGAGCCGCTCTCGACCGTGTCGACCACGACCTTCTCCATGGTGGTGGCGAAGTTCAGCAGCGCGTCGTTGCCGTCCAGCTTGGCGCGGTGCTTCAGGCCGCCGGTCCAGGCGAAGATCGAGGCGATGGAGTTGGTCGAGGTCTCCTTGCCCGCCTGGTGCTGACGGTAGTGCCGGGTGACGGTGCCGTGGGCGGCCTCGGCCTCCACGATCTTGCCGTCCGGCGTCATCAGCTGCGAGGTCATCAGGCCGAGCGAGCCGAAGCCCTGGGCCACGGTGTCGGACTGCACGTCGCCGTCGTAGTTCTTGCAGGCCCAGACGTAGCCGCCGGACCACTTCATGGCGCAGGCGACCATGTCGTCGATCAGGCGGTGCTCGTAGGTGATGCCGGCCTTCTTGAACTTGTCCTCGAACTCCTGCTCGAAGACCTCCTGGAACAGATCCTTGAAGCGGCCGTCATAGGCCTTGAGGATGGTGTTCTTGGTCGACAGGTAGACCGGCCAGCCGCGGGCCAGGCCGTAGTTCATCGAGGCGCGGGCGAAGTCGCGGATCGAGTCGTCGAGGTTGTACATCGCCATGGTGACGCCGGCGCCGGGGGCCTGGAAGACCTCGCGCTCGATCACCTCGCCGTCGTCGCCGACGAACTTGATGGTCAGCTTGCCCTTGCCGGGGAAGCGGAAATCGGTGGCGCGGTACTGGTCGCCGAAGGCGTGACGGCCGACCACGATGGGCTGGGTCCAGCCGGGCACGAGCCGGGGCACGTTCTTGCAGATGATCGGCTCGCGGAAGATGACGCCGCCGAGGATGTTGCGGATGGTGCCGTTGGGCGAGCGATACATCGCCTTCAGCCCGAACTCCTCCACCCGGTCCTCGTCGGGGGTGATGGTGGCGCATTTCACGCCGACGCCGACTTCCTTGATCTTCTCGGCCGCGTCGATGGTGATCTGGTCGTCGGTGCGGTCACGCTCCTCGATGCCGAGGTCGTAATACAGCAGGTCGACGTCGAGATAGGGCAGGATCAGCTTCTTCTTGATGAAGTCCCAGATGATCCGGGTCATCTCGTCGCCATCGAGCTCGACGACGGGGTTTTCGACCTTGATCTTGCTCATGCGGCTCTCCTTGAGGCGCGGGGGGTGTCGCGTGGGCGCGCCTGCGGCGCTGGGAGGCCTCGCCGGGGATTCCGGGTTCGGCCAAGTTGGGGCCAACCTACGACGACCGACATGCAGCGTCCACATTTCGGACAGGGCAAATCGACCCGTTCGCGGCTAATGCATGCGGCTGCATACAATGAAGGGGCCCGCATGGCAAGTCTGCGGATGAGACGGTTGAGGATGGGGCTGGGGACGCTGCTGGGCGGGCGGCGGCAGGGGTTCTTCATTCCCTATCGCTACGCGGACGGGGTGGTTCCGCCCGCGGGCTATCCGGCGGTGGAGGCGCTGTTCGCGGCGGCCGAACCCGCCTTCGCCGCGGTGCTGGACGCCATCGACGGGCTGGCGGAGGAGCTGGCGGCGCTCGGCGGCCCGGCGCCTGCGCCGCGCTGGGAGCAGGACTGGTTCCCGCGGCTGGACGGGGCGGCGGCCTATGCGCTGGCCCGGACCGCGCCGCCGGGCCGGATCGTGGAGGTCGGTTCGGGCCATTCCACCCGCTTTCTGGCCCGCGCCGTGGCGGCGGCGGGGGCCGAGACCCGCCAGACCTGCATCGACCCGGCCCCCCGCGCGGCGCTGCTGGACCTGCCCGTCGACTGGCGGGGGGAGCTGCTCTCGGAGGCGCATCTGCCGCTGTTCGAGGCGCTGGAGCCCGGAGACATGGCGGTCTTCGACAGCTCGCATCTGCTGCAGCCGGGGACGGATGTGGACCTGATCCTCAACGCCATCCTGCCGGCGCTGGCGCGGGGCGTTCTGGTCCATGTCCATGACGTGTTCCTGCCCGACGGCTACCCGGCGGACTGGGAATGGCGGGGTTACGCCGAGCAGAACGGGCTTGCGCCCTGGCTGCTGTCGGGGGCCTTCGCGCCGGTCTTCGCCTCGCATTACGCCGCGAGGCGGATGGGGGCGGGGGCGCGGCCAGGCGTGGCGGGGCTGCCCTGGGCGGGGGCGCCGGAATCGAGCCTGTGGATGCGCCGGGTCTGAGGGCGCGCGCCCCGCCGACCGGCGCCGATTTGCGTTTCCCCGCCGCCGGGCGCAGAACGTCGGCGCAAGATCAGGAGCCCGCCGATGACCGCGCCAGACCCCTCCGCAGCCTTCACGCCCACGCCCATCGCCTTCGACCCCGCCGACCCGACCGAGCGGCGGCTCGCCTTCCTGATGGAGGCCGACCGTCTCAAGGAGATCGAGCGCGCGGGCCGCGTCGCCGGCGGGCGGCGCGAGAACTCGGCGGAGCATTCCTGGCACCTCGCGCTCTACGCCCTGGCCCTGGGGTCGGAGGCGGCGGAGGGGGCGAGCGTGGATCGGGTGATCCGGATGCTGCTGATCCACGACCTGGTGGAGATCGACGCCGGCGACACGCCGTTCCATGGGGAGAAGCGGGCGGATCTCGACGCCATCGAGGACGCCGCCGCCGCGCGCATCTTCGGCCTGCTGCCCGCGGCGGAGGCGGGGGAGATGCTGGCGCTGTGGCGGGAATTCGAGGCGGCCGAGACCCCCGACGCCCGCTTCGCCAAGGCGCTGGACCGGATGCAGCCGGTGATGCTGAACCTCGCCACCGGCGGCGGCACCTGGCCGGATTTCCGCGTGTCCGAACAGCAGGTGCTGGACCGCTGCGGCCCGCCGATCGCGCGCGGGGCGCCGGGGCTGTGGCCGCGCATCCGCGACCGGATCAGGGCGTATTTCGCGGCGCGGGGCGCCTGAGCGGCAGGGTCACTTCGCCGGCAACCGCCCCACGAAGTCCAGCGCCATCCCGATCAGCGCGCCGGCATGGGCGGGGTCGAGCGCCGTTTCCCGCGGGACATGGACGAAATCCGCCGTGGGGCGGCCGCGCATGACCATCGGCGCGGCGCCGGGCAGGGCGAGCGCGCGGGGCATGGCCTGCGCGCCCACCCGGGCGAAGGCCCCGTGGCCGCCGCGATCGCCCCGCGCCACGGCCAGCATATGCCCGCGCCACATCAGGCAGCAGCCGCCGAACATGCGCTTTTCCATGACCTCCAGGTCGGCCTCCCCCAGGGCGGCGCGCAGGGCGGCCAGCACCGCCGGATCATGGGCCATCGCGGCTCTCCCTATCCCGTCCTCGCCCGCGATCCTGCCCGCCCGCGCGCGCGGGGAAAACCCCTTGGCTCTTGCCCTGCGCGCCTGCGCGGCGTAACCGCGCCCCGATACGCAGGAGACCACCCCAATGAGCGGCACCGACAGCGCCAAGACCCCCGTGACCGAGACCCATCAGCCGGTATTCGTGCTGGTGCGCCCGCAATTGGGCGAGAACATCGGGGCCGCGGCCCGCGCCATGTGGAATTTCGGGCTCGACCAGATGCGCATCGTCGACCCGCGCGACGGCTGGCCCAATCCCCGCGCCATCGCGCTCAGCTCGGGCGCGAGCCGGGTGCTGGACCGCATGAAGCTGACCGAGACCGTGCCCGGCGCGCTGGAGGATCTCGAATACGTCTACGCCACAACCGCCCGCCCGCGGGAGCTGACGCGCACCGTCTTCACCCCCGAAGGCGCCATGCGCGACGCCTATGAGCGGATCCGCGCGGGCCAGAAGGTCGGCGTCATGTTCGGGCCCGAGCGCACGGGGCTGGAGACCGAGGACGTGGTCCGCGCGCAGGCCACGATCTCGGTGCCCGCCAACCCGGCCTTCGCGTCGCTGAACCTTGCGCAATGCGTGCTGCTGACCGGCTACGAATGGCGCCGGCAGGCGAGCGAGCTGGAGCATGCGGTGTTCGAGACCCAGCGCGGGGAGATCGCCACGCGGGTCATGGTCGACCGGATGATCGAGCATCTGGAGAATGAGCTGGAGGGCGCGAACTTCTTCTACCCGGAGGAGAAATCGCGCTCGATCCGCCAGAACATCCGCAACCTCTTCTCCCGCGCGCCGCTGACCGATCAGGACGTGCGCACGATGCGCGGCGTGATCCGGGCGCTGGCGGAGGGCCCCAAGCGCCTGCGCGCCCGGGCGCTGCGCGAGGCGGAGACGGCCCCCGGCGGCGCGCAACGGCCCGAGGCGGGGCCGGGCGAGGACTGAGAGCGCGTCCCGCTGCGCGGATCGGCGCCGATCCGCCCGATTGTCGCCTTGCGGCGTCCGCTTTCGGGGGCGACTCAGGCACGATGAGCGCCCGAGCGCCGCGCGCCGCCGAAGGCCCCGATTCCGGGAGGAGGAGACCGCCATGCACCGCGCCATCGCCGCCTGCGTCGCGCTGGCCCTGACCGCCGCCTGCGCGCCGGTCGTGACCGGACCCGTCGCCGGCGGGGCCGTCTACAGCGACCCCGCGGGCTATTACCGGCGCGAAGCCGTCCATGTTCCCAACTGGCGGGTGTTCTGGATGCGCGACCGCTACCGCGCCCCCTATCACGGCCACCGCCACGCTTCGCAGG
The DNA here is from genome assembly GCF_900106695.1 of Albimonas donghaensis. Taxonomy (GTDB): domain Bacteria; phylum Pseudomonadota; class Alphaproteobacteria; order Rhodobacterales; family Rhodobacteraceae; genus Albimonas; species Albimonas donghaensis. Next base: position 98,013 of record NZ_FNMZ01000011.1, read on the forward strand.
CGCCGCGCTACCGGGACCATGGCCATGGCTATCGCGACGACCACGGAGGCGGAGGCCCCCGCCGCGACGCGCATCGCGACCGGGACGAGGACCGCGGGTCCGGTCGCGGCGGCGGACGGCAGGCGGGCCGTGATCGCGACAGGGACCGTGATCGCGACCGCGACCGCGATGGGGCCGGCAAGGGCGACCGCGGACGCGACGACGCCCGCGCCCCGCGCCGCGACGACCAGCCCGACCGGCGCCGCCAGCAGAACAATCGCCGCGCCAGCGCCGATGACGGCCCCTGGTTCCGCCGCGACACCTTCAACGGAACCGGCTCGCCCCCGCGCTGAACCGGCGCGAGGGCCGGACCCGACCCCTTGCCGTGACGCCTTGCCGCCAGGCGGGCAGGCGTTTCGCGGCCGGGGCGCATCGCCCTGAAATCGCCCGGAAACAGCCTGCGACTCCGCCGCATTCCGCGCCATCCTTGTCGGAACAGGCGGTCGCGACGGGGCGACCTGCGATCGACGCCCCCGCCGACCGCCGCCCGATCCGCACGCCGTTCCTCCGGCGCCCGCCCGTGTTCCACGGGCTTCATGACGCCGCCCCCTCCGGGCTCGCCCGCGCGATGCCGGGCTGACGTTCGGGGGGCGCGCGCTACGCAGGAGACGACCATGAAACGCATGTTCGACACCTCGATCCTCGCCGGCCTCGCGCTCGCCATCGCCGGCGCCGCCGCCGCGCCGGCGCTCGCCGGCCCTCCGGGCGGCGTTCCGCCGGGGCTCGCCAAGAAGGGCGTCAGCGCCAAGGAATGGCAGCGGTCCAAGGGCAGGGACGACCATGACGACCGCGCCTATTACGATGACCGGGACCGGGACAGGGACCGCGTGATCGTCATCGGAGAGCCGATGCCGCGGCGCGCGGATTACGTGATCATCCGCGACTATGACCGTTATCGCCTGTCGCCCCCGCCGCGCGGCTACACCTATTATCGCGCCGACGGCCGGATCTGGCAGGTGGCGGACGCCACCAACAAGGTGGCCCAGGCGCTGGGCGCGGTGTCGGCGCTTCTGCGCTGACCGCGACGCGGCGAGGTCGGGCGCGACGGCGCCGCGCCGCCGCCCGCATATCCCCCGAGACCCCGCCCGGAGCCGCTCCGGGCGGGTTTTTCGTCGGGTTTTCCGCCCAGCGGCGCCCCGTCGCTCTTGCCTCAGCGGGGCGTTCGGGGTGATCTGCGCGCGCCGGCGGGGCAGGGCTCCGCCGCGCCCCACGGCTCCGCCCCATGCGAGGGGAGGGAGCGGCGCGCAAGTCGGCCAGGAGGCGCCTCGCCATGTCCAAGCCCCGTTCGATCTTCGAGGACGTCTCCGACAAGGGACCGGACGTCGCCGCCGCGCGCGCGCCCGCCCCCCGGCCGGGAGAGGCCGACGCCCGCCGCCGCGCCGCGCGCCGGTCCATCGCGATCTGGCTGTTCGTGCTGGCGGGGTTGGTCGCGGGAATGGTCTTCGTCGGCGGGCTCACCCGGTTGACCGACAGCGGGCTTTCGATCACCGAGTGGAAGCCGATCACCGGCGCCCTGCCGCCCCTGAGCGCGCAGGACTGGCAGGCCGAGTTCGACCTCTACCGCGCCAGCCCCGAATACAAGCTGGTCAATTCCGGCATGACGCTGGCGGAATTCGAATTCATCTACTGGTGGGAATGGGGCCACCGGCAGCTGGGCCGGCTGGTCGGGCTGGTCTGGGCGGCGGGGTTCTTCTGGTTCCTCGCGCGGGGGATGATCCCCGCGGGCTGGACCTGGAAGCTGATCCTGCCCGGCGCGCTGGGCGGTGTGCAGGGCGCGATCGGGTGGTGGATGGTCGCCTCGGGGCTGGAGGGGACCATGGTCGACGTCGCCTCCTACCGGCTGGCGACGCATCTGGGGCTGGCGGTGGCGATCTTCGGCCTGCTGCTGCACCTGGCCTGGACGGTGCGCCTGTCCGGCGCCGACCTGCTTCAGGCCCGGCGACGGCGGATGCCGGGGCCGATGCGCTTCGCCTCGATCCTCGCGGGGGCGATCTTCGCGCAGATCCTGCTGGGCGCGCTGGTGGCGGGCATCGACGCCGGACGGGGCTATATCGACTGGCCGCTGATGGGGGGCGAGTTCCTGCCCTCCGAGTCCTTCGGCTATGTCCCCCTGTGGACCAATTTCTTCGAGAACCCGGCCCTGGTGCAGTTCAATCACCGGATGCTGGGCTACGCGGTCTTCGTGCTGGGCGCGGCCTTCTGGTGGCGGATGCGCCGGGCCGGGCATGCCGGGCTGAAGCGCCGGGCGGACTGGGTGATGGGGATGATGGTCGCGCAGATGGTTCTGGGCGTCGCCACGGTGATGCACGCGGCGCCGCTGGGCCTGTCGCTGATCCATCAGGTCGGGGCGCTGACGCTGTTCGCGCTGGCCCTGCGCGCCCGTCACGAGGCCGGCTGGCCGGGCGAAGAGCGTATCGCCCGCAGCTGACCCGGCGTTGGACCGGACGGCCGGCCGGGGGCGCCGCGCCCGCCGGCTTCCGGCGCCGCATCCCACCCTGCGACAGACCGTTTCCGTGTTGGCGACGGTCGCGGTTTCGTGAGCGGCTTGCCGCGCGCGCAGGCCCGAAGGTCGCTTTGCTGACGCAATCTCCATGCTAGGTTTTCGCAACGCCCCGAAAGACGTGGCGGACCTCTACAGGGAGATACCCAAGCTCATGCCCAGGAAGCTTTCTCTGACCGCCGCCGCCTTCGGCGCGGCCTGCGTCGCCGCGATCGGCGTCGCCTCCGCCACGGAAGTGGAGCCGAAGCTCGACGACAAGGTGTCGCTTCGCAAGGAGATGATGCACCTCACCGGCGCCTCGATGGGCGTCATGGCCAGGATCGCCAAGGGCGAGGCGGAGTTCGACGCCGGCGCCGTGCAGGGCGCGCTGCGCACCATGCACGCGGTGTCGCTGGGCTTCGCGGACCAGTTCCCCGAGGGCTCGGAGACCGCGGAGTCCGAGGCCGGCCCCAAGATCTGGTCCGACGCCGCGGGCTTCGAGGCCGCCGTCGCCAAGTTCATCGCCGATACCGGCGCGGCGGTGAAGCTGGCCCCGGCCGACGCCGAGGGCATGAAGCAGGCGATGGGCATGGTCGGCGCCAACTGCAAGGCCTGCCACACCGACTACCGCGTCAAGAAAGACTGAGCGTGCTTCGACGCGCGCTCCTGGTCGCCGCGGGGATCGCGGCGGCCGGTCTCGGCGGGGGGCTGTGGCTGACCGCGCCCCGCCCGATCGAGGCGGCGGCGATCCCCGCCGGCTGGTCGCCGGACGCCGAGGCCCGCGCCCGCGGCGCCCGCCTGTTCGCGCTGGGCTCCTGCGCCTCGTGCCACGCGGACCCGGAGGCGAGCGGCGAGGAGCGGCTGGTTCTCAAGGGCGGCCGGCGGTTCGAGACCGGGTTCGGGACCTTCGTCGCCCCCAACATCTCGCAGGACGTCGCGGCGGGCATCGGCGCCTGGGGACCGGCGGAGTTCGCCTCCGCCTTCCTGCGCGGCGTGGGCGCGGAGGGCGAGCATCTCTACCCGGCCTTCCCCTGGGCCTCCTACGGGCGGCTGGAGCTTGCGGACGCGCTGGATCTCTTCGCCTATCTGCGCACGCTGCCGGCCGATCCGACGCCCTCCCGGCCGCATGAGCTTGGGTTCCCGTTCTCGGTCCGGGCCGGGCTGGGGGCGTGGAAGCTGCTCTATTTCGACCCGGACTGGGTGGTGACGGAGGGGCTGTCGGCCTCGGCCGAGCGCGGCCGGCGGCTGGTCGAGGGCATCGGCCATTGCGGCGAGTGTCACACGCCGCGCAACGCGCTCGGCGGCCCGGAGCCGGCGAAATGGATGGGCGGCGGGCCGAACCCGGACGGGCCCGGCACGATCCCGGACATCAGCCCTTCGGGCCTCGGCGGCTGGTCCGAGGCCGACATCGCCTATTTCCTCGAAAGCGGCTTCACCCCGGACTATGACAGCGTCGGCGGCTCGATGACCGCGGTGGTCGAGGAAACGGCGAAGCTGGATCCGCAGGACCGCGAGGACATCGCCGCCTATCTCAAGGCCATCCCCCCGGCGAACTGAGCTGGGGGGCGGCGGGCCGGGGGGCGAATTCTCCGCGGCATTAGAGCTATCGGGCCGAAATCGGCCGATTTCGGCCCGTTCGCGGGCGTTTCAGGACGCCCGCGGCAACCATGGCGATTGACGGCGCGCCCCTGGGCGGTCTACCTCCGCCCCACGGCCCCAACCGCGGCAATCTCGGGAGGCTCCCATGGCGCAGCTGCTTCACCTGGTGTTCGGAGGCGAGCTTGTCAGCCCGTCCTCGAACGAGTTCACGGACGTCGACAAGATCGACATCGTCGGAATCTTCCCCAATTACGCAAGCGCCTTCACCGCCTGGAAGGCCGCGGCGCAGCGCAGCGTCGACGATGCGCACAGCCGCTACTTCATCGCCCACCTGCACCGCCTGCAGGATGAGGCCAAGAAGGACTCGCCCACCGAAAAGCTGGGCTGAGCGGGAGGTCCGCGCGCACCCATGCTTCGCCAGGTCCGGGCCAGTCCGCTGCTGCGCAGTCTCGTGGCCCGCCTCGGCGCGGGCTACATCCGGCTGGTCGACGTCACCTGTCGCTGGGAGGTCGAGGGCGCCGCGTCCCGCGCCCTGATCCGCGGCGCCTCGGGCCGGTGGATCGTGCCGGTCTGGCACGGGCGCCTGCTGATCGTGCCGGCGGAGAAGACGCGGGCGATGAACGTGCTCGCCCTGATTTCGGCCAATCGCGACGGCGAGATCATCGCCCAATGCGTGGAACGGTTCGGCGCGGCGGTGCTGCGCGGGTCGTCCCGCGACAAGCGCAAGCCGGACAAGGACAAGGGCGGCGCCGCCATGGCCGCGGAGGCGATCGAGCGGCTCTCGGTCGCCGAGGACATGGTGCTGGTGCTGACCCCCGACGGGCCCCGCGGGCCGCGGATGCGCGCCAAGCCCGGCGTGGCGGGGCTCGCCATCGCCACCGGCGTGCCGGTGATCCCCTTCGCCTACGCGGTCGCGGGGGGGCGCGTGCTCGGCTCCTGGGACCAGTTCGTGCTGCCCTTTCCCTTCGGGCGCGGGGCGAAGGTGTTCGGGGAGCCGATCGAGCCGCCGTCCGAACCCGGCCACGCGGCGCAGGAGGCGTTCCGGGCCGAGATCGAGGCCGCGCTGAACGGCGTCGCCGCACGGGCGGACAGCTTGGTCGGCCGCACGCCGATCCCCCCGGACCCCGCGCCGGCGATCGAACCCGGCCCCGACATGCCGGCGTCCCCCGACGCGCCCCCCGACGCCCCGCTGCGCGAGGCATGAGCGCGCCCGGCAGTCCCGGCCGCGCCCGCCCGCCGCGTTCCCTCGCGCTGGGGCTCTATCTGGCGCTGTCGCGCGTGGCGGAGCCGGCGCTGCGCGCGCTCCTCGCCCGCCGCGCCCGCCGCGGCAAGGAGGATCCCGAGCGGATGGGGGAACGTCTGGGCCATGCCTCGCGCCCCCGGCCGCCCGGTCCGCTGGTCTGGCTGCATGGGGCGAGCGTGGGGGAAAGCCTCGCGGCGCTGCCCCTGATCGAGGCCCTGCGCGCGGCGCGGCCCGGCCTGACCATCCTGATGACCACCGGCACCGTCACCTCCGCCGCCCTGATGGCGGAGCGGTTGCCCGAAGGCGTCCTCCACCAGTTCGTCCCGGTGGATGCGGGGCCCGCCATCGACCGTTTCCTGGACCATTGGCGCCCCGACGCGGGTCTGTGGGTGGAGAGCGAGCTTTGGCCCGGTCTCGTCCACGGGGCCTGGGCGCGGGGCGTGCGCATGGCGCTGGTCAACGCCCGGATCTCGGAGAAATCGGCCAGGGGATGGCGCTGGGCGCCGCGGATGATCGCCGGGCTTCTGGGCCGCTTCGACGTCCTGCTGGCGCAGGACGGGGGGGTGGCGCGCCGGCTCGCCGCGTTGGGCGCGCCCGAGGCGGGGCTGCGCGTGGCGGGGTCGCTCAAGGCTGGGGCCGCGCCGCCGGATCGGGCGGAGGCCCGCGCGGCGCTGGCCGGGGCGCTGGCCGGGCGGCCCTGCTGGCTGGCCGCCTCCACCCATCCGGGGGAGGAGGAGGCCATGGCCCAGGCCCAGATCCGCGCCGCCGCGCGCCTGCCCGGACTGATCGCCCTGATCGCCCCGCGCCATCCCGAACGGGGGGCCGAGATCGCCGAGACCCTGCGCGCCGGGGGCCTGCGCGTGTCCCGCCGCGGGGCGGGGGAGGCGCCGGGGCCGCGGGATGACGTGCATCTGCTCGATACGCTGGGGGAGATGGGGGCCTGGTTCCGGCTGGCCCCGGTGAGCTTCGTCGGCGGGTCTTTCGCGCCGGTGGGCGGGCACAACCCGCATGAGCCCGCGGCGCTCGGCTCCGCCATCCTGCACGGGCCGCGGGTCGCCAATTTCGCCGAGGACTACGCCGCCCTGCGCGCCGCCGGGGGCGCGGCGGAGGTGACGGGCGCCGCCGCGCTGGCCGAGGCGCTGGTCCGCCTTGTCCCCGACGCCGCCGCCTGCGCCGAGCTGACCGAGGCCGCCCGCGCCGCCCTGGGCGACGGCCGCGGGGCGCTGGAGATCACGCGGGACGCGGTGCTGAGCCTGCTGCCCCCCGAACCGGAGCCCCGCCCATGACCCTCGCCGCCCCCGCCTTCTGGTCCAACCCGCCGGAGCGTCCGGGCTGGCTGGCGCGACTGCTGAGGCCGCTGGGCGCGGTCTACGCCGCCGCCACCGCGCGCCGGGTGGCGAAGGCGGGCTGGCGGGCGCCGGTCCCGGTGATCTGTCTCGGCAACCTGACCGCGGGGGGGGCGGGCAAGACGCCCTCGGCCATCGCGGTGCTGCAGGCGCTGGCGGATCTGGGGGTGGAGGCGCACGCGATCTCCCGCGGGCATGGCGGGTCAGCGGGGCAGGGCGCGCCGCATCGGGTGGACCTCGCCCGCGATCCGGCGGAGCGGGTGGGGGATGAGCCGCTTCTGCTCGCCGCCTTCGCGCCGACCTGGGTGTGCCGCGACCGCGCCGCCGCCGCCCGCGCCGCGACGGAGGCCGGGGCGCAGGCGCTGGTGATGGATGACGGCTTCCAGAATCCGGGGCTGGTCAAGGACCTGTCCATCCTGGTGGTCGATGCCGAGGCCGGGTTCGGCAACGGCTTCTGCATTCCTGCGGGGCCGTTGCGGGAGCCGGTGGCGGCCGGCCTCGCCCGCGCCGATCTGGTGCTTGCGGTGGGCCCCGCGCCCGCCCGCGCCCGGTTGCGGGCGCGCTGGCCCGCGCTCGACGCCCTTCCCGTGATCGAGGGCGAGGTCGCGGCCCGCGACATCGGCATCGACTGGAGCCGGGAGCGGGTCTTGGCCTTCGCCGGCATCGCGCGGCCCGAGAAGTTCTTCGCCACCCTGCGCGGGCTGGGGGCCGAGATCGTCGCCGCCCACGCCTTTCCCGACCACGCCCCGTTTGCGCCGCGCGCCCTGCGGAGACTGGAGGCCGAGGCCGCGCAGGCCGGCGCCCGCATGGTCACCACCGAAAAGGACGCCGTGCGCCTGCCGCCCGCCTTTCGGGGCAAGGCCATGCCGCTTCCGGTTGAGTTGAGGCTGGTCGCTCAGGCTGAGTTCAGGCGGCGCCTTGAAAAGGCGGTCCTGCCGCGTAATGGCCGCAATTCGGCCTGACCTCGGCCTTGACCGTTGAGATAGGTTTAACAGTCCCTCGGTCGTGATCCTGTCCGTCACGACATATTCGGGGCGCGCTCGTGGCCGATCTGATCGGCCCCGGGCGCGCCCCGCTTTTTTTGGGCCGCCGTTTTGAGGGGAAACGGCATGCGGCCATGCATTCCAGGTCGCCGCGCGAGGGGGAAGCGCGCCGGCCCGGCTCCTGCCTTTCCAATACGCGGCCCGGCGCGGGCTCCGTCGCGCCCCGTCGAAAGATTTTTCCACCGGGCGCCCGGAACGCAACCGGCCCCGGCGAGGGGTCGCCGGGGCCGGTCAGGGCAGGGGGCGCGACCCCCGGATCAGGCGCGGCGGATCAGGACGCGGCGACGGCTCGCCTGGTCATCACGCCCACCAGATGCGCGCGGTATTCGGGCGAAGCGTGGATGTCGCCCATCATGCCCTCGGCCGGGACCGACAGGCTCTCCAGCGCCGCGGGCGAGAAGTCGGCGGTGAGCGCCGTCTCGGCCTCGGTCCAGCGGAACACGCCTTCCTCGGAGGCCCCGGTGACCGCCACCCGCACGCCGTCGGCGTATTTGGCCACGAACACGCCGACCATGGCGAAGCGCGAGGCCGGCTGCACGAACTTCTGGTAGTTCGACGCCTCGGGGATCGGGAAGCGGATTTCGGTGACGATCTCGCCCTCGCCCAGATCCGTGGCGAACATGCCCTGGAAATAGTCGTCGGCGACGATCTCGCGGGCGCCCTCGGGGCCGGTCAGCACCAGCGTCGCGCCGCAGGCCAGCGCCGCGGCCGGGTAGCAGGCGGCCGGGTCGTTGTTGGCGAGGCTGCCGCCGATGGTGCCGCGATGGCGCACGGCCGGGTCGCCGATATTGTCGGCCATGGCCGCCAGCGCCGGGAAGGCCGAGGCGGTCAGTTCAGCCACGCGGGCATGGGGCGTGGCGCCCTTGATGTTGACCACCTTGCCCTTGACCTCGACGCCCACCAGTTCGGGGATGCCGGCGAGGCTGACCAGCGAGCCCGGCTGCGCGAGCCGCTGCTTGAGGGTCGGGATCAGGGTCTGGCCGCCGCCGAGAGGCTGGGCCTCCTCGGCCTTGAGCGCCTCGATCGCCTCGGCCAGCGAGGCGGGTTTGACGAGCTCGAATTCGTACATGCTGGGTCTCCTGCCTGGCGCTGTCGGTTACTCGGCGGCCATGCGGCCGGCCGCATCCTGGATCGCCTTGACGATGTTCTGGTAGCCGGTGCAGCGGCAGAGATTGCCCTCGAGATATTCGCGGATCTCGGCCTCGGTCGGGCTGGCGTTGCGCTTCAGCAGGTCGGCGGCGGTCATCACCATGCCCGGGGTGCAGAAGCCGCACTGCAGGCCGTGATTGTCGCGGAACGCTTCCTGAATCGGGTGCAGCTCGCCCTCGCCGGGGGCCAGGCCCTCGATGGTGGTGACGTCCGCGCCCTCGGCTTCGCCGGCGAACATGGTGCAGGCCTTCACCGACTGGCCGTCCACATGCACCACGCAGGCGCCGCACTGGGACGTGTCGCAGCCCACATGGGTGCCGGTCAGGCCCAGCGTCTCGCGCAGGAACTGCACCAGCAGGGTGCGGCCCTCGGCCTCGGCGCTGACGGGCTTGCCGTTCACGGTCATCGAAATCGTCGGCATCGCCGATCCCTCCCCTTTAATGTCGTGTCGCGCGGTGACGCGCGTGTCCTGAAGTTCGCGCGGCGACGCGCGGATCAGCCGGTGATGCGCTTCAGCCAGCTCTTCTTCTCTTCGGGCGGCTTTTCCAGCGTCGCTTCGGCGCCGGCCTCGTCGACGCCTTCGACGACCTTCTGGAAGCGGTCGAAGAACTTGTCGGCGGTGGACTTGGCGAAGCCGCCGATCACCCGGCTGCCGAGCTGGGCGAGCTTGCCGCCCACCTTGGCCTCGGCATCGTAGTCGAGCTGGGTGCCTTCATCCACATCGGTGAGCTTGACGGCCGCGCCGCCCTTGGCGAAGCCCGCGGCCCCGCCCTTGCCTTCGCCGACGAGCTTGTAGCTCTCGCCCTCGACCACGTCCTCGAGCGTGACCTGGCCCTTGAAGGTGGCCTTCACCGGGCCGACCTTCTGCGTGACCGTGGCGGCGAACCCCTCTTCAGGGCTGCCTTCAAGGCTCTCGCAGCCCGGAATGCAGGCCTTGAGGACGTCCGGATCGTTCAGCGCCGCCCAGACGGCGGCGCGGGGGGCTGCGATGACACGCGTTCCCTTGAGCTCCACTTCGCTCTCCCATGGCTTCGGGGACAGGTGCCGCGGACATGGCGCGCGGCCCGCGCCAGATAAGCGCCTCGGGCGGGTCGGGCGCAACCCCCTAGGTCGCCCTATCGGTCGATGGAGCGGAGCGAGGGGGCAAATTCGCGGTCCCGAATCGAAACGGCCCGCCATGAGGCGGGCCGAAGCGTCCGTCTGCGGGCGAGCTTCGCTCAGGCGTCGCGGCGCCGGCGACGCCGCGCGAGCAGGCCCAGCCCGCCCAGCGCCGCGCCCAGCATGGGAAGGGCGGCGGGCAGGGGAACGGCCGCCGCGCTGGCGTAGCTCACCGTGAACTCCTGGTAGCCGGACTTGAGTTCGCTGAACTCGACGGTCAGGTAGGAGACGCTGTCGGCGGGCGCGAGCAGCGAGACGGCGGGCGAAAAGTAGCTGCCGCCGTTGATCCCGGTGTCATAATCGCCCCGCGCGAAGATGGTCTTCGAGCCGGCGGAGCCGAAGCCGATTTCCGGCCCGACGCTGGCGCTGTAGTCGGTGGCGATGAACTCAGCGGCGCCGTCGCCTTCGAACAGGGTGCCGGTCACGGTGATGTCGTAGTCATACCCCGACTCGGCGACCAGCTCCCAATAGAAGCCGAAATAATCGATTCCCCCGAAATCGTCGGCGACCGGCAGCAAGGACTGGACATCGTATTCAATGGTGAACGACCCGCTGGCGCCGGTCAGATCGTAGCTTCCCACCGGGCTGCCGATATATTGCGTCGTGGCGGACGCGACGGCCGGCATCATGGCCAGTCCTGCGATCGCTCCGATAATCCTGGTAAAGTTCATGTTCACCCCCTGAGGCCGATGGCCTCCTCCACACAGTATAAACGCTACCTGAGCCGCTGATTCATTTCAAGCGATCCACAGGGTTACTGATGAACAACTGGAACCGGACGCGCCGGATTGTCGTTCATCGCGTTCATGATCCCTCCCCCGAGGAAAAGCGTCGCGGCCTCAGTAGCAGAGGCAGTCCTGAAGGTCGTAGCCGACCACGAAGATCTGGCCGTTGGCGTCGTAGCCGCCCGAGCCGTTGTCCGACACCGGCTGGAAGATCAGGCCCAGCACGTCGCCGTCGGCGCCCGTCGGCGCGAAGCCGTCGCCGTTGGCCATCGCGGCGTCGTACATGGTCTGCGCCGCCGCGGTGAGCTGGACGCCCGGTGTGGAGCGGGAGGTGTCGATGCCGCCCACGTCGTCCATGAGCTGCCAGATGGCGCTCTGGATGTCGGTGTAGCCGTAGCCCTGGTCCTCGTAGCGCTGGCTCAGGAGCCAGTTGAGGTTGTCCAGGTTCTCCTCCTTGTCGATCACGTCGCCGCCGTCGAAGTTGACGTCCGGAATGTCGCCGGTCGAGGTGTAGACCAGCGCGTCGGTGGCGTCGTAGTTGGCGGGGCGGGTGCGATCCACGCAGTAGGCCGGGCCGAACAGGCCGTCGATGCCATGATCGGTGAGCCCGAGCGCGCCGAGATCGAGCAGCGCCTCGGCCGCGGTCTCGTCGAAATCGACCGCGGCGTTGACCGTCTCCACCAGCCAGCTGACCGGATCCAGCACCTGGCCCAGGTCCATGGAGGCGAGCAGCGGGTTGTCGTTGTCGATCAGCTCGACCGCGTTGACGCCGCCGCAGATGTCGATGACGACCTCGCCGATATCGGTCGCGCCCTCATCGTCGCCGATGACGTATTCGAACGAATCCGCGCCCTTCTGGCCGACCAGCAGCGTGTCGAAGTCGTCGCCGGTCCCGCTGAGATCGTATTCGAAGGCGTCGCCGACCCGGGTCACCACCGCGCCGCTGTCCAGCGTGAAGCTGTCGCCGTCGGTCATGAACTCGATGCCGGCGTCGGTCTTGATGCCGAGCAGGCCCCAGACCTCGTCCGGATCGGCGTCCGAGTCGTTGGCCAGCACGTCGATCAGGGTCGCGTCGGTGGAGCAGAGCCCGCCTTCGTCGTCCACGGCGATCGGGGCGGAGTTGGCGTTGGCGCCGCCGCAGTCGAGCTCGCCGGCATTGCCGCCGATCTTCTCCGAGTCGCCGCGCCAGCCGCCCTCATAGCCGACCGAGGTCGCGCGGATCGCGAAGTCCTGGTTGCGGAAGTCGTCCAGGCTCATCCCGTCGGGATGCGAGATCACCAGCGTGGTGGAGCGGATGTCGTCCTTGCCGATGCCGGAGGTCCCGAGCTTCACGCCGGCGTCGAAGCGGCCGAGACCCGAGACGTTGGCGCCCCAGCCGAGATCCTTTACCCGGTCCTCGCAGTACTGGGTTCCGGTGACGTCGTCGCCGGTGATCCGCAGGCCGCCGATCTTGCTCTCGTCCGCGACGTGGAAGAACAGGCCGCGCAGGTCGCCGACCTTGGCGCTGTCATCGGCCACGGCGAGCTCGATCTGAACCGAGCCGTCGGGCAGCTCGGTGAGGTGGACCTCGATGTCGAGCCCGTCCTGCGACAGGGTGAACTGGCAGGCGCCGCCGCCCGACGGGGGCGGGGTGTCGTCGACGTCCTCGACCTCGACCTTCACGCAGGCCTCGTCGGAGCCGCCCTCGCCGTCGGTCACCTTGACCTTGACGTCGTAGACATTGTCGCCGTCGGCATCGAGCGGCGCTTCGAAGTCGGGCGCGTCGATGAAGGTCAGCTCGCCGGTGGCGGGGTCGACCGTGAACAGCGCCGCGTCGTCGCCGCCCGAGATCTCATAGGTCAGCGTGTCGCCGTCGGCGTCGGTGGCGTCGAGGTCGATGACGGCGAGCGTGTTCTCGTCGATCGTGACTTCGATGCAGGCGTTGCAGTCGTCTTCGAACACCGGCTCGGCGTTGACGTCGCAACCCCAGCCGCCGCCCCAGCCGCCGCCGCCCCAGCCGCCGCCGTGCCCGCCGCCGCCGTGACCGCCGCCGCCGTGCCCGCCGCCGTGACCGCCGCCCGAATGACCGCCGCCCCAGCCGCAATCATCCCAGGACGAGCCGCCCCAGCCGCCCTTCGAGCCGCCCCAGCCGTCATCGCACCAGCTTTTGGAGTCGTGCTTCTTCGAGCCGCCCCCGCCGCCCTTGGAGCCGTAGCCCCAGTCGCAGTCGTTGGATTTGTTGTGGCCGCCCCATCCCTTGGAACCGTGCGAAGAGCCTTTGCTCGATCCGCCCCAGCTCGACGAGGAATAGCCCCAGTCGCATTTGCCGGACGAAGAATAGCCGCCCTTGCTGCTCGACCAGCCGCCGAACGAGAAATATCCGTAAGTCACCGCGAAAGTCCCCATAGAACACGCGGGCGCACGCTCCTACCCAGGAGCGGACCACGTGAGTCCCCAGAACGCAGCCGGGACCCCCCCGACAGCGCACGCAATTTGTATTTGAGACGCAGAAACGCTTTTACGACTGACCCTGACCACCCGCCGTGTCTGCCCCAGTCACGGTTGGGTCGGGTCATTCTTGTCACCGGCCTACAGGGCCGGCTCATCACCGGCCTACATGGCCAGCGGACGCTACGGGCCGTTGTATAGCCCCGATTAACGGCAAATGAAATGCCCTTGAGGTTAATAACCTTGCGTCCTTTCACGACAAGGGGACGGCGCGCGATCGGTCGCGCCGGCATGTCTCGGGCCCTGGCGAGGCGCGCGGAGTTTCGCCATCGCATTGGGTCGCAAAGTGAAATTCGATCCCATTCGGGGCCCGCGAGGGTCGTCCGACCGGCCGGTCGCCCCGGTTTTTCCGGCGCCGGGCTTCCATAAAATCTGCATTAACAGCGCGGCGACTTTTGCGGGTTCCAGGGGTGGTAAGGTTAAAACCTGCGGATTCGCGCGGCGCCGGCGACGGGAGCGAGTCGTTTTCGGCGCCGGAGTGTTGATCCGTCGACAGCTGATTCCGCTTGCCGCGCCGTCCGGGGGCGGGTCAGATGACGGCCGCGCCGACCTGCGCCGCGCCGCGCGAACCGATCCTCGTCATCGTCCTGCGAACGGACTTTCGCGGGCGGTCGCGACGGCGCGCGCGTAGGCGCGTGTCAGTCCCGCATTCGCCGTCCCGTTTTCCCGGTCCCGCATCCCCCGTCCCGCATCCTCCGTCTCGTTTCAAGGAAGCTCATGGCCTCTCTTCTTCGCCAGATCGTCGTGCTGGCCGCGCTCGCCGGCGGCGCCGGATGGGCGATCCAGACGCAGTTCCCGCAGGAGGCCGCCGGCGATGGCGAGGCCCGCAAGCGCCCGCCCGTCTCCGTGGCGGTGGCCGAGGCGCGGGCCGGCGAGGTGGAGCGCGTGGTCTCGGCCATCGGCACCGGACGCGCGCTGCGCTCGGTCGAGCTGCGCTTCACCGATACCGGCCGGGTCTCCGAGATCCTGTTCGACGACGGCGACGCCGTGGAGGCGGGCGCGGTCCTGGCCCGGCTCGACGATGCGGCGGAGCAGGCGGCGCTGGCCGAGGCCTCCGCCGCGCTGGAGGAGGCGCAGGCCGCCTTCGAACGCGCCGAGGCGCTGCGCGAACAGGGCCGGGTGACCACGGCGGCCTTCGACGTGGCCGCGGGGCTGCTGAAACGCGCCCGCGCCCGCAAGGCGGCGGCGGAGGCCGATCTCGACGGGCGCTACCTGCGCGCGCCCTTCGACGGGGTGGTGGGCTTCGCGGCCATCGATCCCGGCGCGGTGGTGTCCTCGGGCGCCAATATCGCGACGCTGGACGACATCTCCGAGCTTGAGGTGCAGTTCGCCGTGCCCGAGCGGCATTTCGGCGAGGTGGCGGTGGGGCGCGCGGTGCGGGCCACGACCTCGATCTTCCCCGACGAGTCCTTCCTGGGCGAGGTCCGCTCCATCGACCGGCGGGTGGACGAGCTGTCCCGCGCCTTCCGGGTGCGGGCGCGGTTTCCCAATAACGGCCTGCGGCTGCCGGCGGGCGCCTTCATGCAGGTGGAGCTGGTGCTCGACGCCCGTCAGGGCGTGATCGCGCCGGAGGAGGCGCTGGTGGTCGAGGCGGGCGCCGTGCATGTTTTCGTGCTGAACGCCGACGACCGGATCGAGCGGCGCGAGGTCGTCGTGGGCGGCCGCCGGGCCGGGGAGGCGGAGATCATCTCGGGCCTAGAGGCCGGAGAGCGGGTGGTGACCCGCGGCGTGCAGAAGGTGCGCGACGGGGTGCCCGCCAGGGCGTTGCAGACGGAGGGCGCCCTGCGCCCCGAGGCCCGCGCCGACGAACCCGCGCCGAGCGAGCGCGCGGACGCGGCGCCGCCCTCGGGGCCGTCCCGGGCCGGACGCCCCGCGACGCCCGCCGCGACGCCCGCCGCATCGGGGGCGGCTCCGATCCGCTCCGCCGGCTGACGGGGACCGCGCGCCATGTCCTTTCCCGGCTTCTTCATCCGCCGCCCGGTCTTCGCGGCGGTCCTGTCCCTGCTGATCGTGGTCATCGGCCTGGTGTCGCTGACCCGCCTTCCGGTGCGCGAGCTGCCCGACGTGGACGCGGCCACCGTCACCATCTCCACCTCCTGGCGCGGCGCCGCGCCTTCGGTGGTGGACACCCAGATCACCGAGGTGGTGGAAAGCGCCGTCGCCGGCGTGGCGGGGGTGGAGCGCATCGCCTCGTCGTCCGAGCGCGGCGACAGCCGGGTGGTGGTCACCTTCGTCACCTCGCGCGATGTGGACGATGCGGCCAACGACATCCGCGGCGCGGTGGCGCGCATCGTCAACCGCCTGCCGGAAGAGGCCGACGACCCCCGCGTCTACAAGAACGACTCCGATTCCGATCCGGTGATGCGGCTGGCCATCGTCTCCGACCGCCATGACCCGCCCCGGATCACCGACTACGCGGAACGCTATATCGTGGACCGGCTGGCGACGCTGGACGGGGTCGCGGCGGTCACCATCAACGGCCAGCGCCGCTACGCCATCCGCATCGCGCTCGACCCCGCCGCCATGGCCGCGCGGGGGCTGACCGCGACCGAGATCGCCGCGGCCCTGCGCGCCAACAACCTGGAGCTGCCGGCCGGCGACGTGATTTCCCTCTGGCGCCGGTTCCAGGTGCGCGCGGCCACCCGGCTCGACGATCCGGAGGATTTCCGGCGGCTGGTGGTCTCGGTGGTCGACGGCGCACCGGTCCGGCTGGGCGAGATCGCCGAAGTCACCGTGGGCTCGGAGAATGACGAGACCATCGTGCGCTCCGAGGGCCGCAACGCGGTCGGGCTGTCGGTGCAGCGGCAGAGCCAGGCCAACACCATCGCCATCTCAGAGGCGGTGCGCGCCGAGCTGGAGAACATCCGCGCCTCGATGCCCGCGGGCATGGAGATCTTCGTAAGCTCCGACGACGCGGTGTTCATCCAGTCCTCGATCGAGGAGGTGCTGAAGACGCTGGCCATCGCGGTCGGGCTGGTGGTGCTGGTGATCTTCGTGTTCCTCGGATCCCCGCGCGCCACGCTGGCGCCGGCGGTGGTGATCCCGGTGGCGCTGATCGGCGCGGTGGCGGGGATCTACGCCTTCGGCTTCTCGATCAACATCCTCACGCTTTTCGCGCTGATCCTGGCCATCGGCATCGTGGTCGACGACGCCATCGTGGTGCTGGAGAACATCCAGCGCCGGGTGGAGCGCGGAGAACCCCCCGCCGCCGCCGCCCTTCGGGGCTCCGACCAGGTGGTGTTCGCGGTGCTGGCGACCTCGATCACGCTGGTCTCGGTCTTCGTGCCGATCTCGTTCCTCGACGGGCAAGTGGGGCGGCTGTTCACCGAATTCGGCATCGTTATGGCGGTGGCCGTGGCGTTCTCCACCTTCGTCGCGCTGACCCTGACGCCGGTCCTGTGCCACCGGGTGCTGCGCCAGGGCTCCGGCGGAATGCTGGAGCGGGCGGTGAACCGGGTCTTCGCCGCCATCGAGCGCGGCTACCGCGCCGCCTTGCGCGGCGTGATGGGCTATCCGCTGGTCATCATCGTCGTGGCGCTGTCCATCGCCGGCTCCGCCGCCTGGCTGAACGAGCAGCTGTCGCGCGAGCTTTCCCCGCGCGAGGATCGCGGCGTGTTCTTCGTCGCCGTCACCGCGCCGCAGGGGGCCACCGTCGCCTATACCGACCGCGAGGTCGCGGAGGTCGAGACCAGGCTGCTGCCCCTGCTCGACACCGGCGATGCGGCGCGGATCTTCTCCATCATCGGGTTCAGGGGCGAGACCCATCGCGCCTTCGTGGTGGTGCGCCTGTCGGACTGGAAGGCGCGGGCGCGCACCAGCCAGGAGATCGTCGGCTCCCTGATCGGGCCGGTGTCCTCGCTGCCCGGCGCGCGGGCCTTCCCGATCAATCCGTCGGGGCTGGGGCTGCGCGGGTCGCGCACGCCGTTGCAGGTGAAGGTGCTGGGCCCGGATTTCCTGTCGGTGCAGGAATGGTCGAAGACCCTGCTGGAGGCGCTGGCCGAGGAACCCGGCCTGCGCAACCTGGAGACCGACTACGAGGAGACCCAGCCCGAGCTGAGCATCGAGGTCGACCGGGCGCTGGCCGACGATCTCGGCGTGTCGGTCGAGGATATCGGGGCGACGCTGCAGACCTTCTTCGCCGGGCGCGAGGTGACCGGCTGGATCGAGCGGGGTCGCGAATATCCGGTGATCCTTCAGGCGAAGGAGGACAGCCGCCGCACGGCCGAGGATCTGGGGGCGATGTATGTCCGCTCCAACACCACCGGGGCGCTGATTCCGCTGTCGGCGCTGCTGACCTCCTCGGAAGGCGCGGCCTCGCCGGAGCTGGCGCGGTTCAACCGGCTGCCGGCCATCGAGATCTCGGCGGCGCTGGAGGAGGGCTATGACCTGGGCGCGGCGGTGGAGGCGGTGCTGGCCACCGCCGCCCGCGTGTTGCCCGCCGAGGCGCAGATCGCCTTCGACGGCCAGAGCCGCGAGTTCCAGGAGACCTCGGGCGGGGCGGTGTGGACCTTCGTCTTCGCGATCCTCGTGGTCTACCTGGTGCTGGCCGCGCAGTTCGAAAGCTTCGTGGACCCGCTGGTGATCCTGCTGACGGTGCCGCTGGGGCTGACGGGGGCCTTCGCGACCCTGTGGCTCTTCGACCAGTCGCTCAACATCTACACGCAGGTGGGGCTGGTCTTGTTGATCGGGTTGATGGCCAAGAACGGCATTCTCATCGTGGAATTCGCCAACCAGTTGCGCGACGAGGGTTATTCGGTCCGCGAGGCGGCGCTGGAGGGCGCGGTGGCCCGCCTGCGGCCGGTGGCGATGACGGTGATCTCGACGCTGCTCGGCGCGCTGCCGCTGGTCTGGTCGACCGGGGCGGGGTCCGAGGCGCGCGAGGCCATCGGGCTGGTCATCATGGGCGGGTTCGGCATCGCCTCGCTGCTGACGCTGTTCCTGACGCCGGTGCTCTACGACCTGATGGTGCGCCATACCCGGTCCCGGGGGGCGGTGTCGCAGGAACTGGAGAGCGCGCTGGCCGCCGACGATCGCGCCGCGGGGGCGGAGACCCGAACGCCGGCCGAGTAGGGCGGGCGCCGCCCCCCCTCCTCACCGCCGCCGCCCCCCGCCCTCACCGCCGCCGCACTGCAACATCGCCCCTTGCGCGGCCAATGGCCCGCGTCTACGCTGATTCCGACCCGTTGGGAGACGCTGGCGACGAGCGTTGCGGACCACTGCCCGCAGCGCCCCCGCCAGGGCCGAAGGAGCAACCGCCCCGGAAACTCTCAGGCGAAAGGACCGGCGGGGTCGATCGGAACGCTGGAGAGTGGCGCGGACGCGCCCGCCGAAGGGATAGCGATCTCAGGCGGAAGGACAGCGGGGGCGGTTCGGCGAGCGGGAGACCGCCGCCTGCGCTGCGCATCGACTGGGGGGCTTATGAGCGAACATGACGAGATGGACGGGCAGGGCGACGCGTCCGGCGAGGCGCTGGCGCGCACGCCGCTGACCGCCCTGCATGAAAGCCTGGGCGCCCGCATGGCGCCCTTCGCGGGCTGGCTGATGCCGGTGCAGTATCCTTCGGGCATCCTGCGCGAGCACGCCGCGGCGCGCGAGGGCGCGGCGCTGTTCGACGTCTCCCACATGTGCCAGGTGATCCTGCGCCCCCGTTCCGGCAAGCTGGAGGACGCGGCGCTGGCGCTGGAGCGGATCGCGCCGATCTCGGTGGCGGGGCTGGCGCCGGACCGGCAGCGCTACGGGCTGTTCACCGCGCCGAACGGCGGCATTCTCGACGATTTCATGGTGGCCAATCGCGGCGATCACCTGTTCCTCGTGGTGAACGCCGCGCGGCGGGATCACGACCTCGCCCATCTGCGCGCCCATCTTTCGGACGATTGCGAGATCGAGGCGCTGACCGACCGCGCCCTCATCGCCCTGCAGGGACCGCGGGCGGAGGCGGCGGCCTCGGCGCTGGGCGCCTCGGTCGCGTCGATGAAGTTCATGGACGTGGCGGAGACCGCGCTGGCCGGCGTGCCCTGTCTGGTCTCGCGCTCCGGCTACACGGGCGAGGACGGGTTCGAGATCTCGATCCCCGCCGACCGGGCCGAGGGCGTGGCCGAGGCGCTGCTGGAGCAGGCGGGCGTCGCGCCCTCGGGCCTCGGCGCGCGGGACAGCCTGCGGCTGGAGGCGGGGCTCTGCCTTTACGGCTCCGACATCGACGAGACCACGACGCCGGCCGAGGCCGGGCTGGGCTGGGCGATCCAGAAGATCCGCCGGACCGGGGGCGCCCGCGAAGGCGGCTTCCCGGGCGCCGCGCGCATCCTGGCGGAGCTGGAGAACGGCCCGTCCCGCCTGCGCATCGGCCTGCGTCCCGAGGGCCGCGCGCCGATGCGCCCGCCGACCGCGATCTTCGACAGCGAGGACGCGGCCGAGCCGGTGGGCCAGGTCGTGTCCGGCGCCTTCGGGCCCACGCTGGGCGGCCCGATGGCCATGGCCTACGCGCCGACCGCGCTCGCCGCCCCCGGAACCCGCCTGTTCGGGGAGGTCCGCGGCAAGCGGCTTCCCGCGCTGGTCGCCGACCTTCCCTTCGTCCCCCATCGTTACAAGCGCTGAGACCTCGCCATGACCAAGTATACCGAAGACCATGAGTGGCTGGACCTCGACGGCGACATCGTCACCGTCGGCATCACCGAGCACGCCGCCGAGCAGCTCGGCGACATCGTGTTCATCGAACTGCCGGAAGTGGGCGACGTGGTCGCCTCCGGCGCCGAGGTGGTGACCATCGAATCCGTCAAGGCCGCCTCCGACATCGCGGCCCCGCTGGACGGAGAGATCGTCGAGATCAACGCCAAGATCGTCGAGACCCCCGGCCTGGTGAACGAGGACCCCTCCGGCGAGGGCTGGTTCTTCAAGGTCAAGATCGAGGACGTGGGCGCGCTGGCCGAGTTCATGGACGAAGACGAATACAAGGCCATGATCGATTGAGCCCCAAGGACGCCCCCATGCCTTTCAGCTTCACCGACTACGATCCCTATGACTTCGCCAATCGCCGCCATATCGGCCCCTCCCCGGCCGAGATGGAGGAGATGCTGGCGACCATCGGGGTCGGCAGCCTCGACGCGCTGATCGACGCCACCGTGCCCTCCGCCATCCGCCAGGCGGCGCCGCTGGACTTCGGCCCGGCGCTGTCGGAGCGCGAGGTCCTGTTCCACCTGCGCCAGACCGCGGACAAGAACCGGGTCATGGTCTCGATGATCGGGCAGGGGTTCCACGGCACGGTCACGCCGCCCTGCATCCAGCGCAACATCCTGGAGAACCCGGCCTGGTACACGGCCTACACGCCCTATCAGCCCGAGATCAGCCAGGGCCGGCTTGAGGCGCTGCTGAACTACCAGACCATGATGTGCGACCTGACCGGGCTCGACATCGCCAACGCCTCGCTGCTGGACGAGCCCACCGCGGCGGCCGAGGCGATGGCGCTGTGCCGGCGTCAGTCGAAGTCCAAGGCCGGGGCGTTCTTCGTGGACGAGGGCTGCCTGCCGCAGACCATCAACGTGGTGAAGACGCGGGCCGAGCCGCTGGGGATCGAGGTGATCGTCGGCGCCCCGGACACGCTGGCGCCCGAGACGGTGTTCGGCGCGCTGTTCCAGTATCCCGGCGTCAACGGCGCGGTGCGCGATTTCACCGATGAGATCGCGGCCCTGCACGCCGCCCGGGCGCTGGCCGTGGTCGCCGCCGATCCGCTGGCGCTGACCCTGCTGAAAAGCCCGGGAGAGATGGGGGCGGACGTCGCCGTCGGCTCCACCCAGCGTTTCGGCGTTCCCATGGGCGGGGGCGGACCCCACGCCGCCTACATGGCCTGCCTGGACGCGCATAAACGCGCGCTGCCGGGGCGGATCGTGGGCGTGTCGCTGGACGCGCGGGGCAACCGCGCCTACCGCCTGGCCCTGCAAACCCGCGAACAGCATATCCGGCGTGAGAAAGCCACGTCCAACGTCTGCACGGCGCAGGCGCTGCTGGCGGTCATGGCCTCGATGTACGCGGTGTTCCACGGGCCGGCCGGCCTGAAGGCCATCGCCCAGCGGGTCCACCTGAAGGCCGTGCGCATGGCCGAGGGGCTGGAGAAACTGCGCTTCACCGTCGGGCCCGACGCCTTCTTCGACACCATCCTCGTGACGGTCGGCGCGCTTCAGGGCGTCATCATCCGCGCCGCGGCGGCGGAGGGGGTGAACCTGCGCGCCGTCGACGGCGACAAGATCGCCATCACGCTCGACGAGCTGGTGCGCGACGCCGATATCGACGCGGTGCTGCGGGCTTTCGGGGGCGAGCCCGTCTCCGGCCCCGCGCCGGCGCCGCGCCTGCCCGAGGCGCTGTCGCGGCAGACCGACTATCTCACCCACCCGGTGTTCCACATGAACCGGGCCGAGGCCGAGATGACCCGCTACATGCGCCGGCTCGCGGACCGCGACCTGGCGCTGGACCGGGCGATGATCCCGCTCGGCTCCTGCACCATGAAGCTCAACGCCACCGCGGAGATGCTGGCGATCACCTGGCCGGAGTTCTCCAACATCCACCCGCAGGCGCCGCTGGAGCAGCGGGCCGGTTATGCGGAGCTGGTGAAGGACCTGTCGGAAAAGCTCTGCGACGCGACCGGCTACGACGCCATGTCGATGCAGCCCAATTCGGGCGCGCAGGGGGAATACGCCGGGCTGCTGACCATCCGGGCCTATCACAAGGCCAACGGCGAGGGGGCGCGCGACGTCTGCCTGATCCCGACCTCGGCCCATGGCACCAACCCGGCCTCCGCCCAGATGGTCGGCTGGAAGGTGGTGCCGGTGAAGGCGCGGGAGAACGGCGACATCGACGTCGACGATTTCCGTGCCCAGGCCGAGAAACACGCCGGCCGGGTCGCCGCCTGCATGATCACCTACCCCTCCACCCACGGCGTGTTCGAGGAGACCGTGCGCGAGGTCTGCAGGATCACCCATGAGGCGGGCGGGCAGGTCTACATGGACGGCGCCAATCTCAACGCCATGGTCGGGCTGGCGCGGCCGGGGGACATCGGCTCGGACGTCTCTCATCTCAACCTGCACAAGACCTTCTGCATCCCGCATGGCGGCGGCGGTCCCGGCATGGGGCCGATCGGCGTCGGCGCGCATCTGGCGCCCTATCTGCCCGGCCATCCGGTGACGGGGGAGGGCGCGGTCTCGGGCTCGGAATGGGGGTCGGCCTCGATCCTCCCGATCTCCTGGGCCTATTGCCTGATGATGGGCGGAGAGGGGCTGACGCAGGCGACGCGGGTCGCGATCCTCAACGCCAACTACATCGCGGCGCGGCTGTCGGGCGCCTACAAGGTGCTCTATGCCGGGCCGGCGGGGCATGTGGCGCATGAGCTGATCCTGGATACGCGGCCGCTTGTGGATCTCGCGGGCGTGCAGGTGGACGACATCGCCAAGCGGCTGATGGATTGCGGGTTCCACGCGCCGACCATGAGCTTCCCGGTCTCGGGCTGCCTGATGATCGAGCCGACGGAATCCGAGCCCAAGGCCGAGCTGGACCGCTTCTGCGACGCCATGCTCGCGATCCGGGCGGAGGCGCAGGCGATCGAGGACGGCGCCCTGGACCGGGAGAACAACCCGCTCAAGCGCGCGCCGCACACGGTGGAGGACCTGGTGGGCGACTGGGACCGGCCCTACAGCCGGGAGCAGGCCTGTTTCCCGCCGGGCGCGTTCCGGGTGGACAAGTACTGGCCGCCGGTGAACCGGGTGGACAACGTCTACGGCGACCGCAACCTGGTCTGCACCTGCCCGCCGATGGAGAGCTACGCCGACGCGGCGGAATAGGCCGAGACGGGCGTCTCGCCCGGCGCGAGCGGTTGAAACGAAAGGGGGCGGGCCGCGATGGCCCGCCCCTTCGTCGTCCGGAGGCCGGAGCGCGCGGGGGTCAGGCGGGAACCGCCCGCGCCTCCGCCCGGCGGATGCCGAGGGCCAGCGAGCCGACGATGACCAGGTTCGCCGCCCCGGCCAGCGCGGCCAGCGCGAAGGTCGCCTGATAGGCGCCGGTCAGGTCGAACAGCATGCCCCCGACCCAGCCGCCGATGCCGTGACCGATGAAGCCGAAGGACGTCACCAGCCCCATCGCCGAGCCGCGGCGCGAGGCCGGGCTCAGCGCCCGCGTCGCGGTCAGCACGCCGGTCATCACGCCCGCATAGCCGAACCCGTAGAGCACCGCGTAGAGGTAGAAGCCGTCGAGCTCCTGGAAGAAGGTGAAGCCGAAGACCATCACCGTCTGCCAGGCCGAGGCGACCAGATAGGCGCGCACGCCCCCGATGCGGTCGGCGAGCTGGCCGAAGAACAGACGCCCCGCGATGCCCGCGCAGAGCATGGCGAACATCACGCCCCCCGCATCCGCCGCGCCCACGCCGCAGCCCTGCATGTAGGGCACCAGATGCATCAGCGGCACCGACATGCAGGTGCAGCAGCCCAGCACCGCGGCGCAAAGCGCGCCGATCACCAGCCGGTGAGGCAGGGGCGTGGCCGGGGTCTCGGCCGGGGCGCCGGGCGCGGCGGCGGCGGGGCGGGGCGGGTCGCGCACCACCAGCGCCAGCGGGACCAGCAGCGCCAGCGTGACGCCGCCCAGCACGCCGAAGGCGCCGCGCCAGCCCAGATCCTCGATCAGCAGGGCCGAGACCAGCGGCAGCGCGCCCTGTCCCAGCGCCTGGCCGGCCGAGACGATGCCGATGGCCATGCCCGCCCCCGTCACGAACCAGCCGCCGACCATCGCCACCAGCGGCGCGAAGAAGGCCGCGCCCCCGAAGGCGCCGGCGAGGAAGAACAGCACGTAGAACTGCGCGAGGCTCTGCGCCTGCGAGGCCGCCAGCAGGCACATCCCCAGCGCCACCGCGCCCCCCGCGCAGACCGGGCGGATGCCGAAGCGGTCCGCGAAGCGCCCCATCAGCGCGCCGCCCGTCGCCAGCCCCGCCAGCCCGGCGGTGTTGATCAGCCCGATATCCCCGCGCGCCCAGCCGTATTCCAGTTCCAGCGGCAGGAAGAACACCGACAGCCCGTTGACCAGCAGGCCCATGGCCATGGCGAGCATCACCGCCGCCGCCGCCACGATGATCCAGCGATAGGCGTCCGTGCCGCTCAGGGTCCCGGTCGTCTTCGGCGCGTCGGCCATGGCCGGATTCCTTCCCCGCAGGTTGTATGTTCGCCTTACGGGATAGTCGCGCCAGACCTCGGCTGACAAGCGGAATTCAGCACGGGGCGCATGGGGACTGGTCGGATCTCCGCGCGCCCTGCGGTCGGATGCGGCCTCGATGGCGGCCCGGGGCCGGGCCTTGGCGGCGGGCCCGGGCGGCTCAGGCCCCGACCCGGGTCCACGCCCGCGTCCGGCGTCGCCGCCCGACATGGGCCATCGCCCCCAGCGCCCCGGCCAGCAGAAGACCCGCGGCGGGAACCGGCGTCGGAACCACGCCCGCGCCGGCGAGCATCCGGTCGTATTCCTCGGAACTCGCGATCAGCGCCGCGGTGACCGGACCGGCGCCCAGCCTGGCGAAGGCGTCGAGATCGTCGAGCGGCGTGCCGTCGAACATCACGTTCCAGAGCGAGAAGCCCAGCCCGGCCTCGCCATCGACGCGGATCAGAAGCTCGCTCAGCCGGCCCGGATCGCCGATATCGAGCGACAGCGAGGCGCTGCGCATCTCCCCCGCGTCGCCCGCGATGTCGAAGAAGATCTCCGTGCCGCCCAGTTCCACCGACAGAAAGCCCGCGCCCGACAGGAAGCTGTAGTCGAAGCTCAGCACGGCGATGTCGTCCGAGGCCGCGACCAGGGTGGAGACGCCGACCGGCGACGCGGTCTCCATGTAGATGCCGACATATCCGAGGACGTCTTCGGGGTTTTCAAGCAGATGCCGCCGAAGCTCCTCCTCGGCGTCGCCGCGGATGCCGAGGCTGCTTTTGGACGTGTCGTCGTCGAAGTCGGGCTCCGGCTCCCGCGGAATCCGATGGAGAGTCCGCATGAACTCCATGACCGGGCGGTTGAGTTCGTAGGGCGTGTCGTCGCTGTCGGGATCGTAGACGAAGGCGTCGATGTCCAGCGACGTGTCCGCCGGCACATCGAACTCCGAGCCGTCGTCCAGGTCGAGCCGCAGCGTGCCGTCGTCCATGGTCTCGATCCGGTCGCCGAGGCCGATCGCGTCGCCGGGCCGGGGCGTGAAGGTCGTGCCGTCGGCGCGGCGCACAAGCACCTCGCCCGTCGTCTCGCCGACGGTTCCCGCCCGATCGGCGCCGTCGGGCAGGATGCGCAGGCGGCCGAACGGGTCGCTCACGTCCTCGCCGGCGCTGTCGGTCAGGGTCAGCTCCATCCCCGACGACGGCCGCGTCGCCACGGGCAGGGCGCCGGCGAACAGCGCGCCGAAGCCGCGGTAGCTGGGCGACCCGGTTCCGTGGGCCAGGCAGGGCTGACCGGAAATCGTGTAGCAGGTGACGGTGCGCAGCCTGGGCGTGCCGACGCTCGTGCCGGGAAAGATGGCGGGAGCGAAGATCAGCCGCCCGGCCTCGGGCAGCGTCCCGCGCAGGCTGAGCGCCTGGGCGCCGTTGCCATCGAGGCCGTCGGCCCTGACGAAACGCTAGAGGGCGGGGTCGGCGGGCAGCTCGAAGCCGCTGCGGTGAACCTGGTCCACGACGGCGATATGGACGTCCGAGATCGCGCCCGTCGCCGCGTCATAGGTGAAGGCGCCGTTGATCGGGCCGACCGGGCCGGACCCGGAGGCGCCGCCGTAGATGTCCGTGTAGGCGCCTGCGGAGATGTAGTATTCGACCGGCGCCGCCGAGACGGGCGCGGCGAGAACACCGAGCGAGAGCAAGCCTGCCGCGCGCACGCAGCGACCAATGGGGCGGGCCATTCGAAAACCTCCGACCGTCAGCAATGCGCAAGGCTACGGCTCAGGGTGGGCTCCCGCAAAGCGCGACATTGCGTCAAGGCGCCCCGCGAGGCGCGCTCCGGGGCCTGCGCGTTCGGTGCGCGTTCGGGGCGCGTTCGGGTCGGGTTCGGGTCGGGCTGGCGGACCGGACATGCGAATGCCCGGCGGATCGCTCCGCCGGGCATTCGGGTCTTCGCGTCGCATCCGGGTCGCGCGGCGAACCGCGCGCCCGATCCGCGTCATCCGCCTCAGATGGAGGCCTGGGTGACGAACTTGGTGGCCAGGTAGGCCTCGATCGCCTCCGAGCCGCCCTCGGTGCCGTGACCCGAATCCTTGATGCCGCCGAAGGGCACCTCGGGCAGGGCGAGCCCGTTGTGGTTGATCGTGGTCATCCCCGCCTCGACCTGACGGCCGAGCGCGTCGGCGGTCGCCTGGCTGCCGGTGAAGGCGTAGGAGGCGAGGCCGAAGGGCAGGCGGTTGGCCTCCTCGATCACCTCGTCCAGGTCCTTGAACCGGTTGATGATGGCGACGGGGCCGAAGGGCTCCTCGTTCATGATCCGGCTGTCGACCGCGGCCCCGGCGACCACGGTGGGCTGGTAGAAGTTGCCCACGTTGCCGATGCGCTCGCCGCCGGTGGTGACTTCCGCCCCGCGCTCGCGCGCGTCGTTGACCAGGGCGTCGATCGCGGGGATGCGACGCTCATTGGCCAGCGGACCCATCTGGGTGTCCTTGTCGAAGCCGTTGCCGACCTTGATCGCCGAGGCCATGGCGGTGAAGTCGGCCACGAACTTGTCGTAGGCCTTCTCCTGCACCAGGAAGCGGGTCGGGGACACGCAGACCTGCCCGGCGTTGCGGAACTTGGACATCGCCAGGACCTTGGTGGCCACGTCGAGATTCGCGTCGTCGAACACGATGGCCGGGGCGTGGCCGCCCAGCTCCATCGTCGCCCGCTTCATGTGCTGACCGGCCAGCGCCGACAGCATCTTGCCCACGGGGGTGGAGCCGGTGAAGGTGATCTTGCGGATCACCGGGTGCGGGATCAGGTATTCGGAGATATCGGCCGGCACGCCGTAGACGAGACCGATCACGCCCTTGGGCACGCCCGCGTCGACGAAGGCCTGGATCAGCGCGGCGGGGGAGGCCGGGGTCTCCTCCGGGGCCTTGACGATGATCGAGCAGCCGGCGGCCAGCGCCGCGGACAGCTTGCGCACCACCTGGTTGATCGGGAAGTTCCACGGCGTGAAGGCGGCGACCGGGCCGACCGGCAGCTTGATCGCCATCTGCATCACGCCCGGCGCGCGGGCCGGGATGATCTGGCCGTAGGTGCGGCGGGCTTCCTCGGCGAACCAGTCGATGACGTCGGCGCCGGCGAGCGTCTCGCCCTTGGCCTCGGCCAGCGGCTTGCCCTGCTCGAAGGTCATCATGCGGGCGATGGCGTCGGCGTTGGCGCGCAGGTTGTCGGCGGCCTTGCGCATGATCTTGGAGCGCTCGTAGGCCGAGACGCCGGACCAGGTGGCGAAGCCCAGCTTGGCGGCCTTCAGGGCCTCGTCCAGATCGGGCTTGGTGGCGTGGGCGACCGTGCCGACCACTTCATCGGTGGCGGGGTCGAGCACGTCGATGGTGCGGCCCTCGGCGCCGCCCCGCCATTCGCCGTCGATCAGGAGCTGGGTGTTGGGGTAGTCGGTCATCGGCTCTCCTCCGGGCGGGTCGGGTCGCCCGCCGCGTATTTGTTCCGTGTCGCAGATCTGGGCCTTCCGGCGCGAATAGCAACCGCCGGCGCCGGGATCGGGCGTCGGGCGCGCCCACAGGAGGCGCGCGGCGGGGTCGGAGTCAATCCCGATCCCGCGCTCGACGGTAAGAGATATGATGAGTTGCGCGCCCCGAGGCAAGGATTCGAAGCTGCCTCGGGGCGCGCGAGTCCGAATGCCTCGCCTGCGCGTTCGGTTGCGCCTTCGGCAACCGCGCGCGGCGCCGGAGGGCGGATGTGGAGATATGATGACAGTCGCGCGCGCGGCGATGGGCGGCAGGGGGAAATGGTAGGCCCGGAGGGATTTGAACCCCCAACCAAGCCGTTATGAGCGGCCTGCTCTAACCGTTGAGCTACGGGCCCCCGTCTCTCAGCCTGTTTCGGCCCCCATTCGATAGCCTCGCGGCGCCTCGGGGGTCAATCGGCCTCGCGCGCCTGTCAGGACGTCTGATCGGACGCGGCGCGGCCGCCGCCGGGCGCGGCCAGCCGGTAGGGCAGCAGGTCCCGCCGGGTCGGATCGACCTCGATCGCGGCTTTCAGCGGCGGCACGGAGCGCTGATGGCAGTCGGCGCGCTCGCAGATCCGGCAGCTGACCCCGATCGGCTCGTAGGATGCGGGCGAGGCCAGGTCGAGGTCGTCCGCATAGACCAGCGCGCCGGCGTGCCGCACCTCGCACCCCCAGCCGATGGCGTAGCGCCGGGTGGGCCGGCGGAACCCGCCGCCGGGCTTGGTCACGTCGCGCGCGAGGCAGAGGTAACGCACCCCGTCCGGCGTCTCGGCCAGCTGGCGGATCAGGCGGCCCGGCGTCTCGAAGGCCTGGTGCACGTTCCACAGCGGGCAGGCGGAGCCGTAGCGCGCGAATTGCAGCCGTGTGGCGGAGTGGCGCTTGGTGATGGTGCCGGCCTGGTCGACCCGCACGAAGAAGAAGGGCAGGCCCGTGGCCCCCTTGCGTTGCAGGGTCGAGAGCCGGTGCGCGACCTGCTCAAGGCTCGCGCCGAACTGTTCGGCCAGCAATTCGATGTCATGCCGGGTCTCCTGCGCCGCGGCGAGAAAGCGGCCATAGGGCATCACCGCGGCCCCGGCGAAATAGTTGGCCAGCCCGATCTTGCAGATAGCCCGGGACTCGGCGGAGCCGAAGCCGGCGAGATCCAGCGTCGCCTCGATCAGGTCCGCATGGGCGGTCAGCGCCACCTGCACGCAAAGCTGGAACAGCCGGGTCGCGGGCGCGGCGCGGGTGGAGAGGGTCAGCGCCTCTCCGTCCAGCCGGCGCAGTTCGGGGATGTCGGCGGTCCGCGCCGCGACCCCGTGGCGGGCCTCCAGCCAGGCCGCCGCGCTGGCCATGGGGTCGCGCGCGCCGGGGCCAAGACCCGCGGCGGCGGCGAAGCTCTCCGCCGCCCGGTCCACGGCGTCGATATAGTTGTCGCAATAATGGAAGAAGTCGCGCACCTCCTCCCAGGGCTGGGGGGCGAGCGCGTCCTCGCGCCCCAGCGCGTCGTCGAGACTGGCCAGCCGCTCTCCGCGTTGCCGATAGGCGCGGTGCAGGGCGAGAAAGGCGCGCGCCAGGCCGGGGGCGTTGGAGGCGGTCAGATCCAGGTCCGCGGGCGGCGGCTGGGCGCCGGAGAACACCGGATCGGCCAGAGCCTCGCGCATGTCGGCGGTCAGACGTTCGGTCTCGCCCAGCGACAAAGTGGTCAGGGAGGTTCCGAAGCGATCCGCCAGCGCCAGCAGCACGGCGGCGGAGACCGGCCGGTGGTTGTTCTCCATCTGGTTGAGATAGCTCAGGGAAACCCCGACCGCATCGGCGAAGGCGGCCTGGGTCAGCCCGGCGTCGCGCCGCGCCTCGCGCAGCTGGGCGCCGGCGTAAAGCTTGCGGGCGCGGGTCATTTCACGATGATGGTTGCAGGGAGCATCTGTGGATCGCCTC
Source organism: Albimonas donghaensis (assembly GCF_900106695.1). Classification (GTDB taxonomy): domain Bacteria; phylum Pseudomonadota; class Alphaproteobacteria; order Rhodobacterales; family Rhodobacteraceae; genus Albimonas; species Albimonas donghaensis. The sequence continues at coordinate 127,853 of NZ_FNMZ01000011.1, forward strand.
GCCGGACTTCGCAAATTCGCAATTTGCAATAGTCGAGTGAGGCCGACTTCGCAACTCCGCCAGACAGAGGTTTCCGGAGACCGGGCGCGGCGTTAAGGTTCGCGACCGACCGGAGAGGGAAAGGGCGCGCGATGAACGACATCCTTGCGGAACTTGAGCTGCGGCGCGAAACGGCCCGCCTGGGCGGCGGCCAGCGGCGGATCGACAGCCAGCATGCCAAGGGCAAGCTCACCGCGCGCGAGCGGATCGAGCTGTTTCTCGACGAGGGATCGTTCGAGGAATACGACATGTTCGTCGCCCATCGCTGCACCGATTTCGGCATGGAGGAGGACCGCCCCTACGGCGACGGCGTCGTCACCGGCTGGGGCACGGTCAACGGCCGCATGGTCTATGTCTTCTCCCAGGATTTCACCGTCTTCGGCGGCTCCCTGTCCGAGACCCACGCCCAGAAGATCTGCAAGATCATGGACATGGCGATGCGCAACGGCGCGCCGGTGATCGGGCTGAACGACTCGGGCGGCGCCCGCATCCAGGAAGGCGTGGCCTCGCTCGCCGGTTACGCCGACGTGTTCCAGCGCAACATCATGGCCTCCGGCGTCGTGCCCCAGATCTCGGTGATCATGGGCCCCTGCGCGGGCGGCGCGGTGTATTCGCCGGCGATGACCGACTTCATCTTCATGGTCCGCGACTCGTCCTACATGTTCGTCACCGGCCCGGACGTGGTGAAGACCGTGACCAACGAGGTCGTCACGGCCGAGGAGCTGGGCGGCGCCAAGACCCACACCTCCAAGTCCTCGGTGGCCGACGGGGCCTATGACAACGACGTCGAGGCGCTGATCCAGACCCGCCGCCTCGTGGATTTCCTGCCCCAGTCCAACCGTGAGAAGCCGCCCGTGCGCCCCTTCTTCGACGAGGTGGACCGGATCGAGACCTCGCTCGACAGCCTGATCCCGGACAATCCGAACAAGCCCTACGACATGAAGGAGCTGATCCTGAAGGTCGCGGACGAGCAGGATTTCTTCGAGATTCAAGCCGATTACGCGAAGAACATGATCACCGGCTTCATCCGGATGGAGGGCGAGACCGTCGGCGTCGTCGCCAACCAGCCGATGGTGCTGGCGGGCTGCCTGGACATCGACAGCTCCCGCAAGGCGGCGCGGTTCGTGCGGTTCTGCGATTGCTTTAACATCCCGATCCTGACTCTGGTCGACGTGCCGGGCTTCCTGCCGGGGACCGGGCAGGAATATGGCGGCGTCATCAAGCACGGCGCCAAGCTGCTCTTCGCCTATGGCGAGGCGACGGTGCCCAAGGTGACGGTCATCACCCGCAAGGCCTATGGCGGCGCCTATGACGTCATGGCCTCCAAGCATCTGCGGGGCGACGTGAACTACGCCTGGCCGACCGCGGAGATCGCGGTGATGGGCGCGAAGGGCGCGGTGGAGATCCTGTATCGCTCCGAGCTGGGCGACCCGGAGAAGATCGCGGCGCGCACCAAGAACTATGAAGATCGCTTCGCAAACCCCTTTGTGGCCGCGGAAAAAGGCTTCATCGACGAAGTGATCATGCCCCAGTCGACCCGGCGTCGGGTGGCGCGGGCCTTCGCGGCGCTGCGCAACAAGAAGCTCGAAAATCCCTGGAAGAAGCACGACAACATTCCGCTGTGAGCGCGGCTGAGGACACGGGTATGACCACCGGCAACGCCGCCCCCGAACTGACCCCCGAACTGACCCCGGCCCTGGTGCGCGCCCATGCGCTCCAGGTTGCGCGGCGCTGCCTGCGCATCGGCTGGTTCGTCAATGCGCTCAACCCCTTGCTGGTCACGACGCCGCGGCCGGTTGAAGCCATCGCCGCGCTGCTCGACGCCATCGTGGCGGAGGGTTGGCAGATCCGTCAGAGCCTGTGGCCGGAGGCGGAGGGCTCCGCCAACCGCGCGGCGGCGCTGCGCGGGCTGCTGCGGGTGAAGGACGAGGGATTCACCACGCTTCGCAAGGGCCTGGCGGCGGATACGGCGCATGTGGACCTGCGGCTCGACGGGTTCGGCAAGACCCTGCCGGGGCCGCTCAAGGTCTATGACGCCGCCCAGCACGACCGGGCCCGCGCCGCGGGGACCGTGCCGCCGCATTTCTTCATCATCCGTGAAAATCGCTATGTTTACATGGAGATGGACATCAATGTTCAGGCGCTGTGCGCGGAGATCGACGACCTGATCCTGCGGGTCCAGGGGCTCGACAAGGGCGCCAAGAAGGCGGTGGAGGAGATGCATGACAGCTTCTCCTACGCGGCCCGGAAGCCGAAGCGTTGATCGTGGGTTTCCATAAGAAATACAGGGGCTTGCCGTGCGCGGCTGGCCCCGTGAAAGAGGTCTGATCCATGGTCGGGCCGCAGTTTCACCTGTTCGCCGCCGGGCCCCGCCCGGTCGCGCCGTTCTCCCACGCGGTGGAGAGCGACGGCTGGGTGATGCTGACCGGGCAGATGCCCACCGACCCGGACGCCCCCGACGCGCCCCTGCCGGAGGGCGTCGAGGCGCAGACGGTCCGGGTGATGGAGAATCTCAAGATCATCCTGCAAGAGCTTGATCTTGATCTGTCTCACGTCCTCCAGTGCCGCTGTTTCCTGACCGAGTTCGAGCGGGACTACGCGGCCTTCAACACCACCTATCAGAGCTTTTTCCCGGCGGATCGCCGTCCCGCGCGGACCACGGTCGGTGTCACCGCGCTGGCCGTCGGAGCGCTGGTCGAAATCGACTGCATCGCGAGGCGGCCGTGAGCCTGGTCGCCCCCCAATCGACCCCAAAAACCGGGGGGTGCGAAGCGTGCGCCGGGCGTGCACCGGACGTATGCCAGGTGAAAGACTCGGGTATGCGGGCGGCGCGCGGGGACGACGCATGGAAATTCGCGTCGCGCGCGCCCATATTCGGGACACCGAATGCGAGCGAGGCGACCCATGCTCCGACCCCCAGCCAGACCCAGACCCAGACCCAGACCCGGACCCCGGGGCAAGACCCCTTACGATCCGAACCGGCTTCCGAAATTCATCCTGCGGCATGCGATCAACGGCATCGTCGCGGGATGGGTGGCGATGCTGGCGCTGATCTGGCTGGACCTGGGTGGGCTGGGCGCGCGGCTGGCGGCCTCGCCGGACGGGGATCTCGCGACCGCGCTGCTGGCCATCGGCTTCGGGGTGACCTTCGGCTTCGTGGGGATCGGCTACGGCGTGCTGATCGTGCTGCCCGGGCTGGAGCCGCCGCGGGACGCGCCCGAGGACTGAGCGCGCCCGCATCGCGGAACCCGTTTCCGGCCGCCCCTAAATCACCCCGATTTGGGCGGGAATTCCTTGTTTCGCACAGGGTTTGCGCCGTATTCGAAGCCATCTTTCTGTCCAGACCCGAAATCTGGATGGGAGACCTGACATGGCTTTCGCGACCCGCAACACCCGCACCCGCACCCGTATCCTCGGCCGTTCGGCCGGCGTCGCCGCGCTGGTCGCGGCGGGGCTCGTCGCCGGCTGCGGCAACTCGACCGGAGAGCGCGCGCTCTCGGGCGGGGGCATCGGCGCGGCGCTCGGCGCCGGCGCGGCCGCCGCGACCGGCGGCGCCATCGGCACCGGCGCCATCGTGGGCGGCGCGGCCGGCGCCGCGACCGGCGCGCTCACCGATTCCGACCAGATCGACCTGGACTGACCGCCTCGGCGGCCTGCGCGGGGTTTTCCCCGCGCCGGCTTCCGCGCGCGTCCCGGCCGATCCCAACCCGACAGCCCGCAGCGCCCCGTGCGCTGCGGGCTTTCGCGCATTCGCGGCCGACCCGACAGGGGCCGCTCAGGAGGGGCCATGTTCAAGAAGATCCTGATCGCCAACCGCGGCGAGATCGCCTGCCGCGTCATCAAGACGGCGCGCAAGATGGGCATCAAGACCGTGGCGGTCTACTCGGACGCCGACAAGAACGCGCTGCATGTGCGCATGGCCGACGAGGCCGTGCATATCGGCCCGCCGCCGGCCAACCAGTCCTATATCGTGATGGACAAGATCCTCGACGCCATCAAGGCGACCGGGGCCGAGGCCGTGCATCCGGGCTATGGCTTCCTGTCCGAGAACCCGGTCTTCGCCAAGAAGCTGGAAGACCTGGGCGTCGCCTTCATCGGCCCGCCCGCCTCGGCGATCGAGGCGATGGGCGACAAGATCACCTCCAAGAAGCTGGCGCAGGAGGCGGGGGTGTCGACGGTCCCCGGCTATATGGGCCTGATCGCGGACGCGGACGAGGCGGTGAAGATCTCGGGCGAGATCGGCTACCCGGTGATGATCAAGGCCTCCGCCGGCGGCGGCGGCAAGGGCATGCGCATCGCCTGGAACGACCAGGAGGCGCGCGAGGGGTTCCAGTCCTCGAAGAACGAGGCGAAGAATTCCTTCGGCGACGACCGGATCTTCATCGAGAAGTTCGTCACCCAGCCCCGGCATATCGAGATCCAGGTGCTGGGCGACAAGCACGGCGCGTGCCTGTATCTCAATGAGCGCGAATGCTCGATCCAGCGCCGCAACCAGAAGGTCATCGAGGAGGCGCCGAGCCCGTTCCTCGACGAGGCCACCCGCAAGGCGATGGGCGAGCAGTCGGTCGCGCTCGCCAAGGCGGTGGATTACTGCTCCGCCGGCACGGTGGAGTTCATCGTCGACGGGGATCGCAACTTCTACTTCCTCGAGATGAACACCCGCCTGCAGGTGGAGCATCCGGTGACCGAGCTGATCACCGGGATCGACCTGGTGGAGCAGATGATCCGCGTCGCCTGGGGCGAGAAGCTGGCGATGAAGCAGGAGGATATCGGGATCAACGGCTGGGCGATGGAAAGCCGCCTTTACGCCGAGGACCCGTATCGCAACTTCCTGCCCTCGATCGGCCGGCTGACCCGCTATCGTCCGCCCGAGGAGGAGGCGACGCCGAGCTACGCCGTGCGCAACGACACGGGCGTGTTCGAGGGCGGCGAGATCTCGATGTTCTATGACCCGATGATCGCCAAGCTGTGCTCCTGGGCGCCCACGCGCGGCGAGGCCATCGAGGTGATGCGCAACGCGCTGGACGGGTTCGAGGTCGAGGGCATCGGCCACAACCTGCCGTTCTGCGCGGCGGTGATGGACCATCCGAAATTCGTCGCGGGCGACATCTCCACCGCCTTCATCGAGGAGGAATACCCCGAGGGCTTCGAGGGCGTGACGCTGGGGGCCCCGGCGCTGAAGCGTCTGGCGGCGGCGGCGGCGTCGATGAACATGATCGTCGAGGGCCGGGCGGCGAAGATCTCGGGCGCCATGCGCAACCACATGCGCCGGGTGGATCCGAACTGGGTGGTGCTGATCGGCGGCGAGAAGTTCGACACCGTGGTGGCCGAGGGCCAGGGCGGCTGGGACGTGACGCTGGAGGGCGAGACCTGGCGGGTCGAGACCGACTGGACGCCGGGCATGTCGCTGGCGCGCGCCACCGTGGGCGGCGAGCCGATCGTGGCCAAGATCGATGTCGGGACGGGCGGGGCGCGGGTGCGTTATCGCGGCGCCGACATGAAGGTGCAGGTGCTGACCCCGCGCCAGGCCGAGCTGGCGGCGATGATGCCGGTGAAGACGCCGCCGGACACCTCGAAGATGCTGCTGTGCCCGATGCCTGGGCTGATCGTCTCGGTGGATGTCGAGGTGGGGCAGGAGGTCCAGGAGGGCCAGGTGCTGGCCGTCGTCGAGGCGATGAAGATGGAGAACGTGCTGCGCGCCGAGAAGAAGGCCGTGGTGACCAAGATCAACTGCGAGGCGGGCGCGAGCCTGATGGTCGACGACGTGATCATGGAGTTCGAGTAAGCCCATGGCCATGACCGGACCGCACGGGAAGGGGAGGGGGCCGGACGGCCCCTGCCTCGGCTTGCGCGGGCCGGTTATCGGGGGCCTCGGCTTGTGCGGGCGGGCTAAGGCGCGCCTCGGCTTGCGAGGATCGGCCAAGTCGCGCCTCGGCTTGCGAGGCGACGTCGCGGGATGGGGCGATGCGAATGCGGCCCGGGCGCCTTACCGGCGGCCGAGCTCCTGCTGGCGGATCGGCAGGCGGTCGATCTGGCGCACGAGCTGGGAGCCGGAGACGGGGCTCGGGCTGCGCCGCTTGATCTCGCCGTCCTTGCCGATCAGCAGCAGGTTGAAGTCGTGCGGCCGGAACTTGCGGCGCAGCGCCGTGGTCTCGGATCGCGAGGGGCCGGGCTCGGCGTCCACGATCACCACCGCGTCGCGGGCGTCGAGGTCGTCCTGCACGCGCTCGATCTCGCGCAGCTGGTGGACCAGCCGCGGGTCGCGGTCGTTGGGCGCGAAGATGATGATCGGCCGGGCGGTCCACAGATACGCCTCCAGCGGATCGGCGTTCGGATCGGTCGCCGCATCCGGTCCGGCCCCGGCGGCCTGGGCCATGACGATCCCCGGTGCGGGCCCCGGCGCGAGCGCGGGCGCGGCGGTCTCGACGGGCTCGGCGGCGGCGTCCGCTCCGGCCGGCGCGGCGGCGAGCGCCGCGGCCAGCATGACCGCCAGCGCCATCGGCGCGCCATGGGGCGAGAGGGGGCGGGCGGCTCGTCGTTCGATGCGCGTCATGTGCTTCCCTGCGTCAACCAGCGGCCCCGCCGCGCGTCCGGCCGTAGGGCTCGGGCGCGGGAAGCGGGAGACATACCTTAGCCCATCCGCCGCCCGGCGCCACACGACCCATGCGCACGGCTTCGTCAGCGGAGGCCGGTCCGGGGGCGCGTCATGGACATCGTGATCCATCTCGGCCTGCACCGGACCGGCTCGACCGCGCTTCAGGGCGCGCTGGCGCGGGCGCGGGACCGGCTGGCGCCGCATGGCGTCGGCTATCCGGGGATGCCGGCGACGCGGCCGGTGGTTGCCCATGCGCTGGGCGCCGCGGAATGGCGGGGGCCGCGGGGCATGGCGGCGCGCATCGTGGCGCGGCGCCGGCTGCGCGCCTGGGCCCGGGCGCGGGAGGCGGAGGGCGTCTCGCGGCTGATCCTGTCGGACGAGACGCTGGCCGGCGATCTCGATCCCTGCCTGACCGGGGCCGGCCCCTATCCGCATGCCGCCGCGCGGCTGGCGCTGCTGGCGGAGGCCTTCGCGCCCTGGACCTGCCGGGCGGCGGCGGCGCTGCGCGATCCGGCGGACTGGCTGGCCTCGGCCCGCGCCTTCGCGCTGTCGCGCCGGCCGCAGCCGGATTTCGCGCCGGCCCGCGCCGCGGCGCTGGACCCTGCGGGGCGCGGCTGGGCCGATCTCGCGGCCGAGATCCACGCGGCGTTTCCCGCCCCGGTGTTCTGGGATGCGGGAGTTTACGAGACCAACCCCCGCCGCATTCACAAGCTGCTGGCGGGACCGGGCGTGGCGCGCGAGGTGCGCGGCGCCCGCCGGCAGGCGCAGGAGGCGCGGGTCAATCCGGGCCTGCCCCCCGCGGCGCTGGCCGCGCTGGAAGCCGCCCATGCCGCGGGAGAGACCGTGGACGCCGCCCGGCGGGAGGCGCTGGTCGCCGACGCGACGGCGCGCGCCGGGACCCCCGCCCGCTGGGACCCCTGGACGGCGGCGGAGCGCGCGACGCTCGCCGCCCGTTACCGCGCCGACCTCGCCGCGATCCGCGCCATGGGGCTGACGGTTCTGGGGGGCGAGCCCGCCGCGGGTCCGGGCGCGGGCAAGAGGCGTCCCGCTGGTCCGGGCGCGGGGAACCGCGCCGGGCCGGGCGGGCGGAAGGGCAGGGGCAAGGCGGGGGGCGGGGGCCGCAAGGCCGTCCGCGCCACCGCCGCCGCCGCCGCGAAAGCGGCCGACGAACACCATCACCACATGCGCAGGGCGCCGGGCCGCGACGGTCCGGCCGCCCCGCCTGTTATCGGGACGATCGCGCTCCGCGCGCGTCAAGGAGGGCCGACATGACCAAATCCGATCTCGACGCCTGGAAGGCGCTCGCCGCGCGCGAGCTGAAGGGCAGAACCCCCGAAGACCTGGTCTGGAAGACCATCGAGGGGATCGACATCAAGCCGCTCTACACCGAAGCGGATGTGGCGGGGCTGGACCATCTGGGCACCGTGCCGGGGGCCGAGCCCTTCGTGCGCGGGCCGCGGGCGACCATGTATGCCGGGCGTCCCTGGACCATCCGCCAGTATGCGGGTTTCTCCACCGCCGAGGAATCCAACGCCTTCTACCGCCGGGCGCTCGCCGCCGGGCAGCAGGGCGTTTCGGTGGCCTTCGACCTGGCCACCCACCGCGGCTATGACTCGGACCATCCGCGGGTCGTGGGCGATGTGGGCAAGGCCGGCGTCGCCATCGACTCCATCGCCGACATGAAGATCCTGTTCGACGGCATCCCGCTCGACAAGATCTCGGTCTCGATGACCATGAACGGCGCGGTGATCCCGATCCTGGCCAACTTCATCGTCACGGGCGAGGAGCAGGGCGTCGACCGCAAGCTGCTGTCGGGGACCATCCAGAACGACATTCTCAAGGAGTTCATGGTCCGCAACACCTACATCTATCCGCCCGAGCCTTCGATGCGGATCATCGCGGACATCATCGAATACACCTCGGCCGAAATGCCGAAGTTCAACTCGATCTCGATTTCCGGCTACCACATGCAGGAAGCCGGCGCGAACCTGGTGCAGGAGCTGGCCTTCACGCTGGCGGACGGCATGGAATACGTGCGCGCCGCGGTGTCCAAGGGCATGACCGTGGACCAGTTCGCCGGGCGGCTGTCGTTCTTCTTCGCGATCGGCATGAACTTCTTCATGGAGGCCGCCAAGCTGCGCGCCGCCCGCCTGCTGTGGTCGCGGATCATGACGGAGTTCGGGGCGGAGAAGCCGGGCTCCAAGATGCTGCGCACGCATTGCCAGACCTCGGGCGTGAGCCTGGCCGAGCAGGACCCCTACAACAACGTCATCCGCACCGCCTATGAGGCGATGTCGGCGGCGCTGGGGGGCACGCAGAGCCTGCACACCAACGCCCTGGACGAGGCGATCGCGCTGCCCACCGATTTCTCGGCCCGCATCGCGCGCAACACCCAGCTGATCCTCCAGGAGGAGACCGGGATCACCAACGTGGTCGATCCGCTGGCGGGCTCCTACTATGTCGAGGCGCTGACCGCGGAGCTGGCGGAGAAGGCCTGGGCGCTGATCCAGGAAGTCGAGGAGATGGGCGGCATGACCAAGGCCGTGGCCTCGGGCATGCCCAAGCTGCGGATCGAGGAATCGGCGGCCAAGCGCCAGGCCGGCATCGACCGCGGCGAGGAGGTCATCGTCGGGGTCAACAAGTATCGGCTGGCCGAGGAGGACGACCTCGACATCCTCAACATCGACAACGAGGCGGTGCTGGCCAGCCAGGTGGCGCGCCTGAAGACGCTGCGCGCGGATCGCGACCAGGCGGCCTGCGATGCGGCGCTGGAGGCGCTGTCGCAGGGGGCTCTGGACGGCACGGGCAACCTGCTGGCGCTGGCGGTGGAAGCCGCGCGGGCGCGGGCCACGGTCGGGGAGATCTCGGACGCCATGGAGAAATCGTTCGGGCGCCATCGCGCCGAGGTGAAGACGCTGTCGGGCGTCTATGGCGCGGCCTATGAGGGTGACGCGGATTTCGCCGCCATCCAGAAGGACGTGGAGGACTTCGCGGAGGAGGAGGGCCGGCGGCCCCGCATGCTCGTGGTCAAGATGGGCCAGGACGGCCATGACCGCGGCGCCAAGGTGATCGCCACCGCCTTCGCCGATATCGGCTTCGACGTGGATGTGGGGCCGCTGTTCCAGACCCCCGAAGAGGCCGCGCAGGACGCCATCGACAACGACGTCCATGTGATCGGCGTGTCGAGCCAGGCGGCCGGCCACAAGACCCTCGCGCCCAAGCTGATCGAGGCGCTGCGGGCGCGCGGGGCCGGGGACGTGCTGGTGATCTGCGGCGGCGTGATCCCGCAGCAGGATTACGAGTTCCTGTATGGCGCCGGCGTGAAGGCGATCTTCGGGCCGGGGACCAACATCCCCGAGGCCGCGAAGAACATCCTGAGCCTGATCCGCGAAAGCCGCCGCCCCGACGCCGCCGAGTAAGGCGGGGGCGGCCGGGCAAGGCCACAAGGTTCCCGCGCGGGGGGCTCGTGCTCTTCGCGCGGAAGGCCCAGCGGCGCGGCCAAAGCGCCGCGGGCGGGGAGGACGCGCCGAGGCGCGCCGGCCGGGGGCCGGCGCGCCTTTTCCTGTTGCGGGGCGGGCGCGCGCCCGGGGCTTTCCGGGACGCTCCGGCGGCCCTCGCCTTCGCTTCGCTGCGGCCTCGCCCCGCCCGACCGTCCCCGCCGGCCGGTCCGGTCGGGCGGTCCGGTCGGGCGGGGCGAGAGGCGCCTTTCCGCGGAGGGGCGCGGGGGTCGGGCCGGATGACCTCTTGACCATGGCGCCGTCGGCGGAGCACGGCGGGCGGGCGGTCCGCTCGCGCGTCATGCTGCGTCATCGGGGGCCGCGCGGCCGGGGACGGGGGCGGCTAGGGTCGCCGGAGACACGGGCAGCGAGGAGCAGGGCCATGAAAGTCGCGGTGGTCGGCGCGGGCGGGATCGGGGGCTATCTTGCGGTCAGGCTCGCCGCCGCGGGGAACCCAGTGAGCGTGGTGGCGCGGGGCGCCCATCTCGACGCCATCAGGGCCAGGGGGCTGACGCTTGAGGAGCATTCGGGGAAGGTCACGACCGTGCAGGTCCCGGCCTCGGCCGATCCGGGGGATCTGGGGCCGGCGGATCTGGTGATCTTCGGGGTGAAGGGCCATCAGCTCGACGACGCGATGGAGATGGCGCGGCCGCTGATGGCGGGCGGGGGCGTGGCGCTGCCGATCCTCAACGGGGTGACGGCGACGCCGCGGCTGGAGGCGGTGTTCGGCGAGGGGCGCGCGCTGATCGGCACGGCGCAGATCTCGGCCGAGATCGTGCGGCCGGGCGTCATCGGCCGGCTGGACAGCGAGACCGGGCTGGTGCTGGGCGACCGCGACGGGCGCCAGGACACCGAGCCCGCCGCCTCGGTCCGCGCCATGCTGCTGGCCGCCGGCGCGCCCGCGCCCGAAAGCGACGACGTGCGGGTCGATCTGTGGCGCAAGATGATCGCGTGGAACGGCACCGGCACCCTGACCGCCGCGGCGCGCTGCCATGTGGGCGACGTGCAGGCGAGCCCGGAGCTGCGGCGGCTCTACGAGGCGCTGGTGCGCGAGGCTTACGCGGTGGCGGTGGCGGCCGGGGCGCCGGTGCCCGCGGACACGCCCGACAAGGTGCTGGCCCGGTTCGAGGGGATGTCGGGGGCGATCCGGTCCTCCATGGCCGCGGACCTGGAGGCGGGGCGGGCGCTGGAGGTCGATCACATGACCGGCGCGGTGGCCCGGATGGGGCGCGAGCTGGGCGTGCCGGTCCCGGCGACGGAGGCGATGTGCGCGGTGCTGGTCCCGCATCGCGACGGGCGGGGCTGAGGCCCGGCCCGGCCCGGCCCGGCCCGGCCCGCGGCGGCGGGGCGCGGGGGGCGGCCGCGGGCGGCGTCGGGCCGGACGGCTTCGAGGAGACCGTCCGGGCGGGTTTCGACGCGACCGCAGCGGGGGCGGATGTGGATGCCCCGCCGCGCGCGCCCTCCCGCGCGCGTCCGGCCCTATTGTAACCCGCCCGCCCGTCGCGCCATGGTCGACCCCGGCGGGGTCTGGCCCGCGACGGAAACAGGGAGCGGGAGCCATGCGGTTCGCGACAGTGGCGACGGGGGCCGTGAACGGCTATCTCGCGGTGAAGCTGGCCGAGGCCGGGCAGGACGTCGCCTGTCTCGCGCGCGGGGCCCATCTGGAGGCCATCCGCGGCGCCGGCCTGCGCCTGATCGGGGCCTCGGGCGAAAGCGTCGGCCGGCCCCGCGCCGCCTCCGACGATCCCGCCGCGCTGGGGCCCGTGGACGTGGTGCTGTTCGCGGTCAAGGCGCAGGATCTCGACGCCGCCGCCCCGCTCTGCCTGCCGCTGATGGGGCCGGAGACCATCGTCATCCCCTTCCTCAACGGGGTCGAGGCCTCGTCCCGGCTGGAGGCGCATCTGGGCGCGGGCCGGGTGCTGGAGGGGACCTGCGGGATCTCCGTGTTCCTGGGCGCGCCGGGGCGGATCGACATGGCCTCGACCTTCGCCTGGTATCGCTTCGCCGAGCGGGACGGAACCCGGTCCGAGCGCGCGCTGAAGGTGGCGGAGGCGATGACGGCGGCGGGCATCGACGCGGCCGTGCCCGAGGATATCCGCGTGGCGCTGTGGAAGAAGTTCATGATGCTGGCGACGCTGGCGGGGACCACGGCGGGCGCGCGCTGCGCCGCCGGCGACATCCATGCGAGCCCCGCGCTGAGCGCGCTCGCCGCCCGCGCGGTGGCCGAGATCGGGGCGCTGGCCCGCGCCGAGGGCGTGGCCATCACCGAGGCCGACGAGGCCGCGACGGTCGAGCAGATCGGCAAGCTGCCGGCGGCGATGCGCGCCTCGATGGCCAAGGATCTGGATGCGGGGCGGCCGATCGAGGTCGACTGGCTTTCCGGCGCGGTGGCGCGGATGTCGGCGGCCCGGGGGCTCGACGCCCCGGCCCATGCGGCCATGGCCGCGCTGCTCGCCCCCCACCGCCTCGGCCGCTGACGGCGCCGCTGACTGGGTCAGGGCGGCTTTGGGACGGCGCCTGGCGGCGTGCGCGGGGGAAAGGCGGTCGGACGTTCGGGAGAGCGGCGGCTGAGGGCGGCGGGTTGGCACCCGCCCTACGCGCTGGCGGCGTCGGGGCGGGGGCCGGGCGCGTGCGCTGCTTGCGCCCGGACGGGGGGAGGGGCGGCCTTGAGGGGCCGCCCCTTCGCGTCTCAGGCGCCGGGCGCGCGGCGGCGGCGGGCGACGAGGCCGAGAGCGGCGAGGCCGGCGCCGGCCAGCGGCAGCGCCGCGGGCAGGGGGACGGCGGAGGGCGTCGTCGCGAAGGCGAAGCTGAAGGTGGTTTCGCCGTCATAGCCGGCGGCGAAGATGTCGGCGAAGCTCGCGGTCAGGCTGTCGTCGGTGAAGGACGTCCCGACCACCAGTTTCTCGGGCCCGCTGACCAGCGCGAAGGCGCTGACCCGCGCGGCCGGGGCGAAGTCCAGGTCGCCGATCGTCCATTCGGTGAGGGCGCTTTCGCCGGTATAGCCCTCGAAGTCGAAGCGGATGACCAGATGCTCGTCCGACAGGTCCGCCCAGACGCGGCCGCCGTAGATGAACTCCGCCCCCGGATCGATGGCCGTCGAGGTCATGTCGAGGAACGGCGTCTGGCCGGTCACGCCGAAGGCGCCGGACACGACGTCGCCCAGCACGGTGGGGCCCGGCGCGGGTATGGCATGGGCGGGCAGGGCCGACAGAGCGGCGGCCGCGAAGAGAAGGGCGGAGGTCTTGAAAAGCATGACGCAGGGTCCCGGACAAGCGACGGATGACCGCCGCAGGATCGCGGGTTTCGCCGGGGAAGGCCATGCGGCGCATTCATCAACATGACGAAAACGGGGCGCGCGCGCGGGACCGCCGGCGCCTGAAACGATCGCGGCGCGGCCCGAAGGCCGCGCCGCTTGGCGTTCGGAGGGGGCGTCCGACCCCGACCCCGAAGGCTCAGGCCTTGGCGCCCATGGCGATCTTCTCGGCTTCGGTCACCGCCGGCTGGGCCGAGGGGTTGGAGGCCAGGAAACGCAGCACCAGGAAGCCCACGACCGCCGAGATGATCGAACCCGACAGCACCCCGAGCCGCACGTCCGCGGCATGGGTCGCGTCCGCGAAGCTCAGCCCGCCGATGAACAGCGACATGGTGAAGCCGATCCCCGCGAGACAGGCCACGCCGTAAAGCGACACCCAGCTCATCCCGTAGGGCAGGCGCGCCAGCCCAAGCTTCACCGTCAGGAAGGTGAAGCCGAAGACGCCCACCATCTTGCCCAGGAACAGCCCGCCCGCGATGCCCAGCGGCACCGGGGTCATCAGCCGCTCGAAGGTCAGGCCCTGGAGCGACACGCCGGCATTGGCGAAGGCGAAGACCGGCACGATGAAGAAGAACACGTAAGGCGTCAGCCCGTGCTCGAGCGAGTGCAGGGGGGACTTGCCGTACTTGTCCTTGAGCGGGATGCAGAAGGCCAGCAGCACGCCCGCGATGGTCGCGTGCACGCCCGACTTGAGCACCAGCAGCCACAGGACCACGCCCAGCATGATCGCCGGCGCGATGCGATGCGCGCCGCGCAGGTTCAGCCAGATCAGCCCGGCCAGCGGCAGCAGGGCGTAGAGCAGCATCTCGGGCTTCAGCTCGGCGGTGTAGAACAGCGCGATGATCAGGATCGCCCCGAGATCGTCGAGGATCGCCAGCGTCAGCAGGAAGATCTTCAGCGACGGATGCACCCGGTTGCCCAGCAGCGCCAGCACGCCGAGCGCGAAGGCGATGTCGGTCGCGGCGGGGATCGCCCAGCCGTGCAGCGTGGCCGGGTCGCCCCAGTTCAGCGCCGCGTAGATGATCGCCGGCACCGCCATGCCCCCGACCGCGGCGAGGCCGGGCAGGATCACGTCGGAGGGATTCTTGAGCTTGCCCTCCAGCATCTCGCGCTTCAGCTCGAGCCCCACGAGGAAGAAGAACACCGCCATCAGGCCGTCATTGATCCAGTGCAGCATGTCCTTGGCGACGCCCTGGCCGTCGACGGTCACGGCCACCGGAATATGGAGAAACGCCTCATAGGCGTCGGCGAAACCGGAATTGTAGACCACCAGGGCCGCCACGGCGGACAGCATCAGGAGTATGCCGCCTGAAGCTTCATGCCGGAACAGGCGGTCTATGGCGCGGATGATCATCGGGCGGAGCTCCTCGTTTTCGTCGGATTCTTTTGCGTCGCATCACGAAATGGGGCGCCGGGCGCCATGTTTCAACTTTCGCGAGCGTCTTGACCCCGGGACGGAAGCGGACCAAGGGTCGCGGCTGAAAACCGGAGCGACGGGCGCGCGCGCGCCCGGGACGCAGAACGCGCCGGATCATGATGGGACGGGTCGCCCTCGCGCGCGCCCGCGAACGGGATGGGAGTGAGGCGATGAGCGACGAACGCCAGGATGCGGCCCGGCAGGCCGCGCTCGACTACCATGAGTTTCCCCGGCCGGGAAAACTCGAGATCCGGGCGACCAAGCCCATGGCCAACCAGCGCGACCTGTCCCGCGCCTACAGCCCCGGCGTGGCGGAAGCCTGCCTCGAGATCGAGAAGGACGCCGCCAACGCCGCCCGCTACACCGCGCGCGGCAACCTGGTGGCGGTGATCTCCAACGGCACCGCGGTGCTGGGCCTGGGCGATATCGGCGCGCTGCCCTCCAAGCCGGTGATGGAGGGCAAGGCGGTCCTGTTCAAGAAGTTCGCCAACATCGACTGCTTCGACATCGAGGTGAACGAGCGCGACCCCGAGAAGCTCGCCGATATCGTCTGCGCGCTGGAGCCGACCTTCGGGGCGGTGAACCTCGAGGACATCGCCGCGCCCGACTGCTTCGTGGTCGAGGAGCTGTGCAAGCAGCGCATGAACATCCCCGTCTTCCATGACGACCAGCACGGCACCGCCATCGTGGTCGCCGCGGCCGCCTACAACGCCATGCGCGTGGCCGGCAAGAAGTTCGAGGACGTCAAGGTCGTGTCCATGGGCGGCGGGGCGGCGGGCATCGCCTGTCTCAACCTGCTGCTGACGCTGGGCGTGAAGCGCGACAACGTGTGGCTGCTGGACCGCAAGGGCCTGATCCACAAGGGCCGGCGCGACAACATGGGCCCGCAGAAGGAAAGCTATTCGCGCGAAGAGGCCGACGCCGAGGGCGGAACCTCGCTGTCCGAGGTGATCGCGGGCGCGGACATGTTCCTCGGCCTGTCGGCGGCCAACGTGATGACCGGCGAGATGGTCGCCAAGATGTCGGACAACCCGATCATCTTCGCGCTGTCCAACCCGATCCCCGAGGTGATGCCGGAAGTGGCGCGGGCGGCCAAGCCCGACGCGATCATCGCCACCGGCCGCTCGGACTATCCCAACCAGGTCAACAACGTCCTGTGCTTCCCCTTCATCTTCCGGGGCGCCCTGGACGTGGGCGCGACCACCATCAACGAGGAGATGAAGATCGCCTGCGTCCGCGCCATCGCGGACCTGGCGCTTCAGGCCTCCTCGGCCGAGGCGGCGGCGGCCTATCAGGGCGAACGTCTCGTGTTCGGCCCCGACTACCTGATCCCCAAGCCGTTCGACCCGCGGCTGCTGCCCGCCGTCGCCTCGGCCGTGGCCAAGGCGGCGATGGATTCCGGCGTGGCCGCCCGGCCGCTGGAGGATCTGGAGGCCTATCGCGAAGGGCTGGAGAGCACGCAGTTCCGCTCCTCGCTGGTGATGCGTCCGGTGTTCGACGCGGCCCGCGCCGCGGCCCGGCGGATCGTCTTCGCGGAGGGCGAGGACGAGCGCGTGCTGCGCGCCGCCCACGGGATGCTGGAGGAGACCACCCACAAGCCGATCCTGATCGGGCGGCCCGAGGTGATCGAAACCCGGCTGGAACGCTACGGCCTGCCGATCAAGGCCGGGCGGGACTTCGAGGTGGTCAATCCCAACTCCGACCCCCGCTACCGCGACTACTGGGAGACCTATTTCCAGATCATGCAGCGGCGCGGCGTGACCCCGGATCTCGCCCGCGCGGTGATGCGGACGAACCTGACCGCCATCGCCTCGGTGATGGTGCATCGGGGGGAGGCGGACAGCCTGATCTGCGGCACCTTCGGCCAGTATCTGTGGCACCTGAACTACGTCACCCAGCTGCTGGGCGTGGACGGCTATCAGCCGCTGGGCGCGCTGTCGCTGATGCTGCTGGAGCGGGGGCTGGTGTTCATCGCCGACACCCAGGTGCATCCCGATCCGACCGCCGAGGAGATCGCCGAGATCACCATCGGCGCCGCCCGTCACGCCCGCCGCTTCGGGCTGACCCCGCAGGTGGCGCTGCTGAGCCACAGCCAGTTCGGCAACCTCGACACGCCGTCGGGGCGCAAGGTGCGGCGGGCGCTGGAGATCCTCGACAGCCAGCCCCGCGGTTTCGCCTATGAGGGCGAGATGCACGCGGACGCCGCGCTCGACCCCGATATCCGGGAGCGGATCTTCCCGCATTCGCGGATCACCGGGGCGGCCAACATCCTGATCCTGCCCAATGCCGACGCGGCCTCGGGGATGCGCAACATCCTCAAGCTGATGTCGGGGGCGCTGGAGGTGGGGCCGATCCTGATGGGCATGGGCAACCGGGCGCATATCGTGACGCCCTCGATCACCGCGCGGGGGCTGCTGAACATCGCGGCGCTGGCCTCGACGCCGATGACCTCCTACGCCTGAGCATCGCCGCCGCGCGCGCCCGGTCCGATGCAAGGACCGGGCGCGCGCGGCGGCTGCGAAACCCGGCCGGCGCCGGGCGGGGAGGCGCGCGCGCTTGACCCCGATCAAGGCGCCGGCCCCGCGGTCCCGTCAGGGTGCGCGGAACGGCCGGGGCGGCGGACGCCGCCCGGGCCGATGCGGGGCTGGGAGGAGAGGCCCCGGACCAGGCGGGAGGTGGCGGTTCCGCGCGCCGAGGGGGCGTGCGGATCGTCGCCGCCGCGCAGGCTTCGCGGCGCCGTCGGCGCGCGGGGCCGCGGCGTCTCGCGCCGCGATTCGCATGGGACCGGGAGTGAACCGGGGGGCCGGGCGCGCGGGCGCGCGGACACGGCCCCGCAGACGGGAGGACAGGGCTCGATGAGCTATCGTGACGCCTACGCCGCGTGGAAATCGGACCCGGACGGGTTCTGGATGGAGGCCGCCGGCGCCATCGACTGGACGACGAAGCCGACGAAGGCGCTGCATGGCGGCGGGCCTGCGGGCAACGACTGGTTCGCCGACGGGGCGATGAACACCTGCCACAACGCCGTCGACCGGCATGTGGAGGCCGGCCGCGGCGCCGAGACCGCGATCATCTACGACAGCCCCGTCACCGGGACCAAGGCCGAGATCACCTTCGCCGAGCTTCAGGGCAAGGTCGCGGCGCTGGGCGGCGCGCTGGCGGCGCAGGGCGTGGTCACGGGCGACCGGGTGGTGATCTACATGCCGATGGTCCCCGAGGCGCTGGTCGCCATGCTCGCCTGCGCGCGCATCGGCGCGGTGCATTCGGTGGTCTTCGGCGGCTTCGCGGCGCATGAGCTGGCGGTGCGGCTGAACGACTGCACGCCCAAGGCCATCCTCGCGGCCTCCTGCGGGATCGAGCCGGGGCGGGTGGTGCATTACAAGCCCCTGATCGACGGGGCCATCGCGCAGTCCGAGCACAAGCCCGACTTCACCGTCATCCTTCAGCGCGAGCAGGGCCCCTGCGAGCTGGTCGAGGGCCGCGACCACGACTGGAACGCATTCGTGGAGGGGGCCGAGCCCGCGCCCTGCGCCGCGCTGCCGGCGATGCACCCGCTCTACATCCTCTACACCTCGGGCACGACGGGCTCGCCCAAGGGCGTGATCCGGCCGGCGGGCGGCCATGCGGTGGCGCTCGCCTGGACCATGCGCAACCTCTACGACGTGACGGCGGGGGACGTGTACTGGGCGGCTTCGGACGTGGGCTGGGTCGTGGGGCACAGCTTCATCGTCTACGGCCCGCTGATCGCCGGCTGCGCGACCGTGCTGTTCGAGGGCAAGCCCGTGGGCACGCCGGATGCCGGCACGTTCTGGCGGGTGATCTCGGAGCACAAGGTGAAGTCCTTCTTCACCGCGCCCACCGCCTTCCGCGCCATCAAGCGCGACGACCCCAAGGGGGAGTTCAAGGCGAAATACGACCTGAGCTGCCTCAACTACCTGTTCCTGGCCGGAGAGCGCGCCGACCCGGACACGGTCAACTGGGCGGCCGACCTGCTGAAGATCCCGGTGATCGACCACTGGTGGCAGACCGAGACCGGCTGGGCCATCGCCGGCAACCCCGCGGGGCTGGAGCTTCTGCCGGTCAAGGTCGGCTCTCCCACCGTGCCGATGCCGGGCTATGACGTGCAGGTGCTGGACGAGGCCGGGCACGAGGTGGCGCCCGGCACGCTCGGCGCCATCGCCATCAAGCTGCCGCTGCCGCCGGGCACCCTGCCGGGCCTGTGGAACGGCGAGGCGCGGTTCCGCAAGTCCTATCTCGAGCATTTCCCCGGCTACTATGAGACCGGGGATGCGGGGATGATCGACGAGGACGGCTATGTTTGGATCATGGCGCGCACCGACGACGTGATCAACGTGGCCGGGCACCGGCTGTCGACGGGGGCGATGGAGGAGATCCTGGCCGGCCATCCCGACGTCGCCGAATGCGCGGTGATCGGGGTGACGGATGAGCTCAAGGGTCAGCTGCCCATGGGCTTCGTGTGCCTGACCAAGGGCGTGAACCGCGCGCATGACGAGATCGCGAAGGAATGCGTGAAGCTGGTCCGCGACGAGATCGGGCCGGTGGCGGCGTTCAAGCTGGCGGTGGTGGTGGATCGCCTGCCCAAGACGCGCTCGGGCAAGATCCTGCGGGCGACGATGGTCAAGATCGCCGACGGGGCGGAGTTCAAGATGCCCGCGACCATCGACGACCCGGCGATCCTCGACGAGATCCGCGCGGCGGTCTCCGACCTGGGTTACCCGCTGAAGGCCTGAGGACGGCGGAGGAATGGAAGGGGCGGTCCCGCGGGGCCGCCCTTTTTCATGCGCTAGGGTGCGGACTCATATGTTCGCAATCCAGAAGCGGATGGCGGCGAGCTTTAGCGCTGCCAAGTAGTTGTCCGGTCTGCGGTCATAGCGAGT
>NZ_FNMZ01000003.1 GCF_900106695.1 Albimonas donghaensis
ACGCCCCGCGACTTCTGCGGCAGCAGCGGCTGGATGATCGCCCATTCCCGGTCGGTCAGTTCGTGACGGCGCATCGATACCTCCTTCTTTCGGAGGTTGAATCAAAGATTCGAGGTCATGGGAATCCCGTTTTTGGGGACGCGCCCTAGGGCCGCGACGAGCCCCCCGCCGCCCCCCGGGGGCACGGCGAAGGCCTCGCCGGATCGCCAACCACGCGCCGCTCGCCCCGGCGCCGCCGGGCGCCCCCGGTTCAGCGCGGCGCGGGCGCGGCGTCGAAGCACGCGTCCGGCCCGACGCGCCGCCTCCGAAGCCGCCGCCTCGCGCCACGAAAAAGGCCGGGCGCCCGGGCCCGGCCTTTTTCGTCCGATACGCCCCCGAAAGGGCCGCGCGGGTCAGGCCACCTCGCGGATCATGCCCTTCTCGGCGGCCAGGTCGCGCATCCGTTTCTGCAGCTTCTCGAAGGCCCGCACCTCGATCTGGCGCACCCGCTCGCGGCTGACGCCATAGACCTTGGACAGGTCCTCCAGCGTCACTGGATCGTCCTTCAGCCGACGCTCGGTCAGGATATGGCGCTCCCGCTCGTTGAGGCTCTCCATCGACTCCATCAGCAGGCTGCGGCGGCTTTCGAGCTCATTGCGCTCGGCGTATTCCGCGGCTTGGTCGGCGTCGTCGTCGGCGAGCCAGTCCTGCCATTCGGCCGACCCCTCCCCGTCCGATTTCAGCGGCGCGTTCAGCGAGGCGTCCCCGCCCGAGAGCCGCCGGTTCATGGCGATCACCTCGGTCTCGTTCACCCCGAGATTCTTGGCGATCGTCGCCACGTTCTCGGGCCGCATGTCGCCCTCTTCCAGCGCGCCGATGCGGTTCTTGGCCTTGCGCAGGTTGAAGAACAGCTTCTTCTGCGCCGCGGTCGTGCCCATCTTCACCAGCGACCAGGACCGCAGGATGTATTCCTGGATCGAGGCGCGGATCCACCACATCGCATAGGTCGCGAGCCGGAAGCCGCGTTCGGGATCGAAGCGCTTGACCGCCTGCATCAGCCCGACATTGGCCTCCGAGATCACCTCGGCCGTCGGCAGCCCGTAGCCGCGATAGCCCATGGCGATCTTGGCCGCGAGCCGCAGATGCGAGGTCACCATCTTGTGGGCCGCATCCTTGTCCTCGTGGTCGGTCCAGGCCTTGGCGAGCATGTATTCCTCTTCCGGCTCCAGCATCGGAAACTTGCGGATTTCCTGCAGGTAGCGCGAAAGGCCCTGTTCCGGCGACGGGGCCGGCAGTCTGGCGTAGGTGCTCATGTCTCGTCCCTCCTTCGGAGCGTCCGGACCGGCGACCGTCCCCGACAAGCGGCGAACGGAGATGCGGTTCACGCGGGCGCGCGATGTCTTGCGGCGGACACGTCACGCCCGCCGAACTTTTCGATATGGTCGCCCGTACCTGTGAATACAACGTTTACGCCGGTTACGAGACGGTGAGGCGCCGAAACATGGACAGTCCTGAACCGGCGCCCGCCTCAGAGCCCCAGCGCCCCGGTCAGCGCCGCGAAATCGGCGGGCGGAGCGCTCTCGAACCGCATCACCTCGCCGGTCACCGGATGCGCGAAGCCCAGCACGGCGGCGTGCAGCGCCTGGCGGGGGAAGTCGTCCAGCGCGGCGCGGACCTCGGGCTCCAGCCCCGCGGCCGCCTTGCGCGAGCGCCCGCCATAGGTCGCGTCGCCGACCAGCGGATGCCCGAGCCACGACAGATGCACGCGGATCTGATGGGTGCGCCCGGTCTCCAGCACGCAGCGGATCAGGGAGGCGACGGGGCGCAGCTCCGGCCCGAAGCGCGCCTCGGCCCGCAGATGGGTGACGGCCCGGCGGCCGGCGGTCCGGGTCACCGCCATGCGCTTGCGGTCGCCGCGATGGCGATCCAGATGCGTCTCGATCCGCAGCCAGCCGCTGCCCGCGTCCTCCACCCCCGGCAGCCCCACGGCGCGGGGATCGGCGGTCGAGGGCGCGCCCCAGGCCACGGCGAGGTATTCCCGCTCCAGGTCATGCGCCGCGAACAGCGCCGACAGGCCCTGATGCGCCGCGTCGGTCTTGGCCACGACCAGAAGGCCCGACGTGTCCTTGTCGATGCGATGCACGATGCCCGGGCGCACCTCGCCGCCGATGCCGGCCAGACGGCCCGCGCAATGGTGCAGCAGCGCGTTGACCAGGGTGCCGTCCCAGGCGCCGGGGGCGGGGTGCACGACCATGCCGGCGGGCTTGTCGACCACCAGCAGGGCGTCGTCCTCGTAGACCACGTTCAGCGGGATCGCCTCGGGCTGCGGCGTCGCGGCGACCGGGGCCGGGAGGGCCACCACGAAGACCTCCCCGGCCTTGACTTTGGTCCGCGCGTCGCGCACCGCCTCCCCGGTCCCGGCGCGGGTCACCGCCCCGGCCTCGGTCAGCGCGCGCAGGCGCGAACGGCTGAGCCAGGGCGGCGCCGCCGCCGCCAGGGCCTTGTCGAGCCGGGCGCCCGCCAGCGCCGCGTCGACGCGGAATTCCAGCGGGCCGCCGGCGTCCGGCGGCGCAGGGGCCGCATCGGGTGCGGCGGGGGGCGCGACGGAGGGCGCGGCGGGGGGACCTGCGGGGGCCGCCGGGGCGTCATCGTCGTCGTCGAAATCATCGAGGGGCTCTGTCATGGCCGCGAACCTATCCGGACCTGAAGACGAGGACGAGAACGACTTTCCGGAACCTCCGCGCCTGAAGCTTCTGCGCCGGACGGTGATGGGCCTGACCGTGACCATGGGGCTGGGCATGGTGGTCATCGCCTCGACCGTGGCCTTCCGGCTGGTGGCCTCGGCGCCGGCCCCGGTTCCGGTGCGGGCCGAGGCGCTGGACCTGCCCGCGGGCCAGGAGATCACCGCGCTGGGCGCCTCGCCCGCGGAGATCCTGGTGACCACCCGCGACGCGGACGGGGCGGAGCGGCTGTTCGTCTTCCGCCGCGCCGACGGGAACCGCCTGTCGGAGACCCCGATCCGTCGCGAGGACTGAGACCAGGCCCGCCGGCGCCGATCCGCGAATCGCCATCGGGGTTGGCGCGGCGCCGTTCCGCCGCGGCAAGCGCCCGTTTTTCCATGTCTTCCGGCCGCGCTCCCGGCCGATCAGCGAAAGCGGGCGCCGTATTTCGGAAACCTCGCGGGAACCCTTCCGGGCGCTATTGACAGTCCCCCCCGCAAGGCATTACTCCCCGCCGCAACGCAAGCGAGGCCGCAAGTCCCCATCGTCTAGCGGTTAGGACGTCACCCTCTCACGGTGAAAACAGGGGTTCGATTCCCCTTGGGGATACCAATTTCGCCTCGCTTGCGATCCCGGGCCGACGCCGAAAGGCGTCGGCCCGTTGCGTTTCGGCCCCCCGTCCTCGTCGACGGCCCCGCGCCTCCCGGACCCGCCCCCCTCTCCTCCGCGCGCGCCCCTCGGCGCGCCGGCACTGGCGCTCCACGCAAGACTCGCCCCGTCCCCCGACGCATGATCCGCGCCAAGAGCGACGCGCTCCCCCGGCCACAGTTCCGACATGCGGAACAGGCGCGACGCTTGCGACGCTTTTAACCGACCGCTTAAGCGGACTAGTCTCGCGCCGAACCCCGGCCGCGAAGGCCAAGGAACACCGGAGAGGATTCGTCATGTCGGAAGCCTATATCGTGGATCACTGCCGCACCCCGCGCGGCATCGGCAAGGTCGGCAAGGGCGCGCTGGCCGACATGCATCCCCAGCATCTCGGGGCCGCGGTGCTGTCCGCCCTGCGCGACCGCAACAACATCGACACCGCCAAGGTCGACGACATCATCTGGGGCACCTCCAACCAGACCGGCAGCCAGGGCGGCGATCTCGGCCGCATGTCGGCGCTGGACGCGGGCTATGACGTGCGCGCCTCGGGCGTGACGCTGGACCGGTTCTGCGGCTCGGGCCTCACCGTCGCGGCGCTGGGCTCGGCCACCGTGATGTCGGGCCTGCAGGACGTGGTGATCTCCGGCGGCTGCGAGATGATGTCCTTCTCCTTCTCCCCCGAAGGCCGCCGCAAGGTCGGGCTCGACGGCGGCAACATGCGCCTGCGCGACGTCCACCCGCAGGTGGCCCAAGGCGTGTGCGCCGACGCCATCGCCTCGATCGAGGGCATCTCCCGCCGCGCCACCGAGGAGCTGGCGGTCGAGAGCCAGAAGCGCGCCGCCGCCGCGATCGCCGACGGCCGGTTCGAGAAGTCGCTGATCAAGGTCCACAAGGCCGACGGCACGCTGGCGCTGGACCATGAGGAGTTCCCCCGCCCGCAGACCACGCTGGAGACGCTGGCCGCCCTGAAGCCGTCCTTCGAGGCGATGATGGACTACCCGCTGGACGACACCGGCGTCACCCATGGCCAGCTGATCCGCAAGGCCTACCCGGACCTGAAGATCGAGCATATCCACCATGCCGGCAACTCGTCGGGCGTGGTCGACGGCGCGGCGGCGATCCTGATCGCCTCCAAGTCCGCCTGCGACGCCAACGGCTGGAAGCCGCGCGCCAAGATCGTGACCGCGGTGAATATCGGCGACAGCCCGGAGCTGATGCTCAACGCCCCCGTCCCCGCCGCCCGCAAGGCGCTGGAGCGGGCCGGCCTGACCCCGGACGACATCGACCTGTGGGAGGTCAACGAGGCCTTCGCCGTGGTCGCCGAGAAGTTCATCCGCGACTTCAAGCTGGACCGCGACAAGGTCAATGTCTGCGGCGGCGCGATCGCGCTGGGCCACCCGATCGGCTGCACCGGCGCCATCCTGATCGGCACCCTGATCGACGAGCTGGAGCGTCAGGACAAGAAGCGCGGCCTGGTCACCATGTGCGCCGCCGGCGGCATGGCCCCCGCGCTGATCATCGAGCGGGTCTGATCCGGGCAGGAGCGGCCGCCCGGCCGCTCCTGCGCCGAAACGCGAAGCGCGGCGCTCCCCCCGGAGCGCCGCGCTTTTTTTCGCCCGGAACCGAGGGCGGGCGCCGCCCCGCCGACCCGCCGCCCTCCGGCCGTCTAGAGCGTCTCGCCCGCCGCCCGCAGGGCGCCGCCCCACTTGGCGAGCCACCAGCCGTATTGTTCGGGCCAGTCCTCGAAATCGCCGGTCAGGCCGAAATGCTCGGCGGCGTGGCGGGCCCAGTAGGGGTCGTAGAGCATCTGGCGGGCGAGGTAGATGAGGTCGGCGTCCCCGTCCTGCAGCAGCTTCTCCGCAAGGTCCGGCGTGCGGATCATGCCCACGGCGCCGGTGGCGATCCCGGCCTCCCGCTTCACCTGGGCGGCGAAGGGCGCCTGGTAGGCCGGGCCGCGCTTGAGGTTGGAATTGGTGGCCCCCGCCACCAGATTGCCCCCGGTCGAGCAGTCCACCAGGTCGACCCCGAGCGCCTTCAGCTCCCGCGCGAAGATCACGCTGTCCTCGATCTCCCACCCGCCGTCGATCCAGTCGGTGGCCGAGATCCGCACGAACAGCGGGGTCGCGGACGGCAGCGCCGCGCGCACCGCCCGCGCCACCTCCAGCGGGAAGCGCATGCGGTTTTCGAGGCCGCCGCCGTAGTCGTCGGTGCGGAAATTCGCCAGCGGGCTGAGAAAGCTCTGCAGCAGATAGCCATGGGCCATGTGCAGCTCGATCACGTCGAAGCCGGCCAGCACCGCGCGCCGGCAGGCCGCCACGAAGGCGTCGCGCACGCCCACGAGACCGTCGGGGGTCAGGGGTTCGGGCGTCGGCCACCCCTCCCCCAACGGCCGGTCGGAGGGCCCGCGGGCCTGCCAGCTCTCCTCCCCCATCTCCCGGTCGCGGTCGGTCAGGGGGCCGTTGCCGCGGAACGCCCGCTGCTGGCCGGACTTGCGGCCGCCATGGTTGATCTGGATCGCGGCCTTCGCCCCGTGCGCCTTGATCCCGCGGGCGATGGCGGCCATGCCCTCGATCTGGCCGTCCTCCCACAATCCCGGATCGCCGTTGGTGATCCGCCCGGGACGCGAGACCGAGGTCTGCTCCACATAGACCAGCCCGGCGCCGCCCATGGCGAACTGCCCGTAATGCACGAGGTGGAAGGGCGTGACATAGCCGTTCTCGGCCGAATACATGCCCATCGGCGACACCACGATGCGGTTGCGCAGCTCCACGCCGCGGAAGGTCGCCGGTTCGAAGAGTTTCACCACGTCTGGGGCTCCTGCGAAGAGACGATGGCCCCGGCGCGGGCCAGGGCCTCGATTTCGGGGGACGAAAGGCCGAGGACCGAGGCCAGCACATCGGCGTTGTGCTCTCCCAGCCGGGCCGAGGGGACGTAATCGGGCACGGCCGCGTCGTGCAGGATCACCGGGCTGCGATGCACGAGGATGTCGCCGTATTCGGGATGGGCGATCTCGCGCAGCATGCCGCGGGCATGCAGATGCGGGTCGCGGGTGACTTCCAGCAGGTCGCGCACCGCGGCGCAGGGCACCTTGGCGGCCTTGCAGCGGGCCACGATCTCGGCCCGCGGCAGGGTCTCGGTCCACGCCGACACCAGCGCGTCGAGCGCGTCGATATGGGCAAGCCGGTCGCGCACGGCGGCGAAGCGCGGGTCGTCGTCCAGCTCCGGCCGCTCCATGGCGCGGGTCAGGCCGGTCCAGTGGTTCTCGTTGACCGAGATGATGGCGACATGGCCGTCGGCGGCCGGGTAGACGTTGTAGGGCGCCTCGGCGAGCCCCCCGTGCCGGTTGCCGGTGCGCGGCGCCGGGGCCTGGCTGTTGAACACGTCGGCGAGGTTGGAGGCCATGGCGGGATAGGCGGTCTCGACCATCGCGATCTCCACCAGCCGGCCGCGGCCGGTGGTCTTGCGTTCGTAAAGCGCGGTGAGGATCCCGGCATAGAGATGCACGCCCGAGATGAAATCGGTGATCGCCGGCCCCGCCTTCACCGGCGGTCCGTCCGGAAAGCCGGTGACCGACATGATCCCCGACGCCGCCTGGATGGTCAGGTCCATGGCGAGGTTGTCCCGGTCCGGCCCCGACAGCCCGTAGCCGGAGGCCGAGGCGTAGATCAGCCCCGGATTGATCTCGCGCAGGGTCTCGTAGCCGGCGCCGAGCCGGTCGAGCACGCCGGGGGCGTAGTTCTCCAGCAGCACGTCGGCCCTGGCGGCCAGCGCGCGCAGCAGCGCGGCCCCCTCCTCGGTCTTCAGGTCGAGGCTGACATTGCGCTTGTTGGCGTTGAGCATGGCGAAGGGCACGGCGTTCCCGCGTGAGATGCGGGCCCGGTGGCGGACCGGCTCGCCGCGCGGCGGCTCGATCTTGATCACGTCGGCGCCGGCCTGGGCCAGCAGGAAGCCCGCATAGGGCCCCTGGTAGACCTGCCCGAGGTCGAGCACGGTGATCCCCGCGAGGGGCGCGGATTGGGTCTCAGAAACCATAGAGCCTCGCGGGGTTGTCGATCAGGATCCTGCGCCGGGTCTCCGCGTCGGGCACGCAGTCATGCAGGAGGCGCAGCAGGACCTGCAGGTCGGGCGTGGTCGCCTCCGTGTGGCCGACATGCGGCCAGTCGCTGCCCCACACCACCTGATCCGGCGCGGCGGCGACGATCGCCCGCATGAACTGCGCGGTGTCGGCATAGGGCGCGCCCGTCCGCGTGTTGCGGTCGGCGCCCGAGATCTTGGTCCAGTAGCGCCCGGTCTTCAGCCGGTCGAGAAAGCCGAGGTAGTCGGGATGCTCCGCCCCCTTGTCGGCCATGGTCCGGCACATGTGATCCACCACGAAATCCAGCGGCAGCTTCTCCAGCGCCGGGGCGGCTTCGGCGAGGTCGGAGCACTCGATCCAGAGCTGGGCGTGCCAGCCGCGCTCGGCGATGCGGGGGGCGAGCTTCACCAGGTCCTCGAACATCGTCCCCTGGGTGGAGACCGGCTTGCCGTCCTGGCGGATCATGGTGACCCGCACGGCGCGGAAACCCGCGTCGGTCAGCGCGTCCAGCCGGCGGTCGGAGACGTCGGGATCCAGGATCGCGGTGGCGCGCAGCCGGTCGGGAAAGCGTTTCAGCGCGTCGAAGGTGACGGCGTTGTCCTCCCCCGAGCCGACCGCGTGCACGATCACGCCGCGGGTGGCGCCGGTCCGTTCCCACATGGCGAAGGCGTCCTCCGCCGAGAACACCTGCGAGGGGGTGAACCTGCCCTCCTGCTGCTGGGGGAAGCGGTCGAAGGGGCCGTAGATGTGGAAATGGCAGTCGCAACTGCCTTCGGGCAGGCGCAGCGGGGCGGTGTCGTCTTGCATGTCGGGTCTTCTCCCTGTGGTCGCGGCGCGGCCCGCGTTCAGACGCCCAGATAGGCGCGGCGGATGTCCGGGGACGCCTCCAGCTCGGCCGCCGAGCCCTCGGCGGTGATCCGCCCGACGCGCAGCACGTAGCCGCGATCCGCGACCTTCAGCGCGGCGCGCATGTTCTGTTCGACCAGCAGGGCCGAAATCCCCCGCGCCTTCAGCCCGGCGATCGCCCCCAGCACGGCGCGCGACAGCATCGGCGACAGGCCCAGCGAGGGTTCGTCCAGCAGCAGAAGCCGGGGCGAGGCCATCAGCCCGCGGCCGATGGCCAGCATCTGCTGCTCTCCCCCCGACAGCCCGCCGGCGAGCTGGCCGAAACGCTCGCCAAGCCGCGGGAACATCTCCAGCACGTCGTCGATGGAGAAATCCGGGCCCCCGCCATGCACGTCGATCAGGCGCAGATTCGCCTCGACCGTCATGCCGGGGAAGATCTCGCGCCCCTCCGGCACATGGCTGACGCCGAGCCGGGCGGTCGCCCAGGGCTTCATGCCGGTGATCCCGCGCCCCGCATAGCGGACCGCGCCGGAACGCACCGGAAGCACGCCCGATATGGCGTTGAGCAGGGTGGTCTTGCCGGCGCCGTTGGCCCCGAGGATGGCCACCGTCTCGCCCGCCCGCACGGTCAGCGAGACTTCGCGCAGGGCGGTGACGCGGCCGTAGCCCACGGTGAGGTCCGAGACCTCGAGCAGGGTCTCAATCATCGGCGTCGGTCCCCAGATAGGCGGCCACCACGTCGGGATGGGCCAGCGCGCGTTCCGGCGTGTCGGACACCACCTGCGCCCCGTCCACCATCACCAGCACCTCGGAGCAGAGCGCGCCGATGGCGGCCATGTCATGCTCCACGATCACGATGGTGCGGCCGCGGGCGATGTCGCGCACCAGCGCGATGAACTCGGCGGTCTCGGCGTCGTTCATGCCGGCCACGGGTTCGTCGAGGAACAGGATCTTCGGATCGTTCATCAGCATGACGGCCACCGCCAGCCGGCGCTGGGTGCCGTAGGCGAGCGCGGCGGCGGGCTGGTCGGACAGATGGGCGAGGCCGCAGGTCTCCAGCACCGCGTCGGCGCGGGTCTCGAACGCCGCCATGTCCTCGCGCCAGGCGGGGGCGCGGGCCATGCGCTGAAGCACCGAATGGCGCATCCGGCCGTAGCTGGCGAAAAGCAGGTTCTCGCGCACCGTGGAGTCGCGGAAGGTGGCGGTGCGCTGGAAGGTGCGCCCGACCCCGCGCCGCGCCACATGGTGGGCCGGCAGCGCCGCCACGTCCATGCCGAGCACCGAGACCCGCCCGCCCGAGGGCTTGGTGATCCCGCACAGGATGTCGAACAGGGTCGACTTGCCGGCGCCGTTGGGGCCGATCAGCCCGTGGATCGCGCCCTCGGGGATGCGCAGGTCCACGCCCTTCAGCGCGGTCACGCCGCCATAGCGTTTCTCGACGCCCGCGGCCTCCACCGCCCAGCCGGTCATGGCGCGTCTCCCTTGCGGGCGTGGCTCAGACGGGCGGCGGCGGCCTTCCACAACTGGTGCAGCCCGCCGGGCGCGGCCACCATCACCAGGATGATGAGCAGCGAGAACACCAGCACCTTCACATTGGGGTCGAGGTCGAGGAACTGGGGCAGGATGGTGAAGATCACCGCCCCCACCGCCGGGCCGAAGATCAGCCCGACGCCGCCGATCAGGGCGGCCAGCAGCGCGTCCACGGTGCGCAGGACCGACATCACCTCGGGCGTCACGATCTGGGTGTAGGGCAGCGACAGCGCGCCGGCGAGCGCGGCGATGGGCGCGCTCAGCACCAGCGCCTTCAGCCGCTCGCGGAACACGTCGATGCCGAGCGAGCGCGCCAGGTGCGGCCCCTGCCGGATCGCCTCCATCGCCCGCCCGAAGCGGGAGCCGCGGACATGGTAGAGCACGACCAGCACCGCCAGCAGGATGGCGGCGGCCACGAAGAAATAGGTCTGCGGGCGCGACAGGTCGAAGGGCCCCACCGCCAGCCGGGAGAAGCCGAACAGCCCCAGCGGCCCGCCGGTGACGTCGAGGTTCAGCGCGGTGACCATCGCCACCCCCGACAGCCCCCAGGACACGATGGAGAAATAGGCGCCCGTCAGGTGCAGGGTCAGCCAGCCGATCGGCGCCGCGATCAGCGCCGCCACAACCATGCCGATGGCCACCCCCGCCTCATAGGGCAGGCCCGCATGGTTCATCGCCATCGCCGGCGCGTAGGCCCCGATGCCGTAGAACATGCAATGGCCCAGCGGCACCTCGCCCAGTCCGCCCAGCATGACGTTGACGCTCAGCGCGAAGATGGCGAAGCCGCAGGTGTAGCCGGCGAGGTTCAGAAGGAACGGGTCTCCGCCCAGCCCGAACCCCGCCGCCAGCGCCGCGGCGATCCCCAGCGCCAGCAGCCCCGCCCCCTTCAGGGACGCGGAGCCCCCCCGCGCCCGGCCCGCGGGCGCGCCTGTGGTGATGTCCGTCATGGGATCAATGCCTGTCGAGTTGCGCGCGGCCCATCAGCCCCTGGGGCCTCAGCAGCAGCACGAGAATGACCAGGACCCACCCCAGGGCCGGCGTCCAGGAGACCGACACGTAGGTCTCGAACAGCGCGTTCCCCAGGCCGATGACCAGCGCCCCCAGCATGGCCCCGCCGATGGAGCCGAGCCCGCCGAGGATGACCACGGTGAAGGCGACGATGACGTTGGCGTCCCCCATGGTCGGAAAGGCCGAGATCATCGGCCCCATCAGCGCCCCCGCCAGCCCCGCCGCGGCGATGCCCAGCAGGAAGGAGAGCGAGCGGATCAGCGGCACGTTGATCCCCGAATAGAGCGCCCCGCGCGCGTTCTGCGACACCGCGAGGATCTGCTGACCCTTCACCGAGCGCCGGAGCCACAGCGCGAAGCCCGCCAGCACCGCGACCGAGGCCGCGGCGATGAAGATCCGCTGCGCCGACAGGAAGAAGCCCCCCACCGACACCGCCGTCTGCCCGAAGGGCGAGGGCACCGGCAGCGGGTCCGGCCCCACCACCAGGATGATCGCCGCGACGATCGCCTGGCTGATCGCGAAGGTGACGATGATCGAGCCGTGCTCGCCCTGATCATAGAGCGCCCGGCGCACGATCGTCGCCTCCAGCGCGAAGCCGATGGCGGCGACGCAGAGCACCGCCAGCGGAATGGCGAGCAGGTAGGGCGCGCCCGCCCGCTCGATCAGCAGCGTGGCGTAGGCGCCCAGGGCGAAGAACGCCCCATGCGCGAAGTTCACGATATGCAGGGTGCCGAAGATCACCGTCAGACCCACGGCGACGAGCGCGTAGCCCGCCCCGAGGATCAGACCGTTGATCAGCGTCTGGATCAGGAGGTCCATGGCGCGCGCGAGCCCCGGCTCACTCGACCTCGAAGGTGTCGAGCAGGCCGACATCCTCGCCGGTCACCTTGTGGATGTAGAAATA
Organism: Albimonas donghaensis; assembly: GCF_900106695.1. Lineage (GTDB taxonomy): Bacteria > Pseudomonadota > Alphaproteobacteria > Rhodobacterales > Rhodobacteraceae > Albimonas > Albimonas donghaensis. The sequence continues at coordinate 11,711 of NZ_FNMZ01000003.1, forward strand.
GGGCGCCTTGGCCCGGCCGTTATCGTCGAAGGACAGCGCGCCGCGCGGCGTCGTCCAGACATTCCCCCGCAGGGTGTCGGAGATCAGGGCGTAGTCGTCGGCGCTGCCGGCCTTGTCCATGGCGCCGGCGACGACCTTCACCGCCTCGTAGACCACGAGGCTGACCTTGTTGGGGGCCACGCCGTTCTGTTCGGTGAAGCGGTCGATGAACCGGGCCATGTCGCCCGTGGCGCCCTCGGCGATGAAGATGTCGGCGGTGATCACGCCCTCCATCGCCCCTTCCGCCGGCACGATGGCCGAACGCTGGACGGTGCCGACCGCGTGGGCCTCCATCGGGAAGCCGCCCTGCTGGCGGATCTGCTTCCAGATCTGCGCGGTGCGCGCCGGGTAGGCGTCGATCACGTAGATCATGTCGGCCCCGGTGGATTTCAGCCGGGTGATGATCGAGGTGAAGTCGGTGGTGGCGCCGTCATAGGTGGCGATCTCGGCCAGCTCGACCGAGCTCTCGCCCACGATCTCCCGCAGGTTTTCGAGCACGGCCTTGTTGAACTCGGTGTTCTCGCCCATCACCGCGATGGCTTTCGGCGCCATCTGCTCGGTCAGGTAGGTGTGGAAGATGGTGGCGTTGGTCGAGGCGGTGTTGTTGATCTGGAACAGCCAGGGCGAGCCCTGCGCGGTGATCGCGTCGGCCTGCGCGGCCGGGTTCACATGCAGGATGCGGTTCTTGGTGATCGCGCTTTCGGCCAGCGTGATCGAGCTGTTCATGCCGGCGATGATCGCCTGCACCCGCTCGCGCGTCATCAGCTTCTGCACCGCGGCGACGCCGTCCTGGGGGGCGCCCTTCTCGTCCTCGTAGACCAGTTCGATCTCGCGTCCGTCGAGGATGCCGCCGGCGGCGTTGATCTCCGCCGCGGCCATGTCGGCGCCGAGCTTGCCGTCCTTGCCGTAGCCGGCGGTGGGGCCGGTCAGGGGCAGGACCATGCCGATCTTCACAGGGTCCGCAGCCTGGGCGGCGGGGGTCGCGACCAGCACCGCAAGCGCGGCGAGCGCCGCTTTCGCACGAAGTTTCATGTGACCTCCCAGTCGATTTTCGCCGCCCTGCGGCTTGTTCCCGGCCGCTTTGCGCGCGGCGCGTTGCGCGGGTTCGGAAAGACGTCGCCGCCTCTCCGCCCGCCGCAGGACCGTAAGGCGCCCGATTTCGCGACGTCCATGTTTTTCGTATAAGTGTTTCTGTTTTCACATCCGTGAATTATACAGAGTCCCGAAGCCCCGCGGATTCCCGGCCCGCCCCCGTCGCGGAGCGGCGCGGCGGCCGGCATTCTCCCACGGACCCGAAGTTTTCCTGTTGAATATGCGGGAACGGCGCCTCGTCCGCCCGCCACGCGCGCCCGCCATCGCGCCCGCAATCCGGAAACAGCCCCGCCCCCTGGCCAAGAGAGTTGACGCGGACGCAACCCGGCGGCTAGGGATTTGGGAGCCTCGAATTCCATGTATGTGAAAGTTTGTGACTGACAGCACCATCAAGACGGCGCGCCGGATCTTCGAGGTCCTTGAGCATTTCGAGGCGGTGCGCCGCCCGGTCTCGCTCAAGGAGATCCAGAAGACCTACGGCTATCCCGCCTCCAGCGCCTCGACCCTGCTCAAGAGCATGGTGGCGTTGGGCTACCTGTTCTACGACAACTACAACCGCACCTACATGCCCACCATGCGCATCGCGCAGATGGGCGGCTGGCTGAAATCCGAGCTGTTCGGAGAGGACGCGGTGCTGGCGGTGGTCGACCAGGTGTTCGAGGAGGTCGACGAACTGGTCAGCATCTCCACCCAGTCCGACCTGCACGCCCAGTACATCCATTGCGTGCAGACCACCAAGCGCCTGCGTTTCGAGGTGCGGCCCGGGGATATCCGGCCGCTGGCGCGCTCGGGCGTGGGTCGGGTGCTGCTGTCCACCCATACCGACGCGGAGATCGAGCGGCTGATGCGCCGGGTCCACGCCGCCTGCCCGCCCGAAGAGCATATGGAGCTGGGCGAGCTGATGGGCGTCGTCAACGGCATCCGTCGGGACGGCTACCTGTTCTCCCGCCACATCGTCGTGCAGGACGCGGGCGTGATCGCCATGCCGCTGCCGCAGCGCAGCTTCGGACGGACCTTCGTGCTGGGCGTCGGCGGGCCGGTGTCGCGGCTGGAGGACAACCAGGCCGGCATTCTCGCCGCCATGAGAAAGGCGATCGCCCGCCACCTGCCCGACTGAGCGTCGGTTCCCGCGGCCGGGAGGGACCGGACCGGCGGGAGGGGGAGAGAGGCGGCGGGCGAGCCTCGGGCGTGAAAGCGGGGGGCCGGGGAGCGCTCCGGACCCGCGCCCCCGGTCAGCTGACCGGAACCGCGCCCGATCCGGCGCTCACCGGGGCCGCGCCGCGGCCCTCCGGAGCGAGCTGGACGGCGTAGCGGATGGCGGCGACGAGGCTTTCGTGCCGCGCGATCCCCTGGCCGGCGATGTCGAAGGCGGTGCCGTGATCCACCGAGGTCCGCACCACCCCGCCCTTCAGGCCGACGGTGATGTTCACGCCCTCGTCGATGGACTGCACCTTCACCGGCGCATGGCCCTGATCGTGATAGCAGGCCACCACCACGTCGAAATCCCCGCGCGAGGCGCGGTAGAACAGCGTGTCGGCCGGCAGCGGGCCATGGGCGTCGATGCCCTCGGCGCGGGCGCGCGCGATGCCGGGGATCAGCTTCTCCTCCTCCTCGCCCTCGCCGAAAAGACCGTTCTCGCCGGCATGGGGGTTGATCCCGCACACGGCGATGGAGGGGTTGGCCTGCCCCGCGGCGGTCAGCGTGTCATGGGCGAGCCTGATGACCTGATAGGTCCGCTCCGGGTTGATCCGCCGGATCGCCTCGATCAGCCCGACATGGGTGGTCAGGTGGATGACCTTCATCTTCGGGGTGGCGAGCATCATCGAATAGCTCTCGGTCCCGGTCAGGTCGGCGAGGATCTCCGTATGGCCGGGATAGAGGTGCCCGCCGGCATGCAGGGCCTCCTTGTTCAGGGGGGCGGTGGCGATGGCGCCGACCTGACCGGCCTGGCTGAGCTCGATCGCCACGCGGAGATATTCGTAAGCCGCGTGCCCGGCCGCGGCGGAGACCTGGCCGAAGGGCAGGTCGCCCACCTCCAGCGCCGGGTCGCCCAGGGCCGGGTCCACGCAGATCACGCGCGCTTCGGTCGGCTCCGCCGGGAAGGCGGCGCCGGGGGCGACGGTCAGGATCTCGAACCCCGCCCCCACCAGGTCGCGGGCCTGCGCCAGCCGGGCGGCGGAGCCGACCAGGACCGGGCGCGCCATGGCGTGGGTCTCGGGATCCGCGAGGGTGCGGGCCGCGATCTCCGGCCCGATCCCGCAGACGTCGCCCATGGTGATGGCGATCAGGGGTTTCATCGCTGTGCTCTCCATGGTTTCGCCCCGCTCAGCCTCGCGCCGCGGCGGGGTCGGCGTCCGGCCGGGCGTCCGGCGCGAAGCCGCTCAGGTCGGTGCGCCTGACCAGGAAGGATACATAGAGCGGCAGCAGAATGGCGGTCGTCACCGTCGCGGCCGCGACCTGCACCGTGGCGAGCTGCGCCACCGGGGCGAAGGCCGCGTTGGCGCCGGCGATGGCCATGGGCGTGGCCACCGCGTTGCCGGCGGTCGAGCCCTCGGCCACGCCCACGATCGGGTTCCAGCCCAGCGCCCTGAAGGCCACATAGCCCAGCGTGCCGGTGACCAGCGTGCACAGGAAGCCGATCAGCACGCCGGCCAGCCCGCCCTCGATGATGGCGCCGAAGTCGATGCCCATGCCCAGCGCGAAGGCGAAGAAAGGGATCAGCATGGAGGCGCCCGACGACAGGAAGTCCCGCATCTTCTCATCCAGATTGCCCAGGATGGCGCCCACGACCACCGGCAGCAGCACCGAGATGAAGGAGACGATGGAGAACAGCCCGTCCACGAAGCCCATGGCCCCGAACACCGCCAGCGCGATCATGGTCAGGAACGGCCCGTCATTGAGCGCGAGGATGGAATAGGCGGCGCGGTCGTCGGCGCGTCCGTACTGGCCGACGATCGCCACGTAGAGCCCGCCGTTGGAATTGGTCATGGCCGCGACGATCGCCAGCGGAACCATGCCCAGGAACAGCCCGTCGACCCCGGCGAAGGCGTAGGCCGCCAGCCCCACCGCCGCGCCCGCCACCCATTTGACCGCCAGCAGGGTCACGCCCTTGGCCGCCGCCGGGCCGACCGAGCGCAGGTTGATCTGCGCGCCGGCGCACAGCAGGAACAGCGCGATCAGGGCGCCGGCGCTGTTCACGAACAGGGCCTCGGTGAAGTTGCCGATGCGCAGCAGGCCGGGCGCGAAGGTGTTGATCACCGCCCCCAGCAGCAGCGGCACGACCATCATGCCCCCCGGAATGCGCTCCAGCGTGTCCTTGATCCGCATTGGTCGTCTCCCTCGGGGGCGCTGCGGCCCCAACCGTTTCTCCGTCGCGAACGGGCCTGAGTCGCGCAGGTCCGCCAGGTTCGGGGCGAAGACGTGGCAGAAGTTGGCAGATAATGCAACTTAACGGTCACTTGATTCCACATTAATGGCATATTTTGACAAAATCTGACCGACGTTGGATCATGGGCGCGAAGCAGGCCGGGCCGACGTTCCGGAAAACCTGCGGAACCGGGGGGGAGGGACGAATGCTGCCAGCCAAGCGCCGCGCGCGGATCCTGCAACATCTGCGGGCCGAGACCTTCGCCACGCTCCAGGACCTGTCCGAGCGGCTGGAGATGTCGGTCTCCACCATCCGGCGCGACGTGGAGTATCTGGACGCCAACGGCCATCTGGTGCGCACCCGGGGCGGGGCCATGCTCGCCCCCGGCGCCTTCGACGCGCGCGAAGTGGAGGCCGACATCTCCGCCGAGCTGGAGGCCCCGGCCAAGCGCGCCATCGGCCGCGCCGCGGCGCCGCTGATCGGGACGCGGGCGACGGTGATCTTCGACAGCGGCTCCACCACCGCCGCGGTGGCGCGGGCGGCGGTGGAGGCGGGGCTGGATTTCTCCTCCGTCACCAATGACATGGCCATCGCCGGCCTGCTGGCCGAAACCGGGCGCGAGGCGGAGCTGACCGGCGGCCGCGTGCGGCCCGGCTCCTGCACCCTGATCGGGGCGGGGACCGCCGCCGCCTTCGCCGCCCTGCGCGCCGACATCGCCTTCATCGGCGCCCATGCGGTGGCGGCGGAGGGGATGTCCGACACCACGTCCGAGCTCGCGCAGGTCAAGACCGCGATCCTCGGCGCCGCGCGGCGCGTCGTGCTGGTGGCCGACGCCACCAAGTTCGACATGCGCTCCTTCCGCCTGTTCGGGCGGCTCGACCAGGTGGAGACGGTGGTCAGCGACCGCCGGCTCGGGGCGCCGAGCTGCGCCTGGGTCGAGGCCGCCGGCCCTCACCTGATTCTCACGGAGCCCACCGCCCCATGACCGTCCGCATCCTGGCCGATGACCTGACCGGCGCGCTTGACGCCGCCGCCCCTTTCGCGCGTCCCGGCGCGCCCGCGCGGCTGCTGATGGGCGCGACGCCGGCGGGGGGCGGGGCCGCGGCGCTGTCGATCAGCTCCGAAAGCCGGGACGTGCCGGAGGCGGCCGCCCGCGCCGCCGTGGGCCGGGCGTTCGCGGCGCTGGAGGCCGCGGACGGGGCCGACACGCCGCCGGTCTGGTTCAAGAAGGTGGACAGCGTGCTGCGCGGCAATTCCCTGCCCGACACGCTGGAGACGATGCGGCTGGGCGGGTTCGAGACCTGCCTGTTCGCCCCCGCCTTCCCCGAGATGGGCCGCCGCACCCGCGCCGGAATGCACGAGGTGCGCAGCCCCGCCGGCTGGGCGCCGGCGCCGGTCCACGACCTCGCCGCCGCATTCGCCGCGCTGGGGGCGCAGGCCCGGCCGCTGGCCCCCGACGCCCCCGACGCCCCCGGAACCGGCCTGCTGATCGGCGACGTGACCACGCCCGAGGATCTCGGCCGCGCCGTGGCCGCCCTGCGCGACGCGCCCTCGATGCTCTGGGCCGGGTCGCGGGGGCTGGCGGAGGCGCTGTCGCGCGCGCTTCAGGGCGAAGGCGCCCCATTGCCCCTGCCCCGCATCGCCACCGTGATCAACGGCACCGCCACCGAGGCCAGCCGCGCCCAGATCGAGCGCGCCCGCGGCCTGTTCGGCCCGCGCTGCACGCTGGTCGACCCGGTCCCGCGCGCCGCGACCCCGGAGGCCACGCTGCACGCCATCGCCTCCGCCGCCGCCGGCATCGACGCCGGGCCCGACCGGGCGCTGATGGTGATCGGCGGCGACACGCTCTCGGCCCTGCTGGAGGCCTGCGGGGCCGTGGGGCTGGATTGCCTGGGCGAGGTCGGGCCGGGCCTGCCGCTGTCCCGCATCCGCGGCGGGCGGCTCGACGGGGTGGAGATGCTCACCAAGTCCGGCGGGTTCGGGGACGCGGACCTGCTGGTGAGGATCGTGGCGGAGGGGCGGGTCTAGCGCCGGCCTCCGGCGTCGGAAGGCGGGTTCGCACCCGCCCTACGGCGCCGCGCGAACGGGCTCAGCCGGCGAGCAGCTCCGCCACCGCGTCGCGCAGCACGGCTTCGTCGGGCGGGGAAAGCTGCGGGTTGCCGGCCCGGTGGCCCCAGTCCGAGACGATGGGGCGCAGCTCCGCATTGGGCATCTTCGGAACCTCGATCGCGTTGTCCGCCACCTGGAAATACAGGTCCGTGGTGCAGGGCATCACCAGGGTCCGCGCCCGGATCGCGCCCAGCGCCGCGTCCAGATCGCCCTCGAACACCGGGTTGGCCGAGATATCGGAGACGGTCCAGGTGTCGAGCATCGACAGCAGATCCTCGCCCTCGCGCCGCAGGAAATTGCCCTCCCAGCCGCGAACCAGCCAGTCCTCCATCGAGGCGTAGCCGACGCCGCGCCAGGATTCCTCGCGGTAGAAGGTCTGGCTCACCGCCCAGCCGGCGTAGATGCGGGCGAAGGCGCGCAGCCCGCGCAGGGGTTTTTCAACGAACCGACCGTCCTGATAGGCCGCGTCGGCGGTCAGCGTGGCGCGCAGCCCCTCCAGAAACAGCTTGTTGTGGGGGCTGGTGCGGGCGGAGGTGCAGACCGCGCAGATCGCCGCCACCCGGTCGGGGAACAGCGCCCCCCAATGCAACGCCTGCTGGCCGCCCATGGACCAGCCGTAGATCAGCGCCAGATGCTCGATCCCGAAGGCCTCGGACAGCAGGCGGCGCTGGGCGTGGACATTGTCCCAGTGGGTGAACCTCGGCGCCCGCCCGTCCGCGTAGGGCATGGGGAGGTTGGAGGGCGAGGTGCTCAGCCCGTTGCCGAACTGGTTGGGGATCACGATGAACCAGTGCTCCGGGTCCAGCACCCGCCCCGGACCGATCAGCCAGTCGATGTCCGAATGCTGGGCGCCGTAGGAGGTCGGGTAAAGGATGGCGTTGGACCGCGCGGCGTTCAGCGTGCCGTAGGTGCGGTAGGCCAGATGCGCCGAAGGCAGGGTCATGCCCGATTGCAGGACCAGCGGCCCGAGGTCGAAGATTTCGGGGGCGGTCATGGCGGCGTCTCCTGCGCTGGGGTCGGCGGCGATGTTTCGCCGCCCGGCCGCCGGGGTCAAGGCGGGACGGGCCGCGGCGGCTTGCGAAACCGAACGCTTCGGGGCAGAGCTGACGGCTGTCAGTCAACCATGCCGGACCCGCCCATGCCCGAAGACGCCCTCATCGCCCCCAACGCCGACACGCTGTTCCGCCCGCTCGAAATCGGCCCGCTGTCGCTGCCCAACCGCATCGTCATGGCCCCGATGACCCGCAACATGGCGCCCGAGGGCATCCCCGGCCCGGCCAATGCCGAATATTACCGCAAGCGCACCGAGGGCGGCGTCGGCCTGATCCTGACCGAGGGCACGGTCATCGACCGCCCCGGATCGCGCAACATGCCCAACATCCCCTTCATCCACGGCGAGGCGGCGCTGGCCGGCTGGCGCGGGGTGGTGGAGGAGGTCCACAAGGCGGGCGGCAAGATCGGCCCGCAGATCTGGCATACCGGCTCCACCCGCGGCTCGGTCGGCTGGGATCCGGGGGTGGAGGTCGAGAGCCCCTCGGGCCTCGTCGCCCCGGACGATCCCCGCGGCAAGGCCATGACCGAGGAGGACGTGGCGGACCTGGTGGCCGCCTTCGCCTCGGCGGCGGCGGATTCCAGGCGCGTGGGCTTCGACATGGCCGAGCTGCACGGCGCCCATGGCTACCTGATCGACCAGTTCCTGTGGAACGGCACCAACCGGCGCGACGATGACTGGGGCGGCCCGTCCCTGCCCGACCGCGCCCGCGTGGTGGCGGAGATCGTGCGGGCGGTGCGCGCAGCCGTCGGCCCCGATTTCCCGATCTTCCTGCGCCTGAGCCAGTGGAAACAGCAGAACTACGACGCCCGCCTCGCCGAGACCCCGGCCGAGATGGAGGCCTGGCTGACCCCGCTGGCGGAGGCCGGCGTGGACGTCTTCCACTGCTCCCAGCGCCGGTTCTGGGAGCCGGAGTTCCCCGGGATCGACGGCGAGGACGGGCTGAATTTCGCCGGCTGGGCCAAGAAGCTGACCGGCCGGATGACGTGCTCGGTCGGCTCGGTGGGGCTGGACGGCGAGTTCTTCCGGGCGTTCCGCGGGCACGGCGCGGCGGCGGCGGGGATCGAGAAGCTGCTGGCGCGGATGGAGCGCGACGAGTTCGACCTGATCGCCGTCGGCCGCATCCTGCTGACCGACCCGGCCTGGCCCGAGAAGATCCGCAAGGGCGAGCCGGTCGGGGGCTACGACCCGGCCTCGCTGGCCGCGCTGACCTGATCCGGGAAGGCGGGGGGGGCGCCCCCCCCCTCGCCCGCGCGGGACGTCCCGCCTCAGCCGCCCCGCATCCGGGCGGCGGCATGGGCGCCCGGCGGGCTGGCGAGATAGGCCTGCGTCTCCGGCCGCTCGCCCAGCCAGCGGGACCAGCGGCGCATGACCCCGGCCATGCGATCCGGCGCGACGCCGAGCTGGGACATGGCGACGCCGCCATTCACGGATTCGCGGTATTCCGCCACCAGGTCTCCGCGCAGCACGAAGCGGGACATGCCGTCGATCACCACTTTCGCCCCGGCGTATTCGGGGACGGTGGAGGTGAAGGAGGACAGCGACCAGGCGTAGCCCATGTTCCCGTCGCATACGCCGTCGAACATCTCCCACCGATAGTCCGCCGCGTCGCGGTGGAAGAGACCCTGCATCATCTCCGCGATCTCGGCGCGGCCTGTGTGGGGGCCGTAGATATAGTCGTGATAAACCGCGTCTTCGGTGAAGCACGCGGCGAAACGGGCGCCGTCGCCGGTCTCGGCGGCGGCGGTGAAACGGGCCAGAAGGCGGTTGAAATCCGGGCTGTTCATGGGCGCTCCCTGTCGGCGGCCCCGTTGGGGGGCTCTCGTTGCGGGCCGGGGGTCGGCCCCCGCCGATCCAACCCCGCGACGGCTGCGCGGCGCAAGCCCGGCGCGCCATCCGCGGACCGATTTCCGGACGCGGGCGCCTGACGCGGCTTGCGCAGGCCGGCGCCCGTGCGGCGGCGGGCGAACGGGCCGGGGAGCGGCGCGCGCCGGCGGAGCCGCTGGAGATCCGACGCGGTCCGACCCTTGCTTTCATCGGCGGCCTGGCCTTCTCTCACCGTCCCGAGACCGCGCCGGAGCCGCCATGACCTCCGCCCCCATCCCGCTCGCCGTCGCCAAGGCCGACGCCCGCCGCGCCGCCTACGCCCGGCGGCGCGAGGCCCATGCGGCGCTGGGCCCCGCGCCCGCTCCGGCGACGGGCACGCTGATCCAGGCGATCCGCGACGCCCTGCCGGAAGGCGGCGCGGTCTCCGGCTTCCTGCCGATCCGGACCGAGATCGACCCCCGCCCCGCCATGGCGGCGCTGCATGCGGAGGGGGTCCGGATCTGCGTTCCGGTGGTGCGGGGGGAGGGGCTGGCGCTGGCCTTCCGCGAATGGTCCCCGGACGCGGCGCTGGAAGCGGGGCCGTTCGGCGCGCAGGTCCCCGCCGCGGGGGCCTGGCTGACGCCCGACGCGGTGATCGCCCCGCTGGTCGCCTATGACGACGCGCGCATGCGACTGGGATACGGGGGGGGCTTCTACGACCGCACGCTGGCCGCGCTGGCCGAGGCCGCGGGCGCACCGGTTCCCGCCATCGGCTTCGCCTTCTCCGCCCAGCGCAGCACCGTCCCGCTGCCGTCGGAGGCGACGGACCGGCCGCTGGACCGGGTGGTGACGGAGCTGGGCTAGCGCCTCAGGCGGGGATCGCGCAGCCCTCGGGCGCGGATTGCTGGAGCCGGCCGCCGACCCGGACCGGCCAGATCGCCTTGCACAGGCCGGTCGCGTCGTCGGTGTCCACCACCACGCCCGAAAGCGTCGCCTCGCCCAGCGCGGGCTGGAAACGGCCCTTGGCCATACCGGTGACGAAGCGGCGAATCGGCTCCTCCGCCTGCATCCCGATCACCGAATCATAGTCGCCGCACATGCCCGCATCGGTCATGTAGCCGGTGCCCTTGTTCAGCCGCACCGCGTCGGAAGTCGGCACATGGGTATGGGTGCCCACCACCAGGCTCGCCCGGCCGTCGAGGATCCGGCCCATCGACATCTTCTCCGACGTCGCCTCGGCGTGGAAATCCACGATCACCGCGTTGGCCACGGCGGGCATCGGCGCGGTCTTCAGCGCCGTGTCGAGCATCGGGACAGGGTCGTCATAGGGGCGGCTCATGAAGGCCCGGCCCAGCGCCTGCGCCACCAGAACCTTGCGGCCGCGGGTGGCGGGGAACACCTTCACCCCGGCGCCCGGCGCGGCGCGCGAGAAGTTCAGGGGGCGGATGATCCTCGGCTCGGAGGAGATGTAGGACATCATCTCCTTCTGGTCGAAGGCATGGTCGCCCAGCGTGATGCAATCGGCGCCGGCGGCGAGGATCTCGGCGGCGATGCCCCCGGTCAGCCCCATGCCGGAGGCCGAGTTCTCCGCGTTCACCACGACGAAATCCAGCGCCCAGGCCGCGCGCAGGGCGGGCAGGCGGTCGACGACCGCGGTCCGACCGGAACGGCCGACCACGTCTCCCAGGAACATGAGCCTCATGGGGCGCTCATAGCCGTTTCCGCAGCCCGGTAACAGAGGCCCGATAACGGAGGAGATGACGGAGACGCGCGGGGCGCGAAGGCGCGCCGCCCCCGCGGCTTCGCATCGCGGGGCGAGACGCTTCCCTCGGCGGTCCCGCAGGGGCATCGTGCGCCGAAACGGCAGGCGCCCCGAGCGGCGCGCCCGCCCGCCCCCGGAACCGCGATCGGAGCCAGACCACCGCGCCAGTTTCACGAGCCCCCGCGCCGCACGCCCCACGCCCCGTCCCCCTCGCGCCGCGGCGAGGCGGCCCCGAAACCGTTGCGCCGCCCGACGCCCCTGCGCTGATCATCCTTTCGCGAAACCCCGTCCGCCCCGCGCAGGCCCGCTCCCGCCCGGGCCGTCGCAAGCAGGAAAGCCCGCCGCCGCATGAACCCCGACGTCACCGCCCCACGCCCCGGCCCGTCCCCGGCGCAAGCCGCGCGCGCCGCCACGGCGCTGCTCGTGGTCGGGACCGGCTGGGGGGCGGCCACGGTCGCGGTGAAGGTCGCGGTGTCCACCGGCCACGATGTCGGCGGGCTGATGTTCTGGCATTTCGCGCTGTTCTGCCTGTTCCTCGGCGCCGCGCAGGCCATCCGGCGCCGGCCGATGCCGCTGCATCCCCGGGCGCTGGGCTTCTATGTCGGCGTCGCCGCGCTGGGCAACTTCCTGCCGGCGCTGTCGGAATTCCACGGCGCCCGCCACCTGCCCGCCGGCGTGCTGGGGCTGGTGGTCGCCATGACCCCGATCTTCGCGCTGCTGCTGGCGCTGCTGTTCCGGGTCGAGCGGCCCGAGCTGCGCCGGCTCGCCGGCGTCGGGCTGGGCGCGCTGGCCATCGTCCTGCTGCTGGGCCCCGAGGCGGCGCTGCCCGACCCGGACGCCTGGCCCTGGGTGGTGGTGCTGCTCGCCACCCCGATCTGCTACGCGGCCGAGGGCCTGTTCGTGGCCCTGCTGATGCCGCGCGACATGGACCCGGTCTCGGCGCTGCTGGGCGCTTCGCTCTGCGGGCTCGCCGTGCTGGCCCCCTGGGTGGCGCTGACGCCGGGCGCCTGGGTTCCCCTGCCCGGCCCCTTCGGCCCCGCCGAACAGGCGATGGTCGCCGGCGCCGCACTGTCCTGCCTCTGCTATCTGGGATATCTGCGCATGAACCGCGCCTTCGGACCGGTCTACGCCTCGTTGATCTCCTACCTGGTGACGCTTTCCGCCGTGCTCTGGTCAGTCGTCCTGCTGGGCGAGCGTCATTCGGGCTGGCTCTGGGCGGCGCTTGCGGCGATGATCGCCGGCATGGCGCTGGTGCAGCCGCGACGATGACCGCGCGACCGCCCCGAGCGCCCCGACACGTGACCCGCCGCATCCCGCGGCGCCGGCCGTCCGCGACCGAGCCGAGGGAGGCGAGCGCATGATACAGCTGGCCCTCGACCACCTGCCCGCCCTGGTGACCCTGGGCGTGCTGGTCGGCATGTTCACCCTGTTCTGCCTGGAGCGGTTCCCGCCCGAGGTCGTGGCCATCGGCGGCGTCGCCATCCTGATGGCCTGCGGGGTGCTGGAACCCGACGCCCTGATGGGCGCCATCGCCAATCCCGCCCCGATCACCATCGCGGCCATGTTCATCCTGTCGGGCGCGCTGGTGCGCACCGGCGCGCTGGACGCCTTCACCCGCTTCGCGCTGGAGCGGGCCGAGAAACGCCCCAAGGCGACGCTCGCCGGCTTCGCGGCCTTCACGCTCGGGGCCTCGGCCTTCATGAACAACACGCCGGTGGTGGTGGTGATGATCCCCATCGCCATGCGGCTGGCCCAGAAGATGGGCATGAGCGGGTCGCGCCTGCTGATTCCGCTGAGCTATCTGGCCATCCTCGGCGGGCTCTGCACGCTGATCGGCACCTCCACCAACCTGCTGGTCGACGGCGTCGCCCGCGGCGCGGGGATGGAGCCGTTCTCGATGTTCGAGGTCACGCCGCTGGGCATCGCCGTGGCGCTGACCGGCATCCTCTACCTGCGCATCGCCGCCCCGCATCTGCTGCCCGAGCGCCAGGCGATGGGCGACTTCCTGGGCGAGCGCAAACGCCTGTCCTTCATGACCGAGGTCGCGGTGCCGCCCGGCTCTCCGATCATCGGGCAGGAGGTGCTGAAGGTGGAGCTGTTCCGCCGCCAGGGCATGCGGGTGATCGACGTGCTGCGCGGGGATGAATCGCTCCGCCGCAACATGGCCGGCGTGGTGATGCAGGAAGGCGACCGCGTGGTCCTGCGCACCGGGGTCAACGAATTGCTCGGCCTGCGCGAGACCCGCGCCCTGCACATGGTCGACCGCCTGTCGGAGAAGAAGACCGTGACGGTGGAGGCCCTGATCGGGCCGAACTGCCGGCTGGTGGGCCGCACGCTGGGCCAGCTTCGCCTGCGCCGGCGCTACGGCGTCTATCCGCTGGCGGTGCATCGGCGGAGCCAGAACCTCGGCCGCCAGCTCGACGACATCTTCGTGCGGATCGGCGACACCCTGCTGCTGGAGGGCGACCCCGAGGACATCAAGCGCCTGGCCGAGGACGTGGGCCTGGTAGACGTGGCCCAGCCGACCGAGCGCCCCTATCGCCGCGACCGCGCCTGGATCGTGCTGTCGGTGCTGGCCGGGGTGGTCGGCCTGTCGGCGCTGAACGTGGTGCCGATCGTGGCCGCCGCGGTGATCGGGGTGGCGGTGGTGCTGTTCACCCGCTGCATCGACGCGGACGAGGCCTTCGACAGCGTCGAGGGCCGCCTGCTGGCGCTGATCTTCGCCATGCTGGGCATCGGGGCGGCGCTGGAAAGCTCGGGCGCCGTGCGGCTGGTGGTCGACGCCCTGGCGCCCTTCCTGATGAAGCTCCCGCCCGAGGCGGCGCTCTGGGTGCTGTTCCTGATGTGCTCGGCGCTGACCGAGCTGGTGTCCAACAACGCCGTCGCCGTGGTGATGACGCCCATCGCCATCGCGCTGGCGCATACGATGGGCGTGGACCCGCGGGCCTTCGTGGTGGCGGTGATGATCGCGGCGTCGGCGAGCTTCGCCACCCCCATCGGCTACCAGACCAACACGCTGGTCTACGGGCCGGGCGGCTACAAGTTCACCGATTTCCTGCGCATCGGGCTGGGCATGAACCTGATCGTGGGGATCGTCGCCTGCCTGCTGATCCCGCTGATCTGGCCGCTGTGAGGGGGACGTTCTGATGTGGCTCTGGCTGTTCGCCGTCGCCGCGCCGGCGCTGCTGGCGGTGCTGGCCTTCTGGGGCGTGACCGTTCAGGTCATGGTCCGGCGGCTGGAGCGGGCGCATCGCGACGCCTATCTGGACCTCGCCGCCCGCTCGCCCCGGCTGCCGGTGCGCATGGCCGCCTCGCGCGAGCTGCAGAAGGCGCTGGGTCGGGGCGAGCCCCTGCCCGGCTCCGCCGCCGGCGACGCGGATCTCCTCCGGCTGGGGGGGCGGGAGCGCAAGCTGCGCCTCGGCCTGGTGATCCTGACCCCGCTGACCGCGCTGGCCTTCGTCGCGCTCTGACGCGGGCCGCGCGCGCCGCGCGACTTGAGAGCGCGGCGCGCCTCCCCTATAAGCTCGCGCATTCGGGAAACTCAGAAAACTCGCGAGGCGCGTCATGGCCGGCCATTCCAAATGGGCCAACATCCAGCACCGCAAGGGGCGCCAGGACGCTGTCCGCTCCAAGCTCTTCTCCAAGCTCGCCAAGGAAATCACCGTGGCGGCGAAGATGGGCGACCCCGACCCCGACAAGAACCCCCGCCTTCGCCTCGCGGTGAAGGAGGCCAAGTCGCAGTCCGTCCCCAAGGACGTGATCACCCGGGCCATCAGCAAGGCCACCGGCGGCGACGCGGAAAGCTATGACGAGATCCGCTACGAGGGCTACGCCCCCGGCGGCGTCGCGGTGGTGGTCGAGGCGCTGACCGACAACCGCAACCGCACCGCGTCCAACGTGCGCTCGCTGTTCACCAAGCATGGCGGCAACCTGGGCGAGACCGGCTCGGTCGGCTTCATGTTCGACCGCATGGGCCAGGTGGTCTACCCCGCCTCGGTCGGGGATGCGGACACGGTCATGGAGGCCGCCATCGAGGCCGGCGCCGAGGACGTGGAATCCGACGAGGAGACCCATGTCATCCTCTGCGCCGGGACCGACCTGAACGAGGTTTCGACCGCGCTGGAGGCCGCGCTGGGCGAGGCCGATTCGACCAAGCTGATCTGGAAGCCGAACATCACCAACGACCTCGACCTCGAAGGGGCCGAGAAGGTGATGCGGTTGATCAACGCGCTCGAGGACGATGACGACGTGCAGACCGTCACCGCTAATTTCGAGATGTCGGACGAAGTGATGGAAGCGCTGGCCGGCTGACCCGCCGCCGCGCGCCCGCGCCCGTCCCGGCCCCCTTCCGGCCCCGCCGCGCGCCCCGCGGCGGGGCCGTTGCGTGTGCGGGGCGCGGTTTCGGACCGACGAACCGTTTCGATTTCGCACCCCTTCCCGCCGTTATCCGGTATCGCGGCGCAAGCCGCGCTGCTAATCCTTCCTTACAAATATGCCGGGCGCCCCGACGGCCCCGTTCAGAAAAGCCCGAGGGAGACCCCGACATGTCCGACGCCAAGCCGATCCGCATGGCCGCCACCATCATGCTGCTGCGCGAGACCCCGTCGCTGGAGGTGCTGATGGTCCGGCGCAACCAGATGATCGACTTCTTCTCGGGCGCCATGGTGTTTCCCGGCGGCAAGCTGACCGAGGAGGACGCCTCTCCCGCCTGGGCCGACCATGCGCTGGGCTGGCATGACGTGCCCGAGGACGAACGCGCCCCCCGCATCGCCGCGGTGCGCGAGACCTTCGAGGAAACCGGAATGCTGCTGGCCGAGGGCGGCAGGTCCGGCACGGCGGAGGAACGCCACGCGGTCGAGCATGGAGAAATCCCGTTCCTCGATTATGTGCGGGAGAAGGGCGTGACCCCGGACCTGGGCGGGCTGACCCGCTTCGCGCGCTGGCTGGCGCCGTCCTCGGCCCCCAAGCGCTTCGACACGTTCTTCTACATCGCCAAGGCGCCGGAGGATCAGGAGCCGGTCCATGACGGGCGCGAAACGGTGATGACCGAGTGGATCGCCCCTTCCGAGGCGCTGCGGCTGTGGGAGACGCGGGAGCGGGCGATCGTGTTCCCGACCCGGATGAACCTGCGCGCGCTGCTGGGCTCGGAGACGCTGGCGGCGGCGGCGCTGGCGGCCTCGGTGCGGGAAGGGCGGACGGTGCATCCGCAGGTGGTCGAGGTCGAGGGCGTGCGCCGCCTGCGCCTGGCGCTGGAGGACGGCTACGGCGAGGTAGACGAGGTTTTCGACCGCTGATCCCAGGCTGATCCTCCGCGGATCCCCGGCTGATCCTCGGGACCACCGGCGCGGGCGTCAGTCGCCGAACCCCTCCGAAAACCGGCCGAAGCGGTCGCGCGGAGAGGTCGGGCGACGGGCGCGGACCGGCGAGGGCTCGGGCGCCATCGCGTCGGTCAGCGCCACCCCCGCCGGCCGGATGTCATGTTCGGCCAGCATCCGCGCGGCGGCGCGCAGCGATTCCCGGCGCGTGACCCCGTCGCGGGCCAGCAGCAGCACCCGGTCGGCCCGCGCGGCCAGCAGGAAGCCGTCCGCCGCCGTCAGCAGGGGCGGCGTGTCCAGCACCACCACGTCGAACCGCCGCCGCAGGGCGGCCAGCAGCGCCGTCATCGCCGGCCCGGCCAGCAGGTCGGCGCGCCAGGCGGGGGCGGGCTCGGCCGGCAGGACCGAGAGGCCGGTGGCCGTGTCGGTCCACAGCACCTCATCCAGCGGGGCGGCGCCCTCCAGCGTCTCCAGCAGGTCCACCGCGCCCTCCAGCCCGAAGCGGGCGGCCTGGCCCGGGGCGCGGATATCGGCGTCGACCAGCGCGGTGCGCAACCCGATGCGCGCGCAGCTCTCGGCCAGCAGCGCCGCGGTTTCCGAGCGGCCTTCGCGCGGGCCCGGAGAGGTCACGGCGATCACCAACGGCGGGCGGGCGGCGGTTTCGGCGAAGCCCGCGGCGGCGGAGACGGGCGCGATCAGCCGCGCGCGCAGGCCGCGCACCGCCTCGGCCAGCGGCCCGGCGGGGCGGGCGCGGACCTGGGCGAGCAGGCCGGCCGCGGCGCCGCCATCGCCCTCGAACCCGCCGCGCCCGGCCAGTCCCGACCGCGCCGCGCCCCCGAACCGCGTCACGGCGGTGCGGGGCAGCGCGGCCAGCGCCGGGATCCGGGCCTCGGCGGCGGCGTCCTCCAGGCTGCGCAGCGCACGGTCCGAGGCCTCCGCCGCCAGTCCCGCCATGCCCGCCGCGGCCAGCCCCCCGCCCAGCGCCGCAAGCAGCGCGGCGGCGGCGGGAAGGCGTTCCGGCATCGCCGGGGGCAGGGCCGGGCCGGCGAGGCGGATATCGGACCGCTCCGGCCCCGCCTCGTCGCCCAGCGCCTCGGCGCCGGCGCCGGCCACCGCCTGCAGACGGCTCAGCGTGGCGTCGCGCAGGGCGCCCAGCGCGCGGGCCTCCCCGGCGCGGGCCAGCAGGTCGGGGTCTTCGCGGGCGCGGGTTTCGGCGGCGGCGCGCCTGTCGGCCAGCTCGGCGCGCATCGCCTCCAGCCGGTCCTGCGCCGCCCGCCATTCGCGGCGCGCCCGACCCTCGTCGGCGCGGGCGGCGGCCAGGGGCTCGCCCACCCCGCGGGTCCGATAGGCGTCGAGCGCGCTTTCATGCGCCCGCAGCCGCTGCTCGCCCTCCGCCAGCTCCGCGGCCGAGGCCGAGCGCAGCGCCGCGCGTCTCGCCTCGGCCGCGGCCTCGGCGGCGGCGAGACGGGCGGTCAGCCCCTCCAGCCGATGAGCGAGCAGCCGGGCGGCGCGTTCCTCGGCCGCGATGCGTTCGGCCAGGCGGTCGCGGGCGTAGAGATCGGCGAGGCTGTTGGCGATCAGCGCGGCGAGCCCGGGATCGGCCGCCTCGACCCGCAGCGCGACCCCCGCCCCCCCCGCCGCCGGGGCCGCCGAGACCCGGCCGACCAACCGCGCGGCGGCGCGGCCGCGCAGGGCCTCCGCCGGCTCCGGGGCGGGCGTCGGGGGCGACCAGCCCAGCGCGGCGCGGGCCGCGTCGCCGAGCCCGGCCGCCACCCGCTCCGTCGCCCCCGCCAGCGCCGCGTCGAGCCTCAGCGGATCGGCGAGGGCGGCGAATTCCTCGGTGGTTTCCAGGCGCAGCCCGTCCGAGACCCGCGCCAGCAGGGCCGGGGACAGCAGGCAACCGATCTCCGCCTCCGCCATCGCGCGGGAGGCGGGCGCCCCGCCGGCCTTCGCCTCCGCCTCGGCCGCGGGGGACGGCAGCAGGATCACGGTTTCGGCCGCGTAGCGGTCGGGGATGAGGTCGAGCGCCAGCAGGATCAGCGCCGCCACCCCGAGCCCGACCCGCAGCATCAGCCCCCGGCGTCGCCGCCACGCCGCCCGGGGGGAACGCGCGCCCCCCCGATGGCGCGCCGCGGACCGCCGCAGGCCGCCCGCGCCCATCCCCACCGCCGCCGGGCGGCGATGGCGCGCTTCGAGCGCGTCGACGGGATCCCTCGCCTTCATTCGCGGCCTCCGTTCCGGAAAGCCCGAGTTTTAGGAAACTTTGGTTAACAGGTCGTAACCCCGCCGGACCTGCGCCGCGCGCCGAGGATGTTGAGCGCCTCGACCGCCATGGAGAACCCCATCGCCGCGTAGAGATACCCGCGGGGCACGTGGAACCCGAGCCCGTCGGCGATCAGCACCAGCCCGATCATCAGCAGGAAGGCGAGCGCCAGCATGGCGACGCCGGGATGCCGCTCCACGAAGCCGGCCAGCGGCCCGGCGGCGAGGAACATGGCGGCGACGGCGACCACCATGGCGACGCTCATCACCGGCAGATGCGGGGTCATGCCGACCGCGGTGATGATCGAATCCACCGAAAACACCAGGTCCAGCGCCAGGATCTGCGCCACCGCCGCGGCGAAGCCCGGATGCGGGCGCGGCGCGGCGCCGGCGTCATGGGCGATGGCGGCGACCCGGTCGTGGATCTCGACCGTCGCCTTCCAGCACAGGAACAGGCCTCCGCCCAGCAGCAGCAGGTCCTTCCAGGAGAAATCGAGCCCGCCCAGCGCGAACAGCGGCGCGTCGAGCCGCATGATCCAGGCCGCCGCGGCCAGCAGCGCCAGCCGCAGGCCCAGCGCCAGCGTCAGCCCGATGCGCCGCGCCTGCGCCCGCCGTTCGGGCGGCAGACGGTTGGTGAGCAGCGACAGGAACAGCAGGTTGTCGACGCCCAGCGCCAGTTCCATGACGATCAGGGTCGAGAGCGCCGCCCAGGCGGCGGGATCGGCGAGCAGGGTGGAGATTTCGGACATGGGGAGCGCCCTGCGGCGTCGGAGGATGCGGGACCGGCGGGTCCGACGCGGCGCGCGTGCAGATGGCCCCGCGCCCCCCCCCGCGCCAGCCCCCCCCCCCCCCCGCCGCCGCCGCCGCCGACGCCGCCGGGATCATCGCATCCGCGTCAGCCGCCTCCGCGGGCGTGCAGGATCCGGCCGATGACGTTCAGCAGAAGCTGCGCCGCAAGCACCGAGGTCGAGCCCGTCGGGTCGTAATCCGGCGCGACCTCGACCAGGTCCAGTCCCACGATCTCATGCCGCTTCGCCGCCGCGGCGAGCAGTTCCAGCCCCTCGTAATACAGGAACCCGCCATGGCTCGGCGTGCCCGTGCCCGGCGCGATCGAGGGGTCGAAACCGTCGATGTCGATGGTCACGTAAAGCCGCGCGCCCTCGGGGATCAGGGCCAGCACGCCCTCGACCCCCAGCGCCCGCGCCTGTCGGACCGAGACGATCTTCGAGCCCATGGCCTCCGCGGCCTCGTAGCCCTCCTTCGCGGTGGAGGAGACGTTGCGGATGCCGACCTGCGTCAGCCCGGTCACCCAGGGCTTTTCGGCGGCCCGGCGCATCGGGTTGCCATGGCCGCGGGTGACGCCGTGGCGTTCGTCCACGAAATCGAGATGGGCGTCGAGCTGCAGGATGTGGATGGGCCCGTGATCCTCGAAGGCCTCGATGCAGGGGATGTTGATCGAGTGGTCCCCGCCGATCACCACCGGCAGCGCGCCGGCGGCGAGGATGCGGCGGACGTCGGTCTCGATATTGCGATGCGAACCGAGGGTGTCGGTGTGGATGATGTCGGCGTCGCCCAGATCGACGATGCGGGCGCCCTCCAGGTAGGTCACGCCGTCCTCGTGGTCATAGGCGCCGCCATGGCCGAAGGCGAAGAGGGTCGAGGCCTCGCGCACGCCGCGGGGGCCGAATCGCGCGCCGGCCCGCCACTGGGCGCCCGCGTCGAAGGGCGCCCCGAGAATGGCGACATCGGCGTCGATGGGCGCGTCGGGCGTGCGGAACGGGTATTTGCCGAAGGTGCAGATGCCGGTGAAGGGCAGATTCAGCCGCCCGGCGTCATAGGCGTTTCCAGACATGGGCGGGCGTCCTCCGGGCGGTGTCACGGTGCGCGCCCAGTGGACAGGCGGAAGCGCGCGCTGGCAACCGGGCGACGCCGCCGACGCGCGTCGAAACCGGAAACGGCCGCGCCGCCGCGCCATTCCCCGGGGCGCATGAGCGGCCCGCGCGGGGACGCCGCGCCGCCCCCCCTTTCTATTTGAAACCGCCTGCGACTATGCTGCGCTGCACAGGGGCCGGCGAACCGGCGACGCAAAAGGGCGGATCAGATGAGCATCAACGCGGCGATCACGCATCGGACCACCTATCGGTACGACAAACCGATCAGCATGGGGCCCCAGGTCGTGCGCCTGCGCCCGGCGCCGCACAGCCGGACCAAGATCCTCGCCTACAGCCAGAAGATCTCGCCCGAGCCGCATTTCATCAACTGGCAGCAGGACGCCTTCGGCAACTGGCTCGCCCGGCTGGTCTTCCCCGAGAAGGTCGACCATTTCGAGGTCTGCGTGGACCTCGTGGCCGACATGGCCGCGGTGAACCCGTTCGACTTCTTCGTCGAGGACTCGGCCAAGTCGGTGCCCTTCGAATATTCCGCCGACGACAAGAAGGACCTCGCCCCCTACCTGGAAACCGGGCCGCAGGGGCCGCTGTTCGACAAGATCCTCAAGACCCTGCCCGAGACGCAGGAGCACACGGTCGACTTCCTCGTGGCGGTCAACCAGATCGTGCAGAACGCGGTCGAATACCTCGTGCGCCTCGAACCCGGCGTGCAGGAGCCCGAGGAGACGCTGGAGATCGGCTCCGGCTCCTGCCGCGACTCCGCCTGGCTGCTGGTGCACCTGATGCGCCACCGCGGGCTCGCGGCGCGGTTCGTGTCGGGCTACCTGATCCAGCTCACCCCGGATGTGAAATCGGTGGACGGCGCCTCGGGCCCAGATGCGGATTTCACCGACCTGCACGCCTGGGCCGAGGTCTATGTGCCCGGCGCCGGGTGGATCGGGCTCGACGCCACTTCGGGTCTGCTGACCTCCGAGGGGCATATCCCGCTGGCGGCCACGCCCTCGCCCCGCTCCGCCGCGCCGATCAACGGCGGGCATGAGAAGGCGGAGGTGGAGTTCGACTTCTTCATGGAGATCCGCCGCGTCCGCGAGGAGCCGCGCGTCACCTATCCGTTCACCGACGCCGCCTGGGCCGAGATCGACGCCGCCGGCAAGCTGGTGGATGAGAAGCTGCGCGACGCCAACGTGCAGCTGACCATGGGCGGGGAGCCGACCTTCGTCGCCGAATACGACCGCGACGCGCCGGAATGGAACGAGGCCGCCGTCGGCCCGACCAAGAAGGCCTATGCCGACAAGCTGATCCGCCGCCTGCGCCAGCGCTTCGCCCCGGTGGGCGGCCTGATCCATCACGGTCAGGGCAAATGGTATCCGGGCGAGCAGCTGCCCCGCTGGGCCTTCGGGCTCTACTGGCGCAAGGACGAGGAGCCGCTCTGGTACAATCCCGAGCTGATCGCGCCCGAAACCTCGTCCGGCGCCGGCTACGCCGAGGCGCACAAGTTCACCGCCGCGCTCTGCGACGCGCTCGACGTGGACGCGGACATGATCGCCCCGGCCTACGAGGACGCGGCGCATTTCCTGCTGCGCGAGGCGGAGCTGCCGATCAATCTCGACCCCGTGGACAACAAGCTCGACGATCCGATGGAGCGTCAGCGGCTCGCCCGCGTGTTCGAGCGCGGGCTGAGCCAGCCGACCTGCGTGGTGCTGCCGATCCAGGCCCAGCAGGCGCGGGCGCGGGCCGACCGGCGGCGGTTCTTCTGGGCTTCGGAGCGGTGGAAGACCCGGCGCGGCAAGCTTTACCTGACGCCGGGCGACTCGGCGGCGGGCTACCGGCTGCCGCTGTCCTCCCTGCGCTGGCTGCTGGAGGAGGACCGCCCCTACATGCACCCGCTCGACCCCTTCGCCGCGCGGGCCCCGCTGGCCCGGCGCACGGCGATGCAGGGGCGCGGCGGCACGGGGGTGAACCCGCAGGCCGGCGCCGTCGGCCAGTGGGCGCCCGGTCACGGCCCCGGCGGCTCCCCCGCCCAGCCCGGCCACACGCCCATGCCCGTCCCCGGCGAGGTGCATCCCGAAGCCGCGATGAACACGACCTGGGAGCCCGATCCCGGCGTCGCCATCTACGCCTCCGTGGTGCGCACCGCCATCACGGTGGAGCCGCGCGACGGCGTGCTGCACATCTTCATGCCGCCCCTGCCCTCCGCCGACAGCTTCGTGGATCTGGTCGCCGCCATCGAGGAAGCCGCGGAGGCCACCGGCCTGCCCGTGCAGATGGAGGGCTATTCCCCCCCCACCGATCACCGCATGCAGAAGATCATGGTCACCCCCGACCCCGGCGTGGTCGAGGTCAACGTCCAGCCGGCCGAAAGCTGGGAGGAGCTGGTCGCGATCTCCGAAGGGCTCTACGAGGACGCGCGCCACTGCCATCTCGCCACCACCAAGTTCCTCTATGACGGGCGGCAGGCGGGCTCGGGCGGCGGCAACCACATCGTGGTCGGGGGCGAGAGCCCCGATGTCTCGCCCTTCCTGCGCCGGCCGGACCTGCTCGCCTCCATCGTGCGCTACTGGCAGGTGCATCCGGCGCTGTCCTTCCTGTTCTCGGGCCAGTTCATCGGCCCGACCTCCCAGGCGCCGCGCATGGACGAGGCCCGCGACGACATCCTCTACGAGATGGAGATCGCGCTGGAGCAGGCCCCCAAGCCCGGCTGGGACATGCCGCTGTGGCTGGTGGACCGGATCTTCCGCAACCTGCTGACCGACCTGTCGGGCAACACCCACCGGGCCGAGATCTGCATCGACAAGCTCTATTCCCCCGACGGCCCCACCGGCCGCCTGGGGCTGGTGGAGTTCCGCGCCTTCGAGATGCCGCCGCATCCGCGCATGGCGCTGGCGCAGTCCCTGATCCTGCGCGCCCTGATCGCCTGGTTCTGGCAGAAGCCCTATGAACGCCCCCTGCGCCGCTGGGGCGCCGCGCTGCATGACCGCTTCATGCTGCCCCATTACGTCTGGGAGGACTTCCTGGAGGTGCTCGCCGACATCGAGGGGTTCCTCGGCGTGCGCATGGACCCCGAATGGTTCCGCGCGCAGTTCGAGTTCCGCTTCCCGCTCGCCGGCGACGTCAAGCACCAGGGCGTGACGATGGAGCTGCGCTCGGCCATCGAGCCCTGGCATGTGCTGGGCGAGACCGGGGCCATCGGCGGCACCGTGCGCTACGTCGACAGCTCGCTGGAGCGGTTGCAGGTGCGGGTGGAGGGCGATCTGGCCGACCGCTACGTGGTGTCGTGCAACGGCTGGGAGATGCCGCTGCGCGAGACCGGCCGCAAGGACGAGAAGGTGGCGGGCCTGCGCTACCGCGCCTGGCAGCCGGCGGAGTCGCTGCACCCGACCATCGGGGTGCACACGCCGCTGGTCTTCGACCTGTGGGACAGCTTCTCCGACCGCTCGGTCGGGGGCTGCGTGCTGCACTCGGCGCATCCGGGCGGGCGGGCCTTCGACACCCAGCCGATCAACGACCTGGAGGCCGAGGGCCGGCGCCTGTCGCGGTTCGAGACCATCGGCCATACGCCGGGCCGGATGCGTCCGCTGTCCCCGCGGATCAGCCCCGACCAGCCGCTGACCCTGGACCTGCGCCGCCAGCGCTGAGCCTCCGCGACCCCCGATCTCAAGGCGCCCGGACCCGTTCCGGGCGCCTTTTTCATGGGGCCGGCGCCCGAAACCCGCGGCCCGGCGCCGCGGGCGCGCGGCCTTCCCCGGCGTCGGCGCCGTTTCCCTTCGCGCTCCGATCCGGCCGCCGGAAGCCGCTTCGCCTCGCTGATGATCGCGAAACGCAACGAAATCCACGCGCCGCAGCGGTTTCCCGCGGCCCCCGCGCCGAAACGTCCCGCGCCCCGCGCCCCATGGCGCGCGACGTCAGGCGAAAGCCCGGTCGCGCTCGAACGACCCGCAGCCTTGGCAACCCGCCCCCCCGCCGTCATACTTCGCGCGCCGCGCAACCGGCGACCGCGCTGCGCGGCCGCCGCGATGTCGGCCGCATGCGCGTTTGAAACGCCGCGCGACTCAAGGACTTCGCCAGCGTCTCAAGGACTTCGAAGGAGCTTCATGCCCGCCGTCGCCCGTCTCGAAGAAGATCTTCGGGACCTGTTCGCCCATTATTCGGCCCATCGCACCGACCGCGCTCATGACGAGGCGCTGGACGGCGAAGGAGGCTTGCGCCCGCATTGGCGCGGCCTGATGGACTGGGCGCGCCGCGCCGGCCCCGACGGCTATGAGGCGGTGGTCGGCGAAACCCGACGCCTGCGGCTGGAATCCGGCGTCGCTTTCGACCCGACCGGCGGCGCCGATGTCGCCGCGGCGGCGGCCGACGCCTTCCCGGTGGTGATCTCGCCCGAGGAATGGGCCGGGATCTCCGCCGGCGTCATGCAGCGCGCCCGGCTGATCGAGGCCGCGCTGGCCGACCTCTACGGCCCCCGGACCGCGTTGAAGGAGGGGATGCTTCCCCCCGGCATGGCCTTCGGCAACCCCGATTTCGCGCTGTGGCGCACCGGCTGGCCGGAACAGGACGCGCCCTGGCTGACGCTCTACGAAATGGATCTGGCCCGCGGCGCCGACGGGCGCTGGATGGTGCTGGCCGACCGGGTCGACGCGC
This sequence comes from Albimonas donghaensis, assembly GCF_900106695.1. Lineage (GTDB taxonomy): Bacteria > Pseudomonadota > Alphaproteobacteria > Rhodobacterales > Rhodobacteraceae > Albimonas > Albimonas donghaensis. The sequence continues at coordinate 37,041 of NZ_FNMZ01000003.1, forward strand.
CGCTGGGCGACGGCTGGATGGTCGCCAACCGCGTGGCCTCGTCGCAGAGCTTCGCCGAGCCGTTCCTCTCGGGCGGCATCCGGCGCATCGCGGGGCATTACCAGGGGCTCCAGCAACTGCTGGAGGAGGCCACCGGGCTCGACGGCCGGCTGGCGCTGATGTCCGGGGGGGCGCGCGATCCGCGCTATTTCTCCCACGCCTATTTCGCCCGCTACATGGGCGCCGCCCTGATCGAGCCCGCCGACGTGACGGTGCGCGAGGGCGGGGCCTTCGTGAAGACGGTCGAGGGGCTCAAGCCCCTGTCGGTGCTGCTGCGCGGCGTGCATTCGCATCACCTGGAGGCGCTGTTCCAGCCCGCCACCGCCACGGTCGGCGCCCCGGCGCTGTCGCTGGCCCAGCGGGCCGGTCGGCTGCGGCTGGCGAACGGGCTGGGCGCCTCGGCCTTCGCCTACCGGGCCATGGCGCCCTTCGCCCATGCGCTCAGCCAGTTCTTCCTGGACGAGGACCTGCGCATCGCCGATGCGCCCTGCCTGTGGATGGGCGACCCCGCGGCGCGCGAACAGGCGATGGACGAGCCCGAACTGTGGCGGCTGGAGCGGATCAGCCGCGGTCCCCTGCAGAACCGCGACGCGCCGACCCTGATCCAGAGCGACCGCGACGCGCTGGCCGGCTTCCTGCGCCGGCACGGGGAACGGCTGGCCGCCGTCGCCACGCCGCCGCTGTCCACCACGCCGGCCTGGCGATCCGGCGCGCTGGCCCCGCGGCAATGGATGATGCGGGTCTTCGCCAGCCTCACGCCGGGCGGCTGGTCCGTCGCCCCCGGCGGCGTCGCCACGCTGGTCGAACCCGGCTGCGCCCCGCCGCCGCTGGGTTTCGGCAAGGATGTCTGGATCCCCGCCCGCACCGCCGAGGAGGCCCGCCCGGCCCCGACGCTGGAGCGCAGGCTCGCCCGCACCCACCTGCGGCGCACCGGCGGCGATCTCCTGTCCCGGGTGGCCGACGACCTGTTCTGGCTGGGCCGCACCGCGGAGCGCGCCGACGTCACCCTGCGCGCGCTGCGCGGCGTGATCGACCGCATGGTCTCGGGGCAGGAGGAGGACGACAGCCCCGAAGTGCTCGCCGCCATCCTCGAAATCCAGGCCGGCCCCAACGACAACCGCGCCGGCATGGCCCGCGTCCGCGACGCCATCGCCCGGCTGACCAGCGATCACCATGAACCGATGGGCCTCGCGCCCCTGCTGGGCGCCCTGCGCCGCACCGGACAGCGGGCCCGGCCCTATCTGTCGGAGGAAAGCTGGCGCTCCATCGACCGGCTGACCACCGACACCGGCTGGCGGTCGCCGCCGCCGCCGCAGAACGCCTCGGCCCTGCTGCGGCTGATCGACGAAAGCCTGCTGGCGCTCGCCGCCTTCGCCGGCACCACGCAGGAGAACCTGACCCGCAACCATGTCTGGCGCTTCCTGGAGCTGGGCCGATCGATCGAGCGGGGCCTGTCCTTCGCCCGCGCCGCCGAGGCGCTGGCCGGCCGCCGCAACGAGCCCGACGAAAGCTGGCTGCGCGCCTGGCTGACCCTGCTCGACAGCCGCACCGCCTACCGGACCCGCTACATGACCGTGCCCGCCCCCGCGCCCTGCATGGACCTGCTGGTGCTGGACGAACACAACCCGCGGTCGCTGGTCTATCAGCTCATGCGGATCGAGGAGGCGCTCAACAACCTGCCCAATCCCGGCCCGCGCCGGTCCCGCGAATTGCGGCTGGCGATGCGGGTGCTGATGGACGTGCGGCTCGCCGATCCCGAGCAGTTGGCCGAGGAGGACGAGGACGGCCGCCGTCCCGCGCTCAGCGCCCTGATCGTCGACGTCCGCGCCGCGCTGGCGGAGCTGTCGGACGAACTGGCGCGGTCCTTCTTCGCCCATACCCAGGCCCCCAGCCGGGTGGGCCTGCGCGGGAGGCTGGAGGGATGAGCACGCTGCGCATCCTGCATTCCACCCGCTACGCCTACGGCGCGCCGGCGGCGTTTTCGCAGCACCTGCTGCGCCTGACCCCGCCGTCCAACGCCGAGCAGACCGTGCTGGAGGCGGAGGTCACCGTCTCCCCCCACCCGCAGGAGCGGGCGGGCTATACGGACGCCTTCGGCAACGCGCTGGAGACCGCGACCGTCACCGAGCCCCACGAGACGCTGGAGATCACCCTGCGCTGCGTGGTCGAGCGGCTGGAGCGCGAGGAGCCGATGCTGGGCGCCTCGACCCCGTGGGAGCAGGCGGCGCGCATGGCCATGGCGCCGGCGGGGCTGGAGGCGGCGCTCTACGCCTATCCGACGCCGCTGACCGACGCCGACGCGGAGATCGAGGCCTATGCCCGCGAAAGCTTCGAGCCCGGGCGCCCGGTGCTGGAGGCGGCGCGGGAGCTTTGCGCGCGCATCCACAAGGATTTCAAGTATCTCCCCGGCTCGACCACCGCCGAAACGCCGGCCGGCGCCAGTTTCGCGGCGCGCGAAGGCGTCTGCCAGGACTTCGCCCATGTGATGCTGGCCGCGATGCGGGCGCTGCGCCTGCCCTGCGCCTATGTCTCGGGCTACCTGCGCACCCTGCCCCCGCCGGGACGGGCGCGGCTGGTGGGCGCGGACGCGACCCATGCCTGGGCCTCGGTCTGGGACCCGTCGGTGGGCTGGGTGCAGTTCGACCCGACCAACGACATGCAGCCCGGCGCGGATCACGTCATGTCCGCCATGGGCCGCGACTACGCCGATTGCGCGCCGGTGACCGGGCTGGTGGTCGGCTCGGGCGGGCAGATGCTGTCGGTCTCGGTGGACGTGGCCTCGCTGGAGGAACTGGAGGCCGAGCGCGACGCCGCCCTGATCCCCGACCCCGCGGACGCGGCGCCCGCCCCCCCTGCGCCGCCGTTGCAGCCGGCGCCGATCGCGTCCTCTCCGGCGCCCGAGACCCCGCCGGTCAACGATCCGGCCACGGGCGCCGCGGCACGGGCCGCGCAGGCGACGCTGCATGGGCTGAGCCAGGACGACACGCCCCCCGACGACGACGTGTGAGACGGGGTTGCGGGCGCGGGCGGACGCGCCGGCTCAGTCCAGCGCGCGCCGGAAGGTGAAGCTGGTGGGCCGGTCATAGCCCGCATGGGCGCTTTCCCCGACGGTCTCGAACCCCATCCGCGCGAAGGCCCGATGGTTGCCGGTCAGCTCCACCCGCGTCTCCAGCTCCAGCGCGGGCAGGCCGCGGCCGCGGGCCAGCGCCTCGGCCGCGGCCATCAGCGCGGCGCCGATCCGCTCGCCCTGCCGGGCCGGCTCCACCGCCAGTTTCCCGATATGCAGCGCGTTCCCCCGGTCCGCGGCGAACAGGCATCCGACCAGCCCGCCGGCCGCGTCATGGGCGAGCAGCAGCGCCTCCGCCCCCGCCTTGTCGCGCAGGGCGGCGGCGTCCATGCGGGTCAGCGACGACGGCGGGTCCACCCGCCCCTCCATATAGGCGAAGGCCCGGCGGAGGAGCGCGAGCAGCGCCTCCCATTCCGCGAAATCCGGAGGCGCGGGGGCGACGGCGAGGCCGGGGGGCGTGTCGGTCATGGGGGCTCGGGCGTTGCGTGACGGGCCGCCGCGGGACCGCGCTTTCGCTTGATCCGCGGCGCGGGGACGGGTCCTCTATGCCGCGCGGCGCGGGGCGCCGGCAAGCCGGAGCAACCGGCGCGAAGGCGAAGGAGAATCGCATGGCGGAACTGGATCACCTGGTCGTGGGCTGCCTGTCGCTGGCCGAATGGAGGCCGCGGCTGGAGGAGACGTTCGGCGTGAAGGCCCAGGGCGGCGGCGCGCATGCGGGACTGGGCACGCATAACGCGCTCTGGGGCCTGGCGCGGCCGGGCGGCGGGCGCTGCTACCTGGAGCTGATCGCCCCCGATCCGGGCCAGGACTGGCCGGCGGAGGGGCCGACGCCCTTCGGCCTCGGCCTGCCCGCGACGCAGGCGCGGCTGACGGACGGACCCCGGCTGCTGACCTGGGTGACGCGCGACCCGGACGCGGCGGCGTTGCTCGCCCGCGGGCCGGCGGCGATGGGCCCCCTGCGCCCGATGCGGCGCGGAGACCTGGAATGGCGGCTGGCCTCGCCGGCCGACGGCGTGCCGCTGATGGGCGGCGCCCTGCCCTTCGTGATCGAATGGCCGGAGGGGCCCACGCCCTCCGACACGCTGGCCGGCTCGGGCCTGACCCTGACCGGTTTCGCCCGCCGCCCCGACCCGGAGGCCGACGCGGCGCTGGAGGCCATGGGTCTGGCCGCGCTGGCGCCCGAGGGCGAGACCGGCGGCGGCGCCCTTCGCGCCGAGATCGAAGGCCCCGGCGGGATCGTGGCGCTGAACTGAGCCGCGGATCGGCCCCCCGCCCCAGGCCGGGGAGGCGCCCCGCCGAGCCCCTAGGCGGGGATCCGCCCGGCGATGCGGGCGATGGCGTCGGTGATCCGCGGGATCAGGCCGGCGGGAATGTTGTGGCCCATGCCAGGGATCTCCAGCATCTCCGCGCCGGGGACCGAGGCGGCGGTGTCGCGCCCCCCCTCCACCCGCACCAGCGGGTCGTCGGTCCCGTGGATCACCAGGAAGGGCAGGTCCACGCCGCCCAGCGCCGCGCGACGGTCCGGGGTGGCGAGGATGGCGCCGTATTGGCGCGCGAAACCGGCGGGACGATAGGCGCGCTCCACATCCGCCACGGCGCGGGCGCGGATCAGGGCCTCGTCCTCCGGCCAGCCGGGGCTGCCGATGACGCCGGCGGAGACCACGGACTGCGCCAGATAGGCCTCGCGATCCTCGAACGGATCGATCCGCGGACCGGTCAGCACCGCCATCGCCTCCGGCGTCGCCTGGGGCAGATCGCCATGGCCGGTCGTCGACATGATCGAGGTGACCGAGCGCAGCTTGTCCGCGTGATGGATCGCCATCAACTGCACGATCATCCCGCCCATGGACGAGCCCACCACATGGGTCGGCCCCAGCCCCAGCGCCTCGATCAGCCCCGCCGCGTCGTCGGCCATGTCGACCAGCGTGTAGGGGGCGGAGGGCGTGCGGCCGGCCATCCGCTCCGCCACCAGGGCCTTGAAGTCGGGGATCCCGGCCGCGTCGAAGCCCTGCGACAGGCCGATGTCGCGGTTGTCCATCCGGATCACCCGGAAGCCCCTGTCGGCCAGCGCCGCGCAGAAGGCGTCCGAGTAGCGGGTCATCTGCATGCCCACCCCGGAAATCAGAAGAAGCGGTTCGCCGCCGGCGGGCCCCGTTTCGTCATGGAAAATCTCGATGCCGTTGGCCTGGATGCTGGGCATGGGTCGTCCTCTCCTCCCCCGCGGCCCGGTTCGCCGGGCCATCGCGTCGGTGGTAATGTCAAACAGGCGGCCAAGGAAGCCCCTTGGCTCATTTTTATCCGGATGAAAATTTTCCGCTATGCCGACATGGCGCCGCCCCCGCGGACCTGGCGACGGACCCGGACCGGCGCGCGGCCCTGTTCGGGCGCGGCGAAACCCGATATTCGGAACCGAGCTATGGCGACGGCCGCAGAGCCGCGCCCCAAGGGAGGAAGACCGAACATGAGCGAATCCAAGAGCCCCGCGCCCAAGAGCCCGGCCATCGACCTGACCGGCAAGGTCGCCATCGTCACCGGCGCCGCCTCGGGCATCGGACGGGCGACCTCGAAGCTCTACGCGGCCGCCGGCGCCGCGGTGGTCTGCTGCGACAAGGCCGAGACGGTGGCCGAGACCGAGGCCGAGATCCGCGCCGCCGGCGGCCGCGCCGTGTCGATGACCATGGACGCGGGCGCGGAGGCCGACGTGGCCGCCGCGGTGGCGCTGGCGACGGACAGCTTCGGCGGGCTCGACATCTTCTACGCCAATGCCGGCATCTCCAATTTCGGCGGGCCGACGGATTTCTTCGACCACACGCCCGAGCAGTGGTCCGAGATCCTGCGCATCAACCTGATCGGCCCGTTCCTGGCCATCAAGCACGCGGTTCCGGCGATGGAGGCGCGGGGCGGCGGCGCGATCGTGGCCACGGCCTCGGTGGCGGGGCTGCGGGCCAATGCGGGGCCGACGCCCTATTCGGCCTCCAAGGCCGGGGTGATCAACCTGGTGCAGACCGCGGCGCAGGAGCTGATCGGCAAGAACATCCGCATCAACGCCATCTGCCCCGGCCTGATCGAGACCGGCATGACCCGCTACGCCTATGACTACGCCCGCGCCAAGGGTCGGGAGGACAAGATCGGCCAGCTCAACCCGATGAAGCGCGGCGGCGAGCCCGAGGAGATCGCGGGGATGGCGCTGTTCCTGGTCTCGGACCTGGCGAGCTACGTCAACGGCCAGGCGATGGCGGTGGACGGGGGGCTGAGCTCGACCCATCCCTTCGTTCCCGGCGGGCGGCCGACGGCGGCGATGCGCAAGGCCTCGGCCGGCGACCTGGACACGATGAAGGCGGCCCGCCCGGCGGAGTGAGGACGCGCGCGCGCCCGTCCCCGCCGGGGAGGGGCGCGCGCTCAGGCTTCGGCGGCTTCGAACTGGTCGAAGGCGTCCAGCGCCTTGGCCCCGTACATCAGCGACGGCCCGCCGCCCATGTAGAGACACATGGCCACCGTCTCGGCGATCTGCTCGCGGGTCGCGTCATGGCGGCGGGCGGCGCGGACATGAAAGCCGATGCAGCCGTCGCAATGGGCGGATATGCCGATGGCGAGCGCGATCAGTTCCTTGGTCATCGGGTCGATCGCGCCGGGCTGGGTCGCGGCCCGGGCGAGCTGGGCGAAGCCCTGCTGGGCGCCGGGCTGGGCCTCGCGGAACTTGGCGAGCTGGCGGTTGGTGTCGTTGAGGAAGGCGGGCCAGTCCATGAGTCGGTATCTCGCATTCGAATATGATTGATCCGCGGCACGATCGCGCCCCGCGGACCGGCGCGCCTTGAGGCAGGTCAATCGCCCGGCCGCGCCGGACCGAAAGCCGCGCCGCGACCGTCGCGCCATTCGCGCCCGGGCGCCGGCGCGGCGCGTCTCCCTGGGCGCCCGGAGGCGCGGTTTCGGGCGGAACCCGCGGGGACGAGACCCGAGCGCCCCTCCTCGTCACGCCCCCCCCCGGGCGCCCCTCGTCGCCCATCGGCGCCCATCGGCGCCTTGACAGTCCCGCCCTCCGCGGAGGATGCAGCCTGCATGCCGTTGACCATTCCCAACCTGCTGACCGTGTTCCGCCTGCTCGCCGCCCCTGCGGTGGCGCTGGTCTTCGTGGCCCTGCCCCGACCCGCGGCGGACCTGTGGGCGCTGGGGCTGTTCCTCGGCGCCTCCTTCACCGATTTCCTCGACGGCTGGCTGGCGCGGCGCTTCAACCAGCAGACCGAGTTCGGGCGGATGCTCGACCCCATCGCCGACAAGGCCATGGTGATGACCGCGCTCGCGGTGGTGATGATGCTGGCCGGGCCCGATCCCTGGATGATCCCGCCCGCCGCGGCGATCTTCCTGCGCGAGACCGCGGTGTCGGGCCTGCGCGAACATCTGGCGGGGCGGGTCTCGATTCCGGTGACGAAGCTCGCCAAATGGAAGACGACGGTGCAGATGGCGGCCATCGGCGTGCTGATGGGCGGCTTCTGGGCGGGCGCCGGCGGCTGGCCGGCGGCGGCGGGGCCGTTGGAGGCTGCGGGGATCGCGCTGCTGTGGCTCGCCGGCGCGCTGACGCTGATCACCGGCTGGGACTATTTCCGGCGGGGGCTCGCGAGCCACGCGATGACGGGAGAACGCTGATGCAGGTGCTGTATTTCGCCTGGCTGCGGGAGCGGGTGGGCGCGGGGCGGGAGGAGATCGCCTCCGACGCCCCCACCGTGGCCGCGCTGGTGGAGGAGTTGCGGGCGAAGGACGAACGCTACGCGCTCGCCTTCGAGGACCTGTCGGCCGTGCGCGTCGCCGTGGACCAGGAGGCGGCGGAGTTCGACGCGCCGCTGGCCGGCGTGCGGGAACTGGCCTTCTTCCCCCCGGTGACCGGCGGATGACGGAGCCCGCGCCCCCGACCGCGCCCCCGACTGCGCAGGGGCCCGCGCCGGTGGTGCATGTCTCGGTCCAGGCGGCGGATTTCGACATCGGCGCGGAGATCGACCGGCTGACCGCGGGCCGCGCCGATATCGGCGCCGTGGCGACCTTTACCGGGCTGGTGCGCGATCATGCCGGCGGAGTTCCGATTTCGGGGATGGAGCTGGAGCACTATCCCGGCATGACCGAAGCCGCCCTGCGCGCCATCGCCGACGCGGCGCGGGCGCGCTGGCCCCTGCAGGGGGTGACGGTGATCCATCGCTACGGGCCGCTGGCGCCGGCCGCGCGGATCGTGCTGGTGGCCTGCGCCTCGCCGCATCGCGGGGCGGCCTTCGAGGCGGCGGAGTTCGTGATGGACTACCTCAAGACCCGCGCGCCGTTCTGGAAGAAAGAGACGACGCCCGAGGGCGCCCGCTGGGTCGACGCCCGCGAGGCCGACGACGAGGCCGCCGCCCGCTGGCGCTGACCCCGCGCGACGGGAGCCGCGCGTCCGCCCGGACGAGAGCGGCGCCCTTGCGCCCGCGCGGCGCGGAACCGGGGCCGAGGGCGGGACCGGGGCCGGGCGGCGTCGGTCCGTCCGCGGCGATCAGGCCTCGGCGCTCAGGCTGCGACGATCAGGCCTGGGCGCTCCGGCGTCTCGGGTCAGGCGTCTCGGGTCAGGCGTCGGGGAGATCGATCGGGTCGATCAGCTGCGGATCGTCGTCCTTCACGCCGTTGACCCGCCGCGAGACCTCGTGGAACGCCCAGAAACCCGGTTCGGCCGCCCGCATCAGGCGCGCGGCGCCGCGGCCCTCCTCCCCCAGCCACAACCCGTAGTTCTCCGGGGCGATGGTCACCGGCTCGCGGTGATGGATGCCGGCGATGGTCTCGGAAGCGGCGGTGGTGACCATGGCGCAGGCGGCGATGGGCGGCGCGCCCTCGGGCCCGCGCCAGATCTCCCACACGGCGGCGAAAGCGAAGAGCGAGCCCTCGGGCGGGCCGGCCGCAGGGCGCAGCCAGAACGGGCGCTTGGGCTCGGCGTCGCGCAGCCATTCGTAGAACCCGTCGGCCGGGATCAGGCAGCGCCGGGCGCGGGCGGCGTCGCGAAAGGCGGGTTTCTCGGCGATCGTCTCGGCGCGGGCGTTGATCAGCAGGGGGCCGCCATTCGGGGCCTTGTACCAGCGCGGGATGAAGCCCCAGCGCAGGGGCGCCAGCAGCCGGTCGCCGTCATGGTTCAGCACCACGGGAATGTCGGTGGTCGGGCAGACGTTCCAGCGCGGGCCGAGATTGCCCAGCCGCTCCGCCAGCTTCGGGCTGGGGGCGGCCGAGAAATGCTCCAGCACCGCGGTCTGGGGCGTGGTCAGGGCGAAACGTCCGCACATGGGGGTTTTGTAAGCGGCGACGGCGGGGAAGGGAATGGGGCGGGCGGCCCGGGCGGGCGAACCTCGCGCGTCAGCGCGGGGGAGTCCCGTCCCGGGCCGCCCCTCAGACCAGCCCCTTCACCGAACCCGCAGGCGCCAGCGGCCGACGGATGGCGAGCAGACGCTTCGCCTCCTCCCCCCGGCCCAGCTTCAGCAGCGCCCCCGCCATGGCGAACTCGATCAGGTCCCGCTGCGCCCGGCTGCCGCCGATCCGGGCGTGATCGGTCATCGCCTTCGCCAACGGGTCCAGCGCGTCGGCCCAGCGGCCCTCGGCCAGGGCGCCGAAGGCCTCGGCCAGCAGCCGCACCAGGTCCCCGGCCGGCCCCCTGGCGTCGCGCAGGATGCGGGCCAGCGCCTCGCCCTCCCCGGCCATGGCGTGGGCCAGCGCCGCGTGCACGTCGGCGAAGGCGATGCCCGGCTTCGGGAACCGCTCCGACGCGTAGGCGCTGATCGCCCGCCACCGCGCCGGGTCCACCCGCACCCCCGCCAGCTCCGCCCGGTAGAGGATCGCGGCCATGTCGGTCAGCACGTTCAGCGCCGGCCCCGCCCCGGTCTCCGGCGCGATGTCGGCGTCCACCACCGCCCACATGGTCGCCTCGTCCCCCCGCTCCAGCGCCCAGAGCGCGATATGCCAGTTCACGTGGCAATGCAGGATGCCGCCCCGCGCATAGTCCTTCCGCCAGGCGTCGAGATAGGCGTAGCCGGCCTCGGTCTCGCCGTTCTCGTAATGCAGGTGGGAGCGGATATGCGCCCCGTTGGCGTTGCGCGGATTGCCCTCCAGCGACCGCGTGATGGTCGCTTCCGCCGGCCCGGTCGCCCCGGATTCCATCTGCGAGAAGGCGTGCTGCGCGAGAAACCACCAGTCGTCGCCGTAATGCGGCGCCAGCGCGGCGGTGAAGGCCAGCTGCTCCGCCTCCCGCCCCGGCTGGCCGGAAAAGCCGATCAGCCCGAACACCCCGGTGCAGGTCTGCACGGTCATCGCGTCGCGCGGATGCGCGGCGGCCTGGGCGCGGATGGCGGCCATGGCCTCGGCCCCGCGACCCTCGATCAGCAGGCCCAGCGCGTGAAGCTGCCCGGCCTCGCGCGGGGTGACGGGCCGCGCCCCGGCGGCGGCGCGGGCGGCGGCCAGCGCCTCGCGCGCCGGGCCGGGCGCGCCGCGGGCCTGACGATCGCGGGCCAGGGCCAGATGCGCGAGCGCGAAATCCGGGTCCTCCCCGGCGGCGCGGGTGAAAGCGGTCTCCGCCCCCGCATCCGCGGCGAGGAACAGGTCCATGCCCTCCGCATAGGCGTCCCGGGCCGCGGCGGAGCCGGTGGTCAGGGCGTTGTCATAGCGGTCGCGCAGCATGGCCGGTCTCCCTGCATCCCATATCGGGGGCAAGGCTAGCACGGTCCCCGCCCGGAGGCGGAGACGAAAAACCCCGCCGCGGACGAACCGCGACGGGGCGAAGGGGATCGCATCGGATCGGAGCGAAAGCGGGCGGGGGCGCGGGCGCGGCGGCCCGCCCCCGCCCCGCGCGGCTCACTTCTTCGAGATGCGCTCATCCACATAGGGCGTGTAGGGGGCGTTGGCCGAGAGGTAATCGGCCACCACCTCCTCCAGCCCCGGGCCGAAGTCATAGGCGTCGGCGGCGGCGGTGGCGAAGATCTTGTAGCCGTCGCCGCCCGAGCGCATGTAGTTGTTCGACACCACGCCGTAGACCTTCTCGGGGTCCAGCGCCGCGCCGCCGACCTCGACCGACACGATGCGCGCGCCCGCTTCCGCGGCCGGATCCCACACGAAGCTCATGCCCGCGACCTGCGGGAAGCGCCCGGCGCCTTCCTCGACCTGGCTCACGCCGTTCTCCAGCGCCGCCACCAGGTCCGCGCCCTTCAGGTTGAAGGTGGCCAGCGTGTTCTGGAAGGGCAGCACGGTCAGCACCTCGCCCATGGTCACTTCGCCGGCGTCGATGGAGGCGCGCAGCCCCCCGCCATTGGTGATCGCCACGTCCACGCCCTGGTCCTTGACCCGGTCCAGCATGGCGTCGGCGACCAGCACGCCCATCTCGCACACGCCGGAGCGGCACATGGACTTGTCGCCGCCGATCGGCGCGTCGGTGGCGGCGACCACTTCCTCGCGGATCGACTGGAGCGGCTCGGCGAGCTCCTCCAGCCGGCCCTTGATCCGCGCGTTCTCCTCGACCGACCCGTCGAGCAGCAGCGGCTCGCCCGAGGCGGTGACGATCTTGCCCGCGTCGTCGAAGACCACGTCCAGCTTGCCCAGGAACTTGCCGTAGGCATAGGCGGAGACGATGGCCGTGTCGCCGCCGTCCGGTCCCTTGACCATGGTCGGATAGGGGCCCTCGGCCCGATCCGAGGTGTTGGACAGCAGGGTGTTGGTGTGCCCGCCCACGATCACGTCGATGCCCGCGACCTCGGCCGCGACCCGCTGGTCGACGCCGTAGCCGGAATGGGACAGGACCACGATCTTGTTCACGCCCTCGGCGGTCAGCTTCTCGACCTCGCGGGCGACGGCGGCGGACGGGTCCTCGAAGGTGATGTTCTTGCCCGGCGAGGCGAGCTCATCGGTGTTGTAGGGGGTCAGGCCGATCAGGCCGATCTTCTCGCCGCCCTTCTCCACGATGGCGGAGGGCATCAGCTTGCCGGCCAGCGCCGGCTCGGCGGAGACGTCGGCGTTGGACATCAGCACCGGGAAGGACACCGCCTCCATGAAGCCGGCGAGCACTTCGGGGCCGTCGTCGAATTCGTGGTTGCCGACGGTCATGCCGTCATAGGCCATGGCGTTCATCATCTCCGCCGCGGCCTTGCCCTTGTAGAAGGTGTAGAACAGCGTGCCCTGGAACTGGTCGCCGCCGTCCACCAGCAGGTTGACCGGGGCCTCGGCGCGCGCGGCCTCCACGGCGGTGATCAGGCGGGCGGAGCCGCCGAAGCACTTGCCCTCGGCATTGTCCGCCGCGGAGCAGCCGCTGTCGTATTTCGAAATCGGCTCGAGCCGCGAATGCACGTCGTTGGTGTGCAGAATCGAGATCGAGAAATCGGCGAGCGCGGCGGCCGGCGCCATGAGCGCCAGCGCGGCGGCGCCGGCGAGGAAGGTGCGGGTGGTCATGGGACGCTCCATGTCGGTTATGTGACGGTCAGCCTGCGCGGGTTCGGGGTTCGAACGCAAGGGCGACGCGGCGCGATGGGCGCGCGGACGAGCATGGAGGGCGCTGGCGACGAATTCGCGACAGGACGCGGGAGGCGCTCGCCCGGGCGGGGCGAGCGGAGCGCGGGGGCGAAGAGACGGCGCCGCGCGCATCCCCGGCGCCGGCCGCGGCGGGCGCGCGGGCGCGGCTCTCGGACGCTCGGGGCCGCGGCTCCCCCCCGGCGGGCGGCGCGAAGGACCGGGGGGAGGGAGCCGCGCGTCGACCAAGGCGCGTGTGGCACGGGTCCGCCCGCGCGGCGCGGGAAGGTCGGCGCCCGGCGGAACCGTCGCCGGCGGGCGAAGGACGCGCCGGACGGGGCCCGAAACGCGAAGGGGCCGCGCCTCGCGGCGCGGCCCCTTCCGAAACGCGTCGATCCGGTCGGGATCAGTTCTTGGCGTAGAACTCGACGACCAGGTTCGGCTCCATCTGCACCGGGTAGGGCACGTCGCCCAGCGCGGGGGCGCGCACGAAGGTGCAGGTCATCTTGGAGTGGTCGACGTCCAGGTAGTCGGGGACGTCGCGCTCGGAGGAGTCGACCGCGCCCATGACCAGCTCGATCTGGCGGGACTTCTCCTTGACCGTGATGACGTCGCCTTCCTTGACCGAGTAGGAGGGGATGTTCACCCGGCGGCCGTTCACCAGCACATGGCCGTGGTTCACGAACTGGCGCGCGGCGAAGACGGTCGGCACGAACTTGGCGCGGTAGACGACCGCGTCCAGCCGGCGCTCCAGCAGGCCGATGAGGTTCTCACCGGTGTCGCCCTTGCGGCGCTCGGCCTCGTCGAAGACGCGGCGGAACTGCTTCTCGGTGATGTCGCCGTAGTAGCCCTTGAGCTTCTGCTTGGCGCGCAGCTGGGTGCCGAAATCCGACAGCTTGCCCTTGCGGCGCTGGCCGTGCTGACCCGGGCCGTATTCGCGACGGTTCACCGGGGACTTCGGACGGCCCCAGATGTTCTCGCCCATGCGGCGGTCGAGCTTGTATTTCGCGGAGGTGCGCTTGGTCATCGCCCCGTCTCCTTCATAAGATCTCGCGACAAGGCGCCCTCCTTTCCCGCCGGGATCCCGCGCCGCAGGGGCGAGGGGCCTTCGGGGCGACAGGGGCGCTCCCCCGAGGAGGCGCGCGCCCATGGGCGCCGGAATCCCGCGACGCCACCGCCGCCGGACCCGCGCCTTTTACGCGGCGGGGGCCGGCTGTCAAGCGCGGGCGCGCGGAACCCGCGGCGCCGCCGCCCCATCCCCGGGCCGAGCCTCCCCTGAAAACGCCGCCCGCCCGCCCCTCCCGCCCGCCCCGCCCCGTCCGAATCCGTCCCGCGGCTGACCTGGATCAAGGCGGCGACCGGCCCGCAGGCGCACCACAGCCGCGACACAGGCACGAGGAGGCGACGCCATGGCCATCCGCAACATACTTCTTTCCTATAACGGCCTGCCCGGCTCGGACGAGGCGCTGGCGCTGGCCGGCCTGCTGGCCCGGCGCTTCGACGCCCATGTCACCGGGCTGCTCAGCTACGGACCCAGCCGCTCGGTCGCGGCGCTTGGGCCCTGGATCACGCCGCATATGCTCGACGCCGCGCTGGAGGCCGAGACCGCCCGCCGCGCGGACGTCGCCCGCAGCTTCGCCGAGGCCAGCCGCAAGCTCGCCGCGGACCGGCCCGCCAAGGTGCATTTCATGGAGCTGGGCGGGCACGCCGACGGCTCGTTGATGGAAGCGGCGCGGGTCTACGACATGGTGGTGCTGGCGGCCTGCGAAAGCTCCACCGCCGACACCGCGCATCTGGCGGTCAACGCCGACGTGGTGGCGCTGCGTTCGGGCAAGCCGGTGCTGATCGCGCCCCGGGGCGTGACGCTGGAGACGCTGCCCCGCAAGGCGCTGGTGGCCTGGGACGGCGGGCGCGCCGCAGCCCGGGCGCTGTCGGAGGCGATGCCGCTGCTGGAGGCGCAGGGCCAGGCGCTGGTCTGCGCCATCGGCGACGACCGCAGGGCGGTGCGCCATGAAGGGCGCGACGTGGTGGCCCAGCTGGCCCGCCACGGCGTGCAGACCGAATGGCGGCACATGCCGCGGGACGCGCGCTCGATCGGGCGGACGCTGCTGGACGTGGCCGCGGCCAATGACTGCGGGCTGCTGGTGATGGGGGCCTACGAGCACTCCAAGTTCTCCGAGGACCTGGTCGGCGGGGTGACGCGCACGGTGCTGGATGACAGCCCGATCCCGGTGCTGATGGCGCATTGAACGCCCCGCCCTCGCCGGAGGGGTCGCGACGGAGGGGCCGCGGCGGAGGGGGTGCTTCGCAGGCGCGGCGCGGACCGCGCGCGGATTGCGCCCGCCCGCTCGCCGCGCCCGGCGACGGAGGCGCCTGGCCGCGCCGCCGCCGCCTTCGCCGGTCGCGCCGAAATGGCGACGCAGGCCGGTGGGCCGATGCCCCGGCGCAGGGCGTGGCGGGGGCGAGGCGCGGCCGGCGGCCCGCCGCTTTTCCTTGCCAGCGCCATGCGGGTTTGATCGGGTGAGCCCCGGGGGCGCGCGGGAGGCGCTCGCCCCCCGCCTCCCCGCCCGCCCGCCCTCGGGCGGCCCCGGGCGTCCCCCTCCCCGCAAGGAGCCCGCGCATGCTGGACCGCGCCGCGCTGTCCGCCCTGCTCTCCGACCTGATCCGCGCCCGCAGCCCCGACCCGCCGGGCGACGAGGCCGAGATCTGCGCGGTGCTCGCCGACCGCCTGCGGGGCCTCGGCTTCGCCCCCGAGGTCGAGGAATTCGCCCCCCGCCGCTTCAACCTTCTGGTCCGCCTCAAGGGCGCCGGCGCGCGCGCCGGCCTGGTCTTCTCCGCTCATATGGACACCCTGCCCGCCGGCGACCCGGCGGGGTGGCGCCGCGACCCGTTCTCGGGCGAGGACGACGGCGCCCGCCTCCACGGCCGCGGCGCCTGCGACATGAAATCCGGGCTGGCGGCGCTGATCTCGGCCCTGACCGCCCTGCGCGACTCGCCCCCGCCCGGCGACGTCACCCTCGCCGTCACCGGGGGGGAGAGCGCCAACCTTATCGGCGCCCGCCGCCTGGTCGAAACCGGGGCGCTGGCCGGCCATGGCGCGATTCTGGTGGGGGAGCCGACCTCGCTCGACCTGGTGACCGCCACGACCTCCGCCCTGTGGCTGCGGGCCGAGGCGCGGGGAACCGTGGGGCATGGCTCGGACGGCGCGAACGCGGCGGGCGGGGCCGGGGGCCCGGCGGTCAACGCCATCGTCGCGCTGGCCCGGGCGCTGGACGGCCTGGAAACCGCCCTGCCCGACGCGACGCATCCGCTTCTGGGCGGCGCCACGCTGAACATCGGCCGGATCGAGGGCGGGTCGGCGATCAACCTGATGCCCGACCGCTGCGCCGCCGACCTGGACCTGCGCCTGCCCCCCGGCGTGACGGCGAAGGCGGCCGAGGCCGCGCTCGCCGCCCGTCTGGGACCGGGGATCCGGCTGACCCGGCTCGACTGGAAACCGGCGCAGGAAACGGCGCCCGACGCCCCGCTCGCCCGCGCCTGCCTCGCCGCCGCGAGCCGGGCGCGGGGCGCGGCCGCGGTCCCGCGGGGCGCGCGCTATTTCACCGACGCCTGCATTCTCGCCCCCGCCTTCGGGCTGGAGACGGCGACGCTGGGACCGGGGCGGCTGGGCGGCTCGGGCGAGGCGGATGAGAGCGTGGTCCTCGCCGACGTGGCGACCGCCGCCCGCATCTACGCGGAGACGGCGCGGGCCTGGAGCCCCTAGCTCCAGGGCCCGGCCCACGCCGAAACCGCCGCCGCGGACCGGGCGGGCAAGCTGATTTCGCTCAGAAGTGCGCATTGACGCCGTGATACTGGAATCCCCGCATCTTCAAGTCGCCGTGCCGCCTTCAAATCCCAATCGGGACCGGCAACCGTTTCAGCTCATGAACCGGCGCAGCGCCGAAAGACGAATTGCACCGGAATATCGCCAGCGCCGTCTCCGACGTCAGGGCGGGGACGGCCTGGGCGGGATCGGCATTGGCGAGATCCGGGCTTCTCCCGGACCCCGACACCTGCTCCGAGCAGAAACACAGCAGGGATAACGGGTCGGGGTTCTTCGACCTTGGCGCGGAGGGCGGAGACTTCGCCGGCTCCGTTCCGACCCGTGTCTTCGACAGCGGCGGCGGGATGTTCGGGTCAGGCGCCGCCGATCTGCCGTTCGGGTTTCTCGGGACCAGAGCCAGCCTCGGCTCCCCCGCCCTCATCGAAATCGACGCGTTGACCGAGGCGCCGGCGCAGGTTCCGCTTCCCCTGGTGATGTGCGGGTTCGCGTCGCGGGTCGGATGACGCCGATACGGGCTTGGGCGGACCGCTCCGGCGTGATCTTCGGATGGAGCGGGAGCGCGCGGCGCGCAGAGCATGTCGGGCGAAATCCGGCGCCGACCCAGACGGTCCGCGGGCGTCTTCGGCAGCGCCCCGCCCGATGCGGGGCCGGCGGGCGGGCGATCCGGACGCGCAGCGGACGGGAGTCCGCCCCCGGCCCACCCCGTCACGCCCCTCTCAGCCGGGCGAATCCAGCGTGTATTTCTCGCGAAGCTTCTCCAGCCCCTCGGCCACGCCGTACTTGTTCTGCAAGCGCGCCAGCTCCGCGTCGCGCCGCCGGAACTCCTCGATCAGCTCCTCGGCCACTTCGCCGTCGCCCAGCCGGCGCAAGCCGCGCCGGGCCAGCTCGACGGCCGACTCGAAGGTCTCGCGCACCACTTCGTGCGCCCCCGCCTCCCGCAGCTCCCATTCCGAGAACCGGTCGTAGGTGTCCGCGAAGATGCCGGCGTCGGGGAAGGCCACGCGGATCTTCTCCACCGCGTGCTTGGCCCCGTCGCGATCGTCGATGCACAGGAAGATGATGTCGGCCGTCGCCGCGCCCGCGGTGCGCAGCACGTCCACCCGGCGGGCGTCGCCGTAATAGACCTTGTTGCCGAAGGTCGACCCCATCTTGATCAGGCGGGGAGAGTTGTCGATCAGCGTCACGTCGTAGCCGCGCATGCGCATGATCCGCGCCACCACCTGCCCGACCCGCCCGAAGCCCGCCACCAGGATGCGGGCCGACCCCTCGGCCTTCGACACGTCCTCGATGTCCTCGCCGTCCTCGGACTCGGCGGGGCGCATCCGCTCGGCCAGCTTCACCGCGAAGGGGGTCAGCACCATCGAGGCCGTGACCACGGCCGAGAGCAGCGACGCCTCCTGCCGGTCCAGCAGGGCCGAGCCGGCGGCGGCGGTGAACATGACGAAGGCGAACTCGCCCCCCTGCCCCAGCGTCGCCGCGATGCGCAGCGCGTCGAAATGGGGGGAGCGCATGATCCGCGCCAGCAGATAGAGCATCCCGCCCTTGAGCGCGAACACCGCGAAAGCGCCGCCGATCACCAGCCACCACCACTGCGCCACCAGGGGCCAGTCCACGGTCATCCCGAAGCCCATGAAGAACAGGCCGAGCAGCAGGCCGCGGAACGGCTCGATATCGGTCTCCAGCTGGTGGCGATACTCGGTGTCGGCCATCATAACGCCCGCGATGAAGGCGCCCATGGCCATCGACAGCCCCACCGCGTGCATCAGCAGCGACGCGGCGATCACCGCCAGCAGGGCGGCGGCGGTGAACACCTCGTCGGCGCGGGTCTTCGCGATCAGCGTCAGCAACGGCCCCATCCCGTAGCGCATCGCCGCGACCAGCGCCGCGATCGCCCCCAGCGCCAGCAGCACGCCGCGCCATTGCAGGGTCTCGCCCCCGACGAAGGGCGCGAGGATGGCGACCAGCGCCAGCAAGGGCACGATGGCGAGGTCCTGGAACAGCAGGATCGAGAACGCCCGGTCCCCGTAGGGCCGGGTCAGGTCGCCCTTTTCGCGCAGCAGCTGCACCGCGAAGGCCGTGGAGCTCAACGCAATCGCCGCCCCCACCACCAGCGCCGGCCGCCAGTCCAGCCCCGCCGCCTGCAGCAGCGGGAAGAAGGCCGCCGTGGTCAGCCCGACCTGGGCGAGGCCGAGGCCGAAGATCTCCACCCGCAATCGCCAGAGGCGTGCCGGCCGCAGTTCCAGCCCGATGACGAAGAGCAGCAGCACCACGCCGAATTCCGCGAAGGCGATGACCGTCTCGACCTCGCCCACCAGGCCGAGGCCGAAGGGGCCGATGGCCGCGCCCGCGGCGAGGTAGCCGATGACGGAGCCCAGCCCGAGACGGTTGAAGATCGGCACCGCCGCCACCGCGGCGCCGAGGAAAACCGCCGCCGTTTCCAGAAATCCCGTTCCGACTCCCGCCGCCATGCCTCGTCCTGTCCTTCTCGCCGCTTGCTTGATGAACGCCGCCCCATCATGCGAGGCTCGACCTTAAGCCAGGGTTTCGTTTCGCGACACCGGGCAATGCGCGCCGGAGGGACTGGAAACGTCCTTTTCGAGCGTGCCGGAAGGGATGCTCGCCGGGCGGCGGGCGCGGGCAAGGCGCGTATCGGGCGAGGGCGTGGCATGGCGGAGAGGATCGAGGTCGCGGGCGGGCCCTCCGCCGCGACGGTCGGCGCGGCGCGGGATGACGAGGCGCGGGATGGCGAGGCGCGCGCGCCCTCCCACGCCGCGCGGATCTCCATGGCGCTCGCCTTCGCGGCCTGCGCCGGGCTGCTGACCGCCTGGGGGCTGCAGGGCCGGGGGCTGGACCTGGCGCCGCTCTACATCGCCGGTCGGCTGGCGGCGGAAGGGCGGGCGGACCTGCTTTATGTCTTCCAGCCCGCGCTCGGGCCGATGATCGAGCATCCGGATTGGACGCGCATCGCCGCCGAGGCGGGTTATGAGCATTCGATTTTCGCCTGGGTGTTCCCGCCGGTCTGGGCGCATCTGCTGGCCTGGCCGGCGACGGCGCTGTCCTGGCCGGCCTTCTCGGCGGCGACGGCGCTGATCTCGGGCCTGGCCATGGCCGGGGTGGCGGTGGTCGGCGCGCGGATGTGGGCCCCCGCGTCGGTCCGGACCCGCGCCACGCTGGCCAGCCTCGCGCTGATGGCCTTCGCCTGGCCGGCGGTGAGCTCCACCTGGTTCAACCAGGCGCAGCCGGCGATCACCCTGATTTGCCTGCTCGCGCTGGAGGCCGGAGAGCGCGGCCGCCCCGCCCGCGCCGGCTGCCTGCTCGCGCTGGCCGCGGCGGTGAAGCTGGGGCCGGCGGTCTTCGGGCTGTACTGGCTGATGACAGGGCGGTGGCGGGCGGCGCTCTGGGCGCTGGGCGCCGGGGCGGCGCTGCTCGCGCTCAACCTCGCGGCGGCGGGCGCGGCGGAGACGCGGGCCTTCTTCGACCTGCTCGCGCGCATCGGGGACGGCGCCTCCACCGGCGGCATGAACCAGAGCCTGATGGTCTTCGCCGCCCGCGCCCTTGGGGCGGACCTGCCCGGCTTCGCCTTCGCCGCGCCGATGCCGCCAGGCGCGCGGACGCTGGCCTGGGGGCTGGCGCTGGGGACGCTGGCGCTGGCGGCCTGCCGGCTCGCGGGATGGACGCGCGCGGGAGGCCCCGCCGAGCGGATCGCCGAGGCGCAGCGGACCCGGCTGATGCCGGTGGTTATGGCGGTCACGCTGCTGGCGGCGCCCCTGGCCTGGGCGCATTACTTCACCTTCATGGTCCCCTGGGCGGTCGCCCTGCGCTATCGCGTCCGCTTCGGTGGCGTCGCGGCGGCGGTCTCGCTGGGGATGATGCTCTTCGCCTCGCTGGTGTTCTGGAAGGCCCGCGGGTTCAGCGACGACATCGCCCTGCTGACCCTGCCGGCGCTGGCGATCCTGGCGCTGACCTCGATCCTGGCGCCCGAACGCGTTTCCCCGGAACGGGACCCGGCATGAGCCCGCGCCGCGCGCGGCTCCGAGCGCTCGCGGCCCCGCTCGGAGCGGATCCCCGCGCCGACCGGCTCTGGCGGCTCGCGGCGCTGGCCGCGACCGCCTTCGCCACGGCGATGCTGACCTGGATCGGGCTGGGCGGACGCGGGCTGGACCTCGCGCCGCTCTATGTCGCGGGCCGGCTGGCGGCGGAGGGGGCGGAGGCGCATCTCTACGTCTACCAGCCGCTGCTTTCGCCCGAGGTGCACGACCCGGAATGGAGCGCGGCCGCGGCTGCGGGCGGCTATCGAGACTGGCTTCTGGCCTTCGTCTTCGCGCCGATCTGGGCGGAGATCGCGGCCTTTCCCGCCGCGCATCTGCCCTGGCGACTGTTCCATGCGGGCTTCGCGATCGCCAATGCCGGGGCGCTGGCCGCGGGCGCCTGGGTCGCGGCGCGGCTCTGGGCGCCGGAGGGGCGGGGCGTGCAGGTCGCCGCGATCAGCCTCGTCGCGCTGCCCTTCGCCTGGCCGGCCGCGGCCTCGGCCTGGTTCAACCAGGTGCAGCCCTGGGCGACGCTGGCGCTGCTTCTGGCCCTGCGCGAGGCCGAGCGCGACCGCCCGGCGCGCGCAGGAATGCTGCTGGCGCTGGCCGCGGCGCTGAAGCTGTCGCCCGCGGCGATGGGGGTCTGGTGGCTGATCGCCGGGCGCTGGCGGGCGGCGGGCTGGGCGCTGGGCGCGGGGGCGGCGCTGTTCGCGGTCAACCTCATCATCGGCGGGGTCGAGGAGACACGGGCCTTTCTCGACCAGCTCGGCCGCATCGGGACGCTGCTGCAATCGGGCGGCATGAACCAGAGCCTGCTGAACCCCGTCTCGAAGTTGTTCGGCGCGCAGATGCCCGAGGGGATCGGCGTGGTTCCCGTGCCCCCCGGCGCCCTGCCGCTGACCTGGGCGCTGGTGCTGGCGGCGCTGGCCGCGGCGGCGATTCGCCTCCTGCCCCGCGGAACCGAGGCGAGGCGGGGGCGGCTGATGCCCGCGGCGCTGATCCTCGTCACCGTCGCCGCGCCGCTGGCCTGGACGCATTACTTCCCGTTTCTCGTCCCGCTGGCGGTGGCGCTGGGCTTCCGGCTGCGCTTCGGCGCCTGGATCGCGGGCGCGGCGATCCTGGCCCTGATCACCGCCACGGCGGCATTTCGCCTGGCCCCCGGGCTGCATTTCGCCTGGTCGCTGTCGCCGCTGGCCGTGGCGCTCGGCCTCGCGCTGGCCGCCGTCGTCGCGCCGGAGCGCGGCGCCCGCCCCGGCCCCCGCCCCGGCCCCCGTCCCGCGCCCCGTCCCGCAGCCGGGTCCGGCGCGACCTGAGCGCGCCCCGCCTTGCGTCCTCCGCGCGCTGATATATAACCCGCGCGGTCCCACCCGACCCCGCCGAAGACGACGCACGCCGCCCGCACGCGCGGGACGAGGAGACGAAACATGCCCAGACGCAACGATATCTCCTCCATCCTGATCATCGGCGCGGGGCCCATCGTTATCGGTCAGGCCTGCGAGTTCGACTATTCCGGCGCCCAGGCCTGCAAGGCCCTGCGCGAGGAAGGCTACCGGGTCATCCTGGTCAACTCGAACCCGGCCACCATCATGACCGACCCCGAGATGGCCGACGCGACCTATATCGAGCCGATCACGGTGGAGGCGATCACCAAGATCATCGAGGCCGAGCGCCCCGACGCGATTCTGCCCACGATGGGCGGCCAGACCGCGCTGAACGCCGCCCTGGCGCTGGACGACGCCGGCGTGCTGGCGAAATACGAGGTCGAGCTGATCGGCGCCAAGCGCGCCGCCATCGAGATGGCCGAGGACCGCAAGCTGTTCCGCGAGGCCATGGACCGCATCGGGCTGGAGAACCCGGCCGCGACCATCGCCTCGACCATGGCCGAATGCATGGAGGCGCTGCCCAATATCGGCCTGCCCGCCATCATCCGCCCCGCCTTCACCATGGGCGGCACCGGCGGCGGCGTGGCCTATAACCGCGAGGATTACGAGCGGATCTGCAAATCCGGGCTCGACGCCTCGCCGGTCTCGCAGATCCTGATCGACGAAAGCCTGCTCGGCTGGAAGGAATACGAGATGGAGGTGGTCCGCGACACCGCGGACAACTGCATCATCATCTGCTCCATCGAGAATATCGACCCGATGGGCGTGCATACCGGCGATTCCATCACCGTCGCCCCCGCCCTGACGCTGACCGACAAGGAATACCAGCGGATGCGCAACGCGTCCCTGGCGGTGCTGCGCGAGATCGGGGTGGAGACCGGCGGCTCCAACGTCCAGTTCGCGCTGGAGCCCGAGACCGGGCGCATGGTGGTGATCGAGATGAACCCGCGCGTGTCGCGGTCCTCGGCGCTGGCCTCCAAGGCCACCGGCTTCCCGATCGCCAAGATCGCCGCGAAGCTGGCCGTGGGCTACACGCTCGACGAGCTGGACAACGACATCACCAAGGTGACGCCGGCGTCGTTCGAGCCCTCGATCGACTACGTGGTCACCAAGATCCCGCGCTTCGCCTTCGAGAAATTCCCCGGCGCCAAGAACGACCTGACCACGGCGATGAAGTCGGTGGGCGAGGCCATGGCCATCGGCCGGTCCTTCGCCGAATCGATGCAGAAGGCGCTGGCCTCGATGGAGACCGGCCTGACCGGCTTCGACGAGATCGAGATCCCCGGCGCCGACGAAGCCGGAACCGACCGCAAGCGCGCCGTCATCGCCGCCCTGTCGAAGGCCACCCCGGACCGCATCCGCGTCGTCGCCCAGGCGATGCGCGAGGGGCTGACCAACGCCGAGATCCAGCGCGCCACCGCCTTCGACCCGTGGTTCCTCGACCGCATCGCCGAGATCGTGGACATGGAGGCGAAGCTGATCGCCGAGGGCCTGCCGGCCGACGCCCGCGCCATGCGGGCGGTGAAGATGATGGGCTTCTCGGACGCGCGGCTGGCCAAGCTGTGCAACCTGCCCGAGGACAAGGTCCGCCAGACCCGTCACGCCATGGACGTGCGCCCGGTCTACAAGCGCATCGACACCTGCGCCGCGGAGTTCGAGGCCCAGACCCCCTACATGTATTCGACCTACGAATCCGACGCGATGGGCTGGGTGGAATGCGAGGCCCGGCCCTCGGACCGCAAGAAGGTCGCGATCCTCGGCGGCGGCCCCAACCGCATCGGCCAGGGGATCGAGTTCGACTATTGCTGCTGCCACGCCTGCTACGCGCTGACCGACGCGGGCTATGAGACCATCATGGTCAACTGCAACCCGGAGACGGTCTCCACCGACTACGACACCTCGGATCGCCTCTATTTCGAGCCGCTGACCGAGGAGACGGTGCTGGAGATCCTGCTCAAGGAGCAGGAGGCCGGCACGCTTCACGGCGTCATCGTGCAGTTCGGCGGCCAGACGCCGCTGAAGCTCGCCCGCGCGCTGGAAGCCGCCGACATCCCGATTCTCGGCACCACGCCCGACGCCATCGACCTGGCCGAGGACCGCGAGCGCTTCCAGGGCCTGCTGAACAAGCTGGGCCTGAAGCAGCCGCGCAACGGCATCGCCACCACCGGCGAGCAGGCCATGCGCATCGCCAACGAAGTCGGCTACCCGGTGGTCATCCGCCCCTCCTACGTGCTGGGCGGCCGGGCCATGGAGATCGTGCGCGACGACGAGGGCCTGACCCGCTACATCCGCGACGCGGTGGTGGTGTCGGGGACGTCGCCGGTGCTGATCGACAGCTACCTGTCCGGCGCGGTCGAGGTCGACGTGGACGCGCTCTGCGACGGCGAGACGGTGCATGTGGCCGGCGTCATGGAGCATATCGAGGAAGCCGGCGTGCATTCCGGCGACTCGGCCTGCTCCCTCCCCCCCTATTCGCTGAGCCGCGAGATGGTGGACGAACTGAAGCTCCAGGCCGAGAAGCTGGCGCTGGGGCTCGATGTGGTCGGCCTGATGAACGTGCAGTTCGCGATCAAGGACGGCGACATCTACGTGCTGGAGGTCAATCCGCGGGCCTCGCGCACCGTGCCCTTCGTGGCCAAGGCCGTGGGCTCGCCCATCGCGGCCATCGCCGCCCGGGTCATGGCCGGCGAGAAGCTCGGGGCCTTCACCCTGAAATCCCCCGACATCCCGCGCTTCGCGGTGAAGGAGGCGGTGCTGCCTTTCGCCCGCTTCCCCGGCGTGGACACGCTGCTCGGGCCGGAAATGCGCTCGACGGGCGAGGTCATGGGGCTGGACGTGTCCTTCGACCGGGCCTTCCTCAAGGCCCAGATCGGCGCCGGCGTCGCCCTGCCCGAGACCGGAAAAGTGTTCCTGTCGGTGAAGGACGCGGACAAGCCCGCGATCCTCGACGCAGCGCGGATGGTGGCCGATATGGGCTTCACCCTGCTCGCCACCGACGGCACCGCCGCCTATCTGCGCGAAAACGGGGTCGAGACCGAGACCGTGAAGAAGGTCTACGAGGGCCGGCCCAACATCGTCGACCGCATGAAGGACGGCGAGGTGGCGCTGGTCTTCAATACCACCGAGGGCGCGCAGTCGGTCCATGATTCCAAGGAGCTGCGCTCGGTCGCGCTGTATTCCGGGATCCCCTACTACACGACCGCCGCCGGGGCGCGCGCCGCGGCCCGCGCCATCCGGGCGCGACGGTCGGGCGCGCTCGACGTCGCCCCCCTGCAGCGCTACCTTCCCTGAACCACGCGGCCGGCGGCGGGCTTTTCGAAGCCCCCGCCGCGCCCCGCGCCGGCGCCCACCCCCGCCGGGGGCGCGCCCCCGGCGCATCCCCCGTTCAGCGATTGCCGGAGCGCCGTTCCGTGACCTCCACCGCCGCCGATCCCGCCCCGTCCGTGCACATGGTCAAGCTGTGCGTGGGGGCCGAGCGGGTGGAGGACCTGGAGGGCTGGCAGCGCGCCCGCGCCGCCGAAAGGCTCGCCACCGGCCGCGACCCGCGCCCGCGCCATGTCACCCGCATGTGGCCCAAGCGCGGGGATGAACTGGTCGCCGGCGGCTCGCTCTACTGGGTGTTCAAGGGACAGGTGCTCGCCCGCCAGCGCATCGAGGCGCTGGAGCGGGTGGAGGGCGAGGACGGCGTCGCCCGCTGCGCCATCGTGCTGAACCCTGAAATTCACCGCACCGAGGCCGCGCCCCGCCGCCCGTTCCAGGGTTGGCGCTACCTGACCCCGGAGGCGGCGCCGGCCGACCTCGGGGCCGCGACCGGGACGCCGGGCGCCGACCTGCCGCCGGAACTGCGCCGGGCGCTCGCCGATATCGGCGTGCGCTGAGCGCGACGCGAACAGGAGGGAAGGGCCGGGACCGATGCTGGAAGTCAGCCCGATCATGGAAGCCGCGCTGGCCCCCCTGCGGGAGGCGCATGTCGCCGAACTGCTGACCCGGATGGCGCGCGCGATCTCCTCGGGCGCCGACGTGACGCCGGAACCGTGGCGCCGCGGGGCCGACGGCAAGGCCGCGCGCGCCGGCGTGCTGGCCCTGCCCTCCCGCCATGACTTCGAGGCCGAGACCGCCGGGCGCATCGCCCATCCCGTGGTGCGCAGCCGCCTGCCCGCCGCGGTGGCGGAGCATTTCTCGCCGATCATCGCCTCGTCCGGCGATCCGGGGGGCGCTCCGGGCGGAGACGGCGGCGGCGGCTGGCAGGGCGAGGACGGCCCGGCCCCGCTGGTCATCGGCGCCTTCCGCTGGGACTGCGCCGACCTGGTGCTGGCCCCGGCCCAGCGCGGGCTGGACCTCGCGCCCCTGCGCCGCTGGTTTCTGGAATACGCCCAGTCGGGCGTCACCGCCGAAGCCCCGGACCTTCTGGGCGTGCTGCACGCGCTGGAGGACCCGCGGCCGTGGCCGAGCCTGCGGGCCGGGTCCGACGGGAACAGCCCCACCGGCTCGGTGGCGCTGCGCATCGACTTCGGCTCGGCCCCGGTGGCGGCGGTGGCGGCGCTGGCCGACACGGTGTCCGAAGTCGGCGCCGCTCTCGCCCAGCTCCGCGACGGCGACGACTGAGCCGCGCCCTCCGGCCCCCCCGGCGCGGCGCGGCGCGGCCTCAGAGAACCGTCGTGTCGCTCCCGCCGCCGACGGCGACGTTGTCCACCAGCCGGGCCTCGCCCAGCCTGATCGCGACGAAGACGCGGGCCGGGCGCTCGGCGTTCCAGGTCTCGACTTCTTCCAGTGTCGCGGCGTCGCGCAGGTCGAGATACTCGACCTCCGCCCCCGCGTCGGCGAGCCGGTCGGCGGCGTCGTCCAGCGCCGGGTCCGGCGCGCCGCCCGCTTCGATCGACGACGCGGCGCGGCTGATCTCCCGCCACAGGCGCAGGGCGCAGTCGCGGTCGGCGCCGGTCAGGGCCTCGGCCTCTTCGCACAGGGCGACGCCGTCCATGTCCCGCTCCGTCGGCGCGGCGCGGACCTCGGTCGGCTGCGCGAGATCGGCGGAGACCTGGCGCATGATCGCCAGCCGCTGCCATTCGCGCTCCGAGTAGAAGGCGAAATCGGCCTGGGCGTGGCTGAGCATCCGCACCCCCGCCAGCGCGTAGGCGGCGAACATGCCGGGCCGGTCCTCGCCGCACATCACATCGCCCATGGCGCCGGTCACCAGCCGCGTGCGGGCGCCCTCCGGCCGCAGCGCGGCCTGGGAGGGGATGTAGACCGCGTCCGCCCCGGCCTCGTCGGCCCTGTCGCAAAGCGCCTCGATCGCCGCGGCATCGGTCAGCGCGGCGGGCTCCCCCCACCAGTCGGCGGCGGCCACCAGCACCCGGTCCGCCTCGGCCCGCGCGGCGCGGATCACCGCGGCGTGGCCCTCGTGCAGGCCGGCCCCCGTCGGGACCAGCGCGACGGTTTCCCCGAAGGCCCGCCAGGACCGGATGCGGGAGCGAAGCTGAGACGTGGACCGCAGCAGCGGCAGGTTGTGCATCTTGTTGTGATCCTTAGCCGAACGGGGCACGAGCGCAACGCGGCGGCCCCAGCCGAAACAACCCGGCGCGGTGGGGGTCGGCCTCCCTCGGACAGGCGGCGCCGGGCGGCGCGGGCGCTGACATCTCAGAGCGAGGTGAGGGACGCTATTGCGGGACCCGAGCCGATGCAAGCGGGCCCAGACCGAGCGCTTCGCCCAGCGCATCCAGCCGCGCCGCGCGCGCCGGGCCCAGCGCCGCGCGGTTGGACAGGCACAGATGCGCCTGGCTCTTGAGGATCAGCCCGTCGACCAGCGGCCGCAGCCGGTTGTCGGTCAGGGTGGCGCCCGAGGTGGTGATGTCGGCGATGGCCTCCGCCGCGCCCTGGCGCACCGCGCCCTCGGTGGCGCCCTGGCTGTCGACCAGCAGGCAGTCCGCCACCCCCTGCGCGCGCAGGAAACGGCGCACCAGCAGGTGATACTTGGTGGCGATGCGCAGCGGACGGCCCAGATCGGCCCGCAGCCGGCCGGCCACGGCGTCGAGATCCGCCATCGTCTCCACATCCGCCCAGGCGTCGGGGACCGCGATCACCAGGTCGGCGAAGCCGAAGCCCATCGCCGCCAGCAGCCGCACCGCCGCGTCGGCGTCGGGGATCCGCTCACGCACCATGTCCTCGCCGGTCACGCCGAGATGGATGCGGCCGGCGGCGAGCTCCTTGGGGATCTCCCCGGCGGAAAGCAGGGCGAGGTCCACGCCCTCCACCCCCACCACGCGGCCGGCGTATTCGCGCTCGGCTCCCGTGCCCTCGACGGTCACGCCGCGTTCGGCGAACCATTCGAAGCAGGCGTCGCGCAGCCGGCCCTTGGACGGCAGGCCGAGAATGATGCGGTCGGCGGAGCGATCCGAAGCGGGTCCGGCCATGGTCACACCCCTCCCGAGGCGGCGAGCAGGGCCTCGGGGCGCACGATGCCGCCGACGGCGGGCAGCGCGCCGACGAAACCCAGCCGCGAGGTCAGCGCGTCGTAGCGCCCGCCGCCGGCCAGCGGCGGCAGGCCGGGGCGGTCGGGGGCGGAGAACTCGAAGGTGAAGCCGTCATAATATTCCAGCCCGCGCCCGAAGGAGGCGTCGAAGGGCAGCGTCTCCGCCCCCGGCCCCAGCGCGTCCAGCCGCCGCGCCATGCGGTCCAGCGCCGGGCGCAGGGCGGCGTTGACGTCGAGCGCGCGCAGGGCCTCCAGCGCCTCGGCCGAGGGGCCCTTGACCGCCAGCACCGCCTCCAGCCAGTCGATCTGGCCGCGGGGCAGGGTCATGCGGGCGTCCTGGGCCAGTTCGCGGGCGCGGGCCAGCACGTCCTCGAAGGGCCGCGCGCCATGCAGGGGGCCGAGCGCGCGGACATGGGCGCGCAGCGCGTCCTCCCCCTGGTTCGCGGCGGCGACGAGGGCGGCGCGGGCGGGGGTGGGGGCGGGACGCTCTCCGAAACCTTCCAGCACGGCGCGGAACTTGGCGGGGCGCCACAGATGCCGGCGCAGCGCGGCTTTCCAGCGCTCCGGCGCCTCCAGCCCGGCCACCGCGGCGAAGGCGATGGACAGGTCGCCGGTGCGCACGGCCGCGGTTTCCGCGACCTCTCCCAGCGCTTCGCGGATCAGGGCGAAGACCTCGGCGTCGGCGGCGACCGGATCGGCCTCGCCCAGGATCTCGACCCCGGCCTGGAGATATTCGGTGGGGCGGGCGGATCCCGGCTCCTGCCGCCGATAGACCGGCCCGCAATAGCGGTAGCGGGCCGGCGCGGCGCCGCCCTGCATGTGCAGGCGCAGAACCGGCACGGTGAAGTCGGGGCGCAGCATCAGCTCCCCCTCCACCGGGTCGGTGGTGACGAAGGCGCGGGCGCGGATGTCCTCGCCATAGAGCCCCAGCAGCGGGCCGGAGGGCTGGAGCGCGGCGGGCTCCACCGCCTGCGCCCCGGCATCGGCGAAACCCGCGTCGATGCGCGCGATCTCGGCCGCAAGCCGGGCGAGCCCGTCGCCCATGCGGCCGCCCGTCAGATAGGCGCGATCGGCGGACATCGGCTCAGCCCTCCGCGGGGCCGGCGGCCCGGGCGAGCATGGCGCGGACCTGCGCGACCAGTTCGGCGCGCGGGATCTCCATCTGGGCGGGCTGGGCCTTCCAGTCCTCGTTGGTCTCGATATCCGCCGCCAGACGGGCGCCGAGCGCGAGATCCTTGATCTGGACCACGCCGCGGTCCTTCTCGTCCCCGCCCTCGATCACCGCCACCGGGGCGGCGCGCTTGTCGGCATATTTCAGCTGCTTGCCCATGTTCCCGCCGCCGAGGAACACCTCGGCCCGGATGCCGGCGGCGCGAAGCTCCGCGGCCATGGCCTGATAATCGCCCAGCCGGTCGCGATCCATGGCGGTGACCACCACGGGCCCCGCGGCCTCGGCGCTCATGCGTCCCTTGGCGCGCAGCGCGGCCAGCAGCCGGTCCACCCCGATGGAGACGCCGGTCGCCGGCACCGCCTGCCCGGTGAAGCGCTTCACCAGACCGTCGTAGCGCCCGCCCCCGGCGACGGAGCCGAACTGGCGCGGCCGGCCCTTTTCGTCGAGGATTTCAAAGGTCAGCTCGGCCTCGTAGACGGCGCCGGTGTAGTAGCCCAGGCCCCGGACCACCGACGGGTCGATGACGATGCGGTCGGGGCCGAGCCCCTGGCGGTCGAGCAATTCGGCGATCTGCTCCAGCTCCGACACGCCTTCCGCCCCCTGGACCGAGGCGCCGACCAGTTCGCGCAGCCGCGCGCAGGTCTCGGCCCCGGTGTCGCGGCGGGCGGCGACGAAGCCCATGACGATCTCGGCCTGGTCCGCGCCCAGCCCGGCGCCCTTGGTGTAGTCGCCGCTGTCATCCTTGCGGCCTTCGCCCAGCAGGGCGCGCACCCCGGCCTCGCCCAGCCGGTCGAGCTTGTCGATGGCGCGCAGCACGATCCCGCGGGCGGCGGCATGGGCCTCCGGGTCGGCGGGGTCGAGCACGCCGGCCGCCTCCATCACCCCGTTGAGAACCTTGCGGTTGTTCAGCCGGATCAGGTAGTCGCCCGGCGCGATGCCGGCGTTTTCCAGCGCCGCGGCGAGCATCCCGCAGATCTCCGCGTCCGCGGCCGGGCTGGCGGAGCCCACCGTGTCCGCATCGCACTGGTAGAACTGGCGGAACCGCCCCGGCCCCGGCTTTTCATTGCGCCAGACCGGACCCACCGCATAGCGGCGATAGGGATTGGGCAGGTCGTTGCGGTGCTGGGCGTAGACGCGCGCCAGCGGGGCGGTGAGGTCGTAGCGCAGCGCCAGCCAGCTTTCGTCCTCGTCCTGCCAGGCGAACACGCCCTCGTTGGGACGATCCACGTCCGGCAGGAACTTGCCCAGCGCCTCGACCGTCTCGACCGCGGAGCTTTCCAGCGGGTCGAAACCGTGCGCGTGGTAGACCTCGGTGATCTTCGCCAGCATCGCGGCGCGCTCGGTCACCTCGGCGCCGAAATAGTCGCGGAAGCCCCGCGGCGTCTCGGCCCTCGGGCGACGGGGTTTCTTGTCCTTGGCCATGGGCCTCGCGCCCCTCGCTTGCGGTGCACCTGCGCGCCCGCCAGGGGCGCGTCCGCGTCCTAGCCGAAGGGGCCGGAGGGGGCAAGGCGGCGGGGCGCCCGCGCTTTCCGCTTTATCGTCACGCGCATGCCCGGTTTTGGTCACGAGCGGCGCCAACTTACCCCTCAGACGCCGACGGAGGGCGGCGCCGACAGCGCCCCCGCCCGTCATCCCGGCGGCCCCGTCCGCCCCCCGCGGGGGGCCGCCATCGCCGGCGCCGCGCGGCTCTCCGCGCGACCGGCCAGACAGAGGAGACACGCCATGAACTGGGACCAGGTGCAGGGCAAGTGGAAGCAGGTCGCGGGCTCCGCCCAGACGGAATGGGGCAAGCTCACCAATGACGAGCTCGACCAGATCGACGGCGATCGCGCCCGGCTCGAAGGCAAGCTGCAGGAGCGCTACGGCATCGCCAAGGAAGAGGCCGAGCGCCAGGTGGACGACTGGCTCGCCCGCAACTGAGCCCGCCGCCCCGCCACGGGGCCGGCGAGATGAAAAAGAGGGCCCGCGTCAGACATGGCGCGGGCCCTTATCCTGTCCGGGGAAGAGGAGGAGATGTCCCCCCGGCAGGTTTCGAGGGACGGACCGCGGTCAGTCCTCGAAATGGCCCGAGGCGGCGAAAGCGCCGCCCTGGTAGCGGTTGACCGGATCGCCGGGCGCGGGCGGGGTCATCGCGGCGTCGAGCTTGGCGCGGAACGGCTCGGAACTGTCCTGCGGGACCCAGCCGACATAGCCGGCCGCCGAATTGTCCCACCACGTCTCGGCGTTGGCCGACGCCCCGTAGATCACCGGGCAGCCCAGCCGCGGAGCGCGGAACACCGCCTCCACCAGCCGCACGAAATCGTCGGGGCTCAGCCAGGTGGCCAGCATCCGGTGGTCTTTCGGCTCGGGAAAGCAGGACCCGATACGGACCCGGGCGGTCTCGATCCCGAACTTGTCGTGATAGAGCAGCGCCACCGCCTCGCCGAAGACCTTGGACACGCCGTAGAGGCTGTCCGGGGCGAAAGCCGCGTCGGCGTCCAGCTTCGTCTCCCGCGTGTGGAAGCCGATGGCGTGGTTGGACGAGGCGAAGAGGATCCGCTTGCAGCCGGTCTGACGCGCCGCCTCGTAGGTGTTGTAGAGCCCCGTCAGGTTGCCGTTTCGGATCGCGTCGAAGGTGTTCTCCACCGACACGCCGCCCAGATGCAGGATGCCGTCGCACCCGTCCACCACCGCGCGCACCGCGTCGAAATCCCCGAGATCGCAGCGCATGACCTCCTCGTTCGGGCCGGCGGGCTCCATCTCGGAGAGGTCGGACAGGCGGATCGTCTCGGCGACATGGCCGAGCCGGGCGCGGGCGAGGCGGCCCAGGCCGCCGGCGGCGCCGGTGATCAGCAGGCGCTTGAGTTTCATGCGCTCACTCCAGAAGCAGGGAAGGCAGGGACAGCGAGATCGCCGGAATGTAGGTGACAAGCATCAGCGCCGTGAAGACCGCAAGGTAGAACGGCCAGATGGTGCGCACGGCCTGATCGATGCGGATGCCGCCGATCACGCAGCCCACGAACAGGCACGCGCCCACGGGCGGGGTGCAGAGCCCGAGCCCGAGATTCATCATCAGCATGATCCCGAACTGGATCGGGTCCATGCCGATGGACTGCGCCACCGGCAGGAAGATCGGCGTGCAGATCAGGATCAGCGCCGCCATGTCCATGATCATGCCCAGCGCCAGCAGGATGACGTTGAGCATCAGCAGAATGACGATCGGGTTCTCCGAGATGCCCAGCAGCAGGCCGGTCAGCCCCTCGGGCACCCGGTAGAAGGCCAGCAGCCAGGCGAAGGCCGAGGCGCAGCCGACCAGCACCATCACCAGCGCCGTGGTCCTGACCGAGCTTTTCACCGCGGCGGTGAAATTGGCCCAGCTGAGCTCCCGGTAGACGATGCCGGTGATGACCAGCGCGTAGATGGCGCCGAACGCCCCGGACTCGGTGACGGTCAGCACGCCCGACAGCACGCCGCCGACGATGATGACGGCCGTCATCAGGCCGGGCAGCGAATCCGCCGCCCGCAGCGCCAGCGCCTTCCAGCCCGGGAAGGGCTCGGCCGGGTAGCCGCGCTTCACCGCCACCAGGTAGGCCGCCACCATCAGGCACAGGCACATCAGCACGCCCGGCAGGATCCCCGCCACGAAGAGGTTGGAGACGGAGATCCCGCCCCCCGCCGCCACCGCGAACAGGATCATGTTGTGCGAGGGCGGAATCACGATCCCCGCGACCGAGGAGGTGACGGTCACGTTCACCGCGTAGTCGGCGTCGTAGCCCTTCTCCTTCATCACCGGCATCAGGATCGAGCCCAGCGCCGAGGTGTCGGCCACCGCCGACCCCGAAATGCCGCCGAACAGCATCGAGGAGGCGACGTTCACCACCCCCAGCCCGCCGCGCACCGACCCCACGGCGGCGGCGGCCAGCCCGACCAGCCGGCGGGCGATGCCGCCATGCAGCATCAGTTCGCCGGAGAAGATGAAGAACGGGATCGCCAGCAGCGAAAAGGTCGAGACCCCCGACAGGATGCGCTGGAAGGCGACGAACAGGGGCAGCCCCTCATAGGCGAAGCAGGCCACCGCCGCGAGGCCGAGCGCGAAGGCGACCGGCGCCCCCGCGAATAGTCCGAGCGCGAACAGCCCGAACAGCAGGGTCAGTCCCATGGAAGGCTCCGGGTGGGGGCGCGCAGGCGCTGCGCGAGACGCAGGATGGCGAAGGCCGCGCCCAGCACGCCGAAGGCGACCAGCGAGGCGGCGCGCCAGCTCTCGGACACGCCCAGCATCGGGATCTCGCGCGTCAGGTTGGTGGCGACCAGCTTCCAGCCCTGCCAGGCCATGATCGCCGTGAACACGATCACCATCGCGTCGGCCAGCAGCCGCAGGATGGCGCGGGGGACGGGGGGCAGGGCCTCGCGGATGAAGTCGATGGACAGGTGACTTTCGTCGCGCACGCCGATCGCGGCGCCGAGAAAGGTGATGTAGGCGATCAGCAGCAGCGACAGCTGCTCCACCCAGGTCGGCGTGTCGTTGAGCACGTAGCGCCCGAAGACCAGCCAGCCCATGAAGCCGACCAGCACCACCATCTGCACCCCGGCGACGACCATGCACAGGCTGGCGATGCGGCCCATCCAGCGGTCCGCCGCCGGAAAGGGCGGCGCGATCGCATCGGGCTTCGGCCCCGTGAGCTCATGGATGTCCTCGACGATCCGGGGCGGCGCGCCCCCGCCCGGCGCGTCGGCGCCGGGCGGGGGGCTCGGGGGATGCGAGGGGCCGGCGCTCATGCCGCCCCTCCGCGCCCCGGATGTCCGGGGACCGGGCGCGCGCAGGCGCCCTGCGACGCGCCCGGCCGCATCACTTCGTGGCCTTGATGTCGTCGATCCACGACTTCAGGTCGGGGTTCTTCTCGATGAAACCGGCATAGACCGGGTCCATCGCCGACTGGAAGGCGGCCTTGTCCTCGACCTCGTTGATCTGGGCGCCGGCCTCGCGGACCTTGGCCAGGCTCGCCTTCTCACGCTCGGCCCACAGCTCGCGCTGCATCGCGGCCGCGTTGACCGCCGCCGCCTTCACCGCCGCCTTGTCCTCGTCCGACAGCGCGTCCCAGGACGCGGTGGAGACGCAGAGGCACTCGGGGATGATCAGGTGCTCGGTGATCGAGTAGAACCGGGCGACCTCGAAATGGTTGGTCGACTCGTAGGACGGATAGTTGTTCTCGGCCCCGTCGATGACCCCGGTCTTCAGCGACTGGTAGACCTCGCCGAAGGCCATTGGGGTGGCGTTGCCGCCCAGCGCGCCGATCATGTCGACATAAAGCTGGTTGTTCATCACCCGGACCTTGAGCCCCTCCACGTCCGCCGGGGTCTTCACCGGCGCCCGGGTGTTGTAGAGGCTGCGCGCGCCGCTATCGAACCAGGACAGGGCGACGAGCCCCTTTTCCGCCAGCGCGTCCGAAAAGCGCTGGCCGATCTCGCCGTCCATGACCGTGTGCATCTGGTCGACGGAAGCGAAGATGAAGGGCAGCGACAGGATGTTGGTCGCCGGCACGATGGGCCCCATCGGCCCCATGTTGAAATTGCCGAAGTCGAGCGCGCCGTTGCGGGCCTGCTCGATCGCGTCGGGCTGATCGCCCAGCACGGCGTTGTGGTAGACCGTGGGCGTCACGCGGCCGTCGGTCGTCTCCGCCACCTCCTTGGCGAAGGCGTCGAGCGCGATGCCGTTCGGGTAGGTCGGCGGATGGATGTTCCAGCCGCGCCAGTCGTCGGCGACGACGGGCGTGGCGGCGATGGCCGCGAAGGCGGCCAGGGCCGCGGCCCCGAGCGCGAACTTGCGATGGTTTCCGTTGGTGCGGGTCATGTCGATCCTCCCCGGCTGCGGCGGCGCGCTCTCCCTCGGCCGCCTGCTGCGTCTGATCCGTCGGGCGACCCTGCACATCATATGATGACCTGTCAACTGAGATATGACGTATCGGCGCTTGCATAATGCGTCCCGATTTCGGACCCTGCGCGCCGCGAGGACCGGCGGCCCTCGATGGCGCGGGGCGCGCCGTCCCGCCGGACCCAGCCGCAGGAGACGCAGATGCGCGCACGCCCCGACCGAGCCCTGTTCCCCGCCCAGACCGACGCCGCCCCGCTGCGCGCCCCGGCCGACGCGGCCCGCCCTCGCGGCGCCCGCGCCCCGGCGCGCAAGAGCCTGACCGCCAAGGTCATCGAGGACCTGCGCGCGGAGATCCTCGGCGGCCAGCTCACCCCCGGCGACAAGCTGCCGACCGAGTCCGCCCTGATCGACCGTTTCGGCGTGTCCCGCACCGTGATCCGCGAAGCGGTGGCGGAGCTGCGGGCCGACCGGCTGGTGGAATCCCGCCACGGCGTCGGGGTTTTCGTGCTGGACCGGCCCGAGCCCGCGACCGCGGCCATCCACCTGCCGCCATTCTCCAAGATTTCCGATATGATAGAGGAACTTGAACTTCGCGCCGCGGTGGAGATCGAGGCCGCCGGCCTCGCCGCCCAGCGCGCCTCTCCGGCCCAGGAGGCGGAGATCGAGGACCTGCATCGCCGCTTCGCCGGCCTCGCCCGCCAGGGCGCGCCCAGCGCCGAAGCCGACTACGCCTTCCACATGGCCATCGCGCGCGCGACCAACAATCCGCGCTTCGAGTCCTTCCTCGCCCAGCTCGGCCGCCGCACCATCCCGCGGGAGAAGCTGCGCGACGCCTCCGGCGAGGCCCCGCCCCCCGCCGACGCCGCCCGGCTGGAGCAGGAGCACCGCGAGGTCGCCGAGGCCATCGCCCGCCATGATGTCGGCGCCGCGCGGGCCGCGATGCGCGCGCATCTGGTCGGGTCGGCGGAACGCTACCGGGCGCTCGCCCGCCTCGCCGCCGCCGCCGAACGGGGCGCCGATTGACCCCGCGGCGCCTGCGCCCCGCCCCCGACCCGCCCCCGTCCCGACCCCGCCCGGACGCCGCCGGAAGGGTTGACGGCCCCGCCAATGTCATCATATGACTTGCCTCGTTCCCGCATATGACCCGGAGCGTCGGCATGACCCCCGAAGACCTCAAGACCCGGACCGCCTCCGGCCTGCTGTCCTTCCCCGTGACCCCGTTCGACGCGGATCTCGGCCTGGATCTGGACGCCTACGCGGCGCATGTGGAGTGGCTGTCCGGCTTCCCCGCCGCCGCGCTCTTCGCCGCGGGCGGCACCGGCGAATTCTTCTCGCTGACCCGCCCGGAGATCGGGCACGTGGTCCGCGCCGCCAAGTCCGTCGCCGGCGACACCCCGATCATCTCGGGCTGCGGCTACGGCACCGAAATGGCCAAGGAGATCGCGCGCGAAGCCGAAACCGCCGGCGCCGACGGTCTGCTGCTCCTGCCCCATTACCTGATGAAGGTCCCGCAGGAGGGGCTTTTCCAGCACATCAAGGCGGTCTGCGGGTCCACCGGGCTCGGCGTCATCGTCTACAACCGCGACAACGCCGTCTGCACCGCCGAAACCCTGCAGCGGCTCGCCGACGACTGTCCCAACCTGATCGGCTTCAAGGACGGCACCGGCCAGATCGGCCTGGTTCGGGAGATCACCGCGAAACTGGGCGACCGGCTGTGCTATGTCGGCGGCATGCCCACCCACGAACTGTTCGCCGAGGCCTATGACGGCGCCGGCGTCTCCACCTATTCCTCGGCCGTGTTCAACTTCGTCCCGGCCATGGCGATCAGCTTCTATGAGGCCCTGCGCGCCGGCGACAAACCCACCATGCAGCGGTTGCTGGAGGACTTCTTCTTCCCCTTCGCCAAGCTGCGCGACCGTCAGCCGGGCTACGCGGTGTCGCTGATCAAGGCCGGCGTCGCCTCGCTCGGCTACGGGACCGGCATCGCCCGCCCGCCCCTGACCACGCCGACGGCGGAGGAGACGGCGGCGCTCAAGGCCCTGATCGAAAAGGTTTCCTGACCCATGCGCATCGCCGAGATCCGGCCCCATGTGCTGCGCCACGACCTGGAGCGGCATTTCCAGAGCGCGTTCTCGACCTTCGCGACCCGCTGGGCCTGCCTGGTCGAGGTGATCTGCGACGACGGCACGGTGGGCTGGGGCGAATGCCTCGGCCCGTCGGCCCCCAACGCCGCGCTGGTGCGCGCCATGGCTCCGCTGGTCATCGGGCGCGACCCGCGGGAGATCGAGCCGATCTGGACCGAGATCTACAACCAGTTCCGCGACCAGGGGCAGCGCGGCGCCACGATGACCGCGCAATCGGGCAT
The DNA here is from genome assembly GCF_900106695.1 of Albimonas donghaensis. GTDB lineage: Bacteria > Pseudomonadota > Alphaproteobacteria > Rhodobacterales > Rhodobacteraceae > Albimonas > Albimonas donghaensis. The sequence goes on from NZ_FNMZ01000003.1 coordinate 74,713, forward strand.
CGACATCGCGCTGTGGGACATCGCCGGCAAGGCGGCGGGCGCCCCCGCGCACCGGCTGCTGGGCGGCGCCTACCGCGCCCAGGTCCCCGCCTACGCCACCGGCGGCTTCCGCCCCGTGGGCCGCGACCGGGACGAGGCGCTGGCCGAGGAGCTGGCCGGCTACCGCGACGCCGGCTTCACCGCCTGCAAGATCAAGATCGGCTACGGGGTCGACGTGGACGAGGCCTCGATCCGCCTGGCGCGCGACGTGCTGGGGCCGGACATCGCCCTGATGATCGACGCCAATCACGGCTACGACGCCATCGAGGCCATCGAGCTCGGCCGCCGCTGCGCCGACCTGCGGCTGGCGTGGTTCGAGGAGCCGGTGGTCCCGGAACTGCTCGACGCCTATGTCGAGATCCGCGCCCGCCAGCCGATCCCGGTGGCGGGGGGCGAGACCTGGCACGGCCGGACCGGCTTCGCCGAGGCCATCGCCAGACGCGCCGTGGACATTCTGCAACCGGATGTCTGCGGCTGCGGCGGCATCACCGAGATGCGCAAGATCGCCTGGATGGCGGAAACCGCGGGCATCCGCGTCACCCCGCATGTCTGGGGGACGGGGGTGGCGCTGGCGGCCTCGCTGCACATGCTGGCGATCCTGCCGCCAACCCCGCCGCGACATGCGGAACGCGGCCCGCTTCTGGAATTCGACCAGACCTACAACCCCTACCGGGCCGAGATCCTGGTGAACCCGGTCGCCCAGTCGGGGGGCATGGTCGCCATCCCGCAGGGGCCGGGGCTGGGGGTGGAGATCAACCGGGCCGCGCTCGCCCGCTACACGGTGGAGGGCTGAGCCCATGGAACGCACGCTGACCGGCCCCGCCCCCGCGCTGCGCCTCCCTCCGGGGGCGACCGACACCCAGATGCATTGCTATCTCCCCGGCTTCCCCGGCGCGCCGGGCGCCCTGCCCGTGCCCGAGGGCGACGCCAGCCCCGACGCCTATCGGCAGGTGATGGGCTGGCTGGGGATCGAGCGTGTGGTGGTCGTGCAGGGCAACGCCCATGCGGCGGACAACGCCAACATCCTCGCCGCGCTGGCGGATTTCGGGGACATCGCCCGCGGGGTCGGGGTGATCAGCCCCGACACGCCGGCCGCCGAGCTGGCGCGCCTGCACAGGGGCGGCATCCGCGGCGCGCGGCTGATGAACCTGCCCGGCGGCGCCGTGGGGCTGGAGGCGCTCGGCCCCGTCGACGCCATGGCCTGCGACATGGGCTGGTCCGTCAACGTCCAGTTCGACGGCGGAGAGATCCTCGACCGCCTGCCTGCGCTGGAGGGCATCCGCGCCCGCTGGATCCTCGACCACCATGGGAAATTCTTCGCGGGGGCCGCGCCCGGCGACGCCCGGATCGCCGCGGTCAAGCGCCTGATCGACCGTGGCAATTGCTGGTTCAAGATGGCGGGGGGCTACGAATCCTCGCGCTCCGGCGCCCCGGACTTCGCCGATATCGGCGCCGTGGCGCGCGAGATCATCGCCCATGCGCCGGAGCGGGTGATCTGGGGCACCAACTGGCCGCATAACCTGGTGAAGAGGGCGGAGGACTACCCCTCCGACGCCGATCTGCTGGACACCGTGCTGGGCTGGGCGCCGGACGAGGCGACGCGCAGGCTGATCCTGGTGGACAACCCCGCCGCGCTCTACGGCTTCGGCGCGGACTGAGGCTCAGCGCGCCGCGTTCAGGGCGCCGCGTCCGGGCTTGGCCGGCGACGCCGTGACGGCCGGGACGCCCGCGCCCGCCGGGGCCTTGCGCCGCGCGCCCCCGCGCGGGAAGCCGAAGCCGAAGGCGGGGCGCCACGCGGGCCGCGGCTCGGCCCAGGGGCTGTCCTGGATCGAGGTCAGGGCCAGCAGGTCGCCCACGTCGAAATGGATCTCGATGCCGTCGGGGCCGCGCCGCAGCCGGCCGCCCAGCTTCAGGCCAAGGCCCTGCATGGCGCCGTTCTCCGGCAAGGTCAGCGCCATCATCCGGCGGATGCCGCGGCGCGCGCAGACGCCGGCGGCGGCGCGCATCAGGCCCGCGGCCACGCCGGAACCGCGCCACGGGGATTCGACGCTCAGCGCCACTTCGGCGATGTCGTCGTCCATCGGCGCGATCACGATCATCGCGCGCACCCGCCAGCCGCCGCCGGGCGCGAGGGCCACAAGGCTCAACGGGTTCCCCCCCGCCACCGCGACCGCGTGCCGGCGCAGCGACGCCTCGCCGATCGCGCCGCAGAAGCGCAGGTTCCGATCGGCCAGGTCCAGGCGCAGCAGATGCGCCTCGATCGCCGCGGCGTCGTCGGTCCAGGCCCGGCGCGGGGCCATCAGCGGATGCGCGAAGCCATGGCCCGCGTCCCCGGCGTGAAGGCGCGGGTCCGGGGCCGTCCGCCCCGTCGCCGCGCCATGGTGCATCGCAACATGTTCCATGCGCTTCAGATAATGCATCCCGCGCGAAGCGCGAGTTAAAACGCCATGCGTCACGCGCATATCCGGTCGCTGATTTTCGCCCGATCCGCGGGCGCCCCTGTCGATGCGCCACCGCTTACACTTTGTTAACGCTACGCTTTACCCAATACCCGGAACGCCTCCGGTCACCGTCGCCGGGGTGAGAGCGATGCGCGGCGCGCGGGGCTCGGCGAACGCGCTGCGCCGCACAAAACCCCTGCGCGAGCGGCCCGTCCTCCGCCCCGGTCGGAGGTTGCGGCCTCGTCCCCGAAGGTGTTGATGTGGTCCCGCACAAGCCTTGCCGGAGACCGCCCCGATGACCGCCCGCCAGCGATTCCGTTCCGCCCATCACACCGGCGCCTTCTGGGCGCAGGTGGAGAATGACCGCGTCGTCGGCGTCGCGCCCTTCGAAGAGGACGCCGCCCCCGACCTCGACGCCGTCGCCGCCTGGCCCGAGGCCGCCCATGCCCCCCATCGCGTCGCCCGGCCCTCGGTCCGGCGCGGCTGGCTGAAACGGGCCGAGAAGAACGGGCGGATCATCCCCCAGGGCCTGCGCGGCGAGGACGCCTATGTCGAGCTGCCCTGGGACGAGGCGCTGGACCTCGCGGCCTCCGAACTGGCGCGGGTGCGGCGCGATCACGGCGCGCCGGCGATCTTCGGCGGCTCCTACGGCTGGTCCGGGGCCGGGCGAATGCACCATGCGCAGGGGCTGACGCGGCGCTTCATGTGGGCGCTGGGCGGCTGCACCGGGCAGGTGACGAATTACAGCTACGGCGCCGGCATGACCCTGCTGCCGCACGTCCTCGGCTCGAACGAGGCGGTGATGGGCATGGGCACCGACTGGCGCAACATCGCCGAGCATTGCGACCTGCTGGTCGCCTTCGGCGGGCTCAACGCCAAGAACTGGCGGGTGCAGTCGGGGGGCTTCGGCCAGCACGCCTTCGGGCGGGTCGCCGCGCTGCTGGACGGCGCGAAGACGCGGGTTCTGAACGTCTCGCCCCTGCGCTCCGACACCGAGGGCGTGGCCGCGGAATGGCTGCCGATCCGGCCCGGCGCCGACGCCGCCCTGATCCTGGCGCTGGCCTTCGTGGTGCAGGACCGCGGGGCCGAGGACACGGGCTTCCTAGCCTCCCATGTCGAGGGCTACGCGCCGTTCCGCGCCTATCTGCGGGGCGAAACCGACGGCATTGCGAAAACCCCCGAATGGGCCGCCGACCTGACCGGCATCCCCGCGGCGGAGATCGCGGAGCTGGCGAACGCGATGATCGGCGCCCGGGTCATGCTGACCGCCACCTGGTCGATCCAGCGCGCCGATCATGGCGAACAGCCCTATTGGGCGCTGATCGCGCTGGCCTCGATGCTGGGGCAGGTCGGCCTGCCCGGCGGCGGGGTGTTCTTCGGCTACGGCTCCATGGGCGGGATCGGCGGCGCGCGCTACCGCACCCCCCTGCCCGGCCTGCCGGTGCCGGTGCGCGAGGGCGACCTGCGCATTCCCGTGGCCCGCGTGGCCGACCTGCTGCTGAACCCCGGCGAGACCCTGCATTACGACGGCAAGGCGCACGAATATCCCGACATCCGGCTGGTCTACTGGGCCGGCGGCAACCCGTTCCACCACCACCAGGACCTCAATCGCCTGCGCCGCGCCTTCCAGCGCCCGGAAACGGTGATCGTGCACGAGCCCTGGTGGACAGCCACCGCGCGCCATGCCGACATCGTCTTCCCCGCCACCATCCCGCTGGAGCGCGACGACATCGGCGGCACCTCGCGCGACGGCTACATCCTGTCGATGGAGCGCGCGGTGCCCGCCCATGGCGAGGCGCGGGACGATTTCGCGATCTATTCGGCGCTGGCCGACCGGCTGGGCGCGGGCGAGACCTTCCATGAAGGGCTGGACGCGGACGGCTGGCTGCGGCGGCTCTTCGACGAGATCGGCTCGGAACTGTCCTGGCGCGGCATCAACCCGCCGGATTACGAGACCTTCCGCGCCGAGGGTTTCTTCAAGCTGCCCGAGCCGGCGGAACGGCATGACCTGATGGCCGATTTCCGCGCCGATCCGCTGGGCAAGCCGCTGCGCACGCCCTCGGGCAGGATCGAGATCTTCTCGAAGACCATCGCGGATTTCGGCTATGCGGATTGCCCGGGCCATCCGGTCTGGATCGCGCCGCGGGAATGGGCGGGGACGGCGGGGGCCTATCCGCTGCACCTTCTGTCCAACCAGCCCAAGGACAAGCTGCACAGCCAGCTCGACGGGTTCGGACCGGCGCAGGACTCGAAACGCGACGGGCGGGGCGAACTGCTGATGCATCCCGACGACGCGGCGGCGCGCGGCCTTCCGGACGGCGCCGTGGTGCGGGTGTTCAACGACCGGGGCGCGTGCCTTGCGGGGCTCAGGGTCTCGGACGGGATCCTGCGCGGCGTGGCGCGGATGCCGACGGGAGCGTGGTTCGACCCGGACCTGTCCGACCCCTCCGCGCCCGAGCGCCATGGCAACCCCAACGTGCTGACCCGCGACGAGGGCACGTCGAAGCTGGGTCAGGGCTGCTCGGCGCAGTCCTGCCTGGTCGAGGTGGAGGCCTGGACCGCCCCCGCCCCCCGCGTGCAGGCCTTCGATCCGCCCAGGCTGGTCCCGGCGGAGGACTGAAAGCGCGGCATCGCGCCCCCCTGACCCGGCGCGCGTCCCGCCCGGTCGGGGGCGTGAGCCGCAGCCCCTCCCGCGCGGGGGGGGAACATCGCCTCGCTGCCTGATGGGCGACGAGAACCGGGGCGCAGGCCCGCTCGACCCGGCTTCCCAGGCTGCGCGATGAGGCCGCTTCGGCCCTGTCCCGGCCGCCCCCCCTCCCGCGCGGGCCCTGACCTTCCGGAGCGGCCGCCCGGCGACGCCCCCGCCCCGACCGAACCCGACGACCAGGCCCGCGGGGGGGCTCGCGCCCGGCGCGCGGCTGGCCTATCCCTCGGCGGAGCCGCCACGCCCTCGCGCCCGGAGACGCCCGCCATGACCGACCTCTTCGAGACGGCGCGGGATCCGCGCGACCAGCCGCTCGCCGCCGCGCTGCGCCCGACCTCGCTTGACGATGTCATCGGCCAGGACGCGCTGGTCGCCCCCGGCGCCATCCTGCGCCGGCGCATCGCCGCGCGCCGGGTCGGCTCGGTGGTGCTCTACGGGCCGCCGGGGATCGGCAAGACCTCCATCGCGCGGGCGGTCGGGGGGATGCAGGGCAAGGAATTCCGCCCCCTCCACGCCACCCGCGCCGGGGTGAAGGAGATCCGCGCCCTCGCCGACGAGGCCCGCGTCCGCCCGATCCTGATCTTCGTGGACGAGGTGCACCGCTTCTCCGCCACCCAGGCCGACGATCTGCTGGCGATCTGCGAGGACGGGATCGCCGACTTCATCGGGGCCACCACCCAGAACCCCTATCACGCGCTGCCGCCCGCGCTGATCTCGCGCTCCATCATCCTCAAGATGGAGCCCCTGTCGCTGGAGGACATGGAGCGCGTGGTCCGCCGCGGGCTCGACCACCTGCGCGCCGCGGGGATCGAGGCGACGCTGACCCCCGAGCAGATCCGCCTGATCGCCGGCCGTTCGGGCGGCGACGCGCGCCGGGCGCTGACCACGCTGGAGAGCCTCGCGCTCGGCCATGAGGGGGACGGGCCGGTCGAGATCACCGAGGCGATGCTGGAAGAGGCCTACCGCGCCGCGGCGGTGAACCACGACCGCTCCGGCGACATGCATTACGACGTGGTTTCGGCCTTCGTGAAATCCATGCGCGGATCGGACCCGGACGCCACGCTCTACTGGCTGGCGCGGCTGATCCATGCGGGCGAGGACCCCCGCTACATCGCCCGGCGCATCATGATCCACGCCTCCGAGGACGTGGGGCTGGCCGATAACGGCGCGTTGCAGACCGCGGTGGCGGCGGCGCAGGCGGTGGCGATGATCGGCTATCCGGAGGCGCGGATCATCCTCGCCCACGCCGCCCTGCACGTGGCCCGCGCGCCCAAGTCCAACGCCGCCTGCCGGGGGATCGGGGCCGCCATGCACGCGGTTTCGTCCGAGCCCCCGATCCCCGTGCCGCCGCACCTGCGCGACGCGCATTACACGGGGGCCAAGGCGCTGGGCCATGTCGGCTACCGCTTCCCCCATGACGCCCCCGCCGGCTGGGTGGCGCAGGAGCACGCGCCGGGGATCGAACCCGGCCGCTTCTACCAGAGCGACGCGCGGCAGGCCGCCACCTTCGAGAAACGCGCCGACGCGTTCTGGGAAAGCGCCGCGGGGATCCGCACCCCCCGACGATTCTGACGCCTCCTCCCGGCGCCTTCCCTTGCGGCGCCCCGTCCGAACGCCGCCCGTTCGGCATTGCTCCGGCGCCGGCTCTCCATGTAAGTTCCTGCGCGCAAGGGGCAATCCGGCCGACAAGGGGGAAGACGTTCCACGTATGGACAACCGTCGCCTGTTGAGCAGGCCGAGCCAGCTCCGGGATTTCGGCGCCAAGCTGCGCCTGACCGCCATGCTGTTCGGCTGCGACAACCAGAAGGCGCTCGACGCCCTGTTCCGCGAGGCCGACCCCAACACTGATTTCGACATCGCCCGGTCCTACAAATGGATGCAGGGGCGGGCCGCGCCGCGCTCCGCCAAGCTCTATGAGGAATGGGCGAGGCTGCTGGATGCCGGGCGGTCCAGCGAATGGCTCGCCACCTGCGAGCTCGACGCCTTCGTCGCCGCGCTGGAGGCCCGCCACGGCGCCGCCGCCGCCGCCTTGCGCACCGCCATAGCCTCCTCCCCGGACGACGCCGCGCCCTCCGGACAGGACGGCTTCCTGCCCGGCCGTTTCGCGGTCTACAGCCTCGCCCAGTCGCCCTATTACGAGGGCCGCTTCATCCGCAGCGACCTGGCCCTCGGGCCCTCCAACCCCGCCGAGCCCGGCCACCCCGCCCGCCTCGGAGAGACCTTCGCCGGCGTGCGCGCCGTCTGGTCGGGCCTGATCGAGGAGAGCGCGCAGGGCCTGTCCGGCGAATTGCGCAATGAAAACGGGGCCCTGTCCCCCAGCTACCTGGCCCTGGTCCGCCCGACCCTGCCCGGCAGCCTGCTGGCCGGCCTCCAGACCGGCTTCGTGTCGCTGCAACCCGGCGCGCAGCGGCCCTTCGCGACCCGCATCGCCGCGCTGCGCATTCCCGACCTGGCCGTCGACCGGCTAGCCGAGAGCAATCGCTACCTGGAGGACGAGACCGGGATCGCCGCCGATCTCGACGCGCTGGGCCTGCCGATCGGGGAGGCGCCCGGCTTCGCCGAAGACCTCGGACGCTGGCTGCGTCAGGCGGACGAGCGCGACGGCCCGAACCGGGTCTCCGAGATCGCGTCGCTGGTCGAGATCGCCGACCGGCTCTGGCTGCGCACGCTCTGACACCCCTTTCAGGCGCGTCCGCGCGGGAAATCCGCCGCCTGAAGGCGCCCCCGCACGCGCCACCAAGGCCCTGATTACAAAAGACGAATACCACTCTTCCAAAGATGCCAGCGCATTATCCAAGGATGCCAATTGCCTCGCCGCGCACCGACCCGCACCTTCTGACCACAGGCGCTTCGCCCCCCCTTGCTCCGGGTTGAAGCGTCTGCCGCGAGGCCGCGCGCTTCGCGATCCGGCGCGCGGCCCGACGCGCGCCTTGGTCGCCCTCGGTGGCGACGGTTCCGCCCCGCCAACGGGGATGGGCCTCGGGGATGCCTTTCGGGGTTGGCCGTCGGGGCGCGACGGCCTGAGCGTGGCGGCCGGACCGGTCGCCTGAACCGGAGATGCGGCGGGGCGCCCCCCCAAGTCGTCGGCACGAGGCCGAGCCCGACCCGACCGGAGCGCCGTGGGGACGCTCCAGATCCCGAGAGGGGTCGCGGTCGCGAGGGATCGGCCGGAGACGCCGAAGAACGCTCCGCCGCGGCGCGTTATCGGACCCCTTGTCTCCGCGAGGGTCCGGGGGCGCGCCCAGAGCGGCCCGGGGTCTCGATCCAAGCGGGGCCCCGGGCCGCTTGCAGCTTCGCGCCTGGCTTGAATTCGACCGGGGCCGGATGGCCCGGCCGCATCTCCGCGCCGTCCTGCGCGGGTTTTCGTCATGCGCGCGGCGCATCGGCCATCCCCTGCGCCGCCGCCGCCGCCCTCCGATCCCCGCTCCGTTCGCAGAGATCGCTTGCGGCGCCGATATTCCCGATTACGGTCGATGGCATGGACCCTCAGCCCGCCGCCGCCGTCCTCCCGGCGCCCTCCGCCCCCCCGGCGCGCCGGCGGACGGAGACCACCGCGCCCCGCGCCCGCGCCCGGGTCGCGGCCGGCCGCGCCGCCCCCATGCCCAGCCCCGCCAGGGAACCGCGCCCCCCGACGCCCCCCTGACCCCATCTCGCGGGACCGCGCCGTCAGAGCGCGCGCCCGCATGCCGGAGGAAACCCAGATGCCCGACACCGCCCCGCAGCCCCCCCGGAGGGGGTGAGCCATGCGCCCGCTCGAAGGTCTCCGCGTCATCGACCTGACGCATGTGCTGGCCGGCCCCTTCGCCACGCACCAGCTCCGCTGCCTCGGCGCCGAGGTCGTCAAGATCGAGCGCCCCGGCCATGGCGACGTCATGCGCGCGCTCGCCGCCCGCCCGGAACTGGGCGGGATCACGCCGGGTTTCGCCGCGCTCAACGCCGGCAAGAAGTCGGTCACGCTGGACCTGAAATCCGAGGCGGGGCGCGCCGACCTCCTCCGCCTCGTCGCCACCGCGGACGTGTTCGTGGAGAACTTCCGCCCCGGCGCCGCCGCGCGGCTGGGGCTCGACCCCGCCGCGATCCGGGCCGCCAGGCCGGGGATCGTCTGCTGCTCCATCTCCGGCTGGGGGCAGAGCGGCGACATGGCGGGCCTGCGCGCCTATGACCACGTGGTGCAGGCCGCGACCGGCATGATGGCCCTGCAGGGGACCGACCCGTCCGGCCCGCCGATCAAGGTCGGCTTTCCGGTCATCGACATCGCCACCGGCATGACCGCGGCCTCGGCGATCCTCGCGGCCTTGCTGCGCCGCGCGCGGGGGGATCAGGCCGACATCACGCTCGACGTCTCCATGGCCGACAGCGCGGCGCTGCTGATGGCGGGGACCGTGGCGCAGGTGCGGGCCACCGGCAAACCGCCGCCGCGCATCGGCAATCGCGGCTTCGTCGGCAGTCCCGGCGCCGACACCTTCGCCACGCGGGACGGCCATGTCTCGGTCGCCGCCAACACCATGGGGCAGTTCCGCCGGCTATGCGCCGTGCTGGACCGGCCCGACCTCTCCGCCCCGCCGCACCTGCCGGACGGCCTGCCCGACGGCGCCTTCCTGGCCGACATGGCGGGCGAGACCCTGCGCGCCGGCCTCGCCGAAGCCTTCGCCCGCGCCGAGGCCGCGCCGCTGGAGGCCGCCCTGATCGCGCAGGGCGTGCCCGCCGCGCGGGTCCGCGACCTGCACGAATACCTCTCGGAGCTTTACCCCCGCATGGGCGGCATCGACCTGCCCGGCGGCGGCGGCGCGCTGGGGGCCGGCTGGCGCTGGCTGGGCGAGGCCCCGATCGAGGGCGGACCGCCCCCGCGGCTGGGCGAACACAACGCCGAGTTCCTCGCCGCCCCGCCCGGCTAGGGCGCGGGTCGGGTCCGGCGCCCCGGCTATGCCGGCACGCCCTGCCGCGCCAGCGCCAGCAGCGGCGCCACGGCGGGGTTGGCGGCGTCGCGCGGGGCCTGCAGCACCACCTCCAGTTTCGGCGACTCCTTCACCATCACCACGTCCACCCCCGGAATCCGCGTGTCGCAGATCGAGGCCGGCACCAGCGCCACCCCCAGCCGCGCCGCCACCAGCCGCAGGATGGTGTGCTGCAACCGCGGCTCCAGCGCGAAGCGGGGCGGCGGCGCGTCGGCCTGCGCGAACCAGCCCTCGATCGCCTCGCGCAGGGGCGCCACCACGGAGGCCGGGGCGGCGATCAGCGGCTCGTCCGCAAGATCCTGCGGCGTGGCGGCGGCGAGGCTCGACAGCCGGTGCCCCCGGGGGATCGCCAGCCGCAGCTTGTCGCGCAGCAGGAGCAGCGTCTCCAGCCCCGGCTCGGGGCGCCCGCGGAAGGTCACGGCGGCGTCGAGCTCTCCTCGGGCCAGCTTCACCTCGATCTCCGCCGGCGTCGTCTCCTCCAGCGCCAGGCGCACATCGGGGCGGACCTGCGCGTAACGCTTGGCCAGCTCCGGCACCAGGCGGTGGGCCGCATGCATCATGAAGCCCAGCCGCAGCACGCCCTTCTCGCCCATCGCCACCAGCCGCGCGTCCCGGCAGGCGGCGTCGAAGCGGGCCAGCACGTCGCGCGCATCCTCCAGGAACCGCGCCCCGGCCGGGGTCAGGGCGACATGGCGCGAGTCCCGCTCCACCAGCCGCACGTCCAGCGCGCGCTCCAGCTCCGCGATGCGGCGGGAGAAGGCGGGCTGGCTCATGTTCGCCCGTTCGGCGGCGCGGCTGAAATGCAGCGTCTCGCCCAGCGCCACGAACCAGCGCATCTGCCGCGTGTCCATCCATGCGCTCCGTGCATTGATTCCGGCCGAAACCTGCATTGGAGGGTATTGATCCCCTGCGCTATCCTCAAGCCAGATCCACCTCAGCGAGGCGTCGGCCCCCGATGATTTCCCACCTGTTCGTCGTGGCGCCGATCTTCACCCTGATCCTCGCGGGGTGGGTCGCCCGCCGCACCGGCGCGCTCGGCCCCGCCGCGACGCGCGAGGTCAACCGCCTGGTGGTGTGGCTGGCGCTGCCGGCGCTGCTGTTCGACATCATGGCCGGCGCGGAGATCGCGGAGATCTGGCAGCCCCGCTTCATCCTCGCTTTCGGGGCGGGCTGCGCGGCGATCTTCGCCTTCACCCTCGCGATGCGCATGGGACAGGGGCGCGGGCTGGCGGATGCGGCCATCGACGGGCTCAACGCCAGCTATGCGAACACCGGCTTCATGGGCTTCCCGCTGGTGCTGGCGGTGGTGGGCGAGACCGGCATGGGCGCCACGCTGGTCGCCACCATCCTCACGGTTTCGGTGCTGTTCGCGGTGGCGATCGTGCTGATCGAGTGCGGGTTGCAGGCGGGGGCGAGGCCGCATCTGGTGGCCTGGCGCACGGCGAAATCGCTGGCGAGAAACCCGCTGCTGATCGCGCCCGCGCTGGGGGCTGCGGCGCTGCTGACCGGGTTCGAGCCGCCCGCGCCGATGCAGCGGTTTCTGGACCTGCTGGGCGGCGCGGCCTCGCCCTGCGCGCTGATCGCGCTGGGGCTGTTCCTGGCGGGGGACGGGGAAAAGGACGAAGGCGCGGCGACTTGCGGGCCGCGAACGGCGGGCGGGCTGGTGGCGCTGAAGCTGATCGCGCATCCCGCCGCCACCTGGGTCATCGCCGGGCCGATGCTGGGCCTGCCGGCGCCGATGGTGCATCTGGCGGTCCTGCTCGCGGCCCTGCCCACGGGCACCGGGCCCTTCATGCTGGCCGAATTCTATGGGCGCGAGGCGCGGCTCACCAGCCGGGTGGTGCTGGCCACCACGGCGCTGTCGATGGTGACCCTGTCGCTCTATCTCGCGGTTTCGCAGGGTCCGCCGGTCTGACGCGGCCCGGGCTTGCGGGCTTGCGAAGTCCGGATTCGGCGCTTATGTCCATATCTGGACATTCCGTTGCGACAGAGCCCCGCCATGCGCCGCGCCGCCCCCCTGCCCGCCGATGCGGGCCCGCAATTCCGCCGGATCGGTCCCGCCGACCGCGCCCGGGTCAGCGGGCCGGGCCTGCGCGCCTTCCGCGCCATCGCCGACGCCTGGGGCCTGACCGAGCGCCAGCGGCTCGCCCTGCTGGGGGAGCCCGCGCGCTCCACCTATCACCAGTGGATGCGCAAGGCGCAGGCGGGGGAGACGCTGTCCCTGCCGCTCGACACGCTGTTGCGGATCTCGGCGGTGCTGGGGGTGCGCAAGGCGCTGGCGATCCTGTTTTCCGATCCGGCCCAGGGGCTCGCCTGGCTGCAGGGGCCGCATAGGGGGACCGTGTTCCAGGGCGCGGCGCCGCTGGAATTCATGGTGGAGGGGGCGCAGGACGGCATTCTGACCGTGCGCCGTTACCTCGACGCGTGGCGGGGCGGGCATCCGGGCCAGGGCGGCGCGGGGGGCTTCGCGCCCGTCGCCGAAGACGACCTCGTCTGGGCATGAGCGCGCCCGACCCCGCCGCCTTCCCGGTCGCCGAGGCGCCGCCCGTCACCACCCGCCTGATCCCCTCCCGCTTCCCCCCGGTCCCGGCCTTCGAGGACGCGGCCTCGCCCGACGACCTCGACGCCCTGTTCGAGCTGGAGGGCTGGACCAACGACCGCCTCTCCGCCCCCCGCCTGGCGCAACTGTCCCGCGACGAATGGGTGTTCGGGCGGCCCAACGCCTCGGTGGTGATGGCGGCGTTCCTGCACGGCTCCCCCGCCGGGCTGCGCTTTTCGGGGCCGGAACTGGGGGCCTGGTACGCCTCGACCGCGCCCGCCACCGCGGTGCTGGAGATCGCCAACGGCTTGCGGGCGGAGATCGCGCGCTCCGCCCTGCCGCGCATCACCCAGACCTATCGGCGCTACGCCGCGCGGCTGGCGGGGGGCTATGCGGACGTGTTCGGCGCGGCGCCGGAGTTCCACGACCCGGACCCGGCGCGCTATCCCGTCCCGCAGGCCTTCGGGCGGCGGGTGCGGGACCAGGGGCCGGGGCTGGGCCTCTCGGGCATCCGCTATGAGAGCGTGCGGCGGCCCGGCCACGCGAACTGGGTCTGTTTCCGTCCCCCGGACGTGCAGGACGTGGTCCAGGCCGAGCATCTGGAGATCGACGTGCCCGAGACCGGCAAGGTCGTGGTGCGCACGCTGACCGAAGCGCCCTGATCCCGAAGGCCGCCTGCGGCCGGAGACATGGAAATGCCCCGAAGGGGCGCCGAAGGGCTCACGCGGCCTTGTTTCGCGACGGCCTGACCCGGCGCGCCGGACATGCTAAGTCATGCTGAACAACCCGAACCGGAGGTTTCCGCCATGCCCGCCCCCGTCCGCGTCGACCCCGTCCGCGTTGACATCGTCTCCGACGTCGTGTGCCCCTGGTGCGTGATCGGCTGGCGCCAGCTCGCCGCCGCCTCGGCCGCCACCGGCATCCCCGTCGAAGTGCATTGGCATCCGTTCGAGCTGAACCCCGACATGCCGGCGGAGGGCGAGAACCTGCGCGCGCATGTGGCCCGCAAATACGGCGCCTCGGCCGAGTCTTCCCGCGCCGCGCGCGACCGGATGACCGAGATCGGGGCCGGGCTGGGCTTCGTCTTCGACTACTCGGACGAAAGCCGCATGCGGAACACGTTCAAGGCCCATCAGCTGATCGACTGGGCCGGGGAGCAGGGCCGCGCGCATGAGACCAAGCAGGCGCTGTTCGAGGCCTTCTTCACCCGCGGCGAGGACGTCTCCGACCCCGCCCTGCTGGCCGAGGTCGCCGGCCGCGTCGGGCTGGACCCGGAGGCCGCGCGGGCGATGCTGGATGCGGGCGAGCGGGCCGGGAAAGTGCGCGAGCATCAGACCGAGTGGCTGGAACGCGGCATCCGCGCCGTGCCCTCGATGATCTTCGAGGGCCGGCGGCTGGTCCCCGGCGCCCAGGGCGAGGACAGCTACGCCGTGCTCCTGCGCCGCTACGCCGAGGCGCCCGCCGCCACCTGAGCCGCGGCCTCGGCCGCAAGCCAGTCGGCGAAGGCCGCGAGCGCGGGCTCCTCGGCGGCCCGGCGGGCGTGCTGGAGCACGAACCAGCGCTTGGTCGGACGGCGCGCGGGGTGGGCGGCGACCAGCGCGCCGCGCGCGATCTCGGGGCCCAGCAGGGCGGCGATGCCGATGGCGACGCCGAGCCCGGTGGCGGCGGCCTCGATCGCGAGCCCGGCGCTCTCGAAGCTTGATCCGCCATCGGCGGGGACGTGGCGCAGGCCGGCATGGTCGAGCCAGCGCCGCCAGTCGTCGGGCCGCGGGCGGGCGTGCAGCAGGGGCAGCGTGGCGAAATCCGGGGCCCCGTCGGCCATCAGGGCGGTCAGCAGGGCGGGCGCGCAGACCGGCAGCGTCTCGATCGGCAGCAGCCGTCGGGTCACCAGCCCCGAGCGCGGCGCCCCGTCCGACACCACGATGGCCGCGTCGAACCGCCCCGGCGTCAGCTCCAGCGGGTTGGAGGAGGTGTGCAGGTCCATCGCCAGGTCCGGGAACGCGGCGCGCATCGCGGTCCAACGCGGCATCAGAAACCGCGAGGCGAAGAAGCCGTAGACCCCGAGGCTCAGCCGGCGCGGCCGGCGCAGGCGCACGCCGCGGGCGGCCTCGGCGATGCGGTCCAGCGCCTCGCCCAGTTCCGCGGCGAGCGCGGCGCCGGCCTCGGTCGGCTCCAGCCCGGTGGCGCGGCGCAGGAAAAGCGGGGCCTCCATGCGGGCCTCCAGGTCGCGCACCTGCCGGCTGACGGCGCCGGGCGTGACGCCCAGCTCCTCCGCCGCACGGGTCATGGAGCGGTGGCGGGCGGCGGCCTCGAAGGCGCGCACGGCGGGAAGAGGCGGCAGGCGGCGAGTGGTCATGGGTTGAGCCTGCCTCAAAATACCCCGCGGCGAAATCGTTTGATCGTGCGCAGGGCTCAATGCCATCCTGCCAATGGACATGGCGGGGCCCTGACGCCCCCAGGATGTCGCCCCGCCGCCCGTCCGCGCCCGCCGCCGCCGTTCCCCACGCGCCGGCGTCGACCGCCCCGCGCGGCCGCGGCCGCGGCCGCCCCCGAGAGAACCGACCGGAGCGCCGCCCCGCAGGACGACCCGCGCACCGGCCCATACGAGGACGTCCCGTCGGGCCGCCCTCCCCGCCAGCGCCCCGCAAGCGCCCCGACAGAGGGCGTGCGCCAACGCCCCCCCGGAGGAAACGCCATGAACCATCCCGCCCCCATCGCCCCCAGCCCCGCCGCGCCCGCGGCCCGCGCCACCCGCGCGGCCTCCGCCGACCGGTCGCGCAACATCGCGCCGGATACGCGGGGGGAGAACTACTGGGACCTCGACCCCTCCCTGCGCGCGCTGCTGCCGCTCTACATGGACCCGGCGCTGCTCGCGCATCTCACCCCCCATATGGCGGAGCTGGGAGAGCTGGCCGGCGGACGGCTGGGCGCGCTGGCCGACACCTGCGAGCGGCATGAGCCGGTCCTGCATCGCCGCGACCGCTACGGGCGGGACGAGGAATGGCTGGAATTCCACCCCGCCTACCGGGAGATGGAGTCCATCGCCTTCGGCCGCTTCGGCATGCACGCCATGACCAACCGCGCCGGCGTGCTGGGCTGGCCCGACAAGATGCCGCCCATCGCCAAATACATCTTCCACTACCTGTTCAGCCAGGCCGAGTTCGGGCTGCTCTGCCCGGTGAACCTGACCGACAGCTCCTCGCATCTCGTGGACCTGTTCGGGACCGAGGAGATCCGCGCGCGCTTCCTGCCCGGCATGTGGTCCCAGGACATGGGCGAGCTGCTGCGCTGCGCCCAGTTCATGACCGAAAAGGCCGGGGGCTCGGATATCGGGCGCTCGGACCTCACCGCGGTGAAGGACGGGGACGGCTGGCGGCTGTGGGGGGAGAAGTGGTTCTGCTCCAACGTCGACGCCGAGGCCGCGGTGCTGCTGGCGCGGCCCGAAGACGGGCCCGAGGGCTCGAAGGGGCTGGGGCTGTTCCTGATGCCCAAGACCCTGCCGGACGGGAGCCGCAACAGCTACCGGATCATGCGGCTGAAGGAGAAGATGGGCTCGAAATCCATGGCCTCGGGCGAGATCATGTTCGAGGGGGCGGTGGCCTATCCGCTGGGGGCGCTGGACCAGGGGCTCAAGCAGATGCTGGTGATGGTCAATTCCTCGCGCATCTCGCACCTGACGCGGGCGGCGGGGATGATGCGCCGCTGCTGGAACGAGGCGATGGCCGCGGCGACCCATCGCGACGCCTTCGGCAAACGGGTGATCCAGCATCCGCTGATGCGCCGCCAGCTGATGAAGCTGCTGATCCCGACCGAGCAGGCGCTTTCGGCGCTGCTTTATACGGCGGCGATGTCGGGCGACGGCTCGGAGCGGGCCTCCAGGGTGCTGCGCATCCTGACCCCGATCGTCAAATACCGCGCCTGCCGGGACAACGTGCCGGTGGCGACGGGGGCGTTGGAGGCCCGCGGCGGCAACGGATATATCGAGGACTGGCCGAATTCCCGCCTGGTGCGCGACGCGCATCTGGGCCTGTTGTGGGAGGGGACGTCGAACATCAACGCGCTGGACGCCGTGCAGCGGGCCGTGGGCAAGGCCCGCGCCCATGAGGCGCTGGCCGAGGACCTGGCGGAGCGGATCGAGGCCGCGGGGCTGCCCGGCCAGTTCCGCACGCGCTTGTCGGGGGCCGTGGACCGGGCGATCCGTTTCGCGGACGAGGTGGCCTCGGACCCCGCGCATGAACGCTTCAGCCGCGAGGCGTCGGGCCAGCTCTACCACGCCGTGACCGCCGCGCTGCTGGCCGCCGAGGGCCAGGCGCTGGGCGAGGCGGGGGGCGACGCCCGCCGCCTGCTGATGGCCCGGCTGGTGGTGGAGCACCGGATGAAGGAGGCCTCGCCGCCCTCGCTGGCCGCCCGGAAATGGGAGGAGGAGGCGATCGACCTGCTGCTGTCCGACGCGCCGGTCAGCCTCGCCGACGCGACGCGGCTGGTTCAGGCCTGAGGGGCGGGGCGGGCCGGGGATCAGGCCGGGGCCGGGGGGTCAGAGGATCACCCGCGGCTCCGGCAGGCCCTTCGCCTCCACCTGCGCCGCGTAGACCATCCCGGCGCCGGCATGGGCGGGATCGGAGAGATCCAGCCCCTCCTGCGCGGTGGTGACGAAGAGGGTCGAGAGATCCGCCCCCCCGAAGGCCGGGCAGGAGACATGGGCGGCGGGAAAGGACGGACCGTCGGTGATCCCGCCCTGCGGCGGGATCACCGCCACCCGGCCCGCGCCCCAGAGCGCCAGCCACATCCGTCCGTCCGCGTCGATCACCGCGCCGTCGGGGTTCAGGCCGAGGGGGCGGAGGTCGAGGAACGGCTCCGGGTCGCCGGAGGGCCAGCCGTCGGCCGGGTTCAGGCGCTGGCGCCAGACCGTGCCGCGGGCGGTGTCGGCGAAATGCGCGAAGCCGCCGTCGGGGGTGAAGCAGATGGCGTTGGGGATGGTGATGCCGGGGTGGAGCTTGCGGATCTCGCCGCGGTGGAGGCGGTAGATGGCGCCGGCGCCGGGCTCGGCCCGCTTGCCCATGGTCCCGATCCAGAAGCCGCCCCAAGGGTCGGCGCAGCCGTCATTGGAGCGGGTGGCGGGGTCGTCGGCCTCCAGCGGGGCCACGGGCTCCACGGCGCCGGAGGCGAGGTCGAGCAGGCTCAGCCCGGTTTCGCCGGCCACCAGCAGCCGGTCCCGATCCACCCAGCCCGCCGCGGAGACATGGCCGGGAAACGCCCATTCCAGCGGGCCGGAGGCGTCGGAGGACCGCAGGCGGTTCTCAAGGATGTCGAACCAGAACAACTGGTTGCGCTCGGGGTGCCAGAGCGGGCCCTCGCCGAGATGGCAGGGGCGAGGGTCGTGCGCGCTGGCGGCGGAGGCGGGGATGGGGGCGGTCATTCGGCGCCCGCCTCGATCCGGGCCTGGGCGGCGTCCCAGGCGGCGACCGTGGCGCGGGCGCGGGCGCCGACCTCTCCGGCCCCCATCCCCGGCGCGTAGAGCGAGCTTCCCAGTCCGAAACCCGAGGCGCCGGCGGCGAGCCAGGCCGGGAAATCCGCAGGCCCGACGCCGCCGACCGGCAGCGCCTGGGCGCCGGCGGGCAGCACCGCGCGCAGGGCCTTGAGCCCCTCCGGCCCCATCAGGAAGGCGGGGAACAGCTTCAGCCCGTCGGCGCCGGCGGCCAGCGCGGCGAAGCATTCGGTGGCGGTGAAGACGCCGGGCAGGCAGGTGAGCCCGGCGGCCTTGGCGGCCCGGATCACCGCCGGGTCGGCGTTGGGCGCCACGATCAGCCGACCCCCGGCGCCGGCGACGGCCTCCACCTCGGCCTTGGTCAGCACGGTGCCGGCGCCGATCAGCGCGCGGTCCCCGAACGCCTCGGCCAGTCGGGCGATGGAGACGAGCGGGTCGGGCGAGTTCAGCGGCACCTCGATCCGGTCGATGCCCTCGGCGAGCAGCGCCTCGCCCACCGCCACGGCCTCCTCCGGGCGCAGGCCGCGGAGGATGGCGACGAGGTTGCGGGCGGAGTTCGGGGTCGTGTTCGGGGTCGTGTTCGGGGCGGTCATTCCGCTTTCTCCCACAGCGCGGCATGGGCGGCGCGCAGACCGTCCAGCACGGCCTCGGTCGGGTCGAGACGGGTGACGTAGGCGCCCTGCGCCTCCAGCGCGGTGGCGTAGCCCGCGGTCGGGCCGGGGGCGCCGATCAGCGCCACTTCGCGCCCCAGCCACCAGGGGCGGGAGGCCGCGAGCTCCATCCCGATCAGCATTCCCGAAAGCCGCGCGCGGGCGCGGGAGGGGGGAAGATCGTTCAACAGATGCTCGGCGCGCAAGGCGAACAGGCCCGCCACGCTTTCGGGCCGGGACATGGCGGTGTCCAGCGCCTCGGCGAAATCGGCGGCGGCGTCGGGCGAGACCTCGCCGGGCGCGCCGTCCTCTCGCATCCCGTGGCGCAGGATCGAGGAGGTGGAGAGCAGGGCGTAAAGCTCCCCGGTCATGAAGCTGCGGAAGGAGACGACCTCCTCGGCGCTGATATGGGCCCATTTGGTATGGGTGCCGGGCAGGCAGACCACGCCGTCGAAACGGGGGCGGCGGGCGATCAGGCCGGCGATCTGGGTTTCCTCCCCCCGCATCACGTCGGCGGGCCTGGCCTGCGAAAGGCCGGGGAGGATGCGCACGTCCAGCCGCGGATCGGCGCCCGGCGGGGTGATGGCGCGGGCGGGGTCGAGCGGGGCGCAGGGGACGGGCGCGTAGGGCGCCTCGGCCCAGCCGGCGCGGGCGCCGGCCATGCCGCAGACCAGCGTGGGGACCGGGTCCGACAGCCCGCCGGGCAGGCCGGCGGGGGGCAGCCAGTCGGCCACGGCCGCGGTCAGGGCGGGGCCGAAATCCTCCGGCGCCAGCCCGCCCATGCCGCGGGGCGAGGCGGTTTCGGCCAGCGCCCGCCCCTCCGCGTCCATCGCCCAGGCCCGCAGGTTGCTGGTGCCCCAGTCGACCGCGATCCAGTCGGGGCCGGCCCGGTCGGCGCGTTCTCCGCTCATGCTCTCTCCTCCCGCGCGGCGGTGGGGCGCGCCCGCGCCGTCAGTGGCTGTCCCGCGGCACCGGGGCTCCGCGGCAGCCCTTCAGGAAGTCGAAATCCGCCCCGGTGTCGGCGCCCTGCACATGGTCGTGAAACAGCCGCGCATAACCGCCCGACGGCGCCTCGACCGGGGTTTTCCACGCCTCCAGCCGCGCCGCAAGCTCGGCCTCGTCGACTTCCAGCGTGATCGAGCGCCCCGGCACGTCGAGCGAGATCATGTCCCCCGTCCGCACCACCGCCAGCGGTCCGCCGCGCGCGGCCTCGGGCGACACATGCAGGACCACGGTCCCGTAGGCCGTGCCCGACATGCGCGCGTCCGAGATCCGCACCATGTCGGTGATCCCCTTGCGCAACACCTTGGGAGGCAGGCCCATATTGCCGACCTCGGGCATGCCGGGATAGCCGCGCGGCCCGCAATTGCGCATGACCATGACGCAGGTCTCGTCGATATCGAGATCCTCGTCCTCGATCCGGGCCTTGTAGTCGTCGATGTCCTCGAAAACCACGGCCCGGCCGCGATGCGTCAGCAGATGCTCGGACGCCGCGGAGGGCTTGAGCACCGCGCCGTCGGGGGCGAGGTTGCCGCGCAGCACCGCGATGCCGCCCTGTTGGGTCAGCGCGCGTTCGACGGGGCGGATGACCTCCTCGTTCCAGTTGCGGGCGTCCTTGACCTCATCCCAGATCGGGCCGCCGGAGACGGTGATCGAGTCGCGGTTCAGCAGCCCGCCCTCGCCGAGCATCTTCATCACCACGGGCAGGCCGCCGGCGTAGAAGAACTCCTCCATCAGGTATTCGCCCGAGGGCATGAGATTGACGATGGTCGGCACGTCGCGGCCCAGCCGGTCCCAGTCCACCAGGCTCAGGTCCAGCCCCACGCGGCCGGCGATGGCGAGCAGGTGGATGACCGCGTTGGTCGACCCGCCGATGGCGCCGTTGGCGCGGATGGCGTTCTCGAAGGCCTGCATGGTGAGGATGTCGGAGGGCTTGAGATCGTCCTTCACCATGTCGACGATGCGGCGGCCGCTGAGATGGGCCATCACCCGGCGGCGGCTGTCCACCGCGGGGATCGCGGCGTTGCCCGACAGCGCCATGCCCAGCGCCTCGGCCATGCTGGCCATGGTGGACGCCGTGCCCATGGTGTTGCACGAGCCGGGGGAGCGGGACATGGCGCTTTCGGCCTCCAGGAATTCCTCCTGGGTCATCTTCCCGGCCTTGATGTCCTCGGACATGCGCCACAGCGCGGTGCCCGAGCCCACGCGCTCGCCCCGGAACCAGCCGTTCAGCATCGGCCCGCCGGAGACGAGGATGGCGGGGATGTCCACCGAGGCCGCGCCCATCAGCAAAGCCGGGGTGGTCTTGTCGCAGCCGGCCAGCAGCACCACGCCGTCGAGCGGGTTGGCGCGCAGGGCCTCCTCCACGTCCATGGCGGCGAGGTTGCGATACATCATCGCCGAGGGGCGCAGCGCGCTTTCCCCGGTGGAGAAGACCGGGAATTCCACCGGCAGGCCGCCGGCCTCGTAGATGCCGTGGCGCACCCGTTCGGCGAGATCGCGCAGATGCGCGTTGCACGGCGTGAGCTGGGACCAGGTGTTGCAGATCCCCACGACCGGGCGGCCGTCGAACAGGTCCGCCGGCAGTCCCTGGTTCTTCATCCAGGAGCGGTGGTAGATGTGATCGCGCGAGGTCGAGCCGAACCACTCGGTCGAGCGCAGCTTGCGCGGCCAGTCCGCGGGCTTGAAAGCGGTCATACCCATCCCCCATCCACAATGAAGTTCTGCGCCGAACACATCGCCGAGGCGTCCGAGGCGAGGAACAGCGCCATTTGCGCGATATTCCAGGGCAGCACCGGCCCCGGCAGGCATTGCGAACGCGCGATCTGCTCGCGCGCCGCGTCGTCCACCCAGAGGCGGAGCTGCTTTTCGGTCATCACCCAGCCCGGAACCAGCGTGTTGACCCGGATGCGGTCGCGCCCGAGGTCGCGGGCGAGGCTGCGGGTCAGCCCGTGGGTCGCGGCCTTGCAGGCGGCGTAGACCGGGTAGCCGGCGCCGGCCATCATCCAGCTGATCGAGCCGAAATTGACGATGGTCCCGCCCCCCGCCGCCCGCATCATCGGGGCCGCGGCCTGGGCGGCGACGAAGGCGTGCTTGAGGTTGACCGCGACGATGCCGTCGAAACGGTCGGGGCCGACCTCTCCCACGCCGTGCCGCTGGTCGTTGGCGGCGTTGTTGAGCAGCGCGGTGATCGGGCCATGGGCCTCCGCCGCCGCCCGGATCGCGGCCTGGTAGGCGGCGGCGTCGGTGACGTCGACCGGGGCGAAGCGGATGGTCGCGCCCTGCCCGGCCAGTTCGGCGGCCAGCGCCTCGCCGGCCTCGCGGGCGAGGTCGACGAAGGCCACGCGCGCGCCCTGGGCGGCGAAGGCGCGGGTCAGCGCCTCTCCGATGCCGGTGGCGCCGCCGGAGATCAGCACCGAGCGGCCGCGCAGGTCGGGATAGGTCGCCAGCGCGGCCGGGCCGGGTTCGGCGGCGGGCGCGGCGGAAGACGCGGCGGGGCTCACAGCGCCCTCACCGGGGCCGGGATCGCGTCCGGATCGGCGGGCGCCGGGGCGACGGCCAGCGGGTTGCGCAGGGGCAGGCCGAAGGCGGGGCTCTCGATCTCAAACACGTCGCCGGGGCGGGTGCGGATCCCGTCGGAAAAGCTCAGCGTCGCGGTGCCGAACATGTGGACATGCACGTCGCCGGGCTGGCGGAACAGGTCGTATTTGAAGTGATGCGCCTCCAGGTTGGCGATGCTGTGGGACATGTTGGCCTCGCCCGACAGGAACGGCTTCTCGAAGATCGTCTCGCCGTCGCGGATCACGCGGGAGACGCCCTCGACGCTTGCGGGCAGGTCGCCGACCCGCAGCTCCGGCCCGAAGGCGGCGGGGCGCAGCTTGGAATGGGCGAGGTAGAGGTAGTTGATCCGCTCGGTCACATGGTCGGAGAACTCGTTGCCCAGCGCGAAGCCGAGCCGGAAGGGGGCGCCGTCCGGGCCGATGAGGTAGATCCCGGCGATCTCGGGCTCCTCTCCGCCATCCAGCGCGAAGGCGGGCGAGACCAGCGGCGCGCCCGGCGCGACGGCGGCCGCGCCGGCGCCCTTCCAGAACCATTCGGGCGCCACGCCCATGCGGCCGGGTTCGGGCTTGCCGCCCTCGATCCCCATGCGGAACATCTTCATGGAGTCGCTGAGGCTCTCCTCCCCCTCCGCCTGCGCCTTGGCGTGCATGGCGTCGCGGGCGGAGGCGGAGCCGAGATGGGTCAGCCCGGTGCCGGTCAGCATCATGTGCGCCGGGTCGGGATGGCGGACCGGGCAGTCCAGCCGGCCGGCCGCGAGCAGCACGGGAAGGTCGACCGGGTCGCCCTCGCCGCGGCGGGCGACGATCTCGGCCAGGCCGGCGCCGATGGCGATGGCGTCATGGGCGAGGTCGAGCACCGTCTCGGCGCCCGGCACCAGGCGCGCGGTCTCGCCCTCGCGCACGACCACGCCGCCGCCCTTGAGTTGCGAAAGATGCATGGGTCAGCCCGCCTTGTTCCGGTTGTAGACGTCGAAGATCACGGCGGAGAGCAGCACCAGCCCCTTGATCACCTGCTGGTAGTCGATGCCGACCCCGAGCAGGGACATGCCGTTGTTCATCACGCCCATGATGAAGGCCCCGACCACGGCGCCGATGATCTTGCCGACGCCGCCCGACATGGAGGCGCCGCCGATGAACACCGCCGCGATCACGTCGAGCTCGAAGCTGACGCCGGCCTTGGGGGTCGCGGTGTTGAGCCGGGCCGCGAAGATCAGCCCCGCCAGCGCCGCCAGCATCCCCATGTTGCAGAAGGTCAGGAAGGTCAGCCGCTCGGCGTTGATGCCCGACAGCTTGGCGGCCTTGTAGTTGCCGCCGACCGCGTAGATGCGCCGCCCGACCACGGTGGAGTTCATCAGGAACGTGTAGGCGCAGATCAGCACCGCCATGGTCATCAGCACGTTGGGCAGGCCGCGATAGGTGGCCAGCAGCCAGGCGACGTAGACGATCGCCGCCGCGACAAGCCCGTTCTTGGCGAGGAAGAAGCCCAGCGGCTCGTCCTCGATCCCGTAGCGCACGCGCCGGCCGCGGGCCCGCGCCGCCATCCACACGATCGCCGCGGCCCCGGCCGCGCCCAGCAGGGCGGCGGTCCAGTTGGGGCGGCCCTCGGTGAACACGTCGCCCACGAAGCCGGTGGAGAGCTGCTGGAAGCTAGGCGGGAACGGCCCCACCGACTGGCCTTCGAGCAGCCACAGGGTCAGGCCGCGGAACACCAGCATGCCGGCCAGCGTGACGATGAAGGAGGGGATCTTCCAATAGGCGATCCAGTAGCCCTGGGCCGCGCCGATGACGATGCCCGCGATCAGGCAGACCGGGACCACCATCCAGGTGGGCCAGCCCCAATGCACCGACATCACCGCCGCGAGCCCGCCCACGAAGGCCACCACCGAGCCGACCGAGAGGTCGATATGCCCGGCCACGATGACCAGCAGCATGCCCAGCGCCATGATGATGATGTAGCTGTTCTGCAGGAACAGGTTGGTCAGGTTCACCGGACGCATCAGCGTGCCGTCGGTGACCACCTGGAAGAACAGCATGATGGCGAACAGCGCCAGCAGCATGCCGTATTCGCGCAGGTGGCCCTTCAGGAAGGCCCCGATCCCGCCGCCTCCGCCCGGCTTGCCGCCGCCGCCCTCGTTATCGGTCGTGCTGGTCATCTTCGGCCCCTCCCTCAGGCCCGGACGATCATCGACATGATCTTCTCCTGGCTGGCTTCATGCGCGGCCAGCTCCCCGGCGAAGGCGCCCTCGTTCATCACGTAGATGCGGTCGCACATGCCGAGCAGCTCGGGCATTTCGGAGGAGATCATCACGATCCCCCGCCCCTGCCCGGCCAGTTCATTGACGATGTTGTAGATTTCGAATTTCGCGCCGACGTCGATGCCGCGCGTCGGCTCATCGAGGATCAGCACCTGCGGATCGGCGAACAGCCATTTGCCCAGCACCACCTTCTGCTGGTTGCCCCCCGACAGGTTCACCGTCTTCTGGAACACCGAGGGCGTGCGGATGCCCAGCGCCTCGCGGTATTTCTCGGCGACCTGGCGTTCCCGCGTTCCGTCGATGACGCCGCGCTCGGACACGCCCTCCAGATGGGCGAGGGTGACGTTGCGCAGGATCGTGTCGTCCAGCACGAGGCCGAGCGCCTTGCGGTCCTCGGTCACGTAGGCGAGGCCGGCGTCCACGGCGCGGCGCACGGTGGAGACGTCGATCGGCTCGCCCTTCAGCCGGGCCTCGCCGCGGATGTCGCGGCCCCAGGAGCGGCCGAACAGGCTCATCGCCAGTTCCGTGCGCCCGGCGCCCATGAGGCCGGCGATGCCGACCACCTCGCCCTCGGCCACGGTGAAGGACACGTCGCGGATCGCCTCGCGGTCCGGGTCGGTGGGGTGGCCGACGGACCAGTTGGAGACCTCCAGCAGCGTGCGCCCGATCTTCGGCGTGCGCTCGGGGTAGCGGTGGGCCATGTCGCGGCCGACCATGTCGCGCACGATGCGCGCCTCCTCGACCGGGATATGGGCGCCGGAGGCGTCGCGGCCGTCGATGGTCGAAACCGCGGTCCCGTCGCGGATGACCGTGATCCGGTCCGCCACGCGGCTGATTTCGTTGAGCTTGTGGGAGATCAGGATCGAGGTGATGCCCTGGGCCCGGAACTCCATCAACAGGTCGAGCAGCTTTTCGCTGTCGGCTTCCTGGAGGGCCGCCGTGGGCTCGTCGAGGATCAGGAGGCGGACCTCCTTGGACAGGGCCTTGGCGATCTCCACCAGCTGCTGCTTGCCCACGCCGAGCCCGCCGACCGGGGCGGCGGCGCGTTCGCGCAGGCCGACCTTGGCCAGCAGCGCCTCGGCGCGGGCGTTGGTCTCGGGCCAGTCGATGACCCCGCAGGCGGCGACCTCGTTGCCCAGGAAGATGTTCTCGGCGATGGACAGCTCGGGAACCAGGGCGAGCTCCTGGTGGATGATGATGATCCCGCGCTTCTCGCTGTCGGTGATGCCGCCGAAGGCGACGGGTTCGCCTTCATAGACCAGCTCTCCGTCGAAGGAGCCGTGGGGGTAGACCCCGCTCAGCACCTTCAT
This sequence comes from Albimonas donghaensis, assembly GCF_900106695.1. Lineage (GTDB taxonomy): Bacteria > Pseudomonadota > Alphaproteobacteria > Rhodobacterales > Rhodobacteraceae > Albimonas > Albimonas donghaensis. Next base: position 100,651 of record NZ_FNMZ01000003.1, read on the forward strand.
CAGCGTGGACTTGCCGGCCCCGTTCTCGCCGCACAGCGCGTGGATCTCGCCGCGCGCCACGGTCAGGGAGACGTTGTCGAGCGCCTTCACGCCCGGGAAGCTCTTGGTGATGCCGCGCATCTCCAGGATGGCGTCCATGGCTGCTCTCCGCCCCGCTTCGGGGGTCATTGTCGGAATGGGGGGGAGGGGCGCGGCCCGCCGCCGCGATGCGACGGGCCGGCGCGCTCAGTTGATCTGGTCTTCGGTGTAGTAACCGCTGCCGATCAGGACCTCTTCCCAGTTGTCGGCGGTCACGGCCACCGGCTCCAGCAGGTAGGAGGGCACCACCTTCTTGCCGTTGTCATAGGTGGTGGTGTCGTTGATCGGCGGCTCGGCCCCGCCCAGCACCGCCTCGACCATCTGCACGGTGACCTTGGCCAGTTCGCGCGTGTCCTTGAAGATCGAGGAATACTGCTCCCCCGCCTTCATCGACTTGACCGACTGCACCTCGGAGTCCTGGCCCGACACGATCGGCATCGACAAATCGCCGGAGCCGTAGCCGACGCCCTTCAGCGACGACAGGATGCCGATGGACAGCCCGTCATAGGGCGACAGCACCCCGTGGACGCGCTGGTCGGTGTAGTGGGCGGACAGCAGGTTATCCATGCGGGCCTGCGCGACGGCGCCGTCCCAGCGCAGCGTGCCGACCTTGTCCATGCCCATCTGGCCGGAGACGATCTCGACCGAGCCGTCGTCGATCAGCGGCTGCAGCACCGACATGGCGCCGTTGTAGAAGAAATAGGCGTTGTTGTCGTCGGGGGAGCCGCCGAACAGCTCGACGTTCCACGGCTTCACGTCGGGAAAGCGTTCCTTGAGCCCGTCGACGATGGTGGAGGCCTGCTGCACGCCGACCTTGAAGTTGTCGAAGGTGGCGTAATAGTCGACATAGGGGCTGTCGCGGATCAGCCGGTCATAGGCGATGATCTTGATGTCGGCGTAATGCGCGTTCTCCAGCGCGTTCGACAGCGTGGTGCCGTCGATGGCCGCGATGACCAGCACGTCGACGCCCTTGACGATCATGTTCTCGATCTGGGCGAGCTGGTTGGGGATGTCGTCTTCGGCGTATTGCAGGTCGACCTTGTAGCCGGCGGCCTCGAACTGCTTGACCATGTTGTTGCCGTCGTCGATCCAGCGGGCCGACGACTTGGTGGGCATGGCGATGCCCACATAGCCCTCGGCGGCGAAGGCGGGGGTCGCGAAGGCCGAGGCGACGAGCGACGCCCCGAGCGCAAGCGCGCCCAGGCTGGCGGTGATCTTCATGTTGTCCTCCCTGCGGCGCCGTCGACGACGCGCGCGATTGCTTTTCAGCGAGGTCCCTCCTCGGACCCGACGGCAACCCTAGTCCTGCGGTTCCATAGCAATCAATTTCGGTTTTTGACTTTCTTCATATCGATTTCGGTATAGCTTGCGGCATGACCGACGCGCCCCTCCGCCTCAAGCCCGTGCAGCTTCGCCTGATCGCGGCGATCGACGCGCAGCGCCAGCTCGGCCTCGCGGCCGAGGCGATGGCGATGACCCAGCCCGCCGCCTCGCGGATGCTGCGCGAGATCGAGGCCGCGGTGGGCGCGCGCCTGTTCGACCGTCACGCCCGCGGGATGGAGCCGACGCTGATCGGCCGCGCGCTGGCCCGCCGCGCGCGGGGGCTGGAGCAGGAGATGCGGGATCTGGCGGCGGAGGTGGACCAGCTGCGCTCGGGCCGCGGCGGCGTGGTGCGGGTGGGGGCGGTGACCGGCGCCTCGGTCGGCTATGTCGTGCCCGCGATCCGGCAGCTGAAGGCCGCGGCCCCGGACGTGGAGGTCTATGTGGACGTGGAGCCGTCGGACGTGCTGGCCCGCGGGCTGCTGGCGGGCGTCTACGACCTGGCGCTGGGGCGGATCCCGCCCGGCATGGACCCGCGGGAGTTCGACGCCGTTCCGGGGCGGCCCGAGATCGTCGACCTGGTGGTGCGCCGGGACCATCCGATGGCCAGCGCCCGGCGGCTGGAGCTGGCCGAGCTGACGCCCTACGACTGGGTCATGCAATCCCCCGGCGCGCCGATCCGGGTGGCGGTGGAGACCGCCTTCGTGGACGCCGGCGCGCGGCTGCCGCGGTCGATCCTCAACACGCCGTCGCTGCTGGTGATGATCGCCCTGCTGTCCTCCTCCACCGCCATCGCCGCCATGGCGCGGGAGATGAGCGACCTGCTCTCCGGCCCGGAGGTCGGCGCCCGGCTCGCCCCGCTGGCGGTGCGCGAGGAGATCGTGGTCGCGCCCTATCACATGCTCACCGCGCGCAGGCGGCGGCTGTCCCCGGTGGCCGAGCGGTTGCGGGCGCTGGTGCTGGACGAGCTGGACCCGCCGCACCGCCGCGGCGGCTGAAGGGGCGCGCGGCGGCCCCGCCCGGCCCTGCCCTGCCCGGGGCCTGGCCTCCGGGATCCGCGACGTCGGGCGGCTGGACATGCGCGCGGGCATGGCGACAATGCTCTTCAATCTAGAATCCCTGACCCCGGAGCCGCTCATGGACCTGCTCGCGCCCGTGAAAGCCGTCGGCTGGGTGACCGGCGTGTTCGGCGCCGAAAAATCCTTCGCCGCCAACCCGATCATCGGCAGCCCGAGGCTCAACCGCCTGGGCCTGCACCGCCGCCGCGTCGCCACGGCCGCCGCGATGGCCGCCCGCCGCCGCCGCGCCATGGCGGAGGGGATCCCGGCCGAGGACCGCGAAGCCTTCGACCGCGACGGCTTCGTCATCAAGCGGGATTACCTGCCCGCCGACATCTTCGCCCGCCTGCGCCGCGAGGTGTTCTCGGACCCGCTGCCCGCGCGCGAAATGCGCCAGGGCCAGACCGTCACCCGGATGATCCCGCTGGGCCCCGACATCGCCGCGCGTCTGCCCACCGCGCGGGCGGTGATCGCCAATCCCGTCCTGCGCCGCCTGACCGGCTATGTGGCCGGCCGCGCCGGCGAGCCGCACGCCTTCATCCAGACCGTGATCGCCGAGCCCGCCGCCGGCCCCGGCGCGGGCGGCCGCGACCCGCAGACGGCGATGCATGCGGACACGTTCCATTCCACCGCCAAATACTGGCTGTTCCTGCACGACGTGGGCGAGGAGGACGGGCCCTTCATCTATCTCCCCGGCTCCCACCGCCTGACGCCGGAGCGGCTGGAATGGGAATACGAGCAGAGCCTGACCGCCCGCGACGCCGGGCGGCATCACCATTCGCTGGGCTCGTTCCGGGCCACCCCGGCGCAGGCCAAGGCGCTGGGCTACGGGGCGCCGAAGCGGGTGGCGGTGCCGGGCAACACGCTGGTGGTGGCCGACACCTACGGCTTCCATTCCCGCGCGCCCTCCGACCGGCCGACCGTGCGCACCGAGATCCACGGCAACCTGCGCCGCAACCCGTTCGCGCCCTGGAACGGGCTCGACATCCAGGCGGCGCCGGGGGTGCGGGGGCGGCAGGTGGACCTGTATCTGGCTTACGCCGACTGGCGGTCCCGCCGCTCCGGCAAGCCGCCCCTGTGGCGCGATGTCGGGGCGGTGAAGGCGGACGGGCCGGCCTCCATCTGAGCCGCCGGCCCGACCGCGCGCCGCGCGCCCGACCCGCTCCCGGCCGGTCCTGAAACGCCCCCCGTCGCGTCGCGCCGGGGGGGCGTTCCGTTTCGCCCCGCGGGACGGTTTCGGCGTCGGCGCGCGCGCACGGGCATTGCTCCGCGCGCGACATTCCGTCAAGTTCCCTTACAAATCTCAAGCCGACCGAGGGGCTCATGCTGTTTTTTCACGACGACCGTCACCGCCTGCATTTCCCTCAGGCCGAGCTGGACGGCGGGCAGTTCGTGACCCCATACGAACGTCCGAGCCGCGTGGAATACGTCCTGCGCCGCCTGCAGGAGACCGGAATGCGGGCCGCCGCGCCAGGGGCGCTGGACATGGGCCCGGTGCGCGCCGTGCACGCCCCCGACTACCTGGAATTCCTGGCGACCTGCTGGGCGGACTGGGTCGCCTCCGGCGCGCGGGGGGAGATCATCGCGACCTCCTTCCCGGTGCGCCGCATGCGCCAGAAGCCGCCGCGCAACATCGACGGCAAGGTCGGCTATTACAGCCTGGCCGCCGAGACCGCGATCACCGCCGGCACCTGGGAGGCGGCGCAGGCCTCCTGCGCGCTGGCCCAGTCGGCGCAGCGCGCGGTGGCGGCGGGCGAGCGCGCGGCCTTCGCCCTGTGCCGCCCGCCGGGGCATCACGCGGCCTCGGACCTGTTCGGCGGCTACTGTTTCCTCAACAACGCCGCGGTGGCGGCGCAGATGTTCCGCGACGACGGCGCGGGCCGGGTGGCGGTGCTGGACATCGACTTCCACCACGGCAACGGCACCCAGGACATCTTCCACCGGCGCGGCGACGTGTTCTTCGCCTCGATCCACGGCGCGCCCGAAGACGCCTTCCCCTATTTCCTCGGCTATGCGGACGAGACCGGCGAGGGCGCGGGCGAGGGCGCCAACCTGAACCTCCCCCTCCCCCCCGGAACCCCGTTCGGACCCTGGGCCGAGGCGCTGGACGCGGCGCTGGCGGCGATCCGCGACTTCGGGGCGGAGGCGCTGGTGGTCTCGCTGGGCACCGACGCCTTCAAGGACGACCCGATCAGCTTCTTCAAGCTGGAGAGCGCGGATTTCGCCGAGGCCGGGCGGAGGATCGCGGGCGCAGGCCTGCCGACGGTCTTCGTGATGGAGGGCGGCTACGCCATCGAGGCGGTGGGGATCAACGCGGTCAACGTGCTGCAGGGCTTTGAGGAGGCCGCCGCATGAGCCGCGTTCCCGCCGATCCCGCCTCCGCCGCCGCGGCCGCCGAAAAGCCCTCCACCGCGCCCTATCGCGGTCCCGACGACGTGCGCGCCGGGGTGTTCTGGATGGTGACGACGACGCTGCTGTTCGTCTGCGTCACCGGCATCGTGCGCCATGTGGGGTCGTCCCTGCCGGCGGCGGAGACCGCCTTCCTGCGCTACCTGTTCGGGCTGGTGCTGATCCTGCCCTTCATGGGCGGGCTGCGGAAGAACCGCCCTGACCGGCGCACCTGGTGGGTGTTCGGCGCGCGCGGGGTGCTGCACGGGCTGGGGGTCGTGCTGTGGTTCTACGCGATGGCCCGCATCCCGATCGCCGAGGTCACGGCGCTGGGCTACATCACGCCGATCTTCGTCACCATCGGCGCCGCGGTCTTCCTGCGCGAGACGCTGCGCCTGCGCCGGGTGGCGGCGGTCGGGGTCGGGTTGCTGGGGGCGATGATCATCATCCGGCCGGGGTTCCAGGAGATCAATTCCGGCCAGCTCGCCCAGCTGGCCGCGGCGCCGCTGTTCGCCGGATCCTACCTGATGGCCAAGCGGCTGACCTCCAACCAGGACAGCGCGGTGATCGTCGGGCTGCTGTCGGGCTTCGTGACGATCACGCTGTTCCCGCTGGCGCTGGCGCAATGGCAGACGCCGAGCCTGGAGCAGCTGGCCTGGCTGGCGCTGACCGCGGTCTTCGCCACCGGCGGGCATTACACCATGACCCGGGCCATCCAGGCGGCGCCGATCACCGTCACCCAGCCGGTGCAGTTCCTGCAGCTGGTCTGGGCGACGGCGCTGGGCATCATCGTCTTCGGCGAGGCGCTGGATCCCTATGTGATCGTGGGCGGCGGGATCGTGGTGGCCGCGGCCACCTTCATCTCCCACCGCGAGGCGATGGCCGCCCGCCAGACCACGCCGCCGGCCGCCGCCACCAAGCTTTAGGCGGAGGCGGGGCTTCAGGCGGCGGCGGGGCTTCAGGCGGAGGCGGGCGCGCCGGCGAAGGGGAAGGGCGGGCGGCGGTCGGCCCAGGGGGCGGCGGCCTCCAGCTCTCCGGCCAGCGCCATCAGCTCGGCGTCGGCGCCGGCGGGGGCGGAGACGTGGACGCCGATCGGCAGGCCCTCGGCGGAGATCGCGAGCGGCAGCGACATGGCCGGCTGGCCGGAGGCGTTGGCCGCGACGCAGAAGGGCGAGTAGTCGAAGCAGCCGCCCTCGCCCAGCCGATAGGCCGCGAAATCCTCGAACTCGGGCCGGGCATGGGCGAAGCGGCCGAGTTTCGCGGGCGGCTCGGCCAGGGTGGCGGAGACGAGCACGTCGTGGCCGGCGCGCCCGCCCTCGCCCGCATGGAACGCCGCCATGCGCCGCCCGAAGGCATGGATGCGGTTGAGCGCCGCGAGGTAGTCCGCGCCGCTGATCCCCCTGGCCAGCGCGCAGGCGCCGCGGGCGACGGGTTCCAGCAGGGTCAGGCCGTCGCCTTCCAGCCCCTGGGCGCGGGCTTCGGCCCGGACCCAGCCCCATGTGCCGCAGGCCACGATGTCGGTCCAGGCGCGGACCATGGCGCGCTGGTCGGCGTCGGGGCGGGCCTCTTCGACATGATGGCCGAGGCTGTCGAGCAGGCGCCCCGCCGCCTCCGCCGCGGCGCGGCAATCGGGGTGGATGGGGGCGCCGTCATAGGTGGTGAGGCACAGCGCGACCCGCAGCCGCCGGGGCGGGCGGGCCAGCGCCTCGGAGAAGGTGGTCGCCATGGCGGGGGCGACATAGGGCGCGCCCTCGTCCGCGCCCACGGTCGCGTCGAGCAGCGCCGCCTGGTCGCGGACCGAACGGGTGAGGAAACCGGCGGTGGCCATGCCGCCCCAGCCCTCGCCCGCCGAGGGCCCGTCCGGCAGCCGCCCGCGCGAGACCTTGAAGCCGACCAGCCCGCAGGAGGACGCCGGAATGCGGATCGAGCCGCCGCCGTCCGAGCCATGCGCCGCCGGCACGATCCCCGCCGCCACCGCCGCGCCGGCCCCGCCCGAGGACCCGCCGGAGGTCCGACCCAGGTCCCACGGGTTGCGGGTCGGCCCGCCATAGACCGCGGTCTCGGTGGTCACGCCGATGCCGCCTTCGGGCGCGGTGGTGCGGCCGAACAGGTTGAGCCCGGCGCGCCGCAGCCGCGTCACCAGTTCGGCGTCATGACCGTGCCGCGTGGCGCGGGTGAGACGGGAGCCGTCATGCGAGGGCAGGCCCAGCGCCGCGGCGTCCATATCCTTGAGCAGGAAGGGAACCCCGTGCAGCGGCCCCCTGGGCAGGCCGGCCATGATCGCGTCCCGCGCCGCCTGGGGCGCGAGATTGGTGAGCGCGTTGATGGCGGGATCGCGGGTCTCCGCCACCTGCAGGGCGGCGGCGAGCAGGGCCTCGGGCGTGGTCTCGCCGGTCCTGACCCGCGCCGCCAGCCCGGTCGCATCGTGGGACAGATAGTCGTCGGGGCTCATGCCGGGGTCTCCTCGGGCGTCTCCTGACGGGGGGCGGCGGCGCCGATCTCCTCCAGGAAACCGTCATGGAAGGCGACCAGCCGTGCGTGGCGGGCCTGCGCGAGGCGGGCGCCCTCGGCGGTCTGGAAGCCCTGCGCCAGCCCCAGCAGCTTGGCGGGGAAATGGTCGATGGCGTAGCGGGCGTCGTCGAGCGGGCGCGCCTCGGCCCGCGGGTCCAGCGGATCGCAGAGCCCGCCGCCCATGCGCCCGCCGGTGTAGAAGCAGCGCGCCACGCCGACGAAGCCCAGCGCGTCGAGCCGGTCGGCGTCCTGGAGAATGCGGGCCTCGGGCGTCTCCGGCGGGATGCGGGCGGAGAAGGAATGCGCGGCGATGGCATGGGCGACGGCGCCGATGCGATCCGCCGTCCAGTCGAGCGCGGCCAGCACCTCGCAGGCCCGCGCGGCGGCGAGGCGGGAGGCGCGGGGGCGGTCGGGGGAGTTCTTCTCCACCGACACGCAGTCATGCAGCAGGGTGGCGGCGGCGAGGATCTCCTCGTCGCCGCCCTCCACGGCGGCGATGCGGCGGACATTGGCCCAGACCCGGCCGAGATGGGCGAGGTCATGGGCGCCGTCGTCGCCCTCCCCGGCCGGCAGGGCTGCGGGCAGCAGCCGGGCGGCGAGCGCCTGGCGCGGGGCGAAGAGGTCGGCGGGGGTCATGCGGCGGGGCCTTCGGTGGTGCTGGGGGCGAGGGGCGGCGTCGGGGCCAGCAGGCAGGCGACGCCCCCCGCCCGTCAATCCCGCGCGCCCGTCGGGCCCCCCGCTGCGGCGAGGAGGCGCGGCGTGGGCGCGGGGGGCGCAGGGGGTCGAGCGCGGGGGGGCGCTGTCCGGGTTGGAACAGGCCGCCCGCCCGGGCGACAGGGGGCGAGCCTCAGCCCGCGGCGAACTCGGCCCGGATCGCGTCGTCGTCGCGGCCGAGACCGGGGACGGCGCCATAGGTCGGCGTCTCGCCGGCGATGACCGCGCCGGGGGCGATCATCTCGATTTCCCCGCCATCGGTCTGCACCGTGACCAGCCGCTGCTGGGGGTGGTCGATCAGATCCTGCATGTCCGACAGCCGCCCATAGGCGATGCGCGCGGCGTCGAGGCGGGTCGCCATCTCCTCCCGCGGATGCCGGGCGAAGAGGTCGGCGACGAGGGCGTCGAGGGTCTCGCGGTTCTCGATCCGGGCGGAATTGTCGTGAAAGCGCGGATCGGTGGCGAGGCTGGCGTCGCCCAGCACCTGTTCGCACAGCATCGCCCATTCGCGTTCGTTCTGGATGGAGATCAGCAGCGCCCCGTCGGCGCAGGGGAAGACGCCGTAGGGCGCGATGGTGGGGTGGCGCAGACCCTCCCGCGCCGGGGGGCGGCCGCCATAGCGCGTCTGCAGATAGGGGACGTTCATGTAGTCCGCCATGGCGTGGAACAGCGACACTTCGATGGAGCGCCCGACCCCGGTGCGGCCCCGGCCGACCAGCGCCTGGAGGATGGCGGAGAAGGAGGTCATGCCCGCGGTGATGTCGCAGACCGAGACGCCGACCCGCGCCGCGCCCTCGGGCGTGCCGGTGATGGCGGCGAGGCCGACTTCGGCCTGGATCAGCAGGTCATAGGCCTTCTGGTCGCGACGCGGCCCGGCCTCGCCATAGCCGGAGATGGAGCAGCAGATCAGCTCGGGGCGTTTGGCGCGCAGGGCCTCGGCGCCGAAGCCCAGCCGGCCGGCGGCGCCGGGGGCGAGGTTCTGGATGAACACGTCGGCCTTGTCCAGCAGCCGGGACATCAGCGCGTGGTCGGCCGGGTCGCGCAGGTCGAGGCGCAGGGATTCCTTGCCCCGGTTGAGCCAGACGAAATAGGCGCTCTCGCCCTTGCACATGCGGTCGTAGCGGCGGGCGAAATCGCCCTCGGGGCGTTCGACCTTGATCACCCGCGCGCCGGCGTCGGCGAGCTTGGCCGAGGCGTAGGGCGCCGCCACCGCCTGTTCCAGCGAGACCACCAGCAGCCCGTCGAGATCGCCCATGCCGTTTCCCCTTCGCTTTCGATTTTTTCGGACCGCACTGCGGAACGCGCGCGACCGCTTCCTTTCGACAGAAGCGGGGCCCGCAGGTCAAGGGGGAGAGGAAGCCGCGCGTCGACCCGCCCGAGGGCGGCGCCGGAGCGCCCGCGCGGCGCTGCACCCGGTCAAGGGCGGAAAGGGGCGCCCGGGGGGGAGGTCGCGCGCCCTGCCGCGCGGCGGCGAACGAACGCCCCGCGCCACCTGCGCCGCGAGTCGTCAGCCGGGTCAAGACGCGCGAAGCGGCCGTCCCGGCCTTGAGGCGGTTGACGCCTCGCATCGTGCGCGAACATGGCCCGCCTCCTGGCCGTTTCAGAGGAACCGCGTTCCTGCCCGCCACCCGCGATGCCCCCGCCGATCCCTGGGTCGGCGCCCCTCCCGCTCCCCTCTCTCCACGGGGAGAGGGACAGGAAGAGGGGGCGCCCGAAGGCCGCCTGGCGGCCGGAGAGGACGGCGCGCCCGCGAGGGCTCGTTGCGGCGAGCCTCCGCCCGGGCCGGCCGGACGTCGCCGCGTGGGCGGCCGCCTGCGCGGCAGGGGCGGGAGGCGGGAGGCGGGGGCCTTGACCAATTATCAGACAATTCTTTTCGCTTTTCTCTCTGAAACTGCGCTCGAAATCCGGCGGCGCGGGCGCCGGGTCGAGCCGGCCGGCGGCCGAACGCGCGCTCGGAACGTCGTCGCCGGTCCGATCTTTCGACCAGGCCAGAGGAGCGTCCGCGAGACGCGATACATCCGATCTCACACCGCCCTGCGCGGGATCGCGGCGCTTCTGGTATGCGTCTGTCACCAGGTGATGTTCGTTTGCGGCGCCGACTGGATGGCCGGCGCCTCGCGGGTGCTCGCGAACGGCTACGCGGCGGTGGATCTCTTCTTCGTGCGCTCGGGCTATATCCCGACCGCGCGCTACGGCCTTGTCTTCGCGACCGAGATCGAACGCGGCGCGTGGCGCGACTTCATCAACCGGCGCTTCGCGCGGCTCTACCCGCCGCACCTGGCCACGCTTGCGATGGCGCTGCCCTTCGTGCTGTTTCGCAAGAACGCGGACCTGCCCGCGCAGGAGGTGATCGGCGACCTCACGCTCAACCGGCTGATGGTCCGGTCCTGGGGCTTCAGGCCGGAGGCGACCTTCAACTTCCCCTCCTGGAGCATCTCGGTGGAATGGGGTGGCCTACCTGGTCTTCCCGCTGCTGGCGGCGCTGTTTCTGAAAGGACGGCGAGAGCGGCTGGCGCTGCTTGGACTGGCCTTCGCCTGGCGGGATCCGGGGCGGGTCGCGCATCCCGGCGGGCTGGCGGATCGCGCAGGTCGTCGCCGCGGGCGGCGCGATCCTGACGCTGAGCCAGCCGGCGCCGGTGGGGGTCGAGTTCATGCCCTTCGCCGCCGCGCTGACCGTGCTTCCGCACGAGGGTCGGGGGCCCCTGGGGACGCGCGATGCAGGCCCGCGGGGCGGTCTGGCCCGGCGAGGCGTCCTATTCCATCTACATGCTGCGCATGCCGGTTTTCTGGATCGTGAAGGAGGTCCTGATGCGCGCCGACCTTGTCGACCGGGCGGCGATCGCCGAGGCGCCGCGCGCGGTCGGCGGCGGGCTCGTGCTGCTGTGCCTGGCGGTGCTGCTGCCGCTGGCGCATCTGTCCCATGCCTGGTTCGAGACGCCGGCGCGGCGGGGGCTGTCGACGCTTCTGGCCGCGTCGCCGGAAAGGCGGCGCGCGGCGCGGGCCCGCCTGCAAGGGGCGGGGTCCCGCGCGCCTCAGCCCTGAAGGCCCAGCGCGGCGGAAACCGCGTCCCGGGTCGGGCCAGAAGCCGGGTGCGCAGCACGTCGGTCCAGTTGGCGACATGCGCGGTCCGCACGTCCGACATCCCGGCATGTTCGGCATGGGAGGTCTCGTCGAGCACCCGCAGCTCCCATCCCGGGTTGAGGCGGCGGCGCGGTCGTTGGCCTTGGCCGTGGCGCGCGCGGCGGCGGAGATCCGCGGCCAGTCCTGCGTGGGTCGGGCGAAGAACGCCTCGATGGCGTCGGCGAAGGCCTGGGGATCATAGGGCGGGACCTGCCCGTCGCGCCCGTCGATCAGGTCCGGCGCGGCGCCCGCATCGGTCGCCGGCGCCGCCGTGCGGCAGGCCATCGCCTCCAGGATCGGCAGCCCGAACCCTTCGGAGCGGGACGGGAACAGCCACAGGTCGCACGCAGCGTAGGGTCACGTCCGTCAAGCTGGTGTGATTTCCCGGATGGCCTGAGGTCATGACCAGGCGGCTTTCGAGGTTATGCTGAGAATGGGGGCGACCTCCTCGGTGTCGATCCGGGTGAAGCCCATCTCCCCGATCCTCGCGACCATCTCGGCGATCAGGGTGCGCGGGTCGCTCTCGATCGCCAGCTCCGCCCCGGGGCGCAGGTCGAAGCGGGCGCGCAGGGCGTCCATGGCGCGGGCGAGATCCGCAGGCTCCAGCGCCGCCAGCCAGCCGCGCCAGTCGGCCTCGGGGAAGCCGGTCCGGAAATGCGGGGCGGTAGGGTAGGAGGTGTAGCGCGGCCGGCGTAACGAGCGAGCCGGGCGGCGGTCTCCCCGCCCTTCGCCGCGGCGGGATGGGGGCGCGGGTCGGGGCCTGCGGGGGGGGGGCGTGCGGGGGGGCGGTGGTGGTCGCGGTCATCGTCGGGGCGCCCGGCCAAATCCCGCCCGGCCCGCCAGCCCATGCCCTGGATCAACCTGCGGCGTCCCGTCCCGCCCGAAACGGCGCCGGCCGACGCGCCCCCGTCGCCGCGCCGCGCGGGCGCCGCGGTTCCGCCGGGCGCGCGGGCCGACGCGCGGCTCCCGCGTCCTGCGCCAGGCGAAAGGGCCGGAAGGCGCGCGCGCCCCCGGCCCCGGATGGCGTCCGAAACGCCCTTCAGTGCGCGATCAGCACCGGCACCGCGGGCGCCTCGAGCACCGTGCGGCTGACGCCGGAGAAAATCGCCTCGCGCAGGCGCGAATGGCCGTAGCCGCCCATCACCAGCAGGTCGGCCCCGATCTCCACCGCCGTGGCCTGCAAGCGCTCGGCCACCGAGGCGCCGGCGCGGGCCAGCGTCTGCACCTCGACCTTCGCGCCGTGGCGGGCCAGCACCGCGGCGATGTCGGCGCCCGGCTCCTCGCCCGTGCCGTCGACGCCCGGATCGGGGTCCACGATCGCGATGGTCACCTTGTCCGCGGTCTCGATGAAGGGCAGCGCGTCATGCACCGCGCGCGCGGCGACATGGCTGCCGTCCCAGGCCACCATCACCGTCCTGCCGAGGCTCGCGCCCGTCCAGCCGGCGGGGACCATCAGCACCGGCCGGCCCGAATTGAACAGCGTCCCCTCCAGCACCGCGTCGGCGATCTCGCCGTCCACGCCGGGGCCGCCGGCCGGGCCGACCACGCTCAGGTCCGAATGCCGGGCCGAGCGGGCCGCGGTCTCCGACAGGCCCGTGGCGATCGAGGACGCCCAGCGCGCGTCATTGCCCGCGCCCGCGGCCTCCATCTTCGCGGCGACCTGGGCGGCCAGCGCCTGCGCTTCCTCGCGGGACCGGTCGATGGCGGAGAAATCCACCGCCATCTCGGCGCCCGGCATGGCGTAGACCCCGAGGTCGATCTGGCGGGTGCAGGCGACCGCAACCAGGTGCGCGCCCTGCGCGGCGGCGAGCCCGACGGCGGTCTCGAGGCGCGCGGCGCTGGCCGTGGAGGCGTCGACGAACACGGTGATGGTCTTGAAGGACATGAATCCTCTCCCGGATCGATTGGTTCGGCGCAACCTTATGCGTTGCCCGGCGCGGCGCCTTGCGCTGGATCAACTGCCCCGGCGTCGCGTGACGCTTGCCCAGCGCTTGGCCGTGCTTGCCCGGCGCTTGCCCGATGCTTGATCGCGACGGGGCGATGCGGAAGGATGCGGCAACCATAAGGGAGGAGAACATAATGGATGGACATGCCGAAAACACGGCCAAGTCAGGGCCGGACTACGACTGGGTCATCGCCCCCGACACCCGCGCCTTCATCCGCGAATCGCGAGAGCTGACGGCCACGGGGCCCGGACCGGTGACGGCCGCGATCCGCCGCGCCGCCTATAACCGGGCCTGCGTCCATTTCCACGCGGGCCATCCCCCCGGCGTGACCACCGAGGATTTCGCCATCGACGGCCCCCACGGCCCGATCCCCTGCCGCCGCTACCTGCCGCCCGGCGGCCCCGGCGCGGCGCTGATCATCTATTATCACGGCGGCGGCTTCGTGGTCGGCGGGCTCGACAGCCATGACGACGTCTGCGCCGAGATGTGCGTCGGCGCGGGCTGCGAGCTGGTCTCGGTCGACTACCGCATGGCCCCGGAATTCCAGCACCCGGCCTATTTCGACGACGCCTTCGCCGCCTGGGCCTGGGCGGCGGAGACCGGCGCCGCGGGCCGGCCCATCGTCCTGTCGGGGGACAGCGCCGGGGGCACGCTGGCCGCCGCCGTCACCCAGGCCGCCCGCGGCAAGGCCGGGGCGCCGGCGGGGCAGGTGCTGATCTATCCGTCGCTGGGCGGAGACCCGACGCGGGGCAGCTACGCGCTGAACGCCGACGCGCCGATGCTGTCGAAAGCCGACCGGGACTTCTACGCCTCGCAACGGGATTTCAGCCTGGTGCCGGAGGACGATCCCCGCGCCTACCCGCTGCGCGACACGGATTTCTCGGGCCTGCCGATGACGGTGTGCATCAACGCCCAATGCGATCCGCTGGCCGATGACGGCAAGGATTACCGCGACGCGATTCTCGCCGCGGGCGGGCGCGCCATCTCGATCGAGGAGCCGGGGCTGGTCCATGGCTTTCTGCGGGCCCGCCACCGCTCCGTCGGGGCCAGGGCGGCGTTCGGACGGATCGTGGAGAGCCTGCGGGCGCTCTGCGCCGGAGAGCCGCCGGCGCTCTGACCCCGAAACGCAACCGGCGCGCCCCGCCCCGTCAGGGGCCGGGCGCGCCGGCGAAACGCAGGCGGTCCTGCGCCGCGGATCAGGCGACCGGGCGCGGCCGCGTCACTCCTCGGCGATGCGCCCCGCGGCGAGATCGTCGAGGAACCGGTCCACGTCGCCGCCCCGCCGCTCGATCATCGCGGCGAATTCCTGGCGCTGGGACTGGAGCAGGGACACGCCCTCGGCCACCACGTCGACCAGCTTCAGCCCGTCGCCGCCGCGGTCGGAGACCAGCCACTCGACCTCGGTGTCCTGCACGCCCTCGCCCTTGCCGCGGGTCTTCACCAGCACGCCCTTGGCGCCGAAGTCCTGGGCGCCGGTGACTTCCAGCGTCTGGCCCTGGTAGTCGTTGAGCAGGCTCGTGTAGACGCGCCCGACATAGGCCACCAGCGCGTCCTGGGCCTTGCTATGCTGCGCGGGAGACATGTCGCGCCAGGTGCGGCCCATGACGAAACGGGTCACCTGCGGCACCGCGGCGTAGCGGGCGAAGAGGGTCGAGAAGTCCTCGGCCTGCGCCTCGATCGGCTTGCCGGACTGCACCAGCTGCGTGACCTCGTCGACCATGCCGGCGACGAAGCCCTGCGCGTCCTCCGCGCTCGCCGCCGCCTGCGCGGGGCCGGCGCCGGTCAGGCCGAAGCCCAGGCCCAGCGCCGCGGCCGCCCCGAGCCCCAGAAGGCCCCCGAGAATTCCACGTCGATCAAACTGCATCGGGTCCACCCCATGTTCCGTTGCTCAGCAGGCCGCGCCGGCGCGGCCGCGGCCTACTCGTCGGCGAACACGTCCGGCAGCGATTCTTCCGTCGTTTCGCCCCCGGTTTCCTGGCGCCGGCGCAGCTGGGTGTAGAAGGTCCGCAAGGTCACGTAGCTGTCCTCGCTGCCATAGAGCACCTGGTCGGCCTGCGACCCGATCTCCGACCTCACCACCGCCGCGCGCACGCCGTACATCCACGGAGACCCGAGCAGGTCCATCGTATCGCGGATCCCGTCGAAGGCGGAGATCGAGGTGACATAGGTCACCGGGTCCAGCGCCCAGTGCCCGATCCGCGCCGGCCCGTCGCGCAGGTTCGCCGGCCCCAGAACCGGAAGCTCCAGGTAGGGCCCTTGCTCCACCCCCCATGAGGCGAGAGTCAGGCCGAAATCGGTGTATTCCTTGGGCAGGCCCATTTCCGTGGCGGGATCGAGCACGCCGAGGCCCATCACCGCGTTGATCCCGAAGCGGCCCAGCGCGGTCAGCGTCTTGTCCACGTCGCCCTGCAGGGCGTGGTTCACGATGAAGGCCGGCATCTGGAGCATGTCCAGACCGTTGCGGATCAGGTGCTTGAACAGCCCCGGCGTCGCGATCTCATAGAGCTTGGAGGCCGGGCGCAGCAGAACCGTGTCGAGACCCTTGTTGAATTCGTGGATCTCGCGGTTGGTCTCTTCCCACGGATCGTAGACGAAGCCGTCATTGGTCGCCCCGGCGTCCGGGGTCGACGCGCAGCCGGCGAGCAGCGCCGCCGCCGCCAGCGCGCCCGCGACGCGCAGCGCAGGCCTGACCGCGCGGGACGGGGACGCCCCGGGGGCGGCGGGCGCGGAGACGGAGGCGGTCCCGGCGACGTTGACCCGGGACAGGTCGGAGCGGAATGGCATCACGACGGAAGGTCTCGATTTTTTGCGTTGCGACAAAAGCCTGTCTCCAGATAGCGGCCCACGGCCCTGCGTGCAATCCGGCGCGGACGACGTGTCCGTCAAGTGAACGCGACCGGCGCGAAGCGCGGAGCGCGCGCCGGGCCGTTCGCGTCCCGCGCCGCGGTCTGCCGGAGCAGGTAGGGGAGAAGAAACCTTTCGCCGTTAAGCGAATGACAAAGCGTCCGCAGGCGCATGCGAAAGACCGGCCGCTGTTGCGTAGCGGAAACAGGGCGCCGGATCGCGACGTTCTGATGTTTCGCACAGCCCCGATTGCGCGTCTCGCACTGGCGCGCAGGGGCGCGGAGTCGTATGGGAGAAACGTCCGGCGCGGCGTTTCGCGCCTTTTGGGGGCGGCGTGGGGCGCGCCGAGCATCGTGACGCGGCGCCTCGGCGCTCGCCACGGCGGCCGCGGGTCTTCGGGATCGCGTCGCGGACAGGCGATTTTAGGGGGATGTCGTGAAGGCACAGGGCCAGGCGGGTCGGGCGGAGCTCAGGTCGGTGCTCGCCGAGGGGCGGACGCTGTTCATCTCCATCGCGCTGTTCAGCGTGTTCGTGAACCTGCTGATGCTGACCGGGCCGATCTACATGCTCCAGGTCTACGACCGGGTCATGGCCAGCCGGTCGGAGGCGACGCTGGTCGCGCTGACCGCGATCATGGCCTTCATGTTCCTCATCATGGGCGTGCTCGACTACGCCCGCGGCCGGGTTCTGGCGCGGGTCGGGGCGCGGTTCCAGTCGCGGCTCGACAACCGGGTGTTCGAGGCGGTGCTGCGCCGCTCCGTGTCGCCGACCGAGCGCGCGCGCCCCGCGTCCGGCCTGCGCGACCTGGAATCCATCCAGCGGCTGATGTCCGGCCCGGCGCCCTTCGCGGTGTTCGACATCCCCTGGACCCCGCTGTTCCTGGCGGCGATCTTCATGTTCCACTGGATGCTCGGCTGTCTGGCCGTGTTCGGCGGCTGCCTGCTGATCGCGCTGACCTGGGCCAACCAGTATTTCTCCAAGCAGCTTCAGATCGACGCCAACGTCGCCTCCGCACAGTCCGAGGGCTTCACCGAGGCCGTCCGCGCCCAGGGGGAGACGGTGCAGGGCCTCGGCATGCGCCGGGCGGTGCTGGCGCGCTGGCAGAAGCTGCGCTCCAAGTCGCTGCTGACCACGATCACGGCCTCGGACCGCACGGGCGCCTTCTCCAACGCCTCCAAGACCCTGCGGTTCTTCCTTCAGTCCTGCATGCTGGGGCTGGGCGCCTATCTGGCCATCGACGGGCAGCTGAGCCCGGGCATGATGATCGCCGGTTCGATCCTGATGGGCCGCGCGCTGGCCCCGATCGAGCAGGCGATCGGGCAATGGGCCATGGTCCAGCGCGCCGTGCAGGGCTGGAAGTCGCTGGGCGAGCTGCTGGAGAAGACGCCGGAGCCCGAGGAGCGCACCAAGCTTCCCGCCCCCCGCGCCATCCTGGAGGCCCAGCAGGTCACCGTGGTCGCGCCGGGGGAGCAGTCGGCCGCGATCCGCATGGTCTCCTTCCGGATGGAGCCGGGACAGGCGATGGGCGTGATCGGCCCGTCGGCGTCGGGCAAGTCCACGCTGGCCAAGGCCATCGCGGGGATCTGGAAGCCGGCGGCGGGGCAGGTCCGGCTCGACGGCGCCGCGCTCGACCAGTACGGGGACGACGATCTGGGCAAGCATGTCGGCTACCTGCCCCAGGAGATCGCGCTGTTCGACGGCACCGTGGCCGAGAACATCGCCCGCATGTCCATGGCCCCCGACGCCAACGCGGTGGTGATGGCGGCCAAGCGGGCCGGGGCGCACGAGATGATCCTCAGCCTGCCCGGCGGCTATGATTTCCAGGTGGCGGCGGGGGGCGGCAAGCTCTCGGGCGGGCAGCGGCAGCGCATCGGGCTGGCGCGGGCCATGTATGGCGACCCGGCGGTGGTGATCCTGGACGAGCCGAACTCGAACCTCGACGCCATGGGCTCGGACGCGCTGAACAACGCCATCGCCGACCTCAAGGGGCGCGGCAAGGCGGTGATCATCATGGCGCACCGGCCGGCGGCGATCCAGCATTGCGATCTGATCCTGATGATGGAGGACGGGGTGCGGAAAGCCTTCGGACCCAAGGACGAAGTGCTGCGCCAGCATGTGCGCAACTATCCCCAGGTCGGCGGCGCCGGAACCGCGCCCGGCGGCAAGAGCGGCGCGCCCGCAGGCCCCGCGCCCGCCCCCGCGCCGGAGCCCGCCCGATGACCGAAGATCGCCGCAACGCCGCCGACGAGAGCCCCGAGATCTCGAACATCTTCGCCGAGACGCCGGCCCCCCGGCCCCGCGACCGTTCCGGGGCCGAGGACGCGGTCGCCCCCGATCCGTCCTCCCGCCCTCTTCCCACGCCCGCCGCGACTCCGGAGCGGACCGGCGCGCCCACGCCCGAGCTGCGCCGCGCCCCCGCCGCCGACCCGTCGGCCGACGCCGCCGCCGAGGCCGCGGGCAAGGCCGTGCTGTCGCGCCGCCGCCCGCCCCCGCCCGGCGGAATGCCCGGCGGAATGCCGCACCGCCCCCTGCCCCCGACCGCGGAGGCGGCGAAAGCCGGCCCGCCGCCGGCGACCACCGCCAACGCCGCCCCCGCCAACGCGAACGCCAACGCCAACGCCGCCAACGCCGCCGCCGCGGCGCCCCCCGCCGTCGCTCCCGGCGGGGGCGGCGCGCTCACCCCTCCGCCCCCGCCGAGCGACGGCCCGGGGCCCGAGCGGCTGGACGCCGCCGGCGTCGCGTCGCGCTTCCCGGCCCGCACCGCCCAGACCATCGGCCTGGTCGCGCTTTTCGCCCTGGTCTTCGGCTTCGGCGCCTGGGGCGCCTTCACCAACATCGCCGGCGCCGTCATCGCCGCCGGCGAGGTCGACGTGGAGACCCGCGAACAGGTCGTCCAGCACCCCGACGGCGGCGTCGTCGGGGAGATCATGGTCAAGGACGGCGACGTGGTGGAGGCCGGCGAGGTTCTGCTGCGCTTCGACGACACCCTCCAGCGCTCCGAATCCATCATCCTCGACGGCCAGTACTGGGAGCTGGTCGCTCGCCGCAACCGGCTGGAGGCCGAGCAGTTCGGCCAGGACGCCGTCGACTTCGACCCCCGCCTGATCGAAAAGGCCAAGACCGATCCGGCCATCAAGGTCATCGTCGACGGCCAGACCTCGCTGTTCGACACCCGCATCCGCGCGCTCAACGAAACCACGGAGCAGCTGCGCGAACGGCAGGCCCAGATCGCCCGCCAGATCGAGGGGGCCGAGGCCCAGGCCACCGCCCTCTCCCGCCAGAACGAGCTGATCGAGCAGGAGCTGGAGGGCCAGCAGCGGCTGTTCGACCAGGGCCTCGCCCAGCTCAACCGCCTGCTGTCGCTGCAGCGCGAACAGGCCCGCCTTCAGGGCGAGGTCGGGTCGCTGATGGCCTCCATCGCCGAATTCCGCGGCAAGGTCGCGGAGATCGAGATCCAGATCGTCCAGGCCACCACCCAGCGGCAGGAGCAGGCGATCACCCAGGTCCGGGACATCCAGTACCAGGAGAATCAGGTCCGCGAGCAGCTCGCCTCGATCAACGAGCAGCTGTCGCGCATGGAGGTCCGCGCCCCCATCGCCGGCACCGTCTACGGCTCCACCGTCTTCGCGCGGCGCGCCGTGGTCAGCCCGGCGCAGCCGATCCTCTACATCCTGCCCTCGGACGTGGAATTCGTGTTCAACGCCCGGATCGAACCGATCCATGTGGACGAGGTCTATCCCGGCCAGGCCGCGACGCTGCGCTTCTCCGCCTTCAACACCCGCACCACGCCGGAGATCGACGGCCACGTGGTCAAGGTCTCCGCCGACGCCATCCTCGATGAGCGCACGGGCCTGAGCTATTTCCCCGTGGAGCTGGCGCTGAACGAGGGCGAGGACGTGAAGCTGGACGGCCTGACGCTGGTGCCCGGCATGCCGGTCGAGGCCTATATCAAGACCTATGAGCGCACGCCGCTGAACTACCTCGTCAAACCGATGGAAGACTACTTCGCCAAGTCGCTGCGCGAGGAGTGATCCGCCCGCCCGCCGGCGCCCCCGGTGGCGCGGGCGGGCTTGCGCGGCGCGACGAGTAGGGGCACGGTCCGCCCGAAGCTTTCCGGCGCGCAGCCCCCGGCGCGCGCCCGCATCCCTGGACCCGAGGAGACCCCCATGACCGGCAAGATCGACGCGCGCCTGGCCGAACTGGGCATCGAGCTGCCCACGCCCCCCGCCCCCGCCGCCGCCTATGTGCCCTTCGTGAAGGCCGCGGGGCTGGTCTACATCTCCGGCCAGGTCTCCGCCGGGGCCGACGGGCTGATCAAGGGCAAGCTCGGCGCCGACGCGGATGTCGAGGCCGGCGCCGCCGCGGCCAAGACCTCCGCCATCGCGCTGCTCGCGCAGCTCAAGGTCGCCTGCGACGGCGATCTCGACCGGGTGAAAAAGGTGGTCAAGCTGACCGGCTTCGTGAACTCCACCCCCGATTTCCCCGACCACCCCAAGGTCATCAACGGCTGTTCCGAGCTGATGGTGGCGGTGTTCGGCGCCGAGATCGGCTCTCACGCCCGCTCCGCCTTCGGGGTCGCCAACCTGCCCTTCGGCGTCGCCACCGAGGTCGAGGGCATCTTCGAGATCGCCTGATCCCGTCTCCGGAGCGCCGCCCATGACCCGCCTGCCCGCCGCCTTCCTCGCCCGTCCCATCGCCCATCGCGGCCTGCATGACCGCAAGGGCAAGGTGATCGAGAACTCGCTGTCCGCGATCCGGGCGGCGGCGGCGGCGGGCTACGGGATCGAGATCGACCTGCAATGCTCCGCCGACGGCGAGGCGATCTGCTTCCATGACGACGACCTGCAACGCCTGACCGGCGAGCCCGGCGCGGTGCGCGAATGGCGGTCGGAGGATCTGGCGGAGATCGGGCTCAAGGGCGGCGGCGGCGACCTGGTGCCCAGCTTCGCCCAGGCGCTGGAGGCCGCGGGCGACGCGCCCCTGCTGGTGGAGATCAAGCGCCAGGGGCCGGAGGTCGCCGCCGGCAAGCTGGAATTCCGCGCCGCCTCCCTGATCGCCGAGCATGTCGCCGCCGGCCGCGGCCCGGTGGCGGTGATGAGCTTCGATCCCCGCTCCGTCGCCTGGTTCCACCAGCACGCGCCGGAGATCCCCCGCGGGCTCGTCTCCATGGACTGGGACCGGGACGACGCGGGCGGCGAATTCGACCCGGAGACCCGCCGCGACATGACCCGGATGGCGAGCTTCGAGCCCTCAGAGGCCGACTTCTTCTCCTACCGCTGGCGCGACCTGCCGACCCCGCGCACCCGCGCCCTGCGCGACGCCGGGGTTCCCGCCCTGTGCTGGACCACCCGCAGCCCGGAAGAGGACGCGGCCGCCCGTCGCCACGCCGACAACGTGACCTTCGAGGGCTACGTCCCCGAAGCCTGAGCCGCCGAACCTTGGGCCGCCGGTTCCTGGGCCGCCGGATCCTGGGCCGCCGGATCTTGGGCCATCGCATCCTGAGCCGCCGCGCCGGCCCTTTCGTCGCGCCCCCCGGCGCGGACCATTGACCTGCGCGGCGACGGCCCCACTCTAGACGGGTCGCAGCCCGGGCCGGGGAGCCTCGCCATGGACGGATCCGACATCGTCGAAATCTCGGTGATCGCCGGTCTCGACGAGATCGCGCCGGAGGTCTGGGATCGCTGCGCCGACCCCGGCGGGGCCCCGGGGCGCGCGCCCGACAACCCCTTCGTCACGCATCGCTTTCTGCGGGCGCTGGAGGTCTCGCGCTCGGTTGGCGGGCGGTCCGGATGGACGCCCCGGCACCTGGTCGCGCGGCTGGGCGGCGAGGTCATCGGGGTCATGCCGCTCTATGTCAAAACCCATTCGCAGGGCGAATACGTCTTCGACCACGCCTGGGCCCACGCCTTCGAACGGGCGGGCGGCGACTATTACCCCAAGCTGCAGTCCGCCGCCCCTTTCACCCCGGCCACCGGGCGCCGCTTTCTGACCGCGCCCGACGCGCCGCAGGCGGTCGCCATCGGCGCGCTGGCCCAGGGCGCGGTGCGGATCGCGGCGGAGAACGGGCTCAGCTCGCTGCACATCACCTTCTGCACCGAGGCCGAATGGCAGGCGGGCGCCGAACTGGGCCTGTTGCAGCGGGTGGGCGAGCAGTTCCACTGGGTGAACCGCGGCTATGCCGATTTCGACGCCTTCCTGGCCGACCTGTCGTCGCGCAAGCGCAAGAACATCCGCAAGGAGCGCGCCGCCGCGCAGGCCGGGGTGGAGATCGAGACCCTGACCGGCGACGCCTTGCGCCCCGCGCATTGGGACGCCTTCTGGCAGTTCTACCAGGACACCGGCGCGCGCAAATGGGGGCAGCCCTACCTGACCCGCGCCTTCTTCGACGAGGTGCAGGAGAACCTGCGCGACGACGCCCTGCTGGTCCTCGCCCATCGCGACGGCCGCCCCATCGCCGGGGCCCTGAACTTCATCGGGCGCGAGGCGCTTTACGGCCGCTACTGGGGGTGTTCGGCCCACCATCCCTGCCTGCATTTCGAGCTGTGCTACTACCAGGCCATCGACTGGGCGATCGCGCAGGGACGGGCGCGGGTGGAGGCCGGCGCCCAGGGCGAACACAAGCTCGCCCGCGGCTACATGCCGGCGAAAACCCATTCCCTGCACTGGGTCGGGGATGCCGGGTTCCGCCGCGCCGTGGCCGAATACCTGGAGGCCGAGCGCCAGGCGGTGGGGGAGGAGATCGACTGGCTCTCCGAACGCTCCCCCTTCCGGCGCGAGGACTTTTCGCAACCGACCGAGGAGCAGGATTGATGCGCCCCGCCAAACTGGAGGGCGAGCCCCGCGCGGCCGCTCTCGCCTCCCTTCTCGCCGCCGGCTGGACGGAGGCCGAGGACCGCGACGCGCTGATCAAGCGCTTTGTGTTCAGGGATTTCTCGGAGGCCTTCGGCTGGATGACCCGCGTGGCGATGGTCGCCGAAACGCTGGACCACCATCCCGAATGGTCCAATGTCCACCGCGCCGTGGAGGTGGAGCTGACCACCCATGACGCCGGCGGGGTCACCGGGCTGGATGTGGAGATGGCCGCGGCCATGGACAGGCTGGCCGGGCTGGCCTGACCCGCTACGGATCCGCGACGGATCCGCGACCGACCCGGAGGCCGGGGCGGCGCCCTGGAACCGGATGCGCCCCCCGATGGTTGGCGAGGCGAACCGTCGACAAACCGACCATGTCCGGGCCGGCGTCTCGTTTTGCGCGGATTTCCGCGATCCCCCACGGATCGCGGGTCAGCGGCGCCTCATGGTTCCGCCTTGAAATAAAATTCCCGCCCGGTGACCCGGGCGGGAATGCAAGGCCGTCAGGCCGCCGGTCCCCGCCTGCAAGCGGGGGGCGCGAGGTCAGTCCGCGGTCAGAAGCGGCGGCTTCTTGGCGCTGGCCAGCTTCGGCGCGCCGGGCTGGCTGATCTGCAGATCGATCTTGCCGTCCTTGATGGCGACCTTCACCAGCCCGCCCTTGGCGAGCTTGCCGAACAGCAGCTCCTCCGCCAGCGGCTTCTTGATGTGCTCCTGGATCACCCGGCCCAGCGGGCGGGCGCCCATGCGGTCGTCATAGCCCTTCTCGCCCAGCCATTCGGCGGCCGGCCGGGTCAGCTCGATCGCCACGCCGCGATCCATCAGCTGCGCCTCAAGCTGCAGGACGAACTTCTCGACCACCTGCAGGATCACCTCGCGCGGCAGCGGCCCGAAGGAGATCACCGCGTCCAGACGGTTGCGGAATTCCGGCGTGAAGGTCCGCTCGATGGCCGCGGTGTCCTCGCCCTCGCGCCGGTCGCGGCCGAAGCCGATGGCCGCCTTGGCCAGCTCCGAGGCGCCGGCGTTCGAGGTCATGATCAGGACCACGTTGCGGAAATCCACCGACTTGCCGTTGTGGTCGGTCAGCTTGCCGTGGTCCATCACCTGCAGGAGGATGTTGAACACGTCCGGATGCGCCTTCTCGATCTCGTCGAGCAGGAGCACGCAATGCGGATGCTGGTCGATGCCGTCAGTCAGCAGCCCGCCCTGGTCGAAGCCGACATAGCCCGGAGGCGCGCCGATCAGGCGGGAGACGGAGTGCTTCTCCATGTATTCCGACATGTCGAAGCGGATCAGCTCGACCCCCAGCGTGGAGGCGAGCTGCTTGGCCACCTCGGTCTTGCCGACGCCGGTCGGGCCCGCGAACAGGTAGTTGCCGATCGGCTTCTCGGGTTCGCGCAGACCGGCCCGCGACAGCTTGATCGCCGAGGACAGCGCCTCGATCGCCGCGTCCTGGCCGAAGACCACCCGCTTGAGGCTGGCCTCCAGGTCGCGCAGCGTCTCGGCATCGTCCTTGGAGACGGATTTCGGGGGGATGCGGGCGATCTTGGCCACGACCTCCTCGATCTCCTTGGGCGTGATGGTCTTGCGGCGCTTGCTGTCCGGCAGCAGGTGCTGGTAGGCGCCGGCCTCGTCGATCACGTCGATGGCCTTGTCGGGCAGCTTGCGGTCGTTGATGTAGCGCGCCGACAGCTCCACCGCGACCTTGATCGCGTCGCCGGTGTAGCGGACCGAGTGATGCTCCTCGAAATAGGGCTTCAGGCCCTTGAGGATCTTCACGGTGTCCTCGACGGTCGGTTCGTAGACGTCGATCTTCTGGAACCGGCGGGAGAGCGCGCGGTCCTTCTCGAAATGCTGGCGGAACTCCTTGTAGGTGGTGGAGCCCATGCAGCGCAGGCCGCCCGACTGAAGCGCCGGCTTCAGCAGGTTGGAGGCGTCCATGGCCCCGCCCGAGGTGGCGCCGGCGCCGATCACCGTGTGGATCTCGTCGATGAACAGGATCGCGTCGGGGTGATCCTCCAGCTCCTTCACCACGGCCTTTAGGCGCTCCTCGAAGTCGCCGCGGTAACGGGTGCCGGCCAGCAGCGCCCCCATGTCGAGGCTGAAGATCGTGGCGCCGGACAGCACGTCGGGGGTCTGGCCGTCGACGATCTTCTTGGCGAGCCCCTCGGCGATGGCGGTCTTGCCCACGCCCGGGTCGCCGACCAGCAGCGGGTTGTTCTTGCGGCGGCGGCAGAGCACCTGCACGCAGCGCTCGACCTCGGTCTCCCGCCCGATCAGCGGGTCGACGTCGCCCTGGCGGGCCTTGACGTTGAGGTCGACGCAATATTTGCCAAGCGCGGTCTCGTCCTTTTCGGCCTCTTTCTCCTGGCGGGGGTTGGAGGCGCGGGCGCTCTCCTCCTCCTCGGCGCCGCGCACGGGGCGGGCCTCGCCATAGGCGGGGTTCTTGGCCACGCCGTGGGAGATGTAGTTGACCGCGTCGTAACGGGTCATGTCCTGCTCCTGCAGGAAGAAGGCGGCGTGGGATTCCCGCTCGGCGAAGATGGCGACCAGGACGTTGGCGCCGGTGACCTCGGTGCGCCCCGAGGACTGGACGTGGATGGCGGCGCGCTGGATCACCCGCTGGAATCCGGTGGTCGGCGCGGCTTCCGACCCGTCGACATCGGAGACGAGCGCTTCCAGCTCGTTGTCCACGAAGCGGGTCAGGCTTTCGCGCAGGGAATCGAGATCCACGCCGCAGGCCTTCATCACGCGGGCCGCGTCGGGTTCGTCGATCAGCGCGAGCAACAGATGTTCGAGCGTCGCAAGCTCATGCTTTCGCTCGTTCGCGAGGCTCAGCGCGTAGTGGATGGCTTCCTCAAGGGTCTTGGAGAACGAGGGCATAGCGCGTCACCTTTCCGCTGGAACCGCGCGGGACGCCGCGCGGAGCGATCCGGGAAGACCCGTGGAACCGGGCCCTTGGATCGTAGTGCATCACTAAACTTCGAGTTTGTCAGCAACGGATCAAGGGCGGGTTAGCGCGATCCTGCAAATTTGAGCGCCGCGGCGCCGACAAGCTCGTGATCGGACCCGCACGTAAACCTTCTTCGACACGCGCGATGCGGACGAAGCGTTGCGGGACAGGGGTTAACGAGGGCTTGAGAACGGGAAGCCGCCGGAGCGCGACTTATTCTTTTTCCATGGTGCACTGCAGCGGATGCTGATGCTGCTGCGCGTAATCCATGACCTGAGTGACCTTGGTTTCGGCGATCTCGTAGGAGAAGACGCCGACGACCGCGAGCCCGCGCCGATGCACGGTGAGCATGATCTCCACCGCGCCCTCATGCCGCAGACCGAAGAACCGCTCGAGCACGTGAACCACGAACTCCATGGGCGTGTAGTCGTCGTTGAGCAGGAGGACCTTGTACATCGACGGGCGCTGCGGCTTGCTCCGCGGCTTGACCGCGAGCTGGCCGTCCGGATCGCCGCCGCCGGGGCCGATGGGCGCGTCCTCGTCGGGGCCGGCGGCGAGACGCCCGACGGCCGCGAGGCGCACGGGAACCAACCGCTCCCCGGCGTCGGAAACGCCGTGGCGGAGACTCACCCCATCGATGACCGGAACTGACTGCATGGAGCGACCATATATGACTCGCCCCGCATAGAAAAAGGGGCCGAAGCCCCCTTTTCGCCCGACTCGCGTCGGATTTTACCTGACGGCGCTCAGGACCGCGCCGGGGAGGCCGCTCGCGGGCCTCCGGATCAGAGCTTCGCCATGTCCTTGGCGGCGGCGACGCGGGCCGAGAGCGGCTCCAGCGCTTCCTTGGCGGCGGCCATGGCCATCTCGTTGACCTTGGTCATCTGCTTCATGTAGCCGTCGAAATAGGTCTTGGCGAAATCGGACTGCTTCTCGACCAGCTCCATCACCGACTTCGACGCGGCGAAGTCCTTGGCGGCTGCCATCGATTCCTCGACGGACTTCTTGGAGTAGGTCACCAGCTCGCCGTTGATCTCTTCGGCGGACTTCATCGAGGTGCTGGCCGACTTCATGACGGCGTCCAGGCTGGCCTGGTTGAAAGCGGCCATGTCCTCGAAGGACTTGGCGACCTTCTCCATCGACTCGGTCATCGACTTCTGCGCCTCCGCGGCGAACGTCTCGAGCTGGGCGGTGGTCTCGGTCATGGCGTTCATGGCGCTGCTCCTATTGAACGAAATGTCCAGGCAAGGCCGCCCCGATCGGCGTTCGCGGAGAGGCCGCGCAGCCTCCTGAGCTGCGCCTCGGAGATAGGCTTTATGTTGCGCTGCGTCAAGAGAATCATTGCGGCGCAGCGAACCCGATTTCACGCCGAAACTTCCTGAACGTGGTTAAGATTCCATAGTTTGATTCGTGATAGCAGTATGTTACGCTTACAAGCGGAGAGATCGCGCGAAGGAAGCGCGGCAACAGCCGACAGGCAACGAAACCGGACGATCGAGGGTGATGATGTTTTGGACCGGACCATGGCGCTTCGCGCGCCTGGCGATGGCCGCGTTGGCGATGATCGCGGGCCTTCTCGCAACCACGCCGGAGACCGCGAAGGCGGCTCCCTACGCGGCATTCGTCATGGACGCCCGCACCGGAGAGGTGCTGCACACGTCCAACGCCGACCGGCGGCTGCACCCCGCCTCGCTCACCAAGATGATGACGCTCTACCTCGCGATCGAGGCGGTGAAGGAAGGGCGGCTGTCGCTTGACCAGAAGGTGCGGGTCTCGTCGCGCGCCGCCAAGCAGCCTCCGTCGAAGATCGGCCTGCGCGCCGGGTCGCGCGTGTCGATTCGCAATCTGATGCGCGCCGCCGCGGTGAAGTCCGCCAACGACGCCGCCGTGGCGCTGGCCGAAGCCACCGCCGGGTCGGTCGAGAACTGGGCCCGGATGGCGACGGCGCGGGCGCATTCGATGGGGATGTCGAACACCACCTTCAAGAACCCGCACGGGCTGACCCAGTCGGGCCACCTGTCCACGGCCCGCGACATGTCGGTGCTGGGGCGTCGGCTGTTCTTCGATCACCCCGAATATTACAACCTGTTCGCGCGCAAGAAGACGACGGCCATGGGGCGCACCATTCACGCCACCAATCGCCGGCTGCTCGGCTCCTATCGCGGGGCCGACGGGATCAAGACCGGCTACACCCGCGCCGCCGGCTTCAACCTGGTCGCCTCGGCGCATCGCGGGCAGCAGCACGTGATCGCCACGGTGTTCGGGGCCCGGTCCTCGGCGGACCGGACGCAGAAGGTCTCGGTGCTGCTCGACAAGGGCTTCGCGCGCTCGCCGACCCGCACCGCGGTGATCCCGCCGCGCAACGTCTCGCACACCCAGGTGGCGCGCGCCGCGACGCCGCCGAC
Organism: Albimonas donghaensis; assembly: GCF_900106695.1. GTDB lineage: Bacteria > Pseudomonadota > Alphaproteobacteria > Rhodobacterales > Rhodobacteraceae > Albimonas > Albimonas donghaensis. Next base: position 128,836 of record NZ_FNMZ01000003.1, read on the forward strand.
CCGCCCGCAGGCGCCGCAGTCGCTGCTGGACCGGGTCGGCGCGGTCATCGCCCCGACCGCCATGGCCTCCGAGCGGCCGGCGGTCTCGTCCTCGCGCCATGCCCCCAGCCGGGCCGCGACGCCCCGGGCGCGTCCGGTGACCGAGATCGGCTTCGCCATCAACATGCCGCCGCGCCGCCCCTGACGGGGCGATCGACCGGAACCTTGGGGGGCGCGTCCGGGCCGGGCGCGCCCCTTTTTCGTGGGAGGCGCAGGGCGTCCTCGACGGCGGACCGGGGAGCCGGCGGGCCGCGCAAGGCGACCGGCCGGACCGCGAGACGGGGCGGGGAGGCGGGCCTGGGACGCAGGATCGGGAGACGGGCCCTGGTGGCGGGCCTGGGAGGCGGGGCCTCAGCCGGCGTCGGCCATGCCCGGCAGGTCCAGCGCCTTGATCAGGTCCCGGATCTCCTGACGCGCCGCGACATGGCTGATCGAGAAACTGAATCCCTGATCGCGCAGGTCCAGCAGGGTCAGCCCGTTGAGGAACATCTCGCGGAAGATCACCCGCTCCGAGAACCCCGGCACCACCCGGTAGCCGATGCGCTTCGACAGGCTCTCCAGCGCGTCGCCGACCTTGCGCTTGTTGCGCGCCTCGATGTGGCTCAGCCGGTTGCGCAGCACCACCCAGTCCACGGGCTTCAGCCCCGCCCCCGCCCGCAGCCGACGCGCCTGCCAGACCATCTCCGAATAGATCGACGGCCCCAGCACCTGCCCCGTCTCCGGGTCCATGCGGGCCAGCAGGTCGAAATCCACCAGGCTGTCGTTGATCGGCGTGATCAGCGTGTCGGCCGAGGCATGGGCCATCTGGCTGTAATAGCTGTCGGCGCCCGGGCAATCGATGATCACGAAATCGCATTCGCGGTCGAGCTCGGCCAGCGCCTGGGCGAACCAGCGCTCCTCCTCCTGCTCGGCCTCGACCCGGTCGCGCAGGTCGGAGGGGCGCAGGCGGATCTGCCGGGGCAGCGCCAGGGTCTGGCCGGTGCGCCGGGCGAAGGCGGCGCGGTTCTCCAGGTAGCGGAAGAAGGTGGTCTGGCGCAGGTCGAGATCGAGCGCCCCCACCTCGAACCCCGCGCGCGCGATGGCGGCGAAAAGATGCATGGCGGTGGTGGACTTGCCGGAGCCGCCCTTCTCGTTGCCGGTGACGATGACATGCGCCAACTGCGCCGCGCTCCTGCCTTGGGGCGGGGCCGGCGCCGGGCCGGCGGGAAAGGCGCTCCGCACGGCCCCCCCCGACGCGGAACGCGCCCCGCCCGGAGCGGTTCCGGAGGGGACGTCCAATCCCTAGCCGCCGGGCGCGGTGGAGAAAAGCCCCGGCGCCGCGGCGCCGCGCGCGGGCGGGCCGGTCCGCCGCCGCGGAGGCGGGGACGGCGGGCGATCCGCGCCCGGCCTCGCGCCGCCGGCGTGGCGCCGTTCGGCGGCATGCGGGCGCCTCCGCGACGCGCGCGCGGCCCGTTCGGGTCCGCCTCCGCCGGGGGCGCATGGGCATGGAGGAGAGCGTGGCGCGGGAAGGCCGAGGGTCCGCAAGCCCGAAGCGGCCTCGCGGCTCACCCGGCGCGGAACGGCCGCGGCCTCTGAACGGCCCGCCGCCGCGGCGCAGGCGCCTCGGCAGGGCCGGCGTCAGGCCCGGACATGCGAACGGGCGCGCCCGGTCAGGGCGCGCCCGTGAGTTCGTGTCGCGGCGCGCGCCCCGCAGGGCGGCGGCGCGCGTCGGTCCGGATCAGAAATCCAGGCCGGCGAACTTCTTCTTGAAGCGGGTGACGCGGCCGCCGGTGTCCATCAGACGCGCGCCGCCGCCGGTCCAGGCGGGGTGCACCGAGGGGTCCACGTCGAGGGTCATCACATCGCCCTCGGCGCCCCAGGTGGTGCGCATCTGAACGATGGTGCCATCGAGCATCTTCACGTCGATGACATGGTATTCGGGATGGATGTCAGCTTTCATGGCGCGTCTCTCCCCCGGGCCGCGCCGGGGCTTGCAATTCCGGGGCCGGGGCGTGTTGCGGCGCGGTCGGCGCGCATACCCCGTGACTGAGCGCGAGCGCATACCGCGAATCGCGGGGCGCGGCAAGCGTCGCGCCGGAATTAGCTGCCGCCGGGGCGTCACGCCGCGCGGGCTCGCCTCCGCCCTGCGGCCCCGCCCGCCGCGCCGGCGCCCCGATCCGCGTCCCTCGCCGGCTTCCCGGAACTCGCGGCGCGGCCTGCCGCCCCTTTCCCCGGAGCCCCCCGCGGACACGGTCCCGTCCGCGCGTATCCCGCGCTCCCCCCGCGGCCTCCGGCCCTGCCCCCAAGGCCCTCGCGCCGCCGGTCGAACCGGGCGCGGCGGCGCAGCCGACGGCGGGGGACGGGGGCTCGATGCCCCCGGGCCTCGCCCCCCCGCCCGCCCCCCGCCCAGTCCTTGCGCAAGGCCGCGACTGTTGCCGGCCGCCCACGCGCCGCCGTCCGACGCGCGCGCCGCGCCTCGGGAAGATTGCCCGGCCACGCCGCGGGCCTAATGTCGCCGCGCCATCGCCTCGGGTCCGGGTCAGGGCTTTCGTCCCACGCCTCCCCGCCGGTCCCCCGCTTCCGTCTCCCCGCCCGCCCCGGAGCCCTCCCATGACCGAACCCGCCGTCCCCGCCCGCCGCGCCCGCCGCGCCCGGGCCGGCTTCGCGGTCGCCGTGGTGGTGGTGGACGCCATGGGCATCGGCCTGATCATGCCCGTCGCCCCCGACCTGCTGGCCGAGATCGCCGGGCTCGGCCCGGCCGAGGCCGCGCCCTGGGGCGGGTGGATGGCCTTCGCCTACGCCGCCGCCGCCTTCCTCTGCGGCCCGCTGGTCGGCGACCTCTCGGACCGTTTCGGACGCCGGCCGGTGCTGATCGCCGCCCTCGCCGCCCTGTCCTTCGACTACATGATCGCCGCCCTCGCCGGCTCGATCTGGCTGCTGATCGTGGCCCGCGCGCTCTCGGGCATGGCCGGGGCCACCTACGGCGCCGCCGCGGCCTACCTGGCCGACATCACCCCGGCGGACCAGCGCGCCCGCGCCTTCGGCCTGATCGGCGCCGGCTTCGGCGCGGGCTTCGTGCTCGGCCCCATGCTGGGCGGCCTGCTGGGAGAGTTCGGGCCCCGCGCCCCGTTCCTCGCCGCCGCCGGCCTGTGCGCCGCCATGTCCCTCGGCGCCGCGCTCGCCCTGCCCGAATCCCTCGCGCCCGAGCTGCGCCGCCGCTTCGACTGGCGGCGCGCCGATCCGTTCACCGCCCTGCGCGGCGCCGCCCGCCTGCCCGGCATGGCGCCCTTCCTCGCCTGCCTCGCGCTGCTGGAGCTGGCCTTCGGCGTCTACCCCTCGATCTGGAGCTTCTACGCCATCGAGGTCTTCGCCTGGACGCCCGCCGCCATCGGCCTGTCGCTGGGCTTCGTGGGCCTGTGCCTCGCGCTGTCGCAGGGGGTGCTGATGGGCCCCGCGGTGGCCCGGTTCGGAGAGATGCGGGTGGCCTTCGCCGGGCTCGCTTTCTGCGCGCTGTCGCTGGCCATCTACGCCGTCACGCCGCCGGAGGCATGGGTGCTGGTGGCGATCCCGCTGATCGCGCTCTCGGCGCTGGCCAACCCGGCCATCGCGGCGATGATGAGCCATCGGGTCGAGGCCGACGCCCAGGGCCGCCTCCAGGGCGTGCTGGCCAGCCTCCAGGCGCTGACCGCCGCGCTGTCGCCCCCGCTCTTCACCGCGATCTTCGAGGCCTTCGCCGGCCCCGCCGCCCCGATCCGCGCCCCCGGCGCGCCCTTCGTGCTGGCGCTGGTCCTGACCTTCGCCGCGGTCATCCCGCTGCTGGCCGCCCGCCGCCGCCTGCGCGCCTGACCCGGCGCCCGCCCTCCCCCGAAACGAAAACGGCCGCCCCCGGGGCTCCCCGGGGACGGCCGCGAAACGGCGGGCGCGCGCCTCAGTCGAAGCGGTAGAACGCCTCGTAGATCGGCCGCAGCGTGTCCTCGGAGAACAGCGACGACACCGAGGTGTCGTTGGCCACGTTCAGGATCGCCTGCGCCAGCATCGGCGCGACCGAGACGGTGCGGATGTTCTTCGCCGCCTTGGCCTCGTCCGACAGGGGGATCGAGTCGGTGATCACCAGGCTCTCCATCACCGAGCTTTTCACCCGCTCCACCGCCGGCCCCGACAGAACCCCGTGCGAGATATAGGCGTGCACCGCCTCCGCGCCGTTGTCCTTGAGCAGCTGCGCCGCCTTGCACAACGTCCCCGCGGTGTCGCAGATGTCGTCGACGATGATGCAGGTCCGGCCCTCGACCTCGCCGATGATGGTCATCTCGTCGACCTCGCCCGGCCGCGACCGCCGCTTGTCGACGATGGCGAGCGCGAGGTTCAGCCGCTTGGCGATCTCCCGCGCGCGGGCCACGCCGCCCACGTCGGGCGAGATGATCGTGACCTTCGAGAGATCCTCAAAATTGTGCTGGATATCCATGGCGAACACCGGCGAGGCGTAGAGGTTGTCCACCGGGATGTCGAAGAACCCCTGGATCTGGCCGGCATGCAGGTCGAGCGTCAGCACCCGGTTGATGCCCGCCTGGGCCATCAGGTTGGCGACCAGCTTGGCCGAGATCGGCGTGCGGGCCGAGGTCCGACGATCCTGCCGCGCATAGCCGAAATAGGGGATCACCGCCGTCACCCGCGCCGCCGAGGACCGCCGCAGCGCATCGGCGATGATCAGCAGCTCCATCAGGTTGTCGTTGGCCGGGTTGCAGGTCGACTGGATGATGAAGACGTCTTCGCCGCGGACGTTGTCGTAGATCTCGACGAAGATCTCCTTGTCGTTGAACCGTTCGACCCTGGCGTTGGCCAGATCCACCGGCATCCCGCGATAGACGCTCATCCGGCGCGAGATCGCGCGGGCCAGGTCCATGTTGGAATTGCCGGCGATGAGCTTGAGGTTGATGTCGGCCTTCATGCGCCCCTCCGCAACGAGATCCGCGGCGGGAGCCCGCCGCCGCGCGCTCCGCCCTGCCGCCGCGCCCGGCGCGGCCTTTCGGTCCCCGTAGCACCGGGGGCGCAGGCTGGCTAGGGCGCGCTCCGCCGCGCGGGGCGCGCCTCCGTCCGGGCGTCGCGCATCCGTCACGATTCCCCCCCGCGCGCCCGGTTCTACCCGCGCCCCGCCTCCGCGCGCCCCGCCTCCGCGCTCCCTTGCCTTCCGGGCTCCGCCCCCCGATCATAAGCCCGCCTGACGAGCCCCCGGCCCGCAGGCCCAACGACGACCCGCCAAGGGCCGCGACGCGAAACGGAGAGGAGACCCCGATGCCCGAGGCCATGCTGCGCGGCGCGCGCGTGCAATACCGCAGCTATGGCGAGGACAAGCCCGGAACCCCGGTGCTGCTCGCCCATTGCTCGCTGGCCCATAGCGGCCTGTGGAAACCGATCGCCGAGGCGCTGTCCGTCGACCGGCCCGTGATCGCCCCCGACATGCCCGCCCATGGCCGCTCCGACCTGCCGCCCGCGGGCGAGTCGCTCCAGCTTTTCGCCGCCGAGATGCTGGCCATGATGGCCGAAAGCTTCGGGCGGCCCGCGCATCTCGTCGGCCTCAGCCTCGGCGGCGCGGCGCAGAGCCGGGCGGCCTGGAAGCGCCCCGAGCTCGCCGCCTCCCTGACCATGATCGAGCCGGTGCTGTTCCACCTGCTCCACAAGCCGGGCGAGGAGCCGCCGGTCTACGACCCCGACATCTCCGACGAGGCGTTGGGCGAGGCGCTGGACGAGTTCATCGGGGCCTGGGGCGCGCCGGGCCGGGTGAAGGAGATGACGGCCGAGCGCCGCGCCTATTTCATGCGCTGCTACCGGGAGCTTCGGCTCGACAACGCCTGGGTGGTGGCGCGGCCGCAGGGGCAGATCGAGCTGCCCGACTTCGCCCGCCTGCCGATGCCGGTGTTCCTTCTGGGCGGGGCGGAGAGCCAGCCCGACGCGCTGCGGGTGCTCGACGCCATCAAGGGCGTGCTGCCCGGCGCCCGGCGGCGCGACATTCCCGGCGCCGGTCACATGAGCCCCGTGACCCACTGGCAGGACGTGCTGGCCGAGTTGCAGGCCTTCTTCGCCGCGGCGGAGGCCGACGCCGCCGCGGTCGCCTGAGCCCTGAGCCCTGAGCCCTGAGCTTTGCGGGGCGGGCGCGCGCGCGGTTTCCCTCCAATTGCGAGTTTCACCTTTCGCTAACCTTGCGGGTCCAGCCTCTGCGCTCTCCTGCGGACGGAAGGCGGAGGGCGACCGATGCTCAACCTCGCGATCGCGGCGCGCGGCGCCGACACGCTCGCGGCGCGCAGCCGGGACGGGCGGGCGCTCGCCGCCCTGATCTCCGCCGGGCGCGGGACCGCGACCGGCGGCCCGGACGACGCGCGGGGCCCCGGCTTCGCCGATCCGGGAGCGGAGGCCCTGCCCCCCCGCCGCGGCGACCCGCCCCGGCAGGGCGACCATGACCGCACCCGCGGCCTGTCGCCCGGCGACCGCGCCGCGCTCAACCAGCGCATCCGCGGCATGTCCCGGGCGCTGGCCCGCATGAAGAACCTCGCCGGACTGCGCCCCCGCCTCGCCCTCTCGGCGGCGGAGGGGCGGTTCCCCCGTTCGGGGCGCCTGTCCGTCAGCTACGCGGCCGAAGTCTCGGCGCTGTTGGACGGAGAGACCGCCAGGATCTCGCAAAAGATGGAGGCGAGCCTCAACGCCCTCGGCGGCCTCGTCACCCTCGTCATGTCCGAAAGCTTCCGGGTCGAGACCGGCGCCTCGACCCTCGAATACGCCTATGACGCCGCCTATTCGGAGCGACGCGACGGCCCGCCCCTCTCCGAAATATCCGAGCGGCTGACCGGCGGCGACCAGGCCGACACGATCACCAATATCGAAATCGCGGTGATGTCCGACGCCCGGTTCGGGGATCGCGGCGCCCGCGCCGACATCGACGCGGGCGGCGGCGACGACGTGGTGCAGGTCTACGGGCTGTCGCTGGGCGCGGTGCGCCTGGGCGACGGGAACGACGCCTTCTCCGGCTCCCTGGACGCGATGCCTTCGCTGGACGCAGGCGCGGGGAACGATTCGGTATCGCTGAACGTGGCCGGCTCGGGCTTCGTGGCGGGGGGCGCGGGCGACGACGCGCTGGCCATCGCCGCCGGGGACGTCGCGGACGTGTCGGGCGGGGCCGGAGCGGACGCCATCACGGTCGCGGCCCGCCGCGCCTCCGTGGACGGCGGGACCGGCGCGGACGCCATCGCGGTGGTCGCGGACCGGGCGCGGGTCTCGGGCGGGGCGGGGGGCGACGCGATCTCCGTCCGCGCGGCGGACCTCACCGCCTCGGGCGGCGCCGGGGACGACGCGCTGACGCTGGTCGCCGCCACCGTGCGGCACGCGTCGGGCGGGTCGGGGGATGACGTGATCTCGGTCGCCGCCGGCACGGTGGAGCGGGTGAGCGGCGGGGCCGGGAACGACGTGATCCTGCTGAACGTGGACGCCGCCGGGCTGGTCTTCGGCCGGGGCGACGGCATGGACCGGGTGCGGATCTCCGCCGGAGCGGCGCTGGAGGTCCACGTGGACGAGCCGGCGGCGCGCGTCTCCGTCGAGTGGACCGAGGCGGGCGACGCCCTCCTGACCCTCTCGGGCGGCGAGCGGCTGGCGATCTTCGGGGCAGGTCAGGCCGGCGCCCTGCGGCTGGTGGGCCCCGAGGGCCTGGACGACGCCCTCCCCCTCGCGCCTCCGCCCCCGCCGCCCCTCGACGCCCGCGGCTGAGCGCCCGCATCCGGCCTCGCCGCGCCTGGCCGCTTCCCCCGCCGAGGCGCCTGGCCTGGCCGTCCCGCAGGCGCCGCGTCCACCCGCGCGCCGGTTGCAAGCTCACGCCCGCGGCGCGCGGAACCGGGGCCGCGGGCTGAGAGGCCACGAAGCCCCCCCCGGGCATCCGGACGTCCGGATGCCCCCGGTCGCCAACGCGTCCCCGGCGCCCCATCGTCGCGCTCAGATTGTTTGCGGATGAGACCTGTGCCGGCCGCGTCGTCCGGCCGATCCGCAGGACGCCGACCCGCCGGACCGAGCATCCCGCCCGCCCCCCTCCACCGGGGGTCGCAGAACGCCGCTACATCAACCGCCACGGCCCATGGCGCGCGCGTCCTGTCCTGCGAGACCTGACCCGGATCGCCCCACGCCGCGGCTCACCCGGCGAGCAGCCCCGCCGCGACGTCCCCCGCCCGCCCCCTGGAAACGGTCCCGCCCGCGCCCCCCTCTCCGCGCGCCGCGGGCGCCCCCTCGCCACCCGCGCGCCCGCGACGCGGCGCCCGACCTCGGCCCCAAAACGCCGAACGGCGGCGCAGGGTCGCCCCCGCGCCGCCGTCCGATCCGTCCGCCCGAAAATCTCAGAGCTGGTCGAGCATCGCCGTGCCCGAGGACACCTCGGCCTTGCCGGGCGTCTCCTCGAGATTGAACACCTTCACCACCTTGTCCTCGACCACCATCGAGTAACGCTTGGACCGCGAGATCAGCCCCGCCGGCGGCGCGGTGAAGTCCAGCCCCAGCGCCTTGGTGAACTCGGCCTGCGGGTCCGCCATCATCTGAAGCCCCGCCGCGATGGCGCCCGAGCTCTCGCCCCAGGCCTTCATCACGAAGGGATCGTTCACCGACACGCACACGATCGCGTCCACGCCCTTCTCGGTCAGCGCCGCGGCGTTGTCCACGAAGCTGGGCAGGTGGTTCAGCGAGCAGGTGGGCGTGAACGCCCCCGGCACCGCGAACAGCGCCACCTTGCGGCCGGCGAACACGTCGGCGGTGGTCTTCGGCTCCGGCCCGTTGGGGCCGATGGCGACGAAGGTGGCGTCGGGCAGGGTGTCGCCCACGGAAATGGTCATAAGGCTGTCCTCCAGTCGGGGAGCGCGCCTCCTCGGAACGGGAGGTCCCCGCCCATGTAGCGCGCCGCCGCCCCCGGCCCAACCCCCGCGCCTCGACGCGCCCCGAAACTTGCTGCGAAACTCGCGCCGCCCCCCCCGGGCCGACGCGCCCCCTCAGGGCAGCCGCAGGATCCGGATCGTCGTGCCGCCGTAGCGGCGCTCGTCCAGCAGGGTCGCGCCGACGGGCAGGGCCACGGGGGCCGCCGCGTCCTCCTCCCACACCGCCAGGGCCCCGGGCGCGCACCAGCCGCCCGACAGCGCCGCGTCCAGCGCCGCCTCCCCCAATCCGCGCCCATAGGGCGGGTCGAGGAACACCAGATCGTAGGGCTCGCCCCGGCACACCCCCAGCCGGGTCGCGTCGCGGCGGAAGATCTTGCACTGGCCGATGACGTTCAGCGTCTCCACGTTGCGCCGGATCAGGGCGCGCGCGGCGGGAAGGTCATCGACGAACTGCACCCGGACCGCGCCGCGCGACAGCGCCTCCAGCCCCAGCGCGCCGACCCCGGCGAACAGGTCCAGCGCCCGCATCCCGATCGGCGCCGAGGGCTCGGCGTAACCGCCATGCGCCAGCAGGTTGAACAGCGATTCCCGCACCCGGTCGCTGGTCGGCCGCAGCCGCGCCTCGCCGCCGTCGTCCCCGATCCCCGCGTCCTCCGGCGTCGCCAGCCTGGCGCCCCGGTGCTTGCCTCCGACGATACGCATGCGTCAGGCCCGACCCGAGCGCGCGCGGCAGAGGCTTTCCAGCCCCTCGATCAGGCGCTCGATCTCCTCCTCCGCGGTGTAGTGCAGGAAGGACATGCGCAGCACGCCCGAATCCGGGTCCACGCCCAGCGCCTCGATCAGGCGGCGGGCGTAGAAATCCCCGCCCCCGCACATCAGCCCGTGCCTGGCCATCTCCGCCGCCGCCTCGGCCCCGGTCATCCCCGGCACGACCACCGAGACGGTGGGCGCCCGCCGCGTCGGCTCCGACGGCCCCAGCAGCCGCAATTGCGCATGGCCCGAGAGGTAGTCCAGCAGCGGCGCCGCCAGGGCCCGCTCCCGCGATCGCAGCAGCGCCTGCATCCGGCCGCGGCGCAGCACGCAGTCGTCCTCCGCGCCCTCGTAATGACGGACGTCCAGCTCCGCCATGTAGTCCGCGATGCCGGCCAGCGCCGCCACCTGGGCATGGTCCGGCCCGGCCGGCGTCAGCCGCTTGCGAGGGTCGTCGCCGTTGAAATAGTGGCCCTGATTCTCGAAGCGCATGGCCAGCGACTCGTCCATCGCCATGACGCCCAGATGCGGACCGAAGGTCTTGTAGGTCGAGAACAGGTAGACGTCCGCGCCCTTCTTGCCGATGTCGGGCAGCGCATGGGGGGCGTAGGCGACGCCGTCGACCACGCTGATCGCCCCGGCCTCGCGGATCATCGGGCAGATCTCCTGCACCGGGTTGATCTCCGCCACGATGTTGGAGCAATGCGGGAAGGCCACCAGCCGCACGCGGCCGTCGGCCATCAGCGTCTCCAGCGCCGCGGGGTCGAGCGCGCCGTCCCCGTCCACCCGCCATTCGCGGATCTCCACCCCCTCGTCGGCCAGCCGGCGCCAGGCGCCCGTGTTGGCCTCGTGATCCTGGTTGGTCACCACCAGCGCGTCGCCGGGGCCGAACAGCGGCAGCGCCGCGCGGGCCAGCACATAGACGTTCTGGGTGGTCGAGGGACCGATATGCAGCGCGCGCGCCGGCACGCCCAGCCAGGGGGCCAGCGCCTCCGCGCCCTCGTCCATCATCCGCCCGGCCTCCTGCGCCGCCGGGTAGGGGGCGTGGGGCTGGACCTTGGCGGTGCGGTAGAACTCCGCCAGCCGATCGACGGCATGAATGCAGGGATAGGACCCGCCGGCATTCTCGAAATGCGCCCAGCCGGCCAGCGACGGCTCCTGGAACGCCGGAAAGCGGGACCGGACGAAATCGAGGTCGAACCCCTCGGGCAGGTCCACCACATCCAGTCGACTGTCGGGCATCAGGCGCGTTCCATCATCATGAGCGGTTCATAAGGGGAGTATATCACCTTCCCGCCTCTTGCCATATGGCGCGACCAGCAACCGCCTGACGGCCCGACGCATACGCCGATCCTCGCTGCGCCGCGGTTCGGCGCACGAAACGCGGCGGCCGCCGGGGCGCGCTCCGGTCAGCGTTCGGGCCAGCATTCGGTCAGCGTTCGGGCCAGCGTTCGGGTCAGCGTTCGGTCAGCTTCAGCTCGATGCGGCGGTTGCGGGCGCGGGCTTCGGGGCTGTCGCCGGGATCGACCGGCTGATATTCGCCGAAGCCGTTGGCCGCCAGCCGCTCGGGCGGAAAGCTCTGCTCCTGCGACAGGTAACGGACCACCGACAGCGCGCGGGCCTGGCTCAGCTCCCAGTTGTCGCGATAGCGTCCCCCGCCCGACAGCGGCACGTCGTCGGTATGCCCGTCCACCCGCAGCACCCAGGGCAGTTCGTCCGGCAGCGCGTCGCGGAAGGACCGGAAGATCTCCGCGAACTCGCTCAGCGCCGCCTGCCCGTCCTGGCCCAGATCGGCGGAGCCGGGGTCGAACAGCACCTCGGACTGGAACACGAAGCGGTCGCCGACCACCTTCACGCCCTCGCGCCCCTCGATCGCCTCGCGGATGCGGCCGAAGAACTCCGAGCGGCGCGCCTCCAGCGACTTCTTCTCCGCCTCCAGCCGCGCCACTTCCTCGGCGTTGCGCTCGGCCTCCCGCTGTTTCAGCTGCAACTCGCGGGCCAGCGCCGAATTCAACTGCGAACCGAGGTTGGAGAGCTGGACCTGCATCTCCTCGTTCTTGCTTTCCTCGGCGTTCAGCAGCTCCTGCAACCCGCCCAGCTGGCGACGCAGCGCCTCCGCCTGGGCGTTCAGCAGGGCCACCCGCCGGGCCTCGTCGGCCGAGACGGTCTTCTCCTGCGCCAGCCGCCGTTCGGCCGAGGCCAGCATGGCTTCGCGCTCCGTCATCCGCGCGCGGGCTTCGGCGAGCTGGTCTTCGGTCGCCGTCACCTCGCCTTCCAGCTCCGCCTTGGCGGATTCGGCGGCGGCGAGCAGGGTCAGCGTCTCCTCCGCCTTCTTCCGCTGCTCCTCCAGCGCCAGCTGCATGGCGGTCAGCTCGGTCTCCGAGCCTTCCAGCCGGGCGCGCAGGGCGTCGGCGGCGGCGGCCTGCGCGGCGCGGGCCTGCTCCTCCTCCGACAATTCCTCCTGCAGGGCGGCGAGAACCCTGTCCTTCTCCTCCGCCGTCACGCGCAGTTCCATGACCTCGGTTCGCGCGGCGTCGCGGGCGGCTTCCAGCGCCTGCCGCTCGGCCTCGGCCTCGGCCTTCAGGTCCGCGACCATGGCCTGCAACGCCTCGCGCTGGGCGGCGGCGAGCCGGGCGGCCTCCTCGCCCTCCGACACCTCGTCGCGCAGGCGGGCCAGGGCCAGCCGCATCTGCTCGGCGTCGGAGATCGCGCGGGTCTGCGCCGCCTCAAGCTCGGAGATCGAGGCGCGCGCCTCGGTCAGCGCCTGCTCGGCCCCCTCCGCGCGCTCGGCCTGTTCGTCGCGGGCCGCGGTCAGCACCCCGATGCGTTCGCGCGCCGAGGACACGTCCGCCAGCAGCGCCGCCACCCGCGCCTCGAACTCCGCGTTGCGGGCCTGCGCCGCGTCACGCTCGTTCGCCAGGCTCTCGGCCAGCGACGACAGGCGCCCGACCTCGGCCCGCTCGCCCTCCAGGCTGGCGGTCAGGTCCCCGACCTCCCCCTCCAGCGCATCGCCGCGGCTGCGTTCGGTCGACAGCACCTGCGCGATTTCGGCCAGCTGCATCGTCAGGTTGTCCAGCTCCGCGTCCTTGCCGGTCACCAGGTCGCGCAGCACGAACTGCACGATCATGAAGATCGACAGCACGAAGATCAGCACCAGCAGCAGCGCGGTCATCGCGTCCACGAAGCCGGGCCAGACATTGCCCTCGTAGCGCTGGGATCTCCGCGACAGGGCCATGGATCAGGACCGTTCGCCCGTGATCGCGCGGGTCAGGCGGGCGATGTCCATGCGCAGCTCCGCCGTGGCCTCCTGACGGCCGGCCGAGACCTCCTCCAGCAGGCGGGTGATCTGCAGGTCGATGGAGCGCAGGCGCTGACGCCCCTCGTCGCTTTCCTCGCGGTCCTGGGCCTTCTCCAGCATATGCGCCGCGCGCTCCTGCGCCGTCGCGATACGGTCCAGCTTGGCGTAGGTCTCCGCCGGGTCCAGCGGCGGCGCGGCGGGGACGGACGCGGCCTGGCGGGTCTCGGCCAGCCGGGTCTCGCGGTCCTCCTCCATCACCCGCACCAGGCCCGACAGGCCGGCGGCGAGCGTCTCCATCCGCGCGTCGGCGACGCGCTGGCGGTCCTCGGCGTCGCGCAGGGCGGAGACCAGCGCCTCCATCTGCTCGGCGTTGCGCTCGATCAGCTCGGCGGCGATGGCGGTGGCCGAGGCCTCGCCGTCCTCGCCGCCGCGCGACAGGCGGGTGATCGAGCTCAGCCACTCCTCCAGCTCCCGGTAGAACCGGTTCTGGCCGTGGCCGGCGAACAGGTCCAGCAGCCCGACCACCAGCGACCCGGCGAGCCCCAGAAGGGACGAGGCGAAGGCCGTGCCCATGCCGTCGAGCTGGGCGTTCAGCCCGCCCATCAGCCGTTCGAACACCGCCAGCGCGTCGTCGCCGTCCTGCGCGCCGAGATTGCGCATGGTCTCGACGATGCCGGGGACCACGTTGGACAGCCCCCAGAAGGTGCCGAGCAGGCCGACCAGGATCAGCAGGTTGATGATGTAGCGGGTGATGTCGCGCTGTTCGTCCAGCCGCTGGGCGGCCGTGTCGAGGATCGAGCGCGTCGACGTCGCGGTCAGCGCCGCGCGCGCCCGCTTGTCGCGCAGCATGGAGGCGAGCGAGGTCAGCAGCCGCGGCGGATTGACGAATTCATGCCCCGGCCGGTCGATGGCGAAGCCTTCGAGCCAGGACACCGCGGCGATCAGGGCCATGACCTGCCAGAAGCAGGCCAGCACGCCGATCACGAAGACGCCGCCGATGAATCCGTTGAGATAGGGGTTGGCGTTGAACACCGCCGAGATCGGGCCGTAGAGGAAGGAAACCCCCGCCGCGGTCAGCCCCAGCACGATGACCATCAGCACGATCTGCCTGATGGGCTGCGAGAATTCGATCCGTCGGTCCTGGACGATGCTCATGCGCGGCCTGCGGCTCCCCCTTGCCCTGTCGGTTCATCCCCTAGCAGAGGCCGGCCGCGCGGGGAAGCGCGGGGACGCCGCAAGTCGCGGCCTCCCCGTCATTCGAGGGGCGATCGCGGGGTATGATCCCGGGGCGCCGCGGCCCGTAGGGCGGGTTTCAACCCGCCGCCCCGCGCCGCCGCGCTTCTCCCTCGCCGGGGAAGGATCACCCCCGGATCAGGCCGCAGAACTTCTCGAACACCTCGGAATTGGTCGCGATCACGTCGCCGGTGTCGATCGGGCGCGCGTCGGGGATCGACAGGCTGTCCACGAAGCCGCCGGCCTCGCGCACCATCAGCAGGCCCGCGGCCATGTCCCAGGGCTTCAGCCCGCGCTCCCAGTAGCCGTCGAAGCGGCCCGCGGCGACCCAGGCCAGGTCCAGCGCCGCGGCGCCGAAGCGGCGCACGCCGGCGCAGCGCGGCATGACCCGCGACAGGTCGGTCAGCATGTCGGGCAGGCCCGGCGTGCCGGCGAAGGGGATGCCGGTGGCGAACACCATCTCGGTCATGTCGCGGCGGGCGGAGACCCGCAGCCGGCGATCGTTGAGCCAGGCGCCCGCGCCCTTCTCGGCCACGAACATCTCGTCCTTCACCGGGTCCAGCACCACGCCGGCGACGATCTCGCCCTTGTATTCCAGCGCCACCGAAATCGCCCAGTGCGGCATGCCGTGCAGGAAGTTGGTGGTGCCGTCCAGCGGATCGACGATCCAGCGCCGGGTCTGGTCCTTGCCCTTGATCTCCTTGCCGGATTCCTCGCCGAGCCAGCCATAGGCGGGGCGGGCCTCCATCAGGTCCTTCTGCAGGATCTCCTCGGCCTTGATGTCGGCGCGCGACACGAAGTCGGCGGCGCCCTTGCGCGAGACCTGCAGGTTCTCGACCTCGCCGAAGTCGCGGATCAGGGAGCGCGCGGCGCGGCGCGCGGCCTTGATCATGATGTTGAGATTGGCGGAACCCGAAGCGGACATGGTCTGTCTCTCCTGTCGCGCCCGGCCGGATGCGCGGGCGCCCGGACGAAAGGGCGCGCCGCCGCGCGGGGTCGCGCGGCGGCGGATAGGGGCTCGGACGTCTTGCGCGGCGGCCGACCCGGGGTCCGGGCGGCGCCGGGGCCGGTCAGGCCCGCTCGACGTATTCGAAGGTCTCGGTGTTCACCACCACCTGCTCGCCGGTCCCGACGAAGGGGGGCACGGTGATGCGCACGCCGTTGTCGAGCACCGCCGGCTTGAAGGAATTCGCCGCGGTCTGGCCCTTCACCACCGGCTCGGTGTCCTCGATCGTGCAGATCACCTTCTCGGGGAGCTGCATCGAGAGCGCCTCTTCCTCGTGATACTCGATCACCACGGTCATGCCGTCCTGCAGGAACGGGCGGCGGTCGCCCAGCAGGTCGGCCGGCAGCGCGGTCTGCTCGAAGGTCTCGCTGTCCATGAAGGTCAGAAGGCCGTCGGTCTCGAACAGGAACTGCTGGTCCTTCTGGTCGAGCCGCACCCGCTCGACCTTGTCGGCCGACCGGAAACGCTCGTTCAGCTTGGAGCCGTTGCGCAGGTTCTTCAGCTCGACCTGGGCGAAGGCGCCGCCCTTGCCGGGCTTCACATGGGCGGTCTTGACCGCCACCCACAGGCCGCCGTCATGCTCGATGATGTTGCCGGGGCGGATTTCGTTGCCGTTGATCTTCATGGCGTGGTCGAAGCTCGTCCGAGAAGGCGCCGAGCGGATCGGCGCGGGCTGCGCGTGGGTCAAGGCGCATCACGCGCCCAAGCCGCAAGGCGCGCGCCGGTGGGGCGTCGCGCGTTTCGGGCCGATATAGCCGGGCGCCGCCGGGCTGGCAAGCCGGGGGCTCCGGACGCGGGGCGGGAGGCGCGGAACGCCGGGCGCGAAGGTTTCGTTAACCCCGGTTAAATTACTGTTAATTTTTAACAAATCGTCGCGACTCATTTGACCTCGCCGCGCGGCGGGCGTAATCTCGGCGACGGGTCGAGGGGTCGGGTCAGTCAACCGGGGACGCATATGCGCCTTTCCGCGACCTTGCTGCTGCCGCTCGTAGGGCTCGCCACGGTCTGGGCCCAGGCGGCGCCGCCTCCCTTGTTTCCCGCCCCGTCGCCGGACGAAGCCCGTATCGGGCTCGCCGCGCTGGCTGAATCCGCGCTGACCGCGACCGCCGCCGGCGGGCCGCTGATCGCGCCGCTGGTCGCCGACCGGGCGCCCGCCGACGCCCGCGCCGACACGTCCTGGCGACTGCGCGCCCGCGCCCGGCTTGCGTCAGGGCCATCCGCCGGCTGGCCCGCCGCGGTCTATCTGGAAGCCAGCCCGATCTGCGAAACCGGCCTCGACCGGGCCGAATGCTGGCGTCTGTCGCGGCTGGAGCTTGACGGCGCCCCCCTGCCCTTCGACGCCGCCGCGCGCTGACAGCGCCGGCGGGGCCGGGCGGGGTCAGGCCGGGCCGGGGCCGGGCCGGGGCCGGGCTTGCTCGCGACATGAAACATCGGAAGGCGGCGGCGCTCAGCGCGCCGGCAGGCCCTCGGGCAGCGCGTAGCCGTCGCCGTCATTGCGCCAGACCTGCAACCCGGCCTGGGTCGCGGCGATCAGGTCGCGCCCCCCGGCCCCGCCGCTGCTCGCCGCCTGAAGGTCGAAGCCCAGCAGCCGGCCGATCACCTTCGGATCGCCGTCCAGCCCGCTGAGCACCCAGTTCTCGCAGCCCTCCGGCCCGCAGAAATCCGGCGACACGCCCTGGATCACGGCCTCCTCGGGCGCCGCGCCGTCCAGCTCCGCCACCCCCACCCGGAAGGCGTCCGGCAGCACGCCGATGCGGCCCTCCCCGGCCCGGATCTCGGCCCCGTAGAACCACAGGAAAGCGCGCTCCACCTGCTCGGGCATCGGGTCGTCGAACGCATACCAGGCGATCCCGCCCGGCCCCACGCCATAGCCGCCGTAATCGTCCAGCGCGTCGGCCCGCGGGTCCGCGTCGCCCAGGTCCTCCTGGTAGACCGCGCCGCCGAATTTCATCACGAAGGGGGCGTTCCCCCGCTCCACCACCAGGTCGCGCCAGCCGCTGGTGGTCGAGCCGGAGACCCGCGCCGCCCCCGCCGTCTCCAGCACCTGCACCCAGCCCTCCGAGGTCTCGGCGAAGACCCAGATCCCGCAGACCGGCGCCCGGCCGCGATCCCCGAAGGCCGCCGCCCCCGCGCAATGCGCCGGAGAGCGGCCGACCGCGACCAGCTCGGCCGGCGCCGCGGCGTTCAGGTCGCAGCGGGCGAAACGGAACAAGGCGTCGGCGGCGATGCCCAGCCGCGCGGCTTCGGCGAAATCGGGGGCGAAGCGTTCGGAGACCAGCTCATGCTCGGCGGGGTTCAGCTCGACCTGGGTCATGCCGGCGAGGATCTCTCCGGCGCCGCGCCCGACCTCCACGCAATCGGCCGCCGCCGTCCCGCCCAGCAGCGGCACGCAGTAAGCCAGCAGGTGAATCAGGATGCGCCTCATCGCCTGAGCGTTAGTCCCGCCGTGGCCGCCTCGCAACGTTTGGCCCGGGGTCCGTGTCATCGCGCGCGGAACCGTTGCGCGCACCCCTCACCTGGGGGTCAAGCGGGGGGGCGGAGCGCCCGGAATCGGGGCGCTCAGAAGCCCTGGGTCAGCGCCAGTTCCACCGCCGCGCCGTCGGTCGCGCCCAGTTCGCGGATCACCGCCAGCTCCAGCGCCGCCGCGACCCCGCCCCAGGACGGCGCGCCCGCGTCCGGGCCCACGCCCGCCAGCCGCGCCCCGGCCCGCACGGCGGCCGGCCGCCAGCCGGTTCCCGGCTCGCGCGCCGCGTCGAGCGTGGCGAAAAGCTCTCCGCGCAGGGCGAGGTCGGCGCCGTGCTCCATCTCCGCCCGTCCCTCGCGCCGCAGGGCCAGCCCGGCCCAGGCCTGCCGCGCCCCGCCTCCGGCCGCGGCGACGGCGTGGCCCAGCTCGGCCTGCATCTCGTAATCCGCGCCCGCGACACGGCCCAGCCCATGGCCGGCGGCGGCGCGCAGCTCCATCCGTGCGGCGGTTTCGGCGGCCCGCGCCTGCGAGGCCTCCAACCCGGTCGACACCTCCGCCCAGCCCAGCCGCAGGTCCGCGGGCTCCCACCGCGCCCAGAGCCGCCCGCGCGCCGCCTGCGCCTCCGGCCCCAGGTCCAGCGCCGCCTCCGCCCCCGCGCGATGCGCGGCGCCGCGGGGATTGTCGGCCGCCGCCACCAGCGCCGCTTCGGCCAGCGCCCGGGCCGGCGACCGGCCCGCGTAGAGCAGCGCGCCGCGCCCGGTGAGGTCGAGCCGCAGCCCCGCGCTCGGCCGGACCGACTCGGTCATCGCCAGCCCGATATCGGCCCAGGCGGTCTCGGCCGGCGCCATCGCCACCCGCGCCGGGCCGAAGCCCAGCTCCGGCAGCTCGCCGGGCAGGCGCACGTCGCGCTCCGGCAGGCCGAAGCGCAGGGCGAGCGCCGCGGTCCAGTCATGACCTTCGGCGCATTGGCGGGCCACGTCGCCCTCCACCTGCGCCGCCAGCCGCGGGGCCAGCCGGGCGGCGTTCGCCGCGCCCGCCGCCATCGCCGCGCGGGCGCCCACGCAATCGCCCTGCATGGACAGCGCCCGGGCCAGCGCCAGCCGCGGGCGGGCCAGGTCGGGGCGGCGTTCGGCCAGGGCGCGGAAGCGTTCGGCCGCGTCGGCGTAGCGGCGCGCGCCCAGCGCCTCGATCCCCGCCTGCCAGGCGCCGGCCAGGGGCGCGCCGATGGCCGAGCCGATGGGGGCGTCGCGCAGGCCCGAGAGCGTCGCGGCCGCCTCCGCCCCCGGCGCCGCGTCCATGCGCGGCGCGCTGCGGGCCAGCGTGCCCGAGGTCTCGGCCGGCGCCGCGCCGGGCTCGGCGACCGGGCGGGGCTTCACCGGATCGGCCCGGGCGGCGAAGCGGGAGGAGAAGGCGGGCGGGTCGCGGCGCAGCGCCGCCAGACCGGCGAAGGGGCCGGCGCGGTCCGGCCGCAGCGCCGGCGGGCGCAGGGCGGCGTCGGGCAGATCGGGGCGCGCGGCCGCCGCGGGCGAGGGCGCGGGTCCCAGCGTCGCCGCCAGCGCCGCCGGCCGCGCCGGAGGCTCCGGCGCGCGCGCAGGCGCTCCCGCCGCGGCGATCCCCGCGGCGCAGATCATCCCGACCCCGAAAACGGGGCCGAAAACAGGTCCGAGAGCGGGCCCGAAGACCCGCCCGACCGGAAAATGTCGAAGTCGCATGGCGTCTCGATCTCGAAGTTCGAGGTCGCCCCCCACTCACCGACATGGCCGCGTCGCCCGGCTGCCGCAAGTTCGCCCTAATTCGAGACGCAGCGTCATCCGCGCCCTGCGGCCGCCCGCCGCACCCCGTCTCGCCCCGTCCGGCCGGCGTCTTTCCGCCCCGCGAAGCCCCGCTTCGCCAGCCGGAGGCGATCACGAAAAACGCCGCGGCCCGAAGGGCCGCGGCGTTCGATTCCCGCATCGGCGCGTCAGGTCGGGCGACCCCCGACCCGGCCCGCGCCTCAGCCCTTCTTCAGAACCCGGCGGCCCAGCAGCTCCGCGATCTGCACCGCGTTCAGCGCCGCGCCCTTGCGCAGGTTGTCCGAGACGCACCAGAAGTTCAGGCCGTTCTCGATGGTCCCGTCCTGGCGGATGCGCGAGATGTAGGTCGCGTATTCGCCCACGCATTCGGTCGGGGTGACGTAGCCGCCGTCCTCGCGCTTGTCGACGACCATGATCCCCGGCGCGCCGCGCAGGATCTCACGGGCCTCGTCCTCGTCGAGGAAGTCCTCGGTCTCGATGTTGATCGACTCCGAGTGGCCCACGAACACCGGCACCCGCACGCAGGTCGCGGTGACCTTGATCTTGGGGTCGACGATCTTCTTGGTCTCGGCGACCATCTTCCATTCCTCCTTGGTCGAGCCGTCTTCCATGAAGACGTCGATGTGAGGAATGACGTTGAAGGCGATCTGCTTGGTGAACTTGCTGGGCGCCACTTCCTGACCCGGCACATACATGCCCTTGGTCTGGTTCCACAGCTCGTCCATCGCCTCCTTGCCGCCGCCGGAGACGGACTGGTAGGTCGAGACCACCACCCGCTTGATCGTCGCGCGGTCATGCAGGGGCTTCAGCGCCACCACCATCTGCGCGGTCGAGCAGTTGGGGTTGGCGATGATGTTCTTCTTCGCGTAGCCGTCGATGGCCTCCGGGTTCACTTCCGGAACGATCAGCGGCACCTCGGCGTCGTAGCGGTAGAGCGACGAGTTATCGATCACCACGCAGCCCGCCGCGGCCGCCTTGGGCGCGTAGATCTTGGTCGCGTCCGAGCCGATGGCGAACAGCGCCATGTCCCAGCCGGTGAAGTCGAAAGTGTCCAGATCCTTGGTCTTGAGAGTCTTGTCGCCGAATGCGCATTCGGATCCCAGCGAACGCCGGGAGGCGAGAGCGACGATCTCGTCGACGGGGAATTCCCGCTCGGCGAGGATGTTCAGCATTTCACGGCCCACATTGCCCGTGGCGCCGACGACGGCGACTCGGTAGCCCATCGGATAAAGCCCTTTTCGGCTGTCTGTTGCAGTGGGCGGCATGTAGCGCGGCGCGGGGCGAAAGGAAAGGCGGCGCCCCTCGATCCGGGCGAAATGCCCGCCCCGCGCGGCGTCAGGCGCCCGATCAGCGCGCCTGATCAGCGCGCCGGAACCGGCTCCACCCACAGCTCGAACACCCCGGGCCGCGGCTTGACCCGGATATGGTCGAGCAGCCGCGCCTCCACCCCGGTGGCGAAGCCCAGCGCCGCCAGCGCGTCGTCGGCGGCGCGGGCGGCGAACTCGGCCGCGGGGCGGTCGTCCTCGTAGAAGAAGCGCAGCTCCCGCTTGCCCGCGGCGCTGTCCAGCCGCTCGACCCCCGGCGCCGCATAGCCCTCGGCCGAGAGCGCGCGGTTCAGGCGCTCGGCCATGGCGCGGGGCACGCCGTCATATTGCACGAAGATGGTGACCGGGCTCGGCGCGGCGAGCTGCTGGGCCTTGTCGGTGATCGCCGCGGTCTGGCGGGGCGGATGGAGGATGTCCGCAACGTCCGGCGGATCGGGGAGCGGCGCGAGCGCGACCGGCTCGGGATCGGGCTCGGGATCGGGCTCCGGGTCCAGGACGTCGGGTTTCTCCTCATATCGGTCGGCGACGTCGGGCGCCGCCGCATCCGGGTCGTCGGGATGGGGCGCGACCGGGTTGGAAATGGTAGGCGCCTCCTCCGGCTCGGCCCGGGGCGGCGCGGGCGCGCCCATCGCCACCGGCGGCATGTCCCCCGCCATCGCCAGCGACATCGCGTGCAGCTCGTCCAGCTCCCGGTCCATGCGCTCGACCTCCGCCGACAGGTCCAGGATCACCTGCTCGTACTGGGCGTTGAGGTAATAGCTCTCCCCCCTCGCCTTGGCGTTCTCGATCCGCCCCTCGGCCTCCTCCACCCGGGCGCGCATGTCGGCCAGCCGGGACTCCAGCTCCGCCTTCGAGCCGTCGACGGAGGCGGTCAGCGCCCCCACCGTCTCCAGCGCGCCCTGCAGCTTCGCCGCGCCCAGGTGCCGCCACTCGTCCATGGCGGCGAGCCTGGCGCCGGCGTCGCGGGCCTGCACCTCGGCGGCCTCGGCGGCGGCGCGGGCCTCGCGCGCGGCGGCCTCCGCGTCGGAGACCGAGCCCCGCACCGCATCCTGCGCGTAGCCTTTCGCAGTGCGGTTCACCTCTTCCTTGAAGTCGCCGTAGAGGTCGTAACCCAGCAGCCCCAGCCCCGCGAGGATCCCCGACCCGATCCCGCCATAGAGCTTGAACAGCCGCCCGCGCACCCGCGCCTCGACCTTCTCGGCCAGGCGGCGTTCCAGCAGCTCCAGCGTTTCGTCGTCGATGGGCATGGCAGGCTCCGCGGTCCGGGATCACGCTTTACGCAGCGCCAGCATGGACGCGCCCGCCCCTCCCCGCAACGCCCCCGAAGACGTGAGGCCCCGCCCGACGCGGCCCGTGCCAGACTGCCCCCCGCCTCCCCCCGCACGCCCCAGCCCCCCACGCCGCAGCCCCCGGAGCCCCGCCATGCGTCCCGCCCTGACCGCCCTCGCCCTCCCCGCAGCCCTCGCCGCGCTCCTGGTCGCGCTGCCCGCCCCGCCCGCGGCGGCGGCGGAGGCGAAGGTGGTGGGGGCCGAGGCCCGGCCGGAGGGCGGCGGGACCTGGCGATTCTCCGCCACCGTCGCGCATCCCGACACCGGCTGGGACCACTACGCCGACGCCTGGCGGGTCGAGAGCCCGGAGGGCGAGACGCTGGGCGTGCGGGAACTGCTCCACCCCCATGTGGACGAACAGCCCTTCACCCGCAGCCTCGGCGGCGTCGTCGTGCCGGAGGGAACCGAGGCCGTGCGCCTGCGCGCCCGCGACAGCCTCGACGGCTGGGCGGAGACGGCGTTCGACCTGGCCCTGCCCGCGGACTGACCCCGGAACGGGCGCCCCGAACGCGAACGCGCCGCCCGGGGGCTCCCCCGGACGGCGCGGTCAGGTCGGATCGGGCCGCGGCCCGGTCAGCCGCAGATCTCGTACATCCGGCTCAGCGCCTCGGACGCGCCCCGCAGGGTGAAGTCCGAGCCCGGCCGATCCTCCGCCGTCACCCGCATCACGCCGGAGTCGCGCATCCAGCCGGCCATCGGCTCGGCGGGAGAGAGGCGCGCCGACCAGTGACGCTCCACATTGTCCCAGCCTAGATCCTGGCTCACCTGCGCGCGGCCGTCGTCAAAGCTGAACTCGACCCGCAGGCGGCCGTCCTCACCGCCATCCCGGCCGGGCCGGCTGTAGGCGATTTCGCCGTTGCGCGCGCCACCCTGGCAGCGCACCGCGAACCAGCCGCCGTCCCGCGCCCGCACCTGCGCCAGCCCGCCGCCCATGTAGCGATGCACCGACCAGCCCTGCGCCATGGCGGGCGGCAGGTCCGGCGCCGCGGCCCCGGCCGGCGCGGGCGCCAGCGCGGGGCCCAGCCCCAGTCCGACGGCCAGCGCCGCGATCAGCGCCCCGGTCCGGCGGCCGCGACGCGCAACAAGCGATAGGGCGAGGGCGTTCAAGGCGGGTTCTCCCGTAGGCGGCGCGACGCGGAAGGCGGCGGCGGCTGAAAATCCAGACTGTCAGCAATACGCCGGATCACGGCGAAACTCGGGCGCGGACCCGGTTAATTCGAGTCCGCGCCGCACTGCGCCATTATGCGACAGCGCCGTTCAACAGTCGTTGAACATCGCCTCGATCGAGCGCCACGAGTTGTCGAGCGAGAACTCCGAGGCCACGCCGTCGAACCCCTTCACGTCGATGGTCACCGCCAGCGCCTTCTTCATGCGGTCGGCGAGCGCGCTCTCAGGTCCGAACGGGCCGGTCCAGTAGCGCCCCTCCTCGTTCCACGCCATCGTGCGGGAGATCACCTGGCTGCCGTCGAAGATGAAGTCGACGGTCAGCGTGTCGCCCGAGGCCAGCAGCGCCTCGCGCATCTTCAGCGGCGCGCGATAGGCGAGCGCGCCGCGGTCGCCCTCCATGCAGACCACCGCGAAACGGCCCTCGCCGCGGGCGTTGACCTGGGCGACCGCGCCCTTGCTCCCCCCGGCGGAGACCGGGCGTTCGGTCCAGCGGTCGAGCTCGGCCTCGCCCAGCTTGAAGCCCGGCGCGGCGGCGTAGCGCGCCACCACGGCCAGATCGTTGGGGTCTTCGGCCGGCGCTGCGGCGGGGGCCGCGGCAGGGGCCGGCGCGGGGGTCGGGGCCGCGACGGGGGCGGCCGCCTGGCCCGCGTCCACCGCGTCGCGCACGGCGGCGGCGGCTTCGGCGGCCTCGTTGGCGGCCTCCTCCGCCTCGGCGGCGGCGCGGGCGGCGTCGCGGGACGCCTCCGCGGCCCGGCGCGCGGCGGCGGCGGCGCGGTCGGCCTCCGCCTGGATCGACCCCGCGGCCGCGGGCGCCGCCGATGCGGTGTCCGACGCCGCCAGCACGATGGGCCGCGCCTCGGGCGCCGCATCCAGCGTGATCGGGGCCGCGGCGGGGGTGTCGGCGGGGATCTGGGCGGGGGTCTGGGCGGGGGTCTGGGCGGGGTCGACGGCGCGCGCCAGCGGCGGCGCGCCCACGGTGAGCGGGGCGGCGGGGGCGGCGGGCGTCTCCGGCGCGGCGGGGGCCAGCGGCGCATTGGCCGCCTGGGCGCCCAGCGCCGCCATCATCGCCACCGCGGAACCGGCCAGGATCGGCCGGACGGGTCGCGCAAATCGGTTGGTTCGAACGGGTCGGGTCATCGCTGATCCTCCTCTAACCTCGCGCCATCACCTAGGCCGCCCCCCCGATCCGCCAAATCCCGCCCCTTCCGCCCCCCGTCCGATCCGTCTAGAAATCTCCCCATGGCCGCCCTATTCGACGATCCCCCGCCCCAGCGCCCCGAAGGCCCCTCCGGCCCCGGCAACCTGCCGGAGCTCTCCGTCTCCGACCTGTCGGGGGCGGTGAAGAAGGCTATCGAGGACGGTTTCGGCCGGGTCCGCGTGCGCGGCGAGGTCGGCCGCGTCTCGCGCCCCCGCTCGGGCCATATCTATCTGGACCTGAAGGACGATCGCGCCGTGCTCGCGGCCATCGTGTGGAAGGGCCAGGCCGGCCGCCTCTCGGTCCAGCCGACGGAGGGCGACGAGGTCGTGGCCACCGGCCGCCTCACCACCTTCCCCGGCCAGTCCCGCTATCAGCTCATCGTCGAGGACATGGCGCTGGCCGGCATGGGCGCCCTGCTCGCCAAGCTGGAGCGCCTCAAAAAGACCTTGGAGGCCGAGGGCCTGTTCGCGCCCGAGCGCAAGCGCCCCCTGCCCTACCTGCCCCGCGTGATCGGCGTCGTCACCTCGCCGTCGGGCGCCGTGATCCGCGACATCCTCCACCGGGTCGCCGACCGTTTCCCGGTGCATGTGGTGGTCTGGCCCGTCGCCGTGCAGGGCGAGAAATGCGCCGCCGAGGTCGCCGCCGCCATCCGCGGCTTCAACGCGCTTTCCCCCGACGGCCCCGTGCCGCGCCCCGACGTGCTGATCGTCGCCCGCGGCGGCGGCTCGGTGGAGGACCTTTGGGGCTTCAACGAGGAAATCGTGGTCCGCGCCGCCGCCGACAGCCGCATCCCGCTGATCTCCGCCGTGGGGCATGAGACCGACACGACCCTGATCGACCACGCCTCCGACCGCCGCGCGCCGACGCCCACCGCCGCCGCCGAGCTGGCCGTGCCGGTCCGCGCCGAGCTGCGCGCCGTGCTGGCCGGGTTCGAGGAACGCCGCCGCCGCGCCGTCGCCCGGATGCTCGACGACCGGACCCGGCGCCTGCGCGACCTCTCCCGCCTGTTGCCGCGGCCCGAGGGGCTTCTCTCCGACCGCGCCCAGCGGCTCGACGCGCTGGCCGAGCGTCTGCCCCGCGCGCTGTCCGGCTTCGCCACGGTCAAGCGGGCCGGGTTCGACCGCAAGGCCGGGCGCTTCTCCGCCGACCTGCTGACCCGCCTGATCGCGCGTCGCCGCGCCGACCTGGACCGGCTGCGCCTGCGCCCCGGCGGCCTGCGGGCCGAGACCCGGCGCGGCCGCGAGACCCTCGCCGGCCTCTCCGCCCGGCTCGACCGCGCCGGCGCCCAGGCGATGACGGCCGAGCGTCAGCGGCTCGACCGCGCCGGGCGGTTGCTGGAGAGCTTTTCCTATCAGAACGTGCTGGCCCGCGGTTTCGCGGTGGTCCGGCATGACGGGGCCGTGGCCACGCAGGGCGGCGCCCTGTCCGCCGGCGCGATGGTGGAGATCGAGTTCGCCGACACCCGCCGCAACGCGGTGATCGACGGCGCCCCCGACGCGCCGCCCGCAACGCCCGAAACGGCGCCGGCGCCCGACCCCGCGCCCAAACCCCGCAAACCCAAGACCCCGCCGAAAAAGCCCGACCAGGGCGATCTCTTCGGCTGACCGAGGCCTCGCAGGGCGGGCGCGACGCCGTAGGGCGGGTGCGAACCCGCCGCCCCCGCCCTCGCCCCGCCGGGCGCCCCGCTCAAACCCCGAGCGACGGCCCCGGGCAGGTCAACGGCTCCTGGCTGCGGCCGATCTCGCGCAGCGCGTCGCGCGGGTCCGCGCCCGGCAGGCGGGCGGTCACGCCGCCCTCCTCCAGCGACACGGACCAGCAGCGCAGGTCCTCGGGGAAATCCTCATAGGCGAAGCAGATCAGGTCCTCGACCGGCAGCCAGCGACCGCGGAGGCACGCGCCCTCCGCGCTCTCCCACAACACCGCGCCGTCCTTGAAATACTGCTCGCGCCCCGCCGGCGCGCCGCCCTGGCCGAAGTCCAGGGTCCAGCCCTCGACCTCCCGGCCGAAGGCCTCGCCGGTCAGGGGTTCGCCGGTCAGGGGTTCGCCGGTCAGGGGTTCGGCCCCCGCGGCGCCGGCGACGAGCGCCAGAAGCGCCGCCGCGGCCCCGAGAACGCCGCTCCGGATCAGACCTGCTTCTCGGGCATCTGCACGCGCAGGCCTTCCAGCTCCGGCGTCACCTTGAGCTGGCAGGTCAGGCGGGAGGTCTCCTTCGGCTCGAAGGCGAAGTCGAGCATGTCCTCCTCCATCGCCTCGCGCTCCGGCAGTTTGTCGAACCATGCGGGGTCCACATAGACATGGCAGGTGGAACAGGCGCAGGCGCCGCCGCAATCGGCCTCGATGCCCGGGATCCCGTTGTCCCGGGCGCCTTCCATCACGGTCAGGCCCTCTTCCACGTCCACGACATGCTCGGTCCCGCCGAACTCGACATAGGTGATCTTGACCATGCTCGCAGCCTCCGGCGCCTGGGTCCTGGGTATTGCCTTGGGTGTTCGTCCACTGGCTCGCTGGCCGTGATAGGTCGCCTGAGCGGATTTCGCCAGCCCCCTCGCGCAATCCGCGGGCGCCGCGCGCGGCCTATTCGGCGGCCGGCCGGCCCAGCCCGGCCTCTGTTCCGGCGTCGGTTCCGGCCTCGGTTCCGGCGGGCGCCTGCGCCTCCGCGCGCCGCTCCAGCCGCCGCACATAGCGCCAGCCGATGAGCCCCGCGGCCACGCCCACCAGCGCCCCGCCCGCCGCCTGCGCGTAGATCACGCCCGTCGCCCCGAAGGGCAGCGCGCCGAACACCACCAGCATCAGCGGGATCGCGCCCGCGTCCCGCGCCCAGTTCACGCAGGTGGACCAGACCGGCCGCCCGAGGCTGTTGAACGCCGCCACCGCCACGAAGGCCGCCCCGGCGAAAAGGAACCCGCCGGCCCCGATCTCCCCGAAGGCATGGACCACCTCCGAGCCTTCCTCCGACAGGGAGAACCCGTCCGCCAGCGCGTCCGACGCCGCCGCCATGATCGCCCAGACCACCGCCACATAGCCCGCGCAGAAGATCAGCGCGTCGCGATAGGTCATCCGCACCCGGTCGAATCGCCCGGCGCCGTAGTTCTGCCCGACGATCCCGCCGATCGCCGACGACAGCGAGAAGACCCCGGCGAAGGCGAGCACGGTCATCCGGCTCACCACCGCCCAGCCCGCCACATAGCCCGCGCCATAGCCCGAGATCGCCGCGGTCAGCAGGAAATTCGCCACCGGCGTCGACAGCTGCGTCAGCGCCGAGGGCGTGGCGATGCGCACGATCGCCGGCAGGTCCGCCAGCACCGTCGCCAGCCGCGGCCGCTGCACCAGGTCGTGGTGGATCACCGCGTAGTAGAACCCCATCCCCGCCGTCCACACCCGGGTCAACGCCAGCCCCCCGGCCGCGCCGAAGATGCCGAGACCCAGCGCCGGGATCCCGAACACGTCCTCGAAGATCAGGAACGGCGCCGCCAGCGCCACCACGATCCCCGCCGAGAGCGTCACCATCATCGCCCGCCGCGCATCCCCCATCGCGCGCAGCACCGACGATCCCAGCATCCCCGAGGCCATGAAGGGCAGCGTCGGCATGGTCACCAGCAGGAAATCCGAGGCCTGCGCATGCACGAAGCCCTCCGCCCCCAGCAGGTGCAGCACCCAGTCCCGCATCGCGGTCAGCACGAAGGCCATGACCAGCAGGAACACGAAGGCCGAGGTCATCACCGACCCCGCGATCCGCCGCGCCCGCGCCTTGTCCCGCGCCCCCAGCGCCCGGCTGACCAGCGCCGTCGCCGCCACGCCGAAGCCCATGCCCATGGCCACCGTGAAGAACTGGATGGTCCAGGCGTAGCCCACGGCGGAGGTCAGCCGCTCGTCCCCCAGCATCGAGACGTAGAGCAGCGTCACGAAATCCACGAGGAACATGAAGGTCAGGCCCAGCGAGCCCGTCAGCGTCATCACCGCCACATGCCGCATGGTGGAGCCGCGGGTGAAGCGGCCCTCCTCGCCCAGCCCCGGGCGGGGGGCGGGGGCGGGCGCGGGGGCGAGACTGGGATTGGGCGTCGGGTTGGGGGGCTCAGCCATCGGACCGCCCTCCGCCGCGCGGGTCAAGGCCGCCAGCGCTCCGCGCGTTTGGGCCGCCAGCGCTCCGCGCGTTTGGGCCGCCAGCGCTCCGCGCGTTTGGGCCGAAAGCCTTCGGCCGGGCGCTCGGATCGTTCGGGGCGGCCCTCATGCGCTCACCCCGCCGGCGTCGCGGGCGGCGGGGGCGCGACGGGAACCGCGCCCGTGGCGCTCGGAGCCGGCGCGCGGACGAACACCGTCTCGCGGCCCTCTTCGGGGTGGCGGGGGATCATCCGGGCCAGGCCCAGGCTGCTCGCCGCCAGGCCCACCGCCAGCACGAACACCGCCTGAGGGCTGACCAGCCACAGGTAACCGAGCGCCGCCGGCAGGAACACCGCCGCGATATGGTTGATGGTGAAGGCCACCGCCGCGGTCGGCGCGATGTCGCCGGGCGCCGCGATCTTCTGGAAGTAGGTCTTCAGCGCGAAGGCCATGGCGAACAGCAGATGGTCCACCACATAGAGCGCCGCCGCCGCCCAGGCCGGCCAGTCGAAATGGTAGACCCCGGCGTATAGCGCGAAGACCCCGACCAGCCCGGCATATTCCAGCGTCAGCGCCAGCTTCTCGCCGAAGCGGCCGATCATCCGCCCGACCAGCGGCGCGAACAGCATGTTGGCGAGGTAGTTGATGAGGAACAGCGCGGTGACCTCATGCACCTCGTAGCCGAATTTCTCGACCATCATGAAGGCGGCGAAGACAATGAAGATCTGCCGCCGCGCCCCTGCGAAGAAGGTCAGCAGGTAATACAGCCAGTATCGACGCCGCAGCACGAATTTCTTGATCTGCGGATGCGGCGCCTCCCAGTTCGGATAGGCGAAGCGCGCGAACAGCGCCACCGCCAGCGTCGCGAAGCCGCCGACCATGTAGACCGTGTTGTAGCTGAGATCGAAGGCCTTCCACGCCCCCACGATCAGCCCGTACGCCAGCAGCGAGGCGCCCGAGGCCGCCGCCAGGATCCGCCCCAGCATCCGCGGGGCTTCCTGCTTGGACAGCCATTGCAGCTGGAGGCTCTGGTTCACGGTCTCGTAGTAATGGAAGCCGAGACTGCCCACGAAGGTGGTGATCAGCAGGCCGCCGAAGGTCGGGAACTGCGCGGTCAGCGCCGTCGCGATCCCCAGCATCCCCAGCGAGATCAGCGCCAGCGTCTGCTCGCGCACGAACAGGATCACCGCGATGACCCCGATGGCGGCGAAGCCCGGGATCTCGCGCACCGTCTGCAGCCAACCGATGTCGGAGCCGTCGAAGCCCGCCGCCTCGACCACGAAATTGTTGAGCAGCGCGCTCCAGGTGGCGAAGGCCAGAGGCAGGCCGGCGGCCATCAGCAGCAGCAGCGCCTCGGGTCGCCTCCAGCGCGGATAGTTCGCGGCTTCGGCGATGGGAACGGGCCGTCTTGTCATAAGGCATCCTTACGCTCGCCGCTCGTGCAAGGCGAGCGAAATCGGGCGGAATACATGTTCCGCGCTGCGGTTCAGGTATGGCTCGTCCGCCTGGCGCGGAGGTCGGGCCGGATCGGGCTCGACGTGACCGGAGAGAGCTGGGGCGGGCGGCGCCAGACCCGGTGGGTATCCTCGGCGAACCCGTCCGGCGTCAAGACCGCGCGAACGCCGCCGCCGCGCGCGCTCCGCTCCGCCGCCGCGCTGGAACGGCCCTCCCCGCAACGCGAACGGGCCGCCCCGGCAAGGGGCGGCCCGTCCAATGTCCCGGCTCGCGCGCTTGGCGCGTCGGGATCAGTTCTTGGCGTTCTTCGCGCGACGGCGGGCGACGAAGCCCAGACCGCCCAGCGCCAGACCCAGCATCGGCAGGGCCGCGGGCAGCGGAACCGGCTCCGGGTTGGAGATCGCGGCGCCTTCCAGATCGACGGTGATCGCCAGGTAGGCGTAGGAACCGGAGGCCACCGAGAAGTCGTAGGTGAAGACGCCGGTCGAGTCGCCCGTGCCCGATCCGTTGAGCGAGAACGTGTCCAGATCGAACGAGTCCACATCCTCGGGCAGGGAGCCGGGCGTGTTCAGCGTCGCGCTCACGGTACCGCCGGCATAGGCCGTCTCGTTCCCGGGATCGGAGATGCTGGTCAGCAGGTCGAGCGTGACGTTCGCCGAGAAGATGGCGTCGATCCCGTTCGGATCCTTGTTGAACAGGTAGACATAGGTCGTCCAGGGGCCGCCGGCCGCCTGAACCTCGGCGCCGGCGCCGCCGGTCGCCTCGGCCGAACCCGACAGCGTCTTGGAGGCGTTCACCACCTTGCGCGGCGAGGTGTTGGCATAGACGTAGTTATAGACGGACGACACCGCCACATAGGAATGCGTCGTGTTCCCGATGTCGGTGAGGACCGTCTCACCGGCGTCCGTCGGCCCGCCCAGCGCGTAGGTCGAGCTGGACGTGCCGGTGAACGGCGCGACCGGGCTCCAGCCCCGCGTGTAGGTCGAAGAATAGGCGGACACCTGAATGTCCGCCGTGGCGGAATAGGTGGCCAGGGCGTTCGCCGCCTGGGGCGCCAGAACGGCGGCTCCCGCGGCGAGGGTCACGCCCCCGGCAAATGTCTTAAGACCCCGCATCTCAAGCTCCGTTTCAGTTAAGCGACGAGTCGCTGGTTTCCCCGAAAGAGGGCACATCGACTCACGTCGCAGTCCCACACTCGCCATCTTGATAGCAGAAGGACCCTGGCATGGAAAGACTGACCATTCAGGATTCGTTAGGTAAATGAAGCCGCTGCAAGGCGCATTTCCCTTCCCGCGCCCGAAAAACAAGGGTAAACGCGCCGCATGACCCACGAAACCGCCGACGAACCGAACCGAACCGCCATTCCGCGCCCGCCCTCCGTGGGCATGGTGTCGCTCGGCTGCCCCAAAGCTCTTGTGGACAGCGAGCGTATCCTCACCCGGTTGCGTGCGGAAGGGTATACAATCTCGCCCGATTACGCCGGCGCCGACGCGGTGATCGTCAACACCTGCGGCTTCCTCGACTCGGCCCGCGCCGAATCGCTCGACGCCATCGGCGAGGCCCTGGCCGAGAACGGGCGCGTCATCGTCACCGGCTGCATGGGCGCCGACGAGTCCGCGATCCGCGAGGCCCATCCCCGGGTGCTCGCCGTCACCGGCCCCCACCAATACGAACAGGTCCTCGACGCCGTGCATGAGGCCAACCCCCGCCCGCACGAGCCGTTCCTCGACCTGCTCCCCCCCCAGGGCCTCCGCCTCACGCCGCGCCATTACGCCTGGCTGAAGATCTCGGAGGGCTGCAATCACAAATGCGCCTTCTGCATCATCCCGCAGCTGCGCGGCAAACTCGCCTCCCGCCCCGTGCGCGCCGTGCTGCGCGAGGCGGAGAAGCTGGCCGAGGCCGGGGTGCGCGAGCTGCTGGTGATCTCCCAGGACACCTCCGCCTACGGCCGCGACATCCGCCACGCGCCCGGCGACTGGCGCGGGACCGAGTATCGCGCCCATATCAAGGACCTGTCCGAGGGGCTGGCCTCGCTCGGCCTCTGGACCCGCCTGCACTACGTCTATCCCTACAAGCAGGTGGACGACCTGATCCCGCTGATGAGCACCGCCGCGAAGCCCGCCGGCCTGCTCCCCTATCTCGACATCCCCTTCCAGCACTCGCATCCGGACATCCTGCGCCGCATGGCCCGCCCCGCCGCGTCCGAGAACACGCTGGAGCGGATCCGGACCTGGCGCTCGATCAACCCGGACATCGCCCTGCGCTCGACCTTCATCGTCGGCTTCCCCGGCGAGACCGAGGCCGAGTTCGAGCATCTGCTGGGCTGGCTGGAGGAGGCGCGTCTCGATCGCGTCGGCTGCTTCATCTATGAGGACGTCGCCGGCGCGCCCGCCAACGCGCTCGCGAACCACGTCGACCCCGAGATCGCCGCCGAGCGTCAGGCCCGTTTCATGGAGGTCTCGGCCCGCATCTCCGCCGAGAAGCTTGAGGCGAAGGTGGGGACGAAGGTCTGGGCGATCCTCGACGAGGTCGAGGAGGACGAGGCCACCGGCCGCACGGTGGCGGACGCGCCGGAGATCGACGGCCGCATTTTCGTGGAGGGCGAGGGCCTTAAGGTCGGCGAGATCGTCGAGGTCGAAGTGACCGGGGCCGAGGAGCATGATCTTTGGGGGGAGGCACTCAGATGATCACTTTTCGTTCCCGCGGCCCCTTGCATCATATCGAGACCGCCCCTACGTAAGTCGTGCCTCAGGCGCTAGGCTTGAGCGAGGTGTGTTAAGGACCGCAAGCGCCGTTCGCGCAAGCGGGATCCAGGTCGCTGGGCTCATCGCTTGGTCTCCTCTGCAGTCAGCAGTTCCAACATACCACACTAGGTTGAAAACGAACTCGGGCCGCAGGGCTTGGGGAGCTAGGTAAGATAGCCAGGACATTGGACGAACGGAGTCATTATGTCCTGGCTGAACCTGCCTCAATCGGACGAAGAAATTCCCGATCATAAAACCCTAAAATTTCCCGAGGCGTATCAAACCAAAGAGCGAAACTACGACCACTTTGACCTGCGCCTATCGGATCAACAGCGCACCGCCTTCACGAAAACTCACGAATTCAAAGAGAAGCACCGTTTCCTTCCTTTACTTGGCTATACTAATTTCACTCGTCGAGTCCGAAAATTAGACGACGGCACAATCCAAGCTAAAATCAAGCCGAGAAATATTCGCTATGCCAGCCATTCTGATGCGGCGTATCTAGAAGCTTATAGCTTGGCACTCAATGAACCCTACGAGGCCTATCTGAAATCTAGGGCGCTCTCGAAAAACGTTCTAGCGTACAGGTCAACCGGACTAACAAATATAGATCATGCAAAATCACTCTTTGCTGAAATACGCCTTCGCCAGGACTGCACGGTAGTTGCACTTGATATTTCCGCATTTTTCGACACACTGGATCACAAACTTCTTCGGCAAGAAATTCTCCGCATCAAAGGAGAGACTGAGCTCAGCGAAGTTGAATGGTCAATATTTAAAAATGTGACAAAATTTTCTTGGGTAGAGATCGCAGATTTAGATACTATATTAGGGAAATTGAGAGACCGGCCAGGCCGCATCTGTTCGCCAGATGCTTTTAAAGAACATATCAGGAATGATAAAACTTTAGTCCGGTCAAATGAAATGCCTTTCGGAATACCCCAAGGCCTACCTATTTCAGGTCTACTTGCGAATATATACATGCTGACGTTAGATGAAACCATTTCAAAGATGGTCGAGAAGTGCGGCGGCAGCTATCGAAGATATTCCGACGACATCGCAATAGTGATTCCACCTAATATGAAGGCAAAACACATCTCCCAGATCGTGCTGAAAGTCGCATCCGAATCGCATCTATCTATTAGTGACGAGAAGACTGAAATTTGCGAATTTCGCGACGGCATCGCTTCGAAAGACACGTCACACATTCAGTATTTGGGCTTCACATTTGATGGTGAGAAGACATTGCTGCGTGAATCTACAATCCTCAACTACAAAAAGAAAATGCAACGTGGCATTCGAGCAAAAATGCTCGCCGCGCGGCAACATGGAATACCTGCATCCAACACCCACAAGCGAGAACTCTTGAGTCGATACACGCACCTTGGAAAGCGGCGAAATTTTGTGAAGTATGCTCTTCGCTGCGCGGATGAGATGAACGCTCCGGAAATCAGGCAGCAAGTCAAGCGACACATGACTTGGTTCAAAAGTGCATGGATTCGCGAGTCGTTCAGAGCAACCCGATATGTGATCGATAAAGATTGATGCAGTTTTAGCGTAGGGCTGGCGCCAACCCGCCGCTCCCGCCCTCGCCCCCCTCACCGCCGCGCCCGAAACCCCTCCAGAATCGCATAATCCCGCAGCACCGCATTCACCCGGCGCCCATAGTTCGGCCCCAGCCTGCGGAACCATTTCGCCACGTCCTCGTCCAGCCGCAGCGTCACCCGCGTCTGTTTCGGCCGCACCGGGACCTTCTGCGTCGTCTTCGACCAGGCCTCGCGCAGCACCGCCTCGATCGCCTTCTGGCGCGCGTCGAACTCCTTCCACGCCTCCCAGCGCTTCATCGCGCGCTCGCCCTTTTCGAGCACCCACATCGCCTCGTCGTCGTCGCCCTTCTCCAGCAGCGAGGTCGCCTCGACCAGCGCCGCCGCCGGGTCGAAGTCCGACCCGTCGTAATCCGGGTCATAGGGGTCGATTTCATACCGGCTCATCGGCCGCGCCTCCCGTTTCCGCTCTCCGGTCCCGCGGCCGATCCTCGTCGAAATCGCTTAAAATTCGCATAAAGCCCGAGTCTTTCGCCCGGCATACGCGCGGCGCACGTCCGGCGCACGCATGTCACCCCCCGCTTTCGCGCCCTCTCGACGCCGCCTCCCGACAGGCGCATGATCCGCGCGCGAAGCGAGACCGCGCGCGCCCGCCCTGCCGGCGGACGCATTCCGGCGCGCCCTCCGCCGCCCCGGCCTCCCGGCCTCGCGCGGCTCAGCCGGACGAAAGAGACACCATGGCCAAGGGCCAGATGCGTTCCAACAAGGAAGCCAAGAAACCCAAGAAGGAGAAGGCGGCCGCCACCACGGCCGTCCATCCCCTCGCCGCCAAGATCATGGAAAATCAGGCGAAACCCAAGAAGGGCAAGTGATCGCCCGGCCCCCGCGTCCCCGGGGCCGACGCCCCGGGGACGCGGGAGAGGCTCAGTGGCCGAAGGCCTCGTTGGGGGTCCAGTCGAAGTCCTCCCCCGGCCCGGCCCATTCCATGAGCAGGCAGGACGTCGACAGCCGCTGGAACCAGGTGGCTTCCAGTTCGTACCAGCCCGGCTCCGGCACCTCGTATTCGTCCTTCCAGCCCATGGTCATGCAGCCATGCCGGCCGTCATGCTCATAGACGTTGACGCCCCCGATATGCAGCCGGACCCCGTCGTTGGACTGCAGGCGGACCTTCCACTTCCCGGCTTTTTCGAAGTGGATGTAACCCTTTATGTAGGCCGCCACCTTCTCCGCCGCCTGCGAGGTCAGCGCCTTCTGCCCCGGCGCGGTGTCGGGATAGTCGAAGCCCACCAGCGGCTCGCCAAGCTGGGCGTTGCCCTTGAGCCCGTCGATCTGGTTGAGGAACCGCACGTCCGGCGGATAGACGTAGCGCACCTCGAGCCCGGGCTTGAGCCCCTCGGGCTGGGGATCGGCGCGGGTCAGGACCTCGGCCGCCGCCTCCGTCCAGGCCCCCGACGCCCAGACCGCTCCAAGCGCCAGAAGCGCCGCCGCAACTTGCCGTCTCATGCCGGACCCCCGTGGTGTCATGTCTCGAACCGGAGCCGACGCTAGAAGCCCCCGCGCCGGACGCCAACGGTTTTCTCGCGCCCGACCGCGGGAAACCGACGCCGGGCGCCGCGCGGCCTTGTGCGCGTTGGGGAAACGCGCTTCTCTGGCGCCGGGCAGCAACCGGAAAGGGGGCCGGGTATGGCGAAGATCGTCGTGTTCGCGCAGCAGAAAGGCGGGGCCGGCAAGACCACGCTGCTGGTGCAGACCGCGGTCGCCATGGCGGCGCGGGGCTGCACGCTGGCGCTGGTGGACCTCGACCCGCAGCGCAGCCTGACCCGCTGGGCGGAGATCCGCAACGACCCCGAGATCCCCGTGGACGCCGCCGCCGACTGGCAGGCCGGCGCCGCGCTGCGCAAGGCCGCCCGCGCCGCCGGCCACGTGCTGGTGGACTGTCCGGGCAACGCCGACATCCTGCTGCGCGCCGCCGTGCGCCAGGCCGATCTGGTGGTCATCCCCTGCCAGCCCTCGCCCATGGACGCCTGGGCCACCGGCGCCACGCTGGAGATGTGCGCCAGGGAGAAGACCCGCGCGGTCATCGTGCTCAACCGCGTGCCGCCCCGCGGCGGCGCGATGGAGGAGACGCTGCGCATGCTGGCCGAGAGCGGCGCCGACATCTCCCCCGCCGCGCTGGGCGCCCGGGTGGCCTATTCCACCGCCTTCCTGCAGGGGCGCGCGGCCTCCGAGGTCTCGCCCCGCTCCCGCGCCGCGCAGGAGGTCGGGGCGCTGGCCGAGGACCTGATGTCCCGCCTGTGACCGCGCCCGTGAACCCGACCATGCCCCCGCCCCTGGAGACCGCCCGCCTGATCCTGCGCCCGTTCGAGGACCGCGACCGCGACGCCTTCGCGGCCCTGGTCGCGGACCCGGAGGTGATGCGCTTTTTCCCCGCGCCGCTGGATCGCGCCCGCTCCGACGCGCTGATCGACCGGCTGGAAGCGCATCGGGCCGCGGCCCTCGCCGCCTTCCCGGCGCTGGAGCTGAAGGCGACCGGCGAATGCATCGGCTTCGCCGGGCTCCACGCCTCGGTCATGCCGGGGACCGACGCGCCCTGCGTCGAGGTGGGCTGGCGGCTGGCCCGTCCCGCCTGGGGACAAGGCTACGCCACGGAGGCCGCCCGCGCCGACATCGCCCGCGGCTTCGCGCCCCGCGCGGAGGGCGGGCTGGACCTGGCCGAAATCGTGGCCTTCGCCGTCGCCGCCAACGCGCCCTCGCTGGCGGTGATGGAGCGGCTGGGCATGACCCGCGACCCCGCCGACGACTTCGCCCTGCCGGACTTTCCCCCCGGCCATCCCCATCGCGCCGGCGCGCTATACCGGCTGCGCGCTTGCGACTTCGCCCCGGACCGCTAAGTTCGTCGCCCGAACCCGGAGGTCCCGCCCTCCCCACCGGAGGCCCGATCCATGTCCCGCGATGGCGCGACCGACGCCTATTCCCTGATCCTCGACGCCATCGACCGCGGCCGTTATCCGCCCGGCGCCCGGCTGGTGGAGACGGAGCTGGCCGAGCGCTTCGGCGTCTCCCGCACCCCGATCCGCGAGGCGCTGGGGCGGCTGGAGACGCAGGGCGTCGTCCAGCATGACGGACGGCGCGGGCTGGTGGTCGCCTCTCTGGACCACAACCAGCTGGGCGAATTGTATGAGGTCCGCGCCGTGGTCGAGGGCCTGGCCGCCCGCCTCGCCGCCCGCCACGCGGCGCCGGAGGAAAAGGCCCTGCTGCGCCGCCTGGTGGAGGACAGCCGCCGACTGACCGCGGATCCGGAATCGCTGCGCGACAACAACCGGCGCTTTCACCGGCAGGTGCATCTCGCCTCCCACAACCGCTATCTGAACACGATGCTGGACGGGATCCGGCGGTCGATGGCGCTGCTGACCATGACCTCCCTGTCCGATCCGCTGCGCGGGGCCGAGACGGTGGACGAGCATGACGCCATCGTTCAGGCGATCGAGACGCGGGACGAGGACGGCGCCGACGCCGCCGCGCAGCGCCACATCTCCCGCGCCTACGAAAAGCGCCTGAGCGTGGAGGCGGAGCGCTAACCCGGGGCGGGGGCGGCGATGGGGGCCGGGATCGGAACGGGGCGCATGGCCTCGATCTCGGCGGCCAGATCTTCGGCCATGTCGCGGGCGTCCTGCTCGGCCCCGGCCCGCTGGGCATAGGCCCGCAGACCCATCAGCCGGGACTGCATGCGGCGGGCGAGCTTCGCGGGATCGGCCTCGGCGGGGACTTCGCCGGCGGCGCGGGCGGCTTCGAACCGCGCCGCCAGCCGCGCCTCGAACCCGCTCAGCAGGCGGTCGGCCTCGGCGCGCAATTCGGGCTCGTCGCCGGCGCATTCCAGCAGCGTCTTGACCAGAAGGCAGGCGTTGGTGGTGTCCGGATCGACCATCCGCGCCCCCAGCCGACGGGCGAATTCCGCCAGCCCGGCCAGGGGCGCGCGCCCCTCCGTCGCGGCCTCCAGCTCCGCCCGCGTGGTCGCGGCGTAGCGATCCAGGGCCTCGCGGAACAGCCCCTCCTTCGAGCCGAACGCCGCGTAGATGCTGCCCGGCCGCATGTCGAGCGCCCGTTCCAGGTCACGGGTGGAGGTCGCGTGCCAGCCCTTGCGCCAGAACAGCTCCAGCGCCGCGCAGAGCGCCTTCTCCCGCTTTTCCGTCGCCAGCCGCGCCATGCCGCCCCTCCTTCCGCCGCCCCCTGCCGCCGCCATCGGACACGGGGGCATCACAAACTTGAGCATTTGCTCAAGTCAAACCTTGAGCGCTCGCTCAACATGCATATCTCTCTCCCACGGCCGCCGGTCAAGGCCGCGCCCCACACAAGGAATATGGAGCCAGAGATGGTCGATTTCACCCTGCACAGCCCCGAGACCGCCCCCGAAGCCGGCAAACCGCTTCTCGACGCCTCGCAGAAGGCTTTCGGCATGATCCCCGGCCTGCACCGCGTGCTCGTCGAATCCCCCGAGACGCTGGAGGCCTATCAGCACCTGCACCGCCTGTTCCAGGAGACGTCCTTCACCCCGACCGAGCTCAACGTGGTCTGGCTGACCATCAACGTCGAGCACGCCTGCCACTATTGCGTGCCGGCGCATACCGGCATCGCCAAGCGCATGAACGTGGACGACGCGGTGATCGAGGCTCTGCGCAACGAGACGCCGCTGCCCGATCCGAAGCTGGAGGCGCTGCGGACCTTCACCCTGGCCCTGGTCCGCCAGCGCGGCGAGATGGAGGATGCGCAGGTGCAGACCTTCCTCGACGCCGGCTTCACCCGGAAGAACGTCCTGGAGGTGGTGCTCGGCCTGTCCCAGAAGGTGATCAGCAACTACGTCAACCATCTGGCCGAAACCCCGGTCGACACGCCCTTCCAGAAGTTCGCGTGGGAGAAGCGGGCGACGGAAGCCGCCTGACGGGCGGAGATGCGGAATCGCGCCGGCCGCCTGTCAGGCGGTCGGCGCTCCGCGGCTCTCCCGATCCCGCGCGCCATGGTTCGCGGCGCGCGCCCGAGCGGCCCGACGCGCCCTGCGCTCGGCCTCGGCGCCGAGTTCCGTCTCGCCGAACTGCTCAAGACGCAGATCCATGGTGGCGTTGGTCGCGCGGGCGAGGTCCCGCAGGATCTCATCCATATCGTTGAGCGCCGCCACGAAGCTCGCCTCGTCCCGGTAGACAAACCGCACATTGGCATGTTCGTCATCCGCCGCGCCGGGCCGCAGCTCGGCCTCCAGCAGCCCGTGCCGGGCATGACGCCGTCGCAGCAGGGGCAAGTGCTTGCCGTCGAAGTACTCGTAGTCGAACCAGGTTCCTTCGGCCTTGAGGAAACGCGTGCGCACGATCAGCGTCATCTCGGTTGCATCCACCCCTATTCCGCCCTATCCGCCTTCGTGGAAAAACGTATTTCGTGCAGCATTCATACCGCACCCCGCGCCCCCCGCAAAATAACATCGGCGTCGAGAGCCGGGATTTGTGAGGAGGAATATAGAATTCTGATCACCTTACGGTCTCGTCCGGGAAATGCTTCATCGCCAGCCGGATCGGGTTCGGGGCCGCCTGGCCGAGACCGCAGATCGAGGCGTCCTCCATCACCTGGCACAGGTCCTCCAGCAGATCCCGGTCCCAGCGCGGCTCCTGCATCAGGCTCACCGCCTTGGCGCAGCCGACCCGGCAGGGCGTGCACTGTCCGCAGCTTTCGTCGGCGAAGAAGCGCAGCATGTTGAGCGCCGCGCCCCGCGCGCTGTCCTGGTCCGACAGCACCACCACGGCGGCCGAGCCGATGAAGCTGCCGCGGTCCTGAAGGCAGTCGAAATCCAGCGGCACATCGGCGTCGGAGGCCGGCAGCAGGCCCGAGGACGGCCCCCCCGGCTGATAGGCCTTGAACACGTGGCCCGGCAGCATCCCCCCCGCCGCGGCGATCAGGTCGGTGATGGTCGAGCCCGCCGGCAGGCAATGCACGCCGGGATTCCGCACCCGGCCCGAGACCGAGAAATTGCGCAGCCCCCGCCGACCGTTGCGCTCGACGCCCGAGAGGATCTCGGGCCCCTCGTGGCAGATGCGGGCCACCCATTTCAGGGTCTCGATGTTGTGCACCAGGGTCGGGCGGCCGTGGATGCCGGATTGCGCGACGAAAGGGGGGCGGTGACGAGGGAGGCCGCGCTTGCCCTCGATCGACTCGAGCATCGCGGATTCCTCGCCGCAGATATAGGCGCCGGCGCCCCGGCGCAGGTCGATATGGCCGGGGGGGACGAGGCCGGCGGCCTCCAGCGCGGCGATCTCGCGGATCAGGATCTCGCGCGCCGCGGGGTATTCGTCCCGCAGGTAGATCACGCAGGTCTCGGCCTCGACCACATGGCCCGCGATCAGCATGCCCTCCAGGATCAGGTGCGGGCGGGTTTCGAGGAAGACCCGGTCCTTGAAGGTGCCGGGCTCGCCCTCGTCGCCATTGACGGCGAGCATCCGGGGACCGGGCTCGGCGCGCACGAAGCCCCATTTGCGGGCGGCCGGGAAGCCGGCGCCCCCGAGCCCGCGCAGGCCGGATTCGGCCACCAGCCCCTGGATATCGTCCCGCGTCGTCGCGCCCTCGCGCAGGGCGCGGAGCTGGACGTAGCCGCCGCCGGCCAGATAGGCGTCGAGGGATTCGCAATCGGGAATCAGCGGGCGGGTTTCGCCGGCCTCCGCGGCGGCGAGGACGGCTTCCGGGGTGGCGCGGTCCACATGGCGATGGCCGATCTCCGCGGTGGGGGCGAGATCGCAGCGCCCCATGCAGGGCGCTTCGAGGATGCGGATCCGGGCGGGGTCCGTGCCCGCGACCAGCGCGCTGCGCAGCGCCTCGGCGCCCGCCATGGCGCAGGAAAGCGAGCCGCAGACCCGGACGGTCAGCGCGGGGGGCGGGGTTTCGTCTTCGCGGATCGGGTCGAAATGGGCGTAGAAGGTGGCGACCTCCCATATCTCGGCCTGGGCGAGGCGCATGTCCTCGGCCAGCGCGCGCAGATGAGCGGCCGAGAGGTGGCCGTGGGCGTCCTGGATCAGGTGGAGATGCTCGATCAGCCGGTCGCGGGCATGCGGGCCCGGGCCGATCAGGGCGCGGATTTCGGCCAGGGCGGCGTCTTCGGCCTGGCGGCCCCGGGGCTGGCGGCGGCCCTTGCCGCGGCCGGATTTCCAGATGCCGGGGGCCGGGTCGCCCTTCGAGGCGCCTGCGCCGACCTGCTGGGTCCCGTTGTTTTCCGCCATGCCTCGGCCTCCCGTCGCTCGCCTGTCCCGGCGCCTCGCGCGCCCCGCGTCGCCCCGATGCGCGCGGGGGATCGGCCCTGCATACTAGGCGCAGCGGCGGGCGGCGACAGGCGCAATGCGACCAGGCCGGGCGCGGGAGGGACATGGCGCGTGGCCGGGCCGGGCCGGTTCGGCACGAAAACCGCGCTCAGGGCGACCCAGGGTCGCCCGGCCGGGGCGCGGGCTTGCGCGATGCGGCGGCGCGGCTAACCTGTCGCTGGAATTCCGCGTCGCCGCCGCTCCGGCGCAGCCGGCCCGCAGCAGCTGAAAGGCCCCTTTGCATGACGCCTCCCGCTCCGTCGACCGGATGCGCGCCCCTGCGCGGGGCCGCGCGCCGCGTCGCCCCCGCCGCCCGGCTCATCGCGTGTCTGCTGCTCGCGTGCCTGGGCGGCGGCGCCGCCGCCCGGGCCGGCACGCCGGAAACCGGGCTGGCCGAGACGCTGCGGACCGAGGGCCGCGACCTGAGCCTGGCGGAATGGCGGGCGCTGACCCGGGGCCGCACGGTCTGGTACCGGATCGACGGCGCGCTCTGGGGGCGGGAGAGCTACCGGGAGGAAGGGCGCGTCATTTTCCAGTTCCCTGACGGCGAATGCCTGGACGCGGAATGGAGCTATCGGGCGCCGTGGTTCTGCTTCGATTTCGGGCAGGCGCTGGGGGGCTCGCCGCATTGCTTCCGGCATATCGAGCTGGACGATCAGCTCTACGCGCTGGGCCGTTCCGGCGCGCCCCAGGCCATCGACCGCATCGACGACGCCGCGGTCGCCTGCGGCCTCAATCCATCGAGCTGAGGGCGGCCAGCCGGACGAACGGCGGCCGAAGAAGCCCGCCGCCGCGCCGCTCGTCCCCGGGTCCCGCGCGCTTTCCCGCCAAAGGCCTTCTGAACCGCAGGGCGCGGAGAGCGGCCCTCGCCGGTCTCCGCGCCCTTCCTTTCATCGCGG
The DNA here is from genome assembly GCF_900106695.1 of Albimonas donghaensis. Classification (GTDB taxonomy): domain Bacteria; phylum Pseudomonadota; class Alphaproteobacteria; order Rhodobacterales; family Rhodobacteraceae; genus Albimonas; species Albimonas donghaensis. Next base: position 171,378 of record NZ_FNMZ01000003.1, read on the forward strand.
CGCCGGTCGCCCCCCGCGGCTCCCCGGCTCCCCGGCCCCCCGGCCGCAGACCGTCACGCAGCCCGCGCGGACCTCGCGCCGCCTGCGTCCGAGGCGCCGACGAACGCGTCCACCCGGTCCTGCAGCCCGCGCGCGGTTCCGGTCATCTCCCCGGTGCGCCGCGCCGCGTCCTGGGCCATCTGCGCGTTCTGCTGGGTCGCCTGATCCAGGCTCGCCACCGCCGAGGAGATCTCGTCGATCCCCGCCGACTGCTCCATGCTCGCCGCGGAGATGTCGTCGATCGTCTGCTCCAGCCGGGTCACGGCGGACACGATCTCCTCCAGCGATTCGCCGGCGCGCTTCGCGGCATCGACCCCTTCGGAGACCTGGCGGCCGCTGTCCTCGATCAGCCGCTTGATGTCCGAGGCCGCGTCGGCCGAGCGCTGAGCCAGCTGCCGGACCTCCGCCGCCACGACCGCGAAGCCCTTGCCGGCCTCCCCGGCCCGCGCGGCCTCCACCGCCGCATTCAACGCCAGCAGGTTGGTCTGGAAGGCGATGCCGTCGATCACCGAGGTGATGTCGGCGATGCGCGAGGAGCTCGCCTCGATCCGCTCGATGATCTCCACGGTGTCGCCGACCACCTGGCTGCCCGACGAGGCGCTCTTGGAGGCCTGACGCGACAGGTTCGCGGCTTCCTTCGAATTCTCGGCATTGCGGCGCACGGTGGAGGAGATCTCCTCCATCGTCGCGGCGGTTTCCTCCAGCGAGGCGGCCTGGCTCTCGGCGCTCTGGCTGAGATGCTCGGCGTCGTCGGACATCGCCGCGGCCACCGTGACGATGTTGGCGGAGCCGTTGCGGATGTCCTCCACCAGCCCGCGCAGGCGGGTGACGGTGGCGTCCACGTCGCGCTTCAGCTCCCCGAACGCGCCCTTGAAATCGCCGCGCATGGCGGTGTCGAGATCGCCGGAGGCGACGTCGCTCATCGCCCTGCGCGCCGCATCGAGCCCGCCCTGGACCGAGCCCAGAAGCCGGTTCACGCCGCTGGCCAGCGCCGCGAGCTCGGCGTCGTCGAACCGCGCCTCCACCCGCCGGGCGAAATCGCCGGCCACGGCCGCGTCGACCACCGCGCCGACATTGTCCTGCAGTTCCTTCATCATCGCCGCGCGCTTGCGGGCGGCCTCCGCCTCGGCCTCCACCCGCTCCTTCTCGGTCCGGGCCAGCGCCAGCTGGTTGTCCCGGAACACGCCCAGCGCCCGGGCCATCTTGCCCACCTCATGCGTATGCTCCACGCCGTGGATGTCGAAGCCCACATCGCCGCCGGCCAGGCGCTGCATGTCCCGCGTGGTCTGCGACACGTCGCTGGAGATCGATCGCCCGATGACCAGCGACAGCGCCACGGCCAGCCCGGCCCCGACCAGGCCCGAGAGGATGACCACCATCGTGGCGCTCGCCACCTCCTTGTCGGCGGCGTCGAGAATACCCGCCCGCCTGGCGCTGACCTGATTCTGCACGGCTTCGATCGTCTCGTTCAGTTCCGGCCCGAGCGGCGCGATCTCTTCGAAGAACAGCGTGGTGCGCCGCGCGATGACATCGGCCAGCGGCTGGACATGCCGGGTCAGGTCCGCCATCGCGGCCACCGCCAGTTCCGCCATCGGCCGCAGGCCGCTGCGCGCCGCCTCGTCGAAGGCGCGTTTCCCGTCCGTCTGCATTTCGTTCAGCGTCTCGAACCACGCGTCGTGATCCGCCTCGACGCCGGTATCGGCGTAGACGATCAGCAGGCGCGTGGACTTGATGATTTCCTCGATCGCGCGGCCGGCCTGCGCGGCGGCGAGGTTCTCCCCCCGCTCCAGCGCCGTGTCGCGGACCAGGTCGAAGGCGTCGCGCGCCGCCTGGGCGGCGTCCAGCGCCTCGTTCCGGATGGCGTCACGCTCGACATCCATCGCCGAAAGCTGCTCGAAAAGGTCCACATAGCGACTGGAACCGGCTGCGAACCGATCCAGGGCCCCGGACAGCGCGGGATCGTTCTCCACCGCCTCCTTCGCGGCGGCGACATGTTCCACGATCGCCGTCCGGCGCGCCGCCATCGGCTTCAGCAACTCGGGATTCGCCGCGGCGAAGTAGCGGAACCCCTCCTGCCGCATGGCGTAGAGGTCGATGGACAGCAGGTCGATCGCGGCCTTGTCGTTGGTCGCGTCCCGCACTTCGCCGAAGTCGTGGCCCAGGCGCGACGTGGACTGGTAGCTGAAGGCGGCCAGACCGAGGATCACGACGAGCGCGCCGCCGAAACCCCCGACGATGCGCTGAAAGATGCTGAAGCGGGCGAGCATTTGAGCGGCACTCCTTCGACGGCCGGGATTGAACCGTCGCGGAAGCTAACCGCCGCGCCTTGCCGAAAAGTGAAGCCCGGGGCGGATCATCTCCCCCCGAGGCCGCGCCGACCGTTGCGCCCGCCGCCCGAGCCGCTAGTGTAAGCGCCCGAACAATCCGCGCCGCCCGTCGCAGGCGGCGCGCTCCGACCGGGTGGGGGACCATGAAGATAAGCGTCGAACGGGCGGCCCTGCTCAAGGCCATGAGCCGCGCTCAGGGCGTCGTGGAACGCCGGACAACGATTCCGATCCTGTCCAACGTGCTGCTGGAGGCCTCGGGCGACACGCTGTCGATCCGCGCCACGGATCTCGACGTCGAGGTGCTGGAGACCATCCCCGCGATGGTCGAGCAGGCCGGGGCGACCACCGCCCCCGCCCACATGCTGCATGACATCGTGCGCAAGCTGCCCGACGGGGCGCAGGCCAAGCTGACCGATGACGGCGCCGGGCGGCTGGAAGTGCGGGCCGGACGGTCCGATTTCCGGCTGGCGACCCTGCCCAAGGACGACTTCCCGGTGATGGCCTCGGCGGATTACGCCTGCCATTTCCAGTCGAAGGCGGGCGTGCTGCGCCGGCTGTTCGACAAGGCCAAGTTCGCGATCTCCACCGAGGAGACGCGCTATTATCTCAACGGCGTCTACATGCATCTGGCCGACGGGGCCGAGGGCAAGGCCCTGCGCTGCGTGGCCACCGACGGCCACCGGCTGGCTCGGGTCGACGCGCCGGCGCCGCCGGGCTCGGACGGGATGCCCGGCGTCATCGTGCCGCGCAAGACGGTGGGCGAGCTCGCCAAGCTGCTGTCCGACGACGAGGCGGTGATCGAGGTCGGCGTTTCCGAGACCAAGATCCGCTTCGCCACCGACAACATCGCGCTGGTCTCCAAGGTCATCGACGGGTCGTTCCCCGACTACACGCGGGTGATTCCCCAGGGCAATCCGCGCCGCATGGAAGTGGACGCGGCCGAGTTCGCCAAGGCCGTCGACCGCGTCGCCACGGTCAGCTCGGAGCGGTCGCGCGCCGTCAAGCTGGCTCTGTCGGAGGACCGGCTGGTGCTGTCGGTCAACGCCCCCGACAGCGGCGCCGCGACCGAGGAGCTGGCGGTGGCCTATGCCGACGAGGCGATGGAAATCGGTTTCAACGCCAAGTATCTGCTGGAGATCGCCGGCCAGGTGGACCGTGAGAACGCGGTGTTCCTGCTCAACGGTTCCGGCGATCCGACGCTGGTGCGCGAAGGCGATGACGAAAGCGCCGTCTACGTCGTCATGCCGATGCGCGTCTGACGCGGCCATCCGCCCCCGCTTCGGACATCCTTCTCACGCGCGCGCTCGCGGCGCCCTCCCCCCAGCGGGGGGGAGGGGCCGCGCCGTCGCGCCCGTCGCCGCGCGATGACCGCCCTCCGCACCCTCGCCGCCGCGCATTTCCGCTCGCACCGGCTGGCGCGGCTGGAGACGGACGGCCGCTCGGTCGCGCTGTTCGGGCCCAACGGCGCCGGCAAGACCAACCTGCTGGAGGCGGTGTCGCTGCTGTCCCCCGGCCGCGGGTTGCGCCGGGCCGAGGCCGACGCCCTGCCCCGCCGGCCCGAGGCCCTGGGCTGGCGGGTCTCCGCCCGCCTTTCCGCCCCTGACGGGCCGCGGGAGGTCGAGACCGGCGCCGACGCCCCCGGCCAGCCCCGCGCCGTGCGCATCGACGGCAAGACCGTCCCGCAGGCGCGGCTCGCGAGCCTTCTGCGCATCGTCTGGCTGACGCCCGCCATGGACCGCCTGTGGACCGAGGGCGCCGCCGAGCGCCGCCGCTTCATCGACCGCGCCGCCATGGGGTTCGAGCCCGAGCACGCCGACCGCGCGCTCGCCTATGAAAAGGCGATGCGGGAGCGCAACCGCCTGCTGCGCGACGACGTGCGCGACCCCCGCTGGTTCGACGCGCTGGAGGCCCGGATGGCCACGGAGGGCGCCGCCATCGCCCGGGCCCGCGCCCAGACCGTCGCGGCGCTGGCCGCCGCGCAGGAGGCGGCCGAAACCGCCTTCCCCGCCGCGGCGCTTGCGCTGGAGGGCGACCCCGACGCGGCCCTGGCCGAGGCGCTGGCCGCCGGCCTTGCGCCCGAGGCCGCCGAGGCCGAGGCCGAAGCCCGCCTGCGCGCGGCCCTGGCCGAGGGCCGGTCCCGCGACGTCGCCGCCGGGCGCACCCTGACCGGGCCGCATCGCACCGACCTCGCCGCCGTCTACGCCGCCAAGGGCGCGCCCGCGCGCCTGTGCTCGACCGGGGAGCAGAAGGCGCTGCTGATCTCGCTGACGCTGGCCACGGCCCGGGCGCTGACCGCCCGCGCCGGAACCCCGCCGCTGCTGCTGCTGGACGAGGTCGCCGCCCATCTCGACGAGACCCGCCGCGCCGCGCTCTACGCCGAGATCCGGGCGCTGGGCGCGCAGGCCTGGATGACCGGGACCGAGGCGCATCTGTTCGACTCGCTGGGCGACGAGGCGCTGCGCGTGGCGGTGACGGAGGGGCCGGAGGGCTCGACCCTTTCGCCCGCCTGAGCCTCTCCCGCCTCCCCTGCGGACGGCGGGCGGGCCGCTCACGCATGAAAACCTATCCCATTCGCGCGCGATCCAGCTATTTTCCGCTAGGGAATCGCTTCGCTCGGGGGGCACGGTGCAATCGAAATCGTATCCGGCGGCTATGGTCCGCCCCTTTCCGGCCTCGGCGCCTGATTTTCCCGACGTGCAAGAAACGTTTCCATTTTCGCGCAAAGCCGCTGGCTTCCATTTGAGAAGCGTTTGATTTTGGAGGAACTGAATGAGCGTGAAACCTGTCGCGGCGGCCCTGACCGCCGCAGCGTTGACCATGGCGTCCACCGCCGCGTCGGCGCTGACGCTGGCCTCTATCGACAATGGCTGGATCGACGGCACCGGATATGCGGGCTCGAGCAACACCAATATATTTACCTCCGCCGATGGAGACGGCTTTCGAAGCTATTACGCATTCGACCTCTCCGGCGTCACGGAGACTGTGACCGGAGCGACGCTGTCCTTCGCCTTCGGCTCCTCGGAGGGACTCACGGGCACGGGTCGGTATGAGTCCCCAGACCCGTCCGAGACGGTGAATTTTCACGCGGTGACCACGGACCTCACGGCGCTTTATGCCGGGACCGCCGGCGTGGCGGGATACGCCGACCTGGGGGATGGCGCGCTCTACGGGTCGGCGACCGTGTTCGCGAAGGACATGGACCCGATGCCGGCGGTCTCAGTCGCGCTCACACCCGCCGCGCTGACCGACGTCAACGCCGCGCGGGGCGGCGGGTTCGCCATCGGCGGGACCCTCGCCGTCGCCGGCGGCACGATCGAGGGGGCGATCTGGTCCTCCTCGGCCAATGGCCAGACCGGGCTGGCCAGCCTGGAGCTGTCCTTCGGCGCCCCGGCCTCCCCCGTGCCGGCGCCGGCCGCCGCGCCCTTGCTGGCCGCGGGCCTGGGGGCGCTGGCCTTCGCGCGCCGCCGCCGCCGCTGAGCGAACGGGACCGGGCGAAGGCGCCGCCGCCGCCCGGTCCCCCGCCCCCTGCGCGCCGCCGCGCAGGCCTCTGCCCACGCGAATCCGGGCCGATGCTGAATCCGGGCCGATGCTATGGAACGCGCGCCCGCGCGCGCGTGGACACCGCCCCCCGGCCCCTGTAGGTTGCGCGTTCTTATCCAGGGAACGACGCGAACATGACCGACGAGGCCCAGCAGCCGGGCGCCGAATACGGCGCGGACTCCATCAAGGTGCTCAAGGGGCTCGACGCGGTGCGCAAGCGCCCGGGCATGTATATCGGCGACACCGATGACGGGTCCGGCCTGCATCACATGATCTACGAGGCCGTGGACAACGCCATCGACGAGGCCCTGGCCGGCCATGCCGACCGGGTCGAGGTGATCCTGCACGCCGACGGCTCGGTCTCCGTGCGCGACAACGGCCGCGGCATCCCCACCGACATCCATACCGAGGAAGGCATCTCCGCGGCCGAGGTCATCATGACCCAGCTCCATGCCGGCGGTAAGTTCGACCAGAACTCCTACAAGGTCTCCGGCGGCCTGCACGGCGTGGGCGTGTCGGTGGTCAACGCCCTGTCGGACTGGCTGGAGCTGCGCATCTGGCGCGGCGGCAAGGCCCATTACGCCAAGTTCGAACATGGCGCGACGGTCGAGCCGCTGGTCGTCACCGGCGACGCCGACGGGGAGCAGGGCACCGAGGTCCGCTTCCTCGCCAGCCTGGAGACCTTCTCCAACCGCGAATATTCGTGGAAGACGCTGGAGCACCGCCTGCGCGAGCTCGCCTTCCTCAATTCCGGCGTGCGCATCCACCTGACCGACGAACGCTCGACCGAGCGGCGGACCGAGGAAATGGTCTACGAAGGCGGGATCGAGGCCTTCGTGCGCTATCTCGACCGCTCCAAGTCGCCGCTGATCCCCGCGCCCATCGTGGTGGTGGGCGAACGCGACGGCATCGTGGTCGAGGCCGCGCTGTGGTGGAACGACGGCTATCATGAAACCGTGCTGCCCTTCACCAACAACATCCCCCAACGCGACGGCGGCGCCCATCTGGCCGGCTTCCGCGGGGCGCTGACCCGGACCATCAACAACTACGTCGCGGCCTCCGGCCTGGCGAAGAAGGAGAAGGTCTCCCTCACCGGCGACGACGCCCGCGAGGGGCTGACCTGCGTGCTGTCGGTGAAGGTGCCGGACCCCAAGTTCTCGTCCCAGACCAAGGACAAGCTGGTGTCCTCCGAGGTCCGCCCGGCGGTCGAGAACCTGATGAACGAAAAGCTCGCCGAGTGGTTCGAGGAGAACCCCAAGGACGCGCAGGGCGTGGTCGGCAAGATCGTCGAGGCCGCGCTGGCCCGCGAGGCCGCCCGCAAGGCGCGCGAGCTGACCCGGCGCAAGACCGCGATGGACGTGGCCTCCCTGCCCGGCAAGCTGGCCGATTGCCAGGAGAAGGACCCCGCCAAGTCCGAGCTGTTCCTGGTGGAGGGCGACTCGGCCGGCGGCTCCGCCAAGCAGGGCCGCCACCGGGGCAACCAGGCCGTGCTGCCCCTGCGCGGCAAGATCCTGAACGTGGAGCGGGCGCGCTTCGACCGGATGCTCGGCTCCGACCAGGTGGGCACGCTGATCACCGCGCTGGGCACCGGCATCGGGCGCGACGAGTTCAACCTCGACAAGCTGCGCTACCACAAGATCATCGTGATGACCGACGCCGACGTGGACGGCGCCCATATCCGCACCCTGCTGCTGACCTTCTTCTACCGGCAGATGCCGGAGCTGATCGAGCGCGGGCACCTCTACATCGCCCAGCCGCCGCTGTTCAAAGTGGCGCGGGGCAAGTCCGAGGTCTACCTGAAGGACCAGCGCGAGCTGGAGAACTTCCTGATCCGCGAAGGCTCCGACGGCGCCTCGCTGGAGACCGGGGACGACATCCGGGTGGGCGCCGACCTCGCCGTGGTGATCGAGGAGGCCCGCGCGGCCCGCGCCGCGCTGAACGCCTTCCCGACCCATTACCCCCGCTTCATCCTGGAGCAGGCCTCCATCGCCGGCGCCTTCGCCGAAGGCGCGATGAGCGATCCTCAGGCGGCGGCGGACAAGGTGGCGGCCCGGCTCGACGTGGTGGCCCCGGAGACGGAGCGCGGCTGGACCGGCATGCCCACCGCCGACGGCGGCCTTCGCCTGACCCGCACCCTGCGCGGCGTGGCGGAGGTGCGGACCATCGACGGCGCCGCCATGCGCTCGGTCGAGGCGCGGCGGCTGTCGGCGCTCGTGCCCTCGCTGAACGCGGTCTATGACGGCCCGGTGGCGCTGCGCCGCAAGGATAAGGCGCTGTCGGTGCGCGGCCCGCTGGAACTGCTCGACCTGGTGATGGCCGAGGGCGAACGCGGCCTGACCCTGCAGCGCTACAAGGGGCTGGGGGAGATGAACCCCGACCAGTTGTGGGAAACCACGCTCGACCCCGACGCGCGGACGCTGCTTCAGGTGCGCATCGACCATGTGGACGAGGCCGACGAGATCTTCTCCAAGCTGATGGGCGACGTGGTCGAGCCGCGCCGCCAGTTCATCCAGGAGAACGCGCTGAACGTCGAGAACCTGGACGTCTGAGCCCCTCCCATGCCCTCGCACGGCAGGGATGAGGCCCGCGCCGGATCGGCCCGTCGTCCCGGCGGGCCGTTCGCGCGTTCGACGGCGGGCGACCGGGCGCGCCCGAAGCCGAGGGGCCTCCGCCCCCCCCGTCGCGGCAGGATTGACCCGCGCCCCGGCAATGGGGATGTTTCAAGCCTGAATTGAATCGCGCCGCAATCATTGCGGGGGGCGCATCAACCGCCCGCGCCTTCATGCCTGACCTCGCAGGCCGGTTTCCGATCGGCGCTGTTTTCCCGATCGCCGCGACATTGTGCGGCCATCGGGCGCCCGTCCATTCACGGCGCGTTGGCGGGACGGCATGGAAACTGGGCGGCGGCCGCGGTCGCCCGCCCCCGGCGCGGGCGGCGCGCATCCCGCCGATGAACGGTGGCGAGGACCGGCATCCACGCCTCACGGCCCCCTGTCCCGGCGCCCCCTCGCGCCGGCCCTGCACGGAACAAGGACCCTCCATGACCCCTCGGGACGCCTATGCCGCGCTCAGCGACCACGGCCGTAGAATATCGGCGCTGGAAGGCGCGGCCACGATCCTGTCCTGGGATCAGGAGACGATGATGCCCCCGCGCGGCGGGGCCCAGCGCGCCGAAAGCCGCGGCGCGCTCGCCGCCGTGCTGCAGGACTTGCGGACCGATCCCCGCATCGCCGACTGGATCGCGGAGGCCGGGCGGGCGGACGACTGGCCCGCCGACATCGCCGCCGACCTGCGCGACGCCGACCGCGCCTACACCCGCGCCGCCCGCCTTCCCGCCGGCCTGGCCGAGGCGCTCGCGCGTGAGACCGCCTCCGCCCACCAGGTCTGGGCCGAGGCCCGCGCGGCCCGCGACTTCCCCCGCTTCGTCCCGGCCCTGACCCGCGTGCTCGCCCTGCGCCGGGAGGAGGCCGCCGCCGTCGCCGCCCCCGGCCAGACCCCCTATGACGCGCTGCTGGAGGAATTCGAGCCCGGCGCCCGGGTCGAGGACCTGATCCCGGTCTTCGCCCGCCTGCGCGCCGGGCTGACCGAAACGCTCGACCGCATCCGGGGCGCCGCGGTCCGGCCGCCCAAGCTCACCGGCGCCTTCCCCGAATCCGCCCAGATGGCGCTGGCCCGCGATCTCGCCGGCGATTGCGGCTATGACTGGAGCGCCGGGCGGCTGGACCGGGCGGTGCACCCGTTCTCCTCGGGCTCGGGCGGGGATGTGCGGATCACCACGCGGGTGGATCCCTCCGACCCGACCGAATGCATCTTCGCCACCCTGCACGAGACCGGCCACGCGCTCTACGAACAGGGGATCGCGCCGGCGCTGCTGGGCCGCCCCTCGGGCCGCTGGGCCTCCATGGGCGTGCATGAAAGCCAGTCGCGCTTCTGGGAGAACCATATCGGCCGCTCGGAGGCCTTCGCGCCCTGGCTGCTGCACCGCATGTCCATCGCCTTCGGGGAGATCGGGGTGAAGAAGGCCGGGCAGCTTCACGCCGCGGTGAACCGGGTGGAGCGGGGCTTCATCCGCACCGCGGCCGATGAGGCGCAATACGACCTGCATATCCTGATGCGCTTCGATCTGGAGCGGGCGCTGCTGTCGGGCGACCTGCCGCCGGAGGATCTGGAAGTCGCCTGGGCGGACCGGTTCGAGGCCGATTTCGGCCGCCGTCCCCGCCATGCCGCCGAGGGCTGCCTGCAGGACGTGCACTGGTCCGAGGGCATGATCGGCTATTTCCCGACCTACACGCTGGGCAATCTCAACGCCGCGGCGCTGGCCGCCGCCATGCGCCGGGACCTGCCCGATCTCGACGCCGCGCTGTCCGCGGGGGACCTCTCGGCGCCGCTGGACTGGATGCGGGACAGGGTCCACCGGCACGGGCGGGTCATGAACGCGCCCGAGCTGATGGCGCAGGCCTGCGGCGGCCCGGTGGACGAGACGCCGCTGCTCGCCCATCTCCACGCCAAATTCGGGGCGATCTACGACTTCTGAGCCGGTCCCGCGTCAGGCGCCGGCCGACGCGCGAGCTGCACCAGCAGGATGCCGACGGTGACGATGGCCACGCCGATCAGGTCGCGCGGCTCCAGCGCCTCGCCCAGGGTCAGGGCCGCGATGCCGACGCCGAGGCAGGGGTTCAGGAAGTGGAAGGCCGCGGCGTTGGTCGGCCCGATGCGGCGCACCAGGTGGAACCAGACCATGGTCGCCACCAGCCCCGGAAAGATCACCGTGTAAGCGAAGGCCGCGATCAGCGACGTGGTCCAGTTGATCTCCCACGGGGATTCCAGCAGCGCCGCGACGGGGGCCAGCGTCACCGCGCCGACCAGCATCTGCATCCCCACCACCATCATCAGGTTCGATCCCGGCGAGACCCCGCGCACCACCAGCGTGGCCACCGCCAGGGCCAGCGCCCCCACCAGGCACAGGGCCACGCCCAGGCCGTCGGCCCCGCCCTCGATCCGCGCGCCCATGATCAGCGCCACGCCGGCGAAGCCCAGCCCCAGCCCCAGCGCGCCGATCCGCCCCGGCCGATCGCCGAGAAAGCCCCAGGCCCCCGCCGCCACGAACATCGGCAGCATCGAGGCGATGATCGCGGCGAACCCGCCCTCGATCCGGGTCATGGCGATGTAGTTGAGCCCGAGATAGAGGCTGTTCTGGCAGATGCCGAACACCACCACGAGCCCCCATTGCCTGCGGGTGAAGCGGAAGCTCTGCCCCGCCGCCAGGGCCAGCCCCACCGCGATGGCGCCCGAGACCGCGAAGCGCAGCGCCAGCGACAGCAGCGGCGGGGCGTCGGCGACCACGAATTTCGCGGCGCTGAAGGCCGAGGACCAGATCACCACGAAGACCAGCCCCATGACCATCGCGGTCATGTCGAGGCGCGCGAACAGGCCGCCGGCTGCGGCGGCTGGGTCGGGACGTGGGGCCGTCATGGAGGTCCGCCTGTTTCGTCCGCATCGCGCAGGATCGGCCGAAACCGTCCATCCAGCGCCTGCGAATCGTTGATTAACGGGAAGAAACCACGAATGGCCCTTCCCCGGTCGTCCGCCGCGACATTGTGATCACAGCCAGAAATCGCGTGATCACAATCGCCGGTTTTTTTCCGCCCGGCGCCATGCGACGATTGCGGTCACCGTAAGCGCGCGTCTACAAGTCGCGCAAGGCCGGATCGACGGCGCGGCGCCCGGGAGGGGCGCGCGCTCGAGGCGCGACGCCTCGCGATCGCCGGGCCGACAGGACCGCGGAAGGGTGCGAGCGACATGAACATCCACGAGTACCAGGCCAAGCAGCTTCTCAAGGAATATGGCGCTCCCGTCGCCGACGGCCGCGCGATCACGCGCGCCGAGGAGGCGAAGAGCGCCGCCGGCGAGCTCGACGGGCCGCTCTGGGTGGTGAAGGCCCAGATCCACGCCGGCGGGCGCGGCAAGGGCTCCTTCAAGGAGGAGAGCGCCGGACCCAAGGGCGGCGTGCGCCTCGCCAAGTCGGTCGAAGAGGCCGCCGAGAACTCCGAGATGATGCTCGGCCGCACGCTGGTCACGCACCAGACCGGCCCGGTCGGCAAGCAGGTCAACCGCATCTACATCGAGGACGGCGCGGACATCGAGACCGAGCTGTATCTGGCGATGCTGGTGGACCGCGAGACCTCGCGCGTCTCCTTCATCGCCTCCACCGAGGGCGGCATGGACATCGAGGAGGTCGCCGAGGCGAGCCCCGAGAAGATCGTGTCCTTCTCCGTCGATCCGGCCTCGGGCATCTCGTCCTTCCACGGCCGCAAGGTCGCCTTCGCGCTGGGCCTGTCGGGCGTGGCGTTCAAGGAATGCGTGAAGCTGGTCGGCACGCTCTACAAGCTGTTCATCGAAAAAGACGTGAGCATGCTGGAGATCAACCCGCTGATCGTCATGACCGACGGGCATATCCGCTGCCTCGACTGCAAGATGAACTTCGACTCCAACTCGCTCTACCGTCAGCCGGCCGTCCTGAGCCTGCGCGACGAGACCGAGGAGGACCCGAAGGAGCTCGAGGCCTCCAAATACGACCTGAACTACATCGCGCTGGACGGCGAGATCGGCTGCATGGTCAACGGCGCCGGCCTCGCGATGGCGACGATGGACATCATCAAGCTCTACGGCTCCGAGCCCGCCAACTTCCTCGACGTGGGCGGCGGCGCGACCAAGGAGAAGGTGACCGAGGCCTTCAAGATCATCACCTCCGATCCGCAGGTGAAGGGCATCCTGGTCAACATCTTCGGCGGCATCATGCGCTGCGACGTGATCGCCGAGGGCGTGATCGCCGCGGTCAACGCGGTGGGCCTGAAGGTGCCGCTGGTGGTGCGCCTCGAAGGCACCAACGTGGAGCTCGGCAAGAAGATCATCGACGAGAGCGGGCTGAACGTCATCGCGGCCGACAACCTCGCCGACGCCGCCGCCAAGATCGTGAAGGCGGTGAAGGGCTGATCATGCCGCCGCGCGTGAGCCCATTGTTCCGGTCCGAGGCGCTTCGAAGCCCCGGACGGGACCATGTGAGGCCGCGCGCGGCGCCTGCCGCGCCCAAGGCGGGCTGTCAGCGGCCGGGACGGACGATGCGCGGCCGGGACGTGATCCCGATGCCTGAATCCGTCGGGATTGACCAAGGTCAGGTCGCCGCCTGGCGCAATGAAGAACATGACTCGCGCATCCGGAAGGTGACGCGTGTCGATCCGGAAACTTGGTTCTTCCGCATGGAAGCCTCAAAGTACTGACAGGGGAGCCATCGAAATGGCCGTTCTCGTCGACGAAAACACCAAAGTGATCTGCCAGGGCATCACCGGCTCGCAGGGCACGTTCCATTCCGAGCAGGCGATCGCCTACGGCACCAAGATGGTCGGCGGCGTCACCCCCGGCAAAGGCGGGTCCGAGCATATCGGTCTGCCCGTCTTCGACACCGTGATCGACGCCAAGGAGCGGACCGGCGCCAACGCCACCGCGATCTACGTGCCGCCGCCCTTCGCCGCCGACGCCATCCTCGAGGCGATCGACGCCGAGATGGAGCTGATCGTCTGCATCACCGAGGGCATCCCCGTGCTCGACATGATGAAGGTGAAGCGCGCGCTGCAGAGCTCGTCCTCGATCCTGATCGGGCCGAACTGCCCGGGCGTGATCACGCCGGACGCCTGCAAGATCGGCATCATGCCGGGCCACATCCACAAGCGCGGCCGGGTCGGCGTCGTGTCCCGCTCGGGCACCCTGACCTACGAAGCCGTGCTGCAGACCACGGTGGCGGGCCTCGGCCAGTCCACCTGCATCGGCATCGGCGGCGACCCGATCAAGGGCACCGAGCATCTCGACGCCCTGGAATGGCTGCTGGCCGACGACGAGACCGAGTCGATCATCATGATCGGCGAGATCGGCGGCTCGGCCGAGGAAGAGGCCGCGCAGTTCATCGCGGATGAGAAGAAGAAGGGCCGCTCCAAGCCCATCGCCGGCTTCATCGCCGGCCGCACGGCGCCTCCGGGCCGCCGCATGGGCCATGCGGGCGCGATCATCTCCGGCGGCAAGGGCGGCGCCGAGGACAAGATCGAGGCGATGAACTCGGCCGGCTTCACCGTCGCCGACAGCCCCGCCAGCCTTGGCGAGGCCGTGCTGAAAGCCATGGGGCGCTGAGCCCTTCGGCGCCGTCCGGGTCTGCCGGGCGGCGCGCCGACTGAACACGGGAGCGAGCCGATGGGCCTCGCCGACGCCGTCCGGACCTGTCTGGGCAAGTACGTGACCTTCTCCGGCCGCGCCTCGCGGTCGGAGTTCTGGTATTTCGTGCTCGCCGCGATCCTGCTCTCCCTGGCCGCATCGGCGCTGGACATGGCGCTGTTCGGCGAGACCGAGACCGCGACCCTCTCCACCGACACCAGCGAAGCGGCTTCGGCCAGCATCTCCGGCCCCACGTCGATCGGCGGGCTGGTCGGGCTGGCGCTGTTCCTGCCGCTGCTGGCCGCCAACTGGCGGCGGCTGCACGACACCGGCCGCGCCGGCTGGTGGTGCCTGCTGCCCCATGCCATCGGCGTGATCGGCCTGGTGCTGGGGATGGTCCTGGGCGGAAGCGCCGCGCTGCTGGAGGGGTTCGACCCCGGCCCGGCGGCGGAGGCCGTCGCGGCGGGAGGCGTCGGGCTGCTGGTGCTCGGCATTCTGTTCGCCCCCGCCGTCGCCTATATCGTTCTGATCGTCTGGCTCGCCTCGCGCGGGGAGCCCGGCGCCAATCGCTTCGGCCCCCCGCCCCACGGGGCGTGAGGCCACGTCGTCGGGGGCATGCCCGCCTCCACGCTCGCTAGGGAGGGCGCGCACGCGCCTGCAACGCCATGACGGACCAGAGCCCAACCAAAGCCTTCGCTTCATCGTCCTTCCTGCAGGGCCACAACGCGGTCTACGTGGAGCAGCTGCATGCGCGCTACGCGAAGGATCCCGCCTCGGTGGACGAGAGCTGGCGCAACTACTTCGCCTCGCTCGGCGATGATCTCGGCGCCGTCGAGGCCGAAGCCTCCGGCCCCTCCTGGCTGCGGACCGACTGGCCGCCGCAGGACCGTTCCGAGCTCACCGGCGCGCTGACCGGGGAGTGGGAGGCCGACGTCTCGCCCAAGCAGATCGGCGACAAGATCAAGGCCAAGGCGGCCGAAACCGGCGCCCAGGTCTCCGACGACCAGGTCCGCAAGGCGGTGCTCGATTCCGTGCGCGCCATCATGCTGATCCGCGCCTATCGCATCCGCGGCCACCTCGCCGCCGATCTCGACCCGCTGCGCATCACCGCGCAGACCCCGCACCCCGAGCTCGACCCGCGCAGCTACGGCTTCGCCGAGGCCGACATGGACCGGCCGATCTTCCTCGACCAGGTTCTGGGGCTGGAAACCGCCACGATGCGCGAGATCGTGGCGCTGGTGTCCCGCACCTATTGCGGCACCTTCGCGCTGCAGTACATGCACATCTCCAACCCCGAGGAAGCCGGCTGGCTGAAGGAGCGGATCGAGGGCTACGGCAAGGAGATCCAGTTCACCAAGACCGGTCGCCGCGCCATCCTGTCCAAGCTGGTCGAGGCCGAGGGCTTCGAGAAGTTCCTCCAGGTCAAGTATATGGGGACCAAGCGCTTCGGGCTCGACGGCGGCGAGGCGCTGATCCCGGCGATGGAGCAGATCATCAAGCGCGGCGGCGCGCTGGGCGTGAAGGACATCGTGGTGGGCATGCCCCATCGCGGCCGTCTCAACGTGCTCGCCTGCGTGATGGGCAAGCCCTACAAGGCCATCTTCAACGAGTTCCACGGCGGCTCCTCGACCCCCGACGAGGTCCAGGGCTCGGGCGACGTGAAGTACCATCTCGGCGCCTCGTCGGACCGTGAGTTCGACGGCAACAAGGTGCATCTGTCGCTGACCGCCAACCCCTCCCACCTGGAGGCGGTGAACCCGGTGGTGCTGGGCAAGGTCCGCGCCAAGCAGTTCCAGCTCAACGACGAGGACCGGATCGCCTGCCTGCCGATCCTGCTGCACGGCGACGCGGCCTTCGCCGGTCAGGGCGTGGTGACGGAATGCTTCGGCCTGTCGGGGCTGAAGGGCCACCGCACCGGCGGCACCATCCATATCGTGGTGAACAACCAGATCGGCTTCACCACCGCGCCCCACAACTCGCGGTCCAGCCCCTACCCGACCGACGTGGCGCTGATGGTCGAGGCCCCGATCTTCCACGTCAACGGCGACGATCCGGAAGCCGTGGTCCACGCCGCGCGGGTCGCCATCGAATACCGCCAGAAGTTCCACAAGGACGTGGTGCTGGACATCTTCTGCTACCGTCGCTTCGGGCATAACGAGGGCGACGAGCCCATGTTCACCCAGCCGCTGATGTACAACACCATCAAGCGGCACAAGACGACGCTGCAGCTCTACACCGAGCGTCTGGTGGCCGACGGCCTGATCCCCGAGGGCGAGATCGAGGATGAGAAGGCGCGCTTCCAGGCCTTCCTGAGCGAGGAGTTCGAGGCCGCCAAGGACTTCCGTCCCAACAAGGCCGACTGGCTGGACGGCAAGTGGTCGGGCATGGGCGCCGGCGAGGGCGAGTATCAGCGCGGCGCCACCTCGGTTCCGATCGAGCGGCTGCGCGAGGTCGGCGAGGCCATCTCGACCATCCCCGCCAACGTCAAGCCGCACCGCACCGTGGCCCGCATCTTCGAGGGCCGCCGCGAGATGATCGACAGCGGCAAGGGCATCGACTGGGCCATGGCCGAGGCGCTCGCCTTCGGCACCCTGGTGACGGAGAACTACCCGGTCCGGCTCGCCGGCCAGGATTCGACCCGCGGCACCTTCTCCCAGCGCCATTCCGGCGTCATCGACCAGGAGACGGAGGAGCGTTACTTCCCGCTCAACAACATCAAGCCCGGCCAGGCGCAATATGAGGTCGTGGACTCGATGCTGTCCGAATACGCGGTGCTCGGCTACGAGTACGGCTATTCGCTGGCCGAGCCGAACACGCTCACCATCTGGGAGGCCCAGTTCGGCGACTTCGCCAACGGCGCCCAGATCATGATCGACCAGTTCGTGTCGTCGGGGGAGCGCAAGTGGCTGCGCATGTCCGGCCTGGTGATGCTGCTGCCCCATGGCTACGAAGGCCAGGGGCCGGAGCATTCCTCGGCGCGGCTGGAGCGGTTCCTGCAGCTCTCGGCGGAGGACAACTGGATCGTCGCCAACTGCTCGACCCCGGCGAACTACTTCCACATCCTGCGCCGGCAGATCCACCGCACCTTCCGCAAGCCGCTGGTGCTGATGACGCCCAAGTCGCTGCTGCGGCACAAGAAGGCGGTGTCGGACATCGATCAGTTCGCCACCGGTTCGAGCTTCCACCGGGTTCTGTGGGACGATGCCGAAATGGGCTCGTCCGACCTGAACCTGAAGCCCGACGCGGAGATCAAGCGCGTGGTGATCAGCTCGGGCAAGGTCTACTACGACCTGCTTGAGAAGCGCGACGCGGAGGGGCGTGACGACACCTACCTGCTGCGTCTCGAACAGTTCTATCCGTTCCCGGCGATTTCGCTGACCAAGGAGCTTTCGCGCTTCAAGAATGCGGAAATCGTCTGGTGCCAGGAAGAGCCGAAGAACCAGGGCGCCTGGACCTTCGTGGAACCGAATATCGAATGGGTGCTCGGGCGTATCGGCGCCGCCAACAGCCGTCCCCGCTATGCGGGCCGACAGGCTTCGGCGTCGCCGGCGACCGGGCTCGCCTCCAAGCATCGCCAGGAGCAGGAGACTTTGCTCTCCGACGCGCTCGGCTGAGGGAGTACCAGACTATGACCGTTGAAGTGCGAGTTCCGACTCTCGGCGAGAGCGTCACCGAGGCGACCGTCGCGACCTGGTTCAAGAAGCCGGGCGACGCCGTCGCCGTGGACGAGATGCTCTGCGAGCTGGAGACCGACAAGGTCACGGTGGAGGTCCCGTGCCCCGCCGCCGGCGTGCTGGGCGAGCTGGTCGCGGCCGAGGGCGAGACCGTCGGCGTCGACGCCCTGCTGGCCACGGTGGAGGAAGGCGAAGGCGCGGCCCCCGCGCCCAAGTCCTCCGCCTCCGAGAAGAAGCCCGCCCCGGCGGCGGAGGCCCCGGCCTCTTCCGGCGGCGGCGGTGGCGAGGGTGGCGGCGAGACCGTCGACGTGAAGGTGCCCAGCCTGGGCGAGAGCGTCACCGAGGCCACCGTCTCCACCTGGTTCAAGAAGGTGGGCGACGCGGTCGCGGTCGATGAGATGCTGTGCGAGCTGGAGACCGACAAGGTCTCGGTCGAGGCCCCGAGCCCCGTCGCCGGCGTCGTCGCCGAGATCCTGGTGCCCGAGGGCGAGACCGTCGAAGCCGGCGGCCTGCTGGCCCGGGTCACCAAGGGCGCGACCGCCTCGGCCTCCGCCCCCGCCGCCGCGCCGGCCCCCGCCGCCTCCGCCCCCTCGGGGTCGGGCAAGGACGTGGAGGACGCGCCCTCGGCCAAGAAGGCGATGGCCGAAGCGGGCCTGACCTCGGGCGACGTGACCGGCACCGGCCGCGACGGGCGCGTGATGAAGGAGGACGTCCAGAAGGCCGTCGCCTCCAGGTCCGCGCCGGCCCCGGCGGCCTCCGCCCCCCGCGCCCCCGTCGCCGCGACGGATGCGGAGCGGGAGGAGCGGGTGCGCATGACGCGCCTGCGCCAGACCATCGCGCGCCGCCTGAAGGACGCGCAGAACACCGCCGCGATGCTGACCACCTACAACGAGGTGGACATGTCCGGCGTCATGGACCTGCGCAACGAATACAAGGGCGTGTTCGAGAAGAAGCACGGGGTGAAGCTGGGCTTCATGTCGTTCTTCGTGAAGGCCTGCATCCACGCGCTGAAGGAAGTGCCGGATGTGAACGCCGAGATCGACGGCACCGACGTGGTCTACAAGAACTACTACCACATGGGCGTCGCCGTCGGCACGCCCAACGGGCTGGTGGTGCCGGTGGTCCGCGACGCCGACCAGATGTCCTTCTCGGAGATCGAGAAGAAGATCGGCGAACTCGGCCTGCGCGCCCGCGACGGCAAGCTGTCGATGGCGGAGATGCAGGGCGGCACCTTCACCATCTCCAACGGCGGGGTCTACGGGTCGCTGATGTCGTCCCCGATCCTCAACCCCCCGCAGTCGGGCATCCTGGGCATGCACAAGATCCAGGAGCGTCCGATGGTCGTGGGCGGCCAGATCGTGATCCGGCCGATGATGTATCTGGCGCTGAGCTACGATCACCGCATCGTGGACGGCAAGGGCGCGGTGACCTTCCTCGTCCGGGTCAAGGAGGCCCTCGAGGATCCGCGCCGCCTGCTGATGGATCTCTGATCCGCTGCGCGCTGAACGCGGCGCCGCCCCCCTTTCGCGGGGGGCGGCGCCTTCTCACCGCCCGCCCCTGAGCCGAGGCGCCTGACATGACCGCCGACTTCCCCGCCCGCATCGTGGCCGAGCCCCGCAACCCCGCTTTCCGGGAGGACGGGGCCAAGCGCCTGGCGCTGCACCCGATCTTCCGGGCGATCGGGCTGGAGGTGGTGTCGCTCGACCCCGGCCAGGCGGTGATCGAGATCCCCCTGACCGAAAGCCAGGAAGGCCCCGTCGGGCATTTCGCCGCCGGCTCGGTCGGCACGCTGGGCGACGTGGCGGCGATGCATTCGGTGCTGACGCTGCAACCCCGGGACACCCGCATGGCCACGCTGGATTTCACCGTGAAGATGTGCGCCCCCGCGAAGGGCGTGCGGCTGCGCGCGGTGGGGCGGGTGATGCAGCTCGGCCGCTCGACCTCGGTCGGGGCGGCGGATGTCTACGCCATCGCCGAGGACGGGGCCGCCACGCTCTGCGGCGCGGTGCTGGCCACCGGCCGGGTCTACCTGCCGCGCGCGGCCGCGCCGGACTCTGGGCAGGACTCCGGGCAGGACGCCGGGCACGACTCCGGGCAGGACGCTGGGCGGACGGCGGGGGCGGCGGCATGACCGAGGCGCCGCTCGTCCCGCTCGGCGGACCGGAGATCGTGGTGCTCGGCCTCGGCGGGCTGCTGCTGACCGTGCAGTTCTTCGCCATGGCGATCCCCGCGAACCTGGAGCTGGGGACCGGCAAGACGCTCGGCAACCGGGACCAGCCCCTGCAGCTTTCCACCCGCACCGGGCGGCTGCACCGGGCGCTGGGCAACATGCAGGAATCGCTGCTGCTCTACGCCGTCGCGGCCCTGACCGTCACCCTGCTCGGGGCCGGCACCGGCTTCACCGCCGCCTGCGCCTGGGTCTGGCTGATCGCCCGCGCGGCCTATGTTCCCTGCTACGCCTTCGGGCTCGTCCCCTGGCGCAGCGTCGTGTTCGCGGTCGGCAACGCCGCCGCGGTCCTGATGATCCTCGCCGCGCTGCTCTGAGGCGCGCGGCACGAACCGGCGGGCCACGTCCCGCAAGGAGGCACCCATGTCCGAGACCGAATTCGACCTGATCGTGATCGGCGGCGGCCCCGGCGGCTACTATTGCGCCATCCGCGCCGCCCAGCTCGGCCTGAAGGCCGCCTGCGTGGAAAGCCGCGCGACGCTCGGCGGCACCTGCCTCAACGTGGGCTGCATCCCCTCCAAGGCGATGCTGCACTCGTCGGAAATGGTGCACGAGACCGAGGGCAACTTCGCCAAGATGGGCATCACGGTGGAGGGCGTGTCCGTCGACGTGCCCAAGATGCTGGCCTACAAGCAGTCGACCATCGACGCCAACACCGGCGGCATCGAGTTCCTGTTCAAGAAGAACAAGGTCAAGTGGCTCAAGGGCTTCGGCAAGGTCACCGGCAAGGGCGAAGTGACCGTCGACGGCGAAAGCGCCGGGACCTACAAGGCGAAGTCCATCGTCATCGCCACCGGGTCGGACGTCGCCGTGCCGCCCTTCGTGGAACTGGACGAGGAACGCATCGTCTCCTCCACCGGCGCGCTGGAACTGAAGGAGGTTCCCAAGTCGATGGTGGTGATCGGCGCCGGCGTGATCGGGCTGGAGCTGGGCTCGGTCTGGAAGCGGCTGGGCGCCGAGGTGCAGGTGATCGAGTATCTCGACCAGATCACGCCCGGCATGGACGGCGAGGTCTGCAAGCAGTTCCAGAAGCTGCTCACCCGCCAGGGCCTGAAATTCACCCTCGGCGCCGCCGTGCAGTCGGTGGAGAAGGGCGACCGCCTGACCGTGAACTACAAGCTGCGCAAGGATGACAGCGAGCATTCGCTGGAGACCGACGTGGTGCTCGTCGCCACCGGCCGGAAGCCCTACACGGAAGGGCTGGGGCTGGAGGATATGGGGATCGAGCTCGACCCCCGCGGGCGGATCGTGGTGGACGATCATTTCCGCACCCGGCTGGAGGGCTGCTACGCCATCGGCGACGTGATCGCCGGGCCGATGCTGGCCCACAAGGCCGAGGACGAGGGCGGCGCGGTGGCCGAGATCATCGCCGGCCAGGCCGGTCACGTGAACTACGACGTGATCCCGGGCGTGATCTACACCAGCCCCGAGGTCGCCTCGGTCGGCAAGACCGAGGAGCAGCTGAAGGAGGAGGGCCGCGCCTACAAGGTCGGCAAGTTCCCCTTCATGGGCAACGCGCGGGCCAAGGCCAACTTCCAGGGCGACGGCTTCGTCAAGATCCTGGCGGACAAGGAAACCGACCGCATTCTCGGCTGCCACATCATCGGCCCGGCGGCGGGCGACCTGATCCACGAGGTCTGCGTGGCGATGGAATTCGGCGCGGCAGCCGAGGATCTGGCCCGCACCTGCCACGCCCACCCGACCTTCTCCGAGGCGGTGAAGGAAGCGGCGATGGCCTGCGGCGACGGCGCCATCCACGCCTGAGTTTCGCGGCCCCGGCGCCGCTTGGACAACGACGAAAGGGCGGGCCCGTCGGGTCCGCCCTTTCGCATGGGGGGGCGCCCCGCTTCAGGGGACGGAAGCCGCGCGACGACCCTTCCGCGGGTTTCGCCGGGGCGCCCGCGCGGCGCGGAACCGGGGGCGCCGGGCGGCGCCGTCTCCGATCCCCCGCGCCGGGATGGCTTGCGCCGGACGCCCCGCCGCGGCATGGCTCCGCGCGAGATCAGCAAGGAGCCCGCGCCATGACCTCTCATCCCGACCTGAGCCTGTCGCCCGAGGTGGCCGAGGCGCTCGCCTCCGGCGCCCCCGTGGTGGCGCTGGAGACCGCGATCGTCACCCATGGCATGCCGATCCCGAACAACCTGGAGACCGCCCGCGCCGTGGAGGCCGAGGTTCGCGCCGCCGGCGCCGTGCCCGCCACCATCGCGGTGATCGACGGCGTGCTGCGGGCCGGGCTGTCGGGCGCGGAGCTGGAGCGGCTGGCGGCGCTGCCCGAGGGGGTCCGCAAGGCCTCGGCCAAGGACCTCGGCGCGGCGATCGCGGCGGGCGCCTGCGCCGGGACCACGGTGGCGGCGACCATGCGCATCGCGGCGCTGGCCGGCATCGAGATCTTCGCCACCGGCGGCATCGGCGGCGTGCACCGGGGGGCGGAGAAGACCGGCGACGTGTCGGCGGACCTGCCGGAACTGGCGGCCTCGCCGGTCGCGGTGGTCTGCGCGGGGGCCAAGTCGATCCTCGATCTGCCCCGGACGCTGGAATACCTGGAAACCGCCGGCGTGCCGGTCATGGGCTTCGGGACGCGGGCTTTCCCCGCCTTCTTCTCGCGCCGGAGCGGGTTGGAGCTGGATGAGCGGGTGGACACGCCGGAGGCGCTGGCCGCCGCCTTCGCCGCCCATCAGCGGGTCGGGGGCAAGGGGATGCTGGTGTGCAACCCGATCCCCGAGGGCGACGAGATCCCGGCGGAGGAGATCTCCGCCTTCATCGACCGCGCGGTGGCCGAGGCCGAGGCGCAGGGCATCGCCGGCAAGGGCGCGACGCCGTTCCTGCTGGGCCGGGTGCTGGAACTGACCGAGGGCCGCAGCCTGGTCGCCAATGTGGCGCTGGTGCGCGACAACGCCCGCCTGGCGGGGCGCATGGCCTTGGCGTTGACCGACGCGCGGCGGGCGGCGTGACGGCGCAGGGCGCCTCCGCCCCCCGGGTCGTGGTGGTCGGCGACGTGATGCGCGACGTGCTGGTGCGGCCCGAGGGCCCGCCCCTGCGCGGCGCCGACCGGCGGGCGGAGGTGCGCTTCGCCCCCGGCGGCTCGGCCGCCAACTGCGCCTGCTGGCTGGCCGCGCTGGGCGTCGCCGTGACCTTCGCCGGCCGGGTCGGCGCCGGGGACCTGCCGGGGCTGGAGGCCGAGTTCCGCGCCGCCGGCGTGCGCCCCCGCCTCTCTCCCGACCCGCACGCGCCCACCGGCGCGCTGGTGGCGCTGGTCGACCCGGCGGACGGGGAGCGCAGCTTTCTGACCTCACGCGGGGCCAATGACCGGCTGGGCGTCGAGGACCTGCCCGACGCCCTGCTCGACGGCGCGGCCCTGCTGCATGTCTCCGGCTATGCGCTGGTGGCGGAGGGGCCGCGGGCGGCGGCGTCCGACCTGATCGCGCGGGCGGTGGCGCGGGGCGTGACGGTGAGCGTCGATCCCGGCTCGGCCTCCTTCCTGGCGGAGATCGGGGCGGGGCGGTTCTTCAAGGCCATCGCCGGCGCCCGGCTGTTCTTCCCCAACCGGGACGAGGCCGAAGCGCTGACCGGAGAGGCCGATCCCGTGGCGCAGGCCGCGCGCCTCGCGCCCCGGTTCGCGGTTCTGGCGATCAAGGACGGGGCGGGCGTGGCGCGGGTCTGGGTCGAAGGCGCGCGCGCGGCGGAGAGCGCGCCTCCGCCGGCGCGGATGGTCGACAGCACCGGGGCCGGCGACGCCTTCGCGGCGGGGTTCATCGCGGGGTGGCTGGCCGGCGACGCGCCCGGGAAATGCCTCGCGCAGGCGCATGACACCGCGGCGCGGGCGATCTCGCATATGGGGGCGCGGCCGGAAGCGCCGTGACCCGCTTGGCGCGACGGCGGGTTCACGCCCGCCCTACCCGCCTCGCGCCCGCCCGAAGGCCGCTTGCGGCCGGAGATATGGGCATGCCCCGCAGGGGCGCCGCCCGGCTCCCCCGCCGCCCGGATCAGACCTCGCCGACCATGATCTCGCGCTTGCCGACCTTGTTGGCCGGGGAGACCACGCCCTGTTCCTCCATCTGCTCCACCAGCCGCGCGGCGCGCTGGTAGCCGATGGCGAGCTTGCGCTGGATATAGGAGGTCGAGCACTTGCGGTCCCGCGCCACGATCGCCACGGCGCGGTCGTAGAGCTCGCTCTCGGTCTCGTCCCCCGACAGGCCCAGCACCGCGTCGATCTCGGAGGCCTGCTCCTCGTCCGGGCCGTCGGTGACGCCGCCGATATAGGACGGCTCGCCCTGGGCCTTGAGGTGCATCACCACCTCCTCAACCTCCTCGTCCGACACGAACGGCCCGTGGACGCGGGTCACGCGCCCGCCGCCGGCCATGTAGAGCATGTCGCCCATGCCCAGCAGCTGCTCGGCCCCCATCTCGCCGAGAATGGTCCGCGAGTCGATTTTCGACGTCACCTGGAAGGAGATCCGGGTGGGGAAGTTGGCCTTGATGGTGCCGGTGATGACGTCCACCGACGGCCGCTGGGTGGCCATGATGATATGGATGCCCGAGGCGCGCGCCATCTGCGCGAGACGCTGGATGCAGGCCTCGATCTCCTTGCCCGCCACCATCATCAGGTCGGCCATCTCGTCGACCACGACCACGATGAAGGGCAGCTCTTCGGGCTCGAACTCCTGCGTCTCGTACACGGGTTCGCCGGTGTCGTCGTCGAAGCCGGTCTGCACGGTGCGGGTGAAAGCCTCGCCCTTGGCCACCGCGTCGCGGACGCGCTGGTTGTAGCCCTCTATGTTGCGCACGCCCATGCGCGACATCTTCCGGTAGCGGTCCTCCATCTCCGCCACGGTCCATTTCAGGGCCACGACGGCCTTCTTGGGATCGGTGACGACGGGGGACAGCAGATGCGGGATGCCGTCATAGACCGACAGCTCCAGCATCTTGGGGTCGATCATGATCATCCGGCATTCCTTGGGCGACAGCCGGTAGAGCAGCGACAGGATCATCACGTTGATCGCCACCGACTTGCCCGAGCCGGTGGTGCCCGCGATCAGCAGGTGGGGCATGCGGGCGAGGTTGGCCACGATCGGCGCGCCGGCGATGTCCTTGCCCAGCGCGATCAGCAGGCGTTCCTTGGCGTCGCCGAAGGCGCGGGCGGCGAAAAGCTCGCGCAGCAGCACCTTCTCGCGGATCTCGTTGGGCAGCTCGATGCCGATGATCGAGCGCCCCGGCACGGTGGAGACGCGGGCGGCGAGCGCCGACATCGAGCGGGCGATGTCGTCGGCCAGCCCGATGACGCGCGACGCCTTGAGGCCCGGCGCGGGCTCCAGCTCGTACATGGTCACGACCGGGCCGGGGGAGACCTTCACGATTTCGCCGCGGATGCCGTAATCGTCCAGCACGGCCTCCAGCATCCGCGCGTTCTCCTCCAGCGCCTCGGTGGAGTGGTGGGGGCGCTCGATCCGGGCGGGGTTCTGGAGCAGGGAGAGCGGCGGCGCCGACCAGGCGTCGTCGGCCTGATCGTCGAAGGCGAGCATCGGCTGGGCCTCGGCCGCGGCGCGGCGCGACTGGGCGGGGGCGCGGACGGGGGGCGCGACCTGGGCCCGGGGGACCGGGTCGGGGATCGGGGCCGGGTCGGCGTCGTCGTAATCGTCGCCCAGCGCGCGGGAGCTGACCGAGGGTTCGCGCGGCCCGGCCGAAACCGGCGCCGGCGCCGGCGCCGGCACCGCGACGCGGGCCACCGGCTCGGGGCGCGCGGCGACGGGCGCGGCGTAGTCCGCGTCGTCGTCATAGCCGCCGAAGTCCGGGTCGTGGTCATGGAGCGGGGCGGGCGCCGGCTCGATCCGCCGGGCGACGGAGCGGATGCGGTCCACCACGCTGGGCTCGGCCCGCAGCGGCGCGTCGGCTTCGGGTTCGGCGCGGACCCGGGGTTCGGCACGGGGCTCGGCACGGGGCTCGGCGCGGGGTTCGGCACGGGGTTCGGCGCGGGCGGCGCGACGGGTGGAAAGCTGGGGCTCGTCCATCTCCTCGTCGTCGTAAAGCGGGTCCTCGTCCTCCTCCATCGCCGGCTCGTGGCGGGCGGCGGCGCCGATGGGGCGCGGCGCGCCGAGGCGGGAGGACCGCGGCTCCGCCGGCTTGCGGCGACGACTGGCGATGAAGGCGACCAGCGCGAAGACCAGGCCCAGCGCCCAGATCAGGCCGTCGGCCATCCAGCGCCGGAGGGCCGCCAGCTCCTCCCAGTCGACGCCCAGCGACAGCAGGCTCAGCGCCACGGCGCAGAACCCCAGGCTCAGGGACAGGGCCAGCAGGGTCAGTTCCAGCGGCCAGGGCGCCTGCTGGGCCAGCGTGCGCCCGGCGCCGTCGCCGATCAGCCCGCCCAGCCCGTAGGGATGCGGCCATGCGGCGGGGGGGATATGCGTGGACAGGGCCGCGGCGACGGCCAGCACCGCCAGCGGCGACAGCAGCAGGCGCGACCAGGCCCGGTGCTCGCCCTCATGCGTCACCAGCCGCCAGCCCCAGACCCCGATCAGCAGCGGCAGCATCCAGGACGCCAGACCCAGCGTTCGCATCAGCGGATCGGCCGCGTAGGCTCCCGCCATGCCCAGCCAGTTGGAGGCGTCCCCCCCGCTCATGTTGAAAAAGGACGGGTCCTCGGACGAATAGCTCGCCAGCATCAGCGCCGCGGCGACCGCCAGCCCCGCCAGCGCCAGCCCCGCCAGCTCCGCCGCCCGGCGGCGCAGGGCCTCGGACCAGCTTTCGGGCAGGAAGCTGTCGCGGGGCTCGCGCTCGTAATCGTCGAGGTCGGAGCGGGAGAACAGGGCCATGGGAAATCGTCTCCGTTCAGCCGAGGCAGTCGCGGATCAGGGTCAGGCCCCGCTCCACGTCTTCGGGGCGTTCGACCAGGGCGATGCGCACATAACGCGCGCCGGGGTCGCCGCCGCCCAGCCAGTCGGGGGAAGGTCGGGAAAGATAGGCGCCGGGCAGGACGCGCACGCCGGTCTCGCGCCAGAGCTTGAGGGTCGCCGCCTCGCCGTCGCCATGTCGGGCGGAGACGTCGAGCCACAGGAAGAACCCGGCCTCGGGGGGGCGGTAGCCCTCCATGTTGCCGAGGATGCGGTCGGCCATGGCGAATTTCTCCATGTAGACCGCGCGGGAGGCGTCCACATGCGCCTCGTCCGCCCAGACTTCGGCGGAGGCCATCTGGATCGGCCCGGGCAGCGGCGCGCCGGCATAGGCGCGCAGCTTTCGCATCGCCGCGATGGTCTTCGGGCCGCCGGCGCAGAAGCCCGAGCGGATGCCCGGAAGGTTCGACCGCTTGGACAGCGAGTGGAAGGCCAGCACCCGCTCCGGGTCCGCATCCATGGCCTGCGCGGCCTGGAGGGAGGAGGGCGGCGGGGTCCCGCGATGGATCTCGGAATAGCATTCGTCGGCGAAGATGCGGAAATCGTGCTTGTCCGCCAGCGCGATGAGCCGGGTCCAGTGGTCGAGATCGGCGACCGCGCCCTGCGGATTGGCCGGCGAGCACAGGTAAACCGCCGCGGTGCGGTCGAGCAGCGCGGGGGGGAGGGCGGCGAAATCGGGGAGGAAGCCGGTCTCGGCCTCCGCCGGCACATAGATCGGCTCCGCCCCGGCGGCGAGCGCGGCGACCGCGTAGCACTGGTAGAACGGGTTGGGGATCAGCACCGCCGGCCGCTCGCCGTTCTTGCGTTCGGGGACAAGGGCGAGGCAGGCGGCGAACAGGCCCTCCCGCGTGCCGTTCAGCGGGAAGACATGGGCGTCCGGGTCGGTCGCGGCTTCGGTCAGGCCGAAGCGGCGGCGCAGCCAGCCGGAAATGGCGGCGCGCAGGTCCGGATAGCCCTCGTTGGGCGGATAGCGGCCGAACAGGCCGGCATGCTTCGCCAGCGCCTCGCCCAGGAAGGGGGGGAGGTCGTGCCGGGGCTCTCCCAACGACATGGGGAGCAGAGGGCCGCCGGCGGCGACGCCCTCGATGAGCGCGCGGAGACGCGGAAACGCGTATTCCGGCAGGTCCGAGAACCGCTCGGGCTGCTGCATGTGCCTTGCCTCATGTAGGGGCGCCGTCATTGATCGCGGCGCCTCGCGGGTGAAAAGATACCGTGCGCAGGGGGATGCGTCCAGTTTCGCAGACGGCGCGCTAAGGGATCGTCGGAGCGGGTGAGGCAAGGGGGACGCAGGCGGCGTCGGCGGGGCGAGCGGCGAGGTCCGGGGAGGCGCCGCGTCGAGGGCGCGCAAGCCGACCGGGTCCGCCCGCGGCGCGTTGAACCGGGGGCGCCCGGCGGACGGGTTTCGGGCGGCCCCGGCGGGATTCGGCGGGATCCGGCGGGATGCGTCAGTGGGGGGGAATGCGGGGGGACATGGCGGGAACCGGATACGGAGGGAAACGGGCGCGGCGAAGAGACGGCGACGCCCTCGCCCCCGGCTCCACGCGCCGCGGGCGGAACGGCGGAGCCTGGCGGGCGCGGGACGCGGCGCCTCCCACCGGAACCGGGGCGGCGCCGGGCGGCGGGGCGGGCCGCCCGGCGCCTTGGCGCCCTTGGCGCCCGGGCCGGGGGTCTCTACCTCTGGCCTCCCCGACACCTCTGGCCCCCGGGCGCCTCGACGCCCACCGGAGACCGCCATGGCGCTGACCGACGACGAGCTCGACCGCTACGCCCGCCATATCGTGCTGCGCGAGATCGGCGGGCCGGGCCAGGCCGCCCTGCGCGCCGCCTCGGTCGCGGTGATCGGAGCCGGCGGGCTGGGCTCGCCCGCCCTGCTCTACCTCGCCGCCGCGGGGATCGGGCGGCTGACCGTGATCGACGACGACGCGGTGAGCCTGTCGAACCTGCAACGGCAGGTGCTGCACGCCACCGGCGCCGTCGGCCGTCCCAAGATCGACAGCGCCCGCGACGCGCTGGCCGCGGTGAATCCGGGCGTCGAGGTCCAGGGCGTCGCGAGCCGGCTGACCGAGGCCAATGCCGAGGCGATCCTCGCAGGTCACACGGTCGTGCTGGACGGGTCCGACAATTTCGACACCCGCCACCTCGCCAACGTCGCCTGCGCGCGGCTGGGCGTCCCGCTGGTGGCCGGCGCCATCGGGCAATGGGAGGGGCAGCTCTCGGTGTGGAACCCCGCCGCGGGCGGCCCCTGCTACGCCTGCGTCTTCCCCGAGCGCCCCGCCCCCGGCCTGGTCCCGGCCTGCGCCGAGGCCGGCGTGCTGGGCGCGCTGGCCGGGGTCATCGGCTCGATGATGGCCGCGGAGGCGGTCAAGCTGCTGGTCGGCGCGGGCGAGCCCTTGGCGGGCCGCCTGCTGCTATGGGATGCGCTCTGGGCCGAAGCCCGGACCATCGGGGTGCGTCGCCGGCCGGGTTGCCCGGTCTGCGGCGGGATCCCCGGCGCCCGAGGCCTGAAGCCTGAAGCCTGAAGCCTGAGGCCTCAGGCGCCGGCCCGGTCGCCCGGCCGCTCGCCCATAGGCATGCGGGCGTGGCGCAGTTCGGCCATGCTGACCGGCCCGTTGCGCGGGACGTCTTCGAGCTTGCGGCGGCTGCGCCGTCCGCCGGCGCCGCGGATCTGGGCCTGGATCAGCACGAACGCGGCCAGCGCCGCCAGAACGCCGGTCAGCACCAGCGACACTTCTCCGGTCCACAGGGACGCGATCTGCCGGTTCGCCATCTCGAACCAGCTCGGCCCCGCCCCCGGCGCGAAGCTGCCTCCGCCCGGAACCTCCGCGAATTTCAACGCCATGACGATCCCCATCGCTCTGACAGGCGCCTCCCCAGACGCGCCTCATGACGTTCATATTTAGTTAATGTTAACGCCGAAGTCAATTCCCGCGCGACCTGCGCGGGGCCCGGCCGCGGCGACGCTCAGGCCCTGGGGCGCGCGCGGAGGCCTCGGTCCGGGCGCCCCCCGGCCTCATCCTCACCCTCTTCGCCGTCATCTTCTTCGTCTTCGTCATCCTCCGCCTTCGGCGGCATCCGCGACAGACGCAGCCGGGTCAGGCTTACCGGCGCATCGGCCTTCGCCGCCGCCTTGCGACGACGCAGACGGCGCGACCGCAGGAAGCGAAGGGCGCGAAACACCGAAAGGGTCAGAAACACCAGCGCCGCCAGCAACACGATCAGCCCGAGCCAGCTGGACACCAGCCAGCTCATGATCAGCGCGATCTGTTCGGCGACGGTCAGGCCCTCGCCCGGGGCCCAGCTGTGCCCCACCGGAAGTCCGAGAAATCGATGCATGAAATGACCTCCACCGGCGCGCCTCCCCACGGCGGCCGAGCGCGCCGCGGAGAAACCCGACGGGAAAACCGGAGCGTTGGAAGGAGAGGAACCGGCCCCGCCCCCGAAAAGGCGAGCGGAGCCCCGGCGGTCAGAGCATCGAGGGCACGACCAGATCCGGCGGCCGGTGACCATCGGCGAAGGTCTTGATGTTGATGATCACCTTCTCGCCCATCTCCAGCCGCCCCTCCTGGGTGGCCGAGCCCATATGCGGCAGCAGCAGCACGTTGGGCAGGCCCTTCAGGTCGGGGTTCACGGTCGGCTCCCGCTCGAACACGTCGAGCCCGGCGCCGGCGAGCTCGCCCGCCTTCAGCATCCGGCCCAGCGCGTTCTCGTCGATCACCTCGCCGCGGGACGTGTTCACGATATAGGCCGAGGGCTTCATCAGCTTCAGCCGGCGGGCGTTGAGCAGGTGATAGGTGCCCGGCGTGTGCGGGCAGTTGACCGAGACGATGTCCATGCGGGCCAGCATCTGGTCGAGGCTCTCCCACCATGTCGCGTCCAGCCCGGTCTCGATGTCCGAATGCAGGCGGCGGCGGTTGTGGTAGTGGATCGACATGCCGAAGGCGCGGGCGCGTCGGGCCACGGCCTGGCCGATGCGGCCCATGCCGAGAATGCCCAGCCGCTTGCCGGTGATGCGGCGGCCGTTGAGGAAGGTCGGGGACCAGCCTTTCCAGCCGGCCTCGTCCTCGGCCTCGATGATCTTCGCGCCTTCCTGCAAACGGCGGGGGACCGCCAGCATCAGGGCCATGGTCATGTCGGCGGTGTCTTCGGTCAGCACGCCGGGCGTGTTGGACACGTGAATGCCGCGGCGGCGCGCGGTCTCGACGTCGATATGGTCGACGCCGGCGCCGTAATTGGCGATCAGCTTCAGGTCCGGCCCGGCCTGGCCGATCAGGCCCGCGTCGATGCGGTCGCCCAGGGCGGGGACCAGCACGTCGGCGCGGTTGACGGCGGCGGCGAGCGCCTCGCGGCTCATCGGCGCGTCCGAGAGGTTCAGATCGACCTCGAACAGCTCGCGCATCCGGGCCTCCACGGCCTCGGGCAGCTTGCGGGTCACCACGACGCGCGGACGGCCGCCGGGGAAAGGAAGGGGACGGGACTCGACGGGCATGGTCTCGGGCTTCTCCTGGCCGTGCGGATGCGATAGCCTTAACCAAATCCCGGCGCGGGGTCCACGGGGAGAGCGGCCCCTAAGGAACGTCGCGGACGCCTCGGCGATCGGCGGCGGCCGGGCTCGGATTTGGGCCGGGGACGACGACCGGGCGCGGCCCGGATACGGCGAAGAGGCGGAGCAGGCTTCGGATGACGGGCGAACGGACGGGTGATCGGCAGGCCCGGGCGCGTCGGCGGACATGGCGGCGCGGCCCGTTCCGGCGTCTCGGGCGCCCCCTGCGGCTGGGGATCTCCCTAACGCTCATTTTCGGAATCGCGCTCACGCTCGCGCTCGGCCCCGCGACATCGGCGCGGGCGCAGGCGGCCTCCGCCTCCACCGCGCAGGCGGCGCCCGACGCGCCGAGCGGCGCCGCGACCGATCCCGGCCCCGCATCGGCGGCCGAGCCCGCGCCGACCACCGGCCCCGTCACCGGCCTGCCCATGCCCCGCTATGTCAGCCTGAAGGCCACCAAGGCCAATGTGCGCCGCGGCCCCGGCATGACCCATCGGGTCGACTGGGTCTTCATGCGCCGCGGGATGCCGCTCGAGGTGATCGCCGAATACGGCCACTGGCGCCGGGTCCGCGACCAGGAGGGCGGCTTCGGCTGGGTGCATTACTCCATGCTCTCGGGCGTGCGCACCGCGCTGGTCACCCCGGTGGAAGCGGACCTGCGCGAGGACGCCTCGACCGCCTCGCCGGTGGTGGCGCGCGCGGCGCCGGGCGTGGTGCTGAAGGTCGAAGCCTGCGGGCGCGACTGGTGCGAGGTCTACAAGGACGGGGTCGAGGGCTGGCTGCCCAAGACCGCGCTGTGGGGCGTCGCCGGGGACGAGATCTTCGACTGAGCCCCCCGCCCCGCCGGCCGGCGCGGGCGGTTTCCGGAACGATGGCGGAACGGGACGCGGAGCCATGATCGCGCGGCTGAGGCGTATTGCGGGACGGAAACGGGACGCGGGCTCGGACGCGCGGCTGGCGGTGCTGCTGGTCTTCGTGGCCGGCGCCGCCAATGCCGGGGGCTTCATGGCCATCGGGCACTACACCTCGCACATGACCGGGATCGTGTCGGGCATGGCCGACGACCTGGCGCTGGGGCGCCATGCGCTGGTCGCCGCCGGGGCGGGCGCGCTGTGCGCCTTCGTGGGCGGCGCCGCGGTCAGCGCGCTTATGGTCAACTGGGCGCGGCGGCGGGGGCTGGAGAGCCTCTTCGCCCTGCCGCTGGCGCTGGAAGCCGCCTTGCTGGCGGGGTTCGGGCTGCTCGGGGCGGGAAGCGGGACGGGCGAGGCGGTGCTGTTCGTGACCCTTCTGCTGTGCTTCGTCATGGGGCTTCAGAACGCGGTCATCACCAAACTGTCGGGGGCGCGCATCCGAACCACCCATATCACCGGGCTGGTCACCGATCTGGGGATCGAGATCGGCCGGGCGCTGTATCCCTCGCGCGGGGATGGCCCGCCGGTGCGCGCGGATCGGGAGAAGCTGGGGATGCTGGCCGGGCTGACGGGAACCTTCCTCGGGGCCGGCGCGCTGGGGGCGGTGGGCTTCGGGCGCTTCGGGCCGCCCGCGGCCCTGCCGCTGGCGGCCCTGCTGGCGGCGATCGCCGCCGGGCCGATCGCCGCCGATATCGCCGCCGCACGAAGCCGCTGACCGAGCCGCCTCCGCGCCCCGTCCCCCGTCCCCCGGTCGTCTCCCGCCCGTCCCGCCTTGCGTCGCCGCCCGGGCCGCGCGATCCTGCCCGCCATGACCCGCGAGACCGTCAACCGCCTTTGCGCCGCCCTGCCCGGGGCCGAGCGCTCCGACCCCTGGGGCGGAGGCCATGACGCGTGGAAGGTCGGCGGCAAGATGTTCGCCTGCATCGGCGCCATGGACCGGGGCGTCGCCGTCAAATGTCCCGACATCGAGACCGCCGAACTGCTGATCGAAGCCGGCGAGGCCGAGCGCGCGCCCTATTTCCACCGCTCGTGGGTGTTGGTCCCCTGGGCGCAGGCGGCGGACGAGGCGGCGCTGGCGCATCGGATCCGCCGCTCCTACGCGCTGATCCGGGGCAAGCTGACGAAGAAGGCCCGCACCGCGCTCGGCCCGTTCGAGGAGACCGAATGATGTCCGAGCCGGCCATGCTGGAAGTCGAGGGGATCGAGACCTTCTACGGCGCCTCGCAGGCCCTGCACGGGGTCGACCTTCAGGTCCGCGCCGGCGAGGCGGTGGCGCTGATGGGGCGCAACGGCATGGGGAAATCCACCACCATCCGCTCGATCTGCCGGCTGACGCCGCATCGGCGCGGGCGCATCCGCTTCGGGGGGCGGGACCTCGCCGGGCTGCCGGCCTACCGGGCGGCGCGGCTGGGGCTGGGGCTCGCGCCCGAGGGGCGGCGCTGCTTTCCCAACCTGACGGTGGCCGAGAACCTGGTCGCCACCGCCCGCCCCGGCCCCTGGGACCGGCCCCGTGTCGAGGCGCTGTTCCCCCGGCTGGCCGAGCGCGCCGGGCAGTCGGCGCGCACGCTTTCGGGGGGCGAGCAGCAGATGCTGGCCATCGGCCGGGCGCTGATGACCAACCCGCGGCTGCTGATCCTGGACGAGGCCACCGAGGGCCTCGCCCCCGTCATCCGCCACGAGATCTGGGCCGCCATCGGCGCGCTGAAGGCCGAGGGCCAGTCCCTGCTGGTGGTGGACAAGTCGCTGGCCGAACTGCTGCCGGTGATGGACCGCTGCGTGATCCTGGAGAAGGGCCGCTCCGCCTGGACCGGCGCGCCCGGCGACCTGACGCCGGAAATCCGGGACCGGCTGCTCGGCGTCTGAGCGCGCGCCGGGCGCCGACGCCCCCGCCCGCCTCCCGCGAATTGGTTAATGTGTCGATCCGTCCATGGCGCGCGGGCGTGCGGCCGCTATGCTCCGGCCCGCAAGCCAACCCCTCCGGCCCGCGTGGGAGCAAGCCAATGACCCTTCTGATTCTCGGCGTCGTCCTCTGGTGGGCCACGCATTCCATTCCCCTGGTCGCCCCGCGGTTCCGCGCCGCGATGGTCGCGCGCCACGGGGAGAAGACCTGGCGGGGCGGGTTCGCCCTTTTGACCCTCGCCATCGTGGCGATGCTGGTGATCGGCTACCAGCAGGCGGAATATGAGGAGCTGTGGTTCCTGCCCTGGGCCGTGCATCTCAACAACCTCATGATGCTGATCGCGGTCGGGCTGTTCGGCGCCTCGCATTCCAAGGGCAACGCCAAGCGCCATGTGCGGCACCCGCAGCTTCTGGCGGTGATCGTGTGGGCCGTGGCGCATCTGCTGGTGAACGGGGACGTCGCCTCGTTGATCCTGTTCGGCGGGCTGGGGGTATGGTCGGTGGCGGCGATCTTCGCCACCAACGCCCGCGACGGGGCCTGGGTGAAGCCGGCGCCGGCGCCGCGCAAGAAGGACTTCATACTGGTGGGGATCACCGTCGTGGCCTTCGCGGTCATCACGGTCATCCACGGGCTGATCGGGCCGTCGCCCTTCCCGGTCTGAGGCCTGAGTGACCCGCGCCGCGCCCGAACGGCGCGAACTGCCCGAGCTGATCGTGGTTCTGGGCGCGGCGCTGCGCCCGGACGGCCGGCCCGGTCCGGCGCTGGCGCGGCGGTCGGACCGGGGCGAGGCGCTGTGGCGCGCGGCCCGGGCCGAGGGGCGGCGGGCGAAGATCCTCGTCACCGGCGGCGCCCCCGGCGCGCGCGGCGCGGACGCGCCCGGCGAGGCGATGGCGATGCGCGGCCGCCTGCTGGCCGCCGGCCTCCCCGAAACCGCCCTGATCGTCGAACCCCGCGCCCGCGACACCGAGGAGAACGCGCGCTTTTCCCGCCCCCTGATCCGGGCGGAGGGGGCGGAGCGCGTGACGCTGGTCACCGACCCCTGGCACATGGCCCGCGCCCGGATGTGCTTCGCCCTGCACGGGATCGCCACGCGGCCGGCGCCGACCTCGCCCGCGCCGAGCCCTCTGCGCCGAAGGCTGGCGCGGAGCGTGCGGGAGGCGCTGGCGGCGCCGCGCTCCGCCGCCCTGGCCATGGCCGGGCGCGCACGGCGAGGGCGGCGAGGGCGGTGAGCGGCGCGGCGGGTTGAAACCCGCCCTACGGCGCGGCGCCTCGCGCCCGCGCCCCCGTCCAACGCGAAACGGGCGGCCGAAGCCGCCCGTCCCCCCATGCCCGGTCGCCGCGCAGCCGGAACCGCGCGGCGGGCGCGCTTACCAGAGCGCGACCGGGTTGATCACCATCTGCACCGAGCCCTTCACCCGGGCCTGGCCCAGCACGAACATGAACTCGGTCACGCCGGCCTCGACCAGCGGGCCGGTATTCATGGTCTCGAGGATGTAGATGCCGTTGTCGCGCAGCAGAACCACGTGGGAATAGAACACCTTGGCGCCGGCCGGCGGCGGCACCACGTCGACGCCCCAGGTGTCGGCGCCCACCGCCATCACGTCGGCCTCGGCCAGCATCTCGGCCACGTCGGGCATGATGCCGGGCTCGCCCGCGCCCCATTCGGACGGCGCGCTCTCCAGCTTGGCGTCGGTCCAGCCGGTGTGGAACAGGACCACGTCGCCCTTCTTCACCTCGATCGACTGCGCTTCCATCGCCGCCTTCACGTCCTCGGCGTTGATGACGTGACCGGCTTCGAGGAATTCCTTCCCGAAGTGCTTGGCCATGTCGATGACCACGCCCCGGCCCACAAGCGGCGGCACGTTGTGCACGCCGAGCCTGGTCAGCCCGCCGATCTGCGAGATCTCCTTGGCGTCGTTGCAGTTGTAATAGCGCCCGTCATCGCCGAGATGCCCCAGCCCGTCGATCTGGGAGCCGATGCCGAACCACATCTGGATGATGTCGTCATTGTAGACGCCGCCGCCGCCGTAGCCCAGCGGATCGGTCCCGCCGGTCTGGCCGGGCTGCACCACCTGCATGGACAGCGAGCGCGGCGCGAAGGCCGGCGTGTCGCGGCTGATGGTGATGCCCAGCGGCGCGCTCATGCCCTTCTTGACCAGCTTGGAGGCCATCAGCACCTGCTCGGGCGTCACAAGGTTGGCGGAGCCGATCTCGTCGTCGGCGCCCCATTTGGAAGGGGCGCAGTCCTGGGCGACGGCGGAGCCTGCGAAGGCCAGCGCAGCGATCGCGGCGAACGCAATCCGGGCGTGGGTTTTCAGCGACATCGAGTTTTTCCTCCCTGCGACGGGCTGCTCTTGCAACGGCGCCCGATCTGCTTCGGAGCCGGCAGCTTACGTCACGTTCCCCTGTTATCAAGGAAGAATTGGCGTTGGCCGCCGTTGCCCGGAAGCGGCGGCGGCCTATGCTTGCGCGGGGCGAACCGGGGTCCACGCCCCCGCGGCCGGCCGGGAACGCGACCGTCCCGCCTCTTTCAGCCAGGAGCTCAGAACGTGTCTTCCAGACGCAGCGACGCCCACAGACCGTTCGCGGCCGGGGGCGCCTCCATGCGCGTCGCCGCCATCGTCGTCGGCCTCGGCGCCTTCGGGCCGGCCCAGGCCCAGGACGCCGTCCGCTCCCCCGTCGCCGGCGCCCCGACGCAGGAGCCCGCCGCGCCCGAGGCCGGCCCCGACGCCGACGCCCGCGGCACCTGGTCGGTGACCTTCGAGAACGACATCTTCGGCGACGAGGACCGCGACTACACCAACGGCGTGCGGCTGGACTACGTGACCCCGCGCAACAATCTCAGCGCCGCGGGGCGGCTGGCGAAACGGGGGCTCTACGGCTGGTTCTCCGACGCCTCGGACTGGTACGGGCTCTACACGCTGGGGCAGAACATCTACACGCCCTCCGACATCTCGCTGAAGACCCCGCCGAAGACCGACCGGCCCTATGCGGGATTCCTTTATGTCGGGGCCGGAGTGGCGGCGGATCGGGGCGACCGGCTGGACACGCTGTCGGTGGAGATCGGGATCGTCGGCCCGTCCTCGCTGGCCGAGGAATCCCAGACCATCGTCCACGAGCTCATCGGCGCGCAGGAGCCGCGGGGCTGGCACAACCAGCTCGACGACGAGCTCGGCCTGCGGCTGCTCTATGAGCGGAAGTGGAAGTTCTCGGCCGACGTGCCGGTTCCGGCGCTGGACCTGTCGGTGGACTGGGCGCCCAACGTGACGGTGGCGCTGGGCAACGTCGACACCTCGCTGGCGATCGGCGGGGTGGCGCGGCTGGGGCAGGACCTGGCGGACGATTACGGCCCGCCGCGGGTGCGGCCCGCGGTGGCCTCGCCGGGCTTCTTCCGCAACGAGGACGACTTCTCCTGGTATGTCTTCGCGGGGGCGGAGGGCCGGCTGGTCGGGCGCAACATCTTCATCGAGGGCAACACCTTCGGCGGCGTCGACGGGGTCGAGCCCAACCGCTTCGTCGCCGACATCCAGGCCGGGATCGCGGTGCAGCTGGGGCGGGTGGAGCTGAGCTACACCCAGGTTCTGCGCACCGAGGAATATGCGGGGCAGGACGGCATGTCCCTGTTCGGCTCGGTCAACCTGCGCACCCGCTTCTGAACGCCCCGCGGCGCGGCGCGGCGTCCGGTTGCGTCGCGCGGGGCCGGGCCTAATCTGCCGGGCAAATCAAAGCACAGGTTCAGGGAGCCCCGCATGACCGCCTCAAAGACCAATCCCGGCTACTTCTTCGAGGACTTCAAGGTCGGCCAGACCCTGCGTCACGCCACGCCGCGCACCCTGACCGAGGGCGACCGCGCGCTCTACACCGCGCTTTACCCGACCCGGTTCGCCCTGCCCTCCTCGGACGAATTCGCCCGCGCCTCGGGTCTGCCGCGCAGCCCGCTGGAGGACCTGATCGGCTTCCACGTGGCCTTCGGCAAGACCGTGCCCGACATCTCGCTGAACGCGGTGGCGAATCTCGGTTACGCCGAGTGCCGGTTTCTCAAGCCGCTCTATCCCGGCGACACGCTGACCACGCAGACCGAGATCATCGGGCTCAAGCAGAACTCCAACGGCAAGTCCGGGGTGGTCTGGGTGCGCTCGGCGGCGACCACCGCCGACGGGGCCAAGGCGCTGGAATGGGTGCGCTGGGTGATGGTGCGCAAGAACGACGTCGACGCCCCCGCGCCGGAGCCGGTGGTCCCCGAGCTGGCCAAGGCCGTGAAGGCGGAGGACCTGGCGATCCCGGAGGGGCTGGATTTCACCGGCTACGACTTCGACCTCGCCGGGGAGACGCACCGCTGGGGCGACTACGAGATCGGCGAGCGCATCGACCACGTCGACGGCTCGACCATCGAGGAGGCGGAGCACATGCTCGCCACCCGGCTCTGGCAGAACACCGCCAAGGTGCATTTCAACGCCCAGTTCCGCGAGGACGGGCGCCGGCTGATCTATGGCGGCCACGTCATCAGCCTGGCGCGGGCGCTGAGCTACAACGGCCTGGCCAACGCCCAGACCATCGTCGCGATCAACGGCGGGGCCCATGCCAATCCGTGCTTCGCGGGCGACACCGTCTATGCGTGGTCCGAGGTGCTGGACAAGGCCGAGACCCCGGCCCCCGGCGTCGGCGCGCTGCGGCTGCGGCTGGTGGCGGTGAAGAACGACGCGACGCCGGCGCCCCTGCGCGGCGAGGACGGCAAATACGCCGCCAACGTGCTGCTGGATCTCGATGTCTGGGCGCTGATCCCCACCTGAGGCCCGGCGCGGGTCCGGCGCTTCGACGATTCCCACGCCCGGCGCCCCCCGCGCCGGGCGTGGCCGCATCCGGAGCGGGAGGCGGGCGAAACGCTTCCGGCGCCGGAGCGGACGGAGCCGTTCGATTCCGCATCGTGATCACAACCCGCGGGCCGTGATCACAAACCGGGGCGAAATCCCCCCGTCGCCGCGACGCGCCGACGCCTGCGGGCGCTTTTTCCGCACAGCGCGACGTCGCAACGCTTTTCGACCGCGGATCGACGCGCTATGAAAACCGCCAGCCAGGCTTGCGCGCACCCGATCGCGCGACCGCGCCGGAACAATGAGAGGGGTCGCAATGGCCGACGTGAACCGGGGCAATCGCCCCCTGTCTCCCCATCTCAGCATCTATCGCCCCCAATGGACGTCCATCATGTCGATCGCGCACCGGATCACCGGCTGCGCGCTTTCGCTTGGCGCGATCCTGGTGGTGTGGTGGCTGCTGGCGGCGGCCTCGGGCCCCGATTACTTCGCCACCGCCGACGGGTTCCTGACCTCCTGGATCGGCAATCTGATCATGTTCGGATCGCTGTTCGCGCTGTGCTTCCATGCCTGCAACGGCGTGCGGCACCTGATCTGGGACCTAGGGCTGATGCTCGACCCCGACCAGGCGGAAGTGGCCGGCAAGATGACCCTGGTCATCGCCGCACTGCTGACCGTGCTGATCTGGATCCTCTGAGGGAGACGCGGACATGAGCTTCAAGACCGACAAGGGCCGCGTCATCGGACTGGGGTCCGCCAAGCACGGCACCGGACATTTCTGGGTGCAGCGCATCACCGCCGTGGCGCTGGTGCCGCTGTTCCTGCTGGCGATCCTGCCGCTGGACTGGTCGCTGGGCGCCTCCCACGCCGACGTGATGGCCACCTATTCCAACCCGTTCAACGCGGTCATCCTGATCCTGTTCATCGCCGTCGCCTTCCGCCACCTGCAGCTCGGCCTTCAGGTGGTGATCGAGGACTACGTCCACGACAAGGCCGTGCGCACCGCCGCGCTGATCGCGAACATCGCGTTCTGCACCCTGTTCGGCCTGACCGGCGTTTTCGCCGTCGCCAAGATCGCCTTCGCGGGCTGAGCGCGCTCCCGCG
The DNA here is from genome assembly GCF_900106695.1 of Albimonas donghaensis. Lineage (GTDB taxonomy): Bacteria > Pseudomonadota > Alphaproteobacteria > Rhodobacterales > Rhodobacteraceae > Albimonas > Albimonas donghaensis. Next base: position 211,534 of record NZ_FNMZ01000003.1, read on the forward strand.
CCGCCCGCCACGCGCGATCGCCGTCGCGCCAAAGCATGAGGACCGCCATGGCCGCCTATGAATATGTGGATCACACCTACGACGTCGTCGTGGTCGGGGCCGGCGGCTCCGGCCTCCGGGCGACGCTGGGCATGGCAGAGCAGGGGCTCAAGACCGCCTGCGTGACCAAGGTGTTCCCCACCCGCTCCCACACCGTCGCAGCCCAGGGCGGCATCGCCGCGTCGCTGTCCAACATGGGCCCCGACAACTGGCAGTGGCACATGTACGACACGGTGAAGGGCTCCGACTGGCTCGGCGACACCGACGCCATGGAATACCTGGCCCGCGAGGCCCCCAAGGCGGTCTACGAGCTGGAGCATTACGGCGTGCCGTTCAGCCGGACCGAAGAGGGCAAGATCTACCAGCGCCCCTTCGGCGGCCACACCACCGAGTTCGGCGAGGGCCCGCCCGTGCAGCGCACCTGCGCCGCGGCCGACCGCACCGGCCACGCCATCCTGCACACGCTCTACGGCCAGTCGCTCAAGCACAACGCCGAGTTCTACATCGAGTATTTCGCCACCGACCTCATCATGTCGGATGACGGCCAGTGCACCGGCGTCATCGCCTGGAAGCTCGATGACGGCACCATGCACCGCTTCAACGCCAAGATGGTGGTGCTGGCGACCGGCGGCTACGGCCGCGCCTACTTCTCGGCCACCTCGGCCCATACCTGCACCGGCGACGGCGCCGGCATGGCGGCCCGCGCCGGCCTGCCCCTGCAGGACATGGAGTTCGTGCAGTTCCACCCGACCGGCATCTACGGCTCGGGCTGCCTGATCACCGAGGGCGCCCGCGGCGAGGGCGGCTACCTGACCAATTCCGAGGGCGAGCGCTTCATGGAGCGCTACGCCCCCACCTACAAGGACCTCGCCTCGCGCGATGTCGTCTCCCGCTGCATGACGCTGGAGATCCGCGAGGGCCGCGGCGTGGGGCCGGAGGGGGATCACATCCACCTTCACCTCAACCACCTGCCGCCCGAGACGCTGGCCCTGCGCCTGCCCGGCATTTCGGAATCCGCCCGCATCTTCGCCGGCGTGGACCTGACCAAGGACCCGATCCCGGTGCTGCCGACCGTGCACTACAACATGGGCGGCATCCCCACGAACTACTTCGGCGAAGTGCTGCGCGCCGACGCCGAGGGCAAGGATGAGATCGTCCCCGGCCTGATGGCGGTGGGCGAAGCCGGCTGCGCCTCGGTCCACGGCGCCAACCGGCTGGGCTCCAACTCGCTGATCGACCTCGTGGTCTTCGGCCGCGCCGCGGCGATCAAGGCGGGGACCATCGTCGACCCCAAGGCCCCGAACCCGCCGATGAACGAGGCTTCGGTCGAAAAGTCGATGGCGCGCTTCGACAAGCTGCGCAACGCCAACGGCGCCAAGCCGACCGCCGAGCTGCGGCTCGACATGCAGCGCGCCATGCAGTCCGACGCCGCGGTGTTCCGCACCGAGGAGACCCTCAAGGAGGGCTGCGTGAAGATGGCGGCGATCCGCAAGGAATTCGCCGACGTGAAGGTCTCGGACCGCAGCCTGGTGTGGAACTCCGACCTGATGGAGACGCTGGAGCTCGACAACCTGATGCCCAACGCGCTCGCCACCGTGGTCGGCGCCGAGGCCCGTCACGAGAGCCGCGGCGCCCATGCCCGCGAGGACTATCCCGACCGGGACGACAAGGAATGGCGCAAGCACACGCTGGCCTGGGTCTCGGACGAGGGCGACGTGAAGCTCGGCTACCGCTCGGTGGTGCTGGACCCGCTGACCAAGCAGGACGCCGGCGGCATCGACATGAAGAAGATCGCGCCCAAGGCGCGCGTGTATTGATCCGGACCCGGGAAGGAGCCAACCATGGTTGAACTCGCGCTGCCCAAGAACTCCCGCGTTACGGTCGGCAAGACCTGGCCCAAGCCGGAGGGCGCCACGAACGTCCGTTCGTTCAAGATCTACCGCTGGAACCCCGATGACGGGGCCAACCCGCGGGTCGACACCTATTTCGTCGACATGGATACCTGCGGGCCGATGATCCTCGACGCGCTGATCAAGATCAAGAACGAGATCGATCCGACCCTGACCTTCCGTCGTTCCTGCCGGGAGGGCATCTGCGGCTCCTGCGCCATGAACATCGACGGGATCAACACGCTGGCCTGCATCTACGGGCTGGACGAGGTCGACGGCGACGTGAAGATCTACCCGCTGCCGCACATGCCGGTGGTCAAGGACCTGATCCCCGACCTGACGCATTTCTACGCGCAGCACGCGGCGGTCATGCCCTGGCTGGAGACCGCGACCACGGCGCCGGAGAAAGAGTGGAAGCAGTCGATCGACGACCGCAAGAAGCTCGACGGGCTCTATGAGTGCGTGATGTGCGCCTGCTGCTCCACCTCCTGCCCGAGCTACTGGTGGAACGGCGACCGCTACCTCGGCCCGGCCGCCTTGCTGCACGCCTATCGCTGGCTGATCGACAGCCGGGACGAGGCGACGCAGGACCGGCTGGACTTCCTCGAGGATCCGTTCCGCCTGTATCGCTGCCACACCATCATGAACTGCGCCAAGACCTGCCCCAAGGGGCTGAACCCGGCGAAGTCGATCGCCGAGATCAAGAAGATGATGGTCGAACGCACCATGTGATCCGCGGGGCCTCGCCCCCCCGGACGATGATCAGCCCCCGGCCGGAAACGGTCGGGGGTTTCGCGTTGCGGGGACGGCAACGGGCGCCCATTCGCGGATGAAACTCCACCGGCGGGCGAAAATCGTTCATCGGAGGACGTTTGTCACTTGTTCGGCGGCACGTGATCTGCATGCTTCGGAGCCAACGCATTCCGTAAGGGAAATACATCCGGCGCGCCACGCCGGGCGACACTGGGGAGCCGCCGGCCATGTCCGTTTCGCAGAGCCTTTCGTCCATCGAGGCCACCCATGGCGCCACGCTCGGCGCCTTCGGGGAGCTCGAGTCGCTGCGGGCGCTGGTCCAGGGGACGGGCGAGGACGACGCCGAACCGCGCAGCTTCGAAGAAGTGCTCACCGACTGGAGCCCCCTGCTGATCCGGGTCGGCGTCTATGGCGGCGCGGAATTGCTGCTCATGGCGCTCGATGCCCATATCGATGACCTGAAGCGGGACTACCGCGCCCAGCTCCGCGAGTTCCACAACAAGGTCGGCGAGGTCGCCGAAACCGCCGAGGACGGGGAGCTGCTGATGCTGGTCGGCGGCGCCCTGCCGGGCATCGGACCGACCATCAGCCGGCTCGGGCTGCGGCAGGCGATGGGACGGATCGAGGTCTCGGGCGAGGACCTGGAGGCCCGCGGCATCTCCATGGACCAGTCGCTGAGCCAGCATATCGAGCGGTTGGAGCGGCTGCATACGATCCTTGAGAACCTGGTCCGGGTGGTCGAGGTGGTCGACGCGGTGCTGACCGTCTACGGGATCCTGCCCGCCGCCATCGAACCGGCGCTGGAATGGATGGGCTTCGCATCGGACCCCGACGTCGACCCGCTCGCGGCGATGAGCGTCAGCGGCGAGATCGGCGTGGCGGATGCGGAGGCCGCGCCCGTCTGGTCGGACACCGATCTTTCCGATAACGCGCGCATGGAGGCCGGCTTCGCCGCCTTCGCCCTGCGCTTCGATGCCGAAACCTCGGATTACACCGGGATCATCGACGCCATGACCCAGGCCGTCGCCCCGGTTCAGGCGGCGATCGAGACCATCATCGACCCGGCGGTCGAGGGGCTGGACGCCGCGCTGGAGTTCATCGAGGACCTGGTCGAACCCATCGACTTCCTCGAAGGGCTGGAGGCGCTGGCCCGGCCCTTCATCTCCGCCGTGTCGACCATGGCGAGCCCGATCAACGCCTTCTTCGACTTCCTGGAGGACCCGCCGCGCGTCTTCGGCATCCGCGTCTTCCCGGCGATCCCGCGCAGCGCCATCGACGCGATCCTCGACTTCCTCGACGCGCTGAACGGGGTGGTGCAGGAGGCGGTGGAATTCTTCCTGGGCGACCTGCTGCGGCCGATCCAGAACGCCGCCAACGCCATTCTCGACAAGCTGATCCCGATCGACGAGTTCCTGGCCCCGGTCAACGCCGCGATCGCCGCCCTGACCTCGCTGGCCGACGTGATGGAGGGGCTGATCCCCGACGTGCCGGACCTGGGCGTGGACGACATTCTCGACCGGCTCGCGGCCGCCACGGCGCCGTCGCTGGAAGCCTTCGCGGTCTCCGACGGCGACCTGCAGCGCAACGTGTTCTTCGGCGCGTCGGAGGGCGAGACGGTCGTGGGCCTGACCCTGGCCGAGACCGAAGCCGCGGCGGGCGAAGACGGCGACCTCGCCGCCGCGTCCGCGGAGACCTCCGAAGAGGGGGTCGAGGACGAGAGCCCCACCGATCCCGATCCCGTTCCCGGCGCGGTGCTGGCCGGCGGCGGCGGCGACGACCATCTGACCGGAACCGCGCTGGCGGACTTCCTGCTGGGCGGGACCGGCGACGACACGCTGATCGGCCTGGCCGGCGACGACGCCATCCTCGGCGGTGCCGGCGATGACGAGATCACCGGCGGGCTCGGCGACGACGCCATCGACGGCGGGCTCGGCGAGGACCGGGCGCTCTTCGCCGGCAGCTCGGCCGACTACACGTTCGAGACCGTCGACGGCGTGCTTTATGTGGACGGCGAGGACGGGCGGGATTCGGTGGTCGGGGTCGAGACGCTGGTCTTCGCCAACGGCGCTTTCAACGCCGGGCTCTTCGCGCCGGACACCGGCGGCGCCGGCGACGACGTGATCGTGCGCGGCGCGGGAGCGGACAGGCTCAAGGGCGGCGCCGGCGAGGATGAGCTGCGCGGCGGCGCCGGGCGCGATACGCTGAAGGGCGGGGCCGACGGCGATTACCTCAATGGCGGCCGCGGACAGGACGTGCTGAAGGGCCAGGCCGGGGACGATTTCCTGTTCGGCGGGCCGGGCCCGGACAATCTGTTCGGCGGCGGCGGAAACGACACGCTCGACGGCGGCCCCGGCCGGGACAAGCTGGTCGGCGGCCTCGGCGACGATCTGCTGATCGGCGGCAAGGGCGCCGACCTGATGGTGTTCCGAGGCAGGCACGGGACCGATACGATCGAGGACTTCGGCCTGGGCGCCGACCAGATGCAGATCCGCGGGCTGCGGGATTTCGCCGACCTGACGATCACCCGCGACGGCGCCGATTCGGTGATCGAATGGCGCGACCTGACGATCATCGTCGCCGATCTCAAGCCGCGCGAGATCGACGAGGATCACTTCCTGCTCTGACCGCCCGGGTGCGGGGCGCGCGGGCGCCCCGGCCCCGGCCCTGCGCCTCAGCCCCCGCGACGGCGGCGGGCCAGGCCCAGCGCCACGAGCCCGCTCAGCAGCATCAGCGCCGCCGGGGGCGCGGGCACCACCGACGGCGGCGCGCCCTCGCTATGTCCGCCCTCGCCGCCCGAGGGCGTGCGGGGCGCTTCGCCGTCCGTTCGCCCCCCCGCTTCGCCTTCGGTCCGACCGCTGCTCGATCCGCCGTCCACGATGCCGACCGTCCTGATTTCGGGGTCATGGGCGCCGCCGTAGCTGAGCGCCGCCAGCCGTCCCCCGATCTCGAACCCGCGGCGGCTGAGATCGCGGGCGGTCCCGATCAGACCGTCGAGCATCTCGCCGAAGGCCAGGCGGTCGTCTCCCACATCGGCGAAGGCGGTTTCCAGCGCGTCGCGGGGCACGAGAAAGCACATTTTCCAGGGCGACAGCTCGGCCGCGGCGCCCGGAGGCAACGGGCCCTCGGCGCCGAACAGGCCGCGGGTGCGGCTGCCGCAGGCGTGAAAGCCCTCATCCGGCGACAGAAGCGCGCTTTCGCGCGGCACGAAGACCTCCTCGTCGCGCCAGAGCAGGGTCCAGCCCCCGGCTTCAGGATCCCAGGTCACCGACTCGCGCGGCACCGGGCCGCAATGCTCGCCGCCGCAACAGGCGTTGGCGTTCGGATCGGTGTCATAGACGGAGTGCCCCGCCGCCGGCGCCGCCGCGCCGACCGCGAGAACGACCGCTCCCCCAAGAAGCAGCAGTGCACGCAGCATGTTGAAAAGCCCCCTTTACCCGGCCGACAGCTCGGCTCCCGGGCACGGGTATGGCGATGAGGGATGATCAAAGACTTTTCAGGGCTGGTTTTAGGATTCTTTTAGTGCTGATTTCGGCTGAAACGCGGCGGCTCCCCTCACGCGGCCGGGGATGGGCGCGAGGGGGCGGGCGCGGCCTCAGTCCATCGCCGGATCGGCCAGCGCATCCATGACCAGCACGCGGTCATCGGGGTCGGCCAGGTCCTCGGCGGCGCGTTTCACCCGGTCCAGCAGGCGGCGGACGGCGGCGCGGTCCTCCTCCAGCCAGGCGATGCGGGCGATATCGGACAGGGCCTGGGCCGCGCGCTCCAGCACCACCGCCTTGTCGCGCCCGGCGTCGAGCACCGGGTGCAGCAGCCGCGGCGCCAGCCAGGCCGCGCCGCAGGACTGCGCCGCCACGATGGCCACGCCGGTCCCGCCGTCATCCGGCGCCCCAGGCGCCCCCCCGTCGCCCCCCCCGTCGCCCCCCCCGTCCGCCCAGCGCAGGCGCGAGGGCGGGCCGAGACGGGCGAGCACGGAGCAGCCCTCGGCGATGCGGTCGATGCAGGCCATGGCGGTGAACGGGTCGTTGATCGAGGGCGACAGGGCGCGCAGCGCCACTTCGGCCAGCGCGTCGCCCTCGAAATCCGCGACGCCGGAGCGGCGGCGGCGCGAGGTCAGGGCGAGCCGGCCGCGCAGCGCGGTCTCGACCTCCGACGGATCGCCATGCTGGCCCAGGACCCGGGCCAGCGGGCGGCCGGGGAGCACGTGGTCGTTCTCCCGCGGCAGCACGATCAGGCGCAGGCCGTGGCTCCCCGCCCAGCCGGCCAGCGCGTCCAGGTCCATGTCGCCCAGGTAGCCGGCCGCGTCGGCGCGGATCACCACGCCCTCGGCCTCGGCCAACGCCTCCAGCGCCGCGGCGGCGTCGGCCTCCGCCACGCCCATGCGCACCTTCCCCGCCCGGCAGGCGGTCACGAAGGCGTCGCCGATGCGGGCCACCGTGGCGTCGGCGCGGATCGCTTCGGACATGCGGGTGGCGAACAGCACCACGGCGACCAGCGCCAGCGAGCCCAGCAGCGCCGCGAAGGCCACCGCCATCAGGGCCACGCGCCCGTCCTCGGAGGTCTGGGTCATCGCCAGCAGCCCCGAGAGCGCCGCGAAGAAGGCCGCGAGGCTGAGCCCGAGCAGCGCCTGGGTGGCGTTGGAGCGCAGCCAGAAGTCGATGATCCGCGGCCCGATCTGCTGCGAGGTCAGGGTCAGCGCCACGAAGCTGAGCGAGAACACGATGGAAACGGTGGTGATCATCCCCCCCGCAACCATGCCCAGCACGTCGCGGGCGCCGTCCGGGTCGAGCCCCTCGGCCAGCGCGCGGATGCGCTCGGCCAGCGCATCGAGCCCGGCCGCGGCCGCCCAGGACGCCGGGTCCGCGCCGAACAGCATCGCCGGCAGCACCAGCGACTGGCTGACGGCGACCATCAGCAGGGGCAGGAACCAGAAGCTCTCAAGGGCCGCGTCGAATGCCCAACGCAACCGCATGCGCATGTCAGTCCGCCTTTTCCGGCCAGTCGGCGGCCCGCATCTCGTCCAGGCGGCTCGCCGTGCGCTCGAACTCGAAGGCCCCGGCGCCCTCCAGGTAGAGCGTTTCGGGTTCCGCCTCGGCGGAGACGAACAGTTTCGTGCGCGCCTCGTAGAGCGCGTCCACCAGGGTCACGAAGCGCTTGGCCTCGTTGTTGCGGGCGCGGGACAGGCGGGGCACGTTCTCGATCACCAGCGCGTCCACGGCCTCGACCAGCGCGAGATAGTCGGCGGCCCCCAGCGGGCGGGCGCAGAGATCCTCGAAACCTGCGCGCAGGGCGCGGTTCCGGTGGCGGGCGAAACTCTCGGTCCGGCCGGGGAAGGTCAGGACCAGCGGGGTCTCCTCCCCGGTTCCCAGATGGTCCCAGATGCGGTCGATCTCGGCCTCCGCCTCCGGCCCCAGAGGCGCGATGTAGCGGCGGTCGGAGCGGGCGCGGTCGCGGCGGTGATCCTCGGCGCCGTCCAGATGGTGCAGGTCGAGCTTGTCCTTCAGGATCTCGATGAAGGGCAGGAAGATCGCGCGGTTGAGCCCGTCCTTGTAGAGGTCGTCCGGGTGGCGGTTGGAGGTCGTGACCACGACCACGCCGCGGGCGAACAGCGCCTCGAACAGGCGGCCGACGATCATGGCGTCGGCGATGTCGGTGATCTGCATCTCGTCGAAGCAGAGCAGCGTGGCCGAGGCCGCGACCGTGTCCGCCACCGGCGCGATCGGGTCGGAGGCGCCGGCGTCGCGGGCCTTTTTGATGCCGGCGTGGATCTCCTGCATGAAGGCGTGGAAATGCACGCGGCGCTTGGGGCTGACCGGGGCGATGTCGCAGAACAGGTCCATCAGCATGGATTTTCCGCGCCCGACCCCGCCGTAGAGGTAGAGGCCGCCCAGGGTTTCCTGCTTCGCACGCTCGCGTCCCCAGCCGAACCAGCCGCGCGCCACCTTCTTGCCCTGCCCGGGGTCGTAGCCCTTGAGGCGGTCATGCAGCAGTTGCAGCTGCTCGACGGCGTGGCGTTGGGCCGGGTCTTCGTTCAGCTCGCCTTCGCGCAGCAGCGCGCGGTAGCGGGCCATGGGGGTGTCGTCGGTTTTCGAGGCGTTGGGGGCCATGGGGCGGGCGGACCTCCTGCAGGGGCGTCGGGGACCGGCGTGCGGCCGGGGGGCGCGCATGTCAAGGCGCGGGGGCCTGAACGGGGCGGCCCGGTAGGCGGACCGGGGGGGACCGGGAGGCGGACCGGGTGGGGGCGGCCGATCACGTCCGGTGACGGGGCGCATCAATGTAAGTCATGCTTACATTATTCGCTTGCCCCGACGCCGAGGCTCGGCCAGTCTCCGGCCGATCCGCGATCCGGCGGATGATCCCCGGCCCGGCCGTTCCCGCGTCGCGGGCGCGGGCGCACCGACCATCTCGCCCCGCAGGCCCGCCATGCCAGACGCTCCCGCCTCCGAAACCCGCGCCTCCGCCTTCCGCTGGCGGATCGAGGGGCATGCGATCCTGTCGCCGGAGGACTGCATCGCCGACGCCTCGGGCGCCTTTCCGCCGGCGCTGGGGGACGCCAATGACTGGGCGCGCTTTCAGGCGGCGCTGGACGCCTGCGCGGCGACCGTTCTGGCCCGCGCCAGCCACGAGGCGACGCCCAACGCCGGCCGCCGCCTGCGGGTGGTGATGAGCCGGGGCCATCGGGGCCTGACAAGGGGCCTGGAGGCCTGGGAATGGAACCCCGCCGACATCCCCGTCCCCGAGATGCTGGCCGCCGTGGTTCCCGAGGGCGGGCGCATCGGCGTGCCCGGCGGGCGCGCGGCCTTCGACCTGTTCCTGCCCTGGTTCGACAGCTTCCACCTGGCCCGGAACCCGTCCTGCCCCCTGCCCGGCGGACGCCCGGTGTTCTCGGGGCTCGGCCCCGCGCGATCGGCGGAGCGCGCGCTGGCGGAAGCCGGCCTCGTCCCCGGCCCGACCGAGACCCTCACGCCCGAGACCGGCGTGACCCTGACCGAATGGCGGCGCCCCGGCGGCCCCGCGTCCTGTGACGGCGACCTGTGATGGAATCGATCCGATGACCACGACCTCCCCCGCCGCCGCCGCCGTGTCCTCCGCGCCGGACCGGCTGTTCACGCCGATGCTGATCTCGGGCGCCGTGATCCTCGCGCTGGGTTTCGGGGTGCGGGCGGCCTTCGGGCTGTTCCAGATCCCCATCGAGCAGAGCTACGGCTGGCCGCGGGCGGAATATTCGCTGGCCATCGCCCTGCAGAACCTGGCCTGGGGCGCGGCCCAGCCCGCCTTCGCGGCGATGGCCGAGAAGTTCGGCACGCGGCGCACGCTGCTGGTGGGGCTGGCGATCTATGCGGTCGGGCTGCTGGGCTCCGCCTGGGCGACGACGCCCGAGGGGCACCAGGCGCTGAACATCCTGATCGGCTTCGGCATCGCGGGATCGGGGCTCGGCGTGATCCTCGGCGCGGTGGGGCGCGAGGCGTCGGACAAGAACCGCAGCCTCAGCCTGGGGATCGTCACCTCGGCGGCCTCGGCGGGGCAGCTGATCCTGCCGCCGATCCTCGGGATGCTGCTGACCTCGATGGCGTGGGAGGACGTGTTCCTCGTGTCCGCCGCCATCGTCGCGGCCTGCGCGCTGCTGCTGCCGCTGACCACCGGCGCGCCGCCCCCCGCCCTGCCCGGCGCCGCCGCGCCGGCCGAGGGCACATTGCGCGAGGCGCTGGTCCGGGCGGCGAAGGATCCGTCCTTCATCCTGATCTTCCTCGGCTTCTTCTCCTGCGGCTATCAGCTGGGCTTCATCACCGCGCATTTCCCGGCCTTCATCACCGAGGCCTGCGCCGCCGTGGACCCGGCGGGGCTGCTGGCCTCGGTCGGGATCTCGTCCACCGCGGCGCTGGGGGGCTGGGCGCTGGCGATGATCGGGGCGGCGAATATAGGCGGCACCCTGCTGGCCGGCAAGCTGGGCGCGACCTTTCCCAAGCGTTGGCTGCTGACCATCGTCTACCTGCTGCGCGCCGCGGTCTGCGCGGCCTTCATCGTGATCCCGATGACCCCGGCGACGGTGCTGATCTTCTCGGTCGCCATGGGGTCGCTCTGGCTCGCCACCGTGCCGCTGACGGTGGGGCTGGTGGGGGTGATCCACGGGCTGCGCTACATGGGCACGCTTTACGGGATCGTGTTCTTCTCCCACCAGGTCGGCGGATTCCTCGGGGTCTGGCTGGGCGGCGCGCTGCATGACCGTTTCGGGGATTACGCGGCGGTGTGGTGGATCGGGGTGGCGATCAGCCTGTTCTCGGCCGCCTGCCACCTGCCGGTGCGCGAGCGTCCGCTGGCGGCGCTGGGCGCCCCGGCCTGAGCCGGCGGCGGGCCGCGCCCCGCTCTTGCCTCCGGGGGCGGGGCTGTGTATATCCCCCTCGACATAGCGGCGCTGTGGTCCCCTCGGGGGCGCGGCGACCGGACCGAAAGGGCGGGCCGCTACGGCCCGCCCTTTGTCTTTTCCGGCGGGCGTTCCGCGATGACGACCACGACGCACGGCCACGACGCACGGCCGCGACGACACGGCCATGATGACGCAAATACGGGGTCAACGGCGATGACGACCGAACTTGTGGCGAAAGCCGCGATCGACCGCCGCCTGGCGGAGATCATCCTGCCGACGGTGGAGGGCATGGGCTTCGAGCTCGTGCGCCTGCGCTACATGTCCGGCGCCCGGCGCTCGACCCTCCAGATCATGGCCGAGAAGGCCGACGGCACCATGGAGGTCGAGGACTGCGCCGACCTTTCGCGCGCCGTCTCGGCGGTTCTGGACGTCGAGGACCCGGTCGAGGGCCAGTATGCGCTGGAGGTCTCCTCCCCCGGCATCGACCGCCCGCTGACCCGGTTCAAGGATTTCGAGCGGTTCGAGGGCTGGGAAACCAAGCTCGAAACCTCGGAGCTGATCGACGGCCGCAAGCGGTTCAAGGGCCGGCTCGCGGGCGTCGAGGACGACGAGGTGCTGCTGGAGATCCCCGAGGGGACCATCGGCCTGAAATTCGAATGGCTGGTCGACGCCAAGCTGGTGCTGACCGACGAGCTGATCGCCGACTCGCTCCGCGCCCGCAAGGCGGCCGGGCTTGCGACCGACGACATGGACGAAACCCGCTACGACGACATCGAGGATGACGCTTCCGAAGGGGACGATGACGGCCCCGATGACGGCGGCGACGATCAGGAGAAGACCAATGGTCAGCGCAAACAGGCTTGAACTGCTGCAGATCGCCGACGCCGTCGCGCGTGAGAAGCTGATCGACCCCGGCCTCGTGATCGAGGCGATGGAGGACAGCCTCGCCAAGGCCGCCCGCTCCCGCTACGGGGCCGAATACGACATCCGCGCCGAGATCGACCGCAAGACCGGCGAGCTGCGCATGTCCCGCGCCCGCGAGGTCGTGGAGGTCGTGGAGAACCACTTCACCGAGATCGCGCTGTCGGAAGCCCGGGCCATGAACCCCGAGGCGGAGGAAGGCGACTTCATCTCCGAGCCCCTGCCGACCCTCGAATTCGGCCGCATCGCCGCGCAGACCGCCAAGCAGGTCATCGTGCAGAAGGTGCGCGAGGCCGAGCGCGAGCGTCAGTACGAGGAATTCAAGGACCGCGTCGGCACCATCATCAACGGCGTGGTGAAGCGGGTCGAATACGGCAACGTGATAGTGGATCTCGGCCGGGGCGAGGGCGTGATCCGTCGCGACCAGCTGATCCCGCGGGAGATGTATCGCAACGGCGACCGCATCCGCGCCTTCATCCGCGACGTGCGCTCGGAGGTCCGCGGCCCGCAGATCTTCCTGAGCCGGACCGCGCCGGAATTCATGTCGGAACTCTTCAAGATGGAGGTTCCGGAAATCTATGACGGCGTGATCGAGGTGAAGGCGGTGGCCCGCGATCCGGGCTCCCGCGCCAAGATCGGCGTGATCTCCCGCGATTCGTCCATCGACCCCGTGGGCGCCTGCGTGGGTATGCGCGGCTCCCGCGTGCAGGCCGTGGTCTCCGAGCTTTCGGGCGAGAAGATCGACATCATTCCGTGGTCCGAGGATCCGGCGACCTTCATCGTCAACGCCCTGCAGCCCGCCGAGGTCGCCAAGGTCGTGCTCGACGAGGACGCGCGCCGCATCGAGGTGGTGGTGCCGGACGAGCAGCTCTCGCTCGCCATCGGGCGTCGCGGGCAGAACGTGCGGCTCGCCAGCCAGCTCACCGGCTGGGACATCGACATCCTGACCGAGGAGGAGGAATCCTCCCGCCGCCAGGCCGAGTTCGCCGAGCGCACCAAGCTGTTCATGGAGACCATGAACGTCGACGAATTCGTGGCCCAGCTGCTGGTCTCCGAAGGCTTCACCTCGCTCGAAGAGGTCGCCTATGTGGAGATGGAGGAGCTGCTGACCCTCGACGGCGTGGACGAGAACACCGCCGAGGAACTGCAGGCCCGCGCCCGCGAGTCGCTTGAGGAGCTGAACCAGCAGGCGCTGGAGAAGGCCGCCGAGCTGGGCGTGCAGGAGGACCTGTTCGGCTTCGAGGGCCTGACCCCGCAGATGATTCTCGCCCTGGCCGAGGACGGGGTGAAGTCTCTCGAGGACTTCGCCACCTGCGCCGACTGGGAGCTGGCCGGCGGCTGGACCGTGGTCGACGGCAAGCGGTCCAAGGACGACGGCGTGCTGGAGCCCTTCGACGTGTCGATCGAGGAAGCCCAGGCCCTGGTCATGCGCGCCCGGCTGATGCTGGGCTGGGTGACCGAGGAGGAGATCGCCGCCGACGCCGCCGCGGCCGAAGCCGCCGCCGCGGAGGCCGAGGCCGCCGAGGGCGAGGCGCAGGGGGCCTGAGCCTCCTTCCCCGCGAGACGATCCCGCGCGCCCGGCCCCGTGGCCGGGCGCGCTTTTCCGTCCCGGCCGCGCCGCCGCCCTTGCGGTCGCGGCGGCCGGGCCCCATCTGCCCCCCAACCATGCGAGGCGAGGCGTGACCCGAGGCGGAAAGCGCAGGAATCGCGAGGAAGGCCCGGAACGGCGCTGCATCGTGCTGGGCGAAAGCGGCCTGACCGAAGGGTTGATCCGCTTCGTGATCGGCCCCGACGGCGACCTGGTTCCCGATCTCGCGGAACGGCTTCCCGGCCGCGGCATGTGGCTGACCTCGACCGCCGAGGTGCTGAATCAGGCGATCCGCAAGCGCGCCTTTTCCCGCGCGGCGCGAGCGCCGGTGATCGTGCCGGAGGACTTCGCCGAACGGCTCGAATCGCTTCTCGCGCGGCGCGCGGCCGATTCGGTGGCCCTGGCGCGCAAGGCGGGGCTTGCGGTCACGGGGTTCGAGAAGGTAAAAGCCCGGCTCAAGAAGGGTTCGGTCGGCGCTCTGCTTCATGCGCGCGACGGTTCGGACCAGGGTCTCGGCAAGCTGACGCCGCTTTCGGGCGACGCGACGCTGATCGACGTGCTTACCAGCGAAGAGTTGGGATTGGCCTTCGGACGGGACTATGTGATACACGCCGCGCTGGATGCGGACGGAGCCACCGACCGCGTTCTGCGGGAAGCGGCCCGACTTTCCGGCTTCCGGCCCCGGACCCTGCCCCTCGACGGGCCCTCCGGCGACCAGGCGCCGGTCGGCCCCGCGCTCGACGCGCCGGCGGATGACCGGGGCGACACCGAGGGTTCGGCCGCACGGTCGGACCCCTGAAACGTTTGGGGCCGGCCGTCGCCTGACGACGACCGCGTCCCTCGCCCTCCGGACCGGGGGACCTCCTTCAACGGGGGCCGTTCCGAACGGGGGGACTTCCCGAAGAAGGGACCTCCCGAGCGGGGGACTTTCCTGACGGAGGGACGCAGACGACCCTTCCCGGATGGAAGGCCAGACGACGAAGACGCGCCCGCCCGTTCGGGGCCGGCGCGCCCGCAAGGCCCCCGACCGGGGCGAACACGGCGGCCCCGCCCGGGACCGCGAAGCCGGACGCCTCTCCCAGGCCGATTCGCCAGGGGGGAGCCGCCCGTTTCCAGACGCCCCGCGGGGCGTCGCACAAGGCCCCCGGGGCAGCGGACGCGAACAGGACGTTGATGGACGACAGCATGGACGGCAACGACAAGACCGGCGGCACTCTGAGAACTCGCGGCCCCGCGCCGCGTGGCGGCGAAGGCCGCGTGAAGCAGAGCTTCAGCCATGGACGGTCCAAGTCGGTCGTGGTCGAGACCAAGGCCCGCAAGCGGGTCGTGAAGCCGACCGAAGGCGGGGCTCCGGCCTCCGGCGCGCCCGCCGCGCCGACCGGCCGCGCGCCGACCCCGGCCGCGCGCCCGACCGACCCGCCCCGCGGCGCCGGCGCGCCTTCGGCCGCCGCCGCCCGCGCCACCGCGCCGGTTTCCGGCGAAGGCTCCAAGCCCACCCGCCGGCCCGGCCGCGGCGCGGTGCTCAAGAGCCTCTCCCCCGAAGAATACGAGCGCCGCAAGAAGGCGCTCGAGGCCGCCAAGGCCAATGAAGGCGCGCGCCGCGCCAAGGAAGAGGCCGAGGCCAAGGAACGCGAAGCCGAACGCCACCGCCTTCTCGCCGAGAAGGAGGAGCGCGAGCGTCGCGAGGCCGAGGAGCAGATCCGCCGCGAACGCGAGGAGGCCGAGCGCCTCGCCGCCGAGCAGGAGGCCAAGCGCAAGGCCGAGGCCGAGAAGCGGGATCGGGAGCGCGCTCGCGCCGCCCAGTCCGCTCCCGGCGCGCCGCAGAGCGACATCACCACCGGCCCGCCCCCCGCGGACGGCGAAGGCAAGGACCGCACCATGCGGGCCCTGCCCAAGCGCACCGTGGGTCCGGCCCCGGCGGACGACAAGAAGCCCGGCCGCGGCCGCGGCGGCGACGAGCGTCGCCGCTCGGGCAAGCTGACGATCACGCACGCGACCGCGGGCGACGACGGCGGGCGCACGCGCTCGCTCGCCGCCATGCGCCGCAAGCAGGAGCGTCAGAAGCGCCAGGGTCGCGGCGGCGGCGAGCCGCGCGAAAAGGTGATGCGCAACGTGAACGTGCCTGACGCGATCACGGTGCAGGAGCTTGCCAACCGCATGACCGAGCGGGCGGCCGAAGTGGTCAAGATGCTGTTCAAGTCCGGCATGATGGTCACCATCAACGATACGCTGGACGCCGACACCGCCACCCTGGTGGTCGAGGAGTTCGGGCATACCGTGGTCCGCGTGTCGGATTCGGACGTGGAGCAGGCCATCGACACCGTCGAGGACGCGGAGGAGAACCTCCAGCCGCGCGCCCCGATCGTGACGATCATGGGCCATGTCGACCACGGCAAGACCTCGCTGCTGGACGCGATCCGCAAGACCAACGTGGTCTCGGGCGAGGCCGGCGGCATCACGCAGCATATCGGCGCCTACCAGATCAAGACCGACTCCGGCGCGCCGATCACCTTCCTCGACACCCCGGGCCACGCCGCCTTCACCTCCATGCGCGCCCGTGGCGCGCAGGTGACGGATATTGTGATCCTGGTGGTCGCGGCCGACGACGCGGTGATGCCCCAGACCATCGAGGCCATCCACCACGCCAAGGCCGCCGAGGTCCCGATGATCATCGCGATCAACAAGGTGGACAAGCCGGGCGCGGATTCGAACAAGGTCCGCCAGGACCTGCTGCGTCACGAGGTGGTCGTCGAGGCCATGTCGGGCGATGTGCAGGACGTCGAGGTCTCCGCCAAGACCGGCGCCGGGCTCGACACCCTGCTCGAGGCCGTGGCGCTCCAGGCCGAGATCCTCGAGCTTCGGGCCAACCCCGAGCGCGACGCCGAAGGCGCGGTGATCGAGGCCAAGCTGGACACCGGCCGCGGCCCCGTCGCCACCGTGCTGATCCAGCGCGGCACCCTGAAGCGCGGCGACATCTTCGTGGTCGGCGAGCAGTGGGGCCGCGTGCGCGCCCTGATCAACGACCAGGGCGCCCGCGTCGACGAGGCCGGTCCGTCCGTGCCGGTCGAGGTTCTGGGTCTGCAGGGCACGCCGCATGCCGGCGATGTGCTGAACGTGGTGGAATCCGAGGCCAAGGCCCGCGAGATCTCCGACTACCGTCAGCGCGCCGCCCGCGACAAGCTGGCCGCTTCGGGGCCGCGCGCCTCGCTCGACCAGCTTCTGGCCCAGGCCAAGGCGGACGAGAACGTGGCCGAGCTGCCGGTTCTGGTGAAGGCCGACGTTCAGGGCTCGACCGAGGCGATCGTTCAGGCGCTGGAGAAGATCGGCAACGACGACGTGCGCGTCCGGGTGCTGCATTCCGGCGTCGGCGCGATCACCGAGACCGATGTGGGCCTCGCCGAGGCCTCCAACGCTCCGCTGATCGGGTTCAACGTCCGCGCCAACGCACCGGCCCGCGAAGCCGCCAACCAGAAGGGCGTGGAGATCCGCTACTACTCGATCATCTACGACCTTGTGGATGACGTGAAGCTGGCGGCCCAGGGCCTGCTGAAGCCCGAGGTCCGCGAGACCTTCATCGGCTACGCCAAGATCAAGGAGGTCTTCCGGGTCTCCAACGTCGGCAAGGTCGCGGGTTGCGAGGTCACCGAGGGTGTGGCGCGCCGTTCGGCGGGCGTCCGCCTGCTGCGCGACGACGTGGTCATCCACGAGGGCAAGCTGAAGACGCTGAAGCGCTTCAAGGACGAGGTGCCGGAAGTTCGCTCGGGCACCGAGTGCGGCATGGCCTTCGAGAACTACGAGGACATTCGCGAAGGCGACGTCATCGAGATCTTCACCACCGAAGAGGTGGCGCGGACCCTCTAAGGGCCTCGCGGATCAAGGAAATCGGAACGGCCGGGGCGGCGACGCCCCGGCCGTTTCGCGTTCGGGGGCTGCGGCGCGGGCGCCTCAGGCGCCGTCGCCCTGCTCCAGCCAGGCGCGGGCGGCGGGGTCCGGGATCAACGCCGCCAGCCGCGCGCGGTAGCGGGGCAGCATCTCCGGCGGGACCACCTCGCGCCAGCGCTCGACCCCGCCCCTGGCGAAGAAGCCCGCATCGTCGCGCCAGAAGCCCTCGCCCGGCGCGGGGACATAGCGGTCGGCCTGGGCGCGCATGGTCTCGATCCCCGTCGCCTGGGCGATGGCCTCAACCAGGGCGGGATCGGCCGCCGCCCCCAGCGCCGCCGCCATCCGGCGCAGCGCGCCCCGATGGTCGCGGATCATGTCGGCGTAGTGCAGGACTAGCCGGTCGGGGAGCCGGTCGGAGAGCGCCGTCTGGGCGTAATGGCGGGTGACGGTGGCGAGCGAATCGTCGTCGAAGCGGTCCATGTCCAGCGGGGCGTCCAGGTAGTCGGCCAGCACCTGCTCCACCGGCCCCATCATCTTGTGCCCGTCCCGGTCGACGCGGTTGCGGACATGGCTGAGCAGCGAGGCGAAGACGTCCAGCGGGTGACGGTAGACGGCGATGACCGTCACGCCCTCCCATACCGGGAAGCCGTCGGCGGGGGTGTGGGTCTTGACCGCCCGCCGCCCGGACTGGGCGGCGAGCGCGGCGGCGGTGGCCTCCGCCTCCCCCAGCCGCGAGTCGACCCAGGGGCTGATCGCGCCGATGCGGTCGGCGATCCCGGCCCGCCCGGCCAGCAGCATGGCGACCATGGTCTGGGTCCAGGTGGTCCCGCATTTGGGCGGCGTGCAGACCAGCACGTCGCCGCGCCGCGGGGTCCAGGTGGGCCAGCGCTCGGGCGTGGTCATCGCGCCGCGATAGGTCCCAGCGGCCGGCGAAATCTCCCGCGCGTGTTGCATTCTCCGCCCCTCCTGCGCGGCGCCTGACGACCGCGGCGGCCAGCCTAGGCGGGGCGCGACGGCCCTGTCCACGCCCCCGCCCCGTGCGCTACCGTTGCGCCGCGGCGGCGTTGGCGCTATGACCCCGGCCTCCGGAGGAGCCTGACATGTCCAATCCAAGGCACGGCGCAGGCCGCGGCCCGTCCCAGCGCCAGTTGAAAGTCGGTGAGCTCGTGCGTCGCACGATCGCCGACGTGCTGATGCGCGGCGACCTGCACGACCCCGAGCTCGAACGATTCTCGATCACCGTGTCCGAGGCGCGCGTGTCCCCGGACCTGCGCCATGCGGACATCTACGTGATGCCGCTGGGCGGCGTCGGGGTGGAGGAGGTGCTGGTCCTGCTCGCGCGCAACAGCCACGAGCTGCGGCGCGCGGTGACCCGCGAGATCAAGCTGAAATACTCCCCCGCCCTGCGCTTCCACGAAGACCGGTCCTTCGACCAGATGGACGAGACCCGCCGCCTGCTGGACGAGCCCCGCGTGCGCCGGGACCTCGACGAGGAAGCGGACGGCGACGCGGACGAAAACGGGGACCGTTGAGCCCATGGGACGGCGCAAGAAGGGCCGGCCGGTCGACGGCTGGCTGATCGTCGACAAGCCGCTGGGCGTCGGCTCGACCGACGTGGTGTCCCGCGCCCGCTGGTCGCTGAACGCGCGCAAGGCGGGCCATGCCGGCACGCTCGACCCGCTGGCGACCGGCCTGCTGGCGGTGGCCTTCGGCGAGGCGACCAAGACCGTGCCCATCGCCTCCGACGGGCTGAAGACCTACCGTTTCACGGTTCGCTGGGGCGTCCGCACCGCGTCGGACGATCTCGAGACCGCGCCCATCGCCACCTCCGACCTGCGCCCGGACCGCGACGCGATCGAGGCCGCGCTGCCGGCCTTCCGGGGCGATATCATGCAGGCGCCGCCGCAATTCTCCGCGGTGAAGGTGGATGGCGAGCGCGCCTATGACCTGGCCCGCGACGGCGAGGCGATGGAGCTGGCGCTGCGCCCCCTGCACATGGCGCGGCTGGCGCTGGTGGCGATGCCCGACGCCGACCACGCGGATTTCGAGATGGTCTGCGGCAAGGGCGGCTATGTGCGCGCCATCGCCCGCGACCTGGGCGAGGCCCTGGGCTGCGGCGCGCATGTCGTCGCCCTGCGCCGGACCGCCGCCGGGCCCTTCGACGTCGCCGAAGCCGCCGTGCCCTACGACACGCTGGAGAGCTACCGCGACCGGCCGGAGGCGCTGCCGCTGCTGCCCGTCTCGGCCGGCTTGCGGGACTTGCCGGAAGTGCGGGTGACCCCGACCGCCGCCGCCGATCTGCGCATGGGGCGGGAGGGCGCGGCCCATCTGGCGCCCGCGGACCTGCAATGGGGCGATGCGGCCTGGGCGTCCTGCGGCGGCGAGGCGGTGGCCATCGGCGTCTGGCAGGGCGGGCGGCTGCAACCGACGCGGGTGATCCTGCCGCCCGAGGTCGACGCCCCCGCCTGATACCCCCCCGCCTGATCCCCTCCCCCTGCCGGCGCCCCCGTCGCGGCCGCCCGCAACGCCCCTGTCGCGCCGAATCCCGCAACCGAGCGCGGTTTCCCGGCCATCGCGCGCGGAATCCCTCTTTTCATCGGGGGCGATCCGTTGCATAGGGACGCCTTCGCGAACGACCGTGCTGGACGACATCCCGGCGCCGGCCGCGCGCGAAGATCGCGCCCAACGCGCGGTCCCGAACCCTCAAGCCCATGGAGGCCCCGATGTCGATCACCGTCGATCGGAAAGAAGAACTGATCAAGGAATACGCGACCAAGGAAGGCGACACCGGTTCGCCCGAGGTCCAGGTGGCGATCCTCACCGAGCGGATCACCAACCTGACCGAGCACTTCAAGTCGCACAAGAAAGACAACCACTCCCGCCGTGGTCTTCTCAAGATGGTCGCCCAGCGCCGCAAGCTGCTCGACTACGTGAAGGGCAAGGACGTGGAGCGCTACAAGACCATCATCACCCGCCTCGGCATCCGCCGCTGACGGACTTCGCAAGGCGCGCCGACCTCGGCGCGCCTTGACTGCATTTCCACGGGGCCGCGGCGCCCTCTGGACAGGTTTCAACCGCCCCCGCATGGCCTGACGGTCGGGGGCGGTCGCCGCATATCCGGGGGGCGACCTCCGGACCCTATCCCGGGGGCGCGCCCCCAATGTCCGTTCGTTTCCGCCCCATGGCCCCGGGTCGAAGCGTTGCGATAACCGGGGCCCGCTCCGCTGGGCGGAGTCGACGCGCGGAGGACGCAGGGGCGTCCGTCCGCTGGAAGGAAACGAGATGTTCGAGATCACCAAGAAGTCGATCGAGTGGGCCGGCGAGACCCTGACCCTGGAGACCGGCCGCGTCGCGCGCCAGGCCGACGGTTCGGTCCTGGCGACGCTGGGCGAGACCACGGTCCACGCCGCGGTCACCTTCGACAAGAAGCCCAAGGAAGGCCTGGATTTCTTCCCGCTGACCGTCCACTATCAGGAAAAGTATTACGCGGCCGGCAAGATCCCCGGCGGCTTCTTCAAGCGCGAGGCCCGGCCGACGGAGAAGGAGACGCTGACCTCGCGTCTCATCGACCGCCCGATCCGCCCGCTCTTCGTCCCCGGCTTCAAGAACGAGACCCAGGTGGTCTGCACCGTTCTGAGCCATGACCTCGAAAACGACCCCGACATGCTGGCGATGATCGCGGCCTCCGCCGCGCTGACCCTGTCGGGCGTGCCCTTCATGGGTCCGATCGGCGCCTGCCGGGTCGGCTATGTCGACGGCCAGTATGTCCTGAACCCCCGGGTCGAGGACATGCAGAAGCTGAACGAAAAGCCCGATCAGCGCCTGAACCTCGTCGTCGCCGGCACCAAGGACGCCGTGATGATGGTGGAATCGGAGGCCTATGAGCTGTCCGAGGAGCAGATGCTCGGCGCCGTCACCTTCGGCCACGACGCCATGCAGCCGGTGATCGACCTGATCATCGACATGGCCGAGAGCGCCGCGAAGGAGCCCTTCGACTTCACGCCCCCGGACCGCTCGGCGCTCTACGCCAAGGTCAAGGACCTGGGCGAGACCGCGATGCGCGCCGCTTTCGCCATCCGCGACAAGCAGGAGCGGACCACCGCCATCTCCGCGGCCCGCGACACCGTGAAGGCCGGCCTGTCCGAAGAGGACATGGCCGACTCGACCGCGCTGAAGGACTGCTTCAAGAAGCTGGAATCCGCGGTGCTGCGCGGCGACGTGATCGCCACCGGCACCCGGATCGACGGCCGCAACCTGACCACCGTGCGCCCGATCCTGGCCGAGACCTCGGTCCTGCCCCGGACCCACGGCTCGTCGCTGTTCACCCGCGGCGAGACCCAGGCGCTGGTCGTCACCACGCTGGGCACCGGCGACAACGAGCAGATCATCGACGCGCTGGAAGGCGACTGGCGCGAGCGGTTCCTGCTGCACTACAACTTCCCGCCCTACTCGGTCGGCGAGACCGGCCGCATGGGCGGCCCCGGCCGTCGCGAGATCGGTCACGGCAAGCTGGCCTGGCGCGCCCTGCAGGCGGTCCTGCCCGCGGCGACGGAGTTCCCCTACACGATCCGCATCGTGTCGGAGATCACCGAATCCAACGGCTCGTCCTCCATGGCCTCGGTCTGCGGCGGTTCGCTGGCGATGATGGACGCGGGCGTGCCGCTGAAGGCCCCCGTGGCCGGCGTGGCGATGGGTCTGATCCTGGAAGATGACGGCCAGTTCGCCGTGCTCACCGACATCCTGGGCGACGAGGATCACCTCGGCGACATGGACTTCAAGGTGGCCGGCACCGAAGGCGGCATCACCTCGCTGCAGATGGACATCAAGGTCGCCGGCATCACGCCCGCGATCATGAAGCAGGCCCTGGCGCAGGCCAAGGACGGCCGGATGCACATCCTGGGCGAGATGTCGAAGGCGCTGTCCTCGGGTCGTCAGGAGTTCTCGGTCCACGCTCCGCGCATCGAGACCATGCAGATCAACCCCGACAAGATCCGCGAAGTGATCGGCTCGGGCGGCAAGGTCATCCGCTCCATCGTCGAGGAGTCGGGCGCCAAGGTCGACATCAACGACGAGGGCCTGATCAAGCTCGCCTCCCCCGATGCGGATTGCATCGAGAAGGCGCGCGAGCTGATCAACTCCATCGTGGCGGAGCCCGAGGTCGGCAGGATCTACAAGGGCAAGGTCGTCAAGATCATGGATTTCGGCGCCTTCGTGAACTACTTCGGCAAGCGCGACGGGCTGGTCCACGTCTCCCAGATGACCAACGAGCGCGGGGCCAACCCGAAGGAACTGGTCAAGGAAGGTCAGGAAGTCCGCGTGAAGCTGATGGGCTTCGACGACCGCGGCAAGACCCGCCTGTCGATGAAGGTCGTGAACCAGGAGACCGGCGAGGAGATCGCGGCCGACGCCTGATCCCCACCGGCCCAAGCCGAACCGAACGCGAAAAGGGCCCCGTTTCCGGGGCCCTTTTTGTTTGCGCGGGCGGGGCGGAGTAAGGGCGCGAAGCCCCCCCCGCCCCGGATGCGGGGGGATCAGGCGGCGGCCTTCTCGGCCGGGGCCACGGCGGCCTCGACGCCCGCCAGCGCGGCGTCGATGGCCTTCGCGGCCGCCTCCGGGCCCATCGCCAGCCCCTCGGCGCGCACGAAGCGGACGTCGGTGATGCCCATGAAGCCGAACAGGCCGCGCAGGTAGGGCTCCTGGAAGTCCATCCCCGCCGCCGGGCCCGTCGAATAGACGCCCGCGCGCGAAGCGGCGACGATCACCGTCTTGCCGCCGGCCAGGCCCTCGGGGCCGGCCTCGGTGTATCGGAATGTGGCGCCGGGGACGGCCAGCCGGTCGATCCAGGCCTTGAGCTGGCTGGGGATGGCGAAATTGTACATCGGCGCCCCGATCACCACCACGTCGGCGGCCAGGAAGTCGTCCAGCGCGGCGCGGGACCGGGCGGCGAGCGCGGCGGTGGCGTCGTCGATGGCCTCGGCGCCGGCGCGGGCCATCGCCATCTCGGCCCCCTCCAGGTGCGGGAACGGCGTCGCGGCCAGGTCCAGCCGGGTCACGTCGGCGCCCTGCTCGGCCAGACGGCCGACGACAGCGGCGGACAGGCGGCGCGACACGGAGGCCTCGCCGGTGATGCTGGAATCGATATGAAGCGCTTTCATCGGACGTGCATCCTTCTGGTGTTTGAACGTGCTGCGCCCTACATGCTTCTGGAACGATCGGAGGATAAGACGCCGATCTCGGGACTCTCCGTTCCATGGATGGAACACCGATGCTGACCGATCTCGATGACCTCGCGCTGTTCGTCTCCGTCGCCGACCAGGGCGGCTTTTCCGCCGCCGCGCGGGCGCTCGGCATTCCCAAGTCGCGGGTCAGCCGCCGTCTGGCGGGGCTGGAGACGCGGCTGGACCTGCGGCTGCTGGAACGCTCGACCCGGCGCGTCTCCATCACCCCGGCGGGGGAGGAGGTGCTGGCCCATGCCCGCGCGGCCCTGGCCCAGACCGAGGCGATCTCCGCCCTCGCCGCCCGGCGCCACGCCGAGCCGCAGGGCCTGATCCGCGCCTCCTGCCCGGTAGGGGCCGAGCGGCCGCTGGCCGACGCGCTGCCCGGCTTTCTCAACGCCCATCCCCGGATGCGGGTTCACCTGATGCTGACCAACCGGCGCGTCGACCTGATCGAGGAGGGCATCGACGTCGCCATCCGTGTGCGCCCGAAGGTGGAAGGGGAGGCGGATTTCCACGCCCGGATCATCGGCCCCTCCCACGCCGTGCTGGTGGCCTCGCCCGACCTCCTGGACGCCGCCGGCCGGCCGGACCGGCCCGACGCGCTGGCCGGCCAGCCCTTGCTCGACCGGGCGGAGCGGCCGCGCCGCGTGTCCTGGCCCCTGCGCGGACCGGATGGCGAGACCGTGCGCCTGACCGGGGAGCCGCGCCTCTCCACCGGGGATTTCGCGGCCCTGCGGCGGGCGGCGGAGGCGGGGCTGGGCCTGTGCCTGCTGCCCATCTCGGAATGCGTGGACGCGCTGGAGACGGGTCGGCTGGAGCATGTGTGCCGCGACTGGTCGAGCGAGGCCGGGATCATGCACCTGGTCTACCCCTCGCGCCGAGGCCTGCTGCCCGCCATGCGCGCCTTCATCGATTTCGCAGCCGACACGCTGGCCGAAAGCCTGTCGGCGGCCGAGGCGCCCTGTCGGCGCCGCGCCGCGGAGGCCACGGCGGCTCGCGCTTAGCTCGGGGCGGCCTCGCGGGCGCCGGGTCGGGACCGCGAGGCCGTGGACGATCGGGTCAGGGGCTGGCCATGGGGCGATCCGGTCGGCCCGCCTCCGCCCGGGCTGGCGTCTCCCCCCGCGCCGGCCCTAACCTGCCGCGGAACCCGCCGGCACGGCGGGACGCACAGGGAGGAGAAGTCATGACCGCATTGAACGGGAAGGTCGCCTGGGTCACGGGCGCGGGGGGCGGCATCGGCGAGGCCTCGGCCCGCGCCCTGGCCGAGGCCGGCGCGACGGTGGTGCTGTCGGGCCGCCGGGCCGAGGAGATCGGGCGGGTCGCCGCCGACATCGCCGCCGCGGGAGGCAAGGCGGAGGCGCTGACGCTGGATGTGGCCGACGCCGAGGCGGTCGCGGCCGCCGCCGCGGACATCGCCGCGCGGCTCGGGAAAATCGAGATCCTGGTGGCGAATGCCGGCATCAACGTGCCCGACCGCGCCGCCCACCAGATCAGCGCCGAGAAGTTCCGGCAGGTGGTCGACATCAACCTCACCGGGGTCATGAACTGCGCCATTCCGGTCATGGACGCCATGCGCGGGACCGGAGGCGGGCTGATCGTCATGGTCTCGTCCTGGGCGGGGCGGCACGCCTCCAAGGTCACCGGGCCGGCCTACAACGCCTCCAAGCACGGGGTGGTGGCGCTGAGCCACTCGATCAACATGGAGGAGGGGCATAACGGCATCCGCTCCTGCGTGATCATGCCGGGCGAGGTTAACACCCCGATCATGGAGAAGCGCCCGGTTCCGCCCTCCGCCGCCGTGCGGGCGCGGATGCTGCAGGCCGAGGACCTGGGACGCGCCGTGCGCTTCGTGGCCGAGAGCCCGGCGCATGTCTGCGTGAACGAGATCCTGATCTCGCCGACCTGGAACCGGACCTTCGTGCCGCCGGAACTGCAGACCGAAAGCTGAGGCGGCGGGCTGAAGCGGCGGGGTGGAGGCGCCCAACACGTCGGCGCCTCCCCCTTCGGCGCCCGGAAATGGCGCGACATGCGCGCGCCGGGCGCCGGCATTGCGCTCGAAACGCTTGACGTGCGCCCGGCGAGACGGTTGAGAGTGTTCAGCATTGCTTATGGTTCACGCCCCAAGCCCGTCTCCCTGCGCTCATCCACCGCCCGGAAAACACATGGTTCCCCAAAGCGCCCGTCGGGGCCTCGGCTTCATGCTGCTCGCCGTCTGCATCTTCGCGGCGCAGGACGGCATCTCCAAGCACCTGGCCGAGAACTACCCGCCGTTCTTCATCGTCGCGGTCCGCTACTGGACCTTCGGCCTGTTCGTGCTGTTCGTCGCGGCGCGGGCGCCCGGCGGAATCCGGGCGGCGGCCAACGCGGGCAGCGTGACCCTTCAGATGATCCGCGGCGCCCTGCTGGCGCTGCAGGTGGTGGTGGCGATCACCGCCTTCGCCAAGGTCGGCCTGGCCGAGACCATGGCCCTGTTCGCCGCCGCGCCGCTGCTGGTCGCCGCCCTGTCGGTGCCGGTGCTGAAGGAGCCGGTGGGCTGGCGGCGCTGGTCGGCGATCGGAGTGGGCTGCATCGGGGTGCTGATCATCCTGCGCCCCGGCCCGGCGATGTTCGACGGGGACATCTGGATCGCCATGCTGGCGGTCGCGGGCATCGCCACCTACGGGGTGATGACGCGGCTGGTCAGCCGGACGGACAGCGCGACCACCACCTTCTTCTACACCGGCGTCGGCGGCATGGTGGTGATGACCTTCATCGGCCCGTTCTACTGGACCAGCCTGAGCCTCGCCGACTGGGGCTGGCTGGCGATCCTGTGCTGCACCGGCGCCACCGGGCATTTCTTCTTCATCAAGGCGCTGGAGAGCACCGACGCCGTGGTCATCCAGCCCGTCCAATACGTGCAGACCATGCTGGGCGCGATGACCGGCGTGTTCCTGTTCGGCGAGGTGCTGGAGGGTCCGGTCATCATCGGCGCGGCGCTGGTGATCGCGGCGGGGCTGTTCACCGTGTGGCGCGAGGCGATCAAGAAGAAGATGGTCTGAGCCGCCGCGCCCGGCGCCGGAACGGGAAACGGGGGCCCCGGGGCCCCCGTTCGCGTTTCAGCCCGTCGGACGCCCGACCGCCGCTCAGCTCTGGACCGGGGCCAGGTTCTCCAGCTGCGCCATGCCGATGGCGTGGTAGCCGCCGTCGACGAAGATCACCTCGCCGGTGGTCGACGCGCCGTAGTCCGAGCACAGATACATCGCCGCGCCGCCGATATGGTCCAGCGTCGCGTTGGCCCGCATCGGGGAGTTGTCCGCCACGTTCTTGTAGACCCGGCGCGCCCCGCCCACGGCCGAGCCCGCAAGGGTCCGCATCGGCCCCGGAGACAGCGCGTTGACCCGGATGCCCTCGGGCCCCAGGTCGTTGGCGAGATAGCGCACCGACGCCTCCAGCGCCGCCTTGGCGACGCCCATGACGTTGTAGTTCGGCATGATCCGCTGCGCGCCGAGATAGGACATGGTGACGATCGAGCCGCCCCCCTGCATCAGCGGCAGCATCCGCCGGGACATGTCCACCAGCGAATAGCAGGAGATGTCGAGCGACTTCAGGAAGTTCGTCCGCGTGGTGTCGGCGAAGCGGCCCTGAAGCTCGTTCTTGTCGGAAAAGGCGATGGCGTGGATCAGGAAATCCACATGGCCCCAGGCGTCGGCCAGCTCATCGCGCACCGCGTCGAGCGAGGCCTCGTCCTGCACGTCCGCCGGCATCAGGTGCTTCACCCCCAGCGAATCCGCCAGCGGCTTCACCCGCTTGCCGAAATTCTCACCCTGATAGGTGAAAGCCAGCTCCGCGCCATGTTCCGCGAGCACCTTGGCCACGCCCCAGGCGATGGAGTGATCGTTGGCGACGCCCATGACAAGCCCGCGCTTGCCGGCCATAAGACCCTTGTCCATCTCGCCCATTCCCTCGTTATCAGCCGTGGTACCGGCTGAGCGCCAGCGTCGCGTTGGTTCCGCCGAAGCCGAAGGAATTCGACAGCACGGTATCGAGACCGGCGTTGTCGACCCGCGTCGTGGCGATCTCATCGGGATGTAGCTCGGGATCGAGCTCGGTCACGTTGGCCGAGGCCGTCACGAAGTCGTTCTGGAGCATCAGCAGGCAGTAGATCGCCTCCTGCACCCCGGTCGCGCCCAGCGAATGCCCGGTCAGCGACTTGGTCGACGAGATCACCGGCTGGTCGTCGCCGAAGACCCGGCGCACGGCCTTGACCTCGGTCACGTCGCCGGCGGGCGTCGAGGTGCCGTGGGCGTTGATATACTGCACCTTGCGGTCGCCGAGCGTGTCCAGCGCCAGCTGCATGCAGCGCTCCGCCCCCTCGCCCGAGGGCGCGACCATGTCATAGCCGTCGGAGGTCGCGCCGTAGCCGGTGACTTCCGCGTAGATCTTGGCGCCGCGGGCCCTGGCGTGCTCCAGCTCCTCCAGCACCACGACCCCGGCGCCGCCGGCGATGACGAAGCCGTCGCGGGTCTTGTCGAAGGCGCGCGACGCGGTGGTCGGCGTGTCGTTGTACTTGGACGACATCGCGCCCATGGCGTCGAACAGGCAGGACAGGGTCCAGTCCAGTTCCTCGCCGCCGCCGGCGAAGACCACGTCCTGCTTGCCGAACTGGATCTGCTCCACCCCGCTGCCGATGCAATGGGCGGAGGTCGAGCAGGCCGATGTGATCGAGTAGTTCACGCCCTTGATCTTGAAGGGCGTCGCCAGGCAGGCCGAGTTGGTCGAGGACATGCCCCGGGTCACCATGAACGGCCCCATCCGCTTGGGGGAGCCCTTCTCGATGACGATCTTGTGGGCCTGGAACAGGTTCTTGGTGGACGGACCGCCCGAGCCCATGATCAGGCCGGTGCGGGGATGGGAGATCTCGCTCTCCTCCAGGCCCGCATCGGCGATCGCCTGCTCCATCGCCACGAAGTTGTAGGCCGCGCCCTCGCCCATGAAGCGCAGGTTGCGCTTGTCCACGGCCTCGGCGAGGTCGATCTGCGGGGCCCCGTGCACCTGGCAGCGGAAACCGTGCTCAGCGTAGTCGGGGGCGGCGGAGATGCCGGACTTGCCCTCTCTCAGGCTGCCGAGCACCTCCTGGGCGGAGTTGCCGATGGAGGAGACGATCCCCAGTCCGGTGATGACGACGCGCCGCATACGGGCCTCCCTTGGGTCTTGCCGCCCGCGCGCTGCGCAGGGACCGGCAGAAATTTCGCGCAAGGCGCGGCCCGCTCCGGCGTCCGGCGGGGGTCGCCGGCGCGCTTCAGGCGTCCTGAAACAGGCCTACGCGCATGTCCTTCACGGCGTAGGTGGGTTCTCCATCGGCTTCGACCAACCCGTCGGCGATGCCCATTTTCAGTTTCCGGTCGATGATGCGCTTCATCGAGACGTGGAAGCGAAGGCGTTTCACCTCGGGCGTCACCATCTTGGTCAGCTTCACTTCGCCGACGCTCAGCGCCCGGCCGCGGCCCTGCATGCCCTTCCAGCCCAGGAAGAAGCCGGTGAGCTGCCACAGCGCGTCCAGCCCCAGGCAGCCCGGCATCACCGGGTCGCCGAGGAAATGGCACTGGAAGAACCACAGGTCGGGGGTCACGTCGAACTCGGCGACGATCTCGCCCTTGTCGTGCTCCCCGCCGGTTTCGGTGATTGAGGTGATGCGCGACACCATCAGCATGGGCGGCGCGGGCAGCTGGGCGTTGCCCGGCCCGAAAAGCTCGCCCCTGGCGCAGGCCATCAGGCCCTCGTAGTCGTAGCTGCTCGCCCGC
Source organism: Albimonas donghaensis (assembly GCF_900106695.1). Classification (GTDB taxonomy): domain Bacteria; phylum Pseudomonadota; class Alphaproteobacteria; order Rhodobacterales; family Rhodobacteraceae; genus Albimonas; species Albimonas donghaensis. The sequence goes on from NZ_FNMZ01000003.1 coordinate 240,966, forward strand.
TCGCTGCTCATGCCGGTTCCGCGCGTCCCTGCCGTTGCGTGTAAGTCCCGGTGTCCCTAGCACCCGGGGGGAACGCGGCGCAAGCGGCGCTGCGGCGGATGGGATGTGCGGAATCGCAATGAATCTCTTGAAGCGCGGGGGTTTCGCACCGTATTCATGCCTCATGGATCAACTTTCGACTGCGATGGGGCCCGATGCCCAGACGCGCGCCGGCCGCTGGCTGTCGCGGGCCGGCCTGCGTCCGACCCGCCAGCGGCGGGCGCTGGCGCTGCTGCTGGCCGGCGACGGCCGCAACCGCCACGTGACCGCCGAGACGCTGCATGACGCCGCCCAGGGGCTGGGAGAGCCGGTGAGCCTCGCCACCGTCTACAACACCCTGCGCAGCTTCACCGAAGCCGGCCTGCTGGCCGAGATCACGGTGGACGGGGCGCGCAGCTACTACGACACGCGGATCGAGGATCATCCCCATTTCTACTGGGAGGATGACGGCCGCCTCACCGACGCCCCGCGCGACTCGGTGAAGATCGAGCGTCTGCCCGAGGCCCCCGAGGGGACCGAGATCTCCAAGGTCGACGTGGTGATCCGCCTGCGCACGCGCTGACGCGGCGCATCTTTTCCACTTGGTCCCGGCCGCGCGCATCCGTTTCCTTTCGCGGAAAGGAAAACGCCGCCCCGAGGGGCGGCGTGGCGTCGTTCGGACCGGTCGGGGCGAAGCCGGCGTGGACGGGCGTGCGGACCTCCGCGGCGCCCGCCCCGCGCCTTATCGGTTCATCTTCGCCAGACGGGGCAGCATCGCCGAGAAATCCAGGCCCTTGCCGTCCTCGCCCACGAAGGCGTCGTAGAGCTCCATGGCCTTGCCGCCCATCGGGGTGGGCGCGCCCACCGCATCGGCCGCCTGCTGGCTCAGCCGCAGGTCCTTGAGCATCAGCTCCGCCGCGAAACCGGGCTTGTAGCCGTTGTCCGCCGGGCTGGTCGGCCCCACGCCCGGCGCCGGGCAATAGGTGTTGATCGACCAGCACTGGCCCGACGACGTGCTCACCACGTCGAACATCGCCTGGCGGTCCAGCCCCAGCTTGTCGGCCAGGTTGAACGCCTCGCACACCCCGATCATCGAGATGCCCAGCACCATGTTGTTGCAGATCTTGGCCGCCTGCCCGGCGCCCGGCGCGCCGCAATGCACCGCCTTGGCGCCCATGATCTCGAACAGCGGCGCCGCGGCCGCGAAGCTCTCGTCCGAGCCGCCGGCCATGAAGGTCAGCGAGCCCGCCGCCGCGCCGCCGACGCCGCCCGAAACCGGCGCGTCCACGGACAGCAGCCCGGCCCGCGACGCGGACTCATGCGCTGCGCGGGCGCTGTCCACATCCACCGTGGAGCAATCGACGAACACCGCGCCCGGCGTCATCGCCGGCACGATCTCGGCCGTCACGCGGGTCAGGATCTCCCCGTTGGGGAGCATGGTGATGACCGCATCGCGCCCCGCCGCGGCCTCGGGGGCGGAGGCGGCCGAGGCGCAGCCCTCCGCCACGATCCCCGCCACGTCGAAGCCGGTCACCTCGTGCCCCGCCTTCGCCAGATTGGCCGCCATCGGCGCGCCCATGTTGCCCAGACCGATGAACCCGATCTTCATGCCCGTTCCTCCCGATGCCCGTTGTCGTGGTCTTGGTCGTCTTGGCCGCGCCCCCCGCGAATGGCGGGCGCGGCTCGCGTGCCCGCCGCTCAGCCCGCCGGGAAGGGGACGAGCGTGAAGGGCTCGGTCTGCTCCAGCTCGGCGGTCAGCGCGACCAGGTTCTCGCAGCCCGCCGCGTCCAGCAGGTCCGGCCAGCGGTGGCGCAGATAGGTCACCGCGCAGACCGAGGCGATGCCGGCGCGCGACAGGCCGTGCGCCGGCATGCCCTGGGTCCGGATCACCCGCGCGCGCTCCTCCAGCCAGCTCAGCGCCGAGCCGATCTGGCGGTCGAGCCGCGCGAAGCGGGCCGGGTCCTGGTATTGCGGCTCGCGCCGGGCCTCCAGCGACCGCGACACGGCCAGCTCGGCCAGCCCGATGGCCACCGACTCGATCTTGAGCGTGACCAGAAGGTCCTCCTGCTCCCGCGGGGTCAGGCGGCGGCGCTCGGGGTCGGCCCAGGCCTCGACCCACTCGATGATGGCGCGGCTGTCCACCAGGACGCGGCCGTCCTCCATCTCCAGCGCCGGGGCGCGGCCCAGCGGGTTGACCTTCAGCACCTCGTCGAAGTCCCCGAACACCGACAGGGCGCGGTGTTCGAATTCGATGCCGTGGAAGGTCAGAGCCAGCGCCGCCCGCCGCACGAAGGGCGAATCGTAGAGGCCGGTCAGGATCAATCCGCTCATAGCTTCAACTCGTTGTCGCCGAGCGGGGCGAACATCGCCATCGCCCGGTCGGGCCACACATCTTCGAGCCGCGGCCATTTCCACTTGGGGTCGCGGTCCTTGTCGATCAGCTGGGCGCGCACGCCCTCGTTCAGCTCCCCGATCTCCTGGCTGCGCCAGGTGAAGCGCAGCTCATGGGCCAGCGCCTCCTCCAGGCTGTCCATGTCGCGGGTGTCGCGCACGCCGATCAGGGTGCAGGCGACGGACAGGGGGCAGGCCCGCGCGATGGCCTTGGCCGCGTCCTGCGCCCAGGCCGAGTCGCTGGCCTTGAGGTCCTCGAGGATGGCCATGGGGGTGGTGCAGTCGAAGATCGACTCGATCTCCGCCCGGATGCTTTCCAGGAAGGGCGCCACCGCGGGCTCAACGGCGGTTTTCGGGTCCTTCGCCGCCTTGGCCACGGCGGAGACGTCGCCCGTCTCCTCCAGCGTCGCGATCAGGGCGGCGAGATCGGCGGAGGGCACGTAGCTGTCGGTGAAGCCGGTGAGGATGGCGTCCGCCACCCCGATCCGGGTTCCGGTCAGGCCCAGATACTCGCCGAAGCGGCCCGGGGCGTTGGCCAGGATCCAGGTGCCGCCCACGTCGGGCAGCAGGCCGATGCCGGTCTCGGGCATGGCCAGCAGGGTCTTCTCCGACGCGACGCGGTGCGAGGCGTGGCTCGCCACCCCCACGCCGCCGCCCATGACGATGCCGTCGACCACGGTCACGACGGGCTTGGGATAGTTCGAGATCACCGAGTTCATTCTGTACTCGTCGGTCCAGAACCCCCGCGAGAACGCGAAATCGCCCTTCGAGCCATGGGCCCACATCGCCTTGATGTCGCCGCCGGCGCCGAAGGCGCGGCCGGGGGCGGCGTCGATCACCACCAGCGCCACCTCCGGGTCGTCCTTCCATTCCAGCAGCGCGGCCTCGATGCCCAGCGCCATGCCGTGGGTCAGCGCGTTGAGCTGATCCGGCCGGTTGAGCGTCAGACGCCCGGCCTTGCCGGTCTTCGCGACGATGAGTTCAGCCATGTCTCTCCCCTTCCGCCTGTTCAGCCGCGCTCTGCCAGCAGCGCGCGCGCCGTGATCAGGCGCATGATCTCGTTGGTGCCTTCGAGGATCTGGTGCACGCGCAGGTCACGCACGATCTTCTCGATGCCGTAATCCTCGAGGTAGCCGTAGCCGCCATGCAGCTGCAAGGCGTCGTTGGCCACCTTGAAGGCGGTGTCGGTGACGAAGCGCTTGGCCATGGCGCAGAACTTGGTGGCGTCCGGCGACTTCCGGTCCAGCTTCCACGCGGCCTGGCGCAGGAAGATGCGGGCGGCCTGAAGCTCGATCTCCATATCCGCCAGCTTGAACTGGAGCGCCTGGAACTGGTCGAGCGTTTTCCCGAAGGCCTGGCGCTGCCCCATATAGGTCGAGGCCGCGGTCAGCGCCGTCTGCGCCCCGCCCAGCGCCGAGGCCGAGATGTTCAGACGCCCGCCGTCGAGCCCGGTCATGGCGTAGACGAAGCCGCGCCCTTCCTCGCCCAGCAGCGCGTCGGGGCCGGCCTTGGCGCTGTCGAACTGCACCTGCGCCGTGGGCTGGGCCTTCCAGCCCATCTTGCGTTCATTGGCGCCGAAGGACAGGCCCTCTGCCCCGTCCTCGACCAGCAAGCAGGAGATGCCGCGCGGCCCGTCCTCCCCCGTTCGGCACATGACGAAATAGAGGTCCGAGAACCCGCCGCCCGAGATGAAGGCCTTGGAGCCGGTCAGCTCCCACCCCTCGTTGGTGCGCACGGCGCGGGTGCGCAGGGCGGAGGCGTCGGAGCCGGAGCCCGGCTCGGTCAGGCAGTAGGAGGCCACGGTCTCGAAGCTGGCGAGCCTGGGCATCCACTTGGCCTTGAGCTCCGCCGAGCCGTACATGTCCAGCATCCGCGCGCACATGTTGTGGATCGAGATGAAGGCCGCGACCGAGGGACAGGCCATCGACAGCGCCTCGAAGATCAGCGTGGCGTCGAGCCGGGTCAGCCCGGCCCCGCCCGCTTCTTCGGACACGTAGATGGTGCCGAGGCCCAGCGCCCCGGCCTCCTCCAGGATCGCGCGGGGGAAGGCGCCCTCGCGCTCCCACTCGGCGGCGAAGGGGGCGATCTTCTCGGCGCCGAAGTCGCGGGCCATGTCGAACAGCGCCTGCTGCTCCTCGCTCAGCGCGAAATCCATCTCGGGTCTCCTCCGGTCTCGGTCGCCTTGTCGGCGTTGATTCTGGTCGCGCCGGTCGCGCCGGGGCGAGGGGGGGGCGTCGGCCGGGGTCGCGCGGTCAGGCCTGGGCCACCGCCTCGATCTCCAGCAGCCAGGCCTCGTCGAAGATATCGCACACGATCACGGTCAGCGCCGGGCGCAGCTCGCCCAGAACCTCGGCGCGAACCTCCCGGTTGGGCATCGCATATCGGCGATCCGAGAGGAAGGTGGTCACCTTGACAATGTCCGACAATCCCATGCCGCCGGCGCGCAGCTGCGCCTCGACATTGGCCCAGGCGACGCGGGCCTGCGCCTCGAACCCCTCGGGAACCTCGCCCGAGGCGGTCACGGGGATCTGGCCCGAGACCCAGAGCGTGCGCGACGCGCCGACGGTTTCCACCGCCGGCGCGAAGCCGCCCTTGCTCTGCGGCGCGTCGGAGGCCGCGACCTCCCGCCGCCGCATCACGCCATGGTCGGAATGACGAACTCCGCCCCTTCCTTCACGCCCGACGGCCAGCGCGAGGTGACCGTCTTGGTGCGGGTGTAGAAGCGGAAGGCGTCGGGGCCGTGCTGGTTCAGGTCGCCGAACACCGACTTCTTCCAGCCGCCGAAGGTGTGGTAGGCCAGCGGCACCGGGATCGGCACGTTGACGCCGACCATGCCGACATTGATCCGGCTCACGAAATCCCGCGCCGCGTCGCCGTCACGGGTGAACATGGCGACGCCGTTGCCCATCTCGTGATCCATGGCGAGGCTCAGGGCCTCCTCGTAGGTCTTGGCGCGCACGGTCGACAGCACCGGGCCGAAGATCTCCTGCTTGTAGATCTCCATGTCCTTGGTGACGTTGTCGAACAGGCACGGACCGATGAAATAGCCGTTCTCGTAGCCCTGCATCTTGAAGTCACGGCCGTCGACGGCCAGCGTCGCGCCTTCCTTCACGCCCTGATCGACCAGCCCGAGGATCTTCTCCCGCGCCGCCGCGGTGACCACGGGGCCGTAATCCACGTCATTGCCGGCGGTGTAGGGGCCGACCTTGAGCGCCTCGATCTTGGGGATCAGCTTCTCGATCAGCGCGTCGGCGGTGGCCTCGCCCACCGGCACGGCGACGGAGATCGCCATGCAGCGCTCGCCGGCCGCGCCGTAGCCCGCGCCGACCAGCGCGTCGGCGGCCTGGTCGAGATCGGCGTCCGGCATGATGATCATGTGGTTCTTGGCGCCGCCGAAACACTGAACGCGCTTTCCGGCCGCCGTGCCGCGGGAATAGACGTAATGCGCGATGGGGGTGGAGCCGACGAAGCCCACGGCCCCGATCTCCTCATGGTCGAGGATCGCGTCGACCGCGCCCTTGTCGCCGTTGACCACCTGAAGGATGCCGTCGGGCAGGCCCGCTTCCTTCATCAGCTCGGCCAGCATCAGCGGAACCGAGGGGTCGCGCTCGGACGGCTTCAGGATGAAGGCGTTGCCGGCGACGATGGCCGGGCAGAACTTCCACATCGGGATCATGGCGGGGAAGTTGAAGGGCGTGATGCCCGCGGCCACGCCGATCGGCTGGCGCATGGAATAGATGTCGATGCCCGGGCCGGCGCCGTCGGTGTATTCGCCCTTCAGCAGGTGCGGCGCGCCGATGCAGAACTCGGCCACTTCCAGGCCGCGGATCACGTCGCCCTTGGCGTCGGGGATGGTCTTGCCATGCTCGCGGCTCAGGGCCTCGGCCAGCTTGTCCATGTCCCGGTGCAGCAGCTGCACGAAGGCCATCAGGACGCGGGCGCGGCGCTGCGGGTTGACCGCGGCCCAGGCCGGCTGCGCCGCCTTGGCGGACATCACCGCGGCGTGCATCTCCTCGTCCGAGGCCAGCGGGCACTTGGCCTGCACTTCGCCCGTCGCGGGGTTGTAGACGTCGGCGAAACGACCCGAGGTCCCTTTGACATGCTGGCCGTCGATCCAGTGGGTGAGTTCGGTGGTCATCGTGGGGTCCTCCAGGGGGATCGTTTTCGAGCGCGAAGCCTCCACGAAATCCCGCGCGAGGCAATGGGATTCTGTTCAAAACGGTTGTGCATTGGTGCACAACGGGTCCCATGAACTGGGATGACATGCGTTTTTTCCTGCACGTCGCGCGCAGCGGACGACTGACTTCGGCCGCCCGCGCGCTGAGCGTGGACCACGCCACCGTGTCCCGCCGTGTGGCGGCGCTGGAGGAGGCGCTGTCCACGCGCCTCTTCGACCGATCCCCCCGCGGCTACGCCCTGACCGAGGCCGGACGCCTGCTGATGCCCGCCGCCGAGGCGATGGAAAGCGTGACCATGGCCGCCGCGATGGAGGTGGGCGGGCGCCACCATGACCTGACCGGCGCGGTGCGGGTGGGGATGCCGGAGGGCGCGGCCTCGCACCTGGTGACCGAGGCCGCGGCGGCGCTCTGCGTCGAGCATCCGCGGCTGGAACTGCAGATCGTGGCCCTGCCCCGCACCTTCTCGCTCAGCCAGCGGGAGGCGGATTTTGCGGTTGTGATCACACCTCCGGCGGCGGGTCGGCTGAAGATCCGCAAGATCACCGACTACAGCCTGCGCCTCTACGGCCACCCGGACTACCTCAAGGGGCGGGAGCTGCGCGGGACCGAGGACCTCAAGGATCATCGCTTGGTCGGCTATGTCCCCGACCTGATCTTCGACAAGGGGCTGGACTACCTGGCCGAGATCGGGGCGACCGGCGCGCCGGCGCTGTCCTCGACCTCGCTTCTGGTGCAGCTGGAGCTGGTGCTGGCGTGCGGCGGGCTCGGCGTGCTGCCCGACTTCATGGCCGCCCGCCACCCGATCCTGCGCCCGGTGCTGCCCGAGGTCACCCGGATCACCCGCGCCTATTGGCTGGTGCTGCATCAGGACACGGCCGAGCTCGCCCGCATCCGCCGCACCTCGCGCGCGCTGGCCGACGCCATGCGCGCGCGGCTCTGACCAGGGGCGCCGCGTCGCCTATTGCCTCGGACCGCCGGACGGGCGACCCAGCCCGCGCGGACACCCCCCGCAGCCGCCGGATTCGAGGAGAGCCTGGGATGATCGTCTGGATCTATCTGATCGTCGCCGTCGTCGGCGAAGTCATCGGCACCACGGCGCTCAAATCCTCGGAGGGGTTCACGCGCCTCGGCCCCTCGGTCGTCGTCGTCGGGGGCTACGCGGTGGCCTTCTTCTTCCTCTCCCTCACCCTGCGGCACATGCCGGTGGGCGTCGCCTACGCCATGTGGTCGGGGGTGGGCACCGTGCTCATCACCCTGATCGGCTGGGTGATCTTCAGCCAGAAGCTGGACCTCGCCGCCATCGCCGGGATCGGGTTGATCGTGGCGGGCGTGGTGGTGCTGCAACTGTTCTCCGACACCTCGCCGCACTGAACCGGGGGTCACCCGAGGATCAGCGGCCAGATCAGCCCCGGCGCCAGTTCGGCCAGCAGCCCCGCGCCGATCAGCGCGCGGGCGGGCCAGGTCTCGAACCTCCGCCAGAGCAGGGCGCAGAGCGCGACGCAGGCCGCGATCTCCACCGCGCCGACCAGGTCCCCGTGGCGGGCCGGGTTCCAGTAGCTGAGCGGAGAGCGGAACACCCAGTCGCTCAGCGGCCAGAAATGCGGGCGCGCGTCGGAATTGTGCAGCGGCAGGTCGAAGGCGAGATGTAGCAGCGCCGCCCCGGCGAACACCGCCAGCAGCGGCCCCCGCGCCGCCAGCGCGCCTCCCAGCAGCGCCCCCCAGAGCGGGATCGAGTTGTCCACCCGGAAGATCCCCTGCCAGAGCGGGGAGACATAGTCCTCGCGGAATATCTGGGGGGGACTGCGGCCCTCGACGAAGCTCGCCCAGCCGATCAGCAGGAACAGCGCGAGGTCGGGCGCGAGCCCGCCGGCCAGCGCCGCGAGGTTGCGTTTCCGCTGGCCCGGGCGCGCGAAAGCGGCGGCGGCGAAGATGAGATGCGCGGGCGTGTTCACCCCCCGATCCCTGCACGGATCGGGCCCGCGCTCAACCGGGGATCACGCCCTCACGGCTCTCAGGCGCGCGAGGTCAGCGCGGTGAGCGCCCCGGCCCCGATCAGGCTGGCGCCGCCGATCCGCTCGGCCAGGGCCATGGCGCCGGGACGGGCGAAGCGGGCGCGCATCTCCCCCGCCGCCAGGCCCCAGAGCACCGCGTTGACCGCGCCCAGCGCCGTGAAGGTCGCGACCAGGATGGCGGCTTGCGGCGGATAGGCGGCGGTCGGGTCGATGAATTGCGGGGCGAAGGCCACGAAGAACACCAGCGCCTTGGGGTTCAGCAGGGTCACGAGAAACGCCTGCCGGAACATCTTCGCCCGACTGGCGGAGGCGCGCAGAGCCTGCGCCCGGGGCGCGCCCGACCCATGACGCGCGCCCCAGAGCATCCGGGCGCCCAGCCAGACCAGATACGCCGCGCCCGCGAACTTCACCACGGCGAAGACGGCGCCCGAGGCCGCCATCAGCGCCCCCAGCCCCAGCAGCGAACAGGCGGTGGCGATCAGGTCGCCCAGCGCCACGCCGGGCGCGGTGGCGGCGACGGAGCGCCGGCCCTCGCCCAGCGCGAAGCCCACCACCAGCATCACCGTCGGCCCGGGAATCGCCACCAGCACGGCGGAGGCCGCCGCGAAGCTCAGCCACAATCCGAGATCCATATCGACGTCTCTCCCCGCCCTCGCTCCATCGCGTCCGGCCAGCGAAGACACGCGCGGCGGGTCGCGGCAAGCCCTTCCGGCCTTTCCGCCCGCGCCGCCGGTCGGGCCCCGGGCGCCAGCGGCCCGCGCCCGCGCGCAAGCGCGGGGGGGCGGAGGCGCAGCCTTCGCCGAGCGCCCGAAAGGGCGCTGCGGGCCGCGCCCCCTCAGCCCGACGTCGGCGCCTAGCTGTGGAATCTCGGAAGGTTGTTCACGCGCTGCGGGTTTAGGCTGTGATCGCCAAACCTCCAGCCGGGACCGCCTCGCATGAACAGCCCGCACAAGAATGCCCGGACCACCGTGCATGGTCGAGCCCTCATGGTCGCCCGCCACACCGAAGGTCCTCCCGTCCCGCGGATCGCCGAGGAGCTCGGCGTCTCCGCCCGAACGGTCTGGAAGTGGCTGCGCCGTCATCGGACGGGCGGGGCGGCGGCGCTTGAAAGCCGCTCCAGCGCATCGAGCGCGCCGGACGCCGCCCGGCCGTGGATCGACATCGCCTGCCGCCTGCGCCGCGACTTCCGCCTCACCGCGGCGGAGATCGCGGCGAAGCTGCACCTGCCGCGTTCCACCGTCGCGCGGTGGTTGCGCCAGGCCGGGTTGGGCCGCCTGTCTTCGCTGGAGCCCAAAGAGCCGCCGCGCCGGTATCAGCGCGACCGACCGGGCGAGCTGATCCACCTCGACATCAAGAAGCTGGGGCGTTTCGCGCGCGCCGGCCATCGCAGTACGGGCGACAGACGCGCGGGGCGCAACCGCGGCGCAGGCTGGGACTTCGTCCACGTCGCCATCGATGACGCCACCCGGCTCGCCTATGTCGAGGTTCTGCCCGACGAGCGCCGCGGCACGGCGACCGGCTTCCTGGTCCGGGCGCTGCGCTGGTTCCGCGCCCGCGGCGTGCGCGCCGAGAGGATCATGACCGACAACGGCTCGGCCTATGTCTCGAAGCTGTTCGCGAAGGCGATCCGTCTGCTGGGGCTGCGCCACATCCGCACCCGACCCTATACGCCCAGGACCAACGGCAAGGCGGAGCGCTTTATCCAGACCCTTCTGCGCGAGTGGGCCTATGCGATCCCGTACCCGTCATCCGACGCCAGGGCGCGGGATCTGCCGCGCTGGATTGACTGGTACAACCACAAGCGCTCACATTCAGCCATCGGCAGCCGAACGCCCGTCGTCGCACTGAACAACCTGATGAGATTCCACACCTAGCCCCCCGGCGCCTAGCCCCCGGCCTGGCGCAGCGCGGCCAGCAGCTCGGCCCCGGCATAGCCGTCGGGAACCAGGCCGCGCGCGGCCTGGAAGCCCCGGATCGCCTTGCGGGAATTCGGCCCGATGATGCCGTCGGCGCCCTGGGTGTCGTAGCCCAGGGCGGTCAGCCGCTCCTGCATCTCCACCCGCTCGGAGCGCGACAGCGGCCGGTCCGAGCGCGGCCACTCGCCCTGCACCCCGGGCTTGCCCGCGATCCGGTCGGCCAGCAGCGACACCGCCAGCGCGTAGGACGTGGCGTTGTTGTAGCGCATGATGACCCGGAAATTCGGATAGGCCGCGAAGGCCGGCCCGCGCGCCCCGGCCGGCGCGATGATCGCCACCCCGTCCGAAGGCGTCAGCCCGGCCCCGTTCACGCCCCGGATCCCCAGCGCCGACCACTCGGCCGCGGTTCGCCGGATGTCGGCGTCGGCCATGGCGTAGTCGAAGCCCGCCGGCAGCCGCACCTCCACCGCCGCCGGCGCGCCCAGGGTCCAGCCGAAGCGGCCCAGATAATTCGCCGTCGAGGCCAGCGCGTCCGCCGCGTCCGCCGACCACAGGTCGCGCCGCCCGTCGCCGTTATGATCGACCGCATAGGCCTCCAGGCTGGTCGGGATGAACTGGGTGTGCCCCATCGCGCCCGCCCAGGACCCGACCATCCGCGAGGGCGTCACGTCGCCCGCCTGGATGATGCGCAGGGCGGAGATCAGCTGCTCCTCCGCGAAATCCTTGCGGCGTCCCTGCCAGGCCAGCGTCGCCAGGCTCTGCACCACGGGGATGTCGCCGTAATTCGCCCCGAAGGCGCTCTCCATCCCCCAGATCGCCAGCACCGCCTCCCGGTCGACGCCGTGGCGGGCCTCGATCTCATCGAGCAGCGCGCGCTTGGAGGCGGCCAGTTCGCGCCCCTTCGACACCCGCGTGTCGGAGACCGCGCTGTCCAGGTATTCCCAGATCGGACGGGAGAATTCGGGCTGGTAGTTGTCCAGCTCCAGCACCCGCTCGTTCACGGTGACCCCGGCGAAGGCCGCGTCGAAGACGTCCGCGCGGATGCCGGCGGCCAGCGCCCGGCCGCGGAAGCTCATCCGCCATTCGCCGAAGGTCTGGCTCTCGGGCGGCGGGGCCTCGACGGCGGGGGGGGTTCCGCGCGCGGGCGGCGGGGCCTCGGCCGAGGCGCAGCCGGCCGCGGTCGCGGCGATCAGGATCGCGCCCAGGCGGGCGTGACGGGGTGATGGTCGGGACATTCCGCCTCCGTTGGCTCGATCGGCGCGCGTCGGCCGCGACCCCGGAACCGGGCGCGGCCGGCGCGCCGGCTCGGGCGCAGTGTAGCCGTCCGGCGAGTCCGAAAAAAGGCATGCGCTTGTGCCGCCCTGCGAAACGCGCGATGCATTCGGCCAAAGACGACACAGCTTGGAGGAGACGAGCATGAAGGTCAGCGAAGCGGTCGCCGCGCGCATTTCCGCACGGGCGTTCCTGCCCGACCCGGTGCCCGACGAGGTGATCCGGCGGGTGCTGGAGCGGGCCTCCCGCGCCCCGTCGGGCGGCAATCTTCAGCCCTGGATCGTGTCGGTGCTCAACGGCCCGAAACTGGACGAGTTCCGCGCCATCGCCGCCCAGCGGCTGGCCGAGACCGACGGCCAGGGCGAGGGGTTCGAATACAAGGTCTATCCCGACAACCTGCACGAGCCCTACCGCACCCGCCGCTTCGGCGTGGGCGAGATGATGTACGCCAAGCTGGGGATCGAGCGCGCCGACAAGGCCGGCCGCCTCGCCTGGTTCGCCAACAACTACCGCTTCTTCGGGGCCCCGGCGGCGTTCTTCATCCATGTCGACCGGCGCATGAACGCTCCGCAATGGTCGGATCTGGGCATGTTCCTGCAGACGGTGATGCTGCTCTTCCAGGAGGAGGGCTACGACACCTGCGCGCAGGAGGCCTGGGCCCGCCTGCACGAAACCATCGACGCCTTCACCGGCGCGTCGGAGGAGACGATGGTGTTCTGCGGCCTCGCCATCGGCAAGATCGACCGCACTCACCCGGTCAACACGATGTATTCGGAGCGCGCGCCGCTGGACGAATGGGTCAAGTTCCTCTGACCCGCTGACCCGGCGCCTTCCCTGAAACGCAGCGGCGCCGGCGAGGGGTCTCCCCGCCGGCGCCGCGCTCGTCTCCCTCCCCCGTCCGGGGGAGCGGGGGGCATGACGCCCCCCCGGCCTCACCGGGTGATGATCTCCGGCCCCATGAAGTAGGTGGGCAGGAAGGTCGACAACGCCGGGATGTAGGTGACCATGATCAGGAACACGAAGAGGATGCCCAGCCAGGGCAGCGCCGCCTTCACCACGTCCCACATGGGCATCCCCGCCACGCCGGACGTGACGAAGAGGTTCAGCCCCACGGGCGGCGTGATCATGCCGATCTCCATGTTCACCACCATGATGATGCCCAGGTGGATCGGGTCGATCCCCAGGCTGATGGCGATGGGGAAGACCAGCGGGGCGACGATGATGATCAGCCCCGACGGCTCCATGAACTGACCGCCGATCAGCAGGATCAGGTTCACGATGATCAGGAACATGATCGGGCCGAACCCCGCGTCCAGCATCGAGTTGGCGATGGACTGGGGGATCTGCTCATCGGTCAGAACGTGCTTCAGGATCAGCGCGTTGGCGATGATGAAAAGCAGCGTCACGGTCAGCTTGCCGCCGTCGAACAGCGCGTCGCGGGTGTCGGGATGCACCCAGGCCGTGACCACGGTCCAGGGCTTGCGCCAGAACGAAATCGGCCCGTCCGGCCCCCGCAGCGGCCCCATGTCCCGGTAGATGAAATTGGCGATCAGGAAGGCGTAGACCGCCGCCACCGCCGCGGCCTCGGTGGGCGTGAACACGCCGCCGTAGATGCCGCCCAGGATGATGACGATCAGGAACAGGCCCCAGCCGGCTTCGCGGCCCGAGGCGATGATCTCGCCGAAGCCGGCCCAGTCGCCCTTGGGCAGGTTCTGCACCCGCGCCGCCACGTAGATGCCGATCATCAGCATCACGCCCGCCAGGATGCCGGGGATCACGCCCGCCAGGAACATGCGCCCGACCGACACGTCGGTCGCCGCCGCATAGACCACCATGACGATGGAGGGCGGGATCAGGATGCCCAGCGTGCCGGCGTTGCAGATCACGCCGGCCGCGAAGGACTTGGTGTAGCCGACCTGCTGCATCCCCGCGATGACGATGCCGCCGATGGCGACCACCGTGGCCGGAGACGAGCCCGACAGCGCCGCGAACAGCATGCAGGCGAACACGCCCGCGATCGCCAGACCGCCGCGCAGATGCCCCACGCAGGCGATGGAGAAGCGGATGATCCGGCTCGCCACCCCGCCCGTGGACATGAAGGTGGAGGCGAGCACGAAGAACGGGATCGCCAGCAGCGTGTAGTGCCCCGCCATGGCGTTGTAGAGCGTCTGGGCGATGGAGCCGAGCGAGCTGTCCGACAGCACCAGCAGGAACACCGTCGACGAGAAGCCCAGCGCCACCGCGATCGGGACGCCGATCAGCAGCAGGGTGATGACCATGCCGAAGAGAATGACGACTTCCATGGTCTCAGTTCCCTCCCTTGGGGGCGGCGCCGGCGGCGTCAGCGGGCTCGCGGTGGGCGCGGGCGGCTTCCTCCACCGCCTCTTCGACTTCGTGGCTGGCGATCAGCGAGGACCGGGTCCCGCGGATCATCTCCCAGCCGGCCTCGGCGAAGCGCAGCACCAGCAGCAGCATCGACAGCGGCATCACCACATAGGGGATCAGGCGGGGCATCTTCTCGTAGCGCTCGCCCATGTTGAAGATGTCGGCGAAGAAGCCGTTGAGGATCGCGGGCATCGGCACGTCGTTGAGCTCGTACCAGCCCTGCCCGCGGGAATTGCCGAAGCCGGTGGGGAACCAGCGGCCGGTGGTCGGCTGCAGCTCGCCATAGGGGGCCCAGAAGTCCCAGGCGCCTTTCAGCAGCAGCAGCGCGAAGACCAGGCAGACCGCCGCCGCGATCAGCCCCAGCACGCGGCGCACCGCGGGCGAGGCGATGTTGATGACCGCATCCACGCCCAGGTGGGAGGTGGTCTTCACGCAGTAGCTCGCCCCCAGCAGGACCAGCCAGGCGAACAGGAAGGACGTGACTTCCAGCGCCCACAGGATGTTGGAATTGAAGACATAGCGGGCGACGACATTGGCGAAGGTCACCAGCGTCATTGCGCCGAGAATGGCGGCGATCAGCGTCTCTTCGATGGCGTTGATCGCGCGGCCTGACGGCGAACGGGCTTTGTAATGCATGGGGCCTCCCCCCCGGAGTGACCGACCCCGGGGCGGCGGGGCGGGGCCGCGGCGCTTCGGGGTCACGATGGTGGACGCCCCGCCCCGGTCGGAACCGGGGCGGGGCGAAGGGATCGCGGTCCGCGCGTCGGGCGTCGCCGGCGCCGACGTTCCGGCTCCTCCCAAAGCCGGGCGGTCGGCGCAGGCGCGGCGGACGGAACGCCGGGGCTCGTCGGGCCGGCCGGGAGGCGCGCCCCGGCCGACCTGTCCCGGTCCGGGCCTGGCCCGGGTCGGGTCGTTTTGGGTCGGGATCAGTGCTTGGCGTTGATCTCCTGGGCGGCCGCGATGTTCTCGGCCCCCACGTCGCCTTCGAACTGGCCCCAGACGGGCTTCATCACGTCGACCCAGGCCTGGCGCTGCTCGGCGGTCAGCTGGCGCACTTCGCCGCCGGCGTCGATGATCGCCTGCTTGGCCTCCTCGTTGACCTTGAAGGACTCGCTGTTGCGGGTCTCGGTCACTTCCCGGAGGATGGTCGAGAGCTGGTCGCGCACGTCGGCGTCGAGCCCGTCCCACCAGTCCACCGACGTCACCACCATGTAGTCGATGATGCCGTGGTTGGTCTCGGTGGTGCCGTCCTGAACCTCGAAGAACTTCTGGCCGTAGATGTTGGACCAGGTGTTCTCCTGCCCGTCGACGACGCCGGTCTGCAGGGCGCCGTAGACCTCGGAGAAGGCCATCGCCTGCGGGTTGGCGTCGAGCGCGGCGAACTGCGCCTTGAGCACCTCGGAGGTCTGCACGCGGAACTTAAGCCCCGCGGCGTCCGACGGCTCCAGCAGCGGCTTGCTGGCCGAGATCTGCTTCATGCCGTTATGCCAGAATTCGAGCCCCAGCAGGCCGCGACGGGTCATCGACTCCTTCATGGCCTGGCCGACCTCGGAGGTCTGGAACTCGTCCACCGCATCGATGTTCTTGAACATGAAGGGCAGGTCGAAGATCCGGTACTTCTTGGTGAAGGTCTCGAACTTCGACAGCGACGGCGCGGCCAGCTGGACGTCGCCGTTCAGCATCGCCTCCAGCACCTGATCGTCGTTGTAGAGCGAGGAGTTGCCGTAGACCTCCATGCAGGCCTTGCCGTTCATCTCCTCGTTCACCCGCTCCTGCAGGAGCGACGCGGCGATGCCCTTGGGATGCTTGTCGGTGTTGGTGACGTGGCTGAACTTGATGACGACTTCGCCGTCGTCGCAGGCCGCCTGGGCGCCGGTCGCGACGCCGAGAGCCACCGCCGAAACGGCGGCGAGTTTGAAAAAGCGCATGTCATGTCCTCCCTGATGGTTTCCGAATGCGCGAGAAACCGGACCGGGAGCGTAGGCCCCGCGGCGGACGCGGTAAATGACCTTTTCGGGACGAAATCAACCCGGCGCGGGCGGTTTCCGGGCGCATCGGGCACATACTTTCAAGTAGGTCGCGCCTTTCCCCTGCGTTGGCCGCGCGCCTTCGCAGTGCAGCGCGAATATAGTATGGAGTCGTTACTTTGTCGGACGCGACAAGGGCCGGCGCATCTCGGCGCCGGCCCTTCGGGTCAATGAGTGTGTGTGGGGGGTGTGTGGGGGAGGGAGCGACGCCCGCTCAGGCGGCGGCGCCCCGGCCGGCGCCGACCTGGGCGTGCCACCAGCGCAGCGCATCCGGATCGACCCAGGAGAACGGGCCGGGATCGCCGGCCAGCACCTCGAAGGGCACATGCGGCTCGCCCAGGTCGCTCAGCACCACCAGCGCCTGCGAGAAATCCTCGCCGCGGGTGTAGATCCCCGGCGCCGCCACCACGTCGAGCCCCGCGCCGCGGGCGGAGGCCACGCCGCGGGCGCTGTCCTCGATCGCCAGCGCGCATTCCGGGCGCAGGCCCAGCCGCTCCAGCACCAGCCGGTAGGGGGCCGGGTCGGGCTTGGGCGCCTGCACGTCCTCACGCGTCACGACGGCGGCGAACCAGTCCAGCGCCTCGAAGCCGAAGGCGTTGAGGATCAGGCCTTCGAACGCCTCCCGGGTCGAGGTGGTGCAGGCCGCGATCCGCACGCCCGAGCCGCGCAGGTCCGACAGCAGCCGCCCGACGCCGGGGCGCAGCGCGGCGCCCTCTTCCATCGAGGCCAGGAAATGCGCGGTCTTGGCGGCGTGCAGCGCCTCGATGGCGCCGGCATGTTCCATCATCGCGAGGTCGCGGGGGCGCCAGGCCTCCGCATAGTGGCGGATGCGGGCGAGCCCGCCTTCCACGGCCAGCAATTCGTAATACAGCTCCCGCTCCCACACCCAGTCGAGCCCGGCCTCGGCGAAGGCGGCGTTGAAGGCGGCGCGGTGCAGTTCCTCGGTTTCGGCGAGCGTGCCGTCCACGTCGAAGATCACGGCCTGAAGCGTCATCGGGGCGTCCTTTCGTAGGGCGAGAACCGCGCCGCGCCTGCAAGGCGTCCTCCCGGTCGGGGGGGGCGTGCGGCGCTGGCGACGGGCTCGCGGCGATGGGTCCGGTCGAAGGTCGGCGCGTCGGAGAAGAATGCCCGCGGCGCGCGACAGGGATGTGACGGCCTCGCAACACCCGACCCCGGAGAAAAAGGTCCGGAGGAACAGGGCGGCGGGTCGCCATCTTTCCGCCATCATAGCGCGAGCCCGGGGTCCGCGTCGAGTCCGCATCGGCGATGCCTGCGCCGACACGGCCCGGCGGCGACCGCGCCTCAACAGGAGGGGCGGCGATTCGGGCTCAGATCCCGTTCAGCACCCGGCGCAGGGCCTTGGCCGCATCCCGCCCCAGCGCGGCCTCGATCTCCGCCTGGGCCTGCGTCCAGAGGGGGAAGGCCGCCGCCAGCGTCTCGCGCCCCTGCGGGGTCAGCCGCAGCGTCGCCTCGCGGCGGTCGGCGCCCGGCGCGCTGTCCAGCAGCCCGCCGCGGACCAGCACCCGCGCGTTGCGCCCCACGGTGGAGCGGTCGAGCTCCGCCCGCCGCCCGAGCTCGGTCAACGAAATCTCGCCCGCGTGGTCGACCTGGCGCAGCATCGAGAACTGGCCGACATTGACCCCCGCCGGCGCCAGAGCCGCGTCGTAGCGGGCGGACAGGCGGCGGCCGGCCTTGCGAAGCTCGTTGCAATAGCAGTCGGTGCGCTGGCGCATCGGGGTCTCCCGCGTCTCGCTCTCCCGCCCCTGCGCGATCACGCGGGGACGCCCTGCGCGCCTCCGCGCGGGGCGGCGCGCGACAGGCCCAGGATCAGCATGGCCGCCAGAATGCACAGCGCCCCGGCCGCGTAAAGCGCGGGCATGTAGCTGCCGAACTCGGTCCGCGTCGTCCCCGCCATCCACGCCGCGCAGGCCGCGCCGATCTGGTGGCCGGCGAAGACCCAGCCGAAGACCAGCGGCCCGCGCTCGCCCCCGAAACGCTCTGCGGCCAGGCGCACGGTCGGCGGCACCGTCGCCACCCAGTCCAGCCCGTAGAACACCGCGAAGATCGCCAGCTGGTTCACCGAGAAATCCGAGAACGGCAGATACAGCAGCGACAGTCCGCGCAGCCCGTAATACCAGGCCAGCAGGCGGCGATTGTCGAAGCGGTCCGACAGCCAGCCGGAGCCGATGGTCCCGGCCAGGTCGAACACCCCGATCATCGCCAGCATCCCCGCCGCCGCCACCGGCAGCACGCCGAAGTCGCCGCACAGCGCGATCCAGTGGGTCTGGATCAGCCCGTTGGTGGAGAAGCCGCAGATGAAGAAGGTGACGAAGAGGATCCAGAAGGTCCGCGTCGCCGCGATCTCCACCAGCACGGCGATCGGCATGACCAGCAGCGGGCGCAGGCCGGTGGTCGGCGGCGGCGCGGGCTGGAGCGCGGTTTCCCCATGGGGGGCGAGGCCCAGATCCGCGGGCCGGTCGCGCATCAGCGCCAGCACCAGCGCGAAGGCCAGCCCCAGCCCGACCACGGTCACCGACAGGGCGAGGCGCCAGCCATGGGCCTCGGTCAGGGCGGCGACCATGGGCAGGAAGACAAGCTGCCCGGTGGCGTTGGAGGCGGTCATCAGCCCCATCACCAGCCCGCGGCGATGGCTGAACCAGCGCGTCGCCACCGTAGCCCCCAGCACCAGCGCCGTCATCCCGGTGCCGACGCCGATGACCACGCCCCAGAGCAGGACCATCTGCCGGACCTCGGTCATGAAGAAGGACGCGACGATCCCGCCGGCGATCATCGCCAGCGCCGTCGCCGTGACCTGCCGCACCCCGAAGCGGTTCATGAAGGCCGCCGCGAACGGCCCCAGCAGGCCGAACAGCATCAGCCGGATGGCCAGCGCCGTGGAGATCTCGGCGTTGGTCCAGCCGAACTCCTCCTGCAGGGGCAGCAGCAACACCCCGGCCGAGCCCAGCGCCCCGGCGGTGGCCAGCATGGTCAGGAAGGTGACGCCGGCGGCCACCCAACCGTAATGCACGCCGCGACGCGCAAGGGCGCGGGCGAGAGTCTCGGAGATCATGGTCGGGCGGCTCCTTGCGTCGGGGCGCTTCGAAGGGGGGCGATCGGGGGAGAGCTTATTGCGTGCATATGCCCGCGTCTGCGGATTTGCAACCCGCCTCCCGCCGGGCGAAGATGGCCGGGCAAGACCCGCGGCCGGCGAAAATCACGCGCGAGCGAATCATTCGCATACGAACCACAGCGGGGAATTGTGCTTCGCGCCGTCTCACGCCGCTCCTGGCGGCGGCGGGCTGCGGTTGGCGGGCGAAACCGCGCCGTCCATCGCCCGAAAAGCGCGGCGCGACGACCCATGCGCAAGATTATTGCGCGAAACCACCCCCAGACGCCTTGCCTATTTCCGCCGCGCGCGCGAAATGCCCGGTGGACAGATCGCGGCCCGGGCGGTCTTCTTCGCGCCGGGACCCGGCACCGCGTCCTGGAGGAGAACGAGGAGGAGGGCTGGATGAAAATCGGCGCCCCAAAAGAGATATTCGCGGGGGAGAAGCGCGTCGCGCTCACCCCCGAAAGCGCCAAGCGGCTGCAGAAGCTGGGCTATGAATGCCTGGTCGAAGCCGGCGCCGGCGAAGCCGCGAGCCTGACCGACGAGGCCTACCGCGACGCGGGGGTGACGGTGGTGGGCTCGGCGGCGGAGCTGTGGGACCAGGCGGACATCATCGTCAAGGTCCGCGGCCCCGAGGAAAGCGAGGTCGAGGCGGCGCCCGAGGGCAAGCTGCTGATCTCCTTCATCTGGCCGGCCCAGAACCCCGAGCTTCTGGACAAGCTGAACGCCAAGAAGCTGACCGTGATCGCCATGGACATGGTGCCCCGGATCAGCCGCGCGCAGAAGATGGACGCCCTGTCGTCCATGGCCAATATCGGCGGCTACCGCGCCGTGGTGGAGGCCGCCAACAACTTCGGCCGCTTCTTCACCGGCCAGATCACCGCCGCGGGCAAGGTGCCGCCCGCCAAGGTGATGGTGATCGGCGCGGGCGTCGCGGGCCTCGCGGCCATCGGCGCGGCCCAGGCGCTCGGCGCGGTCGTGCGCGCCTTCGACGTGCGCCCCGAAGTGGCCGAGCAGATCGAGTCCATGGGCGCCGAGTTCCTGTTCCTCGATTTCGAGGACAGCCAGGACGGCGCCGGGACCGGGGGCTACGCCGCCCCCTCCAGCCCGGAATTCCGCGAAAAGCAGCTGGAGCTGTTCCGCGCCCAGGCCCCCGAAGTCGACATCGTCATCACCACCGCCCTGATCCCCGGACGCCCGGCCCCCAAGCTGTGGCTGGAGGACATGGTGGCGATGATGAAGCCCGGCTCGGTGGTCGTCGACCTGGCGGCCGAGCGCGGCGGCAACTGCGACCTGACCGTCCCCGACGAGAAGATCGTGTCCGAGAACGGCGTGACCGTGATCGGCTACACCGACTTCCCCAGCCGGATGGCCACGCAGTCGTCGAACCTCTACGGCACCAACATCGCCCACATGCTGTTCGACCTGACGCCCGAGAAGGACGGTCAGCCGAACGTCGACATGGAGGACGACGTGATCCGCGGCGCCACCGTGGTTCATGGCGGCGAGATCACCTTCCCGCCGCCGCCGCCCAAGGTGAAGGCCATCGCCGCCGCCGCTCCGAAGGAGAAGGTGAAGGAGCCGACCGCCGAGGAGAAGCGCGCCGCCGAGACCGCCGCCTTCAAGAAGCAGACCAAAAGCCAGGTCACGCTTCTGGCCGTGGGCGCGGCGCTGCTGCTGGGCGTGGGGCTCGTCGCCCCGGCCAGCTTCATGCAGCACTTCATCGTCTTCGTGCTGTCGGTCTTCGTCGGCTTCCAGGTGATCTGGGGCGTGGCGCATTCGCTGCACACGCCGCTGATGGCGGTGACCAACGCCATCTCCTCGATCATCATTCTCGGGGCGCTGATGCAGATCGGCTCGGGCTCGTGGCTGGTGATCCTGCTGTCGGCGCTGTCGATCTTCATGGCCGGCATCAACATCTTCGGCGGCTTCCTCGTCACCCGGCGCATGCTCGCCATGTTCCAGAAATCGTAAGGGAGGCGAGGACATGGACTACGGATTCTCGACCGCGGCCTATGTGGTCGCGGCGGTGCTCTTCATCCTGTCGCTCGGCGGGCTGTCGAACCAGGAAAGCGCCAAGCGCGCGGTGTGGTACGGCATCGCCGGCATGGCGCTGGCCGTCGCCGCCACGCTGATCGGCCCGGGCTCCGGCCTGTGGCTGATGTCGGTGGCGCTGATCGCCGGCGGCGGCATCATCGGCTTCATCGTCGCCAAGCGCGTGCAGATGACCGAAATGCCCCAGCTGGTCGCGGCCATGCACTCGCTGGTCGGCCTCGCCGCCGTGTTCGTGGGCTACAACGCCCATATCGAGCTCGGCCGCGTGCTGCCGATGGACGAGGCGGCCCGCGCCGGCCTGCAGGGCTTCGCGGCCCTGCTCGCCAAGAAGGACGCGGTGGAGATCTCGATCCTGCGGGTCGAGCTGTTCCTCGGCGTGTTCATCGGCGCGGTGACCTTCACCGGCTCGGTGGTGGCTTACGGCAAGCTGGCGGGCAAGCTGACCTCGGCGGCGACCAAGCTGCCGGGCGGGCACATGCTCAACGCCACGGCGGCGGCGATCTCGGTGCTGTCGCTGATCTGGTACGCCAGCTCCGGCGGGGTGCTGCCGCTGATCCTGATGACGCTGATGGCGCTGTTCATCGGCTATCACCTGATCATGGGCATCGGCGGCGCCGACATGCCGGTGGTCGTCTCCATGCTCAACTCCTATTCGGGCTGGGCGGCGGCGGCGATCGGCTTCTCGCTGGGCAACGATCTGCTGATCGTGGTCGGCGCGCTGGTCGGCTCCTCGGGCGCGATCCTCAGCTACATCATGTGCAAGGCCATGAACCGTCACTTCGTCTCGGTGATCCTGGGCGGGTTCGGCGGATCGTCGGGCCCGGCCATGGAGATCGACGGCGAGATGATCGCCATCGACGCCGATGGCGTGGGCGCGGCGCTGGACGAGGCCGACTCGGTCATCATCGTGCCGGGCTACGGCATGGCGGTGGCGCAGGCGCAGGCCTCGGTGTCGGAGCTGACCCGCCGGCTGCGCGCCAAGGGCAAGGAGGTGCGCTTCGCCATCCACCCCGTCGCGGGCCGTCTGCCGGGGCACATGAACGTGCTGCTGGCCGAGGCCAAGGTGCCCTACGACTTCGTGCTGGAGATGGACGAGATCAACGAGGATTTCCCCGACACCGACGTGGTCATCATCATCGGCGCGAACGACATCGTGAACCCGGCGGCGCAGGAGGATCCCAATTCCCCCATCGCCGGGATGCCGGTGCTGGAAGTGTGGAAGGCCAAGCAGGTGTTCGTGTCCAAGCGCGGCGCGGGCACCGGCTATTCGGGCATCGAGAACCCGCTGTTCTTCAAGGAGAACACGCGGATGTTCTACGGCGACGCCAAGGCCTCGGTCGACGCGCTGCTGGCCCAGGTGAACTGAGCCTCCGCGCATCGCGGGACAGGAAAGGGCGCGCCTCCGGGCGCGCCCTTTTCCGTTTCGCCCCGTCCCGCGGCGCCCCGTCCCGTTCCGCGGCGCCCCGCCTCTCCCCGCCTCTCCCCGCGGCGCCCCTTGCCGCGCAGGTCAGGACGCGCGAGGCTCCGCCCGAATTTCGGGGGACGCCCCCGCAACGATATCGGGAGAGACACCATGACCGACCGCACCGGACTCGAGCTTCGCTCGCTCATCACCTCCGCCGGCGAACTGACCCTGTCGCTGGAGGAAGTCGCCGTCCCCGATCCCGGCCCCGGCAAGGTGGTCGTGCGGATCGAGGCCTCGCCGCTGAACCCCTCCGATCTCGGCCTGCTGCTGGGGCCGGCGGATCTGTCGGGGATGAAGGCGTCGGGCACGGCCGACCGCCCCGTGCTGACCGCCCCCGTGCCCGAGGGCCGGCTGAAGCACGTCGCCGCCCGGCTGGACCAGTCGATGCCGGTGGGCAATGAGGGCGCCGGCACGGTGATCGCCGCCGGCGAGGGCGCCGAGGGCCTGATGGGCAAGCGCGTCGCCATGCTCGGCGGGTCGATGTACGCCCAGTACCGCACCCTGCCCGCCGCGGCCTGCCTGCCCCTGCCCGACGGCGCCACCGCGGCCGAGGGCGCCTCCGCCTTCGTCAACCCGCTGACCGCGCTGTCGATGGTCGAGACCATGCGCGCCGAGGGTCACAAGGCCCTGATCCACACCGCCGCGGCCTCCAATCTCGGCCAGATGCTCAACCGCATCTGCCTCGCGGACGGGGTGAAGCTGGTCAACATCGTGCGCAAGCCCGAGCAGGCCGAGATCCTGCGCGGCATCGGCGCCGAATACATCTGCGACAGCTCCGACCCGGATTTCGAGGCGAAGCTGGCCGACGCGATCGAGGCCACCGGCGCCACCATCGCCTTCGACGCCATCGGCGGCGGCAAGCTGGCCGGGCAGATCCTGGCGGCGATGGAGACGGCGCTGTCCAAGGGCATGGAATACAGCCGCTACGGCTCCTCGGTGCGCAAGCAGGTCTATATCTACGGCTCGCTGGACCTCGGCCCGACGATCATCGACCGCTCCTTCGGGCTGAGCTGGGCGACCGGGGGCTACCTGCTGACCAACTTCCTCGCCGCGGCGAGCCCGGAGGTCCGGGACCGGATGCGCAACCGGGTGGCGGCCGAGCTGACCACCACCTTCGCCAGCCATTACGCGGGCGAGCTGTCGCTGGCCGAGGCGCTGGACCCCGCCACGGTCGAGACCTACCAGCGCAAGGCCACCGGCGTGAAATACCTGATCACCCCCGCCAAGGGGCTCTGACCTCGCCGGATGGGCGCCCGCAGGCGACAGCCTGCGCGGGGGCGGGGGGGCTCGACGCCCCTCCGTCCCCGCCCCCCTCGATCACGCCCCCCTCTCAATAGGTCCCGGACCACCAGGGATACTGGCTCGGCATGTCCTCGGAGACCTTGCCGGGAAACGCCGGGGCGCGTTTTTCGAGGAACGAGGCCACGCCCTCCTGCACGTCCGGATGCGCCCCCCGCTCCATCGAGATCGGGCGATCCACCGCCAAGGCGCCGGCCGGGCTCGGCTCTCCCGCGAAGCGCCACAGCATCTGCCGGGTCAGCGCGACCGAGACCGGGGCCGAGGCGTCGGTCATCTCGTGCGCGATCTCCAGCGCCCGCGCCAGCAGCGTCTCGGGCGTGGCGGTCTCGGACACCAACCCGCCGCGCAGGGCCTCGGCCGCGTCGAACACCCGGCCCGACAGCGACCAGCGCAGCGCCTGCGGCAGGCCCACGATGCGCGGCAGGAACCAGGCCGAGCCCGCCTCCGGCACCAGGCCGCGGCGGGCGAAGATGAAGCCGATCTTCGCGCCCTCGGCGGCGATGCGGACATCCATCGGCAGGGTCAGGGTGATCCCCACCCCGACCGCCGCCCCGTTGATCGCGGCGATCGAGGGCTTGCGGCAGGTGAAGATCGCCTCGATGAAACCGCCCCCCGGCCGCGCCTCCGGGTCGGTGTCGAACATGGCCGAGCCGCCGCCGGTGGTGTCGAAGGCCGCGGTCCCGCCCGACACGTCCGCCCCCGCGCAGAACCCGCGCCCCGCCCCGGTGACCACCACCGCGCGCACCGCGTCGTCGGCATCCGCCGCGCGGAAGGCCGCCGCCAGCTCATGCCCCATCCGCGTGGTGTAGGCGTTCAGCTTGTCCGGCCGGTTCAGGGTCACGATCATGATCCCGTCCTCGACCCGAACCTCGATGTCCTGGTGATCCGCCGCGTCCATGGCGCGTCTCCCTGCCTGCGCCGGCTCCGCGCCGGCATCTCTTCCGGACGCTATCCGTCCGATACCGGGCCCCGCTTGCGCCGGCGCCCGGCGCGTGCCTTCGGCGCCGCAGGGGCGGGCCGGGCGCGCGGGGAAGGTTTGCATGCGGACGGAAACGGACTTAAGTGGCGTTCAGCGAAGGAGGCCCGCCATGCCTGCCGACCTGATTCCGGTCGAGACCACCGCCGCCGACACCGCCGCGCCCGAAAAGGCCGCGCCGGGAGCCGCGCGCGCGCCCCGCGACCTGCGCGA
Source organism: Albimonas donghaensis (assembly GCF_900106695.1). Taxonomy (GTDB): domain Bacteria; phylum Pseudomonadota; class Alphaproteobacteria; order Rhodobacterales; family Rhodobacteraceae; genus Albimonas; species Albimonas donghaensis. The sequence goes on from NZ_FNMZ01000003.1 coordinate 266,282, forward strand.
CCGCGCCCAGCGCCATCCCGAAAAGCAGAAACGCGCCGACGCGCCGATCCTGCGCAAACCCAAGTGGATCCGGGTCAAGGCGCCCGGCGGCGAGGGCTATGAGCGCACCCGCAAGATCATGAAGGAAAACGGCCTCGTCACCGTGTGCGAGGAGGCCGGCTGCCCGAATGTGGGCGAATGCTGGTCGCAGGGCCACGCCACCATGATGATCATGGGCGACATCTGCACCCGCGGCTGCACCTTCTGCAACGTCGCCACCGGCCGGCCCGAGGCGCTCGACGTGTTCGAGCCCGCCAAGGTCGCCGACGCCGTGGCCAAGCTGGGTCTGGCGCATGTGGTCATCACCTCGGTCGACCGCGACGACCTGGAGGACGGCGGCGCCGAGCACACCGCCCGCACCGTCCGCGCCATCCGCCGCAAGGCCCCCGGCACGACGATCGAGATCCTGACCCCCGATTTCCTGAAATGCGCCCCCTCGGCGCTGGAAATGGTGGTCGAGTCCAGGCCCGACGTGTTCAACCACAATCTGGAAACGGTCCCCGGCCTCTACCCCGAGGTCCGGCCCGGCGCGCGCTACTTCCACTCCCTGCGGCTTCTGCAGCGGGTGAAGGAACTCGACCCCTCGATCTTCACCAAGTCCGGCATCATGGTCGGGCTGGGCGAGGACAAGCAGGCCGTGCACCAGGTGATGGACGACATGCGCGCCGCCGACGTGGATTTCCTGACCATCGGCCAGTATCTGCAACCGACGCCCAAGCATCATGCCGTGGCCCGGTTCGTGGAGCCCGACGAATTCGCGGCCTATGAGCGGGCGGCGCAGGGCAAGGGCTTTCTGATGGTCTCCGCCACGCCGCTGACCCGGTCGAGCTACCATGCCGGCGACGATTTCGCCCGACTCAGGGCGGCGCGGGAAGCGCGGCTCGGCCGCGCCTGAGCGGCCTCCGACCCGCTGTCGGGAGGGCGAGCGCGATTCGCGCCACCCGCCGGCGGGTGTATTCCGGTTGATCTGAAGCGTCTCGCAGGCGCTGCGGAAGGAGGCGCGCCCGACGCTTGGGCGGCGCCAATTGTATTACAACAAGTCGCAACTTGTTTTGGTAGTATTTTCCATGTTTTCGGGCCGGCTCAGCGCAGGTTCATGTTGACCCGACGACGCGCGAGTGGTTCGTTCAGCCGCGTGAACAGCGTGCTGTCAGCGTAGTCGGAGTAGTGTGATGAATCGCGGCGTTTGGCGTGCCTTCAAGGCGGGCTTGCCGGAAGATCTGGGAAGCGGGATCAGCTTCACGGACTTCCAGGAATTTTCGGATGGACTCGACCTGTCCCCGCGACGCGCCCTGCGTGCGTTCCGCGAGGCGCTGGTCGAAGAGGAAGACGGCTCGGACGCCGAGGCCGACTTCGCCGCCGCCAAGGGCGGCAAGAAGGGCGGCGGCTCCAGCGATGGCGACGCCCCGGAAGAAGACGCCCCGACTGACGACGCCCCGACCGACGGCGGCTCGGCCAAAGGCGGCAAGGGCGGCGGCAAGGGCAAACCCACCAAGCCGGACCCCGAGCCCGAACCGGACCCCGATCCCGAGCCTGAGCCGGATCCGGACCCCGAGCCTGAGCCGGACCCCGATCCGGTCGGCAACACCCCCGACAGCGCCGGGGTCTACGCCAGCTACACCTCCGGCATCGGCGACGCGGGCTTCGTCTCGGACTTCAACGTCGCGCTGTCCTTCGGCGCCGGCTGGACCGCCGATCTGCAGTCCGACATCCTTCGCGCGGCGGAATATGTCAGCGCCCTCGTGACCGGCGACCTCGCCGATCTGGGGCCCATCGACGACGTCGCCATCAACATCGGACTGGTCAGCATCGACGGGACCAACGGGACCGCCGCCCGCGGCGCCGCCACCGGCTTCCGCGCCGACGGCACCGCCTATCAGGGCCTCGTGCAGTTCGACACGGCCGACATCCAGACCTGGTCCAACCAGGGCCGGCTCGACGATCTGGCCGTGCACGAGATGCTGCACGCCATGGGCTTCGGGGTGCGCTGGGACGCGATGGGGCTGCTCGGCTCGGCCGGCGGGACCACCCGCTTCACCGGCGACAACGCCATCGCCGCGTGGGAGTCGGAATTCGCCGCCGTCGCCGCCAACGACGCCTATTCGGGCCAGGGCGTGCCGGTGGAGATGGACGGCGGCGCCGGCACCGCGGATGTCCACTGGGACGAGATGACCTTCTTCGACGAGCTGATGACCGGCTATCTGGGCGGCGACAACTACATGTCGGCCACCTCGGTCGCGGCGCTGGAGGACATGGGCTACGAGACCGTGTTCGACGCCGCCGACCCGACCGCGCCGATCCTCCAGATCGACGAGATCCTGCTGGCCTGATCCGGCCCGCGGGTCCCGATTCGCGGCCGTCCGGGGACACCCCCGGGCGGCCGTTCCCGTATCCGGGCGCCGCGCCGTAGGGCGGGTTTCAACCCGCCTCCCCCGCGCGACGCCCCCGCGCGCCGTCCCTCGGAACCGGCCCTCAGATCCGGCCCTCAGATCCGGCCGGTATTGGTCAGGTCGCGCAGGTCCACCAGCCCCTGCACCATGTCGATGACCGGGGTCGGCGTCTCCGTGGCGCGGCCCAGCTCCTGCACCGCGGTCAGGATGGCGCCGATCTCCATCGGGCGGCCCTTCTCGAAGTCCTGCAGCATCGAGGACTTGTGCGCCCCCACCTTGGCGCCGCCGGCCAGCCGCTCGTCCACGCTGACCGGGAAGGCGACGCCCAGCTTCTCGCCGATGGCCTGGGCCTCGATCATCATGGCGCGGATCACGGCCCGGGCCCCGTCATGGGCGCCAAGCTGCGCCAGGGTCGCCCCGGTCAGCGCCGAGACCGGGTTGAAGGACAGGTTCCCCCAGAGCTTGGTCCACACGTCCTGGCGGATGTCGGGGCGCACCGGCGCGTCGAGCCCGGCCGCCGTCAGCGCCGCCGACAGCGCCTCGATCCGCGGCGAGGTTCCGCCCGCGGGCTCGCCCAGCAGGAAGCGGTTTCCGCCGCCATGGCCGATCACGCCCGGCGCGGGCGTGTCGGCGGCGACATAGACCACGCAGCCGAGGGTGTTCCGCGGACCGATATGGGTCCATTGCGCGTCGCCCGGGTCGACGGCGGCGATGCGCCGGCCCTCCAGCGGGCCGCCGATGCCGTGGAAATACCACCAGGGCACGCCGTTGACCGCCATGGTCACGGCGCCGCCGCCGGCCAGCAGCGGGGCCATGGAGGCCGCGACCGGCGGCGCCGAATGCGCCTTCATGGTCACGATCACATGATCCTGGGGGCCGAGCTCGGCCGGGTCGTCCGTGGCGCGCACCGGGATCGTCGTCGTCTCGCCGCCCGACACCAGCCTGAGCCCGTCGCGCTTCATCGCCTCCAGATGCGCGCCGCGCGCGATCAGCGAGACGTCCGCGCCGGCCATCGCCAGTTTCGCCCCGAGGTAGCCGCCGACGGCCCCCGCTCCGTAAACGCAGATCTTCATGGGTCCGCTCCCTCACTCGCCGCGCTGCAACATGGGGCCGATCCTAGTCCGGCGCCGGCGCGGAAGGGAATGCGTTTGGCCGCAGACACACCCCGGCGCCCTGCGATGACGCCACGGCGTCGACGCGCCGCGGGCGCAGGGGCGTATTGCTAAGGAATCCGAAGCGCCCATGCCTTGCCACCGGCGCGGTCAGGCGCCAGTTTCGCAGGGCGGGACGGCCCCGCCCACGCGCGACCCGCGCGCGGCAGGCCGCCGCCCCCCGCCCACGCCATTCCCGCGCCGCGCGCGCCCGCAGTCCGGGCCGCCCGCGCGACCCCGAACCGGAGATCCGCCTCACATGTCCGCCCCCCTCGACGGCCTGCGCGTCCTCGACCTCACCCGCATCCTCGCCGGCCCCTGGTGCACCCAGATGCTCGCCGATTTCGGCGCCGACGTGATCAAGATCGAGAACCCCGACGGCGGCGACGACACCCGCTCCTGGGGGCCTCCGTTCCTGAAGGACAAGGACGGCAACGACACCAAGGAAGCCGCCTATTACCTCTCGGCCAACCGCAACAAGCGGTCGGTGACGGTCAACATGCGCTCGGAAGAGGGCAAGGAGATCATCCGGGAGCTCGCCAGGACCGCGGATGTGGTGGTGGAGAACTTCAAGGTCGGCGGCCTGGCCAAGCTGGGGCTGGGCGAGGCTGACCTGCGCGCCCTGAACCCGCGGCTGATCTACGTTTCGATCACCGGCTTCGGGCAGACCGGGCCCAAGGCGCCGGAGCCGGGCTATGACTACCTGATCCAGGGGCTGGGCGGGATCATGTCGATCACCGGCAATCCCGACGACGTGCCCGGCGGCGGGCCGCAGCGGGTCGGCATCGCGGTGTCGGACCTGACCACGGGCATGTATTCGACCATCGCCACCCTCGCCGCGCTGCAGATGCGCGAGCGGACCGGGCGCGGCCAGTATATCGACATGGCCCTGCTCGACGTCACCGTGGGCTGGCTGGGCAACCAGGCGCTGAACTGGTTCATCGGCGGGCAGGTGCCCCAGCGCACCGGGCCGTGGCACCCCAATCTCGCGCCCTATCAGCCCTTCCCCTGCGAGGATGGCGAGGTGATCGTGGCCTGCGGCAACGACCGCCAGTTCCGCATCCTGACGCGGGAGCTGGGCATCCCCGACTACGCCGACGATCCGCGCTTCTGCACCGTGCCGGACCGCAACAAGCACCGGATCGAGCTGGCCGGGATCATCGCCGAGCAGATGCGCAAGAAGCCGCGCGAGCACTGGCTGACCGAGCTGCCCAAGGCCGGCGTTCCCTGCTCGGGCCTCAACACCATCGACAAGGTGTTCGAGGAGCCGCAGGTGATCGCCCGCGGCATGAAGATCGAGGCGCCGCATCCGCTGTCGGGCACCGCGCCGGGGGTGGCGAACCCGATCAAGTTCTCGGAGGCGGTGATGGAATACCGCCGCTCCGCCCCCCTGCTGGGCGAGCACACCGACGAGGTGCTGCGCGAGGTGCTGGGCAAGGACGAGGCCGCGATCGAGGCGCTGCGCAAGGCCGGCGCCCTCTGATCCGGCGGGCCGGGGGGCGCCCCCGGCCTTCCCAATCCGGCGCGGCGGATGGCAGGATGGGGGCGTTGCCGTATCCGCCCGAGGCGTCGCGCCCCATGCCCTCCGCTCCCGCCGCCATCGCCCAGGTCAACATCGCCCGCATGCGCTGGGACGCCTCCGACCCGCGCATGGCCGGCTTCGTGGACAATATCGCGCGGATGAATGCGCTGGCGGAGCGGTTTCCGGGTTTCCTCTGGCGGATGACCGACGGCTCGGCCGACCGGCTCTTCGCCCTGGGCGACCCGCGGATGACCGTCACCGTCTCGGCCTGGGAAAGCGTGGAGGCCGTCCGCGCCTTCGCCCATCGCACCGTCCACGCGCGGTTTCTCGGCCGCCGGGCCGAGTGGTTCGAGCCGCTGGCCCCGCGCCCGCATCTCGCCTTCTGGCCCATCGCGCCGGGCGCATGGCCCACGGCGCGGGAGGCCATGGACCGGCTGGCGCTGCTGGACGCCGAGGGGCCGAGCGCCCGGGTCTTCGGGTTCGAAGGTCCCCCGGCGCCAGCGTGAGCGGTGGAGGGGGGCGGCGGGTTCGCACCCGCCCTACGGCCTCGACGCCGAGCGCCGGCCTTCGGGTTCGAAGGTCCCCGGCCGCAGCCTGAGCGGCGGAGGGGGGCGGCGGGTTCGCACCCGCCCTACGACCGGGACGCCGAGCGCCGGCCTTCGGGTTCGAAGGCGCCCCGGCCCCGGCGTGAGCGGCCAAGGGGGCGCCCGCCCCGCCCTCAGGGCAGGGGGCGCGACTTCCCGGCCTCGTCGATGGCGACGTAGATGAAGACGGCCTCCGTCACCTTCGCCCGCTCGCCGTCCGGCATCCGGGTGATCCAGGCCTCGACCCCGTAGCGCATCGAGGACCGCCCCTCGCGCTGCAGATCCGCATAGATCGTCACCACATCGCCCACATGCACCGCGCGGTGAAAGGTCATCGCCTCCACCTGCACGGTGGCGACCCGGCCCTGCGCGCGTTCCCGCGCCGGCACCGAGGCCCCGAGGTCCATCTGCCCCATCAGCCAGCCGCCGAAGATGTCGCCGTTGGCGTTGGTGTCCGCCGGCATCGCCAGCGTCTGGAGCGCGAGCAGGCCCTTCGGCCCTTCAGCCGGGGCGGTCAATAGAGGGTCTTCTCGTAACGGGCATGCATGGCTTCCGCCTCCTCCACCGGGCCTTCCAGGCCGATCTGGTCCTTGAACATCTGACCGGGCCTGGGCAGCTCGGCTTTCTCCGTCCAGCTCGCGGGATCCCACAGCCTGGAGCGCAGGAAGGCCTTGGCGCAGTGCAGGTAGACCTCCTCGGCCTCCACCCGCAGGACGGTGATCGGCAGCCTGCCGCGGGTCTCGAACCGGGCCCGCAGCGCCTCGTCGGCGTGGATCGAGGCGCGGCCGTTGACCCGCAGGGTCTCGCGCAGGCCGGGGATCAGGAACAGCAGCCCCGCCTGCGGGTTGCGCAGGATGTTCTCGTAGCCGTCCAGCCGGTTGTTGCCCGGCCAGTCGGGGATCAGCACCGCATGGTCCCCGTCGGCCTTCACGAAGCCCGGCCCGTCGCCCTTGGGCGAAACGTCCACGCGCTCGCCGTCGCAGGTGGCGATCATCACCATCGGGCTGAGTTCGAGAAAGCGCAGGCAGTGCCGGTCCAGCCGGTCATGCTGCTTCTTCACGGCACGCTCCATGGGCGGGCCGTAGATGGCGCGAAGGGCGTCGACGTCTTCGATCATGGGGGGCCTCCGGGGCGCGGGCGAGACAGGGCGCGTGCCCCGAAGCCTATCCCCGACGCCACGCGCGCGCCAGACGGCAGGCGGCGCCGGACAGGAGGGCCGGCGGGCGGGCGAGGCGCCCCGCAAGGGGCGCGAGTCCCGTCCCCGGCCCATCCCCCCGGCTCGCACCGGACGCGTCAGCCCGCGGCGGCGACGCCGACCATGGCCGGGCGCAGCAGGCGGCCCGAAATGGTGAAGCCCGAGGCCATGACCTGGATCACCGTGCCCGGCTCCGCGCCTTCCACCGGGGCCTCGAACATGGCCTGGTGCAGCTTGGCGTCGAACTTGTCGCCGATGGCCGGGCTGACCGCCTCGATCTTGTGCTTGGCGAAGGCCGAGAGCAGCTCGCGCTGGGTCAGCTCCACGCCCTCGATCACCGGACCCGCCGCGGCGCGGGCGCCGTCATCCGCCGCCTCCAGCGCGCGCGAGAGGTTGTCGACCACTCCCAGAAGATCGCGGGCCAGCTTGGTTCCGGCATAGGCCTGGGCGTCCTTCACGTCGCGCTCGGCGCGCTTGCGGACGTTCTCGGTCTCGGCCAGGGCGCGCATCAGCCGCTCGCGCAGCTCGTCGCGCTCGGCCAGCGCGGTGGTCAGCGCGGCTTCCATGTCGTCGACCGGCTCCTCGTCGACCACCCCGGCCTCGTCGGCTTCGGAGATATGCATCGCCGCATCCTCCGCCGCGATTTCCGACAGGTCGTCCGCGCCTTCGCGCATCGCGGCCTCGGCGGCGCTTTCGCCCCGGTCCTCGGCGCGGGCCTCTTCGTCGTCCTTGATCTTGCCGTCGGTCATGCCTGCTCCGTCATTCGGTTCAGCCGCGGCGCCGGTCGGTCACCAGCCTGCCCATCAGGCGGGCGGTGTAGTCGACGATCGGCACCACGCGGCCATAGTTGAGACGCGTCGGGCCGATGACTCCGAGCGCGCCGATGATCCTGCGTTCCGCGTCCATATAAGGAGCGATGACCAGAGAGCTACCCGAAAGCGAGAAGAGCTTGTTCTCGGAGCCGATGAAAATCCGCACGCCCTCGCCGGTTTCGGCCAGTTCCAGAAGGTCCAGCAGGTCCTTCTTGCGCTCCAGGTCGTCGAAGAGCTGGCGCATCCGGTCCATCTCGGCCTCGCCCTCCAGCGAGTCCAGAAGGTTCGAGCGTCCGCGCACCACCAGCCGGTCCGGCGCGCGGGACGCCGCGTCGCCGGTCCACACCGCCAGCCCCTGGTCCACCAGGCTGGCGGCCAGCGCGTCGAGCTCCTGCCGCCGCGCCGCGATCTCGCGCTCCACCGCCCGCGCCGCGTCGGACAGGGTCCGGCCGCGCAGCATGGCGTTGAGGAAATTGGCGGCCTCCCGCATCGCCGAGGGGGTGACGCCGGGCGGCGGCGTGATCACCCGGTTCTCGACCCCGCCGTCCTCCGTCACCAGCACCACCAGCGCGGCGCCGTCGGGCAGGGAGACGAATTCCAGGTGCTTGATCGGCGCCTCGGCCTTGGGCGCCAGCACCAGCGAGGCGGTCTGGGTCAGCCCCGACAGCATCGACCCGGCGCGGGCCACCATGCCGGCGACGTCGTTGCTGTCGTTCTCCATCCCCCGCTCGATCCGGACGCGCTCCTCGCCGGGCACGTCGCCGATCTGCAGCAGGCCGTCCACGAACATGCGCAGGCCGGACTGGGTCGGGATGCGTCCGGCCGAGACATGGGGCGAGCCGAGCAGCCCCAGCTCCTCCAGGTCCTGCATGACGTTGCGGACCGAAGCGGGGGACAGCGGCGTGGCGAGCGCGCGCGACAGGGTGCGGGAGCCGACGGGCTCTCCGGTTTCCAGATACGTCTCCACCAACTGGCGGAAGATGTCGCGGCTTCGATCGTTGAGGTCGCCGAGCTGTGCGGTCATGGCGGTGTCAGGCTCTCCGGGTCAGGGTCCAGACCTATGGCGCGGCTGCGCCAAGGTCAATTCGCCCGAGGCCCTCCGCCCCCCCTTCGGCCCCCCTTCGGCCGAGCGCCGGAGCGCACCGCCCCCCGTTGCCCGAAGCCGCCCGCGGGTCTAAGAGGGCGCGGACTTGCCGCAACTGATCCCGAGGTCCTGACATGCGCCCCTCCGGCCGCGCCCGCGACGCCCTTCGCCCCATCTCCATCGAAACCGGGGCCACCAAGCACGCCGAGGGCTCCTGCCTGATCCGCATGGGCGACACCCATGTGCTGTGCACCGCCTCCGTCGAGGGCCGCACCCCTCCCTGGATGCGCAATTCCGGGCTGGGCTGGGTGACCGCCGAATACGGCATGCTCCCCCGCGCCACCCATACCCGCAACCGGCGCGAGGCCTCCGCGGGCAAGATCACCGGCCGCACGCAGGAGATCCAGCGCCTGATCGGACGCTCCCTGCGCGCCGGGACCGACCGCGTGGCGATGGGCGAGCGCCAGATCACCGTCGACTGCGACGTGCTGCAGGCCGATGGCGGCACCCGCTGCGCCTCGATCACCGGCGGCTGGGTGGCCCTGTGGCTGGCCGCGCAGAAGCTGGTCGATGCGGGCGAGCTGAAGGAGAACCCGATCTCCGAGCATGTCGCCGCCGTGTCCTGCGGGGTCTATGCGGGCCAGACGGTCCTCGACCTCGACTATGCCGAGGATTCGGAGGCCGGCACCGACGCCAACGTGGTCATGACCGGCTCCGGCGGCATGGTGGAGGTTCAGGGCTCCGCCGAGGGCGCGACCTTCTCCCGCGATGAGCTGAACGCCCTGCTCGACCTCGCCTCCGCCGGCATCGCCCAGCTGGTGGCCGCGCAGAAGGAAGCGATCTCCCGATGACCCGCAGGCTCTCCGACCGCAAGATCGTCGTCGCCACCCATAACGAAGGCAAGGTGGAGGAAATCCGCGCCCTGCTGGCGCCCTGGGGGATCGAGACCGTCTCGGCCGGAGAGCTGGGCCTGCCCGTGCCGGAGGAGACCGAGACCACCTTCGAGGGCAATTGCGCCCTCAAGGCCCGCGCGGCCTGCGAGGCGTCCGGCCTGCCGGCGCTGGCGGATGACAGCGGGATCGAGGTCGACGCGCTGGGCGGCGCCCCCGGCGTCTACACCGCCGACTGGGCCGAGACCCCCCAGGGCCGCGACTTCGCCCGCGCCATGTCGCGCACCCATGCCGCGGTGCTGGAGGCCGGCGCCTCTCCGCCCTGGACCGCCCGCTTCGTCTGCGTGCTCAGCGTGGTCTGGCCGGACGGCGAAGTCGCCACCGTGCGCGGAACCGCCGAGGGCCAGGTGATCTGGCCGCCGCGGGGCGAGGCCGGCCACGGCTACGACCCCTGCTTCCAGCCCGACGACGGCGATGGCCGCACCTTCGCCGAGATGTCGGGGGCGGAGAAGAACGGCCTGTCCCACCGCGCCGACGCCTTCGCGAAGCTGGCGTCGCAGGTGCTGGGCCCGCGGCCCGCATAACCTCATGACCCAGGCGTCGCCGAAGGACGAGGACTGGCGGGCCGGGGGCTTCGGGATCTATGTCCACTGGCCCTACTGCCTCGCCAAGTGCCCCTATTGCGACTTCAACTCCCATGTCGCCCGCGTGGTCGACCAGGAGGCCATGCGCGCCGGCCTGCTCGCCCAGCTGCGCGCGGCGCGCGAGATGACCGGACCGCGGGTTGCGGGCTCGTTGTTCTTCGGCGGCGGCACGCCCTCGCTTATGCCCCCCGAAACCGCCGCGGCGGTGATCGAGGAGGCCGACCGCCTCTGGGGCTTCTCCTCCGACGCCGAGATCACGCTGGAGGCCAACCCGACCTCCATCGAGGCCGGGCGCTTCGCGGGCTACGCCGCGGGCGGGGTCAACCGGGTGTCGATGGGCGCGCAGGCGCTCAACGACGCGGACCTGAAGCGGCTGGGGCGGATGCACACGGCGGCGGAGGCGCGGGCGGCCTTCGACATCGCGCGCGCGGCCTTCGCGCGGGTCAGCTTCGACCTGATCTACGCCCGCCAGGACCAGACGCCCGAGGCCTGGGAGGCCGAGCTTGGCGAAGCCCTCGGCATGGCCATCGACCACCTGTCGCTGTATCAATTGACGGTCGAGCCGGGGACCCGCTTCGGCGAACTGCATGACATCGGCAAACTGCGCGGCCTGCCCGACGACGACCGGGCGGCGGACATGTATGCGATCACGCAGAGCCTGTGCGAGGCCGCCGGGATGCCGGCCTACGAGATCTCCAACCACGCCCGTCCGGGGGCCGAGAGCCGCCACAACCTCGTCTACTGGCGCGGCGGCGATTATGCGGGCGTGGGCGCCGGCGCCCATGGCCGGGTGACGGCGGGGGGCGTGCGGCTGGCGACCGAGACCCCCCGCGCCCCCGCCGCCTGGCTGGAAAGCGCCGGGCGAGGGGCCGAGGGGTTTTCGGTGGAGCCGATCTCCGACGAGGATCGCGCCGTCGAATACCTGATGATGTCCCTGCGCCTGGCCGAGGGCGCGCGGCTCGACCGCTACGCGCGGCTGGCCGGGGCGCCGCTGGAAGAAGCCCGCATCGTCGATCTCGAGGACGAGGGGCTGGTGATCCGCGGACAGGGCCGCCTGATCGCCACCGAGCGGGGTCGGGCGCTGCTGAACGGGGTGCTGCGGGCGCTGCTGGTCTGACGGCGGCAGGCGGGCGGGCGGGCGGGCGCGGGCGGCGGCGCGGCGGGTTCGCACCCGCCCTACGGCGTCGGCGCCCGGCTTTCCGCGCTGCGCATCCGCGCCCGCCTCACCCTCACCCCTTTCCCCTCACCCCCTCCCCCGCGCCGGTCGGGCCCGCGTCGGGGGTGGGCGGGCGGGCCGCGCGGGGCCGGGCGGCGCGGGGGAGGCGCCGCGCCGATGTCGCGGGGCCGGCGCCGCATCGGGACTCGTTTCTTAGGATTTCGCCGCTAGATTGCCGGTCATGCGGTATCTGTGGATGGCACTCGGCTGGACCTCCGTCGCGCTGGGCGTTCTGGGCATCGCCCTGCCCGGCCTGCCGACCGTGCCGTTCCTGTTGCTCGCCGCCTTCGCGTTCTCTCGCTCCTCCGAACGGGCGCATCGCTGGCTGGTGGACCACGCCAGGCTCGGCCCGCCGATCCGCGACTGGCAGGCCTCGGGCTCGATCCGGCGGCGGATCAAGTGGATCTCTTCAGGAATGATGCTGGCGGCTTTTTCGGTGGCGCTCGCGGCCGGCGCGCCATGGTGGGCGCTCGCCCTCCAGGTCACCGCGCTCGGCGGCGCCGCGATCTTCGTATGGACGCGCCCCGAACCGGCGCCGATCCCGGCCGCCGGCGTCTCCGCCGCCCCGCCCGCAACGGAGCGCTGAGCCCCGCCGCGCAGAGCGAGAGGCGCGGACGGATCCCGCCGCGCCTCCCCCGCCCCACGCCCGGACGCGCCCTGAGGGCCCCGGACGCCGGCGCGTCATCGCGGCCCCGTCTCCGTTCCCGCCCCGGCTCGCGCCATCGGGACCCGGAGACCCGGCCGACATGCGAACGGGCCCGGAGGTCTCCCCCCGCGGCCCGTGTCGCATCAGCCCTTGATGGCCGCCTTGAAGGTGGTCGAGAACTTGAACTTCGGCGCGGTGTGCGCCTCCGCCATCTTCTTCTCGCCGGTCTGGGGGTTCCGAACCTCGCGCGCGGCGCGCTCCGAGGCTTCGATCTTGCCGATGCCCGGCAGGGTCACCGCCTTGCCGTCCTTCAGCGCGCTTTCGCTCACGCCGGCCATCGCGCCCAGCACGGCGGTCACGCTCGCCTTGGTCTCGCCGCTCGCTTCCGCCAGCGCGGTCACCAGTTCATCTTTCTTCACGAAACGCCCTCCGCTGTTCTCGTTCCTGTTCGGGTTCCGGAGCCCCACAACACCGTTGCGCCACCGGATGTCAAGCCGCCGAAGCCCGCAATTCCGCCTGCGGAGCCATGCGGACGGGGCGTCAGTCGCCTCCGAGCATCGCCCGCAGTTCGTAAACGAGATCGAGCGCGGCCCGCGGCGTCAGCTCGTCCGGCGCCGCCTCGCGCAGCCGAGCTTCCAGCTTCGAGGGCGCGGCCTCCGCCGGCGCACGCGGGGCGGGAGCCGGCACGGCGGCGAACAACGGCAGGTCGTCGATCAGCGCCTTGGCCCGCGCCCCGCCGCCGCCCGCGCCCTGCCGGTCGCCTTCCTCCAGCGCCTCCAGCACCGTGCGCGCCCGCTCCACCACCGAGACCGGCAGCCCCGCCAGCCGCGCCACCTGAACGCCGTAGGAACGGTCGGCGGCGCCGGCCCGCACCTCGTGCAGGAAGACCACGTCGCCCTCCCATTCCCGCACCGCCATGGTGGCGTTGCGCAGCCCGGGCAGGCGATCGGCCAGCGCGGTCAGCTCGTGGTAATGGGTGGCGAACAGGGCCCGGCAGCGATTGGACTCGTGCAGGTGCTCCAGCGTCGCCCAGGCGATGGAAAGACCATCGTAAGTCGCTGTTCCACGGCCGATTTCGTCGAGGATCACCAGCGCGCCCGGCCCCGCCTGATTGAGGATCGCGGCGGTCTCGACCATCTCCACCATGAAGGTCGAGCGGCCCCGCGCCAGGTCGTCCGCCGCGCCCACGCGGGAGAAGAGCTGGTCCACCACGCCGATCCGCGCCGAGGCCGCGGGGACATAGGCGCCCATCTGCGCCAGCACCGCGATCAGCGCGTTCTGGCGCAGGAAGGTCGACTTGCCGGCCATGTTCGGACCGGTCAGCAGCCAGACCGGACGCGGGGGCTCGCCGGCCTCTCCGGCCCCCTCCCCGGGTTCCGCCGAGAGGTCGCAATCATTGGGCACGAAGGCCTGGCCGCCCTGCCGCCGCAGCGCCTGTTCGACCACCGGGTGACGCCCCCCCTCGATGACGAAGGCGCGGCCGGCCTCCAGCACCGGGCGGGTCCAGTCCTGCTCGACCGCGAGCTGCGCCAGCCCCGCCGCCAGGTCCAGCTCGGCCAGCGCCTTCGCGGCCCGCGCCACGGCGGGCGCGGCCTCCAGCACCTCGGCGCACAGGGCCTCGAAAATTTTTTTCTCCGCCTCCAGCGCACGGGCCCCGGCATTGAGGATCCGGGCTTCCAGGTCCGACAGTTCGACCGTGGTGAAGCGCACCGCGTTGGCCAGCGTCTGGCGGTGGATGAACGTCTCGGAGAGCGGCGGCTTGAGCATCCGCTCGGCATGAAGGGCCGAGGTCTCGATGAAATACCCCAGCACGTTGTTGTGCTTTATCTTCAGCGCGTTGACCCCGGCGGTCTCGGCATAGCCGGATTGCAGGCCGGCGATCACCCCGCGGCCGTGGTCGCGCAGCTCCCGCGCCTCGTCCAGTTCCGGGTCCAGCCCGGCGGCGACCGCGCCACCGTCGCGGATCAGCAGGGGCGGCTCGGCGACCAGCGCGGTTTCCAGCCGCTCGGTCAGCGCGTCATGCCCCTCCAGCGCCGAAGCGACGCCGGTGAGCCGCGGCGGCAGGTCCTCCGCCCCCAGCCGGTCGGCGAGGCTCGCGCCCTGGGCCAGCCCGTCGCGAATGGCGGCGAGGTCGCGCGGCCCCCCGCGGCCCAGCCCGAGGCGGGACAGCGCCCGCTCCATCTCCGGCGCGCGTCGCAGGGCGGCCCGGATGTCCTCCGCCAGCCTGCGGTCGGCGATCAGCGCCGCGACGGCGTCGAGCCGGTCGGCGATCTCGGCCCGGTCGGTGGAGGGCGAGGCGAGCCGCGCCTCCAGCAGCCGGGCGCCGGCGGCGGTGACGGAGCGGTCCACGGCCGCGAGCAGCGAGCCGTCGCGCCCGCCGGACATGGAGCGGGTCAGCTCGAGGTTGCGCCTCGTGGCCGCGTCGATGCGCATGGTCCCGCCCGGGGCCTCGGCCATGGGCGGACGGACCAGCGGCAGGCGGCCGCGCTGGGTCAGTTCGACATAGGCGATGGCCCCGCCCATGGCCGCGACCTGGGCGCGGGAGAAGCCGCCGAACGCATCCAACGCCTTGACCGCGAACAGGGTTTCCAGGCGCAGGCGGGCGCCCTCGCTGTCCCAGGCGGCGCGGGCGAGCGGGGTGGCGGCGGCGCCCGCCTCCTCGATCAGTTCGGTGAGCGCGGGGTCCTCGGCGGCCTCGGAGACCAGCACTTCGGAGGGCGCAAGCCGGGCCAGCAGCGGCCCGAGCCCGGCGCGCGGGCAGTCGGCGACGTGGAAATCCCCGGTCGAGAGGTCCAGCCAGGCCAGCGCGCCCTCGCCCCGGATTTCGGCCCAGGCGGCGAGGTAGTTGTGGCGGCGCGCGTCGAGCAACGCGTCCTCGGTCAGCGTGCCGGGCGTGACGAGGCGGGTGACGTCGCGCTTGACCACGGATTTGGAGCCGCGCTTGCGGGCCTCGGCCGGGTCCTCGAGCTGCTCGCACACCGCGACGCGGAAGCCCTTGCGGATCAGTTGCAGCAAGTAGTTTTCGTGGCTGTGCACGGGGACGCCGCACATGGCGATGTCCTGGCCCAGATGTTTGCCGCGTTTGGTCAGGGCGATGTCGAGGGCGGCGGCGGCGGATACGGCGTCGTCGAAGAACAGCTCGTAGAAATCGCCCATCCGGTAGAACAGGAGCGCGTCCGGGTAGCGGCCCTTGATCTCGAGATACTGGGCCATCATCGGCGTCACGGCGCCGGTGTCCGCGGGCGCCGCGGCGGCGGGCGCCGGGTCGGCTTGGGGGGCGGCTGCGGGATCCTGCGCGTGTCTGGCCATGACGCGCGGATAGCACGGGCCGGGGCCGGGGCGGAAGAGGCCGCGGCGCCCCGTGGGGGGGGCTGAGCGGGCGGGCCTGCGGCCCGCGCGTCCCCGCCGCACGCCTCCCGCCCGCCCTCCCCGGCGCGCGGCGGGGACGCGGGGCGGATCGGTCGGGGCGATGCGGGGGGGATGCGGGGGGCGCGCGCGTCGGTCGGGGCCGGTTCCGGCGCGCCGGGCTGGAGGGAGGCGCCGTGTCATCCGCCTCCCGACAGGTGTTGCGATGCGTGAAGCCGGAGCGTTGGCTACGGCTCGCAATCGGGGGCCCCGCCTGAGCGCAACGCGCTCCGGCCCGGATCATCGCGGCGATGCGGCCCGGCCGGCGACCAGGAACCCGGCCGGGCCGCATCGCCGTGGGCGGAGGCGACCGCAACCCCTCGCGACCCCCTCCGCCCTTCACGCCCCCCGTCGCCACCTGCCCCAAGGCGGCGCCGGAAAGGCGCGACGCGACCGGCCGCCCCCGGCCGATCCCGTCAACCTGCGGACGCCCGAGCCTGACCGGGCGTCCGTTTCGCTCAGGCCGCCACGCGCGCCTGACGGTAGCTCACCGCCTCGGCCACGTGGCCGCGACGCACATCCGCCGCGCCCTCCAGGTCGGCCAGCGTCCGCGCCAGACGCAGCGCGCGGGACATGCCGCGCGCGGAAAGGCCCAACCGCTCGGCGGCGCGGCCGAGCAGCTCGCGCGCGTCCTCGTCCATCGCGGCGGCGTCCTCCAGCGCCTCCCCCTCGGCCTGGGAATTCAGGCGGATCGCGAGCCCCATCCCGGCGAACCGCTCCGCCTGCCGGGCGCGGGCGTCGGCGACGCGGGCGGCGACCGGGGCCGAGGCCTCCCCCGCCGGCAGACGCGCCAGTTCCGAACCCGGGATCTCCGGCGTCTCCACCACCAGGTCGATACGGTCGAGCAGCGGACCGGACAGCCGCTGCTGATAGTCCGAACCGCATCGCGGCGCCCGCGAGCACGCCCGCCCCGGCTGCGCGAGATATCCGCAGCGGCAAGGGTTCATCGCGGCGACCAGCTGGATGCGGCTGGGATAGCGCACGCTGGCATTGGCCCGGGCGACGTGGATCTCGCCGGTCTCCAGCGGCTCGCGCAGACCGTCGAGCGCGGCGCGGGCGAATTCGGCGAGCTCATCCATGAACAGCACCCCGTGATGGGCGAGGCTGATCTGGCCCGGCCCCGCCCGCCGTCCGCCCCCGACCAGAGCGGGCATCGAAGCGGAATGATGCGGGCGGATGAAGGGCCGCAGCCGCGACATCGCCCGCGCGGCGAGCGTGCCGTCGACGGAGCGCACCATGCTGAGCTCCAGCGCCTCCTGCGGGCTGAGCGGGGGCAGGATGCCGGGCAGGCGCGAGGCGAGCATGGATTTGCCGACGCCGGGCGGGCCGATCATCAGGAGATTATGGCCGCCAGCGGCCGCGATCTCCAGCGCCCGGCGCGCCTTGAGCTGGCCGCGGACATCGGCGAGGTCGGGATAGGTCTCGTCTTGCTCGGCGCCCACGGGATCGGGGCGGGGCAGGGCCTGGCGGCCGGTGAGATGGTTGATCAGGGCCACGAGGCTTTCGGGCGCGGCGACGTCGGCGGCGGCGACGATCGCGGCTTCCGGGCCGTTTCCGAAGGGGCAGACCAGCATGCGGTCGAGCGCCGCGGCCGTCACCGCGGCGGGCAGCACGCCGGCGCAGGGCGCGATGCGGCCGTCGAGCCCGAGTTCACCCATCGCAAGGGCGCCTGCGGCGGCGTCGGGAGGCACGACCTCCATCGCCGCGAGCAGGGCCAGCGCGATGGGCAGGTCGAAATGCGCGCCCTCCTTGGGCATGTCGGCCGGGGCGAGGTTTATCACCACGCGCTTGGGCGGCATGGTCACGCCCATGGAGGTCAGGGCGGCGCGCACGCGTTCGCGGGATTCGGCCACGGCCTTGTCCGGCAGGCCGACGATCTGGAAGCCGGGCGTGCCGGCGGAGAGCTGGCACTGGACGTCGACCTCGCGCGCCTCGATGCCTTCGAAGGCGACGCTGCTGCATCTGGCGACCATGTGACGTCCCTCCTTCTCCGCGGGCCGGGAGAGGAGAGGACGATGTTTTGGTTAATCGGAGGTTAATCCGAGCCGAGGCGCCGAAAGGTTTTCGCTCTGGCCGCGGAGAGCAGGCGCCGCGTCGAGGTCGCGCGGGTCGAGGCCGGGCGCCCGCGGCGCGCCTCGGGGGGCGGCGCCGGGTGGAACCGCCGCGAGCGGCGGCGGCCCCGCCAGGAGCGTCAGCGGGCGGCGATGCGGGCCTCGACCGCCTTCCAGAACATCCCGGCGATGTTGACGCCATCGAAGCGCTCAAGCTCCTGCATCCCGGTGGGCGAGGTGACGTTGATCTCGGTGAGCTTGCCGCCGATCACGTCGATGCCCACGAAGATCTGGCCCTTTTCGCGCAGAAGCGGCCCGATTCGGGCGCAGATGGCACGGTCCGCATCGTCCAGCGCGATCTTCTCCGGGCGGCCGCCGACATGCATGTTGGACCGGGTCTCGCCCTTCTGAGGGACGCGGTTGATGGCGCCGACGGGCTCGCCCTCGATCAGGATGACGCGCTTGTCGCCTTTCTCCACCGCGGGGAGGAAGGCCTGCGCGATCAGGGGCTCGCGGTTGATGCCGGCGAAGAGTTCGTGCAGCGAGGCGAGGTTGCGATCGGAATGCGCCAGGCGGAACACCCCGGCGCCGCCGTTGCCGTAAAGCGGCTTGAGGATCATCTCGCCATGCTTCTCCTTGAAGGCCCGGAGGTCGGCGAGGGAGCGGGCGACCATGGTGGGCGGCGAGAGGTCGGGGAAGTCGAGGACCAGGATCTTCTCGGGGAAATTGCGCACCCAGAACGGGTCGTTGACCACGAGGGTCTTGGGGTGGATGCGCTCGAGCATGTGGGTGTTGGTGACGTAGGACATGTCGAAGGGCGGGTCCTGGCGGAGCAGGACCACATCCATGGTCGACAGGTCGACGCGGGTCTCCTCGCCCAGCGAGAAGTGGTTTCCCTTTTCCCGCCGGACGGTCAGGGCCTGGCCGCGGGCGTGGAGGGTCCCCTCGTCGAGCGACAGGTTCTCCGGACGGTAGTAGAACAGCGAATGGCCGCGGGCCTGCGCTTCCTCCGCCATGCGGAACGTGGTGTCGGCGTCAATGTCGACGCTCTGGATCGGGTCCATCTGGATGGCGATGGAAAGGCTCATGCGCGGGTCTCCCAGCCGGCGCGCGGTCGGGGCCGCGCGGTCGGAGGGACAGTCGCGACGCGCCGCGGGCGCGTCAAGCCGACCCGGCGTCCCGCGCCGGGCTTCGTGAGCGGATCCCGCGCCGGAGCGAGGTCAGGCGAAGGCGTTTTCCAGGATCTCCATCCGGCCCCACTGGTCGCAAATGGCGAGATCGAAACGGCGGTCGGCGAAATCCGCGCCGCGCAGGTTCAGGAACCGCTGCGAGGCCAGGTCCAGGCGGCGGAACTGCGCCGGCGTCACCGCCCCGGCCGCTTCGTCGAGACTGCGCCGCGCTTTCACTTCGACGAAAGCGTACCAGCCGTCCCGCCACAGGATCAGATCCAGTTCGCCGCCGCCGTGGACACGTTCGGCCCGCCAGTTCCGCGCCTCCAGCCGCCAGCCGCGGGCGAGATAGCGGCGCAGCGCCTGCGTTTCGGCCGCGGCGCCGCGGTGAAGCGAACGACGGCCGACCAGGCGACGTCGATCCATCCCGGTCGGAAGCGAAGCCTGCAGGGGCGCGGGCGGCGGGGTCGGACGGGAAGCCGGACGGGAAGCCGGACGGGGGGCCGAGAAATCGAGAGCGAGCTGCATGGGCGGGTTCCTTCGGTCGCCCTGCAGTGTGAGGGGGAAGGGTTAATCAAGGGTTTCGGATAGCGCCAGGGCGCGGGCGTAAACCATCTTGCGAGGCAAGCCCGTGGCGGCCTGCGCCTCGCGCACCGCGTCCTTGAGGCTGAGCCGGGACAGAGCGTCGGTCAACGCGGCGTCGAGCGTCTCGGCATCCGTCGCGGGGCCCTCGGGCGGCGGGCCGATGACCAGCACCACTTCGCCGCGGGGGGGATCCTCGGCGGCCAGCGTCTCGGCCAGTTCCGCCAGGGGCGCGCGGCGGATCTGCTCGAACCGCTTGGTCAGCTCGCGGCAGAGCGCGGCCTCCCGGCCCGCGCCCAGCACCGCCGCCATGTCGGCCAGCGCGGCCGCGCTGCGGCGCGGGCTTTCCAGGAACACCAGCGTCGCCCGCAGCCCGGCGATCTCGGCCAGGGCGGCGCGCCGGGCCGCGGATTTCGGTGGCAGGAAGCCCGCGAACAGGAAGCGGTCCGTCGGCAGACCCGACAGGCACAGCGCGGCGAGCACCGAGCTCGCCCCCGGCGCGGCGGTCACGGGCAGGCCCTCGGCCGCCGCCGCGCGCACCAGCTTGAAGCCCGGATCGGCGATCATCGGCGTGCCGGCGTCCGACACCAGCGCCACGCTCGCCCCCTCGCGCAGGCGGGCGAGGATCTCGGGCCGGGCGGTTTCGCCGTTGCGGTCGTGATAGGCTACGATCCGGCGCCCGGCCAGCGGCACCCCGTGCATCCCCATCAGCCGGCGCAGGGAGCGGGTGTCCTCCGCCGCCAGCAGGTCGGCGCGGGCCAGCGCGTCGAGCCCGCGCAGGGTGATGTCGCCGGCGTTTCCGATCGGCGTCGCCACAAGGTGCAGCCCCGCCGGCAGCGGGCCGGCCGGGGCGCGGAAACCACGGGCGGGGAAATCAGGGAGGTCCTCGTTCCCGTCCGTTTCCATGTCCTCGTCCGCGTCCTCCTCCGCCCCCTGGTCGATGTCGGCGTCGGGGTTCTCGCCCCCGTTTTCGTCCGAAGTATCCTCTGAGCGCGCATCGACCTCGGGTTGCTCATCGACCACGCTTCCGACCGGGCCTCCGTCTCCGGGGCGTGACCGGGAAGCCTCATCGGCGCCGATGGGCGGACGGGTCGTCTTTCTTGCGCCGCGGTTTGCGCTCATAGTCCCTCGTCGATCGGGGTCGGACGGCGGATGCGGACCGGCCCCCTGGGGTGATAGTGACGGAGCAGGCATCATGGGCGCGACGACGGTGGATCACAACGGCAGGCGGCCCGGCGACGCGCGAAGCCTGCGACGGAGCGGCATGACCCTGGCCGCGCTGGCCGCGGCGGCGGCGCTTTCCGCCTGCGGCGGGACCACCACCCGCACCGGCCCGGTGGCCCAGGCGCCCGCGGCCCCGGCCAAGGCCGAACCCGCCCTCCCGAAGCCCGGAGAAGGCGGCCGCGTCGCGGTGGGCGAGGCCGCGAAGGTGGCGCTTCTGCTGCCGCTTTCCGCAGGGGATCGCGGGGCCGCGACGGCGGCGCGCGATCTCGCCGACGCCGCCCGGCTGGCCGAGACCGACGCCGGCGGGCTGGTCCGGCTCGACATCCGCGACACCCGCGGGGCCCAGGCCACGGCGGTTTCCGAGGCCACGGCCGCCATGCAGGCCGGCGACGCGCTGGTGCTCGGCCCGCTCTTCGGCGCCTTCGCCGCCCCGGTGGGGCAGGCGGTCGCGCCCGGCGGGCTGAACGTGATCTCCTTCTCCAACACGCCCTCCGCGGGCGGGGCCAATGTCTGGATCTCCGGCCTGCTGGCCGATTCGGAAGCCGAGCGAATCCTCGAATACGCCGTGTCCCAGGGGATCCGGCATGTGGGCCTCTACTATCCCGACAACGCGCTGGGCCAGGTCTCCCGCCGGGCGGTGACCGAGGCCGCCGCGACCCTCGGCGTCACCGTCGACCCGATCATGGCCTATCCGCGC
Source organism: Albimonas donghaensis (assembly GCF_900106695.1). Taxonomy (GTDB): domain Bacteria; phylum Pseudomonadota; class Alphaproteobacteria; order Rhodobacterales; family Rhodobacteraceae; genus Albimonas; species Albimonas donghaensis. Next base: position 287,583 of record NZ_FNMZ01000003.1, read on the forward strand.
AGCTTCGAAGGCATCCAGGACAGCGCCGGAACCTACGCCCAGTCGCACAAGGCCTCCGGCGCCCAGGCGGCGCTGCTGCCCGACAAGGGCCAGGGCCTGCAGGCCGCGGCGTCGTTCCTGCGCTACAACTCGGTGGGCGTGGGGCAGGAATACTTCCTCGGCCTCGGCGGCTGGGCCGACCCGGCGCTGGCCCGCGAAACCGCGATGGATGGCGGCCGCTTCGCCGCCCCGGACCCGACCCGCATGGCCGAGTTCGCCGCCCGCTTCCAATCCGCCTACGGCCGCGCGCCGGGAGAGATCGCGTGGCTGGGCTACGACGCCGTGACCATCGCCGCGGCGATGGTCAGCGAGGCCCGCGCCGAGGGCGACGACCGGCCCTTCGGGCTGGACGACATCACCGACCCGGACGGCTTCACCGGGATCAGCGGCTCGGTCGTCTTCACGCGCGACGGGCTCAACACCCGTCAGCTGGCGGTGATGCGCGCCACCTCCGACGGGCCGACCCTGCTGGAGACGACGCCGGGCGGCGCCCTGCCCGCCGCCGCCGCCGCGCTCGCCGCCCTGTCGGGAACCTGAGCCGCATGGCCCGGAGCCGCGCCGGCGACCCGCCCGCTTCCGACGCACCCGCCCCCGACGCGCCCGTGAAGGCGGACGCGTCGACACGGCCCGCCTTCGCCGACGGCGCCGACGCCGGCGCCTCCGAACCAGAGGGAGAGGAGCGCCGGCGCCAATCCCGCGCCCGGCCGCCCCAGGGCGAAGGCCCGGCGCCGGGCGTGGAGGACGCCCCCACCTCCGGCCTCGCCACCGACACCCCGCTGATCCGCCCGGCCCGGGAGATCCTGGAGGCCGAGACCACGCTCGCCCGGCTCGCCGTCGCCGCCGAGACCGCGGCGGGCGAGGGCCGCGACGGGGTCCGCACCGCCGCCGCCGTGGTATTGCGCGAGGCGCTGGAGAGCGGCCATGCCGCCATCCGCGAGGGCCTGGAGGCCCGCCCGTGGGCCGGCGGCGCCGTGGCCCGCTCCATCGCCTGGCTGACCGACGAGGTGGTGCGCCTGTCGCTGGAAGTCGGCCTGCGCTGGCTGCATCCCTCGGCCAACCCGACCGAGGGCGAACGGGTCGCGGTGCTCGCGGTCGGCGGCTACGGCCGCTTCGAGATGGCGCCCTATTCCGACGTGGACCTGTTGTTCCTCACCCACTGGAAGCGCACCCCCTGGGTCGAGAGCCTGGTGGAATCCGTGCTCTACCTGCTGTGGGACCTGCGGCTGAAGGTCGGCCACTCCACCCGCACCGTCGACGATTGCGTCCGGCTCGCGGGCAGCGACATCACCATCCGCACCGCCCTGCTGGAGCATCGCTGCATCTCCGGCGACACAAGGCTGGTGGAGGATCTCGAAACCCGGCTGTGGACCGGCCTGTTCTCCAGGACCGGGCCGGAATTCGTCGAGGCCAAGCTGGACGAGCGCGGCCAGCGCCACCAGCGCCAGGGCGGCACCCGTTACCTGCTGGAACCCAACGTCAAGGAATCCAAGGGCGGCCTGCGCGACCTGCAGACCCTGTGGTGGATCGCCAAGTATCTCTACCACGCCGGCTCCCCCCGCGACCTGGCGGAGAAGGGCGTGTTCACCGAGGACGAGGTCGCGGTGTTCTCCGAGGCCGAGGAATTCCTGTGGACGGTGCGCTGCCACCTCCACTACCTCTCGGGCCGCGCCAACGAACAGCTGAGCTTCGACATGCAGGTCGACGTCGCCCGCCGCCTCGGCTTCGAGGACAATGGCGGCCAGCGCGGGGTCGAGCGTTTCATGCAGCGCTATTTCCAGCACGCCAAGGCGGTGGGAGAGCTGACCCGCATCTTCCTCGCGGCGCTGGAGGCCGCGCATGTGAAGAAGCGGCCGACGCTGGGCACGGTGGTGCGGAATCTCGGCTTCGGCGGCGCTTCGCGCAACCTGACCGGGCCGTTCCGGATTCGCGACGGGCGCCTTGATTTCCCGGACGAGGCGACGATCCTCGACGACCCGCTCAACATCCTGCGGATCTTCGACGAGGCGCTGCGCACCGGCACGCTGGTCCACCCATCCGCGATGCGGGTGATCGCGGCCAACCTGGACCTGATCGACGACGACCTGCGCGCCAACCCGGTGGCCAACCGCATCTTCCTGCACCTGCTGGTCGACTGCGGCGACCCCGAGCGCGCCCTGCGCCGGATGAACGAGACCGGCGTTCTGGGGGCCTTCATCCCCGAATGGGGCCGCATCCACGCGATGATGCAGTTCAACATGTACCACCACTACACGGTGGACGAGCATTCGATCATGGCCGTCTCGATCCTCGCGCGGATCGAGCGCGGGCGGCTGAAGGAGGACCTGCCGGTCGCCTCCGCCATCCTCGCCCAGGGGGTGGACCGGGTGCCGCTCTACGTCGCGATGTTCCTGCACGACATCGGCAAGGGGATGGAGCGCGACCATTCCGAAGTGGGCGAGGAGATCGCCCGCGTGGTCTGCCCCCGGCTGGGGCTGGACGACGCGCAGACCGACACCGTGTGCTGGCTGGTGCGCAACCACCTGCTGATGTCGGACGTGGCGCAGAAACGCGACATCTCCGACCCGACCACGGTGCGGGCCTTCGCGGCGGAGGTGCGCACGCCCTCGCGGCTGAACCTGCTGCTGGTGCTGACCGCCTGCGATATCATGGCCGTCGGCCCGGACGTGTGGAACAACTGGAAGGCGCAGCTTCTCCGCTCCCTGCATCGCCGCACGCGCGAGGTGCTGACCGGCGGGTCCGACAGCCAGAGCCGCACCACGCGGCTCGCCGAGGCGCAGGACGAGTTCCGCGCCGGGCTTTCGGACTGGAGCCCGGAGGCGGTGGAGGCGGAGGTCAACCGCTATTACCGCCCCTTCTTCCTCGGCCTGCCGCTGGAGACGCAGCTGGTCTTCGCCCGGCTCGGCCAGGGCGCGCGGCCGGAGCAGGTGCTTTCCGACATCACGCCGGAGGAAAGCCGCGACGCGACGCGGGCCTGCTTCTACATGTCGGACCATCCGGGCCTGTTCGCGCGCCTGTCCGGCGCGCTGGCGCTGGCCGGGGCGAACGTGCTGGACGCGCGCACGGTGACCACGTCGGACGGGGTGTCGTGTTCGGTGTTCTGGATCCAGGACAGCGAGGGGAACGCCTACGAATCCGCCCGGCTCGACCGGCTGCGCAAGGCCGTGGACCGGGCCCTGAAGGGCGAGGTCGTGGCGCGCGAGGCGCTCAAGCCCAAGCGCAAGGTCAAGAAGCGCGAGAGCAAGTTCAACGTGCCGACGCGGGTGCTGTTCGATAACGCCTCGTCCGAGCTCTACACCGTGGTCGAGGTCGACACCCGCGACCGGGTCGGGCTGCTCTATGACCTCACGCGGGCGCTGGCGGGGTGCAACGTCACCATCGCCTCGGCGATCATCGCCACCTACGGGGAGCAGGCGGTGGACGTCTTCTACGTGAAGGACCTGTTCGGGCTGAAGATCACCGCCGCCAACAAGATGAAGCAGATCGAGAGCCGCCTGCGCGACGCGGTCGAGGCCGCGGCGCCGGACTCGGACGAGGGATAGGCGGATGACCGAGGGGAACGAGCACGGGCCGGCGCCGGACGCCGGCCCGGCGAAGACCGTGGCCGGCGGCGATCCGGGCGGAACGCCCCGCAAGCCGGCGGCGGAGATGACCCCGCGACCGGCCCGCCTGATGCGCAGCTTCGCCACCGTCGGCGGCTGGACCATGGCCAGCCGCGTCGGCGGGCTGATCCGCGACATCCTCGTGGCCGCGGCGCTCGGCGCGGGCCCGGCGGCGGAGGCCTTCGTGGCCGCCTTCACCCTGCCCAACCTGTTCCGCCGCTTCTTCGCGGAGGGGGCGTTCAACACCGCCTTCATCCCCATGTTCTCCCGCCGGCTGGAGACCGACGGCCCCGACGCCGCCCGCGCCTTCGCCGACCAGGCCATGTCGCTGCTGCTGAGCGTGCTGCTGGTCCTGACCCTTCTGGCGCAGCTGGGGATGCCGTGGCTGGTGCTGGCGCTGGCCTCGGGCTTCGCGGGGGACGAACGGCTGCCGCTGGCGACCGAATACGCCCGGATCGCGTTTCCCTACATCCTGTTCATCTCGCTCGCCGCGCTGCTGTCGGGGGCGCTGAACGCGCTGGGGCGCTTCGCGGCGGCGGCGGCGGCGCCGGTGCTGCTCAACGTCATCCTGATCGGGGCCATAGGGCTCGCGGCCACCGGGCTCTTCGACGGACTGGCGCCCGAGGGCGCGGCCGAGGGCTACGTCCCCGGCCTATTCCTGTCCTGGGGCGCGCTGCTGGCGGGCTTGGCGCAGATGGCGCTGGTCTGGCGGGCGGCGGCGAAGGCCGGCGTGCCGATCCGCCCCCGCCTGCCCCGCCTGACGCCGGAGATGAAGCGGCTGGCGGTGGTGTTCTTCCCCGCCGCGCTGGCCGCGGGGGTCATGCAGATCAACCTCGTGGTCGGCCGGCAGGTGGCGTCGTTCTACGAGGGCGCGGTGGCCTGGCTCTATTACGCCGACCGGCTCTACCAGTTGCCGCTGGGCGTCATCGGCATCGCCATCGGCGTGGTGCTGCTGCCCGAACTGTCGCGCCGGCTGGCGGCGGCGGACGAGGCCGGCGGACGCGAGGCGCTGAGCCGTTCGGCCGAATTCGCGCTGGCCCTCACCCTGCCCTCCACCGTGGCGCTGATCGTGATCCCGGGCCCGCTGATCGCGGTCCTGTTCGGCCGGGGCGCGTTCGAGGCCGGGGACATCGCCGCCACCGCGCTCGCCGTCGCCATCTACGGGGCCGGCCTGCCCGCCTTCGTGCTCCAGAAGATCGCCCAGCCGGTGTTCTTCGCGCGGGAGAACACGACCGATCCCTTCCGCTACGCGCTCTGGGGCATGGGGATCAACGTCGTGGCGGCGGTCGGGCTGACGCCGGTTCTGGGCTTCGCCTCCGCCGCGCTGGCCACCACGCTGGCGGCCTGGGCGAACCTGTTCCTGCTGTGGCGCGGAGCGCGGCGCTACGGCCCCTCGGCCCGGCCGGACGCCCGCATGATCCACCGCGCGCCCCGCATCCTCGCGGCCAGCCTCGTCATGGGCGTCGCCGCCTGGGGGCTGGAGGCGCTGCTGGCCCCCGCCCTGGCGCTGTCGGGCTGGCGCTACGCGGCGCTGGCCGGCCTGGTGCTGGGCTCGGCGGCGGTCTACGGCGTCGCGCTGGTGGGACTGGGCGGCCTGCGCCCCGCGGATCTGCGCGCCGCCATGCGCCGCGGAAAGGGCTGACCTGGGGGGGCCGCGCGGCCCCCCCGCCTCAGGCCTTCGGCACCACCGCCCAGGCGGCGACCCACCCGGCGACGAAGCCGCCCAGATGGGTCTGCCAGGCCAGCATTCCCGACAGCGCCACCGAGATCACCACGTTCACCATGAACAGCGCGAAGAGCGAGGATGCGAACTTGCGCATCGACCCCTCGCCCCGGCGCCGGGTGATGAAGGCGAACTCGGCGTATTTCAGCACGCCCATCAGCCCGAACACCACGCCCGAGACCCCGACCATCGGCCCGTCGGACTCGGCCAGCAGTCCGTAGGTGACCGCGCCGCCCACCGCCGTGACCAGGTAGAACAGCAGGTAGAGCCGGATCCCGAAGATCCGCAGCACCACCAGCGACAGGCCCAGGAAGGCCGCGCAGTTCAGCGCCAGGTGGGTCAGCCCGCCATGCAGGAAGGAATAGCTGAGCAGCGACCACCACACCTGCACCGGCGCGCGCTCGCCGGCCACCAGCCGCTCCCACCACGGGTCGAGAAAGGCGAACTCCCGGTATGCGTCCCAGCGCAGCCCCGGCCAGGCCAGTCCGAAATCCGATATCTGGAACGCCAGTTCCAGAACGATGAACACCGTCGCGAAGGCGAACGCCACCTGCCGATGCGCGGACAGGACGGGGGGCAGCGGGGGAAACTGGAACATCGGGCCTCGTGCTCTGGCGACCGGAAGGGCCGCCGCCTGGATTCGGTGCGGCCCCGGCGGGCCGGCGGCGCGTGTCGATCGCGCAGCGGGGGGCGCCGTCGGCGGCGCCTTGACCCCTCCGCCTCCCGCGCCTCATAACGCGGCCGCGCGCGACCCGTTTCCGGGGCCGCGCCGCCACCGGCGCAGGGCCGTTCCGGGGGAAACCGCATCCCGAACCCGCGCCACAGGAGGAACAGGAGAATGAGCGAAGCGCAAGAAGGCGCCGCCGCGCAGGCCGTCCATCCCCGCCGGGTGTTCTCGGGCGTGCAGCCCACCGGCAACCTGCACCTGGGCAACTATCTGGGCGCGGTGAAGCGCTTCGTCCAGATGCAGGAGGAGTGGGACTGCGAAAAGCTCTACTGCATGGTCGACCTGCACGCGCTGACCATCAATCCCGACCCGGCCGAGCTGACCCGCGCCACGCGAGAGCTCGCCGCCGCCTTCATCGCCTGCGGGCTCGATCCCGCCAAGTCGATGCTGTTCAACCAGAGCCGCGTCTCCGCCCATGCCGAGCTCGCTTGGGTGTTCAACTGCGTCGCCCGCGTCGGCTGGGTGAACCGGATGACCCAGTTCAAGGAGAAGGCCGGCAAGAACCGGGAGGCCGCCTCGGTGGGGCTCTACGCCTATCCGGTGCTGATGGCCGCCGACATCCTGGCCTACCGCGCCACCCATGTGCCGGTGGGCGAGGACCAGAAGCAGCACCTTGAGCTGACCCGCGACATCGCCATCAAGTTCAACAACGACTACGGCCGCCCCAACCATTTCCCGGAGGTCGAGCCGCTTATCGAAGGCGCCGCGACCCGGGTCATGTCCCTGCGCGACGGCTCCAAGAAGATGTCGAAGTCCGACGCCTCGGACATGTCGCGGATCAACCTGACCGACGACGCCGACGCCATCGCCCAGAAGATCCGCAAGGCCCGCACCGACCCCGAGCCCCTGCCCGAGAGCATCGAGGGCCTGGCCGAGCGGCCGGAGGCGAAGAACCTCGTGGGCATCTACGCGGCGCTGGCCGACCTGACGCCTGCGGGGGTGCTCGCCGAATGGGGCGGCAAGCCGTTCTCGGAGTTCAAGCCGGCGCTGGCGGATCTGTCGGTGGCCATGCTCGCCCCCATCGCGGGCCGGATGCGGGAGCTTCTGGCCGACATCCCCGAGATCGACGCGGTGCTGGAAAAGGGCGCCGAGCGCGCCGCCGCCATCGCCGCCCCGGTGATGGCCGAGACCTACGAGGCCGTGGGCCTGATCGGCCGCCGCTGATCCTGCGAAGCGCCCGGGCGGGGAAACCGCTCGGCCGGGCGCCCCTGTCTCCGCGCCGCGCGGGCGGGCCCAGGGGGCTCTCGCCACAGCCGACGCGCGGCTCCCGGCCTTGCGATCAGGCGAGCCCCACGGCCTTTCGCGCCAGCGCGGGCAGCTCCGAAAACGCCGAGAAACTCGCGAAGGGGGCCAGCGCCTCGGGCGTGGATTTCCGGTAGCCCTCCAGGTGCAGCAGGAAGGGCAGACCGGCGGCGGCCGCGGTCTCGGCGTCGGTTTCGCTGTCGCCCACATAGGCCGCGGGCCCCTCGCCCAGCGGGGCCAGCGCCGCGCCGATCACCCTCGGATCGGGCTTGAGCACTTCCGTCCCGCCCTCGCCCCGCACGCTGTCGCCGCCCACCACATGCGCCACCTCGAAGCCCAGCCCCGCCAGCAGGCGCCGGGCCTTGGCCTCGGTCTTCTGTGTGCACACGGCGATCCGCCAGCCCTCGGCGGCCAGCGCCGCCAGCGCCGCCGCCGCGCCCGGATAGGCGGTCGAGGCCTCCAGCGGGTCGTAGCCGGCGCGGAACGCTTCGAGGAAAGGGGTGACGTCGCCGCCCGGCACGCCGCCGGTATGGGTCAGCAGGCGCTCCACCTGCACCCGCTGGCCGCGGCCGACGAAGGTCTTGTAGGTCTCCACATCCACCGGCGGCCGGCCGAGACCGGCCAGCACCCGGTTGCCCGCGGCGCAGAGGCTCGGCGCGCTGTCGGCCAGGGTGCCGTCCAGGTCGCAGACCAGGCGGGGAGCGTGTCCGGAGGCGCTCATGCCTGCGGCCCCTCGCCGGACGCGGGCGCCCGCACCAGCTTCGCCACCATGCGGCGCACCACAGGGGCCACCACCAGCACCGTGGGGAAGGCCACCGCCCAGGAGGTGGGCCAAGTCTCGGCCAGCCAGATGACGGCGGCCTCGGCGTTCACCCCCAGCGCGCGGAAGATCGCCACGCCGGAGACGATGAGGCTCATCAGCCCCGACAGCAGCAGGCCGAACAGGATCGGGGCGAAACGGGGATGCATGCGGACGCGCTCCGTGTCTGGGTGCAGGGTCGTGTCTGGGTCCGGGGGTCAGCCTGGGTCCGGGGTGGTCTGGGAGCGGGGCCGCGTCCGGGCGCCGGGTCGGGCCGGACCGGCTCAGGCCGCCCTGCGCCGGGACCGCGCCGCGAGTATATACAGCGCCACCGGCGCCAGCATCACCGTCGCCGAGACCAGCGGCAGCGGCGCCGCGCCCAGCGCCTCGTATCCCACCGCCGCGACCACGGAGCCGCCCGCCATGCCGAGATAGACCGCCGAGCCGTTCAGCGCCAGCGCCAGCGGCGCGCGGTCCCCGGTCTGGGCCACCAGCAGGCTCTGCACCGGCGCCATGTAGCCCATCGACAGGCCCGACCACAAAGCCAGCACCGTCAGCGCCGCCGCGGGATGGCCCGCCGCGACGGGCATCGAGATCATGCAGGCCAGGCTGCCCAGCAGGCAGATCATGCAGGTGACGGATTCGCCGAAGGCCCGGCTCGACATCGCGCCGCCGACATTGCCGATCACCCCGCCCAGCCCGCAGGCCAGCAGCGCCGGGGGGATCAGACCGACCGGCTGGTCCGCGGCCTCGACCAGCCAGATGGCGACGAGCGCGTAGGTGGAGAACTGCGCGGTGATCGCCAGCCCGGTGACCGCGATGGTCATCGCCGCCGCCCGATCGCCCAGCACCTCGCCCAGCGCGGCCAGCGAGGCCCGCGCGCCCCGGTTCGCCGCCGGCAGCATGCCCCGGATCACCGGCGCCGCCAGCACCGCCGCGACCGCCAGCGCGCCCCACGCCCAGCGCCAGCCGAAGCTCTGCGCCAGCTGGCTGGCCAGCGGGATGCCCGCGACCGAGGCGATGGACATGCCGCCGAACACGATGGCGAGCGCGCGCGCCCGGTCCTCCGGCGGGACCATCGACGCCGCCGCCGCGGTCAGCGTCGGCCCCGTCGCCGCCGCGCCGACCGCCATGATCAGGCGCGAGGCCACCACGGTTTCATAGTCCTGCGCCACCGCCGACAGGGCGCAGCCCGCCGCGACGCAGAGCAGCCCGCCCGCGATCACGTCGCGGCGCGCCACATGCCCGATCAGCGTCTGCGCCGCCGGCGCGGCCACCGCGTAGAGCAGCGCGAACACCGTCACCAGCCCGGCGATGGCCGAGGGCGCGACGTCCAGCGCCGCGCTCATCTCCACCACCATGCCGACCGCGCCCAGCGAGGCGACGCCGATCAGGAAATAGGCCGCGCCCAGCGCGGCCAGCGCGATGGCCGGGGTGCGGGGCGACGCCTCGCAGGCGGCGGGATCAGGGTGGAAAGTCATGCGGACATCCTGCTCGGGCGGAAGCGACGCGCTGTTGTTGCGCCGCATGATACTAAGGCGAGCATATATTGCCAGACCGCCGCCACGACAAGCGCAACCCCGCGAACGCGACGTTTCGCACGGGCGCCGCCGCGGCGCGCAGACCGTCCCCGGCGGCGTCAGCCTCCGGCGGAAGGCGCATCGACGGCGGCGACGGCGGCGCCGCAGGGCTCTCCGGGAAACTCGATCTCCAGCGTGACATGGCCGATGCCGAACCGGGCGCCCAGCGTCTCGCGCACCCGGATCCGGACGGCGGAGACCGCCTCGGCGCCCGCGCTCTCGCTGACCAGATGCGCCTCCAGCGACAGCCGCCGCTCATCGATCCGCCACAGGTGGACATGGTGGACCGAGGCCACGCCCTCCACCGCCTCCATCGCCGCGCGCACGTCCTCGCGGGCCGGGGCGTCGGGAGCGGCGTTCATCAGGATGCGGATGCTCTCCTTCAGGTCGCCCCAGCAATGGCGGATGATCCAGACCGAGATCAGCAGGGTCAGCAGCCCGTCCACCCGCATCCAGCCGAGCGTCGCCACCGCCACGCCCCCCACGATCACCGCGGCCGAAGCCCCGGCGTCGGCGAGGTTGTGCAGGAAGGCGGCGCGCAGGTTGAGACTGTCCTTCGCCTGCGCCCGGATCAGCAGGGCGGTGCCGATGTCGATGACCAGCGCCAGCGCGGCGATCCAGACCACCACCCAGCCATCCACCGGCTGCGGGTCGATCAGGCGGCCGGCCGCCTCCCAAACCAGGAACAGCGAGATCACGATCAGCGTGGTGAGGTTGATGAGCGCGGCCACGACCTCGGCGCGGGCGTAGCCGAAGGTCATCACGTCGTCCGCCGGACGGCGGGAGATGCGCCGCGCCGCGAAGGCGACCAGCAGCGCCATGGCGTCGGACAGGTTGTGCAGCGCGTCGGCGATCAGCATGAGGCTGCCCGACAGGATGCCGCCGACGATCTGCGCGACCGTGAGCGCGAGGTTCACCGCCACCGCCCAGCCGATGCGCCCGTCGCCGGCATGGGCGTGGGCATGCCCGTGCGAATGCGAATGCCCATGGGGACGGGCGGGTCCGCGGTGAGGATGATCATGCGCCATGGAGCCACGTTAACGCCCCCCGACCCGCGCGCCGGCGCCGCCTTTCGTCTCCCCCGGGGGCGCCCTAGTCTCCGCCCAGCTTCAGGAGACACCCGATGACCGACGCCCCCGCTTCCGCCATCCCGAAACCCGTGGTGCTGGTGATCCTCGACGGATGGGGCCTGCGCCCGGAGACCGAGGGCAACGCCGTCGCCCAGGCGCATACCCCGACCTTCGACGCGCTGATGGCGGGGGCCCCGAATTCCACCCTCACCGCCTGCGGGAACGCCGTGGGCCTGCCCGAGGGGCAGATGGGCAATTCCGAGGTCGGCCACACCAATATCGGCGCCGGGCGCATCGTGTGGATGGACCTGCCCAAGATCGACCGGGCGCTGGAGGACGGCGCCTTCGCCGCCAACGCCACGCTCAAGGGCTTCATCGACAAGCTCAAGGCCTCGGGCGGGACGGCGCATCTGGCGGGGCTGGTGTCGCCGGGCGGGGTGCATTCGCATCAGCGCCACGTGGCCGAGACCGCGAAGATCGTCGCCGCCGCCGGGGTGCCGGTGCGCATCCACGCCTTCACCGACGGCCGCGACACGCCGCCCAAATCCGCGCCCAGCGACCTCGCCTGGCTGGAGGACGCGGTGGCCGGGGCCGGGGACATCGCCGTGGCCAGCGTCTCGGGCCGGTTCTACGCCATGGACCGGGACAACCGCTGGGACCGGGTCAGCCGCGCCTTCGCCGTGATGACCGCCGGCGAGGGCGAGACCGCGCCCTCCGCCGCCGACGCCATCGCCGCGGCGCATGAGGCCGGCGACACCGACGAATTCGTGCCGCCCTGCGCCATCAACGGCTATGCCGGGATGACCGACGGCGACGGGCTGCTGTTCCTGAACTTCCGGGCCGACCGGGCGCGGGAGATCCTCGCCGCCCTCGCCGATCCGGATTTCGACGCCTTCGACGCCTCCGCCCGGCCCGATTTCGCGGCGGTGGCGGGGATGGTCGAGTATTCCGACAAGCACAACGCCTACATGGACGTGCTGTTCCCCTCGGAAGAAATCGTCAACACGCTCGGCGCCTGGGTCTCCTCCCATGACAAGCGCCAGATGCGGCTGGCGGAGACGGAGAAATACCCGCACGTCACCTTCTTCCTGAACGGCGGGGAGGAGACGCCGGACAAGGGCGAGGACCGCCACGTCGCGCCCTCCCCCCATATCCGCACCTACGACCTTCAGCCCGAAATGGCGGAGCCCGAGGTGACCCATCGCCTGGTCGAGGCGATCCGCGGCGGCAAGCATGACCTGATCGTGTGCAACTTCGCCAACCCGGACATGGTGGGCCATACCGGCGACCTCGGCGCGGCGATCGCGGCCTGCGAGGCGGTGGACGCGGGGCTCGGCAAGGCGGTGCGTGCGCTGGAGGCCGCGGGGGGGGCGATGATCGTCACCGCCGACCACGGCAATTGCGAAACGATGATCGACCCCGAGAGCGGCGGGCCCCACACCGCCCACACGCTCAACCCGGTGCCGGTGATCCTGGTCGGCGGGCCCGAGGGCGCGCGGCTGCGCGACGGCGGCGTGCTGGGGGATCTCGCGCCCACGCTGCTGGAGCTGATGCGCCTGCCCCAGCCCGAGGAGATGACCGGCGCCTCCCTCCTGATCCGCGCCAACGCGGAATGATCCCGGCCCGGCGCAAGCGAGCGGGGCCGAGGTTGACCGCGCAAGCGCAGGGAGCCCCGATGCCGGGCCTCGACCGACCAACGGCGCGCCCCTTGAAGGGGCGGATTTCAAAAAGGTTGGGCGCGAGCCTCGCTTCGCTCGGGTTTCGGCCTGCGGCCGGAGGGGAGGGGAGCCTCGCTTCGCTCGGGAACCGGCCTGCGGCCGGAGTGGGGCGGGGCGGCTGGCTACGAGGTTTCTGGCTGGGGATGTCCTTGGGTCTGGCCGTGGCCGCTCCTATCGCTGCGGAAACCGCCGCAGCCCTGATCGCCAAGGCCGACGCGGCGCTGGCGCAGGCGGACCGCGGGCTTGCGGCCTCGGCCGGGGGCGATGCGGAACGGCGGCTGGCGGCGCTGGACCGCGCCAAGACGGCCGCGGAGCAGGCGCTCGCCGCCATGCGGGCCGGCCTGCGGGAGGCCGCGTCGCGTGAGGCGCAGCTCTCGGAAGGCGCGGAGGCCGCGCGGGACGGCTCGCAGCTGGCGCTCGCCCTGCTCGCCGCCCGCGCCCGGGCGCCGCTCGCAGCGCAGGCCGCGCAACCGGCCGGACCGCTCGCCGCCGCCCGCGGGGCCTGGCTGACCGCGGCGCTCGGCCCCGGCCGCGCGGCGCAGGCCGGCGATCTCGCCGCCGCCGCCGACGACGCGCGTCGGGCCGAAGGCCAGGCCCGCAGAGCCTGGGCGCGGATGCGCGCCGCCCGCGAGGATCTCGACGACGCGCGCCGCCCCATCGCCGCCGCCGCCCGGCGCAATCCCGACGTGGCCCTCACCTTCGCCCCGCCGCGCCTGCGCGAGGCCCGCGCCGCCCTCGAAGCCTTCGCCGAGGCCGCCGCCCGCGCCGCCGCCGCGGGCCCCGATCCGGCCCCCTCCGCGCCCCCGCCCCGCGGCTTCGTCCCCGGCGCCCTGCCGCTGCCCGCCCCCGGCCGGATCCTCGCCCGTTACGGGGAATTCGACGCCTTCGGCCAGCGCAACGAGGGGCTGGAGATCGGCGCCCCCGAATGGGCCCGCCCGCGCAGCCCGTTCCTCGCCTCGGTCCGCTATGCCGGGCCCATCGGCGGCCGCCGCCTGGGCGTGGCGCTGGAGCCCGCGCCGGGCCGGCTGCTGATTCTCGCCGGCCTCGCCGCCATCACGGTCGAGGCCGGAGAGGTGGTCCGCGCGGGCCAGCCGGTCGGTCAATTGGCCGTCATCGACGCCGTGGGCGAGGAATTTCTGGTTGAAGCCCCCGCGGAGGGGGGCGCACTGTCCCGCGCAATGCTCTATGTCGAAGTGCGGGAGGACGGCGCGCCCGTCCCGCCCGCCAACTGGTTCGCACTCCCCCAAGGAAGGGCCGGAACGCCATGAAGAAACTCGTCGTCGCAGCCCTCGGGGGCGCGCTCGCCGGAGCGGTCATCACCGCTCCGTTCGCCGTCCCGCTGAGCGCCCAGGAAAGCGACGCCCGCACCACCTACGAATATCTCGACCTGTTCGGCGACATTTTCGAGCGCGTGCGCGCCTCGTATGTGGAGAAGGCGGACGAGAAGGCCCTGATCGAGAGCGCCATCAACGGCATGCTCGCGTCGCTGGACCCGCATTCGTCCTATCTGCCCCCCAGCGCCTTCGACGACATGAAGGTGCAGACCAAGGGCGAGTTCGGGGGCCTCGGGATCGAGGTCACCATGGAGAACGGCTTCATCAAGGTGGTGTCGCCGATCGACGACACCCCCGCGGCCGAGGCCGGGGTCGAGTCCAACGACTTCATCACCCATATCGACGGCGAGAGCGTGCTGGGCCTGACCCTCGCGGACGCGGTGGACAAGATGCGCGGGCCGGTCGGCTCGGACATCACCATCACCATCGTGCGCGAAGGCGCCGACGAGCCCTTCGACGTCGTGATCACCCGCGCCAACATCAAGATCGCCGCGGCCAAGGGCCGGGTCGAGGGCGATGTGGGCGTGCTGCGCGTGACCCAGTTCACCCAGCAGACCTTCGAGAACCTGCAGGAGAGCATCCTGAAGGTGCAGGAGGAAATGGGCGGCGCGGACAACGTGAAGGGCTACGTGCTCGACCTGCGCAACAATCCGGGCGGGCTGCTCAACCAGGCGGTGGCGGTCTCCGACGCCTTCCTCGAGTCGGGCGAGATCGTCTCCACCCGCGGCCGCGACCCGCAGGACATGGATCGCTACCAGGCCGAGGCCGGCGACCTGACCGGCGGCAAGCCGATGGTGGTGCTGATCAACGGCGGCTCCGCCTCGGCCTCCGAGATCGTGGCGGGCGCCCTGCAGGACCATCGCCGGGCGATCATCCTGGGCTCCAAGTCCTTCGGCAAGGGCTCGGTCCAGACGATCATGCCGCTGTCGGGCAAGGGCGCGATCCGGCTGACCACGGCGCGCTACTACACGCCGTCCGGCCGCTCCATCCAGGCGCTGGGCATCGAGCCCGACATCCTGATCGAGCAGCGCGCCCTGGCGCCCGAGGACGACGAGAACGGCCCGCCGCCGCGCACCCGGTCCGAGGCCGACCTGCGGGGCAGCCTGGAGAACGCGCTGACCGACGACGAGCGCAAGCACCTGGAGGACGAGCGGGCCCGCCACGAGGCGACCGCCGAGCTTCGCCGCCAGGACCTTCAGCTCGCCTATGCGCTGGACGTGCTGACCGGCCTGTCGGTCTACGGCGCGGATCGCTGAGGGGGCCAGGCGCATGAGCGGACGGCCCGAGCCCACGCCCGAGGAGATCGCGGCGCTTCCCTATCGGCCCTGCGTGGGGCTGATGATCCTGAACCGGGAGAGCGCGATCTTCGTGGGTCAGCGGCTGGATTTCCGCTCGGACGCCTGGCAGATGCCCCAGGGCGGCATCGACAAGGGCGAGGCGCCGCTGGAGGCGGCGCTTCGCGAATTGTGGGAAGAGACCGGGATCACCCGCGACAAGGTCACCCTGCTGGCCGAGGGCCGGGACTGGATCCCCTACGACCTGCCCGCGAACCTGGTGCCGAAACTGTGGAAGGGGAAGTACCGGGGCCAGAACCAGCGCTGGTTCGCCTTCCGCTTCCACGGGCCGGACGCCGACGTGAACATCGCCACCGAGCATCCCGAGTTCAGCCGCTGGGAATGGTCCCCGCGCGACAAGGTGCTGGACCGGATCGTGCCGTTCAAGCGCGCCACCTATCGCAAGGTGCTGGCGGAGTTCGACCACCTCTGGCCGTAAGGGCCGGCCCTCGCCGGCCCCCGTGCTGACCCCCGCTCAGCGCCGTGTCCGAAAGGGCTCAGGCGTCGTAGCGCACCGGGGTCGCGTCCCAGCCCTCGGCGTGCTTCGCCCAATACAGCTCTCGCAGCCGGGCGGAGATCGGGCCCGGGCGGTCGTTTCCGTAGATCCGCCCGTCCAGCCGGCTGACCGGCATCACCCCCCCGGCGGTGGTGCAGGTGAGGATCTCGTCGGCCTCGCGCAGCTCGGCTTCGGTGATCCGGCCTTCCCGCGCAGGGATCCCCAGCTCGGCGCAGAGATCGAAGACCGCGCCCCGGGTGATCCCCTCCAGCGCGCCGCGGTCCGGAGCGACCAGCGCGCCGTCCTTGATCATGAAGATGTTCCAGCCCGGCCCCTCGGTCACGAACCCGTCCCGATCGAGCAGCACGGCGGACTCCGCGCCGGCGTCCTCCGCCTCCTGCAACGCGCGGACCATGTCGCCCCAGTGGTAGTTCTTGATGGTCGGATCGACGGAGTCCGCCGGAATCCGCGGGGTCTTGGCAACGATCAGATGGGCGCCGCGGGCCTGCTGCTCCGGCGTGAACACATCGATCCAGGGCAGGGCGTAGGCCATGAACCGGTTTTCGATCAGGCTGGGCTTGCGCGGCATGCCGGGGGCCGGCACGCCGCGGGTGCAGACCATCGCCACATAGGCGTCCCGCAACCCGGCCAGCGCCACGCAGCGGTGCAGCACCTCGGCGATGCCCTCCGCATCGAGGTCGATCTTCATGCGCAGCCCGGCCATCGAGGCCTGGAACCGCGCCAGGTGCCGGTCCAGCCGGAAGAAAGCGCCGTCCTTCACATGCACCACGTCATAGGTGACGTCCGAGCGGGTGAATCCCCAGTCGAGCGCCGAGACCGTGGCCTCCGCCGCCGGCACGTAGCGGCCGGAAACATAGGCGGCGCCGGCCGAATAGTCGGGTTCGGCCTCGGGGGACTGGACGTGTTTCATGGCCGGCTCCTGCAGGAAGGTTAGATGCGGGCGAGGATGGCGCCGGTCGGCGGGGTTGGGAAGGGCCGCGTCAGGCGCCGCGCTCGGACCCGCGGCATCCGGCGCGTGCTGATCCGGTCCGCCGCGGTTCCGTCGGCGAGCGGCAGGGCGCCCGCGGCCGGGCGGTCCTCGCACCCCATGCGGGCGCGTCCCTGGGCGTGGCCTGACGGATCTCGGGGCTCCGGGGGGCGGGCCCCTCAGACGAGCACGGAGGTGGCGCGGAAGCTCTCACGCGCCGCCATGCGCTTCGACCAGGCGTGGAGCCGCGGGCGACCGGCGAGCAGCGCCGCCCCCTCCGGCGCCCGCGCGAAGGCGGCGACCATCGGGGCGAGATGCGCGTCCGCCAGCCCCGGCGCGCCGCCCAGCAGATACAGGCCGGGCCCCGCCAGCGCCTCCAGCGCGTCCAGCGCCCTGCGCGAGGCGCGCAGGCCCTCGCGCACCAGCGCCGCGTCCGGGGCGCGGCCCTCATGGCGGGCGAAGACCTTCTCCGCATAGACCTGCCGCACCATCGGCCAATAGGCGTAGGCGTCGGCCACGGAGATGATCTGGCGCATCCGGGCGCGATCCAGCGGATCGGCGGGCTGCAAGGGCGGGCCGGAGAAGCCTTCGTCCACATATTGGCAGATGGCCGCGGTTTCGTAGATCACCGCGGCGCCGTGGACCAGCACGGGGACGCGGCCGAACGGGTGCAGGGCCTCGGCCCCGCCGGGCGCGAACGGATCGGACTCCACCCAACTGGCCTCGACGCCCTTCTCGGCCAGCGCCAGCAGCGCCGCCCAGGCGTAGATGCTGCGATGGTAGCCGTGCAGCGTCACCGGCGCGGTCATGGTCCCGTCCCGTCCGTGGTCCTGCGCGGGCCGTTTCCGCCCCGCTTCAACGAGGACGCCCCGCGCGAGGGTTCGCGCGGGGCGTCAGGGTCTTCCGTCCCTCGTTATTCTGTTCAGAAGCCCAGGGTCTGCTTGAGAAAGCGAAAATCGCTCACCACCTGCGCGGCGATGATCTTCGCGTCCCCGGCCGCGATCTCGTGCGCCTTTTCGGCGAGCGCGATCTTGGCGTCGAACCATTCGGCCGAAGCCTCGGCCGCCGGGATCGCCTCCTCGGCCAGCACCGAGGCGCCGGCCGGAGAGATCTCGGCGAAGCCGCCCGTCACCACGTAGCCGGTGGAGGCGCCGCCGTCCTTGACCGTCACCACGCCGGGGCGCAGCGAGGTCAGGAAGGGCGAATGCTCCGGCATCGCCGTCAGGTCGCCCTCGGCGCCCGGGATCTGGATGGCGTCGGCTTCCCCGGAAGCGACCTTGCGCTCCGGCGAAACCAGGTCATAGGCGAGCTTCGCCATAGATGGGCTCCCGTCCGATCAGGTTCAGGCCGCGGCGGCGGCGAGCTTCTGGGCCTTGGCCACCACTTCGTCGATGTCGCCGACCATGTAGAAGGCGGCCTCGGGAAGGTGGTCGAACTCGCCGGCGCAGACGCGCTTGAACGAGTCGATGGTCTTCTCGATCGGCACCTGCACGCCCGGCGAGCCGGTGAAGATCTCGGCCACGTCGAAGGGCTGGGACAGGAAGCGCTGCAGCTTGCGCGCCCGCTGCACCGTCACCTTGTCCTCTTCCGACAGCTCGTCCATCCCGAGGATGGCGATGATGTCCTGGAGGGCCTTGTAGCGCTGCAGGGTCTCCTGCACCTGACGGGCCACCAGGTAGTGCTCCTCGCCCACGACGCCCGGGTCGAGGATGCGCGAGGTGGAGTCGAGCGGGTCCACGGCCGGGTAGATGCCCAGCTCGGAGATGGCGCGCGACAGCACGGTGGTGGCGTCGAGGTGGGCGAAGGACGTGGCCGGCGCGGGGTCGGTGAGGTCGTCCGCGGGCACGTAGATCGCCTGCACCGAGGTGATCGAGCCGTTGCGGGTCGAGGTGATCCGCTCCTGCAGCTGACCCATGTCGGTGGCCAGCGTCGGCTGGTAGCCCACCGCCGAGGGGATGCGGCCCAGAAGCGCCGACACTTCGGAACCCGCCTGCGTGAAGCGGAAGATGTTGTCCACGAAGAACAGCACGTCGGTGCCGGACTGGTCGCGGAACTGCTCGGCGATGGTCAGGCCGGTCAGCGCGACGCGGGCGCGGGCGCCCGGCGGCTCGTTCATCTGGCCGTAGACCAGAGCCACCTTGGACTTGGTCAGGTCGTCCATGTTGATGACGCCGGACTCGATGAACTCGTGATAGAGGTCGTTGCCCTCACGGGTCCGCTCGCCCACGCCGGCGAACACGGAGTAACCCGAGTGCACCTTCGCGATGTTGTTGATCAGCTCCTGGATGAGCACGGTCTTGCCCACGCCCGCGCCGCCGAACAGGCCGATCTTGCCGCCCTTCGAATACGGGGCCAGCAGGTCGATGACCTTGATGCCGGTGACCAGGATCTCCGACTCCGTCGACTGCTCGGCGAAGGTCGGGGCCGAGCGGTGGATTTCGCGGGTCTCGGTGTAGTCGACGGGGCCGCGCTCATCGATCGGCTCGCCGATGACGTTGAGGATGCGGCCCAGCGTGCCGTCGCCCACCGGCACCGAGATCGGCGAACCGGTGTCGGTCACCGGCTGGCCGCGGGTCAGACCCTCGGAGCTGTCCATGGCGATCGTGCGCACGGAGTTCTCGCCCAGATGCTGGGCGACCTCGAGCACGAGACGCTGGCCGTTGTTGTCGGTCTCGAGCGCGTTGAGGATGGCGGGCAGGTGGCCGTCGAACTGCACGTCGACGACGGCGCCGATGACCTGGGTGATCTTGCCGGTCGGCATGTGACTCTCCGTCCCTTAGAGCGCTTCCGCGCCCGAGATGATTTCGATGAGCTCCTTGGTGATCGCAGCCTGACGGGAGCGGTTGTACTCCAGCGTCAGACGGTCGATCAGGTCGCCCGCGTTGCGCGTCGCATTGTCCATGGCGGACATGCGCGCGCCCTGTTCCGAGGCCGCGTTCTCCAGCAGGCCCGTGAAGACATGCATGGCCAGCGCGCGCGGCAGAAGATCGGCGAGGATCGCCTCCTCCTCCGGCTCGTATTCGTAGAGGGCGGCGTTGCCGTCCTCCTCCGACTCGGCCGCGACATCGTCGAAGTTGGCCGGGATCAGCTGCTTGGCGGTCGGGATCTGGGAGATCACCGACTGGAACTTGTTGAAGAACAAGGTCGCCACGTCGAACTCGCCGGCGTCGAACCGGGTCATCACATCCAGCGCGATCTTCTGCGCCGAAGCGTAGTCCATCCGCTTGATGCCGGACAGGTCGACATGACCGACGAACTTGTCGGCGTGGTCGCGGCGAAGCTGGTCGCGGCCCTTGCGGCCCACGGTCAGGATCTTCACCGTCTTGCCTTCCGCGAGCAGCTCGCGGATCCGCAGGCGGGTCAGGCGCACGATCGAGCTGTTGAACCCGCCGCACAGGCCGCGCTCGGCGGTGGCCACGACAAGGAGATGCACCTTGTCGTCGCCGGTCCCCGCCATCAGCCGGGGCGCCGTATCGGCGCTCGCCCCGGCCGCCAGTTTGGCCATCACGCCGTTCATGCGGTCCGCATAGGGACGCGCGGCTTCGGCGGCCTCCTGCGCGCGGCGAAGCTTCGCCGCGGCGACCATCTGCATGGCCTTCGTGATCTTGCGGGTCGATTTGACCGACTCGATCCGGTTCTTAAGGTCCTTAAGGCTGGGCATGACGTCCCTCTATCCCGTCCGGCCCAGGCTTACGCGAAGCCCTTCGCGAAATCCTCGATGGCGGCCTTGATCTTGTCCGCGATGGCGCCGGCGATCTTCTGATCGTTCGACCCGATCTCGTCCAGCAGCTCGGAATACTTGGACCGCAGATGGGCCAGCAGACCGCGCTCGAACTTGGTCACGTCGCCCACGGGCACGGTGTCCAGGTAGCCGTTGGTGCCCGCGAAGATCACGCAGACCTGCTCGGCGTTGGTCAGCGGCGCATACTGGGGCTGCTTGAGCAGCTCGGTCAGACGGGCGCCGCGATTGAGCAGCTTCTGGGTGGAGGCGTCGAGGTCCGACCCGAACTGGGCGAACGCCGCCATCTCGCGATACTGGGCCAGCTCCAGCTTGATCGAGCCGGCGACCGACTTCATCGCCTTGGTCTGGGCCGAGGACCCGACGCGCGACACCGACAGACCGACGTTCACGGCGGGACGGATGCCCTGGAAGAACAGCTCGGTCTCCAGGAAGATCTGCCCGTCGGTGATCGAGATCACGTTGGTCGGGATGTAGGCGGACACGTCGCCGGCCTGCGTCTCGATGATCGGCAGGGCGGTCATGGAGCCCGAACCGAAGTCCTCGTTCAGCTTGGCGGCGCGCTCCAGCAGACGGGAGTGCAGGTAGAACACGTCGCCCGGATAGGCCTCGCGCCCCGGGGGACGACGCAGCAGCAGCGACATCTGACGGTAGGCGACGGCCTGCTTGGACAGGTCATCATAGATGATCAGCGCGTGCATGCCGTTGTCGCGGAAGTACTCGGCGATGGCGCAGGCGGCGTAGGGCGCCAGGAACTGCATCGGCGCCGGGTCGGAGGCGGTGGCGGCGACGACCACGGTGTAGTCGATGGCCCCGGTCTCTTCCAGCTTCTTCACCAGCTGGGCGACGGTGGAGCGCTTCTGCCCGACGGCGCAGTAGATGCAGTAGAGCTTCTTGTGCTCGTCATCGCCGGCGACGTCGTTGTAGTTCTTCTGGTTGAGGATCGCGTCGAGCGCCACGGCGGTCTTGCCGGTCTGACGGTCGCCGATGATCAGCTCGCGCTGGCCGCGGCCGACGGGGATCAGGGCGTCGATCGCCTTGAGGCCGGTCGCCATCGGCTCATGCACCGATTTCCGGGGGATGATGCCCGGGGCCTTCACGTCGGCGCGGCGGCGCTCGGCGACGTCGAGCGCGCCCTTGCCGTCGAGCGGGTTGCCCAGCGCGTCGACGACGCGACCCAGCAGGCCCTTGCCGGTCGGGACGTCCACGATCGAGCCGGTGCGCTTGACGGTGTCGCCTTCCTTGATGCCCCGGTCGTCGCCGAAGATCACGATGCCGACCGAGTCGACCTCGAGGTTCAGCGCCATGCCCATCAGGCCGCCCGGAAACTCGACCAGCTCACCGGCCTGCACGTTGTCCAGGCCGTAGACGCGGGCGATGCCGTCGCCCACCGACAGCACGCGGCCGACCTCGGCCACTTCCGCTTCCTGACCGAAATTCTTGATCTGGTCCTTGAGGATCGCGGAAATCTCTGCGGCTTGGATGCTCATCACCCGACCTCTCTCATGGCGTTCTGCAGTGCGGCGAGCTTGGAGCGGATCGAGGTGTCGATCAGCTTCGACCCGACCTTGACGACGAGGCCGCCGATGAGAGTCTCATCGACGGAAACGTCCAGATTTACTTCGCGGCCCATGGCCGCCTTGAGCTCGCTGGCCAGCGACGCGGACTGCGCGTCGGTCAGCGGCGCCGCGACGGAGACCTCGGCAGAGATCTCGCCGCGCCTCTCGGCCATCATCGCCAGGAAGGCGTCGCACAGCTCGCCCAGGGCGAACAGTCGACGCTTCTCGGCCATGAGAGCCAGCGTGTTGCGGGTCAGGGGCTGTAGCCCCATCGCGTTGGCCAGGGCGATGATCGCCGAAACCTGTTCGTCGCGCTTGTAAAGCGGCGACGAAACCGCCTGCCGCAGATCGGCGCTACCTGCCAGAGCCTGCTTCACCGAGATCAGGTCGGTCTCAACGACCTCCTGAGCATTGTACTCGGCGGCGAGCTCGAACAGCGCGGTAGCATACCGTCCTGCGATGCCGGCGGATATCGAAGCTGATGCTGCCACGGGACCCCTTCCGATTGGCCGGACATGCGAAAACCCGGCACGGGGCGACCTTTGGCATGTCGCCGCTCGCACCCCTCGTGAACCGCGAGGTTGCTAACACAGGGGCATGGGGCGCGCAATATTGCGAGAGCTGTCTGCGATTGTGTCGCAAGTCGCTGCAACCCAAGGCATTTCCGGCGCACGTCGCCGCCCCCGCGCGCAGGCAGCGTCGCCCTGCCGCGGGCCTTTCGGCGGGGCGGGACGAGATTCGGTTGAAATAGGGTTGAAACCGCACCGGAAAATGGGCCGGGGCCGGGCATCGTCCCCGAGGCGGAGACGATGCCCGGCCCCGGAGACTTCCCGCCCGACACCCGCCCAACCGTCACGCGGCCCAACCGTCAACCGGTCGACAGCCCGCGCGCGATGCGGGCGGCGAGCCCGACGCCCCCATAGACCAGTCCGCTGTAGAGCTGCACGAGACTGGCCCCGGCCTCCAGCTTGGCCCGCGCCTGGTCGACCGAGGCGACGCCGCCCACCCCCACCAGCGGAAGGCTCCCGCCCGTGAGCCGTGACAGCTCCGCCAGCACTTCGGTCGAGCGGGCGAAGAGCGGCTGCCCCGACAGGCCCCCCGCTTCCCCCGCCTGCGCGCTGCGCAGCCCGTCGCGGGCGAGCGTGGTGTTGGTCGCCACGATCCCGTCCAGCTTGCGCGCCATGGCCACTTCGGCCACGTCCGCCAGCCCCTGCGCATCGAGGTCCGGCGCGATCTTCACCAGCACCGGCACGCCCGGCGCGGCGCGGTCCCGCGCCTCCAGCGCCCCGGCCAGCAGCGCGTCCAGCGCGGCGCGGCCCTGAAGATCGCGCAGCCGCTCGGTGTTGGGGGACGAGACGTTGATCGTGAAGAAGCTCGCCAGACCGGCGAAGCGGGTCAGCACCGCGGCATAGTCCGCCGCCCGGTCCTCGCTGTCCTTGTTGGCCCCGATGTTCACGCCGACGATCCCGGCGGCGTTCGGCGCGCCGCTGTCGCGCCAGGCGGCGAATCGGCGTGCGATCGCCTCCATCCCGTCATTGTTGAAGCCGAAGCGGTTGATGACGCCCCGATCCTCGGTCAGCCGGAACAGGCGCGGGCGCGGATTGCCCGCCTGCGGGCGCGGGGTGACGCCGCCGATCTCCATGAAACCGGGGCCCGCGGCCAGCGCCGCCTCCATCGCCACGGCGTTCTTGTCGAAGCCCGGGGCGATGCCCACCGGGTTGGGAAACTCCAGCCCGAACACCCGCCGCGCCAGTCCCGGCCCGGTCACCGGCCCGCGCTCCGGCGACAGGCCGGCGGCGTGGCGCAGGTTCAGCGCGCGCAGGGCGAGGCCATGGGCCGTTTCCGGATCGGCGCGGCGCATCAGCGCCAGCCCGGCCCGCTCGGCCGCGTCGGAGAGCCCGGCGGCGGGGCGCGGCGCGCTCATGCCGGCTCCGGGATCAGGTGGCGACCGTCAGGCCCGAGCTCCAGCGGGATCATCCACGCGATCCGCTCGGGTCTGAGGGCTCCGTGAAGATGCGGAAACGAGTCGCCGCCCCGGGATATTTCCCAGCGCAACGATTCTCCGAGCGTCGAAGAATCGACCGCCGCGAGCCAGAGCGGCGCCTCATTCCTGAAGTGTCTGGCCAGGGTTTCAGGAAGCTGTTCATAGGTGGAGAAATGAATGAACCCGTCCTTGAGGTCCACTTCAGATCCTTTGAATTCAACAGCTTGCACCAGCTCGGCGCATTCCGCCGGACGCAGGGCCTTGAAGATCAGAGTTTCTGTTAACCTGTTATTAATCATTCAGTTGACTTCCAGCCCACCTCGGGGTTCATTTATAAGGTAACCGAAACCGGGTGGGTTTCGGAGTAGGCGTATCAGGTGGCGACTATGACTCGCGTAGCGTTCTTTGGGTAAGTGACCGGGGGTGGCCTCTGTAGCCGCCGACGGCCACCCCCTTCCCCTCCTCGGCCGATCCGCCGATCGCCTCGGCGAAAACGGATCGATCCTCCCCTCGAAATCATCGGCGAGCCTTCGCGCGCGCCGTTTCGCGCTCAGAGCAGGTCCTCGGCCTTCGCCCAGGATTCGGTGACGTTCAGCGCGTCCTCCAGCGGGGCGAACAGCGCCTCGATCTCGGCTTCGGTGATGATCATCGGCGGGCAGAAGGCCAGGCTGTCCCCGACATTGCGCAGGATCACGCCCCGCTCCGCCAGTTCGGCCGAGAGCTTCGCGCCGACCTTCCCCCCCGGCTCGAACGCCGTCTGACCCGAAGCGTCCGGGGCCAGTTCCAGCGCCCCGATCAGCCCGACGCCCCGCGCCTCGCCGACCAGCGGATGGTCGAGATAGGACCGCAGCTTCGCCTGGAACACCCCTTCCACCGACCGGACATGGTCGAGAATCCGGCGCTCCTTGTAGATGCGCAGCGCCGCCACGCCGGTGGCGCAGCCGACCGGGTGGCCGCCATAGGTGAAACCGTGGCCCAGCGTGCCGATTTCGCCGGTATGGGCCTCGATCACCTCGGCCATGTCCTGATTGATGGCCACCGCCGACAGCGGCGCGTAGCCCCCGGTAAGCTGCTTGGCCATCGACATCGACGTCGGCCGCACGTTGAACCGGTCCGAGCCGAACCATTCCCCGGTGCGGGCGAAGCCGGTGATGACCTCGTCGGCGATCATCAGCACGTCGTGCTTGTCCAGCACCGGGCGGATCGCCTCGAAATAGCCCTCGGGCGGGACGATCACCCCGCCGGCGCCCATGATCGGCTCGGCGATGAAGGCGGCGACGGTCTCGGGGCCCTCGCGCTCGATCATCTCCTCCAGCTCATGCGCCAGGCGGGCGGAGAAGTCGGCCTCGCTCTCGCCCGCCTCGGCCTCGCGCCAGTGATGCGGCGTGCCGGCGTGCAGAAAGCGGTCGATGGGCAGGTCCCAGTCGAGGTGGTTGTAGGGCAGCCCGGTCATCGAGGCCGCCGCCACCGTCACCCCGTGATAGCCCTTGCGCCGGGAGATGATCTTCTTCTTCTCCGGCCGGCCGCGGGCGTTGTTGTAGAACCAGGCGAGCTTGACCTGGCTGTCATTGGCCTCCGAGCCCGAGGACTGGAAGATCACCCGCGCCATGCCGGGGGCGAGGTCCTTGATCATCTCGGCCAGTTCGATGGCCGGCTCGTGGGAGCGGCCGGCGAAGAGGTGATAATAGGGCAGCTTGCGCAGCTGGGCGGCGGCCGCGTCGGCCAGCTCCTCGTCGCCGAAGCCGAGGCCGGCGCACCACAGGCCGGACATGCCCTCGATGAACTCGCGGCCCCGCTCGTCGTAGACGTGGATGCCCTTGCCCTCGGCGATGATGTGGGCGCCGACCTGACGATGCTGGGCCGCGTTGGTATAGGGGTGGAGCAGCGCCTCCACGTCCCGTGTCTGCATATTGGTGAGCGGCGCGTTCATGGTCGGTCTCCGGCGAGAGGGGATCCCCTTCGCTACGCCCGCGCGCCTCGGCCCGTCAATGGATGCCGGGGGAGGCCGGCGGGCGGGTCGGGCGCGGCGACCGGCCGGGTTGATCCTGTCGCAGCCTGCGGTCACCATGCGGTCGCGCCCCAGCCCGCTCGGATGCCTGCCCGCCCGGATCCGGCCAGCCGACCCCTGCGCGCGCCCTGATCGAATGCGAGGACCGACCCATGCTCTCCCAGGCCCTGGACCTGCTGATCGAGTTCCTGCCGTGGTTCGCCGCGGTCTACGGCGTCAACGTCGCGCTCTATTTCCTCACCGGCTGGGCGCTGATCGCCTTCCAGAACCGTTGGCCCGAGCGGCGCATCCAGCCCAACCGCCGCGGCGAGAAGCGGCGCGCGAAGGAACAGAAGCAGTCCGTCCTGTCGCTGCTCGTGACCGGCGGCTGCCTGGCCGGCGGGCTCTTCGCCCAGCACAAGGGCTGGACGCTCTGGGCGCCGCTGGAGCTGTCCTGGTGGTCGATCCCGCTGATGGCGGTCGTGTCGATCGTGGCGTTCGACGCATGGTTCTACTGGATGCACCGCTTCATGCACACGAAGCTGATGTATCGCTTCCATGCCGAGCATCACAAGTCGGTCGCCCCCACGGTGTGGAGCACCTATAACGACGACTTCGTCGATGCCTTCGTCATGCAGTGCTATTATCTCTGGGCGCCGCTGATCCTGCCGATACCGGGCCTTGTCCTGGTGGCGCACCGGCTTTACGACCATTTCAACGGCACCATCGGGCATTCCGGGTTCGAGTTCTACGCCAATCCCTCGGCCCGCGCGCCCTGGCCGATGGTCTGCGTGACCTTCCACGACCAGCACCATTCCCGGTTCCGCTACAACTACGCCAACTTCTTCTCCTTCTGGGACCGGGTGATGGGCACGCTCGATCCCAAATACGACGCCGCCGTGAAGGGCTTCGAGGAGATCGCCGAGAAGCGCCCCGTCATCGGCCGCCCCGCCGCGGAATAGCCGCTCCGCCCGCCCGGCGGGTCACGGCCTGCGACCTGCCGCCCGTGGACGCCGCATCGGGCAAAAGATAAGGTTCCGAAACCGTCACAACGCGGCCGATTTTCCGGCCGCGCTTTTTTTGCGAAAGGCGACCTGCATGCCCGGCATCATCGCGCTGGGGCTGTCCTACGTGTTCAGCCAGTTCTACCGCTCCTGCCTCGCGGTGCTGGCGCCCTACATGACGGACGACCTCGGCCTGAACGCCGCGGATCTGGGGATGGCCTCGGGCGCCTGGTTCCTGGTCTTCGCGGTGATGCAGCTGCCGGTGGGCGTCGGGCTCGACCGGATCGGGCCGCGGCTGACGGGGGGCGTGCTGTTCGGGGTCGGCGGCGCCGGCGGCGCGGCGGTCTTCGCCATCGCCGACGGTCCGGTGGGCGTGACCATCGCCATGGCGCTGATGGGCGCGGGCTGCGCCCCGGCGCTGATGTCGATGTTCTACATCTTCGCGCGCAACTTCTCGATGGCCCGCTTCGCCACCCTCAGCTCGATCACCGTCGGGCTCGGCACGCTGGGCAACATCGCCGGCACCGCCCCTTTCGCCATGCTGGTCGAGGCGATGGGCTGGCGCGAGTCGATGGTGGCCTTCGCCCTGATCTCCGCCGCGATCTCGGCGGCGGCGCTGGTCCTGGTGCAGGACCCGCCCCGGGTCGAGACGCAGGCCGGAGAGCGCGCCGACCGCGGCTTCCTCGAATATCTCGAACTGATGAAGATGCGGGTCTACTGGCCGATCATCCCGCTGGCGATGATCAACTACGCGCCGGCGGCGGGGATCCGCGGGCTCTGGGCCGGGCCCTACCTGGTCGAGGTCTTCGGCGCCGACGCCGCCGCGGTGGGCCGCGCCACCCTGTGGATGGCCATCGCCATGTCGATCGGCGCCTTCATCTACGGGCCGCTGGACCGGATCTTCGGCACCCGCAAATGGGTGATCCTGGTCGGCAACACGCTGGCGGTCGGGGCCTGCGCCCTGATCGGGGTCCTGCCCGACGTGTCCTTCCAGGTCTCGGTCCTGCTGATCATGGCCATCGGCGCGCTGGCCGCGACCTATACCGTGGTCATGGCCCATGCCCGCGCGCTCGCCCCGCTGCGGCTGGTGGGCCGCGCCGTCACCCTGATGAACTTCTTCGTCATGCTCGGCGTCGGCCTGTTCCAGGGCCTGACCGGAGAGGTCATCGAGGCCGGCCGCCACGCCTCGGGCGCCGTCGCGGCCTACGGACACCTGTTCCTGCTCTACGCCGTCGCGCTCGCCGGGGCGCTGGCGATCTACCTGTTCTCGCAAGACGCGAAGCCGTGAGCGGATAGCCCGCCCCGCCTGACCGTCGTCGAAAAGCCCCCGAGGAGGCCCCGGGTCCATGGACATCCCGGCCCTGATGATCTCCTACGTTCTCAGCCTGTTCTACCGCAATTTCCTCGCGGTGATGTCGCCCTACCTGGTCGAGGATCTGGGCGTCACGGCCTCCGAGCTGTCCTCCGCCGTGGGCGCCTGGTATCTGCTCTTCGCGATCTGCCAGATCCCCACCGGGCTGGCGCTGGACCGGATCGGGCCGCGCCGGGTGGTCTCGGTGGCGCTGGCCGTGGGCGCGGGGGGCGGGGCGCTGGTCTTCGCCTCGGCGCAGTCGGCCTGGATGCTCTACGCGGCCATGGCGCTGATCGGGGCGGGCTGCGCGCCGATCCTGATGTCGGGCATGTTCCTCTTCGCCCGCCGGTTCGAGCCGCGCCGCTTCGCCACCCTGACCGGGGTCATGATGGGCATCGGCGGCTTCGGCAACATCCTCGGCGCCGCGCCGCTGACCTGGGCGGTGGAGGCCGTCGGCTGGCGCCCGGTGATGACCGCGCTGGCGGTGGTCGCGGTGGCGCTCGGGCTGCTGCTCGCCGCCCTGGTCCGCGATCCCCCGACGCTGGAGGCGCCCGCCGGCCACGGCCTTCGCGCGCTCGGCTTCGGCGGGTTCTGGGAATTGCTGAAAATGCCCGTCCTGCTGGCGATCCTGCCGCTGGCCTTCATGAACTACTCGGTCTCGGGCGGCATGCGCGGGCTGTGGGGCGGGGCCTATCTCGCCGAGGTGCAGGGGCTTTCCCCTGTGGCGATCGGGACCGCGATGCTGTGGATGGCCGTGGCGATGACCTTCGGCAATTTCATCTACGGACCGATGGACCAGGTGCTGGGCACGCGCAAATGGATGGTGGCCGGGCTGAACGGTCTGGGTTGCCTCTGCGTGGCGGGGCTGGCCTTCGCCGGACCCGGCCCCGACGCGGCGGTGGCGCTGATCGTGGCGCTGGGGCTGTTCGGGGCCACCTACGCGGTGCTGATGGCGCATTTCCGCAGCTTCGTGCCGGCGCGGCTGATCGGGCGCGGGGTCACGCTGATCAACGTCTTCGGCATGATCGGCACCAGCTTCGGCCAGTTCGTCACCGCCGGCCTCGCGGCCCCGGCGCTGGAGGCGGGAAACCCGGCGACGGCCTATCACCGGGTCTTCCTGTGGTACATCTGCACGCTCGGCGCCGCGCTGGCGCTCTACATCCTGTTCTCGCGGGATGCGAAGCCCGATCAGACCCCGGCCTGAGCCCGGCCCCGGCGCGCCCGCGCTCGCGCCGTCAGGCCCATGGCGGCGAGCCCCGCGGCCAGCAGGGGCAGGGCGGCGGGCGCCGGAACCGACGCGGCCGTGGGCGAATGGGCGGTGATCAGCCGGGCCCAGTCGCCCGGATTCGCCGCGTTCCAGAAGATGTCCACCGAAGCCCCATTGAAATCGGTGTTGTCGGACACCTCCAGTCCCCGCATGAAGAAGTCATTGTAGTCCAGTCCCGGAAGTCCCAGCACCGCATCGGAATCGAACAGCTTCTGATCCTCGGTGATGAAGGCGAAGATCTGGCTGTCCGCGGTGATCGTCGCATTGATTCTGAAGGCCCCGCCCTCCGGATCGAACTGCACGTAGTGAGAGCTGACCACGGTCCCCGCCGCCAACATGAAATCCCCGTCCGAGCCGGACACGAAGCTTGCGGACGGATCGAAGACCCGATCGACCGCCAGCGCCTCGGAGAGCGTCACGTTCTGACGCTCGTTCCACAGGGTCAGGCCGTCATTGGGGTTGGGCACCACCGGGTTCGGCGGCGTGTCCGTGATGGTGCAGGCTTGGGTGCAGGAGGTCACCGAAACCAGCGTGGCCGAGGCCGGTTGCGAGAGCATGACGCAGCCGGCGGCGGCCAGCATGGCGACGCAGGTCTTCCAGTTCATGACGAGTTCCTTGGCGTAATTCAGGCGATTCCCCAGCCGAATTGTTAGTCGCCGCCAAGCTTTAGTCCATAAAATTAGAGTTCATTTTTAAAATGTCATAAGAGACCCTGAATCGAGTTCATATTGTTTAGATTAATAGATTGTGAATTCTATCGAAAGCATAGGGCGCGCCGCCGGAAACACGTCCACGGCGAATCTCTAGTGAACCCGCGCCCCTTTTCAGGCGCGCCGGGGCTCGCTGTTCGCGATATCGTTGAAAGGACTCCGCCGCAGCGACGCCGCGGACCCCCGCGCGCCGAACAAGGCCGGGCCGTTCTTGAGGAATCCGAGGTTGACCTGCCGCTTCGGCAGGCGCCGGCTCGCGCCGAGGCATGAGGTCGGCGCGGGCGCGGCGCCGAGGCGGATCGGAAGAGGAAACCCCTTCGCCGCCGGGCCTGAGCGCGGATGGCGGAACATGCGGAGACCCGCGAGCCGCCCCGGCGGGACGGCGCGACGGCGGGCCGCCGTCGCGCCGGGGCGAGAGGCCGGGCCCGGGCTCAGGCGGCCTCGGCGCTCTCCTCGGAGACGATCTCCACGATGTCGGACATGATCTTGTTCAGCTCGAAGTCCTTGGGCGTGTAGACCCGCGACACCCCGTAGGCGCGCAGCTCGGCCGCGTCGCTCTCGGGGATGATCCCGCCGACGACCAGCGGCACGTCGTCCAGCCCCGCCGACTTCATCCGGTCCACCACCTCTTTCACCAGCGGCAGATGCGAGCCCGACAGGATCGACAGCCCCACCACATGGACCGATTCCTCCATCGCCGCGTTGACGATCTGGGCCGGGGTCAGGCGGATGCCCTCATAGACCACTTCCATCCCGCAATCGCGGGCGCGCACGGCGATCTGCTCGGCGCCGTTGGAATGGCCGTCGAGCCCCGGCTTGCCGACCAGGAATTTCAGGCGGCGGCCCATGCGGCTCGACACCGCCTCCACCGAGGCGCGCACGTCCTCGAGCCCGGTCAGGTTGTCCGGCGCGGACTTGGCCACGCCGGTGGGCGCCCGGTATTCCCCGAACACCTCGCGCATGGCCGCGCCCCATTCGCCCGTCGTCACCCCCGCCTTCGCGCAGGCGATGGAGGGGGGCATGATGTTGGCGCCCGACCGGGCGGCCTCCTTCAACGCGGCCAGCGCGGCCTCCACCGCCGCCGCGTCGCGGCTCTCGCGCCACGTGTTCAGGGCTGCGACCTGGCCGGCCTCCACATCCTTGTCCACCACGAGGATGCCGCCGTCGCCGGCGGTCAGGGGCGAGGGCTCGGTTTCCGTCCACTTGTTGACGCCGACCACCACCGTGTCCCCGGACTCGATGGCGCGCAGGCGGGAGGAGTTGGACTCCACAAGCTGCGCCTTCATGTAGTCGATGGCCTGCACCGCGCCGCCCATCTCGTCGATGCGCGCGAGCTCATCCCGCGCCTGGCCCTTCAGCGCGTCCACCTTGGCCTGCACCGCCGGGTTGCCGTCGAACAGGTCGCCGTATTCCAGCAGGTCGGTCTCATAGGCCAGGATCTGCTGCATGCGCAGCGACCACTGCTGGTCGAAGGGCCGGGGCAGACCCAGCGCCTCGTTCCACGCCGGAAGCTGCACCGCGCGGGCGCGGGCGTTCTTGGACATGGTGACGGCCAGCATCTCGAGCAGGATGCGGTAGGGGTTGTTCTCCGGCTGCTGCTCGGTCAGGCCCAGCGAGTTCACCTGCACGCCGTAGCGGAAGCGGCGATACTTCTCCTCCTCCACCCCGTAGCGATCCCTGCAGATCTCGTCCCACAGCTCGCCGAAGGCGCGCATCTTGCAGATCTCGGTGACGAAGCGGATGCCGGCGTTCACGAAGAAGCTGATCCGGCCCACGACCTTGGGGAAATCCTCGTCGGAAACCGCGCCCTGCGCCTTCACCGTGTCCAGCACCGCGATGCCGGTGGCCAGCGCATAGGCCAGCTCCTGCGCCGGCGTCGCGCCGGCTTCCTGCAGGTGATAGCTGCACACGTTCATGGGGTTCCACTTGGGAACCTCCTTGTAGGTGTAGGCGGCGATGTCGCCGATCAGCCGCAGGCTGGGCGCCGGCGGGAACACGTAGGTCCCGCGGCTCAGATATTCCTTGATGATGTCGTTCTGCACCGTGCCCTGGAGCTTGGCGGTATCCGCCCCTTGCTCCTCCGCCACGGCGATATAGAGCGCCAGCAGCCAGGCCGCCGTCGCGTTGATGGTCATCGAGGTGTTCATCTGCTCAAGCGGAATGTCCGCGAACAGCGCCCGCATGTCCCCGATATGGGACACGGGCACGCCCACTTTCCCGACCTCGCCGCGCGCCAGCACGTCGTCGCTGTCATAGCCGGTCTGGGTCGGCAGATCGAAGGCCACGGACAGGCCCGTCTGCCCCTTGGACAGGTTCGAACGGTAGAGGGCGTTGGACGCCGCCGCCGTGGAGTGCCCCGCATAGGTGCGGAAGATCCAGGGGCGATCCTTGGAGACAGGGGTCTCGGTGCTCATCTCGGGCCTCCTTCGCGCGGCGGGATTCGCAACATTGTGCTGCGCTGCGGCGCAAATGTCATGCGACATGATATTGCGCAAGAGGGCATTTGATCCTCAGTTAATTGCGAGGCGGCTCTGCTGCACTGCAATGTCGTCGTTTATGTTGCAAAAGTGAACGAATGACCGCGGCCAACCACGGCTTACCCACCGAAAACCATCGCCAGCCTCGGAAATCTGAGCGACAATGCCGCGGTGCACAAAGGGCTTGCGCCGACCGGCGAGCAATGTCATGCATCCGGCCGGCCGAAATCCGCAATAATGTTGCGCGCTCATTTGCGCCCCGCTCGTTCGGCAGAAGGAGACCGCCATGGCCCCGCTCGACGCCCCCGAAACCATCGTCGCCTACGACGCGCCGGTGAAAGACCTCTATGAAGTCGGTGAGATCCCGCCGCTCGGCCATGTGCCGAAGAGCATGTACGCCTGGGCGATCCGGCGCGAACGGCACGGCGAGCCCACCACCGGCATGCTGGAGGAGGTCGTCCCGACCCCGACCCTCGATTCGAACGAGGTGCTGGTCTTCGTGATGGCCGCGGGCGTGAACTACAACGGCGTCTGGGCCTCGCTCGGCACGCCGATCTCGCCCTTCGACGTCCACAAGGCGGATTTCCACGTCGCGGGTTCCGACGCCTCGGGCATCGTCTGGGCGGTGGGCGACAAGGTGAAGCGCTGGAAGGTCGGCGACCAGGTCGTGATCCACTGCAACCAGGACGACGGCGACGACGAGGAGTGCAACGGCGGCGATCCCATGTTCTCGCCGACCCAGCGCATCTGGGGCTACGAGACGCCGGACGGGTCCTTCGCCCAGTTCACCCGCGTGCAGTCGCAGCAGCTCATGCATCGGCCCCAGCACCTGAGCTGGGAGGAATCCGCCTGCTACACGCTGACCCTCGCCACCGCCTACCGGATGCTGTTCGGCCACCGCCCGCACATCCTCAAGCCCGGCGACAACGTGCTGGTCTGGGGCGCCTCGGGCGGTCTGGGCTCCTACGCCATCCAGCTGATCAACACCGCGGGCGCCAACGCCATCGGGGTGATCTCGGATGAGAGCAAGCGGCAGTTCGTGCTGGATCTGGGCGCCAAGGGCGTTCTGAACCGCAAGGACTTCAACTGCTGGGGCCAGATGCCGATCGTCAACAGCCCGGAATACGCCGCCTGGTTCAAGGAAGTCCGCAAGTTCGGCGCGGCCATCTGGGACATCACCGGCAAGGGCAACAACGTCGACATGGTGTTCGAGCATCCGGGCGAGTCGACCATCGCCTCCTCGGTCTTCGTGGTGAAGCGCGGCGGCATGGTGGTGATCTGCGCCGGCACCACCGGCTACAACCTCACCATGGACGCCCGTTACCTGTGGATGCACCAGAAGCGCGTGCAGGGCTCGCACTTCGCCAACCTCAAGCAGGCCTCCGCGGCCAACAAGCTGATGGTGGAGCGGCGGCTCGACCCCTGCATGTCCGAGGTGTTCTCCTGGGGCGATATCCCCGAGGCGCACATGAAGATGCTGCGTAACGAGCACAAGCCGGGGAACATGGCGGTCCTGGTTTCGGCCAAGACCACCGGCCTGCGCACCTTCGAGGACGCGCTGGAGGCCTCCCGGGGCTGATCCCCTCGGGGTGATCCCTCCGGGCTGATCTCAGGCCTGAACGCGCTCCGGGCCCGCAACCTGTCGTCATCGGCAGGCTCTGCGGGCCCGGTTGCGTTCCAAGACCTTGATGACGCTGCGTCGACAGTCTCGATTCAAAACACATTCTGAACGCCCGGCGAATCTCCCGACTCGCCGGGCGTTAATCTTTCGGGAAAGCCCATTCTATATATTTCAATGACTTGCAGAATGGGCCCTCACAATTTTCGGGGAATATCGCGGAGCGTGGAAACGTCTAATCTTGGGACATGGCGAAAACGCGAAAGGGTTCGAACCGAAACAAAGACAAGCGAGCCAGGTCCGACAAGCGAACCGTGACCGGCAAGGAGCGATCAGGGCCACCCCTCCCTGATTGAGATGGGCGCAGGCACCCCAGGCCAGCGTATAGGGCGCAGACGGCTACCCACCGCTGCCCCCAGGGTTTCCATCCAGCTCCGGCGGCGACCGTTTTCCCCAGACGGTATCGTCGCCAGCCGGCGCGAAGTTTTCGGACGATACTCAGCCGGGACGCGACCTGCGTTGCGTTCCCACCGAGACAGCAGGTTGCTCCTGCGTGCTGCGTCAGTCTCGGGTCAAGTGGTGGCGTTCCGGCTGTTCTTCCTTCCGCCAGGGTGATTCGCTCCCGTGGCGTCAAATTCGGCATTCGGCGACGGCGGACATGGTCTCCGGCGCAACGGGAGGCTATGCTCTGCTGAACCCCGTGTTTCGGGGGTCCTGAACAGACATGCAGCGCCTCCCACGATGACCGAACGCATAAAATCCATCATCGAAGGCCTTCCCGAGTTCCGGAAAGTTGAGGATATCCGACTTTTCGCCGATCTTGTGCGGGACGTCTATGACGTCGACCATGTCGTGTACGTCGTGATCTCTTTCGGGGGAGGCGCGACGTTCGGGGACTATCAGTTCGCCGAGATCACCTATCGGGCTGACTGGTCGCAGCGCTACCTGGAGGAGAACTACAAGGAGGCGGACCCCACGGTCGTCGGAGCGGTTCAGAGCTTCACGCCGTTGGACTGGAAGCGACTCGACTGGAGCGCCAAGAAGCGCCGGAAGCTGATCCTCGAAGCAGTGGACGCCGGCGTGGGAAACCAGGGCTACACGGTCCCCGTGAGGGGCCCGAACGGACAGTTCGCCGTCCTCACCATAAACAAGACATGCACGGATCGCGTCTGGGAACGGTATATCGCCGAGACCGCAAGCGACTGGTTGCTGGTCGCCAACTTCATTCATCAGAAGGTCCTTGAGATCTTCGATGTGAAGAACGAGCAGGAATACGTCGCCTTGTCTCCGAGGGAACGAGACGCCCTCGCGATGATCTCGTCGGGCAAGAGCCGAACTCAGATCGCCGATCAACTAAAAATATCTGAAAACACCCTCAGGGTTTATTTAGATTCGGCGAGGAACAAGCTCGGCGGTCTGAACATGCCTCATGCTGTCGCGATCGCAGTGCGAACAGGCATCATCAATATTTGAATCCAGCAAGAACTGAGCGCTCGCGTTCACGGTGCATTCATCTGCACCGTGAGAACTCATGGTTACTGTCTTTCCCCAGGAGGCTAAAAACCATGATCCGCTACGTCTACGCTCACGAACTGCACAAGTACCCCTCGCTTGTTGACGGCATGTTTAAGGACCGGACCGCCCAATTCCGCGACCGAATGAAGTGGGACGTCTCTGTCGATGAAAACGGTTGGGAGCGAGATCAGTACGACACGCTCGCGCCGCTCTACATCATCTATGAAAACGCCGACGGCACGCATGGCGGTTCGGGCCGGCTGATGCCGACCACCGGCCGCACCATGATCGGCGAGCACTTCTCGCACCTGACCGACGGCGTCGTCATCCAGTCGCCGACGATCTGGGAGATCACCCGCCTGTGCATCGCCCCCACGGCGACGTCGCGGCGCGAGGCGATGAAGATCACCTCCTCCCTGCTGCTGGCCGGCATCGACGCCGGGCTGCGCTTCGGCCTGGAGTTCTATGTGGGCGTGTTCGATGCGCCGATGCTGCGGGTCTACAAGGGCCTGGACTTCACGCCCGACGTGATGGGCCGCTCCGGCGAGGATCGCCGCGCCATCTGCGCCGGCCTGTGGCCCTGCACGGAGGAAGTGCGCGAAAACATGGCCCGCAAGGTCGAAGAGCATCAGGACATCGCCGAGGCGGCCGCCCGCCTGGAGTTCGTCGTCGGCGCCTGACGGGCGACTTAGAGGGGCCGACCCCCTCCGCCTTCCGGGAGACAGTCCGCCTGGTCTCGAGCCCCCGCTCGGGATCAGGCGCGGACCCCGCCTCCCCATCCGCACGTGTCATTCGCGCCCTTCGGGCCGCGCATGCGGGCTTCGGCCAGGCCGCCCCTGCGGGGGCGCCGGCCGGGACGCCGGACCTCTCCGCCCACCGGCGCGTCGTTCAGTTTAACGCAACATATTCATCGCCCTGACCGGCGATGCAGGGTCCCGACCGAGGTCGGGGCAGGGTCCCCCCGCGACCGCCGCGCCCCCCCCGGGCCGCGAAGCGCGCCGGGATCCGAGGCGCCCCCCGAACGGGGCGCGGCCCGCATGCGGCGCCCCCGCATGCCGGAGGAGGACCGAGGGCGGCGTCCGTCAGGCGCCCGCGTCGCGCGGGGCGCCCTGCCCGACGCCCAGCCCCCCGCAGCGCCCGCCGGGGCGCGCGGCCCTCCGATCGCCGCAGGCGGCCCCCAGGCGGGCCGCGCGCCCCTGCCCCAGGAGCTGCGCAGCCGCGCGGGACGCCCTCCCCCTCCGCCCCCGAGGCGGGTCCGGGACGTCGTCCGAAACGGCCGCGCGAATCGGAACGGCCCAGGGAGGACCGCCAGACAGCCCCATCGCCCATCCAAGCGTTTCAACGACTTGCCCTCTTCGCCTCGCCATTTCTGGGGAGGAATATGTGGCGAATGTCGCGCGACCGCCGACTTCGGCAGCATGTGTTCAACGGATCGGCCCGACGCCCGAACGTCAGGCCGGCGACCCGCGGAAACGCATGACTGAAGGAGGCGATCATGGCTCAGGACTGGATCATCGACGTGCTGGCGGACCTGCGGCAGTACGCGATTCGGAACTACCACATGCGGCTCGCCGAGCAGCTGGACGACGCGATCGTGGTCGCGGCGGCGGAGTTGCGCGCTGCTGATTCGGCTCGGGAAGCCGACTCGCGCCGGGGATTCGGTCTCACGACCGGGCCTTTCGCCCCCGTCGCGGTGTTTTCCCGTCCCGGAGAGGAAAAAATTTCACGCCCCGTCTGACGCCAGGCGGGCGACCGGTCCCCTGTCGCGAATTCTTGCGCGACGGGACGAATACTTGTGCGCCGATCCGCGCCCCCGCCCCGCTCCGGGACGGGGGTCGGAGCTGTTTCCGGGCGCAGGGATCAATTTCAGGTTGTATGGCCGTTAACCTCCGCTACTCTGAACGGATAAGCGTCAGGCGGCCGTGAGGGCCGCGCCATCGGGACATGAACGACGCGCGACTTCCGCGGGCGGCTCTGGGGAGAGCCTCCGCGGGCCGCGCGCCTCGGACCATCGCAGCTCCCGGTCGCCGCGCTGACGCGGGGAGCGGGGCATGCATGAGCGTCTGCAATCCATAGTTGAGGCGGTGCCCTCGATCACAGATGCGGGCACGCTGCGCCTGTTTCTCGATCGGGTGCGCGCGCTCTACGACATGGACAACTGCATTTACTACGCCCTGTCCCTCGGGGGGCCGAAGGCCGGCTGCGAATTCGGCGCGATGACCTATGACCACGCCTGGCACCAGCGCTACGAGGACGTCCGCTACCGCGACTGCGACCCGGTGGTGCTCTCCGCCGTCGGGGGCTTCGCGCCGATCAACTGGAACGACCTCGACTGGACCGGCCGCCCGGTGCGCCGCCTCCTGTCCGAGGCCCGCGAATTCCGGGTCGGCAATCACGGCTACACCATCCCGATCCACGGCCCCGGCGGCCAGTTCGCCATGTTCACCGTCTCCAAGCAGTGCCCGGAGGGGGACTGGTGCGCCCTGCTGGCGGAGAGCGCGCAGGACCTGCTGCTCATCGCCCATCACGTCCATCGCCACGCGCTGGAGATCAACGGCGCCGCCGAGCCGCTGGCCCCGCCCAGCCTCTCCCCCCGCGAACGCGACGCGCTGGCGCTGATGGCCGCCGGCCGTTCCCGCGCCCAGATCGCCGAGAAGCTGAAGATCTCCGAAAGCACCCTGCGGGTGTATCTCGACAGCGCCCGTCACAAGCTCGGCGGGCTCAACGCCTTCCACGCGGTGGCCATCGCAGTGAAGGGCGGGTCGATCAAGATTTAGTCGAAACCGACTGAAACACGCGACTTCTTCGAGTCTCGTTTACCAATTTTTTTAACTTTGGCGGCAATACTCGGCGCACCCCCAAAAGGAGCGCTGCAATGATCCGTTTCATTTACGGCAACGACCTCACTACGTCTCCGCTTCTGGCCGAGACCATGTTCCGCGACCGCGCCGGCCAGTTCCGCACCCGCCTGAACTGGGATGTGCGCGTCGATCCCAACGGCTGGGAACGCGACCAGTATGACGGCCCCGACGCCCTTTACTGCGTCTACGTGCTGCCCGACGGCACCCATGGCGGCTCGGGCCGGCTGATGCCGACCACCGGGCGCACCATGCTCAACGACCATTTCTCGCACCTGATGGGCGGCGAGATCACTTCGCCCCTGATCTGGGAGAGCACGCGCTTCTGCGTCTCGCCCCGGATCGCCGGCGGGGCCGCCGCCGGGGCCCGCATCTCCACCGCGCTGATGCTGGCGGGCTGCGAAGTGGCGCTGCGGTTCGGCCTGACCCATTACGCGGCGGTGTTCGACGCCCCCATGCGCCGCATCTACCGCTCCACCGGCTGGGCGCCGGAGATCGTGGCGGAGGACGGGAAGGGCCGCGACAAGCTCTGCCTCGGCCTGTGGGAGGTGTCTCAGGACGCCCGCGCCGCCATTCTCGCCAAGGCGCCGGAGGGGCTGGAGCTCGAGCCCGTCCCCGCCCCGCTCGCCGGCCGCCGCGCGCTGGCGCAGGCCCGGGGCGACATCGACCGCGCCCGGATCGAGGGCAAGCTGCGCGCCGGCCTCGCGGCCGAAGCGGCGGCGCAGGATGCGGCCGGGGATGCGACGCAGGCGGCGGGCTTCGCCCCCTCCAACGTCGTCCCGATGCAGGCCCGCGCCGCCCGCGCCGCCTGAACCCGCCCGCGGCCCGCGCCACGCGGGCCCCGAACGCCGCGCCCGGGGGGGACGGCCCCGCATCGCGCCCGCGATGCGCGGGGGGGAGGGGGCTCGACGCCCCCTTCCCCCCGATATCCCGCCCCCGCCCCGCATATCCCGAACCGCATGTCCCCGCGCGCATATCCCGGCCCACGCGCCCGCTCCCGGATTCCCTCCGCCCGCCATCCGGTCTAGACCGTAGCTCTGCGCCCCCGCCCGGGGACCGCGACGGTCAGCGGAGGACGCCATGGGCGAGCCCGGTCTCACCCCCACGATCTCGCCCCGGTCCTTCTCCGAGGACCAGGAGGCCGCGCGCGCCCTCGTGCTCGAAAGCCTCACAGCGCTTGGCGTGGACGTCGAGCAGGAGAAGATCGAGCCGCTGGACGAGGACGACGACCGCCCCGCCGCGGCGCTGGCCGTGCTCGGCCGCGCCGGGTCCGGCAAGACCCGCCTGCTCGCCGCCCTGGTCAAGGAGCTGACCGAGGCCGGGGTCGAGCCCGTCTCCTCGGATTGGGAGGGCCGCAAGAAGCGCGGCCGCCGCACCTTCGCGGTGCTCGCCCCCACCAACAAGGCGGCGTCCGTGCTGCGCAATCTCGGCGTGCCGGCGACCACCATCCACCGAATCGTCTACTCCCCGGTCTACAGCCCCGAATACGAGCGAATCGCCCAGTGGCTCGCCGGCGAGGCCGATCGCCCCAAGCTGGAGGAGATCGACGACGCCCTGCTCGACCGCGCCGAGGCCGCCTACAAGTCCCACGGCTCGATCCCCGGCGCGCTGGCCGCGATGGGGCTGCGCGGCTCGGATTTCATCAAGGGCTGGACCCGGCGGGACGACAATCTCGACATCGCGCTGGTCGACGAATCCTCGATGCTGGACGACAAGCAGTTCGAGGATCTCAAGGCCCTGTTCCGTCTGATCGTGCTGTTCGGCGACCCCGCCCAGCTCGCCCCCGTCGGCCAGTCCGGCGCGATGATCTTCGACAAGCTCCCCGCCCCGCGGGTCATCACCCTGTCGCGCATCCACCGCCAGGCCGCGGACAACCCGATTCTCGACCTCGCGCATTCGCTGTCGGACCCCGAGCTCGATTTCGACCAGTTCGAGCGTCGCGTCGAAGCCGCCGCCGCCCAGGACCCCCGCGTGATCCTGGCCGAGCGCGCCGACCCCGACCTCATGGCCCGCTCGCCCATGCTGGTCTGGCGCAACGCCACGCGGATCCGGCTGATCTCCGCCTTCCGCACGGTCCATGACGCCCCGGAATTCGAGCTGATCCCCGGCGAGCCGCTGATCTGCGACGGCGTCGAGCTTCCGCTCAAGCACCGCCGCAAGCGCATCGACCTGGAGGCCCGCGGGCTCGTGAAGGGCGCGCAATGCGTCTATCTCGGGGCCGGGCGGAAACCGGGCTTCGCGCGGGTGCATGTGGTCGGCGCCGAGGACCCCAAGGTCAACGTCGCCGCCATCATCCAGATCGAGCGCCCCGGCGAGGAAGAGCCCTTCATCCCCACCGCCGCCACCATGGGCGCGGCCTTCCTGCACGGGGCCGCGGCGACGATCCACAAGGCGCAGGGCAGCCAGTGGCCGTCGGTTCAGGTCTTCGCCCCGGACCTCTTCGCCGCCTGGCGCGCCGGGCGGACCGAGGCCGGGCTGCCTTTGTGGAAACGCCTCGCCTATGTCGCGATCACCCGGGCCGAGGAGAACCTGGTCTGGGTCACCCGCAACCGCATGGCCCGGCCGAAAATCGCGCTCGGCGTGGCGGATCTGGAGGCGGAGCCGAGCGTGCTGACCCTCACCGCCCCCGAAGCCGAGAGCTGAGCCGAACGGCGCGGTCCGAGCGGCGTGTGGCGGGATCCGGGTCGGGGGATCCGGGTCGCGGGGCCCGTGTTGAGAGCCCCCTGTCGCCGGAACGGTGTTGAGAGGGGAGAAGAAGGTGGCGCCGTTCTCCTCCCCCCAGGCGACGAGAGCCTGGCGGGACACAAGCCTCCCGACGCCATCCCTGCGCAACGCCGTTTCCGGCATGCCCGCCCCGCGTGAAACCCGGCGTCAGGTCCGGAGCCAGTGTCCCGGAACGGGACGCCAACGCGAGGCATTCGCAAACATTGTCGCCAAGGCGAACATAACCGTCAGGCTCGCCCTTCCCAAGGGAATTCACGCGGGATTCAGTCGGGAAGTTCGAATTCGTAGAGAATGCTGCGCTGAAGCGGCACGAAATTATCGTCCGAGATCAGAATGATGCGCGTGCGCCCCGCCGGCGTGACCCAGACCGCGAGCCCCTCCGCGTTGTCCGCCGCGTCGCCGAAGGGCAGGTCCAGCATCCGCTCTCCGGGACCGAAACCGTCACCCTGCGGAACGTGGCGCCATATGGCGAAGGAAAAGCCCCCCAACAACTCGAATCGCCGACGCAGCAGCCATAACGTCCCGTCCGGCGCGAAGTCCGCGCCCACCGCCGGCGCGCGGCTGTCGCGGGGCAGGTCGGCGGGCGTCTCGGAGCCGTCGCGCGCGATCCAGCGCGCGTCCTCCGGTCGGTCCTCCCAGATCTCGCGCGCCGCCAGCAAGCGGCCGTCCCCGGCGACGGCCAGCGCCTCGAACCCGTCATTGCCCGTCAGCGCCACGTGATGCGCGGTAGGCGTGTCGAGCCGGACGAACGGCTCGGCCGCCGCATCCGGCCCCGCGAAACGGTCCATGCGATGCGTCTGCTCGAAGCTCACGAACCAGGGCGGCGCCAGGGCGGGATCGGGGATCGCCAACCCCTCGGCGTCGCGCCGGGCCGGGGCCGGCGGGGCGGGAGGCCCGTCCGCCGAGGCCGCCAGCATCGGCCCGAAACGCGCCCCGCTCAGCCCGGTCGGCGCCCGGTCCGGCCCGCCGCCCCGCGCGATCCCCGCCGCCAGCCAGCCGCCGCGATCCGAGATCGCCACCAGCCGCGCGCCATCCGCCGAGACCTCCAGCCCCGAAAGCCCCCCGAAGCCCCGCGCCGGAAGCCCGAGATCCACCGCCCCGACCAGCCGCAACCGCGCCTCCGCCGGCATCTCGACCGCCACGGCGCGGCCGGGCGCCTCGAACCGCGCGCCCTCCTCCCCCGTCGCCGGCCCGCAGCTCCCGGCGGCGAGCGTGAGGATCAGGCCCGCCGCCAGCCCCGCGGCCCGCCGCGCCTCAGTCGGCATCCAGCACGCCGCGGCATTGCTCGGGCAGATCGGCCAGGGTCATCACATCGCGGGAGCGCACCGGGGGCGTCTTGGGCGGCGGCGGATTCAGCGCCTCGTCCGAGAACCACCAGTCCATCGACCCGTCGCAGCCATCCCCGGCGGGCGGGGGCGCCTGGTCCCTGCACAGCTCCGCCCCCGCCGGGCAGGCCAGCCGCACATGGAAATGCGCGTCATGCCCCCACCAGGGCCGCAGCTTGCGCAGCCAGGGCCGCGGCGCGGGCTCGCTCCGGCACAGCTCGGCCTTGATCGCGGCGTTGACGAAGATCCGCGCCACCGCGCCGTCCTCCGCCGCCGCCCGCAGCAGGGCGCGCTGGATCGGGCCGAACGCCGCCGTCACGCTCCGCTTGTCGGCGGCCACCATCGACACCGCCCCGGCGCTTTCGCGCGCGGCGTGCGACATGGCCGAACCCGGCCCCTGCCGGAACCAGATGTCCAGATCCAGCCCGATCTGGTGCGAGGCATGGCCCGTGGTCATCGGCCCGCCCCGCGGCTGGCTGATATCGCCGACCAGCAGGGTCGAGCCCCCCGCCGCCTGTCCCGCCGCCGCCAGCCGCGTGAGGAAGGCGAAGGCCTCCGGGTGGCCCCAGTTGCGGTTGCGCGACAGGCGCACGAAGTGCCAGCCCGGCCCGCTCGCCGGCATCTGGACGCCGCCCGCGAGACAGCCCTTGGCGTAGCTTCCCATCGGCGCCGGCATCTGGGCCGACCCCGCCTGCTTCGCGCCGAACAGGGTCTTCGCCAGCGGCGCCGCCTCCGCCGCTCCGCACGCGACGGTCAGGACCACCGCCGCCGTCATCGCCACGAGCTTCATGCCTGCGCCTCCCGTCCCGTTGCATCGCTCACCCGGCCCAGCGCCCAGATCCCGGCCGCGAACATCAGCGCCACCGGCACGACGCCGGCCTGCTGCGAGGCCGAAAGCGCCGTCACCGCCGCCACCAGCAGCGGCGCCGCGAAGGACGTCGCCTTGCCCGCCAGGGCGTAGAGCCCGAAGGCCGCCGTCATCCGCGCCGGGTCCGCCTGGCGCACCAGCAGCGTGCGCGAGGCCGCCTGCATGGCGCCCCCCGCCGCCCCCACCAGCGCGCCGGAGATGTAGAAGATCAGGTCCGGCAGCCCGGAGCCCGCGCCCACCGGCACGACGAACAGCACCGCCTCCCGGCTGACCGAGACGCCGACCAGCGTCGCCCCCAGCAGCACCCACAGCGTCGCGCGCACCACCGGCCGCGGCCCGAAGGCGGCGTCGGCCCGCCCCCCCAGCCACGCGCCGACCGCGCCCACCGCCGCCGCCAGAATCCCGAATATCCCGATCTGCACCACCGACCAGCCCAGCGCGCCCGCCGCATAGACCCCGCCGAAGGCGTAGAACCCGTTCAGCGCATCGCGATAGATCATCGAGGCGCCGAGGAACCACGCCAGGCTCGGCCGGTCCCGCAGCCCGACGACCGAGGCCCGAAGCTCCCGCAGCCCCCGGCCCGCCGCGCCCCGCCACGGACCCTTGCGGGCCGCGTCGGGCACGAACAGGAACAGCGGCGCCGCGAAGATCGCATACCACAGCGCGGTCACCGGCCCGACCATGCGCGTGCCCTCCCGCGCC
This sequence comes from Albimonas donghaensis, assembly GCF_900106695.1. GTDB lineage: Bacteria > Pseudomonadota > Alphaproteobacteria > Rhodobacterales > Rhodobacteraceae > Albimonas > Albimonas donghaensis. The sequence goes on from NZ_FNMZ01000003.1 coordinate 331,920, forward strand.
TCCGCGTCCAGCCCGAACGCCGGCGCGGTTCCCAGCAGGGTCACGCCGGCGTCGTTCTCCGCCAGCAGCGTCAGCATGATGGCGAGCGAAACCACGCCCCCCACATAGCCCAGCGCCCAGCCATAGCCCGACAGCCGCCCGACCTCCTGCGGCGGGGCCAGGTCGGGCAGCATGGCGTTGGTGAACACGGTCGCGAACTCGACCCCGATCAGCCCGATCACGAAGGCGGCGAGCACCCATCCCGGCTCCGCCATCCCCGGCGCCGCGAACCACAGGAGCCACGCGCCGAGCACATACATCAGCGAGTAGAGCGCCACCCAGGGCTTTCGCGGTCCGGTCGCGTCGGCCATCGCGCCCATCAGCGGGGCGAGAATCGCGATCGCCATGCCCCCCAGCCCGACCGCGAGCCCCCACATCTGCTGCCCCCGCACCGGATCCGTGGCGACGGCCGACACGAAATAGGGACCGAACACGAAAGTGATCACCAGCGTGTGATAGGGCTGGGCCGCCCAGTCGAACATCATCCACGCCCAGCGCGCGGCCCGACCCGGCGCCGGGCGCAGGTCTTCCGATCCCCGGTTTTTCAAACGTTTCTCTCCTGGAACCGCCGCGGCGGCGGCGTCGGCCAAGGCGCCGGAGGACCCTCGGGCCGCGTCGGCGCCGGCCTGGGGCGTGGGGCGCGCGTCAGGGTCCATGTCCTTGCATCCTCAACGTCATGCGGGGCGACTTGCGGCGCGCGCCGGACCCCTGTATCAGCTTCCGCGCGCCGGGGCAGGATGCGTCCTGCCGGCCGCGCCTTCAAGCGCGACGCGCCGCGACCGGATCGCCTGTCGATGCCGGTTCCGGAGCCTCGCCGGACCGAGTTTGCCGCCATTCGCGGCGCCCTCCGCCCGCGAAATGTGCGCGTCGGCACAGACGCTATGCGCTCCGATCATGGCTGCCATGCGTTTCAGGTCCTAGCTTGAAGGATTTGCGACAGACTACATACGCCTCAACTTTCCTTAAGACTCACCAGGAGGACGCGGCGCGATGTTCGACGCAGCCGACATGAGCTCTTACACCAACGACCAGGGCGCCCGCGCGCGGAAGCTGTTCGCAGCCGTCGTGCTCGCCGCCCTGGACGATGCGGTGATGGAGCAGCGGAAATCCGGGACGGGCGCCGAGAATATCGCGCGCTGGGCCCGATCCAAGGACGGGCGGGAGGTTCTCTCCTGCGCCGGCATCGAGCCGAACGAGCGTTCGGTCAAGGGCCTGATGGCCTTCGTGGAAAAGGGCATCCGGACTTCCGTGGCCCTGCGCGGCGAGCGCGACGAGGACGAGGATTCGAAGGCCGCCGCCTGATCGGCGCCGCTTTCCCGTTCGCAGGTCCACCCCCACGGGTCTCCGGAACGCTCGACACCCGCCATGAAAAACCCCCGCAGGTCCGTCCTGCGGGGGTTTTTCGTCTGGCGGGATCTGGCTTCAGGGCCGGTTTCCAGCCTGCCTCAATCCGCCAGCGCCTCCCGCGCCCGGCGCAGGCTGCGGGCGTCGAGGAACCGCGGAACCTCCTGGAAATACCGGGCGAAGCGCTCTCCGTAGGAGGCGTGCAGCCAGCGTTCCTCGTTCAGCGCGAACAGCAGGTAGAGCCCGAACAGCGCCCCCGCGAGCCCCAGCGTGATCCACGACCCCGCGAACACCGCCAGCCCCACCGTCGCCAGCACCGAGCTCACATATTGCGGATTGCGGGAGCAGGCGTAGATCCCGCCCGTCACCAGCCCGTCGGCGGCGCAATAGGTGTTGTCGAGCCCGAGGAACGCGTAGCCGCGCAACGTCACCGCGAAGGCGCCGATCATCAGCGGCGCGCCGATGGCGATGCGCGACCAGTGATCCCAGCCCATCGTCCCCCAGTCGAGCAGCGCGAAGACCACGGTCCCCCCGCAGAACACCCGGAACAGCCCGAAGGCGGCGCGGTGCTGCCAGGATTTCCGGTCCGGCGCCGGCCAGAAGGCGAAGTCCCGGTCAAGGAACGCCCGCCCGAGCAGCCCGGCCAGCGCCGCGGCCGCGGCCAGGGTCAGCCCCAGGACTATCCCCGGCAGGGCGTCGGGAACGAATTCGGTGATGAGCGGCGCGGGCATGGAAGCTGTCTCCCGATTTCCAGTATCGAGAGCCCATCATCCGCACCCCGGTGACATCGGCGTGAGAAGACGGCGTCATTTCCGTGACGGCCGCGGGGGCGGCGGAGCGGCCCCCGGCCCCGGCCCCCACGCCGCGCCTGGCGGCGGCGGCGGCGGCGTCAGGCCGGCGGGTTCCGCATCAGCGCGGCCAGCGCCGCCAGTTCGGCGCCCGAGCCGGTCTCCACCGCCGCCGCCGCGCCCAGCCGGGCGGCCTCGGGCTTGTTCTGGTTCAGCTTCCAGGTCCCGTCGACCTGCGCGATCTCCAGGCTCACCGGCACGATCATGCGCATCATCTTGCCCAGCGCCTCGGCGTCCATCTTGTCGATCTTCCACGGGGTCTTGCCGGGGATGGCGCCCTCGAACCGCGCCGACAGACGGTCGAGATACGGGCGCAGGCGCTCCGGCGGCTCCAGCCGCAGCGCCCCGCGCAGATGGACGGCCACGTAGTTCCAGGTCGGAACCTGCTGCGGGTCCCCGTACCAGTCCGGCGAAACATAGCCGTCCGGCCCCGACACCGCGAGCGCCGCGGGCAGCGTCCCCCCGGTCAGCGCCCCCCCGGTCAGCGCACGGGCCAGCGGGTTGGAGCGCACCAGGTGCAGCTCCGCCCGGGTCCCGTCCTCCGCCAGCGTGAAGGGGATGTGGGAGATCAGCGGAAAGCCCTGCGGATCGACCGCGCCGGCGACGGTCAGAACCCCGAAGCCCCGCTCTCCGGCGAAGGCGAGGTTGGCGGCGTCATCGGCCTTGCGATAGGCGGGATTGGGATGCATGGGCGGGCTCCTGCGCTGGCGTCTCCCGCATAGCAGCCCGCCGGCCGCCGCGGAATGGCTCCCTGCGGGCGTGGCGGCCGGTGACGCCCGGCGCCCGGCCCCAACGCCGCGCGGGCGCCCCGGCGCAGCCCTCGGGCCGGCCGGCGCGCGGCTCCCCCCGCCGGGGCCGGGCGCCCCTCAGGCCGCGGCGCGGTCCGGGAACAGGCCGGCGATGCCTTCTTCGGTCGCCGCGCAGACCCCGCGCTCGGTGATCAGCGCCGTCACCAGCCGCGCCGGGGTCACGTCGAAGGCCGGGTTCTCGCCCTCCGAGCCCTCGGGCGTCAGCCGCACCTCCTCCACCGCGCCCGAGGCCGTCATGCCGGCCAGATGCGTCACCTCCCGGCCCGAGCGGCTCTCGATCGGGATGTCGAACCCGTCCTGGACCGAGAAATCCAGCGTCGGACTCGGCAGGGTCACGTAGAACGGCACCCCGTTGTCATGCGCCGCCAGCGCCTTCAGGTAGGTGCCGATCTTGTTGCACACGTCGCCCCGCGCGGTGGTGCGGTCGGTGCCCACGATCACCATGTCCACCAGCCCGCGCTGCATCAGGTGACCGCCGGCATTGTCCACGATCACCTTGTGCTTCACGCCGTGGCGGCCCAGCTCCCACGCGGTCAGGAAGGCGCCCTGGTTGCGGGGCCGGGTCTCGTCCACCCAGACCTCCACCGGGATGCCCGCGTCATGGGCCTTGTAGATCGGCGCCGTCGCCGTGCCCCAGTCCACCGTCGCCAGCCAGCCGGCGTTGCAATGGGTCAGCACCCGCACCGGCTCGCCGGCCGGCTTCTTCGCCGCGATGGCCCGGATGATCTCCAGCCCGTGATCGCCGATGGCCGCGTTGATCGCCACGTCCTCGTCGCACAGCGCCGCCGCCTCGGCCCAGGCCGCCTCCGCCCGCGCCTCCGCGGGCAGGGGGGCCAGCACCGCCTTCATCCGCTCCAGCGCCCAATGCAGGTTGACCGCGGTCGGCCGCGTCTCCAGCAGCGTCGCGCAGGCCTCCGCCAGCCCGGCGTCCGTGGCGTCGACCCGCATCGCCAGCGCCACGCCATAGGCCGTCGTCGCCCCGATCAGCGGGGCGCCGCGCACCTGCATCACCCGGATCGCATGGGCCGCCTGGTCCATCCCCGACAGGCGCAGGATCTCGAACCGGTGCGGGAACAGGGTCTGGTCGAGGATCTCCACCGCCCGCCCGTCCTCGGCCGGCCAGATGGTGCGGAAGGGCACGCCGTCGATCTTCATCGGAGGTCTCCTGAGCGGGTCGGCGAAAGGGGCGATGGGTCGAACGGAACCCTTGCCCCCGCGGGCCCGCGCGGTCAATCCGCGGGAAAGGCTTGCGCCCGCCGCGCCCCGCGCCCAGCCTGCATCCATGACACAACCCCAGACGCGCCCCCGCATCCTCCCCGCCGCCGCCTCCGCGCCCTTCGAGACGCGGGAGCGCTGCGCGATCCGCGAACTGCTCAACGACCCGGCAGAGCCCGAGACCTCGCTGGCCGAGGCCCGCGTCCCGCCCGGCGTCACCACCGAGCTTCACGCGCTCGACGTGGCCGAGCGCTACATCGTCACCGAAGGGGCGGGAGAGATCGAGCTGGCCGGGGCCTGGTCCCCGCTGGCCGCGGGCGACGCCGCGCTGATCCCGGCCGGCACGCCGCAACGGGCCCGCAATCCGGGGCCCGGGGATCTGGTCTTCCTGTGCCTGTGCACGCCGCGTTTCCGGCCGGAGGGCTACACGCCCCTCGATCCCGCCTGATCCGGCGGCGGCCCGTCAGAGCCGCCCGCGCATGGGCGCGGCGGCGAAGGCCGGGCCGGTCGCGGCGGCCTGGACCGTCAGCGGCATCACGCAGGCGTCGTCGCGCGCCGCCGGGCAGGGGCCGTTCTGCGCCTCGCGGTCGCGGAACCTGACATGGACCCGCATCCTGCCGGCGGTCGCCTCGTCGAAGCGGATCTCGACCACCCCGGGCTCCGCCGCCCGGCTCGCCGACGCGTCCGCGTATTGCGCGAAGGGCAGGCCGATGGCGCCGATCGCGCTCAGCCCCAGGCTCAGCCCCGCCACGGCCAGCCCCGACCGGCTCTTGACCGGCAGAGGGCGGCGCGGCCGCGCGTCCTCCACGCCTGATGTCGATGCCCCGGGCGTCGTCCGGGGCGTTGGTCCGCGCTCGTTCCCGTCGTTCGTCATGCGCCATCCTCCTTGCTGTTCGCCCGCGCGGCCGACCCGGGAAAGGCGGGGGTGGGGGGCGCCGCGTCGGGCGGGGGGGCTTCCGACACCCGCCATAACCAAGGTAGACACGGGCGGAACCATGGCGCTCCGTCGGCGCTCGCATGAAATTGATGGCAGGAACCTGGCATTTGACCTCAACCGGCACGACCGCCCCGATCCCGGACCCCGAAATCGACCCCAAGGCGGAGGCGCTGGCCGAAGACCTCGCCGCGCGGCTGGCCAAGGGCGACCGACGGGCGCTGGCGCGGGGAATCACGCTGATCGAATCGACCCGCGCCGACCATCGCCGCGCCGCCGCCGCGCTTGTCCGCCGGCTGCACGCCGCCCCCCGCGACGCCGTGCGGCTGGGGCTTTCGGGCACGCCGGGCGTCGGCAAATCCACCTTCATCGAAAGTTTCGGGGTCCGGCTCGCCGATCAGGGCCGCAAGATCGCGGTGCTGGCCGTGGACCCGTCCAGCTCGCGCAACGGCGGCTCGATCCTCGGCGACAAGACCCGGATGGAGCACCTGTCCCGCCATCCCAACGCCTTCATCCGCCCCTCGCCCTCCGGCGCCACGCTGGGCGGCGTCGCCCGCCGCACGCGAGAGGCGATCCTGCTGTGCGAGGCCGCCGGCTTCGACCTGGTGATCGTGGAGACGGTGGGCGTCGGCCAGTCCGAGACCATGGTCGCCGACATGACCGACATCTTCCTGCTTCTGCTGGCCCCCGCCGGGGGCGATGAGCTTCAGGGCGTCAAGCGCGGGATCATGGAGATCTGCGACATGATCGTGGTCAACAAGGCCGACGGCGACCTGAAGGCCACCGCCCAACGCACCCGCGCCGATTACGCCGGCGCCCTGCATCTGCTGCGCAAACGCGGGCAGGACCCGGAGGGCTTCCCCAAGGCGATCGCCGTCTCGGCGCTGGAGGAGGACGGCCTGGAAAAGGCGTGGGAGGAGATCCTCACCCTGGACGCCTTCCGCCGCGAGAACGGGATCCGCGACCACAAGCGCCGCCAGCAGGCCGTCACCTGGTTCCGCGCCGAGGTCGAGGAACGGCTCCTGCGCCGCTTCCGCCGCACGCCGGAGGTCGCCGCGATCTGGCCGGCGCTGGAGCAGTCGGTGGGCGAGGGCGACACCGCCCCCCAGATCGCCGCCGCCCAGGCGCTGGCCGCCTTCGGCCTCACCGGCGACGAGACCTGAGCCGCGCCGGGCGACCGGTTCAGACGAACAGGTCGTCCTCGCTCAGCGCCGCGCCGTCGAAGCTGCGGACCTCGATCTCGCCGCCGGTCTCGACCAGGATGAGCACCGCGCCGAACCGCGCCCGCGCGTAGTCTGCGGTCAGGTTGACCAGCTCGATGGCGTCCAGCCCGGTCTCGAAATCCGCGATCACGTCGCGCCCCGCCCCGTCGCCGAGGCCGAAGCGGAACAGGTCGGCGCCGTCGCCGCCGGTCATCGCGTCATCGCCTTCGCCGCCCACCAGCAGGTCGTCGCCGCGGCCGCCCTTCAGCCGGTCGTCCCCGGCCCCGCCCTTGATCCGGTCCGCGCCGCCGCCGCCCTTCAGGTCGTCGTCGCCGCCGCCGCCGGCCATCCGGTCGCCGCCGCGCCCGCCGATGAGCGAATCGAACCCCGCCCCGGCCTTCATCCGGTCGGCGCCGACGCCGCCGTCCAGCGAGTCATTGCCCGCGCCGCCGCGCAGCCGGTCGTCGCCCGCCCCGCCGATCAGCGCGTCATGCCCGGCATGGCCGTTCACGACGTCGTCGCCGCGCCCGCCGATCAGCCGGTCATTGGCGCCCCGGCCCTTGATGACGTTGTCGAGGTCGTTGCCGCGGATATGGTCGTCGCCGGCGCCGCCGGTCCCGTTCTCGATCTCCACGTTGTAGGCGATGGTGAAGCCGCCCCGCGCCGGCTCCGACTGGCTCAGGAAACCGCCGCCGCCGGGATTGTCGGTCAGCGTCGCCGCCCGCAGGTCGATCGTCGCCGGGCGCGTGCCGTTGTAGCGGATCTCATCCTCGCCGGCGGTGTCCCAGATCGTCTCCCAATAGGTCCCGCGCCGGTTCTGGTCCGGCACGACATAAACGTCGTCGCCCGCCGCATGGGTCAGGTTGGCGCCGTATTTCATCTGCAACGCCGCGATGTCGATGGCGCCCGGCCCCGACTGGTGGCCGTAGGTCCAGAAACGGTAGGTCGTCGCCCCCTCGCCGGTGGCCAGCCCGCGATTGTAGCTCATCGCCGTGTAGACGCCCTGGTTCAGATCCCAGACCCCGAGATCCTCCGGATCCGCGACCCCGGTCATCACCTCCGACTCGCCGCCGTCGTCATGCGGATGGGCGAGCCCGAGCCCGTGGGCGAATTCGTGGATCAGCGTGTAGAACTCGTATCCGCCCTTCTCCAGCGTCGAGCCCTTGCCCTTCTTCGAATCCCATCCCGCGCCCAGCGCGTTGAAGCTGCCGACGCCTTCCAGCTCCTCCCCCGGAGGGTTCATGAAGCCCAGCGTCGGGTCGTCCCGGTCGGCGTATTTCGAGACCTTGAAATCCGCCTTGCGCGGGTCGTTCACCTTCTGGAATTCGATGGGGATGACGTCGGAGAACTCCTCCAGCGCCTTCATCACCCGGTTCTTCTCGTAGGCCGTCCAGGCCGTGCGCCCCTCGCCCGGCAGGAACTTGATGCGGACCACGCCATCGGCCACCTGCGCGTCGTCGAGCTGGGTTCCCCAGTCGATCGAGGCCAGGGCCTGGAAATCGTCGGGGAAATCCTGCAGGGCCATGTACGGTACGCTCCTTGAGGTCACGGCGACGGCGATTGAAGGGGAACGGGGGCCGGCGCGACGCGGCCCACGAAACGCGGAAACCCCACCGCGGCGCAAGCGCTTGCGGGCCAAGGTTCAACCGCTTTGCGCAGGGCGTGACCTGCGTGCCGCGGTCATGCGCCGGTCATCGGGGCCGACGCGGCGCGAGGCGCGGCGGCCCGGAGCGCGTCGCCTCCGCCCCCCGGTCCGGCGGCGGCATCTTGACGGGCCATGTTGACGGGGGGACCGCGACTCGCTATTGGAAGCGCCTCTTATTCCGGCGCGCCGTGCGGAACCTCCGACCGGCGCGTTCTTACGTTGCGAACACCAACCCGAAGGGCGAAAGATATGTCCCGTCGCTGCGAGCTCTCCGGCAAGGGCGTGATGACCGGCCACAATGTGAGCCACTCGAACATCAAGACCAACCGCCGGTTCCTGCCGAACCTGAACGACGTCACGCTGCAGAGCGAGGCCCTCGGCCGGAGCTTCAAGTTCCGCGTCGCCGCCTCGACCCTGCGGTCGGTGGACCATCGCGGCGGGCTCGACGCCTACCTCGCGAAGGCCCTCGACCGTGAGCTGTCGCCCAAGGCGCTGAAGGTCAAGCGCGATATCGAGAAGTCCCAGGCCCCCGCGGCCTGAGCTTCCCGGTTCGGGCTGCGCGCCCATCGCCGATGATTTCGAACCCGGCCCGCACCAATCGCGGGCCGGGTTTCTTCATGTGCGCCGCGTCGCCCCGCCGCCGTCCCGCCGCTCGCCATATGGGGCGGGAGCGGGTAGAAGCGCGGGCATGACCGGGATCCTGCTTCGCGCGCTGCTGATCTGCCTGCTGTCCCTGCAGGCCGTGGCCCTGCGCGCGTCGCCGATGCCGACCGGCGCGGGGGGGACGCCGCTGGCCGGCGAATGGGTCCTGCCGCTCTGCGGCGGCGGAGTCGCCATGCTGGCGGACCCCGCGCCGGCTGATCCCACGCTGGCGGACCCCACGCTGGCGGACCCCACGGGGGGGGCGCCCGGGGTCGACGGCCCCTCCGCGCCCGCCTCTCACATGGATTGTCTCGACTGCTGCCTCGCCGCGGTCGACCGCGCCGCCGACCCGGCCCGCGCCCCCGCCCGCCGGATCGCCGCGGCCCGCCTGCGCCGGCGCCTGCCGCCGGGCCGCGCCCCTCTCGGCCGCGCCGCGCCAAGGCCCCGATCGCGCGCGCCTCCCCGCCCGCTCTGAGCCCATTCCAACCGAATCTCAGAGACTTACGGGAGACACCCCATGTTCCGCACCCTCACGGCTCCGGCCGCGCTCGCCGCCTTCGCGCTCTCCGCCCTGCCGGGTTTCGCCGCCGACATCATGGTGGACGACGCCTATGCGCGCTCCTCCAACCCCAAGGTCGGGGGCGTGTTCTTCGTGCTGCGCAACCCCTCCGCCGAGCCGGTGAAACTGGTCGAGGCCCGCTCCAACGTCGCCCGCAAGACCGAGCTGCACACCCACCTGATGCAGGACGGCATCGCCCGGATGCGCCAGGTCGACGCCATCGAGATCCCCGCCCAGGGCATGGCCCCGTTGCAGCGCGGCGGCGACCACGTGATGCTGATGGGCCTGACCGCGCCGCTGGCGCAGGGCGCGAGCTTCCCGCTGACGCTGGTCTTCGATGACGGGACCGAGCAGGTGGTCGAGGTCACCGTCGACAACGAACGCCAGGACGCCCCGATGGATCACGGCAAGATGGGCCACGGCGACATGAAGCATGACGACATGAAGAAGGCCGACTGAGGCCCGACCCCGGCTCCCGCGCCCCCCCGGCGCGGGGGTCAGCCCCCCGCCAGCAGCGCCTCGACCCAGGCGGGCACGATCTCCGTCGCCTTGCCATGGCGGGATTCGCGGAAATACGACGCGCCTTCCGAGGGCTCCAGGTTCAGCTCCAGCGTATCGGCCCCCGCGGCCCGCGCCTCCGCCACGAAGCCCGCCGCCGGGTAGACCGCGCCGGACGTGCCGATGGAGACGAACAGCGCGCATTGGCCCAGCGCGGCATAGATCTCCTCCATCCGGTAGGGCATCTCCCCGAACCACACCACGTCCGGCCGCACCCGCGCCGCGCCGCAGGCGGGGCAGGTCGAGGCGGTCGTCATCGGCGCATCCCCCGACGGCCAGCGATGGTCGCACCCCGCGCAGAGCGCCTTGGCGAATTCCCCGTGAATATGGATCAGGTCGGCGGGATCGGCCCCGGCCAGCGCGCCGGCCCGCTCATGCAGGTCGTCGACGTTCTGGGTCACGATCAGCACCTCTCCCGGCCGCGCCGCCTGCAACCGCGCCAGCGCGTGATGGGCGGCGTTGGCCTCGGCCGCGCGGGCGTTGGCGCGGCGGGCGTTGTAGAAGTCCAGCACCATGTCCGGGTCGCGGGCGAAGGCTTCGGGCGTCGCCACGTCCTCCAACCGCACCTTCGTCCACAGCCCGCCCAGGTCGCGGAACGTGCCCAGCCCGCTCTCGGCCGACACCCCCGCCCCGGTCAGGATCACGATCTCGGGTCCCGTCATGGCGCTCCTCCCCTGTCGCCCGGTTGCGCCCGCCCGGCGCCGGGGCCAGCATGGCACGGCCGCGCCGCCCCCCGAAACCCGCCCCAGCGCCCGGAGCCCGCATGACCCGCCTGCTCTTCGTCTGCCTCGGCAATATCTGCCGCTCTCCCGCCGCCGAGGGCGTGATGCGCGCCCGGGCCGAGGCCGCGGGGCTCTCGGTCACGCTCGACAGCGCGGGAACCGGCGACTGGCATGCGGGCGACCCGCCGGACCGGCGCATGACCGCCGCCGCCCGCAAGCGGGGGATCGACCTGACCGGCCTGCGCGCCCGCCAGGTCCGCCCGCGGGATTTCGAGGCGTTCGACCTGGTGCTCGCCATGGACCGCGCCAATCTCGACGCGCTCTCGCGTCTCCGCCCCGCCGGCGCCCCTGCGGGGCTGGAGCTGATGCGCGATCAGGCCCCCGGCCCCCGCGGGCAGGAGGTTCCGGACCCCTATTACGGCGGCGACGCCGGGTTCGAGCGGGTGCTGGACATGCTGGAGGCGGCCGCCGACGGGCTCGTCGCGCGTCTCCGCAAGGGCTGATCAGCTGTCGGGGGACATCATCTCATTGGCCACGATCGCGTAAAGCTTGCGCCAGTCGGCCTCGAGCTCCGGCGTGAAGCGCTCGCCCAGATTGCTGCGCATGGTGTCGATCAGCGCCTCTTCCATCGGGGGGAAAAAGCGGGCCTCGACCCCGTAGGCGGCATGTCCGCGCCCAAGCTCCCGGATCTCGTTCCCCAGCCGCCCGTAATCCTCGCAGGCGTCGACCAGCAGGCCGAGCATGGCCATGAACTTGCGCCCCTGCCCCGCCAGGTCCGAATCGCGGAACAGCGTGCGCAGCTCCGGCGCCCGCTCGAACAGCGCCTGATAGAAATCAGTGGAGGCGTCGGGCGCGTCGCGCCGCAGGATATGCAGCATCTCGCGCATGCGGGCGAGATTTGTGGAATCGAGCGGCATGGCGCGGGCCCCGGCGTTCATGTCGTTGGTCCGGAATGAGGATGAGCGAAAAACGCTCTACGCGCAACAATATGCTTTCGTTGCGTCTTTCATCCTTTGATCTGGATCAAACGTTGCGACGGATGATGAAGCGCGCCGGGGTTTCCGGGCGCATCTCCCGCGCCTCAGCCGTCCAGTTCGCCCAGCAGCGCCCGCAGGTCCAGCCGGCCGGTGGTCATCGCCAGCGCGCCGTCGGGGGCGCGGGGCCAGTCGGCCTCGGGCCGGTCCCAGTACAGCTCGACCCCGTTGCCCTCCGGATCCGTGAGATACAGCGCCTCGCTGACCCCATGATCGGAGGCGCCGTCCAGCGTCGCCCCCGCCGCCGCCAGCCGCGACAGCGCGTCGGCCAGGTCCCGGCGCTCCGGATACAGGATGGCGAGATGGTAAAGCCCCGTGGTCCCCGCCGGCGGCGGCTTGCCCCCGGCGCTTTCCCAGGTGTTGAAGCCGATATGGTGGTGATAGCCCCCGGCCGCGACGAAGGCCGTCTGCGTCCCGTAGCGCTGGGTCAGCTCGAAGCCGAGCACGCCGCAATAGAAATCCAGCATCCGGTCCAGCGACGCGACCTTCAGGTGCACATGGCCGATGCGGGCGCCCCCCGCGATGGGGCGCGCGGGGTCGGTTCGGGGAAAGTCGGGGGTCATGGCGGCTCCTGATGCGGGGGCGCCCCTGGGACGGGCGCCTCCCTCAAGATCGCCAACCGGCGTTCCGGAAACAAGGAAAGCCGGGAGGACGCTCCGTCTCCCCTTCGCGGACAGTCCCGAAGGCCCGACCCGGTGACGGAGCGTCGTGTCCCGGCCCCCCCTCAGCCGGCGGCGGCGTCCGCGGTCTCGTCCCAGCCGACGAAGGTCGCGACCTCCTCCACCGGGCGGCGGGTGGAGATCACCGAATTCGCCGGGAAATCCGGGTTGGGGAAGCCCATGGCCACGCAGGTCATGATGAGCTGATCGTCGGGGATGCGGGCATGTTCGCGCACCACCGGCGACTGCATGATGCCCTGGCCGTTGATCACGCAGCCCAGGCCCCGCGACCAGGCGGCCGAGACCAGCCCGAAGGTCACCGCGCCGAGGTCGAAATGGGCGATGGCGTCGCCCTTCTCGCCCAGGTCCTTGTCGAAGCACACGACGATGGAGACCGGCGCGTCGAACTGGCGGAAGCCGCGCATCACCCAGTCCTGCCGGCGCTCGGCGTCGTGACGCTCGATCCCCATGGCGGCGAAAAGCTGCTTGGCGATGCCGACCTGCCGGTCGCGATGCACGCCCTCGTATTTGCCATGGGTCGGGATCTCGCGGCTCGGCGGCACGCCGGCGAGGTTGCGCTCCGAGTTGCCGGCGCGGATCTTGTCCAGCGCGTCGCCGGTCACGACGTGCAGGTGCCAGGGCTGGGTGTTCATCGAGGACGGGGCGCGCGTGGCCAGCCCGATCACCTCCTCGACCAGCGCGCGGGGCACCGGCTTGTCCAGAAAGCCGCGGGTGCTGCGGCGGCCCTTGATGACGTCGTCGAATTCCATGGTCGTCCTCCCTATGGTCCCGCTGCGGGTCGGCGCCCGCATCGATTTAACCGAGAGATTAACCTGCGCCGCGCCCGGGGTCGATCCTTCCGAAGGCCGGCGCGCGTCCCATGTCGCCGCGGCGCGCGCCGCGCGGTCGCCGGGCCGCCTCCGGATTTCCGCATCCCGGCGATCCGTCCCGCTTCCGCGCCCGAGCCCGCCCGGCGCGGCGCCCGCGCAACCGCTTGGGGCGCGTCTATCCGGCCACGGTCACGCCCTTCCGCGCACGGATCATGCGGGCCCGCCCGGCACGGCTTTCGCACGCCGCTTGACGCGCCCCGCGAGCGGCCTCAAAAGCCTGTCCATGACCGAGCTTTCCCGAATCCGCAACTTCTCGATCGTGGCCCATATCGACCACGGAAAATCCACCCTCGCCGACCGGCTGATCCAGATCACCGGCGGGCTGACGGATCGCGAGATGAAGGAGCAGGTGCTCGACTCCATGGAGCTGGAGCGGGAGCGCGGCATCACCATCAAGGCGCAGACCGTGCGCCTGAACTACACCGCGGCCGATGGCCTGGATTACGTCCTGAACCTCATCGACACCCCCGGCCATGTCGACTTCGCCTACGAGGTCTCCCGCTCCATGCGCGCGGTCGAGGGCTCGCTGCTGGTGGTCGACGCCTCCCAGGGGGTCGAGGCGCAGACGCTGGCCAATGTCTACCAGGCCATCGACGCCAACCACGAGATCGTGCCGGTTCTCAACAAGATCGACCTCCCCGCCGCCGAGCCCGACCGGGTGAAGGAGCAGATCGAGGACGTCATCGGCATCGACGCCGAGCATTCGGTGATGATCTCCGCCAAGTCCGGCCTCGGCATTCCCGACGTGCTGGAGGCCATCGTCACCCGCCTCCCCGCCCCGACCGGCGACCGTGACGCCCCGCTCAAGGCCATGCTGGTGGACAGCTGGTACGACGCCTATCTCGGCGTGGTGGTGCTGGTGCGCATCCGCGACGGCGTCCTGAAAAAGGGCGACAAGATCCGGATGATGTCCACCAAGGCCGACTACCAGGTCGACCGGGTGGGCGTGTTCTCCCCCGTCATGAAGGAATGGCAGGAGCTCGGCCCGGGCGAACTGGGCTTCCTCACCGCCTCGATCAAGCAGGTCCGCGACACCCGCGTCGGCGACACCATCACCCATGAGAAGAAGCCCTGCGCCGAGATGCTGCCGGGCTTCAAACCCTCCATCCCGGTGGTGTTCTGCGGCATGTTCCCGGTGGACGCCGCCGATTTCGAGGACATGCGCGAGGCGATCGAGAAGCTGGCCCTGAACGACGCCTCCTTCTCCTCGGAGATGGAGACCTCGGCCGCGCTCGGCTTTGGCTTCCGCTGCGGCTTCCTCGGCCTCCTGCACCTGGAGGTGATCCGGGACCGGCTGGAGCGTGAATACGACATCGACCTGATCACCACCGCGCCCTCGGTGGTCTATCGCCTGGTCATGCGCGACGGATCGGTTCGGGAGATGCACAACCCCGCCGACATGCCCGACCCGACCCATATCGAGGAGATCCAGGAGCCCTGGATCAAGGCCACGATCCTGGTGCCGGACGAATTCCTCGGCGCGGTGCTGAAGCTGTGCGAGGACCGCCGCGGCCAGCAGCGCGACCTGACCTATGCCGGGACGCGGGCGATGGTGGTCTACGACCTGCCGCTGAACGAGGTGGTGTTCGACTTCTACGACCGTCTGAAGAGCGTCACCAAGGGCTACGCGTCCTTCGACTACCAGATCGAGGGCTACCGGGCCGAGAACCTGGTGAAGATGTCGATCCTGGTGAACGACGAGCCGGTGGACGCGCTGTCGACCATCGTGCACCGGGACCGGGCCGAGATGCGCGGCCGCGCCATGTGCGAGAAGCTCAAGGAGCTGATCCCCCCGCACATGTTCAAGGTGCCCGTGCAGGCGGCCATCGGCGGACGTGTGATCGCGCGCGAGACGATCCGGGCGATGCGCAAGGACGTGACGGCCAAGTGCTATGGCGGCGACGCGACCCGCAAGCGCAAGCTGCTGGACAAGCAGAAGGCCGGCAAGAAGAAGATGCGCCAGTTCGGGAAGGTGGAGATCCCGCAGGAGGCGTTTATTAATGCGCTGAAGATGGATGGTTAGACTATGGCTAAATTAAGGGACGTTTTTATTGCCGGCGGAATGCCCCGCCTAACCTATGTTGACCGTGAGCATTTAAACCTTGCGGGTGACCTCCAGCGTGAAATAAGCGAAGGATATAAGCTGATTTGCGTAACCGGCCCGACTAAATCGGGGAAGACCGTTCTTTGCAATAAAGTTCTCGCAGAAAGCAAATCTTTGTGGGTCCCCGGCGGTCAGATTTATGACAGCGATGACTTTTGGAAGCATATTTTAGACGAATTAGACTTACCAGCGGAGTATTCTACAACAGATTCATCATCGCTCGGAGCTGGGTTTAGCAATATTATCAGCATAAAGGCGAAAATTGAGAGTGGAGAGTCAATAAAATTTGCTAGATCTAGCAGAAAATTTCTTCTCGATTTCATGAAAAAAATGAAGTGACGCTGATTGTTGATGACTTTCACTACATGCCTCTTGCTGTGCAAAAGGAGGTTGTACGCTCTCTAAAATCTGAGATCTTTTTGGGATTTGGGGCGATCTTGATTGCTGCTCCTCATCACGCGTTTGACGCAATCAGCGTTGAGCGGGAGATGGAAGGGCGATTTGCTCATGTCGAAATCCCCACCTGGGATAAAGAGGACCTAAAAAAAATTGGCGCAAAGGGCTTTCCAGCGCTGAATATCGACGTACCGGAAGCAATACTAAGTGAATTTGCAAACGAATCTTTTGGTAGTCCGCTTTTAATGCAGCGATTTTGCAGCCGTCTTTGCACGGACTACGACGTCATAAAAACGTTGGCCTCGCGCCGCTCATTTAATCCTTCCAGAGCTCGCCGAACTGAAATATATAGTTCAGTTGCGAAACAGTTTGGCCTCACCGCCTTTTCTAGACTTTCTCGAGGGCCACAGCAGCGCACTGACCGCCTACCTAGAAGGCTTCGGAATAGCGAAAAGGCCGTTGATTTGTACGAGGCTATCCTAATAGCGGTGGCGAAAACTGGCCCCAAAAGTGAAATATCTTATAATGAAATACGATCTGCTTTGCAGGAAATATTGCAAGAAGCACACATGCCTCAGAAAAATCAGATTACAAATGCTCTAGGTCATATGCATAAAATTGCTAAAAGCAAAATTGAGGGGGAGCCTGTCCTCGAATATGTTGACGATATATTGTATTTGGTAGATCCATTTCTTAAATTTTATATGCGATGGTCTTTGACCCATGCTGACGATGCGGTTCAATTTTTAGACTAATCTTGAATCTGTTTATCGCCCTTCCCCACCCACACCAATGGCGCTCCCACACCCGCCTTACTCTCCGACCCGCCCGAGCGGCGCTTTCGACGTCGCCTCGCGCCCCCAACGCCCCCCATCCCGCCGATACGACGACCCCGGCCCATCCTCCGGCTGCGCCGCGCCCCCGTGTTCCCCAACTGTTCCCGCTCCGTCCCCAATATTCACCGCTCGCATACGAACACTTCACCAACGCATAACCTAAACTCGCGAACAAGCGGCCAGGCCCCGAGAAGTTCTCGTTAAGACCCTCCCCCCTATACACGGCTCAACGGAACACGAGCCAGGGGTGGTCTCACATGAAGAAGTTTGTTCTACTCGCCATCGCCGGTCTTCTCGGCGCCTGCACCTCGACCGCGTATAATGAAACGCCCGAAGAAGTGCGCATCGCCTTCGGAGGCGGCGGTCTCGTCTATCCGATTTTCGACCGCTACGACGCCTGGCAGGATCAGGGCAAGAAGATCGTCATCGACGGCCAGGTGATCTCGGCCGACGCCTTCGCGGCCTTCGGGGCCGACAACGCCTGCTACACCGAGAACGCCGTGTTCTCGCCGCACGCCGCCAGCCATCTCGGCCTCGTGCGCAGCCAGGAATACACCGAGATGGTCGCCGCCCGCCTGCCGACCGAGCTGAAGGAGTGGTTCGAGCACCATCATTCCTACAATGACTGGATCGGCTTCGCGAATGTCAGCTTCGACCTGCTGGTCGACATCTGGCCCGAGGGCGCCTGCGCCGACGATCCCTACGCCGCCCGCGACGCCTGGGTGGCCAAGCAGCGGCAGCGCGAGGCCGAGCGCGCCTTCCGCTGAACCTCCCGCCCCCCCTCCGCGGGGGTCAGACGACGCCTCAACCGGACCGCGGCGACCCAGGTCGTCCGCGGTCCGTTCGCGTTGCGGAGCCCGTTGGGAGGCGCGCGCGGCCCGAAGGCCCCGTCCTTCGCCCGGCACAGGTCCGGCGCACGCCCCGTGCGCGCATCGCGCCGGGTCGACATCGGCCGCCGGAGCGTCCCTTCCGTCGTTCGGTTCGTTGTCCTGAAAATTTGCCACGTCGCCGCCGAAAACCATGTCACAATTCCAAACCACGTCTTTTCAACGGAGGGCGCCGCCTTGGCCGAGACCGCCTCGAAGAAACTTTCGCTCACCGCCAAGGTGATGATCGGCATGGGCCTCGGCCTCGCCACCGGGTTGATCTTCAACGCCATCGGCTCGGATTTCATCAACGCGCACATCGCCGGCGGGCTCTTCGCCATGATCGGCAAGATGTTCGTCAACGCGCTGAAAATGCTTGTGGTTCCGCTGGTGGTCTTCTCGCTGATCTGCGGCGTGGCGGGGATCGGAGACATCCGCGTGCTGGGCCGGGTCGGCGGACGCGCCTTCGGGCTCTACATTCTGACCACGGCCACGGCGATCGCGGTCGCCATCCTGCTGGCGCTGCTCATCGGGCCGGGCAAGGGCTTCGACATGACCGGGGTCGACACCTCGGGAATCACCACGAAGGAGGCGCCGACGGTCTGGAACGTCTTCGCCTCGATCGTGCCGACGAACCCGATCAACGCGCTGGCCTCCGGCGAGATGCTGCAGATCATCTTCTACGTCATCCTCGTCGGCGTGGCGGCCCTGATGCTGGGCGACAAGTCGAAGGGCTTCATCGCCGGCTGCGAATACATGAACGAGCTGATGATGAAGGTCGTCGGCATCGTCATGGCCTTCGCGCCCATCGGCGTGTTCTGCCTGATCGCGAAGGTGTTCGCCGAGCAGGGCATCGGACTGTTCCTGCCCGTGCTGGCTTACGTGGGCACGCTGACGGCGGCGCTGCTCCTGCATCTCTTCGTGACGCTGATGCTGTTCCTGAAGGTGTTCTCGGGGCTCGACCCCTTCGCCTTCCTCCCGAAGATCCGGCCCGCCCAGATCTTCGCCTTCTCCACCGCCTCGTCGAACGCCACCATCCCCGTGACCTACCGCTGCACGACCGAGCGGATGGGGGTCAAGACCTCGGTGGCCTCCTTCACCATCCCCTTCGGCGCCACCATCAACATGGACGGCACCGCGATCATGCAGGGCGTGGCCACGGTGTTCCTGGCCAATGTCTACGGGATCGACCTCGGGATCGGGGGGTATCTGACGGTGATCGCCATGGCCGTGCTGGCCTCGATCGGCACGGCGGGCGTGCCGGGCGTGGGGCTGGTGATGCTGACCATGGTGCTGACCCAGGTCGGCCTGCCCATCGAGGGCATCGCGCTGATCCTCGGCGTGGACCGGCTGATGGACATGATCCGCACCGCGGTGAACATCACCGGCGACGCGGTGGTGACCGCCATCGTGGCCAAGGGCGAAAAGCAGATGGACCTGGAGGTCTTCGCCGACCCGGACGCCGGCGTGATGTCCGGGGGCGAGCTGGGCATCGACCCGGAGGCCGAGGCGCGTCTGGCCGATTACGCCAAGCCGCATCCGGGCGAATGACCGCCTGAGCGGACGAGAAGAGGCCCGGCATCTCCGCCGGGCCCTTTCGCGTTTCAGCCCGCGTAGACCGGGTCGCGCTTTTCGAGAAACGCCCGCAGGCCTTCGGCGAAATCCGGGCTCTGGGCGCAGAGCACCTGGTTGCGGTTCTCGATCCCCATGGCCGCCTCCAGGCTGGCGGCGTCGACCGCGTGGCCCAGCCCCTCCTTGGTCAGGCGCAGGCCCATGGGCGAGGCGCGGAGCATGTCGGCCACATAGCCCTCGCCCACCTCCTCCAGCTTTTCGTCGGGCACGACCTCGGAGACCAGCCCGGTGGCGAGCGCCCGGGGCGCGTGGATGAAACGCCCGGTCAGCATCAGCTCCGAGGCCACCGAGACCCCGACCAGCCGCGGCAGGAAGTAGCTGACCCCCATGTCGCAGGAGGAGAGGCCGAGCTTGATGAAAGCCGCGTTCATCCTGGCGCTCTCGCCCGCCACGCGGATATCCGCGGCCAGCGCGAAGGCGAAGCCGCCGCCGGCCGCGGGGCCCTGGATCAGCGCGAGGATCGGCTGCGGGCAGCGGCGCATCTTGATGTAGACGCCGGCCAGCAGACCCTGGAAGCCGTAGCCGCCGCCGAAGGGCTCGTCGTCCTTGTTGCGGCCCGCGCGCTCCTTGATGTCGAGCCCGGCGCAGAAGGCGCGCCCGGCGCCGCGCATGACCACCACGCGGGTCTCCCGGTCGGTGGCGAGCGCGCCGAAATAGGCGTCCAGCTCCTCGGCCATCTTCAACGAGATGGCGTTGAGCTGGTCGGGCCGGTTCAGCGTCAGCCAGTCGGCGCGGCCGCGTTTCTCAATGGTGAAGGTGGTGTAGGCGGCGGTCATGCAGGGGCTCCCTTGGCGCGCCGGTCTGGGAAAGCCGGCTTCGGTCATGCGACCTTATCATTCCGCTGGGCGGAACCGCCATAGGCGCGCGGCGTAAACCGGCTGTTAACCATAGGGGTGCGGAGATGAAGGCCCGCGCCCGCGCGCCCTTTCTCCGGACCTCGCCATGCGCCTTGTCGCCATCGCCGTTTTGCTGAGCCTCGCCGTGGCGGGCTGCAACACGCCCTCCCCCCGCTTCCTGGGGGCGGAACGGCGGGAGGTGACCTATGAGGGGGTCGATTACATCGTCTACCGGATGGACGACCGCGCCCAGGCGATCCGTCTCGGCTCCGCGGTCGGGGTTCCGGCGGATGAGCTGGTGCGCGGCTTCCGCCGCGCAGCCAGACAGGCCACCGGCTGCCGGACGCACAAGGTCTACACGAACTTCCAGGTCTCGGTGATCGACTTCCGGCTGCTCTGCGGGCGGGGGGATCCGGACCCCGCCCCCGCGCCGACGGAAACCGTCAGCCCGCCGCCGTCCGCTTCTTCTTCGCCGGCTTGAACGGCGCCATGCCGGCGCGGGCCAGCGCATCGGCGCGCTCGTTCTCGATATGGCCGGCATGGCCCTTCACCCATTTCCACACGACCTTGTGGCGGGCCTGCGCCTCATCCAGACGCTGCCAGAGATCCACGTTCTTCACCGGCTTGCGGTCCGCGGTCAGCCAGCCGTTGCGCTTCCAGCCGCGCATCCAGCCGGTGACGCCGCCTTTGACGTAGTTGGAGTCCGTCACCACCGTCACCGTCACCGGCTTGGCCAGCGTCTCCAGCGCCGAGATCGCGGCCATCAGCTCCATCCGGTTGTTGGTGGTGTCGGGAGCGCCGCCCTTGAGCTCCTTCTCCTTGATCACCGCGCCGTCGACGCTGGCCACCAGCAGCGCGCCCCAGCCCCCCGGCCCCGGATTGCCGGAGCAGGCGCCGTCGGTATAGGCGAAATAGTCGGCCATGCGGATCAGGCCCTTTCCAGTGCGAGGCGCAGGCCGAGACCCGCGAAACAGGCGGCGAAGACGCGGCGCAGCCAGCGCATCGCGGCCTCGGACCCGAGGATCCAGGCCCGGGCGCGCGCCGCGAACAGGCCGTAAAGCGCGAAGACCCCCGCCGTCATCCCGGTGAAGACCAGGCCGAGCCCGGCCATGCGGGCGGCGGCGTCGGGGGCGGCGGCGTCCACGAATTGCGGCAGGAAGGCCGCGAAGAAGATCGCCAGCTTGGGGTTGAGCAGGTTGATCAGCACGCCGCGCAGGGCGATGCGGCCGACCGAGCGCTCCGCCACCGGGCCGGGCTCCGCCGGCGCCCCGGTCTCGCGCAGGGTCTGCCAGGCCATCCACAGCAGGAAGGCGGCGCCGGCGTATTTCACCGCGTCGAACAGCAGCGAGGACGCGTGCAGCAGCGCCGCCAGCCCGGCCAGCGCCGCGGCCATGTGGACCAGCACCGCGGCGGTGCAGCCGGCGACGGCGGCCATGGCGGCGGCGCGCCCGCGGGTCAGCCCGCAGCCGATGGTGTAGATCGCCCCCGTGCCGGGGATCATCACCACGACCAGCGCGGTCAGCAGGAATTCGAGGGTCATCCGACCCCTCCCGCTCGGCGGGCGAAGGTCAGGAGGATGCCGGTCTCGGTCCCGTCGCGGCCGGTCTCGCGGCTGGTCTCGATCTCCACCGTCCCGAACCCGGCCTCGGCCAGAAGAGCCCGCAGGCCGGGTGCGCTGACATAGCTGTAGCGGCGGCCGAGGCGGTCGCGGGTCTCGCCCTCGCCCTCCTTCAGCCCGAGGAACAGCACGCCGCCGGGGCGCAGCGCCCGGGCGATGCGGCCCAGCGCGTCGGGCCAGGCGGCGAGCGGCGCGTGCAGCAGGCTGAAGCTGACCCAGGCGCCGTCGAAAGCCGCGGTCTCGTCCAGGTCCTCGAAGCGGCCGAGCTCCGCCGGCACGCCCTTGGCGCGGGCCTCGGCGACCAGCCCGGCGGAGGCGTCCAGCGCCCGCACCTCCAGCCCCGCCGCGATCATCGCCGCCGCCCAATGCCCGGCGCCGCAACCGAGATCCAGCGCCCGCCCCCCCGCCGGCATCGCCGCGAGGAACCGGGCCAGCGACCCGGACTCGCTGCGCGCGGCGTCGCGGGGCGAGGACCAGGCGTCGTAGTCGGCGGCGTTGGCGTCGTAATAGGCGAGCGTTCGCGCATCCGCGGTGAAACCCGCGGCCCGGGGCGCGCTCACCGGGCTTCGACCGGCATGCGCAGGATGCGCGGCGGCTTGAACTCGACCCGCTCCACCGCGGTCTCGACCACTTCGACCGTCACGTCGTAGCGCGCGCGGAAGGCGTCCAGCACTTCCTCCACCAGCACTTCGGGGGCGGAGGCGCCTGCGGTGACGCCGACCCGGCGAACCCCCTCGATCGAGCGCCAGTCGATGTCCGCGGCCCGCTGCACAAGCTGGGAATAGGCGCAGCCGGCCTTCTTGCCGACCTCGACCAGCCGCCGCGAGTTCGACGAATTCGGCGCCCCGATCACCAGCAGCGCGTCGATCCGCGGCGCGATCTCCTTCACCGATTCCTGGCGATTGGTGGTGGCGTAGCAGATGTCCTCCTTGTGCGGCCCGACGATGGCGGGGAAACGGGCGCGCAGGGCGGCCGCGATCTCCGCGGTATCGTCGACCGAGAGGGTGGTCTGCGTCACATAGGCCAGCCGGGAGGGATCGCGCACCGTCAGGCCCGCGACATCGGCCGGGGTCTCGACCAGCAGGACCTCGCCGTCGGGAAGCTGGCCCATGGTGCCGATGGTCTCGGGGTGGCCGTCATGGCCGATCATCACGATCTGCAGGCCGGCGGCGTGGTGACGCTCGGCCTCGATATGGACCTTGGAGACGAGCGGGCAGGTGGCGTCGACGAACAGCATTTGACGCGCCTCCGCCGCCGCGGGCACCGACTTGGGCACGCCATGGGCGGAGAACACCACCGGCCGGTCCGGGGGGCATTCGTCCAGCTCCTCGACGAAGACGGCGCCTTTCTCGCGCAGCCCGTCGACGACGTAGCGGTTATGCACGATCTCGTGGCGCACATAGACGGGGGCGCCCCATTTCTCCAGCGCCAGCTCGACGATCTTGATGGCCCGGTCCACGCCCGCGCAGAAGCCGCGGGGGGCGGCCAGCAGGATGTGGAGCGGCGGCGGGGTCGTCTGCGCAATCGGAGCGGTCATCGCGGGGCCTCCGGCACGGCCATCGGGCCGGGCCTTGCAGGGGGGGCGGGTCAGGCCCAGACCTAGCCCCAAGGCGGCGGCGCATCAACCGCCGCCGCCGCTCACGGCCTGTTGAAGAACCGGGATGCCGGGGCGCCCGCGTGAGACCCGCGTGAGAGAAGTCCGCGCAGGTCTCGCCCAACTGTCGCCGCGAGCGGGCTGCACGGAGTAGAACTGCGGGAACCGGGCGACTCGGAGGGCGCTTTCCCCCGCCGCGCCGCCCGCCCGCCCGCAACCGGAGACGCCATGCGATTTCTCGCCCGCAGCCTCGTCGGCGCCCTGCTCACCGTCCTGACCCTGGGGCTGGTGGCGCTGGGGCTGTGGCGGATGCAGGACGCAGGCGAGGAGGCCGCCGGCCGCGGCGCCGGCGGCGGACGGCCCGGCGCCTCGGCCGAGCGGACCTTCGCGGTGGAGGTGATCTCGGTCGAACCCGGCCGCCTGCGCCCGGAGCTGCGCGCCTGGGGCGCCATCGAAAGCGCCCGCCGGCTGGAGCTGCGCCCCGCCCGCGCCGGCCTGCTGTCGGAACTGTCGCCGGCCTTTCTCGACGGCGGCGCGGTGCGCGAGGGGGAGGTCCTGTTCCGCATCGACCCGGCCGACGCCCGGTCCGACCTGCGCCGGGCGGAAATCGCGCTGGACGAAGCCGGGACCGAGCGCGCGGCCGCGCAGGCCGCGCTCGCCCTCGCCGCCCGCGACCTGGAGGCGGCGCGGGATCAGCGCGAGCTGCGCGCCTCGGCGGCGGCGCGGCAGGCGGATCTCGGCCGGCGCGGGATCGGGGCGGCCGCCAACGCCGAAGTGGCGGAACTGGCGCTGGCCGCCTCCGAACAGCAGGTGATCGCGCGCGAACAGGCCCAGGCCGCCGCCCAGGCCCGCGCCGCCCAGGCCGGGATCGAGCTGTCGCGCGCCGAACTCGCCCGCGCCGACGCCGCCCGGGCGCTGGAGGAAACCGTGCTGCGCGCGCCCTTCGACGGGCTGGTGACGGAGGTCGCGGCGGTGCTCGGGCGTCGGGTGAACGTCAACGAGAAGCTCGGCGCGCTGGTGGACCTGACCCGGCTGGAGGCCGCCATCCGGGTGACCAACGCCGAATTCGCCCGCCTGGTGGACGAGACCGGCCGCCTGCGTCCGCTGCCCGCGCGGGTGTCGCTCGCCCAAGCGCGGGGCCTGGGGGATCCGGGGGAGGGCGCTGCGGTCGGGGCGCCGCCGCGGAGACGCGAAGGCGGGGCTTTCGTCACCGGCCGCCTCGCGCGGGCCGGCGCGGCCACCGGGGCCGCGGGCACCGGGCGCACGCTTTACATCCGGCTGGACCCGGAGGCCGGCGCCCTGATGCGCGAGGGCGATTTCGTCTCCGTCGCGCTGGAGGAGCCGGCGCTCGACCGCGTCGCCTCGATCCCCGCCGCCGCCGCGACCGAGGACGGGCGGGTGCTGGTGGTCAACGCCGACGACCGGCTGGAGGAGCGGCAGCTGCGCGTCCTGCGCCGGGAAGGGGACGCGCTGATCGTCGCCGAGGCCCCCTGGGGCGCGCGCATCGTGGCGATCCGCAAGCCGCAGCTCGGACCCGGGATCAAGGCGCGGGTGGCGGCCTCGGGCGACGAGGCGCTGCGGGCCGCCCGGCGCGCCGGCGCGCCCACGGCCGGGCTCTCCGGCGGCGAAACCCGCGAGGCGAGCCCCGATGGCGGGCCTCGGCCGGGCGACGAGATGGTCACGCTCAGCCCCGAGCGCCGCGCCGAGCTGGCGGACCGGGTGCGGGCGAATTCCGGGCTGGACGACGCCGATCGCGGCCGCCTGCTGGACCGGCTGGCGGACCCGCTGGTCCCGCGCCGCATGGTCGAGCGGCTGGATCAGGGGGAGCCCGGCGCGGCAGGTGGAGGCGGGGGCGGAGGCGAAGCCAGGAGCGGGGGCGCAGGCGCCGACGGCGGCTCCGGCCCCCGCGGCGGAGGCTGAGCGCCATGGCCGCGCCGTCCTTCCGCCCTCCCCGCCCGCCGCGCCGACCCGGCGTGCTGGGCTATTTCGTGCGCCACGGCACCGCCGCCAACCTGCTGATGGCGCTGATGGTCCTGTTCGGCCTCTACGGCGCCAACAACCTGCGCATGCAGCTGACCCCCGACATCCCCTCCAACCGCATCATGGTCTACGCGATCTGGGAAGGCGCGGGGCCCGAGCAGATCGACGGCGCGGTGATCTCGCTTTTGCAGCCCGCCCTTCAGGAGATCGACGGGCTGTCCCGGCTGCGCAGCACCGCCAAGGACCGGGTCGGCACGCTGATCCTGGAGTTCGAGCCCGGCCAGGACATGGCCGCGGCGGGGGAGGAGGCGTCGGCGGCCGTGCTCGGCGTCGGCGGCCTGCCCGGCACCGTCGAGCGTCCGGTGGTGCGCCGTCAGGTGTGGACCGACAGGGTCACCGACGTGGTGCTTCACGGGCCCGTGGGGCATGACCAGATCGGCCGGCTCGCCACCGAGTTCGCCGACCAGCTCCGCGCCGCCGGGCTCGCCCGGGTCAGCCTGCTGGGCGCGCCCCCGCACGCCATCCGCGTCTCGGTCCCCGAACGCGAGCTGGTGCGCCACGGCCTGACCATCGCCGAAGTGGCCGACGCCGTCTCCGACGCCGCGCGCAGCGATCCGGGCGGGCGCATGGCGGCGGGGGACCGGGTCTCCACCGGGGCGGAACGCCGCTCGATCGAGGAACTGGGCGACGTGGTGGTCGGCGCGGGGACCGAGGGCGACCGCCTGCGCCTGCGCGACGTCGCCTCCATCGAGGACGAGGGCGCCCGCACCGGCCGACGCTATTACGTCGGGGACAACGCCGCCGCGGTGATCGACGTGCGCCGCAACGAGGCCGGCGACGCGGTGGAGATCATGCGGACGGTCCGCGCCGTCGCCGCCCGCATGGCCCCGACCCTGCCCGCCGGGGTGCGGTTCGACTACGTCTCCACCCGGGTCGAGCGGGTCGAGGACCGGCTGGCGCTGCTGCTCGACAACGCCGTGTTCGGCATGGCGCTGGTGCTGGCGGTGCTGTTCCTGTTCCTCAACGCGCGCACCGCGCTCTGGGTCTCGGCCGGGATCCCGATCTCGCTGCTGTTCGCCGCGGGGATGATGTGGGCGCTGGGGCTGAGCCTGAACCTCGTGACCTTGTTCGCGCTGATCCTGACGCTGGGGATCGTCGTCGACGACGCCATCGTGGTGGGCGAGCATGCCGACGACCTGTCGCGGCGCCGGGGTCTCGCCCCCGCGGTGGCCGCCGAGCAGGCGGCGAAGCGCATGGCCGCGCCGGTGATCTCGGCCGGGCTGACCACCGCCATCGCCTTCGCCGGCCTGCTGGCCATCGGCGGCCGCTTCGGCCAGATGCTGGAAGGGCTGTCGATCGTCGTCGCCATGGTGCTGCTGGCGAGCCTCGCGGAAAGCCTGCTGGTGCTGCCCAACCACATGCGCCATGCGCTCGCCCGCGGGGGAAGCGGAGGGGCGGGCGCCGGGACACGGCGCCGCGACTGGGCGGAATTCGCCTCCGCCCCCGTCAATCGCGGCTTCGACGCCCTGCGCGAAGGCGTCGTCCGCCCCACGGCCCGCGCCGTGGCGCGGTTCCGCTGGCCGGCGCTGGGGCTCGCCTTCGCGCTGCTCGCCTTCGCCATCGCCCAGCTTCAGACCGGCGCGCTGCCCTGGCGGTTCTGGCATTCGCCCGACCGGTCGTCGCTGGCCGGCAACATCGCCATGCTGTCGGGGGCCGAGCGCGAGGACACGCTGGAGCAGCTGCACCTGGTCGAGACCGCGGTGCGCGAGGCCGGCGCGGTGTTCGAGGCCCGCCACGGGACCGACCCGGTGCGTTTCTCCCTCGGCCAGGTCGGGGGCAATGCCGGCCGCGGGCTGGCGGTGGAGGACAGCAAGGAGACCTGGCAGCTCGCCTCCCTGTCGGTGGAGCTGATCGACCCCGACCTGCGCCCCTATTCCTCCTGGGAATTCCTCGCCGAGGTGCAGAAGCATATCCGGCGCACGCCGCTGACCGAGGTGATCTCGTTCCGCGGCGTCGGCGAGGGGCCGGGGGAGGACTCGATCTCCATCGAGCTTTCGGGCGCCGAGCCGGAGGAGCTCAAGGCCGCCTCGGAAGCGGTGCAGCAGGCGCTGGCGGTCTATCCGGAGGTCTCGGCGCTGGAGGACAACCTCGCCTATGACCAGACCGAGCTGTTGCTGGAGATCACGCCGCTGGGCGAATCCCAGGGCCTGACCGCCGAGGCCATCGGGACCGTGCTGCGCCACCGGCTGACCGGGATCATCGCCGCGGAATTCGCCGTGGAGGGGCGCGCCGGCCGGATCACCGTGCGCCTGCCGCGCGACGAGCTGACCGCGGATTTCCTGTCGCGCACCCGGATCCGCACCCCGTCGGGCGACTGGGCGCCGCTGAGCGAGCTGGTCACCGTCGCCTCGCGCCCCGGCTTCGGCATGCTGCGGCGGGTCGACGGGGTGATGTCGGTGACCGTGACCGGGGAGCTGTCGGAGGACGACGCCGACCGCGCCGCCTTCATCGAGCGGGAGCTGCGCGAGCGCATCCTCCCCGACGCGGCGGAGCGCTACGACATCCGCTACGATCTCTCGGGCCTGGCCAAGCAGGAGCGGGCGTTCCTGGCCGACGCCGAGGCCGGCTTCGCCATGGCGCTGGCCGGGATCTACCTGGTGCTGGCCTGGGTCTTCGCCTCCTGGTCACGACCGCTGACGGTGCTGGTCGCCGTGCCCTTCGGGCTGGTCGGGGCGGTCTGGGGACATGTCTGGATGGATCTGCCGATGACGCTTTATTCGGTGGTCGGGCTGATCGGCATGTCGGGGATCATCATCAACGATTCCATTGTTCTGGTGACCACCATCGACGAGTATTCCCGCCGCCGGGCGCTGGCCCCGGCGCTGGTCGACGCGGTCTGCGACCGGTTCCGGGCGGTGACGCTGACCACGCTGACCACGGTGCTGGGCCTCGCCCCTCTGCTGTTCGAAACCTCGTCCGAGGCGCAGGCGCTGCGTCCCACGGTGGTGACGCTGTGCTTCGGGCTCGGCTTCGGCTTTTTCCTGGTGCTGCTGGTGACCCCGGCGCTGGTGCTGGCGCAGCGCGACGTGGGGGCGGCGCTGACCTCGGCCCGCCGGCTGGCGCTGCTGGCGCTGGGTCTGCGCCGGGCCCGGCGACTGGGACGCGCGCGGGATCGCGCGACATGAACCTCGCATGACGCCACGGGAGTCTTGCGCCGCCAGCGCCGCGGCGCGAGGCTTTCTGTTGCGCGATACGCCACATTCCCGCCTGAATTCGCGAAAGGCGATGTGTCTGCGCATTGCGCTTTTCACCCGGTGACGTATCGGTTGTGTTCACCGTGGGCGACGCGCGCCGTCGCCACGCCCCGCGATGCCGGAGGTCCACCGGGCTCCTATGGCTGAGAAGATGACGACATTCGTCTGGCGCCACTCCGCGCGCGACCAGATGCTCATGCTCGTCCTGACGCTGTGCAGCTTCCCGATCATCTGGATTTCGCTGGAGCTGCCCAAGCGGATCATCAACGACGCCATCGACGGCCAGGATTTCCCCCGCGAGCTGTGGAGCTTCAGCCTCGGTCAGACCGACTACCTGATCGCGCTCTGCGCCGCCTACCTGGCCGCGATCACCGCCAACAACGCCATCAAATACGTCCAGAACATGCATCGCGGCATCCTGGGCGAACGCATGCTGCGGCGAATGCGCTTCGACCTGTTCCGACGGGTGATGGGCCGGCCGCTGAGCCGCCTGCGCTCCACCTCGCCGGGCGAGCTGGTGCAGATGATCTCGGCCGAGCTCGCCCCCATCGGCGATTTCATCGGCGCGATCATCGCCACGCCGATCAGCCAGGGCGGCAGTTTCCTCGTCTATCTCGCCTTCATCCTGGCGCAGAACACCTATATCGGCCTCGCCGCGCTGGCGCTCTACCCGGTGCAGGCCTGGCTGATCCCCAAGCTGCAGGCCAAGGTCGTGGCGATGATCCGCGACCGTCTGGCCAATATCCGCGCCATGGCCCGCGAGATCGACGAAAGCATCGACGCGGCGACCGAGCTGCGCGGTCTGCGGGCCCGGCGCTGGCACATGGCGATCGTGTCGCGGCAGCTCTACGACAACTACCAGATCCGCCGCCGGATCTTCATCCTGAAGTTCCTCATCAAGTTCGTAAACAACGTCGCCAATCACCTGACGCCGTTCTTCATCTTCCTGATCGGCGGCTACTTCGTGATTCAGGGCAAGCTCAACATCGGCGCCCTGACCGCCGTGCTGATCGCCTACAAGGACCTGGCCGCGCCGTGGAAGGAGCTGCTGCGCTTCTACCAGGACTATTCGGACATGAGCGCCCGCTACACCTCGATCATGGAGAATTTCGACGAGGACGGCGAACCCGAGTCCCTGCTCGACCGCGCCCCCGTGGGCGACCACGCGCTGGAGCTGAAGGAGGCCCCGGTCGACGGCTTCCCCGCCCCCGTCTCCTGCCACGCGCCGAAAGGCGCGATGACCGCGGTGGTGTGCGAGGACGCCAACAGCCGCTCCGCCCTGCTGCAGGCGATGTCGGGGCTGGTGGACGACGCGCCCCGGCGCTGGTCGGCGGCGACCCCGGTGCTGTATCGCGCCGCGGTCTACGTGCCGGCCGACCCGCGGGTGTTCACCGGCTCCATCCGCTCCAACCTGCTGCACGGCCTGATGTTCCAGCCGGTGGAGCGGGTCGACAACCCCGAGCGCGTCCTGCGCGGGCGCGAGGCGCAACTGACCGGCGCGCCCGAGGACGACACCGAGGACAACTGGATCGACGCGCAGGAGGCCGGCTACGACGACCTCGACGCGGTGGAGACCCGGATGCTCGACCTGGTGCGCCGACTTGGGATGGAGGACGATCTCTACATGGTCGGGCTCGGCTGCCGACTGGACATGACCCGCCAGGCGCCGCTGGCCGACAAGCTGCTGGAGCTGCGCGGCTCCATCGCCGCCGATCCGGACCTCGCGGAGATGCGGCGCGATTTCATCGACGTGTTCGACGCCGACTCCTACGCCCCCAACGCCAGCCTCGCCGACAACCTGTTCTTCGGCCTGCCGCGGGACCCGCAGCTGCGCTGGGCGGATTTCGCCGACGACCGCGCGGTGCAGCGGGCCCTGGACGAGGCCGGGGTGAAGGTGATGCTGGTGGAGGTCGGGCTCGACCTTTGCGACACGCTGATCTCGCTGTTCGAGGGGGTCGCGGCCGACAGCGACCTGTTCAAGCGTTACGGCCTGTTCCCCCGCGCCGAGACCCCCGCCGTCGAGGCGATCCTGCGCAAGTCCAAGCAGCGCGGCCCCGCCCGCCTGAACCGGAGCGAGCAGGCGCGGATGATGGGCATCGCGTTCAGCTACTGCTCGGCCCGCTACCGGCTGGGCGTGATGCGGGAATCGGAGCGGGTGGAGGCGCTGCTGGCCGCGCGCCCGGCGGTGCGCGCCGCGCTGAAGGACGATCCCCGCTTCGCCCCCTTCGACGCCGACGCCTACCACCCGGCGATGAGCATCGCCGACAACATCTTTTTCGGCCCGACCCGGGTGGAGCGCCGCGACAGCTGGCAGCCCTTCAAGGAGAAGGTCGACGCCCTGGTCGAGGAACGCGGCCTGCGCGGGCTGATCCTGCGCGCCGGCGTCGATCAGCGGTTGGGCGAGAACGGCATTGCGCTCAACGCCTTGCAGCGGCGCAAGCTGGGGCTGGCGCGGGCGCTGATCAAGCATCCCTCGGCGATCGTGCTGGACGGGCTGGCGATGTCGGACAGCGGTCCGGATCAGGCGCTTCGGGCGCTGATCCGGGATGAGATGGACGGCGGCGCGGTGATCTGGGGCGCGGCCTCGGAGCAGGGCGCCGCGCAGGCCGATCACGTGATCCGAGTCGACGCGAACGGTCATGTGAGCCAAGGTTGCGGACCGGCGTCGGGTTCCGACGCGGGGTCCGGCGGAGTTGACGGAGGTTCGGATGCAGGCTGATAGTGTCCGGGCGGCGCGGGATTGGGAGGTCGCCGGGTGAAATTCGAGGCGGAAGTCAACGCGCTGCAGCGCACGCCGATGTTCCAGGGCGTCGATCCCTCGCGGCTGCGGCTGCTGGCCTTCATGGGCGAGGATCGCACGTTCCGGGACGGAGAGCTGATCGTGCGCCAGGGCGAGACGTCCGACAGCGCCTACCTGATCCTCAGCGGCAAGGCCGACGTGATCGTGGAATTCGGCGGATCGTCCTCGGTGGTGGCGCAGCTCGGCCAGTCGGAGGTGTTCGGCGAAATGGCGATGCTGTGCGAGACCCCGCGCACCGCCACCGTCCGCGCCACCGGAGAGCTGCGGACCCTGCTGTTCGAGCGCGAGGGCATGCTGCGCCTGCTGCGCGAGTTCCCGGAAATGGCGATCGAGATGTCGCGCTCGCTGGCGCAGCGGCTGGAGCGCACCACGATGGAGCTCGCCCGGATGCGCGCCGGCTCCTCCGCAGACGCGTCTTCGGGCGCATGACGCCGGACGGTTCCGATCCCGCTTCCGAGACGCTGCGCCTGACGCTATGGGGCGTCGGCGGCTCGGCCCCCACCGGGCGCGCGGCGCGCACCGGCTTCGGCGGCGACACCATCTGTTTCGAGATCCGTCGCGAGCGCGCGGGCGTCCCCGACCCGATGGCGCTGGTCATCGACCTCGGCTCCGGCGCGCGGGATCTGGGCAAGGCCCTGTCGCGTGAGGCGGCGGAGGCCGGCCGCCCGGCGGAGGCGGAGATCCTGATCTCCCACCTGCACCTGGACCATATCGTCGGCGCGCCGTTCTTCGCGCCCTTTTACCAGACCGACGCCCGGCTGGCGCTGCGCTGCGGTCTGCACGCCGATCCCGACGAAACGCGCGAGGCGCTGCGCACCTTCGCCTCGCCCCCCTATTTCCCGATCAAGCCGCTGGGCGCCGCCCACGTCGCCTGGGCGAGCTTCGCGCCCGGCGAAACGATCGAGGCCGCCGGGCTGACCGTGCGCACCATCGCCTTGAACCATCCCGGCGGCTGCTGCGGCTTCCGGATCGAAAGCCCGGCCGGCGACATCTGCGTGATCGGCGACCATGAGGCCGGCGTGCCGGAGATCGACGCGGCGGTGGAGGCCTTCGTGGACGGCGCGGCGCTGATGCTGTTCGACGCCACCTATTGCGACAGCGAGCTTCACGCCCATCGCGGCTGGGGACATTCGAGCTGGCAGCAGGGGGTCGCCCTGACCAGGGCCGCCGGCGTGGGGCGCACGCTGCTCTACCACCACCAGCCAGAGTTGGACGACGCCCAGCTCATGGCGCGCGAGGAGGCGGCGACGGCGATCTCGGACCGGGTGAGCTTCGCCCGCCAGGGCATGACCTGGCGGGTGACGAACGGAAAGGCCGGGCGGGCCTGAGCCCCCCGGCCTTCGCCGTGCGGTTCCGACAGGTTCAGGCCGCGCGACGACGGCGGCGGACGACGCCCAGCGCCCCGAGCCCGACCAGAAGCAGCGGCGCGGCGGCCGGCAGCGGAACTTCCGCCGACGCTGTTCCGGCCCAGCCCTCGGTCATCACGCTCTGGATCGCGGCGATCTGGTCTGCGACCTCCGAGGTCGCGTTGAACCAGTCGACGTCCATGACAAGGATCACCGAGCCCGCGCCCGGCTCCGCCAGATCGGAGCCGGACCAGCCGCCAACGAAGCCGTGGCCGCCCGCGCCGGTCATGTAGACGTTGTTCGGGTCGCCTTCCCAGGTGAAGCCGCCGCTGAGCTGGGGAGCGATCGCGCCCACGCCCGCAGTCGTGAAGGCCCCGCCGAACGCGTCCTCATTCACGACGTAGGGGCCCGCCTCATCGCCCAGGCCGCCGACCCCGACCAGATCCGTCGGGTTGGCCAGAAGCGCATTCAGAATGTTCTCGTTCATCTGGTTGAGGAGCTCGCAGCAGGGCCGCTCACCCGTCAGGTAGAGATCGCCGCCGGACTCGACGAATTCGATCAGGTCCGCTTCGTCGGTTGCGGCGCCGGGCGCCGAGGCGACGTGCCAGATCGAGTCGTAGCTGCGGAGATCGCTGGGAAGCGCGGCCTGGTTGGTCACCGAGTGACCGGCGGCGGTCAGCGCCGTGGCGGCGTGGGTCGCCGAGGAGCTGAAGTTGCCGAACACCAGGATTTCGTCGCCGGTGACGGGGCCCGCCTGGGCGACGGCGGGCGCGAGAAGGCTGGACGCGACCGCGAGCGAAAGCGCGGCCAGAGATCGGGGAAGGGTACGCATGAACGCTTCCTTAGCTAGGATGGACAGGGTTTTTTGCCCAATCGCCCTCGCGCCAGTCAACGAAGTGAACGTGAAATGAACTAATGACGTCGCGGCGCCTCTTCGATTCCGCGCCGCTCGCGCCCCTGCGGGACCGTCCGCGCACGCGATCGGACGAACCCGCGGGAAAGGGATCCGCGATGCGACTCCCGGACTCGTCAGGCCGTCGCCGCTTCCCGCGCCGCCAGCGCCGCCTCCAGGTCCGGCGTCGCGGCCAGCAATTCGCTTGTATAGGGATGGCGCGGGGCGGCGAAGACGGTCTCGGTCTCGCCTTCCTCGACCACCTTGCCGGCTTTCATCACCAGAACCCGGTCGGTGATCGCGCGGACCACGTGCAGGTCGTGGGAAATGAACAGGTAGCTGACCCCGAGCCGGTCCGAGAGCCCGGCCAGAAGGTCCAGAATCCGCGCCCGCACCGACACGTCCAGCGCCGAGACCGCCTCGTCCAGCACCACCAGCCTTGGCTCGGTGATCAGGGCGCGGGCGATGGCGATGCGCTGGCGCTGACCGCCGGAGAACTGGTGGGGATGCCGCTCCGCGTCCTCGGCGCGCAGGCCCACGGCCTCCAGCATGGCCTCGACGCGGGCGCGGCGCTCGGCTTTCGCGGGGCGGGGGCGGAGCAGGTGGAAGGGCTCGGCCACCAGATCGGCCACCTTCCAGCGCGGGTCGAAGCTGCCATAGGGGTCCTGGAACACCACCTGGATATCGCGCCGACGCTCCGCCGGGGCGGCGGGGGAGAACGGGCGGCCGACCAGGCTGACCTCGCCGCCCTGCAACCCCTCCAGCCCCAGAATGGCGCGCGACAGGGTGGACTTGCCGCAGCCGCTCTCACCCACCAGCCCCACATTCTCGCCCGAGCGGATGGCCAGCGACACGCCGTCCACCGCGCGGAACAGCGGGCGCGGGCCGAACAGGCGGCGCCGGGGCAGGGCGTAGTCGCGCACGGCCTCGCGGACCTCCAGCACCGGTTCCCCCAGCGGGCGGCGATCCCGCTCCGGACGATGGGTGGAGGCCGCGAAGAGCGAGCGGGTGTAGGGATGCGACATGGCGCGGAACAGGGGTGCGGTCGGCCCGGCCTCCACCACCGCGCCGTCCTTCATGATGGCGATGCGGTCGGCCATGTCCGCCACCACCGCGAGGTCATGGGTGATCATCATCAACCCGGCCCCGTCCTCACGCGCCAGCGTCTTAAGCAGGTCGAGGATCACCGCCTGGGTGGTCACGTCCAGCGCGGTCGTCGGCTCGTCGGCGATCAGCAGGCGCGGGCGCAGGGCCACCGCCATGGCGATCACCACCCGCTGGCGCTGCCCGCCGGACAGGTCATGGGGGTAGCGGTCCATCGGGAACTGTTGGGGCGGCAGTCCGGCGCGGGTCAGGGCGCGGCGGGCGGCGGCCTCCGGGTCCGGGTCGGCGCGGTGGATGCGGATCACTTCCGCCACCTGCGCGCCGATGGTCTTCAGGGGGTTGAGCGCGGTCATCGGCTCCTGGAACACCATGCCGACGCGGGCCCCGCGGACCCGGCACATGGCGGGTTCGGAAAGCGCCGTCAGATCCTCCCCGTCCAGCCTTATGGCGCCGGAGATCCGCGCCCCCTCCGGCAGCAGCCGCATCACCGACAGCGCGGTCATCGACTTGCCCGACCCGCTTTCGCCCACCAGCCCCAGCGCCTCTCCGGGCGCGATGGACAGCGACACGTCGCGCAGGATCGGGTGGCCGCCGATATCGACGGTGAGGTTCTCGATCTCCAGCAGGCTCATGCGCGTCCCTTAAGCCGCGGGTCGAGCGCGTCGCGCAGCCCGTCCCCCATCAGGTTCAGCCCCAGCACGGTCAGCGCCACGGCGAGGCCGGGGAAGATCGCGAACCAGGGGGCGACGTAGATCATGGTCTGCGCCTCGGCCAGCATCCGCCCCCAGGAGGGGGTCGGGGGCTGGGCGCCGAGGCCGACATAGGACAATCCCACCTCGGCGAGAATGCCGAGCGAGAACTGGATGGTCGCCTGCACGATCAACAGGTTGGCCGTGTTGGGCAGGATATGCTCGAAGGAGATCCGCGCCGCCCCCTTGCCCGCGGCGCGCGCCGCGAGGATGTATTCCCGCGCCCAGAGCGACAGCGCCGCACCGCGGGTCAGGCGGGCGAAGACGGGGATGTTGAAGATCCCGATGGCGAGGATGGCGTTGACCGCCCCCGGCCCCAGCGAGGCGGTGATCAGGATGGCGAGGATCAGCGCCGGGAAGGCGAACACGAGGTCGTTGAACCGCATCACCAGTTCATCCAGCCAGCCGCCCCGCCCTGCCGCCGCCGCCAGTCCCAGCGGCACGCCGATGCCGGCGCCGATCGCCACCGCCACCAGCGCCACGGTGATCGAGGTCCGCGCCCCGACCATGATCATGGAGAAGATGTCCCGCCCGAAATGATCGGTGCCGAACCAGTGCTCCCCCCCCGGCGGGCGCAGACGCGAGGCGATGGACAGGCCCTCGGTCGACCAGGGCGTCCAGGCGTAGCTCAGCGCCGCGGCGCCGACGAACAGCACCGTCAGGACCGCACCGACGACGAAGCCGGAGGAGACGCGCACGCTTCCCAGCCTCACGGCCGCCGCTCCCGCAGGCGCGGATCGACCAGCGCATAGGCCACGTCCACGGCCAGCGTCACCAGCACCACGGCGAAGACCAGCAGCACCACCACCGATTTCACCACGATCAGGTCCTGCTGGATCACCCCCTGGAACACCAGCCGGCCGAGGCCGGGCAGGAAGAACACGTTCTCGATGATGATGGCGCCCGCCATGAGGAAGGAGAACTGCATGCCGATGATGGTCAGCACCGGGATCAGGGCGTTGCGCAGCGCGTGGCGGCGGATGGCCTGGCCGCGGGAAAGGCCCTTGGCCCGCGCGGTGCGCATCCAGTCCTCGCCCATCGCGTCGAGCAGGGCGGAGCGCATGACCCGCGCCAGAATGGAGGCCTGGGGCAGCGCCAGCGCCACCGCCGGCAGGGTCAGCGCCTTGATCCCCGCCCAGAACCCGGCCTCCCATCCCGGGAAGCCCCCGGCGGAGAACAGCTGCAGGACGGTGGAGAACAGGATCACCAGCAGCATGGCGAACCAGAAATTCGGCGTGGCGATGCCCGCTTGGGTCAGCCCCATCACCGCGTAGTCCCCCGCCCGCCCGCGACGCGAGGCGGCGAAGACCCCGGCGGGAATGGCGATCAGCGTGGACAGCGCCAGCGCGTAGACGGTCAGCGGCGCGCTGACCGCCAGCCGCTCGGCCACCAGTTCGGAAACCGGGGTCTTGTAGGTGTAGGAGGTCCCGAAATCCCCCTGCGCCATGTCGAGGACCCAGGTCGCGTAGCGGGTGACGAGCGGCGCATCCAGCCCCAGCTCGCGCCGCAGCGCCTCGACCGCTTCGGGGTCGGCGTTCATGCCCATCATGGTCAGCGCCGGGTCGCCGGGGGCGACCTCCAGCAGCAGGAAGATCGCCACGGTGGCGGCCAGCAGCGTGAGAACCAGGGCGAGCGCCCGTCGGGCGAGGAAGGCGATCATTCGGCCAGGTCGTCGAAAGCCCGTGCGTAGGAAAGCGCGCCCTCGCCGGACAGCGCCCCCGCCTCCAGTTCCAGCCCCATCAGGAACGGCCCGGAATAGGACGAGGCGTAGCCCCGCGCGGTCTGGGTGTGAAAGCCGAAGCGGGCGTAATAGGGCGGGTCGCCCAGCACGAAGACCCCCTTCCATCCGGCGGCGCGGGCGCGGTCCAGCGCCTCGGTCACCAGCGCGGTTCCCACGCCCTTGCCATGCAGGTCAGGCCGGACCGAGACCGGCGCCAGCCCCATCGCGCCCTCCGGCGCCCGCATGGGCGAGAGCATGACATGGCCGGCCAGCTCCCCGTCGATGTCGGCCACCACGGAGATCGCGTCGGGCGACTCGGCCCGCAGGCGGTCGACCAGCCGGGCCTCGTCCTCGCGTCCGAACGCCGCCTCGGTCACGCGCCGGACATGGGGGATGTCGGCCAGGGTCTCGGCGCGCAGATGCATCAGGGTCTCCCGGACCAAGGGACTTGGGAGGCGAGCCTAGCCCCACGCCCGCCCCGGCGCCAAGGCCGCGCCGAGCCGGGATGCGGGAGACGGCGCCGCAGGCGACCCCGGTTCCGGGCCGGCGCGGCGCCCCGGGCGCCATCGGCGCGACCTCCGGCGCCGGCTTCCGCCCGCGCGGCTGGGCGGGATGGCTCCGGACAAGCGGGATCAGGCCGTCGGCGCGGGCCGTCCGGGCGACAGGCGGGCGTTGATCTCCCGGCCCAGCCAGAAACGGCCCTCCAGCCAGGGCGACAGCTCCAGCACCCGGCCGCCGCGAAAGGCGATGCGGGCGGTGCGTTCGTCCATCGACACGCCGGTCGCCTCCGACAGCTTCAGCGAATAGCGCTGGCCCAGCAGGTTGCGCGACACGATCCGCTCCCAGCTCACCGTCACCCGTTCCGACAGCTGCACGGCCCGCCGGCCGGCCACGGCGCCGACCGCGAGGAACAGGATCCAGTGCCAGAAGGTCTCGCCCACGGTCTCGCCCGCGGCCATCCGCTCGAACAGGGCCCGGCCGATCAGCGCCTCCACCGCCGCCAGCCCGGCGAACCACCACCAGGCGGCGTTCGACGCGGTCAGCACCGTCGCCGTGCCTTCGCGCAGCGGCTCGTCCCAGGCCTGACGCTGGCGGGCGCGGAATTCCATCCGGCTGCCGAGATTGCGCCAGATCAGGAAGGCGATGCCGAGCACCATCACGACGAGCGCGAGGCGGATGATCATGGCGGGGCTCTCCCTTGGCTGCTCTGCGCGTCGCCGCGGCGGGGGCCGAGGACGCGAAACGGGCCGAGGGTCGCCCCCCGGCCCGTCTCAAGATAGGGGCGCGGGGGCCCCTTCTCCAGTCTCGCGGACCCGATCCGGCCGGATCAGTCGACCCAGCGCACCGCCGTCAGGTCGATGGCCTGGGTGGGCTGGTTGGCCCACATGCCTTTCAGCTTCGTGCGCCAGACCCCGATCTTGCCGAGCTGGAACAGGTAGCCGTTGACCGCGTCCTCGGCGATCATGGTCCCGGCTTTCCTGAGGATCGCGTTCTGCGCCTCGGCGTCGGTGGCGGCGTTGAGCTCCTCCATCAGCGCCTGGAACTCCGGCTTGCCATAGCCGAAGTAATAGTCGGGCCGGGCGTAGATGTTGATGTCCCGCGGCTCGGTATGGCTGACGATGGTGAGGTCGAAGTCCTTGCCCTTGAACACCTGCTCCAGCCACTGCGCCCATTCGACGGGGATGATCTCCAGCCGGATCCCGATCTCGCGAAGCTGGGCCGCGACCACCTCGCCGCCGCGCCGCGCATAGGCGGGGGGCGGCAGCTTCAGCGTGGCGTCGAAGCCGTCGGGGAAGCCGGCCTCGGCCAGCAGCGCCCGGGCCTTGTCGAGGTCATGGGGGTAGAGGCCCGACAGGTCCTCGAAGGCCGGCCCGTGCGGCGGGTAATGGGTGTGAATCGGCGTCCCGATCCCGAACATCGCCCCGTCCACGATCGCCTGCCGGTCCAGCGCATGGGCGATGGCCTGACGGACCTTGAGCTGATCGAAGGGCGCCTTGGCGGTGTTGGTCCCCAGGATGGTCTCGCCCTCGGTCGAGCCCATGACCACGTCGAAGCGCGGGTCGGCCTCGATCTGGGGCACGGTCTCGGGGCTGGGCCAGCCGGGGAAGCCGTCCACGTCGCCGGCCATCAGCGCCGCCAGCGCCGCGGTGGGGTCGGAGATGAACTTGAACGTCGCGCGGTCCAGCTGCGCGGGCTCCCCCCAGTAATCCGGGTTCTTCTCCAGCGTGATCGAGGCGCCCTTGGCCCAGTCGCCGAACACGAAGGGCCCGGTGCCGACCGGGTCGGTGGCGTTGGTCGCGGCCGAGGCCGGGTCCACGATCACCGCATCCCCCCAGCCCATGTTGAACAGGAAAGCGCCGGTGGGCCGCTTGAGCGTGATCTTCACCGTGGCGGGATCGACGACCTCGATGGTCTCGATCGGCTCGAACAGGACCTTCTGGGCGTTCTGGCTGTCCTCGGCCATGGCCCGGTCGAAGGAGAACTTCACGTCCGAGGCGTCGAAAGCCGCGCCGTCATGGAACGTCGCGCCCTCGACCAGGTGGAAGATGTAGGTCAGCCCGTCCTCGGAGATCTCCCAGCTTCGCGCCAGCGCGGGCTGGGCGGCGCCGGTCTCGTCGATGCGGGTGAGGCCCTCGAAGACATTGGCGTAGACCACTTCGTCGATGGCCGCGGCGGCGCCGGCGGTGGGGTCGAGATTGGGCGGCTCCAGCGCCACGCCGAGGGTCAGATCGGTTTTCGCGGCCTGGGCGGCGCCGGCCAGCAGGGCGGCGGCGGCGACGCCGAAGAGAAGACGTTTCATTCAGGTCTCCCGGTCGGGAGGCGCGGTTGGTCCGCGCCCGGTCATTGGGTCGCCGCATCCCGGCCTCCGGCGGCTTCCGGACGACGGGGCGGCGCGGTGGGCATCATCGGCGGGATGGCGGCGGACGTCCAGCGCGCAGGATCGGACGGGCGGGCGCTGGTCCGGGCGCCGAGATCGTTGCCGCCAGGGCGGAGCGGGTGCTAGGGCTGCGCGCGATCCCGCCCCTCGCCGGGGGCCAGCAGACCAGGAGCCTCCGTCATGCCCATCCCCGTCACCGTCACCGGCGTCTCCGGCCGCATGGGACAGATGCTGGTCAAGGCCGTGCAGGAGAACCCGGAGACCGAGCTGGTCGGCGCCACCGACCGCCCCGGCTCCGACTGGATCGGGCGCGACCTGGGCGAGGCGATGGGCGCCGCGGCCCTGGGGCTGAAGGTGGAGGACGACCCGCTGGAGGCCTTCGCCCGGTCCCGTGCGGTGCTGGATTTCACCACGCCCGCGGCGTCGGTCGCCCATGCCGGGCTCGCCGCCCAGGCGCGCTGCGTGCATGTCATCGGCACCACCGGCTTCGAGGCCGGGCATCTGGCCGCCTTCGCCGCCGCCGCGCGGCACGCGACGATCGTGCGGGCCGGGAACATGAGCCTCGGCGTGAACCTGCTGGCCTCGCTGACCGAGCGGGTGGCGAAGGCCCTGGGCGAGGAATTCGACATCGAGGTGGTGGAGATGCACCACAAGCACAAGGTCGACGCGCCCTCGGGCACCGCGCTGATGCTGGGCGAGGCGGCGGCGCAGGGGCGGGGCGTGTCGCTGACCGACGCCATGGTCTCGGGCCGCGACGGCATCACCGGAGCGCGGGAGACGGGGAGCATCGGGTTCTCGGCGATCCGCGGCGGCGACGTGGTGGGCGAGCATGACGTGATCTTCGCCGGGGCCGGCGAGCGGCTGATCCTGCGCCATGTGGCCACCGACCGGATGCTGTTCGCCCGCGGCGCGGTGCGCGCGGCGATCTGGGGGCAGGAGAAGCAGCCGGGCGAATATTCGATGGCCGACGTTCTGGGGCTCTGAAGGGTTCGCGCGGCCCCGGGGACGGGAGCCGCGCGGGAACCCGCGCGCCGGTCGCCCCCGGGCGCCCGCGCGGCGTTGCGCCGGGGACGCATTCGGCGCCGTCTCGGGCGGTCAGCCGGGTTTCTTGAGATAGACGTAGAGCGCGCCGTCGCCGCCATGGCTTTGATGGGCGGGGTAGACGCCGACCACCGTGCCCTCCAGCGGATGAGTGGCGAGCCAGTGCGGGACGGCGTGCTTCAGCACCCCGATCCGGTCCGGCATGAAGGGCGCGTCGTCCACCCGCTTGCGCCCGCCCTTGCCGGTGATGATCAGCACGACCCTTGCGCCGGCTTTCCGCTCCGCCAGGATGAAGCGGATGAGGGCGCGATGCGCGCGATCCGCGGTCATCCCGTGCAGGTCCAGCCGCGCGTCCGGGCGGCGCAGCCCTCGGCGCAGCTTCTGGGCGGTGTTGCGGTCGAGCCCCGCCGCCGGATCGAAGCCGTCCACCAGCGGGCGCAGCGGCGCCGGCTGCGGCGGCGGGCGACGCGAGCCGGTGGGGCGCAGGACCCGCGGCGCGGCCGGGGCCGCCGGCGGCTCGGGTTTCGGATCGGTATAGGGCGTCGTCGCGTCGGCGGTTCGGGGGAGGCCCCGGGCCGGTCGCACCGGCTCTCCGCTCTCGGCCGAAGGGGTGATCGCCACGCCGGAGCGCAATCCGCCCCGGGCCAGCGGCGCGGCATCCGCCACCACCCGGTCCCAGAGCGCGCGCTCCTCCGCGGTCAGGCCGCTTCGCCGGCGTCGTCCGGCCACGCGGCCTTCCCCCTTCGTGTCCGGATCAGCCGCCGGTGGCGGTCAGGATCCAGTTCGGATCGTCCGCGCCCATGCGACGGGTGAAGGTCCACAGGTCGGTCTGGCGGCGGATCTCGGTCGGATCGCCCTCGACCACCTGATGCTCGGCGTTGCGCACGACCGAGACCAGTTCGCCCACGAAGCGGACCTCGATATCGGCCTCGCGCGAGTCATCGGTGAAGATCGCCGAGAAGATCCGGGCCTCCTTCACGCCGATGAAGCGGGCCTCGACGGTCAGGCCTTCCTGCTCGCGGGCGCGGATGGCGGCGGCGAAGCTTTCGAACACCTCGTCCGACAGCAGCGGGCGCAGGGCGGGAATGTCGCCGGTCTCGAAGGCCATGAGGATGAGCTCATAGGCATGGCGGGCGCCCTCGACGAACTCGGAGGGGCGGAAGCCGGGCTCCGCGGCGGCCATGCGGCGCAGCGCGACGGCGGATTCGCCGTCGGCGTCGGCCACGCGGGCGATGTCGGCGTCCAGATCGGCGCCGCCGTCGATCACCTCGAATTCCGGACCCCGCCGGCGCGCATCGGGCGCGGGCGCGGAGGTCGGCCCGGTCGGGCGCTCATACCCCGTGCGGGTCCCCAGAACGCCCTTGAGGCGCCAGAGCACGAAAACCGCGATCGCGGCCAGGATGATCAGTTGCGTCATGTCGTCCATATCGCTCGGCGTCGTCCGGGTGGGCCGCTCTCGTCGCCGGGCGGCGCGAGCGGCGTAAACGCCGCGCAGGCTGCGGGGCGGATCACGGGACTATGTAGGCGCCTGACGGCTCCGAGTCCAACGGACATGCGGCGATGAGACCGCGCCGATGTCGGTTTCCGGCGAAGCGCAGGCGTCCCGCCCGGCGTTCGCCGGCGACGTTCACGCGGAAATGACGAGCGGCGCGGGCGCGGGCGACCCCGATCCGCGCGCGGAAAGACCCCGAGTCAGGCGGGATTCGACGCTGCGGAGCGTTCCGGGCTGGGACTTGACGCCTCGGGCGCCTATATCCGGGGGATCGCGGCGAAAAGCGCCGCCGACCGGGCCGCTGGCCCGCGCCCGTGGAGACCCAGTCCGAAGGAGACGCGCCGGGATGTGGCTTTTCGCCCTTTTCGTGGCCGTGCCGATCGTCGAGATCGCCCTGTTCATCCAGGTGGGAGGGGTGCTCGGCCTGTGGCCGACGCTCGCCATCGTGATCCTGACGGCGCTGGCCGGCACCGCGTTGATGCGGGCCGAGGGGCGCGGGGCGATGGCGTCGCTGCAGCGCTCGTTGTCCGAGGGCGGCGATCCGTCCGGTCCCATCGCCCATGGCGCGATGATCCTGGTCGCGGGCGTGCTGCTGCTGACGCCGGGCTTTTTCACCGACGCGCTGGGACTGGCGCTGCTGCTGCCGCCGGTGCGCGCGGCGTTGATCCGCTTCGGCGCGGCGCGCATGGCGGCGGGTCTGCGCTCGGGCCGGGTGGTGATGACCACCTCGGGCGGCTTCGGCGCGGGCCCGGGGGCCGGTCCCGGCGGCCCCGGCGCGTATCCGGGGAATCGCCCCGGCGACATCATCGATGGCGACTACACGCCGG
Source organism: Albimonas donghaensis (assembly GCF_900106695.1). Taxonomy (GTDB): domain Bacteria; phylum Pseudomonadota; class Alphaproteobacteria; order Rhodobacterales; family Rhodobacteraceae; genus Albimonas; species Albimonas donghaensis. The sequence continues at coordinate 374,985 of NZ_FNMZ01000003.1, forward strand.
CGGACGAGGCGACGGAAAAGCCCGCCCAGCCCGGCGAAGCCGACCCCCGCTCGCCCTGGCGCGACGGCGGGACCTGAGGCGAGACCGCCGAGGATCGCCCGCTTTCCGCGCCGCGCGATTGCGAGCCGCGCCCCGAGACGCTAGACCTGCGCCCGACTTCCGCCGATTTCCGCCCCCCGGGGCGACCGCCAATGCGAGGCCGTTGACATGTCCGATGCCGCCCAGGCGCAGCCGCAGCCGCAGATTTCCATCATTTCCCAGTACGTCCGCGATCTGTCCTTCGAGAACGTGGCCGCCCAGTCCCAGGTCGCGAGCCAGGACAAGCCGGACATCAAGGTCTCGGTGAACCTCGACGCTCAGCCGCGGGGCGAGGACCGCTACGAGGTCCGCCTGAAGCTGTCCGCCACCTCGACCGCCGGCGAAGCGACGATGTTCGTCGCCGAGCTGGACTATGCGGGCGTGTTCACGGTGAAGAACGTCCCGCAGGAGCATCTGCACCCGCTGCTGCTGATCGAATGCCCGCGCCAGCTCTTCCCCTTCGCGCGGCGCATCATCTCCGACGTGACCCGCGACGGCGGCTACCCGCCGCTGATGCTGGACATGGTGGATTTCGTGGCGATCTACCGCCAGGAGCTGGCCCGCCGTCAGGCCGAGCAGCCCGCCGGCACCGCCTGATCGCCGCCGCCCGCAGGGGCGGGATAATCAACGGCCCGCGCCCTGTTTCTCCGGGGCGCGGGCCGTTTTCGTTCCGGCCGCCGTTCGCGCAAGGTTTCGCGCGACACGGTTCGGAAACCGAATCATGCGAAGTCTCTTTCGGGTAGGAGACCGCATGATCGGGGTGCGACTTGATTGAGGTGATCACATGCCTCCGGGACGGGCATGACGCGACGCTGGTCGCCGCGGCGGCGCTGATCTGCGCGCTCGGCGCGCTGGTTTCGACGCGCATGTTCAACAAGGTGCCGGGCGGTGAGGTTGCCGGTCGCAAGGCGTGGCACGTCCTCCAGGCAGGGCTGACCGGCGGCGCCACGATCTGGACCACGCATTTCGTCGCCATGATCGGTTTCGATCCCGGCGTGCCGGTGGCCTATCACCCGCTGCTCACCATGCTGTCGCTCGTCCTCGCCATCGCCGGGGTGGCCGGCGGGCTCTGGATGATCGCCCGCTCCCGCGGAACCCTGTTGGCGGAAGCCGGGGGCGCGGTCATCGGGCTCGCGGTGCTGGGGGCCCATTACATCGGCATGGCGGGGCTGCGGCTGTCGGCGGACCTGGTCTGGCATCCCGGAATGGTCATCGCCTCGGTCGTCCTGGCGCTGGGTTTCGGGGCGCTGACCGCCAATCGCATCGCCCGGCCGCGGACCCGGTTCTGCTGGTACGGCGGGGTGGTCGCCTTCTCGCTGGCCATCGCTTCGGGTCATTTCACGGCCATGGGCGCGCTGACCGTCGCGCCCCATACGGTCGAGGTTCCGCTAGACGGGCTCGTGCCGGACCGGACCCTGGCCATGCTCGTGCTGCTGGTGATGGGCCTGTTCCTGCTATTCGGCTTCAGCAGTTTCCTGATCGGCGAAGATGCGCGACGCGACGCCGCCGAACGCCTGCGGCGCCAATCCCTGCACGATCCGCTCACCGACCTGCCCAACCGCACCATGCTGCGCAACCGGCTGTCGCAGCTGCTCGATTCCGCCGGCTGCGGCGAGGTGATCGTCGCCGTGGGGATAGACCTGGACCGCTTCAAGCCCATCAACGACGTGCACGGTCATGCCGGGGGCGACGCCCTGCTGCTCGCGCTGTCCGATCGGATGACCGGCCTGCTCGGTCCGCAGGAAATGGTGTGCCGGAACGGCGGAGACGAGTTCATCGCGCTCAAGGCCGATGCCAAGGGACCAGAGGACGCGATCGCCTTCGCGCGACGCCTGCACGACGCGCTCACCCGCCCGGTGGACTGGCAGGGTTTCCGGCTGTCGGTGGGCGCGAGCCTCGGCGTGGCGCTCGCGCCCCAGCATGGGGGGGAGGTCGAGACGCTGCTGGGGCGCGTCGATCTCGCCATGTATCGCGCCAAGGCGTCGTCCGAGCAGGTGGTGATCTACGACCCCGCCATGGACGAAGTCAGCCGCGCCCGCAGCCTGATGGCGGTGGAGCTGCGCGCAGCGCTCGAACTCGGCCAGCTCGAAGTGCATTTCCAGGCCCAGAGCGACATCCCCACCCGCGATCTCGTGGGGTTCGAAGCCCTCGCCCGCTGGCGTCACCCGGAGCGCGGCATGATCCCGCCGTCCGACTTCATCCCGATCGCCGAAGCCACCGGCCTGATCCGGGAGCTTGGGGTCTGGGTGCTCAACGCCGCCTGCCGCGAGGCCGTCTCCTGGGCGGAGCCGCTGCGCGTCGCGGTCAACGTGGCGCCCCAGCAGCTGGCCCAGCCCGATTTCGCGGAAACCGTGCTCGACGCGCTGCTGGTCACGGGGCTGGAGCCCTCGCGCCTGGAGCTGGAGGTGACCGAGGCCAGCCTGATCTCCGACAAGCGACGGGCGGAGGAAGTGATGGCCTCGGTCAAGGCCGCCGGCGTGCGCATCGCGATGGACGATTACGGGACGGGCTACGCGTCGCTCTCGACCCTGCAGACCTTTCCCTTCGACAAGATCAAGATCGACCAGAGCTTCATCAAGCCGCTGGGCCGGGACCGTCAGGCGGCCGCCATCGTGCGCTCCACCCTGATCCTGGGGGAGGCTCTGGGGATCCCCGTGCTGGCCGAGGGGGTGGAGACGGAGACGCAGCTCGCCTTCCTCGACCGCGCGCGGTGCCGGGAGGCGCAGGGCTACCTGTTCGGAAAACCCTGCGGCGCCGCCGAAACCGCCGAACGGGTCAGGGAGCAATGGGCCCGCAAGCGCGCCGAGTTCGCGCGGGGCATGTCCGACGCCGCCGCGCCCGGCGCCGCCGCGGCCGCAGCCGCGGCGGGAAGATGACGCGACGGACGGGTGTCGGACCGGCAGGGCGACGTCAGAAACAGGGGGCCGGGGTCATGACTTTCGGGGAGCGGGGATCCCGCGGCGCGCCCGTTCGTTCGCCCTGAGCTTCAGTCGGCGGACCCGTATTTCGACCAGATCGCGCCGTCGCCCAGCTCGGCCACGAAGGCGGCATGGGCCTCCGCCTCCGCCTCGGTCAGGCGTGCGCCAAGCGCGCGCGGGCGCGGCGGCGGGGTCCAGTCGGAGAGACGGCCGGCAGTGCGCTTCTCCTGCTCGGCGTTCCCCGCGCCGAGGCCGAAATCCGGCTGCCGGCCGCCGATCAGCTCCAGATACACCTCGGCCAGAAGCTCCGAGTCGAGCAACGCGCCGTGGTAGTCCCGCCCGGAATTGTCGACCCCGAAGCGTCGGCACAATGCGTCCAGCGTGTTGGGCGACCCCGGATACCGCTTGCGCGCGATGGCCAGCGTGTCGATGGCCATGTCCGCGGGCAGCCGCGGCCGCCCGCACCATTCCAGTTCCGCGTTCAGGAACCGCATGTCGAATTCGGCGTTGTGGATCACCAGCTTGGCGTCGCCGACGAACTCCACGAAATCACCCGCGATGGCCGCGAAAACCGGCTTGTCGCGCAGGAAGTCGTTGCCCAGACCGTGCACGCGGAAGGCGTCCTCGGGCATGTCCCGTTCGGGGTTGATATACTGGTGATAGACCCGCCCGGTGGCGACGTGGTTGAGCAGCTCCACCCCGCCGATCTCGACGATCCGATGACCCTCCTTCGGCTCGAAGCCGGTGGTCTCGGTGTCCATCACGATCTCGCGCATCAGGCGGTCCCGCGCAGTTCGGCGATGATGGCCTGCACCTGCGCCCTCGCCGCCTCGATCCCCTGGGAGGTGTCGACGACATGGTCGGCGCGCGCCCGTTTCTCGGCATCCGGGGTCTGCTTGGCGAGGATGGTGCGGAAGGTCCCCTCGGTCATGCCCGGACGGGCCATCACGCGTTCCCGCTGCACCTCGGCGGGGGCGGAGACGACGACGACCGCGTCATAGCGGGTCTCTCCGCCGGTTTCGTACAACAGCGGCACGTCGCAGACGGCCATGTCGCAGCCCCTGGCTTTGGCGTCGGCGATGAAGGCTTCGCGGTCCTCCCCGACCAGGGGATGCGCGATCTTCTCCAGCGCCGGGATCACCGAGGGATCGGACGTCGCCGCGGCGCGCAGGGCGGCGCGATCCACCGCGCGGGCCACGCCCTCGCCGGTCACGCAATCGGGGAGCAGAGCCGCGATTTTCTCCACCGCCGCGCCGCCGGGACCGTAAAGCCGCGCCACCGCCGCGTCCGCGTCCCAGACCGGGACGCCGGCCTCGGAGAACATGGCCGACGTGGTGCTTTTGCCCATGCCGATGGAGCCGGTGAGGCCGATGAGAATCATGTCGTCCCTCTCAATCCGCCAGCATGGCGGCGCGCAGGTCTTCGTCGACCTCGGGCGCCACGCCGTACCAAGCCTCGAAACCGGGCCGGCCCTGATGCAGAAGCATCCCCAGCCCGTCGACCCAGCGCATGCGCCGGGACTGGGCCTCTTCCAGCAGGGGAGTGATCAGCGGCGCGTAGACGATGTCGTTGACCAGGGCCGTGCGCGGCGCGCGCTTCAGCGAAAACGGCAGCGCCTGCTGGCCGGTCATGCCCAGCGCGGTGGTGTTGACGATGGTGGCGACGCCGTCCATCGCGTCCTCCACATGCAGCCAGTCGACCGTGCGGACCTTGGCGCCGAACTGGTCGGCCAGGAAGTCGGCGCGGGACCGGGTGCGATTGGCCAGCCGGATCTCCGGCGCTCCGTCCGACAGAAGCGCGGAGATCACCGCGCGGGCCGCCCCGCCGGCGCCCAGCACCAGCGCCGGCCCGTCCGAACCCTTCCACCCCGGCGCCCCGGCGCGGAGGTTCTCCAGAAATCCGTAACCGTCGGTGTTATCCGCGTAGATCGAGCCGTCTTCGCGGAAGGTGATGGTGTTGGCCGCCCCGATCAGCGCCGCGCGGTCGGAGACCTTGGTGGCGAAGCGCAGCACCGTCTCCTTGTGCGGAATCGTGACGTTCACCCCGCGGAATCCCAGCAGCGGCAGGGACTGGAAGGCGGATTCGAAGTCCCGCGGCTCGATGCCCAGCGAGATGTAGTCGCCCTCGATCCCGTGACGCGCCAGCCAGTGGCGATGCAGCCGGGGCGAGCGCGTATGCGCGATGGGCCAGCCCAGCACGCCGGCGAGCGGCAGACGGTTGCGGCTCGTCATTCTTCCAATCGTCCTCTTGCGCGCAGAAAGCCGAGAAGCTCCAGCAGGGGCAGTCCCAGTACGGTGAAGTGGTCGCCGTCGACGCGTGAGAAAAGCTGCGCGCCGAGCCCTTCCAGGTGATAGCCGCCGACGGTTCCGGTCACGGTATCGCCCAGCCGCGCAAGATAGTCATCCAGAAATCGTTCCGACAGGGGCCGCATGGTAAGGCGCGCGGATCCGACATGCCGCCAGACCGGGCGGGCGTCGAGCGAGATCACCGCCGCCGACAGCAACTGGTGCGCCTTGCCGGAAAGAGCGCGGAGATGGGCGCGCGCCTCCTCCACGTCGCGGGGCTTGTCGAAAACCCGGCCCTCGCAGCTCAGCACCTGGTCGCAGCCCAGCACCAGTTTCCCGGGCAGGCGGGCGGAGACGCGGTTGGCCTTCAGCTCGGCGAGCGTGTCGGCGATGTCGCGCGGCGGCGCGGATTCGGCGCGCATCGCGTCCTTCACGGCCTCCTCGTCGACACGGGCGGGCATGACCTCGATCTCCACCCCCGCCGCGCGCAGCAGGGCGGCGCGGGCCGGTGAGGCGGAGGCCAGCACCAGCGGCCCGCCATCGTCAGGGGCGGGCGCTTCGGCCGGCGCGAATCCGGGCGCGTCGAAGCGCGGGGGCAGGTCGGTCACAGCGCGGGCTCCTCCCCTTCCTTTTCACGCAGCACGGCCATGATGGCGGCGGCGGTCTCTTCGATCGAACGGCGGGTGACGTCGATCACCGGCAGGCCCAGCCGGTCGAAGGTCAGGCGGGCCTGGGCGACTTCCTCGCGCACGCGCTCGGGATCGGCGTAGTCCGCCCCGCGCATATGGGGCGAGGCGCCGATGACCTCCAGCCGCTGACCGCGGATCTGCACCAGCCGGGACGGCGAGGCGATGAGCCCGACCGCGGGAATGCCCGCGGCGATGGCCTCTTCCAGCGCCGGGGGCATGGAGCGGCCAGGCACCAGCGGCACATTGGCCGCCATGATCCCGCGCACCGCGAGATAGAGGCAGGTGGGCGTCTTCGACGTCCGCGACACGCCCACGAGGATCACGTCCGCCTTGCGCAGCCGCTCCGGCGTCGCGCCGTCATCATGGGCCATGGCGTAGTCGATGGCCGCGACCCGGTCGAAATAGCCGCCGTTGACGTCATGCTGCTTGCCGGGCCGCCGGCGGCCGCGGGTGACGCCGAACTGCTCGGACATCGCGTCGAAAAAGGGTTTCAGGAGCGCGACCATCGGCACGCCGAGCTGCTCGCAGCCATCGCGCAGCCGCGCGGCGAGGCTCTCGTCCAGAAGGGTGTAGACGACCAGCCCCGGTTCATCCGAGATTTTCTGCAGGGCGGCGTCCACATCGCGTCGCGTGCGGGTGAACACATGCACCCGGCGCGTCAGCTCCAGTCCGTCGAACTGGCTGATCACGGCGCCGGCTGCCGCCGATACGGTCTCTCCCGTGGAATCCGAGAGAAGATGCAGGACATGTCGTTCCGTCCGGCCGGTCACGGCGGGCGGCGCCTCCCCTAAAGCTTTGCGTTTGGTTCGCGCTCAATCTGTCAAAGCCCGAGGCCGGGGATAAGTGCCAATAGCGGGGATAACCCGGTCGGATTCAGGTATGTGGCCGGGGCGCCTCAGGGACCCTGTGGACGGAGCCCCTTTCCATCCACCTGTGAGGGGAATCCCCAGCCCGACCCTCGGCACCTGTGGATAACTTTCGCCGTCCGTGGAAAGATTATGAGGATAACGGGGATAGCGAAAGCGATGCGCGAAGAGCCATCTGCAAGCCACTGATTTTGCTTGGAGAATTTTGCCCGATTTTTCCACAATCATATGTGCACAGGGAAAACGGGTCGAATGAGCCTGTTGACACCCGTGGACTAAGTTGTGGATTTCTCCCCCGCGAGCGGGGATCACCGTTATCCACGCCCCTACACACTACTACCACTTATCAAAGAAATCCCCAGCCGAAGGAACGCCATGACCCCGAACGCGAAACCGCTGCTCCGGGCCCTGGCGGGCGAGGCGCTGCCAACCCCTCCCGTCTGGCTCATGCGCCAGGCCGGCCGCTACCTGCCCGAGTATCGGGCGACACGCGAGAAAGCCGGATCGTTCCTCGATCTTTGCTACAATCCCGAACTCGCGACCGAGGTGACGCTGCAACCGATCCAGCGCTTCGGCTTCGATGCGGCGATCCTCTTCGCGGACATCCTGCTGGTGCCCCAGGCGCTGGGGGCCGACGTGACCTTCGTGCAGGGAGAGGGGCCGCGGCTGTCCACCGTGACCAGTCCTGAGGATCTCGCGCGCCTGGGCCCCGTCGATGCGATCCATGACACGCTCTCGCCGGTCTATGAGACGGTCAGTCGTCTTTCGACGGCGCTCCCCTCCGACGTGACCCTGATCGGCTTCGCAGGCGCGCCCTGGACCGTGGCGACCTACATGATCGCCGGGCGCGGGACCCCGAGCCAGGAACCCGCGCGTCGCCTGCTGATGCAGCAGCCCGAGGTGTTCTTCGCCCTGCTGGACAAGATCACCGACGCGACCATCGAATATCTGTCGCGCCAGGTCGAAGCGGGCGCGGAGGTCGTGAAGCTGTTCGACAGCTGGGCGGGCTCGCTGAGCGCGCCGGATTTCGGGCCGGTGTGCCTGGAACCCAACCGTCGGATCATCTCGGAGTTGAAATCCCGTTATCCAAATCTCCCGGTGATCGCATTTCCGCGCGGCGCCGGGGGCGCCTATGAGCGTTTCGTCGCCGAAAGCGGCGCGGATTGCGTCGGGCTCGACCAGCACGTGCCCCTGGATTGGGCGCGCGAGCGGCTGCAACCGAAGATCTGCGTTCAGGGCAACCTCGATCCGATGCTGATGGTCGAGGGCGGCGAGAAACTGGACCGCGCCGCGAAGACCATCTGCGAGACGCTGGGCGATGGTCCGTTCGTGTTCAATCTCGGCCACGGGATCACGCCGGACGCCGATCCCGCGAATGTCGAGCGGCTGTTGCGCGCCGTGCGCGGCTGAGGGGGCGGAAATGGACCTGCTGGCCTGGTATCCCTGGTTCAAGGCGATCCACGTGATGTCGGTGATCGCCTGGATGGCGGCGCTGCTCTACCTGCCGCGCCTTTTCGTCTATCATGCGGAGCGCGGCGCGCCGGGCTCCGAGCTGTCCGAAACCTTCAAGGTGATGGAGCGCAAGTTGCTGCGCGGCATCATGAATCCGGCGATGATCTCATCCTGGACGTTCGGCTTGCTGACGCTCGTGTCGCTCGGACCCGGATTCCTGGCGAATTCCCCCTGGCTGCATGCGAAACTGCTGCTGGTGGTGCTGATGACCGGCTATCACATGGCCTGCGCGCGGTTCCGCCGCGATTTCGCCGAGGATGCGAACCGGCGCAGCGGCCGCTTCTATCGCATGATCAACGAAATACCGGCCCTGCTGATGGTCGGCATCGTGATCCTTGTGATCGTGCAGCCGTTCTGATCGGCGCTTTCGCCTCTGTTCACAGGGATATTCGGGGGTGGACGCGGATTTGGGACGAGTCTTGTTTGACTCGGGCCCTCTTCTGCGCATATGTGCCCCCCAACAGCGCGCGCCACATCTCTCTGCGCGCGCGGCTCCCCCCCTATTCCCGCGACGCAACGCTCAGATTCCTCTCGCGGGCTCACACAGGCGCCAGATGGATATTCAGGAACTCAAGCTCTCCGAGCTGAAGGCGAAGTCGCCTACCGCATTGCTGACCTTCGCGGAAGAGCTGGAGGTCGAGGGCGCCTCGGCCCTGCGCCGCCAGGACATGATGTTCGCCATTCTCAAGGAACTGGCGGACCGCGACGTGGAGATCTCGGGCGGCGGCGTGCTTGAGGTTCTCCAGGACGGGTTCGGCTTTCTGCGTTCGCCCGAGGCGAACTACCTGCCCGGCCCCGACGACATCTATGTGGCGCCCCAGCAGATCCGGCGCTTCGCGCTGCGCACCGGCGACACGGTTGATGGCCTGATCCGCGCTCCGAAGGAGGGCGAGCGCTATTTCGCCCTGGTGAAGCTGAACCAGCTGAACTTCGACGATCCGGAGAATGCGCGCCACAAGGTCCATTTCGACAATCTCACGCCGCTTTATCCCGATCAGCGGTTGCGGCTGGAGATCGAGGATCCGACGATCAAGGACAAGACGGCGCGGGTCATCGACCTGGTGTCGCCGATCGGCAAGGGCCAGCGCTGCCTGATCGTGGCCCCGCCGCGCACCGGTAAGACGGTGATTTTGCAGAACATTGCGAACTCGATCGAGAAGAACCACCCCGAGGTCTACCTGATCGTGCTGCTCATCGACGAGCGGCCGGAGGAAGTCACGGACATGCAGCGTTCGGTTCAGGGGGAGGTCGTGGCCTCGACCTTCGACGAACCGGCGACGCGGCATGTGGCGGTTTCGGAAATGGTGATCGAGAAGGCCAAGCGCCTGACCGAGCATGGGCGCGACGTGGTGATCCTGCTGGACTCGATCACCCGTCTCGGCCGCGCTTACAACACCGTGGTCCCTTCGTCGGGCAAGGTGCTGACCGGCGGTGTCGACGCCAACGCCCTGCAGCGCCCCAAGCGCTTCTTCGGCGCGGCGCGCAACATCGAGGAAGGCGGCTCGCTGACCATCATCGCCACCGCGCTGATCGACACCGGGTCGCGCATGGACGAGGTGATCTTCGAGGAGTTCAAGGGCACCGGCAACTCGGAGATCGTGCTGGACCGCAAGGTCTCCGACAAGCGCGTCTATCCTGCGATCGACATCCTCAAGTCCGGCACCCGGAAAGAGGACCTGCTGGTCGACAAGTCCGAGCTGGCGAAGATCTTCGTGCTGCGCCGGATCCTCAACCCGATGGGTCCGTCCGATGCCATCGAGTTCCTGCTGGGCAAGCTCAAGCAGACCAAGACCAATGGCGAGTTCTTCGACTCCATGAACACCTGATCTCCGGAGGCCCGGAGGATGGAGACCCGCGACACCATCTTCGCGCCGGCAACGGCGCGAGGACGCGCGGCGGTTTCCATCATCCGGGTATCCGGTCCCGGCGCCGATGCGGCGCTGGCGCGGCTCTGCGGGGCGATTCCCGAGGCACGGCGCGCCGTCCTGCGCATCCTCCGCGGGCCTGAGGGCGATCCCATCGACCGGGCGCTGGTCATCCGCTTCGAGGCGGGCGCCAGCTTTACCGGCGAAAACTCCTTTGAAATTCAATGTCATGGCGGAAGAGCCGTGCTGGCCGCGGTTCTGGATGCGCTGGCGTCCTGTCCTGGGCTGAGACTGGCCGAACCCGGTGAGTTCACGCGTCGGGCGCTGGAGAACGGACGTCTGGATCTGCTGGAGGCCGAGGGCCTCGCCGATCTGGTGAACGCCGAGACCGAGGGTCAGCGTCGCCAGGCGCTTCGCGCCATGCGGGGCGCGCTGGGGGACCAGGCCGCGGCATGGCGGACGTCCTTGATCCGGGCGAGGGCGCTGGTCGAAGCGGTGATGGACTTCGCTGACGAAGAAGTGCCGGAAGATGTCGGACCGGAGGTCTCCGCCCTGATCGACCAGACCGCCACCGCCATGCGGTTGGCTCTGGCCGGCGCCGCGGCGGCGGAGCGGGTGCGCGAAGGGTTCGAGGTCGCTCTGGTCGGCGCGCCGAATGCCGGAAAATCCACCCTGCTCAATGCGTTGGCCCGGCGTGAGGCGGCGATCACCTCGGCGACCGCGGGAACCACGCGGGACGTGATCGAGGTGCAGATGGACCTCCGCGGGCTTCCGGTCACGCTGCTGGATACCGCGGGATTGCGTGAGACGGCGGATGATATCGAGGCGATCGGCGTCGCCCGCGCGCGGGAACGTGCCGATGCCGCGGATCTGCGGATCTGGCTTCAGGCGCCGGGCTCGGCCGGGATCGCGCCGCCTGAGGCCTGGCTGCGAGAGGGCGACCTTTGGCTCGGGAGCATGGCGGACGTGGGAGACGGGCCTGAAGGGGCGATTCCCGTGTCCGCGCGCACTGGGGAGGGGCTCGACCGCTTGATCGATCGGATCGCGTCGGAGCTGGAATCCCGGGCGGCGGGCGCTTCGGCGGTGGTGCGCGCGCGTCATCGGAAGGCGCTGGAGGCGGGGCTGGCCCATCTCGACCGCGCTACGCTATGGTTGGGGCGCGGCGAAGCCTTGCTGGATCTCGCCGCGGAGGAACTTCGGCTGGCCTCAGCTATGCTGGAGACGCTGCTCGGGCGGGTTGATGCGGAGCGGGTTCTGGACGATATCTTCGCGGAGTTCTGCCTCGGCAAGTGAATCCGGGCGTCCAGCATCGGCGCGCAAGGCGCCAGGTTCGGGTCAGGGACCCATGTTTCACGTGAAACACGACTTCGATGTCATTGTGATCGGCGGCGGTCACGCGGGAACCGAGGCGGCCGACGCCGCCGCCCGGATGGGCGCTGCGGCGGCGCTGGTTACGCATGATCTGGCACGATTGGGCGAAATGTCCTGCAATCCGGCCATCGGCGGACTGGGCAAGGGCCATCTTGTCCGGGAAATCGATGCGTTGGATGGCGTTATGGCGCGTGCGGCCGATGCCGCGGGCATCCAGTTCCGCCTGCTCAATCGCCGCAAAGGGCCCGCGGTGCAGGGCCCGCGGGCGCAATGCGACCGGCGACTGTATCGAACCGCCGTCCGAAAGTTCCTTGAGGCAGCGGCCGGCCTGAGCTTGATCGCCGGCGAGGCGGTTGACCTGGTGATGGACGGCGACCGGGTGGCAGGCGTCGCGCTGGCGGATGGCATGCGCCTGACAGCCCGTGCCGTAGTGCTGACCACGGGGACGTTCCTGCGGGGTGTCATACACATCGGGGACCGTCGGATCGAAGCGGGGCGGATGGGAGACAAGGCCTCCGTTCGTCTGGCGCAGCGCATCGACGATTTCGCCCTGCCCCTCGGCCGTCTGAAAACGGGCACCCCGCCGCGCCTCGATGGAAGAACCATCGACTGGGCGAGCCTGGAGGAACAGCCGGGGGACGAGACGCCGGAGCGTTTCTCCTTTCTGCCCGGAGGCCCTCTGCCCCGGCAGGTTCCCTGCCACATCACGCGAACCACTCAGCGGACCCACGAGATCATCAGCGCCAATCTTTCGCGCTCCGCCATGTATGGCGGGCATATCGACGGGATCGGACCACGCTATTGCCCGTCGATCGAAGACAAGGTGGTGCGTTTCGCCGACAAGTCCTCGCATCAGATCTTTCTGGAACCTGAAGGGCTTGGCGATCACACGATCTATCCCAACGGGATCTCCACCTCGCTTCCCGAGGAGGTGCAGCGCGAATACGTCGCCTCTATCCCCGGGCTGGAGGCCGCCACGATCCTGCAGCCGGGATATGCCATCGAGTATGATTACGTTGATCCGCGAGCGCTGACCGCGACGCTGGCCACGAAGGATGTCCCCGGATTGTGGTTGGCCGGGCAGATCAACGGGACCACCGGGTATGAAGAAGCGGGAGCGCAGGGCCTCGTCGCGGGGATCAATGCGGCGCTTGCCGCCCAGGACCGAGCGCCGGAGACGTTTGATCGGGCCGAGGGCTATCTTGGCGTGATGATCGATGACCTCGTGACCCGCGGCGTGGCCGAACCCTATCGCATGTTCACGTCGCGGGCCGAGTATCGGTTGACCCTGCGCGCCGACAATGCCGACCAGAGGCTGACGCCGCGGGGGATGGAGCTGGGCTGCGTCGGCGATGCGCGGGCTGAGGCGTTCACCGGAAAGATGGAGGCTTTGGCCCAGGCCAGGTCGCTCGCCGAAGCGCATACATTGACCCCGCAGGAGGCGCGGGCTCAGGGGATCGTGGTTTCGCTGGATGGCCAGCGCCGCGATGTGGCGCAGCTTCTGGCCCATGAGGGCGCCAGCTTCGCGCGGTTGGCGGAGATCTGGCCGGACCTGGCCGCACTCGATCCCACCATCGCGCGCCAGCTTGAGATCGAGGCGCGTTATGCGCAGTATTCGGAAAGGCAGGAGGCGGATGTGTTGGCGCTGCGGCGGGACGCGGCGCATCCGTTGCCGCCGGGCCTGAGATTCGACGAAATTTCCGGTCTTTCGCGTGAACTGCAGGACAAATTGAACCGAGCCCGGCCGGAGACGCTGGCTCAAGCTGGCAATATAGAGGGCATGACCCCGGCGGCATTGACCCTGCTTCTGATCCACGCCCGCCGCGCGTCGGCGCTTCAGGCTGCGTCGCGATGAGTGCCGAGGCGATTCTCGAGGGCCTCGGTGTTTCACGTGAAACACGGGAACGGCTGGAGTTGCTGGCCGCCCTGCTCGCCAAGTGGAATCCGAAGATCAATCTGGTCTCGAATTCGACGCTGGCCCATGTCTGGACCCGTCATATCGCGGATTCCGCGCAGATTTACGGCCTTGCGCCGGCATCCGCCCGGACCTGGATCGATCTCGGCTCCGGCGGAGGTTTTCCCGGCCTGGTGATCGGCGCGCTTGCCGCGCAGTTCAACCCGGATCTGGAGCTTACGCTGGTCGAATCGGACCAACGGAAATGCGCCTTTCTCGCGACGGCTTCACGTGAAATGGGCATTCGGACGACGGTTCTGCCCCGGCGGATCGAAACGCTGACCCCTGGCGCCCGCGACATAATCTCGGCGCGGGCCCTGGCTGCGCTGCCCAAGTTGCTGGAACTGGCCGCGCCATTGGCCGGACCGGACACCATCGCGCTGTTTCCCAAGGGGGCGGACGCCGCGTCCGAATTGACCTCCGCCGCTAGGGACTGGCATATTCGGCACAGAGCGCATCCGAGCGCCACCGACCCGAATGCGGTCATCCTGGAAATACTGGAGTTTCGGCGTGGGCCTCTCGAACGCGCGTGACGGCGCTACTCGCCGTATCCTGGCCATCGTCAATCAGAAGGGCGGGGTCGGTAAGACCACTACGGCGATCAATCTCGCCGCCGCGCTGGTGGAATCCGGAAAGCGGGTGCTGATCGTCGATCTCGACCCCCAGGGGAACGCCTCGACGGGGCTGGGCATCCCGCATTCCCGCCGTGTGCGGAACTCCTACGATCTTCTGGTCAAGGAGGCGACGGCCTCGTCCTTGGTGCAGCCGACGACGGTGGAGAACCTGTCGGTGATCCCGGCCAAGGGCGATCTCAGCTCCGCCGATGTGGAACTGGTGAGCGATGCGGGGCGCGCGCGGCGGTTGCAGAAGTCATTGCGGGAACCTGAATTGCTCGCCGCCTGGGACTATATCGTCATCGATTGCCCCCCGTCGCTGAGCCTTCTGACGGTCAACGCCATGGCGGCTGCGGACGCGGTTCTGGTGCCGCTGCAATGCGAGTTCTTCGCCATGGAGGGGCTGAGCCAGCTCCTGACCACGGTGAAGGAGATCCGGCGCGGATTGAACCCGGCGCTGACGGTGGAGGGCGTGATCCTCACCATGTACGACCGCCGCAACAACCTGTCGGAACTGGTGGCCAACGATGTCAGGGCCAATCTCGGCGATGTGGTGTATCGGACCGTGATTCCGCGGAACGTGCGCCTGTCCGAAGCCCCGTCCTACGCCGTGCCGGCGACGGTTTACGACCCGACGTCGACCGGAAGCCTGGCCTATCGCGCCCTGGCGCGGGAGTTGCTGGAGCGTGGAACCCGCTCGGCGGCGTGATGATGACGTTGAAAACAAAGGAAAAACCGTGAAGCGACCGCAGGGTAAAGGGCTTGGCCGGGGACTGTCGGCGCTGATCGGGGAATCCGAGCCGGAGGAGGGGCTGGCCAGTCCCGAGGCCGATGCCATCGCCATCGACCTGATCAAGCCGAACCCGGACCAGCCGCGCCGTCGCTTCTCGGATGACGAGATCGACGAGCTGGCGGCCTCGATCCGCGAGCGCGGGGTGATCCAGCCGCTGGTTCTGCGCCCCGACCCGTCCGGCGAGGGCTACCAGATCGTCGCCGGCGAACGGCGCTGGCGGGCTGCGCAGCGTGCACAGTTGCATGAAGTGCCGGCGGTGGTGCGCGATCTCGACGACCAGACGGTTCTGGAAGTCGCGATCATCGAGAACGTCCAGCGGGCCGATCTCACTCCGGTTGAGGAGGCCCGCGGCTACTCCCGCTTGATGCAGGATTTCGGGCATACGCAGGAAAAGTTGGCGAGCATCGTGGGCAAGAGCCGTCCGCATATCGCCAACGCCCTGCGGCTGTTGACCCTGCCGGAGACGGTGCTGGGCTACCTGGACGAGGGGCGGATCTCCGCCGGTCATGCGCGTGCGCTGGTGACGGCGGAGAACCCGGTGGCGCTGGCCGAGCAGGTGATCGCCCGCAATCTCTCGGTGCGGGAAACCGAGGCGCTGGCCCGGCGCGCCAAGCCGGAGGGACCGGCGCGTCCCTCGGGCGGGGCGGGCAAGGATGCGGATACCAAGGCGCTGGAGATGGACCTTTCGGCCAATCTCGGCATGAAGGTGCGCATCGACCACAAGAGCGAGAAGGACGGCGGAGAACTTCGAATCCGCTATGCGACTCTCGATGAGCTCGACGCCATCTGCCAGCTGATTTCGCGCTGAGGGACCCGGGGCCTCAGGGCCTCAGGGTCGCCAGCCGGACGATCAGCCGCTCGACCGATGCGCGCTCCGGCGCGGGGGCGGAGGAGCGCAGGCCCAGTTCGGCTTCCAGGATCATCGACAGCGCCGCTTCGCAGGGGCGGATCGGCCAACCGCGGGCCGCGCGCAGCATGGCGTCGCGGCGCTGGCCGTAGAGCGGCGGCCGCATCCGTCCGACCGCAGCGTCCGGGCCGTCCGGAGAGGCCGCCAGCGCGTGCAACTGGCGGAACTGACGCCCCAGAGCCAGGGCCACGGAAGTCGCGGTCGCGCCCTTGGCCGCCAGCCGTCCATGGGCGGCCAGCGCAGCGTCCGGGCGACGGGCGAGCACCGCCTCCACAACGCCGTCCACATCGCCCTCCTGCGTTTCCGGCGCAAGGGAGAGGACGTCCGCCGCCTCCAAAGGAGACGTAGCGTCAAGGGCATAGAGCGCCAGCGTCCGGACCAGTCCCCGAACCTCGGCGGGTTCCAGGAAGGCGGCGAGGTCCAGCAGGGCGTCGCGACCGCCGTCCGAGATGCGGTCGAGCCCGGCCTCGGACAACATCGCGCTCAGCCCGTCGCGGTCCAGCTCCTGCGGATAGATCGCGAGAGACGCGCAATTCCCAGAATCTTCGAACAATTTCCGTAGCTTGGACCGCGCGTTGAGCTGCCCGGCCGTGACCAGCAAGGCGCCTTCGCCGGGTTGCAGCCCCTCGATCGCGCTGGAAACGGCGTCGGTCGCGCCATCCGCGGCGCCCTCGATGACCACGACGGGCCGCCCGCCGAACAGCCCGCCGGAGCGCAGGGCGTCGCGCAGGGCGGCGGGATCGCGGCGCGCCTCCCCGGGATCCATGGCGGTGATCTCCGCGCCCTCTCCGGCCGCCTTGAGCAGCGTGGAGGACAGGCGCACGCGCAGGTCGTCTATTTCCAGCGCGTCGGGGCCGTGCAGAAGCAGCGCCACCACGGCCGGGTCGGGGCGGGCGGCGAAGCCCCGGATGCGGCCGCTGGGAATTTTCATCGCACGCGCGCTCTCAGCCGGCGCCGAGACGGGCGGCGATCTCGACCCAGATGCGTTCGCCCAGTTCTCGGGCCACGCGGGCCTCGGTGTCGCGACGGGCGGCGCGGGTGGCGTAGACCGAGCCGGTCGCGGAATAGGCGGACATCGCCTCCACGGTCCCGCCGAGCGCCTCGAAGTCCCTGGGGCCGTCCAGGGTCCAGATAGATTGTCCGCGGACCACGTAGCGGGTGGTGTCGCTGTCCTGGGTGATGACCAGCCCGGTCTGGGTCATCACCAGGTCGGCGGTCAGCAGGTAGACGCTGTCCTCCCCCGCCTTGCCCATGCGGCTTTGCAGGGAGGCGCGAAGCTCGAAGCCCAGCCGGCCCTCGGGCACGTTGTAGACAGTGGCGCCGTTGACGGCGGTGGCGCCGCCGCCCTCGCGCAGGGCCGGGGTGAACCCGCAGGCCGCGAGCCCCCCCGCCCCCGCGCCCAGCAACGCCAGGCGCAGAAGCGCCCGGCGGGGGACAAGGGCCTTGCAGGCGGTGGGATCAGGCGACGACATTCACGATCCGCCCGGGCACCACGATGACCTTGCGCGGCCCGTTTTCGCCCAGATGTTTGCGCACGCCGTCCTCGGCCAGGGCCAGGGCCTCGATCTCCTCCTTGGAGGCGGTTTTCGCCACGCGGATCTCGGCGCGTTTCTTGCCGTTGACCTGCACGGGCATCAGGACCTGATCGTCCTCCAGCAGCGCGGGATCGGGCTCGGGCCAGGCGGCGCCGGTCAGCAGCGTGTCGTGACCCAGCGAGGCCCAGAGCTCCTCCGCGAAATGCGGGACGAAGGGGGACATGAGCCGGGCGATCAGCTCGAACGCCTCGCGCAGGGCGAATCCGGCGCCGGCGTCCCCGGCCTTCACCTGGGAGATGGCCGCCGCAAGCTCGTAGAGCCGCGCGATGGCCTTGTTGAAGGCGAAGCCCTCGATGTCCCCGGTCAGGTCGCGGACGGCCCTGTGGGCGGCCCTGCGCAGCCCCATGGGGCCATCGGCGATCTCCGCCGGCGCGTCGGACCCGGCGGGGGGCAGATCGGCCTCCGCGTAGAGCCGCCAGACCCGGTTGAGAAAGCGGTTGGCGGCCTCGGCCCCGGCGGCGGTCCACTCCACGTCCCGCTCCGGAGGGCTGTCGGACATGATGAACCAGCGCGCGGTGTCGGCGCCGAACTTCTCGATGATGTCCTCGGGGGCGACCACGTTCTTCTTGGACTTGGACATCTTGATCGACGGTCCGGTGGTCACCGGCGCGCCGTCCAGCGTCACCCAGCCGCCGCCCTCGGCTGACTTGACCTCCTCGGGCGCGAGCCATTTGCCGGCTGCGTCCTGGTAGGTCTCGTGGCAGACCATGCCCTGGGTGAACAGCGCCTCGAAGGGCTCGATCGCGGTGTCGGGCAGGTGGCCGGTGCGGGCCATGGCGCGGGCGAAAAAGCGGGAATAGAGCAGGTGGAGAATCGCGTGCTCCACCCCGCCGATATACTGGTCCACATTCATCCAGTAGGCGGCGTCGTCCGGTTCCGTCGGCGTGGTCGCGCGGGGCGCGGTGAAGCGGGCGAAATACCAGGACGAATCCACGAACGTGTCCATGGTGTCCGTCTCCCGCCGCGCATCGGCGGCGCAGACGGGACAGGCCACGTGCTTCCAGGTCGGGTGCCGGTCCAGCGGGTTTCCGGGCTGGGAGATGTCCACGTCCCTGGGCAGCTCGACCGGGAGATTCTCCTTCTTCTCCGGGACGGTGCCGCAGGCGTCGCAATGCACCACCGGAATCGGACAGCCCCAGTAGCGCTGGCGGCTGACGCCCCAGTCGCGCAGGCGGTAGTTCACCTTGCGCTCGCCCTGGCCGGCGGCCTCCATGCGTTCGGCGACGGCGGCCTTGGCGTCCTCGATGCTCATGCCGTCGAGGAAGTCGGAATTGATCAGCCGGCCCGGGCCCACATAGGCCTCATCGGCCACCGCGAAACTGGCGGCGACGGCGTCCGAGGGGGCCACGACGGGGACCACTTCCAGCCCGTATTTCCGAGCGAAATCAAGGTCGCGCTGGTCATGCGCCGGGCAGCCGAAGATGGCGCCGGTGCCGTAGTCCATCAGGATGAAATTGGCGATCCACACCGGCAGCGTCTTGCCGGGGATCAGCGGGTGATCGACGGTGATCCCGGTGTCGCGGCCCAGCTTCGGCGCGGTCTGGATCACCTCCTCCGAGGTGCCGGTGCGGCGGCACTCGTCGCAGAAGGCGGCGATCTCGGGGTCGGAGGCGGCCAGCTTCACGGCCAGCGGATGATCCGCCGAGACCGCGCAGAACGAGGCGCCGTAGAGCGTGTCGGGCCGGGTCGTGTAGACCTCCAGCGCCTCGAACCCCTCGGGCGCGCCGGCGGTCTTCCAGGAGAACTGCAGCCCCTCCGAGCGTCCGATCCAGTTGCGCTGCATGGCGCGGACCTTGTCGGGCCACTTCTCCAGCCCGTCGATGGCGCTCAGCAGCTCATCGGCGAATTCGGTGATCTTGAAGAACCACTGCACCAGCTCGCGGCGCTCGACCTGGGCGCCGGAGCGCCAGCCCTTGCCGTCGATCACCTGCTCGTTGGCGAGCACGGTCATGTCCACCGGATCCCAGTTCACCACCGACTTGCGGCGGTAGACCAGCCCGGCTTCGAGGAAGTCGAGGAACAGGGCCTGCTGCTGGGCGTAATACTCCGGGTCGCAGGTGGCGAATTCGCGGGACCAGTCGAGCGACAGGCCCATCGGCGCCATCTGCTCCTTCATCACGGCGATGTTCTGATAGGTCCAGTCGCCGGGATGCACGTTGCGTTCCATGGCGGCGTTTTCGGCGGGCATCCCGAAGGCGTCCCAGCCCATCGGATGCAGCACGTTGAAGCCGCGGGCCATCTTGTAGCGGGCCACCACGTCGCCCATGACGTAGTTGCGCACGTGCCCGATATGGATGCGCCCCGACGGATAGGGGAACATCTCCAGCACGTAGTATTTCGGCTTTTCAGGGTCGACTCGGGCGCGGAACAGCTCCGCCTCGTCCCAGGCCTTCCGCCATTTCGGCTCCGCTGCGCGGTGGTCGTAGCGCGTCATCCGTCGTCCCCGGTTCCCTGGCCGCGGGCGAAGGGCGCGCGCGGCCGGCCATATGCCTAGGCCGGCGCCTGGTCCGACAGGCCCGGTCAGGGACCCGGCGGACGCGCACGGCGGTCGCTGGCCGTCTTAGGCCGGCGCGCGGGGCTTTTCAATGAGGCCGGGACGGACAGGCGGGCCGGGGGGAGGGCCGCGCAGGGTGATGCGCGGCCGTCCGGTTCAACCGTCGGCTTCCAGCTCCGCCACGCGAAGCTGGCGGGCGCGGGTCAGGATCGCGTCCTCAAGACGCCGCGGCGTCGCGTCGGACACGTCGGCGGGCGCCCAGGCGCCGTCGCCGCTCTTCACCTCGCGGTAGACCGCGACGCGCAGCGACCGGGCCTCCAGCTTGTAGTCGGTGATGTAGGCGGTGACCTTGAAGCGCTCGTCCGGGGTCTGGGCGGAGTTCGACCAGTCGGTGACGATCACGCCCGAGAACGGATCGGTCGAAGCCAGAGGCAGGAATTCCAGGGTCTGCAGCGACGCCCGCCACAGATACTTGTTGACCGGCAGCGATCCGCCTTCGCCATCGGGGCCGGTGGGTCGCCCGGTCGCGAAGAGATCGCCGACCACGGTCGGGGTCTCGAACCGCGAGCCCGACTGCACGGCCTCCCGGTCGGTAAGGGGTGTCGGCTCTTCGCCATCGAGCCCGCATCCGGCGAGCGCCGCCGCCGCCGCAAGGCAGACGAGTCCGTTCCGCATCAGCCGCATAGGCTCCTGTTCCTTCGCCCAAACCGCACGATGCGTCTGTCTATCCGCCGAGGCCGAGCGATGCAAAGGGGTTGGGCCCCCGCGCGGATGACGATCCGGCGATGCCGCAGGGACCCGCGCGTCGCCCGCCCCGCGGGGGCCCCGCACGGTCATCGGTCCGGGCTCCGCGTCGACGCGCAGGACGGTCGCGACAGCGGTTCGGTCGCGCCCGGCGCAGGGACCGCTTGTGGCGCCGTTGCTACAAGTCGAAGGGCTCGCATCGGGGGGAGGGACCATCAGCGTTGACCGGCCGGGCGCTTTGGACGACACAACGTCTCGTATTCATCGGACAAACCGATGGATGGGAACACATCGACTCACAAAGAACCCATCTGCGAGGGACACTATGAAGAAGATTCTCTTCGCGACGACCGCGCTCGTCGCTGGCGCCGCTGCCGGCATCGCGTCCGCCGCTGAGCGCCCGACCGGCTCCGTCGGCGGTTACATGTTCTTCGGCGCCGGCCTGACCGACGTGACCGCCACCGGCGACACCGAAGTCGCGCTGCTGCGTGACGGCGAAATGCACCTCAAGTTCTCGGGTTCTTCCGACAACGGCCTGACCTTCGCCGGCCGCGTCGAGCTCGAGGCCTTCACCACCGGCGACCAGATCGATGAGAACTGGGCCACCGTGTCCGGCTCCTTCGGTGAGATCCTCGTCGGCTCGAACGACACCGCCGGCGACAACTACGGCGACGTCGGCATCTTCTGCGCCGCCGGCTGCCGCATCGCCTACTACGACGGTTTCGGCGAAGTGCCGATGGCCGGTTCGGATGACGGCTTCGACGCCCTCATGATCATGTACGCGACCCCGACGATCGCCGGCTTCACCGCCGCCGTGTCGTTCACGCCGGACGCGGGCTATGACGGCGCCAACGACGGCGCGCGCGTCACCACCGGTGACCGTCCCTATGCCGGCGCTTCCAACGTCGTCTCGCTGGCCGCCAACTACTCGGGCGAGTTCTCGGGCTTCGGCGTCGCGCTGGGCGGTGACTACACCTTCGGCGATGCGACCACCGGTTCGGGCGGTCAGGACATCGACGTCTGGTCGCTGGGCGCCGAGCTGGGCTATGCCGGCTTCACCGGCGGCGTGCACTACGAGAACAACGAAGCCACGTCCTCCGACGACGTCGCGATCGGCTTCCGCTACCGCACCGGTCCCTGGACCTTCGGTGGTGGCTACGCCTTCTCCGACACCGCCGCTTCGGACATCGACACCTTCGCCGGCTGGGTCTCCTACGCCCTGGCCCCGGGTGTGACCGGCCACGTCGCCGCCATGTATGGCGACAACGGCGCCACCGACGGCTACAACATCTACACCATCCTCCAGGTTGGCTTCTGATCTTTCGATCAGTCGGATGTGATGGGGAGCGGGCCTTGGCCCGCTCCCTTTTCGTTTGGGGGGCCGCTTTCCGTGCGGCGCCGCGCCGTGGGCCTTGCGATCCGCCCCGGCTCCTGCGATTCCGTTGGGCATGAGCCTGACCGATATCCAGACCCGACTCAGCGACGCCGCCCGCAAGGCCGGCCGCGATCCCGCGGACGTCACCCTGGTGGCCGTCTCCAAGGTGCAGCCCGAGGATCGGGTGCAGGCCGTGCTCGACGCCGGCCAGCGGATCTTCGGGGAAAACCGGGTGCAGGAGGCCGAGGGCCGTTGGACCGACCGACGCGCCGCCATGCCCGACCTGGAATTGCACCTGATCGGGCCGCTGCAGACCAACAAGCTCAACAAGGCGATGGAGCTCTTCGACGTGATCCAGTCCGTCGATCGCCCGAGACTCGCCCGCAAGATCGCCGACGCCGTGCAGACCGCCGGCCGCTCGCCCCGCCTGTTCGTGCAGGTCAACACGGGGGAGGAGCCGCAGAAGGCCGGAATCGCCCCCGCCGACCTGGACGCCTTCCTCGCCGAATGCCGCGGGCCGATGGGCCTGACGGTCGAGGGGCTGATGTGCATCCCCCCGGTGGACGAAGCCCCGGCCCTGCATTTCGCCCTGCTCCGCAAACTGGCGGAGCGCAACGGGCTGACCGGGCTGTCGATGGGCATGAGCTCGGATTTCGAGACGGCGGTGGAGTTCGGAGCCACCCATGTCCGCGTCGGCTCCGCCATTTTCGGCGAGCGCGCCTACGACTGAGGCTCAGGGGCGGACGATGATCCGTCCCCAGGGCCGCCAATGGGCGAGAATCCAGCGCAGATGCAGGGGGTCGAAGGCCACGCAGCCCTCGGTCGGCCGTCCCGGCGCCCGCCAGCAATGCACGAAGATCGCCGAGCCCCGGCCCGGATTCGCGTCCGGCCAGTTGTGGTCGGTGATCGCCACCAGATCATAGAGACGATCCCGCCGCCGCATCCGCTCATGCGAATAGCCGCGCGCGTCGCGGATCTCGTGGTTGTAGCGCGGATCGGCGGGGTCGTCCGACCAAAGGTCATGGGGGCCGATGGGTTTCGCGGGCAGTTGTCCGGCGGGTCGCGTCCCGCGATCCGCCCGCCAGCGCAGCGCCGCCAGCCGCAAGGGGCCGGTGGGGGTCCCGCCATCGCCCTCGCGCTTGTCCGCCACCAGCCCGCCGCGCCCGATCACGCAGGGAAACCGGCGTCCGAGGTAGAAGGCGGCGCGGTTGCGGACAATCATGTCGTCAGATCGTGTCCCCGCCGCCACGCCGAGACGCGAATCAGTCACAGAAGATGCCCGCTCTTCGCCGCCTTGGTGGCCAGGTAATGCGCGTTCTGCGGAGTCTCGCCCACTTGCAGCGGCACCCGCTCGATCACCCGCAGCCCGGCATTGCCCATCATCCCCACCTTGCGGGGATTGTTGGTCAGCAGCCGCACCGCGCGATAGCCGAGCCGACGGAGAATCGTCCCGCCGATGCGGAAATCGCGCTCGTCATCCTCGAATCCCAGCCGGTGGTTGGCCTCGACCGTATCGAATCCCTGATCCTGCAACGAATAGGCCCGCATCTTGTTGGCCAGCCCGATCCCCCGCCCCTCCTGATTCAGGTAAAGCAGCACCCCCGCGCCCTCGTCCGCCATGGCTTTCATGGCGGCGCGCAGCTGCGGGCCGCAATCGCATTTGAGAGAGCCCAGAACATCCCCGGTGAAACAGGCCGAATGCAGCCGGGTCAGCACGGGTTTGGCGCGGTCCGGGGCGCCGATCTCGATGGCGTAGTGCTCCTCCGAGCCGTCCTCGGGGCGGAAGACATGCACGCGCCCGCGCTCCGACACCTCCATCGGAACCCGCGCGGCGGAGATCGGGCGCATGCCGATGGCGTTGACCTCCGCCGCCAGCAGCGCGTCCGCGTCGATCAGGGACAGGCCGTGCTCGCGGGCCACGGCCTCGGCCGCCTTGCGCGAGGGCAGGGTCGCGACCAGCGCGGCGGGCAGAAGCTGGGCCTGCTTGGCCAGCCGAACGGCGGCGCGGTGCAGACCGGCGTCGCCCTCGCGCCGCGTGTGAAACGGGCCCTTCATCGGGTCGGAAAGGTCGCGCGCCGGGTCCGCGGTCGCCCGGATCCGCGCCAGGTCGTAATCCGCATCCACCGCGATCCGCGCGATGTCGCCGTCATAGGCCCGCGCCTTCAGCGTGGTCGCCCGCCGCGCCGTCACGGC
This sequence comes from Albimonas donghaensis, assembly GCF_900106695.1. GTDB lineage: Bacteria > Pseudomonadota > Alphaproteobacteria > Rhodobacterales > Rhodobacteraceae > Albimonas > Albimonas donghaensis. The sequence continues at coordinate 399,238 of NZ_FNMZ01000003.1, forward strand.
CAGATCCACGGGCCCGGCCTCGCGCAGGTCATCGAGCCGCTCGGCCGGCAGCGTCTCCGCCCCCGCCGCCAGGACGCCCGCGCCGCCTCGCACCAGCACCACGACGGCGCCGAGGCGCAGGTCGGCCCGCGCCCGCGCGGCCTGTTCCCAGATGCTCAGCTTCAGACCCATCGCGCCCTCCGGTCCCGGGGAAAGGCCGCGGGGGCCTCTCGATCAAGCCCCCTGCATATAGCGCCAACCCCGGCTGAGTGAAACAAAGCCCGGCCTCCGGCCACGTCTCCGTGAAACTTCGACATGAAACCTCGCGCGCGGGGGCGGCTCACGCCAGATCACATTGACCGACGCAATCAAGAGCCGGGGAGAGCCGAACGACATGGCCGCGCTGAAGAAAATCCTGCTGGTTGACGATGATCCGGACCTGCGCGACGCGCTGGCCGATCAGTTGGTGCTGACCGAAGACTACGACGTGTTCGAGGCCGAGACCGGCGGCGCGGGGCTGGAGAAATCCCGCGGCGCGGCGCATGACCTGGTGATCCTCGACGTGGGCCTGCCCGACATGGACGGGCGTGAGGTCTGCCGGCTGATGCGCAAGCAGGGCGTGAAATGCCCGGTGATCATGCTGACCGGGCACACCTCGGACAGCGACACGATCCTGGGGCTCGACGCCGGGGCCAACGACTACATCGCCAAGCCCTTCAAGTTCCCGGTGCTTCTGGCCCGCATCCGCGCCCAGCTTCGCCAGCATGAGCAGTCGGAGGACGCGGTCTTCGCCATCGGCCCCTACACGTTCAAGCCGGCGATGAAGATGCTGCTGGACGAGGCGGAGAAGAAGATCCGCCTGACCGAGAAAGAGACCAACATTCTCAAGTTCCTCTACCGCGCCAACGATGCGGTGGTGGCGCGCGACGTGCTGCTGCACGAGGTCTGGGGCTACAACGCCGGCGTCACCACCCACACGCTGGAGACGCATATCTACCGGCTGCGCCAGAAGATCGAGCCCAACCCCTCCGAGGCCCGGCTGCTGGTCACGGAATCGGGAGGTTACCGTCTGGTCGTGTAACCCGCGGGCCGGCGCCGCTTGAATGGCGCGTGCGGCTCCCCAGATATGACTCAACCTTGGAGCGCCGCTGCGCCGCAACCCCTCGCGGCGCGCGCGCTCGGACCAAGGTGGCGCCCGGCGGTCCCCTCCCGCCGGGCGCTTTGGGTTCCAAGGGGTCGCTGCGCGCCATGCCGGGCGCCGCGCCGGCGCCGCGGCGAAGCGGTCCGCCCTGGGCTTGTCCCCGCGCGCGCGCCCGCGCATGGTGCGCCCCGCGCCCAGATCCCGCCGCCGGAGCCTGCCCCATGCCGTTCACCATCTGCACCTGGAACATCAACTCGGTCCGCCTGCGCGCGCCCATCGTGCGCCACCTGCTGGAGACCGAGGCGCCCGACGTGCTCTGCCTGCAGGAGACCAAGTGCCCGGCGGAGAAATTCCCCGCCGAGACCTTCGCGGAGATCGGCTACACCCATCTCGCGGTCCGCGGCGACAAGGGCTACAACGGCGTGGCGATCCTGTCGCGGATCCCGCTGGAGGATGCCGGCCGACATGATTTCTGCGGCAAGGGCGATGCGCGGCATGTCTCCGCGCGGCTGGCCGACGGCACGATGATCCACAATCTCTACGTCCCTGCAGGCGGGGACGAGCCGGATCGGGAGGTGAACCCGAAATTCGGCCACAAGCTTGATTTCGTGGATGAAATGGCGGCGATCTACCGGGATCAGAGCGGGCCGGCGGTGCTGGTCGGCGATCTCAACATCGCGCCGGGCGAGGACGATGTCTGGTCCCACAAGCAGCTTCTCAAGATCGTCAGCCACACGCCGGTGGAGATCGAGAAGCTGACCGCCGCCCAGACCGCGGGGGGCTGGGTCGACGCGGTGCGCAAGCATGCGCCCGAAGGCAAGCTCTATTCCTGGTGGTCGTATCGGGCGAAGGACTGGGCGGCGGCGGACAAGGGCCGGCGGCTCGATCATGTCTGGACCACGCCCGACCTTCCCACCCATGGCGCCCGGATCCTGAAGGACGCCCGGGGCTGGGAGAAACCTTCGGATCACGCCCCGGTCTTCGTCACTCTGGGCTGAAGACCGGCCGCGTCGGCGCCGTCGCCCCTGCGGGCGACGGCTCGGGGCGTCAGTTGCACTCGTCCATCTCGATGCGGGCGGGCAGGAACTTGGCGACGTTGATGTCGACGCCGCGGGTGATCTCGTTCAGCGCGACGGTGGTGTTGCGGCCCTCGGGATCGGTGACGATCCACTGCCGCAGTTCCAGCGGGTTGTCGTTGAAGATCAGCGTGATGGACCCGCCGTTGGGGTCGGACGGATTGACTGCGGTGACCCGCATCTGCCCGGCCTGACGCTCGATCGCGCTGACCGCGCCTTCGGCGCGCAGGTCCACCCGCTCCTGCAGGAACAGGTTCAGCGGGGTGGAGGACAGGGGCGCCGTCTGCTTGCCGCAGTCGCGCATGTCGTAGACCACCACCCAGGTGCCGTCAGACACCACCAGCGACGGGTTCGGCGGCGTGTATTCGAAGCGGATGCGGCCGGGGCGGTCGATATAGAACCGCCCGTCCGAGGTCTCGCCATCCGGGGCGATCTGCACGAAACCGCCCTCGGCGGTGTCGAGCGCGTTGAGATAGGCGGAGATGCGCGCGAGATCGCGGCCGTCCTGGGCCGCGGCGGGCGCGGGCGCGAGGGCGGGCAGCAATGCGGCGAGCGCCAGCGCGGCGGCGGCGAGGGGAGCGCGTCGGGTCATGGCGTCCTTTGTAGTCTATCCGCGGGCCGGCCCCAAGGGCCGCCCTGACTGCGGATCACATAGGCGCCGATCGGGGCGATTCCACGACCTGCGAATGTCGCTTTTCAGGGGGGCGAGGGTATGTGAGGGGGGAGTCGTCGGGGCGGGGGCATCGAGCCCCCGCCCCGACGGGCCGGCGTCGCCGGCCGGGCGCCTTACGCGGCGGCCTTGGCCTGCGGGCCGAAGCGGCCGTAGAAAGTCTCGCCCTTCGCGGCCATCTCGGTCAGCAGCGGGGGTGTGGCGAAACGCTCGCCGAACTTCGCGGTCAGCGCGTCGGTGATCGCCGCCGCCTTGTCGGCGCCCAGGATGTCGAGCCAGGAGAACGGGCCCCCCGACCAGGGCGCGAAGCCCCAGCCGAGGATCGCGCCCACGTCGCCCTCGCGGATGTCCTCCAGCACGCCCTGCTCCAGCGCGCGCACGGCCTCCAGGCTCTGGGCCATCATCAGGCGGTGCTGCACCTCGGTGACGTCGGGCTGATCGTCGGCCACCGGGTACTTGGCCGCCAGACCGTCCCACAGGCCCTGCCGCTTGCCCTTGTCGTCATAGGCGTAGAAGCCGGCCTTGGCCTTCCGACCAAGCCGTCCCTCCCCGACCATCCAGTCGATCAGCGGATCGGCGGGGTTTTCGGGATAGGCGTCGCCCATCGCGGCCTTGGTCGCCTTGGCGATCTTCTGGCCCAGATCCAGCGCGGTCTCATCCACCAGCTGCAGCGGGCCGAGCGGCATGCCCATCTGCTTGGCGGCGTTCTCGATCAGCGCGGGCGCGACGCCCTCGGTGACCATCCGCGTGCCCTCGTTGATATAGGGGATGATGCAGCGGTTGGCGTAGAAGAAGCGGGCGTCGTTGACCACGATCGGGGTCTTGCGGATCTGGCGCACGAAATCGAGCGCCTTGGCCACGGCTTCCGGCCCGGTCTTCTTGCCCTTGATGATCTCCACCAGCATCATCTTGTGAACCGGTGAGAAGAAGTGGATGCCGATGAACTTCTCGGGGTCCTTGTAGTTCCCGGCCAGGTCGGTGATCGGCAGGGTCGAGGTGTTGGAGGCGAAGATCGCGTCCGGGCCCAGATGGGCCTGCGCGGCCTCGGTCACGATCTTCTTGACGCCCGGATCCTCGAACACCGCCTCGATCACGAGGTCGCAGCCCGACAGGGCGGCGTAATCCGCGGTGGCGGTGATCTGGCCGAGGATCGCGGTTTTCTTGTCCTCGGTCAGGCGCTTTTTCTTCAGCGCGTCGTCCAGCAGGCCGGTGACGAAGTCCACCCCCTTGGCGGCCGAGGCGTCGTCCCGGTCGATCAGCACCACCTCGATGCCGGCCATGGCCGAGACATAGCCGATGCCGGCGCCCATGAAGCCGCCGCCGCCGAGAATGCCGATCTTCTTCACCCGCATGTCGGCCACGTCCTTGGGCCGGACCGCGCCCTTTTCCAGCGCCTCCTTGTTGAGGAAGAGCGAGCGGATCATGGCGCCGGAGGACGGGTTCATCAGGATCTTGGTGAACCAGCGGGCCTCGATGCGCAGGGCGGTGTCGAAATCGACCATCGCCCCTTCGTAGACCGCGGCCAGCAGCGCCTTGTGGGCGGGATAGGCGCCCTGGGTCTTGCCGTGGATCATGGCGGCGGCGCCGACGAAGGTTTCGAACCCCTGGGCGGAATAGGGGGCGCCGCCGGGCATCTTCCAGCCCTTGGCGTCCCAGGGCTTCACGATGTCGGCGGCCTTGGCGGCCAGCACCCAGGCCTTGGCGGCGGGGATCAGGTCATCCGCCGGCACGACCTCGTCGACCAGCCCCGCGGCCTTCACCTTGGCGGGGGCCATCATCTTGCCTTCCATCAGGAAGGGGGCGGCGGCCATCGCGCCCAGCATCCGGGACACGCGGGTCGCCCCGCCGGCGCCGGGGAAGATGCCGACCATGATCTCGGGCAGGCCGATCTTCGCCTTGGGATTGTCCGCCGCGAACCGGCGATGGCAGGCCAGGCCCAGCTCCAGCCCGATTCCCGCGGCGGTGCCCGGGCAGGCCCAGGCGACCGGCTTGCCGCCCTTGCGGGTCTTGCGGTCCATGCCGGCCAGTTCCAGCTTGCGCAGCAGGGCGTGCATCCGCATCACGCCCTCGAACAGGCCCTTGGCCGGGTCGTCGCCGGCCTGATCCTTCATCCCCTGCAGGATGTTGAGGTCCATGCCCCCCGCGAAATCGGGTTTGGCGGAGGTCAGCACGATCCCCTTCACCGCGTCGTCGGCCAGCAGGGCGTCGATGGCGGCGTCGAGCTCGGCCAGACCCTCCATCGTCATCACGTTCATCGAACGCCCGGGCAGGTCCCAGCTCAGGACGGCCACGCCGTCGGCGTCGATCTCGGTATGGAAAATCTCGGTCATGTCAGTCTCCCGTGGGGGGGAATCGGTCGAGGGCGGGCCGTCGTCGGCGACGGCGCCCGGGTCTGAGTCGGATCCGGGGTCACACGCGCTCGATGATCGTCGCGGCGCCCATGCCGGAGGCGACGCAGAGCGTGGCCATCCCGACGCCCTTGCCGGTGCGCTCCAGCTCATCGAGCACCGTGCCGATGATCATCGCCCCGGTGGCGCCCAGCGGGTGCCCCAGCGCGATGGCCCCGCCATTGGGGTTCACCTTGGCATGGTCCACGTCGAAGGCCTGCATGAAGCGCAGGACGACGGCGGAGAACGCCTCGTTCACCTCGAACAGGTCGATGTCGGAGATCGACATGCCGCTGACCTTCAACGCCTTTTCCGTCGCAGGAACCGGGCCGGTGAGCATGATCGTCGGGTCCGAGCCGACCTTGACCGAGGTCCGGATCCGCGCCCGCGGCTTCAGCCCCAGCGCCTCTCCGGCCTCTTTCGAGCCGATCAGAACCGCGGTCGCCCCGTCCACGATGCCCGAGGAGTTGCCGGCGTGGTGGACGTGGTTCACCCGCTCCAGCTCGGGGTATTTCAGCTTGGCGATGGCGTCGAAGCCGGGCATGGCCTCGCCGATCATCTGGAAGGCCGGGCGCAGGGCGCCGAGCGCCTGCATGTCGGTGCCCGGGCGGGGATATTCGTCATGGTCGAGGATCGGCAGGCCGTTCTGGTCGCGCACCGTCATCACGGACTTCTTGAAACGGCCTTCCTCGATGGCGACGCCGGCGCGGCGCTGGCTCTCCATGGCGTAAGCGTCAACGTCGTCGCGCGAAAAGCCGTATTTGGTGGCGATGATGTCGGCGCCCACGCCCTGCGGCACGAAATAGGCGTTCATCGCCAGGGTCGGGTCCGCGGCCACCGCGGCGCCGTCCGAGCCCATGGGCACGCGGGACATCATCTCGACCCCGCCGGCCACGTAAAGGTCTCCGGCCCCGCCCTTCACCTGGTTGGCGGCGAGGTTCACCGCTTCCATGCCCGAGGCGCAGAAGCGGTTGATGCTCAGCCCCGGCACCCGCTCGTCCCAGCCCGCGTAAAGCACCGCGGACCGGGCGAGACAGGCGCCCTGCTCGCCGACCTGGGTGGCGTTGCCCCAGATCACGTCCTCCACCTTCGAAGTGTCGAGGTCGTTCCGGGCCTTCAGCTCGTTCAGCACCTCGGCGGAGAGACGCACCGAGGTGACTTCGTGCAGCGAGCCGTCGGCCCGCCCCTTGCCCCGCGGCGTGCGCACGGCGTCGAAGATGTAAGCGTCGGTCATGGGGAAAGGTCCTTTCCGGTCGGCGTTCCGGGGTCGGGGAGGAGGCGTCAGCCCCTGGGCATCAGCTCATAGGGCATCACGAAGCCAGGCAGGGCCGCGAGGCGGTCCTTCCAGGCGAGGATGTTGGGGTAGTCGTTGAAATCGAACGGAACTTCGTCGCCGTAATAGCAGTAGCCGGCGATCGAAATGTCCGCGATGGTCGGCCGGTCCAGCGCCACCCAGTCGCGACCGGCCAGGCGGGCGTCGAGGGTTTTCAGGGCGTTGGCCATGCGCATTTCCATGAACTTCATGGCGCCGGGGTCGCGTTTGTCCTCGGGCACGAAGGCGGCGAAGAAGCGGAACGGGGCGAACATCGAGGTGAAGGAGTAGTTGTCCCACATCACCCAGCGCCAGATCTCGCGTTTTTCGGCGGCGGTCTCCCAGCCGAACTTGCCTTCCTGCTCGACCAGATAGTCGAGGATCACGGCGCTTTGCGACAGCACCAGGTCGCCATGCTCCAGCACCGGCACCTGCGCCATGTCGTTCTTGACGGCGAAGGCGGGCTCCTTGTGGGCGCCCTTGAAGAAGTTGATCCAGACCGGCTCCCAGTCGATGCCGCCCAGCGCGAAATAGAGCGCGGGTTTGTAGGCGTTTCCGGACTGGGCGAAGCAGGTGAGCTTGTAGGCGGACATGCGGGGTTCTCCCTGAAATCGGATCCGCGGCCGGGAACGCGCCCCGGCCGCGCGGCGCAGTGTTACAGGCTGCGCGAGATCAGTTCCTTCATGATTTCGTTGGTCCCGCCATAGATGCGCTGGACGCGGGCGTCGGCCCACATCTCGGCGATGGGATATTCCATCATGTAGCCATAGCCGCCGAAGACCTGCTGGCAGCTGTCGATCACCTTCCCCTGCAGGTCGGTGAGCCAGTATTTCTGCATGGCCGCGGCTTCGACCGTCAGTTCGCCCTTCAGATGCGCGACGCAGCAGCTGTCGAAGAAGGCGCGGCCCACCACCATGTCGGTCTTGCACTCGGCCAGCTTGTGGGCGAGCGCCTGGTTCTGGATGATCGGCTTGCCGAAGGCCTCCCGCTCCTTCGCATAGGCGGTGGCGAGCGCCACGGCGCCCTCGATCGCGCCGATGGCGGTGGCGCCGATCGACAGGCGTTCCTGGGGCAGCTGCTCCATCATCTGGTAGAAGCCGCGGCCCTCGACGCCGCCCAGCAGGTTCTCCGGCGGCACCTGCACGTCGTCGAAGAACAGCTCGGACGTGTCGGCGGCGTGCATGCCGACCTTTTCCAGGTTGCGGCCGCGGCGGAAGCCCTCGGCCCCCTCGGTCTCGACCATGATCAGCGACACGCCCTTGGCGCCCTGGCTGACATCGGTCTTGCAGGCCAGCAGGATCAGGTCCGCGGTCTGGCCGTTGGTGATGAAGGTCTTCTGGCCGTTGATCTTGTAGCCGTTGCCGTTCTTGTCGGCCCGCGTGCGGATGCGCTGGAGATCCGATCCCGTGCCCGGCTCGGTCATGCCGATGGCGGCGACCAGCTCTCCGGACGCCATTTTCGGCAGCCATTTGGCCTTCTGCGCCTCCGACCCGTAGGCGAGGATGTAATGGGCGACGATGGCCGAATGCACGCCGATGCCCCAGGAGGCGAGGTTCAGCCGCGCGGCGACCATGTGGATGATCGCCTCATGCCCGAAATCGCCGCCGGCGCCGCCGTATTCCTCGGGGATCGAGGCCAGCAGCAGCCCGTTCTCGCCGGCCTGGTTCCAGGCCTCGCGGTCCATGATCCCGTTGGCGCGCCACTTGGCGTAGTTCGGGGTCCAGGCGTCGGTGATGAACTTGGACGTCATGTCCTCGAGCATCTGGTGCTCGTCGTTCATCCAGGCGGAGGCGAGGATAGGGGCGGTCATGCGGGTCTCCCTTGGATGCGTCGGTAGTGTCGGACTCTGTCGGCCCGATCACCTTGTTACGCAGGTGCGCTCGCGGTGGCGAGCGCGCAAGCCCCCGAGCGAACGCAGGCGCCCGAACGCAGGCGCCCGTCCCGGCCCTCCCCGCCATGCGCGGGAGAGGGCGGCGGGGGCGGCGCCGTCGCCCCCTCCCGGGGGACGGCGCCGCTGGATCAGAACGCCTCGGCGGGCATGTCCATGACCGGCTCCGGACCCGACTGGATACGCGCGAGGTTCAGCGCGGTCTCGGGCAGGAGGCGGGCCATGTAGTAGCGGCCGGTGCGGATCTTGTTGGCGTAGAACGCTTCGTCCGAGGTCCCCGCCGCCAGCGCCGCATTGGCCGCGACCGCCATCTGCGCCCAGGCGTAGCCAAGGCAGACATGGCCGAACAGGTGCAGGAAGTCGGTGGAGCCCGCCAGCGCCGCGTTGGGGTTCTTCATGCCGTTCTGCATGAAATACATCGCCGCGCCCTGCAGGTCCTTGGAGGCCGCCTTCAGGGGGTCGAGGAAGTCTTTCTTCAGGGCTTCGTCGCCCTCGTTGGCCTTGATGAAAGCCTTGATCATCTCGAAGAAGGCCATGGCCGGCTTGCCGCCGTTGGCCGCCAGCTTGCGCCCCACGAGGTCGAGCGCCTGCACGCCGTTGGCGCCCTCGTAGATCATGGCGATGCGGGCGTCGCGGACGAACTGGGACATGCCCTGCTCTTCGATATAGCCGTGCCCGCCATAGACCTGCTGGGCCTGGGTCGCGGACTGGTAGCCCTTGTCGGTCAGGAAGCCCTTGATCACCGGGGTGAGCAGGGAGATCAGCCCCTCCGCCTCCGCGTCGCCCATGCGGTGCGAGCGGTCGATCATCATCGCCCCCCACATGGCGAAGAAGCGGGCGCCTTCGACGAAGGCCTTCTGATCCATCAGCATCCGGCGGATGTCGGGATGCACGATCAGCGGGTCGGCGGGCTTGTCCGGGGCCTCGACGCCGGTGACGGCGCGGCCCTGGAGGCGGTCGCGGGCGTATTCCACCGCGTTGTCATAGGCCGCCGCGGCCTGCGAAAGCCCCTGCATGCCGACGCCGATGCGGGCCTCGTTCATCATGGTGAACATGGCGCGAAGGCCCTTGTGCGCCTCCCCGATCAGGTAGCCGGTGGCGCCGTCGTAGTTCATCACGCAGGTGGCGTTGCCGTGAATGCCCATCTTCTCTTCGAGCTTGCCGACCGCGAGCGCGTTGCGGGCGCCGAGGCTTCCGTCCTCGCCGACCATGAACTTGGGCACGATGAACAGCGAAATGCCCTTCACCCCGTCCGGGCCGCCGGGGATCTTCGCCAGCACCAGGTGAATGATGTTCTCGGACATGTCGTGCTCGCCGGCCGAGATGAAGATCTTCTGGCCGGTGATCTTGTAGGAGCCGTCGTCCTGCGGCTCGGCCTTGGTGCGCAGCAGGCCGAGATCGGTGCCGCAATGCGGCTCGGTCAGGTTCATGGTGCCGGTCCACTCTCCGGACACCATTCTGGGCAGATACATCGCCTTCTGGTCGTCCGAACCATGGGTGTGGATCGCCGAATAGGCGCCGTGGGTCAGGCCCGGATACATCATCAGCGCCATGTTGGCGGCGGAGTGCATCTCGCCGACCGCGGTGGCGATGACGTAGGGCATGCCCTGGCCGCCGAATTCGGGATCGCAGTCGAGCCCGGTCCAGCCGCCCTCACGCAGGGTGTCGAAAGCCGCCTTGAACCCGTCGGGGGTGCGCACCACGCCGTTCTCCAGCACGCAGCCCTGCCGGTCGCCGACCAGGTTCAGGGGGGCGAGCACGTCGCGGGCGATCTTGCCGGCCTCATCGAGGATCGCCGCGGTGAAGTCGCGGTCGAGCTCGGAATAGCCGTCGATCTCCTGCGTCGACACCTGGAGGGCGTCATGCAGGATGAAATCCATGTCGCGGAGCGGCGGGTTGTAGATGGGCATTCGATCGTCCTCCCAAGGGCGGGCGAGGCGCTTGCGGCGCGTCCACGCTTCCGAAAACCATACAAGGCCTGTTGCGGCCTGTCCGCGATGGATATGGCGTAAGTTGACGCGCACGTAAAGAGCGCCGTGGCGTCAGGTCGCGCCATGCGGGGCCGGATCCGGACGGGTATGCGAAGCGATCTAAGCGCCAACGCCCCGCCTGGCGAGGAGTCCGTAGATGGCATTCGACGGACCTGACCGCCGGATCGGGGGCCGTCGCAACGGGGCCGCCGCATCCGGGGGGCCGGATAGGGGCCGCCGGATCGGGGGGGCCTGACGAGGCGGTCGAAAAGGGGGACTCGGGCGTCGGGTCGTTCGGCGCCCGGCCGGCGAAACCCTTGAGGGAGCTGGACGGACCCAGAGGGGGGCCCGGGCCGGCGACGCGCTCCCCGCTCGTCGCCGGCATCGCGGACCGGGATGCTCCCGGCCGATCAGGTCGCGCCGGCGTGGGGCCCGGCGAAACGCAGCGCCGGGGTCATCCCCGGCGTCTTCCCTTGCGGTCCGGCCTCGGCCGGGCCGGTCTTACTCCGCCGCAGCCTTGACGCCGCGCTGCTCCAGCATCTGGGAAACCATGTCGAGGTTCCGCTGAAGATCGTCGATGGCGACGTCCAGCTCGGCCCGCTGTTCGCGCATGGCTTTCATGCGGAGCAGGGCCCGCTCATAGGTCCGCGCCAGCTGGGTCGCCTGCTGATCGCCCACATAATAGAGGTCCAGCAGCTCGCGGATCTCGTCCAGCGAGAAGCCGAAGCGCTTGCCGCGCAGGATCAGCTTCAGGCGGGCCTTGTCGCGCTTGGTGAACAGACGCTTCTGGCCCTCGCGGCGCGGCTGCAGCAGTTCCTTGTACTCGTAGAACCGCAGCGTGCGGGGCGTGACGTCGAACTCGGCGCACATTTCGCTGATGGTGGTGTAGGTTTCTGTCTCGGTGTCGTTCACTTGTCTCTCCGTGATGAGCCCTTCGCGCCGCGTTCGGTTCGCGTCTCGAGCCCCGCTGGTTGACGTGGACGTAAGACGCGGCGACGATAATGACAAGACCGGGTAGGATTAATGCTGCCTGCTCCGCGCTGCGTCTCGCAGCCGCAGCATACCGCTGCGACAGTTCGCGCATGCCTGCGCCGACCGCTGCTTTCCGACGCAACAGCGCGTGGGGACGGTCCGGGCCGCGTGGTGGACGCGCCCCATGCTCCGGGCTAGACCGGCCTTGTGGCGCGGTTACGACGAAGCGGCGCCGAGCGAAAGGCCGATTATGACAGAGTCCGACCCGCGATCCGACGCGGCCCGCCCCATTTCCGCCGACCCCAGGACCGAAGCCCGCTCCACGCCGTTGAGCGCCGATCAAGTCGCCGAGATCGGGCGGCGGTTCATGGAACGGGTGCGCTGGAACAGCGAACTGGGCATGAAGCTCGAATCGCTTTTCGCCGGCGTGGCGGAAATGCGGGTGCCCTTCGACCCGCGCTTCGTGGGCGATCCGCAGTCCGGCGTGCTGCATGGCGGCGTGGTCACGGCCCTGCTCGACGGCTGTTCCGGGGCCGCGGTGATGAGCCACCCGACCGGCGCCGCGGGCACCTCGACCCTTGACCTGCGCATTGACTACATGCGTCCGGCGAAGCCCGGAGCGGACATCGTGGCGCGGGCCGAATGCTACAAGGCCACCCGCCACGTGGCCTTCGTGCGCTCGGTCGCCCATGACGGCGACATCGACGACCCCATCGCCACCGCCGCCGGGGCCTTCGTGCTGGAGCGCCCGCGCCCCGCCGCGAAGGCCGCCGCCGCGAAGCCGGAGGACAAGGCATGAGCGCCGTCCGTCCCCCCCGCCCCCGGCGCGAGCCCGCCCATGTGGTCGAAGCCCGGCGCGACGCGGCGCTGGAGGCGCTGGTCGCCACGGTGCCTTTCGCCGGCGTGCTGGGCATCCATTTCGACCGGCTGGGCGATGAGCTGACCGCCCGCCTCGCCTTCGACGAGAAGCTGATCGGCAACCCGGTCCTGCCGGCCCTGCATGGCGGCGCCACCGGGGCCTTCCTGGAGATCACCGCCCAGATCGGGCTCGCCTGGACCCTGGTCTGGGCGCGGATGGAGCAGGGGGGCGAACCCGCCGCCGCCATCGGCCGCGGAGAGTTCCCGCCCCTGCCCAAGACCATCGACTTCACGCTGGACTACCTGCGCTCCGCCGGGCCGCGGGACGCCTATGCGCGGGCCGAGATCCGCCGGGCCGGGCGCCGCTACGCTTCCGTGGCGGTCGAGGCCTGGCAGGAGGAGCGGGCGCGGCCCTTCCTCTCCGCCGTCGGCCATTTCCTGATGCCCTCCGAGGCCTGACCTCCATGAACGACGCGCCCGCCTCTCCCGTCGCGGCGGGAGAGGCGCCCGCCCCGCTGACCCATCGCCGGGTCCTGGCCATCGCCGTGCCGATCATGCTGTCCAACGCCACCACGCCCCTGCTGGGGGCGGTGGATACCGGCGTGATCGGGCAGCTCGGCGCGGCCGCGCCGATCGGGGCGGTGGGCATGGGGGCGGTGATCCTCAGCTTCATCTACTGGACCATGGGCTTTCTGCGCATGGGCACCTCGGGGCTGGTGGCGCAGGCCCGCGGGCGCGGGGATTCCGCCGAATGCGCCGCCCTGCTGCTGCGCGGAATGCTGATCGCCGGCGCCTCGGGGCTGATCTTCATCCTGTTGCAGGCGCCCCTGTTCTGGGCGGCCTTCGAGCTTTCCCCCGCCTCGGCCGAGGTCGAGGACATGGCCCGCGATTACCTCTCCCTTCGGATCTGGGGCGGACCCTTCGCGATTTCGGTCTACGCGCTGACCGGCTGGCTGATCGCGATGGAGCGGACGCGCGGCGTGCTGATCCTCCAGATCGCCATGAACGGGCTGAACATCGCGCTGGACCTGCTCTTCGTGCTCGGCTTCGGCTGGGGGGTGGAGGGCGTGGCGGCGGCCACCCTGATCTCCGAGGTCGGGGGCGCGGCGCTGGGTCTGTGGATGTGCCGCGACGCCTTCGCCGGCGACGGCTGGCGCGACCCGGCCCGGATCTTCGACCGGGTGCGGCTGATCAACATGGCGAAGGTCAACGGGGATATCCTGATCCGGTCCTGCCTGCTGCAGTTCGGCTTCGGCTTCTTCCTGTTCCGCTCGGCCGACTGGGGGGACGTGTCGCTGGCCGCCAATCAGGTGCTGATGCAGTTCCTCGCGATCTCGGCCTATGCGCTGGACGGCTTCGCCTTCGCGGCCGAGGCGCTGGTCGGGCAGTTCTTCGGGGCGAGGCGGCCGGACCTCTTGCGGCGCGCCTCCAGGCTGACCTCGGCCTGGGGGCTGGCCTGCGTGGCGACGCTGGGGGCGGGGTTCTGGCTGCTGGGGGGCGCGATCATCGACCTGATGACCACGGCGCCCGAAGTGCGGGCGGCGGCGCGCGAATACCTGCCCTGGGCGGCGCTGGCCCCGGTGGTCGGCCTGCCGGCCTTCATGCTGGACGGGATCTTCATCGGCGCCACGCGGACCCGGGACATGCGCAACGCCATGCTGTGGTCGCTGGCGCTGTATCTCGCGGCCTGGGCGGCGCTGGTTCCGCTGTTCGGCCTGCACGGGCTGTGGGCCGCGCTGATGTGCTTTTTCGTGCTGCGCGCCATCACGCTGGGCCTGCGCTATCCGGCGCTGGTGCGGGCGGCGGCCTGAAAGGCCCCCGCCCGCGGGCGGCCCCTAGCGGGCCATCCCGTGATATTCGTCGTTCGGCCGCATATCGACGGCCGAGCTCATCCGGTTGGTCATGTTGTAGAACCCCGCCACCGCGGCGATGTCCCAGATGTCCTTGTCGGTGAACCCGACCTCGCGCAGCGCCTCGCGGTCGGATTCCTCGATGCGGTGGCTCTCCTCGGTCATCTTCACCGAGAAATCCAGCATCGCCCGCTGGCGCGCATCCAGCGGGGCCGCGCGGTAGTTCATCACCATCAACTCGCCCAGCTTCGGATCGCCCGAGAGCTGGCGCACCGCGGCGCCATGGGCGGTGAGGCAGTAGAAGCAGCGGTTCACCGAAGACACGGCGACCGCGATCATCTCCCGCTCCAGCTTGGTGAGGCCGGAATCCGCCAGCATCAGGTCGTTGTAGAGCGCCGAGAACGCCCGCAGCTTCTCCGGCGCGAAGGCGTAGGAGAGGAGCACGTTGGGGATCATCCCCAGCTTGTCGTTGCAGACGTTGAAATACTTGGCGATGTCGTCGGGCAGCGGCTGCTCCGGCGGCAGGTTCAGCGCGGTCGGCAGGCCATCGGGCAGCTCGGGCTGCGGGATCGGGCCGGCGTCGGGCTTCTTGGCGGCGGGGGTGTCGCTCATCTGGGTCCTCCTTGGAGGGCCGTCCGATTCAGCGGCCCTGCTTCGGGGCCAGACGGTAATGATAGCGTCCGACATTTTCCATGCCTGCGCTGTGGTAAAGCGCGCGGGCGGGGGCGTTGGCCTCGGTGACGGCGAGCGCGAGCCATTGCGCGCCGTTCTCCGCCGCGAAGCGGGCGGCGGCGGAGAGCCCGGCGCGGGCGACGCCGCGGCGACGCGCCTCGGGGCGCACCTCGACCGCGTGGATCATCGCCACGTCGCCATCCACCGCCACGTAGGACAGGCCGCCGACGATGTCGTCGGTGCGGGTCATGATCGTGGCTTTGGGCAGGGCGCAGCGGTCCATCAGGGCGCGGCGGGCCGGGCCGATGCCGCCGGCGTCCCAGATCTCGTCCAGCAGCGCCAGGCGGGTGCGCACCAGCACCGATTTCACGCCCCGCGGGGCCTCCATGTCGACCAGCTTGGCGACGGGGGCGGCCAGCAGCAGGGTGGGATCGACGATCTCCCAGCCCGCGGCGTCCAGCCTGGCGTCGAGATCGGGGTCCGAAGCGACCTGGATCAGCGGCCGGCGGCCGGCGGCGCGCATGGCGGCGGCGGCGGCCTCGAAATCGGAGGCGCCGAGCGAGCGCGCCGAGTCCACCCGCTTGCCCGCCCCCGCGCCGTCGCGCAGGCGCCAGCCGGGGGCCGAGGTCTCGTCGATCGCGGCAGGGGGCCAGGTGGCTTCCAGCGCGGCCAGAAGCCGGGTTTCGTCGGGTGCGGTCATGCTCGGGTCTCCTCCCCCCAAATCCGGCGCCGATCCGCGCCGACCCGGCCGGCGCCCCGTTCCGCCCTTCGGGCCGGTCCGGGGGACGCGCCGAGGGCGGGGGACGGCGCGGGGGGCGCCCGGCGTCAGCCGTGCTGCTTGAGCAGACGCGCCTTGTCGCGCTGCCAGTCGCGCTGCTTCTGGCCCTCGCGCTTGTCGACGGTCTTCTTGCCCTTGGCGATGCCGATCTTCAGCTTCGCCATGCCGCGTTCGTTGAAATACATGCGCAGCGGCACGATGGTCATGCCGCCGCGCTTGGTCTCGTTCCACAGCCGCGCCAGTTCTCGCCGCGAAACCAGCAGCTTGCGCCGCCGACGTTCCTCATGCTTGAACTTGTCGGCCTGGCCGTAGGGGGCGATGTAGCAGTTGATCAGCCACAATTCGCCCCCCTCGACCGAGGCGTAGCTCTCCGCGATGTTGGCCTGCGCGGTGCGCAGGGCCTTCACCTCGGAGCCATGCAGCACGATCCCGGCCTCGAGATCGTCCTCGATGGCGTAGTCGAAACGGGCGCGGCGGTTCTCCGCGATCACCTTCGAATTGGGATCGGACTTCTTGGCCATGGCTCTTATATAGGCGCGTTCGGGCTCAGATCAGCCCGGCATGCGCCATCGCTCCCCGAATCTCGGCCTTAGTCGATTCCTCGATGGGGACCATCGGGGACCGCACCTCGTCCGTGCACACGCCCAGCAGCGACAGGGCGTATTTCGGCCCGGTCGGGTTGGGCTCGCGGAACAGGGCGACATGCAGGGGCATCAGCCGGTCCTGGTAGTCGAGCGCCTTGCCGTAATCCCCCTGCAGGGTGGCCGCCTGGAACTCGGCGCAGAGCTTCGGCGCCACATTGGCGGTCACCGAGATGCAGCCGACCCCGCCATGGGCGTTGTGCCCCAGCGCCATGTCGTCATTGCCCGAAAGCTGGATGAAATCCCGCCCGCAGGTCAGCCGCTGCTTCGACACCCGGGTGATGTCGCCGGTGGCGTCCTTGACGCCCACGATGCGCGGCAGGGTGGCGAGCTGGCCCATGGTCTCGGGCGTCATGTCGACGACCGAGCGCGGGGGGATGTTGTAGATGATGATCGGCAGCTTGCAGGCGTCGTGCAACGCCGTGAAATGCGCGATCATCCCCCGCTGGGACGGCTTGTTGTAATAGGGCGTGACGATCAGCACCGCATCGGCGCCCGCGTCCTCGGCGTGCTGGCAGAAGTCCACCGCCTCGGCGGTGTTGTTCGACCCGGCGCCGGCGATCACCGGCACGCGGCCGGCGGCGGTCTCGACCACCAGCGACACGACGCGGCGATGCTCCTCATGGGAGAGGGTCGGGCTCTCGCCCGTGGTGCCGACCGGGACGAGGCCGTTGGAGCCCTCGGCGATCTGCCATTCCACGAGTTTTTTGAGCGCGGCCTCGTCCAGCCTGCCGTCCTTGAACGGCGTCACCAGGGCTGTGATCGACCCCTTGAACATGGCGCGCTCCTTTGCGTGGTTCGTCTCCGCGGGGATATCCGCGGGAGTTTGTGCATACGAGCCGAGGCGACTCGCGTCTTCGCGGGCCGCCTCGACAGGGCGCGGACCCTAACCGCGGCGCGGCGGGGCGGCAAGGAGGGGATTCGGCGAGGGCGCCGGGGGGAGGGGATTCGGCGCGGGCGCCGGGCGGGCCGGGATCAGCCTTCCTCCGCGGGCGGGCGGTATTCGCCCAGCAGCGTGAAGAAGCCGCCGCCGAAGAAGGTCAGCGGGTCTCCGGGGGTTTCGGTCACCCGCTCGACCCGGCCGATGAAAAGCTCATGGTCGCCGGCGGGATAGACCGCCTCATGGGCGCATTCGAACACCGCCAGCGCCCCGGCCAGCACCGGGGCGCCGCCGAGACCCTCGCGCCAGTCGACGTCCCGGAACCGGGTTTCGGCCGGGCCGGCGAACTGGCGGGCGAGGCCTTCCTGGTGGGCGGCGAGCACGTTGACGGCGTAGGAATCCGCGCCGCGATAGGCGCCCAGCCGCTCGGACTTGCGGGCCAGCGACCACAGGATCAGCGGCGGGTTCAGCGACACCGAGTTGAAGGAATTGGCCGTGAAGCCCAGGGCCGCGCCGTCGGGGGCGCGGGTGGTGATCACGGTGACGCCGGTGGCGAAGCGGCCCAGCGCGCGGCGCAGGCGGTCGGCGGCCTCGGCGTCCGCGGCGCGGTCGGGATGGGGGATGGGATCGGCCATGGCGGGTCCTCCGTTGCGGGCGGCGCGGCGGCGTCCCGGATGCTGCGGCGCCGGGGTCGGGTCCCGGAGCCTGACCCAGAGATATGCCGCGCAGCGCGAAGGCAAGGCCCGGAGGCCCGGGAAGGGGGAAGGGGAAGGGGAAGGGGAAAGGGGAAGCCGGCGCGGATCAGCCCGGGGCGGAGCCCGCTGCGCGGCTCATCGCGGAGATCTCCTCCCACGCCTTGTTGATGTCGACCAGTCGCTGGGTGGCGAGGCGCACGGCCTCCTCCGGCACGCCGCGGGCCATCATCCGGTCGGGATGGCTGTCGCGCACCAGCGCCCGCCAGGCGCGCCGGATCTCGGGCAGGGGCGTGTCGGGGGTCACGCCCAGCACCGCCCAGGGATCGGGCTCGGCGTCCGGCGCGTAGCGGGAGCGGAGACCGCGGAACAGGGTCTCGGGCAGGCCGAAGATCTCCCACACCCGGCGCAGGAACCGTTCTTCGTCGGGGTGGAATTCGCCGTCGGCGGCGGCGATGTGGAACAGGCCCTCCAGCAGATCGGCGAGCGGGTCCGAGCGGTCGCCGAACATCCGCGCGACTGAGGCCGCGTAGCCCTCGAACCCCGCCACGTCGCGACGGGCGAGGTTGAAGACGCGGGCGGCCTGGCGTTCGGCCTCGGGGGGGATGTGGAACACGTCGCGGAAGGCGGTGACCTCGGTGCGGGTCACCTGCCCGTCGGCCTTGGCCATCTTGGCGCCGAGCGCGATGACCGCGATCGCGAAGCCCACCGACTGCTCGGGCGGGGTCTTCAGACGGCCGAAGACGTCCGAGAGGCTTTCGCCCTCGCGCAGCGCCTGAAGCGCCTCGCCTATGCGGGTCCAGATCGACATGGGGGGAGCATAGCCGGGCTGCGCCCCGGCGGCGAGGCGGGGGCGCCGGGTCGCGGTCGGTCAGGTTGACGCGCGCCGCGCGGGAACCGTCCCGCGGGTTGGGGCCGGGCGCCCGCGCGGCGGGTCGACGGCGCGCCAGGCGGAACCGGGGCGGGGCGGCGGACGGGGGCTCACGGGCGAACGGGGGCTCACGGGCGATAGGTCAGCGCGGCGCGCAGACAGAGCCCGAGGGGGACGCGCGGCCATGGCCCCTCGGCGGGGAGGATCAGCGCGCGGGTCCCCTCGAAGCGGAACAGCCCGGCGAAGTCCCGGCGAAAGCCCTCGATCAGGGTCGTGCGGCAGTGGAACAGGACCGCGCAGGCGTCGGGCGCGGCGCGGACCCGGCCCAGGCGGATCGCGGCGCCCCGGGGCGGGGACGCGAGGCGGTAGGACGGCTCCCCCCAGGCCAGGGATTCCGCGACGGGGGCGGCGCCCTCGGCCTCGGCCGCCCGGAAGATGTCCGCGCGGATCTCGGCCAGGCGGGCGGCGATGGCGGGCGGATGGCGGGACAGCGCCTCCGCAACGGCAGGGGGGACGGGCGGCGGCGTCACGAAAGGGCGCGCAACGGCAGGTGGATGTCGGTGCGCAGCGCGGCGGGGGCCGTGTCGCGGGGATCGTCCAGATAGGCCTCGAAGATCGGCGCGTCCGCGGGCTCCCGCCCCGATCCCGGCAGCCACGTCCCCAGCAACCAGCGATAGGCGCCCGGCATGTCCGCGTAGGGCCCGGCGTAGCGCAGGCGCGCCCAGTCTCCGCCGCGCAGCGTCTCCGCGCTCAGCGGCGGGGCCGGCGGGGCGGAGCCATCCTCCAGCGGCAGGCAGGCGAGGGAGCGGAGCGCCTCGACCGGGCCGATGCCGGGATCGGAGAGGAACACGCCGATCATCTCCGCCCGCGTCCGCACGCCGGGCTGAACGCCGAGCGCCGAGATCAGGCGGCCCATGGCGTGATCGATCTTCATGTAATCGCCGTGATGCGGCATCGCCGCCAGCCTGCGCGCGGGCAGGGCGACGATCTCCACCGGAAAGCCGGCCGCGTCCGCGGCCTGCGTCGCGGCGCGGAAGGCGGCGTGCGAGCCCGCGCGCCGATAGGCCCCCGGCGCCATCCCGTAGGCGTCGCGAAACGCCCGCCCGAACGCGTCGGCGGAGCCGTAGCCCGCCCGCGTCGCCACCTCCGCCACCGCCATCCCGGTATTGGCCAGCCGGTCCGCGGCGCGTTGCAGGCGCAGGCGGCGGATGGTGGCGACGACGGTTTCGCCCCGCATGGCCGCGTAGACCCGGCTCCAGTGCCAGGGGGAGAGGCAGGCGATCTCGGCCATCCGGTCGAAGGACAGATCCTCCTCCAGATGGGCGTGGATATGGTCCAGCACCCGGTCGAGCCGGGCGGCGTAGGGGTCGGGGCCGGGAAGCGGGCGGGTGCGCGGGTCGGGTCGGGCATCGGTCATCGCGGGTCTCCGTCCGGGGTCGCCCCTGTCTGCCACGGCCCGACCCGACAAATCCTGCGGAACCGTGGCTAGAGCCGCTTCTCCATCAGCACCAGCTCATGCCACTGGCCGAACTTCCATCCGGACTCGGCCATCCGCCCGACCTCGACGAAGCCCAGCCGCGCGTGAAACGCCAGCGAAACATGGTTGTCCCCGGTGATCGCCCCGATCAGCGTATGCGCGCCCCAGGGCCTGAGGGCCGCGTAAAGCGCCTCCATCAACGCCCGCCCGGCGCCCTTGCCCCGCGCCTCGGGCGCCAGATGCACCGAATGCTCGAACGTGTAGCGATAGCCCGGCCCCGGCCGGAACTGACCGGCGGAGACGAAGCCCAGCAGGCGCCCGCCCTCGAACGCCCCCAGCCGCGGACCGCCCGAGACCAGCCAGTCCGCCATCGACTCCGGCGTCCGCTCGATATCGGTGAAGGTGATGTTGGTGTCCCGGATGATCGCGTTCCAGATCGCCCGGGCCGCCTCCAGATCGCCCGTCTCAAGCGCCCTAAGCTCCATCGTCGCACCCCGCCCCGGTTGCCTCCGCCGAAAACCAAGCGATAGTCCGGACAACACGCTTGGCAAAGGGGATGCGCACATGAGCCGGTGGGATTTCTGGATCGACCGAGGCGGCACCTTCACCGACGTGGTGGCCCGCGACCCCGAGGGCGCGATCCATACCGCCAAGCTGCTCTCCGAGAATCCCGAGCAATACGAGGACGCGGCGCTGGCCGGCATCCGCGGCTTTCTCGGGCTGGGACCGACCGACGCGATCCCCGCCGACCGCATCAACGCGGTGAAGATGGGCACCACGGTCGCCACCAACGCGTTGCTGGAGCGCAAGGGCGACCGCACGCTGCTTGTGATCACCAAGGGCCTGCGCGACCAGCTTCGGCTCGCCTACCAGAACCGCCCGCGCCTGTTCGACCGCCATATCGTGCTGCCCGAACTGCTCTACGAACAGGTGATCGAGGCCGATGAGCGCCTGATGGCCGACGGCACGGTCGAAACCCCGCTGGACGAAGCCGCGCTGGCCCGCGACCTGGCCGAGGCCAAGGCGTCGGGCATCGACGCCGTGGCCATCGTCTTCGTCCACGCCTATCGCCACACGGCCCACGAAAAGCGGGCCGCCGAACTGGCGCGGGAGGCCGGCTTCGGCCAGGTCTCGACCAGCCACGAGGTCAGCCCGCTGATGAAGATGGTCAGCCGCGGGGACACGACCGTGGTGGACGCCTATCTCAGCCCGATCCTGCGCCGCTACGTGGATCGGGTCGCCGCCGCCTTCGACCGGGTGGGCGAGGACGAGGGCGCGGAGGCGCTGGGCGGCAAGCTGATGTTCATGATGTCCTCGGGCGGGCTGACCGACGCGACGCTGTTCCAGGGCAAGGACGCCATCCTCTCCGGCCCCGCGGGGGGCGTGGTCGGCGCGGTGCGCACGTCGGAAATCGCCAGCGAATCGAAGATGATCGGCTTCGACATGGGCGGCACCTCCACCGACGTGTGCCACTATGACGGCGAGTTCGAGCGGGTCCTGCACACCGAGGTCGCCGGCGTTCGCCTGCGCGCGCCGATGATGCATATCCACACGGTCGCGGCCGGCGGCGGGTCGCTGCTGCAATATCGCGACGGGCGGTTGCAGGTCGGCCCGGCCTCGGCCGGCGCCCATCCCGGCCCCGCCTGCTACGGCCGCGGCGGCCCGCTGGCCGTCACCGACGCCAACGTGATGACCGGCAAGCTGCGCCCGGACTTCTTCCCCGCCATCTTCGGGCCCGACGCGGACCGCCCGCTCGACGCCGACGCCACCCGCGCCCGGTTCGAGGAGATGGCGAAGGAGGTCGGCCGCAGCCCCGAGGAACTGGCCGACGGCTTCCTGCGCATCGCCTGCGAGAACATGGCGAACGCGGTCAAGAAGATCTCCGTCCAGCGCGGGCATGACGTGTCGCGCTACTGCCTGACCGTGTTCGGCGGCGCCGGCGCGCAGCACGCCTGCCGCATCGCCGACCTTCTGGGCATGACCCGCGCGCTGATCCATCCGCTGGCCTCGCTGCTGTCGGCCTACGGGATGGGGCTCGCGGATATCCGGGCCTCGCGCCAGATGGCGGTGGAGGCGCGGCTGGACGCGGCTTCGCGCCTTCAGGCCGCCGCGGATCTGGACCGGCTGTCCATGGTCGTCTCCATGGAGGTGGAATCCCAGGGCGTCGCCAACCGCGACATCACCCTGCACCCGGTCCTGCTGCTGAAGGTCGAGGGCACCGACACCGCCATCGAGATCCCGCTGGGGCGCGAGGAAGACATGCGCGCCGCCTTCGCCGAGGCCCACCGCGCCCGCTTCGGCTTCGACCCCGGCGACAAGCCGCTGGTGATCGAGGCGATCTCCAACGAAGCCGTCGGCCGCGCCGCCGACCTCTCCGAACCCAGCCACCCGACCGAAACGCGGGAGGAAACCGCCTTCCCTTCGGCGCTGGAGGCGGAATTCTACTCGGAAGGCCAATGGCATGACGCCCGCTATGTGAAGCGGGAGGAGATGCGCCCCGGCGACCGTCTCACCGGCCCCGCGGTGCTGGTGGAGCCCCATACCTCCATCGTCATCGAGGACGGCTGGCAGGCGGAGGTCACCGAGCACGACCACATCAAGCTCCACCGCATCAAGGCCCGCCCCAAAACCGAGGCCGTGGGCGCCAAGGCCGATCCGGTGCTGCTGGAGGTGTTCAACAACCTCTTCATGTCGATCGCCGAACAGATGGGCGCGGTTCTGGAGAACACCGCCGTCTCCGTGACGATCAAGGAGCGGCTGGACTTCTCCTGCGCCGTCTTCGACGCGGCCGGGGACCTGATCGCCAACGCCCCGCACATGCCGGTGCATCTGGGGTCCATGGGCGCCTCGGTGAAGTCGATCATCGACCAGAACCCGGTGATGGCGAAGGGCGACGTCTTCGTGCTGAACGCCCCCTACAACGGCGGCACCCACCTGCCCGACATCACCGTGGTCTCCCCGGTCTGGGAGGAGGACGGCGACGAGATCATCTTCTACGTCGCCTCCCGCGGGCACCATACCGACGTGGGCGGTCTCACGCCCGGCTCCATGCCTCCCGACAGCCGGGTGGTGGAGGACGAGGGCGTGCTGATCGACAATTGGAAACTCGTCGACAAAGGCGTGTTCCGGGAGGCCGAGACCCGCGAAATCCTGATGTCCGGCCCGTATCCCTGCCGCTCGCCGGATACCAATATCGCGGACCTCAAGGCCCAGGTGGCCTCCTGCGAGAAGGGCGCGCAGGAGCTGAAACGCATGGTGCGCCAGTTCGGCCGCGAGGTGGTCGACGCCTACATGCAGCACGTCCAGGACAACGCCGAGGAATGCGTCCGCCGCGCCATCGTCAAGCTGAAGGACGCCGAGTTCGTCTACCCGATGGACCCGGACTATGACGGCGAGGCGCGCGAGATCCGCGTGAAGCTGACCGTGGACAAGGAGGCCCGGGAGGCGACGGTGGATTTCACCGGCACCACCCGCCAGCTTCCCACCAACTACAACGCCCCCGAGCCGGTGATGCGGGCCGCGGTCCTCTATGTCTTCCGCCTGCTGGTGGAGGACAATATCCCGATGAACGAAGGGGTGATGAAGCCCCTGAAAATCATCGTGGAAAAGGGCTCGATGATCGCTCCGGTCTACCCGGCGGCGGTGATCGCGGGGAATGTGGAGGTCAGCCAGGCCGTGACCTCGGCCCTGCTGCTGGCGCTGGGCGTGCAGGCGGCGGCGCAGTCCACCATGAACAACGTCACCTGGGGCGACGACCGGCGGCAATATTACGAAACCGTCTGCGGCGGCTCGGGCGCGGGGGTGCTGAACGACGGGACCGGGCATCCGGGCACGTCGGGGGTGCATACCCACATGACCAACTCGCGGCTGACCGATCCGGAAGTGCTGGAATGGCGCTATCCGGTGTTGCTGGAGGAGTTCTCCATCCGCGAAGGCTCCGGCGGCGCCGGGAAGTTCCGCGGCGGCGACGGCACCCGGCGGCGGATCCGGTTCCTGGAGCCGATGACGGCCGCGATCCTCGCCGGGCATCGGGTGGCGCCGCCTCCGGGGCTGCTCGGCGGCGGGCCGGGGGCGCTGGGCCGCACCCGGATCGTGCGCGCCGACGGTCGGGTGGACGAGCTGCGCTCGGCCGACAAGACCGAGATGGCGGCGGGCGACCTGTTCTGGCTGGACACGCCCTCGGGCGGCGGCTGCCTGCCGGAGGAGTGAACCTCGCCGGTCTCCGGCCGGGCGATCCGCTGTCGCCCGGCCGCCGCGCCGACTAGGATGGGCGGATGACTCGTCCCGTGCTCGACAACCGGCGCGCGCGCCGCCTGTTCCTCGACCGTCACCTGCTGCTGCGGGCCGAATCCGGTCCCGGCGCCGGGGCGGACCTGGAATCGGTGCTGCACGGGCTGGGCTTCGTGCAGGTGGACAGCGTCCTGACCCTGGCGCGGGCCCATGACCTGATCCTGTGGTCGCGGCGCGGCCGCTTCCGTCCGCCGGCGCTGCAACGGCTGGTGGCCCGCGACCGCGCGGCGTTCGAACACTGGACCCATGACGCCGCGGTCATCCCCATGGACTTCCACCCGATGTGGCGGCTGAAATTCGCCCGCGACGAAGCCCGGATGCAGGCGCGCTGGCCGCAATGGCGGGGCGAGGGCTGGGCCGCCGAGATCGACGCCGTGTTGCGCCATGTCGCGGATCACGGCCCCGCCTGCACCCGCGACGTGGCGGGCGAGGAGGCCGGCGGCGGCGGCGGGTGGTGGGACTGGCAGCCCTCCAAGACGGCGCTGGAGTTCCTCTGGCGCTCCGGCCGGCTGTCGATATGCCACCGCCAGGGTTTTCGGAAGTTCTACGACCTGACCGAGCGGGTGATCCCGCAAGCGCATCTCGCCGACCGCCGCGACGACGCCGAGATCGTCGACTGGGCGATGTCGGCGGCGCTGGACCGGCTGGGCTTCGGCACGGCGGGCGAGCTGGCCGACTTCTTCGCCATCGTCACGCGGGAGGAGGCCCGGACGTGGTGCGCGCAGGCGCTCGCCTCGGGCCGCATCCTGGAGGCGGAGGTCGAGATGGCCGACGGCGTCCGCCGCCGCGCCTTCTCCACCCAGGCCGCGCTGGACGAGGCCGCCTCACTGCCCGAGCCGGGGTCGCGCGTGCGCCTGCTGTCGCCCTTCGACCCGGCCTTGCGGGACCGGGCGCGGGCCGAACGGCTGTTCGGCTTCCATTTCCGCATCGAGATCTTCGTGCCCGAGGCCCGGCGCCGCTACGGCTACTACGTGTTCCCGGTGATGCAGGGGGACCGCATGATCGGCCGACTGGACGCGAAGCGGGACGGCGGCGCGATGGCGGTGCGGGCGTTCTGGCCGGAGGCGGGGGTGCGGATGGGCGCCGGCCGGGTCGCCGGGCTGACGGCGGAGCTGACGCGGGCCGCCCGGCTTGCCGAATGCGACAGGCTGACCTTCGCGCCCGACTGGCTCCGGAGCTGAGCCGCGCGTCGACGGAGGCGCTTTCGGCGCCGGGGCGCCCGCGCGGCGCGGAACCGGGGACGCGGGCGGGGAAGGCGAGGGCGGGGGGCGAGGGCGACGGGGTGGGCGGTCCCGCGGAAACGCGGCGCGGCTTGCCTCCGCGCGCCGAAGCGGGCATCAGGCCGCGGACCCGGGCACGGAGGATTTGGGCATGGCGATACTGGTATGGATCGGCGCGATCACCGCGGTGGCGGGGCTGATCGGCCTGTTCTGGTGCATTCGCCAGGCCATGTCCCTGCGCGGCGCCGCGACGGACCCCGAGGAGGTCCGCCGCATCCTGCGCCGCGTGCAGCTGGTGAACTTCGCCGCCGTGGGCGTGGCCTTCTTCGGCCTCGCCATGGTCGCGGTGGGCGTGATCCTCAGCTGAGCGGCCGGGATCCGCCTGTGATCACATCAGCCCTTCGCGGGTGAGCTGATCGGCCAGATCGTCCAGCGTCTTGCGGGCGCGGGCGGCCATGTCGTCCATCTCGTCTTCCGTGATCACAAAGGGCGGGCACAGGATCATGGTGTCGCCCACGGCCCGCATCACCAACCCGTTGGCCACGCAGAGATCCCGGCAACGCGCCCCGGCCCCGACTTCCTCGCCGAAGCGTTCGCCCGTCGCGGGGTTCTTCGCCAGCTCGATGGCGCCGAGGAAGCCCCTGGTCCGGGTCTCCCCCACCATCGGATGATCCGCGAGCCCGCCCCACAGCGTCGCCAGCTTCGGGGCCAGCACGTCGCGCACCCGCTCCACCAGCTTCTCCTCCTGCAGGATCCGCAGGCTCGCGAGTCCCGCCGCCGCCGCCGCCGGATGCCCGGAATAGGTGTAGCCGTGGTAGAACTCGCCGGCCTTCTCCATCACCGGCCCCGCCACGCGGTCGGAGATCAGCACGCCCCCCATCGGCTGATAGCCCGAGGTCATGCCCTTGGCGATCGGCATCAGGTCGGGGGTCACGCCATAGGTCTCCGAGCCCCACCAGGACCCGGTGCGCCCGAAGCCGCAGATCACCTCGTCGGCGACCAGAAGGATGTTCCGCTCCCGACAGATACGCGCGATTTCAGGCCAGTAGCTCTCGGGCGGGATGATGACCCCGCCGGCGCCCTGGATCGGCTCGGCGATGAAGGCGGCGACGTTGTCTTCGCCCAGCTCGTCGATCTTCGCTTCGAGCTGGCGGGCGCGGGCGAGCCCGAATTCCTCCGGCGAAAGGCCGGTGTCGCGACCCTCGCCATACCAGTAGGGCTGGTCGATATGGGCGAAACCGGGAAAGGGCAGGCCGGATTGCGCATGCATCCCGGACATCCCGCCGAGGCTCGCCGCCGCCGCCGTCGAGCCGTGATAGCCGTTATGCCGGCCGATGAAGATCTTCTTCGACGGCTGGCCCATGCAGTCCCAGTAGACCCGGGCCATGCGGAACACGGTGTCGTTGGATTCCGAGCCCGAGTTGGTGAAGAACACCCGGTTCATATGCGGCGGCGCGACCTGGGCCAGCGCCTCCGAGAACTCGGCGGCCGCGGGATGGGTGCACTGGAAAAAGGTGTTGTAGTAGGGCAGTTGGCGGAGCTGGCGGGTCACCGCCTCGACGATTTCCTCACGCCCGTAGCCGACATTCACGCACCACAGGCCGGACATGCCGTCCATGATCCGGGCGCCCTCGGAATCGGTCAGCCACACGCCCTGCGCGGATGTGATCACACGCGCGCCCTTCGCCGCCAGGTCGGCGGTGTCGGTGAACGGGTGCCAGTGATGGGCGGCGTCCATCGCCTGGTAATCGGCGGTCGAGCGGGGGTTGCTCAGAACATTCATGGCGAGGTCCTTGGCGGGTGGGTCGCCGCCGCCCCGGGTCGGAGGCGGTTCCAGCGAGTCGTGATCGGGTCCGGTCAGGCCTGGTCGAGGCCCTCGTTGGACAGCATGGTCAGGCCCTGGCGCACGTCGGCGCGGATGGCGAGGCGCAGTCCCGCCTCGTCCCCCGCGGCCAGCGCGGCGATGGCCTTGCGGTGATAGTCGGCGACCCGCCCCATGCCGATCCGGGCGTAGAGCGCGCGCATCGAGGGGCCGGTCTGCAGCCACACCGTCTCCGCGAGCGCGAGCATGGCGGGGGCGTGGGCGCGCAGGTAAAGCGTCCGGTGAAACTCAAGGTTTCCGCGCACATAGGCGGCGGCGTCGCCGGATTTCAGGTGCTGGTCGATCTCGGCATCCATGCGTTTCAGCCGCTCGATCAGGCTGAAATGGGCGCGCGGCAGGGCCCGGGCGGCGAGCTCGGGTTCCAGCAGCGCGCGGATCGAGGCCAGCTCCTCCACCCGCGCCGGGCTGAGGATCGGGGCGGAGACGCGGCCCGAGGCCGAGATCGCCAGCGCGCCCTCGGCGGCCAGCCGGCGCACCGCCTCGCGCGCCGGGGTCATGGAGACGCCGAGTTCCCCCGCGACGCCGCGCAGGGTGACATGTTCGCCGGGCGCCATCTCTCCGTGCAGGATTCGGCGGCGCAGGGCCTTGTAGACGCGCTCATGCGCAGGGCCGGCGCCCTCGTCCAGGAGCGCGCGGACCGGGCGAACGGCCGGAGACGGAGTGGTTGCATCGGCGAGGGTCATGGGCTAATTGTGATCACAAATGGGCGGCCTGTCAATCCGGGCCTTGCCCCCCCGCCTTTGCCCGCCGTTTCCGGAGCCCGTCATGTCCGATCCGCACCGCCGCGACTACGCCTTCCTCGCCGAAGGAAACCAGGCCGTGACCCATGACGAGCCCATGTGGTCCGGGGCGCTCAGCTTCTGCCGCCGACGCTATGCGCGCGACCTGGCGGGCGTCGACGTGGCGGTGGTGGGCGTGCCCTACGACCAGTCGGTGACCAACCGGCCGGGCGCGCGATTCGGGCCGCGGGGGGTGCGCGCCGCGTCCTCGCAACTGGGCTGGTCGCGGGCCTGGCCCTCGGCCTTCGACCCGTTCGAGCGCATGGCCGTGGTCGACTGGGGCGACGTCCTGATCCCCCATGGCCATCCGGCCGAGGTGCCCGCGGCGATCGAGGCGGCGATGACTTCGATCCTCGACGCCGGCGCGACTCCGCTGGCCATCGGCGGCGACCATTTCACCACCTATCCCAGCATCAAGGCCCATGCGAAACGGCTCGGCCGCCCGGTGGCGCTGGTGCATTTCGATGCGCATTCAGACCTTTGGGATGGCGGCGGGCCGGACTGGATCGACCACGGCACCATGTTCCGCGACGGGATCGCGGGCGGAGAGATCGACGCCGCGCGCTCCATCCAGGTGGGCATCCGCACCACCAATGACGACACGATGGGGGTCGAGACCTATGACGCGATCAAGGTCCATGAGACCGGGATCGCCGCCACCATCGCCGCGATCCGGGCGCGGGTCGGGGACGCGCCGGTCTACCTGACCTTCGACATCGACTGCCTCGACCCGGCCTTCGCGCCGGGCACCGGCACGCCGGTCTGCGGCGGGCTGGCGAGCTGGCAGGCGCTGGGCATCCTGCGCGGGCTGAGCGGGCTGAACCTGGTCGGCATGGACGTGGTGGAGGTGGCGCCGGCCTATGACGTGGGCGAGATCACCGCGCTCGCCGGCGCCACCGTGGCGCTGCAGCTCCTGTGCCTTTACGCCGAGCGCAAGCCGGCGTGATCACACCCCCGGCGACAGGGGTGTGATCACAGGTCATACGGTCACGGAAACCGGCTGGAAGGCGGTGACGTCCACCAATCCCTGATCGGAGATCCGCAGCGCCGGGATCACCACCAGCGCCAGCAGCGAATGCTGCATGAAGGCGTTGTTGAGCGTGCAGCCGCAGGCCCGCATGGCGTCGGCCATGGCGTCGGCTTGGGCGGCGACCTCCTCGGCCGGGGAATCCGACATCAGGCCGGCGACCGGCAGGGGCACCAGGGCCGCCTCCGCCCCGTCCTTCCATACCGCGACGCCGCCGCCGATGTCCTGCAAGCGGTTGGCGGCGGCGGCCATATCCTCGGCCGAGGTGCCCACCACGATCAGGTGGTGGCTGTCATGCGCGACCGTCGAGGCCACCGCGCAGGGCCCCTCATAGCCGAAGCCCGAGACCAGCGCCGTCACCACCCTGCCCTCGCCGCGATGCCGCTCGACCACCGCGATCAGGCAGACGTCGCCCTCCGCCCCCTCGGGCGCGAGACGGCCGTCGCGGACAGGGATCTCCATCTCCAGCGCCTTTGTGGGGGCCTGGTTCTCCACCACCCCGATGACCCGGGCGCGCGTCGCGTTGGCCCCTTCGGGCGCTGTGATCACGAAATCCTCGGCCACGACCTTGCGGCCGACCTTCACGGTGTTCTTGGCCTCCGCCGGATAGACGAAGCCCGGCCGCGGCGCGACCATCGCGCCCTTCTCGGCCACCACCTCGCCCCGCGACACCACCAGCTCCGCCGAGAACCCGGCCAGCGAGGGTGTGATCACGAAATCCGCCCGCCGACCCGGCGCGATGGAGCCGATCTCCCGCTCCATCCCGAAATGGGTGGCGGCGTTCAGCGTCGCCATCTGCAGGGCCGTGATCGGGCGCAGGCCCTGGGCGATCGCATGGCGCAGCACCCGGTCCATATGCCCGTCGCGCACCAGCGTCGCCGCATAGCAGTCGTCGGTGCAGAGCACGAAGTTGCGCGGGTCCGCCCCGCCCTCGGTCACCGCGCGCACCTGCTCGGCGACGTCGTGCCAGGCGGAGCCCAGCCGCAGCATCGCCCGCATCCCCTGCCGCACGCGGGCCAGCGCGTCCTCGGCCCGCGTGCCCTCATGGTCGTCGGCCGGCCCCGCGGCGGCGTAGGCGTGGAAATCGCGCCCCAGGTCGGGCGAGGCGTAGTGCCCGCCGACCGTCTTGCCGGCCCGCATCGCCTCGGCGATCTCGCCGACCATGCGGGCGTCGCCGGCCGCCACGCCGGGGAAATTCATCACCTCGCCCAGACCGACGATATTGGGCCAGGTCATCATCTCGGCGATCTCGTCCGGCCCGAACTCGGCCCCCGCCACCTCCAGTCCGGGGGCGGAGGGCACGCAGGACGGCGCCTGCACGAAAACATTGGTCGGTTGCAGCATGGCCTCGTCATGCATCAGCCGAACGCCCTTCAATCCCAGCACGTTGGCGATCTCATGCGGGTCGATGAACAGCGAGGTCGAGCCATGCGGCGCCACCGCGCGCACGAATTCGGTGACCGTCAGCATCCCCGATTCCACGTGCATATGCGCGTCGATCAGGCCCGGAGACAGCACCCGCCCGGCGGCCTCGATCACCACCGTGTCGGGCCCGATGCAGGGCGAGGCGTCCGGCCCGCAATAGGCGAAGCGCCCGTCGGCGATGGCCAGATCGGTGGCCGGGATCATCTCTCCCGACTGCACATTGGCCCAGGTTCCGCCCCGCACGACCATGTCGGCGGGGGCGCGTCCGGCGGCGACGGCGATCAGGCGGGGGGCGGCGTCGGCCCAGCTTTTCGGGGACATCTCGGGCGCTCCGGGGTTCGAGGAAACCGGCGCGGAGCCTGCCCTGCGGGGCTCCGGCGCGCAAGCGTGGGCGTCAGGCCGGCAGCGGCCCGCCGTCCCACATCTTGCGCGCGGAGACGGCGAGGATCAGCGCGGCGGCGGACATCGCGACGGCGATCCACCAGGCGCCGGCGCCCAGCCAGGGATAGGCGATCGCGGCGGCGCCCGAGGCCACGGCCATCAGGATGCCGGTGCCGAAGGCCTGCATCACCGCCTGCGCCGCGCCGGCCAGCCGGTCTGGCGCGCCGCGGGCGATGAAGGCGATGATCCCCAGATGCGCCGCCGCGAAGGTCAGCGCGTGGCTGGCCTGCAGGACCCACAGGAAGGCGCCCTCCGGATCGAAGGTCATCGCGGCCCAACGCACCACGCCGACGCCGCCGGCCAGCGCGATGGCGCCGGAGGGGCGGAACCGGCGCACCAGCCACGGCCCGAACGCGGCCATCAGCACGACCTCGACCGCGACCCCTGCGGCCCAGAGCATCCCGATGGTCGCCTCCGGCACGCCCAGAGCCCGCCAATGCACGGATCCATATGCGTAAATCACCCCGTGCGAGGCCTGCGCCAGCCCCGCCGCGGCGGTGAAGGTCAGGAACACGCGGCCGGTGACCAGCCGCCGCATTTCGGCGAGCGTCGGCCGCTCGGCGCCCTTGACCTTGCCGCCGCCGGGATGGGTGGCCCCGAGCGCCGCGGCGGCCAGAAGGCACAACACGATGACCCACAGGATCGCGTCCGTCCCGGCGAAGGCCAGCGCCGCGCCCAGCCCGAGATTCATCGCGAGGAAGGCGGCCGAGCCCACCGCCCGCACCGGCGCGTATTCGAACCGGTGAACCCGTGCCGCGGCCCCGGTCAGCGCGTCCGAGATCGGGATCATCGCCGAGAACACGCCCGCCGTCAGCATGGTCAGCGCCAGCAGCGCCAGCTTCGAGCCGACCGCCAGATGCGCGACGAACAGCGCCGCCCCGACCCCCGCGACCAGCCCCAGCGTCAGCCGCCGCGCCTCGCGTCGGTCGGCCAGCACCGGCAGGCCGAGCCCCGCGGCCAGCCGCAACACGATTCCCGCGCCCAGATAGGCCCCGATCTCGCCATCCGACAGGCCCCAGTCGGACAGCCACAGCGGCCAGAACGGCAGATGCGCGCCCAATGCGCCGAACAGCGCGGCGTAGAAGCCGCCGGTACGGATCATGGCGGCGGCGCGGGGTGTGATCACAAACCGAAACTCGCATAGGGGATGAAGCGGACCGGATCGCCCTCGGCCACGTCGGGGCCGGGATCGGGCAGGTCGATCAGCCCCGTGGACCATGCGAGGCCCGAGATCAAGCCCGAGCCCTCGGAGCGGAACGGCTCGGCCCGACCCTCGGCGGAGATGCGGGCGCGCAGGAACTCGCGACGTCCGGGTTTGCGGGTCTTGGCGAAGCCGGCGGGGAGATCGAAGCCCTGGGGCGCCCGCCATCCCGCGCCCGCCAGCGCCAGCAGCGCCGGGCGGGCGAAGATCAGCGCGCAGGTGAAGGCGGCGACCGGGTTGCCCGGCAGGCCGAACACCGCGGCGCCGTTCCATGCGGCCAGCGCCAGCGGCCGTCCCGGCTTCACCGCGATGCGCCATGCGGTCAGCGCGCCGGCCGCGCGCAGGGTGGCGGAGACGTGGTCCTCGTCCCCCGCGCTGGCCCCGCCGGAGGTCAGGATCGCGTCGGCCTCCGCCCCCCCGCGATCCAGCGCGGCGCGCACCGCGCCCGCGTCGTCGCGCGCCCGGCCGAGGTCCACCGGATCGAACCCCCAGGCCCGGATCAGCGCCAGCAGCATGGGTCGGTTGGCGTCGATGGTGGCCTCGGGCGGTCCCGGCGGATCGGCGAGCTCGTCCCCGGTGGAGAGCACCGCCACCCGCAGCCGCCGGCGCACGGGAACGCGGTCCAGCCCCCCCGCCGCCAGCAGCGCCAGGTCCTGCGGGCGCAGGACATGGCCCGCGGGCAGAAGCGGGGCGCCGGCGGCGAAGTCCTCGCCCCTGGCGCGCGTGTTGGCCCCGCGCTTCAGGCCGGGGCGGAGCCGCAATTCACCCCCGGCCAGCCCGATATCCTCTTGCAATACAACGGTATCCGTCCTAGCGGGAAGCGCGGCGCCGGTCAGGATGCGCACGCCCTCGCCGGGGCCGGCCTGGCCCTGGAACGCCGCGCCGGCGGCCGCGCGGCCGGGGATCAGCCGCAGACGCTCGGGGTCCGCTCCGGTCAGCGAGGCATGGGCGAAGGCGTAGCCGTCCACCGCCGAATTCGCCGCCGGAGGGTTGGGCCGGCCCGCCGCGACCGGCGCCGCCAGCACGCGGCCCGCGCCCTGGGTCAGCGGAACCGTCTCCGCCCCCGTCACCACCGCGCAGCGTTCGCGCAGCAGGTCCAGCGCCCGGTCCACCGCCAGCCAGTCCACTCCCGGCGGCAACGCGAAGCAGTCGTTGCGCAGGGCCGGCGGATCGGCGGGAGGGGGCGGCGCGTTCATCCGATCCCCAGCTCGTCCAGGATGAAATCGGCGATGGAGGGCACGTCGTTGAGGTCCAGCACCGGCCGGTCCGTGATCACATCCGCATCCGCCGCCACCGCCCGCACCGTCGGGTCGCCCGGAGCCATCAGCTCCCGCCCCAGGCCGGGGCGATGCACCTCCACCTTGGGCTGAGGGCCGCGCTTCCATCCTTCCGTGATCACAAGATCCGCGGGGGCCATCTGCGCCAGCAGTTCGTCCAGCGAGGGCTCGGGCGCCCCGCGCAGCTCGCGCATCAGCGCCCAGCGGGTTCCGGACGCGATCAGCACCTCGCGCGCCCCGGCCTCGCGGTGGCGATAGCTGTCCGCCCCCTCCCGGTCCAGGTCGAAGCCGTGATGCGCGTGCTTGAGGGTCGATACCGCCAGCCCGCGGCCGGAAATCTCCGCCACCAGCCGCTCCACCAGCGTGGTCTTGCCGGCGTTCTTCCAGCCGGTGATCCCCCAGACCGGCGAGCGGCTCATCGCCCCGCCTCCTCCGCCGTCGGCCCGGGGGCGAGATGCGCGGCCCACAGGCGCTCGGCCTCGGCCAGGTCCTCGGGGGCGTTGACGTTGAAGAAAGGGTCGAAGGGCTCGGCCTCGAACATCGCCTCGGCGCAGCCATGCCGCGCGGTCCATTCCACCACCCGCCGCATCCCGCCGGCCAGGCAGGCGCGCAGATCCTCGCGCAGGCCCGCGTCCCAGAGCCCGAAGGTCGGATGCCGCGCGGTCCCGAGCCGGGGATCCGGGGTCACGGCCATGGCCAGCGGGGTCCCCGCCGCCTCCGCCGCGTCGATCAGCCGGGGCACGAGGTCGCGCGGGAAGAAGGGCGTGTCCCAGGCCACGGTGACGATCCCGCGCGCCCCGCGCTCCGCCGCCCAGTCCAGGCCGGCCAGCACGCCGGCCAGCGGTCCGGGCCGGTCGGGGGCGGCATCGGGGATCACCTCCAGCCCCCAGGCCGA
This sequence comes from Albimonas donghaensis, assembly GCF_900106695.1. Taxonomy (GTDB): domain Bacteria; phylum Pseudomonadota; class Alphaproteobacteria; order Rhodobacterales; family Rhodobacteraceae; genus Albimonas; species Albimonas donghaensis. The sequence goes on from NZ_FNMZ01000003.1 coordinate 433,789, forward strand.
GAACCGCGCCCGCGGCCCGTTGGCGTTCAGCGCGAAGGCGGGGACCTGAGGGGACAGGCGGGCGAGCGCATGGGCGAGCAGCGGCTGGCGGCCCACCATCTCCAGCCCCTTGTCGCCTCCGCCCATGCGGCGGGATTCGCCTCCGGCGAGGATCACCCCGTAAATGTCGGTCAGCATCGCGTCTCCTTCGCGCGGCGCGCCGGTCGCCCATGTCGAGGGCGAACCCTGGAAAGGGGGTCCGGCGGCGCGCCGTTTTCGCCGGGCATCATCGGCGCCCTCGCCGCCAACGCAACGCCCGGCGCCCGGAATTCGCGTCGCCGCCCGCCCCGGCGCCGCCGGGCGCCCCGGGCGACAGGCCGCGCGGGCGCCCGGGCGCGGTTCGCGAGCGGGTGGTCGCGCGGCCCTCGGGGTCAGGCCTCGGCGCCTCGCCCGCCCTTGCGCCCGGACCGTCGCGGCTCGTCCGCCACGCCGGCCGGATCGGCGTCGCGCAGCAGCCGCGCTTCTCCCGACAGGCACAGGAACCGCCGCCCGCGCAGCCGTCCGACCAGGGTCAGCCCCACCTGCCGCGCGATCTCCACCCCCCAGGCCGTGAACCCGGAGCGCGAGGCCAGCGCCGGCGCCCCGATCAGCGCGCATTTGATCACCATCTCCGAGGTCAGCCGCCCGGTGGTGTAGATCAGCTTGTCCGACGCGTCCTCGCCCCGCAGCCGCAGCCAGCCGGCGATCTTGTCCACCGCGTTGTGGCGGCCGACATCCTCCATGTAGACCAGCGGCTCGGCCCCCCTGCACAGCACCGTGCCGTGGATCGCGCCGGCCTCCAGGTAGAGGCTGGGCATCTGGTTGATGGCCTTCGACAGGGCGTAGAGATCCGAGGTCCGCACCTCCAGCTCCGGCAGGACCAGGCCGTCCAACCCCTCCATCATGTCGCCGAAAACCGTGCCCACCGCGCAGCCCGAGGTGCGGGTGCGCCGCGCCAGCTTGTCCTCGTAGTCGGTTTCGCGCGCGGTGCGGACCACGACCACTTCCAGGTCGTCGTCATGCTCCACGGCCGTGATCACATCGTCCGGGCGCAGCATCCCCTGGTTGGCGAGATAGCCGACCGCCAGGCATTCCGGGTGGTCGCCGATGGTCATCACCGTCACGATCTCGCGGCCGTTGAGCCAGAGCGTCAGGGGACGTTCCTCGATCACCCGCGTCGCGCGAGGGGCGCCGGTTTCGTCGAACCCCTCGACCTCGCGGGTCAGGCCGGGCGCGTGCGGGTCGGGGAGGATGCGGGCGGGCGGGCGAAGCATCGCCGGCGCTGGGGTCATGGGTCACAATCCGTGATTTGCGCGGAGAGGCGGGATAGGTAAGCTTTGCTGATGAAAGATCTCCCCCCCGACCCGAGCATGAGCGCGGCCGAGCCGGTCCGCAACCCGTCCGCATCGCCGTTCCGCGGGGACGGCGAATTCCTGCGCGGCTTCCGCTCCGGCGCGCTGGCGGGCATCCCCTTCATGGTGGTGGTGTGGCCCTTCGGCCTGCTGTTCGGGGTGGTGGCGACGGCGGCCGGCATGGACCTGACCGGGATCATGGTGCTGACCAGCTTCGTGATCGCGGGCGCGTCGCAATTCGTGCTGATCGAGCTGATTTCCGACGGCGCGCCGGTCATCGTGGCGATCCTGGCGGCGCTGGCGGTGAATCTGCGGCTGGCGATGTATTCCGCGTCGCTCGCGCCCTACTTCACCGGGACGTCGAGCTGGGTGCGGGCGATCGCGGGCTATTTCGTGGTCGACCAGGTCTATGGGCTGGCGCTGCGGCGCTACCAGGACCGGCCGGAGGAAAGCCGGGCCCGACGCATCGGCTATTATTTCGGGTCCGGCGCCCCGATCCTGCCGAGCTGGATCGCGGGCACGGCCGTGGGCGCGTTGGCGGGCTCGGCGATTCCGGCGAGCCTGCCGATCGACTTCGCGCCGCCGCTGACCTTCTTCGCGCTGGCCGCGCCGATGATCCGGGGCGTGCCGAATCTCTGCGCGGCGGCGGTGGCGGTGACGGCGGCGCTGCTGCTGGCGGAGTTGCCGTGGTCGCTTGGGCTGCTGGCCGCCTCGGGACTGGGCATGGGGACCGGCGCGGCGGTCGAGATCGCGCTGGCCCGGCGGGCGGCGGCGCGTGCGGACGCGGGGGGGGCGGCGCGATGACCGGGATTTCGGACGTCACCGCCTGGGCGGCGATCATCACGCTGGGCTTCGGCACCTATTTCGTGCGCGCGTCCTTCCTGCTGCTGGCGGGCGGGCGCGAGTTTCCGACCTGGGCGATGCGCCTGCTGCGCTATGTGCCGGTGACGGTGCTGCCGGCGCTGGCCGCGCCGATGGCGATGTGGCCCCGCGCGCTGGAGGGGGAGACCGATCCCGCCCGAATCGCCGGCGCCGCGGTCACGATCGCGGTGGGCATCCTCACCCGGTCCCTGCTGGGCGCCATCGTCGCGGGGCTGGCGACTTTCCTGGCCCTCGGCGCGCTGTTCTGAGCGCGCCGAGGGGCTGCGGGCCGCTCAGACGGGCCGATTCTTCAGCAGGTCGCGGATCTCGCCCAGCAACTGGATGTCGGCGGGAGGGGCGGCCGGGGCGTCCTCGGCCGGCGGCTCGGTCGGCGGTTCGACGCTGCGGCGCAGGGTGTTGACGCCGCGCACGACGAAGAAAAGCACCCAGGCGACGATCACGAAAGCGATGATGGCGTTGATGAAAACGCCGTAGGTGACGACGGCGAGCCCGGCCTCCTTCGCCTCGGCCAGGTTGGTGATCTCCTCGCCCGAGAGGTTGATGTAGAGGCCGGAGAAATCGACCCCTCCGGTGAACAGGCCGATGATCGGGTTGACGATGTCGTCGACGAAGCTTTTCACGATGGTGGTGAAGGCGGCGCCGATGACGATGCCGACGCCCATGTCGACGACATTGCCCTTTACGGCGAATTCCTTGAATTCCTTGAACACTGGAACGTCCTTTCAGAGGCTGCGCGTCCTGAGGCTAGCACCTCGGCGCAGGGCCGGACAATTCGATTCAGGGACTTACGCTTCAAGGACTGAGGGGGGAGCGGGCGCCCGACCGGCCCGCCTGCGGGTCCGTGGCGCCGCGCCCGCGTCGCGACCCGGGCGCGGGCGGCGAGGTGTCCGGCGGCGAGGGGCCGCGACGGACCCGCCGTCAGGCCGGGTCGCCGAGGGCGGCCGCGGCTTCCTCCGGGGTCGGCGCCCAGTTCTGGCCGGCGGCCAGCAGGCAGGCCAGGCCGTTGGGCGTGGACAGAAGGATGGTCCAGGACCCGGTGTCGCCGGAGGCGTAGACCTCCACCACCGCGGAGCCGCGCTGCAGGCCGTAGCCGCGCCGGGTTTCGCCGTATTTCTCCGCGAGGCGGGAGACGACCTTGCCCCGGTCCCCGCACATCGAGCCGCCGGGAGCGCCCTGCGTCGGCATGGGCTCCGGCCGGCCGGCGGGGCGGCCGGGCTCCTGCGCCGAAAGCGGCGCGGGGGCGGCGAGGGCGCCGGCCATGCAGGCCGCGCCCACAAGAGCCGAGAGCAGCCGACGCGCGCCGCCGCGCAGGGCGGGGGCGGCATGAGACGCCCGAAGGGGGCGCGGGGTCCGGGGGTCCGGGCGGGCATTGGTCACGCGTTCCATGGCATCACCTCAAAGGGCAGGCGCCGGGCGCCGCCGGGACCCGGACCCGCCGAGCCGCCGGCCGAACCTGCCGGGCGCAGGATCTCGGGTCGGCGGATCGGCCGCGAAAGGGCGGGTTCGGCCCCCCCGACAGCCGCGAAGCGCCGCCCGGGAGCCGGTCCCGCCCATTGCGGCGGCGAGCATCAGGATGAACGCGAGGAGCGAAAATAGAGTTAACGCCGTCCTGCCCCCCTGGCCGCCCCTCTCGCCGTCCCGCCCCCCATCCCCTCAAAGGCCGCCGCGGCGCGCAATCATCGGTCTCTTGATCGCTGCGACGTGGCATGAACTTGCGCGGCCGTCCCCCGCAGGCTACCCAGCGGAAAACCTGCGCAAGCCCCCCCGAGAACCCGTCGACACCGGAGATCCCCATGACCGAGGCCGCCCGCCCCCGCCGTTCCGTTCTCTACATGCCGGGCGCCAAGGCCCGCGCCATCGAGAAGTCGCGCGGCCTGCCGGCCGACGCCCTGATCCTCGACCTCGAGGACGCCGTGGGCCCGACGGAGAAGGAGCTGGCCCGCGATCTCGTGGTCGGCGCGCTGAAGGAAGGCGGCTTCGGGCTGCGTGAGATCATCGTGCGGGTCAACGGGCTCGACACCGAATGGGGCGAGGCCGACATCCGCGCCGCCGCGGCGGCCGCCCCCGACGCGATCCTCGTGCCCAAGGTCGGCTCCGCCGCCGACCTGCACGCGGTGGAAAAGCTGATGGACGAGGCCGGCGCCCCCGCCACGACCCGGATCTGGGCGATGATGGAGACCCCGATCGGCATCCTCAACGCCCGTGAGATCGCCGAGGCCACCCCGCGGCTCGCCTGTTTCGTGATGGGCACCAACGACCTGGTGAAGGAGCTCGAGGCCGCGCATACGGACGCCCGGACCGAGGTGATGACCTCGCTCGGCATGTGCCTGCTGGTGGCGCGGGCCTTCGGGCTGGCGATCCTCGACGGGGTCTACAACGCCTACCAGGACGCGGACGGCAACCGCGCCGCCTGCGCGCTGGGCAAGTCCATGGGCTTCGACGGCAAGACCCTGATCCACCCCGCGCAGCTGGAGATCGCGAACGAGGAGTTCGGCCCCTCCGAAGACGCCATCGCGCTCGCCAGGCGCCAGGTCGCGGCCTTCGAGGAGACGCGCGCCAAGGGCGAGGCGGTGGCGGTCGTGGACGGCCGCATCGTCGAGAACCTGCATGTCGAGGTCGCGCAGAAGCTGCTCGCCCAGGCCGAGGCCATCGCGAAGATGCGGGAGGCGGGCTGAGGCCGGCTCCGGGTCCGGCCCGCGCCGCGGCCGGACCCGCGAACACCCGGCCCGGCCCGGCTTCGCCCCGCGAAATCGGCCGGAAACGGCCGGATCGGGCGCCTTCCCTAGGGTCCGTCTTGCTCCCGATCTTACGCATGTTACCTATAACGTAACCGCCATAGGGAACCCGCGCCGACCGTCGCCGACGGCCACGGCAACGGCGCGCGGAAAGACGTCAGGGAGGACGCCGAATGTTAGGATCGATGCAGGATTATCCGCTGCGCGTTTCCACCGTTATCGACCACGCCGCCAAATATCACGGCAAGCGCCCGGTGCGCGGCCGTTCGGCGGAAGGTCCGATCGTGGAATCGAACTGGGAGACGGTGCACGCCAAGGCGAAGAAGTGCGCCCAGGCGCTGGCCCGCCTGGGCTATGGCCGCGGCGACGCCATCGGCGTGATGGCCTGGAACACCGTGCGGCACATGGAGGTCTGGTACGGGGTCTCCGGCTGCGGCGCGATCCTGCACACGCTCAACCCCAGGCTGTTCGCCGAGCAGCTCGACTACATCATCAATCACGCCGACGACAAGGTCATCATGGTCGACGCCGACCTGGTGAAGCTGATGGAGGCGCTGGCCCCGCGTCTGCCCAAGGTCGAGAAATGGGTGATCCTCACCGACCGCGCCCACATGCCCGAAACCACCCTTCCCAACCCCATCTGCTATGAGGAGATGGTGGCCGAGGAGGACGGCGATTTCGAGTGGGTCACGGGCCCCGAGACCGACCCCTGCGGCCTCTGCTACACGTCGGGCACCACGGGCAATCCCAAGGGCGTGCTCTATTCCCACCGCTCCAACGTGCTGCACGCGCTGACGGCGCTGCAGCCGGACTGCCTCGGCGGCTCGTCCAACGACGTGATCCTGCCGGTGGTGCCGCTGTTCCATGCCAATGGCTGGGGGCTGGCCTATGTCTCGGCCATGTCCGGCGCGTCGCTGGTCATGCCGGGGCGCGACATGTCCGCGGCCGGGCTCTACGAGATGCTGGAGCAGGGGGTGACCGCCACCGCCGCGGTGCCCACGATCTGGCTGGGGATGCTGCAGTATCTTCGGGCCAACAACCTGAAGTTCTCCACCCTCAACAAGGTGATCATCGGCGGCTCGTCCTGCCCGCGCGCGGTGATCGAGGCGTTCCAGAACGACTACGGCGCCCGGGTGATCCACGCCTGGGGGATGACCGAGACGTCGCCGCTCGGCTCCGTCTGCACCTTCAAGCCCGAGGTCATGGCGCTGGACGAGGCCGGCAAGCTGGACATCCAGACCTCTGTCGGCCACCCGCCCTACGGCGTCGATCTGCGCATCACCGACGACGCGGAGAACGAGCTGCCCTGGGACGGCAAGCAGCAGGGCAAGCTGTGGATCCGCGGCTTCGGCGTGGTGAAGCGCTACCACAACAAGGACGAGGACGCCGCGCTTCCCGGGTCCCAGTGGTTCGACACCGGCGACGTGGCCACCATGGACCCCAACGCCTATGTGCGGATCACCGACCGCTCCAAGGACGTGATCAAGTCGGGGGGCGAGTGGATCAGCTCCATCGACCTGGAGAACGCCGCCGTCGCGCATCCGCTGGTGGCCGAGGCCGCGGCGATCGGGGTGGCGCATCCCAAATGGGACGAGCGTCCGATCCTGGTGATCGTGCCCGTCGGCGACGAGAAGCCGCCGAAGGAGGAGATCCTCGCCCTCGTCGCCGAGCATTTCGCCAAGTGGCAGGTGCCTGACGACGTGATCTTCATGGACGAGCTGCCGCATACCGCGACCGGCAAGATCTCCAAGCTGGAACTGCGCAAGAAACTCGAAGGCATCGGCTACCACCACCCCGAGGCGGCCTGACCGATTCGCCTCCTCCCCCCGGGCCTTCGGGTCCGGGGGGGACCGCCCTTGAGCGCCTTCGCGGGCGATTGCCCCAGAATGGGCCGCCCGCGTTATTGTGAGCTTTGTCACAAGTCCTTGACGCCACGGCGTTTCCGGCTGGCGGAGCGCGGCTTCGCGCTGTGGCGGGCCGCGGGCGCCGTCGCGGCGCCTCTTCGCGCCCGGTTAATATTCTTTACCGGAAGGGGAAGTGATACGTTTCCGGATCGGTGCGTGCGGACCTTCCCGCGCGGGGCGTAGGGATTCACATGGCGCGTAAACGGACGAGGAAGGACCCGGAGCCGATCGCCGATCTGTTCGGCGACGTGGTTCAGGACCGTCCGTCGTTCCTCTATTCGCTGGACGAGGGCGCAGGCGACGCGCCGATGTCGCTCAACCACGCCCAGGCGCATCCGCCGCCGCCCGCCAACAAAAACGCCGATGCGGCGGACGCGGCCGGAAAGCCGCCGGCGGCCGAGCGCGACGCCGCCTCCGCGCCCCGGCCCGAAGAGGGCGCGCGCAAGCGGCTCTCCCCCTTCGGACGCAGCCCGGCGGAGACCGGTCCGCGGACCGAGCCCGACCTGTCCGCAGCTCCGGCGCCGCGGCCCGCGCCACAGGCGCCGCCGCCCGGGTCGCCCAACGCCATCCCCAGCCCCGCCGCCCGCGCCGCCCAGGCGGCCCGCGCGGAGGAGAACGACGTCGTCGCCACCATCCGCGGCGACGACGCGTTCTCCCACGCCGCGATCCAGCACGCCGAGCGCCTGCGCCGCGCCCGCGCAGCCCGGGCCGCGGCGGAATCCGGGCTCTCCGCGCTCCCGCGTGAGGCGCTGCCGGAATACAAGGACGACAAGGGGCTGCTCTCGGCGGTCACGGTCACTCACGGCGCGATCTCCGTGCTGACGCTGGGGCTCTACCGGTTCTGGATGAAGACCCAGACCCGCCGCATTCTCTGGGCGCATACCGAGGTCGACGGCGCCCGGCTTGAATACACCGGCCGCGGGTCGGAGCTGTTCGTCGGCTTCGCCATCGCCATGGCCTGCCTCGCGGTGGTGTTCGGGGCCGTGGGGTTCGGCGGCGCCTTCCTCGGCCTGTCGCTGCTGGGCGGCGGCGCCGCGGGGATCGGCGGCTGGGCGATGACGGCGGGGGTCGCTCTGCTGCTGCTGTCGCCGCTGATGCAATACGCGGCCTTCCGCGGGCGGCGTTACCGGCTGGCGCGCACGCGGTGGAAGAACATCCGCTTCGGCATGGAGGGCTCGGGCTGGTCGGTGGCCGGCCTGTGGCTGGTCTGGGCGCCGGTGGTGGCGGCCACGGCGGGGCTGGCCTGGCCCATCTGGCGCTGGATGCGCGAAGCGCGGATGTCGCGCGCCATGCGCTGGGGCGACGCCGCGTTCGAATTCCACGGCCGGCCCTGGCCGCTGCTGGTCAACTGGCTGCCGTTCTGGACGCTGGCCGGCGGGATCGCGGCGGTGGCGGCCTCGTCCGAACTGCGCGAGCTCCTGAGGCTCGACGACCCCGCGGCGCTGCTGCTGGCCTACGGGCCGCTGGCCATCGTGGCGACCGCGCTGCTGCTGGTGCTGGGGCTGGCGCTGGCCTGGGCGAACTACCGCGCCGCAGAGACGCGGCTGTTCATGAACGCCCGCAGCCTGGCCGGCGCCCGCATCCGCTGCACCTTCTCCATGTGGCACATCGTGGACGCCTACATGGCGGTCTCGCGCCGCAATTTCTGGCCGGGACTCGCCGTCTACGTGATGATCTTCGCGGTGACCTCGATCCCCATGGTCGCCGCCTCGCGCGTCGAGATGGAGAACCCCGCGGCGGGGAGCATCATGGAGCAGGTGGACCTCAAGGGGCTGGAGGAGCTGCGCGCCGACCATCTGCTGAGCCTCGATCTCACGGCCTTTCCGGCGTTGCAGGGGCCGGCGCTGAACGCGGTGGCGGACAGCCTGTTCGAGGGCTTCCACACCTGGCGCGCGCAGGGGCTGGCGATGATGGCCATGGCCACCGACTATTTCCTGTCGGCGACCTTCATGCTGTGGCTGTGGACCTATGTCTTCGTGCGGCGACGGCATGAGCATCTGTGCGACTCGATCACCGTTCAGGACGTCAACCGGCTGGAGCCGGTGCGCCAGCGCGCGGCCGATCGCGAGGCGGCGGGCGAAGGGCTGGACGACGCCTTCGACCTCGGCCTGTTCTGACGCCGCGGCGCCCGTTTCCCCCCGTTCCCCCCCCGTTCCCCCCCCGCTTTCCACCCCGACCCGCGGCGTCCCGCCCGCCGGAAGCCTGCGCCGCAGGGCTCGTCCCCGCCCGGCGGATCGCCTATGTAGGGCCGGCCCGCGCCCGGGAAGACGGCCCCGCCAGGGGGCCGCGCCGGGGCGGTCAGGACGAGGACCCATGGCCAAAGGCTCCGGCGGCAGACGAATGGGCGGCGTGCGCGGCACGGCGCTTGAGCGCTATGCGCTGCTGGAATCGGTGGGCGACTACCATGACGGGATCCGCGGCCAGCCGCAGGAGGTCGTGGTCCGCTTCGGCGAACAGTCACTGACCCTGATGAGCTTCGACGACATGCCGGTGGCGCATTGGGCGCTGGCCAGCCTGCGCCGGATCTCGCAGGCCGCCGCCGACGCGCCGGGCGACCTGATGGTGCTGACCCCGGACCCCGACCGGCTCGAAGACGCGGACGAGCGGCTGGTGATCCGCGACCCCCAGATGATCGAGGCGATCGAGGCGGTGTGCGAGGATCTCGACCGCCGTCCCTCGCCCGCCCGCGGGGCCTTGCGCATGACGCTCTGGGGCGGCGGCGCGCTGGCGGCGGCCGCCGCGGCGCTGTTCTGGCTGGCCCCGATGGCGGCCGAGCGGATGGCGCCCCTGATCCCGGCGGAGCAGGAGCGCGCGCTGGGCGAGGCCGCCCGCGACCAGGCCGTGCGCGTCATGTTCCCCAGGGGGGCCCGCCGCTGCGACGCGCCCGAGGGCGTGGCGGCGCTGAACGCGATGATCGCCCGGCTGTCCTCCGCGGCGAACCTGCATGTGCCGATCAACGCGGCGGTCTATCGCTCGGACCAGGTCAACGCCTTCGCGGCGCCGGGGGGCTACGTTCTGGTGCTCTCGGCGCTGCTGGAGCAGGCCTCGGGACCGGATGAGGTGGCGGCGGTGCTGGCCCATGAGCTCGGCCATGTGGCGCTGCGTCACCAGTTGCGCGACATGCTGCGCGGGGCGGGCTCGACGGCGCTGATCGGGATGATGTTCGGCGACGTGGCGGGAGGCTCGGCGGCGACTCGGCTGGCCGGGGCGCTGGTCGACGCCGGCTATTCCCAGGAGGCCGAGCGCGAGGCCGATGTCTACGCGCAGGAGCTTCTGGCCCGGGCCGGCCTGCCCGCCTCGGCGCTGGCGGGGTTCTTCGAGCGGCTCTCCGCCGGGCCCGGCGCGCGGCCCGAGGGGCTGGCCCGGCATTTCGCCTCGCATCCCGACATGGATGAGCGCATCGCCGACGCCCGCGCCGCCGACGTGACCGCGGGCGCGCCCTACCGGCCGGCGCTGGAAGACGCGCAATGGCTGGCCCTGCGCGAGATCTGCGAGGACTGACCCCCGATCCGCCCCGCGCCGGGCGCCGCGTCGAGGGCCCGCGGGCGGAGACGTTCCGCCCGCGGCGCTCGGAGACCGGGCGCCCGGCGGCGCGGGGAGACTTGGCGCCCGGCGGCGCAGGGAGACCTGGCGCCCGGCCGCGGGCGAAGGCGGGGCGGCATGCGCCGCGGGGCGTTCAGACCCTGCGGAACGCGGTGTCGGGGGTCAGGGCGCCGTCATGCGCGGCGCGTCCCTCCTCCACCAGCCCGATCAGCACGGAGAACACGTTGCGCGCCGCCGCGGGCAGCAGGCGGGGGTCGACCTCGGTGTAGATGGCGGCGGCGAGCTCCGCCGGGGTGGCCCCCGTCTCCGTCTTCAGGGCGTCGAGGATCTGGGCGACGCGCTGCTCCCGATGGGCGATGAGATGGGCGATCATCGCCTCGGGGTCCTGGATCGGGTGGCCATGGCCCGGATAGAACACGCGGTCCCCCCGCCCCTGCAGCTTCCGCAGGCTGGCCATGTAGGCGGCCATGTCCCCGTCCGGGGGCGAGACGATGGAGGTCGACCAGCCCATCACGTGATCGCCCGAGAGCACCGCGCCCGGGGCCATGCCGTCCGCCTCGATGGCGAAGGCCAGGTGGTTGGAAATGTGGCCCGGCGTGTGGATCGCGGTCATCGCCCAGCCCGGCCCCTCCAGCCGCTGGCCGTCGGCGAGCAGGTTGTCGGGCCTGAAGGTCCGGTCCCCGCCCTCGCCCCCGCCGAACTGCGCGCCCGAAGCGGCGAGATCGGTCATCCGCCGCGACATCCCCGCGCCATGCGGGCCGAAGCCGTAGGTCGGGGCGCCGGTGCGGGCCAGCAGGGGGGCCACGCCCGGGGAATGGTCGATATGGGTGTGGGTGAGGACGATGGCATGGACGTTCTCGCCGGGGGCGAGGGCGCCGAGCACGGCTTCGAGGTGGTCCTCGTCGACCGGGCCGGGGTCGATCACGGCGACCTGGCCCTCGCCGAGGATATAGGTCTGGGTGCCGGTGAAGGTCATCGGGCCGGGATTGGGGCAGGTGATCCGGCGCAGGCCGGGCTCCAGCCTGACCGCCTCGCCATGGGTCACGGCGGGGTCGCGGTTGAACGGGTCGGCGGCCATCGGGCATCTCCTCGCGGTTTCGTGGCCCGGATGCGCAGGGGAGCGCGCGCGGTGGGGGGCGCGGGTCGGGCGCCCAATGTGTCACGCGTCGGGGCGTGGGGAGGCAAGGGGTTTTCGGGCCGGCGCGCGGAAGACGGGGCTGCGACGGATCCGGCCGGCGCGGCGCGTCCGGCCTGCGGCCGTCCCGCCGGACGCGCGGGGTCCGGGCCGCGCCAGGGGGCGCCCGGCGCCGTGGCCGCGGCGCTGATCGCTGGCCGGCGACCAGGCCGAACCCGTTCCGCCGCAACGATTCAGCCCCGACATGCGCCGCCCTGAACCGCTTCCCACGCGTCCCGCCAGCGCGGACCTCCGATGCCGCGCCCCCGTCTCCACCGGCGCCCCCCGCCGCCCGCGCCCCCGCCTCAACGCCGCGCGGGCGCCGACCTTCCCACCCGCGCGACCGCCGCCGCGCGGCTTCCGCCGCATTTCCCCCTTGGCGCCCGCCCCGCCAGGCCGCAGCCTGCGCCCATGGCCAAACCCTACAAGAAATACCTCCCCCGCTCGCTCTTCGGCCGCGCCCTGCTGATCCTGCTGGCTCCGATCATCCTCCTTCAGGGCGTCGTCGCCGGCCTGTTCATCCAGCGCCACTACGCCGGCGTCACCGAGCAGATGACCGGCGCCGTGGCGCTGGAGCTCAACTACGCCGTCGCCGCCGTCGACGAGGCCCCCGACATCGAGACCGCCCGCGCCGGGCTCGAACGCCTCGCCCGTCCGCTGGGCCTGACGCTGGCGCTCGACGCCGGCCGCGCCGTCTCGCCCGAGCGGATGCGGCGCTTCTACGACGTCTCCGGCAACGCGCTCGCCGACACGCTGCGGGCCAACATCCCCCGCCCCATGGCCATCGACCTGCTGCGCTACGACCGCGACGTCGAGGTGAAGATCCAGACCGACAAGGGCGTGATGCGCGCCCTGATCCCGCGCAAGCGCACGATCGCGTCCAACCCGCATATCCTGCTGGTCTGGATGGTCGCCACCGCCATGCTGCTGGCCGTGGTCGCGGTGATCTTCCTGCGCAACCAGGTGCGCCCGATCCGCCAGCTCGCCACCGCGGCGGAGGAGTTCGGCCGCGGCCGCTCCGCCCCGTTCCGCCCCGCCGGGGCCGAGGAGATCCGCCGCGCCGGCGCCGCCTTTCTCGACATGCGCCGCCGGGTCGAGCGCGCGATGGAGCAGCGCGCCAACATGCTCTACGGCGTTTCCCACGATCTGCGCACGCCGCTGACCCGGATGAAGCTGGCGCTGGCTTTCATGGAGGACCAGCCCGAGGCCGAGGAGCTCAAGCGCGACGTGGACGAGATGGAGCGGATGCTCGCCGCCTTTCTCGACTACGCCCGCGGCGGGGCCGGGGAGCAGTCGGGCGAGGCCGACCCCATGGCGCTGATGGAGGCCGCCGCCGAGGCCGCGCGGCGCGGGGGCGGCGAGGTCGAGATCCGGCTCGCCTCCGACAGCCTCCCCCCCGCGCCCGTGACCCTGCGCGAGGGCGCGGTGCGGCGGGCGCTGGGCAACCTGCTGGAGAACGCCTGCCGCTATGGCGACCACGCCGAGGCGACGCTGCGGATGGGGCGGCTTTACGTGGAATGGGCGGTGGAGGATGACGGGCCCGGCATCCCCGATGACCGTCGCGAGGCCGCGTTCCGCCCCTTCACCCGGCTGGATGCGGCCCGCAACCAGGACAAGGGCGGCGGGGTCGGGCTGGGGCTGGCCATCGCCCAGGACATCGCGCGGGCCCATGGCGGCGCCATCACGCTGGAGAGGTCCGAGCGCATGGGAGGCCTGCGCGCGGTGCTGCGCCTGCCGCGATAGGGCCGCGGGGCGCCTCCGGGATGAGCGCGGGGTGAAGAACTTCGTGACGTTACGATGACGGTTTGATGAAGATTGACCCCGGCGCCCGCCGGCGGCGGCGCGGCGTGCGGTCCTTCACTTGTGCGCGCATTCCGCTGGCCCCTACGGTTTCCCCAACGCACTCAATCCGGAAGACGTCATGGAAGACGCGGCGCGTTCGCAAACAAACGATGCGGGGACGCGCCTCGCCCCGACCTCCGACGCCGCCGGTCCCGCCCTTGCCGGCGCGGATGCGCAGCGCCCCGCGGCCGGGGAAAGCGCGTCCGCAGACAGGGGTGTTCCGCAACCCGCGGCCCCGCGCGGAGGCCACGCTACCCCCGGCCCCGAACCCACCCGCGGCGCTCCCGGCGCGCCCGGCGGTCCGCTCCCGGTCGCCCGCCGCGCCGCGCGCGACGTGACCGCGGGCCTCGCGCTCGCCCTCGTCGCCATCGCCTATTCGCTGTCCTTCGGGGCGCTGGTCTTCTCCGGGCCCCTGGCGGCGCAGGCGCAGGCGGGGGTGATCGGGGCGGTGCTGTCGGCGGGGGTCGGCTGCCTCGCCTTCGCGCTGCTCTCCTCCTTTCCCCGCGCGGTGGGCGGGCCGGACACGCCGGTCGTGGCGGTGGTCGCGGCGCTGACCGCCGGAATGGCGGGGGCCGGCGCCGCGGGGGGCGCGGCCGACCCGGAGCAGGCGCTCGCCAATGTGGCCGCGGCGCTGATCGCGGCCTGCCTGGTCACGGCGCTGACGCTGGGGGCGGTCGGGGCATGGCGGCTGGCGGGATGGCTGCGCTTCGTGCCGTTCCCGGTGGTCACCGGCTTCCTGGCCGGGTCCGGCGGCTTCCTCGCGCTGGCCGGCCTGTCGCTCGCCGCGGGGAGCGACCGAGCGACCCTGGTCGCCGGCGCGCTGGACGGGCGCCTCCCGGCCCCGGCGCTGGCGGCGCTGGCCTTCGCGCTGGCCCTCGCCATCCTGCGCCGCGCCACGGGGGCCACCATGGCGGCCCCGCTCTGCGTCATCGCCGCGACGCTGGTCGTGGGCGTCGCCGCCGCGCGCGGCCTGCTCCCGGCCGAGACCCTGCGCGCCGGCGGCTGGCTGCCGCCCCTGCCGGGAGAGGCGGGGCTCGCCCTGCCGATCCTCGCGCTCGCGACCCACGCGCCCGACGCCGGCGTCCTGCTCGCCGCCGCGCCCGAGATCCTGTCCGTCGCCCTCGTCGCCGCCATGGCCCTGATGCTCAACGCCGCGGGGCTGGAGGCGCATGCCGCCGCCCGGCTCGACCTGGACCGGGAATTCCTCGCCTCTTCCCTCGCCTCCGCCGGCGCCATGCTCGTCGCCGGGCTGCCCTCGAACCTGTCGCTCAACCGTTCCGCCCTGAACGTGGAGATGGGGGCGGGCGGGCGCGCCTCGGCGGCGCTGGCGGGGGCGGCGTGCATCGGCTTCGCGCTGGCCGGGCCGGCCTCCGCCGCCTGGGTGCCGATGCCGGTGCTGGGCGGCATGGCGCTTTACATGGGCGCGGGGATGCTGCGGCGCTGGCTGGGGCGGTCGGCGGGCCGGATGACCGGGTTCGAATACGCCCTCGCGCTGGCCATCTTCGCGCTGATCCTGCGCTACGGCTACCTGGAGGGGGTGGCCATGGGCGTGGTCATCTCCTGCATCAGCTTCGCCCTGGCCTGCGCCCGCGCCCCCGCCGTGCGCCAGCGCCTGACCCGCGCCGACTACGCCAGCTTCGTCGACCGCTCCGCCGGGGACGAAGCCGCCCTGCGCGCCGCCGGCGGGCGCATCCGCATCTTCCGCCTGCAGGGCTTCCTGTTCTTCGGCGTCGCCGCCCGCATCGCCGAGGAGGCCCGCGCCGCCGCCGAGGCCGAGGCGCTCGCCGCCCCCGGCGCCGCCTCTCCCGGTCATTCGGTGGTGCTGGATTTCCACGCCGTCACCGGCGTCGATTCCACCGCCCGCGCCAGCCTGGAGCGGCTGCGCGACCAGCTGGCCGAAACCGGAACCGCGCTGGCGCTGACCGGACTGGACCCGTCGGGACGCCGGGCGCGGGCGCTGGGAGTCGGCGCGGGGCTCGACGGGTTGGGCGACGTCAGCATCTTCGCCACGCTCGAACAGGGGCTGGAGGCCTGCGAGGACCGGCTGCTCGCGGCGCTGGGCGGGGCTTCGGCGCCGCCGCCCGACATCGAAACCTGGCTGGAGGAGGAACTCGCCGGCGCCCCCGGGCTGGACATCCCCGCCCGCGAGCCCGGGCCCGGCGCCCGCCCCCTGCGGCCGGCCGAGGCCGCCGCCCGCATCGCCGCCGTCCTGCGCCGCCGCGATCTCGCCGCGGGGGAGGTGCTGTGCCGACAGGGAGAGCCGCCGGATTCGCTCTTTTTCATCGTCGGCGGTCGGGTCTCGATCTTTCTGGAGGCGCCGGGCGGACCGTCGATGCGCCTGCGCTCGGCGCTGGGCGGCACGGTGATCGGGGAGATCGGGTTCTTCACCGGCGCGGCGCGCTCGGCCTCGGTCATCGCCGACCGGGCGACGGAGGTGCGGGCCCTGGACGCCGCCGCCTTCGCCCGGCTGAAGGCCGGGGACCCCGCCGCGGCCATGGCGCTGGAGGAGCTGGTGATCCGCATCCTCGCCGACCGCCTGACCTTCGCCAACCGCGAGGTGGCCGCCCTGCAATAGCCCCCCGCGGCCACGCCAAAAGGACCCTCCCCGGCGGGTCCGCGCCTACATCGCCTCAAGATAGCGGGCGAGCTCGGAGGGCGGGACCTCGCGCTCCACCACGTCCAGCTCCCGCGCCGCGTTGTCGATCAGCAGGCCCACCAGAGGCTCCCCCAGCGTTTCGGCCAGGAAGGTCGAGCCCTGGGCCGCCTCCATCGCCTCGCGCAGGGTGGCGGGCAGGGGGCGGCGGTTCTCCAGCGCGTAGGCGTCGCCCTCGGTCGGGCGCGTGGGCTCGATCCGCTCGGCGATGCCGCGCAGGCCGGAGGCGAGCTGCACCGCCATCAGCAGATAGGGATTGCAGTCGGCCGCGGCCTCCCGGCTCTCCATCCGCACGGTGGGGTCGTCCTCGGGGCCTTCGCCCTCGATCACCCGCAGGGCCACGGTGCGGTTGTCGATCCCCCAGCTCGCGGTGATCGGCGCGTAGGAATAGTTCATCCGCCGCCGATAGGCGTTGGGATGGGTGGAGCCGACGATGGAGCTTTCGCGCATCGCCGCCTGGATCCCGCCGAGGAACCAGCGTCCGGTCTCCGACAGCCCGCCCTGGTCGGCGAAGGCGTTGATCCCGTCGCGCCACAGCGAATGGTGGACGTGAAAGCCGTTGCCCGACCGGTCGTGGAAGGGCTTGGCCATGAAGCTCGCCACCAGCCCGTGGGGGCGCACGATCTGCTTGACCATGCCGCGCAGCAGCAGGGCGTGGTCCGCGGCCTCCAGCGCCGGGGCGTGGCGAAGGTTGACCTCCACCTGGCCGGCGGAGAATTCGGGGTTCGACTGCTCCACCGGCACGCCCATCTCGGCCAGGTGGCGGCGGATCGGGCCGAGCACCGGCTCCAGCTCCGCCGCCCGGCCGAGCCCGTAGCATTCGGGCCGATCCTCGCGCGGGCGCAGGGTCTTGTCGTCGAGCAGGTAGAATTCCAGCTCCCCGGCCGCGCGGGGCTCGAACCCCATGTCGCGGGCGCGGGCGACGGCGCGCAGCAGCGGCTGGCGCGGGTCGATGGGGATGGGCGAGCCGTCCTTCTCCCGCGCCTGGCCGAGGCAGAGCCACACGCCCTCCTCCCACGGCACCGGGCGCAGGGGGCCGCGGGGGACGATGGTCAGGTCGGGAAAACCGCCATCCGCCGAGGAATAGGCGTTCGGCACCAGCAGCGAGCCCACATCCATCGCGAAGAAGGTGTTGTCGAGCGCGATGCCCCGCCGGCGAACCGAGCGCCAGTGCTGCGCCGTGACCCGCTTGCCGCGCAGGATGCCGTTGAGGTCGCCGACGCCGACGACGACGGTATGGCAGCCCTCGGGCAGCGCCTCGGGCGGCAGCGCGTCGCTGGGATCGGGCGCGCCGTCCACCCCGTAACCCGTCCGCATCGCGCTGTCGGAAACCATGCCTCGCCCCTGTTCTGTCCGGAGGATACCGGCCCCAGACCTATCCCGATGGCCGAGGCGGCGGCAAGACGGCGAAACGCGGGCGCGCCGGGCCGGGAAGCCGCCATGCGCCGCGTCCCGCGGGCGCCAGGCCGCGCCGTCCCGCCCGCGGCGCACGGAACCGGGGGGCGAGGGCGTCACCGGCCGCCCCTTCGGCGGTCATGCCGCCCGTCGCCTCAGGGGGCGGGCGGGCTCGTCCATCAGCGCTGACCGAGAAAGGCCGAGGCCTCCGCGAAACTGGAGAACACCTGCGTCGCCCCGGCCGCGCGCAAGCGGCGGGGCAGGTCCGCGTCCGCGTGGCCGCCGCCTGCGAACCCCCAGGGCTCCATGCCCGCGGCCCGCGCCGCGCGCACGCCGTTGACGCTGTCCTCGATGACCCGGCAATCCGCGGGATCGGCCCCCAGCCCCCGCGCCGCCCGCAGGAACAGGTCGGGCGCCGGCTTGCCGTTCGCCACCTGGTCGCCGGCATGGACATGCGGCCCGAAATACCGCCTCAGCCCGGTCTTGCGCAGCTTGAACTCCAGCGCCGCCGCGTTGCTGGAGGACGCCACCGCCCGCGGCCCGCGCAGCCCCGCCGCGAACGCCTCCGCGCCGGGAAGAGGGCGCAACGCCCGCTCCAGCCGCTCGGAGGCCTGCGCGGCCATGCGCTCGAACGTCCCCGCGGGCAGCGGACCCAGCCCGCGCGCCCTGTGATCGCGCTCGATCTCCCGGCGGAAGGCGGCGTCGGCCAGCCCGACGAAACGGGTCAGATAGGCCGCATCCTCATAGACCAGCCCGAGGGCCGCCAGATGCTCGCGTTCCACGGCGAGGTGGATGACCTCGGAGTCGACCAGCACGCCGTCGCAGTCGAAAATCACGGGGGAGGCGTTCACCGGGCGGATCCTCGAAGGCGGGGGGGAAGCGGGAGGGAACGGTCGGACGGCGCGGTCAGGCGGCGCCGCGAAGCGCCTCGATCTCCCGGCGCAGGGCGCCGATGGTGTCCATGGCGGCGTCGAGTTCCGCGGTGCGCTGGGTCAGGTCCCGCCGCAGCTCGGTCTCGGTCTCCTGCGCCGCGGCGATCAGCCCGGCCTCCCGCGCCGCGGTCTCGGCGGCCAGCGCGTCGCGGGCCTCCTCCGCGTCGGCGAGCCGGCGCGACAGGTCGGCCAGCGCCCGCGCCTCGGCGCCCCCGCGCCGGCGGATCTGCGCCCGCAGCGCCCCCAGCGCCCAGCCCAGGGCCGCCGCGACCAGCAGCGCCGCCCCCAGCGCGACGGCAAGCTCCAGCCGGGTCATCCGCCGCCCTCCCTGTCCGGGCCGGTCTCGGGCCCGGTCCCGCCTTCGCCCAGCGTCGCGGCGCTCATCGCGGCGTCGGAGAACTCGATCCGCCGGTTCGCGGCCCGGCCCGCCTCGTCGCCATTGTCGGCGATGGGGCGGCTTTCGCCATAGCCCTGCGCCACCATGCGCGACAGCGGCACGCCGCGGGCGTGGAGCGCGTTCAGCACCGCCCCCGCCCGCCCCTGGCTGAGCCGCTGGTTGGTGCTTTCGCGCCCCTGGCTGTCGGTATGGCCGCCGATCTCCACCACCAGCCCGCTGCAGCGCGTCAGGATCGCCGCAAGCCGGTCCAGCACCGCGCCGCTGCCGGCCTCGATCGACGTCTCGCCGGGGGCGAAGCCGATCGGGTCCGCCGCCACCTCCGCGGCGAGGGAGATCAGGCAGTCGCGCCCGGGCAGCGGCAGCCGGGCGGCCAGCGCCGGCAGGTCCACCGTGACCACGCTGCGCGCCGAGAGGCCCAGTTCCCGCAGGGGGGCGAGCGCCGCGTCGGCCTCCCGCGCCGCGGCGGGACGGAGGGAGGCGCCCTCCACCCGCACCGCCTCGCCGTCATAGCGCAGGGCGCCGCGGTCGAGCGGGCGCAGCGCGTCGATGCCGGCCAGCGCCGCGCGTCGCCAGGTCGGGGGCGGGGCGGCCTCGGCCAGCGACATCGCGTCGTCCACGGCCATCGCCCCGAAGCGCGCCCGCGCATAGGCCGCCACCGCCGCGCGGCTGGCCGCGTCCGGGGCCCCGCCGCCCAGCGTCACGGCGCCGTTCTCGTCCCGGCGCAGGGCCAGCCAGCGCGGGGCGCGGCCTTCGTCCTCCGGATCCTCGGCGCCCTGCATGCGCGGCCCGGCCCGCGGCGGCGGCGGGGTCAGGTGCAGCGCGAAGGACGGCGGCAGCTCCGCCGCCAGCGCCCGCGCCACGCGGGAGAAACGCCCCGGCCCGACCGAGGGCGCCGCCACCAGCCGCGCTTCCGCGTCGATGATCTCGAACCGCCCGGCGCCGAGCGCGCCCAGCGCCCGCACCCCGGCCGCCGCCGCCTCGCCCCAGCGCTGGGACGGCGCGCCGACGCCCAGCCGGCACAGGCGCTCGCCCGACCCGTGGGTCTCGGCGCCGGGCAGTTCGGCGAAGGCGGCGAGCACCTCGCGCCCCTCGGCCTCCGAACGCATGTCGCAGCTCAGCAGGGCCGGGCCGGAGGGGCCGAAGGACACGCCGAAGCGAAACGGGGACAGGGCCGGCGGCGGGGCGGAGATGTCGAGCAGCAGGGTCGTGCCCTCGGGCGCCGCGGCGCGCAGGACTTCGGTCGCGGCGTCGGCGGCGTCGCGGCTGGGGGCGAGCGCGGAGAGGGACAGCACGCCGGGGGCGAGCTCGGCGCGGGCGTCGCCCAGGGCCGCCACCGCGGCGATGGCGGCGCGGGCCAGCGCCAGGCGCTCCGGGTCGGGCGGGCTGCGGCGGGGCACGGTGGCGTCGGCAAGCTCGGGCGCGCCGTCGATGGCGGCCAGCGCCGCGCGCAGGGCGGCGACGAGGTCGGGATGGGCGGCCCCGGCGGCGACCAGCGAGTCGCCGCTGCGCGCCAGCGTGAGCGGGGAGCCGAAATCCGCCGCCGGCGCCGCGGCGGCGGATTTCGGCTCGGCCGGCGCCTGACCGGGCTGGGGCGGAACCGGGGCCGGGGGCGTGGCCTCGGCCCCGCCGTCGGGTCCGGGCTCGGCCTCCGCCTCCGCCGTCGCGGTCGCCCGAGGCGCGGGATCGGGCGCGGCGGGCGCGGCCTCCTGGATCGGCGTGGTCGCGGTCGCCGCGTCGCCCGCCGCGGCCAGAAGCACCGGGGCGCCGGCCTGCGCTTGCCGGAGGATGGGCGCGGGGCGGGGCGCCGGATCCGCCGCGGGATCGCCGCGGGACGGCGCCGCGCGCGCCGCGTCGTCGGCGATGCGCGACAGCGGCGAGGCCCCGGCCAGCGCCGCCAGCGCCGCGCCATGGGCGGCCGCGTCAGGATAGGCGCCCAGAAGCGACAGCCGCAGCCCGTCGGCCTCGACCCTCGCCCAGTCGGCGCCGATGGCGGTCAGCGCCCCGGTCGCCCGTGCGGCGGAAACGCGCCCGATCTCGCCGGCCCCGACCCACGCGCCCGGCCCGACCAGCAGCGCCAGGGCGACGAGCCCGGCCGCAAGCAACGGTTTGCCGTATCGGGGCCCCTCGTCGGCCGCGGCCGTGGCTTCGCCCGTCACGTCACCCGCCTCGGGGCCAGTTTCGGGGCCAGTTCCGGGGCCAGTTCCGGGGCCGGCCGCCTCGGCCGCCTGCGGCTCCGTCGCGTGATCGTCGCCGGGCTGATCTTCGTCGCGCATGGGATGGCTTGTCCTTCGCTCGCGCGCCGGGAGCGTTTCGGCCCCCCGGCGATCCGCCCCCCGGCTGGTCCGCCCCTTTCGGGCGGGCGCGCTTCCTACCTACTTGCCCCGCCCGCCCGCGCGCAAGCAAGAGCCGCGGCGATCCCGAGACCTCCGCCGATGCGAGAGCCGGGCGCGCTCAACCGGCGCCTAGGACGCCGCCGCGCCCTCCACCCGCCCGCGCCGATCCGGGCGCAGCGCGGCGTAGAGCACGTGGCTGCGCCAGCGCCCGTTGATCTGCAGATAGCTCTGGGCCACGCCCTCGTATTTGAACCCGCAACGCTCCAGCAGCGCGCGCGAGGGCTTGTTCTCCGGCAGGCAGGCGGCCTCGATCCGGCTGAGATCCGCGGCGCCGAAGGCGTGGCCGCGCACCGCGGCCAGCGCCTCCGTCATGTAGCCGCGGCGCGCGTAGCCCTGCCCGACCCAGTAGCCGACCGTGCCCGCCTGCGCCGGCCCGCGCCGCACGTTGTCCAGCGTGATCGCGCCCACCAGCGTGCCGGCCGGCACGTCATCCGCCCCGTTGGCGAAGATGAAGAACGGCGCGCCGCGGCCTTCCTCCACCAGCCGGCGCGCCCAGGCCACCCGGTTGCGGAACGCGGCGCGTGAGAGGTGGTCCCGCGCCCAGAGCGGCTCCCATTCCCGCAGGAAGGCGTCGCCCTCCCGCCGCAGCCGCGCCCATTGGGCGTGATCGGCCATCACCGGCGGGCGCAGCGCCAGCCGGGGGGCGTCGAGCCGAAGCTCCGGCTTGCGCCGGAACAGCACCGGGCCCGGCCCCGGCTCAGCCCGCCAGCCGCGCCAGAAGCGCGTCAGGCGTGGGGGTGTCGGAGACCGGGCCGTAAAGCGCCAGCGCCAGCTTGCCGCTTCCCGCCATCTTCGCGGCGGCGGCGCGCACGGCGTCGGTGTCGACGGCCTCGATCCGGGCGACGGTTTCGTCCGTCGGCCAGACCCGGTCCCAGATCAGCAGGGAACGGGCCATGCGCTCGCACCGCCCGAACGGGCTTTCGAGGCCCATCAGCAGCCCGGCCTTGAGCTGCGCGCGGGCGCGGGCGGTCTCGGCGGCGTCGGCCTGGGCGGCGGCGCGGTGGATCTCGTCCATCACCAGTTCGGACAGACCCTTGATCTCCCCGCCGCCGGTGCCGGCGTAGACGGTGAAGAGCCCGGTATCCTCATGGGCGGAAGCCTGCGCGAAGATCGAATAGCACAGCCCCCGCTTCTCCCGCGCCTCCTGGAACAGGCGCGAGGACATGCCCCCGCCCAGCAGCGTCGCCACCACCTGGCCGGCATAGAGATCGTCGGCGTTCCAGCCCGGCGCCTCCAGCCCCAGCGCGAAATGCGCCTGCTCCAGCGGTTTCTCGAACCGCCGCTCGCCGCCGATGAACTTCGCCGGCTCCATCGCCGGGGGCGCGCGGCGCTCCAGATGGCCGAACAGCGCCTCCGCCTGCCGGCACAGCGCGTCGTGGTCGACGTCGCCGGCGGCGGCGATCACGATCCGCTCGGGCGCGTAGCAGCGGGCGACGAAGCCGCGCAGCATCCGCTCCGACACCGCCTTCACATGCTCGTTCTCGCCCAGGATCGGCCGCCCGAAGGCCTGGCCGGGATAGGCGACCTCCTGCAACCAGTCGAAGATGATGTCGTCGGGGGTGTCGAGCGCCTGGCCGATCTCCTGCAGGATCACGCCCCGCTCCAGCTCGATATCCTCGGGCGTGAAGATCGGGCGGGTCAGGATGTCGGCCAGCAGCTCCAGCCCCAGTCCCGCGTCCTCGCCCAGCACGCGGGCGTAATAGGCGGTCGCCTCGCGCGAGGTGTAGGCGTTCAGGTATCCGCCCACGTCCTCGATCGCGACGGCGATGTCATAGGCCGACCGGGTGTCGGTGCCCTTGAACGCCATATGCTCCAGGAAATGGGCGACTCCGGTCTCGTCCGCGGTCTCGTGGCGCCCTCCGGCCCCGATCCACACGCCCAGCGCGGCGGAGGCGAGGCCCGGCATCCGCTCGGTCGCCACGCGGATCCCGTTGGGCAGGGTGTGGAGACGCATCTCCGGAGCGGCGGGACGTGCGGTCAAGAGCGGACCTCCATGCGGATTTCGCGTTCCAGCGCGGCGAGATCGTTCTCGACGATCCGCAGGCGCTCGGGCGCGTCGAGGATATGGGCGAGGCGCGGCGGCAGGTCGGGGCGCACGCCGCAGGCCGCCTCCACCGCGTCGGGGAACTTGGCGGCATGGGCGGTGCCGAGCACCACCATGGGAGTGGCCGGCCGGCCGCGGGCGTCGGAGGCGGCCTTCACGCCGACGGCGGTATGGGGGTCGATCACCTGTCCGGTCACCTCGTGGATGGCGGCGATGGTGGCGCGGGTCTCGTCCTCATCCGACCGGCCGCTGTCGAACTCGCCCCGCAGACGGGCGAGCGCCGCGTCTGGCAGCGCGTAGCCGCCCTGCTGGCGCAGCGCCTCCATCAGGTTGACCACGGCCTGCCCGTCCCGGTCCAGCAGCTCATGCAGCAGCCGCTCGAAATTCGAGCTGATCTGGATGTCCATGCTGGGCGAAATGGTCGGCTCCACCCCGTCGATGCGGTGCATCCCTGTCTGAAGCGTGCGGTGCAGGATGTCGTTGCGGTTGGTGGCGATCACCAGCCGGTCGATCGGCAGCCCCATCGAGCGCGCGATATGCCCCGCGTAGATGTCGCCGAAATTGCCGGTGGGGACCGAATAGCTGACCGGCCGGTGCGGCGCGCCGAGCGCGACCGCGGAGGTGAAGTAGTAGACCGCCTGCGCCAGCACGCGGGCCCAGTTGATCGAGTTGACCGCGGCCAGCCCCATCTCGTCCCGGAAGGCGTGGTCGTTGAACATGCCTTTCACGAGCGCCTGGCAGTCGTCGAAATCGCCCTTCACCGCCAGCGCGTGGACGTTATGCGCGGTGGGGGTGGTCATCTGCCGGCGCTGGATCTCGGAGACGCGGCCATGGGGGTAGAGGATGAAGACGTCGACGTTGTCCAGACCCGCGAAGGCGTCGATGGCCGCCGACCCGGTGTCGCCCGAGGTCGCGCCGACGATGGTCACCCGCGACCCCCGCGCGGCCAGCGCATGCTGGAACAGCTGGGCGACCAGCTGCATCGCGAAGTCCTTGAAGGCCAGCGTCGGGCCGTGGTGGAGTTCGAGGATCCAGTCGTTCTCGCCGATCTGCACCAGCGGCGCGCGGGCGGCGTGGCCGAAACCGGCATAGGCGCGGTCGATCAGGGCGCGCAGCGCGTCCGGCGCCACCGAGTCGCCCACGAAGGGGGACATCACCCGGAAGGCGGTCTCCTCGTAGCCGAGACCGGCGAGGTCGGCGATCTCGTTCCACGGCAGGGTCGGGATGACCTCGGGCACGTAAAGCCCGCCGTCGCGGGCGAGCCCGGCCAGCATGGCGTCCTCGAAGGAGAGGACCGGGGCCTGTCCACGGGTGCTGACATATCTCACGCGGGGGGCTCCTTGCCTTCATGTCGCGTCTGCGCGCCGTCACGCCCCGGCCGGGGCGCGCGGGTTCGGGCGGGGGATGGCCCGGGCGCGGCGCGTCTCGCGTAGCGCATCGGCGCGGGGGAAACAACGCGCCGGGTGGGCGCGGAGGGGGCGAAGAGGGGGCGAAGACGGAGACGGGGGCGGCGTTGGGGGCGGAAACCACGGGTTTCGCGGTCGCCGGGACGGGACGGGGCGCTCCGCCCGCCGCGCGCGGCCTGCGACGGCGCCGCCCCTCGGTCCGGTCGGAGGGTCGCGCCGGCCGTCCGCGCGGGGCAAGGCCCCGCGCCCGGCCGCGCTGCGGCCGGCGTCTCCGCTTTGCGGAGACGGGGACGGCTCCCGCCCCTGTTCGCACCGGCCGCGGGGGGCGGACCGCGCAGGGCGCGCGCGGCGGCCCGCCGGTCTTGACCTGTCGCCTCGGCGCGGCTTGAAACGGCGGGTCGCCTGCCCTCCGCCGCCCGTTTCTCACCGAAAGCGCCCCGCGATGACCGGAACCGCCCCCGCCGCCCCCCTTCCCGCGGACGCCACCGTCGATCCGGCGGCGGCCGAAGCGGCGCTCACGGCCATGCTCGACCGCCTCGGCGTCGCCGTCACCCGGCACGCGCACCCGCCCCTGCGCACCGTCGAGGAATCCCGCGCCCTGCGCGGAACCCTGCCCGGCGCCCACTGCAAGAACCTGTTCCTGAAGGCGAAATCCGGCGAACACTGGCTGGTGGTTTGCAGGGAGGACCGCGCCGTGCGGATCTCCGATCTCGGGCGGGCGCTGGGCGCCGGGCGGGTGTCCTTCGGCACGCCCGAGGACATGGGCGCCCTGCTCGGCGTCGCGCCCGGCGCGGTCACGGCGCTGGGGGTGGTCAACGACGTCGCCAACCGCGTCCGCCTCGCGGTCGACGCGCAAATGATGGCGGAGCCGGTGCTCAACGTGCATCCGCTCCATAACGAGGCCACCGTGGCCCTGACCACCGCCGACCTGCGCCGGGTCTTCGCGGCCACCGGCCACAGCCCGCTGGACGTGGACTTCGACGCGCTCGAAGCGCTCGCCGCCGCGGCTCGGGGCTGACGCGGGCGGCCTCCCGCCGCGCGTCTCCGCCAGCGCCGGATCCCGTGGGGCTGAGACGGTCCTCTCCGCCGTGTCCACGGGCTCCCTGCGGGCCCCGTGCGCCCCATCCGCGTCAGACCCGCCGCCGTCGCCGCAGCAGCGCCAGCGCGGCGATTCCGCCCAACGACAACGGCAGCGCGGCGGGGGCGGGCACCGCGGCGAGGGGCGTGAACTCCAGGTCGTAGACGCCGAAATAACGGGCCCGGAACTCATGCGTTCCCGGCGCGACCGTCGCCGCAAGGACAAGCGGCGTCGGCGGGGTCACGTCCAGCAAGACGAGATTCAGATAGAAACTGATGTCATCGATCGTCTTGCCGTCCGCCGCCTCGAACCCGATCAACCGGATCCGGTGCGGCGCCGTGAACGTGTAGCTGAACGTGTCCCGACCGCCGGCGACCGTGCCGAGCATGTGGAACCCCTCGCTCGCGCCGAAGGTCCCCAGGTCCAGCGGCGAGGCGTGATAGGTCGGGTCATCGACGTTCCCGGCCGGGTCCGGCGTGCCGGCGGGGACCGTGTAGGGCGCCGCGCCCGCATCCCCGGCGCGGCCGGATTCGTAGAAGGTCTGATAGGTCACCGCCCCGGCCCCGCCCGCGCTCAGGCCCGCGCACGGAACGGCGGCCAGCGCCGCGATCATCGCCATTCTCAAGCGCCGCGCGCCCCCTCGCATCCGCCGCCGCATATCCGCGTCTCCCTTTCGCGCGGATCCGGCGGGGGAGCGTCGCCCCCCGCGCCGGATCGTGAACAGGTCGGCCGCCTTCCCCCGGGGGGGAGGGCGGTTCCTCAGGCCAGCAGAACCAGGTCGACGTCGCCCGCGTCGGTGTTCGCGACCACCGCCACCAGCACCGAGTCGATGTAGATTTCGGCATCGCCGTCGAGATTGGAATCCTCCGCGGTCACCGTGAAGCCGGTGGACTTGAGAATGGCGATCTCATCCTTCCCGACCTCGTAGTCCATGATCGCGTCGACGCCCGCGTCCTTGCCCTTGGCGTTGAAGAGGAAAACGTCGGCGCCGTTCCCGCCCCACAACTCATCGTCGTTCTTGTCGCCCTGCAGCCGGTCGCGACCGTTTCCGCCGAACAGCGTGTCCTCGCCGGCCGAACCGTAGAGCGTGTTGTGCCCGTTGGCGCCGCGGAGCGTGTCGTCGCCCTGGTTGCCCAGCAGGATGTCGTTCTTGCCGGCGCCCTGCAGATCGTCGTCGCCGCCCAGGCCGACCAGCAGGTTCTCGATCCCCTTCTGGCCGCGCAGCGCGTCGTCGCCCTCGGTTCCCGGCATGGTCAGCGGCGCCTCGACCCCGTCCTCGATCAGTGAAACCGCCGCCGGGGACTGTCCGAATACCGTCCGCCCCAGCACGTCCGGAGCCGCGGCCCCGAGCAGCACCACCTGCAGCGTTCCGTTGACGGAGACATGGGTGTCGCCGGCGATCTCCTCGAACACGAAGACCGCGCCCCTGGCGTCGGGAAAGGACAGGGTGTCGAGCGCGTCGAAATCGGTGATCGTGTCGACCCCGGCCCCGAAGGCGTATGATTTGGCGAGGAACAGGTCGGCGCCGTCTCCGCCGGTCAGCAGATCCTCGCCGGCGTCGAGACCGATCAGATCGTCGCCGGCGCCGCCGTTGATGATGTCGGAGCCGCCGCCGCCGTGAAGCGCGTCGTCGCCGCCGCGGCCTTCCAGCGTGTCCTCGCCCTTGCCGCCTGGCAGCAGATCGCCCAGGTCGCCGCCCGCGATGCTGTCGTCGCCGGCCTGGCCGGCGAGGGTGTGCGCCTGGTCGAGCCCCGGCGGATCGCCGTCGATCGCGCCGTCGAAAATGTCGTCACCTGATGTGAGACTGATGCCCATGGTTGAAACCGTTCGGGTATGTGCGGAAATCGCAGCTGATGAAATACGCGCGCGAGCGGAACTGGCTCGACTGGCTCGCCGATTCAAACACAACCGGAGGTATGATGAGATGATTCAAGAGCGCCGGTGAAGATTATCTCCCACCCTGCTCGTGAGACGGGCCCGCGCGACAGGCTCCGTCGACGCGCGAGCCGCCTGCCCCCGGGACGCGTCCGCCGATCCCCGACCAGGCCGCGGTCGCGTCGTGAAGCCCCGGCCCGTTTCCGCGCCTCCGAACACGGCCCGAAGCCGCGCCGATTACCCCGGCGACGGTTGCCGGACAGCCCCTCGACCTCTACTTAGAGGGCGACTGATTTTTCGGACGGCGGCGTCCCCGGCAGAGGCTGGGGCGGCGCGTCCACGCGCGAAGGGACCGAAGCGATGCTGGAACTGGGTCAGGGCGCCGGCGCCGGAACGCCCGCCGACGCCGACATCATCAAGGACGTGACCGAGGCCACCTTCATGGCCGACGTGGTCGAAGCCTCGAAGACCACGCCCGTCATCGTCGATTTCTGGGCCCCGTGGTGCGGGCCCTGCAAGCAGCTGACCCCGGCGCTCGAAGCCGCGGTCAAGGCCGCCGGCGGCAAGGTCAAGCTGGCCAAGGTCGACGTCGACCAGAACCAGATGATCGCCGGCCAGCTGCGGGTGCAGTCGATCCCCACCGTCTACGCCTTCTTCGACGGGCAGCCGGTGGACGGGTTCATGGGCGCCGTGTCGCCCTCCGAACTGAAGGCCTTCGTCGACAAGCTGGTCGGCATGGGCGGAGGAGAGACCCTCGCCGACGCCATCGCCGCCGCCGAGGAGATGCTGGAGCAGGGCCAGGCCGAGGACGCCGTGCAGGTCTTCGCCGCGATCCTCGAGGAGGACCCGGAGAACCTCGAGGCCATCGGCGGTCTGGCGCGCACCTTCGTCACCCTCGGCCGCTTCGAGGAGGCCCATGCCGTGCTCGCCCGCGTGCACGCGCTCAAGGTCAACGACCCGGCCATCGCCCATGCCCGCGCCCAGCTTGAACTGGCCGAGCAGTCGGCCGGCGCCTCCGGCGAATCCGCCGCCCTGCGCGCGAAGGTCGAGGCCGACCCGGACGATCACCAGGCCCGGCTGGAACTCGCCCAGGCCCTGATCGCCGAGCAGGACAACGAGGCCGCGATCAACGAGCTGCTGGAGCTGTTCCGCCGCGACCGCGAGTGGAACGAGGGCGCCGCCAAGACCCAGCTGACCACGCTGTTCGACAGCCTCGGGCCCAAGGATCCGCTGGTCGGCAAGGGACGGCGCCGGCTGGCCTCCATGGTCTTCGCCTGAGCGGCCCGGGCCCATGCCCCGCCGCTTCTCGCTGGGCGATCTGCCCGACACCATCCCGGTCTTCCCCCTGCCGGGCGCGCTGCTGCTGCCGCGCGGCCGGCTGCCGCTGAACATCTTCGAGCCCCGCTACCTGGCGATGATCGACGATGCGCTGAAGACCGACCACCGCCTGATCGGCATGATCCAGCCGTTCGAGGCCCCGGACGGCAATGACCCGCGCCTGCGCTCCATCGGCTGCGCCGGGCGGCTGATCTCGCTGACCGAGGCGGATGACGGCCGCTACCTGGTCACGCTGGCCGGCATCTCCCGCTTCCGGGTGGCGGAGGAGGTGGAGGGCTTCCAGCCCTATCGCCGCATCCGCCCGACCTGGGACACGTTCCGCCGCGACCTGGGGTCGGAGGAAGAGGACCCGGATTTCGACCGGGACGATTTCCTCGACACGCTGGGGCGGTTCTTCTCGGTGGCCCAGCTTTCGTCGGACTGGGACACGCTGCGCGAGGCGGATGAGGAGATGCTGATCAACTCGCTCTCCATGCTCTGCCCCTTCGAGGTCGAGGAGAAGCAGGCCCTGCTGGAGGCTCCGACCCTGTCCACAAGGCGGGAGACGCTGGCCGCGCTGATGCAGTTCGCCATCGCCTCGGGCGGCGACGACGGGGCGGTGCAGTGACCGCCGCCGGCGACGCGCCGGGGCGCGGGGACGACGCGGCGGGCGGTTCCGGCCCCCAGGGATCGGGGCCGGACGAAGGCCCGACCTCCCCCCCGACCCCGAACTCCCCCCCGACCCCGACGCCGGCCCCGCCGAAGGCGGCGGAGGATCATCCCGCCGCCGACCTCCCCCCTCACGCCCTGCCGCCGCATGTGGCCCGCCACCCCGAGCAGGACCCGGAGACGCGTCTCCAGCGGCTGACCGCCGATCGCAGGATGCTGGAAACGCTGGTCTGTCCGGCCACCCAGTCGCGGCTGGACTATGACCGGGCGGCGCAGGAGCTGATCTCCCGCAAGGCCCGGCTCGCCTTCCCGATCCGCGACGGCATCCCGGTGCTGCTGGTGGGCGAAGCCCGCGCGCTGGACGACTGAGGGGCGCCCGCCGCCAGGATCCCGGCGCGCCGTCCTCGTCTCGTTTTCGTTCTCGTCCCGCCCCGCGGTCAGCGTTCAGCGGTCCTGTCCGCTCCGGCGCCCGTCCTCGTCGCCCCGATCACCGGCAGCCGCGCCTCGAACCGCGCGCCCTCGCCCGGGCGCGCGGGGGCGAGCGTCAGGTCGCCGCCGAAGCGCCGCATGATCTCCCGGCTGATCGCCAGACCCAGCCCGGCGCCGCCCCGATCCTTGCGGTCCCACCCGCGGGAGAACTTGAGGAACACCCGCTCCCGGTCCGCGTCCGCCACGCCGGGGCCGTTGTCGCTGACCGACAGCCGCGCCACGCCGCCGGAGACCGACATCTCCGCCCACACCCGGGGCGCGTCGGAGTCGTTGTATTTCAGCGCGTTGGACAGCAGGTTGATCAGAACCTGGGTCAGCCGGTCCGGGTCCGCCATCACCCGCGCCCCGCCGGCGCCGTCGCCCTCGCCGGCCCGCAATTCGATCTCCGCGCCCGCCGCGCGGGCCAACCCGCGCACCGTCTCCACCGCCTTCGCCATCACCTCGGCGGCGTCGGTGGGGACCACGGGCAAGGGGGTCTCGCCCCGCTCCAGCACGTTGAGGTCGAGGATCTGGTCCAGCAGCCGGGTCAGCCGCAGGCTCTCGCCATGGATGATCCCGATGAAGCGCTTCGCATCCGCGCTCTCGGTCTCGCCGCCCTCCAGCAGGATCTCGGAGAACGCCCGCACCGAGGTCATCGGGGTGCGCAGCTCATGGCTCACCTGGCTCAGGAAATCGTCCTTCTGCGCGTCCAGTTCCCGCAGCCGCGCATTGGCCTCGCGCAGCTGGCGGGCGGCGAGTTCCAGCTCGCGGCTCTTGCGCTCGACCTCGTGGGAATACTCCATCAGCTGCACGGTCTCGTCGGCGATGCGCATCAGCTCGGTGAGGGAGATCGTCTCCCCCCCCGCCGCCTTGGTGACCATCGCATGGGCCGAGGCCGCCCCGACCGAGCCCGCCAGCTTGCGCTCCAGCGTCTGCACGAAGCGGTCGGTGGCGGCGGGCATTCCCTCCCGCCCCTGCTCCAGCGCCGCCTCGCGGAACAGGCGCTGGGCGGCGCCTCCGCCGAGAATGCGCTGGGCGAGCACGAACAGGTCTTCGGAGGCGGCTTCCCGTCGCACGATGCCGGCGATCTGGGCCTCGCCGGTGCGGAACACGTCCACGAAGATCGCCGATTGCAGCCATTCCAGCGGCGAGGGCTCGCGCGCCAATGACCCGGCCACCAGCAGCGCGACATTGACGGTCATCGACCAGAAGACGGCGTGAACCAGCGGGTCCATCCCCTCCAGCCCCAGCAGCGCATGGGGGCGCAGGGCGGCGAGGCCCAGCGGCCCGTCCGCCAGCACCCCGGCCGGCAGCAGCCCGGTGGCGGGCAGCAGCAGGGTCCAGGCCCAGACCGCCGCGCCCCCGCCCAGTCCCGCCAACGCCCCGACCCGCGTGGCCTGCCGCGAATACAGCCCCGCCAGCAGCGCCGGCAGGAACTGCGCCACGCCGGCGAAGGCGATCAGGCCGATCGAGGCCAGCGCCGCCGCCCCCTCCGAAGCCTGGTGATAGAGGAACCCCAGGAACAGCACGCCGAGGATCGAGCCCCGCCGCCCCAGCAGCAGGATGCGCCGCACGTCGCCGGAGAACGCCTCGGTCTCCGACCGCGCCCGCAGCACCAGCGGCGTCACGATATGGTTGGAGATCATCGTGGACAGCGCGATGGCCGCGACGATGACCATGGAGGTGGCCGACGAGAACCCGCCGATGAACACGAAGATCGCCAGCGCCGTCTGCCCCTGCGCCAGCGGCAGCGACAGCACGTACATGTCGGGATTGGCGCCCTCGGGCAGCATCCGCAGCCCCGCCGCCGCGATGGGCAGCACCGACAGCGTCATCGCCAGCAGGTAAAGCGGGAACAGCCAGCCGGCGGTGGCGAGGTGGCGCTCGTCGTCATTCTCCACCACCGTCACCTGGAACTGGCGCGGCAGGCAGATGATGGCGGCGGCGGACAGCAGGGTGATCACGGCCCAGCGGGCGCCGAAGCTCTCCTCGCCCAGTTGCAGCATCTCCGGGGTCAGGTCGACCAGCGTCTCCGACACCCCGCCATAAAGCGAGAACACCGCGAACCCCCCCACAGCGGTCAGGGCGGCGAGCTTGACCAGCGCCTCCAGCGCGATGGCCGCGACCACGCCGAAATGGCGCTCGTTGACGTCCACCGACCGCGTGCCGAACAGGATGGTGAACAGCGCCATCCCCGCCGCCACCCAGAAGGCCGCGGCGCCGGTGCTCTCGGCGAAGTCCGGCCCGGCCACCAGGGTGAAGCTGTCGACCACGGCCTTGAGCTGCAGCGCGATATAGGGCGTGCACCCGACCACCGCGAGCAGCGTGACCATCACCGCCAGCGCCGGGCTCTTGCCATAGCGCGAGGACAACAGGTCGGCGATGGAGGTGATGCGCTGCGACCGCCCGATGCGCACCAGCTTGCGCAGCAGGAACCACCAGCCGGCGAAGACCAGCACCGGCCCGGTATAGATCGCGACGTAATCGAGCCCGCCGCGCGCCGCCTGCCCCACGGCGCCGTAAAAGGTCCAGGAGGTGCAGTAGACCGAGATCGACAGGGTGTAGACCCAGGGGCTGGTCAGCCAGTCGCCGCCCGGCCGCCGCATCCGTCGGTCGGCCCAGAAGGCCACGCCGAACAGCACCGCCACGTAAAGCAGGCAGACGCCCAGCAGCAGATCGACGCTCAGCGTCCTCACAGGTCGTGGTCGGAGTTGAGCAGCCGGCGCGACAGGGCGCGGACCACGAGGATCAGCCCCAGCCAGAGCGTGAGCAGGAACACCAGGATCGCCGGCGCCCCGAAGATGCGCCCGTCATGGGCGAAGATCCGCACGAAGGGCGGCATCAGCGCGAAGAAGGCGGCGATCGGCAGCAGGCCGGACAGCGTTTCGGCCCGGCGCCGGCGCAGAAAGCGGGGACGCCCGGCCCCCTCGTCCTCCCGCGTCGGGGGGCGGGCGGCGCGGGGCGCGGAGGGCGGGTTCACGGGATCGGACGCGTCCGACGGCTCGCGCCTATCCATCCCCGCCTCCTCTGCGGCGCGCCGCGGCGTCGCCTCGTCGGCCGGGCGGCGCATCGGCGCCCCGGCGGTCGGGACCCGGCGCGCGGCCGGTCCCGCTCACCGCGGCTCGGCCGGGCCGGCGCCCACCAGCCGCAGCACCTGGGCGACCACGTCGCGATTGGAAAAGGGCTTGGTGATGAAGGCGTCGGCGCCGATCTCCTCGGCGGTGCGCCGGTCCTGGGCCTGGCCCTTGGCGGTCAGCATGATCACCGGCAGCCCGGTCAGGCCCGGATCGGCGCGCAGGCGGCGCAGCACCTCGAACCCGTTCAGCCGGGGCAGCATCACGTCCAGGATCACCAGGTCGGGGCGGGTCTCCGACGCCTCGCGGCAGGCCGTCTCCCCGTCGCCGGCGGCGGAGATGCTCAGCCCCTCGCGCGCCAGGATGAAGCGCAGCGATTCCACGATATGCGGTTCGTCCTCCGCGATCAGCACGCGCTTGGCGGCCATGATCGGTCCTCTCCCCCTGCCGGGTCTTCGCCGGCTGCGAATCCTCCCCGGGGGGCCGCCTGTTGGCCGGCGTCGCTCCCCCGCATCGTCCGCGGCGGGGCTGACCCCGCGCGGACGTCTCGCGGGAACTGTATTGCGTTTCCGGAGCGGAGCAAACCGTTCGATTCCCGCTCCCTTACGCAGCGTCTCCGTCCCGCCGCCGCGCCCCCTTGCCAGCGCCCCGCCGCGGGTCCATGCCATGCGTCCCGCCCCCTTTCCCGGAGCCGCCATGCAACCGCGCCACGCCGTCGCCGCCGGACACAAGCTCGTCGCCGAGGCCGCCGCCCGCGCGCTCGCCTCCGGGGGCACGGCGGTCGACGCCTGCGTCGCCGGCGCCCTCGCCGCCTGCGCGGCGGAGCCGGGGCTGGCCGGGCTCTTCGGCGGCGGCGTTCTGCTGGTGCGGGAGCCGTCGGGCCGCGCCCGGCTGCTGGACTTCTCCGCCCAGGCGCCCGCGCGGCGGCGTGCGGACCGGGCGCCGTCCTTCCGCGCCGCGACCGCCGCCCCGGACGCGGCGCATCCCGCCCGCGCCCTGCGCCTGGGGGCCGCGACCATCGCCGCGCCCTGCGTCGCGCCGGGCCTGGCGGAGGCCCATGCCCGCCTCGGCCGCCTGCCCTTCGCCGAGCTCGCCGCCCCCGCCATCGAGGCCGCCCGCGCCGCGCCGCTCTCCGCCTTCCAGGCCGGGCTGCTGGCGCGTCATGCGCAGGTCTTCGCGGCCGACCCCGCGGCCCGCGCGCTCTACCGCCCGGACCCCGACCGCGCCCTCCGCCCCGGAGAGCCGCTGCGCAACCCGGCGCTCGCCGACCTGCTGGAGGTCTTCGCCGCCGAGGGCGCCCGCTTCATGGCCGAGGGCGAGCCCGCCGCCATGCTGGCCGAGCTCGCCTCCGCCGGCGGCCACCTGACCCGCGAGGACATCGCCGGATGCGCGCCCCGCTGGCGGGACCCGACCCGGACCCGGCGCGGCGCGATGCGGCTGACCCTGCCGGGGGCGCCCTCGGCCCAGGGGATGGCGGCCGGCTGGGCGCTGGACCTGCTGGCCCCGCCCGCGCCGGGCGCCCGTCCCCGCCCGGCGGATCCCGTGGCGCTGGGCCGGGCGCTGGCCGCCGTCTCCGGCCCGCGGCTGGACGCGCTGGCGCGGGCGTTGTCCCGCCCCGATCCCCGCCCCGATCCGCTGCCCCCCGTCTCGGACGAAGCCGTCGCCGCCTGGGCCGCGCTCTCGTCCCGCGAACGCGCGCCGACCGACGCCGCCGCCATCTGCGCGGTGGACGCCTCGGGCATGGCCGCCGTCCTGATGCTCGCCAACGGGCCCGGCTGCGGGCTGATCGTGCCGGGGCTGGGCGTGATGCCCAACAACCTGCTGGGCGAGATCCCCGTCCCCCCCGACGCGCCCGAGGCCCGCGAGACCGAGTTCCCCGAGATCTGGACCCCCGGCCGCCGCCTCGACGGCGCGCTGCTGCCGGTGATCGTGGAATGGCATGACGGCACGGTCGCGGCGCTGGCCGCGGCGGGGGGGAGCGATCCCGCCGCGGGGGCCGAGCCGCGCGCCGCCCTGCTCGCCGCGCTCTCCGGGCTGCTGGATCGGGGCGAGGCGCTGGACCTGGCGCTCGCCGGACCCCGTGTGCAGGCCGCCGCCGTCCACGATCCCGACGCCGCCCGCAGCCGCCCCCCGACGCGGGCGCGTTTCGAGGACGCCTTTGGCGATCCGTCCCGCGACGCCCTGCTCTCCGCCTTGCCGGAGGCCGAGCCCGCGCCCGCCGAGAACCCCGCCTTCGGGGCGATGCTGGGCGTGCGCCGGGCGGCGTCGGGCGCGGTGGAGGCCGCGGTGGATCCGCGCCGCGAGGGGGCCTCGCAGGTCGGCTGACCGGCGGGACCGGAGGCGGGCGGGTGCGGGCGGGGGCGCACAAGGTTACCGCTCGCCCCAAGCGGTTAACCCGCGCTTAACCCCGATTGACGAGGCTTCTCGTCAAATCGCGACGATCGCCGTCGCGATGCCCATTGCGGGGCCGCCACGGGGACAGGCCGATATGAGCGATGCTTTCGCGGACCCGCCCCACCCCGCCTCACGCCGAACGGGGGCGCGCGCGGGCGCCGTCGGGCTGGCGGGCGAGGGGCCGGGCCAGCCGCGGCTCGGGCGGCTGTTGCTCGACCGCGGCCAGGTGGCGCCGGCGGCGCTGGCCGCGGCGCTGGCCGCGCAGCGGGTCTCGGGCGCCCGGCTCGGGGACGCGCTGCGCGCCCGCGGCCTGGCGCCGACGGCGGCCCTGGCGCGCGCGCTCGCCGATCAACGCGGTCTGCCGGTGATCGATCCCGGCGCCGATCCGCCCGACCCCGCCCTGATCGCCGCCGCGCGGCTCGACGCCATGGCCGGCTGGCGCGCCATGCCCTGGCGCGCCGACCCGCCCGAGGCGCCCGGCCGGGTGCTGCTGGTCACCCCCGAACCCGACCGCGCCGCGCCGGACGGCGATCTCTCGGCCGTCGCCGCGGCGCTGGGCCTGCCTCCGGGCGCGGTCCCGGCGCTGGCGATCTGCTCGCCCGAGGCCTGGGAGACCGCGTGGCTCGCGCTTCCCCCCGACCGCCGCGCCGCCCGCGCCGCCCGCCGCACGCCCGAGGCGCTGAGCGCCCGGCGCCTCGGCGACCGCGCCACCCGGGTGGGCTTCGCGCTGACCTTCGCCGGTATGGGCGGCGCCGCGGCGCTGTGGCCGGCGCCGGTGCTCGACACGCTGTTCCTGGCCGCGCTGGCGCTGAACGCGGTGAATGTGGGGCTGCGGGTGGCGGCGCTGTGCCTGCGCAAGCCGACCCCGCCGGAACGCGGCCGGATGGCTCCGGCGACATGGCTGGCCGCCGCCTCGGAGACGGCCGCGACCCGGCGCGACGCGCCCGCGCGCGAGACCCCGCATCGCCCCGCGCGCCCGAAGGCCGCCGCGCCCGCTCCGCCCCGATCCGACGCGGAGCGCGGGCCGCAGGCCGGCGATCCGCCCGATCCCTGGAAAGGCCGGTTCCGCCAAGCCGACGCCTCCCCCGCGCCCACGCGCCGCGCTTCGCCCCTCCCGCCCGAAGCGCCGCAAACTCCCGACCCCTGGAAAGGCCGTTTCCGTGCCCCCGGAGGCTCGGTCGCCCAGCCGCCCCGCCCTGCCGCCGCCCCGGCGCCCCCGGGCTTCGCCGAGGCGCCGGCCCCGCATTTCGACAGGCCCGCGCCCGCGCCTTCACCGCGCAGCGCCGCGCAGCTCGACGCCCTGCGGCGGCGGCTGGGGGGCGGCGCGCTGCGGGCCGCGAGCGTCCGCCCGCCCGGCCAAGGCGGCGCCGGCGCGCAGCCGCTTTCCGGCCCGGCGCCGATGCGGCGGGCCGAGCCGGTCCCCACCCCCGCCCCCGCCCCCGCTCCCGTCCCCGGCTCCGCCTCCCCCTTTCGCCGCCCCTTCGGGCCCGCGCTCTTCCCGCATCCCGCGCCGCCCAGCCCCCCGGCGCCGCCCGCCGCGATCCTGCCCATGGTCACGATCATGGCCCCGCTGCATCGCGAACCCGCCGCCGCCCCGGGCCTCATCGCCGCCCTGCGCGCCATCGACTACCCGCCCGAGCGGCTGGAGGCCCTGATCGCCATCGAGCATGACGACCACGCCACCGCCGCCGCCATCCGCGCCGCCGACCCGCCGCCCTGGCTGCGCATCATCCCCGCCCCGCCCGGCGGGCCGCGCACCAAACCGCGGGCGATGAACCACGCGCTCGACCTCGCGCGCGGGGAGATCGTGGGGATCTACGACGCCGAGGACCGCCCCGACCCCGGCCAGATCCGCCGCGCCGCCGCGATCTTCGCCAAGGCCCCGCCGCGGCTCGCCTGCCTCCAGGCCCGGCTCGCCTTCCACAACACCGCCGACGGCTGGCTGCCCCGCTGCTTCGCGATCGAGTACATCCAGTGGTTCCACCTGGTCCTGCCCGCCATGCGCCGGATGGGCTTTCCGATCCCGCTCGGCGGCACCTCGCTGTTCTTTCGCCGCCGGGCGCTGGAGCGGCTGGGCGCCTGGGACGCCTGGAACGTGACCGAGGACGCGGATCTCGGCCTCCGTCTCGCGCGGGCGGGATACGAGACCGGGCTGGTGGACTCCGACACGCAGGAAGAGGCCGTCTCCCGCCCGCTGGCCTGGATCCGCCAGCGGTCGCGCTGGCAGAAGGGCTACCTGCACACCTGGATGACCCATATGCGCCGGCCCGTGCGGCTGTGGCGGGAACTGGGGGCGGTCGGCTTCCTCGGGTTCCAGGCGCATTTCGTGGGCGCGGCCTCGGCCTTCCTGGGCCAGCCGCTGCTGTGGTCGGCCTGGTTCTTCTGGGGGTTCTACGCCGAGGGATTCCAGGCGACCGGCCTGCCGCCGGGATTGATCGTCGCGCTGCTGGCGGCGCTGCATCTGGGCCAGCTGGCGATGCTCGCCGGCGCGCTGGAGGGGCTGCGCCGGGCCGGGCGGCTGGACCTGGCCTGGTGGACCCTGACCCTGCCCTTCTACTGGCCGCTGGCGACGCTCTCGGCGATCAAGAGCCTGATCGAGGCGGTCGCCGCCCCGATGTGGTGGGACAAGACCGAGCATGGCGCCGGCCTGCCGGTGACGCCCTCGTCGTCTCCGCCGCGCCGGTCGCGCCGGTCGTGGGGGGCGCGCCGGCCGCGCCGGGTCGCGGAGGCCGCAGGGCGCTAGCCGCTCACCATTCCCAGCCGCCGTTCTCCATCCAGCGGCGGCGGCGGGTCTCGCCGATCATGCAGTCGATGCGCGGGGCGCGTGTCATCCCGCCCAGCCCGGCCTGCGCCGGGATCGCCCGCGGCGGCTCCGCGGCCGGCGCCCCGGCGCGCTCGCCCGGCGCGGGGGGAAGCCCCGCGATTTCGAGGATCAGCTTGCGCCGGATGGTCTCGGCGAATTTCGAGGCCTCGTGCAGCGGCAGCACGAAGGCCAGCGGGCCGCCGATCACGCAATCCTCGTAATAGACGTCCAGCTCACGCAGGCTGAACGGCCCGTCCCGCGCCTTCAGCATCACCGGCAGCCCGTTGATGGTCACCCCGCGGGCGACGGCGGCGTCGCGGGCCGCCTCCACCCCCGCGCCCGAATTGTTGGGGCCGTCGCCGGAGATGTCGATGACCCGGCGCAGGCCCGCATAGGCGTTGCGGTCGAACTCCCCCGCCGCCCAGTCCAGCGCGCCGGAGATCGAGGTGCCCACCGCGGCGCGGATCGGCCCGGCTTCGAGCGCGGCGGCCAGCGTCTCGGCGCCCGACGCGTCCTCGATCAGGGTCCAGCCGCCGATGACGTTGCGCGAATTCGGCCCCGCCCATTCGAAATACAGCACCGCGATGCGCCCCAGGAGCCCGCCGCGGGCCGCCGCGATGACGTCCGGGTCGCGCAGGGCGCGGACATAGCCGTCGCGCTGCAGGCGCAGCTCCTCGATGTCCATGGAGCGGGAGATGTCGACGGCCAGGATCAGCTCCATGTCGACCTCCAGCGTCCCGGCGTCGGCCGCGGCGGTATGGAGCGGCGCGGCGGCGGTCGGGCCGCAGGGCGCCAGGGCCGCGGGCAGGCCGGCGGCGAACAGCAGGGCGAGAGCCCGGCGGAGACAGGCGAGTCGGCGTCGCATCCGTCACGATAGGCGCGCCTCGGAGATTCCGGCAACGCCGTTGATGCCGGCCCGCCGCGCGCGCCCCGTCACGAGCCCGCGAGCCGAAGCGGCCCGGCCCCGTTTCCGCCCCCGGTTTCCGCCCACGCCCCCGGCCTCCCGCCCCGCGGCGACCGCGAAAGATTCTCGCCCCCCTTCCCGACGCTTCCGCCCGCGGCCGGCCGGGGGCGCGTGGGGAAAGGCCGGGACCGAACCGCCACCCCTCGACCTCGTGACCCGCGCGACGGA
Source organism: Albimonas donghaensis (assembly GCF_900106695.1). Taxonomy (GTDB): domain Bacteria; phylum Pseudomonadota; class Alphaproteobacteria; order Rhodobacterales; family Rhodobacteraceae; genus Albimonas; species Albimonas donghaensis. Next base: position 473,269 of record NZ_FNMZ01000003.1, read on the forward strand.
CCCGCCGCATTGCCTGAACTTCCCGCTCCGGCTAATCACCGGGCATGGCAGGCCGGATCCGCTCCTTGTGGGAATTCGCCAACCCCGCCCGCTTCATGCGGATCAGCGGGGTCGCGCTGCCTTGGGTCTCCGTCCTCGCGGCGCTGGCCCTCGTCGCCGGGCTCGGCTGGGGGTTCTTCGCCACGCCGGACGACTTCCGCCAGGGCTCGACCGTCAAGATCATCTACATCCACGTCCCCGCGGCGATGATGGCCATCAACATCTACGTCATGATGGCCCTCGCCAGCCTGGTCTGGCTGATCCGCCGCCACCATGTCTCGGCGCTCGCCGCCAAGGCGGCCGCCCCCGTCGGCGCCGCCATGACGCTGATCGCGCTGGTCACCGGCGCGCTCTGGGGTCAGCCCATGTGGGGCACGGCCTGGGCCTGGGATCCGCGGCTGACCTCCTTCCTGATCCTGATGTTCTTCTACGTCGGCTACACCGCGCTCTGGGCCGCGATCGAGGACCCGGACGCCGCCGCCGACCTGACCTCGGTGCTGTGCCTCGTGGGGTCGGTCTTCGCCATCGTCTCCCGCTACGCCGTGCTGTTCTGGAACCAGGGCCTGCACCAGGGCGCGTCCCTGTCGCTGGACCGGGAGACCAACGTGGACGACGTGTTCTGGCGCCCGCTGGTCCTGTGCCTCGTCGGCTTCTTCCTGCTGTTCCTCGCGCTGCTGCTGCTGCGCGTGCGCACCGAGATCCGCCTGCGCCGCGCCCGCGCTCTCCGCCTGGCGGCGGGGGAGGGCGCGTGATGCCGGATCTCGGCGACTACGCGGCCTATGTGCTGGTCTCCTACGCCGCCGCCCTCGTCGTGCTGGGCGCGGTGATCCTGTGGTCCCTGCGCGCCGCCGCCCGCGCCAAGGCGGAGCTTGAGCGGCTGGAATCCCGCCACGGCCGCCGCCGGTCCGTCGCCCCCGTTTCCCATCCCGAGGAGCCCCCCCGATGAGCGCCAAGGGCAAGTTCCCCGTCTGGATCCTGTTTCCGCTGGTCGCCTTCCTGGCGCTGGCCGGACTGAGCTATCAGATGCTGGGCCGCGACCAGGACGCGCTGCCCTCGGCCCTGATCGACCGGCCGGTTCCCGAATTCGACCTGCCCTCCCTGCGAGAGGGCGCGCCGAACTTCGCCACCGCCTCGCTGAAGGGACAGGGCGTGCGGCTGGTCAACATCTGGGCGAGCTGGTGCGGCCCCTGCCGGATCGAGCACCCGGCGTTGATGGAGCTGGCGGAGATGGGCGTGCCCATCGACTCGATCAACTACAAGGACAAGCGGGAGAACGCGCGCGGCTTCCTGGCCGAGCTCGGCGACCCGTTCGCCCAGGTCGGCGCCGACATCAAGGGCCGGGCGGGGATCGAGTGGGGGGTCTACGGCGTGCCCGAGACCTTCGTGATCACGGATGACGGGGAGATCGCCTACAAGCATGTGGGCCCGATCCAGAACGCGGATCTGGAGACCCGGATCCTGCCGGCCCTGCGCGCCGCCGGCTGGACCCCGCCGGAGGGTTAACCCTCCGGCCTGTCGCCGGTTTCGGCCGTCTCGACCGGGGCGTGACGCTTGAGCAGCGGCATCTGCGCCATCATGAACAGGAAGGTCATCGCCGGGCTGCCGAAGGTCTTGAAGGTGACCCAGAACTCCTCGGTCTGGGTCCGCCAGATCGCCTCGTTCAGCGCGGCGGCGAACAGGAACCACAGCGCCCAGCGCTGGGTCAGCACGGTCCAGCCGCGATCGGTCAGCGGCAGCGCGGCGCCCATCAGGTCGCGCAGATAGCTGCGCCCCCGCCACAGGCCGAAGCCCAGGGCGAAAGCGAACAGGCAATTGATGATGGTCGGCTTCATCTTGATGAAGGTGGCGTCCTTCAGCCACAGCGTCAGCCCGCCGAAAACCACCACCACCACCGCCGTCACCACCGCCATCCGGGGCAGGTCGCGCGTCAGCGCCCAGGACGCGGCCAGCGCGCCGAGGATCACCGGAATGAACACCGCCGTCGCGGTGAAGATGTCCGTGCGTTGATAGACGACGAAGAACAGGACCAGCGGCCCGAATTCGAGCGCGATCTTGAGGAAGGGCGAAATCGGGCGAGGCGAGCTGTCCATGCCCTTGCCTAGCGCGCGCGCGTCCCGGCGTCGAGCGCGCGCGCGCCGCGCCGGCCGCGTCCGGGCGACGCGACCCGGACCGCGCGCCCGACATTTGCGCGCGGTGCTCGGCCATGGTTTCCTGACCGTCGCAGCAGAAGGGGACGCCCTGTGAAAACCCTGGCCTACCGCCGCTACGGTCCTCCTTGGGTCGTGGCGGTCGAAGACGCGCCCGACCCGACCCCGGCCGCGGGCGAGGCGCTGGTGCGCGTCCACGCCTCGGCCGTGACCACGGGGGACGCGCGGCTGCGGGCCTTCCGGGTTCCGCCGAGCTTCTGGCTGCCCGCCCGCGCCATGATCGGCTGGACCGCGCCGCGCCGCCGCGTGCTGGGCGGGGCGTTCTCCGGCGTGGTCGAGGCGACGGGCCCGGGCGCCTCGCGCTTTGGCGCCGGCGACGCCGTGTTCGGCTTCCACCTTTTCGATGCGCATGCCGAGCTGAAGGCCGCCCCGGAAACCCAGCTCCTCCCCCTGCCCGCGGGGCTCAGCCACGAACAGGCCGCCGCGCTTCCGTTCGGCGCCTGCACGGCGCTGCATTTCCTGCGCGCGGCCGGCATCGCGCCGGGGGCGCGCGTGGTCGTCGTCGGGGCCGCCGGGGCGGTGGGCGGCGCCGCGGTGCAGGTGGCGAAGGCGCTGGGGGCGGAGGTCTCCGCGGTCTGCTCGCAGGAGGCGGCGGAGCATGTCCGCGGGCTCGGCGCCGACCGGGTCTTCGACCGCAAGGCCGAGGATTACACCCGCGCCGGCCGGACCTGGGACATTCTGTTCGACGCCGTGGGGGGCGCGCGCCCGGCCGATGGGCGCCGCTGTCTCGCCTCCGGAGGGGCGCAGGTCAGCGTGGTGATCGGCGCGGCGGCGATCGGGGCGGCCCTGCGCGGCGCGGTCGGGCTGGGGCCGCGGACGGTCATCGGCGAGTCGCGGGAAACGCCGGAACTGCTGGCCGAGATCGCGGCGCTGCACGCCTCCGGCGCCCTGCGCCCGGTGATCGACGCGGTGTTCCCCTTCGCCGAGGCGGCGCAGGCCCATGCCCGCGTCGACTCCGGCCGCAAGCGCGGCGAGGTCATCCTGCGCCACCCCGCGGCGGAGGCCCCCGCTCAGGCCCCCGATCAGGCCCCCGCTCAGGCCCGGTGATAGGGCGTCCCGGCCAGGATGGCGGCGGCGCGATAGATCTGCTCGGCCGCCATCACCCGCACCAGCATGTGCGGCCAGACCATCGGCCCGAAGCCCAGCACCAGGTCGGCGCGGGCGCGCAGGTCCTTGTGGTGGCCGTCCGCGCCCCCGATCGCCAGCGCGCAGTCCCGCCGCCCCTCATCCCGCCAGCGCCCCAGCAGGGCGGCGAAATCGGGCGAGGACATCTGCCGCCCGCGCTCGTCCAGCGCGATCAGCGCGGCGCCGTCGGGGACCGCGCCCAGCACCAGGCCGGTCTCGGCCTCCGAGCCGCGGCCGCGCTTGTCCTCCACCTCCACCAGCCTTGCGGGGCCGAGGCCCAGCGGCTTCGCGGTCCGGTCGAAACGGGTCAGGTAGTCGGAGACCATCTCCGCCTCCGGCCCGCCGCGGGCGCGGCCGACGGCGATCAGCGACAGCTTCACGGGCGGGCTCCGTTCGGGCGACGAGGAGAGGGACAGACGAAACGGCGCGGCGGTCGCGCCGCCGCACAGCGCCCCGCCGGCCGAAATCCGGCCGGTCGGTCGCCCGTCGCGCGCAGGCCGGCTGTCACCGCCGCGGGGTCACGGCGGCGGTCCGGCCGGCGAGGTCAGGCGTAGGCGCGCGCGTCCGGCGCCTGGGGCGGGGTCGAGGCGGGCCGGGCGGCGGCGCGGCGCGAGGCCTCTTCCGCCGGCAGCCACATCTTCTCGAGCTGGTAGAACTCACGCACCTCGGGGCGGAACACGTGGACGATCACGTCGCCCGCGTCGATCAGCACCCAGTCGCCGGTCTCCTTGCCCTCGGCGCGCGCGAGCACATTCGCGTCGGCCTTGAGCTTTTCGACCAGCTTTTCCGAGATGGAAGCCACCTGTCGGGACGAGCGGCCGGAGGCGATCACCATGTAATCGGCGATTTCGGACTTTCCGCGCAGATCGGCCTGCACGACGTCCTCGGCCTTGTCGTCCTCGAGCGAGCCCAGGATCATGGCCAGCAGCGCTTCGCCGCCTACCATTTCCGTGTTCTCCGGCAGGGGAACGGCCCCTGCGCCAGCGAGATCGGTCAGATCGGTTTCCTCCGCAACGCGGTTGGGGTGAGGACCCGGCTTCCGGGTCCCGATGGGGGGTCAGCATACCGCAATGCAGGCAATCGCTCAATATACGCGCATCGGGCGCCTCATCCTGCGTCATCATGGTCGGTGGGGGAGGCGAAATCGCAGGCGGCGCAGGGGGTTCGTCTGCTCCGGGTCGGGGATGCGACCCGGCGCGGCGGCCCCGCGCCGCCGGTCGCCCGCCCCGCGCCGTCTGCGCGACGGGGGCGGCGGGCAGGGGGTGAGTCCCGACCTCCGGGCGCGCGCTATTCCTCCAGGTCGATGCGGGCGGTGACGTAGCCCAGCGGCCATTCCACCCGCAGCCGAACGGGCGACAGGCCCGCGGGCAGGGGGGCGAGCCAGAGCAGGCGGTCGTAGTCCTCCTCCGCCACCCGGCGCGGCCAGATCGAGCTGGCGACGCCCCCGCTCACGCCATTGCGGGCCCCGCCGTCGCGCAGGCCGCCGCGGCCGGAAAGGGGGCCGGGGGCGTCGTCCGCCTCCTCCGCCGGGAAGCCGCCGATGCGCTCGAACCGGATGCGGCAGCGATGGGCGGGGCCGGCATAGGTCCAGTCGCGGTCGCGCTCCAGCCGGTCGGGGCCCTCGTCGATCACGGTCATGTTCAGGCGCCGCACGCCGTCGAACATGCGGAACTCGGCGTCGCAGCCCTCGCCCGCCGCCACCTGGTCCAGCAGCGCCAGCGCCGCGCCGGAGGGGCTGACCACGTCGTCGAGCTCGCCCGCCGGGATCGGGGTCAGCGGGCGTTCGGGTGGCGGGCCGCTGTCCCGCACCTCGGGCGCCGCGCCCGGTCCGGCCCAGCGGACCGAGCGGGTGACGTCCTCGCCATCCATGTTGGAGGTCGCGTCGAAGCGGCGTTCGCCGTCGGGCAGGATCTCGCCGCGCTGGGTCAGGCGGAAATCCGAGAGCAGACCGGCGAGCCCCACCGGCTCGCCCTGCGCCTCCGCCACCCGGCGGCGGGCGTCGGGGGGGCCGTCCTCCCGGATGCGCATTTCGATCCGCGCCAGCGGGGCGGGCCCCCAGTCCAGGTGAAACACCATGCGCTGGTCGCGCGGGGGCGGGGCCGCCGGGGCGTCCTGCGCCAGTCCGGGCAGGGGGCCGAGCCACAGCGCCGCCAGCACCCCGCAGATCGTCCCGCGCAGGGCCGGCGTCGCGACAAGGCGGAGCGGGCGAGGGGGCAAGGGCGTCGGTCGGGACATCGTTCCGGGTCTCATGCGCAAGGAGGGCGGGCGCGGGGCCCCGCCGGACTCAGGCCCGCCGGACTCAAGAAAGCGCGGGGGCGGGGCCGCGAGGCAAGGGGCGTTCCCGCGGCGCACGGGATCGTGCGCGGGGTTTGAAGACGGAAGGCCCGCGCGCCCCGCCCAATGGCCGGTCGTTCGGTTGGTCGGCCGGGCCGGCCCGCGCCCCGTCCGCCCAGCCCCGTCCGCCCAACCCCGTCGGCCCAGCCCCGTCGGCCGAGTCCCGCCGGAGGCCCCGCCAGACGCGAAAAGGGCCGGGCGTTGGCGCGCCCGGCCCTTTCGTTTCCGTGTCGCCGCGCCCGCCTCAGCGGTTGCCGCGCACCAGCTTCTCGTACTGGGTGGCGATGTCGACCGCCATGGCGCCGACCTCGAAGTTGTAGTCGCCGATCTGGCCCACCGGGGTCACCTCGGCGGCCGTGCCGGTCAGCCAGCACTGCTCGAAGCTCTCCAGCTCATCGGGCATGATGTGACGCTCGATCACCTCGACCCCGTTCTTCTCCAGCAGCCCGACCACCGTCTGCCGGGTCAGGCCGTTGAGGAAGCAGTCCGGCGTCGGCGTATGCACCTTGCCGTCGCGGGTGAAGAAGATGTTCGCCCCGGTCGCCTCGGCCACATAGCCGCGATAGTCCATCATCAGCGCGTCCGAGCAGCCCCGGGCCTGCGCCTGGTGCTTGGCCTGGGTGCAGATCATGTAGAGCCCCGAGGCCTTGGCGTGGCAGGGGATCGTCTCCGGCGACGGGCGCTTCCACCTGGAGATGTCGAGCTTCGCGCCCTGGGTCTTGGCGTCGCCATAGTAGGCGCCCCATTCCCAGACCGCGATCGACATGTGCACCGGGTTCAGCGCCGCCGCGACGCCCATGTCCTCGCCCGAGCCGCGCCACATCAGGGCGCGCACATAGGCGTCGGTCAGCCCGTTGGCCTTCAGCGCCAGGTCCTTGGCCTCGTCGATCTCCTCCGCCGTCCAGCGCGAGGGGATGTCCAGCGCCGCGGCCGAGGCCAGCAGACGCTTGGAATGCTCGTGACCCTTGAAGATGACCCCGCCATAGGCGCGCTCGCCCTCGAACACGGCCGAGGCGTAGTGGAGCGCGTGGGTGAGTACGTGGACCTTGGCGTCGCGCCACGGCACCAGCGCGCCGTCCATCCAGATCAGCCCGTCGCGATCATCATAGGCCCCAGCCATCGGAGTCATCCATTTCTTCTTGTCGCCGCGCATGTCCCGCGCGGTTCCAGTTGCAGCCTGCCGCCCCGCGACATAACCGGCCCTAATCCGGTTTGTTTCGCGGTTGCGGCGCCCGGAGAAATAATATTTCGTCCGAAGCGGCCGCAGGGCTATCATTCCACGCTTGGCCAGTCAACAAGGCTGACATAAAATTCCGCCATGAGCAGATCGGACACAACAATGCGACCCGCCCCCGGCGCCAAACCCGCCGACCCCGGCGCCCGGACCTCGACCGAAAGCGTCCGCCCGTCGCGCCGCGCCGGGCTGACCCGCGGCGACCAGCTCCTGTTCCTCACCGACGCGCAGCTGCGCCAGGGGGTGGAGCTGATGTTCTTCGCCTATCGGGACATGATCTCGGACGCGGACAAGGTGCTGGAATCCCGCGGCTACGGCCGCGCCCATCACCGCTGCCTGCATTTCGTCTGGCGCCGCCCCGGCATGTCCGTCACCGACCTGCTGGAGACGCTGGCCGTCACCAAGCAGTCGCTCAACCGGGTTCTGCGGCAACTGGTGGAGGACGGGCTGATCCTGTCCGCGGTGGGCGCCGCCGACCGCCGCCAGCGCCTGCTGACCCTGACGCCGGAGGGCGAGACGCTTGTCCGCACCATCTCGGACGCGCAGAATGCCCGCATGCGCAGAGTGTTCATGGAGGCCGGGGCCGATGCCGTGCAGGGATTCAAGACCGTGCTGGCGGGCATGATCGACGAAGGCGGGCGCGAAGCGGTGCTGGCCCTGGTCAACGATCAGGGGCCGTCGTGACCGGGCCGATCATGACCGCCGACGCCACCGAGCCCGAGGCGCCCGCCGCCGTTTCGACGGATGCGGGCCCCGACGCGCATATCCTCGTGGTCGACGATGACGAACGCATCCGCACGCTGCTGAAACGCTACCTCACCCGCTCGGGCTTTTACGTCACCGCGGCGCGCGACGCCGCCCATGCCCGGCGGCTGCTGGCCGGACTGGAATTCGACCTGCTGGTGGTGGACGTGATGATGCCGGGGGAGGACGGGCTGTCCTTCACCCGCGACGTGCGGCCGACCCTTCCCTCGCCGATCCTGCTGCTCACCGCGCGGGGGGAGGCCGAGGACCGCATCGCCGGGCTCGAACACGGGGCGGACGACTATCTCGCCAAGCCGTTCGAACCGCGGGAGCTGCTTCTGCGCATCGGCGCCATCCTGCGCCGCACCCAGCCCCCCGCGCCGCGCCCCGAAGGCCCGCGCAGCCTGTCGCTGGGGGAGGTGCGTTACGACGTGACTCGGGGCGAATTGTGGCGAGGCGACGTCCCGATCCGCCTGACGTCGACCGAGGCCGCCCTGATGCGAATCTTCGCCCGCACCCCTCACGCGCCGGTGGATCGTCAGACCCTGCTGGCCGAAATGGATGACGCTCAGGAACGCGCCGTCGACGTCCAGGTCACGCGCCTGCGCCGCAAGATCGAGGCCGACCCGCGCGCCCCGCGCTATCTCCAGACGGTGCGCGGCTCGGGCTACATGCTGGCCCCGGACTGACGTCGGCCGGCGATCGTATCGCGTGTCGGATCAAGGGATTGCGTCGGGGAAAGGTGGTTCCTCTCCCCGACGCCCGACCCCAGTCGCACGGACGTCGGGGAGAGACCCGGCCCCGACCCGACGACACGCGTCTCCACGCGGAGACTTCCGTCCAGCCGAAGCGACCCGGAGCCGGGGCGCAAGCGCCGCTCGAAGCTCCGGACCGTCGCCGCCGCGCCCCTTCCGGCGGCGACCCGACGCCGAGAGATAACAGTAATTCGGGCGAGAATGGGGCGCGAAGCGGGAGATTGCCTACTCGGGCGGCGTTAACCTTTGATTCGCGACCGCGTGTCGCTCCGGTCCCGGAGCGAAACTCGACGAGTGGTCGCCGACGGGCCGACCTTCGCGTCAAATGGAGACAATCCCGAACCGTCGCGTCGCCGCCTTCCCAGCGCGCCGCGCGGGCGTGAACCTGATTCGAATCACCCGCGAACGCCGACCCGCCCCCCCGCCTGATACGCCGCCTATCCCCGCGCCTCGTCCCGTTCCGCGCCGCCGGGGCGCCTGGGTCCGCGACCCCTGCGATATGCCGTCTCCCTCGATTTTTCGCTGGCGCAGCGAATCGCTTTGCGCCACCATATCTCGTAGTGGGGGTGACCAGCGCCCCCACCACAACGCATCCTCTCAGCCCCTTGCGGGGCATCTCCGCCAGGGGCTCCACAATTCGGAGGAGCACGAGGCATGGACGCGCTCGAGCACGATCTTTCCACGGAAGACCTGCATCCGATCGACCTGGTCGAAACCCTGGCGGAACGCCGGGACTGGGACTTCGACCGGGTGGCCGACGACCAGATCGCCATGGCCGTAGAGGGCAATTGGCGAACCTACTCGCTGTCGCTGGCCTGGTCGGCCCATGACGACATGCTGCGGCTTGTCTCGACCTTCGACATGGACCCGCCCGAGGCGCGTCTGCCGGAGCTCTACAAGATCCTCGACAAGGCCAATGACCAGCTCTGGGGCGGGGCGTTCTCGCTTTGGGGCGAACACAAGCTGATGGTCTACCGCTACGGACTGGTCATGGCCGGCGGCGGCTGCGCCACGGCCGGCCAGGTGGAGGCGATGATGCGCCAGGCCATCGACGCGTCGGAACGGTTCTACCCGGCCTTCCAGCTGGTGTGCTGGGGCGACAGCCCCGCGGAGGAGGCTCTGGAAATCGCCATCACCGGGGCCTACGGTCGCGCCTGACCGGCCCCCGTCCCCAAGCCGCCCGGGCGAGGGCCCGACATCCCCGGCCGGGCGGCGAGGGAACGACCTATGACCGACGACCTCTCCCGCCGCCTGCCCGACGGGCTCGTGCTTCTGGGCTGCGGCAAGATGGGGGGCGCCATGCTGGAGGGCTGGCTGGCCGGCGGGCTCTCCCCCTCCGCCGTCACCGTCATCGACCCCAACCCCTCCGACCGCCTCAAGGACCTGGAAGGGCAGGGGCTGAAGCTGAATCCCGACGCGATCCCCGCCGCCTCCGTCTGCCTGCTGGCCGTGAAGCCGCAGATGATGGCCGAGGCCGCGCCGCAGGTCGCCGCGCTGGCCGCGGGGGGGACGCTCTATCTCTCCGTCGCCGCCGGCACGCCGATCCGCACCTTCGAGACGATGTTCGGCGCCGTGCCCATCATCCGCGCCATGCCCAACACTCCCGCCGCCGTGGGTAGGGGCATCACCGCGCTCTTCGGCAACGCCCATTCCACCGACGCGCAGATGGAGACCGCCGAGATCCTGCTCTCCGCCGTCGGCCAGACCGTGCGGCTGGAGGCGGAGGCCCAGATCGATGCCGTCACCGGCGTCTCCGGCTCCGGCCCCGCCTATGTGTTCCACATGATCGAGGCGATGGCCGCCGCCGGCGTCGCCCAGGGCCTGTCCGAGGATCTGGCCATGCAGCTCGCCCGCGCCACGGTCTGCGGCGCCGGCGAGCTCGCTTACCAGTCGCCGGAAAGCGCCGCGCAGCTGCGCATCAACGTCACCTCGCCCAACGGCACCACCGCCGCGGCGCTGGCGGTGCTGATGAAGGAGGGCGAGGGCCTGACCGAGCTGATGACCCGCGGCATCGCCGCCTCCGCCGACCGCTCCCGCGAGCTGGCCGGCTGAGCCCCGCCCTTGCGCCCCCGCCCCGCCCCGCCGATATGGCGTGAGGGGGCGGGGCCAGGGAGCGGAGCATGAGCGAGCACGATCCTGCTGACGTTGGGCCTGCTGACCTTGGGCTGGCTGGCCTTGGGGCCGAGCCCGCTCCGGAACGATCGCCGGAGGAGGAAGCCGCCCTGCGCGCGGCGATCGAATCCGCCGCCCGCGCCTATTTCGACAGCCGTCGCGCGCGGGTCGACGATTTCATCGCCCGCAGCTTTCATTTCCGCGGGTCGCTGCGCCTGCATCGCGCCGCGCTGGGCTGGGACATCGCCCGCGCGCCGGCCAATATCGCGCTCGCTCCCGTCCATCTGCTGACCCGCCTCGGCGCCGGCGCCGCCGGACGGCTGGGGGCCGGCCGGGCCGCGACCTGGCTGGGGACGCGCAATCTCGTGCTGCGCACCGATGTCGCCCGCGCCGTCGAACGCGCCGTCATCGCCGACCTGCTGGAACTGCCCTGGGACGGCGACCGGGGCGCCGCCGCCCCCGCCCGCCGCGACGCGCTGGCCGAGGCGATCCTCGACGATCCCGGCGTGCGCGCCGCGCTGCCCGCGCTGGCCCATCCCCCGACCCGGCGCGGCGACGATCTCGCCGAATATCTCGGGACCCGCGCCGCGGTGGCGGAGATGACCGCCGCCCTCACCACGCTCGGCGCCGGGGCCGCCGCCTTCTCCAAGGTCACGCCCGGCGCGGTGTCGCTCGGCCCCGCGCTCGCCGCCGCGCTGGCCCATAACGCCGCCGTCGCCGCCTTCCCGCTGGGGGGCGCCGCCGGCTCGCTGTGGTACGCGGCCTTCCCCGCCGCGGCCTCCCCGGCGCTGGTCGGCGCCTCCACCGCCGCGCTGGCCGGGGCGGGCGCCCTGCTCGCCGCCTTCGCGGGCGTGATCGCCGACCCGGTGCAGTCCCGGCTGGGCATCCACCGCCGCCGTCTGCTCCGGCTCATCGACGCGATGGAGACCGAATTCCTCGCCGAATCGGGGCCCGGTTTTGCAGCGCGGGAGCATTATCTGGCCCGTCTCTTCGATCTTTCCGACGCCGCCGCCGCCGCCATTCGCCTCGCAAGAGGTTGAAATTGCGGGAATCCCTCCCGGTCTGATTTATTGTGCGCTGCACAAAACACTTGACGCGCGTGCTGCGATGCACCATATCTCCCTCATGCAAAGGGGCGCGGAGGAACAGCGCCCGACCGCGCAGGAAACACCGCAAGGAGCGACCCCGATGTTCGACAAGTTTTATGGCTTCGACGCCGACAAGATGTCCGAGATGTTCAAGACCGCCGACTTCTCCAAGTTCTTCGAGACCGCGAAGATGCCCGCCTTCGACATGAAGGCCGTGGCCGACGCGCAGAAGAAGAACATGGAAGCCCTCGTGGAGGCCAACAAGGCCGCCGCCGCCGGCTACCAGGAGATCTTCAAGCGCCAGGTCGCGATGTTCGAAGAGAACGTCGCCGCCGTTCAGGCCCAGTTCTCGGACCTGAAGATGGAGCAGCCGACCCCTGAGACCTTCAAGGCCCAGGTCGAGCAGATGAAGGCCGGCTACGAGAAGTCGCTCGCCTCCCTGACCGAGCTGACCGACACCGCCAAGAAGGCCAACACCGAGGCGTTCGAGATCCTGAAGGCGCGTATCGAGGCCTCGATCGAAGAGCTGAACGCCCTGGCCGCCAAGGCCGAGTGATCCGGCGGGCGGGGGTCCCTTGGACCCTCGCCGCTGCTGGAAAGCCGGACGGGGCGGCGCGTCCTCCCACATCGCCCCTCGTCCGACCTGGCCGCCCGCGTCCTCCCTCGCGGGCGGCCGCTTCATGTCCGGGGCCGGCCTTCCGGCCCGGACTTGCCCGACCCGGCCCGCGCCCGGCATAACGGCCCCCCGCATACCGAACAGGGGGAGCAACCCATGGCCGACGCCGCGCCCGCGCCCGAGATCACCTTCGACGACTTCCTAAAGGTGGACATCCGCGTCGGCCGCGTCACCCGCGCCGAGCCCTTCCCCGAGGCCCGCAAGCCCGCCATCAAGCTGTGGGTGGATTTCGGCCCCGAGATCGGCGAGCGCAGATCCTCCGCCCAGATCACCGCCCATTACACGCCCGAGACGCTGATCGGCCGGCAGGTCATGGGCGTGGTGAACTTCCCCCCCCGCCAGATCGGCCCGGTGCGGTCCGAGGTCCTGATCCTCGGCGCCTATGACGACAGCGGCGTGGTCCTGATCGCCCCCGACCACGAGGTCCCGCTCGGCTCCCGCATGATGTGAGGCCGGCCAACAAGGTAGGGCGGGTGCGAACCCGCCGCGCGTCCCGTCCTGCCAACCCGGTAGGGCGGGTGCGAACCCGCCGCCTCCCTACGGCCGCCCCCCCGCGCCCCCCTCCGCGCCCCTCAATCCTCGCCCAGATAGGCCCGCCGCACCTCCGGGTCGGCCCGGATCTCGGCCACGGGGCCGGAGGCGATCACCCGCCCCGCGACCAGCACCGACACCCGGTCCGCCAGCCGGAACACCGCGTCCATGTCGTGTTCGACCAGCAGGATCGGGGCCTCGGCCTTCAGCGTCTCCAACAGGTCCGCCAACGCGCCCGAACCTTCGGCCCCCAGCCCCGCCATCGGCTCGTCAAGCAGCAGCGCCTTCGGCCCCAGCGCCAGCGCGCAGGCGACCTCGACCAGCCGCCGCTCGCCATGGGACAGCTCGGCCGTGGGCACGTTCCCGCGCCCCGCCAGCCCGACCCGCGCCAGCGCCGCCTCCGCCGCCGCGACCAGCGCCCGGTCCCGCCGCACCTGTCGCCAGAAGCGGAAGGACGACCCCTCCCGCGCCTGCGCCGCCAGCATCACGTTGCGCCGCGCCGACAGCGGCGCCGCCAGCGACGACACCTGAAAGCTTCGCCCCAGCCCCAGCCGCGCCCGCTCCGCCACGCCGAGCCCGGTCACGTCGCGCCCCGCCAGCCGCACGCGGCCCGCATCCGGCGCGATCCAGCCCGCGATCTGCCCGATCAGCGTGGACTTTCCCGCCCCGTTCGGCCCGATCAGCGCGTGGATCTCCCCCGCCCGCAGATCCAGGCTCACGTCGTCGGTGGCGGTCAGCCCGCCGAACGCCTTCCGCAGCCCCTCCACGGCCAGCGCGGGCTCAGTCATGCCGCGCCCTCCCGGCCAGCGCGCCCATGATCCCGCCGCGCGCGAACAGCACCACGCCCAGCAGCGCGAGCCCGAGGATCAGCGGCCAGCGCTCGGTCGCGCCGCCCACGAAGGTCTCCAGCAACACATAGGCCGCGGCCCCGGCCACCGGCCCGACCAGCCGACCGACCCCGCCCAGGATCACGAACACGATCAGCTCTCCCGACAGGTGCCAGGACAGCATGGTCGGGCTCACGAAGCCGTTGAGATCCGCGTAAAGCGCTCCCGCCCAGCCAGTGATCACCGCCGAGATCACGAAGCCCGTCAGCCGCACCGGGAACGGGTCGATCCCCGCCGTGGCCAGCCGCACCGGGTTCAGCCGCGCCATGGTCAGCGCCGCCCCGAAGCGCGAGCCCAGCAGCCGCCCCGACACCGCCAGCGCGACCAGCAGAGCCCCGAAGGCGATCCCGAAAAAGCTCAGCGCATCATAGGTGTCGAGGCCGGGAAACCCGTTCCTCACGTAGATCGACAGCCCGTCCTCGCCCCCATAGGCGGGCCAGGAGATGGCGAACCAGTAGATCATCTGCGCGAAGGCCAGCGTGATCATGATGAAATAGACGCCCGAGGTCCGCAGGCTCAGCGCCCCGATCGCCGCCGCGGCCAGCCCGCAGACCAGCGCCGCCACGCCCCATATGGGCGGCATCCGGTCCGTGCCCTCGACCTCGAACGGCCAGGTCAGGATCGGCTCGTAATTCCCCGCATGCCAGGCGATGATCCCGCAGGCGTAGCCGCCCAGCCCGAAGAACGCCGCGTGCCCGAAGCTGACCATGCCGCCGAATCCCAGCGCCAGGTTCAGCCCGACCCCCGCCAGCCCCAGGATCGCCACCCGCGAGGCGAGGTTCACGTAGAACGGCTCGCCCGCCGCGTCGGCCCACAGCGCCGCGCCCGCCAGCGCCGCCAGCAGGACCACGCTCGCCACCATCTCGCGCGTTTTATCCATGGGCGGGGAACAGGCCCTGCGGCCGCCAGACCAGCACGCCCGCCATCAGCACGTAGATCAGCATCGAGGCCAGCGCCGCGCCCACGCCCGAGGCCTCCGATGGCGGCATGAAATTCGAGAACCCCATGGGCAGCAGCACCCGCCCCATCGTGTCCACCACGCCCACCAGCAGCGCTCCCACGAAGGCCCCCTTCACCGATCCGATCCCCCCGATCACGATCACCACGAAGGCGAGGATCAGCACGGGCTCCCCCATCCCCACCTGCACCGATTGCAGCGCGCCGACCATGGCGCCCGCGAACCCCGCCAGCCCCGCGCCCAGCGCGAAGACCAGCGTGTAGAGCGTGCGGATGTCGACGCCGAGCGCCCCGATCATCTCGCGGTCGCTCTCCCCCGCCCGAATGCGCATCCCCAGCCGCGTGCGCGAGATCAGCGCCCAGAGCAGCAGCGCCGCCCCGATCCCCGCCCCGATGATCGCCAGCCGGTAGATCGGATAGGCCGCGCCGCCCGGCAGGCTCACCGCCCCCGACAGCGCCGCCGGCGCGTCCAGCCACAGCGGCTGCGGCCCGAAGATCCACCGCGCGCCTTCCGAAAACACCAGGATCAGCGCGAAGGTCGCCAGCACCTGGTCCAGGTGGTCGCGATCGTAAAGCCGCCGCAGCACCAGCATCTCGACCACCGCGCCGGCCGCCGCCGCCGCCAGCGCCCCTGCGCCCAGACCCAGCCAGAACGAGCCCGTCGTCCCCGCCACCCAGGCGCAGACGAAGGCGCCCGTCATGAACAGCGAGCCATGGGCGAGGTTGATCAGCCCCATCACCCCGAACACCAGCGTCAGCCCCGCCGCCGTCAGGAACAGCATGACGCCGAGCTGCACGCCGTTGAGAATCTGCTCCACCAGCAGCGCCAGCGTCATCCGCGCCCCGTCACATGCTTGTCAGTTGAAAATCGCGCGCCGCGGGGTCGGCCCGCGGCCCCTTCGCCCGCCTGGGGGGAAGGGCGGGGACGGGCGTCGACGCCCGTCCCCCTCGGCTCACATCTTGCAGTCGGCGGCGTAGGCGTCCTGGTGATCCTTCAGCGCCACGCCGACCAGCTTGTTGGTCGGCTTGCCGTCCGGGCCGGCCACGACCTCACGCACGTAGATGTCCTGGATCGGGTGGTGGTTCGGCCCGAACCTGAACGCGCCGCGGATCGACTCGAACTCCGCCGCCGCCAGCGCCGCGCGGAACCCGTCCGGGTCCGTCGCCGGGTCGGCCTTGTCCAGCGCCGCCAGGATCAGCTTGGCGGTGTCGTAGCCCTGACCCGCATAGATCGTCGGCACGCGCCCGTATTTCTCCTTGAACGCCGCCACGAAGGCCTTGGAGGCCGGCACGTCCAGGTCATGCGTCCACTCGGCCGAGTTCTTCACCCCGATCGCCGCGTCGCCCACCGCGCCGAGAATGATCTCGTCGAAGGAGAAGGCCGGCCCGTAGACCGGGATGTCCACCGCCGCGGCCGTGTACTGCTTCATGAAGGCGATGCCCATGCCGCCGGGCAGGAAGAAGAACACCGAATCCGCGCCCGAGGCCCGGATCTGCGCGATCTCCGCCGCGTAGTCGGTCTGGCCCAGCTTGGTGTAGGTCTCGCCGGCCACGTCGCCCTCGAACATGCGCTTGAAGCCGGTCAGGCTGTCCTTGCCGGCCGGGTAGTTGGGCGCGAGGATGAAGGGCGCGGTCAGCCCCTCGGCCTTCATGTAGGCGCCCATCGCCTCGTGCAGGTTGTCGTTCTGGTAGGCGACGTTGAAATAGTTCTCGTGGCAGCCCTTGCCCGCCAGCGCCGACGGCCCGGCGTTCGGCGACACGTAGAACACCCCCTGCCGCACCGCGCCCGGCACCACCGCCATGGCGAGGTTCGAGAAGATGATGCCGGTCATCACCTGCACCTTGTCCTTCTGGATCAGCTCGTCGGCCAGGCTCTTGGCCACGTCCGGCTTGCGGGCGTCGTCCTTCTCGATGACCGTCACGTCGTCGCGCCCGGCCTGCTCGACGGCCAGCATGAAGGCGTCGCGGGTGTCGATCCCCAGATGCGAGCCGCCCCCCGACAGCGTGGTGATCAGGCCGATTTTCGTTTCCGCGATGGCCGGCGCGGCGGCGATGACGGCCGCGACGGCGGCTGCGACGAGCGTTTTCATGAGGTGCGGCTCCCTGCTGCGATTGTTCATGGGAGATGACACCAAAAATCCGGGCGGGGAAAGCCGCGGGGCGGCGTCGTCGGGCCTTTGCCGCCGCGTAATCCCGACTCTTTCGCACGGCATACGGGCGGCGCACGCCCGGCGCACGCATGTCACCCCCCCTTTTTCGGGGGTCAGCCCCGCGGATGGGCGGCGGCATGCACCGCGATCAGCCGCGCCTCGTCCAGCCCCGCATAGACCTGCGTGGTGGACAGGGAGGCATGGCCCAGCAGCTCCTGGATCGCCCGCAGATCGCCCCCCGCCGCCAGCAGATGCGTGGCGAAGGAGTGCCGGAGCGCATGCGGCGTGGCCGAGGCCGGCAGCCCCAGCCGCGCCCGCGCCGAGGCCATTCTCAGTTGCAGAAGCCGGGGCGAAAGCGGCCCGCCCCGCGCCCCGCGGAACAGCGCGTCATGGGGCTCAAGTCCATAGGGACACAGGGATAAATAGGTTTCCACGGCCTCCCGCGCCACGGGCAGGACCGGAACCAGCCGCTCCTTCCCGCCCTTGCCGAGAATGCGCAGGACCTCCGCCAGGGGCGCGTCCCGCCGCTTCAGCGACAGCGCCTCGGAGATCCGCAGGCCCGAGCCGTAAAGCAGCGTCAGCGCCGCCGCATCCCGCGCCGCGATCCAGTCGGGCGCATCCGCGGCCTCGGCCTCTCCGATCACCGCGCGGGCCTCTTCCTCGGTGATCGGGCGGGGCAGGCGAGCCGGGGCGCGGGGGCCGCGGGCGGCGAAAATGGCTGTGTTCTCAATGCCTTCCGACTCGGCCAGCCATTTGAAGAAACTCCGCACGGCCGACAGTTCGCGCTTCAGCGACCGGGCCGAAAGCCCCCGCCCCCGCTCCCCCGCCATCCAGGCGCGCAGGTCGGAATGCGCGGTCTCGCCCAGGCTGCGCGGGGTCAGCTCGCCCCCATGATGGCGCGTGAGGAACCCGAGAAATCCGGCCACATCGCGGCGATAGGCCTCCAGCGTCGCCGCCGCCGCGCCCTCGGCCGCCGACAGATGCGCCAGCCAGCGGCCCATCAGCGCCAGCGCCGCCGGAGCGGCGGCCTCGGCGCCCTCATCCGGGGCGCGCGGAGGCGTCAGACCGGCAGCCACCGCCGCACGGCATGGGCCACGACGCCGCCGAAGAATTCCAGCAGATCGCCGGCCTGGTCGGGCCCGAAACGGTCGGGGTCCAGCGAACCGAACGCGATCAGCCCCGGCGGCCGCCCGGCCCCGAATTCCAGCCGCACCAGCGCCTCGGAGCCGATGCGCTCCCCTTCCGCGCCGAACACTTCGCCCGCTTCCGGCCCGGCGGCGCGCAGCACCACCGCGCGCTCCGGCCCGTCCTCCTCGGCGCCCTGGCCGAGATGGCGGAACATGTAGCTGGCCACGCCCCCATGCAGCAGCCGAACGAAGGGGGCGGGCGGGGCCGGCTGGTCGGGGCTTTCCTCGCCCTCCACCGCGATGCGCAGGGACTCGACGCCCAGGATCGCGGGGACATGGCGGCCGAGCGCCTCGCACAGATGCCCGAAATCCTCGGGCTCCAGCACCGCCAGCGCGGCGCGGTGCATCATCACCGTCACCGCCTGGTTGTCATAGGCCGCCGAGACGACCGAGCGGTGCGTCTCCTCCAGCTGTCCCAGCCGGTTCTCCAGCCGATCCACCAGCGCGCCGCGCAGGTCGACGATGTTGCGCGCCCCCTCCGGCGCCCTCTGGCCCTGGGCCTGGAGCAGCGCCCGCGCCACCTCGGCGTCGTCGAGCACCGCCTCGGGGCAGGCGAGAATGGCGGCCCGCAGCGCCTCGGGGGTCGCGAACGGGGCGTCCGCGGCGTCGGCGGGGTCGGCCGGGCTGGGGGCGGTCGTCATGCGATCCTCCTTGGCGCTGCGCGCGGTCTGGGGGCGGTCAGGGGGCCGTCAGGGGGCGGGGCTCAGGCGCTCAGAACGCCTGGCCGGTCTTGGCCCAGTCCGCCATGAAGGCGGCGAGCCCGGCATCGGTCAGCGGGTGCTTGGACAGCAGCTTCATCACCGAGGGCGGCATGGTCGCCACATCCGCGCCGATCTTGGCCGCGTCGCGGATATGGTTCACGGTGCGGATCGAGGCGGCGAGGATCTCGGTCTCGTAGCCGTAATTGTCGTAGATCTGGCGGATGTCGGCGATCAGCTCCATCCCGTCGAGCCCGATATCGTCCAGCCGGCCGATGAAGGGGGAGATGAAGGTCGCCCCCGCCTTGGCCGCCAGCAGCGCCTGGGACGCGGTGAAACACAGGGTGACATTGACCATGTGCCCGTCATCGGACAGAGCCTTGCAGGCGCGCAGCCCATCCCAGGTGAGAGGCACCTTGACCGCGATGTTGTCGGCGATCTTCACCAGCTTCTTGCCCTGGACGATCATCTCGTCGGCCTCGGTCGCGGTGACCTCGGCGGAGACCGGGCCCTCGACGATGTCGCAGATCTCCTTGGTGACCTCGATGATGTCGCGGCCCGACTTGGCGATGAGCGACGGATTGGTGGTCACGCCGTCCACGAGGCCGGTGGCGGCGAGCTCGCGGATGTCGGCCGTTTCGGCCGTGTCGACGAAGAATTTCATGGCGTTGCGTCCGATCCCTGGTGGGTTTTGCGCGGAAATGGGCGGCGCGAGGCGCCGGGCCCGGATCGGTCGCGACCATAGCCCAAGGCGGGCGCCGCCGCCATGGCGCCTGGTTGCGGCGCGCGCGGTCGGCGGGGACGGCGTTGCATGACGGACTCAGGTCTTTTCGGCTGGATGGACGGGGAGGACGGGTCCGAACCCGGCCCCGACGGCCGTTTCCCCCCCGGCGCGCCGGTCGCGGTGCTGGTGCCCGCGCCGCTGGACCGGACGCTGGACTATCTCGCCCCGCCCGAGGGCTGCGGACCCGGCGACTGGGTGGAGGTCGCGCTCGGCCCCCGCCCGATGATGGGGATATGCTGGGGGCCGGGCTCGGGCGACTACCCGGTGGCCAAGCTTCGCCCCGCGATCCGCCGGCTGGACCTGCCGCCGCTGGGCGCGCCGACCCGCGCCTTCCTGGAGAAAGCCGCCGACTACACCCTGACCGAGTTCGGCATGATGGCCCGCCTCGCCTCCCGCGCGCCGGGGCTGCGCGCGCCCCCCGGAACCCGCAAGGTGCTTCGGCGCGGGACCGGGGAGCCGCCGAAGATGACCCCCGCCCGCGCTCGGGTGCTGGACGTGCTCGACGCCCATGGCGGCCTGCCCTTCGGCCCCACCGAACTGGCGCGGGAGGCCGGGGTCACGGCCTCGGTGCTCAAGGGGCTGGAGGCCTCGGGCGCCATCGTGGCGGAGGTCGAGCCCCGCGACGCGCCCTATGCCCGCCTGAACCCCCATCATCCCGGCGCCGCCCTGTCGGAGGGGCAGGCGGCGGCGGCGGAGGCCCTGCGCGCCTCGGTCGCCTCGGGCGCCTATTCGACGACCCTGCTGCGCGGCGTCACCGGCTCGGGCAAGACCGAGGTCTATCTTGAGGCGGTCGCCGAATGCCTCGCGCAGGGGCGTCAGGCATTGGTGCTGCTGCCCGAGATCGCGCTGACCGCCGCCTTCCTCGCCCGCTTCGCCGACCGTTTCGGGGCGCCGCCCGCCGAATGGCACTCGGCCGTGACCGAGGGCGAACGGCGGCGCTGCTGGCGCGCCGCGGCGTCCGGCGAGGCGCAGGTGGTGGTCGGCGCCCGCTCCGCCCTGTTCCTGCCCTTCGCCGATCTCGGCCTGGTGGTGGTGGATGAGGAGCATGACGGCGCCTACAAGCAGGAGGACGGCGCGCTCTACCACGCCCGCGACATGGCGGTGCTGCGCGCCAGCCTGAACCGGGGGACGGTGGTGCTGGCCTCCGCCACCCCGTCGCTGGAGACCTGGGCCAATGCCGAGGCCGGGAAATACGCCCGGCTCGACCTGCCCGAGCGGTTCGGCGTCGCCGTGCTGCCGGAAATCCGGGCCATCGACATGCGGGTCCATGCGCCCCCGACCGGGCATTGGATCTCCGACCCGCTGGCGCAGGCGGTGGCGGCGCGGCTGGCGCGCGGGGAGCAGGCGCTGTTGTTCCTCAACCGCCGCGGCTACGCGCCCCTGACGCTGTGCCGGGCCTGCGGGGACCCGGTGTCCTGCCCGCATTGCGACGCCTGGCTGGTGGAACATCGCTGGCGCGACCGGCTGGTCTGCCACCAATGCGGGTTCGAAAGCGCGGTGCCCAAGGCCTGCCCGTCCTGCAAGCGGGAGGACAAGCTGGCCCTGATCGGCCCGGGGGTGGAGCGGCTGGCCGAGGAGGCCGCGGCGCGGTTCCCGCAGGCCCGCGTGGCGATCCTGAGTTCCGACATGATGGAGAGCGCGGCCGACCTGAAGGCCCGCGTCGCCGCGGTGGCGGCGGGGGAGGCGGATCTGGTGATCGGCACGCAGCTGGTGGCCAAGGGGCACAATTTCCCGCTGCTGACGCTGGTCGGCGTGGTGGACGCGGATCTGGGCCTGCGCGGCGGCGACCTGCGGGCGGGGGAGCGGACGTTTCAGCTGATGCGCCAGGTCTCGGGCCGCGCCGGCCGGGCGGACCTGCCCGGCGAGGCGCTGTTGCAGACCTACGCCCCCGAGCATCCCGCGATCGAGGCCATTCTCTCGGGTGAGGAGGAGACCTTCCTGCGCGAGGAGGCGGAACGTCGGCGGGAGGCCGGGGCGCCGCCCTATGGCCGCTACGCCGCGGTGATCGTGTCAGGGACGGACGAGGGGCGCGTCTGGCGCACCGCCGAGGCCCTGTCGCGGGAGGCGGCCTTGCTGACCCCCGCAGGGGCGGAGCTGCTGGGCCCGGCGCCGGCGCCGATCTACCGGATCCGCGGGCGTTTCCGGGTGCGGCTGCTGGCCAAGGCGCCGCGCGGCCCGGCCCTGCAACCGGCGCTGCGGACCTGGCGCGCTTCGGTGAAGCCCGAGGCCGGGGTCATGGTGCGCATCGACATGGATCCGCAGAGCTTTCTTTGAGGCGCCCCAAGGGGTGGGGACGGGGGAGGCGGGTTCGCACCCGTCCAGCATTCCGCGACCGGCCGGGTCGTCTCGCGCCCCGCCACCCGCGCCAAGGTGCGAACGCCGCGCGGGCGCTCCCTCTCCAACGGCGGATCCGACGACGCGCGGCTTCGGTTCCGGCACGCGGGGCGCGCGCCCCAACGCAAAAGGGCCGCCCGGAGGCGACCCTTTCGATCCGTGCTGGATCCGGCCCGAAGGCCGCGGCTTCTGCGAAGCTCAGTGCAGCTTGGCGCCGACCTGGGCGATGCCCGCATCGATCAGCCCGGCCTGCTTTTCCGGCGTCATCGACTTGGCGATGGCCTCGCCCGCGGCGGCGGTCGCGACCTTGATGGCCTCGTTGCGCACCGCGCGCACCGCGCCGTCCTCGGCCGCCTGGATCTGCTCCTCGGCGGTGCGCAGACGGCGCTTGATCGCGTCGGCCAGGTCGGCCTTGGCCTGCACCGCGGTCTCTTCGGCCTCGGTCCGGGCATGGGCCACGATGTCCGCGACCTGGGCCTCGGCCTCCTTCTGCTTGCGCTCGTAGGAGGCGAGCAGCGTCTGGGCCTCTTCACGCAGGCGGCGGGCCTCGTCGAGCTCGGACTTGATCCGCGCGGCGCGCTTGTCCAGCGCGGTCGCGAGGGTCTTGTGCGCGCCGAACCACCACAGCACGCCCAGGAACAGGATGAAGGCGATCCCGACGACGAAATTGGAATTCTCGAGCATGGATCAGTTCCCCGTGCTGGAGGAGGTGCGCGACGCGACCGCGGCGTTCACGGCGGAAGCGTCGGCCACGCCCGGAGCGACGGCCTCGGCCAGCGCCTCGGCGATGTCGAGCGCGACGACGCGGACCGCCTCGGCGGCCTCGGCGCGGATCTCGGCGATGCGGGCTTCGGACTCGGAGGCCTTGGCGGCGATCTCGGCGTCGGCCTTGGCGATGGCCGCGTCGACCTCCTTCTGGATCTCGGCGCGGGTGGCGTCGCCGATGCGCTGCGCCTCGGCGCGCGCTTCGGTCAGCGCGGCCTGATAGGCCTTCTCGGCCTCCTCGGCGCGGCGCTTGTAGTCGGCGGCCCGGTCGAGGTCGTCTTCGACGGCGTCATGCCGCTCCTCGATCACGCCGCCGATGCGCGGCAGGACGATCTTGGAGAACAGCAGATACAGCACGACGATCGCCACCAGGAACCAGAAGATCTGGCTGGGGAACGAGGCGAAGTCGAACTGCGGCAGGCCGGCGGACCCATGGTCTCCACCGTGCTCGACGCCTTCGACGATGCGAACTTCCTCGGCGGCCTGGGCGGCGCTGATGAACAGACCCATCGGTCTCTCCTGGGCTCAGGCGCCGCGCGCGTCGCGCAAGGGGCGCGGGATGCGGCGCGGAGCGGAAACTGGCGCGCGCGGCCGGGGGGACCGGCCGCGCGGTGATTTTGCAGGGCGCGCCGCGGCGGCGGGACGGAAGGTCCCGGCCGGCGGCGCGCCGATCCCGATCAGACCGCGAACAGCAGGAGCAGCGCGACGAGGAACGAGAAGATGCCGAGGGCCTCGGCGAAGGCCATGCCGACGAAGAGCATCGCCTGCTGCTCGCCCGCGGCGGCCGGGTTGCGCAGGGCGCCGGCCAGGTAGTTGCTGGCCACGTTGCCCACGCCGATGCCGGCGCCGCCGAGGCCGATGGTGGCGAGGCCCGCGCCGATGTACTGGCCCATGTTCGCGATATCGCCTTCCATAGTCCTAGCTCCTTCGTGGTCTGGAAGTCGTTGAACCGTCGGCGAGACCCGCCAGCCGGTCGTTGAAGAGGCGCCCCGCCTCAGTGCATGTGCAGGGCGTCGTTGAGGTAGATGCAGGTCAGGATCGTGAAGATATAGGCCTGCACGAAGGCCACCAGCAGCTCCAGCGCGAAGATGCCGGTCATGGCCCCGATCGGAACGATGCCCAGGACGCCCATCGCCGGAACGAAGGCGGCGAAGACCTTGAGCACCGCGTGGCCGGCCATCATGTTGCCCGCGAGACGGACGGAATGGCTGAGCGGCCGCACGAAATACGAGATGAACTCGATGGCGAACAGGATCACCCGCAGCGCCACGGTCGGCGCGCTGGGGATCCAGAAGAGGGTGATGAACTTCGGCCCGTGCTTGACGAAGCCGAGGATGGTCACGGTCAGGAACACCATCATCGCCAGCACGCCGGTGACGGCGATATGCGAGGTGACGGTGAACGAGGCCGGGATCAGGCCGGAGACGTTCGAGATCAGGATGAACACGAACAGCGTGAACAGGTAGGGGAAGAACTTCAGCCCCTCCTCGCCCAGGATGTCCACGGCCATCTTGCGCACGAAGATGTAGAGGCTTTCGGCCACCGACTGCATGCGGCCGGGAACCAGCGTCGCGTTGCGCGTCGGCAGAGCCAGCAGCGCGAACGCGATCAGCACGCCGATGGCGAGCCACAGCGTCTGGTTGGTGACGGTGAACAGGCCGAGCCCCTCATCGCCGAACAGCGGCTTGATGAGAAACTGGTCCATCGGATGGGCTTCGATACCGCCCGAACTTGCTTCGCCTGCCAACGTCAGCGTCCCTCATCCTCGGGCGCCTGGGCGCCGTCGTTCCCGTTCGGACCGGCGGCGCCCGAGGACGCGCCGGCCTTGTTCCGTCGCTGCAGGTCCTTGGCGGACTGCAGCATGACCCTTACGCCGGCGCCGAAGCCGAGCAGGATGAACACGAGCAGGAAGAGAGGCTTCGTCCCGACCAGCGTGTCGAGCCCCCATCCTATCGCGCCGCCCACCCCAACGCCTGCGACCAGGTCGATGACCATGCGCCACGCGAACTCTGCGCCCTGCCATTTCCCCCCTCCCGCACGTCGAGGCCGCGTCTCGGCCTCTCGCCGGGAGCGGATCGCCTGCAGTCGGGCGTCGATGTCAGCCAGGTCGGACCGGACAGGCTCACGGGTTTCGGACGCGTCGTCGTCGGACGTGCCGGTCATCCCAGGTGCACCCCTCCGCGGACCTTCCCGCCATTCGCGCGGCCTCTTGGCCGGTTGCTGCGGACACTAGAAAGGGGGTCACGGGCTGTCAAGCTAGGTTGGCAAAGGGTGAAGGGGGGTCATGTCGTTGCGAACGTTCATAAAATCCTTTCGTGCGACGGGACGGCGCAGCGCCCGGAGGCCCGTTTCGGCGCGGTTCCGGCGGGGCCGGACGGATTCGACCCGTCCCGGGCGTCGGCGGGGGCCGTCCGCGGGCCCGATCCGGGGACGCCGGCGGCGGGGCTCCGGGGGGCGTCCTCGCCCGCGATACGGCGGGGAGCGCCGGGCGCGAGGGCCGGTCTCGACGCGGCGGCGGAAACGCTCAGCCCCGCGGGAGTTCCCGCCGGATGATCCGCGCGGCGACCAGCCAGGACAGGACCAGCCCCAGCGCGACGGAACTGACGATGGTCCACCATACCCCCTCCACCCCGAGATCCAGCTCCACCACGAACAGCCAGCCGAACCCGAGCTGGCAGAGCGTCTGGCGGAACACCCCCACCGCCACCGGCCAGAACGGCTTTCGCAGGCCCTGCAGCAGCGCCGTCGCCGCGAACATCGCGAAGACGGCGGGCATGGTGAAGCGGGCGAACTGGAAATAGCGCACGCCCTGGGCGATCACCGCCGGGTCGTCGGTGAACAGGCTCACCGCCCATTCCCCGAAGAAGGTCAGCGCCAGCCCGGCCAGCGCCATCATGCCCAGCCCGATGGTCAGGCCCAGCCGCAGCGTCTCGCGCACCCGGTCATGCAGCCGGGCGCCATGGTTGCGCGCCACCAGCGGCAGCAGCGCGCCGGACAGGCCGAGCGCCGGCAGCAGCAGGATCTGCTCCACCCGCAGCGCCGCGCCGTAGCCCGCCACCGCCGCGCCGCCGAAGCGTTGCAGCCAGTGCAGCACCATGAACATGCCGACGGTCGCGACCAGCATGTTGAGGCTGGCGGGGAAGGCCTGACGGGCGAGCTCCACGATCACGCGGAAGTCCGGACGGAAGGCCGACCAGGGCGCCGCGCGCAGCAGGCCCGACCGCAGCGCCCGGCGCAGCATCCACGCGCAGACCCCGGCCTGGGCCAGCACCGTGGCGACCCCGATCCCGGTCACGCCCCAGCCGAAGCCCAGCACGAACAGCGGGTCCAGCAGCAGGTTCGCCGCCGCCGCGCCCATCTGCGCGCGCTGGAAGGACCGCGCGTCGCCCTGGGTGGCGAGCGTGCCATGGGCGGCGAAGGCCAGCACGAAGAACACCGCCCCGAAGACCACGGTCAGCAGGTAGTCCCGCGCCGCCTGCCGCGGACCGCCCGAGGCGCCCATCAGGTCCAGCAGCTCCGGCGCCAGCAGCCAGCCGCCGACGGTCAGCGCCGCCGCGACCATCAGCCCGAAGCTCAGCCCCTGGGCGGCGAAGGCCACGGCGCGGGCGCGCTCGCCGGCGCCCATCGCCGCGCCGGCCAGCGCGTTGACCCCGGCGCCGATGCCGAAGCCCAGCGAAAGAATGAGAAAGAACACCGCCGTGGCCATCGACAGCCCGGCCAGCGCATCCGGACCGATGCGCCCGGCGAACCAGGCGTCGGTGACGTTCTGCAACGTGTGAAACAGCATCGCCAGCGCCGCCGGCAACGCCAGCGCGATCAGGTGGCCCAGCACCGGCCCCCGGGTCAGGTCACGCTCGTCCGAAGGCGCCGCTGCGGGCGCCGGCGACAATGGCGCGCGGGCGGAGGGGTGCCCGGCGGGCGAAGCCGCGGGGGGCGAAGGCGCGGGGGGCGGAGGCGGGGACGGCGTGTCGGGCGGGGGCATCGGGGGCTCGTCGGCTGCGGGTGGATGGGCGGAGACGAACGACGCGACGCACCGACTCGGGAGACTCCCCGAAGACTCGAGGGACGACATGGTTGCCGGGATCGCCTCCGGCGCCTAGATGGGGCGGCCGCGCAGGGGGCCGCCGCCCTTCCGGGCCGCGGCGCGTATCGAGGAACGACCGACATGGGCATGAGCAAGGACCGGCTGGCGGCCTCCGCCGGCGTCGCGGCGGTGACCGTGGCGCTCAGCCTCGCCGTGCTCAAGTTCCTCGCGTTGCAGGCCACCGGCAGCCTGACCGTGGCGGCGAGCCTGGCGGATTCCGCCATCGACGCGGTCGCCTCGATGACCGGGCTGGCCGCGATCCTCTACGCCTCGCGCCCGGCGGACGAGGACCATGCCTTCGGCCATGGCTCGGCCGAGGACCTGGCCGCGCTGGGGCAGGCGGCGCTGATCCTGGTCTCGGCCGCGGCCATCGCCTGGGGCGCGGTCTCCCGGCTGGTCGCCCCGACCCCGGCGGCGCTGGCGGAGGAAGGCTTCGGGATCGCGGTCATGGGGGTCTCCATCGTCATGACGCTGGCGCTGCTGGGCTGGCAGCGCCATGTCGCGCGGGTCACCGGCAGCCGGGTCGTGGCGGCGGACGCGCTGCACTATCTGTCGGACCTCCTGCCCAATATCGGCGCGGTGGCGGCGCTGGCGGCGTCGCGCTGGTATGACCTGCCCTGGGTGGACTCGGCCTTGGGCCTGCTGGCCGCGGCGATCCTGGCGCGCGGCGCGGCGAAGATCGCGCGCGGCGCCTGGGACGCGCTGATGGACCGAGGCGCCGACGCGGCGACGCAGGCCCGCCTGCACGACATCGCCGCCCATCATCCCGGGCTGATCGGCTATCACGACCTCAAGACCCGCACCGCCGGCCGGCGGCTGTTCGTGCAGATCCATGTGGAGCTGGACGGCGGATTGTCGTTGCATGAGGCGCACGACATCGGCGCCGGGCTGCGCCACAAGATGCTCGACGCCTTCCCCGACGCCGAGGTGATCGTCCACAAGGACCCGGCCTAGAGGTTGACGCTTACGTCGCGACCCGCTGGCGCGGCCGGCGTCGCTGGTGTTCCATGCCCGAAAAGGGAGGAGCCCCGATGACCTTCGCGCCCCGCGCCGACCTCGCCACCCATTCCGTCGCCAACCAGCCGGAGGCCCGCGCCGCGCTGGATCTGTGGTCCCCGGACGCCCCGCTGCGCGCCGCGGCGGCCCGCGACGCGCCCCATGACCTCGCCGCGCTGGAGAGCTTCGCCGCCGCCATCGGCTCGGCCGAGGCGATGGAGGACGCCGAGGCCGCGCGCCGCGGGAAACCCGAGCTTCTCCTGTTCGACCGCGGCGGCCGTCGGCTGGACGAGGTGCGCTTCCACCCCGGATACCACGCCATGATGACCCGCGGGGCAGAGGCCGGATACGCCGCCCGCCCGTGGGAGCCCGACGGCGCCCGGGGCGGTCAGGCCGCCCATGCGCTGATGGTCTACATGCTGAGCCAGGTCGAGCCCGGCGTCTGCTGTCCCCTGACCATGACCTACGCCGCGGTCCCGGCGCTGGAAGCCGCCGCGCCGGATCTCGCGGCCGAATGGGCGCCGAAGGCCCGGGCGCGGGCCTATGACGGACGCGTCGCCCCGCCCTCGGCCAAGACCGCCGTCACCCTCGGCATGGCGATGACCGAGAAGCAGGGCGGCTCCGACGTCCGCGCCAACGAGACCCGGGCCGAAAAGGTCGAGGTCGGCTACCGCCTGACCGGCCACAAGTGGTTCTGCTCGGCCCCCATGTCCGACGCCTTTCTGACGCTGGCCTGGCTGGACGGCGGGCTCACCTGCTTCCTCGTCCCCCGCTGGCTGGAGGACGGGACCCGCAACCCCATCCAGCTCCAGCGGCTGAAGGACAAGCTGGGCAACCACGCCAACGCTTCCTCGGAGATCGAGTATCACGGCGCGCTGGCCCAGCTGGTCGGAGAGCCCGGCCGCGGCGTCCCCGCGATCATCGAGATGGTCCACCACACCCGGCTCGACGCCGCCACCGCGCCCGTCGGCTTCATGCGCCGCGCGCTGGAGGAGGCGGCGCACTGGACCCGGCATCGCTCGGCCTTCCAGAAGCGGCTGGCCGATCAGCCGCTGATGCAGGCGGTGCTGGCGGACCTGGCGCTGGACTGGATGGGGAGCTTCGCGCTGGTGATGCGCGCCGCGCGGGCTTTCGACGGGTCGGGGGGCGACGGGGCCGGCGAGGCGGACCGCGCGCTCGCCCGGCTGGTCGTGGCGATCGCGAAATACTGGACCAACAAGCGAGCCCCGGCGGTGGTGGTGGAGGCGATGGAGTGCCTCGGCGGCGCCGGCTATATCGAGGAGAGCCCGCTGCCCATGCTCTACCGCGAGGCGCCGCTGAACGGGATATGGGAGGGGTCGGGCAACGTCATCTGCCTCGATGTGCTGCGCACGCTGGCGCGGGAGCCGAGGGCGACGGCGGCGCTGAAAGCCGATCTTTCCGCCGCGCGAGGGGCGGATCGGCGCTTCGACCTCGCGATGGACGCGGCCATGTCCGCGCTGGCCCGGCCGGAGGAGGCGCAGGCCCGCGCATTGGTCGAGCGGCTGGCGCTGCTGGCGCAGGCCGCGGAGCTGATGCGGACGGGGCCGGATCTCGTAGCCGACGCCTTCATCGCCACGCGGCTGGGGGGCGACTGGGGGCGAACGCCGGGGACCCTGCCGCGCGGGACCGACGCGGCGGCGCTGGCCGCGATGATCTGACGGCGTTCCGACGGTGATCCGGGGGCGTTCCGGGGGGCGGCGTTGCGCCGAGATCCGCCCGGCGCGGAGTCCTGCCGACCAAGGAGGCGCCTCGGCGCCGGGGATGCGGCGCCGCCGCGGCGACGGGGCGGCCGGGCGGCGCCCCGTTTCGGCGCCCTCACGCGCGGCTCGCATCGCCGTGATCGGGGTGAAGTCGTTTCATGTCATGCGCTTGCGCCTTGCCGCATCCCTGCCGCAATCAAGGCGATTCCGGACCCTTTTTGCGGATGGCATGGACCCGCCGCCCCCTCCGGCTAGGTCATTTCACGAACCGAGGCGGACACCCGGTCCCCAAAGTCCGCGCCCTGAACGGCGCGACGCCGGACCCGCCGAGACGCAGGAGACGTGAGATGAAGCGCCTTATCGCCACCACCGCCCTGGCCCTGGTTGTCGCCGCCCCCGCCTACGCCGCCGGGATGAACGCAGACTCCGACGCGAAGGTCGAGACCGGCGCCTCCACGCCGCCGGCCGCCGCCATGCCCGCCGACGCCGGCGAGCCCAGCCTGGGCGAAAAGACCGAGGCCGCCGCCGAAAATGCGGCCGAGGACACCGGCGAAGCCATCGACCACGCCGCCGAGGAGACCGGCGAGGCCATGGACGCCGCCGGCCAGAAGATCGAATCCGCCGCTGACGCCGCCGCGACCGAGGCCGACAAGGCGCTCGACAGCGCCGACGCCGAGCTTGACGCCGACGCCGACGCGGAAGGCTGGGCCAATGCCGACGCCTCCGCCGTGACCAGCGAAGAGCTGGAGGGCGTGGACGTCTTCGACGCCTCGAACGAGGACATCGGCGAAGTCGTCGAGCTGACCCTGGGCGACGACGGCGCCACCGTGAACGGCGCGGTGATCGACGTGGGCGGCTTCCTCGGCCTGGGCGAGCATCGCGTGGCCCTGTCGATGGACGAGCTGAAGATCATGCGCTCGACCGACGACGCCGATGAGCTGCGGGTCTATGTCTCCGCCTCGCGCGAGCAGCTGGAGTCGATGCCCGAATACGAGGGGTGACGCCTCTTGCTCCGGTCCGGCCTTCGGGTCGGACCGGGCCCTGACGACACGACCGGAAGGGGCCGCTCTCGGGCGGCCCCTTGCCGTTCGGACGGGATGCGCCACTTCGTGGAAAAGCGTCCCGAAGCGGAGCGCGACGGAACAAGGAGAACGACATGGAAGGCGTGGGCTGGCTGAGCTTCCTGGTGATCGGACTGATCGCGGGATGGTTGGCCGAAAAGATCCTGAAGCGCGATCACGGGCTGCTGACCAACCTGATCGTGGGCATCGTGGGCGCCTATCTGGGCGCGTTCCTGTTCTCAGCGGTGGGCCTGGCGGCCGGCGGCTTCATCGGCGCCCTGATCACGGCGACGGTGGGCGCGGTGGCGCTTCTGGCCCTGCTCGGGCTCATCCGCGGCAGAGGCTGAAGACCGGCGGGAGCATGGAGACGGCGGGCGGCGGGCGCGACGCGCCATCCCCCGCGAGACCGGTCCGGGCGGAACGACCCGAACGACATCTTCCCAAACGAAACGGGCCAAACGAAACGGGGCCGCGCGTGATGCGCGGCCCCGTTCCTGTTTCGACCGTCAGGTCGGCTGTGCGTCGCGCGCGTTCCCCAGCCCCCGAAGGGGCCGGGGAGGCGGATCACATCATGCCGCCCATGCCGCCCATGGCGCCCATGTCGGGCATCCCGCCGCCGGCGCCCTTCGGCTCCGGCTTGTCGGCGACCATCGCCTCGGTGGTGATGAGCAGGCCGGAGACCGACGCCGCATCCTCAAGCGCGGTGCGCACGACCTTCGCGGGGTCGATGACGCCGAACTTGAACATGTCGCCGTACTCTTCGGTCTGGGCGTTGAAGCCGAAGGACCGGTCCTCGGACTCCATGACCTTGCCGGCCACGACCGCGCCGTCGAGACCCGCGTTCTGCGCGATCTGACGGATCGGCGCCTGCAGCGCGCGACGCACGATGCCGATGCCGGCGTTCTGGTCGGAGTTGTCGCCGGTCAGACCCTCGAGCGACTTCGACGCCCACAGCAGGGCCACGCCGCCGCCGGGAACCACGCCCTCCTGGACCGCGGCGCGGGTCGCGTTGAGCGCGTCGTCGACGCGATCCTTGCGCTCCTTCACCTCGATCTCGGTGGCGCCGCCGACGCGGATGACGGCAACGCCGCCCGCCAGCTTCGCGAGACGCTCCTGGAGCTTCTCCTTGTCGTAGTCCGAGGTGGTCTCCTCGATCTGCTGACGGATCTGCAGAACGCGGGCCTCGATCTCGGACTTGTCACCGGCGCCGTCGACGATGGTGGTCTCGTCCTTGGTGATCCGGATCTTCTTGGCGGTGCCGAGCATGTCGATGCCGACCGACTCGAGCTTCATGCCGAGATCGTCGGACACCACCTGGCCGCCGGTCAGGATCGCGATGTCCTGCAGCATGGCCTTGCGGCGGTCGCCGAAGCCGGGGGCCTTGACGGCGGCGATCTTCAGGCCGCCGCGCAGCTTGTTGACCACGAGGGTGGCCAGGGCCTCGCCCTCGACGTCCTCGGCGATGATCAGCAGGGGCTTGCCCGACTGGATCACGGTCTCGAGCAGGGGCACCATCGGCTGCAGCGACGACAGCTTCTTCTCGTGCAGCAGGACGTAGCAGTCCTCCAGCTCGGTGATCATCTTGTCGGGGTTGGTGATGAAGTAGGGCGAGAGGTAGCCGCGGTCGAACTGCATGCCCTCGACGACTTCGGTCTCCGTCTCGAGGCCCTTGTTCTCCTCGACGGTGATCACGCCCTCATTGCCGACCTTCTGCATCGCGTCGGCGATCTGGCGACCGATCTCGGACTCGCCGTTGGCGGAGATCGAGCCGACCTGCGCGACTTCGGCGGTGTCGTTCACCGGGCGCGAGGAGGACTTGATGGCCTCGACGGCGGTGATCACGGCCTTGTCTATGCCGCGCTTCAGGTCCATCGGGTTCATGCCGGCGGCGACCGACTTCAGGCCCTCGCGCACGATGGCCTGGGCGAGAACGGTCGCGGTGGTGGTGCCGTCGCCGGCCTCATCATTGGTGCGCGAAGCGACTTCGCGGACCATCTGCGCGCCCATGTTCTCGAACTTGTCCTCCAGCTCGATCTCCTTGGCGACGGTCACGCCGTCCTTGGTGATCCGCGGAGCGCCGAACGACTTGTCGATGACCACATTGCGGCCCTTGGGGCCCAGGGTCACCTTCACCGCGTCGGCGAGGATGTTGACGCCGCGCAGCATGCGGTCGCGAGCGTCGGAATTGAACTTGACGTCTTTGGCAGCCATGAGATCAGGCTCCTGTCATTGTTGTGGAATGTGACGGCGGTCGCGATCAGGCGGCGGCCAGGATCCCGAGGATGTCGGATTCCTTCATGATCAGCAGGTCCTTGCCGTCGAGCTTGACCTCGGTCCCGGACCACTTGCCGAACAGGACGCGATCGCCGGCCTTGACGGCGGGAGCGATCAGCTCGCCCGAGTCCTTGCGGGCGCCTTCGCCCACGGCGACGATCTCGCCTTCCTGGGGCTTCTCCTTGGCGGAGTCGGGGATGATCAGCCCGCCCTTGGTAACGTCTTCGCTTTCGATGCGGCGCACCAGCACCCGGTCATGCAGCGGCGTGAAGTTCATGTCGTGGCTCCTGTTTCTGCGGCTTCCACGGTTGTCGCGCGATCCGGACTCCGTCGCAGACGGACCGGAGATCCGGCTGTTAGCACTCACCGTCGGAGAGTGCTGACGGCTGCGGAGGTAAGCGCGCGGGGGGTTCCTGTCAAGCGTTCCGCGCATGGCGGCGTTGCGTTCGGCGCCGCAGCGGAAACCGCGGTCGGAGCGCCCTGCGACAGACCCCGTGGACCTAGGTCTTCGCGCCCGGGCGCGAAAGGGAGGCGGCGGGGAAAATGAGGGTGAAGAGCGCGCGCCTCAGGCCAGCGCGCCGGCCACCAGGCTGGCCGCGGCCACGACCGTCAGCGGCAGGCGCAGCGCGGGCCACCAGGCCGGGGCGCCGCCGGCGCGGGTCAGGGAGATGTCGGCGGCGAACAGCGCCACGAGGCCGAGCGCCAGGATCCACAGCGCCTCGACATCGCCTATGACCAGGGCGGCGGCGGCCAGCAGCGCCGGCGCCACCGAGACGCTCAGCGGCCACCAGCCCGCGCCCTCGCCCATGCCCGAGGCCGCGAAACCCCAGCGGCAGCCCCCCATGAAGCCGAGGATCACCGCGCCGTAGACCGACAACGAATATTGCGCCCGCAACGCCACATCGACCGGCGCCATATGCGCCAGCAACGCCAGCCCCACGAACGGGATCAGCCCGGCGAACCCCAGCGCGACCGCCGGGCGAGGCGCCGCGGACAGGCCGAATCGGGCGGGACGGGATGTGGGCATGGCGCGGCGTCTCCGGCTGGGGCCGCCGCCGGGAACTGGAGCGTCCCGGAGCGGTTTGCGCGTGTTTCGGCCGAGGGCCGGGGCTCACTTGGCCCGGCCGCGCCCGTCGGCGCAAGTTCGCCGCGCGGACGCCCGGAGGAAACGGCGCCGCAGGGCGCGCCCCGCATCGGGCCGGGCGGGCGGGGCCGGGGGGCGGGGGCGGGGGCGTCGCCGCGTCGCCCTGTCCGTTGCCTCCGACGCGCCGCCTTGGCAGGACGAGCCCGCCGCGTCCCTGTCCCCTTCCGACGCCGCCCCGTCCCGCGCTCCGGGCCGGCGCGCGGCGGAGAACGGAGCCCCCATGACCCAGATCATCGAATCCCTGTCCGAACTCGACGGCCGCTACGACGTCCTGTTCTGCGACCTTTGGGGCTGCGTGCATGACGGCCGCAAGGTCTACCCCGCCGCCGCCGAGGCCCTGCGCGCCTATCGCGCCCGCGGCGGCATCGTGGTGCTGATGACCAACGCCCCGCGCCCGGAATTCTCCGTCGCCCGCCACCTGGAGCGGCTCGGCGCCACCGAGGACATGCGCGACGCCATCGTATCCTCCGGCGACAGCGCCCTGCTTTCGGTCAATGCCGGCGACTGGGGCCGGCGCGTCTTCCATATCGGCGCCGCCAAGGACGAAGCCTTCTTCGAGACCGCGCAGGTTGAGCGCGTCTCCCTGGACGAGGCCGACAGCGTCATCGTCACCGGCCTGGTCGACGACCACGCGGAGACCCCGGACGACTACGCCGACCAGCTCGCCGCCGCCCGCGCCCGCGGCCTGCGGCTGCTCTCCGCCAATCCCGACATCCATGTGGACGTGGGCGAGCGGCGGCTGTGGTGCGCCGGCGGGCTGGCCCAGGCCTATGAGGCGCTGGGCGGCGAGACCGAGGCCTACGGCAAGCCGCATGCGCCGATCTACGCGCTGGGCCGCCGGCTGGCCGCCGAGGCCGCGGGGCGCGAGATCGATGATTCGCGCATTCTCTGCGTCGGGGACGGCGTGGGCACCGATATCGCCGGCGCCGCGGCCCAGGGGCTGGACGCGCTGTTCGTCAGCGGCGGGCTCGCCGCTTCCGTTTGCGGAGAGGACCCGGAGCATCCCGTCCCGTCGCGGTTGAAAGCGTTTCTGGATGCGAACCATGCTGCGCCGCAATACACGATTGGGCGTCTGAGATAAACGTTCATAATCAAGGTATTACAGTGATGTTGGGTAGGCGTTCAGGCGCGATCCCCTAAGTTGGTTTCCAGAGGGGGGGCGTGTGCGACATGCCCCGGAGACCGACATGAGACAGCTTCCCACGATCGCCGCAGCGATCGCGCTCGCCGCCGGACCCGCGCTGGTCCCGGCGCTCTCCCTGGCCGACGAGGCCCGGGCCGAGACCCCGAAAGCCGCTGAGGAAGGCGGCGTCGCCGTGTCCCAGACGCTGGCGACCCTGCCCGGCACGTCGATTCCGGCGGTCGGCGTCGGCGTGGCCGGCGCCCTGGGCTTCGCCGCCCTCGCGCTGGGCACGGGCGGGTCCACCAACACCACCTCGACCACCGGCACCAACTGAGCCGGAGGCCCGCGGCGGGTCCGGCGATTCCGTCGGGCCCCGCCCCGCGGCGCCGCAAACAGCGATTCCCTCGCGGCGACGCCGCCGCGGGGTCGTTCCCGGCCGGCGAGAAGACGACCGGCTCCGCGCCGGCCGCCGCCACCCTTCGGCGGCTTGTTGAACGATCGCATGGGCTTGCGGGCTTCCCGCCTGGAGCCTTGCGGACGCGACGTCGCCCCTTTCCGGGGTGCGACGCGATTTCCTTGCGCCCCCCCATGACTCTTGTTGCCATGCGGCAAGAACATCGGTAACTTTCCGTTAGTGGATGTATGGAGGGTGCTATGAAATTCATGGTGACTACGCTTGCCGCGCTCGGCCTGATGGCCGGCCCGGCGCTTGCCGAGCAGATCGAAACCCCGAAGATCGCGGAGCAGCAGACCGCTTCCGTGTCTCAGGACGAGGCGCTCGCCGCGGTTCCCG
Source organism: Albimonas donghaensis (assembly GCF_900106695.1). GTDB lineage: Bacteria > Pseudomonadota > Alphaproteobacteria > Rhodobacterales > Rhodobacteraceae > Albimonas > Albimonas donghaensis. The sequence goes on from NZ_FNMZ01000003.1 coordinate 509,072, forward strand.
TGCTCGGGATCCCCGCCGGCCTGCTCGCCATCGGTGGTGTGGTCGTGGTCGGCGGCGCCGTCGCGATCGCCGCCTCGAACTCCTCGAGCGGCACCAACTGATCGAACGCGGCCCTCGCGGCCGCGATCAGCCGAAGCTGTCGGGGGACACTCCGGCTATGATAACGGAAAACGGCGGCGCCTCGTGCGTCGCCGTTTTTCTTTGCGCGAAGCGACCCAGCCCGGCGCGCGCGGCGGGGCGGGTCGAATCCCGGATCTTTCGAAGGGGGCGTCCGGTCAGGGCGCGAAGGGCGTCAGCACCTTGAGATCGACCGAGCCGCGCTCCGGCGAGACATATTGCCGGGACTTCCACACGAAGCCCGTCTCCTCGTCGACCCAGTAGCGGTTGATCATCTTCCGGTAGGGGCTGGCGCAAAGCTCCTCGACATGAACCAGGTCGTAGGTCAGCTCGTAGATCTCCACCGGCTCCGTGCCGATCCAGCGCAGCGCGCATTCGAAGGTCCGGGTGAACAGCCCGCCCAGCGCGTCGTGATAGCGGTAGATGCGGGTGACCCGCGCGGGCCAGTCGCGCAGCGGGCGCCGGGTGACCAGCGGGTCGGCCTCGCGGTCCGACTTGTAGCCGGCCAGGTCCACGCCCAGCCCATGCGTCGCCGCCAGCGCCATGCCGTCGAAGGTCAGGCTCTGCCGGGTCGGGGTCATGTAGGTCACCCGCGGCCCGTTGATGGCCAGCGCCACGAAGAAGGCGTCGGGGGACTCGTCGATCGAGCCGGTGACCAGCGCGGCGTTGATCGCGTTGATCTGCGCCCGCGTCAGGGTCGGGGGCGGCGCCTCGTCGTCGCTGCCGAACAGGCCCGAGGTCTGGTCGGCGATGACGTCGCCGACGCTCGCCAGCACCGCCGCGCCCGAGTCGCCGCCCGATGACCCGGTGCCGCCGCTGCACCCCGCCAGAACAGCCAGCCCCACGCCGGCCAGCGCCGCGCGGATGATGCGGGAAGGCCCGCCCGCCCGCGCGAGGCGCGCCATCGGAGCGGTCGCCGCCAGCACGGTCAGCGGGGGGACATGCGTCGCCGGAACGGTCATCGCCAGAAGTTCCCCCAGCCGTTCTTCAGGTCGGTGCGGTCGGCCTCGCGCACGATGGGGTAGAGCCGGTTGAAGATCTCCAGCCGTGCGCCGCCGTCCCGGGTCAGCGGGCGGATGGTGATCGGCACCCGCTCCCGCGTCTCGAAGGGCAGGCCCCAGCGCAGGGGGATGGTCAGGAACAGGCCCTTGTCGAAGCTGCCCTCGCCGTATTCGTCGAAGGGCACGTCGGTCAGCGTGAAGAAGCCGCCGATCTCCCAGCCATTGGAGAAGCGGCGCGACATGGTGAAGGTGGCGCCGTAATCGCCCGCCAGATAGCGGCCGGCATCCACCTGGACCTCCATGTCGTTCCAGCCGGTGTCCCAGTAGAACGAGCCGTGGCCGGTGATCACGTCGTAATCCCGGAACCCCGCCAGCATGTCGTAGTCGCGCTGGCGCGCGTAGTTGAGCTCCGCGCCCAGGCCCCAGTCGCGGTCCACCGACTTCCACAGCACCTCGGCCGATACGCCGCCGAACATCCGCTCCAGCATGCCGGCGGAGACCCGGCCGTAGATTTCGGGCGCGACCTTGAACAGATAGTCCGCGGTCAGCCGCTCCACCCCCGGATCGCCTTCCTGGAGGTAGAAGCGATAATCCGACCGCACATGCGGCAACGTGGAGTCCGAGGGCCGGTCGATGTCGTCGAAGCCCCCGGCCAGCGACTTGATCACGGTGCCGGAGACCGAGGCGCCGCGCGCCAGTTCCAGCCGGCCGCCGACGCGCAGGCTCGGGTCGGCCCGCAGCGGCGCGTCGGGGTCGAAAAGGCTGATCGGCAGGGCCGGGGTCAGGAACCAGGAATAGCGCGGATAGCCCTCGAACTCCGGCAGCGGGGCGCCGGGGCGGGGGGGCGTATCGACGATCTCGGCGCCGAGCCAGCTGTCGCGCTCCTCGTCCGCGGTCTCGGCCACCGCCTCCAGGCGGGCGCGGCGCAGGATCACGGTGACGACGGGCAGGGCCTGCTCGACCAGCGTCACCTCCAGATCCTCGACCGAGGGCGGCAGGGCGTTGGCCAGCGTCACCGCCGCCCGGCCGATGGCCTTGGGGGGCGAGTTGTAGGTGGGGTTGGCGATCTCCAGCCGCACGCGCTGCGGCTCCAGCGAGAAGGACACCATGTCCAGCCCGTCGGCGCGCAGGGCGGCGGAGACCTTCTCCCGCGCCGCGTCGTGCTGGGCCTGATCGGCGAACCAGCTGGTGTCGTAGCCGCCGCGGCGCAGGCGTTTGGTCTCGACATAGCGCTGGCCGGCCGGGCGCAGCACCACCGAGCAGATCGGCGCGCCGGCGGCGTCGCGGAAGGTCACGCCGTCCACCACGCCCAGCTGCGCGTCGATGTCGAGCGCCGCGTCCTCCGGGCAGGTCCCGTCGAGCGACGCGCCGGCGGGCACGTCGGCGATCGCCCAGCGCGCGCCGTCGGTGGCGGATTCCAGCTCCAGCGCATCCAGCGACAGGTCCGAGCCGGGCGCGGGCGCCGGGCCGATCCGCTCCACCACCGGGCCGAGGCCGGGGGGCGGCCCCTGCTCCACCGGCGGGCGCGGCCGCAGCGGCATCGGGCCGGCCCCGAGATCCTGCGGCGCGATATCCTCCATGGGATTGAGCGAGATCGTCGCCCGCACGCCGAACGTGCTGCCGTACATGGCGTAGGCGCCGAGCGAGATCAGATCGGTGGCCTGCCAGTCGACGCCGAAATTGAACGGGATGGTCTGCTCGAAATCGCCGGACCCCGCGTCGATGGAATAGTCGAAGGGCGAATACTCGGCCTTGACCGACACGCCCTCGACGAAGCTGGGGCGCCATTCCACGCCGCCGAACACGCCCATGTCCGGGCCGCGGAAGAACTGGCCGAAGCGCACCGTGCCGGTCCGCAGCCCGACGGTGTCGCGGTCCTCGAACCCGTCGGAGATGTAGGTGAACGGGTTGCGCAGGTTGCCGGTGCCCGCCAGCCGGCCCCAGCCGAAGCCGCCGGTCAGCGTGACCTCGGGATGGACCTGCTTGGAGGCGACCACGTATTCGCCCGAATAGATGCCGGTGCCGAGGAAATCCTGAAGCCCGACGGCGATGGCCGGGAAGTTCCGCGTCTCGTCCGAGATCAGGATCTTGATGTCGAAGGAGCGGTCGAACAGGTCCAGGTCGGGCGAGAAGAACTGATCCAGCACCGAGTAGCGGAACGCCGCCTCCACCCGCGGCAACACCTGAAAGCTCAGCGTGTTGCGCAGGAAGCCGCCGAAATAGCCGGCGGAGAAGCTGAGCTGCGCGTCCGGCTGCACCCGCGCCGAGGGGGTGTCGATCAGGCCGGTCATGCCGAACAGGTTGTGGGTCTCGCGCCGCGGCGGCGGAGGCTCCTGCGCGGCGGCGGGGGAGATGAGGAACGGTCCCGCCGCAGGAACGGCGACGATCGCGCAGGCCGAGGCCAGCGCGGCGCGGATCACCCGTCTGCGGCCCGCCGGGCTCGCCCCTACCCTCATTCGCTCATGGCCTTTTGTTCAGGCTTGTCCAAGGTTTCCATGATCTTCTTGGCATGAGAGCCCGGTCCTGTCGACGCCGCCGGCCGGACTGCGGCCACATGGACCGGTGGCCTGTCGCACGGGCAACACAGCGCCGCAGGCCGTCGCCGCGGGCTCAGCGCCCGATATTCAGCGCGCGGGAGATCAGCGCCCGCAGGCCGTCGCGGATGCGTCCGCGGCGTGTGCGGGCGAAGGCGCGTTCCCCGTCCAGCCAGTCCAGCACCCGCTCCGGCGGCGCCGGCAGGCGGGTGCGCGGGTCCACGTAGCGGGGATAGAGGATCAGGGCGGCGGCGGTCAGCTCATCGAGGCTCAGCCGCCGGGCGCGGTGGAAGGCGCCGCCGCTCGCCGCCTCGGTCAGGCCCCAGCCGTGGTAGAAGGGGCGGCCGTGGCAGGCGACCGCCTTGCCCCGCAGCAGCGCCTCGAACCCCATCAGCGAGGTCATCGTCTCCACCCCGTCGGCCCAGTCGAGACAGGCCTCCGCCGAGGCGTCCTCGGCCACCGCGTCGGCGCAGTCGGCCAGCACCGACAGCGGGACCGCGCCGGCGCGCAGTCCGGTCAGCACGTCGGGATGCGGCTTGTAGAGGATGAAGGCGTCGGGGTGGCGCGCGCGGGCCGCGCGCAGCAGGTCGGCGTTCAGCGACACTTCCGGGGAGCCGAAGCGCAGGGAGGCGTCGCCCTCCACCTGGCCGGGCACCAGCAGCTTGAAACGCTCCGGCCCGACTTCGGGCGGGCGGGCGCCGCGATGCAGGTTGTATTTGGTGATGCGCAGGGCGATCAGCCGGGCGCGCAGGTCGCGGGCGCGGGCCAGAAGGGGCGGGTCGAACTCGGCCGCCGCCGTCAGCCGCTCGAAATCCGTGGGGCGGGTGGCGTCGAAATAAAGCGCCTCGCGGTCGATCGCCAGCGAGGCCGGGGGCGCGTGGCGCAGCCCCAGCCCGACGGAGCGCACGAAGCCGTCCTCCATATGCACCAGCTCGCAGGCGGCGCCGATGGCGGCGCGGGCGGGCTCCTGCACGCCCCAGACCGCGACGCGCCCGCCTTCGGCCAGCGCCAGCGTCATGGCGGCGTCGACCCGGGCGCGATGCAGCGCCGGCCCGGCCGGCCCGGCGAGGAACGGGGCGACGTTGCGCCGTTTCCAGCCCGACAGGCCGGCGGTGACCGCGCGGCGGTCGTTCTCCTGCGCGGCGCGGCGCAGGAAGGCCATGGCGTCGAGCCCCTCCTCCGCCGAAATCGCGACGCCGCGCCAGGGATCGACGAAGCGCAGGCGCCGGGCCCAGGGGAAGGGGTCCACCGGCGCGCCCCCGGCGTCCAGCCCGCGCAGCCCCATCAGCGCCGCGCGCCAGGGCAGGGGGCCGGCATTTGCGACCACCAGCTCCAGCGCCGCGGGATCGACCAGGGGAATGCGCGGGACGGTCATCAGCCCGCGGGCGCGCGCCGCGGTCCAGCCGGGAGAGCCCGTTTCCGCCAGCGCCAGCAGCGCCTCGCGCGGGGGGGCTTCGCTCGGGGCGGCCTCAAGGGGAGGCGCGCCGTCGGAGGGCGCGGAGGTTCCGGCTTCGGCTTCGATTTCCAGGCGGTCGAGCAGCCTTTCGGCGTCCTTCAGCCCGCGGCCGCGCAGATCCGCGATCGCGCGCGGCCGCGGCGCGCCGGCGGCGACGGCGGTCCACCAGGTGCCGTCGCGGCGCAGCCGGTCGACCATGGCGGCGAGGGCCGCGTCATCGCAGGGCGCCTGCCCGCCCCAGCCCACTGCCACGGGGGTTTGTCCGGGCAGGGCCGGGGGCAGCAGCCAGGGCAGGCACAGACCCGCTTCCGGCGCCCGGTCCCAGTGCACGGGACGCGGGCGCGCGCCGATGGGGCCCTTCAGGGCCCGCAACACGCGCCGCAGCCCGCGCCGGTCCGCATCTTTCGGGATCATCGCCCTCTCGCCCCTCCGCGGTCGTGCGCCGGGATCGTCGCCGCCCCGGCTTCACGCGCTCGCCCGCCCGGGCCGTCCCGCCCGGCGCGGCGCGTCAGACCGCCGTGCCGAAGGGCAGGCGGCGGCCGCGCACCGTCTCCAGCGCCTCGGCCACGATCTCCACCGCCCGGTCGATATGGGCGTCCTCGTGCTCCGAGGTCAGGAAAAAGCGCAGCCGCGCCTGCTTCTCCGGCACCGCGGGGAAGGTGATCGGCAGCGCGTTCAGCCCGGCCTTGTAGCAATAATCCGACAGCATCGCGGCCCGCGCGCTGTCGCCCACGATCACCGGCAGGATCGCCGAGCCGCGGGCCTCGCCCACGTCCAGCCCCGCCGCCTGCGCCTTTTCCAGCAGCCTTTTGCCGTTCTCCTGCAGGCGGGTCACCCGCCAGGGCTCGGCCTCCAGCACCTCCAGCGCGGCGAGCGAGCCCGCCGCCAGCGGCGCCGCCATGCCGACCGAGAACACGAAGCCCGCGGCGTTGGCCTTCAGCAGCTCGATCAGCGCGGCCGACCCGCAGATATAGCCGCCGCAGCCCGAGAAGGTCTTGGACAGCGTGCCCATCCAGATCTCGACCGAAGCCGGGTCGACGCCCTGCGCCTCCCAGATCCCGCGCCCGGTTTCGCCCAGCACGCCGACGGAATGCGCCTCGTCGACCATCAGCCAGGCGTCGTGGCGGGCCTTGATCTCCACCAGCCGGGGCAGGTCCGGCCAGTCGCCGTCCATGGAATAGAGCCCTTCCGCCACGATCAGCGCGCGCTCGTAGCGGCCCCGGTTGCGGTCGAGGAAGTCCTCCACCCAGTCGAAATCATTGTGCGGGAACGTCACCCGCGCCGCGCCCGACAGGCGCGCGCCCTCGACGATCGAATTGTGGATGTAGCTGTCGGTCAGCACCACGTCCTTGGGCCCCAGCAGCGTGCCGATCACCGCCATGTTGGTGGCGTGGCCCGAAACCAGGGTGACGCAATCCTCGGTCTGGTAGAACCGCGCCAGCCCGGCCTCCAGCCGCCCGTGCAGGTCGCGTTCGCCCGCCACCACGCGGGAGGCGGAGACCGAGATCCCGTATTTGTCGATGGCGTCCTTGGCGGCCTGCCGGACCTGCGGGTGCCCGTTCAGCCCGAGATAGTTGTAGGAGCTGAAATTCAGCAGCTCCCGCCCCTCGATCATGCAGGTCGGCCCGGCATAGCCGGACTGTTCGCGGAAATAGGGGACCTCGATCTCCAGCATCTCGGCGGCCGAGTGCTGCAGGCGGATCTGCTTGTGACCCGGAAGCTGGGAGAAATCGAAGGCCCGGGGCGCGGGGCGCGGGGTCGTGCTGCGCGTGGCCGGACGCTCCGCCTGGGTGCGGCGGGAGCGCTTCTCGCGCAGCTCCTCCAGCAGGGCCGAGCGCTTGGCGGCGCCGAAGCGCCCTTCGCCAGTATTGCCGGGCATGGTCCCGACTCTCCTTCTTGCAAGCGCGCGCGGCGGCCCCCGGGGCGGGGGCCGCCGTATCGGCGCGTCAGGCGCGCAGGATCAGCGCGCGGCGTCCTCGGTCTTCTCGGCCCGGCGGCGGATCTCGGAGAGCATCTCGGCATCCGCGCCCTCGGCGATGCCGCCCTGCACATGGCGCGCGATCAGCGTGTCCACCGCCGCGTCGCCGGTCAGGCTGGCGTCCTCGACGGGCTCGTCCTCAAGCCCGATGCGCTTGTACACCCGCGCGGCGATGTCGAGCAACGTCGCCCCGCCGGCCAGGCTCATCAGCGGGATATCGACGCCCAGCTTCTCCTCCGCCGCCATGCGCAGGTCCACGGCCATGAGGCTGTCGAAGCCCATTTCGGTCAGCGGCTGCATCGGGTCGATCTCCTCGGCCGGCAGGCGGAGGATGCGGCAGGTCTCCTGCGCCAGCAGCCCGGCGATCTTCTTCAGCGCCTCGGGCTCCGACAGGCCGGAGACCAGGGCCGCGAGGTCCATCGCGCCCTCTCCGCCGATCTCGGAGTCGGGCATGGACAGCCGGTCGAACAGCGGCGTGCGGGTCACCGCCAGCTCCCGCGCCGCCGAGCTCCAGTCGATCTGGGCGTAGGACAGCGCCGAAGCGTCGGCCGGGTCCGCGGCGGCGAGCGCCAGGCCCAGGCCCCGGAACGCCTCCCGCGCCGTGATCGCGGAGGCGCCGAGCCGCGTGGCCAGCAGCGCCTCGGTATCCGCGTCGCGGGTCAGGTAGCCGGCGTCCGAGATCGCGCCCCATGCCACCGCCAGCCCCGGCAGCCCGGCGCGGCGGCGTTCGGCGGCCATCGCCTCCAGCACGCAGTTGGCGGCGACATAGGACGACTGGCCCGGATTGCCGACCAGCGTCGTGGCCGAGGAGAACATCACGAAGACGTCCAGCTTCAGCCCGCGGGTCAGCTTGTCCAGCACCGCGGCGCCGGCCACCTTGGGCCGCAGCACGGTGCGGATGCGGTCGGCGTCCAGGTTGGCGAACAGCGCGTCGTCCAGCGTCATCGCCGTGTGCAGCACCGAGCGCAGGCGGGCGGGCCCGGCCTCGATCTCGTCGATCAGGGCGCGCATGGCGGGTTCGTCGGCGGCGTCGCAGGCGCGGGTCTGCACCTTGGCGCCCATCGCCTCCATCCGTCGGATCGCGGCGCGCGCGGGCTCCGTCACCCGGCCGGAGCGGGAGGTGAGCCAGACATGCCGGGCCCCCTGCTCCACCATCCAGGCCGCGGTTTCCGCCCCGAAGCCGCCGAGCCCGCCGACCACGAGGCAGGCGCCCTTGGGGTCGATGCGGGGGGCGCGGGTCTCGGCCGGGGCCACGGCGGGCGGGGCCTTGACCAGGATCTTGCCCACATGCCCGGACTTCTGCATCAGCCGGAAGGCGTCCACCACCTCGGCCGCGTCGAAGACGATATGCGGCAGCGGGATGAAGTCGCCCGACGCGAAACCGTCGCCCATCGCCTCGAACACCTTGGCGGCGAGGTCGGGGCGGTAGACCAGAAGCTGGTCCGCATCCACGCCGAAATAGGTCAGGTTGCGCCGGAACGGGCGCAGGCCGATCTGGGAGTTGGCGTAATAGTCGCGCTTGCCCAGCTCGATGAAGCGGCCGAAGGGCTTGAGGCATTCGATGGACAGTTCCATCGCCTCGCCGAACAGCGAGTTCAGCACCACGTCCACCCCGGCCCCGCCGGTGATCTCGCGCACCTGATCGGCGAAATCCAGCGAGCGGCTGTCGAACACATGCGCCGCGCCGAGCTGCGCCAGCAGTTCCCGCTTGGCCGGAGAGCCGGCGGTGGCGATGACCGTCGCGCCGCGGGCGGCGGCGATCTGAAGGGCGGCGAGGCCGACCCCGCCGGCGCCGCCATGGATCAGCACGGTTTCGCCGGGCGCCAGCGCCGCCAGTTCCACCAGGCCGTACCAGGCGGTCAGGAAGGTGGTGGGGATGGTCGCGGCCGCGGTCAGGTCCACGCCCTCGGGCAGCGGCGCCACGGCGCCCTCGGCCACCAGCACATGGGTGGCGAAGCAGGCGGGGGCGAAGGCGATGACCTTGTCGCCCTTGCGGAAGCGCGTGCAGCCCTTGCCCGTGCGCGTCACCACGCCCGAGCATTCCATGCCCAGCGTCGGGCCCGCGAAACCGTCCTCCAGCGCCTCTTCGGGCAGCAGGCCCTGGGCCCACATGATGTCGCGGAAGTTCAGGCCGGTGGCCACGACCTCGATCTCGATCTGGTCGGGCGCGGGCTCGCCGCGGGGCTCGACCTGCCATTCCAGGCTGTCGATCATGCCCTGCTGACCCAGCGCCAGCCGGCGGGCGGCGGGGCCCTTCAGGCGGGCGGCGCGGGCGCGGTCCTCGAGATCGTCCACCCGCTCGGCCCGCACCCCGGCGCGGCCGGCGAGGTCATGCACCGTCTCCCGGTCCGGGGCGGGGGCGATCAGCTCGGCCGCGATGCGCTCGGCCAGCGCGGCGTCGGGAATGTCGAGCCCGAAATCGGCCAGGCGCAGGTCGATGTCGGGGAACTCGTTGCCCAGCACGCGGGCGAGCCCCCAGGCCGCGGCCTCGGCCGGGACCAGCGGGCGCAGCGGCCCGGCGGCGACGGCGCCGCGGGCGATCAGCCACAGCCGGGTCAGCGCCTCGGGCCGGGCGAGCGCGCCGCGGGCCGAGAGCAGGCGGCGATGGGCGGCGTCGAGCGCCGCGCCCTCCCCGCCGAAGCCGGTCAGCAGCACCGCCTCCAGATCCTCGAGCCCGTCCAGCGTGGCGGCGAGGTCGGCTTCGGCGACGGCCAGCGCCTGACGGCCGGCGGTCTCGGCGATGGCGGCGATATCGGCGGCGAGCGTCGCCTCGGCCGGGCCATGGACCAGCAGCAGGGTCGGGGCGTCGGTCACGGCATCCGCCGCGCTGATCGAGGGGGCCACCCCGGAGACGGAGGCGCCGCCGCCGGCGGGCGCGGCGGCCAGCAGCAGGGCGGCCGGGGCCTCGGGATCGGCCAGCGGCAGGGCCTGCGCACCGGCGTAGCCGGCGGCCGTCAGCGCCTCGGCCCATTCGGCGGCGTAGCGCAGGCGGCCCACGGGCAGGGCCGGGTCCACGGTCTCGGCCCACCAATGGGCGTCGCCGCCCTCGGTCAGGTCGGCGGGCAGGCTCGGGGCTTCTTCCGCCGCCGCGATCCCGGCGCCCGGCGCAAGGCGCTGGCGCAGATCGGAAAGCTGCGTGGCGGACATCCGGTGCAGGGCGTCGCCGGCCAGAACCAGGTCGAAGCGCGCGTCTTCCGGGATCTCGTCCAGCGCGGCATGGGCCACGCCGTTGCGCTCCGGATCGCCGACTTCGAGCGAGCGCGCGTGACGCGGATCGGGGTCGGAGACGGTGACGCCCGAGACCTCGGGGGCCTTCGCCGCCCGGTCGATCAGGGCGGAGGGCGCGGCGCCCAGGATCAGCACCTCCAGCCGCGCGTCGCGGCGCGCGCGCCCCAGCGCGGCGTCCAGCACGCCCGACAGCGCCGCCCAGCGCCCCTCCCCCGCCGGCCCGGAGGCGGCGAGGCGCAGTTGCGCGGCGGTCATCGGGCCTTCGGCGGTTTCGCCGGGGCCCTGCTCCAGCAGCTGGGGCAGGGCGCTGGGCAGCGCCATCAGGCGCGAGATCTCGACGATGCGGCGCGGGGCCTCGGCGAACAGCGCCTCGACCAGCGCCGACAGCGGCGGGTAGGGCGGTTCGGGGTCGAGCAGGGCCTTGCCGTCCTCGGCCCGGCCCACGGCCTCGTCCTCCTCCAGCGCCATCAGCATCCGCTCGAACAGAGGGCGGGCGGAGGGGGCGAGCCGGCCCTCGGCGATCAGCGCCTCGGCGTCCAGCACCTGGCTTTCGGTGGCCAGCCCGGCCAGCGCGTCGCGGGCGATGCGGCGCGCGGTGGTGTCGATCAGCAGCGCCCCGGCCGAAAGCTCGGGCGCCTCCGCGGCGGTCAGCGCGGCGGCGAGCTCGGGCAGGCGGGCGCCCCATTCGCCACGGCTTCCCGAAGCGGGCGTCAGGCGCACCAGCGCGTTGCGATAGGTCAGCTCCGACGGCCGGCGAGCGCGGGAGATCCGCACCGCCTTGAACCGCACGCCGGTCAGCGCGGCCACGGTCCCGCCGGTCGCGTCGACCAGCGTAAAGGACGCCTCGATGGAGCGTTCGGAGGCCCGCGTGACCTCCACCCAGGCGCCGGCCGGGGCCGCGCCGGGCGCGTGCAGGATCAGGGAGCCGATGCGCACCGGCAGGAACGACCGCGAGCCGTCCTGCTCCCGCTCCGCGATCAGGCCGAACAGTCCGTGGAAGGCGGCGTCGAGCAGCGCCGGGTGCAGCGCGTGGCGGTCGGGCGAGATCCGGTCGAGACCCGGATCGAGGGTCACGAAAGCGGTCTGCTCATCCACCATGCGCACGTTCAGGGCGCGGCGGAAGGCGGGGCCGTAGGCCAGCCCGAAGCGGGCGGTCAGGTCGTAAAGGGCCTCCGCGCCGAGGCTCCGGGTCGGATCGGGCGCCGGCGGCGTGCGCGGCGCCGGCGTCGGAACGGCGGGGCGGCGCAGGCGGCCGCGGGCGTGCAGGCCGAATTCCTCGCCGGCCAGGCGCCGACGGCTGTCGATGTCCACCACCCTCCGGTCGCCCTGGATGCGGATGCGCAGCTCGTATCCCGCGCCGTCCTCCATCGCCAGCGGACGCAGAATGTCGAGATCGGCGAGCTCCACCGGCCCGTCGCCCATATCCTCCAGCCCCGCGGCCAGCGCCGCGTCGGCATAGGCGGCGGCGGGAAGGATGATGGCGTCCTCGACCTTGTGATCGACGGTCCAGTCCGGCGTCAGCCCGTCGACCAGCGCCCGCCAGTCCCGCGCCCCTTCGCGCATCCGCGCGCCCAGCAGCGGATTGCGGCCGGCGGTGTCGAACAGGCTCAGCGCCTCGTCCGAGCGCGGGGCGATATAGTTCTGGTTGCGCCAGGGATAGAGCGGCAGGTCCACCTCGGCCCGCGCGTCGCGGCCGAAGAAGCGGTTCTCCACCAGGGGCGCGCCCTCGGCGGCGGCCTGGGCCACCACGCGGCGCAGATCGACGTCCTGGTCCTTCTCCTCCAGCGCGCCCATCACCGCGGCCGGGCGGGACCGGTCGGCGGCGGTGTCGCGCACATAGGAGATCAGCACCGGGCGCGGCCCGATCTCCACGAAGCTCGCGCAGCCCAGTTCCAGCAGCGCCTCGATGCCCGGACGGAACTTCACCGGCTGGCGGATGTTGGTCCACCAGTAATGAGGGCCGAGCGCCTCGCCGTCCGCGGCCTCGCCGAAGGTGGCGGACACGAAGGCGCAGCGGGCCTCCTGCGGGCGCAGCCAGTCGAGATCGGCCAGCAGGTCGTCCTTCAGCGCATCCGCGGCCGGGGCGTGGAACGGGTAGTCCAGGTCCAGCGCCTTCACCGCGATCTTGCGCTTGCGCGCCGCCTTGGCGAAGGCCGCGAGCTGCTCCTTGTCCCCCGACAGCGTGACCGAGCGGGGCGAATTCTCCGCCGCCACCACGACCCCGTCGAATCCGCCTTCGCGCAGCGCCTGCTCCGCGGCCTCGGCCCCGGTCAGGGCGGCGGACATGGAGCCGCGGCCCTTGATCTTCTCCTGATTGCGCGACCGCACGTAGATCAGGCGCACCGCGTCGGGCAGGTCGAAGGCGCCGGCCGCCCAGGCCGCCGCCACTTCGCCCACCGAATGGCCGAGCACGGCGTCGGGCTTCAGCCCCTTCACCGACAAGCTTTCCACCGTCGCCACCTGCACCGCGAAGATCAGCGGCTGGGCGAGGCTGGTATAGGGCAGGCGGGCGTCGAGATCCTCGGCCTGCATCGCCTCCACCAGCGACACGTCCGAGAGCTTCTCGAAGATGGTCGACACGGCGTCGAAGGTGGCGCGGAAGATCGGGTCGGCGGCATAGGCGGCGCGGCCCATGCCCACATATTGCGAGCCGTTGCCCGAGAACACGAAGGCCACGCCGCCCTGGCGCGCCTGGGCGCGGCCGGAGGCCAGCAGCGGGTGCTTCGTCCCCGCCAGATGCGCGTCCAGCGCGGCGATCTGGGCGGCGGGCGTGTCGCCGAAGGCGATCAGGCGGTGGGGCAGACGCTCCCGCTGATAGGCGGCGGCGTTGGCGATCCGCGCGGCCTCCGCCGCCGGCGCGCCGGCCAGCCGGGCGCGGTAGGCGCCGGCCAGCGAGGACAGGCTCTCCTCCGAGCGGGCGGAGATGATCAGCGGTCCGGGCTCCACCGTCTCGGGCTCGGCCCGACGCTCCTCGGCGCGCGGCTGGCGCAGCACGGCATGGGCGTTGGCCCCGCCGAAGCCGAAGGAGTTCACGCCGGCGTAATGCGGGGCGTCCTGGCGGGGCAGCGGGGTCGGCTCGGCGGCGACCGAGAGGTTCCACTCGTCGAACTTGATGTCCGGGTTGGGGTCGGTGAAGTGCAGCGAGGCCGGCAGCAGGTTGTTCTCAAGCGCAAGCTGCGCCTTGAGCAGCCCGACCAGGCCCGACCCGGCCTCCAGGTGCCCGACATTGGTCTTGGCCGAGCCGATGGGCAGCGGGGTCTCGCGCCGCTGACCCAGCGCCTGACCCAGCGCCCAGGTCTCGATCGGGTCGCCGGCGCGGGTGCCGGTGCCATGCGCCTCGATGAAGGCGAGCTTGGCGGGGTTGATCGCGAAGCGCTGGTAAACATCGTCCAGCAGCGCCCGCTGCTGGTCGCCCGAGGGCAGGGAGACGCCGGTGGTGCGGCCGTCGGAGTTGATCCCCGCGCCCGAAATCACGCCCAGCACCCGGTCGTTGTTGGCGATCGCCGTTTCCAGCGAGCGCAGCACGAAGACCACCGCGCCTTCGGAGCGCACATAGCCGTCGCCCTTGGAATCGAACGCCTGGCACAGCCCGACCTTCGACAGCATCGTCGCCGCCGAGAAGCCCACGAACGGATAGGGCGACAGCAGCATGTTGACCGCGCCGACGATGGCGGTGTCCACAAGCCCCGCCTGCATGGCCATGAAGGCCTCGTGCAGCGCGTAGAGGCCCGACGAACAGGCCGTGTCCACCGTGTAGCTCGGCCCGTTGATGTCGAGCATGTAGCTGATGCGGTTGGAGATCAGCGACAGCGTGTTGCCGGTCATGAACTGGCTGTCGATGGCCGCCGGGTCCGCGTAGAAGCGGTTGGAATAGTCGTTGGAGGACGCGCCGACGAAGACGCCGGTGGTGGCCTTGGGCAGGTCCGAGGGGCGCAGCCCGGATTTCTCCAGCGCCTCCCAGGTCACCTGCAGCAGCACCCGCTGCTGGGGGTCGAGCTGCTCGGCCTCGCGCGGGGAGATCCCGAAAAATCCGGCGTCGAAGGCGAAGGGCGCGTCGAGCTGGCCGGCGGCGAAGGTGTAGCTGCGGCCGGCGGCGCCGTCGGCATGGCTGTGGCGATCGCGGGACCAGCGGTCATCCTGGATCCGGGTGACCGAGCACCGCCCGTCGCGCAGCAGGTCCCAGAACGCCTCCGCGTCCGGGGCGCCGGGGAGCCGGCAGCCGTAGCCCACGATGGCGATTTCGCCCGGTTTGGTGGATTTAAGCACCGCCTGCCCCTTGCCCTTGAACGTTCCCACCGGCGTTGCCGGCGGGCGTCTTGTTCTGCGGTCCCGTACAGGTCGTCCGCGTCGTTGCGCGGCTCCGGGACCCTGATTGACTGCCCTCGCCTAGCCGAAACGCATCTCGGCGGCAACTTGGGCGCGTTCATGCGCCATGTCCCTGTCGCCCGCGCGGCGCCTGCGACACGCCGGAGAGTTTCGAACATTTACTGCACGATAGCGTCGAAAATGCAGCGCTCCAATGGAATTCTGGACCGTTAATGCTGCATTGCATCATTCGGGTGGCGCGAGTTGCCGCAGCACCCATCCGGCAAGGTAGAGCGATCCGCAGATCAGCACCCGGGGCGACGCCGCCGTCCCGGCGGTTTGCGCGGCGACGTCGACCCGCCGGCCGGTGGCGGCGAGGGCCGCGTGAAAATCCGCCGCGGGCTCCGCCGCGATGCCGGAGGCGGCCGCGGCCCTGGCCACCGCTTCCGCCGGCAGGCTGGCGGCCGCTTCGGGAATCGCCACGGCGGTGACGTGATCGGCGAGCCCCTTGAAATGCCGCAGGAAAGTCGAGGGGTCCTTGGTCTCCAGCATCCCGCAGATCAGGTGCAATGGGGCGGGGCGGCGGCCCCATAGCGCGTTCATGTGGACCGACAGCGCCTCGCCCGCGGCCTCATTGTGGCCGCCGTCCAGCCAGACTTCGGCATCCGCCGGCAGGCCGGGCAGGCGCGCGGGGTCGAGCCGCTGCAACCGCGCCGGCCACTGCACGCGGGCCAGTCCGCCGGCGCAGGCGGCGTCGTCCGCGCCCAGCGTTCGCAGCGCAGCAATCGCGGCCCCGGCGTTCTGGACCTGATGGGCCCCGGCCAGCGCGGGAAGGGCCAGGTCCAGCAGTCCGGCCTCGTCCTGGAAGATCAGGCGCCCGCCCTCGGACCAGGCCTGCCAGTCGCGCCCCGAGACGATCAGCGGCGCGCCGATGGCTTCGGCCCGGGCCTCGATCACCGCCAGCGCCTCGTCGGTCTGCGGGCCGACCACGCAGGGCGTGCCGGGCTTGAGAATGCCGGCCTTCTCGGCCGCGATCAGCTCCACCGTCTCGCCCAGGTACTGCTGGTGATCCAGCGAGATCGGCGTGATCACCGTCAGTGCGGGCCGCGCCACCACGTTGGTCGCGTCCAGCCGCCCGCCCAGCCCGGTCTCCAGCAGCGTGTGGTCCGCGGGGCGGCGCGCGAAGGCCAGCAGGGCGGCGCAGGTGGTGATTTCGAAGAAGGTGATGTTGCGGCCGCCGTTCAGCCGCTCGCAATCGTCGAGCAGGGCGGCGAAGTCAGGCTCCGGGATCAGGGCGCCATGCAGGCGGATGCGCTCATGGAACCGGGCGAGATGGGGCGAGGTGTAGACGTTGGTCGTGCGCCCCGCCGCCTCCAGCCCGGCCCGGATCATGGCCAGCGTCGAGCCCTTGCCGTTGGTCCCCGCGATATGCACCACGCCGGGCAGCGACCGCTCGGGATTGCCGAGCGCGTCGAGCAGCGTCCACATCCGGTCCAGCGTCAGGTCGATGATCTTGGGGTGCAGCCCCATCAGCCGGTCGAGGATGACGTCGGAGCCGGCGCTCGCGGTTCCCGGCTTCGGCGCGCCCAGAACGCTGGCCCGGTAGACGGCGTCGGCCGCCGCGGTTTCGGGGCGCGGCGCTTCGGCGGCGGGGCCGCGACCGGTTTCGAGGGGACGCGGGGCGGTCAAGATCCGCGCGGCTCCCTTCCGGACCCGGCGGCGCCTGCGGCGCCGGGGGCCGGCTCGGCCGGTTTCGCGGCGTCCGCCGGGGCGGGCACGGTGGCCGGGGCGGGGATCGGGGCCGAGGCGCCCGTGGCCGGGGCCTCCGCCGGCGCGGGGGCCGGGGCGGGCAGGTCGCCATGCACCCGCGGCTCGGCCTGCATCAGCAGGCGCAGGATCTGGGCCAGCTCCTCGCGCATGTCCTTGCGGTGCACCACCCGGTCCAGCATGCCGTGCTCCAGCAGGTATTCGGCGCGCTGGAAGCCCTCGGGCAGGGTCTCGCGGATGGTCTGCTCGATCACCCGCGGGCCGGCGAAGCAGATCAGGGCCTCCGGCTCGGCGATCTGGATGTCGCCCAGCATGGCGTAGGAGGCGGTGACGCCGCCCGTCGTGGGGTTGGTCAGCACCACCACATAGGGCAGCCCGGCCTCCTTCACCATCTGGGTGGCGACGGTGGTGCGGGGCATCTGCATCAGGGACAGGATCCCCTCCTGCATCCGCGCGCCGCCGGCCGCGGCGAAGACCACCAGCGGGGCCTTGCGCTTCACCGCGCGCTCGGCCGCCGCGATCATGGCGTTGCCGACCGCCATGCCCATCGACCCGCCCATGAAGGAGAAGTCCTGGCCCAGCGCGACCACCGGCAGCTTGAAGATCTCGCCGTCGGCGATCAGCGTCGCCTCATGCTCTCCGGTCTTGCGGCGGGCGTCGCGCAGGCGGTCGGGATAACGCTTCTCGTCGCGGAACTGCAGCGGATCGGCCAGCGCGTCGGGGGCGGAGACCTCCTTGAAGCGGCCGCCGTCGAACAGCGCCTCGAACCGGTCGCGCGGCGTGATGTGCATGTGATGCTGGCAGTTGGGGCAGACGTTCAGCGCATCGCGCAGTTCCCGGTGGAACAGCATCGATCCGCAGGAGTCGCATTTGCGCCAGAGGTTCTCCGGCATCTCGCGGCGCGAGAACAGCGAGTTGATCCGCGGGCGGACGTAATCGTTGATCCAGTTCATGCGCAGTCCCTGTCCGTTCGGCCCCGTCGCGCGGCCCGCACCCGCAAGACGGGCGCCCGCAAGGGGCTTGCCGCGGGGAAGTAGCGGCGCGCGGCGCGGATTGCAATGCGGGCGCGACAGGTGCGGCGGGCGCGGGGGCGAGGCAGGGGTGGGGCCGGGGCGGGGCGGGGGCGGGCGACTCCCCCTTGCCCAGGAGTCGGTTCCGGAGCGGAAGCGCAGCCCGACGCCCCTGCGCAGGTTGCGCTGCAAAACCGGAGGCCCGGAAAACGGGCGAAGAAGGCGCGCGCGCCGCGCCGCATCGTTTCGCGTATGCTGCGCCGCGGCGCAAATTCGGCCTCATTGTGCTGAGAACGATTGTCGAATGTCGATTTCGCGAAGGATCATGTCGGATTTCGACGTCAGCCAGATTGAATGCTGCGCCGCAGCGCCTCATGCTGGACCCGACCGAAATGACGAGGAGGGGGACCCCATGGCGATGGGCGCAGGCGAGATCTGGACCTGGAGCGAGGGCTCGTGGCACCAGGGCGACGTGCGCGTGGCCGGCGCGGCGGACCACGGGCTCTGGCAGGGGACCGGGGTCTTCGACGGCGGCCGCGGCTTCGAGGGGGTCGCTCCGGACATGGATCTCCACTGCGCGCGGGTGAACGAATCGGCGCGCGCCATGGGGCTCGATCCCATGCATTCCGATGGCGAGCTGACCGAGCTGGCGCTGGAAGGGCTGGGCAAGTTCCCCGCGGGGGCCGAGGTCTATGTCCGCCCGATGTACTGGTCGCGCAGCTCCGACAGCTCGTTGATCTGCGCCGATCCGGACACCACGGCCTTCGCGCTGTGCCTGGAGGCCCTGCCGCTGGCCGACCCCTCGGCGATGCCCGAGGGCGGGATGCGCATCACCACCACGCAATTCCGCCGGCCGCTGTCGTCGATGGCGACCACCGACGCCAAATCCGCGTCGCTCTATCCCAACAACGCCCGCATGGTGCGCGAGGCGAAGTCGAAGGGCTTCGACAACGCGCTGGTGCAGGACGGGCTGGGCAATGTGGCGGAGCTGGCGACCTCCAACGTGTTCATGGTCAAGGACGGGGTGGTGGCGACGCCGGCCCCCAACGGCACGTTTCTCAACGGCATCACCCGGCAGCGGGTGATCTCGCTGCTGCGCGAGGCCGGGCGCGAGGTGGTGGAGACGGTGCTGACGCTGGAGGATTTCCGCGAGGCGGATGAGGTTTTCTCCACCGGCAACGTCAACAAGGTGGTGCCGGTGGCCCGGCTGGACGACCGCAGCTACGGCCCCGGCCCGGTGACCGCCGAGGCGCGGGCGCTCTACTGGGACTTCGCGCACGCCTGATCCCCCCACCCCTGATCCCCCGGCCCCTGATCCTCCGGCGCGCCGGCGCCGCGTCGAGGGTGCGCCGGTGGGGCCGGGGCGCCCGCGGCGCGCGGACAGGACGGCGCGGGCGGCGACGGCGCGGAGGCCCGACGGCCGCGCTTCCTCCCGAGTCCGGCCCTTCCCCCCGGGCGAACCCGTTCGCGGGAGGGTCAGTCCGCCGCGCCGGTGGTGAGGCGGCGGATCATGGCGCCGATCCGCGGCACCGTGGTGTCGCGATGCGGCGGCACCAGCAGGCGCGAGGCGTATTCGTTCAGCATCCCCGGCCGCGTCGCCAGCTCCCACGCCGCGCGGCGGAAATCGGGGCGGCGCCAATGCTCGGCCCGGGTCGGGTCGACCAGCGCGCGCAGCGTCTCCTCGGGCCAGTCGCCGGCGCCTTCGGTGAGGCGGGCGGGGAGGTCCTCGTCCCAGATCCGGGCCATCAGGGCGGCGAAGCTGCGGAAGGCCGGCGCATCGCCCAGCTTCTCGAACCGCGCCGCCACCGCGTCCAGGTCCGGGTCCTCGCGGTCGCGCAGCACCCGCCAGTCGCAGGCGTCGCGCAGCTCGAAGCTGCGCCGGCGCCAGCCGCGGCCCATGATCTGGCTGTGATGGACCATGTGGGCCATCCGGTCCTCGGGCGAGGGGATGCGGATGCCGGGGATGGCCGACGGGATGGCGCGCTCGGCCATCCCCTCCAGCGCGCCATGGGCTTCGTAGGAGCAGCGGACATGGACTTCCAGCCCGCTCGCCGCGCCCTCGCGGCCGAGGGTGGGGTGCGCGTAGCAGCCGAAGACATTGGTGCGCACCCGGCCGTCGGGGCCGGTCCAGCCGTCGTCGCGCAGCACGGCGAGCGCCTCGGCGAAGCGGTCGGCGGGGATCAGGATGTCGACGTCGACCATCCGCCGCCAGGGCTGGGGGGCGCCCTCCCGCGCCGCGAAAGCCACGCCCTTGAGCGCCACCGGCTCGATCCCCGCGGCGTTGAGCGGCCGGGCGGCGAGGCGCAGGTCCGCGAGACGGGCCTCCGCGAACAGCGCGGCGTTCCCGAGCGCGGTGTCGGTCAGCAGGCGGGCGGCGGGGCCGGGCAGCGCCTCGGCCAGCATGGCGCAGATCGGCGGCGCGACCTTCTGGGCGTCGGCGAAGGCGATCAGCGGCAGGATCGGCGCGGCGGGAGGCGCGGAGGGCGGCGCCCCGGCGCCCCAGGCGCGCAGCAGCGACAGGGCGGCGTCGAGCAGTTCGGGCGAGGCGGGCGGGGCGGACGCCGTCGAGGGCGCGGCGGGCGAGGGCGGGGCGGGCGCGCGGCTCCGCTCGCCCGAGGCGCCGGCAGCGCCCGGGGTCGCGGTCCTGTCTTCGCCGGGTCCCTCGCTTACGCCAGAAGTCACGCCCGCGCCGCCTCCGTTCTCATTCCCGTTTCCGACCCCGTCGGGCCCGTCCCTGGCCCCATCTTCGGCCCCGTCCCGTCTCCGTCCCCGGCCGCGCCGTGGCCGGGATCACGCGGCGCCCGGCCAGACCGGCTTGCGCCGGGCGAAGAAGGCGTCGATGCCCTCGGCCCCGTCCGGGGTCTCCCACGCGTCGGCCAGAGCCTCCGCGGTCATCCGCGTCACCGTCTCGTCGATCGGGCTCCCCAACCGGCGCAGCAGCGCCTTGGAGGCCGCGACCGCCTGCGGCGAGGCCGTCAGGTAGGGCGCGAGCTCGAATTCCATCGCGTCGTCCAGCGCGTCCGCCGGCACAGCGCGCGACAGCAGACCCAGCCGCACCGCCTCCGCCCCGTCGAACAGGCGGGCGGAGAAGAACACTTCCCGCGCCTTCGCCTCGCCCATCTTGGCGTGGACGAAAGGCGAGATCGTGGCGGGGATCAGCCCCAGCCGCACCTCGGTGAAGCCGAACAGCGCGCCTTCCGCCCCCACCGCCACATCGCAGACCGACATCATGCCCATGCCGCCGCCGAAGGCCTGCCCGTTGACCTTGCCGATCAGGGGTTTCGGAAGCGTGTTCAACGCGTCCAGCATCCGCGCGAGGCCCATCGCCTCGGCGATCCGGGTCTCCCGGTCCGCTTCGATCTGCGCCTGCATCCAACCGAGATCGCCGCCGGCGCAGAAGCTCTTGCCCTCGCCGGTCATCACCACCGCGCGCACCGAGGCGTCGGCGCCCAGCGTCGCCGCGGCCTCGGTCAGCTCCGAGATCATCAGCGCGTTCAGGGCGTTGTGTTTCTCGGGCCGGGCGAGCGTCAGGGTGGCGACGCCGCGGTCGTCGGTTTCGATCCGGATGGTCTCAGGCATTCTCGTTCTCCCTCAGGGTCCGGGCGTATCCGGCGGCATGGGCCAGCGCCGCGCGGTCGATCCCGGTTTCCAGTCCGCGGGCGGCGAGGAAATCCGCCACCGCCAGCGTGTCCACATTGCCCTTCGCGCCCGGCGCGTAGGGGCAGCCGCCCAGCCCTCCGACCGAGGCGTCGTAGGTCCGCACCCCCGCCTCCAGCCCGACGGCGATGTTGTCCAGCGCCCGTCCGCGGGTGTCGTGGAAATGCAGGGCGACCTTCTCCACCGGCAGCACGTCCAGCACGGCGGCGAGCAGGGCCGCGGTGGACTCCGGCGTCGCGGCGCCGATGGTGTCGCCGAGCGAGACCTCGTAGCAGCCCATTTCGTCCAGCGCCCTGGCCACCGCGGCGGCCGCGCCCGGGTCCACCCGCCCGTCATAGGGGCAGTCGGTGACGCAGGAGACATAGCCCCGCACCGGAATGCCGTCGGCTTTCGCGGCGGCGAGCACCGGGGCGAAGCGCTCCAGGCTTTCCGCGACCGAGCAGTTGATGTTGGCCTTCGAAAACCCCTCGGAGGCGGAGGCGAAGACCGCGGCTTCGTCCACCCTGGCGGCGCGGGCGGCCTCGTAGCCTTTCAGGTTCGGGGTCAGGCCGGTGTAGACGACGCCGGGGCGCCGCGCGATGCCGGCCATGACCTCGGCCGAGCCCGCCATCTGCGGCACCCATTTCGGGCTGACGAAGCTGGCGCATTCGATCTTGGGCAGGCCGGCCGCGCTGAGCAGGTCCACCAGCCGGATCTTGTCGCCGGCGGCGATCGGACGCGGCTCGTTCTGCAGGCCGTCTCGCGGGCCCATCTCGAACAGCGTCACGTCGCGGGAAATCTGGTCGGTCATGCGCGTCTCCCCTTCCACCGCATCCTTGGGACATGGCGCATTCGGTGCGGTTAGTCCACCGGAACGGGCGCCGCCGGGGCAAGGGTGGCGCGGGAGAGCGCCGGGGGGGATGCGCCGGGGGGTTGCGACAGGGGACGGGCAGGGCGGGCTTGGCGCCGCCGCCCGCTCGGTTATGCTGCCGGCCCGAGCTTCGCCGCGGCCCCTGCGCCCGGTCGGAGCGAGACCGACCGGCCAGCAGGAGCCTCCATGACCCTGGCGCTGATCTCCCACGCCTCCAGCCTCGACCACGTCACCCCCCCGGGGCATCCGGAGCGGGCGGACCGCATCCGCGCCGTCCAGGCCGCGCTGGAGGACGAGCGTTTCGCCCTGCTCGACCGGCGCGAGGCGGTCGCGGCCGACGACGCGCTTCTGCGCCTCGCGCATCCGCAGGCGCATATCGACCGGCTGCGCGCCGCGACCCCGGCCGAGGGCTGGGCCGAGCTGGACGGCGACACGGTGCTGTCGCCCGGATCGGTCGACGCGGCGCTCCATGCCGCGGGGGGCTGCGCGCAGGCCGTGGACCTGGTGCTGTCGGGGGAGCGGAAGGCCGCCTTCGTCGCCTGCCGCCCGCCCGGCCACCATGCCGAACCCTCGACCCCGATGGGCTTCTGCCTGTTCTCCAACGCCGCCATCGCCGCCCTGCACGCGCTGGAGCGCCACGGGCTGTCCCGCGTGGCGGTGCTGGATTTCGACGTGCATCACGGCAACGGCACCCAGGCCGTGCTGTGGAACGAGCCCCGCGCCGCCTTCGCGTCCTCCCACCAGATGCCGCTTTATCCCGGCACGGGCGCGGCGTCGGAGACCGGGGCCGGCAACATCTTCAACGCCCCCCTCCCCCCCGGCGCCGGCGGCGAGGATTTCCGCGCGGCCTGGGAGGACACGCTCCTGCCCGCCATCGCCGCGCATGGGCCGGAGCTGATCGTCATCTCCGCCGGTTTCGACGCCCATCGCCGCGACCCGCTGGCGGAGATGGAGCTGACCGAGGCCGATTTCGCCTGGATCACCCACCGCATCTGCGATCTGGCCGACACCGCCTGCGGGGGACGGGTCGTCTCGACGCTCGAAGGCGGGTATGACCTCGTCGGCCTGGCGGCCTCGACCGCGGCCCATGTGCAGGTTCTGATGGAGCGCAGCCTATGACCGACGCCAAATCCGCCCCGAAACCGGTCGAGACCCTGAGCTTCGAGGAAGCCATGCGCGAACTGGAGGCGGTGGTCGACCAGCTGGAGCGCGGCGAGGCGGCGCTGGAGGCCTCGATCACGCTCTATGAACGCGGCGCGAAGCTGAAGGCCCATTGCGAGGCGCGGCTCTCCGAGGCCCAGCTAAAGGTCGACCAGATCGCCGGCGCCGGCCCCGACGGCCCCACCGCGAAGCCGATGGATCTGGGATGAGCCTGGCCCTCGGCGAGGCGGAGGCCGACGCCGCCGAGTTCTCCGAGCGCCTGTCCACCGCCGCCGCCCTGACCGAGTCGGCGCTGGAGGAGCTGCTGCCCCCCGCCAACCTGCTGGGCCCGCGGGCGCCGGTGGCGGCGGCGATGCGCCATGCCTCGCTGAACGGGGGCAAGCGGCTGCGGGCCTGCCTGGCGGTGGAATCGGCGGCGCTTTTCGGCGCCGATCCCGCGCAGGCGGAGCGGGTGGCGGCGGCCATCGAATGCCTGCACGCCTATTCGCTGGTCCATGACGACCTGCCCTGCATGGATGACGACGCCATGCGCCGGGGCCAGCCCACGGTGCATGTGAAATGGGACGAGGCGACCGCCGTGCTCGCCGGCGACGCGCTTCAGACCCTGGCCTTCGAGATCCTCGCCCATCCCGACACCCACCCCGACGGCGACGTGCGCGCCGCGCTGTGCCTCGGGCTGGCGCGGGCCTCGGGCGCGGCGGGGATGGTCGGGGGGCAGGCGCTCGACATCGCCGCCGAGACCGCCCCCGCCCCCCTGACCCTGCCGGAGATCGAGCGGCTCCAGACCCTCAAGACCGGCGCGCTGATCGTCTTCGCGGCCGAATCGGGGGCGATCGTCGGGCGGGCCGACCCGTCGGCCCGCGCGGCCCTGCGCGCCTATGCCGAGGCGATGGGCCTCGCCTTCCAGATCCAGGACGATGTGCTGGACGTGGAAGGGGATGCGGCGGCGCTGGGCAAGGCGGCGGGCAAGGACGAGGCCGCGGGCAAGGCGACTTTCGTGTCCCTGCTGGGGCTCGACGGCGCCCGCGCCCGCGCCGCCCGGCTCGCCGACGAGGCCGAGGCGAAGCTCGCCCCCTTCGGCGCGCGCGGCCGTCCGCTGGCGCTCGCCGCCCGGTTCGCGGTGTCGCGCCGGACCTGAGCCCGCGGGCCGATGGCGGACCCCGACGCGCGCCGTCTGCCCCGGGGCGGATTGTGCGCAGACGCTCGATCCAATAAACGTCGCGCCCACGCCCGTCCCGCGAACCGAGCCCGCCGCAAGGGGAGACGCCTTGACCGATCAGCCGCAGGACCGCCCGCGCACGCCGCTTCTCGACCGGGTGTCGAGCCCGGAAGACCTCAAGCGGTTCTCCGACGCGGATCTGACCCGCCTGGCGGGCGAGTTGCGCTCGGAGACCATCTCCGCGGTGTCGGAGACCGGCGGCCATCTGGGCGCCGGGCTCGGCGTGGTCGAGCTGACCGTGGGCATTCACGCCGTGTTCGACACGCCGCGCGACACGCTGGTCTGGGATGTCGGCCATCAGGCCTATCCCCACAAGATCCTCACCGGCCGGCGCGACCGCATCCGCACCCTGCGCCAGGGCGGGGGGCTGTCGGGCTTCACCAAGCGGTCGGAAAGCGCCTACGACCCGTTCGGCGCCGCGCATTCGTCGACCTCGATCTCCTCGGCGCTGGGCTTCGCCGCGGCGCGGGATCTCGGCTATGGCGAGGGCCGGCACTCCATCGCCGTGATCGGCGACGGGGCGCTGTCGGCGGGCATGGCCTATGAGGCGATGAACAACGCCGGCCATCTCGGCCTGCCGCTGATCGTGATCCTCAACGACAACGAGATGTCGATCGCGCCGCCCGTGGGGGCGATGTCGCGTTACCTGACCTCGCTGTGGATGGGCGCGCCCTTCCAGGATTTCGCCGCCGCCGCCAAGGGCGCCGCCAACCTGCTGCCCGGTCCGTTCCGGGAGGGGGCGAAGCGGGCGAAGGAGATGCTCAAGGGGCTCGCGGTCGGGGGCACGCTGTTCGAGGCGCTGGGCTTCTCCTATGTCGGGCCGATCGACGGGCATGACCTGGACCAGATCCTGCCGGTGCTGCGCACGGTGAAGGCGCGGGCGCACGGGCCGGTGCTGATCCACGCGATCACGAAGAAGGGCAAGGGCTACGCCCCGGCCGAGCGGGCGGCGGACAAGTATCACGGCGTGTCGAAATTCGACGTCGCCACCGGCGCCCAGAAGAAGGCGCCGAGCAACGCGCCGAGCTACACCGCCGTCTTCGCCGAGGCGCTGATCGCGGCGGGGGAGCGGGACGACCGGGTGGTGGGCATCACCGCCGCGATGCCGGACGGAACCGGGCTCGACAAGTTCGGCAAGCGGTTCCCGAAGCGGATGTATGACGTGGGCATCGCCGAGCAGCATGCGGTGACCTTCGCCGCGGGGATGGCGGCGTCGGGCATGAAGCCGTTCTGCGCGATCTACTCGACCTTCCTGCAGCGCGCCTATGACCAGGTGGTGCATGACGTGGCCCTGCAGGGGCTGCCGGTGCGCTTCGCCATCGACCGGGCCGGGCTGGTCGGGGCCGACGGCGCCACCCATGCCGGGTCCTTCGACGTGGGCTTTCTCGCCAACCTGCCGGGCATGGTGGTGATGGCCGCGGCGGACGAGGCGGATCTCGCGCGGATGGTGGCGACCTCGGTGGCCCATGACGACGGCCCCTCCGCCTTCCGCTATCCCCGCGGCGAGGGCGTGGGGGTCGAGCTCCCCCCCTTCGACGAGGTGCTGGAGATCGGCCGCGGCCGGGTGATGCGCGAGGGCGGCGCGGTGGCGATTCTCAGCTTCGGGGGGCGGCTGGCCGAGTGCATGGCCGCGGCCGAGGAACTGGACGCCCGCGGCGTCTCCGCCACGGTGGCGGACGCGCGGTTCGCCAAGCCGCTGGACCGGGACCTGATCCTGCGCCTGGCGCGGGAGCATCGGGCCCTGCTGACGGTGGAGGAGGGCGCGACCGGCGGGTTCGGGTCGCAGGTGCTGCACCTGCTGGCGACCGAGGGCGCGCTGGATCGCGGCCTGGCGGTGCGGCCGATGGTGCTGCCGGACCTGTTCCTCGACCATGACGCGCCGGCGAAGATGTATGCGCAGGCGGGGCTGGATGCGGGGGCCATCGCCTCGACCGCGCTGTCGGCGCTGGGCGTCGCCGCCATCGACCGCGCCGGGCTCGCCTGACGCCCGGCGGGGCCGGAGTTCGGGCCTCGCGTCCCGCCTTGCGGCGGGCCCGCATCGTCCCGCCCGCCGTCCCCGGCTGGGGCGTCGGCGCCTGGCGCGTCGCCTCTTGCCGGGGACGTCGCGCCCCGCATGCGCCGCGCTGCCGTGGGGCCGGCCCTGTCCGCTCGCCCCGCGGCCGCCTGGCGCCCTCGTTTCCACGCCGGCGCGGCGTCTCGGTTCAGTCGGCGCAGGGGTTGGGCGCCGGCTCCCGTCCCCGGCCCGCCTTGAGCCGCCCGCCGCACAGGCGCCGATTGACGCGAAGGCCGCTCCGGGCCATGCAGCGCGCATGTCCGACCCCCGCGATCCCTCCGCCGCGCCCCGGCGGCTCGACCAGGCCATGGCGGCCCGCGGCCTTGCGCCGTCGCGCGCCCGCGCCCAGGCGCTGATCGCCGCCGGGGTGGTGGAGGTCGACGGCGCCGCCGCCTCCCGCGCCTCCGCCAAGGTCGGGCCGGCGGCCGAGATCCGCGTCACCGCCGATCCCTGCCCCTGGGTGTCCCGCGCCGCGCTCAAGCTGGTCCACGCGCTCGACGCCTTCGGGCTGACGCCTCATGGCCAGGCGCTCGACCTCGGCGCCTCCACCGGCGGCTTCACCGAGGTGCTGCTGGCCCGCGGCGCCGCCCGTGTCCACGCGCTCGACGTCGGCCACGGCCAGTTGCACCCCAGCCTCGCAGCCGACCCCCGCGTGACGTCCCACGAAGGCGTCAATGTCCGCGCCCTGCCCGAGGGGCTGGTTCCGGCGCCGGACTGGATCGTCTCCGACCTCTCCTTCATCGGGCTGGAGAAGGCGCTGCCCCCCGCGCTGGCGCTGGCCCGCCCCGGCGCCGTTCTGGTCGCGCTGATCAAACCGCAGTTCGAGGCCGGGCCCAGGGCCGTCGGCCGCGGCGGGCTGGTCCGCGACCCGGCCGTGCACGCGGCCGTGCGCGCCCGCATCCGCGCCTTCCTCGAGACCTCCGGCTGGGAGGTCACGCATGAGGACGCCAGCCCCATCGAGGGCGGCGACGGCAACCGCGAATTCCTGATCGCCGCGAGGAAAGCCCCATGACCGAGCCCGCAACCTCCGGCCCCGATACCGCATTCGACATCGCCCGACTGGGACGCCATGGCGACGGCGTCGACGCATCCGGCGCCGTCTTCGCCCCTCTGACCCTGCCCGGAGAGCGCATCGCAGGCGTCCCGGACCCCGCCGGCCGCATCGAGGCCGCCCGGATCCTGACCTCCTCCGCCGCCCGCGTGACCCCGCCCTGTCCGCATTTCGGCGACTGCGGGGGCTGCGCGCTGCTGCACGCCTCCGACGATTTCGTGGCGGGCTGGAAGCGGGAGCGGATCGTGACCGCCCTCGCCGCCCGGGGGCTGGAGACGGAGGTGGCCGCGACGATCACCTCCCCCATGGCCGCCCGCCGCCGGGCGACGCTGTCGGCCAGACGCACCCGCTCCGGCGCCATGGTCGGCTTCCATGCAAGGCGGGAGGCGAGGATCGTCGAGATCCCCGACTGCCGCGTGCTCGACCCCGCCATTCCCGCGGGGTTCGAGGCGCTGCGGACCGTCGCGACGCTGGGCGGCTCGCGCAAGGGTGAGATGAAGATGACCGTCTCGGTGACCGAGGGCGGGCTGGACCTGGACGTCTCCGGCGGCAAGCCGCTGGACGGGCCGCTGCGCCTGCGGCTGGCCGCGGCGGCGGGGGAGACCGGGCTGGCCCGGCTGAGCTGGGAGGGGGAGACGGTCTCCGCCCCCCGCATCCCGGCGCTGGTCTTCGGGCAGGCGAAAGTGGTCCCGCCGCCGGGCGCCTTCCTTCAGGCGACGCGGGAAGGGGAGGCCGCCCTGCTCGCCGCCGCGCGCGACGCGGTGGGGGATTCGGGCCGGATCGCGGATCTGTTCGCCGGGCTCGGCACCTTCGCCCTGCCGCTGGCCGAGCGCGCGGAGGTCGTGGCCTATGAGGGCGAAGCCGGCATGGTCGGCTCCCTGCTGGCCGGCTGGCGCGGGACCGGCGGGCGGCTGAAGCGGGTGGAGGCGGAGACGCGGGACCTGTTCCGCAAGGCCCTGATCGCGGGCGAGCTGAAGGGGTTCGAGGCGGTGGTGATCGACCCGCCCCGCGCCGGCGCCGCGGCGCAGTCGGAGGCGCTGGCGGGCTCCGCCGTGCCGCGCATCGCCGCGATCAGCTGCAACCCGGAGACCTTCGCCCGCGACGCGCGGACCCTGGTCGACGGCGGCTATCGGCTGGACTGGGTGCGGCCGGTGGACCAGTTCCGCGGCTCGGCCCATGTGGAGCTCGCCGCGGCTTTCGTCCGGCCCTGACCGCCGGCGACGGCGACGGTGACGGCGACGCCCGGCGTCCCCGGTTCCACGCCGGCGTGGCGGGCGGGCGCGGCCGGGCGCGCGGGTGAAACGCCGGCTCCCGTCCCCGGCCGCCTGCGCCGGCGTCAGGGGCGGGAGCCGCCGCGATCCCCCGGTCGAGCGCCGACAGGTCCCGCCCGCGGCGGCGCGCGACCGGGGGCGCCCGGCTCAGCCGCCGAAACGGGCCGCGAGCGCCTTGATGTCGTCCACCATCACGTCGAAGTCGCGGTCGGCGGGGATAAGCTCGCCGGTCCCGAACTCGTCCGGGCGCGGGAACCAGCCGGTCAGCAGCCCGGCCTCCGCCGCCGCGGCGAGGTCGTTGTTGTGGCAGGCCACCATCATCACCTCGCCCGGCTCCAGCCCCAGCGCCGCGGCGGAGGCCCGGTAGGTGATCGGCGAGGGCTTGTAGTCCCGCGCCGTGTCCGCGCCCAGAATCGCGTCCCAGCGCAGCCCCGCATACCGGGCCAGCCGCACCATCAGCGCCACCGAGCCGTTGGAGCAGGTCCCCACGAAGCCCGCCGCGCGCAGCCGCTCCAGCCCCTCGGCCGAGTCGGGCCAGGCGGGGAGCTTCTCCCAGGCGTGGTTCAGCGCATCGCGGGACGGGGCGTCGAAGGCCTCCGACAGCCCGAGTTTCTCCAGCGCGAAGTCCAGATTCTCGCGGTGGATGATGTCGAGGGGGACATAGGGCCGCTCGCCATGGCGGACGCGGGCCATGCCGGGGCGGTATTCGTCCCGCCAGGCGTCGGCCAGCGCGAAGGGGTCGGCGTCGATCCCGCGCGCGGCGTAGAAGCGGGCGGCCTCCTCGGCCACGCCCCGGCGCCAGTCGACCACCGTGCCGAACACGTCGAAGATGAAGGCTTTGGGCGCGGGCGTCGGCATATGAGGGGCTCCATGGGCGGGAATGCGGAAGACGGCGAGGCGCGATAGGGCCCCGCGCCTCCGCCTTCGACTTGCGTCAGTCCCGCATGGGCCTGTGCGTTTCCATCAGGTGGAAGCGATACGTCCCAGCGTCTCGCCCGGGGCGGCGCCGGTCTGGGCGCGGTTCAGCAGAATATGGTCGAGGATCACGCAGGCCATCATCGCCTCGCCCACCGGCACGGCGCGGATGCCGACGCAGGGGTCGTGGCGGCCCTTGGTGACGATCTCGGTCTCCTCGCCCGCCTTGGTGATGGTCTTGCGGGTGGCGAGGATGGAGGACGTGGGCTTCACGGCGAAGCGCGCCACCAGGTCCTGCCCGGTGGAGATGCCGCCGAGGATCCCGCCCGCGTGGTTCGAGGAGAAGCGGGGCTTTCCGTCATTGCCCATGAAGATCTCGTCGGCATTGGCGGAGCCGGTCAGTTCGGCCGCGCCCATGCCGGCCCCGATCTCCACGCCCTTGACCGCGTTGATCGACATCATCGCCGCGGCGATGTCGGTGTCGAGCTTGGCGTAGACCGGGGCGCCCAGCCCTTCGGGCATGCCGGTGGCCTGCACCTCGACCACGGCGCCGACGCTCTCGCCCGATTTGCGCAGCCCGTCGAGATAGGCGGCCCAGGTCTCGGCCGCCTGCGCGTCGGGCGACCAGAAGGGGTTTCTCGACGTCTCCGCCCAGTCCCAGCGGGCGGGATCGATGGCGTGGACGCCCATCTTCACCAGCGCGCCGCGGATCTTCAGGCCGGGGGCGAGCACGTCCAGCGCGGCGCGGGCCAGGCCGCCGGCGGCGACGCGGGCGGCGGTTTCGCGGGCCGAGGCCCGGCCGCCGCCGCGCGGATCGCGCACGCCGTATTTGCGCCAGTAGGCGATGTCCGCATGGCCGGGTCGGAACTTCTCGGCGATGTCCGAATAGTCCTTGGAGCGCTGATCGGTGTTCTCGATCATCAGCTGCACCGGCGTGCCGGTGGTGACGCCCTCGTAGACGCCGGAGAGGATGCGCACCTGGTCGGGCTCGCGCCGCTGGGTGGTGAAGCGGTTCTGGCCGGGGCGGCGCTGGTCGAGAAAGACCTGGATGGCCTCTTCCGAGATCGGCACGCCCGGCGGCACGCCGTCGACGGTCGCGCCCAGCGCGGGGCCGTGGCTCTCGCCCCAGGTGGTGAAGCGGAACAGGCGGCCGAAGCTGTTGAAGGGCATGGCGGGGCTCCGCTGGGTCGTGTCTGCGTCGCGCGACGGTCTAGCGGGTATGGCGCGCGGGAGGAAGGGGGAGGGGTTGGAAGGAGGGGGAAGGGGGGAGGGGTTGGAAAGGGTAGGGGCGGGCGCCCGGGGCGGCCGTGACGCCGGCGCCCCCGGTTCCGGGCCGGCGCGGCGCCGCGTGGCGACCCGCGCGCGGGTGAGGCGCCGGCCTGCCCGGACCCTGGAGGAGGGAGCCGCCGCGACCACAGGCGCGCCCGGCCCGGCGGTTCCGCCCGCGGCGGCGCGCGACCGGGGCCGCCCGGCGGCGCCGTTTCCCCGCCCCGA
The DNA here is from genome assembly GCF_900106695.1 of Albimonas donghaensis. GTDB lineage: Bacteria > Pseudomonadota > Alphaproteobacteria > Rhodobacterales > Rhodobacteraceae > Albimonas > Albimonas donghaensis. Next base: position 540,139 of record NZ_FNMZ01000003.1, read on the forward strand.
GGTCGCCACGAGGTCGACCCGCGCCGGCCCCCGCGCCGGCCTCCGCGCCTGCCCCCGAGCGGCCCCCGTCTTGACCCCGCGCCCCCGCGGGGCTAGGCGAAACCCGGCCCCGGTCCGCCCGTTTCCCTCTCCAACCCGACCGCGCCGGCCCCATCAAACGAGGAGCGCCCCCATGTCGAACTCCCTGCTGATCCTGCCCGGCGACGGCATCGGCCCCGAGGTCATGGCCGAGGTCCGCAAGGTCATCGACTGGTTCGGCGCCAGGCGCGGCATCGCCTTCGACGTGTCCGAGGACCTGGTCGGCGGCTGCGCCTACGACGCCCACGGCACGCCGCTGACCGACGCCGCCATGGAGAAGGCCCAGTCGGTCGACGCCGTCCTTCTCGGCGCCGTGGGCGGCCCGAAATACGACAAGCTCGACTTCTCGGTGAAGCCCGAGCGCGGCCTCCTGCGCCTGCGCAAGGAGATGGACCTGTTCTCCAATCTCCGCCCCGCGGTGTGCTTCGACGCGCTGGCCGACTTCTCCTCGCTCAAGAAGGAGGTCATCGGCGGGCTCGACATCATGATCGTGCGCGAGCTGACCTCCGGCGTCTATTTCGGCGAGCCCCGCGGCGTCTTCAAGGAAGGCAACGAGCGCGTGGGCATCAACACCCAGCGCTACACCGAGGGCGAGATCGCCCGCGTCGCCCGCTCGGCCTTCGAGCTGGCCCGCGCCCGCAACAACAAGGTCTGCTCCATGGAGAAGGCCAACGTCATGGAATCCGGCATCCTGTGGCGCGACGTGGTGCAGGAGATCCACGACGCCGAGTATCCCGACGTGGAGCTCTCCCACATGTATGCCGACGCGGGCGGCATGCAGCTGGTGCGCTGGCCCAAGCAGTTCGACGTGATCGTGACCGACAACCTGTTCGGCGACATGCTGTCGGACGTGGCGGCGATGCTGACCGGCTCGCTGGGGATGCTGCCTTCCGCCAGCCTCGGCGCCCCGATGGCCAACGGCCGGCCCAAGGCGCTTTACGAGCCGGTGCACGGCTCCGCCCCCGACATCATGGGGACCGGCAAGGCCAACCCCATCGCCTGCATCCTCAGCTTCGGGATGGCGCTGCGCTATTCCTTCGGCAAGGGCGAGGAAGCGGACCTGCTGGAGCGCGCCATCGACAAGGTGCTGGCCGACGGCGTGCGGACGGCGGACCTGATGCAGGCCGGCGACAAGACCCCGGCGACCACCGCCGAGATGGGCGACGCCATCGTCGCCGCCCTGGACGCGAGCGTCTGAGCCTTCCGGGGCGGCCCGTCCGGCCCCCCGACCGAACGTCATCGCGGCGCGGCGTCCCGACGGGCGCCGCGCCGCGTGCGCTTCAGCCCCGCTCCACCCGGAACTGGCGGCAGGCGTTGGTGGCCGAGCGGATGTGGAGACAGGCGTTGCGCGGGGCGGCCGGAAGCCCCCTGCGATCGCCCTCGACCTCCGAGGGGGCGCAGACCCGCCCGCGGCCGTATCGGATGTCGTTCTCCAGACAGGCGTTCGCCGGCGCCTGGGCGCGCTCGCCCCGCGCCTCGGGCAGGGCGCCGAGCAGGGCGTCCGGACGGCGCGGCGCGCGAGGCTCGGCGCAGAGGAAGATCGGCCCGGTCTCCGCATAGGGATCGGTCCGCGCCCACGGACGATGCGCGAAGATCAGCATGGCGCGACCGCCGGCGATGTCGGTCAGGCGGCAGCGGCAGGGATCGGCGGACCCGTCCGAGACGGCGAGCTCGGGGCCCGTCCCCTGGGCGTCGAGCCCCCCGGCCCGAAGCCTTGCGGCCTCCTCCGGCGACATCGACGCGGTGACGAGGCGGATGGCCCCGGGGGCGAGGGCTTCGGCGGCCTGGTCCTTCATGGCGGGGCGCCTTTCGAAGAATGCGATGGCGCGATCCTGCGTCGCCGCCCCCAAGCGCCGCCGCCCGAAACCTGCGCGGCTGCCGCCTTGGCCGAGGGGGGGCGTCATCCGGCCCGCCGCTGTCGCGCTGACCTGCGAGGCGCCCGTCCCCGTCCCCGTCCCCGGCGCCCCCGACCCGAACCGTCCGGCCGCCGGGGCCAGCCCCCTCGCCTCCCGCGCCGAGATCCCCGCGCGCCCTCGCCCCCCGGTAACGGCGCCGCCCGCGCCCACGCGTCCCGGCCGCGCGAGCGCTCCGGCGCGGCCCTCGTCCGGCCTGACGCGCGGCCCCCTCCGGCCCCGCCTCGCGCCCCCGACGCGGCTGCGCGCTGGACCTCGCCCCCCGCCTGCCTTAACGAGCCTCCCGGGCGACGAAGCAGACCGGAGCGATCTTCATGGACATCCTCATCCTCGGCGGCGGCGGGCGGGAACATGCGCTGGCCTGGAAGATCGCGCAGAGCCCGCTCTGCGACCGCCTGGTCTGCGCCCCCGGCAACGCCGGCATCGCCGAGCTCGCCGACTGCATCGCGCTCGACCCCGAGACCCCCGCCCAGGTCGCCGCCTGGGCGAAGGGGGCCGGCATCGGCCTGGTGGTCGTGGGTCCCGAGGCCCCGCTCGCCGCCGGCGTCGCCGACGCGGTGCGCGCCGAGGGCATCCCCTGCTTCGGCCCCTCCGCCGAGGCCGCCCGGCTGGAAAGCTCCAAGACCTTCACCAAGGAGATCGCCGACGCCGTGGGCGCCCCCACCGCCGCCTGGGCCCGCTTCGAGGACGCCGCGGCCGCGCGGGCCTGGATCGAGACGCAGGGCGCCCCCATCGTCATCAAGGCCGACGGTCTGGCGGCGGGCAAGGGCGTGGTGGTGGCCGAGACCGTCGCCCAGGCCTGCGAGGCCGTCGACGACATGCTGGGCGGGGCCTTCGGGTCCGCCGGCGCCTCGGTGGTGATCGAGGAATTCATGGCGGGCGAGGAAGCCAGCCTCTTCGCCATCTCCGACGGAACCTCGGTCACCGCGCTGGGCGTCGCCCAGGACCACAAGCGCGCCCATGACGGCGACGAAGGCCCCAATACCGGCGGCATGGGCGCCTATTCCCCCGCCCCCGTCCTGACGCCGGAGATGGAGGAGGACGCCATGGCCCGCATCGTCCGCCCCGTCATCGCCGAAATGGCCCGCCGCGGAACCCCTTACCAGGGCGTGCTCTACGCCGGCCTGATGCTGACCGAGACCGGGCCCCGGCTGGTGGAATTCAACGTCCGCTTCGGCGACCCGGAATGCCAGGTGCTGATGATGCGGCTGGAAAGCGACCTCGTGCCCCTCCTGCTGGCCTGCGCGCAGGGCGAGGGGCTGGAGAGCCTGCCCGTCGACTGGCATGACGAGGCCGCCGCCACCGTGGTCATCGCCGCCAACGGCTATCCGGGGAGCTATGCCAGGGGCGAGTCGATCCGGGGCATCGCCGTCGCCGAATCCGATCCGCTGGCGGTGGTCTTCCATGCCGGCACCAAAGCGGCCGGACCGGAGATCCTGTCCAATGGCGGCCGCGTCCTGAACGTCACCGCCCGCGGCGACACCCTGGCCGAGGCCGTGGCCCGCGCCTATCGGGCCGTCGCCCGCATCGACTGGCCCGGCGGCTTCCACCGCACCGATATCGGCGCGCGAGAACTCAACCGGAAGCTCTGAACAGGAAGGGCCGGGCTGGCCGAAACGTCTTCGCATCCGCCTGGCGGGGGCGCGAAGGCGTCGTAGGGCGGGTGCGGACCCGCCTCGCGCGGGGGGCGTGCGGATCTCCGTAGGGCGGGTGCGAACCCGCCGCGGACGCCGGCCTCAGGCCTCCAGCATCCGCCGCAGCAATTCCAGATCCTCGGCCATCTGGCTGTCGGTGTCCTTCAGCTTCTCGATGGTCTTGCAGGCGTGGATCACCGTGGTGTGGTCGCGTCCGCCGAAGCGCCGCCCGATGTCGGGCAGGCTCTTCGAGGTCAGCGACTTCGACAGATACATCGCCACCTGCCGCGGCCGGGCCACCGCCCGCGCCCGCCGCGGGCTGAGCAGGTCGGTCATGCGCACGTTGTAATGCGCCGCCACCTTGCGCTGGATCTCCTCCACCGTGACCTTGCGGTCCGAGGCCCGCAGGATGTCGGCGAGGCATTCCTGCGCCATGTCCATGTCCGCCGGCCGGCCGACGAGGCTCGCGAAGGCCATCAGACGGGTCAGCGCGCCCTCCAGCACCCGCACGTTCGACGAGATCCGGTGCGCGAGGAATTCCAGCACCCGCGGCAGGATCTCCACCTCCGGGTGGGTGTGGGCGAGCATCTCGTGCTTGGACTGGAGGATGCCGAGGCGCAGCTCGTAGTCGGTGGGGTGAAGGTCCACGACCAGCCCCCACTGAAGGCGCGAGCGAATCCGCTCCTCCAACCCGTCGATATCCACCGGGTTGCGGTCGCCGGAGATCACCACCTGCTTGCCCTGGTCGACCAACGCATTGAAGGTGTGGAAGAATTCCTCCTGCGTCGAGTCCTTGCCGGCGATGAACTGCACGTCGTCGATCATCAGCACGTCGACCGAGCGGAACAGCTGCTTGAACCCGATCATGTCCTTCGAGCGCAGCGCCTGCACGAAGCGGTACATGAACTGCTCGGCGGTCAGCAGGACCACGCGGGCGTCGGGGCGCGATTCGGCCAGGCGCCAGGCCATGGCGTGCATCAGGTGAGTCTTGCCCAAGCCCGAGGCGGAATAGAGGAACAGCGGGTTGAACGTGACCTCGCCGCCCTCCGCCACCCGGCGGGCGGCGGCATGGGCCAGCTCGTTGGGCTTGCCCACCACGAAGCGGTCGAAGGTGAAGCGCGGGTCGAGCGGCAGCGAGGGCGAGTCGGCCGGGTCGCCGGACTCGCTCGCCGCACGGGTCACCCGGATCGGGATCGGGCCGCCGCCGCCGGAGCGCCGGGCGTCCCCGCGATCGCCGGCATGGTCGCCCCGCCGCTCGTCGCGCCGCTCATCGCGCCGTTCATCCCGCCGCTCATCCCGGCCCTCGCCTGCCTGATCGGCGGCAGGGTCGCCGCGCCTCGCGCCCTTCGGCGCGGCGCGGCTGTCGGGGAAATCCTCGTCGCTCCAGGTCGGGCGGCCGTTGCGGGCGGCGGGCGCCCGACCCGACCCTGCGCGGGACGCCGGAGCGGGCCGCGCGGCGCCGGGCGACGCGGCGTCGCCGGCCGAAAGCCCGCGGGGGACGGCCCGGAACTCGACCCGGGCCACGTCCTCGAATTCCTCGCGCAGCAGCCGCAGCAGGGCGCCCGCGTAATGCCGGTCGATCCAGTCCGCGATGAACACGGTGGGGGCCGCCAGCCGCGCGATCCCGCCCTCGATCCCGATGGGAGAGAGCTGCGAGACCCAGCTGTCATGCGGTCCCTGGCCCAGTTCCCGGCGCGAGCGCTCCAGCACCCGCGACCAGCCTTCGGCCATCTCCGCCTTCGAAATGTCGCGCATGTCCGCCCCCTCGGCCTCGGCGTCGCCGCCGGACGCCGCCGCATCGCACGGTCCTGGAACCGGGTCTCCCGACGCGGAGCCCGCCCCGAACGACCCGTCGCCCGCGCCCTTCGCCTGGCCCCCGGCCGCCGACCGCTTGCGCGGGGCGGAGGCGGAAGCGGACCCGGCGGCCGGGCGCTCGTGGCGATCCATGGAGGGCATCCTGTCTCCTTCTCGCCGGGAAAGCGCTCCGGCGGGGCGTGGTTCGCAACGCGACGCACCCCGCGTCCGAAGGCGGCGCGGCGAGGGCGGCGAGCGATAACGGCGATGATGCGCATCGAACCAGGGCGGCCGGTGCGCGGTCGAGCGAGTCCCTGTTGGTTTCTTGGTCGCGCGCTTCTGCGTTCGCGTCGTCTTCCCCTTCGTCGGCGCGCCGCGCCGACGTCTCCCTCGCGTTCCGGCTCCGGTCGTCCGGATCCGCGCCCTGCGGCCCTTGCCGCCGCTCCGGCGGCTCGCGCCGGCGGAGCATCGTCACATCAGGAGGCGCCGCGCTCCGCAGCCGCGGGCGGGGGCTCTCTCCCGGTCAGCTCTGTCGCCAGGGCAGACCGCGCACCTTCCAGCCGTTGATCGAGCCGCGCTGACCCGACGGATCGAGATCGCCCTCGAATCCCTCGGCCACGTTGCAGCAGGCGGACTGCGCCCCCCGCTCGGCCAGCGCGCGGCTCACTGCCAGCGCGGCTTCCTGCGAGCGGCCGCCGGAGCGGCACAGGAACAGCAGCTTGCCGGGCAGCGTGTCGCCGAAGGCGTCCATCAGCTGCGCGGCGAAGTCGGAATTCGGGCTCATGTCCGGGTAGCGGCGCCATTCCACCAGCACCGGCTGGGCGCCCACGGGGGACAGGTCCGGAAGCCCCACGAACGCCCATTCGGCGCGCGTGCGCACATCGACCAGCGCGGCGTCGCCGTCGGACAGGGCCTCGAAGGCTTGCTGCGGCGAAAGCTGGGCGATGCCGGCGATGGTCGTCACGCCGTCCACAGACCCCTCGTCGTCGGACACCTGCGTTCCTCCTCGTGTTCTGCCGGCCCCTCGGACCGTTCCGTTTCTGGAATCGCCCTGCATGGTAGGCAGGGCGACGGGCCGCTATCAAGTCGAAGCGACCGCCGGCCGCCAAGTTTCTCGCAAGTGTCTGATGATTAAAGAGACCCTAACGATGGCGTAAAAATAGTTAACAAATAGACATGACGTTACGGCCCAACCCGGTATTAGACGGGATGTTCCATTCAGTTTCGGCTCAGGATCGGAGGGCCTGCCCGCTATTGCGAGGAGACAGCGGGAGACTACTGCGGAGACCTTCTGACTCGCAACAGGGCGAAATCGAGAACATGTCCGCGCCGCGACATTTGCGTGACGCACAGGTCAGCGCAGCCCGGCCGCGTCCGCGATCGGGTTGTTCCAGGCGCAGCGCACGCCAACGGGCGGACCGCGGCGGGTCCGTCCTGTCCAGCTCAGGTCTGGAGAGTGATGACCGAAGGCGAAACCCGCGCCCCCACTAGGGGAGGCGGAGTCCGTTCCGGATCAGGCGTCGCGCGTCGCGGCCCGCCCGCTGGGGGAGGGCCGCGGACGGCGAAGCCAGGTCAGGCCGCGGCCAGCGCCTTAACGCGGGCCGACAGGCGCGAGACCTTGCGCGAGGCGGTGTTCTTGTGGAGCACGCCCTTGGTGACGCCGCGCATGATTTCCGGCTGCGCGGCGCGCAGCGCGTCGGTCGCCTTGGCGGCGTCGCCGGAAGCGATCGCTTCCTCGACCTTGCGGAGGTAGGTCCGGATGCGGCTGCGGCGCGCCTTGTTGACCGCGGTGCGCCGCTCGGCCTGACGGATGCGCTTGCGCGCGGACGGCGAATTGGCCATCTGTGATTCCCGAAGTCTGTGACATTCAACGTGAGGCGGCGCGTATACACGCGCGTCCCGGCGGGGTCAATGCGCCGGCGCCCAGCGAAGCGTTTCCCGCCCGCCCGACCCGTGAAACGGGCCGATCGGAGGACGCGCCGCGGCGGTCGCCAGCCAGGGACCAAGTCGGCCCGCCGGCATAGGCGCGGCCACCGCATACCCTTGCGCGACGCCGCAGCCAAGCCCTGCCGCGCATTCCGCGTGCATTTCGGTCTCCACCCCCTCGGCGATGACCTCGGTTCCCAGCGCGCTCGCCATGGCGGCCATGGCCCGGATCACCTCGCGCCCGGCCTCGGTTTCCAGCGCCGGGCGCAGGACCTGGCGATGGATCTTCAGCCGTCGCGGGCGCAGCGCCAGCAGGGTCGAGACCCCGGCCCGCCCGACGCCGAAATCCGACAGCTCCGCGTCGGCGCCCAGGCCGGCGAGCAGGTCCGCCGTCCAGCGCAGGGGGTCGTCCGAGTCGGCGCCGCGGTGCGAATCGTTCAGCGCGAAGGCCAGCGCCCCCGGCGGCAGGGCCGCGTCGCGCACCAGCCCGGCGAAATCCGGCCGTGCCAGCAGTCCCCGCCCTGCGTTCAGCGTCAGCGGAGGCGGCGGAGCCCCCGCCGACCGCGCCAGCCGCGCCCGGTCGGCCAGGGCGCGGGTCAGCATGGCGCGGTCGATCTCGGCCAGCGTCCCGGCCTCCGCCGCGGCGTCGAGGAAATCGGCGGGGGTCAGCACCCCCCGGTCGGGATGGCGCCAGCGCACCACCGCCTCGACCCCCGTCACCCGTCCGTCCGCCAGCGACAGGCGCGGCTGGTACCAGGGCTCGAACTCCGCGCGCTCCAGCCCGCGGGCGATGTCGTCATGGATCAGGCGGGCGGCCTCGGCCTCCCGGCGCAGGTCTTCGCGGAACAGCTCCGCCCGCCCGCGCCCCAGCCGCTTGGCGCGGTAGAGCGCGAGATCCGCGTCCGCCAGCGCCCGGCGGGTCGAGTCGCGCCCCGGCCGCAGGAAGGCGATGCCCACCGTGGCGCCGAAGCGGCAGAGCTGGTCGCCATAGGGCGCGGGGCGGGCGGCGCGCTCGATGATCCGGGCGGCCATGGCGGTCGAGGTCTCCCGCGGGCGGGCGCAGGCGGCGACGATGACGAACTCGTCGCCGCCGATGCGGGCCACGAAGTCCCCCTCCCGCACGCTCTCGCGCAGGATGTCGGCCATGATCCGCAGCACGTGGTCGCCGGCGTCGTGGCCCAGCGTGTCGTTGATCGACTTGAAGCGGTCGAGGTCGATGAGCATCACCGCCAGCCGCGATTCGGAGCGCGCGTCGCCCTTCGCCTGCCGGGCGCGCGATTCGATCCCGTCCAGCAGCCGGTCCAGAAAGCGGCGGTTGGGCAGGCCGGTCAGGGCGTCGTGCAGCGAGGCGCGCTCGGCCTCGTCGCGCACGCGGACGAGGTCGCGGGCCCGACGCTCGGCGATGGCGCGGGCGCGCGAAATCTCGCGCTGGGCGCGCAGGCGGCGGGCGGCGTTGCGGTGCAGGTGGGCGTAGATCACCGCCAGCAGGGCCGCGAGCATCACCGCCGCCATCATCGCCACGGTGGCGGCGCGCGAGGGGGTGGGCCATTGCGCGTGCAGGGTCAGGGCGAAGGGCGACACGAACACGGCGAGCATGGCGCTCTGCCGGATGAGGTTGAGCCCGGGCAGCATGTCGTGGACCAGCGCCGAATAGGCCGAGAGGCCGAGCGTGGCGGCGGCGACCAGCGTCGCCATGTCGGGCCCGCCGATCGCCGCCAGCGACAGCAGGCAGATGGCCGTGACCGCGACATTGGCCACGCCGATCACGTGGACCCGGACCAGGACGGCGGGACGGGCGCGCTCCCGCTCCGGCAGGCGGGCGACGGCGCGCAGGGCGCTGCGCTCCGCCAGTTCGGCGAGCAGGGCGGGCAGGAACACCGCCGCGCAGGCCAGCGGCGAGGCGAATTGCAGGGCGATCAGGAAGGTGGTGGCCGCGGCGGCGAGGAACAGCGGCAGGTTGGCGGTGCGCGCGCGGGCGTAGCGGCGCAGCATCACCGCGCGCTCGGCCCGGGCGAAGCCGACGGCCCTGGCGGCCGGCGCGTCGCCCTCATCCTCGCCCAGCGCGGCGGCGAGGCCGATCAGGCCCGGCCGGATGTCGGGCGACGCATCGGCGCCCGCGGGCTTCGCCATGCCGCCCGCTTCCCCGCCTGCCAGACTGTCCGCCAGACCGCCCGCGAGGCCATTCGCGACGCCTTCCATCGCCCCGGAGGCTTGCGCCCCAGCCGCTTCGCCCGTCATCGCCGCCATCCCACCACGCAGTCCCTCATCCCGAAGGAAGCCTGACGCGATGCCGTTTAGATTCGGTAACGCCGCCCGGCCGGGAGGCGGGGCGGCGTCGGGACGCTCGGAATGGCGGCCGGAGGCGGCGTCAGCGGCCGCGGAACTGCGGCGCGCGCTTCTCGACGAAGGCGGCCATGCCCTCGGTCTGGTCCTCGGAGGCGAAGAGCCCGTGGAACAGCCGGCGCTCGAACATCACGCCTTCGGCCAGGTTGGTCTCGAAGGCGCGGTTCACCGCCTCCTTCGCGGCCATCGTGGCGATGGGGGACTTGTCGGCGATCTTGGCCGCGACGGCCATCGCCTCCTCCATCAGCTTGGCGGCGGGGACGATGCGCGACACCAGGCCCGCGCGCTCGGCCTCCTCCGCGCCCATGAAGCGGCCGGTCAGGCACATCTCCATGGCCTTGGCCTTGCCCACGGCCTTGGTCAGCCGCTGGGTGCCGCCCATGCCGGGGATCACGCCGAGATTGATCTCGGGCTGGCCGAACTTGGCGCTGTCGGCGGCGAGGATGAAGTCGCACATCATCGCCAGCTCGCAGCCGCCGCCCAGGGCGTAGCCCGCCACCGCGGCGATGATCGGCTTGCGGGTCCGCTCCACCCCGCGGGACTTGTCGGCGAAGAAGTCGAGGCGGAACATGTCCACCGCGGTCTTCTCCGACATCTCCTTGATGTCGGCCCCGGCCGCGAAGGCCTTTTCCGAGCCGGTCACGACGATGCAGCGCACGCGGTCGTCGGCGTCGAACTTCATCAGGGCTTCGTTCAGCTCGCCCAGGAGCTCCTGGTTCAGCGCGTTCAGCGCCTCGGGGCGGTTGAGCTTGACGAGCCCGACATGGTCGCGGGTCTCGACGATCAGGTTGGCGTAGGCCATCGGGCCCCTCCTGCTGCTTCGGCTTGCCCGGACCCTGCGAGGCCCCGGCGAGGCGCGGGTGTTACCCTCGGCGCCCGGCCCATTCAAGACGTGTGCGGAAACTCACCTCTGGCATCGGGGACAGTGAAAGCTGGAACGCCCCGATTGCACAAGCCGGGAGACGACGCCGGGGCAGGCGGGGCGGGGGCAGGGCTCTCCCTCGCGGCCGTAGACGGCGAAGCTGTGCTGGAAATATCCAAGTTCGCCCGAGGCCTGGCGGTAATCGCGCAGGGACGAGCCGCCCGAGGCGATGGCTTCCTCCAGCACCTCGCGGATGGCGACGGCGAGCGATTCCAGACGCCTGCGGGAGATTTTTCCCCCGGCGCGGGTCGGGGCGATTCCCGCCCGCCACAGCGCCTCGCACACGTAGATGTTGCCCAGCCCGCAGACGATTCGCTGATCCAGAAGCAGGGATTTCACCGGCGCGGCGCGCCCTGCGAAGCGCTCGGCCAGCAATTCCGCGGAGAAAGCGTTGCCCAGCGGCTCCGGCCCCAGCCCGGCCAGCAGGCGGTGCGTCGCTTCGCCACCGGCGGGGATCAGGTCCATGGCCCCGAAGCGGCGGGCGTCGTTGAAGGTCACCGTCGCGCCGCCCTCCAGCCGGAACACCACATGGTCGTGCCTGGCCGGCGTGGCGATGACATGGGCGAAGACGCCGGGGGCGGTCTGGCGACCGGCCTCGATCAGCATTCTTCCGGTCATGCCGAGGTGGATCAGCAGGATTTCGCCTGATCCGAGGTCCGCGAGGATGTATTTCGACCGCCGCCGCAGCCGCTCGATCCGGGTTCCGGCGAGCCGCTCGGCGAAGCGTTCGGGGAAGGGCCAGCGCAGGTCCGGGCGCCTCTGCTCGACCTCCAGCAGGCGCTTGCCCTCCATCACGGGAAGCAGCCCGCGTCTGACTGTCTCGACTTCGGGGAGTTCAGGCATATTCCGGGCGAGCGTCCTTGCGGCTATAGGAGGGGCCATGAGCAACGCATCCGATACCGGCGATCAGCCCGGCGCCACAACGCATTTCGGTTTCCGCGACGTGCCCGAGGGCGAGAAGGCCGGGCTTGTCCGCGGCGTGTTCTCGTCCGTGGCCTCGCGCTACGACCTGATGAACGACCTGATGTCGGGGGGCGTCCACCGGCTGTGGAAGGACGCCCTGATCGACTGGATGGCTCCGCGCCCGGGCATGCGCCTGCTGGACGTGGCCGGGGGGACGGGGGACATCTCGTTCCGCTTCCTCAAGCGCCTGAAGGGGCGGGGGGAGGCCGTGGTCTGCGACCTGACCGCCGACATGCTGGAGGAAGGCCGCAGGCGGGCCGACGCGCAGGGCTACGCGGAGCAGCTCGACTGGGTGGTCGGCGACGCCATGGCGCTGCCGTTCGAGGACAAGAGCTTCGACGCCTTCACCATCGCCTTCGGCATCCGCAACGTGACCCGGCCGCAGGACGCGCTGGCCGAGGCGTATCGCGTGCTCAAGCCCGGCGGCCGCTTCATGTGCCTGGAGTTCTCCCAGATCCCCGAGGCGGGGCTGCAACGGCTCTATGACGCCTATTCCTTCAACGTGATCCCGCAGATGGGGCGCGCGGTGACCGGCGACCGGGACAGCTACCAGTATCTTGTCGAATCGATCCGGAAATTCCCGGACCAGGAGACGTTCCTCGACATGGTGAAGGCCGCGGGCTTCGGGCGGGCGAGCTACCGCAACTACACGCTGGGCGTGGCCGCGATCCATTCGGGCTGGCGCATCTGATGAGCGTCATCGCCAACCTGTGGCGGCTGGCGCGGACCGCGGCGACCTTCCAGCGCACCGGCGCCATGGCCGAGGCGCTGGAGGCGATGGACGCCCCCCGCTCCATCCGCATCGCCGCCCGCGTGCTGGGCTGGCCGCTGTCGCCGCTGGGGCTGGAGGGCGACCCCGCGCTGCCCCCCGCCCCGCGCGCGCTGACCGCGCTGGGCCCGGCCTATGTGAAATTCGGCCAGCTTCTGTCGACCCGCCCCGATGTGGCCGGCGAGAAGATCGCCCGCGACCTGCGCGTGCTTCAGGACCGGCTCGCCCCCTTCCCGCTGGAAGAGGCCCGCGCCCAGGTGGAGCATGAGCTGGGCCGTCCGGTGGACGAGATCTTCTCCGAGTTCGGCCCCGCCGTCGCCGCCGCCTCCATCGCGCAGGTGCATCCGGCGGTGGAGCGGGAGACGGGCCGGCGGGTGGCGGTGAAGGTCCTGCGGCCGGGGGTGGAACGCGCCTTCCGCCAGGATGTCGACGCCTTCTGGTTCATCGCGAAGACCATCGAGTTCCTCGCGCCCTCGTCGCGCCGCCTGCGCCCGCGCGCCGTCATCGCCCATTTCGAGGGCGTGGTGATGACCGAGCTGGACCTGCGGCTGGAGGCGGCCGCCGCGGCGGAGTTCCGCGCCAACTCGGCCGAGGACGAGGGCTTCGCCGTGCCGGAAGTGCTCTGGGCCCATTCCGCGCGCCGGGTGATGACGCTGGAATGGGTGGACGGCGATCCGCTGGGCGACGTGGAGCTGCTGGCGGCGCGGGGGCATCACCTGGTGCCGCTCGGCTCCTTCATCATCCGCTCGTTCCTGCGCCATGCCCTGCGCGACGGGTTCTTCCACGCGGACATGCATCAGGGGAACCTGAAGCTCGCCCGCGACGGCACGCTGATCGCGCTGGATTTCGGGATCATGGGGCGGATCGACCCCTATACCCGCCGGGTCTACGCCGAGATCCTGCTGGGCTTCCTGCGCCGCGAGTATCGCCGCGTGGCGGAGGTGCATTTCGAGGCCGGCTACGTTCCCGCCGATCGCGATCTGGAGGCCTTCGCCCAGGCGCTGAGGTCCATCGGGGAGCCGATCTTCGGCCAGGACGCCTCGCATATCTCCATGGCGCGGCTGCTGGCGCATCTGTTCGACGTGACCGAGCGCTTCGGGATGGAGACGCGGACCGAGCTGATCCTGCTGCAACGGACCATGGTGGTGGTGGAGGGGGTGGCGCGCACGCTGGACCCCAACCTCAACATGTGGCGGGCGAGCCAGCCGGTGGTCGAAGACTGGATGAAGGACAATCTGGGCCCCAAGGCGATGCGCCGGGACCTGGTGGCGACGGCCATGGTGCTCTCCCGTTTCGGGCCGCGGCTGCCGGATATGGCGGAGAAGGTGCTGAAGCGCGCGGTGGCGGACGCGACGGCGGAGGCCGCACCGCGCGGACTGGGCGCCGCCGGTCTTGTGGCGATGGCCGGCGCCGGCTTCGTCGGCGCGTTGATCGGGGCGGCGGCGGCGTCGCTGTTCTGAGCGCGCCGAAAGCGCCGCGTCACGCGCCCGAGGGTTGAGACCGCCCGCTCGCGGCGCGCGGGACCGGGATCGCCGCCTGCGCCGTTTCCGATGGCTCCGGGTTCGAGAGACCGGGCCATACGCGCCCTGCTTGCCATGCGCCGCGGGCGAGACCGGGCCACCGGGCGCGGCCTCGACGCGGCGCCCGGTTCGGACCGAAGCGCGGACGGAGCCGCTCAGCTCCGCTTCTTGCCCTTCTTGATGGTGCCGGAGAAGGCGAGGCACGGCCGCCCCTCGGCCTTCACCAGCCCGCGCACGAAGATCATCGAGCCGCCGGCCCGCACCACCTCGCCCCGCGCCTCGATGAAATCGCCGATCTGGGCGGCGTCGAGGAACTCGGTGTTCATGGTCACCGTCACCGACCAGTCCGACCCCTTCAGCGCATCCGTGGCGATGTTGAACAGCGCGTTGTCGGCCAGCGACATCAGCGCCCCTCCATGCACCACGCCCAGCCCGTTGGCGTGGTGCGGCTCGGCGCGCATGGCGGTCACGATCGAGCGGTCGGGCTCGCGCTTCGAATAGGCCGGACCGGCGATTTCGAGAAAGCTCTGCGCGGTCTGGCGGCGCCATCCGGCGAACTCGCCGTCTTCGACCACGGTGTATCTCGGCTTGGGATCGTCCTGCATCGGGTCTTCGTCCTCCCCCTCTCGCGGGCATACCCGCGCGAATGTCGTTGTCGGAGGAGTTACCGCGCGCGGCGTCGGATGGCCAGAGCGTCGGCCTCGCCCGGCTCAGGCCGCCACGCTCGGACCCGCGCCGAAGCGATCGCCTGCCGGCGCGGGAAGCGGGAAGGCTCCCGCGCCGGCTCTCAGTTCCCGGGCCGTTCGCCCGGCCCCGGCTGCCGCTTCGCGCCGACGCCGCCCAGGTCGGCCAGCGCCCGGCCGACCATGCCGCGGGCGGTGGGCGCGCGCAGGGCGCGGAAGGGGAGCGGGCGGCAGACCTCGATCGCCGCGACGCCGACACGGGCGGTCAGGGCGCCGTTGACCAGCCCCTCGCCGAAGCGGCGGGACAGGCGCGCCAGCACGCCGCCGCCGAGGATCGGGCCGATCAGGTCGTCGGTCGCCGCCACCGCGCCCGTCGCCACCAGATGCGTCGCCACCGCCTTGAACAGCCGCCACGCCCCCAGCGCGCCGCCGCGGCCGCCATAGATCTCGGCGATGCGGCGGATCATGCGCAGGTTGACGTAAAGCGCCGCCGCCACGTCCACCAGCGGGATCGGGGCCAGCGCCGTCGCCGTGGCCACCTGCCGGGCGGACAGCTCCGCCGCCCGCCGCGCGTCCTGGTCGAGCCCGGTCAGCCAGGCGCGCTCGGCCAGCTCGATCAGGGCCTCGGCGTCCACCGCCTCGCGCCGGCGCTCGGAGACCTCGGCATTGGCCCAGCCGAGATACTTGCGCCCCCGATAGAGCGCCGCCAGCCGGTCCACGGCCGAGGCCGCGAGGTCCCGGTCATTGGCGGCGACCGCCCGATCCGCCTCGCGCCGCGCCGCGTCCATGCGGCCGAGCCGGGCCAGCGCCAGCCCCTCGCGCGCCAGCCCCACGATCAGCGCGGCCAGCGCCACCGCCCCCAGCGCGGCGGCGGCGATCCCCAGGGCGGGATTGTCGGCGATCAGCCCCTGCACCCAGTTCACCGCGCCGACCACGATCATCATCCCGAAGAAACCGCCGGCGGCCGAGACGAACCAGCCCAGCGCCCCCATCCCCCGGCTTCGGCCGGAGGCCAGGGTGGCGGCGCGGGTCATCGCCTCGCCGGTCGGGGGCGGGCCGTCGGGGGGCGGCGCTTCCGCCGGGGAGGGGGCGGGGTCGGCGAGCGCGGGGTCGTCGTCCTCGATCAGCAACGGCGCGTCGCGGCGGCGCGGGGCGGGGTCGGGCGGCGCCTCGGGGCCATGCTCGACGAAGGCGTCGCCGGAATGGGGGGCGGGACGCGGATCGGGCCGGGGATCGGGACGGGGATCAGGACTCGGATCAGGACGGGGATCGGTTTCGTCGGGACGGGTCACAGGCGATCCCCAATCAGGAACTCGGCGGCGCGGTCCAGCCTTATATGCGGCGGCCCGTCGCCCGGTTTCGGCGCGAAGCGCGGCGGCGCGAAGGCCATGGCGCGGAAGTCGTTGTCGGGCCAGGTCTCGGCCCCCGAGGCGGCGGCGGCGAGCAGGGCGGCCGGGCTCTCGGGCAACGGGCCGGGATAGAGCGCGGCCTCCCGCCCCGTGGTCTCCAGCCGCCCGCGCACGCAGGACAGGCGGCGGCCGTCGCGCTCGATCTCCTGCTCGGTGGTGGCGCGCAGGGCGGCGATGGCCATGGCGCGGGTCCGGGCGCCCTTGAAGGCGGCGCGGTCCTCGGCCTCGCGCAGCAGGGCGCGCAGGATCGCGGTCAGCCGGTCATGCTGGGCGTGATGGATATGGTCGGCCTTGGTGGCGGCGAACAGGATCCGGTCGATGCGTTTGCCCAGGATCGGCGCCAGCCAGGATCGATCGCCGGGGCGGAACGCCTCCAGCACCTGCGGCAGCGCCTGGCGCAGGTCCTGCACCGCGGCCGGCCCGGAATCGAGCGCGGACAGCAGGTCCACCAGCACCACCTGCCGGTCGAGCTTGGCGAAATGGTCCCGGAAGAAGGGTTTCACCACCACCCGCTTGTAGGCCTCGTAGCGGCGGTCGAGCTCCGCCCGCAGGCCCTTGCGGGGTCCGGGAGGCAGGGGGGCGAAGGCCAGCGCCGGGGAGCCCTCGAGCTCTCCGGGCAGCAGGAAGCGGCCGGGGGCGAGGCCCGACAGCCCCGCCTCCCGACACGCGCCCAGATAGGCGGTGAAGGCGGTGGCGAGCGTGCGGGCGGCGTCCTCGGAGAACGGCGCGTCGGCGGCGGTCTCGGCCTTGGCCAGCCATTCCGCGGCCAGCGGCGCGCGGGCGGGGGTGCGCGCCGCGGCGAAGGCCTCCGCCGACCAGGCGGCGTAGCTGCGCGACATCAGGGGCAGGTCCAGCAGCCACTCGCCCGGGTAGTCGGTGATGTCGAGATGCAGGGCCCCGGGGCCGGTCAGCCCGCCGATGAGCCCCGTCGGGCGGGTGCGGAAGCTGACCCGCAGGGTGGAGATGCGGCGGGTGGATTGCGGCCAGCTCGGCTCGGGCGCCAGCAGGGCGGCGCGGTGGGTCTCGTAGTCGAAGCGCGGGGTCTCGCGGTCCGGGCCGGGGCGCAGGGCGGCGGCCTCGATCCGGCCCGAGGCCTGCGCGTCCAGCCCGGCCATGCGGCCGCGGTCCAGCAGGTTGGCGACCAGCGAGGTGATGAACACCGTCTTGCCGGCCCGCGCGAGGCCGGTGACCCCGAGGCGCAGCGTGGGCTCGGTGAGCGAGGCGACGCCCTCCTGGGCGTCCTCGACCCAGCGGGCGATGTCGTCGGCGATGTCGAAGAGCCCCAAGCCCGTCTCCCCTCCCTGGCGGTTCCCCTTCAATATAGTCCGGCGGGGGCGCGTCGCGAGGGGCGCAGGCGCCGCGTCGGCGGTCGCGAGGGTTGCGAGGAGGCGCCCGCGGCGCGCCGAGGCGGGGTCGCGGGCGGCCCAGGGCGCGGGTGGCCAGCCAGCGGAGGTGCGGCAGACGCGGCGGCTGGCGGGGGCGGACGGCGGGGACGGACGGCGCCGCGGGCCGGATCGCGGTTTCATCCGCCGACCGCCCTGGAGCGGCCCCGACGCCGACCACGCGCCCGGATCGTCGAGGACAGCGCCCGCCCGGGCCGCCGAAACGGTTCCGCCTGGCGCCGTCCTCACCGCGCGCCGCGGGCGAGCCGGACCCGCCGGCGCGACCTCGACGCGGCGCCTCCGCGCCCCCCTCGCCCGCCTATCGCCGTTCCGGGCCCCTTGCGCGCCCCGCCCCTGCGCGGCATGAGGCCTCCATGCCCCGCTACAAGCTCATCGTGGAATATGACGGCCGCCCCTTCGCGGGATGGCAGCGCCAGAGGGAACTCCCCTCCGTCCAGGCGGCGCTGGAGGCCGCGATCCGCGCGCTCGACCCCGACGCCCCCGGCATCGGCGGCGCCGGACGCACCGATGCCGGCGTCCACGCCACCGGCCAGGTCGCCCATTGCGATCTCGCCCGCGACTGGGACCCGTTCCGCCTGGCCGAGGCGCTGAACTGGCACCTGAAGCCCGCCCCCGTCGCCGTGACCCATGCCGAGCGCGTCGCCGACGCCTTCCACGCCCGCTTCGACGCGGTGGAGCGCCGGTATCTCTATGTGGTGATCGCCCGCCGCGCCCCCCTGACCTTCGAGAAGGGCCGCGCCTGGCGCGTCCCCGGCCCGCTGGAAATCAGCCCCATGCGCGAGGCCGCCGCCCACCTGGTCGGGCTGCACGACTTCACCACCTTCCGCTCCTCCATGTGCCAGTCGAAATCGCCGGTGAAGACCCTCGACGCCCTCGACATCGAGGCGCGGCCCACCGACGGCGGAACCCGCTTCGAATTCCGCCTGCGCGCCCGGTCCTTCCTGCACAACCAGGTGCGCAGCCTCGTCGGCACGCTGGAACGCGTCGGCGCCGGGCGCTGGAGCCCCGACCGCGTGGCGCAGGCGCTGGAGGCCCGCGACCGCGCGGCCTGCGGCCCCGTCGCTCCGCCCGACGGGCTGTTCCTGACCGAGGTGATCTACCCCGCGCCCGAACCCGCCCCCAGCCCCGAGCCCAGCCCCGAGCCCAGCCCCGAACCCTGACGGATCAGGGCGGCAGGGACGCCCGTTCCGGCCAGGCTTCGGCGTCCGCCACCGGCCGGCCGGAACAGGGGCGGGCGGCATTGACCGGGGCGAAGGCCCCGCGCCACGCCGCGAAATCCGGCGCGTCGGTCAGCGCCGCCAGCGGATATTCCCGCAGGGATCAGGACGTAACTCGGCGTTCGGCGCCGGAGAGCCGCATGGGGGGCGCTCCCGGAAGGCGCGTTGCGGGCGACTCTCGGTCAGCAATGCGGCGACGCCGGGCGTCCACGACATATTGTGGCCCTAATCCCACGTGGAGGCGCTGGTTCACCCATTTTTGTCGCGAAAAAAGAAACATTACGTTTCCGGCCCCGAGTCGGTGATCCAAGTTCGTAAGGGGGGCGTATCCTTCACATAACAAGAGAGATCAGCCGGCGCGGCCCTCCCGGGCCCCGGCCCTGAACAGGAGTAGGATGATGGCCCTCGACGCCCCTCAGATCGGATCCCTGACCCGGACCGCGATGGCGGCCGAGCTTCTTGACGCCGACACCGAACTGGAGCTCGCCCGCCGCTGGCGCGACGAGGGCGATGAGCAGGCTCTGCATCGCCTCGTCACCGCCTACATGCGCCTCGCCGTGTCGATGGCGTCCAAATACCGCCGCTACGGCGCGCCGATGAACGACCTCATTCAGGAGGCCGGCGTCGGCCTCATGAAAGCGGCCGAGAAATTCGACCCCGACCGCGGCGTGCGCTTCTCGACCTACGCGGTGTGGTGGATCAAGGCCTCGATCCAGGACTATGTGATGCGCAACTGGTCGATGGTCCGCACCGGCTCGACCAGCTCCCAGAAATCGCTGTTCTTCAACATGCGCCGCATCCGCGCCCAGATCGAACGGGAGATGGAGCGCGACGGCGTCCAGCTCTCGGGCGAGGAGATCCGGGTCCGCATCGCCGCCGAGCTCGGCGCCCCCCTTCGCGACGTGGAGATGATGGAGGGCCGGCTGGCCGGCTCCGACTTCTCGCTCAACGCCCAGCAGTCGGGCGACGAGGGTCGCGAGTGGATCGAGACGCTGGAGGACGACAGCCCGAATTCCGAGGCCCGCGTCACCCGCAACCATGACCTCAAGGCCGCGCGCACCTGGATCGAGACCGCGATGGACGCCCTCTCGGACCGGGAGCGGATGATCATACGGGCCCGCAAGCTGGGCGACGATCCCGAGACGCTGGAGAGCCTCGGCTCCAAGCTGAAGCTGTCGAAGGAGCGGGTGCGCCAGCTGGAATCCCAGGCCCTGCGCAAGATGCGCCGCCGGCTCGAAGACAGCGCCGGGGCGGAGCCGGCGATGCTCGCCGCCGCCTTCTGATCCGGGCCTGAACCGACGAGACAAGAAAGGGCGCCCCCCGCGGGGCGCCCTTTTTCCGTCGGGCCTGCGGCCGGGCCGGGCGCTTCAGTCGCCGTCCTCCAGCTCGAACAGCGCCTCCACCGTGACCCCCAGCGCCCGGGCCAGCTTCAGCGCCAGCAGGGTGGAGGGGGTGAACACCCGGTTCTCCACCGTGTTGATGGTCTTGCGCGACACGCCGACCGTCTCGGCCAGCTGCGCCTGGGTGACGCCCGCGTCTTTGCGCAGGCGGGCGAGATGGGTGATCATCCCTCGCCCCGGCCGCGCAGCTCGAACCAGGTGAGCAGGGCCAGATAGGACGCTCCGGTCAGCAGGCCCATGACGGCCATCGCCAGATCCGGCCCGATCAGATCCGCGGCGCGCAGCGCGCCGAAGGCCGGATAGAGCGCCAGCGCGATCCAGAACGCCGCCGATCCCGCGCGCCGCGCATCCGCCCGGTAGCCCTCGTCCCAGGCCCGGCGCGCCGCGGCGCGGCCCGCGGCCCGGCTGGCCAGCGTCAGCAGCAGCGCCGACAGCAGCCCGCAGACGCCCGGGATCCAGACCGGCATCGGGTCCGGTCGGCCGGTGGCCAGCGCCAGCACGGCATAGAGAAGACAGATGCCGGCGGTCAGTCCGAAGACCCCGGCGCGAAGGTTGGCGATCGATTCAGAAGAGGGCATGGCGTGTTCCTATGTAACCTGTGCGTTACATATGCCCTGTGCCGAGGTAACGTCAAGGTTACATTTTCCGCTCGGCCCGAGGGGCGTTCCGAACGCGCCGGGCAAGGCGCGGACTCGAACCCGCTCGCCCCCGGTCACGGCGGGGGGGCGCGAGCTCGGGTGGTTGGGCCAGCCCCATCTCCGCCGCCTGCGCCGCCATGCCTCGCGCGCCCGGTTCCCGCCCCGCCCTCGGCGCGAAGGGGGGAAAGCCGCGTGTCCGGGCCCCTGCGACCCGCCCGCGGCGACCCGCCGCGGCAGGTTTCGCGCTGAAAACGCGTGAAATAAACGGAGCCCTCAAACGTGATGTGAAATCCTCTTTTCATTCTTGCTGCGATGCGCCATGTCGGAGGGGACCCGCCGCGTCCGCCCCTCCGACCCCGGGCGGCGACGGCCCATGCCATGCGCCCGCCCAAGCGACGGAGGTGTCCCCGATGCGCGATCTGGATGAAGCCGCGAAAACCTCGACCGCCATCGAGCCGCCGTCGAGCGCCTTCGCCGAGAAGGTGCTGTCGGTGCAGCATTACACCGACCGGCTGTTCAAGTTCCGCCTGTCGCGGCCGCCGAGCTTCCGCTTCCGTTCGGGCGAGTTCGTGATGATCGGCCTGCCGGGCGAAAAGCCGGTCTGGCGCGCCTATTCCATCGCCTCCCCGTCCTGGGACGAGGAGCTGGAGTTCTACTCGATCAAGGTGCCCGACGGCCCCCTGACCTCCGAGCTGCAGAAGATCCAGGTCGGCGACACGGTGTGGTTCCGCAAGAAGCCGACCGGCACGCTGGTGCTGGACGCGCTGATCCCGGGCAAGCGGCTGTGGATGTTCTCCACCGGCACCGGCATCGCGCCCTTCGCCTCGGTGATCCGCGATCCGGAAACCTACGAGAAGTTCGAGCAGGTCATCCTCTGCCACACCTGCCGCGACGCCGGCGAGCTGACCTATGGGCGCGAGCTGGTCGAGGCCACCCGCGCCGATGAGCTGGTGGGCGAGGAAGCGACGGCCAAGCTGGTGCATTTCGCCTCCACCACCCGCGAGCAGACCGAGGTGATGGGCCGCCAGACCGATCTCGGCCGCGACGGCCGGCTGTTCGAGATGCTGGGCGTGCCGAAGATCTCCCCCGAGACCGATCGCGGCATGATCTGCGGGTCGATGGACATGCTCAAGGACACCAAGGCGATGCTGGAGGAGTTCGGGCTGGTCGAAGGCTCCAACTCCCGCCCCGCCGAGTTCGTGGTGGAGCGCGCCTTCGTCGGCTGACGGGGCGCCTGAGGCCTGGCCCGGCCTTCGCGTTGATTCATGTCATGGGGCGCGCGGTCGGCGGGAGATATTCTGATTTTCGCATATAGCGAGGTCAGGAGGCTCATCATGTCCGCATCCGCGCGCCGTGACATCATCCGCAAACCCGTCGTCCGCAAACCGGTTTTCCGGGCCGCGCTGGCCTGCGCCATGGCCCTGGCCGCGGCGCCGGCCATCGCCGGAACCGTCTGGACCGGGACCTGGAGGCTGGTCAACGACTCCGGGTCCACCGCCAACGACCTGCATCTGACCATCGTCAATCAGCCCGGAAACGCCGCCTATCGCGGCGGGCGGGTGAACCAGGCGGATATCGACGGCGGGGGCCTCTTCGCAGAGCCCGCGGGCGATCGCTGGAGCGGCTTCACGCTAGACCTGAGCGACCCGATCGATGCGCTCGGAAGCATCCTGATCCCGCCGGGGGCCGGGGCGGACCTCTCGGTCAGCGTCTGGTCGGGCTCGTCCTCGGTTTCCCCGACGATCACGCAGGCTTGGTGGACCTTGGGCGGAACGCAGGTCGGGCCGGACATTCCGCTGACGGGCTTCACCTTCGTCGTCGCCGGGCTGGACGTCCCCCAACCCGACTGGGCGGAGTTCGTGGAGGGCGGCGGCGGTGAGACCGTCGTCCCGCTCCCCGCCGCCGGGGCGCTTCTGGTCGGCGCGCTGGCGGCGTTGGGGATCGGGGGGAGGGCGCGATGGGGAGCGGGACGGCGCCGGCTCTCCGCGTCGTGATCGCCCTCATGGCGGACGCGGCCCCGCCGCCCCCTTGAAAATCGGAACGAGCGGTTCAATATCGGGGGCATGAGCGACTTGTTCCCCATACGCGCGCCCCGTCCGGCCTTCGCCCCCGCCGCGCTTCGGCAGGGGCCCGGCCGGCCGCGGGAATACAATCTGGACAAGGTGCTTGGCGCGATCCTCTGCGTGTTCAGGGCGCAAGGCTACGAAGCCGCGTCGGTCGAGGATCTGACCGCCGCCGCCGGCCTTTCGCGCTCCTCCTTCTACGCGGCTTTCGGGTCCAAGCGCGGCGCGTTGATCGCGGCGCTGGACAGCTATCTCGAAGCCGGCGCGGCCTCGCTGGAGGCCGCCGCCGTCACCCAGCCGAGCGCGACGGAGGCCGTCCGCGCCGTGGTCCACGAGATGTTCGCCGCGGATGTCGCCCGCTCCGGCTGCTTCGTGGTGGACATGAGCGCGGAGCTCGGCGCCCGCGACGCCGAGGCCGCCGGCATGATCAACGATTCCATCGCCCGCAAGGCCCGCTTCCTCGCCGATCTCGCCACGCCGCTGGTCGGCGAGGCCGCGGCCGAGGGCCGGGCCCGCGCGGCGCTGGCGCTCTATCTGGGCGCCGGCGCCATGCGCAAGGCCGGCGCCCCCGTCACCGATGTCGACGCCCTGCGCAGCGAGGCCTGCCGTCTGCTCGGCGTTGACTGATCCCCGTTCTCTCCGCGACGCCGGCCTTTGCGCAGGTGCGGAGAGTTGTGGACTGAAAGGTCCAAAACAATCCCTCGATCCCTCCCAAGGAGACCCAGGCATGTCCGAACCCAAGCTCTTCACCGCCGGCGCGCTCGGCGACATCGAAATCGCCAACCGGGTGGTTATGGCCCCGCTGACCCGCAATCGCGCCCGCCCCGGCGTCGACGCGCCCTATGAGATCCATGCCGAATATTACGCCCAGCGCGCCTCCGCCGGCCTGCTGATCACCGAAGCCTCGCAGATCATGCCCGAGGGCAAGGGCTACGCCTGGACCCCCGGCATCCATTCGGAGGAGCAGATCGCCGGCTGGAAGAAGGTCACCGAGGCGGTCCACGCCAGGGGCGGCAAGATCGTCATCCAGCTCTGGCATGTCGGCCGGATCAGCCATGTGGACCTGCAGCCCGACGGCAAGGCCCCGGTGGCGCCTTCCGCGGTCACGGCCAAGGTGAAGACCTTCCTCGAGTCCGGCGGCTTCTCCGAGACCTCGGCCCCCCGCGCGCTGGAGGAAGCCGAGATCCCCGGCATCGTCGCCGCCTACGCCCAGGCCGCGAGGAACGCCATGGAGGCCGGCTTCGACGGCGTTGAGGTCCACGCCGCCAACGGCTACCTGATCGACCAGTTCCTCAAGGACGGCGTCAACCAGCGCACCGACGGCTATGGCGGCTCGATCGAGAACCGCACCCGCCTGCTGGCCGAGGTCATCGACGCCGTGACCGCAGCGATCCCCGCCGGCCGCGTCGGCGTGCGCCTGTCGCCGTTCTCGGGCGCCAACGACGCGCGCGACTCCACCCCGCAGGAGACGTTCTCCCGCGCCATCGAGCGGATCTCGGGCAAGGGCCTGGCCTATCTGCACGTGGTCGAGGGCCAGACCGGCGGCCCCCGCGAGCTTCCCGAGGGGGCGGACCTGGACGCCCTGCGCGCGAAGTTCGACGGGGCCTGGATGGTCAACAACGGCTACGACCGGGCCATGGCGATCGCCGCCGTGGACAAGGGTGAGGCGGATGCGGTGGCCTTCGGCAAGGCCTTCATCTCCAACCCCGACCTGGTGACCCGCCTGCACGAGGGCGCGCCGCTCAATGAGTGGGACCAGTCGACCTTCTATGGCGGGACCGAGAAGGGCTACACCGACTACCCGACGCTGGCCGACGACAAGGCGGCCTGAGCCACGCGAAGGGCCCCCGCGCAGACCGGCGCGGGGGCCTTTTCACGTCTCGATTTCACGTCCCGATTTCGCGTTCCGATTTCGCGTTCCGGGGGGGGGGGCGTTCAGACGTCGGGGTCGACCGCCGTGCACAGCACGCGGCTGCGGGTTCCGAACTGAAGCAGGCCGGGTCCGTAGGGCAGGATGGAGATGCGCGGCGGTCCCTCGGGCGGCCTCAGGCCGACGGCGTAGCTGACGCCCTGGATCAGGTCGCCCACGGTCATCCGGAAGCCCCAGGGCGCGAAGGTGACCGAGAACGGCGAAACCGGCGCGCCCTCGATGTCCATCCAGGCCTCGCCCCGGGGGCAGATGCCCGCGACGATGACGCCGCCGCTCCAGTCCCCGCGGATGGTTCGGGCGCCGCTCCGCCAGCCGCCGTCCCGGCGCTGGCGGAGCGGTTCCGAAACGACGAGACCGGGCGTCCTCCCCTGATTCCGCCCACCTTCGTCGTCGGTCACGGGTGATGGCGAAGACGGGGCCCCTCTCCGGCCCGCGGCGCCGTTTCCGGTCCGCTCGTCCATCGTCATCAGCGCGTCGCTCGCCCTCTGAAACGCACGCAGCATGTTCGGCCTCCGTCCATGCCCCCTGACAGACAGGGTGGGGCCGGACCGGGCCTCGCGCCTTGACGCGGATCAATCGTTTCGAGGTTCAACAATCCGCGGTCCGGGCCCCGACCGCACGGGTCGGGGCCCGGCACCGGATCACTCCATGGCGAGGATCATGTTCCGGACCACCGGGTAGATCTCGTGGTCCCAGCGCTTGCCGTTGAACACCCCGTAATGGCCGACATTGGCCTGCAGGTGGTGCCGCTTCAGGTGCGGACGCAGGGAGGAGCACAGGTCATGCGCCGCCGCGGTCTGGCCGACCGCGCAGATGTCGTCGCGCCCGCCCTCCACCGTCAGCAGGGCGGTGCGGGTGATTTTGGAGGGGTCGACCTTCTTGCCCTGATACTCGAAGTCGCCGGTGGCGAGCTCGCAGCGCTGGAAGATGCGGTCGATGGTCTCGATGTAGAATTCTTCGGTCAGGTCGAGCACGGCGAAGTATTCGTCGTAGAAGGTCTTGACCTTCTCGGCCTTCGCCGTGTTGCCCTCCGCGAGGTCCTCATACAGGCCCTTATGCGCCGCCTTGTGCCGGTCCATGTTCATGGCCATGAAGCTGATCAGCTGCACGAAGCCCGGATACACCCGCCGACCACCGCCCTTGTAGCGCAGGGGCACGGTCTGGATCATGCGCTGCTTGAACCAGCTCAGCGACTTCTCGTTGGCCAGGTCGTTGACCGAGGTCGGGCTTTCGCGCACGTCGATCGGGCCGGCCATGAGGGTCATGCTGCGCGGCGTGCAGGGGTGCTTGCGCTCCGACATCACCGAAACGGCGACGAGGGTCTGCACGCAGGGCTGGCAGACGGCGAGCATGTGCCCGCCCTCCCCGATCTCCTCCATGAAGCGGATCAGGTAGGAGACGTAGTCCTCCACCCCGAACTTGCCCGCCGCGATCGGCACGTCGCGGGCGTTGGTCCAGTCGGTGATATAGACGTCGTGGTCCTGCAGCATGGTCTGCACGGTGCCGGCGAGCAGGGTGGCGAAATGGCCCGACAGCGGCGCCACGATCAGCACCTTGGGCTGCGGCGTGTCCACGTCCTTGCGGAACCGCAGCAGGTCGCCGAAGGGCAGCCGCAGCGCCACCTCCTCGGTCACCGGAACCTCGCGGTTGCCTACCTGGACGGACTCGATGCCGAAGGAGGGGCGCGTATGGCTCAGCTCGAAGCGCGACACCATTTCCATCGTCGCCAGCGCCTTGCGCTTGACGTCATCAGCGAGACCGATCCCGAACGCGTCACCCAACGCCATTCCCCAACGCGCCGCAAAACGCATCGGGGCGATGAGGTCGTTCTGGAACTGGTAGGTCTGGTAGAGCATGGGGCGGGACTCCAAACCGCAGGGCAGGTCGCGAAAACGCTAGTGCAATTCGTGTTGCAGTGCGAGAGAGTTTAGCCGCGCAATCTGAACGCGCCGATAAAGAGCACAACTCAAGGGGGTCCCGGAATGGCCAATTCGACCCTGACCATATCGTCCAAGAACTATTCCTCGTGGTCTCTCCGGGGCTGGCTGCTGTGCCGGTTGGCCGGGCTCGAGTTCGACGAGGTCCCGGTTGATCTCGACGATCCGGACACCCGCCAGGAGCTGCTGCTGCTGTCGCCCTCGGTGCTGGTGCCGCGCCTGCAGCATGGCGACGTGGCGGTCTGGGACACGCTGGCCATCGCGAATTACCTCAACGAGGAATTCCCCGAGGCCAAGCTGCTGCCGACCGAGAAGGCCAAGCGCGCGCATTGCCGCGCGGTGTCCGGCGAGATTCATTCGGGCTTTTACAACCTGCGCTCGGCGCTGCCGATGAACCTCAAGGCCAAGCATCAGAAATTCAAGATCTTTTCGGGCGCTCGGCCGGATGTGGAGCGGGTGAAGGAACTGTGGGCCGAGTGTCTCGACGCCTATGGCGGGCCGTTCCTCTTCGGCCGTCCGACCATGGCGGACGCGATGTGGGCCCCGGTCTGCACGCGGTTCAACACCTATGCCGTGCCGCTGGAGCCGAAGCTTCAGGCCTATGTCGACGCCGTGCTGGACTGGGACCTGATGAAGGAATGGACCGCGGGCGCGGTGGCCGAGCCCG
Source organism: Albimonas donghaensis (assembly GCF_900106695.1). Taxonomy (GTDB): domain Bacteria; phylum Pseudomonadota; class Alphaproteobacteria; order Rhodobacterales; family Rhodobacteraceae; genus Albimonas; species Albimonas donghaensis. Next base: position 567,348 of record NZ_FNMZ01000003.1, read on the forward strand.
ATGAGATCCTGGAGCTCGAAGTCGAGTTCTGAGCCCACCCGTCACGCCGCCCCGCCCTCTTCGCCATGACCGTTCGAGGGGGCGGCGGAGGCGGGGCGTCTACGCGTCATGAACGCCCGTCGGTTGAGTCCGGCGGGCGTTTGCTGTTGCAGGCCGTCCGCGCGCCTGCGGCGGAATGGCGCGCCTGGGGCCTTCATTGAACAGCTAATAAGTAAGTGACGCCAATAATATCATGAGGTTACTTCCCCGATCTCGGCGACGTGACAGGGGGAATCGGTCGTCCTGCGCAATGCTCACCCGCCCCTCGTCGCCGTCGCCGCCCCCGCGCGGGGATGTTGCGACGCACAAGCCTGTCGGCGATGTCCAGTCGGGGCGCTCGATTTAACTATGCGATTAACCTGTGGCCTTCTCCGCGGCGGGGCCTGAAGTTCGCGGCCGATCCCGCCGTCGCTCGGCCATGCTTCGCCGCCGGGCCAAACGACCGGGGCAAACGAAAAGGGCGCCCCCGCAGGGACGCCCTTTCGCCTGAGGGGTCGCGCCCCCCTGGAACTATGGTCGGAGTGAGAGGATTCGAACCTCCGGCCCCTGCCTCCCGAAGACAGTGCTCTACCAGGCTGAGCTACACTCCGGACCGTGCATCGCGAGGTCAGCCCCCGCTTGCGAAGCGCTCGTTAGCAGCCCCCCGGAGGCGGCGCAAGACCGATTGCGCGGCGCCGTAGGGGCGGGGGCTCCGTCGGGACCCTGCGCCGCGCCCCCTCGACGCGTCCGGACGCGCCCCGGCGCGCGCGGATCCCGCGCGGGGCTTCTTGCGCGCGGCGCATGACGAGGCTAGGTTCCGCCGCGCGTTGGGGCGTGGCCAAGTGGTAAGGCATCGGTTTTTGGTACCGTGTATCGTAGGTTCGAATCCTACCGCCCCAGCCAGCGCCCCTTTCCTCCCAGACCTGTCGCCGCCGCGTCGCTTCAGCCGCCCGGCAGCTCGATCTCCATGCCCAGCAGCAGGTAGGACAGCGCCTTGCCATGGGCGTCGAGGTTCAGCGAAGCGTTGACGCCGCCGTCCAGCGCCCGCTCCGCCACGAAGTTCAGCGCCAGCAGGGCCGGCAGCTCATAGCGCCGCACCGGGCCGCGGAAGCGGTCGGGGAACTCGGCGCGCAGGCGTTCGGGCGTGAGCTGCGCCTTGATCGCGGCATAGGCCTCGCGCGTGTCGGCGATCACCGCGATGGAGGCGGTGTCGCCCTTGTCCCCGGCGCGGGCCGAGGCGAGGTCATGCAGCTTCGCGGTGCGGGGGCTGTGCCGGGTCATGCCGTGATCACCTTCACCTGCGGGCGCACGCGCGCCCTGTCGATCAGGACCGAGCGCGTGACCACCGATTGCGTCACCCGTCCCCGCGCGCCGCCGCCGCCGGCGGGACCGGCGCACCACAGGGCCTCGACCTCGCGGGCCAGGGTCTCCGCCAGCTCGCGGGAGCGGGAGCGGACCGCCACGCGCAGGCGGACCTCCGGGGCCAGCGCCTCCCAGTCCGGGTCGGGGGCGGCGGCGCCCTCGGTGGGGGTCAGTAGGGCGCCGAGCCCCAGCAGGTCCACCCGGATCGGGTCCTGGCAGCCGTGAAGCTCCACCATGCGGGTGCGGATGACCTCTCCCGCCAGCCTGGCGCGGGCCGCGGCGCCGGGGCCGGCATAGGAGATCTCGCCCTCGCCCAGAAAGCCGCCCGCGAAGCCCACCGTCACCTTCAGCCCCTCGGGGCGCGCATGGCCGGAGGCCCCGTGGACCGAAACCCGGTCCGTCCCGGCCTGCGTGATCGCCACCCCGGAGAAATCGGCGGTGACGTCGGGGGTCAGGTAGGCGGCGGGGTCGTGAACCTCGTAGAGCATCTGTTCCAGCACCGTGCGCCGGTCGACCAGCCCGCCGGTATCGGGGAGTTTCGTGATCACGGCCGCGCCGTCCGCCCCGACCTCGGCCAGCGGATAGCCGAGCCAGGCCATGCCGGCCACGTCCTTGCGCCCCGGATCGGCGAAATAGCCGCCGGTGATCTGCGAGGCGCATTCCAGCAGGTGCCCGACCAGGGTTCCGGCGCCGAGCCGGGACCAGTCCGCGTCCCCCCAGCCGAATTCGTGGATCAACGGCGCCAGCGCCAGCGCCGGGTCCGCGATGCGCCCTGTGATCACAAGGTCCGCGCCCTCCGCCAGCCCGTCGACCAGCGGCGCGGCGCCCAGATAGGCGTTGGCCCCGATCATCGGCAGGCCGACCTCGCCCAGCGTGCCTTCGGCGTCCATCAGCTTCATGTCGGGGGTCAGAAGCGCGGCCACGTCGTCGCCGGTGACCACCGCGATCCGCAGCCCCTGCAGGCCCAGCCCGCGGGCGATCTCCGCCGCCGCCTCGCCCCCCGCCATCGGGTCGGCGGAGCCCATGTTGGTCAGGATGCGCGTCCCCGCCTCGCGGCAGGGCGCCAGCACCGGGGTCAGCCGGCGCGAAAGATGAGGGTCATGGCCCGGCCGCCCCTCGGCCATGCCGACATGGGCGGCCGCCAGCGTGCGTTCCGCGAGGCATTCGAAGAACAGGTAATCCAGCGCGCCGCGGCGGGCGAGGTCCTCGGCCGGGTCCACCCGGTCGCCGGAGAATCCCGCCCCGCAGCCGATGCGGATGGTGCGCGCGTGCGCGGTCGCGTCCTGCGCCATGGCCGGCCCTCCCCCTGGTCCCGGGTCTCGTCGCCCGGCGCAGCGACAGTGCCGCGGCGCCGGGCCCGGGTCAAATGGCGGGCGTCATGCCCGGCGACTCAGCCCGCGTGCAACGGCTTCAGCGCGCCGCCCAGCTTGGCGAGTTCGTCCAGCATCGCCCGGGCGGAGGTCTCATGGATCTCCTCGGCCTGGAAGACGCCGTCCTTCACCTTCTGGCCGACCAGGGGGACCATCACCTGTTCCAGCAGCGGGACCATGCGCAGGACGGTGAGCAGGCCCTTGGTGTTGTCCACGGAGCGCACCGCGCCGGAAGCCCCGCCATAGCTGACGAAACCGGCCGGTTTGTAGGCCCATTCCTGCGCCAGGTAGGTCAGCGCGTTCACCAGCGCCGGGGTCGGGTGGAAGTTGTACTCCGGCGCCACGAAGACGAAGGCGTCGGCGGCCGCCACGCTCTCGGACCAGGCTTTCGTGTGGTCGTGGACATACTTGCCCGACCGCGGATGGTTCGGTTCGTCGAACACCGGCAGCGCGAAATCCGCGAGGTCCACGAGCCGCGCGTCGAAGGCGGGATGCGCCTCCGCCACGCCCTGAAACCAGGCGCCGACGGCGGGGCCGACGCGGCCGGGGCGGGTGGAGGCGATGATGGTGTGCAGGCGCAGGGTCATGAGGCGCGCGTCTCCTGAAGATCGCGAAGGGGCTCGCAAGGGAGATGTGCGCCCGCCGCCGCCCGATGCAATGGGCGGCGGCGGCATTGGCGGGGCCGGACGGGCGAAGGATTGTCCGCGATGCGGGGACGGCGCCGCGTCCGGCCCCGATGCGCTCAGTCGCCCGGCGTCACGATATCGAACTGAAGGTCGAAATCGTCGAGCATGCCGAAGAGCCTGACCAGCGCCCCGGCATCCCCCTCCGCCGTCACGGCGCCGGAGGCCAGCGCGTCCTCCACGCTCATCCGGCCCACGATCAGCCCGACCAGCGTCGCGCGGTCCAGCGTCGCGGTCACGTCCGCGCCCCCCGGCGCCGCGCCGGGCAGCTGGGTCAGCGTCTCATGCGCCAGCGTCATGGCGAAGACCTCGTCCCGGTCGCTCAGCCGCCATTCGATGCGGAAGCCCAGCCCGGCCGCCTTGTCCGCATCCAGCCGCACCGCCACGAAGTCCAGCAGGGTCGAGGTCGCCACCGCCTCCAGCAGGTCGGGGCTCAGGATCGGGCGGGGCGGCAGCTTGATCACCCCGTGCCGCAGCTCCTGCGCCGCGTAGAGATAGGCGTTGCGCCAGGTGGCGTTCTCGGTCTGGTAGCCCAGCTGCTCGAACGCGTCGGCGCAGAGCGCGCGGGCGGGCGCGTTCTCCGGGTCCGCGAAGATGACGTGGTAGAGCACCTGCACCACCCAGCGGAACTCGCCCCGGTCGAAGTCCGCCTGCGCCTTGGCGATCACCGACGCGGCGCCGCCCATGTAGTCCACGTATTTGCGCCCCGCCTCGCGCGGGGGGAGCGGGTTGAGATTGGCGGGGTGGCCGTCATACCAGCTCAGATAGCGCTGGAAGACCGCCTTCACGTTGTGACTGACCGAGCCGTAGTAACCCCGCATCCGGAAATCGTCGCGCAGGGAGGGGGGCAGGTCCACCGCCTCGGCGATCTCGGCCGGGCGCCAGCCATGGTTCATCAGCCGCACGGTCTGGTCGTGGATGTGCTTGTAGAGATCCCGCTGGCGTTCGAGGAAGGCGATGATCTCGTCCCGCCCCCAGGTCGGCCAGTGATGCTGGCAGATCAGCGCCTCGGTCCGGCCGCCGAATTTCTGCGCGGCTTCGGCGAGGTAATGCGACCAGATCCGCGGGTCGCGCACCTCCGACCCGCGCAGGGGGCAGAAGTTGTGCAGCAGCGGCGTGGCGTTCTCCGCCATGTTCAGCACGCCGAGGCCGGGGAAGAACATGTGCATCTCCGCCGGCGCCTCGGTGCCCGGCGCGAGGTGGAACTGGATCTCCACCCCGTCGACCATGTGGGTCTCCAGCGGCTCCACGATCACCCGGTTGGGGGCGATCAGCGTCACCTGCCCGCGCGCCGTGACCTTGCCCAGCCCCGCGTCCACCTGCCCGCGGGGCCCCGGTTCCAGCAGCGAGCCGAACTGGAACTGCGCGCGCCGGCTCATGGCGTTGCCGGCGAGCACGTTCTCCCCGCCGATCGCCTCCAGGAACCCGTCGGGGGCGAAGACGTCGGCGCGTCCGGCCTCCACGTCCTCGGGGGACAGCACGCCGCGGGCGCCGCCGAAATGGTCCACATGGGAATGGGTGTAGATCAGCGCCTTCACCGGCACGCGGGGGCGGTGGGCGTAGTAAAGCTCCAGCGCCGCCTTCGCGGTCTGGGCGGTCAGCAGGCAGTCGATCAGGATCAGCCCGGTCTCGCCCTCGATGATGGTCATGTTGGCGAGGTCCATGCCCCGCACCTGCCAGACCCGGTCGACCACCTTGAACAGCCCGTTGGCCATGTTCAGCCGCGACAGGCGCAGGAGGCTGGGGTTGATCGTGTCGATCTCGTCCTCGCCCTGAAGGAAGTCGTAGGCGCCGAGATCCCAGACCGCCGGCCTGTCGGCCCGCCCGATGCGGCCGCCATCGGGGACCGGGGCGACATGGCCGCGGCGGGCGTTCTCGAAGTCGCGCCGGTCGGTGAAGTCGAGCTGGGCGCGCATCGCTTCATGCACGGCGCGGGTCAGCGGTTCGGCCGCCTTGCGGGCCTTCGGGTCGTGGCTCATGCGTTTCCTCCCGTGCCGCCGGATCTGCGCCGGCGGTTCGGGAAGGAGCCTAAGCGCTGACGGCGCGCCTGCGCCAGCGCCGATCATCGCGAGCGCGGCCGACGGCCCCTCCGCGGGATCGCCGACAGGCCCCCGCTGGGGTCACTCGAACAGGTAGCCGCCGTCCGCACCACGGGGCGGCGGCGGGGCGCCGTCGCGCTGGAACATGCCGGCGATGGCGTCCTCCACGGGGTCCTCCACGGGGTCGCCGCGATCCTCCCGGCCCGCATCGGCGCCGAGGCTGGCGGCCAGGCGCTCGGCGTCCTCCTTCGTATCGCCCATCGGCCATAGCGCGCTGCCCGCCAGGCGACGCTTGCGCTGCATCAGGCTGTGGAGCAGGCAGTCGAAGCTCTGGTCGCGGTAGTCGGGGTGGATCGCCATCGGCACATGGACATGGACCGGAGCGGTCTGGCCGATGCGATGCACACGGTCGTTGCACTGCTCCTCCACCGCGGGATTCCACCAGCGGGACAGGTGGATCACATGGGTGGCGGCGGTCAGGGTCAGGCCGGTTCCGGCGGCGCGGGGGCCCAGGACCAGCAGGTCGAAGCCGCCGTCGCTCTCCAAATGCTTCTGGAAGCGGTTCACGATCGCCTGGCGCTGGCGGATCGGGGTCTCCCCGTTGATCAGGTCCACGTTGCGCAGGCCGAAGGCGGCCTTCGCCAGTTCGATGAAACGATACTGCATCTGGCGATGCTCGATGAAGACCAGGGCGCGCTCGTCGCGGGCGCGGATCTCCTCGAGGATGCGGAAGGCGGCGCGCAGGCGGGCGGAGAGGGCGATGAACGCCCGGTCCTCGGCCTCCGAGGTCAGGTCGGGATGGACCGAAACGGTGCGGATATGGTGCAGCATCTTCAGGAAGGCGCCTTTCCTGCCGGTCTCCAGCTTTGCGCGCGCGTCGTCGTAGAAATCGGCCTGAAGCGGCGGCATCTCCAGCGGCAGCAGCGAACGGGTCTTGGGCGGCAGATCGCGGGCCACCTCCTTCTTCAGCCGCCGCAGCGCCAGCGGCGGAAGACCGTCCGAGCCGAAGACCCGCGCATGCAGCCGGCGCATGTTGTCCTCTTCCGGCGTGCCGAAGGCTTTCGCGAAGGCCTTCAGCGAGCCGAGGCTGCCCGGCGCCAACTGGTCCATGATCGCCCAAAGGTCCGCGGTGGCGTTCTCGATCGGGGTGCCGGTCAGACCGATTCGGAACTCGGCCTTCATGGCGCGGGCGGCGAAGGCGCGCAGCGAGCCGGGGGTCTTCAGGGCCTGGATCTCGTCGAACACCGCCGCCGCGAAGGGGATCTGCGCCAGCGAATGCTGGTAGTTGGTCAGCGTCGCATAGGTGGTCAGAACCCAGGTCCGGTGGCCGCGCCCCGCGTCGGCGGCGTCCACGAGATCGCCGAAGTCCAGCAGGGCGGCGCCCTCGGCCGTGTCCATGCCCTTCGCGCCCGCCTTGCGGCGCTGGGCGATGCCGCTGCCATAGAGGCGGATCAGCCGGCCCAGGCCGGGGGCGGCGACATGGCGGGCGACCTCCTGCTCCCAGTTCTCCAGCAACGAGGTGGGAGCGACGACCAGCACCGGGCCGCGGGTGGTCTCGCCCGCCTCCATCCGGGCGTTGAGCCAGACGAGAAAGGCGATGGTCTGGAGCGTCTTGCCCAGGCCCTGCTCGTCGGCGTTGAGGATGCCGGGAAGGCCCGCGCTCCAGGCCTCCGCCTGCCAGCGCAGGCTGTCGTGCTGGTGGGGCTTCAGGGGGGTGACGATCCCGGGCGGGACTTCCGCCGGGACGCCCTGCGCGCGGGCCTTCAACGCGGGCCGCCACTGGACGTCGTGGAAATTGTCCCGGGTCTGGAGGATGGCGGGACCGCCGGAGGTCGGCGCGTCAGGCGCCGGGGGCCCCGCGTCGGGCGCGGGCTCGGGCAGGGTTTCGGGGGCGGCGTCCCGCCGGGAGATCTCGGCCCGGACGACCTCCAGCACGTCCTTCCTGGCGGGCAGGCGCAGGCCGGATTCGTCCACGCTCTCGGCCCCGCTCCCGATCGCCTGCTCCAGCGAGGCGGCGAGATGGGCGAGGTCGTCGCCGGGCATCGCCTCCAGTTTCAGGCGCGCCTCGCGCGTGAAGATTTCGGGCAGCCAGGTGGTGGGGGAGACGCCCTCGATGGGCAGATCGGGCGCCTGGTAGAGCCCCACGCCGGTCACGCGGGCCGAGAAGCGGGCGAATTCCTCGGTTTCGACCAGCAGGGGGCCGGCGGCCCGTTCGATGGCCTCCTCGCGGCCGGCGTCGTCGAGATCGGCGAAGGCGCCGGCGCGGTCCATGGCGGCCTCGACGGCTTCGCTGATGCGGCGGCGGGGATTGCGGATGAAGGCCGCCCGTTCGTCCGGGGCGGCGCGCTGCATCTGCGCCATGACCTGCAACGCCGGGGCGGCGGAGCGGTCGACGACCATGAACCGCCCCGGCCCCAGCCGGAAGGCGTTCAACGCGCCGCGCTGGCGCAGCTTGCGCTGGAAGTCGACCAGCACGTCGTCCCTCAGCTCGCTGTCGGCCTCCAGCGGCGCGGCATCGCTTTCCAGCCGTTCGCGCGAAAAGGGCAGCACCTCGAAATCGTCGCCGCGCTCATTGGGAGAGATCGAGAACCCGTCGGCCAGGCTGACCTGAAGCCCGGACAGGAAGTCGGTCATCGAGATACGGGCCGAGGCGGCGTCCCGCCCCTCCGCCACGCCGGGATCGAGCGCGCGACGGAAGCGGGCCAGCGCCTCCCACTGGGCGGCGTCGTCGGCCTCATGCGGGGCCTCGGCGACCTCGAGCGCGTCGAACAGCCAGAGCGGCAGGCGCTGTTCGCCGCGGTCGGTGGCGAGGATCGCGCCGGTGCGACGCGGGGTCTTGCGCTGGCCCCCGCGCCACCATTCGGCGCGCAGGCGAAAGCCGGGATCGCCGATCAGCCCTTCGGCATCCGTGCGCAGGGTCAGGTCGGTCAGCGGCGGCAGGCCCAGCTGCGCCGCCGTGCGGGCGTCGAGCGCGGCGACCAGCCGATGCGACAGGCGGATGCGCTGGTCCGAGATCTCCAGCGCCTCCCCCATCTCCGCGGCGAGGGCGCGCAGGTCGGCGAGGGCGAAGGCCAGCCGCCGGTCCTGCGCCGACAGGCTGTCCAGATCCCGCCGGCCGGCGCCGATCAGCCGACGCAGCAGGCCCGTCTTCCCGCCGATCGCGAGGGTCACGCCATCCGGGTTCGGCGCGCGCTGGAATTCCATGGTCAGAGCTCCATCAGAACCTTCGCCTGCCAGTTCCCCAGATGGGGAATGGCGGTGGCGTTCCGCCGCCGGCGGATGTTGGAGACGTCGTAGTGCGGCCGGTAGAGGGGGGGCGCGTGCTTCGAGCCGGCTTCGAAGACATGCACCTTGAAGTTGAAGGTGCCCTCGACGACGATCTTGTCGCCGATGCGCATGAACAGCAGCGACTTGTCCTTCTCGCCCTTCTGGAGGGCGAAGCGCAGGTTCTCGGAGCCATGCCGCTGGTCCCGCGGAATTCGGGACATGGCCGCGCGGTGGCCTTCCCGGTTGAAGGCCACCCAGACCTCCGAAATCCGCCCCTGCTTGTAGAGGCCCCACCAGAAGTCCTCGCGGTCGGCCCACATGTGGCCCTTCTCGACTTCCTTGAGCACGGCGAACAGCATCCGGATGTCGGCGCCGGCCAGCCAGTGGAGGAACAGACCCTCCAATGCCTCCGGCACATCGTTCCAGATCGGGTTCCGGTTGACCTTGGGATGCCCGTAGAGATCTAGCAGACGCTGGGTCATCAGCTTCTTGAGGTCCTCGGGCACGCCGCTGTCCCGCCAGGGCCGAAGCAGAGCGGCGATCGCTTGTCCCGCCCCCGCGACGAGCGCGGGCTGGCCCGGCGGCTTCAGCCATTCGAACAGGCGCTCGACCTCTTCGCGGCGGGTCAGCCGCGGCCCGACGGCGCCGAGAAAGTCGAGATGCGCCTGCGCCATCAGCCCCGGCCCATGCGGTTGCCGCAGGCCCAGGGATTTCAGTCCGGTCCAGATGTCCGGCAGCGCCGCCATGCATTCGGCGATCTGCCGCGCGGCCTTGGCGGGATCGAGCAGGTCGGGGAAATTCTCCAGCAGCTTTCGCCACTGGGCGCCCAGGCGCCCGACCGCCAGGCGCAGGGCGCCGGCCAGCTGGCGCGTATGCTCGGCCAGCGCGTCGAAGCTCTCGACATAGATGCGGGCGAGCGCATCCAGAAGGGCCGGCCGGTCGGAGACCTTCGCCTCCTCCAGGAAGAAGCGGCGCACCGGCTCGATGTCGGCGCGCCCGCGGAAATCGAGGGAGAAGGCGGCTTCGGCCGCCTCCAGCGCGAAGCTGAGCGGCGTTTCGGCCCAGGACCATTCGCGGATCCGCCGCGCCATCTCCTTCAGCAGCCGCTCGGGGTCCGGGGCTCGCGGCGCAGGCCGGCCATACGCGTCCAGCACCCGGTCGATGGTCCGGCGGATCACCGTGGTGTTGGGCGCCGCCGCAGGCTCGGGAGGGGCGAGGCGGGCAAGACGCTGGGACAGGGGGAGCGTGCTCATTCCACGGCCGCCCTCCGGCGCAGCCGCTCGCCGACGCGGGCCAGGTCGTCGACCGTTTCGGGGATGAACTCCACCCCCGGCGGGACATACATGATGAACCGCAGGTCAATGCGCCGGTTGGCGGAGCGGTCGCCGGCGGCTTCGTCCACGATGGGGCGCATCTCGCCATAGCCGGCGAAGGCCAGCAGCGGCTGGCCGAGCAGGTTCTCGTAGCCCAGCATCCGCGAGCCTTCGCCGCTCCGGTCGGGCGCGATGGCGGTGAAGGCCGACAGCGCCCGGTCGGCGGAGAGGCCGAGATTGTAGGCGTTGGGCCCCTCGCTGTCGGTGTGGCCCTCGATCTGGATGGTTTCGAACAGCACAAGGTCGGGGTTGCAGGCCCTGGCGATGGTGCTGCGGGGACCGACGGAATAGCAGGGCAGCTCCCGGTCCAGATGCTCGCCCAGCAGGCGGACGATGCGCAGGCTTTCGCCGGTCAGGCTGCGGGCGTTGGAGGCGAACAGGCCCCGGCCCTGGAAACGCAGCGCGTCGCCCTGGGCGCTGACGGTCAGGCCCTCGATGCTCTGGCGGTCGATGTCGTCCCGCACGGCGGAGGCGAGACGCTCCAGCATCCGCCGGCGGACCTCGGTGGCCTCGGCTCCGTAGCGCTCCAGCGGGTTTTCCCGCGACAACAGGCGTTCCAGTTCGGCGATGCGCGCGCGGAGCGTCTCAAGGGTGGCCCGCAGCGCCGCCAGGCGGCTTTCGAGGACGAGAATGCGGCGGTCGCGGGTCTCGACCGTTTCCTCCAGCGTGACCACTTCGCGACGCAGGCGGGCGAGCTCGCGCAGGGCCTCGTCCCGCGCCTCGATCGCCTGCGCGAGGCGGGGGCGAAGCGCGTCCAGCTCGGCCTGCATCGCGTCGCGCGCCGCTTCGGCCTGATCGCGCTGGTCGCGGGTCTGCTGGTAGAGATCCCGCGAGACGACATCGTCGGGGCTGTACTGGCTGGCGAAGAAGGCCAGCAGCAGGATCACGATGAACAGGACGCTGACCGTCATGTCCGTCATGGACACGAAGGCGGATTCCTCCTCCTCCTCGTCCTCGCGGGCTCTGCGGCGCGCCAGCCCTCGCATGATCAGCCCGCCCTGCGCTGCTGCGGCTCGAAGTCCTGGAGACTGTCGACGATGGCGCGCAGGGCGCCCAGCGCGCCGTTCAGCTCCTCCGTCATCTCCGTCACCGAAGAGCGGATCGACTGCATCGAGCGCTCGGTGCTGGAGGCGTAGACGTCGAAGGCGTGGCCGAGCTTCTGGTCGATGTCGTCGATCCGGTCGCCCTGGCCCTTCATCGCGCCCACCAGGGACTCGATCGAGGCGACGACGGAGGCGATCGAGCGTTGCTCGTCGCCCAGCACCGCGCTCGCGGTCTCCAGCGTGCGCTCGGCCGATTTCGCGACTTCTGCCGAGGATCGGGTTACGGCGGACGCGGCCGAGGCGACGCTGGCTTCCAGGCTGCGCGCCGCGCCTTCGAACCGCTCTCCGGCGCCGCGGATCGGCGTTGCCGCGGCGACCAGCTCGCCCGAGGCGTTCCGGAAACTGTCGGCGGCCGCGGCCCCGGCCTGCGCGCCCTCGCCGACGGCGGAGGCGAAGCCCTGCATCCGGCGCGAGCCGTCCTCCAGCGTGGTGACCATGCCGCGAAGCTGGCCCTCGATCTCCTTCAGCGGCGCCAGCAGGTCCTGGCCCGTCCGCTCCGAGAGCGAGCGCGACAGCTCGGCGATGCGCCCGGCGGCGGCCTCGTAGGTTCCGGCCAGGGAGGCGCCGGCCTTGGAGATCGCCTCGCCGACCTCGGCGCCGGTCGCCTCCATCCGGCCGCGGGCGGCCTCGGAGCCGGCGCGGGCGGCGCCCTCCATCTCCTCCTTCATCGTGCGGGCCGCGCGGGTCATCTCATCGGCCGCCGCCGACATGGCGCGCGCGCTCTCGCCGGTATTGTCGCGGATGCCTTCCAGGGTCGTGTTCATCGCGGCCAGCAGCTGCTCGGCCCCCTGGGCGAAGGCGCCGCCGGTTTCGCGCGCGGTGTCGGACATGGCGCCGCGCAGGGCGTCGACCGCCTCGGCGACCCGCGCGACGGCGCTTTCCATCTCGGCGCCCATGCGGCCGGAGGAGCCGTCCATCCGATCGGCCAGCTGGGCGATGCGTTCGCCGGCCTCGGCCATCCGGGCGCTGGCGTCGTTCAGCGCGCCGCCCATGCCCTCGGTCACCTGGCGCGACAGGTCATCGGCCATGGCGGACATGGACGCCGTGCCCTGGCGGCTGATCTGGTCGAGGATCGGGCGCATGTTGTCGTTGATCGAGGCGGAGATCGCCTGCGGCAGCTCCTCACGCAGGGGGCGGCCCAGTTCGGCGGCCATTTCCGTGGCCAGCGCCCGGTTCGCCTTCTGCGCCTCCTGCTGCGCTTTCAGCTGTTCGAGCGCAAGGCTCTCCAGGCTTACGAAGTCCAGTCGACGCTCCAGGTTGCGGACAAGCGCGTGAAGCCGGCGGTCGACCCAGCTGACCAGCACCCGCAGCGCGATCGTGAACAGGATCGAGCAGGCCAGTCCCGTGAGCGACATGATGAACTTGGCCGAGGCGATGCCCAGCAGCGCCAGCATGACGTCGGTGTTGATCTCTCCGCCGGCCGACATCTCCTGCAAGGCGCCGATCAGGCCGAGGAAGGTCAGCGCGAGGCCGAGCGAGACGAACACGCCCGGCAGGATCCGGTAGAAGCCCGGGCCGTAGCCGAGATCCTCGAGGTTGAAGAACTCCGCCGGGCGCACGGTGTTGCGGCGGACGGGAGCGCCGTGCCGGTCGTCGATGAACAGCGTCTCGCCGAATTCCTCCCAGGCTTCGCGCAACGATTCGACGTGGTGGGAGCGGCCTTTCAGACCGTCATGAACCCAGGCCGAGACCTCTTCATAGCCGCCCTCGGCGAAGCTTTGCCGGTCGATCTCGCCGACTTTCCTGGAGAGCGCGCCGAGCGCCCTTGCGCGTCCGGCCATGTCCCAGACGAGGGGCGCCAGAGACACGACGAGCATCACGCCAAGCGCGAGAACGACGAAGCCGGGAACGCTGGCGTCTTTGAGAAGAGCGGCGCATTCCAGAACGAAATCCCGGATCAAAAGACCGATCTGGTCCACCGGACCTCCAATGAATCAAAAGCCTTGAGGCGCCCGCCGGTTTGGTCGGCATGCGCGGATCTGACCCTTTCCACCATTCACCTAAATGAAGTGCAAGATTGAATCCGCGTCGGCTCCCCTTTCCGATCAATTGGTTGAGCAGGCGTCGCGCTCCCTCTGGCCGCAGTCGCGCGCAACGTCCCGCTCGCCTTTCGGGACGCCGGATCCGAGGCGGAAACCGTTAGGGATGCGCAAGAGCCCGCCGCTCGAGCAGCCATCCGGACGCCCGGCGGAGCAGGGCCGGCCCGGGGCGCCGGCGCCGGATTCGCTGGTTCGCCCCGCCCGCCGCAGGCAAGGACGTAGGCCAGCACCAGGCATCGGTCCGAGGCGGTTGCCTGACGATCGCCCTTGCCTGGATCGGGGGCTCTCCGCTTGCTGTCTGGGCTTCTTTGAGAAAGCCGCTCAGCCCTGAACCGGTTTGGGCGAACCGCGATAATGCCTGTCAGGGAAGGGCGGCGGCGGGCGTGTGCGAGCCCTCGGAGCGCATGTGAGAACCGAGGGTCCCCTGGGGCAGGCCGCGTCATGCATCGGGCGCCGGCACGCTCGTCGGAACCCCGCAGGGGGGCCATCGGGAATGGATCTCGAAAACCGTCTGTCAGGCGCAGCCGACCCCAGCCCGCCGCAACGCCGCGGCCCGTCCGGCCGGGGCGCGGCGCATTGCTCGGATACCGGATACCGGACGCCGGCCGCCGGGCGTCGCGGCGTGGGTCGGGCCGTCTTCGTCAGCCCTCTTCCGTCGGCTCGCGGACCGAGAGCACGGTTTCGGCCTCGATCTCGTCGCCGCCGGCGAGGCGCAGCATCGGCGTTTCGCCCCCCAGGCGGATCTCGGTGACGCGGTCGCGGATCAGTCCGGGGGCTTCGCCGATATGCGAGTCCTCCGAATAGTAGTCCAGCTTGAAGCCGTAGAGCCCCTCCGGCGCCTCGCCGGTTGCGGTCGCGCCGTCCCAACTGAGGAGGCTGGCCGACGGATCCACGTTGATCCGCGCCACCTCCGTGCCATCGGCGTCGGTGACCACCATCACCGCGCGCTCCGCCTCGGCGACGGGCGTCGTCTCCACGCTCAACGGCTCGCCATCGAAACGGGCGAGGGCGGCGGCCTGCACTTCCTTGCCGATCCACTGCGCGAGCCCCGTGTCGCCGCCGTCGGACAGAAGATCGAAGATCGCATCGAGCCGGTCATTGGAACGGATCTGCTGCTCCACCGCCGAGAACGACGCCAGCTGGGCGACGAATTCCGTCGAGTCCAGCGGCTTGAGCGGGTCCTGGTTGCGCATCTGCGTGGTGAGCAGGGACAGGAACGTCTCGAAATCGCCGGCGGCGGTGGCCAGCGCGTCCTCCGCATCGGCCTGCGGGGCGGGGGTCGCGACGCTGGTCGGGGATGTGGTCGCGGCGAGGGTCGTGGCGTCGAGGGTCATCGCAGGCTCCTATACTCTCAGGTCGAGGCCGTCGCGGGGGCCTGTCGCCCCAAGCGGCGACGCGGCGCCGGCGGGCTGGCGAGCGGCGTCATCTTGACGATCGGGCGATCCTTCGCCCTCGGCTCCGGCGTCCTGGCCGAAGCCGCCGGTCTCCGCGCCGAAACCGGAGCCGGAGCCGAAGCGCAGCTCTGCCTTCGGCTGGCCGGCATCGGTCAGCGCCTGCGTCAGCACGTCGGCATGGCGGCGAAGCAGGTCCGCGACTTCCGGCCGGTCCGCCATGACGGCGGCGGTCAGGCCGTGTTCGCCGCGTCCCAGGGTCAGTCGGACGCGCCCGAGTTCCGGGGGGTCCAGCTGCAGCTCCACCACGTCGCGCCCGCGACGAGACAGCGCGACGGAGAGCTGATCGCCGACCGCGCGCGCGAGCTCCGGCCCCGATGTGACAGCCACGGGGCCTGCCGAAGGGGACAAGCCGCCTCCGGCCGAGGACGCGCCGGTGGCGGACACGAGACCGCCGAACTCGGACGCGACGTCCACCGCCGGGCTGGCGGCGCCGCCGTGGTTCGCGCCCGAGGCGACGGCCGCCGCCGCCATGCGGATGCCAAGCTCGGCGGCCGAGGGCGCACGCAGGACAGGCGCGCCCCGGGCGAAGGCGACATCGGCGCCTTGCGGGGCCGTTGACGGCGCTCCGGTCATGGGTGTCGTCGACGCGACGGTGGCATGGACCGCGTGCGCCGGCGGGTCAGCGGAGCGCCGCGCGGAGGGAGCGTCCCTCAGGCGTTCGGGCGAAAAGACAGGGGCGGTTTCGGGCGAGGGGGCTCCCTGAGCGATGCCCTGACCCGCCCCGCCCCCTTGCGCCGCTGCGCCCGGGGGCGCCGGGATGATCGAAGCGCCCGCGGGATCGCGCGGCGCGGCGGGCGACGCGGATCGTATGTCAGGACGATCGGCCCCGCGTTCCGGTTCGCGCCGGGGCATGTCGACCGGGACCGTCGGGGGAATGCGCGTGTCCCGAGCGGCGCCTTGCGACGGCGCAGGGGAGTCGGGGGCGTCCATGCCGCCGGCTTGCAGCGGCGCCGAGGTCGTCCGGGTCGGCGCAGGCTCGTCGCCGCCGGATGGCGCGACGGCGGCTGCTATCCGGGCGCCGGCGCTCTGCGCGGGCTCCGGAGGCGCTGCCGTCGGCGCAGGCGCAGAGCTGGCGGGCATAGCGTTTCGGACGCTCTGCGGCGCGGATGCGGACGCATCGCCGGCGTCGCGCCGCGTGGCTGCGACGGCGCCGTCCGACGTTCCGGCAAGGGGAGGCGCCTCGCCGGCCGCGGCGTGGGCGGACGTGTTTCGCGCCGACATCGGATGCGGGGGGACGGAGGCGGAGTTCGCTTGCGGGGTCGCCATGTCGCCGCCGGCGATGGCGACGGCTTTACTGCCGCGCGCCTTCGGCGTGGCCGGCGGAGGAATCGCCGTGACATCCGACTTCGAGGGGGGCGCGGGCGCCGCTGCGGTTCCCGTGAGCTCCGTCGCAGGCGGCGTCGCGGCGCCCTGGGCAAAGGATGGCTGCGGGGACGTGACTTCCTCCGGGGAGATGGCCTCGCTCTGCGCAGCGTCCGCCGCCATCGGCTCGGCGATGGAAAGATCGTCGGCTCGCCGGGACGCGAAGCGGCGTGGAAGCACCGTCGCCTCCGTCTCTGCGGACGCCTTGCGATCACGCGGCGCGGCATCGTCGTCCAGAGCGAATGGCAGGCCATCGCCCCGCCCCTCCGGCTTGCGGTCGGAGGGCGCGGCTTTGGCGGCCGTGCGGCTGGGAAAGCTGGCTTGGGGGGCGATCTCGGTCATCGGCGCGTTCTGCTCCGTCCAGGTGCGAGGCCCGAACATGGCCGCGAATCATTACCGGACGTTTACCGACACCGATTAAACCGCCGCGGCAGGAGGAACGTCGCATGACCGAAACGACTCTCGTCATCCCGCAGGCGAAAGCCGCGCCCGCTCCGCCGCCCGCGTATTCCGGGCGGGATCCGGCACGGCTGCAGGCCGCGGCCGAAGCGTTCGAGGCCATGTTTCTCGCCGAGATGCTGACGCATGCCGGACTTGGCCAGACGCCGGAGATGTTCGGCGGCGGGGTTGGGGAGGACGCTTTCAGCGGCTTTCTCGTGCGGGAACAGGCGAACCTGATGGCCGCGCAGGGCGGAATCGGCCTGGCCGAGAGCCTGGTGCGCGCGCTGGCGGCGCGGGAGAGGGTGGAATGAGCCTGTTCGGAACGGGGCTCGGCGTCCGGGTCGGGGATCGCCTTCGGGCCGCGTCCTGGCGCGGGCGCGTGCGGCAGGTGCTCGATCTGCTGGACGAGGAGCGAGCGCTGATCCAGCGCGGCGACCTGCGCGGCTTGGCGGGGCTCGCGCCGCGCAGCCGCGCCGCGCTTGAGGAGCTGACCTCGGCCCCCGCCTCCGAGAGCCGCGATGGCGAGCCCGAGCTGGAGGCCATCCGCGATTCGGCCGCCCGCAACCAGCGGCTGCTCGGGGCGATGATGGAGGGCGCGGCCCAGGCCCGTCGGGAACTGGCCCAGGCCGAGAAGGCGCGCAATCGACTGGGCTATGATCGCGCCGGCGGGACGGTGGGCGCCGGGCCGTCCGGACCGGGCAAGCGCGCGTGAGCGCTGATGGCCGCGCCCGCCGCCACGCGCGAACAGCAGGGTGCGTTCCAGGCGGCATGCGGCCGGGCCAGGTGTTCAGTCCCGGCTCTTGATGGGTCGGATCGAATTTGAACTTTGCGAATGACGCTGACTCTTGGCCTCGGCGGTTCAGCGCCTGAGCCCGCGGCGTATCGGGAGGCCCTCGGCGCGAGCCCGACCAGCGCGCCGGCGCGCCGAGGCGAATAGCGTTTCTCGGTCATCGCCCGGCACGCGGCCGGGCTTCTCGAACCCGGCGTCAGGAGACTGGCCGGGCATCTCGCCCAGCATCGAGGCGTCCATTACGGCGCCCGCCCCCAGCCGCTTCAGCCGGTCGTTCGCCTGTTCCAGCCTTTGCAGCCGTTCGGCGTCGCCCGGTTCCATGCCGCCCTGCCGGGAGCAGGCCCGAAAACTCAACTGTCGGCGCGACACCCCGTGGCGCTTGCCCTTCGGTTCGATCAAACAGGCTTCCGCTCCGGCTTGGCCGTTCGTCGTCTCTCGGATCAAACGCGTGGACCTGTCGCGGAATCTCGAAATTGGATCGGAGCGAACCAAGGTCCCGGATCACGGTTTTTCAGAGGGCCTTCGCAGGCATCCCGGCTAGGCATGTGCCGTCGCGATCAAGGGATGTTTTTGGCGCACCCGACAGGATTCGAACCAATGACCTCTGCCTTCGCAGGGCGGCTTGAGCGATGATCAGGCCGGCCGCAGCCCCAGGCAGACCATGCATCTCGACTTCGAAAACGACCTTCGATCAACCTGTTGCGGTTCGAGCGTCTCGGCTGGGGCCTGCAAGGTCGATGGCTTCGGCCCGCGCCTGTGACCGCGCCGATGTGATGGTGTTGTGACTGGGCGGGGTGCGGGGAAGCTGCATTTCCGCCTCGTATTGATGCCCGCGCGGAAAAATTCGGCGCAAATTTCCAACCAACTCATCTGCCCCAGGCAAATGAGCGCCCTCCGCTCGAAGCGGTCCACAGGGACGATCTTGGGCAAGCCGTCAGCATAGCGGGCGCGTTGCCAAGCGCTATCCCTCCGGCAGATCCCGAACCCATTGCGATACTCGTGATGCTGCACACGGATTTTCTTCACGTTCCGATCCGATCGCAGTCGCCCCGTATCGCCGTCGTCCTTGATCGCCACCAACTCAATCCCGTCGGCGGAGCGTCCGCTTGCGTTCACCACGAAATCGGGGAGTAGGTGGCGAACCGGGGGGCTCAAGTTTAACTCTCTGATTTTCGCGTAAATACTTCAATTTTATCGAGCGCTCTGAGTGTGAAGACGTGTTTTTTGTTTTCCAGGGAGATGCGGCGGCACTCCGCAGGCAGAACTATTGGCGCGGTTCGACATCTTGGTCCGAGGGGGCAGGCCTGCGGGAACGCGCGCCGGCCCGGCCGCCGGCCGCCTGGCTCGGCGATCAGTCCGGATCCGATCCCAAAGATCCCGCCGCCGCCGCCGCGACCGTGTAGTCGAGCGGGTCGACCGAGGGCCAATGGTCCGACGCCACCGTCCGCATCTGGCTGTTCTGGAACAGGGTCTCCATGCTGGCCGAGATATTGCAGGCCTGCTGCTTCATCACGCCCATCAGCTCCAACTTCCGCTCCTGCGTCACGGCGGAGTGGTAATAGGTCATCCCCAGCGCCGCCGCGACCTTGCCCGCGAAGATCACCGGCACCGCCAGCGTGTTGGAGTTATGCGGCATTATCAGGGGGTTGCGCTCCGCGAATCCATTGGCGCGGGCGGTGTCCAACATGCGGCGCACGGCGGCGCGCTCGTCGTGGTCGACCACGCCGTGCAGCCCGATCGCCTCGTCCTGGAACGTCCGGTTGCAATAGGCGAGGTAGATCCGGCCATAGGCGTGATCCACCAGGTTCAGCCGCATTCCGATCGCCCCGCGGATCGGCGCGATCGGGCTGTCGGCCGAGGTGGTGAACCGGATCCGCATCGCGTCGCCCTCATAGGTCGCGATGCCCAGCGACCATTTGTGAACGCGGGTGAAATCGTTGAGCCACGGGCGGCTCGCCTCCACCACCAGCGGGTCGCCGACATAGCCGCAGCTGAGGGAATCCACCATCGAGGTGATCTGGTAGCCGCCCTGGCGACGGTCATTGGTCACGAAGCCCAGATGCACCAGCGAGTTCAGCAGCCGCGACAGCGTAGACTTGGGCAGCCCCGTCACCCGGTGCAGCTGATCCAGCGTCGTGACCCGCTGCTTGTTCAGGATCTGGAGCAGGATCAGCCCGCGGCGCAGCGCCTCCACCGGCACGTCGCCTGAGCCGGACCCGTCCTTCCCCGATCCGTCTTTCGCAGCCCCGTCAACCGCCATGCCCCGCCCCTTCCAAAATTCCGCCTGCCGGAACGCTTCAACTCGCAGTTTGGGGAACCCGCCGGAATCGCGCAACGTCGATGCACACAAAAGCCGGATGAAAACGAACCGGCGGCCAGACAGGGAGTATGGCTATGTTTCTGAAAAAACTCGCGTTTGCGGGGGCGATGGCGGCTGCCTGGCTGGCTTCGCCCGGTATGATCGCCCCGGTCGCCGCGAAAGATGCGACGCAGGTCATCTATCAGTCCGCGGCGTCGTCCCCGACCATCGGCATCATCCCAATCGGGGTGGCTGACGCCCTCGGCTTTTTTGAAGAAGAAGGCGTCGAACTGGAAGTCCGCTACGGTCAGGGTGGCCCGATGGCGGCGCAGATCCTCGCCACGGGCAATGCCGACATGTCCCAGATGACCTACGAGCCGTTCATCAAGGGGTATGAGCAGGGGCTGCGCGGCAAGTACGTTCTCGCCTCCTGGGACATCCTGATTTATTACATCGGAGTCCCCGCCGACAGCCCGATCAAGACCGTCGAGGATCTGAAGGGCAAGCTGATCGGCGTGCCCAGCATGGCCAGCGCCTCGGTCACCATCGCGCGTTCGATCCTGCGCAGCGCGGGAATAACGCCGGACGATTCCATCTTTCAGCCCGTGGGCATCAGCGCGTCCGCGGTCACCGCGCTGACGCGGGGCCAGATCGACGCCTACGCCTCATTCCACTCGGCCTTCGCGTCCTTTCCGCGGGCGGGAGTCGAGATGCGCTACTTCCGCCACCCGGTGGCGGCGAACATCGGAAACGGCGGCTACTTCGTGTCGCAGAAAGCGATCGAAGAGAAGCATCAGGCCATCCAGGGCGTGTTGAGGGCGCTGGTCAAAGCCCAGTATTTCATCTCGCTCGCCCCGGAAAAGGCCATCCGGCTCTACTGGGAGCAGTATCCGACCACGCGTATCGGCGGATCTGAAGAAGAAGCCATGGCCAAGGCCATGAGCGAGCTGTCCTTCGACCAGGCGAGCATCGTCCCCCTGCCGGTTCCCGACCAGACCTATGGCCATGTCGATCCCAAGGGCGTCGAAACCTATCTCGGCGTGCTCAAGGGCGAAGGCTACATCGACGAAACCGTCCCCGCCTCCGAGGTCGTCGACGACCAGTTCATCAAGGCCGCGAACGAGATCGACTTCGATGCGATCCGCGCTCTGGCCGAACGTGATTGATCCGCAGACAGAGCGAGCCGCGACCATGAACAGGATGACGCCCGCCCACACGGACACCGCGCTCGCCTTTCCGGCGGGCTCCGGCGAAACGCTGCTCGACCTCAACGAGGTCGGGCACACCTACCGCACCCGCGACGGCGGCGGGGTCGAGGCCATCCGCTCGGTCACCGAGCAGGTGCGCAAAGGCGAATTCATCTCCATCCTCGGGCCTTCGGGATGCGGGAAAAGCACGCTGCTGATGATGATCGCGGGGCTGCTGCCGACCACGCGGGGCGCGATCACGCTGGGCGGGGACCCGGTGCTGGGTCCCGACCCCGACAGCGGCATCGTCCTGCAGGACGCGGTGCTGTTCCCCTGGCGCACGATCAGCAGGAACATCCAGCTGCCCGGCGAAATCGCGGGGATGCCTGCGGCGCAACGACAGGCCCGCGCCGATGAGCTGCTGTCGCTGGTCAAGCTCGACGGCTTCGGCGGCGCCTACCCGCGCGAGCTTTCGGGCGGCATGCAGCAGCGCGCCGCCATCGCGCGGTCGCTGATGCTCAGCCCCAGCCTGCTGCTGATGGACGAGCCTTTCGGCGCGCTCGACGCGATGACCCGCGACGAGATGAATGTCGAGCTCAAGCGCATCTGCCTCGAAGCCGGGGCGACGGTGATCCTGGTGACGCACTCGATCTCCGAGGCGGTGTTCCTGTCGGACCGGGTGATGGTGCTGGGCAACCGCCCCTCGACCGTGCGCGAGGTGGTCAGCATCGACGCCCCCCGCGAACGCGGCTCGGAGTTCGTGACCACCCCTGCATTCGGCGCCTATGTCGGACAGCTGCGCGCCCTGATCGGCGCGGAAGGAGAGCACGCATGACCGCGATCGACAACAGCGCCGCCCTGTCGCGCGGCTCCCCCGCCGAGACGGTCGCCAAGCTGAGCGTGGAATCGTTCAAGGCGCCCATGGTGCTGGCCAGCATGGTGCTGTTCTTCGGCACATGGCAGTTCGCCGTCTGGGCCCTGGAAGTGCAGAGCTTCATCCTGCCCACGCCCTCGGCCATCGCGGCGCAGGCCTGGGTGGACGTGTCCACCGGGTTCATCTGGCCGCATTTCACCCGCACCTTCACCGAGGTCGCCTTCGGCTTCGTCATCTCGGTGACCGTGGCCACGATCCTGGGCACGATCATCGCGCTCAACCGCGCGGCCGAGATCCTGTTCTACCCCTACATCCTCATCATCCAGACGGTGCCCAAGGTCGCCATCGCGCCGCTGTTCGTCATCTGGTTCGGCTTCGGCATCGAATCCAAGGTGGTGACGGCCGCGATGATCGCCTTCTTCCCGATGCTGGTGAACATCATCGCCGGGCTGAAAAGCGCCGACGAACGCCGGCTGCTTCTGATGCGGGCCTACCGGGCCGGTCCGATGAAGACCTACCTGTCGGTGCGCGTGCCCTCGATGCTGCCCTACATGTTCGCGGGCATGGAGACGGGGATCATCTTCGCCACACTGGGCGCCATCGTGGGCGAGTTCATCGGCGCGTCTTCCGGCCTCGGCGCGCTGATCGTCCAGCGCCAGGCGGCGATGGACACGGCGGGCGTGTTCTCGGCGCTGATCTTCCTGTCGACGATGGGCCTCGTGCTGAACGGCGCCGTTCGGACGCTCAAGGCCCGGTTCGTCTACTGGACCTGACCGGCGGCCCCGACCTTTCCGACCCGACCCTGAAACAAGACATGAACCCGCCCCCCCGGCGCGCACCCCGCGCGGAGCCCCACGGCTCCGCCGGGGGGCGGAGCCGTGGCGGGGCCTGCGGAGACTATTCCATGCCCGACGACCCCACGATCTTCCGGGACCGTTTCGCCGCCGGCGAAGCCCTGGTCGGCACCTTTCTCAAGATCGCCCACACCATGCCCGCCGAAGTGATCGCCACCGCCGGTTTCGACTTCGTGGTGGTGGATGAGGAGCACGCGCCTTTCAACCGCGAAAGCACCGACCGGATCATCCTCGCCTGCCGCGCCTACGGCATCGGCGCGCTGGTCCGGGCGCCCAGCCCCAGCGCCGACGCCATTCTGGGCGTGCTGGATTCGGGCGCCGACGGCGTGCTGGTCCCCCATGTGGACAGCGCCGCCAAGGCGGCGGAGATCGTCGCCGCCGCCCGCTACCGCGGCGGCGCGCGGGGCTTTTCGCCCACCACCCGCGCCGGGCGCTTCGGCAAGGCGAAGATGGCCGAGCATATGGACGACCAGGACGCCCGCGCCACGGTGATCGCGATGATCGAGGACGCCTCCGCGCTCGACCATCTGGACGAGATCATGGCGGTCGACGGGCTCGACGGCGTGTTCATCGGGCGGGGCGACCTGACCGTGGCGCTGGGCGCCCCGAACAACCAGGCCCCCGAGGTGCGCGACGCCGTCGCGCGCATCTCCGCCGCCGCGCGGGCCGCGGGCAAGATCGTGTGCGTCATGGTCAACGGCGCTCTCGACACCCGCGAAATGGCGGCGCTGTCGGCCACCGCGTTCATCGTGTCTTCGGACCAGGTGATGCTCAGAACCGCGGCCGAAAAAACGGCGGCGGACACTCGCTCCGCCCTGACGAACTGACCCTAGGGAGACCCTCCATGTACGCCAAGAACGACCCCCGAGCGAGCCTCGCCGCCGCCGCCTCCGGCCCCGTGCGCACCGGCCTGATCGCCGAGCCGCAGGTCGGCGATTTCGAACGCAGTCCGCCGACCGAAGACCGCGACGGCGTGAAAAGCTGGCATATCCGCGGCGCGAACAGTGTGCTGGTCTGGTCGCGCTGCGCGCCGGGCGCGACGCTGGTGCGGACCGGCCAGGTCGACGAATACGTCGCCATCCTGCCCGCCGCCCGCGCCGACATCCGGGCCGGCGCCGACCGCGCGGTGACCGATCCCAACACCATCGCCATGATCCCTCCCGGCGCCAGCGCGATCACGCTGCCCGACGGCGGCGACGTCTGCCGGCTGTTCACCACCCGCTCCGCAGACATGTTGGCGCTGTGCCCCAATGCCGGCGCCTATGACGCGCCGCGCACGCATATCCCCCCCTTCGCCCCCTGGTCGGAGCCGGCGGGCGGGCTGAAGCTGCGCACCTATTCCATCGACGTCCCCGCGCAGGAGGGGCGGTTCGGGCGCATCTTCCGCTGCACCACGTTCATGGTGAACATGCTCTATCCCTCCGACGGGCCGCGGGACACGACCAAGATGTCCCCCCATCACCATGACGATTTCGAGCAGTTCTCGCTCGCCATCTCCGGGGGCTACGACCATCACATGCGCTGGCCCTGGACCACGGACATGGCGGATTGGCGCCCTGACCGGACCATCACGGTCGGCGCGCCCTCGGTCTGCGTGATCCCGCCGCCGGTGATCCACACCTCGCGCGCTTCGGATGCGGGGACCAATCAGCTGGTGGACATTTTCTGCCCGCCGCGGGCGGATTTCTCGGCCAAGCCCGGCTGGGTGCTGAACGCCGACGACTACCCGGCGCCCGAGGGCGTCTGAGCGCGACGCTTCTCGTCCCTGTTCCCTGACCCCTCCCCCCTGAAAGGGCCTCCTCCCGTCCCGTCCCTCCCCTGGATCCGCGAAGATCCGGGGGACAGGGCCGGGGGGAGGC
The DNA here is from genome assembly GCF_900106695.1 of Albimonas donghaensis. Taxonomy (GTDB): domain Bacteria; phylum Pseudomonadota; class Alphaproteobacteria; order Rhodobacterales; family Rhodobacteraceae; genus Albimonas; species Albimonas donghaensis. The sequence goes on from NZ_FNMZ01000003.1 coordinate 591,722, forward strand.
CGCCCCGAAACTGAAACACCTCCGAGGCGCGAAACGCCCCGGAGGTGTTTTTGCGTCCGGCTCGCGGCGGCCACGCAGGCCGCCGCGGGGGAAGCGGGCGGGGGGGCTCAGGCCGATCTGGCCAGCGCCGGCGCCTCATGCCCCAGTCCGACCAGCCGCGCGGCGTTGCCCGACACCATCGCGCGGACCTCCTCATCCGAATAGCCCATGGCCAGCAGCAGCCGGATGGTCATGCGCATCCCCTCGACCGGGCGCGGCGCGTTGATCTGGCCCAGATCCGAGCCGAAGAAGGTCTGCCCGATCGTTCCCGCCTCGATCAGCTCCGCCAGCACATCCGCCCCGATGGAGCGCATGCGGTTCTCGATGAACATGCAGGCCGAATGCTCCAGGAACACGCCCGCCTCGGCCAGCTCGCGCATGTCGGCGTAAGAGGCCTCGATGGTGAAGGTCGGGTGGTTGACCAGCAGCCGCGTCACGCCGCGGCGGCGGGCCTCTTCGAACAGCGGCCAGATCTCGGAGATATGCAGATGCCCCGCGGACAGCGTCGCGTCATGCTGCGCGACCAGGTCGAGCACCTGCTTGACCGAATCCACCACCTCGCCCAGCGCGTTCACCGGCGACAGCCCGGCCTGCTTGAGCATCGGGACCTTGGTCGGCAGCAGGTTCTTGCGATGGCCCGCGCGGATGTGGTTGGCGGCCGAGATGGTGGGCATCCACACGATCTTCGCGCCCATGCGCAGCGCCGGCTCCACCGCGTAGGGGTTGAAGCCGCCCACGGCGTTGTTGAGCACGACCGACCCGAGGGCCTCGGCGACCATGTCGGGGAAGCGTTCGTTGAACATCTCGGCGGCGACCGAGGAAGGGTAGTAGTGGTCCTTGAACACGATGGCGCGCATGCCCGCGGCCGAGGCCTCCTCCAGCGCCGCCAGGTGGTCCAGCTGGCGCGGCATGACGGACGGGCCGCTGTGCACATGCAGGTCCACGGCGCCCCGCATCAGGGCGTCGATGCGCGCCTCGTCGATATCCGACATGTCGGGCGTGACGAAGTCTTTGGGGTTCGATTGATTGGACATCGGTCCTCCCTTTCACGAGGCTCGGGACGCGCGGCGCGGCCCGAGCTCGCCGGTTTCTTGTCCGTTCTCGCGACTGGGGGGCCCGGTCGCTTCCACGTGAATCATTGCTAGACCCGCGCTGTTCGGCGGGCGATTCATGGATGCGCGCGTTCCGGTGGGCGGAATTCCGACGAAAAACGAGCCGTGCCGCCGGGTCGGGCCGCAGGGACGGGCGACCGGAATGCCCGCGGCCCGTCCGAGACCTCGCCCCGCGTCTGAAGCGCGGTTTCGTACATGCGGCCGCGCATGCAGGGCCGCTCCTCCGCCGCCTCGATCCGGCCAAGGAACCGGGCGTTGCTCTCCCGTGGCCAGCGCATAGCGCGGATGCTGGAACTCCGGCTGGACCGCCGCCGCCGGAACCCGGCCGCGTTCAAGCCGGCGGCGGTTCCACAGCAGATGCGCTTGGGACACGGACCCGCAAGCTCGCGATCCAGAAGCGGATGGCGGCGAGCGTAAGGGGCGCCAAGCAGTTTGAGGTGGTCCCCCTTTCTCGGACAGGTTCGCGGCTCTGCTAAGCTTGGTTCAGATCCTCGTCATGCCGCTGCGTCGTAGCCGAGCGGGACCGCA
>NZ_FNMZ01000008.1 GCF_900106695.1 Albimonas donghaensis
ATCGCCGCCGTCAGCGTCGTCTTGCCGTGGTCGACGTGACCGATCGTGCCGATGTTCACGTGCGGCTTGTTGCGCTCGAATTTCGCCTTGGCCATCGCGGGTGTCCTCAGTCGTGGCGGGTCTCGCGGCGGACCCTCAGGATTTGACCGCGCCCGCATAGTGCGATTTCGCGGGAGGCGCAACAGGCGCCGGCGCCTCGGGGCGAAATCGCACGCGCGAATTGCGCGCGGCGCGGCGTCATGGTCCGATGCGAAGCGCCGGTATGGCGGACCGCGAAACGCGGCAATGACGGGAGGAGCGACGAAATGACGATTCAGGGCGGATGCTATTGCGGCGCGACGCGCTATGAGGCGGCGGGCGACCCGGTGATGAAGGCGCAGTGCCATTGCCGGGAGTGCCAGTACATCTCGGGCGGCGGGCCGAACTACTTCATGATGATGCCGGAAGACGGATTCTCCTGGACGCAGGGGACGCCGGCGACGTTCACCCGCACGGATATCGAGGGCGCGCGCACCCGCGAATACTGCCCGACCTGCGGCACGCACATGACCACGCGCCTGCCGGGGCGGCCGCTGGTGGTGGTGAAGGTGGGCACGCTGGACGATCCCGCAGGGGCCTATGGCGGGCCGGATCTCGCGATCTTCACCTGCGACTCCCAGCCCTTCCACCAGGCGCCCGAGGGCAAGCCCAGCTTCGACAAGCTGCCGCCCCGCTGAGCGAGCGGGGGCCGGGCGGGCCGGGGGGGGGCGAATGCGCGCGCCTCCGCCCGTCCGGCGAATCGCCGGCCCGCAAGCGCGTTTCGAAATCGATGATGCGCCGAGACCCTCGACGCCGGGGGGGGTGGAGCGGGCGGCGGGAATCGAACCCGCACGTTCAGCTTGGAAGGCTGACAGGCTACCACTACATCACGCCCGCCTCGCGCCCGGACCTACGGCGCGGCGAGGGCTCCGTCAAGAACCCCCGCGCGCCGCGCAGGCCCCCGCCGGACCCGCGACGGGGATCAGTCGGGGTTCAGTCGGGGCCGGCCTTGCCGCCATGGGCCGCCGACCAGGCGTAGGGATCGGCCAGGAACGCGCCGACCTGATCCAGCGTCGCCCGGTCGAACTTGCGCCCCAGGTGATCGCCCGAGCGCGCCAGCGCCAGCACGTCCCGCCAGGAGGCGAGGTTGTGGAGCGTCAGCCCCTCCTTCGCCAGCCCGTCCCGCGCGCCGGGGAAAACGTCGTAGAAGAACAGCACCAGCGTGTCGGTGCACGCGGCCCCGGCCTTCCTCAGCGCCTCGGCGAAGACCAGCTTGGAGCCGCCGTCGGTGGTCAGATCCTCGACCAGCAGCACGTTGGCGCCTTCCTCGAAATAGCCCTCGATCTGGGCGCCCTTGCCGAACCCCTTGGGCTTCTTGCGCACATAGAGCATCGGCAGGCCCATGCGCTCGGCGATCCAGGCGGCGAAGGGGATGCCGGCGGTCTCGCCGCCCGCCACCGCGTCGAACTTCTCCATGCCCGCGTCGCGCATCACCCGCGCGGTGGCGAGATCCATCAGGGTCGAGCGCACCCGGGGGAAGGAGATCAGCTTGCGGCAGTCGATATAGACCGGCGAGGCGAGCCCCGAGGTGAGCTTGAAGGGCTCGTCGGCGCGGAAGTTCACCGCCTCGACCTCCAGCAGCGCGCGCGCGGTCAGCTCGGCGGCGAGTTCGGGGTCGTGGTAGGCGAAGGACATGGCGCGTCTCCGGGGCAGCGGCGCCGGGCGCGGGACCAGGGGCCGGGCCGGGCGGAGGAACGGGGCGGGGGCGGACGGGTCCGCGCCCCTCGGCGTTCCGATTAGCCGTTGAGAGGGGCGGAGGGAAGCCCGTCGGGCCTCCCTTCGGCCGGGAATGGCGCGCCCGGCCCGGTCGCGGGGCGGCGCCCGCGCCGGCGGTCGGCGGGGCGCGGAGCGTCAGCGATCGGGGTCGCCTTCGGAGCCGCCCCCGGCGTCATGGTCCGAGCCGGGGTCCGAGCCGGGGTTCGAGCGGGGCCGGGCGCCCCGGCGCGACGCGTCGTCGGAACCCGCCGAAGGGCCGCTTGCGTCCCTTGAGGAGGGCGGGAGCGAGGACGGGGATAGGGGCGGGGACGGGAATGGGGGCGCGCGCCGGCGGCCCTTCGGAGCGGCGGGCTTGCGCGGCGCGCGGCGCGGCCCGGGCCCGTCCCCCGGCCGCTTGCCGCGGCCGTCGGCGTCGGCGTCGGCGTCGCGCAGCGCGCTTTCCCGCGAGATGGCGTCGAGCTCCCATTCCATCCGCTCGGCCATGTGCAGGAGATGGCCGCGCATGGCGTTGGCGGCGTCCTCGGGATCGCCGGCGGCGATGGCCTCGATCAGCGCGCCGTGATCGGCCGCGCCCAGGGGCCGGCCCTCGTAGCGCGACCATTCGGTGCGCTCGGCGAGGTCGCGCCACTCCGGCGACTCCCGGTGGTCGTCGATGCTCTCGAACGCCGCCAGCAGCGCGGGATTGCGCGCGACGGTCGCCACGGCCCGATGCAGAGCGCCCGACCACAGCTCGGCGTCCTCGCTGTCCGAGGACGCGACCTCGCGCGCGGCCAGCCGGCGCAGCAGGCGCAGATCCCCGGGCGTGGCCCGCATGGCGGCGAGGGCGGCGATTTCGGGCTCCAGCCGCAACCGCGCCTCCAGCTGGGACATGGCGGGGCCGAGCGCCGCGGCGCGGCGCACCGAGTGGATGCCATAGGCGACACCCTGCTTGTTGAGCCAGATCAGGGCTTCGAACTCCAGCACCGCCTGCGCCCGAAGCAACGCGCGCGGCGTCACATGGAGGCGGCGGGCCAGGACCTCGGTCGGCGGCAGGCGCGCGTCGGACCGTTCGGGCGGCGCGCGCAGCACGTCGCGAAGGGCCCGAAGGGCGGTCTGGGCGCTGTCGTCCGGTTTCGGCGTGTCGTTCAATCCAGACCTCCGGCCCCGAGGGCGCAGGAGGATCCCGGCGCGGCCGCGCCCGGGATTCGCGAGCCGCGGCGCGGGGGCCTGCCGGCTCGGTCAGCCCCTGCCCGAACCGGAGCGGTTTCGCGACGGCGCGATTCGAGACTGACGTAGCGCGCAGCCTAGATCAGTTTGACAGGAAATCAATTCTCTCATGAAACTTACGCGCCCGGCCGGCGCGGCGACGGGCGCGGGCCCCGCTTCGGTCCGCTCCCCCCGGTCGGCGGACCGTCACGCGCGCCCTCGGACCCGCCCCAGCGCCCGGCGAACGGCGCCGACGGCGCGCTCGGCGGCCTGCTCGATCTCGGCCTCGGTGCTGATGAAGGCGGGGGCCAGCAACAGGTGATCGCCGCAGCGCGCGGGCGTTCCGTCGGGTTCGATCCATTCCGCGCCGGGCGACGGATAGCAGATCAGCCCGCCCGCCATGCCCTCTGCCCGCACCCGGTCGGCGAGTCCGTCCGAGGCCGGGAACGGCGCCCCCGTGTCCCGGTCGGCGACCAGCTCCACCGCCCGGAACAGGCCGCGCCCGCGGATGTCGCCGACATTGCGGTCCTCGCCCAGCAGGTCGCGCAGCGCGGCGTCGAGATGCGCGCCCAGCGGCGTCACGCGGGCCAGCAGGTCCTCGGCCTCGATGGTCTCCAGCACCGCGAGCGCCCCGGCGCAGGCGAGCGCGTGGGACATGTAGGTGTGGCCATTGGCGAGCCGGGCCGAGCCCGCCCGCATCGCCCCCGCCACCCGGCCGGAGACCAGCACCGCGGAGACCGGCATGAACCCCGCCCCCAGCCCCTTGGCGATGACGATCAGGTCGGGGGCGACGCCCTCCTGCTCGAAGGCGAAATACGTCCCGCAGCGGCCCATGCCGCACATGACCTCGTCGGCGATGAACAGGGCGCCGTCGGCGTCGCAGATCTCGCGGATGCGGGCGAAGTAGCCCGCGGGGGCCGGCGCCGCGCCCAGCGAGGCGCCCGACACCGTCTCCGCCGCGAAGGCCGCGGTGCGGCCGGGGCCGTTGGCGTCGAGCGCGGCCTGCAGGCCCGCGGCGGCGCGGGCGGCGTAGGCGGTCTCGGTCTCTCCCGCCCGGGCGAGCCGATGGGCGAAGGCGGCGGGGGCGCGGGCCACGTCCATCAGCAGCGGCGCGTAGGGCGCGCGGCGCGACGGATGCCCGCCCAGCGCCAGCGCGCCCAGGGTGTTGCCGTGATAGGCCATGTCGCGGGCGACGAAGCGGTCGCGGCCGGGCTCGCCGACCTCCAGCCAGTATTGCCGGGCGAGCTTGATCGCGGCCTCCATCGCCTCGGATCCGGAGCCCAGGAACAGCACCGCGCCGCCGCGGAAGGTTTCTGGCGCGCGGGCCAGCAGCTTTTCGGCCAGCGCCTCGGAGGGGGCGTTGGCGAAGAAGCCGGAATGGGCGTAGGCGAGCCGGCCGGCCTGGTCGCGGATGGCCTCCAGGACGCGGGGATGGTTGTGGCCGAGGCAGGACACCGCCGCCCCGCCCGAGGCGTCGAGCCAGCGCCGTCCGGAGGCGTCGGCGATCCACACGCCCTCGCCGGCCTCGGCGAGCGGCAGGGAGGCGTCGAGCACCCGGTGCATGACCGGGGAGAGGGAGGCGTTCATGGGCGGGCTCCGGGCGCGGTTGAGGGCGCGGCTACGGGCGCAGCCTGCGGCGCGTCTCCCTGCGGGTCAACGGGGCGCCGCGGCAGGGGGCGGGGCCGGAGCCGGGGTCGGGACTCGCGCCCCGAGGGCGCCTCGCCCGCCCGCCGGCCCCGTCGGAATCAGGGCTCGACGGCCTGCGAAAGCGACCACGCCATGCGCCTCGATCAGACTGCGAAGGTGAATGAGCGGAAAGCGCGCCCCGGGGGACACCGATCATCCGGCATTCCGGACCTGCATCCCCGCCATGCCCTCCCCCGTCCGACATGGCGCGCGCCCGGGCCAGCGTCCAGGCCGACGGGCGGGCCGGCGGGCGGGCGATGCGGCCCGCAGGGACGCGAGTCCCGACCCCGGCCCGCCCCCCCGGCCCCTCAACTCACCGGTTCCCCGCCGACCAGGCCCGGCACAAGGCCGCCACCGCGCAGCTCGCCAGCCGCGCCTCCGGCCCGTCGGCCCTGGAGGTCAGCACCACCGGCGCCCGCGCCCCGAGCACCACCCCCGCCGCCTCGGCATGGGCGATATAGGCCAGCTCCTTGGCGATCATGTTGCCCGCATCGAGATTCGGCGCGATCAGCGCATCCGCCCGCCCCGCCACCATCGACTTGATCCCCTTGGTCCGCGCAGCCCCCAGATCCACCGCGTTGTCCATCGCCAGCGGTCCGTCCACCAGCCCGCCGGTGATCTGCCCCCGCTCCGCCATCTTCGACAGCAGCGCCGCATCCATGCTCGACGGGATCGCCGGGTTCACCAGCTCCACCGCCGAGAGCACGCCGACCTTGGGAACCTCGATCCCGATGGCCCGCGCGCAGTCGATGGCGTTGCGCACGATGTCGGCCTTGGTCTCCAGGTCCGGCGCGATGTTGATCGCCGCGTCCGAGATCAGCAGCGGGCGCCCCAGCCCCGGCACGTCCATCACGAACACATGGGTCAGCCGGCGCCCCGCCCGCAGCCCGTGGGTCCGGTCGAGAATCGCCCGGAGCAGGTGATCGGTATGCAGGTTCCCCTTCATCAGCGCCTCGGCCCGGCCCTCGCGCACCAGGGCCACGGCGGCTTCGGCCGCATGCTCCTCGGTGTCGGCGGCCACGATCTCGTAGGCGCCGAGATCCGCGCCCAGCTCCGAGGCCGCCTCGGCGATCTTCGTCGGGTCGCCCACCAGGATCGGGCGGATCAGCCCGGCCTCCGCCGCCTCCAGCGCGCCGGCCAGCGCCGACACGCCCCCCGCCGCCGCCACCGCGATGGAGACCGAGCCCAGCGCCCGCGCCTGCGCGATAAGCCGGTCGAAATGCATATGGCGCTGCACGGTGAGGCCGGGGATCTCGGTCTCCGCGAAGCGCAGCTTCTTCAACGGCGCGCGGGCCACCGCCTCGCCGGTCAGCAGGCGGGCCCCGTCGGCGGGACGCGACACCGAGACCGCGAAGCGCACCCGGCCCTCGCCCAGTTTCTCCAGCACCTCGACCTCGGCGCGCAGCTCCTCTCCGGCGCAGGCCCGGCCCTCGAAGCGCAGGTCCAGCCGCTCCAGCGCCACACCGGGCCCCGGCAGCCGCCAGCCCAGCAGGGCCGAGATCAGCGAGGCCACCCAGAGGCTCGGCGCCTCCGCCTCCGCCACCCCGTCGCCATCCCCGTCCCGGTCGGCGAGATGCAGCGGATTGTGGTTGCCCGAGCAATGGGCGAAGGCGAAGAGGTCGTCCGCGGCGCAGAGCCGGGTCAGCCCGGCGGTCGCGCCCGGCTCGATCTCGTCATAGGTCAGGTTCTCGCGCATCGCGCCGGTCCCTCGCGTCCAGAACGCCGTCTAGCGGCGCCGCGGCGCAGACTGCCGCATCGCCGCGCGGGACGCGATGACCAAGGTCGGGCCGCGACGATTCAGGCGACCCGGCGGGCGTGGGCACGGGGTGGGGAAGCGGGCCTTCCGGTCGCCTTCGACCCTCAGCGCCGCGTCTCTCGCCCGGCCCGCCTTCGGGGCGGAGAGGCGTCAGGCCGCCTCGACGATGTCCTCCGGCGTTCCGAGGCGCCGGGCGCGCAGCCCCTCCGCCGCGTCATGACGTGTCACCATCTTCCGCAGCCAGCAGGGCGCGCAGTTCGGTCTTCAGCACCTTGCCGTAGCTGTTCTTGGGCAGCGCCTCGACCAGCCGATACGCCTTCGGGCGCTTGAACCCGGCGATACGGCCGCGGCACCAGGCGTCCAGAGCCTCGGAGGCGCAGGCCGCTCCCGGAACGGGCGCGACGAACGCCACCACCGCCTCCCCCCATTCGGGGTCGGGGCGGCCGACGACGGCGACCTCGAACACCTCCGGATGGGTCAGCAGCGCCTCCTCCACCTCGCGCGGGTAGATGTTGGTCCCGCCCGAGATGATCACGTCCTTCGAGCGGTCGGTCAGCGTCAGGAACCCGTCGGCCGAGAGCCGCCCGAGATCCCCGGTCATCAGCCAGCCGTCGCGCAGGGTCTCGGCGGTCGCCTCCGGGTTCCGCCAGTAGCCGAGCATGACGGTGGGCGCGCGCACGGCGATCTCCCCGGCCTCGCCGGGCGGCAGGGGGCGGCGGTCCGGGCCGAGGATCGCCAGTTCGGCGCAGGCCTGCGCCTGCCCCACCGAATCCCGGCGCGCCCGCCAGTCCGGATGGGTTTCGTCCGCCACCAGGTCCCGCGACAGGGCGGTGATGGTCATCGGGCTTTCGCCCTGGCCGTAGATCTGCACGAAGCGGGGGCCGAGGACGTCCAGCGCCTCGTCGATATCGGCGCCGTACATCGGGCCGCCGCCATAGACCACGGTGCGCAGGCCGGTTCCGTCCCAGCCCTGCGCCCGCGCCGCGGCGGTCAGGCGCTTGATCATCGTCGGCGCCGCGAAGAAGCACAGGTTCCCGGGGGCGCCCGCCAGCCGGATGATCTCCGCCGGATCGAAGCCGCGGCTGTCGGGGACCAGATGCGCCGCCGCCGCCCGGATATAGGCCAGCGCGTAGAGCCCCGCCCCATGGGACATCGGCGCGGCGTAGAGCGACACGTCCCCGGGCAGGATGCGGTCCACGTCGGTCCCGAAGCACAGGGTCATGTGCATCAGGTTGGCATGCGAAAGCATCACCCCCTTGGGCCGCCCCGTGGTGCCCGACGTGTAGAACAGCCAGGCCAGCGCCTCGCCCGGCAAGGCCTCGGGCGCGGGGAGGGGGGCGTCCGGGGCCAGTCCCGGCGCGATCATCGACGCGTAGTCCGGGCCGTCGACGGCGAGTTCCGGACAGGGCGCGTCGGGCACGGAGGCGCCGTCATCCGTAAGCGCCAGCGCCGCGCCGGAATGATCGAGGATCCACGCGGCCTCGGCCGGGTGCAGCTTGCAGTTGACCGGCACGGCCGCCGCGCCGATCCACCAGCAGGCGTGAAGGATCTCGAGGTATTCCGGCCGGTTGGCGAGGAAGATCGCCACGCGGTCCCCCTTGCCTACGCCGCGCGCGGCCAGCCCCGCGCCCAGCGCCGCCGCCCGCGCCGTCAGTCCGCGGTAATCCGAGAACAGCCGGTCGCCCGCATGGATCGCCGGGCGACCCGGCCAGGCCAGCGCCGACTGGCGCAGCCAGGTCGCGAGGTTCATCGGCTCAGGCCCGGTCGGCGGCCAGCACGGTGGCGTAATTGGCCACCGCCGCCCCGCCCATGTTGAACAGCAGGCCGGTCTCGGCGCCCTTGCGCTGCATGTCGCCGGCCCGCCCGGTCAACTGCCGGAAACCCAGCGCGTGCATCGACACGCCCGTCGCCCCCACCGGGTGCCCCTTGGCCTTCAGCCCGCCGGAGAGGTTCACGGGCGTCGCCCCCACCGCCATCACCACGCCCTCGGCCAGCGCGTCGCCGCCCCGACCCGCGGGGGCGAGGCCCATGGCCTCGTAGATCAGCAGCTCGGCGATGGTGAAGCAGTCATGCACCTCGGCGAAGTCGAGATCCGCCACGGTGATCCCCGCCGCCGCATAGGCCTGGGCGATGGCGCGGGCCGGGCCCTCGAATTTCAGGAAATCGCGGCGCGACATGGGCAGGAAGTCCGAGACATGCTCGGCCGCCGCCACCCGAACCCGGCGCGGCGCGTCGGCGGCCGCATCCTCGGCCTGCAGCACGATCGCCGCCGCCCCGTCGGTGATCAGCGAGCAGTCCGACAGCCGCAGCGGCGGCGCGATCAGCGGATTCTTGTCGGTCACCGTGGCGCAGGCCTCGACGCTCATCTCCCGGTGCATCTGGGCGAGCGGGTTCCTCATCGCGTTGCCGTGGTTCTTCGAGGCGATGCGCGCCATGTCCCCCAGCGGATCGCGATGCCGGTCCGCGTAGCCCTGCGCGGCCAGACCGAAGACCTGAGGGAAGCTCAGCGCGGCCTCGGCGGGGTCGTTCTGGTAGCCGGCGCCGGCCAGCGCCGCGGTCACGTCGGGCGTGGGCCGGTGGGTCATCTTCTCGGCCCCCACCACCAGCACCGTGCGCGCCCGCCCGGCCCGGATCGCGTTCATGCCCGCATGGATCGCCGCGGCGCCCGAGGCGCAGGCGTTCTCGCAGCGCGCCGCCGGGGTGAAGCGCAGGTCCGGATGCGCCTGGTGGATCAGCGAGGAGGCGAAGCCGTCCGAGGCCAGCCCCGAATTGAAATGCCCGAGAAACACCGCGTCGATCTCCGAGGGGGGGACCTGCGCCTCCTCCATCGCCTCGCGGGCGGCCTCGACGATCAGGTCTTCGAGGCTGTCGGGCAGGCGCCCGAATTTCGTGTGGCCGCTGCCGGTGATGTGGATCGCGTCGCCCATGGCGTTTCTCCCTCCGCCGCGCCCTCCCGGCGCGTTTCGGCAGCGAATGTCGCGCCTCTGGCGCGCCACCGCCATGCGTGGGACTACGTAGAGACCTACGCGTTCGTCACGGAGCCCCGATATGGCCGATCCCGAGCTCGCCGCCCTCGCCTTCCGCGCCGCGCCGCTGGCGATGATGGCGCTGGGGGACCGCCGCATCCTCGCCGCCAACGCCGCCGCCGCGCGGCTGTTCGGCTGGCCGGAGGCGGAGCTGACCGGGCGGTCGGTGCGCCTGCTCTACCCCTCCGCCGGCGACTTCCGCGCGACGGGGGAGCGCTGGCTGAGCGTCCTGCGCTCCCGCCCCGATCACGTCGACGAACGCTTCATGCAGGCCCGCGACGGAGAGGTGTTCTGGACCCGCGTGCGCGGCCGCACCCTGACGCCGGAGAACCCGTTCGAACGCTCGGTCTGGACCTTCGAGCGGCTGGAGACCGGCGGCGCAGGCGGCGGCCCCTCGACCCTCACCGCGCGGGAGCGCGAGATCGCCGCCCATGTCGTCAACGGCCGCACCAGCAAGGAGATCGCCCGCGCGCTCGCCATCTCTCACCGCACGGTGGAGGTTCACCGGGCCGCCATCCTGCGCAAGCTGGACGCCAGGAACGCCGCCGAACTGGTGACGCGGATCGTCGTCGCCGGGTAGGCCGCCCGCCCGCCGCTCCGCCTGCCGTGGACGTCACGTCCCGACTTGACCGCCCCGCGCCGCCCCCCGAGGGTGAGCGCGGAAACGGGGCCGCGCGCCCCGGCGACAGGAGGAGCCCCCGATGACCACCCCCGAGACCCCCGCCGAGACCCCCGAGACCCCGCAGGCGATCGTCGAACGCGACGGCGCGGTGATGTGGATCACCCTGTCCAACCCGGCGAAGAAAAACGCCATCAACGGCGCCATGTACAAGGGCGTGGCCGACGCGCTGGCCTCCGCCGACGCCGACCCGGCCATCGCCGTGGCCGTCATCAAGGGCGCGGGCGAGGTGTTCACGTCGGGCAACGACGTCTCCGACTTCACCGCCCGCAAGCCGGGCGAGCCGTCGCCGGCCTTCGTCTTCCTCGACGCCATCTCGACCTTCGGCAAGCCGCTGATCGCGCAGGTCGACGGGCTGGCCATCGGGGTCGGCTGCACCATGCTGCTGCATTGCGACCTGGTCTACGCCTCGGACCGGGCGCGGCTGCAGCTGCCCTTCGTCAATCTCGGGCTGGTGCCGGAGGCCGCGTCCTCGCTGCTGCTGCCCCGTCTCGCGGGCCATGCCAAGGCCGCCGAACTGATGATGTTCGGGGAGATGTTCCCGGCCTCCGAGGGCAAGGAGGTCGGCATCGTCAACGCGGTCCTGCCCGCCGAGGCGCTCGCCGCCCATGTGGCCGAGCGCGCCGCGGCGCTCGCCGCCCGTCCGCGGGCCGCGATGAAGCTGACCAAGGCCCTGCTGCGCGATCTGCCCGCCGACCGGATCAAGGCCCGCATGGCGGAGGAAGGCGCGATCTTCGCCAAGTGCATCGCCGGGCCGGAATTCCGCGAGGCCGCCACGGCGTTCCGCGAAAAGCGCGCGCCCGACTTCAGCCGGATCGCGGCGGAGAGCTGAGGGGCGGACGGCTGAGGGACGGGGGGCTGAGGGGCGGGCGCCCCGGCGCCCTTTCCCTCCGCCGCCTTTCCTTTTCTTTGCATTCCATTTCGGAACGCTCTACCCGTTGGAAAAGCCGCCCGCCCCGCGCGGGCGGCGTCCATATCGAACCGGAGGCCGGCCCCGCGTCGCGACCCCCGGCGCAAAGGGGAGAGTCATGCAGCCTCGCAACGCCTCCGTCGCCGTCGTCGGCGCCGGCAGCTTCATCGGCGCCGCCATCGCCCGGCGCTTCGCCCAAGAGGGATTCGCCGTGCATCTGGGCCGGCGCGGCGGCGACAAGCTCGCCCCCCTGATCGCCGAGATCGAGGCCGAGGGCGGCCGCGCCACCGGCCGCAGCCTGGACGCCCGCGACCCCGAGGACCTCGCCGCCTTCCTGGACGAGGCCGAAGCCATCGCCCCGCTGGAGGTCTGCATCTTCAACATCGGCGGCAATGTCAGCTTCCCGCTGACCGAGACCACCGACCGCGTGTTCCGCAAGGTCTGGGAAATGGGCTGCTTCGCCGGCTTCGTCACGGCGCGGGAGGCTGCGCGGATCATGGTCCCGCGCGAACGCGGCGCGATCTTCTTCACCGGGGCCACGGCGTCCCGGCGCGGGGGCTCGGGCTTTTCGGCCTTCGCCGCCGCGAAGTTCGGCCTGCGCGCCGTCGCCCAGTCCGCGGCGCGGGAGCTGGGGCCGAAGCATATCCACGTCGCTCACCTGGTCATCGACGCCGGCGTGGACACCGATTTCGTGCGGGAGCGCATCGCCGCCCGCGAGGGGCGGGAGGCGCTCGCCGCCCTGCCGCCGGGACGGCTGATGAACCCCGCCTCGGTCGCCGAGACCTACTGGGCCCTCTATTCCCAGTCCGAGGACGCCTGGTCCTTCGAGACCGAGATCCGTCCCTTCGCGGAGAAATGGTGACCCCCATGACACCCATCGAGTTCCTGTTCGATTTCGGCAGCCCCAACGCCTATTTCTGCCACCGCGTCATCCCCGGCCTCGCGGCGCGGGAGGGGGCGCGCTTCGACTACGTTCCGATCCTGCTCGGGGGCGTGTTCAAGGCCACCGGCAACGTCTCGCCGATGCAGGCCTTCGCCGGCGTTCCGGCCAAGCTCGCCTATTCGAGCCGCGAGATGGAGCGTTTCGCGCGCCTTCACGGCCTGACCGCGTATCGCCGCAACCCGCATTTCCCGGTCAACACGCTGGGCGTCATGCGCGGGGCCTTCGCGGCCCGCCGGACGGGCGTGTTCGAGGCCTATGTCGACGCGGTCTACGCCGCGATGTGGGAGCAGGGGCTGAAGATGGACGATCCGGACGTGGTCGTCGCGGCGCTCGACGCGGCGGGGCTGGACGGGGCCGGGCTGATGACGCTGGCCCAGACGCCGGAAGTGAAGGCCGAACTGGTCGCCAGCACCACGGCGGCGGTGGAGCGGGGCTGCTTCGGCTCCCCCACCTTCTTCGTGGGCGAGGAGATGTGGTTCGGCAAGGAGCACCTGCCCGACGTCGTCCGCTTCGCCCGCGAGGCCTGACGCCGACGGCGACGGCGACGGCCCTGACCCGGCGCCCGATCCCGGGCGGGCGGACGGGAGGGCAGGCGGGCGGACGGGCGGGCGGGCAGGCGGTGACATTCCCGCGCGTATGTCCCGCTTGCGCGACTCCCCGGGATCAAGCAGGGTTCCCCCACGATCCGCGCCCGCGGACCGACGCTCGCGCCTCGACGCAAGCAATGGCGCCCGCGGGACCGCTTATGGTCGAAACGCCCCCCAGCCGTCCCGGCCGCTTGACCGGAGGGCCGCTTGGGCTTAACAATCCTGACAACAGTCAGGTCAAGCGCGGCGCACCCAACGACGCCGCGTGATCGGGAGGATTGGGAATGTCGCTCGGGTTCGGCCTGCAAGGTCCGACCATCTCCGCCGCGCGCGCCGCCATGACGGCGCGCGCCGGCCGGCCGAGCCGCCGTTCCCCCTGCGCCTTCCGGTCCAAGCCGAATTCGACCTTCGCCGCCCCCACGCGGGCGCCCCGCCGTTCACCCTGGAAGGACCGCACATGACGATGTCGCCGCATGACGAAATGAACAACCTGACGATGTCCGAGAAGGCCAAGCCGCTTCTCGACGCCGTGGTCAAGCATATCCGTGACAATTGCGACCCGGCGCTGGAGGAATACGAGCGCCTGGGCGCCAACCGCGCCGAGCGCTGGGGTTATGGCGAAGGCCAGCTCGAGATCCTCGAGGGTCTGAAGAACAAGGCCAAGGAAGCCGGCCTGTGGAACTTCTTCCTGCCCAACGCCGAAACCGGCGAGGGCCTGTCCAACCTCGACTACGCCTTCATCGCCGCCGAGCTGGGCAAGAACCCGCTGGCCTCGCAGTCGATGAACTGCTCCGCCCCCGACACCGGCAACATGGAAGTGCTGGAGCGGGTCGGCACCCCCGAGCAGAAAGAGCAGTGGCTCAAGCCCCTGCTGGCCGGCGAGATCCGCTCGGCCTTCGCGATGACCGAGCCCGACGTCGCCTCCTCGGACGCCCGCAATGTCGGCACCCGCGCGGTGCTGGAGAACGGCGAGTGGGTGATCAACGGCGAGAAGTATTACATCTCCGGCGCCGGCGACCCGCGCTGCAAGATCATGATCACCATGGTCAAGACCTCGCCCGACGCCGAGCCGTTCCGCCAGCAGTCCCAGATCCTGGTGCCCATCGACACCCCCGGCGTCGAGATCGTCGGCCCGATGTGCGTGTTCGGCCATGACGACGCGCCCCACGGCCACATGCAGATCCGCTTCAAGGACGTCCGCGTGCCGGAGAGCAACATGCTCTGGGGCGAGGGCCGCGGCTTCGAGATCTCGCAGCTTCGCCTCGGCCCGGGCCGCATCCATCACTGCATGCGCTCGATCGGGGCCGCCGAGAAGGCGCTCGACCTGATGATCGCCCGCGGTCTGTCCCGCGAGGCCTTCGGCAAGAAGATCATCGACCTGGGCAAGAACATGGAGACCATCTCCCGTTCGCGCATCGAGATCGAGGCCTGCCGCCTGATGGTGCTCAAGGCCGCCAAGGCCATGGACGTGCTGGGCAACAAGGAGGCCCGCGTCTGGGTGTCGATGGTCAAGGCCATGGTGCCCGAGAAGGCGTGCAAGATCATCGACGACGCCATGCAGGTCCACGGCGCCACCGGCGTGTCGCAGTGGTCGCCGCTGTCGGGGATGTACACCAAGCAGCGCACCCTGCGCCTGGCCGACGGCCCGGACGAGGTGCATCACGCGGTGGTCGCGCGCGCCGAGGTCAAGGACTTCCGGAACTCCAACGACCGCCAGGCGGCGATGGCCGACGCCACCAACCGCGGCTCGCGGATGTTCGACGGGCCGTGATTTCGGCCTCCGGCGAATGAGACGACGGGGCGCCCCACCGGGCGCCCCGTTCGCGTTTCGGGCCGCGTCGGCGGGCGCCGGCGGGCCTCGGCGCCGGGAGCGCGAAAAGCGCGACGTCCTACGCAACCCTTATTGTCCTTGCGTCCTGACAACCGTCAGAGCACCATGCCCCTGCGCGAAAAGCGCCCGCCGGACGCAAGCGACAGGCGACCGGAAAGGCATGCAACGACGAATGGGAGGGCCGGCGCCTTGCGGGAACGCCGCGGCGCGCGGGCCGGAAAGGTGACGACATGACGGACGCGACCGGACCGCTCGCGGGGTATCGCGCGACCGAGATCGCCGGCGGCGTCGGCGGCGCCTGGACGGGACGGCTGCTGGCCGCGCTCGGCGCCGACGTGGCGCGGCTGGAGCCCGAAGGCGGCGACCCGCTGCGCCGACGGCGCGAGGACCCGGACGCCCCGGAAACCGAAGGCCTGCTCCACGCCTGGCTCTCGCAAGGCAAACGGTCGCTGGACGCGGCCGGGCTCGATGAGGCCGTCGCCGCTTCCGACCTGCTGATCCTGGGCGAGGACGCCCCCCGCGCGCCGATCAACGCCCGCCCGCGTCACGCCACGCTGGACCTGAGCTGGTTCGGCCCCCGCGGCCCCCGCGGGGCCTGGCGGGGCGCGGATCTCGCCGTCCAGGCGCTGACCGGCATGATCCACCCCTGCGGCCCGGAGGACGGCCCGCCCCTGCCGCTCGGCGACCTTCAGGCGGCGATGATCGGCGGGGTGGCGGCCGCCACGGCGGGGCTCGCCGCGCTCTACGCCGGGCGGACGCACAGGCTTTGCGAGGTCTCGATCCTCGAATCCTGCCTGGTGCTCTCGGATCTTCAGATCAACGACGCCCAGTCGCTCGACCGCCCCTGCCCGCGCAACGGGGTCAACCGCTTCCACCCGACCTGCCCGGTCTCGATCCACCGCTGCAAGACCGGCTGGCTGGGCGTGACCTGCATCACCGCCGCGCAATGGGCGGGCCTGTGCGAGATGCTGGAACGCCCCGACCTGGCCACCGACCCGCGCATGGCGACGATCCACACCCGGTCCGAGCATTCGGACGAGATCGAGGCCGCCATCGACGCCGTGCTTCCCGGCAGGTCCGCCGAGGACTGGGCCGCGCTGGGCCGCGAGCTGAAAGTCCCCTGCGTGGTGGTGCCCGACGCCGGCGGCCTGCTGAGCCATCCGGTCTTCGCCACGCGCGGCACGTTCGCCAGGATCGACGGGCGCGAGGACGCGACCGGCCCGGCCTCTCCCTTGCGGGTCGAGGCGCCGGGCGGGCCGGGAACGGGAACCCCGCCGCAGGGCGCCGCGGACCCTCTGGCGCCGCTCTCGGGCCTGCGGATCGCGGATTTCTCCATGGGCTGGGCGGGGCCGCTGGCCACGAGGATCCTCGCGGATCTCGGGGCCGAGGTCATCAAGATCGAGGCCGGACGCTATCCCGACTGGTGGCGCGGCACGCTGTGGGACGCGGACTCCATCGCCGCCGCGCAATACGAGACCTCGCGCCGCTTCTCCGCGGTGAACCGCAACAAGGCCAGCGTCTCCTTCGACCTGACGACGGAAGAGGGCAAGGCCCTGGCCCGGGCGCTGGTCGCGGCCTCCGACGCGGTGGTGGAGAACCACGCCGCCGGGGTCATGCCGCGGCTGGGCATGGGCTGGGAGCAGCTGAGCGCCGGGCGCGAGGATCTGGTGATGCTGTCGATGTCGGCCTTCGGGTCCGGCAACCTGTGGTCCGACACGCGGGCCTATGGCTCGACCCTTGAACAGGGCTCGGGCCTGCCGAGCTTCCGCGGCGCGCCGGACGGGCCGCCGACCATGGGCCATATCGCCTATGGCGACCCGGTCGGGGGCATTCACGGGGCGGCCTGCCTCCTGGCGGCGCTGATCCATCGCAAGCGCACGGGCCTGGGCCAGTGGATGAATGTCAGCCAGTGCGAATGCCTGCTGCCCTTCACCGCGCCGGCGGTGCTGTCGCGCTCGGTCACCGGGCGGGAGCCGCCGAGGCCCGGCATGCGTCATGCCGCGATGGCGCCGCACGGGATCTATCCGGCCGCCGGCGAGGACGCCTGGATCGCCATCGCCGCGCCCGACGACGCCGCATGGCGGGCGCTGGCGAAGGCCATCGGGCGCCCGGACCTGGCCGAGGCGCATCCCGATTTCGCCGCGCGCCGCCGGGCAACGGCGGAGATCGACGCGGCGATTGCGGCGGCCTCCGCCGGGCGGGAGGCCGAGGCGATGGCCGTCGCCCTGCAAGCCGCCGGCGTGGTCGCGGCGCCGGTTCTGAAGCCCGAGCAGGTGATCGAGGACCCGCATCTCGACGCCTGCGGGACCTATGTGGACGTGCTCCGCGCCCATGTCGCGCCGCAGCGGCAGTTCGCGCTGTCCTGGACGGTGGACGGAGCGCGGACCCGGCTGCGCGGACCCGCGCCCCTGCTGGGGGCCGACACGCAGGATGTGCTGACCCGCGTGCTGGGCCGCGATCCGGGCGACTACGATGCGCTGACCGCCAGCGGCGTCATCAGCCTGCGTCCCACCGCCCTGCGCAGCGCCGCGCCGGCCAGGACCCCCGAGCCGGCCGCCGGAGGCTGAGCCCCGCCCGAAACGCGACCGCCCGCCGCCGGGAGCTCCGGCGGCGGGCGGCGCGCAGGTCGGCGATGTCGGCTCAGCCGGCCCTGGCCAGCGGGTTGAATCGCCGGTTCAGCTTGCGCATCCCGCCCAGCCAGCGGTCGTAATCCGCGGTCTTGCGGCGCATGTATTCCAGCACCTCCGGATGCGGGAGCACGAGGAACGTCTCCGCCTCGATCGCCTTGAGGCAGGCCTCCGCCACCGGCTCGGGCTCGATCAGACCGTTGACCGCGGCGACCCCGTCCTCCTTGCCCTTGATCATGTTGGTGTTCACCGCCTGCGGGCACAGGACCGAGACCTTGATCCCCTGATCCCCATAGGTCAGCGAGATCCATTCCGCGAAGGCCACCGCGGCATGTTTGGTCACGGCGTAGGGGGCCGAGCCGACCTGGCTCAGCAGACCCGCCGCCGAGGCGGTGTTGAGGAAATAGCCCCCGCCCCGCGCGATCATCCGCGGCGCCAGGTGACGCGCGGCCCAAATATGGGCCATCACGTTGATCTCCCAGATCTTCTGCCAGGCGGCATCCTCCACTTCCGGGCCGCCGCGCATGGAGATGCCGGCATTGCAGCAATAGAGGTCGATGGGGCCGATCTCGGTCTCCACCTTCTCGATCAGGGCGCCGGTCGCGGCCTCGTCGGCCACGTCGAGCCGCAGGCCCACGCCCCCGACCTCGGCCGCGGTCTGCTTCGCGCCCAGCTCGTCGAGATCCACGCAGACGACGGTTTTCGCCCCCGCCTGCGCGAAACGCTGCGCCAGCGCCCGCCCGATGCCTCCGGCCGCGCCGGTGACCACGACGATCCTGTCTTTCACGTCCATGACGGTCTCCTCCCGTGTCGCGGGGCCTTCAGGCCCACATGTTGGTGCCGCCGCAGACGGTCAGCGCCTGCCCGGTCATGTATTTGCTGGCGTCCGAGGCGAGGAACACCGCCACGCCGCCGAAATCGTCCGCCTGGCCCAGCCGGCGCAGGGGGATCTGGGAATTGGCGCGGGCCTCGGCCTCCGGGTTGTCCCACAGGGCCTTGGCGAAGTCGGTGCGGATCAGGCCCGGACAGATGGCGTTGGCGCGCACGCCCTGCGGCCCGAATTCATCCGCCAGGTTCCGCACCAGCCCGATCAGCGCCAGCTTGGAGATGCCGTAGAGCCCCAGCGTCGAGGACGGCTTGAACGCCCCCACGGAGGAGGTGAACATCATCGAGCCCCCCCCGCGCGCGATCATGTCGCCCACCACCAGCCGCGCCAGCCACAGGTTGGACTGCACGTTGGTGGCCATGGTCTTCTCATAGGCCACGTCGGGGATCTCGGAGATCTTGCCGTAGTGGATGTTCACCCCGGCGTTGCCGACCACGATGTCCACCGGGCCGGAAAGCTCCCGCGTCTTCGCGACCAGCGCCTCAAGCTCCGCGTGCCGGCCGGCGTTCGCGGCCACCGCATGAACCCGGTCGGCGCCGATATCGGCGTTGATCTCGGCCGCCGCGGCGTCGAGCTGGTCCTGCTTGCGCGAGCTGATCACCACCGTCGCGCCATGGGCGGCGAGCGCGTGCGCCATCGCCCGGCCCATGCCCTTGGAGGCGCCGGTCAGCAGCGCGGTCTTGCCGGTGAGATCGAAAAGGGTCGTGTCGACCATGAGCATTCCTCCCATATGGCCCGCGACCCGCCGCGTTTCGCGGTCGCTCCCCGTGCGGCGGGGAGGGGTCGTCGGGGAGCCGGGAGGGGACGGCGCGCCCCCTCCCCGTGTCTTCAGGCGATCACTTGCCGCCGGTCTTCAGCCCGCCGAGGTCGAGATCCACGAAGCGCCCGCCCTCGGCGGCCAGCTTCTTCAGGGTCTCGGCCGGGGCGAAATCGGGATCGTCGGCGCCCAGCTTCTCCATCCGGGCCAGCACCGCCTTGGGGCCGACCATGTCGCCGTACCAGATCGGGCCGCCCTTGTCGGAGGGCCAGCCGTAGCCCGACAGCCAGATCACATCGATGTCGGACGGCCGCTGGGCCTTGTTGTCCTCCAGGATCTTCACCGCCTCGTTGATCATCGGGAAGATGCAGGTCTCGGTGATCTCGTCGCGGGACATGGAGGACGGCTCGGCCCCGGTGACCTCGGCGATCACCTTGGCGGTGACGTCGGAGGGGCTGCCCTTGCGGGCCTCGTCATAGTCGTAATAGCCGGCGCCGGTCTTCTGCCCGCGGCGGTCCATCTCGCACAGCGCGTCGCGGATCGGGTTGGCGGTGGTCGCGCCCTTGGACCAGCCGATATCGAGCCCCGCGAGGTCCGACATCTGGTAGGGCCCCATCTTGAACCCGAACGCGTTCAGCGCCGCGTCCACGTCCCAGGGCATGACGCCCTTCCAGACCAGCTTGTTGGCCTGCACCTGGCGGGCGCGCAGGATGCGGTTGCCCACGAAGCCGGGGCAGACGCCGACCAGGGCGGCGACCTTGTTGATCTTCTTCGCCAGTTCCATGGACGTGGCCACGACCTCGTCCGAGGTCTCGTCCGCGCGCACGATCTCCAGCAGTTTCATGACGTTGGCGGGGGAGAAGAAGTGCAGCCCGATGACGTCGCCGGGGCGCGAGGTGACGGCCGCGATGGCGTCGATGTCCAGGCCCGACGTGTTGGTGGCCAGGATCGCGCCGGGTTTGCAGATCCGGTCGAGGTCCTTGAAGATGGTCTTCTTCAGTTCGAGATCCTCGAACACCGCCTCGATCACCAGATCCACCTCGCCCAGCGCCTCGAGCCCGAGCGCCCCGGTGAAGCGGTCCATGCGGGCGTCGACCTCCTCGGGCGGGAAACGGCCGCGATCGGCGGAGCGCTGGTAGTTGGTCCGCACCACCTTGAGGCCGCGGTCCAGCGCCTCCTGCTTCTGCTCGACGATGGTGACGGGGATGCCGGCGGTGGCGAAGTTCATGGCGATGCCGCCGCCCATGGTGCCCGCCCCGATGATCCCGACCGAGCGGATCGGGCGCAGGGACTGGTCATCGGCCAGGCCGGGGGCCACCCAGGCCATGCGGCCGGCCTCGGCGATATAGGCGGCGGTTTGTTCTGCGCTGGCGGTCATCGAACCTCTCCGAATGTCGCGTGGCCCGGGCGGGGCGCGGAGGTGGATCCTCCTTCGGCTCCCGTCGCGGGCTCCTCCCGTACTGACAGTTGTCAGCCCTACGTCAAGCACAGGTCACGGGCAAGACGCTTGCGCGGATCGGAGGCGAGCGGCGCGAGCGGCGAGGCCCCCGGCGCGAGCGATTGACGCAACCGGCGGGCGTGGCTACCGTCCGTCCTGACATTCGTCAGCACGACGAGCGTCAGCACGACGTCCGCAAGCCCGGCGCGCCTCAGACGCCGGCGGCGGGTCGCGGTCCGGTCCGGGCCGCAAGGGAGGAACGACCGATGACCATGACCGCCGCGGCGCCGCGCCGCCGGGGAGGGGCCGCATGAGCGGTTCGCCCTACGCCATCACCGACACGCCCGTGGTGATCGAGCCGCTGCCCGTCCACCGCTTCGACGAGGCCGCGCTGCAGGCCTGGCTGGACCCGCGCCTGCCGGACGGCGCCGCGGGGCTGGAGGTGCGCCAGTTCCAGGGCGGGATGTCGAACCCCACCTTCCTGCTGACCCTGCCGGACGGGACGCGCTATGTGCTGCGCAAGAAACCCCCCGGAAAGCTGCTGCCCCGCGCCCATGCGGTGGACCGCGAATACCGGGTGATGGACGCCCTGCGCGACACGCCGGTCCCGGCGCCGCGCATGGTCGCCTATTGCGACGATCCGGACGTGATCGGCGCCGAGTTCTACGTCATGGCGCATCTTGCGGGCCGCATCATCCCGCCCCCCGCCATGGACCCGGTGGCCCGCGCCGACCGCCCGGCGCTGGCCCACGCGCTGATCGACACGCTGGCCGACCTGCATGGGGTGGATCAGACGGCCGTGGGGCTGGCGGATTTCGGCCGGCCCGAAGGCTATCTCGGCCGCCAGACCGCCCGCTGGGCCACGCAATACGAAGGCGCCAAGTCCGCCCTGCCCGCGGATTTCGACTACGCCCGCTTCGACTGGCTGCGCGACTGGCTGATGGAGCGCGCGCCCGCCGCGGCGGACGAGACCTCGATCGTCCACGGCGATTTCCGGCTGGGCAACATGGTGGTCCACCCGACCGAGCCGCGGATCATCGGCGTGCTGGACTGGGAGCTGGCGACGCTGGGCCATCCGCTGGCCGACCTCGCCTATCTGTGCCTGCCCTGGCGCACGCCGAAGGACCTGCCCGGCGGGGCCGACATGGCGGCGGCGGGCCTGCCCTCGGAGGCGGAGATGGTGGCCCGCTACTGCGCGCGGTCCGGCCGCGCGGGCATTCCGGAATGGCCGCTGTTCCTCGCCTTCGCCTGCTTCCGCTCGGCCGCGATCATCCAGGGCGTGGCGGCGCGGGCGGCGATGGGCAACGTGTCCTCGGCCTCGGCCGACCCGGTGGCGTTCGGCTATCGCGCGCGGCGCATCGCCGAATGCGGCGCCGCGATCGCGCAGGAATTCGACGCCGGCTAAGAACCCGGGAGACGGCGCGCGCCGGGGCGGGGGCGCGCGCCGTCCGTCAGCCGTCCTCGCCCGCGCTTTCGGCCAGCCGGGCCACCATCGCGGCGACGCCCGCGGCGACGACGTCGAGCATCACCTCGTCCTCCACGTCGCGGGTCAGCCAGTCCCGCATCGGGCCGAAGGCGGTCATGAAGATGATCATGTTGGCCATGACCTCGGTGCGCGGATCGCGCTCGGGCAGGCCCACGCGCTCCGCCAGCTCCCCCGACAGGTCCGCGAGCAGCGCCTTGTCGCGCACCCGCATGGCGCGGCGGTCCTCCTCCAACATGTGGGGGACCGAGCGGTAGACCAGCAGCGTGCCCTTGCGCTTCTTCTCCCACGCCTCGCGCAGGTAGCGGCGCAGCACCTCCTCGAACCCGGCCTCGGGCGCGGCGCGCAGCATCTCGGGCAGGGTCGGCACGTCGGGGTTGAACCACAGCTGGTTCAGCAGCCGGCGCAGGATATCGTTCTTGTTGGCGATGTAGTCGTAGATGCTGGCCTGGTTGACCCCGGACTTCGCGCAGATGTCGCGAATCGTGGTCGAGGCGAAGCCCTTCTCAAGGAACAGCTCCAGCGCCGCCTGGCAGATCTGCTCCCGCCGTCGGTGGATGAGGGATTCGTTCTGCACGACCGTCAGCTCGGCTTCCGACAGCGTCGCCGCCGCCGGATCGGGTGTCTCGCCGTCGCCCTGTCCCCTGGCCAATGATCCGCTCCCCTTGTCTGCATCGCCGCGCCCGGCATGACGCCCGACACGCCCGCGGCCGGTTGACCGATCCGCGAGCCGCCCCTACGGTATCCCAAATCCTGACGAATGTCAGCCCGCGTATCATCCGGCGCAAGTCCGGAACCGCGCGAGGATCTCTTGGGAGGAGAAGCGCCATGCATGCGCCCTGTGTCAACCGTTCGACGCCCGTCGGGCGCGAGTTCCCCAGCCCGGCGCTCGCCCTATGAGCGACGCCGCGCAGATGGCCGCGGGAACCGGCCCCGCCTTCGCCCCGCCCCGCCGCCTGCTGATCGCCAATCGCGGCGAGATCGCGCTGCGCATCGCGCGCACGGCGCTCGATCTGGGCGTCACGCCCATCGCCATCGGGCCGCAGGATGACGCGGAAAGCCTGCACATGCTCCGCGCTCCGACGCGCGAAACCCTGCCCGGCCGCGGCGCGCGGGCCTATCTGGACGTGGCGGAGGTGGTCGAGGCCGCCCGCCGCGCCGGCGCCGACGCGGTGCATCCCGGCTACGGCTTCCTGTCGGAGAACGCCGAGTTCGCCGCCGCCGTCGAAGCCGCCGGCATGACCTTCGTCGGCCCCACCCCCGCCGCGCTGGCGCTGCTGGGCGACAAGCTCGCCGCCCGCAGGCGCGCCGCGGAACTGGGCGTGCCGATCCTCGCCGGCGGCGATCTCGCCAATGCGGGAAGCGCCAGCCTCGACGAGGCCCGCGCCTTCTTCGCCGCCCTCCCCCCCGGCGCCGCCATGCTGGTCAAGGCCGTCGCCGGCGGCGGCGGGCGCGGCATGCGCGTGGTCCGCGCCGAGACGGAGGTCGAGGACGCCTGGACCCGCTGCCGCTCCGAGGCCGAGGCCGCTTTCGGGCGCGCCGACGTCTATGTGGAGCGGTTCCTGCCCGCAGCCCGGCATCTCGAAGTCCAGGTGCTCGGCGACGGCACCGGCGCCTGCATCCATTACGGCGAGCGGGAATGCACGCTTCAGCGCCGTCACCAGAAGGTGGTGGAGATCGCGCCCTCCCCCTCGATCACCGAGGACCAGCGCGCCCGCCTCTGCGCCCATGCGCTGAGGCTGGCGCGTTCGGCCGACTATCGCAGCCTGGGCACGTTCGAATTCCTGGTGGCGGCGGAGCCGACCGAAGGCGAGGACGTCTTCTTCATCGAGGCCAACCCCCGCATCCAGGTCGAGCACACGGTGACGGAGGAGATCCACGGCGACGACCTCGTGGCCCGCCAGCTCCGCATCGCCGGCGGCGAGACGCTCGCCGGCATGGGCCTCGCCGACGGCCCCCGCGCGCCGGAGGGCTGCGCCGTGCAGCTTCGCGTGAACATGGAGCGGATGGACGAGACCGCGCAGGCCCTGCCCGCCGGTGGCCGGGTCGCGGTCTATGAGCCGCCTTCGGGCGCCGGGGTGCGGGTGGACGGCTTCGCCTATGCCGGCTACCGGACCTCGCCGCACTATGACAGCCTGCTCGCCAAGGTGATCGTCCATGCGCGCGCCGGCGGCTGGACCGCGGCGCTGGCCCGCGCCGAACGGGCCTTGTCCGAATTCCGGATCGAGGGGGTGGACACCAACCTGCCCTGGCTGCGCGCCCTGCTCGCCCGGCCGGAGGTCGCCGCGGCCTCCGTCACCACCACCTTCATCGAGGCCGAGGCCAGGGCGTTGTTCGACGCCGCCGCCGCCTTCGCCCCCGCCGCCCTGCCCGGCGCCGAGATCGGCGGGCCCCAGGCCGCCGCCGCCGCCGCGGCCATCCCCGAGGGCGCGGTCCCCGTGCCCGCGCCGATGCAGGCGACTGTGGTCACGCTGTCGGTCTCGCCCGGCGATGTCGTGGCCGCGGGTCAGCAGCTCGCCATCCTCGAAGCGATGAAGATGGAGCATGTCGTCTCCGCCCCCGTCGGCGGGGTGGTGCGCGCCATCTTCGGCGCGCCCGGCCAGACCCTGATGGACGCCGAGCCCCTGCTGGCCATCGAGCCCGATCCCGGCGCCGCCGCCGGCGCCGCCGCGGAGGCCGAGATCGACCTCGACCGCATCCGCCCCGACCTGGCCGAAGTCACCGCCCGCCGGGCCTTCGGACAGGACGAAAACCGCCCCGAGGCCGTCGCCAAGCGCCATGGCCGCGGCCATCGCACGGCGCGGGAGAACCTCGCCTCGGTCTGCGATCCGGGCACGTTCCGGGAGTTCGGCGAATTCGCCATCGCCGCCCAGCGCCAGCGCCGCTCGGAAGAGGATCTGATCGCGAACACCACCGGCGACGGGATGCTGACCGGCATCGGCCATGTGAACGGCGCGCAGTTCGGCCCGGAGCTGACGCGCTGCGCCTTCGCGGTGGGCGACTACATGGTGCTGGCCGGCACCCAGGGCCAGCGCCACCACCGCCGGCTGGACCGCATCTGCTCCACCGCCAAGGAGTGGAACCTGCCGCTGGTGTTCTTCGCCGAAGGCGGCGGCGGGCGCCCCGGCGACACCGAGCGCGCCACCTATGCCGGCATCTCCAACGGCACCTTCTCCAAGTTCGCGGAACTGTCGGGACAGGTGCCGGTGGTGGGCATCGTCTCGGGCCGCTGCTTCGCGGGCAACGCCGCCCTGCTGGGCTGCTGCGACGTGATCATCGCGGACGAGTCCTCCAATATCGGCATGGCCGGCCCCGCCATGATCGAGGGCGGGGGCCTGGGCATCTACAAACCAGAGGAGATCGGGCCGATCGACGACCAGTGCGCCAACGGCGTCGTCGACATCCGCGTGAAGGACGAGGAAGAGGCCTGCGAGGTCGCGAAGAAATACCTCTCCTATTTCCAGGGCCCGATCACGGACTGGACCGCCCCCGATCCGCGCCGCGCCCGCCACGTCATCCCCGAGAACCGCCTGCGGGTCTATTCCCCGCAGGACGTGGTGGAGTCGATCGCCGACGAGGGCTCGGTGCTGGAGCTGCGCCGCGAATTCGGCATCGGCATCGTCACCGCCTTCATCCGGATCGAGGGCAAGCCCTTCGGGATCATGGCCAACAATCCCCGCCATATCGGCGGCGCCATCGACGGGCCGGCGGCGGACAAGGCCAGCCGCTTCATGCAGCTCTGCGACGCCTTCGACATCCCGCTGATCTCGCTGTGCGACACGCCCGGCTTCATGGTCGGGCCGGAGGCGGAGCGGACCGGACTGGTGCGCCATGTCTGCCGGATGTTCGTCACGGCGCGGTCCATCTCGGTGCCCCTCTTCGCCGTGGTGCTGCGCAAGTGTTACGGGCTCGGCGCGCAGGGCATGGTCGGGGGCGGGACCTACGACAACTTCTTCACCGTCTCCTGGCCCACCGGCGAATTCGGCCCCATGGGGCTGGAGGGCGCGGTGACGCTGGGCTATCGGCGCGAACTGGACGCGGTCGAGGACCCGGTGGAGAAGAAGGCGCTCTATGACCGGCTGCTCGACGAATATTACCAGCAGGGCAAGGCCATCCGCGTCGCCTCGACGCTGGAGATCGACGCGGTGATCGACCCGGCGGAGACTCGGGCCTGGGTGCTTTCGGGCCTCGGCTCGGTCCGCCTGCGCCCGCCGCTCTCCGGACGCAAGCGGCCCTTCGTGGACACCTGGTAAGCTGGGCGCCGAACAAGGAAGAGGGTGACAATGAACTTCGAGATCGTGACCGAGGGGCTGGAGTTCCCCGAGGGGCCGGTGGCCATGGATGACGGCTCGGTCGTGCTGGTGGAGATCCGGCGCGGCGCCCTCACCCGGGTGCGCCCGGACGGGAGCAAGGAGATCGTGGCGGAGCTGGGCGGAGGGCCGAACGGCGCCGCCATCGGTCCGGACGGCCGGGTCTATGTCTGCAACAACGGCGGCTTCGTGTGGGCCGAGCGCGGGGGGATCAAGGTCCCCGCCGGCACGCCGGACGACTACGCCTCCGGCTCCATCCAGGCGGTGGACCTGGCGACCGGGGCGGTGGAGACGCTCTACACCGAATGCGACGGCATCCCCCTGCGCGGGCCCAACGACATCGTCTTCGATGCGCAGGGCGGCATGTGGTTCACCGATCTCGGCAAGACCATGGCCGAGACCATGCACCACGGCGCGGTCTACCACGCCAAGGCCGACGGCTCCGCCATCAGCCGCCAGCGCTTCCCGCTGATCACCGCCAATGGCTGCGGGCTGTCGCCGGACGGCAAGGTCCTGCATGTGGCGGAGACCCGGACCTCCCGCGTGTGGTCCTTCGACATCACCTCCCCCGGCGTGCTGGCCCCGCCCGAGGGCTTCCGGCCGGGCCGCCTGCTGGCGACGCTGCCGGATTACCAGCTGCTCGACAGTCTCGCGGTCCAGGCGGACGGGGCGGTCTGCGTCGCCACCCTGATGCGCGGCGGGATCAGCATCGTCGACGCGGACACGGGCGAGGTCGAGTTCATCCCGGTCCCGTTCGACCCCCACGACCCCTACATCACCAACATCTGCTTCGGCGGCGCGGACATGCGGGATGCGTGGATCACCTGTTCGGCCTCGGGGCGGCTGGTGAAGACCCGCTGGGCGAAGCCGGGGCTGAGGCTGAACTTCAACGCCTGAGCCGTCCCCCCCGTTGCGCCCGCCCCCGAGCCGTCGCAGGGTCGGGGGCGGTTGCATGACAGGAGGTCAGGGCATGGGCGACAGGCTTGCGGGGCGCAGGGCGCTGATCACCGGCGGCAGCCGCGGCATCGGACTGGCCATCGCCGAGGCCTATGCGGCCGAGGGCGCGGACGTGGTCCTCGCCGCCACCAATCCCGCGAAACTGGAGGAAGCCCGCGCCGCCGTCGCCCCCCATGGCGGTCGGGTCGAGGCGATGGTCTGCGACGTGACCGACCGCGCCGCCTGTTTCGCGCTGGTCGCGAAAGCCGAGACCGCGCTGGGCGGGCTCGACATCCTGGTGAACAGCGCGGGCGTGCATATCCCCAGCGGGTTCCTCGACCAGACGCCCGAAGACTTCTCCCGCACCTTCACGGTCAACGTGGACGGCCCCTTCCACCTGATGCAGGCGGCGCTGCCCGGCATGATCGCGGCGGGCTACGGCAAGATCGTCAACATCGCCTCGACCGCGGGCAAATGGGCCTCGGCCAATCAGGCGGCCTACAACGCCTCCAAGCACGCGGTGGTGGGGCTGACCCGCTGCCTGGCGGTGGAGATGGGCCCGAAGGGCGTGCGGGTGAACGCCATCTGCCCCGGCATCGTGACCACCGACATGGGCGACGCCTTCCTGCCCGCCCATGCCAAAGCCGCCGGAACCACGCCCGAGGCGATCCGCGACGCCGCGCTGAAGCGCGCCGCGCTGGGCCGCTTCATGGGGGCCGACGACGTGGCGCCGCTCGCGGTCTATCTGGCGGCGGCGGAGTCCGACGGGATGACCGGCCAGTCCATCGCGCTCGACGGGGGCATGGTCTTCGTCTGACCCCGCCCGCGCCCGCCCGCGCCCGCCCGCCCCCGCCGAGCCCCGCCGGGGGCGTCGCGCCGGGCCGATCACGATCCGCCGCGGCGGGTGGTTATCCGGCGCGGCCGTGTTATCCTTTCGGTTGAGCCGCGCCGCCTCTTGCGCCGCCGCAGCCAGCCTTCGGCCCCGGCTCACGCTCCGGGACCGCGCCAGCCACGCACAAGAAGCCCCGCGCCCGCGCCTTCGAGCCGGACCGTCCCGACGGGGCCCGCAGGAAGGAGCCCCCAGATGAAGCTGACCGTCAACGGAGAGACCCGCGACCTCGACATCGAGCCCGACACCCCCCTGCTCTGGGCCATTCGCGAGGAGCTGGAGCTGCAAGGCACGAAATACGGCTGCGGCATCGGCATGTGCGGCGCCTGCACGGTGATGATCGACGGGGTCGCGACGCGATCCTGCGTCACCCCGGTCGACGGGCTGGAAAGCGCCGAGATCACCACCATCGAGGCGATCGAGACCGATCCGGTCGGCGCCCGCGTGGTCGAGGCCTGGGTGAAGCACGAGGTCGCCCAGTGCGGCTACTGCCAGTCCGGCCAGGTGATGGCGACCGTGGCGATGCTCAGGGAAAACCCCCGGGCCACCGCCGAGGACGCGGCCTACGCGATCTCCAATCTCTGCCGCTGCGGGACCTACAACGCCATCGACGCGGCGCTCGCCGACCTGACGTCGAAAGCCTGAGGGAGGAGCCCGCCATGCACGATCACGCCCGCCCGACCCCCGACACGCCCTTTCCCGCGGCCCGGACGTCCGACCTGTCCCGGCTCGCCGCCGCCGAAACCGCCCGGATCGAGGCCGCCGCCGGCGCCCCGGTCAAGCTCTCGCGCCGCCTGTTCATGGGCGCCGCCGGCCTGACGCTGGCGGTGGCGCTGGCGCCCCGCGCGTCGCGCGCGCAGGACGCCGCCGGGGCCGCGCCGGGGGCCTCGCTCTCGGCTTTCCTCGACATCCGGCCCGACGGCACGGTCGAACTGCGCTCCCCCTTCGTGGAGGGCGGCCAGGGCATCCACACCGCCATGGCGCAGCTGGTGGCGGAGGAGCTCGACCTCGACATCGCCGCGATGGAGGTGGTCACCGCCCCCGCCGGGACCGACTACCAGATCCTCGGCGGCATGCGCATGACCGGGGGCAGCAGCTCGGTCCGCGGCGGCCACATGACCATGCGCCGTCTGGGCGCCGCCGCCCGGTCCATGCTGATCGACGCCGCCGCCGAAAAACTCGGCGTGCCGGCGGGGGAACTGACCACCCGCCCCGGCGAAGTGGCGCACGAGGCCTCCGGCCGCGCCCTGCCCTATGGCGAACTTGCCGGGGCCGCATCCCTGGGCGAGGTTCCCGCCGACGTGACGCTCAAGCAGGACGGGTTCCGCTATATCGGCGCGCGGGTTCCGCGCATGGACCTGCGCGACAAGTCCACCGGCAAGGCCCGCTACGGCATCGACTCGACCGTGCCCGACATGCTCCACGCCGCCGTGCGCCACGCCCCGCGGCGCGGCATGGCGCCCGAGGCGCCGGCCAACCAGGCCGAGGTCGAGGCCATGCGCGGCGTGCATTCGGTCCATCTCCTGCCCGACGCCGTCGCGGTCTGCGCGGAGCGCTGGTATCTCGCCCGCCGCGCGGTCGAGGCGCTGGAGATCTCCTGGACCGAGGGCGAGGCCGAACGCCCGATGCCCGCGGATTTCTCCTCCGCCGCCTTCCGTCAGGCGCTGGACGCCGCGGATGGCGAAAGCGCCGAGGCGGAGGCGAAAGGCGACGCCCTCGGCGCCCTGGCCGGGGCCGGGACGGTGATCGAGGCCACTTACACCGCCCCGATGCTGGTCCACGGCCAGCTTGAGCCGCCCTCGGCCATCGCCAGCTTCGACGCCGATGGCGGGCTGGAGCTGAACATGCCCAACCAGGCGCCCGAGATGTTCCAGGCCGCCGCCGCCGCCATGACCGGGCTGGCGCCGGAAAAGATCACGGTGGTCTCGCCGGGGCTGGGCGGCTTCTTCGGGCGCCATTTCCCCTATGCCGATTCCAACCCCTGGCCGCAGGCGGTGACGCTGGCCCGGGCCACGGGCCGGCCGGTGAAGGTGCTGTGGACGCGGGAGGAGGAGTTCCTGCGCGACGCCATGCGCCCGGTCGGCCACGCCAAGTTCCGCGCCGCGCTGGATGCGGACGGGATGCCGGTGGCGCTGGCCGCGGACCTGGTGGGCGAGGGGCCGACGGGCCGCTGGTGGGGCGCGCCTCCGGGCAAGGACGGCTCGGCGGTGGAGGGCGTGACGGGCAAGCCCTACGCCATCCCCAACGTGCGGGTCGGGCAGCGTTTCGTCGCGAACCCGGCGGCCATCGGCTACTGGCGTTCGGTCGGGCATTCGATGCACGACTATTTCTACGAGAGCTTCCTCGATGAGCTCGCCCTCGCCGGGGGCAAGGACCCGATGGCCCTGCGCCGGGCGCTTCTGGCCGACAATCCGCGCCTGATCGCCCTGCTCGACGCGGTGGAGACCCTGTCGGGCGGCTGGCGCCCCGGCCCCTACGAGATGGAGGGGACCACGCGGGCCCGCGGGCTGGCCATGGCCTCGCCCTTCGGCTCGGAAGTCGCGACCATCGCCGAGGTCTCGCTCGACGCGGGCCAGGTGCGGGCGCACCGGATCTGGGTGGCGATCGACCCGGGCTCGGCGGTGAACCCCTCGACCATCGAGGCGCAGGTTCGCGGCGCGGTGGCGCTGGGACTGAGCCAGACCCTGCTTGAGGAAGTGGTCTACGAGGGGGGCGAGCCGCTGGCCCGCAACTTCGACATGTACCAGATCCTGAGCCGGGACATGATGCCGGCGGTCGAGGTGGCGATCGTGGAGAGCGGCGCCCCCATGGGCGGGATCGGAGAGCCCGGCCTGCCCGGCGTCGGCGGCGCGGTGGCCAACGCCGCGGCGACGCTGACCGGGGTGCGGGCGCGCGCGACGCCGCTCATCAACGTGGATTTCACGTCGCAGGGCTGACCATCGCCCGGAAGCGGGACCTCGATGGCGAAACCCGGACGGGGCGCGTTCTCCGACGCGCCCCGTGTCATGTCCCGCCGTGTCATGTCCCGCCGTGTCATGTCCCGCCGTGTCATGTCCCGCCGTGTCATGTCCCGCCGTGTCATGTCCCCCCGTGTCATGTCCCCGCGGCGTGTTCCCGTGTCATGTCGAAGATTGCGGGCTGACGCGGGCCCCGGCCGGCGCCATGCTCGGCGCCGATGTCGGCGCGCCCGGCGCGCGCCCAGCCCGACCCCGCCGACGCCCGACCCGAGGCGCCGGCGCCCTGAAAGGACCCCCCATGAAAATCACCCGCGCGGGCGACACGCCCTCCGCCCCCGGCCCGGCCGACTATTTCACCGGAACCGTGCGCGTCGACCGCCTGTTCCAGGCCGAGGAGCCGGGCCGCGCCGGCGGCGCCCATGTCACCTTCGAGCCCGGCGCCCGCACCGCCTGGCACACCCATCCCGCCGGCCAGACCCTGATCGTCACTTTCGGCCGCGGCCGGGTCCAGCGCGAGGGCGGCCCGGTCGAGGAGATCCGGCAGGGCGACGTGGTCTGGTTCCCCGCCGGGGAAAAGCACTGGCACGGCGCCTCTCCCGACACCGCGATGAGCCATATCGCGATCCAGGAGAGCCTCGACGGCGCCGCCGTCACCTGGCTGGAGCAGGTCTCGGACGCCGATTACGGCGCCTGAGCCCCCCGCGAACCCGCATCGGACTGCGGCCCGCGCTTTCCGGCGTTCGCTCGCCCTGCGCGCCCGCGGGCGATCCCGCGGATCGTCAGCCCCGTCGCCGCCCGTTTCTCGAATGCCGGTAGGCGCCGCGCCCGCCCGCCTCGCCGCCCCGCCCGCCTCGCCGCCCCAACCGCTGGAGATGCCGAATGACCGACGCCACGCCCGACGCCGCCCCGAAAACGGAAGCCGACTGGATCGCGGAGGCCGTCGCCCTCTCCGCCACCGCGCTGGATCGACCGGGGACCGAGCCCTTCGGCGCGCTGGTCGTGCGCGACGGCGAGGTCGTGGGCCGCGGGCTGAACCACTCCCGCGCCAACATGGACCCGACCTCGCACGGGGAGACGGAGGCGATCCGCGACGCCTGCCGCAATCTCGGCCGGCTCGACCTGTCGGATTGCGCGCTGTATTCGAGCTGCGAGCCCTGCCCGCTCTGCGTCGCCGCCGCCGGGATCGCGGGGATCGAGCGGATCGGCTTCGCGCTGGGGCTGGGAGAGGCCAACGCGGTGCTCTCCGCCATCCCGCCCTCCATCCGCCCGACCAAGAACGCGGCGAAGCTGCGCGCGATGGCCGGGCGTCCCGCGGGCGAGGGCCCGGGCGGGTTCCAGTCGCCGGTGACCGGCGCGCTGGACATCCTCGAACGCTGGGCGGCCGAACGCGCCAAGGGTTGAGGGCGAGCCCCGGATCGCCGGGGGGGGGAGGGGGGGCGGCGCCTCAAGGGGGGAGGGGGGCGACGCCTCAAGGCGCGCGCTCGACCTGATCGCCTTCGTTCGCCGCGCCTTGACCAGACCTGCGATTTCGCCCTCCGGCAGGCCGATATGGCCGAACCCGCAGGGCTGGCCCCGCCCCCGCCCCTGCCCCCGCCCCCGCCCCGCCCCCGCCGCGCCTTGCTTTTCCGCCGGGCCGCGGTCGATGATGCCGGCCGTTGAGACCCATATGCGGAGCGGCGCGAATGCGGATCCTGCTGGCCCTGTCCACCCTCGCGCTCGTCGCCTGCTCTCCCGACGGCGGCCTCCGCCTGCCGGCCTCCGACCCGCCGCCCCCGCCGCCCGACCTGGCCGCGATGCTGCCGGCCGAGGCCATGTCCCGCCCCGACCCGCAGACCGTCCAGCGCATCGTCGACCGCCGCTGCGTGGTCTGCCATGGCTGCTACGACGCGCCCTGCCAGCTGAAGCTCGCCTCGGCCGAGGGGCTGGTCCGCGGCGCCTCCTCCGAAGACGTCTACGACACCGAGCGGCTGCGCGACGCGCCCCCCACCCGGCTGGGCGTCGACGCGACGGACGAGGCCGGCTGGCGGGCGCTCGGCTTCCATTCGGTGCTGGCGCGGGCCGAGGCCGGGGACCCCGCCTCCTCTCTCATGGCGCGGATGCTGGCGCTGGGGCGGGCGCGGCCCTTCGCGATGAACGCGCCCCTGCCGGACACGGCGGAGATCGGCCGCGACCGCGCCCAGGTCTGCCCGACGCCCGAGACCTTCGCCCGCTACGCCGAGGACAGGCCCTGGGCCGGCATGCCCTTCGCCACCGCGCCCCTGCCCGAGGACGAGTTCGCCGCGCTGGGCGCCTGGTCGCTGGCCGGCGATCCCCTGCCCCCGCGCGCCGGGGCCGTCCCGCCCGCCGCCGCCGCACGGCGCATCGCGGACTGGGAGACGTTCCTCAACGCCCCCGACCCGCGCGCCCGGCTGGTGGCGCGCTATGTGTTCGAGCACCTGTTCCTCGCCCATCTGCATCTGGAGGGCGACGCGCCCGACCGCTTCTTCCGGCTGATCCGGTCCTCGACCCCGCCGGGCGAGCCGCCGCGCCCGATCGCCACCCGCCGCCCCTATGACGACCCCGGCCCGGCCTTCTTCTACCGCATCGTCCCCATCGCCGAGGCGATCACCCACAAGGACCACCTGGTCTACGAGATCGGGCCCGGGCGCATGGACCGCCTGCGCGCCCTGTTCCTCGCCCCCGACTGGCAGGCCGGCCCGGCGCCGGGCTGGGGGGCGAAGGCCGGCGGCGCCCCTTTCGTCACCTTCGCCGCGATCCCGGCCGAGGCGCGCTACCGCTTCCTGCTCGACGACGCGCTGTTCTTCGTGCGCAGCTTCATCCGCGGGCCGGTCTGTCGCGGACAGGTGGCGACCGACGTGATCGAGGACCGCTTCTGGGTGACCTTCCTCGCGCCCGAAGCCGACCTTTCGGTCGCCGATCCGGGCTTTCTGGCGGAGGGGGCGCCGCTGCTCACCGTGCCCGCCGCGGCCAACGACGCGCCGAACTTCCTGCGCCTGCAGCCGCTGCTGCTGAACGGTCATGCCGAATGGCTCGCCTTCCGCGACGCCCGCTACGAAGCCAGCCCCGCGCATGCCGGAGGTTTCGGGCTGGGCGACATCTGGGACGGCGCCGGCGCCGGCGGGCGCGACGGCCCTCCGACCGAGCGGCTGACCGTGTTCCGCAATCACGACAACGCCTCGGTCCTGCCCGGCTTCGTGGGGACCCCGCCCGAGACCGCCTGGGTGCTCGACTACCCGACCTTCGAGCGCATCGTCTACGACCTGGTGACGGGCTACGACGTCTTCGGCTCGGTCGAGACGCAGCTGACCACCCGGCTCTACATGGACCACCTGCGGCGGGAGGCGGAGAACCTGTTCCTCGCCTTCATGCCGGCGGACGCGCGGCGCGGGATCCATGCGGAGTGGTATCGCGGCCCGCTCTCGGACCTGCACGCCTCGGGGCGCGAGCGGCGGCCCGCCGAACGCCTCCCCACCGCGGTGCGCTACGCCACGGACGCCCCCAAGGACGAGCTTCTGGCGCGAATCGAGGCCAGGGGGGAGACGCGGGGGGAAGCGCGGGACGAGGCCGGGGCGCCCGCCGCCCGCCGCGGCGATCCGCTGAACCGTTGCCAGGGCGCGGCCTGCGCCGGCCTGCCGGAGGTCGAGCGGGCGCTGGCCCGCATCGCCGGCGAGGGCGGGGACTGGGTGCGCTGGCTGCCCGACCTGTCGGTGCTGCGGGTTACCGGGGCGCCCAGCGCTCCCGGCGCGCCCGACGCGCCTGACGGGGCGCGGGTCTTCACCCTGTTCCACGACAAGGCCCATACGAATGTCGGCCTGATGCTTGCCGAGACCCTGCGCCGGGAACCGGAGCGCGACCGGCTGACGATCATCGCGGGCCAGGTGGGAAGCTATCCCAACCTGTTCTTCGAGGTCGACGCCGCGGATCTGGGCGGCTTCGTCGCCGAGCTCTCCGCCATGCGGAGCGAGGCCGACTGGCTGGAGGTCGTCGCCCGCCACGGCGTCCGCCGCATGTCGGAAAGGTTCTGGGCGGTCGCCGACGCCCTCACCGACGACATGCTGCGGCGCGATCCGCTCCAGGCCGGGCTGCTGGACCTCAACCGCTATCTGGACCCGAAACCCGCCGCCCTGATCGACTGAGCCGCGCGGCGGCGCCGGCGGGGGTTGGGAAATCGGCGCCGGCTGTGGCATCTTCCGCGGATGTCCGCTCCAGGGGGTCCGCCGCCATGCCGCTCATGTTCCGGGGGATCCGCCGCTCCGCGCCGCCGCCATCGTCCCTGGCCGCGGGTCTCGCGCTGACCGTCGCCGCGCTGGCGGCGCCGGCCGCCCTCGCCCAGGGGACGGGCCCCGACCCGCTGCGCGAGGCGCTGGAGCGTCTGGCGACCAGGGCCGCCGAACCGCTGCTGGACCGCGCCAGCGCCTCCGCCGCGCCGGACCCCGACGCGGCCTTCCCCGAAGGCGTGCCCTTCCTGAT
Organism: Albimonas donghaensis; assembly: GCF_900106695.1. Classification (GTDB taxonomy): domain Bacteria; phylum Pseudomonadota; class Alphaproteobacteria; order Rhodobacterales; family Rhodobacteraceae; genus Albimonas; species Albimonas donghaensis. The sequence continues at coordinate 35,151 of NZ_FNMZ01000008.1, forward strand.
CCGGTTCGAGGGCGATCTGCGCGGGCTGGAGGCGGGGGCCCCGGTCACCATCCTAGGCCGCCGCGTCGGCACGGTGCGCGCGGTGGCGCTGGACTACGACCCCGAGGGCGGCGTCTTCGTGGCGCCGGTGCTGATCGACCTCGCCCCCGCCCGCGTCTCCGTCGCCGGCCGCCAGCCGACCACGCCGGAGGCGACGGAGGAGATGGTGGACCTGCTGGTCGCCCGCGGCCTGCGCGCCCGTGTGGCGCCGGCGGGGCTGATGGACCGCACGCCGCGCGTCGAGCTCGCCATCGTCGAGGGCCTGCCCGCCCGCGCCCTGCTTCACGACGGCCCCGCCGCCGAGATCCCCGCCGCCCCGGACCCCGAAGCCGCCCTGCGCGCCGCGCTTGCGGATCTTCTGGAACGGGTGCAGGCCCTGCCGCTGGAGGCCTTCGTGGCCGAGGGGCGCGAGACCCTGGCCGAGGCCCGCGCCCTGCTCACCGGCCCCGAGATCCGCGGCGCCCTGGCCGAGATCGGAACCGCGACGGAGGCCTTCGCGCTCACCGTCGCGGGGCTGGAGGCGCGGCTCGACCCCGCCTTCGAGGAACTGACCGGCGCCGCCCGCGAGGCCCGCGCCGCCGCCGCCCGCGCCGGGGCCACCGCGGCCTCGCTGGACCGCACGGTGGGCGCGCGGGCGCCGATCTGGACCGATGTGGACCAGCTGATGCGGGAGCTGACCGCCTCGGCCCGCGCGATGCGCCAGTTCGCGGAATATCTCGAACGCCACCCCGAGGCGCTGATCACAGGCAAGTCGCAATGACCCGCATGACCTCTTTCCGCTCCCGTTCCGGCCTCCGCCTCGGCGCGCTCGGCCTCGCGCTGATCCTCGCGGGCTGCGGCGCCTCGCCGGAGGCGAAGCGCTACCTGCTGACCTCCGCCGCCGCGCCGGCCCCGGCGGCCGTGGCCTCCGGCCCGCGGGTGATGGTGGCCGAGGCGACGGTGGCGCCCTATTTCGACCGCTCGCAGCTCGTCTCCCGGCCCGACGATTTCCGCGTCGAGTGGGACGAGTTCGAGGTCTGGGCCGAGCCCATCGGCCGCCTGGTCACCGCCAAGCTGGTCGACGATCTCGCCGCGCGCTACGGCCGCGCGCGGGTGATGGCGGCGCGGACGGGACGGGCGCTGGACGCGGATTTCACCGTCGGCGCGGATGTGCTGCGCTTCGACTCGGACGCCGGCGGCGCGGCGGTGGTGGAACTGCGCTGGACCCTCGCCTCCGAACGGCGCGGCTGCCTGGTCGCCACCGACCGGATGCGGGTTTCGCGCGCCTTCGACGCCTCGGACGCGGCCGACGAGACCGCCCCCGACCCCCGCGTGCAGGCCTACAGCGAGGCGATGGAGGAGATCTCCGCCCGCATCGCCGAGGCGATCGAGGCGGCGCGGACCGGCGCCGCCTGCCTCTGACCTCGCAACCCCGGCCCCGCCCCCCCGGCCCCGCAACACCGGCCCCGCAACTCCGACCCCGCACCCCTGGCCCTCCGGCCCCGGTTCCGATCCCGTTCCGCATGGCCCTGTGTCCGCGCGCGCACGGCGATGCGGAACGGCGCCGGCGGATCGTCCCATGCGGACGCGCCGCGCTTCCCAAGCGGCGCCTTACGCGCGATGATGCGCCCGCCGGCCGCGCGACCCAGCGGCTCCTGCGTCAGTCCAGAAGGGCCCGAGTCATGTCCACTCCCGCCGATCCCACCCGCCAGCGCGTCGTCACGCTATCGGTCGACGTGTTCGTCACCCTCGGCGTGCTGGCCCTGTTCATGACCTTCAGCTTCCGGCTGATCGCGCCCTTCGCCTCGATCCTGATCTGGTCGGTGATCCTGGCCGTGGCGCTGGCCCCCGCCTTCGACTGGCTGAACGCCAGGATGGGCGGCAAGCGCGGCCGCACAGCCACCGTGATGGCGCTGGTCGGTCTGGTCATCGTCATCGGCCCGACGGTGATGATCGCCAATTCGCTGATCGACTCGGTCGGCCAGATGGTCGCCCACCTGTCGGACGGCGCGCTGCGCCTGCCGGCCCCGCCCGAGACGGTGCGCGACTGGCCGCTGATCGGCGCCAAGCTGTTCGACATCTGGCGCCAGGCCAGCGTCGACCTGCTGTCGCTGTCGGCGCAGTATGGCCCCAAGATCCGGGATTTCGCCGCCACCCTCGCCGGCGCCGGGGCCGGCGTGATGATCGGCGTGCTGCAATTCGCCGTTTCGGTGATCTTCGCCGCGGTCTTCCTGGCCTGGGCCGGACCGCTGGGCGAAGCCACCGACCGGGTGGCGGGGCGCATCTCGGGGCGCGGGCGGACGATGACCGCCATGGCCTCCAAGACCATTCAGAACGTGTCGCGCGGGGTGATCGGCGTGGCCATCGTGCAGGGCGGGCTCGCGGCCATCGGGATCATCGTGGCGGGGCTGCCGCTGGGCGGCTTCCTCGCCGCGGCGGCGGTGCTGGCCTGCGTCATCCAGATGCCGCCGCTGGTCATCATCCCGCTGATCATCCTGGACTGGGCGATCAACCCGACCCTGCACGCGGTGCTGTTCACCGCCTTCATGCTGCCGGTGCTGTTCCTCGACAACGTGCTCAAGCCGATCCTGATGGCCCGCGGCCTGACCACGCCCATGGTGGTGATCATGATCGGCGTGATCGGCGGCACGCTTTCCATGGGCCTGCTGGGCCTGTTCATCGGTCCGGTGATCCTCGCCCTGTTCTACGAGATGGTGCAGACGTGGATCGCCTATGAGAGCGAGGGGCTCGACCCGGTGGACGAAACCCTGCCCGGCGCCGACGCGCCCCCCACGCAGGCCGGCTGAGCGGCGGCTCCGACGCGCCGGGCGCGGGCTGAGGCCGCGCCCCGGCGCGTCCGCCCGTCTGCTCGTCTCCCCCTCCGCGCCGCCGCCCTGCGCCCGCCTCCCGCGCCCGAGGACCGTCCCCATGATCGCCATCGTCGAGAAGAGCGTCGAGCGCTTCCGCTACCGTCTGCTGCTGGGGCTGGCGGTGGCGCTGCTGCTGGGCCAGCCGCTGCTGCAGGGAACCGAAGCCGGGATGATCGCGCTGGACGCGCTGTTCGCGCTCACCGCCGCGGCGACCGGACTGGTCACCCGCTCGGCCAGCGTGGCGCGGCCGCTGAAAGTCGCCACGCCGGCGCTGTGGCTGGCGCTGCACCTGCTGGCCCGCTTCACCGAGGCCTCCGCGATCGAGGCCATCGCCTTCCTCGCCACCCTGTGGCTGGTGTTCCAGACCGTGTGGCTGACCGTCGAGGCCCTGGTGCGCGAGCGCAAGGCGGATGGCGATGCGCTGGCCGGCGCGGTGTTCGGCTATTTCATGCTGGCGCTGACCTGGTCGCAGCTCTACGCCGCGGCGCTGCTGGTCGATCCCGGCGCGCTGTCGGCGCCCGGCCTGGCGGAAGGGGCCCGGCCGCTGGGCTCGGATCTCGTCTATTACAGCCTGGTGACCCTCACCACGCTGGGCTATGGCGACGTGCTGCCGGTCACGCCGCTGGCGCGCATCCTGGCGGCGGCCGAGGCGGTGCTCGGCGCGCTCTATATCGCGGTGCTGATCGGGCGCATCGCCTCCGATCTCAAGCCTCGCGGGGGGCGGGGCCGGGACGCGTCCGGTCCCGGTGACGACGGATCAGCCGCCGGCCCAGAGGCGCCAGCAGACTGACCGCGCAGAGCGTGTAGAGCGCCCCGACCGCCACCTGCCCCAGCCGCGACAGCGCCGCCACGTCGCCGCCGCCCAGCGTCGGCGACAGGGTCATGCCGTAAAGCACCACGAAGGTGATGAAGCCCGGCATCCACACCGCGGCGAAGCGCGGCCCGCGGCAGACCTGCCAGGCGAAGGCCAGCGAGGCCGCGGCGATCAGCGCGAAGATCAGCACCCCCTGCCCGTGCAGCGAGGCGATGCCGTTCACCGCCACCGCCGCCGCTCCGCCCGCCGCGGTGCCCGCGAGCCGGTCGAAGCTGTCGCGCATCGACGCCTCGATCCCCGGTTGGCGCAGCATGGCCGAGCAGGTGAACAGAACCGGCATCGCCGCCACCCCGTCCGAAGTCAGCCACATATGCACCGGCAGCATGACCAGCGTGGCCAGCGCCGCGCGCCAGGCCAGCGGCAGCCGCTCGACCCCGCTTGCGGGCGGGGGCGGCGGCGCCTTGGCGGCGGCCCCGGCGGGCGCGGGCGGCGGCGGGAACAGCGCGAAGGCCAGGTAGACCATGGCCCCGCCCGACAGGATCGACAGCAGCAGCGACAGCGCGATCCCCGCCGCCGCCACCGTGGACGCCGCCGACAACGAGCCCACCACGATGGTCATGGTCAGCGCCATCGCGCCCAGCGGCGCGGTCTTCGGGTTCAGCGACAGCGCGAAGCACCACAGGTAGAGCACGCCCATCCCCAGCGGATAGGCGCCGGGAATGGAGACGGTGACCGCCGCGATCACCCAGGCCGCGAGCGACGACGCCGCCGCCGCCCCGAACAGCATCCCCACCATCTTCGCCCCCGGCGGGCGCGGCGACAGCGCCAGAAGCTGCAACGCGATCATGGGCGCGAGCGTGGGCAGGTCCGCGCCCCGCAGCGCCTCGATCGCCAGGGAGACGGTGACCCCGAAGGCCATCCGATAGCCGCGCGCGGTCAGCGTCGCGTCGGCGCCTCCCGCAGGCTTCCCCGCCTCACGAGACATAGGTGAGCAGCGCGATCAGCCGGATCCGCGCCCAGGCGATGGCGTCCATCACCGGATTGCCGGCGGCGTAGACGATCACCGCCGCCCGACTGCCGTATCGCGCGCCGCGGGGCAGCTGGTCCTCGTCGAAGCTCAGGATCACCGGGAACCGCTGCGGATCGGTCAGCCAGCCCTGCGAGGCGGTGGACTTGGGCAGCCCCGTCGCCGGGTCCACCGCGTCCGGCGCCACGCCCCAGCCGACCGAGCGCACGGTCGCGCCGAAGATCCGGCCCGGCAGCGCGTCGAGCACCACCTCCGCCCGCTGCCCCTGCTCCAGCACGCCGAGGCTGTTCTCACGCAGGGCGGCGCGCAGCCAGATGTCCTCGGCCGAGATGAAGGTCATCGCGGAGGCGCCGGCCGTCACCGTCTGCCCGATGGCGAGCTGAAGGTTGGTCACCACGCCCATGCCCGGCGCCGTCATCTCGGTGCGCGCGAGGTTGTAGCGCGCGGTCTCCAGGGCGGCGAGCGCGTCCTGGACGGCGGGGTTGCTCTCGCCCTCCGGCCCCAGCTGCTCCTGGGCGCGGCGCAGATCGGCTTCGGCGGCCTGCACGGCGGCCTCGGCCTGTTCGATGGCCGACACCGCCTGGTCCTCGCGGGCCTGCGCATAGACGCCCTTGCGCACCAGTTCCATGATGCGGGCGGTCTGGGCGCGGACGTTCTCGGCATTGGCGCGCGCGCGGTCGAGCTGGGCCTGTGCCGCGTCCACGGCCGCGGTGTTGGCGCCGACCGACTGGCCGGCCTGCTCCAGCCGCGCCTGGGCCTGGGAGACCGCGATCTCGAAGGGCTCCGGGTCGATGGCGAACAGCGCGTCGCCCTGCTGCACGACCTGGTTGTCGACCACGCCGACCCTGTCGACATGGCCGGTCACCTCGGGCGCCACGCGCAGGACGAAGGCCTGCACCTGCGCGTCGCCGGAGAACGGCGTGGTGCGGTCGGCGATGACGAAGTAGAGGAACAGCGCCGCCGCCACGCCCAGCGCCCAGAGCGTCGCGCGGCGCAGCCCGGCGAGCCCTCCGCCGGACTTCTCGGCCGGCGCCTCCGGCCGCCCGTCCGGCCCGGTTCCGCCGCCCGTCGTCTCTCCTCCCGCCGACGCGCCGCCATCGAGCTCGCTCATGCAGGTCCCCTCCTTCGCCGTTTCCATGCCCGCGCCGTCCCGGCGTTCCGCGCCGGCACGATAGCCCAGCGGACGGCGCCCCGAAACGGCATTCGGCCGGCCTCGCCCCCCGCAACGACGAGAGGCCGCGCCGGGGGGACCGGCGCGGCCTCTCTTCAACGGCGCGGCTTGCGCGTCCGGCTTACTCCGCCGGGGCGCGGGAGGGGGCGGGCGCGGGCTCGTCCACCACCGGGTCCCCCCGCTCCCCGGCCCTGTCGCCGAGGACCATCGGATAGATCAGGAAGAACGCCCCGGCGATCAGGTAGCCGCCCGTCGGCCCCTCCAGCGAGGGAAACTGCAGGCTCGCCCCGTGGATGATCCCCACCGAGGACATCGCCGCCCCGGCCAGCGTGAAGCCTGCGGCGACCTTGAACCGGCCGTCGATCAGCGAGGCCACGATCGCCCCCCAGATCAGCCCGGTCAGGATCGCCCCCTGGCTCAGCGCCAGATGCCCCGAGTAATGCGCCCCCTGCTGGAGCAGCGCCGCGGTCAGCGCCGGATCGCCGAGCGAGGGCAGCCCCTCGACCCCCGTCGCCCCCAGCGCGCCGATCAGCGAGCCCCATTTGACGATCAGGAAGTCCGAGACATGCGGCAGCATGGCGAACCCGACCGCCGCCATGTGCTCGGGCCGCACCGACTGGGCGGTGTTGGCGACCAGCGACAGCGCCACGAAGACCAGCACCGGCGCCGCGGCCGCCACCGGCATCAGGTCGCCCAGGAAGGCGAGCAGCCCGAAGATCGCCGCCAGCGGGATCACCACGCCGACCCCGATGATATAGCCCGCATGGGCGCCCATCCGCTTGTAGGCCGGGTGGCCGATATAGGCGGTGGTCGGGAAGGGCGAGCCGAAGAGCGCGCCGATCATGGTGCCGGCGCCGTCGGTCACCTGGCAGAGGGCGACGGGATATTCGTCGCCCGCGGCCTCGGCGCTCTCGACGTTGTTCATGGTCTCGATGAAATTGTAGATCTGCACCGGGATCAGCACCAGGAACAGCTCCGGATTGGCCCAGAGATGCTGGATGCCCGCCACCAGGTCCCCGAAATAGGGCATGGGCGGGTAGAAGCCGAGCCCGTCCGCGCTGATCCTCGACTCGCCCAGGATCATGGCGATGACCACGCCGACCGCCAGCGCCACCAGGCCCGCCGGCATGTCGAAGGGCAGCTTGAACCGCCCCACCAGCCCCCACAGGATGATGGCGAGCGAGGCGAAGCCGATCAGCGGCTGCTCGAACACTTCGGCCAGCGGCACGGCGCCGATATAGACCAGCGCGATCCCGCAGAGCGTGCCGAGCATCCCCGCCCGCGGCGTCACCGCCTTGAGCATCGGGCCGACGATGGCCCCCAGCCCCGCCACGATGCCGCCGATGAAGCCGGCGCCGATGCCCACCTGCCAGGCCAGCATCGGGTCCGAGGTCGCCCAGTAGATCGGGCCGATGACCCCGAAGAGATAGACGAACATCACCGGGGTGGAGATGCCGTAGGGCAGCGCGGTGACATCCCGCCCCGCCCTGGCCGCGGCGCGTCTGGCCAGCAGCGTGTAGATCACGATGCCGAAGACGATGGCCACCGCGGCGCCGGGCAGGATGCGTCCGAAGACGATCTCGGCCGGCATCCCGAACACGAACCGGCAGACGCCCGAAAGCACCAGAAGATTGATCAGGTTGTCGGTGAACAGGGCCCAGAAGGCGCTGTAATCGCTCTTCTCGAACAGCTTGTAGCTATAGCTCGGGGTCAAGTCGGGTCTCCTCGGTCTTCAGGGGGCGGGGCCGTTGGCCGGCCTGTCATTGTCATGCCTGGCGGGTCGGGGTCATGCCTGGCGGGTCGGGGTCATGCCCGGCGGGTCGGGTCGACCGGCGCGCGGCGTTGCGCGCGCCGGGGAAGCTCACTGCGCCGCGACGGCGTCCGCCCCGATCTCCGCCTCCGCCTCCGCCGCCCTCAGCCGCGCGTGCAGCGCATCGGCGAGGAACGGGGTCGCGGTCAGCCGCAGCCCGGTCGCGTCGCGGATGGCGGAGCCGAGCGCGGCGGCGACGGGGTTGTAGGGGCTCTCGGACATCGACTTGGCGCCGAGCGGGCCGATGCGGTCATGGGTGTCGGCGAAATGCACCTCCGTCACCGGCAGGTCGCCCATCGCCGGCAGGTGATAGCCGCGGAAGGCGGGATTGGCGACATGGCCCGCGTCGTCGATCAGCACCCGCTCCCACAGGGCCGCGCCCAGCGCCTGGGCGACCCCGCCCTCGACCTGGCCGCGGCACTGGCGCGGGTTCACCACGAAGCCCGCATCCGCCGCGTGGACCGAGCGCAGGATCCGGATCTCGCCATGGCGCCGATGCACCGCGACCTCGAACCCCTGCACGTTGAAGGCGACGGAACGGGGCGTGCCGTCGGAGCGGCCCTCGGCCGCGAGCCCCTCGAAGACGGAAAGCGGCAGGCTGCGCCCCGCCCCGGTCACGCCATCGGGACCGAGCGCGCAGGCCTCCGGGGCGATCCCCAGCCGGTCCGCCGCGGCCTCGCGCAGGTCCGCGGCCAGCGCCCGGGCGGCGCGCAGGGTGGCGGCGCCGGCGACCACCGTGCCGGTGGAGCCGAAGGCCCCCGAGTCATGCCCCGACGCGTCGGTATCGGACTGGCGCAGGCGGATGCGGTCGGGCGCGGTCCCCAGCGCCTGCGCCGCCACCTGAGCATGGACGGTGGTGGTTCCGTTGCCGAACTCGGCGGTGCCGAAGGCGAGGACATAGTCCCCGTCCTCCACCGCGATCCGGCTTTCGGCGACATGGCCGCGGGGCGGGATGGTGTCGATCATCCCCACCGCCACGCCCCGGCCGATCAGCCAGTCCGCTCCCAACGTGCCCTTGATAAGGTCGCGGGAGGAGCCCTCCCCAGACGGCGCCTCCCGCGTGAGCCCGGCCGCGCTGCAAGCGCCGTTGCCGGACCCCTTGCCGGAGACCCGCTCCCCAGCGGGCGCCCCTCCGGCTGTCTCTTCGGCCACGCCGTCGGCCAGCGCGCGCTCGACGATGTCGAGGCACTGCGCGAGCCCGTAGCTGCCGTATTCCACGTCATGCGGTCCGTCATCCCAGGACGTCATCGCGTCCCCCGGGACCACCACGTTGCGGCGCCGGAAGGCGATGGGGTCGATGCCCAGCGCGCGCGCCAGCTCGTCCATCGCGCTTTCCACCGCGAAATTGGTCTGCGACAGCCCGTAGCCCCGGAACGCGCCCGAGGGCAGCTGGTTGGTGTAGACCGCGAAACCGTCCACCCGCTTGTTGGGGCAGCGATAGAGCGACACCGCCTCCCCCGCCCCGTGGAACAGCACGCCGGGACCATGGTTCCCGTAGGCGCCGGTATTGGAGAGCATCCGCATCTGGATGGCTGTGAGCGTCCCGTCGGACCTCGCGCCCACCTTCACCGTCACCTTCATCGGGTGACGGGTGGAGGTCAGGGTGAACTGCTCGGCCCTCGTCAGCTCCAGCTTCACCGCGCGCCCGGTGCGCAGGACGGCGAGGGCCACGATGTCCTCGACCATCATCTCCTGCTTGCCGCCGAAGCCGCCGCCGACCCGCTCGCAGAACACCCGCACGCCGTCGCGCGGCAGATCGTAAAGCGCGGCCAGCGCGTCGCGGGTCAGGAACGGGGTCTGCGAGGAGGTGCGCAGGACCAGCCGCCCGGCCTCGTCCCGCCAGCCGATGCAGCCATGGGTCTCCAGCTGACCATGGCTGACGCGCTGGCTTTCATAGACGCCTTCGTGGATGGCGTCGGCCTCGGCGAAACCGGCGGCGACGTCGCCGCAGCCGCCATGCAGCTCCGCCACGATGTTGCGGGCGGGGTCGGCGATGCGCGAGGACGCGGGCTTGTCATGGATCACCGGGGCGCCGGGGGCCATGGCGGCCTCCGGGTCGAAGACGGCGGGCAGGATCTCGTAATCCACCGCGATCAGGGCGCGGGCGGCCTCGGCGGCGGCCTCGGTCTCGGCCACCACGGCGGCCACGCGCTGGCCGGCGAAACGGATCACCGGGTCGAGCACGCGGGTGTCGTCCACATCGTCCAGCGGGTTCTCGTGCCGGGCGGTGGAGAAAAGGCGGTCCGGCGCGTCGGCATGGGTGAGGATCGCGATCACGCCCGGCACGGCGGCGGCGGCGGTCGCGTCGATGGCGCGGATCCAGGCCGAGGCGTGAGGGCTCTGCAGGATCTTCATATGGGCGAGGTTCTCGATGGCCGCGTCCATGGTGAAACGCGCCCGCCCGGTCACGATCTCCGGTCCGGCGGGGGCGGGGGCGTCGCGCTCGCAGGTCGGCGCGGGCGCTCCCCGGATCGCGTCGCGAATGGCGCGGTAGCCGGTGCAGCGGCACAGATTGCCCTTGAACAGCCGGTCCGGGTCCGCCCGCTGGCCCTGGTCGAGCGCGGCGGCGGTCATCACCATCCCCGCGGTGCAGAAACCGCACTGGAAGCCCTGCGCGTCGAGGAAACGCTGCTGGGCGGGGTGCAGGTCGTCGCCCTCGGCGAGCCCTTCGATGGTGGTGATCTCCCGCCCCTCGGCGCGGGCGGCGGGCATCAGGCAGGAATGCACGGGCTTGCCGTCCACATGCACGGTGCAGGCGCCGCAATCGCCGGAATCGCAGCCCTTCTTCACTCCGAACCAGCCCTGGTCGCGCAGGAAGGTGCGCAGGCACTGGCCGGGGCGCGGGGTCGCCTCGGCGTCGAGACCGTTGACGCGGAAGGTCATGGGGCGGGCTCCCCCAGCTCGGCCGCGATCTCGGCGGCGAAGTCGAGCGTGACGGCGCGCCGCCAGGCGGGAGCCCCGTGGAGGTCGTCGAACCAGAGACCGGCGGGGATGGCGGCGTCGAGCGCCGCGGCCGCCCGTTCCGGAGCGGGGAGGGTCGGGAAGGCGATCCGGACCGGGCGGCGGACGCCCCCGGTGACGGTCAGGTCGAGCCCGCCGCCGGGCGTGAGCGCGCCGATGGCCAGCGCACCGGTCCGCCCCATCGGTGACAACGAGATCCGCCGGAACGCCGTCCGCCGCCGCAGCCGGTCGGCGGGGATGCGGATGGCGCGCAGCAACTCCCCCCGCGCCAGCGCGTTGGCGCCGGCGTCGCGCACGAAGTCCAGCGCCGCGACCTCCCGCGTCGCGCCATCGCGCCCGAGGATCCGGCAGGTTCCGTCCAGCGCGGCGGTCAGCGAGATCATCGGCCCCGCCGGCAGCGCCAGGCACAGGTTCCCCCCCACCGTCGCCACGTTCCAGATCTTGAAGGAGGCGAGGAAGGCCCGGCAGCATCGCCCGATCAGCGGCGCGGCGGCCCAGTCCGCCGGCGTCTCCAGCGCGTCGAGCTCGGCGATGGTGCAGGTGGCGGCGATCTCCAGGCCGTCGGCATCGATCGTCAGCGGCGTCCAGCCGGCGGCCTCGAGGTCCACCAGGCGGCGCAGGCCCGGTTGCGGTTCGGAGAACAGCCAGGTGCCCCCGGCCAGCCACGCCTCGCCCGCCGCAAGCCGCCCCGCGCGGGCCGCCGCCGCCGCCTCGCCCCGGGGCCGCTCCAAAGCCTCGACGCCGTTCAGATCCATGCGCGCACGTCTCCGTCCTGCGAAAGGCCGGAGCCTTCGCCGTATGGTTTTCAACCGCTTGTTGCGTCAGTCAGGGCCTTCGGACAGAAATGCCCGGAGACCGGCGACGAGACCCGCCGCCTTGAAAAAGACAATAAGCAAGCCTCACGAATTTGAAACATTCAATAAGAGAGCACTATGATGCCGAACCCGCAACACCTGCGCCGCCATGTCCCCAGCGAGAGACGCCATGCACGATAACGACGCCGACCCGGCGCCCGGCCCCGACATCTCGCCGACGGGTCACGATGATGACGGCCGCCCGCGCAAGTCGCCGCTGTCGCCGCTGCTGCTGGCGCGGGTGTTCCACCAGCCGGCCCTGATCTATTTCAACGCGGTCGCCGAACATCTGTCGATCCGCGAGGCGGCGCGGCGGCTCAACGTCTCGTCCTCGGCGGTGTCGCGCCAGATCACCCAGATGGAGGACGCGCTGGGCATCGCCCTGTTCGAACGCGAAACCCGCCGCCTGAAGCTCGCCCCCGCCGGCGAGATCCTGTTCCGCCACACCACCCGCGTCTCCGCCCCGCTGGAATCCGCGGTGGCGGAGCTGGACATGCTCCGCGGGTTGCGCACCGGGCGCGTGCGCATCGCCACGATCGAGAGCGTCGGGCTGTCCTTTCTCCCCGGCCTGATCGCGGATTTCGGGCGACGCCACCCGCGCATCCACCTCGACGTCGCGGTGCTGCCGGGCTCGGAGGTGATCTCGCGCCTCGCGGCGGGGGAGGTGGACGTGGGTTTCGGCTTCATCGCCTCGCCCCCGGCCAAGATCGAGGTGGCGCTGCGCCGCGACGTGCGCATCGGCGCGCTGATGCGGCCGGACCACCCGCTGGCCGACACGCCCCATCTGACCATCGCCGATTGCATTTCGCATCCGCTGGCGGTGGCCAAGCCCGAGATCTCCTTCCGCTCGGTGATCGAGCCGTTCCTGGTGCGGGCCGCCCCCGCCCTGCCCCCGATGGTGGAGGCGGACTCGATCCGGATGCTGGTGGAACTGGCGCGCACCGGCCGCTACGCCTCGGTGATGACCCCGATCGGGGCGCAGGGGGAGATCGCCTCGGGCGCCCTGCGGTTCAGGCGGCTGGAGGATGCGGGCCTGCCGACCAACCGCTTCGCGTTGATGGTCGGGGCGGGCGGCGGGCTGCGTTTCGCCCCGGCCGCGTTCTTCGAACACGCCAAGCTTTTCCTCTCGACCATCGAGCTGCCCGGCGCGGTCTGAGGGGCGGAGCCGCCGTTTTCACGGACGCAGGCAGGGAAAGCCGGCGCGGCGCCGGGTTTCCCGCGGTGATGCCGAGGGCCGCCGCCGCGCCACGCCCCGCCGCGTGACCGCGGTCGGCGCCGGCCCGGCGGGGCCCGCGATCAGTCGCGCAGGAAGCCGGCGGCGGAAGCGGCGATGGCGGCGGCGAGCGCGGGAAGCTCGTCCACCGCCAGCGCCTCGTCCGGGGCGCCGAGATTGCGCGGGGTCAGGCCCATCGCCACCGTGTCGAACCCCGCGCGCCGCCACAGCCGCGCGTCGGAGCCGCCGATCCGCCCGTCGAACCAGGCGGCGCCCAGCTCCTCCCACGCCCCCGTCAGGCAGGCCGAGGCGACGGCGCTCGTCGACGGGGTCCAGGTCGGCTCATAGCGGCGCACGATCTCCAGCCCCAGCCGATGCGGCGCGAGCAGGCGGCGCGCCTCGGCCTCCACCTCCGCGCAGGTCAGCCCCACGGGGATGCGCACGTCGCAGGCGGCGCGGGCGGTCTCGGGCACCAGGTTGGCGGAGACCCCGGCCTCGATCCGCCCGAGATTGACCGTCAGGCGGCGCAGGGTCCGGCGCGGCTCGGCCCCGTCGGCGCCGGGGACCGCCGCGGCGGCGTCCAGCACGCGGGCGGCCTCCTCCGGCTCCCGCGGGGGCATCGCCTCCAGTCCGCGCAGGGCCCGCAGCCCGTCCAGCAGCCGGTCCGCGGCGTTGTCGCCGGCATGGACATGCGCGCCATGGGCGGCCCGGCCCTCGGCCGAAAGCTCCAGCCACAGCATCCCCTTTTCGCCGATCCGCACGGCGGAGGCGCCGCCGACATCGGCCACGATCACCCCGTCGCCGCGGGCGCGGGGCAGGTCGTCGATCATCGCCTGGGTTCCCAGCTCGCCCATCCGCTCCTCGTCCCCGCCGAAGACCAGGGCGATCTCGCCGGCGAAAGGGGTGGCGGCGACGGCGCGGGCGGCCTCGATCAGCGCCACCAGCCCACCCTTCATGTCCGCCGAGCCGCGGCCGTAGAGCATCCCGTCCGCGATCTCCCCGCCCAGCGGGTCGAAGCGCCAGCCGGCGCGGTCGCCGATGGGATAGGTGTCGAGATGCCCGTTCAGCACCAGCCGCCGCCCCGGGCGGGCGCCGCGGATGACGGCGAGCAGGTTGGCGACCGGGGCGGTGCGTTCGTGGAACGCGATCTCCACCCCCGGCAGGTCGCCCATCATCTCCGCGCAGGCCCGCGCCATGGGAGCGGTGGCCGAGGGCGGGGTCTGGCTGTCGATGCGCACCAGCGCCTGCGTGGCCTCGGCCATCAGCCCGGCGCGCGCGCGCATTCGGGGGAGAAAGCGGGTCATGCGTCCGCCCCCGAAGCACGCCCCGCGGGCGCGTGGGAGAGCGGCGCGCCGTGCATCCGCCGGGCCTCGCGGATCGCCATCAGGATCTCGAACGTGGTAGCGGCGGCGAGAAAGGCGGTCATGCCGTTCACGTCATGGGGCGGGCTGACGGTGTTGACGTCCGCCGCCACGATGTTCAGGCCCCAGAGCCCGCGGATCAGCGCGAAACCTTCCCGCGCGCTGAGCCCGCCCCAGACCGGCGTGCAGACCCCCGGCGCGCAGGACGGGTCGAAGACGTCCATGTCCCAGCTCAGATAGACCGGGCGGTTCCCCAGCCGGTCCTTCAGCTCGGCGATCACATCCGCCTGCCCGCGCTCCAGAAACTCGGCCAGCGTCAGGGTGTTGTAGCCCAGCGCCCGCGCGTGGTCATGGGCGCCCGCGCAGATGGTCGTGCCCCGCAGGCCGAGATGCCAGGACAGGCCCGGCACGGTCCGCTGCTCCTGCGCCGCATGGGTGAACTGGGTCGAGGGGTCGATGGGATGCGCCGGGTTCACCGGATAGGCGTCGGTATGGCTGTCGACATGCAGCACCGCGATGCCCGGATGCACCCGGCTGACCCCGCGCAGCAGCGGCAGCGAAATCGAGCCGTCGCCGCCGAAGCCCACCGGCGCCGTTCCCTGCCGGGTCAGGCGAAAGACGGCTTCCTCGATGGCGGCGAAGCTTTCCTCGATGCGCGAGGGGGTGCAGATCACGTCGCCCGCGTCGATCACCCCCATCTCGGCGATCACGTCGAGATCGGCGCGCTCGCTGTCATAGCGGCGCACGAGACCGGATTGCGCGCGGATCGCCTCCGGACCCTGCCGCGACCCGATGCGGAAGGCGTGGATCCCGCAGTCGAAGGGACAGCCCAGGATCGCCGCCTGCGCGCGGGAGGCGTCCTGCGAAAAGGGCGCGGACATGAAGGTCTGCGGGCCGCGCAGCAGCGCCGCGTCGGGAAGCTCGGCGAGGGACATGGAGGGCATCCGGCAGGGGAAGACAGGGGGACGGGCGGGGCTCAGCGGCTGGAGAGCCGGCGCTCCCACACCCGGATGGCCATGGCGAGCGGCCAGCAGATCAGGAAATACACCACCGCGATGAAGGTGAAGATCTCCAGCGGCCGGAACATCGAGGACGACAGCTCCATCCCCCGCCGCGTGATCTCGCCGACCGAGATCACCGAGCCCAGCGAGGAATACTTGATCAGCTGCACGAAATTCGCGGCCAGCGGCGGCAGCGTCATGCGCACCGCCTGGGGCAGCGTGACCCGCGTGAAGGTCTGGAAGGGCGACATGCCCAGCACCTGCGCCGCCTCCCGCTGGCCCAGCGGCACGGACTGGATGCCGGCCCGATAGGCCTCGGCGATGAAGGCGGAGGAATAGAGCGACAGCCCGATCACCAGCGCCGTCCAGGCGTCGAGATTGATGCCGAGCGTGATCGGCATGACGTAATAGACCCAGAGCAGCTGCACCAGGATCGGCGTGTTGCGGATGATCTCGCCCACGGTCAGGCCGATCATGCGCAGCGCCCGCCAGCGCGACAGGTCGAGCAGCGCGATGATCAGCCCGCCGACCAGCGCCAGCGCCAGGGTGATGGCCGAAATCAGCAGCGTCTGCTGCAGGCCGCTCATCAGGAAGTCGAAATGGGTGGGGATGACGTCCCACCGGAACTTGTAGTCGCCCATCGTGGCGGGACTCCGTGGCCGGTATGCCGAAGGCGCGGAACCCGCGCGTCAGGGGAGGCGCGGGCCGCCGCCGCGCGGATGGCGCGACGGCGGCCCGCAGGCGTCAGGCGGTCGCGATCAGGGGGCCACGATCGGGCCGAGCGCGTTCTTCTCGGCGAATTTCTCCAGCCGGCCGTCCAGCTTGATGGTCGACACGAAGAGGTTGACGTAGTTCAGCCAGATCTGGTCGCCCTGCGGCACCACGTAGGAATAGGGGGTGGGGCGCAGGTCGCCGTCGGGCTCGATGGTCTGGGCCCAGTCGAACAGCGAGCCGAGCTTCACCGAGGTCGGGTAGTCGGTCATCAGCACCTCGGCCCGGCCGGCGACGACCTCGCCCTCGCGCGAGGCGGGGGGGGCCACGGTGACCAGCTCGGCCTTCTTGAGATAGTCGCGCATGAACGGCTCGATATAGGAGCCGAGGGTCACGACGACGCGCACGCCCTCCTGGTCGATGTCGTCCCAGGTCTGGACCGGGCCGCCGGCCTTCACCACCGCGTAGATCGACGAGATCAGGTAGGGGTCCGAGAACGCCACCGCCTGCGCGCGGGTCAGGGTGGCGCCGATGCCGAACATGCCGATCTCGCATTTGTCGGCCTGCAGGTCGGCGATGAAGGTGCCGAAGGAGCTCTCGACGATCTCCAGCTCGACGCCCAGCTCCCTGGCGAGCTCCTTGGACAGGTCGGCGTCGATGCCCTCGATCTCGCCCGAGGTCGGGCTGCGATAGCTGATCGCGTAGTAGTTCGGATACTGGCAGACGCGCAGCTTGCCCGAGGAGGTCACGCGGTAGAGCCGGCTGTCCTGGCTCTGCGCCTCGGCGGGGGCGGGGACGGACGCGAGGCCGGCGGCGGCGATGGCGCCCGCGAGCGCCGCTTTCGAAAGGGTTTTCATCGTCTTCATGGTCGATCTCCTCTGGGAGGGGGGGAGGGGGGGAGTGCGGCGGTCGGTCTACGGGGGAATTCAGTCCTCGAGCCGCGCGAGAAAGCGGCGCGCGCGTTCGGTCGTCGGCGCGTCGAAGAAGGCGGCCGGGGCGCCTTCCTCCACGATCTCGCCGCCGTCCATGAACACCAGGCGGGTGCAGGCGCGGCGGGCGAAGTTCATCTCGTGGGTGACGGCGAGCATGGTCATGCCCTCCTCCGCCAGCGCGCGCATGACGGCGAGCACCTCGGCCTTCAGCTCGGGGTCGAGCGCCGAGGTCGCCTCGTCGAACAGCATCAGCCGGGGCTTCATGGCCAGCGCGCGGGCGATGGCGACGCGCTGCTGCTGACCGCCCGAGAGCCGGCCGGGGGAGGCGTCGCGCTTCTCGGCCAGGCCGACCTTCTCCAGCAGCGCCTCGGCCTCGGCCACCGCCTGGTCGCGGCCCAGGCCGCGCACCCGCATCGGGGCTTCGATGACGTTGCCCAGCACCGACATGTGCGGCCAGAGATTGAAGTGCTGGAACACCATGCCGATGTCCGAGCGCACCGCGCGGGCGGCCTTGCGCACGGCGCGGCCGTTCTCGCCATCGGCGATCACCGTCCCGTCCATCAGCACCTGGCCGCCGCTCGGCGCCTCCAGCAGCGCCATGGAGCGCAGGAGCGTGGTCTTGCCCGAGCCGGACGGCCCGATCACGCAGACCACTTCGCCGCTGGCGACCCCCATCGAGACGTCGCGCAGCACGGTGTTGTCGCCGAACCGCTTGGAAAGCGCCTTCGTTTCGATCAGAGGCGCGCCGGTTGGCTGGTCGAAAGGCATCCGCGTCATTCCTGCTGGTGATTCCTTACTCATTAACAATCGTTATGCCTTGACCCCACATTGCGATCAAGGATAAAAATTTGGCCTATAGACATGGGCTTAAGTCCATAAGGAGTTGGAATGGTCTTCGATCCCCGCCTGCTGGAGGCGTTTCGCACCGTGGTCGAGGCCGGCTCGGTCACCGCCGCCGCGAAGATGCTCGGCGTCACCCAGCCCGCCGTCAGCGCCCAGATCGCGCGGCTCGAAACCCAGGCCGGGTTCGAGCTGTTCGAGCGCGCCAGCGGCCGGCTGGTCATCACCTTCCGCGGCCGACGCTTCTACGAGGAGATCCGCACCGCGCTCGACGCGCTGGAGCGGCTGGGTCAGGCCGCCCGCGGCATCCGCTCCGGCGAAACCGAGAGCCTGGCGGTGGCGGGCCATCCCTCCGCCTCGATCTCGCTGCTGCCCGAGGTGGTGGCGGAGCTGCGGCGGCGCCGGCCGGACGCGCGGATTTCGCTGATCAACCGCTCGTCGGAAGAAGTCGCCGCGGCTTTCGAGGCCGGCGCCGTGGACCTCGCGG
Organism: Albimonas donghaensis; assembly: GCF_900106695.1. GTDB lineage: Bacteria > Pseudomonadota > Alphaproteobacteria > Rhodobacterales > Rhodobacteraceae > Albimonas > Albimonas donghaensis. The sequence continues at coordinate 53,221 of NZ_FNMZ01000008.1, forward strand.
TGGCCGAATGGCCGATCCATGTGCAGGGGGTGGAGCTGCGCCGCCACGCCGCCGATTGCGTGGCCATCGTGCCCGCCGGCCACCCGCTGGCGGCGCGGGACGCGCTGACGCCCGCCGATCTTGCAGCCCATCCGATCGTCGGCATGTCCGACCGCCGACTGATCGGGCACCGGGTGCGGGAACTGTTCCTGGAGGACGGGCTCGGCTACGACCCGGTGATCGTAAGCGAGTTCTTCTCGGCCATCTGCGGACTGGTCGCGGCCGGCGCCGGGGTGGCGATCGTCGACGCCTGGTCGGCGCGCACCTTCGCGCCCATGGGCATCGTCGCCCGCCCCTTCCGCCCTGCCCTGCGCTACGAGATCGGCGTGTTCCGCCGCGCCTCCGCCTCCCCCACGCCGCTGGCCGAAGAGCTGATGGCGCTGATCGAGACGCGGCTCGCCGCGCCCCTCTCTTCCCAATCCGCCCCCGCTCCGGAGACCGACCGATGACCGACGCCCGCTTTATCACCCGCGCTTTCGAGGCGATCTGCGACTGCGGGGGCCGGCTGTGCGGCACGGAGTCGGAGCGCGCGGCGACCGCCCTGCTGCACGACCTGGGGGCCGAGGCCGCCGGCGCCCCGGTCCGGGCCGAGCCCTTCGCCTATCGCGGCTGGCGCCCGCTGTCCTGCGCGCTGGAAACCCCCGCCGGCCCCGTCCCCGCCCATCCGCTGGTGCGCAGCGCGGGCGGCGAGGTGGAGGCCGAAGTCATCGACCTGGGCCGGGGGGAGCCCGAGTCCTTCGCCGCCCATGCCGACGAGATCCGCGGCCGCATCGCGCTGGTCCGGCACGAGCTGATGTTCAACCCCGGCACCCTCCATCGCCGGATCAAGTACCGCGCGGCGGTGGAGGCGGGGGCGGTCGGCTTCCTGATCGCCGGCCCCGCCGCGGGGGGCATGGTCGCCGGCTCCTCCGGCCGCGGCGACGAGCCCGGGATCCCCGCCTTCGGCATCTCTCCCGAGACCGCGGCCGCCTTCGCCCGCACCTCCGCCGGGCGTCCCGTGGCGCGGATGTCGCTGGAGACCGAGGAATTCGACGCGACCGCCGACAACCTGTTCGTCGACCTGCCCGGCGCGGGGCCGGAGACCGTGGTGCTCTGCGCCCATATCGACGGGCACGACCTGGGCGAAAGCGCCATCGACAACGCCGCCGGTCTCGCGGTGGCGCTGGAGGCGGCGCGGCGCATCGCGGCGGACCGGCCCGCGGGCGGGTGGCGGCGCGGGCTGCGGCTCGCCTTCTTCAACGCCGAGGAATGGGCGCTGACCGGCTCGGCGCGCCATCTGGATGGCCTGACGGCGGCGGAGCGGGCGGGGATCTCGCTTTGCGTGAACATCGACTCGCCGGTGGGCGGGGCGGGGCTGGCGGCCCTGACCTGCGGCGCGGCGGGGATCGAGCCGATGCTGCTGCGCGCCGCGGAGGCGCGGGGCGAGACGCTGCGCCTGCACCGCCCCTTCCAGGCCAATTCCGACCACGCCAATTTCGCGCGCGCCGGCATTCCCGGCTTCCGCCTTGTGGCCGGCTTCGGCGAGCATGACGCGGCCGCCCGGCTGGTGCTGACCCCGTTCGACCGTCGCGACCTCGTCTCCGACGCCGCCCTCCGGCGCGCCGCCGACCTGGCCGAGACCATCACCCGCGCCGCCCTCGACGCCAACGACGCCGAGGCCGCGTCCTGGCGGGCCGGGATGATCGAAGCGGACTGACGGGGGGAGACGGGGAAAACAGGGAAGACGGGAGCCCGAAGGCTCCCGCCGGTTTCACTGCTTGGGCACGCCCGCGGTCGCGATCACGTCGGCCCAGCGGTCGATCTCCGCCTCGATGAAGTCGGTCGCCGCGTCGCCCTTCACCAGCAGCAGCGTCGAGCCGTATTTCTCGTAGTAGTTCTTCACCGTGTCCGACCGGATCGCCTTCTCGGCCGCATCCGTGAGGATCTTCATCCGGTCCTCCGGCACCCCGGCGGGAACCATGATCATCGACCATGACCCGGCGGTGGCGTCCGGATACCCGGATTCCGCCAGCGTCGGCGCGTCGGGCAGAATGGCGATCCGCTCCGGCGAGTTCACCGCCAGCACCTTCAGCGTCCCCGCCTCCGCATGCCCCAGCGACGACACCGGATAGTCGAACAGCACGTCCACACGCCCGGCCAGCAGGTCGTTCATCGCGGGCGCCGAGCCCTTGTAGGGCACGTGCAGCCCCTCGATCCCGGCGATGGTCTTGAACAGCTCCATCGACAGATGGGTCGAGGTGCCGACCCCGGCGGAGCCGAAGTTGAGCTCGCCCGGATGGGCCTTGCCGTAGTCCACCAGCTCCTGGATCGTGCTGTAGGGCGCGTCGGCGTAGGTGACCACGGTGTTGACCGAGGCGCCCATGCCGTGCACCGGGGCGAAGTCGGTCAGCGGGTCGTATTTCAGCGCCTTGCGCAGCGACACGTTGGCCGCCATCGTCCCCTGCGTGCCGTAGAGGATGGTGTAGCCGTCGGGCTCGGCGCGGGCCACGTATTCCGTGCCCACCATGCCGCCGGCGCCGGGGCGGTTCTCCACCACCACGGTCTGCCCGAGCTCCTTGCCCAGCACCTCCGCGATGATGCGCGAGCCGGTGTCGGTGATGCCGCCCGGCGTATAGGGCACGACCCAGGTGATCGGCCGATCCGGGAACTGCGCCGCCGCCGGGACGGCCGTCAGACCCGCGACGACGCCGGCCGCGGCAAGTGTTGCGATGATCTTCATGGTCGGTTTCCTCCGCATCGGACCCTTGAGGTCCCTTTCAGGGAGCGGGGCGCCGCGCGGCCTGCGCGCGACTCTCTCCGCTTCGGGGCCCCGCCTTCTGCCGGGCGGGGACTCCAGGCCGCGCTCAGGCGGCGGCCGTCGGCTCCGCGGCCCGCCGGCGCTTCTTCCACGAAGACCGGACGGTGGAGACGACGAGGATCACGGACAGCAGCAGCAGCCCCGCGCTGATCGGCTGGGTGAGGAACACGGTCGCGTCCCCCCGCGCGATCAGCAGCGCGCGGCGGAAATGTTCCTCCATCATCGGGCCGAGCACGAGACCCAGCAGCGCCGGCGCCGCCGGCAGCTGCAGCACCCGCATGCCGTAGCCGATCACGCCGAAGGCGATCACCAGGAACACGTCGAAGGGATTGTTCTGGCTGGAATAGGCGCCGAGGCAGATGAAGAACAGGATGCCGGGATAGAGCACGTGATAGGGGATGGTCAGCATCCGCACCCAGACCCCGATCAGCGGCAGGTTCAGGACCAGCAGCAGCGCGTTGCCGATCCAGAAGCTGGCGATCAGGCCCCAGAACAGCTCGGGGTTGGTGGTCATCACCAGCGGCCCCGGCTGGACCCCGTGGATCAGCAGCGCGCCGAGGATCAGCGCCATGGTGACCGAGCCCGGAATGCCCAGCGCCATGGTCGGGATGAAGGCCGCCTGCGCCGCCGAATTGTTGGCGGATTCCGCCGCGGCCACGCCCTCGATGACGCCCGTGCCGAACTTCTCCGGGTGCTTCGAGACCCGCTTCTCCACCGAATAGGCGATGAAGGACGCGATGGCCGCCCCGGCGCCCGGCAGGATGCCGATCACCGCGCCCAGCCCCGCGCCCCGCCCGATGGGAAAGGCGCTGTCCTTCCAGTCCCTGCGGCTCGGCATCAGCGCCTTCCAGGACACGTCCACCTTCTCGACCTGGGCGCTCTTCTGGCCTTCGGTGAAGTTCCAGAAGATCTCGCCCACGCCGAACATGCCCATGGCCAGCACCACGATGTTCACGCCGTCGAGGAACTCGTCCACCCCGAAGGTGAAGCGGTCATAGCCGGAATTGACGTCGGTCCCCGCCATCCCCACCAGCAGCCCCACCACCACCATGGCGATCCCCTTGATCGGAGAGCCCGCCGACAGGGTCGAGGCCGCGAGCAGCCCCAGGATGGTCATGGAGAAATATTCCGGGCTTCCGAAGGAGGAGGCCACCGCCACCAGCGGCGGCGCGAAGGCCATCATCAGCACGATCGAGAAACAGCCGCCGATGAAGCTGGCGAAGGTGGTCATGGCCAGGGCCACGCCGGCCCTTCCCTGCTTGGCCATCGGGTAGCCGTCGAAGCACACCACAGCCGAGGTCACCGTGCCCGGCAGGTTCAGCAGGATGGCGGCGGTCGAGGACCCGTACATGGTCCCGTAATAGATCCCCGCGAGCATGACGATGGCGTCCACCGGGGTCTGGGTGAAGGTCAGCGGCAGCAGCAGCGAGATCCCGGCCAGCGGCCCGATCCCCGGCAGCACGCCGATGAAGGTGCCGACGGTGACGCCGATCAGGCAGGCGAGCAGGCTGGACCACGACAGGGCGACGCCGAAGCCCAGCGCCATGTTGTCAAGCAGTTCCATTGAAACGTCACTCCGGGAGAAGCTGGATATTGACGGCGCCGTAGAACGCCCAGGCGAGCACGGACATGAAGGCGATGGCGGCGAGCGCGATCCCGGCCAGCGTCTTCGGGCGGAATTTCGGCTCGGCGAAGCCCACCAGCACCACCAGACCGACGATGGCCGCGATGGCGCCCATGCGCTCGACCAGCAGGCCGAAGGCCGCCAGCCCGGCGCAGATCGCGAGGATCGGGCGCCACGGCGCCCTTGGCGCGACGCTCATCGACCGCCGTCCGTCGAAGATCACCGCCACGCCCATCAGCGCCAGGACGATGCCGAGGCACATCGGGAACATGCCCGGCCCCACCTGCCGCAGCGTGCCCAGGCCATAATTGGCCGAGGCGATGGCCGCCGCGATCCCCACCGCGGAGAGCACGCCCCCTCCGACCAGCTCCACCACGTTGAAACCGGCGATCCTCACCGGCTTTCCGTCAGGCTCGCCCATTGCGTCAGGTTCGTCCGTCATCCGTTCCGCTCCCCGAGTTCGGGCGCCTTGCGCGGCGCCGCGTTCTTGCCGGCCTTGCGCGCGCGGCGCGGGATCTTCCGCATCGCGCGCGGTTGCGTGGACCGCCTGGGCGCCGCCTCGCGCCCGGACGCCGAGGCATCTGCGCCGACGCCGGCGCGAACCGGACGCGCTTGTCCGGGAGGGCATGTCCGGGCGGGAATGATCGGGCGAGGGGTCCATGCGGTCATCGGGAGACGGACCGCGTCAGCGCCGCGCGTCCACGCGCGGAACGGCTTCCCATCCGCATGGCATGACGTCCTCCCCTGGCATCGGGCGCCTTCCCGGCCGCTCCGCTTGATTGGTCTCTTTAAAATCCATTTCTACCATTCAGACAACGATTCTACTTAACGGTCAAAACCATTGTCTCGAATTCCGCCCACGCCCGGCGATCGCGCGACGCGCCGTCGCCATGGCGACGGCGCCGCGAGGGCGCGGGAGCGGGGGTTGGGGGCGGGGTGGGGGCGGGCAGGCGCCCGAACGGACGCGGGCGAAACCGCGGGAGAGCGGCGCGCGCACCCGAAGACGCCTCCGCCCGCCACGGGGCCGGCGGCGGGAGAGGGCGCGGACGACTGCGCCGGCTGGACATGGCTGCGGGCCCGCGGGACAGGCGCGGGGACGGCGCCGGACATTTCAAGCGACGGCGGCGTTCGAACCCAGACCGCTCGCGCCCCGACGCATAGGCGCCGGGGCGGCGGCGGGCGGCGGGATCAGGCGGCGTGCAGGCGCAGCGGGAGCGAGGCCAGGGACCGCAGGTTGTTGTTCAACCGCCGCTCCGGCGCGCCGGCGGGCTCGATCCGCGCGACATGGCGGGCGACGGCGCGCAGGGCGGCCTCGCCCTCGGCCTTGGCGATCATCTGCCCGATGCAGCGATGCACGCCCTCGCCCAGCGCCAGGTGAGCGCGGTTGTCCCGGGTCATGTCGAAATCGTCGGGATGCGCGAACGCGGTCTCGTCGCGGTTGGCGCAGGCCAGGATCACCAGGATCTTGGCGTCGGCCTCCAGATCCACGTCGCCGATCCGGACCTCGGCCATGGTCAGGCGGCAGACATTGGGGATCGGCGTCTCGATCCGCATCGCCTCGTCGAAGGCCCCGCGCGCAAGCCTGGGATCGGCGCGCAGCATGTCGAACTGGCCGGGGCGCGCGGACAGGTGCATCAGCGTCGCCGAGATCGTGGCCGCGGTGGTGTCGAGCCCGCCGCGGATGAAGCTGCGGGCCAGCAGGGGGGCGACCTCGGGCTCGATCTCGCCCCGATCGGCGGCCTCGAAGATCTGGGCGCCGAAACCGCCCTCCACCATCGCCTCGCGGGTCATCGACCACTTGAACCAGGCGTCGATTTCGTCGGCGCGGGCCTGGGTGGCGCGATAGCGGGCGTTGAAGGGGCCCTGCCCGTCGAAATTCAGCTCGCCCAGCAGATACAGGTTCTCGGTCCGCTCCGGGCTGTCCTTCAGACCCAGCGCGTCGGGGAAGGTGGAGGCGACGAAGTCCTCCGAGAAATCCTTGACCCCGTCGATCTCGCCGCCCCGCTCCAGCAGGGCGCGCACCTTCTCGTCGGCCACGCGGTCGAACGTCTCCTGCCACGAGCGGATCATGCCGGGCGACAGGATCTTCTGCAGCACCCGGCGCACATGGGAATGCCGGGGCGGGTCGACCTCCACGATGGGCGAGGCGGGGCGCCAGGCCTCGGGGCTGCGGATGTCGCCGAGTCCCGAGCCGCCGGTGGAGGAGAACGTCTCCCAGTCCTTCAGCAGCGGGCGGATCGAGGCGTGACGGCCCATGCAATAGACCCCGTAGCGGGGCAGCCACACCACGTCGCCGGCGGCGCGCAGGGCCTTCCACGTCTCGTGCGGGTCGGCCAGGACCGCGTCCGCATAGGGGTCGATGTCGAGGACGGGCGCGCCGCGTTCCCGGATCTCGGTCATGGGAGCCTCGCTGGGGGTTGGAGGAGCGGTGGAGCGTTCAGAGCAGCCGGCCGCCGTCCACCGGCAGGGCGATGCCGGTGGTGAAGGCGGCGTCGTCGGACAGAAGATAGGTCACCGCGGCCGCGATCTCGACCGGCTTGCCGAAGCGGCCAAGCGGGATGCCCGACAGCATGAACTTCGCGCGCTCCAGCTGCGCGGCCTCGTCGCCGACGATGCGGAAGCTTTCGTCGGTCATCGGGCCTTCGATGGTGCCGGGCGCGATGCAGTTGACCCGGATGTTGTCGGGCGCATGGTTCAGCGCCATGGCCTTGGTCATCAGCGTGATCGCCCCCTTGGAGGCGGAATAGAGCGACAGCGTCGGCGACCCCGCCAGCCCGGCGGTGGAGGAGAACAGCACGATCGCCCCGCCCCCGAGTTCGCGAAGCTGGGGCACGAAGGTCTTGCAGGCCAGCCACGGCCCCTTGACGTTGACCGCGAAGAGCCGGTCGAAATCGGCCTCCTCGTTGTCGATGGCGGCGCCGGCCTTGCCGAGGATGCCGGCGGCGGGCAGCAGGAACTCGGCCGGGCCGAAGGCGGTCCTGGTCTCGTCGGCGAAGCGCGCCAGGTCGGCGGCGGAGGTCGAATTCCCCACCACCTGGATCGCGCCCGGACACAGGGCGGCGGTGTCCGCCAGCCGGTCCGGGTCCATGTCGAACAGCGCCAGCCTGGCGCCCTCGGCCGCCATCTTCGCGGCGATGGCCCGGCCCAGCCCGCCGCCGGCGCCGGTGATCGCCGCCACGCGGCCCTCGAAACGGTCGGTCATCAGTGCGCTCCGCTCAGATAGAAGTCCCGAAGTTCGTCCATTCCCACGCCGTCGTCCACCGCGCGTTCGAAGGCGATGCGGCCGCCGCGGATCACGTAGAGATAATCCGCCACCTCCAGCGCCATGCCCACGTTCTGCTCGACCAGCAGCAGGGTCAGGCCCAGGTCGCGCAGGCTCAGGATCGCCTCGGCGATCTCCTCGACCACACGGGGGGCGAGCGCGGCGGAGGGCTCGTCGAGCAGCAGCATCGTCGGCCGGCTCATCAGCGCGCGGCCGATGGACAGCATCTGCCGCTCGCCCCCCGACAGCATCCCGGCGAGAACCCTGCGGCGCTCCTTCAGGCGGGGAAAGCGGGTGTAGACGCCCTCCAGGTCCGCGGCGACGCCGGCCTTGTCCCGGCGCCGGTGATAGGCGCCCATCATCAGGTTCTCGGCCACCGACATGCCGCCGAAGATCTCCTTGCCCTGCGGGACCAGGGACAGGCCCATGGCGGTGCGATCCTCGGCGGCGACGTCGTTGATGACGCGGCCGTCGAGCGCGACGGTCCCGTCCTGCGGCGTCACCAGCCCGGCGATGGCCTTCAGGCAGGTCGACTTGCCGGTCCCGTTGCCGCCCAGCAGGGCGACCAGACCACCCCTGGGGACCTCCAGCGACAGGCCGTGCAGGATGCGGGTGCGGCCATATCCGGCCACCACGTTCTCAAGCTTGAGCACGGCGCTTCCACCCCCTGCCGATATAGGCCTCGACCACCACCGGATCCTGGGTCACCGCCGCGGGCGGGCCCTCGGCGATCTTCGTGCCGGAGTCCAGCACCACCACCCTGTCGCACAGGTCGCGCACCACGCGCATGTCGTGCTCGACCAGCAGGATCGAGATCCCGAACTCGTCGCGCATCCGGCGGATCAGGGCGATCAGCCGGTCGACATTGGGCGGCGACAGGCCGGCGGCGGGCTCGTCCAGCACGAACAGGCGCGGGTCGGCGATGACCCCGCGAGCCAGCTCCACCATGCGCTGCTGGCCGATGGACAGCGCCGTGACCTTGCGGTCGGCGAACGGGGCGAGGTCGAACCAGCCCAGCAGTTCGCGGGCGCGGGCGCGGACGGCCTCCTCCTCCTCCCGCGCGGGGCGGGCGCCGAGCACGCTTTCCCACATGCTGCGCTTCATCGAGATATGGCGGGCCAGCAGCAGGTTGTCCTCGACCGAGAGCGAGCCGAACAGCCGCAGCATCTGGAAGCTGCGCGCCATGCCCAGCCGCGCGCGGCGCCAGGCGGGCAGCGCGGTGATGTCCCGGCCGTCGAAGCGGAAGGTTCCGGAATCGGCCGGCATCTCCCCCGTCACCATGTTGACCATGGTCGACTTGCCCGAGCCGTTGGGCCCGATCAGCCCCACGATCTCGCCCGCCCCGACGCTAAGGCCGGCGCCGTCGACGGCGGTGACGCCGGCGAAGCGCTTGACCACGCCTTCGACCGACAGGATCGGATCGCTCATGCGCTCGCCTCCGAGGGGTCTTTCGCCGGCGCGCGGCCGGAGGCCGCCTGGTCCCGGCTCTCCCGCGCCTTGCGGATGCGGCCGAGCGCGCCCTCGGGCGCCACGGTCACGCAGACCACCAGCAGCACGCCGAAGATCAGCATCTTGTAGCGCGCAAGCTCTCCGGTCAGTTCGGGCAGGATGGTCAGGGCGATGGCGCCGAGGATCGGGCCCATGAAGGTCCCGCGCCCGCCGACCACCATCATCGCCACCACCATGCACGAGATCCAGATCTGGAAGTCGTCCGGCGTGACCCCCTGCATGGCATGGGCGTTCAGCACCCCCGCCCCGCCCGCGAAGGCCGCCGAGGCGACGAAGGCGGTCAGTTTGGCGAATGTGGTGTTCAGGCCGACGGCGCCGGCCAGCGTCTCGTCCTCGCGCACCGCGACCCATTCGCGGCCCAGGCGCGAATGCACCAGCCGCCAGGCGATGAACACGAAGACCGCCGCCATGACCAGCGCGACCCAGTAGAGATCCCGAAGGCTGGTGACCTCGAACAGGCGGACGCCGAACAGCGTGGTCTCGCCGATCGGCGGCACGGCGAGGCCGTTCTGCCCCCCGGTCAGCGAGTTCCACTGCACCAGGCCGAGATAGACCAGCGTCTGCACGGCGATGGTGACGATGGCCAGGAAGTGCCCCTTGAGCCGCAGCGCCGGCAGCCCCAGCGCGAGGCCGAACAGGCCGGTGACGACGATGCCCGCCGGCAGGTTCATCCAGAAACCGGTTCCGACGTCCCGCGACAGGATGCCGGCGGTGTAGCCGCCGATGCCGTAGAAGGCGCCCTGGGCGAAGCTGAACTGGCCGCAATAGCCGGTGGCGAGGTTCAGCCCCACCGCGAGGATGACGTAGAGCAGCGCCACCATCAGCACGTTGAGCTCATAGCCCCCCAGCAGGAAGGGGGCGGCGACGAAGCCGACCGCGAGGATCGCGAGGGTGATCAGCGCGGCCCGGGTCATGACCGCTCCAGCGACCGGCCGAACAGGCCCTGGGGCCGGAACAGCAGCACCGCGATCACCAGGAGGAAGCCGACGACGTCGCGCAGCCCGTTGGTGAGATAGGCCGAGGTCATCGACTCGATGACCCCCAGCAGCAGCCCGGCGGCGGCCGCGCCCAGCGGGCTGCCCATGCCGCCGATGATGACCACGATGAACGCCTTGAGCACGATCATGTTCCCCACCAGCGGGTGAACCATGTAGACCGCCGACATCATGAAGCCGGCCACGCCCGCCAGCGTCGCGCCCAGCATGAAGGTGATCACCGCGACGCGGCGCACCTTCACGCCGCACAGACGGGCGACGGTCTCGTGCTGGGCCATGGCGCGCAGGGACCGCCCGGTCCAGGTCCAGCGCAGCGCCGCGAACAGCGCGCCGACGATGATCAGCATCGCCGGCGGGATCAGCGCGCGCGGGGCCGGCAGGAACACCGGCCCCAGCTCGATGGCCTTGTAGGCCAGCTCGGTATGCATCAGCTCCGGCTGCGGACCCATGGTCACCATGACCGCGTTCTGCAGCGCCACGGCCAGACCGAAGCTCGCGATGATCGAACTGGTCTGGTCCTGGTTCTTCAGCCCCCGGTGCAGCAGCGCCTCGGCCCCGAGCCCGAGCAGGCAGGACACCGCCGCCACCACCGCCAGCGACGCCGGCAGCGGCAGCCCGAAGGCCGTGCTGGCGGTGATGCCCGCATAGCCGCCCAGCATGTAGAACTCGCCATGGGCGAAGTTGACCACATGCAGGATGCCGAAGATCAGCGTCAGGCCGACGGCCACCAGCACATAGCTGCTGCCGACCACCACGCCGTTCGCGAGATACTGCAGAAACAGGTCCATGGCGATCAGGCGCCCGACAGCGTGCGCTTGCCGTCCTTGATCACCGCGATGAAGTTCTTGAAGTCGACGGACCCGATCTCGTTGTAATCGGCGGTGGTTCCGGCCGGCCCCATGGCGATGGGGAAATCGGCCATGCCGTTGTTCAGGACCTCCTGCACCTTGCGCCCGTCGGACTCGCCCGCCCGCCGCAGCGCCTCGATCCCGATGGAGGTGGAGTCGTAGCCCAGCGCGTTCAGCGTGCCGGCGGAGTGGCCGTATTCGGCCTCGAACGCCTCGCCGAAGGCCTTGCCCTTCTCGTTGGGGGTGGAGGGTTCGTAGAGGGTGGCGACCGCGAAGCCCTCGGAGGCCGGCCCGGCGAGCTTGATGAAGTCGTCCGACACCATCGAGCCCGAGCCCACGAACTGCGTGCGCAGCCCCACGCCCGCCGCCTGGCGCACGATGGTCGCGCCGTCGCCGGCCCAGCCGCCGATATAGACCGCGTCCGGCTTCAGGGTGCGGATGCGGGTCAGCATGGTGGAGAAGTCGGCCTCGCCGACGTTGAAGCTGTCGTTCGACACGATCTCGCCGCCCGCGTCGCTGACGATCCGGGTGACCTGCGCGGCCAGCGTGGTCCCGTAGTTGGAGCTGTCGTGGATGATCGCCACCTTCTTCGCGCCGAAGGTGTTGACGATGGCCATGGCGGTGTCGTGGCCCTGGCCGTTCGAATCCGGCCAGCAGCGGAAGAACCAGGGATCGCCGGGGGTGTTGGCCTCGGTGCCCGCGGCGCCGGTGGAGCCGCCTGACAGCATCGGCACGCCATATTCCTTGGACACCTTGTTCGCCGCCACCACGACCGCGGTCGGGTAGGTGCCGACGATGAAGGGCACGTTCTCGCTTTCGATCAGCTTGCGGACGGCGGTGACGCCCCGGGTGGAGTTGGCCTCGTCATCCTCGATGGCGAGCTCGACGGGCTTGCCGAAGACGCCCCCGGCCGCGTTGGCCTGCTTGATGGCGAATTCGACGCCCTTGAGCACCTGGTGGCCCTCGATAGAGGCGGGGCCGGACAGGGGCAGCATGGCGCCGATCTTCACCGTCCCGCCGCTTTGGGCGCGCAGCAGGGACGGCGTGGCGAGAGCGGCGCCGGTCATGGCGAGGACGGTGCGGCGGGAGAAGTTTGTCATGCGGAAGGCTCCGGCAATTTGCGCCAAGTGCATTTGTGAGCGATGCGACGATATTGAAATAATCTTTTGCGGCCCCGGACGAATGTCAAAGGCGGAGTTGGCTCCAATGTTGAAAAGCGAACATCGCGATCCGGTTCGCCTATTTTTTATCCAATCTTGCCCCGCATTTCGGGCGCAATGCGCATTTTGACTCCATTCACGCCGCTAACGCGCCACGCGGGCGAAAGCCACCTCACGACCACCGGCGCCCCTGGCGCGCGCATCGGGGCGATTCCATCGCCGGCCAGGCCGCGCCTGTTTCGCTGCGCAAGGAGACGGCGAGGAGCCTGCGCGGCGGGCGAGTCGACGCAGCGTTCATCTCGCGCGCTTGACAGGATGGCCTCATCATGGTCGTCTTTTCCGAGACGATCGCATCGAACCGCGATATGACTCCGGAGCATGCCGATGACCGCCGCCTCTTCCTCCAGCGCCCCCGAGACCGAAGCCGCGACCGAAGCGGCGACCGGAGCGCCCCTGCTGGAAGTCCGGGGGCTCGCCTATGATTACGGCCGCGTGACCGCGGTGCAGGACTGCGGCTTCGAGGCCGCCGCCGGGGGCGTCGTGGCGCTGATCGGCGGCAACGGCGCCGGCAAGACCACCACCGTGCAATGCGTCGCCGGCGCCCTGCGCCCGCGCGCCGGAACCATCCGTTTCGACGGCCGCGACATCACCGGCCTGCCCGCCCATGAGGCGGTGGAGCTGGGGCTGGCGCTGGTGCCCGAGGGGCGGCAGGTGTTCCAGCAGCTCACCGTGCACGAGAACCTTCTGGTCGCCGGCCGCGTGCAGCGGGCGCGCGCCGACCTCTCGGCCAATCTCGACAAGGTCTACACGCTGTTCCCGCGGCTGAAGGAACGCCGCGCCCAGAACGCCGGCTCGCTGTCGGGGGGTGAACAGCAGATGCTCGCCATCGGCCGCGGGCTGATGACCGGCCCGCGCCTGCTGATCCTGGACGAGCCGTCGCTGGGCCTGTCCCCGATCCTGGTGACCACGATCTTCCGCCTGATCGGCGCGCTGAACGCCGAGGGCATCACCATCCTGATCGTGGAGCAGAACCTCCACCAGACGCTGACCATGGCGGACCACGCCTACGTGCTGGAGAAGGGCCGCGTCGTCCGCTCCGGCGGCGGGCGCGAGCTGCTGGACGATCCCGCCGTGAAGGCGGCCTATCTGGGCGTCGCCTGAGGCGCCGGCACGCGCCGGCCGGGCGGTTCTCGTCCCGGCCGGCTTTCATCGACCCGGACCAGACCGCTCGCGCCGACGCGGATCGGCGACGCGGCCCCCAACAAGGAGGCGACCCATGGACAGACGCACGCTGCTCAAGACCGGCGCGGCCCTCGCCGCGACCACCGCCCTCGGCGCCCCGCTGGTGGCGCGGGCGCAGGCGAAGACCATCACCTTCGGCGGCTCGATCCCGATGACCGGCAAGGCCGCCGAGACCGGCCTGAACGTGCTGCGCGGCTACGAAGCGGCCGTGAAATACGTCAACGAGGAGATGGGCGGCGTCGAGATCGGCGGCGAGACCTCGATGCTGGAGCTGTCGCTGTTCGACGACGCCTCCGACCCGTCGCGCGCCGCCACGCTGATCCAGCGTCAGGTGGACGAGGGCGTGGGCTTCTTCCTCGGCTCCTTCGGGTCGTCGATCGTGCTGCCCACCTGCTCGATCACCGAAGCCGCGGGCCGGCTGATGGTGCAGGCCGGCGGCGGCTCGGACCAGATCTTCACCCAGGGCCGCAAGCGGGTGTTCGGGATCTTCCCGCGGGCCTCGCGCCAGTTCGTGTCCTCGGTCGACATGCTCAAGGGCCTGTCGCCGGAGGTCGCCACGGTGTCGGTGATCTACACCAACGACCCGTTCTCCAAGTTCCAGGCCGACGGCGCCAAGAAGGAGCTGGAAGCGCGGGGGGTCGAGGTGCTCGACTTCATCGACCTGCCGGCCGAGGTCTCGGACGTCACCAACGTGCTGACCACCATCCGCCAGTCGAATCCCGACGTGCTGATCTGCACCACGCATGACCAGACCTCGATCCTGATCGCGCGGCAGATGGTGTCGACCGACACCAACGTGAAGATGCTCTACCAGACGCTCGGGCCGCAGACCGAGGCCTATGGCAAGGCGCTGGGCAAATACGCCTCCGCCGCCGTGACGCAGGCCTACTGGGACGCCTCCGCGCCCTATGAGGGCGACTATTTCGGCTCGGCCCAGAAGTTCGCGGATTACTATTCCGCCAATTTCGAGCGGCCCATGGCCTATCACATGGCCTCGGGCGCGAGCTGCATCGTCACCTATCTGGAGGCCGCCAAGCAGGCCGGGACGCTGGAGCTGAACGCGGTGCGCGACGCGCTGGCGGCGATCGACTTCGAGTGCTTCTACGGGCGCATCAAGTTCACCGAGGACGGCGACGGCGACCCGTCGCTGCTCGGCCCGATGCTGATGCAGCGGCAGGGCGAGTCCATGGCGATCATCTCGCCCCAGGACGCCGCCACGGCCGAGGCGATCTACCCCGCCCCGGCCTGGTCCGAGCGCGGCTGATCCCGCGCGGGCGGCGGCGCGCGCGCCGCCGCCCGCGCCTCCCCCCCCCCGACCCCGGCGGTTCCCCCCCCGGTCATTCCCCTCGGTCACCCCCCCGGCCATTCCCAACGAAAGCGACCCGTGCTTCTATTCCTGCAGACCACGATCAACGGCCTGGTGCTGGGCGGGATCTATTCGCTCGCCGCGGTCGGGTTCTCGTTGATCTTCGGCGTTATCGGCATCGTGAACCTGACCCACGGGATCTTCGTCATCGCCGGCGCCTATATGGCCATGGCGCTGTTCGCGGCCGCCGGGGTCGATCCGCTGCTCGCCATCCCGCTCATCGGGGCGGTCCTGTTCGCGGTGGGCTACGCCTATCAGCGCACCATCATCGACTGGGCGATTTCGCGCGCTTCGGTCGAGGCGTCGCTGGTGGTGACGTTCGGCATGGCCATGGTGTTCCGCAACCTGCTGCAGCTGTGGTTCGGGCCGGACGTGCAGACCATCACGCCCTCCTACAGCTTCGACAGCGTCGCCATCGGCCCGATCCGGGTGGACATGGTGCGGCTGGCGGCGCTGGGGGCCTCGATGGCGCTGCTGACCGGGCTGACGCTGATGCTTGCGCGCACCCATTTCGGCCGGGCGATGCGGGCCGTCGCCCAGCAACCGCTGGCCGCGTCCCTGTCGGGGCTGAACGTGCGGCGCATCCACGGGCTGACCTTCGGGGTGTCGGCGGCGCTGGCCGGCGCTTCGGGCGCGATCATCGGCATCGTGCAGCCGTTCTCGGCCAGTTCCGAGGTCGCCTGGACGCTCAACGCCTTCATCGTGGTGGTGCTGGGGGGCATCGGCTCGCCCGCCGGGGCGCTGGCGGGGGGGCTCGTGCTCGGGCTGATCAACGCCTACACGGCCACCTATGTCAGCCCGGCGCTGACGCAGGCGATGATGTTCCTGGTGCTGGTCCTGATGCTGCTGCTGCGTCCGCAGGGCATCCTGGGCGCCGCTTACGGAGAATCCCGATGACCCGGCCCCTGGCGCTCCTGCTTCTGGCGGCGGCCGCGGTCGCGACCGCGCTCCTGCCCCAGGCGCTCAGCCCGTTCCATATCCGGGTGCTGCAGTTCTTCTTCTTCGCCGCCGCCACCGCGGTCGCGTGGAACATCCTGGGCGGCTACGCCGGATACTGGAGCTTCGGGCACACGGTCTCGATCGGCATCGGCGCGTTCTCCGCCGCCCATTTCGGGCTGATCTTCGGCCATGGCGCGGGCCCGGCGGGGATGATCCTGCCGGTGCTGGCGGGCGGGGCGATCGCCGGCCTCTTCGCGCTGGTCATCGCCTATCCGCTGCTGCGCCTGCGCGGCACCTATTTCGCCATCGCCATGCTCGGCGTCGGCCAGGTGGTGGCCGAGCTGGCCAACAACCTGCCGGTGTTCCAGGGCGGGATCGGGCTGTTCCTGCCCTCGCCCGTCCCCGATGGCATGGCGCCGGAGCGGTTCTATTACTACGCCTTCGCGGCGCTGCTGGCCCTGTGCCTGGTCATCTCCTGGGCGGTGAAGCGGTCCAAGTTCGGCTACGCCCTGCTGGCGATCCGCGAGGACGAGGACACCGCCCAGATGCTGGGCGTGGCGACGGAGCGCTACAAGATCGCCGCCTTCGTGCTGTCGGCGACGCTGGTCGGGCTGCTGGGGGCGGTCTACGGCTATTCGCTGGGCTATTTCACCACGCCCTCGGTGTTCCGCCTTGATTTCTCGCTGAACATGATCGTATTCGCGCTGATCGGCGGGATCGGCACGCTGTTCGGCCCGGTGATCGGGGCGGCGCTGCTGCTGTTCCTGACGAACGTTCTGCTGTCGGGCTTTCTCGACATCCACCTGATGATCACCGGCGCGCTGGTGGTGGCGGTGATCCTGCTGATGCCGGGCGGGATCCTGCGGGCGGGCGCCACGCTGCCCTGGAAACGCCGCGCCAAGAAGGAGGCCAGCGGATGAGCGAGATCATCCTCGAAGGCGTGGGCGTCACCAAGCGCTTCCGCGGCCTCACCGCCACCGACCATGTGGATTTCGCGGTCCCCAAGGGGTCGATCTACGGGCTGATCGGGCCGAACGGGGCAGGCAAGTCCACCCTGTTCAACCTGGTCACCGGCTACCATCCGCTGAGCGAGGGCAGGATCGTCTTCAAGGGCCGCGACCTGGCCGGGATGCCGATCTACCGGCGCAACCAGTTCGGCATGGCGCGGGCCTTCCAGATCTCCAAGCCCTTCCCCGCCCTGACGGTGCGCGAGAATGTCGGCGTCGGCGCCATGTTCGGCCGCCCCGACCGCGGCGCCCAGGCGGGGCGGGAGACGGACCGCGCGATGGAGATCGCCGGGATCACGCATCTCGCCGCCCGCCGCGCCGACGCGCTGACCGTGGGCGAGCTGCGCAAGCTGGAGATCGCGCGCGCCGTCGCCACCGGCCCCGACCTGCTGCTGGCCGACGAGCCCTGCGCCGGGCTCAACCCGTTCGAAACCGACGAGATGGCGCAATGCCTGCGCAACGTGCGCGACGCCGGCGCGACCGTCTGGCTGGTCGAACATGACATGAAGGCGGTCACGGCGCTGTGCGACCGCATCCTGGTGATCGACGCGGGCAAGCGCCTGGCCGAGGGCACGCCCAGCGAAGTGGTGAATGACCCGGCGGTGATTTCGGCGTATCTGGGCGTTCCCATGGATGAGGACGTCGCGCACGCATGACGAGCCGCCCCAGGTCGACGATCTCCGCTCCGCCGCCGCCCGACCCGGCGCCGCCGGTTTCGGCCGGCCAGCCGCGACGCTTCCCCGAGATCGACGAGCGGCTGCTGCTGCAATCCGTGTCGCGCGCGCTGGACGTGATCGAGGCCTACGCCGCCGCGCCCCGCCCGATGTCGCTGGGCGAGATCGCCGAGGCCTCCGGCATCAACAAGAGCGCGGCCCAGCGCATCGGCCAGACCCTGCTGTCGCGCGGCTATCTCGAGCAGACCGAGCATGGGCGGCTGAAGCTGGGGCGGCAGTTCCTGGACCGCAGCTTCGACTACCTGCGTTCCAACGCGCTGATCGAGCGGGCGACGCCGGTGCTGATCGACCTGCGCAAGACGACCGAGGAGCGGGTGGACCTGTCGCTGTTCGACGCCGACAGCGACAATCTCTCGATCGTCTACGCCGCCCGGATGCAGTCCAAGCGCGAGACCTTCTACGCCACCCTGCCCGGCCGCCGTCAGCCGACCTTCGCCAGTTCCGGGGGGCGGGCCTGTCTTGCGCTGATGAGCGACGCGGAGATCGAGGACGTGCTCGACCGCACCCGGTTCGAGCCGCTGACCCCGCGCACCGAGATCGACCGCGCCCGCGTGCGCGAAGGGATCGAGGCCGCGCGACGCGCAGGCTATGCGCTGATGCTCGAACAGGCGCTGCTGGGGGAGATCGTGCTCGCCGCCGCGATCCGCGACCGCGCGGGCCGCCCTGTCGGGGCGATCCATATCGCCGGCTCGCTGTCGGAATGGACGGAGGAGGCGTTCAGCCGCCGCTTCGCGCCGCTGGCCATGTCGGCGGCGGCGTCCCTGTCCGGCTGACCGGCCGACCGGCTGCCCAGTTTCGGGGCGACCGGGGCGGGCCGTCGGGCGCCCGCCCCGGTCCTGGTTCCAGTCCCGGTCCCGGTCGCGGTCCCGGTCCCGGTCCCGGTCCTCAGACCTTGCCTTCGGCTTCCAGCGCGGCCCAGGCCTCGGCCACTTCGGCGCCGGTGGCGAACCACACGTCGGGGAAGCTGCGCATGAAGGCGATCATCTCGCGCAGCAGCGCGATGCGCGACGGACGCCCGGTGATCTGCGGATGCATCACCAGGTCGAACAGCCCGCCCCAGCGATAGATCTCGCGGAACTCCTCCTTCCACACTTCGAGGATGTGGGAGTTGGTGAAGATCGGCCGCGGGCTGGCGATGGAGAACAGCGCGAAGGGCGCGTCGTCCAGCGACCAGTGCCAGGGCAGTTCGATCGGACCCTTGGAGCCGTCGGGCAGAATGTGCCGATACGGGTTGATGTCATCCATCAGCGAGGTGTCGTAGAGCAGCCCCGCCTTGGCCTGCGTGGTCAGCAGCCCGGACGAGACCTCGCCGGCCGGCGACCGGAAGCCCTTGGGCTTGACCCCGACCTTCTCCAGCGAGGCGAGACCCTTCTCGAACTCCTCGGCCTCCGCGGCCGGATCGTCCGACACCCAGATATGGGAATAGGAGTGGTGGCCGACCTCGTGCCCTTCCTTGAGGATCATCTCGACCTTGTCGGTGTGGTTCTCCACCGTCCAGCCGGGCACGAAGAAGGTGGCGGGGGCCTCTTCCTCGGACAGCATCTCCAGGATCTTGGGCACGCCGACCGTGGCGCCGTATCGGCCCTGGGACAGGACGCCCGGGCGCTGCTTGTTGCGCGCGTCGCGACCGGTCCAGAGCGTTTCGGCATCGAAGTCGAAGGTCAGCATGACGGCGCATTTCGCGCCGCCGGGCCAGGCGATGCTCTTGTCGTGCTTCATGGCGGGCAAGCTCCTTGCATCCTGCCTCGGCGCGCGCAGCAGGTCGGTGCGCGCCGCGGAAACGTCGCGCGGAGCAGGGACCGCGCGGCAGACCGGAATCACGCTAATTCAATTCATTCGTATTGCCTACCACCATATCCGCCTCTAACCTCCCGCCCCATGCGAACGTGAGAGGTCCCCTTGAACAGCCACCATGACCTGCCCGGCCTCGCCGCCGCGGCCGAGATCCGCGTCGACCCCTGGGGGATTCCTCACATCAAGGCCGAGAGCCTGGACGACCTGTTCTTCGCGCAGGGCTTCAACGCCGCGCGGGACCGGCTCTGGCAGATCGACCTCGGCCGCAAGCGCGGGCTGGGGCGGCTGGCGGCCTCCTTCGGTCCCGGCTTCCTGGAGCAGGACAAGGCCGCGCGCGCCTTCCTCTACCGGGGCGACATGGCGGCGGAATGGGCGGCCTATGGCGAGGACGCGCAGCGGATCTGCACCCGCTTCGCGGCCGGCATCAACGCCTATGTCGACGCCGCCCTGGCCGGCGACGCCCCCCTGCCCCCCGAATTCGCGCTGACCGGGACGCGCCCCGAGCGCTGGGACCCGGAGGACGTGGTCCGCATCCGCACCCACGCCCTGACCCGCAACGCCTTGTCGGAGATCCTGCGCGCGCAGGTGCTGGCCAGGTCCGGCGCCGCCGCGGACCTGCTGCGCAAGAACCTCGAACCGCCGGTGGACGCGGGCGAGGCCGGCGCCCCGCTGGAGGAGATCCCGCTGGCGGCGCTGGACCTGTTCCGGCTCGCCGTCGCTCCGGTGACCTTCCCCGAGGCGCGCATGGACTGCCCCCTGGAAGAGGCCGGGCGCTGGCGCCAGGTCGACGAGCTCGAAGGCGTGGTGGCCGACGCCAGCTGGACCGGCTCCAACAACTGGGCGATCTCGGCCGCGCGCACCGCGACCGGGCGGCCGATCATGGCGGGCGATCCGCATCGCGCGCACGGTCTGCCCTCGCTGCGCTACCTGGTGCATCTGACCGCGCCGGGGCTGGACGTGATCGGGGCGGGAGAGCCCTCGATGCCCGGCATCTCCATGGGCCATAACGGCCACGGCGCCTTCACCCAGACCATCTTCGGCACCGATCAGGAGGACGTCTACGTCTACGAGATGGACGCGGACGGCCGTTATCTCGGCCCCGACGGCTGGACCGGGATCCTGCGCGAGGAGGCGACCTTCGAGATCGCCGGCCACGCTCCCCAGACCCACGCGATGGACTACACCGTCCACGGCCCCGTGCTGCTGCGCGACGCGGCCCATGGCCGGCTCTACGCCCTGCGCTCGGTCTGGTTCGAGCCGGGCGCCTGCGCCTATTTCGGCGGGCTGACCACCATGCGCGCCAAGTCGCCCGCCGCGTTCCGCGAGGGGCTGCGCCGCTTCGCGACCCCGTCGCTGAACCACCTGTGGGCCGATGTCGACGGCGCCATCGCCTGGCAGCCGGCCGGCATGGCGCCGGTGCGGCGCAACTGGACCGGGCTGCTGCCCGCCAGGGGCGACGGCTCCAACGAATGGGACGGGTTCCACCCGCTGGAGGCGCTGCCTCATGTGGAGAACCCGGCCAAGGGTTTCCTGCATTCGGCCAACGAATGGAACCTGCCCGAGGACTTCGACCAGTCCGAGACCCAGATCGGGTTCGAATGGCTGGAGAAGGGCCGCGCCACGCGGATCGAGGCGGTGCTCTCGGCCGACGAGGCGCATAGCCTCGCCGCCTCCCGCGCCCTGCAGACCGACGTGGTCTCGCTGCCCAATCTGCGGCTCGCGGCGCTGGCGGCGGGCCTGCCGGAGGACACGCCGGGGCGAGCGCTGCTGGCGGGCTGGGACGGCGCGATGACCATCGACTCGGCCCCCGCGCTGCTGTGCGAATGGTGGTTCGCCAAGCACCTCAAGGCCGGCCTTTTCGCGCTGGTCGCGCCCGACACGCCCCCCGCCCTGTTCGCCCCCGGCGACGTGGAGGGGATCGTCACGCTGCTGGAGACGCCGGACGCGCAGTTCGGCCCCGATCCCGTCGCGGCCCGCGACGCGTTGCTGGCCCGGACGCTGGCGGCCGCCTACGCCTCGGCGCAGGCGGCGTTCGGCGCGGATCCCGCCGGCTGGGAATGGGGGGCGCTGCACCACGCGCTGTTCCCGCATCCCCTGTCGCGGCTGGACGCGTCGCTGGACATCGGGCCGCTGCCCAAGCCCGGCTCGGGGACCACGGTGATGCACGCGGCCTATCGGGCGACGGATTTCCGGGTGATCGGCGGCGCCTCGGTCCGCTTCGTGCTGGATGTCGGCGACTGGGACAACTCGGTCTGCATCAACGCGCCGGGACAGTCGGGGGATCCGGGCTCGCCCCATTACCGCGACCTGACCGGGCCGTGGTCCAGGGGGGATTACGTGCCGTTCCTCTATTCCGACGCCGCGGTGGAGGCGGTGGTCGAAACCCGCATCGCCCTGCGCCCCGCCCCCGCCGCGGGGCCGACCCCGGGCCCGACCCCGCATCCGGAGGCCTGAGCCGCCATGACCGCCGCCCCCACGCCCGCCCCTGACCGCGTGGGGGTCGAGATCGGCGGCACCTTCACCGACCTGGTGATGGCCGCCCCGGACGGGACGCTGTTCACCGGCAAGATCCCCTCCACCCCCGCCGCCCCGGAGACGGCGGTGCTGGGCGTGCTGGAGGCCTCGGGCGTGGACCTGGGCGGGGTGGCGCGGCTCGGCCACGGCTCCACCGTCGCCACCAACGCCCTGCTGACCCGGCGCGGCGCCAAGGCCGGACTGCTGACCACCGCCGGCTTCCGCGACGTGGTGATCATGGGCCGGGCCGACCGCGACCACCACATCTTCGACATGCGCTTCCGCCACCCCGCGCCGCCGATCCGCCGCGCCATGATCCGCGAGGCGCCCGAGCGCATCGGCGTCGACGGCGCGATCCTGGAGCCGCTGGACCTCGAGGCCGCATGGACCGAGGCGCAGGCCCTGATCGACGCCGGGGCCGAGGGCCTGGCCATCTGCCTCCTGCACAGCTGGCGGAATCCGGTCCATGAACAGGCGCTCGCCGACCTGATCCGCGCCCGCGCGCCGGGGATCGCCCTGTCGCTCAGCCACGAGGTCTCGCCCGAGTTCCGCGAATACGAACGCAGCCTGACCACCACGGTCAACGCCTTCGTGGGGCCGGTGGTGGCGCGCTATGTCGACCGGCTGGACGCGGGGCTGAAGGCGCGCGGACATGGCGGCGTGCTGCGCATCATGCAGTCCAACGGCGCGATGATGCCGGCGGCGCTGGCCGGGGCCAACGCGGTGCGGATGCTGCTGTCGGGGCCGGCCGCGGGGATGCGGGCGGCGATGTGGTTCGCGGCGCGCAACGGGATCGCAGACGCGATCACGCTGGACATGGGCGGCACTTCGACCGACGTGGCGCTGGCGCCCGGCCTGACCCCGGCGGTGACGCCCGAAATGAGGATCGACGGCCTGCCGGTGCGCGTGCCCGCGCTCGACATGGCGACGATCGGGGCGGGGGGCGGCTCGGTCGTCTCCGTCGATCCGGGCGGGTTCCTCGCCGTCGGCCCCGACAGCGCCGGCGCCGATCCCGGACCCGCCTGCTACGGCCGCGGCGGAACCCGCCCGACCGTGACCGACGCGCAGGTGGTCGCCGGCGTCCTGCGCCCCGCGCGCTTTTTCGGCGGGCGGATGGACCTGCGCGCGGACCTGGCGTGCGACGCGCTGGGCGCGCTCGGCCTCGGCCCGCCCGAGCATGCGGCGGACATGGCGCTGAGCATGGTCAACGGCGCCATGGCGGCGGCGGTCCGGCTCGTCTCCACCGCACGGGGCGTCGATCCGCGCGGCTTCGCGCTGGTCGCCTATGGCGGGGGCGGACCGCTGCACGCGGCCTCGGTCGCCGAGGAACTGGGCATGGACCGCGTGCTGATCCCGTGGTCGCCGGGCCTCGCCTCCGCCTTCGGGCTGCTGATCGCCGACGTGGCGCTCGATGCCGCGCAAAGCGATCTCGCGCCGCTTTCGGACCGCACGCTGGATGCGGACCGCGCGGCGGCGCTGACCGCCCGCGCCCGGAGGCTGGCGGCGGATGGCGGGCTGGACCCCGACGATTGCGAGATCGAGCTGGGCGTCGACCTGCGCTATCGCGGCCAGGCCTTCGAGCTGACCGTGCGCACCCCGCCCGCCCCGATGGACGCGGACGCCCTGCGCGCCGCCTTCGAGGCGCAGCACCGCCAGCGCTACGGCTACGCCCGCGCGGACCTGGACGTGGAATGCGCCGGCTGGCGGGTGTCGGCGCGGCGCCGCTCCGCCGGGCTGGTGCGCCCGCCCCTGCCCTCCGGCGAGGGCCCGTCGGCCGAGCTGCGCGACGCGACCATCGCCGGCCGGCGCCTGAAGGCCAGCTTCCTGGCGCGCGAGGCGCTGGCCCCCGGCGCGCGGATCGACGGGCCGGCGGTGCTGGAGGAGCCCAGCGCCACCACCCTCGTCCCGCCCGGCTGGTTCGCCCTGTGCCTGCCCACCGGCGACCTGATGCTGGAGCGTCTGCCATGACCACGGGCCATGATCTTTCGCCCGCCCGCCTGATGATCCTCGCCCGCGGGTTGCAGGCGGCGGCGGACGAGATGGGGGCGAACCTGGTCCGCTCCGCCTTCTCGGCGGTGGTGCGCGAGGCGCGGGACTGCTCCTGCGCGCTGCTGGACGCGACCGGGCAGGTGGCCGCGCAGGCGGAGATGATCCCGCTGCAATGCGCCGCCCTCACTTATTCCTTCCGCGCCGCGGCCGAGCAGCTCGACCTGTCCTCCCCGCGCGAGGGGCAGGCGGTGATCCTCAACGATCCCTATTCCGGCGGCCAGCACCTGAACGACATCATCGTCTTCACTCCGATCCTGCATGCGGGGGAGCTGGTGGGCTGGGCGGGCAGCACCGCGCATCACCTCGACATCGGCGGCGGCGCGTCGGGGGTGAACGCCGGGGTGAAGGACCTGATCGGCGAGGGGCTGGTGATCCCGCCCCTGCTGATCGACATGGCGCGCGACTGGAACGGCGGCATGATCGAACGGCTGATCTTCGCCAATATCCGCACCCCCGCCATCGGGCGCGGCGACATGGACGCCCAGTTCGCCGCCAATCATGTGGGCGCGCGCCGGGTGCGCGAGATGGCGGAGCGGTTCGGCGCGGCCGCCGTCCACGCGGCGATGGCGGCCGCGCTCGACTATTCCGAACGGCGGATGCGGGCCGGCATCGCCGCGCTTCCCGACGGCGAGTGGGAGGGCGAGGCCTGGCTGGATTCCGACGGCGCGACCCCCGACGCGCCGCCCGCGAAGATCAAGGCGCGGGTGCGCATCGACGGCGACAGGGCCGAGATCGACTTCGCCGGCTCGGCGCCCGAGGCGCGCTCGATGTTCAACTCCACCTTCGCCTCCTCGATGGCCGCGGCGGTCGCCGCGCTGCGCTCGGCGCTGGGCGATCTGGAAATGCCGGCCAATGACGGCTGCGACCGGCCGGTGACGGTGCGGCTGCCCGAAGGCTCGCTGCTCCACCCTTCGCCGGGCCTGCCGGTGCGGGCGCGGGCGACGGCGGCGTGCCGGGCGCTCGACGCGGTGCATGACGCGCTGGGCAAGGCGGCGCCCGACCGGATCCCCGCCCAGGGCATGAACGCCACCACCGGCTTTTTCCTGTCCCGGCGCAGGCCGGGCGGGGTGGACCTGCATCTCGACATCGTGGGGGGCGGCTGGGGGGCGGCGAAGGACTACGACGCCATCCACGCCACCGACCATGTGCTGTCCTCCTGCCGCCTGACGCCGGTCGAGGCGATCGAACAGGTCGCGCCCTTCCTGCGCATGGAGGCCACGGGCCTGATCCCCGAAAGCTTCGGGGCCGGCCGCTTCATCGGCGGCATGGGGATCTTCCGCCGCTACCGGGTGCTGACCGACGACGTGACGCTCTCGATCTATTCCGACCGCTTCGTCCTGCCGCCGCAGGGCCGCGAGGGCGGTCGCGACGGCGCCCTCGCCCGCCTGACCGTCACCCGCGACGGCGAGGAGACCGCCCTGCCCGGCTTCGGAACCTTCGAGCTGCGCGCCGGCGACGTGGTGGAGCTGCGCCTGCCCGGCGGCGGCGGCTGGGGCGACCCGCGCGACCGCGACCCCGCGGCGCTGGCGCGCGACCTCGCCGACGGGACGATCCTCGACCCCGCGCCCTATCTTCCCCCCGAAACCTCCCCCTGAAGCGGAGCCCGCGCCATGACCCTCCAGCGCCCCGAGACCATCGACCCCGCGCCGCTCATCGCCGGCATCCGCGACTGGGTGGCGATCGAGACCCCGTCCGAACGCCCCGACCTGATCGACCGGCTGCTGGACCTCGTGGAAGCCGGGTTCGAGGGCCTGCCCGTCGAACGCACCCGCTTCCCCGCGACGGAGCGCGGCGGCCAGCTTCTGCTGCGCTACGCCCCGCCGGGCTGCGAGGGCGCGCCGATCACCGTCATGGGCCATGTGGACACGGTCTGGGCGGTGGGAACCCTCGCGCGGCGCCCGATGGAGGAACGCGACGGGCGCCTGCACGGCCCCGGCGTCTTCGACATGAAGGCGGGCAGCTATCTGGGCGCCGAGACCCTGCGCCGGATCGCGGCCGAGGGGCTGGTCCCGCCCCGCCCCCTTCAGGTGCTGCTGACCGGGGACGAGGAGATCGGCTCCCACGCCTCGCGCCCGCTGATCGAGCGTCTGGCGACGGATTCCGCCCTGGTGCTGATCCCCGAGCCCTCCTTCGGCCCGGACATCGCCGTGGTCACCGCCCGCAAGGGCTGGGGGCGGTTCGAGATGCGCGCCCATGGCAGGGCGGCCCATGCGGGGGGGAACCTGTTCGACGGCCGCTCCGCGATCCGCGAGATCGCGCGCCAGATCCTCGACATCGAGGCGCTGACCGACCGCGACGGCGGGCTCAGCTTCAATGTCGGCGTGGTGTCGGGCGGGACCCGTCCCAACGTGGTGCCGGCCGAGGCCGAGGCGCTGATCGACATGCGCGCCGCGACCGTGGCGGATGCCGAGGCCGCCGCCGCGGCGATGCTGGCCCGCGCGCCCTTCGACCCGGACATCCGGCTGGAGGTGACCGGCGGCGTCGACCGCCCGCCCTATGAGCGGACAGAGGCGGTCGCGCGGCTCTACGGCGCGGCGAAGACCCTCGCCGCCTCGCTGGGGATGGGGCTGGGAGAGACCGCCCGCGGCGGCGTGTCGGACGGCAACATCGCCGCCTCCATGGGGGCGCCGGTGCTCGACGGGCTGGGCTGCGGCGGGGCCGGCGCCCATGCCGAGGACGAGCATATCGACCTCGCCACCGTCGCGCCGCGGGCGGCGCTGATGCGCGCCATGATGCTTTCGCCCGACTTCCTCGCCGACGCGGTCGGCTGACGCCCGCCGCTTTCGCCCCGCCCCCGTTCCGCCGCCCTTTCGCCGCCCGATCAAGGAGACCTCCGATGCAGATCCCCCGCAGACTGGACGGCCGCGTGGCCATCGTCACCGGCGCGGCCGGCGGCATCGGGGCGGCGACCGCGGCCCGCCTGATCGCCGAGGGCGCGCAGGTGCTGATCGCCGACCGGCAGGACCAGGTGGCCGAGACCGCCGCGCGCATCGGCGCCCGGTCCCTGACGCTGGACGTCACCGACAAGGACGCGGGCGCGCGGCTCGCCACCGCGGCGCTGGAGGCCTTCGGGCGGATCGACATCCTGTTCAACAACGCCGGCATCGGCGGCTCGAAGCGGCTGGAGGAGTCCGACGACGCGCATCTGGAGCGGTTCCTGGCGGTCAACCTGCTGGCGGTGCTGCGGGTGACGCGCGACGTGCTCCCCCACCTGACCCGGCCCGGCGGCGCGATCATCTCGACCTCCTCGACGCTCGCCTATGTGGGCTATCCGGGCACGGCGGCCTACGCCCCGACCAAGGCGGCGGTGCGCCAGATGACCAACCAGCTCGCGGCCGAGTTGGGGCCCGAGGGGATCCGGGTCAACGCCGTGGCGCCGGGCTGCATCGAAACGCCGATGACGTGGAAGAACGTGCACGAGAACCCGCTTTACCAGCGCAACTTCATCGCCAACGCGCCGCTGCGCCGCTACGGCTCGCCGGACGAGATCGCGTCGGTCGTGGCCTTCCTCGCCTCCGACGACGCGTCCTTCGTCACCGGGCAGACCCTCCTGGTCGACGGCGGCTGGAGCGGCGGGCGCAACCTGCCGCTCGACGGCTGAACGGCCGAGACGCGACAAGTCTTTCCCAGCGCAGCCCGACGAAATCCAAGTTGCGGATCGCAATGCACGATGGATTTCCTCCCGACGCATCGCGCTCTTGTTGCCGAATCGTTGATCCTGCCCAATCGTAAGCGGCGTGCGAGTCTCGAATATCTTGGGGAGTTCGAGGGCTTTCGCGTCGACGCCGCCGCCGCCGCCAAGGCCGCGGGCGCGTCGAGGCGAGCATGGGGGGGAGACATTCGATGCGGTCCAATCATCCGGGCGCCGTGCGCGGCGCGCATGCGCAGACGATCCGCAACCTGCTGATGGGGTCCTGCGCGGCGCCGGCGCTGGCGCTGGCCGCCGCGCCCGCGCTGGCCCAGCAGCCCTCGCCATACGCTTGCACCCCGATCAGCAGCGGCGGCGCCAGCTGCTCGATCCCCGAGGGCGCCTCGACCTCGGGGTTCCAGGAGCTCTACACCGGCGCCGACGGCGTCGACAACCACGACCCCGACGCGCCCACGGCCGCGGGCTATTCGCTGTCCAGCATGGCGACGATCAACCTCTCCGCGGGCCAGTTCGCCACGCTGGGCATCCGGTCCCGCGGCGGGCTGGGCAGCACCGATCCCGACGATGCGGGGCAAAGCGGCGACGGCGGCGCCGTCACGGTGACCAACGCGGCCGAGGGCGTGATCTCGGTCGCGGACCTCACCTTCAACGCGGATGCGGGCGACAGTCTCTCGGTCGGCCTGTGGGATGACGGCGGCGTGATCCACGGCATCTACGCCGCCAGCGTCGGCGGCAACGGCGCCGACGCGCGCGAGCAGACCATCGGCGGCGGCGACGGCGGCCGGGGCGGCGACGGCGGCGAGGCGACGGCGGTCAACCAGGGCTTCGTGGAAGTCGCGCCCTTCGGCGCGCTCGAAGGCGGCGCCGGCCGGGTCGGCGCGATCGCGATGACGGTCACCAGCGCCTCGGGCACCGGCGGGCAGCGCGACGGCACCGACGGCGAGGACCCCCAGGGCGGCGGCGCCGGCGACGCGAAGGCCGTCTACGCGACCAACAGCGGCGTGCTCCAGGTCTGCAGCCCGGCGGGCTGCGCGGGCGACCCGTCGGGGACCGCGCTGAGCACGCTGGCGGCGGGCATCTACGCGGAAAGCATCTCCGGCCACGGCGCCGATCCGACCTCCAGCGGCGGCAATGGCGGCTCGGTCAGCGTGACCAATTCCGGCGAGATCGACGTGGTGACCCCGGTCGATCCCGCCGGGGCGGCCTGGGGCATCCATGCGGCCAGCCATGCGGGCTACGCGGCGATCGACTCCAAGTCCGGCAACGTGCCCGGCGGACCGGGCGGCAGCTCCAAGCATCTGGAGATCGTCCACAGCGGCGCGATCACCGTCAACGCCGGCGATTTCGACACCCCCGTGGCGGACCAGATCGAACGGGTCTGCGCCGACGGCTCCACCTGCCTGGTGGACGAGACCCCAGCGCTGGCCAACCAGTCGGCCGGCATCCTTGCGGTGTCGCTGGGCGCCTGGGCGGGCGCGGGCAAGCTGGGCGCGGATGGCGAGGACGGCGGCGACGGCGGCGACGCCTCCACCAACGCCGACAGCTCCGGCCTGCAGACCACGACCCTCGATCTCCAGGCCGGGTCGAGCGTCGACGTGACCGGCGACAACGTGCTGGGCGTGGCGGTGCTGCTGCAGGGCGGCGGCGGCGGGCGCAGCCAGGCCAACGGCACGAACGGCGGCGACGGCGGCGACACGGCGGGGATCGAGGTGAACGCCCGCGCCACCGGCGCGATCTCCACCGACGGCGACGGCGCCATCGGGCTGATCGCGCGCACGCAGGGCGGCCCCGGCGGACCGGCGCGCAATCCCAGCGGCATTGTCGACTTCACCAACGACGCCGCCGGCCAGGGCGGCGACGCCGGCGACATCGTCCTCTATGGCGACAACCCCGGCAGCCAGAACTTCGCCATCACCACCCGCGGCGACCGCGCCATCGGCGTGGCGCTGCAGAGCCTGTCGGGCAGCGGCGGCGGCGGGTCCGAGGGCTATTCCATCATCTCGACCGGAGAGCTGGACGGCGGGCGCGGCGGCGCGGCCGGGACGGTCAACTTCTCCAACGCCATCTCCATCGACACCGACGGGCGCGGCGCCCATGGCATGGTCCTGCAATCCATCGCCGGCGGCGGCGGCGACCTGAGCGACCAGGGCGGGCTGATCTCGGTCGCCGGGTCGGGCGGCACGGGCGAGCCCGGCGGCGGGGCCCAGTTCTACGCCTATGGCAGCGCGATCCGGACCGCGGGCGACGCCTCCGCGGGGCTGGTGGCGCAGTCCATCGGCGGCGGCGGCGGCGACGTGGTGGGCAGCCTCGCGGGCGACGGCGACCAGGGCGCGTCCTTCGGCGTGTTCTCGGTCGGGGGCCAGGGCGGCGACGGCGGGGCGGGCGGCGAGGTCATCGCGCAGATCAACAGCGAAACCTCGATCACCACGACCGGGCGCTACGCCTATGGCGCGCTGCTGCAATCCGTCGGCGGCGGCGGCGGCAACGGCGGCGATGTGTTCGCGCTGTCCACGCGGCTGCCGGTGGCGGCCGTCGGCGGCGACGGCGCGGTTGCGGGGGACGGCGGATCGGTGTCGTTCTGGTCCGGCGATGACGGCACGGGGACCCAGAGGATCTCCACCGCCGGCGACAACGCGCATGGGCTGCTGGCGCAGTCCATCGGCGGCGGCGGCGGCGCGGGCGGCGACGCGCGGGCGGACAGCTTCGGGCTGGGCGCGCTGTCGGCGGTGGCCATCGCGGGAGGCGGCGAAAGCGGCGGCGCAGGCGGCGCCGTCACGATCCAGGCCGAGGACCTCGCCATCGTCACGCAGGGCATGCACGCCCGGGGCCTGGTCGCCCATTCCCTCGGCGGCGGCGGCGGGGCCGGCGGCTCGGCCAGCGCGGTCGATGTCAGCTTCGGGCTGGCCACCTCGGTCGGGGTCGGCGGCAAGGGCGGGGAAGGCGGCGGCGGCGGGGTCGCCTATCTCAGCCTCGACCAGACCTCGATCACCACCGGCGCGGCCAACGACCCCGAAGGCTCGGTCAACGCCCATGGCCTCGTCGCCCAGTCCATCGGCGGCGGCGGGGGCCTCGGCGGCTCGGGCGCGGCGCTGTCCTATGCCGCGGACCTGCCGATCCCCGAGACCGACGCCAACATCGCCATCGCGGGCGCCGCGGGCGTCGGCGGCGCCGGCGGCTCCGGCGGGGCGGGCGATACGGTCGAGGTCGCCCTGACCGCCGCAGCCATCACCACCCATGGCGACGGCGCGCATGGCGTGCTGGCCCATTCCATCGGCGGCGGCGGCGGCGACGGCGGCGACGGGTCGTCGATGGCCGCGGCCTCCCTCCTGCTCGACAAGATCAAGGAGACCGTCGGCGGCGTCCTGCCCGATAGCGGCGAAAGCGGCGAAGGCGGCGAAGGCGGCGAAGAGGAGGCCGGCGGAGTCAGCATCAACGCCTCGGTCTCGGTGTCGGTCGGCGGCACGGGGGGCTACGGCGGCGCGGGCGGGCTGGTGGATCTCGCCTTCAACTCCGGAACCCTGATCGAGACCTTCGGCCCCAGCGCCGACGCCGCGCTCGGCCAGTCGGTGGGCGGCGGCGGCGGCAATGGCGGCATCGCCTCCCCCAGCACCAAGAAATTCGGCGAGGGCGCGGGCGTGAAGACGTCCATCGCGGTGGGCGGCCGCGGCGCGCTTATCGGCGCCAATGGCGGCGCCCTCTACGCCGACGTCGCCGAAGGGGCCACGCTGCGCACCCATGGCGAAGGCTCGCGCGGGCTGGTCCTGCAGTCCATCGGCGGCGGCGGCGGAACCTCGCAGACCACCTCGGTGTCCTTCACCTCCAAGCTGACCGACGCCATCGTCGCCCAGCTCGGCGGGCTCAAGGCCCCGCGCCTGACGGTCGGCGTGGGCATGACCGGCGGCGCGGGCGGCGCCGGCGGCGTGGTCAGCTGGGCCGACGTGGACGGCGTGATCGAAACCTTCGGCGCCGACGCCGACGGCGTGCTGGCGCAGAGCATCGGCGGCGGCGGCGGGCTCGGCGGCTCCTTCGGCGGCAATGGCGAGGACGAGGAGGGCGAGCGCACGCCCCTGGAATTCGGCCTGGAGCTGCAGGAGATCAAGGAGCAGATCGAGCGTCCCTGGGCGCTGAACGTCAATGTCGGCGGGACCGGCGGGACCGGCGGGCCGGGCGCGAACTTCGCGGTCGACGGCGCCGAAACCAGCAGCCTGAAAATGCCGACCGTCACCGGCTCGGTCATCACCCATGGCGATTTCTCCGACGGGATCGTGCTGCAATCCATCGGCGGCGGCGGCGGCGCGGGCGGCGCGGCGGTCCCGCATGATTCCATCGGCATCCTCGATCTGTCGCTGCGGGTCGGCGGAACCGGCGGTTCCGGCGGCGCCGGCGGCCAGGTGGGGATCCGGCTGGACCAGACCGCGCAGATCTCCACCGACGGGTTCGGCGCGCATGGCGTGCTTCTGCAATCCATTGGCGGCGGCGGCGGCATGGGCGGCTCCGGCTCGCGGCTGATCGCCAACCTGGGCATCGAGGCCGACACCCCGGAGCCGGCCGAGGAGAACACCTCGGAGGTCACCGGCGCGGTCCCCACCAACGACGACGCGGCCTTCGACCTGCTGGACCCCGAAACGCTTTACGGCGACGGGAACGCCTCCCTGCCCGCCGCCGTGGTGCGGCTGGGCATCGGCGCCAGCGGGGCCGGGGGCGCCGGCGCCTCCGCGGCGCGGGCCGAGGCCAACGGCACGGCGGGGAACCTGATCCGCACCGCCGGCTTCAACGCCTTCGGGCTGACCGCGCAGTCGGTCGGCGGCGGCGGCGGCATGGGCGGCGTCGGCACGGCGCCCCTGACCGCGGCCGAAGTCGGGGTCGAGACCATCGACCCCGACGACCGCCAGGCCTTCGCCGACACCTTCAACGCGCTGTTCCGCGGCGCGCATCTCGACTTCATCGCCGGCGGCGACGGGGGCCGCGGCGGGAACGGCTCCTCGGCGGTGGCGCAGGGGGTGTTCGACGTGGCGACCCTCGGCCCGCGCAGCCTCGGCGTGCTGGTGCAATCGGTGGGCGGCGGCGGCGGGGCCGCGGGGATCGAGGGCGCGCGCCTGCTGCGCCAGGGCTCCGACGGGACCAACGGTTCGGGCGGGGCGGTGCGCGCGACGCTCGACGCCGGCGGCGCGGTGTCCACCGCCGGCATCGGTTCGCACGCGGTGGTCACGCAGTCGGTGGCGGGCGGCGGCGGCACGACGCTGGCCTCGCTGGCCTATGGCGCGGCGGTGCGCCGCTACGACCCCGACCTGCCGCCCAGCGAGGCGCTGGATCTGGCCTTCGAGCTCGGCCTCGGCTCCGGCGCCACGGCGGGGAATGGGGTCGGCGGGGTGGCGACGCTCGATCTTTCGGCGGCGATCAACACCACGGGAGACCACGCCTACGGCGCCATCGTGCAATCCATCGGCGCCGGCGGCGGCGTGGTGTCCCTGACGCCCGCCGAGATCGACCGCGAGACGACCACCGCGGTCTCCTCCGGCACGGTGACGCTGGGCACGCATACCGGCTGCGCGAACGTTCCCGATTGCTCGGGCGCCTCGCAGGTCGCGGCGACCCTGCGCGGCGCGGCCCGGATCCAGACCACCGGCGCGGGGTCCCGCGGCGCGGTGGCCCAGACGGTGCAGAGCGGCGGCGGCGTCGCCACGGGCTTCGAGCTTCTGCAGCGCCCCAGCGCGGGCGAGGGCGATGCGGTCTCGGTGACCGTCGGGGTGCAGGGCGGCTTCCCGTTGCGCTACTCCGCCACGCCCTCGACGCTGACCCAGTCGGGAACCGTGACCACGCTGGGCGCGGATGCGGACGGCGTGCTGTTTCAGGTGATCGGCGGCGGCGGCGGGGTGCTCGGCTCCTCGGGCGGCGGCTCCGCCACGGTGGACGGCAACGGCATGGCCGCGGCGCCCGCCGCGATCGACCGGACCGCCGACGCGACGGACTACGAGATGACCATCTCGCTGGGCCACCAGGGCGCCGACGGCGGCGCGCAGGACAACATGGCCGAGGCCACGCTGGGCGGGACGATCACCACCTATGGCGACTTCGCCGAGGCCGCGATCGCGCAGTCGATCAGCGGCGGCGGCGGCGTGGCGGGGCTGTCGCATGACCCGACTTCGGCCGCGCAGGCGGACCTGTCGATCCGGGTCGGGGCCGACGGCATCACCGACGGCGTCAACTCGCTCATGCAGGCCGCGGTGAACTCCAGCGTCCTGACGCCCTTCCTCGACAGCGACCGGCCGGGGGGCGTGCTGACCGCGACCGTGTCCGGGGCGACCTACGCCACCGCCGGCCTCGGCGCCAACGGCGTCGTGGTCCAGCAGCTTCAGGGCGGCGGCGGCATCGCGGCCAGCGGCAGCCGCAGCGTGCGCGCGGTGAAGGAAACCAACGCCCAGGGCGAGGCCCGCCTCGGTCTGACCGTCGGGGGCGACTACGGCGGGGTCGACGGGGGGGCGGATGTGTCGCTGAACGTGGGCGGCGGCGCGACGATCAGCACCGCGGGCGACGCGGCCCTCGGCGTGATCGTGCAGAACATCGTCGGCGGCGGCGGCATCGGCGCCATCGGAAGCTCGGTCCGCGACTCCGACGGCTCGGCCGGCGCCAACCTGATCGACGTGTCGGTGGGCGGGTCCAACACGACCGGCGCGTCCAACAAGGAGACCTTCCAGCAGGGCACGCCGAGCGAATACGACTACCTGCCCCTGTCCGGGGCGACCGAGGTCACCTTCTCGGACGCGGTCATCGTCACCGCCGGAGACCTGTCGACCGGCCTGCTGGCGCAGTCCATCGGCGGCGGCGGCGGCGTGGCGGTCGCGCCGTCCAGCGGGCTGCGCAGCGTGTCGGTGGGCACGACCGGCGGGCAGTTCGGCTATGGCGGCCGGATCGACTTCACGCTGGGCGGCGACGCGGCGGCCGAGACCGCGGTCAGCACCTCCGGCTTCGCCGCGCGCGGGATCGTGGTGCAGTCGATCTCCAACGGCGGCGGCCTGTTCGCGGGCGCCGCGGCCGGGGACGACTGGGCGGTCGACGCGGCCCCGGTGCGGCTGGGAGCCACCGGCGCCACCGAGGGCTATGGCGACATGGTGATCGGCACGGTCTCCGCCCGCGTGTCGACGCAGGGCATGTTCGCCGACGGCGTGGTGATCCAGTCCATCGGCGGCGGCGGCGGGATCGCGGATCTCGCCTCCGACGGGGACGCGCCGGGCGGCGTGAACCTCGCGCTGGGCCAGTCCGCGGGCCAGGGAAATTCGGGCGCGGTCTCCGTGACCCCGACCGCGGACGGGCTGAACAACGGCATCGACACCTCCGGCGACGGCGCCTACGGGCTGGTGGCGCAGTCCATCGGCGGCGGCGGCGGCATCGCCGGGCATCAGGGGTCGACGGCCTCCACCACGCTGACCCTGGGCGCGAGCGCGTCCAGCGGGCCGCAGAACGCCGAGGTCGCGGCGGTCCGCTTCAGCATCGCCAGTCAGCATCCGCTGGTCGGGAACAGCATCGACCATGTGATCACGCTCGGCGACGACGCGCATGGCATCGTCGCGCAATCCATCGGCGGCGGCGGCGGCATCGCGCGCACCGTCGGCGTGGCGAGCGGAGGCGACGCGGCGCTGACGCTGGGCGGAACCGCGCAGGGTCAGCCCGCCAGCGCCGGCGCCGCGGTGGTCGACACCTTCGCCCGCGTGGTCACCGGCGGCGACCGGGCCTTCGGCATCGTGGCCCAGTCCATCGGCGGCGGCGGCGGCATCGCCTCGGCCGGCGCGGCGTCGGAGATCGCCAGCGTGTCGCTCGGCGCCTCGGCGACGGGAAGCGGCGCGCTCGACGGCGGCGACGTGGTGGTGGAGATGGGCAATCCCGACGGCTGCGGCTTCGACGATCTCAGCGCCTGCAGCGGCACCCTGGGCAGGGGCGCGCATGGCGTGATCGCCCAGTCCATCGGCGGCGGCGGCGGCATCGGCGGCGACCTCACCTTCATCAACAGCGTGGCGCTGACCTATGACGACGGAGACGGCTATCTCCCCGATTTCGTGGGCAAGGGCGGCCGCGGCGCATCCGGCGAGGTGGACATCTACATCGGGACCGTCCTGACGACCGACGGCGAGGCCGCATTCGGGGTCATCGCCCAGTCCATCGCCGGCGGCGGCGGGCTGGCGGGATCGCGCCAGGGCTTCTACGCGGGCAAGTCGAGCAGCGCCGACCCCGCCAACAAGGCCGGCCTTGTCAGCGTCCAGGTCGACACGGATTCGGGCGTCATCACCAACGGCGCCACCAGCGTCGCCATCCTGGCCCAGAGCCTGGGCGACGACTTCGCCACCCAGTCCCTGGATATCTATCTGGATGGCATGGTCTCCGGCGGGTCCGGAGATTTCGCGGTCGGCGTGCTCGCCCATGGCGGCAACAGCGACAACCGGATGCATGTCGACGACGACGGCCTGCTGACCGCGCTGTCGGGGTCCGCGTTCAACTATCGCGGCGCCTCCAACGACGCGAACAGCGCCTTCACCATCGTCAATGACGGCACGATCGATGGCCTGGTCGGCGCGCGCTACGCCAACGGAGAGATCTACTACACGGCCGACGGATCGACCCTGACGCAGCTCGCCGGCCCCGCCTCCGCCCGGCTCAGCGCGCCGGCGGCGACGCTGATCAACCGCCGCAGCGGCGTCATCACCGGGGCGACGCGCTACGAAGCCGATGTGACCAACCGCGGCACGCTGATCGTGGGCGACGCGGGGCGGATGGACCGGCTGGCCATCGCCGGCCATTTCGAACAGTCCGACAGCGGCGTGATCCTGGCCGACATCAACCCCACCGCCGGCAAGGGCGACGTGCTCGCCGTGGCGGGGGACGTCCGGCTCGACGGCGCGCTGCGGGTGTCGCCCAGGACGCTGACCGCGGGGGCCGAGCACCGGATCCTCGAGGTCGAGGGCGCCGTGACCGGGCGCTTCGACAGCGTGAGCTCGAACCTGTTCTCCTTCGCGCAGACGGCGGACGAGGACGGCCTGATCCTGCGCGCGGACTCGGCGCGGATCGCCGATGTCGAGGGGCTCGGCGCGTCGGAAGCCGCGGCCGCCGGCTACCTGGAGGACCTGTTCTCGGCCGGCGACGCCGCCTTCGCGCGGTTCTTCGGCCAGCTGGACGAAGCGGCGGGAACCGGCGACCTGGGGTCGGTGCTGAGCGGCATGACCCTGGGCGCGTCCCTGGCCGGCGAGGCCGCGACCTTCGAGCTGGCCCGCGACCGCTTCGACGCCCTTCTGGGCTTCGACGCGCCGGGGGTCCGCGCGGTCGGCGACGCGCGCGGGCGCCTGCGGATGCTGGCCTCGGGCCGCAATCTCGATCAGGACGCCGACGGCGCCGGGGCCGGCTACGAGGGCGAGATCCACACCACCGGCTTCGCGGCCGAGCAGCGGATCTCCGCCGACTGGTCGATCAGCGGCGCGGTGGGCTACGAGAGCACCAATCTCGGCTCCGGCGTCGGGCGCGGATCGGTCGACGGCGGGGCCGGGTTCCTCGGCCTCGGGGCGACGCGGGACATGGGCGCGTTCTCGTTCAGCGCCGCGGCGACGCTGGGCTATGCGGAATTCGACACCGACCGCATGGCCGGGCAGTTCTCCCCCGGCGTGGCAAAGGCGGAGCATTCGGCCCTGAGCCTGGGCGCCCGGCTGCGGGCGTCCTGGACCCGCGACTTCGCCGGCGGCTATCTGCGCCCGATGGTGGACCTCGACCTGATCCATGTCAGTTCCGACGGCTATGTCGAAACCGGGGCCGGCCTGCAGTCCCTGCGCGTGGCGGGAAGCGAGGCCACCGCCTTCGTGGCGACCCCGGCGATCGAGGCCGGGACGACGCGGGCGCTGGGCGAGGGGCTGGGCCTGCGCGCCTGGGCGCGGGCGGGGGTGAGCCTGTCGACGCTCGACGCCTACGACGCCTCGGCGCGGTTCGCCGCGGACGCGTCGGGCCAGCCCGGCTTCTCCAACGCCGTGGCGACGTCGCAGGCGGTGGGCCGGATCGGCGCCGGCGTGTCGCTGCTGCGCGGCGAGACGATGGATGTGGGCCTGCGCTACGAAGGGGCCTTCGCCGACGGCTACGCGGGCCATACCGGCGGGATCAACCTCACGATCCGCTTCTGAGCGCCCGCCCTGCCCTGCCCTGCCCCCGACGGCGGGCGGGGCGGGCGAACCCCGCCGAGACCGGCCGGGCCGCGAACCTCAGGCGGGTTCGGCGGCGGCTCGGGATCCGCGTGTTCGGCGGAGCGTGCGGGCGCGGGCGGAGGATCTCCGGCCCTGCCCTGCCCCGGTCCCCGGTCCCCGGTCCTGAGACGGCCGGGCCCGCGGACCATGCGCCGTCATCGGCCGTCTTGTCGCGCCCGCCCCGTCGACGCGGCGACGGGGCGACGGGGCGGGCGCCGGCTTCGCCCTGCGATCAGAACGGGCTGTCGGGGAAGTAGAACTGCTCCGCGTTCTCGGGCGTGATCCGCTGCGAGCCGATGATGAACCGGCCCGAGACCGGCGTCGCCGACACCAGACCCAGCGCCGTCAGCTCGATCGCCGTGGCGATCTGGGCGGGGGGATAGGTCACGTTCACCGGCAGCATCGGGTCGCCGTCCATGATCCGCTTCACGATCTCCTTCATGCCGGCGCCGCCGACCACCCACATCTCGTCATTGCGGCCGGCCTGGTTGATCGCCTCCAGCACGCCGACGGCCATGTCGTCGTCAGCCGCC
Source organism: Albimonas donghaensis (assembly GCF_900106695.1). Classification (GTDB taxonomy): domain Bacteria; phylum Pseudomonadota; class Alphaproteobacteria; order Rhodobacterales; family Rhodobacteraceae; genus Albimonas; species Albimonas donghaensis. The sequence goes on from NZ_FNMZ01000008.1 coordinate 91,493, forward strand.
CAGACCGCGTCGATGTCCTCGTGCTTGCTCAGGAAATCCTGCATCACGTCGAAGGCGTCGTCGCGGTTCCAGTTGCCGTGCTGCATGTCCAGCACGTTGATGCCGGAGCCCGCGATGGCGGCCTCGAAGGCCTCGACCCGCTCGTTGTCCAGCGTGGTGGGGATGCCGCGCAGGACCACGACGTTGTCGCCCTCGCCCAGGTTCTCGGCGAAATACTCGCCCGCGACGCGGCCGAAACCCGTGTTGTCGCCGGCGACGTAGAGATCCTCGATCCCCGGCACGGACAGGCCGCGGTCAACGACGGTGACCCAGATGCCCTGCGCCTTCACCGCCTGCACGGGGGCGGTCAGGGGCTCGGATTCGAAGGGCAGCACCACCAGCGCGTCGATGTCGCGGGTGGCGACCATGTCCTCGATGTCGTTGACCATCTTGCCGGCGTCGCCGGAAGTGGCGAGCACGAAGCTCAGCGACGGGTAGGTCGTCTCCAGCCGCTTGATCGCCTCGCGGGCGTGGAAGTTCAGCCCGCCCATGAAGCCGTGCGTGGCCGAGGGGATGGCGACCCCGATCACCTGCTTGTCCTGCGCCAGCGCGGCGCCCGCGCCCGCGCCCAGCGTCAAGGCGCCCGCGACGGCGAGGCCCATGCCCGCCTTGAACATATCCCTGCGTAGCATCCGAAATTCCTCCCTGGTGATGGGTCCGGGAGGGTCACCCTCCCGGCGGCCCGTTCGCGACCGATCAGCTGTCGGCCTTCCGCTCCCGCTGCAACACGACGGCGAGAATGACGATCACGCCCTGGATCGCGCCGTTCAGATACGGGCTGACGATCGAGGCGAGGTTCAGGATGTTGTCGATCAGGCTCAGGATCAGCACGCCGACCACCGCGCCCCAGACCCGGCCGAAACCGCCCTTGAGCACGGTGCCGCCGATGATCACCGCGGCGATCGCCTCCAGCTCCCACAACATGCCGGTGCCGCCGGAGGCCGAGCCGAGCCGGGGCACGTACATGATGGTCGCGACGCCCACCAGCAGGCCCAGCAGGGCGTAGGTGGCCATGCGCGTGCCATCCACCCGCACCGCGGACCAGCGCGCCACCTGCTCGTTGGCGCCGATGGCCGCGCAGTGCCGCCCGAACGGGGCGGAGCGCATGGCGAGCTCGCCCAGGATGGCGACCAGCGCGAAGACGATGATCGGCCAGCTGATCCCGAAGGGCCCGTCGTAATAGACCGGGCGGTAGAGCGTGCGCAGCTCGTAGTTCAGCGACAGCGTGCCCCCGTCCGCCAGCCAGGTGGTCAGCGAGCGATAGACGCCCATCGCCCCCAGCGTGACGATGAAGGGCTCGATCCGCACGCGGGCGACCAGCGCGCCGTTGACCAGCCCCGCGGCGAGCCCCGCCAGCAGCGCGACGCCCATGCCCAGCGCGATGGTCAGCACGGAGACGCCCAGCGGCGCCACCAGCGCGTTCATCGCGAGAATGGTGATCGCGGCCGTGAAGGCGGCCATCGAGCCGACCGACAGGTCGATCCCCCCCGCGGTGATGACGAAGGTCATGCCCACCGCGATGATCCCGATGAAGGCCGAACGGGCGAGCACGTTCTGCACGTTGGCCGCCGACAGGAAATTGTCGTTGAGGAACGCCCCCAGCACGATCAGCGCGACCAGCGCCATCAGCGGGCCCAGCACATGCAGACCGAAGCGCCGGCGGGGCTTTCGCACGGGTGCGGTCTCGGCGGGCGCGGTTCCGGAGGGCGTTTCGGCGGTGGGGGGAACGGACGGGGTGGCGGAGGAGGTCATGCGGGCTCGGGCTCCTTTTCGTCGAGGCCCATGGCGAGACGCACGATCGCGTTCTCGGTCGCGGCGTCGCCTTCCAGGGCGCCGGCGATGCGGCCGCGATGCATCACGATCACGCGGCCCGCGAGGCCGATCACCTCGGGCAGTTCGGACGACACCACGATCACGCTCTTGCCCGCGGCGGCGAGCGCGGCGATGAAGGCGTAGATCTGGGCCTTGGCGCCGATGTCGACGCCGCGGGTCGGCTCGTCGATGATCACCACGCCGGGCTCGGCCAGCAGGGTCTTGGCGAGCAGCAGCTTCTGCTGGTTCCCGCCCGAGAGCCCGCCCGCGGTCATGCGCAGGTCGCGCGCGGCGATGGCGAAATCCTCCACCGCCTGCGCCAGCGCCCGCGCCTCGGCGGGCTTGTCGATGCGCAGCCCGGCGCGGGTGAATTTCTCCAGCGCCAGCAGGGTCAGGTTCTCGGCCAGCGGAAAGCCGAGCAGCAGGCCCTTCTCCTTGCGGTCCTCGGTCAGGTAGACCAGCCCCGCCTCGCGCATGGCCCGAGGGTCATCGGGGCGCACGGAGCGGCCGAAAAGCCTGATCTCGCCCGAGGCGGGGCGGAGCCCCGCGAGCCCCTCCATCAATTCCGTGCGCCCGGCGCCGACGAGGCCGGCGAAGCCCAGCACCTCCCCGCGCCGCAGCTCGAAGCTCGCGCCCCTTGCATGGCCGGGCACGTCGAGATCGCGGACCGAAAGCACCACCTCGTCCTGCGGGGCGGCCTTGGGGGGGAACAGGTCCGACAGCTCGCGGCCCACCATCGCCTCGGCCATGGCGTGTTCGGTGAAGCCCGCCGCCGGACGGCTCGCGACCCGGGCGCCGTCGCGCAGCACGGTCACGCGATCGGCGATGCGCGCCACCTCGTCCAGCTTGTGCGAGGTGTAGAGGATCGCGGTCCCCGCCGCGCGCAGCCGGTCGATCTGGGCCAGCAGCAGGTCGGTCTCGCGCGCCGTCAGCACCGCCGTCGGCTCATCCATGATCAGCACGCGGGCGTCGCGGCCCAGCGCCTTGGCGATCTCGACCATCTGGCGTTCGGGCGCGGACAGGTCGCGGCAGCGCAGCCGGGGGTCGACGTCGCAATCGAGCCGGGCCAGCAGGCGGCGGCATTCCTCCTGCATCTCGGCCGCGCGCAGGAAGGGGCCGCGCCGCAGCTCCCGGCCGAGGAAGATGTTCTCCTCCACCGTCAGCGGCATGGCGAGGTTGAATTCCTGGTGGATCAGCACCACGCCCTGCGCCTCGGCCTCGCGATGCGAGGCGAAGACGGTCGGGCGCCCGTCAGCCTCCACCCCGCCGAAGGAAGGGGCGAGGTAGCCCGACAGGATCTTCATCAGCGTGGACTTGCCGGCCCCGTTCTCGCCGATCAGGGCGTGAACCTCGCCGGGGCGCAGGTCGAAATCCACGTCGAACAGCACCTGGTTCGGCCCGAACAGGCGCGAGACCCCGCGGGCCGCGAGCACCGGCACGGCGCCGTCCGACAGGCGCGCGCCCTCGGTCATGACAGGGCCGTCCAGCGGCCGCCCTGCGCCGCGGAGGCGACGCAGGCCTCCACGAAGCGCACGCCGGCGAGCCCGTCGGCCACGTCCGGGAACAGCGTGCCGGCGGGCGGCGCGGCCCCCTCGCGCGCCGCGCGGATGGCGGCGGCGGCCTCGACATAGAGGTTGGCGAAAGCTTCCAGATAGCCCTCCGGATGACCCGGGGGGATGCGTTGCAGCCGGGTCCCGGCCGCGCCGGCGGTGGCGCGGGTCATGAGCCGCGGCGCCTCGCCCAGCCGGGTCGCGGTCAGACGCTCGGGCGTCTCCTGCGACCATTCCAGCCCGCCGGCCTCGCCATAGAGGCGCAGGGTCAGCCGGTTCTCGTTGCCCGGCGCGACCTGGCTGCACCACAGCGCGCCCCGGGCGCCGGAGGCGTAGCGCAGCAGCGCGCGCGCGTCGTCGTCCAGCCGGCGGCCCGGCACGAAGCTGGCGATCTCGGCCGAGACCTCCGACGGCGCCTCGCCCGAAACGAAAGCGGCGAGCTGGAAGGCATGGGTGCCGATGTCGCCCAGCGCGCCGCCGGCGCCGGAGCGGGCGGGATCGGTGCGCCATTCGGCCTGCTTCGAACCCGTTTCCTCCACCGCCGTGGCCAGCCAGTCCTGCACGTATTCCACCTGCACCCCCCGCAGGCGGCCCAGAAAGCCGTCGGCGACCATGGCGCGGGCCTCCCGGATCATCGGGTAGCCGGAATAGTTGTGGGTCAGCACGAAGAGCGCGTCGGAGCTGTCGGCCTCGGCCGCGAGCGTCCCGGCTTCGGCCCCGGTCGCGGTCATCGGCTTGTCGCAGATCACGTGGATGCCGCGGCGCAGGAAGGCGCGGGCGGGGGCGAAATGCAGGTGGTTTGGGGTGACGATGGCCACCGCCTCGATCCCGTCCTCCAGCCGCGCCTCGCGCGTCGCCATCGCCTCGAAGTCGTCGTAGACCCGGTCGGGGGCGAGCCCCAGCGCGGCGCCGCTTTCGCGCGCCCGCTCGGGCGTGGACGAGAGCGCGCCGGCGACCAGCTCGAACTCCCCGTCCATGCGCGCGGCGATGCGATGCACGGCGCCGATGAAGGCGTCCTTGCCGCCGCCGACCATGCCCAGCCGGATCGGCCCGGCGCGTCCGGCGAAACGGCTCATCGGTCGAGCCCCAGCATGGTCCGGTTGGCCTGCGCGTCGGCGCCGCCATCGGCGAAATCGTCGAAGGCGCGGTCGGTGACGCGGATGATGTGGTCGCGCACGAACTGCGCGCCCTCGCGTGCGCCGTCCTCGGGGTGCTTCAGGCAGCACTCCCATTCGACCACCGCCCAGCCATCGAAATCCATCGCCGCGAGCTTCGAGAAGATCGCCCCGAAATCCACCTGCCCGTCGCCCGGCGACCGGAACCGCCCGGCCCGGTCGACCCAGGACTGGAAGCCGCCATAGACGCCCTGCCGGCCGGTCGGATTGAACTCGGCGTCCTTGACGTGAAACATCCCGATGCGTTCGGCGTAGATGTCCAGATGCGCGAGATAGTCCAGGCATTGCAGGATGTAATGGCTCGGATCGTAGAGCATCTTCGCGCGGGGATGCGCGTCGACCCGGTCGAGGAACATCTCGAAGCTGGCGCCGTCATGCAGATCCTCGCCGGGGTGGATCTCGTAGCAGATGTCGACGCCATGCGCCTCGGCATGGTCGAGGATCGGGCGCCAGCGGGCGGCGAGCTCGTCGAAGGCGGCCTCGACCAGCCCCGCCGGGCGCTGCGGCCAGGGGTAGAGATAGGGCCAGGCCAGCGCGCCTGAAAACGCCGCCATCCGGTCGAGCCCGAAATTGCGCGAGGCCTCGATGGTCAGCTTCACCTGGTCCACAGCCCATTCCTGCCGGGCCCTGGGGTTTCCGCGCAGCGCGGCGGGGGCGAAGCCGTCGAAGGCGAGGTCGTAGGCCGGGTGCACGGCGACGAGCTGCCCCTGGATATGGGCCGAAAGCTCGGTGATCGCGACGCCCGCCTCGGCGGCCTGGCCGGCGATCTCGTCGCAATAGTCCCGCGAGGCCGCGGCGCGGGCGAGGTCGAGGAACCGCGCCTCGCCGCTGGGGACCTGCACGCCAGCATAGCCGCAGCCGGCCGCCCAGCGCGTGATCGCGCGCCAGTCGTCGAAAGGCGCCTGCTCGCCGGCGAACTGCGCCAGGAACAGGCCGGGGCCCTGGATGGTCTTCACAAAGCGCCTCCCTGCGCTGAGCGCCGTGCTTCGCGGGGCGATCGTCCCGTGGAATCGACGCTGCAATCGTTTGCACGGGAAGGTCGCCGATCCTGCAAACGATTGCAACACTGGTGTTGGCCGGGCATTGTCCGGAAAGATCAGCGAAAAGGGGGGGCGCGCAGCGGCGGATGGACAGGAAACAGGTCACGATCCAGGACGTCGCGCGGGAGGCGGGCGTCTCCACCGCCACGGTCAGCCGCACGCTCTCCAAGCCGACGGTCGTCGCGAAGCCCACCCGGCAGGCGGTGCTGCGGGCGGTGCAGAAAACCGGCTACCAGGTCAATCACCTGGCCCGGAACCTGCGGCGGGGACGGACCGGCAGCGTGATCGCGCTGGCGCCGAACCTGGCCAACCCGTTCTTCAGCCAGATCCTCGCGGGCATGTCCGAAGTGCTCAGCGCGCGCAATTACGGCCTGCTGATCGCCGACACCCAGATGGGCCCCGATCCGGACGAGCGCCTGCGCCGCTATCTCGCCGCCGGCGCCGCGGACGGGCTGGTCCTGTTCGACGGCAGCCTGTCGCCCGCCGCGCTGGACGTGCCCGGGCGCCCGCCGGTGGTCGCGGCCTGCGAATGGCTGAAGGTGGACCTGCCCTCGATCCGCGTCGACAACGCGATGGGGGCCGAACTGGCGGTGGCGCATCTCGCGGACCTCGGGCACAGCCGGATCGGGCATGTCACCGGCCCCCGCCGCAACGTGCTGGCGCGCACCCGGCTGGCCGGCTGGCGGGACGCGATGACCCGCCGCGGGCTGGACCCGCGCGAGGGCTGGGTCTTCGAGGGCGACTTCTCCATGGACAGCGGGGCGATGGCCGCGCGGCGCTGGCTGGCGGCGCCGGATCGGCCGACGGCGCTGTTCTTCGCCTCCGACGAAATGGCGGTCGGCTTCCTGGGCGAGGCCCGCCGGGCCGACATCCGGGCGCCGCGCGACGTCTCGGTGGTCGGCTTCGACAATATCGAGGTGGCGGCCCATCTGGACCCGCCGCTGACCACGATCCGCCAGCCCCGCACGCTGATCGGCCAGCGCGCCGCGGCCCTGCTGATGGACCTGATCGAAGGCGGCGACGGCGCGGCGTTCGAAAGCATGGTCGAGGTCGATCTCATTCTGCGCGACAGCACCGCCCCGCCGCCGCCGCCCGCCCCGGCCGGGCAGGCGTCCTCGAAAGCCGCCGGCGCGGCCTGAGCGGCGGCGCGTTCGGCGCCGCCATCCCGGCTTCCGCGCCTCCGCGCGGCGCCTTCCCGGTCGCCGGGATCGAGGTTCGCCCGGGGCGCCGGGGCTGCGGGCCGCTCAGATGGACAGGTAGCGGTCGGTGATCTCGCGGTTGGCGCGCAGGCCGTCGATGGTGTCGCGATAGACCACCACGCCCTTGTCGATCACCGCGGCATGGGTGGCGACGTCGAGGCAGAAATGCATGTTCTGCTCCGCCATCAGGATGGTCACGCCCATTTCACGCAGGGTGGCGATCAGCTTGGCGATCTCCACCACGATGATCGGGGCGAGGCCCTCGGAGGGTTCATCCAGCAGCACCAGGTCGGGATTGCCCATCAGGGTGCGGGCGATGGTGAGCATCTGCTGCTCGCCGCCCGAGAGCCGCCCCGCCATGCGGGTTCTCATGCCCGCGAGGATGGGAAAGACGTCGTAGATCCGCTCCAGCGTCCAGTCGCGGGCGCCCTTGGGGCCCGCCTTGGCGCCGATGGTCAGGTTGTCCTCGACCGAGTGCTCCGGGAACACCTGCCGGTCCTCGGGCACATAGCCGATGCCGGCGCGGGCGATGTGATGGGTGGCGACGCCGACAAGTTCGCGCCCCGCCAGCCGGACCGCGCCGCGACGGGGCGGCGCAAGCCCGGCGATGGCCTTGAAGGTGGTGGATTTGCCGGCGCCGTTGCGGCCGAGAAGGGCGACGGTCTCGCCCTCGCCCACCGTCAGCCCGAGACCGAAGAGAACCTGGCTGGCGCCGTAATAGACGTCCAGCGCCTCAACTTCGAGCAGGGCGCGGGTGGTTGCGTCGGCGGGGGCGGGGGCGTGGGGTTCGGTCAGGGTCATCGCGCGTCCTCCGCCACGGCATGGTGGTGGTCTTTTCCGAGATAGGCGTCGATCACGTCCTGGTTGCGCTTGATCTCCTCGGGCGTCCCCTGGGCCAGCACCTTGCCGTAGCTCAGCACGTTGATCTGCTGGGCGATCTGGAAAACGATGTCCATGTCATGCTCGATGAAGATCATGGTGAGGTCCGAGCCCTCCCACAACGCGTGCACCTTCTCGATCATCCGCCAGCGCTCCTCCGCCCCCATCCCGGCGGTGGGCTCGTCGAGCAGCAGCACCTTGGGATCGACCGCCAGCGCCAGCCCGATATCGAGCAGTTTCTGCTCCCCATGCGAGAGATTGCGCGACAGGGCCCCGGCGCGGGACGACAGCCCCAGCGTATCGAGGATCTCGCGCGCGCGGTCGCGGGCGGCGGGCAGCGGGGCGCGGCGGCGCAGGGTGAAAAGCTCGCCCCGGCGCGCGGTGACGGCGGCGATCAGGCTGTCTTCCATGGTCATGTCGGGGAAGATGCTGGCCACCTGGAAGGCCCGGGCCATGCCGCGACGGACGATTTCGAGGCTCGACCGCCCCATCACGTCCTCGCCGTTGAGCACCACGCGGCCGCGGTCGGCGCGGATATGGCCGGAGATCAGGTTGAAGAACGTGGTCTTGCCGGCGCCGTTGGGCCCGATGATCGCGGTCAGCGAACTGGCGGGGAAATCCAGCGTGACGCCGCGCATCGCCTCGACGCCGCCGAAGGACTTGGCGAGATCTTCGATATCGAGCATCAGTTGCCCCGCGCCTCCGGGATCGCCCCATAGGTGGACCAAGACGGGCCGGACAGCCAGCCGCCATCCACCGGAAGCGTCGCCCCGCTGATCGCGGAGGCCGCGTCGGAGCACAGGAACGCCACCGCGGAGGCGATCTCCTCCGGGCGCACCAGACGGCCCATCGGGGTCGCGGTCTCGATCCGCGAGACGTCGCGCTCGCCCTTGTCGATGGCGTCGGCGAGCGCGGGGGTGAGCGTGTAGCCGGGCGAGACCGCGTTGACCCGCACGCCAGAGCGGCCCCATTCGGTGGCGAGGCATTCGGTCATCGAGATCACCGCCGCCTTGGCCGGGGAATAGGCGTGCAGCGGCATCGACCTCATGCCCGCGACCGAGGCGATATTGACGATCGCCCCCGCCCCGCGCACCGACATCCGCCGCCCCCAGGCGACGCAGCAGACCCAGACGCCGCGCTGGTCGACATCCACCACCCGGTCCCATTCGGCCATGGTCAGCGCTTCGGGCGACTGGGGGACCTGGATGACGCCGGCGGAGGTGACGAGAGCCGCCGCCGGCCCCATCTCGGCGTCGAGGCGGGCGGCCAGCGCTTCCACCGCATCCGCGTCGCGCACGTCGAGCGGGGCCGCGACATGGCCCGAGCCGGGGAGGCCGGCCGCCGCCGCCTCGGCGCCGGGGAGGTTCACGTCGACCACCGCGACGCGCGCGCCCTGCTGCGCGAGCAGCGTGCAGCAGGCGGCGCCGATGCCGCTGGCGCCGCCGGTGACGACCACGACGCGGCCCTGGAAATCGTTCATGCTTTCTCTCCCGAAACGGCGGGGGCGGGGTCGGCGGGGGCGTCCCGACGCTCGCGCCGCGACTGGGCCCAGTCGAGCGCGAAATCCGCGATCCCCCGGCGCAGGCCGAGCACGGCGACGACGATGACGATGCCCAGCACCAGCCCGTGATGCTCGGTCCAGCCGGTGATGTAGTGGTTGAGGCCCTGCAGCAGCGCCGCCCCCAGCAGCGGGCCGAGGAACACCCGGCTGCCGCCCAGCATGATCATGAAGATCGCCTGACCCGACATGGTCCAGTAGGCGAATTCCGGATAGGCGCCCGACGCGAAGAGCGCCAGCAGGATCCCCCCGACGGACGCGATGGCGCCGGCCAGCACGAAGGCCAGCAGCTTCGCCCAATAGGTGTTCACCCCGAGAAACACCGCGCGCTCCGGGTTGTCGCGGATCATGCGGAGCGTATGGCCGAAGGGGCTTTGCACGATCTGGCGCAGGATCAGCGCGCAAATCACGAAGACCACCATGCAGAAGGCGTAGAAGGACTCGGGCCCCGAAAGGTCGATCCCCCAGAACACCGGCCGCGGAATGCCGCCCATCAGCCCCTGGTCGCCGCCGGTCAGCGACACCCAGGTCAGGATGATGGAATGGAACATCATCTGGAAGGCCAGCGTCAGGAAGGCGAAGTAGATCTCCTTCAACCTTACGCAGATCGCCCCGATCACCAGCGCCATCAGCGCGGTGAACCCGACCGAGAGCACGAAGGCGACGGGGACCGAGACCTCGCCCGACTGCATCAGGAGCCCGAAGGAATAGGCGCCCGACGCGAAATAGGCGGCGTGTCCGAAACTGACCAGGCCGGTATAGCCGGTCAGCAGGTTCAGCGACAACGCCAGCAGCCCGTAGGCCGCGACGTAGATCAGAAAGTCGTTCAGCCCCGCCCCGCCGCCGAAGGCGGGGATGAGCAGCAGGAACACCAGCGCCGCGGCGCCGAATCCCAGATCGCGGATCAGACCGGCGCCCATGCTCACACCTGCCTCCCGAACAGACCGGAGGGCCGCAGGATCAGCACCAGCGCCATCATCACGAACATCGCCCCGTCGACGAAGAGCGGAAAGCCCAGCGACCCGAAGGACCGCGTCAGCCCGATCAGCAGCGAGGCGACGAAGGCCCCGACGATGGAGCCCATGCCGCCGATGACGGTGACGATGAAGCTCTCGATCAGGATCGACAGCCCCATGCCGGGGGTCAGGGAGCGCACCGGGGCGGCCAGCGCGCCGGCGAGCCCGGCCAGCAGCGACCCGACCCCGAAGACCGAAGCGTAGAGCAGCGAGGTGTTCACCCCCAGCGCCCCCACCATCTGCGGGTTATGCGCCGCGGCCCGCACCAGCTTGCCGAAGCGGGTGCGCGCGATGCCGAGCCACAGGAGCCCGCCGACCACGACCGAAATCCCGATCATGAAGAGGTAATAGGGCGGCACCGGCCCCCCCGCGATGAAGAGCGGGGGCACAGCGAAGCTCTGCGGCATGCCCATCATCCGGTATTCGGCCCCCCAGATGATCTTCACCATGTCGTCGAGGATCAGCACGAAGGCGTAGCAGAGCAGCAGCTGCATCAGCACGTCGCGGCCGTAGATGCGGCTGACGAACAATCGCTCGAATATCGCGCCGAACAGCGCCATGCCCAGCGCCCCGGCGCCCAGCGCGGCGAGGAAGTTGCCAGTCAGCTGATAGGCGGCCAGCGCGAAATAGGCGCCCAGCATGTAGAAGGCGCCATGGGCGAAGTTGATCACCCCCAGCACGCCGAAGATCAGCGACAGGCCCGAGGCGACCAGGAACAGAAGCATCCCGATGATCAGTCCCGTGGACACCTGCGTGACCGCGCAGGCGGGCACGGAGAGACAGCCGAACAGCGCGTCGAGGTCCATGAATTCTTCCCGATGTGGATCTGGCCGATGAGGATCCGGCCGACGAGGGACGAAGCCCCCTGCCCGCCCCGGCGCTCACGGCCGGGACGGGTGGAACAGCGGAAGCGCCGGACCCCGCGAAGGGTCCGGAGGCGGTCAGGTCAAAGGTAGCCCTGACGCTGCTTCCACTCCTTCTCCATGGTCAGGATCTGCTCCCAGTCGCCGCGCTCCCAGTCCTGGAAGCCCTTGGGCTCGGGCCGCGAACGGCCCCAGGCGACGGGGTAGTCGATGATCGTGTGATCCTCGGCCCGCATGGTGATGGTCCCGCTCTCGGTGAACGGGCTGTCGACCGTGGCGCCCGCGACCTCCTGCGCCAGCGCCATGCCGTCGGTGTTCCCGGCCGTCGCGGCCAGCGCCTGGTTGATGAACTGCACGGCGGTGTAAGTCTGCCAGGACCAGTTGGTCGGCTCCGTCTCCGAAATCGCGTCGAAGTCCTTGTAGAAGGCCTTGTTCGCGGCGCTGTCCGGGTAATCGGGGTCGTAGCGGAACACCGAATGCAGACCCTCGGGCAGCTGCTTGAGCGCGTTGACGATCGGCGGATCGGCGAGCCCGCCGGAGAACCACTGCAGCCCGCCGGCGAAGATCTGGTAGAGGTTCGCCTGTTCGAGGAACGACACCAGGTCGCCGCCCCAGAGCGCGGAATAGATCGCATCCGGCTGCACCTGCAGGACGCGGGTGACATAGGCGGTGTAGTCCGGCTCGAACAGCTTGGGCCAGGCTTCGTTGACCACTTCGACGTCCGGGGCGAAGATCGTCAGGTATTCGACGAACTGCGCGGTGTTGTCCCGGCCATAGGCGTAGTCGGGCGAGCAGGTCATCCACTTCATCAGGCCGTTGGCCTTGGCGAGCTCGGCGGCGTATTTGCCGCCCGCGACCGCGTCATGGATGCCCTGGCGAGCGGAGCGGAACGCCGTGGGCTTGCGCAGCTTGGGGTCGGCGGTGAGCGCCGAGGTCTCCGAGCAGGTGTGCAGGCAGAGCACGCCCAGGTCGCCCACCACCTCGTTGACCGCGAAGGAGCCGGACGAGGCCTCGGCGTCGATGATGATCTCGCAGCCCTCGGTGTTGACCAGGTCGCGGGTGACGCGGGCGGCCTCGTCGGGCTGGCCCTTGGAGTCGCGGACCACCAGTTCCACTTCGCGGCCGCCGAAGCCGCCCGACGCGTTGAACTGGTTGACGGCGAGCGTGGCGGCGTCGCGGCTGGACGTGCCGAGGATGGCGACGCGGCCCGACAGGATGGTGGGCATGCCGATGCGCAGCTTGGCGCCGGCGCCGCGGGCGACGAAGGGCGCGCCAAGCGCGGAAACCGCGACGCCGGCCCCGGCGGCGACCAGCAGCTGGCGCCGGGACGGGGTGAGCGATGACTTGGCGAGAGACGGATTCGGGGCGTTGCTTCGGGTCATGAAATCGTTTCCTCCCTGAGGCCGGGCCCGTCGTTATCGCGGTCCCTGGCGCTGCCGCGGAAAGGTTCCGCGGGTCGATCGTTCGGTATCCTGAGCGTTCGAATGCCGCCGGGTCAAGGGTTTATGTGGCGGGTCGCCGCAACCTCCCAACCCATGGAAACCCCGGCGCGCCGCCCATGCCGAAACGGCGCGGCCCCCTTGCGGAGGCCGCGCCGGGCCAGGCGCGATCCGGTCGCCGCGGGGCGGTCAGATGCCCTGGGCGAGCGCCTCGGCGCGGCCGGCTCCGGTCTCGGCGCCGCCGACCATGGCGGTCAGCACCTCGGGCGGCGCGGCCTCGGGATCGGCCGGGCGGTTGCGCGCGAAACCGGCATAACCGGCGGCGGAGACCGCATCGCAGATCTCGCGGAAACGGACCATGCCGCCCGCATAGGGCATGAACACCCGCGGCTTGCCCGGCACGTTGGCGCCCAGATACCACGAATGCCCGGCCTCCGGCAGCAGCGTGGCGTTGGCGGCGTCGTTGACATGGCCCATCCAGGCCTCGGCGGCGGCGGGCTCGGCCTCGATCCGCTCCACGCCCTCGGCGCGCATCGTCTCGATGCAATCCGCGATCCATTCGACATGCTGCTCGATCGGCACGATCATGTTGGCGAGGACCGAGGGGCTGCCCGGCCCGGTGACGGTGAACAGGTTCGGATAGCCCGGAACCGCCACCCCCATCCACGTCCGCGGTCCCGCCGCCCAGTCGTCCTTCAGACGCCGCCCGCCGACGCCCTCGAAGTCGATGGCCAGAAGCGGCCCGGTCATCGCGTCGAAGCCGGTGGCGAAGACGATGACGTCGAGTTCATGGACCTTGCCGGACTCCAGCTCGATCCCCTCCGGAACGATCCGCTTGATCGGGTCGGCGCGCACGTCGATCACCGCGACATGGGGCTTGTTGAAGGTGTCGAAATAGTTGGTGTCGATGGGCGGTCGCTTGGCCGCATAGGGGTGGTCGATGTTCGACAGGACCGCGGCCGTGGCCGGGTCCTTCACGATCTCGCGGATCTTGCCCTTGAGGAACGTCGCCGCGGTGTCGTTGGCGCCCTTGTCGACCAGCAGGTCCCCGAACACCGCCCGGAACCGCAGGCCCCCGATCTCCCACGCCTTTTCATAGCGCTGGGCCAGCGTCTCCGCGTCCTGCTCCGCGGCCTTGTCGGCGGAGATGCGGAACGGATGCGCGTTGGGGGTCGAGCGGACGAGATCCCGGATCTCCTCGAACCGTTCGGTCAGCTCCCGCTTGCGCTCGGGCGACAGCGGGTGGTTGCGGGCGGGGACGGAGTAGTTGGCGGTGCGCTGGAAGACGGTCAGCGTCTTCGCCGTCTCCGCGATCACCGGGGCGGCCTGGATGCCGGTCGACCCGGTGCCGACCTGCCCCACGCGCTTGCCGGCGAAGTCCACGCCCTCATGCGGCCAGCGGCCGGTATGGCGCCATTCGCCCTTGAAGGTCTCCAACCCCGGAATGTCGGGCACGTTGGCCGAGCTGAGGCAGCCGACCGCGGTGATCAGCCACCGGCAGGTCAGCCGCTCGCCCGCCTTCGTGGTCACCGTCCAGAGGTTGGTTTTCTCGTCGAAGGCAGCGGCGGCGACGCGCGTTTCCAGCTGGATGTCCCGGCGCAGGTCGAGATGGTCGGCGACATGGTTGAGATAGGCGCGGATCTCCTCCTGCCCCGGATAGCGCTCGGAATAATCCCAGCTGTCGTGCAGTTCGCGCGAGAAGAAGTAGCGGTAGGAATGGCTTTCGGAATCGCAGCGCGCGCCCGGGTAGCGGTTCCAGTACCAGGTCCCGCCCACGCCGTCGGCGGCCTCCAGCACGCGGGTCTTCAGTCCCAGCCGGTCGCGCAGCAGGTGGAGCTGGTAGAGCCCGGCGAACCCGGCCCCCACGATCAGGGCGTCATAGGACGCGGGCGTTCCGTTGGACGCGGTCTCCATCGGCATTTCCTCCCCATCGCGCCTTTGCGGCGGCTAGTTGCGGTCCCGGCGCGCGGGACTCGCCGCGGAGTGTCGGACAACACCGGCCCGAATTGCAAGTCTCGCTTACGATCCTCCGCGCCGTCCCCCCGGCGCTCGCCCCCCCGCCCCCTCCGGCGTCGCCCATTGCCTCGGGCCGCGCGCGGGGGCAGGCTGGCCGCCTGAAGAGCCCGCGATCAGACGGGCCGGGGAGGAAACGATGGTGGAGCGGCGCGATGCGGCGCTGTCCGCGCCTTGCGTGCTGCGCGAGGCGCTGGAGCGGCGAGCGGGCGCGGAGCCCGATGCGGTCTGCGCGGTGTTCGAGGACGGCGCGGTCTGGACCTGCGCCGGGGCGCTGAGGAAGATCCGCAGGGCGGCGGCGGGATTGCAGCGGCTGGGCGTGCGCCAGGACGACCGGGTTCTGGTGATGATGCCCAATGGCGAGACCGGGCTGCTGGCGATGTTCGCGGCCAACTACATCGGCGCGGTCTCGGCCCCGGTGAACACCGCCTATCGGGGCGGGCTTCTGGCGCATGTGGTGGGCGACGCGGGGGCGGTCGTGGCGGTGGTCCATCCGGCGCTGCTCGACCGGCTGACCACGGAGACGCGCGGGGGGCTCGAAAAGATCATCGTGGCGGGAGAGGCGCCGGCGGGGGTCACGGTCCCCGGGGCGGCGTTGTTCGACCTCTCGGTGTTCGACGCCGACGAGGACCCCGCGCCGCCCCCGCGCCCCATCGCGGCTTGGGACGTGCAGTCGATCATCTACACTTCCGGCACCACCGGCCCGTCGAAAGGCGTGCTCGCCACCTACATGCAGGCCTACACCGCCACCTGCCCGGAGACGTGGAGCTTCAGCCGCCCCGACGACCGCCACCTGCTCCACATGCCGATCTTTCATATCGGCGGGGCGTTTCTGGCGCATATGGCGCTGTGTTCGGGCGGCTCCATCGCGGTGGTCGAGTCGTTCCGCACCGACGATTTCTGGGACGTGATCCGGCGGCTGGAAGTGACCAACGCCTTCCTGCTGGGCGCGATGGCGACGTTCCTGCTCAAACGCCCGCCGGCCCCCGACGACCGCGAGCATCGCCTGCGCGTCGCGGCGATCGTGCCGCTGGGCCAGTCGGGGCCGGCCTTTCACGAACGCTTCGGATGCGACGTCCACACGCTCTTCAACATGACCGAGATCTGCTCGCCCCTGATCTCCGGCCCCAACCCGGCGAAACCGGGGATCTGCGGGCGGCCCCGCCCCGGCGTCGAGATCCGACTGGTCGACTCCCACGACATCGAGGTCCCCGACGGGACGCCGGGCGAGATGATGCTGCGCGCCGATCAGGTCTGGGCGATCACGCCCGGCTATCACAACCGCCCGGAGGCCACCGTCGCCGCCTGGCGCAACGGCTGGTTTCACACCGGCGACGTGTTCGTGAAGGACGCGGACGGCGACTTCCGCTTCGTCGACCGCATCAAGGACGCGATTCGGCGGCGGGGCGAGAACATCTCCTCCTACGAGGTGGAGGTGGAGATCCTCGCCCATCCCGATGTGCGCGAGGCGGCGGTGGTCGCCGTGCCCTCCGAACATGGCGAGGACGAGGTGCTCGCCGTCATCGCCCCCGTCGCCGGGCGGGCGCTGGAGCCGGAGGCGCTGATCGCGTTCCTGCGCCCGCGCCTCGCGCATTTCATGATCCCGCGCTTCGTGCGGGTGCTCGACGCCCTCCCCAAGACCCCGACCGAGAAGGTGGAGAAGCACCGCCTCCGCGCCGAGGGCCTGACCCCCGACTGCTGGGACCGCGAGGCCGCCGGCATCGTCATCCGCCGCGACCGTCTCGCCCCCCCGAGGAGCCCCCAATGAGCCGCCCCGTCATCCGCGCCTACACCGACTACAAAAGCCCCTACGCCTTCGTGGCGCTGGGCCCGACGCTGGAGTTCGCCGCCCGCTGGAACGCGAAGCTGGAATGGCTGCCCTACACGCTGCGCATCGCCGAATATCTCGATGCGGTGGACACGCGCAGCCCGCATAACTGGCGCAAGGTCCGCTACGCCTACATGGACGCGCGGCGCTATGCGAACCTTCAGGGGCTGACGCTGAAGGGGCCGCGCAGGATCTACGACGGCTATTATGCGAATGCCGGGATGCTTTTCACCCAGCGCGCCGGCGGGTTCGACGCCTACCACCGCACGGTCTTCGAAAAGTTCTGGAAGCATGAGCTCGACGTGGACTCCCTCGACGACATCCGCGCCGAGATCGCGGCCGTGGGCGCCGACGCGGACGCCTTCGCGGCCTATGCCGAAGGCCCGGGGCGGGAGGAGCAGTCCCGCATCGTCGCCGAGGCCGAGGACGCCGGCATCTTCGGCGTGCCGAGCTTCGTCCATGAGAGCGAGCTGTTCTGGGGCGGCGACCGGATCTGGATGCTCGAAGACCGGCTGCGCGCCCGGGCCGGCTGACCCCGCCCGACCGCGCGGCGCCTCGCCCCCGCAGGTTGACCCCCGCAGGTTGACCCCTGACAAGCGTCAGGGTATCGATCGGGCTCGGGCTGCGGCGCCGTGCCGGGCGCCGGGCAAGGGGGCGCGCTCGCAGCGCAAGGGCCGGGCGGCGCCCGATGAGCGAGCCGAAGCCGAAGGCGCTCGGCGTCGGGCGCCCGCCCTCTCCCCCGGCGGCGGGGACCGACCCGCCGCCGTCGACCAGACCTGACAGGAGCGTGCCATGACGCTGGAACTGCTGGGAGCGCCCGGCTCCCCCTACACCCGCAAGATGCTGGCGCTGCTGCGCTATCGGCGCATCCCCTACGCGGTGCGCTGGGGCAGCCACCGCCAGCCTTCGCCCGGTCTGCCCGATCCGAAGGTGAAGCTGCTGCCCACGGTCTATTTCCCGACCGCCGACGGTCTGGAGGCGGTCACCGACTCGACCCCCATTCTCCGCCGCCTGGAAGCCGAGCATGACGGACGCTCCGCCCTGCCCGCCGATCCCGCGCTCGCCTTCTTCGACGCGCTCATCGAGGACTACGCGGACGAGTGGCTGACCAAGCCGATGTTCCACTTCCGCTGGGCGCACGAAGCCGACGCGCGCAACGCAGGGCCGCTGCTGGCGTTCTGGCAGGACACGACCCTGTCCGACGCGGAGGGCGAGCGGATCTCCTCCGAACTGACCCGCCGCCAGATCGACCGGCTTCACGTCGTGGGCTCGAACCCGGAGACGGCGGAAACCATCGAGCGGAGCTTCGAGCGGCTGGTGGACCTGCTCGACCGGCGCCTTTCGGTTCAGGGCTTCGTGCTCGGCGCCCGTCCGGCCGCTTCGGATTTCGCGATATTCGGTCAGCTGACCCAGCTGGGCGTGGTCGAGCCGACCTCCGCCGCGATCCTGGGCGCGCGCTCCGGGCGGCTGCGCGCCTGGATCGACCGGGTCGAGGACCTCTCCGGCCTCGCGCCCGCGCCCGACGGATGGCTGAGCGACCTGTCCGCGCTCCGGCCGCTGCTGTCTGAGATCGGGCGGACCTACGCGCCCTTCCTCCTGGCCAACGCCGCGGCGGTGACGGAGGGCGCGGCGGAGGTCCGCGCGGAGATCGACGGGCGCCCCTGGGTGCAGCCCCCCTTCCCCTACCAGGCCAAGTGCCTCGCCACCCTCCGCGAGGCGCACCGCTCCCTTCCGCCCGCCTCGCGCGACGCTGCGGATGCGGCGATGGACGGGACGGGCTGCGAGACCCTTTTCCGTTGATCCAGGCGCCGGCCGGGAGCGGTCGGCGCCCTGCCCCCCCTCAAGGCCTCGCCCATGGAAATCGCGCGGAGCTCCTGTTCGGCGCGGCTTCCGCGGTTCGCCAAGGGGGGGGCGTCACCCGCACGCCTTCAGAACCCGGGCGCATCGGGGAAAACCGGCATGGCTCCGGGTTTCTCTCGGAACGAGACTTCCGATGACCCCGCGTCTCGAAACGAGAAGGCCCCTCGTGCCAGGTTGATTTCTCGACCGGGCGACGCACTCCCCCATTGCATTGAAAAGATACAGAAAAATTTCTTTCCCAATCCCGGCGCCAAGGTTGGCACGAAGGCTGCAATTACTTGGTCAGGCGGGTCGACGGCCGGCCGGCCAGATCGGGAGGGAAGCGGAATAGTTGGAACGATAGCTGCCAGTCACCTGGAAAGCGCGAACGGCGAGACGGTCGGCTTCGCCGCTATCGGCGACAGGTCGGGCGACAGGAACGTCGCCGGAGCGCGCTGACCCAAGGCATCAGGCTGTCCCCGCCGGCGCGCGGGGCGGTCAAACAGGAAAGGCGACTCCGGACCTTACCCCCCCAGCGTCGCCCAGCCCCGGCGTCCCGAAATTCGAAGCGTAGCGTAGTTCTTCTCAGCGTGTGCAGTCAGTATCAGCGTAGCGTCTTGAAACCTGGAGAAGTTCGATTTTCGGAGACGCCGGTTGGCGCCCCGAGGCCCCAGCGTCGCATCGCTCCCCCCCAAGGGCGACGCGCGCCGGGGCCTCACCCCATCGTCAAACGCGCGGCGGGGCCCGGAAGCCATGGCGCCGCGAAGACAGAGTTGCGGGCGACAAGAATACGATGCTCTTATTATAAGAGTTGCTTAAATTGCCGACCGGACGGAGACGCCTGATCGCGAACACTTTCGAAGCATGGAGTTTACTTTCAAGATAATTTGAAAGAGAACTTCATCATTGCGCACAGCCCTTGCGTGAGGCGGCCCGGGCGGGCGCGCGCTTGTCCGACCTGAGCTGAGTGGAGCGGCCATGATCTCCGTTGAACCGCCGTGTCGACGAATACTGGTGGTCGAAGACAGTCCCACCGTCGCCATGCTGTGCCGGGAGCATCTGAGCCGGGCCGGCTACGACGTAACCGTCGTGGAAACCGGGGCGGACTGCCTTGACGCGCTTGAGGCGGCGACTCCCGCGGCGATGCTGCTGGACCTCGGCCTGCCCGACATGAACGGCATCGATCTGCTGCGCGAGGTGAAGCGCCGGGACCTGCGGACAAGCGTGGTGGTCATCACCTCCAACGCGTCGCTGACAAGCGCCGTGGATGCGATGCGATGCGGCGCCTTCGACTACATCGTCAAGCCCTTCGCCGGCGAGCGGATCGTCACCACGGTGCGCAACGCGGCGGAGAAATTCGCGCTTTCCGAAGAGGTCAGAACCTACCGCCAGCAGAAGCCTCGCACAGACTTCGCCGGCATGATCGGCTCCTCCGTGGCGATGCAGTCCGTGTACCGGGTGATTGAAAGCGCCGCCGCGTCGCGCGCCACGGTCTTCATCACCGGGGAAAGCGGGACCGGCAAGGAACTCTGCGCTCACGCGGTCCACAGCGAAAGCCCGCGGGCGAAAGGGCCGTTCGTGGCGATCAACTGCGCCGCGATCCCGCGGGAGCTCATGGAATCCGAGATCTTCGGCCACATGAAGGGCGCCTTCACCAATGCCGGCGCGGACCGGGCCGGCGCGGCGATGCGCGCGGATGGCGGCACGCTGTTCCTGGACGAGATCTGCGAAATGGACCTGGATCTCCAGGCCAAGATCCTGCGGCTGACGCAGAGCGGCACGTTCGAGCGGGTGGGCGCCTCCCGGACCGAATCCGTCGATATCCGCATCGTCTGCGCGACCAATCGCGACCCGTGGGCCGAGGTTCAGGCCGGCCGTTTCCGCGAGGATCTGTTCTACCGCCTGCACGTCCTGCCGCTCGAACTGCCTGCGCTGCGGGACCGGGGCGACGACATCCTCCAGCTCGCCCGCTTCTTCCTTTCGACCATTTCCGGGCAGGAAGGCGCCGCCTGCGAAAGCTTCGCGCCCGACGCCATAGCGCGGCTGCTTTCCCATTCATGGCCCGGCAATGTGCGCGAGCTTGAGAACGCGCTGCATAACGCCGTGGTCCTGAACGCCGCCGAAAAGGAGCTTTCGGCGGCCATGCTGCCCCGTCGCCTGGGCGGATCCGGCGATGGCGCGGCGATCGGCGTTTCGCCCGCGCCCGCCAGGCCGAAAACGGGAGGCGACGCCCCGACCGGGCGTTTGAGTTTCGACTCCGAAACGGAGGTCGTCCCGATGTGGGCCGTCGAACGCGACGCGATCGAACACGCCCTGCGCCTTTGCGACGGCAACGTCCCGCTGGCCGCGGCCCGTCTGCAGATCGGCGTCTCGACGATCTACCGCAAGAAATCCGAATGGGCCAAGTCGAAGGCGCCGCTCGGCGCCGCCGACTGAACCCAGCCCTCTTTCAGACCGGGAGCCGTCTCCATGCCCCAGCCCATCGCAAGCCGCGCCCGCCCCTCCCGTCCGGTCCTGCAGGCCATCGCGGCGATCGCCTTCTTCCTCGCCGGCCCTGCGACGCTCCGGGCGGATGAGGTCTTGCCGGAGCCCGCGGGCGCGGTGCTTCTCACGGTCAGCGGCGTCGCGGCCCGCTCGGCGGGCGAGGACGTGGCGAAGCTGGATCTGGCGATGCTCGAAGCCCTTCCGGTCACCCGCTTCCGAACCTCGACGATCTGGACCGAAGGCGTTTCGGAATTCACCGGAGTCGCGCTTGGCGATCTGCTCACCTACCTGGGCGCCGAGGGGACCCGCATCGAAGCCGTCGCGCTCAACGACTACAAGGTGACGATCCCGTTCTCCGACGCAGTGAAGGAGGGGCCGATCGTCGCCTACCGCGTGGATGGCGCGTTGCTGAAGCGGCGGGAGAAGGGACCGCTCTGGGTCGTCTATCCCTATGACGCGAACCCTGATTACCAGACCGAAGTGATCTATTCGCGCAGCATCTGGCAGCTTGACCGCATCGTGGTCGGCGAGTGAGGGCGCGGAGCGAGCCGACGGCATGAAACGGCGAGGATCGCAGACGCCAGGCCGAAGTCGACGCAACATCGCATTGTCGATGCTGATGGGCGCCGCGATCCTTGTCGGCGCGGCGTTGAGCATCATGCTCGGCGTCCGGGTCTATGCGGAGCTCGCCTACCTCCAGCGGGCGCCGCATGACAACATCCAGTGGACCGTCGCGCAACTCGAGACCGAGATTCTTCGCCTGCGCGTCGCGGCCGGAGAAGCGCTGGCCGGGGACGACGCCCGCCTGGAGGCGCTGCGAAAGCGCTTCGACATCTTCTACAGCCGGGTGACGCTTATCCGGTCCGGGAGCGTCTTCGCGCCTCTGCGGGAAGACGCTGCGGTGTCCGATGCGCTGAACGCGCTGCATGCGTTCCTGATCGAAACGGCGCCGCTGATCGATGGTCCCGACGAGGCCCTGCGCGCCGGCGTGCCCGACCTGATGGCCCAGAGCGACGCGCATCACGCGAAGGTGCGCAGGCTGGCCCTGGCCGGGTTGGAGATGTTCGCGCGCAGTTCCGACGCGTTTCGGCGCGAGTTCGCGTCTCTCGTCCGCCTCACCGCGTTCGCCGCGCTGGTGGTGTTCGTGCTGCTGCTGATCGCGGGGGCGGGGCTGGCCTGGCAGATGCGGCGTTCTCAAAGACGTGCGATCCGGCTTCGCAGCAGCGAAAGGCGGCTCGCCGCCATGGTGAATTCGGCGCTGGACGCGGTGATCATGATCAACCAGCGCGCTGAGATCATCGAGTACAATCCGGCGGCGGAGACGACATTCGGCTTTCGGCGCGACGCGGCCATCGGCCGGTCGCTGATCGATCTGATCATGCCCGAAAGGGATCGCCCCCTGCATCAGGCGCGGATCAGGCGGTTCATCGAGACGGGGGTCAACGAGGTGGTCAACGCCGGCCGGCTGGAGCTGACCGCGCTGAATGCGACGGGCGAGGAGTTCCCCATCGAATACGCCGTCGGCAGTTCCGAGGGCGAGGACGGCCCGATCTTCGTCGTCTATCTTCGCGACGTGACCCGGCAGCGCAGCGCCGAGCAGGATCTGCGCGACGCGCTCGCCCGGGCCGAGGGGGCGGATCGGGCGAAGTCGCATTTCATCTCGGTGATGAGTCACGAGATGCGCACGCCGCTCAACGGGATTCTCGGCGCCGTCGACATGATGCGCGCCTCTTCGCTCGACGAAGGTCAGTCGCGCTATCTGGATCTGATCCTGATGTCCGGCGAGATCCTGCAGCGGCATGTCGAAACGGTGCTCGATATCGGGAGCATCGAGGCCGGAAAGATGCGGATCATCGCCGAGCCTTTCGACCCCGCGGCGCTGGCGCGCGACCTGGCCGAACTGATGTCGGAAGATGCGGGCAAGCGGAACAACAGGCTCACGCTCGACATCGATCCGCAGGTGGAACGGTTGTTCCTGGGGGATTCCCATCGGGTGCGCCAGATCCTGCTCAACATTCTGTCCAACGGCAACAAGTTCACGTCCGGCGGGCAGGTCGCCATCGAGGTCCGGCTGGCCGGCGGGACCGAGGAGGCGCCGGTGATCGAATTCGGCGTGCGCGACGAGGGGATCGGCATCGCCCGGGCGGATCTGCCCAGGCTGTTCGAGGATTTCGTGGTCCTCAGCCCGGCCTACAGCCGCGAGGTCGGGGGCGCCGGTCTCGGCCTCGCCATATGTCGCCGCGTGGTCCATGCGCTTGGGGGCGAGATCGGCGTGGAGACGAACGAGGGCCATGGGAGCCATTTCTGGTTCCGGATCCCCGTATCGCCGGCCGGGCTCCCGCCCTCGGCGCTGGAACCCGCCCGCCCGGTCCTCGCCGCGACCACCGATGGGCTCGCGTCGGTCCTCCTGGTCGAAGACAACGCGATCAGCCGAACCATCGCGGAGGAGATGCTGCGCGCTGCGGGCTGTGAGGTCGTGACCGCGAGAAACGGCCTTGAGGCGATCGGGCAGGCCGAACGGAGGGCATTCGATCTCATCCTCATGGACATCTCGATGCCGGGCATGGACGGGGTGGAGGCCACCCGTCGGATCCGCGAGGGCGAAGGCGCCTCGAAGCGCTCGAAAATCGTGGCGCTGACGGCGCATGCGCTGCCCGAGGAGGTGGAGCGATTCCTGCGCGCCGGAATGCAGGACTGCCTCGTGAAACCTTTGCGGCAGGCGGATCTGCGCAGGTTTCTGGTCAAGCTCGCCTCCGAGGACTTCGACGACCTCCCGACCGCCGACGGCATGGATCAGCGCACGGACATGCCGATGGCAACCGCTCCGTCTCCAAAGCTGGACGCCTCGGCCTTCGCCGCGCTTCAGTCCGAACTTGGCGCCGGAGTCGCCGCTGCTGTCGTAGAGGCGTTCCGCAAGGAACTGGCCGACGCCTATGCCGAGATCCAGGCCGCGATGGCGGCCGGCGACATCGCCACGATGCAACGTCTCGCTCACCAACTGCACGGAGGCGCCGCGTCCATCGGCGCGACGGATCTCGCGATGACGCTGGAAGAGGTGGAGTTGCGCTGCAAGCGAGGCGAGTTGGAGCACGCGCGACGGGCGCTGGGCGCGGTCGGCGGCCTTTGACCTGCGCGCCGGACCGTCCTCGCTTCGGGCTCGCGTTCGACCGTGCCTTCTTCGTGATGGCAGTGGGTTGAACGTGGTGGATCGACAGCGCGGGGGGTGAAGCGCCAACCCGCCCATTGCGGCTGCGGTTCGTCCGCCCCGCCAGGCTGGCGTTCCGCGGCTCCTCGATCCGCTCCGGCGGCGTCCTGCGCCTGCATCGGGCGTTGGACGACGCCCTCGCCTGACCGACGCGGCCGCGAGGCCGATCGGCGATCCGCGCATCGGAAAGGACGGCCGGCGCATCATGTCCTACGGCGCTACAGCGGTTCGCGGCCCACGCCGTCCGGCTTCGGCTCCCCGCGCTGGCCTGCGACCTGACGCGCTTCCGGCGATGCTGGCGACGAAGGCGCCGGCATTCGGCTCGCCACGTTCCAGCGCACCGACAAGGGGGGAGACACAGCCTGGGCTGCGCTCCCCCCTCTGGTTGACCCGCTACGAGGTCCGCCGCCGTTTCGCGAAGCCCAGAAGCCCGAGCGCCGCGACAAGACCCAGCGCGCTGGGCGGAAGCGGCACCGCGGCGCCCATCGCCTCCTCGTTCACATTGAGATACCGCAGCACCGGCCCCGTGACGCTGGTGGTGAGGGACGTGTTGTAGGTGATGCTCGTCACGCCGGAAAAGCCCGTCCCGTCGAAGCGGTATGCCGCGTCGAGACCGTTTGCCACGCCGATGTCGAGGAAGAGCGCATCCAATGCGACCAGCGCGCCGGCGGCGCCCGACTGGGAGGAGGCGTCGCCGTAGATGACCGTGAAGGTCATGCCCGCCAGAACGGTGAGCGCGTTGTCGAACACCAGCTCGACCGTATCGACCGGCGTGTCGAAGCTCAGCGTGAGCGGCGCGCTGCAATCGGTGACGACGAGGGCGGGAGCGTTGCTCCCCGCGCAGACGCCGTCCGCGCCGAGAAGGTTGTTGAGTATGTTCGCGTGTTTGAGCGTATTCTGATAGCTCTCGTCGAAGGGAGGGGCGCCGATCACGACGTCGCCGCCCGAGGTGGACATGGTCACCGTGTTCGAATCCGCGGCGAAAGTCGTGGACTGAACGCCTCCGCCGCCGGTGACCGGAACCGGATCCGCGAAAGCGATCGAAGCCAGATCCAGCTGCGCAGCCGTCGCGTGACCGGCGCTCAGCGCCAGCAACGATGCCGGCAGAACAAGGCTTGAACGCATGGCATTCAAGCAGCTTTCCCAAAATTTCTTACGCACGGACGACTCCTCCGCAGATTTACGCATACTTGAGAACGCTGCCTGTGGTTGCGATCCGGCACAAGCGGAAACTCAACTTATTGGCGATTAAGGGCAATCCTGCGCACAACCCTGACCGTTCGCGCGGGCTGTGTCGGAGAAAGCTTTGTGTATCAATGAAATAATCTGAAAATAAATGCTGAAACGTTACTATTTCGCATGGGTCATTTCGGATGCTGCTCGGGATCCGCGTCGGGTGACGTTTCGAACCTGTCGACGGCGAGGTGAAGAAGGGCGTGAAGCCTGCCGAAAGCCGACGCCCTGACTTCGCGAGGACGCTCCGGGTGAAGTCGGCATGCAGGAACCTCCCACGTCATGAGCGCCATGAGCCGGAACGAACCTGGTGACGGTCGCGGAGACGTCGACGATCCCGCCAGGGCGCGGACGCGCAGGCTTGCGATCCAGAAGCGGCTGGCGGCGAGCTTGAGGGCTGCGAGGCAGGCGCCCGGCCAGACAGGCCGGAGAGCCCCCGCCCGACGCGGACCCGGAGCGGCCCATCCGCCGCTGCCGGACCGAGATCCCGGCGTTGCGTCTGGAAGCGCATCGCGGCGGAGACCCCGCGGCGCTGGCCGAGCTGGCCGACGCCCCGGCCCGCGGCGTGCAGGCATCGGGCCGCCCGGAGACCGGCGCCGCCCGCCTCCGCTGAAGCGGACGGACGGGGCGGATCAGCCCCGGCGCGCCGCCACCCAGGCCTCGAACCGCGCCTGGTTCCCGGGGTCGGTCAGCGGGTAGAGGCCGATCACCGGGCGACCGGCGCGCACCTCTTCGAGGACGAAATCCTCGTAGCTCTCCATCGACACGGCCTCGCGGGCGATGTCGTCGGCCAGCGCGCGGGGGATCACCATCACCCCGTCGCCGTCGCCCACCACGATGTCGCCGGGATAGACCGCCACGCCGCCGCAGCCAATGGGCACGTCGATGTCGATGGCGTGGTGCCGGGTCAGGTTGGTCGGCGCCGACGGACCCGCGGCGAAGACGGGAAGCGACAGCGCCGCCGCCTCCCCCGCATCGCGCACGCCGCCATCGGTGACCACGCCCTCCGCGCCGCGAACCTCCAGCCGGGTCAGCAGGATCGAGCCGGCCGAGGCCGCCGAGGCGTCGCGGCGGCAGTCCATGACCAGGACATGCCCTTCCGGGCAGGTCTCCACCGCCACGCGCTGGGGATGGTCCCGCTCCCGGAAGGCGTCGAGCGGGTCGGTATCCTCACGCGCGGGGATGTGGCGCAGGGTGAAGGCCGGCCCGACCATCCGCGGCCCGCCCGCGCGCAGCGGGCCGACGCCCTGCACATAGGCGTTGCGGAAGCCGCGCTTGAACAGAAGCGTCGCGAGCGAGGCGGTGCTGACCCGCCGAAGCTGGTCCAGCGTCTCGGGCGCCAGCGGGATCTCGGCTGCGGGCTTGGGGTCGGGCATGTCGGGCGAACCTCGTGTTCAGGAGAGCAAGGCGGCGTCGGGCGGCGGCGCGAGCGCCCCGCGCACCGAAATGACGTGACGCGCGAGGGACGAGGCGCGGGCGATCCGCCCGGCCATGTCCTCGCCGGAGTCGAAGCGCGACAGGAACCCGGCGTTGAACGCATCGCCCGCCGCCGTGGTATCGACGACGGAGTCGGCGGGGGGCGTCTCGACCGCCCCGATCTCCTCCCCCGCGGCGTAGAGCACCGGGCCCGGGCCGTCCTTGACCACCACGCACCGCGCGCCCGCGCTCCGGTAACGGTCGAGCACCGCCTGGCCGTCGCGATCGCCGAAATGGGCCGCGTCGTCCTCACGCGATGGCAGGGCGATGTCGCAGACCTGCGCGCCGCGCATGATCCAGGCGCGCATCTCGTCGGCGTCGGACCACAGGGCCGGGCGCAGGTTGGGGTCGAAGGCGACGGTGCGGCCGCGGGCGCGGGCGCGGGACAGCGCGTCGAGCAACGCCTGCCGTCCGGCGCGCGGCAGGATGCCCAGGGTTATGCCCGAGAAGAACAGGAGGTCCGAGGCCTCCATCGCGGCGTCGAGCCGGGCGGGATCCTCGGCGAGGTTCCGCGCGGCGGAGGCCGAGCGCCAGTAGCAGAACCGCCGCTCCGCCCCGTCGAGCACGATCATGTAGAGCCCGATGGACTCCCCCGCCCGGCGCTGGATGAACCTGGTGTCGACGCCGGCCGACCCGATCGCCGAGACCATCGCGTCCGAGGGCGCGTCGTCCCCCGCCGCCGACAGGTAGGCGCAGCCGGCGTCGGGGCGCAGGCGCCGGAAATACCAGGCCGTGTTGTAGGTGTCGCCTGCGTAGTCGAGCCGATAGGCCCTCGGGTCGCGCGGGTCGCCGGCAGGCGACATCTCGGCCATGCATTCGCCGATGGACAGGAAGCGCATAGGGGTCCCTCCGCGCTCGGCCGGCGGCGCGCGCGGCGCCGCCGGCCGAGGAGCTCAGCTGAACAGCGTGCCGCCGTTGATGTCGACATTGGTCCCGGTCATGAACGCCGCGTCCGGGCCGGCGAGGAAGGCGACCAGGCGGGCCACGTCCTCGGACGTGCCTTCGCGGCGCATCGGCGTGGCGCCGGCGACCTTGGCGCGCACCTCGTCGGGGGTGAAGGTGTTGTGGAAGTCGGTGTCGATCATGCCCGGGCACAGCGCGTTGACGCGGATGTCGGGGCCGAGCTCCTTGGCCAGGCCGCGCGTCATCGTCATCACCGCGCCTTTCGAGGCGCCGTAGGCCACCGCGCCGCCGCCGCCGCCGTCGCGCCCGGCCTGACTGGCGATGTTGACGATCGCGCCGGAGGTCATGTGGCGCAGGCAGGCCCGGATCATCAGGAAGGCGCTGGTCACGTTCAGCGCCAGCACCGCGTTCCAATGCTCGGGCTCCATCTCGGCGATGGTCTTGCGCGCGATCAGGCCGCCGGTGTTGTTGACCAGCACGTGAACGCCGCCGAAGGCCTCCGCGGTCGCGTCGGCCAGCGCCTGGGCGTCCTCGGGGCGGGTCAGGTCGCCCCGCATCGCGAAGGCGCGGCCGCCAGCCGCCTTGATCGCCTCGACCGTCGCCTCGGCGCCTTCGGCGCTGGAGTGGTAGTTGATGGCCACGTCGGCGCCGTCGGCGGCCAGCGCCAGCGCGCAGGCCCGCCCGATGTCGCGTCCGCCGCCGGTGACGATCGCCGCTTTGCCGCTCAGTCTCATGTCCTGCTCCCGCATGCTTCTCGGCCCTCGTCGATGCGACGGCCGCTTGGCCGGTCCGTCGGCCGGGTGAGGTCATGGGTGGCCCGAAACCGGGCGCGCGGTCAAGTCTTGAATACAAGATTGAATACAACTAGCCTGAGGCCCGCAGGCGCCGCGGCTCGCGGGCCGGCCCGCGCGCTCTGGAAAACTCCGGCGCCGCCGGCTATCACGCGAGACGATGGGAGACCGCAGCATGGAACGATCGTCCGAGCCCAATGGCCGCAGGAGCAGCGTCGACATGATCGTCGAGCGGCTGCAGGAGGACATATCCTCGATGCGGCTGATGCCGGGCTCGCGCATTTCCGAACCGGACATCGCCGCCCGGTTCGGGGTCTCGCGCCAGCCCGTGCGCGACGCGTTCAGCCGCCTGGAGAGCATGGGCCTGCTGCGCATCCGCCCCCGCAAGGCGACCGAGGTGAAACGCTTTTCGCGCGGCGAGATCGAGAAGTCCCGCTTCGTGCGCGCCGCCGTCGAGATGGAAGTGCTGCGCCGCGCCGCGCGACGCTGCGTTGCGGCGGACGGTCATGAGCTGGACGCCTGCCTGGCCCTGCAGAGAAAGGCCCTGGCGAAGGGCGATCAGCTTGCCTTCGCGCAGCTCGACTACGACTTCCACCGCGCCGTCTGCGGCATCGCCGGCGTCCCGTTCGCCTTCGACGTGATCCACGCGGAGAAGAAGAAGGTGGATCGGCTGTGCATGCTCGCCCTGTCGCGGGAGGACCGGATGCCCCAGCTGATCGACGACCACGCCCGGATCGCCGAAGCGGTCAAGGCCGGCCGCGAAGAAGAGGCGGTCGAGGCGGGGACCGTGCATCTCTCCCGCCTCGACGCCACCATCGAGGCCATCAAGGTCGCCAGCGCCGCCTATTTCGAGGACGAGGACTGAGGCGGACCGACCGGCGCGCGCCGCGCCGCCCCGCCCTTCGCCCGGCAATCTCACGCCGCCGCAAAATTATTCTTGGATACAAGTTGGGATACATGCATGCTGCGGGAGTCGGCGACCACGGGAGGTGGGCGTTTCGCCGGCGGAACATTCGCAGGGAGGAAGACGATGACCGCACTGAATCATGTGAAAGGCGTCGCGGCCGCGACGTTGCTGGCCCTTGGGCTGGCGCCGGTATCCGCATCCGCGCTGGAGCTGCGCGGGTGGAACATCCATGTCGAGGATTACCCCGTCTCCATCGCGATGGAGGCGTTCCTCGCCGAGGTCGAGGAGAAGACCGACGGAGAGATCTCGGGCAAGGTCTACCACAATGGCGTTCTGGGCTCGCAGCCCGACGCGATCGAGCAGATGCGCCTGGGGGTGATCGACTTCGGCGAATTCAACCTCGGCCCGATGGGCCAGGCGGTTCCTGAGGCCAACGTCACCGCGCTGCCCTTCATCTTCAAGAGCGTGCCGCAGATGTACGCGCTGATGGACGGCGCCGCCGGCGAGGCCATCGGCGAGGGCATGAAGGCCAAGGGCATCGTGCCGCTGGGCTGGTACGCCGCCGGCGCGCGGTCCTTCTACAACTCGGTGCGCCCGATCAACACGCCCGCCGACGTGGAGGGGCTCAAGGTCCGCGTGATGAGCAACGACCTGTTCGTGAAGATGGTCGAGGCGATGGACGGCAACGCCACGCCGATGGCCTTCGCCGAAGTCTACCAGTCGATCAAGACCGGCGTCGTGGACGGGGCGGAGAACAACCCCCCCTCCTATGAATCGACCAATCACTACGAGGTCGCGCAGTATTACTCGCTGACCGAGCATCTGATCATCCCCGAGTGCCTGTGCATGAGCCTCAAGAGCTGGAACAAGCTCTCGCCCGAGCAGCAGGAGATCGTGATGGCGGCCGGCCGCGCCAGCGCCGAGATGCAGCGCGAGCTGTGGGCCGAGCGCGAAGCCGCGAGCATGGAGAAGGTCGAGGCCGGCGGCGTGACGGTCAACACCGTCGCCGACAAGGCGCCGTTCCAGGACGCGATGACCCCGGTCTACGACGCCTTCCTGGAGAGCAACCCCAAGCTCGCCGACCTGGTCTCGCTGATCCGCGACGCCGACTGATCGGACCCGCCGCGGGACGCCGGCCGCGCCGGCGCCCCGCGGCGCCTTTCCTTCTAGCCCGAGTCCTTCAAGCCCGAGGGGACGCATGTCCATCGAACCGCTTCCGTTCCGGCGCGTCGAGCAGGCTCTCGACCTGATCCGCGGCCTCTGCATGGTCGTCGCCTCGATCGCCCTGGTCGTGCTGATCGTCGCGTTCGGCTGGCTGGTGTTCGGCCGCTACGTCCTGAACGCCACGCCCACCTGGGTCGAGCAGCTGGCGCTGCTGCTGATCTGCTGGATCGCCTTCCTGGGCGCCGCGGTCGGCGTGCGCGACGACACCCATATCGGCGTGCTGCTGTTCCGGGACATGGCGCCGATGTCGGTGCGCAAGGCGCTGATGATCGCGGTGGACGTGATGCTGGCGGCGTTCGGGGCCGTCATGCTTTCGGCGGGTCTCGAACTGGCGGCGTTCGGCTGGGACACGATGCTGCCGATGCTCGACGTGCCGGAAAGCATCCGGACCATGGCCATCACCTCGCTCGGCGGCCTCATGCTGCTGTTCTCGGGAATCCGCGCGCTGCTGCGCATGCTTCGGTTCCGCAGCTGGACGCCCGACGCGTTCCCGCATGACGACATCAAGGACGCCTGACGTGGGTCTCTTCATTCTGCTCGGCGCCTTCGCCTTCGGGGTGGTCATCGGCATGCCCGTGGCCTTCGCCATGGGCATCGCCGCCGCCGCCGCCTTCCTGTTCGAGGGCTTCCCCAGCCTGATCACCTTCCAGCGGGCCACGGCCGGGGTCTCGGTGTTCTCGCTGCTGGCGATCCCGTTCTTCATCTTCGCGGGCGAGATCATGCTGCATGGCGGCATCGCCCAGCGGCTGGTCAAGCTCGCCTCCGCCCTCGTGGGTCACCTCAAGGGGGGGCTGGCGATGGTGAACATCTTCTCCTCGATGCTGTTCGGCGGCATCTCCGGTTCGGCGGTGGCCGACATCTCGGCGCTCGGCTCCCTGCTGGTCCCGGTGATGAAGGAGCGGGGCTACCGCCCGGACTTCGCGGTCAACGTGACCGTCACCTCCTCGATCGCGGGCATCGTGATCCCGCCCAGCCACAACATGATCATCTTCGCGGTGGCCGCGGGGGGCGGGATCTCGGTCTCCAAGCTGTTTCTGGCCGGCGTGATCCCCGGCATGCTGATGTGCGTCAGCCTGGCGGTCGCGGCCTGGGTCCTGTCGATCCGCCACAACTACCCCGCCGAGCCCTTCCCCGGCTGGCGCGTGGTCGGCCGGGCGGCGATGGACGCGATCCCCGGCTTCATGACGGCGGTGATCATCGTCGGCGGCACGCTGTCGGGGGTGTTCACCGTCACCGAGTCCGGCGCGTTCGGCGCGATCTACGCGGTGCTGCTGACCGCCTTCTACTACCGCACGCTGACATGGGATGCGTTCCGCAGGTCGGTGGTCGGCGCGGTGCGCACCACGGCGATGGTGATGATCCTGATCGCCTTCGCCAGCTCCTTCGCCTATCTGCTGGCGCTCTATCAGGTGCCGGCCGCGCTCAGCGGGCTGCTGGTGTCCATCTCTGACAACCCGATCGTCATCCTGCTGATGATCAACGTGATCCTGCTGATGCTGGGCGCCATCATGGACATGGCGGCGCTGATCCTGATCTGCACGCCGATCTTCCTGCCCATCGCGACCGGCCTCGGCATGGACCCGGTTCAGTTCGGGATCATGCTGCTTATCAATCTCGGGATCGGACTGTGCACGCCGCCGGTGGGCACCTGCCTGTTCGTCGGCTGCGCCGTGGGCAAGATCCGGATCGAGCAGGCGATGCGCTCGATCTGGCCGTTTTACCTGGCGATCTTCGTCGCGCTGATGCTGGTGACCTACGTCCCGGGCGTTTCGCTCTGGCTGCCCTCGATCCTTGAGTAGAGCCCGGATCGAGGGCGGCGCCCGCCGCTTCCTCGCGCATCGACCAACCCGCCGTCTCGCCTCGACCCGCTGCGCCTGGACGATGCGTCGAGCCGCCCCTGTCAGCGAGCCCGGCCTCGGACGGGGACGAGGAACGACCGACCCGGATGCCAGGTCCGGCCGGATGACGTCGAAGACTGGCGCTGCGGCCCCGCCCCCGGCGAACTTCGCCCCCCCCCGGAGCAGGCGGTTCGCGTGCGCATGGCATCGGACGTCGTTCACCCGTGCTGCGTGACAGGCTGGCGGCAACTGGCCCGCGCCTCGCAGGAAACCGGCATGCCCTTGGACGTGCACTGGCATCCCTTCGAGCCGAACCTCCGACATGGGACCCCACGCGTCGGAGCGGCAGGCGCAGCTTGGCCGGCAGAGATGTCGCGATCGCCATCACCGTTGCGTCTTCCGCCGCGTTCCGCGGAGCCGCTATCGACGGCCTGACGACCTGACCGAAGAGGTCAGGACGCCCGCCATTGGATGCGCGAGCGGCTCACGGGCGCCGCCGCCTCGGTCGGGAGATCGCGCGGCGCGAGGGCGCGCGCTAGGGAACGGTCCGCCGGATTTCGCCGCTGGCCTTCCTCGCCGGACCTTGCCGGGAGGATCATGAACGGTCGGCGGCCCGAGACGCTGACCGCCGGCGCGCTGCGACGTCTCCCTGAGCTACTGCTCGACCGGGCTGAACAGCGTCGCGACCCGGGCTTCGATCATCGTCCGAAACCGTCGACCGCCGAGCGCAACGCCTCCGCCAAGGCCTCACCCCAAACGCGCCCGCTGAGCAAACGCCCCCATGAGGAGCGTTTCCGCTCCGATTTCGTGCTCTGGTGAGGTTCCGACACCGCCATACGCGTCTAATCCACGCAAATCGCGCGGACTTCCGAACCGGCGCAGCGACCACGGTTCGTCAGGGGGGGGCGTGGTGGCGGAACAGGCGCCCCCGAACCCTGCTTCGCTCCCAGAACCGGGAACGAACAGGGAAATCCACACGTTTTGAGCATGCGCACGGCGAATCCACCGCTGAATTCGCCGTGAAGATGTCGAGCGCGCCGCCGACGGCCTCGACCGCCGGGAACCCGAAGATCCGTTCAGCCGCGTCATCCCAACCCCGGACCGCCCTCGGGGCCTGATACCACCAGCGCATCCGGCATGTCAGCGCGGGGGGAGGCGCCCGAGCCGGTCAAGATCCAGCGCGCCGGCTTCCGCGGCCTGGCTCTATTGCGGCCCCTCGGTCATGTTCGACGATCCTCGCACCTGGTTTCCGCCGGCGAGCCTCCGCCGACCGCAATCCGATCCATCGGAACGTCATGCGGCTGGGGATAGATCGTCGCGATGGCGGCGCTCGGCGCGCCGATGCGCATCGCGAAGCCAGGCGCCTGCGATCCGTGGGGGAAAGCCGGCGACGGGCGGAGAGGCGACGGCGGCCCGAGGCCGCGCAACGAGATCGGACGAAAGGTCCCGATACCGCGGAGCGAGGCCGACGAGGCGCCTCGCGACGGAGGAGATAGGCGCTGACGGGGCTTCGGGTCGGCTCCGCGCGCAGCAACACCTCAGCCCATTTGAACGGGATGATGGGACGGCCGAAACGCCCAGCCATGGCTTCCGCCGGTGTCGTCCGGATCGAAGGCGCCGATTTCGGACTCGCGCCGCCATCATGCGCCGTGATCGCCCGCGTCTCCAGAATGCCGGTCAACTCCGTCCCGGGCGTCGCGCGCAGCGCATCGCGTGGTTCGCTGCGAACCGCATCATCCACCGTGACCGTGAGCCCGCCATGCCTGGCGCAGTTGGCGTGGAAGATGCCGCCGACACCGCTGGCGACGATGGTCGGCGCCGCCGCCCTGCCCCGTCCCGACACGGCCGCCGCGGCGCGCAGCTGCGCCATGCTCCGCTGCGCTGGACACCAGCGCCCTGCCCTCGGACCCGGTCGGGATCGGTCAGGCGGCCATGTCATGGCTCTTCGTCAGCGCCCCGTGACCGGGCGTGGCGGGATCTGATCC
The DNA here is from genome assembly GCF_900106695.1 of Albimonas donghaensis. Classification (GTDB taxonomy): domain Bacteria; phylum Pseudomonadota; class Alphaproteobacteria; order Rhodobacterales; family Rhodobacteraceae; genus Albimonas; species Albimonas donghaensis. Next base: position 125,789 of record NZ_FNMZ01000008.1, read on the forward strand.
GGCCGGCGAGGTTTCGGTCCCGCGCGCTCAGGACGTCGAAGGCGCGGCGGGCGCCGGCATGCGCGAGATGGCGCGAGACGCAAAGCAGCGAGACGCCGTCCTCCTCCTGCCGATTTTCGCGCTCGCCCCTGGTCTTGTCGGTGATCGTTCGGTTGGGACACCTGGATCATGGAGCCGCTCGGCTCGCCGCTGCGGCACGCGCCGCCCGCCCCTTTCGGACAAGTGGAACCAGAAGCGACGCCAGCAGCAGCGTCGCCAGCACCAGGGCGACGGGCCGTGAGAGGAAATAGGACACTTCCCCGCCCGAGATCTGGTAGGAGCGCAGCAGCTCCCCCTCGGCCATGCCGCCCAGCAGCAGGCCGATCACCACCGCGGCCACCGGGTAGCCGTGGCGGCGCAGGAACCAGCCGAGCACGGCGAAGACCATCACCGTCACCGGCCCGCTGATATTGCCGACGAGCGAATAGGCCCCGAAAACGGCGAGCGCCAGCACCGAGGGCGCGAGGTATCGGACCGGCACCCGCACCACCGAAGACGCCACGAAGACAAAGCCGAGCCCGACCGCCATCAGCAGGAACACCTGGGCGAAGTTGCCGAGGATGATGCCGTAGATGATGTTCATGTTCTCGCTGATGAAGCGCGGCCCGCCGGTGACGTCATGCATCGCGAAAGCCGAAAGCATCACGGCGGTGGCGCCGCCGCCGGGGATCCCCAGCGCGAGCAGCGTCGCCATGGAGCCGCCCTCGGACGAGGAGTTCGCGGATTCCGAGGCGGTGACGCCCCTGGGGTCGCCGTGCCCGAACCGGCTGGAATCCTTCGCACGACGCTTGGTCTCGGAATAGGAGACGAGATTGGCGACCGCCGATCCGACGCCGGGGATCGCGCCGATCACCACGCCGAGCAGGCCGCCGCGGATCCACACGAAGGGGTGCCGGACGATGAGCGCGACCCCCTGCAGGATCGCGCGGAAGGAGATCGCCCGACTGGCCTCCTCCTCCACGATGTAGTTGGAGCGGATGAGCCGAAAAAGCTCGGACGCGGCGAACAGGCCGATGAGCGCGGGCGTGGTGGCGACGCCGTCGAGCAGCGCCATCTGCCCCATCGTGCCGCGCATGTCGCCCAGCGCCGAAAAGCCGATGAGGCCGAGCAGGACGCCGAGCGTTCCGGCCAGCAGACCCTTGGAGAACCGGCCGCCGCCCAGCGCCGCGATCAGGGTCAGCCCCCAGATGGCGATAATGAACATCTCGACCGGCCCCAGCTTGAGAACGGCCTCGGCGATCGGGCTCACGAACAGCAGCAGCACGACGTAGCCGATGGCCGTGCCCATGGTGGAGGCCGCCAGCGCGAGACCGAGCGCCTGGCTGTGGCGCCCCGCCTGCGCCATCGGGTAGCCGTCGAAGGCGGTCGCCACGGCCGCCGCCGTGCCGGGGACGTTGACCAGGATCGCCGGAATCGCGCCCCCGAAGGAGCCGGCGGTGAAGATCGCGGTGAGGAACAGGATCGCCGGCAGGAAATCCATGTAGGCGGTGAGCGGCAGGAAGATCGCCATCGCGACCGGCACGCTCAGCCCCGGGACCGCGCCGAAGATCAGACCGATCAGAAGCCCCGGCGGCACGACGAGCCAGGGCTGCCAGCTCTGCGTCAGCAGATCGAGCGCCGAGGCGAAAGCGGTGGCATCGATCATCGGGCCGCACCCCGACGAAGGCGCTCATGCGGAGGGAGACGGCGCGCGAACATCTGCGTCATGCCCTAGAACAGCAGCGTGGGAACGGGATAGGGTGCCATTTCGCTCAGCGCATAGGTGGTCAGCCCGGCGAAGGCGGCCGAGTAGCCGATCGCGACGGGGATGTTCCGCTCGCCCAGCAGCAGCAGCGAGGCCAGCACGAACCCGAAGGCCGACAGGTCGAACCAGCCCCAGGCGAGCCCGGCGATGAAGGCGGCGAAGAGACCGATGAAGGCGAGGGTGCGAAGATCTCCGGCCATCGGCGTGAAGGTCCCGGCGGCCCGCGCCTCGCGACCGGGATCGAGCGCGGCGCGGATGCCGATATAGACGCAAAGCGCCAATGTCAGCGCCGCCCCCGGCGCGATCAGCATCAGGTTCTCAAGCTTGTCCGAAACGGTCCAGGCGTCTCGGAGAAACCAGAGGGTCCAGCCGGCGATGGCCAGAAGCAGCAGGGCATGCTCGATCAGCCGCCCACGGCGTGCGGCGGGATGGTTCGTCATGGGTCGTATCCGATCCTGTTGCGGGAAACTCGCGGGTCGAGGCGGGGCGGCCGCGGGTCGTGGACGGCCGCCCCCGTCGCGGCTCACTTGTCCTTCAGGTCCGCGTACTGCTTGAGCCCCTCGAAACCCTCGGTCGTGAGCTTCTGGCTCATCTCGGGCCCCATCCAGCGGCCGCCGACACGGTTCTCCTTCAGCCAGGCCTTGTAGTCCTCCCGCTCGAGCGTCGCCTTCAGGACCTCGACGAACCGCGCATAGCGGTCGGGATGCTCCTTCTTGAACGCGCTGTTGGCGATGACGGAGGTCGTGTATTCGCTGAACAGCGGCATCTTCACGTCATACTTGGCCAGCGCGTCGTTGATCTTCGGGCCGTCCCAGTTGTCGATGTCGTCGGCCGTGACGACCGCGATCGAGCGGATCCGGTCGCGGATCGACTCCGATCCGTTGGCGGCGACGAAGGTGAAATCCACCTGCCCCCCGGCGATGGCGGTGCGCAGCGGCGCGCCGCCGTCATAGGTCACGATGCGGACGTTCTCGCGCGGGATGCCCAGCATGTCGAACATCAGGAGCATCTGCAGGTAGGAGGCCCCGCTGGACATGCCCGCGGCCGTCACCGCGCCCTTCCCCTCCTTGGCCTTTGCGATGAGGTCGTCGAAGTCCTTGAGGCGCCCGTCGGCCGGCACCGCGACGATGGGGAAGTCGGTCCACTGGGTGTTGATGACCGTGAAGTCGCTCCATTCGGCCGGCACATCCGTCTGCAGGATGACGTTGGCAAGGAACGGCGTCGCCTGCATCACCAGGAAATGGCTGCCGTCCGTCGGAAGCTGGGTGTAGTAGGCCACGCCCATCGCGCCTGCCCCGCCGGGCTGGTTCATGACCGTCACCGCGGCGCCGTCCAACTCCTTCTCCATGTGGTTGGCCAGCCCGCGCGCAAGCCGGTCGGCGCTGCCGCCGGTGTTGAACGGCACCACGAAGGTGATGCGGTCGCCCGAGCTCGGCCAGTCCTCTTCGGCGACGGTCGGGGCGGCGGCGAAAGCGGCCATCGCGAGGGCGGCGAGCGTCGTCAATCCGTAGCGTTTCATGTCGTTCTCTCCCTGATGTCGTCGCTTCGAGGCGACTTTTGGTCTTTCACCCCGCCCGAGGGCGCGGCACGGCGCGGCCTAGTAGCCGGCGCGGGCGTCTTCGGAGATCTGGTAGCGCTCCTCCAGTTCCCGGACCTCGGGCATGCCCATCAGGTCGAAGAAGTCCGTGAACTTGGTCAGCTCGTTGGTCATGCCCTTGATCGAGCCTTCGGACTTCAGCCGCCGCAGCGCGCCCGTCGCAGCGGGGATCGCGGCCATCAGCATCAGGTTGGGATAGATCGCCAGCTTGAAGCCGAGCGCCTCGATCTCCTCAACCGAGAGGAACGGCGTCTTGCCGCTCATCGCCATGTTGAACAGACACGGCGCCGAAACTGCGCGCGGGATCGCTTCGAGCTGCTCCATCGAGGTCGGCGCCTCGACGAAGAGCACGTCGGCGCCCGCCTGCTCGTAGCGCTTCGCCCGGTCGAGCGCCTTGTCGAAGCCTTCCACGGCGATGGCGTCCGTGCGGGCGATGACGACGAAGTCGGGATCCTCGCGCGCGTCGCAGGCGGCGCGGATCTTCGCCGCCATGTCCTCGGCCGGGATCAGCGTCTTGCCGGCCATGTGGCCGCATCGCTTGGGCCAGCTCTGGTCCTCCATGTGCAACGCGGCGACGCCGGCGCTTTCGTAGCACTGGACGGTCCGGCGCACGTTGAGCGGGCCGCCATAGCCGGTATCGGCGTCCGCGATCGTCGGCAGCCCGCTGGCGCCGGCGATGCGGCCGGCGTTGTCCGCCATCTCCGTCATCGTCATCAGCCCGACATCCGGCCAGCCGAGGCGGGTCGCCGCGGTGCCGGCGCCGGTCATGTAGATGGCGCTGAAGCCTTCGCGGGCGACGATGCGGGCCATGACGCCATCGGCGACGCCGGGCGCCGTCAGGACCCCGGGAGCCTTGAGAAGGGCGCGGAGCTTTCCTGCGGATCTACCCATGGGTCGTCCTTTCGTGAGCGGCCGCCGCGCGACCCTGGAGGTTCGGGAAAGTCATGGGGAACGGCGACGGGGCTACCGAACGCTGCAGGCGCGCACCCCGCCCAAAAGCGCAGGTATTCCTGGGCCTGCGTTCGGCATGGGCGTCGTCTCCCCTCCCTGCCGGCCTCGATGCGGGCCGATCGCTTCGCCGACCGACCGCGCGTCTCGGGCCGACCGGACGTTTCGTGACCGGAGGCCGTTTCATCGGACCTTCCGATCCGCCGCAGGCGCGAACCGGCGGCTGGTTGTCATATAACTATGACAACCAGTTTACGCTATGTCAAACCCTCCGAGCCGCAGCGTTGTCGAACGGCCGGATCGCGCCACGGGGGGAGTAGCGGGGGGGTGTGGGGGGGTGTCGGTGGGCGGATCGACAGCGGGCCGGTCGCTCGGGGCCGCGCCGGACATCGGGACCGAGCGGTCAGATGCGGGTCGAATAGGCGACGGACCCGCTCTTCATGGTTCCGTGCTCGTCGTCGATGCTCCACGACATCGCGATCTCATAGCGCAAGGGACAGGTGCGCAGTTCGAGATACTCGACCGGCCGTTCGGGCGTCGACAGCAGCCGGCGGATGAAGGTCAGCGCCGAGCCCACATCCACGTCGAGCGCCTCCGCCGTCGCCGGATCCGCAAGGCAGGCGCCGATCGCCTGCGTGACGCGATCATACCGATTGCCCGTTTCGGTGAGCAGCGCATGGAGCGGGCGGGTTTCGAAGTCGCGGCGGGTGAAGCCGCCGGCGATATCGTTGGGCACCCAGGCCACGAAATGCGTCAGCGGCGCGCCCTCGCTGAAGCGCACGCGCACGACGCGCAGCACGTCCGCCCCCTCCGCGATCTTCAGCGCATCGGCCACCAGCGCCGGGGCGGCGACCCGGTCGAATTCGAGGACCTTCACCGGAAGCTCGCCGGCGCGCACGATCTCACCGCGCAGCGTGCCGATGGGCGCCCATCTGGGGCTTGGGGGCGGCGCCGCAGTCACGAAACTGCCGAGCCCCTTGCGGCTTTCCACGAGGTTTTCGGCGGCCAGGTCATGCAGGGCGCGGCGCACGGTGATGCGCGAGACGCCGAACATCTCGGACAGGGCCGCCTCGGTCGGCAGCGCGTCGCCGGGCGCATAACGCCCTGAGCGGATGCCATCCAACAGGATCAGGAACACGCGCCGATGGCGCGTCGTGCCCAGATCCACGTTCCGCGTCGGACCAGTCCCCCGGGATTTGCCATCCATCGGTGCAGCGACTCCCTCGCTCATGGGCGCGCGTCGATCGCCCGCCAAGGTCGCGGAGGCCAGCGATCTCGTTCCGCCGGCTCGGAGGCGATCACGCCCGGACAGGTTCCGGAACGGGATATTTAGGCCATGCCGAACCTGCGGTCGATGGCGATGACGGCCTTCGCCGATCCCGGCGTCGCCAGCGGACGGCGATGAGCCCTGCGGACGCTCCCGACCGCCCGGGGGACGCCGGCCGTGGAGCGTGGAAGGTTTTCAGGGCGCGACCAACAGCTTTCCACGCTGGCCGAAGGACTCGATGATCCGCGCCAGCTCGCCTCCCCGCTTCATCTGCGCGATGAAGTCCGAGAGCAGACGCATCCCCTCGCCGCGTTCCCGGAACGTGCAGGCGGCCTGCTGGACCGCCATGAAGCGCCCGGGCAGAACGCGGGCGCCGGGAAGCCGACCGGCGTCGTGTTCGAGCCGCGTCCGAAGGCCCGCGAGGGCGTCCAGCTTCTCATCCGCGAAGCGGCGGAAGGAGGCCTCGAGCCCCTGCGCCGTCCGCAGTTCGGCATGGCTGAAATTCGCCATCAGCCACAGATGATAGGCCGAGCGGCTGGACGCGGAGATGGTCACGCCTGACGCGTCGAGCTCCGCGCAGGTCCTCGCCGGGGACTCGCCGGGGACGAGGAACGTGGCCTCGATCTCCACATAGGGTTCGGTGAAGGCGAGCACGCCCGTCCGGGCCGGGTCGGCTCCAACGAACCCCACGTCCCATTGGCGCGCGGGGGCGCTGTCGACCAGTTCGCCCGGACTTGCGTATTCCACGAATTGCAGCGGCAGGCCGAGCCTGCGGGCAAGCGCGGCGCCCAGGGCGGGCGCCACGCCCTCGGGTCGACCTTCGGCGTCCCGGCCGCTGACGAGCAGGAAGTTCCCGGTGTTCAGGGCGACCCTGAGGACGCCCTCCGGCGCGAGATCGTCCACCGTCGCATCGGTCATGAGGGCCTTCCTCCAGCGTTCCAGGGGGTCGCGTCGCATCCCGTCTGCGGACGGATTCTCACGCCCTCGCAGCGGATCCCGGCGCCTGCCGCCCGGCCGGCTTCCCGTTTCTCCACCAGATCCGACACGGTGGAGAAGGATCGCCGAAGGCCATCGGCGGCATCTCCCCCCGTTTTCACCGCGTCATGCGCAGGCGCTTCGTCAACCGGCGCGCCTCGGCGACCGCGGCCGGGCGTCAGCGCAGTTCGAAGCCCATCGCCTTGAGCACTTCCACCAGCTTGTGGCGGCCGCTCATCGCCGCGATCCCGCCCATGCGCTTGATGACGCGCGCGGTCCAGGTCTCGTCACCCATGCCGTTGCGCCGTGAAAACGCGCTCATCGTGGCGTCGTAGCCGGCCCGGAGCGCGCGCTCGTTCGTGGAACCGTAGGTCTCGTGATGAAGCACGGCCGCCTGAGGCAGGCGGGGTTTGATGTTGTCGGCGGCGTCGGCGGAGGCGTGACCGACGCACAGTCCGAACACCGCGAACGCCCCGTCAGGCAAGCCGAGCAGCTCCTTCACCTTGATGGGGTCATTGCGCAGGGCGCCGATGTAAACGGTCGAAAGACCCAGGGATTCCGCCGCCGTCACCGCATTCTGCGCCGCCAGCGCCGCGTCGATCGCGGCCACCAGGAACGTTTCGAGGTAGGCGGTGACGGGCAGATCGGCCCGCTCCTCGGCGCCGAGCCTCCGGTGACGGGAGAGGTCGGCGAGCCATACGAGAAACAGCGGGCACTGCTCGATATGCTTCTGATGGCTCGCAACCCCGGCAAGCGCCGCCTTGGCCGCGGGGTCCGTCACCGCCACCACGGACCAGGTCTGGAGACTGGAGCTCGTCGCAGCCGACTGCGCGGCGGCGACCAGGGTCTCGAGCGTGCCGTCCGGCAGCGGATCCGGCCGGAAGCCGCGGATGGACCGGTGCGAAAGGAGCAGATCGATATGGGCGTTCCAAGGACCGGCGGCCGGCGCCGCATCCGGACCGTAGCGACGCCCCAGAGCCTCGGTCTGCGACCCGTCGATCCGGTTTGTGGTGTTCATCGATGAGCTCCGCCTGACGCAGCCTCGAAACCTGTGTCCTTGGACAGGATCAGGTCCGCTTGCAGGGGCGGGCCGCTCGGCGCGAGGTTATCCGGGGCCGGGCCTCTTCGGCAAGCGTCGCCCTTGCGATCGCGGGAAAGCCATTTCCGAGCCGTCCCGGCGGAGACGCCGAGCCCCTCGACGACCTCACAGGCCGGGCTGCGCTCGGCGCGACGGGCGATGATCAAGGCCCGACCGCCCACGCATTCGGGTGCGGCCTGTTCATTTGAGGCGATCCAGACTGGAGGCGCGGCGATCACGGCCTTTCCCAGCCGCGGACGAACAACCTCCCAGGGTTTCACCTTCAGCCTGCGCATCCCCTCATCAAGCGCCCCCGTCCACGAGAACACGCCCATAGGCAACGAGCGCCGGAGGCCGAAGACGGCTCGCGATCGCAAGCCTGCTCCCGCATGAGCTCCGAAGGGAGCCCACCACGGCTCGGTCACGCGGTCGGCAGGCGGTCGAGCCAGCCGACCTCCTGCGACTGGCGCGCCTCGAATGCGGCGATCTGCGCGGCATGGCTCAGGGTCAGGTCGATCACGTCGACCCCGCGCAGCAGGCAGTCCTTGCGGAAGCCGTCGATCTCGAAGCCATCCTCGACCCCGTCGGGCCCGGTCACGGTCTGGGATGGCAGATCGACGGACAGCTCCGCCCCGGGGGAGGCTTCGAGGGCGGCGAGCAGCGCCTCGACCCGCTCGGTCGGCAGACGCACCGGCAGGGCGCCGTTCTGAAAGCAGTTGTTGAGGAAGATGTCGCCGAAGCTCGGCGCGACGAAGGCGCGGAAACCGTTGTCGACCAGCGTGGTCACAGCCGATTCCCGCGAAGAGCCGCAGCCGAAGTTGCGCCCCGCGACCAGGATGCGGGCGTCCGCGTAGACCGGGCGGTTCATCGGAAAATCGGGGCGAAGCGTGCCGTCGCGGTCGAAGCGCAGGTCGTGGAAGCAGGCCTCGCGCTGCGCCTCCCGCCCGCGGGCGAGGTAGCGGGCGGGGATGATCTGGTCCGTGTCGACATTCGCGGCGTTGATCGGCATCGCCGGCGCGCGCAGGGTGGTGAAGGCGTCCATGGTTATCCCCTCTATCAGGCCAGCAGGCGGCGGACGTCGGTGAAGCGACCCTCGACCGCGGCGGCGGCGGCCATGGCGGGGCTGACCAGATGCGTGCGCACCCCCTGCCCCTGCCGTCCCTGGAAATTGCGGTTGGTGGTGGAGGCGATCCGCTCCCCCGGCCGGCCGGTGTCGCCGTTCATGCCCACGCACATCGAGCATCCGGGCTCGCGCCATTCGAACCCCGCCTCGCGGAACACGGCATCGAGCCCTTCAGCCTCGGCCTGGCGCTTCACAAGACCCGAGCCGGGGACGACCCAGGCCGGGCGCACGGTCTTGCGGCCCTTGGCGACGAGGGCAGCGGCGCGCAGATCCTCGATCCGGGAGTTGGTGCACGAACCGATGAAAACCCGGTCGACCTCGATGGATTCGATGGCCTCGCCCGGCGTCAGGCCCATGTAGTCGAGCGTGCGCCGCATGCCGTCGCCCGCGGCCTGATCGGCGGCGGCGGCAGGGTCGGGAATGCGGCCGTCGACGGGCAGCGCATCCTCGGGCGAGACGCCCCAGGTGACCATCGGGGCGAGCGCGGCGGCGTCCAGCGTCACCTCCCGGTCGAAGACGGCGCCCTCGTCGGTGACGAGCGCCCTCCAGTGCGCCTCGGCCTTCTCCAGATCGGCGCCCTGCGGCGCGTAGGGGCGGCCTCGGAGGTAGTCGATGGTGATCTCGTCCGGCGCGACCATGCCGGCGCGGGCGCCCGCCTCGATCGACATGTTGCAGAGCGTCAGGCGACCCTCGATGGTCAGCGCCCGCACCGCCTCGCCGGCGTATTCGATGACATGGCCCGTGGCCCCGCCGGCGCCGATGCGCGCGATGAGCGCGAGCGCCATGTCCTTGGCCACGACCCCTGCCGGGGCCCGTCCCTCGATGCGGATCCGCATGGATTTCGGGCGGCGTTGCCACAGGCATTGCGTCGCCATCACATGCGCCACCTCGGACTGGCCGATGCCGAAGGCCAGCGCTCCCAGCGCCCCATGGGTGGAGGTGTGGCTGTCGCCGCAGACCATCGTGAGCCCCGGCTGGGTCACGCCCTGCTCCGGCCCCACCACATGCGCGATGCCCTGCCGCGCATCGCCCAGGTCGAACATGGTGAAGCCGTGGCGGGCGGCGTTGTCGGTCATCTGCTCCAGCGCCCGCCGGCGCAGCGGCTCCAGCGGGCCCGCGCCGCCGGACGCGACGAAATGGTCAGGCGTGCCGAAGGACCGGTCGGGGCGGCGCAACGGCAGGCCCCGTTCGTGCAGCAGCCCGAAGCAGCCGGCCGATCCGTCATGCATCAGGTGACGGTCGATGTAGAGCAGGGTGTAGCCGTCGTCGCGCTCCACCACGGCGTGGCTCGCCCAGATGCGGTCGAAGAGGGTGCGAGGGGTCGTCATCGGAGGCCTCCCGGAAGGCGCCTCGGGGCGCTCGTGGTCATTGGACCGAAGGCGGCGCGGGCCGCCCTCGGGGACGATCATGCGTTCTATTCGGCGGCGGCGCAGGACGACGGCGTCCCATCCGACGAGTCGCGATAGGCGGTGCGCCGCTCATCCCACTCGGCCGCGTCGAAGCGGGCGAAGAGCGCGCCGGGCGAAGAACGGTCGGGCGGAAAGCGATCCTCGCGCAGGTCGGAGAGCAGCGCGTCGCAGGTCTCCACGATCCCGCGCAGCAGCAAGCCCGGCACGATGGAGACGGCGAAGCCCATCTGACGGGCCTCGGCGATCGACACGTCCGGGCTCTTGCCGCCGCGCACCATGTTGAACAGGCACGGGCCCTTGATCAGGCGGGGGACGGCGGCGACTTCCTCCATGCTCTGCGGCGCTTCGACGAAAATCATGTCGGCCCCGGCGGCGAGCGCGAGGTTGCCCCGCGCGATGGCCTCATCCAGCCCCGCCGGTCCGCGGGCGTCGGTGCGCGCGATGATGGTGAAGTCGGGCGAGCGGCGCGCGGCGGCGGCGGCGCGGATCTTGGCGGCGAAGTCCTCGCGGCTCGCCAGCTCCTTGTCGTCGAGATGCCCGCATTTCTTGGGAAACGCCTGATCCTCGATATGGATCGCGGCGACGCCGGCGCGCTCGAATTCCTGCACCGTGCGCCAGACGTTGAGCTCGTTGCCGTAGCCGGTGTCGGCGTCCGAGATCAGCGGCAGGTCCGAGGCGTGGACGATGCGCTGGGCGTTGGCCACCATCTCGGTCATCGTGATCAGCCCGTAATCGGGATAGCCGAGCGTCATCGAGGTGCCGGCCCCGGTCATGTAGACGGCCGGGAATCCCGCCGACGCCACCATACGGCCGGTGATGCCGTCGAAGGCGCCCGGGGCGACGACCATTTCGCCCGTTTTCAGAAGCGTGCGCAGGGAAGCTGCGTGGGTCATGAAATCATTCCTCTTGCTTCGGGCCGGCTTTCGCCGGGATGACGGGCCCTTCCAGCGTTTCCAGGCCGAAATCGTAGCGCATGCGCATCCGGTCGGGGGGCGCGAGGATCTCGACATATTCCACCACACGGCCGTCCCGCGCGATCATCAGACAGCGCAGGTCGATGAGCGCCGCGCCCACATGCACGCCCAGTCGAGAGGCCACGAGCGGTTCGGCAAGCGCCGCCGACGCGAGCTGACGGGTGGCGGTCACATCCGCGCCGGCGCGCGCCAGCAGCGCGTGCAGAGGTTGAGCGCCCAGCTCCTCCTCAGTCCATGTGCGGCCCAGAACCTCGGGGACATAGCTGGTCAGCAGCCCCATCGGCGCGCCGTCGATGGACCGCAGTCGGACCGCGCGTTGCACCGGGGCCTGATCGCCCATCCACAGGCGCTGGCGCGCGAACCCGCGGGCCTCGACATACTCGAACTCCAGCACCCGGGCGACGGTCTCGGCGCCCATGGCGATGATGTTGCTGACGATGGAGCCGCCGGCCCCGCGCACCGGATCCCCGAGGCCCCGGACCCGGGTGCGCTTGCCCGACCCGCGATCGATCAGCCCGTTCTCATGCAGTGAGCTCATGGCCCGGCGCACGGTGATGCGCGACACGCCATAGATCTCGGTCAGCCGCTCCTCGGTCGGCAGGGCGTCGCCCTCCTCGTAGCGGCCCGAGGCGATGGCGTCGGACAGCACCAGGTAGAGCTGATGATGCAGCGGCGCGCCCCGCTCGCGGTCAAGCGCCACCGGCTCGATCCCCTGCTCCCCGTCGCGACGTCGATCCCGCCGACCGGTCATGCGCCGTGCCCCGCGGGGGCGGCGCCGCGCCTGAGCCTGCGATCGACGGCCAGAAGCGCCATGTTGGCGGACACCGCAAAGGCCGAGATCAGCACGGCGATGGCCAGGATGGTCTCCACGTCATGCAGGTCGATGGCCTTCATCAGCAGGAAGCCGAGGCCGCGCTGCGAGGCGAAAAGCTCCCCCAGCATGGTTCCGAGCAGGGTCAGCGAGAAGCCCAGCCGCAAACCGGCGAAGACCTCCGGCAGGGCCGCGGGCAACAGGATATGGCGGGCCTGCTGGACGCCGCTCAGGCGCATCGCCCGTCCGGCGCGCAATTGCGCCGCGGGCACGTTGCGCACGGCGTTGAGCGTGAAAAGCGCCACCGGGATGATGCCGTGAAAGGCGCCGAACGCGACCTTCGCCTGCATTCCCAGCCCGAACAGCAGCAGGATCACCGGGTAAAGCGTCACCTTGGGCAGCGAATAGAGGGTCACCAGGACCGGCTCGGCCACCTCTCCGGTCAGCTTGTGGCCCCCGAGCAGCAAGCCGATCACCACCCCCCCGATCCACGAGATGGCGAGCGCCTGCCCGAAGGCCATGGCGGTTTCGCCCAGATGCGGCAGGAAGCGGGCCTGCCCGACCATGTGCAGCAGATGCGACAGCGTCGGCAGCGGCGCGGTGATCGCCACGTCGCCGGCGAGCTCGTGCAACAGCTGCCACCCGATCACGATGGCGGCGCAGACCAGCACCGGGTCGCGCGCGTTGCGCACGGAGATGGAGGCGCGGGGGGGGGCGGCGGCGGTCACAGGCCTCTCCGTTTCAGCATCCGGCGCTCCCAGGCGAAAACGCTCATGTTGAAGCTCGTCACCAGGGTCAGCACGATCAGGATCAGCGCGTACATGCGCTGGTTATTGAAATTGTCGTAGGCGTAGGCGATTTCGTGCCCGATGCCCTCGGTCGACATGATGAACTCGCCCGCGATGACGCCGATGAACGAATAGGCCACCGCCAGCTTCAGCCCCGACAGGATATGCGGCGCGGCGGCGGGCAGGCGCACGCGCAGGATCTCGTCGACCAGGCCGAGCCGATGCACCCGCGCGGTCTTGGCCAGCACCGCGGGCACCCGGTCGAGCCCGGCCATGGTGGCGAGGATCATCGCCACCATGGCGAACATCGTCGCCAGAAAGATCAGCGGCGTCCGGCCAAGCCCGAAGATCACGATCAGCAGCGGATAGAAGGCGATGTGCGGGATCGAGTAGTAGGAGGCGAGGAACGGCGACACTGCGCGGCGCAGCGGCGGCACGCGGGTGAGCATGAAGCCGATGCAGAACCCGCCGGTGACGGCGATGACCATGGCGATGGCCACCGCCTGCACGCTCACGCCGAAATGGCGCCAGAACTCGGGATCGCGCAGCGCCTCGACGACGCCCAGCGCCATCGCCGAGGGCGCGACCACCATGGTCGGCTTGATCGCGCCGGTGCGGCAGGCGATTTCCAGCGCCGCGACGGCGCCTACGATCAGGAGGGTGCGAAGGAATCCCGCAAGGCTCATGCCCTCTTCTCCGCCGCCTGGCCTTGCCCCATCGCGCGCAGGGACTCGCCCCGCAGCAGCGACCAGAGACGGGACGTCACGGCCCCGAATTCCGAACGCTCGGCGAGGCTGGAATCGCGCTCCCGGTCCCAGCCGGTCTCCACCACCTCGATGAAGCGTCCCGGACGCGCGGACATGACGCCGATGCGATCCGAGAGCAGGTTCGCCTCGTCAAGCGCATGGGTGATCAGCATCACGGTCGCCCCGGTCTCGCGCCACAGGCGCAGAAGCTCATCCCCCATCAGCAGCCGGGTCTGCTGGTCGAGCGCGCCGAACGGTTCGTCCAGCAGGATCAGCCGGGGCTGCATCACCAGGGTGCGCGCGATGCACACCCGCTGGCGCATGCCGCCCGAGAGCTGGCTGGGATAGGCCCGGCGGAAATCGCGCAGGCCCATGAAGCCGATGGCGAACTCCACGCGGCGGCGGGTCTCGGCCGCGTCGGTTCCCGCGCGGCGCAGGCCGAAGGCGACGTTGTCCTCCACGCTCAGCCAGGGGAAGCTCGCGTCCTCCTGGAACACCACGCCGACGCCGTCGGGGACCTTGCCGTCGACCGGCGCGCCCTCGAAGGTCACCGTCCCCTCTGTCGGCTTCGCAAGCCCCGACAGCACGTCGAGCAGGGTCGACTTCCCGCAGCCCGAAGGGCCGACGACCGAGAAGAACTCCCCCTGCCGCAGATCGAAGCTGATGGGGCCGAGCGCGTGGACCTCGTCCCCGCCCGAGCGGGCGGGGTAGACGCGCGTCACCCCCTCCAGCCGGGCATGGGGCGCGGGCGCCGCCGCCGAGGCGGGCGTGACAGGCGTCGCGAAGGCGGCGGCGGTCCTCATTGCGTGGCCTTCGCGTCGAGCACGCTTTCGTCGACATAGGCGGTCCAGTCGATCGGCAGGTCGACCAGGCCGACGCTCGCCATCATGTTGGCCATGCCGTCCATCGCCTTGTAATCGATGTCGCCCGCGCCCCACCAATGATCCGTCATGGCACGGATGTTGGAGATGGCGGCCGAGATGATGGCCGGCTCCATGTCGTAGACCCTGGCGATGATCGCCGCGGCTTCTTCGGGCTGATCGTACATGAACCGCACGGCCTTGGCGCGTCCGGCGATGATCGCGCGGATCTGATCGGGTTGGGCGGCGAGCATCTCTTCGGTCACGATCCCGACGGTGCCGGCGGAGTAGGGGGTCAGCGCGCTCAGCCAGGGCAGGACCTGGTAGTCGGCGCCGGCGGCCTTCTTGCGGGAGTAGATCGGCTCGGGGATGATCGCCACGTCGATCTCGTTGTGCTCCAGCGCCGTCAGGCCCGCGCCGAAGTCGCCGATCGCCACCATCTTCACGTCTTCGGGCTTGAGACCGGCGGCCTCGACGATGCCGAGGAAGATCGCCTCGCTGACCGATTTGGGGCGCGAGTAGACCAGGCGCTTGCCCTTCAGGTCCTCGGCGTTCTCCAGCTTCTCGCCCGGGCGGGTGACCAGCAGGGCGGAGCTTCCGGCCGTCGACATCGAGACGATGCGGATCGGGAAGCCTTCCTTGATGGCCGAGATCGCGGCCGGCAGGGCCACTTCCGCGAAGGGCGTGTCGCCGGCCATCATGTTGCGCACCGAGGTGCCGCCGCCCTTGGAGGTGAGGATGCCGGTCACGTCGGCGCCGGCCTCCGTGAAGTATCCCTTCTCCATGGCGATGGCGTAGGGCGCGCCATACATCAACGACCCGTAGTGGGTGACGACGATGTCCGCGGCCTTGGCCGGCGAGACCGCGCTCATGGCGGCCCAGGCCAGCACGGCCGCGCCGGCCAGATGCTTCGTCAGCTTCATCTTTTCCTCCCGAGGGCGAGTCCGACCGTCTTGCGCGGTCGAATCATTATAGTGTTATGACATTATGTTTTAGGTTGTTTTCATGTCAACGGAGTTGCGCCCCGGCGGACGCGCCGTCCGACGCGCTGTCCGGCACGGTGTCGCCGTCCTCCTCAAACGGCGTCAGGGCCAAGACGCCGCCGCGGAACATGCGGATCAGCGGATCGGCGCATGATGCCGACAGCAGGCGGTCGACCGCGGCGCCCTTCCCGGCCGAGGTCCGGGGAAAGGCCTCGCTCCTGTCGAGGTCTGGCGCCTCGGCAGCCAGGGCTCGGCCTTGGAGACGCCGCAATGGGGGGCCTCGGCTTCCCACGGGATCGGGATGCGGGCGCCGTCGCGACCCCGGAAGGCGGGCCAGACCTCACGTCCGCAGGGGTCGACCAGCCGCTCATGGGGCGCATCGGCCTGGGGCAGTCCCAGCTCCAGGCCCTGATGGAGGCGCGAGGCCCCGCGTAGGCAGGTCAGCGCCGCGGTCAGCGCCAGCGGCGGCCCCTATCGCCCCAGCCGCGTGGCGGGGCGCGGAAAGTCATGATTGTCGAGCGCCCAGCAGCCAGCAGCCAGCAGCCAGCAGCCAGCAGCCATAGGCGAGCCCCCGTCGGCCGCGTCGGGTTCGGCGGATTGTCGCGCAGCCGGGCATCGTGGAAGCAGACGGCGCGGACGTCGGGCCGGAAGCCGTCGCCCCCCATGTCGAGCCAATGCCGGCGGACATCGAGGATGGCGTCCTGGACCTGCGGGCAATGGTAATTCAGGTCCGGCCGCTCGCGCAGGACGTTGTGCGGACGATACTGGCCGCGCCGCGGCTCCCACTGCCAGGACGAGCCGCCGAACACCGACAGCCAGTTGTCGGGCCGCGAGCCATCGGGCTTCCCCGGCTTTCCAGGAACCACGGATGCTCGTTCGAACTATGCGAGCGCACCTGATCCATCAGGACCTTGAGGCCACGGGCGTGGGCCGCCTCGACCAGCGCGCGCAAATCCTCGAGCGTGCCGAACATCGGATCGACCGAGAGGTAGTCGGAGACGTCGTAGCCGAAGTCGCGCATCGGCGAGGCGACGAAGGGCGACAGCCAGATAGCGTCGACCCCCGGATCGGCGATGTGGTCGAGCCGGCGCAGCACGCCGGGCAGGTCGCCGACGCCGTTGCCGATGGTGTCCTGATAGCTGCGCGGATAGATCCGGCAGATCACCGCGCCTTTCCACCACGACGCATCGGACGACGCGGCGGAGGCGGGGCCGGAGTCGTTCCGGGCGTCGCTCAGGGGGGCGCCCCGAGGGACGCCCCGCGTCGCGGCGCGGGGCGTCGGGGCGCAAGGCCTCGGCGAGAACGGTCGGAGTCGAGCGGTCGGTCATGGGCGATCCTTTCCGGGTCAGGCGCCGTCGCGCCGGCGGCAGGGCGTGGCGCGCACGAAGCGCGTGGCGGCGCGGGCGAGACGGGGCGCAGGGCCGAGCCACGCATAGGCGAGCAGGCTCGGACCGCCCGTCTCCGCGCGCAGGCGGTGCACGCGGTCCGGCCGGTTGAGGATCAGGGCTCCAGGCGTCAGGCGCCCCGCCTCGTTCTGCGAAACCGCTCCGGCAAGGCAGACGTAGCTTTCCTCGATGCCGGGATGGGCATGGGCGGGATAAACGCAGCCGGGGGCGAAAAGGATCAGCCCCAGGCGCATGTCGCGGCAATGGACCGGGCCTCCCGGGGCCGCGACTTCGCATTGGGCGAAGCGGCCGTGAAGGCCGGCGGGCGGGCGCATGTAGCCCTCGCGCCAGACCAGCGCGCGGGCGAGGGGCTCGATCGCCCTGATCGCCGGCGCCTCCGGGCCGCGCCTGCCGCGCGCCAGCGCCTGGTCCAGCCGCCCCGCCGCGGCAGGCCGGCGCGCCGGGGTCGGCGCGCGCAGGCTGAGCACGCCCTCGGCCAGATCCCTGGCCACTGCGGCGACCCGCGCCTGATGCTCGCGAACGTTGCCGGACCCGCCGGCGCCGACATGCGAACCGCCCTGGGCGATCCGCTCGCCCAGGCGCGCGACCACACGGCGCCAGGCCGGCGCCGGATCCGGGGTCCAACTGCGTCCGACCGCCGAAGCGGCTGCATCGGGTGAGGTGGGTGAATCCATGGGTTCCTCAGGCGGCTGGCCTTCAAGAAGCTTGAGGACGGGCGCGCCGCCGCGTCAGGCGACGAGGCGGCCGGATCGGCAAGGCGAAGGGCCCGGCCCCGGACGCCATCGCAACAGGTCCGGGACGCGCGGCCGCAGTCGTTCAGTCGCCGACCGGCGGGGCGCCGACAGGGGTCGGAGCGACGGCCTTGAGCATCCGGAATTCCGCGACCTTCATCTCGTCCTCCCTGTTCCGATGCGGCCTTCGATCCGCCTGGAAAGGGTGGAGGCCGCCCTGCGTCCCCCGATCAACCGCGGCGGCGGGGCCGATGTTCCCGCCGCCGCCAAACCAGACCGCCCGATCCGGCCGGAGGCCGTGCGGCCGATCAGGGCGCGCGGTCCCAGACCCGTAGCTGGCTGCAGGCGTCCAGGAAGTCGGGGGCGGTGTCCTTCTCCAGCTCGAACACCCCTTCGCCGGGCGCGTCGGGCAGGCCGGCCGCCATCAGGAAGGGCGCGGCCTCGATCGAATGGGCGATGAACTTGCCATGCGCCCAGGCGTCGGCGGCCCAGACCCGCGCGGGATGCATGGCGGAGAGCATCCGCGCCCCGTCTTCCGAGAGCACGATCGCCACCGCGTCGTAGAGAACGGAGGGGCCGCCGTCGATCCTCTGGTCCGCGGGCAACACGCTGCCGTCCGAAAGCCGCACGCCGCCGACCTTCAGCGCCACCAGCTCGACCATGGCGCCGACATCCTCGGCCGCGCTCTTCAGACCGGCCACCGCCTTCGCATCCGCGCCGTCAGCCAACAGGATCCCCAGCTTGCGCCCGTGGAAATTGAGAGGCCCGTTCTTGAGAATGCTGAGCGCGGACGAGCTCGGCAGGTCCGTCAGCGTCTCGCGCGCCGCGGGCGCGGGGTCGGGCAGATCCATGCCCAGTCCCTCGCCGACCGCCGAGGCGAGGTCCTCGTGCACGTTGCGCAGATGCGCCAGCAGGCGGGTGCGGATCTGGGGCGTCTCGACCTTGCTCAGCTCGAAGACGAGGGCGTCGGCCATGTGCCGCCGCTCGACCTCGGTCTGGCTGACATAGAACTGGCGGGCCTGGGAGTAGTGGTCGGCGAAGGTCTCCGACCGCGCCCGGCGCCTGGGCCCCTGCGCCTCGGCGGGATGGCTCCTGAAGCCGCGTTCGGGGTCCTCGCGCGGGCCGCCCGCCTTCGAACCCCAGCCGTTGGGTTCGTAATTGGCGCGCCCCTTGGGATTGGTCATCGCCATGTGACCGTCCTGCTGGAAGGAATGGAACGGGCATTTGGGCGCGTTGATCGGCAGATGGGTGAAGTTGGGCCCGCCCAGCCGGCTGATCTGCGTGTCGAGATATGAGAAGTTGCGCCCCTGCAGCAGCGGATCGTCCGAAAAATCCACCCCCGGCGGCACGTTGCCGGTGTGGAACGCGACCTGCTCGGTCTCGGCGAAGAAGTTGTCGACCATGCGGTCCAGCACCAGCCGGCCGACGCGGCGCACGGGGACCAGTTCCTCGGGGATCAGCTTGGTGGCGTCGAGAATGTCGAAGGGGAAGCCCTCGGCGACCTCCTCGTCGAAGACCTGGATGCCGAGCTCCCATTCCGGGAAGTCGCCGGAGTTGATCGCGTCCCACAGGTCGCGGCGGTGGAAGTCGGGATCGGCGCCGTTGATCGTCACCGCCTCGGGCCAGGTGACCGATTGCAGGCCCTGCTTCGGCTTCCAGTGGAACTTCACGAAGCTGGATTTCCCCTCGGCCGTGACCAGCCGGAAGGTGTGGACGCCGAAGCCTTCCATGAAGCGGAAGGAGCGCGGTATGGCGCGGTCGGACATGGTCCACATGACCATGTTCATCGCCTCGGGCATCCAGGAGATGAAGTCCCAGAAGTTGTCATGCGCCGTCTGCGCCTGCGGAAAGCCGCGGTCGGGCTCCTGCTTGGCGGCGTGGATCAGGTCGGGGAACTTCATCGCGTCCTGGATGAAGAACACGGGGATGTTGTTGCCCACGATGTCCCAGTTGCCCTCGGCGGTGTAGAGCTTCACCGCGAAGCCGCGCACATCGCGCGCCAGGTCGGCCGAGCCCTTGTTCCCCGCCACCGTCGAGAACCGCACGAAGGCCGGGATCCTCTCGCCCGGATGGGTCAACGCGTGGGCGCAGGTCAGGTCCGAGAGGTCTTCATACGCTTCGAAGAAGCCGTGGGCGCCGTAGCCGCGCGCGTGGACCACGCGTTCGGGGATGCGCTCGTGGTCGAAGTGGAAGATCTTCTCGCGGAAATGGAAGTCCTCCATCAGCGCCGGGCCGCGCGCGCCTTGCCGGAGCGTGTTCTGATCGTCCGCGACCGGGATGCCCTGCTGCGTGGTCATCCGCGCGCCGCCGTCGTCGACGGTCTGGTGCAGCTCTCCGCCCTCGCCTGCGCGGGTCCCTTGGGGCGCCGTGGGGTCGATGGTCATGCGCTGGTCTCCTGCTTCGCCTGTAACGCCGGTCGGATCCTGGGCGACGGCCGGCGTGGTCCGCCGTCGATGAAACAACCCGCTTTCGGCGCGAATGTTCCCGAGACGCCGAGCGCCCCATTCAGCGCCCCCGGCCGGCGGGACCTTTCGCCTGCGCGCCGGCGAGGAGGACGGGCCGGCGCGGGATGGCGCGCCTTCCCTTTGGAACATTTCCCGTCCTCGCGCATTATGCAGCGGGCCGGTCTCGCCGGCGCCTCCAGCAGGGAGAGACGCTTGCCAATGAATCTCGTTTCGCCGCCCGCCGACGCGACGCCGACGCCGCGGGCGGGCGGACCTTCGGCCGCCGTCGCGTTCGGCCGCCCAACCGCGCCCGCCGCTTCCCGTCCTGCGGGGCCGGGCGCGCGCGACGCCGAGGCGGGCCGCTGATGGCCGGACAAGCCCCTCACGCCCCCATCGGAGAGGTGCTCGACCGTCTGGATGAGGCGGCCCGACGGGACACCCTCTCGGTCGGCGACGTGGTCGCGGCGCTGGGCGACCGGTCGATGCCGGCGCTGCTCCTGGCGCCGGCGCTGGTGGTGGTCACGCCCGCCTCGGGCATTCCGCTGCTGTCCTCGATCTGCGGGCTGAGCATCGCGCTGATTGCGGCGAGCGCCCTGCTGGCGCGGCCCCGCGTCTGGCTGCCGCGCTGGATTCTGAACCGGCGGACCGAAGGGCGACATCTGCGCGAGGCGGTGGCCTGGTTGCGCCGACCGGCGGGCTGGGTCGACCGGCGCACGCGGCCCCGGTTCCCCTGGCTGTTCCGCTGGCCGCTCGACCGGCTGCCGCTGGCGTTGTGCCTGTTGTGCGGGCTGGCGATGCCGATGCTGGAACTGGTGCCGTTCACCTCGTCGGCGCTGGGGCTGGCGACGGCGTTGCTGGCGATCTCGGTGCTGGTGCGCGACGGGCTGTTCGCGTCGCTGGGCATCGCGGTGGTGCTGACGGCCGCCTGCGTGCCGCTGTTCGTCGCCGCCTGAGCCGGCGGGGCGCGCCCCGGTCCGCTGCGAGCGGGATCAGCGCGGAGCCGGCGCGCGCGAGGCATACCAGGCCGAAACCGCCGCCGCGTCCGCGGCCGGCAGGTGGCGGGCGGCCTGGATCATCAGCTCGGCCCGGGGCCCGCCGGCGACCGGGGGATCGGCGGTGTAGAGGCGCAGCTGCGCTTCCAGATAGCTCCGGCGCTGTCCGGCGAGGCGGGGAAAGACGTCGCGCACCCGCTCGCCCCGCGGCGAATGGCAGGCGTCGCAGGCGGCGACGTCGCGCGCGGGCAGGCCCCTGCGGGCGATCTCCCGGCCTCGCGCCAGCAGCGTCTCATCCACGCCGGCGGGGTCGAGCGCGGCGGCTGGATCGCGCGGGGCGGCGGCGAAACGCGCGGCGAGCCCGGCCAGCGTCGCCGCATCCAGCCCGGCGGCCGCGTGGCGCATCACGCCGCTGGGCCGCGCCTCCGCGGCGTAGCTCTTCAGCGCCGCCTCCAGCGCCGCGCGCGGCTGGATGTCGAGCCGCGGGATCGGTCCCGGCGCTGTGGCGTCGTCATCCGGCCCGCGTCCCCCGGTCCCATGACAACGCACGCAGTCCGCGAAGGGCGGATCGGCCGGCAACGCCAGCCCGCGGGACGAGCCTTCGGGTCCGCCATGCGCCAGCGCCCGGTAGCCTTCGGCGTCAAGCTCGGGCAGCTTCCGCAGGAAGGCCACCACCGCCCAGACCTCGTCCTCGCGGCCGCGGGCGGGCCAGGCGGGCATGCCGGTCATCATCACGCCCTCGTCGACGATCCGGTGCAATTCGGCCGGCGTCCACAGCGGGATCCTCGCCGCGAGGTCGGGCGGCGGCGGCAGCATCGCCTGCGCCGCCCCTCCCGTCGGCGCCGCGGGGCTGCCATGACAGGGGGCGCAGCCGCTCTCGAAATGCGCGGCGCCAAGACGGGCGAGGCCGGGGGCGGAGAGGTCGGGGACCTCGGTCCCCATCGCGTGAAAGGCGACCGAGCGGCGCATGGCCGTGTGCAGGATCCAGCGGGCCGCGGCGCTATGCCCGCCCGCGGCGCCGATGGGCGACAACCCGGCCGCGAAGACGACGACGGCCAGCACGGCGAGCCCGGCCAGGATCCAGGCCAGCGTGCGGATGCGGATCGGTCCGCGGATCATGCGTTCGTCTCCTCGCCCCGGATCGCGCGGCCGGCCAGCGCCAGCCCGCCGGCCAGATAAATCGCGCCGCCCGCGCCCAGCATCAGCACGCCGCCCGCCTCCTGATCGCCCAGCGCGTCGAGGCCGAACAGCGTCGGCCCCTCGGTCGGCGCCCGGCACAGCAGCCGCGGCGAAAGCGCGACCACCACGCCCAGCATGGTCATGTGCATGGCGGTGAACAGCAGCGCCCCCGCCCCCGCCAGCCCCCCGGCGCGGCTGGCCCGTTCCTCCGCCCCGTCCCCGCCCCGCGCCGCGGCCAGCGCCGTGATCCAGACCGCGAGCGAAGCGCCGAGAAAGCACGCCTGCTCCGCCGCGAGCCCGACGGCGGAGGTGCGCGCCAGCGTGTGCAGCGCCGGCGCATGCCAGGCCCATATCGCCGCGAGGTCGACCAGCGAGGCCGCCACAGGCGCCCAGAGCGGCATGGGGACCGCGCCGCGCGTGAGGCTCAGCGCCAGCAACGGCGCGGCGATCGCCACGACGGTCATGTGCAGGGCCATATGGGCCGCGAAACTCCCCCCGCTCAGCCGCGGCAGCGGCCCCGCCCAGGCGAGCGCCAGCACCCCCAGCCCGGCGACCAGCGCCAGGTCCGCGCGACGAAGAAGCCCCGGCGCGGTCATCGACAGGTCTCCAGCATCACCGCCGGCAGCGCCGTGTAGAGGATCGCCACGAAGCTCACCACGCACAGCAGCGTGGCGACATGGGCGAGGAAGCGGCGCCGCTCCTCCGGGTCGTCGGCTTCGTAAACCAGATCGTCGTCGGTGAGGCTGAGGCCGCGAACCCGGCGCAGGGCGCGGAACGCGAAGCCCAGCGCGACAAGCGCCGCCAGCGTCGCCGCCGCCACGCCCCAGGACGCCGGGCCGAGCCCGGCCCCGGGGCCTGCATGGGCGCACCAGCTCGCGCCGATCCAGTAGCAGACGAGGAAATGCCCCCCCCAGATCAGAGGTCCGGTCGCGATCCGCCACAGGCCCCGCGTCTGTCGCGGGCCCTCGCCGTGAAAGCGCCGGTCACGGCGGGCGGCCTCCTGCGGCTCGCGTCGCGCTGGGCGGGTCATGGCGCGACCTCCCGGACCTCGGGGAAGGCGGCGAAGGCGACGGCGGTGACGATGGCGGCGAAGGCGTGGAAATGGGCGAAGACCTCGGTGTTGCGGATGTCGGCGTCGTAGGCGGGCGTCAGACGGCCGGCGAAGCTCGCGACCAGGCAGAAGCCCTGCATGATCGCGCCGACCCCGGCATGGGCCGCGGACCACAGGACCAGCGCCCACACGATCGCCGGCCAGGAATGGGCGGTCGGGTCCATCCCCGCCGCCCACGGCCCCCAGGCCAGCGCCGCCGCCGCCGCAAGGCCCGTCGCCAGCGCCAGCGCCAGCAGCGCCCGGAACGCCCCGACCCGTCCGGCCGCGTTGGCCCGTCGCCCGCCCCAGGTGGCGAGCCACGAGACCGCCGCCAGCCCCAGCGACGCCATCGGCCAGACCACGCCGGGGACCGGCAGGCCGAGGGGCGGGAACGCCTCATGCACGGTCAGAAAGAAGAACAGCCCGAAGAACAGCCCGAGAAAGGCTGTGAGGTCGCCCAGCATGGTGATGAACATCGCCCACCACCCCGTCGACTTCGGCCCCGAGACGTAAAGCGCCGCCTCGCGCCCCAGCCCGATGGACTTCGAGGGCTTCTCGGGATGCTCGCCGGTTCCCGTCCACACCCAGCGCAGGATCAGGACCAGCGCCCCCAACCCGGATATCGCCGTCAGCCACCACCAGTGGAACGTCGCGAAAATGAAGACGCCGCCCAGCGCCGCGGCCCCGCCCAACGGCAGGACCGAGGGGCCGCCGATGCGCAGCACCTGTTCGGGCTCGGCGTCGAGCACCGAGGTCACCAGCCCCTCGCGCCGGCCTTCCTCGGCGTCGGGCAAGTAGAAGCGGCCCGCGTCGTAGTCGCGCACGAAGTCCGGATCGTCCCACAGCGGATAGCGCGACGAGACCTGGGGGACGCAGCGCACGCCCCAGCTGCGGGGGGGCTGCTCCTGCAGCCATTCCAGCGCCCCGCCCTTCCACGGATTGCGCGGGGCGCGGTCGGCCTCGCCCTTGGGACGGATGAGGTCCCAGATGAACACCAGGAAGCCCGCGGCGAACACGAACGCGCCCAGCGAGGACACCAGATTCAGCGTGTCCCAGCCCAGGCCTTCGGAATAGGTCCACACCCGCCGCGGCATCCCGCGCATGCCGGTCAGGTGCATCGGCAGAAAGCAGATCACGAAGCCGGGGAAACACAGCCAGAAGGACCAGACGCCCAGCCGGCGCGACAGCATGCGCCCGGTCACCAGCGGATAGTAGTAGTGAATGCCGGCCACCAGCGGGAACAGCATCCCCCCGAAGAGGGTGAAGTGCAGGTGCGCGACGATGAAATAGCTGTCATGCGCCTGGAAATCGAAAGGCGCGATCGCGAGCATCACGCCGGTAAGCCCGCCGGCCACGAAGATCGCCAGCGCGCCCATGCTCCACAACATCGGGACCGAGCGGCGCACGGTCCCGAGCATCAGCGTCGCGATGAACACGAAGATCTGGATGCCGGTCGGGATCGCCACCGCCTCGGACGCGGCCGCGAAGAAGCCGAGACTGAGCGAGGGCAACCCGGTCGTGAACATGTGGTGGACCCACAGCCCGAAGCTGATGAAGCCGGTGCCCATGGCCGAGAGCACGATCCACGAATAGCCCGCGATGGGGCGTCCCGCGAAGGTCGGGATCATCATCGCCAGCAGCGCGATCGAGGGCAGGAAGATGATGTAGACCTCCGGGTGGCCGAAGATCCAGAACAGATGCTGCCACAGCAGCGGATCGCCGCCGCGCGTCGGATCGAAGAACGGCCAGTCGAGCAACCGCTCCAGTTCGAACAACAGGTCGCCGGCGATCAGCGGCGGGAAGGCGAACAGGATCATCGCCCCCACGATCAGCACATACCAGGCGTAGAGCGGGATCAGGTTCAACCGCATGCCGGGCGGTCTGCATTTCAGGACGCCCACGATCAGCTCGACCGCAGCGGCGATCGAGGCGACTTCGATGAAGCTCAGCCCCAGCAACCAGATGTCGGCGCCGATGCCGCCCTGCTCGGTGGCGAGCGGAGGATACATGAACCAGCCCGCGTCGGGCGCCGCGTCGAAGAGGATCGAGCCGCAGACGAACACGCCCCCGATCAGATAGCACCAGAAGCCGAAAGCCGAGAGCCGGGGGAACGGCAGCTCGCGCGCGCCCAGCAGGGCGGGCAGGATCAGGATCGCCACCGCCTCGAAGATCGGCACGGCGAAAAGGAACATCATCGCGGTGCCGTGCAGGGTGAAGGCCTGATTGTAGAAATCCGGCCCCACCAGGTCGTTCTCGGGCACGGCCAGCTGCGCGCGCATGATCAGCGCCAGCGCGCCCGCGAACAGCATGAAAGCCAGCGCCGAGCCCGCGTACCACAGCCCCACCTCGGTGTTGTTCACCGCGGTCAGATAGCGCCAGCCCTTCGGCGTGGCCCAGGCCGCGCGCAGCCGCGCCTCCTGCGCCGCGCGAAGGTCCGGATCGTCCTGGCATTCGGGATGGGCGCGCTCGGCCTGGGGAAGCGCGGGAGCCTGGGGTTCGGTCATCGGCGTCACCTCAATTCAAGAAGCCAGTCGGCGAGCGTCTCCAGCTCGGCTTCCGACATCAGCGCCCCGTAGCCCGGCATCCGCGCCCCGGGCTTCAGCGCCTGAGGGTCGCGCAGCCAGTCCGCCACCGTCTCCCGCGAGATCGGCGCCAGCCCGGCGCCCAGGGTGGCGCGGGCCGCGAAATGGGTCAGATCCGGACCCACATCGCCGGCCTCGACCAGGCCGCGGACCGGGTGGCAGGCGCCGCAGCCGTGGTCGAGGAACAGCCGCCGCCCCTCCGCCGCGGCGTCCGGGGGACCCTCCCGCAGGGCTTCGGGCGCCGCGGGACGAGCCTCCGCCGCCAGCCAGGCCTCGAACGACTCCGGCGGATGGACGACGACGGTGAAGGCCATGAGCGCATGGCCGGTCCCGCAGAACTCGGCGCAGACGCCCCTATAGACGCCGGGCTGCGGGTCCTCGACCAGAAGGCGGTTCACGCGGCCGGGGATCATGTCCATCTTGCCCGCCAGCGAGGGGATCCAGAACGAATGGATCACGTCGCGGGCGCTGAGCACGAACTCCACCGGCTCCCCCGCCGGCAGGTGGATCTCGTTGGCCGTGCGCACCGGGACCGCGAGGTCGTCGCGCGCATAGGCGACGCGCCACCAGAACTGCTCGCCCCCGACCTCGACCCGCAGCCGCGCGGGCGAGTCGCCCCAGTCCGGCAGCAGCCGCAGGCCCGCGGCCAGCAGCACCGCCAGCACAACGGTCGGGAACACCACGCCGCCGAAAATGATCAGCCGGTCCGCGCGGCGGCTCCCGCCCCGCATCGCCGGGCGCAGCACCGCCAGGATCGCGGCCAGCATCACCGCCGCCCAGATCGCGACGGCGCCCCACGCCATCCACTCGAACAACGCCGCCACTTCGACCGCCTGCCGCGCCCGCGGGACGAGCGCCGACTGCGGCCCGTCGCAGGAAGCGACGAGACCCGCCGCCGGCAGGATCAAGGCGATCGGCGCGAGGCGGTCGAGCTTGCGGTCTCCGTCGATGGGCTCTCTCCTTGGTCTTCCGCCGGCGCGCCGGGTCTCCTGTCCGCGAGCGATCTCGATCTCCGCCTTCTTCGACCTAGGGCCGGGCCGGCGGCCTGCCACTCCTGCGGCCGCTCCCGCGGACCGGGAGGGCCATGCGCAAGGCGCGGAAATCCATGTTCAGCCCGGGATTTCCGCGGGTCCGTGAACGGGACGCGAATTCGAACCCGCCCTCGTCGGGCGCCGCGCCGGCCAGAAAGTTCGCGGGGCCAGAAAGCTCGCGGGGCCAGAAAAGCGGATCCGGGAGGCGAGACAGTCCCATCCCGCAAACCCGTCGCGCCGCGGGCCGGCCAGGTCGCGCGCGCGTGGCGGAAGCGGCACGAGAGGACTCGCGCCCGGATCGCGGGTTTCGAGCCCCGGCGGCGTCGCCGCGAGGGCATCGGGGCGGGCGGCGTCCGTCACGGGCGTCCCTTCATCGTCCGCCGTTCCTCCCGAACCGCGTTCCAGCGTCGGCAGCCGGTCGCGCAAGGCGGCGATTTCGGACCCGGTCAGGCCGGGCGTCGGCTTCCGGACATCGAAGGGGAGGATGCCGCCGGGGCCCTCGCGGTCGATCCTCACGGGACGGCCGCCATGGGACTCCGCCCGGCGGCGGGTGACGTGACGATCGGTTTCGGGGGAGGTGACGGACATTGCGGGGATCCTTCGATAGGGCCGGACGCGGGGGACGCGCCCCGGCAAGGGACGACCGGCAGGCGGATTTCGGCCGCATCACCGATCGTCTCGCGACGCGCGGCGCATGGCGCGCGGGTCAAGGCGCGCGAGGCCGGCCGCGGCCTCCCCCCGCGAAGCGCATCTCGAAGCCGCCGCGCGGGACCGGAGGCATGTCGTTCGAGAGCTCCAGCGACCCGGGCGCCGCCTCCCAGTCCGCGGCGCGGAGCCGGGCGGTCGCGACCTTCATCAGCGCCACCGTCGCCGCCTCGCCCGGACAGCGATGGGTCCGCGCCGCGTCGCCGGCGCCCTGAGGGACGAAGCGGTGGTCCTGATCGCGCCAGGAGGGGGCGCGGCCGGGGTCGAAACGTTCGGGGTCGGGAAAAGCGCCCGGATCGCGGTTCGTGCCATGCAGGTCCAGAAGCGCCCAGCGTCCGGCGGCCACCGTCTCTCCCCGCCAGACCAGATTGCGCGCGGCGCGACCGGCGATCAGCGGGAAAAACGGGGCGAGGCGGCGGACCTCCTCGACGAAGGGCTCCAGCATCGCGGGGTCGTCGCGCAGGCGGGTCCGCCAGGCGGGCTCGCGCGCCAGCGCCAGAGCGGCATGGGCGATGAAGCGATTCACCGCGACGACCGGGCGGAGAAGGTTGAGCAGTTCGTCCACCGCCGCGGCTTCGGACATCGCCCCGTCCTCCGGGTCCTCGAAGAAGGCGATGCGCGCCAGCGGCGTCTCCGCCGAAAGCACGAGGTCGCCACGACGGACCCGGCGGATCAGCTTCGCCGCGCGCCGCTCCACCCGTCCGCGACGCCAGCGGGCGCGCCAGTTGCGCGGCCCCAGCCGGCCCGCATTGGCCACCATCGCCTCCAGATCGCGCGCGAGCCGTCGCCCGCCCAGCGCCGATATCGGCGCTCCGGTCCAGCCGCAAGCGGCCGCGGCCAGCAGCGGCGTCACCTCCTCCAGCAAGGCGATCCGCCCCCGCCGCCGCCATTCCGGCTCCGCCTCCCGCCAGAGCGCGTCGAAGCGATCGGCCAGGTCGGCGACCCGCGCCTCGGGCAGCAGCAGGTCGAGGAACAGCGCCTTGCGCCGCCGGTGCGCCGGGCCGTCGAGGCTCTGCACGCTGCGCCGGTCCTGCAGCAGACGCGACACGCTGCGGGGCATGGCGCCGACGCGGGTGAAACGGTCGTCGTCGTAGAAGAACGCCGCCGCCTCGGACCCGTGCAGGCACAGAACCGTGCGGCCGGCGAGCCGCGCCTCGAAAGCGTCGGTCTCGAGCTTCGCCGCCTTGCCGGCGATCAGGCCGAACGGGTCGCGCAAGAGCCTGAGAACGAGGTCTCGGCCGGGATCTCGGGGAAAGGTCATCGCGGCGCCCCCGGCGCGACGGGCGCCCGCCTCGCGGGCCGGCGGCGTGCGGCCCCGGCTTCGTCGAGCCCGCGGGGACGGCGGGTCGCGCGGGGGCCGCGGCCGGGCGCGGCGGGCGGAAAATCTGCAGCGGTCACGGCCATGCGGCATCTCCTCATGCGGCGGGCTCGGGACGCATGAAACCCGCGAGACGCGCGAATGTTCCCGCCCCGGCCGCTCCCCCGCCGGCGGGAGGGTCCGCCGATCGCCCGGAACATCCGCGGCGCTGCGCGGTTGCGCAGGGGAACACCGCCATCAGGAGGAAACGGAATGACCGAACACCGCAGAGCCGAAGGCAAGGGCGCAGGCGAGGGCGAGGGCGGGCGCCAGGGCCGCGACGTCCACCGGGGGAAGCCCCGCGAGACGGCCGCGCGCCAGCGCGGCATCCAGGACGAGATCGCCGGGCGCGACGGCTCCGAACCCGGCGCCCGGGCTCGGTTGCGCCGTCCGCCGCAGACCGGCGCGCGCGACTATCCCGTCGCCCCGCAGCCCGCCCAGCATCAGGCCAAGCCGGGCTCGGAGGCCGAGCTCGACCCGCAACCGATGTGCGATGCGCCCTACTGGCGCGGCTCCGGCAAGCTGCAGGGGATGTCCACGCTCATCACCGGCGCCGATTCCGGGATCGGGCGGGCCGTGGCGGTTCTGTTCGCGCGCGAAGGCGCCGATGTCGCGGCGGTCTATCTTGACGAACACGACGACGCCGAGGAGACCCGCCGCCTGGTCGAGGCCGAGCGCCGCCGCTGCCTGCTGATCCCCGGCGACATCGGCGACCCGGCCTTTTGCGAGGACGCGGTCGCGCGCACCGCGCAGGCTCACGGCGGGCTCGACGTGCTGGTTAACAACGCCGCCTTCCAGCTGCATTCCGCCGAATTCGAGGATCTGACGCCCGACCATGTCGACGAGACGCTGCGCACCAATCTGGCGGGCCTTTTTCACATGAGCCGCGCGGCGACGCGCCGCCTGCCCGAGGGGGGCGCGATCGTCAATTCGGGCTCGGTCGCCGGCCTGCGCGGTTCGGGGTGCGCGGTCGACTACGCGACCACGAAAGGCGGGATCCATTCCTTCACGCTCTCGCTGGCGCAGAGCCTGCTGCCGCGCGGCATCCGGGTGAACGCGGTGGCGCCTGGGCCGGTATGGACGCCGTTGAACCCGGCCGACCGCCCGGCCGAGGGCGTGGCCCATTTCGGCGAGAACAACCCGATGGGCCGCCCGGCCCAGCCCGAGGAACTGGCGCCGGCCTACCTGTTCCTCGCCTCGCCGCAGATGTCGAGCTATGTGACCGGAACCATCCTGCCGGTCACGGGCGGCGGGTGACGCCGCCGACCGCAGGTTCAGTCATGATATGGCGGCCGCGGCCGTCGAGCGGAGGACGACGCTTTCGAACGGAGCGGGCAAGGCGCAGCTCCGTTGCGAAAGGCGAGAGAGAGAGGGCGGGACGGGGCGGCCCGTCAGCGGAGCGCGGGGCCCAGCTTCTCGACCACCATCTCGCGGCCCCGTGCGACGCGGCTCTTCACCGTGCCGATCTTGCAGTTGCAGATGCGGGCGCTGTCCTCGTAGCTCTCGCCCATCACCACCACCAACAGCAGGACCGCCCGGTAATGCGGCGGCAGGCCGAGGATCGCGTCCATCGCCTCCCCCCCCTGCAGCGTCCATTCCTGGGTCGGCTGCGAGACCACATCCAGCGAAACGCAGTCGGCGTCACCGGTCCGCTCCCGCGCGGCCTTCATCACCGAGGTGAGGAAGGTATTGCGCATGATCGTGAACATCCAGGCGCGGAGGTTGGTGCCCGGGTGAAACTGGCGGCGCCGGGACAGCGCCTTCAGCAATGTCTCCTGCAACAGGTCGTCCGCATCGACCCGGCGCCGGGCGAGCGAGCCCGCATAGGCCCGCAGCGCGGGGGTCTGATCAAGGATTTCCGCGGTGGACACGCGGGCCGGCGCCGGGGGCGGCGGGGTGGAGCGGATCGAAGAAATCGGGGCGCGGGGGATCCGGGTCGGGGCGATCGAAGACGGGGGGATCGAAGACGGGGGGAAGGTATCGTCGAGCATCGTTTCGGAACCTGTTCGCGGGAGAGCGAGGGTCAGCACGAGGCGAGGGGCGCCGCGCCGCCGCCGGTCTCCGGTCAACGGGGGGCGGCCGCGGGAGGGCGGCCGTCGGCTCAGCTTGAGGGAAGGTTCGCTCCCGGCAGGGCCCGGGTCGGAGGCCCGACGGGGAAGAGCGCGCCGGCGAGCCAGCCGCGCCTTGTCGGGCTCGGCGCCGGCGAGCCGCCGCGTCCGTCCGGATCGGACGAGGCCGGCCTCAGGACCCTCGGCGGCGCGGCGGCCGGCCCGGGCTCGGCAAGCGCCGGACCGGACAATCGCGGGCGCTGCGCGCCCCGTAGACCGGAGCGCCCGTCCTGTCGCCGCAGAGCATGCGCGCGCGGTCTGATACGGTCATCTCTGTCATGGCTCATGTCGGATCTCCGGCATCGGCTGTTTCGATCAAGTTAGATCACGCCAATTTTAATCAAGTCGCCGAGCAATATTGCAGGAAAGTTTTCTATTGAGAAATTGCCGCCCGACTCTTATGAGATTTTCATAATATGTTCTTCCGGCGGCGAGAACATGTCGCCTGCGCCACAGATCGGATCGCCGCCGTTCAGGTCCGCCGACAGCGCGAGGCGCGCGAGGTGATGCGCCGGCGCACGGGGTCGACGACGATCGCCGCGCCGATGCGGCTTTCGGGGAAACGGACCTGCTCGATGGCGCGATTCAGGCGCTCCATCGTTATCCGCGGGGACGGGATCCCCGGCGAGATACCGTCGCGAAGCAGGTCCGCGTTCTCCTGCGGCCGCGCGGCCGGACAGGGGTTGCGGCTGGCGGAACAAGGGGTGGGGGGGCCGATCCGGCGGGGGGGCGCCTGACGATACACGTTCGCTCAGCCGAATGCGTCAGCAATGGCGCCTTCTCGTCTCATTGGCGCCGAAAGGCCGGCGTTTGCTGCGTCCCATGACTTGCCGATCCCACGACACCCGCAGGGGAGGCGATCCCCGGCCCGGGCTGCGGCCCAGCCGCCGGAGCGTGATCACGCTGGCCGCCGCGGCCGCCGCCACCGCCTGGGCGGGACGCGCCTCCGCCGAGACCCATCGCGGCGGCGTGCCCTGGAGCCCATCCGCCGACGACGCGCCCTTCCACGGGACCCGCGAGGCGCATTTCCTCACCGATGCCGAATTCGCCGTGGTGGACGCGATGTGCGCGCGCATCCTGCCCGGCGACGAGAACGACCCCGGCGCGCGGGAGGCGGGGGCGGCCGTGTTCATCGACCGACAGCTCGCCTCGCCCTGGGGACGGGGGGAGCTTTGGTACATGCAGGGCCCCTTCTCCGAAGGGCTGCCGACGCAGGGCTACCAGGCCGACTTCACGCCCGCCGCGCTTTACCGCGCCGCCATCGCGGCGGTGGAGGGACATTGCGCGACGGCCTTCGACGGCCGCGGCTTCGCGGATCTCGCCGAGGACGAGCAGGACCAGGTCCTGACCGCGATGGACGAAGAGACGCTGACCTTCGACCACGTGCCCGCCAAGTCCTTTTTCGACATGATGCGCGAGAACACCATCGAGGGGTTCTTCTGCGACCCGATCTACGGGGGCAACGCCGACATGGTCGGCTGGCGGCTCGTCGGCTTTCCCGGCGCCCGCTACGACTACCGCCCGTGGCTCGACCATGGCGGCCGCAGGCTCGACCTGCCCCCGGTCGGCATCGCCGGCCGTCCCGCCTGGCGCCGGGCCGGGACACCCGCCCCCCGCAGGTGACGGCCGGCGAGCGATCGCCCGCAAAGGATGAAAGGAGGCCGCCGATGGTCACCCGACTGCCCCCCGTCGACGCCGTCATGGTCGGGTTCGGCTGGACTGGCGCGATCATGGCCCAGGAGCTGACCGACGCCGGCCTCGACGTGCTGGCGCTGGAGCGCGGAGGCTGGCGCGACACGCCCACCGACTTCCCCACCACCCATGCCCAGGACGAGCTGCGCTATTACTGGCGGCACGAGGGGTTCCAGGCCGAGAACCGCGCCACCGTCACCCTGCGCAACAAGGAGGGCCAGACCGCGCGGCCCATGCGCCGCTGGGGCAGCTTCCTGCCGGGCACGGGGGTCGGCGGCTCGGGCGTTCACTGGAACGGCATCACCTACCGCTTCCTGCCCTCCGATTTCCGCACCCGCTCCCACAACGAGGAACGCTACGGTCCGCTGCCGGAGGACATGACCGTCCAGGACTGGCCCGTCTCCTACGACGAGCTGGAACCGCACTACGACCGCTTCGAGAAGCTGTGCGGCGTCGGCGGCGTGGCCGGCAACGTCAACGGGGAGATCCGCCCCGGCGGCAACCCGTTCGAGGGCCCCCGCAGCGACGACTACCCCAACCCGCCCATGCATATGACCTTCGCCCAGCACCGCTTCCGCGAAGCGGCCGAGGGGCTGGGCCTGAACCCCTTCCCCGTGCCCTCGGCCAATATGAGCCGGGCCTACACAAACCCGCTGGGCTGCCAGCTCGCGCCCTGCACCTATTGCGGGTTTTGCGAGAAATACGGCTGCGGCAACTACTCCAAGGCCTCGGCGCAGACCACGATCCTGCCGGTGCTGATGCGCAAGCCCAACTTCCGCCTGCGCACCGAGGCCGAGGTGCTGCGCGTCGAGCGGTCGCGCGACGGCGGTCGGGCCACCGGCGTCACCTTCATCGACGCGCTGGGCGAGGAATTCTTCCAGCCCGCCGAGATGGTGTTCCTGTGCGCCTACCCGCTGGAGAACGTGCGCCTGATGCTGCTCTCGGGCATCGGCGAGCCCTACGACCCCGCCACCGGCCGCGGGCAGCTGGGGCGCAACTACTGCTATCAGGTGATGTCGGGGGCGGACGTGTTCTATGAGGACGAGCACGTCAACGGCTTCGTCGGGGCCGGCGCGCTGGGCATGGTGGTCGACGACTACAACGGCGACAATTTCGACCATTCGGGGCTGGGCTTTATCCACGGCGGCTACATCTCCTGCACCACCACCAACGCCCGGCCGATCGAATCCCACCCCACGCCCGAAGGCACGCCGAAATGGGGCGCCGCGTTCAAGGCGGCGGTGAAGGAGAACTTCCTCAAGAAGACCTCCGTGGGCGTGCATGGCGGATCGATGGCCTGGCGGAGCAACCGCCTTGACCTGGATCCGACCTACAAGGACCATCTCGGCCGGCCGATCCTGCGCATGACTTACGATTTCACCCCCCAGGACCTGGCGATGTCGAGCTACGTCACCGACAAGGCCATGCGGATCGCCGAGGGCATGGGCGGCAAGACCGTGAACCGCAACAAGCGCGACGCGCCCTACGACTCGATGCCCTACCAGACCACCCACAACACCGGCGGCACGATCATGGGCGCCTCGCCCGGCGACAGCGTCGTCAACCGCTATCTGCAAAGCTGGGATGTCTCGAACCTGTTCCTGATGGGGGCAGGCGCCTTCCCGCAGAACGCCGGCTACAATCCCACCGACACGGTCGGCGCGCTGACCTACTGGTCCGCCCGACACATCGTCGCCGACTATCTGCGCAACCCCGGCCCGATGGTGCAGGCATGAGACGCAGGCCCCCGCTGCTCGCCCTCGCCGCGCTCGCCGCCGCCCCGGCCGTCGCCGTCGCCGACCAAACCCAGTTCGGAGAGGTCGAGCGTGGCCGCTACCTCGCCACCGTCGGCAACTGCATCAGCTGCCATACCGACGCCGAACACGGCGGCGCCCCCTTGGCCGGCGGCCGGGCGATGGAGACGCCCTTCGGCACGATCTTCACGCCCAACATCACCTTCGACGACGAGACCGGCATCGGGCGCTGGAGCCGCGACGACTTCTGGCGCGCCATGCGCAGGGGCGAAAGGCCGGACGGCGCGCAGCTCTACCCCGCCTTCCCCTACCCGTGGTTCACCCGCATGCCGCGCGAGGACGTGGACGCGATCTACGCCTATCTCTCCACCCTGCCCACCGAGACCAGGCCGAAGCCCGAGAACGCGCTGCCTTTCCCACTGACGGTGCGCGAGACGGTGGTCGCGTGGAACGCGCTTTATTTCGAAGAGGGGCCGTTGCCTCCCGCCCCCGACCGCTCCGACGCATGGCTTCGCGGGCGCTATCTGGTCGAGGGGCCGGGGCATTGCGGCGCCTGCCACAGCGACAAGAACATCGCCGGAGCCAGCGCCGAGACCCTGCTGGGGACCGTGAAGCCAGACGCCCACCTGACCGGCGGCGTGCTGGAGAACTGGCTCGCGCCGGAAATCCGCGGCGGGGAGGGCGGCCTGCTGTCGGACTGGACCGCGGAGGATATCGCAGCGTTCCTTGGCGAGGGGCGCAATCGCCATAGCTCCGCGCTGACCCGGATGGGCGAAGTGGTGACCAACTCCACGTCCCGGATGACACGGGACGACCTTCTGGCGATCGCCACCTATCTGAAATCGCTCAAAGGCCCGGCGCGCGACACGGTCGAGGCGGCCGAGCCCGCGGCGATGAAAGCCGGCGAGGCGATCTACATGGACGCCTGCTCGGCCTGCCATGGCCGCGACGGCGGCGGCGTGGAGGGGATGTTCGGCCGGCTCGACGGCTCGGCCAAGGCGAATTCCGCGGATCCGACCACGCTGATCCGCATCGTGCTGGAGGGCGCGCGCTCCCAGCCTTCGGACCGCTATCCCTCGCCGATCTCGATGCCGGCCTTCGACTGGAAGCTCTCCGACCAGGAGGTCGCCGATGTGCTGACCTATGTCCGCCAGAGCTGGGGCAACTCCGCCGCCTCGGTCGCGGCGGAGGAGGTCGGGGACCTGCGGGACAAGCTAACCGCCTCGCATTGACCGGGTGGGGGCGGGCCCGCCCCGCTCTTCGCCGGCCCCCGAGGGGGAAGCACGACTTCCTGAAGCGGGCGGAGGCGCAGGTCCGCGTCTTGCTCTTCGCCACGCCCCGCTCCGGACGTGACCAGGGGCTCGCTCGGAGCCCCCGCCCTGGCTACCGCTCCCCGCCTTCCGGCTCTGCGAGCATGAGCGTTATGGCGTAGCCGTCCTCCTGGAACAGGGTCTGGGCGAAGACGGCGCCGCGGAACCGGCCGGCGAGCCAGTCCTCGGGGCGGGCCTCCTCCATGCAGCTCAGCCGGTCGGCGCCTGACGCCGGCAGCAGATGGCCGATCGCGTCGCCCCTCCATGCCGCGGTCCGGGAAAAGGTCTCGCTCTTGTCGAGGTAGAGCACCTCGCCATTGCGCGTGAAGAGGATGGTCAGCGCGTGCTCGAGGTCGGCTGAGCGTTTCAGGTGTCAAACGGCACGCAATCAGGACCCCCTATCGGCGTGCAAAAAGGACCCCTCTGATGAGCATGGCGGCTGACCTGCCGGATCGACGCGGAGCCGTAGGCGGAGCGTCGATCCGGCAGGTGGGGGCGTGTTTGGATCTGCGTCCTGGGTCAGGCTCGGTTCTTGAAGCGCCAGCTCTCGTTGCCGGTCTCGACGATGTCGCAATGGTGGGTGAGCCGGTCGAGGAGGGCGGTGGTCATCTTGGCGTCGCCGAAGACGGTGGGCCATTCGCCGAAGGCGAGGTTCGTGGTCACGATGACTGAGGTGCGCTCGTAGAGTCTGCTCACGAGGTGGAAGAGCAGCTGCCCGCCAGACTGGGCGAAGGGGAGATAGCCGAGCTCGTCGAGCACAACGAAGTCCAGACGGCACAGGTGGTCGGCGATACGGCCCTGCCGGCTGGCACGGGCTTCGGCGTCGAGCCGGTTGACGAGGTCGACGACGTTGAAGAAGCGGCCGCGGGCGCCGCGGCGGATGCAGGCGCGAGCAATCGAGATGGCGGCATGGGTCTTGCCGGTGCCGGTCCCACCAACCAGCACGACATTGCGCTGCTGCTCGATGAAGCCCCCCGCGGCGAGATCGCGGACCAGCGTCTCGTTGATGTCCGCGGCGTCGAAGTCAAAGTCCTCGAGGTCCTTGGCCAGCGGCAGCTTGGCGACCGTCATCTGATACTTGATGGAGCGCGCCTGCTTCTCGTCGATCTCGGCCTTCGGCAAGTCGCCGACGACCTGCTGCGGCTCGTGCTGGCGCTTCACCGCCGTGGTCAGGACGCCGTCGTAGGCGCCGCGCATGCCGTAGAGTTTGAGTTCGCCCATGGCGGCGAGGATGTCTGATCGTTCCATCAACGGGCTCTCCTGAGGCTGTCGTAGCGGGCGCAGTCAGCGACGGGCGGGCGCCGCAGCCGCAGCGCCTCGGGCGTGGCGATCGTCGGCGGCGGGCCGGTGTCGCGGCTGCGGGCGAGGATGTTCAGCATGACGTCGGCGGAGTGCACGCCCTGCTCCAACGCTTCCGCGCAGGCGGCCTCCACGGCGGGCAGCCCGTCGGTCAGCGCCGCGCTGAGGATTCGCACCATCTGCCGGTCGCCGTCCGGCGCCGCCTTCAGCTTGCGCCGGATGCTCTGGATCGAGGCCGGCAGCTCCCAGTCCTTGAACGGAACGCCGTTGCGCAGGGCCCCGGGCTTGCGCGCCAACACCGGCACGTAATGCCAGGGGTCGTAGACCGTGCCGCCGCGGCCGAAGGCGCGGGCGTGCTCGCCAACGATGCGGCCCTCCTGTCGGAGCTCGATGCGCTGGGCGTAGGCGCGGATCTCCACCGGTCGGCCGACGGCGCTCGCATCGACCGAGTACTTGTTGTTGTCGAACCGCACGAGGCACGTCTTGGAGACCGCCGCCGGGATCGCGTGGAAGCCGTCGAAGGGACCGCGATACGGTACGAGGTTGGCCTGTTCCTCCTGGAAGACCTCCCAGATCGTCTTGTCGGCGATCTCGGGATGTGGCCGCGCCTTCGCCCACTCGGTGCAGCGGTCGGCAAGCCAGTCGTTGAGCTCCTGCAGGCTCTTCACCCGCACCCGCGGCGCGAAGAAGTTCTGCCGTACCGTGCCGACCTGGTTCTCGACCTGGCCCTTCTCCCAACCGGAGGCCGGGGTGCAAGCCACCGGCTCGACCAGATAATGGCCGCACATCTGCTGGAAGCGGCGATTATAGGCGCGCTCCCTGCCGACGAAGATCGCGTCCACCGCCGTCTTCATGTTGTCGTAGATGCCTCTGGTGCAGGCGCCGCCGAAGAACGCGAACGCCTTGTCGTGCGCGTCGAACACCATCTCCTGGGTCTCGCGAGGATAGGCCCGCACGAACGGCATCCGGCTATGGCAGAGCCGCATGTGCGCCACCTTGATCGTGACCGTCGCCCCGGCGATCAGCACGATCTCGTGGCTCCAGTCGAACTGATACGCCTCGCCCGGATCGAAGCTCAGCGGCACGAAAGCCGCTGCCGTGACCGCGCTCTCGCGTCGGCGCCATGATGCGGCGTAGCGCCGGACGGCGTCGTAGCCGCCCTCGTAGCCCAGCCCACGCAGGTCCTCGAAGATCCGTGTCAGCGTGACCCGCTCGCGGGCGCTCCGCCCCACGTTCGCAGCAAGAAGGCGGTCGAGCTCGTCCGTCCATGGCCCGAGCTTCGGTTGTGGCTGCACGCTGCGCTGATAGCTGAACGCGGTCTCGTCCGACCGCGGCGCCTTCCTCACAACCTTCCGAGACAGCCGCAGCTCCCGGCAGATCTCTTTGATGCCCTTGCCCTGAACGAAATACGCCCGGCGGATCTTGGCGACCGTCTCCACAACCAGCATCCCAATCTCGGCTCCCAGATCAGACCTGGAAGCACTGTGGACCACTGTCTCGGAGGGGGCCCTTTTGGAAGCCGATCAGCCCCGAAAAGGGGGCCTTTTTCCACGCCTATCCACACCCGGGCTTCCATCGCGCTAAACGCCGCGATATAGCGCTCCTTCCAGCGGGCAGATTCAGCGCCGGTGAAGCCCATCGCGAGGAAGGGGAAGCCGTCGCGGATCATGTTGACGGCGGGCATGTCGCGCTCGGTTGCGCCGCCCCTCTCCCGAATTTTCGTGGGCGCAAATTTGCGTTCACGGAACTCGGGGCTGCAATCGAGCCCCTTGACCGCCCGCAGCACGTCGGCGTGCCGCTTCTCGAACCGATCGGCCGCGTCCAGGCTGGACACCACCGCCACGCCGTCGACCTCGATGACCTCGGGGAGGCCCATGTTCGCGTCGGCCACAGCCCATCCCTCCCCGTTTCCCCATCGCGCCCGACCTCGGCCGCGAGTTTCCGCAGATCCTCCAGCGCCTTGAGCTTCTCCGGCGAGAACCGCCGCGGGGGGGCGGGGCGCTTGGCCCAGTCGATCTCCTCCATCGGCTCGATCCGCTGCCGCGCGGCGGCGAGCGGGTGGAGAGCAGGGTCTCGACAGCCTCGACGTGGATCATTTCGTCGACCCGATCATCCGGCGCCCAATCGCCCCATTGAGCCAAAGCGAACGCGTCCAGACAGCCGCCGATCTTCTCAGAAATCCCTGGGAGCACGCGGACCAGAGCCCTCCATCGGTAAGCCACCTCCATCGCCGCCCTCGAAAGCTTTGACTGCTGAAAATCGACCGTCAACTCGGCTGACGCCCCGCTCCTGGGCTCGTTTAGCCGCGTAGGGGTGGCGGGGGCGGTGCTTAATCAGAGGTGAATCCTGCCCTGGGGGCGATAGGGGCGAGGGGGGTGGCCGCGGCTTCCCGCTCGCCGGCGAGGCGGCGCAGCGGCTCGTTGAAATACGACGGGGATGCGGGCGGCTTCCCTCTGCGGCTGGCCGTGACCAAGGCGATGCATTCCACGATAACGTCATCCGAAAGCCCAAGGCTGCGCCATGACATCAGACGAGTGGCCAGATGGAAACTGGCGAATGCCATGCCGAGGCTGGCTTGCCGGGCAGGGTCGGTCTCGTTCGGCACGCCGGCGGCGTCTCGGATTTGGTAGTAGATCGCGGTGGGGTCCACGCCGGCCTCGCGCGCGCCCGCGCTACCATCGCCAACCAGCTCGCCTTGAGCGCGTGAGCATTGGTGGTGGTGGTGGACGACGTCATGGTAGTTACCACCTTCTCCTCTAGATGGTTCTTTACGGTTCCTCGGAAGTGGGTTTCCGCCTTTAGCGTCGCTAACTTCCGCCTTTGGAGCGAGCCCATACTCGGTAGTAATCTTCCGGGTTCCCAGGTTTGAACGGCCGTAATTTTTGGAAGTCGGCTTCCGTGTTTCAGTCCCTCCGATTGTAAGACGGTAGCGGTTGGATACGGACTTCCCGCCCTTGGTCGACGGGCATTCGATCAGGCCCTTTTTCTCCAGCCCGCGAACGTGTGTGCGCGCTTGACGCTCGCTGAGGCGGGCTCTGACGGCCAGCGTCGCCATGCTTGGCCAGCACCAACCGTCGCCTCCGGCCATATCCGCAAGCGCCAGGAGGACGAGTAGCTCGCCTCCCGAAACCCTCGGTCTGACCAGGGTCCACACTGCTTCGCTAATCCGAACGTTCATTCCAGGCTCCGATCTCGTCGGCGAAGAGACCTTGGGTGTTGCGTGTGAACGCATCCACCCAGAGCGGCGGGGGGCGCTCGCCGCGGGCGCGGCTCAGGTCATCATTGTTGGTCATGCTGTCCAGTCATCCAAGATGACGTTGGTCCCGAGGCTGGCTCGCAGCGTCCGCGCGCCTCGCTGGCCGAAGCGGGCCAGCTGCCGGGAGTCGACGATCAAGAACCCTGTGCGGGACGCCACCCGGGCGTTCTCCAGCGGCAGTCGGCGTCTGCCACCGGGAAGCATGCCTCGGGCGCGTATCTCGGCGCGCCCAGGCCACACAAGGTCGTCACCCTATTCCGCCTGGGAGGACTTGCGGCTCTCGAGCCAGGCGAGAACGATGCTCTCGCGCCAACCGACGGCGCGCTTGCCCAGCCGGATGGGGCGGGGAAAGCTGCCGTCGGCGATCATCATGTAGATGGTGGAGCGGCTGAGGCTGATGAGAGTCTCAACCTCGCGACGACGGAGGATGCGGTCAATATGCGCCATGCTGGTCCCTGCTGATCGGGGACCTGCGCTCAAGAAAGCGCAAACCCCCAATACGATTTGGAGATCAGAGGGCGCTTCCTGCGTCGGCTCTTCAGAGAGATTGCCGGATGTTGTGTTCCGACGCAAGCCGGCACGCAACATTTGGAGCCGAGCGCGTCTTTCGCCCTGCGGCGCCCGTTGGCGGTGTCGACGGGGAATTGAAACTTCGGCGTCAACTCGCCAGCGCGACGACCTTCGCCGGCGGCCCGGCCACGAACTCCGCCCAACGGCCGAGCAAGGCGCGCCGATGCTCGAGGTGGTCGGTGCGGTTGTAGCTCCGCTCCACCTGCGTGCCGTGCGCATGAGACGATCAAGTTGATATCGAGACGACGCGGCATCCGAACGGAAAACCCGTCGTTCGATCGTGCGGGGGACCGTCGAAGC
Organism: Albimonas donghaensis; assembly: GCF_900106695.1. Lineage (GTDB taxonomy): Bacteria > Pseudomonadota > Alphaproteobacteria > Rhodobacterales > Rhodobacteraceae > Albimonas > Albimonas donghaensis. The sequence goes on from NZ_FNMZ01000008.1 coordinate 166,937, forward strand.
CAGTCCCCCGCGCCGTCGCTCAGGTCGCGCCGAACAGGCTGCGCGGGATGAGATAGGCTTCGAGCCCGCGTCGCCCCCATTCCTCGCCATTGCCCGACGCGCCCCAGCCTCCGAACGGCGCAGCGAAATCAGACGCCGCGCCGTTGATGTGCACCATGCCGGTCCGCATCCGCCGGGCGAACGCGAGCGCGCGCGACGAATCCGCCGAGGAGACATAGCCCGACAACCCGTAGCGCGTGGCATGAACCAACCGCAGGGCGTCCGCCTCGTCGCCATAGGCAAGAATCGCGAGCACCGGGCCGAAGACCTCCTCGCGGGCCAAAGCCATGTCGGGCGTGACCCCCGAGAACACGGTGGGGCGAATGTAGAACCCCTCCGCCGCCGATCCGGGCAGGTCCGAGGGGCGGTCCGGCCCGCCGCAAAGCAGACGCGCCCCGCCCTCGGCCGCCTCACGGATCATCATCCGCACCCGGTCGAACTGCGCGCGATTGGCCAGCGGTCCGAGGAACACGCCCTCCGCATCCGGCGGGCCGACCTTGAGGGACTCGGCGGCCCCGGCGGCCAGGGCCTCCACATCGGCCAACCGGTCCGCGGGGACAAGCAACCGGGTCGGCGCGTCGCAGCTCTGACCGGAATTGGCCATGCAGGCGCGCACCGCCGCGGGCACGGCCCTGTCGAAGTCGACATCGGGAAGCAGCACGTTCGCCGACTTGCCCCCCAGCTCCTGATGCACGCGCTTGACCGAGGGCGCCGCCGCCAACGCCACGGCCACCCCGCCCCGGTTCGACCCGGTGAAGGAGACCATGTCCACGTCAGGATGCGCGCTGAGCGTCGCGCCCGCGGTGCGCCCCTCCCCGATCACGAGGTTGAACACGCCTGCGGGAAGCTCCGCCTCCTCGAGGATCTCGGCGAAGAGCAGGGCCGACAGCGGCGCCAGCTCCGAGGGCTTCAGGATCATCGTGCAGCCCGCCGCCAGCGCCGGGGCGACCTTGCAGGCGATCTGGTTCATCGGCCAGTTCCACGGCGTGATCAGCGCGCATACGCCGAGCGGCTCATGGGTGACCAGCGCCGTGCCCATGGTCTCTTCGAACATATAGTCCTCGAGAACGCGGATCGCCTCTTTCAGGTGGCCATAACCGGCGCCGGCCTGGGCGCGTAGGGCGAGGCGGGCAGGGGCGCCCATCTCGGTGGAGATCGCGGCGGCCATCTCCTCCATCCGCCGCTTGTAGATCGTGGCGACGCGGGTCAGGGCGTCGATCCGGTCCTGGCGTGTGGTGGCGGACCAGGCGGGGAAGGCGGCGGCGGCGGCCCGGGCGGCGGCATCGGCTTCGGCGGCGCCGGCCAGGTCGAACCGGGCGTAGGGCCGACCGGTCGCCGGGTTGAGCGCCTCGAAGGGCGCGGGGGTGACGGGCGCGATCCAGCGCCCGTCGATGAAGCTTTCGCCCAGATGGGGCGAAGATGTGCAACCGCTCACGCTCAGCGCGCCGCGGTGACGATGAACTCGACGTCCAGCCCGGCGCGGTTCAGGTCGCCGGTATAGCAGGCCCGGCCCGGCGCGCAGCCCTCGGGCAGCCAGGCGTCCCAAGCTTCGTTCATGCCGTCGAAATGCTTCATGTCGGTCAGAATGATCTGAACCATCAGCAGGTTGGCCTTCGAAGTTCCGGCCTCGGCGAGGCGGGCGTCGATGGCGGCGAGGATCTCTTCGGTCTGCGCTTTGGCGGAGGCGCCGGGATTGGCCTTGGCCACCTGGCCGGCGAGGTAGACCGTGCCGTTGTGGATCGAGATCTGGGTCATGCGGGGGCCGACGCCGATGCGCTCGACGGTCGACTGGATCGTGGTGGTCATGCTTGGGAGGCCTTTGTTCGGAGCTTGGACAAGAAGGGATCGTTCGGCCCGGAAAGGTCCGGCCCGCTCGGGTCAGTTCGGCGCTGCGCGGGATGCAGGCGAGGTTGGACGGGATCAGGCGATCGCGACGTCCAATGACGCGGCCGCAGCGACCAGTGCCGTGCGGCGGCGTTCCAGGAGGCCGGTGTCGAGGCGGCCCGCGATGATGTCGGGGTCCTCGAGGCAGGCGATCAGAAAACGCAGATTGGTAGCGACCCCCTCGATTTCGACCGCGCGCAGGGTGGCCAGCGCGGCGCGGCGCGCGGCGTCGCGATCGGCGCCGCGCAGGATGATCTTGGCGATCATCGGGTCGTAGTAGGGGGTGATCTCGTCACCCTCGGCATAGGCGGTCTCGATGCGGAGATCCGGGCCCGGGGCTAGGGTGCGGAAGCGGCTCAGCTTGCCGGGAGAGGGCAGGAAGCCCTTGGCCGGGTCCTCGGCGTAGAGCCGGCATTCGATCGCATGGCCGGTCAGCATCGCCTGGGGCCCCGGCGCTGGCGAGCGCCCGGCCGCGTAGTCGAGTTGCATGCGCACCAGATCCACGCCTGCGGCCATCTCGGTCACCGGATGCTCGACCTGGATGCGGGTGTTCATCTCGAGGAAGAAGAACGCGGAGGTGGCGGCGTCGTAGACGTATTCCACCGTCCCCGCGCCCTCGTAGTCCACCGCCCTGCACAGGGCGACCGCAGCGTCGGCCATCGCCGCGCGCGTGGTGTCGGAGAGGCCGGGGGCCGGCGCTTCCTCGACCACCTTCTGGAACCGCCGCTGCAGAGAGCAGTCGCGTTCGCCGAAGGCCTGCGCGCCGGCGGCGCCCCAGCCGAAGACCTGCACTTCGACATGGCGGGCGTCGGGGACGAATTTCTCAAGATAAACGGTGGCGTCGCCGAAGGCCTTGCCGGCGGTGGCGCGGGCGGAGGCGAGCACCGCGGCCAGCCGCTCGGGCCGGTCCACCCGTCGCATGCCTATGCCGCCGCCGCCGGAAGCGGCCTTGATCAGCAGCGGGTAGCCCACGGCTGCTGCGGCGGCGCGGACCTGGTCCTCGGGGGCGTCTTCGGCGAACCGCGGGCTGCCGGGTGCGACGGGGACGCCGGCGGCGGCAGCGGCCTCGCGGGCGCGCTGCTTGTCGCCCATGCGCGCGATGGTGGCGGGAGCCGGGCCGATCCAGGTTAGCCCCGCCGCCTGCACGGCGGCGGCGAACTCGGCGCTTTCGGACAGGAAGCCGTAGCCCGGGTGCACCGCGTCGGCGCCGGACCGCGCCGCTGCCTCGAGGATCGCGTCGACGCGAAGGTAGCTGGCGCGGGCCGGCGCGGGGCCGACGATCACGCATTCGTCCGCATCCCGCGCATGCAACGACCCGGCATCGGCCTCGGACGCGATCGCGACCGTGGCCAGCCCGGCCTCGCGGCAGGCCCGGATCACGCGGCGGGCGATTTCGCCGCGATTGGCGACCAGCACTTTCTTCATGCGGGAGAGCTCCTTGAAATGGGCGCGGGGGGAAGACCGAGCGCACGGCCGCCGCGCAGAGCGCTTGCGGGTGCAGCGCGCAGGTCTCCGTTCGCCGCCCACAGGGCGCAGGCGGCGGGAGGAAAGGAGGCGGAAGCGGCGCCCGGCGCCGCGTCGCGGTATCGAAAAGCTACCCCGCGCTACTGGCGCGAGGGCGCGCGTCCGCCAGAGGCGGGCGGCGTGAGAACCCAGAGCACCCGGGCCTCCTCGTCGGTTTCGTTGTCGACCCGATGCCGAAGCATCGATGAGAATCGGAAGCTGTCTCCTTCGGAAAGCTCGTAGACGTCGTCTCCGATCAACAGCTTGATACGTCCCTTGATCACCACCCCGGCCTTCTCGCCCTGGTGGTTGTAGAGCGCCCCGCCGGAGGTGCCGCCGGGGGCGAACACGAACTCCCACATCTCCAGCAGGCTCGCGCCTGGGGGCATGAGGAACTGCTTGTCTATGCCTGTGGGCTTGAGCGTGAGGCGCCGGCGCTGATCGGCGCGCACGATATAGGGATTCGCACCCTCCTCCTGCGCATCGTCTCGGAAGAACTCGGTGATCGGCACCTCCAGCGCGCCGGCCAGAAGGCGCAGCGTGCGCAAGGAGGGCGTCGCCTGCCCCCGCTCGATCTGGCTGAGCATGGGCACCGAGATCATCGCCTGTTCCGCCAGCACGCCCAGAGACCACCCGCGACGTTGGCGCTCGAAGCGCACCACGGCGCCCACTTTCGCATCAGCGTCGGCATAGGCCTCCGGCTCGCCCCCGGAATCCGCTGTCCGAGCCGCCTCCCTGGCCTTCTTCGGGCCGGCCGGTCCGGGCGCCTTGGCGCTCGTTGTGCTCTTGCGCGGAGACGAGGCGCCAACTCCCTCTGCGTCCTTCTCGTTTTTTTTCAATGACATTCTTTTCCACCCTAGGCTTCAGCGGCTCTCCTCGGGCCTCGCCGGACGGGGCGGGGCTCGGCGAGATCACGCCGACATTAGTGTGGTGAAATTAGAGGCGTCAAGTTTTGATGTGAGCAAAAATTGGCTTGACAGAACTTATTCCGTGACGAAACTTCAAGGCACCGGATTTGATCAGATCGAACTGATTGAGCCCGCCGAAGCCCGTCCGCCTCTTCCCGCCCGGCGTGCGGCCGGCGTCAAGCGCCGCCCTCTTTTCCTTGCTGACGGAACCTGCCGCGCATGCTTCCCCCCCCGCTTTCCGATGCTCCGCTGATCCCGAAAGGGAACTGGTTCGAAGCGCATGCGCTTGGCCGGAGCTTCGACCATCACTGGGGCCGCACGATCCGCGCCTCCGAGGCCACGCTGTTCGCGGCCCTGACGCTCAACTTCAATCCGCTGCACTTCAACCGGGAAGCCGCGGCGGCCGACGGCCATCCCGACGCGCCGCTGCCCTCGACCTTGGTCTTCGCGACGGTTCAAGGCCTTTCGGTGGAGGATCTGTCCGAAGTCGGAGGCGCCTTCCTCGGCATTGACGACATGGCGTTCGAGCGCCCGGTCTATCCCGAAGACACCCTTACCGCCCGCTCCGAGGTGATCGGCCTGCGCGACAGCCGCTCGAACCCCGAGATGGGCATCGTCACCTGGCTTACCGAAGGCTTCAACCAGCGCGGCGAGCGCGTGGTGTCGTTCAAGCGCACCAATCTGGTCCCTCGCGCGCCCCGCACCCAAGACACCGCCGCCCAAGGAGTTCCGGCATGACCGTTCACGCCACCGGCCTTACCCCGGACCGCGCCGCGATCCGCGATCACGCCCGCGAATTCGTGCGCCGCGAGATCCTGCCCCAGGTCCGCGCGCTGGATAACGCCCAGGCCGACATTCCGATGGCGATGCGCGAGAAGCTTGCCGAGATGGGCTATTTCGGACTGCTTATCCCGGAGGAGTACGGTGGCCTCGGGCTGGGCTGCTACGAATACTGTCTCGTCTCCGAGGAGCTGTCGCGGGCCTGGATGTCGGTGGGCTCGATCATCGTGCGCGGCAACCTGCTGATCGGCGCCCAGGCGATGAGCGAGGAGATGCGCCGCCGCTACCTGCCCAGGATGGCGACCGGCGAGATGGTCGGCGCCTTCGCCATGTCCGAACCCGATGCAGGTTCCGACGTGGCGGGTCTGAAGACTCGGGCGGTGAAGGACGGCGACAGCTACCGGATCACTGGAAACAAGTACTGGTGCACCTTCGCCAGGGAGGCCGATTTCCTGATCGTGGTCGCCCGCACCTCTCCGGCGCCCGAAGGCAAGCGGCACCGGGGCTTGTCGATGTTCATGATCGAGAAGCCCCGCGGCGAATTCCCCGAGGGCATCTCCGGAGCCCCAATCCCCAAGATCGGCTACTTCGGGATGAAAACCTACGAGCTCGCCTTCGACGAATTCGTGGTCGGCGCCGACCAGATGATCGGCGAGGAGGGGCAGGGCTTCTACTACGCGACCCAGGGGCTCGAATGCGCCCGCGCTCAGACCGGTGCGCGCTCGGTCGGCGTCGCCCGGGGCGCGCTGGAGGACGCCGTCGCCTACAGCCAGGAACGGGTGCAGTTCGGCAACCCGATCTCGGCCTTTCAAGAGACCCGTTTCAAGATCGCCCGCATGGCCAGCGATATCGAGGCGGGCCGCGCGCTGGTCTACGACGTGGCCGACAAGATCGACACCGGCACGCGCTGCGACCGCGAGGCGGCGATGGCCAAGTACTTCTGCACGGAGATGTCCGAGCGGGTGGCCTCGGACGCGCTCCAGATCCATGGCGGCGCCGGCTACACCAAGCTGCATGACGTGGAGCGGCACTGGCGCGACGCGCGTCTGACCAAACTGTTTGAGGGCACGTCCGAAATCCAGCTTCGGGTCATCTCCGACAGCATCCTGGGGAGGGGCTGAGCATGGCGCCTGACGCAGCCTCCATCCCCGCGCTGACCGGCCCGCGGGGCTATTTCGAGGACTTCGCCCCCGGCGCCCTGATGCGCCACGCCCGCGGCAAGACCATCGAGCCGTTGGAAAACGTGCTCATCACCAACATGACGCTGAACACCGCGGCGGTGCATTTCGACAAGGCCCTGATGAAGGACACGCCCTCCGGCAGGCGGGTGGTCTATGGCGGCGTCACCGCCTCGCTGGTGGTGGGGCTGTCGAGCCAGGACTGCTCGGAAAAGGCGCTGGCCGACCTGGAGATCACCGGGCTGCGGCTCAAGTCGCCGGTCTATCACGGCGACACGATCTACGCTTTCTCCGAGGTGCTGGAGACCGCCGAGGCCGACCGCGCGGACGCGGGCGTCGTCTCTTTCCGTCATTGGGGCGTGAACCAGGACGACGTGGTGGTGTGCGAGATGGTGCGCCGCTGCCTGATCCGTCGCCGTCTTGGAGCCGAGGCATGACCGGGGCGGTTCCCACGGGCGCGCTGCGCGACCTCAAGGTCGTGGACATGACCCATTTCCTGGCCGGCCCCTTCTGCACCATGATGCTTGCTGACCAGGGCGCGGACGTGCTGAAGGTCGAGCCGCCGTCGGGGGACGTCACCCGCACCTTCGGGCCGTTCCTGGAGGGCGATGAGGAGAAAGCCTTCGCGGGCTATTTCCACTCGGTCAACCGCAACAAGCGCTCGGTGACTGTCGATCTCAAGACCGACGCGGGGCGCGAGGCGCTGCTGGCCCTGATCGACGACGCCGACGTGATCGTCGAGAACTACCGCGCCGGGGTCATGGAGCGGTTCGGCCTGGGGTGGGAGGCGCTGCACGCCCGCAACCCCCGTCTCGTCTACGCGGCGATCCGCGGTTTCGGCGACGCCCGCACCCTGCCCAGCCCCTATGCGGACTGGCCCGCCTACGACGTGGTCGCCCAGGCCTTCGGCGGGGTGATGGCGATCACTGGCGAGCGCGGGGGCGCGCCGACCAAGGTCGGGCCCGGCATCGGCGACATCCTGCCGGCCATGCATTGCGCCTTCGGGATCATGTGCGCCGTGCACCACGCCCGCAACAGCGGAGAAGGCCAGTTCGTCGATATCTCGATGGCGGATTCGATCCTCGCGCTCTGCGAGCGCTCGATCCACCAGCACGCCTATTCGGGCATGGTCGCGGGGCCGGAGGGCAATCACCAGCCCTTCCTGTGCCCGTTCGGAACCTTCCCCACCGCCGACGGCGCCTGCACCATCACCGCCTATGACGACCGCATGTTCGCGCTGATGTGCCGGCTCTGCGGGCTGGAGGCGCTGGCCGCCGATCCCCGTTTCGGCAGCGTTGAGGGCCGGTTCGAGCATCGAGACGCGCTGATCGAGGCGATCTCGGCCTTCACCGCGACGAAAACCAAGGCCGAGATGATGGAGATCCTGGGCGGCCATGTGCCCTTCGGTCCTGTCTACAACACGGCCGAGATCTTCGTCGATCCGCACTTCCGGGCCCGCGAGATGCTGGTGGATCTGCCCCAGCCGGGCACGGACCGGACAGTCACCCTGGCCGGCACGCCGGTCAAGCTGGCCGCCACCCCAGGCGGCGTGCGCCAGCGTGCGCCCCGGCTCGGAGAACACACCTCGGCCGCGATGCAGGAGACGGGGCTCGACCCCGCCCGCATCGAGGCGCTGCGCGCGGCGGGCGCCTTCGGTCCCGTCGCCGCCGTCCCTACCCAGCAGAAGGCATCCGCATGACCTCCCCTTCCTCCCATCCCCTCGGCCTGCGTCCCGCCCGCCTGCGCCGCGTTCAGCTCGCCGTGCCCGGCTCCTCAGAGAAGATGATGGCCAAGGCCGCCGCCTCGGCCGCCGATCATGTCTTCCTGGACCTCGAGGACGCCGTCGCCCCCAACCGAAAGATCGAGGCCCGCGACCTGATCGTGAACGCGCTCAACACGCTCGACTGGGGGAAGAAGACCCGCTGCGTGCGCATCAACGCGCTGGATACCCCCTTCACCACCGAGGATGTGATCTCCTTGGTCAAGGGCGCGGGCGAGAACCTCGACACCCTGATGCTGACCAAGGTGAAGACCCCGCATGACATCCTCTATGTCGACACCATGCTGCGGCAGCTCGAGGAAAGCCTCGGCCTGAACAAGCGCATCGGGCTGGAAGCGCTGATCGAGGAGGTCGAGGGCCTGCAGAATGTCGATGCCATCGCGTCGAGCTGCGACCGGCTGGAGGCGCTGGTCTTCGGGATGGGCGATTTCTCGGCCTCGATGGGCACGCTGATCACGCCCGATGGCAAGGTCGGCCCCTATCCGGGGGACCTCTGGCACTACGCTCGATTCCGCATGACCATGGCCTGCCGCGCTGCGGGCATCGACGCGCTGGACGGCCCTTACGCCGATTTCCGCGACGAGGCCGGCTTCCGCGAGGAATGCTCGCGCTCGCTGACCATCGGGATGGTCGGGAAATGGGCGATCCACCCCAACCAGATCGCCTGGGCGCAGGATGTGTTCACGCCGGATGCCGAGGTCGTGGCGCATATGCGCAAGCTCGCGACCGCCTACGAAAAGGCCCAGGAAGATGGGCTCGGGGCGATCGCTGTGGACGGCGCGCTGGTCGACGCCGCCTCTATCCGGATGTTCGGCGCCACCCTGCGCGCGGCCGACCTGATCGGCATGTAAGCCGCGCTTGGCCCCGGCGCCGTGCCCCCGAGGCCACCCAGCCTTTCGCGTGACCCAGCCGGCGGCAAGACCGGCCGCGCCTTCTCGTCGGACGAGGCCCTGCGCTTCGTCCGGGAGTCCGCTCTTTGACTTCTCCTCTCACCTCAAGCTCCAACCGGGAACTTCTGACCATGCGCAATACCGTCAAGACACTGCTCGCGGCCGCCGCCGCCTTTGCTTTCGCCGCCCCGGCGGCTGCGGCCGACTACACGCTCAAGATGTCGATCGATGGGGGCCCCTCGCATCACCGCACCAAGGTCGCCGAACAGTGGGTCAAGGACGTGGCGGCGGCCACGGATGGCAAGCTCGAGATCGAGCTGTTCCACTCCGCCCAGCTGTTCAAGGACCGCGACGTGCCGCGCGCTCTGCGCCAGGGCGCGCTCGACATCGGCATGCCCGGGAACTGGGTGCTCGGCGGGCTCGACCCCAACAACGACATCTTCCTGCTGCCGATGTTCTACGGCATCCCGATCGAGGAGATGCACAAGATCTCCGACGGGCCCGTCGGCGAGGTGCTGGGCCAGACGCTGGCCGAGAAGCTGAACATCCGCATCATCGGCAAATGGCTCGACCACGGCTACTCGGACCTGCACGCGACGTACCCGGTGGAAAGCTCCGCCGACCTGGCCGGCAAGCGGGTGCGCAGCTTCGGCGGCGCCGGCACCGAGGCCCGGATCCGCGCCTTTGACGGCGACCCGGTGCTCATCCCCTGGGCGGATGTGCCGCTCGCGCTGAGCCAGGGCAATTTCGACGCGATGTACTCGGTCTCGGCCTCGGTGTCCTCGGCGAAGCTTTGGGACGCGGGCATCACCTATACCGTCGCCGAGAACGCCTTCTTCCACCAGTATCTGCCGATGATCTCGGAAAGCGCGCTTGAGGGTCTTCCCGAAGCGCTCGCCGCCGCGATCTTCGATACCTGGGCGGAGAACGTCGAGGCCTATCGCGCGATGACCGCCGCCGCGTCGGAGGACGCGCTGTCGGTGCTCGAGGCCAACGGCATCACCGTGGTCCGCCCGGCTCCGGCCGATCTGGCCGCCTCCCGCGAGATGCTGATGGAGACGCAGCCCGCCCTGGTGGAGCAGCTCAACATCGACCCCGCGCTGGTCGAGCAGGCGATCAAGGACATCTCGGCCGTGAACTGAGCCGGGCTCGCGCCGGAAGCCGCGTGCGGGCGGGAGCCTCGTCTCCCCGCCCGCACGCGGTCCCGGCCGCCGGCCTTGCCCAGGGTCGGCGCCCGCCTTCTCCCGCCGCCTCCCTTGCCCCACGGGACATGACCAAATGTCGAAATTCATCCGCGGCCTGATCGGCGCCATCGGCCTGTTCGCGCTGCTGACCTATTTCTACCAGATCGTCTCGACCTGGCTATTTCACGACTACGCGGTGATCTGGTTTTCGGAGGTCGCGGTCTACGGCCTGATGTGGGCGATGCTGGTCGCCGCCTCGGAGCTGGTCCGCGTCGACGGTCATATCCGCGCCGACTTCCTCGTTTCCCGGCTGTCCGCCGCGGCCCAGCGCCGGCTCGAGATATTCAATTGCTCGGTGGGCGTGGTGTTCGGGCTGCTGATGCTGTGGCACGGGACGTTTCTGACCCTGGACGCGTGGGAGCTGAACGAGCGTTCGCCCACCACGCTCGCCTTCCCGCTCTGGGTCTACTACAGCGCCATCCCCGTTTCGGGCGCGTTGCTGGCTCCACGTTTCGCGATCCGTCTGTGGCGTTGGAGCTTCCGATACGATCCCGGCGCGATGCGGCTCTCCCACCCGGCGGAGGTTTCCTGATGCCCATCCAGCTTTTCGGCGCGATGTTCTTCGTGCTGCTCGCCATCGGCATGCCGCTGTTCCTGGTGCTCGGGACCACCGGCGTTACCATGTACTGGCTCAACGACACGCCGCTGATCTCCGCCTTCCAGAAGATGCTCGACAGTCTGGAAAGCGAGACCCTGCTGGCGGTGCCCTTCTTCATGATGGCCGCCTCCTTCATGGAGAAGGGCGGCGTGGCCAAAGCGCTGATCGACTTCGTCAGCCTCGGGGTCGGGCGCGTGCCCGGCGGGCTCGCCATCGCGGCGGTCGCGGGCTGCACGCTGTTCTCGGCGATCTGCGGGTCCTCAGTGGCCACCGCCATGGCGATGGGCGCGATCCTCGCCCCGGCGATGCAGCGGCGCGGCTACCCGGCGGATTTCTCGCTCGGCATTCTCGCGGCCTCGGGCACGCTGGGGATTCTGGTGCCGCCGTCGCTGTCGATGATCCTGTTCGCGCTGATCGCCGACGAGAGCGTCCCGCAGCTGTTCCTCGCCGGCGTCGTGCCCGGCGCGCTGCAGGCGGGGATCTTTGTGGTCTACGCCATGGTCTACGCTCGCCGACACAACCTCCCGCGGGAGAAGCCTAAGTCCCGCGCCGAGAAATGGCGGATCGTGCGCGACGCGCTGCCGGCACTGTCGCTGCCCGCGATCATCGGGGTCGGCATCTACGGCGGCCTGACCACGGTGACCGAGGCCTCGGTGCTGGCGGCGATGGTCGCGCTGGTGATCTCGATCTTCTTCTACAAGGGTTTCCGCCTGCGCGACGCGATCTGGGAGATCTCGGACGCGCTGCGCGCCGCGGCGGCGATCGTGATCATCATCGCCACCGCGCTGGTGCTGGCGCAGTGGCTGACCGCCTCCGGCATCCCCACCGACATTGTCCGCGCGATGACCGATGCCGACCTGAAGCCCTGGCAGTTCCTGCTGATCGTCAACGTGATCCTGTTCGCCATGGGCATGTTCCTCGAAACCGTGTCGATCATGCTGATCACCCTGCCCATCCTGGTCCCGCTGCTGGCGCCGCTGGGCATCAACCCGGTGCATTTCGCAGTGGTGATGGTGATCAACATGGAGATGGCGCTTCTGACCCCGCCGGTGGGGCTGAACCTCTTCGTGCTAAGCAACGTCGCGAAGGCGCCGCTGTCCACCGTCAGCCGGGGGGTGACGCCGCTGCTTCTGATGATGCTCGTCCTGCTGATGCTCGTCACTTACCTGCCGGAGATTTCGCTCTGGCTTCCCGAACTCGTCTACGGGCGCTGAGCGGGGCCATCCCCCTCTCGCCGTCTCCAGGAAAGACCTGACCATGACCAGAACACCCGTGATCTCCGAAGTCTCCGGCACGGTCTGGGAGCTGCTCGCAGCCCCGGGCGACGTCGTCGAGGAAGGGCAGGAGCTGATGCTGATCGAATCCATGAAGATGGAGCTTGGGGTGATGTCCCCCGCCTCCGGGACCCTCGTCGAGATCCTGGTGGCCAAGGACGATCCCGTCGCCGCCGACCAGACCGTGATGGTGATCGCGTCATGAGCTTCGAGGACCAGATCTCCGACCTCGCGGCCCGGCGCGAGACCGCCCTCGCCATGGGGCCCGCGCCCCGCCACGAGAAGCGCCGCGAGGCCGGCGTGCTCAGCGCGCGGGAACGGGTGGCCCTGATGGTCGACCCCGACAGCTTCGCCGAATGGGGGCTGCTGGCCCGGTCCATGCACCCGGCCGACGCGGACCGATCCCCCGCCGACGGCTATGTCAGCGGCGCGGCCCGCATCGACGGGCGCGAAGCGGTGATCCACGCCGCTGACTTCACCACGCTGGGCGCCTCGACCTCCGCCATCGGCGACAAGAAGTTCCACCACGCCAAGGCCAACGCGAAGAAGAACGGCGTGCCGCTCGTGCTGCTCAACGAATGCGCCGGCTCCCGCATTCCCGACATTATGGGAGCGCAGGGTCTGCACCGCGCCGGCGAGCATTCGGAGCTCTGGCGCGACCGCTCCTCCCCCTGGGCCGCCGCGGTGCTGGGACTGACCTATGGCGACGGCTCGTTCTACGCCGCCATGTCGGACTTCGTGGTGATGCGGAAGGGCGCGGTGTTCGCGGTGTCCTCGGAGCATGTAACATCGGTGGCTCTGGCAGAGGAGGAGGACCCGAAGGTCTTCGGAGGCTGGGAGAGCCAGAGCAAGGTCACCGGGCTGGTAGACCGGGTGGTGGACACGGATGAGGAGGCGATCGCCGAGATCCGCAGGTTCCTGTCCTACATGCCCTCCCATGCCGGAGAGACGCCGCCGCGCACGGCGCCCGGCGCGCCGGGCGGCGACAAGGAGGACCTGCTCAAGCTCCTGCCCGAGAGCCCCCGGCGCGGTTACGACGTGCGCAGGATCCTGTCGGTGATCTTCGATGCGGACACGCTGTTCCCGCTGAAGGAGCATTTCGCGCCCACCGCCTTCACCGGGCTGGCGCGGCTGAACGGCGAGACGGTGGGCGTGATCGCCATCAACCCGATGCACAAGGCCGGGGCGCTGGACGCGGATTGCTGCGACAAGATCATTTCGCTGATCGTGCTCTGCGATAGCTTCAACATCCCGCTGATCACCTTCGCGGACACGCCCGGCTTCATGGTCGGCGCGGCGGGCGAGAAGAAGAAGATGCCCGGAAAGATCATGAACTACCTTCAGGCGCTGGGGGCCTCGACCGTTCCCAAGCTGTCGGTGATCATGCGCAAGTCCTACGGTCAGGCGCATCTGAACATGGGCGCCGGCTATTGCGACGAGATGGCCGCCTGGGTCACCGCCGAGGTCAGCCTGATGGGCCGCGGCCCGGCGATGAACGTGATCCATCGGCTCAAGCCTGGTCAGTCGCCCGAGACCTACGCCGACCTCGAGGCGCAGGTGGCCCGCGACACCTCGGCCTATGCGCTGGCGGACGCTTTCATGGCCCAGACGGTGATCGACCCGCGCGAGACTCGCGACTGGCTGATCCGCATGCGCGAGCTGCACCAGCGTCGTCCGGGCGGGGGGATCGGCAAACGCCGGCTCGCCGACTGGCCGACGACATGGTGAGCGTGATGGAGAGCCTCGATCTCGCCGACCGGGCCAGCTTCGATCTCTTCACCGAGGAGCGGCTGCGTATCGCCGATCTGGACATGAACGGCCATGTCAACAATGTCGCCGTGATCCAACTTATGGAAAACGCTCGCAATCTGTTGCTGGCGACCCGCACTCCTCTGACGCGAGGGCCGAAGCGGACCTTCATGCTGGTGCGGTTCGAGGTGGATTTCCGCGGCGAGTTGTTCCACCCCGGCGCGCCGGAGGCGGCGTGTCGCCTGCTGAAGCTGGGTTCGAAGTCGCTCACGCTCGGCCAGGCGGTGTTCGACGGAGCGCGTGCGACGGCCACCGGGCAGGCCGTGATCGTGAATGTCGATCGTATCACGGGCCGCGCGACGCCGTTCTCGGTCGAGGCCCGCGCCGCGCTGGAGGCCCTGTTGCCCTCATAGGCGCCCGAGGCCCCGAGGCTCGCGGAGGCAGGTTCTCATGCCCTGTTGCCGCGGGCCCGCTCTCCTTGCCGCCTTCTGCGAACAGTCCATGCCTCTTCCATTAGGACGCGTCCCCATAAACGGGATTCCCATGACCTCGCATCTTTGATTCAACCTCCGAAAGGAGGAGGTATCGATGCGCCGTCACGAACTGACCGACCGGGAATGGGCGATCATCCAGCCGCTGCTGCCGCAGAAGTCGCGGGGCGTGCCGCGGGTGGACGACCGCCGTGTGATCAACGGCATCCTCTGGCGGTTCCGCACCGGGACGCCCTGGCGCGACGTGCCCGAGCGCTATGGCCCGCGCACCACGCTGTACAACCGCTTCACCCGATGGCGTGCGGCCGGGGTCTGGGACCGCATTCTGGAAGCGATCTCAGAGGCCTATGACGGCGACATCGTGATGATCGACAGCTCCTGCGTCCGCGTCCACCAGCACGGGGCCGCGGTAAAAAGGGGGGTCCCGCCGAGGACGACGGCGGGCATGGCTGCATGGGACATTCCCGCGGGGGGCTGACCACGACGATCCACGCCCTGGTCGATGCCGAGGGCCGCCCCATCCGCTTGAAGCTGACGCCCGGCCAGGCGGGCGACGCGCCGGTGGGAACGGCGTTCGTCGCCGGGCTCGACGAGGGCGCGACCCTGATCGCGGACCGCGCCTACGACACAAACCCGATCCGCGAGGGCGCGGCGGCCCGCGGCGTTTGGGCGAACATCCCGCCCCGCGTGATCCGAAAGCAAGCCTTCAGCTTCAGCCCCTGAGCCTATCGTCAGCGCAACCTCGTCGAGCGCTTCTTCAACCGCATCAAACAGTTCCGCGGTCTTGCCACCCGATACGACCGCAGGCCCGACAATTACCTCGCCGCCCTCAAGCTCGCAGCCATCCGCTTCTGGATCGCGAAGATATGAGTCCGCGCCATAGGTCCGGCGGTTCGCCTTCGGCCCAGACACAGCTGAAGTTCTAGACCGGGCCATCGCACACGGCCACCGCGAAGTGGGCGAAGTAGGAGAACTCAGTGGACTCCATCTTGCCGCCGCCGCCCTTGATTCCGCCGGTGGACTGGGTGGTGGTGTTCTGCACCTCCTCCAGCTGGACGGCCGAGATGACTTCCCCCGACGAACGCGCGCGCGCCTCCACATAGGCCAGCGCCGTGCCTTCGTTGGACGTCATCACATCCAGGGACTGGAGACGCGGGCTGGTCACCTGCTGGATGGCCGCACTGCCCTAGAGCGGAATCCTACCAGTCTGGATCGTATCGGCATGCGCTGAAGCAGTCGGCGCATTCGGCGGGGGTGTAGGCGTCTGCGATGCGGCCGATG
>NZ_FNMZ01000007.1 GCF_900106695.1 Albimonas donghaensis
TATCCGCCGGCCTCCGTCCCCGGCAGACACCTTGAATCAGACCGAGACCCCGAGGCGAATCCCCTGCGATTCAATCAGGTCGGGTTCCGCTCTAGCCCGCGTCGGTCCGCTTAGGAATGCCATACATATAAATTTCATACGCTTAAGATTTTTACAGAACGCCTCGGAACCCCATATATCGATGTTCGAGTCTTCTCAACCGCACCATCAGGCAGGACTTTCCCGAGACGAGACGCCGGGATGGCGGAGCGCCGCCGCGCCGCCCCCCCCCGCCTCTCGCTCCCCCCCTCACCGACAATCCGGCGACAATCCGGCCCGGCGCAGGGCCTGAGCCCGCAGCCCGGCTGCGGCGCGCCTCTCCTGTGGCGAAGCCTCGGAGGGCGCGACGGCGGTCTCCATGTCCCGCAGCGCCGCCCGGACCCGCGCGGGCTCCGCATCGCGGCCAAGCCGGGGGAGGCGGGCGGATCCGCGCCTCAGAACCTGGTGCGGAGGAAAATCGCCTCGGGCAGGTTGCGGATCACGCTCATCAGCAGCGCCCATTTCCAGTGCATGACCTTCGCCCGGCGCTTGCGCAGGGCCCGGACGATCAGTTCGGCCTGGGCCTCGGCGGTCAGCGTCAGGGGGGCGGGGAGGTCCATGCCCTCGGTCATCGCCGTGGCCACGAAGCCGGGCTTCACCGTCATCACCAGCAGGTCGGTCCCCGCGAACCGCTGGCGCAGGCCCGAAAGCATCGTGGCGAAGCCGCCCTTGGCCGCGCCGTACCAGTAATTGCGCGCCCGCCCCCGGTCGCCGGCGACCGAGGCGATGCCGATCACCGCCGTCGGCCCCGGCAACGCCGCGAGCCGGACCGCTGCCGCCTCCAGCGCCACGGCGGGGCCGGTGAAATTGGCCGTCACGATCTCCGCGATCCGGGCCGGGTCCTCCTGCGTCGCCTCCTGATCGCCCAGCAGACCCACCGCCGAAAGCACCACGCCCGGCGTCTCGGGCAGCGCGTCCAGCCAGGCGGCATGGCCCGCCAGATCCGCCGCGTCCCATGCCAGCGCCCGCGCCTCGACCCGGTGGCGGGCGGCGATGTCGGCCGCGTCCCGCTCCAGCGCCGCCACGTCGCGGCCGGCGAGCAGGATCGGGCGCCCCTCCGCCGCCAGCAGATGCGCCACGGCGCGGCCCATGTCGGACCGGGCGCCGAGAATCAGCGCGGGCCGGGTCTCGGCGGGGGTTCGGGGGGACGCGGGGGAAGCGGAGGCGCGCGAAGCGGACGCGGGGGAAGTCAAAGACCTAGTCTCCTGGCAAGCTCGGTGAGAAAGGCGGGGTCGCGGGCCTCCGCCCCCCGGAAGGCGGCGGCGCGGGGATCGAGCGCATCATGCTCCGCCCGCGTCAGCGTCGCGTCCTTGGCGAGGTAGAGGCGCCCGCCATGGGCCGCGGTCAGCGCGCGCAGCCGGGCGACCAGCCGCAGGGCGCGGTCGGTGGCGGGGAAGTCCAGCGCCAGCGTCCAGCCGCGGCGGGGAAAGGCCAGCGAGGTCGGCGCCCCCTGCCCGTCTCCCAACAGCTTCAGGACCGCGAGGAACGAGCCCTGCCCGGAGGCCGAGACCGTCTCCAGCATCGCGCGCAGCCCCGCCTCGGCGGTCTCGGGCGGCAGCACGCACTGGAACTGCACGAAACCGCGCCGCCCGTAGATGCGGTTCCAGCCCAGCACCGCGTCGAGCGGGTGGAAACAGGCGCTCCACGGGGTCAGCGCCCCCCCCCGCGCTCCCCCCCGAGCCCCCCCGCGCGCCGCAGCCCGCAGCCCGGCCCGCCAGTAAAGCGCGTTGAACGCCCGCACCGTCAGCGCGTTCAGCGCGAAGCCGGGGATCAGATCCGGCGGCGGGCCGATGCGCTTGGCGGCCCGGCCCAGCGCCCAGCGGTCGGCGGCCTCGCGCGCGCCCAGTTCCGCCAGGGCCGCGTCCTCGGCCCGGTAGACCAGCGCCCGACCGAGCTTCGCCCCCCGCGCCAGGCAATCGATCCAGGCGGAGGTATGGGTCCAGCCCGACGCGGCCTCGATCGCGGCCATGGCCGCGGCCAGATCGGGCGCCGGGATCGCCTCCTGCCGCAGCCAGCCGGTCTCGACCCGGCGCAGGCGCAGGGCGGCGCGCAGGATCAGGCCGGTGAGCCCCATGCCGCCGCAGGTCTCCGCAAAGCCCGGATCGCCGGGGGCGAGCCTCCGGACCCCGCCGTCGCGCCCCATCACCTCCACCCAGTCGAGATGCGCGGACAACGAGCCGCCGCCGGGCGCGTGATGGTTCTTGCCGTGGACATCGGCGGCGATCATCCCGCCCAGCGTCACGAAGCGCGTGCCCGGGACCACCGGCGGGAACAGCCCGCGGGGGAGCAGCGCGGTCTCCATGTCCGCGAGGCTCACGCCCGCCTCGGCGACGATGCGGGGCGCGGTCTCGTCGATCTCCACGAAACGGTTCAGCCCCGCGGTGGACAGCGCCAGCGCCGGGCCCTCGGCGGGCGGCAGCCCCGCGTCGCCATAGGCCCGCCCGAGCCCCCGCGGCGCCAGCCCCGCGCCCTGCCCCCGCACCAGCGCCGCCGCCTCCGCGGCGTCGCGGGGGGCGCGCAGGTGGCCGCGGACGCTCGGGAACCGCCCCCAGCCGGTCAGCGGCGCGGGCGCGGGCAGGTCGCCGCGCAGAGGCGGCGCGGGGCCGAGCTCGGGCGCGGACCGGGCCGCCCCATCCCCGACCGTCTCGCCGCCTCCCGCGCGGCTCATCGGCTCGTGCCCGTCGCGTCGGAGGGGGTGAAGACGAAGCGGCGGTCCAGCCGGTATTTCACCACATAGCCCACCACCAGGCCCAGCGCCGCGCCGGTTTCGCGCGCCAGGCTGGTGCCCCAGATCGACCAGGCCAGCGCCTCGGCCCCCCAGAACAGCGTCGTGGTCAGCAACCCGATCAGCGTGTAGAGCCCGAACCGCCGCGCATGGGCGGCGGCGCCGGTGCTGCGGTCATGGAAGATCCAGCGCTTGTCGAGCAGGTATTTCAGCACCAGCCCCGCCCCGGTCCCGCAGGCGATGGCGATGCTCAGCGCCAGCGGGCCGCTCAGCTCCGCCCGCCAGCCGCCGCCGGCGCGCACAACCGCCAGCACGTCGTGAAGGAACCAGTCCAGCATGTCCGGGGCCCAGCCGAAGGCCACCGGCTCCCCCCGGCCCAGCGCCGCCAGCGCCAGGCGCTGAACGCCGAGGTTGCACAGCATGGCCAGCAACGCGAAGCCCGCGTAGCGCACCGCGATCTCGCGCCCCGTCAGCCGGCGCGGCGCCCGCAATCCGCCGGGCGCGTAATCCGGCATCGGGCGCGCGGCGCCGGGGCGCTCGTCGACTTCCCGCGCTCTCATCAGCGCCCCCCCGGGCTTCGTCATCCGCTCAGTACCACTTGGCGACCATGGCGCAGGCCAGCATCCCCGCGCCGCATATCCAGGACAGCGGATCCCGGATGGCGAACAGCACCGGGTCGTCGTTCATCTGCCCGCGATGCGCGATCATCACCATGCGCGAGGACCAGTAGAGCAGGATCGGCGGCGCCCCCCACAGCAGCAGCGGCGACATGTAGAGCCGCTGCACCGTGGGCGAATAGATGTAGAGCGCCAGCACCAGCACCGCCGTATAGCCCGCCGCGATCGCCATCATGGTGACCACCGGCAGATCGTCGGCGCGGTAGGCGCGGCCCGAGGTCTCGGACTTGCCCTCGGCGGCCAGGTCCACCAGCTCGGTCTGCCGCTTCATCGCGGCCAGCGACAGGAACAGGAAGACCGACAGCGCCAGCATCCAGGGCGACACCTCGAGCTGCAGCGCCATCGACCCCGCGATGACCCGCAGGGTGTAGAGCCCCGCGAGCATGCAGATGTCGATCACCAGCTCCCGCTTCAGCGCCATGGAATAGAGCAGCGTCGCCCCGAAATAGACCGAGAGCACGCCGAACAGCAGGTCCGACACCGCCCAGGCCAGACCGAAGCCCCCGCAGAACAGAACCGCGCCCATCAACAGCCCGTGCAACGCCGGCACCGCGCCGGAGGCGAAGGGCCGGAAGCGCTTGCGCGGATGGGCCCGGTCGGCGTCGAGGTCGAGCAGGTCGTTCACGCAATAGACCGAGGACGACACCAGCGAGAACGCCGCGAAGGCCAGCATCGCGGTCAGCCAGGCCCCGGCGCCGGACTGATGGCTGGCCAGCAGCGGCAGGAACACCAGCGTGTTCTTCATCCACTGATGCGGGCGCATGGCGCGGATATAGGGCCGGATCCGGCCCAGCCCCTGCGAGGCGGGGTCGAGATGCAGCGCCTCGGGCGCGGTTTCGGGCCGGGTCAGCGCCTCGGCCTGGCGGATCAGCCCGGGCGAGGCGCCGGCGGTGATCACCCGGCGGGCGGAGGCCCAGACCGGCAGATCGCGCGGGGCGTCGCCCACATAGTCGAATCCATGCCGTCCGAACCGCGCGATCAGCATGTCTGCCTTGGCGTGGCCGCCCAGGTTGACCGTGCCGTCGGAGCCCTCGACCGCGTCGAACAGGCCCAGATGCGCGGCCACCGCGTCCGCGACCCGCTGGTCGGAGGCGGTGGCGAGCATCACGAAGCGGCCGGCGGCGCGGGCCTCCCGGATCAGGTCGAGCACCGACTCGCGATAGGGCAGGCCGGCGGCGTCGATGGTCACCCGGTCGGTGATGCGGGCCTTGAGCGGCGACTTGCCCAGCCGCGCGGCCCGCGCCAGTTCGGGCGCGGCGGCGGCGAGCGGGCCGAAGCCCAGCGCGATCAGCCCCAGGGCGCTTTCATGCAGCGTGTCGACGGGCACCAGCGTGCCGTCGAGGTCGATGACCAGCGCGACGCCCCTGTGCGACCCGGCGTCCGGCTCGGGGGCGTGGTTGGAGTCGGGGTCCGGGTTGGGTTCGGGGCGAGGCGCATCGGCGGCCCTCGGCGCGCCGCCCATCGCGCCGGACGGCGCTCCATCGCCGACGTTGTCCTCGGCGGTGGAGGACCGCGCCTCGCCGCCGACCGGGACGGCGGGCTCCGCGTCATCGGCGCGCAAACGATCTGAAACGGACATCGCGGACCCTTCGAAAACGCGACGCTTCCGTCCGCGGTTCGCAGGGCCGCGAGGTTCGAGGCCGCGACCTCCGGGCGGGCGCTTCAGGGACGATTAACATTTCTAGCTGGAGCTTTACAGCCCTTGGATGCCTCTGCCCGCCGCCCCCGAACCCCGAACCCCGAACCCCGAACCGCGCGCGCGGGACGCATGGAGGTTCGCCTCGAGATCAATCCGCCGCCCGGCGTTGCGCGCCGGTCCGATCCGGCGTCCGGCGTAGCGTGCCGGCCCGATCCAGCGCCCGGCATTGCGCGCCAGCCCGATCCGGCGCCTGACGTCGCGTGCCAGCTCGATCCAGCGCCCGGCATTGCGCGACAGCCCGATCCGGCGCCTGGCGTCGCGTGCCGGCTCGATCCAGCGCCCGGCATTGCGCGCCGCGCCGATCCGACGCCCGGCCTTGTCGTCCCCGCACGGGCACCGCCCCCGCCGCCCCCGCGCCGCCGGTGCCAGACCGGGCGCCGCTTCCGCCGCCCGCTCAGTCGGCGTCGTCAGCCTCCCGCTCCGACCGGGAGAGGCGCGCGCGGTACAGGCGCGAATGGCTCGGCGTGACCGTCGCGATCAGCTTCGCCAGATGCTCGAACGCCCCGCGCATCGCGGCCAGCGCCGCCGCTTCCGCCGCCCCGCCGACGGAGGACGGGTCGAGCGCGAGCGCCCCGAGACGCTCGGCCTCCGTCTCCAGCGCCCGCGCGGCCTCGCTGATTTCGCTGAAGCCGAAGGCGCCCGCGCTGCCCGTGAGGGTGTGCGCGATGGAGGCCACGTCGCCCGCCAGCGCCCCGCTTTCGGTCCCCGCCGCCGCCGCGCCGCCTTCGTTCGTCGCCGCCGCCGCGCCGCCTTCGTCCGTCGTCGCATCCGCGGCGGGTCCGAGCACCCCGCGGTCGAGCAGGTCACGCAGATGCTCCGACTGGCGGATGAGCGAGCGGCAATGCTGCTCGACCAGCGCCAGCACCCGTTCCGCCGCGTCCTCCCCGGCCGGAGGCGCGGCGCAGGTCCGGTCCCAGATGGCGCGCAGCTTGTCGGGAAGCGTGAGCGGATCGAAGGGCTTGGGGATCACGTCCACCGCCCCCATGGAGATGTAGCGCGACACCTCCCGCCCCTGCACCTTGGCGGTCACGAAGATCACCGGGGTGCGCGCCAGCCGGGCGTCCTTGCGCAGCCCGGCCAGGGTCTGCGGCCCGTCGAGCCCGGGCATCATCACGTCCAGCAGGATCAGGTCCGGGTTGAAATCCCCCGTCCGGTCCAGCGCCTCCTGTCCGGAGGCGCACATGTCCGTCTCGAACCCGCCGACCTGGGTCAGCAGCAGGTTGGCGATCGCGCGAATATCCGGCTCGTCCTCGACATAGGTGATCCTCTGAAGGGCTCGGGCCATTGGGTGCTCCGTCCGAAAGCAAACGCGCGCATACGCATCGGGCCGCCCCCCTATGCGAGACATCCGGCCGTCCGAAGCCGCCTGACGCGAAGGCGGCCTTTCCCGCGCCTTCCGTTCATAGCGGAACAATGATTGCCTAATCCTTTACGGCCCGCAGGCGTCCGGCGCGTCGGACCCTCCGGCTCAGATCAGCCCGTCATAGGCGCCCGGCGGGATCTCGATGGCGATGACGGTGGGGACCGGCGCTTCCAGCGCCTCGGCATAGGCGGCGGAAAGCGCCTCCGGCCCCGTCGCCACGGCCCCGCGCAGCCCCATCGCGCGCGCGACCGCGGCGTAGTCCGTGCGCCCGAAAGCCACCCCCGCCGGAGCCAGCCCGTCGCGCCGCTGCTTGAGCGCGATCAGCTCCAGCGAGCCGTCGACCAGCACCGCCACCACCGCCGGCCGGCCGAGATCGCGCAGCGTCGCCAGCTCTCCCAGGGTCATGTCCAGACAGCCGTCGCCGATCACGCAGAGCGGCGGCGGCCCGCCCTCCGCCGCCAGCGCCGTCCCCGCCGCCAGCGGCAGCGCGCAGCCCATGGTGCACAGGCCCGAGGATTGCAGCAGCGCGCCGGGTGCGTCGCAGGTCCACACCTGGCTGAGCAGGATCCGATGGGCGCCCGAATCCACCGTCGTCACCGTGCCTGCGGGCTTCATCCGGTCGAGCAGCCGCAGCGCCGCGCCCGGCCCCCAGCCCTCGCCGGGACGGGCCCCGAAGGCCTCGGCCAGGGCGGCGCGGGCGGCGGCGGGCTCGCCCCCCGGCCAGCTCTCGGCGGGCGCCTGCCCCTCGGTCAGCGCGGCCAGCCCCGGGCCCACCCCGCAGGTCCAGGACAGGGCGGCCGCGTGCAGGAACTGGCGGTCGGGGGCGGCGGCGAATTCCAGCGCGACGGAAGCGTCCCAGGGCGCCCGCCAGCCGGCCCGCATCTCGATCGGGTCGTAGCCCGCGCAGATCACCAGGTCCGCCTGCGCCAGCAGCGGCAGCACGATGGCGTCCGAACGCGGCGACAACCCGTGTCCGCCGAGGCTCAGCGGATCGTCCTCGGGCAGCGCGCCCTTGGCCTTGTAGGTGGTCAGCACCGGGATCGCATGGGCGCGGGCGACGGCGCGCAGGGTCTCTACCGCGTCCGGTTCGGTCAGCAGGTCGAGCCCGGCGAGGATCACCGGGCGGCGCGCCGCGGCGAACATGGCGCGGGCGCGGTCCAGATCCGGCCCCGGCGCGGGGGCGGCCGGACGCTGCGCGGGGCGCAGGGGGGCGGCGGGCGGCGTCTCCGGCGCCGTCGCCACGGGGATCGGCAGGTCGATATGCACCGGCCCCGGACGGGGGTCGAGCGCCAGCCGGATGGCCTTGTCGATCATCGGTCCGCAGGCGCCGGCGCGGGCCTCGAAACTGGCCTTCGCCAGGGGGCGGAGCACGGCCTGGTGGTCCATCACCTGGTGGGAATAGGTCAGGGCCTCGGCCTCCGGGATGCGGCCGGAGATGACGATAAGCGGAACCCGGTCCTGCTGGGCGTTGGCGGTGACGTTGACCGCGTTGGCGAGCCCCGGCCCCACCGTCGCCACCAGCACGCCCGGCGCGCCGGTGGCGTGCCAGGCGGCCTCGGCCATGAAGCCGGCGGCGTTCTCGTGGCGGGCGAGGTGAAAGCGGATGCCGTTGCGCTCCAGCGCCGCGATCAGGCCCAGCACCTCGCCGCCCGGCACCCCGAAGGCGTGGCGCACGCCGGCCTCGCGCAGCCGCCGGGCGATGATGTCGGCGGAGGTCGCGGGCGCCGTGTCGGCCCGGGCCGCGGGGGCGGGGGCGGGGAGGGAGGAGGTTGCGGCGGAGGGCGCGTCGGACATGAAGGGCGTCTCGTCTCTGTCGGCGCGGAAGGCCCGCGCGGGCCGCATGGTGCACGTCCGGGCGGGGCGCGTGAATGGGGCTCGCGCAGAGGTGAGCGCGACGGGGCGCGGCGGGACTGGCGCAGCGCGGAGCGCCCCGGGCCGCGGGGGCCGGCGGCGGCGGCGGCGGCGGCGTTCGAACGCTCAAGGCGACGGATCGAAAGCCTCGGCGGTGACGAATAGAGCGGTCGCCTTCGGTCAACCGGCCTGAACACCCTCCCGGATCCGTTCATCCGATCATCCCGTTTCCATAGACGACGCCCGGCGCCCTCTTGGGGTGTCAGGTCAGCATGTCCGGCGCGCGCATTCGCAAAACGTTTCATCTATTAATTGTTAACAAGCGCCCACAAACAATCCCCGCGCACTTGAATTCAGCAAGTTCCGCAGGTCGCCCAGCCGACAGTCTCGTCAGCGCCGTCTTGGCGCTTGCGCGGACTCTCCAACCTTCACAAAGCGCATCAGCCGGAAAACAGCCGGATGCAAGCGGATATAGACAGGACAACACACCCTAATACTCCACAATTACACAAATTCACGATGGTTTAACGACGGCCATAATCGGCCCAATACAGAGAACAATTGCGCGACTCGCTTGATCGACTCACAGACCGAGTGATAATTTTTTAGTGATTACTGATTCTTTTCTGCCGACCGGCCGCGCCGGCTGGAGGGAGATCGTGTGACTCCCGTCTTCCGGCGGGCGGACGCGGACGCCCGACATCAGCCGGAATGCGCCGCGGTCGCAGCGACCGCCAAGGACCATGAGCATGACCATCGACTCCGGAACCATCGACTCCGGCCTCCCCGGCGAATGGCTGCCGCTCGACGACTGGCCGCTGATCTCCATTCATGTGATCCTGACCGCCGAGCAGGAACTGCTCACCTTCGGCACCGACGAGCTCGGCATGCAGGGCGGCGAGCAGCACTACGCGGTCTGGAGCTTCGAGACCGGATCCGGCCAGCTGCTCGAACACACCACGGCCACCGACATCTTCTGCTCCATCGTCACCACGCTGGGCAGCACCGGAGAGCTTCTGATCGTCGGCGGCGACGCCCGCCCGCTGGGCCGTCCCAACAAGGGCATCACCGATGTCACCGCCTTCGACCCCGAGACCCACGAGCTCTACACCCACCCCGCCGGCGAGATGCATTACGCCCGCTTCTACGCCTCGGCGCTGACGCTCCCGACCGGCGACGTCTACATCCTCGGCGGCGCCGACGCGCATTACCTGCGCGCGCCCCATGCCGAGGTCTACAGCGCCGAGGAAGGCGCGACCCTGTTCGAAAATTCCGGGCTGTTCGAAGGTGAGCAGGCCAATAACCGCTGGTGGTATCCCAAGCTTTACATGAACGAGGCCGGCAAGCTGATCGGCTGGTACAACTATCGGCCGGAAGTTTACGACTTCGCCTGGGAGGAGGACCTGCCTGCGAAGGAAATCGGCCTGCTGCCGTTCATCTCCGACAACTCATCGCCCGCCATCCTTTTCGACGTCGACAAGGTCCTGACCATCGACCTCAAGGGCAAGCTCTGGGTCGTCGACATCTCCGGCGACAGCGTCAGCTTCGAGAAGATCGGCGCCCTGTTCGAGCCCATCGAGGGCATGCGCGCCTGGTCGAACTTCGCGGTGCTGCCCAACGGCTCGGTCCTGATCACCGGCGGCAACGACCGACCGAACGAGGATGAGAGCTTCGAGAAGTTCACCTACGACGCCGTGACCTTCGATCCGGACACCGGCGAGCTCACCCGCTCGGACCCCGAGGATCTGCCGCGGCTCTACCATTCCTCGTCGATCCTGCTGCCCGACGGCTCGGTCTACTCGCTCGGCGGCGGCGCGCCGGGGCCCTACACCAACCTCAACGCCCAGCGCTTCAACCCCGAATACCTGTTCGACGACGGCGGCGCCCTGATCGAGGACAAGATCGAGATCCTCGAGGCCCCGACCCATATCAGCGCCGGCGACGTCTTCACCTTTTCCGTGGACCGCCCCCTGGACGTCAGCCGCGTCACCTTCATCAAGCACGGCTCCGCCACCCATTCCATCGACGTGGAGACCCGCTTCGTCGATCTCGACTTCTTCGTGCGCGAGGACGGCTCGATCGTCGCCAAGCTGCCGGACTCGACCAGCCTGCTGACGCCCGGGCCCTACATGCTGTTCGCGCTCGACGCCAACGAGACTCCGTCGGTCGCGGTCTCCATGCGGCTCGACATGGCCGAGGCGTCGGAAGGGGACCTGTTCTCCCACCTGATCCTCGACGATCCGGCGCTCGACGCCCTCTTCGACGCGCCGGAGCTGATCGTGGACGGCCGCGCGGCCGGGGTCATGCCCGCCGAACCCGCGGACCCCGCCGACGACCCCGGGGCGGCCGAAGTCTCCGAGGACGGAACCGCGATCACGCTGACCGGCAACGCCTGGAAATCGGTGGGCATCCGCCAGCACATCACCGCCGACACCCGCCTTCGGCTCGACGTGAAGGCCCCCGATGTGGGCGAATTCTTCGGCCTGGCGCTGGAGAACGACGGCGTCATCGACCGCGGGAACATGCTGGTGCTGGGCGGCGCGCAGAACGTCAACCGCATCGCCGACCGCTTCTCCTACACCGCCGGCGGCGGGGTGCAGAGCTACGACATCGCGCTCGGCGACTATTTCGCGGGCGAGACCTTCTCCAGGCTGGTTCTGATCGCCGACGATGACGACGACGCCTCGTCCGACGTGACCTTCTCCAACATCCGTTTCCTCGACGGCGAGGAGATGCTGCTCAACGGCGCCCCGGTGGAGCTGCGGTCCTTCGACGAAGAACAGGATGCCGGGTCGGCCGTCATCTCCGGGGACGGGACCTCGGTCACCATCACCGGCAACGGCTGGAAGCGGCTGGCGCTGGACGCCCCCATCGGGGAGGACGACTGGCTCAGCTTCGACTTCTCCTCCACCGATGTGGGCGAGATCATCGGCGTCGCCATCGACGGCGACAACGAGATGACGATGGAATCGATCATCTCGCTGGGCGGCTCCTCGGCCAATTCCAGTTTCGTCAACACGCACCGGAACTACAATCCGGGCCGAGGCACGGTGCATTACGACATCCATGTCGGCGCCCTGTCGCCCACCTGGGAGGACGACCTGGTCTTCGTGGTCGATGACGACCGCGACGGCTCGGGCAACGCCACCTTCTCCAACATCACGCTGGAAAGCCGGCAGCTTTTCGATCTGCAGGGCCAGATGACGCCCGTCCTCAGCTACGCGCCGCGCCAGGACGAAGGCGTGGCGGAGCTTGCGGCCGGCGCCACCCGGCTCACGCTGTCGGGCAACGCCTGGAAGTCGATGGCGCTGCCCGGCGCGATCGGCCCCGACACCTGGCTCAGCTTCGACGTGACGTCCGACGATGTGGGCGAGATGCTGGCGGTGGGCTTCGACGACGACGGCGTGCTGAACAACCTGCAGAAGGTCTTCCAGTTGGCCGGCGAGCCGACCATCGACGTCAGCACCGACTTCAACACCTATGTCGAAGGCTCGGGCGCGCGCCATTACGCCATCCGTCTGGGCGACTACGCGCTGGGCGCTCCGGACCGGATCGTGTTCGCGGCGGATGACGACGCCGACGGCTCGGCATCGGCCACCTTCTCCAACATCCGCCTGCTGGAGGGGCCGCCGGTCGAGGTCGACGGCGTGGTCTGCGGCGTCTTCACCCATGCGGGGACCGGAGACCAGGGCGCGGCGACGCCCGGCGACGAAGGCCGCGAGGTCACGCTGACCGGCAACGCCTGGAAACGGATCGAGGTCGACGCCACGATCGGCGCCGACACCGTGCTGGCCTTCGAGATGTCGAGCGACGACCTCGGCGAGCTCACCGCCGTCGGCTTCGACACCGACACGTCGCTGAGCACCGGCAAGCTGTTCCGTCTGGGCGGCTCGGACGGGTCCCTCGTCGGGCTGGCCGGGGAGACGCTCTACACCGGCGACGGCGACATGCAGCGGATCGAGATCGCGGTCGGCGAAGCCTATGCCGGAACCTTCGCCAACCTTGTGCTTGGGGCGGATGACGACGAAGACGGCTCGGGCGCCGCGACGTTCCGCGATATCGAGATCCTCAACCCCGACGACACTCTCACGAGCCATGGCGGGACGCAGGACAGCGCCGGCGCCCGCGCCTTCGCCACCGCCAGCGGCGTCCGGCTCGATGGCAACACCTGGAAGAGCGTGCGCTTCGACGCCTTCGAGGTCGACGCCGACAGCGTGCTGCGGTTCGAGTTCCGCTCGGATGTCGAGGGCGAGATCATGGGCGTCGGGCTCGACAATGACGATGCGCTCAGCCAGTGGCGCTTCTGGCAGATCGCGGGGACCCAGGACTGGGGCCGCGGAACCCATGACGACCAGTATGCGATCGGCGAGGGCTGGGAGTATTTCGAGATCGCCCTGTCCGAGATCTCGGGAACCTTCGACCGCCTGGTGCTGGCCGCCGACGATGATGCGGGGACGGGGGTCGAGGCCTATTTCCGCAATGTGGCGATCGAGGGCGTCGGCGCGGCCAACGACGTGATCGAACTGATCTGACCCGATCCGGGGCGGGGGGGAGCTTTCCCACCCGCCTCAGCCCGGCAGGCCCGGCGCCCGGCGCGGCGCCGACCTGATCGGCTGTTTCGCGCCGCAAGAGGGTTCGGCCTCCGCCGTTTGCGGGTTATGCTCGTCCCCGGCCTCGCGGCCCATGAGCGGCGCCGCGGTCGGCCGAAGACCCATGGGATCGGGCGCGAGGCCTTCGGTCTCGCCCGGTCCGGGACATTCATCCGCGCCGAGGGCCGCGTCGTCCCGCGCCCCGCCTCCGCGCCCCACGGCCCGAAAACGGAGCGCACATGATCGCCGTCATCTTCGAAGTCATCCCCCGCGAGGACCGCCGCGAGGCCTATCTGGACGTCGCCGCCGGCCTGCGCCCGTTGCTGGAGGCCCAGGACGGCTTCGTCTCGGTCGAGCGGTTCGAGAGCCTGACCCATCCCGGCAAGCTGCTGTCCCTGTCCTTCTGGCGCGACGAGGAAGCGGTCGCCGCCTGGCGGGCGGTGGAGAAGCATCGCGGCGCCCAGGACATGGGCCGGCGGGCGATGTTCGCCGACTACCGCCTGCGGGTCGCCGGGGTGATCCGCGACTATGGGATGGAGGCGCGCGACCAGGCTCCCGCCGACAGCCGCGCCGCGCATGACGGCGAACCGGGCTGAACATCGCCGGCCCGCGTCGCCCGGAGCGCCGCACGAAGCGCCGCCCGGGGCCCCGCCCCAAGTGAACGACTGGGCCATTCCCGGAAACAGTCGCCGGTTGACCCTGGGGCAAATTTCGCCTTAGGCTTCCCCTCCATATGCGGAGCTTCGACCCCACCCCGTCGCCTTCTCCGCCCCCGAGGATGGAGTGCAGGACCATGCGCAGGACTTTCGCCGCTCTCGTCGCCGCCGCTCTTCTGGCGATCCCCGCGGCGCGCCCCGCGCAGGCCACGGCGGTCGCGCTCGACACCTGGTACACGTTCAGCTTCGACGGGCCGGCCACGCCCTTCGCCAGCGGCGCCAGCGTCACCCTGGGAACGAATCCCGACGCCCTCGCGGCGCCCGATCCGGCCTGGACCTTCCTGCTCTCGGCGCCCGGCGAACTGTTCGTGCTGGACCTGTTCCAATCGACCGACCAGTTCGAAATCTTCGACATGGCCGCGTCGCAGGGCGTGACCAGCGCGCCCACCTCCGGCGCGGCCTGCGACTCCGACATCACCTGCGCCATCAACGATACGCGCTATTCCCGCGGGACCTTCTCGCTGGCCGCGGGCGCGCACTCGATCACCGGGACGCAGCTGCTCGGCTCCGGCGGCGCGGGCGCGTTCATCGTGCGTGAGCTCACGTCGGAGGTCCCGCTTCCCGGCGCGCTCGGCCTGCAGGGGGCGGTCGTGGCGCTCGGCCTCGGCGTCGCCTGGCGGCGGCGGCGGCGCAACGTCGCCTGAACCGCCCCCAACCGAACCGGACCGGCGACGGCCCCGCGATCCGCACCGCGCCCCGGGGCCGGGCCCGGGGCTGGGCTCGGGGCCGGGCTCGGTTCCGCCCCGCGCCCGCCGTCGCCGACCGACAGCCCCGGTTGACAGTCCGAAGGCGGAGGGAAACTCTCCCGCCCCGAACCGCGCCCCGATCCAGAGGGCGCCGCGAGGCTGGAGGATCGCATGAGCTTCAACGCCCTGATCGTGAACAAGGACGACGCCGGGAAGGTCTCCGCCGCCGTGGAGGCCATCGAGGTCGACCGGCTGCCCGAGGCCGAGGTGCTCGTCGCCGTCGAATATTCCACCGTCAACTACAAGGACGGCATGGTCATCACCTCCGGCGGCGGGCTGGTGAAGACCTGGCCCCATGTCTCGGGGATCGACTTCGCGGGGACGGTGGAAGAGTCCTCCGACCCGCGCTGGAAACCCGGCGACAAGGTCGTGCTGACCGGCTGGCGCGTGGGCGAGATCTGGTGGGGCGGTCATGCCCAGAAAGCCCGCGTGAAGGGCGACTGGCTGGTCCCCCTGCCCGAGGGCCTGACCACCCGGCAGGCGATGATCGTCGGCACGGCGGGCTTCACCTCGATGCTGGCGGTGCAGGCGCTTGAGGATCACGGGCTGAGCCCCGACAAGGGTCCGGTGCTGGTGACCGGGGCCGCGGGGGGCGTGGGCTCGGTCGCGGTGTCGATCCTCGCCGGGCTGGGCTACGAGGTCGCCGGCGTCACCGGACGGCCGGAGACGGAGTCCTACCTGCGCGAGCTCGGCGCCACGACCATCGTGCCCCGCGCCGAGGTGGCCGAAACGGTGAAGCGCCCGCTGGAATCGGAGACCTGGGCCGGGTGCGTGGACGCCGTGGGCGGCGCGATGCTGGGCCGCGTGCTGGGCCAGATCAAGTATGGCGGCTCGGTCGCGGCGGTGGGGCTTGCGGGCGGCGCGGCGCTTCCGGCGACGGTGATCCCGTTCCTGCTGCGCGGCGTGAACCTGCTGGGCATCGACAGCGTCATGCAGCCCTATGACAACCGTCTGCGCGCGTGGAAGCGGGTCGCCTCGGACCTGCCGATGGACCGGCTGGAGGCGATGGCCGTCCCCGCCACCCTCTCGGACCTGCCCCGTCTGGGCGCCGAGATCATGGAGGGCCGGATCCGCGGCCGCGTTGTGGTCGACGTCAACGCCTGACCCCCGTGCGGGGGAGCCGCGCGCCCGCCCGGGCGCCCGGCTTCCCCCGCCCGCCCGCGCGGCGGGGAGAAGGCGGCGCGAGGGTCGCCGTCTCCCACCGCCGCCGTCAGGCACGAACGCCCTGCCCCGGACCCGCACCCGGACACGGACCCGCACCCGGACACGGCCCCGAATTCGGACCTTGGCGCCCTTTGCGCCGACCGTTCCGGAGACCTGCGCCATATGCGGCGCCCAAAGCCCCGGGCGGCCGCGCCGCCATTCCCCGCCCCCGGATCAGCCGCGCTACGCCTCATCCACCAGTCCCGGCGCCTCGCCCTGATCCTTGATCGAGCCGCGCCCATCCCCGCGCGCCGCCCAAACATCGCGCGGCCGAGGCCTCGCCCCCCGCGCAACGCCGCCCCTGCATGACGACGCCCGCGACGCGCCGCGCCCCGCGCGCCACCCGCGCCGGCATCGCCAGGCCGGGCGCCAGCCGCCTCCCCCCGCGCGCAGCGCGCCGCGGGCCCCCGCCCGCGCACGCGGCCGAAGGGCGCGCGGGGAGGCGGCGGCCCCTCCGCCGGCCTACTCGGCCAGTTGCCTGCGGAACGCCTCCAGCGGATCGACCGGGCCCCGCGCCGCCAGCCCGGCGAGCCGCCCGTCCTTCTCCCGGCTCGACCGGCTCGAACCGAACTCGAAGTCGAACGCCGTCCCGATATTGCGCGCGAACATGCCCCCGATCCCCGTCAGGAACCCGACCAGCGTGTTGACCAGCGCGCTGTTCTCCGCCCCCTTGCTCAGCGACAGCAGGAACATCACCAGCGCAATCCCCACCACCGCCGCGAAGGCCGCGGCCAGCATCATGTCCGCCCGCCGCCCCCGCGCCCCCTGCGCGGCCAACGCCACGTCGCGGGCGCGGGCGTCGGCGCGATCGGCCAGCTCCGCCGCGCTGCGCTCCAGCGCCACCTCCGCCAGCCGCGCCTTCAGCGTCGCCATCACCTGCGCATCCGCCCGCGCCGCCGCCAGCGCCGCCTCGGCCCCGCCGGGCGCCCCGGGCTCCACCCCCGTCGCCTCGCGCACCGCCGCGCCCACCGCGGCCCCCAGCGGCCCGCCCGCGTCTTCGCCCGCCAGCCGCGAGACCAGCGCCGGCGCCACCGCCGCCACCAGCGGCAAAAGAGGAAACGCCATGTCGGCCTCCCTTGGGTTCGAGGTTGAGAAATCGGGGCCCGGCCCCGCCTTGCGAGGGCCTAGCCGCCGCCCGCTCCCGGCCGCGCCGGCCCGCCCAGCGCGTAATAGACCGCCTGCGCCGCGCCCATCAGCGCCGGGCCGGCGGCGCCGGTTTCAGGCAGGCGGCATTGCCGTTCGAAGCGCAGTATGGCGGCCCGGGTCCGGGGCCCCATACGCCCGTCGATCGCCCCCGGGCCGGCGCCCAGATGCGTCAGCGCCCGCTGCAAGGCGGCGACCGAGGTCACCCGGAACGCCCCGTCCCCCGCCTCCCCCGCGGCTTCCTCCGCCCAGGCCGCCGCAAGCTTCTCGGCGTAGCGGTTGCGCGCATATCCCGGCCCGTTGTAGCCCCGCGCGAAGGCCGCCCAGTCCCGCGCCCTCAGGCGCCCGTCCAGCCGCGCCCCGCGCACGAACCCCGCGAACGCGTCCAGCTGCGCCGCCTCGTCGTCGCACTGATCGGCGACGAAGCTCTCCACATCCGGCCAGCCGCACAGGCCCGCATTCATTCCCATGATCTGGAACCGCCCCCAGGAGGCCGCGCCCAGCGCCGCCGCCCGGTCCAGCCGCGCCGCCGCCTCCAGCCGGGCGTATTGCGCCTCGCCCCCCGCCCCGTATCCGCCGGGCGAGGCGTCCGAGACCTCCGGCGCCGCCGCATCGAAACGCCCCCCGGTCAGCCGATGGAAGATATGCCGCTCGAACAGGATCGGCGGCCGGCCCGAGGGCAGGAACGGGGCCCCCCGGCTCTCCACCCGCGCCACCGCCTTGATCGCCGCCAGCTCGCAGCCCAGCTCCGCGGCGGCGGCGAGCCACGGGGCCTCGGACCCGATCACCCGGGCCGCGCCGCGAAACCCCTCGGGGGCGCGGCGCGGCCAGGCCTCGGCCGCTCCGCCCGGGGCGGAGGGCGCTCCGTCCGCGCCGCCATCGCCGGGCGCCGCGGCGGCCCCCGCGCGCGACAGGGTCGCGGCGTCGGGGGCGGGCGCAGGCGCGGCGGGGCGCGGAGGAGGCGGTGTCGCGCGCAAGGGCGCGGCGAATTCGGGCATGACGGGCTCTGTCGCTGGAACCGCCGCCGGGGTCCGACGCGCCGCCCATGGCGGATCGCGCCCGCCCCGGTGGGCGAGAGGACGGAGATTGCCCTAACAAGGTTGATTTTTCGTCAATTCGGCCGGAGCGAGGCGAGACATGCCACCAACCGCCGCCGCCCGACCTCGAGGCCCCCCACGAGCCCCGGCCCGCTCGCCCAAGCCGCTCCCGCCGCGCCGCTCCGGGCGCCCGCCGCGCATGCGCGGCGCGGGCGCGACGGGGCTCGACGCCCCGGAGCGGCCGCCCCCCGGAGTGGAGACGCCCGCTCGCCCGCCCCCTACCAGTCGTGCTTCCAGCCCACGCCCACCGCCGAGGCGTCGGCGCCCGTCTCCGCCTCCACGGTGAAGTTCTCGAAGACCTCGACCTCCACCTCGACCGAGGTCGAGCCGCCGTCCACCGGCTGGTTCACGCCCACGAACACGCCGTCCGCCACGTTGCGCCCGGCCTTCACCGCCGTGCTCTCACCGCTCGTGTCCACCGACAGCACGTCCAGCCCCACAGCGGAACGCACCTGGCCCAGCACGCCCTCGCCCCCGCTCAGCAGGGTTGCCACGCCGCCCGCAAGCTGCAGGGCCTCGGCCGCCGTCATGCTCTGGCGCGGGCGCCCGAAGATCACCCGCGGCAGCACCTCGTCCTCGGGCAGCGCCGGGACCGACTCGAAGGCCAGCGACGGGTCCGAGGCGTAGCCCCGCACCGCGATCCGCCCGGTGATGTCGTCGCGCTCATGCTCCAGCGACACGTCGATCAGCGGGTCGATGGTGGTCGACCCGTCGAACCGCACGGCGCCGCGCACCAGGTCGAACTCCCGGCCCAGGAAATCCAGCGTCCCGCGCCGCCGCTCCACCGCCCCCGCGATCGCCGGGGCGAAGGCGCTGCCGGTGATGTCCAGCGACATCTCCCACTCGCTCTGCAACCCGCGCCCGCGCACGAAGATGTTCCCCGGCGCCCGCACCTTGACGTCGAGCTGCGGGCCCCCGGTCGGGGTCTCCTCCACCTCTTCGGGAGGCGCGCCCTTGATCTCCACCTCGCCGAGGCTCGCCAGCGAGGGCGGCGTGGCCGAGACCAGCCGCACCTCGGCCCGGTCCACGGTCACCGTCCCCGCCACCAGCGGCTCGGTCAGCGGGCCCTCGACGCGGATGTCGGTGGTGATCGCGGCCGTCACGTCGTCGCGGCGCACCAGCACCGCCTCGCGCGTGGTCAGCACCGCCTCGATCTCCTTGCCCTTGAGATGGATCTCCGCCTGAACCGGCCCCTTGGCGCCGTCCAGCGCGTCCACCTTCACCACCAGGCCGCCGCCGTTCTCGCGCAGGCTGGAGCTGACCCGCAGGTCGGTCAGGATCGTTCCGACCTCCAGGTTCTGATAGGCGCCGCCGGTCAGTTCCACGCGGCCCGCCGGGCGAGGATTGTCGAAGGTTCCGCCGACCCGCAGGTCAAGGTCCAGCTCCCCGGTCAGCACGTGGTCCGACAGCGGCAGCAGCGGCCAGATCGTCTCGACCTCGCCCTTCCAGGTCACGCCGGCGTCGATCTGCGCGCCCCGCGGCGGGGCGGGAACCAGCCCGGCCGGGCGCAGCGGGATCGCCGCGGTGACGCGCAGCGCGTCGCCGAACCCGCCCGTCACCTGCCCGTCCGCGTTCAGGACGCGGCCGTTCCAGTCAGTGCGCAGCGCGACGTTCAGCGCCTGGTCGGCCTCCTCGGTCACGTCCCGGATCATCAGCCCGGTGGCGTCCACCGTCACATCGGCCCGCGGAGATCCCGCCCGCGTGTCGAAATCCGCCCGCAGCCGCACCGCGCCGGCCGTAACCGGCGCCTCGAACAGCGCCGCGGGGACCGAGACGTCCGGCACGGCCAGCGCCAGCTCCCCCACCAGCCCGCCGCCGCGCAGCGCCACCTTGCCGGTCAGCGCCCCGCCCGGCAGCTCCAGGTTGATGCCGTCGAAGCTCTGCGCCCCGCCGGCCTGGCGCAGGGTCAGGGCGCCGCGCTGCGCGATCCCCTTGTCCCCGGCCTTCGCCTCCAGCCGGCCGAAGCGGAACGTCGCCCCTTCGCCCACCAGCGCGCCGTCGCCGCTGACGCCCACGGTCACGACCTCGCCGGCCTCGGTCTCGCCCCTCGCGTCCAGCGCCAGCTTCAGCGCGTCCAGCCCGCCCTCCGCCGTCAGATCGATGCGCGAGAAGGTGGCGGCGCCCGCGGCGTCCACCCCCTCGATGCGCAGCTTCGCCGTGCCGTTGGGCGCCGCGACCAGGTCCCGGCCCGAAGCCTCCAGCACCGCCGAGCGCACCGTGGCCCCGCCCGCGTCGATCCCCGAAACCTTCGCCGTGGCCGTCGCCGCCGGCGCGCCGGTCAGGTCCGAGGCCTCCACATGCGCCGTCACCTCGCGCACCGTGGCGCCCCCGGCGTCGAGCCCGCTCGCGGCGATATCCGCCACCAGCGTCCCGGCCGCGTCCAGAAGGTCGTCCCCGGTCGCGTCCAGGCGCAGTTCGGCCAGGGTCGTCCCCTCGGCCTCCAGCCCGGTGGCGACGGCCTTGAACACCCCGCCCGGCGCCGCGATCAGGTCATGCAGGTCGGCCTCGAAGGTCACGCCCTCCACCGCCGCCTCGGCCGGTCCGGACACCGCCAGCCCGGTCAGCTCGCCCGAGGCGATCACCCCCGGCGCGCCGGTCAGGTCCGTCGCCGTGCCCGTCACCTCGGCCCGCACCATCGAGGCCCGCGTCTCCGGCGCCGCCGCGGCGTCGCCATCGGCCGCCTCGGCCTCCCCCGCCGGGATCACGTACAGCACCCCGTCCGCCGAGATCGCGAAATCCGCCCCCGGCGCCCCCAGCGCATCGCGCAGGGAGATATTGGCGTCCGCCCGCTCCGCCTGCGCGCCGAACCCGCGGAAGCCGACCAGTTCCGCCACCAGCGCGCCGTTCTGCATCCCCTCCTGCGGGGCCAGCGTCAGCGTGCCCTTCATCGACCCGGCCATCGCCTGCCCGGCCAGCTCCGAGAACCGGCCGAGATCCTCCGCCGTCACCTGAAGATCGCCCTGCGCCAGCGTTGTCGCGAGATCGAGCCGAAGCCCCCCCTGCGCCGTGGCGCCCATCGCCTCCGCGCCCAGATCGCTCAGCACCAGCCGGTCGCCGTCCAGCTCGAAGCCGGTGACGATGGCCGCGGGTCCGTAGGGCGTGCCCTCGGCCCGCAGGCTCAGGTCGCCGCCGATCACCGGGCCGACCGTCACGTCATGGTCGAACTGCACCCGGCCCCAGGCGTCGCCCTGATATTCCAGCCCTTCGGCGGCCAGCTTGCCGGTGATCTTCAGGTCGTCGAACGGCCCCTCGGCACGCCCCTCCGCCTCGATCCGCCCACCGGCGTCCTGCCCGTAGGCGCCAGCCACCGGCTTCAGGTCAGGGGTCGCCAGCCGGTAATCCACCGCGGCGCTTTCCCCCTCCAGGTCCGCGTCGCCGGTCACCGAGACCTCCAGCAGCGGCGAGGCCACGCTCAGCACCTCCAGCGCCGCCTGCTGGTCGGTCAGACCATAGGTCGCCTTCACGTCGATCCGGGTCTCGCCCAGCAGATCGGGCCCCAGCTTGTCGAGCCGCACCTGCTCCGCGAAGCCGGCCGCGTCCAGCGACACCCGCTCCTCCGCCATGGTCACGGTGACGTCGAGATCCGCGCCCCCCAGATCCGCCGGCGCCGTCGCCAGCCCGGCCAGCGTCAGGGCGCCCTTCGCGGTGAAATTCGCCGCGTCGCCCTTCAGCGTGCCGTCGAAGCCGAAACGCTCGAAGTCCACGCCCTCGGCCAGCGCCGCCAGCGGGGCCAGCGCCTCCAGCTTCAGCGCGAAATCCATCGCCGCGGTGTCGCGCACGTAGTCGCCCGACACGTCCATCCCCAGCGAGGGCGAACGGAAATGCCCGGACTCGATGCGGATCACGCCGCCCTCGGTCTCCTGCACCACGAGGTCGAGCTCCGCCCGCTCCCCCAGCGCCACATGCGCGGCCGGGTCCAGCGCCTCGCCCGGAACCAGCGCCAGCTTCAGCGACGCCCCGATCGGCGCCTGCGCGTTGACGGTGGCCGAGCCGGTGACCTCGATCATCCGCTCCGCCTCCGCCGACAGCGTCAGCGCCCAGTCGGTCAGCGGCCCCGAAGCGTCGATCACGAAGCTCGACGCGCTGCCCTCCGGCAAGCCCGCCATCGCCGCGACCAGCCCGCCCGGCGCCTCGCCGGCGTCCAGCTTCAGCGTCAGGCTCTCGTCCGAGAAGTCGCGCACATAGTTCAGGTCGATCTCGCCCACCACGTCGTCGGTGCGCGTCACGTCCAGCGTCAGGCTCTGCTCGTCGCCCTCGTCCACGAAGGAGCCGGTCGCCTCGAAGCTCAGCGACTGCGGCGCCAGCACGCCCGCGGCCACGAAAGCCCGCTCCAGCCGCATCTCCCGGACCCGCGTGGCGATGGGGGATCGCGGCCAGGCGAAGGGATCGAACGTGGCCTGCCCGACCTCGCTGTCCTCGTTCACCGTCACTTCCGGCGGGTTGGGCTTGCGCAGCACCTCCATCCCGACCACGGCCAGCTTCCGGATCTCCAGCTCCCCCCGCAGAATGCGCGAGGCGTTCCAGTTAAGGTCCACCCCCTCGGCCTTGAACCACACGCCGTCGCCATCGGCGATCTGCACGCCGGCCAGCCGGGTCACGCCGTCCTCGGGCTCCTCGATGCCGGTGGCGGTGAGCTCGAACTCCCCCTCCACCGAGATCTGCTTGAGCAGGAACTGCACCAGGCTGTTCTTCAGCCCGAAGATCGAGAACTGCGCATGTCCCGGCCCGGCCCAGAGCGCCACGGCCGCGACCAGGAGCACCGCCGCGACGGAGAACGCCGCGCGGGCGAAAGCGCCGCCCCGGGCGCGGGTGGAAAGCGTCCGCATCAGTAAGCCTGCCCGATGGAGAAGTAGAAGCCGAACGCATCGTCCACGTCCCGCGGGTTCAGCGGGAAGGCGATGTCGGCGCGGATCGGCCCGACCGGCGAATAATAGCGCACGCCGAAGCCGGCCGCGAATTGCGGGTCATCCTCGAAATCCGGATACACCTCGCGCGAGACCGAGCCGCCCTCGGCGAAGATCGCGGTCCCGACCGGCCCCCAGACCATGGCCCGCATCTCCACCCCCGCCTCGATGACCGAACGGCCGCCGACCGGGTCGTTGTCGCTGTCGAGCGGCCCGATGATGTCGCTCTGATAGCCGCGGATGGAACCGCCGCCGCCCGAATAGAACCGCTTGTTGATCGGCACGTCGGAATAGGCCTCCGAGAAGATCGAGCCGACGCGCCCGCGCACGGCCAGCACGTATTTCTTCTCGTCATCGAAGGAGATGTAGCCCGAGGCGAGGGTCTCCGCCTTGAAGAACTGGGAATCGCCGCGATCGCGCATCGCGTAATAGGGCGTGCCGTAGACCGTCGCCCGCACGCCCTCGGTGGGGTTGAGCAGGTCGTCGGTGCCGTCGTATTTCACGAAGGCCGGAACGCCGTAGAGGAACAGGTCGTCGTCGCTGCCGTTCTGGGTCAGCAGCGAATATTCCACCACGCCGCTGGCGCCGACCGTCCAGTAGCGTCCGATCTCGCGCTCAAGGCCCACGCCCAGCAGGGCCGACGTCTCGTCATAGGCGTCGTTCTCTTCGTGCTTGGCCTCGGCGTTGAAGGTCAGGTCCTGGCGCCGGCGCAGGAACTGCGGCTTGCGCAGCTCGGCGGTCACCGACTGGTCCACCAGGCCCAGATTGGCGTCCAGCGTCAGCCGCTCGCCCTCGCCCCACAGGTTGCGATGCTTGAAGCCGCCGCGCACGCTGACGCCGTCGTCGGTGTCGTAGCGCAGGCCCGCGGTGACCGTGCGCCGCTTGGCCTCGGCGGCCTGGATCGTCACCGGAACGGCGGCGGAGCCGCTGGCCGCGGGCGCCTCGCGCGGGACGTCGACCACCACCGAGTCGAACAGTTCGGTCGCCATCAGCTCGCTCTGATATTCGCGCAGCTGCCGACGGTCGACCGCCTCGCCCTTCTTCCAGACCCGGTATTTCTGGACATGCCCGGGCTCCACATGCTCCAGGCCCTCGACCTGGATGGACCCGTATTCGGCGTAGGGGCCGGGGGCGATGCGGGTCTCGACCTCGATGGTCGCGGCCTCCATGTCGGCCACCGCGCGGCGGCCCTCCAGCTTGGCCCAGGGGCGCCCCTGGTTGAGCAGCGCGGTCAGCACGCGGGCCTCGGATTCCAGGATCGTCGCCGCCGCCGCCGGCTGGCCGACGGGGGAGCCGACCTCCCGCGCCGCGGGCAACGTCACCGGCGGGCCGTCGGGCACGTCGACCAGCTGGAAGTCGTGGCGGATCAGCGTGAAGGCCGGGCCGGGATCAATGATCATCCGCGCCAGCGCCCGCTCCCGCGGGGCGTCGTCCACCGGGTCGCCGTCCGCGTTCTCCGCCCCGGCCGCGCCCTCCGCCGTCGCGGTTCCGCCGAATCCGACATCGACGCCGCGGGTCCGGCGCACGCCCTCGCCCTCGGCGCCGATACCCTCGTCGGCCTCGGCGTGTTCGTCCGCAAGCTCGGGCGGCAGTTCGCCCACCTCGACGTCGATCACCGGCTTGTAATAGCCGAAGCTGCGCAACACCTTCTCGGCCGAGCCGATATCCTCCTCCGCCCGCCGCTTGAGAATCGCGCGGCTCGGCGCGCCATTATCCTGGCGACGGTAAAGCAGCAGCGTCTCTTCCAGCAGGCCCTCGGCGGCGTCGTTCGGGGCGCCGACGATTTCGATCTCGTAGGCGATGCCGGTGGCCGGTTCGAGGAACTCGGCCGGCGGAATGTCGCCCGCCCGCTCCTCGCCCGCCCCGCAGGCGGCCAGCGCCATCAGGCCCAGCAGGCTCATCGCTTTCGCCGCGCGGCGCGGAAATCGGAGGCCCGTTTGGCGGGACGCGGGTTCGCTGATCATGGAGACAGACACCATTCGAATTGCGGCGGGGACATGGCGGCGCATGCCGCCGCCGCCCCCGCCCGGGCCGGATCGTTGACGCAAGCTGCGGAGTTGGAGGCCGCTTGGCAAGCCTCCGGACGGGGAGAGGCGCTCAGCGCCCGCGCTGCGGGATGCGGCCGCGCGGGCCGGGCCTGGAACCGTCTCCGCCGCCGGCGCCGGTCCGCGCGCGCGGACCCGATCCGGGCTTGGGCTTCGGCTTGGGCTTGCGCGCGGCGAGCACCTTGTAGACCCGGTCGCCCGCGATCTCCTCGACCTCGCCGAACAGCTCCCCAAGCGTGCGGTCATAGGGCAGCGTGCGGTTGGCGACGACGATCAGCTGACCCGACAGCTTCAGGATTCGCGCGGCGGTGGCCAGGAACGCCTCGCCCAGGCTCACCGCCAGCTCGCGCCCGTCATGGAAGGGCGGGTTGGCGATCACCCAGTCCAGCTTGCCGACCGCCAGCCCCGGCGCCCGCGCATCCGCCCAGCGGAAGCCGGCCCTCGGGTCGGTCAGGTTCAGCCGCGCGCAGGCGAGCGCGGCGTGATCCGCCTCGATCAGCTCCACCGCGGTCACCGTCGGCTGGGCCAGCGCGGCGGCCGAAAGGAACCCCCAGCCCGCGCCCAGATCCGCGCCCGCGCCCTTCAGCTCGGGCAGCGCCGCGGCCAGCATGGCCGAGCCCGGATCCACCCCGTCGCGGGAAAACACCCCGGCGCAGGTATGGAACACCGTCCCGTCCGGGCCTTTCGCGGTCGGGGTCGGAACCGCGGCGACGGCCCAGTCGGCGAAACGGTCCGGCGTGCGGTCCTCGCGCGTCACGGTCAGGATGCGGCCATGCTTCATCGG
The DNA here is from genome assembly GCF_900106695.1 of Albimonas donghaensis. Classification (GTDB taxonomy): domain Bacteria; phylum Pseudomonadota; class Alphaproteobacteria; order Rhodobacterales; family Rhodobacteraceae; genus Albimonas; species Albimonas donghaensis. The sequence continues at coordinate 25,621 of NZ_FNMZ01000007.1, forward strand.
CCGCGCCTCGACCGCGAGCCCCTCGCGGCGCAACGCCTTCTGCAGGCTCTCGATCCCGTCGGTCTTGGGCCCGGCGGCCAGCACGGTCCCGCCGGGGCGGGTCAGCGCCCAGGCGCGGGCGAAATTGGCCTGGGTTTCGTCCCGGGCGCGGGTCAGGGCGACCGCGGCCATGGGGAAGGGCCCGGCGTCGTCGGGCAGCGCGGGATGCACGACCCGCCCCTCGGCCGCCAGCGCGTCATGCAGGGGCCGCAGCCCCTGCTCGCAGACCAGGGCGTCACGGGCGAAGCGGGAGCCCGGGCGGGCGCGCAGCACCAGCAGCCCCCCGGGCTCGGGGGGGGCGAGCTCGCCGGTCTCGAAGGGGACGGCGAGCAGGTCCATGGGATCGGGTTCAGCCATATGCGTCCCCTAGCGCCCGCCCGCGCGAAATGAAAGCCCGGCGTGAGAGCGGCGGACGAAGCCGGCCCCCGCCCCGCGCGCGAACGGCCTCCGGGCGCCGGGCCGGCGCGGAACCCGGGGCGCCCGGCGGAACCGCCGCACAACGGCGCCGATCAGCCCCTCCGCCGGAAAGCCCCGCGGGCCCGTCCCCGCAAGCCGGGGGGGGAGGGCCGGGCGGGCGGGCGACGCGGCCCGGATCGGGACGCGAGGCCCCCCCGGCCGCGCCCCCCGGTCAAGCGCCGATCAGGCCCCGATCAGACCTCGTACTCGACCAGCAGATCCTTGGCGTCGACCTGAGACCCCGCCCCCGCATGCACCGCCTTGATCACCCCGTCGCGCTCGGCATGCAGGGCGGTCTCCATCTTCATCGCCTCGATGGTCAGCAGCATGTCGCCGGCCTTCACCGCCTTGCCCGCCTCCACCGCGACCGAGGCCACGACCCCCGGCATCGGCGCCGCCACATGCGCCGCATTGGTCACGTCCGCTTTCGGCCGCGCCTGCACATTCGCCGCCGCCTTGCGGTCCCGCGTCACCACCACCCGCGGCTGGCCGTTCAGCTCGAAGAACATCTTCGCCGTGCCGTCCTCCGCGGTCTCGCCCCGGGCCGAGAGCCGGATCTGCAGGGTCTTGCCCGGCTCGATCTCCGCCTCGACCTCGTCGCCCGGCTCCATCCCGTAGAAGAACACCGGCGTCGGCAGCACCCGCACCGGCCCGAACTCCGCATGGCGCTTGGTGTAGTCCACGAACACCTTGGGATACATCAGGTAGCCGCACAGGTCCTCGTCATCCAGCGGAACGCCCCCGACCGCCTCCTGCGCCTCGGCCCGCACCTTGTCGAAATCCGCCGGCGCCACCCGCGCGCCGGGGCGCGTGGTGTCCGGCTCCGCGCCCTTCAGCGCCTTCTTCACGATCCCTTCCGGGAACCCGCCCGGCGGCTGGCCCAGGTCGCCGCGCAGCATCCCGATCACCGACTCGGGAAAGCTCACATCCACCTCCGGATCCTCCACCTGCGCCCGCGTCAGCCCGGCCGAGACCATGGTCAGCGCCATGTCCCCCACCACCTTGGAACTGGGCGTCACCTTCACGATGTCGCCGAACATGCGGTTGACCTCGGCATACATCGCCGCGACCTCGTGCCAGCGCTCCTCCAGCCCCATGGAGCGCGCCTGCGCCTTGAGATTGGTGAACTGCCCGCCCGGCATCTCGTGCAGATAGACCTCCGAGGCGCCGGCCTTCATCTCGCTCTCGAAGCCGGCGTATTGCAGGCGCACCAGCTCCCAGTAATCCGACATCTCGCGGACCCTGGCCGGGTCCAGCCCGGTGTCGCGGTCGGTATGGCGCAGCGCCTCGACGATGGAGCCCAGGCAAGGCTGCGAGGTCAGGCCCGAGAAGCTGTCCATCGCCGCGTCCACCGCATCCACCCCCGCCGCCGCGGCGGCCAGCACCGTGGCGGCCGAGATCCCCGACGTGTCATGCGTGTGGAAGTGGATCGGCAGCCCCGTCTCCTCCTTCAGCGCCTTGATCAGAGGCCCGGCCGCGGCGGGCTTCATCAGCCCCGCCATGTCCTTGAGCCCCAGCACATGCGCGCCCGCGGCCCGAAGCTCCTGCGCCATGCCGACATAGTATTTCAGGTCGTATTTGGCGCGATCCGGGTCGTTGATGTCGCCGGTGTAGCAGATCGTGCCTTCCAGGATCTTCCCCGTCTCCAGCACCGCGTCCATCGAGACGCGCATGTTCTCCACCCAGTTCAGGCTGTCGAACACCCGGAACACGTCCACGCCCGAGGCCGCCGCCTGCCCCACGAACCGCTGCACCACGTTGTCGGGATAGTTGGTGTAGCCGACCCCGTTGGCCCCGCGCAGCAGCATCTGGGTCAGCAGGTTGGGCATCCGCGTCCGCAGGTCCCGCAGCCGCTGCCAGGGGCATTCGTCGAGGAAGCGGTAGGCCACGTCGAAGGTCGCGCCCCCCCAGCACTCGACCGAGAACAGGCCCGCCAGGTTCGCCGCATAGGCCGGCGCCGCCTGCGTCATGTCATGGGTGCGCATCCGCGTGGCCAGCAGGCTCTGATGCCCGTCGCGCATGGTGGTGTCGGTGATCAGCAGGCGCTGCACCGACAGCATCCACTCGGCCACCGCTTCCGGCCCCTTGGCCTCCAGCAGATCGCGCGTGCCCGGGGTGACCGGGGCCGAGGGCTTCGGCGCCACCGGCGGCCGCGCATGGGCCGGCGGGCGTGGCCGCGCGCCCGCCTCCGGATGGCCGTTGATGGTCACGTCGGCGATCCAGTGCAGCAGCTTGGTCGCCCGGTCCTGGCGCGGAGCGAAGTCGAACAGCTCCGGCGTCTCGTCGATGAACTTGGTATGGTAGGTGCTGTCGAGGAAGCTGGGATGCTTCAGCAGGTTCTCCACGAAGGCGATGTTGGTCGCCACGCCGCGGATGCGGAATTCCCGCAACGCCCGGTCCATGCGCGCGATCGCCTCCTCCGGCGTCGGCGCCCAGGCGGTCACCTTCTCCAGCAGGCTGTCATAGTAGCGGGTGATGACCGCGCCCGAATAGGCCGTGCCCCCGTCCAGCCGGATGCCGAAGCCGGTGGCCCCCCGATAGGCGGTGATCCGGCCGTAATCGGGAATGAAATTGTTGGTCGGGTCCTCGGTCGTCACCCGGCATTGCAGGGCGTGGCCGCGAAGCTGGATCGCATGCTGCCCCGGCGCGCCGGTCGCCTCGGCGATGGTCGCGCCCTCGGCGATCCGGATCTGCGCCTTCACGATGTCGATGCCGGTGACTTCCTCCGTGACCGTGTGCTCGACCTGCACCCGCGGATTGACCTCGATGAAGTAGAATTTGCCGTCCGCCATGTCCTGCAGGAACTCGACGGTGCCGGCGCATTCGTAATTGGCGTGGCGGCAGATGCGCAGGCCCAGCTCGCAGACCTCGGCGCGCTGCTCTTCGGACAGATAGGGCGCCGGCGCCCGCTCCACGACCTTCTGGTTGCGGCGCTGGACCGAGCAGTCCCGCTCGAACAGATGCACCACCGACCCGTGCTTGTCCCCGAGGATCTGCACCTCCACATGCCGCGCCTTGAGGATCAGCTTCTCAAGGTAGCCCTCGCCGTTCCCGAAGGCCGCCTCCGCCTCGCGCCGCCCGGCGCGCACCTTCTCGGCCAGCTCGTCGGGGGACATGATCGGCCGCATCCCGCGCCCGCCGCCGCCCCAGCTGGCCTTGAGCATCAGCGGATAGCCGACCTTCTCCGCCATGCGCTCGGTCTCGGCCATGTCCTCGCCCAGCACTTCCGTCGCGGGCACCACCGGCACCCCGGCCTCCACCGCCGCGCGCCGGGCGCTGGCCTTGTCGCCCAGCATCCGCATCGTGGCCGAGGTCGGCCCGATGAAGGCGATCCCGGCCGCGTCGCAGGCGTCCACGAATTCCGGGTTCTCCGACAACAGCCCGTAGCCCGGATGGATCGCGTCGGCGCCCGACAGTTTCGCGACCCGGATCATCTCCTCGATCGACAGATACGCCCCGACCGGCCCCAGCCCCTCGCCGATCCGGTAGGCCTCGTCCGCCTTGAACCGATGCAGGCCGAGCTTGTCCTCCTCCGCGTAGACCGCGACGGTCCGCTTGCCCAGTTCGTTGGCCGCGCGCATCACGCGAATGGCGATTTCCGAGCGGTTGGCGACGAGGATCTTCTCGAATTTCTTCATCTCTGGCGGGCTCCGCGTGGCCGATAGGGGGCGGGACGTCATCGGAACGGGGCGCATGGCCCCGGCCCCGAGCCGACACCGAAACCGCGTCGGGGGCAAGAGCCTTCGCTGCGTCGCAGCGAAGCCCCCGAACGCCGCCATCTCCGGCCCGCGCGGGCCTTTCCCCCAACCCACGCTCGATTTCCGCCGCGCTTCCGCCCTGTTCACCGCTATGGTCCTCCCCACGCGCGGGGCCCGGTCCCGCTGCGACGCACGCAGGCGCCGAAGGGGGACACCGGCATGAAATGGCGAGGCCGCAGGGGCAGCGACAATATCGAGGACCGGCGCGGCCAGTCCTCCCGACCCGTGTTCCGCTCCCGGCTTCCGGGCGGCTTCGGCTCCGGCTCCGGCCGTTCGCGGCGGCCGGGCGGGTTCGGCGGCGCGGGCCGTCGCATCGCCCTGCCCCGCTCGCGCCTCGGCATGATCGTGCTGTTCGCGGTGATGGTCATCGGCGCGCTCTCGCAGGGCGGTCTGCTCGACGACATGGGCGGGGGCATGGGCGGGGGCGGCACGGGCGGCGGCGGGAGCGGCCTCGCCCCCTCCGGCGGGACCGCGACCCTCTCCCAGACCCAGCGCGAGGCCGGCGAATTCGTCTCCGTGGTCCTCGCCGACACCGAGGAGGTCTGGGCCGAGCGTTTCCGCGCCGAGCTCGGCCGCCCCTACGACCCGCCCAGGCTGGTGCTGTTCACCGGCGCCGTCCGCTCGGCCTGCGGCGGGGCGACCTCGGCGGCGGGGCCGTTCTACTGCCCCGCCGACCGCCGCGCCTATCTCGACACCGCGTTTTTCGACGAACTCTCCCAGCGGCTGGGCGCCGAGGGCGATTTCGCCGCCGCCTACGTCATCGCGCATGAGATCGGCCACCATGTGGAGCACGAGCTCGGCGTGCTCGACCGCGCTCGCGCCGCGCAGGCCGAGGCCGCCAGCCCCGACGCCGCCAACGCCGTGCAGGTGCGGGTCGAGCTTCAGGCCGACTGCCTCGCCGGCGTCTGGGCGATGCGCGCGCAGGAACGGTTCGGCAGCCTGGAGCCCGGCGACGTGGACGAGGCCCTGAACGCCGCCGCCCGCATCGGCGACGACGCGCTGCAACGCGAGGCCGGCCAGGTGGTGCGCCCCGAGACGTTCCAGCACGGCACGTCCGCGCAGCGCCGCGCCTGGTTCCAGCGCGGGTTCGAGGGCGGAACCATCGCCTCCTGCGACAGCTTCGCGGACGGGGCGCTCTGAGGCGCGCGGCCGCCCGCCCCCCCGACCGAAGCCGCGCGTCGACCCGCGCGCCCGTCGCCCGGTCGCGCCCGCGCGGCCCGGAACCGACGGCGCCGGGTTGCGCGGGGCGCGCGCCTCACCCAACTCGCCCGATCCCGGCCATGGCCTGGGCGAACGGGTCTGGCCCCCCGAGCCGCCCGGGGGGACGGCGGGCGGGGCGACGATCCGCAAGGATCGAGCGCCCGACCCCGTCCCGCCGGATCCGGGCCCGCCCAACCCGTCCCGCCCGTTCCTTCAGTCCTCGACGATGAAGACGTGCACCGCCACCGGCCCATGCGCCCCAAGCTGGAGCACCTGCCCGATATCGGCCGAGCGCGACGGCCCCGTCACCAGGTTCACCGTGCGCGACATCGGCCCCGCCCGGCGCACCCGCGCCCACATCTCCTCCAGCCCCGGCACAACGTCCGAGGCCTTCAGCACCATGAAATGCGTCTCGCCCAGGAAGGTCAGCGTCACCGGGTTGTCGGGGCCCGAGCGCAACGCCACCGTCCCCGTCTCCGCCACCCCGCACAGGCCGCGGCTCAGCGTCGCCGGCTCCTCCAGCCGCCCGACCCCGCGCGTGGCGTCCAGCTCGGCCCAGTCGAGCCCGGCGAAATCCGGCTCCTCGCCCATGCGGATGGCGCGGGGCAGGTTGCGGGCGCGCAGCTCCTCCACCATCGCGCCGGGCAGATCCGCCATCGCGCCCAGCCGCGTCACCGTCGCGTCCACGCCGCGCAGCTTGGCCTCGAAACGCTCCAGCATCGCCGCGCCCTCGGTGCGCGCGATCTCGGGCACCGGCGCGGTCTGGGCGCCGGCCAGCCGCAGCCTTGCGGCCACCGCCTCGCGCCTTTCCTCGTCGGTCACCCCCGCCTCTTCGCTCAACGACCGGCGCAGCCGCGACAGGATCCGGACCCGACCGCTCATCGCTTCGCCCCCCGCTTGCCATCCGCATCGGGCCTGTAGCGATCCATGAAGGTCCCCCCCTCCGGCGCCGGGAAATCCCGCACATCCGTCCAGGCGCCGGCCAGCGGCAACCGCTTGACCCGCCCGCCGGAGGACAACAGCCGCAGCCCCCAGGCCGCCAGCCGCGCCCCCGCCCGGTACACCCCCGGACGCGCCGCCGCCGAGGCCCAGAACCGCAGCCCCCGCCGCGTCCCCGCCGGCGTCAGCTGCCGCTCGAACTCCCGCTCCCGCCAGTGCCGCATCATCTTGGGCAGCGGGATGCGCATCGGGCACACCTCCTCGCAGCGCCCGCAGAAGGTGGAGGCGTTGGGCAGCTGCCCCCCCTGCTTCAGCCCGATCAGCGAGGGCGTCAGCACCGCCCCCATCGGCCCCGGATAGACCCAGCCGTAAGCGTGCCCGCCCACCGAGCGATAGACCGGGCAATGGTTCATGCAGGCCCCGCAGCGGATGCAGCGCAGCATCTCCTGGAACTCGGTCCCCACCATCGCGGAGCGGCCGTTGTCCAGCAGCACGACATGGTATTCCTCCGGCCCGTCCGGGTCCTCCTCGCGCCGCGGCCCGGCGGAAAAGGTCGTGTAGACCGACATCTCCTGCCCCGTGGCCGAGCGTCCCAGCACCCGCAGCACCGTGGAGGCATCCTCCAGAGTCGGCACCACCTTCTCGATGGAGGCGATGACGATATGCACCTTCGGCAGGCTCTGGCTCAGGTCGCCGTTGCCCTCGTTGGTCACGATCACCGATTGCCCGGTCTCCGCGATCAGCATGTTGGCGCCGGTGATCCCGACCTCCGCCTCGAAATACTTGGCGCGCAGCTCGGCGCGGGCCTCCAGCAGCAGCTTGTCCAGCCCCTCCAGGTCCCGGTCGATGGGCAGATGCGGGTGATGCGTGCGGAACGCCTCGCGCACCTGCGGAACGGTGACATGGATCGCCGGGCCGATGATGTGGCTCGGCGTCTCCTTGCGCAGCTGGATGATGTATTCGCCCAGGTCGGTCTCGACCGGCGCGATCCCCTTCTCCTCCAGGAAATCGTTCAGCCCGATCTCCTCCGAGATCATCGACTTGCCCTTGTTGACGGACGTCGCGTCCACGCTCCGGCAGATGTTCAGGATGATCTCGCGCGCGTCCTCCGCGGTCTCGGCCCAGTGGACCTGCCCGCCATCGGCCTGCACCTTCGACTCGTATGCCTCCAGGTACAGGTCCAGATGCGCCAGCGTGTGGTTCTTCAGGTCCCGCGCCGCGTCGCGCAGCTGGTCGAACTCCGGCAGCGCGCCCGAGGCGTAGGCCCGCTTGGCCATGGAATTGCCCAGCGCCTTGGTCATCTGCTCCTGCAAGCCGCCATCGGCGATGGCGGCGCGGGAATTGGCCTTGAACTGCGGGGTCGTCGGCTGATGGGTCATTTCGAGCCCTCCCCGATCGCGGGTCCGTCGGTCATGCCGGCCAGCACCTCGACCACGTGGCGGGCCTTCACCGGCCTTCCCTCGCGGGTCAGGCGCCCGGCCATGTTCATCAGGCAGCCCAGGTCGCCGGCCAGCAGCAGCTCCGCGCCGCTCTCCTCGGCGTTGCGGGCCTTGTCGGCGACCATGCGCTCCGAGATCTCGGGGTATTTCACGCAGAAGGTGCCGCCGAAGCCGCAGCAGACCTCGGATTCGACCATCTCCGAGACCTCGACCCCCTTCACCCGCCCCAGCAGGGCGCGCGGCTGGTCCTTGATCCCGAGGCTGCGCAGCCCCGAGCAGCTGTCGTGATAGGTCACCTTGCCCACCCCCGCCGGGGCCTCGGCCGCGACCTTCGCGTCGGGCAGCACATCGGCGAGGAAGGCGGTGATCTCGAAGGTCTTGGCGGCCAGCTTCTCGGCCCGCGCCCGCCAGCGGTCGCCGGCCGAGAACATCTCGGGATAATCCTTGATGATCGTCGCGGCGCAGGAGCCCGAGGGCAGCACCACCGCGTCGTAATCCTCGAACGCCTCGATGGTCCGGCGCGCCAGGCGCTTGGCGTTGGCCCGGTCGCCCGAGTTCCACGCCGGCTGCCCGCAGCAGGTCTGTCCCTGCGGAACCCGCACGTCGCAGCCCGCGTCCTCCAGCAGCTTGACCGCGGCGAAGCCGACCGAGGGCCGCATGAGGTCGACCAGGCAGGTCGCCATGAACGCGATTTTCGGCGGTCGCGCCTGTTCGGCCGCCTGGGTTTCGGGCGCCTGGGTCTCTGGGGTCATGTAACCGCCTCCTTGGTTCGCCCCTCCCTGTTACGCGCGCCGGGGTCGCGGCGGCAAGCCGTTCGGGGTTCGGCAGGCCCGGCGGCGGGCCGGGGAGCGGGAGAGGTCGGGGGCATCGTCTCCGATCCGAAGACGATGCGCAAATGTTCCGCCATGCCCGGAAACAAGCGTCGGAAACATGCCCCGGAACCACGTGAAGACATCGGCGGACGCGGCGGGGCCGTCGCCCCCGACCGCTCCCTCCGGCCCCCGCTTCGCGCCGCCCGCCCGTCCGCCGGGCGCCTTCCGCCGCGGCTTGCCGCTGGACGCGGCGGGGGAATTCGGGTAATGGCCCGCCTCTGCGGCAGGGACACCCCTGGAGGCCCGCCGCCTGTGAAACACTTTTAAGGAGATCGACGATGGCCGAGCTTCCGATTCTCGAAGCCACCGCCCGCTCCGGCACGGGCAAAGGGGCTGCCCGCGCCGCGCGTCGCGAGGGGCTTGTTCCCGGCGTTATCTATGGCGGCGGGTCCGACCCGATCGCGATCAACGTCAAGCACAACGAGCTGCTCAAGCGCCTGAAGGCCGGCAAGTTCCGCTCGACCCTCTACAACGTCAAGGTCGACGGCAAGGACTCCCGCGTGATCTGCCGCGCCGTGCAGCGCGACGTGGTCCGGGATCTGCCGACCCATGTCGACTTCCTGCGCCTGACCGAGAAGTCGCGCATCGCGCTCCACATCCCCGTGGAGTTCGAGAACCACGAAGCCGCGCCGGGCCTCAAGAAGGGCGGCGTGCTGACCGTGGTGCGCCCGGAGGTGGAGCTGTCGGTGATCGCCGGCGCGATCCCCGATCACGTGACCGTGGACCTGACCGACCGCACGTTCGGCGACGTCATCCACATCTCGGACGTGACCCTGCCCAAGGGCGTGAAGCCGGTCATCACCGACCGTGACTTCGTGATCGCCAACATCACCGCCCCCTCCGGCCTGATCGCCGAGGAGGCCGCCGAGGCCGAGGAAGCCGAAGCCGCCGAGGAGTGATCCTCGCGCCGGCCGCCCGGCTCCGGGCGCCCGACCGACTGCATCGACGCCCGCCGCGATCCCTCGCGGCGGGCGTTTTCGCGTCTCGTCCGCCTCATCCCGCCGCCCGCGCCCCCCGCGCTTGCTCCCGCCGCGCCCCCCGCGCTTGCTCCCGCCGCGCCCCCGCGTTACCTCCCTTGCACCGACCCGCAACCCGGAGGCTCCGCCCATGCTGCTCTTCGTCGGCCTCGGCAATCCGGGGCGCGAACACGCCAGGCAACGCCACAACATCGGCTTCATGGCGCTCGACCGCATCGCCGACGACCACGGCTTCGGCCCGTGGCGCGACAAGTTCCAGGGCCAGGTCTCCGAGGGCCGGCTGGGCGACGAGAAGGTCATCCTGCTCAAGCCCTCGACCTACATGAACCTCTCGGGCCAGTCGGTCGGCGCCGCCATGCGCTTCCACAAGATCCCGGTGGAGGACCTGACCGTCCTGCATGACGAGCTCGACCTCGCCCCCGGCAAGTGCCGCGCCAAGCGGGGCGGCGGCCATGCCGGCCATAACGGCCTGCGCTCGATCCATCAGCATTGCGGGCCGGACTACGGGCGCGTCCGGCTCGGCATCGGCCATCCCGGACGCAAGGAGCTGGTGTCGGGCTACGTGCTCCACGATTTCTCCAAGTATGACGAGCAATGGCTCGACGACCTGCTGCGCGGCGTGTCGGACGGGGCCCGGGCGCTGGCCGCCAGGGACGATGCGGGCTTCATGAACGCCGTCGCCCTGCGCACCACGCCCCAGCGCCCCAAGCCGCCGCGCAAGCCGGCGCCCGGGAAGCCCCCGGGGCCGCGTCCCGAGGGCCCGAGGGAGACGCGCCTTTCCGCCGACCCGGCTCGCCCGTCTTCCGCCGCGCCGGCGTCGTCGCCCGAACCCGAAGCCGAAGCCGAAACCCTCTCGCCGCTTGAGAAGCTGAAACGCCGCTTCTCCTGACCGTTTCGCAGGCGGGACGCCCCCTCCGTCCCGACGCGAAACCGCTCCGGCATGGCCATTGTTCACATCCCGCGCACAGTGCCCCTGTTTGCCGTTGCGATAGCTTGACGCAGCCCCCCGCGCGTGTCATCGGGGCGCCCCGGATCGAAACTGAGGGGCGCTCCATGGGCTTCAAATGCGGCATCGTCGGCCTGCCGAACGTGGGCAAGTCCACGCTGTTCAACGCCCTGACGCGCACCGCCGCGGCCCAGGCGGCCAACTTCCCGTTCTGCACGATCGAGCCCAATGTGGGCGAGGTCGCGGTCCCCGACGACCGGCTCAACGCCCTGGCGGACATCGCGAAATCGCGGGAGATCATTCCCACCCGGCTGACCTTCGTGGACATCGCCGGCCTGGTGAAGGGCGCCTCCAAGGGCGAGGGTCTCGGCAACCAGTTCCTCGCCAATATCCGTGAGACCGACGCGGTGGCTCATGTGCTGCGTTGTTTCGAGGACGACGACGTCACCCATGTCGAGGGCCGCGTCGACCCGCTCTCCGACGCCGAGATCATCGAGACCGAGCTGATGCTCGCCGACCTCGAGTCGATCGAGCGCCGGCTGGCCAACCTCTCCCGCAAGCTGCGCGGCGGCGACCGCGAGGCCGTGGCCCAGGACCGCCTCCTGCGCCTCGCCAAGGTGGCGCTGGACGACGGCCGCCCCGCCCGCACCGTGGAGATCGACGCCGAGGATGCGAAGACCTGGGAGGGCCTTCAGCTCCTGACCTCCAAACCCGTGCTATATGTCTGCAATGTCGAGGAATCCTCGGCCGCGACCGGCAATTCCCAGTCCGCGAAAGTGGCCGAGATGGCCAAGGCGCAGGGCGCGGTTTCGGTGGTGATCTCCGCCGCGATCGAAGAGGAGATCGCCCAGCTTTCCGACGAGGAGCGCACCGAGTTCCTCGACGATCTGGGGCTGGAGGAGCCGGGCCTCGATCGCCTGATTCGCGCCGGCTACGAGCTGCTAGGCCTGCGCACCTACTTCACCGTCGGCCCCAAGGAGGCTCGCGCCTGGACGATCCCCGCCGGCGCCCTCGCGCCCCAGGCGGCCGGGGTCATTCATGGTGATTTCGAGCGCGGCTTCATCCGCGCCGAGACCATCGCCTACGACGATTACGTGACCTTCAAGGGCGAGAGCGGCGCCAAGGAGTCCGGGAAAATGCGTGTTGAGGGAAAGACTTACAAGGTAGCCGACGGCGACGTCCTGCACTTCCTCTTCAACGCCTGACGATGAGCGGCGCGTGTCCGTCCCGAAGAAGGGCGGGCGCGTCTTAACAGGTCTTACACCTGTCGAGGCGATCCTGACTGCGGGTGAGAAGCAGGGGATCGAAGCATGAGGACATCGAGCGTGGGACCTATGGCATTTGGTCTGGCGACCGGACTGGGCGGAGCCGCGGCCGTGATGACTTTCGGGTGGTCGTTGCTGGCGGCGTTCCTGGCCTACAGCCTGTGCGGGGCTCTGGGCGTGCTGATCTCGGGCATCGCGCAGGCCCGGTCGGCGTCGGCCAGGGACGCCGAGACATCCGCGCCCAGCCAGGCGACGCCGCCCCGTGACATGGCCCGCGACATGGCCCGCGTGGGCTGACCGGTTTGAACGGCTCGGGCTGAACGTCCGGGCGGAGGTCAGCCGGCGGCGGCGCTGCCGGCGTCTTCCGGCGCATCGAGCGTCAGCAGGGCGCCGGCGCGGCGGACATGCCAGCTGCGCGGCGGGGCGAGCCGGGCGCGCAACCGCTCCGCCCGCCAGGCCGGGGGCGCTCCCCGGGTCCAGCAGCCGGTCTCCGCCCCCGTCCCCATCCCCGCCCCGCCTCCGGATCCGGGCCGCGCGGGCGACAGCCGCCAGCGGGTCTCCACCCCTTCAGCGCCGCCCTCGCCGCCGGTCAGCAGCAGGATCAGCGGCGCCGGCGCATCCCGGTCGCCGCCCTGGTCGCGATCGCGCGCGGCCTCCGCCCCCGCCTCCGCCGCCAGGTGCAGCCGCCGCACCGGGGTCAGGCGCGGCGGCGTCGGGGTCTCGGCCACCACCAGCGGCGCGGCGCCCGAGCGCAACGCCTCCTCCGCGCACCACAGCACATCCTCGGGCCGGCGCGGCGCGGCCAGCACCAGTCGCCCCGGGTCGAAGAAATCCGCCAGCCCGTCGGCGTTCAGCCGCCCCGCATCGCCCCGGGGCGTCCGGATCCACAGCACCGGCCCGCCCTCCGCCGCGGCCGCCGCCAGCGCCGCGAAAACCGCCCGCGCCGGACCGCAGACCTCGTGCGTCCGCCCCCGGACCAACGAGATCCCGCCCCCGAGATCCAGCGCGCCGCGCCCTCGATCGCGCGGTCCGCGGCAGGCGTCGCCTTCGCGCGGCCCGCGCAGGTCGGCGCCGATCAGACGGCGAAGATGCGGATCAGACAGGCCCATCGGCGACTCCCCCTTGTTCCCTTTATGTTCTCACCCACCTCCGTCAGGAAATCAACCGCGACCGCCCGACATGAATCGATTCGGGGCACTCATGGCGGGCAGCGGCGCCTCCAACATGAACACGACGCAACGTTATCAATTACTTGCGGAAAATGACCTCACCAAAACGGAGGATTTGCGGCCGCATTCGTTAACCTTATCTTAACAAATGTGAGTAGCGTTCCCACCATCGCTCCGAGGGTGATGGTCGTGCCGGACCCCCAGTCCGGCGAACTGATTTGCGTAGTGTCGGCCTGACCCTCGGAGGCCCAGCGGAAGCACCCCAGCCGCCGGGCGAAGACATCACCCCAGTGAGACCCCGGGACGGGCTCTGCGACAGCAGGGCCCGTCTTGGATTCGGCCGCCGACTTCGACGCCGGGGCCGAGCCTCGCGCCCGGAATCAAGACGCCGGCCGCCCCGAAAATCCAGGCGACGGACGAGCTGGAAGGAAGGGAGGGCGCCGTGGTAGCCGCTGCCGGACTCGAACCGGCATGAGCAAAGCCCGAGGCATTTTGAGTGCCTTGTGTCTACCAATTCCACCAAGCGGCCACGGCCCGCACGCTTTACCCGATCCGTCGCGCGGTGGGAAGCCGGCGCGCCGCCGAACCCGCCCCCTGCGGCGCATACGCCCCGCCCCCCCCGCGCGCGTGGACAGCGCCCCGCCGCCCGGCTAACCCTTCGACCATGGTGCGCAAGCTATACGACTGGGTCCTGCGACAGGCGGAGGCCCCCTACGCTCTCTGGATGCTGGCGGCCGTCAGCTTCGTGGAGAGCTCGGTATTCCCGATCCCCCCCGACGTGCTGATGATCCCGATGATCCTCGCCGCCCCTCACCGGGCCTGGCGGATCGCGGGCGTGTGCACCGCGGCCTCGGTCGCGGGGGGGGCGCTGGGCTACTATATCGGCTACGAGCTGTTCGCCTCCATCGGCCGTCCGGTGCTGGAATTCTACGGCAAGGACCACGCCTTCGAGGAGATCCGCGACGCCTATAACGGCCAGGGCGTGTGGGCGGTGCTGATCGCCGGCGTGACGCCGTTCCCCTACAAGGTCATCACGATCTTCTCAGGCGTCACCCAGTTGAACTTCGCGCTGTTCATGGCGATGTCGGTCATCGCCCGGGGCCTGCGATTCTTCGTCATCGCGGCGCTGCTGAACCGCTACGGGGACGCGGCGCGCGACTTCATCGACCGCCGCCTGGGCCTGGTCGCGACCGTCTCGGTCGCCCTGCTCATCGGAGGCTTCGTCGTCGTGAAATACGCCCTGTGACCGGTCCCGACGCCCGCGGCGAGGCCGAGAGCCCGCCGGTTCCCACCCTTCTGGCCGGGCTCGCCGCCGCCGGATCCGCGGGGATGCTGGCCGGGGCCTTCGCCTTCCAGCATCTCGGCGGGCTCGCGCCCTGCGAGATGTGCCTCTGGCAGCGCTGGCCGCATGCGCTCGGCATCGCGCTGGGCGTGCTGCTGCTGGTCCCGTTCCTGCGCGAGTCGCGGATCCTGCGCCTTCTCGGCCTGGTCTCCATGCTGGTCGGGGCGGGGATCGCGCTGATGCATACCGGGGTCGAGCGCGGCTGGTGGGAAGGCCCCACCGAATGCAGCGGCGGCCCCGGCGGGGATCTCAGCGCCGATCAGCTGCTCGACGCGATCCGCGCGGCCCCCATGGTCCGCTGCGATGAGGTCGCGTGGTCGATGATGGGCCTATCGATGGCGAGCTGGAACGGCATCGCCTCGGTCGCGCTGGCCCTGTTCTGGGCTGCCTCACTGCGTCGGAGCTGAGTCGGAACGCGCGTAGGGCGGGTGCGAACCCGCCTCCCACGCCCTCCGCCAGGGGCCTCTCAGGGTTCCAGCTCGGCGTCCCAGTAGAGATAGTCCATCCAGCTGTCATGCAGGTGATTGGGCGGGAATTTCCGCCCCACATTCTGCAACGCCCCGGCCGTGGGCCGCCCCGGCGCCTTGGCCAGCCGCATCCCCGCCTGGCGCAGCGACCGCGAGCCCTTGCGCAGGTTGCACGGCCCGCAGGCCGCCACGACGTTCTCCCATGTCGTGCGCCCGCCCGCGGCCCGGGGCACCACGTGGTCGAAGGTCAGATCCCCCTTGGCCCCGCAATACTGACAGCGGAACTCGTCGCGCAGGAACAGGTTGAAGCGGGTGAAGGCGGCCAGCCGCGCCGGCTTCACGTATTCGCGCAGCACCACCACCGAGGGCAGCCTGATCTCCAGGCTGGGAGAGCGCGCGACCTCCTCATATTCCGCCACGATGGCGACGCGGTCGAGGAACGCGGCCTTCACCGCCTCCTGCCACGGCCACAGCGACAGCGGAAAGTAGCTGAGCGGCCGGAAATCGGCGTTGAGCACCAACGCCGGATGATCTTTCAGCCGTGCCGGACTTCGCACGAACTGGGTGGTGTAGGGATCGTTCAACAAGCGACAGCTCCCCCGTCCCGGCCTGCATCCGCAGCGAGACGGGACGAACCCGTCCCAGTTGGATGCGTCGACTATATCTGGCGAATACCAGCGCGCAACATTCAAGATGAAGGGGCGCGACTTCGCCTCCCGCGCTGTCTAGCAGCGCGGGGTGACGATTTGACGACGAGATGGGGGAGGATGCGCGCCCGGCCGCGGGGTCGGCCGGGCGGGCGGGCGCTCAGTCCAGCCAGGTCTTGAGCAGCCGCAGCGCCGCCACCAGACCGTCGGGAGAGATCGAGTGCGGCACGCCGGGGCAGCCCAGCGTGGCGGCCTCGATCCCCGCCGCCTCCAGCCCCTGGCGCGCCTCCTCCATGGAGGAGAAGGGCACCACCGGGTCCGCCGTCCCGTGGGCCAGCAGCACCGGGGGACGGGTCCGGATCTCGGCCGGCAGGCGCTCGGGCGCCAGCAGGCGGCCGGAATAGCCGACCACGCAGGCGAGCTGCTTCTCGCGCCGGGGCGCAACGTGCAGCGACATCATCGTGCCCTGCGAAAAGCCCACCAGCGCGATCTTCGAGGCCGGCACGCCCTCCGCCTCGATCCCGTCGATATAGGCGTTGATCAGGTCGATGGAGGCCGCCATGCCCGCGTCGCGCTGGGTCTCGGTCGATCCGTCCATGTGCGGGATCGGGAACCACTGGTAGCCCATCGGGTTCATGGCGCTGCGCTCGGGCGCGTTGGGCGCGCGGAATTCCACGTCGGGCAGGTGATCCTCCAGCGGATCGGACAGCCCGATCAGGTCGTTGCCATCGGCCCCATAGCCGTGCAGCAGCACCACCACCGCCTTGCGATTTCCCGATTTGGCCGGCTTCACCGGTCCCGTCAGCGCCTGCGTCACGTCACGCCCTCCCTGTCCTTGGCCACCCGGTAATAGGCCCAGAGCAACCGCGCCGCCACCCCGCGCCAGGGGGACCAGGCCCGCGCCATCTCGGCGAAGGGCCTGGGCGTGGGGCGGGCGGGAAGCTCGAACAGCAGGCGGGCGGATTCCTGCAGGGCGAGATCGGCGGGCGCGAAGACATCGGCCCGGCCGAGCGAGAACAACAGGTAGACCTCCGCCGTCCAGCGCCCGATGCCGGGGACGGCGACGAGCGCGTCGATGGCCTCCTCGTCCGGCAGGGTCCGCAGGGCGGGATAGTCGAGCGCGGCCTCGGCCAGCGCGCGGGCGTAGCGCATCTTGGGACGCGACAGGCCGCAGGCGCGCAGGGCCTCGTCATCCATGGCGCGCAGGACGGCGGGGTCCGTGGCGCCGGCGGCCTCGACCCGTTTCCAGATGCCCGCGGCGGCGGCGACCGAGATCTGCTGCGAAACGATGGCGTTCAGCAGCGCCCGAAACCCGTCCTCGCGCCGGCGCAGGGGCGGCGGGCCGGAAAGCTCCAGCGCATGGGCGAAACGCGGCTCGCGGGCGGCGAGCCAGGCGCTGCCTTCCGCGATGCAGGCTTCGGTTTCGATGATGCGTCCAACCATGGCGGGCACCTGACCGCGGGCGCCCCCCCGGGTCAAGCGCCGCCTGCGCGCCCCGGTCCGGCGGGCGGCGGGGTGGGCGGGCGGGAGCCGACCGGCGGAGCGGGGCGGGCAGGCGGCGCGCCCCGCTCCGGGGAGCGGGAGCCGCGCGACACCCCTACCGCCACTTGCCCGCGGGCGCCCGCGCGGCGAGGCGCCGGGGTCGCGTGCGGCCACGTCTCCCCGCACCCGTCGCCCGCGCCCGCCTCCTCCGGCCCCTTCCGGCGCCGCATCCTCACCGCCTCCGCCGGCGCCCCGCCCCGCCCGCCCCCGTGACCCGGCGCCGCTTGACCCCGCCCCGCCGTCGCGCTTCGCTCCGCGCCCATGAGCCCGCATGTCGAACGCTTCGCCCCCTCGCCCAACGGCCACCTGCATCTGGGCCACGCCTTCTCGGCGCTGCTCGCCCATGACGCCGCGCGCGCCGCCGGCGGCCGCTTTCTGCTGCGCATCGAGGACATCGACCGCACCCGCGCCCGCCCGGAATACGAAGCCGCCATCCTCGAGGACCTCGCCTGGCTGGGCCTGACATGGGAGCGCCCGGTCCTGCGCCAGTCCGAGCGCGGCGCAGCCTACGCCGCCGCCCTCGCCACGCTCGACGCGCGCGGCCTGCTCTATCCCTGCGCCTGCACCCGCAAGGACATCGCCGCGGCCCTCGACGCCCCGCAGGAGACCGCGCCCGGCCTCGCCCCCGGCCCCGAAGGCCCGGACGGAACGCCCTATCCCGGAACCTGCCGTCTGACGCCCCCCGGCCCCGACACGCCCCACGCCCTGCGCCTCGACATGGCCGCCGCCATCGAGACGCTGGGCGGCGCCGAGGCCGTGCGCGCCCTGACGGTGATGGAACTGGGCGTGGGACCGGGGGGCGAGACCGGGCCCCTCGCCCTCGACCCCGACTGGCTGACGACCCGCTGCGGCGACGTGGTGCTGGCGCGCAAGGATATCGGGACCAGCTATCACCTCTCGGTGGTGGTGGACGACGCGGCGCAGGGCGTGACCCATGTCACCCGCGGGCAGGACCTGTTCGCCGCCGCGCCCCTGCAACGGCTGATCCAGGCGCTGCTCGGACTTCCCGCCCCCGTCTATCGCCATCACCGGCTGATCCGCGACGCCTCCGGCCGCCGGCTCGCCAAGCGGGACCGGGACGCGGGCCTGCGCGAGCTGCGCGCCGCCGGCGTCGCTCCGGCCGAGATCAGGGCCCGTCTCGGCCTTCCGCCAGCAGCCGCCGGATGAACCCGGCCGCCAGCGGCAGGGTCAGCAGCACCGCGAAGATCCGCGCCAGGTGGTGGGTGGCGACGAAGGCCGGATCGGCGTCGATGGCGATGGCGATCAGGCTCATCTCCGCCACCCCGCCCGGCGCATAGGCCAGCAGCGCCGCGAACAGGTCCACGCCCAGAGCCGCATGCGCCGCCAGCGCGAAGCCGAAGCTCAGCGCCATCAGCACCACCGTCCCCAGCAGGGTCCACCCCGCGGTCTGCGCGAAGAACCGCAGCGGCACGCCATGGAACCGCGTCCCGATCGACGCCCCGGCGACCATCAGCGCCAGCTCCACCGTCCAGGCCGGCATGCCGCCCTCGATCACGCCCGGAAACCGCAGCGCCGCCGAGGCGACCAGCGGCCCCAGCAGATAGGGCACCGGCCAGCCCATCCGCCGCAGCAACAGCACCAGCGGGATCGAGACCCCGGCCAGCAGCGCGAAATCCCACGCTCCGATCAGCCCGCCCTCATGTCCCGGCGTGCCCTCCGGCGGCGGCAGCCCCAGCCAGCCGAAGGCGATCAGCGGCGCCGCCATCACCACAAGCGCCACCCGCAGCGCGTGATAAAGCGCCACCCGGCGCTCATCCGTCCCCATCTCCTCGGCGAAGAGCGCGATGGCGGTCAGCCCTCCGGGCAACGAGATCAGCAGCGACGTGCCCCCGTCCATCCGCGACAGGAACCGGAACATCCGAAAGCAGATATAGCCCCCCACCGGCACATAGAGCACCGCGCCGACCAGGGTCAGCGGCCAGCGGGCCAGGTCCTCGGCCGAGGCGAAGGAAAAGCTCTCCCCCAGAAACAGCCCGATCACCGCCAGGAAGGCCATGCGGAACCAGACCGGCACGTCGATCGGCGCGCCGGCGAAACTGGCGATCATGCACAGGAAGATCGCGCCCAGCATCCACGCCAGCGGCACGCCGGCGAGATCCGCCGCGAAGCCCCCCGCGGCCCCCACGCAGAGCCCGGCCGCCAGCCGCGCCAGGTTGCGCCGGGTCAGCCGCCGGGCCCAGAGCGCCCGCAGGGTCGCCGGCTCGCCGCCCCTGGCCGGGGTCGCGGCGGTGTCCGCGCGTTCCTCCGCCCCGCTCACTCCGCGATGGGGTCGAGGATCACGACCTCCGCCCCATCGCGCACGGCGGTGTAGTAGCAGGAGCGGCGGTTGGTATGGCAGGCGGGGCCCTTCTGGGTGACCTGCAGCAACAGGCAGTCGCGGTCGCAATCCACCCGCAGCTCCACCAGCCGCTGACGATGGCCCGAGGTCTCGCCCTTGCGCCAGAGCTGCGCGCGCGAGCGGGACCAGTAGGTCACCTGCCCGGTCTCCAGCGTCTCGCGCAGGCTGGCCTCGTTCATCCAGGCCATCATCAGGACGGTCCCGTCCTCGGCGTCCTGGGCGATGGCGGGGATCAGCCCGCGGTCGTCGAAGCGCAGCGAGGCGGGGTCGAACGGCCGCGGGCCGGGCGTCTCGGGACTGGATGTTTCGGTCACGGGGGAGGCGTCTCCGCAAAAGGTATGACGGTCCCCGCCTTTTACACGCGGGCGCGCAGGGCTATCTAGGGGATGCGGGGGCGCAGGCGCCGCCGGCCGCCCCGCCAAGGCAATGGAGACCGCAGATGACCGACGCCGCCGAACAGGACCTGATCGGGCTCTATTCCAAGCGCATCCTCGCGCTGGCCGCCGACATTCCCCATGCCGGGCGGCTGGACGGGGACTGCGCGACGGCCCGCGTCCGCTCGCCGGTCTGCGGCTCGACGGTGACGGTGGACCTGCGGGTGACGGATGGGCGCGTGACCGACTACGCGCAGGACGTGAAGGCCTGCGCGCTGGGCCAGGCCTCGGCCGCGGTGCTGGGCGCCCAGGTCGTGGGGCTGGACCGCGCAACCATCGCCCGCGGGCGGGACGAGCTGCGCGCCATGCTCAAATCCGGCGGCCCGGTCCCCGCCGCGCCGTTCGATGGCTACGAGGCCCTGACGCCCGCGCGCGACTACAAGCACCGCCACGCCTCGATCCTGCTGGCCTTCGACGCGACGCTGCAGGCCTTCGACGCGGCCTGAGTCCGGGGCGCCCCCCTCCCCCCCCCAAAAAAAGACCGCCGCAACCCGTTTCCGGGCGCGGCGGCAGTCGTGCGGTTTGGCGGATCATCCTCCGGCCGACAGGCAGGGCGGCGGGAGGAACCGGACGAGGGGACCGGCAGGGACAAGGCGATCCGCGCGCGACCGCAGGCGAACTCGATAAGTATGCGTGACAGGCGGCCCGGGCGGCGGCCTCAGGCCAACCCGCTCAGGCCAGCCCGCTCACGCCAGACCGGTGGCCGCGAAACCCAGCCCGATCAGCAGGCAGATGGCGGCGAGCCCCAGCGCATCCTCCAGCGCCTGCTCGGGGGCCTGGTCCATGGCGGAGGCGGCGATGCGGGCGATGGCTTTCATGGCGAGGCTCCTGAAATTCGGTGGCCGGGGCAAAATGTTCCGGAGACGTTCCCCGAGGCATTCCGCAGCGTTCCGTTGGGTGTTCCGCGTTTCGTTGCCATTATGTTCTCCCGATTCCCGAGTCGGGTCAAGAACGATAACGGAACATTAAGAGATCAAATCAGAACATTAGCGCTTGACGCCGCGGAGCCGCCCCGCTCCGGGACTCAGCCATGCCGAAACCCGTCCATGAAATGCAGAAGGATCGCGCCCCCGCCCGAACGGCAACCGCCGCGCGCGCCCCGTCCGAGCGGGAACCGCCGCGTGCGCCCCGTCCGAGCGGGAACCGCCGCGCGCGCCCCGTCCGAGCGGGGCGAGGGCGGGCGGGTGGGGAGCCCCGGTCGGGCGGGGCGCGCGCGGCGCGCGACCCGACGGGTCAGCCGACCTTGAGCAGCCGCAGCGCCTCGTCCGCCTCCATCAGCCACAGCAGCACCCGCGCGGCCTCGCCCCGCGCATCGTCCAGCTTCGGGGCCTTCACCAGCAGCATCCGCGCGTCGTCCTGCGCCACCTTCATCAGGTCGCCATGCAGCTCCAGGTCCGCCACGCGGAAATCCGGCAACCCCGATTGCCGCGTGCCCAGCACGTCGCCGGCCCCGCGCAGGCGCAGATCCTCCTCGGCGATGCGGAACCCGTCCTCGGTCTCGCGCAGGATCGACAGGCGCGCCTGCGCGGTCTCGCCCAGGGGCGGATCGTACATCAGCAGGCAGGTCGAGGCGCCCTCGCCCCGCCCGACCCGGCCGCGCAACTGGTGCAGCTGCGCCAGCCCGAAGCGGTCGGCGTGCTCCACCACCATGATCGTCGCGTTGGGGACGTTCACCCCCACCTCGATCACCGTCGTCGCCACCAGCAACCGGGCGCGGCCCTCGGCGAAATCCGCCATGGCGGCGTCCTTCTCGGCCGCGCCCATGCGGCCGTGGACCAGCGCCACGCCCTCGCCCAGCGCGGCGCGCAGCTCCCGCGCCCGTTCCTCGGCGGCGGTGAGGTCGAGCGTCTCGCTCTCCTCCACCAGCGGGCAGACCCAATAGGCCTGCGCCCCCTCTTCCAGCGCCCTGGCCAGCCGCGCCACCACTTCCTCGTAGCGCCCCGAGGACACCAGCGCCGTCGACACCGGCTTGCGGCCCGGCGGCTTCTCGTCGATCACGCTCACGTCCATGTCGCCATAGGCGGCGAGCGACAGGCTGCGGGGTATGGGCGTCGCGGTCATCACCAGCACGTCCGGCCGCAGCCCCTTGGCCGAGAGGTCCAGCCGCTGGCGCACGCCGAAGCGGTGCTGCTCGTCGATCACCGCCAGCCGCAGGTCGCGAAACGCCACATCCGTCGAGATCAGCGCATGCGTGCCCAGCGCCACCTGCGCCCGCCCGCTCGCCAACGCCTCAAGCTTCTCGGCGCGCGCCGCGCCCCGGTCCCGGCCGGTCAGCAGGACCGCCTCCACCCCCGCCATGTCCAGCAAGGGCGTCAGGCTTTCGAGATGCTGGCGGGCGAGGATCTCCGTCGGGGCCATCAGCGCCCCCTGCCCGCCGGCCTCGGCCGCGGCCAGCAGCGCGCCCAGCGCCACCAACGTCTTGCCCGATCCCACGTCCCCCTGCAAAAGCCGGTTCATCCGCTGGTCCGAGCCCATGTCCGCCGCGATCTCCCCCAGCGCGCGGGTCTGCGCGCCGGTGGGCGCATAGGGCAAGCCGGCCAGCACCTTCCCCCACAGCCGCCCGTCGCCCACGGTCGGGCGCCCCCGGTCGCGGCGCTGACGCTCGCGGGCGATGGCCAGCGTCACCTGGTGGGCGAACAGCTCGTCATAGGCGATGCGCTCGCGCGCCGGGGCGCGGGGGGAGACGGCGGCCTGCGTCGTCGGCCGATGCAGCAGGTCCAGCGCCCCGCGCCAGCCCGGCCAGTTGCGCGCGGCCATCAGACCCGGATCGATCCATTCCGCCAGGTCCGGCGCCCGGTCCAGCGCGGCGGCGGCGGCGCGGGCGATGGCGCGCTGGTTCAGACCCTCGGTGGTCGGGTAGACGGGTTCGAAATCGGGAAGCTCGGCGGCCTCCTCCTCCGACAGCACATGCTCCGGATGCGGCATCTGGCGAATGCCCTCCCAGGTCTCGACCTTGCCCGAGACCACGCGCACCTCGCCCACCGGCAGCAACCGCTCCAGCCAGTCGGAGCGGGCGCGGAAGAACACCAGGTAGAAACCCGCGCCCCCGTCCTCCACCACCACCCGGTAGGGCCCGCCCCGGCGGCGGGACGGGCGATGCTCCCCGATGGTCACGCGGACCGTGGCGATCTCCCCGTCCGGCACGCCGGTGAGGTCGGCGCGCAGCCGCCGGTCGGTCAGCCGCGAGGGCGGGTGCAGAAGCAGGTCGCGCACCCTGGACAGCCCCAGCTTTTCCATCGACGCGGCGGTCTTCGGGCCGACGCCGTCCAGCGACGTGACCTCGGCGAAAAGGGGGAACAGAATCTCGGGGCGTCCGCTGGTGCTCATGGCGCGCAACATGCGACGGGCGCGCGCGCAGCGAAAGCCGGGATCGCCCTCGCCCGCCGCCCGCGTTAGTCATGGGGCCCCAAAGGAGCGGCCCCCGAGGACCCCGATGCGCATCGCACAGATCACCGACAGCCACATCACCGCCCCCGGCGTTCTCTGGAAGGACCGGGTGGACATGGCCGCAGCCCTCGCCCGCGCGGTGGAGCGCCTGAACGAAATCGGCCCCGACCTGGTGGTGCATACCGGCGACATCGTGGACGGCGGGGGCGAGGCGCAATACGGGCTGGCGGCCGAGATCCTGTCGGACCTGCGCGCGCCCCTGCGCCTGCTGCCCGGCAATCACGACATCCGCGACCGGATGCGGGCGGTGTTCAAGGGCCTGCCCGAAGGCGATTTCCTGAACTTCGCGGAGAACGCCGAGGGCCTGCGTCTGCTCGGCCTCGACACCATCGAGGAAGGCCGCACCGCGGGGATCATGGACGCCCCCCGCGCCGCCTGGCTGGCGGAGCAACTGGGCAGGGGCGGCCCGGCGCTGCTTTTCGCCCATCACCCGCCCTGCGCGATGGGGCTGCCCTTCATGGACATCTTCGAATTCGCCGGCGCGGACCTGTTCGCCGAGGCCGTGTCCGCCGCGCCCCCGCTGCGGGTGGCCACCGGCCATGTCCATTGCGCGGCGGAGCGGCATTTCGCCGGAACCCTGGTCGCCGCCTGCCCGGCGGTCGGCGTGCAGATCCCGCCCACCCGGCCCGAAGGCGCGCCCCCCGGCTTCGCGCTGGAGCCGCCGATGATCCGCCTGCATGACTGGAGCGCAGAGCTGGGCCTGACCGTCAAGACCGTGCCGGTCGACGCCTTCTCCGGCCCGTTCCCGTTCGAGACCGACCCCAACGCGGATTTCTCCGCCACCCCGCACGACTGAGCGGGCGCCGGGTCGCGAAGGAAAGGGCGCGCGGACCGGCCGCGCGCCCTTTCCCCTTCGTCCGTCTCGTTGGTCCGCGCGCCCGGCTCAGGCGCCCGCGGTTCGGCCCCGGCGGCGACGCGCGGCCAGTCCGAGCCCGGCCAGGCCCGCACCCAGCAGCGGCAGCGCCGCCGGCAGGGGCACGTCGGCGCCGCCGCCGAAATCGTCGGCGGCCTGGGTGAACGAATAGCCGATCTGCCCCTGCGACACGCCGGTGATCTCGTAGGTCAGCGCGCGCAGGTCGGAGAAGTGGACCTTCATCACCGAGTTCGGCACGGAAGCGCCGCCATTGTCGAAGAACACCGTCCGGAAGTTCGTCGCGTTGTTGGCGTTCGCGGCCGGCGGCGCGTCCTGGTCGATCTCCGCCGTCCAGGTCGCCTTTTCCGTCGGGTCGAAGTCGGTGAAGGACAGGCTGAACTGATCGGCCCGGATCCCGCCGTCGATGCCGTCGATCGAGCCGCCCGCGATGCTCATCGCGCCGCCCGCCGGACCGCCCCGGACCACGCCGCCGCCGGTCGTGCCGGTCAGGACCACCCGGTCGAAATTATAGGCGGTGTTGCCGATCGAGAAGTCGATCTGCGTGATCCGCAGACCGCCTTCGCTCTGGTTCTCCAGGATGAACACCGGGTTGTCGCCGTTGGCGGCGCTGTAGGACGTCCCCGGGTTCTGCAGAAGGGTCAGCTTGAAGCCGACGGACAACGCCTGCGCGGCGGAAACGCTCGCGCACAGCGCCAAGGTCGCCGCGAACGCGCCGACCAGATTAGCCATTTTCGTCATGACGTGGTTCCTGGGTGATCCGGAACGCCCCTCCGGCGCGCCGGGTCGCCACCCGTTCATATTCAAACGCTAATCAAGCGATCAAGGCCGAAACAAGGCGAAGACAGGCCCGGTCGAACGATTTCAGAACCGCGGCTCCGGACCTGCGAAAATGGAACCGGGAGGCCGGGCACCGGCGCGGCTCAGTCGTCGTATTCGGGCGCGCCGGGCGCGGGCGCTGCGCCCCACGGAGCCACGGCCACGGCCGAAATGGCGTTCTTGGGCGAGCCGTCGATCACCTTGTCCGAATAGGTCATGTAGACCAGCGTCGACCGCTTCGGATCCCAGAAGCGCACCACCTGCAGGGTCTTGAACATGATCGAGGTGCGTTGGCGAAACACTTCCTCGCCGGCCTCCAGCTCCCCCTTCCAGGCGATCGGGCCGACCTGCCGGCAGGCGATGGAGGCGTCGGACGTGTCCTCCGCCAGGCCCAGGCTGCCTGAAATCCCGCCCTTCACGGCGCGGGAGACGAAGCAGGACACGCCTTCGACCTTGGGATCGTCGAAGGCCTCCACCACGATCTTGTGGTTGGCCCCGAGCAGCTTGAAGGCGGTGTCGACCTCGCCGATCTCGTCGGCCCTTGCGGGCGCCATGGCGGAGGCCGCGACGACGCTCAGCGACGCGGCGAGGGCGAGGACGGCGGAAAGGCGGCGCATGGGGTCTCCGGCGTTTTGTGCGTGGACCCTGAAAGTCGGGCGGATCGGCGGGAATTCAAGGCGCCCCGGCGTCAGACGCGCGCCGCCCGCGCCTCAGCCCGCCGCGGCGACCGCGCGCAAACCGATCTCGGAGATGATGGCGCTGTAGAACACGAAGGTCGCGACCAGCACGAAGCCGTGCCAGATGGCGTTGTGGAAGCGCAGGCGCTTGGCCAGGAAGAACCCGACGCCGGCCGTGTAGATCAGGCCCCCGGTCACGATCAGGCCGGTGCTGACCGGGCTCAGCGCATGCGCGCCCTCGCCGGGCCACATCAGCATCAGTCCCGCCCAGCCGAGCCCGAGGTAAAGCGGCAGCGACAGCCGCCGCATCCGCGCCGGCCAGAACAGCTTGCCCAGCACCGCGCCCAGAGCCGTCGCCCAGACCGAGCCGATGACCCAGCCCATGCCCGCCCCCCCGATCAGCATCGCGAAGGGGGTCTGGGTGGCGGCGATCTTCACGTAGATCGCGGCATGGTCGAGCCGGCGCAGAAGCTCCTTCCAGCGCACCGTGGGGATCAGGTTGTAGGCGGCCGAGCAGCCCAGCATGGCGAACATGCCCACCGTGTAGACCGCGACCCCCGCCACCACCGGCGCGCCGCCGTCGAACACCGCCGCCAGAAGGATCAGCACCGGCGCCGCCATCAGCGCCAGCGCGATGCCGGTGAAATGCACCGCCGCGTCGGCGATCCGCTCGCCGCGCGTGTAGTCGTGGGAAACGGCGGTGGCCCGCAGGCCCCGCGATGCAGGCGCGTCGCTCATGCAATCAGAATGGCTCCGACGCCCGCCGAATCCAAGCGCGAAGCGTCGATGCGCCTCGCCCCCCCCTCAGGGCGTCCCGTCGCGTCCCGTCGCTTGCCCGCCGCGCCGCCCCGGCGCATACAGGAGCCCCGTCCAGACTGTCCGGAGCCGTCCCCGTGGAACCATTCGACGCCCTCTCGCTCTTCTCCCGCGGCGACGTGGTGCTGGGCATCGTGATCGTCTTCATCGCGATCACCGTCATCCTCGGCGTCCGCATCGTGCCCCAGTCCGAGCAATACGTGGTCACCCGGCTGGGCAAGTATCACCGCACGCTCGCCGCCGGCGTGAACCTCGTGGTCCCCTATCTGGACCAGGTGCATTCCAAGGTCTCCATCGCCGACCAGGTGGTCTCGGACGTGCGGCTGGACGTGGTCAGCCGGGACAACGTGGTGTTCACCATCGAACTGCTCTGCGTGTTCCGCATCGTGAAGGCGGAATTCGCGGTGTTCCGCGTCTCCAACGTCAATGAGCTGGTGATCGGCCTGATCAAGTCGCTGGTCCGCGCCGAACTCGGCAAGGTCGAACTGGACGCCGTGCAGCAGGAGCGCGAGAGCCTCAACATCGCCATCCGCGAGGCGCTGGAGGAAGCGGCCGACGATTACGGCATCAACATCTCCCGCGCCGAAATCACCGACGTCGAGCTGAAGCAGGAGACCGAGCGCGCCATGGGCGAGGTGCTGGAGGCCGAGCGTCAGCGCCGCGCCGCCATCATGCGCGCCGAGGGCGAGAAGCGCGCCGTCGAACTCCGCGCCGACGCCGCCCTCTATGAGCGGCAGAAGGAGGCCGAGGCCCTGCTGGTCACGGCCCGCGCCACCGCCGATTCCAACCGGGTGATCCGCGAGGGCATGGCCGATGGCGGCGCCGAGGCCGCCAAGTTCCAGATCGCCGAGCGCCAGATCGAGGCCTTCGCCAAGCTCGCCGCCTCGCCCAATTCCAAGATCATCGTGCTTCCCGGCGACGCCACCGACGGGCTGACCCGCGCCGCCACCATCCTCGCGAAGGACTGAACCGATGCTGGCGACGGGACTGCTGGACTGGCTTCGCGACCCGTGGATCTGGGTGGGCCTCGGCCTGGTGCTGCTGCTCGCCGAAATCGCGGTCCCCGGCTACGTCATGCTCAGCTTCGGGCTCGGGGCGTTCCTGATGGCGCTGGGCCTGCCGGCGGCGGGCTGGCTGGGGCTCGCGCCCGATGCCGCGCCGCTGCTCCCCCTGCTGCTGGGCTGGGCACTGGCCTCGGCGGTCGCGGCGGGGCTGATCTGGAAGTTCTGGCGCGGCCGGTCCCGCGGCACGTCCGGCCCCGACGACGACGTCAACGACTTCAAGAACCGGCTCTGAAACCCCGCCTGGCGGCGCCGGGCGGGGTGGATTTTCGACGTCGGCCCGAGGTCAGGCGCCCCGGCGACGGCGCGCGACGAAGCCCAGCCCGGCCAGGCCCGCGCCCAGCAGCGGCAGAGCCGCGGGCAGCGGCACGTCCGAGACCGACTCCGAGAACGTGTAGGACGACTTTTCCACGTCATCCGGCAGGGTCAGCGCGAAGGTCGTCCCGTCCGAGAACCCGACGGAAAAGACGGCGTTCGGCGCGGTTCCGTTATTGAAGAACACATCCCGGAAATCGACGGTGGTGTTCGTGTTGTCGGGGTCGATATCGGTTTCGAACCCGAAGACCTCGCCCGGATCGAAGCCGGTGAGCGTGAACTGCAGCAGGTCGGTCCGGGCGCCGCCATTGGCGGTATCGCCGGTGACGAGCGTGAAGCCGATGGTCCCGACATCCGCGCCGATGGAGCCGGCGTAGTCGAAGTTATAGGCGGTGTCGCCGATGGTGAGACCGAAGCTGTTCAGCAGGGCCGAGGTGGAGGTGTTGGTGACCTGGACCACCGGGACATTGGTGTTCCCGTCGATCTCAAGCGTGTAGCCGGTGCTCAGCGCGGCGGCAGGCGCCGCTGTGGCCAGAACCAGGCCGAGCGCCCCAAACATATGTCGCATAACGCGTTTCCCCCTTTTTATGTGATCGCCGCCCCACACGCCGCGACGTGGAACCGCTAACAATGCGTTTCCATTCCTCGTATTAGGGCGGAAATCGGGCGCAAATTTGACATTGCGGCAGGCCCCCCTCGATCCGGCGGGCTCACTCGGCGGAGGCCGTTCGCGCCTCGTCCTCGCCGGCGCGCGCCTTGCGCGGGTGCTGCTCGATCAGCCTCAGCATGGCGCGCAGCTTCACGTCCCAGGGGATGTCGGCCTCGGCCGAGCAGGTGGCGCCGTCCAGCGCCAGGGCGGCGGGCGACTTCTCCAGCCCGCATTCTTCAAAGCGCGCGTCGGTCACGAAATTGGCGTAGGTCGCGAAGCGGATCGCCAGCGCCCGCCCGTCCCTGGCCTCGGACAGCGCGGCGATGGTGGTGCAGACTTTCTCGCGCCGGTTCATGCGGCGGGCCATCTCGCATTCGCAGTCCCGCGTCATCGCCGGCGCCACGGCGGAGGCCGAGGACAGCTCCGAATACTTGCCCGCGAAGCTGATCTCGTCCGGCCGTCCGTCGCCCTCGCTCGGGGTCAGGAAGTTGATGGCGTTCATCAGCTTCGGGAAGGTCGGCAGCTGCCGGCCCAGATCGTTGACGTAGATCGAATCCAGCCCCGCCTCGCGCCGCACCTCGGCGTCGAGATCGAACAGGCAGATCGCCTCCATCCGCGTGCCGTCCGGCGAGATCGCCACCACGTCCCCGGCCGAGGCGAAGGAGGCCCCGACCGCCTCCCGCTCCAGCCGGTGATAGGCGAAGATGTCGGCGCGGGTGATGTTGGTGAAGGTGTGATAGGCGAAGGCGCCCAACAGCACCAATGCCAGCGACAGCAGGACCCTGGGCTTGAACATGCCGGTCACTTCGAACAGCACGACCCGCCGCAGACCACGTGGGTCGACGGGCAGGTCGGCAGGGTTTCCGGGGTGGTCTGGGCAGGCGCGGCGGCGGCGGCGGCCAGGACCAGGATCGGGGCCAGGACAGGGGCCAGGATCGCGGCGGGCAGCGCGGCGCGGGGCCGGGGGAAGATCCGGGATGGGGTCGGAGTCGCGAGGCGCATGACGAAAGCCTCCATTGGCTGAGTTAACCCAACGGCAACCCTACACCCTTTCTCAGGGGCCCCCGTGAACAACCGCACAATCGCGGTGATTTCCGCCCCTGCCGCCCGATTTCACCCGGACCACGCGCCGTGGCGCCCCTCCGGCCCGCGCGGTTTCCGCGAATCGCCCCCCGAAACGAAACCGCCCGCCGACGCGGGCGCGTCGGCGGGCGGGAAGGTCGGGTCGGGCGGCGCCGCCCGGCCGATCAGCTGTCGAGGAAACTGCGCAGGCGGCGCGAGCGGCTCGGATGCTTGAGCTTGCGCAACGCCTTCGCCTCGATCTGGCGAATGCGCTCGCGCGTCACCGAGAACTGCTGCCCGACCTCTTCCAGCGTGTGGTCGGTGTTCATGCCGATGCCGAAGCGCATGCGCAGCACGCGCTCCTCTCGCGGCGTGAGGGACGCCAGAACCCGCGTGGTGGTGTCCTTCAGGTTCGACT
This sequence comes from Albimonas donghaensis, assembly GCF_900106695.1. Classification (GTDB taxonomy): domain Bacteria; phylum Pseudomonadota; class Alphaproteobacteria; order Rhodobacterales; family Rhodobacteraceae; genus Albimonas; species Albimonas donghaensis. The sequence goes on from NZ_FNMZ01000007.1 coordinate 55,607, forward strand.
GAATGGCGCTGTCCAGCGGCAGGATGGCGTTCTTGTCCTCGATGAAATCGCCGAGCTGGCTGTCCTCCTCGTCGCCGATCGGCGTTTCGAGGGAGATCGGCTCCTTGGCGATCTTCATCACCTTGCGCACCTTCTCCAGCGGCATCTGGAGCTTGGCGGCCAGTTCCTCCGGCGTCGGCTCGCGGCCGATCTCGTGGAGCATCTGGCGCCCGGTGCGGACCAGCTTGTTGATCGTCTCTATCATGTGGACAGGAATGCGGATGGTCCGCGCCTGGTCCGCGATGGACCGGGTGATCGCCTGCCGGATCCACCAGGTCGCGTAGGTGGAGAACTTGTAGCCGCGCCGATACTCGAACTTGTCCACGGCCTTCATCAGGCCGATGTTGCCCTCCTGGATCAGGTCCAGGAACTGCAGGCCGCGGTTCGTGTATTTCTTGGCGATGGAGATCACCAGGCGGAGATTGGCCTCGACCATCTCCTTCTTGGCCTGGCGGGCCTCCTTCTCGCCCTTCTGCACGGTCTGGACGATGCGGCGGAACTCGGGGATGTCGACGCCGACATGCTGGCCGAGCTGGCCGATCTCGTCGCGGGTGGCCTCGATCTTGTCGCGGTAGCGCTCGACGAAATTCGCCCAGCCCTTGCCCTTCAGCGCGCCGACGCGGTCGGTCCACATCGGGTCGAGCTCGCTGTCCCGATATTCCTCGATGAACTGGCGACGGTCGACGCGCGCGGCGTCGGCCATCTTCACCAGCTGGCCTTCCAGCGTCATCAGGCGGCGGTTGATGCCGTAAAGCTGGTCGACCAGCGCCTCGATGCGGTTGTTGTGGAAGTGCAGCTCGTTGACGAGGATCACGATCTCGGTGCGCAGGCGCTGGTATTCCAGCTCTTCGTGGGCCGAGAAGTGCTGCGTCTCCGACAGGGCCGCGCCGATGCGGCTGACCTGCATTTCGCGCAGCTTGATATAGTCGTCGGCGATGCGGTCGAGCTTGGCCAGAACGTCCGGCTTCAGCGCGGCTTCCATGGCGGCGAGCGAGAGGTTGGCGTGCTCCTCCTCGTCGTCATCGCCGTCGCCGTCGCCCTCGGTCCGGGGCTCGCCCTCGGCGCGCGGCGCGGGCTCGCCCTCGGCCTCGCCGGTCACGACGGGGTCGGCGCGCTGGGCTACGGCTTCGGGGCCGGCCTGCACGGCGGCGGCGACGCCTTCGCCTTCCGCGGCCGCGACGACCTCCTCCTCCTCCTCGTCCATGGTGGCGCCGAAGGTGGTCTCGAGGTCGATGACGTCGCGAAGCATGATCCGCTCTTCGACCAGCTCGTCACGCCAGATGGTGATCGCCTGGAAGGTCAGCGGGCTTTCGCACAGGCCCGAGATCATGGTCCCGCGGCCGGCCTCGATGCGCTTGGCGATGGCGATCTCGCCCTCGCGGCTGAGCAGCTCGACCGAGCCCATCTCACGCAGATACATCCGCACCGGGTCATCGGTGCGGTCGAGGCTTTCCGAGGTGGTCGTCGCGGCGACGACCTCCTTGGAATCGCTCTCCTTGGAGTCGTCGGCCTCGGCCTCCTCCTCCTCGACGACGTTGACGCCCATCTCCGACAGGAGGGACATCACGTCTTCGATCTGTTCGGAACCGACCTGCTCGGAAGGAAGGACGCGGTTCAGCTCCTCATAGGTGATGAAGCCCTTCGCCTTGGCCGCCGCGATCATCTTCTTGACCGCGGTCTGGCTCATGTCGAGCATCGGGCCCGCGCCCTCGGTCTGCTCTTCTTCCTTGGAGTCGTCGATGTCCTTGGCCGCCATGCTGCTCCTCCGGATACGCCGCCCGTCAGGCGCTGCGAATCGCTTCGCGCGCTAAGGGCGCGGTCCTGACCTGCAATGATATAGGCGATTCGGCTACCGAATCGCCATGCCCCCACCGTCAATTTCGTCTGCGCGGGCTCTTCTTCCACGGTTCGGATGCATGAAAGTCGCTCAGCCACGCCGAACGCTCCGCATCTCCTTCGTCAGGCGCCGCGTCCCGGCCCTGCCTCGCGGCTTCCTCGCGCTGGCGAGAGATATAGGCGAGACGGTGCGCGATTTCACCCGCCGTGTCCGCGGAAATGTCTTCGAGCGCCGCGCGGCCTTCGCCCGCAAGCGCCAGAAATCCCGCGTGACGGTCCAGCGTTTCGGCCAGCGCGGCCTCCGCCGCCTCCGGGGCCGCGCCGGGGCCCAGCGCCCGGGTCAGCGCGACGCCGCCGCAGATCAGGCCGGGGCGCGGGTCGTGGCCCAGCGCGGCGATCACGGCGGCGAGCATGGTTTCGGCGGGGTCCTCGGCCTCCAGCGCCTCGGGCAGCGCGTCGAGCACCGCCGAGCGCAGGGCGTCGAGGTCGCGATGCGCGAGCCCGATCTCCTGCAGCGCGGCTTCGTGCCGCTCCGCCGCCGCGGGGTGGTGAAGGGCGCCCCAGAGGATCGCGCATTCCCGCACCCGGGCCTCGCTCTGCGCGGCGCCGGCGCCCAGCGGGCTGGCGCGGGTCTCGGCCGCGGGCCCCTCGGCGAAGCCAGCCATGAGGTTCCAGCGCCCGCCGCCGCCCTGACCGAACGCCCGGCCGCCGGGACCGCGCCGGCCCGGCTTGCCGCCCTTGCCGGCGAAGCCGCCGGGCCGGAAGCCTCCGCCCCGGCCGTTCCCGCCGCCATTGTTCCCGTCGTTGCTTCCGCCGCCATAGCCGCCGGGGGCGGGCGGTTCCGGCGCGTAGTCGCGGTCGGGCGCATAGTCCCAGTCCGGGGCCGGACCGTGATCGCCCCGGTCATAGCCCGCGTCGTAACCGGCGTCATAGCCGCCGTAAGCGCGTTCATCGCCGTCATGGGGGCGCCCGGTCGGCGCCGCCTGCGCCATGTCCCGCTCCAGTTCCGCGGCAAGATCCTGCTCGAACCCGCCCGCCGCGCCCCCCGGGCCCGCCGCGCGGCCGGGATGGAACAGCGCCGCGCGCCGCTCCGCGAAGGCCTCGCCGTAATGCCGGCGCAGGCCCGCGTCGGGGATCCGGCGCAGCATCTCGCGCAGGTCGGCGTCGAGCCCGGCCCGGCGTTCGGGACTGTCCAGCGCCTTGCCCTCGATCGCCGAGCGCCACAGCATCTCCACCAGCGGCAGCGCCTCGCAGAGCACCGCCTCCATCGCCTCCGGCCCGCCTTCGCGCAGCAGGTCGTCGGGGTCCCGCCCCTCCGGCAGCAGGGCGAAGCGCAGCGAGCGGCCCGGCCCGATCTTCGGCAGCGCCAGGTCGGCCAGCCGCCGCGCCGCCCGCAGGCCAGCGGCGTCGCCGTCCAGCGCCACGATCGGCTCGTCGGCCATGCGCCACAGCAGGTCGAGCTGCGCCTCGGTCACCGCGGTGCCCAGCGGCGCCACCGATTCGGCGAACCCGGCGCGGGCCAGCGCGATCACGTCCATGTAGCCCTCGGCCACGATCAGCCGCCCGGCCTTGCCCGCCGCCTCCCGCGCCGGCCCGTGATGATAGAGGCTGCGGCCCTTGTCGAAGAGCTCCGTTTCCGGCCCGTTGAGGTATTTGGCCCGCGCCTCGGGGCTCAGCGCCCGACCGCCGAAGGAGATGCAGCGCCCCTGCGCGTCGCGGATCGGGAACATGATGCGGCCGCGGAACCGGTCATAGGGCTTGCCGCCGTCATCGGGGCGGATCAGCATGCCGGCGCGGACCAGATCGTCCTCCGGGACGCCCCTGGTCGCCATCGCCTCGGCCAGCCCGCGCCGCGCGTCGGGCGCGTATCCCAACTCGAACCGCTGCGCCGCGCCGCCGCCAAGCCCGCGCCCCCGCAGGTAATCGCGCGCGCCCTCCGCCTGGCCGCCGCGCAGCATCAGACGGTAATGGGCGACGCAGGCCTCCAGCACTTCGGTCAGACCCTTGCGGGCCTCGGCGCGGGCGGCGGCGGCGGGGTCGCGGGCGGGCATGGTCATGCCGGCCTGCCCGGCCAGCACCTCCACCGCCTCCATGAAGCCCATGCCCTCGGCCTCGCGCAGGAAGGTGATGGCGTCGCCCTTCGCCTGGCAGCCGAAGCAGTAGTAATAGCCCTCGCGGTCCTTCACGTGGAAGGAGGCGGTCTTCTCCTGGTGGAAGGGGCACGGCGCCCAGTAGTCGCCCTTGCCGGCATTGGTCTTTCCACGCTCCCACGTCACCTTCCGGCCGACGATGGCGGCCAGGCTCACGCGCGTGCGCAGCTCTTCAAGAAAACCCGGGGGAAGCGACATGGTCCATGTATCCCGCGGCCGGCGTGAGTCTTCAAGCGCCCCTCGCCGCCGCTGACCCTGCGCGCTCCCCCTGCCCCAGCCCTGGCGCAACGCGGTTCGGGAGGGCGAAGGGGGGGCGGGCGGCTGGGGCGGGCGATCCGGCCGCGTCAGCGGACGGGAGTCCCGTCCCCGCCGCCCCTCAGGTCCAGTTGGGGATCTCCCCGCCCGGCAGCGCGGCCCGCGCCCGCATCGGCGCGTCATAGGGCAGCCCCGCCGCGTCGCAGAACGCGATCAGCAGCGGCTCGTCGGCCAGCACGAAATCCAGCACGAAGCCCAGGAACTCCGGCTCCGCCGCCCGCGCCCGCAACTCGCCCGCTTCCGTCCCCGCCGCGGCGAGGAACGCGCCCAGCCGGTCCTCGTCTCCCGCCAGGTGGCCCAAGGCGCCGATCCCGATCCGCTCCGCCGCATCCTGCGTCATGCCTGCGCCCGTCATTCCCGTCATTCCCTTGTCGCTGCGCGGGCCTCGCCGCGCGGGGCCCGCATCCGCACCGAATCCTCGCCCCCGCGCCAGGTCTGCGCCGGGTCCGCCGAAAGCCGCGCGAGGCCCCCTGAAGACCCCCGCACGCCCCCTCGCAGGCCGTCCGCAGCCGCCTGCCGTGACGTCGCGCTCGCATGACGTCACGGCCTCGTTGACGAAGCTGAGCGATGACATGGCCGGGGGTAACAACTCGTTAACGGTTCTTGCCGACATACTTGGGCCAGCGGAGGACGGGCGCAAGACGCGCCGCCCGGTCCGGCCGCGCAGGACCTTGAACGGGGCGGAGCGGCGCAAAAGCCATGAGCGGACGGATTCTGATCGCCGGAGGCGCGACGACGCGGTTTCACCAATTGGCGGAGCGGTTGCGCGACGCCTATCTCGACGTCTCCGACGCCCCGGATGGCCGCGCCGCGCTGGAAATGGCCCGGACCGAGGATCCGGACCTGATCATCGCCGATGCGCGCTGCCCGGCCCTGCCAGGCCTGCATCTGTGCCGCGCCATCAAGACCGACCCGAGCCTCGCCCATCTGCCCGTGGTGATCCTCGCCGACCGCGAGGCGCGGGCCGAACGGCTGGCGGGGCTGGAGGCCGGGGCCGACGATTTCCTTTCCCTGCCGCTGGGCGACCCGCCGCTGCTGGCGCGCCTGCGCAACCTGATGCGCATGAAAGCCATGGTCGACGAACTGCGCCTGCGCGAGGAGACCGCCCGCGCCCTCGGCCTGCCCGCCGCCCCCGAACCGCAGCCGGAGACGCCGGGCTTCCCCACCCCCGGCCTGATGCTGGCGATCCTGCCCGACCCGGTCTCGGCCCGTCGCCGCGCGGCGCAGCTGGGCGCGGCGCTCGGCATCGAATGCCGCCCCCTGACCTGCGACCGCGACGCCCTCGCCGCCGCCGAGCGCATCCCGCCGGACCTGGTGATGATCGAACCCGGAGAGGGCGCCGCCCCGCTGGAGGCCGCGCTGCGCCTGGTCGCGGCCCTGCGCTCGCGGCCCGGCACGCGGGGCGCCGGCATGGTGCTGGTGCTGCCGCCCTCGGCCGGGGAGGCGGCCCCGATGGCGCTCGATCTCGGCGTCGACGACTGCGTGACCTCGCCCCCCGACCTGGCCGAGCTCGCCGCCCGCCTGCGCACGCTGCTGCGCCGCAAGCGCTATTCCGACCGGCTGCGCGACGCGGTGCGCGACGGACTGCTGCTGGCGGCGACGGATCCGCTGACCGGCCTGTTCAACCGCCGATACGCCGAAACCCACCTCGCCCGGATGCTGGAGCAATGCGCCCGGGCCGGCGCGCCGCTGGCGGTGATGATGCTCGACCTCGATCGCTTCAAGCGGATCAATGACGACCACGGCCACGCCGCCGGGGACGCGGTGCTGCGCGGCTTCGCCGGGAGGCTTAAGGCCGAGGTGAGAGGCGCCGACCTGGTGGCGCGGCTGGGGGGCGAGGAATTCTGCGTGGCCATGCCCGGCGCCGACGAGGGCGAGGCCCGCCGCGCCGCCGAGCGGGTGCGCGCCGCAGTGGCCGACGCCCCCTTCCCCGTGCCCGAGGGCGCGCCGATACCGGTGACGGTTTCGATCGGGGTGGCGGTCATGCCGCCCTCCGCCACCCCGCCGCCGGAGATGGCGCCGGCCGCCGCGGCGCTGGCCGCCTCGATGCGCCCCGCCGACGGCGCCGTCGCGCCTGGCCTGGCCGAGCCCGCCGCCGCCTTCCTGCGCCCGCCCCGCGCCTCGGCGAACCGGGGCGCGGCCGGCGCGGCGCGCCCCGCCCCCGCGATCGCCCGCGCCGCGCCGGACGGCGCCGCTCTGCTGGCCCGGGCCGATCACGCGCTTTACGCCAGCAAGGCGGGCGGACGGGACCGGGTGTCGCTGATCCGGCTCGGCTGAGCCCTCCGCCCAGCGGCTTCCCGGGGCCTTCCCGGCGCCTCCCTCCGCGCCATCTCCGGCGGCGGGGCGGCACGATGCGGTCGAAGACAGCCGCGACGAGGCCATGCCGGCGGGCGGGCGAAGCGGCGCCGGGCCTTCGTCCCCGCGCCCATCGCGCGGCGGCGGTTCAGTCCCGCTCGCCCTTCCGGTCCCCGTCCCGGCCATGATCCCCGTCCCGGCGCCAGCGGGGCTTGCCGCGATCCTCGCGCAGGGCTTCGGCCAGTTCCTCGCGACTGTGATCGGTCAGCCGGCGGGCCACATCCACGAAGATCCGGTCGGCGAGATCGCCGCTGCGCCGCTCGGCCTCGCGCGCGGCGACCAGGGCGGCGGCCAGGGCGTCGGGATCGAACGGGCGCGCCTCCAGCGCCGAGGCGATGCCGGCGCGGGCCCGGGTCAGCGCGCCGGCCATGCTGCGCATCTCCCCATGCCGTTCGCGGATCGCGTCGCGGGTCTCGTCGCGGTCCTCGTCGGAGAGGTCCCGGAAGGCCCGCCAAAGGGTCACCCGGTCGAACCCCGCCGGCATCGTCGCCCGCGGCGGGCCGCCATGGCGCATGAACGCGCCCGCGGCGGCGCCGATCAGCAGCAGGTTCACGCAGATCGACGCCGCCAGCGCCCAGCGCACCCAGCGCCGGCGACGGCGCGGCGGCGCGACGGCGGCCGCGGCCCCCTCGTCCCCCGCCCGCGGTCCGCCGGTCGGCTCGAAATCATCGGTCATCGCGTCTCCTCCAGCGTCGGCAGATCCGCGTCAGGCAGGAATTCGGCCTGCAGGAAAGCGCTTTCATAGCTGTAGCCGGTGGTCAGCAGCGCGAAGCCGCGGGCCAGCGGGTTGTCGCCCGAATAGCCCAGCGCCACGCCCATCGCCATCGAGGCGGCGAAGGCCGCCGGCGCGCCGATGCGGGTCAGGCGCCCGGCGCGGCGGCGCGCGCCGCCCGCCAGCCGCGGGTCCCGATACGCCGCAGCAGGGCGAGCGGGGCGCGCAGGCGAAGCCGCGGACGTCGGGCCGGGCGCATCGCGGAACGCGGCCAGCGCCTCGGCCGCATCGCGCTCCATTCGGGCCAGCAGGGCGGGCGGGAGCGGGGGCGGCGACGCGGCGGCGAGTTCGGCCAGCGCTTGGTCGAGCGCCGCGGCGGCGGCTTCGGCGCGCGCCGCGTTCTCCAGGCCGCCGGCGCCCGGTTCCGCATCCGGAGCCGCGGCCAGCGCGTCGGCCAGCGCGGCCAGCTCCGCCTCCGTCATCCGCGCTTTCGCCGTCCGGGTCATCGCATTCTCCTCACGCGCGGGGCGTCCCGCCTGCTCGTCTCGGGCGCCGTCGCGGCCGCGCCTCGCCTCGTAATCGCGCCGGGTCATGTCCCCGGCTCCCGCCCGGCGCCCGCCGGGTCCAGGCCGTGCTCCAGCCCCAGGTCGGCGCGCCGCGCTTCCAGTTTCCGGGCCAGGCCGCGTCGGGCGCGGGCCAGCAGACTCTCCACCGCCTCGACGCTCAGGTCCATGCGCGCGGCGATCTCCGGGTTCGGAAGCTCGGAGAAGTGGCGCAGGGTCAGCGCCACCCGCTGCCGCTCGGGCAGCGCCGCGATCTCCGCCCGCAGGGCCGCGGCGCGGTCTTCGCCGGCCAGCCGCGCCTCCGCTCCCGGCGCGCCGTCGGGACGCTCGGGCGGGTCCTCCGCCGACCAGCGCCGGCGCCGGCGCAGCCGGTCGATGGCGAGGTTCGCCACCACCCGATGCAGCCAGGTGCCCACCTGCGCCTCGCCCGGCCGCCAGCGCCCGGCATGGCGCCACAGCCGCAGCATCGCCTCCTGCGCCACGTCCTCGGCCTCCGCCGCATCCGAGAGCATGCCGCGCGCCACCGCCGTCGCCCGCGGCGCGTGCCGGGCGATCAGTTCCGAGGCCGCGGCGGCGTCGCCGGCGGCGCATCGGGCCATCAGGTGGTCGTCATCGTTCATGCGCGTCCCGACGCAGGGCGCCTCACGCAAGGCGGGGCGGGCGGTGTCGAAGGCCATGGCGGATCCTTCCGGGTGCGGACCGGCCCGGCCGGGCGATCCCGCAGGACCGCCCGGCCGCACCACGCCATGCTCAGCGCGTTTCGTCCAGCGACTCCGACTCCGCCGGCGGCGGGCCGTCATGGCCGGGACGGCCGTGATGGCGGCGCATGGCCTTGGCCTCGTCAAGGGACACGGCGCCGTCGCCGTCGGCATCGAGCCGCGCGACCACCTTCTCCATCCGCTCCAGCATCGGCGACGCGGCGAATTCGGCGCGACTCACGGCGCCGTCCTCGTCCGCGTCGAGCCGGTCGAAGAAGCGATCGGCCCGGTCGCCCGGCCGCGCCTCGCCCTTGCGCATCGGCCGATCGCCGTCATGGCGCGGGCCGCCGCGCCGGTCGGCCATATGGCGGGCGATCTCCTGGCCCAGCTCCTGCTCGTCGATCACGCCGTCGCCATTGCCGTCCAGCATCCCGAACTCCGGGGCCGGCCTGTCGGGATCACGCTCCTGCATCCGCTCGCCCAGGGCCGCGAATTCGTCGGGATCGAGCCCGCCGCTCTGGTTGGCGTCGACGCGCCCCATGATGCGGGCGGCCATCAGGGCCGAACGATCCGCCCCGCCGTCGCGGCCGGCGCGCGGCCCCTTGCCGTGCCCGTCCCGGTCGCCCTTGCGGCCGGCATGTTCGCCGCCATGGTCGCCCCGTTCGGCCCGCGCCTCGCGCATCTTCTCGCGCGCGGCGTCGAATTCCTCGCGGCTGACGCTGCCGTCCTTGTCGGCGTCGGCCTCGTCGAAGCGGGCCATGAAGTTCTGGCGCACCTCTTCGAGCGTGACGCCGCCCGAGCCGTCGGCGTCCATCCGCTCGAACATCGCGGCATGGTCCGGCCCGCCCTGGCGCGCCGCGGCGGGCGCGACGGCGGTGGCGACGAGACCGACCCCGAGCGCCAGCCCGCAAGCGGTGCGAGCCAGCAGCCGGGCGAGAGCGCGTTCACTGGTTTTCATGCGTCGGATCCTTTCCTGCATGCGGCGCGGGCCGCCCCCCCCGGGAGGCTGACGAACCGGCTCGGACCCCAGGCCCGCTCCGGCGCCGTCCCGGCCCGCGCGTCTTCCCCCTTTCCACGCCCGGGGGCCGCCTATCCGTCGCGCCTGTCGAAGTTTTCTCGGCCCCGGCGATTGACGCAGCGCGTCATTGATGTGCAGGTGCGAATAAGAGGCGACACGCTGACGCAAGACGACGCGCGCACTGGTATGCGTCAGGGCGGTGAATACTTTCGCGTCCATGACACGCGCGCATCGCATCCTGCCCGACACCGCCGGCCCCGCCCCGACCCGCTCGGCCGCCGCTCCCTCCATGGGGACCGGCGCGCTCGGCCGCGCGGCGAGCCAGGAGGCCCCGGAGCTCTCCGCCGAGATCGCGGACCCCGACCTGCCCGGCGAGCCCCGGCGGGACGACGAGCCGCGCGATCTCAACCTGTCGCTGCGGCGGGGCTGGCGGCGGACCTGCCCGGCCTGCGGGGGCGGGCCGCTCTATGACGGCTATCTCACCGTGCGCGAGACCTGCCCCGCCTGCGCCGAGCGGCTGGACCTGCATCGCGCCGACGACCTGCCCACCTGGATGACCATTCTCGTGGTCGGCCATGTGGTGACGGTGGTCATGCTGTCGGTGTGGGAGACGTGGGACCCGCCGATCTGGGTGCACTGGACCCTGTGGCCGCCGATGGCCCTGCTGATGTCGCTGTGGCTGCTGCCGCGCTTCAAGGGCATGGTCGTGGGCCTGCAATGGGCCAAGCGCATGGCCGGCTTCGCCCCGCGCCGAAAGGACTGAGCCGCGAGGCTCCCGCCTTCGGCGCCTGAGTCCCGCGACCCGGCCCTGGAGCGTCGTGCCTGGAGCGGCATGCCGATCCGGCCTCGGCCGGGCGGCGACCCAGGCGGCGACCTTCCCCGGAGTATGTCCGTCTGGACAGGCTCCGCGCCGGCGGGCAAGGTGGGCTGTAATAAGGAGCCCAGAATGTCCCCGATCCAGGAAACGCCCGAGGCGCCGATCGCCTCCGACAAGCCCGCCCGCCCCGCTTCCGCCACGCCCCGCGACGCCGCCACCGTGGTGATCGCCCGTCGCGACGGGGACCATCCCCGCGTGCTGATGGGCCAGCGCGGCAAGGGCGCGAGCTTCATGCCCGACAAGTTCGTCTTTCCCGGCGGCGCCCTCGATCCCGAGGACCACACCGCTCCGGAAGGCGCCTCCCTGCGCGCCGAATGCCTCGCGCGGCTGGAGAAAAAGAGCCCTCCGGGGCTCGGCCCCGCGCTCGCCCGCGCCGCGGTGCGCGAGACCTTCGAGGAGACCGGGCTGATCCTCGGCGCGCCCGATCCCCGCGCCGCGGACCTGGCCGGAACCATGACCGACCCGTCCTGGCGCGACTTTCTCGCCTCCGGCCACATGCCGGCCTGCGACGGGCTGACCTTCATCTTCCGCGCCATCACCCCGCCCTACCGCCCCAAGCGGTTCGACGCGCGCTTCTTCCTCGCCGACGCCACCACGCTGGCCGGCGATGTCGAGGACCTGAGCCGCGCGTCCGGGGAGCTCAGCCACCTCACCTGGCTGACCCTGAAGGAGGCGCGGGATCTCGACCTGCCGCTGATCACCGAGGTGGTGCTGGCCGAGGTCGAGGAGATCCTCAAGCTGACCCCGGCCGGCGCCCAGCCCATCGACCGGCCCGCGCCCTTCTTCCACCATGAGAAGGACCGGTCCTTCTACGACGCGCTCTGAGGCGCGTCGCCTGCTCGAACCTTGTCCCGCGGGCTCGGTTTTTCGGGACGCGGGGCGCGGGAGATCCGGGCGCGGTTCGATCCGCGCTTGACTCCCCGCCCCACGCTTGAGAAAAGCCCGCTCCGAATGAATATGTCGCGGGCGCCCAAGCGCCTACGGGAGCGTTGAGATGGCCAAGCCGACCACCGTTAAGATCCGCCTGAACTCGACCGCGGGCACCGGGCACTTCTATGTGACCAAGAAGAACAGCCGTACCATGACCGACAAGATGTCGGTTCGGAAGTACGATCCGGTCGTGCGCAAGCATGTCGAGTACAAGGAAGGCAAGATCAAGTGATCGCCGTCCCTTCGGGGGCGTGATCTTCTGATCGCCTGACAGGTTCGAAAGCCCGCCGGTCGCCTGACCGGCGGGCTTTCGCGTGTCGTCGGGCGAGGGGGGGGGGAGCGTGCGGCCTCAGGCCCGGCGCCGGACACGCGCCGTCATCGCGCCCACGGGACCACGGGAATCGCCGCGCAGCCGCCCCCGTCCCTTCCGGAGCGCAGACGGCGAAATAATCCGCGGTTCGGTCGAGCCGCCGCAACGGCGCCGCCTCCCCGCCCCCCCGTCGCCGCCCCCCGTCACCCCCTGCGTCAACAACCCGGTGAACCAGGCGGGCGTGGGCGCCATCGCCGCCAGCGCCGCGGCGCGGGCCCGATCCGCTCCCGGCCTCCGCGCCCGGCGCAGCAGGCGAAACAGCCCGATGGTCAGCGCCGCGGGGACGAGCCCCGCCGCCAGCACCCGCCGCCAGCACCCGCCGCTCCCCCACCGGGAAGGCCGACGCGCCGTAGCGCTGCGCCTGCAGGGGTCGCCGGCGCTCCCATAGCCATTCGCGCCGCGGCGCCCGAGATCACGCCCAGCAGGGTCCTCGCCGCCTCCTGCGCCGGCCTGGCGGCAGACATCGGCTCGTCCTCCCTGCTCCGGGAAGCCCCGCCGCGTCTCCGCCGCCCGAAAACGCGAAAGGGCCGGAGCTTGCGCTCCGGCCCTTCCGGCATCCTCACGCGTGGCGCGGGACGGATCAGTTCCGGTTGCCCATGAACTGCAGCAGGAACATGAACATGTTCAGGAAGTCCATGTAGAGGCGCAGCGCGCCCATGATGGCGCCCTTCTGCATGTAGGCCTGCCCCTCGGCGCCCATCTGGGCCATGCCGAGATACTCGTTCTTGATCGACTGGGTGTCGTAGGCGGTGAGGCCCGCGAAGATCAGAACGCCCAGCGCCGAGATCGCGAACTGCAGCGCCGAGGAGGCGATGAAGATGTTCGCGATGGAGGCCACGATCAGGCCGATCACGCCCATCACCAGGAACGAGCCCATGGCCGACAGGTTGCGCTTGGTGGTGTAGCCGTAAAGGCTGAGGCCGCCGAAGGCGATGGCGGTCGCGAAGAAGGTCTGCGCGATCGAGACGCCGGTGAACACCGCGAAGATGTAGCTGATCGAGGCGCCCATCAGCGCCGCGAACACCCAGAACACGATCTGGGCGGTGGCGTTGCTCATCTTGTGGATCATCGCCGAAAAGCCGAACACCACGGCCAGCGGCGCGAACATCACGACCCATTTCAGCGGGGAGCCGAAAATCGCCTGAAGAAGGGCGGGCGAGTTGCCGATGAAGAAGGCGACCGCGCCCGTGATGACCATGGCGACCGCCATCAGGCCGTAGACGCGGTTCATGTACCCGCGCAGGCCCTCGTCGATCGCGGCCGATCCGGCGCCAGACCGGCGAATGGCGTCATACTGCTGCATGTGTCAAACCCTGTTCGTTGCGTGTTCCATCCGTTCGCCGCGCGCCCCCCCTCGGTCGCCCTACGGGAATCCCGCAGCGATTTGTTCCATCATATCGGAAAGCGGAGGCCTTTGTTCAAGGTTTTCGCCGCCGCGGGGGCGGTATCGCCCCCCTCCATCGATCACGCCCGCGTGAACAGCCGCTATTCCCGGGCCCGCAGCACCTGGGCCGGGCGCGCGCCCAGCGGTCGGGCCGCGAATCCGAGCCCCGCGAGAAGGCTCAGCGCCGCCCCGCCGATGACGATGACCAGGGCGGAGACCGGCTCGAACACGTAGCTCGCGTCCATCACCAGCACCATCACCGCCCAGCCGGCGATCCCGCCCGCGACGATGGCCACCGCGCCCGCCGCGGCGCCCAGCAATCCGGCGCGCAGCGCGAAGCTGGCGAGGATCGTGCGGCGCGAGGCGCCCAGCGTCTTGAGCACCGCCGCCTCGTAGACCCGCCGCCGCTCGCCCGCCGCCGCGGCGCCGATCAGCACCACGATCCCGGTCAGCAGCGTCGCCGAGGCCCCCCAGCGCGTCGCCGCCGCCAGTTCCCGCAGCCCGTCGGCCACCTGGTCGATGGCGTCGCGCACGCCGATGGCGGTGATGTTGGGATAGGCCCCGGCCACGTCGCGCAGCAGCCCGCCTTCCGAGCCCTCCTCGGCGTAGACGGTGGCGATATGGGTGTGCGGCGCGCCGGTCAGGGCGCCGGGGCTCATGACCATCAGGAAGTTGATGCCCATGTCGCGGAAGTTCACCACCCGGAAATTGGCGATCCGCGCCGTGATCTCCCGCCCCAGCACCGACACCGTGATCGCGTCGCCGATCTCCAGCCCCAGCCCGCGGCCATGCTCCTCCGAGAAGGAGACGAGGGTCTCGCCGGCATAGTCCTCGGGCCACCATTCGCCCTCGGTGATCTCGGTCCCCGGCGGCGGGGCGGCGGAATAGGTCACGCCGCGGTCGCCGCGCAGGATCCAGCGATAGTCCTCGGGGACCTGCGCCTCCGCCTCCGCCGCGGGCACGCCGTCGAGCCGGGTGATGATCCCGCGCAGCATCGGCGCGGTCTCGATCGCGGTGACGCCCTCATGGCCCTCGGCGGCCTCCAGGAAGCCGGGCAGCTGGTCGGTCTGCACGTCGACGAAGAAGAAGGCGGGCGCGTTCTCGGGCAGGTCGTTGGTGATGACGTTGCGCAGGTTCCAGTCGATCTGCCCGACCGAGGCCAGCACCGCCAGCCCCAGCCCCAGCGACAGCACCACGCCCGAGGTCTCGCCCCCCGGCCCGCCGATGGCGCCCAGCGCGAGCCGCAGCGCCGGGCGGCCGCGGACCGCGCGGGACCGGGCGGCGGGCCGGGCCAGCCGGGCCACGCCCATCGCCGCCAGCCACAGCACCGCCAGCGCGCCGGCGACGCCGCCCGCGAAGCCCAAAGCCACCTGCCAGATGCCGGAGAACGCGGTCGCCGCCCCCACCAGCACCGCCGTCAGCCCGCCGATCAGCGCCAGATAGGACGGCCGCGGCCAGCCCCCCGCGCCCTCGGCGGATTCGCGGTAGAGCGCGGCGGCCCGCACCTCCCGCGCCCGGGCCAGCGGCCAAAGCGCGAAGATCAGGGCGGCGAGCATCCCGTAGACCCCCGCCTCCCACAACGGCGCGGCGTAGACGTCGAACAGCGCCGGCACCGGCAGCATGTCGCCCATCAACGGCCCCGCCACCGCCGGCACGGCCGCGCCCAGCGCCAGCCCGATGGCCACGCCCAGCGCCGCCAGCGCGCCCACCTGGATCAGGTAGACCGCGAAGATCACCCGCCCCGAGGCGCCCAGCGTCTTCAGGGTGGCGATGGAGGCGGTCTTGCGCTCCATGTAGCTGCGCACGGCGGCCGAGACGCCGACGCCCCCCATGGCCAGCGCCGCGAGCCCCACCAGCACCAGGAACGCCCCGATCCGGTTCACGAAATTGGCCACGCCCGGCGCCCCGTTGCGCCGGTCCTTCCAGCGCAGGCCGGATTCGGGGAAACGGGCGGCCGCCTCGGAAGCCAGCGCGTCCAGGTCCGCGTCCGGGGCCAGGCGCAGGCGGTATTCGCTCTCGAACAGGGTGCCGGGGGCGAGCAGGCCGGACTGCTCCAGCGCCTCCAGCCTCAGCAGGGTGCGCGGGCCCAGCCCGAAGCCGCCGGCGGCCGCGTCGGGCTCCACCTCCAGCGCCGCGCGCAGCTCGTATTCGCCGCGCCCCAGACGCACGCGGTCCCCGACCGCCAGCCCCAGCCGGTCGATCAGCGCCGGCGCCATGACCAGCCCCCAGACCCCGTCGCGCAGGCCCAGCGCGTCGCCCTGCGAAATCCCGCCGGAGAACTCCGCCGCCCCGTAAAGCGGCCAGGCCCCGTCGACGCCCTTCACCTGGGTCAGCGCGCGTTCCGCGCCCTCCGCCTTCGGGGCCACGGCCATGGAGCGGAAATCCACGGTCTCGGACACCCGCTCGGACACGCGCTCCATCCACGCGCGTTCCTGCGCCTCGGCGAAACGGTAGGTGAATTCCAGCTCGGCGTCGCCGCCGAGAATGACCTGGCCCTCCTGCGCCAGCCCCTCCGAGATCGCCATGCGCACCGAGCCCACCGCCGCGATCGCCGCGACGCCGAGCGCGAGGCAGGCGAGGAACACGCCGAACCCCTTGAGCCCCCCGCGCAATTCGCGCCGGGCCAGCCGGAAGGCGAGAGGGAGGACGGCGGGGTCGGCGGCGCGCGCGCGGCTCACTCCGCGGCCTCGCGCGCCGAATCCTCGGCCAGCAGACCGTCCGCCACGCGGATCGTGCGGTCGCAGCGCGCGGCCAGTTCGGGGGCGTGGGTGACCATGATCAGCGTCGCGCCGTGGCGCTCCCGCAGCCCGAAGAGCATGTCCATGATCGCCTCGCCGTTGACCCCGTCGAGATTGCCGGTGGGCTCGTCCGCCAGCAGGATCTCGGGGCGCGGGGCGGCGGCGCGGGCCAGCGCGACGCGCTGCTGCTCCCCGCCCGAAAGCTGGCCGGGATAGTGGTCGAGCCGGGCGCCCAGCCCGACGGCCTTCAGCTCCTCCGCCGCCCGGTCGAAGGCGTCGGCGCGCCCGGCGAGTTCCAGCGGGGTCGCCACGTTCTCCAGCGCCGTCATCGTCGGAATCAGGTGGAAGGATTGGAAGACCACCCCCATATGATCCCGACGGAAGCGCGCCAGCGCGTCCTCGTCCATCGCGGTCAGATCCTCGCCCAGCGCCCTGACCGCGCCGCCGGTGGCCTGCTCCAGCCCGCCCATGAGCATGAGGAGAGACGACTTGCCCGAGCCCGAAGGCCCGACCACTCCGACGGTCTCGCCGCGCGCGACCTCCAGCGTCACGCCGCGCAGGATCTCCACCCGTCCGGCGCGGGAGCCGAGCGTCAGCGCCGCCTCGACCAGTTCGAAAGCGGGAGCGGCGGTCTGGGATCGCGTCATGCGGCGGGGTCTCCGGTCTGCGGCGGGGGGCGCGGCGCGCGCGAGGGGCAGTTGCGCATATGGGGCCATCTGCGGCGGGCTCAAGGCGCTGACCGTCGCCGGCGCCCTCGCTTTCACGCTGCACCCGACGCATTCCGTCGCGGCGGAGGGCGACGCGGTGACCCTGCTGGCGCTGGGCGACAGTCTCACTCATGGCTACGGCCTGCCGGAGGCCGAGGGCTTCGTCCCCCGCCTGCAGGCCTGGCTGCGCGACCGCGGCCATGACGTGACCGTGATCAACGCCGGCGTCTCCGGCGACACCACTCAGGGCGGGCGGGCGCGGCTCGACTGGTCGCTGAGCCCGGAGGTCGACGCGGTGATCGTGGAGCTGGGCGGCAACGACCTGCTGCGCGGCATCGATCCGGCCAACAGCCGCGAGAACCTGGACGCGATCCTGACCGAGCTGAACGCCCGCGGCCTGCCCGCGCTGCTGGCCGGCCTGCCGGCGCCGCTGAACTACGGGGAGGACTGGAAGGCCGAGTTCGACGCCATGTTCCCCGAACTGGCCGAGGCCCACGGCGCGATCCTCTACGAGAATTTCCTCGCCGGCATCGGCGGGCTGGAGGACCGGGAGGCCGCCCGCGCCCTGATGCAGGCCGACGGCGTGCATCCCAACGCCGCAGGGGTGGAGAAGGTGGTGGCGGGCATCGGCCCGGCGGTGGAGGCGCTGATCGCCCGCGCCGAGGCGGCGCAGGCGCCCGCCGACTGATCCCCCGCCGCCCCAGCCCGACGGTTTCCGGGAGGCCCCATGATCCGCGCTTTCGTCGCCCTGCCCCTGCCCGAGCCGCTCGCCGACCGGCTCGACGATCTGGCCTGGGACATGGGCGAGGGCCGGCCCTCCGACCCCGAGACCTTCCACCTGACCCTCGCCTTTCTGGGCGAGCAACGGCCGGAGGTGCTGGAGGACGTGGCGGTGGAGCTGGAGCGGCTGCGCGCGCCCTCGCCGCCGGTGGCCTTGCGGGGGATGGGCGTGTTCGGCGGGGGGCGTCCGCGCTCCGCCCATGCGGAGGTGGTTCCGGACCCGGCGCTGTCGGGTCTGCGCGACGCGGTGCGGCGGGCCTGCCGGCGGGGCGGGCTCGACCTGCCCCATGCCCGCTTCACGCCGCATGTGACGCTGGTGCGATTCTCGGCGCGCGCGCCGGCGGGGGAGGGGCTGGCGCGCTGGCTCTCCCGTCACGCGGGGTTCGCGGCGGAGACGTTTCACCCGTCGGAGGCGCGGCTGATGCGCTCGGATCTCGGGCCGGAGGGGCCGACGCATACGGAGCTGATGGCGATTCCGCTGGACCCTTTTTCGCAGACGACCCCGGGCAGGTCCGCGCAGGGGGGCTGACGACCGATGATGGCGGGGGGATGATGGCGGGGGGCGCTCGGCCCGCATGTTCAGGGTCGCGCGCAAGGCTTCGGGCGCGGCGGTCATGCGGGCCTGGCGCCACGCCTCATCGCCGCCCGGAAGGCGGGTCGGGGCGATCAGGCGCGGGCTTCGCCCACAGGTTCGGGAAAGGGAGTTTTCAGAGGGCGCGACGCGGGAATCGACACGGGCCGCGCGGACCGCTGCGGGCGGCAGGCCCAGGGCCGGGCATCAGGCTCACGGACCCGCTTGCGGGGGGGCCGGGCATAGCGCCGGCGTCGCCCCGCGACCGCTCTTCAGCCAAGCGGCTCAGGCAAGCGACCGCAGCGCCCGAGCCGCGAAGCCGAGCGTCACGCGGGGGCTCAGGCGCGGTAGCGCCAGGCCAGTTCCTGCCGCAGCCGCGCCTCGGCGAGCGTCAGCCGAACGCTCCAGCGTCCGATACGCTCCGCGCGCAGCGCCCTGCGCCAGACATCCATACGACCATTCATCATCTGCGCTCCTGTTCGGCACGCCATCCCCACGCGCAGTAAAGGGGCCGCCGGTTACCAAAATGCCAAGGGCGCGTGAATTTTTCACGCGCCCCGGCACTTATTCCTGCAACGTCGCAGGGTCAAGCCGTTGCGGAGGAGCAACAGCGAGAAAGCTCAACGTCCGGTGGAAGTCGGCTCCCAGAACGGCCGCTCCGCCTCGAAGGAGGCCACGCCCCGCTCAAGGCCGATGTCGCGCAGCTGATCCGGCGACAGGCGGGCCAGGGCACGACGCTGTTTGGCGGTTTCGGTCCAGCACGCCACGCGGGCGAGAAGGGCGCCGAAGGACACGCCGCGGAGGGCGGCCGCCGATCCGGTCACGGCAACAGTGTGGGTCATATTCGCCTCCATTTAGCAATCGTGATCCCGGAGAAGTCCGCATCACTCTTGTTGATGCATATGGAGGCTCATGCTAAGGTTCGCAAACGAATGGTTTTGACGCCCGCCATCACGGAGCTTGATATGACGCGGAATCTCGATCTGACCGCCCTGCGCAGCTTCGCGATGGTCGCCGAGGCCGGCGGCGTCACCCGCGCCGCCGCCCGTCTCCACCTGACGCAATCCGCCGTCTCCATGCAGCTCAAGCGGCTGGAGGAGAATATAGGCCAGCCGCTGCTCGACCGCTCCGGGCGCGCGCCGCAGCTGACCTCGCAGGGGGAGCTGCTGCTCAGCTACGCCAAGCGGATGCTGGCGCTCAACGACGAGGCCTGGGGGCGGCTGACCTCCCAGGCCTTCGAGGGTCAGCTGACGCTCGGCGTGCCCGCCGACATCGTGTTCCCGCATATCCCCGAGGTGCTCAAGCGCTTCGCCATGGCCTATCCGCGAGTGAAGGTGACGCTGGTCTCCTCCTACACCCGCCGCCTGCACGCGCTGCGCGACCGGGGCGAGGCCGACCTGATCCTGACCACCGAGGCCACCCCCCGCGCCGGCGGCGAGACGCTGGAATGCGCGCGTCTGGTCTGGGTCGGCGCCCAGGGCGGACATGCGTGGAAGGCCAAGCCCCTGCGCCTGGCCTTCGAGAACAACTGCATCTTCCGCGCCTCGGTGCAGGAGGCGCTGGACCAGGCCGGGATGGACTGGGAGATGGCGGTGGAATCCGAGACGACGCGGACCATCGAGGCCTCGGTCTCCGCCGATCTCGCGGTGCATGCGGCCATTGAATCGGCGGTGGTCGACCGGCTGGAGGTGCTCCGCCATGGCGGCGCCCTGCCCGAGCTGCCGGTCTACCATATCAACATGTACCACGCCGACGGGCCCGAGAACCGGCTGACGCGGGAGCTCGCCCAGTTCGTGCGCGACGCCTATGCGGTGGAGCAGGAGGCGCTGGTCGCCGCCCAGTAGGCGACCCGCCGCCCTGCCCGCCCCCCCCCGACAGGACGCTCAGGCCCAGGGGGTGACCACCACCTTGCCCGTCGCCTCCCGCGATTTCAGCAGGCGCAGCGCCTCGTTGGCCTCCGCCAGCGGCAGCACGTTGGAGATATGCGGCTTCAGCCGCCCCTCCGCGAACCAGCCCATCAGGGTGGAGAGGCTGTCGCGCAGCACCTCGGGCCGGAACTTCCGGTAGGTCCCGATATAAAGCCCCAGCACGTCGATGTTCTTGACCATCAGGATGTTGGCCGGGATCTGCGGAATATCGCCCGAGGCGAAGCCGATCGGGATCATCCGCGCCTCCGGCCGGCAGGCGCGCATCGCGGCCTTCCACTGGTCGCCCCCCACGGGGTCGTAGACCACGTCCAGCCCGCCGAGCACGAGGCAGCGCTCGCGGATATCCTCGGCCTCCGAATCCAGCAGGTGATCGGCGCCGAAGCGCCGGGCGATCTCCAGCCGCTCGGGCCCGCGGGCGCAGGCGATGACCTCGGCCCCCATGATCTTGCCGATCTCCACCGCCGTCAGCCCCACGCCCCCTGCGGCGCCCAGCACCAGCAGACGCTCTCCGGGCCGCATCCGGGCCTTGTGCTCCAGCGCCATATGCGAGGTGACATAGGCGATCTGGAAGGCGGCCGCGGCCTCCGGCGACATGCCCTCCGGGACGGGGGAGCACAGCGCGGCCGGGACCACGCAATATTCCGCGAACCCGCCGCCGCCCATCGCCGCCACGCGGGTTCC
The DNA here is from genome assembly GCF_900106695.1 of Albimonas donghaensis. GTDB lineage: Bacteria > Pseudomonadota > Alphaproteobacteria > Rhodobacterales > Rhodobacteraceae > Albimonas > Albimonas donghaensis. Next base: position 76,259 of record NZ_FNMZ01000007.1, read on the forward strand.
GGGGGCGAGCGCCGCGCCCTCGCCGACCGCATCCACGATCCCGCAGACCTCTCCGCCCGGCGAGAAGGGCAGCGGGGCCTTCTCCTGATACTTGCCGGCCACCCGCAGCGTGTCGGCGAAGTTCACCCCGCAGGCCTCGACCTTCAGGCGAACCTCGCCGGGGCCGGGCTCGGGCGCGGGGATCTCGTCCAGGACCAGCGCGGCGTTGAGTTCGTGCAGGCGCATGGCGCGCATCGGCGGTCTCCTCCTCCGTTTCCGCCGCCCGTTCGGCTGCGACGCAGGCCGGGCGGTTCAGAGGCGCAGAGTGCACCGCCGCGCCCGCCCCGAAAAGGGGGGCGGGCGGAGGACGCGCCCGGGCGGTGACGTCGATGGAGGGAGCGTCCCATGACATCTTCGCGCCCCGGAACTCCGTGGCGCCGACGGCCCCCCCGGTCATGCCGAAACGGGGCTGCGCAGCGGCGAAGCCGCCGGCGGACGGGCCGACGCGAAACGGGCGGCGGGATCGCTCCCGCCGCCCGCGCCTGAGATCGGGGCGGGCCGCCCCGGCCCGGATTTCGTCAGACCAGCGGCGCCTGCACGGTGATGAAGATCTCCGCGATGTCGAAGCCGCCTTCGCCGTCGGAGATCCGGTAGCTCAGCCCGGTTTCGGCGGTCTCGCCCGGATCGAGGTCGTCGAACTCGCCGTTGGGGTTGAACAGCAGCGCCCCGTTGGCCCGGAGCTGCGCGCGCCCGCCATCGGCCAGCGCGAAGCCCACGCCGACCAGCGCCGCCTGCCCGTCGACTTCCACGACCTGCAGCAGGTCGCCGTCGACATCGCCATCCGCGCCGAAGCCGTTGTCCCGGAACACGTTGGTTCCGGTGTTCCCGGTCGGAGCGGCGACCATCTGGTCGTCACGGGCCTCGGGCGCGTCGTTCACCCCTTCCACCGTCAGCGTCACCGTCGCCGGCGCGGCCCCCGGCGCCCCGTTCTGGTCGCGCACCGAGTAGGTGAAGGAGGTCTCCGCGCTCTCGCCGAAGCGCAGGGCGTCGAAGTCGCCGTCGGGGTCGAAGACGAAGCCTCCGTCCGAGGCCACCGTCACCCGGCCGCCATCGGCGAGGTCCACCGGCTGACCCACCAGGCCCACCTGCCCCTCGACCCGCGACACCTCGATGACGTCGCCGTCGAAGTCGCTGTCGGCGCCCGACCCGTTGTCGGCCAGCACGTCGCCCGACAGCGGCGCGTCGGCCTGCGCTGTCGCCACGTCGTTCCGCGCCACCGGGGCGGAGTTGGCGCCCTGGACCACGAAGGTCGCCGTGGCGGTGTCGGTGAGCCCGCCGGCATCGGCGATCTCGTAGACCAGGCTGGTGGACCGGGTCTCCCCGTAAGCGAGGTCGAGGAAGTCGGTCCCCGCCGCGAAGGAGAAGCTCCCGTCCGCATTGACCCTGACCCGGCCGCCATCGGCGAGATCCGCGTAGACCCCGACCGAGGCCGCGTCCCCGTCCACCGAGACCACGGAGAACGCGTCCCCTTCCGGATCCGAGTCGGCGCCGCCGCCCCCGGTCCCGAACAGGCTGGAGACGAAGGCCGTGGCCCGCTCGCTCGGCGAGAACTGGTCGTCGGAGGCGATCGGCGCGCTGTCGGCCCCGGTCACCGTCACCGTCACCGTCGCGTCCGACCCGCCCGCGAGGCTGTAGCCGAAGCCGACCTCCGCGCTGTCGCCCGCGGCCAGGTGGTCGAAGTCGCCCGCCGGATCGAAGGCGAGCACCCCGTCCGCGCCCAGCGTGACGACGCCGCCGCCCGCCAGCGCCACCGGCTGGCCGACATTGGCGGCGAGCCCGTCCACCGCGGCCACGGCCAGCGGATCGCCGTCCACGTCCGCATCCGCGCCCGCGCCGTTGTCCGCGAAGACCGAGACCGAAAGCGTCCCGTCCTCCGCCACCGTCAGCGCGTCGTCCTGCGCCACGGCCGGGTCATCCTCGCCCTGCACCGTCAGGGTCACGGTGGTCGGCGCCGCGGCGGGCAGGTCATGCTCGTCGAAGACGGTGTAGGAGAAGCTGACCACCCGGCTCTCGCCCGCGCCCAGATCCTCGAAGTCGCCATCGTCGGCGAACCAGAACTTGCCGTCGGGATTGACCCGCAGACGCCCGCCGCCGGCCAGATCGATGGACTGGCCGACATTGCCCGCCTGGCCCTCGACCCTGCCCACATGCAGGACCGCGCCGTCGTCGGGATCATGGTCGGCCCCCGCCCCGTTGTCGTCCAGCACGTTGCGGGAGAACAGCGCCCCTTCGCTGGTCGCGAAGGCGTCGTCGACCCCCACCGGCCGGTCGTTGAGGCCCTCGACGGTGATCTCCACCCGGCCCTCGTCGATCCCGCCATGGGGATCGCCGAGCGTGTAGTCGAAGACGACCGTTTCGCTCTGCCCCAGGGCCAGGTGATCGAACTCCCCGGTCTGGGCGTAGAAGCGGAAGAACCCGTCCGACATCACCCGCAGGAAACCGCCCTCCGGCATCCGGATGGAGGTATCGAGCAGCGCCGCCTGACCGTTCACCGCGATCACGCTCAGCGCGTCGCCGTCGGGGTCCGCGTCGGGCCCGGCGCCGTTGTCGGCCAGCAGGTCGCCCTCGGTGGTCGCGTCCTGATCCGACAGGATCGCGTCGTCGGCCGCGACCGGCGCGTCGTTGCGGCCTTCGACCTCGACGAAGACCGTGGCGGTCGACGTCGCGCCGTGGATGTCCGCCACGGTGTAGTCGAAGCTCACCGTCCGGCTCTCGCCCACGCCCAGGTCCTCGAAGTCGCCGTCGGCGTTGAACCAGAAGGTCCCGTCCGCCAGCACCCGCGCCCGGCCGCCGCCGGCCACGTCGAAGCCGGTGTCCACATCCGCGCCCCCGGCTTCGACCACGCTCAGGGCCTCGTCCTCGGGATCCGTGTCGTTGGCCAGCACGTTGCCGGACGCCACGCCCGTCTCGGCGCCCCCGACCTGATCGTCTTCGGGCGTGGGCGCGTCGTTGGACCCGATCACCGACAGCGTGACCCGCGAGGTCGAGACCGCCCCGTGCTGGTCGGCCACCTGGATCTCGAAGCTGTCGGAGCCGAGCTCGCCTTCCGCCAGGAAGTCGAAGGCGCCGAAGGTGTTCCAGCCGAAGAGCCCTCCGCCCAGATAGGACGCCCGCGCCCCGGAGGCGAGCAGCACGCCCGCGCCGGAGATATCGGTCTCGCCCTCGATCCCGACCACCTCCAGCACGTCGCCGCCGTCAGGGTCGGCGTCGTTGTCGAGCACGGAGCCGGTGACCCCGCCATCCTCGTCGATCGCGAAGCCCGCGCCGGAGTCGTCGGCCGGGGTCGGGGCGTCGTTGCGGCCCTCCACCGTCACCGTCGCGGTGGCGGTCGAGGTCTCTCCGTGCGGGTCCTCGATGGTGTAGTCGAAGCTCACCTCGCGGGATTGGCCGACGGCCAGATCCTCGAAGTCGCCGTCGGCCACGAAGTAGAAGCCGCCGTCGGCCAGCACCCGGAGGCGGCCGCCCCCGGCGAGATCGATGCCCTGGTCCACCAGCCCGGCGTCGCCGTTCACCGCGACCACCGAGAAGGCGTCGCCGTCCACGTCGAAATCGGCGCCGGACCCGTTGTCGTCGAAGACCGAGAAGAAGCTGACCGCGTCCTCGTGGCTGGTCAGGGCGTCGTCGAAGGCCTCGGGGGCGTCGTTGACCCCGTCGACCCGGACGGTGACGATCTCGTCCGCCTTGCCGCCGCGGTTGTCGCCCAGCGTGTAGCCGAAGGTGATCGTGCGGCTCTCACCCACGGCCAGGTCTTCGAAATCCCCGGCGGGCGCGAACCAGAACTGGCCGTCGGAATTGACCCGCACCCGGCCGCCCGCGGCCAGGTCGATGGACTGGCCCACATTGGCCGACTGGCCCTCGACCCCGCGCACGCGCAGCGTGTCGGCCTGGTCGATGTCCCAGTCCTCGCCCGAGCCGTTATCCGCCAGCACGTTGCCGGACTTCACGCCGTCCTCATGGATCGAGGCGAAGTCGGGCTCCGGGCGCGGCTTGTCGTTGCGGCCTTCGATGGTGATCGTGACATGGCCTTCGTCGGTGGCGCCGTGGATGTCGGCGACGGTGTAGTCGAAGCTCACCTGCGCCGTCTGCCCGACCGAAAGATGGTCGAAGTCCGACGAGGCCGCGTAGAAGCGCAGCGTCCCGTCGGGCAGCACCCGCACCAGACCGCCGCCCGCCAGCGGGATCGACGCGTCCACATTCGCCGCCAAACCGTTCACCGCGACCACGCTGAGCGCGTCGCCCTCCCAGTCCCAGTCGGCGCCGGCGCCGTTGTCGGCGAAGACCGAACCCACGGTCACCACGTCCTCGGCCGCCCGCACCGCGTCGTCGCGGGCGAAGGGGGCGTCGTTATGGCCGGCGATCTCGACCGTGGCCTCGGCCTCGTCGGTCGCGCCGTGCTCGTCCGAGATCGTGTAGACGAAGGCGTCGATCCCGGTCTCGCCCTCCGCCAGCGCCTGGAACTCGCCGTTGACGTCGTAGAGGAAATTCCCCCCCGCCAGCAGCGTCACCCGCGCCCCGGAGGCGAGCTCCACGCTGTCGCCGACCTCGACCTCCTGACCCTCGATCTCCACCACCGAGAGGCTGGCCCCGGTGTCGGGATCGATGTCGTTGGCAAGCCCGCCGGTGACGGTGTTGGCCACGTCCTCGTCGCCCTGGAAGACGTCGTCGACCGCGGTCGGCGCGTCGTTCTCGCCGCGCACCGTGAAGCGCGCGGTCGCCGTGTCGGTCAGCCCCTCGGGATCGGCGATCCCGTAGACGACCGAGACCGTGCGGGACTGGCCGACATTGAGGTCCTCGAAATCCCCGTCCGGGTTGAACCAGACCTGGCCGTCGGCGTTGATCCGCACCCGGCCGCCGGCGGCGAGGTCGATGGACTGGCCGACCTGCGCCTGCACCCCGGCCACGGAGACCACCTGGATGGCGTCGCCTTCCGGGTCCGCGTCGTCGGCCCCGGTCGAGGGCGCCAGCACGTTGTCGGACGCAAGCCCGTTCTCGTCGACCTGGAAGCTGTCGTCGCGCGCCTCGGGCGCGTCGTTGCGGCCCTCCACGGTGACGGTGACCGTGGCCTGATCGGCGCGGCCCCGCCCGTCGTCGATCGTGTAGGTGAAGGCGACGTCGCGGCTCTCGCCGACCTGGAGGTCGTCGAAATCCCCGTCGGGGTCGAAGTAGAACTCCCCGTCCGCATACATCCGCACCCGGCCGCCGCCCGCGAGGTTGATCGCGGCGCCCACCGCCGAGGCGCTGCCGTTCACGCGGCTCACCACGAAGGGATCGCCGTCCGGATCGCTGTCCACGCCCGACCCGTTATCCGCGAAGGCGTCGAACAGGACCACCGCGTCCTCATGCAGCGACACCGCATCGTCCTGCGCCACCGGCGGCAGGCTCGGCAGGTCGTCGTTGGTCACCGTGTGGGTGGCCGAGGACGCCGAGGGATCGGCCGTGTAGCCGGCGCGCGAGATGGTCCCGAGGCCCAGCGTCAGGGTTTCGTCGGCCTCCTCCACCTTGTCGCCGACCACGTCGAGCCGGAGGATCTTGCGGGTCTCGCCGGCCGCGAAGCTCACCGAGCCCGGCGGCGGCGACGCCAGGTCGCCATTGGTCAGCGAGCCCGAGCGGGTCAGCGCCACGGTCAGCGGCGCGTCCGGATCGCCGGCCCGGTCGATGACGAACCAGACCGGGTTCACGCCCGTGTTCCCCTCGTCCTCCGAGGTCGCGGCCGACAGCGCCGCGCCCGCCAGCGACGGATCGGTGAGGCTCGCGCGGATCGAGAGCGTGCCGCCCAGATCGTCGTTGAGCGCGGTGTAGGTCGCCGCGTCGTCGGTCGCGGACACGGTGACGTTGGCCCGGTCGGTTCCGGAGAGGGTCAGGGTCAGCGTCTCGTCCGGCTCCATCCCGTAATCGCCGCGGACCTGGATCCGGAACGACTGGCTGGCCTGACCCGAGAGCATGACGATCTGCGCCGGCGGCAGGCTGACCACGTCGGCCGCGTCGATCAGGCCGCTGCGGTCGAGGGTGACCGTGGTGTCGCCGGTCAGGTCGCCGGTGCGGGTGACGGTGAACCAGACGTCCTTGGTCCCCGCGTCGCCTTCGGCGTCGGACGCCGCGCCCGCGGGCGCGAAGCCCGCCCCGTTGGGCGCCACCAGCCCGACCCCGATCGAGACCTCGGACGCGCCCAGCGCCACCGGGGTCACGGTCACTTCGACGGTCGCCGTGTCGGTCCCGCCATTCCCGTCGGAGATGGCGTAGGTGAAGCTGTCCGGCCCGGAATAGCCCGGCGTCGGGGTGTAGGTGACGATGCCGCCCGCGCCCAGAACAGCCGTGCCGTTGGACGGCTGGCCGAGGGAGGCGATGCTCAGCGCATCCCCATCCGCGTCCACGTCGTTGGTCAGCACCGCGATGTCGACCGCGCCTTCCTGCGCCACCGACACCATGTCGTCGCCCGCCACCGGGACCCGGTTGATGGCCTCGTAATGGACCGTGTAGGTCTGCGCGCCGGCCGTGTCGTTATGGTCGAGGATGTGCAGCACGAACTCGTAGGTCGGCCGCCCCGCATCGGGGAAGGTGCGGTCGGTGACCCACCAGTTGGCCGCGTCGAGCACCTTGCCGTCGCTGTCGCGCACGATCTCGACGACCCGGTAATTCCCGTCCGAAGGCTCCAGCAGCGCCGCGTAGCTCCAGCCCGACGCCATGGTCGCGGAGACCTCGACCTCGGCGTCGCCGCCCGAGGGGGCGCCGTCGGCGGTCTCGCCGATGGCCTGGGACACGGCATGCACGTCCCCGGTCGAGGAATAGAGCGCGTCGGGCGTGCCGAAGGCGTCGCCGTCGTCGTTGACCAGGAAGTCCGGCAGGCCGTCATGGCCGGGCACGTCGATCTTCACCTGCCGGATCAGCTCGTGGACCCGGGCCTCGGTGATCAGCGACAGCTCCTCGATGCCGAGGCTGTTGAGATGGGTGAATTCGACCGTGTAGTTGTCGAAACGCCCCTGCAGGCTGGATTGCAGCAGCCAGCTGGCGACCTCGACATCGCCCGCGGCCACGTCGCCGAAATCGACCCTCAGGCTCCGGGTCGCGGTCTCGCCGTTGACCGAAGAGCCGATGATCTCGAACTCGACCAGCAGGCCCTTCTCGTTGTCGATGATCTCCGGCTGACCGGAGGTGATCGACAGGTCCTGCGCGTCGCCGGCGCCGGAATTGGTGACCATGAGCGCGAGCTGGAACGGGTGGCTCGGCTCGACCACGCCTTCGGTGAACGGGTCGTCGGAGAACACGTTGCGCTGCCAGAAGTAATCCAGCTCCAGCTCCGCCTGCGGCTGCACGGTCACGCGCTCGCGGGCCAGCGGCACCTCGATGCCGACGCCGTTCTCGTTGTAGCCCAGCGTGCCGGTGACGAAGTAGTCGGTCGGCGCGTCCGGCGCGGCCAGCCGCGACGGGATCAGGGTGAACTCGGCCGAGCCGGTTTCGCCGGCCGCGATCACGCCGGCGCCGTCGATGCCGGTCAGGTTGCGCAGGATCGGGTCGTCGATGCCGAAGACGTTGGTCTCGACGATGTTGCCGGCGGCGTCGCGCACCTCCAGCGTCAGCGAGATGTCGGTGATGTCCTCGACCGTCAGGTTGACGATCTCCAGCTCCGCCAGGAAGGCCTGACGGGTCAGCACCACGTCCTGGGTGATGCGGATGCGCACCTCGGCGCAGACGCCGGCGTCCTGGGCGATCTGGCCGGCGTAGTCGTAGACGGACTCCGCCACCACGGTCCCCAGACCGCGCTCGTCCAGCGCCTCGGCCTCGGCGACCAGCGGGGTCAGCAGGTCGAGGATCTCGTCCACCCGCGCCCCGTCCACGATGTCCGTGCCGGCGGCGTCAGGGTCGGTGACGCCGGACTGAAGCGCCGCCAGCGTGTCGTTCCAGCGGTCGGCCAGGTCGTTGACCGCGTCCTGGCTGACCGGCTCGGGCAGGCCCATGGCCAGCAGGTCGGCGCGCTCGGCCCCGTCGATCATCTGCTGGGCGCCGGTCCCGCCGATGGCGGCGGCGAAAGCGTCGAAGAACGCGTCCGCATTCGCCCCGCGCCCGGAGATCTCATGCCAGAGCGGGTCGCCCAGCAGCTCGTCGACCAGGGCGAGGGTCTGCTGGATGATCTCGCTCGACAGCGCCCATTCCTCTTCCAGCGCGGTGCCGGGCTCGAAGAAGGGCGAAGTGCGGGCGTAGGCGTAATCCCACCAGTCGATCACGTGCAGCAGGTCGTCGATATCGCTGGCGAAGGCCGGCAGCAGCTCGGTCAGCTTGGCCATGGCGCCGGCGGTGTTCCCCGCCTGGAACCGCGCCAGCACGCTGTCGGACCCGCCGAAGCTGAGCATCGCCACCAGGCTGTCGATGGCGTTGCCCTCGGGGATCGAGGTCAGCGAGGCGTATTCCGCCGCGTCGCCGTCGCAGAGATCGGTGATCTGCAGCACCGGCACCGCGGGGTTGACCGCGTAGGCGCCGCCGGCGCCGCCGCCGCCGCCTCCCCCGCCACCGCCGCCGCCAAGGCCGCCGCCGCCGCCGAAACCGCCGCCGCCGAAGCCGAAATTGGCCGAGCCGCCCTGGCCGCAATTGCCCTCGACATTGGAGAAGCCGATCGGGATCGCCTTGTTGACGTCATAGGGCCCCGCGTCGAAGGCGTAGGTGAGCGAGCCCGAAAGCTGACAGGGGACCGAGCCCGGCGCGTCGCCGGCGTCGATGTCGTCCACCCGGCGCACGGTGACGGGAATGGTGATCGAGCTGTTGGCCTCCAGCAGCGCCAGCATCTCGATCGGCACGTCGAAGGTGTAGAGCGGATGCGAAGGCAGGTTGAGCTGCAGGTTCTCGACCTGGATCAGGCCGTGATTGGTCACGGTCATCTCGACGACCATGGACTCGCCCAGATCGTCGACCCGGCTCAGGTCGATGACATTGGGCGACAGCACCACCACCGGCAGCGGCACGTTGGTCTGGAAATCGGCCTCGACCACGACCTCGTAGCGGTCCTCGATCTCGATCTCGGTCACCGACCAGTAATACTGGACCGTGGTGCGCGACAGGAACGCCTCCATCACCCGCGGCTCGCCGGCCTCGAGGTAGATGGTGCCCTGCCAGCTGGAATGCTGGGCCGCCTGCACGCGGATGTCGTAATAGCCCTCCGGCAGGTCCGGAACGGTCACGTTCCCGTCCACGTCCAGCGAGGAGAACACCACCGCCCCCGTCACCGAATTGGTGATGGTGACCGAGGCGTCCTCGACCTGCGGCGCCTCCTCGGAGAAGAAGGTCAGCTCGTCCACGATGTTGAGCGTGAGCGAGCCGGTGTCGTCCTCCACCGCGGTGAAGTCGAAGGGCAGGTTCACCACGTCGCCGCCATTGGCCTCCACCACGGAGATGGCGCCCTCGTAGCTCAGCAGATCGAGATCCGCGCCGGGCAGCAGCGACAGGATCACCGTCGCCGTCTCGCCCGCGTCCAGCGGGTCGATGAACTGGCCGGAGGCGACCGAGAGCCAGGGCAGGTCCGGGATCAGCACCGTGATCGGGGCCGAGGTCGTGGCCCCGTGATTGGTGATGTCGAAGCTGATCAGCTCCTGCTCCTCGCGCACCATGAAGGCGTCGAGCCGGGCGACATCGGCCTCCAGGTCCGCGCCGGAGGGCACGACGTCGATGCGCACCGCGGCCTGGACCGTTCCGGCCTCGACCGAGGTGACCTGGATCACCGCGTCCACGAAGTCCTGCGGCGCGTCGGCGGGGACCGTCACCTCGAACCCGACGGAGACCGAGCCGTCGCCCAGCAGCTCCATGGTTCCGGCGTCGGTCATCAGCCAGTCGGCGGGCAGGCCGGTGACGATGATGTCGAGCAGCTCGATATCCAGGTCGCCGAGATTGTTCAGCGTGAAGGTGATGGTCTCGGTGGTCCCGAGGATCACTTCCTCGACCGCGGCGCGCTGGGCGAAGGCCATGCCGTAGAAGTCGGCCGAGGCCTCGGGGCTCGGCTGTTCGGCCGGGTTCTCCGGATGGCGGGCGGTGAAGTTCACCGTGCCCGCCTGGCCGGCCAGCACCGAGAAGTCGAGCGACCAGTTGCCGTTGACGTCGGTCAGCGCCGCGGCGGAGCGGACCACGCCGTCGAGCTCGGCTTCGATGGTCACGAACTCGAAGGCCATGCCGGCCCCGGAATCGGCGTCGAGCGCCTGCCCGGAAAGCTGGATCACCTGGCCCGTGACCGCCTCGGAGACGGAGGCCGAGAGCGTGGCGCGGAACCGGGCCGCGACATTGGCCTGGGCCGAGACGCCGATATTGTCGCTCTCGCTGGATTCCACCAGCACGTCGCCGCCGTCGGTCTTGACCAGCAGGTAGTAGTCGCCCGGCACGTCGGGCAGGTGCACGTTGACCAGCCGGTCATAGCTGACGCCCGAGGGCAGGACGCCGGCGAATTCCACCACCCGCAGCAGATCGTCGCCCGCGTCCAGCACCTGGTCGGTGGACAGGTAGATGCGGTCCTCGAAATGGGTGGAGGCGTCGACCGTGCCGTCATTGGTCACGGTGTAGCCGATCTGGACCCACTCATCCGTGCGCCCGCCGGCGAAGGAGACGTCAGAGGTCACCAGGTTCACGTCGCCATCCGAACCGCGGATGGTGACGGTCGCCGTGGCGGTGTCCGCGCCGCCGTTTCCGTCGGAGACGGCGTAGCTGAAGCTGTCGGTCGCCTCCTCTCCCTGGGCGAGCCCGTCGAAGGCGCCGTTGGGGTTGTAGAGCACCTGCCCGTCCGCCCCCATGGTCACGATGGCGCCGGAGGCGAGGGTGATCGGCGCGCCGATGGCCTGACCCTCGACATGGGTGACGCTGAGCGTGTCGGAGGCGTCGGGGTCGGTGTCCTGACCCGGTCCCGCATCCGGGGTGACGTCGAAGGTCACCGTGGCGCCTTCGTCCGTGGCGGCCGCGTCGTCGGCGGCGATCGGCGCGTCGTTGCGGCCCTCCACCACGAAGGTGGCGGCGGCGCTGTCGAAGCCGCCCCGCCCGTCGGAGACGGTGTAGGTCAGCGTGGTCTGCGCCGTTTCCCCGGCCGCGAGATGATCGAAGTCGCCATCGGCGTTGAAGATCACCCGTCCGTCCGCATCGACCCGCGCCCGGCCGCCGCCGAGCAGGTTGATCCCCTGCCCCACGAAGCCCGGCTGACCGTTCACCGACAGCACCGTCAGCGGATCGCCGTCCGCGTCGGAATCCGCGCCCGAACCGTTGTCCGCGAAGGCGTCGCGCACCCCGCCGCCCATGTCCTCATGCACCGCGAAGACGTCGTCGCGGGCGTCGGGGGCGTTGTTGGTCCCGGTGATGCGCAGGGTGACGGTGGCGGTGTCGGACCCGCCCTCGCCGTCCTCGATCGTGTAGGTGAAGCTGTCGGTGGCGGTCTGCCCCTGGGTGAGCCCGGAGAAGGCGCCGTTCTGCACGTAGTCGAAGGTCCCGTCGGCGTTCAGCGTGACCAGCGCGCCGGAGGCCAGCGCGATCTGCGTCCCGATGCTGGCGAGCCCGTTGACCGCCGTCACCGTGATCGGGTCGCCCTCGGGGTCGTCATCCGCGCCGACGCCGTTGTCGGCCAGCACGTCGCCCGAGATGTTCACCCCGACCGAGGCCGTGAACTGGTCGGCGATGGCGTCCGGATCGTCGTTGCGCCCCTCCACCGTGATCGTGGCGGTGGCGGTGTCGCGACCGCCCTGCGGGTCCTCGACGGTGTAGGCGAAGGTCACGTCGCGGCTCTCGCCCGGGGCGAGGTCGTCGAAATCGCCGTTCGCGTCGAAATGGAAGGTCCCGTCGGCGGCCAGGTTCAGCCGGCCGCCGCCCGCGAGGTCGATGGCCGTCCCGACCGAGGCCGGCTGGCCGTCGATCTCCACCACGCTCAGCGCCTGGCCCTCGGGGTCGCTGTCCGCCCCCGACCCGTTGTCCGCCAGCACGTCGCCGGCGAAGACCGCGTCCTCATGGGTGACGAAGGCGTCGTCCCGCGCGATCGGATCGGCGCCGGCGCCGGTGACGGTCACCGTGGCGGTGGCGGTGTCGGTTCCGCCCTGCCCGTCGGAGATCGTGTAGTCGAAGCTGTCGGTCGCGTCGGCGCCCGAAGCGAGCCCGTCGAAGGCCCCGTTGGGGTCGTAGTCGAAGGTCCCGTCGGCGTTCAGCGTGACAAGGGCGCCGGAGGCCAGCGTCACCTCCGCGCCCACGCCCGCCGCGGCGCCGTTGATCGCGGTCACGCTCAGCGGATCGCCGTCCACGTCGCTGTCGGCGCCGCCGCCGGCCGCGCCGATCACCGTACTCGACAGCGTGTCGTCGGCCCCCGTCGTGTAGGCGTCGTCGACCGCGTCCGGGGCGTCGTTGCGCCCGGCGACCACCAGCTCGACCGTCGCGGTGTCGGTCCCGCCCCGGTCATCGGTGATGGTGTAGTCGACGAAGGTCGAGCGGCTGTCGCCCACGGCCAGGTCGTCGAAATCGCCGTCGGCGTTGAACACCAGCCGGCCGTCGTCGTCGATCAGCACGCGCCCGCCGCCTGCAAGGTCGATCCCCTGCCCGACCAGGGCCGCCTGGCCGTTCACCGCGCTGACCCGGATCGGATCGCCGTCGGGGTCGGCATCCGCGCCCGCGCCGTTGTCGGCGAAGACGTCGCGGATGGCGCCGCCCATGTCCTCATGCACCGCCAGCGTATCGGCCTGCGCCGCCGGCGCGACGTTGTTGCGGGAGATCTGGATGGTCACCGTGGCGGTGTCGGTCCCGCCACGCCCGTCGGAGATCGTGTAGTCGAAGCTGTCGACGCCGGTCTGCGACCCGGTCAGCCCGTCGAAGGCGCCGTTGTCGTCATAGTCGAAGGTCCCGTCCGCATTCAGCGTGACCAGCGCGCCCGAGGCGAGAGCCGTCGGCGTGCCCAGCGCCCCGGCCGAGCCGTTCAACGCCACCACGGAGAGCGTGTCGCTCGTGTCCGGGTCGCTGTCGGCGCCGGAGCCGTTGTCGGATTTCACCTGGCCCGACACGCCGGACCCCACGGTGGCGAAGAAGGCGTCGTCCTCGGCCTCGGGGGCGTCGTTGACCCCGGTCAGCGCCACGCTGACGGTGGCGACGTCGGTCAGCCCGTGCGGGTCGACGATGGTGTAGGTGAAGCTGTCGGTCGCGGTCTGCCCCGCGCCCAGCGCCACCGCGCCGGCGGCGCCGGTCGGGTCGTAGAACAGCGCGCCGTTCGCCTGCAGCGTGACCGTGGCGCCCGAGGCCAGCGTCACCGCCGCCCCGACCAGCCCCGCGTCGCCGTTGATCGCCGACACGGCGAAGGTGTCGGACCCGTCGGGATCGGAATCCGCCCCCGATCCGTTGTTGTCGAAGACGTTGTCCGAAAGCGTCGCGTCGGCCGAGGAGGCGTGCGCGTCGTGGCGCGCGTCCGGCGCGTCGTTGCGCCCGGTGATGGTCATGGTGACCGTCGCCGTGTCGGACTGCCCGGTCCCGTCGATCAGCGTGTATTCGAAGCTGTCGGTCGTCGTCTCCCCGACCGCCAGGTCGTTGAAGGCGCCCTGGGTCGTGTAGTTGAACGTCCCGTCCGAATACATCCGCACCGCGGCGCCCGAGGGCAGCGTGACGAGGGCCCCGATGGCGGCGGCGGAGCCGTTCATCTCGGACACCGTCAGCGCATCGCCGTCGGCGTCGGAATCCGCGCCCGAGCCGTTGTCGGCCAGCGCGTCCAGCCCGACCGCGGTCTGGTCCTCATGCACCGTGAAGGCGTCGTCATTGGCCACGGGCGCCGCGCCGGCGCCGTTGATGGTGACGGTCACCGTGGCGGTGTCGGACAGGCCGTGCGGGTCCGTCCAGGTGTAGTCGAAACCGTCGGTGTCGCTTTCGCCCGAATTCAGGGCGTCGAAGGCGCCGTTCGGGTCGTAGCTGAACGTCCCCGAGGCGTTGAGCGTCACCAGCGCGCCCGAGGCCAGCGTCACCTGCTGGCCGATATTCGCCGCGACCCCGTTGATATGGGTCACCGTCGGCGCATCGTTGGCATCGGGATCGTCGTCCGCGCCGGCGCCGTTGTCGGCGGTCACGTCGCCGTTGAGGATCGAATCCTCCAGCACGTTCACCGCGTCGTCCTGCGCGACGGGGGCGTCGTTCAGCCCGGTCACGGTGATCCGCAGCCGGCCGGTATCGGTCCCGCCATTGCCGTCGGAGACGGTGTAGTCGACGTGATCGACCACGCTCTGCCCCTGGGCCAGCGCCTCGAACGCCCCGGCGGGGTCGTAGCTGAAGCCCCCGTCGCCGTCGATCGTCACCTGCCCGCCCAGCGCGGTGGCCGTCGCGACCCCCACGGCGAGGCTGGAGCCCCCGACCTCGGTCACTTGCAGACTGTCGGTCGTGTCGGGATCGGCGTCGTTGGCCAGCACGTCGCCGGAGGCGCCCGCGGCCTCGGTGGCGGCGGCGGCGTCGTCGACCGCGTTCGGCCCGTCATTGCGCCCGGTGATGGTCAGCGTGACCGTCGCGGTGTCGGAGCCGCCCTGCCCGTCCTCGACGGTGTACTGGAAGCTGTCGGTCGCGTTCTCTCCGACCGCCAGCGCGTTGAAGGCGCCCTGGGTCGTGTAGTTGAACGTCCCGTCCGAGAACATCCGCACCGCCGCGCCGGAGGCGAGCGTCACCAGGTTCCCGATGGCGGCGATGGCGCCGTTCATCTCGGTCACCGTCAGCGGGTCGCCGTCGCCGTCGGAATCCGCGCCCGAGCCGTTGTCGTCGAAGGCGTCGAGCCCGACCGCCGTTTCGTCCTCATGCAGGGTGAAGGCGTCGTCGCGCGCGATCGGGGCGGCGTTGGTCACGCCGATATTGATGGTCACCGTGGCGGTGTCCGTCACCCCGTGCTGGTCCGACAGGGTGTAGTCGAAGCTGTCCGCCCCGCCCGAGGGGAAGGCCCCGTTCGGGTCATAGCTGAACGACCCGTCGGCATTGAGCGTCAGCAGCGCCCCGGAGCCGAGCGTGACCTCGACGCCCACCGAGGCCCCGACGCCGTCGAGCTCGGTGATCGTCAGCACGGCGTTCTGGTCGGGATCCGTGTCCGCGCCGCCGCCGGCGGCGGCGATCACGTTGCCGCTGAAGGAGGACCCGGAGACGCCCGCGAAGGTGTCGTCGGCCGCGTCCGGCGCATCGTTGGCGCCGGTCACGCGGAAGGTCACGGTGGCGGTGTCGGTCAGCCCGCCATCGTCGGTGATCTCGTAGGTCAGCGTCTCCGTCGCCACCTGGCCCTGGCCGAGATAGTCGAAGACCGAGCCGTTGTCGTAGCTGAACGACCCGTCGGAATTCAGCGTCACCGTCGCGCCCGAGGGCAGCGTGACCTGGGAGCCGACGAGCCCGGCCGAGCCGTTGACCGCGGTGATCGAGAACGGATCCCCGCCCGGATCGTAGTCCACGCCCGGCCCGTTATCGGCGAAGACGTCGCCGAAGAAGCTGGATTCGTGCTCCGACAGATGGATCGTGTCGTTGCGCGCGTCCGGGGCGCCGTTGGCGACGGTGACCTGGAACGTGTCGACCTCGACCGCGTTGGCCGCGCCCGACTGGTCGTCCACCGTCACGGTGACCGTGAACACGCCCTCCGCCCCGTAGGCATGGCTGATCGACGGGCTGGCGGAGGCCGAGGCGAAGACCGCCGGCGCCGAGCCGTCGCCGTAATCCACGGTGATCTGACGGGTGTCGGCGTCCGGATCGCCGATCGAGAGGTTGCGGTTGAGCGTCTGCCCCTCGGTGACGGTGGCGTTCGGCCCCGCCTCGAGGTCCGGGGCGTCGTTGACCGGGTTCACGGTGATGTTCGCCGCCACCACGTCGTCGGAGAACGAATTGCCGTCCGACCCGGTCCACAGGAAGCTGTCGACCCCGTTGTAATCCTGGCCGCCGGTATAGGTGAGGTTCCCCGCCAGCAGATCGGCGCGCGAGATCTCCTGACCCGGCGTCACCGGAGAGCCGGAGAGCGTCAGCGTGCCGTCGGTGGGCAGCGTGCCGATGCGGATCGCCTGCAGGCTCTGGCCCTCGGCGTCCACGAAGCCCGCGTCGAACAGGGCCGCGTCGAGCACGATGGCCGTGTCCTCGTCGCCCGAGGCCGAGACCGGGGACACGCTGGGCGCGTCGTTGCCGTAGACCTGCAGCGCGATGGACCCCTGCCAGATCACCGCGAAGCCGCCGCCGGGAATGGCCGCGATGTCGGGGCTCTGCTGGTTGCCGGTGGTCGTGGAGTTGACCACGAACTGGCTGTCCTGACGGGCCCCGCCGGCGTCGTATTGCTGGGCGAAGACGCCGTAGCCGTGGCCGTCGGCGCCGCCATGGTCGGACCAGGCGATGACGAAGCCGCCATTGTCCAACGCCTCCACCGCCGGATCGGTCTGCGTGGAGGAGCGGACGTCGTTGACCCGGAACTGGTCGGTGACCCCGGTCCCGTCCGGCGCCACGATGCGGGCGAAGACGCCTCCGCTGCTCTGGTCCGCGACGTCGTCGACCCAGGTGAAGACCAGGTTGCCGTTCTCGAGCTGGGTGACGGTCACATGGCTCTGATCGTCGGCGGTCAGCTCGTTGACCTGGAACTCTCCGCCGACCGCGATGCCGGCCGCGTCGAAGCGCTGGGCGAAGACCCCGTAGCGCGACCCGTCGGCGGAGCCCGAGGACGAATAGCTGTCCCAGGTCGCGACGAAGCCGCCGTCGTCCAGCGCGATGACCCGCGGCCGGAACTGGTCGCTCAGCGTTTCGGTGTTGACCACGAATTCGGAGCCGCCGATCCCGGCGGTGGAGAAGATCCGCCCGGTGATCCCGTAGGCCGACCCGTCGCCCGAACCGGCCGAGGTGTGGGCCGTCCAGACCGTGACGAGCGCGCCGCCCGCAAGCTGGGTGATGTCGGGCAGCTGCTGGGTGGAGGAGCCGTTCTGCTCCACCACCGTCTCGCCGGTCTGGCCGCCGGTCAGCGCCGCGCCGGCCATGTCGACCGCCGCGCCCTGGTCGTCGAAGCGCCGCGCCCTGATGCCGGTGGCGTTGTCATCGTACCAGATGACCGCGAAGCCGCCGTCGTCCAGCGCCGTGATCTTCGGCTGATACTGGTTGTTGTTGGTCTGGACGTTGATCTGGAATTCGTCCGTGGTCTCCGCCGGCAGGGCCGAGCCGTCGCGCGCCACCGGGTTGCCCAGCGCGTCCATGCGCTGGCCGTAGACGCCGTAGCCCGAACCGTCCTGCCCGCTCGACACCCACACCGCCATCAGGTCGCCGCCCGCCAGCGTCACGATCTGCGGGGTGATCACGGTCCCGGCGAAGGTCGCCACGTCGCGCTCGTCCCCCACCGGGGAGGCCGCGTCGGAGGTCGGCGTGATGTTGACCTCGACCACCACCGGGTCCGAGGCCCCGCCGTCGCCATCCGTCACCTGGATGCGCAGCAGCCGCTGCTCGAACGGGTCGTCGGAAGTGTTGCGGTAGGTCAGGTTCTCGACCAGCAGCTCCACCACCGCCGCGTCGGCGTTGGCGTTGAGCGTGATCTCGAACGGCGCGCCGGCCTGGCCGTTCTGGGCGATGGTCCCGACCACGGTCCCGTCCACCGAAACCGCGCTGCCCGCGATGGAGATCCGCGGCCCCTGGCGCAGACCGAGCTGGTCCTGGGTGAGGTCGTCGGGCGCGTTGATCTGGTCGATCAGCGGGGCCGAGGAGATGAGGTTGGACACCAGGATGGCGCCGCCGTCGAAATCGGCGGAATCCGGGTCCGACACCGCCGCCGCGCCGTTGGCGTCGATCAGCTGCGGGATGCCGTTGAGCAGATCCTCGTCATAGGTGACGGAGGCGTTGACGCCGTCCAGCACCGGGTCCCCGCCTTCGGCGAAATCGGCCGGGTCGCCGAGGATCCGGGTCAGGATGGCCCCATCCGGGTCGCCGAACGCGCCGCTGGTGTCATAGAAGGCCGTGACCACCGCGCCGCCCGTCAGCCGCGCCGCGGCGGCGTCGTACTGGTGTCCCGCCGTATGCTCATGCAGCTGGACCGGATCGTCGATCCGCGCGCCCTGGGCGTCGAACTGCTGCAGCCGCACCGGGTATTCGCCGGCCGCGTCATAGCCTTCGTAGAGCACCGCGAATCCGCCGCCCTCGGTGGCGACGAGGCTCTTCGCATACTGGTTGTTGGTCACGTGGTCGTTGACCAGGAACTCCTCGCCGCGGCGCGAGCCATCGGCGTTGAAGACCTGCGCGAACACGCCGTGATCGCCGTTGTCGATGGTGTCGTCGGCGCGGCCGGTCCAGGCGACGGCGAAGCCGCCGTCGTCCAGCGCCGCGATCTTCGGCGCGTACTGGTTGCCGCGCTCGTAGCTGTTGACCTGGACCTGCCCGCCGATCAGCGAGCCGTCCGCCGCCACCCGCTGCAGGAACACGCCGCGGTCCGAGCTTCCCCCGGTCTCGTCCCCGTATTCGTCATAGACGATGACGTAGGACCCGTCGGAAAGCGTCGCGACATCGACATCGCCGCTGGAATAATCGGCGGCCGTGACCTCGATCGGGCCGCCGACGCGGGCGCCGGTGACGTCATAGCGATCGGCCACCAGATCGTAGTGGCCTTCGGATATGTCATAGACCCGCCGCAGCACGATGACGCCGCCGGAGGGCATCTGCGCGCTCGGCTCGACCCGGTCGATGGCGACCGCGCCCTCGTTGCGGTCCAGGCCGTCGCCGATCACGAATTCCGACGTCACCGGCTGCCCGCTATCGTCGAAGACCCGCATCATCGGCGACGGGTTGGGGCCGGAGACCTGGCCCGACCCGTCGGACCACACCACCGCGAAGCCGCCGCCCGGCAGGCCCTCGACCGCGGGGGAGGTCTGCTCCCCGGCCGTGGTCTGGTTGACCTGGAACTCGCCGCCCACCGGGGCGCCGGAGGCGTCGTAGCGCTGCGCGAAGATGCCGTAGGTGCTGTCGCCGGTGGCGTCCTGGTTGTGGGACTGCCAGACGATCACGTAACCGCCGTTGTCCAGCGCCCCGACTTCCGGGGCCGACTGGGTGTCGGGGGTGTAGCTGTTCGCCCGCTCCACGTCGCCCACCGCCTGCATCCCGTCGATCTCGGGCGCGATGGTCAGGTCGATCCGCTGCAACGTCTCGCCGCCGTCGCCATCGGTCAGGCGGATGGCGAGCTCGCGGCTCGCCTCGGGGGCGTCGGAGGCGTTGTCATAGCCGATGGCGCGCAGCAGCTCGCGCAGCCGCGCCAGCGTCGCGCCGGCGCCCAGCGCCAGTTGCAGGGGCGCGCCGTCCTGGCCGTCGGACAGGATCTCCGCCACCGCGGTTCCGTCGACCGAGACCGTGGTCCCCGCCACCGTCACCAGCCCGCCCGAGATCACCCCGAGCTGGTCCTGCGCCTTGCCGTCCACCGGGCGGAACAGGTCCTGCACGGTATCGTTGTCGAGAACCTGGACCAGCAGCTCGCCGCCCGCGAAATCGGCGGAATCCGAGTCCCCCACCGTCGCGTCGGGCGCGATCCGCACCAGTCCGGCCCCGAAATCGGCCTCGTCCAGCGCGATCCCTTCGGGGATGCCCGCCAGCTCCGGCGCGGCGCTGTCCATGGGCGCCGCGACCGGGTCGAAGATCCGCTGGAACACGCCGTGGTCGTCGCCGTCGCCGGCGCTGCCGGAGTCGTCCGACGTCCAGGTCACGATCACCGTGCCGTCGGCGCGGGCGATCACGTCCGGCTCGCTCTGCGACCCGGAGCCTTCGACATTGACGACGGTCTCGCCGTCGATCCGCCCGCCATCGGCCGCGTAGCGCTGCATCAGCACGCCGTAGCCGGAGCCGTCGACCCCGCCGGAGTCGGTGAAGATCACCGTCCAGCCGCCGTCGGGCATCGCCGCGATCCGGGGCTGGTACTGGTAGCCCGCGACCGAGTGGTTGATCTGGACCTCGTCGCCCTCGGCGGCGCCGGCGGCGTCGAACTTGCGCATGATCGCCGCCGAGAGGTTGGCGTCCTGCCCGGTGCTGCGCCAGGCGGCGACGAAGCCGCCGTCGCCGGTGGCCTCCACCACAGGCTCGAACTGGCTGCTGGCGCTGGTCTGGGAAAGCTGGAACTCGCCCCCCTGCGCCACGCCGGCGCCGTCGAAGACCCGCGCGAACACGCCGTCGCCGGACCCGTCGCCCGCCGGGGCGGAATCGGCCGACACCCAGCCGACCACGAACCCGCCGCCCGCAAGCCAGGCGATCGTCGGATTGTCCTGCGCGCCGCTGGTCTGCTCGTTGACCTGCACGCCGGCGCCCTGCGCCACACCGGCGCCGGAGAACTGGCGCGCGAAGACCCCGTTGCCGCTGCCGTCGCGGGCGTTGCCGTCGACCCAGGCCGCGACGAAGCCGCCCGCATCGTCCGCGGCCAGCGCCGGCTGCGACTGGGCGCCCGGCGTCAGGTCGTTGATCACGAAGGCGTCGCCCGCGGGCTGGCCGTCATTGCCGAAGACCCGGCCCAGCAGGCCGGCCCCGGCCTCGCCGCCCGCCGCGCTCTCGGGCGCGTGGCCGGACTGGTCGTACCAGGCCACCACGAAGCCGCCGTCCGACAGCCCGACCACCGCGGGCTGATACTGATGGCCGTCGGTGAAGTCGTTGACCCGGAACTCGCCCCCCACCGGCTGACCGGCGAGGTCGTAGATCTGCCCGTAGACGCCGTAGCCGCCGCCCTCGGGGCGGTCCTGCTCGCTGCTGCGCCAGATCACGACATGGCCGATATCGTCTCCGGCCGCGTCATGCAGCACCGCGATATGGCTGTTCTGCTGGTCGTCGGTGGCCTGGGAATTGACCTGCTGCTCGCCGGCCCGCGCGACGATGTCGCTGTCGACCTCCGGGGTCACCTTCACCGTCAGGTAATGGTTGTCCGTGGACCCGCCGTCCCCGTCCGTCACCTGCGCCATGTAGAGCCGCGAGGGCTCGGGGTCATCGGAGCTGTTGGCGTAGGCCAGCCGCTCCAGCAGCGCCTCGACCCGCGCCGCGGTGGCCTGGGCGTTGAGCTCGATGCGCAGGTCCGCGCCGTTCGCCCCGTCCGAGACCACGTCGCCGATCGCCACGCCCCCGACCGAAACCTGCGTCCCCCCCGAGATCAGCGCCACCCCGGCGCCGTCGAGGAGGGTCACCTGGTCCTGCGCGTCGCCGTCGCTCGGCCCGAAGGCGTTCTCGAACCCGGCGGCGGAGCCGATGACCCGGCTGACCAGCACGTGCCCGCCGTCGAAATTCGCGGAATCCACGTCGGACAGCGACAGCGCGCCGTCGGCGATCATCAGCTGCGGGCCGGCGTTGACGACGCTCTCGTCGAAGGTCGTCTCGCCCGTGAACCCGGTCAGAACCGGCGCCGCCTCGCCCGCCGTCAGGGCGGCGCGGTCGAAGAGCCGGTTCATGACGCCGTGACCCGAGCCGTCGCCGATGGTCTCCTGGTAGGTGTCGGAGGTCCAGACCGCGGTCAGCGCGCCGCTGGACAGCACCGCGATATGCGGATCGTCCTGGTCATAGGTGCTCTGGCTGTTGAGGATCAGGTTGGGCCCGTCGAAGGTCCCGTCCGCCAGCACCTTCTGGGAGACCACCGCCTCGCCATAGCCGTCGGCGCCGGAATGGTCGGTCCAGGCCGCGAAGAAACCGCCGTCGGGATCGGCCGCCAGCGCCACCTGGTTCTGGTTGCTGGAATTGACGTTGAGCACCAGGTCGCCGGTCTGCGCGGCGCCGTCCAGCGCGTAGATGCGCGCATAGGCGCCGTCGCCGCTGGAATCCGGCCCGGTCCAGCCCACCACGAACCCGCCCGAGGGCAGCGTGGCGCTCGGCGCCAGCGCGATGATGGCCGGGTCGAACTGAGTGCCGGATTCGGAGTCGTTGATCCGGACCTGCTCGGCCCCCGCCGTGGCCCCGTCGAAGCTGACCAGCGCGCCGGTGGAATCCACCCGCTGCGCGGCGATGGCGTAGCTGGAGGAGTCGCCGTTGCGGTCCTCCCACACCACCATCACGTCGCCGTCGGCCAGCCGCGCGGCGCCCGGATACATCTGGTTGGTGTTGGTGACCGAGTTGATCTGGAACTCGGCGCCTTCCGCGGCGCCGGCCGCGTCGAAGGTCCGCCCGAAGATCCCGTAGCCCGAGCCGTCGCCGGCCGAGCCTTCGGTCTCCGACATCCACACGGCCATGAACCGGCCGTTGTCCAGCGCCACCACATCCGGCCAGGACTGGGAGCCCTGCGTCTCATGGTTGAGCAGGATCGCCGGGCCCTGCGGGACCCCGTCGGCGGACAGAATCCGGGCGTAGACGCCCCATTCGTCGCCGTCGCGATCGCTGTTGTCGTGCCAAACGACCACGATCCGCCCATCCGACAGCAGCGTCGCGCGCGAGGCGTACTGGTCGTTCTGGGAGATGTCGTTGATCTGGAACTCGGCCCCGACCCGCGCGCCCTGGGCGTTGTAGAACTGGCCGAAGACGCCTTCGCCATTGGCGTCGCTGGGCACGTCCTGGCGCTGCGAGGTCCAGGTGACCAGGTAGCCGCCGTCGCCGGTTTCGAGCACGAAGGGCTCGTCCTGCTCGTCGAGGGTGAAGGAGTTCACCGCCGTCTCCGCCGGCGTCGCGGCGTCGGCCTGCACCGGCGCGGCGGGGGCGGAGTCGTTGGTGATGTAGATGTACTGGTTGAGGTTGGTGCTGTCTCCGCCCCCGTTGGCGACGGTGATGGAGTAGTAGCGGCGCGAACTGTAGTCGCCGGTCAGCTCCAGAGTCACATGCTCCAGCAGCGCCTCGACCGCGTCGGCGGTGGCGGCGGCATTGAAGGTGATCAGCAGGTCTTCGCCGCCCACGCCGTTCTCGGTCGCGTCGAGCGTGCCGATGGCGACGCCGCCGAAGGTGACGGTGGTTCCGTCGAAACCGATCTGCCGGGGCCCCGCGCCCGCATCGAGCACCGACAGGATCATCGGCGCGGCGCCGCCGCCCGGATTGACCCGCAGGTAGCCGCCGTCGAAGGAGTCCCCGTCGAACCCATCCAGATCGACGGCCGCATCCAGGCGCACCGGGCCGGCCTGCAGCTCGGTCTCGCTGAAATAGGCGGCGTCGCCGGGGGTCCAGTCGTGGATCGACCGGCTCTCGGCGCCGGCGGTTCCGGGACGAAGATAGATGCGCACGCCGTCCGGCTCGGTCTGGCCGCCGGCGCCGTCCTGCACCAGGTAGCCGATGCCGCGATAGGTGTAGGTGATCGTGCCGTCGACGGTGTCGGAGCCGAAGGCCACCCGCTCCAGCACCTGCCTGACCGCCTCGGCGTCCGCATTGGCGTTCAGCGCGATCACAAGCGCCGCGCCGTCGACCCCGTCCTCGGTCCCGTCGATGGTCCCGATGGCGGTCCCGCCGACCCGGACCTCGGCTCCGACCACCGTCACCGGCCCGGAGGCGAGGATCGAGAGCTGGTCGTCCGCATGCATGCCGGCGGTGTAGAAGATCCGGATCAGGCCGCCGTCGAACCCGGCGCCGTCGATATCCTCGAAGGCGATGCCGTCGTCGAGCCGCACCGGCCCGGCCTGGACGTCGCTGACGTAGAGATCGATGTATTCATCGAGGTCCGACATCGCCGGCGACAGCGCGCCGGGCGCCGGATCGGACAGCACCCGGGCGCGGATCTCGCCGCTCAGGACCGCGTCGCGCCACAGGGCCAGCACGCCGCCGCCCGCAAGGCCGAGCACGGCGCCCAGGTCCTGCTCGCCGCTGGTCGTGACATTGGCCTGCCTCGCGTCGTCGATGCGCCCGCCCGCGGCGTCGAAGCGCTGGAGGTAAACCCCGTTGGAGCTGCCGTCGGGGCTGGCCCAGCCGACCACGAAGCCGCCGTCGGCGGTGGCGGACATGTCGAGATCGTAGGACGCCTGGCCGAACACGGGGTTCACCAGGAAGGCGTCGCCCTGCGCCGCGCCGGACGCGTCGTAGAGCCGGGCGTAGACCCCGGTCACGGTGTCGAGATTGTCGTCGGACAGCCAGGCGATCGCGAAGCCCCCGCCCGAGAGCCCCACCACCTTGGCGCCGAACTGGTCCAGCAGGGTCGAGGTGTTGACCTGCGTCGCCCCGCCCGCCACGGCGCCGGCGGCGTCGTAGCGCTGGAAGAACACCCCCTGCCCGTCGCCGTCAGGCCCGTCCGCGGTCCAGACCGTGACATGACCGGCATCGGTCCCGCCGGCGCCGAACAGCCCCGCGACCGAGGCCCCGGGATGCAGGGTGTGCTCCACATCCGTGGCGCTGACCAGCTGCTCGGCCCCCACCATCGCGCCGGCCGCGTCGTAGATCACCTGCCGGACCGCATAGGACGAGGCGCCGGTCGCCGCCAGGAAGCCGACCACGAAGCCGCCATCCGCCAGCGCCGAGACCTCGGGCAGCAGACGCGCGTCGGACGGGTCGCTGGAGACGATGAACTCCGCCCCGTCCGGGGAGCCGTCGGGGTTGAACCGCTGGCCGCGGATCGCGTGGACCCCGCCGCCATGATCGCTGCGCCAGACCACCACGAAATCGCCATCCGCCAGCGCCGCGACGTCGGGATCGCTCTGGTCGCCGGAGATCACGGAGTGGACCTTGAACTCGGGCCCGACGGGCGTGCCGTCCGCGGTCATCCGCTGCGCGTAGATCCCGTAATCGGCGGAGCTGTTGAGCTGGTCCTGATAATAGCTCGCCCAGACCGCGACGATGGTTCCGTCGCCAAGCTGCGCCGCCGCCGGCGAGACCTGGTTGTAATAGGAGTGGTGGTTGACCGTGGTCTCATCGCCCCAGGCCAGCGCGTCCTCGGCCGCGACGGTCACCGTGACGTCGATGAACCGCGTGACCACGTGGCCGCCGTCCCCGTCCGACAGGTCGAGCGTCAGGCGCCGGCTCGTCGACGGATCGTCCGAGACATTGGCGTAGCCCAGCGCGTTGATCACCGCCTCCACGGCCTCGACCGTCGCCGAGCCGTTGAACTGGATGGAAAGCGGCTGACCATCGCTCCCGTCGGAGATGATCGTGCCGATCACCGTGCCGTCGACGCTGACCGAAGTCCCCGCGACGCCCACAAGGCCGGTCCCGCCGACCTCTCCCGGAACCAGTCCGAGCTGATGCTGGGCGAGGGAATCCGCGCCGGTGCGCGCCCGCTCGAGGTCGCCCGCGGCCTCCATGGCCAGCGCGAGGGTCAGGACGCCGCCGTCGAAATCGGCGGAATCCACGTCGCCCACCGCCGCCCCGCCCAGCGGGTCGAGCCGCATCAGGCCGGCGTTCACGTCGGTTTCGTCGAAGGTCACGGCCTCGACCAGACCGTCCAGCTCCGGGGCCGCCTGGGGCGCGTAATCGCCGGCGTCGCCGAAGACCCGCATCTCCACCGACTCAAGCGCGCCGTCGCCCGCCGAGGCGTTCTGCGGATGGGTCCAGGCCGCCACGAAATCGCCGCCCGGCAGCGCCGCCACCGAGGGCCAGGCCTGGGCGCCCTCGGTCGCCTCGTTGATCCGGAACATCCCGTCGATCCGCGACCCGTCCGCGGCGTAGAGCTGCCCGAAGATGCCGTAGCTGGAGCCGTCGGCGCTGGTGTTCTCCTCGAAGATCACCAGCATGCGGCCGTCGCTCAGCGCCACGATCTCGGGGGATTCCTGGGTGCTGTTGCGGTAGGAATTGACCACGAACTGGTCGGAGAGCGCGGTCCCGGTCCCGTCGAAGCGACGGCCGATGACGCCGAGGCCGGAGCCGTCGATGCCGCTGTCATCCTGCCAGACCGCCCAGAAGCCGCCCGCGCCATCGGCCGCGAGGCTCGGCTCGTACTGCGTGCCCGCGGTGGTCTGGCTCAGAACCTGCTGGTCGACGATCAGGACGCCGGCCGGGTTCCAGACGCTGTAGACCACGTCGCCGCCATACCTCCAGGCCACGGCCAGCGTGCCGTCGGCGAGCACGGTCGCGCTGGGCTCGCCGGAGGCGCCGGCGGTGGCCGGGTCGATCCGGATCTCCTCGGCGCCGGGGGTCGCGCCGTCCCAGCTGACCTTCTGGCCGGCCGCGTCGTAGCGCTGGCCGTAATGCCGGTAATAGCCGCCGTCCTGGTAGTAGCTCTGCCAGAACACGTAGAAGCCGCCGGCCGGAATCGCGGCGATCTGAGCGTTGTTCTGGTCGTTGGCGATGGTGGTGTTGACCAGATCCTCGTCGCCCAGGGGCGTGCCGTCGGCCGCGAAGCGCCGCACGCGGATGCCGTCATCGGCGTCGCCCTGGCCCTCGCCCTGCCAGACCGCGGCGAAGCCGCCGCCGGCCAGCCCGACCACCTCCGGCACGTGCTGGTCGCCCACGGATTGCTCGGCCAGGCGGAACTCTCCGCCGATCCGCGCGCCGTCGGCGCCGTAGATCTGCCCGTAGACGCCCCAGCCCGAGCCGTCCTGCAAGTTCGAGGCCCAGACCGTCACCCAGCCGCCGCCGCTCAGCGCCGCGATCTCGGGCAGGCGCTGGTCGCCCTCGGCGAAGCTGTTGACCGTCTCCTGGGCCAGCCCGGTCAGCCCGCCGTCATCGACGGGCGCGATCTGGATGCGCAGATCATGGTCCACGGACACGCCGCCGTCGCCATCGGTCAGGCTCAGCGTGTAGCGGCGCAGGGCCTCGGGGTCCGAGGACGGGTTCTGGTAGCTGATCGCCTCCAGCAGCGCCTCCAGCCGCGCCCGGGTGGCGCCGGCGAGCAGCGTCAGTTCGAGATCCGCGCCCGCCTGCCCGTCCGACACCACGGTCGCCACGTCCACGCCGTCCACCCGCACGGTGGACCCGATGACGGTCACCGCGCCGCCCGCCGTCACCGTCAGGTTGTCCTGGCCGTGATCGTCGGGGGAAAGGTAGCCGTCGGCCAGGTCGCCGGTCTCATAGCGCGAGATCAGCAGCCGCCCGCCGTCGAAATCCGCGCTGTCGGGATCGGCGACCGAAGGCAGCATGTCCCCGAAGATGGAATGACCGGCCCTGGCCTCGGTCTCGTCGATCTCCAGCAGCCCGCCGAGCCCGATCAGCTCCGGCGGGGTCGAGCCGCCGACGCCCGGCGCCGCGCCGATCACCCGCGTGAAGATGCCGTAGCTCGAACCGTCGCCGGCCTCGCCGGAGGTCTGCGAGGTCCAGACCGCGACCATGGACTCGTCGCTCAGCGGCAGGATCCGGCCCTGGAACTGGGTG
Organism: Albimonas donghaensis; assembly: GCF_900106695.1. Lineage (GTDB taxonomy): Bacteria > Pseudomonadota > Alphaproteobacteria > Rhodobacterales > Rhodobacteraceae > Albimonas > Albimonas donghaensis. Next base: position 103,397 of record NZ_FNMZ01000007.1, read on the forward strand.
CTGGAGGTCTGTTCGTTGACCAGGAACTGGCCGTCGACGCGGGTTCCGTCGGCGTCGAAGACCTGCGCCGAAACGCCGTCGCCGCTGGAATCGCCCAGCGACGACAGGCCCGAGGCGCGCCAGGACACCACGAAGCCGCCGCCCGGAAGGGTCGCGATGTCGACCGCAAGCTGGTCGCCCGAGGTCAGGTCGTTGACCCGGATCTCGTCGCCCAGCGGCGCGCCCGCGGCGTCGAAGCGGCGCACGGAGACGCCGGCGCCCGACCCGTCGATGTCGTAGCTGGTCCAGGCCACGACATAGCTGCCGTCGGGATGGCTCGCCACCACCGGATAGTTCTGCGTGCTCAGCGTGTTGACGTTGAGCAGCATGTCGCCCGCGCCTTCCGGCACGCCGTTGGCCGCCACCATCCGTCCCTTGACCGACGTGCCGGAGCCGTCGCCGGCCGCGTCGTTGTCGGCCCACACCACGATGAAGCGGCCGTTGTCGAGCGCGGCGATGTCGGGCTGGCTCTGGTTGCCGACGGTCTGGGTGTTGATCACCGTCTCGCCGCCCACGGGGGCGCCGGCGGCGTTGAACACCTGCGTGGCCACCGCGTAGGAATCGCCGTCCCCGCCGCCGGCGTCGGTGGCGTTGGTCGCCCAGCCGACCACCCAGCCGCCATTGCTCAGCGCCGTCACCGTGGGCTGCGTCTGGGTGTTGTTGGTGCTCGTCTCCACCTGGAAGTCGGCGACCGTGCGCGTCCCCGTCGCGTCGTAGCGCGCCATGCGGATGACCGTGCCGTTGCCTTCCCGCCAGACGATCACGAAGCCGCCGTCGCTCAGGCCCGCGACACCGGGCATGTCCTGGTAGCCGACGGTCGCGTCGTTGACCCGGAACTCGGCGCCCCGCGGCGCGCCGTCCGGACCGTAGGCCCGCGCGTAGACGCCGTCCTGGGCGCCGTCCTGATCGTGGGAGGTCCAGGTGATGACCCAGCCGCCATCGGCCAGGCGGGCGATCGCCGGCTCATCCTGGGTGTTCGTGGTGTAATTGTTGACCTGCCGCTCGCCGAAGGCGCCGTCCGGCCCGTCGACCGAGGCCGAGATCTCGACGCGGACCGTCACCGGGTCCGAGGCCGCGCCGTCGCCGTCCTCCACCTGGATCTGGAACAGCGCCTCTTCGCGCGGATCGTCGGAGAGGTTGCGATAGGTCAGGTTCTCGACCAGCACCTCGACCCGCGCCGCGGTGGCGGAGGCGTTGAGCTCGATGATCAGCGGCGCGCCGTCCGCGCCGTCGGACGCGACCGTCCCCACCGCCACGCCGTCCACCGACACCACGCCGCCCGCCACCGTGACCGGACCGGTCTGGTCGAGCCCGAGCAGGTCCTGGCCATCGGCGTCCTGGGCTTCGAAATCGTCCTCCAGCACCGAGGCGGAGATGCGCTGCACGATCAGCCGGCCGCCGTCGAAATCGGCGGAATCCGAGTCCGACAAGGCCGCCGCCCCGTCGGCGTCGAGCCGGATGGCGCCGCTGTCGAAATCGGATTCGTCGACCGAGCGCACCGCGGACACCGCTTCCAGCTCCGGCCGGGCCGAGGCCGCGACGAAGGTCATCGGGTCGCCGATCAGGATCATCGAGATGGCGCGGTCGTCGCCATCGCCCGAGCTCCCGCTGGTCACCGAGCTCCAGACCAGCGCCAGCGTGCCGTCCGCCAGTTCCGCGACCCGGGGCACGTCCTGCTGGCCGGAGGTGTTCTGGTTGATGGCGATCTCGCCGGTGGTCGCCGCGCCGGACGCGTCGAAGCGGCGCCCGAAGATGCCGTAGGACGACCCGTCGCCCGATCCGCCGGAGGTTTCGGCGATCCAGGTGATGAAAAAGCCGCCGTCCTGGGTGGCGATGATATCGGGCTGCTGCTGGTGGGACGAGGTCTCGACATTGACCTGCACGTCGCCGGTCACCGCCGTGCCGTCGCCCTCGAACACCCTTGCGTAGACGCCATAGCCGCTGCCGTCGTCGCCCGTGATGTCGGTCCAGACCACCGCCCAGCGGCCGTCGGAGAGCCCGACCACGCGGGGCGTGTACTGGCCTGCGTCGCCGGCGTTGATCAGCGTCTCGGCCCCGATCGCGACCCCGGCCGGGTCATGGCGCTGGGCGTAGATGTTCCAGTTGCCGCCGCTCTGGTTGTAGGAGGCCCAGACCACCACGAAACCGCCGCCCGCCAGGCTGTTGGGCCCGGCGTCGGGCTCGATCACCGCCATCGAGACGTAGCGCTTGTCCTGGTACTGGTTGCCGTCATGGGTGTTGACCACGACGCTGGCGCCCTGCGCCGCGCCGGCGTCGTCGAACCGGCGGAGGTGGATGTCCTCCGCATAGGTATGCGTCCAGGCCACCGCGAAGCCGCCACCGGGCAGCGCCAGCACGTCCGGGTCGACCTCGTCCCAGGTTCCGGTGTCGTTGATCTTGAACTCGCCGCCGACGGGCGCGCCGGCGGCGTCGTAGACCTGGCCCGAGATCTGGCGGAGCCCGTCGACGAAGCTGCGCCAGATCACCACGAACCCGCCGGAAGCCAGCCCCACGACCTCCGCCTGGTCCTGGTCGCCTTCGCGGGTTTCGTTCACGATGAACTCGGCCCCGATCCGCTCCCCCTGGGCGGTGAACCGCTGTCCGACGATGCCCAGCCCGCTGCCGTCCTGCCCGGCGCTGCGCCAGACGACCACATACGTGCCGTCGCTTAAAATCGAAATGGAGGGCTGGTACTGCGCTCCAGAAGTGAAGACATTGACCAGCGTCTCGGGAATAATCGGAGCGTTCACCACAGTTCTCCCCCAAGGCGATTTTCGTCGACTGCAGCCCTGCGACGAACGCCTGCTTGAAAATCTCAGGTTGCGGGCCACACCACCCGCCTCCCGCGCAACTTAGTTGCGGACCCCCCATAGGTCGGTGAATTTTCTAACACTCGGGACCTGACCGCTCAACAATCCGTTAAGTTAGGTGAGTGAACGGATTCACCGCAAAATCGCCGCTGCTGCGCCGCAAATCCGGCATGGCCATGAATTTTTCGACGTAGCGGCAAAGTTTTGGACGGGGGGTCAAGTTCAGGCGCTGCGGCGCAGCATCGACTCCGCGCCCCCCCAAAAAATTTTGATGACGCGCGGTCCGGGCCGGCCGTCGAACGTCGCGGCGTCAGGTTTCGAGGGGCGAAGCATGAACGAGATTCGCGAGGCCCTGCGGCGACAGGCCCGGCGCCGCCCCCGGCCCGGCGCGCCGTTCACGGCCGAATTGCTTGCGGGTCTGACCGAACAACTTCCCGAAGCGACGCCGCCGCACCGCCCGGAGGAACCGGCGGGCGCCCCTCCGCGGATCTGGCCCGGCGCCCCGAACGGCGATGCGCCGGCGCGGCGCTGGACCTGACGTCACGGCCTTCGCCGAGCCTGTGGCCGCACCGGGGAGCCGACGCCCGGAGCCGAGGCCGAAACCCTCGCCCGCGCCGATGTCCACGGCCGGCGGAGCCGGTGGACGCCCCCCGTCCCCCTAACGCCCTGAGAACGCCCCGAACCTGACCCGCCCCGCGCCTTGCCATCCTCGCCCGCGTCGTCGATACCCTTTGCGTGACCGGGACGGGGGGTCCCGTCCGGGGAGGAAAGGGATCTCATGTTCCGTCTGCTGTTCTGGCTGATCGTGCTCGTCGTCGTCATCGGCCCGATCGCCTTCGTGATCGCGGCGTTCGAACCGGCGCCGGAACTGCCGCCCTCGGCCGCGCTCCGACAGGACCAGGCCCGCCAGTCCAAGGCCCTGATCAAGCGCGCCCGCGAGGTCGCGGGGGGCGAGGGCGCGCGCAGCCTGTCGGCCACCTCCGCCGAGCTCGACGGCCTGATCGCCTCCGCCGCCCGGGTCGCGCCCAGCCTGCGCGGCGTCACGCAGATCTCCTCCGACGGCATGACCGTCGCGCTCTCCGCCCAGCCGCCGCTTCTGGACGCGCTGGGCTGGATCAACTTCCGCGCCGAGATCGCGCCCTCCGAGACCGGTCTCGACGTGCAGGCGCTGCGGCTCGGGCGCATGGCGCTGCCGCCGTCGGTCACGCTCAAGGTCCTGCAATGGGTCGGGGACCTGGTCTCCGACGTGCCGATGGGCACGCTGCTGTTCTCCTCCATCGAAGGGGTGCGCACCACGCCGGGCACGGTCACGGTGGCCGTGGATGCGGGCGCAGGCGGCGAGGACTCGCTGTTGTCCCGGGTGATGGACGGCGTGCGCGACGCGGCCGGAATCTCCGACAGCGCCGACATCGCCCGGCATTACGACGCCATCGCCGCGGCCGCGGCCTCCGGCGCGCTGCCCGCCCGGGGCGAGCTGGACGCCTGGCTGGCCTTCGCGGTGAACAGCGCCCGCCAGGCCGCCGGCGACGATCCCGGCGCGGCCGAGCGCGAGCTGCGCGCCGCGGTCTCGGCGCTGGCCGCGATCTGCGCCACGCGCGGCGCCATCGAGACGGTGACCGGCGGCTTCGACTCCGCCGAGGCGGGCGCGCGCTGCAAGGACGTGAGCCTTCTGGGCCGCTCGGACCTTCGCAAGCACTTCCTGCTGTCGGCCGCATTCCAGATGGCCGGCGGCTCGGCGGTGTCCTTCGGGGCCGGCGAGGTCAAGGAGCTGGTCGACGGCTCCGGCGGCGGCTCCGGCTACAGCTTCGACGACGTGGCCGCGGATCGGGCGGGCATCCGCTGGGCGGAGGCGGCGGCGGAGGCCGCGCCGGACGGGCTGGCGGCGCTGGCCGAGGCCTCGGCCTCCGTGCGCAACTGGATGCCGTCGATCGAGGGCCTGCCCTCCTTCATGCAGATGTCGGAATTCAAGGCGAAGTTCGGCGAGGTCGACAGCCCCGCCTACAAGGCGCAGATCGAGGCGATCGACCGCCGCATCGACGCCCTGCCCCTGCACGCCGACTGAGCCGCGTCGCGGGAACGGGCGCCCCCGACGCCGGGGGGGGCGCCCCTCGCCCTGCCCTGCGCCGCGCCCGGCGAGGGCGCTGTCGGTGATCGACGACGGGCGGTTGCAATCGGTCCTCGTCTGGTATCTCTAATTGTCCGAAACGATCCGCGGCGGCGCCTGATCCTGCGCCGCGTCCCGGAGATCGGGTTCGAGGCCGGCCGGACACGCCGGGACGCCTGCGGCGCCCCGCGGCCGTTCGCGCCCTTGCCGCGCCGCGTCATATGCGCCAAGAGCCGCGCAACCGACGGCGCCAAGGGCGCCCGCGCCCCCTATACACGTCCGGAAACCCGTCTCATGGATCTTCGCAACATCGCGATCATCGCGCATGTCGACCACGGCAAAACCACGCTCGTCGACGCGCTTCTCCGCCAGTCCGGCTCGTTCCGGGAAAACCAGGCCGTCGCCGAACGCGCCATGGATTCCAACGACCTGGAGCGTGAGCGCGGCATCACCATCCTCGCCAAGGCCACCTCGGTCGAGTTCGAGGGCACGCGCATCAACATCGTCGACACCCCCGGCCACGCCGACTTCGGCGGCGAGGTGGAGCGAATCCTCTCCATGGTCGATGGCGCCATCCTGCTGGTCGACGCGGCCGAGGGCCCGATGCCCCAGACCAAGTTCGTCACCGCCAAGGCGCTGGCCCTGGGCCTGCGGCCCATCGTCGTGCTCAACAAGGTCGACAAGCCCGACGCCGACCCCGATCGCGCGCTGGACGAGGTGTTCGACATGTTCGCCGCGCTCGACGCCGACGAGCACCAGCTCGACTTCCCCGTGCTCTACGCCTCCGGCCGCTCCGGCTGGGCCGACGATGAGCTCGACGGCCCGCGCGAGGATCTCTCGGCCCTGTTCCGCAAGGTCATGGCCCATGTCGAGACGCCCAAGCAGGTCGCCAACGCCGACAAGCCGTTCTCCATGCTGGCCACCACGCTGGAAGCCGACCCGTTCCTAGGCCGCCTGCTGACCGGCCGGATCGAGACCGGGCGCATCGCCGCCGGCACCACCATCAAGGCCCTGCGCGGCGAGACCGGTGAGATCGAGCGCTTCCGCGTCTCCAAGGTCATGGCCTTCCGCGGCCTGGCCCGCCAGCCCGTCGATTCGGCCGAGGCGGGGGACATCGTGTCCATCGCCGGCCTGTCCAAGGCCACCGTGGCCGACACCCTGTGCGAGCCCGCGGTGACCGCGCCGATCAAGGCCCAGCCGATCGACCCGCCGACCATCGCGGTGACCTTCTCGATCAACGACTCGCCGCTGGCGGGCCGTGACGGCGACAAGGTCCAGTCCCGCGTGATCCGCGACCGGCTGATGCGGGAGGCCGAGGGCAACGTCGCCATCCGCATCTCCGACACCGCCGACCGCGACGCCTTCGAGGTCGCCGGCCGCGGCGAGCTTCAGCTCGGCGTGCTGATCGAGAACATGCGCCGCGAGGGCTTCGAGCTCTCCGTCTCCCGTCCCCGGGTGATGATGCGCGAAGAGGACGGCCGCAAGCTGGAGCCGATCGAGGAAGTCACCGTCGACGTGGACGACGAGTTCACCGGCCCGGTGGTCGACAAGATGTCCCAGCGCAAGGCCGAGATGACCGAGATGCGTCCCTCGGGCGGCGGCAAGACCCGCATCGTGTTCCACGCCCCCGCGCGCGGCCTGATCGGCTATCACGGCGAATTCCTCACCGACACCCGCGGCACCGGCATCATGAACCGGGTGTTCCATAGCTGGGCCGAGTGGAAGGGTCCGATCCCGGGCCGTCGCCACGGCGTGCTGATTTCCATGGAGAACGGCGATTCGGTGCCCTTCGCCCTGTTCAACCTGGAGGATCGCGGTCGCCTGATCATCGGGTCCGGCGAGCCGGTCTACCAGGGCATGATCATCGGCGAGAACGCCCGTCCCGGCGATCTCGACGTGAACCCGCTCAAGGGCAAGAAGCTCACCAACATGCGGGCTTCGGGCAAGGACGAGGCGGTGATCCTGACCACTCCGCGCCGCTTCACGCTGGAGGAGGCCATCGCCTTCATCGAGCCCGACGAGCTGGTGGAGGTCACGCCCGGAGCGATTCGCCTCCGCAAGCGCTTCCTCGACCCGCATGAGCGCAAACGCGACGCGCGAGCGGCGAATTCCGCACTCGCCTGAGGCGAATTTTCGCAAAATGAAACCTAACCGTGGGTTTTTTCGCGCTGCAGCGCAAAACAACCCACGGTGTTGCATTGTGCGCAGCTGCACATTGTTGCTAGACTTCCAAATGGCGTAACAACGTCCGGGCGGCCGCCTCGCGTATCCAGGCCTCCGCAAGCGCGTCGTCAGAACGTGTGCATGCGGACCATCCCGGAGCGGCGGAAGAGTCCGTGTGCAGTCAGGAGCAACAAGCAGATGAAGCATCCCGTAGACGCTCACGTCGGGAAACGTGTGCGGCACCGGCGCTGGATGATGGGCATGACCCAGCAGCAGCTCGGGGATCTGGTGGGCATCAAGTTTCAGCAGATCCAGAAATATGAGACCGGCATGAACCGGATCAGCGCCTCGCGGTTGTGGGATATCGCGAAGTCGCTGGAGGTTCCGATCAGCTACTTCTTCGAGGGGCTCGACGCCGAGTCGATCGAGGAAGCGGGCATGGACGCAGACTCCAGCGCCCGTGGGGATCTGCTCGCCGACAAGGAAGCGCTCGAACTGGTGCGCTCCTATTACGCGATCCCCGAGAACCAGCGCCGTCGCCTGTTCGACCTCGCCCGGGTTCTGAGCGAAGCCGCCTGATCAGCGGTTGCGATGCGTCCTGTGTGGCCGGGCCTTTGCGCCCGGCCACCGGACCCGCTAGGTTTCCGGCCTTCCCCGGCTGACGCGGCTGCGCCGCGCGCCGCATCGCGCCCGGATCCGACATGACCTCCGAACACCGTTCCGACGCCGGCCCCCTTCCCGGGGAGACCGCAGACCCCGCGCTGACCTCGGCGCTGGCCGCGGCCCATCGCGCCGCCGACGCGGCGCGTCCCGCCATCCTCTCCCTCTTCCGGGCCGAGGGGCTCGCCGCCGACAACAAGGCCGGTCCCGGCGCCTTCGATCCGGTGACCGAGGCCGACCGCGCCGCCGAGGCCGCGATCCGCGAGGTGCTGGCCTCCGAACGCCCCGCCGACGGCGTGCTGGGGGAGGAGGCCGCGGCCACCGCCTCGTCCTCCGGGCTGACCTGGGTGGTGGACCCGATCGACGGCACCCGCGCCTTCCTGGTCGGCGCGCCCACCTGGGGCGTGCTGATCGGGCTCAATGACGGAACCCGGCCGGTGCTGGGGGTGATGGATCAGCCCTGGACGCGGGAACGCTTCTGGGGCGACGGCGCCGCCGCCTGGCACGCCCGCGACGGGGAGGCCCCGCGCCGCCTGCGCGCCCGGGCGCCCGTCCCGCTCTGCGAAGCGCGGCTCTGCTCCACCTTCCCAGAAGTGGGGACGGAGGCCGAGCGCGCGGCGTTCGAACAGGTGCGCGACCGCGTGCGCCTGACCCGCTACGGGCTCGACTGCACCGGCTACGCGCTGGTGGCGGCGGGGGGGGTGGACCTGGTGGTGGAGGCGGGCCTGCAGGCCTATGACATCCAGGCCCTGATCCCGATCATCGAAGGGGCCGGCGGCGTGGTCACCACCTGGGACGGCGGCGACCCGCAGCAGGGCGGCCGCATCCTCGCCGCCGCCAACCCGCAGATCCACGCCGAAGCGCTCGCGATTCTCAACGCCTGAGCCGCAGGGCGCGCCCCCGTCCGCAACGCGGCGCGGCGCGGCGCGCGCCCCGGCCTACAGGCTCATCAGGTCGTTGAAGGTCACCAGCACCATCAGCCCCAATACCAGGGCGAGGCCGACGCCGGTCGCGGCCTCCGTCGCGCGGTCGCCCAGCGGCCGGCCGCGCACCGCCTCGAAGGCGTAGAACATCAGGTGCCCGCCATCGAGCACCGGGATCGGGAACAGGTTGATCATCCCGATCGAGGTCGAGATCATCGCGATCATGCCGAGGAACGCCACGATCCCCGCCCCCGCCGCGTCGCCCGACAGGGAGGCGATGCGGATCGGGCCGCCCAGGCCGGAACTGTCCGCCTCCCCCCCGATGATCGCGCCCACATAGGCCAGCGAGGAATGGATCACCTGCCAGGTGCGGGTCACGCCATTGCCCAGCGCCTGCCCGACGCCGGGCGTCACCACTTCGGGCGCGATCAGCGGCACGGCGGAGACGCCGATCAGCGGCCGCATCTCGATCCCGCCATCGGCCGAGGGCACCGGGTTGAGCTTGGGGGTCAGCGTGACCTCGCGCCGGGCGCCGTCCGCGCCCTCGACCACCAACGCCACCGAGGCGCCGTCGGAGCCGAAGACCACCCGCTGCAGATCGCTGAAGGCCCCGACCGGCCGCCCGTCGGCCTGCACGATGCGGTCGCCGGCCATCAGCCCGGCCTCCTCCGCCGGGCTCGCCGGCGCCACGGAGCCGACCAGCGGCGGGATCGCCGGGCCGGTCTCCAGCGTCATCTCGCGCCCGTCGCGGCGCAGGTCCACGGGGAACAGCGACCGCCCCGGCTCGGCCGTGCTGGCCGCGTCATAGGCCTTGGAAATGTCGACGAACGTGGTGACCTCGGTCCCGGCCACGGCCAGGATCTCGTCGCCCGGACGCAGGGGGAAGGTCTCCGCCCCCTGGGCCTGCGAGGCGCCGAGCACCGGGCGTTCCGACCCCACGCCGAGCGCCATGGTCAGGCCGGCATAGATCAGGATCGACAGGATGAAGTTGAAGCCCGGCCCCGCCGCCACCGCCAGCGCGCGCTTCCACAGGGCCGCGCCGGGGAAGGAACGGGCGCGCGTCGCGTCGTCCATCGCCTCCATCCCCGCGGTGTCGGCGCGCGCGGAGGCCGCGTCGCCGTCGCCCACGAATTTCACGTAGCCGCCCAGCGGCAGCACCGCCAGCCGCCAGCGGGTGCCGCGGCGGTCGTTCCAGCCCCAGATCTCCTTGCCGAAGCCGATCGAGAACACCTCGGCGTCGATCCCGCACCAGCGCGCCACGATGTAATGGCCGAACTCGTGCACCGACACGACCACGCCCAGAACCACGAGGAACGAGGCGATCGAGCCGGCCACGCCCCCGACCTGGGTCATCAATGCGAACGCGTCCATATGGGACCTCCGGATCGCCGGCCGCGCCCGTTCTGGACCGCGCGCCGGAATGAACAGTTGTTGATCTAGGCGAGAACGCCGCCATTTCCCAGCCGCGCGTGATCCCGCGCGATCACGGCCTCCGCTTCGGCCCGCGCGGCCTCGTCCATCGCGAAGACGGCGCCGAGATCCCGCGCCGGCGCGAAGGGGGCGAGCCGCGCCAGCGTCGCCTCCACCACGCGCGCCATGTCGAGGAAGCCTATGCGCGCCTCCATGAACGCTTCCAACGCGGCCTCCTTGGCGGCGTTGAGCGCGCAGCCCGCGAGCCCTCCGGCCTCCATCGCCTCGCGCGCCAGGCGCAGGGCGGGAAAGCGGGTCTCGTCGGGCGCGAGAAAATCGAGCCGGGAGAGCGCGGCGAAGTCCAGCCGCTCCACCGGCAGCGCACGGCGCTCGGGCCAGTTCCAGGCGTATCCGATGGCGTGGCGCATGTCCGGCGCGCCCAGCTGCGCCAGCACGGAGCCGTCGGCATAGCCCACCATCGAATGCACCACCGACTGCGGATGCACCAGCACCTCCACCTGCGAGGGCGCCAGACCGAAGAGGTGCCTGGCCTCGATCATCTCCAGCGCCTTGTTGAACATCGAGGCGCTGTCGACCGAGATCCGGGCGCCCATGTCCCAATTGGGGTGCGCGACCGCCTCGCGCAACGTGGCGCGGGACATGCGGTCGGCCGACCAGTCGCGGAACGGCCCGCCCGAGGCGGTCAGGATGATCCGGTCCAGCGCCGGGCGCTGCGCGGGATCGAGCACCTGGAAGATGGCGTTATGCTCGCTGTCCACCGGCAGAAGGGTGGCGCCGGCGCGGGCGATCTCGGCCAGGAACAGGTCGCCGGCGGAGACGAGGCATTCCTTGTTGGCCAGCGCCACGGTCCCGCCCTGCGCCGCGGCGGCGAGCGTGGGGGCGAGGCCGGCGGCGCCCACGATGGCGGCCATGCACCAGTCGGCGGGGCGGGCGGCGGCCTCGACGATGGCGTCGGGACCGGCGGCGGCCTCGACGCCCGAGCCGGCCAGCGCGTCCTTCAGCTCGGCGTAGCGGGCGGGGTCGGCGGTCACCGCCAGCTCGGCGCGGAATTCGCGGGCGGCGGCGGCGAGCCCGGCGATGTTGCCGTTGCCGGTGAGCGCGACGACCTGCGGGACCGGCCCGCCATCCCCCGCCGCGTGGCGCAGGATGTCGAGCGTGGACGCGCCGATGGAGCCGGTGGCCCCCAGCACCGTCACCCGGCGGGGGGCGGGTCCCGCAGGGCTCACCATATGAACACCGACTGGCCGAGCAGGAAGGACACCAGCGCCGCCACCATGCCCGCGGCCAGCAGCCCGTCCATCCGGTCCAGAAGCCCGCCATGGCCGGGGATCAGGTTGGAGCTGTCCTTGACCCCGCAGCGCCGTTTCAGCGCGCTTTCGGCCAGGTCTCCGCCCTGCGCCACCACCGCCATGACGGCGGAGACCAGCGCGACTTCGTGGAACAGGGTGCCGGAAGTGGCGGACGAGAACACCGCCCCCACCACGATGGCGAAGGCCATGCCGCCGCCGAGCCCGGCCCAGGTCTTGCCCGGCGACACCGCGGGCCAGAGCTTCGGCCCCCCGATCGCGCGCCCGGCGAAATAGCCGCCGATATCCGTGGCCACGACCGTCAGCGCCACCCAGAGCACCGCCTCCCAGCCATAGAGATCATCGTCCCGCAGCCCGACCAGCGCCGCGCAGGCGATCGCGACATAGACGGTCCCGATCAGCGCCGTGAAGCGGGCCAGGCGCGCCTCGCTCCGGGTCATCACCGCGAGCGGGATCAGGCACAGCGCCAGCCAGCCCAGCCCGTAGCGATAGCTCAGCGCCTGGGTCAGCAGGCAGGCCCCGGCCCCGGCCGCGCCCATCAGCCAGCCCGCCAGGTCGAACTCGCCGGCGGTCATGCGGCGCAGCTCCCACCCCATGCCGGCGGCGATCAGGGCGGCGAGCGGCGCGAAGGCCCAGTCCCCGACCCCGACCGCGGCGATGGCCACCACGGACATGGCCAGCGCGGTCAGCGTGCGCTGGCGCAGATCGGCGAAGCCGCCCTTGCGGGGGCCGCGCCCGGCATCGGCGGGCTCGCCAGGTTCCATGACGATCAGTCGGCCGCGCCGAAGCGGCGGTTGCGCGCCCCGAAAGCGGCGCAGGCGCGCGCGAAAAGCTCCGGCGTGAAATCGGGCCAGGTCTCGGGCACGAAGGCGTATTCGGCATAGGCCGACTGCCAGGGCAGGAAATTCGAGGTCCGCATCTCCCCCGACGTGCGGATCACCAGGTCCGGATCCGGCAGCTCCCGCGTGTCCAGCGCGGCGGAGAAGGCGTCGGCGTCCAGCGCCTCGGGCGCCAGGCGGCCGGCGGCGATCTCGGCGGCCAGCCGGCGCACGGCGCCGAGGATCTCGTCCCGCCCGCCATAGTTGATGGCGATGGTCAGGTTGAGCCGGTCATTGCTCTCGGTCGAGGCTTCCAGCCGGCCCATCTGCTCGGCCAGGTCGCGGTTCAGGCGCGTCCGGTCGCCGATGAAGCGCACGCGGGCGCCCCGGCGCTTGAGCTCCTTGCCCTCGCGCCGGATGTAGATGGAGAACAGCTCCATCAACCCCTGCACCTCTTCGGAGGAGCGTTTCCAGTTCTCGGTCGAGAAGGCGTAGAGCGTCAGATAGGACACGCCCGAATCCGGCGCGGCCTCGACGATGCGGCGCACGACCTCCGCCCCGCGCCGGTGACCGGCGAGGCGGGGCAGCCCGCGGGATTTCGCCCAGCGGCCGTTGCCGTCCATGATGACCGCCACATGACGCGGGCGGCCGGCCCCGTCCCCATGCGTCGTGACCGCTGCGGCGGCCTCGGTCGCGGGGGCGGGCGAGGAATTGAACATTCGCGTCTCCTGTCGGCGCGTTCGGGCGCCGGCGGCCTGGCCCTCCGGCGCGCCCTGCGCGCGCCGAGGGGATCAGACCTGCATGATCTCTTCCTGCTTCGATTCCAGCGCCTGATCGATCTTCTTGATCGTGGCGTCGGTCATGGCCTGGATCTCGTCCGAGTAGAACTTGGCGTCGTCTTCGCTCAGCCCCGCGGACTTGGCCTTCTTGACCATGTCCATGCCGTCGCGACGCACGTTGCGCACGGCGACCTTGGCGCTTTCGGAGTATTGCCCGGCGACCTTGACCAGTTCGCGGCGTCGTTCCTCGTTCAGCTCGGGGATCGGCAGGCGGATCAGCGTGCCGTCGACCACCGGGTTCAGACCCAGGCCCGAGGAGCGGATCGCCTTGTCCACCTTGCCGACCAGGGCCTTGTCCCAGATCGACAGGGTCAGCATCCGCGGCTCGGGCACGTTGATGGTGCCCACCTGGTTGATCGGCGTGTCGGCGCCGTAGGCGTCGATGCTCACCGGGTCCAGCATGGACGCCGAGGCCCGCCCCGTGCGCAGCGAGGCGAAATCGTTTCTCAGGGACGCGATCGCCCCGTCCATTCGACGTTCGAGGTCGTCAGTATCGATCTCGATCTCATCGCTCATGGATGTCCTCCCGGCGACGGCGCGCGGCCGATGCGGCGCGCCCCCGCATCATGACTGCTCGACAATGGTGAATTTTCCGCGACCGCTCAAGACCTCGGCGAAACCGCCCGGGGAATGCAGCGAGAAGACGATCAGCGGCAGATTGTTATCGCGCGCGAGCGCGATGGCCGAGGCGTCCATCACCTTGAGGTTCTTGATCAGCACCTCGTCATAGGTGATCCGCTCGTAGCGCTTGGCGTCCGGGTCCAGCTTGGGATCGGCGGTATAGACGCCGTCCACCTGGGTGCCCTTCATGATGGCCCCGCAATTCATCTCCATCGCCCGCAGCGCGGCGGCGGTGTCGGTGGTGAAATACGGGTTGCCGGTGCCGGCGGCGAAGATGACGATGCGCCCCTTCTCCAGGTGGCGCACGGCGCGGCGGCGGATATAGGGCTCGCAGATCTGGTCCATGGGGATGGCCGAAATCACGCGCGCGTGGACGCCCAGATCCTCCAGCGCGGACTGCATGCCCAGCGCGTTCATAACGGTCGCGAGCATGCCCATATAGTCGGCGGAGGCGCGTTCCATCCCCTGGGCGGAGCCCTGCAGGCCGCGGAAGATGTTGCCGCCGCCGATGACGAGGCAGATCTCGACGCCCAGGTCATAGACCGCCTTCACCTCATCGGCGATGCGCTGGACGGTGGGGGGATGCAGGCCGAAGCCCTGATCGCCCATCAACGCTTCGCCGGATATCTTGAGCAGAACGCGCGGATAAAGGAGCGGGGACGGCGTTTTGGCGGCCTCGGTCATGCGCGAGTCTCTCCTGTCGGCTGGCGCGCGCAATCTGTCCGAAGGGGGGCGCGGATGCAAGGCGCGCGGGGCCGCAGGGGGGCGGATCGCGGGCGAATGTCGCCGGGCCGGAAACTCCGGGACCGGGATGCTGGCCGAACCCGGGGCGGCGGCGACGCGAGGCCGCGGCGACGCCGCCGCTCCGACCCGCGCGCGCACCGCCCGCGCGCGGCCTTCGGTCCGGGGTTCCGGATCAGGCGCCCTGCTGGATCGCCTTGTCGGCGCGCGCGACCTGCCGGGAATGGCAGCCCTGGGAGCCGGAGCGCCGGCCCTTCTTGTTGTAGGTCACCACGCAGCCGTCGTCGAAGGTCACGCGTGAGGCGCCGCCTTTCAGCTTGTGAACCTTGAGCCCGCCGCCCCCGCGCGACTTCGCGTCGGCCTGCACGGCGGCGTCGGCCTTTTCGACCTGGCCCGCCCGGCAGGCCTGGGAGCCGGAGCGCCGGCCATCCTTGTTGTAGGTGACGATGCAGCCATTGGTGTAGCGCACCGTGTAGGCGCCGTTGTCCTGGCGGTTCACCCGCGGCTCGCCCCCGCCCGGCTGCGCCTTGAGCGGCTCGGTCTCCGTCGGCAGGCAGGCGGAGAGGGCGAGGGCCGCGAGGGCGGCCAGGGTCGTGCGCGCGATATGTTTCATGCGCCCCAGCGTAAAGCCGCCGCCCCGGAAGTCACGCGGCGATTTGAAGGCGGCGCCTGGGCGGGCCGGCGCTGACCATCGGGCCCGCTCAAGCTAACGGCGATGAAAGCTTGCCCTCTGTCTCAAGCGGTATGCGCACCAGTCCGGAGGCCCGCTCGACTTCGCGGATCACATTGCAGACTTCCAGAAAGCAAGGCCCCAGCATGGCGAAGACTCCCTGACCACCAAAGGGTTCGACCTCAGGAGAAAAGACCAGTTCCAACGATTGAAACGGCTTGCCCACGAACGCGGCGTCGGCTGGAAGGTCGGAGATCAGCACCTGACGGGAGCCGGGCTGCCCGATGAAGCCGACATTCTTCATGTGAAAGCCGGTCCCAAGCACCTCCGGAGCTTGCGCGACTGACTGAGCGACCGACAGCAGAATGAGATTGTGCTTGTCCAGGTTCGCCAGCTTCCCGAGCCCCCAGATAAGGCGATTTCCCTCCGGGTAAGGCTTGAACTTGTCCCTCAGCAAAGCCTCCATCGCCGGAAGCGCGGCGATTACCTTCCTCAGCTCGGGGAGCTTTTTCTTGCCGGAGACTTTGGCTTCCAGGTCATTCGCGTCCTCTGAGATCGGGAATGAGGCTCGACCACGTTTGCCGTCCGCGGCGACAATGGCGGACGAGACATAGTCGAGGGCGGCGCGCCCGCACTGAACGGCATCGCCAATGGCCAGCGACAAAAGGGCGGGGTTCAGGGTTGGCCCGTCGAACCGGATACCGCCAGCACGCAACGCCAGCCCGCCGTCTCCGCCTGTCGCCTTGAGCAGCTCTGCTCTGTAGTTCTGGAAGTGAAATGAAGCTTCTCGCAGGTGGTCATGCGCGCGCAACAGCTTCGCGTGCGCCTGACGCAACCGCTTCTCCAGCATCGCCTTGTCCATCGAAACACCAAAATGAAAATGGCGGGCCAATCGGCCCGCCATTCACTTAGTGTGCGCATCTCGTCTTTGGAAGGCGCCCGGCGATCAGCCGGCGGCGGCCTTGGCGACCTCGGCCGCGAAGTCTTCCTCTTCCTTCTCGATCCCCTCGCCGACCTCGACGCGGGCGAACCCGACGATCTTGATGTCGGCGCCGGCCTCGGCGACCGCCTTCTCGACGGTCAGGTCCGGGTTGATCACGAAGGTCTGCTTCAGCAGGCAGACCTCCTGGAAGAACTTGTTCAGACGGCCGACGATCATCTTCTCGATGACGTTGTCCGGCTTGCCCGACTCGCGGGCCTGGTCGGTCAGCACCTGCTTCTCGCGCTCGACCAGCGCGGGGTCCAGGTCGGCCTCGGACAGCGAGGCCGGGTTGGTCGCGGCCACATGCATGGCGACCTGCTTGCCGATGGTCTCCATCGCCGCGGCGTCGGAGCCGGTCATCGCGACCAGAACGCCGATCTTGCCCATGCCGCCGGCGACGGCGTTGTGGACATAGGAGGCCACAACGTCGCCCTCGAGCTTCGCCATCCGGCGCACCGACATGTTCTCGCCGATGGTGCCGATCTTGGCGGAGACGGTGTCGGCGACGGACTTGCCGCCCATGTCGGCGGCCAGCAGCGCCTCGGTGTCGGCGACGCCCAGCGCGGCCTGGGCGATGCCCGAGACCATCGCCTGGAACTCGGCGTTGCGCGCGACGAAGTCGGTCTCGGAGTTCACCTCGACCGCGACGCCCTTGCCGCCCTCGGAGGCGACGGCCACCAGGCCCTCGGCGGCCACGCGGCCGGCCTTCTTGGCGGCCTTGGCCAGCCCCTTGGCGCGCAGCCAGTCGACCGAGGCCTCCATGTCGCCGTCGTTCTCGACCAGGGCCTTCTTCGCGTCCATCATCCCCGCGCCGGTCTGGTCGCGGAGTTCCTTCACCATCGAAGCGGTGATCGCCATCGGGTTTCTCCTATCGGTCCTGACGCCTGCCGGCGCGCGGTGGGGCCCCTGGTCGTCCGGCCCGTCTTCCCTGAACCCGCGGGTTCAGGTCGTCGGGCGGCGGCGGCGCGGGACCCGGGCTCCGCCGGGGGCTGTCTGGGCGGCGAGGCCCGTCGCGTCAAGCGGAACGGGCGTCATCGAAATGTCGTGTCGAAAGGTCTTCGGATCGCGCCGCGCGGGGTCCGGCTGCGCCGGAGGCCCCGCGCGGCGCGGGATCGCATCAGGCCTCGGCCGGGGTCTCGGCGGGCTTTTCGGCCTCGGCGGGGGTCTCGGCGGTCTCGGCCGGAACCTCCTCGAGGGCCTCTTCCATCGGCAGCTCTTCCATCTCGCCGAGATCGAAGCCCGACTCGCCCATCGCGGCGGCCATGCCGTCCAGCGCGGCGCGCGCGGCCAGATCGCAGTAGAGCGTGATGGCGCGCGAGGCGTCGTCGTTGCCCGGGATCGGGAAGGCGATGCCCGAGGGATCCGAGTTGGTGTCGAGCACCGCGACCACCGGGATGCCGAGCTTGTTCGCCTCGGCGATCGCCAGCTGCTCCTTGTTGGTGTCGATCACGAAGATCAGGTCGGGAACGCCGCCCATCTCGCGGATGCCGCCCAGCGAGGCGTTGAGCTTGTTCCGCTCACGCTCGAGGCTCAGGCGCTCGCGCTTGGTGAAGCCCTCGGCGCCGCTGTCGAAGGTCTCGTCCAGCTTGCGCAGACGGTCGATCGAGTTCGACACGGTCTTCCAGTTGGTGAGCGTGCCGCCCAGCCAGCGGTGGTTCATGTAGTACTGGGCGCAGCGCTCGGCGGCCTCGGCCAGCGGGATCTGGGCCTGGCGCTTGGTGCCGACGAACAGCACCCGGCCGCCCTTGGCGACGGTGTCGCGGATCGCCTGCAGCGCGGCGTCGAGCAGCGGGACCGTCTGGGTGAGGTCCATGATGTGGACGCCGTTGCGGTCGCCGTAGATGTACGGGCCCATCTTCGGGTTCCAGCGATGCGTCTGGTGACCGAAGTGGACGCCAGCTTCAAGCAGCTGGCGCAGGGAGAATTCCGGCAGAGCCATTCCGTTTCCTTTCCGGTTTCAGCCTCTGCGGGGGTGAGGGCGTGCGCCCAACCGGAGGACCGGCGCGGGATGTCTCCCCGTCCGGCCCGAACCCCGCATGCGGATTACGTGCGCGGCCTCTACACGCGGCCGGGACGGAAGGCAAGCCCGGACGAACCCGGCGAGGGGGGAGGGAGGGAGGGGGAAAGGGGGGAGAAAGGGGGAGGACGCTTCGGGACGGACGGGGCGGCCCTCGCGCCGCTGCGCGTCGCATCGCCCCGCCCGACCGTCCCCGTCCTATCCGCGCGGCGGAGAGGGGCCCGCCTTCCCCGTCAGGCGCTTTCACCCGAAAGAGCCGCCGCGAAAGACCGAGGCGGCGCCTCTTCCTGCGGGGGGACTCTGATTCGCCCGCCCCGCCCGGAGCGCGGCCCCGAGGGCTGCAGGGCGGGGCGATGTCGGGGCGAAGCCGCGACGAGGGCCGCGCGGCGGCCCATACGGCCCGGCGCGCCCTCGGGGAAACGCGAAAAGACCCGACCGCGGGGCGCCGCGTCAGGCCATCTAATCGTTCAACCCTGAGGAAGGAAAGGGGGAGATGGTGGAGCCAGGGAGGATCGAACTCCCGACCTCTTGCATGCCATGCAAGCGCTCTCCCAGCTGAGCTATGGCCCCATTCTCCCGCGCCGGCTCTGGTGTCTCCGGCGGCGTGGGGCGGTGTCTAGGCCAGGCTCCGGCGGGTTGCAAGAGGGAAATTTCACCCGCCTCGCTCCGCCGTTTTCCGGCCCCGCGCGCCGCCCCGGCGCGCGTCCTTCGCCGCGCCGCGCCCCGGCCCCGCAGGGGCGAGGCGGGCGCGGCGCCCGAAATCAGGTCGCCCCGATCTCAGGTCTCCTCATCGTCCTTCTCGCCGGCGACGGCGCCCAGATCGCTGAGATCGTCATCATCGTCGTCGTCATCGTCGTCGAGCAGCACGTCGTCGACCACGGCGTCTTCTTCCGAGTCGTCATCGTCGTCGATCAGCGCGTCGCCGCTGTCGGCCACGACGGCGGCCGCGGCCGCCTTCTCGGGCTTGGCCTTGGCGCGCGAGGGCGCGGCCGGCTTGCGCTCGGTCAGCGCGGAAAGCGGGAAACTCGCGCCGCAGCTCGGGCAGGCGACGGGATCCCGGAGCAGATCGTAGAAGCGGACGGCGCAGCTCGGGCAGCTTCGCTTCGCGCCCCATTCAGGTTTGGCCATGGGGACCCTCCAAGGCGGCAAGTCTGCGGGAATGCGCGCCTCTGCCACATGATTCCGCCCCACGCAAGGGCTCACGCGCGGCCGCGCCCGGCCCGCGGCCCGCCCGCGCCCCCCGCTTTCGCGGCCCGCGCCCCCTTTCGACGCGCTGCGGAAACGCTTTCCGGAGGCGCCCGCCCGCGCCCGCCCGAGGCTTTCCGGCGACAGGTTCCGACGAACCGCAGGGTTTCGTCCCGAAACCGCGCGACGGGGCGCCGTCGGCGCCTCCCGGCGCTTGCCGCGCCGCGTCCCCGGGACTAGCGTTCATCCTCCCGCCGCGGCCGCCTCGCGCGTCCGGCGCCTTCCGGCAGCGCCTCGCCCGTCTTCCGCGGCGCGGCCCGGCCATGGAAACCGCATGCTCTACCACGCCTACGAGTTCGCCCATGCCGCCGTCGCCCCCTGGCGCGCCGCGGCACGGCTGGGTCGCCAGGCCCTGACCGCGCCGCTCAACCCCTGCGCCGCCAGCTTTCCGGCCCGCGCCGGCGCCGCGGCCCTGCAGGTCTTCGTCAACGCCACCGCCCGCTACGGCAAACCGGAATTCGGCCTGACCTCGACCCGGCTCGACGGCATGGAGGGGGACGAGACCGCGCCGATCATCCAGCGGACCGTCGCCTCGACCCCGTTCTGCGACCTGGTGCATTTCCACCGCGACCACCCTGCGGCCGAGGCCCGGCGCGACCCGCCGCTGCTGATCGCGGCGCCCCTGTCCGGGCACTTCGCCACGCTGCTGCGCGGCACGGTGGAGGCGCTGGCCCCGCATCATGACGTCTACATCACCGACTGGCGCGACGCCCGCAACGTGCCCGTCGCCGCCGGCGCCTTCGACATGGACGACTGCACCGAGACGCTGATGGCCTTCTGCCGGATGATCGCCAGCGACGCCGACGGCGACGTGACGCGGGAACGGCCGGCGCTGCTCGCGGTCAGCCAGGCGGGCGTGCCGGCGCTCGCCGCCGCGGCGATGATGGCCGAGGACGACGATCCGGCGCGCCCGGCCTCGCTGGTGCTGATGGGCTCCCCCATCGACGTGGCGCGCAACCCCAGGGCGGCGGCGGGGCTGATCGCCTCGCACAGCGCGTCCTGGCTCGAGCGGAACGCCATCGTCACCGTGCCCTGGCCCAATCCGGGCTTCCTGCGGCGGGTCTATCCGGGGTTCCTGCAGCTCTCGGGCTTCATGCAGATGAACCTCGACCGGCATGTGGACGCCCATATGGACCATTTCCGCCACCTGATCCGGGGGGATGGCGACGGCGACGCGGCGCATCGGCGGTTCTACGACGAATTCCTGGCGGTGATGGACCTGACCGCCGAGTTCTACCTGCAGACACTCGACCGGGTGTTCCGCCGTCGGCTGCTGGCGCGGGGGCTCTACCGGCACCGGGAGACGCGGCCCGTGCGGCCCGAGGCGATCCGCGACATCGCGCTGATGACGCTGGAGGGCGGGCGCGACGACATCACCGGCCCCGGCCAGACCCGGGCCGCCCATGACCTCTGCGCCGCCCTGCCCGACGCGATGCGCGCGCATCTCACGGTCGAGGAGGTCGGGCATTACGGCCTGTTCAACGGCTCGCGCTGGCGGACGGGCACGGCGCCGCGCGTGCGCGACTTCATCCACGCCCAGCGCATTCCCGCGCGGGGCCGGGCCCCGGCGGACGCCGGGACGGAAACGGGGGCGGACGCCGGGACGGAAACGGGGCCGAACGCCGGGACGGAAACGGGGGCGGACGCCGGGACGGAAACGGGGGCGGGGGCGGCCGCGGGCTGATCCCCGCGACCGGCCGCGTGGGCAGCGGCGCCGGCGACCGCTGGACAGGCGCGGGCGCGCGCGGCATCAGGGGCGAACGACCGGACGGCGCGCGCACGCGCCGGGACGAGCCGGGACGAACCAGGAGGGGACGCGGTTGGCGCGATCCGGCGCGGGCGGAATCGGGGGACGGATGGCGGCGCTGGCGCGCGCCGCCGCGGCCGCCGCGCGCCCCGACACCCGCCCCGGCGCCCGCCCCGCGACCGAAGCCCGGAAGGAGGAGGCGCTGTTCCTCGACCCGCCCGGCGTGCGCGTGGCGCTGCGCCGCTCGGCCCGCGCCCGACGCTTCACGCTCTCCGTCAGCCGGGTCGACGGCGCGCCGCACCTGACCCTGCCCCAGCGCGCCTCCGTGGCCGAGGCGCTGGACTTCCTGACCCGCCAGGCCGGCTGGCTGGAGGCCGCCATGGCCCGGGTCCCGCCCGAGCGGGTGGTGGCCCCCGGCCGCGCCCTGCCCTTCCGCGGCGGCTCGGTGGTGCTGACCCTGCGCCCGTCCGGCCCGCGCCGCGCGCCGACGCTGGAGAACGGGCGGCTGATGGTCTCCGGCCCCGCCGCCGAGGCCCCGCAGCGGGCGATGAGTTTCGTGAAGGAGACCGCGCGGGCCGAGCTGGTCCCCGCCGCCCGCGCCTACGCCGCCCGGCTGGGGCGCGAGGCCGGGCCCATCACCCTGCGCGACACGCGGTCCCGCTGGGGGTCCTGCGCGTCCTCGGGGGCGCTGTCCTTCTCCTGGCGGCTGGCGATGGCGCCGCCGGACGTGCTGGACTACGTGGCCGCGCATGAGGCGGCGCACCTGGTGGAGATGAACCACGGCCCGGATTTCTGGGCGCTGGTGGACGGGCTGCGCCCCGACTGGCGGGAGTGCCGCGACTGGCTGCGGCGGCACGGGCCGGAACTGCACCGGGTGCGGTTCGCCCCGCCCGCCTCCTGACACGCCCCTCCGGCGCCCCGACGCCGGGCGCCGGAGGGGCGACGCGATCCGGAGATCAGATCGAGGTGACGGCGACCACGCAGACCAGCACCAGCCAGACGGCCAGCGCGGTGATCGAGAAATACTGCGCCCCGATCATCATGCTGCGCCAGTAGAAGGCGCGCTGCAGCGCGAACAGAAGGGGGGTGCCGAACAGGTAGCCCCAGACCAGGAACTGCAGGGTCCCCAGCGGGCGTCGGGCCTGCGACGGCGCCACGCCGGGCAGGTTGAGGTCGGAGAGCCGCTGGGTGTCGATGCTCTGAACCGTGAGGTCCCCGCTGCTGGCGGCGCCCTTGGCCAGAGCCAGGACGAAGCCCACGCCGAGCAGGAACATCAGCGCCACCAGAAAATGCGGCAGCGACACCAGCTTCTTGCGGTACTTGCTCTTGCGACGGCGATTGCGGCGCTTGTCCCGCGTGCTCGGACGCTGGGCGATGCGGGCGACCTGACGGCCGCCGCCCTCGGCTTCGCTCCGGTCGTCGTTCACGTGGTCGCCTCGGCCGAATGCGGACCTGCCGTCCGCGCCTCGCTGCGCTCGATCATCCCGACGTTCACCCCCACAAAATCGCGTCTGATTCGTTGCCGCCAAGGTCCCCCGACCCGGCGCTGAAAATCTTGTGCGCTCAACGCTTGTTGAGCTCGTTCCTGTCCTGAGGCGGCGGCGGCGCTTCCGCTCCGCCCCCTCCTCCGGACCCGCCGAACAGGCGCGCCACGCCGGCGAGCAGCCCGCCGACCGCATTCCCGACGCTGTCCGCGGCGTCGCGGATCGCGGCCGGGCCGTCGTCGTCGCCGCGCGACGCGATCGGGCCGGAACCGGCACCCGATGCATCGGCCGGCGCTTCCATGTCAAGGGGACGTATCGGAAGGTTGACGTGAAGGTCCAGCATCACTTCGCGCCAAATTTCAGCGGGCAGCCCCCCGCCCGTCACACCCGAGAGCGGCGTGTTGTCATCATACCCCATCCACACGCCCGTAACATAGTCGGCTGTGAAGCCGATGAACCACGCGTCGCGCGCCGCCTGGGTGGTGCCGGTCTTGCCCGCCGCCGGACGCTCGCCCAGGCTGGCGCGCCGTCCGGTGCCGCGCTCGATCACCTGGGACATCATCCCGGTCAGCCGCCGCGCGGTCCGCTCCGACATCGCGGTCAGGCCGGATCCCTTCGCATGGGTCATCAACGGCATGTCGTCCCCGCGCAGGGTGACTTTCTCGATCCCGTAGGGCTCGGCCCGCTTCCCGTGATCGGCGATGGTCGCGTAGACGCCGGTCATGTCCAGCAGCGTCGCCTCCGACGTGCCCAGCGCGATCGCCGGCCCCGGCGCCAGCGGCGAGGTCACGCCCATCGCGCGCGCCATGTCGCGCACTTCGGGCAGGCCGGTCTCCACCGCCGTGCGCACCGCCACCGTGTTGACCGAGCGGGCCAGCGCGTCGGTCAGGGTCATCGGGCCGAAGCGCTCGTTCCGGTAGTTCTGCGGGGTCCAGCCCTTGATGGTGATCGGCTCGTCCCGCACCCGGTCGGCGGGGGAGCGTCCGGCCTCCAGCGCCGCGGCGTAGACGATGGGCTTGAAGGCCGAGCCGGTCTGGCGCAGCGCCTGGGTGGCGCGGTTGAACTGCCCGCCGGTTCCCGACACGTCGCGCCCGCCGACCACGGCGCGCACCGCGCCGTCGGGGGTCATCACCACCACCGCCGCCTGGGCGTCCGAACCTTCGCGCACCTTCTCCTCGAAGACCCGCGCCAGCGCCGCCTCGGCGATCCTCTGGGCGCGCCGGTCGAACGTGGTGCGGATGGTGACGTCCTCGGTGGTGTCGCGGGTCAGCCAGCCGGGGCCGGAGGTCATCAGCCAGTCGGCGAAGCCGCCGCCCGCCCGGTCCTCGGCGGCCTTGGACAGCGCGGCGGGATGCGCCCGGGCCTGCGCCGCCTGTTCGGCGGTCAGGTAATCCTGGTCCTCCATCAGCCCCACGATCAGCGACGCCCGCGCCCGGCTCTGCTGAAGGTCGGAGGTCGGCGCGTAGCGGGACGGGGCCTTGAGCAGCCCGGCCAGCATCGCCGCTTCCGCAGGGTTCACCTGCCGGGCGGACTTGCCGAAATAGCGCTGCGAGGCGGCCTCGAACCCGTAGGCGCCGGCGCCCAGATAGACCCGGTTGAGATAGACCGAGAGGATCTCGTCCTTGGTGTATTTCAGCTCCATGGCCATCGCCATGGGCAGTTCCTTGAGCTTGCGCTCGACCGAACGCTCGGAGGTCAGGAACACGTTCTTCGCGGTCTGCTGGGTGAGCGTCGAGCCGCCCTGCACCAGCCGGCCGGCGGCGAGATTGGCGGCCATGGCGCGGGCCAGGCCGATCGGGTCGACGCCCCAATGATCGAAGTAACGCCGGTCCTCGGTGGCGATGACCGCGTGGATCAGGTGGGGCGACATTTCGGTGGCGCGCAGGGCCCCGCCGAACTGGTCGCCGCGCCAGGCGAAAACCTCGCCGTCGCGATCCACCAGCGTGACGGAGCCGCGGGCCCGGCCGTCGAGCAGGTCCGAGGCGGGCGGCAGGCTCTGGTAGAACCAGGCGACCGAGACGCCGAGCACCAGCAGCAACCCCAGCGCCAGCCGCGAGCCGACCAGCCAGGTCCAGCGCGCGATGAAAAGCACGAGCCCGCGGGCGGCGCGGTCGATCCAGCCCATGCCTCCACGGCCGCCGCCGCCCCGCTTGCCGCCCCCCCGCCTGCGCGATGCCGCCGGCTTGCGACGGGCGACGGGCTTGGCCTTGCCGGTGGTCGGGCGCGAGGGCGCGCGCTTGCTCGCGCCGCCGCTCGTGGTCGGAGACGCGACGCCGCGACGGGTCGCGGGCGGCTCTCGCCGGCCCTTGTCATTCCTGTTTCGCGCCACGCCCCTCGGTCTCTTCTGACTTGTGTTCGGGTTCGGTTCCGGGCCCGCCTGCTCGTGCGGACTGTGACGCCACCAGACTAGAGCAATGGGGCGAGGATGTGGAGACGCGCCGACGATGAGGGGGCGATGCCGCAGCGGCGCCCGGCCGTGGAAGGAAGGGGAGGAGTGGAGGAGGGGCGCAGCGGCGTCCGCGGCCTGAAACGTCCCGACGCGGAGGGCGTTGGCGCGGGGGCGATGTCAGTCCATCGCGGCTCGAACCAATTGTATCCAGTTCATGCGAATTAATCGCGCAGGGCTTTTGCTGATTTTTTGGGCGCCTTTTGCCTGCCCCGGTCGTCCTCGCCAGCCTCGGGCGCCCGCCGGGCCGCGACTCTGGCGGGCGGGCCTCCGGCCACCCCGGGGCGACGCAGGCGGCGGGCGCGGCGTCCCGACGCGGCGCCCTTACGAAAACCGCGGCGACGCGCCCGAATTCGAAAGTTGGCACGCGCCTTGAATAACCGGGGTCGATGCAACCGCACACAGTCACTAACGGGGACGCAGGATGAAGCTGATCATCGCCGTCATCAAACCCTTCAAGCTCGAAGAGGTCCGCGAAGCGCTGACCTCCGCGGGCGTGCAGGGTCTCATGGTCTCGGAGGTCAAGGGCTACGGACGTCAGTCCGGTCACACCGAGATCTATCGCGGCGCCGAATACGTCGTGAACTTCGTGCCGAAGATCAAACTCGAGATCGTCGTGCCCGACGCCGCCGTCGACAAGACCGTGGAGACGATCGCCTCCACCGCCAAGACCGGCAAGATCGGCGACGGCAAGATCTTCGTGCTGGACGTCGAGCAGGCGCTCCGCGTCCGCACCGGCGAGACCGGCGAAGACGCGCTCTGAGCCCAGCCAACGTACAAAGAGGGATCGCAACGATATGAACCGTATCTTTCTGAAATCCGCGGGACTGGCGCTCGGCGCCGCCGTGGCGCTGGCGCTTCCCGCGCTGGCTCAGGATGCCGAGGCGCCCGTCGCGGGCGCGGTGCCCGAGCAGTCCGTGTTCGTCTTCAACACGCTTCTGTTCCTGATCGCCGGCTTCCTGGTGATGTTCATGGCCGCGGGCTTCGCCATGCTCGAAGCCGGCCTGGTGCGCACCAAGAACGTCACCATGCAGCTGACCAAGAACATCGCGCTCTTCGCCATCGCCGCGATCTTCTACTACCTGATCGGCTACAACCTGATGTACCCGCTGGGCGCCTGGTCCATCGGCACGGATGACACCGGCGGCTACCTGGGCGCCTTCGGCGTCGCGGTGATGGAAGCCGTGGGCGTCGGCGCCGCCGAGGCCGACGACCTGTCCTACGCCACCACCGGCTCGGACTTCTTCTTCCAGCTGATGTTCTGCGCGACCACCGCCTCGATCGTCTCGGGCACCCTGGCCGAGCGCATCAAGCTGTGGCCGTTCCTGATCTTCACCGTGATCCTGACCGCCTTCATCTACCCGATCCAGGCCTCCTGGAAATGGGGCGGCGGCTTCCTGGACAGCCAGTACGGCTTCCTGGACTTCGCCGGCTCGACGGTGGTGCACTCGGTGGGCGGCTGGGCCGCGCTGGCCGGCGCCCTGATCCTCGGGCCGCGCCTGGGCAAGTACAAGGACGGCCGCGTCACGCCGTTCCCGGGCTCCAACCTGCCGCTGGCCACGCTGGGCACCTTCATCCTGTGGCTGGGCTGGTTCGGGTTCAACGGCGGCTCGCAGCTCGCCCTGGGCTCGGTCGGCGACGCCGCGGACGTGTCCCGCATCTTCGTCAACACCAACACCGCGGCCGCCGGCGGCGCCATCGCGGCGATGATCCTGACCCAGGTGGTCTACGGCAAGATCGACCTGACCATGGTGCTCAACGGCGCCCTGGCCGGCCTGGTCTCGATCACCGCCGAGCCGCTGACCCCCACGCTGGGCATGGCGACCATCATCGGCGCCGTCGGCGGCGTGATCGTCGTCTTCGCCGTCCCGATGCTGGACCGCATGAAGATCGACGACGTGGTCGGCGCCATCCCGGTGCACCTGTTCTGCGGCATCTGGGGCACCCTCGCGGTGCTGCTGACCAACTCGGACGCCACCATCGGCGGCCAGGTCATCTCGATCGTCATCGTCGGCGTGTTCGTCTTCGCGGTCTCGCTGGTGGTCTGGCTGATCCTGAAGATGGTCATGGGCATCCGCGTGTCGGCCGAGGACGAGATCGCCGGTCTCGACAGCGCCGAGCTGGGCATGGAGGCCTATCCCGAGTTCGGCAAGGGCTCGCAGATCTCCTGATCCGCACGACTACGGCCAGGGGGCGCGCCAAGCCGCCCCGGGCCGACCCATCGGCGGCGGGTCCCCTCACCGGGGTCCCGCCGGTCCTCCCCGGGGCGCCTGGCGCCCTCACTTCACGGCCCGGCCTCCGCTTCGACGCGGGCGCCGGGCCTTTTTTTCGCCGGAGCTCCGGGCGCCGGGCGCCGGGGCTCCGGGCGCGGCGTTGACCGCGCGCGCTTCGCCGCGGCAGGGTCGGGGGCCCTTCGAAGCTTCCTCCGTATCGCGTCAGGATCCCGCCCCATGCCCGCCCTTCTCCGCGCCGCGCTCGCCGCCGCCGCCCTTCTGCTCGGCCCCCTCCCCCATGCCCGCGCCGAGGGCCTGTCCTGGGTCGTCGTGACCGGCGTCGCCGCGGGCGATGTGCTGAACGTGCGCGAGGCGCCCGACGGCGACGCCCGCGTGCTGGGCGCGCTTTCCCCCGGCGCCCTCGTCGTCTCCAGCGGAGAGACCGCGCGAAGCTCCGTCGAGTGGACGCGCGTCGCCTCGGGGGAGCTGGAGGGATGGACCGCCAGCCGCTTCCTCGCCCCCGCGAAGTTCGAGACCCTGGACGACCACCGCCTGCCCGTCGCCGGCGCCTGCGGGGGCGTCGAGCCGTTCTGGGGCGCGCGCTGGGCGGATGGCGCGCTGACCCTGACCGCCCCCGGCGAGCCCGACCGCACCCTGCCCATCGTCTCCATCCCCAAGGCCGAGGGCCGGCCCTACGGGCTGATCCAGGCGAAGGGCGGGCACGGCGCGCAGGTGCTGCTCGCCTATGAGGAGACGCAGTGCCGCGACGCCATGATCGACGCGCCGGTGCTGGGGCGCGGCGCCCTGATCGTCATCGAGGGCGACGAAACCCGCTGGTATTCCGGCTGCTGCCGCCCCGCGCCCGGCGCTTTGGCGGTCGAATAGACGCGGCGCCGGGAAAGCATGGCGGAAAGCGCCTCGGGCCCCTTGCGACTCCTCCGGGGCTTCGCTATGGACACGGCTCCGAATTCACCTCGCCGAGATGAGGCGCCCGGCGTGGCGCCGCAGGAGACGCAACGATGAAGATCAAGAACTCGCTGCGGTCCCTGAAGCAGCGCCACGCGGACTGCCGCGTCGTTCGCCGCAAGGGCCGCGTTTACGTGATCAACAAGACCCAGCGCCGCTTCAAGGCCCGCCAGGGCTGAGGACGCGCGCCGGCCCCCTTCGCAAGACGCAGGGGGCGGGTCGATGGAATGGAAAGGGGCCGCGCTCGCATGGGCGCGGCCCCTTTCGCATGGGCGGGCGCGCCGCGGACCTGCGCAATTGCGCGGAACCAGCCCCCGCGCATTGACCTTTCGCCAACCTCGCCCGCGCAGACTGCGCCGCGGGTGAGTGAGGAAGGGGGGCGATCGCCATGACGCTGTTCGCGATGTTCGATGTCGAGCGATGGGCCGACAGGCTGCTGGACCGCCTGCTGGGCGAGGCCCCGGCGCCGGTGGCCCGGGACGCGCCGGACGGGTGAGCCGGCTTTCCGAGCCTTGCGCCCCCGCGTGGGGACGGGGCGCGCGCAAGGCGGGCTCGCAGGCGCCCCGCATTCCGCGCCCGGCCCGTAGGGCGGGTTTCAACCCGCGTCCCCGGCCTCCGGCCCGCGCTTCCCCCCGGCCCGGCGCCCCGGATGCGCCGGACCGGCCGCGGCGCGTGATCTGCGCGGGTCAGGTCGCGCCCGGTCAGGTCAGGCGCCTGCGGCCGGTCAGGTAGCCCGCCGCCTGGCGTCACCCGTAGGTGCGGGTGTCCTCGATGACCTTGCCGTCATTGGGCAGGCTGCCCGGCGCCACCAGCTCCACCGCGCCCTTGAGCTTGAGCACCGCGGCCACGCTGTCCGCCGCGGCGGCCGCGAAGCCCTCGCCGGCCTCGGTCTCGATCAGCACCTTCATCGAGTCCTGCTCTCCGTCGCGCCCGGCCACCACGCGGGCGCGTTGGATCTCCGGATGGCGCTTCACCAGCTCGGCCACCTGCTCGGGCCGCACGAACATGCCCTTGATCTTGGTGGTCTGGTCGGCGCGGCCCATCCAGCCCTTGATGCGCATGTTGGTGCGCCCGCAGGGCGAAGTCCCCGCCAGCACCGCCGACATGTCCCCGGTGGCGAATCGGATCAGCGGGTAGTCGCGGTTCAGCGTGGTCACCACCACCTCGCCGACCTCCCCCGCCGGGACCGGGTCGCCGGTGCCGGGGCGCACGATCTCCACGATCACGCCCTCGTCGACGATCATCCCCTCGACCGAGCCGTCGGGGCCCGGGCTCTCATGCGCGATATTGCCCAGATCGGCGGTGCCGTAGCTCTGGTAGCAGGCGATGCCGCGATCCGCGTATTCCGCCCGCAACGACGGAAACAGCGCCCCGCCCCCGACCGCGGCGCGCTTCACCCGGCTCAGGTCCAGGCCCAGCGCATCGCCCTTGTCCAGGATCACCTTCAGGAAATCCGGCGTGCCCGAATAGGCGGTGACCCCGCAATCGGCCATGGCGCGGGCCTGCAGTTCCGTCTGCCCGGTGCCTGCGGGAAGCACAGCGGCGCCCACCGCGGCGGCGCCGTTCTCGAACATCATGC
This sequence comes from Albimonas donghaensis, assembly GCF_900106695.1. GTDB lineage: Bacteria > Pseudomonadota > Alphaproteobacteria > Rhodobacterales > Rhodobacteraceae > Albimonas > Albimonas donghaensis. The sequence continues at coordinate 133,202 of NZ_FNMZ01000007.1, forward strand.
CCGCCGGGGTCAGGTGGTAGGAGAAGCAGTTCTGCACCAGGTCTCCCGCGCCGATGCCGATGGCGTTGAGAAAGCGCCCGATCCGCCACCAGTCCCGCGCCCCGCCGCCCGGCTCGTAGATCGGGCCGGGGGACTGGAAGACATGGCGGAAGCCGCTCGGCGCCAGCGTGGCGAAACCGCCGAACGGGGGCGCGGCCTTCTGCTTCTCGCCCAGCGCGGACTTGCGCAGCACCGGCAGGCCGGCCAGCGCGTCCGGCCCGGTGACGGTCGCCGGGTCGACGCCGTCGAGATGCGCTGCCATGGCCGGAGCGGCGGCCTTGGCATGGGCGATCAGCGCCGGAAGCTCGGCCGCGAGATCGGCGGCGCGCTGGTCGGCGGAGCGGGTTTCGAGGGCGTCGAAATAGCCTTCGGTCATGACGTCTCTCCGGTGTCGGATCGGGGGTGTCGGATCGGGGAACGGGATGCGGTTCGGTCTCGGCGCGCGCGGGAGCCGGGCGGCCGCGGCGCAGCGTGGCTTCGGCCCCGCGCAGGGCGGCGAGCGTCCTCCCCCTCCGCCCGCTTCAGGACGGCTGGAAACCGAGCCCGGGACGGCGCGGCCGCGTCCGCAGGGCGGCGTCGCCGTCCTTCGGCGCCCTGCGGACCGGCGGGCGCGAAGGCCCCGCCCCGCGCCGCGCCGGGTTCGTCGCCGGAAAGGCCGGACGCGCAGCCCCGCCCGCGACCGGCGCCGCCGCAGCGGGCTCGCCGGGCGCGACGATCACGGCGTCAGCTCAGCCAGCGCTTGCGGCGGCGGTAGGAGCGCACGTCGCGGAACGACTTGCGGCCCTGGTCGGACATGCCGAGGTAGAATTCCTTGACGTCCTGGTTCTCCCGCAGGGCCTTGGCCTCGCCGTCCATCACCACCCGGCCGTTTTCCAGGATGTAGCCGTAATGAGCGTAGCGCAGGGCGACGTTGGTGTTCTGCTCGGCCAGCAGGAAGGTCACGCCCTCCTGCTCGTTCACCGATTTCACGATCTCGAAGATCTGCTCCACCAGCTGCGGCGCAAGGCCCATGGACGGCTCGTCCAGCAGCACCGTCTCGGGCCGGGACATCAGCGCCCGCCCGATGGCGCACATCTGCTGCTCGCCGCCCGAGGTGTAGCCGGCCTGCGAGGTCCGGCGTTCCTTCAGGCGGGGGAAATATTCGTAGACCATCTCCAGGTCGCGCTTCACGTCCGCGGAGTTGGAACGGGTGTAGGCGCCGGTGAGAAGGTTCTCCTCCACCGTCAGATGCTCGAAGCAGTGCCGGCCTTCCATCACCTGGATCAGGCCGCGCTTCACGCCTTCGGCCGGGTCCTGGGCGGCGACATCGGCGCCGCGATACAGGATGCGGCCCTTGGTGACCTCGCCGCGCTCGGACTTGAGCAGGCCGGAGATCGCCTTGAGCGTGGTGGTCTTGCCGGCGCCGTTGCCGCCCAGGATGGCGGTGATGCCGCCCTTGGGAACGGTCAGGCTGACGCCCTTCAGCACCAGGATCACGTGGTTGTAGATGACCTCGACATTCGAGACCTGCAGCAGCGGCTCTCCCTTTGCCGGATCGGCGGGGGTGGAGACGGGGGGCTCGGCGATGGCGGCGTCGGTCATCTGGCGTCGAAGTCCCTTTCTGGCCGGGGGCGCGCAGGGCGGCCCGTCCCGGCGGGAATGGCGGGCGTGGTTCGGAAGGGGCGGGGGCCGCGAAGCCCCCGCCCGGGTCGGATCACTCGCAGGTGCGCGGGGTGATGTTGTTCTCGGCGGCGAAGGCCATCGAGTCCTCTTCGATCAGCGGGTTCACGACGTCGTAGTCGGGCTCCATGAAGTCGGACACCAGGGTCCACTTCTTGGCCTTCGCATCCCACTGCTGCATGGCGCCCATATGCGGCGCGCCGTGGTCTTCGCAGGAGTTCTGGAAGGCCGGGGCGAAGCCGGGCAGGCCCAGCTCGGTCCAGCGCTCGTCGGTGATGCCCAGCGCCTCATAGGCGTCGCGCATGTCGGCCGGGGTGATCTCGCCGCCGCCGGTGGCTTCCTGCGCGATGCGGATCGCCTCGGCCACGAGCACGGCGGTGTAGAGGCCGCGGTCATAGCCGACTTCGCCGATCTTGGAGCCGTCGCCCGCCGCCTTGCCGGCGTCGACCACATGCTTCTGGATGTCGTCGAAGACCGGGAAGTCCTTGCCCGGCGCGTGCCAGGTCACCGACTTGTAGCCATCGGCGCCGTCGCCCACCGGCACCACGTCGCCCTCGGAGCCGGACCACCACACGCCCATGAACTTCTCCATGGGGAAGCGGATGTTGGCGGCCTCCTGGATGGCGACCTGGTTCATCACGCCCCAGCCCCACATGAAGACGTAGTCCGGACGCTCGCGCCGGATCTGCAGCCACTGGGACTTCTGCTCCTGACCCGGATGGTCGACGGCCAGCTCGGTCAGCTCGTAGCCGTGCTTCTTGCCCAGCTCCTGCAGCGTGCGGATCGGCTCCTTGCCATAGGCGGAGTTGTGGTAGACCAGCGCGATCTTCTTGCCTTCGAGGCTGCCGCCCTCCTGCTCAAGCGCGTACTTGATCATGATCGAGGCGGCGTCCCAGTAGGTGCCCGGATTGATGAACACCCAGGGGAACACCTTGCCGTTGACGGCCGAGGTCCGCCCGTAGGCCACCGAATGCACCGGGATCTCGTCGGCCGTGGCCTTGGGGATCAGCTGGTAGGTGATGCCGGTGGACTGCGGGATGTAGATCAGCGAGCCGTCGCCCTTGGTCGCCTCGTAGCACTCCACGCCCTTCTGCGTGTTGTAGCCCGTCTCGCATTCCAGAACGTTGACCGGGACGCCGCCGATGCCGCCGTCACGCTCGTTGAGCAGGGTCATGTAGTCGGTGAAGCCGTCGGCATAGGGAATGCCGGAGGGCGCGTAGGCGCCGGTGCGGTAGCTGAGCAGCGGGATCGTCAGATCCGCGAGCGCGGGGCCCGCCGTCATCATGGCGGTCGCGGCCATTGCGGCGATGGTGGACAGTCTCATTTCAAGCCTCCCTTGAGTCGTCCGAATTCGGGTGTCGCGCCCCGGTTGGCTCCGGGGTCCGAGTGATTGGGGCGCGGGCCGGCCCCCTCCCAGGCGCGGGCCCCGCCGTGTTCGTCGCCGCGCGCGGCGGCGGCCTCACCCTAGTGCGGGAAGGGCCACAGGCGCAGCTTCTCCTTCATCAGGCGGGCGAGCTGGGCCAGCCCGTGCGGCTCCAGGATCAGGAACACGATGATCAGGCCGCCGACGATGATGAACTCGAAATGGGTGGCGAGCGTCGTGTCCCAGCCCAGCGCGCCGGCCATGACGTTCTTCAGCAGCACCGGCAGCATGATCATGAAGGCCGCGCCGGCGAAGCAGCCGAAGATCGACCCCAGGCCGCCGATGATGATCATGAACAGCACCAGGAAGGACTGCTGGATGCCGAAGGCCTCCGTCGGCTCGGCGGCGCCGAGATAGACCGAGAAGAACAGCGCCCCCGCCACGCCCACGTAGAAGGAGCTGACCGCGAAGGCGATGAGCTTGGTCTTGAGCGGATGCACGCCGATGATCTCGGCGGCGATGTCCATGTCGCGGATGGCCATCCACTGCCGCCCGACCTTGCCGCGGGTCAGGTTGCGCATCAGCCAGGCCAGCAGCACCACGAAGGCGAGGCAGAACAGGTAGGACGCGTAGGCCGGCACCGAGGGGCCGGTGACCGCGATCCCGAACACCGTGCGCTCGGGCGCGGTGATCTGGCCGGTGGCGGAGTAGTTGAAGAACCACGGCACCTTGTTGAACAGCCACACCAGGAAGAACTGGGCGGCGAGCGTCGCCACCGCCAGGTAGAACCCCTTGATGCGCAGCGACGGCAGGCCGAAGGCCGCCCCCACCAGCGCCGTGACCCCGCCCGAAAGCAGCACCACGAAGAAGATGTTCAGCTCCGGGAAGGCGGTCATCAGCTTGTAGGAGGCGTAGGCCCCCACCGCCATGAACCCGCCGGTCCCCAGGCTGACCTGCCCGCAATAGCCGGTCAGGATGTTCAGCCCCATCGCGGCGATGGAGAACACCAGGAACGGCACCATGATCGACTTGGCCCAGTAGCTGTCGATCACCAGCGGGATGATCACCGCCGCCACGATCAGGATGGCGTAATAGCGCCAGCGGTCGAAGGCGATGGGGAAGGTCTGGGCGTCGTCGGCATACGTCGTCTTGAAGTCGCCGGCCTCACGGTAAAGCATCGGTCAGACCCTCTCGATGATCTTGTCGCCGAACAGGCCCTGCGGCCTGAACACCAGGAACACCAGCGCCAGCACATAGGCGAACCAGTTCTCGGTCGCCCCGCCGACCATCGGGCCCACGTAGAATTCGAACAGCTTCTCGCCCACGCCGATCATCATGCCGCCGACGATGGCGCCGGGGATCGAGGTGAACCCGCCCAGCATCAGCACCGGCAGCGCCTTGAGCGCGATCAGCGAGAGCGAGAACTGGACGCCGGACTTGGCCCCCCACATCGACCCCGCGACCAGCGCGACCAGGCCCGCGATCGCCCAGGTCACCACCCAGATGTAGCGCAGCGAGATCCCGACCGAGAGCGCGGCCTGGTGATCGTCGGCCACCGCGCGCAGCGCCCGCCCGGTCTTGGTGTACTGGGAGAAGAGGGTCAGCGCGATCACCAGGCAGATCGCGACGGAGGCCGCGATCACGTCGAGCACGTCGACATACATGCCCCAGTAATCCGAGCCCTCGGCCGCCCAGGTCTTGGTCACGTCCTCGAACCAGAAGGACCCGCCCTGCGGCAGCCCCAGGTCCATCGTCTTGATGTCCGAGCCCCACATCATGTCCCCGAACCCTTCGAGGAAATAGGCGAGCCCGATGGTGGCCATGAACAGGATGATCGGCTCCTGGTTGACCAGGTGCTTCAGGATCAGCCGCTCCACGATGATGGCGAACAGCACCATCACCGCCAGCGCGCACAGCGTCGCGAGGATCGCCGGCATGGTGAAGCCGAAATGGTGCACGTCGGTGCCGAACACCGCGTTGATCAGCTCCGCGAACGGGATCTGCCCGCTCTGGAAGCCGACCAGCGTCAGCGCGGCGAAGAGCGACATGACCCCCTGCGCGTAGTTGAAGATGCCCGAGGCCTTGAAGATCAGAACGAAGCCCAGCGCGACCAGCGAATACATCACGCCGGTCATCAGGCCGTTCAGGATCACCTCGATGGTGTTGAGCAGTCCGACGCCCATGCCGCGGTCCCCTCCCTGTCAGGATCGCGTTGAAGAAAGATCAGTCGTGCGACACGCCGAGATAGGCGTCGATCACGTCCTGGTTGGAGCGCACCTCATCGGGGGTCCCGTCCCCGATCTTGCGCCCGTAATCGAGCACCACCACCCGGTCGGCGATGTCCATGACCACTCCCATGTCATGTTCGATCAGGCAGATGGTGGTGCCGAATTCGTCGTTCACATCGAGGATGAAGCGGCACATGTCCTCCTTCTCCTCGACGTTCATGCCGGCCATCGGCTCGTCCAGCAGCAGCAGCTTGGGCTCGGCGGCGAGCGCCCGGCCCAGCTCCACCCGCTTCTGGAGGCCGTAGGGCAGACGGCCCACGGGGGTCTTGCGGATCGCCTGGATCTCCAGGAAGTCGATGATCTCCTCGACCCGGCGGCGATGCTCGACCTCCTCGCGCTCGGCCCCGCCTTTCCAGAACGTGTGCTGCCAGAAGTTCGACTTCATCAGGGTCATGCGGCCCGTCATGATGTTGTCGAGCGTCGACATGCCCTTGAACAGCGCGATGTTCTGGAAGGTGCGCGCGATGCCCTGATGGGCGATCTCGTGCGGGCGCATGGGTCCGCGCTTCTCCCCGCGGAACCAGATCTCGCCTTCCTGCGGGTGGTAGAACCCGTTGATCACGTTGAGCATCGAGGACTTTCCCGCGCCGTTCGGACCGATGATGGCGCGGATCTCATGCTCGCGGACATCGAAGGAGATGTCCTTGATCGCGGTCACGCCGCCGAAGCGCAGCGTGATGTTCTTCATCTCCATCACCACGTCGCCGACGCGGCGCGGTTCGATCCCGTGAGCCTCTTCCTGCGCCGCGTAGGACGCATCGTCCTTCGCGGCTTCGGCGGCGTGAATGCTCATTCGGCCTCCCCCTGGCGCCCGCGCGGGCGGCGGGCGCCGGCGCGTGTGTCAACTCTCATTCAGGCATTCCCCAACGCCGACCGGCTCCTCGACCGCGGCGAAGAAAACGAAGCTGTCGTTCTCGCCGATCTCCATGACGATGGAGACCTGCACCCCGGGCCGCACCTCGGACCGGGTCTTGATCTTGCGGGCGTAGACCCGGGCGCCGAACTGGCAGTCGATGTCGCGGAACTCGCGGTTCGACACGTTGTTGGCGATCCAGCTTTCGAACTTGTCGCGGAGCTGGGTGATGTTGAAGTTCACCGAGGTCCAGATCTCGTCCGGGTAGCCGATGCGGCAGCCCTTGAAGGTCTCGCCCTCGATCTCCACGGTCATCGGGATCACCCGGATCCAGCCGGCGGGGCTGGTCCACACGTCGCCGCCCGAACGCACGTCGATGCGGTTGGCCTCCAGCGTCGAGAGCTTGGTCAGGCCGTCGGTGACCAGCGGCTGGGCGTTCATGATCGGCGTGGCGCAGCGGTCCATGGCGTAGTTGAACCACTCGTCCTCCACATAGCCGGCGCGGGCCGAGCCGGGGACGAACGCGCCGAGCCCGGCGGCCAGCGCGCAAAGCGCGAGCAGACCCGGCGCGCGACGACGCGGCAGAATGGCGAGGATGCGGGAGACAGGCGGCATCACGATACTCCGAAGCCAGCGGCCGCCGCCGGCTTGGACGGGACCGCGAAAACGCGACCGACCCCGCGCGGACCGGCGCCCCGCCCCGCCGCAAGGACGAGGCCACAGGGCCGGCGCCGCGACGGCGTCGACTGAACACGTGCAGAATACCGGATGCGAGCGCCCGGCTGAACCGAATTATCAGCGAAACGCTCCGGTCGCGGCGCAATGACCGCCCCGCGCGCGCAGGCGCCCGCGTCCCGGCGCAGGCCGGCGTCGCCGCCCCGCGCGGGAGCGGCGGCCATAGCGGCGGCGGCGCGGATCATTCGGCGGCGACCTGGCCGGCGCCCGTGGGGGGGAACACCTTGGCGTCCCGGATCTCCAGCGTGCCGTTGATCTCGCCCTTGCGCCCGTCCTCATAGGTCACTTCGACCGAGGCGTAGACCGTCGGCGACCCGTCGTAGAGCGCCGCGATCAGCGCCGCGTAACGCTCCGCCACGAAGCGGCGGCGGACCTTGCGGGTGCGGGTGATTTCGCCGTCATCGGCGTCCAGCTCCTTGTGCAGGACCAGGAAGCGCGAGATCTGGCAGCCCGACAGCATGGGGTCGGAGGCGAGATCGGCGTTCACCTCCTCCACATGCCCCTGGATCATGGCGTAGACCTGCGGATGCGCGGCCAGCTCCTGATAGGAGGCGTAGGAGACGTTGTTGCGTTCGGCCCAGTTGCCGACCGCGGTCATGTCGATGTTGATCATCGCCGTGCAGCTCTCGCGGTCGGCGCCGAACAGCACGACTTCGAGGATCGCCGGGAAAAACTTGAGCTTGTTCTCCACATACTTGGGCGCATACAGGCTGCCGTCGGCCATCTTGCCCACGTCCTTGGCCCGGTCGATGATCTTGAGGTGGCCCGAGGCCTCCTCGATATAGCCCGCGTCGCCGGTGGCCACCCAGCCCTCGGCGTCCTTGGTCTCGGCGGTCGCTTCGGGATTGCGGTAGTATTCCACGAAGGCGCCGGGGGAGCGGTAGAAGATCTCGCCATTTTCGGCGATGCGGATCTCCACCCCCGGCGCGGGCACGCCGACCGTGTCGGCGCGGACCTCGGCGTCCGGCTGAATGGTGATGAAGACCGAGGCCTCGGTCTGGCCGTAGAGCTGCTTCAGGTTGATGCCCAGCGCCCGGTAGAACTGGAAGATCTCCGGCCCCACCGCCTCGCCCGCCGTGTAGCCGACGCGGATGCGCGACAGGCCCAGCGCGTTCTTCAGCGGCCCGTAGATCAGGAACTCGCCCAGCGCGTATTTGGCCTTGTCCCCGCCCGACATCGGCCGGCCGTCGAGGATGTCGGCCCCGACCTTGCGGGCATGGGCCATGAAATAGTCGAACATCCGCTTTTTCAGCGGCCCGGCGTCCTCCATGCGGATCGAGACGTCGGTGAGCAGCGTCTCGAAGATCCGCGGGGGCGCGAAGTAATAGGTCGGCCCGATCTCCTTCAGGTCGGCCATCATCGTGTCCGGCCCCTCGGGGCAGTTCACGCAGAAGCCCGCCACATAGGCCTGGCCCATGGAGAAGATGAAATCCCCGACCCAGGCCATCGGCAGATAGGCCAGCACGTCGTCGGTGTCGGTCAGCTTGTCGAAGGCCACCGTAGCGCGGGCGGTCTTGATGATGTTGTCGTTGGACAGGACCACGCCCTTGGACCGCCCGGTGGTGCCCGAGGTGTAGAGCATCACGCAGGTGTCGGCGCCGGTCTGGGCGGCGCAGATGGCGTCGATCTTCGGGCCCAGCGCGGCGGCGGCGGCGCGGCCGCGGGCCTCGATATCCGCCATCGGATGCAGGGTCGTGTGGTCGTATTTGCGCAGGCCGCGGGCGTCGAGATAGACGATCTCGCGCAGCGCCGGGGCGTTCTCCTTGGCGGCCAGCAGCTTGTCCACCTGCTCCTGGTCCTCGACCACCGCGAAGGCGGCGCCGGAATGGTCCAGCACATAGGCGGTCTCTTCGGCGGAGGCGTCGGCGTAGACGGGCACGGGAATGGCGCCGCACATCTGCGTCGAGACCATCGACCAGTAAAGCTTGGGACGGTTCTTGCCGATCACCACCACGCTCTCGCCCGGGGCGAGGCCGAGATCCATCAGCCCCATGGCCAGCGCGCGGGCTTCCTCGCGCAGCTCCGACCAGGTCCAGCTCTGCCAGATGCCGAACATCTTCTCGCGCGCCGCAGGGCGGGCGCCGCGGGACGCGGCGTTGTGGTCGAGCAGTTTCGGAAACGTATCGAGCGCGCCATCGGGCGCGTGCGCGGTGCTCACCGGCGATGTCCTCCCTGCAGACGGCGCGCGGACATGCGCGCCATGAGCCCCTCCCCGGTCTCCGTCCCGTCGGTCTCCCCCCGCGCCTCTCCTCCCAGAGGGGTGCGGGCCCGACGGTCGCGGCGTTTGCGCCTGCGGCCGAGTTCGAACGCTTGCGAATCTTCTAGACGATCGTCGCGTCACGCGCCAGAGGGCGCCGCAGTCCGGCCATCATGTTCCCGCGCAACGCGAAACGGCCCGCGAGCTTTCGCTCGCGGGCCGTCGAAGCGGCGGGGGGCCGCGCCTGAGGAACCGACGCCTCCCCCGCCGTCGCGACGGGGGCGCGGTTACTCGGTCGCGCCCTCGATGGCCTTGGTCTCGGTCGCCTCGGAGTGCCGCCCGGTCGCGATCTCGATGCGGCGGGGACGCAGCGCCTCGGGCACTTCGCGGACCAGGTCCACATGCAGCAGGCCGTTTTCGGTGCGCGCCGCCACGGGGCGCACGTGATCGGCAAGCTGGAAGCGACGCTCGAAGGCGCGCTCGGCGATGCCGCGATGCAGGAAGTGACGCTCGCCCTCGCCCTGCGGCTCGCGCTTGCCGGCGATCAGCAGCTGGCCGTCGCGGCTTTCCACCGTGAGGTCCTGCTCACGGAAACCGGCGACGGCGACCGAGATGCGATAGGCGCTCTCGCCCGTCTTTTCGATGTTGTAGGGGGGGTAGGCCGGCTGGGCGGTTTCGCCCGCCATGGCCGCGTCCATGAGCCCGGCGAGCCGGTCGAAACCGACGGTCGAACGATAGAGCGGCGAAAAGTCGAAGTTGCGCATGGGGTGCATATCCTCTGCCAAGCGATATGTCCGGTCGGGCCTTCCATCTGGACAGGTCCGGCGGCTGTGATGCGGCCCCGAAATCGGCGGCCACGGCAGAGATCTGGGCGCCCGGCGCCCCCGGTTCAAGGGGCGCCGGGGCGGTTCCGGAAAACGGAAGCTCAGTCCGCCGTGACCTGCGGCGGGCGCGAGGACTTGCCGACGCCCGACGCGCTCAGCGCGCTGGCCTGCGCCTGGCCGCCATCGCCCGCCTGCGGGACCGAAACGGTCTTGCGCGCCGCCACCGGCGCCGCGCCCGCGCCGCCGCTCCCGAAGGTCACGGAATCGCCCGAGGGCAGCAGGTCGCCGGCCGAGCTCACGTTGCCCATGAAGTCCGGCAGCTCGCCGCTGCCGCCGATGATCGAGGATCCCGCCGCCGCGATCTTGCGCGCCACTTCCAGCGGACCTTCGAGCGCGGCGAGCATGGTCTCCCCCACCGCGGCGGGACTGGAATTGTCCACGCTCAGCTTTCCGACGCCTTCCCCGAGATCGAACATCCCGAAGGACGCCAGCATTCCGATGCCGGCGGTGGGCATGAGCACATATTTGCCGAGGGTCTTCAAAAGCATGACGTTACTCCTGGTCATCGCGCGCCCCGACCGGGGGCGTCGCGCACGCAATCGCTGGGGCGGCGGGACAGTCCCCGGCCGCCGGCGGGGTCATTCGCTGGGCGGCCGGACGCTTTTCCAGCCGCCGGCCCTGTTGGGCAGCAGGGTCCGTGTCTCCGGTTCGTCGCGGGGAACGGGCGCCGCGCGCATCGGCGCGGAGCCCGCGGCGGGGGCGCCCATCAGCGGCGCCAGCGCGCGACGCGGCGCGACATCCGCCGCCGCCATCGCCTGCCGCAGCCCCGGCAGCGTGTCCGACACCGCCGACGCGTAGCTCAGGCGCCTGCCCTTGGCCGAGATCACCCCGGCCAGCCTGAGCGCTCCGTCCGGGCCCCGCGTCAGCACGGGAGAGCCGGAGGAGCCCGGATCCGCCTCACAGTCCAGCTGCGCCACGGGACCGGCCCGCTGCAGGACCCGGCACGGCTCCTGCAACGAAAGCGCGCGGTCGCGACCCTGACCATAGGACAGGAGCGCGACCGCGCCTCCGGGCGGGGGCAGATCGCCCGGAAGGTAATTGGGGAATTCGGAGGTCAGCAGCGGCTGGTCGAGCTCCACCATCGCCACGTCCACGGCGATGTCGGAGGCGCTCGCCAGCCGCCCGTTCCAGCGATAGGCGGGATGGGGCACGGCGCGGCGCACCTGGCGCACCGCCTGCTGGGCGCCGTCGCGCAGGCCGGCGCGGAACCACATGCCGGCGCTGGGGCGGCGGCGGCCGGCCTCGTCGAACAGGCAATGCGCCGCGGTCAGCGCGTGGCGGTCGTCGAACAGGGTGGCGGTGCAGTAGCCGTCGCCGAAATCCAGCCGGCCGATCCCGCGGAATTCCATCTGCTCATGCGCGCTCAGCATCCGGCGGGGAGAGACCTCGACCTCCTGCGCCCGGCCCGGCCCGGTCAGCAGGGCGCAGGCGATGGCCGCCAGCGCCGTGGCGCGGATCGGGGCGCGGATCGGGGCGCGGATCGGGGCGCGCGGGCTCACTGGGCGGCCTCCGCCCGGGCGAGTTCCGCGCGCAGGGCGTCGAGCAGCGGCGCCGCCTCCACCGCCAGGGCCTGCCCGCGAAGGGCCGGCGGGGCGGCGTTGAGCGCGGCGACGATCACCGCCAGAAGCTCCGGCCCCTCGGCCCCCCGGCGCAGCAGCGGCGCGCCGGAGACGCCGGGCGTCGCCTCGCAATCGGTCAGGGCCACGGGGCCGGCGCGGTCCAGCACCTGGCAGCCGGTCTGGATCGACATCGCCTCGGGCCGGTCGCGGCCATAGGACAGCGCGATCAGCCCCAGCCCTTCGTCCAGCCGGGCCAGGCGCATCGGCGCGATGCCGGCCTGCGCGGCAGTGTCGGCGCCCTCGACCGGGACCAGCCGGACCAGCGCCATGTCATGATCGGGGGTGGGTTCGTCCAGATAGCCCGGCGCCAGCGCCAGCGCCGCGCCGCGCATATGCGCGAGGTAGTCGCCCGTCCGGTAGCCCGCCAGGAAATTCAGCCGCGAGGCCCGCCACACAGCGCCGGTGCGCGCGTTGACCAGGCAATGCGCGGCGGTGAGCGCCAGGTCAGGCTCGATCAGCGTCGCGGTGCAGCGCCCGGTTCCGCCGATATTGAGCCGCCCCACCGCGCCCCAGGTGCTGCGCGCCGCCTCCGGCAACAGGGTCCGCGCCTCGGTCCCCGCCCGAGAGGGGAGAACGAAGACGAGGGCCATGCACAAGACCAGAACGCGATACGCGGTACACATGACTGAAACATGAACGAAAACAGGGATTCGGGCAACCCCGCGTCGCCCGCAATTGTTCGCATCCGGGCCGCCCCCGCCCCGCGCGCCCGGCGGGACGGCGTTTCGCCAACGGCGCCCGGGACTTCAGACGGTCTCGGGCTGACGCTGAGGCGCCTTGGCGGCGGTCGCGGCCAGCCGCTCGGCCAGCCCTGCGGGGACCGGCCCGCCGGTCGCCCAGTCCAGAAGCTGCACGGTGTGAATCACCGGCGCCCCGGCCGCGGCGCCGATCTGCATCATGCAGCCGATATTCCCCGCCGCGATCACGTCCGGCGAAATCGCCGCCAGCGTGGCCACCTTGCGGTCCCTGAGCTCCCCCGCGATCTCGGGCTGCATCAGGTTGTAGGTCCCCGCCGAGCCGCAGCACAGATGCGGGTCGCGCGGCTCGCGCACCTCGAAGCCCGCCTCGCGCAGCAGGACCTTCGGGGCCTCCTTCACCTGCTGCCCGTGCTGGAGCGAACAGGCCGAGTGGTAGGCCACCCGCAGCGGCGGCACGACGGGCTCGCCGCCGGGCAGGTCCAGCCCGATCTCCTCCATCAGCTCGGAGATGTCGCGCGCCAGCCCCGCCACCCGCGTCGCGTCGCCCTCCATCGGGTCGCCGGCGAACATGTGGCCATAGTCCTTCACGGTGGTCCCGCAGCCCGAGGTGTTGATAACGATGGCGTCGAGCCCGTCGCCCTCGATCTCCTTCGTCCAGGCCCGGATATTGGCGGCGGCCGAGCCATGGGACAGGTCGGTCTTGCCCATGTGATGGGTCAGCGCCCCGCAACAGCCCATGCCCTCGGCCACCACCACCTCGCAGCCATGGCGGGTGAGCAGGCGGATCGTGGCGGCGTTGATCTCGGGGTCGAGCGCGCGCTGGGCGCAGCCGGTCAGCAGGGCGACGCGGCGTTTCCGGGGCGTCGTGGCCGGGGTGACGCCGGGCTGGTCCTCGGGGATCGGCCCGGCGATCTCGGCCGGCGCGATGGCGAGCATCGCCCGCAGCCGCGCCGGCAGGATCGGGGAGAGCGGCCTGGCCAGCTTCGCCCCCAGCATCGCCAGCCGGAAGCGGTTGGGATAGGGCAGGATCCGGGCCAGCACCGCCCGCAGGGCCCGGTCGGCGAGGGGCCGGCGGTAGGTCTTCTCGATATGCTCGCGGGCATGGTCGACCAGGTGCATGTAATGCACGCCCGAGGGGCAGGTGGACATGCAGGCCAGGCAGCTGAGGCAGCGGTCCACGTGGCGGACCACCTTCTCGTCGGCGGGACGGCCGGATTCCAGCATCTCCTTGATCAGGTAGATGCGGCCCCGCGGGCTGTCGAGTTCGTCGCCCAGCACCTGATAGGTCGGGCAGGTCGCCGTGCAGAACCCGCAATGCACGCAGGCCCGCAGGATCTTGTTGGAATGCGCGATGGCCGGGTCGCGCAGCTGTTCGGGGGTGAAGAGCGTCTGCATGTCGGATCAGCCTCGCATCCGTCCGGGGTTGAGCAGGCCCCTGGGGTCGAATTTCGCGCGCACCCCCTCGGACAGGGCGGCGAGCGCGGGGGCCTCGGGCTGGAAGGCGCCGGCGGCGGCCCGGTAGGGGGCGGCGGCGCGGACCAGCGTGGCATGGCCCTTCAGACGGGCGGCGGCGGCGCGGATGGCGGCGGCGGCCGCGTCGGTCTCGGGCGCCAGCAGCCACACCAGCCCCCCGCCCCAGTCGTAAAGCGCGGCCTCGGGCGCCGCGTCCTCCCCCAGCCCGGCCACGAAGCCTGGCGCGTCGGAGGGGCGGAGCGACACGCGCCACACCGCGCCCGGCCGGTCCGCGAAGGCGGTCACGTCGCGCACGCCCGCCCATTCCGCGGCGACCGAGGCCGGGTCGTCCTCCGTCTCCACCGGGCCGAATTTCCCAAGCAGGCGGGCGAGGCGCCCGGTGCGATAGGCGACGGAGGGGCCGAGCCCCTCGACCCGGATCAGCGTGCGCGGCTCCGCCCCCGGCAGATGCGCCGCGCCCGAGACGTCATAGGGCGAGCCCAGCGCCGCGGTCATGGCGCCCAGCGCCTCGGCGTCCGAAAGCCCGCGCAGGGTCAGCGTCGCGGCGGCCTCCGGCGCGGGGGCGAGCTTGAAGGCCAGCTCGGTCAGCACGCCCAGCGTGCCCCAGGACCCCGCCAGCAGCTTCACGAGGTCATAGCCGGTGACGTTCTTCATCACCCGCCCGCCATTGCGCAGCACCTGCCCGGTCCCGTCGACGAAACGCACGCCCAGCAGCGCATCCCGGCAGGCCCCTGACTGCACCCGGCGCGGGCCGGAGACATTGCAGGCGGTCACGCCCCCGATGGTCGGCTCCCCGCCCGCGCCCAGCAGGGGGCGGTGGTCCATCGGCTCGAAGGCCAGGCGCTGCTTCTCGGCGGCGAGCAGGGCCTCGATTTCGGCCAGCGGGGTGCCCGCGCCGGCGACCAGCGTCAGCGCCCCCGGCTCGTAGAGCTTCACGCCCGACAGCCCGGCGGTCGAGAGCGTCGCCCCCGCCTGCACCGGCCGCCCGAGCCCGAGGCGAGAGCCGCCGCCGCGGATCTCCACCGGCTCGGTCAGCCCGGCGATGGCCTCGGCCAGCTCCGCCTCGTCGCGAGGTTCCTGCATCGTCTCTCCCGTCGCTCCCAAATTCGCGGCGCCCCGATCTCGAAGCCCCCCCTGCCCGTCCGCGCCCGCCGGCGGTCACGCCGGCGCGCCCGCGGGGCTCCCCCCGTCTTCGGGGGGAGACGGCCCCCGCGGGCGCCCTCCCCTCCCCTTCCTCTCCCCCCGCGCGCCGGTCAGACCCGGCGGCCGTTCCGCATGTCCAGCGGGAACACCTTGGCGGGGTTCAGCAGCCAGGCCGGGTCGAACACGTCCTTCATCGCCATCTGCGCCTCAAGATCCGCCTGCCCGTATTGCCGGCCCATCAGGTCGCGCTTCTCCACGCCCACCCCGTGCTCGCCGGTCAGGCAGCCGCCCTGCTCGACGCAGAGCAGCAGGATCTCGGCGCCCAGCGCCTCGGCCTTGCGCAGCTCCTCGGGGTCGTTGGCGTCGAACATGATCAGCGGGTGCAGATTGCCGTCGCCCGCATGAAACACATTGGCCACCCGCAGCCCGTAATCCGAAGCCAGCTCGGTCATCCGCCCCAGCGTCTCCGGCAGGGCCGAGGTCGGGATGGTCCCGTCCATGCACAGGTAGTCCGCCACCTGCCCGGTCGCGCCGAACGCCGCCTTGCGCCCGGCCCAGATCGCCTTGGACTGCGCCTCCGACGCGCTTTCGCGCAGGGTGGTGGGGTTGTGCCGCTGGGCGATGGCCTTGATCCGCGCCAGCTGGTCGTCGATCTCGGCTTTCGAGCCCTCGACCTCCACGATCAGCAGCGCCTCGGCGTCCATCGGGTAGCCGGCGCCCACGAAGGCCTCGGTCAGGTGGATGATCGGCTTGTCCATGAACTCGATCGCCACCGGCAGCACGCCCGCGCGGATGATGTCGGACACGCAGGCCCCCGCCGTCACCGCCGAGTCGTAGGCGATCAGGATCGGCCGCGCGCCTTCGGGCTTGGGCAGGATGCGCAGGGTGGCCTCGGTCACCACGCCGAGCTGCCCTTCGGAGCCGCAGATCAGGCCCAGAAGGTCGTAGCCGGCCGCGTCCATGGCGGGGCCGCCGATCTCCATGATCTCGCCGGCCATGGTCACGAAGGTCACGCCCAGCAGGTTGTTCGTCGTCACGCCGTATTTCAGGCAATGCGCCCCGCCGGAGTTCATCGCGATGTTGCCCGCGATGGCGCAGGCGAGCTGGCTGGACGGGTCGGGCGCGTAGAACCAGCCGTCCGCCTCCACCGCGCCGGTGACCGACAGGTTGGTGCGTCCGGTCTGCACCCGGATCAGGCGGTTGTCGTAATCCGTCTCCAGCACCGCGTTCATGCGCGCGACGCCCAGCACCACCGCATCCGCCGTGGGCAGCGCCCCGCCGGTCAGCCCGGTGCCCGAACCGCGCGGGATCACCGGCACGCCCTCGTCCGAACAGATGCGCAGCACCGTCGCCACCTCCTCGGTGGTGCGCGGCAGGGTCACGGCCAGCGGCGGGCAGGAATAGATCGACAGCGCGTCGCAATCATAGGCCCGGGTCTGGCGCGGGTCGGAGATCAGCGCGTCCTCGGGCAGCGCCTCGGCCAGCCGCGCGACGATGGCGTCGCGACGGGCGAGGATGTCGGCGTTGGCTGCGGGCATGTCCATGTGGTCGCCTCCCGTGGCGTATCCGGAGACGCGGAGCATGCGGCCGAAGCCCGGCTTTGCCAACCCGCGCCCGCAAGGTTGCGGAGCGATATTCCACAGGGCGGCGCCGACGCCCTCCCAGCCGGACCGCGGGAAAGGCGGCCCCGCCACGGATGCGGGCGCCGGAGGGGCGGGCGCCGCCTCCGCGCGCCGGGGAGCCCGCGCATCCCCTCTCCGCGGCCGGCGCATCTCGGGGAACGGAGCGGCTGGGCGCCGGCGCGGCGGCCGGCTAGGCTCTTCCCGGCCCGCCGCCGCGCAACCCCGGAGACCCGCCCGACATGGAGCCCACGGCCGAGCTGCTGCCCCGCTTCTTCTCCTGGACCGATATCGCGGCCCTGGCCCTGTTCCTCGTCGCCTGGAACGGCATGACCTGGCTGATCGAGCGGCCGACCGGCCCGCCCTCGGTGCAGCGGATCATGGCCGGGCACCGGATCCGCTGGATGGAGGCGATGCTGGAGCGCGAGCCCCGCATCATGGACGCCAACCTGCTGACCGCGCTGCGCGCCGGGGCGTCCTTCTTCGCCTCGGGCGCGATGATCGCCATCGGCGGCGTGGTGGCGATGATGGGCCAGGCCGAGCGGCTGGCCACCGTCGCCCGCGATCTGCGCCTGGACACCGAGATGAGCCGCGCGGGATGGGAGGCCAAGCTGCTGATCCTGGCGCTGGTGCTGGCCTCGGCCTTCGCCAAGTTCGTCTGGGCGCATCGGCTGTTCGGCTATTGCGCGGTGCTGATGGGGGCGGTGGGGCCGAAGGGCTCGACCACCGACGCGGATCGTTCGCTCGCGCGCAAGGCGGCGCTCATCAACATCACCGCGGCCAAGAACTTCAACCGCGGCCTGCGCACGGTCTATTTCGCCATCGCCATGCTGACCTGGCTGCTGGGCGGCCTGCCGCTGATCCTCGCGACGCTGGCCACGGCGGCGACGCTCTACCGGCGGGAATTCCGGTCGTCCTCGCGCGATGCGCTGCTGGCCGAGGACGCGGATCTGGTCGCCGAGACGACGCCGCTCCAACGCAAGCTGGAGGACTGAGCCCGCCGCCGCGGGCGCGCCCGGGCGAAACGATCAGGTCCGGGGCTATCAGGTCCGGGGGCGATCAGGTCCGGGGCGGGCGGCTGCGATAGGTGGGCAGGCGCCAGCCGAACAGCAGGCTTCCGGCCCGCAGCGCCAGCGTCGCCGCCACGCACAGCCCATAGGCCTCGACCGGCGAGGCGTCGAGCGCCAGCGCCCCCACGCCCGCCCCGGCGCCCGCCAGCGCCGCGGTGACGTAAAGCTCGCCCTGGCGCAGCGCCACCGGCACCTCATTGCACACCACGTCGCGCATCAGCCCGCCGAGACAGCCGGTCATCACCCCCATGACGATGGTCGCGGTGGGGCCGTCCCCGGTCTCCACCGCCGCCGAGACCCCGGCCGTCACCGCCACCGGCAGGGCCAGCGCGTCCAGCCAGTCCAGCGCCCGGCGGCGGGAGGCGATCCAGGGCGCCCAGAGGAACATCAGCGCCCCGCCCGCCGCGGCCAGCCCCAGATTGGCCGGCTCGATGGTCCAGAACACCGGCCGGTCGAGGATCACGTCGCGCACCGTGCCGCCGCCGACCGCGGTCAGCGTAGCGATGAAGAGGAACCCCACGGGATCGAGCTGCGCCCGGCTCGCCGCCAGCCCGCCCGTCAGCGCGAAGATGAAGACCGAGCCGTAGTCCAGCGCCTCGCCCAGGGTCATGGCCGCCATCATCGCCAGGGGCTCCGGGCGAGGGGACGCGACGGCGAACGGACGGTCCCCGACCTGCGCGCCGCGGCCGGCCCGGTCACAGCAGGTCGCCGACGCCCGCGTCGCGCGCCCAGCCGGCCAGCGCGCCGCGCAGGTTCACGTCGCCGCGCCCGATGCCGGCGTCGATCACGCCCCGGACCTCGCGCAGGTCGACCGAGCGCAGCAGCCGCTTCACCGGACCGATCGAGGCCGGGCGCATCGACAGCGTCCGCACCCCCATCGCGGTCAGGGCCATCGCCTCCAGCGGGCGGCCCACGTCCTCCCCGCAATAGCTCAGCGGCGTGCCATGCGCCTCGCAGCGATCGACGATCATGCGGATGAAGCTGAGATAGGAGGCGTTGAAGGCGTCGTAGCGCCGGCGGACCCGCTCATTCTCCCGGTCCGCGGCGAAGAAGAACTGCTTGAGGTCGTTGCCGCCGATGGAAATGAAATCGGCCTCGCGGAAGAAGTGGTCCGGCGCGAAGGCGAGGCTCGGCGTCTCCAGCATCGCGCCGATCTCCAGCCGCGAAGGCGCCGGCCAGCCGTTGCGGATATGCCGCTCCAGCTGCTCCAGCGTCATGGCGCGGGCCTGGGAGAATTCGGAGGCCTGGGCGACCATCGGGAACATCACCGCGAAGGACCGTCCGGCCGCGCCGCGCAGCAGCGACTGAAGCTGCATCTTCAGTATGTTGGGCCGGTCGAGGCTGATCCGGATCGCCCGCCAGCCCAGCGCCGGGTTCGGCTCCTCCAGCCGCTTCATGTAGGGCAGGACCTTGTCCGACCCGATGTCCAGCGTCCGGAACACCACCCGCTTGCCGCGCGCGTTGGACAGCACCCGGTCGTAAAGCGCGGCCTGCTCGCTGCGCAGCGGCACGCGGGCGCGGATCAGGAACTGCAGCTCGGTGCGGTAAAGGCCCACGCCCTCCGCTCCGGACCCTTCCAGCGAGGGCAGGTCGGTCAGCAGGCCCGCATTCATGTGCAGCCCGACGCGCTGGCCGTCCAGCGTCAGCGCGGGTTCGTCGCGCAGCGCCCGCCAGGCCTCCATCGCCTGGGCGCGCATGTCGAGCTTTTCGCGGAAGGCGCCGTGGATGGTGTCGTCGGGGCGCAGATGCACCGCGCCCACATCGCCGTCGACCAGGATCGGGTCGCCGTTGCGGGCCTCCAGCGTCAGGCGCCCGACCTGGATCACCAGCGGGATCGCCAGCGCCCGGGCCACGATGGCGGCATGAGACCCGATGGCCCCTTCCTCCAGCACCACGCCGGCGAGCCGGTCGCCGTAGTCCAGCAGCTCTCCCGGCCCGATATTGCGGGCCACCAGCACCGCGCCGGGCGGCACCTCGCGCTGGCCGCGCTCGCCGGCGAGATGGCGCATCAGCTTGTTGGCGAGGTCGTCGAGATCATGGGCCCGTTCGCGCAGATAGGGGTCGGCGATCCGCGCGAGCCGGGCGCGCACGGCGGTCTGCTCCCGCTCCACCGCGACTTCCGCCGCCAGGCCCGAGTCCACCGAGGCCAGCATCCGCCGCAGCCAGCCCTTGTCATTGGCGAACATGCGATAGGCTTCGAGCACGTCGCGATGCTCTCCGGCCCCGCCCAGCAGGTCGCCGGCCAGCAGGTCGTCGACCTCGCCGCGCAGGGCCTCCACCGCCTCGGTCAGGCGGCGGCGCTCCTCCTCCACGTCCTCGGCGACGGGATTGGCCAGCATCACCCGCGGCTCATGCAGGTGCACCACGCCCTCGGCCGCGCCTTCCTGGGCCGACACGCCGCGGGCGTAATAGGGCCGGACATGGGACCCCGCGAGCTCCGCGTCGCCCTCGCCCAGGAACGCGCCCAGCTCGGTCATCTCGGCCAGCAGCATGGCCACGACTTCCAGCCCGTGAACGTCGTCCTCGCTGTAATGCCGCGCCTCGCGGTTCTGCACGACGAGCACGCCCAGCACCTCGCCCAGGCGCTGGATCGGCACGCCGAGGAAGGACATGTAGACCTCCTCGCCGGTGCCGGGGATATACTGGAACCCGCGGGTGTTCTGGGCGTCGGCGGTCTTGATCGGCTCGGACCGGCTGGCGATCTGCCCGACCAGGCCCTGCCCGACCAGCAGGAAGGCGCGATGCACCGAATCCCGGTTCAGACCCTCGGTGGCGCAGAGCTCCAGCTTGCGGTCGCCGCGGCGCAGGTAGATCGAACACACCTCGGTCGACATCGAGGACGCGATCAGCGTCACGATGGCGTCCATGCGCTGCTGGCCGTCGCCGGCCTCCGCCATCACCCCCGCGAGCCGCTTGAGAAGCAGACGCGAGCCTCCGCCCGGCGAGGCCTGCGCCGCGCCGTTCTCCCCCGTTCCCGGGGGGCCGCCGCCTTCCGGCGCGGTCATGCGGTGGGCTCCGTCATTCGGGGCTCCGGGCTCGGGGATCGGATCAGGCGACGTCGAGTTCGAAGGCCGCGTGCAGGGCCTGCACCGCGAGCTCCATGTACTTGCGGTCCACCAGAACCGAGACCTTGATCTCCGACGTGGTGATGACCTTGATGTTCACGCCTTCGGAGGCCAGCGCCCGGAACATGCGCTGGGCGACGCCGGCATGGGACCGCATGCCGATCCCCACCACCGAGACCTTGGCCACCGCATCGTCCACCACCATCTCGCGCCAGGCGATCTCGCCGGCGGCCGCGGCGGCGTCCAGCGCCTTGCGGGCGCGGGAAACGTCGTCGACGGGCAGCGAGAAGGTCATGTCGGTGCGGCCCTCCTCGGAGATGTTCTGGACGATCATGTCCACCACCACGCCGGCCTCGGCCAGGGGGCCGAAGATGGCGGCGGCGACGCCGGGCCGGTCCGCGACCGCCAGCAGCGTGATCTTGGCCTCGTCGCGTGAGAAGGCGACCCCGGAGACGATCTTCGATTCCATGATTTCATCCTCGTCGCAGACCAGCGTCCCCTCATCGTCGGAGAACGATGACCGTACCATGAGCCGCGTCTTGTAGCGCAGGGCGAGTTCGACCGAGCGGGTCATCAGCACCTTGGCGCCCAGCGAGGCCAGTTCCAGCATCTCCTCATAGGCGATGCGGTCGAGCTTGCGGGCGCGTTTCTCGATGCGCGGATCGGTGGTGTAGACCCCGTCCACGTCGGTGTAGATGTCGCAGCGCTCCGCCCCCAGGGCGGCGGCCAGCGCGACGGCGGTGGTGTCGGACCCGCCGCGGCCCAGCGTGGCGATGCGCCCGTCCGGGCCGATGCCCTGGAAGCCGGCGATCACCGCGTGCAGCCCTTCGGAGAATTTCTGGTGCAGCGCCTCGGTCCCGATGGAGTCGATGCGCGCGGCCCCGTGGGCGTTGTTGGTGCGCAGCGGGATCTGCCAGCCCTGCCAGGACCGGGCGGGAACGCCCATCTCCTGCAGCACCAGCGACATGAGGCCCGACGTCACCTGCTCGCCCGACGCCACCACGGCGTCGTATTCGCGGGCGTCATACAGCCCGCCCGAGTCCGAGCCGGGGGGATTCGACGCCTCGCGCACCCAGCCGACCAGCTCGTTGGTCTTGCCGGACATGGCCGAGACCACGACGGCGACGTCGTATCCGGCGTCGACTTCGCGTTTGACCTTGCGGGCCGCGTTGCGAATGCGGTCGAGGTCGGCGACGGAGGTGCCGCCGAATTTCATCACGAGTATGGGCATGGCGGCCGGCCTTCCGAGACGCTCCGGTCTTGCGAATATGCGCCGCGTCTTACGGTCTGGGCGCGTCGCGCGCAAGGCGCGGCGGCGGCCGCCCCCCCGGCAAGACGGCGAGAGGAGCGGCGGCTGGCCGGCCCCGCTCCCCCCGCGGCGCGCCCCGTTTCGCCAAGCGGTTCCACGTGCCGCGTCCCGCCCCCGCCGCGTCCCCCCGCCGCGTCCCCCCCGCCGCGTCCCCCGTGCCGCCGTCGGACCTGTCGCGGTCAGCCCCGTCCGACGCGCCCTTCCGAAAACAGCGGCATGGCCAGCGCCAGCAGCGCCAGCGCGAGACCGACGGTGATCAGCCAGGTCTCGGGCTGGGTCTGCATCGAGCGCCCCAGCGCCCCGAGAATGGCGGCGGCGCCGGTGGCGGCCTCCGGGTCCGCGGGCGCGGCGTGGATCACATCGGCGCGGAAGGCGGCGAGCTCGGGCGTGAGGCGCATGGCAGGTCTCCCGGTCGGGCGCGCGGCCCGGGGATCGGGCGATCGGCGCGGCGTCAGGGAGGGGTCTGCCATCCCGGGCGATTCCCGGGAATTTCGGACAAGTTTAACGGCATCGGAATCAAACTTAACGCAACGGCCGGACCCGACGGCCCGGGTTCCGGGCGCGCGATCCGGCAGCGGCGGGCGGCGGCGATGCGCTTCGCGGCGGAAGGCGCCCCGGCCGCTCCGGCCTGTTCAGACGGCGCGCCGGCCCCGGCGCGCCGTGTGCCGCAGCCCCAGCAGCGCCGCGCCCAGCAGAACGCCGGAGGCGGGCAGCGGGACGGCCGCGAGATCCGGGTCATCCTCGGCGTTCAGCAACAGGTCGCTGCCGCCCAGGACCAGACCGTCGGAAAGGAACTCCATCCCCGTCAGCCCGTTGTTCTCGAACCAGACCAGCGTCACCGCCACCGGGTTCACGTCCGTCACCTCGAAGGTGAAGCCGGTATAGCCGAAGGCCCGCGACTCCGGATGCGACGCCGCCTCCTGCCCGTCCAGATAGAGCACGAACCCGTCATCCGTGCCGACCTGCATGGCGTAGGTCCCGACATCCAGGTCGAACCAGCCGGTCAGCCGCCAGACGCTGTAGCTGAGCTCGGCGATCTCGGCCCCGGCGTAGTCCTCGGCGTTGGGCCCGAAATAGTCGCGCAGAGACGAGGTGTTGGCCAGGTCCTCCTCCCCGTTGGGGAAGCTGAGCGTGGTGGCGCGGAACACGACGTCGGGGGTTTCGCTGTCGGCGATGGCCTCCGCGGCCGCGGCGTTGGGAATGAAGGACGACTGATCCCAGAATTCGCCGGACAGCCCGTGGATCACCGCCGCCCCGGCCGGCGCCGCGGCGACGAGCGCCGGCGCCATGCAGAGCCAGGCGAGAGCGGACCGGCGGCGGGAGGAGGGACGCGCGCGGGAGAGGAGGGGCGAAAGGATACGCATGACGATCTCCGGTGCGGTCTGACGGCCTGGATACGGGACAGCCGCGACCCTGCCGCACCGCAACATGGACGGCAAGACTTTTCGATTGTCCCGTGCGATCAATGACCTTCAGAGAACAAGTCAGGACTGCAGCGCAATAATTGGTCGTCGCCTGGAAACGCCGGCGCGGCCCCGCAAGCCGTCCGCCGCCCCCGCCGGGGACTCGCCCGCGCCTCGCAACGCGAACGGGCGGCGCCTGTTCAGCGCCGCCCGCGGGAACTTGGCCCATGGGGAGTTGGAATGCGGCGGGGTCCGCCCCGCCGCGAGGCTCAGTGGCCGAGGATCTGGCTGAGGAACAGCTTGGTGCGGTCCGAGCGCGGGTTCAGGAAGAACTCCTCCGGCTCGTTCTGCTCCACGATCTGGCCCTGGTCCATGAAGATCACCCGGTTGGCCACCTGCCGCGCGAAGCCCATCTCATGGGTCACGCAAAGCATGGTCATCCCCTCCTCCGCGAGGCTGATCATGGTGTCGAGCACCTCCTTGATCATCTCGGGGTCGAGGGCCGAGGTCGGCTCGTCGAACAGCATGATCCGCGGCTTCATGCACAGGCTTCGCGCGATGGCAACGCGCTGCTGCTGACCGCCCGAAAGCTGACCCGGATACTTGTGGGCCTGGTCGGGGATCTTGACCTTCTCGAGGAAGTGCATCGCCGTCTCCTCCGCCTCGCGGCGAGGGGTCTTGCGGACCCAGATCGGGGCCAGGGTGCAGTTCTCCAGGATGGTCAGGTGCGGGAAGAGGTTGAAGTGCTGGAAGCACATCCCGACTTCCTTGCGGATCGTGTCGATGTTCTTGAGGTCCGAGGTCAGCTCGGTCCCGTCCACCACGATCTTGCCGGCCTGATGCTCCTCCAGCCGGTTGATGCAGCGGATCAGGGTCGACTTGCCCGAGCCCGAAGGCCCGCAGATCACGATCCGCTCGCCGCGATTGACGGTGAGGTTGATGTCCCGCAGCACGTGAAACTCACCGTACCACTTGTTCATCTTGGAGATCTGGATCGCGACCTCGTCGCTGACGGTCATCGTCGAGCGGGCGGTCGGGGCGGCGGCGGCGGTTGCGTCGGTCATGGCGTCACTCCTTGGCCCGGCTCAATGGTTGTCGGTCTTCAGCTTCTTCTCCAGGTACATGGAGTACCGGGACATGCAGAAGCAGAAGGCGAAGAAGAAGAGGGCGACGAAGACGTAGAATTCCCAGACCAGGCCGTTCCAGTTGGAGTCGGCCCGGATCGGCGTGATCATCCCCACCGGGTCCAGCAGGCCGATCACCGACACCAGCGTGGTGTCCTTGAACAGCCCGATGAAGGTGTTGACGATGCCGGGAATGGAGATCTTCAGCGCCTGCGGCAGGATGATCAGGCGCATCGACTTCCAGTAGTCGAGGCCCAGGCTGTCCGCCGCCTCGTACTGGCCCTGCGGCAGGGCGGCGAGACCGCCCCGGATCACCTCGGCCATGTAGGCCGACGAGAACAGCGTGGCCATGATGACCACGCGCAGGATCAGGTCCAGCGCGGTGCCCGGCGGGAAGAAGTAGTTCAGCACCGAGGACGCCACGAACAGCAGCGTGATCAGCGGCACGCCGCGGATGAACTCGATGAAGACCACGCAGATCGTCTTGATGAAGAACAGATCCGACTTCCGACCCAGCGCCAGCAGCACCCCGAAGGGCAGCGAGGCCACGATCCCGGTCACGCCGATGATCAGCGCCAGCAGGAAGCCGCCGATCTTGGAGCTTTCCACCGGCTCCAGCCCCAGCCCGCCCCAGATCAGGAAATAGGCGAGGAAGGGATAGGCGGCCGAGAACCACAGCATCGGCTTGGGCAGGCTGCGGAACAGCACCGGGGCCATGGCCACGAACATCAGCACGAAGGCCAGGACCGGGCGCCACAGCAGCTCGTTCGGGTAGAAGCCGAACAGGAACTGGTTGAAGCGCTCGTTGATCACCGCCCAGCAGGCGAAGGCGCCTTCGACCCCGTTGGCGGCGGCGATCTCGCGGCACTCGGACAGCGAGCCCGCGGACCAGACCGCGTCGATGAAGGCCCATTGCAGGATGGCCGGGACCGCCGTGATGATCACCAGCGCCGCGATGACCGTCAGGATGCCGTTGGCGACCGACGAGAACATGTTCTCCCGCAGCCACTTGACGGCGCCCCGATCCTTGGCCGGCGGCGGGCTCGGCGGGATCTGCGACCCGGCGACGAAGGCGACGGTGTTGGAATGCAGGTCCGACATCAGGCGTCCCTCTTCACACGGGTCAGGTAGGTGACGTTCGGCCGGTCGCCGAGCATCAGGTAAGCGATGGCCGCGAGCTGCAGGGCCAGGCCTCCGACCACCACCACCACGTCGGGCAGCATCGGCAGCAGCCCGCCGATATCCGCGCCGCACAGCGCCGCGACGACCCAGAGCACCGCGGTCAGCGTCGCGAAGTCCGCCACCCGGAAATGCTTGAACAGCCCGGTCAGCAGGGTCGCCACGCAGGACGCGGTCAGCGCCAGGTAGCTGAGCTGCGCGAGAAAGCTCCATTCCACGTAGGGAATGCGGACCTCCGGCACATGGGCGAGGAACAGCCAGTCCAGCAGCCCCACCAGGATCGCCGCGTAGAGCAGCACCACCAGGTTCAGGAACCCGGCCACGCCGTAGTTGGTCTTGTGCGCGGCATCGCCCTTCTTGAGGTTGTCCCAGGGCCCGGTGGTCTTGTCGAACAGCTTGGCCATGGTGAATGTCGTGCCCGAGGCCGAAGTCCGCTCCACCAGCTTCACCTGCTCGTTATACAGGTTCATGATCATGGAGATGGTCAACGAGATGCACAGGTAGAACGCCATCAGCAGCAGCAGCGTCTCGAACTCGCGCCCGGTCTGGTTCAGCGTGATGCCGCCCAGCGTGCCGGTGGCGTCCATGTAACCCACCGCGATGGCCAGCGACGAGTTCTTGGTCAGGTTCAGATACTGCGAGATCAGCGGCGGAATGATCACCCGCAGCGCCTGCGGCAGGATCACCAGGCTCATGGTCCGGTTGGGCCGCAGACCCAGCGCGAAGGCGGCCTCCGACTGGCCCTTGGACACGGACTGGATGCCGGCGCGGACGTTCTCGGCGATGAAGGCGCCGGTGTAGATCGACAGGGCCAGCCACAGCGCCACGAGGCTGTTGCGCATGTAGATGCCGCCCTGGAAGTTGAAGCCCTTCAGCGCGGGCTCCTCCACCGCGATCGGCGCGCCCGCGATGATCGAGACCAGCAGGAACATCACCAGCGGCGGAACCACCCACAGGGCCAGGCGCACGCGCCCGACAGGCAGGATGCGGCCGGTGTCCTGCTGGATCGCCTTCGCCTTGCGCGCGTACCAGACGGACCCGATCACGCCGGCGATGAAGGCCAGCACCACCCAGACCGAACCGTCGCCGAAGATCAGGCCGGGCACGTAGAAGCCGCGGTTGGTGGCGACGATGCCGCCTTCCATCAGCCCGAACAGGGTCCAGGGCTCCGCCTGGCGGGGCGAGGGCAGGAATTCGTCGAAGACCGCGGCCAGAAGCAGGATCTGGATCAGAACCGGCACGTTGCGCACCAGCTCGATATAGACGGTCATGACCTTGGAGATCAGCCAGTTGTTGGACAGCCGCAGCACGCCGGCCACGACGCCCAGAACCGTGGCGGTGATGCAGCCCAGAAAGGCCACCAGCAGCGTGTTGAGGATCCCGACCACCGCCGCCGTGGCGTGAGAGGATCGGGAGTCGTACTCGATCAGCCGCTGGTTGATGTCATAGGAAGCCGGGTCCTCCAGGAACCCGAAGTCGAAGGTCTTGCCCAGCGCCGCGAGATTCGCGAGCACGTTGGACACAAGGTAGCTCACCCCGAGAATAACGAGGATCAGGGCGATGATCTGGATGGTCAGCGATCGGTATCGCGTATCGGTCCAGAGCATCCCCAGCCGGAACTCCGCGCGGGGCGCGTCCGTCATGGCCGCCATGGCCAGCTCCTTCACCTGTTGCGGCGCCCGACCTCCCCAAAGCCGCCGGTTGATCCGGTCGTGCCGCGGCGGGCGTCCGATTATGTGAGAGGGGCGCGCCGTTCCCGGCGCGCCCCAATTGGTCGCTCAGTCCGCGATCAACGGAACGGCGGGGAGTACTGCAGGCCGCCCTGGGTCCACAGCGCGTTCAGGCCGCGCTCCAGCCCGACGGCGGTGTCGGTGCCCAGGTACTTGGCGAAGATCTCGCCGTAGTTGCCCTCGGCCGAGATCACGTGCACGGCGAAGTCGGCCGGCAGGCCGAGCATCGCGCCGTACTCGCCTTCGGAGCCGAGCATGCGGTTGATCTCCGGGTTGTCGGTGCCCTTGGCCATCTCGGCCACGTTGTCCTTGGTCACGCCCAGCTCTTCGGCGATCATCAGGACGTTGAGCGACCAGCGCACCACGTCGCCCCACTCGGAGTCGCCGTGACGGACGACCGGGCCGAGCGGCTCCTTCGAGATGATCTCGGGAAGGATGATGTGATCCTTCGGGGTCTCGAAGGTCGAGCGCGACGCGGCCAGCGCCGAGCTGTCGGTGGTGTACACGTCGCAGGCGCCCGCGAGATACTTCTGCTGGGCCTCGGCGTTGGTCTCGACGGGGACCGGCTCGTAGCTCATCCCGTTGACGCGGAAGTAGTCCGCCAGGTTGAGCTCGGTGGTGGTGCCGGTCTGGATGCACACGGTGGCGCCGTCCAGTTCCTTGGCCGAGGTGACGCCCAGCGCCGACGGGACCAGGAAGCCCTGGCCGTCATAGTAGTTGACGCCCGCGAACTCGAACTTCAGGTCGACATCGCGGCTGAAGGTCCAGGTGGTGACGCGCGACAGCATGTCGATCTCGCCGGAGGCGAGCGCGGTGAAGCGCGTCTTGGCGGTGGTCGGGGTGAACTTCACCGCCTTCGGGTCGCCGAAGACCGCGGCGGCGACGGCGCGGCAGACCGCGACGTCGAAGCCGGCCCATTCGCCGTTGGCGTCGGTGAACTCGAAGCCCGCGACGCCGGTGGCGACGCCGCAGCTGAGGAACCCCTTGGCCTTCACGTCGTCTAGCGTCGCGGCCGCGGAGGCGCCGGCCGACAGCGCCACGGCGGCGGCGGCGGCGCCGATCAGGTTGTTGAGTTTCATAGGTGGATGTACCTCTTCCTGTAGGGTCCAGAACCTTCCGTTCTGTTTTCGGTCGTCGCGCGTGGGCCGGAACCCGGGACGCATGAGCGTGGTCGCCTGAGCGGCCAGGATGCCCTCGCTCATCACGAACTTTGAACGGGGCCTTCACAGGAGGTCAACCCCTGCCGCAGCCACTATCATGCCGCAAAGCGGCGAGAGTATGAACGCCTGATATCAGGGCGGTTTACGCGCAGGGCGCCTCGGAATGCATCGCGCTGCGAACACGCGATCGCCGGCCGATTGGCCTTTGATTCCATTCGCTGATTCGAAATCTCGGTTGACGTTGCGTCCGGGGCGCCGCGATGCGGGGCCTCGACGCCGAGCGCCCGCGCCGACAGAATCACCCCAGGGGCGAGTCAGGCCGTCCGCAGAAAACCCGAAAGCGGCGCCCCGTCGGGCATCCGGGCCTCGACCAGCCAGGGCTCCTCGTTCACGTCGGAGACCTCGGCATGCTCCGGGCCCTCGCGGCAGGCGTCGAGGATCCGGCGGACCCGATCCTCGGGCCCCACGGCCATCAGCTCCACCGATCCGTCGGAGAGGTTGCGCACATAGCCCCAGAGCCCGAGCTCCCACGCCGCGCGGCAGGCCCAGTCCCGATATCCCACGCGCTGAACCCTGCCCCGGATGATGGCCCGCACGGCGATGTGGTTCATGGCGCAGTCCCCGGCAAAGGCGTCGCGGCGTGAGATCGAGCTTAGCGCAGGCGCGCGCGCCGATACAGTCCCGCGCGCTCGGGTCGCATGTCCGCGGAACCGCCGGCCTCAGCCCCCGAAGGGCAGCCGACGCAGCAGGCGGAACGGCGCGCCGCCGCCCGGATCGCCGTATAGCGCCACCTCGCGCACGGCCAGCGGCGCCGCGCGGAACGGCGCGACATGGGGGGCGAGCGCGGCGGCCGTGGCCTCCAGGTCCTCCGGCGACAGGGCCGAGGACAGGGTGAGGTGAAAGCGGAAGCCCGGCCCCACATAGGGATAGCCCCAGCGGGCCAGCATCGCCTCCTGCTCCGCTGACAGCGGGTTGGCGCGGCGACGCTCCAGCTCGGCCTCCGAGGGCGGGGCGCGGAAGCGGTCCAGCGTCTCGACGCAGGTCATCGCCATGGCGGCCATCGCCTCCGACGGCTCGGACAGGCGCAGGGAGGCGAAGCGGCCGAGGGCGTGCAGCGCCAGCGGCGGGGCCTCGAACGGGATCATCCGCGCGGCCATCGCCTCCGCCGCGGCCAGCAGCTCGGCGGGGGAGGTTCCGTCGGCCAACGCGAAGGGCGGCTTCAGGGTGCCGTGGAACCCGTAGCGGCGGGGAGAGGCGGTGAGATCCTCCGCCGGGGCCGGCAGGCCGGAGACCTCGGGGCGGGGCGGAACCTCGCCGGTCTCCGCGTCCCAGCCCAGCCAGGCCGAGCCGAAGCGCCAGAGCGGCGAGCCCGCCTCCGGCGCGTAGTAGATCGCGTAGCGGGCGTAGCCCTCGATCGCCGGTCCGGTCATCGCCGCCCCTCTCCCCCTGCCCTGTGCCGCCCTGTCCCTGCGCCGCCCTGCCCGGTCGCGTCCCGGCCTCGGCCGCGATCTCAACCGGAGAACGCCACCGCTTCCTGCCGCTGGGACCCGAGCCCCTCGACCCCCAGCTCCAGCACGTCGCCGGGCCGCAGGAAGCGCTGCGGCTTCATCCCCATGCCGACGCCCGAGGGCGTGCCGGTGCAGATCAGGTCCCCCGGAACCAGCCGCATGAACCGGCTGAGATAGGAGATGATCTCGGCGACCGAGAAGATCATGTCGGAGGTGTTGGAGTCCTGCTTGCCCTCGCCGCCGTTCAGCGTCAGCCAGATGCGCAGCGCCTGCGGGTCGGGGATCTCATCCGCCGTCACCAGCCACGGGCCGGTCGGGCCGAAGCCGGGGGCGGACTTGCCCTTGACCCACTGGCCGCCGCGCTCCTGCTGCCATTCGCGCTCGGACACGTCGTTGACCACGCAATAGCCGGCGACGCGGGACAGGGCTTCGGCCTCCGAGACATGCTCGGTGACCTGGCCGATGACCACGCCCAGCTCGCATTCCCAGTCGGTCTTAACGCTGTCCTTCGGGATGGTCAGCGGGTCGTTCGGCCCGGCGAGGCAGGACGACGCCTTGGAGAACACGATCGGCTCCTTCGGGTGGGCCATCCCGCTTTCGTCCGCGTGCAGGCCGTAGTTCAGCCCGATGGCGTGGAAGGTCGGCACCCGGGACAGGCAGGCGCCCAGCCGCGGCGCGTCGACCAGCGGCAGGTTCGCCGGGTCGATCCCGCGCAGCCGGTCCAGCGAGGCCGGGGTCAGCGCGTCGCCCGCCAGGTCGCCCAGCGTCCCCGACAGGTCCCGCACGCCGCCGGAGGCGTCCAGCATCCCCGGCTTCTCCGCCCCTTTGGGGCCCCAGCGCAGCAGCTTCATCGCAACTCTCCCTGTTTTGGCGTCCCGAGGCTCTTGCCGGCCCCGGTCAGCCGATATCGAACACCAGGCAGGTGGTGGTGGCCGAGGCGTAGACCTTGCCGGCCGCGTCCACCAGCGTTCCGTCCGCCGTCGCGGTCTGCCGCCCGACATGCCGGGCGACGCCCAACGCGCGCAGGCGCCCGGTGTCCTCCCGCGCGCCGCGCAGGATATTCACCTTGTATTCCAGCGTAAGATAGCCCTTGCCGGCCGGCAGCTTCGTATGGATCGCGCAGCCCATGGCGCTGTCCAGCAGCACGCCGTACCAGCCGCCATGCACCGAGCCGATGGGGTTGTAGAGGTCGAAGGAGGTCTCGCCCTCGAAGGTCACGGTCCCGTCGCCGACCTCGGTCATCTGGAAGTTCAGCAGCCGGGCGATGGGGGCGGAGGGCAGCTTGCCGTCGCGCACCCGCTCGATCATCTCGCGCCCGGAAAGCGCGGCCATCTGCGCCGGCGTCGGCATGTCGGCGAGGCTTTCGGGCCAGAGCGGGGCGGGGCGGCCGGAGGTGGGGTCGGTCATCGCATGTCCTCGCTCTGACGGGGCGGTCGGGAAAAGCTCAGCCCAGCAGGTCGAGCAGCCGGCGGGCCTGCAGGAAATCGGCGCGTTTCAGGGCGGCGACCTCGGCGGCCTCGGCGTCCTCGCCCCAATGCTCGGCCTGGAAATCCTCGTCCAGCCGGGACAGGCGCCAGCCGGCCTCGGCCTCCAGCGCGCCCTCCGACACCGCCAGCCCGATGACCAGCGAGCCCGAGAGCGTCACCAGCTCATGCAGGGCGGCGAGCCGATAGGCGTCATGCGCCTCCACCGCCGCGGTCAGGGCGGCGAGCGCGGCGGGGTCCTGGGCCACATGCATGACCCCCTCGGCGCAGATCAGCCGGGCGCCGTGGCGGGTCTCGGCCCAGGCGACCCAGGGGTCCCAGGCCTCGGCCTGGCGCGCGGTCAGGGGGCGGGGATGGGGCGCGCGGTAGCATAGCAGGTCCGAGCCGCCGAACTCCGCGATCATGCCCACCACCTCGGCCTTGTGGGCGCTCACCCGGTCGATGACCGTATTCAGCGCCCTGGTCAGCGGCAGGGTCGCGGGGTCGAGCATCTCGCCCTGCGCATTCCACTCCGCCGCCGTGGCGTCGCCGAGCGCCCTGGTGGGGGCGACCAGCGCCGCGCCGCCGGGCGTGCGCAGGGGCTTGCCGTCCAGTTCGACGGCCCATCCGGCGCCGTCCCCGGCGGGCAGGCAGGCGGCTTCGGTCCAGAAACGCTTGGGCGCGGCGCCGGCGACGGCCATGGCTCAGACCCCTTCCTCTTCGAGCGCGGCCAGCGCCGCCTCCAGTTCATGGTAGCCGTGGATCACGGCATGGGCCCCGGCGGCGCGCAGGCGCGGCTCGTCATGGTAGCCCCAGGTGACGGCCAGCGCCGCGAAACCGGCGTTGCGGGCCATCTCCATGTCGTATTCGGTATCGCCGATCATCACCGCGTGGGCGGCCTCGGCCCCGGTTTCGGCCAGCGCCCGCAGCAGCATCGAGGGATGCGGCTTGGAGGGGTGGTCGTCGGCCGTCTGCAGGGTCTGGAAGAACCCGCCGAGGTCATGGGCGGCGAGCGCGTGGTTCAGCCCGCGCCGGGCCTTGCCGGTGGCCACGCCCAACAGCATTTCGGGCCGGGCCGCCAGCCGCGCCACCGCCTCGCGCGCGCCGGGATAGAGCGGGCTGGACGCCTCGCCCCCGGTCTCCGCCCGGATCGCCACGAAGGCGGCGCGATAGGCGGCGCAAAGCCGGTCGATGGCGGGGCCGTCCTCGGAGGGCGCGAGCCTGCGGAACGCCTCGGGCAGCGACAGGCCGATGATGCCCAGCGTGTCGGAGGGCGGCGGCGGCGCGCGATGCTCGGCCGCGAAGGCCCGGTCCATGGCCGCGAGGATCAGCGCCTGGCTGTCGATCAGGGTACCGTCCATGTCGAAGACGACCAGACGCAGGGGCGTATCGGGGGTCACGATCTCGGCGGTCACGATATCGGGGGTCACGGGGCTCGGGCTCCGGTGCAGGGGCGCGGCCCCGCGGGGCCCGGGAAGTTGGGTATCGCCCGGGGGGCCGCCTGTCCAGCGAGCGCGGGCGCGCTCAGCGCCTGCCCTTGGGCTTGTCCCGGCTCCTGTCCTCGTCCCGGTCCGGGTCGAACGGATCGGCGGGGGCGTTCTCGACCTTCCAGCCGAACGTGTCCCAGGTCCGCTGCATGTGCTCGGGCAGCGGCGCCGCCACGGTCAGCATGCGCTTGGTGGTCGGATGCTCGATGGTCAGCGAGCGCGCGTGCAGGTGCAGCTTGCGGCTGATGATGCCGCCCAGCTGCGCGCCCCAGCCGTCGCCCTCGTTGGTCAGGCCGGAGCCGCCATACTTGCCGTCCCCCACCACCGGCGTGCCCAGCGCGTCCATATGGGCGCGAAGCTGGTGCGTGCGCCCGGTGATCGGCGACAGCGCCACCCAGGCGGCGCGCGTCCCCACCGCCTCGAACACCTGGTATTCGGTCAGCGCGCGCTTGGCGCCCTCGGTGGCCGCGACCTCGTCGGGATGGACCAGGCGCATCTTCTCGCCCTCGCCGCCGCCGCCGCGGCCCGGCGCCTTGACCAGCCCCCAGCGGATCGCGCCCTGCTCGGGGTCCGGCACGCCGGAGGTGACCGCCCAGTAGATCTTGCGGGTGTTGCGATGCCGGAAGCTCGCGGTCAGCGCCCGCGCCGCCCCCGGGGTGCGCGCCAGCACCAGCACGCCCGACGTGTCGCGGTCGAGCCGGTGGACCAGCTTGGGCCGCTCCTCCAGGTCGAATTTCAGCGCCTCGGTCAGCCCGTCCACATGCCGGTCCGACTGGCCGGAACCGCCCTGCACGGGCAGGCCGGCGGGCTTGTTGAGCACGATCAGCTGGTCGTCGCGATAGATCACCGCCTCGCGGATCATCTTCGCGTCGCCGGGCGCGATGCGGGCGCGCTGCTCGGCCCGCTCGGCCTCGCGCCGCGCCAGATATTCCGGGGTCTCGTCGGGCATCGGCGGCACGCGCACCACCTGCCCCACCTCCAGCCGGGTCGAGGACTTGGCCCGCCCCCCGTCCACCCGCAGCTCGCCCTTGCGCAGCATCTTCTCGATCCGCCCCTGGGACAGCTGCGGAAAGCGCTTGCGCAGCCAGCGGTCGATGCGCTGGTCGGCGTCGTCGGTCTCGATCTCGATATTCTGCACGCCGGGCATGGCTCACCCCTCTCCGAAAACGGCGCGGCCGAGGCTGAGCCCCGCCCATAGCGCGAAGACCGACGCCGCCACCGAGCCGAGCATGTAGCTCGCCGCCACGCCCATGCGGCCGCGCTCCAGCAGATAGAGCGCGTCGAGCGAGAAGGCGGAGAAGGTGGTGAAGCCGCCGAGCACGCCGGTCATCACCAGCGGCGCGAAACGCGCCCAGGCGCCCGGCGCGCGTTCCATCAGCACGACCGCGGCCAACCCCATGAGGAAGGCGCCGATGACGTTGACCCCGAACGTCCCCCACGGAAATCCGGTCCCCAGCGTGCGCAGGGCCCAGCCGGAGAACAGGAATCGCAGGGTCGCGCCGAGGGCGCCCCCGAGGGCGACGAAAACATAGGTCATCGCGGGCTGATGCGCCAAAGCCCGTGCGACGTCAAGCGGCGCGCGCGCCCGGCCGCCCTGCGCGCCGCGCATCCCGGCGGGCCCGCCCCGTTTCCCGGCCGAAGCGGGGTGGGCGGGCGGGAGCTTCGGCCGGGAAACGGGAGCCCGTCAGGGCTCCTCCCCGCTCCCGGCCCTGCGCTTCGCCCGCAGCTTGTCGAAATAGGCCACCCGCTTGGCCAGATCCCGCTCGAAGCCCCGCTCCACCGGCGCGTAGAGCTGCGGCCGCGCCATCCCGTCGGGAAAATAGTTCTGCCCGGAGAACCCGTCCTCCGCGTCATGGTCATAGGCGTAGCCCGCGCCGTAGCCCTGTTCCTTCATCAGCTTCGTCGGCGCGTTCAGGATATGGGCCGGCGGCGGGGCCGAGCCGGTTTCCTTGGCCAGCCGCAGCGCCCCCTTCCAGCCCCGATAGACCGCGTTCGACTTGGGCGCGAGCGCCAGATGCACGATGGCCTCCGCCAGCGCCAGCTCCCCCTCCGGCGAGCCCAGCCGCTCATAGGTCTCCCATGCCGCGAGGCAGAGCGGCAGCGCCTCGGGATCCGCCAGCCCGATGTCCTCGGAGGCCATGCGGGTGATGCGGCGGGCCAGAAAGCGCGGGTCCTCGCCCCCCTCGATCATCCGCGCCAGCCAGTAGAGCGCCGCGTCCGGGTCCGAGCCGCGCACCGATTTGTGCAGCGCCGAGATCAGGTTGTAATGCCCGTCGCCGGACTTGTCGTATTGCGCCGCCCGCCGGGTCAGCCGGCGCGACAGCCCCTCCCGGTCCACCGGCCCCGGCCCCATGCGCAGCGCCTGCTCGGCGAGGTTCAGCAGCGCCCGCCCGTCGCCGTCGGCCATGCCGATCAGCGCCTCGCGCGCGTCGGGGGTCAGCGGCAGCGGGCCTTCGGACGCCTCCGCCCGCGCCAGCAGCCCCGCCATCGCCGCATCGTCGAGCCGGTGCAGCACCAGCACCTGCGCCCGCGACAGCACGGCGGCGTTCAGCTCGAAGGACGGGTTCTCGGTGGTCGCGCCGACCAGCGTGATCACGCCGGCCTCCATATGCGGCAGGAACCCGTCCTGCTGGGCGCGGTTGAAACGGTGGATCTCGTCGACGAAGAGCAGCGTGCCCACGCCGTTGCCGAAGCGGATGCGCGCCGCGTCGAACACCTTCCGCAGCTCCGCCACGCCCGAGAAGATCGCGGAGATCTGCACGAAGGCCTGGTCCGTCGCCTCCGCCAGCAAGCGGGCCAGCGTGGTCTTGCCCACGCCGGGAGGCCCCCAGAGGATCAGCGAGGGCAATTCCCGCGCCGCCACCATCTCCGCCAGCGGCCCTCCGGGGCCGAGCAGATGGTCCTGGCCGATGACCTCCTCGATCCGCGCCGGGCGCAGCCGATCGGCCAGCGGACGCCGGGCGCCGCCCTGCCCCGCCTGCCCGCCCGGCTCGCCGCCGGGCGCCCGGTCATCCGACCCGCCGAAAAGATCCGCCGCCATGCCCCCGCCCCCGCTCAGCGCCGGAAGCGCAGGACGCCGTGACGGCCGCCGCGCTCGATCCGCACTTCTTCCGGATAGGGCCCCTTGC
Source organism: Albimonas donghaensis (assembly GCF_900106695.1). GTDB lineage: Bacteria > Pseudomonadota > Alphaproteobacteria > Rhodobacterales > Rhodobacteraceae > Albimonas > Albimonas donghaensis. The sequence goes on from NZ_FNMZ01000007.1 coordinate 169,398, forward strand.
GGGCCAGCCGCTCAAGCTGCGCGGCGTTCGCCACGTCGCGCCCGTTGATCGCCCGGATCACGTCGCCCACCCGCAAGCCCGCGCGGCCGGTCGGGCGGGCCACCTCCACCACCGCCACGCCCTCGGTCCCCAGCGGCAGGCCCAGTTCATGGGCCAGCGCGGGGTTGAGATTGGCCACCGTCAACCCGCCCAGCGGCGTGCGCCCGACCAGCGCCCGCGGATCGCGCGCAGGCGTCTCCGGCGCCGAGGCCAGCGCCAGCGAGGCGGCGCGCGCCGTCCCCCCCGACAGGAACGCGACCTCCGCCGTCTCGCCCAGCCCCAGCGCGGCCAGCCGGAATTCCAGCTCCGCCTGCGTGCCCACCGGCCGCCCGTCCACCGCGAGGATCACGTCCCCCCGCGCCAGCCCCGCCGACGCGAAGGGCGACAGCGGGTGGATCTTCGAGATCACCAGCCCTTCGGGCGAGGCCATCCCCAGCGCCTCGGCCATGGCGCCGTCCACCGGCTGGCCCGAGAGCCCCGACCACGGCCGCGCGAGGGTCGAGCGCCCGGCCTCCGCCTGCGCCACCACCTGCCGCACCAGCGCCGAGGGCACCGCGAAGCCGATGCCGATGGACCCGCCGGAGCGGCTGAGAATCGCGGTGTTGATGCCCAGCAGCCGGCCCTGCATGTCCACCAGCGCGCCCCCGGAATTGCCTGGATTGATCGCCGCGTCGGTCTGAAGGTAGTAGCCCGCGCCCCCGCCCGGCGCCGCCCGCGACCGCGCCAGCGCCGACACGATGCCCGAGGTCACCGTCTGCCCCACCCCGAACGGGTTGCCGATGGCGAGCACCAGGTCCCCGACCTCCACGCCTTCGGATTCCGGGTCGCGCAGTTCCAGCGCCGGCAGGTTCTCCGCGCCCTCCAGGCGCAGCACCACCAGGTCGCTTTCCGGGTCCGAGAGCACCACCTCGGCGTCGAACTCGCGACGGTCGGCGAGCACGGCCCGGATCTCGGACGCGTCGCCCACCACGTGGTGATTGGTCACCACCAGCCCGTCGCCCGTCACGATGACGCCGGAGCCCAGCGCGTTCTCCACCCGCCTGCCCTGCGGCATGGCCTGGCCGAAGAACCGCTCGAAGAACGGGTTGCCGGCGAAGGGGCTGGGGCGGCGGGTCACCACCCGGCGGGCGTAGATGTTGACCACCGCCGGCGCGGCCGCCTTTACCACCGGCGAGAAGGAGAGCTGGATCTCCGCCATCCCCTCCGGCGTCCGGCGCGCGATCTCCGCCCAGGCGGGCGGCGCGGTCCACGCGGCGGCGAGCGCCAACGCGAGCAGACCGGCGCGGCGAGGGGCGATGATCGTCATGGGCGGGACCTCCGTTCGGGACCGGAATCTAGGCGCCCGCGTCGGCAAGCGAAAGGGCCGCCCCCGTGAGGGAGCGGCCCTGATCGTCGCGCAGATCGGCGTCCGGCGCCCCCGAAGGGGCCGCGGCGGATCACTCGTCGGCGGCTTCCAGCTCGGCGGCCACGCGGGCCTTGTCGCCGGCGCCCTTGGCGGCCGGGTCGCGGTCGACCAGCTCGATGATCGCCATCGGGGCCATGTCGCCATAGCGGAAACCGGCCTTCAGGACGCGCGAATAGCCGCCCGAACGCTCCTGGTAGCGCGGACCCAGCACGTCGAAGAGCTTCTTCACGGCGGCGTCCTGGCGGATGTCGGCATGGGCCAGGCGGCGGGCGTGCAGATCGCCGCGCTTGCCGAGGGTGATCACCTTGTCGATGATCCGCTTCAGCTCTTTCGCCTTGGGCAGGGTGGTCTTGATCTGCTCGTGCTCGATGAGCGAGCAGACCATGTTCGCGAACATCGCCTTGCGGTGCTCGTGGGTGCGGTTCAGCTTCCGATAGCCGTGACCGTGGCGCATGGGGTCATTCCTTCTTCGCGTTATGCTTTGTCCGGGAGAGGTCCATGGCCTCGCCCTCCTTGGGGCCGTCACGGCCCGAGTGGCGCGCGATTACAGGAAGAATCGCGGGCCGGCAACCCTCCGACGCGCCACGGGGCGCCCCGGAATGCGAAGAGGGCGGGGAAATCCCCGCCCTCGCCTTCGTCAGAACTGGTCTTCGTATTTGCGAGCCAGGTCCTCGATGTTGTCCGGCGGCCAGTCCGGCACGTCCATTCCGAGGTGAAGGCCCATCTGCACGAGGACCTCCTTGATCTCGTTCAGCGACTTGCGGCCGAAGTTCGGGGTCCGGAGCATCTCCGCCTCGGTCTTCTGCACCAGGTCACCGATATAGACGATGTTGTCGTTCTTCAGGCAGTTGGCCGAGCGGACCGAAAGCTCCAGCTCGTCGACCTTCTTGAGCAGGACCGGCGGCGTGCCGGTGCCCAGCAGGTCGTCGTCGTCGCCGCGGGAGGCCGATTCGGGCTCCTCGAAGTTGACGAACACCGACAGCTGGTCCTGCAGGATGCGCGCGGCATAGGCCACGGCGTCGTCCGGCGTGACCGAGCCGTCGGTCTCCAGCGTCAGGGTCAGCTTGTCGTAGTCGAGCACCTGGCCCTCACGGGTCGGCTCCACCTTGTAGCTGACCTTCTTGACCGGGCTGAACAGCGCGTCGACCGGGATCAGGCCGATCGGCGCGTCCTCGGCCTTGTTGCGGTCGGCGGGGACGTAGCCCTTGCCGCTGTCGACGATCAGCTCGACATGGAAGCTCGCGCCCTCGTCGAGGTGGCAGATCACGTGATCGGGGTTGAGGATCTCGACCCCCGCGACTTCCTGGATGGCGGCGGCGGTCACCAGGCCCGGCCCCTCGCCGCGCAGGGTGAGGCGCTTGGGCCCGTCGGCTTCGACCTTGACCGAGACGCCCTTGATGTTGAGGACGATGTCGGTCACGTCCTCCCGCACGCCGGCGACGGACGAGAATTCGTGCAGCACGCCGTCGATCTGGATCGAGGTGACGGCCCCGCCCTGCAGCGAGGACAGCAGAACGCGGCGCAGGGCGTTGCCGAGCGTGAGGCCGAAGCCCCGCTCCAGCGGCTCGGCGACGACGGTCGCCATGCGCGACGGATCGGCGCCGGGGCGGATGTCGAGTCCGGTCGGCCGGATAAGTTCCTGCCAGTTTTTATGGATCATGATCGTCCTCCATTCTGGCCCGGGCGGGATCCGTAGCCGCGCCGTGCGTCCCGAGGAATTCTTGCTTGGGCCTGAAACGGCCTAAGGCCCGCGCATCGGGCGCGGGCCGTGGGCCTGCCAAATCGTCTCTGCGTCAGACGCGGCGACGCTTCGGCGGGCGGCAGCCGTTATGGGCAATCGGGGTCACGTCGCGGATGGAGGTGATGGTGAAACCCACCGCCTGCAGCGCGCGCAGCGCGCTCTCACGGCCCGAGCCGGGGCCCTGGACCTCGACCTCGAGCGTGCGCATCCCGTGCTCCTGGGCCTTCTTGCCAGCGTCCTCGGCGGCAACCTGGGCGGCGTAGGGGGTCGACTTGCGCGACCCCTTGAAGCCCATGGCGCCCGACGAGGACCAGGAAATGGCATTGCCCTGGGCGTCGGCGATCAGGATCTTGGTGTTGTTGAACGAGGAGTTCACATGCGCCACACCGGACGAAATGTTCTTCCGCTCTTTGCGCTTAACGCGCTGCTTCTCGCGAGCCATCGAAGCTTCTCCTTACTTCTTCTTGCCGGCGATCGGCTTCGCCTTGCCCTTGCGGGTCCGGGCGTTGGTGTGGGTGCGCTGACCGCGAACCGGGAGCTGCCGGCGATGCCGCAGCCCGCGATAGCAGCCGAGGTCCATCAGCCGCTTGATGTTCACCGCCACTTCCCGGCGCAGGTCGCCTTCGACCGCCAGGTTGCCGTCGATGTACTCGCGGATCGCGAGGACTTCGGCGTCCGAGAGCTCGTTGATACGACGCTCGTCGGCGATGCCCACGGCAGAGCAGATCTCCTTGGCGGAGCTCGGGCCAATGCCGTGAATGTAGGTGAGGGCCACGTGGGTCCTCTTGTTCGTCGGGATATTCACGCCAGCAATGCGCGCCAAGGTCCGTCTCCGTCTCTCGTCCGGTCGTGCCCGGTGTTCCGTGGTCCGTCCGCCCTTGCGGCGGGGCCGGCCGGGCTCATATTCCGTTCTCGATCAAGTCGGTCGGGGGAAGCGTCCTGAGAGGCGTCCCCGCCGGCTGCAGCGTCGGGCCCTTGGGCCCGACGGGTCGTCCGCACCGATTCTCCCGATCCGTGGACCGGAGGGCTCGGCGCGACTCCCCTGTGTTGGAGGCGCGGAGTATATGAAGGGTCCGGGGCGCGTCAACCCTTGGTCGACCACCTTTGCCGATTCCCTTCGGGCCTCACCCGTCCAGCGCGCCTTTCAGCTCCGCCGCCACCGCGTCGGGGGCGGCCATGCCGTCCACGCGCGTGAGCTTGCCCTTGGCCCAATAGTAGCCGATCAGGGGCGACGTGTCGCGATAATAGGCCAGCAGCCGCGTGCGCATCGACTCGGCGTTGTCGTCGGGGCGACGCTTGAAGCTGTCCACCGCTCCGCATTTGTCGCAGGTGTCCGGCTTGGCCGGCGGGTTGGTGGTGTCGTGATACACCTCCCCGCAGGCGCCGCAGGTGAAGCGGCCGGAGACGCGGTCCACAAGCGCCTCGTCGTCCACCCGCATCTCGATCACGCCGTCGAGCTGCAGCCCCTCCTTGGCCAGCAGCTCGCCCAGGGCGTCCGCCTGGGCCAGCGTCCGGGGGAAGCCGTCGAAGATCGCCCCCTTGGCCGCGGCGCCGTTCTCCAGCTGCTCCCGGATCAGGCCGATGACGATCTCGTCCGTCACCAGCGCGCCGCGCGCCATGACGTCCGCGACCACCTTGCCCATCTCCGAGCCGCTGGCCTGGGCCTCCCGCAGCATGTCGCCGGTGGAGAGCTGGACCATGCCCCGCTCCTCGACCAGACGCCGCGCCTGGGTGCCCTTGCCGGCCCCGGGGGGCCCCAGCAGAATGATGTTCATCGCTTCTTCTTCCCCCGTCGTCCGAGCCGGGACTTTTCAATAAGCCCTTCGTATTGATGCGCGAGCAGATGGCTCTGGACCTGAGTTACGGTATCCATGGTCACGCTGACCACGATCAGGAGCGACGTGCCCCCGAAATAGAACGGGATCGCGAGTTCCGAGATCAGGATCTCCGGCATCACGCAGATCACCGCCAGATAAAGCGCGCCGACCGCCGTCAGTCGAGTGAGCACATAGTCGAAGTAGTCCGACGTGCGCTTGCCCGGCCGGATGCCCGGCACATAGCCGCCGTTCTTCTTCAGATTGTCCGCGACCTCATCGGGGTTGAAGACCACCGACGTGTAGAAGAACGCGAAGAACACGATCAGACCGATGAAGGCGATCAGGTAGAGCGGCTGTCCGCGGCCCAGATAGGCCCCGACATAGCTCAGCCAGCCCGAGGCCCCGCCATCGGCCGAGAAGCCGGCCACGGTGGCGGGCAGCAGCAGCAGCGACGACGCGAAGATCGGCGGGATCACGCCGGCGGTGTTGACCTTGAGCGGCAGGAACGAGTTCTCGCCCCCATACATCCGCTGGCCGACCTGGCGCTTGGGATATTGCACGAGAATGCGCCGCTGGGCGCGCTCGATATAAACCACGGCCGCGATCACCGCGACCGCGCCGACGATCACGCCGATGATCACGGCGGCCGGAAGCTGCCCGGTGCGGCCCAGCTCGAACAGCTGCGCCAGCGCGGTGGGCAGGCTGGCGACGATGCCGACATAGATGATCAGCGAAATGCCGTTGCCGATGCCGCGGGCGGTGATCTGCTCGCCCAGCCACATCAGGAACATGGTGCCCCCGACCAGGGTGATCACCGTCGAGGCGCGGAAGAACCAGCCCGGATCGAGCGCCAGCCCCTGCCCCTCGAGCCCGACGGCGATGCCGTAGGCCTGGAACGCGGCCAGCACCACGGTGCCGTAGCGGGTGTACTGGTTCATCTTCCGCCGGCCGGCGTCGCCCTCCTTCTTGAGGGCCTCCAGCGAAGGGACCATCGAGCTCATGAGCTGCATGATGATCGAGGCGGAGATGTAGGGCATGATGCCCAGCGCGAAGATCGCCATGCGCTCGACGGCGCCTCCGGCGAACATGTTGAAGACGCCGAGAATGCCCGACTGGGTCTGTTCGACGAATCGCGCGAGCTGGATCGGATCGATGCCTGGCATGGGGATGAAGGTCCCCAGCCGGTAGATCATGAGCAGACCCAGCGCGAACAGAATCCGGCTCTGCAGCTCCTTGGCCTTGCCAAAGGTGCTCCAGCTCAGGTTCTGGGCCATCTGCTCGGCGGCGGACGCCATGGCGCTCTCCCTGAAACGATCAAAGCGACGCCGCCGGGGGACGAGCCCCGCGGCGGCGTCGCTGATTAGTTAATCGACGGGCTTGGGGCCCGCAATGTCATTCCGCGGTCTCAGTCGCCGCAGGGGCCGCGGGGGCCAGCACGGTGATCTTGCCGCCGGCGGCCTCGATCGCGGCGATCGCCGACTTCGACGCGCCGGTGACCTCCAGCGTCAGGCCCTTGGGCGCGTCGCCCCGGCCCAGCACCCGGACGCCGTCCAGCTTGCGGCGCACGAGACCCGACGCGACCAGCGCGGCCTCGTCGATCGGCTTGGCGCCGTCCAGCTTCCCGGCCTCGATGAACTTGGCGATGTTGTCCAGGTTCACCACCGCGAAGTCCTTGCGGAAGATATTGGTGAAGCCGCGCTTGGGCAGGCGCCGATAGATCGGCATCTGGCCGCCCTCGTAGCCGTTGATGGCCACGCCCGAACGGGACTTCTGACCCTTGATGCCGCGCCCGGCGGTCTTGCCCTTGCCCGAGCCCGGGCCGCGGCCGACGCGCTTCTTCTTGCGCGTGGCGCCGGGATTGTCGCGGAGTTCATGAAGCTGCATGACGCATATCCTTCCTGTCGGACCCCGGCGCGGCGTCATCCGCGAGGGCCATCGACCTATGGGAAAAGGGGCCGCTGCAACGCGGCCCCTCCGAACGGTCCGAAAAGCGGTCGGCTCAGCCGCGCTCTTCGACGATCTGCACCAGGTGCGGGATCGAGTTGACCATGCCGCGCACGGAGGGGGTGTCCTCCAGCTCGCGGGTCTTGTGCATCTTGTTCAGCCCGAGACCGATGAGGGTCTCGCGCTGCTTGGCGGGGCGGCGGATCGGCGAACCGATCTGCTTCACGACGACGGTCTTGGCCATATCGATCTACCTCACGCTTCCGCGGCTTCGGCGTCGGCCGGAGCATTGTCGCGCTTGGGCAGAATGTCAGCGACCTTCTTGCCCCGGCGCGCGGCCACGTGACGGGGCGAAGACTCTTCCTTCAGCCCGTCGATGGTGGCCCGGATCATGTTGTAGGGGTTCTGGGACCCGATGGACTTGGCCACCACGTCCTGAACGCCCAGCATCTCGAACACGGCGCGCATCGGACCGCCGGCGATGATGCCAGTGCCCTGCGGCGCGGTCCGCATCACCACCTTGCCGGCGCCGTGATGGCCCCGGACGTCGTGATGCAGCGTCCGACCTTCCCGCAGCGGCACCCGGATCAGGCCGCGCTTGGCCTGCTCGGTCGCCTTGCGGATCGCCTCGGGGACTTCGCGGGCCTTGCCCTTGCCGAAGCCCACGCGGCCCTTCTGGTCGCCGACGACGACGAGCGCGGCGAAGCCGAAGCGCTTGCCGCCCTTGACGGTCTTCGACACGCGGTTGATGGCGACGAGACGATCCTGGAATTCAGGATCCTCGTCGCGGTCGCGGCGGCGATCACGCCGGTTGTCTTCCCTGGCCATTATCGCCTCCTCAGAACTTCAGGCCGCCTTCACGGGCGGCGTCGGCGAGCGCCTTGACCTTCCCGTGAAAGAGGTAACCGCCGCGGTCGAACACGACTTCCTCGATGCCGGCCGCCTTGGCGCGCTCGGCGATCGCGGCGCCGATCTTGGCCGCGGCTTCCTTGTTGTTCTTCCCGATCACGCCCAGGGCGGACTCGAGGCTCGACGCCGCGCAGAGCGTGGCGCCCTGCTTGTCGTCGATCACCTGGACCGAGATGTTCTTGTTCGAACGATGCACCGACAGACGGAGCTTGCCGTTCGAGTATTTCCGCAGACGGCTGCGCACACGCTGGCGGCGCCGCTGGAACAGTTCACGCTTGGTCAAAGCCATTACGACGCCTCCTTATTTCTTCTTGCCTTCCTTGCGGAAGATGTATTCGCCCTTGTAGCGAATGCCCTTGCCCTTATAGGGCTCCGGCGCGCGCCACTCACGGATGTTCGCCGCCACCTGGCCGACCTTCTGCTGGTCCATGCCGGTGATCGCGATTTCGGTCGGCTTGGCGCAGACGATGTCGATCCCCTCGGGGATCGCGTATTCCACGTCATGCGAATAGCCGAGCGCCAGCTTCAAGGTCTTGCCCTGGACCTGGGCGCGGTAACCGACGCCCTGGATCTCGAGCTCTTTCTTGAAGCCCTCGGTGACGCCCGTGACCAGGTTCTGAACCTGGGTGCGGGACATCCCCCACTGCTGACGGGCGCGCTTCGAGAGACCGCGCGGCTTCACCGAAACCGCGTTGTCCTCGAGGATCACGTCCACGTCGTCCGTGGCGGTGAAGGAGCGGACGCCCTTCGGACCTTTGACCTCGACGGTCTGGCCCGAAATGGTCGCCGTCACGCCGTTGGGAAGCTCGACGGGCTTCTTGCCGATGCGGGACATTCCAGCCTCCTCAGAACACCGTGCACAGGACTTCGCCACCGACATTGTCGGCGCGGGCCTGCGCATCGGACATGACGCCCTTGGGGGTCGAGACGATGGCGACGCCCAGGCCCTGACGGACCGAGGGAAGCTCACCAACGCCCGAGTACACGCGGCGGCCGGGCGTGGAGACGCGCTTGATCTCCTTGATCACCGGCATGCCGTCGAAATACTTCAGGCTGATCTCGAACTCGGGAAGGCCGCGGGGGCCTTCGGCGGACTCGTAGCCGCGGATGTAGCCTTCGGCCTGGAGAACCTCCAGGACGCGGCCCCGCATCTTCGACGCCGGGGTGCGGACAGTCGACTTGAAACGCATCTGCGCATTGCGGATGCGCGTCAGCATATCGCCGATGGGATCGTTCACAGACATGCGTCGCTCCTCACCAGCTCGACTTCACCATGCCGGGGATCTGCCCGACAGAGGCGTAATCCCGCAGCGCGATGCGCGACATCTTCAGTTTGCGATAGTAGGCCTTGGGACGGCCGGTCACTTCGCAGCGGTTGTGCAGACGGGTCGCCGACGAGTTCCGCGGCAGCTTCGCCAGCTTCATCGACAGCTTCACGCGGTCCGAGAGCGTCAGCTCGGGATCACGGATCTGCTCTTTCAGGGCGGCGCGACGAGCGGCGTACTGGTCAACCAGTTTCTGCCGCTTCTTTTCGCGCTCGATCATGCTCACTTTGGCCATATCGAAATCCTTCCGCGCGATCAGTTCGAGAAGGGCATGTTGAAGAGCTTCAACAGCGCCTTGGCTTCCGCGTCCGTGCGCGCGGTGGTCGCGATAACGATGTCCATGCCCCAGATCTGGTCGATCTTGTCATAGGCGATCTCGGGGAACACGATATGCTCCTTGAGACCCATCGCGTAGTTGCCCCGGCCGTCGAAGGCCGTGCCCTTGACGCCCCGGAAGTCGCGGATACGCGGCATGGCCACGGTCACCAGACGGTCCAGGAAGTCGTACATCCGGTCCTTGCGCAGCGTGACCTTGACGCCGAGCGGCATCTCCTCACGCACCTTGAAGCCGGCGATCGACTTCTTGGCCTTGGTGATGACGGGCTTCTGGCCGGCGATGGCCATCATGTCGTCATGCGCGGACTTGATCTTCTTCGAGTCGGAGACGGCCTCGCCGACGCCCATGTTCAGGACGATCTTGTCCAGACGCGGGATCATCATGTCGTTCGAGTAGCCGAACTCTTCCTTCATCGCCGGGCGCACCACATCGCGGTAGTGGGCCTTGAGGCGCGGCGAATACGCGGCGGCGTCAAGCATCGACGATCTCCCCGGACTTCTTGGCGAAGCGCACCTTCTTGCCGTCGACCGTCTTGAAACCGACGCGGGTCGGCCCGCCGGTCTTGGGGTCGATCAGCGCGAGGTTCGACAGGTCGATGGTCGCTTCCTTGGAGATGCGGCCGCCCTGGCTCTGCGCGGTCTGGCGCTGGTGGCGGACCACCATGTTCACGCCCTGGACGAAGGCCTTGCCCGCGTCGGGCATGACCTTGAGGATCTCGCCCTCATTGCCCTTGTCGCGGCCGGCGAGAACGACGACGCGGTCGCCCTTTTTCAGCTTCGCAGCCATCAGAGGACCTCCGGCGCCAGCGAGATGATCTTCATGAAGTTCTTCGCACGCAGCTCGCGCACGACCGGCCCGAAGATGCGGGTCCCGATCGGCTCCATGTTGTTGTTCAGGAGAACGGCGGCGTTGTCGTCGAAGCGGATGGCGGTCCCGTCGGCGCGACGGACCTCCTTGGCGGTGCGGACGACGACGGCCTTGCGGACCTCGCCCTTCTTCACGCGACCGCGGGGGATGGCCTCCTTCACGGAGACCACGATGATGTCGCCAACGGAAGCGTATTTGCGCTTCGCGCCGCCGAGCACCTTGATGCACTGAACCCGACGCGCGCCGCTGTTGTCAGCGACCGTCAGGTTGGTCTGCATCTGGATCATGGCAGTTTCTCCCGACCTGCGGAGACGACGCTCATGGCGCGCCCCGCGGTTTCGACAATGTCCTGGGGAACGAGATCAGCGAGGCTCACGCCTCGCCGAGCACGACCTCCCAGGTCTTGCTTTTCGATTTCGGCTGGCATTCGCGAATGCGCACCGTTTCGCCCGGCTTGCAGGCGTTGTTCTCGTCATGGGCGTGGTAGCGCTTGGACGAACGCACGGTCTTCTTCATCAGCGGATGGGTGAAGCGACGCTCCACCAGCACCGTGATGCTTTTGTCGTTCTTGTCCGAAACCACGGTGCCCTGAAGGATGCGACGGGGCATATCAGGCCTCCTGGGCGGCGGCGGCCGCCTTCTGGTTCAGAATGGTGTTGACCCGGGCCACGTCCCGACGAACGTCGCGCATGCGGGCGGTGTTCTCGTTCTGGCCGGTGGCGGCCCGGAAGCGGAGGTTGAACGCCTCCTTCTTCAGCGCGGCGAGCTCCTCGCGCAGCTGATCGGGCGTCTTCTCGCGCAGATCGGCGGCTTTCATCAGCCCACGTCCTCTTTCTCGCGTTCCCAGGGCCGGCAATCCGGGCCCGTCGGCATGGCGCCGACCGCGGCGCCCCTGCTTACCAAAATCTCGGGGCCGGATTGTCCCGGCCCCGGATCAATTTCCTTGCGGCGCGATTGCGGCGCGACGACGATGACCGCGGCCCGGAATTCCCGGGCCCCTTGTCACCAGTCTTCGCGCTGAACGAATCGGCACTTGATGGGCAGCTTCATAGCGGCCAATCGGAGGGCCTCCCGTGCCACAGGTTCGGTCACCCCGTCAATCTCGAACATGACGCGGCCGGGCTTCACTTTGGCAGCCCAGTATTCGACCGACCCCTTGCCCTTGCCCATACGCACCTCGGTGGGCTTCTGGGTCACAGGCACGTCGGGGAAGATGCGGATCCACACCCGGCCCTGACGCTTCATGTGACGGGTCATGGCGCGACGAGCGGCCTCGATCTGGCGCGCGGTGATGCGCTCCGGCTCGGTGGCCTTCAGCCCGTAGGACCCGAAATTCAGGTCGGTTCCGCCCTTGGCCAGACCGTGGATACGGCCCTTGTGCTGCTTGCGGAACTTCGTGCGCTTCGGCGACAGCATTTCAGTTGCTCCTCAGCTCTCAGCTCAGTTGCGGGAAGGACGCGAGGCGCCTTCCTGCATTTCCTGCTGCCGGCGATCGCGCGCCTGCGGGTCGTGTTCCATGATCTCGCCCTTGAAGATCCAGGTCTTGATCCCGATGATCCCGTAGGCGGTCTTGGCTTCCACGTGGGCGTAGTCGATGTCCGCGCGCATGGTGTGCAGGGGCACGCGGCCCTCACGATACCATTCGGTGCGCGCGATCTCCGCGCCGCCCAGACGGCCGGCGGCGTTGATGCGGATGCCCAGGGCGCCCATGCGCATAGCGTTCTGCACCGCGCGCTTGATCGCCCGGCGGAAGGCCACGCGACGCTCAAGCTGCTGGGCGATGTTCTCGCCGACCAGCTGCGCGTCGGTCTCGGGCTTGCGGACCTCGAGGATGTTGAGGTGCAGCTCCGACGAGGTCAGCTTGGCCACTTCGCGGCGAAGCTTCTCGATGTCGGCGCCCTTCTTGCCGATGATCACGCCCGGACGCGCCGTGTAGATCGTCACCCGGCACTTGCGGTGCGGACGCTCGATCACGACGCGGCTGATGCCGGCGTTGGCGCAGGTCTTCTTGATGAACTCGCGAATCCGCAGGTCCTCGTGAAGCAGCGCCCCGTAGTCCTTGGCGTTGGCGAACCAACGGCTGTCCCAGGTCCGGTTGATCTGAAGCCGAAGCCCGATCGGATTGACCTTGTTACCCATCAGGCGTTCTCCTCGACCTGCTCGACCGCCGGCTGCTCGACCACGGCCTCGACCTGACGCACCTTGATGGTGATCTGGCTGAACGGCTTCTCGATCTTGCCGAACCGGCCGCGAGCCCGCGGACGACCGCGCTTCAGGACCAGGTTCTTGCCGACATAGGCCTCGGCGACGATCAGCTCGTCGACGTCCAGCCCGTGGTTGTTCTCGGCGTTCGCGATGGCCGACTGCAGCGTCTTGCGCACGTCCTGCGCGATCCGCTTCTTCGAGAAGGCCAGCTCGTTGAGCGCGCGCCCGACCGGCTTCTTGCGGATCAGACCCGCAACAAGGTTGAGCTTGCGCGGCGAGGTGCGCAGCTGCTTGCTGATCGCCATCGCCTCATTATCCGCACGGCGGTGGGAAGATTTGGTCATCGTCCTTACCTCCGCTTCGCTTTCTTGTCGGCCGCATGGCCGTAGTAAGTCCGGGTCGGCGAGAACTCGCCGAACTTGTGGCCGATCATGTCCTCGGTGACGTTCACCGGGATATGCTTCTGACCGTTATAGACCCCGAAGGTCAGCCCCACGAACTGGGGCAGAATGGTGGATCGACGCGACCAGATCTTGATCACTTCGGCCCGGGTCGACTGGCTCGCCTTCTCCGCCTTTTTCAAGACATAGGAGTCGACGAACGGACCTTTCCAGACGGAACGTGCCATCTATTCGTCCCTCCTCAGCGGCCGCTCTTGCGGGCGTGCCGCGAGCGGATGATGTACTTCTGCGTGGACTTGTTCTTACGAGTCCGGGTGCCCTTGGTGTCCTTGCCCCACGGCGTAACCGGGGTCCGGCCGCCCGAGGTGCGGCCTTCGCCGCCGCCATGCGGGTGGTCGATCGGGTTCATCGCGACGCCGCGGACGGACGGACGCTTGCCCTGGTGACGGGTGCGGCCGGCCTTGCCGAAATTCTGGTTCGAATGGTCCGGGTTCGACACCGCGCCGATCGTGGCCATGCACTCCTGGCGAACCATGCGCAGCTCGCCCGAGCTGAGCCGGATCTGCGCGTAGCCGCCGTCACGACCCACGAACTGGGCGTAGGCGCCGGCCGAGCGCGCGATCTGACCGCCCTTGCCGGGCTTCAGCTCGATGTTGTGCACGATCGAGCCCACCGGAATGCCGGAGAACGGCATCGAGTTGCCGGGCTTCACGTCGCACTTCTCGCCCGCGACGACCTTGTCGCCGACGGCCAGCCGCTGGGGGGCCAGGATGTAGGCCTGCTCGCCGTCCTCATACTGGATGAGGGCGATGAAGGCGGTGCGGTTGGGATCGTATTCGATCCGCTGCACCTCGGCCGAGACGTCCCACTTCCGCCGCTTGAAGTCGACGATGCGGTAGAGCCGCTTGGCCCCGCCGCCGATCCGCCGAGCGGTGATGCGTCCGGTGTTGTTGCGTCCGCCCTTCTTCGTGAGGCCCTGGGTGAGCTTCTTGAGAGGGCGACCCTTGAACAGCTCCGAACGGTCGATCAGAACCAGCCCGCGCTGGCCCGGCGTCGTGGGATTATAGGATTTCAACGCCATCTTGCTGTCTTCCGTTGCCGTCCGGGTCCGGACCGTGGTCCGGGGTCCCGGGGAATTGGGTCAGCGTGATGACCGGGCTCAGAGCCCGGTCGTCACGTCGATCGTATTGCCGTCCTGAAGGGTCACGTAGGCCTTCTTGACGTCCTTGCGGCGGCCGGGCTTGCCCTTGAACTTCTTGACCTTGCCCTTGGTCACGGAGGTGTTCACCGCCTTGACCTTGACGCCGAACAGCGTCTCCACCGCTTCCTTGATCTTCGGTTTGGTGGTGTCCATGGACACCTCGAAGACCACCGCGTTCTGCTCCGAAGCCATCGTCGCCTTTTCGGTGATGATCGGCTTGCGGATGATGTCGTAGAGTTCCGGCTTCACGCTCATTTCAGTCGAGCCTCCAGGGCTTCCACGCCGGCGCGCGTCAGCACCAGCATGTCCCGCCGCAGGATGTCGTAGACGTTGGCGCCCTGCGAGGGAAGCACGTCCACGTCGGCGATGTTCTGCGCGGCCAGGCGGAAGTTCGCCTGGATCTCGGCGCCATCGACCACCAGAGCCTTCTTCAGCCCCAGCTTCTCGAAACCGGACTGCAGGGCCTTGGTCTTGGCCTGCTCCAGCTCCGCCTTCTCGATGATCACCAGCTTGCCGCCCTTGGCCTTCGCCGACAGCGCCAGCTTCAGGCCGAGCTTGCGGACCTTCTTGGGCAGGTCATGCGCATGGGAGCGCACGACCGGACCCTTGGTGGTCGCGCCGTGACGGAACTGGGACACGGCCTTGTCGCCGTGCCGCGCGCCGCCGGTCCCCTTCTGACGATAGATCTTCTTCGTCGAATAGGACAGTTCGCCACGCGACTTGGTCTTGTGCGTGCCGGCCTGGCGCTTGGCGAGCTGCCAACGCACGACCCGGTGCAGGATATCCGCGCGCGGCTCCAGCCCGAAGATCGCGTCGTCGAGCTCGATCTCGCCCGCGGCGCCCGCGTCGAGAGTAACGACTTCGGTCTTCATTTGTCGTCGCCTCCTTCCGGGGCATCGCCGGCCGCGTCACCCGACGCTTCGGCTTCCTTCAGCGCGGCGTCCTGCGCGGCGGCTTCTTCCGCGGCCTTCTGGGCCTCGGCTTCGGCTTCCGCGGCGGCGGCCTCGGCGGCGGCGGCTTCGGCGGCCTTGGCGGCCTCCTCGGCGGCGGAGCGCAGGGCGGCCGGCAGGATCACGTTGTCCGGCGTGGCCTTCTTGACCGCGTCGCGGATGGTCACCCAACCGCCGCGCGAGCCCGGAACCGCGCCCTTGACCATGACCAGACCGCGATCGCTGTCGGTCTTGACCACCTGCAGGTTCTGCACGGTCACGCGGGCGGCGCCCATGTGGCCGGCCATCTTCTTGCCCTTGAACACGCGGCCCGGGTCCTGGCACTGGCCGGTGGAGCCGTGCGAGCGGTGCGAGATCGACACGCCGTGCGAGGCGCGAAGCCCGCCGAAGTTGTGCCGCTTCATCGCGCCCGCGAAGCCCTTGCCGATCGAGGTGCCGGCGACATCGACGAACTGACCCGCGAAGTAGTGGTCAGCCGTGATCTCCTCGCCGACCGAGATCAGGTTCTCGGGGGCCACGCGGAACTCGGCCAGCTTCCGCTTCGGCGCCACGGACGCCTTGGCGAAGTGGCCCCGCATCGGGGCGGACGTGTTCTTGGCCTTGGCGGCGCCGGCGCCGAGCTGGACGGCGGAGTAGCCATCCTTCTCGGACGTGCGCTGAGCCACGACCTGGACGTTTTCCATCTGAAGCACGGTCACCGGGATCTGGCGGCCGTCCTCCATGAACAGCCGGGTCATGCCCAGCTTCTTGGCGATCACTCCGGAGCGCATTGATCGTCTCCTCAGAGCTTGATTTCGACGTCGACGCCGGCGGCGAGGTCGAGCTTCATCAGCGCGTCCACCGTCTGCGGCGTCGGGTCCACGATGTCGAGGAGCCGCTTGTGGGTGCGGATCTCGAACTGCTCGCGGGACTTCTTGTCGATATGCGGGCCGCGCAGGACCGTGAACTTCTCGATCTTGTTCGGCAGCGGAATGGGTCCGCGCACCGTGGCGCCGGTCCGCTTCGCGGTGTCGACGATCTCCTGCGTGCTGGCGTCCAGCACGCGGTAGTCGAACGCCTTGAGGCGGATCCTGATGTTCTGGCCTTGCATGGCACAAACCTTTTCGATGGCAGGAAACTCAATGCGAAGGCCGGGGGTCGAGACCCCCGGCCGCCGAGAGCAGAACTGCCTGGTTTACTCGATGATCTTGGAGACGACGCCGGCGCCGACGGTGCGGCCGCCTTCACGGATGGCGAAGCGGAGCTTCTCTTCCATCGCGATCGGGGCGATC
>NZ_FNMZ01000002.1 GCF_900106695.1 Albimonas donghaensis
TATCCGCCGGCCTCCGTCCCCGGCAGACACCTTGAATCAGACCGAGACCCCGAGGCGAATCCCCTGCGATTCAATCAGGTCGGGTTCCGCTCTAGGACGCATCCGCTGCGCGCAGAGCCAGGGCGCCGCTCGCCCCGGGCCACGCGGGTCCAGACCGCCGGGATCCCGACGCGGAACCTCCGCGGTCGCCATGCCCGGACCGGCCTCGGACCGCCGCGCATGCGGTCACGCGCAAGCGCGAGCCCCGGCCGCGAGGGCGGAGGGCCGGCCGCGGATCAGGCGACGCCGAGCGCCAGCGGAACCGCAGGCGCGGCGGCCCGGGGCGGCAGGCCATGCCGCGCCGCCTGGGCCAGGCGGCGAAACCCGCCGCGCCGGGCGCGGATCGGCTTCGGGGCGACGGCTTGGACGAAACGCGCCGTGGGGGGCGGCCCTTTCGCCCCGACGCGTTTCGCAGGCAAGCCCGCCCGGCCCCCGCTCACCCCCCCGGCGCGGCGCGGCGAGCGGCGAGGTTGCGGCGCACGGCCTCCGGCGAGGCGAGGCCCCGGCCCGAAGCCGCGATTTCCGCCCGCGCCCGCGCCACTTGCGCGGCATTGCCCATCTCCGACCCGCGGGGCGCGTCCTCCAGCCCCACGCGCACATCCGCGCCCAGTTCCAGCCCCGCCCGCATCACCGCGAAGACGTCGAAGTCGATCCCCGCCAGCATCCAGCGCCGGACCCCGATCAGCGCCATCGCCTGACCGACCGCGGCCAGCCCCGCCGCGCTCGGCGGCGCGCCCCACAGGTAGCGGTCCGAGAACATCACCCGATGCAGCGCGTGCCCCGCCGCCACCCCGGCCTCCGCCGCCATCGCCTGCGCCGCGCGCGCGAAGCCCAGCTCGTAGATCGCCATGGCCGGGATCAGTCCGGTCTCCCGCGCCAGCGCGAAGCCGGAGGCCGTCTCCTCGGGCGGATTGAGATAGACGAAGCCCTGCCCCGCCGTCCCCTCGCGCGCGAAATTGCACGAGCCGGGGTCGAGCACGAACACGTCCAGCAGCCCCTCCGCCGCCAGCGTCCGCTCGATCCGGTAGCGCTCCTCGACCGGCATCGGGGGCTGGCCGAGGCGGCGCATGGCGGTGGTCGGGTAGATCACCGCCTCGGTCCGCGCGCGCACGCCCTCCAGCACCGCCCTGTGAAAATCGAGATTGCGCTCCGCGTGCCGTCCGGCCGCGTCATAGGCGTGGTAATGCAGGATCGAGGCGCCCTCGCCCAGACAGGCCATGGCCTCGTCGATCACCGCCTCCACGGTCACCGGGGCCAGCGGCTGCGCCTCGCGCCCGCCCGATCCGTTCAGCGCCACTTCCAGCCAGACGTCCTGCATGGCGGTCTCCTCCCGTCGTCGCGTTTATGGTTGGCGACCATAACGCCCGGAGATCCGCCCCGCGTCCAGCGCCGGGATCGGGGGGGAGGCGTCGCGCGCCTCCCCCCGGCTCAGCCCCGCCGACGCCGGACCGCGCCCAGCATCGCCAGCCCGCCGCCCAGCAGCGCCAGCGCGCCGGGCAGAGGCACGTCGGCCGCAAGCTCGGTGATGGTCACGGTCATCGCGTAGGACTCGAGCGGCAGGCCGCCGTATTCGTCGGAATCGGCCAGGCCGAGATAGTAGATTCCGGGACCGACCGTGACCGGACCGATCGCGATGCTGCCCGGGCCGCTGTCCATGGAGTAGCAGTCGAAACAGTATTCAACCGGCGCGCTTTCCGGCCCGAACCCGATGTCGAAGCCGTCATAGCTGTAGTCGAAGGTGATGTCGGGCGTGATATTCGACACCTCGAACGTTACCGGAACCAGGAACTCGAAGCGGAACAGGTCGTTGCCGCCCTCGCCCAGGAAGCCGGAGATGCCGGTCACCTCGGTTCCGCCGGCCTCCATGGCGGTCGCGAAGGTCGAGCCGGCGTCGCCGGTCGATCCGTCGGCGGCGGTGTCCTCGACGATCACGGCCTGGGCGGCGAAGGGCGCCAGGCCCAGCGCCAGGGCCGCCCCGGCGGCGCGGGCGATCATTTTCTTGCGCATTTGTTCTCTCAATGCTTGGATCTCATTCACCAGCGGTCATGGCGACGGTTATGCCCGAGCGCGCCGACGCCGGCTTTTGGCATCTGTGGAATTTTTGTCGCGAAGCGCGCGCGCAGGCTGCTGCACGTCCGTCCGCCTTGGGCTAGGCTCGCCGTCCGACGACGCGTTCCCGAGGGAGGAAACACCAAATGTCCGACGACGCCCCGCGGCCCTACGGCTTCGACACGCTGCAGATTCATGCCGGCGCGCGCCCGGATCCGGCCACCGGCGCCCGGCAGACGCCGATCTACCAGAACACCGGCTACGTGTTCCGCGACGCCGAGCACGCCGCCGCCCTGTTCAACCTGCAGGAAGTCGGCTTCATCTACTCGCGCCTGACCAACCCCACCGTGGCGGTGCTGCAGGAGCGGATCGCGACGCTGGAGGGCGGCGTCGGCGCCATCTGCACCGGATCGGGCCACGCGGCGCAGCTCATGGCGCTGTTCCCGCTGATGAGCCCGGGCGACGACATCGTGGTGTGCAACCGGCTTTACGGCGGCACGGTCACCCAGTTCTCCCAGACCATCAAGCGCTTCGGGTGGAAGGCGAAATTCGTCGACGCCGACAAGCCGGGCGAGGTCGCCAAGGCCTGCGGCAAGCGCACCAAGGCGATCTTCTGCGAGTCGATCTGCAACCCCGGCGGCTATGTCACCGACATTCCCAAGATCGCCGCGGTGGCCGAGCGCAAGGGCGTGCCGCTGATCGTCGACAACACCTCGGCCACCCCCTACCTGTGCAAGCCGATCGAGATGGGCGCCACGCTGGTGGTGCATTCGACGACCAAGTACCTGTCCGGCTCGGGCCAGGCCATGGGCGGCGTGATCGTGGACTCGGGGACCTTCGACTGGTCGGCCTCGGACAAGTTCCCCTCGCTGAGCGAGCCGGAGCCCGCCTATCACGGCCTGAAGTTCCACGAGACCTTCGGCCCGCTGGCCTTCACCTTCAACGGCATCGCCATCGGGCTGCGGGATCTGGGCATGACCCAGTCGCCGATGAACGCCTTCCTGACCCTGCTGGGGATCGAGACGCTGTCCCTGCGCATGGAGAAGCACGTCGCCAACGCGAAGAAGCTGGCCGAATGGCTGGAGAACGACCCGCGGGTGGCGAGCGTGTCCTATGCCGGCCTCAAGTCCTCGCCCTATTATCGCCGGGCGCGGAAGGTCTATCCGAATGGGGCCGGGGCGCTGTTCACCGTGGCGCTGAAGGGCGGCTACGACGCCTGCGTGAAGATGGTCGACGGGGTCGAGATCTTCTCCCATGTGGCCAATCTGGGCGACACCCGCAGCCTGATCATCCACTCGGCTTCGACCACCCATCGCCAGCTGACGCCCGAGCAGCAGGTGGCGGCGGGGGCCGGGCCGGACGTGGTGCGGCTGTCGATCGGGATCGAGGACGCGGACGACCTGATCGCCGATCTCGACCAGGCGCTGGCCAAGGCCACGGCCTGAGCCATGGGACCGGGACCGGGGCCGGCGAGCGCGGGGCGGGTCATGGCGGGGCGGACGGGCGTTCGGCGGACGGGCGTTCGGCGGGGAGGTCTCCGGATCGCGGCGGGTCTCGCCGTGGTCGGGATGGCGTCCTGCCTCGCCTGGTCCGCGGCGGGGGCGACGCGCGCGCCCCTGCCGCCCGCCAACCCGCTGCGCGCCGTCGACCCCGTTCCCGCGCCCGCCCCCGATCCTGCGCCCACGCCGTCCCTGACCTCCACGCCGGCGGCGCCTGACGGGGCGCCGCCGGCGGCGGGCGCGGACCCCGCGTCCTCCGAACCCTTCGGCTTTCCGTCCCTGGCCGCGGGCGTCCACGCGCCCCCGCCCAATCCTCGGCGCGAGGCGGCGACGCCCGCCGCAGCCCCCGACGCGCCTTCCGCGGCTTCCGCCCCCGCCCCCGCGCCCGCCGCTACGCCCGCCGCGACGCCCGGGACGCCACCCGCGGCCGCGCCCGAAACCACCGCAGCGTCCGAATCCGCGGCGACCGCCTTCCCGCCCCTCGCCCCCGGCCTCCACGCGCCGGAGCCCAATCCGCTGCGCGATGAGGCGGCCCGACCGGGCCCCGCCACGGCGGATGCGATGGCGGCGGCCTCGGCGGCGCTGGCCGCGCTCGGCCCGCCCGACGCGCCATTCGAACCCGCGCCCGGCGGCGAGGCGGCCGGGGCCTCGATCGTCTCGAGCCTGCTGACGCCGACGCCCGCCCCTGCACCCGTCACGCCGCCCGCGACGCAGGCCGCCCCGGCCGCCGCGGCGCGCGCGCCCGCGGGTTTCCCGCCGCCGGCGCGCGGCCTGCACCTGCCGCCGCCCAATCCCCGGCGCGGCACGCCGACCGCCGCGCCAACGCCCCCGGCGACATCCGCGCCCCCGGCCGACCCGGTTCCCGCGCCGTCGCCGCCCCCCGAGATCCAGCCCGCCGCGCCGACCACGCTGGCCGCCCTTCCGGCCGCCGCGCATCCCAGCCTGCCGCGGGCGCGGCCCTCGGTCATTCCGGCCCGGCCCAAGGCGGCCCCGGCGACGTCCGCCGTGCGTCCCGCCCCGCCGATCCAGGCCAGCGCGCCCGGCGCCGGCGCGGTGCGCCCCGGCTCCGACCCCCGCCATGCCGGCGGGGCCGAGCGCGGGCGGCTGGTGGCCGGTCATCTGACCCTGCTGGGCGTCTTCGGCTCCGCCGCCGCGCCGCGGGCCCTGCTGCTCCTGCCCGACGGCAAGGTGAAGCGGGCCGGCGTCGGGGACGAGGCGGCGGGGTGGAAGGTGACCTCGATTTCGCCGGACGGGGTGCGGGTGCTGTCGGACGGGACCACGGCGACGCTCAAGCTGCCCTGACCCGGAGGGTCGGCGGGCGCGGCCGGGGGCGCCTCAGTCCTCGCGCCCTTCCTCGCGCCCCTCCTCACGCCAGGCGGCCCAGGCCTCCGGCGTGTCGAGATCGAGCCGCGCGGCCCGCCCCGGCGTCGGGACCAGCGCCACGAATTCGGCGTTGGCGCGCAGCACGTCGCGGGCGCCGTCATCGCCGGTCAGCCGCGACAGGCTCTCGAAGAACCGCCGCCCGAACAGCACCGGATGCCCCGGCCGCCCCTGCGCGTCCGCGGCCCGCGCGATGGCCCGCCCCCGCGCCGGGTCGAACCCCGCGATCACCGCGTTCACATGCGCCGCCTCGACTTCCGGCATGTCGGCCAGCGCCAGCAGCGCCGCGTCCGCGTCGGGCCGCGTCGCCGCCAGCCCCGCGCGGATCGAGGCCGCCATCCCCTCCGCCGCCTGCGCGTTCTCCACGATGCGCAGGGCCAGCCCCTCCAGCGCCCTGCGCCGGGCGTCATCGCCGGGGCGCAGCACCGCGATCACCTCCGAGACCTCGCTCGCGATCAGGGCGCGGGCGGCGCGGCGCAGGATCGGTTCGCCGCCGACCTCCTCCATCAGCTTGTCCGCCCCCCCCATGCGCGACGACGCGCCCGCCGCCAGCAGCAGCGCCGCGACCACCGGGCGTTCCGCCGCCCCGGCCCCGCCGGACCGCGGCTGCGGGCGCGAGGGGATTTCCTTCAGCAGCCCGCCGACCCCCATGCCCGCGATCTCGGCCGCGGTCACCTCCAGCCCGCAGGCCAGCCGCTCCAGGATCCAGTCCGAGCCCGACAGGGCGGGCGAGCGCGCCGAGCCCGGCAGCCCCAGCACCTTCCGCCCGCCCAGATCGGCGAGGAAGGTCAGGTTCCCCGGGTCCACCGGCATCCCGAAACGGATCATCCGCCCCCCCGCCGCGACCACCGCCGCCGGCGCCGCGTCCCGCGGGTCCGAAGGCGCCGAGCCGCCGAGGATCAGCACCAGGTCGCCGGTGGCCGCGCGCAGGGCGTCGGCGATGGCGTCCCGGTCATGGGCGCAGCGGGTCTCGTCGGCCACGCTCACGCCCAGGCCCGCCAGCCGGGCCCGCAGCGCCTCCGACCCCTTGTCGAGCAGGCTGGGCTTGAGCCCCGGCACCGTGGTCAGCACCAGGCTGGCGCGGCGCAGGCGCACCGGGTGGCAGCGCAGCGCCTCGCCCCCGCGCAGGATCGCCGCGGCGTCCTCCACCGCGGCGCGGGACACGGCATAGGGAATGATCTTCACCGTCGCCGCCATCTGGCGCGGGTGCAGGCGGGCGTGGTCCGGCAGCGTGGCGAGCGTGATCGCCTCGTCCACCCCGTTGGCCGCGTCGATCAGGGCGCGGTCCACCCGCAGCAGCCCGGTGGAGAGCGCCAGCACGTTGACCCGCCCGGTGAAGGGCGCCGAAAGGCTCGCCCCCAGCGCCAGCGGTTCGGGGGCGAGCGCCGCGCCCAGCAGCGCCGCGGCCTCGTCCTCGCCCATGTCGCCCGCATCCAGCCGGGCCGCCGTGACCTCCGCCATGCCCGCGTCGCGCAGGGCGGCGATGTCGTCGGCGCCCAGCCGCAGGCCCTTCTTCAGCCGGCGCCCGTTCGCGGTCAGGGAATGGGCGAGAATGGCCCCTTCGGCCTCGGAGAGAGGAAGGGGCCCGAACCTCATGCGGCGGCGTCCTGACGCGAGGGGTCGGCCGCGGCCGCGCCGGGGCGCGTCTCGGGCCGACGCAGACGCTCGGTGATCTGGGCGAGCGCCGAGAGCGCGATCTCCGCCGGGGTGGCGGAGCCGATATCGGCCCCCAGCGGCGCGTGGATGCGCGCGATCTCGTCCGCGGCGAAGCCGGCCTCCTCCAGCCGCGCCACGCGCTTGGCATGGGTGCGGGTGGAGCCGAGGCAACCGAGGTAGAACACGTCCGATTTCAGCGCCCGGCGGATGGCCGGATCGTCGAGCTTGGGGTCATGGGTCAGCGTGACCACCGCGGTGCGGGCGTCGAGCCCCAGCGCGTCCAGCGCCTCGTCCGGCCAGTCGTTGAGGATCGTCTCTCCCGGAAAACGGGCGGCGGAGCCGAAGGCGTCGCGCGGGTCCACCAGCGCCGCGTCATAGCCCGCGAGCCGGGCCATGGGCATCAGCGCCTGGGCGATATGCACCGCGCCCACGACGATCATGCGCAGCGGCGGGTTGTGGACGCCGAGGAAGATCTCCCCGGCCTCCGTCGTCTCGAACCCCGACTTGTCGTTGGCGAGGCGCCTGGCGACGGTCCCGGCCAGCGGGTCGCCGCCCCCGGCCCGGATCAGCCGGCGCTCCCAGCGCGCGGTGTCGACGGCGTAGACCACGGCCTCCCGCGATGCGCGGGCGTCGGTCAGCTCCGTCAGCAGGGCCGAGGTCGGCCCCTTCCCCACGTCGATCGGCTCCACCATGATGCGGATGGTCCCCCCGCAGGCGAGGCCGACGGCGAAGGCCTCGTCATCGGAGACGCCGTATTCGAGGATCCGGCATTCGCCGTCCTCCAGCGCGTCCAGCGCCTCGACGATCACGGCGCCCTCGACGCAGCCGCCGGAGACGGAGCCCATGATCTCGCCCGTCCCCGAGATCACCAGCTGGCTGCCGGTGGGACGCGGGGCCGAGCCCCAGGTCTGCACGACGGTCGCCAGCGCGGCGCGCTTGCCTGCGGCGATCCAGTCGAGCGCGATTTCGGGGATGCGGTCGTGATCTGCGACGGACATGGGGGGCCTCCCTCGGGCGGGTGCGGGTTCCCGATACATAAGACCGCGAGGGGGCGCCGCGCCAGTGGCGCTTTGGGAGAATGCGCGGAGGCGGGCGCTTGCGGCGCCGGGGGGCGAGGGGCTCATGCCGCGGCGACCATCCGGCGCCCGCTGACGCGGGCAAGCCCATGCCTCCGGGGGCGAACGCCCCCTTCAGGCGGTGCGGGACAGGCGTCGTTCAGGGCGCACGGGTCAGGGCGCACGGGTCAGGGCGCGCGCCGGGCCGGGCCGGTCAGTCCTCGATCAGCCGCATCAGGCGGGCCTTCTCGCCCTGATCCTCGGGGCGGGCCAGCGCATCGGCCAGCGCCTGGAGGCTGGCCACCGAATGCGAGGCGCGGAAGCTGTCCACATGCGGCAGCAAGGCCTTCACCCCGCCGGCCCGCGGCGCGAAGCCGTCCCAGCGCAGCAGCGGGTTCAGCCAGATCAGCTTGCGGCAGGACAGGCGCAGCCGCTCCGCCTCCGCCGCCAGCTTGGCGGGGTCGTCGCGGTCCAGCCCGTCGGTGATCAGCACCACCACCGCCCCCTGCCCCAGCACGCGGCGGGACCAGTCGCGGTTGAACACCCGCAGGCTCTCCCCGATCCGGGTGCCGCCTTCCCAGTCCATCGCCTCGCGCCCGCAAGCGGCCAGCGCCGCATCCGCGTCGCGCTGCATCAGGTGGCGGGTGACGTTGGTCAGCCTTGTGCCGAAGGTGAAGGCGTGGACCTTCGCCCAGCCCGCGCCCTTCTCGTTCGCCGCCGCGTGCAGGAAATGCAGCAGCATCCGGGAATAGGAGCTCATCGAACCGGAGATGTCGCACAGCGCCACCAGGTTCGGCCAGCGCACCAGCGGCGACCGCGTCTTGAATTCGCGGATGTCGCCGCCCTGCCGCATCGCGGTGCGCAGGGTCGCCCGCCAGTCGGGGCGCGAGCCGGTCGAGGACGCCCGCGTCCGACGCGAGGCGATGGGCTGCACCGGCAGGCTCAGCCGGGAGATGGCGCGCCGGGCCGCCGCCGCCTCCGCCGCCGTCATCTGCTCGAAATCCTGCTGCTTGAGCTTCTCGTCGGCCGAGAAGGTCAGGGTCGCGTCGATCTCGATCTCCGGCGGCTCCTCCTCCTCGGCCTGGGGCCTGGGGGTCTCGGCCCCGTCCAGCAGCGCCTCCGCGGCCCGACGCTCGGCCGATTGCGGGGGCGGCGGCGTCTCCACCCCGCGGACCATCGGCGACATCATCGCCATCATCTTTTCGAGAAACTGCGGATCCCGCCAGAACAGCCGGAAGGTCTGGGCGAAGATCTGCCGATGCTCGGGCCGCGACACGAAACAGGCGTGCAGGGTCCAGTAGAAGTCCCGGCGATCCGAGAACCCCGCCGCCTCCACCGCCCGGATCGCGTCCACCACCCGCCCCGGCCCCACCGGCAGCCCGGCCTTGCGCAGGGCGCGGGCGAAATGGGCGACGTTGTCGGCCAGCTTGCCGTCCTCCGGGATCGGCAGATCGGCGAGGGAGACCATCAGGCGGCCCCGTAGGAGCTGACCTCGATCAGGTTCCCCCACGGGTCGTTGAAATAGACCGAGGTGATGGTCCCGCGCGCCCCGGTCTTCTCCACCGGCCCCTCGACCACCGCCACGCGCTGCTCATGCAGGCGGGCGACGACCTCCGTGGGGGTCGCGTCGGTGATCAGGCACAGATCGCCGGAGCCGATGCAGGCGTGGTTGCGCGGCTCCATCCCGATGGTCTGGAGGTTGATCTTCTGGGCGCCCACCTGCAACGCGCGCCGCCCGCCGGCGAAGGTCACGACCTCCAGTCCCAGCACGCGGGCGTAGAATTCGCAGGCCTCGTCGATGTCGCGCACGGTCAGCACCACATGGTCGATGGCGCGGACCAGCGGGCCCGGGGCCTCGTCGCCGAAGATCTCCTCCAGGCTCATCGCGTCCCCCTTACGTCGGCATCGCCGCGCGGGCCTGGTCGAGCACGCGCTGGACCTCCGAGCCCTGCAGCTTCTGGATGTCGTCCTGATACTTGAGGATCGCGCCCAGCGTGTCGGCGATCACCTGCGGGCTCAGCGCGATGGCGTCCAGCGCCACCAGGCACTTGGCCCAGTCGATGGCCTCGGCCACGCCCGGCTTCTTGAACAGGTCCTCGGAGCGGAGCTGCTGCACGAAGGCCACCACCTCCCGGCTCAGGGTCTCGTTCGCCTCGGGCGCGCGGGCGCGGATGATCTCCATCTCGCGCTCGAAATTCGGGTAGTCGACCCAGTGATAGAGGCAGCGGCGCTTGAGCGCGTCATGCACCTCGCGCGTGCGGTTGGAGGTCAGGATCACGATCGGCGGCTCGGGCGCCTTGATCGGTCCGATCTCGGGGATGGTGACCTGGAAGTCGGACAGCGCCTCCAGCAGGAAGGCCTCGAAGGGCTCGTCGGTGCGGTCGATCTCGTCGATCAGCAGCACCGGCGCGCCGCCGGGCTGGGCGCGCATGGCCTGCAGCAGCGGGCGCTCGATCAGGAAGTCTTCGGAGAACAGCTCGGTGGTCAGCGCGCGGCGGTCCTCGGTCCCCACGGCCTCGGCGGTGCGGATGGCGACCATCTGCGCGGCGAAGTTCCACTCATAGACCGCCGAGGACGCGTCCAGCCCCTCATAGCATTGCAGGCGGATCAGCTTGCGCCCCAGCGCCGTGGCGATGGCCTTGGCGATCTCGGTCTTGCCCACGCCGGCCTCGCCTTCGAGGAACAGCGGCCGGCCGAGCTTGAGCGCCAGGAAGGCGACGGCGCCGAGATCCCGTCCGCAGACATAGCCCACGGAGCCCAGCATCTCCTGCACGTCGTCGATTTTGTCGATCATGGAACCCTCTGCCGCAAAACGGGCCGATTGTGACGATTTCGGGGAGTTCCGGCGACAAGCGTTTACGCCCGGGCCCCGCCCCCTAGGTCCCCTGTTGAAGACGGGCGCAGGGTGAAAGGCAACCCCCACCCTGGCGCCACATGGTCGGAACCCCGGGTTCGATCGTGCACTTGACTGACACCCTCCCGGGGCAAGGAGAGCGAACAGTGAAAACGACTCGCATCAACCTGCCCATCGCCGCCGCCACCTCCGCCGCCGCCCTGCTCGTGGCCTCGGTGGCCACCGCCCAGGTCTCGTCCGGCGAAGTCGCCACGCCGCGCGAAGGCGCCGGCGCCACCGTGACCGCGCCCCGGACCGCCGGCGATGTCGCGACGCCCGACATCAACGTGCCCGAGGTGGCCGACGCCAAGGTCGGCGACCCCAGCGAGGTCGCCACGCCGCGCGAGGGCACGGGCTCCACGATCACCGCGCCGAAGACCGCCGGCAACGCCGCGACGCCCGACATGGACGCGGACCCGGTCGTTGGCGCCAAGGTCGGCGACCCCTCTGAGGTCGCCACGCCCCGCGAAGGCACGGGCTCCACGATCACCGCGCCGTCCACGGCCGCGAATGCGGGTGCGGCGAACGGCGCCGGCTCGGACGCCATGGCCTCGGGCTCGCAGCTTGAGAGCCTCGATGCCGACGAGGTCCGCGCCCGGACGCAGGAGCGGATGAACCAGGACGCCCAGGCGGCGCCCGCCCCGTCGCCCGCCAGCGACGTGGAGAAGCCCAAATATTCCCTCGACGCCGACGAAGTGCGTGAGCGCACCGCCGAGCAGATGAAGGAAGAGCGGGCCGAGAAGCTCGGCGACCAGTCCAGCTGGATCGACGAGATGCGCCGGAACCTCGTCGGCTCGGCCTGAGGCGGACGCTCGACGGGTCCGGCCTGACCGGATCGACGCCTGAACGGAGGGGGTTCCGCCACGTCGCGGGGCCCCTTCCGCGTCCGAATGCCCGCGGGGCCCTTGTTCCGCGTCGCCGGACGCACGATGTCCCCGCTTCATCGCCCCGCGGGCGATGACGTCCGTGACGATCCATGTCGCCAGGACATGAAAACCCGGGACGTGAAACCACTGAGGATCGAAGCATGTTGCGCAATGAAGGTTCCCGCGCCCTGCGGCTCGTCGCCGTCGCGGCGCTCGTCGCCGGCCCCGCGCTGGCGCCCCTCGCGGCCGGCGCCCAGACCACCGGGTCCGCGACCCCTCAGGTCACCGTGACCGACGAGAAGGTGCGCGACCGGGTGACCATCGATTTCCCCGACAGCGCCTTCGAGGAGGAGCGCCAGATCTCGCGCATCGTCCAGGAGCTGTATGGCGAGGGCGCCGACATGTCCTCGGGCCGCTCCGCCCCGGCGGATATCGAGGCGCTGCTGGTGACCGGCCAGCCGCTGCCGGCGCGCGCCGACGCGCAGCCGGTGGACCCGAAGCTGGCGGCCCGGCTGCCTCAGGACGCCACCTGGCTCGCGGTGGGCGAGAACCTCGTGGCCGTGGGCCCGGACCAGCGCATCAGCCGGGTCTATCACGACATGCTGCCCTGAAGGGCGGCCCCCGGCCCGCGTCCCCGAAGGATGATGAGGCCGGGCCCCGCGCCCGAAGCCGGCGCGGCCCCGTCCGAAGCGGCGGAGCGTCTGAAGACGCGGAAAGGCCCGGCCGGGGGATCGGCCGGGCCTTTTGATGTCCGGGGCGCGTTGATGTCGGGCCTGTCGATGTCGGGGATTGTTGATGTCGGGGCCCGCTGATGTCGGGGCCGGGGGCGCCGCCCTATGCCAGCGCCCGCCGCGCCGCCGCGGTCCAGAAGGCGATGCCGGTGGGAATGGCCTCGTCGCAGAAATCATAGGCGGTGTTGTGGTGCAGCGCCCCGTCCCGCGCCGGACCGTTGCCGAGCCACACATAGCAGCCCGGCGCCTCCCCCGCGAAGAAGGCGAAATCGTCCCCGGCGGTGGAGGGCGGAAACACCGTGCGCACCCCGTCCGCGCAGACGCCGCGGGCCGCCTCCAGCGCCGCCGCGGTCGCGTCGGGGGCGTTGACCACCGGCGGGATGCGGCGGATGAAACGATACTCGGCCTCGATCCCGAAGGTCTGGGCGATGCCATGGGCGAGCCGGCCGATCTCGGCCTCCAGCTGGTCGCGGACCTCCGGCGCGTAGGCGCGGGCCGTGCCGCCGATCTCCACCACATCCGGGATCACGTTCAGCGCCGCCGGGTCCCCCGCCCGCACCGAACAGGCCGAGACCACCGAGGGCTGCAACGGGTCCACCACCCGCCCCGGAATGGTCTGAAGCGCCGACAGGAACGCCCCCATGGCGGTGATCGGATCGCGCCCCAGATGCGGCTTCGCCCCATGCGTGCCCACCCCCCGGAAGGTGCACAGCCAGGAATCGGAAGAGGCGAGCTGCGGCCCCTCGACCACCGCCATTTCGCCGGGGGCCATCCCCGGCATGTTGTGCAGCCCGAAAACCATGTCGCAGGGAAAGCGCTCGAACAGGCCCTCCTCCACCATGCGTTTCGCGCCGCCGCGGCCTTCCTCGGCGGGCTGGAAGATGAAATGCACCACGCCCGGCGGCGGATCGGCGGCCAGGGCCTCGGCGGCGCCGAGCAGCATCACCGTGTGACCGTCATGCCCGCAGGCATGCATCTTGCCGGGAACGGTGGAGGCCCAGGGCCGCGTCTGCGGCCCCACCGCCTCGGGCATGGCCAGCGCGTCCATGTCGGCGCGCAGCCCCACCGCGCGGTTTCCGCCCGGCGTGCGCAGGGCGCCCACGACGCCGGTGCCGGCGATGCCCTCCGTCACCTCCAGGCCCAGGGCGCGCAGGCGGGCGGCGACGATGGCGGCGGTGCGATGCTCCTCGAACCCCAGTTCGGGATGGGCGTGCAGGTCGCGGCGCAGGGCCACGAGATCGAGATCGGCGGGGGGGAGTGGCTGGCTCATGCGCGCGATGCTAAACCCCTGCCCGGCGCTTGAGAAGGAGGCCCCAGCGTGACCGAACATCCCCCCGCGCCCGAGGCCCGGCCCGCCCCGATGCGCCCGCAGGATTTCTGGCAGGCGGTCGAGCCCGCCGAGGCCGCCGCCCCCGCCCCCTGGACCGACCGCTTTCCCGCCCGCCTGCCCGACGGGCGGGTGCTGCATCTGCCGATCCGGCCGCTGGCGGGGACCGGGAACGCCATCGCCTCGCTGATCCTCAACCAGGCGAGTTTCGCGGTGGAGGCGGCGCTGGCCGACGCGCTGGCCGAGCGTCTCGCCCCGTTCCGCCCCGACATCGTGGCCGGCCTGCCGACGCTGGGCCTGCCGCTGGCCCGCGCCGTGGCGGAACGGCTGGGCCATGCCCGCTACGCGCCCTTCGGAACCTCGCGCAAGTTCTGGTACGACGAGGGGCTGTCGGTCCCGCTCAGCTCCATCACCTCGCCGGACGCGACCAGGCGGCTCTACCTCGATCCGAGGCTGCTGCCGCTGGTCGAGGGGGCGCGGGTGGCGCTGGTCGACGACGTGATCTCCTCGGGGACCTCGATCTCGGCGGGGCTGGGGCTGCTGGCGCGCATCGGCGTGACCCCGGTGGCGGTCGGCTGCGCCATGCTGCAGACCGAGCGCTGGCGCCCGGGCCTGGCGGAGGCCTTCGCCGGCCCGCCGGAGGCCGTCGTCGGCGCCTTCCGCTCGCCCCTGCTGGCCCGCGACGGCGAGGGCTGGCGCGAGGCCTGAGACCCGAACCGGGGCCCGAACCCCGGCCAACCCCGGCGACCCCCGAGGGAGATCCCTGACATGACCGCTTCCCCCCCGCCCGACCGTCCTGTTCGCAAGGGCGTGGTGACCGTGCTCGGCATCTTCGCCATGGACGCGGTCTGCCGCGCCCCCCGCCTGCCCCGTCCCGGAGAGACCTTGCTGGCCGAGGGCTTTGCGCTGCACCCGGGCGGAAAAGGCTCCAACCAGGCGGTCGGGGCGGCGCGGCTGGGGGGGGAGGCGCGGCTGATCACCCGGATCGGGCGCGATGCGGGGGCGGAGATGGCCCGCGCGACCTGGGCGGAGGCCGAGGTGATCCCCTTCGCCTCGGTCTCCGACACCGCGCCGACCGGGGCGGCGGTGGTGTTCGTGCAGACCGGCTCGGGCGAGAACGCCATCGCCGTGCATCCCGGCGCGGCGATGGAACTGGACGCGAGGGCGGTGGAGCACGCGGCCCGCGACGGCGCCTTCGCGGGGGCGGGGGCGTTCCTCACCCAGCTGGAACAACCGCTGGAGGCGGCGCGGCGCGGGCTGGAACTGGCGCGGGAGGCGGGCGCGACGGCGATCCTCAACCCCGCCCCGGCGCCGGCCGCGCCCCTGCCCGACGACCTGCTGGCGCTGTGCGACTGGATGACGCCGAACCAGACCGAGGCCGCGACCCTCGCAGGTCTACCCGCCGCCGGCAGCATTGCGGAGGCGGCGGAGGCCGCGCGGGTCCTGCGGGCGCGCGGGGCGGGCGGCGTGGTGGTGACGCTGGGCGCGCAGGGGGCGCTGGTCTGCGGGCCGGACGGGTCGGAGATCCACGTCCCCGCCCTGTCCCAGGGCCCGGCGGTGGACACGACCGGGGCCGGCGACGCCTTCGCCGCCGGCTTCGCGGTGGGGCTGGCGGAGGGCGCGTCCCCGGCCGAGGCCGCCCGTTTCGCCTGCGCGGCGGCCGGGATCTCGGTCACCCGCCATGGCGCGACGAGCGCGCTGGCGAGCCGGGCCGAGGTCGAGGCGCGGCTGGCCCGGCCCTGAAGCGCGCCCCCCCGCCCGCCCCGAAGGCAGGGCGGGGGGGCGAGCGCGGCGCTTATTGCGCCTTCTTCACCTGGTCGGTCAGGAAGCCGCCGGCGGCGCCGATGGCCGCGCCGGTGATCAGGGCGTCGCCGAAATCGCCGGTCACCACGCCGATCACCGCGCCGGTGGCCGCGCCCACCGCGGCGCCCTGGCCGGTGCGGGTGGCGGAGGTCTCGTCGATATTCTCGCACCCCGCCGCGCCGAAGCCCGCGGCCAACGCCGCCGCCATCGCCATGCGGCGCCCGGCGCCGCGTTTGTGGGAGCGGCGCCCGGCGCCATGCTTGTGGAACATGCTCATCACGCTTCCCCTCACTCGCACGGCCATTCGGCCTTGGCGGCGCGCATCAGCGCCTCGATCGGCGTCATGGCCTCCAGGTCGGTCCGCGCCTCGGCCCAGTGCAGCAGCGCGGCGGCGGCCTCGCGCCGGGTTGCGGGAACGGCGGGACAGGCGACGGGCGTGTATTCACCCGATCCGGTCAGGGCCCGGTGGAACTGCATGGCGCCGCTCAGATAGCCGTAGCAGAGGATGCGGGCCTTGATCGCCAGCTCCTCTCCCCCCTTGGCGCCGCAGACATCGACGAGATCGGCGGCGGTCAGCAGGTCGCCGTCCGACGCCTCCAGCGTCTGGGCGGCGGCCGGGCCTGCGCCCGGCGCGGCCAGCATCGCCGCCGCCGTCATCGCCCCGCCCGCGGCGGCGGCGATCCCGCGGCGCAGGCGCCTCATGGTCATGGTCATCTCAACCTCCCTCGATCCGGTTGTCCCGGTTCCCGCAGGATAGACCCGGCCCTTGGGGGGACGTGACTCCTTTTTTGTCCCGCGCCCCTCCCCGGTCCGGCCCGCCCCCACTGGCGCCGCACCGGTCTCCGCCCCTATAGTCGCGCCGCGATGCCGGGACCGTGCAGAGAGACCGGGAGGGTCTCCGCCCCGGCGCTGAACAAGGACCATCCGCGATGCTGGCCCGGCGCCCGAGCAAGACCGAATTCGTGGAGAGCCGCGACCTCCGCCGCCGCCTGCTGGAGCCGCCCCACGCCGCCTATTACCAGCCCCGGCCCGGTCTCGCCGGCGCCGTGCGGCTGATCGGTCAGGCGCGGGCCGACTTCCTGTCGATCTGGCGGGAGAGCGACTACGCCGCCAAGGTCGACGAGATGCGCCTGTTCGGCCGTCAGATGGTGCTGGTCAACGACCCCGACGCCATCCGCCACGTGGTCGCCAAGCGCCACGACAATTACGAACGCAAGAGCCCCCAGATGCGCCGGGCGCTGGAGCACCTGATCGGCGACGGCCTGTTCATCTCGGACGGCGAGACCTGGCGCAGCCGGCGGCCGCTGGTCTCCGACATCGTTCACAAGAACCGCGTGCCCGCCTTCGGCGACGTCATGTCCCGCACCGCGCAGGAGACCGCCGCCCGCTGGGACGCGCTGGGCGAAGGCGCGGAGGTCAACGCGCTGTCGGAAATGGCCGCGCTGACCGCCGAGATCATCTCCCGCGCCGTGTTCGGCAACGATCTGGGCCAGGACCAGGCCAACGAGGTCACCGAGGGCTTCACCGCCTATCAATCCATGGTCGACCAGATCAACGTCGGCTATTTCCTCGGCTTCGACGAGGGGCTGCCGGTGTTCCGCACCCCCGCCCTGCGCCGGGCGGTGAAGCGGGTGCATTCGGTCATCGACCGGGTGATCGAGGATCATCTGGCCGGCGAGGGCGACGACCGCTCGATGGTCGACCTGCTGATCCGCCGCCAGCAGCGCAACCCCGAGCTCGGGCTCGACGTGGTGGCCCTGCGCAACGAGGCGGCGACGATCTTCATGGCGGGGCACGAGACCACGGCCTCCACCCTCACCTGGGCCTGGTATCTGCTGTCCCGCGCCCCCTGGATCGAGGCCCGCGTCCATGCCGAGATCGCCGAGGTCTGCGGCGACCGGCCCCCCGCGCTCGCCGACGTGCCGAAGCTGGAGCTGTGCCGCGCGGTGATCGAGGAGACGCTGCGGCTCTACCCCCCCGTCCCCATCCTCGCCCGCCAGGCCAAGGCGGCCGACCGCATCGGCGAGGTGGAGGTGGAGAAAGGCGCGCTGGTGCTGATCGTGCCATGGCTGCTGCATCGCAGCCCGTCGCTGCACAAGGACCCGCACCTGTTCCGGCCCCGCCGCTTCATGGGCGACGCCCGGCCGGCGCCCTACACCTACATCCCCTTCGCGGCGGGGCCGCGGCTGTGCCCCGGCTTGCAGTTCGGGCTGAATGAATCGGTGCTGTGCCTGGCGACCCTGGCCCAGCGCTTCCGCGTCCGCGTGGCCGAGGACCGGCGGGTGGAGCCGGTCTGCCGGCTGACCGTGCGGCCGAAGGGGGGGATGCCCGTGACCCTGCACAAGCGATGACCGAACGTCCCGCCGCGCCCTCGCCCGCCGCCGAACCCGGCAGGCGCCCCGCGAAACGTCCCGCGAAACGCAAGGCCTGGACCTATATCCGGGCGGAGGCGCCGGGGATCCCGGACCTGTTCGCCGGCGGCGCGCGGCGCAAGCGGTTCTGGAAATGGTGGCTGTGGGACAGCCTGGACGATGCCGGCGACCTCGCCGTGCATTTCGGGCTGAAGCTGCTGCCGATGGACGCCGCCTCGGATCTCGGCGCGTGGCTGTCGCGGCGGGCGATGCGGCGCAACCCCCGCAAGGTTCGGATCATGCGCGCCAACCTGCGCCGGATTCGCCCCGATCTGGACGATGCCGCGCGCGAGGAGATCGTGCGCCGGAACATCGACGCGCAGGGCCGGGTGCTGACCGAGTTCTCGCATATCAACGGCCTCTCGGAAGGTCCGGACCGGCTGCTGATCCACGGGCTCGCCGAAGCGATGGCCGCGGCGGAGGGACGGCCGGTCATCATGCTCGGCATGCATATCGGCAACTGGGAGGTCGGGTCGGTCGCCGTCGCCCCTTACCGCAAGGCGTTCACGGTCAACGTGCCGCCGCCCCGGCGCGCCCGCGCCTGGATCGCGGAACGGGTGCGCACGAAGGCCCGCATGGGACTGGTTCCCCCCGGCCGCCAGGGCGCGCGCGAGGCCCTGCGGCTGCTGCGGCAGGGCCAGGGCGTGGTGTTCTTCTGCGACGAGGCCTTCCGCAACGAGATCCGCGGTCCGTTCTTCGACCGCCCCCTTCACCTGGAGGGCAACTTCGCCGTGGTGGCGCGGCTGGCCCGGGCCACCAACGCGCGGATCTGTCCGTGGTATCTGCGGCGGCGCGACGACGGCTTCCGGTTCGACTTCCGCATCCTGCCGAATTTCGACCTGCCGCCGGAGACCGTGCGCGGCGACCGGCTCATCGAGGACGTGGCCCTGCTCAACTCGGTGATCGAGCCGGTGATCAAGGCCAATCTCGACCAGTGGTACTTTCTGGACAACCACCTGCCCGGAGCGCC
This sequence comes from Albimonas donghaensis, assembly GCF_900106695.1. GTDB lineage: Bacteria > Pseudomonadota > Alphaproteobacteria > Rhodobacterales > Rhodobacteraceae > Albimonas > Albimonas donghaensis. The sequence continues at coordinate 18,680 of NZ_FNMZ01000002.1, forward strand.
CGGCAAGCGGAAGCGGGGAAAGGGCGCCGGCAGGGGCGCCGGCAAGGGCGGCCCCGCCGCGCCCCCCCAGCGCGGGGAGCAGACGGCGGAGACCTAGGAGGCCCCCGTCTCCACCGCCCGGAACAGCTTGCCGCGCTCGGTCACGAAGGCGGCGATCAGGCCCAGCGTCCCGTAGGCCGCGAAACCGATGCACAGCGGCAGCGCCGTGCCGTCGAAGGCCTGCCCCACGATCCAGCCCAGGAAGGCCGCGAGCCCCGTGGTCACCGCCCCCACGAAGGACGAGGCGGTGCCGGCGATGCGGCCCATCGGCTCCATCGCCAGGGCGTTGAGATTGGGCATGATGAAGCCGAAGCAGAACAGCTGCGCCATCATCAGCGCCACGAAAAGCCCGATCGGCAGGGGCCCGGCCAACGCCTCCAGCGCCAGGTGGACCACGGCCACGGCGACGAAGCCGACCAGCGCCGAATGGCCCATGCGCCGCATGCCCAGCCGCATCACCAGACGGGAGTTGATCACCGCCGACACCGCCAGCGCCCCGGCCACGACGCCGAACAGCAGCGGGAAGCTGGCGCCGGCGTCGTAGGTCTCCACATAGATCTGCTGGGCGGAGTTGATGTAGCTCATCATCCCGCCGAAGACCGAGCCCACCGCCAGCGTGTAGCCGAGGGTCTGGCGCGTGGTCAGGGTCTGGCGGAAGGCGGCGGCGAGCCAGCGCACCGACAGCGGCTCGCGCATTTCGCGGGGGCGGGTCTCGGCCAGGCGCAGGGTGGTCCAGGCCAGGATCGCCACCGAGACCAGCCCCAGGAAGCCGAAGATCGCGTGCCAGTCGCCCAGCAGCAGAATGCCCGAGCCGATGGCCGGCGCGATGGCCGGCACGATGATGAAGACGATCATCACGAAGGACATGACCTCGGCCATGCGCCGCCCGCCATAGGTGTCGCGGACCACCGCCACCGCGATGACCCGCGGCGCGGCGTTGGCCACGCCCTGAAGGAAGCGCGCGGCCAGAAGGCCCTCGAAACTGGTCGCCATCATGCACCAGAAGGACGCGGCGGCGTAGAGCATCAGCCCGAAGCCCAGCACCGTCTTGCGCCCGAACCGGTCCGAGAGCGGGCCGTAGAACAGCTGCCCGGCGCCGAAGCCGAGCACGTAGAGCGTCACCACCAGCTGCTGCTGGTTGACGTCCGCGACGCCGTATTCGTCGATGATCATCGGCAGCGCCGGCAGCATCACGTCGATGCTCAGCGCGGTCATCGCCATGAGACTGGCCATCAGGCCGACGAATTCGCGAAAGCCCGGGCCCTTGCGCGGGGCGCCCGGCGCGGGGGAAGCGGTATCCTGAGGGGTCATGAGCCTGCCTGCGCTTTGGACGATGCCGACGCGTAACTGCAAAATGTTAAGGTCAACATAGCATTCCTATCAGCCGAGGCCAGACCCGCCGTCGGGTCAGCGCGTCAGGTCACGCACGAAACGCGGCGCCGCGGAGCTTCCGCGCGCCGGGATGTTCCCCGCCTTCGGCCTGTCCCGATCGCCCGCCCCCGCGTTCCGGTCCCCGCCTCCCGGTCCATGCGTCCCGGTTTCCGCGTCCCGGTCCCCGCGTCCCGGTCCCCGCGTCCCGATCCATGTCGGGTCGCGGGGCGGCGGCGTCGCCCGGCCCGGCCCGCGAAGGGGCCGGACCGGGCGCGCGGGTCAGTCGACCTCGACCACCACCTTGCCGGTGGCGCCGCGGCTGGCCAGAAGCGCGATGGCCTCGCCCGCCTTCTCCAGCGGGAAGCGGGCCGAGATCTCCGGCTTCAGCTTGCCCTCGGCATGCCACTTGAACAGCTCGTCCAGCTCGGCCTGGTAGGCTTCCGGCTCCTTGCGGGTGAAGGCGCCCCAGAACACGCCGCGGATGTCGCAGCCCTTGAGCAGCGTCAGGTTCAGCGGCGGGTTGGGGATGCCCGACGGGAAGCCCACCACCAGGTAGCGGCCCTTCCAGGCGATGGAGCGCAGGGCCGGTTCGCAATAGGCGCCGCCGACGGGATCGTAGATGGCGTCGGCGCCGCTCTCGCCCAGCGCCGCCTTGAACTTCTCGGCCAGCGCCTTGGAGGACGCCCGGTCGGTCGGGGCCTGCCCGTAGTTCACCAGCACGTCGGCGCCATGGGCCTTGGCCACGGCCAGCTTCTCGTCCGACGACGCCGCGGCGACGACGCGCGCGCCCATGGCCTTGCCGATCTCGACGGCGGCCAGCCCCACGCCCCCGGCGGCGCCCAGCACCAGCAGGGTCTCGCCCGGCTTAAGCTCGGCCCGGTGGACCAGCGCGTGATGCGAGGTGCCGTAGGTCATCAGGAAGGCCGAGGCCTCGTCGAAGGGCATGGTGTCGGGCATCGGCGCGCAGCGGTCGGCGTCGACGCAGATCTTGCCGACCATGCCGCCCCAGCCGGACATGGCGATGGCGCGCTGGCCCGGCGCGAAGCCGGTCACGCCCTCGCCCACCGCATCGACGACGCCCGAGATCTCGGCGCCCGGCGCGAAGGGGCGCTCGGGCTTGAACTGGTACTTGTCCTCGATGATCAGCACGTCGGGATAGTTCACGCCGACCGCCTTGACCGCGATGCGGATCTGGCCGGGGCCGGGGGTGGGCTCGGGAACGTCGGCGAGTTCCAGGGTCTCGGGGCCGCCCGGGCTCCGGCTCAGCAGGGCTTTCATGTTTCGGGGTCTCCTCCCAGTCAGGGCTCCGGCGTGCGGATCGCGGGCGCGCCCGCGGTCCGGACCGCGGGGATCCTTCCCCACGCGCCTCCGGGCCTCCGCGCCCGCGCGGCTTTCCGCGCGCGACGCATGTTTGCAATTGTTGCGCGGCCAGATTGGTCCGGCGCGCGCCGCATCACAAGGCCCGGCGCGCGCCGATGTCTTGCGACGAGTCCGCCCGCGACCTTGCGTCCGGCGCCCCCGCCCGCCCCGCCGCGCGGGCGGGACCGGGCCGTGGGCGCCCGGTTCGACGCGCGGCCCGCGGCACGCCGCGGGGCGGGCCGTCCGCGCCTCACCCGCTCTGCAGCGCCTTCATCCAGCCGATCAGCCCGATGGTGGAGCCGTCCTTCTCCGCCGCGGAGGCCTCGCCGGTCACCATCGGCTCCAGCGCCTTGGCCAGCGTCTTGCCCAGCTCCACCCCCCACTGGTCGTAGGCGTTCACCCCCCAGATCACGCCCTCCGAGAACACCCGATGCTCATAGAGCGCCACCAGCCGGCCCAGGGTGTAGGGATCGAGCTTGCGGTAGATCAGCATGGTCGAAGGCCGGTCGCCCGAAAAGGCCCGGTGCGGCGCCAGCCGCCGGGCCTCCGCCGCCTCCATGCCCTCGGCGATCATCATGTCATGGGCCTCCTGCTCGGACCGCCCGGCCATCAGCGCCTCGGACTGGGCGAAGCAGTTGGCCAGCAGCAGGCTGTGGTGATGGGCCAGCTCCGGCTCCCACCCGGTCGCCGCCACCAGGAACTCCACCGGGATCACCGTCGTGCCCTGGTGCAGAAGCTGGAAGAAGGCGTGCTGGCCGTTGGTCCCGGGCTCGCCCCAGACCACCGGCCCGGTTTCGCCCGGCAGGCCGTCGCGCAGGCGCGCGGTCTTGCCGTTCGATTCCATGTCGAGCTGCTGGAGATAGGCGGGCAGCCGCTCCAGCCGCTGGTCGTAGGGGATCACGGCGCGCGAGCCGAGGCCCAGCGCGTTGCGGTGCCAGACCCCGGCCGCGGCCAGCAGCACCGGCAGGTTCTTGTCCAGCGGCGCGGTGCGGAAATGCGCGTCCATGGCCCGGCCGCCGTCGAGGAACGCCTCGAAATCCGCGCGGCCGATGGCGATCATCAGGCTCAGCCCGATCGAGGACCAGACGGAATAGCGCCCCCCCACCCAGTCCCAGAAGCCGAAGGCCCGGGCCGGGTCGATCCCGAAGGCCTCCACCTTGTCCAGCGCGGTGGAGATGGCGGCGAAATGCCCCCCCGCCGCCTCGCCCACGCCGGCCTTCATCCAGCGCATGGCGGTGTCGGCGTTGGTCATCGTCTCGATGGTGGTGAAGGTCTTGGACGCGATCAGCACCAGGGTCCGCGCGGGGTCGAGCGTCCGGAGCACGTCCTGCGCATGGGCCCCGTCGACATTGGAGATGAAGTGGCAGCGCGGCCCGTCATGCACCGGCGCCAGCGCGCGCACCGCCATCACCGGCCCCAGGTCCGAGCCTCCGATCCCGATATTCACCACGTCGGTGAACCGCCCCCCGTCGGCCGCGGCATAGGCGCCCGACCGCACGGCCTCGGCGAAGTCCAGGGCGCGGGCGCGGGTCTCCAGCACCTCGGGCATCACGTCGACGCCCTCCGCCGCGAAGACGTCGCCGGGGCGGGCGCGCAGGGCGGCGTGCAGGACGGGGCGGCCCTCGGTGGCGTTGATCGGCCGGCCTTCGAACATGGCGTCGCGCAGGGTCTCGACCCCGGCGGCGCGGGCGAGGTTGAGCAGCGCCTCCAGCGCCCCCGCGTCCAGCCCGGTCTTGGACAGGTCGAGCAGCATGTCCTCGGCCCGCGCGGACAGGCGCTCGAACCGCTCGGGATCGGTGTCGAACAGGTCGACGATGCGGCGACCCGCGAGACGGTCGCGCGCGGTCTCCACGGCTTTCCAGGCGGCGGCTATGGGCTGGGGGGTCACGTCGGCTCCGTCGATGTCGGCGCACAGCACCTCCACCGGCGCGCGGCGCTGGCGGAGGATGGCGCGGATGGGCATGTCCTCGACCGGGCCGGGGCCGAGCGCGCGCTGGAAGGTGCGCGCCTTGGTCCGTCCGGAGAAGAGCAGCAGGATGCGCCGCGCCTGAAGGATCGCGGCGAGGGTCAGCGAGATGCGGGTTCCGGGCAGGCCCGGCGCGCGCATGGGGGTCAGCAGGGCGCGCCCGTCGGGGTCCAGCGCCTCGGACAGGCGGTCGCCGCCGGGGAAGAACGAGGCCACATGCCCGTCCGGCCCCATGCCCAGCACCACCAGGTCGAAGGGACGGGCGAGCGGGCGCAGCGCGGCTTCCGCCGCGGCGCATCCGGCCTCGACCGACGCGCCTCCGGTATAGAGCGGCGCGAAGCGGGCGCCGCTGGCGCCGCCGTCGTAGAACAGGGTGAGGTCGAGCAGGTTCTTGTTGGACCGCGGGTCCGAGGCCGGGGCCCAGAGGTCGTCGACCAGCGTGACCGAGACCCGCGGCCAGTCGATCTTCGCCCGCGACAGTTTCGCGTAGGCGCGCTGCGGCGTGGCCCCGCCCGACAGCGCGGCGACGGCGCGGCCGCGGGCCGAAAGCGCGCCCTGCAACAGCTCGGCGATGCGCGCCGCGGCGGCGTCGGCCAGCGCGTCGGCGTCATCGTAGCGGCGCAGCTCGTAAAGCGGCGTGGGCGCCGGGGGGACCGCCACGTCGCTCATGCCCGCGCCCCCAACCCAAACCCGAGCCCGAAGCAGCGCCGGGGCCGGGACCGGGGCCGGGAGGCGCGGAACGGCATGCGGATCGGGCGCCCCCCCCCGGACGCACGGGCCGGAGGCTCGGCCGGAGCAGGCCGGGCGCGGGAAATTCGCGGTGGGGACGGTCGCGGTCGTCGCGGCGCGCGCTGGGCGCGCCCGGAACCGGCGGCGATCCGGACGTGCATGGGCGGGTTCCCCTTCCGTGGTTTCCCCCGGGCCGCATCCTGCGTCGGAGACGGTCACGGGCGGCACCTTCGGCCCCATGCCGCGGCGCGTCAACAGCAGGTCCGCCGCAGCCGGGCGCCGGGGCCGTGGCGCCTCGCCGCCGTGGCGCCGGCGCCGCGTCCCCGCCGGGCCGGGCCGCCTTCCCGCCGCGCCGCCCCCCCCCCGGCGACATGCCCAACGACATGCGCGGCGATCCGCGCGCCGGCGCGCCTTCGCGTCGGCGCGTCCATCGGGCCGCCCCCCCGAGCGCGCCCCCGGGCGCCCTCGCCGAGCGCCCCCGGCGCGCCGGATTCCGCCCGCCTATGCGCCGCCATTCCCGCGCCCCGGAGGGCTCCGCCCCGCCCTTTCGGGGGCCGCTTCGCGCCGCTCCGCCGCCCCCGCCGGACCCGGCGCGACCCGAAAACGCCTTGACCTCCCCTCGCCGGCCCTGTCAAAGGCCCGCAAATTCCCACATCCGCGGCCGAACGAAGAGGTCCCTCGATGGACGACCAAAAGAACATGATCATCGCCGCGGCGCTGAGCTTCGTGGTGATCGCGGTCTGGTTCGTCCTGTTCCCGCCCGCGCCGACCGAGCTCCCGCCCGCGCAGCAGATCGAGCAGAACGTGGCCGGGTCTCCGACCGCCGGCGCGCCCTCCGGCGTGGCCCCCGGGACCCCCGATTCCCTCGGAACCGTCGGCGCGCCGATGTCCCGCGACGCCGCGCTCGAATCCGCCCCCCGCGCCATGATCCAGAGCCCGCGCGTCAAGGGCTCGCTGTCGCTGCGCGGCGGCCGGATCGATGATCTCAGCCTCGAGGACTACAAGGTCACGCTGGAGCCCGATTCGCCCGACGTCACCCTGCTGTCGCCGCTGGGCTCCGAGCATCCGTTCTACGCCGTCTACGGCTGGCTCCCGACCGCGGAGACCCCGGTCGCCACCCCCGGTCCCAACACCGAATGGGCGGTCGAGGCCGGCGAGGTGCTGACCCCCGAGACCCCGCTGACCCTGCGCTGGGACAATGGCGAGGGGCAGATCTTCCGGCGGGAGATCTCGCTCGACGACAATTACATGTTCACGGTCCGCCAGACGGTCGAGAACACCTCCGAGACCCCGGTGAGCCTCGCCCCCTACGGCTATGTCGCCCGCCGCGGGGAGCCGGAGACGGTCAACTTCTACATCCTCCACGAAGGCGCCATCGCCAAGTTCGACGGCGTGCTGGAGGAATACGACTACGACGACATGCAGGACTTCGAGGGGACCGCCGGCCCCGGCGAGCGCGTGCAGTCCGAGTCGGTGGCCGAGGCCGGATGGCTGGGCTTCACCGACAAGTACTGGATGGCGACGCTGATCCCGACCCCGGGCCAGCCCTTCGACGCCACCTTCCGCTACGTGTCGCGCCAGGAGGGCCCGGAATACCGCACCGAGATGCGCCTGCCGGTCGTCACCGTCGCCGCCGGCGCCACGGCGCAGGCCGAGACCCAGCTCTTCGCCGGCGCCAAGGAATACAACACCATCGTCGCCTATGAGGACGCGGGCGTCCCGCGCTTCATCGACTCGATCGACTGGGGCTGGTTCTTCTTCCTCACCAAGCCCTTCGCCCAGCTGCTGCTGTTCTACGAAGGCCTGATCGGCAACATGGGCTGGTCGATCATCGCCATGACGCTGACCGTGAAGATCGTGCTCTTCCCGCTCGCCTACAAATCCTATGTGGCGATGTCGAAGATGAAGAAGCTCCAGCCCGAGATGGAGAAGATCAAGGAGCGTGTCGGCGACGACAAGATGAAGATGCAGCAGGAGGTCATGGCCCTCTACAAGCGGGAGAAGGCCAATCCGGCGGCGGGATGTCTGCCGATCCTGCTGCAGATCCCGATCTTCTTCTCGCTCTACAAGGTGCTGTTCGTGTCGCTCGAGATGCGCCACGCGCCCTTCATCCTGTGGATCAAGGACATGTCGGCGCCCGACCCGACCTCGATCCTCAACCTCTTCGGGCTGCTGCCCTTCGCGGCGCCGGACGAAAGCTCGATGCTGGCGCTGCTGTCGATCGGCGTGTTCCCGATCCTGCTGGGCATCACCATGTGGCTGCAGCAGAAGCTGAACCCGGCCCCCACGGACGCGACCCAGGCGATGATCTTCGCCTGGATGCCCTGGGTGTTCATGTTCATGCTGGGGCAGTTCGCGGTGGGTCTGGTGATCTACTGGGTGGCCAACAACATCATCACCTTCACCCAGCAATACCTGATCATGCGCTCTCAGGGGGTCGAGGTGGACGTTTTGGGCAACGTCAAACGCAGTTTGAAACTGAAGAAGAAGACCAAGGCCTGAGCGCCGGGACTTCGGAGATGAGCAAGGGGCGGTCCGGACATCCGGGCCGCCCTTCGCATTTCGGGATGCGTGCGCGCGATGCCACGGCGCGGAAAGCGGCGCCCGCTTCGAGCCCGCTTTCGCATTCCGCCGCCGGGCGGCGAAGGGCCGCCTGAGATCCGGCTCAACGATCGAACGAAACGGCGTCCAACGCGGCCCCGAAAGCCGAAAGTCTCAAAGCCGCAAGTCTCATCGAGAGCGGCTGGCGGACATGGCGCCCCGCGATGCGAAGGCCCGGCCCAAGGCCCGGCCCAAAGCCCGGCCCTCGGGGGCGCCCGTTCTCCCGGATCACTCGGGCGGGCGGCCCGGGCGGGCGACGCGGCCCCCGGCAGGGGGCGCGAGTCCCGTCCCGGGCCGGCCTTCAGCCCATCTCGGTCTTCGCGCCCGGCGGCGGGTTCACCCCGAAAATGTTGAGCGTCATCGACACAAGGCAATAGTAGCCCACGATCCCCACCACATCGACGACCCCCTCCTCGCCGATCGCGGCGACCGCGCGGGCGTAGGTGGCGTCGGAGACCGTCTTCGTCTCCTGGCTCTCCTTGACGAAGGCGTGGACGGCGGCCTCGTCCTCACGCTCGAAGGGCGGCGTGCGGCCGTCGCGGATGGCGTCGAGAATCGTCTCGCAGACGCCCGCCTTCAGGGCCATCGGCTTGTGGGCGTACCACTCGAACTCGGCGTTCCAGGCCCGCGCCGTGGTGCAGATCGCCAGCTCCGACAGCCGCGTCGGCAGGCTCGATTCGAACCGGCAGTAGCGGCCCAGCGCCTGCGCGCTCTCGGCCAGGTCGGGGCGCACCAGCCACACGCCCATCGGGCCGCGCACGCCCTTGCGGGGGCCGGCGACCAGCGCGTCGCGGACCTCGCGCTGGCGCGGGGTCATCGTCGCCTCGGTCGGAAGCGCGATGCGGGCGGCGCCGTCGGCGGACGGGTCAGTGGCCGGCGCATAGGCCGGGGCGGGCACGTCTGACATGATGTCTCTCCTCCAAGAGCCGGGGCCGCTTATACGGCTCCCTTATCAATCCATGAGCCTAGGGCGCCGCGCCGCGCATGGAAATGCCCCCGAGTCGCGGCTATGGTGCGCGCCGCGCGGACATCCGCCCGCTGATGACCGCCCGCGCGCTCCCGCGCCCTGCCTTCCCGGAGATCCGAGCCATGCAAGCCGCCTTCGCCACGCTCAGCGCGATCCATCGTCACCCGGTCAAGGCGCTCGGCGCGGAGATCCTGGCCGGCGCCGACCTCGCCGCCGGCCTGACGCTGCCTGGCGACCGCGCCTGGGCGCTGGCCCATGAGAAATCGCGCTTCGACTTCGACGCGCCGGCCTGGACGCGCTGCACGACCTTCCTGCGCGGTGCCACCTTCCCGTCGCTGATGGCCGTGACCGTCGCCGCCGGCCCCGACGGCGCCCTGACCTTCCGCCATCCGGAGGCCGGAGAGATCGTCGCCGACCCGGCGAGCCCCGCGGGCGAAGCCGCGCTGATCGCCTGGGTGGACCGGCTGATCCCCGCCCACGCCCCGCGCCCCGCAAGGCTGGCCCCCTGCCCCGAGCGCGGCATGACCGACAACCCGAATCCCTGGCTCTCGATCCTGTCGGACGCCTCGCTGGCCGAGCTTTCCGCCCGCGCCGGCGTCGCCCCCGACCGCCGCCGCTTCCGCGGCAACCTGTGGATCGAGGGCGCCGCCCCCTGGGCGGAGTTCGACCTGCCGGGCCGGGAGATCCGTCTCGGCGGCGCGGTCCTGCGGGTGCGGGAGCGGATCGAGCGCTGCTCCGCCACCCAGGCCGACCCGGAGACCGGGCGCCACGACGTCGACATGCTCGGCCTGCTGGAAAAAGGCTACGGCCACAAGGATTTCGGCGTCTTCGCCGAAGTGATCTCCGGCGGCCCCGTCGCCCCCGGCGACAAGCTGGAGATCGCCGCATGAGCGCGCCCAAGGCCCCCGAAGGCGTTCCCTTCGCGATCAACCCCGAAACCGACCCCGAGCTGGCGGAGGAAGGCCGGCTGCTCTTCGCGGGCGAGGTGGATTTCCTGCTGTCCGCGCCGGAGCTCAAGCACCTGCCCCCCGCCGACCGGGTGGAGATCTGCTTCGCCGGACGCTCGAATGTGGGCAAGTCCTCGCTGATCAACGCGCTGACCGGGCGCAAGGCGCTGGCGCGGGCCTCGAACACGCCGGGGCGCACGCAGGCGCTGAACTTCTTCGCGCTGGGCGAGCGGATGATGATGGTCGACCTGCCCGGCTACGGCTTCGCCGACGCGCCCAAGCCGCTGGTCGAGGCCTGGCAGCGCACGCTCAAGGGCTATCTGGCCGGGCGGTCGACCCTGCGGCGGGTGTTCCTGCTGATCGACGGGCGGCACGGGCCGAAGGAGGTCGATCACGAGATCATGGACCTGCTCGACCGCTCCGCCGTGCCCTTTCAGGTGGTGCTGACCAAGGCCGACAAGAACAAGGCCGCGGAGATGCGCAAGGTCGAGGAGCGCACCAAGGCGGCGCTGGCCCGCCACGCCGCGGCCTTCCCCGAGATCCTCACCACCTCGTCGGAGAAGTTCGAGGGGCTGGAACGGGTGCGGGCCGCCGCGGCCTCGCTGTTCAGGGACTGAGTGCGGGACTGAAAACGGGATTGGGCCGGGGGCTGGGCGCCTCGGGCTGGGCGCGGTTCGGCGTTCAGGTCCGGATCGGATGCCGGATCGGTTGAGAGACCGCCGGCGCGCGGGCACGCGCGGCGAGGGCGGCAGGTTCCGGCGCAGCGCGCGGTGTCGGCCCCTCCCGGACGCGCGGGGGCGCGCGCCGGGACGGGGCCCGGGCCGGCTGCGGGGTCCGCCGGCCTGGGCCGCCTCGCCACCCGTGAACGCGCCGGGTCGAGGCGTCCGCGGCGACGGCGAAACGCGCCGCCGCCGGGCCTCCGACACGCCGCTGGGGATACGGGCGTCGGAGGATCTGGTGCATCGCGATCAGATCATCGTCAGATCATCGGCGGCAGGGGCATGGCGCCGTAATGGTCGCGGATCCCCTTGCGGTAGTCGGGATCGGCCCAGCGGGGCTCCGACGCGCTCGCCTCGGGCGCGCCGTCCAGCTGGCCGCGGGTGATCCCCACGCGGTAGCCGTCCAGCGAAGGGTCGTAGCGCAGCGCCGCCCAGGGCAGCGGGTGCAGCTTCTCGCCCAGGCCCAGGAAGCCGCCGAAGCGGATCACGGCGTAGCTGACGGTCCCGGCGCGCTTGTCGATCATCAGGTGGTCGACATGGCCGATCTTCTCCTCGTCGGGCCCGAAGACCCGCGCATCCTCGACACGGGCCGAGGAGATCAGGCTGACGGTCTCTTCGGCGGCGAGCTCGCGCTCGGTCAGGTTCGGCTGCAGGATCGTGTTCATGGGTCGTCTTCCTTTCAGCGCCGGCCCCGGAGCGTTCCGGGGCGGGGCGCGGCCGGTGGGTTCCCCTTCACGCCTCGATCTGGGGCGGCGGCTCGCCTCGGAACAGGGTCGGCGCCGCTTCGCCGCAAAATGACCTCCTCGCCGGCGCCCGCATGAGGCGAGGGCGCGCGGGCCGGAACGCCTGCCGAGCGCGAACGCCGCCGCCCGGAACGCATCCCGCCCCTTGGCGCCCCCTGCCCGCGGGGGGTAAGGAGGCCGGCCGGGGCGCGGAACATGTCCCCCCCGCCCGACTGGGAGACCGCCGATGAAACGCGACTGGATCGCCACCGCCCGCACGCTGAGCGAGGCCCTGCCCTACCTGCAGCGCTACGACGGCGCCCGCGTGGTGGTGAAATTCGGCGGCCACGCCATGGGCGACGCGGCGGCGCTGGAGCGGTTCGCGCGCGACATCGTGCTGATGAAGCAGTGCAACGTTCACCCGATCATCGTGCATGGCGGCGGCCCGCAGATCGAGCAGCTGCTCAAGCGGCTGGCGATCAACTCGCAGTTCGTGGACGGGCTGCGGGTCACCGACGAGGCCACCGTGGAGGTGGTCGAGATGGTGCTGGCCGGGCGCATCAACAAGGCGATCGTGACGGCGCTGAACCGCCAGGGCGGCAAGGCGGTGGGGCTGTCGGGCAAGGATGCAGACCTGATGGTCTGCGAAAAGACGCTCAAGACCACCCGCGACCCGGAATCGAATATCGAGAAGGTGCTGGATCTCGGCTTCGTCGGCACGCCGACCAAGGTCAATCCGGGCCTGCTGGAGACGTTCATCGCCTCCGACTACATCCCGGTGATCGCCCCGGTCGGCGTGGGCGTGGACGGCGAGACCTTCAACGTCAACGGCGACACCGCCGCGGGCGCCATCGCCGGCGCGATGAAGGCCGAGCGGCTGCTGCTGCTGACCGACGTCGCGGGCGTGAAGGGCGAGGACGGCGAGGTGATGGCCGAGATCACCAAGGACAAGGCCGAGGCGCTGATCGCCTCGGGCGTGATCTCGGGCGGGATGATCCCCAAATGCCGCACGGCGCTCGACGCGATCGAGGCCGGGGTGGACGCGGTGGTGATCCTCGACGGGCGGGCGCCGCATGCCTGCCTGCTGGAGCTGTTCACCTCGCATGGCGCGGGGACGATGATCACCTCGAACTGAGCCGCGGCGGAGGTTCCGGGGGGCGAATCGGCCCCCCGCTCCGCTGTCCACGCCCCGCCCCCGGCCTCGCGCGCCTGGCCCGACCACCGCGGGCCGCGCGACGACGCGGGCGCCGGTTTCGCCGCTGCGCTCGCGCGGCGGATCCTCGTTCCGCCCGCGTCGCCGTTTCCCCTTCGCCGTGGTCGCCCCCGATCCCGGCCCCTCGCCTGATCCCGAAGGCCGCGTCAGCGGCCGGAGACGAAGGAATGCCCGGAACGGGCGCCGATTGCCGACGCCACGCCGTCAGCAGGCCCGGCGCAGCCTCCGGTCCTCGCCCTCACCCGCCTCGCGCCGGCGCGCCGCCCATCCAGGCGCCGCGCCGGCGCCCGCCGCGCGCCCTTCGCGCGGCGCGATCCGGAGACCCGCCATGCCCCGCATCATGGACCTGATGGAATACCGCGCCCGTCCGGGCATCGACGATGACAGCTTCGAGCGCGGCGCCGCCTCCATCGACGCCTGGGCCCGGCGACAGGACGGATTTCTCGGCCGCATCCGCTGCAAACGCCGCGACGGGCGCTGGTGCGACGCGCTGGTCTGGCGCGACGGCCCCTCGGCCCAGGCCGCCGACGCCGGCTTCGCGGCCCTGGTCCACTGGGCCGAGGCCGAGTCGGTCGAACATGTGGTTCCCGGCAGCTTCTCGCGCCGGCGGGTCGTCCTTCCGGGCGAGCCCGACGCGCTGCCCGACGACCTGATCCGGATGCTCGGCGTCTCCGCCATCCCGTGCCAGCCGCCCGCGCCCGCCCCGCCCGCGCCCGCCTCGAACTGAGCCCCCAACCGAGCCCCCAACATTTTCGCTTCCCCCTGACAGCTGCTGACGGCAGGCTGTCAGCAGGGGGGGCGCAGGGTGTCCTTGTTCCCGGATGGCCGGGGACGCGCCGCAGCGGCGCAAGCGAACGGAGACCCGAGATGACCGACTTTCTCAGCCACATGGAATACCGCCTGCAGGATGGCGTGAGCGACGACGCGCTGGCCGCGGCCTCCGCCCCCATCGACGACTGGGCGGGCGCCAAGCCCGGCTTTCGCTACCGCTGCGTGGCGCGCCGCGCGGACGGCACGGTGGTCGACCTGATGTATTGGGCCGACCGTCCCAGTCAGGAAAGCGCCGACGCCGACTTCATCGCCAGCGGCTGCGGCGCCGCGCTGCTGCCGCTGATGGTCGAGGACAGCTTCCGCGCTGAGGGCATGCGACTGGTCTCGGCCCGCCCCGGCGGCGCGGTCAGCGCCGCCGACGCCGACGCCGACGCCGCCTCCGCTTCCGCGGCCGCCTGAGTCCCGGACCCGGATGCGCCGCGCCGACCGCCTGTTCGAACTGGTCACCCTGCTCCGCGGCCGCCGCATGGCGGTCACGGGGCGGGAGCTGGCCGGGGCGCTGGAGGTCAGCCTGCGCACGGTCTATCGCGATGTCGCGGATCTCCAGGCCCAGGGCGTGCCGATCGACGGCGAAGCGGGGGTGGGCTACCGGCTCTCCCCCGGCTTCGACCTGCCGCCGGTGATGTTCGACCGCCACGAGGTCATGGCGCTGCTGGTCGGCGCGCGGATGGTGGAGGCGTTCACCGACCCCGCGCTGGGCGCCTCCGCCCGCAAGGCCGAGGCCAAGATCCGCGCGATCCTCGACGACCCGGCGCTGGCCGCCGCCGACGCCCTGCCCTACCGGGCGCCGGTCCTGCCCTCCGACGCCCCCCTGCGCGAACGCCACCAGCGCATCCGCGAGGCCTGCGAGGCCCGCGCCAAGCTGCGGCTCGACTATCGGGACGCGGGCGGCGCGACCTCCCACCGCGTGGTCTGGCCGCTGGGGCTGCTGGCCTGGACCGGGCGCTGGACCCTGCTCGCCTGGTGCGAGATGCGCGGCGACTACCGCAATTTCCGCTTCGACCGCATCGACCGGATGACCACGCTCGAGGACCGCTTCCCCCTGCGCGCCGACCGCAGCCTGACGCACTATATCGCCGGGCTCGACCACGGCCTGATCTGACCGGCCCGCTTGAGCCCGCCGGCGTTCCGCTTTAATCCCGCGGGCGACGCATCACCCCCGGGGGCTCCTCATGGACCATTTCCTTTACCGCGACGGCGCCCTTCATGCCGAGGACGTGCCGGTGGCCGACATCGCCGCCGCGGTCGGCACGCCGGTCTACATCTACTCCACCGCCACGCTGGAACGGCATTACCGGGTGTTCGACGAAGCCCTGGCCGGGACCGAGCATTTCATCGCCTACGCGGTGAAGGCCAACGGCAATCTCGCGGTGCTCAAGACGCTGGCCGACATGGGCGCCGGCATGGACGTGGTGTCGGAGGGCGAGTTCCGCCGGGCGCTCGCCGCCGGGGTGCCGGGCAACCGGGTGGTGTTCTCGGGCGTGGGCAAGACCGCGGACGAGCTGCGATTCGCGCTGTCGCAGAATGTCCGCCAGCTCAATGTCGAAAGCGCGGAGGAGCTGGAGACGCTGTCCGGCGTCGCCGCCTCCATGGGCGTCACCGCGCCGATCGCGCTGCGGGTGAACCCGGACGTGGACGCCAAGACCCACGCCAAGATCGCCACCGGCAAGTCGGAGAACAAGTTCGGCATCCCGATTTCCCGCGCGCGGGAGGTCTACGCCCGCGCCGCCGCCCTGCCGGGGATCGAGGTGGTGGGGCTCGACGTGCATATCGGCTCGCAGCTCACCGACCTGGCGCCCTTCGAGGCGGCCTTCTCCAAGGTGGCGGAGCTGACCGAGACCCTGCGCGCCGACGGCCACGCCATTCGTCGGCTGGATCTGGGCGGGGGGCTGGGCATTCCCTACCAGCACAGCAACGAGGCCCCGCCGCTGCCCTTCGACTACGGCGCCGTCATCAAGCGCACCGTGGGCCATCTGGGCTGCGAGATCGAGATCGAGCCCGGCCGCCTGATCGCCGGCAACGCCGGGATCCTGGTGACGCGGGTGATCTATCGCAAGCAGGGCGAGGGACGGGTGTTCCTGGTGGTGGACGCCGCCATGAACGACCTGATCCGCCCGGCGATGTACGAGGCCTGGCATGACATCGCCCCGGTGATCGAGCCGGCGCCGGGGGCCGAGAAGGCCGAAGTCGATGTGGTCGGCCCGATCTGCGAGACCGGCGACACCTTCGCCCGCGGCCGCGCCTTGCCGCCGGTCGGGCCGGGCGAATTGGTCGCGTTCCGATCCGCAGGCGCCTATGGCGCGTCGATGTCTTCGGAATACAATGGCCGCCCGCTGATCCCGGAAGTGCTGGTCCGTGGCGATCAATTCGCCGTGGTCCGGGCGAGACCATCATATGAAGAGATGCTCGCCCGCGATACCATCCCCGACTGGAACGGCTGAAGTCCGGGCGCCGCGCGAAGCGCGCGCTCCCGCCCGGACCCCCCGTCTCGTCGAGCTTCCCCAAGGGCGCGGCGGCGTGACGGCGGCGAGACGCGGAGGGCCGGCGCATGTCCGACGAAACGCATCCCGCGGGGACCGCCCCCGGCGCAGGCGAGCCCGCGTCCGGCGCGCGCCGGGACTCCGCCGCGGATTTCGCCCGCATGACGAAGGTCGAAGCCCGGATCGCCGCCGAGACCAGACGCGCCCTGCGCGTGCTGTGGCTCGAACGGCTGACCATGGCCGCCTGGCCGGCCTGGGCGGTGATCGCGGCCTTCGCCGGCCTGGCGCTGGCCGGCGGGTTCGAGGCGATGTCCCGCGCCGCCCATGTGGCCGCGCTGATCGCCTTCGCCGCGGCGCTGGCCGGGGCGGTGTGGTGGGGCCTGCGCGGTTTCGCGCGCCCCGACGCCGCGCAGGCCCGCGCCTCGCTGGAGGTCGAGACCCAGGACCGCCCCATCGCCGCGCTGGACGACCGGATGGCCATCGGCCGCGCCGATGCCGGCGCCCGCGCGGTGTGGGAGACGCATCGCCGCCGCATGGCCGAACGCGCCGGCCTGCTGCGCGCGCGGGACGCGGACCTTCGGGTGTCGCATCGCGACCCGATGGCCTTCCGCCTCGCCGCGCTGATCCTGCTGATCTTCGGGCTGCTGGCCGCGGCGGGCTCGGGCGGGGGGCGCATCGTGCAGGCCTTCGATCCGGGCTCGGGCGACGCCGGCCCCGGCGTGATCCCGCCGACGGTGGAGGCCTGGGCCTCTCCGCCCGCCTATACCGGCGCCCCGATGATCTACCTGACCGAGCGGATGGGCGAGGCCGTGACCCTGCCCGCCGGCTCGCGCGTGTCGCTGCGGGTCTACAACGCCCCCGAACAGCCGGTCCTGACCCAGGGCATCGGCGACCCGGCCGCGACGCTGGCCCCCTTCGGCGAACACGCCTGGGACCTGGCGGTGGAAGCCGCCGCCTCCGGCCCGCTGGCGGTCGCGCTGGGGGAGGAGACGTTGGCCTCCTGGAGCCTCTCGGTGACCGAGGACGCGCCGCCCTCCATCGCCTTCGACCATGAGGACGCGCCCGCCATCTCCGCCGCCGACACCGGCGCCTTGCGGGTCCGCTTCATGGCGGAGGACGACCACGGGCTGACCGCGGGCTGGGCGGTGATCGCGCTCGATCTCGACCGGCTCGGGGTCCATGCGGGGATGCTGCCGCCGCCGCCGGGGCTGGAAGAGCCGATCGAGGTCGAGCTGCCGCTTCCCCTGACCGGCTCCGCCAAGGCGGTGCGCGAGGCGCTGATCGAGGACCTGACCGAACATCCCTGGGCCGGCCTGCCGGTGACCATCGCGCTGCATGCGGAGGACGCCGCCGGCCAGCGGACCGCCAGCGCCCCGGTCGCCGCCCGGCTGCCCTCGCGCCCGTTCTACGACCCGATGGCGCGCGCGCTGGTCGAGGAACGGCGGTCGATGGCCTGGAGCCTGTCAAACCTGTTCCCCGCCCGCCAGCGGCTGCGCGCGATCACCGCCTTTCCCGACGACTATTTCGACGGCGCCGCCGGGCCCTACCTGCTGATCCGCACCGCCATGCGGCGGCTCGACTACGCGCTGGAGGGCGGGGTTTCGGCCGAGGCCGCGCCCGAGATCATGGACATGCTCTGGCGCGCCGCGCTTATGCTGGAGGAAGGCGACGTCAACTCCGCCGCCGAACGCCTGCGCCGCGCCAAGGAGCGGCTGTCGGAGGCGCTGGAGCGCGGGGCGGACGAGGACGAGATCGCCCGCCTGATGGACGAGATGCGCCAGGCGATGAACGAATACCTGCGCGAGATGGCCCGGCAGGCGCTGGAGAATCTCGACCAGCTCGACCAGCAGGGCGAGCAGCGCGGCCAGCAGATGCAGAGCCAGGACCTGCAGGAGATGCTCGACGAGATCGAGCGCATGGCCCGCGAGGGCGACCCCGAGACCGCCCAGCAGATGCTCGAACGCCTCGCGCAGATGCTGCAGAACCTTCAGATGCAGGCCCAGCAGGGGCGGCAGGGACAGGGTGGCGAGGGCGAGCAGACGCTGGACGAGCTCAACGACATGCTCCGCCAGCAGCAGGATCTTGCGGATCGCTCCTTCGAGGAGATGCAGCGCCGGCAGGGCCAGGGAGAGGGTCAGCAGAACGGCCAGGGCCAGCCGGGACAGCCGGGTCAGCCCGGGATGCAGGGCCAGCCCGGCGGCCAGGGCGGGCGCCAGTTCGGCGATCAGGGCCAGTCGCAGCAGGGCGTGCCCGGCCAGGGCGGCCGGCAGCCCGGCGGGATGCAGGGCGAGGCCGAGCGTCAGGAGGCGCTGCGCCAGCTGCTCGACGACCTGCGCAACCAGCTGCCCGGCGGCCTGTCGCCGGAGGCCGAGCAGGCGCTGCGCGACGCCGACCGGGCCATGGACGAGGCCCGCGGCGCGCTGGAGGGCGACCAGCCCGGCGAGGCGCTGGACGATCAGGTCCGCGCCATGGAGAGCCTGCGCGAGGGCGGCCGGCAGCTTGGCCAGGCCCTTCGCCAGCAGGCGCGCCAGGGCCAGGGCGACCGCGCCGGCCAGGGCGACCCCAGCGCCGCCGACGAGGGTCGCGACCCGCTGGGTCGCCCCACTGCGAATCGCGGGGCGCTGGAGGGGTCGGACACCGAGGTGCCGGGCCAGGAGGCGCTGAAACGCGCCCGCGAACTGCTGGACGAGATCCGCCGCCGCTCGGGCGAGCGCACGCGCCCGGAGCTGGAGCTGGAATACCTCCGCCGCCTGCTCGAACGGTTCTGAACCCGCCCCCGTCGCCCCCACGGCTCGAAGGCGATCTTTCGGCGCCCGTTCCGGGCACGCCCTCATCTCCGGCCGCTGACGCGGCCTTCGGGATCGGCGACGGCGGAACCGAGGGCGCAGGGAAGGCGCCCTGAACGGAAACCGCCGCGCGCAGGGTCTGCGCGCGGCGGTTCGCATCGGGGACAGGCGCGCCGCCCTGCGTTTCCGTGCGGGCGGCGTCCGGGGCGGCGGGCCGCGTCAGGCGCCGCCGGTCAGCTCATCGATCTTGCGTCCGGCCTGCGCCGCGGCGCGCTCCACCGCCATCCGGGCGCGGTCCACGCTCTGCACATAGGCGCCGATATAGGGCTCCGCCTGCGGGACCATCGCCACGACCTTGCCGCTCTGCAGATAGGCGAAGGCGAGGCCAGCCGACAGGATCAGCGCCAGCAGGAGGCCGATGCCGAACCCGCCGCCGGCGGAACCGCGCGGGGCGGTCTCGTCGCGGGCGCGGAGTTCGGCCGACAACCGCTCGGCGTCGATCGAGGCCGGGCGGCGCGCCGCAGGGTGTTCGCGCAGCGGCGGCAGCGGGTCGAGCCCGGCCTGGTCGGCATCCGGGGCCGAGGCGGGGGGCGCGAGCACCGGCTCGCCCGCGGGCGGTTCGGACGCGACGGAGGGGGCCGGGGCGGGGGCGACGGCGGGGACCGGGTCGGCCAGCGTCGGCTCGGGATCGCGCAGGCCCGACAGGCTTTCGGCCGCGGCCTCCATGCCCGGCATGCGCGAGCCGGAGGGCTCGAAGGCGGCGAGTTCGGGACCGGGCTGGAACCACTGCTCGCCGCAGGCGCTGCATTCGACCCGGCGACCGCCGGCGCCCAGCGCGTCGTCCGGGGCGTCGTAAACGGCCTGGCAGGAGGGGCAGGTCACGCGCATGGGGCAGATCCTTCGGCGGCGGCGGGTCGGCGGCGGCGGGCGGGTGATATCCCTGCTGTCTTAACGCGGCCGCGCGGCGCGGCCAAGGCCCGCGCGCTTCAGCCCGGAAACCGACCCGCGCCGCCCCGGCCCGGACGCCCGGCCCGGACGTCCCGAACCGCCGAAGCTCGCGACGTCGCCACCCGCGCCGCCGCGGCCCTGCGCCGCGGGCGCCCCGGATGCGGCCATCGCGACCGCCGCGCGGCGCCCGGGCGCGCATGCGCCCGGCCTTTCGCGCATGCCGCCCCGCCGGTCCGCGGGACCATGCCGCGCGGCGGCGCGCATTGCGCCCGGTCGGGGCATTTGCGAAACTGGCCCGACGCCCGCCCCGCCGTCCTCGCGCGGCGCGGCGCGCCCCGCAATGGAGGCGGGCGCCTCCGGGCGCCGCATCGGCAACGGCACAAGCTCGCACACGGGCAGGGACAGGGGGCCGACAGGCGCCATGACGGCGGTGGAATGCATCGGCCTCGCGCTCACCCGCGCCGGACGTCCTGCGCTGGCCGGCCTCGACTGGCGGATCGCGCCGGGCGAATTGCAGGTCATCGCCGGGCCCACGGGCGCCGGGAAATCCGCGCTGCTCGCCGTCGCCGGCCTCGCCCTGCCCCTCTCGGGCGGCCAACTCCGCCTGTTCGGCGCGCCGGTCCCGCCGCCGTCCCGCGCCGCGGAGCCCGCCCGCGCCGCCTTGCGGCGCCGCATCGGGCGGGCGGAGGCGCGGCCCGCCTTCCTCGACCATCTGAGCCTCGCGGAGAACGTCGCCTTGCCCCTTCGCCTCGCCGGCCGCGGCCCCGCCGACCGCGCGGCGCAGGCGGGCGAGCTGCTGGACTGGCTCGGCCTCGGCCCCCGCGCCGATGACCCGCCCTCCGCCCTTTCGGATGGCGAACGCCGGCGCGCCGGGCTCGCCCGCGCGGTGATCGCGGGGCCGGAGCTGATCCTGGCCGACGAACCCTCGAGCGATCTCGACCGCGAGGGCGCGGCCCAGGCGCTGGAGATGCTGGCGGCTCTCGCAGCCCACGGCGCCGCGGTGGCCATCGCCACCGGCGACGCGGACCTGGTGCGGCTCGCCCGCCACCATTCCGAGGCCCGCATCCTCACCCTGACCGCCGGCCGGTTCGAGAGCCCGGCGGCATGAGCGACGCCCCCGCCCGTCCGCCGCGCGCCCGCAAGCCGCGCAGGTCGCGCAAGGCCGCCGCCGCGCAGCCCGCGCCCGACAACGCCCCGGTTCCGCCCGGCGCCGGGGCCGTCGACGGCTCGGGATATGGCGAGGGCGCCGCGGCGCAGGACGCCGCCGCGGCCGAGACCGCGACCGCGCCGCCCTCCGGGCCTTCCGCTTTCGCGCGGCTCCGGGCCCGGCTCGGCGCCGCGCTGCGGCTGGCCTGGCGGGAACGGCGCGCGCCGCCGCTGGCCCGACGCGCGGGCGCCGTGGCCTCGGCCGCCTGGCTCTCGGCCTGGCTGGCCGGGCTGGCGCTGGCCCTGGCCCTCGGCGCCGGGCTGGCGGGGGAACGGCTGGCCCGCGCCTGGACCGCGGAATTCGGCGCCGCCGCGACGCTCACCGCCGTCGGCTCGCCGCAACGCAGGGCCCGGGATTTCGACGCCGCCCTGCGCGCGCTGGAGACGACGCCCGGCATCGCCGAGGCCCGCGTCATGCCGGTGGAGGAACGGCGCGCCCTGCTGACCCCCTGGCTGGGCGAGGCCGCCGCCGCCGCCGCCGAGCCGCCGCCGATGGCCGAGGTGACGCTGGAGGGCGAGGGCCCGGACCTGGCCATGCTCGCCCTGCGGCTGGCCGAGGAGGCGCCCGGCGCCGTTTTCGACAGTCATGCCGGCTGGCGCGGTCCGCTGCTGGAGGCGGCGATGCGGGCGCGGCTGATCGGCTGGGGCGCGGTCGGCCTGGCGGCGGCGGCGGGGTTTCTCGCCGCCGCCGCGACCGCCGCCGCCTGGACCGCCTCCGCGCGCGGGTCGCAGGCCCTGCTGCGCAGGCTGGGCGCGCCCCCCGCCCGGTTGCGGCTGGCCTGGCCCGGTCGCGCGGCCTGGCGGGGCTTCTGGGCCGGGACGCTGGGATGCCTTCTGGTCGTCGCCGCGCTGGCGGGGCCGGAGCTCGCCTGGGGGCCGGACGCCCGCCTGTCGCTGACCCCCGAGGGCTGGCATTGGGCGGCGCTGGCCGCGGCCCCGTTCTGGACCGCGCTCGCCGCCTGGACCGGCGCCGCGCTCGCCCTGCGCCGGGGGGAGGATATCTCGTGACCCGTCCGCGCCCCGCCGCCCCCTTCCGCTCCGAAAAGGACCCGAGCCGATGACCCATCTCCGCGGCTGCCTCCTGGTCCTGTGGACCTACCTGCTGATGGCGATCATGGGGATCCTCTGCGCGCCCTTCGCCGCGTTCGGACCCCGGCGCTGGACGCTGGGGATCATGCAGACCTATGTGCGGCTGGAGTTCCTCGGGGCCCGGCTGATCTGCGGCATGCGCCCGGAGATCCGCGGCCCGATCCCGCAGGGCGAGGTGATCATCGCCGCCAAGCATCAGAGCTTTCTCGACATCATGATGCTGACCCTGGCGCTGGACCGGCCGCGCTTCGTGATGAAGCGGTCGCTGGTCTGGGCGCCGGTGCTGGGGTTCTACGCGCGGCGCATGGGCTGCGTGGCGGTGGATCGCGGCGCCGGCGGCAAGGCGCTGCGCGACATGGTGGCCACGGCGGCGGCGGATGCCGAGCCCGGCCAGCTGGTGATCTTCCCGCAGGGCACCCGCGTCGCGCCCGGCGTCGTCGCGCCCTGGAAATCCGGCGTCGCCGGGTTGCAGGAGGCGCTGGCCCTGCCCGTGATCCCCGTCGCCACCAATGCCGGGCATTTCTGGCCCCGCAGCGGCGTCGCCCGGCGCCCCGGCGCGCCGGTGGTCGCGTTCCTGGACCCCATCCCGCCGGGCCTGCCGCGGGCCGAGCTGATGGCCGAGCTGAAGGCGCGGATCGAGCCGGCCTCGGACGCGCTGCTGGCCGAGGCGCGCGGCGAGGGCTGAGGCCCTCTCCCCCCGGCCCGCGGGCCCCGAACGGCAAGCGCCGCCCCCCTTGCGGGGAGCGGCGCGGCGTTCTTCGGGATCGCGACGGATCGGCCCCCCGGATCAGGAGGCGGCGATCATCTCCGACTGCTTCACGATCACCTCGGCCTGCCGGATCGAGGCGAGGTCCACCAGACGGCCCTTGTAGACGGCGGCGCCGGCGCCGGTGCGGGTGGCCTCCTCCATCGCGGCGAGGATCTCGCGCGCTTCGGCCACGGCCTCCTCGGAGGGGGTGAAGACCTCGTTGGCCAGCGCGATCTGGTTGGGGTGGATGGCCCATTTGCCGACCATGCCCATGGTGGCCGAGCGGCGCGCCTGAGCGCGGTAGCCCTCGGGGTCGGAGAAGTCGCCATAGGGCCCGTCGACCGGCAGGATGCCATGGGTCCGGCAGGCCGAGACGATGGCCGAGGTCACATGGTGCCAGGGGTCGGGATAGGAGATCGCGCGCTCCCCGCCCTCGGCGGTCGCGTCGGCCAGCATGTAGTAGTTCTTCTGGGTGCCGCCGATGCCGGTGGTGGACATGCCCATGGAGGCCGCGAAATCCGCGGCGCCGAGGCTCATCGCCTGCATGCGGGGGGAGGACGCCGCGATCTCCTCGACATGGGCGAGGCCGGCGGCGGTCTCGATGATGACCTCCAGCGCGATGCGCTTGGTCGAGCCCTTGGCGGCCTCGATCGCCGAGACCAGGGCGTCCACCGCGTAGACGTCGGCGGCGCAGCCCACCTTGGGGATCATGATCATGTCGAGACGGCCGTTCGTCTCCTCCATCACCTCGACCACGTCGCGATACCAGTAGGGGGTGTCGAGGCCGTTGATGCGCACGCAGACGGTCTTCTTGCCCCAGTCGAGGGTGTTGATCGCCTCGATGATGTTCTTGCGCGCCTGCGGCTTGTCATCGGGGGCGACGGCGTCCTCGAGGTCGAGGTTGATCACGTCGGCGGCCGAGGCGGCCATCTTCGGGTGCAGCTTGGTGTTGGAGCCCGGGCCGAACAGCTGGCAGCGGTTGGGGCGGGCGGGGGGCGTCGGCTGGACCTTGAAGCTCATCGGGCGGCGTTCCTTCGCGCAAGGAAATGTCGGGAGGCGTCGGGCTGAGGCGTAGGATATTGCCCGGACGAGGTCAACGCGAGCGCTGCGGCGCCGCATCGTCGCGCCGGACGGGGATGGGGATCGGGCGGGGATGGGAAGGAAACCGGGTGGCGACCGGGCGGGAAGGCGGAGGCCGGCGGAACCGGGCCGCGATCCCGGCGCCGCCCCCTTCGCCGACCCCTTCGCCGCCCCCTTCACCGGCCGCGGGCGTCCCCCGGCCGCAGGCGCCGCGTCGACGGAGCGCCCGCGGCGCCCGCCCGCCCGCGGCGCGCTTCGCGGTCGGCGCCCGGACGCGCCGTCTCTCCGACGGCGGCCGCGGGGGACCGGGCCGCCGGGCGCCGTCCCCTCCGCCCCGCCGGAGGCCTCGGGCCTCCGGGGACCGCCGCAGGCGGGACGGCGCGGGCCCCGGCCCGCGCGCGGGGCCGGGCGCTGCGCTTGCGGGGCCGGGCGCTGCGCTTAAGGGGCGCCCGGCGCGCGGTCTCAGCCCTTCACGCGATGCGGACCGCCGAAATTGCGCTTGCCGATCGGCGCGCCCTTCATCCGCAACAGGTCATAGGCCGTGGTCGCGTGGAAGAAGACATTGGGCAGAGAGAAGCTGAGCAGGAAATTCTCCGCCGTGTAGGTCCGCGCATGGTCGCCCATCCGGAAGGTCACGTCCTGGCCGGCGCGGGCGTTGATCTGCTCGGGCGTATAGGCGTCCAGCGCCGTCCTGGCCGCCTCGATCCGGCCCTTGAGCCCCGCCCAGTCGTAGCGGGTCTTGTCATTCGGCCCGCCGAATTCCCCGGTCACCAGCGCCTCGGCGGCGTTGGCGGTGTGGTGATGCACCGACACGATCTGGAAGCGGAACTTGGCCATGTCCTCGATCAGCCGGGTCTCCGCCAGCTCCTCGAGGTCCACGCCCTGGGCGCGGAAATAGTCCTCCGATACCGACATGAAGTCGGTCACGCCGGCCAGCGCCTGCCGATAGGTCTCGATGCTCGCGTCATAGAGCGAAATGGTCATGGGTTTCTCCTCCCCCATCGCGCCGGCCCCGTCTGGGCGGGGTCCGCGCGCATGCGTCGGGGGCCGCGACCATCGCGGCCCCCGCAATCGAACCGGCGACGTTACTGAAGGTCGCCGAAGGCGTCGGCCAGCCGCTCGGACGCCTCTTTCACCATCGACCGGGGCAGCGCGAAGTTGAAGCGCAGGAAGCTCTCCCCCCCGATCCCGAAAGCGGGGCCGTGATTGGCGGCGATGCGGGCGGATTTCTCCACCCGGTCGGTGAACTCCTGCGTCCCCATGCCGGTCCCCGAGAAATCCACCCAGGCCATGTAGGTCGCGTCCGGCCAGACCGAGGCGAGCCCCGGGATCGCCTGCACCGCGTCATGGAACAGCCGCCGGTTGCCGTCGAGATAGACCAGCAGCGCGTCCAGCCACTCGGCCCCCTCGGCATAGGCCGCGGTCGACATCAGCATGCCCAGCGAGTTCGGCGAGGCCCCGGCGGTGGCGCGCTTGGCCTCGAACTTCGCGCGCAGCTCGGGATTGGGGATGAAGACGCCCCCGGTCATCCCCCCCGCGAGGTTGAAGGTCTTCGAGGCCGCGGCCATGATCACCATGCGGTCCGCCTGCTCGGGCGCCGCGACCATGGCCACGTTGTGCTTCGGCCCGCCGGGCAGCACCAGGTCGTGATGCACCTCGTCCGAGATCAGCAGCAGGTCATGCGCTTCGCAGAACCGCGCCAGCGCCCGGATCTCCTCGACCGACCAGACCATGCCGCCGGGATTGTGGGGCGAGCAGAACACCACCATCTTCTCCGACCCGTCCAGCGAGGCCGCCAGCCCGACGAGATCCATGCGGTAGCGGCCGTCCTCGCGGGTCATCGGCGACTGCACGATGCGGCGGTCATTGGCCGCGATGATCTTGTGGAAGGCGTGGTAGACCGGGGTGAACAGGATGATCCCGTCGCCCGGATCGGTGAAGGCGCGGATGCAGTGCGAAACGCCCGCGACGAGGCCGTGGGTGGTGGACAGCCAGTCGGTGTCGATCTCCCAGCCGTGGCGGGTCTTCATCCAGTTCGCCACCGCGGCGCGATAGTCGGAATCGTCGCCGAAATAGCCGAACACCCCGTGGTCCACCGCCTTTTGCAGCGCCGCGCGCACCGCGGGGGGCGCGGCGAAGTCCATGTCCGCCACCCACATCGGGATGCCGTCAACGGGGCTGACGCCGAACATCGCCTCCATCTTGTCCCACTTGCCGCAATGCGTGCCGCGGCGGTCGATGCGGGTGTCGAAGTCGAAATCGGTGGGCATGGGAGTCGGTCCTCGGGGAAGGCGTGGCGCGGGGGGACCGGGACGCGCGAGGGCGGCCGCGATCCGCTTCGCCGCGACTTAAGCCGGTTTCGCGCCGCGTCGCCAGCCCGGGCGCAACTCCCGTTGACGTCAAGCCGAAGGGGGGAGCGGGGGGAAGCCTGGGGGCGGAGCGACCGGAGCCGGGGGCGCCGTCTCGGGCGCCGGCCCACGGTCCAACCGGCGCGCCCCTCGCCGCGCGCCGCGGGCGGACCCTCGCAAGCCGCGCCACCGCGACGCGGCGCCTGCGCCCCCCCCCCCCCCCCCGTCTGCGCCCCCGCCCCCGCCCGCGGCCCCGCATCCGCTTGACCGACGCCCCCCCGACCGCGTAATGCCGCGCGCATGAGCATCCGTCCGATCCTGATCCATCCCGATCCCCGCCTGAAAAAGGCCGCCGAGGCGCTTGGCGGCGTCGACGACGCCACGCGCAAGCTGATCGACGACATGCTCGAAACCATGTACGCCGCCCCCGGCGTCGGCCTCGCCGCCCCCCAGATCGGCGTCATGAAGCGCATCTTCGTGATGGACGTGGCCGACAAGGAGGCCCCGCCCGAGCCGGTCGCCATGATCGACCCCCAGGTCGTCTGGGCGTCGGAGGAGACCTCGACCTACGAGGAAGGCTGCCTCTCGATCCCCGAGATCTATGAGGAAGTCACCCGCCCCGCCCGGGTCCGGGTGAAGTTCCTCGACCGCGATGGGGCGGAGCGGGAGGCCGAGTTCGACGGCCTCGGCGCCACCTGCGCCCAGCACGAGATCGACCATCTCGATGGCAAGCTGTTCATCGACTATCTCGGCTCGGTGAAGCGCAGCCTGATCACCCAGAAGATGAAGAAGCTGAAGCGGGAGCGCGCGAAGGACACGGACTGAGTTCGCCCCGCGTCCCTCCCCCCGCCTTTCCCGCCCGCCTTTCCCCCCATGACAGGAGCCCCGCCCATGCGCCTCGCCTTCATGGGCACCCCCGAATTCTCGGTTCCGGTGCTGCGCGCGCTGGCCGGGGCCGGGCATGACGTCGCCTGCGTCTACTCGCAGCCGCCCCGCCCCGCCGGCCGGGGCAAGAAGCCCCGCCCCTCGCCCGTCCAGGTCGCCGCCGAGGCGATGGGGATCGAGCTGCGCACCCCCGTCTCCCTGCGCGATCCCGACGCGCAGGCGGAGTTCGCGGCGCTGGCGCTCGACGCCGCGGTGGTGGTCGCCTACGGGCTGATCCTGCCGCGCGCCGTCCTGGACGCGCCGCGGCTGGGCTGCTGGAACGTCCATGCCTCGCTGCTGCCGCGCTGGCGCGGCGCCGCGCCGATCCAGCGCGCGGTCATGGCCGGGGACGCCGAGACCGGGGTGGACGTGATGCGCATGGAGGCCGGGCTCGACACCGGCCCCGTGCTGGCCGAGGCGCGCACCCCGATCGGGCCGCAGGACACCGCCGGCGACCTGCATGACCGCCTGTCGGCCATGGGCGCCGCGCTGATGGTCGAGGCCCTGCCCCGCATCGCCGCCGGCGAGCCCGGGACCCCGCAGCCCGAAGCGGGCGTCGAATACGCCGCCAAGATCGACAAGGCCGAGGCCCGGATCGACTGGACGCGTCCGGCGGAGGCGCTGGACCGGCTGGCCCGCGGCCTCGCCCCCTTCCCCGGCGCCTGGACGGAGCTGGACGGCGAGCGGATCAAGATCCTGCTGACCCGGCCCGAGCCCCGCCCCGCCGGAACCGGGACGGCGGCGCCCGGAACGGTGCTGGACGACGCGCTGCTGGTGGCCTGCGGGGCCGGCACGGCGCTCCGGATCACCCGGATGCAGCGCGCCGGGCGCGCGGCGCAGGACGCCGGGGCCGCGCTGCGCGGCCGTCCCGTCCCCGCCGGCGCCCGCCTGGGCTGAGGCGCGCGCCGGACCCCGCCCCCCGGACGGAGGCTGAAAAAGAGAACGCCCCCGCGCCGGGGAGGGAGTGGCGCGGGGGCGTTCACGTCGCGGTCGGGTGGGGGTGTTCGGTCAGCACGGCCGGTCGGGGAAAACCGGCCGCCTCCGAACGGGGCTCAGCTCGCGCGCCGGGCGCGGCGGCGCAGAAGCCCTAGACCGACCAGCGACGATCCCAGAAGCAGCAGCGGCGCGGGAACCGGCACCGCCGCGATGGCGACCGACGTGCCGCTGGAAACCGCGTCCGCCCTCGGCAGGCCGGCGGAGGCGCGGAAGTCCCCGATCTCGTAGGTCAGGTTCTCGCCATGGGTGAAGTTGAGCGCGAGGTAGAGCGTGCCGAGGAAGTCGTCCGGCAGGTCCAGCGCCACGGTCTGCGTGCGGGTGTTCCAGTCCAGCTGGATCTGCGGATCCACACGGGTCCCGTCCCACTCGTAATTGAAGGGCGAGGTGTTCCACAGGATCACGCCGCCGGCCGAGTAGGAATAGCCGATATCCTCGGGCGCCCGGAAGGAGAAGGACAGCGACGTCCCGCCCTCGAGCCCGGAGAACGCGAAATAGTCGTCGGAGCTGGCGCCCCCGGTCCCGCCGATGGCGGTCACATCGGCGCCGACCTGAGAGGGCGCGCGGTAGTCGGCGCTGAATTCGCCCCCGGCGACGTCGGATTCCCAAAGCGTGGTGGCCTGGGCCGAAACGGTCGAGATCGCGAAAGCGGCGGCGAAGGAGACGGCGGCGGCCACGCCGGCGGCGCCGTGAGTGCGGAACATGGACATATCTACTCCCCAATGCGTCCGGACCCCTCCGGACTCGCCGGCGACGCCTGCGGACCTTCCGCGCGCGTCAACTGACGTGCACGTCATCTAGTTGTCACAGATCGTGCTGGCAAGGGCTTTCTTCATTCAATTTCGTGAAGGCCGACCCGCGAGAATCTTAACGACGACGCCCCAACATCGCCGCAATTCCGCGCAGGACGCGGTCCCGGCGGCCGGGGCGCGGGGCCGGCGCGGCCTCGGCCCGGGCGCGGGCGATCCCGGCCAGCACCGCCGCGCCCTGCGGCCATAGCGAGACCGCGTTCTCCGCCAACGGGTCCTCGGCCACCACCTCGCCGAAATCGACGCCGTTATAGCTGTTCTCGAACCCCATGCCGCGGAACAGGCGGGCGTCGGCGGGGAAAGGATGCTCCAGCATGGCGCGGAAGCCGGACGCGGCCTCGGCGCCGGTCAGGCGGAAGCCCAGGGCGGCCTCGCCGAAGCCCTCGGCCATGTCCTCGCAGAAGGCCACGGCGCCGGCATGGCAGGCGCGCGCGAACGCGGCCCGGCCGCGCTCGGCCCCCGCATCGGTCAGCAGGGCCTCCAGGCGCCCGTCCGGACCCCGCCGCGCCCGCACGAAGGAGCCGGCGTCGTTGAGAAACGCCGCTTCATACAGGATCGAGTGCCCGAAATAGCCGTGATCCCGGTTGGATTTCGGGTCCTGGCGGTCGAGCAGATAGCCCGCCGCCGCCCCCGCCTCGGCGTCGGGGATATTGGCGCGGATGCCCTCGAAGGTCGCGAAGTAATAGCCGCGCAGGCCGGGCGCGCCGAGCAGGTCGCGCAGCCCCTTCTGCAGCGTGCCCCGATGGCCGATATCGACCACCGCGCCCCGCGCCGCCTGCGCCGCGCCGATCCCGCATTCCGCGTAGAAGGCCAGCAGGTCCTCGCGCTCGTCCGCCGCGTGATCGAGGATCGCCGCCGCCACCGCGGGCTCCGCCAGGAAGGCCGCGAGCCTCCCGCGGTCCTCCTTCCACGCCACCATGTCGCCCAGCTCCAGCCCATGGGCGGCCAGCGCGTGGCCGGGCATCGACTCCGGCGTCACGCCGAAGCGGTTGCGCAGCAGGGCGGCCAGCGTCATGGGGGCGAAATTCGCCTCCAGCCGGGGGCTGAGATCCTCCGGCCGGCGCAGGGTGGCCACCCCCAGCGCCCGGCGCGAGGCGAGCATGTAGCGCGACGCGGGCGCGCCCGGGTCGAGGGTCGCGATCACGTCGTAGCAGCGCTTGATGATGTCGCCGTCGCGGGACAGGAACAGCAGGTCCGGGACCTCGTCCGCCCGCGCGCGCCGCCGCAGCCAGTTGGCCAGGCCGAAGAACATCGGCCCCAGCACCGCGTAGCCCAGCGTCTCGGCCGAGCCCTGGGAGAACCCGGGCGCCCCCCGCCGGAAGCCCCCCGCCACCCGCCGCGCGGTCAGGCCCTTCACCGCGGCGGCGGTCTTCGGGTCCGCGATCCGGTCCCAGATCGCGGGCAGCGGCGACACCCGCCGGGCGATGTCGGCGGTGGAGCGCATGTGGAACACGCCCAGCCCCGCGTCCCGCCCCGGCCGCAGGTCCGTGCGCGGGTTGTCGCCCATGTGCAGGATCTCGGTCGGGCGTCGGCCTTCGGTTTTCAGCAGGTGCTGGAACAGCTTGCCCGACTTCTTCGTCACCCCATGCTCGGAGGAGCAATAGAGCGCGTCCCAGCCGTCATAGCCGCAGCCCCGCAGCAGTTCGGCCACGAAGTCCGGCTCGAAATAGGTGTCGGAGACCAGCACCACCCGCTTGCCCTGCGCCCGCGCCCGGTCGAACGCGGCGCGGCCGATGGGGCGGGCGCGGACCAGCCGCCGCTCCCAGTCCAGTTCGCGGGCCAGCAGGGTCTCGACCTGATCGCGGGTCAGGCCATGAGCCCGGCCGATGGCCTCGTAGCGGGCGCGCAGGGTGACTTCCTCGCCCACCATGTCGCCGGCCGCGATGGCCTCCTCCGCCGCGGTCAGACGGGCGCGGGCGAAATTCGCCACCTGCCCGCCCAGCTGCTCGCGCGCCGGATCGGCGAGGAACAGGAACAACTGGCCCGGACGCTCCACCAGCCGCTCGATCAGCGTCTCGAACACGTCGAGCGAGATCATGTCGGCCTCGTCGATCGCGGCGAACATCGCGTCCCGCGACCGCAGCGTGTTGGCGAAGCCGGTGAAGTCGGGCTCGGGCGGGGGCGGCGTGGTCTCGGCCGCCTCCACCGGCTCGGCGTCGGGGGCGGGCGCGCCGGGGCGCGGGGCCGCGAGCCGCGAATTGGCCAGGGTGAAGCGGTCGGCCTCCACCTTGTCGATATGCCGATAGCTCCAGTAGAAGCCCAGCATGTCGCGGATCTTGTCCTTGGGGTCGAGGAACCCGACCTTCGGCGCCTCCGCCCGCGTGGCCGTCAGCGGCGCCAGCGCCGCCGCCCAGAAATGCGGGCTGACGAAATCCTGGCAGATCGAGTGGAACTGCCCCGGCGCCATCGGGTCGGAAAACGCCACCACCGGCCGGTGCAGCAGGGTGACGGGCTTGTCGAAATAGACCGCCTCCTGCGCCACCGAGGACGAGATGGTCATGACCTCGCCCAGGTCCGGGCTCGACAGCAGGTGATAGACCGGGTGGCGCGACAGCTCCGCCTTGGGATGCGAGGCCACGAAGTCCAGCACCGCCTCGTCGCCCGTCCGCTCGAACGGGTGGCGTTGATAGAGCAGCTGCGGCGTGCGCCGCGCGAGGGCCGAGAATTCCTCTCGGAAATCCAGCAGGTTGAGCATCCGCCCGTCGCGGCAGACCGACTTGTCCTCCATCCGCTGACCGACGAAGACGGCGGCGCCGGGCTCGATCCGGGCCTCGGCCTTCTTCCAGCCCTTGTAGGTCTGGATGCGGATGCGGTCGGCGTAGAGGAAGAACTGGTCCTCGGGCACGTGGAAGGCGGCGAAGGCGGCGTGGACCTCCGGGTGGGAGGCGCGGAAGCCGAACAGCACGTCGTCATAGAAGCGGATCGGGTGCAGCCAGACGTCGACCCAGGGCGCCCCGATGCGGTCGAGCGCGGCTCGGGTCTGGGCCGACATCTCGTAGCCCACCACCAGCGTCGAGGCGTCGAGCCCGCAGCGCGCCAGATAGGCCAGCGTCGCGTCGGTGATGCGGGTTTCGTCGAACCAGAACTGGGTGGCGTCGCCGTCGAGCGGGATGTCCGACAGCTCGAAGGCCCGGGCGCGGGAGAAGGCGGCGGTCTCGCCCTCGCCCGAGATCAGGGCGCGCACCGGCAGGCCCGTGGCCTGGGCGATGGGGCGGGAGAACAGGTCCTTCATCCAGCGCAGGTTGGCCCATTGCTCGCGTTCCGAGGTCATCAGCGGATCGGAGGCGATGGCGACGGAAGCGATGGGGCCCGAGGCGAGACGGCGCTCGGCGGAGCCGGCCGAAGAGGCGGGCGCGGCGGCCGGGTCGGGCGCGGGGCCGGACGCGACGAGGTCGCCGCCGGCGGCGTCGGCCCGGCCGGCAGGATGGTCCTGGCCTGCGGGGTCTGGTCCCCGGTCCGTCATGCCCGTTGCGGTCCCTCGGGTTGCGCTGCGTTCAGCTTACCGTGGTTGATCCCGCATTGCGACCGGGCTTGCAAGGCGCGGCGAGGGACGCGCCGCGCCGCGGGCTGCGGCGGATCAGCCGGCCGCCGCAGCCGCCCGCTCTCCCCGCCCGCCCCCCCGTCCGCCCCGGCGTCGCCCGACCCGCAGCAGCGCGAGCAGGCCGCCGCCCAGCAGCAGGGCCGCGGGGGGCAGAGGCACTTCCGACACGGCCAGCGACTCGTCGCGGCGGAGGGCGCCGGGGGTCGGGGTCTCGCCCGCCTCCGCCCCCGGCATCGCCGTCGCCACGCGCAGATCGTCGAGATAGAGCCAGTCGTAGCCGCCCAGGCTGCGCAGCTCGAGCCGGGAGATGCCGCCGCCCACCGCGGCCTCGGCCTCGGCGTCGCTCAGCGCCACCGCGGCGCGGCCTGCGACCTCCCCGGTTCCGCCGCTGACCGGGCTCCTGTCCGCGTCGAAGCCGGGGATCACCGTGCGCCCGATCAGCCCGCCGGCGGCGTCGAAAGCGGTCGCCTGCCAGTCGGCGTTGGCCGCGGCCCAGACCGCGTCGAAGGCGGTGACGGCCACGTCGAAGTCGATCACCAGCCCATAGGGCCAGGCCAGATCGAGGGTCGAGACCGCCATGCCCGAGGTCCCCCAGGCCCCCGCGCCCATGTTCTCCAGCCCGATCGAGCCGCCATTCCCCCCCGGCAGGCGCGGATCATAGTCGGGCATGACCGCGGCGGGCGACATGGCGCGCAGGCTGGCGAAACCCGCGTCGACGCCGGTCCCCGCCGGCGTCGCGTGGTCGAACCCGGTGGAGCGGCCGGCGGCCAGCGCCGCCGACCAGGCCGCGTCGGACGGGTCGATCAGCGCCAGCGCGGCGGCCGGGCGCGCCGCCAGCGTCAGCGACGCCATGGCCAGCGCCAGCGTCGCCGCCAGCGCCGCGGCGAGCGTTCGGGCGCGGCGACGGGCGCGGGCCCGATCCGCGGCCTGTTGCGGGTCATGCGCGCCCGGACGCTGGGCGCGCGACGCGGCGGCGGTGCTGAACCTGGGATCCATGGACGAACGCTCCGACAGACTGCGAACAAACTTTGAATCGCATTACGCGCGTTCGGCCGCCCCGGTCCACATCTTCACATGGCGTTAATCACGATAGTCCCGACTTGGGGCGAATACTTGGTGAAAACTCATGATTAACAGGCAGTTGCGGCCGGACACCCCCCGC
The DNA here is from genome assembly GCF_900106695.1 of Albimonas donghaensis. GTDB lineage: Bacteria > Pseudomonadota > Alphaproteobacteria > Rhodobacterales > Rhodobacteraceae > Albimonas > Albimonas donghaensis. The sequence goes on from NZ_FNMZ01000002.1 coordinate 52,258, forward strand.
CCGCGCCGCCCCGCGGCCCGGGCGCCACGCCCCCGCGCCCTTCGCCCCGCCTCCCGCAGGCCCGAGTCGGCTTGCGCTTGCGTCGACCCCGCATGACGTTGTTTCGTCGCAGGGCCCGGCCGCGGGGCCTTCTCCGCCGGCGGGTCGCCCGAAATTCACCGAGGAGCGCGGAGCCATGTTCCGACCCGTTCGCCCCCGCCACCCCGCCGTCTTCGCCCGGGCGCGCGCCTGATGGTCGCCCGCGTCGTTCCCGTCGACCCGTTCGACCTGGTGGTGTTCGGCGCCACCGGCGACCTCGCGCGCCGCAAGCTGATCCCGGCGCTCTATCACCGCATGCATGACGGCCAGGCGCCCGAGGGCGCGCGCATCGTCGGCGCCGCCCGCGCCGACCTGGACGCCGACGGCTATCGCCGCATGGCCGACGCCGCGCTGACCGAGTTCGTCGCCCCGGCCGATCTCGACGCCGCAAGCCGGGAGATATTCCTCAAGGCCATCGACTACGTCCCCGTCGACATCGGCGGCGACGACGGCTGGACGGCGTTGGGCGAGGCGCTGCCCGAACACGGCTCGTCCCGCCCCCGCGCCTTCTACCTCTCGCTCGCCCCCCGCTTTTTCGGCCCCGCCGCGGCCAGGGTGAAATCCGAGGGGCTGGCCGGCGCCGAGGGCCGGATCGTGGTGGAGAAACCCTTCGGCCATGATCTCGGCTCGGCCCGGGCGCTGAACGCCGCCCTTGCGGGCGCCTTCGACGAGCATCACGTCTACCGAATCGACCATTACCTGGGGAAGGAGACGGTGCAGAACCTGATGGCCCTGCGCTTCGCCAACGCCCTGTTCGAGCCGCTGTGGAACAACCACCATATCGACCACGTGCAGATCACCGTGGCCGAAAGCGTGGGCGTGGAGGGCCGCGGCCCCTATTACGACGGCGTCGGCGCGATGCGGGACATGGTGCAGAACCACCTGCTTCAGCTTCTGTGCCTGATCGCCATGGAGCCGCCGGCGCATTTCGAGCCCGACGCCGTGCGCGACGAGAAGGTGAAGGTGCTGCGCGCCCTCGCCCCCCTGTCGAGCGCCGAGAACGTGGTGCGCGGGCAATACGCCGGCGCGGGGGCCTCGGCCTCCTACGCCGAGGACGCGCAGAGCCCCGACAGCCGGACCGAGAGCTACATCGCCCTGAAGGCCGAGGTCGCCAACTGGCGCTGGTCGGGCGTGCCCTTCTACCTGCGCACCGGCAAGCGGCTGCGCGGGCGGATGTCGGAGATCGCGGTGGCCTTCAAGCCGGCGCCGCATTCGATTTTCCCCGGCGGCGGCAAGGTGGGGCAGAACGTGCTGGCGATCCGGCTGCAACCCGATGAGGGGATCACGCTGGGCATGACCATCAAGGACCCCGGCCCCGGCGGCCTGCGCCTGGCGCCCGCGGTGCTGGACATGACCTTCGCCGAAGCCATGCGGGGCGCGCCCTCCCTGCGCATGCCCGACGCCTATGAGCGGCTGGTGATGGACGTGATCCGCGGCGACCAGACCCTGTTCATGCGCGGCGACGAATGCGAGGCCGCCTGGTCCTGGGTCGACCCGATCATCGCCGCCTGGGAGGAGCGCGGGGATCGCCCCGCCGCCTACGACCCCGGCTCGTCGGGCCCCGACGACGCGCTGATGCTGCTGCATCGCGACGGACGCCGCTGGCGGGAGATCGCGCCATGACCCCGACCCCGACCCCGACCCTGACCCCGAAGATCGAGACCTACGCCTCGCGCGAGGCGCTGATGACGGGCCTCGCGGACCTGCTGGCGGACCAGCTCTCCGCGCTGACCCGCACGGGCCGCGCCCGCATCGCCGTGCCCGGCGGGACCACGCCGGGGCCGATGCTCACCCGGCTGGGCGCGGCGCCGCTGGCCTGGGACCGCGTGGCGGTGACCCTGACCGATGAGCGCTGGGTCCCGACATCCTCCGACCGGTCCAACCAGAAGCTGCTGGCCGGGACCCTTTTCGCCGGGGCCGCGGCGGCGGCGGAATTCGTGCCGCTTTACGGCGGCCCGCGGGAGCCGGACGACGCGCTGGGCGGGATCGCGGCCTCGCTCGCCTCGCTGTGCCTGCCGCTCGACATCGCGGTGCTGGGGATGGGGGCGGACATGCACACCGCCTCGCTGTTCCCCGGCGGTGTGGGGCTGGCGGCGGCGCTGGCCGCCGACGCCCCGCCCGTGGCCGCGATCCGCGCCGCGGGGGCCGACGAGCCGCGCATCACCCTCACCGCCCCGACGCTTGCCGGCGCGCGGGAGCGGCATGTCCTGATCGCCGGCCCCGACAAGCGCGCCGCGCTCGACCGGGCGCTGGAGGTCACGGACCCCGCCGAGGCCCCGATCCGCGTCGCGCTGGACGGCGCGACGGTCCACTACGCCGACTGATGCCGGCGCCCGCCCCTTCCGGGCGCGCGCCCCACGACGACAGCCGACTGAAACCCGCCCGCGCCGCCCCGCCCTCCGGGGCGCGCGGGATGAGACGGAGGCAAGGCCCATGCAGTCCACCATTCAATCCGTGACCGCCCGCATCATCGAGCGTTCGGCCCCCCTGCGCGGCCCCTATCTCGACCGCGTCGCCCGCGCGGTGGAGGCGGGGCCGGCGCGCGCCCATCTCTCCTGCGGGAACATGGCCCATGTCGCCGCGGCGGCCGGCCCCGACAAACCCGCGGTGGCGGGCGAGCGCGGCGGCAATATCGGCATCGTCACCGCCTATAACGACATGCTCTCCGCCCATCAGCCGTTCGAGCGGTTCCCCGCCATCATCAAGGAGGCCGCCCGCGCCGCCGGCGGCACCGCGCAGGTGGCGGGCGGCGTGCCCGCGATGTGCGACGGGGTCACCCAGGGCCAGCCGGGGATGGAGCTGTCGCTGTTCTCGCGCGATGTCATCGCCCTCGCCGCGGGGGTCGCCCTGAGCCACAACTGCTTCGATGCCGCCGCCTATCTGGGCGTGTGCGACAAGATCGTGCCGGGGCTGGTGATGGCCGCGGCGACCTTCGGGCATATCCCGGCGATCTTCGTGCCCGCCGGGCCGATGACCTCGGGCCTGCCGAACGACGAGAAGTCCAAGGTCCGCCAGCAGTTCGCCTCCGGCGAGGTCGGGCGGGACACGCTGCTGCGGGCCGAGATGGCCTCCTATCACGGGCCGGGGACCTGCACCTTCTACGGCACCGCGAACACCAACCAGATGCTGATGGAGTTCATGGGCCTGCACCTGCCGGGCGCGAGCTTCGTGAACCCCGGCGACCCGCTGCGCGACGCGCTGACCCGGGCCGCGACCCGGCGGGCGCTGGAGATCACGGCTTCGGGCGATGAATTCACCCCGACGGCGGAGGTGCTGGACGAGAAGGCCTTCGTCAACGGCATGGTCGGGCTGATGGCCACGGGCGGGTCGACCAACCTGCTGCTGCATCTGGTGGCCATGGCGCGGGCGGCGGGCGTCGCGATCGACTGGCATGACATGGCCGAGATTTCGTCCGTCACGCCGCTGATGGCGCGGGTCTATCCCAACGGGCTCGCCGACGTGAACCATTTTCATGCGGCCGGCGGGCTCCAGTACATGATCCGGGAGCTTCTGGAGGCGGGCCTGCTGCATGAGGACGTGCGCACCGTCGCCGGCCCCGGCCTCTCGCGCTACACCCGCGAGCCGAAGCTGCGGGACGGCGAGGTGGCGTGGGAGGACGGCCCGGCCGAGAGCGGCGCGGAGGGCATCCTGCGCCCCCTGTCCAACGCCTTCCAGCCCACCGGCGGATTGTCGGTGCTGGACGGCAACATGGGCCGCGCGGTGATGAAGGTCTCGGCGGTGAAGCCGGAGCGGCGGGTGGTCGAGGCCCCCTGCCTGATCTTCCACGACCAGGAGAGCGTGAAGCAGGCCTTCCGGGACGGAGCCTTCAACCGCGACGTGGTGGTGGTGGTGCGCTTCCAGGGCCCGAAGGCCAACGGGATGCCGGAGCTGCATTCGCTGACCCCGCCGCTGGGGGTGGCGCTGGACCGGGGCCACGCCATCGCGCTGGTGACGGACGGGCGCATGTCGGGGGCGTCCGGCAAGGTGCCCTCCGCGATCCACGTGAGCCCGGAGGCCGCGGATGGCGGCCCCATCGCCCGTCTGCGCGACGGCGACGTGGTGCGGGTGGACGCGGAGGCCGGGACGCTGGAGGCGCTGGTCGATGCGGCCGAATTCGCCGCCCGCGCGCCCGCCGCCCCGGACCTTTCGGGCAACGCCCATGGCATCGGGCGCGAGATGTTCGCGGCCTTCCGCGACGTGGTCGGCCGGGCCGAGACCGGCGCCGCGGTGGTGGTCTGACCGCCATGCGCCCTCCGCGCCCGTCTCGGCCTGGCGCCGTCCCCGCCCTCGCGGCGCGGGCGCGCCCCAACCGCCCTCGGCACGGTGATCGCGCCGCGCCCGCCCTCTCCGCGCCTGGCGAGCGAGGGAGCGGCGCGCCGACCGTCCCGCAAGCCTCGCCCGCGCGCCCGCGCCGCACGGCGCCGGGGGCGCCCGGCCGCGCCGCCGCCCGTTTCCGACCCCTTTCCCTCCCCCGAAGGAGCCCGCCATGCCTTCCGCTGTGACGACGCCCATGACCGTCGCCGAACTCTGCGCCCTCGCCCCGGTGATCCCGGTGCTGATCGTGGACGACCTCGCCTCCGCCGCGCCGCTGGCGAAGGCGCTCTCCGACAATGGATTGCGGGCGCTGGAGATCACCCTGCGCACGCCGGTCGCGCTGGACGCCATGCGGGCCATGGCCGATGCCGCGCCCAACGCGGTGGTGGGCGCCGGCACCCTGCGCAGCCCCGCCGACGTGAAGGCCGCCGTCGCCGCCGGCGCGCGCTTCGGCGTTTCGCCGGGCCTGACCCCGGCCATCGCCGACGCCGCGGCCGAGGCCGGCCTGCCGCTGCTGCCCGGCGTCGCCACCCCGTCCGAGGCGCTGGCCGCCGCCGAGCGGGGCTTCGACCACCTGAAGTTCTTCCCCGCCGCCGCCAATGGCGGGCCCTCGGCGCTGGGGGCCTGGGCCTCGCCGCTGGGCGGGCTGAAATTCTGCCCCACCGGCGGCGTCACCCCGCAGACCGCGCCGGAATGGCTGGCCCTGCCCAATGTGGTCTGCGTGGGCGGGTCCTGGATGGCGCCCGCCAGGATGGTCGCCGCCGGCGCCTGGGAGGAGATCGGGATCATGGCCCGCGCCGCCGCCGCCCTTCACGCCTGACGCGGCGCCCCCGACAGGAAAAGGGCGGGCCCGGTTCCCCGGACCCGCCCTTTCCGCCTGGGTCGTCGGCCGCGCGGCCGCCCGGCCGGGATCAGCTCAGCGCGCCGACCTTGTCCAGCGCCTCGATCCGGGCCGCGTCGTAGCCGAGGATCTCGGACAGCACCTTCTCCCGGTCCCGCCCGAAGGTCGGCGCCGGACGGGCCACGCGGGCGGGCGTCTCCGAAAGGTCCATCTTGCAGCGCTCCACGATCACCTCCCAGTCATAGCCGGGGACGTTCACGAAGTGCCCCTGCTCGGCGATCTGGGGGTCGCGGCCGAGATCGGCGGCGGTGGCGACCACATAGGCCGGCGCCCCGGCCGCCTGCAGCGCGGCCTCCGCGTCCTCGGGCGACCGGGCGGAGGTCCACTCGGAGATCCGCGCCTCCAGCATGTCCTCGGCGGCCTTCCGGCCCTCCAGCGTGGCGAGCGCGGGGTCCGCGGCGAGATCGTCGAGCCCCATCACCCCGGCCAGCGCCATCCATTCCGCATCCGTGCGCGCGGCGATCGCCACGAAGCGCGGGTCGGCGCCCTCGGGCGAAAGCGACGGGAACACGCCGTGCGGAGCCATCTGGGCGTCGCGGTTGGCCTCGGCCTTCGCCACCCGGCCGGTGGCGGCGTAATCCGCGATGGCCGGGGCCAGCATCTGCATCCCGGCTTCGGCCTGGGCGATGTCGAGCCAGCAGCCCTCGCCAGACGTCCGCCGCCAGTCCAGCGCCGACAGCAGCGCCGCCAGCCCGAAGCGCGGGCCCACATAGTCGGTGTAAGGCCCGTAAGGCCCGATCGGCAGCCCGTCCTGCGGCCCGACCAGCCCCTGGTAGCCGGCCATGGCCGCGCCGATATTCCCGAAGCCCGCCAGCGCCGTCCACGGCCCGGTCTGGCCCATCAGCGAGGTGGACAGCATGATCAGCCGGGGATTGAGCTCCCGCAGCTTGTCATAGCCCAGGCCCCAGCGCTTCATCTGGCCGGGGGCGAAGCTCTCGACCACCACGTCGGCCCATTTGACCAGGTCGCGCACCACGTCGCGCCCGTCCTCCTGCGCCAGGTCCAGCGTCAGGCCGAACTTGGAGGCGTTGCAGTTGCCGAACAGCGACGACCGCTGCGCGTCCTGCACCCCGCCGTAGAACGGGCCCATGTTGCGCGCCGTCTCGACCCGCTTGGAGCTTTCGACCCGGATCACGGTGGCGCCGAAATCGGCCAGGTTGCGGCCGATCATCGGGCCCGCGACCACCCAGGCGAGGTCCAGCACCTTGAGACCCTGCATGGGTCCGTCCGGCCCGCCGAAGGGGGCGTCGTCCACGGCGCCGGCGGGCATATGCGCTCCGTTCTGAACAGCGGCGGTCATCGCACGGCTCCTTCCATGGTCGGCGCGGCGGCGGCGGCGGGGGCGGCGGACGCGCGCCCGGCCGAGCCCAGCCATTCCGTCAGCACCGCTTCGGAATGCGCGCCCAGCGCCGGCGCGCCGACGCCGCGCATGAAGCCCGGCGCCTCGGTCATCGCGAACGGTCCGGGCAGCGTCACCGGCGCCCCGTCCGACCCCTTGGCCACGTCGAAGAAGTCGCGCGCGGCCTCGTGCGGGCTTTCCACCAGGTCCTTGACGGTGGAGACGGGGGCGAGCAGCAGCTTGCGTTCGATCGCCAGCTGCACCGCCTCCTCATGGCCAAGCTCCAGCAGGAAGACCCCGACCTCCTCGCGCACGCGCTCCAGGTCGTCGTCGTCGATCTCGTCGGCCATGATCCGGTGATGGATCGTGCCCCAGTCCCAGTCGTGGAACTCGGGGCTCAGCGCGCCGCGGTCGATCAGCAGCTTCATGAAATTGTTGGTGAAGCGCCCGGTCGCCGGCCCGATGGCCAGGTGGATCTCCAGCAGCCCGTCCTTCGACGGCCACTTGGAGCGCTGGGTGCGCGCGCCCGACCCCGACAGGTCCAGCGGCTTCTTGGAGCCGGTGTAGCGCGGGCGGAGCGAGAAGTCCGGCTGCCCCACCACGTCGGCGAGCGAGCCCGACAGCGTCGACTGCGTGGCCGAACGCTGGGCCGAGGTCGAGACCAGCTGCCCCTTGCCCGACCGCATCCGGGCGAAATGCGCGATCAGCCCGCCGCCCACGGCGTCGGCCGAGGCGTGGGTCCAGGCCTGCGGGACCGAAATCCGGGTCGGCGTGCCGCCCATCATCGCGGTCGGCGCCAGCGGCCCGCCCGAGGCCCAGAGCACCAGGTCGCTTTCGGCGTAATCGGCCTTGGGGCCGGTCATGCCGTAGGGGGTGGCGATCATGTGGATGATCGCGGGATTGGCCGCCGCGATCTCATCGGGCGTCAGGCGCGAGGGCTCGTTGGGCCCGCGGCTCTCGAACACGAAATCGGCCTTGGCGACGAGGGCGAGCAGGGTCTCCCGGTCGCCGGGCGCGTCGGGGTCGAGCACCAGGCTCCGCTTGCCGGCGGCGTAAGATTCCCAGTGCATCGACCGGCCGCGGTCGTCGAAGGGGCCGACCTTGCGGCCGTTGGAGCCCTGCGGCGGCTCGATCTGGACCACGTCGGCGCCGAGCTGGGCGAACATGCGCCCCGCGATCAGGCCGCGATGGTCCGAGAGGTCGAGCACGCGATAGGGCGAGAGGAAGCCGGTCCGCGCCGGGGCTTCATCCGTCATGTGTCCATCCCGTTTCGGCGGTTGCTTGTGGGCGATGCCGGGTCCGGTCCGCCTCCGGAACCCGCGCGTCCGGCGGGCTGCGCCGGCGGTTCTGGGGCGGGACCATGCCACGACGCGGCGGCCGCCACCAGTATGGAAGCCATACCAACGTCGCGGCAAGGAGCCCTCGTCGGTTTGGACGAGGGCTCCGCGCGCGGCGCCGTCCGGCCGTCAGGCCCGGCGGGTTCGGTCGAGCCTGTAGACCCGGTGCGTTCAGTCGAGCCGGTAGACCCGGCGGGCCGTCCCCTTGAACAGCGCCGCCTTCTCGTCCGCCGAGGCGCCGGCCCCCAGCCGCTTCAGCGCGTTCCACAACACGGCGTAGGAGCAGGTGACCCCGTCCACGGGATAGTTGCTTTCGAACATGGCCCGGTCGGCGCCGAAGGCCTCGATGCAGGTTTCGATATAGGGCCGCCAGGCCTCGGCCAGCTCCTCCGAACCGGCGGGCGTCTCGCGATGCTCGAAGCCGAAGCCGACGGTGTGCATGGCCAGCCCGCCCAGCTTGACGCTGACATTCGGGCAGGAGGCGGCGTCGAGGATCCCGGCCTTCCATTGGGCGAAATGCTCGTCCCGCTTGCCCTCGTAGGGACCGACGCCCAGCACGCCGCCCACATGGTCGAGGATGATCGTGGTGTCGGGGAAGGCGCGGGCGAGGTCGGCGAGCTCGCCGATCTGGTGGAAATAGTTCCAGCTGTCGAAGCTCAGCCCCAGCCGGCCGAGATGCGCGAAGCCGGTGCGGAAGGCCGGGTCGGCCAGCAGGCCCCTGGGCGCCACGCGGGACGAGGTGCGCAGCCCGCTCGGGTCCCAGACCGCGGATTGCCGGATGCCGCGGAACCGCCCGCCGCCCTCGGCCACCTGCGCCTCCAGCAGCTCGGCGATGGCGTCGCCGTTGGTCAGGTCGGCATGGCCCACGATGCCGGCGCAGAGACGCGGCCCCCCCGCCTCGTCGGCCTTTTCGCCGACGCCGCGGGCGAAGCGGACCTCGCCCAGCGGGCGCATCATCTCCGGCCCCTCGGTCAGGAAGCCCTCGCGGCAGTCGATATAGACGGTCTGCTCGACCTTGTGGCCGGCGGCGATGTCCGCGGACAGATCGTCGGCCAGATACTTGTCCCGCGGCGGACCCCAGAGGTGGTGGTGCGGGTCGATGATCGGCAGATCCGGTTCGAGGATCTCCTCGGTCAGCCTGGCCTGCCAGGCGCGGTCCACCGGGGGCAGCACGATGGGGGTCGGGGCGGCGTCGGCCGCGGCCTGCAGCTCGCTGGCGATGGTCATGTCTCGGGTCTCCTCCCACATCCGGTCTTGGCGCCGGACCGGGGGAGAGTTCACGATTTCCGCGCCGACGTCACGACCCTTCGCATCGGCTTCGCCCGGCCGCGCCCGCGACAGAACGCGCAACTTGCTGCGGAAATTCCGAAAAAGCGAAGCTCGGAACCATGCGGAGACCCGGACGGCCGACCGCGAATTTCGGCCTGCAGAAATATATTTCGCAACCTCGCGAATCTCGCTACCCTGCCCCTTGTTCCGCAGGGAGGAACGCCCCCGTCGCAAGTCACGGCCCCCGATCGGGCCGCGGTTTCGCGCGGGCCCACCAGAGAATTCCAGAGGGAGCCGCCTCGTGAGCCTGCCGCCCATTCTTCAGCGCACCCGCATCCCCGTGATGGCGTCGCCGCTGTTCATCGTCTCCGGCCCCGAGCTGGTCATCGCCCAGTGCAAGGCCGGCGTGATCGGCTCCTTCCCCGCGCTCAACGCGCGCGAGAAGGAAGGCGAGCCCAACATGCTCGACATCTGGCTGACCCGCATCAACGAGGAGCTGGATCGCCACAACCAGGCCAATCCGGACGCGCCCGCCGCGCCCTATGCGGTCAACCAGATCGTGCACAAGTCCAACGTCCGGCTCGACCGCGACGTGGAGATGTGCGTGAAGCACAAGGTGCCGGTCTGGATCACCTCGCTGGGCGCGCGCACCGAGGTCTACGACGCCGCGCATTCCGTCGGCGGCGTGGTGGTGCATGACGTCATCAACAACCATTTCGCCCACAAGGCGATCATGAAGGGGGCCGACGGTCTGGTCGCCGTCGCCGCCGGCGCGGGCGGCCATGCGGGCGCCCAGTCGCCGCTGGCCCTGATCCGCGAGATCCGCGAATGGTTCGACGGCCCGCTGCTGCTGTCGGGCGCGATCTCCAAGGGCGACTCGATCCTCGCCGCCCAGGCCATGGGCGCCGACATGGGCTATGTCGGCACCGCCTTCATCGCCACGGACGAGGCCAACGCGGTGCCGGGTTACAAGGACATGATCACGCGCCACGGCGCGTCGGACATCGTCTACACCAACACCTTCACCGGCGTGCACGGCAACTACCTGCGCCCGTCGATCGCGGCGGCCGGGCTCGACCCCGACAACCTCGAAGGCTCCGATCCCTCCAAGATGAGCTTCACCCTGAACGCCGAGGGCGAACGCCCGAAGCCCAAGAAGTGGAAGGACATCTGGGGCGCCGGCCAGGGCATCGGCCCGATCGACGAGGTGGTCCCGACCGCCGAGCTGGTGGCCCGGCTGGAGCGCGAGTATTTCGAGGCCATCGCCCGCCTGAACGCCACCGTTCCGCAGGCCGCCAATCCGGGCTACGGGCGCCTGCTCAAGGCCTCGGCCGCCGCGGCGGGCTGATCCGCGCCCCGGCGGCCCCGCCGGCCGCCTGACGCTCCGCGCCGCGCCCCTTCTCGCAAGCGGGTGCGGCGCGATCATCGGGGGAACCATCCGTGCGAAAACGCAGCGCCATGCCCGAAGCCGCGGCGGACGTCGCCGTCGGCGCGAAATCCTTCGAGGGCGACCGCCAGTTCGTCTCCGCGCTTCACCGGGGGCTCGAGGTGCTGCGCTGCTTCCAGCCCGGCGACGACGGGCTGGGCAACCTGGAGCTGTCGCAGCGCTCGGGGCTGGGGCCCTCCACCGTCTCGCGCATCACCTACACGCTGACCCGGCTGGGCTATCTGCGCTACGACGCGGCCACCGGGCGCTATCGGCTCGGGGTGGCCGTGCTGGGGCTGGGCTACGCCTGTCTCGCCGGCTTCCGCATCCGCGAGACCGCGCAGGCCCACATGCAGGAGATGGCCGAGGCCGTGGGCGGCGGCGTGCTGGTGGCGCTGTCGGCGCGCGACAACCTGCGGATGGTCTATCTCGCCTGCGCGCGGTCGTCGGAAGGGGTGATGAGCCTCCAGCTCGACGTCGGCTCGCGGCTGTCTCTGGGCCGTTCGGCGGCCGGGCGGGCCTATCTCGCAGCCACCTCGACCGAGGAGCGCGAGCGCCTGATCGTCGAGCTCGAGGCCCGCGCCGATCCCGCGATCTGGCCGGCGACGCTGACCGGGATCCGGGACTCGGTGCGCTCGGTGCATGAGCGGGGCTTCTGCATGTCGCTGGGCAACTGGCGGGCGCAGGTGAACACGGCCGGCGTGCCGCTGCGGCTGGCCCATGACGACACGCTCTACACGCTGACCTGCGGCGGCGCGGCCTACACCCTGCCCCGGCTGAAGCTGGAGAAGGAGGTCGGCCCGAGGCTGCTGGACCTCGCCGCCCGGATCTCGCGCCACTAGCCAGGGGCGCGGGCGGCGCGCTACCTGCCCAGCGTGACCGTCAGGATCAGGCCGAAGACGATGGGCGTGGCGATCAGGGCGAGCATGGCGACGCCCTGGATCCCGAAGATCACGCCCGCCAGCACCCAGAGCATCAGCAGGTTGACCGCGAACCAGACCGGCGCGTCCTCCTCGCCCTCCATGGCGTCGCGGATCATCCAGCCGATCAGCGGCACGCGGTAGATCAGGTTCAACATCGGGCGAGCTCCGGTTTCCTCCACGGTCCCGCGCATATGGGGCGGGAGGCGGGCGCCGGGAACCCGCCCGCGGCGGCGCGACGCGGCGCCGGAGGGAGGCCGCGCGTCGCGGTCGCGCGGGTCGCCCCCGCCCGCCCGCGCGGCCCGGCGGATCGGGCGCGAGCCGCGACGCCGCGGGTTGCGAGCGCCGCGCCAGTTTCTCCCCGACGCCCGCCCCCCGGAAACGGCGCCCCCCGGCGCCCCCGTCCCCACGCCGCGCGGGCGGAACCGGTCCGCCGGGCGGGCGCGGGACGCGCGGCTCCCGTCCACGACAAAGGGGCGCGACGGTTTCCCGCCGCGCCCCCCGATGTCCGACGATTTGTTCCGATCCGCTCCGGATCAGGCGGCCATGCCGCCCACGGCATCCAGCTGCGCCAAGTGATGGTCGGTGTCGCCGAAGGTCCGGTCGATGATCGACAGGCGCTTGAAGTAGTGACCGATGGAATACTCCATGGTCATGCCCACGCCGCCATGCAGCTGGATCGACTTCTCGCCCAGCTGCTTGGCCGACCGGCCCAGCTGCACCTTGGCCGCCGACACCGCCCGCGACCGCTCCACCGGATCGGCATCCCGCGAGGCCATGGCCCCGTACATCATCATCGAGCGCGCCAGCTCCAGCTCCACGAACATTTCCGAGGCCTGGAACTGCAGTCCCTGGAACGAGCCGATGGCCCGGCCGAACTGCTCGCGGTCCTTTATGTACTGCACCGTCAGGTCCAGCGACTTGCCCAGCGCGCCCGCCGCCTCGGCGCAGAGCGCCGCGATGGCTTCGTCGGAGGCCTGGCGGATGGCCGCCATGCTGTCGGGCGTGTCGCCGAGCAGCTCGGCGGCCGCGCCGGTCAGCGTGACCTCGGCGGCGCGAAGGCCGTCCTGGGTCGGGTAGTCGCGGATCGCGACGCCGTCCGCCTTCGGGTCGACCAGGAACAGGCCGACGCCGGCCTCGTCCGTGGTCGCGCCCGAAACCCGCGCCGACACGATCAGCTTGTCGGCGACGCCGCCATACATGACCAGCGTCTTGGCGCCGTCGAGCGTGTAGCCGTCGCCGGACTTGGCGGCCTTGGTCTCGACATGGGCCAGCTCGTAGCGCGCCTTCGGCTCGGAATGCGCGAAGGCCAGCTTGCAGGCCCCGCCGATGATCTCCTCGGCCAGCGCCGAACGCTGGGCCGGGGTCGCCGTGGTGCGCAGGATCGAGCCGCCGATGACCACGGTGGACAGATAGGGCTCCAGCGCCAGCGCCTTGCCCATCTCCTCCATCACGATCATCAGGTCGACCGGACCGCCGCCGATGCCGCCGTCCTCTTCCGCGAAGGGCACGGCCAGCAGACCCTGTTCGGCATAGGCCGCCCAGATCTCCTCGGAGAAGCCGCCGGGCTCCGCCATGTACTTCTTGCGCTTCTCGAAGTCGTAGCGGTCCTGCATGAAGCGGCCGACCATGTCCTTCAGGAGCTGCTGCTCCTCGCTCAGTTCGAAGTCCATCGGTTCCTCACAGTCCCAGGATAGCTTTGGCGATGATGCCCTTCTGAACCTCAGAAGAGCCGCCGTAGATCGATACCTTGCGGTAGTTGAAATAACCCGGCGCGATGGCGTCGGCCCAGTCCGGACCCACCGACGGCTCGTTCGAGCCCTCGACGCCCATCGAGCGCGGGATCGCGTAGGGCCCCACCACGTCCATCAGCAGATGCGTGATCGACTGCTGGATCTCGGAGCCCTTCAGCTTCAGCACCGAGGACGCCGGATGGGGCTTCTTGCCGCCGCGGATGGCGATGTCGGAGAGCACGCGCAGCTGCGTCATCTCCAGCGCCTTCAGCTCGACCTCCGTCTCCCACACCTTGGCGCGGAAGCGGGGATCGTCCATCAGCGAGCCTTCGCCCTGGGGCACCGAGGCCGCCAGTTCCTTGACCCGGCGCAGCTTGGCCTTGGAGGCGCCGACGCGGGCGATGCCGATGCGCTCGTTGCCCAGCAGGAACTTGGCGTAGTCCCAGCCCTTGTTCTCCTCGCCCACCAGGTTCTCGACCGGGACGCGGACATTGTCGAAGAACACCTCGTTGACCTCGACGCCGCCGTCGATGGTCTGGATCGGGCGCACGGTGATGCCCGGGGTCTTCATGTCGATCAGCAGGTAGGAAATGCCCATCTGCTTCTTCGGCGCGTCCGGGTTGGTGCGCACCAGGCAGAAGATCCAGTCGGCGTGCTGGGCGTAGGTGGTCCAGGTCTTCTGACCGTTCACCACGTATTCGTCGCCCTCGCGCACCGCCTTGGTCTTCAGCGAGGCGAGGTCGGAGCCCGCGCCCGGCTCGGAGAAGCCCTGGCACCACCACACCGAGCAATCGAGGATCGAGGGCAGGAACTTCTTCTTCTGCGCGTCGTTGCCGAAGGTGTAGATCACCGGCCCGACCATCGAGATATTGAAGCCCTGCGGATCCGGAGCGTGGTTCAGCTGGATCTCTTCGGTGAAGATATACTGCTGGATCGCGTTCCAGCCCGGCCCGCCGTATTCCTTGGGCCAGCGCGGCGCGCTCCAGCCCTTGTCGGCCAGGATCTTCATCCAGTCGACCATGTCCTGCTTGGAGGTGCCGCGGCCCTCCTTCATGCGGGTGCGGGTGCCCTCGGGCAGATTTTCGCGGATGAAGGTCCGGACTTCGTCGCGGAAGGCCTTCTCCTCGGCGGTGAATTCAAGATCCACGGCGTGTTCCTCTCCCTGGTGTCGGCCGGCGGGGTCAAGCCCCGTCCGGCGCCTTGAGAACCTGATCCCGCAGCATCTTGCGGGAATATTTTCCGACGGGCGTGCGCGGCAGGCTCGTCGTGAATTCCAGCCCCTGGGGCATCTCGTGCCGGCCCAGCCGGTCGTCGAGAAAGACCCGCAGGGCCGCGAGGTCGAACTCGGCCGCCCCCGGCTTCAGCACCACATAGGCGCGCGCGCTCTCGCCCCGGTAGTCGTCGGGGACGCCGATGACCATGACCTCCGCGACGTCGGGATGCGCGTGAATCGCCTGCTCGATCGCCTGGGGGTATACGTTGTAGCCCCCCGACAGGATCAGGTCCTTCTTGCGGTCCACAAGATACAGGAACCCGTCCTCGTCGAAATGCCCGATATCGCCGGTCAGGAACCAGCCGTCGACGAAGCTGCGCGCGGTCTCCTCCGGGTTGTCGTGGTAATGGGTCATCACCGCGGGGGACTTGATGCGCATCTCGCCGGTCTCGCCCACGGGCAGGACGCGGGTGGGGTCGTCCACGTCCACGATCTCCAGCGCCACGCCGGGCAGCGGGATGCCGATGGAGGCGCGCTTCTCCCAGGCGTGGGAGGCGGGGATGGAGGTGCCGGCGGCCCCGGTCTCGGTCATCCCCCAGCCGCCGCGCATGTCGAGCCCGGTCAGCGCCTTGATCTTGCGCACGATCTCCACCGGCATGGGCGCGCCGCCCGAGCCGATGGAGCGCAGCGAGGACAGGTCCCGCGTCTCGATCCCCGGCATGTTGGCGATGGCGATCCACATGGTCGGCACGCCGCCGGTGGAGACGATGCGCTTGCGCTCGATATCGTCGACCACGCGGTTCGCGTCGAAGCGCTGGTGAATGACGATCGACGTCCCGGTCTTCAGCCGGGTCATCAGGATCGAGGTCAGCCCCATGATGTGGAAGAAGGGCGAGACCGTGAGGCTCGCCGCGCCTTCCAGCCGGTCCGGGTCGTTGAGCCAGGCGTATTCGTAGATCTGCACCGCGGCGGCGAGGGTGGCATGGGTCAGCACCGCCGCCTTGGGCAGGCCGGTGGTGCCGCCGGTGTATTGCAGCAGCGCCCGGTCCCCGGGGGCCGCGTCATGGACCGACAGCTCGGTCCCCGCGCCCTCGATCAGGGCGGGCCAGGAGGTGACGCGCGGATCGTCGGGGATCGCGCCGGCGGGACCGCCGAACAGGGCGTCGTCGCAGAGCACCGCCTCGGACAGCGCGCCGGTGTCGAGCAGCTCGACCACCCGCGGGCCGAAGGGCGCGAAGGACAGCGCGACGATCATCCGCGCGCCGCTGTCATGGATCTTGTGCTCCAGCTCCCGCAGCGCGTCGAGCGGCGACAGATGCGTGACCGTGGCCCCGGTCAGCAGCGTCGCGAAGAAGAACAGCGGGTGGAACAGGGTGTTGGGCAGGTAGAGCGCCACCACGTCGCCGGGCCCGATCCCGCGCGCGCGCAGGGCGTTGGCGAGCCGGGCGCACTCGGTCCGGAACGCCGCGTAGGTCAGGACATGGTCGTTGTAGTCCAGCGCCGGACGATCCGCGAAGGCCTGGGTGAACATCTCGAACTGGCGATTGACCGTGGTCGCTTCCGGCGTGAAATGCGGGTCCACGCCTTCCGCATACCATCGAGCCCAGGCGGGCATGTCGTCGAGCATCGCGCGGCACTCCCTGTCGCTGTCGCGGTCGTTGCGCCGTCCCTGTTTCCGGGACTTGCGGCGGGCCCTGACGCGGACCCGCCCGTCGCATGGGGCGGCCTCAGGCCGCCTTGGCCGCGGCGAAGGTGCTCTTCTCCGCCGCCAGCTTGCGCATCAGCGCGCAGGGGCGAAGGCTCTCCGTGCCGGTGACATCGGCGTAGTGGTCGAGCCGCTCGCAGATGTAGTCCGCGCCGACCTGGTCGGCGTAATACATCGGGCCGCCCTGCCCGACCGGGAAGCCGTAGCCGTAGAGGTAGATCACGTCGATGTCGGAGGCCCGCAGCGCGACGCCTTCCTCCAGCGTCTTGGCGCCCTCGTTGATCATCGGGAACATCAGGCGCTCGAAGATCTCCTGCTCGGAGAACTCGCGGCGGGTCACCCCCTGCTCCTTGGCGACGCGGGCGATCAGGGCGTCGATCTCCGGATCGGGGATCGGACGGCGCGAGCCCTCTTCATACAGATACCAGCCCTTGCCGGTCTTCTGCCCGAAGCGGCCCATCTCGCAGATGGCGTCGTTGACCGGGGCCTTCCTGCCGCTTTCCTGGCGGATGCGGTAGCCGACGTCGAGCCCGGCCATGTCCGACATGGCCAGCGGCCCCATCGCCATGCCGAACTTCGTCAGCGCGCCGTCGATCTCGCTGGGCGAGGCGCCTTCCAGCAGCATCGGCTCGATCTGGGCGCCGCGGGCGTGCAGCATCCGGTTGCCGACGAAGCCGTAGCAGACGCCGACCACCACGGGGATCTTGCCGCCCTTCTTGCCCACGTCCATCGCGGTCTTGAGCACGTCGGGGGCGGTCTTCTCACCGCGCACGATCTCCAGCAGGCGCATCACGTTGGCCGGCGAGAAGAAGTGCATCCCCACCACGTCCTCGGGGCGCGAGGTGACGGCGGCGATCTCGTCCACGTCGAGGGTCGAGGTGTTGGAGGCCAGCACGCAGCCGGGTTTGCACTTGGCGTCGAGGTCTTTGAAGATCTTCTTCTTCAGATCCATGTTCTCGAACACCGCCTCGATCACCATGTCGGCCTCGGCCACGGAGTCGAAATCCGAACTGGCGGTGATGTTGGCGAGCGCCGCGTCCACCTGCGCCTCGGTCAGGCCGCCGCGGCGCTGGGTGTTGCGGTAGTTCTTCTCGATCACCCCCATGCCGCGCTCAAGCGCTTCGGGGTTCAGGTCGATGATGGTCACCGGGATGCCGGCCGAGGCGAAGGACATGGTGATGCCCCCGCCCATGGTGCCGGCGCCGAGCACCGCGATGCGGTTGACCGGCCGGGGCTTCACATCCTTGGTGACGCCGGGAACCTTGTTGGCCTCGCGCTCCGCGAAGAAGGCGTGACGCTGGGCCTTGGACTCGGGGCCGTCGCGCAGTTCGGCGAAAAGCGCCCGCTCCTGCGCCGTGCCGTCGGCGAAGGACATGGTGATGGCGTTGCGCACGGTCTGCGCGCAGGTCGCCGGCGCCTTCAGCCCGCGGGATCGGGACAGCAGCCGGCCGGCCTCGGCCTCGAAGGCCTCCATGTCGGTGGGCGGCGTCCGCATCTGGGAGATGCGGGGCAGCGGCCCGCCCTCGGCGGCCTTGGCTTCGGCCATCTTCACGGCGGCCTCGACCAGGTCGCCTTCGGCCACCGCGTCGATGATGCCGAGCTCGGCGGCGCGGGGCGCGGGGATCGGGTCGCCCTTCACGATGGGCTCCAGCGCGGCGACGGCGCCGATCAGGCGCGGCAGGCGCTGGGTGCCCCCGGCGCCGGGCAGCAGGCCGAGCTTCACCTCGGGCAGGCCGACCTTGGCCGACGGGACCGCGACGCGGAAATGGCAGCCGAGCGCCAGCTCCAGCCCGCCGCCGAGCGCGGTGCCGTGGATGGCGGCGACGACCGGCTTCTCGCAGGCCTCGATCAGCTCGATCACCTCGACCAGGCCCGGCTCCTGCGGCGGCTTGCCGAATTCGGTGATGTCGGCGCCGGCGTGGAACGTGCGTCCCTTGCAGGCGATGACGATGGCGTCGACCCCGGCATCCGCCGCGGCGGCCGAAACGTTGTCGAAAAGGCCCTTGCGGACCGCGTGACCCAGGGCGTTGACCGGCTGGTTGTCGGACTCGACCACAGCCACACGACCCACCATGCGCATGGCGACTTTTTCTTCGGACACGAGCTTTCCTCCCCGCTGCGACGTCCTTCCGACCGCAAATTCTGCGGTGCGGAAATATATTTTGCAATTTGACGCCGAGGCTAAGAAGTGCTGAATTCCGAGTCAACATGAAACGCGACGGATCGGCGGTCGGGAAATCCCGCTCGCGGTCTTAACGCGCCGTTGCCGCCGCCCCGCGAACGGACCGAAAATCGGGAGGAAATTCAGGACCATGATCGACAAGAGGCCTCCAGCCGCGCGCGCCTGCCTGACAGATATCAGGGGCCCCGCCCCGGTCATGGCCCGGCCCCGGGGCGACTCGCGCGCCGCCGCGGCCCCGCGCATCGGCGAGACCGCATGAAGGACGCCGATCCGGACCCCGACCGTCAGCCCATCCCCGCCGGCCCGCTGGCGCGCGAGGGCTTCCAGGACCGGCTCGGGCTGGTGCTCACCCACCGCTCGCCCACCGCGATCTGGGGCGAGCTTCAGGTGACGCCCTATCACCTCAACCGCTCGGGCATCGTGCATGGCGGGATCTACTGCACCATCCTCGACGCCTGCATGACCGGGGCGGGGCTGTGGTGCTCGGTCCCCGGCAACGTGCGCCGGGCGGTGACGCTGTCGATGACGGTGAAGTTCACTGGCCGCGTGCGCAGCGGCCTGATCCGGGTCGAGGCCCGCAAGGTCGCCTCGGGCCGGCGCATCTACACCTCCACCGCCGAGGCGCTGTCCGAGGACGGCGAGGTGCTGGCCCACGGCATCGGCAGCTTCCAGTACATGCGCGGGTCCGAGGATCCGGAGGGCGAGCCGCTCGACGTGGCGCTGGCCGCCCGCGCGCAGGCCGACGCGGAGGTCGCCGCCGCGGCGGCCGCCGCCGACGCCGCCGACAAGTCATAAGAACCGAAGGGGAGGAGAAACCCGCATGTTCGACATCAAGGGCAAGGTCGCCATCGTCACCGGCTCGACCAAGGGGATCGGCCTGGCCATCGCCTGGCAATACGCGCGCTCCGGCGCCAAGGTGGTGATCAGCTCGCGCAAGGCCGATGTCTGCGAGGCCGTGGCGAAGGAGATCACCGACGCCGGCTTCGAAGCCATCTCGGTCCCCTGCCATATCGGCGAGCGCGAGCAGCTCGTGCGCCTGGTCGACGCCACCATGGAGAAATGGGGCCGCATCGACATCCTCGTGTGCAACGCCGCCTCGAACCCCGTCTACGGTCCCATGCCCGGCCTGCCCGAAAGCGCCTGGGACAAGATCATGGATAACAACGTCAAATCCAATTACATCCTGGTCAATTCCCTGGTCGCCCCGATCATGGAGAAGCAGGGAAGCGGCGCGGTGATCCTGATCAGCTCGGTCGCGGCGCTGCGCGCCTCCGAGATGCTGGCCTTCTACTCGATCTCCAAGGCCGCCGAAGCGCATCTGACCAAGAATCTCGCGGTCGCCTGGGGCCCCAAGGGGGTGCGCGTCAACGCCATCCTGCCCGGCCTCGTCAAGACCGATTTCGCCAAGGAGCTGTGGACCGACCCCGACCGCCTGGAGCGGGTCGAGAACAAGGTCCCCCTGCGCCGCATCGGCGAGCCGGACGACATCGCCGGCTGCGCCCATTTCCTCGCCTCGGACGCCGCCGCCTTCATGACCGGCCACCTGCTGGTGGCCGATGGCGGCGACACGATCTGAGCCGACGCCCGATGCCGGTCGCGCGCCCCCCTGCGCGGCCGGTCGAGAAGAACCCAAGGGAGAGGAGAATTCCCATGCGGGAAGCCGTCATCGTTTCCACCGCGCGCACCCCGATCGGCAAGGCCTATCGCGGCGCTTTCAACAACACCCAGAGCCAGGAGCTGATCGGCCACGCCGTGAAGCACGCCGTCCAGCGCGCCGGCGTCGATCCGCTTGAGATCGAGGACTGCGTGGTCGGCTCGGCCATCCAGCAGGGCGCCCAGGGCGGCAATATCGGCCGTCAGGCCGTGATCCGCGCCGGCCTGCCCGACAAGATCGCCGGCATGTCGCTGGACCGTCAGTGCGCGTCCGGCATGATGGCCATCGCCACCGCCGCCAAGCAGATCATCGATGACGGCATGACCGTCGCCATCGGCGGCGGCGTCGAGTCGATCTCGCTGTGCCAGAACGAGCACCGCAACGGCTACCGCGCCGGCGATCCCTGGATCAAGGAGCACGTCCCCGCGCTCTACATGTCCATGCTGGAGACCGCCGAGATCGTGGGCGAGCGCTACAACGTCTCGCGCGAGTATCAGGACGAATACGCCCTGCGCTCGCAGCAGCGCACCGCGGCCGCCCAGCAGGCCGGCGCCTTCGACGACGAGATCGTCCCCCTGACCTCCACCCAGGCGGTGATGGACAAGGAGACCAAGGAGGTCTCGTTCAAGGAGGTCACGCTGGAGAAGGACGAGGGCAACCGTCCCTCGACCACGCTGGAGAGCCTCCAGGGCCTCAACCCGGTGTTCAAGGACGGGATGGTGGTGAAGGCCGGCGCGCATATCACCGCCGGCAACGCCTCGCAGCTGTCCGACGGCGCCTCGGCTTCGGTTCTGATGGAAGCCAAGGAGGCCGAGAAGCGCGGCCTGAGCCCGCTGGGCTACTATCGCGGCATCGCGGTCGCCGGCCTGAACCCGGACGAGATGGGGATCGGCCCGGTCTACGCCGTGCCCCGGCTGCTGGAGCGGCACGGGCTGAAGGTGTCGGATATCGGCCTGTGGGAGCTGAACGAGGCCTTCGCGGTGCAGGTGCTCTATTCCAAGGACAAGCTGGGCATCCCCGACGAGCTGCTGAACGTCAACGGCGGCGCGATCTCGGTGGGCCATCCCTACGGCATGTCGGGCGCCCGGATGGTCGGCCACGCGCTGATCGAGGGCAAGCGGCGCGGCGCGAAATACGTGGTCTGCACCATGTGCGTCGGCGGCGGCATGGGCGCGGCCGGCCTGTTCGAGGTCGCCTGATCCCGGCCGCCTTCGGGCGGTGAGACGTTATGCGGGCGCGGGGGGAGACCTCCGCGC
Organism: Albimonas donghaensis; assembly: GCF_900106695.1. GTDB lineage: Bacteria > Pseudomonadota > Alphaproteobacteria > Rhodobacterales > Rhodobacteraceae > Albimonas > Albimonas donghaensis. Next base: position 73,585 of record NZ_FNMZ01000002.1, read on the forward strand.
CCGTTTTCCGTCGGGGGGAGCGCCGCGACCACCGGCCCGAGCGCCGCGCCGGGGCGCCCGCGGCGCAGGGCGACCGGGCGCCGGGCGGAGACGCCGCCACCCGCGCTCCCGCCCGACCGCGCCGCGGGCGGAACCGGGACAGGGGCGGGCGCCCGGTCGCGGCGCTCCCTCAGGCGGGGCCGGGCGCTGGCTCAGGGGGTGAAGACGGACCGCAGCATCCCGGGATGGGCGAGCCCCTCGGCGAAGGCCGCGTCCAGCGCCTCCCCGCCCTCGGGCCAGAGCCGGCGCAGGTCGGCCCGCGCGGTGTCCCGCGCGATCACCGCCTCGCGGGCCAGGTGGCCCAGCTTCACCGCCGCCTCCCGCCCCACCCGCGCCCGCTGGCACGGCGCGGCGTTGGCGAGCCGCCACAGCTCGAACCGGGCGAAGGAGGCGGCGCGGGGCGCGTCGTATTCGTCGAGCAGGTCCAGCGGCGCCGCCGCCCCGAACCCGAAGCGGGCCAGCACCGCGCCCGAGCGCGGGTTCAGCCGCCCCCACCAGCAGGCGTAGAGCGGCCCCGCGCCCGGCAGCGCAGCCCAGGCGGCGAGCGCCGCGACGCCCGCCTCCGCGGCCAGCCCGTGGCCCTGGAAGGCGCTGGCGAAGGCATGGAAATACTCGCCCGTCCAGATCCCGTCCCGGCGCGCGGCGTCGAAGGCGCCGACCACGCCGAGCGGATCGCCGGGGCGGGCGACGGCGCCGCTGCGGTCCTCCACCGCGAAGGCGCCGACGCCGCCGGCGCGCCATGCGGGGCCGGTCTCGCCCTGGCCCAGGCACCAGCCCTCGGCGAAGGGGCGGCGGGCGGCGGGGTCGGAGATGTCATGGGCGAGCCCGGCGCAGACCTCCGGGTCCGCGAAGATCGCCCCCGCGGTCCAGTCGATGTCGCCCGCCGCCAGGGGCCGCAGGATCAGCCGGTCGGTCTCAAGGCGCATGAACGGGCTCCGGATCGGGTCGCAGCAGGGGGGGGAGGGGAGAGGGAAGGAGGGGAGGGGAGCGGGGGGAGGAGGGGCGGGCGACCGCCCGAGGCCGGGCTCGAAACAGGCCCCCCGGAACGTCAAGGGACGCCCGCGGCTCTCGCCGCGCGCGTCCCGTTATCTTGCCTTGGACCGTCCCGGGTCGCCCTGTGGGCTCGCGCCCCGGGTCCGCTCTTGTCCGGCCGTCTCATCTCGCGCCCGACCGCATCGCGGCCGGATACGAAATCAGAGCGACTTGAGGTTCACGGCCGAGGACTTGCCCCGACGCTGGTCGACTTCGATCTCGAAGCCGATCTTCTGGCCTTCGTCCAGGCCGTTCAGGCCCGAACGCTCGACCGCCGAGATGTGCACGAACACGTCGGCCCCGCCCTCATCGGGGGCGATGAAGCCGTAACCCTTGGTGCCGTTGAACCACTTCACAGTACCCGTAGCCATCGAGATGTCTCCTCTATTCGGGTGCGCGCAGACGGGACCGGGGTGGACACGCGCTGCGATGGGGAGCGTGAGGCGTCGCGCCCCGGCGCGCTGAGAGCGCTGGCCGGGGGGCGCGGGATGCATTCACGCAAGGGGGAAGGCGGCGAGCCGCGTCGGCCGTGATCCTGGCCTGTTTCCCGGCGGAGTCGCCCCGGCGCAGGCCGAGGGCCTCGCGCTGGGTGGACAGGCCGTCGGAAACGGCGGGGTCGCGATTAAGGCTCGGCTCCGCAACGTGCGGAGGGAGGTCTTGGCCGGCGACGCGGTAAGCCGCGAATGACTTCAAGGGGGGTCTTTCGTCCGTCGTCCGCGCTGCGCTTGCCATTTCGGGCCGCAGGGACGACCAATTTCATCTCCCGCGCCAGGCGGCGCGGCTCTCGACCGGCGGAGCGCCCGGTGGCCTCCGATGCGACATGCGATACGCCCGGGGTCTCCGCCCTGGGGCGATCATCACCCCCGGCCGGATTGCCGTGCGGATGTGCGTCGCTTCTTCATCCCTAACCACACTCCCCCGCGGCTGGCAAATGAATTCCGCCGCCTTGCGAAGCGTTCTCAACTTCCGCACGGAAATCGCTGGCGATTTATTTCGCATGCATCCTATGTGAGGCGCGGCTTCCCGCCCGGGAACGTAGCGGAAGCCCCGCGCCTCCGCCCCGACTGGCGGCGTCGGGCGACGGCGGGCGGCGACGCCGGACGGGGGGATTCGCCCCCGCCCGCCCGTCACGCTCCGCCCCTGCGCCGGAACGCCCCCCGGGCTCAGCCCTGCGCGGCCTGGATCGCCGCCCAGACCCGCTGCGGGCTGGCGGGCATCTCGAAACGCTCCACCCCCAGCCCGGCCAGCGCGTCGCAGACCGCGTTCATGCCCGCGGCCAGCCCGCCGACCGATCCGGCCTCGCCCACGCCCTTGACCCCCAGCGGGTTGATCGCCGTGGGCTGGCCCTCCGAGAAGCCGCAATCATAGGCGGGCATGATGTCGGCCCGCGGCATGGCGTAGTCCATGAAGGTCGCCGACAGCACCTGCCCGTCGGCGTCGAGCCGCACCGCCTCGCACAGCACCTGGCCCAGCGCCTGGGCGACGCCGCCATGGATCTGGCCCTCGGCCATCTGGGGGAACAGCACGCGGCCGATATCCTCCACCGCGGAATAGCGGTCGATGCGGGTGACGCCGGTCTCGGGGTCGATCTCCACCTCGCAGACATGGCAGCCGTTGGGATAGGTGGCGTCCGAGGGCTTGAACTCTCCCGACCCTTCCAGCGCCACGGCCCGCGCCTCGGCGGCCTTCGCCACGGCGGCGAGGGTCATGGCGCGGTCGGTGCCGGCCACGCGGAATTCGCCCGCGTCGTAGTCCAGATCGGCCTCGGCGACCTCCATCTCCTTCGCCGCGACCTCGCGCGCCTTGTCGAGCGCCTTGCGGATGCCGTCCTGCACCGCGGGGGCGCCGGTGGTCATGGCGGCGGACCCGCCCATGCCCTTGCCGACCTCCATCGCCGCGGTGTCGCCCTGCACATAGTCGATCAGGCCCTCGTCGATGCCCAGTCGGCCGGCGGCGAAGGCGGTCATCGCCGTCTCCAGCCCCTGCCCCGCCGACATCACGCCGGAGACGACCCTGACCCGGCCGTCGGCGCCGATGGCGACGCGGGAATAGTCCGGCCCGGCATTGCCGAACGGACCGCCCGCCACCTCGATGCAGTTGGCGACGCCCAGTCCGCGGACCAGCCCCCTGGCCTCCGACGCCGCCTTGCGGGCCGCGTAGCCGGCGAGATCGGCGCGGGCCTCGGCCTCGTCCATCACCTTGGCGAAGTTCCCGCTGTCATAGGTGAAGATGAAGCCGGTGTCGTAGGGGATGCGCTCGGGCGGGATCAGGTTGGCCCGGCGCAGCGCCACCGGGTCGCGCCCGAGATCCCGCGCCGCCTGGTCGATCACCTGCTCGATGGCGAAGGTCGCCTCGGGCCGCCCGGCCCCGCGATAGGGCGCGGTGGGGGTGGAGTGGGAGAAGACGCCGATCGCCTCCCCCGCCGTCTTCGGGATCACGTAGACCCCCGAGACCCCGCCGAAATTCAGGATGCCCACCAGCGAGCGGCCCGAGGCGTAGGCCCCGATGCCGATGGTCAGCCGCACCCGCAGGGCGGTGAACCTGCCGTCCGCATCGAGCCCCAGCTCCGCCATCGCGGTCATGTCGCGGCCGGGCTCGTCGGTCAGCATCGCCTCGGTGCGGTCGGCGGTCCAGCGCAGGGGCGCGCCCAGCTTGCGGGCGGCCCAGAACACCAGCGTCTCTTCGCGCAGCGGCCCGGACTTCATCCCGAAGGAGCCGCCCACATCCGGCCCCACCACATGCACATGCTCCGCCGGCACGCCCAGCACCCTGACCAGCGCGCCGCGCATGGCCGGGGCGTTCTGGATGGAGGCGTAGAGCGTCGTGCGGTCCGGACCCGGGATGGCCAGCGCGCTCCGCGGCTCCATCGGCACGGCGGCGACGCGGGTCACGTGGCGGTCGATGCGCGCGACGTGGTGGGACGCGGCGAGGATGTCGCCGGTCGCGTCCCAGTCGCCCTTGTTCCAGACATAGGCGATGTTGCCCGGGTGATCCTCCCACACCAGCGGCGCGTCGGGGGCGAGCGCTGCGGCGCCGTCGGAGACGGCCGGGGTCTCGTCATAGTCGACCATGATCGCCTCGGCCGCGTCCATCGCCTGGGCGCGGGTCTCGGCCACCACCATGGCCACCGCCTCGCCCACGAAGCGCACCCGGTCGATGGCGAGGAACGGGCGGTCGGTCTGGGTCCAGGCCCCGCCGTCCTCCCGGGGCAGCTTGAAGGGGGCGACGAAGGGCGCGATCCCGTCGGCGGCGAGGTCTTCGTGGGTGTAGACCGCGCGCACGCCCGGCATCTCGCGGGCCTCGGCCACGTCGAGCCCCGAGACCGTCGCCGAGGCGGTCGGCGCGCGCAGGAACACCGCGTGCAGCGCGCCCTCGGCGGCGATGTCGGAGGTGTAGCGCCCGCGGCCGGTGGTCAGGCGGCGGTCTTCGGCCCGGCCCCGGCGGGGGTCGGCCGGAAGCGCGATGCTCGGCAGGGGCGCGCTGGGGCTGTCGGTCATGGACGGGTCTCGCTGTGATGGCCCGGCCCCGAGGGGAAGACGCGCGCCGCGGCGGGGCGCGGAGCGGGATGGGGGGCCGGGGAGGCGGGCGCGCGAAGGATGGCGGCGCGCCCTCGGAACGTCGTGAACTCTCGGAACGTCGTGAACTAAGGAAAGGTTAATACCCTTGGACACCGTTGCGGAAGCCCCCCGCGCGGCTTTCGGCGCGCGGGGGGCGGAAACGCGCGCGGGCGGGCGCTCAGAAGGCGTGGTCGAGGAATTCCTCGATATCCCTGGGCGAGCCGACCGGGCGCGGATTGCGGCGCATGGGGGCGTAGTCGAAGGCGAGCTCGGCCAGTCTCGGCAGATCCTCCCGCGTGATCCCCTTGTCGCGCAGGGTGGAGGGGACGCCGAGCCCGCGCACCAGCTCGCCCATCAGCTCCCAGGCCGGGCGGGCGGGGTCGCCCAGCGCCTCGGCCAGCGCCTGCTGACGGTCGGCGTTGACCTCCGAGTTCCAGCGCAGGACCGCGGGCAGCATGATGCAGGACGTCTCCCCATGCGGCACGCCGAAGGCCGCGCCCAGCGCGTAGCCCGCCGCATGGCTGGCCCCCGAACCCGCGCCTCCGGTCAGCGCCGAGATCGCCTGCCACATGCCGAACTGCGCCGCCTGCCGGGGGCCGAGATCGTCGGGCGCCGCCAGGATCGCCGGCAGGGACGACGCCAGCGCCTTCACCGCGGCCAGCGCGAACATGTCCGTCATCGGGTTGGCGGTGGGCGAGCACCAGCCCTCCGCCGCGTGATCCATCGCCCGCATGCCGGTGGAGACGAGCAGCGCCGGCGGCGTGGCCCGCGTCGCCGCCGGGTCCAGAACCACCGCCCGCGGAACCAGGCGGGGATGGGTGTAGCCGCCCTTCACCCCCCTGGCGGTGTCGGTGATCCCGGCGGTGGAGGTGAATTCGGCGGCCGACAGCGTGGTCGGCGCCGCGATGATGCGCATGGCCCCGCCCGGCTCCGCCTCCCGCGCGGCGGCCATCCTGGCGCCCGCCTCGCGCATCGCGTCCACGCTGTCGGCGCCGAACCAGAGGCACATCTGCACCGCCTTGGTGGCGTCGATGACCGAGCCGCCGCCCACCGCCACCAGCACGTCCGCCCCCGCGGCGCGGGCGGCGTTGGCGGCCTCGACCACGTCCTCCTCCGGCGAATGGGCGCGGATATGGTCGTGCACGCCCACGCAGGTCGCGCCCAGCCCGGCCAGCACCGCCTGCAGCGGTCCCTCGGACAGCCGCGCCAGCGACGCGGTGGAGGTCACGAAAGCGCGGGAGACGCCCTGGCGGGCCATCTCGGCGGGCACGGCCTCGGCCGCGGGCATGCCGAAAATCACCCGATCCTGCGGGTTGATGCTCAAATGTCCGGTTGCGATCTCGGTCGCAGTCATCACCATGGCCTCTCGTTCTGGTTTCGCAACGTCAGGGAAAGCGGCGACATGGCGACGGATGCGCGGAGATTCATACGCAGGGTGGGTTTTTGCGCGCCCCATCGCGATCCGGGCCGGCGTCCGGGTCGCCCTGTTCGAGCATATGGCCGATTCGCCGGCCCCGCTTGCGCCGGTTCCGCCCTCCGCGCCGCGCGGGGCGCCCCGTGAGCGGCGCGCAGGCCCCGCCCCCCCAGTCGCCGCCCCAGTCGCCCCACAAGCCGCCGTCCAAGCCATCGTCCGCCCCGACCCCGCGCCGCTCCCCCAAGGGCGACCGGCGGAGGAAGGAGCTGGTGGGCATCGCCACGCGGCTGTTCGCGGCCAAGGGCTTCGACAAGACCTCGCTGCAGGACATCGCCGACGAGGCCGGGCTGACCAAGGCCGCGGTCTACTACCACTTCCCCGACAAGGCGCGGCTTTACGAGGCCGTCGTCGTCTCCCGCCTTGCGGAGAACTACGCCCAGGTGCTGGCGGCGGTGGATCTCGCGGGCGGGCCGCTGGACAGGCTGGAGGCCTTCGTGCGCACCACCGCCCGGCGCATCGACGAGGACCGGGCCGGCTGGGTGGCCTCGTCCTCCATCTACCGGGTGCTGGGGCCGCAGGACCTGGCGCCCGCCATCCGCACCGGCCGCGACCGGCTGGAACGCCTGCTGCGCGAGATCGTGGTCGAGGCGATCGAGGCCGGCGACCTGCGCGAGGTCGACCCCGCCATGCTGGGGCGGCTGATCTACTCCGCGCTCAACCACATTCCGCGCTGGCATTCGCCCAGCGGCCGCCTGTCGGCGGAGATGGTGGCGATGCAATACTACGACATGGTGATCGAGGGCGTGCGCCGGCGCTGAGGCGCGGGCCGAAACTTGCCGCGCAGTCGAAACTCCGCCATCGTGCCGGTCCCGAGCGCGCCCCGCGCCCCCGGCCCCGCGCGGGCCCAAGACGGATGCGAGATGAACTGGCGCCGGTTCCGGATTGGACAGCAGGAGATTCACACGCTCACCGCGCTGGCGACCTTCGCCATCGGCGGGGCGGGCGGCGCGCTGGCCACGCTGGCCGGGCTGCCGCTGCCGATGCTGCTCGGCTCGGTGCTGGCGGTGGGCGTCGCCGCCTGGCTGGGGCTCCGGCCGGGCGGGCGCGATCCGGGCGTGCCGATGGGGCTGCGGCTGTTCTTCGTTCCGATCATCGGCGTGTCCATCGGCACGGCCTTCACCCCGCAGGTGCTGGCGGAGGCGCTGAACTGGTGGCCGACCCTGCTGGCCGCCTTCGTCTACATCCCGCTGGCCCATTATGTAGGCTACTGGGGCTATCGGGTCATGGGCGGGCTCGACCCCTGCACGGCCTATTACTCGGCGGTGCCGGGAGGCCTGCTGGAAGTCATCATGATGGGCGAGGAAGCCGGCGCCGATCCCCGGATGCTCACCATCCTGCAGTTCATGCGGCTGATCTTGTGCATCATGCTGGTGCCGGTGGGCTTTCAGCTGTTCGAGGGGATGGCCGTGGGCTCCTCCGCCGGCGCCTCGCTGGCCGCGCCCGGCGCCACGCTGGGGCCGATGGACGTGGCCGTGCTGGCCGCGGCCGGGGTGATCGGCTTTTTCGCCGGGCGACAGCTGAACATGCCGGCGGGGATCATCACCGGGCCGATCCTGGTCTCGGGCATCGTGCATCTGGCCGGGCTGACCGCGGCGGCGCCGCCGGACTGGTCCATCCAGCTCACCCAGCTCATCATCGGGACCACGCTGGGCACGCGCTTCGTCGGCGTGAAGACAAGGCTGCTCGCCCGGGCGCTGCGGCTGGCCTTCGTCAACATCATCTTCACGCTGATCCTGGCGATCTGCGCGGCCCTGCTGCTGTCCGGCGCGGTGGGCGAGATCCCCGAGGCCGTGGTGCTCGCCTTCGCGCCCGGCGGGCTGGCGGAGATGTCGCTGATCGCGGTCTCCCTGCAGATTTCGGTGATCTACGTGACCTCGCACCATATCCTGCGCATCGTCCTGTCGGTGGCGGTGGCCAGGGCCTTCGCCGGACGCATCCCGCCCGGACCGAACCTGCCCGGGGGCGCCGCCTAGGCGGCGGAGACGGCGGCGCCGGCGGGCGCGACCCGCAGCGCGTCCAGCCGGCCCAGCGCTGCGCGCGCCTCGGCGATGATGGACGCGACGATGGCCTCCGCCGGCTCGACCCCTTGCGCGAACCCCACGGCGGAGGAGCAGGACAGCAGCCCCTTCTCCGCGTCCCCCCGCACATAGGCGTTGTCGCGCCCGTAGGTCCCGCGGACCACCGCCCCGAAATCCTCGAACTTCGGGTCGCCCTCAGCCTCCATCCGGCGGATCTCGCGCGCGGTCGCGTTGTCGAGCACCCGCCAGGTGGCCTTGATCGATTCCATGGCGGTCGTGGTGTCGTCATGGGTCGCGGCCACCAGCCGGGCCTTGTAGTCGGGATGCGCCCATATCTGCGCGGCGGTCAGAAAGCGCGTGCCCATCAGCACCGCCTCCGCCCCCATCGCCAGCATCCCCGCCAGCTGCCGCCCCGTGCCCATCCCCCCGCCGATGGCGAGCGGGACGCGCAGTTTCGGGCGCAGATGCGCCAGCAGCACCGGGGCGGGATGCGGGTTGAGACCGGGATGACCGCCCGCCTCCATCCCCACGATGACCACCGCATCGGCGCCGTCGCGCTCCGCCGCCAGCGCGTGGCGGAACTGGGTGGCCTTGTGCATGACCCGGCCGCCGCCCGCGTGAATGGCCTCGATCAGGCCGCCGGGATGCGCGCCCGCCGTCTCGAACATCCGCACGCCCTGATCCAGCGCGATGGCGAGGTATTCGCGGTTGGGCGCCGAGGTCGCGTGATAGCGCGGGAGGGTCAGGTTGACGCCGACCGGGTTCCCCTCGGCCAGCGCGATGCACTCCGCCAGCCCCTCGCGGAACGCCTCGGGCTCCCCGTAGGAGCGGGGCGTCATGAACCCCATCGCCCCGCCGCGGGCGACGGCGGCGATGAACCCGGCGGTCGAGAGCCACATCATCCCCCCCGCCGCGATCGGGTGGGGAACCTCGAACATCTCGGTCAGGCGGGTGGAGAAAAGCTGCGGCTCCATCGGCTCAGACCCCCTTGAACACCGGCGGGCGCTTTTCGACGAAGGCGCGGAAGCCTTCCTTGCGATCCTCCGAGTTCACCAGGATCGAGGCCGCGTAGCGCTCATAGACCAGTCCCGCGTCGATGCCGACCTGCATCCCGGCGTTCATGGTCTGCTTGGCGAAGGCCACCGCCAGCGGCGGCTGCGCGGCGATGCGGCGCGCCAGTTCCATCGCCGCCCCGCGCAGGTCCGACAGCGGGACCACGCGGGACACCAGCCCCAGCCGCAGCGCCTCCTGCGCGTCCAGCATGGCGGAGGTGTAGACCATTTCCTTGGCCCGGCTCTCGCCCACCAGCCGGGTCAGGCGCTGGGTGCCGCCGGCGGCGGGGATGGCGCCCAGCTTCACCTCGGTCAGGCCCATGCGGGCGTGCTCGGCCGCGAGCCTTATGTCCGCGCACATGGCGATCTCCAGCCCGCCGCCCAGCGCCACGCCGTTGATGGCCGCGATCACCGGACGCTCGAAAGTCTCGATCCGGCGGAACAGGTCGTGGGTGTATTCCTGGGTGACGAAGTAGTCGAAGGTGGTGATCTGCCGGCCGTCGCGTTCCTTGATGTCGGCGCCGGCGCAGAAGGCGCGGTCGCCCACGGCGGTCAGCACCACGGCGCGGACCTCCGGGTCATTGCGGGCGTAGTCGAAGAAGGCGGCCTCCAGGTCCGGCTTCAGGGTCGCGCCCAGCGTGTTCATCCGGTCGGGGCGGTTGATCTCGATCACCGCCACCCCGTCCTTCACGGAATAGTTCACGCAGTCCAATGGCTTGACGTCCATGCTCGCCCCTTTCACTCGCGCCGCAGGATATGGGCGATGGCGACCGAGCCGAGCCCGATCATGTGCGCCATGCCGGTGGCGGCGCCCGGTTGCTGGCGCGGCCCGTTCTCGCCCCGCAACTGCCGCACGATCTCGTGCACCTGGCCGATGCCGGTGGGCCCCAGCGGGTGCCCCTGGGCGATCAGCCCGCCCGAGGAGTTGATCGCGCAGTCCCCCCCCACCGCCGAGCGCCCCTCGCGCAGGTAGTGGTGGCCCTCGCCCTGGGGACAGAGCCCGAAGGCCTCGGTGTAGAGCAGCTCCTCGATGGAGAACGCGTCATGCAGCTCCACCACGTCGAGGTCGGCAGAGGCGATCCCGGCCTCCGCATAGGTCCGCAGCGCCACGTCGCGGGCGGCGGCGACCGATCCCGGCTCCCGTCCCTGCGGCGGGGTCTCCGACCCGGCGGTGGACGACGCCACCCGGATGGCGCGCGAACGGTCGAGCCCGTGGGCCCGCATCGCGTCCTCCGACACCACGATGGCCGCGGCCGCCCCCTCTCCGCGCGGGGTGCATTGCAGGGAGGTCAGGTCGCCCGCCACATTGGTCGAGCCCATGACCTGCGCCAGCGTCCGCGGTTTCTGGAACTGGGCGAAGGGGTTGGTGGCGGCGTTGTTGTGGTTCTTCACCGCGACGCCGGCCAGGTCCTCCGCCGCCAACCCCTTCTCCCGCTTCAGGGTGCGGCACAGCAGGGCGTATTTCACCAGCGGCACATGGGCGGTGTCGGACAGGCGGTTGACGCCTTCCTTCAGCACCGCGCGCTTCTGGTCGCCATATTTGTCGACGCCGATGGCGAGGCTGATATCGGCGCGCCCCGAGGCCACCTCCAGGCACGCATCCGCGAAGGCGAAGGAGCCCGACGCCGAGGCGTTCTCCACCTGCTGCACCGCCAGCCCGGTGGAGCCGATATGCCGGAACATCACCCGCCCCGCCGCCATGCCGAGCCCGGTGGTCCCGAAATAGGCGCTCTGGATCGCCGGAAAATCGATCCCCGCATCCGTCAGCGCCGCGCGCAGGGCGGTCAGCCCCATGGCGATATAGGGCGTGTCGGAGGCGAACTGGTAGCGATGCATCCCCACGCCCAGCACATAGACCGGGCGGAGATCCCTGAGCGTCGCGGTCATGCTCCGGCCTCCAGATCGGCCGCGGGGACGAAGCGGATGGCGAGGCTTTCGACGTCATCGCGCTCGATCAACACGGGGACGGCCTGCACCTCCATGTCGCGCGCGAGCCGGTCCTCGGGCGCGCCCAGCTCGATCTCCTCGATGAGGCCGGGCGCGATCTCGGCCTCGCCCACCACCACCGGCGGGCGCAGGCCGGGGGCGATGCGGGTGTGGATGGTGATGAACTCCAGCAGGCGCGCGCGGCCGGAGAGCAGTTCCTCCGCCACCCGGTCGGGGGCCGCGCCGCAGGCGGGGCAGCCATAGGGCGCGGGCGGAAAGCTCAGCCCCCCGCAATCGGCGCAGCGCGAGGCGCGCAGGCGAAGGGTCTTCCCCCCCGGCGCAAGCGCGCAGAGATCCGGTTTCTCAAGCTCCATGGAACGGGCCCCTCCCCGGCGGCCTTTCTGATTTTCTACTCCAGCGTAGAATTTGGATCGCCCCTGAACAACCCTTAAAAACAGGGTTCCGAGTCCGGCTTCGACGGTTTATTGAACATTGAGTAAGTTGTTCGACACCAAGGGAGGACGCCCCATGGACCTCGGGATCAAGGGCAAGGTCGTGGCGATCACCGGCGGCGGCGGCGCCATCGGCTCGACCACCGCGCGGATGTTCGCGGAGGAAGGCGCCAAGGTCGCCCTGCTCGACATCAACCGGGAGGGGGCCGAGGCCGCCGCCGCGGAGATCGCCGCCGCCGGCGGAACCGCCATCGGGCTGGAGGTCGACATTCTCGACAAGGCCGCCGTGACCTCGGCATTCGCGCGGGCGGAGGCGGAGCTCGGCCCGATCGACGTGCTGGTCAACAACGCCGGGTTCTCGCGCGACAAGTACATGACCAAGATGGAGGAATCCGACTGGGACATCGTCCATGGCGTGGTGCTCAAGGGCACGTTCCACTGCTGCCGGGCGGTGCTGCCCGGGATGATGCAGCGGCGCTGGGGCCGGATCGTGAACATCACCTCGATGAGCTATCAGGGCAATGCCGGGCAGACCAATTACAGCTCCGCCAAGGCCGGGCTGGTGGGCCTGACCGCGGCCCTGGCGCGCGAGGCGGGGCCGTTCAACATCACCGTCAACGCGGTGGCCCCGGCGCTGGTGGCGACGCCCCGGCTGCGGGCGCGAAAGGATTTCGACAAGCTCGAACAGCGGTCCAAGGCGCTCACTCCCCTGCCCCGGCTGTCGATCCCCGAGGACATCGCCAAGGCGGTGATCTTCCACGCCTCGTCGATGGCCGATTTCGTCTCGGCCCAGGTGATGCACGTCTCGGGCGGGCGCTAGGCTCATTCGCCCCCCTCGCGGAAATCGTCGAGGGGGGCGGGGACGGCCTGCATCGGTGCCATGCCGGCCAGGCGCACGGGAAACGGGGTCAGCCGACCGGCTTCGGTGGGCGCGGCCAGCCCCCGCGCGGCGAAATGGGCGGAGGCGTCGGCCTCCGCCACGCTCAGCACCGGGGCCGCGGGGATGTCGGCGGCCAGCAGTTTCGCGACCGCCGCCTCGCGGGTCATGGGGGCGAGCCGGGCGGCGATGGCGGCGTTGATCTCGGCGCAGCGGGCGACGCGGGCCGGGGTGGGGTGGAATTCCTCCCCCGCCCAGTCGTCCAGCCCCAACAGCGCCACCAGCGCGCGCCAGAAATGCAGCTCCAGCGCGGCGACGGTCACCGCGCCGTCGGCCACGTCGAACACGCCATAGGCGGGGCGGGAGAGGGCGACGGCGCGCTGCCCCTCCAGGTCCACGATGCCGCTGGCCTCGAACACCCCCTTGCGGGCGTTGAGCATGTGGGCGACGCAATCGGTCATCGACAGGTCGAGATACTGCCCCGCCCCCGTCCGCTCCCGCTGGAACAGCGCCGCCAGCACCGCGGACAGCCCGTAGACCGCCCCGCCCAGATCCGCCACCGGCGCCCCGATCCCGTGCCGCGGCGGCCCGCCCGGCGCGCCGCAAAGCGAGGTCATCCCGGCGGTCGCGAGGTAGTTCAGGTCATGCCCCGGCACGTCGCGCAGCGGCCCGGTCTGCCCGTAGCCGGTCAGCGACAGGTAAACGACCCGCGGATTGCGCGCCCGCACCGCCGCATATCCCAGGCCCAGCCGGTCCATGACGCCGGGCCGATAGCCCTCGATCACCACATCCGCCCCGGCGGCGAGGTCCAGCGCCGCGTCCCGCTGGACCGGGTCCTTGAGGTCGACCAGCCGGCTCCGCTTGCCCCGGTTCACCGCCCCGAACAGCCCCGGAGAGACCGTGCGCACCAGATCGCCCCGCGGCGGGCGTTCGAGCTTGATGACCTCGGCCCCCATCTCGGCCAGCGACTGGGTGAGGAACGGGCCGGGCAGCAGTTCGGTGAAATCCGCGACCCGGACGCCCGAGAGCGGCGCGGTCACGCCCGCACCACGATCACGGCGTCGAGCGCCAGCGCCCCCTGCCCTTCCTCCCCGACCCAGACCGGGTTGATGTCCAGCTCCTCCACCCGCCCCGAATGCGCGACCACGTAGTCGGAGACGGCGACGATCAGCGCCTCCAGCGCCGCCATGTCCCGAGGCGCCTGACCGCGGATGCCGGTCAGCAGCGGAGCGGAGCGGATCTCCGCCATCATCTCGCGCGCCATGGCCGGGGTGACGGGCAGCATCCGGCGGGCGACGTCCTTGAACAGCTCCACATGGACGCCCCCCAGCCCGAAGGTCATCACATGGCCGAAGACCGGATCGCGGGAGACGCCGACGAAAACCTCCAGCCCGCCCGCCGGGGCCATCGGCTCGATCAGCACGCCGTCGAGCGTCGCCTCGGGGGCGGCGCGGGCGGCGTTGGCCATGATCTCGTCGAAGGCGCCGGCGGCCGCATGCGCGGGGACGTTCAGCTTCACCCCGCCGATGTCGGACTTGTGGGTGATCCGGGCCGAGACGATCTTCATGGCCGAGCGTCCGCCGAGGCCATGCGCGATCTTCGCCGCCTCGCCGGCGGAGGCCGCCACCTGCGCCGCCGCGGCGGGGACGCCGGCGGCGGCAAGCTCCGCCTTGCCCTCGGCCTCGGTCAGCGTGGCGGTGGCCTCGGCCTCCGTCCAATGCCCCCGGGTCAGCAGGGCCGGGGTCCAGTCCAGGTCCGCCCCCGCCCGCCAGCGCCCGTAATCCACCCAACGCCGCACCGCCTTGGCCATGTTGCGCAGGGAGCGGAACGGCGTGATCCCGGCCTCGGCGAACACCTTGTAGCCCTCGCCCAGCCGATCCGACATCCAGATCGGGCAGAGCGGCGTGTCGGTGCGCCCCTGCGCCTCCACGATCAGCCCGGCGGTATGGGCGGTGAACTGGTGGTAATCCATCGGGATCGGCAGCAGCACCAGACCCACGCCCGGATCCTGCGCCACCGGCAGCAGGCTGTCGGAAAAGGCCGAGGGGTTGGAGATGGTCACCGAGGTCGTGTCCACCGGGTTCCCGAAAGCCGCGTATTCGGGCAGCACGGCGCGCATGGCGCGGTCGGTCTCGGGCGCGAAGGCCGCCAGCTCCAGCCCCGCCGCGCCCACATTGTCGGCGCAGAGCGACGCCGCCCCGCCCGAGGACGCGAAGACGGCGATCTTCTCTTCGCCCGTCGGCAGCCTGCGGGCCAGCAGGGCGGCGGTGTCGATGACCTCATCCAGGTCGTCGACCTCGATCACGCCGAACTGGCGCAGGACCGCGGAATTGACCTCGGCCGAGCCGGTGATCGACGCGGTATGCGAGGCCGCGGCCCGCGCCCCGTATTCCGACCGCCCGACCTTCACCCCCACCACCGGCTTGCCCATGCGGGCCGCGTGGGCGACCGCGGCGGCGAAGCGGGGGCCGTCCTTGATGCCCTCGATCAGCGTGGCGATGACGCGCACCTGCGGATCGCCGGCCATGTGGTGGATGAAATCGGCCACCTGCAGGTCGCATTCGTTGCCCGAGGACGACCACATGGCGATCCCCGCTCCGCGCTCCATCCCCTGCATCATGTTGCGCCCCAGCCCGCCGCCCTGGGTCGCCAGCCCGATGGGGCCGGCGCGCAGGTCGTTGCGATAGGCCGGCGAGAAGGTCATGCCGACCCGGGCGTTGATGTTCACCAGCCCCGGGCAGTTGGGGCCGTAGATGCGGATGCCGGTGGCCTTGCCGATGGCGACCAGCTCGGCCTCCATCGCCTTTCCGGCCTCGTCGGCCTCCGAAAAGCCCGAAGTCAGGATCACCGCGAAGGGCACGCCGCGGGCGCCGGCCTGGCGCACCGCCTCGACCACGCCGGGGGCGGGGATGACGATGACCGCGACATCCGGCGTGGCGGGCAGCGCCTCCACCGAGGGATGGCAGGGGATGCCGCGGATCTCGGTCTGCCTGGGGTTCACCAGCAGCAGCTCGCCCTTGAAGTCGGAATGGTCGACCAGGTTGGACAGCGTATGCGCGCCGATGGAGTTCTCCCGGTCCGAGGCCCCGACGATGGCGATGGAGGCGGGGGAGAACAGCCGGCTCAGGTCCTGGAAGGCGCAGTCGGCGGGGGCGGCGGGGGAGGCGGGGGAGGCGGGGGTATGGTCCAGGGTCATGGCGGGCCTCAGGCGATGGCGTCGATGCCGAGGATCTCACGACCCGCGATCAGGGTTTGGATCTCCGAGGTGCCTTCGGGGATCATCCCCCCGCGGGTGTCCCGGAAGATGCGCTCGATCGGGTAGCCGACCGCGTAGCCGAGGCCGCCGTGGACCTGCAGCGCCATGTCGGCGACCTCGAAGGCCGCGCCGGTGGCGTAGAGCTTGGCGATGGAGCAGTCCTCCCGCGCCTCCAGCCCCCGGTCCAGCGCCGCGGCGGCCTGGTAGGACAGCGCGCGGGCGGCCTTCACCCGGACGGTCATGTCCACGATGTGCTTTTGCACCAGCTGGAACGCCCCGATGGGTTTTCCGAACTGCTTGCGGGTCTTGGCGTAGTCGATGGACAGGTCCAGCGCCGCCTGCGCCGCCCCCACCGCGCCCATGGCGATGTTGACCCGCGCCGTGTTCAGCCCCGCCAGCGTGCCGGCCAGCGCGCGCCCCTCCGGCCCCAGGCGGTTCTCGGCCGGGACCACCACGTCGTCCAGCTCCAGCTCCGCCGTGCCGGTGCAGCGCAGCACCATCTTCTCCACCGGCCGCGCCGAATAGCCCGCCATCCCCCGCTCGACGATGAAGGTCGAAAGCTTGCCGTCCTCGCAATCCGGCGACCCCGAGACCCGCGCCACGATCTGCGCGATGTCCGCGTTCACCCCGTTGGTGATCCACAGCTTGCGGCCCGACAGCACGTAGTGGTCGCCCTTCCACACCGCCCGCGTCTCGATCCCCCGCACGTTGGAGCCGATATTGGGCTCCGACAGCCCGGTGCAGACCTTCAGCTGATTGGCGAGAATCGGCTTGAGCCAGCGCGCCTTCTGCTCCTCCGTCCCATGGGTGGAGAGCTTCTGGATGGTGCCGTTGGTGATGTTGAGGATGGTGCGCAGGCTGCCCCAGCAATAGCCGGCCCGCTCCATCAGCATCCCCCAGGTGACGTAGGGCAGGTCGTAGCCGCCATCCGCCTCGGGGATCCGCCCGCCGAGATAGCCGAACTGCGCGAGGTCCGAGAGGATCTCGAACGGAAAGGTCTTCGCCGCCTCATGCCGATCGATCAGGGGCGAGACGTTCTCATCCAGCCAACGACGAACCTGGTTCTGAAGGAGCGTCTGCTCCTCGTCGAGAAATGCGTTCATGGAACCTCCCGGACGCGCCTCCGCGGGCGCTTTTGAACGATCAGACCAAGATTCTACTCGTCAGTCAATAATCGCGCCGGCGCATATCAGCCCGCGGATGACGCCCCGTCCGCCCCCCGGAACGCAACCGGCCCGGCGGAGGGGGTCCGCCGGGCCGGAAGGCCGTTTCGTTCCGCTGCGCGACGGAGACCCGCGAGGGCCCCCGTCGCCCGCCTCATTGTCCGAAGAAGATGTTCGGCAGGAACAGCGCGATCTGCGGGAACACCACGATCAGGAACGCCCCCAGCAACGTGACCAGCACGTAGGGAATGACCGAGACGTAGATGTCGCCCATGGTGATGCCCGGCGGCGCCACGCCCTTCAGGTAGAAGAGGTTGAAGCCGAAGGGCGGGGTCATGTAGCCGACCTCCATCATGATCACGAACAGGATGCCGAACCAGATCGGGTCGAAGCCGTTGGCGGCCACGATCGGCAGGAACACCGGCAGCGTGATCAGCATGATCCCCACGGGATCGAGCACCATGCCCAGGAAGAACAGCATCAGCATCATGAAGGCGAGACCGCCCCACTTGCCGCCGGGGATCAGCTCCACCACGCCCGAGATCAGCTCGGCCGCGCCCAGCGCCGTGTAGGCGGTGGAGAAGCCGTGCGCCGCGAACAGGATCCACATGATCATCGCGGTCAGCCGCAGGGTCTGAACCGCGGATTCCTTGATGTTCTGATAGGTGAGCTGCCGGTTGACCGCCGAGGCGATCAGGGCGCCGAACACGCCGATGGCCGCGGCCTCGGTCGGCGTGGCGAAGCCCCCGAAGATCGACCCCAGCACGATGAAGACGATGAACAGCGGCAGCAGAACCGCCGACAACGCCTTCATCTTGGCGCCCCAGTCGCCGCGCTCCTCGGGCGGCAGGGACGGGCCCATGGACGGCTGGATGGCGCAACGGATCAGGATGTAGACCGACACCAGGACGAACAGCAGCACCCCCGGCCCGATGCCCGCGGCGAAGAGCCGGCCGACCGAGACCTCGGTCAGCAGGGCGTAGAGCACCATGAGGATCGAGGGCGGGATCAGGATCCCCCAGCCGCCGCCGGCGTTGATCGCGCCCAGCGCCATCTTGGGGTCATAGCCCCGCTCCAGCATCCGCGGCAGGGCGATGGTGCCCATGGTGACCACCGCGGCGCCGGAAATCCCCGACATGGCCGCGAAGATCGCGCAGATCGCCACGGTCCCGATGGCCAGACCGCCGCGCAGGCCGCCCCACCACAGGTGCATCATGTTGTAGAGGTCTTTGGCCACCCCGGAGCGTTCCAGCAGAAACGCCATGAAGACGTAAAGCGGGATCGCGACCAGGGTGAAGTTCGACATGTTGTCCCACATCTTCGACGCGATGATGTAGAACCCGACCTCTCCCATTTCATAGTAGAGGAAGATGACGGACACGCCGCCGAGCACGAAGGTCAACGGCGCGCCGAGCATCAGGAAGAACAGCAGCGAGCCGAAGAACAGGAGGGTGAGAATCTCGACGCTCATCAGTGGCCGCCTCCGTCGGAGACTTTCGCCCCGTATACGTCATCTGGGACCGGCATCCCCATCAGCACCCGGATGTCGGCGACAAGCCGCACGACCCCCTGGGCCAGCAGCAGGCTCGCCGCGATGGGAATGAACATTTTCACCGGCCACAGGACCGGTTTCCAGACCGAGTTCGACCGCTCGATGCGATGCGGACGCATCCGCGGCCAGTCGATGGAGTCCAGGAACAGGTCGATGGACTGCCACAGCAGCACGCCCACGAACATGAAGAACAGCACCGAGGTGGCGACGTCGACCCGGGCCTTCTTCTTGGGCGAGAACTGCCCGTAAAGGATGTCGACGTTGACGTGTCCGCGTTCGGCCAGCAGGAACCCGCCGGCGAGAATGCCGTAGATGCCGAACACGAGCTGGGCGAGCTCGGCCGTCCAGGGAAGGGGCCGGCCGGCGACGTAGCGCATGACCACGTCGCAGAGCAGCAGCAGGAACAGCGGGACCACGATCCACGCGGTGAACTTGCCGATCCACCGGTTCAACCGGGTGACCGATCGGGCGAAGGTCGTGAACATTCATCCCTCGACTGACAGGGCGGGCGGCCCTCGCGACGGGCGGGGACCGGGGCGCCGGGATGGCGGGCGCGCCCCGGGAGGGCGGGGCGCTGCGGGGTCGGGGGCGGGCGGCGGCGGCGGGACCGGACCGGGGGGCTCGCCCCCCGACCCGGCCCGGTCGCGCGCCTCAGACGATGCCGAGCTGGCCCATGAACTCCTTGAGCGTGTCGGCGGCCTTCGCGGCCTTCTCGGACTTGTTGCCCTCGGCCTCCAGGATCTGGGCGGAGGCCTTCACGAAGATCTCCTGCACGTCGTCGGGCCACTGGCGGACCTCGACGCCCTGCTCGGCCTTGCCTTCCTCGATCGCCAGCGTCTCGAGCAGCTGATATTCGGCGGTCCGCGCGTAGTAGCGGGTCTCGATCAGCGACATCAGGATCAGGCGGAGATCGTCGGGCAGGTCCTCGACCGCGTCGGCGTTGAACACCCAGCAGTCGGAGGTGAAGGCCAGCGGCGGGTGCATCTGGTACTTGCAGACCTCCCACAGCGACATGGTCTTGGCGCCGACCGCCGCGCCCCAATGCGCCCCGTCGACCACGCCGGAAGACAGGGCCTGGTAGAGCTCGGAGCCGGGGATGTAGCTGGCCGAGGCGCCGGCGGCGGACAGGTAGTCCAGCAGCGCGCCCGAGGACCGGACCTTGAGCGAGGCGAAGTCGGCGGCCGAGTTGATCTCCTTCGAGAGCACCAGCTCCGTCGGGTAGGACTTTTCGGCCTTGTAGATGACCCCGTCCTCTTCGGTCTCGGACGACATCAGCGCCTCGATCCCGAGATTCTTGTTGTAGTGGCCGACCTGCCAGTAATCGTTCAGCGTCCCGGGAATGCCGTAGGCGAAGGCCGAAGTCGTCGCGATCTGGCCCATGTAGGAGGCCGAGGACGTCCCCGCCTGCACCACGCCCTTGCGCACGATGTCATAGATCTCGGGGCCCTTGGCGAACTCGCCGGCGCCGAACAGCTCCCAGGTGAAGCGGCCGTCGGTCTGCTCGGCGAGCATGTCGGCCAGCACCTGGAGGCTGCCGCCGAAGGACGACGAGGCCTTGGGCCAGACGGCCTGGACGCGCCAGTTGACCTCGCCCTTGGCGATGGCCGGGCCGATCAGCGCCGGCGCGGCGAGCGCCGCGGCGCCCCCGCCGGCCAGAAGAGCGCGGCGGCTGGTCTTGAAAGTGTCGGTCATGTCTTCCTCCCTTTGCGCGCCCCGTCTGCAGCGGGTTCCGTCCGTGGCCTCGGTCTGGAACCGGCGGAGCGCGCAGGCATAATGGACGCCTACTCATCAACCGGTCAATGAAGACCGATGCGGATCGCGGAATTTGTCCCCGACAGGCGCGCCCCCCGTCCCGCATGACGGAACGGAGGGCGCGATCCGATCGAGGGCGGCGCCCTCCCCGGATCAGACGTAGCCGAGGTTCTTCATCAGGCCGGTCAGCGCGTCGGCCGCGGCGGCGGCCTTCTCGCCCTTCTCGGCCTCCTTGGCGAGAATGTCGCTCGACGCCTGGGCGAACAGCGCCAGCACGTCGTCGGGGAAATCGCGCACCTCGACCCCGTCGTTCTTCACCCCGTCGGTGAGCGACTGCGCCTCTCCTTCGAGATACTCGACCGAGCGCAGGTAGAACCGCTCCTCCACAAGGCTCATGAAGATCAGGCGGATGTCCTCGGGCAGGTCCTCGACCGCATCGGCGTTGAAGATCCAGGCGTCTGCGTTGAAGCCGAGCGACGGCTTCATGTGGTATTTGCAGACCTCCCAGAGCGACATCGACTTGGCGCCGATGGCGGCGCCCCAATGCGCCCCGTCGACCACGCCCGACGACAGCGCCTGGTAAAGCTCGGAGCCCGCGATGTAGCTGGCGGAGGCGCCGGCGGCCGACAGGTAGTCCAGCATGCCGCCGGAGGAGCGCAGCTTGAGCGCCTTGAAGTCGTCGACGGAGGCGACCTCTTTCGACAGCACCAGTTCGGTCGGATAGACCTTTTCGGAGCGGTAGATCACGCCCTCTTCCAGCAATTCGTCGGCGAACATCTTCTCGACGCCGAGATTCTTCAGAAGATGCATGATCTCCCAGCTGTTGCGCAGCGTGCCGGGGATGCCATAAGCGAAACCGGCGCAGGTCCCGTAGCTCTCCATGTAGGAGGCCGAGGACGAGCCCATCTGCACCACGCCCTTGGACACGATGTTGAGGATTTCCGGGCCCTTGGCGAATTCGCCGGCGCCGAACAGTTCCAGCGTCATGCGCCCGTCGGTGCGCTCCTTCACCCGCTCGGCCAGCACGCCGAGGCTGTCGTTGAACGACCCCGAGGCCTTGGGCCAGTGCGACTGCACCCGCCAGTTCACTTCGCCCGCGGCGATGCCCTTGCCGATCAGGGCCGGCGCGGCGAGCGCGCCCAGAACGCCCCCGCGCATCAGCGTCCGGCGGTCGAGCCCCTTGCGATCTTCGGTCATGACGTCCTCCCTGGTCTTCGTTTCGACGCCGGCGCGCCTCCCGCGCTCCGGCCCCCCCGACCCTCCCCCGGCGACGGCGCCCCGGACGCGCGCGGCCTGCGCGTCACGGCTCCCACGGGGCGCGCCCACGCCAGCCGGCGCGGCGGGACTTCCGCAGGTCTCCTGGACCGTCGTTTCGAGGGATCGTCGCGGCTCCCCGTTGCGTCCGGCTTCTGTCCGCCGGCGTCTGTTTCGAAGATTGAGACCACCTTTTCCACCCTGCGTCAACATGCAGCCTCTTCAATCCTGCGCTTTGTCAGGGTCCCTGATTAAAAGGGAAAAAGACGGATCGTCGGCGGTTGCGGACGGGGCCGGCGCAGGGGCGCGCGCACCTTCGCGTCATGCCGCGGCGCGGCGCCTCCGACGCAGGTGCGGCCGCGTTCGCCCTCGCGCCCCGCGTCAGCCCGCGCTACAAAGAGGGAACGATCTGGGGCAAGGAGCGCGGGACATGCCGAGCTGGGACGGAGTGGTCGCCTCGCGCGCCGAACAACGCGAGCTCAAGCGCCGGGTCGCGCTGCGGGTCGCCGCCCGGGCCTTCAACGAAAAGGGCTACCACGGCGCCTCGCTCGACGACATCGCCGAGGAGATCGGCGTCTCCAAGACCGCGCTCTACTATTACTTCAAGAACAAGGAGCAGCTGCTCTTCGAATGCCTGCGCGTCTCCTATGATTGCGGGCAGACCGCGCGGCTGGAGACCGAGGCCCTGGGCGGAACCGCCTATGAGCGTCTGCGCCACCTCTACCGCCGCTTCATGATCCTGCTGATGCAGGAACGCGGCGCCTTCACCACCCAGGCCAATCTCGTGGCGCTGCCCGAGGACAAGCGCGAGCAGCTGCTGGAACGACGCCGCCAGCTGGACCGCTACTCGCGGATGCTGCTCACCAAGTCGATCGAGGAAGGGGCGATCCGGCCGCTCGACGTGCGGATCACCTCCAACTACTTCCTCGGCGCGGTGAACTGGATCCTGCGCTGGTACACCGACGACGAATCGAAAACGCCGGAGCAGATCTCCGAGATCTTCCTCGAACTGCTGATGAACGGCATTTCGCTCACGCCTTCCGGGCCGCAGGGGCTGTCCGACGTCGCGCCCTGACGCAGCGCGGCATGACCGCCCTCGGGACCGAAAAACCTTTTCCTGACTTGAAGATAGGCCCGGGAACGCCTCCGCATCGGCCTGGCGGGATCGTCAGGTCTCCGGAATATTTCAGTAGATACAACTCGTTAACCTTTCCAAAGGGCGAAATAATTCGCCGGAATCGCACAATTTGCCCCTTTGAGTTGATTCAAGCGGTTTTATTGCGGTGCAGCATGAGTTATCCCCCCGTTCGTGCCCATGACGCGAAGTCATCTCGCGTTCATGACGCCGCGTGCGCCGGTTTCCCCAGAGCCGGCGTCGCGGCCGGGGATGCGGTCAACGACCCGCATTCTCGGCGAGCCGGCCTGCGCGTCGCCCCCACGGCGCGCAAGGAGGCCCACTCCCCCCGGGCGACGACGCTCCTGCCGCCGTCCGGGGTTTTCCCGCCGATCCCGCTTTTCCAGCCGGCCCCTTCGCGCGCATCACGTCGCGCGCATCCCGTCGCGCGCGCCCCGTCGCGCGCCCCCTCGCATCGGGGCGCCCTGCGCGCCGCTCAGCGCAGCCCGTCCTCGCCGGTCACGTCCCGGGCCTCCAGCCCGCCCATGCGGCTGTGGACCCGACCGCCCTCGGCCATGACCAGGGCGAACAGGATTTCGCCGGCCCGCGGCCCGTCGGGCAGCCCCACTTCCATCGCGTCGAAATGCGACCGCACATAGGCCGCGTTCACATGGCCCAGCGGCACGTCCAGCCGCGCGCCCATGCCCCCGACCTTCATCGCCGAGGGCACGATGGCCCGGGAGGGGGTCACCAGCCCGCGCATCGCGTAGCCGCCGGGGACGTGCCACAGCGCGCCGTGCTCGATCTCGCCGCCCTCGCCGACGATGGCGCCCTTGCCATAGGCGTCCACCTTGCCCGGGCCGCCCATGGCCTCGACCAGGCGCCGGGCCATCATCTCGCCCAGCGGCTCAAGGGCCTCCATGGCGGGCTGAAGCTCCGGCGCGAAGGTCCCGGCGAAGGGGTTGGCGACGACGGCCAGCATGGCGGCGCGGCGGCGCGGGGTTTCCGGGGCCGGTCCGCCCTCGTGAAAGATCTCCTCGACGATCAGGGCGGTGCGGCGGATGGGGAACTGGGTGGTCATGGCTTGGGTCTCTCCTCCCTTGGCCCCGCCAGGCGCGGGGCGCCCGCGATGCGGGTCCGGCCTGCGAGGGTCAGCGCGGCGGCCTCGACCAGGCCGCGCGCGCGCATGTCTTCGGCGACGGACAGGCCGGCGTCCAGCGCCGCCTCCGCCTCGTCCGGGGTCAGCGGGCCGACGCCGAGCGTCACCAGCCGGTCGCCGAGGTCGCTGTCGGGGGCCTCGGCGCGGGCCGGGCCGCGTCGGATGGCGGGGTGGCCCGGCAGGTCCACCGCGTTGGCGATCAGCGTCGCGGCGACGTCGGCGGCGGCGGCGGTGCGGGCCAGGACCGTCACCGCGTCGGCGATGCCCAGCGAATGGCTGCGCCCCCGCCAGCCCGAGGTCGCCACGCCGCGCGCCGCATCCCCGGCCCGGATCTCGGCCCGCCCGCCGGTCACGCCGTCGGGGGCGCCCAGCGCCACGCGCATCGCCGCGCCGGGGGCGAGCCAGATGGCCGCGTCGCCGCCATTGTTCGCATAGGCCCGGGTCAGGGACCGCCCCGCGGTCATCGCCGCCAGCACCTCATCGGCCACGGCCCCGGCGACGGCGGCCATCGGCGTCACGAAGCGCTCCGCATGGGGCAGGCAGGCCGCCAGCATCCGCCCGGCGACCGGACCGGAGAGCGCCGGGGGCGCGGCGTGCGGGAGCGGCGCGCGCAGGCGCGGCAGCTCCGCCACCAGCGCGTCGAGCACCGAGGCGAAGCGGGCCTCCGCCTGCGCCAGCGCCGCGCGGATCTCCGGCTCCGGCCCGAAGGCCTCGACCACAAGGTCGATGGGTCCGTGATGCAGGTGCATCCGGCGGCCGTCCGGCAGCATCGCCGCCTGCGCGCGCCAGCCGGGCCCCGCGGTCCCCGCGGGCGCGGACGCCGGGACCACGGCCGGGGCCGGGGCCGAAGGGCTCAGCGCCGCCGCGGCCATGTCATGCCCGGCCCGCGCCCGGGCTCGACCCCGAGCCCCCGGGTCGCGCCCCCGTATTCGCCGCCCCTCGCCAGCACGTCCTCGACCGAGCGGATCGCGCCCATATGCCCCCCCATCCCGGCATAGGCCTCACGCGGGAGGGTGAATTCCAGCGGCGCCACCAGCGCCGGCGTGGGCACATAGCCGAAGGCGCGCTCGGGCAGGTCCATCACGTCGGCCATCAGCGTGATGCCCCCGCCCGGCCAGATCCAGACCGGAGCGCCGGCGCAGGTCACCCGCGTCTCGCCGGCCTGCACCGATCGCGTCAGCCGCACCGGGTTGCCGGTCACGCCCGCCCGCAGGCTCCCCCCGGCGCCGCCGACGAACAGCACCGTGGTCAGCGCCGGCTCGCAATTCTCCTCGATCACCTGGACCGGACCGCGCAGCGCCTCGGGCAGCGGCGCGGGGCGCGGGACCAGATCCTCGTCCAGCACGTAGAACCCGTGCTGCTCCCCGGTGGTGGAGACCATCAGCAGCCGCAGCCCGGGCCGCGCGCCCTTCTTGGGGTTCCACGCGCCCAGGATCTCCAGCGGGTCGTCGATATCGGCCCCGCCCCAGCCCTTGCCCGGCTCCGCCACCCGGAAATACCGGCCGGGGGTGGAGCGGCGGCCCTTGATGCGGATGCCGGTGTCGGGCCAGCCGATCTCCTTGCCCGCCTGGTGCTCGGAGACGACGCCGGTGATGTGGTCGTCCACCACCACCACCTCGTCCGCCAGCCCCTGCCACTGGGTCGCGAACATGCCGATGGTGGCCGAGCCGCAGCCGACCCGCATCCGCGTCTCCTCCACCCCGTCCACGATCGGCGGGCGCCCGGCCTGGGCGATCACCGTCGCCCCGCCGTCGATGGTCAGTTTCACCGCCTCGCGGTTGCACAGGCGCAGGAGGGTGTCGCAGGTCACCCGGCCCTCGCGCTTCTCGCCCCCGGTCAGGTGGCGCACGCCGCCGAGGCTGAGCATCTGGGAGCCGTATTCGGCCGTGGTCACATGGCCCACCGGCTCGCCGTCGGCGCGGACCATGGCGGTTTCGTCGCCCAGGTGGCGGTCGGTGTCGATCTTCAGCTTGACCCCGCAATAGGAGAAGATCGCCTCGGTCACCACCGTCACCAGGTCCGCGTCCGCCACCTGGCGGGAGACGATGAAGGGCGCGGGCTTGTAATCCGGATAGGTGGTCCCCGCGCCCAGCCCGGTGACGAACCGGCGGGCGTCGGGGGCGGGCGCGCCGTCCCATGGCGCGTCGAGGAAGGGCGTCACCGCCGCCCCCGCCTCCAGCGCCGCATCGAGCACGGTGAGCGGGTCGCAGCGCACGATCTTCCCGCCCTCGTTGGCGTAGCGGTCGCAGGCGCCGGTCCTGCCCTCGGCCACGTAGCACATGACCGGGCAGGCGTCGCAGCGGATCTTTTCGGGCGCGGCCCGCGGGGTTCTGGGATCGGGTCCGTCCATCACGCGGTCTCCCGGCTGGGGGTCGGGGCGGCCTGGCGCCCGGTCGCCCCGCCGCGCGGGCGGAGGCTCCAAGCTCTCGGGCGGGTGGTCGCGCGGCTCCCTCGGCAGGCCGTCATGGCGCCCCCCCCTCGGCCTTCGCGCGGTCGATCGCGGCCAGCACCCGGTGCGGCAGCGCCGGAACCCGGGTGATCCGCGCGCCCGAGGCGTGGCGGATCGCGTTCAGGATCGCCGGCGCGGTCGGGATCAGCGCATGCTCCCCCAGGCCCCGCGCGCCGAACGGCCCCTCGGGGTCCGGCGTCTCCAGCAGGATCGAGCGGATCTCGGGCATGTCCGAGGTGGTGGGGATCAGGTAGTCGTGCAGGTTCTCGGTGCGGCCGGGGATGAACTCCTCCATCAGCGCGAGACCCAGCCCCTGCGCCACCCCGCCCTCGATCTGGCCCTCGGCCAGCATCGGGTTGATGACCCGGCCGAGGTCATGGGCCGCGACCAGCCGCGTGACCTTCACGGTCCCCAGCGCCATGTCCACCGCCACCTCCGCTACCTGCGCGCCATAGCCGTAGACGGCGTAGGGAACCCCCTGCCCGTCCGCATCCAGCGGCGTGGTCGGCGGATCGTAGCGCGCTTCGGCCATCAGCGCGTAGCCCTGCGCCGCGGCCTCGGGCGCGGGCGCCAGGGCGGAGAGGTCCAGCGCCCGCGTCTCCCCCCGCTCGGTCCCTTCGATGCCGCCCGGCGTCGCGCGCAGCCGCGCGCCCTCGCCCATGTTCAGCAGCCGCAGCACCTGCGCCCGCAGCGCCGCGCCCGCGCCCTGCGCCGCGCGGCCGGTCACATAGGTCTGGCGCGAGGCCGAGGTCTTCCCGCAATCCGGCGTCAGCGCGGTGTCCGGCCCGATCAGGAGCATCGCCTCGGGCGCGACCCCCAGCGCCTCGGCGCAGATCTGGGTGATGACGGTGTTCGAGCCCTGCCCGATATCCGTCGCCCCCTGATGCAGCGCGATGCGCCCGTCGCCCCGGATCCCCACCCGCACGGTGGACGGGTTGGGCAGCCCGGTGTTGCCGCAGCCATACCAGCAGGAGGCGACGCCGACCCCATGGCGCAGCGGCCCGCCCCCGGCCACGCCCCCGGCCGCAGCCGCGGCGTTGGCGGCCTCGGCCCGGGCCAGCGCCTCGGCCCAGGGGCCTTCCAGCGCGTCCAGACAGGCGCCGATGCCCACGCCGCGCAGCACCTGCCCGCAGACCGTCGCCTCGCCCTCGCCCAGCGCGTTCAGCCTTCGGAACGCCAGCCGGTCGATGCCCAGCGCCAGCGCCAGGTCGTCGTAAAGCACCTCCTGCACCAGCGCCGCCTGCGGCACGCCGAAGCCGCGGAACGCGCCCGCGGGCGTGCCGTTGGTGTGGATCGCCCACGCCTCGGCCCGGTAATTGGGCGTCCGGTAGGGGCCCGAGGCGTGCACCGGCACCCTGTTCGCCACCGTCGGCCCCCAGCTCGCATAGGCGCCGGTGTTGAAGTCCCCGTCGAAATCCATGCCGGTGATCCGTCCCGAGGCGTCCGCCCCGATCCGCCCCCGCATCCGCGCCGGATGGCGCTTGGTGGTCGAGGCCATGGACTCGCCCCGGCTGAACGCCATCCGGCAGGGCCGCCCCAGCTTCAGCGCCGCCAGCCCCAGCAGCGGCTGCACGGACAGGTCCAGCTTGGCGCCGAAGCCGCCGCCCGCCGCGGCGGGGATGATCCGCACCCGGTCCTTCGGCAGATCCAGAACCAGCGCCACGTCGTCCCGGTCCATCACCGGCGCCTGGGTGCAGGCGGAGATCACCAGCACGTCGCCCTCCATCCAGGCGGCGCCGGCCTCGGGCTCGATATAGGCGTGCTCCACATAGGCGGTCTCGAAGGCCAGCTCGGCCACGGCGGCGGCGGCGGCCAGCCCGGCCTCGGCGTCGCCCCGGCGCACCAGCCCGCGGATCAGCAGGTTGCCCGGCCGGTCCGCATGGACCAGCGCCGCGCCGGGGGCGGCGGCGTCCTCGGGCTCCATCACCGGGGTCTCGGGGCGCCATTCGATGGGAAAGTCGGAAAGGTCGAGCGCCGCCATCGCCTCCGCCTCCCCCGCCACCAGCGCCACCGCCTCGCCGCGGAAACGGGCGCCCAGCGCGGGTTCCGCCAGCGCCGGCTGATCCGCGCAGTCGGGGATCACGCCGAAGCGGTTGCGGCCGGGGATGTCGGCGGCGGTGAAGACGGCGACCAGCCCGGGCCGCGCCGCGATCCAGCCCGCGAGGTCCCCGAAGGCGAACCCCGCGCGGTGATGCGGCGAGCGGACGGCGCGCAGCACCAGGGCCCCCTCGGGCCAGGCATCGGCGCCGAATGCCTCCGTCCCGTCCACCTTGGGACGCCCGTCCAGCCGCTCGATCCGGGCGCCGACAGGCGCGTGGTCGGGGGCCGGGCGGGCGGCGGCGCCGGGCGTCTCGGCATGGGCGGCGCAGACCGCGTCGATGATCTTGGCGTAGCCGGTGCAGCGGCAGAGCACGCCGCCCAGCGCCTCCTCGACCTCCGCGCGCGAGGGCGCGGGCGTCTCGCGCAGCAGGGCCGAGGCGGTCATCAGCATGCCGGGCGTGCAGATCCCGCATTGCGCCGCCCCATGGCGCAGGAAGGCCCGCTGCAGGGCGTTGACCTCCCAGCCGCCAAGGCCGGCGACCGTCGTCACCTCCCGCCCCGCCGCCTGCCCCAGCGGGGTCAGGCAGGCGCAGACCGGCGCCCCGTCCAGCAGCACCGTGCAGGCCCCGCAATCGCCCGCGTCGCAGCCCGATTTCACCCCCCGGACCCCGGCCCCCTCGCGCAGCGCGTCGGACAGGCGGCGGGAGGGATCGGCCTCGATGCGGGCGGGCGCGCCGTCCAGCACCAGTTCGACCGTCGGGACCAGCCCCGGCGCGGAGGCGGCGTCGTCGAGGCTCATGCGGCGGTCTCCCGGAAAGCGGCGGAGGGCTCCAGCGCCGCGACGAGCGCCCGGCGCAGGATCTCGGCGGCGGCGCGACGGCGATAGGCGGCGTCGGCGCGGATGTCGTCGATGGGGGAGACGGCCTCGGCCACGGCCGCGTCGGTCACCGCGGCGGCCAGCGCCTCGGGCAAGGCGTCGCGCCCGGCCAGCGCCGCCTCGATCCCCGGCAGCCGCGTCGCCACCGGCCCGCAGGCCCCCAAGCTCAGCGCGGCGGCGGAGACCCGGCCCCCCGCCACCTCCAGCCGCACCGCCGCCATGGCGATGGAGATCACCAGATGCGCCCGCGCGCCCAGTTTCACGAACGTCCCCCGCCCGGCCAGCCCGGCCGAGGGCAGGATCACCGCGGTCATCAATTCGTCCGCCGCCAGCGCCGTTTCCCGCGGCCCGCGCAGGAAGTCGGACAGCGCCAGCCGCCGGGCGCCGCGGACCGAGGCCAGTTCGACCTCCGCGTCCAGCGTCAGCAGCGGGGGCGCGCCATCGGCGGCGGGCGAGGCGTTGCACAGGTTGCCGCCGATGGTGCCGCGGTTCTGGATCTGGCGCGAGCCGACCAGCCGCGCCGCGGCCTGCAACCCGGCGCAGGCGTCGGGCAGCCTCGCCTCGGCGATCGCGGTCCAGCTGGTCGCGGCGCCGATGCGCAGCCCGTCCGGCCCGCAGACGATCCCCCGCAGCGCGGCGCAGGCGGTCAGGTCCAGCACCGGCCCCGCCAGTTCCCGCCGGGCGGTCAGCGCATAGAGATCCGTGCCCCCGGCCAGCACCGCGCCGGGCGCGGCGCGCAGGGCCAGCGCGCGTTCGAGGCTCTCGGGCCGCTCGTAGCTCATCGGCGTCTCCGGCGGCGGCGCCTGGCTGCCGGGCCCCCGCGAAAGGCGGGGCGCGGGCGCGGGACGGTCCGCCGCGATCGTTTGCGTGCAAACACAGCCTGCGCCCCGCTCCCGCGTCTTGTCAATCGGCGGCGCAGCGCCTCCCCCCGCCGGGCCTGTCAATCCGGCCGCGATTGGGCTAGTCACGACAAAACGGCTTCTCACGGGAGGATGGCTGACGTGGCCATGGCGACGAAAGCGGGCGCGACGCGCGGACCGGCCGAAGCGGCCGCCGGCCCTCGCGGCGCGGGCGACCGGCAGGTCCCGCCGGAGGGGGCGTCCGAAGCTCCCCCCGCCCACCAGCACGCGCGCCGCTCGCTGGGCGAGGCCGCGGACGCCTATCGGCTGGACGCCCAGATCGGCCACCTGCTGCGCCGCGCCAACCAGCGCCACCTGTCGATCTTCTCCGACCGCATCCCCGACCTGACCCCGCGCCAGTTCGCGGCGCTGGCCAAGCTGCATGAGGACGGCCCCGTCAGCCAGAACCAGCTCGGCCGGGCCACGGCCATGGACGCGGCGACCATCAAGGGCGTCATCGACCGACTGGCCAAGCGGGACCTGGTGTCCACCGCCGCCTCGCCCGACGACCGCCGCCGCCTGATCGTCTCGCTCACCGAGGCCGGCGCGGCGCTGTTCGCCGCGCTCGCCGAAGACGCGGTCGCGGCCACCCACGCCACGCTCGCGCCGCTCGATCCCGACGACCGGGCGCAGCTTCTGCGCCTGCTGGTCCGCATCGCCTGATCCCGTCCGCGGCCGCGCGTCCCTCCGGGGGCGCCGCGCCGCCCCTGCCCGGCTCGACCGCATGATCAACATCGCCCAGCGCGTCCACGACCACCAATGGAAGATCGACCCGATCGTCCGCTCGGTCCTCGACACGGATTTCTACAAGCTCCTGATGGCGCAGAGCGTGTTCCGCAACCGCCGCGAGGCGCGTGTGGAATTCTCGCTCATCAACCGCTCCGACGCGGTGCCGCTCGCCCGCCTGATCGACGAGGGCGAACTGCGCGAGCAGCTCGACCATGTGCGCTCGCTCAGCCTCACCCGGGGCGAAAGCACCTGGCTGCGCGGCAACACCTTCTACGGCAAGCGCTGGATGTTCACGCCCGACTTCATGCAGTGGCTGGAGGGGTTCCGCTTTCCCGACTACCACCTGGAGCGCCGCGGCGACCAGTACGAGCTGACCTTCGAAGGCCCGTGGATGGAGGCGATGATGTGGGAGATCCCCGCCCTCGCCATCCTGATGGAGCTCCGCTCCCGCGCCGTGCTGCGCGACATGGGCAAGTTCGAGCTTCAGATCCTCTACGCCCGCGCCATGTCCCGGGTGTGGGAGAAGATCGAGCGCCTGCAGAAGCTTCCCGACCTCGCGGTGGCGGATTTCGGCGCCCGGCGCCGGCATTCCTTCCTGTGGCAGGACTGGTGCGTGCAGGCGATGATCGAGGGGCTGGGCCGGCGCTTCACCGGCACCTCCAACTGCCTGATCGCCATGCGCCAGGACATCGAGGCCATCGGCACCAACGCCCATGAGCTTCCCATGGTCTACTGCGCGCTGGCAGGCGAGGACGACGCGGCCCTCGCCGCCGCCCCCTACCAGGTGCTGGAGGAATGGCAGAAGGACTATGACGGCAACCTGCGCATCGTGTTGCCGGACACCATCGGGTCCAAGGGGTTCTTCGCCAACGCTCCGGAATGGATCGCGCGCTGGACCGGCGTGCGGGTGGATTCCGGCGACCCGTTCGACGCCGCCGAAGCCGCCATCGCCTTCTGGCAGCGTCACGGCCAGGACGTGTCGCAGAAGCGGATCATCTTCTCCGACGGGCTGGACATCGAGCTGATCGAGGCGCTGCACGCCCGCTACGCCGACCGGGTCAAGGTCTCCTATGGCTGGGGCACGCTGCTGACCAACGACTTCCGCGGGCTGGCGCCCGACGACCGGCTGGCGCCGTTCAGCCTGGTGTGCAAGGCGGTTTCGGCGGACGGGCATCCCTGCGTGAAGCTGTCGGACAACCCCAACAAGGCCACCGGCCCGGCCGAGGAGATCGCGCGCTACAAGCGGGTCTTCGGCGTGGGCGAGCAGGCCGCGCGCGACGTGGTGGTCTGAGGGCGGAGGCGCGCCCGCCTCCGCCCCCGAACCTGACGCCGATCCTTCCCCCGGCTTCCCCCCGGTTACTCCCCGCGCGCCCGGCGCCCGCGCGGATCGGCGCCCCGTCCGGGCGCCGCCGGGTGAACTCATCCGCCGCCTCCTCCGCCCGTTCAGGTTGACGTCATGTCACCTGACGTAGCGTGCGGAAAGCCAAGTCATTATTTCTCAATGAGAAAGTGACTTTTCGCACAGGCTCGGGGAGGGCGCGGAACATGGTCTTGCCAATTCTGGGGGCGCTCGGCGCCGCCGTGGTCCCGGCGCTCGCCAGCCGTGGGCTGGATCTTCTGACCGGGGTGTTCTCCGGCGCCGCCGACGCCGGCGTCGAGAAAGTGGCCAAGCTGATCGAGGATCAGACCGGCATCAGGATCGAGGATGTCGCCGAACAGAAGCTCACCGACGCGCAATGGATCCAGCTCAAGGAATTCGAGCTGCGCAACCAGGAGCTTCTGCTCGCCGCCGCCCAGGCCCAGGACCAGGCCGAGATCGAGCGGATGCGAGTCGAGAACGAGGACCGCAAGAACGCCCGCGGCCTGCAACGCCAGGCCCTGAGAACCGAGGACTGGTTCTCCCGCAACTTCATCTATGTCTACGCCCTGCTGATCACCGTGATGACCGGGGCCTTCATCGGCTGGGCCGCGTTCGGTCCGGTCTTCGGCACGGACCCCGACGGCTCCCTGACCGAGGCCGGGCTCGCGCAGTCGCGCATCGTCGACACCGTCCTGGGCTTCCTGCTCGGGGTCACGCTCTCGGCGATCATCCAGTTCTTCTTCGGCTCCTCCCAGGGCTCCAGCCGCAAGGGCGCCGCGATCGAGCGCCTGCTGGAGGAGAACACGGCCCTCAAGGGCTCCGGCTCGGGGGGCAAGTGATGGGTCTGCTCGACGAACAGGACCGGTTCCTGACCGACATGTCCCGGCTGATCGGCCGCGCCCATGACCTCGGCTTCGTGGTCACGGGGGGCGAGCTTTACCGCACCATCGAGCAGCAGCGCATCCACATGCGCGAGGGCCGCTCCAGGACGCTCAACAGCCAGCACATGAAGCGGCTGGCCATCGACCTCAACTTCTTCGTGCGCGACGGGGACGATCTGGACCTGTGCTACGACAAGGAAGTGTTGCAGGCCCTGGGCGACTACTGGGAGAGCCTGGATCCCGCCAACGCCTGGGGCGGCAACTGGTCGAGCTTCAAGGACACCCCGCATTTCGAACGGCGCGAGGGCGTGACCGCCCGCCCCGGGCCCGTCGCGGGAACCGTGCTGGCCCCCGCCGCGGGGGCCGTCCCGCCGCCGCGCCCCGCCACCGTGCCGATGACGGCGGGGGAGATCGCGGCCGGCGCCCCCTCCCCCGCCCCCGTGATCCCGCAGGTTCCGCTGCCGCCCGCGGGCTCCATGACCACCCTGCTGTCGGCCGAGGTCGGGCCCAAGCGCCCCAACCGCCGCGACGACGTGGAGACGGTGCAGCTTCTGCTCAACTACACCGCCGAGGACGGGCGCATCACGCTGGACGCGCCGCTCAAGCCCGACGGGATCTACGGGGAGAAGACCCGCGAGGGCATCGTCGCCGCCCAGACCGCGCTGCTGGGGATGGAGGAGCCGGACTCGGTCGTCACCCCCGGCGCCGGCACGGAACGGGCGTTGCGCATGAGCGTGAAGCCGGTGTTCTCCGCGCGGCTCCTGCGCCTCGCGATGCTGGCCGCGGCGGATGCGAAGGTGGAGCTTTTCCGCGACCCGATCGCCAAGTGCTTCGCGGATTTCGACCTGACCACGCCCCTGCGCCAGGCGCATTTCCTCGCCCAGATCGGGCATGAAAGCGGCGAGCTGCGCTTCCAGGAGGAGATCGCCTCGGGCGCCGCCTATGAGGGCCGGACGGATCTCGGCAATGTGCGGTCGGGCGACGGCCGGCGGTTCAAGGGCCGCGGGCTGATCCAGCTCACGGGCCGCTTCAACTACGAGAAGTTCTCGGAGGCCGTGGACCGCAAGGACGAGATCATGTCCGAACCCACCCTCGTCGCCGAGGACCTGGAGCTCTGCGTCGGCGTGGCGGGCTGGTACTGGGCGAACCGCGGGCTGAACGGGCCGGCGGACCGGGACGATCTGATGCGGGTGACGAAGATCATCAATGGCGGCGTCAACGGCATCGCCCATCGCCGCCAGCTTCTGGAACGGACCAAGGCGCTTTACGGCCTGGGCTGAGAGGCGCGCGGCGCGACCGGCATCCGCGCCGCCCGCGTAGGGCGGGTGCGAACCCGCCGCCCCCGCCTTGCCACGGACGCGGCCTCCCCGTTCGGCGCGGCGGGCTGGCGCCCGCCCTACGACACTTCGCGGTCGCGCCTTGCGCGCAGCGCATCGGTGGCGGCGGGGTCCACCGCGCCGTCCGCGACCGCCACGCCATAGAGCGCCGCGGCGTCCTTCGCCGACACCCGGCCCAGCCGCACGTCCTCGGCCACCGCCTCCGCGTCCCGCGCGAACGGATCGCCATAACCCCCGCCGCCCGGCGTGCCCACCCGCACCCGGTCGCCGGGGCGCATGGCGATGTCCTGCTCCTTCGACAGGTGCTGCGGGACATGGGAGACGCCGCCCCGCACCACCTCGATGGTGTTGGGCGCCCCGTCCGCCCCGCCCCGCGCGCCCGGAGGCCCGAAGCGGCCGTGATCCATCACGAAGCTCGCCCGCGCCTCGCCGCGCCGCAGCTCGATCTCGTAGTCGAGCCCCAGGCCGCCCCGCGCCGTCCCCGCCCCGCCCGAGCCCTCGCGCAGGGCGTAGCGGCGGAAGAGGATGGGGAACTGCTGCTCCATGATCTCCACCGGCGGGGCCTTGGAAATCCCGATGGTGGAGCAGCCGTTCGACAGCCCGTCCCCCAGCGCCGAGCCGCCATAGCCGCCGCCTGAAAGCTGATACATCACGAAATTCCGCCCCTTGGCCGGGTCCGACCCGCCCAGCCCGAAATTGCCCGACGTGCCCGCCGGCGCCGCCGTCACCTTGTCGGGGATGGCGTTGACCAGCGCGAGGAACACCGCCTCGGCGATGCGCTGGGAGGTCTCGGCGGCGCAACCCGAGACCGGGCGCGGGTAATGGGCGTCGAGGAAGGTGCCCTCGATCCCCCGCACCTCCAGCGGCTCGAACGCGCCGGCGGAAATCGGCACGTCCGGAAAGATGTGGCGCATGGCCAGATAGACCGCCGACAGGGTGGTGGAGCGCACCGAGTTCATCGGCCCCGTGCAGGGCGGCGACGATCCGGCGAAGTCGAAGACCAGCCCGTCGCCCGCCCGCTCCACCGCCAGCCGGATGGCGAGCGGCTCATTCACCACGCCGTCGGAATCCACCCAGGCGGTCGCCTCGAACCGGCCCTCGGGGATGGCGCGGATATGGGCGCGGGTCTGTTCGGCGGCCCGCGCGCGAAGCTCCGCGATCGCCTGCTCCACCACCGCGTCGCCATAGCGGTCCAGCAGTTTCTCCAGCCGCGCGGCGCCCACGTCCAGCGCCGCCGCCTGGGCCTTCACATCGCCGATCCGCTGCTCCGCCACCCGGATGTTGGAGCAGATGATCTGGTAGATCTCCTGGTCCAGAACACCCTTCTTGAACAGCCGCACCGGGGGGAGCCGCAGCCCCTCCTGCTCCACCGACGTGGCCGAGGCGGAGAAGCCCCCCGGCACCGCGCCCCCGGTGTCGGGCCAGTGGCCGGTATTGGACAGCCAGCACCAGATCTTGCCGTCCCGATAGAAGGGGCGCGCGAAGCGCACGTCCATCAGGTGGGTGCCGCCCAGATAGGGGTCGTTGACGATGTAGACGTCGCCCGGCTCCGGCGCCGCGGTGATCCCGGCGCGGATGCGCTCCACCAGCACGCGGGTGCTTTCCTGCATCGCGCCCACGAAGACCGGCAGCCCGTCCGGCCCCTGGGCGATCAGGCTTCCGTCCTCGGCCGAATAGATCCCGTCGGCGCGGTCGTTGGCCTCCGCGATGACGGGAGAGAACGCGGCGCGGGTGAAGGCGAGGTCCATCTCGTCGCAGGTCTGCGACAGGCCGGCCTGGATCACCGACAGGGTGATGGGGTCGAGCGGGGTCATGCCGCGCCTCCGATCTCGATCATCAGGTTGCCGTCCGCATCGCCCCGCGCCGTGCAGCCCGGGTCGATGACCAGCGTGGCGTCCAGCTGCTCCACGATGGCCGGGCCGTCGATCACCGCGTCCCAAGGCAGATGCTCGCGCCGGTAGACCGGCGTGTCGGTCCAGCCGCCGTCGAACCAGACGGGGCGCAGGCCGGTCCGGGCCTCCGCGACCGTCGCGCGGCGGCCCTCGGGGTCGATCAGCAGGGCCAGGTCGATCTCCCGCCGCACCCCGATCACCGAGACGCTGAGGTTCACCAGGCTCGGCCGGATCTCGGGCAAGGACACGCGGAAGCGGTCCCAGTAGGCGCGCTCGAACCGGGCCTGGAGATCCTCGCGGGCCGGCGCCGGGCCATCGAGCGCCACGCGCAGAAGATGGGTCTGGCCGATGAACTGCATGTCGGCGGAGCAGATTGTTTCGATGCGCTCGACCGCCACGCTCTCCTGCGCGATCAGGGCGCGGCCCTCCTCGATGCGGCGGGCGAAAACCGCGTGGACCTCGTCCATGTCGGCGCCGTCCAGCGGCCGGTTGACGGTGTTCACGAAGTCATGGCGCAGGTCGGCGACCACGCAGCCCAGCGCGTTGGTGATGCCCGGGCGGGCGGGGACCAGCACGCGCGGCACGCCCAGCTCGCGCGCCAGCGCCACCGCGTGCAGGGGCCCGGCGCCCCCGAAGGCGAAAAGCGCGAAGTCCCGCGGATCCTCGCCCAGCGACAGCGACACCATGCGGATCGCGCCGGCCATGCGGGCGTTGGCGACGCGGATCACGGCCGACGCGGCCTCCGTCGCGGACAGGCCGAGGGGGGCGCCCAGCTCGGCCTCGAACACCCTCGCCACGTCCTCGATCCGCACGCCGCCCTCGACGGCGTTCAGCCGCGACGGGTCGAGCCGCCCCAGCAGCAGGTTGGCGTCCGAGATCGTCGGCCGCGTCCCGCCCCGCCCGTAGCAGATCGGGCCGGGATCGGCGCCGGCGCTCTCCGGCCCCACTTCCAGCAGGCCCGAGGCGTTGACCCGCGCGATCGACCCGCCCCCTGCCCCCACCGTGCGCACGTCCACCATGGGGACGTGGATCGGCATGGCGTATTCGACCTCGATTTCGTTCGACACCGCCGGCTTGGCGTCGCGGATCAGCGCCACGTCGGTGGAGGTGCCGCCCATGTCATAGGTCAGCAGGTCCGGCGCCCCGGCCCGGCGCCCGGTATAGGCCGCCGCCATGACGCCCGAGGCCGGCCCCGACATCACCGTCTTCGCCGCCTCCCGCGCCACCATCCGGGCCGAGACCATGCCCCCGTTGCCGTTCATCACCAGCAGGTCATGCGCGTAGCCCCGGTCCCGCAGCTCCTCCGCCAGCCGGTCCACATAGCGTTGCAGCAAGGGCTGGACCGAGGCGTTGACCGAGGCCGTCACCCC
The DNA here is from genome assembly GCF_900106695.1 of Albimonas donghaensis. GTDB lineage: Bacteria > Pseudomonadota > Alphaproteobacteria > Rhodobacterales > Rhodobacteraceae > Albimonas > Albimonas donghaensis. The sequence goes on from NZ_FNMZ01000002.1 coordinate 111,096, forward strand.
CCGCTCGAATTCCCGCGATTCCGACAGCAGCGCGTGGCCCAGCGTGACATAGGCGTTGGGCCAGATCTCCGACAGGATCTCGCCCGCCCGGATCTCATGCGCCGGGTTGGCATAGGCGTGGAGGAAATGGACGACGACGGACTCGCAGCCCGCCTCCAGCAGCCGGGCGGCGGCGGCGCGCAGGGCGTCCTCGTCCAGCGGGGTCAGCACGTTCCCCTCGGCGTCCATCCGCTCCGAGACCTCCAGGCGCAGGTCGCGGGGGATGACCGGCGTGAAGCTCCCGGTCATGCCGTAGGCCTGCGGGCGGGTGCGGCGGCCCAGCTCGATGATGTCGCGGAAGCCCTCCGTGGCGATCATGCCGGCGCGGGACAGGCGGCGTTCCAGCACGGCGTTGGTGGTGGCCGTGGTGCCGTGCACGATCAGGTCGACCCCGCCCACGTCGACGCCCGCCTGCTCGAAGGCCGCGAGCACGCCGAAGGCCTGGTTGCGCGGCGTGGTCGGGGCCTTGGCCAGCCGCACGGCCCGCGTCCCCTCGTCCAGCCAGACCAGATCGGTGAAGGTCCCGCCGACATCGACGCCCGCAACCACGCTCATGCACGTCTCTCCTCTCGCGCCGCCCCGGCGGGGCCGCGCCGGGCGCAGGCCCGCTTCATTCGCTCACAAACAAATCCAAGCCCGGTTCGCCCCGCCTGTCCAGCCGCTTTCGCGGGGACCGGGTTCGCGCTCGGAGGTCTCAGACCCCCACATGCGCGTGCAGCAGGGCCGGGTCGTCGCGCAGCGCCTGCGCCTCCACCGTCTCCTTCACCCGGCCGTTGTCGAGGAAGGTCACCCGGTCGGCCACCGACAGCACCGCGTCGGCCCGCTGCTCGACCAGCACGATGGCGACGCCCGCGGCTTTCATCGCGGTCGCCGCCTCGCGGATCAGGGCGATCATCGAGGGCTGGAGCCCCTCCGTCGGCTCGTCCATCAGCAGGACCGAGGGCTCCAGGCACAGCGCGCGGGCCATGGCGAGCATCTGCTGCTCCCCGCCCGAAAGCGTGCCCGCCCGTTGCCGCAGCCGGTCGCGCAGGCGGGGGAACATGTCCAGCATCCGCTCCCGCACCGCCGCGCCCCGGTTGCGGGTCATCAGCCCGATGTCGAGGTTTTCGGCCACGGTCAGTTCCGCGAACAGCCGCCGCCCCTGGGGCACATAGCCCAGGCCCCGGCGCGGGATCTCGTGCGGGGGCAGCCCGACCAGCTCCTCCCCCGCGATCTTCACCGAGCCGCCCGTCGGCGGAACCAGCCCCATGATCGCCTTCATGGCCGTGGTCTTGCCCGCCCCGTTGCGGCCCATGACGCAGAGGATCTCCCCCGCCCCGACCGAAAGGCTCACCCCGCGCAGCACCTGCACCTTGCCGTATCCGGCGTCGAGCCCGCTGACCTCCAGCATCCTCTCAGCCCCCCAGGTAAGCGCGCTGCACGGCGGCGTCGGCGTGTATCGCGGCCGGGTCGCCCTCGGCCAGCCGGGCGCCCATGTCGAGCACGGTGATCCGGGTCGCCAGCGACATCACCACGTCCATGTTGTGTTCGATCAGCAGGACGGTCGCCTCCGCGGCCACATCGCGGACCAGCGCCTTGAAGCCCTCGATCTCGCCATCCGAAAGCCCCTGCGTGGGCTCGTCGAGGATCAGCAGCCGCGGCCGCTGCGCTAGCCCCATGGCGATCTCCAGCAACCGCTGATGCCCGTAGGACAGATCGCCGGCGGTCTGCCGCGCCCGGCCCGCCAGCCCGACGCGATCAAGCGCGGCCATGGTCTCCGCCTCCAGCCCCTCGCCGCGGGCGAGGCGCCGCTGGACGGCCAGCGCCACGTTGTCGAACAGGCTCAGATTGGCGAAGACCGAGGTGATCTGGAACGTGTAGGCCATGCCCCGCGCCATGCGGGCATGGGCCGGCAGGCGGGTGACGTCCTCGCCCCCGAAGCGGACCCGCCCCTCCGACGGCGGAATGCGGCCCGAGAGCAGGCCGACGAAAGTGGTCTTGCCGGCGCCGTTGGGGCCGATCAGGGCGCGGATCTCGCCCGGGAACAGCTGGAAATCCACATGATCGACAGCGGTGAGGCCCCCGAAGCGGCGGGTGAGACCTTCCGTCTCCAGCAAGGGCCCCGATGCGGCGACAGTCATGGCAGCCACCCCGCCCAGCGTTTGCGCACTTCGCCCAGCAGGCCGGCGGGGGCGAACAGCGTCAGCAGCACCAGCGCCGCGCCCGCCAGCAGCATGTAGGCGTCGGTGAGGCCGGAGCCGAGGTCGATCAGATAGGTCATGAAAGCCGTCCCGATCAGCGGCCCCAGCACCGTCCCCGCCCCGCCCAGCAGCACCCAGAGCAGCGGCAGGATCGAATACTGCACCGAGGCGAAGGTCGCCCCGACATAGCCGAACAGCAGCCCGTAGGCCGCCCCCGCCGCCCCGCACATCGCCCCGGAGGCGACGATGGCCAGCAGCTTGTAGCGCGCCACGTCGTAGCCGAGCATCCGGGCGCGCTCCTCGTTCTCGCGGATCGCCACCAGCACCCGGCCCGCGGGCGAGCGCACCAGGATCAGCGTCGCGATCATCGCCACGGCGAACAGGATCAGCGCCGCGATATAGCGCGCGTCGGCGTCGGCGAGGCTGATCCCGAACAGGCTCCGCGCCTCCTGCGCGATGACGAAGCCCTCGTCGCCGCGGGTGAACTCGTTGAAGTAGAGCAGCGTCAGGAACCCCGCCTGCGCGAACATCAGGGTGACGATCATGAAGGCCACGCCCTGGGTGCGCAGGGCCAGCGCCCCCACCCCCGTCGCCAGAAGCGCGGCGAAGGCGATGCCGAAGGGGAGCGCAACCTCGGCCGACCAGCCCAGATGCTGCATCGGCATCCCCAGCCCGTAGAGCCCCGCGGCGAAGAACAGCGCGTGCCCGAGGCTGAGCAGCCCCGTGTAGCCGAACATCAGATTGTAGCCGAGCGCGAAGGTGGCCAGCGTCAACACGCGGGCCAGCACCCCGTGATGATAGTCCGGCAGCACGAAATGCAGCGCCAGCAGGATCGCCAGCACGAGGGCGTGCAGCCCGACGGGTTTGGCGGCGCCGGTCATGCGGTTTTCGCTCCGAACAGGCCCTGCGGGCGGAACACCAGCACCAGCGCCACCAGCAGCGTGGCGAGGATCTTGGCCAGCGTCGGCGAGAAGAACACCGAGATGACGCCATCCGACATCCCGATCAGCAGCGCGGCCAGCACCGTGCCGCGCAGGCTGCCCAGCCCGCCGATGATGACGACGATGAAGCTCAGCAGCAGCGGATCGCCGCCCATCAGGTAATGCGCCTGCTGGATCGGCACGATCAGCACCGCCGCCGCCGCGGCCAGCGCCGCGCCCAGCGCGAAGGTCCAGGCGTAGACCTTCCCGACCGGGATGCCGAAGGCCTGCGCGGTTTCGCGGTCATATTGCGTGGCGCGCATGATCAGCCCGAAGCGGGATCGCGACAGCACCGCCCAGACCGCCATCAGCAGCGCCGCCGCCGCCACGATGACGAACAGCTTGTAGGAGGTGGTGCCGAACCCCCAGGGCCAGGTCCAGGCGAACCCGTCGGCCCCCCATTCCGGCCACGGCAGCGCGATGCGGGCGTTGAAGGGCGGCTCGACGGGGCGCGCCTCGGGCCCGTAGCCCATCAGGGTCAGCTGCTGGAGGATGTAGAGCAGGCCGATGGTGGCCACGATGGTGCGTTCCGGGTCGTAGCCGACGCGGGCCAGGATGGCCCGGTCCGCCGCCCAGGCCAGCGCGCCCACGGCCGCCGGGGCCAGGACCAGCGCCGCGGCGAAGCCCGCCCAGGCCGGCAGGCCCAGCGCCTCGCCCCCCAGCGCGGACACGAACCAGGCCGCCACCGCGCCCAGCATGAAGAATTCGCCATGGGCCACGTTGACCACGCGCATGACGCCGAACACCAGGCTGAGACCGAGCGCCGTCAGCGACAGGGTCGCCGCCAGCACCGCGCCTTCCAGCGAGGCGAAGACCAGATAGGGGCCGAAATCCAAGGGAGGGCTCGCGAAGTCGGAGGGGGAACGGTCGGAGAGGGCGGCCCTCCCCCGCCGGCGGGAGAGGAGCGGGCGCGAGGCCCGGCCGGAGAACAGACCCCGGCCGGGCGCGGGTCAGGGAGCCCCGATCAGGAAAGCCCGATCAGAAAGGCCCCGAACGAAAAGGCCCCGATCAGAAGGCCCCGATCAGAAGGACTGGGTCGTGTAGTCGACCTCATCCGGGTAGAAGCTGTCCTCGGCCGTGGTCTCGGCCTGCACCACCAGCTTCCCGCCCTCGACCTTCGAGATGTATTGCGGCCCGAACACCTGGTGGGTCTTGCCGTTGAACACCTTGCGGCCCTGGGGGTGTTCATCGCCGAAGGGCATCTCCTCCATCGCCTCGACCGCCTCGATCAGCTTCTGGCGGTCGGCCGTGGTCTGGTAGCCCGCGGCCTCCATGCCCTTCTTCATCACGAAGAGCGTCTCCCAGCAGCCGAACATGTGGGCGAAGGTCGACACGTCCTTGGGGTCCGAGGCCGAGGCCCCGTTGTCGTCCACGCCGACCCGGTCGCGGTAGAACTTCACCGGGTCCGGCGCGTCCGACTGCAGGTAGCGGGGCATCCCCTCCCAGAAATAGGTCCCGTCGAGGAACTCCAGCCCCGGCGAATTCAGGTCCACCGCTTCGAGACTGTCGAGGAAGCCGAAGATCGGCGGGTGCGATGGGCCGAAGAACTCGCCCAGCTCCTTCACGAAGGTCAGCACGCCGGGGCCGACCATGACGTGATAGAGCACCTCGGTCTCCCGCGGGATCTGCGGGAAATACTTGGAATACGAGGTCTCGGTCGGCGGGATCGCGATATGCTTGATGACCTCGGCGCCCTGCGCCTCCATCGCCGCGGTGAAGAAGTCCCGGTGATCGTGGCCGAAGGCGTAATCGGGGAAGATCATCGTGGCCTTCTTGCCGAGGTTCTTCGACACGAAGGGCGCCATGGCCAGCACCTGGCTCTTCACGTCGCAGATGCCCGGCTGGATGGTCCAGCGGTTCAGCGCGCCGGAGGCGACGTGGTGCCCCTCGGAGACCACGAAATAGGGCAGCTTCAGCTCCCCCGCGCGGGGGGCGGAGCCCATGACCACATGGGAGAACAGCGTGCCGAAACCCACGTCGCAGCCGAGCTGGGAGGCGAATTTCTCCACCACCTCGGCGCCGCGCTTGGGGTCGGTGCCGTCATCCTCGGCCACGATCTCCACGGGGCGGCCGTTGATGCCGCCCATCTCGTTGATCAGGTCGGCGGCGGCCAGCGTGGTGCGGTCGTACCAGCGGCCGTAGGCGGCGCCGATGCCGGTGCGATGCACCTGGAAGCCCACCTTGATGGGGGCCGACGACTGCGCCTGGATATAGGGCACGAAGCCCGGCATCGCGCCCAGCCCGGCGCCGGTCGCGCCGGCGGCCGCAAGGCCCTTGAGCGCCGTGCGGCGGCTGATCGCGCCGCCCGCGGCGGTTTTCTTCACCTCGGTCATGTCGGCCATCCCTCCTCGTCGGTCCGCCGGCGGCTCAGCCGGTTTCCTATGCACAGGCTGTATGCGTGCAAACAATATGTCCAGCCTTTTCGCGCGGCGCGCTTCAGGCGCCCGTCGGAGCGGCAAGCAGCCACAGTCCGAACAGGGTGTAAACCACCATGAACAGGGCGAGCGGGAATTGCGAGCGCGCCGCGCGCCGCGGGTCTCCGTCCGCCAGACGCAGCGCCGCGAGATGCGCCACGGCGATGCCCGCGGCGTGCCCCGCCACCACCGCGCCGGCCTGCGCCAGCCAGATCAGCCGCACCGTGTGATACTGGTTGAAGAACGAGGTGGTGACCTGCGCGTGCCCGTAGTCCAGCCCGGTCAGGTCCCAGCCCCGGTCCAGCGGATCGCCCAGCGCGACCAGCAGATACTGGGTCTCGACCAGGGTGGCGGGCAGGTAATGGGCGACGTGATAGCCGGCGACGATGGGGACGAGGCCCAGGGCCAGCGCCTCCAGCGCGCGGGCGATCCCCCGCGCCGGCCGCAGTCCCGCCAGCGCCAGCCCGGCCAGCGTGCAGGCGACGAAGATCGCCGCCATCAGCGCCACGGCGGCGTAAAGGCCGAGCATCGTCTCGGTGCGCACCGCCGAGCGGCCGGGGAACTGCAACGGGTTCACCCCGAGGAAATCCAGCCAGACGAAGGTCTCGTTGAAGCCGTCGAAGCTGCCCGCCCCCAGCGCCGCCACCGCGAAGCCTCCGGCCCCTACGACCAGCCCGGCGCGACCGGCGGCGGCCGGCCCCAGTCCGGGCAGGCGCAGACGCGGCCGCCCGTGCTCGATCCGCAGGGGGGCCAGCGCCGCGAACAGCGACAGCCACAGCCCCAGCCCCTCGATCCGCCGCAGCGCCGGCGCGCCGAACACCAGGCCCAGCGCGAAGATCGCCGCCCAGTAGCCGGCCATGACGCTCGCCACCCGCGCGGGGTCGAGCGGCGCGCGGTCGGCGAGCGCGAAGCTCATGATCGCCAGCCAGCTCGCGACCGCGGGCCAGGCGCCGAGCCTCTCCGGCAGGCGCAGCATGGGGCGGGAGAGCCGCGGGTGCAGCCGGGACGCGAGCCGCAGGGGCCCGGACCATGGGTTGATCGCCCCCCACAGGTTCCCGAACGCCAGTTGCGCCGCGGGCAGGAGCGCGATGACCCCGGTCCACAGCGCCAGGGTGGCGAGGTTGACCAGCGGGTTGCGCGGTCCGAACCAGCCCATCAGGCAAAGCCCCGCGAGGATCGCCGCGCTGAGGAGGCTCAGTCCCGTGCCCAACCCCGCCGCGGAGGGGAGGGCGACCGGCAGGGCCGCCCCCTCGGCCAGCCGCGCCAGACGGTCGCCCCGCACGAAGGCGAGCAGCAGCGCGGTCAGCGCCACCACCGCCGTGCCGGCGGGCGCCCAGATCTCGGTCGGCAGCAGCAGGGCCAGCGCCCGCTCTCCGGTATGGGCGAGGGCCGCGGAAGGGAGCGCCGCGAGCGCGACGGCGAGAGCGAGGGAGCGGGAGAGGGAGAGGGAGAGACGGAGCGGACGCCCCCGCATGCCCCCTCCGCCCGCGCTGGGGATGCGGGGCGATGGGCCCGAGGGCCTGGCGGGGGCGAGGTCATGACAGGACATGCGCGGCATGGGGCCCCCTCGCGCCGCGCGGATCAATGGACGCGACGCCGCGCCTGCGCGGCGCCCCGGCCGTCCGTGCCGGACGGCGCCGCGCGACGACCCGGACGAGGGTGGCCCCGCGGCGCCCGCGCGGCCTTGCAACGACTGCGCTTGCGGCCCCGCGGAAGGCGTCATGCGGCGGCGAAACCGGCGCCGTTTCCGCCCCCCCCCGCGGTCCACCCTGGGAGCGCGAAACACGAGACCCGAAAGCCCCGTCTCGCCCCGCCTCACCTCGCCTCCCCGACCCGCGACGCCGCCGAAGCTCATCCACGCCATCCGTTCCGTCCGCTCGGCCCGCCCGGGAAGCCAGCAACGCCCCCCCATCGCGAACGCCGCGGAGGCCGGCCGCCATCCCGGCCCCTGCAACGCATCGCCCGTCGCGATCCGCGCCACGGATCGGGTTCGTCGCCGGGCCGCGCCGATTTCACCGCCGCCGCGCTGGAAGAACGAACGGCCCGCGGCCCAGGGCGAACGGCGAAGCGGCGGCGCAACTAGGCCTTGCCCGCGCTTGATCCCACGCCGGGCCGCGGGATCGCCTCTCCGCCCCCCTTGTCCCGGCGCCTGAGCCGGCGCGTCAGCCAACCGGCCGCTCGGCGCGCTTGTCCGCGCTCCGGCGGGCGCGGCGCGACGCAGGCCCCGCCCCCGCCGCCTCGCCCCCTCCGCCTCGCCTCCGCCGCCTCGCCCCCGCCGACGCGCTGGTTCGGCGCCGTCCACCTCCGCCCCCGTCACGACCGCCGCCCCGGTTCGCGTCGCGGGCTCGCATCGCCGGCGCCGCCCGCCCCCCTTTCCGCCCGCGCCACGCCTGCGGGCCGCGCGGGCGGCGCCTGGAAATCCACGCCCCCGGCGACGCGCGGCTCCCGTCTCTTGCCGCCCTCGCGACATCCGCCCGCTTGTCCCCCTGGCCCGAATCCCCGAACCTCCCGCCGGGTCGACCTGCCCCCACCCGGCCCGACCCAACCCGCAGCCGCCCCACGAGGATACGCCATGCGCCCCGACAGCCACGCCCTCATCGTCATCGACGCGCAGGTGGATTTCTGCCCCGGCGGCCGCCTCGCCGTCGCGGACGGAGACGCGGTGATGCCGCCGATCAACGCCCTGATGGCCGACTTCCCCTCCGTCGTCCTCTCCCAGGACTGGCACCCGGCCGACCACGCCTCCTTCGCCGACAACCATCCCTGCAAGGCGCCGTTCGAGACCGTCGAGGCCCCCTACGGAACCCAGGTCCTCTGGCCCGCCCATTGCGTGCAGGGGACCGCGGGCGCCGAGTTCCACCCCGCGCTCAACGCCAACCGCGCCGACCTCGTGCTCCGCAAGGGCTTTCGCCCCGGCATCGACAGCTACTCCGCCTTCCAGGAGAACGACCGCGCCACCCCCACCGGCCTCGCCGGCTACCTGCGCGAGCGCGGGCTGACCGACCTGACCTTCGTCGGCCTCGCCACCGATTTCTGCGTGCGCTGGTCGGCGGTGGACGCGGTGGCGTCGGGGTTCCGGGCCTCGGTGATCCTCGACGCCTGCCGGGCCATCGACCTCGACGGCTCCCTCGACGCCGCGCTGGCGGAGATGCGCGGCGCCGGGGTGGAGATCCTCGGATGATCGCGCCCGCCTTCGCCGCCCCCGGCCGCTTCTGGCGGGGCAACCTGCATGCGCATTCCACCCTCTCCGACGGCGCCCTGCCGCCTGGGGAGGTCTGCCGCCGCTACGCCGCCGAGGGCTACGACTTCCTCGCCCTCACCGACCATTTCATCGGCCGGTTCGGCTACCCGATCGCCGACACGAAGCCCTTCCGCTCCAATACCTTCACCACCCTGCTCGGGGCCGAGATCCATTCCGGCGCGATGACCAACGGCGAGCTCTGGCATATCCTCGCGGTCGGCCTGCCGGCCGATTTCGCGCCCGGAGACGCCCCCGGTTTCGTCCCCGTGCCGGGGCAGGAGACGGGGCCCGGGATCGCCGCCCGCGCCCGCGCCGCCGGGGCCTTCGTCGCCATCGCCCATCCGCAATGGTCGGGCCTGACGCTGGAGGACGCGCGGAGCCTCGAAGCCGCCCATGCCGTCGAGGTCTACAACCACGGCTGCTTCGCCGGCGCCGACCGGGCGGACGGGTTCCACATGCTCGACCTGCTGCTCTCCGAGGGGCGGGACCTGTCGGCGGTCGCCACCGATGACAGCCACTTCACCGAGCCCGACCATTTCGGCGGCTGGGTGATGGTGAAGGCCGAGGAGAACAGCCCCGAAGCCCTGCTCGCCGCCCTCAAGCGCGGCGAGCATTATTCCACCCAGGGGCCCGAACTGCGCGGAATCGATGTCGGGAGCGCATCGATCCGGGTGGAGTGCTCGGCCGCCGTCTCGGTGATCGTGCAGGGGGCGGGTTCCGCCGCGCGCGCCGTGCACGGGGAGAGCATGACCCGGGCAGAAATCCCGCTCGGCCGGCTCGAGACCTCTCCCTGGCTGCGGGTGACGGTGGTGGACCGGGCCGGCAAGCGGGCCTGGTCGAACCCGATGCGCCGCGCCGCCTGAGCGCCGCGCGGGCCAAGGGCGGCGGTTCCGCCGGGCGCCCCGGACGCCGCGCCGCGCGGGCGTCCGGGCTCAGCCCTCGGGACGCTCGACGCGCGGCCCGTTTCAGCCGAGGCGGAACAGTTCCCGGAAGGCGGTCATGTCGTCGAAGACGCAGACTTCCGGCGCCCCGATCTCGACCACAGGCAGGGCCGCGATCAGCGCGGCCTCGGCGGCGTCGAGGGCGGCGTCGGTCTCCGCCGCCAGCGCCCCGGTCTCGGGCCAGGCCGTGAGATAGGCCAGCGAGATGTGGAACGGGTAATCCGCGTGGCCCGGCCGATGCGCCAGCCCGGCCCGCGCCGCGATCCGGTCGCGCATGGCGCGCAGGCGGGCGTCCTCCGCCGGGGTCTCGCCTTCCAGCGCCACGCCGAGCCCGCCGGGCGCCGCATAGAGCCCGCGGACCGCCATGCGGAAGGGAAAGGCCTCGCCGGTCTCGAAGCCGCGCAGGCGGTCGGTGATCGCGGCGTCGGCCTCCGGCGCGGGCAGGTCGGGGGAGAGGCCTTCGGGCCAGCGCTCGGGTTCGCGGCGATTGTGGAGGATCAGATCGAACTGGGTCATGTGAAAGGACGAGGCCGGCAGCCAGGCCCAGAACCGCGACAGTCCCGCCGCCGCCAGCCCGTCATGCACCGCGCCCAGCGCCGCGACCGCCGCCGGCGCGCGGACATGGCCGATGACCGTCGCCCCGCCATCGGGCAAGGCGCGCCCCTCCGCATCGAAGCGCTTGCCCAGCCATTGCGGCGGATGCGCCCCGGCGGAAGAGGCCATTCCCGGCGCCAGCCGCGGCTGCGCCGGGCGGGCGTTCGCCGCCGCGCTCACCGCCGCGCTCACAGCCGCGTTCCGGTCACGGCGTCGAAGAAATGCAGGTCGGCGGGGTCGGCATGCAGCGCCAGCGGCCCCTGCGGGATCGGCAGGGCGGCGTCGGCGGCGGTCACCACGTCGGCCCCCGCCGCGCGCCCATGCAGCAGGCGGGAGGCGCCCAGCTCCTCCACCGCGTCGAGCGTGAAGGGCAGGCCCCCGGCGCGCTCGGCCTGCGGGACCACCCGCGCCTTTTCCGGGCGCAGGCCCAGCGTCACGAAGCCCGGCGCCATGCCGGCGGGCGGGGCGGCGAAGGGCACGGCCTCCGCCCCGATGCGCAGGGCGCCGCCGGCCAGCTCCGCCGGGATCAGGTTCATCGCCGGCGCCCCGATGAAGGCCGCCACGAAGGTCGAGGCCGGGCGGGCGTAGACCTCGGACGGCGCGCCCACCTGCTCGACCTGGCCGCCGTTCAGCACCACAATGCGGTCGGCCAGCGTCATCGCCTCCACCTGGTCATGGGTCACGTAGATCGCCGAGACCTTGAGCCGGCGCTGCAGCTTGCGGATCTCCAGCCGCATCTGGGTGCGCAGGCGGGCGTCGAGATTGGACAGCGGCTCATCGAACAGGAACAGCGACGGGTCGCGCACGATGCACCGCCCCATCGCCACCCGCTGCCGCTGGCCGCCCGAAAGCTGCGAGGGCTTGCGGTCCAGGAAGTCCTCGATCTGAAGCATGGCGGCGGCCTCGGCCACCTTGCGGGCGATCTCGGCCTTGTCGGTTCCGCGGTTCTTCAGCCCGTAGGCGAGGTTCTGGCGCACCGTCATATGCGGGTAGAGCGCGTAGTTCTGGAACACCATGGCGATGTCGCGCTCGGCCGGCTCGACCTCGTTCACCCGGCGGCCGGCGATGCGGATCTCGCCCTCGGTGATGTCCTCCAGCCCGGCCACCATGCGCAGCAGGGTGGACTTGCCGCAGCCCGAGGGGCCGACGAAGACCACAAGCTCGCCCTGCCCGACCTCGATGGTCACGCCGCGCACGGCCACCGCGCCGTTGGGATAGCGCTTGACCGCGCCGTCGATGACCAGCGTGGGTTCGGCGGAGGCGGCGGGCGCGGCGGCGGCCGCGATCACGGGAGCGTTCGCTGGGGCGCTCGCGGGGGCATTCACGGCGGCGTTCGCGGCGGCGTTCGCGGCGGCGTCGAGGGTGACGGTCATTTCTCGGTCTCCACGAGGCCCTTGATGAACATGCGCTGGAACACCAGCACCACCAGCGCCGGCGGCGCCATGGCGAGGATGGCGAGCGCCAGGGCCTGATTGTAGTCGGGGATGTTCGCGCCGATCCAGACCTGCAGGATCTGGCGGATGCCGCGCACGATGGTGAACATGCTCTCGTCCGTGGTCATCAGCGCCGGCCAGAGATACTGGTTCCAGCCGACCACGAACATGATGATGAAGATCGCCGCCATCATGGTTTTCGACAGCGGCGCAAGGATGTCGACGAAGAAGCGGAACGGCCCGGCGCCGTCGATGCGCGCGGCCTCCAGCAACTCGTCGGGGATGGAGCGGAAGAACTGCCGGAAGAAGAAGGTCGCCGTGGCCGAGGCGATCAGCGGCAGGATCAGCCCGGACCAGCTGTTCAGCATCCCCAGCCGCTGCACGACCTCGTAGGAGGGCAGGATCCGCACCTCCAGCGGCAGCAGCAGGGTGGCGAAGATCACCCAGAAGGCCAGGCTGGCGAAGGGAAAGCGGAAATAGACGATGGCGTAGGCCGCCAGCATCGAGATCACGATCTTGCCGATGGCGAAGCCCAGCCCCAGCAGCACCGAGTTCCACAGCATCAGCGTGCCGGTGATCTCCCCGGTGAAGCCGCCGCCCTTGAGCAGCACGGTCTCGTAGGTTTCGAGGAACTTGCCGCCATAGCCCAGTTGCAGCCCCTCGGAATGGATCACCACCGGGTCCCAGGTGGAGGACATGAAGGTCACCACCATCGGCCCGCACATCAGCAGCACGCCGAAGATCAGCACGATATGGTGCAGGATCTGGGCGCGCCGGCGGGCGCGGTTGACCGGCCGGGCGGCGGCGGGCGCGGCGGGGGCGGGGGCGAGCGGGTCGGCGAGGGCGGTCATGGCTGGATCCTCAGGAATAGTGCACGCGCCGCTCGATCAGGCGGAACTGAACGATGGTCAGGGCGAAGACCGCGATCATCAGGATCACCGACTGCGCGGAGGAGCCGCCGAGGTCCTGCCCCCGGAACCCGTCGAGGAAGACCTTGTAGACCAGCGTCACCGGGTTGTTCCCCGGCTCGCCCTTCAGCATCACGTCGATGACGCCGAAGGTCTCGAAGAAGGCGTAGGTGATGTTGATGACCAGCAGGAAGAACGAGGTCGGGGCCAGCAGCGGGAACACCACCGTCCAGAACCGGCGGGCGGGGGAGCGGCAGTCGATCGCCGCCGCCTCGCGCAGGGAATTGGGGATGCCCTGGAGGCCGGACAGGAAGAAGATGAAGTTCACCGGGATCTGCTTCCACGCGGCCACGGTGATCATCGCCACGGCGGTGTCGAAATAGCTGACGCCCACCTGCATCTCCCAGCCCAGCCAGCGCGCGAAGTCCGACAGCGGGCCGATATGCTGGTCGAACATCATCACGCCGATCAGCCCGGCGACGGGGGGCGCGATGGCGTAGACCCACATCAGCGCGGTCTTGTAGGGGCTCTTGCCGCGCAGCACCGCGTCGGCCGAGACCGCCAGCGCCAGCGCGATGCCCAGCGAGATCACGCAGATCGACACCGTGAACACCGCGGTGAACTGCGCCGAGCGCCCGTAATCCGCGGCCGAGGTGGAATCCACGTAGTTGTCGAAGCCCACGAAGGTGGCGTTCCCGAAGAACGGGTCCTCCAGGTAGAAGGAGGACCGCAGCGCCTCTCCCGCCGGCCACAGGAAGAACAGCGCCACGATGATCAGCTGCGGCGCCAGCAGCAGGTAAGGCGTCCAGGAGGGGCCGAACTGCACCTTCTTCATCTGGGGGCTCCGGTCGGGTGTGGGGGAGGAAAGGGAACGGGCGCCGCCCCGGCCCGACTGGGGCGGGTGGGGGCGGAGCCCTGAGCGCCAGGGACGCGACGCGGCGCTCGGTTCGGATACGCGGGAAGGTCGGGGGCCCGCGCGACGGCGCGGGCCGGAACGAAGACGGCCGGGAGGCGCGCAACGGCGCCCCCCGGCCGCGAGGCGGGATCAGCCCGAGGTCTTGGCGAAACGCTCCAGAAGGCGGTCGCCCTCTTCGTCGATGGTCTTGAGCGCCTCGTCGACGGTGGTCTCGCCGGCGAAGACCTTGCCGAACTCGCGGTTCATGACGTCGCGGATCTGGACGTAGAAGCCCATCCGGTAGCCCTTGGTCCACTCGCCGCCCGGCAGGGACAGCTGCAGGATGCCGGTCTCGGCCGAGGGGGCCTCGTCGTAGTAGCCCTCGGACTTGGCCAGCTCATAGGCCGCGGTGGTGATCGGAACGTAGCCGGTTTCCTCGTGCCAGTAGAACTGGATCTCCGGCGAGGTCAGATACTCGAAGAACGCGGCCGAGGCCTGGTTCTCTTCGGCCGGGTGACCGGCCAGGGCGAACAGCGCCGCGCCGCCGATGAAGGTGGTCCCGCCGGCGCCCTCGACGTCGCCCCAATAGGGCAGGTAGGTGGCCTGGAACGGGGCCTTCATCGACTGGCTCAGCCCGCCGAAGGAGCCCGAGGAGCCCAGCCACATGGCGACGTCGCCATTCTCGAACGGGGCCTGGTTGTCGGACCAGCCGGCGCCGTAATAGGCGTAGAGCCCCTCGTCCTTCCACGCCTTCAGCTTCTCGAAGTGGCGCTTCAGCTCGGGGGTCTGGGACAGCAGCAGCTTGGTGCCCTCGGCGCCGTCATAGCCGTTGTTGTTGGTGGCGAACTGGAGATTGTGGCGGGAGAAGAAGTTCTCCACGAAGATCCAGGGCGTGTGGCTCTGGGCCAGCGGCACATAGCCGGCGTCCTTGAGCTTGGGCGCGATCTCCTCGAACTCCTCCCAGGTCTTGGGGGGCTGGACGCCGGCCTTCTCGAGCGCTTCGGTGTTGTAGTACATCACCGGGGTCGAGGAGTTGAACGGCATGCCGACCATCTTGCCGGCGGAGTCGGCGTAGAAGTAGCGCACGCCCTCGATGTAGTCGTTGGCGTCGAAGGCGACGCCGTTGTTCTTCAGCAAATCCTCGGCCGGCAGCACCGCGCCCTGGGCGCCGATGATGGTGGCCGAACCCGCGTCGAACACCTGCACGATGTTGGGCTGCTCGCCGGCCCGGAACGCGGCGATGGTCGCGGTCAGGGTCTCTTCGTAGTTACCCTTGAAGATCGGCGTGATCTTGTAATCGGACTGGCTGGCGTTGAAGCGGGTCGCGATTTCGTTGACCACCTCGCCCAGACGGCCGCCCATGGCGTGCCACCAGGCGATTTCGGTCTGGGCGTTGGCGGCGCCGGCCCCAAGGACGAAGGCCGGGGCGAGCGCGGCGGCGAGCAGCGTGCTGCGAAGCATGAAAATCTCCGTGAACGGGTGGAGGTGATGAGACCCGCTGCCTAGACCCGGCTCATGTCGTCCCGGTCTCGGTTTCATGTCGGTTCGACGACGTTTCGCCCGGGTTGCGCGCGGATCCGCGCGTCAACGCTTCGTGAACCTCCGCGTCCTATTCCCGGTGACGTCCCAAGGGGCGTCGGAGGAAAGCGGATGCGCCGCCTGCGCAGACTGATCGAAGGAGCGCAGAGCGCCGAGGGCGTTCTGGCCATGCTCGCGCTCGGCTGCTGGGTCTGGTTCCATGAGATCGACGCGTTCGAATGGGCCTATCGCTACTCCCAGGCCCATGAGGGGATGGAGCTCGACGAGCTTGTGAACGGGCTGTTCGTCGCCGGCATCTTCTCCATCGGTCTGCTGGTGCTGCGCGGGTTTCGCCTGCGACGGGCGAGCCGACGCGGCGACCTGGCGGAGCGGGAGGCCGCGTGGCTCGCGCGACATGATCCGCTGACCGGCCTGCCCAACCGCCGCAGCCTGGACGAACACCTGGCCGCTCATGCCGAGGGCCGCCGCCGCGGGGCGCGGCCGGGCGGGGGGGCGCGCCGCGGCGCGGGCCGGCCCTGGACCCGGGGCGCGGCGGTGCTGTGCCTCGACCTCGACGGCTTCAAGCAGGTCAACACGCTGCTCGGCCATGACGGCGGCGACCGGCTGCTGGAGGTCGTCGCCGACCGCCTGCGCCATGTGGCGGGGGATTCGCTCGCGGTGCGGGTGGGGGGCGACGAATTCGTGGTGGCGGCGGATCGGGGGCTGGAACCCGACCCGATGGCGCTGGCCCGGCGCATCGTCGCCGCGCTGGCCGAGCCGGTGGAGATGCCGGGCGGCCTGACCGCGCGCGTCGGGACCTGCGTCGGCGTGGCCCTGACGCCGGAGGACGCGGCCAGCCAGGAGGAGGCGCTGCGGCTGGCGGACTCGGCGCTGTACGAGGCCAAGCGCCTGGGCCGCGACAAGGTCGTGCGCTTCGACCCCAGGATGGCGGAGGCGCTGGACCTGCGCCTGCGCCGGGAACAGGCCCTGCGCCGGGCCCTGGACCGGGACGAGATCACGCCGCATTACCAGCCGCTCGCCGACCTCGCGAGCGGCGAGCTGGAGGGATTCGAGGCGCTGGCCCGCTGGACCGGCGAGGACGGGCCGGTCCCGCCCGACGAATTCCTGCCGCTGGCCGAGGAGATGGGCCTTCTGCCCGAGCTTTCGGACCGCCTGCTCACCCGCGCCTGCGCCGACGCGCGGCATTGGCCGAAGCCGCTTCGCCTGGCCTTCAACATCTCGCCCGCGCAGCTTGGCGACCGGATGCTGGCGCAGCGCATGTTGTGGATCCTCGACGCCGCCGATTTTCCCCCCGGCCGCCTGCAGGTGGAGGTCCCGGAGGCCGCCGCCCTGCGCGATGCGGGGACCGAGGGCGGGCTGATCGACCAGTTGCAGGCGGCCGGCGCGCGGGTGGCGCTGGACGATTTCGGGGCCGGCTACACCAGCCTCGGGCAGCTGGCGCGGCTGAAGTTCAACGCCATCAAGATCGACCGCGGTTTCCTGGAGGCGGCGCAGGGCGACATCGACCGGGCGGAGGCGATCCGCGCCATCGTGGCGCTCGGCCGGGGCCTTGGGGTGACCACCACCGCGAAGGGGATCGAGACGGCGGAGCAACGCGCCCGCCTGAAGGCGCTGGGCTGCGATCTCGGCCAGGGCCACCTGTTCAGCCCGGCCCTGCCGCCGGAGGCCGCCGCGGCGCTGGCCCGGGGCCAGGCGCCGCCGCCCGCGAGCCCCGCCGACGCAGCGAACGTCGAGGGGGCTGACGTCGAGGGAGGTCGCGTCGACGAAGCCCGCGTCGAGGGGCCCCCGGCCGAGAAGGCTCGGGTCGAGAAGGCTCCCGTCGACGCGGCCCCCATCGACAAGACCGCGTCCGGCGCCCGCCGCAACGGCTGACCTGCCGCGCCCCCCCGGCGCGGGGTCCGGCGGCCGCGCCATGGCGCGCCCGGTCCAGACGCCCTTTCCGCCCGACAGGCCCCCTCCTTTCGTCCCTCTTCGTCCAGTCCCGTCGCCCTGCCCCCGCTCCCCTGGGTCCGGCCTCGTCAGACCGACCCTCGGCAAGCAAGCGACGTCGCCGCCCCGCTCGCATCCTCCGCCTGTGCGCGAAGGTCGGTCTTGCGCGGCGCGGCCCTTTCGACGGGTCCACGCAGCGTCGCGGGCATGGCTGCGGGGCGGGGCTTGGCGGTTGACGCGACGCATGACCCGGGGCGGACTGGGCGCCGGTCCGCTTCCCCCTCGCGACGCCGGGCGCCCCTGCGCGACTTCGGCGCCCAGAGCGCGGAGGGACGCCCGCGCCCCCAACCGCATCGCGCTCCCGCCGCAGGGCCAGCCGCCTGCGCCCTCCTCAACGCATGGCGCGCCCGGCGCCCCCCCGCCCCGGCGCCATCCGCGCACCGCCGCAACGCCGCGCGGGCGCGCCGGGGCCACCGGCGCGCGGGTGGTCGCGCGGCCCGCGCGGACCGAAGGCGCCTCCGCCCGGACATGCGAACGCCGCGCCGGAGGGCTCCGGCGCGGCGTGGGTTTCGCGATGATGCGCGCCGATCAGGCGGCGGCGGAGGCGCCCGCCCCGCCGAAGCGCGCGAGCCGGCCGGCGATGATCTCCTCGGCCTCGGCCATGATCCGGTCGACCAGCTCCTTCACCGTCGGCACGTCGTGGATCAGCGCCTGGATGGTCCCCGCCGTCCAGATCCCCGCATCCACGTCGCCGGTCTGATAGCCCTCGCGCCCGCGGGCGCCCTTCACCAGATGCGCCACCTCCTCGAACGGCTTGCCGGCGCGCTCCAGCTCCAGCACCTGCTGGGAGACCGCGTTCTTCCGCACCCGCGAGGTGTTGCGGTAGTTGCGGAAGATCAGGTCGGTGGACCGCTCATCGCCCTCCACCATCGCCTGCTTGAAGTTCATGTGGATCGGGGCCTCCTGGGTGCACATGAAGCGCGTGCCCATGTTGATGCCCTCGGCCCCCATGGCCAGCGCCGCCACCAGGCCGCGCGCATCCCCGATCCCGCCCGAGGCGATGACCGGAACCTTCACCTTGTCCACGCAGGCGGGGATCAGGATCATGTTGGGCACGTCGTCCTCGCCCGGATGGCCGGCGCATTCGAACCCGTCGATGGAGATCGCGTCGACCCCCATCCGCTCCGCCGACAGGGCGTGGCGGACGGCGGTGCATTTGTGGATGACCTTCACGCCGTGCTTCTGCAGCTCGGTCACGTGCTCCTGCGGCTTGTAGCCGGCGGTCTCGACGATCTTGACGCCGCCCTGGATGATCGCGTCGCGGTATTCCGCGTAGGGCGGGGGCGTCAGCGTCGGCAGGATCGTGAGGTTCACGCCGAAGGGCTTGTCGGTCATCTCGCGGCAGCGCTTGATCTCGGCCAGCAGCGCCTCCGGCGTCGGCTGGGTCAGCGCGGTGATGAAGCCGAGCGCGCCGGCATTCGCCACCGGGGCCACCAGGTCGGCGGTGCCGACCCACTGCATGCCGCCCTGGGCGATGGGGTGCTCGACGCCCATCAGTTCGGTGAAACGGGTCTTCATCGCGGGTCTCCTCCTGCGGATCCGGCCCGTTCGCCCGGGCCTTTGTCGTGGAACGGGCCGGAGGGGTCGCCCCCCCCCCGGCCCGCGGATCAGCGAAATCCGGGCGTCCGGCTCAGCGCGGGGCCATGCGGATGGCGCCGTCGAGCCGCACGTCCTCGGCGTTGAAGTAGCCGTTCTCCAGCATCGTGCAGGCGAGATGCGCGTATTCGGCCGGGTCGCCCAGGCGGGGCGGATGCGGGACCGACGCGGACAGCGCGGCCTTCACATTGTCCGGCGCCCCCTGCAGCAGCGGCGTGTTGAAGATGCCGGGCAGGATGGTGTTGATCCGGATGCCCTCGGCCGCGAAGTCGCGGGCGATGGGCAGGGTCATCGCCACGATCGCGCCCTTGGAGGCGGAATAGGCGACCTGGCCCATCTGCCCGTCCTCGGCCGCCACGGAAGCGGTCATCACCATGGCGCCGCGGTCGCCGCAATCGAGCTTCTCGACCTCCAGCATCCCCGCGGCGGAGGCGACGATGCAGCGGAAGGTGCCCACTTGGTTCACCTGGATGGTCCGCATGTAGTCCTCCATGGAGAACCGCTTGATCGCCCCGGTCTTGCGGTCCCGGCCCACGGTCTTGGCCGCGGTGCCGATGCCGGCGCAGTTGACCAGGATCCGCTCCTGCCCCTGGAGCGAGCGCGCCCGGGCGAAGCCCGCCTCCACGCTGTCGTCGGAGGTGACGTTGACCTCGCAGAAGGTCCCGCCGATCTCCTTGGCCAGGGCTTCGCCGGCTTCGGCGTTGAGGTCGAAGAGCGCGACCTTCGCCCCCTTCGCCGCCAGCATCCGCGCCGTCGCCGCGCCGAGGCCGGAGGCCCCGCCGGTGACGACCGCGCTCAGTCCCTTGATATCCATCACAGCGCCTCGATGATGGTGACGTTGGCGAGCCCGCCGCCCTCGCACATGGTCTGCAGGCCGTATTTCTTGCCCCGCGCCTTCAGCGCATGGACCAGGGTGGCCATCAGCTTGGTGCCCGAGGCGCCCAGCGGGTGGCCCAGCGCGATGGCGCCGCCGTTGACGTTGATCTTCTCGGGATCGGCGCCGAGATGCTTCAGCCAGGCCATCGGCACCGGCGCGAAGGCCTCGTTGACCTCGTAAAGGTCGATGTCGTCGATCTTCATGCCGGCCCGCTTCAGCGCCTTCTCGGTGGCGAAGAGCGGCTCTTCGAGCATGATCACCGGATCGCCGCCGGTCACCGACATGTGGTGAATGCGGGCGATGGGCGTCAGGCCGTATTTCTTCACGGCGGCCTCGGAGGCGACCAGCACGGCCGACGAGCCGTCGCAGATCTGGGAGGCGTTGCCGGCGGTGATCACGCCGCCCTCCTGCAGGGTCTTGAGGCCGGCGAGGCCTTCCATCGAGGCCTCGGCCCGGATGCCTTCGTCGCGGGTGTGCATCATGGTCCCGCCGTCGCCGTCGGGGACCTCGATCGGCACGATCTCCTGGTCGAAGGCGCCGGCGTCGGCGGCCGCGGCGGCGCGCTTGTGCGAGCGCAGCGAATATTCGTCCAGCATCTCGCGGGAGAAGCCGTGCTTCTGCGCGATCATCTCGGCCCCGGCGAACTGGGTGAAGGCGATGCCGGGGAACTTCTCGTCAAGCCCCGGGGACTTGGCCGAGTTGGGCTGAAATTCGGGGGTGAACGAGCCGGTGGAGCCCATCGGCACGCGGGTCATCGATTCGACGCCGGCCGCGATCACCACATCCTGGGTGCCCGACATCACCGCCTGGGCGGCGAACTGGATCGACTGCTGGGACGAGCCGCACTGGCGGTCGATGCTGACCGCGGGGACATGCTGGGGCAGGCGCGAGGCGAGCACGGCGTTGCGGCCGACATGGAGCCCCTGCTCCTTGGTCTGGCCGACGCAGCCCATGATCACGTCCTCGATGGCGTTCGGGTCGACGCCCGAGCGGTCGAGGATGGCGTTCAGCGAGGCGGCGGCGAGGTCGACGGGGTGCCAGCCGGCGACCTTGCCGCCCCGGCGCCCGCCGGCGGTGCGCACGGCGGCGCAGATATAGGCTTCGGGCATTTCAAATCCTCCCAGGGTTCGCGTCCCGGCGGCGTTCGCGCCGCCGGGTTGGGGTCAGGCGTGTCAGCCGCCGAACTTGGCGGGGCGCTTTTCGCGGAAGGCGGTCACGCCCTCCTTGAAGTCGGGGGAAAGGCCGGCCTCGCGCTGGTAGGCGCGTTCGGTGGCCAGCGCCTCCTTGAACTCGGCTTCGGCGGCGATCCAGCCGGCGCGGCGGATGAGACCGAGGCTCGACGGCCCCTTGGCCAGACGCTGGGCCAGCGCCATGGCCTCTTCCTCGACCTTCGCGTCGGGGACGACCCGGTTGATGAGACCCCATTCCAGCGCCTTTTCGGCGGGGATCTTCTCGGCCAGCATCATCATTTCCATGGCCCGCGGGCGCCCGATGGCGCGGGTCAGCAGCCAGGTGGCGCCGCCGTCGGGCACGAGGCCGATGCGGGCGAAGGCTTCGAGGAAATAGGAGGTGTCGCCCGCCACGATCAGGTCGGCGCAGAGCGCGAGCGACGCGCCCACGCCCGCCGCCGGCCCGCGCACCGCGGAGACCAGCGGGATCGGCAGGTTGCGCACCGTCATCATCAGCGGGTTGTAGTGGCCTTCCAGCGAGGCGCCGACATCCAGGTTGGGATCGTCGAAGTCCCGCCCGCCCGACAGGTTGGCGCCCGAGCAGAAGCCGCGCTCGCCGCCCGCCAGCATCACCGCCCGGCAGGACTTCGACGCCTCTTCCAGCGCCTCGCGGATGGCGTCGCCCATGTCGGTGGTCACGGAATTCAGGGTCGACGGGTCGTTGAGGCGGACGATCATCACGTCGCCGTCGCGTTCGACCAGGATCTTGGGGTTGCTCATGCGAGGATCTCCGTCGCGGTCTTAATTACATGATTAAGGGAGGCCGTGCAACGGCCTCCCTTTTCGTCGGAACCGAGGCTCAGCGGTACTCGCGCCGCTCCCACCACGGGAAATAGTCGGGCATGTCGGTGGACACCTTGTCCCGGAACTCCGCCGGCCGCTTGGCGAGGAACGAGGCCACGCCCTCGGCCACGTCGTCGGACAGCCCGAGCGAGGCGATGCCGCGGCTGTCGATCTTGTGGGCCTCCATCGGGTGATCGGCGCCCAGCATCTTCCACATCATCTGCCGGCTCAGCGCCACGGCCACGGGGGCGGTGTTGTCGGCGATCTCGCGCGCGAGCGCCTTGGCTGCCGGCAGCAGGTCCTCGGGTTCGTGGACCGAGCGCACGAGCCCGCCCTTCAGCGCCTCGTCGGCATCGAAGACCCGGCCGGTCATCGCCCATTCCAGCGCCTGCTGGATGCCCACCAGCCGCGGCAGGAACCACGACGAGCACGCCTCCGGCACGATCCCGCGACGCGGGAACACGAAGCCGTAGCGCGCGTTGGTGGAGGCGAGCCGCACGTCCATGCCGAGCTGCATGGTCACGCCCACGCCCACCGCCGCGCCGTTGCACGCGGAGATGATCGGCTTGAGGCATTCGAAGATGCGCAGGGACAGCCGGCCGCCGCCATCGCGCAGGCGGGTGTCGGAATAGTCGGTCAGCCCGTCGGCGCCTTCCTTCATGTAGTCGCCCGCGGTGAAGGGCTTGCCGCCCTCCTCGCGCGTCAGGTCGGCGCCCGCGCAGAAGCCGCGGCCCGAGCCGGTGACGATGATCGCGCGCACCGCGTCGTCGGCGTCGGCGGCGTCCAGCGCGGCGATGAAATCGAGCTGCATCTGGCGGGTGAAGGCGTTCAGCTTCTCGGGCCGGTTGAGGGTGAGGGTCAGCACCCCGTCCTCCAGCTCGGTGTAGAGATGCGTGTAGTCGGTGCGGATGCTCATCAGGTCGTTTCCTCCAGGTTGTTTCGTTGGCGCGAACGGCATCGAGGCCGAGCGCATGAAATCGGGGCGGCGGCGCGAGCCGTATCGCGGCGCCTCGCCGGACCGCACCGTCTTAACACGGGCGCTGTGTCCGACAATCCGGGAAAGTAAGGATCGCGTATCTTAACCGCGTCATTCCCCCGCCAGCTCAGTTCACCTGACGCCCGCGGCCTTCCCAGTAGGGCGCGCGCAGGTCGCGCTTGAGCAGCTTTCCGGAGGCGTTGCGCGGCATGGCGGGGATCACATCCACCGTCTTGGGGCACTTGAAGGCCGCGAGATGCTGGCGGCAGTGGCCGATTACCGCCGCCTCGTCGAGGCTCGCGCCCTCCTTGAGGGTGACCACGGCTTTCACCGCCTCGCCCCAGCGGTCGTCGGGCACGCCGATCACCGCGGCCTCGGACACGGCGGGATGGCCGTAGAGCACGCTCTCGACCTCCGCCGGATAGACGTTCTCGCCGCCCGAGATGATCATGTCCTTGATCCGGTCGTGAATGTAGACGTAGCCGTCCGCATCCATGTAGCCGGCGTCGCCGGACTTGACCCAGCCGTCCTCGGTCTTGGTTTTCGCCGTGGCCTCGGGGTTCTTCCAGTAGCCGATCATGCATTGCGGCCCGCGGGTCGCGATCTCCCCGATTTCGCCAAGGGGGACTTCGTTCCCCTCCGGGTCGAGGATCATGACCTCCTGCCCCGGCATGGGCTTGCCCGCGGAGCTCATGCGCGGCGAGCCGGCGGGGTCGTGATCCTCAGGCGGCAGCAGGCAGATGGAGCCGGTGGTCTCGGTCATCCCGTAGACCTGGGTCAGCTTGCCGCCGATCACCTCGAGGCATTCGCGCAGCAGAGGCAGCGGCATCGGGGCCGCGCCGTAGGAGATGGAGCGGATGCCGGAGAAGTCCGTCTCCTTCGCCTTGGGATGGCGGACGATGAACTGAAGCGCGGCGGGCACGGCGAACAGGCGCGAGACGCCTTCGTTGTGGATCAGGTCCATGGCTTCGATCGGGTCGAATTCACGGGTGATGATCGCGCCGCAGCAATTGGCGAAGCTGATGACCCACAGGCCGAGCCCGCCGATATGGGCGAAGGGCATGGCGACGAGGTTGATGTCGTCGTCTTCCCAGCTGTCATAGGCCATCGCCGCCTCAGCCATCGCCGCGCGCTGGCGCAGCAGGTTGCCGCCCGACAGCATCACGCCCTTGGGCAGGCCGGTGGTGCCGGAGGTGAACAGCAGTAGGCAGGGATCGTCCGGGCCGGCCTTGTCGTCCGGATAGCCGGCGGGATGGGCGTCGCGCCAGGTCTCGTAGGCGGGCCAGGTCTCGTGCCCGCCCTCCATGGCGACAAGGGTGAGATCGGCGGGAAGCTGGTCGCGGATCGCCTCGACGGCGGCGTGGAACTCGGGGCCGACGCAGAGCACGTCGGGGCCGAAGATGTTGATGACGCCGGCCACTTCCTCGGGCGCCAGGCGCCAGTTGATCGGGCCGAAGATGCCGCCGGCGCGGGCCGTGCCGACCAGCAGTTCGTAAGCCGCGTCGGAATTCTTGCCGAGATAGGCCACCAGCTTGGCGCCCTGGGCGTCCAGCGCGTTGGCGACCTTGTCCGCCAGCGCGTCGAACTGGGCGAAGGTCGTCGCCCGCCCCTCGAACTTGTGGCACATCGCGTCGGGCCGGCGCGCGGCGTTGGCGCGCGACAGCAAGCCCAGCGTGGTCATCGCCTTCGGATCGATCATCGTCATCCTCCCCGGGGCGAGAGGCTTTTCCGCGCCCCCCTTTCCCCTGCAACCGACGGCGCGCGCCGCCCGAAACGCCCGAAAGCCTGCCCCCGCCGCCGGTCCGCGTCTTGCGTCCGGCGGCGGGGGCGCGGGCTCAGATGCTGCGCGACAGCAGCTCCTTCATGATCTCGGAGGTGCCCCCGTAGATCCGCTGCACCCGCGCGTCGCGCCACAGGCGGGCGATCGGATACTCGTTCATGTAGCCGGCGCCGCCATGCAGCTGCAGCGAGGCGTCGAGCACCTCCCACTGCATTTCGGTGAACCACAGCTTCGCGGCCGAGGCCTCGTAGGTGGTCAGCTTGCCCTCGCAATGGCGGTTGATCGCCCAGTCCAGATGGGCCCAGCCGGCCTGAAGCTTGGCCTTCATCGAGGCCAGTTCGAAGCGGGTGTTCTGGAAGTCCATGATGGTCTTGCCGAAGGCCGCGCGGCCCTTCACGAAGGCCACCGCCTCATCGAAGCCACGCTGGGCGGCGCCCATGGCCGAACAGCAGATCGACAGCCGCTCCTGCGGGAGCTGGTTCATCAGCTGCGCGAAGCCCTGCCCCTCCGTGCCGAGGCAGTTGGTGATCGGCACGCGCACATCGGCGAAGAACAGCTCCGACGTATCGGCCGAATGCTGGCCGATCTTGTCGAGGTTGCGCCCGCGGGAGAAGCCGTCGCGGTCGGCCTCCACGATCACCAGGCTGATGCCCTTGGCGCCCAGCGCGGGGTCGGTCTTGGCGACCACGATCACGAAATCGGCGTTCTGGCCGTTGGTGATGTAGGTCTTGGAGCCGTTGACGACATAGTGGTTGCCGTCGCGGATCGCGGTGGTGCGCACGCCCTGAAGGTCGGAGCCGGCGCCCGGCTCGGTCATGGCGATGGCGCCGATGACGTCGCCCGAAATCATGCCCGGCAGGAATTTGGCCTTCTGCTCCTCGGAGCCGTAGGCCTCCAGGTAGCCGGCGATGATGTCGGATTGCAGGGTGAAGCCGGCGGACGACCCGATATAGGCCAGTTCCTCGGCGACCACGGCGTTGTAGCGGTAGTCGAGCCCCAGCCCGCCGTATTCCTCCGGCACGGTCGGGCACAGCAGCCCGCCCTCGCCCGCGGCCTTCCAGGCGTCGCGATCGACGACGCCTTCGGCCTCGTAGCGGTCCAGGTTGGGGACCATGTGGCGGTCGAAGACGCGACGGACGGTGTCGCGGAACTGGGCGTGATCCTCGCCATAGGCGGTGCGTTCGGCAGCGTCGAGCATGGTTCCTCCCTTGGGCGGCGCTTATGGCCGTTCCCGCATTTAATTACGCGATTAAGATAAGGCCGGCAAGCGCGCCGGCGACGCGGGGGGAAGGGTCGCGGAGGCTCAGCGGCGGACCGAGAGTCCGTCCATGATCAGGCCGACGGTCTGCTCCACATAGACGCGGCGCAGGTCGTCGTCGATCTCGTCGATGCCGTGGACGTATTTCAGCACGAAGCGGGCCGAAAAGATCTGGTCGCAGGCGCCTATGGCGGTGAAGTAGAAGAACCGCGAGTCCGTCGGCCTGAATTCGCCGGCGGCGACGCCCTCGGCGATCATGGTCTCATAGGCCTGGGCGATGGGGCTCAGGTAGGTCTCCGCGATCTGGCGGCCGACCTCTTCGCTCTCATCCCGCATGATCGAGATGAGCAGGCGTTGCAGATAGGGAAACCGGAAGTAAATCCGGATCAGCCCCGAAAGATGATAGCGCATCTTGGCGGCGGGGCGCATGTCCATCGCCACCAGATCTCGCAATTGCGTGATGGAGAGCGACAGGTCCCGCTCCAGCAACGCGAGCATGAGGCCGTTCTTGTTGCCGAAATAGTATTTGACCAGCGCCGAGTTCACGCCCGCTTCGGCGGCGATGTCCGAAATCGACACGCCCAGCGTGTCGCGGCTGCGCATCAGCGCGCTCGCCGCGGCCAGAAGGCTGTCCCGCGTGGACAGGCGTTCGCCGTCGCCCCGCTCCGCCGTCGCGTCGTCGCTCATCGTCAAGTTAAGACCGCCCCTGCCAAATGCTTCCGCGACCTTAATTGCGCGGCGAGCCCTTGTCACCCATTGACCCGAGGCCCCGCGATTCCCCCGAAATCCGCGGATTTCGCGCGCCGAGACGCCCCGCCCGACTTGCCATCGGTCCGGGCGGGGTCTAGGCGTGAAACTTGGCCTTCCGACGCGGCAATGAGGGGCGCGCATGGACGACGCAGCGAACCGGACCCCGCCCGATCCCGAAGCGGGGCCCGAAGCCCGGCCCCGGGACAGCGCCCATCGCGTGCTGGAGGAAGCCGAGATCAACGCCATCCGCGACCCGGCCCGGGTCGAGCTGCGCCGCGACCAGCTGCTGGACGCGGCGTTGGAGCTGTTCATCGAGAAGGGCTACGCCTCCACCACCATTCGGGATATCTGCGCGCGTTCGGGCGTCAATCAGGCGTCGCTTTACGATTACGTCGCCAACAAGCACGACATCTTGCGTCGAGTGCTGAACCGGCTGTGGTTCCGCGGCCAGAACGGCGGCATGCCGGAGGTGCTGGGCGATCCGGCCCGCGGCTCGGTCCGGACGGCGGTGGCGCGGATCCTGCGGCATTCGTGGAAGAAACGGCGGCTGGCGACGCTGCTGGCCTATCGCTCGGTCCCGCATCTCGATGCGCAGGACCGCGAGACCCTGCGCCTGCGGGAGGAGCGGCTGATCCGGTCCCTCGCCGCCCAGCTCCGCGCCGAGTCCGGGGCGGCGGAGGAGGACAAGCGGCCTGAGGTGGTGGCGAATTTCATCATCTACGCCAACGCCTTCGGCCCGATGCGCGACTGGCTGATGCGCGATTGCGACGAGGCGGTGGTGCTCGACACCGTGTCCGCCGGGATCGCGGCGATGATCGAGGATCTCAAGACCCCGCCCCGCACCCCAGACCCGCTGCCGCCCCTCGACTGAACGAGCGGCGGCGGCAGGCGGGCTCAGCCCGCCCGGGCGCGGCGCGGGGCGCTGGCGGCCTCGGCGCCGACGATGGCTTTCGCGGCGGCGGCCCGGCGGCGGCGCATAGCGAAATCCAGGATGCGGGCGCCCGGCGCGTCGGAAACGGGCGCGGCGACGGGCGCCGGGGCGCCCCTGCGGCGGAGGCGGATCACGCCGCGCGGCAATTTGGGACGCGGCGCCAGCGTCGGGACCAGCGCGAAGATCGGCAGGCGCGCCGCGCCCGGATCGCGCGCCGCGCCCTCGACCAGCCGGTGAGTGGCGACGAGCGCCGCCGGCATCTCCAGCACCGAGCGGCACACGAGGTTGCGCGCGGTCCAGTCCGGGCGGAAGATCTCCTTGAACCGGCGCAGGCCGCGCAGGCCCTGCGGATCGCCCTCCCTGGCGTAGATCCGGGCGCCGATCTTCGACAGGCGGGTCCCGGCGGGGTCGTCGTCCAGCCCCGACAACGGCGCCATGCACAGGTTGAAGCGGGCGGCCCCGGCCTCCTGCGCGGCCAGCGCGGCCTCGACGATCAGGGCGTGCATGGTCCCGTCCGGCGCGTCGGGGCGCAGGCGCATCAGGTCCAGCATCCGCTCCGACCCGTCGCCGGAGGTCCAGGCGGTGACGAAGCCGACCAGGCGCCCGTCCTTGCGGGCTTCGACCAGTTCATGCCGGCGCGCGAAGGTCCAGTCCCAGTGGCCCATGGAGAAGCTGCGCTCCCGCTTGGCGCCGCCTTCGGTCCAGGCTTCGGCGACGTCCGCCAGCTCGGCCGGGTCGGCCTCACCGGGCGCGCGGCGGACGATCGTGACGCCGACCTTCTTCAGTCGGGAGAGCTTGCGGCGCAGCTCCCGACGCTCGGGCGTGTCCAGGGTGAAGGCGGCGAGGTCGAGCGCGCCTTCCTCCCCCAGCTTCTGGATCTTCCAGCCGCGGGCGGCCCAGAAGTCCCGGGCGGATTCGTCGGACTTGTAGATGGCGACGCGGCCGCGGGCGGCGCGGGCGGCGGCTTCGAACCGGTCGACCAGAGGGCCCCAGGCGGCGCGCGGCCCCTGCGGGTCGCCCAGCGCCACCCAGCGGCGGCCCTGCACCGCGTACATGACGAAGGCCCGGCCGCAATCGGAGAGCATGAAGCGCTTGTCGCCCAGCCAGGCGAGCTCGCCCTCGGCCCGGTCGCCTTCGTCGAGGATCCACTGCACGCGGTCGCGGATCTCGGCCTCCGACGGGGTCTCGGGGGTTTCGGGGGTTTCGGGGCGGCCCGCAGCGCGCCCGGGGGCGCGGCGCAGCAGGACCAGGGCGGCGACCAGGGTCGGGCCATGGTAGATGACGCGGAACATCAGGATGGAGGCCGCGAGCTCGGCCGCCGGCACGGTCGGGAAGGCGACGATCAGCGCCGCCTCGAACACGCCCGCCCCGCCCGGCGCGCCGGTCAGCAGGCCCAGCCCGAGGGCGGCGGCGAAGACGGCGATCAGCTCCAGCGGCGCGGGCGCCCAGGCCATCGGCATCAGCACCCACAGGGCGAGGCCCGCGGCGATCAGGTCGCCGGCGGTCAGCACCACCGAGCGGACCAGCCAGCCCAGGTCGGGGCCGCGCAGATCCAGCCCCGCCACGCGGAAGCGGCGATGCGAGGCCGCGGCGCAGGCGGCGACCAGGCCGGCCAGCGCCAGCGCCGCGACGCTCTGCGCGCCGGAGGCGGAAGCGCCGGTGAGGTCGATGGCGGCCGAGGGATCGATCAGCGTGACCAGCGCGAGAAAGCCCGCCACGCCGGTGAAGAAGCCCAGCGAGGCCATGCCGGTCAACGCCGCGGCCTGGGCCGGGCCGATCCCGGCGCCGGCATGGGCCCGCCAGCGGGCGAGGGCGCCGGTGACGGCGCCGAAGCCCAGGGTCTGCGCCACCGCGCCCGCGGCGAAACCCCCGGCCAGCAGCCGCCCCGCGCCGAGGTTCAGCCCCAGCCGCCGCGCCGCGAAGACGTCGTAGCCCGAGATGAAGACATGCGAGAGCACGGTGAGGATCAGCGCCGCGACGATGGCGGCGGCCGGCGCGGCGGCGAGCGCGGCGATCAGCGCCTCGCCCTCGATCTCGGCCAGGCGGTCGCGCATCGCCCAGACCGCGAGCCCCGCGACCGCGAGCGGCCCCGCCGCCCGAAGCGCGATCCGGCGCGCGCGCCGGCCCAGGGCGGTCGAAACGCCGCCCGCGTCGATCCCGGTGATGTCGGTCATGAAACCCGTTCCCCTCTGCTCGCTCCGCCGAGGAACATGGGGGCCCGGAATGTCCAAGAACTTAACGGAAACGCGCCGGGAGCGCCTTTCCGCCCCCGTCAAGAAATCGTTTTCCCTGTTAGTTGGAACAGGTCCCGAAAAGAAACGCGCCCCGGCCGGAACCGGGGCGCGCGAGGATCGGGTCTTCGCCGTCGGGCGAGCGATCAGTTGGCGATCAGCGACGGCAGCCACAGCGTGATCGACGGGAAGGCGATCAGCAGGGTGATGGTGATCGCATCCATGACCACGAACCAGCCGATGCCCTTGAAGATCTCGTGCGTGGGAACCTGATCCCCGACGATGCCCTTCACGACGAACACGTTCAGCCCCACCGGCGGGGTGATGAAGCCCACCTCCAGGAACTTGGCCATCAGGATGCCGAACCAGATCAGGTTGATCGACTGGCTCTCCAGCACCGGCAGCAGGATCGGGATGGTCAGCAGCATGATCCCGATGGGATCGAGCAGCATGCCCAGGATCAGCAGCGCCACCGAGATCAGCAGGATGGTCTGAAGCTGCGAATAGCCCGACCCCGAGATGAAGTCGGCGAGGATGTCCGTGACCCCCGATAGCGCGAAGAAGCGGGTCAGCAACTGCGCGCCGATGGCGATGACGAAGATCGAGGCGGTGGAGCGCAGCGTCTCGTTGACCGCCGACATGAACACCGTCTTCGACATCGACCGCTTCATCAGGGCGATGAGGAAGGCGAGGAAGGCGCCGATGGAACCGGCCTCGGTCGGGGTGAACACGCCGGAGAACAGGCCTCCGAACACGCCCGCCACCAGCAGCATCACCGGCCAGGTGTCGCCCAGCGCGCCCATGCGCTCGGAGAAGGTGGGATGCTCGTCGACCCGCGGCGCCAGCGAGGGCGTTCTCCAGGCCCGCACGAACACCATCAGCGAATACATCAGCGCGGTCAGCACGCCGGGCAGGAAGGCGCCGGCGAAGAGCTGCGAGATCGGCTGCTCGACGAAGATGCCGTAGATGATCAGCAGGATCGACGGCGGAATCATCGACCCGATGGTCCCCGCCGCGGCGACCGTGCCGGTGGCGAGCCCCTTGTCATAGCCGGCCTTCAGCATCTCCGGCACCGCGATCCGCCCCATGGCGGCGGTGCAGGCGAGCGACGAGCCGGTGACGGCCGCGAACAGCGCCGAACCCTGGATGGAGGCGATGGACAGCCCCCCGGGCAGCCAGCTCAGCCACAGCCGGGCCACGCGGAACAGCCCTTCGGTCAGGCCCGCATGGTAGCAGAAATAGCCCATCAGCAGGAACATGGGGATCGAGCTGAGGGTCCAGTGGGCGGTGAAGTCGTAGGGGATCTCGGCCATCATCCCGACCGCGGCGCGGGGGCCGAGGATCAGGTAGATGCCGCCGGCGGAGACCATGCCGAGCGCGACGCCGATGGGCACGCGCAGGAAGATCATGGTCAGCAGGACGCCGATGCCGATGATGCCGATGGTTTCGGGATCAAGCTCGCTCAATGTCCGCCTCCCGCAAGCGCCGCGTTCTCGGCGTCGGTGTCGTCGAGATCGGCCCGCACCAGGCGGATGACCGCGCGGACCAGCCGCAGCACCAGGAAGGCCGCGATCAGGCCGCAGCCCAGCGGCACCAGGAAGCGGCTGGGCCAGATGATGATGGGATAGGTGCCCATGATGAATTCGCCGACCTCGAACTTGCGCACGGCCGAGACCCAGGAATAGCGCATCAGCATGGCGAAGAAGCCCAGCGCCAGCGCGTGGGCGGCGACGTCCAGCACCCGCCGGCCGACGCGCGGCAGGGCGGAATAGATCAGCTCCACGTGGATATGGCCGTTGACCTTCTCCACCGCCGCCAGCGGCAGGAAGACGACGGCGACCATGTAGTAGTTGGACACCATCTCCAGCGTCACCGGCACCGGCGCGTTGAGCAGGTACTTGCCCGCCACATCGACCGTGACATGCCCCATCATCAGCGTCAGCGCGATGGCGGCGATGGCCATGAACACGAACGAGAGCAGGTCGATCATCCTGTCGATCGCCTTCATGCGCGCATCCTCCGCGCGGGATGCGGCGGCGCGCATCCGTGCTCGGCCCGGACGCGAAGTCCAGGCCCGTCGATCCTCCGGATCACGGCGTCTCCTCCCCATATTCCTTGTCCGACGGGCCCTTGCGCTCGCGTCGTGGCGCGGGACGCTATCCGGCCGCATGCGAACGGTCAACTGCGCGGTCAAATCCGGGACCGCCCGGGCGCGGGACGTTTCACCACATGATGAGCAGCAGCCCCAGCCAGCCCACCGCCAGCGGATAGGCCAGCGCCGAATAGCCCAGGTTCCACCGCCAGGTGATGTCGGCGGGCGAAAGCCCGGTGACCCGGCCCAGCACCAGCGCGGCGGCCGCGAAGGGCGAGCAGGTGAGCGCCAGCGCCCAGCCCGCGCCCATGGCCAGGATCAGCAGGGCGGGATCGGCGGGCATGGCGCCCGAGGCCCCCAGCGCGTTGCCGACGAAGACCACGAAGACGATGGGCGTGATCGCCGCCTGCACCACCAGGCAGATGCCCAGCGGCAGCAGCGCCAGCAGCAGCAGGGTGGGGAGGCTGTCGGTCCAGGCCGCCACCGCGTCGGGCGGCAGCAGGGCCGCGAGCATGGCCCCCATGTAGCCCGCGACCGCGAGCGTGATCGCCTCGGGCGCCGAGGCGGGGATCGACCGGCCGAGGATCGCCGCGCCGCGCCGCGCGGTGACGGCGAGCGCCGCGCGGGGGGCGGCGCGGGGCCCGCCTCGTCCGCCCAGGGCCTGCGAGAACATCCAGCCCAGGGTCAGCAGCGGCGCGCCCAGCATCAGCGCGGGCACCATCGCCACGCCGGCGAGCGCGGAGATCGCCGCCGCGATCCCGACCAGCGCCAGGGCGATGAAACCCACGTCCAGCAGCGCCGCCCGCGGGATCGGCGGCGGGTCCGGACGGCGCTGGCCGGCGACGGCGCGGGCGGCCTCGGCCCGGCGCTGCACGCCGGCCCAGCGGATCCGGTCCTCGACATAGCCGGCCACGCCCAGCACCGCCGCCAGCCCCAGCCCGCCGCCGATCACCCGCCAGGGATCGGCGCCCGGGAACAGGTTGGCCAGCATCGCCTGGGTGACCGTGGTCGGGGCCCAGAGGATCGCGGTGGCGAAGCCGCGCAGCAGGGCGGAGAATTGCCGCCGCTCCTTGATCGCGGAGATGTCGGGCGGCTCTCCGGCGTCGCGGCCCGCCTGCACGCCGGCCTGGATCAGCGGCGCCAGCAGGTTCAGCGCGCCGACGTTCAGCAGCACCGCCATCACGTGCCCGCCCGAGCCGAGCGCGCCGTAGCGCCGTCCCGGCGGCTGCCGGGTCAGCCAGCGCCCCGACGCGGCCACGGAGCCCGAGGTCGCCGCCGCGTCGCGCAGCACGCCGATCAGAAGCATGAAGGCGGCGAGAAAGGCGGCGCGGTCCAGCGCATCCCAGATCACGGCGCCCGGGCGATCGCCGCTCGCCACCTCCGCCACGGTCAGCGCGATGGCGACGGCGAGCAGCAGCCGCTCCCGCATCTTCAGCAGTCCCCGGCCCAGCACGCAGAAGGCCAGCAACGCCGCGATGGCCGCCGAGGCCGCCCATTCCGCGCCGCTGAACGCCCGGACCAGCGCGCCGGCCGAGACGGCGAGCAGAAGCGCGGAGACCGCCCGGTCGAGCAGGCCCGGCGGCGGGGCCCCCGGCGCCGCGGAGGCCGCCAGCGACGGATTCGGCGCGGGGGGGCCGGAAGCGGGGGGGTCCGAAGCGGGGGGGTCCGACGCGGGGGGCGTGGAGGACGCGGAAGCGGAGGGGCCGGAAGAAGACGGCGCGTCGGCCCCGCTCATGCCGCCCCCACCCCCATCCCGGAGGGCCCCATCCCGGACGGGCCCGACCTGGACAGACGCGTTGCGTGCGGGCGCGATCCGCCGGCGCGCAACGCCCATGATCGCGTTGCGAAGCGGCCCTCGGTCCGGGCGGAACGGGTCGGGGAGCGAAGCGCGCGGCGGCGCGGAAACTGGCGCATGTCGGCGCGATCTTTGCGCGCCGCCATCCGCGCTTGCAAGCCGGGGCCCGCGCCTCCGCCGCCGCGCCGTTCGAAATCAGCGCCCTGATCAAATGATTGACGAACTTCGTCCCGACAGGCGGAACACCAACTGGACAATTCATCCGCGCGCAATGCAGTATGCCGCCGAACCATCCGGGGCGTCGCAAACCCGCGGATGGGCTTCGGGCCCGGCGACGCGCGCGGGCCCCCTGGGAGGAGACACGCATGAACCGTTTCGCTAAGGCCGCAGTCGCGGCCGTGGTCGCTTTCGCCGCCGCCGGCTCCGCCGCGCAGGCCGCCGACCGCATCACCGCCTCGCTCTGGGTCGGGCCCAAGCACCCGGTCACGGTCGGGGGCTACGACCCGATGATCAAGGCGCTCGAGGATTCGGGCGACTGGAACGTCAAGTATTTCCAGGGCGGCGCCCTGCTCGGCGCCAAGCCGACCCTGTCGGGCCTGCGCGACGGCATCGCCGACGTGGGCATGATGGCCATGACCTACTTCCCGGCCGAGTTCCCCCGCGCCCAGGTCGTCGCCGACATGGGTCTGTCGACCCCCTCGGCGCTGGTCGCCATGTTCATGGCCTCCGAGTTCAACCTGCTGCACTGCCAGCCCTGCCTGGACGAGTATCTCGCGCAGGACATCGTCTACACCGGCACCTACTCGACCTCGCCCTACACGCTGATCTCCAAGGAGCCGATCCGCTCCACCGCCGATCTGGCGGGCAAGAAGATGCGCGTCCCGGGCTCGCTGTGGTCGCGCTGGGCGGCCAAGGTCGGCGGCATCGAGGTGAACGTGCCGTCTTCGGAGATGTATGAGGGGCTCGACAAGGGCGCGCTCGACATCGCCATCCAGGCGCCGGGCGCGATGCGCTCCTACTCGCTGTGGGACACGGCCAAGTACAACACCGTGCTGAACCTGGGCACCTATCACTCGCTGTCGCTGCTGTCGTTCAACCAGCGCTTCTGGCAGGATCAGGACGAGGCCGCGCGCAAGATGTTCCTTGAGCAGGCCGCCCGCGCCGGCGTCCAGGCCACCATGCTCTACACCCAGGCCGACGAGGAAGTGCTCGCCGCCGCCGCCGAGCATGGCGTGGAGATCATCCAGCCCTCCGACGAGATGAAGGCCGACAAGGCCGCCTTCGTCGAAGGCGACACGCCGATGATCGTGTCCGAGGCCAAGGACAAGTACGGCATCGACGACGCGCAGGCGATGGTCGACACCCTCAACGGCCTGATCGAGAAGTGGACCGCCATCGTCGACGAGATCGGCGAGGACGACCAGGACGCGCTGGTCGCCCGCTTCATGGAAGAGGTCTACAACAAGCTGCCCGCCGATTACGGGCTCTGATCCCGCATCCCTTCGGGGATCGGCATGGCGCGGCGCCCCTGACCGGGGGCGCCGCGTTTTTCGTTTTCGGGGGGCGGCGGCGGGCTCAGCCGAAAGCGTCGGCGATGGCTTCGCCCGCGGCGTGGCCCGAGGCCCAGGCCCACTGGAAATTGTAGCCGCCCAGCCAGCCGGTGACGTCCACCGCCTCGCCGATCACATGCAGGCCGGGGACCTTGCGGGCCTCCATCGTGCGGGCGTCGAGCGCGGAGGTCGCGACGCCGCCCAGCATCACCTCGGCGGTGCGCCAGCCCTCGGTGCCCACCGGCTTCAGGGTCCAGGCGCGCAGCCCTTCGCCGAAGGCCCGCAGCGCCTTGTCGGGCATGTCGGCGAGGTTGCCGGTCAGGCCCGAGCCATCGGCCAGCGCCTGCGCGAGCCGGCGGGGAAGCTGCTCGGCCAGCGCCGTGGCCAGCGCGCGTTTCGGGCCGGCGCGCTTGGCGGCGACCAGCGCCTCTCCGGGCGCGCCATGGGGGGCGAGATCGACGGAGATCGCCTCCCCCTCCCGCCAGTAGGAGGACGCCTGCAGGATCGCCGGGCCCGACAGGCCGCGATGGGTGAACAGCAGCGCCTCCTCGAACCGCGCCCGCCCGGCGGAGACCGCCGCGGGGGCCGCGACGCCGGCCAGCGGGCGCAGGGTCTCCAGCGATTCGGGGCCGAAGGTCAGGGGGACGAGGCCGGGGCGGGTCTCGGCGATGGGCAGGCCGAGGCTCTCGGCCAGGTTCAGCGCGAAGCCGGTGGCGCCCATCTTGGGGATCGACTTGCCGCCGGTGGCGAGCACGAGGCGCGGGGCCTCGGCGGTCGTGCCGTCCGACAGCCGCACGCGCCAGCCCTCCGGGCCGTGGGCGATGTCCTCGGCGGCGGTGGAGAGCCGCAGTTCGACGCCGGCGCGGGCCATCTCCTCGGTCAGCATGGCCACGATCTCGCGCGCCGAGCCGTCGCAGAAAAGCTGGCCCAGGGTCTTCTCGTGCCAGGCGATGCGGTGGCGGGCGACGAGCGCGAGGAAGTCGGCGGGCGTGTAGCGGCCCAGCGCCGACTTGGCGAAATGGCGATTGCCCGAGAGGTAGCGGGTCGCGTCGCCGCCGGAGAGGTTGGTGAAGTTGCAGCGTCCGCCGCCGGAGATGCGGATCTTCTCCCCCGGCGCGTCGGCATGGTCGATGACCAGCGCGGGCGCGCCGCGGGCGGCGGCGGTCGCGGCGCACATCATGCCCGCGGCGCCGGCGCCGAGGACGATGACGTGAAAGGCGTGCGCGGCGGGCATGACGGCGATTCCGGAATGGCGGGGCGGAGACGGGTTCGCACCACGGTTCGCGCCCGGAGGCAAGCGCGCCGACGGGATGGCCGCGCCGGGCGCGTTTCGGCGCGGCGGCGCGAGGGGCGCTCGCCCGCGAAATTCAGTTGGGTGCGATATACGGTTGCGTCATCCTTTCGCCCCAAGTATTAACCAAGTGAATGACCGTTCAAGCTCACATAGAGGGTCTGTCGGACCAGGACCGCGCCGCGCTGCGAAAGCTGCTTGCGGCGGTCGGCGTGATCCGTGCGCAGGACCCGGAGATGCCGCTACAGCAGGTGGCGCTGTTCCTGGAGATCGCGATCCAGGAGGGGCAGTCGCTCAACGAGCTTCAGCATCGGATCGGCATGGCCAATTCGTCAACCTCCCGTGGCGTCAGCTCGTTGTCGACGCGGGTGGTGCAGGGGCGCGAGGGGCTGGGGCTGGTCAGCAACGACCCGGACCCGAACGAGCGGCGCCGCAACCTGCATAACCTTACGCCGAAAGGCGAATGGCTGGCCCGGCGTTGCGCCGATGCGGTCTGCGAAGCGCGCATCGCCGCCGAGTGACCGACCCCTTCGGGGGGTATTCCGACATCGTGGACAGGCCTGAACGCGGCGGGCGGTTTCGCGCCGCGCGCGCCTGCCGCGCAGGCCCTCCCCGCCCCATGACCTTCACCCGAAATGCTCCGCGCAACGCGCTCGCGCAGGGGGGCGGCTATCGCCGGACGGTGGGGC
Source organism: Albimonas donghaensis (assembly GCF_900106695.1). GTDB lineage: Bacteria > Pseudomonadota > Alphaproteobacteria > Rhodobacterales > Rhodobacteraceae > Albimonas > Albimonas donghaensis. The sequence continues at coordinate 148,077 of NZ_FNMZ01000002.1, forward strand.
GAATCGGGATGCCGGCCAGGCGCCGGCGGCTCGTCGATGCGAATGCGCGGGGGGGCGTGAGGCGGGCGTGAGGCGGGATCGCGGCCTGTCCCCGCCGCCCAAACATGGCGGAAACGCGGCGCAAATTCGGCCGCCGCAGGACCAGCGCCGGGGACGGAGAGGCTGTCGCGATCGGGAAGCGGGGGCGCGGATCCAGGCGGCCCGCCCCTTCATCGGGACGGCGGCCGCGGCGCGCCGCGAGGATCTTCAGATCCGGATGTTCAGCCCGGACGCGGCCGCCGCATCCGCCTCTTCGGGCGACGCGCCTTCGCGGATCGCGCGGCTCTGGGAACTGATCGCGGCCAGGGCTTCCTGCAGCTTGGCCTGGGCGATGGCCGCGACCCGACGGTCGGCGGCGGAGGGGTCCGGCGGCGCGAGGGCCGCGTCGCTCACCACCCGCATCTTGTAGACGGTGGCCTGGGGGTCGCCCTTCACCTCGGTCACGTCGATCGGCACGAAGCCGCCGATGACGTAGCGGCGCCCGTCCGGGCCCATCTGGTACATGTAGACCGGCGGCCCGGCCCAAGGCCGTCCGGCGATGACATGCGCCATTTCGTGGGCCCGCACATCCCGGTCGCGGTCGGCCATGCGGTCCACGGCGTCGCGCTCGGCGTCCGAGAGCCCGCCGGCGGGCGTTTCATTTTCGGGGGGAGGCGTTTCCACCGGGTCGTCGCCGGCTTCGAGCGTCGCCCGGGCGAGCCGGGCCGCGAGCGATTCGTCGTTCTTAATCGCGCCCTTCGGGCCTGCGCCGCTTTCGCGGGCGAGCGCTTCAAGCGCTGCGTTGTCCGTATCCGAGGCCGTCTGACGCGGCGGCGCGGCAGCCTCGGGCGCTTCCGTCAGGCGGAGCGCGGCGCCCGGAGGCTCCACCCTGCGGGGGGCGGAGGCGGGGGCGTATGTGGAGAGAGTTCCCAACATCGTCTTGACCTCGGCGGGACGGGGATCGCCCGAACATTCGCACTTTCTCAAGGCCGGGTTTCGAAATCGTTAAAGCCGCGACGCCATCCGCCGGCGCACACGATTCGCCCCCTGCCCGCAGGTCGCGCCGACAGGAGGATCAGTCGCCTTGTGTGAAAAATCGATTGCGTCAAAGAAAACGGGGGGGACCGGACAAGTCCCCCCCGTTCAGGCGCAGCGGTTCAGGCTTCTGCTTTTCTGCTCGTGGTTTCGCCTGCGGCCTGTTCGTTAACGTCCGGCGAAGGGGGTCAGGAGCACCCCGAGGTCCCGCCGCACGTGTTGCATTTCAGGCAGGTGCCGTTGCGCACCAGCGTGAAGTTCCCGCATTCCCCGCAGGGATCGCCCTCATAGCCCTGCATCTTGGCCTTGGCGCGGTCGTCGAACGGGACCGCCGCCGAAGCCGTCGCGGCCTCCACCAGGGTCGCGGTTTCGCCCGCCGTCTCCAGCGCCGCGACGGAGGCGGTGGCCTCGACCGCAGGGGACGCGCCGCCGCCGCGGACCACGAACAGCTCCTGCGGGACCCGCTTGCGGATGTAGCCGGGCGAGGTCATCTCGCGCAGCATCGCCACGGCCTGCTCGGCGACGGTCGCCTCGGCCTCGACGAAGTTGCGCTTGCCCTCCTGGTCGCCGCGCCCGACTTCGTCGAAGCGCACGCCGTCCGGCTGCACATGGGCGAGATCGGTGCGGTCGAGATAGGACACCGCCAGCTCGCGGAAGATGTAGTCCAGGATCGAGGTCGCGTTCTTGATCGAGTCGTTGCCCTGCACCAGGCCCGCGGGTTCGAAGCGGGTGAAGGTGAAGGCCTCCACGAACTCCTCCAGCGGCACGCCGTATTGCAGGCCCACCGACACCGCGATGGCGAAGTTGTTCATCATGGCGCGGAAGGCGGCGCCTTCCTTGTGCATGTCGATGAAGATCTCGCCCAGGCGGCCGTCCTTGTATTCGCCGGTGCGCAGATAGACCTTGTGGCCGCCGACGATGGCCTTCTGGGTGTAGCCCTTGCGCCGCTCGGGCAGCTTGTCGCGACCGCGGGCGATCTCCTTCACGATGACCTTTTCGACGATCTTCTCGGCGATCATCGAGGCGCGGGCCGCCATCGGGGCCTCGGCCAGCTCCTCCTCGAAGTCGTCGTCGTCGTCGATCAGCGCGGCGGACAGCGGCTGCGACAGTTTGGAGCCGTCGCGGTAGAGCGCGTTGGCCTTCACGCCCAGCGACCAGGACAGCTCATAGGCTTCGAGGCAATCGGCGATGCTCGCGTCATTGGGCATGTTCACGGTCTTGGAGATCGCGCCCGAAATGAAGCTCTGCGCCGCGGCCATCATGCGGATGTGGCTTTCCACCGAGAGATAGCGCTTGCCGATCTTGCCGCAGGGATTGGCGCAATCGAAGACCGAAAGATGCTCGTCCAGCAGGCCCGGCGCGCCTTCCAGCGTCATGGTCCCGCAGACATGGTTGTTGGCGGCGTCGATATCGGCCTTGGAGAAGCCGAGATGGCGCAGCATGGAGAAGGACGGATCGTTCAGCTTGGCCTCGGGGATGCCCAGCGTGTCGCGGCAGAACTCCAGCCCCAGGGTGAACTGGTTGAAGGCGAAGGAGATGTCGAAGGCGGTCTCGGTCGCGGCCTCCAGCAGCTCCACCTGCTCGGGGCCGAAGCCCTTGGCGACCAGCTTCTGAAGCGACACGCCCGGCGCGTCGGCCAGCGTGCCGGAGCCCACGGCGTAGCGGATGATGCGGTCGACGGAGACCTCGTCGTAGCCCAGCGTCTCCAGCGCGGCGGGAACCGACTGGTTGATGATCTTGAAGTAGCCGCCGCCGGCCAGCTTCTTGAACTTCACCAGCGCGAAGTCGGGCTCGATGCCGGTGGTGTCGCAGTCCATGACCAGGCCGATGGTGCCGGTGGGCGCGATGACGGTGGCCTGGGCGTTGCGGAAGCCGTGGGCCTCGCCCAGCCGCAGGGCCTCGTCCCAGGCGACGCGGGCGCGGACCACCAGCTCGGAGTCCGGGCAGTTGTCGGCGTCCAGCGGCACCGGCGTGACGGCCAGGCCCTCATAGCCCTCGGTCTCGCTCATCGCGGCGCGGCGGTGGTTGCGGATCACCCGCAGCATGTCCTTGGCGTTGGACTTGTAGCCCGGGAACGGCCCCACTTCCGCGGCCATCTCGGCCGAGGTGGCGTAGGACACGCCGGTCATGATCGCGGTCAGGGCGGCGCCCATGGCGCGCCCGTCGGCGGAGTCGTAGCCGAGGCCCATGTTCATCAGCAGCCCGCCGATATTGGCGTAGCCGAGACCCAGCGTGCGGTACTTGTAGGACCGGCGCGCGATCTCCTCCGACGGGAACTGCGCCATCAGCACGGAGATTTCCAGCGTGACGGTCCACAGCCGGGTCGCGTGCTCATAGGCGGCGACGTCGAAACCCTCGGCGTCGAGGAAGGTCAGCAGGTTCATCGAGGCCAGGTTGCAGGCCGTATCGTCGAGGAACATGTATTCCGAGCACGGGTTCGACGCGCGGATCGGCCCGTCCGCCGGGCAGGTGTGCCAGGCGTTGATAGTGTCGTGATACTGCACGCCCGGATCGGCGCAGGCCCAGGCGGCGTGACCGATCTGGTCCCACAGCTCGCGCGCCTTGACGGTGCGGGCGACGGAGCCGTCGGTGCGGCGCACCAGCTCCCAGTCCGCATCCTCGCGGGCGGCCTTCAGGAAGGCGTCGGTGACGCGGACCGAGTTGTTGGAGTTCTGGCCGGAGACGGTCAGGTAGGCCTCGGAGTCCCAGTCGGTGTCATAGGTCGGGAACTCGATCGAGCCATAGCCCTGCGCCGCGTATTCCAGCACGCGCTTGGTGTAGGTCTCGGGGATCATGGCGCGGCGGGCGGACTTGATCGCGGCCTTCAGCGCGGCGTTCTTCTTGGGATCGAAGGCGTCGCCCTCGGCCCCGTCCCAGACGCGGATCGCCTCGAAGATCTCGTTGAGCTTCTTCTCATGCACCTTGGAGCCGGCGACGAGGGAGGCGACCTTCTGCTCCTCGCGGACCTTCCAGTTGATGAAGGCCTCGATATCGGGGTGATCCATGTCGCAGATCACCATCTTGGCGGCGCGGCGCGTGGTGCCGCCCGACTTGATGGCGCCGGCGGCGCGGTCGCCGATCTTGAGGAAGGACATCAGGCCCGACGACTTGCCGCCGCCGCCCAGCGGCTCGTTCTCGGCGCGCACGGAGGAGAAGTTGGTGCCGGTGCCCGACCCGTATTTGAACAGGCGCGCCTCGCGGGTCCACAGGTCCATGATGCCCCCGTCGTTCACCAGGTCGTCCGAGACGCTCTGGATGAAGCAGGCATGGGGCTGCGGGTGCTCATAGGCCGACTTGGACTTGACCAGCTTGCCGGTCTGGAAATCGACGTAGAAGTGGCCCTGGCTGGGGCCGTCGATGCCATAGGCCCAGTGCAGGCCGGTGTTGAACCACTGCGGGGAGTTCGGCGCCGCCATCTGGGCGCAGAGCATGTGGCGCATTTCGTCGTAATAGGCCTGGGCGTCGGCCTCGGAGGAGAAATAGCCGCCCTTCCAGCCCCAGTAGGCCCAGGCGCCGGCGAGCCGGTCGAAGACCTGCTGGGCCTTCATCTCGCCGCCGAAGCGCTCGGATTCGGGCAGCTTGGCCAGCGCCGCGTCATCGGGGACCGAGCGCCACAGGAACTCGGGCACGCCCTCTTCCTTCACCTTCTTCAGGCGGGCCGGAACGCCGGCCTTGCGGAAGTATTTCTGGGCGAGGACGTCGGAGGCCACCTGGCTCCAGTCCGCGGGCACGTCGATGCCCTTGAGCGAGAACACCACGGTCCCGTTGGGATTGCGGATCTCGGACGTGGCCTTGCGGAAGTCGAACGCCTCGTAGGGGGAGGCGCCGTCCTGGGTGAAGCGGCGTTCGATTTTCATGGCGAGTCCCTTATCCGCCCTTGCCGTGGGCGTGTTCGCAATTGTCCCGAGGGCGTCGCGTGCGTCGCGCCGTCCCAAAAGGAGCGCCCGTGCGCCGGACGTCTCCATCGATCTGGTGTGCGGTGGTGGGGCGGACCCCGGTGGCGGCGGCGAACACCACATGTGGTGTGGGCCGGTGCTGGTGGGCCCATGATTAGGAAGACCCCTCCTCCAGCGCAACAGATTTTTTGCCAGTTTTGACTAGATTTTGTGATTGACCGTCGTCGGATCACTAGCCCTAGGGGCGCCGTTAACCGAACGAATTAGCAACATTTACCAATTGGCAAGAGTCGTTGACGAAAACCAAGTCGGGGAACATTATGCGAACATCAAGGAGGCGCCGCAAGTGCAGACCGACCCGACCCGTCCCCCCGCCCCGCCCGACGCCCCCGACGCGCCCCCGCCGGAGGGCACGGCGCCGGGATTCGTTCTGGCCCGCGGCGTGTGCCGCGGCCTGATCGACCTGGGCTTCGCGCCGATCTGCGAATTCGTCCCGGCCCGGGGACTGCGGGCGGACGTGTTCGCCCTCGGCCCCAAGGGCGAGATCTGGATCGTGGAATGCAAGTCGGGTCTGCCCGACTTCCGCTCGGACCGGAAATGGCCGGGCTATCTCGACTGGTGCGAGCGGTTCTTCTTCGCGGTGGACGGGGCCTTCCCGGCCGAGGTCCTGCCCGAAGACCAGGGCCTGATGCGCGCCGACGGATTCGGAGCCGAGATCCTGCGCAGCCCGGCGCCCCGCCCCATGGCCGCCGCGCGGCGCAAGGCGATGACCCTGAAGGCCGCGCGGGTCGGGGCGATGCGCCTGCGCGCGGCGCTCGACCCGGGGCTCTCGGCGCTGTCGGGGGTTTGAGCCCTCAGGCGGCCCGGCGCCGGACGACGCCCAGCGCGCCCAGACCGGCCAGCAGCAGCAGCGCCGGCGCCGGCAGCGGCACGGCGGAGACCGAGACGCTGCTCAGATCGCCGCCGAAGGTGGAGTCGCTGTTGGAGAAACTGCGGATCTCGCCGGCCATGTCAGCCAGCGAACCGACCACCATCGACCCGCGCGTCCCCCCGCTCGGAGAGGAGAAATCGGCCAGCGGCGCCAGCAGCGACGTGTTGAACGCCTGGCTTCCGAACACGAGGCTCGTGGCGGCGTGGAAGTTGAACAGCACCGACTCGGCGTCCGTGTTCACCTTGGCGCTGACATTGGCCGGCGCGGTCTCGACGTTGATCACCAGCGTGACGCCCGCATCCACATTGAAGTTCATCAACCCGTTCGAGCTGAGAATGGAATTGGCGTCGACCGCACTGAGGTTCAGAATCGCCAGCCCGTCGGCGTCGCCCGCGCCGGACGTGAAGGTCCAGCTGTTCATGTCGCCGGAGAAGGCCGCCCCCGCCGTGCCGGCCATGCCGCCCAGCGTCGAGGAAAGCCCGGTGAACAGATTCGCCATGTCGGTGACCGGCACGCCGCCGGGAACGTCCGCGCCGACGCCTTCGGAAGTCGGCAGACCGGAGCTGTTGGCGCCGGTGATGCTGCCCCCGACCACGATCGAGCCGCTCCCGCCGCTCTGCACGCTGCCCACGATGTCGTTGCCCACGACCAGGGAGCCCGTGACATCGCCCACGGCCACGTCGGGACTGCCGTCGCTGTTGGCGTAAAAGCCGGTGGCCGTCATGTCGCCGCCGACATAGGCGCGGCCTTCGATATGATTGACGCCTGTGACGTCCGCGTCGCCGAGCGAGATCAACGCGAACCGGCTCATCAGCGTGGTGGCGTCGAGACCGGCGGCCGAGAGCGGCGAGGTCGACAGGAGGAACCCTGCCGCGGCCGCCTGCGCGACACGTGAACTTCTGAAACGCATACCACTCCCCAAGGGCCGCGCAACGCTGACGTCAGCGCCCGATAGGCCACCGTAGATCAGCGCCCCCGAACGGACTCGCAGGGAAACGCCATATCTCCACCAGAGGTGTATTGCGAATCAACGCATAGAGACAATCGATTTTTACGTAGAGGTCACCCTGCGGCGCGTCTGGTCCGCAGCGTCGCCCCGGCCGCATCACCCCATCAGCGACGGCGCGCCCGGCTCAGCGGCCGGGACGCCCCTTGGGTCCGCGGCCGCCGGCCGGCCCGCCCTTGCCCTTCGGCGCGCCGCCCTTGCGGGCCTGGCCCTGGACCGCGCGGGCGCGCTCGGCGGCGCCGCGCAGCTCCTCCGCGATCTCCTCGGCCTCTTCGGGATCGAAATCGATCGGCAGGCCGAATCCGTCGCCCTCGACGAAAATGCGGACCATGCCCTCGGTCGTCGGGCCGATCTGGATCGAGGCCGCGACGTCGCTTTCCGAGTTGATGTCCGCCATGCTCCGTCCTCCGGCGCGGGATGCGCAAGGCGCGCGTTCGCGCCGTTTCCGCGCCGTCGCTACTCCGAGCCGCAAAGAAGCGCAAGGTCGCGCTTGCATCCCCGCGCCCGTGGCGCTAAGCAGCGCCCCGCGTGCCGACGTAGCTCAGTTGGTTAGAGTACTAGATTGTGGATCTAGGGGTCCCCCGTTCGAGCCGGGGCGTCGGTACCACCCTCCCTTCCGCACGCAGACCGCGAAACCGCGACCCGGAAACGGATCGCGGGCGCGGCGCATGGGGGAGGCGGCCTCAGCGGCCCGCCCCCGGCGTTCCCCTCAGCGGCCCGCCAGTTTCTCCACCACGAAATCGACGAAGGCGCGGATCCGCGCGGGCGTCGTGGCGCCGATGACGAAAACCACGTGGAAGGGCTCGCGGTCCTCGGCGTCGTGATCCGCCAGCAGCTCCACCAGCCGGCCGGCCTCCAGATCCTCGGCCAGCATGAAGCGCCCGAGCCGCACGACGCCCAGTCCGTCGCGGGCGAGCTGCGCCAGCGTCGCGCCGCTGTTGGCCTCGACATTGCCGCGGACCGGAACCCGGAACAGCGTCCCGTCCCGCCGGAACGGCCAGCCCGCGCCCGGCGCGTCGCGGTTGTAGCGCAGGCAGTTGTGGTCGAGCAGCGCCTCCGGCGTCCGCGGAACCCCGGCGCGGGCGAGATAGGCGGGCGAGGCCGCCACGCAGCGTCCCGTGTCCCCCAGCCGCCGCGCGGTCAGCCCGCTGTCGGGCAGCGGGCCGACCCGGATCGCCACATCCGCCTGCCCGCCCGCCAGGTCGACGATGGCGTCGCCCAGGTTGAGATCGAGCGAGACGCCCGGATAGCGCTCCAGGAATTCGGGCAGCAGCGGCAGGATGCGCGCCCGCCCCAACGCGATCGAGGCCGACACCCGCAGCTTGCCCCGCGGGGCCGCGCGGTCGGCGACGCGGCGCTCGGTCTCCTCCAGGTCGGCGAGGATGCGCAGGGCGGCGCGGTGATAGGCCTCGCCCTCCGCCGTCAGGGTCATGGCGCGGGTGGTGCGCAGCAGCAGGCGCACGCCGAGCCGCGCCTCCAGCCGCGCCACCGCCCGGCTGACGCCCGAGGGGCTGGCGCCCAGCGCGCGCCCGGCGGCGGAGAAGCCGCCCTGCGCCACCACTTCCGCGAAAATCCGCATCTCGCCCATGCGGTCGGCGCCGATCCGCTCCATCGTTCCGCTCCCGGTTTCGGCGCGCCCGATGCCCGCGCCGCGATCCCTGCGCCCTGATCTTTGCCTTGGAGTCAAAGAAGCCGCGCATCTTCCCCGTCTAATCGCTCGGCCGGCCCCGGTCTATGTCCGCTCCCTGTCTCTCACCCTCCGCTTCAAGGAGCGCATATGCGATCCGATCTCGCCATCCTTTCGCTCGCCGTCGGCGCCTTCGGCATCGGCGTCACCGAATTCTCCCCCATGGGCATGCTGCCCGCCATCGCCGAGGGGGTGGACGCCTCCATCCCCCGCGCCGGCCAGTTGATCACCGGCTATGCGGCGGGCGTCATGATCGGGGCGCCGCTGATGACGCTCAGCACCACGCGGATGCCGCGCAACCTGCTGCTGGTCGGGCTGATGGGGATCTTCACGCTGGGCAACCTGCTGTCGGCGCTGGCCCCGGATTTCGCCACGCTGCTGGGGGCGCGGGTGCTGACCTCGCTGAACCACGGGGCGTTCTTCGGCGTCGGCTCGGTGGTGGCGGCGGGGATCGCGGCGCCCGGAAGACAGGCGAGCGCGGTGGCCGCGATGTTCACCGGCCTGTCGCTGGCCAATGTCATCGGCGTGCCGGCGGCGGCCTGGGCGGGGGCCGAGATCGGCTGGCGCTGGGTGTTCCTCGCCATCGCCCTGATCGGGGTGGCGGCCATGGTCTCGCTGGCGCTGGCCCTGCCCCGCGGCCGGGTGACGGAGGTGGTGAACATGCGCGCCGAGCTGTCGGCCCTGCGCCGGCCGGCGGTGCTGGCGGCGCTGGGGGTCACGGCGCTTCAGGCCTCGGCGATGTTCGTGGTGCTCACCTATTTCGCGCCGCTGCTGATCGCGGAGGCGGGGGCGAGCCCGGAATTCGTCTCGGCGATGCTGGTGGTGTTCGGAGTCGGTCTGACCTTCGGCAACTGGGTCGGGGGACGGGCGGGCGACCGTTCGGCGGACCGGGCGGTGGCGGCGGCGCTGGTCGCGCTGATCGCGATGCTGCTGATCCTGCCCCTGACGCTGGGCTGGGCGCCGGCGGCGGCGGTCGCGACCTTCCTGTGGGGGGCGGTGACCTTCGCGCTGGTCTCGCCCCTGCAGATCCGGGTGATGGGGGCGGCGCAGGGGGCGCCGAACCTCGCGGCCTCGATGAATATCGGGGCGTTCAACCTGGGCAACGCCATCGGGGCCGGGGTCGGCGGCGCGGTGCTGGCGCTCGGCTTCGGCTACGCGGCCCTGCCGGCGGTGGGCGCGGTGCTCGCCGCCGCCGCGCTGGCGCTGCTGCTGGGGTCGCGGCGCTGGATCGCCGCGGCGCCCGTCGGCGCCCCCGTGAACGTCCCCGTGAACGCCCCCGCAGAGGCGCCCGCTCCCCGCGCCGCCTGAGGCGCGGGAGGCGGGCGGGGGGGGCGGGAAAGCGCCCCCCTCAGCCGCCTTCGTAAATCCGCTGGGTCTCGCGCAGCGCCTTGTCGAGGGTCTCGCCCTCCGGGTAATGCGCAAGCTCCGGCGGCCGGGCCACGCCGGCGGGGACATGGGGGCTGGTCTCGACCGCGCCGATCACCGTGCGCACGGGGATCACGCCGGCCCAGATCGGCAGGGCGAGGTCCTCGGGCTCGTCCCCCACCCCCGCCGCGCGGACCTTGGCCGAGGCCTGGTCGATCCGCATCCCGATCACCGTCGTCGCCTTCGCCTCCTGCGCCGTGTTGGGCTTCACCCGCCCCGAGCGGCCGGGCAGGAAGCGGTCGATGACGGCGGCGAGCGCCTGCGCCTTCTCCGCCGGGTCATCCACGATGCGGGCGGTCCCGAAGCACATCGCCGCCCGGTAATTGGCCGAGTGGTTGAGCCCGCGCCGCGCCAGCACGATCCCGTCCAGATGCGAGACCGTAACGCAGACCGGAACCCCGGCCCGCTGACCGCGCAGCATGCGGCTGGCGGACGAGCCGTGCCAGTAAAGCATCTCGCCCTCGCGCCAGTGCAGGGTCGGGGTGCAATAGGGCTGGCCGTCGAAGACATAGGCGACGTGGCACAGCATCCCGGCGTCGAGCACGGCATGGACGGCGTCGTGGTCGTAGGCCCCGCGCTCATGATGGCGCCTGACCCTGTTGCGGGCGTCGACGGGGTAGGAGAGGGCGGTATCGGACATCTTGTTGCCTTTCGCGGGAGGTTGGTCCACCGGTAGCCGAGGCGATTGGCTCGGCGAAGGTCCAATATGGCGGAAAGAATTCAGACCAATTCTCCGGACTGGTCGGCTCTGATCCCGGTGCTGCCGGCGGGCGGGCCGCGGCAGGCGGCGCTGAGGGCGGAGATCCGCCGGCTGATCGAGCAGGGGGCGGTGTCGCCCGGCGCCAAGCTGCCCACGACGCGGGACCTCGCGGCCCGGCTGGGCCTGTCGCGGGGCGCCGCGGTGGCGGCCTACGAGACCCTGCAGGCCGACGGCTACCTGGAGGCCCGCACCGGCGCCGGCACCTATGTCGCCGCAAGGGTGCCGCGCCTGCCCAGCGCCGCCCCCGCCCCTGACGCAGCCTCCGATGCGGGCGCGGTCTCCGATGCGGGCGGGGCCTCGGATGCGGCCGACGCGGCGGCGCTGCGCGACGTCTCCCCCGCCCTGCCCGGCGCGGTGGGCGTGGCGACGCCCGATCCGCGCACCATGGGGACGTTCCGGGCGCTGCTGTCGCGCCATCTCGCGCGCGCCGCGCCGGCCCATTTCGCCTATGGCGACCCGCGCGGCGGGCGGGCCCTGCGGGAGGCCGCTTCGGACTACCTGCGCGCCGCCCGCGGGCTGCGCTGCGCGCCGGAGCGCATCGTCATCACCTCCGGCTCCCAGCAGGCGCTGGACCTGGTGGCGCGGGGGGTGCTGGCGCCCGGCGACCGGGCCTGGATCGAGGATCCGTGCTACCCGATGGCCCGCGCCGCGCTGGAAGGCGCCGGCCTGCGCCTGACCGGCGTGCCGGTGGATGCCGACGGGCTGGACCCCGCGGCGGGCGAGGCCATGGCCCCCGACGCGCGCGCGGCCTATGTCACCCCGTCCCACCAGTTCCCGCTGGGCGTGACCATGACCATGCCGCGCCGGCTGGCGCTGATCGACTGGGCGCGGCGGGCCGGGGCCTGGATCCTCGAAGACGATTACGACAGCGAATTCCGCTATGCCGGCCCGCCGCTCACCGCGCTTCAGGGCATGGATGGGGCGGGGCGGACGATCTATATCGGCACCTTCTCCAAGGCGCTGTTTCCGGGGTTGCGGGTCGGCTACCTGGCCCTGCCCGAGCCGCTGCTCGACCCCGTTCTGCGCCTGCGCGCGCGCACCGACCGCCACCCCGCCACGCTGGCCGAGGACGCGCTGGCCGCGTTCCTGCGCGAGGGCCATTTCGCCGCCCATCTGCGCCGCGCTCGCCGCCGCGCCCGCGCCGCCCGCGACGCGCTGGTCGACGCCCTGCGCGAAGGCGGCGTGGCGGCCGCGCCCCCCGACCAGGGCCTGCACCTGATCGTCCCCCTGCCCCCGCAGATCACGGAGGCGGAGGCCATCGCGCTCGCCCGCGCCGCGGGGTTCGGGGCGCGGGCGCTGGCCGGGCTGCACCTGTCGGCCCCGCCGCCGGGGCGGCACGGGGTGGTCGTGGGCTTCTCGGGCTTCCCGCCGGACATGCTGGCCGAGGCCGCCCGCGGCTGGACGACGGCCCTGCGCGACGCCGCCGCGCAACGCGGCGCTGGAACCGTCGCGCCCTTGGCCCTACCTAGACCCGAGGCCGACGCCCGGGTCGGCCGCAACGAGGGGACGAGCGCATGAGCGGACTTCTGGCGCTTCTGGACGACGTGGCGGCCATCGCCAAGCTGGCGGCGGCGCAGCTCGACGACATCGCCGCCCAGAGCGCCAAGGCCGGCGCCAAGGCCGCGGGCGTGGTCATCGACGACGCCGCGGTGACGCCCAAATACGTCTCCGGCCTGCCCGCCGCCCGTGAATTGCCGATCGTGTGGAAGATCGCCCGCGCCTCGGCCTTCAACAAGCTGGTGATCCTGCTGCCCGCGGCGCTGGCGCTCAACGCCTTCCTGCCCGCGGCGCTGACGCCGCTGCTGATGCTGGGCGGCTGCTACCTGTGCTTCGAGGGGGCGGAGAAGATCCATCACGCGATCTTCCCCCATCCCCCCGAAAGCGGCCCGCAGGAGGCCCGGACCCTCGACGCCGCCCACCTGGAGACCCAGCGCGTGAAGGGCGCGATCAAGACCGACTTCATCCTGTCGGCGGAGATCATGACCATCTCGCTCGCCGCCATCGAGAGCGACCATTTCGTGACCGAGGCCGTGGCGCTCGCCGCCGTCGGGCTGGGCATCACGGTGCTGGTCTACGGCGCGGTGGCGCTGCTGGTGAAGGCCGACGACTTCGGGCTGACGCTGACCCGCATCGGGCGGCTGGAGGCGACGCGGGCGCTGGGGCGGGGGATCGTCAAGGCGATGCCCACGGTGATGAAGGTCATCGCCACCGTGGGCACCGCGGCGATGCTGTGGGTCGGCGGCTCGATCCTCACCCATGGCCTGCACGAACTGGGCTGGCACGCGCCCACCGAGATCATCGTGCACGCCGCCGGGGCGGTCGCCGCCGGCGTCGGCGAGGGCATGGCCGGGGCCGCGCGCTGGATCGTCACCGCGGGGCTCGACGGGGTGCTGGGGCTCGCGGCGGGCTTCGCGCTCATCCCGCTGGTGACCCGCGTCATCGTCCCGCTCGTCGCCCGGCTGCGCGGCGAGACGGCGGGGGACGGCGGCGCGCACTGAACGCCGCCCCGGCGGGACGCGACGATAGGCGCCTTGTCGCGACGGCGGCCCGCATGGTTGCTGCGGTTGCGAGATCTGTTGCCGTGCGCGGCCCCCTGTGGTTCCGTCGGTCTTCGGTGGAAACCGGCCCCAAGCGCCGAGGAGTTGCGATGCCCGTTCCGAACCTGTTCATCATCGGCGCGCCGAAATGCGGGACCACGGCGCTGGCGCATTACATCTCCGAACATCCCGAGGCGTTCATCTGCGACCCGAAGGAGCCGTTCTACTTCTGCGACGACTTCCCCCGGCTGAAACAGGCGCAGGGCCTCACCGACGACGCCGCCTATCTGGCGCTGTTCGACGGGGCCGACCCGGCCCGCCACAAGGCCATCGGCGAGGGGTCGACCAACTATCTCCGCTCCGAGACCGCGGTGGCCAACGCGCTGCGCATGAACCCGGACGCGAAGTTCATCGCCATGCTGCGCAACCCGGTGGAGGTGGTCCACGCCTTCCACATGGAGCTGCATTTCTCCCGCAACGAGGACGAGGCGGATTTCGAGACCGCCTGGCGCCTGCAGGACGCCCGCGCCCGCGGCGAGCGCATCCCCGAGAGCGCGCAGGCCGAGCTGTGGCTGCAATATCGCGAGATGGCGATGTTCTCCCGCCAGATCGAGCGGTTCTTCGCCCTGGTTCCCGAGGATCAGCGGCTGGTGCTGCTGCAGGAGGACCTCAACGCCGATTGCGGCGCGGTCTACCGGCAGGCGCTGGCCTTTCTCGGCCTGCCCGATGACGGCCGCACGGAGTTTCCGCGGGTCAACGCCGCGCACGCCCACCGCTCGGAGCTCCTCGCGAAGCTGATCCTGACCCCGCCGGGCCCGCTGAAAGCCCCGGTGGAGGCGCTGCGGAGCGCCCTGCGGCGCAACCGCATTCCCTTGGTCGAGACGCTGAAGCGCAAGCTGCGCAAGGACGCGACGCGCGAGGCGATGTCGCCCGCGTTCCGCGCCGAACTGGAGGATCTGTACCGCGAGGACGTGGCGCGCACCGGCGCGCTGCTGGGACGGGACCTGTCGCACTGGCTGCCGGCGCGCGACCCGGCCTCCGCCCCGGCGGCGGCGGGCTGAGCCCCGCGCCGGCGCGCCGCATCCGTTTCGTTCACCCGACGTGGTCTAGTATGCTGACCGGCGCGCGTCTCCTGCGGGAGCGCGGGCGCCGGCCCTCGCGCGGGGGCGCGGGGTCGATGGGATGGCGCCGCGCGGCCGCGCGGGCGTTGGGCGCGGCGAGCCGCGTGGTGATGGACCGGGAGAACGGGCGCGCATGATCGCGGACCGCTACATCAGGCGCACGGTCGAGGCCGTGGCGCTGCTGTCGCCCTTCATGGGGACGGTGATCGCGGGGTTTCCGATCTCGATCATCGATTTCATGTTGCCGCTGTTCCTGCTGATCCTGTTCACCGGCGGCATCGCCGCATCCCCCGTCGCGGGGTTCTACCTGGCCTATATCGCGGTGTGCCTGGTCTCGCCGCTGTTCCAGGCCGGCGACATCGGGCTCGGGGACATCGCACGCTCGATGATCGCGGCGATGCGCCAGGTCTCGATCTTCGCGCCCTTCTTCCTGGTGTTCTGCATCAAGGATCTCGACGAGGCCTATATCCAGCGCATCATCCGGCTGGCGGTGATCGGGCTGTTCATCTCCGTCGCGGCGGGGCTGTTCATGCATTACGCCGGCATCTCGGTGCGGGATTCGCAGCAGTTCTGGGAGCGCAGCCTCGGCCGCTACAGCGCGTCGAGCCGCGCCGGCGGGCTCAGCGGCAACACCGGGGCCTACGGCCTGACCATCGTCGCCTTCGCCATGGCGCTGTTCGTGGCGATGCCGGCGACGGACCAGAAGGTCAGCCGTCCCTTCGCGTGGATTTCGGCGGGGATGATCGTGCTGGCCACGGTCCTGTCGTCATCGCGCGGGGGCATGCTGCAGCTGCTTCTGATGGTGGCGCCGCTGGTGATCCTGGGGCGGATCAAGATCGGCCCGACGCCGGTGCTGGCCCTTGGCCTGGCGATTTCCGGGGGCGTGCTGCTGGTGTCGCTTTCGGGCGGCGCATTGCCGATCTCCTTCGACTCCGTGATCTTCCAGCGGCTCGACATCTTCAACCTGTCCGGCTCGAGCCAGTTCCTCGACTCCGCCCGCGCCTCGCTGTTCGCGCGGGCGATCGACAGCCTGCCCGACTACTGGATGTTCGGCGTCGGCTACAAGCGGCAGATCGAGGCGCTGCAGATGGTCGTCGACAACTCTTTCCTGCTGGTTCTCCTGGAAACCGGGGCGTTCGCGCTGATCTTCTTCAGCCTGTTCTGGCTGTTCCTGCTCTATCGCATCGTCACGCTGATGCGGCGCGAGCGGATCCTGTCGGTGGTCGTGCTCTTCATCTACCTTTCGGTGATCGCGCGCATGATGATCAGCGCCGTTCACACCAACTGGAGCTCGATGCCGGTCATCTACCTGCTGATGGCGCTGCTGCTGCGCGCCTCGGCCCTGCGCGCCGACCGGCTGGCCGCGCAGCGCCGCGGCGCGGCCCCGACCGCCGGGGCGTCCGCGCGGGCCCCCGATGGCGGCCCCGCCCCGCTGGGCGCGGCCTGAGGCCACGCCCGCTTCATTCCCGCGACAGGTTCCGCCCGTTTCGGCCCGGTTCCGCCCCACCTTCCCCAAGGTCCGAGGGGAGCGATCCCCGCCCGGGGCGCCGATGGTCCGGACCGACGATGTTGCAGCGCAAAAAGCGCGGTCGACAGCGACCAAGACCCCGGCTAGCGTCTTGCGGCCGGGTGACGTGACGGAGAGTGCGAATGACGGGCGTGTTCGACAAGCTCGCGAAAAAGGCCGCGAGCAAGTGGTTCTACAAGGTCGAGATCAAGCGGCTGGGGCGGGCGACCGACCAGACCCGCATCGACGTGCACCACTGGCGGCCCAAGGGCGCGGCCAATTTCGGGGATGAGCTGTCGCTGGTGGTCGTCGACCAGCTGCTGGCCCTGCGCGGCCTGCACCGCGCCTTCCACGCCCCGGCCCCGCGGACGCTGTTCGCCATCGGCTCGATCCTGCAGATGGCGCAGGAGGGCGACACGGTCTGGGGCTCCGGCGTCAACGGTCGCGACGTGGGGGGGGAGCCGGGCTTCTCGACCCTCGACGTGCGGGCGGTGCGCGGGCCCAGGACCCGCGAATGGCTCAACCGCTGGCGGCCCGAGATCGAGGTCCCCGAGATCTACGGCGATCCCGGCCTGCTGGTCTTCGACCTGTTCCCGGACCTGCTGACCCGGCGCACGCTGCCGAGCTATCCCGAGACGATCTTCATCCCCAACCTCAACGACCTGCGGCTGAAGGAGCTGGACACGACCTTCCCCATCGTCTCCCCGCTGGAGCCGTGGCCGTTGGTCTGCGAATACATCGTCAACGCCCGCAACATCGTCACCTCCTCCCTGCACGGCTTCGTGCTGGGGGAGCGGCTGGGCAAGGACGTGAAGCTGGTGCGGCTGTCGCCCACCGAGCCGGCGTTCAAATACGAGGACTACGTTCTGGGCACCGGCCGGCCGGACGGGCCGCGGGTGTTCTCCTCGGTCGCCGAGGCGGCGAAGGTCGACATGACCTCGGCCCCGGTGCTGGCCCCGCCGGGCCTGCGCGAGGCGTTCCCCTACGACCTCTGGGACTGAAGACGAGCGGGGGGGAGGGGCGCCGATGCGCCCGCCCCCCTTCCCTGCCCCGCCCCGCCCCGCTCAGGCGGTGTCGGCCGCCAGGTCGGGCGCGAGCGCGTCGAGATAGCGGACCTCGGGCCGATCCGCATACATCTCCTCGAAATACGGGATGCGGGAGACGTAGACCGGCGTGCCGAAGCTGACCCCCATGTCCACGATCCCCGAATGGGTCGAGGAGATGTAGGGGCAGATCAGGGCGCGGGCGTTCTCGAACAGGCCCGGCACCTCCTCCGTCTTGATGAAGCGGCCGATGATCGTGACCCGGTCGGCGAATTCCAGCACGCGCTTGTCGATCATCTCTCCGGCGATCACCACGCGATGGGATTTCACCAGACCGTCGGCGTTCGCCACAAGCCAGTCGTAGACGCCCTTGTAGATGTCGACCCGCCCGAAAAACAGGATGTAGCCGGTTTCCCCGCCCAGCTCCGGAATGCCGGCGCCGCCCTCGAACAGGTCCGCGTCGAACTTGGGGAACGGGCTGACGATGGTGTCCGAAACCGCGTTCCCTTCCAGCATCTTGGCGCGGTTGCTCTCCGAGCCCACCACGATCGCGCGCCAATGCTTGCGGAAATAGACCCAGCGGAAATAGCGTTTGCGGATGGTCGCGGCCATCGCCTGCTCGGCGCTCTCATGCGGCTTGGGATCATGGGCGAAGAGATAGCAGCGCCGACGCAGGATGAAGCTGGGGATCATCCAGAAACAGAAGCCGTCATGGGTGAGGAACTGGCGCGTCCGGCCCTCCCGCCAGGTGATCCAGAAAGCGTAGAGCGAGAAGATCGGCAGAAGCTTCACCAGATTGCGCAGCACCTTCCCTTGGGAGCGGAAGACATAGACCTTCTCGGCCCCGAAGCGCTTGTTCTCCTCCACCAGCTTGTCCACCGGCCGGTCGTCGGTGATCCGCACGATGGAGATCATGCCCGGCCGCGGATTGGCGCGCATCCAGGCCAGGTGAAAGTCGCGGATGCCGGCGTGATACCAGGCGCAGGTGATGACATCCGCATCCACCTGGTCCGCCGCGGCGGTCGCCGCGCCCTCGGTCGCCATCGACTGGTCCTGCATTTCGCGCCTTTCCCATCACACCACGCGGGCCAGCCCCCCGGCCCTCGGGCAAACTAGCACGCGGCGCGCGGGCCGGGAACGCGAGGGGGGCGCGACAGGTCGCGCCCCCCGGGGCCGATGTCTCGACGATGCCGCGGTCCCGTGCGGTCAGGCGGTGGCGATCACGCCTTCCGGCGTCGGCCAGGCGGTCAGGTAATGCCGGCCCAGCGGCGCGCTCGCCCCGGCGCAGACCACCGGATGCCGCAGGAAGACATTGGAGCCGGTGGCGTTCTTCACGAACACCCGAAGCACCCCGTCCGCCGGCACCCGGGCGTTGAAGGCCCGCCAGTTGGTGTCCACCGGCACCCCGCTGAGCCCCAGCGGACGCTGGAACTGCAACGCGTTGGAGCCGTTGCGCACCCCGTAGGTGATGTCGTCCTGATCGGGCGAGCCGTTGACCTCGAACCACAGCTGCACCGTCACCAGATCGCCGGGCGACAGCGCGTCCACGTCATAGGCCACCTGCGCGCCGTTCTTGATCCGCACGCGCCAGCGGTTCGACACCTGAAGATCGCCGCCTCCGGTCCGGTTCCAGCCCTGCAGGTTCCCCCCGTCCGAGTTGGAGAAGGGCGGCAGCAGGTTCGACCAGATCGAGCTCGGATCGTAGCTGGTGGCGACCAGCGGCAGGAAACGATAGCTGTTGGACGCGCCCGCGCTCAGGTCGAACCGCGGCTCCAGCACGGTGGGGTTGTTGTAGACCCCGGTCGGATCGACGCCGCCCCCCGGCGGGGTCCAGGTGAAGCCCGTCCAGTACTTGATCACCGTGTCCGTGCCCTGGTCCTGCTTGAGCAGCTGACCCAGGTCGACCGTGGCGGACTGGGTGATGTTGATCTCCTCCAGGTCGAAGGTCCGCCACTTGGAGAAGGTGATCTTGCACTGGTTGGACGGGTTCTCCTCGGCCCCGAAATAGATCCGGTCGCCGGCCAGGGACATGTTGTCGAGCATCACCGACAGCGTGGCGCGGATATCGAAGGGGACCTTGTAGCCCTCGGAGAAGAAGTTCTCGAACTTCTGGTTGCCGCCAGCCTCCCACAGCCGCCCCAGCGCGTCGGTGTCGGACTTGAAGGCGCCGATCCGAAGCCCCGTGCCGCGATGGGTCATGTTCGGGTTGGCGTAGCCGCCGGCGAAGGCGTGGATGTTGGACACCGCGAAATCCACCGACACGCCGGCGAAGTTCATCACGCCGGCCTTGCGGTCGTCGTTCATCTCGAACGCGCCCTTGCCGCCGCAGCGACGGAAGAAGCAGTCGTCGATCAGCGACTTGCCCCAGAGCTTGTAGCCGTAAAGCCCCCAGCCCGAGGCGTCCTGCACGCAGACCCGGCGCATGGTCAGACCGCCGGCGCCGCCGATGGTGGGCGTCTCTCCGCCGGCCACGGTCTCCATGTAGTTGTGGTTGCGCCCGACCCAGATGCCGATCTGGTAGGGGTAGGAGGCCGTGTCCCACAGCGTGATGGGGCTGACCGGCCCTCCGGCCGAGGCGACGGTGAAATCCTCCCAATGGGTCAGGTGGAAAGTGTCGGGCTGGTCGGCGCGCGGGCCCATGGACAGCATCGGGTTGGCGTCCGACAGGATCAGGGTCTTGGACACCGAAGCGTCGGTGTTGTTGACCCCGCCCGCGCCGCGCACCCGCACGCCGCCCATGTAGACGGTGCCCGAGCAGTAGGCCGACCCCGCCGGCAACCGCCCGGCGCGGCCCTTGATGCGCAGGAACAGCACCCAGTTGTTGATGGCGATGGTGTCGTCGGTCGAACCGTCGAACTTGGCGCCGAGCTGGAGGGGCGTCGGCTCCTGGTCCGACAGCTCCCACCACTGGCCGTCCGCGGTCTGCAGCTTGGCCTGATGGCTGGGATTGGAGCCGATGCGTCGATACTCGCCGCCGCCGCCATCGCCCGCGGTCTCGTAGCCGAAGGTCACGACGGTGGAGGGCGTCGCGGGGATGGAGGCCGCTTCGGCGTCGAAGATGGAGGCGAAGAACACCGTGGCCGCCGACTCGTCGGACAGCGCGCGCAGGGTGGCGGCGTCCATCTCCTGCGGCGCGCCGGACCCCGCGCCGGTGGGCCGGCCCAGGATGCGGCCGGCGGAGAGGTCGGCGATCTTGTCCAGCGCCACCGCGCCGTCGCGCAGCTCATAGGCGCCGACGACGCCCTGGCCGATGGTGCCGCTGGAACCATCGAAGAGCGCCCGCGCGGGGGCGGCGGTGGGAATGGCGGACAGAAGGGCGAGCGATCGGAGCATGTCGGACCTCGAAATAGTCGGTCCGGACAGGTCCGCCCCCGTCGCCTGGGGAATGGAACTGGGGTCGGGTTGCGTCCCCCTCCGGGGACCGTGGGATGCCTCGGGAACCTGGCCGCGCAGGCGAGCGGGGCCCGACGGGCGGCCACGGAGCCATGTCCTAGCGCATTGAAGTTTATTCTTCGTAAATTCGAGCATCTTGTCCCCGCGCGCGGCGCCCCCCGGCAAGAGAAGGTCGGGCCGCGCCCGCCGCTTCGCAACCGCCGAGGTCCCGCTTTCGCGCCGGACCGGACCCTGTGACGCGGCTTGCCGCGCTCAGACCTCGCCGCGCCGCTTCAGGCGCAGGGCCAGCGCGCCGGTCATCCCCGCCCAGACGAGCGCCAGCCCGAACCAGGTGATCGCGTAGTTCAGATGATCGTTGCGCAGGTTGACGGTGAGCGGCTGCGCCTTGGGCCAGTCGGCCTCGTTGGCCTCGGCCACCACCAGGATCGGCGCCGCGCCCAGCGCCTCGGCCATCGGGGGGACGTCGCGGGCGAACCACAGGTTCTCCGCCAGGTCCGGGTCCGGCACGAACCCGTCGACCTCCTGCGGCCAGAGCAGCGCGCCCGTCACCTCCGCCGGGCCGCCGGGCCGGGTCTCGTTGCGCCGGCTCTCCTCGACGAAACCGCGATCGACCATTATCCGCCTACCGTCCGCCGCGTCGAAACCCGCGATCACCCGGTAGCCCGGCCCCCAGGGTTTGGCGGAGGTCAGCACATGCAGCTCGGACCCGTCATAGACGCCCGGAACCGTGACCCGCAGATACTCGTCCTCCGCCTCGGTCGGTGCCTCGGGCAGCGGGACCGGAGCGGCGTCGAGGCGCGTCTCCAGCGCTTCGATCAGGCCCAGCTTCCAGTTCAGCCGCTGCACCTGCCAGGTCCCGAGCCAGCACAGGATGGCCACGCCGCCGAGGCCGAAGATCAGCAGGAAGGCGAGGCGGGCGCGGTTGGATCGGCGCATGGATGCGGTGTCCCGGGTGGTTGAGCAGGGGTTCCGGGGCGGTGGCCTCCCCGAAACGCGAAGGGGCGGCCCGAAGCCGCCCCCCGTCGCATTGTTCGGCTGGTCGCGCTGTCGGCGTGGCCGGAGCCGGCCTCAGCCGCCCCAGATGTAGACGGCGGCGAACAGGAACAGCCACACCACGTCGACGAAGTGCCAGTACCAGGCGGCGGCCTCGAACCCGATATGCTTGTCCGCGGTGAAGTGGCCGGCATAGGCGCGCATCATGCACACGGCGAGGAAGATGGTGCCGACGATGACGTGGAAGCCATGGAAGCCGGTCGCCATGTAGAAGTTCGCGCCGTAGATGTTGCCCGAGAAGCCGAAGGCCGCGTGGCCGTATTCGTAGGCCTGGGTGATGGTGAACAGCACGCCCAGCGCCACCGCGCCGACCAGGGCGTTGGCCATGGTCTTGCGGTCGTTGTCATGGGCGATCGCGTGGTGCGCCCAGGTGGCCAGGCAGCCCGACAGCAGCAGGATCAGGGTGTTGATCAGCGGCAGGTGCCAGGGGTCGAAGGTCTCGATCCCCACCGGCGGCCAGACGCCGGCCGCGACCTCGGTGCCCTGGATCTCGCCCATCGGGTACATGGCGTGCTTGAAGAACGACCAGAACCACGCGACGAAGAACATCACCTCCGAGATGATGAACATGATCACGCCGTAGCGCAGGCCGATCTGCACCACCGGGGTGTGGTCGCCGGCGCGGCTTTCCGCGACCACGTCCGACCACCACGCGTACATGGTGTAGAGCACGCCGGCGAGGCCGATCAGCATGATCCAGGGGCCGCCGTCATGCATGAAGGCGACGGCGCCGCCCAGCATCACGAAGGCGCCGGCCGCGCCGGCCAGCGGCCACGGGCTGGGGCTGAGAATGTGGTAATCGTGGTTCTTCTCATGGGCCATGGGGCGTCCTCCTTGGCGGATCTTCGGCGGGCCGGCGCGGGCGCGGCGTCAGTTGACGTCCTGCGCGCGCGGCAGGACGGCGGAGGCGTCGGTGACGTCCTCCTCGGTCTCGGCCTCGGGCAGGTCGGCGGGGTGGAAAGTATAGCTCAGCGTGATGGTGCGGACGTATTTCGCCTCGATGTCGTCGACGATCTCCGGGTCCACGTAGAAGGTGACCGGCATCATCAGCGTCTCGCCGGGCTGCAGCACCTGAAGCTCGAAGCAGAAGCAGGCGATCTTGGTGAAGTAGCCCCCGGCCGAGAACGGCGCGACGTTGTAGGAGGCCTGCCCCGCCACCGGGCGATCGGTCGGGTTATGCGCCTCGTAGAAGACCAGACCGGTCTCCCCGATGCGCAGCTCCATCTCCCGGACCTCGGGCTTGAAGTCCCAGGCGAAGCCGCGCTCGGTGTTGGCGTCGAAGCGGACCTTGATGGTCTTTTCCAGGATGGTCTCGCTCTCGCCCGCGGCGACCGAGGTCTCCCCGCCGAAGCCGGTGACCGCGCAGAACCAGGAGTAGAACGGCACGGCGAGGGCGGTCAGCGAGGCCATGACCGCGACCAGCGCGCTCAGGCGCACCACCGTCCGCTTCACGTTGTCGAGCTCGTCCCACCAGCGCATGGTCAGAACCCCTGGATCACCTGGCCGTCGGCCAGCTTGGCGACGGTGACGGCGAAGACCAGCAGGACGAAGACGCCCAGCGCCCCGCCCAGGGCGAAGTTGCGGCCGCGGCGGCGGCGGTGAAGTTCATGCTCGCGGTCGGGGATCATGTCGTTCCTCCGTGTCAGAGCAGGGCCATGCCGGCGGCGTAGTCGCCCAGCATGGCGCGCAGGCCGGCTTCCGCCAGGATGGCGGCGAAGTGGCCGAAGAGATACCAGATCGACAGGCCGAAGAACTTCTTTTCAACGGCGAACGTGTCGGCCCGGGCCGTGGCGTCGGCGCGGCCGCGGATCCGGAAGGCGCCCCAGACGAAGCGGGCGTTGAGCGCCAGCGCCACGACCAGGTAGAGCGGCCCGCCCGCGACCGTGAAGGCCGGGGCCAGCGCCACCGGCGCCAGCAGCAGGGCGTAGAGCAGGATCTGGCGGCGGGTCTCGGGATGGCCGGCCACGTTGGGCAGCATCGGCACGCCGGCCTTGCCGTAATCGGTGTCGGCGAACAGCGCCAGCGCCCAGAAATGCGGCGGCGTCCACATGAAGATCAGCCCGACCATCAGCAGCGGCGCCACGTCCACGGACCCGGTCGCGGCGACCCAGCCGACCAGCGGCGGCAGCGCGCCGGCGAGCCCGCCGATGACGATGTTCTGCGGCGTGGCCCGTTTCAGCCACATCGAGTAGATCACCACGTAGAAGAAGATGGTGAAGGCCAGCAGCCCCCCCGCCAGCGGATTGGCGAAGACGGTCAGCATCATCACCGACAGCACCGACAGGGCGAGCCCGAAGGCCAGCGCCTCTCCGGCGGCCATGCGGCCGGCGGGGATCGGTCGGTTGGCGGTGCGGCGCATGACGGCGTCGATATCCGCGTCCCACCACATGTTCAGCGCGCCCGAGGCGCCCGCCCCCACCGCGATGCACAGGATCGCGGCGAAGCCGACCACCGGGTTCACGCCCGAGGGCGCGGCGATCATGCCGGCGAAGGCGGTGAAGATCACCAGCGACATCACCCGCGGCTTGAGCAGGCTCACATAGTCCCGGACGCTCGGCTCCGGGGTTCCGCCGGTCGCCTGCGCGCCCCCCGAACCGGAGGCGGGGGCGGAGCGCAGCGGCGCGGGGTCGATGATCGAAGCGTCGGTCATGGGTCGGTCGGTTCTGGCTCTCGCGCGGGGGACGAAGCGGGTCGCGGTCTTGCGGCGCGCGTCGGTCGCGTTGGCGGGGTCCGATCCCGCCGGCGTCGCGTCGGCGGATCGCGTCTGCGGTGCGTCGGGGCGATCAACGCGCGCCCCGCGTCTCGGTCCGGCCCGGGATCCGGCGCCAGGCGCGTCCCGGGGGCGTCGACGCCGCGGGCCGCCTTCGCGGACCGCGGCGGGGTGTCTTCGGCGGCGCGGGCGCCCCGGGGTCCGGCCTTCAGGCCGCTTCGCCCCGGGCCCCGCCCGCCGCCCGGCTCACTGCAGGGCGGCGACGTCCACCGACGGGATCACGCCCGCATACATCTCGGCCGTCTTGGCGAGCCAGGCCTCGTATTCGGCCTGGGGCACCGCGTGGACCATGATCGGCATGTAGGCGTGGTCCTTGCCGCAGAGCTCGGAGCACTGGCCGAAGTAGACGCCCGGCTCATCGACCTGGAACCAGGTCTCGTTCAGGCGGCCGGGGACGGCGTCGATCTTCACGCCGAAGGCCGGCATGGCCCAGGAGTGGATGACGTCCGCGCCGGTGACCTGAAGACGGACCACCTTGCCCACCGGCACCACGACGGCGGTGTCGGTCTGCAGCAGCCAGGTCTCGCGGGTCACGCCGGCGGCCTCGATCTCGTCGCCGGCCTCGGCCATGGCGGTGTCGAAGTCCTTGTAGCCCGGAGCCACCATGTAGCTGTCGAAGGCGAACTCGCTGTCCGGGTACTCGTAGGACCAGTACCACTGGTTGCCCGTCGCCTTGATGGTGACATCGGCGTCAGGGATCACCATCTGCTTGTTCAGCAGCTGCAGGGACGGGATGGCGATGACCACCAGAATGACGATCGGCACCACCGTCCACACCACCTCGACCAGCGAGTTGTGCGTGAAGGTCGCCGGCGTCTTGTTCGACTTCTCGTTGTAGCGGAACACCACATAGGCCAGCAGCGCGGTCACGAACAGCGTGATGACGGTGATGATCACCAGCAGGAAACCTTCCAGCCAGTGCAGGTCGCGCGCCACTTCCGTCGCCGCGACCTGGAAGCCGGTGCCGCCGGGGTGGGGAATCCCCTTGAGCTCGAGATCCTGGCCGAAGGCCGCAGGGGCGGCGAGGAGCGCCGCGAGGCCGCCCAGGGCCGATGCCATCGTGCGAAGACGCATGTCCGCTCTTCCCTTGTTTCGTTTCGGCGCCGCGCCTGCGGGTCGGACCCGCCGCGCGAACGCTCTCCCATCGCACAGACGAACCCGTCCGCGCCAGACCGCTTTCCGTCAAACGGCGCCAATTTCGCCGCGGAAACGACCACATGAGAGACGGTTGAGCAATGCGGCGCTTTGAGCCACGTAGATGAGCGGGGCCGGTTTCGCCCCGCCAGATCCCGGAAGGAACGCCAGCATGGCCGATCGCAGAGACCCGTTCAGACCGTTCGAGACGAAGCTGGACGAAGCCCGCGCCCTCGCCATCCTGCGCGATGCGGTCGCGGGGGCCGATGACGGAGAGTTGTATCTGGAGCGACGGCGCTCCGAGACGCTGATCTTCGACGACGGCCGCCTGCGCACCGCCGCCTATGACGCGGGCGAGGGATTCGGCCTGCGCGCCGTGGCCGGAGAGGCCGCGGGCTACGCCCATTCCACCGACCTGAGCGAACGCGCCCTGACCCGCGCCGCCGAGACCTGCCGCCTCGCCGCCCGCGCGGCCGAGGGCAAGGGCGTCACGCTGGCCGACCCGCCGCCCCCGACGAACCGCCGGCTCTACGGCGACATGGACCCGCTGGAAGGCCCCGATTTCGCCGCGCGGGCCGCGCTTCTGGCCGAACTCGACGCCTATGCTCGGGCGAAGGACCCCAAGGTGGTCCAGGTCTCGGTGTCGCTGGGCGTCTCGATGCAGGAGATCGAGATCCTGCGCCCCGAGGGCCGCCGGGTCGCCGACGCCCGCCCGCTGGTGCGCATGAACGTCTCGGTGACGGTGGAGAAGGCCGGCCGGCGCGAATCGGGCTCCGCCGGCGGCGGCGGGCGCTTCGGCGTGGAATCGGTGATGGAGCCCGCCCATGGCCGCGCGCTGGCCGACGAGGCCCTGCGCCAGGCGCTGGTCAACCTCGAGGCGGAGGACGCCCCCGCCGGGGTGATGGACGTCGCCCTCTCCCCCGGCTGGCCCGGCATCCTGCTGCACGAGGCGGTCGGGCACGGGCTGGAGGGCGACTTCAACCGCAAGAAGACCTCGGCCTTCGCCGGGCTGATGGGCGAGATGGTCGCCGCCCCCGGCGTCACCGTGGTCGATGACGGGACCATCCCCGACCGCCGCGGCTCGATCACCGTGGATGACGAGGGCACGCCCTCGGCCCGCAACGTGCTGATCGAGGACGGGCGGCTGGTCGGCTACATGCAGGACCGCCAGAACGCCCGGCTGATGGGCGTGGACGCCACCGGCAACGGCAGACGGCAGAGCTACGCGCACCCGCCGATGCCGCGGATGACCAACACCGTCATGCTGGGCGGAACCGACGACCCCGCGGACGTGGTGGCGGGCGTCGAGGACGGCATCCACGCGGTGGGCTTCGGCGGCGGCCAGGTGGACATCACCAACGGCAAGTTCGTGTTCTCCTGCACCGAGGCCTACCGGGTGAAGAACGGCAAGGTCCTGCATCCGGTGAAGGGCGCGACGCTGATCGGCGACGGCGCCACGGCGCTGAAGCATGTGCGGGCGGTGGGCTCCGACATGGCGCTCGACCCCGGCATGGGCATGTGCGGCAAGGCCGGGCAATGGGTGCCGGTGGGCGTCGGCCAGCCGACATTGCTGATCGGCGGGCTCACCGTGGGCGGCGCCGGCAAGGATTGATCCCGCCCCGGCGGGCCCTTGCGCGACGGCGCCGCGGCTTCGCGCCGCGGCGCCGTCGCGCGTCCCTCGGCGATGGCCGTTCATCCGCCGTTTCGGTAAATTTCCAGCGGGCCGGCCGGGCGCGAATCGCCGTCCGGCCTCGGGCGGTGCCGCGGCGGCGTCGCTTGCTGATTTGAGGACGACGGCACGCGCCTCCGGCTCATTGTCTCCGGCGCCGCGGCCCCAAAGGGAAACCAAGCCGATGGCCAAGATCACTTTCACTTTCGGGCCGGGCATCCCCGCCCCTCGCGCCACCCTTCAGGAAGTCATCGAGTATATCGGGGAGGCGCTGTTCACCCCCCCGACCCGCTTCTCCGCGACCGAAATCGTCATCCCCTTCGAAGACTTCGAGAACGTGCTGAGCGGCCGCGGCATCTCCCGAAGCGCCGACGACTCGTTCACCGGGACGATCACCGGATGGAAGGTATTCGGCGACGGCGAGCTGACCGCGCAGTTCAGGAAAATGAACTTCAAGGTGGCCGACGTCGCCGAGGCCATCGACCTGGAGGAGACCGGCGAGGACGTCGCCGCCGTCGAGACCCTGTTCTTCTCCGAGTCCTTCAAGTTCACCGGCGCGTCGTCGAGCAGGGACCGCCTGCTCCCGGGCGCGGTCACCGAAGACGGCGTGCCGATCGACTTCGCGGGGAACGACGTGTTCAAGCTTCGCGGCGGGAACGATCAGGTCTTCGCGGGCGCCGGCAATGACAAGCTGCTGGGCGGCGGCGGGCGCGACAAGCTCTGGGGCGGCGACGGCCGGGACCGGATCGACGGCGGAACCGGCAAGGACCAGTTGTGGGGCGGCGAGGGCAAGGACGTCTTCCTGATCCGCAACAAGACGGGCAAGGACGTGATCCGCGATTTCGAGGATCGCGACGTGATCAACCTCGCGCGTCACGGCGCGGTCGACGGATTCGCCGAACTGATGGACGCGGGCCGCGACACGCGGGGGGGCGCGGTCTTCGACCTCGGGCGCGATTCCCTGGTGGTGAAGGGCATGGCGCTGTCGGACTTCTCCACTGACGATTTCGTGTTCTGAAACCCGCGCGCGCCTTCCCGTCGGGCCGCTTCGCAGGGCTCGCGCTCGGCGCGCTGGCGCCGCCGGCGGCCATGGGCTGCGCGGCGGCGCTGTCGCTCGCGGCGGCCGATGGCATCGCCGGCGCCTGGCTCGGGCTCGACCGCTGGGTTTTGCACGCGCCGGTGGCGGCGCTGATCCGCGGGCTGGGGTTGTGGATGCTGCTGCTGGCGCCGACGCTGGTCCTCGCCGTCGGGCTGATGGCGACGGGGCTGCGGCCCTGGATCTCCGTCGCGCTGGGCGCGGCGGCGACGGCGGGCGGCCTGGCCCTTGCCGAGGCGCTGCGCTGGAGCGGCGGGGCGGAAGCGCCGCTGCTGGCCAGCGCGCTCAAGGACACGCTGTTCTGGCTCTGCCCCGTGGCGGTCGCGCAGGCGGCGGCGCTGACGCTGGGCATGCGCATCGCCGCAGGCTGGCGGCTGCGGGTGGAGCCCCGCGCGCCGCGCCGCTAACATCGTCGCCGGAAACGGTTCATCAAGGGTGAGAACACATGAGCGAGCGCTTCGGTCGGGACTGGTGGCCCGAGGGCGTGGCCTTCCCCGCGCTGCGCCTGGCGGCGGGGCTCATCCTGGGCGCGCTGACCGCCGCGGCGCTGGCCACGGGCACGGCCGTCGCCGTGACCGCCCTGATGGGCGCCGGCGACCTCGCCCGGGTGGCGCTTCAGGTGCTGTTCCCCACGGCGGCGGGCTTCATGGTCTTCGCCGCGACCTTCGGCTTCGCCGCGATGCTGGGCCTTTGGTCCGCGCGCCGGCGCGACGTGAAGGCCTTCGCCGCCCTGGGCGCCGCCTGCGGCGTGGTCTTCGCCTTCGCCACGGCGATGCTCTTCGGCCAGGCGCCCTCCCCCACCCAGCCCATCGTGATGGGCGCGGCCGGGGCGCTGGTGCTGCTGGTGGCGCGCTGGGTGGCGGGCGTTCGGCCGCTCTGAGCGGCCGCCCCGCCCCCGCGGGCGCCCCTTCCGAGGCGCCCGTCCGGGGTCAGTAGCTGTATTCGCCGTAGATCTTCGACAGATCCCCGCCCCAGTCCCCGTGATAGCGGGCGAGCAGCTCGTCGGCCGGGGTCTCTCCGCGATCCACGGTCTCACGCAGGGCGTCGAGGAAATGGGTCTCGTCGGGAATCAGCCCGCCGGCGCCCGGACGCGCCCGCGCGGTCAGCCCCGCATGGGAGATGTCGAGCACCCGCCCCGCCAGGTCCCGCATCTTCACGCCGCGGATCTCCGCGTCGAGCCCGCGGATCCCGGCGTCGACGCGCAGCGCCTCGCGCTCCTCCGCCGTCCAGTCCTTGCAGAGGTCCCAGGCGGCGTCGAGCGCGGTCTGGTCGTACATCAGCCCCACCCAGAAGGCCGGCAGCGCGCAGATCCGCCGCCACGGGCCGCCGTCGGCGCCGCGCATCTCGATGAACTTCTTGATGCGGGCTTCCGGAAAAATGGTGGTCAGGTGGTCGGCCCAGTCCGACAGCGTCGGCGTCTCGCCCGGCAGGGCCGGCAGCCTGCCCGCCATGAAATCCCGGAACGACTGGCCGAGCGCGTCGATATACTTGCCGTCGCGATAGACGAAATACATCGGCACATCGAGCGCGTAGTCCACGTAGCGCTCGAACCCCATGCCGTCCTCGAAGACGAAGGGCAGCATCCCGGTGCGGGCGTCGTCGAGCCCCCGCCAGATCTTCGAGCGCCAGGACTTCATGCCGTTGGGCTTGCCCTCGAAGAAGGGCGAGTTGGCGAAAAGCGCGGTGGCCACCGGCTGCAGCGCCAGGCCGACCCGGAACTTCTTCACCATGTCGGCCTCGGAGCCGAAGTCCAGGTTCACCTGGATGGTGCAGGTCCGATACATCATCTGGGTGCCCCAGGGACCGATGGACTGCATGTAGCCGGTCATCAGCCGATAACGCCCCTTGGGCATCATCGGCATGTCCTCATGCATCCATTCGGGGGCCGCGCCCAGGCCGATGAAGCCGGCGCCGATGGCGTCGCCGATCTCGCGCACTTCGGCCAGGTGCTGGTTGGTCTCGTCGCAGGTCTGGTGCAGCGTCTCCAGCGGCGCGCCCGACAGCTCGAGTTGCCCGCCCGGCTCCAGGCTGACATTGGCCCCGTCCTTGGTCAGGCCGATCAGCTCGCCGGCTTCCTCGATCGGAGTCCAGCCGAAGCGCTCGCGCAATCCGTCCAGCATGGCGTGGATCGAGGCCGGGCCCGCATAGGGCAGCGGCGCGTGGCTGTCGCGCAGGTAGCCGAACTTCTCATGCTCGGTGCCGATGCGGAAATCCGCCTCCGGCTTGCAGCCCTCCGCGAGGTATTCCGCCAGCTGCTCGCGCCGTTCGATCGGGCCGCCGCCGCTCTGAGGTATCGACATGCCCGTCTCCCGCATCGTCTTGGCCGCGCCGGATCGCGGCGAGGGCCAGACTTAGGCGGGCGCGCCGGGCTCGGCAATACCGCGCGGCCGGCATGTGTTCACCGTTTCCTGAGCGTGCGCTCAAGTTGCGCGGAGGCCACGGCGACCGAAACCGCCCTCAGAACGCCCGCTGCCGGTCGTGGACGGTCTCGCGCCGCCAGATCGGGCGCACGCCCACGCCGTCGGCGTCGAAGGCCTCGCGCACCGCGCGCAACGAAAAGCCGGGCAGCGCCGACAGCGCCTCGGGCAACGCCCCCACCCCTTCGGCGCCGAGGGGCACCAGCAGCGGCGGCGCGTCCACAGGGCGCAGCCGCCAGGCCAGCCCGGCGTTGTTCTTGAGCTGGATGGCCTCCACCGTCCACAGGTCGGCGAGCCGCACGACGCCGCCTTCCGACATGCCGTCCGAGGGGCCGAAATAGGCGACGCGGCCTTCCTCAATGGTGACCACGCCGGGGCCTTCCAGCCCGCGCGGCACCCGCGCGCGCTCCCACGCCGCATGAACCCAGAGCAGCGTCACCAGGCCCGCCACCAGCACCGGCCAGCCCATCAGGCCGCCGCGCTGCAACATCACGGCGCTCACCGCGAGCAGGGCGAAGGCCATGATCGCGGCGACCGCGGTCTCCAGCCAACGCGGCGCAAACCGCATGATCCAATCGCCGCCGTTCATATTTCGGTCTCACCTCCCGACCAGTCTCCCAACACGCTTTGCCACAGGGCGAGCGCGGTCGTCGCCGCGGTGTCGGCGCGCAGGACCCGGGGGCCGAGCGACGCCGGGACCACCCCGGGGACCCGGCGCAACCGCAGCGCCTCGTCGTCGGAGAACCCGCCCTCCGGTCCGATCAGCACCGCCCAGGGTCCGGCGTCGCCGCCCGGTGCAGGCGCATGGGCGGCCAGCGCCTCGGCCAACGGGGGGGCGTCGCGGCGTTCATCGCAGAACACCAGCCGGCGACCTTCATCGCCGCCCCGCCCCCAGCCGTCCAGCACCCGGTCGAGCCGCACGGGCTCCGCCAGGTCGGGGATCGAGAGAAAGCCGCATTGCTCCGCCGCCTCGACCATATGGGCGCGCAGGCGGTCGGCGCGCAGGCGCTCGGCGTTGGTGAAGCGGGTGAAGACCGGGCGCAGCGCGGCGCAGCCCAGCTCGCAGGCCTTCTCCACGATGAAATCGGTGCGGGCCTTCTTCACCGGGGCGAACAGCAGGTGCAGATCGCGCGGCCGGGTCTGGCCCCGGCTGCGTTCGCGGCAGGTCAGCCGCCCGCCGCGGCGCCCGGCCTCGACCACCTCGGCGATCCATTCCCCGTCCCGCCCGTTGAACAGGCGCGCCGCGGCGCCGACCCCCATGCGCATCACCGCGAACAGGTAATGCGCCTGCGGCTGCGTCAGCGCGACCTCGGCGCCTGCGGCCAGATCGCTCTCCACGAACAGCCTGACCTTCGCTGAAGCATCTGGCATAAGCCCTCCATGACCAGCACCCGCCCGAACAATGCCGCATGGGATAGCCCGACCGATCCGTCGGGGCGAGTCTCCGACGCCGTGGATCGCAACTGGGTGGACCGTTTCGCGCCGCCCTGGGCGCGGCCCTGGCTGCGTCTGAGCCGCGCGGACCGGCCTGCGGGGACCTGGCTGCTGCTGATCCCCTGCTGGTGGGGGCTGCTGCTCGCCATCGCCGCGGACCCCGCGGGCGCCCGGTGGGAGGACGCCCGAATCGCCCTGGTCTGCGCCGTGGGCGCGTTCCTGATGCGCGGCGCGGGCTGCACCTGGAATGATTTCACCGACCGCAACATCGACGGCTCGGTCGCGCGCACCCGGTCGCGGCCCATCCCGTCCGGGCAGGTCACCGCCAAGGGCGCGCTGGTGTGGATGTGCGTGCAGGCGCTGCTCGCCTTCGGACTGCTGCTGACCCTGTCGCCGACCGCGATCCTGCTGGGCATCGTCTCGCTCGGCCCGGTCTGCATCTACCCGTTCATGAAGCGCGTGACCTGGTGGCCGCAGATCTTCCTCGGCATCGCCTTCAACTGGGGGATCCTGCTGGCCTGGGCCGCCCATGCCGACGCCCTCGGCTGGCCGCCGGTGGTCCTGTATTTCGGGGCCATGGCCTGGACGATCTTCTACGACACCATCTACGCCTGCCAGGACGCCGAGGACGACGCGCTGATCGGGGTGAAATCCACCGCCCGCCTGTTCGGAGAGAAGACGCCTAAGCGCCTGCTCCTGTTCCTCATCGCCGCGGTGACGCTGGCCATGGTCGCCGCCCTGCTGGCGACGGCCGAGGCCGGGGCGCTCCCGGCCGGGCTGGCGCTGCTGGGGGTCTGGGCCTTCGGCTGGCGGCTGCACTGGCAGCTCGCGCGGCTCGACATCCATGACGACCCGCTCTGCCTGCGGCTTTTCCGCGACAATCGGAACGCCGGCCTCCTGCTGACCCTGGGTCTGCTGGCCGCAGCGCTCGTCTGACGCTCACGATGATGTTAATCTTCGGGTCAAGTTCAGGTCGTAGAAGGCCCGCGCGCAGTGGCGTGCGATCGAAGGCATGAGTGTGGACAGGGGCGTGAGCATGGCGAATCCGACCGATTTCGAGCAATATATCGTGGAGCTCACCAACCGCTTCCGGATCGACCCGGGCGGCGCCTATGCGCGCATCGTGGACAACGACGCCCGCTCCACCGGCTTCGACGTGCGGGTGACGGAGGCGCTGCAGTTCTTCGACGTGAATCTCGGCCTCCTGAAGCGGGAGCTGAACGCGCTCGAACAGGCGCAGCCGCTGGCCTGGAACGACGACCTCAACGAATCCGCGCAGCTGCACACCCAGCGCATGAAGAACGCCGACTCCCAGGCGCACCAGCTGCCGGGAGAGGGCGATCTGGGCGAGCGTGTGCGCGATGCGGGCTACCTCCACACCACCGCGACCGAGAACCTGTTCGCCTTCGCCGAATCGGCCCTGCACGCCCATCACGCCTTCATCGTGGACTGGGGCCCCGGCCCGGACGGCATGCAGACCCCGCGCGGCCACCGCGACAACCTGATCGACGGCCAGATGCGCGAGATCGGGATCGGGACCCTCAACGACAACGCCGGCGCGACCAGCGTCGGCCCGATCCTGCTGACCCAGAATTTCGGCGTCCGCTCCGACGCCGGACCGTTCCTGCTGGGCGCCGCCTTCAAGGACAAGGATCGCGACGACCACTTCTCGCTGGGCGAGGGGCAGGGCGGCATGAAGGTCAAGGTCGGGGGCCGCGGGCTCGACAAGACCGCGCCTTCGGGCGGCTACGGGCTGGAGACCGGAGAGGGCGTGTTCAACGTCACCATCAAGGGCCGTCCGGTGAAGGGCAAGATCACCGCCCAGGTCGAGATCGGCGAAGACAACGTCAAGATCGACCTGATGGACAGGAAGCACCTGTTCACCACGGGCGATCTCGACCTGAAGAAGGGCGCGGCCTCGGTCACCGCGCTGGGCTCGGAGGCGATCGACCTCACCGGCAAGAACGGCCGCGATTTCCTGATCGGCAACGACGCCGCCAACACGCTGGATGGCGAGGGCGGGCGCGACCGGCTCAAGGGCGAGGGCGGAAGCGATCTCGTCATCGGCGGCCGCGGCAACGACAAGCTCTGGGGCGGCGCCGGCGGCGATGAGTTCCAGTTCGGCCTGCGCGACGGCCGCGACCGGATCCTCGACTGGGACGACCGCGATTCGCTGGTCATCGCCGGGTCGGTCGACGCGTCGGACATCGATATCTCCGCCAGGAAGGGCGATGCGGTGGTCAGTTTCGGCCGCACCATCGTCACCATCGACGACGCGGCCGGGAACATCACCCTCGACGACCTGGTGTTCTGAACCGACGCCCCGTCGCGCACGGGACCGTCGCGCAGGACAGGGACGCGACGCGAAAAGGGGAGCGCTCTCGGCGCTCCCCTTTCTCGTGTCGCACCGTCCGCGGGACGAGAAGGCGATCACCCGCGCCCGGCCGGCTCCCGGTCCGGGGGCCCGGCGCCGTCCGCCTTCGCCTCCGGCGCGGGCGGGATGACGGGCGCATCGGAGGGCGCGTCGGAAGGCGCGTCGGAGGGCGGGGCGCTGTCGTCGGTGAACAGAATGCGGGCGGCGTCCCCTTCCAGATCCCGATACTGGCCGCGCTTGAGCGACCACAGAAACGCCGCCAGCCCCAGCAGGCCCAGGAAGATCGACACCGGAATGGTGGCGAGCAGAACGTTCATCGCGCCATCTCCTCCGCGCCCGTCGGCGCCCCTGCGGGCATCCCGCCGCGCGCCTCGCCTGCGCCGGCGGGCGCCTGCCCGGCCCGGCGCAGCCGCAGCGCGTTCAGCGTCACCAGGATCGAGGAGCCGGACATGGCCAACGCCGCGATCAGCGGCGTGACATGGCCCGAGGCCGCCAGGGGCACCGCCACCAGGTTGTAGAGCGCGGCCAGCGCGAAATTCTCCCGCACCCGCGCCCGGGCCGCCCGCGCCACATCGACCGCCAGCGCCACCGGCCCCAGCGCCCTGCCCGCCAGCGCCATGCCCGCCGCCGCCCGGCTGACATCGGCGGCCGAGGCCGGAGAGATCGAGGCCGCCGCCGCCGCCAGCGCCGGCGCGTCGTTGATCCCGTCTCCGACCATCAGGACCTTGCGGCCCCCGGCCTCCATCTCCTCCAGCGCGGCGACCTTGCCGGCGGGGGTTCGGCGCGCCTCGAAATCCTCGATCCCCGCGGCCGCGGCGGCCCGCGCCACCGGCCCCGGCGCGTCGCCCGACAGCAGCCGCACCGTCAGCCCCCGCGCCTTCAGCGCCGCCACCGTCGCCGCCGCGTCGTCGCGCAGCGGATCCTCGAAGGCGAACCGGACCGGCGCGGCCTCCCCCAGCCGCAGCCAGACCGCCGACAGCCCGTCCGTCCCGTCCTCCGCCTGCGCCCCGCACCAGTCGGCGCGGCCGAGCCGCGCGGGAACGCCGTCGATCTCCCCGGTCACGCCGCAGCCCGGAACCTCGGCCAGCGCCGACGCCGCGGCGGGCGTGACGCCCCGCGTCCCCGCCTCCGCCGCCAGCGCGCGGGAGAACGGGTGCCGCGAGACCTCCGCCAGCGCCAGCGCCGCCGACCAGGCGTCGGGCGCATCCGGTCCCTCGACGAAAGCCGGCTCCCCCGTGGTCAGCGTGCCGGTCTTGTCGAAGACCACCGCATCGACCTCGGCCAGCCGCTCCAGCGCCGCGCCGTCCTTGAGGAACACGCCCGCCCGGAACAGACGGCCGGAGGCCGCCGCGTGCACCGCCGGCGCCGCCAGCCCCAGCGCGCAGGGGCAGGTGATGATCAGCACCGCCGCCGCGATCATCACCGCGTCGCGCAGGTCCGCCCCGGCCAGCAGCCAGAAGGCGAAGGTCAGCGCCGCCGCCGCATGCACCACCGGCACGTAGACCCGCGCCGCCCGCACCGCCCAGTCGGCATAGCGGCCGCGGGCCTGCTCCGCCGCCTCGATCATCCGCGCGATTCCGGCCAGAACCGTGTCGTCGCCCGTCGCCGTGGCCTCCGCCACCAACGGGCCGGAAAGGTTCATCACCCCGGCATGGATCTCGGTCCCCGGCCCCGCGGGCTCGGGCGCGCTTTCGCCGGTGATCATGGCGCGGTCGAGCTCCGAGACCCCGCTCAGCACCCGCCCGTCCGCCGGCGCGCGCTCCCCCGCCGCGATCTCGACCACGTCGCCGGGGCGCAGATCCTCCACCGCGATCACCCGGCGCGCGCCGTCCGCGCCGATCACCGTCGCCGAATGCGCCTGAAGCCCGCTCAGCTCCACCGCCGCCAGCCGCGCCACCTGCCGTGTGCGGTGGTCCAGGTAGCGTCCGATCAGCAGGAAGAAGCTCAGCGACACCGCCGCGTCGAAATAGGCGTGGGCGCCGGAATTGATGGTCTCGTGCAGGCTCACCCCCGCCGCGAGGATCAGCGCCAGGGAAATCGGCACGTCCATGTTCACGTGCCCGCGCCGCAGCACCCCCCAGGCCGAGCGGAAGAAGGGCACGCCGGCGAAGGCCGTCGCCGGCAGCGCGATCAGCGCCGAGACCCAGTGCAGCAGGTCCCGCGTGGTCCCGTCCGCCCCCGACCAGACCGAGACCGACAGCAGCATGACGTTCATCATGGCGAAACCGGCCACCGCCATGCGGGCCAGCAGGTCGCGACCCTCCGAGTCGCGCTCGATGTCGCGCATGGCATGGGCGTCGAAGGGGCGCGCGGCGTAGCCCAGCGCGTCGAGCCCGGCGACCACGTCTTCGGGCCCCGCGATCTCGGGGTCGAACTCCACGCTCGCCCGGCGCAGGGACAGGTTGACCCGGGCCGAGACGACGCCCGGGGTCCGCGGCAGGTCGCGCTCGATGCGCTGGATGCAGGCGGCGCAGTGGACGGCGGGGGTCAGCAGCTCGATCCGGGCGCGGCCGGGGCCGGTCTCGGACACGAAGCGGCCCAGGCCCCCGACCCCGGCGAAACCCGCCGCCGCGCCGGTGGGGCAGCAGCCGCCCGCGAGGCCCGGACGTTCCTCCCCCCGGGCGCCTGCGCCGATGGGTTCCGCGAGGCTCATGGCTTCGCCGCTCCGTCCCCGGCCGGGGCCGTCGCCTCCTCCGGCGAGACCCAGATCTCGTCGGCGATGGTGTAGACCGCGCCGTCCGGGCGGGCGGCCACCAGATCGACCCGCCACATGCCCGCCGGCAGCGCGGGCGCGGCGGCGTAGCCGGCGCCGTCCTCCACGAAGACCACCTCCCGGTCCTCGGCCAGCGTCGCGGGGCGTCCGACCCGGGCGGTCAGGGCGAGGCCCCGCACCCGCTCCCCGTCCGGCCCGACCACGCCGACCCGCAGGGCGCCGGCCTCCCAGGCGAAGGCGAAGGACCAGCCCAGCGCCTTCTCGGCCTTCTGCTCGGCGTCGTATTTCTGGGCCTCCACATAGGGGTTGGCGGTCACCAGCCCCGGAAAGCCCCCGACCGCCAGCGTCGCCATGAAGACGTTGACCGCGATGATCACCCCGAAGAAGCCCACCGCGATCAGCAGCACGCCCCGGCCGGTCAGCTTGCGGCCGCCCTTCGCCCCGCTCATTGCGCCCACGCCTCGGGTTCGGGCGCGAGGAAGACGGTGCCCACGCTCACGCGTTCTCGGGTCTGCTGATCCTCGATCCAGACCTCGACATCGGCCTGCTCGGTCGGCCTCGCGAAGGGCAGCGTGGTGAGGAACAGGCGCAGCGTCCTCAATTTATCCGCGTCCACGGTGAACCTGAGCGCGTCCTCGCCCTGAAGGTTAGCGGAAAGCGGCAACTCGGAGCGGAATGAGAGCACGAATTCATGGGGATCTTGGTTCTGATTAGACACCTTTATCGTGTAACCATTTCGAATGGAACCATCGGCCAATGTAACGAACAGCGGATTACGATCCCGGGCCACGCTCAGGTCGATGGATTCGCGCATGAATAGAGACACGACCATCCCCACCCCGATGGCGGCCCACAGCACGGTGTAAAGGATCGTGCGCGGACGCAGGATCCGCTTGATCAGGGGGACCGCGGGCGCGCCTTCGGTCTCGATCGCCTCGTCCTGAAGGGTCACGTAGTCGATCAACCCGCGCGGCTTGCCGGTCTTCTCCATCACGTCGTCGCAGGCGTCGATGCACAGCGCGCAGGTGATGCAGGCCAGCTGCTGGCCGTCGCGGATGTCGATGCCCATCGGGCAGACCGCGACGCAGGCGTTGCAGTCGATGCAGTCGCCCAGCTGCTCGGCGCCTTCGCGCTTGCGATGCTTGCCCCGCGGCTCTCCCCGCCAGTGGCGGTAGCCCACGGTGATGGTCTGGTCGTCCATCATCGCGGCCTGGATGCGCGGCCAGGGGCACATGTAGATGCAGACCTGTTCCCGCATGAAGCCGCCGAAGACGAAGGTG
This sequence comes from Albimonas donghaensis, assembly GCF_900106695.1. Classification (GTDB taxonomy): domain Bacteria; phylum Pseudomonadota; class Alphaproteobacteria; order Rhodobacterales; family Rhodobacteraceae; genus Albimonas; species Albimonas donghaensis. Next base: position 186,376 of record NZ_FNMZ01000002.1, read on the forward strand.
GTGGCGGTCAGCACGGCGATGGAGGCATAGGCGACGAAGGCCGCCTCGCCGGTCAGCAGATCGACCAGCAGGGTCGGCGCGTCGGCGAAGTAGAACACCCAGGCCCCGCCGGTGGCGACCCCGATGGCCAGCCAGACCAGCCACTTGGTCGCCCGCAGCCGGATCTTGCGCGCGTCCCAGCCCTGTTTGTGCAGCTTGATGCGGGCGTTGCGGTCGCCCTCGATCCAGCGCTCCACGGTGATGTAGAGGTCGGTCCACACGGTCTGCGGGCAGGTGTAGCCGCACCAGACCCGGCCCAGCGCCGAGGTGAACAGGAACAGCCCCAGCCCGGCCATGATCAGCAGGCCGGCGACATAGATGAACTGCTGGGGCCAGATCTCGATCCAGAAGAAGAAGAAGCGCCGGTTGGCGAGATCCACCAGCACCGCCTGGTCAGGCATCAGCGGACCGCGGTCCCAGCGAATCCACGGGGTCAGGTAATAGATCGCGAGCGTCACGCCCATGATCCACCATTTCAGCGTGCGGAAGGTTCCCTTCACGCGGCGCGGAAAGATCGGGATGCGGGCGGCGTAGAGCGCGTCGGGGGCGGGCTTTGAGTCCGGCGGAGCCATCGTGAGCCTCGAATTCAGGGCAGGTCGCCGCGGGTATGGGCTGGCCGGCGGCGTCGATCCTTGATGCAAGTCAACCAATCCTGCGGCGTGCTGTCCATTCACAAGTCCCTGTGAAACAGGTCGCATTCACTTTTCATGATGCGACAGAAACGCCCAAGCGTCAGGGACCGCCGCGTAATCCGGGCCGCCGCGGGCGAAGGCGCTGCGCGAAGCCTCCCGAGGACGCGGCTGGGGGTGCGGCGGGAGGATGCGGCGGGGGTCGGCGCCGGGTTCGCGCTCGGCGCAGACTGGGGCGCGGCGGAGAGGGCCGGAACGAAAACGCCCGGCCTTCTGGGGAAGGCCGGGCGGTAGTCCTCGCGCCGGCGGGTACGCTGCCGGTCCGGGCGCCTGGGGAACGCCTGACGATCAACTCTGTCGCCATCTTCTGCGGGAGCGAATACTGCCAAATCCATCGCCTCAACATGCGACAGATCATATCGAAACGCATTTTTACTGAAGCGATCGTCCGACACTACGTCAATCGGACCCTATTTTCATCGCGCCCGGCCATGGCGGCGCTGAAAGCGGACGCGCCGGCCCGGACGCTTGCCCGGGCCGGCGCATGAGGCGCTCAGCGAACCGTCACTCGGTCTCGCCGCCGCCCAGCGAGTGGACGTAGAGCGCCACCTGCTTGACGTCGGCCTCGCCCAGCCGCTGCACCCAGGACGGCATCACGCCGCGCCGGGAATAGGTCACGGTCTGGGTCAACGCCTCGCGATCGCCGCCATAGAGCCAGATGCGGTCGGTCAGCGACGGCGCGCCCAGGTCCTGCATTCCGCCCGCATCCTCGCCGTGGCAGGAGACGCAGTTGTCCGCGAACACCACGGCCCCCGGGTCGGCCAGCGCCGGATCGGCGTCGTCATGGGTCAGCCCGTAGACATATTCGACCACCTCGGCGACCTGCTCCTTTTCCAGCAGCCCGTCGACGCCGAAGGCCGGCATCTCCGAGAAGCGGGTGTCGGGGTCCTCGTCCCAGCGGACGCCGTGGGCGATGGTGTCGTAAATCGCCTGCCGGGTCCCGCCCCACAACCAGTCGTCGTCGTTGAGGTTGGGGTAGCCGATCCCCCCCGCCGCGCCGGCGCCGTGGCACTGGGCGCACCAGGTGCGGAAGATCGCGGCGCCGCCGGCCTGGGCGAACTGCATCAGCTCGTCATCCGCGGCGATGTCATCCACGCCCATCTCGGCGATGCGGTCGGTGTAGACCGACTGCGCCGCCTTGTGCCCGGCGATCGCCTCGGTGACTTCGGTGCGCGAGGAATAGCCCATCACGCCCCCGAACGCCTCGGAGATCAGCGGCCAGGACGGCATGGCGACGGTATAGGCCACGCCCCAGATCACGGTGGCGTAGAAGGTGTAGAGCCACCAGCGCGGCATGGGATTGTCGAGTTCCTTGATCTCGTCCCATTCGTGCCCCGTGGTCTGGACGCCCGAGACCTCGTCGACTTCGCGGTGATCGTCGTTGTGATCGGCCATCTCAGCGCTCCTTGTCCGCGCCATGTGCGGTTGCGGCCCCGGTCGCGGCGCCGTTTGCGGCCCCGGATGCGGCCCCGGATGCGGCCCGGGGGGCGTCCTCTTCCAGCCGCGTCAGGTCATCGTCGCGCATCGGAATGTCGGCGATCTCCCGGTGCAGCCGGCTCGAGCCCGGGCGCAGCGCGAAGGCCACGGCGCCCAGGAAGAAGGTCATCATGCCCAGCAGCCACCAGCTGTCGGCGAAGTGGCGCAGAACGGTGTAGGTGTCTTCCATGGTCCGGCCCTCCCCGTCAGCGGCTGCTCTCGACCTGGTAGGTCGAGAAGTCGACCATCGTGCCGAGCACCTGCAGATAGGCGATCAGCGCGTCCAGTTCGGTGATTTCGGCACGCCCGTCGAAATTGCGGATCTGCGCCTTGGGATAGGCGTCCAGCAGCTCGTCGTAGCGGTCGCTGTCGGGGTTCACCTGGGCCGCGGCATGGGCCTTGGCGGCCTCGATCATCTCCTCCGAATAGGGGACGCCCACCATGGCCTGGGCCTTCAGGTGGTCGCCCACATGCTCGAAGTCGAGCGGGGTTTCGATCAGGTGCGGGTAGGCCGGCATGATCGATTCAGGCACCACCGAGCGCGGGTTGTGCATGTGATCCACGTGCCAGCTGTCCGAATACCGGCCCCCGACCCGCGCCAGGTCCGGCCCGGTGCGCTTGGAGCCCCACTGGAACGGGTGGTCGTACATCGACTCCGCCGCCAGCGAGAAATGCCCGTAGCGCTCCACCTCGTCGCGCATCGGCCGGATCATCTGGGAGTGGCACACATAGCACCCCTCCCGGATGTAGATGTCCCGTCCCTTGAGCTCGAGCGGGGTGTAGGGGCGCACCCCCTCCACCTTCTCGATGGTGTTCTTGAGGTAGAACAGGGGCGCGATCTCCACGATCCCGCCGATCGCCACGACGATCAGCGAACAGACCAGCAGGAGGGTGGCGTTGCGTTCGAGAACGCCGTGCTTGTTGAGAAGGCTCATGTCTCTCGCTCCCTCACTCGGCCGGGACGGCGGCGGGAACCGCGTCCTTCCGCTCGGCGGCGGTGATGGTCATCCAGATGTTCCAGACCATGATCAGCGACCCCGCCAGGAACAGCCCGCCGCCCAGGGCGCGGATGATGTAGTAGGGATGCAGCACCGCGACCGTGTCGGCGAAGGAGTTCACCAGGAAGCCGAGCGCATCGTATTCGCGCCACATCAGCCCCTGGGTGATCCCCGACACCCACATCGACGCCGCGTAGAGCACGATGCCGATGGTCGCGAGCCAGAAGTGCCAGTTCACCGCGGGCAGCGAATAGAGGCCCTTCTTGTTCCACAGGCGCGGCACCAGGAAGTAGAGCGCCCCGAAGGTGATCATGCCGTTCCAGCCCAGCGCGCCGGAATGCACGTGACCGATGGTCCAGTCGGTGTAGTGGCTCAGCGAGTTGACCGCCTTGATGGACATCATCGGCCCCTCGAAGGTGGACATGCCGTAGAAGCCCACGGCGATGGTCAGCATCCGCAGCACCGGGTCGGTGCGCAGCTTGTCCCAGGCGCCCGAGAGCGTCATCAGGCCGTTGATCATGCCGCCCCAGCTGGGCATCCACAGGATCACCGAGAACACCATGCCCAGCGTCTGCGCCCAGTCGGGCAGCGCGGTGTAGTGCAGGTGGTGCGGACCGGCCCAGATATAAAGGAAGATCAGCGCCCAGAAGTGCACGATCGACAGCTTGTAGGAATAGACCGGACGCTCCGCCTGCTTGGGGATGAAGTAATACATCATGCCCAGGAAGCCGGCGGTCAGGAAGAAGCCGACCGCGTTATGGCCGTACCACCACTGCGTCAGCGCGTCCTGCACGCCCGAGAAGGCGGAGTAGCTGACCGACCCGAACACCGACACCGGCACCGCGAGGTTGTTGACCACGTGCAGCATGGCGATGGTGACGATGAAGGCCAGGTAGAACCAGTTGGCCACGTAGATATGCGGCTCGCGCCGCTTGATCAGCGTGCCCATGAACACGGCCAGATAGGCGACCCAGACGATGGTCAGCCAGATGTCCACATACCAGGTCGGCTCGGCGTATTCCTTGCCCTGAGTGCCGCCGAGCACGTAGCCGGTGGCCGCCAGCACGATGACCAGCTGATAGCCCCAGAACACGAACCAGGCCAGGTTCCCGCCCCAAAGCCGCGTCGCGCAGGTGCGCTGGACCACGTAGAAGGACGTCGCGATCAGCGCGTTGCCGCCGAAGGCGAAGATCACCGCCGAGGTGTGCAGCGGCCGCAGCCGCCCGAAGGTGGTCCAGGGCAGATCGAGGTTCAGGACCGGAAAGGCCAGCTGCAGCGCGATGACCACGCCGACCAGGAAGCCCACCACGCCCCAGCCGGCGGTGGCGATGACGCCGTAGCGGATGACCCCGTCCATGTAGCCGCCGTCATGGGCGGGGACCGCGGCGACGCGCTTCGCCTCGCCGACGCCGCGCAGCAGCCACAGGAACATGCCGACGGAGACCGCCAGCACGATGAGCGCGTTGACCTGGTAAGCCAGGTCGCGCGCGAAGCTCGCGGCCACCATCGCGAGGATGGCGACGATCGCGAGCGCGATGAGTTTGAATGTCGAGGCCAATGTCCCCTCCTTCGCCGCTCGGGCTACGGCTTGTCTTGGAGAACGCCCGCTGGCGTCCACGCTGCGCTTGCGTCTGGCCCGGCGGTCGGAGCCCCGCCTTGATCCAGGTCAACGCAGCATATCCACGGCTCGAAACGGTTCAATCTAGAAACTGCTCGCATCGTCGCTTTGCGTCGCGATTCCAGCGCTGTGGGAGGGGATGGGTCCTCAAGCGGCCGCTTCGGCTTCTGGCGACAGGACTCTGCGTCGCGCCGTCGCAGCTTACGCACCTCCAGGGCATGACCTTGGGGAAGCGCCCCGACGCGCCGAAGGACCGGCGGCACGGCCTCCGCGGGGATCGGCAGGCGCAGCGGCGTCGGCGCGTCGCGGACCGTCAGCGCGCGCGCTGCCGAAGCTCGCCGGAATAGCGGTGGAGCATATGCGGGTGGGGAGGGGCGCCCCCCCAACAGGAGGGGAGGCCGCGCGCCGGGGCTCAGTAGAGCTCGATATCGCCGCCGCCGGCGTCGAGCAGGTCGCTCCAGCTCGGGATCAGCAGGTGGCGGGCGTCGATCAGCTCGATCACCCCGGACTTTTTCAGCGCGCTGATCTGGCGGCTGACGGTCTCGATGGTCAGGCCGAGGAAATCGGCCATGTCCTCGCGGCTCATGGGCAGGACCACCAGCATTCCGTCGATCGGGTCGCGCTTTTCCAGCCGCAGCGCCCGTCGGGCGGCCAGCGCGAAGAAGGAGCACATCTTCTCCTGCGCCGACTTGCGGCCGAGCAGCACCATCCACTCGCGGGCCGAATCGAGCTCGTCGAGGGTCATTTCCAGCAGCCGCCGCTCCAGCGACGGGGTGGCGCGCAGGGCGGCCTCGAACTGGGGGCGGTCGAAGGCGCAGAGCCGCGCTTCGGTCACCGCCACGTATTCGAAGGGCGAGACCGGGCTGAACGGCCGGCCCACCAGGTCGCCGGGGAACAGCAGCCCCACCACCTGCCGGCGCCCGTCGGGCAGCAGCCGCGACATCGAGGCCACGCCCTCCACCATGGTGCCGAGGAAGGGCGCGCGCTCGCCCATCGCGAGAATCGGCTCGCCGGGGCGGTAGTTGCGATAGGTCTTGATGGCGCTGAGAAACTCGAGCTCGTCCACGTCGCAATGCGAACAGACGGCGTGCTGCCGGATCGCGCAGTCCACGCAATGCGCCCGCGCGCGCAGGTCGATGGCGCTGGGCGCGGCGGGATGGGCCAACACTCTCATGATGCCTCCATTCTCAGCATATCGCGACCTACGTCAACCATACTCGCCCCCATCCGGGCCACGCGCCGGCGCGTGGCGCCGCCCGCAATCGCGCGTAGCTTGTCGGAACCGTCGACGCCACGGGCCGCGTCGCCGCGGGACACGGGGCGCGGCGACGCGGCGACGCGGCGACGCGGCGACGCGGCGCCGGAAGAAGCAGCGTCAAACTTTCGCGTGCAAGCGGCTGGAACTCCTTGTTATGACTTGTGCGGGTTGTGTACGGGGTGACGAGGTCCCAGCAACCGGCGTCCGGGGGGATGCCGGTCTGGCGCGACCGAGTGGAGAGGTGATGCCGGTGGATGATTTTCCGGGGACCCGGCGCGATGCGCCGGATCAGATGGGCGAGTTGCCGGAACGGCTTCGTCATGGCGCGACGGATCCGCAGCCGCATGTCGAAGGCAAGGCCGACGAACTCACCTTCGAGTCGCTGTTCACAACGGTCTGGCGACGCAAATGGACCATCGCGGTTTTCGGCTTCGGCTTCGCGATCCTCGCCATCGCGCTGGTCTACTCGCTGACCCCGCAATACAAATCCACCGCGGTGGTCATGCTCGACCGCCAGCAGGAGCAGGTGATCGACGTCGAGAGCGTGGTCTCCGGCGTCAGCACCGACTACTACTCGATCCTCGCCGAGGCGCAGGTCCTGCGCTCCCGCGCGCTGGCCAACCGGGTGGTGGAGGCTGCGGGTCTCGAACAGAATCCCTACTTCAACCCGCTGCTCCTGCCTGAGGAGGAGCCGGGACTGGTCGGCTACGTGATCGGCGGCGCGTTCAACCTGCTCAAGACCGCGATCCGCGGCGCCGTCACCGACGAGGACTCGGTCGCGCCCACGGGCCGCGACCTGCTCGACGAAAGCTACTGGGTGCGCCAGCGCGCCATCGACCGCCTGCTGGGCTCGCTCGAGGTCATGGCGGTCAGCGACACCTATGTCTACGCGCTGACCGTGGAGACGCCGAACGCGATCATGTCGGCGGAGATCGCCAACAAGGTCGCCGAACTCTACATTCTCGACCAGCTGGAGACCAAGTTCGAGGCCACCCAGAAAGCCACCGAGTGGCTCTCCAACCGGGTGGCCGAGCTGAAATCCGAGCTCGAACGCTCCGAGGCCGCGGTGGAGGCCTACAATTCCTCCACCACCCTGATCTCCGAAGCCGCGCTCGCCGGCATGAACCGCCAGCTCAAGGAACTGCGGGAGCGGGTGATCGCGCTCGACGCGCTGGCGACGGAGTCCGGAACCCGGCTCGAACGGCTTGAGGCGGCGCTGGACGCCGGGGACTACGAGACCTTCGCCCTCGCCGCGGACCAGCCGCGCCTGTCGACGCTGGCCGCCGACATCGCCGGCGCCGCCCCCGGCTCCGGCGCCCGCCAGGCGATGGAGAACCGGTTCGAGACCGCCGCCCAGCGGGTTCTGGTGCAGACCCGGACCGAGCGTGACCGCGCCCTGTCCCAGTCGGGCGCCGTGACCAGCTCGATCGCCGAGCTCGAACAGCAGCTCTCCACCCAGACCGACGACCTGGTGGAGCTTCGCCAGCTGACCCGCGAGGCCGAGGCCGACCGGCGCATCTACGAGCAGTTCCTGCGCCGCCTGAACGAGACCTCGGTCCAGCAGGGCGTGCAGCAGGCCGACGCGCGGGTGCTGTCGCCGGCGGTGGTCAACTTCAACGCCTCCTACCCGCCCAAGATGCTGGCGGTGCTGGCGGCGGGCTTCTTCGGCGGCCTCTGCGGCATCGCCTTCGTGCTGATCATCGAGCAGATGAACAACGCCTTCCGCTCCTCCGAAGAGCTGGAGAAGAACACGGGGCTGGCGGTGCTGGGCAACATCCCGGTGGCCCCGGTGCGGATGCGCCGCGGCGTGCTGGACTACGCGGTGGACCGGCCCTCCTCGGCCCTGGTCGAGGCGATCCGCAACCTGCGCACCGGCGTGCTTCTGGCCAATGTCGACCGACAGCCCAAGATGATCATGCTCACCTCCTCCCTGCCCAAGGAGGGCAAGACCACCTGCTCGCTGCTGCTCGCGCAGAACGCCGCCGGGCTGGGCAAGAAAGTGCTGCTGGTGGAATGCGATCTGCGCCGCCGCACCTTCCGGACCTATTTCTCGGGCGCGCCCAAGCACGGGCTGATGTCGATCCTGTCGGGCGAGAAGACCTTCGAGGAGGTCGTGCACCACGACGAGAAGGTCGGCTTCGACGTGGTCATGGGCGAGGAGACGCAGGTCAACGCCGCCGACGTCTTCGCCTCGCAGAAATTCCGGCAGTTCCTGCAGGACGCGCGGGACCGCTACGACTTCGTGGTCATCGACACGCCGCCGGTGCTGGCGGTGCCCGACAGCCGCGTGATCGCGCCGCTGGCCGATGCGGTGATCTACTGCGTGCGCTGGAACTCGACCCACAAGGATCTGGTGAAGCACGGCCTGGCCCAGTTCGCCCAGATCAAGGTGCGGGTCGCGGGGCTGGCGCTGACGCAGATCAACACCAAGAAAATGGCGAAATACGGCTACGGCGGCTACAACTACCACTACTACAAGACGTCGAGCCGCTACTACCTGAACTGAGCCGAACCTCCGGCCGCATCGCGGGCCGCGCCGGGAAACCGGCGCGGCCCGTCGCGTTTAAGACGCGGAGATTTTTGGAGAAAGATCGTCGGGCCCGCGGCCCCCGGGAAGGCGCCCGGGAGGCGCCCCGGCCGGAGAGGGAGCCTCGCTTCGCTCGGCTTCGCCGCTGCGCGGCGGGCCCGGCCCCGACCGTCCCACCCGAAACGGCGACGCGCGCGCCACGGCGGACGCGCCGCGCGGGCGCTCCGGCGACACCGGCGCCCGGGTCGTCGCGCGGCGCCGCCCGGCACGGGCGGCCCCACGCCGTCGGCCCCCCGCGACCGCGCCAGAAGTCGAAGACCGGCTCAGAAGTCGGAGACGATGCCCTTCTTCTCCCAGTCTCCGAACCGGGTGGGCTCGGGCCCCTCGCGGCCGCCCAGCTCGGTCGGCAGGCCGGGCGCGCTCTCGGCCGCCTTGCGGCGGGTTTCGGCCTCGGCCAGGGCGCGGGCCGCGGCCTCGCGCAACCGCGCCTCTTTCTCGTCGGTCGTTCCGGTCATATATGTCTCCCCGAACCAGAAGGGCGCGCGCCCGCTCTCCCCGGACATAAGCCGCTCCGGAGCCGGGCGCAAACCCGCGCGCCCGACCGACGCCGCCCCCTTCTCCGGGATCCGAGAGCCATGAACTACGTCAAGACCGCGATGCTGCTGGCTTTCCTGACCGCCCTGTTCGGCGCGGTCGGGTTCCTGATCGGCGGCGCCTCGGGCGCGCTGATCGCCTTCGTCGTCGCCGTGGGCATGAACGTCTTCGCCTACTGGAACTCCGACCGGCTGGCGCTCGCCGCCCATCGGGCCCGGCCCGTGACCGCCGCCAGCGCCCCAGACCTGCACGACCATGTGGCGCAACTCGCCCGCAACGCCGGCCTGCCCATGCCGAAGGTCTACGTGATCGAGACCGACCAGCCCAACGCCTTCGCCACCGGCCGCGACCCCGAGCACGCCGCCGTCGCCGTCACCACCGGCTTGATGCGGACGCTGAACCGGGACGAGCTGGGCGGCGTCATCGCCCATGAGCTCGCCCATATCCGCAACCGCGACACGCTGATCATGACCATCGCCGCCACCGTGGGCGGCGCGATCTCCATGCTCGCCCAGTTCGGCCTGTTCTTCGGGGGCGGGCGCGACCGGGGCGGGATCGGCATGATCGGGACCATCGCCGCGGCCCTGTTCGCGCCCTTCGCGGCGATGCTGATCCAGATGATGATCTCGCGCACCCGCGAATACGCCGCCGACCGCGCCGGCGCCCGGATCTGCGGCGACCCGATGGCGCTGGCCTCGGCCCTGCGGCGCATCGCCGGCGGCGGCAGGGCCCGCCCGATGCAGAGCGCCGAGAACGACCCCGCCACCGCCCATATGTTCATCGTCAATCCGCTTGCCGGGAAAGGCGCCGACAGCTTGTTCTCCACCCACCCCGCCACCGCCAACCGAATCGCCGCGCTGGAGGCCCTGGCCGCCGAGATGGGCGCGCCCGCTCGCTCGCCCGCCCGCGCCCCGTCCCGTGAGCCGTCCCGCGAAACCGCGCCCGAGCCGCAATCCGGCCCCTGGCGCTCCGGCGCCCCGTCGCGGCCGAAGGCGACGCGCGAGACCCGCAGCCGCATTCCGCGCGCCGGCGGCAAGTCCTCCGGGCCCTGGTCCTGAGATGAGCGACGCCCCGCGCCCGCCCCGTTCCGACCGCAACCGCAGCGGCGCCCGCCCTGGCGGCAAACCCCGTGGCAAACCCCATGGCAAACCCGCAGCCGCGCCGAAACCCGCGCCCGCCCGGCCCGCCGCCGTCGCCCCCGCCGACCGCCCCCATGCGGACCGGGCAGAGGCGCTGCGCCTGATCGGGGGCGTGCTGGAGCAGGGCCGCTCGCTGGCCGAGCTCGCCGCCGGCGCTCCGGCCCTCGCCCCCGCCCAGCGCGCCCGCGCCGGACGGCTGGCCGCCGAGACCCTGCGCCGCGCCGGCCAGGCCGAGGCGGTCCTGAAGCGCTTCCTGCGCCGCGCCCCGCCCCCCGCCGCGCGCCATGCGCTGATGCTGGCGGCGGTCGAGATCCTGGCGCTCGGCGTCGCCCCCCATGCCGCCGCCGGCGGCGCGGTCGAGGCCCTGCGCGCCCAGCCCGGCGGCGAGCGTCTGACCGGCGTGGTCAACGCCGTCGCCCGCAAGCTGGCCGAGCAGGGCCCCGCCCCCTGGGCCGCCCAGGACGCCGCCCGCGCCAACATGCCGGGCTGGATGTGGGGGCGCCTGTCCTCGGCCTGGGGCGCCGGCGCCGCGCGCCGCATCGCCGAGGCGCACCTGCTCGCGCCCCCCATCGACCTGACCCCGAAGGACCCCGCCCGCGCCGCCGATCTGGCCGAGGCCCTGGGCGCCGACCTGCTTCCCACCGGATCGTTGCGCCTGCGCGAGCGGGGCCAGATCACCGCCCTGCCCGGCTACGAGGCGGGCGACTGGTGGGTGCAGGACGCCGCCGCCGCCCTGCCCGCCCGCCTGCTGGGCGACGTGACCGGCCTGCGCGCGCTCGACCTCTGCGCGGCGCCCGGCGGCAAGACCCTGCAGCTCGCCGCCGCCGGCGCCCATGTCACCGCGCTCGACATCGCCGCGACCCGGCTGGAGCGGGTGTCGGAGAACCTCGCGCGCACCGGCCTCACCGCCGAAATCGTGCAGGCCGATGCGCTGGACTGGGAACCGGACGGGCCCTTCGACGTGATCCTGCTGGACGCGCCCTGCTCGGCCACCGGCACCGCGCGCCGGCACCCGGACATGCCCCATCTGCGCGCCAGCCTCGACCTGCCGGGCCTCACCGCCCTGCAGGACGCGATGCTAGACCGGGCCGCGGGATGGCTGAAACCGGGAGGGCGGATGGTCTTCGCCACATGCTCCCTGTTGCCCGAGGAAGGCGAGTTGCGGGCCGAGGCCTTCGCCACCCGTGGCGCCCTGGCCACGGTCCCCGCCGACCCGCAGGCCCTCGGCATCCCCCCGGACTGGGTGTCGGAGCGTGGCTTTCTGCGCACGCGTCCGGATTTTTGGCCCGATTCCGGGGGCCTGGACGGGTTTTTCGCCGCCATCTTCCGCAAGGAGACGTGACAGAGACGCCGCGCCACGCCATGTTGCGCGGAATCGCCTGTAGGGGCTGCGTCGAACAGGTCGGCGCGGCCTGACGGGCCTTTGTCATGTCCATTCGCAAGGAGGCGGGTCAGGGGTGAGCGGTTTGCTCGACAGTCTGGGGCTGGGCCTGCGCGTTCCCGAGGCGCTGGCCTTCCGCCCCGAACCGCTCTGGATCGGCGACGCCGCCGCCGCCCGCCGGCTGATGGACGGGCGGTTCCGCTTCGCCGGGCAGGAGGTGCGCGCCAAGGATCTCGGCCCCTGGCGGCTGACCCCGCCCTCCGCCGCTTTCGCCGCCGCGCTGCACGGCTTCGCCTGGCTCGACGATCTCGCCGCCGCCGGCACGCGGGAGGCCCGGCGGGTCGCCCAGTCCTGGCTGTTCGGCTGGATCGCCCAGTTCGGCGAGGGCGCCGGCCCCGGCTGGGCGCCCGAGACCGCCGGCATCCGCGCCACCGCCTGGATGGAGCGCGCCGATTTCGTGCTGCGCGACGCCTCCGCCGACCTGGAACGCCGCTTCCTGCGCGCGCTGGCGATCCATGAGCGACGGCTGCGCAAGGGGATGGACAGCGCGCCCGAAGGGCTCGCCCGCCTGCGCGCCGCCGCCGGCCACCTGAACTGCACCCTCGCGCTGCATGCCGAGGACGGCGCCCGCCGCGCCGCCGCCCGCCGGCTGGCCGCCGCGGCCTCGCTGGCGGTGAACGAGGATGGGGGGCTGAACTCCCGCGCGCCGGAGCGGCTGTGCGAGGCGCTGATCGCGCTCGCCGCCGCCGCCCGTCACCTGCGCGACGCGGGGCTGGAGCCCGAGCCCGACCACGCCGCCGCCATCGCCCGCGCCCAGTCCGCCCTGCGCGCGCTGCGGATGCGCGACGGCGGGCTGCCGCGCTTCCATGGCGGGGGGACGGGCGCGTCCGGGCGGCTCGACCATGCGCTGTCGCTGGCCCATCCGCGCAAGGCGCCGCCGCCGCGGGACCGGGCCATGGGCTTCGTGCGCCTCGCGGCCGGCCGCGCCACGGTGGTGGTCGACGCGGCCCGCCCGCCGGCCACGCCGCTCGCCCATGCCTCGACGCTGGGCTTCGAGCTGGCCTGGGGCGCCCTGCGCCCGATCGTCAATTGCGGCCCGGCGGGCGAAGCCTCGGGCGACTGGGCCGCGGCCTGCCGCGCCACCGCCGCGCAGTCCTCCCTGTCGCTGGAGGGCGTCAGCTCCGCCCGCATCGGCCCCGCGGCCCGCGGCCCCGGCCCGCACCCGTTCGGCGAAGGCCCGCGCGAGGTCGAGGCCGAAACCGCGCAGGACGCCGAAGGTTCGTGGTTCCTGGGCGCCCATGACGGCTATCTCGGCTCCCACGGGCTGGTCCATCGCCGGCGCCTGTTCCTGAGCCATGACGGCCGCGACTTCCGCGGCGAGGACGTGCTGGAAAGCCCCGACGCCGCCGCCCGCAAGCGGTTCGAGCGCGCCGCCCGGGCTCATCCCGAAACCGGCGCCGGGCTCGCCTTCTCCGCCCATTTCCACCTGCACCCCGAGGTTCAGGCGACGGCGCGCCCCGACGGCTCGGTCACGCTGGCGCTGGACGGGACCCGCTGGACCTTCACCGTCAACGGCGGCGAGGCGCGGCTGCGCGACAGCGTCTATTTCGAGCCCGAGCAGACCGACCCGCGCGCGACCAAACAGGTCGTGGTCTCCGCCCGCGCGGTGGAGTATGGAGGCCGCGTTTCCTGGGGCCTGCGCCTGGGCGACCCGGCCTGACCGCCGGTCCCGCCCGACCGAAGACGCGCGCGAAGCGGCCCCGCCCCCGCGCCGCCGGCCCGGCCCTGGTCCGGCGGCCCCGTTCCGCCCGGCCCGCGCGCCGGCGCCGATCCGAGGCCAGAACGCACAGATGTCCGATCTCCGCACCCCTATTCGCCGCGCGCTGCTCTCCGTCTCCGACAAGACGGGGCTGACCGAGCTCGCCGCCGCCCTGCACGCGGCGGGGACGGAGCTCGTCTCCACCGGCGGCACCGCCGCCGCCATCCGCGCCGCCGGCCTGCCGGTGCGCGACGTGTCCGAGCTGACCGGCTTTCCCGAAATGATGGACGGCCGGGTGAAAACCCTGCACCCGATGGTGCATGGCGGCCTGCTGGCCCTGCGCGACGACGCGGGCCATGTCGCGGCGATGGACGAACACGGCATCGCGCCGATCGACCTGCTGGTGGTGAACCTCTACCCGTTCGAAGCCACCGTGGCGAAGGGCGCCTCCCCCGAGGATTGCATCGAGAACATCGACATCGGCGGCCCCGCCATGATCCGCGCGGCGGCCAAGAACCATGGCCATGTCGCCGTGGTGACCGACCCCGAGGACTACGCCCCCCTGCTGGAGGCGCTGGCCGCGGGCGGCACCACCGCCGCGTTCCGCACCCGGCTCGCCGCCACCGCCTATGCGCGCACCGGGGCCTATGACGCCGCGGTCTCGACCTGGATGGCCGCCCATGCCGGAGACGCCACGCCGCGCCGCCGCGCCTTCGCCGGCACGCTCGCCCAGTCGCTGCGCTATGGCGAGAACCCGCACCAGTCGGCCGCCTTCTACCTGGACGGCTCGGCCCGTCGGGGGGTCGCCACCGCCACCCAGCTCCAGGGCAAGGAGCTGAGCTACAACAACATCAACGACACCGACGCCGCCTTCGAATGCGTGTCGGAATTCGATCCCGCCGAGGGCCCGGCCTGCGTCATCGTCAAGCACGCCAATCCCTGCGGCGTCGCGCAAGGGTCCAGCCCGGCCGAGGCCTGGGCGCGGGCGCTGGCCTGCGACTCGACCTCCGCCTTCGGCGGCATCGTGGCGCTGAACGTGCCCCTGGACGCCGAGACCGCTGCCGAGATCGCCCGGATCTTCACCGAGGTGGTCATCGCCCCCGAGGCCAGCGACGAAGCGCGCGAGATCTTCGCGGCCAAGAAGAACCTGCGCCTGCTGACCACCGGCGGCCTGCCCGACCCGGCTAAGGCGGGGCTGACCTTCCGCCAGGTGGCGGGCGGCTTCCTGGTGCAGGATCGGGATTCCGGGCGGCTCGACCCGGCCTCGCTGAAGGTGGTGACCAGGCGCGCGCCGACCCCCTCCGAGATGGCGGACCTGATGTTCGCCTGGCGGGTGGCCAAGCACGTTAAGTCCAACGCCATCATCTACGCCAAGGACGGCGCGACCGTGGGCGTCGGCGCCGGCCAGATGAGCCGGGTCGATTCCACCCGCATCGCCGCGCGCAAGGCCGAGGACATGGCGAAAGCCATGGGCCTGCCCGAGATCCCGACCCGGGGCTCGGTCGTGGCCTCCGACGCCTTCTTCCCCTTCGCCGACGGCCTGCTGACCGCGGCCGAGGCCGGGGCGACGGCGGTGATCCAGCCCGGCGGCTCGATGCGCGACAACGAGGTGATCGCGGCGGCCGACGAGGCCGGTCTCGCCATGGTGTTCACCGGGATGCGCCATTTCCGGCACTGAGCCGGCGGTTCCGGCGCGATCCGGACGCGAAAGGGCCGGGCGGGGGGATCCCCTGCCCGGCCCTTTTGTCTTGCGGCCACCGGAGGGCGGACGGGGAGGCAGGCGTGGGAGGAAGGCGGGTTGGCGCCCGCCCTACATGCCGGGCGACGCGGCGTAGGGTGGGCGCCGACCCGCCTCGCCCTACGCCCCCGCCCTACGCCCCAGCGCGACGCGGGGCGCGGACGCCGCGGGTCAGCCGGTCGAAGCCGCCCATGGCGATCTTGCCCAACGGATTGCGGCGCACCGCGGCCTTGGCCTTCTCGATCCGCATCACGTCGGCGATGCGCCGGTCGAGATGCGCCCAGGTGTCGGCCCGGCCCTCGCTCTCGTCCCCCAGCCAATAGAGCGTGACCGAGGAGATCACGCCCGAGAGCGTCGCCCGCTTGGTATACCAGTTCAGGTCCTCGGACCCGTCGCCCAGCGCGGTCCAGATGGTGTCGGCGGTGTTCCAGACCATCTTCGCGCCGTTCCCGGCGTTCACCGGCAGCGCGAACAGCGAGGCCGCGCGGCGCACCGTCTCCCGGTCCGGCTCGGCGATCTCCAGCCGCAGGCGCACGGCGCGGGTGATCCGGTCGGTCATGCCCATGCCGCCCAGCGGCTCCTGCGCCAGCGCCTCGGCCAGCTTGCGGTCGCCGCGCAGGTGGAAGCCCATGGCGGCGTCCACGCCGCGCGGAAAGGCCAGGCGGGCCGTCTCGGCGGAAACCCCCGCCTCGGCGGCCGCGGCGGCGATGGCGGCGGGGGACCAGCCGTCGAAGACCACGTGATCGGCGATCCGCTCCAGGATCGCCGCGCGGGCGTCGGCGAGGCCATCGGCGACGGGCGTGATGATCTCGGGGTCCACGTCGCCGATGGGATCGGCGGCGGGGGCGTCGTGCTCGATATCGCTCATGGCAGGCTCCTGCTTCCGGCTGCGGCACGCGACGCGCAAGGCGTCTCACCCCTCAATATAGGGCGTCGGCGGCTGTGGACAGGGGGCGGGGCCGTTGATATACAGCGCGCTCTTGCGACCAGACAACTTAGAAAGGTGGTGAAGTCCGTGCAGGTGATGGTTCGCGACAACAACGTCGATCAGGCTCTTCGCGCTCTCAAGAAGAAGATGCAGCGCGAAGGTGTGTTCCGGGAGATGAAGCTGCGGCAGCATTACGAGAAGCCGTCGGTGAAACGCGCCCGGGAACAGGCCGAAGCGATTCGTCGCGCCCGTAAGCTCGCGCGCAAGAAATTGCAGCGCGAAGGTCTCGCCTGAGGCTTGCCCAAGACGCGGGGTGATGTCGCTCCCCGCGCTCAAGACCGCCGAACCCCCGTCCGCAAGGCCGGGGGTTTCGCATTTTCAGGGCGCCCGCGCCGCGCCTAAGCGCCCCGGGCGGCCGGCCTCCGGCCGCAATTCCTCGCCCTCGGCGCCGCGCCGTCGCATTTCGGCCCTTCCCTGCGTCATGTTCCGTGCCAGATCCATGAGCAGACCAGATGACGAACAGATCCGGAGACCCCGCATGAAACTCCCGCGCCTCGTTCTCGCAGCGATGCTGGCCGGTGCGCTGGCCGCCTGCGGCGCGCCCTCGCCCGGCCAGGGTCCGCGCCCCGCGGCCGCGCAGACCGCCGAGATCGACCAGTCCCGCCAGCTTCTGCAGGAGCTGCGCGCCAAGAACATGTTGGTCGAAGGCGACAAGATCAACGACTACATGGACGCCGTGACAGCGCGCATCGACGCCCAGCGCGGCGACGGCAAGTCCAGGCTGAAGACCTTCATCATCAAGGACGCCGACGCCAACGCCTTCACCTCGGGCGCCGGCTATGTGTTCTTCAACGCCGGGATGCTGGCGGCGCTGGAGAACGAGGCCCAGTTCGCCATGGTGCTGGCCCATGAGATCGCGCATGAGGACCTCGGCCACGTCTCCGCCGGCATGGCCAAGCGCCAGCAGGTCGGCATCGCCAGCGCCGTGGCCAGCATCGGCGGCGCCCTGCTGGGCGTGCCGGGCGACATCACCAACCTGGTGGTCGGAACCGCCGGCCAAGCCTATTACGCCGACTTCTCGCGGGATCAGGAGACGGCGGCGGACCGGCTCGGCATGCGCTATCTCGCCAAGGCCGGCTATAACGGGGCCGAGGGCGCAAAGTCCTTCGCGGTGCTCAAGAAGATGTATGGCGATAATGCCAGCATTTTCGCCGGCCACCCGACGAGCTCGTCGCGCCAGGCCGACATGCAGCGGCTGGCGCGGGAGGAAGGCGCGACCGAGGGCCGGGTCGCGGCCAGCGCCTATCTCGGCAAGACCAACCCGCTGCGCAAGCGCGTGGTGAACGCGCTGGAGCAGGCCGGCAAGGACGGGCCGCTGTTGTCCCAGATGCGCGCCAACCTGCGCGCCGCCCGCTGAACCGGAGCCGGCGCGGGCGCGCCCCGCGCCCGCCGCTTCCGAAACGCAACGCGCCGCCCTCCGGCCGGAGGGCGGCGCGTTCATGTCCGGTCCCCCCGGCGCGTTGCGCGCTCGGGCGGCGGGCGGTCCGGCCTCAGCTGTTGACCAGCGCCATGAAGATCAGGGTGGCGATGCTGAGCACCGAGCCGATGGTGATCACGCGCAGGAAGCCCTCGAAGGTCTTCTCCTGCTCCTTGATGTCCATCTTGCCGGGCTCGAAATGCGGGGCGTCGTGATTGTCGGCCATCCGGGCTCTCCCTTCGCGCCGGGGCTCTCCCGGGCGCCTGAGTTCGATCTGTTCGGTCTCGAATAGCCTCGCCCGGCGCGCCGGATCAAGGCGGAAATCGTCGCGGAAGCGGGCTCAGCCCGCCAGCCGCCACCACAGCGCGCCGTCCGAGCGCAGCTCGTTCGTCACCTCGCCCAGCTTCAGCATGTGGTTGAGATGCCCGTAGGTCTCGTTCAGGGCGAGGCCGAAGACCGTCTCCTCGATCTCCCGCCCGAAGATGGGGACGAAGCATTGCACGGCCGTGCGCGGCGCGGTGAGATGCTTGCGCAGGCGGGCGATGGCCCCGTGATGGTTGTTGATGAGCTGCTCGAACCGGGTCGGCAGGCCGGTGAAGGCCGCCTTGTGGCCGGGAATCGCCAGGTGGTCCTCCCGCGCGAAGCCCAGCAGGCGTTGGCAGCTTTCCAGCCATTCGCCCACCGGGTCGGCCTCGGGCTCGGTCGGGTGGACCCCGAGATTGGAGCTGATGCCCGGAATCGCCTGGTCCCCCACGATCACCAGGTGGTCGTCCTTCGACCAGAACGTCGCGTGTTCCGGCGCGTGGCCGTTGCCCATGCGCACATGCCAGCGGCGGCCGCCCATCACGACCTCGTCGCCTTCCGCGATCCGGGTGTAGCCCAGCGGCAGGCGATAGGTGGCGTTGGAGAAGTTCATGGGCTCCTTCGCCGCGAAACGGTCCACCATGTCCGAGGCCATGCCGCCCCGCACCCAATGCGCGATCTGCTCCGGCGGGTGCTTGTCGTGGTGGTCGAGCTGCAGCATCCGCGTCATCAGGTAGGCGGTGCGGGTGGTCCAGAACTCGGCGTCGTCCTCGCGCATGAAGCGGCCGACCAGCCCGATATGGTCCGGGTGGTGATGGGTGCCGATCACCCGCCGGACCGGCTTGCCGGCCAGAGGCCCGGCGCGCAGTTTCGCCCAGTCGTCGAGGCACTGGCGATGGCGCAGCCCGGTGTCGATCACCGTCCAGCCGTCGCCGTCGTCCAGCACGCAGACATTCACATGGGCCAGCCGGTTGGGCATGCCGATGCGGGCCCACAGCACGCCCTCCGCGATTTCCACCGCGGCGCCGTTCTCGGGCGCCTCGATGGGAAAGCGGACGCCGGTCTTCGCCGCTCCGGCGCCGCCCCCGGCCATCAGGCCAGGGCCTCGGCGTCGAGCGCGTAGATGTCGGCGGCGCCCTCCGTGGCGGCCTCGGCGAGCCCGGCGACCAGCACCAGCTCCCGCCCGAAATAGTAGCGCGCCAGCCCCGCCCGGCGCGCCGCCTCGGGCCCTTCGACCCCGGCCCCGCGCAGCAGATAGGCCCCGCCCAGCAGCAGCGCCCAGGCCCGCAGGTAGTCGACGGCGCCGGCCGCCCGGTCATTGGGCTCGGCGGCCAGCATCCAGTCGGTGGCGGCCTCCAGCGCGTCGGCGGCGATGGCCAGCTGTTCGCCCAGCGGCGCGAGATCGCCCGAGGCGCCGGCGCCGGCGGCCCGGATCTCCTCCATCAGCGCCCTGGCGGCGGCCCCGCCATCGCCCAGCTTGCGGCCGATCAGGTCCATCGCCTGCACGCCGTTGGTGCCCTCGTAGATCGCCGTGACCCGGACGTCGCGGGAATACTGCGCGGCGCCGGCTTCCTCGATGAAGCCCATGCCGCCATGCACCTGCACGCCGAGATAGGCGACTTCGTTGCCCACATCGGTGCCGAAGGCCTTGGCGATCGGCGTCAGGAAGGCGCCGCGGGCCTTCCAGGCCTTGCCCTCCGCCCCGTCCGCCGCCTTGGCCATG
Organism: Albimonas donghaensis; assembly: GCF_900106695.1. Taxonomy (GTDB): domain Bacteria; phylum Pseudomonadota; class Alphaproteobacteria; order Rhodobacterales; family Rhodobacteraceae; genus Albimonas; species Albimonas donghaensis. Next base: position 206,023 of record NZ_FNMZ01000002.1, read on the forward strand.
TCCAGCGACAGCGCCGTATCCAGGCAGATCGCCCGCGCCGCATCGGTCAGGGAGCGCATGCGCAGCAGCATCCGGCGCACATCCGCGTGCCCGATGATGGTCTTGGAGCCGTCCGCGGTCTTGCCCTGCACCCGCTCCATCGCATAGCCGAGCGCCTTCTGGCAGGCCGCCTCGGCGATCCCCAGCCCTTCGACGCCGACGCCGAGCCGAGCATTGTTCATCATGGTGAACATCGCCGCCATGCCGCCGGCCTCCGGCCCGACTATCCAGCCGGTCGCGCCCTCGAAGCTCATCACCGCGGTCGGCGAGCCGTGCAGGCCCATCTTGTGCTCCAGGCTCACCACCTTCAGCGCATTGGCGACGCCGGGCGCCCCGGACTCGTCCGGGATGAACTTGGGCACCAGGAACAGCGACAGGCCGCGCGTGCCGGGGGCCGCGTCGGGCAGGCGGGCCAGCACCAGGTGGCAGACATTCTCCGCGATGTCGTGATCGCCCCAGGAGATGTAGATCTTCTGGCCCGAAACCGCGTAGGTCCCGTCGCCGTTCGGCTTGGCCTGCGAGGCCAGCGCGCCGACATCCGAACCCGCCTGCGGCTCAGTCAGGTTCATGGTGCCGGTCCACTCGCCGGAGATCAGCTTGGGCAGATACAGCGCCTTGATCTCGTCCGAGGCATGGGCCTCCAGCGCCTCGATCTGCCCCTGGGACAGCAGCGGGCACAGCGACAGGCCCAGATTGGCCGAGGCGAACATCTCCCCCACCGCGGTTCCCAGCGTCAGCGGCAGGCCCATGCCGCCATGTTCGGTCCCGGCCGCGAGCCCGACCCAGCCGCCCTCGGCGATCTGGCGATAGGCGTCGGCGAAGCCGGGCGAGGCGCGCACCACGCCGTTCTCCAGCCGCGCCGGGGTCAGGTCGCCGTTGCGGTTGGTCGGCGCCAGCACGGAGGAGGCGAGCTTGCCGGCCTCGTCGAGGATGGCCGCGCGGGTCTCCTCGGTGGCGTCGGCGAACAGCTCGGTCTCGGCCAGCCGGTTCGCCCCGATGATATGGTCGAGGCAGAAGGCGAGATCGCGGATCGGGGCCTGGTAGGACATGGTCGCATCGCTCCCTTGGCCGGGGGCGGGCGGGGACGCGGGACGCCCCAAGCCGCCCAGCTACGGCTGAATGGCCGCCCTCGGGGGGGAGCGGAAACGCTGCGCGCGCGCCGCCGCCCGTCGGGCGCGTTTTGGCCGGAAGCTAGGGCTCGGAAGGGGGCCTGTCCAGCGGTGGCGCGGCCGCAGGCGGACGTCGACGTCAACCGGGGCCGGGTCGGGCGCCGCATGGGCCCGCACGGCGCGGCCCGGCGCAGCGCCATCCCGGCCGCGCGGACGCCCGCGCCGGATCGAGGGGCGAAAGGCGGCTCGCGGGTCGCGACAGGCTCGGCGCCGAGCCTGTCGCGACGCGGGAAAGGGCGGCGGGTCATGCGCGCAGGCGCCGCTCCGGCATGTCGAAACCCCGCCCCGCGCCCGCTCCCGCGTCCCCCCGTGTCAGGCCCCTGCGTCCGGCCGCGCGCGTCTCGGGGCTTGCGGCGAGGGCGGCGACGCGGGATCAGGGGGGGAAAGGCGGCCGCGCGCCATGCGCGCCGCCCGAGCAGCGGAGAGGCGGATGACCGCGACCCCCACCGCAGGACACGAGGCGAAGCCAACCGCCCGGCTCGCCCCCGATGGCCCCGGCCTGGCCGAGGCCGCGCGCCTGCTGCGCGAGGGGGGGCTGGTCGCCTTCCCGACCGAGACGGTCTACGGCCTCGGCGGCCGCGCCGACCGCGGGCCCTCCGCGGCGGCGATCTACGCGGCCAAGGGGCGGCCCTCGTTCAATCCGTTGATCGTGCATGTCGCGGACCTCGCGGCCGCCGAGGCGCTGGCCGAGTTCCCCGCCCCCGCCCGCGCCCTCGCCGCCCGTTTCTGGCCCGGTCCCCTGACGCTGGTCCTGCCCCGCCGCGCCGACGCGGGCCTCGCGCCCGAAGTCGCCGCGGGCCTGCCCAGCGTGGCCATCCGCGTCCCCGCCCACCCGCTCGCCCGCGCATTGCTGGAGGCCGCCGGCGTTCCCGTCGCCGCCCCCTCCGCCAACCCCTCGGGCAAGGTCAGCCCGACCACCGCCGACCACGTGGCCGAGGGCCTGACGGGCCGCATCGACGCCATCCTCGACGGCGGCCCCTGCCCGGTGGGGGTGGAAAGCACCATCCTCGCCTTCGATCCGGACGGAACCCCCCGCCTGCTGCGCCCCGGCGGCCTGTCCGTCGAGGCGATCGAGGCGGCCTGCGGCGCCCGGGTCGCGGGGGTCGGGGAGGGCGGGCGGGAGACCCGCGCGAGCCGGGCGGCGCAGGCCGCCGGGCCGGATGCCGGGCCGTCCCCCGAGATCGCCCGCCCGAGCCTCGCCGCCCCGATCCTGGCCCCCCCGATCCTGGCTCCGGGCATGCTCGCCTCCCACTACGCCCCCGCTGCGGCGCTGCGCCTGAACGCTCCCGCCCCCGCCCCGGGCGAGGGCTGGCTGGGCTTCGGCCCCGACCCGGCGGAGGCCGCAACGGCCCGCCACGCGCTCAACCTCTCCCCCTCCGGCGACCTGACCGAGGCCGCCGCGGCCCTCTTCGCCCATCTGCGCGCGCTCGACGCCCGCATGGGCGGCGCCGGAACCATCGCCGTCGCCCCGCTCCCCGAAGCGGGCCTCGGCCTCGCCATCAACGACCGGCTGGCCCGCGCCGCCGCCCCAAGGGACCTGCCCGATGACCGCTGACGCCCTCAACGCCCCGACCCCCGCATTCCTCGCCGCCCTGCGCGACCGCCTCGGCCCCCAGGGCCTGCGCGAGGGCGACGCCGCCGCCCCCTACCTGCGCGAACCCCGCGACACGTCGCAGGGCCAGGCCGCGCTGGTGGTCCGCCCCGGCTCGGTCGAGGAGGTCTCCCACATCGTGCGCGCCTGCGCGGAGGCCCGCGTGGCGCTGGTGCCCTACAGCGGCGGCACCGGGCTGGTCGGCGGCCAGGTGCGGCCCGAGGGCCCGCCCTGCGTGCTCATCTCGGTCGAGCGGCTGAACAGGGTCCGCGCCCTGCATCCCGACGACGACGCGATGATCTGCGAGGCCGGCGTGATCCTCGCCGACGCGCAGGCGGCCGCGGCCTCGGTCGACCGGCTGTTCCCGCTCTCCATCGCCTCCGAGGGCACGGCGCGGATCGGCGGCGTGCTGGGGACCAATGCCGGCGGGGTCAACGTGCTGCGCTACGGCATGACCCGCGACCTCTGCCTGGGGCTGGAGGCGGTGCTGCCCGACGGCTCGGTGTTCAACGGGCTCAAGCGGCTGCGCAAGGACAATACCGGCTACGACCTGCGCCACCTGCTGATCGGGGCCGAGGGCTCGCTGGGCGTCATCACCGCCGCCGCCCTGCGCCTGCACCCCCGCCCCGCCGAGATCTCCGCCGCCTTCGTCGCCGTCCCCTCCCCCGCCGCGGCGCTGGAACTGCTGCACCTGCTGCGCGGGCGGGTGGGCGAACAGGTCTCGGCCTTCGAGCTGATGCAGGGCTCGGGCATCCGCTTCTGCCTGGACGAGATCCCCGGCGCCCGCTGCCCGCTGGACCCGGTTCCCGAATGGTCGGCGCTGGTGGAGGTCGGCGGCGGCGCGGGCTCGGGCGCCGCGGAGGCGCTGGAAGCCGCGCTGGAGGAGGCCTTCGAGAAGGGTCTCGCGCTCGACGGCGCGCTGGCCCAGTCCGAGCAGCAGCGCGCCGATTTCTGGCGCCTGCGCGAGACCATCCCCGAGGCCAACCGCAAGATCGGCTCCATCGCCTCGCATGACATCTCGGCCCCGCTGTCGGAGGTCGCGTCCTTCGTCACCGCCGCTTCCGAGCGGCTGCTGCGCGAGGCGCCGGACATCCGCATCAACGCCTTCGGGCATCTGGGCGACGGCAACCTGCACTACAACCTGTTCCCCGCGAAGGGCCGCAAGCGCGAGGACTACGCCAACATCAAGCCCGTGCTGACCCGGATCGTGCATGACCTGATCGACGCGCATGGCGGCTCGATCAGCGCCGAGCACGGGATCGGCCGGTTCAAGACCGCGGATCTCGTCCACTACGGCGACCCGGCGAAACTGGCGGCGATGCGGGCGATCAAGGACGCGCTGGACCCGGCGGGGATCATGAATCCGGGCGCCGTGCTGGGCTGAGGCGCGGAAGCGCGGCGCGGCCCGGCGCGGACAGAGAAAGGGGGCCGGGCGTTTCACGCCTCGGCCCCTGAATGCATCGGACCCTCCGCGCCCCGGACGAGCCTTGGGGGCGCTTTCGGATCGCGTCGGGTCGGGGAGGTCCCAGGTTCCCGCGTCCCGCGTGGCGCAGCCGCCTTGCGGCCGGCGCCGGTTTGGTCGTCACGGTCGTCGCCCGGGGTCCCATCCGCCGCGCGTCGCCGATCTTCGTCTGGTTCCGGCTCGGCCTTTGGACCTTCCGGTTCGTCGGCTCCCGGCGGATCGGTCCACACTCCGCTCCGCCCGGATCCCCTTGTCAGGGCGCCGCCCCCGGCGCCCGTCCACGCGGCTCGACACACGCCGCCGCTCAACTCGATCCGCTCACTCAACGCCGGTTCACTCGATACGCGGTCACGCACACGACACGCCCACACAGGCTCCACACACGCGATACGCACAGGCTCAGGCTCTTCGCAGCGCCCCCGCATCCGCCGAAGCGCCGATGCCTCACACTCCACGCCACGCTTCGTTCCGACCGTCCGGCACATGGGCCGCTCGACGCATCAACCGGCCAACTCCCACGCAATGCTCGCTCGAACCCACGGGCCACCTACGCCGACCCGACGCCTACGCCACGCTCACGCTCCTCCGGACGACGCCCCCGGCGCCCGGCTGTCCCGTGGCCTCCGCACCGCGGCCCCGGGTCGTTCCGCGGGATCCCGAACACCGGTCCCGCGCCGTGGAAGAAGCCGGCCCCGCCGGCCAAACGCCACTCACCCCTTACGCTCCAACGCTGCCGCGAACGCACGAAGCGGCTTCTTCCCTACACGCCCCGGAGGCGGCGTTTCCGGTCCCACCCGGGTCCGGCCGTCGCCCTCGCTGGCAGGGAGGTGATAGCGTGCGGAGCGTCTACGGGGAGTAAATTCCCAATGGAATCAGGGCTAAGCCGGAGTTACGAAGCAAGGCTGACAAATCCTTTCGCCTCCCTCCGCCCACACCCAAATGCGCCCCCCGAACGCAAAGAGGCGACGCCGTTCCCGGCGCCGCCTCTTCGCGTCATCCGCGCAGGTCGCGTCAGCGCAGGTTGGGCGCGTCGCCGCCGCCCGGGCGGGTCATCTGGAACAGCTCGCGCACCACGGCGTAATCCTTGTAGCCGCAGCGCGCGACCGGGTGGAACTTCTCCAGGTCGAAGATGCCGTCGGTCAGCAGCGACTCGTCGATATGCGTCGCCACCACCGAGCCGAGGATCACCGCGTTGTCGGTATCCTCGCTCGCCTTGGGCAGCGACACCTCTTTCCACAACCGGCATTCCAGCGTGGCGGGGGCGGCGGCGACCCGGGCGCAGTCGATCTCCACGCAATCGGCCTTTTCCAGCCCGGCCAGCGCGAACTCGTCCTCCTCGTGGCCATAGCCGCCGGAGGTCAGGTTCATCGCGTCCTTCAGCTCCCAGCTCACGATGTTGACGGCGAAGACGCCGGTCTCGCGGATGTTGCTCAGGCTGTCCTTGACCTCCGGCCCGCGCCCGATCTTGCGGCCGGTGACCGAGAACATGATCATCGGCGGGCTGTCCGCCACCCCGTTGAAGAAGGAATAGGGCGCGAGATTGTCCCGGCCGGCGGCGTCGCGGCTGGAGATCCAGCCGATCGGGCGCGGCGCCACGATCGCCTTGAACGGGTTGTGCTTCAGTCCGTGCCCGTCCTGGGTGCGGTAGTGCATGCGGAGCCCTCCATGGTCCTGTTCCCACCGCTTCTAGACGAAACCGGCGGGACCATGCTACGGGCCGAAGCCGTCGCCCTCCCCCGCAGCGTGGAAAAGGACCGTCCATGTTCCGGCTCATGCGCGAGCGCCCGCAGGACGAACCGGAGGTGGAGTGGCTCTACGACACCTGCTTCGCGCCGGGGCGCACGGCGCTCAGCTCCTACCGATTGCGCGAGGGCGTGGACCCGGTGGCGGAGCTTTGCCTGATGGCCCGCGACGAGTTCGACGCGGTGGTGGCCGCGATCCGCTACTGGCCGGTGCGGGTGGGCGAGGCGGGGACGCCGGCGCTGCTGCTGGGGCCGGTGGCGGTGCACCACACGCGGCAGGGCGAGGGGCTGGCCGCGACGCTGATCGGCACGACGCTGGAGACCGCCGCCGAACTCGGCTGGACCCGCGTGGCCCTGGTGGGGGACGAGCCCTATTACCGCCGTTTCGGCTTCACCCGTGCGTTGGGCGAGGGGCTGGTGATGCCGCCCCCGACCAACCCGGCCCGCGTGCTGGGGCGGGAGCTCGCCCCCGGCGGCTGGGACGGGGTGTCGGGCGAGGTGCGCGGCTGGACGGAATAGGGGCGGCGGGCCTTCGCCGCGCCTCCTGACCGGCGCCGTGCCGGGGCCTGCCCCCTTTGAACCTGATCGGCCGGCCGCCCGTATGCCTGCGTCCCCGGACACATGCGCCCCCCTGCGCGCGCGGGCCCCGCGCCCTGGCCGTCCCGCGACGGCTCAGCGGCCCTCGCGCCGCCAGGCCAGCACGGCGAGCCCGGCCGAAAGCAGCAGCATCAGCCAGCCCGGCGCCAGCGGGGTCAGCGCTATGTCGCGCACCGAATAGGCGTCGGCCCGCGCCAGGCCGATCCAGCCGCGCCCCGCCGCAGCCCGCCCCGGGCGCACCCGGCGCAGGTCCGGCATGCCGTCCGCCACCCGCAGCACCCCGCCCCGCGTCGCCTCCGACAACCCCGCCAGCAGCGCGCCGGTCGACACCGGGTTCTCGAATTCCTTCGGCGCCGGCGGGCCGACCGCGGCCACCCCCTCCAGCACCCCGTCCGTCAGGGTCCACAGCCCGGTCTCTCCGGCCTCGAAGGCCGCGCGCCACAGGCCGGGGCCGGCGGGCTCGAACATCGTCTCGATGGTCTCGCCCGAGGGCGACACCGCGGTCAGCCGCCCGGGCTCGGTGGCGACGGAGCGGCGCGTGACCTCGACCGCGGCCCCCGCGACCTCGGCGGTCAGGGCCTCCTCCTCCAGCTCCGGCTCCTTCATCAGCCAATGCGCGAGCCGGCGCAGAAGCTCGGCCTGCGGCCCGCCGCCCTCGAAGCCGCGGGTCCACAGCCAGGCATGGTCCGAGGCCAGCGCCGCCACGCGCCCCTCGCCCACCCGGTCGAGGATCAGCAGCGGCGCGCCGGCCCCGTTCATCACCGTCTGGCCGGAGGTCGGCTCCATCTCGATCACCCGGAACCAGCGGCCCCAGTTCGGCGCCGCCCCCGCCGGGGCCGCGTCGCCCACCGGCGCCGGGCCCTCATGCGTCAGGCCCGCGGTGACCGGGTGGCGCTGGCCCATCTCGGTGATCTCGGGGCGGAAACCTTCCTCGATGATCCGGGCGGTCGGGCGGCCCGGCAGGATGTCGCGCAGGGGCGTGCGGTAAAGGCTCTCGACCCCCGCGAAGGCCGGACCGGAGGCGATCAGCACCGCGCCGCCCTCCCGCACATAGCGGCCCACATTCTCGATATAGGCGTTGGGCAGCACGCCGCGGCGGCGATAGCGGTCGAAGATGATCAGGTCGAACTCGTCCACCTTGTCCATGAACAGCTCACGCGTCGGGAAGCTGATCAGCGACAGCTCGAACACCGGCACGCCGTCCTGCTTGGTCGGCGGACGCAGAATGGTGAAATGCACGAGATCCACCGAGGGGTCGGCCTTCAGCAGGTTGCGCCAGGTCCGCTCCCCGGGATGCGGCTCGCCGGAGACCAGCAGCACCCGCAGCCGGTCGCGCACGCCGTTGACGGTGAACACGGCGGCGTTGTTGCGGTCGGTCAGCTCGCCCTCGCGCATCGGCACGGACAGCGAAACCACGTTGGCCCCGCCATGCTCGATCTTCATGCGCAGGCGGGCGGAGCGGCCGACCGGAACCTCCGGCGCCGCGACCAGCTTGCCGTCGACCCGCATCTCCAGCCGGGCGGAGCGGGTGGCGGTTTCCGGCGCATCGCCCAGCGCCTCGATGCGGAAGGCGATCTCGACCTCCTCGCCGACGATGCCGAAGGCGGGCGCGGCCTCCAGCGCCAGCCGGCGGTCCCATTCGCCCTCCCGCCCCGTCACCAGCACATGCACGGGGGCGGGGAAGCTCTCCAGCGCCTCGGCGTCATGGGCCTGGCCATCGGTGATCAGGACCGCGCCGGCGAGCCGGTCGGGCGCGACCTCGGCCGCCGCGCTCTCCAGCGCCTCCAGCAGCCGGGTGCCGCGGTCGGCGTCCGAGACGCCGCCGGAATGCGGGGCGACGCGGGCGTAGCGGACTTCCAGCGGCGCGTCCGGATCGGCCGCGAGCGTGTCGAGCGCGGCGCGCAGCTCATCCTCCGCGCCCTGCGTCTGGGCGGCGCGGCCGTCGATGGCGTTGGAGGCCGAGGCGTCGGTCACCACGATGGCCACGTCGGGCAGCGGATCGCGCAGCTCCTGCCGCAGGCTGGGATTGGCCAGCGCCGTCAGCAGCGCCAGCGCCGCCAGCGCCCGCAAGGCCCAGCCGGGCGCGCCCCGCCACAGGCACAGGACCACCGCGGCCAGGGACAACGCGGCCAGCGCGGCCAGCGCCTCCATCGGCAGGAGGGGGGCGAAATCCAGCTCGGCGTTCATGCGCGGGCTCCGGCGCCAGGACGTTCAGGGGGGCGAGGGGGCGCGTCGAAAGTCAATTTCCAAGCCGCTCCAGCAGCGCGGGGACATGGACCTGATCCGACTTGTAGGAGCCGGTCAGCACATACATCACCAGGTTCACGCCGAAGCGGAACGCCATCTCCCGCTGACGGCCGCCATCGCGCCCGACGGGGGAGAGAAAGTCGCCGCGGTCGTTCACCGCCCAGGCCGAGGCCCAGTCCGCCCCGCCGATCACCACCGGCGACACCCCGTCGTTGAGATGGCGGAACGGGGTCTCTCCCGCCGGCTGCTCGGCCGGGTCGGGGGTCGCTTCCAGCCACAGCTCCGAGCCGCGCCAGCGTCCCGGGAAATCCTGCAGCAGGTAGAAGGTCCGGGTCAGCACATGGTCCGAGGGCGCGGGCTCCAGCGGCGGCAGGTCGAGCTGGGCGGCGAGCCGGCGCAGCGCCCGCCCCTCCGGCGTGCCGGAGCCGGGCCCGGCGGCGAGGTTCGCGTCCCGCGTGTCGAAGACGATCATGCCCCCGGTCCGGGTGAAGGCGTTGAGCCGGGCGTAGGCCGCATCCGAAGGCGTCGGCATGTCGGCGGAGACCGGCCAGTAGAGCATCGGGTAGAAGGCCAGTTCGTCCTCCTCCAGGTTCACGCCGATGGGCTCGGCGGGCTCCACCGCGGTACGGGCGGCGAGCACGCGCGACAGGCCGGCCAGCCCGGCGGCGGAGATCCGGTCGACCTCCGCATCCCCGGTCATCACATAGGCCAGAACCGTGTCCCGCGTGGCGGCGAGCGCCAGCGCGTCGGCGGCGGGGTCGGGCGCGGCTTCGGTCCCCTGCGCATGGGCCGGCGCGACGCCGGCGAGCGGCCCGACCAGCCCCGCGCCAAGCGCCAGCGCGACCACCGCGCCCGCCGCCCGCGGGCGCAGGCGCGCGCCGCGCAGCCGGCCGGAGACCGCCAGCGCCGCCACCGCGTCCAGCGCCAGCAGGATCAGCGCCAGCGCCAGCAGCGGCCCTTGCAGGTCACGCTCCTCGGCCCGGGTCATCCGCTCCACCCGCGTCCCCGCGGGGGGCGGCGGCGCGGGGACGAGCGTGGTCTCGGCCGAGGCGAGGTTCACCGCCACCGCCCGGTCCCCCGAGACATAGACGCCCGGCGGCGCGTCCGGCCCCGGCCGCCCCTCGGCCAGCCGCGCGCCCAGCACGCCGCGCAGGCGCCCCGGATCGCCGGGCCGTCCATAGCCGTCCAGCACCATCTCCGGCGTCCAGGTCGCGCCCTCCAGCGCCTCCAGCGTCGCGTGGGATCCGGCGGAGGCGGCCAGGGCCAGCCGCTCCAGCATCTGCACGAACAGGCCCGACAGCGGCAGCGTCGACCATTCCGCGTTGGCGGTGACGTGGAAGAACACCACGCGCCCCAGCTCCCGGTCCGCCGCGGTCACCAGCGGCGTGCCGTCGGCGAGCGTGGCCAGCGTGCGGGCGGCGAGGTCCGGGCCCGGCTGGGCCAGCACCTGCCGGCCGACGGTCACGTCCGCGGGCACGTCGAGCCCGTCGAAGACGCCCTCGGGCGGGAAGGGGCGCACGGCCTGCGGGGCCTCCCAGCTCATGGCGCCGCCGACCGCCCGTCCGCCGGCGCGCAGGCGCACGGGCATCAGCGGGTCCTCGCCGGTCCGGCCCTCGCGCAGGGCTTCGGTCTCGGCCCGCGCGGTGCGCGGACCGGCGAAGCGCACCAGCAGGCCGCCGGCCTCCATCCACGCGGTCAGCGCGGCGCGGTCGGTGTCGTTGATCACGCCCAGATCGGCGAGCACGATGGCGTCCGGCCCGCTGTCGATCAGGGCGGCCAGGTCGCCCTCCACCACCTCCGCCGTCGGCTCCAGCGCCTTGCGCAGGAAATGCAGCTGCGAGGTCAGGGGGCGGGATCCCGAGTCGTCCTCGCCCGAAATCAGCCCCACCCGCTTGCGCCGCACCGCATCGTCGGCCAGCGCCACGCCCCCGGCGGAGCCGCCGGTGAGGATGGCGATGCGTTCCACCTGGTTGCGCAGTTCCAGCGGCAGGTCGAAGACCAGCGTCGCGTCGTTCTCGCCCTCCTCGAGGCGCGCTTCGGCGAGACCCAGCCGACGCTCGCCCCCCTGCGGTCCGCGGCCGATGGCGGCGGCGGAGACCGGGCGCGGCCCCTCGGCGGCGTCGGCGCGGATGACGGCGGCGACCAGCGCGCCGTCCTCCAGCACCGGCGGGCGCAGGCCCAGCGCCAGGCGGTCCGGGCCGATCATGGTCAGGGGGCCGGCGGCGGACAGCGCGGCGGCGAGGTCGGCGCCGTCCTCCGCGCCGGGATGGGCGAGGCCGTCGGTCAGCCACAGGGTCTCGAACCCGCCGAGATCGTCGGAAAGCGCCGCCGCGGTCTCGGCGAAGCCGGCGCGGTCGGGGGCCCAGGCGGCGGGGGCCATCGTCTCCACCGCGCCGCGCCAGTCGCCGGCGGGGCGGGGATCGGGGCGGGCGCCCGGCGCGCGCGGCGCGGCGAGGTTCACGACGATGGCGGCGCGGTCCGCGCGCTCGGCCTGTTCCAGCGCCTCCAGCGCGCGGGCGCGACGCGCCTCCCAGTCGGGGGCCGAACCCCAGCCGCCGTCCATCACCACCACCAGCGGCCCGCGCCCGGCGAGATCCGCCGTGGGGTTCTGCACCGGATGGGCGAAGGCGAGGATCGCCGCGGCGATGGCCGCCAGCCGCAGCAGCAGCAGCCACCAGGGCGTGCGCTCGGGCATCCGCTCGGGGTCCTGCAGGCCCAGCAGCAGGCGCACGCCGGGAAAGCGGATCCGGCGCGGCGCGGGCGGGGTCGCGCGCAGCAGCCACCACAGCGCCGGCAGGGCCGCCAGCGCCGCCAGCAGCCACGGGTTGAGAAAGGCGATGGCCCCGAAACTCAGCACGGCGCCCGCCCCCGCATCCGGAGACGGCGGCGAGGATCGCGGAGAAGAGGCGCGCGGCGGGTCAAATCACAGGTCTCCGATAGCGCCGTAGAGCCAGAGCAGCGCCTTGCGCGGGCTCTCGTCGGTGCGGTGGATCAGGCAGCGCCAGCCGCAGCGGCGGGCGGTGTCCATCAGGTCGGCGCGACGTTCGGCGAGACGCTTCAGGTAGGCTTCGCGCAGCCCGCGGGCGCGGTGGGTCTCGAAGCTGACGCCGCCGCCCAGGCTCTCCAGCACCAGCCGGCCGTCGAAGGGAAAGCTTTCCTCCGCCGGATCGACGATCTGCACATAGGCGCCGGAGACGCCCCGTTCCGCGGCATGGATCAGGGCGGGAAACACTTCCTCCCGCGGGCCCATGAAGTCGGACAGGAACACCGCCTTGCCGCCGGAAACGAGCGCGGTGCGCGGCGGCGCGCCGAAATCGGGCCGGTCCTCGACCTCGCGCGCCAGCTCGATCGCCATGCGCATCAGCTGCGGGGCGCCGGTGGAGGGCCGCGCGGCCTGGGTGCCGAGCAGGCTGGTCCGCTCCCCCCCCCGCGTCAGCAGCACGCCCAGCGCCAGCGCCAGCAGGCGCGCGCGCTCGGCCTTGGTGCGGGGCGCGAGGTCGGAACGGTAGTCCATGCTCTGCGCCGGATCGACCCAGAGCGTCACGGTCTGGGCGGCCTCCCATTCCATCTCCCGGATGTAATACTGGTCCGTCCGGCCCGAGCGGCGCCAGTCGATGGCGGTGGCCGGGTCGCCGGGCATGGCCTGGCGATACTGCCAGAACGTCTCCCCGGGGCCGGAGCGCCGGCGCCCGTGGACGCCCGGCACGGTCGAGGCCGCCAGCCGTTCCGCCGCCGCCAGCAACGGCGGCAGCGCGCCCGAGACCTGCTCGGCGTCGCGTCGCAGCCAGGCGGGGCTGCGGCGGTGCGTTGCGGTCCCGGCGGCGCCGCTCACGCGGCGGCCTCTCGGGGGCCGTCGAGCGCGCGGGCGACGAGGCCGTCGATCACCGCCTCGATGGTCTGGCCCTCGGCCTTGGCGGAGAAGGTCAGCGCCATGCGGTGCTTGAGCGCCGGGCGGGCCAGCGCCGCCACATCGGCCACCGAGGGCGCCAGCCGCTGTTCCAGCAGCGCCTTGGCGCGCACCGCCATCATCAGCGCCTGCGCGGCGCGCGGGCCGGGGCCCCAGGCGACGGCGGCCTCGACCTCTTCCGTCGCCTCGCCTTCGCCGGGACGGGCGGAGCGGACGAGGGCCAGGATCGCCTCCACCACGCTTTCGCCCACCGGCATCCGGCGCACGAGGCGCTGGGCCTGCAGCAGCGAATCCGCATCGAAGACCGGGGTCGCGGCGGCGTCGTCCAGCCCGGTGGTGGCCATCAGGATGGCGCGTTCGGCGTCCAGCGTCGGGTAATCCACGTCCACCTGCAGCAGGAACCGGTCGAGCTGCGCCTCGGGCAGCGGATAGGTGCCCTCCTGCTCGATCGGGTTCTGGGTGGCGAGCACGTGGAAGGGACGGGGCAGCGGGCGATTCGCGCCGGCGACCGTGACCTCCTTCTCCTGCATCGCCTGCAGCAGGGCGGACTGGGTGCGCGGCGAGGCGCGGTTGATCTCGTCCGCCATCAGCAGCTGGCAGAAGATCGGCCCCTGGATGAAGCGGAAGGCGCGGCCGCCGCCCGCGGCTTCCTCCAGCACCTCGGCCCCGAGAATGTCGGCGGGCATCAGGTCGGGGGTGAACTGGATGCGGTTCGCGCCCAGTCCCATCACGCCGCCCAGCGTCTCCACCAACCGGGTCTTGGCGAGGCCGGGGGCGCCGACCAGCAGCGCATGGCCGCCCGACAGAAGGGCGTTGAGCGTCAGGTCGACGACGGTCTCCTGCCCGATCACCCGTCGCGCCACCTGCGCGCGGGCCTCGCCAAGGCGTTCGCCAAGGCGCTCGATCTCGGCCACAAGGTCGTCGGTTGCTTCGCTCATCAGGTCTCTCCGGCAGGCGCGGGGCCGAGGCGCCGAGGCGCGGGGCGGGCGCGGGTCTAGGTCCGGTCGGGTCGCGCTGATCTTGGACGGCGCGCGACCCGGTCTTTGAAAACAGTAGGGCGGGCGACTAGCTTCTCCAAGAGCGTCGCTGTCGCTGCGACTGCGAAATGGAGGAAACCATGGCCCCCGCCGATCAACAGGTCGCGAGCCCGGCCCCTGCGCCCGATGCGGAGGGACTGGCCCAGTCCATCAAGCAGGCCGGCAAGCGAAAACGCGGTCCGGCCCCGGTTCACCTGTGGAACCCGCCCTTCTGCGGCGATCTCGACATGCGAATCGCCCGGGACGGGAGCTGGTGGTATATGGGCACGCCCATCGGCAGACTCGCGTTGGTGAAACTTTTCGCCTCGGTGATCCGGAAGGACGGGGACGATTACTTTCTCGTGACCCCGGTGGAGAAGGTCGGCATCACCGTCGATGACGCGCCGTTCGTGGCCGTGGACTTCCGGGTGACCGACCCGGGCGGCCCCGAGCAGGCGCTGACCTTCGTCACCTCTCTCGACGACGAGGCCGAGGCCGGCCCCGAGCACCCGATCCGCGTCGCCCGCGACCCGGAGACCGGCGAGCCCTCGCCCTATGTCCTGATGCGCACCAACCTGGAGGCGCTGATCGACCGCAAGAGCTTCTATCGCCTGATCGAGGTCTGCGAGCACCGGGAGATCGAGGGAACCCGATGGTTCGGGGTCCGGTCGCGCGGGGAGTTCTTCCCGATCATCCCTTCGGCCGAGCTGCCGGAGGACTGACGCCCCTCCGCCCGTCTCGCCCCGACCACACGCGCCCCGCCCGAACCTATCCGACCCGAACCTATCCGAAAGGATGGGGGCGGGGCGCGAAAGGGCCCGGCCGCGATCCGGCCGCGCGCTCGCTGACCCATGCAATCGCGGGTAAACACTTCCTTGCCAAGCCGACGGAGCCAGCCGCTCCTTCCCGACGCCCGTTGCAAGGAGATCGCCATGACCCGCCCCTCCCCGACCGACGCCCGGATCGACGCCGCCGAGGCCCGCCGCGCCGACGCCGCTTCCGACGCCGACGCTCTGCCGACCCTGCATGCCGAGGTGCTGGAACGGCTCGCGCTCGCGGTGTCGGCCCGGCTGCGCGGGCGCCTGATGGCGGCGGAGACCCGGATCGCGCGGGCCGCGACCGACGACGAGCGGTTCATGGCCGAGGACGCGGCGCAGGAGCTGGAATGGCTGCTCGGGCGCATCGACATGCATGTGGCCATCGCCCGCGACCGGCGCGGGCAAATGGTGGAGATCGATCCCGCCCTGCATGACGTGCTGACCGCGCGCGGCAAGCTCGCGGCCTTTCCCGCGCCCCTGACCGCCTTCGTCGAGCCGCCGCATCCCGCCGTCGCCTGCGCCTGACCCGGAAGGGCGCGGCGCCCGGCCGTCATGCCCCGCGCCCGACAGCCTCCCGCCGGGCTCCGCACGCCGCCGCACGCCCGCGTCATGCCTGCGCGCAGGATTGAAAGACAGTCCTCCCTCCTTATCATCTTCTTGCCCCGCCGCCCGAGTTGCGCCACTTGATGGACATGACCGACGCGCTCTCGTCCCCTTCCGTCGCCCCTGCCGGCGACGCGCCTTCGCCCTTCGCCGCCATCGACGCGGACATGGTCCGCGAAGCCGTGCGCCGCGGCCGGGGTGGGGCGAGCTCGGACTTCGACCTGCTGCCCGGCGGCCGCGCGTCCTTTCCGCCCGCCGGCGCTCCGCTTCGCCAGGCGGGCGTGCTCTGCCCTCTGGTCGACCGCGGCGACGGCTTGCGCGTGATCCTCACCCGCCGCGCCGACCACCTGCGCCAGCATGCCGGCCAGGTCGCCTTTCCCGGCGGCCGCGTGGACCCGACCGACCCGTCGCTGCTGCACGCCGCCCTGCGCGAGGCGGATGAGGAGATCGGCCTCGCCGCCCACCAGGTCGACATCTTCGGCGCCATCGACGGGCACGAGACGGGCACCGGCTACGCCATCACGCCCTTCGTGGGCCTCGTCACGCCCGATTTCGCGCCGCGCTCCGACCCGTCCGAGGTGGCCGAGGTGTTCGAGCCGCCGCTGGCCTTCCTGATGGACCCGGCCAATCGCCGGACCGAATCCCGATACTTCCAGGGCCGCGACCGCCGCTACTACGCCATGCCGTGGGAGGGGCGGTATATCTGGGGCGCCACGGCGCGGATGCTGGTGGGCCTGTCGGACCGGCTGGCGGACCTGCTGGACGAAGCCGGTCTCGGCGGCGGCCTGCGCGATCTCCGGGACGGCGCGCGTCCGCCCCACGGTCCCGGCTGAGCCGGCCGGCTCGCTCATGCACCCGGAGCGCCCGCGCGCTCCGCTCTTCCCCAACACACCCCGTCCGGAAAGGACTTCATGACCGTCGCGGCCGATCATCCCGACGCCGAGCCGAACGCCTCCCCCGACCCTGCGGATCGCCGCGGCGGCACGGAGGACGGACCCCGCGCCTCCGCGCGGAAGCTCGACGCGACATGGCTTCAGGACGAGGCCGCGCTGGAGATCTGCGCGGCGCTGGAGGCGGACGGCGCCCGGCTGCTGTTCGTCGGCGGCTGCGTGCGCAACGAGCTGCTGGGCCTGCCGGTCCGCGATCTCGACCTCGCCACCGACGCGGACCCCGGGCGGGTGCAGCGCCTGCTCGACGCCGCCGGCATCCGCCATGTGCCCACCGGCGTCGAACACGGCACCGTCACCGCCGTCCTGCGCAACCGCGGCTTCGAGATCACCACCTTCCGCCGCGACGTGACCACCGACGGCCGCCACGCCGAAGTCGCCTTCGGGGCCAGCCTGGAGGAGGACGCGGCCCGGCGCGACTTCACCATGAACGCGCTCTACGCCGCCCCCGACGGAACCCTGCTGGACCCGGTGGGCGAGGGGCTGGACGACCTCGCCGCCCGCCGCGTGCGCTTCATCGGCAACCCCGGCGCCCGCATCGCCGAGGACCGGCTGCGCATCCTGCGCTTCTTCCGCTTTCACGCGCTTTACGGCGATCCGTGGCGGGGCATCGACGCCGACGGGCTCGCCGCCTGCGCCGCCGCCGCCGAGGGGATCGAGACCCTGGCGCGTGAGCGCATCGGCGCCGAGATGCGCAAGCTGCTGGAGGCCGAGGACCCGAGCCCCGCGCTCTGCGCCATGGAGGCGTCGGGCGTGCTGGCGCGGGTGCTGCCGGGGGCCGACGCGGCCTCGGTGGCGCCGCTGGTGGCGATGGAGGCGCGGCTGGCGCCCCTGCCCGACTGGAAACGCCGGCTGACCGTGATGGGCGTGACCCCCGAGGCCGCGCTGGGCGCCCTGCGCCTGAGCCGGGCCGAACTGCGGGCCCTGCGCGCCATCCGCGCGGCGCTGGAAGAGGACGCCCCCGCCGCCCGCGCCGCCTATCGCCACGGGGCCGAGGCCGCCCGCGACGCCGCCCTGCTGCGCGCCGCCGCCACCGGCGCGCCGCCGTCCCGCACGCTTCAGCGCGACATCGCCCGGGGCGCGACGGCCAGCTTCCCGGTCGGGGCCCAGGACCTGATCAAGCGCGGCATGAAGCCGGGCCCCGCGCTCGGCCGCAGGCTGGCGGAGCTGGAGGACAGCTGGGTCGCCTCCGACTTCGCCCTGTCCCGCGGAGCCTTGCTGGACGGCTGACCCGGCGTCCCTCCTCCGCCACGCCCGCCCGGCCCGGGGAGGCAGGCACGGGAGGCGGCCCGGTCACGCCGTCCGGTTATGGGCGCCGTCACAAGCCTTGATTTGACCTCGCGGCGCGCCCCGCGCATCTTCCGCACAAAGTCAGCACTGCTGACGCAATATCCTTGCGGAAGCGCCCGGCGAAACAGGCGCGTCGCGGGAAGAAACCACGGGAGGCCGCCCGATGTCGCTGGAGATATTCGCCGGAATAACGCCCGAGACCCTGGGCGCCGTGGCCGCCATGGCCTTCGCCGGCACCTGGTCGCCGGGGCCCAACAACGCCATGCTCTCGGCCTCGGGCGCGCGGTTCGGGCTGCGGGCCACCCTGCCCCATGCCCGCGGCGTGGCGCTGGGGTTCCCGGCCATGGTCTTCGCCGTGGCGCTGGGGCTGGGCGAGGCGTTCCGGCATTCCGAGCTGCTGCGCGAGACCCTGCGCTGGGGCGGCGCGGCGCTGCTGTGCTGGCTGGCCTGGCGCACCGCCACGGCCCCCGCGCCCGGCCAGGGCGGCGGGCGGGCGCGGCCCTTCACCTTCCTGGAGGCGGCGGGGTTCCAGTGGATCAACCCCAAGGCCTGGATCATGGCGCTGGCGATGATCTCGCAATTCGCCGACGGGGCGCAGCCGGTGCGCGACGCGGCGGTGATCGCGGCGGTCTACACGGTGTCGGGGATGACGTCGGCCCATGCCTGGGCGGGGTTCGGCGCGGCCATGGGGCGTTTTCTCGGGACAGGCTGGCGGCTGCGGGCGTTCAACATGTCCATGGCGGCGCTGATGATGCTGGGCGTGCTGGCCCTGCTGACCGAGGATCTGGGCGGGGTCTGAGCCGCCCTCATCCTACGCCCCCTCTCACCCCACGGCGTCGAGCGCCGCGACCCGCGCCGCCTCCGCCCGCCACCAGTCCAGCCCGGAGAGCCGGCGGCGCAGGGCGGTGTCGGTGGCGGCGGGGGCGTTCCGGATGTAGCGCACGGCCTCGTCGCGCGACGGGCCTTCGAGCCCGATCAGCCAGGCCTCGGCCGCCGCATGGTCGAAGGGGCGCCCGGCGATCTCGGCGAAGTTGGCGGGCAGTTCGGTCCAGACCGCGCCCGCGGCCCCGACCGCCGCGCACCAGGCCGCCGCCGCCGGCGCGATTTTCCCGACGACCACCGAGCCATCGCGGCTCCACGCGCCGACATGCGCCTCCAGCGCCCGTTCCCGCCGCGCGAGATCGGCCCGCGCTTCCGCCACCGTGGCGCGGCGCGAGGCGATGGCGTGGGAGGGGCACGGCGTCCCATGATCGGGGTCCACGCAGACCACCAGCCCCATCAGCCGCTTGGGCGAGATCCGCGAGAATTCCAGCGGAAAGGCCGGCCCGGCGCCCATGGCCCAGGGCCCCTCCACATGGGGCGCCAGGTCGTCGAGATCCCAGATCAGCGAGCCGTAGCCGAGGATCGCGATGCGGTCGCGGAAAGGCTGGATCATGGGCGGGGCCGTGCGCTTCGAATGCGGTCCTGAATGGAGACCTGATCCGCTCTCCACCGGATCAGGCATCCGCCTGGCGCAAGCGCCACGACCTCGCGAAACGGCAACGCTCCGCCATGTGGAGCGAGATGCGCCGCGACGCCAGCCGGATCGGCCATCATGGCGTTCGAGTGGCAATGGATAAGAAGAATGCCCCCCGGCGCATATGGCTTGGCGCTCTTCGCATTCGCCGCGCGGATGATGTCCTCAGCCATGGCGGCCTCCCATTCGTCTCCAACCACGCCATCCACGAAGCGCCCGCCGGCTTCGCCGATCAGCGCGGTGGCCGCTCCGGTTCGCCGCGATGCGTTGATCTCGGCGACATCCGCCGTGGTCCCGGCAATGGTTACTTCAAGCGCGTCGTCGCGCTCGCTCTGGCGCAGGATGAAATCCGGCTGCCCGCGTCCTTCTCCGCGATCCGCTCTGATGATCAAGTCGCCTCGGGCGATCACCGGATCAGCCGCGTCCTGTCGGCGGACCAGTTCGCGAACCGACCACCATTCGCGCCATATCCTGGGCGTGGAGGGACTCAGCCCAGGATGGTTCCGCTTCAACCACATGTCGAGCTTCGGCAGGTCCGTCGGAACCCGCAGCGCATCGAACTCCGGTTCGCTCATTCCGCCGCCGCGGGCGCCGCCACGCGCACCCGGCAGGCCGCGAACTTGAACTCGGGAATCTTGCCATAGGGGTCGAGCGCCGGGTTGGTCAGCAGGTTGGCCGCGGCCTCGACGAAGGCGAATGGGATGAAGGCCATGTCCTCGGCCACCGCCCGGTCGGACCGGGCCGAGAGGCGAATGGCGCCTCGGCGGGTCTCCACCTCCATCAGGTCGCCGGGCCAGGCGCCGAGCTTCTTCAGGGTCTGGGGATGGAGGGCCACCGTCGCCTCGGGCTCCAGCGCGTCGAGGGTCGAGGCGCGGCGGGTCATGGCGCCGGTGTGCCAGTGCTCCAGCATCCGGCCGGTGGTCAGGATCATCGGGAACGCGTCGTCCGGAACCTCCGCCGGCGGGGTCACGCGGGCGGGGGCGAAACGGGCGCGGCCCGACGGACGGGGGAAGCCGTCGCCGAACACCACCGCGGCGCCGGGGTCCTGCGGCCCCGTGGTCGGATAGGTCACGGCGCCCTGCGCCTCCAGCCGGTCCCAGGTGATGTGATCGAGCGACGGCATGCCGGCCGCCATCTCGGCGTAGACCTCGGAGGGATGCGCGTAGGTCCAGCCGAGGCCGAGCCGGTTGGCGAGATCGCGGGTGATCTCCCAGTCCGGCCGCGCATCGCCCGGGGGCGCCACGGCGGGGCGGCCCATCTGCACGGTGCGGTTGGTGTTGGTCACCGTGCCGGTCTTTTCCGGCCAGGCCGCGGCGGGAAGGATGACGTCGGCGAACATGGCGGTCTCGGTCAGGAACACGTCCTGCACCACGAGATGTTCGAGCCGCGCCAGCGCCTCCCGCGCATGGGCCGCGTCGGGGTCGGACATGGCGGGGTTTTCGCCCAGCACATACATGCCCTTGATCCGACGGGCATGGGCGGCGTCGATGATCTCCACCACCGTCAGGCCGGGTTCCGGGGAAATTTCCGTCCCGCCCCAGAGGGACGAGAACAGCTCGCGCGCCTCGCCGGATGTCACCGACTGGTAATCCGGCAGCACCATCGGGATCAGCCCGGCGTCGGAGGCGCCCTGCACGTTGTTCTGACCGCGCAGCGGATGCAGCCCGGTTCCGGGCCGCCCGACATGCCCGCAAAGCAGCGCCAGCGCGATCAGGCAGCGCGAGTTGTCGGTGCCGTGGATGTGCTGGGAGACGCCCATGCCCCAGAAGATCATGCCGGCCCTGGCGGCGGCGAAGGCGCGGGCGACCTCGCGCAGGGTCTCAGGGTCGACGCCGCAAAGGGGCGCCATCTTTTCAGGCGTGAAATCGCGGATGTGGTCGGCGAATTCGGCGAAGTTCTCGGTGAACCCCTCGATATACTGGCGATCGTGGAGGTTTTCCTCGACGACCACGCACATCAACGCGTTGAGCAACGCCACGTCCGTGCCGGGGCGGAACTGGAGCATCCGCCACGCATGCCGCTTCAGGCCCTGGCCGCGCGGGTCCATGACCACCAGCTTGCCGCCGCGCTTGACGAACTGCTTGAAGTAGGTGGCGGCGACGGGGTGGTTCTCGGTCGGGTTGGCGCCGATGACGATGGCGATGTCGGCGTGCTCGATCTCGTTGAAGCTGGCGGTCACCGCGCCCGAGCCCACGTTCTCCATCAACGCCGCCACGGAGGAGGCGTGGCAGAGCCGGGTGCAGTGGTCGAGGTTGTTATGGCCGAAGCCCTGCCGGATCAGCTTCTGGAAAAGGTAGGCCTCTTCGTTCGAGCATTTGGCCGAACCGAAGCCGGAGACGGCGGCCCCGCCGTGCCGGTCGCGCAGGACGGCGAGGCCGCCCGCCGCGCGGTCCAGGGCCTCGTCCCACGACGCCTCGCGGAAATGGGTCCAGGGGTCGGCGGGGTCGACGTTCAGGCCCTTGGGCGGCGCGTCCTCGCGCCGGATCAGGGGGCGGGTCAGCCGGTGGGGATGGGCGATGTAGTCGAAGCCGAAGCGGCCCTTCACGCAGAGGCGGGATTCGTTGGCCGGACCCGGAGCGCCGTCCACCCAGGCGATTTTCCCGTCCTTCAGGCGGTAGTCGATCTGGCAGCCGACCCCGCAATAGGGGCAGACGGAGCGCACGGTTTCGTCGGTGTCGGCGCTGTCGCCATGGCCGGCGGCGTCCACGGCGGTGGCCGGCATCAGCGCGCCGGTGGGACAGGCCTGCACGCATTCCCCGCAGGCGACGCAGGTAGAGGCGCCCATCGGGTCGTTGAAATCGAACACGATCTCCGCCTCGGCCCCGCGGCCGGCCATGCCGATGACGTCGTTGACCTGGACCTCCCGGCAGGCCCGGACGCAGAGCGTGCAGTGGATGCAGGCGTCCAGATCCACCCGCATCGCGACATGGGACGCGTCGGGGGCCGGGCGGTCGGCCGCGGGGCGGGCCGGGAAGCGCGAGGCGCCGACGCCCGCCAGATCCGCCATGGCGCGCAGGTGGGAGGACCGGTCCGGCGCCGCCTCCGCCGCCGGCTGGTCGGCCATCAGCAGCTCCAGCACCATGGCGCGGGCCTTCTCGGCGCGGGGCGAGGCGGCGCGGACCGTCATGCCCTCGGCCGGCGCGCGGCGGCAGGAGGGGGCGAGGGTGCGTTCACCCTCGATCTCCACCATGCAGGCGCGGCAATTGCCGTCGGGGCGATGGCCGGGGGCCTCGGTCAGGCACAGATGCGGCAGGCGGCGCCCGAGGCGGAGCGAGACGTCCCACAGGGTCTCGCCGGGATGGGCCTCGACCTCATCGCCATCGAAGGTGAAGCGGATCCGCTCGTCCATGCCCTGCCCTTTCGCCCGTCTCTCCGCGCCCGGCGACGCTCGCGAACCGTGGAGACGGAAGCGGGGGCGGCCGGGGGTTTCGCGCAGCATAGCGCGGGGCGGCGGCGGGGTCTTGGTCGGATCGCGACCCTTCGGGGACAGGATGAGGCGAGGCGAGGCGCGCCCGGAGGGCGCGGCCCGCCATGCGGCCGGCCGGCGGGGCGGGCCGGGCCCCTTGCGCGCTGCGGCGCAACATAATGCTAAGGCAAGGATACTTTATAATGGACTAAGTAACGAAAGCTTATTTTGATCGTATCCAATTTCGAAAAACGTTTCGCCTCCCTTAAAATTGCCCGCGGGCGTGAATTGATTTAGATCAAGGCTCTCTCCGGCTGTCGGGCTACGTTGCACCGCATCAACGATCACGCCCCGACAACAGTAGTTATATAAAACTCAGGCAGGACGCTCAATGCAGTTACAGGCCTTCCTCCCCTTCCGCCTTGCGCGGCTGGCCGCCAAGACCACCGCCGCGGTGGCGCAGATCTATGGCGAGAAGTTCGGCCTCTCACGGGACGAATGGCGCGTGCTCGCCGCGACCGGCGAGGCCGAGAACCAGCCCACCCGCGCCATCGCGGAGCAGACCGGCCTGGACAAGGTGGCGATCAGCCGGGCCGCCTCCAGCCTGGAGGACCGCGCCCTGATCCAGCGTTGGGAAGACCGGCGCGACCGACGCATCAAGATGGTCCGCCTGACCCGCGAAGGCGCCCGCGTGCTGACCGAGATCGAACGCCTGGCCCAGGCCCGCGAGGCCTACCTGCTCGACGGTCTGACCGAGGCCGAGCGCGAGGTGCTCGAAACCGCCATCGTCAAGCTGAGCGAACGCGCCGAGATCCTCGCCGACCCCAACCACGCGGACCGCTGTCGCCCCGATTGCGATGGCGAATGCCTCACCGAGCCCGACCTCGACCCCGACGCCGCCCTGGCGGAAAGCCGTGCCGAAGTCCGGATCGAGGACCGCATCGCCGTGCAGCAGGACGCCGAAACCGGCGAGCCGATGGCCGCGAAAGAGATCTCCGGCACGGTCGGCGCGCGCGGCGGGGCCGGTCAGAACTCCAACAATCCCATAGGGTTGCGCGGAGGCGCCGACACGCCTCGCTACCGTCGCTCCGCCGTCCACTAGGGACGCGTCGCGGGGCGTCCCGATGCGTCGGGACGGACGACCGCGCGCCGGCCTGCAAGCGGCGCGCGGTCAGTCCAGAGTTTTCGGCGTGGCGTGGGCGATGATCCGCGCCGCGCCGAATTGCGTTTCGGCCCAGCTGTCCGCGGCCAGTTCCAGCACCGAGACCGCCGCGGTCGGATAGCGCGCGAAGGCCCCTGCCAGCGCCTCGGGCGGGGGGCCGTCCTGCATCCGCGCCAGCATCGCGGGCGTGCCGGGTTCATGCCCCAGCATCAGCACGGTGCGCGCCGCGGCCGGGGCCCCGCGCAGGATTTCCAGGATCGTGCCGGGCCCCGCCAGATACAGCGCGCGCTCGGTCTGCGCGGGGGGCGGCGCGGCGGCGCGTCCCGCCCCTTCGACCAGGCCCGCCCAGGTCTCCTGCACCCGCAGCGCCGAAGACAGGAAGGCCGCGTCGGGAAAGGCCCCCGCCTTCTCCAGCCATGCCCCCATGCGCGGCGCGGCGGCGCGCCCGCGGGCGTTGAGCGGTCGGTCATGGTCGTTCAGCGAGGGGTCTCCCCAGTCCGACTTGGCGTGGCGCATCAGCACGAGGCGGAGCATGGGCGGATCCTCGGATCGGGGGCGGGGACGGGTCGGGCAGCGCGGAGCCTAGGCGGGGCGAGCGCCTTCGTCCATGCCGCCGCCCCCCCAGCGCGCCCCGCTGACGCCGCCCGAGGCCCAGGGCGGGCGGCGTGATTCGGTCCTCATTCGAAGAACATCCACGGAATTGGTATTGGTTTGATACGAAAAACCGGCTGCGCGGCGGCCTTCAGTTCACAAGATCGCGAGTTGCCAGAAAGGACTTCATGTGGAAACGGGCCTGTTCCGCACGTGGCGCGCCCTCGCCTCCCACCGGGCAGGCGTGCCGCGCGAGGCATCCGCGGCCCAGGCAGGCGGCGCCGGAGGGGCTCGCGACATGCGCGGCGCAGGCGGCGACGTCGTATCGGGGGCCCTCCGGGGTCTCCGCGAAGGCCGCGACCGGACAGGTCGAAAGACAGGGCGCCGGGCAGTCGAGACAGGGCGACGGCCCCGGCTCGGGGCACGGCGCCACCCCCTCCAGCGCCGGCAATCCCAGCGCCCCGCGCCAGGCGGCCCACAGCCCCAGGCGCGCATGAACCAGGGGACCGAGGCGGGAGGGCCAGACCGGCTCGGCCCGCCGCGCCCAGTCGAGGAAAGGCGGCCAGGGCGGGCCGTCATTGGGACCGATCGCAACGCCCCCGAAATCCGAGGCAAGCTGCGCCGAAATCCGCGAAGACCAGCGGTCAAGGGGATCCGGCCCGCCATCCCCGGCCTCCGGCGATGCGCGGAATTCCGCCCACATCCGCGGGCCGGAGGACAACAACGCCACCACGCGGGCGCCGGGCAGCGTTTCGGGCGCGGGCGCGCCGGGGGAAAGCGCGAAGGCCGCGACGCGCATCCCGCCCGCCGCCTCGGCCGCGGCGCGCAGCTCGGCCAGCGTCGCCCCGGTCATCGCGCCCGGAACGGGAACAGCAGCGACCACAGCAGGCCCGAGGGCGCGTCGTCCTGATGCGCCGAAAGCCCCAGCTTCAGCCCCGCCTCGCCCCCTCTCGCCCGCGCCGAGTAGGTGCCGAACAGCCGGTCCCACCAGCTGACCGAGAAGCCGTAATTGCTGTCCGCCTCCTCGCGCCGGACCGAGTGGTGAATGCGGTGCATCTCCGGCGTCACCAGAAGCCAGCGCAGCGGGCGTTCGACACCGGCCGGCAGGCGGATATTGGCGTGGTTGAACATGGCGCAGCCGTTGAGCAGCACCTCGAACACCAGCACCGCCGCGGCGGGGGCGCCCAGCGCGTAGACCAGCCCGATCTTGAGCAGCATGGACAGCGCGATCTCGACCGGGTGGAAGCGGATGGCGGTGGTCACGTCGACGTCGCGGTCGGCGTGGTGGACCCGGTGCAGGCGCCACAGGACCGGGACCTTGTGAAACACCAGATGCTGCGCCCAGATCGCAAGGTCCAGCAGCGCGACGCTGAGGATGAAGGCCAGCCACCCCGGCGCGCCGAGCATCGGGAACAGGCCCCAGCCCTGCGCCTGCGCGTCCAGCGCGGCGCCCACCGCGGCGGCGGGGAACAGCAGCCGCACCACCAGCGAATCCAGCGCCGCCACCGCCCAGTTGGTCAGCCAGCGGCGCGCCTTGGGCTGCAGCCCGGGCCGCGCGGCGCGCAACAGCTCCCACCCCGCCATGACGGCGAAGACGCCCAGGAAAACGCCGAGACGGATGAGAGGTTCATGTTCCATGCGCTCAGCAAGTGCGGCGGCGCGGGCCCCGCGTCAACCGCCGCGCGACGCCGTCGCGCAGCCGTGTTCGCGCGGGAGGCGCCGCCGGCCCCCGCCCCGTTGCGGTCAGACCCGCGCCTCGCGCCGGGCGCGGGAGCGGGCCTTGTCGCGCATCTGGTGGCGAAACCACAGGTAGAGCGGCAGGCCGCAGCTGACCCCGATGAGCAGCGTCACCGGGATCACCACCAGGATGGCCGAGGCGCCGCGCCGGGCGACATCGACCACCACCGCCGCGATCAGCGCCACGGCGGCGAGCGCAAGGTCGTAGAGCATGCCCTCGGCGGCGGCGTTGACCGTCCAGGCCTCGATCAGCCCGGTGATGGAGACGCCGTTGGCGTCGAACCAGATCAAGAAGTGACGAAAGGGCACGATCGCGCCCACCGCCGCGAGCAGCAGGTAAATACCGGAAATAACAGACATGAATATCCCCTGAGATCCGCAGTTGTCGGGATCGGACGGGTTCCCCAACCCGCGCGATCCGGCCCCGGAGTTGATCGGGACCAAAGCCGACCATCCTCTTGCGAGACTTAACCTTGCATTAACGCATGTCAAATCCCGTCGCGGCGCGCGCGACTTTCCCGGCGGGTCTGCGATTGAAGAGACGGGAGCGGAGCCCGGACGCGAGGGGGCGCGCCGCGGGGCGACGGCGGCAGGATACGCCGCCCTCCCCCGGGCCTATTCGGTGCGGTCGCGGATCGGGTCCACAACCACGCCGGGCGCCGACAGGCGCGGCGCCTCGGACCGCTGGGCGTCAGCGGGGGGGATCGGGTCGTCCTTGCGCGCGCAGCCCGCGCCCGCCAGCAGCGCCGCCAGCACCGCCAGGGCCGCGGGGCCGGCGACGCGGGACCGGCGTGCGGGGCGCGCGGGGCGTATGGGGCGCGCGGGGCGGATCACGCGCCCGCCTCCCGTTCCGCCGCCAGCGCCTCGCGCCAGCGCGCGGCCTGCTCGCGCACCCGGGTCGGCGACGTGCCGCCATAGGACAGGCGCGAGGCGGCCGAAGCCTCGACCGTCAGCACGTCGAACACGCCCGCGGTGATGGCGGGATGGGCGCCTTGCATCTCCTCCAGCGTCAGTTCGGGCAGGTCGCGGCCCGAATCCTCGGCCAGCTTCACCAGCGCGCCGACCACGTGATGCGCGTCGCGGAACGGCAGCCCCGCCTCGCGCACCAGCCAGTCGGCGAGATCGGTGGCGGTGGAGAAACCCGAGGCCGCCGCGGCGCGCAGGTTGTCGGCCTGGGGAGCCATGTCGCGCACCATGCCCTCCATCGCCGCCAGGGCCAGCATGAGGGAGTCGGCCGCGTCGAAGACCTGCTCCTTGTCCTCCTGCATGTCCTTGGAATAGGCGAGCGGCAGGCCCTTCATCACGGTCAGCAGGCTCACCATCGCGCCGGTGATGCGGCCCACCTTGGCGCGCGTCAGTTCCGCCGCATCGGGGTTGCGCTTCTGCGGCATGATCGAGGAGCCGGTGGAGAACCGGTCCGACAGGCGCACGAAGCGGAACTGGGCGGAGGACCAGATCACCAGCTCCTCCGAGATGCGGCTGAGATGGGTGGCGCAGATCGAGGCGGAGGACAGGAACTCCAGCGCGAAATCCCGGTCCGACACCGCGTCCAGCGAGTTGGCCGAGGGCCGGTCGAAGCCCAGCGCCGCGGCGGTGGCGTGGCGGTCGATCGGAAAGCCGGTGCCGGCCAGCGCGGCGGCGCCCAGCGGGCATTCGTTCATGCGCGCGCGGGCGTCGGCGAAACGGGCGCGGTCGCGGGCGAACATCTCCGCATAGGCCAGCATGTGGTGGCCCCAGGTCACCGGCTGCGCGGTCTGAAGATGGGTGAAGCCGGGCATCACCAGGTCCGCCCCGGCCTCGGCCTGGCCGACCAGCGCCTCGATCAGCGCGGTGAGGCCGGTGACCGCGGCGTCGGCCTGGTCGCGCACCCACATGCGGAAGTCGAGCGCCACCTGGTCGTTGCGCGACCGCGCCGTGTGCAGGCGCCCGGCGGCGTCGCCGATCAGCTCGCGCAAGCGGGATTCCACGTTCATGTGGATATCCTCCAGCGCGGTGGAGAAGGCGAAGGTCCCGCCCTCGATCTCTGACAAGACCGTGAGAAGGCCGGCGTCGATCTGTGCGGCGTCGTCGGCCGTGATAATCCCGGTGTCGGCGAGCATCGCCGCATGGGCCCGCGATCCCGCGATGTCCTGCGCGGCGAGACGTCGGTCGAAGCCGATGGAGGCGTTGATCGCCTCCATGATCGCATCGGGGCCGGCGGCGAAACGGCCGCCCCACATGGTGTTGGCGCCGGCCGTGGATTTGCTCTCGTCGCTCATGGTCGGGGACCTCGTCCTCGCGTGGAAAGGATCTGGGGAAGGGATATGGGCATGCGCACAAGCCTTCTGGCGCTCGTCATAGGCGCCTTCGCGACGCTTGGAAACCCTGCGGCGGCGGGGGAGCTGGATGCGGAGACCCGCGCGCGGATCGAGGAGATGCGCGGCGAGGCCTTGGCCAAGCTGGTGCTGCTGGACGAGCCGCGGGAGCTGCCCGCGGCGGAATTCGAGGCCCCGGACGGCGCCGCGGCGACGCTGGCGGATTTCGGCGGGCATGTGACGCTGGTGAACCTCTGGGCCACCTGGTGCCCGCCCTGCCGGGAGGAGATGCCGAGCCTCGACGCGCTGCGCAGGCGGATGGAGGGGACGGGGATCGAGGTGATCACGGTGGCGGTGCAGCCCGGCGCCCGCGACAAGGCCGAGGCCTATATGGCGGAGATGGGCCTGCACGCGCTGGAGCCCTATGGCGACGCGCGCAACGCGCTGCCGCGCGCGGTGGGGATCCTGGGGCTGCCGACGACGATCATCCTGTCGCCCGAGGGGCGGGAGATCGCGCGGATGCAGGGCGACGCCGACTGGGCCTCGCCCGAGGCGGAGGCGGTGCTGCGGGCGCTGGCGGAGGCGTTCGACGCGGAGGGATAGGCGCGGAAGGATAGGCGGGGTCGCGGGCGCCGCGTCCTGCGTCCCGCTGTCGGAACGCGCACGCCCGCGGCGCGCTTCGGGCGCGGCGCGGGCGGCGAGGGGCGCCCGGCGATCGGGCCGTGCGGCGGGGGCGGCCCGGAGGGCGGGGGCCGGTCCGAAGGGCGGGGGCGTTTCGGCGGCTCGCCCCCGCCCGGTCGGGCTCAGCGGCCCGAAGTCATCCGGCGCAGGGTGGCGTCGCGATCCACGAAATGATGCTTCAGCGCCGCGCCGGCATGCACGACCACCAGCGCGATCAGCGCCCAGGCGGACAGCTCATGGATCTGGTGGAAGATCCCCTCGATCGCGCGGTCTCCGGGGACGAAGGGGTCGGGAAGCGCGAACAGTCCGAAGACCTCGTTCTTGATCCCGTAGCTTTCCTGCAGGCTGGAAGCCGACGCCATCAGCCAGCCCGAAAGCGGCATGATCAGCATCAGCGCGTAGAGCGCCCAATGCGCCGCCTCGGCGGCCAGAACCTGCCAGCGCGGCGTGCCGGGAACCGGGGGAGGCGCGGCGTGCGTGAGGCGCCAGGCCAGGCGCGACGCGGCCAGCGCGAAGGCGACGAAGCCCCAGCTCTTGTGCAGCTGGATCAGGCCGAACTGCTCGTAGATGTCGGTGACGAAATCCGTCATCCAGATCCCCAGCCCCAGCAGGAACAGGATCACGGCGGCGGTCGCCCAGTGGAACGCCCGGGCGGGCCAGCCCCAGGCGGCTTCGGTGTTGCGCAGGCGCATGGCGGGTCTCCGGCGGGCGCGCCGACCGCAAGGGCCGGGGGGGGGGGACGGATCGCTCCGCCCCGGGTCCCGGAACGGGCCGGGGGCGCGGGGCGGAGCGCGGGATCGCGGCGGATCAGCCGGCGGGGCTGGCTTCCAGGTCGATGCGGATCGGCATCTCGACGCCGATGGCCGGGGCGCCGTAGCCGATGCCGTAATCGGTCCGGTCGATGGTCCCGGTCACGGTGAAGCCGGCGATGGTCTGGTCCGGGTTGAACGGCGACGGGCCCATCTTGTTGAGCACGACCTCGAAGACCTCTTCGTTGGTAACGTCCTTGATGGTGACGTCGCCGGTGACCTCGGCGCGCTCGGCCGAGATCAGCTTGACCGACTTCGAGACGAAAGTGATGTCGGGATACGCCTCGACGTCAAGGAAATCGGCGCCGCGGACATGCTCGTCGCGGGGGCCCCAGCCGGTGTCGACGGTGGCCGCCTTGATGGTGAAGGCCACCGAGGCGGTTTCGATCGCATCGGGGTCGAAGTCGATCTCGGCCTCGAACTCGGAGAAGCGGCCGTGGACCACGGAGAAGCCGAGATGGTCGACCGAGAAGGTCACCGAGGTGTGGGACGGGTCGATGGCGTAGGGCTCGGCGGCGGCCGGGAGGGCGGCGGCGGCGAAGAGCGGCGCCGCGAGGGCGGCGGCGAAGAGCGGCTGGCGGGCGAGGCGCATGGGCTTTGTTCTCCTGGGCGGCGCGTCAGGGACGGCGCGGGGGGGGCTGCGCGGCGGTCGCGCGGCTTGGGCGAAGGGTTCGACGGCTTGGAGATAGGATGGCGGGCGCCGCGGTGCAGCAGAAGAATGGGGGACAATTCGTCCACGTTTCGGCGCCAAAGCAGGGGCGGCGGATAAATTGTGGCGATTTTCGGCTTCGCGCGGCGCGCCTCACAGGAACTTGAGCCCGCTTTTCAAGGCGATGCGACGGGTCAGGGGGGGGATCGCGGGCGATGGGGCGACCTCCGGCGGCGCGCGGGCGACGGTCCGGATGGGGAAAAGCGCGGCGGGCGTGGGCGCTGGCATGGCCGATGGCAGCGCCTGCCGGGCGTGCGAAGGCCCGCGCCCCCCTGCCGGGAGCGCGGGCCGCATGGATGTCCGCGCGGGGACGGGCGATGCGTTCGGACCCGCCTGACGGGCCGGGCCGCCTGATCAGGCGGCGCGGCGCGCGCCCCGCGTGGCGGCGGTGGCGAAGGCGCCGAGGCTCTCGGCCTGGGCGTCGAGGTCATGCGCGAGCTGCTCGGCCGCCGCCGCCGCCTCCGCGGTTTCACGCGCGTTCTCCTGCACCGTCTGGTCCAGGTGGGAGACGGCGGTCGAGATCTCCCGCACGCCCTGCCCCTGCTCCCGCCCCGCGGAGGCCGCGTCGGCGATGGCGGAGGCGAGCCCGTCGATGGAGCTCACGATTTCCTGCAGCGAGGCGCCGGTGGCGTTCACCAGCCCGACGCCCTCGGCCACCGTGGTCGCCGAGCCCTTGATCAGCTCGGAGATGTCGCGCGCGGCCTCCGACGACCGCTGGGCGAGCGTCCGAACTTCCGAAGCCACCACGGCGAAGCCCTTGCCGGCTTCCCCGGCGCGGGCCGCCTCCACCGCCGCGTTCAGCGCCAGCAGGTTGGTCTGGAAGGCGATCGCGTCGATCACCGCGGTGATGTCGGAGATCTCGCCCGAGCTCTTCTCGATCCTCCGCATGGCGTCGATGGCCTTGTCGGCGGAATCGGCGCCCTGGCGGGCCCGGCCGCGGGTGTCCTCGGTCATCTTCTCGGCCGAGGTCAGGTTGGCGGCGGAGGCCGACACCGTCTCCGAAATCTCGGTCATCGTGGCCGCGGTTTCCTCGATGGTGGAAGCCTGGCTTTCCGCCCGACCGGTGAGGCCGCGCATCGCCGCGTTCATGCGCGAAATGGCGTCGCGCTGGGCCTCGGCCCCGTCGCGGACATGGGCGATGGCGGCGCCCAGTTCGGCCAGCGAGTCGTTGGCTGTCTGCGCGAGGCGGGCGAGCTGGCCCTGATAGCGGCCGGTCATCGGGCGGTTCAGATCGCGGCGCGCCATCGCCTCCAGCGTGCCGTCGAGATCGCCGAGAAAGGCCGAAGTGGTGTCCATCAGGCGGTTGGCGCCCGAGGCGAGCTCCTGCATTTCAGGCGCTTCGAAGCTGGCGTCGACCCGGCGGCTGAAGTCGCCGGCCGTCGCGGCCTCCACCACCCCGTTCACCTCGTCGCGAAGCTGGCTGAGCATGCGGGCGTTGTCCTTGCGCGCCGCCTCCGCCGCCGCGGCGCCGGCTTCGCGCTGGCGCTCCGCCTCGGCCAGGGCCAGGCGCAATCCGTCCACGCCGCGGCCAAGCTCCCCGATCTCATCCGTCCGGTCGGCGGCCGCGACCCTGGAGACGAGGTCGCCCTCGGCCAGCCGCGCCACCGCGCCCCCCAGCGAATGCAGCGGCCGCACCGCCATGCCCGCCGCCGCCCAGGCCGCGCCCCCCGCCAGAAGCAGCGCGACCAGGCCCGAGAGCCCCGCGCCCAGCGCCTCCTCTCCCAGCGCCGCCATGACGCCGGATTTCTCCACCCCCACATAGAGGATGCCCTCGACCGCGCCGGAGGCCCCGGTGATCGGGTAGTAGACCGTGTAGT
The DNA here is from genome assembly GCF_900106695.1 of Albimonas donghaensis. Taxonomy (GTDB): domain Bacteria; phylum Pseudomonadota; class Alphaproteobacteria; order Rhodobacterales; family Rhodobacteraceae; genus Albimonas; species Albimonas donghaensis. Next base: position 238,173 of record NZ_FNMZ01000002.1, read on the forward strand.
AATCCTTCCCGAGGATCGTCGCCTCCCCCCGGAAGACCTTGCCGGACGTGATCACCGGGTGCACCGCGCCGGCCTTGCCCAGCACCGTGCCCACCGCGCGCGCGCCGTCGGGCTTGCGGATGTTGGTGGAGCGGCGGACGAATTCGCCCTGCGCGGGGTCGAGCACGAAGACGGTCGCGGTTTCCCCGGTCACGCCGGCGATGCGGTCGATGGTGACATGGTCGGAGACGTCGGGGACCGCCCACCAGGTCAGCGCCTGCACCGAGCCGTCGCCGCCGAACCGGGCGGTGAGTTCCGGCAGCGTGGCGTCGGCCATGGCCGCTGCGGCGCGGAGCGAGCGGGCCTGGCCGGCCTGCGCCTCCTCCGTCAGTCGCCCGGAGGCGCGCCACACGGAAACCGCGGTCATCAGGACGACGGCGATCAGAACGATGGAGGCGGTGACCGCTGCGGCCCGCACGCGCAGATTCGACATGTTGCGAAGTCCCCTTTCCGGAAGCTTTCCGGTCAGATGGACCCCACGCCTTAAGATCAGGTTTCCGCGCCGCGCCGCGGCGCCGCCTCCCGCCCCGCGAGGGCCGGACGGGACCGCCGCGCCGGACCGGAATCAGCGTGTCGGGACGGGAGTTTCGCCGCGATAGTCGTAGAAGCCGCGGCCCGCCTTGCGGCCCAGCCAGCCGGCTTCGACATATTTAACCATCAGCGGGCAGGGCCGGTACTTGGTGTCGGCCAGCCCGTCATGCAGCACGTGCATGATCGCCAGGCACACGTCGAGCCCGATGAAATCGGCCAGCTGCAGCGGCCCCATCGGGTGGTTGGCCCCGAGCCGCATGGCCTTGTCGATGCTCTCCACCGTGCCGACGCCCTCATAGAGCGTGTAGACCGCCTCGTTGATCATCGGCAGCAGGATGCGGTTGACGATGAAGGCCGGGAAATCCTCGGCGGTGGCGGCGGTCTTGCCCAGCCGGTCGACCACGCCCTTGAGCGTGTTGAAGGTCGGCTCGTCGGTGGCGATGCCGCGGATCAGCTCCACCAGCTCCATCACCGGGACCGGGTTCATGAAATGGAACCCCATGAACCGCTCGGGCCGGTCGGTGGCCGAGGCGAGGCGGGTGATCGAGATCGACGAGGTGTTCGACGTCAGGATCGTGTGCTCGCCCAGATGCGGCGCGAGCCCGGCGAAGATCTGGTGCTTGATCTTCTCGTTCTCGGTCGCGGCCTCGATGACCAGATCGGTCCCGGCGATCTCGGCGACGTCGGTCGACTTGCGGATGCGCGCGATGGCGGCGTTCTTGTCGGTCTCGGTGATCGCCCCGCGCGACAGCTGGCGGGTCATGTTCTTGTCGATCAGGGCCAGGGCCGCGTCGATGCGGTCCGCGTCCACGTCGTTCAGGCGGACCTCGTAGCCCGCGAGCGCGAAGACATGGGCGATGCCGTTGCCCATCTGCCCCGCTCCGATGACGCCGACCGTTTCGATGTCCATTTCGCCCGCCCTTTCGGTGACTGGTTCGCGGGGAACCCTATTCGGCGGCCGGGAGAGCGGCAAGGCCCGGCGCCGCGCTCCGCGCCCGGCGGGGCGCGGATGACGCGCGACGCGTGGGCGCGGGGTGTGGGCGAGGGGCGCGGGAGGGCGCGGTCGGGGACAGCGGGCGCCGGCGTCCGGTCGCCCCGCGACGCCCCTCCATTCACAATCCAGTCATGCGGCATCCGCGACAAGACCTGCGGCCATTTTGCGAACCGACGCGACTCGCCTCCGCGTCGCCTTGTCGTGTTCGCGCGACGCTCTTTCCCGAGGGGAATTCCCAAATGCATCTTTCGCGCGCCCTGGCCATCGCCGGCCTCGCCGCCTTCGCGCCCCTGTCGGCGCAGGCCGCCGCCGTTTTCGAGGCCGAGGCCTATGCGGAGGCCTTCGATTTCTCCGCGACCTACGTGATCGGCGGGGCGGACGCCTCCGCCGACTTCGAGATGTCGACCGACAGCGATACCGACGACGACCTCTATGAGGAGGGCGAGGGGATCGGCTTCACCGACGGCACGATCAGCGGCCCGCCGGTTTACGGTCTGGACAGCTACATCATCGGCGATTCCGGCCCCAACCTGGGCTTCGTCCAGGCCTCGGCCTTCGGCTTCATCGACTTCATGCTCACCAACACCTCCGCGACCGAGTCGATCGCCTTCGGGTTCACCTATCGGCTCGGCGTCTTCGCCGACGCCTCCATCGTCGTCGACGACCCCTCGGTGCTCTACGACGCCTACGCCTTCGCCGGGGCGCTGGTCTTTCTCGACACCGTCCGGATCGACGGTCTTGGAAGCGAACTCGTCGACGATGAGGGCGTGCTCGATATCCGGACGGCGGCGAGCGACGCGCTGTTCGGCCCCTTCGGCCCCGACGACCAGGAGAGCGGGGAGATCGACGTGAACATCACCCTCGACCCGGGCGAGGTCTTCTACCTGACCCTGGAGACCTACACCGAAGGCTTCGCCGAAGCCGCCGTTCCGGTTCCCGCCGCGCTGCCGCTGCTGGCCGCGGGCCTGGCCGGGCTGGGCCTGGCCGGCCGCCGCCGTCGCGGTCGCCGCGACGCGGCCTGAGCCGCGCGGGACGTCGCACGCGACGGAGGATGGAGGGGGGGGCGGTCCCGGTCCGGGCCGCCCCCTTCCGCGCCGGCCCTTTCGCGCGGGCCCGCCGCCTTCGGACGTTGCGCGCCGTTTTCGGGGCGCCCCCGCCGCGACACGTCGCTTTCGGGCCCTTGTCCGCCGCCCAGGCGCTCGACATCGGGGCCCCGCCGCTCCACTCTCCGCCCCCGACGTCGATCCACGAGGGAGAGCCCCCCATGCGCACCCGCGCCGCGCTGGCCGTTGAGGCCGGAAAACCGCTCGAAATCGCCGAAGTGAACCTCGAAGGCCCCCGCGCCGGCGAGGTGCTCGTCGAGATCAAGGCCACCGGCATCTGCCATACCGACGAGTTCACCCTGTCGGGCGCCGACCCCGAGGGCCTTTTCCCCGCCATCCTCGGCCATGAAGGCGCCGGCATCGTGCGCGACGTGGGCGCGGGCGTGACCTCGGTGAAGCCGGGCGACCACGTGATCCCGCTCTACACCCCCGAATGCCGCCAATGCGCGTCCTGCCTGTCGGGCAAGACCAACCTGTGCACCGCGATCCGCGCCACCCAGGGCCAGGGGCTGATGCCGGACGGGACCTCGCGGTTCTCGACGCTCGATGGCGACCCGATCCTGCATTACATGGGCTGCTCGACCTTCTCGAACTTCACCGTGCTGCCCGAGGTGGCCGTGGCGAAGATCCGCGAGGACGCGCCCTTCGACAAGGTCTGCTACATCGGCTGCGGCGTGACCACGGGCATCGGTGCGGTGATCCACACCGCCAAGGTGGAGATCGGGGCCAAGGCCGTGGTCTTCGGGCTGGGCGGCATCGGGCTGAACGTGATCCAGGGCCTGCGGCTGGCGGGCGCCGACATGATCATCGGCGTCGACCTGAACAACGAGAAGAAGGAATGGGGCGAGCGCTTCGGCATGACCCATTTCGTCAACCCGTCCGAGATCGGCGAGGATCTGGTCCCCTACATCGTCAATCTGACCAAGACGCCCTTCGACCAGATCGGCGGCGCCGACTACACCTTCGACTGCACCGGCAACGTCAAGGTGATGCGCGACGCGCTGGAATGCGCGCATCGCGGCTGGGGCCAGTCGATCGTGATCGGCGTGGCGCCGGCGGGGGCCGAGATCGCCACCCGCCCGTTCCAGCTGGTGACCGGGCGCGTGTGGAAGGGCTCGGCCTTCGGCGGCGCGCGGGGGCGGACCGACGTGCCGAAGATCGTGGACTGGTACATGGACGGGAAGATCGAGATCGACCCGATGATCACCCACCTGCTGAAGCTCGAGGACATCAACAAGGGCTTCGACCTGATGCATGCGGGCGAAAGCATCCGCTCGGTGGTCGTCTACTGATCCGGACCACGGCTTCGCGACATCGGGGGGACGGGCGCGCCCGTCCCCCTTCGCGTTCCGGGCGGGGGGTCCGCATGCGGGCGGGTCGCCCGCGCTTTTCGACCCCGCTTTTCGCCTGTGCTTTTCGCGCCCGCCATTCGTCTGGGCCATTCGTCTGGGCCATTCGTCCGGGCCATTCGAACCTCACGCGACGGTTTCCCGCCGAATTCGCCGGAAACGCGCCCGGAAACGCTTGACCCGACCCCGCCCCGCGCCGTCTACGGGGGAGGACGCGCAAAGGAGCCCGCCATGGCCGATCCCCTTCCCCGCCTCGCCGTCCTGATCGACGCCGACAACACCACGCCCAAGGTGGCCGAGGGCCTGTTCCTGGAGATCGCCAAGCTCGGCGAGGCCTCGGTCCGGCGCATCTACGGCGACTTCTCGGACGACCGGCTGAAGGGCTGGGCGCGGATCCTCGCGCAATACGCCATCATCCCGCACCAGCAGTTCGCCTATACGCAGGGCAAGAACTCGTCCGACATCGCGCTGGTCATCGACGCCATGGACCTGCTGCATTCCGGGCGGTTCGAGGGCTTCTGCCTGGTGTCCTCGGACAGCGATTTCACCCGGCTCGCGTCCCGGGTCCGCGAGCAGGGGATCGACGTCTACGGCTTCGGCCAGCGCAAGACGCCGGAGGCCTTCCGCCAGGCCTGCCGCCGGTTCTTCTACATCGAGAACCTGATGGCCGATATGGAGGCCGCCGCCGCCGTCACCGCCGAAGAGGCCGAGAGCGAAGCCGCCGCCGCGGCCGAAGAGGCGCCTGCGCCGGGATCCGCGGCCGCCGCGGCGCGGGCCGCCCGCGCGGCGGCCGCCGCGGGCGACGACGGGCCCTCGACCCGCCGATCCGCCGCAGCCGCGGCCGCGGCGGAGGCGGACTCGGAGGCCGAAGCCGACGCGGAGCCCGACGAGGCCGCCACCGCGCCGCGCAAGCCCGAGGCCCCGTCCCGCGCCGTGCCGGTGATCCGCAAGGCGATGGAGAGCATGCAGGACGAGGACGGCTGGGTCAGCCTGGGGGTCATCGGCCAGCGGGTCGGCAACCTCGCCCCGGATTTCGACAGCCGGACCTACGGGTCCGCCAAGCTCTCGGACCTGATCCGCCGGGCCGGCGCCTTCGAGATGGAGAAGGACGACGCCAACCATGTGCGCGTCCGCCTGCGCGCCCAGCCGGCGCGGGAGGAGCCCCGGGGCCGCGCCCGTCCCCGCGCCGCCGCCAAGCGGGGCGAAGCGAAGGAGGGCTGAACGCCCGCCCCGCGCGCGCCTCGCCCGCGCCCGCGCCCGCGCCCCGGCCCGCCCTGCACCCGCCCCGCGCGCGTCGCGGCGGGCGGGGCGTCCCGCTCGCGCCCGGGTCCATGTCCTTGAAAAACGGGCGGCGGCCGCGTCGAAATGCGGGGCACATTTGCCTAAAACTTGCAGCACTCTCGAAGTAAATACGGCGGAAAGTCTGATAACCTCCCCCAATACATCGCCGCGCCTTGCCGAATTTCCGGCCCCGCCTTAACTTCTCTGAACCGCAGGGTGCGGAGAACCCACCCGCTGTCTTTGGCGTTTCGCGTTCGCAGCCGGAAAGGTCGGCGGACGCGTGGGTGAGTACGGCGTATCCACATGGCGTTTTGGAACCGATTTGCGTTTTCCCTCGCGCGTTTCAGGCGCGACGAGGCCGGGGCGGCCGCCGTCGAGCTGGTGGCGGCCGTCTCGGTCCTGCTGGTCTTCGCCGCCGGGACCGGAGACATGGGCGGGCGTCTGCGGGGTCAGGCGGGGCTGGAGGACGCGACCGCCGGCGTCGCCGCGATGCTGGCCCGCGCTCCGGCCGGGCCGGACGGCGGCGTGACGGAAGCCGCGGCGCGGGCCGCCGAGGCCGCGATGCGCGTCCGGCTCGACGCGCTGGGGCTGCGGGCCGCCGCGCTGTCCCCGGCGCCGGCGGGCGCGACCTGCCTGTCGGACGGCGCGCTCTGCTACCGCGTGGCCCGGGCCGAAGGCGCCGAGGCCGCGCTGGGCGCCGCGCGCCGGGTGGTGCAGGTCTGGGCCGGCGCCGATCCCGGGCCGGCGGTGCGCCCGGTCGCGGCCGGCGCTTCGGCGCCTGCCTCCGAGGGGGCGCCGCTGGTCGCCTCGGCCGCGCGGATGGGCGCGACATGATCCGGGCGCGCGCGCTTCCACCTTTCCGCCCCCTGCCCCAACCCCGAACCCTGCCCCAACCCCGCCCCCTGCCCCGTCCAAAGCCGCGTCGGCCGGGCTGGGGGGCGATGGCGCGGGATGACTCCGGCGCCGCCACGGTGGATTTCGCGCTGGTCGCGGCGCCGCTGTTCGCCTTGCTCCTGTTCGGCATGAACATCGCGCTGGGGCATTATTCCATGCTGGCCGCCACCGATGCGGCGCGGCGGGCGGCGCGGCTGGCCGCGACCCTGCCGATCGCCCATTGCGCGGCCCTGCGCGGGCCGGAGGGCGGGCGGCTCTACCGCGCCGCCGACGCCGCGGCCCCGCCCCCCGCCGACGCCGCCGGCCGCGCCTGCCTGGCCGATCCCAGCCCCTGCGCGCCCCTCGACGGCGCCTGGTCCTGCCGGCTGGGCGAGGGCGCGGCCCCCGACGCGCGATGCGACGCCGACCTGGTGTCGCGCATCGCCGCCGAGGCCCGCGCCCCCGGCCTGAGGCTCGCGTCGCTGGACCTGAGCTATGCCGACAGCCGGGCGGGCGAGATCAACGGCCCGGTCGCCCCGCGCATCACCGTCACCCTGCGCCCCGAGGCGCCCGAGCTGCCGCGCCTGCTGTGGCCGGGGCTTGAGCGTCTGCCAGCCGTCTCCGCCTCCGCCCTGGGCGAGGCGATGGGGAACGGGGCGGAGGACGGTCCCCGATGCTGAGCCGCGCGCGCTTCGCCGTCTCCGCCCGGCCTCGCGGGGCGGCGCCCCCTGTCCCCCCCGGCGGCGCCATGCGCCGTGGCGTGACGCTGGCGCGGGCCTGCGTCCGGGACGCTTCGGGCGGGGCGCTGGTGGCGACGGTGCTGCTGTTCGTGGCGCTGGCGCTCTGCGTCGGGCTGGTGGCCGATGTGGGCCGCACCCATGCCGAGCGCGCGCGGCTTCAGATCTGGCTGGACGGCGTGGCGCTGGCCGCGGCCGCGCAGCTCGACGGGCGGGACGACGCGCTGTCCCGCGCCCGCTGGGCGGCGGCGGAGGCGATGCCGCCCGCCTCCGGCCTGTTCTCCGCCGTCGCGGCGGAGCCGGGGGGCGGACCGGCGGGAGAGGTCGGATCGGGCTTCTCGCTGGCCGGGCTGCGCTTCGTGTCGGCGCTGCCGGAGGGCGGGCTCGCCGCGGGCGATCCGACGGGCCTGTTCACCGAGGACCCCGCGCTCGCCCGTTACGCGCTGGCCGAGGCCGCGCCCCGCGGGGTGAGCTGGACGGTGCTGAACTTCCTGGTCTCGGCGCCCGAGGACGGCGGCGCCTTCGCCTTCGCCGCCCGCGCGGTGGCGACGCCGATCCCGCGCCCAGGCTGCGGGGCTCCGATCCTCGCGGTCTGCAAGGCGCCGGGCGCCGACCCGTCCGCGCCGCTGGGCCAGCCCGGCGCGCAGCTTCGCCTGCGCCGCGCCGGGCTGGACGCAGCACCCTGGGGGCCGGGGGACTACGCGCCGCTGGGCGATATCGGCGACGACGCCGCGGGGTCCTGCGCCGGGTTCGAGGGCGACGCCCGGCTGGCCTGCCTGCTGGCCATCGCCGCGCCCTCCAACCTGTGCCCGCTGCGGGTGACGCCGGTGGCGGCGCCGTCGGTGCGGGTCTCCGGCCCGTTGAACATCCGCTTCGACCGCTGGGGGCCGGGGACCGAGGCGCTGAGGGGCGACCCGGCCGCCGCTGCCATGCCCGCGGATGTGGACGTGCTGGCCGGCGAGGCCGCGGATTGCCGGGGACGGCCCCTGTCCGGCGCGCTCGCCTCCCACCCGCTGCCCGACGATCCGTGCTTTCATCGCGGCTACTGCGCCTGGTCGGCGCCCCCGCCCTCGGGCGCCGCGCTGATGCTTTACCAGGCGCTGACCCATGGCGCGGGCCTGCCGCCGGGCGCCGCCACCCGCCGCGATCTCTACGCCCACGAGGTGCTGTCCGGCCTGCTGGAGCCGGCGGGGATAGAGAGCTCGGCCGCGCCGATCTGCAACCCCCTCAGCCCCCCCCGCCCGGGTCGGCGGGAGATCCGGGTGGCGGCGGTGGACTGCGCCGGGCTCGGCCCCGAGGGCGGGGTGGAGGTGGAGAGCGCGGCCCAGGTCCGCGCCCTGATCACCCGCCCGGTCCCGCATCACGACGCCTTCGTCGCCACGTTCGACGGGGACCATCAGGGCCACCCGATCCGGGTCGGCGACGTGCCCTCGCAGGACCTCGGGCCGGGCAATCCGGGCAACCACAAGGATGTGGGCCGGGCTGGCGAGACCCCGAACGGCGACCCGGACTGGGGCTGCGGCGACAAGGGCCGTTCGGACGCGGAGGAGGAGACCTGCGCCGGCACGGTCTGGCCCGCGCAGGACCTGCGGGTGACGGACTCGCGCGGGCGGATGACCTACGACCCCTACCGCGCCCAGGGGCTGATGCGGATCGAGGTGCGGCAGGCCCGGGCGGCCAACGCGCCGGCGTGGAAGAACGTGCCGATGATCTTCGACAGCGCCGCGCCCTCGGGCGGGGACCCGGACCTCGCCTCGACCGGCTTCGGACATGTGCTGATCGTGTCGGAGGACGGCGACGCGGACGACCCGGACGACGCGGCCAGGGGCGGCTGGCTGCTGTTCCACTTCGACCGCCCGACGCGGGTCGACAGCCTGCGGGTGATCGACAGCGAGCGCGGCGGGGTGATCCGGCTCTACAACGCGATCCGGACCGCGCCCGAGGGCGAGTTCGCCACCGGCGCCGCCGGCGCGCTGGTCCCGCTGCGCGCGGGCGAGGCGCATGACGCGCGCGAAATCGCCCGCGCCGTGATCCCCGTCCTGGGCGACGGGCGGCACGCGGTGGTGGCGCTGGGCGCGGAGGGCGTGCGCACGCTGGCGGTGTTCCTGCCGGAATCGGGCGCGGTGGACGACCTGGTCTTCGTCAACGACCTGGCCCGCCCCAATATCGACGAACGCCTGATGCTGGAGGTGGTGGAGACGATCCCCGCCCCCGCCGCGCTGACCTCCGTCCTCGTGGAATGACCGCGCGACCGCCGTAGGTCGGGTGCGAACCCGCCGCGCCCGACCTCAGCCCGGCACGCCGGCCGGTCCGGTCCGGCCGCCGCCGGTCAGCCGTTCCATCAACCGCCGCCGGGCCTGCGGCACGCGGTTGATCTCGACCCCGGTGAAGACATGCAGGGTGTTGAGATCGCTGTCGATCACCGCGTGATCCGACACCCAGCCCCCCAGCAGCAGATAGGAGCGCAGCAGCGGCGGCATGCGCCGCATGGCGAGCTTCATGTCCGGCCTCCGCAGCCGCAGCGCCTTGGCGAAGGCGAAGACCCGCGGCGCCTTGGCGCGCGGCAGCCAGCGCTTGGGCGCGAGATGCTTGTCCTTGAGATAGGCGAAGGCGTCCATATAGGCCTCGGCGTCCACCCCCTCGAAGGAGGAGCAGCCGAAGAGCAGGCCCACGCCCTCGGCCTCGACGAAGGCGGTCATCGCGCCCCAGGCGGCGCGGATCACCTCCGGGTCGCGCACGCCCGGCGCCATGCAGAAGCGCCCCATCTCCACCATCGGGGCGGGGTAGTCGGCCAGCGCCGACAGCTCGTAATACTGCGCGGAATAGGAGCGCCCGATCTCCGATCCGCCCGACAGGCGCATCATGCGGAAGCAGCAGAGCAGCTCGCCGCTCTCCGTGTCCTCGACCAGCGCATGCCAGCACAGGTCGTCATAGGCGTCGCGGTCCAGCCCCTCGGCCCGGTCCCCGGTCACGGCGGCGCCGGGGCGGGCGGCGATGAAGGCCTTGAACCGCAGGCGCTGAGCCGCGATCACGTCCTCGGGATCGCGGGTGAAGCGGACCGTGTGGCGGCCCCGGGTGATCGCGCGCATATCAGCCTCCACGGGCGGTTTCATCCGCATTACATAGGGCGTCGGGCGTGACGCGGGTATGACGCGAAGGTTACGCCCCCGAGACTTTTTCCACGGAGCCGGACGAGGGAGCTGCGAGATGACGGACAAGATCGTGAAAACCGAGGCCGAGTGGCGGGAACAGCTGTCGGACCTGGCCTTCAAGGTGACCCGCAAGAAGGGGACCGAGCGGGCCGGGACCCATGACGATTTCCCCAAGGCGCCCGGCGGGTTCCGTTGCGCGTGCTGCGACGCGCCGCTGTTCGACCAGACCGCGAAGTTCGAGAGCGGGACCGGCTGGCCGAGCTTCTTCGCCCCGGTCGACGACGCGGCGGTGGAGCTGCACGAGGACCGGTCCTGGTTCATGCGCAGAACCGAGGTGCTCTGCGCGCGCTGCGACGCGCATCTGGGCCATGTCTTCCCCGACGGGCCGCAGCCCACGGGCCTGCGCTATTGCATGAACGGCGTGGCGCTGAAGTTCGAGCCCGAGGACTGAGACGCCCCCGGCCCTCCTCCCCCCCGGAGGTCGGGGAAGCCGGAGACTGGGGAAGCCGGAGACTGGGAAGCCGGGGGCTGGGCCTCAGGCGATGGCGGTGAAGATCCGCGCGGCGCCGCCCAGCACCGGGGGGGCGCCCTCGAACAGGGAGCGCAGGCGGGCGCGGACCGCCTCGACGCGCTCGGGCGGGGCCTCGGACAGCCGGGCCGCGACGGGACCGGAGCGGACGAGGAACTCCGCGGCCTCGGCGGCGGGATCGTCGCTGTCGGGGGCCGCGAGCATCAACGGCGCGTCCACGTCCCGCCAGGCGACGCTGCGCCAGCCGGCTTCGGTCAGCCAGCGCACCGGCAGGGTCGGGTCGGCCCAGCCGAAGGGGCCGGGGGCGCCGCGCTCGGCCCGGGGCGGGGCGGGCAGGTCCGCCAGCAGGTCGGCGCACATCTCCAGCGGGCGGGCCACCCAGTCGTTCTCCCCCGGACCGCGCCAGGCGACGCAGACCATCGGCGCGCCCGGACGCATCACCGCGCGCAGGCCCGCCCAGGCGGGGGCGGGGTCCGCGAAGAACATGCAGCCGAAGCGTGAGAACAGGGCGCCGAAAGGACCGGGCGGCGGAGCCTCGGCGGCGTCGGCCTCCTCGAAGTCCACGGCGCCGGCCATCGGCCCGGTCTCCGCCGCCCGGGCGCGGGCCAGCGCCACCAGGTCGGGCGAGATGTCGAGCCCCGTGGCCTTCGCCCCGCGCCGGGCGAGGCCCAGGGTCGTGGCGCCGGGCCCGCAGCCCAGGTCGAGCACCTCGCGCCCCTCGAGCCCATGGGTTCCGACGATGCCGGCGAGTTCGGCCAGCGCCTCGGCCCCGAAGGCGGCGAGGGCGCGGTCCTGCATCACGGCGCGCTCGGCCCAGCGGGCCCCGAGCCCACCGCGCCAGTCGTCGGCGGATGTCATCGGTCGGATCTCCTTGGTCGAGCCGCCCGGGACGGGCGGCGGGGCTCGCGCGGGGGGGCGTGGGGGCGTGGTCGCGCCATTGACGATGGGGTTCAGATCGTGTCCCGGCAAGCCGCGATCAGGCCGGAGGGGGCGCGACGTGACGCACCCTGCCTGAGCGGCCCTCCCGCCCGCGCCTGCGCGGCTCCGTCAATGGACGCGAAACCGGGCCGGTGCTAACGATTCGGGATGAGAACCCTCTCCCCCCCTGATCCGCCTCCCGCCCGCCCCGATGCCGGCCCCGATAGCGGCCCCAATAGCGGCGCGGACGCCGCCCTGCGCGCCGCCTTCGCGCGGGTGGAGACCTGGGTCTTCGACCTCGACAACACCCTCTACCCCCCGCATGAGCGGCTGTTCGACCAGATCGAGGCGAAGATCGCCGCCTATGTGATCCGCGAGCTGAAGGTGGATGAGGACGAGGCCGCCCGGATGCGCCGCGCCTACTGGCACGATCACGGGACCACGCTGGCCGGGCTGATGATCCATCACGGCATCGACCCGGACCCGTTCCTGGAGGAGGTGCACGACATCTCCTTCGCGCCGCTGTCGCCCAATCCGGCCCTGGCCGCGGCGATCGCGGCGCTGCCCGGGCGCAAGATCGTCTACACCAACGGCACCGCGCCCTATGCCCGCGCGGTGTGCGGAGCGCTGGCGCTCGACGGGCTGTTCGAGGCATTCTACGGGGTCGACGACGCCTTCTACACGCCCAAGCCCCAGCCCGCGGCCTATCAGCGGATCTTCGGGGCGGACGGGCTGGACCCGCGCCGCGCCGCGATGTTCGAGGACGATCCCCGCAATCTGGAGCCTCCGTTCCGGCTGGGGCTGGAGACGGTCTGGGTGATCCCCGATCTCGCCGAGCCTCCGACGCCGCCGCATGTCCTGCACCGCACCGACGACCTGGCCGGGTTCCTGCGCCGCCTGGTCTGAGCCGCCGACAGGGGCGGGGCCTTGGCGCGCCGACCTTCCGGAAGCGGGCGATGCGCCGGACAAGGCCAGGCCGGTCTCCGCCCGTGCGCCGCCCCGCGTGATCGCCGCCCCCCGCGCCCGTCTCCTCCGTCCCCCCGTCGCGTCCGAAGAACAGGCGCCCATGACCGCGCGCGCCACGCGGCGCCTTCGTCTCCGCCGGCTCGGAGCGTTCCGCCGGCCCCGGCGCCGCCTGGCGCCCGGGCGGGAGGACGGGCCGAGCCGCGCGCCTCCGCCCTGCGGAGGCCGCCGCGCGACGCGCGGCGTCTGCGGGCGCAGCGCGCAGGCGCGGCGGGGTGCGGGAAGGCGGGCCCCCGTGCGGGGCGAAGGGCGCCGCGCCGCGTTGCCTCGCGCCCCTCGCCGCCCCATGTTCCGCCCCATGGACCGCATCGACACCGATATCCTGATCGTGGGCGGAGGCGCCGCCGGGCTCGCCGCCACGGCGCTGTTCGCAGCCGAGGGCTTCGACGTGACCTGCGTCGACGCCGCCCCGCCGGTCACCGACGCCGCCGCGCCGGGGGCCGACCTGCGCACCACCGCGCTCATGACCCCCTCGGTCGAGGCGCTGACCCGCGCCGGCGCCTGGGCGCATCTCGCCCCGCACGCCGCCCCGCTCGCCACCATGCGCCTGGTCGATGCGGGCGGCCCCGATCCGGTTCCCGCCCCGCGCGAGACCGCCGATTTCACCGCCGCCGAGATGCAGCCCGAGCCCTTCGGCTGGAACCTGCCCAACACCGCGCTGCGCGCCGGCCTGCTCGCCCGGCTGGCGGACCTCCCCCGCGCCCGGCTGCGCGCGCCCGCGACCCTCGCCGCCCTGACCCTGCGCGAGACCGAGGCCATCGCCCGCCTCGACGGGCCCGAGCCCGCGCAGGTCCGCGCGAAGCTGGTGGTGGCCGCGGACGGGCGCGATTCCGCCGCCCGCACGCTCGCCGGCCTGACCGCGCGGCGGTGGAGCTACGCGCAGAAGGCGCTGGTCTTCGCGGTCGCCCATCCGGAGCCCCATGGCGGCGTGTCGACCGAGATCCACCGCACCGGCGGCCCCTTCACCCTCGTCCCCCTGCCCGACGCCGCGGACGGCGCGCATCGGTCCTCGGTCGTGTGGATGGAGACGGGGCCGAAGGCCGCGGCGCTCGCCGCCCTGGCGCGGGACGACGCCGAGGGCTTCGCCGAGGCGCTGAACCTGCGCGGCTGCGGCGCGCTGGGGGGGCTGGCGCTCGCGTCCCCGGTGGCGACCTGGCCGATCATCGCCCAGCTCGCGCCCCGGCTCGACGGGCCGCGCACGGCGCTGATCGCGGAGGCCGCGCATGTGGTCCCGCCCATCGGGGCGCAGGGGCTGAACATGTCGGTGGCCGACGCCGCCACGCTCGCCCGCATCGCCGGAGAGGCCCTGCGCGCCGGCGAGGATCCCGGCGGCGCCGCGGCGCTCGCCCGCTATCACCGCGCCCGCTGGCCGGAAATGGCGGCGCGGGTGGCGGGGATCGACGCGCTCAACCGCGCCGCGATGGCGGAATCCCAGGTGCTGCGCGACCTGCGCCGCATGGGCCTGCGCGCCGCCTACCAGACCGCGCCTGTCCGGCGCGCCGCGATGCGATTGGGGATGGGCGCGAAGGCGTAGGGCGGCACGCGCGTAGGGCGGGCGCCAGCCCGCCGTCACCGTCCCCCGGTCTCGCGCCGCGCCTCTTCCCGGCCCGCGCTCAGAACACCCGTTCGTGGACGATCCGCTCCAGATACACGCCGTAGCCGGATTTCTTCAGCGGCGCCGCCAGCGCCAGCAGCGCCTCGGTCGAGATCCAGCCCTGCCGCCAGGCGATCTCCTCGGGGCAGCTGACCTTCAGACCCTGGCGTTCCTCGATCGTCTCGACATAGGCGCCGGCCTGCATCAGCGACTTGTGGGTGCCGGTGTCGAGCCAGGCGTAGCCGCGGCCCATCATCTCGACGAACAGGTCTCCGCGGTCGAGATAGGCCTTGTTGACGTCGGTGATCTCCAGCTCGCCGCGGGGCGAGGGGGCGATGCCGGCGGCGATGTCGAGCACGTCGTTGTCGTAGAAATAGAGCCCCGTCACCGCGTAGTTGGATTTCGGCGCGACGGGCTTCTCCTCGATGTCGAGCGCGCGGCCGTCCTCGTTGAAATGCACCACGCCGTAGCGCTCGGGGTCCGAAACCCGGTAGCCGAAGACCGTGGCCCCGGTTTTCCGGGCCGCGGCCGCCGCCAGCAGGTCCGCGAAGCCGTGCCCGTAGAAGATGTTGTCGCCGAGCACGAGCGCCACATTGTCGTCGCCCACGAAGTCGCGCCCGATGATGAACGCCTGCGCGAGCCCGTCGGGGGAAGGCTGGGCGGCGTAGCGGATCGACATGCCCCAGGCCGAACCGTCGCCGAGCAGGCGGCGGAACGGCTCCGCGTCATGGGGGGTGGTGATGATCAGCACCTCGCGGATGCCGGCGAGCATCAGCACCGAGAGCGGATAGTAGATCATCGGCTTGTCATAGACCGGCAGCAGCTGCTTGGAGACGCCCATGGTCACCGGGTGCAGCCGCGTGCCCGATCCGCCGGCGAGAATGATGCCTTTCACGGGACGTCCTTTCAGCCGGTTTTCAACAGGTCGAGCACCCGGCCCAGCGCCTCGGGCCAGGGCCGCGGCGCGATGCCGAAGACGCGCTCGAACTTTTCGCAGCTCATCGCCGAATTGGCGGGGCGCGCGGCGGGGGTCGGGTAGTCGGAGGTCGGGATATGCGCGACCTCGGGGGCGGAGGCGATCATGCCGCGCGCCAGCGCGCCCGCGAAGACCGCTTCGGCGAAGCCGGCCCAATGCGTGGTCCCGGCGCCGGAATAGTGGAAGACGCCCCATGCCGGGTCGCCCTCGGGCGCCGTTTCCAGCCGGGGGGCGATGGCGATCAGCGCCTCGGCCAGGTCGATGGCGGAGGTCGGCTTGCCCATCTGGTCGGCGACCACGGTCAGCCGGCCCCGGTCGGCCAGCCGCAGCATGGTCTTCACGAAATTCGCCCCGACATCGCAATAGACCCAGGCCGTGCGGATCACGCAGGCGCGCGGGTTGGCCGCCATCACCAGGCGTTCGCCCGCCAGCTTGGTGCGCCCATAGGCGCCGAGCGGGGCGACGGGATCGTCCTCCAGCCACTCGCCGTCCTTGTCGCCGGGAAACACGTAGTCGGTGGAGATCTGCACGATCCCCGCCCCGACCTTCGCCGCGCCGCGGGCCAGCGCCTCGGCCCCCGTGGCGTTGATGGCGTAGGCGAGATCCTCCTCGGATTCGGCCTTGTCCACGGCGGTATGGGCGGCGGCGTTGATGACCAGCGTCGGGCGCGCGGCGATCACCGCGGCCTCGGCGTCCTCCGGCCGGGTCAGGTCCACGCGGTCGAGCCCGTAGGCGGTCAGCCCCGGCGCGGCGCGCAACAGGGATTCGGAAAGCTGGCCGTCGCGGCCGATGACGAGGATGCTCATTTCGACCCCAATCGCTTGCCGTCATACCTGCCGGCGCGGATCGCGCGCCACCAGGGCTCGTTGTCCATGAACCAGGCGAGGGTGCGGTCCATGCCGGTTTCGAAGGTCTCCCGCGGCGCCCATCCCAGTTCGTCGCGGATGCGGGTCGGGTCGATGGCGTAGCGCAGGTCGTGGCCAGGACGGTCGGTGACGAACTCGATCAGGTCCTCATGGGCGCCGGCCTCGGGGTAGCGGTCGTCCATCCAGGCGCAGATGAAGCGCACCACCTCGATATTGGTCTTCTCCGCGATATCCGCCTGGACCAGCGTGTAGTTCGGGCTGTCGGCGCAATCCTCCAGCGCCTCGGGCGTGGCGGCGTAGGTGAGCTTGTCGACATTGACCACCGACAGCCCGCGGTCGCGCATGGCGTGGCGGATGGTGGCGGAACCGATGAAGCCGGCGCCGCCGGTGACCAGCAGCTTCATGCCGGGTCCCCTTCCCCGTCCGCGCCGAACACGAAGGGCGAGGCCCAGTCGGCCAGCTTCGGCTGCGCCGCGTCCTTGCCCGAGAGCACGGGGGCGGAGACCCCGGCCTCCGCCAGCGGCCAGTCGATGGCGAGCGTCGGGTCGTCCCAGGCGACGCCGCCATCGGCCTGCGCGTCATACCAGCCGTCGACCTTGTATTGGACCTCGGCGTCCGGGGTCAGGGTCAGGAATCCGTGCAGGAAGCCGCGGGGGACCAGAAGCTGGGCGCCGGTCTCGGCGTCCAGCCGCACGCCGCGCCACTGGCCGTAGGTGGGCGAGCCGACGCGCACATCCGCGGCGACGTCCCAGATCGCGCCTTTCGTGCAGCGCACCAGCTTGGTCTGCGCCGAGGGCGGGGCCTGGTAGTGCAGCCCCCGCAGGGCGCCCGGCTGGGCGGACATGGAGGGGTTGTCCTGGCAGAAGGCGAAGTCCAGCCCGGCCTCCGCCATGCGCCCCCCGCCTCGCGGCCCCCCGCCTCGCACCCCCGCCTGTTTTCAAGGCGCGCCCCTCGGCGCAGGGGCCGCGACGACGGCGCCCTGGCCGCTCCTGCCGCGGGGTTGGGCGCCTGTCGCCGGCAGGGCAGCGCTGGACTCATGGCTCTGGCGCCATGGTTCCCGACGCTCTGGTTCTGGCGCCTTGCGAAGCATTGGCGCATGATCGCACGATGTTATCCGCTCGTTGGAGCCAAAGACCATGTATGACAACGACATCTCCGGCGTGGTGGCCGCCGACCGCGCCCATGTCTGGCACCACCTGATCCAGCACCGGGCCTTCGACGCCAAGGACCCGCGCATCATCGTCGAGGGCAAGGGCCTCTCGGTCTGGGACCAGAACGGACGCGAGTTCATGGACGCCGTTTCGGGCGGCGTGTGGACCGTCAATGTCGGCTACGGGCGCGAGAGCATCGCCGACGCCGTGCGCGACCAGCTGGTCAAGATGAACTATTTCGCCGGCTCCGCGGGCTCGATCCCCGGCGCGCTGTTCGCGCAGAAGCTGATCGAGAAGATGCCGGGCATGTCCCGCGTCTACTATACGAACAGCGGCTCGGAGGCGAACGAGAAGGCCTTCAAGATGGTCCGCCAGATCGCGCACAAGCGCTATGGCGGCAAGAAGAACAAGATCCTCTACCGCGACCGCGACTATCACGGCACCACCATCGGCGCCCTGTCGGCCTGCGGGCAGGAGCAGCGCGCCGCCCAGTACGGACCCTTCGTGCCGGGCTTCGTGCCGGTGCCGCATTGCCTGGAATACCGCGCCCAGTGGGACGTGGAGAATTACGGCCAGCGCGCCGCCGACGCGATCGAGGAGGTCATCCTGCGCGAAGGCCCCGACACCGTCGGCGCGCTCTGCCTCGAACCCGTGACCGCCGGCGGCGGGGTGATCGTGCCGCCCAAAGACTACTGGGAGCGGGTGCAGGAGATCTGCGCGAAATACGACATCCTCCTGCATATCGACGAGGTCGTGTGCGGCGTGGGCCGGACCGGGACCTGGTTCGGCTACCAGCAGTTCGGCGTGAAGCCGGACATGGTGACCATGGCCAAGGGCGTCGCCTCGGGCTACGCCGCCATCGCCTGCCTGGTGACCACCGAGGGCGTGTTCGACCAGTTCCGCGACGACGCCGCGGACCCGCTGAACCATTTCCGCGACATCTCCACCTTCGGGGGCTGCACGGCCGGGCCGGCGGCGGCGCTGGAGAACATGAAGATCATCGAGGACGAGCACCTGCTCGACAACACCACCGCCATGGGCGCGCGCCTGATGGCGGGGCTGGAGGCGATCAAGGACAAGCACGCGGTCGTCGGCGATGTCCGCGGCATGGGCCTGTTCTGCGGGGCCGAGCTGGTGGCCGACCGCGCCACCAAGGAACCGCTGGACGAAAAGATCGTCGCCGCGGTGGTGGCGGATTGCGACCGGCAGGGGGTGATCCTGGGCATGACCAACCGGTCGATCCCCGGCTTCAACAACACGCTCTGCCTCAGCCCGGCGCTGATCTCGACCGCCGA
The DNA here is from genome assembly GCF_900106695.1 of Albimonas donghaensis. Taxonomy (GTDB): domain Bacteria; phylum Pseudomonadota; class Alphaproteobacteria; order Rhodobacterales; family Rhodobacteraceae; genus Albimonas; species Albimonas donghaensis. The sequence continues at coordinate 256,584 of NZ_FNMZ01000002.1, forward strand.
TGACATCGACCGGATGCTCGCCACCATCGACGAGGCCCTGACCAACGTCTGCGGCCAGAGCTGAGCCCGGACCTGACCCGACCACCGACCGGACGCCCCTTCGGGGAGCGCGACGGGCCGCCCTTCCGACAGGAGGGCGGCCCGTTTGCCTTTCGGGGGGCGGGGGAGGCGGGGGAGGCGGGTTCGCACCCGCCCTACGGGCCGAGCGTAGGGCGGGTGCGAACCCGCCTCCCTCCCCCGCCGCGGGGCGCGGCCCTCAATCCCCCAGCGCCACGCCCTCCCGCCGGGGATCGGCGCCGCCGCGCAACCCGTCCTCGTGGAGAGAGATGGCGTGGAGGCCCGACGTCAGCGCCCCGGCCCGGACCTCGTAGCCCAGCGCCTCCAGCGGGCCGGCCAGCGCCTCCGCCGTCGTGCCCGCCTCGACATCGTAGCGCCCGAAACGGTTGACCAGATGCGGGGCCGAGACCGCCCGCTGCACATCCATCCCCCATTCCACCCGCGCCAGGATCGCGCCCAGCACGTAGCCGATGATCCGGCTCCCCCCCGGCGAGCCGATCACCAGCTCCGGCGCGCCGTCGCGCATCACGATGGTCGGCGCCATGGAGGACCGCGGCCGCTTGCCCGGCGCCACCCGGTTGGCGATGGCGTGGCCGTCGCCGTCATGGGTGGCGAAGGAGAAATCGGTCAGCTCGTTGTTCAGCAGGAAGCCGTCCGGCGTCATCAACCGCGAGCCGAAGCCGTTCTCGATCGTCGTGGTCATCGACAGCGCATTGCCGAAGCCGTCGACGATGGAGATGTGGGAGGTCGAGGGCAGCTCGATCGAGCGGTCATCCCCAAGCCGCGCATGGTCCCAGTCGGGCCGCCCCGGCGCGACCGTTTCCAGCGCGCTCGGGCCTGCCAGCAGCTTCGCGCGCCCGGCCAGGTAGGCGTCATCGGTCAGCCCCGAGGGCATCGGCACGAAGTCCACGTCGGCCATGAACCGCCCCCGATCCGCGAAGGCGAGGCGCGAGGCGTCGCCGATCAGCCGCCACGCCTCGGCGCTGTCGGGACCGAGCGCCGCGAGGTCATGGCCGCGCAGCATCCCCAGCGCCTGGCCCAGGGTCAGCGCGCCGGACGACGGCGGCCCCATCCCGCACACGTCCCGGCCGCGGAAGGCGACGCAGACCGGCGGGCGCTCGACCACCTGATAGAGCGCGAGATCGGTCTCGGTCAGCCGCCCGGGACGGGCCGCGCCGCGCACGGTGGCGACGATGTTGCGGGCGATGTCGCCGGTGTAGAACGCCTCCGCCCCGTCCACCGCGATCCGGGCGAGCGTGCGGGCGTAGGCGGGGTTGCGCAGGGTCGCGCCTGCGGTCAGCGGCGCGCCCTCGGGCAGGAAATAGGCGGCGGTCGCGGGGATCTCCGCCATGCGCGCCGCGTCGTCCGCGATGGCGCCGGCAAGCCGGGGGGACACCGGGAAGCCCTCCAGCGCCAGGTCGATGGCGTCCTCGAACAGCCCCGCCCAGTCGCGCCGGCCCCAGCGTCGATGCGCGGCCGCCATCAGCGCCGGCGTGCCCGGGGTCCCCACGGACAGCCCGCCGACCACCGCATCGAAGAACTTCAGCGGCTGGCCGTCCGCGTCGAGGAACAGCTTCGGGCGGGCCGCGAGCGGCGCGGTCTCGCGCCCGTCGAGCGTGGTCAGCGCCCCCGTCGCCGCGTCGAACCAGACCAGGAAGGCGCCGCCGCCGAGGCCCGAGGACTGCGGCTCCACCAGCCCCAGCACCGCCTGCGCCGCGACCATCGCGTCCGCCGCCGTGCCCCCCGCCCGAAGCGCCCGCAGCCCGGCCATGGCGGCGAGCGGATGGGCCGCGACCACCATCTGACGCTCCGCCCGGACCGGGACGCCCGCCGCCTTCGCCTCCAGCGCCGCGGCGATCTCGGGGGCGGGGGCGGGGGCCGTGGGGGCGGGGGCCGTGGGGGCGGAGGCGGAGGCCGGCGCGTCGCGGGTCGCGCCCTCCGGCGCCACCGCGTCCGCCGCCTGCGCCGCGGCGGACGGCGCGGGGCCGAGCCCCAGCGCGCCCTGTCCCTGCGTCTGGGCGCCGACCGGCGCCGCGAGCGTCAGGGCGAGCAGAAGGGGAAGGACGAGGCTTGATCGGCAGGGCATCGCGGTCTCCTACGGGCGTCGCGGGAGCCTGCCGCATGACGAGGGGGAGCGACAGGGCAAAGGTCGCCGCCGCCGCGGGCCAGGGCATCGCAAGATGCGGGGGGCGGAATGGAAGATGGAGAACGGCCGCGCGATACAAGCGCCCGGCCGCCTTCGCCCGCAACGCGCCGCTCGGCCAGTCCCGCGACGGCGACGGCCTGCGGCTCCGCAAGCGCCGGGACGGCGGCGGGCGTCACGCCGGGGGCGCGGCATGGGGCCGGGCGGGCCGAAACCGCGCCGGCGGACATGGTGCGGGCGATCGGGGCCGCGCCGCTCCGCGACGCCTCGGCCCGCGATCCGGCCGGGGGCGCGACGTCTGATCCGCGCCCCCGTCGCCCCCTGTTTCAGGCCGCCAGCGCCCCCGCCCCGGCCAGTTCCAGGGCGAGGCCCCGGGCGCGGAGCTCCGCCGCCTCGACCGAGGCGCGGTGGCGGTCATCCTTGAACTCCTGGTACTCGATGGCGATCGTCTCGATGTGATCGGGCGCGACGCCGAAGTAATGCGCGCATGCCGCCAGCGCCGGATCCAGCGCGTTCAGATGCGCGCGCGCTCCGCCCGGGGCGAAGCCGAACTCGCCGCGCGACGACAACACCGCCAGCCGCTTGCCGGACAGGATCGGCTCGATCGGCGCATCGCCGCGGGCGAGGTCGAAGGAGAAGGTCTCGCCGATCCGCGCGACATGATCGATCCAGCCCTTCAGGGCCGACGGCATCCCGTAATTGTACATCGGCGCGCCCATGACGATCACGTCCGCCGCGGCCACTTCCGCGATCAGCGCGTCGGAAAGGGCGAGGCGCGCGTCCATCCACGGCGCGCGCGCCTCGGGCGGCGTGAAGGCGGCATGGATGAACCGATGGTCGATCGCGGGGACCGGGGTCCGCCCGACATCGCGGCGGATCACCCGCGTATCCGGCGCCGCGGCCAGGAAGGTCCGGGTGAAGAGCCCGGTCAGGCGCCGGGTCAGCGAGCGGTCTTCAAGCTGGGCGCTCGCGTCGATGCGCAGCAGGGTGGTCATGGGTCATCTCCTTGGGTCTGGGTCGGCCCGCTTCAGGTAGGCGCCCGCCTGCGCGCTGGAAAAAGCGAAGTTCTCACGTCATGGATGAGTGAGATTCACCCTGGGCACCGCCCGGACGAAACGGAGGGAAACGATGCGGCGCCTGCCCCCGCTCCACGCGCTCCGCGCCTTCGAGGCGGCCGCCCGGCATCTGCATTTCGCCCGCGCCGCGGCCGAGCTGCACCTGACGCCGACCGCGATCAGCCACCAGGTCCGCCAGCTGGAGGACATCCTCCAGGTGAAGCTGTTTCATCGCCATCCGCGCCCGATCCGCCTGACCGCGGAGGGCGCGGCGCTGTTCCCGGCGCTGCGCGAAAGCTTCGACCGCATCGCCGGCGCCGTCGACGAGATCTCGGGCCTCGATGCGGAACGCCCGTTGACGGCCTCCGTCACGGTGGCCTTCGCCAGCCTCTGGCTGATGCGGCGGCTGCCCGACCTGCGCGCGCGGACCGGGCTGAGCCTTGCGGTCGAGGCCGACAACCGGCCCGCGGACCTGTCCGGCGCCGGCGTCGATTTCGCGGTGCGCTACGCCCTGCAGGCGGCGCCGGAGGGCCGATGGCTGCCGCTGTTCGAGGACAGGTTGATCCCGGTCTGCGCGCCGGACCTGTTGCGCCGGCATCCGGTCGAGGCCGACGCCGACATCCTGCGGCTGCCGCTGATCGCATACCGCTGGACGCAGGATGCGGAGGCCTCGCCAAGCTGGCGGCGCTGGTCGCGCGAAGCCGGGCTAGGGGGCGCCGCGCCCGAGGCGGCGCAGCATTTCTCCGAGGAGATCACCGCGATGGACGCGGCCCTGGCGGGTCAGGGCGCGGCGCTGGCCTCCAGCGTGCTGGCCGGAGCGGCGCTTGCCGACGGTCGCCTGGCGCGCCTTTCCGAGGCGGATCTTCCGGGGCGGACCTTCTGGGCGGCGGCGCGCGCCGATCATCCGCGGCTCGCCGATGTGGAGCGTTTCGCGGCATGGGCGCGCGCCTGCGCATGAGGCCGCGCCGCGCGGCGGCGAAACCCGCGCCGCCCCGACCGGCAGGGGCGCGGGCCGCCTGCCGGTCAAGGCGTCCCGCGGTCAGGCGAACGCCCGCTGCGCCAGGGCGTCGGCCGCTTCGGTCAGGTCCGCGACGACGGCCGGGTCCGTGATGCGCCCGGTTTCGGCGTCGAAAACCGTGTGGAAGCTGGCGACCGACACCGCCGCTTTCAGATCGGCGCCGAAGAACCGCGCCGATCCTTTCGCGGAGGCCAGCACGCTCGCCGCGCCCCCCGGGCCGGGCGAGGTCGCCAGGAAGACCGCCGGTTTGCCCTGGAACACCTTCGGGTCGATCCGGCTCGCCCAGTCGAACAGGTTCTTCCAGGCGGCGGTGTAGGCGCCGTTGTGCTCGGCGAAGGAGACGATCACCCCGTCGGCCGCGCCGATCTTGTCGAAGAACGCCCGGGCCGCCTCAGGGACGCCGATCTCATTCTCGAGGTCTTCGCTGAAGATCGGCAGAGCGTGGTCCCGCAGGTCGAGCAGGTCGACCTCGGCCCCGGGGATCAGCGTCGCGGCGAAGCGCGCGAGGGATGTGTTGATCGAGCGCGCGCTGGTGCTGGCGCCGAAGGCGAGGATTTTCATGGCGGGTCTCCTGTCGTGATCCAGGGGTGGTGGGAATGGAAGGCGGGGCGGCCTGCGCCGGCGCGCAGGGGCGGGTCAGTCGATCGCGCCCAGCGCGCCCGCCGCATGGGCGGCGATCACCGCGTCCAGCTGGGCCGCGTCGCGCATCACGAACGGGCCCTTGTGGACGAAGGGCTCGCGCAAGGGAGCGCCGGCCAGCAGCGCGGCCTGCCCGCCTTCTTCGCTTTGCAGGCGGATCGTCCGGGCGCCGTGAACGGCGAGCGCCGCGTCCCCGCTGACCCGCCGCCGCACGCCGTCGATCTCGACATCGACCGCGCCGCGGATCGCGTGCAGCCAGGCGGCCTCGCCGGGCGCGAGGTCATGGGCGAAGGCGCCGCCGGCCTCCAGCGCGATGTCGAGGATGGTGAAGGGCGGGGCGGGGGGCGTCGCGCCGACGGCCCCGCCGCTGCGCCCCGCCATCACCCGCACGCGGTGGCCGGGCCCTTCGATCACCGGCATCCGCGCGGCCGGGACATGGAGCGCCTCGGGCGCGTCCAGCTTCTGCGCCGTCGGCAGGTTGACGAAGACCTGAAGCGCATGGGTCCGCGACCCCGGCATGGGCGCCTCGTCATGCACCGCGCCGCGGCCGGCCTTCAGCCAGTAGAGATCGCCCGGCGCGAGCACGACGTCGTTCCCCAGCGAATCCCGGTTGCGAAAGCCGCCCGAACTGTCCTCGAACAGCACGCTCACCGCCGAGATCCCGGCATGGGCATGGGGCGGGAAGGTCGGTTCGGTCATGGTGAAATGGTCCACCATGATCAGCGGGTCCATGAGCCCGTCGAGCTGGCGATGGCTGAAGCCGAGCGCTTCGAACCCGGCCCCCCGGATCATGGTCTCGCCATGCTGGATCCCGGCGATGGCGGGGCCGGTCTGATCGGTCTGTCGTTTTGCTTGCGCGGTCATGGTCGCCTCCTTTGCTGGATGCAAACCTACTGACGGAACGGAATGCGCAGAATACGCTGATGTCGGAACCCTTCGTTCCGAATATGGAACGGCAGACGGCAAGGGAGGCGGGGGCGATGGACCTCAATCAGGCCTGGCATTTCGTGCAGGTGGTCGACAAAGGCGGCTTCTCGGCGGCGGCGCGGGTGCTGGGCGTGCCCAAGTCGCGGCTCAGCCGCCAGGTGAAGGCGCTTGAGGCGCGGCTGGACATGCGGCTTCTGCGCCGGGATTCGCGGCGCATGTCGCTGACCGAGGCGGGCGAGGCCTATTACCGCCATGCCAGGATGGCGATGGACGGCGTGGCGGCGGCCGAGGCCGCGGCGCGGCGCGACGGTCGGACGCTGGAGGGCGCCGTGGTCCTGTCCTGCTCGGCCGGGGTCGCGCAGTTCGCGCTCGGCCGGATCCTGCCGCGCTTCCTGGCCGCGCATCCGCGCGTCGTCCTGCGGCTTCAGGCGTCGAACGACTTCGCCGACCTGATCGGCGACGGCGTCGACCTGGCGGTCCGCGCGCATACCCGGTTGCTGCCGGATTCCGGGCTCATCCAGCGACGCATCACCCGCGTCCCCTGGGGCCTGCACGGCGCGCCCGCGCTCGCGCAGCGCCTGGGCCCCGGGGCCTCGCCGACGGATCTGGACGGTCTCCCGGGGCTCGCGCTCGGCTGGCGGCCCGGGGCGGATGCGTGGTCCCTGCAGGGACCGGACGGGCGCAGCGCCTCGGTTCCCTTCGCGGCGCGGATGCGCAGCGACGACATGGTCAGTCTGAAGCAGGCGGCGGCGGCGGGGCTCGGCGTGGCGGCGCTGCCGGGCTATGTCTGCGCGGGCGACGTCGCGGCCGGTCGGCTGAGCCGCCTGCTGCCGGAGTGGACCGCGGGGACGCCGGAGATCAGCCTTATGACGCACGGACGCCGAGGCAGCCCGCCGCAGGTCGACGCCCTCGCGGATTTTCTGCTCCGCGAGCTGCCGGACGTGATGAAGGGCGACGGCGATGCGGATCCGGGCGCCGATTGAGGGCGGGGGCGCGCGACGCCTGCCGCGCCGTCGTCTGTCGGGCCACGACCACGTCGCCTCGCTTGCGGCCGTTCTCAAACCCGGCAAGCGCCGCGACGAGGACGGCGAGCGGGCGGGTCCGGAGCGCGACGCCGGCCGGTGCTCAGCGGTCGGGGCGTGGCGGTTCAGGATTGGCCGTTGGCTCCGGCGCCACCAGGAAACAGGCTTCTCGGCGACGTTGCTCAGGCGGCCCGCCAAGCTCACCCACGAACCACCGGACGCGCAATCCGCAGGGGCGACGCCCGCAGGCTCACACGCTTTGGACAGCGGACGGATCGCCTGAATGCGCGACGCCGCGTTTCCGCAAGGCCGCGCTCATCCATGAACCCAAAGGTGGACGGAGAGGTGGATGCCTTCGGCGCGCCACCACCTATCCCCTTGGAAATCATGCAATAAAAGGGGAGAGGTGGTGCCGGTGATAGGACTCGAACCTACGACCCCATCATTACGAATGACGTGCTCACTCGCTACGCTCCTGCCCGAAGGCAGTACCAGCTGAGCTAAATCACCCGCCACACCAGACACTTACAGGCTGACCGCAATTTTCATGATACCAGATACCGGCACGAGCTGAAAGGGCATTCAAAGAGCGGCTCATAGCCCGTGAGAGGCATTGTGTGACGGATTGTGTGACATGCCGTGAAGGCGTCCGCACCCTAAGCCCCCCGATAAACCTACCTTGGAGGGGGGACAGGAGGGGGGACGCGACTCGCCCCGCATTCCAATGGGGCCAAAGGATTTTCTCACATAAATTCAAACCTTTAGACGTCACTCTGAATGCAGGCAGCACCACAACATTTGACAAGCGCCAGAAAATTTAGTATAATACCTAGTAACCGAGTGTATCAGGCATCATTTATGCCCCCACTCAGGAACCACATCAAAGATAGACAATTGTACCCCCCTATGTCCCTGGGGGGAGATTCCTAGTATATATAGCGTATATATAGCCACTTATCACCTACTACTTATTACCTATTATCTATTATATATTATCTATATCAGTAGATCATTTATTTCACGGACACCCAATTATGCCAATCAACTATATCTCCCTCGACGACGCAAAGCGCCTCAGAGAGGCAGGGGATGAAGAGATAAGACAAACCATTTCAGCTCAGCCCCCTACCCTTTCCTACGCCCCAGCCGCTTGGGAGCGAGACAATACCCGAGACCGGCTAGATTTCTACAAGGGCCTGAACGCAGTAGGGCGGATCTTTGAAAGCAGTCGGGAGGCGACCGTCCTACTCATCCTCTCGATGGAGAGCATCCTTCGCAGAAAGGGCTATGTCGCATTCCACTGCAAAGCCTCACATTGGGAGCGTAGCGGCCTCAGCCGGAGAGTGGCTCAGAGGCTCCTAAAGGCGCTTGTGAGAGCCGGACACCTCACCCCCCGCGACCGCCAGGTGAGCAAGCGACCCAATACCTACGATGCCTCTCAGGCCTTCCTAGACGCCATCCCGCAATGCCCCGAAGGACAGGCTGAAGGGTTGCTGATTTCCGACCGCCCTTGGCAGCCAGTCATTCTAAAGGAAGCTCAATCGACCGAGGAACTGGAGAGCTACGGCCCCCGGAGCCGCCAAGCAGACATCGAGCGGACACGTCAGGAGGTCACTCGTCTCAATCAATGGCTTGAAGAGAACCGTCTTCGCATCGAGGGCTTGGACGACCTGCGCTTCCATAGGGCCTTCCGACACTCCCTGAACTGGGGAGGACGTCTCTACGGGCAATTCACGAGCATGGATCGGGTAGATGACAGACCAAATGTTCGGATCGACGGACAACCCACTGAGGAAGCGGATCTCAACGGATCCTACCTCTCATTCTATCTGGCGATGAAAGGGCGCGAGGACATACCCGGCGACCCATATCAGCATGGCCAGTTAGCGCAATTTGAAAGGGCTTTCGTAAAATCGGTGACCGTCAGGCTGTTCGGGAGGGGGGAGTGGTGGTCACGTCGCTATCCTCAAGACATCTACGAGCTAAGCCGGGACTTGGGATACCCCGGCAAGCCACCCTCCTATCGAAGCTTCAAAGAGGCCATGTGCGCCACCTACCCCGAGCTTGAGGGATTTGCGGAGTTCAAGCCCACGCTGCGTATCGAAGTGGCTGAGAGCCGTGCCCTGCTCGACACCCTCGACTGGCTGAGAGAACAGGGGGAAATCGGCCTCCCCATCCATGATGGCATCCGGGTTAGGACTGCGATCAAGACAAAGACCGAAGAACGATTCAGAATGGCCCGGAATCAAGCGGCACGCGCAATCGGCTAAACAGTCGAGCGACACAGGGATGCGGGGCTTACCACCTCGCACCCCTCCCCTCTGATTGAGGCAGAGCATAGAAAGCATCAGCGGTCAAACTCTTGGCCAAGCGTCAATTAGGGACAATTGCTCCACTCAATGATGCCCAAAAGGGACGGCGAAAGGTCAGACCAGACGCCTAGAGTGTGCTTGAAAAGGGGATTCATCGACGCTTGACATTAATTGCGTGGTGGTGAGACTTAACCTCGGATTGCAGTAAAATCCACCCTATGCCTTTGCGGCTTTTCACTCTAATAAATTAGGCAGCTCGCAAATGAGGAAAAGTCCACGCAAGCTTGCTGAAGCTTATCGAGCAAGGCTTCTAGTTATTTTTGTTATTACTACTGCGATCTCTGTAATAATATTTGGAATTTACTCGAAATCCGGCGCATTTTCGGCTAACTTGCACGGAGATAGCTGGGATGCCTTTCGTGCATCTGAGAGGAAGCTAGTTTTATCGGCCCCCCGGAGTGAGCGTCGCGCAATAGACCTAGGCATAGATATGGTCATCCGAAGCGGAACGCAGATATACGAGCTGGATGGCCTTAATTATAAAGAAATAAAATCTTTGATTATACCTGAATATCACCATGAAATTTCAAAACTTTCCAATAAATTGGATGCCATAGATAAAAAATTGATTAGATTATCAAATGATATCTCTAATGAAGTATCTATTTTGGCAAGGCACTCAGAATCCATACTGCGTCACGTGGATCAATTTGTCAAAAATCAGGAAAATATATCCGCACGATGCAATCACCCTCAATTTCCTCAAGCTGTTCGTGAATCATTTATTATATCCAATAATTCAAGCAGTGATATTGTTTTAGTAAGCAGTTTGTATACTTTTTTTCTGAGCGCACAATATCGAACTCAATGCACGCACTAACGCCCAATATACTCAAATTTAATACATCATTTGGAGATATTAGATTGGCACCTTTTACCGAAATTTCGATAGCTGTTGCAGACTGTTCTATTTACGATGGACTTTATATAAATAATATTCTCCTTCGTTATTTAGAAGAGGCTGAACCCATACCAAGTAAGTTAGTTACAAACTCAAGTCCAATGATTGGGCTGCACATGGATAAATCAACAATGATGGGCACTTACCCAGAAGTAAGCTTAAAAATTAATACACTGCGTGATGTTGAAACTAGCATCAATAGCGATAGGCGAAAAATTGTGGCGGAGATAGAAATTCTGCGCTCACTGCAGGGGTCAATTGAATAGAGCCAGGATTTATATGATCAAAATACCATCGATTCAGCAATGCCGATGGCGAAATCCACCATGAAGCGCAGCGACCCAAGCAAACCTAGTGCAGGCGTCCCTATAAGGCTCCGACAGGAACGCCTCGACGGGCACAGTCTCCAAGGCATGTGCGCCGCTACCGAGAACAGGGGGCGCGGGAATGGCGGATGAAAGTCCTTCTGCTTGGCGATTAACCCAGCTCATATTCTACGATCACCAAGCTTGCGTTGCATCGTCCAAGGTAGCTTCTGACCCTCTCCAGATCATAGCCTTTCCCATATCCCGACCCTACAGATCGCGCAGCACTCCATCCCCCAATCTGGTCAATCATGTCCATTGGAGCACCAACCTCCCTGAGCCGGTCTCTCATCGTATGCCGCATACAATGAGCCGTCTTCCCCTCGAACCTCCGCTTCAGCCATTTGCCAATCGCGTTGGAGGCATGCGTTGCCATCACCGTCCCGTCTCGCCAATAGCGCGGATAGAGAGCGTCCAGCTTGTCCCCTTCAGGATCGCGAGGGGAAGCCAGCAGACTAGCCGCCCGGAATGCCTCACCCACCAGCGGAACGCGCCTCTCGGATGCCTGGGTCTTCAGCCGTCTCCCTGAGTGCGGCCTTATCCATATGTGTGGGATCTCATGGTCGAGGAAAATGTCCTGCCACCGTAGACCGACGATCTCTGCCAGCCTCGCCCCGGTCTCCCCCAGCAAGGGAGCAAGCAGCGCCACATCAGACCCAGACGCAAACGCCTCGGCATAGGCCCGTGATAGTTCCGCCTTGGAGAACGTGCCCCGCATGACCGCATCCAGCCCCTCTCCCGGAACCCGGAGCTTGGAGAACGGATTGCGCCGCTCAGCATCGCACTCGGCATAGGCGAATTCCAGAAGGGCCTTGGCTGTGTTCATGCGTCGGCGGATAGTGCCGGTCTTCACCCCCCGACCTTGCAGCAAGCGCAGGAATGCCCTGGCATCGTCCCGATCGAAGGACCGCACGTCTTTATTTCCGGCAACATTTAGCAGCAATTCGGCTGTAAGCTGAGTGTGTTTCCCAAAGCTTGCGCCTTTGCCCGCCCCCCTCTCGTTCAGGTAGGCCCCGACAGCATCCAGTAGCGTGAAGCTCTTGGGAGCCACCGTAGAGACCAACTGCGCGAGTTCCACGGGACAAGGCTCAGGAGATGCCCAGATCGCCTCCAGCTTGGCGCTCAGCCTCTCTGAGAGGAACTGTGCACGAGATGCCTCCGTCCCAAGCGAGACCCTGACGAAAGCCTTGCCGAAGCCCTCGACGGCCCGTGCCGGAACCCTGCGGCTGTAAACGAAAGAGTTGCCGCGCCGAATGATGTGTGACGGATTGCGTGACATGCCGCAGCCTCACCTCAAGGATTCACCTTGCGGATCAGCTGCTTGCTGGTGGGAGGTGGTGCCGGTGATAGGACTCGAACCTACGACCCCATCATTACGAATGACGTGCTCTACCAGCTGAGCTACACCGGCGCCGGCCGCGGAAGTAGCCGAGGCCGCTCCGCTTGGCAAGGGCTGCGATGCCCATGCAGGCCCTTTCCTCGAAAGGAAAAGGCCGCCCCGCCGGTCAGGCGGGACGGCCCCTGTTCAAGCCGCCCGGGCGATCAGAACTTCCACTCCACCCGCAGCGAACCGGCATGACCGGAATAGCCGTCGCCGAAGGCGCCGTCATAGCGCAGACCCACGTCCAGACGCTCGGTCGCCGCGAAGCTGATCCCGGTCGAGACCCGCGCCGCCACATCCGCCACCGGCGTGGCGCTGGAGAAGCCCCCCGCCGCCGTCGCGCTCGCGAACCGCGCCGTCGCCACATAGGCGTCGGAGGTCGAGAAGCTGACGCCCGCCGTGCCCCAGAGGGTCATCGTGGTCGCCTCGCCCAGACCGAAGCCCCGCGCGATCCCGATGGAGGGGGTGGCGCGGAAAGCGGTCTCGGACGAATCCTCCACCTTCAGGTCGAAGGCGCCGGCCCCGGTCTCCCGGTAGCCGTCGGCGGCGGCGTGAATCAGGTCGAGGTCCAGCGCCGGCGTCACCAGCGTGCCGCCGAAGCGGAGCCCGTAGTCGATCCGCCCGCGCAGCGCCGCCGACCAGGCGGCGTATTCGCCCCGCGCCGACAGCGGCCCGGACGCGCCCGTCGTCGACCGCGTCACGTCGTGGACGCCGAAGCTGCCCCCCGCCGCCAGCGTCACCGCCATGTCGCCATAGGCCCGCGTCGCCGAGACCCCCAGCGTGGCGCTGTCGCCGTCGCTGTCGGCCCCGCCGTCGCCGTTGAAGCTCGACTGCTCATAGCTGGCCATGACGCCGAGGGTCACGTCCTCGGACACCGGCTGACGCAGCCCCAGCGCCATCGAGAAGACCGCGCCGTCATAGCCCGTGGCCCCGCCCCGCCCGTCCTGCTCCAGCGACCGCCCGGAGGTCTGGGCGATCACGCAGCGTCCGCCGATGGAGGCCCGGCGATCCCAGGCCGCGTCCCCGCAGGACAGCAGGCTGTCGAAGCGGGACTGGCTGAGCTCGATATTCGCCGCCGCGGCGGCCAGCGAGGCCCCCGGCGTCAGCGCGTCCAGCGTCGCGCCGAAGCTGGACGCGTCCAGCGCCACCGCGGCGTCGAGATCGCCGAAGGTCTCCCCGTAGGTCTGGTCCGAGCTTTCGAACACCGCCTCCAGATACCGGCTCATCTCCTTCTGGCTTGCGTTGAGGCCGAAGCGCTTCTGGTCGAAATCGGCCATGATCGGGCCGATGGTCAGGCCGTCCGCATGGACCTGCTGGCCGTAGGTGAACAGCTCCGAGCGGATGCTGTCGAAGCCGCCCGAGACGGTCCCGTCGACCGCGATCAGGTCGAAGACCGCGCCCTTGAGCACCGCGCTGGGCGCGATGCTCAGCTTGCCGTCCAGGTCCGCGTCGCCCTTCACCCGCAACGCGTCGCCGCGCTGCCGCACGAAATCGACCACGGCGGTGGTCTCGCCGCTCGCCGACTGGGTGAAGTCCCCGTCGATGGTCAGCGCGCTGGCGCCGTCGCTGCCGCCGATCAGCATCTGGCCGTGGTTGACCACATCCGCCCCGTAGCGCGACGCGCCCGAGAGCAGGCCGCCGCGGCGGTTGACCAGCCTCATCGCCCCCCGGCCCAGCGTCGGGGCCGAGGTCGCGGCCGCCGCGAGGCTGGTCGTCGAGGTCTGCCCCGCAAGGTCGAGGAACTGGGATCCGTCGGCGTAGTAGCCCAGCGTATCCCCGGCGATGTGACCGCTGTTGCTGACGGTCAGGCTGCTGTTGGCGTCGGAGGTCTCGCCCAGGTAGTAGACCGAGACGTCGCCGCCGGAGGTGATCGTGGCCCCCTCGCCGACGGTCAGGGTGTTGGCCCCGTCGCCGCCGTGGATCAGCACGCCGTAGCCCTGGTCCCCCGTGCCGCCGGTGACGTCGCCGTTGACCGTGACCGCGATGGTCTGGGTCGCGGCGGGACCGGGAACCACGTCGCCGAGGCTCTGCGCGAAGACGCCGACCGAGTTGCTCCCGGTCGCGGAAACCGAGCCGGAGGCCCCGACCGTCACCCTGACCGTGCCGCCGGCATTGGTGTCGCCGCTGTCATTGGAGGTGGCCGAGTACTTGCTCGCGTTGACCGGCTGCGTGGGGTCGCTGCCCCCGATGCCGCCGCCGCCGCCGATCGACTGGGCGATGACGCCGTAGGCGCCGTCGCCGAGAGTGGTCAGGTCGTCTTCGACATCCACGGTGACCGCTCCGCCGTCGCCCGCGGTGAGCTGTCCGCCCTCCAGGCTGGCGCTCACATCGAAGACGACGAGATTCACACCGTGCTCGAAGCTGATCGCGCCGCCGAGACCGCCGCCGCCGCCGATCGACTGGGCGACGATGCCGTGCGAACCCTCACCCTGGGTCGTCAAGGATCCGGAGTTCGTCTTCAGCGTGACGTGGACGTCGCCCGCGTGGCCGACGCCGTAGCGCCCCCCCAGCACGAGACTGTCAAACATGCCGCCGCGGGTGGACAGGATGCCGCCTCCCATGCCGATGGACTGCGCCACGATGCCGATGGAGCGCGCCCCGGCGGTGCCGCTGGTCCCTCCGAAGCCGACGCTCACGGAGACGTCGCCGCCGTTCATGTCGCCGTCGTAGCTTCCGTTGCGCACGGCGCCCAGCCGCGCCTCTCCGGCGGCCGTGTCCAGACGGGCCACGCCGCCGCCGCCGCCGATGGACTGCGCCACGATGCCATGGGCGTCGTCGCCATAGGTGTTCAGGTCGACGAAGTCGTCGATCGTGACCGTGCCGCCGGCGGCATTGTTGCCGCCCACCGCCTGGGTCCCGAGCTGGGCCGTGACGGTGGTCGCGGACGAGATGTCGGTGATCACGCCGCCCCCGCCGCCGATGGACTGCGCCAGAAGGCCGTAGGCCTCGTGCCCGGAGGTCTGCAGCTTCGGGCTGCCGCCCGATCCGTTGAGCTGCACGGTCACGGCGTCGCCGTACACGTAGTTCGAGTCTCCGCTGATCGTGCCCAGCGCCACCCGGGTTTCCGACGAAGTGCGGGACGCGTCGCGCGACGCGAAATCCGCCGCGCCGCCGCCGCCGCCGATGGACTGCGCCAGCACCGCGTCCGCGCCGCGGCCCTGGGTGGCCGTCTCCTTGGGCGCGACGAAGACCGTGCCGCCGACGCCCGCCGTGTTCGATGCGCCCAGCACCACCGGAACGACGCCGGTCGGGCCGCTCGCCCCGGCGTCGATGCCGGAATAGACGCCGCCGCCGCCGCCGATGGACTGGGCCGCGATGGCGCGCGCGAAGCGGCTGGCGGTGTTCACCTGGCCCGCCTGGGTCACGCTGACCGCAGCGGCGTCGCCGGTGGTCTGGTTGCTCGCGCCCAGGGTCACCTGGATCTCGCCGCCATCCAGCGCCGAGTCGTCCAGCGCGCCGGCCGCGAAGCCGCCGCCGCCGGCGATGGACTGCGCCAGCACGCCATGCGCGACCTGGCCGGTGGTGGCGATGACGGAGCCGCCTTCGAGCGTCACGGTGACGGTCGGGGTGTCCCCGCTGCCGCCATGCTCCGCCCCGCCGGCGCCGAGGGTCACGCCCGCCAGGCCGTTGGCCCCGGCGAAGCCGCCGCCGCCGCTGATCGACTGCGCCAGCAGGCCCGCGGCGCCGTCGCCCGCGGTCGAAAGGGTGAACTGCCCCTGCACGTTGACCGCCTTGCCGGTCCCCGCGCTCTTGCTCGTGTCGCCGCCGGCGCCGAGCCCGACCTCCACCGACAGGTCGTCGGGCGTGGCGTCGGGGTCATTGGCGTCGAAGGAGTTGCCGGTGGTCTCGACCCCGCCGCCGCCGCCGATCGACTGGAAGATCATCGCGTGAGAGAAATCGCCCAGCGTGACGACCGATGCGATGGCGTCGGCGGAGCCCACATGGATCTCGCCGCCATCCCCCGACACGCCGGGCTGGCCGTCGAAGGTCTCCCAGGACGGGATCTCGGCGCACATCTCGTCGGGCGTCAGCTCGGTCTCGTTGTCGCCGCCGATCACGGCCAGCGCCTGGGCCGCCCAGCCGCCGCCAATGTTGAGCTTCTTGCACACGGACCGCGTGGCGTCGCCGCCGATGCCGCCGCCGCCGCCGATGGTCTGCACGAAGATGCCGTAGGAGCCGACGCCCTGCGTGGTCACCTCGCCGTCGGTGAGCGCCAGCTTGATGTTTCCGCCGTTGCCCGAGGCCCCGCCGGAACCGCCCACCGCCACGAAGCTGCGGATCAGCGACAGGGAGGTGTCGGCGTTGCCGGCCCCGCCGTCGCCGCCGCCGCCGCCGGTCGACTGGGCGACCAGGCCCGAGGCGTGGTCGCCATAGGTGGCGATGGTCCCGCCGAAGCTGAAGCCGGTCCCGTCGCCATAGCCGATGTCGCCGCCGTCGCCGGCCGCGCCGCCGCGCCCGCCGATCATCAGGCGGAGGTCGAACTTGCCCTTGGCGTCCTCCTTGATCTCGTTGACTTCCTTGATGTAGCCGCTCTCGTCCGCGCCGGCGCCGCCGGTGGAGCCGCCGACGCCGCCGCCGCCGCCGATGGCCTGGAGGAAGACCCCGTCGGACCCCGCGCCATAGGTGGTCACGGAGCCTTCGATCAGGGCGTCGGTGATCGCGCCGCCATGGCCGCCGCCGGGGCCGTTGCGCCCCACGCCGAGGCTGACCGCGGCCGGCAGGAAGCTGGCGCCGAGGCCGACCGTGGCCCCCTGCGAGGCGCCGCCGCCGCCGCCCAGCGCCTGGAGCAGCACGCCCTTGGAGGCGTCGCCCAGGGTCACGACGCTGCTGTTCGGCTCCTGCGAATAGCTCAGCGCGCCGGCGTCGCCGCCCGATCCGCCCGTGCCGCCGATCGCGCCGGTGAAATTGAGCGTGGTCGGGGACTTCTTGTCCTCGTCCCCGCCTTCGCCGCCTTCGCCGCCCTCGCCGTTCGACCCGCCTTCGCCCTCGTCGTCATCGCCGCCGCCGCCGGGGATCTCGAGGTTGAACTTCTCGGCGCTGCCGGTCCCGCCGGTCCCGCCGCCGCCGCCGATCGAGGCCGCATGCACCGCGTTGGCGTAGTCGCCCTGGGTGACCACCCGGCCGGTGTCGAGCGCCACCGACACGTCGCCGCCCGCGCCGCCGCCGCCGGCATTGCCGCCGACGCCTATATTGACGGTGAAGGCCATCCGGTCCTCGCCGGTGGCCGGCAGGGTCAGCATGGCGCCCGAAGCGCCCGCGTCGCCGCCGATCCCGCCGCCGCCGCCGACCGACAGCGCAAGCACGCCGTTGGACCCGTCGGAGAGCGTGGTGATCAGGCTGTCGTCCAGGGCCACGTTGACCGAACCGCCATGGCCCGCATAGGCGCCCGAACCGCCGAGCGACAGGCTGACCTCGCCGTCGACCTGGGGCTCCTCGGTCGGAACGGTGGCGGTCACGGCCTTGGACGTGGCCGAGCCGCCCATGCCGCCGCCGCCGCCCACCGAGGCCGCGATCACGCCATGGGCGTTGGCCACCCCCAGGTCGTCGGCGTCGCCGGTGGTGATGTCGGCGCCGAAGAGCAGCGCCTCGGCCAGGCCGCCATCGCCGCCCGTCCCGCCCTTGCCGCCCACCGCGACGGCGGAGGAGAAGCCGACGCTCGCATCGAAGCTCGACGCCGCGCCGCCCGTGCCGCCGCCGCCGCCGACCGACAACGCCACCACGCCCGCGGCATGGCTGCCGGTGGTGGTGATCTGGGTCGCCGAGGTCTGCACATGCGCCGTCGCGCCGGCGCCGCCGGAATCGGCGCCCCCCGCGATGGCGAGCGAGGTCAGCGACACCGCGTCCGACGTGGCGTCGCCGCCCGAGCCGCCGCCGCCGCCCACCGACATGGCGATCAGGCCATGGGCGTTGCCGCCGCTGGTGGCGATGGCGTTGCGCCCGGCCTCGATGACGGCGGCGCCGCCGTCGCCGGCCGCGCCGCCGTCGCCGCCCACCGCGACCGCCGGGATGGAGCCGCCGCTGATCGAGAAGGTCGAGCCGCCGTCGCCGCCGCCGCCGCCCACCGACTGGGCCAGCGCGCCGTAGGCGTAGTCGCCCAGCGTGGTGATGTTGGCGAAGGAGCTGATCTGCACCCCGTTGGCCTGGGGGCTGGAGCCGCCCTGCCCGCCCACGGTGATGACCCCGGTCTCGTTGGCCACGCGCCCGCCGCCGCCCGAGATCGACTGGGCGTGAATGCCGATAGCCGACACGCCCGAGGTGGAGATGGCCGCCTGCTGGGTGACGCCCACATCGGCCGAATGCGCCCCGGCGCCGGCGTCGCCCGACACCGCGATCAGGCCGCCGCCATCGCCGACATTGCCGCCGCCGCCGCCGATGGACTGGGCGAGGATGCCGGACGAGAAATCGCCGAAAGTGGTGATCGAGACAGGCACGTTGACCGAAACCTCGCCCGCGTCGCCGCCGTCGGAGGAATCGTGGGAGCTGTTGCCGAACAGCACGAAGGCGCCCTGGGAGTTCCCGCCCGAACCCCCGATGGACTGCGCGACGATGCCTTCCGAATAGTCGCCATGCGTGGTGATCGATCCGCCGCCTTCATAGTCCGGGGGCGCAGGATAGGCGATGTCGTTCCAGTAGACGCTGCCGTCGACCTGGACGAAGCCGGCATCGCCGCCCGACCCGGCATAGGCGCTGCTGAAATCCGCGAAGCCGCTGGAGGCGATCTGCTGACCGCCCGAGCCGCCCTTGGTGATGGCCACCACGCCGTCAGAGTCCACGCCATTGGTGGAGATCGTGCCGTTGACGCCCACGAGGGCTTCATAGGTGATCCCGCCATCGGCGCCGTAGCCGGCGTTCTCTCCGTTGCCGCCGGTTCCGCCTTCGGTGATCGCCACGATGCCGGCCATCCCGTCGCCGCTGGTGGTCACCGCGCCGAGATTGTACACGTTCGCCGAGCTGGCGGCGCCGCCTCTGCCGCCGCGCTGATCGGTGGTGTTGGTGACGGTGTTGGCCGACTGCCCGCCATCGCCCCCGCGGGAGATGGCGACGAGCCCCCCCGACACGCCGTCACCGTCCACGACCGCCGAGGTCATGCTGGCGGTGACGGAGCCGACATTCTGGATCGAGGCGCTCTCGGAGGAGCCGCCATCGGCGCCGTTGCGGTCGCCGTCGTCGGAATATCGGCCGTCCCCGCCCAGGGAGGTGGCCGAGATGCCGCGCACGCCGTCGCTCATCGCGCCGGAGCCCTGGCGGGTCGCGGTGACGGTCACCGTGCCGTTGTTGAGGGCCATCGACTGTTCGGCCTGGCCGCCGACGGCGCCGTTGGAACGCTCGTCCGAGCCCTCGCCCCCGATCGACTCCGCACCGATGCCCCAGACGAAGGACGAACTGGTTCCGCTGACGGTGACGTAGCCGTCATTGGTGAGGGTGACGTTGTGCCCGATTCCGCCGGTGCCGCCCTTCTGGGCGTAGGTGGCGTCCTTGTCCTGCCAGCCGCCCTCGCCGCCGACGCTGGTGGCGTAGAACCCGACCATGCCGTTGGCGAGCGTGCCGGAGACCGCGATCGATCCGCTGGCGCTGTTGGTGGCGATGACCTCGCCGCCGTCGCCGCCCCGGCCGCCGTCGCCGCCGCCGATCACCGTGTCGTCGGCATCGGCGCCGCGGCCGCCCTGAGAGCGCACGAAGACGCCGTAGGCCACGCCCGGATTGTCGCCGACCCCGTGACGGCGGGCATCGATGGCGGGGGGCGAGCTGGGCGCGCCCTTGGTGACCTGGCCGCTGTTGTTGAGCGTGACGCCGCCGCCGTTCAGCCCGACATAGCCGTTGCCGTTGCTGTCGTTCCCCGATCCGTCGCCGGCGGTCAGGCTCAACATCAGGGTGACGTAGTTGCTGTCCGTCCCATACATGTTCAGGCCGCTGTTGAGCGTGTAGAGCGCGGGCGGAGCCGAACCGGCGCTGGCGACCCACTCCTCGACCAGCGAGTCGTAGCCGTTCGTGCCCGAGGTGTTGCAGGCCTGCGTGGCGTAGGCCGACGGCGTCGGACAGGACGTGTAGGGGCTTGCGAAACCGGGCGCGGCCAGGATCAGGGCCAGGCCGGTGCTCGACAGCATCAGCGCGGGGCGCGAGCCGGAGCGGGGGGCGCGCGGCTTGCGGGCGCGCAGCATCAGGGCGTCGTCCGCGACGCGGTACGCTAGGGTCATGTCGTGATGTGCTCCAAGAAATCCGGACGGTCCGACGCGTCCGTGTCGCCGGGCCCGCGGCCCGCGACGATCAGGCGGCGATGCGGCTCGTCAGGCTCCGCAAGGAACCGGTCCGCATCGGACCGCCGACCTCGCATCGCGCGCGCGGGCGCGCCGCCCTTGGATCGCAAGCGGTTCCGCAAGGCGCGGACCCTCCGCCTTTGAATTTCATTTCGATACGCACTGAAGCACCCCCAAGTACTTTCAAACGCTTTTATCGCCCACTCGGGAGCGACTATGAGTGCGCGTAGGGTCAACTCTCAAGAAGAATTTTCCGCCGGCCATGAGATCGCGCGCCATGTTCTTGCTTCGCCCGGCGTCGCGCCGCCGTGAAAACGCGAACGCCGCCGCCTTCGGGATGAAGGCGGCGGCGTCGGATTTGTTAACGCACGATTGACGAAATCGCCTGTCGCGCCCGGGCTCGGGGAGGCTCAGCTTCGGGCCGGCTCGCCCTCCGCGGCGTCGGCGGCGCCATCCTGCGCGGCCGGGCTGGCCTCGCCCTCGATCGGGGCGTCCGGGTCGGCCTGCGCGGCATCCTCCGGCGCGCGCCCCTCCAGCGAGGCGAGAATCACCGGCAGCAGGGCCATTTCGGCGGTGCGCGATTCCCCCGCGCCCGAGGGCTGTTTCCAGCTAAGCGTATCCACCGCCTTGCATTCGCCGCAGACCGGGGACCAGGTCTCGTGGACATGGCCGCAGTTCTCGCAGGTCCAGGCCTCGCCGCGCGGCGCCGACAGCGCCTTGGCCAGCCAGGCGCGGACCACGTGGTCGTCGGCGCCCATGCCGCGCTCCGCCGCCGCCATGATCGCCAGGGTCCGGGTGGTGGGCCGGGTCTGGGGAAGATCGCCCAGCGCCTTGCGGGCGGCGGGGAAATCCTCGGCGGCGAGGGCCAGCTCGGCCTCCAGCAGCTTCGATTCCACGTGGTCGTGGTTCTCGGCGGTCAAGGCGCGGAAGCGCTTGCGGCGGGCTTCCGGGGTCTCCTCGGGGTGGAGCGCGGCGAAGGCCGCGGCGAGGTCGGGATGCGGCGCCAGCTTCCAGGCCTGACGGAGGATCTTCTCCGCCTTGGCCGGCTGGCCGTCGCGACCCAGCTGCGCGGCGGCCGCCACCGCGGCCGGGGCCAGGGCCGGGGACCGCTTCTGCGCCTCCAGCGCCGCGTCGCGGGCCCGGGTCTCGTCGCCCGCTTCCAGCGCCGCGCGGGATTCCGCCAGCGCCAGCACCGCGTCGCGCCTTGCGCCGACTTCGCGGGGCAGCGCGCCGGTGCGCACCTCCGCCGCCAGCGTGCGGCGGGCCGACGCCCAGTCCTCGGAGCCGGTCTGCAGGTCGAACAGGCGGGACATGACCTCGCCGTCGCGGGGCCGCAGCGCGAAGGCGCGTTCGGCCAGCTTCAGGGCGCGGGCGTCGTCGCCCTTCTCCTGCGCCTGCTCCAGCAGCCCGCGCACGCCCAGCGCCTGGGTCCTGGGATTGCGGGCGAGCGCCTTGTAATAGGTCTCCGCCCGGTCCTGCTGACCGGCCTGGCGCGCGGCCTGGGCGGCGAGGATGTTGGCCAGCTCCGGCCGGTCCAGCATCCGCCCCGCCCGCTCGGCCTTGGCCAGCGCCTTGCGCGGGTCGTTCTCGGCCAGCGCGATCATGCCGTTGGTCAGCGCCTCCAGCCCCCGCCGCGTGCGCGAGCGGCCGAAGAAGCGGTGAATGGCGGTCTCGTCCCCGGTCAGGAACCGGATGGTGGCCACGGCCAGGCCGATCAGCTTCCAGGCGATCCACAGCGCCAGCACGGCGGCGAGGAACAGCGCCACGAAGGTCAGCGGGTCGAAGGCGTAGGCCCGGCCCGCCCAGGTGATCTCGATGCCGCCGGGGGTGTCGAGCAGCACGCCGATCCCATAGGCGACCGCGGCGGCGAGCGCCACGAACAGGGCGGTGCGCAGAAGCAGCCAGATCATCGCGCCGTTCCCTCCATACCGCGCCCTTCCAGGGCGCTCGTTATTGCGCCGTCCCGGCCCGAGCGGCCGGGGGCGGAGCGGGCCGGGGCCCGCGTCGTTTCAGTGACCGGCGCCGGGATCATCCGCCCAGCTCCGTGCGCCAGGCGGCGGCGGCCGACACGGCGGCCCGCCGGGCGCGGGCGTCGGCGAGCCAGTCGGCCATCGCCTCCTCGGCCGGCGTCGGAATGCCGTCGAGCGCGTCCAGCGCCGCGCCCAGGTCGCCGTCGCGCAGGGCGGCGGCGGCGCGGCCCAGTCTCGCCTCCAGCCCGTCGCCCTCCATCGCGTCCACCGGCACGCCGGACACGCGGGCCTTGAGCGACGCGGCGGCGCGGTCGAAGAAGCCGTCCCCGGCCTCGGCCAGCCCCTGCGCTTCCATCGCCCGGCGCCCGGCATCGGTGAAGCGCGCGCGCAGGGAGGAAAGCGTCGGCACGCCCCCGGCGGCGGCGTTGGCCAGCGCCTCGGGCGGCTCGGCATAGGCCGCGATCTCGCGGAGCGGTTCGGCGAAGGCCCGCCCCTCGTCCAGCGCCTGGCCGATGGCCCGGAAACCGGCGGCGAGCGTGGCGCGCTTCTCGGCGGCCTCGGCCTCCTCCTGCGCGGCGAGGGCGGCGGCTTCGGCGGCGGTGGCGCGCTCATCGAAGCGGGCCTCCGCGGCGTCGAGCCGGGAGGTCAGCGTATCCACCTTCTCCGACAGGCTAGCGGCCCGCTGGGAGGCGGAGGCCAGCGTCTGCGCCGCCTCGGGGGGCAGGGAGCCGAGCTCGGCCAGCGTGGCGGAGATCTGCTCCAGCTCGGCGCGCAGGCTGGAGATCGCGGACTGGTTGGCCTCGGCCATGTCCGATCCGCCGGCGCCCGCGGCGGGGCCGGCGCCTTCCAGCGCCTCCAGCCGGGCGCCGAAATCGTCAAGCCGCGCAGTGACCGGGCCCATGTCGGGCGCCGTCGGGGCGGCGGCTTCCAGCTCGGCGATGCGGGCGTCGAAATCGGCCTCCAGGGCGGCGAGATCCTCCGGGGTCACGGCGCTGGCGGGGGCGAGCGCCTCGGCCATCGACGCGGGCAGCATCGGGGTCACGCGCGGCAGCGCCCAGAGCGCGATGGCGGCGCCGACCAGCAGGATCACCAGGCCCTGCAGGGCGCGGGCGGCGAGGCTGCTGCGGCCCTGCTCTTCGTAGGCGGGCTCGTCCTCGGGCGGCTGGTCGTCGTAATCGGGAAGCGGGGCGGGCGCGGGCTCCGGCTCGGGATAGTCGTCGGCGACGGAGGCGTCCCGCTCGGTCAGCTCCGTGTCGGCGTCGAGGCCTGCGGCCAGCTCGGCCTCGCCGGCCGCGTCGGGATCCTCGGCGGGGACGGGATCCTCGACGGGGTCGCGATGGAGGTCGCCGGCTTCGGGGTCTGAATCGGGATGCTCGGAGCCGGCGATGGTCTCGACCGTGTCGGCCGGGGGCTCGACGATCTCGGCGTCGTGGACCGGCCCGGATTGGGGCCCGGACTGGAGATCGGATTCGGGATCGGAATGGGGGCCGGCCTCCGGATCGACGGGAACCGGCTCGGCGCCCGCGATCTCCTCGGCGGTGTTCTCGGCCCCGATGTCCGGGCGCTGGCCCTCGGCAGGCGTCATGGCCTGCGTGTCGGGTCCGTCGTCCGGTTTCTTCTCGTTGGTCATCTCGCGGTCCTGTCTTCCCCTGGTCGCCCGGCCTCGGCGCAGGGTCGAAACTATGGGATCGCCGGCCGACAGAACAAGGCGCCGCGGTGCGGCGAACCGCGCCGGCGACGGATTCGGTCACGAGCCTAACCCAATCCCGGGACGGTTGGCGCGGTTTCACGAGGGGGCGTGCGGATATGCGACGTTTTCGGGCGGGCGCGCCGCGGCGGGGGCGGCCGGGGCGGTCGCCTCAGCGTCCCGAGACGTCCCGCGCCGCGGCCCGGATCGCCTCGCGCATCGCCGGGCCGGCGGGGGCGACGGCCACCCGCAGCGCCGCGAAGCCCATCGCGCGCAGGGGGGCGGCGGCGGCGGCGCTGATCGCGACGGCGGCGACGGCCCGCAGGTCGAAACGGTCGTCCAGCAGGCGGGCGAGCTGCCGGGCCGCGCGGGGCGAGAAGGCGGGGACCACCGTCACCTCGCCCGCGTTCAGCGCCCGGATCGCGGCCTCGGGCAGCGCGGTTTCCAGGCGCATCTCGTAGACGACGCTCTGCGTGAAGGCGAAGCCGGCGGCGGCGAGCGCGCCGGCGAGGTCCGCGGTTCCCTGCCGCCCGCGCAGGTGCAGAAGCCGCGCCCCGGCCGGCGCTCCCGCGGCGATGCGGCGGGCGAGCGCGGCGGCGTCGCCTTCGCCCGCGCGGATGTCGGCGAAGCCGGCGGCGCGGGCGGCGGCGGCGGTGGCCTCGCCCACGCACCAGCAGGGCGCGGCGCGCAGCTCCGGGGCCTCGGGCGCGCAGCGGGCGGCGTTGGCGGAGGTCAGCACCACGGCGTCGGGGCGGCCGTCCCACGCGGCCTCGATCGGCGGGGCGGCGGGCAGCGGCTCCAGGCGCATGACAGGGGCAGGAATCGGGACGAACCCCGCGGCGCGGGCCCAGGCCGACAGCTCCTCGTCCGCCGGCGCGGGCCGGGTGACCAGCAGGCCGGGGCGGCGCGGCGGGACGGCGGCGCCTGTCGGCCCATGCGCCTCGTCCGCCACGGCGCGGCTCAGCCGAGACCGTCGAAGAAACCGACGCCGCCGCGGTCGCGCAGCTCGGCGGCGGCGTCGGCGCCCAGGGCGGCGGCGTCGGCGATGGGCCCCTCGCGCTCCGTGGCCAGGCGTTCGGACCCGTCGGGACGGATGATCTCGCCCCGCAGACGCAGGCGGGCGTCGGGCAGCAGCGTGGCGTAGCCGCCGATGGGCGTCCGGCAGGACCCGTCGAGCCCCGCCAGGAACGCCCGCTCCGCCGCCAGCTGATGCGTGGTGTCGGCGTCGTTCAGCGAGGCCAGCAGGGCGGAGACCACGTCGTCCCCCGCCCGCTGTTCGATCCCGATGGCGCCCTGGGCGACGGCGGGCAGCATGTCCTCTGGCGCGATCCCGGCCTCGGCCAGATCCAGCATCCCCAGCCGGCGCAGCCCGGCGACGGCGAGGAAGGTGGCCTCGGCCACCCCGTCCTCCAGCTTGCGCAGGCGCGTCTGCACGTTGCCGCGGAACTCGACGACCTTCAGGTCTGGCCGCCGGTGCAGCAGCTGCGCGCGCCGGCGCAGCGAGGACGTGCCCACCACCGCGCCCTGCGGCAGCGCCGCGATGGCGGCGTGGCGGAGCGACACGAACGCGTCGCGGGGGTCCTCCCGCGGCAGGTAGGTGGTCAGGACCAGTCCCTCGGGCTGCTCCACCGGCATGTCCTTCATGGAATGCACGGCGAGGTCGATGCGGCCCTCGGTCAGCGCCTCCTCGATCTCCTTGGTGAACAGGCCCTTGCCGCCGATCTCCGACAGCGCGCGGTCCTGGACCCGGTCGCCGGTGGTCTTGATCGGCACGATCTCCAGCGCCTCGGGCGGCAGGTCGTGGGCGGTCATCAGCCGGCGGCGGGTCTCCTCGGCCTGGGCGAGGGCGAGGGGCGAGCCGCGGGTGCCGATGCGCAGGGGCGCGTCGGCGGAGGGCGGGGCCGCGACGGGGCCGCGGGCGGAGGCGGGGGCGGGAGCGCTGGTCATCCGGCGGTGTTAACCGGCGGGGGAGCGGCGCGCAATGCGGGCGAGGGAGCCGCGCGCCATCGGTTGCGAGGGCGGTGACGGGGCGCCCGCGCGGCGCTGGACCGTTGCGCGGGTCGCGACGCCCCCGGGCGGCGCCCCCCCGTATCAGGCGGCGCCCGCAGCATCAGGCGGCGCCCGCCGTGTCGGCGGGACCGGAAAGGCGCGCAGCAGGGCGTGCGCCGCGCCGTTCCCGGCCCCCGTTCCCCGCCGCGGCCCGACCTCGCGCGGGGTTTCGCGACGAGGCGGGGCCGGTTTCTCCCGGACGCCGGCGCCTCCCGCCCCCGGCCCGGGAAGGCATGTCCGGCCCTCGCCCCCTCTCGCCTTCCCGGGCTTCGCCAGGCGCCCGGCCGCCCCGCCGCGCGGGCGCCCCGGCGCCGCCCTCGGGCCGGTCGTCGCGCGGCGCCCTCGCCGGCCCTCCCCCCCCGCGCCAACGCCTGCGCGATTGCCTCCCCGTCCGGCCGGTGCTAGCCGGGCGCCACGCCCCCGCCCACTCGATCCCGCCCACTCGACCCCGCCCA
This sequence comes from Albimonas donghaensis, assembly GCF_900106695.1. GTDB lineage: Bacteria > Pseudomonadota > Alphaproteobacteria > Rhodobacterales > Rhodobacteraceae > Albimonas > Albimonas donghaensis. The sequence goes on from NZ_FNMZ01000002.1 coordinate 282,880, forward strand.
CTCGACCCCGCCCGCAAGTCGCCCGAACGGAGACCCGCGCCCGCCATGCCCTCCGCCCCGCACGACGCCGTCACCCTGCTCGGCCTCGAGTCCAGCTGCGACGAGACCGCCGCCGCCGTGGTCCGCGCGCGCCTGCGCGACGGCGTTCCCCAGGGGCCGGGCGAGATCCTGTCCTCCGTCGTCTTCGGCCAGGCCGACCTGCACGCGGCCTTCGGCGGCGTCGTCCCCGAGATCGCCGCCCGCGCCCATGCCGAGCGCCTGGACATCGCCGCCCTCCGCGCGCTGGAGGAGGCCGGGACCCCGCTCGCCTCGCTCGACGCGGTGGCCGCGACCGCCGGTCCCGGCCTGATCGGCGGCGTGCTGGCGGGCGTGATGTGCGGCAAGGGCATCGCCATGGGCGCGGGCCTGCCCTTCGTCGGCGTCAACCATCTGGCCGGCCACGCGCTCACCCCCCGCCTGACCGAGGGGCTGGCCTATCCCTACCTGCTGCTGCTCGTCTCCGGCGGGCATTGCCAGATCCTCGCGGTGCTGGGGCCCGAGCGTTTCCGGCGGCTGGGGACCTCCATCGACGACGCCCCGGGCGAGGCCTTCGACAAGACCGCCAAGCTGCTCGGCCTCGGCTATCCGGGCGGGCCGGAGGTGGAGCGGGCGGCGAAGACCGGCGACCCCTACCGTTTCGCCCTGCCCCGCCCGCTGCTGGACCGGCCCGGCTGCGAGATGTCGTTCTCCGGCCTCAAGACCGCGCTGCGGCGGGCCCGCGACCGGCTGGTGGAGGCGCAGGGCGGGATCACGCCGCAGGACCGCGCCGATCTGTGCGCCGGGTTCCAGGCGGCGACGGCGGAGGTGCTGTCGATCAAGACCGCGCGCGCCATGGACGCCTTCGCGGTGGATTACGCCGCGGACCTCGCCGCGGCGGGGACGGAGGCTCCCACGCTTGCAGTAGCCGGAGGGGTCGCGGCCAACACCCCCCTGCGCGCCGCGCTGACCGCGGCCTGCGCGGCGCGCGGCTGGCGCTTGTCGGCGCCGCCGCTGGCGCTGTGCACCGACAACGCCGCGATGATCGCCTGGGCGGGCGCCGAGCGGCTGTTGCGCCACGGGCCCGACCCGATGGACCTGCCCGCCCGCCCCCGCTGGCCGCTGGACCGCGAGGCCGCGCCCCTGATCGGCTCCGGCCGCAAGGGCGCCCGCGCCTGATCCCTGATCCCTGATCTCTGATTGCTGGTCACGGGAATCGCCGGCGGCGCCTCCCGTCCTCGCGCGCTTCCCCGATTGCGGGGGGGGGAGCGCCCAGAAGGGCCCAGCCAGGTCACTTAAAGGACGTCGTCCATAAATTTGATTGACTCCGTCCTCTAATTCCCGCCCCTTGCCCGGATGACCCACCCCGCCCCAAGCCTCGCCGAGATCGACGCGGTCCGCCGCTTCAACCGCTTCGCCACCGCCCAGGCGGGGGCGCTGAACGCCGCGCTGCTCGGCTCGGGCCGCAGCCTGGCGGAAGCCCGCGTGCTGTGGGAGCTCGGCCACTCCCCTCCGCGCAGCGCCGCCCGGCTGGCCGAGGCGCTGGCGCTCGACCCCGCCTATCTCGCCCGCATTCTGCGCCGCTTCCGTGAGGCCGGGCTGGCCGAAGCCGTCCCGGACCCGGCCGACGCCCGCGCCCGCATCGCGCGCCTGACCCCGGCCGGCGCCGCCGAGCTCGCCGGGCTCGAGGACGCCGCCCGCGCCGAGGTCCGCGCCCGGCTGGCCCCGCTCTCCGCCGCCGATCGGACCCGTTTGCTGACGGCGATGGCGCAGGTGGAGCGCGGGTTCGCCCCGTCCGCCCGTCCGGCCCCCGAACCGACCGCCGAAGAAAAGGTCCGGCTGCGCGCGCCCGGGCCGGGAGACATGGGCTGGGTCGTCTCCCGCCACGGCGCGCTCTACGCCGCCGAGTTCGGAATGACCGCGGCCTTCGAGGCGCTGGTGGCGCGCATCAGCGCCGATTTCATCGAGACCGCCGCCCCCGAGACCCATCGCGGCTGGATCGCCGCGCGGGGCGAGACCCGGCTGGGCGCGGTGTTCCTCGTCCCCGGCGACCCGCTGGACGGCGCCCCGGCGGACGCGCCGCCCCGCCGCCGGGCGGGAAAGCTTCGGATGCTGCTGGTGGAGCCGGAGGCGCGCGGTCTTGGCCTCGGCCGCCGACTGGTGTCGACCTGCATCGAGACCGCCCGCGCCCTGGGTTATCCGCGTCTCGACCTGTGGACCCATGACATGCTGACCGCGGCGCGCGCGCTCTACGCCGCGGAGGGCTTCGCGCGGGTTTCCTCGGCCCCGCACGAGGGTTTCGGCGTCCGCACGATGGAGGAGGTCTGGCGGCTGGATCTCGTCGCGGCGACCGCCCCCCTAACCGACCCCGCCTAACCGCCCCCCTAACCGACCCCGGCTAGAGGTGGTCCACCGGCAGGGCGGTGGTGAATTTCAGCTCCTCCATCGAGATCGAGGACGAGATCTGGCTGAAATCCATCCGCTCGATCATCGCCTTGTAGACCAGGTCGTAGGCGGCGATGTCCGGCACCACGACCTTGAGGATGTAGTCCACGTCGCCGGTCAGCCGGTAGGCCTCGGTGATCTCCGGAATCGCCTCGATCAGGGCGCGGAAATCGTCCAGCCAGGTCTTGGCGTGGCTGGGCACCTTGACCGAGATGAACACCGTCATCGGCACATTGGCCAGCCGCTGATCCACCAGCGCCACCCGGGCGCGGATCACCCCGGTCTCCTCCAGCCGCTTGATGCGCCGCCAGCAGGGGGTGGGCGACAGGCCCACCTCCTCGGCGATGGAGGTGACCGGGCGGTCGACCTCCCGTTGCAGGATGTCGAGGATGCGGCGGTCGACCCCGTCGAAGACGTGGCCTTCCGCGCGATCGCCGCCGCGCCGGGGCTTGCCGGACTGGCTCATTCCCCGACGAATTCCACGACCGAGCCGCAGGCCTCGCGCGGGCCGACCGCCAGCCCCCGCGCGGTCTCCATGAAGGGGATCCCGCGCTGGTCGAAGATGGCGCGCACCGGCTTGAGATCCGGCGTGTCGACCCGCAGCACCGCGAAGGCGCCCCTGGGCGTGAGGGAGAAGTCCACCTCCGGATAGGCGGCGGCGAGCGCCTCGCGGGTCAGGACCTCGATCGGCGCCGAGGCCGGCCCGTCCGCCACCCCGGTGGAGACCACGGCCCCGCCGTCCACATGGCGGATCGAGCCCCCGGCGAAGAGCCGCGCGAAGGCCGCCGCCGCCCCGTCGGGATCGTCGCAGCCCGCCACCACGCCGGCGATGCCCTGGGCGCCGTTGGGATGCTCCAGCAAGGAGGGCACCCAGACCATGTCGCGGGTCTTGTGGCGGCACATGAAGACAGTGCCCAGCGGATATTCGTGGGGCAGGAACTTCAGCGTGTCGAAGCTGGCCATGCCCTCGGACCCGTCGGGCAGCGGCACGGGGCGGGAGAAGGAGCCGACCTCCTCGGTCTCGATCCCCTGCGCCGCCAGCCCCTCCCTGGCCGCGTGGGCGTCGTCGATGCGGCAGGCGACGGCGTGCAGGCCCTGGCCCTCGCGCTTGAGCATCTCGCGCCGGTCGGCGTTGCCGGGGACCTCGGCGATCATGCCCAGCAGCTCGAAATAGTCGTTGGGGAACATGATGGTGTGGTTGGCCGCGCCCTTGTGGGCCGAGTGCATGCCGCGCGGCGAGATGGTGAAGCCGAGACGCTCGAAGGCCTCGCAGCTTTCGTCGAGGTCGTTGACCATGAGGAAGACGTGATCGACGCCCTTCACCGGGTGGGTCATCTGGGGGATCTCCTGAGGGGTTCGTTGACTGGGGGACGGACGGTCAGCGGGCCACCGGCCCGACCGTGATTTCGTGCACCGCCACGTTGGGGTTCATTCGGGCCACGAAGAGGGCCGCGTCGGCCAGATCCTCCGGCTGGATCATGGTCGCGGCCATTTCGGGCGTGTAGCCGGGACGGCGGGTCATCAGCGGGGTCGCCACCCCGCCGGGGTTGAGCGAGCAGGAGCGGATGCCGTTCGCCCCTTCCTCGGCGTTCAGGGTGGCGGACAGTTCCGACAGCGCGTGCTTGGAGGCGCCGTAGGGCACCCCGCCGCCCGCCGCCGGAAACCGCCCGGCCCAGGAGGACGTGTGCAGGATCACGCCCGAGCCCTGCGCGCGCATGGTCGGCAGCGCCGCGGCGATGGCGTTGAGCGCGCCTTTGACGTTGATGTCGATCACCGCCTCCCAGGCGGGCCAGTCGATATCCGCCCAGGTGCGGCGGGGGATGTTGAGTCCGGCATTGTTGCATAGCATATCGAGCCGGCCGGTCGCCTCGACGACGCGCGCAGCGGCGGCGGCCATGCCCTCGCGGTCCATGACATCGCAGGGCAGGACCATGGCGCGGCCGCCCCCGGCCGCGATCTCCTCGCCCAGCGCCTCCAGCGGCGCGGCCTGGCGGCCGGTGAGGGCCACCGCGCATCCCGCGTTCGCGAAGGCGCGGGCCATGGCCTGCCCGATCCCCGAGCCGGCGCCGGTGATCCACACGGACCACTGTGAAATTTCATTCTGCATCTTCGCCCTCCGGTGGCGTTTCATGCCACGATGATCCCCTTGCGTAGGGATTGCATCAGGAAAAATGCCGCGTCGCGAAAAAATCAGGTTGACTCTACCCTTGTTGCGGCGCGGAATCCAAGCGCTCAAGGATGCGCCGGCTCCCGATGAATGGCGGCGCCCGCACGACAGGTTCGACAGGAGGGACTCATGAACATCTCTACCGGGCGGTTCGGCCCGCTTCTCGCCGGCGCGATGGCGGCGTTCGCCGTCACCGCGGCCGCCGTGGACGCCGACGCGCAGGAGCCCAAGCGCGGCGGCACCGCCATCATCCAGATGAAGGGCGAGCAGCGCATTCTCAACCCCGCGCTGCGCGCCTCCACCGGCGTCTACTACATCACCGGCAAGATCGTCGAGCCGCTGATCGACAAGTCCTATGACGGCTACGAGCCGGTGCTGGCGACCGAGTGGTCGTCCTCCGAGGACGGGCTGGAGATCACCTTCAAGCTCCGCGAGGGCGTGAAGTGGCATGACGGCGAGGACTTCACCTGCGACGACGTCTCCTTCACCGCCATGAACATGTGGAAGGAGCTGCTGAACTACTCGACCACGCTTCAGCAGAACCTCGAGGCGGTGGATTGCCCGGACCCGCATACCGCGGTGTTCAAGTATTCCAAGCCGATGCCGATGGACCTGATGCTCGCGGCCATGCCCGATCTCGGCCATCCGATGCCCGCGCACCTCTATGAGGGCACGGACATCCTGAAGAACGAGCACAACACCGCCCCCGTGGGCACCGGCCCGTTCAAGTTCGTCGAATACCAGCGCGGCCAGTACGTGATCGCCGAGCGCAACGACGACTACTGGCGCGGCGAGGAATACCCCTATCTCGACCGCATCGTGTGGCGGTTCATCACCGACAGCTCCGCCGCCGCCGCGGCGCTGGAAGCCGGCGAGGTCCACGAATCCGGCTTCATCGGCGTGTCGATGGCCGACGTGGAGCGTCTGTCGGAAGACGACCGCTTCGACGTGGGCACCAAGGGCTATGAGAACAACGTCGCCCACTCCACCGTCGAGTTCAATCACCGCAACCCGATCCTCGCGGATCTGAAGGTGCGCCAGGCGATCTACCACGCGCTGGACATCGACGCGGCGATCGAGACCATCATGCGCGGCTACGCCAAGCCGGGCCGGGGTCCGGTGCCCTCGACGGGCGGCGCCAACTACACCGACGACGTGCCGACCTATCCGTTCGACATCGAGAAGGCCAAGGCCATGCTCGACGAGGCCGGCTACCCCGCGGGCGACGACGGCGTGCGCTTCAAGCTGCGTCACCGCCCGGCGCCCTGGGGCGAGTACACCCAGCTCTGGGCCGAGTTCTACGCGCAGAGCCTCAAGAAGGTCGGCATCGACGTCGAGATCCTGACCAACGACGCCCCGGGCTTCCTGACCGGCGTCTACCGGGACCACGACTTCGACACCGCCAACGGCTGGCACCAGTTCCGGGCGGACCCGGCGGTGTCGACGATGGTGTGGCTGCGCTCGGGCTCGCCGAACGGCACGCCCTGGACCAACCAGTTCGGCTGGCAGTCCGATGAGGTCGACGCGATGATCGACGCCGCCGCCTCGGAGCTGGACCCGGAGAAGCGGGCGGAGATGTATCACGAGCTGCAGCGCATCTCGATGGCCGAGCTGCCGGTGATCTTCGCGATCGAGCATCCCTTCATCTCGGTCACCAGCAAGAAGCTGATCAACCACCACAACACCCCGCGGTGGAACTCTTCGAGCTGGTACGACCTCTGGCTCGACCAGTGATCTGACGGGCGGCGGCCGGGGGGTCCCGGCCGCCGCCCTCCCCCTGCGCGGATCCCCCGCGCGACCGACCTGCGCCGCCCCTGCGCCGCCCCGCGCCCCGGCGCCGGCGCGACCCGAGGACCACAAAGCCCGATGCCCATTCTGATCTACGCGCTGCGACGCGCGCTCCAGGCCGTTCCGGTGATCATCCTGATCATGATCGGCGCCTTCCTGCTGCTGAAGCTCGCGCCCGGCGACACGGTGGACGCGCTGGTGGGCGACATGGGCGGGGCCGACGCCCAGTTCATCGCGCGGCTGCGCGCCGAATACGGGCTGGACCAGCCGATCTGGGTCCAGCTGTGGCGCTACATGATCAAGTTCCTGCAGTTCGATTTCGGCTGGTCCTTCGTCTACGAGCAGCCGGTCTCGGTGGTGCTGATGGAACGGATCGGCACGACCCTGATGCTGATGGCCGCGTCCCTGTTCTTCGCCTTCACCTTCGGCGTCGGGCTTGGCGCGATCGCCGCGCGGAAGGCCTATTCGACCACCGACAACGTGATCTCGACCCTCGGGCTGGTGTTCTACGCGACCCCCTCCTTCTTCCTGAGCCTGATGATGATCGTCGTCTTCTCGGTGAAGCTGGGCTGGCTGCCGGTCGGCGGGATCAAGACCGTGGCGGGCTTCTACACCGGCTGGAAACATGTCTGGGACGTGGCCCTTCACCTGGTGATGCCGACCGCGGCGCTGTCGCTGATCTATCTCGCCTTCTACCTGCGCCTGATGCGCGCCTCCGTGCTGGAGGTGGCCGAGCTGGACTATGTGCGCACCGCGCGGGCCAAGGGCGCGGGCGAGGCGCGGCTGATGTTCCACCACATCATGCGCAACGCGCTGCTGCCGGTGATCACGCTGCTCGGCCTGCAATTCTCGACGCTGCTCGGCGGCTCGGTGGTGGTGGAGTCGGTGTTCTCCCTGCCCGGCCTCGGGTCGCTCGCCTACCAGTCGGTCGTGCAGCGCGACCTCAACACCCTCATGGGCATCATCTTCATGAGCTCGGTCGTGGTGGTGGCGGTCAACTTCCTGACCGACCTTCTCTACGCCCGTCTCGACAGCCGGATCGAACTCGCATGAGCCTCGCCGAAGCCTCCGCCCTGCCGCCCGAGGAGCCGTCCCGCGCCCTCGTGTTCTGGCGCCGTTACCGTCGCAACAAGGCCGCCGTGCTGGGCCTGTTCCTGCTGGGCGTGATCGTCCTGCTGGCCCTGACCGCGGGCCTCTACGAACCCGTGGACCCGCTGCGCCGCGCCGGCGAGCCGTTGATCTGGCCCTTCCAGGACTGGGCGACGCCGCTGGGCACCGACCAGCTGGGCCGCGACATCCTCGCGGGGATCTTCCACGGCGCCCGCATCAGCCTGATGATCGGGGTGGTCGCCACGCTGATCTCCATCGCCATCGGCGTGGTGATCGGGGCGATCGCGGGCTATTTCGGCGGCTGGGTCGACGACGTGCTGATGCGCGTGACCGAGGCCTTCCAGACCGTGCCCAACTTCGTGCTGCTGCTGACGCTGGTGGCGATCCTGGGCAGCAGCATCGAGAACATCGTGCTGGCCATCGGCATCGTGTCCTGGACCGCCCCCGCCCGCCTGGCGCGCGCCGAGTTCATGTCGCTGCGCCGGCGCGAGTTCATCGAGGCGGTGCGCAATCTGGGCGTCGGCGACATGGCCATCATCTTCAAGGAGATCCTGCCCAACGCCCTGCCCCCGGTCGTGGTCTACGCCTCGGTCATCATGGCGCTGGCGATCCTGCTGGAGAGCGCGCTGGCCTTCCTCGGGCTGGGCGATCCCAACTACGCGAGCTGGGGCAACATGATCGGCCAGGGCCGGTCCGTGCTGCGGGTCGAGTGGTTCGTGGCCGCCATCCCCGGCATCGCCATCGTGCTGACCGTGCTGAGCTTCTCGCTTCTGGGCGAGGGCCTGAACGAGGCCCTGAACCCCCGGCAGAAGAAGGGATGAGCGACGTGGCAGACACCCCCACCCCCATCCTCGAAATCGAGAACCTCCGCGTCTCCCTGCCCAAGGGGGCCGACCGGCCCTACGCGCTGGACGGGCTGAACCTGACCGTGAACCCCGGCGAGATCGTCTGTCTCGTGGGCGAGAGCGGATCGGGCAAGAGCCTCGCGGCCGGCGCCGTGATGCGCCTGCTGCCCGAGCCGCTGGTGCGCATGTCCGGCGGGTCGGTGAAGTTCGACGGACAGGACCTGTCGACGCTGACCGAGGCGCAGATGCGCGGGCTGCGCGGCGACCGCATGGCGATGATCTTTCAGGAGCCGATGACGGCGCTGAACCCGCAGAAGACCGTGGGCTGGCAGATCGACGAGGTGTTGCGGCTGCATACCGACATGGGCGCCAAGGCGCGCAAGGCGCGTGCGCTGGAGATGCTGCGCGACGTGCATATCCCCGACCCGGACAGCGCCTTCAACGCCTATCCGCACCAGGTCTCGGGCGGGCAGCGGCAGCGGGTGATGATCGCCATGGCGCTGGCCATGTCGCCCCGGCTGGTGATCGCGGACGAGCCGACCACCGCGCTCGACGTCACCACCCAGTTGCAGATCCTGCGCCTGATCCGGGAGCTTCAGGCCTCCCAGGGCTCGGGCATCCTGTTCATCACCCATGATTTCGGCGTGGTGGCGGAGATCGCCGACAAGGTGGCCGTCCTGCGCCAGGGCGAACTGGTGGAGCACGGGCCGGCGGACGACGTGCTGAACCGCCCCCGGCACCCCTATACCCGCGCCCTGATCGCCGCCGTCCCCGACCTGCGCCCCCCCGCCCCGCGCGATTTCTCCGACGCGCCGGTGGTGCTGAAGGCCGAGGGGATGCTCAAGACCTTCAAGGCCCGCGGCGGCATGTTCACCGGCAAGCGCAAGGCGGTGGCGGCGGTGGACCATGTCTCCTTCGACATCCGCCGGGGCGAGACGCTGGGCGTGGTGGGCGAGAGCGGCTCGGGCAAGACCACCGTCTCCCGCTGCGTGACCCGGCTGCTGGAAGCCGACGGCGGCCGCGCCGAGCTGGACGGGCGGGACATCCTGAACGCCGACGCCCGGACCCTGCGGGCCATGCGCGCCGAGATCCAGATGGTGTTCCAGGACCCCATGGCCTCGCTCAACCCGCGCAAGCGGGTGGTGGACCTGATCGCGCAGGGCCCCATCGTGCACGGCATGAACCCCGGCAAGGCCCGCGAGAAGGCGCGCGAGCTGCTGGCGCTGGTGGAACTGTCCCCCGCCGCGGCCGAGCGTTATCCGCACGAGTTCTCCGGCGGGCAGCGCCAGCGCATCGGCATCGCCCGCGCGCTGGCGATGGAGCCCAAGGTGATCGTGGCGGACGAGCCTGTCTCCGCGCTCGACGTCTCCGTGCAGGCGCAGGTGCTGCGGCTGCTCGCCGACCTGCGCGAACGGCTGGACCTGTCGCTGCTCTTCGTCACCCATGACCTGCGCGTCGCCGCCCAGCTCTGCGATCGCGTGGCGGTGATGGAGAAGGGCAAGATCGTGGAGATGGGGACCGTGGCCGAGATCTTCGCCGCCCCCGCCCATCCCTACACCCGCAAACTGCTTTCCTCGATTCCCGGCCGGGACTGGGTTCCGCCGGTGCTTAAGGACGACGCCGCATGAAACCCTTCCGCCCCACCATCGAGGACGTCCGCGCCCAGGTGATCGGCGACGGCGCCGCGATCCCCGGCCCCTTCGGGCCGCGGCCGCTGGTCTATGCCGACTACGTGGCCTCCGGCCGCGCGCTGGGCTTCATCGAGGACGCGATCCGCGCCCATGTGCTGCCCTCCTACGGCAACACCCATACCGAAACCTCCTACACCGGCCGCCAGACCACCCGCCTGCGCGAAATGGCGCGCGAGGCGGTGCGGCGCGGCGTCGGCGCGGATGACGGCCATGCGGTGATCTTCACCGGGTCGGGCGCCACGGCGGCGTCGGACAAGCTGGTGCGCGCGCTGGCGCTGGGGCCGGGGGACACGGTCTTCGTCGGCCCCTATGAGCACCACTCCAACGACCTGCCCTGGCGCGAATGCGGGGCGCGGCTGGTGCGCATTCCGCTGAACGCCCGCGGCGGCATCTGCCTGGAGACGCTGGCGCGGGAGCTGGCGGCGGTGAACTCCGCCGGGGGCCCCGACGCCGGGAGCGCCGATGGGCCGGGGCGGCTGATCGGCGCGTTCTCGGCGGCCTCCAACGTCACCGGGGTGCGCACCGACGTCGCCGCCATCGCCCGGCTGATGCACGCACATGGCGGGCGCTTCGTGTGCGATTTCGCCGGCGGCGGGCCCTATATCCCGATCCGCATGGCGGGGACCGGGGCCGAGGACCGTATCGACGCGGCCTTCCTGTCGCCCCACAAGTTCCCCGGCGGGCCCGGCGCCTCCGGCGTGCTGGTGGCGGATCGCGACATGCTCGACTGCGCCATTCCCACCGTGCCCGGCGGCGGCACCGTCTCCTATGTCACCGAGACCGGGCGGACCTATGTCTCCGACCCCGAACGGCGGGAGGAGGCCGGCACCCCGGCCATCGTCGACAACATCCGCGCAGGCCTGGTGCTGCTGCTCAAGACCGAGATCGGGGCGGAGGAGATCGAGGCCCGCGAGGCCGCGCTCGCCGCCCGGCTGGAGGCCCGCCTGCGCGCCATCCCCGGCATGGAGCTGCTGGGCCCGGCGGAGGCGGAGCGGCTGGGCATCTTCTCCTTCAACATCCGGGTGCGGGGACGGCTTCTGCACCACAATTACGTTGTGGCGCTGCTCAATGACCTGTTCGGCTTGCAGACCCGCGGCGGCTGTTCCTGCGCCGGGCCCTACGGGCACGCCCTGCTGGGCATCGACGCGGCGGGGGCGGAGGCGCATGAGCGCGCCGTGGCCCGCGGGCTGTCGGCGTTCCGGCCGGGCTGGGCGCGGCTGGGGGTGAACTACTTCTTCGCCGAGGAGGTGGTGGACTACATCGCCCAGGCGGCGGCCTTCGTCGCCGCCCGCGGGCTGGACCTGCTGCCGCTTTACGAACTCGACGCGCGGGGCGGGGTCTGGCGGGCGCATGGGCGCGCGCCGGAAGCGACGGGGCCGGCGAGCCTCGCCGATCTCTGGGCCGCGCCGCCCGCCGCCGAGGCGATCCCGCCGAGCTTCGCCGACTGCCTGGCGGAGGCCGCGCGCATCGCCGACGCCGCCGAGCCCGCCGCCCCCGGCGAAACCCCCTTCGACCCGGAGACCGAGGCCCTGCGCTGGTTCTGGATGCCCCATGAGACGCCCTTCGCCGCCCCCGAAGGCGCCGAAACCGGAGACCGCGCATGACCGCCCCCTTCCCGCCCTCCATGTGGGCCGCCTCCGCCGCCGCCCGCGCCCCCGCGCCGAAGCTGCGGGACGTGGTCGAAGCGGATGCGGTGGTCATCGGAGCCGGGTTCTCGGGCCTCTCGACCGCGCTGCATCTGGCGCGCCGGGGGCTCGGCGTCGTGGTGCTGGAGGCGAACGCCGTCGGCTGGGGCGCCTCGGGGCGCAACAACGGCCAGGTGATCCCCACCCTGACCGCCGCCGAGCCCGACGGCATGGTCGCCAAATACGGCGACGCCGGCGCCCGGCTGGCGAAGCTGGTCGGGGGCTCGGCCGACTACCTGTTCCAGGTCGCCCGCGAAGAGGGGATCATGGAGATCGCCGAGGCCGAGCAGTCCGGCTGGTTCCAGCCCGCCCATTCCCCCGGCCGCATCCGCCTGTCGGAAAAGCGGGTGGCGGCGTGGAACCGCCACGGCTTTCCCGCCGAGATGCTGGACCGCAAGGCCGCGACCGACCTGCTGGGCACCGATTTCTGGTATGGCGGCATGTACAACCCCACCGGCGGCCACATCAATCCGCTGGGCCTCGCCCGCGGGCTGGCGCTGGCGGCCGAGCGCCACGGCGCCGTGATTCATGAGGACAGCCCCGTCACCGAATGGAAGCGCGAGGGCGATTTCTGGCGGGTGAAGACCCCGGACGGAGAGGTGAAGGCCCGCGCCCTGGTGCTGGCCACCAACGCCTATACCGACCACATCACCGCCAACCTGGCGCCGAAGCTGTCGCGCACCGTGGTGCCCGTCCTGTCCTGGCAGATGGCGACCGAGCCGCTGGGCGACAACCTGCGCGCCAAGATCCTGCCGGGCCGCCAGGCGGTGTCGGACACCCGCGGCGACCTGCGCTTTTTCCGCTACGACGCCCGCAACCGCCTGATCACCGGCGGCGCCGTCATCGGCCCGTGGAACGCCGGCGAACGCGTCAAGGCGACCGCCGCGAAACGCATGGCCGAGGCCTTCCCCGACATGGGCGCGCCGAAGATGACCCATGTCTGGAACGGCTATATCGGCATGACCTGGGACCGCTACCCGCGGGTCCACAAGCTCGGCCCCGACGGCTGGGCCTGGATCGGCTGCAACGGGCGCGGCGTCGCGCTCTCGGTCTCCATGGGGCGCGAGATCGCCGCCGCGGTGGCCGGGACGCCGGAGCGCGAACTGGCCCTGCCCGTCTCCGAGCCCAGGCCCCTGCCCTTCCATGAGATCGGGCGCCGGATCGCGCCCTATTACCTCGCCTGGATGCGCCGCAAGGACCATGTGGAGCCGAAGCTCGACTGACGCCCTCCGCCTGATACCCTGATACCCTGCGCACCCCACGTTCGACTGACCGCCGGCCACCCAGTCCCGGCCAAGGGAGGAACACCATGACCGACATGCCCATCCTGGAACGCCGCCGCATCGAGGCGCTGGTGCTCAAGCACGTCTACGAGACCGCCAAGGCCAAGTATGGCGAGGACGAGGCCAAGGCCCTGATCGGCGAGGCCGTCAGCGCCTCGGCCATCGAGCACGGCAAGGGCTTCGCCGAGGCGCTCGGCCACGCGCCCAGCCTCAAGGACTTCGCCGACATCATGCCGCTGTGGCAGAAGGAGGACGCGCTGCGGATCGAGCCCGTGCGCTCCGACGAAGAGCATCTGGACTTCAACGTCGTGCGCTGCCGCTACTCCGAGATGTACAAGGAGATGGGGCTCGGCGACATCGGGCACCTGCTGTCGTGCAACCGCGATGGCGACTTCTGCATCGGCTACAACCCGAACATGAAGCTGACCCGCACCCAGACCATCATGAAGGGCGCCAGTCATTGCGACTTCCGCTACCGCATGGAACCGGAATCCGAACAGTCCTGAGAGGAACCCCATGGCCGTCGAGAACTGGGTGGCGAAATCGCTGCCCGAGCTGACCGAATTCCGTCGCGACCTGCACCGCAACCCCGAGCTGCTCTATGACGTGCACGCCACCGCCGCCAAGGTCGCCGCGGCCCTGCGCGACGCCGGCGTGGACGAGGTGGTGGAGGGGATCGGGCGCACCGGCGTGGTGGGCGTGATCCGCGGGCAGTCCAACAGGTCCGGCCGGGCCATCGGCCTGCGCGCCGACATGGACGCCCTGCCGATCATGGAGGAGACCGGGGCCGAATGGGCCTCGACCGTGCCCGGCAAGATGCATGCCTGCGGCCATGACGGCCACACCACCATGCTGCTGGGCGCCGCGAAGCAGCTGGCCGAGAGCCGGGCCTTCGACGGGACCGTTCTGGTGATCTTCCAGCCCGCCGAGGAAGGCGGGGCCGGCGCCAAGGCGATGATCGACGACGGGATGCTGACCCGCTGGCCGCTGGACGAGGTCTACGGGATGCATAACAAGCCCGACCTGCCGCTGGGCGAGTTCGGGGTCTGCGCCGGGCCGCTCATGGGCTCGGTCGACGAGGTGCGCATCACGATCGAGGGCGTGGGCGGCCACGCGGCCTTCCCGCACAACACCGTCGACCCGCTGATGCCGACCTCGGCGCTGATCCAGGCTTTGCAGTCGATCGTGTCGCGCAATCTCGATCCGCTGAAATCGGCGGTGATCTCGATCACCACGATCCATGGCGGGGATGCGTTCAACGTGATCCCGCAGGCGATCACCATGACCGGCACGGTGCGGACGCTGGACGAAGGCGTGCGCGACATGGTCGAGACCCGCATCGCCAAGGCCGTTCAGGGCGTCGCCGACGCCTATGACGCGAAGGCCACGCTGGACTACATCCGCATGTATCCGGTGACCGTGAACGCCGAAATCGGGGCCGAGCGCGCGGCGGCCGCGGCCATCGAGGTTTCGGGCGAGGAACGCGTGGACCAGAGCTGGTCCCCGGCCATGGGCGGCGAGGATTTCTCGTTCATGCTCAACGAGGTGCCGGGCGCGATGATCTTCGTCGGCAATGGCCCGAGCGCCGGGCTGCATCACCCGAAATACGACTTCAACGACGAGGCGATGTCCTGGGGCTGCTCCTACTGGACCACGCTGGTCCGCCAGCGCCTGCCGCTGGACTGAGGTCTTTCGGGACGCGATTTCGGGGAGGGGGCGGTTTCGGCCGCCCCCTTTTCGTCGCCCCCCTTTTCGTCGCCCCCCTTCCCGTGGCCCCCCTTTCCGTGGCCCGGCGCGGGCGTCGGCGGCAGGGTCGGGCGCGGGCCCGCCCAGCTCCCCAGGCCTCCCCCCCTTCGCCGGGAAAGCGCTATCGCGCGCAGGGCGTTCGCCTCGGACCGCCAGTCGTCCGCGCAGCTCGGAAGCAGGGGTGGAAGCAGGGACCGCGTCCGTCGCGCGCGACGGGAGGCCTCTCATGTCGCCCAGTCTTTCCGCCCCGATCCATGCCCTCAAGCGCCGCGCCCGGATGATCTCCCGGCGGACCGGCGCGCCGCGCTGGACCGGGTGGCGCTGGCCGAGGGGTTCCGAAGCTGGACCCTGCTCGCCGCCCGACATGGCGCCGCGCCCCCCATCGCCCTGCCCCTCCTCTTGCGGCCGCGCGCCCCCTGGCCGCCCTGCGCCCGGAGGAACCCGCGCGGCTCGCAGCCCGGTCAGGACAGGGACAAGACCATGCTGGCCCTCGCCCTGCTCGCCGAGGCCGCGCGGCAGGGACGGGGCGCGCGCTTTTTCACCCTCGACTGGACCGCGCAGGAGACCGCCCGCCGTTTCGCCGGGATCGCCGCCCCGGTCGAAAGCCTCGCCCCGCATCCGGGCATCGAGGCCGACGACGACATCAGCGCCCGGACCATCGCCGCCCGCCTGTCCGACGCCCGCCCCGGCGAGGTGGCCGTGATGGACTACCTGCAGGCGCTGGACCAGGACCGCTCGAAACCGCCCCTCGCCGCGCAGGCCGAGGCGCGGCCGGATCCCGCCGCCCGCCGGGGGCTGGTCCTCGTCCGCCTCGCACAGGTGGGCCCTGCCTTCGATGCCGTCCGCAAACCCGTCCCCGACCGCTGCGACCTGCGCCGCCTCAATCCGCTGGACCTCTCCCTGTTTCTCCATGCCTGCTTCCTGCA
The DNA here is from genome assembly GCF_900106695.1 of Albimonas donghaensis. Lineage (GTDB taxonomy): Bacteria > Pseudomonadota > Alphaproteobacteria > Rhodobacterales > Rhodobacteraceae > Albimonas > Albimonas donghaensis. The sequence goes on from NZ_FNMZ01000002.1 coordinate 298,581, forward strand.
CGGGATCGAGACGCGGCCGGATCCCACCGCCTGAACCGCCCCCCCCCCGCATCCCACACCTCCGCCCTCCCCCGCCTCCGCATCGCCCTCCCCCCGAAACCTGCGACCGGGGGGACGGCGGGCGGGACGATGTCGCCGTCAGGCGACGAGGCCCGGACGGCGCGCCCCCGCGACCTCCCGCGCATGGCGCGGCGCCGCCCCGCATGACAGCGTTGGGCCCATCCCGCCCGCCCATTCCCGGAGCCCGCCGATGTCCCCGGACCTCGCCATCGTCCTCGGCCTGCTCGCCGCCGCCTCGGCCATGTTCGTGCTCAACCGCCCGCGCATGGACATCGTCGGATTCCTGATGCTGCTGGCCCTGCCGCTCTCGGGCGTGATCACGGCGCGCGAGGCGCTGGGGGGCTTCTCCGACCCTTCGGTGGTGATGATCGCCGCCCTTTTCGTCATCGGCGAGGGCCTGGCCCGCACCGGAGTCGCCGCCCGTCTGGGAGACCTGCTGGTGGCCCGCGCCGGGCGCTCGGAGGGCCGGCTGATCGCGCTGATGATGGTCGCCGCGGCCCTTATGGGGGCGGTGATGTCGTCGACCGCCGTGGTCGCCATCCTGATCCCCGTCGCCCTGCGCATGGCCCGCGGCGCCGGGGTGTCGCCCCGACGGCTGCTGATGCCGCTCTCGGTCGGGGCGCTGATCTCGGGGATGATGGCGCTGGTCGGCACGCCCGCCAATCTCGTGGTGCATGGCGAGATGATCCGGCACGGGCTGGACGGGTTCGGCTTTTTCGATTTCACCCCGTTCGGGGTTCCGGTGCTGCTGGGCGCCGTGGCCTGGATGCTCGTCGCCCGCCGCCTGCTGGATCGCCCGGAGCGCGCGCCGGCCGGACGCGGGCCCGACCCCGCCCCCGGGCCCGACCCCGCCCCCGGCCCCGCCTCCCCCCCCGGCCTCGCCGCCTGGGCGGAGACCTACGGGCTCGAGGGCCGGCTCAGGATACTGGAGGTTCCCCTGGACGCCGCCGCCGGTCGGCCGCTGTCCGAACTCGGCCTGCACGCCTCCGAAGGGCTGACCCTGCTGGCGGTCGAGCGGAAGGCCGGCCGCTTCGCCCGGCAGGTGGTGTCGCCGCGGCCCGAGACGCTGCTCGACCCCGGCGACCTGCTGCTGATCGCCGCCACCGGCCCCGGCGCGACGGCGCTGGAGGAGATCGAGCGGCACGCCTCCCGGCTCGGCCTCGTCTCCGCCCCGCCTCCGCCGGGATGGCTGGGGACGCTGGCGCGGGGCGTGGGCATGGCCGAAATCCTGGTCGCCCCCGACAGCGGCCTGATCGGCAAGAGCCCGGTGGCGAGCCGTTTCCGCACCCGCTTCGGCCTGTCGGTGATCGGCCTGCGCCATGGCCGGGCGCCCGCCGCCGCCGTCGCCCCCGAGGAACCGCTGCAACCCGGCGACACCCTGCTGGTCGCCGGCCCCTGGCGCGCCATCCGTGCGCTGGCCGGCGCCGGAGGCCCCGCCGGCGCCCGCGCCGGAGAGCTGATCCCGCTGGCCCTTCCGGCGGAACTCGCCGATGTGGCCCCCGCCGGTCCGCGCGCGCCCTGGGCGTTGGCGGCGCTCGCGACCATGATCGTGCTGATGGTCACCGGCTGGACCGGCAATGTGGAGGCCGCGCTGATCGGCTGTCTCATCATGGGGATGTCCGGCTGCATCGATGCGGACGGCGCCTACCGCTCGCTGCACTGGCGCAGCCTGATGCTGATCGCCGGGATGCTGCCCTTCGCCCTGGCGCTGGAACGGACGGGCGGCGCCGCGCTGGCCGCGGACGGCCTGCTCGCCGCGGTCTCCGGGGCCGGGCCGCGGGGCACGCTGGCGCTGCTCTTCGCGCTGACCATGGGGTTGAGCCTGGTGATGTCCAACACCGCCACCGCCATCCTGCTGGCCCCGGTGGCGCTGGAGCTGGCGGAGCGGCTCGGCGCCTCTCCCGCGCCGTTCGCGATGACCGTGGCGCTGGCCGCGTCCACCGCCTTCATGACCCCGGTCGCCTCGCCGGTGAACATGCTGGTGGTGGGGCCGGGGGACTACCGGTTCATGGATTTCGTGAAGGTGGGCGCCCCGATCAGCCTGCTCGCCATGGCCGTGGCGGTGGGCTTCGTGCCGGTGCTGCTGCCGTTCTGAGCCGCGGCGCAGCCCCCGCACCGCAAGCCCCCCCGCACGCACCCCCGCACGGGCCCCGCCTAACGGACCCGCAGCGCGCCGACGCCCCACGGTCCGCGCCCCGGCGGCGCCAGGCCCAGCCCTTCCGCCATCGCCGCTGCGTAAAGGTCCGGGCGTATGATGAAGGCGTGATGCCCCCCTTCCAGAAAGCGATAGACGGTCCCCGGCCGCAGGCTGGCGCGCAGCCCTTCGCGGTCGGCGGCGGCGATCACCGGATCGTCGAGCGTCTCGATCACCGAGACCCGGGCGGAGGGCAACGGCCGCGAGGGCGCCGGCGGCGCATGGCGCAGCGCCATCAGCCGGGCGCGCATCTGCCGGGCCGGGATGCGCCCGCGGGTCTCGGCCAGCAACATGGCCACCACGTCGGCTTGCCCGGGATGGCGCACGGCCCAGTCCTGCAGCCCGCGGCCGAAGCCCTCCCGCACCAGGGTCATCGAGGTGCGCGACGGGTCGCCCGAATAGGGCGGCGTCCGCGCCAGCGCCTCCACCGAGGCCACCGTGGAGCCGACCATCAGCCGCGACACCCGATCCGGATAGCGCCCCGCGAAATGCTGCGCCAGATAGCCGCCGAGCGACACGCCGAAGACCGCCGCCCGTTCGACCTTCGCGCGATCGAGCATCCGCAGGAGGTCGTCGCACCAGACCAGCATGTCAGGGGTGGCGGGGTAGGTGACCGAGCGCATCGGGACCGGTCCCGCCAGCCGCGACATCACCCGCCAGAGGATATCCGCGCGCCCGAGACTGCCGGGCAGCAGCAGCAGCATCTCCGGCGCGGCGTCGGCCCCGGGATCGACGGGCGCGTCCGGGGAGAGCGGCTCCGTCGCGGGGATCTCGATCACGCCCCAGCGCCGCCCGCCGATGGACAGCGGACGCTCGGGATGATCGACGAGCCAGGCGTCCCGCTCCGCCGCCACGTCGATCACGGACGGCGCGCCTTCGACGGGCGGGCGCGGAGGACGGGCCGGGCGCGCAGGCGGAACAGGCGGAGATCAGACAACCTGGAAACCCTGCGCATAGGGGTCCCGGTCGTCGATGAAGATGGTGTTGAGCCCGGTCAGCCGCGCCCAGCCGGCGACCGAGGGGATGATGGCGGGCCGCCCCGCCACTTCCGCCGCCGCCTCGACGCGTCCGTCGAAGACCGAACCGATGATGCTTTCATGCGCGAAGGCGTCGCCGGGCGCGAGCCGCCCCTGCGCCGCCCATTGCGCCATGCGCGCCGAAGTGCCGGTCCCGCAGGGGCTGCGGTCGATGGCCTTGTCGCCGTAGAACACCGCGTTGCGCGCCGCGGCCCCCGCCGCCGTCGGCGCGCCGGTCCACATGACATGGCTCAGGCCCCGGATCTCCGGCGCTTCGGGATGGGCGAAGTCATGGGCCGCGTTCAGCGCGGCGCGCAGGGGGCCGGACATGGCCACCAGCTCCCCGGCGGTGAAGTCGGCCATGTCCCGGAAATTCGCCTGCGCGTCGACGATGGCGTAGAAGTTGCCCCCATAGGCCACGTCCACCCGCAGCCGGCCGAGCGTCGGGTGATCGACCTCCACCCCCTCGGCCGCGAGGAAGGCGGGGACGTTGGTCAGCCGCACTTCCTCGACCAGGCCCGCCGCCTCGCGGTAGCGCACGACCACCACCCCGGCGGGGGTGTCGAGCCGCAGCACGCCGGGCTCGCGCGGGGTGACCAGCCCATGCTCCAGCGCCATGGTCACCGTGCCGATGGTCCCGTGGCCGCACATGGGCAGGCAACCCGAGGTCTCGATATAGAGCACCGCCACGTCGCAATCGGGGCGCGTCGGCGGATAGAGGATGGCGCCCGACATCATGTCGTGGCCGCGCGGCTCGAACATCAGGCCGCGGCGGATCCAGTCATGGTTCGCCAGGAAATCGGCGCGCTTGGCCAGCATGGTGGCGCCGGTCAGGTTCGGCCCGCCGCCGGCCACCAGGCGCACCGGGTTCCCGCAGGTATGGCCGTCGAGGCAGAAGAACGTGTGGCGGGCCATGGCGTCCCCTTCAGGCGAAACGCGAAAGCGAGAAGGGCGCGAGGTCCAGCGCCGGCGGACGGCCGAGCGCAAGGTCCGCGATCAGCCGCGCCGTGCCCGAGGACTGGGTGAGCCCCAGATGCCCGTGCCCGAAGGCGTAGAGCACCCGCGGCGCGCCGGCGACCGCGCCGATGGCGGGGATCGAGTCCGGCATCGACGGCCGGAATCCCATCCACTGCGTGCCGCCCCCGGTCTCCAGCCCCGGCAGGAAGCGCCTGGCCTTGGCCAGCATCGTCTCCGCGCGCCGGAAATCCGGGGCGCGCTTCAGCCCCGCCAGCTCCACCGCGCCGCCGACCCGGATGCCCGAGCTCAGGCGCGAGACCACGAAGCCATGCGTGGGAAAGGTGATGTGCCGGCGCAGGTCGAAGGCGCCGGGGGGAAGGGTGGTGTTGTAGCCGCGCTCCGTCTCCAACGGGGCCTTTTCGCCCAACGGCTCGATCAGCGGCTTCGACCAGGCCCCGGCCGCGATCAGGGCGTGGCCCGCGGTCACGGTCCCGCCCTCGCGCAGGCGCACGGTCACGGTCTCGCCCTCGGGGATCACGGCGGCGGCCTCGCCCTTGCGGACCTCCGCGCCCCGTCCCATCGCGGCGGTGGCGAGCGCGCGCACATAGTCGAACGGGTCCGACACCGCCCGCCAGCCCGGCGAGAACGCGCCCTGCGCGAAGTCGGGGGCGAGGCCGGGCTGCAGTTCCTCGATGGCGTCGCGGTCGAGGATCCGATGCGCGATCCCGTGGGCGCGGCGGGCCTCCCGGACCGGGTGGGCGGCCTCGAACTCGGCGCGGGTCTCGTAAAGGTCCAGCGCCCCGTCGGCGCGGATCATGTGGGCGAGGTCCGCGGCCTCGACCAGCGAGGCGCTCTCGGCGGAGGCGAGCCGCATCATGCCGGCCTGGGTGGCGAGGCCCTGCGCATAGGTCCTGGGATTGGCGGCGCGGAAAAAGCGCCAGAGCCAGGGCGCGATGGCCGGCAGATAGGCGGGGGGCAGCGACAGCGGGCCCAGCGGATCGGCCAGCCAGCGCGGCGCCTGGCGCAGGGCGCCGGGGGAGGCCAGCGGCTCGATATCGTCGAAGGCCAGCGCGCCGGCATTGCCGAAGCTCGCGCCCCGGCCGACGCCGTCGCGCTCAATCAGCGTGACGCGCAGCCCGGCCTCCTGCAGGCGGAAGGCCGCCGACACGCCGATGACTCCGGCCCCGATGATGGCGACGTCCGTGTCCATCCGTTACCCTCTTCCAGGCGGTCCGGATCGGTCGTCGATCCGGCCCCGCCGCGTCCGGCGGGAGTTGTGCACCAGGCGGCGCGGCGCGTCGAGAGGCCCCCGGCCCGCCGGAACCCGGCGCTCAGAACCCCGCGATCAGCGCCGGCGCCCCGTCGGTCAGTCCCGGCGCCAGCGCGCCCGCCGCGACCACCGCCGCCATCGCGCCCAGGGCGGCGAGCGCCGCGACGGGACGGCGGCCGGCGACCAGCGGCCCGGCCTGGGCGGCGATCAGGACGAGGGCGGCGAAGCCCGCCGCCTCCCCGCCCCCGGCCCGGACCAGCGGCGCGAAGATCGCCACGCAGATCACCGCCGCGGCGGCCCGTCCGACCGCGAGCGACAGCGCCGCCGCCAGGGCGAGGCCCAGCGCCGCCGGCCCGCCGACCGGCGCCGCCACGGCTTCCGCCAGCCCGCCGCCGCCGCCCGCGACGAAGACCCCGGCGAAGAACAGCGCGGCGCAGAGCGTCAGCAGCAGCACGGACGTGGCCTGCGCCGCCTCGATCAGCGGCGCCGCCGGGGCCTGCGCTCGGCCGCGCCACAGGGTCAGCCCCACGGCGGCGAGCGCGCCCAGCGCCCCCGTCTCGGCCGGCGCCGCGAGGCCGGACAGGAGCAGCGCCAGCGTCCCGCCCCAGATCGCCGTCCAGGGCCAGTCGACCCGCCCGCCGCCGACGCCGCCCCCGCCGCTCACCCGCGCGACGACGAGAAGGGCCAGCGCGAGGATCGCGACCGGAGCCGCCAGCGCGGCGACCAGCGCGGGCGTCCCGGCCCCGACCCCGGCCGAACCGGAGGCCGAGGCGACCACGACCGTCAACGCCATCGGCGGGGCCGCCGCGCGCAGGGCCCCGACCGGGCCGGCCGCCGGCGCCGTCCGCGCCATCAGCGCGCCCATCAACGCGAAAGGCGCCGCGGCGGTCAGCGCGTAGGCGGAGGCCGAGGTCTCCACCGCGCGATGGGTGAGCTGCACGAAATTGTCGCCGAAGACCGCGGCGGCCCCCAGCGCGGCGATGACCAGCAGCGCCTGGACGACCGGCACGCCGATCGCGGCCGCGGCCAGCAGCGCGAGCGGCATCAGCGGGGCGGCGAGTTCGCTCATGCGCCGGCGCCTTCGGATTCGGCGCCGGGCGCGCGCTCCGGCGGCGCGTCGGGGGCGTTCAGGATGCGGCGCAGCCCGTCGGCCCCGACCTGCGCCGCCATCAGCGTCAGCGCCGCGGCGATCAGCGCCTGCGACGGCCACAGCAGCGGCGCCCAGGCGGAGATGCGGTCCACCGCGCCTTCCTGGAACGCGATGAGCGCGCGGCTCCAGCCGAACAGCCCCGCCGCCCCGACCAGGGGCGCGAACAGGAAGACCTCGAAGATCCCGCGCGCGATCCGGCGCAGGCGGGCGGGCGACCACGCGGGCAGGCCGCGGGCGCGGGCGAAGCGGTCGTCCCGCGCGGCGCGGCCGAGCCCCAGCAGGAACACCGCGCCCGCCCCCATCCAGACCAGGTCGAAGCCCCAGGCGGTCCCCCGCCCCGTCGCGAGGCGCATCGCCGCTTCCTCGACCAGAAGGCAGACCAGCGCGGCCAGCGCCAGCGCCCCCGCCCAGGAACTCAGGCGAGAGGCCGCGTCGACGGCGCGCAGCAGCGGGCGGAGCAGGCGCATCAGGCGATGGATCATCAGGCGGAGCGGTCCTTGATCGGGATCGGGCGAGGCTTCGCCCGGGAAACGGCGGCGATGATGCGGCGCCCGGCCCGCCGGCGAAAGCGTCGAGCCGCCCTCGCCCCCGCGCGCGTCGTCGCGGGCGGGGGCGAGGGGGGAGCGCGGGGGGGGGCGGGGAGGAAGCGATCCGGACGCGGACGGCTCAGGGCCCGACCGCCTCGCCGCCGAACTCGGCGCCCGCGGCGCGCAGCGCCTCCCACAGGTCCAGCGCGCGGGACCGGCTGACGGCGATCTCCCAGCGGGTTTCGCCCAGGCGGGCCAGCGACAGGGCGTGGCGGTTCCAGCGGGTGAGGATCGACGCGCCCTCCGGAAAGGCCTCCGCATCCAGCCGCGCCCCGGTTCCGGCGGCGAGCAGGGCGGCGGCGGCCGGGCCCTCCAGCCCGATGCGGACCCAGGCGCCGGACATGTCCACCCGCGCGGCGCCCGCAGGCGTCTCCGCCAGCCCGCCGAAGACCAGCCACCGCCCCGGCCCCGCGAAACGCACCGGGCAGGGGAGGGCGGAGGCGGCGAGCGGGGCCTCGCCCTCGCGCCCCGGCGCGGCGAAGACCTGGACGACCGCGCCCTCGGGTTCCACGGTCAGGCGCAGGCCCGCCGCGCCCGGCGCGCCGAACCGCCCGGTCCCGGCCCCGGCCAGCGCCGGCGTCGGGGCGAGGGCGGCGGGCGGCGGCAGGGGCGGCCCGGCCTCCGCCGCCGGGGCGCGCAGGCGGGCGCCCTCGGGGTCGAGGAACACCGGCGACACGATGCGCGCCGGCGTCGAGGTCCCGGCCAGTCCATCCCAGGCCACGACCTCCTCCCCGATCCGCCCGGCTCCGCCCTTGACCAGCGCCAGCGCCGCCGCGTGGCCCAGCGCGGGCGAGACCGTCGCGGAGGTCACATGCCCCTGATCGGCGGCGAGCGAGGGCGCCTCGCCCGGGTTCAGCACATGGGCGCCGGCCCGGATCTCCGCCCCCGCGTCCAGCGGAACCAGCCCGCAGAGCGTCAGCCGGTCCGCCGCCGCCAGCCCCGGCCGCGCCAGCCCGGCGCGGCCGATGAAATCCGGCTTCTCCCGCCGCGCCATGCGGCCGAGCCCCAGATCCGCGGCGGTCACCGTGCCGTTGATCTCGGCATGGGTGACGTGCCCCTTCTCGATGCGCAGCATGGCCAGCGCCTCGGCCCCGTAGGGGGTCAGGCCGCCGGGCCCCGCGGCCTCCATCAGCGCGTCCGCCGTCGCCGGGCCCCAGGCGGCGGGCACGCCGAGCTCATAGGCCCGCTCCCCGGAATAGGACAGCCGGTAGAGCCGCGCGGGGACCCGCCCGCCGAACAGCGTCGTCTCGGCGACGGCCATGTAGGGGAAAGCCGCGTCCGAGACGTCCGCGTCGACGATCCGCCCGAGGATCTCGCGCGCGCGCGGCCCCGCCACCGCCATCTGCGCCCACTGGTCGGTGACCGAGGTCATGCGCACGTCCAGGCCGGGCCACAGCACCTGCGCGCAGAATTCCATATGCGCCAGCGCCGGGCCGGCCATCGCGGTGGTGGTGGTCACGAAGAACCGGTCGGGGGCGAGCCGCGCCACGGTCCCGTCGTCCAGCACCATGCCGTCCTCGCGCAGCATCAATGCGTAGCGGGCGCGGCCGACGCGGATCGAGGCGATGCCGTTGCAGTAGACCCGGTCGAGGAAGGCGGCGGCGTCGGCGCCGGTCACCTCGATCTTGCCCAGGGTGGACACGTCGCAGAGCCCGGCGGAGGCGCGGACGGCCCGCGCCTCCCGCGTCGCGCTCTCGCGCCAATGGGTCTCGCCTTGCGCGGGGAACCAGGCGGGGCGCAGCCATTGGCCGGTCTCCACGAAGACGGCGCCGCGGGCCTCGGCCCAGGCGTGAAGCGGCGTGCGGCGCACGGGCTGGAAATGCGCGCCGCGATGCGGGCCGGCGAGCGCGCCGAGGCTGACCGGCGCGAAGGGGGGCCGCATCGTGGTCAGGGCCGCCTCGCCGGGGGCGAGGCCGCGCAGATGTGCCAGCGCCAGCGCCGCGTTGACGCCAGAGCACCGGCCCTGGTCGGTGGCCATGCCGGCGGTGGTGTAGCGCTTGGCGAGTTCGGGGTCGCCATAGCCCTCGGCCTCGGCGCGGGCGAGGTCGGCCAGCGTCACGTCGTTCTGGAAGTCCACGAAAGTCTTCGCGCGACCGGCCTTGCCGGAGGCGCGGAAGGGGAGGAGGGGCGCGGGCGGAGCGCAGTCCTCCGGCGCCGGGGGGAAGGCGGGCTCGGCCCGCAGCCCGAGACGGGAGAGCGCGGCGACCGCCGCCGCGGCGCCGTCGCCGAGACAGGCGTCCACCCCCGACAGCCCCCGCGCCGCGCCGGCGGGGGTCAGGCCCGGGGTCTCGGGGGCGAGGAAGGCGCCGCGCTCCGCCGACCAGAAAGGCCGCGCGCCGCGCTGGCAGGCGAGCTGGATCAGCGGGCTCCAGCCCCCCGACATGGCGAGCGCGTCGGCCTCGATGCGCCGGCCGTCGACGCGCATTCCCCGGACCCGCCCCCGGCCCAGCGCCGCGAGGCCGGGAGGGGCGGCGGGGTCGAGCGTCACAACCTCCGCCACCTCCACCCCCGCCGCCTCCAGGTCGCGGGCGAGCGCATGGCCCGAGGGGCCGTTGGTCGCCACCGCCACCCGCGCCCCCGGCGCGACCGCGTGCCGGTTGAGATGCCGACGCATCGCCCCCGCCAGCGCCACGCCGGGCAGGTCGTTGCCCGGCATCATCAAGGGGCGTTCGTCGGCGCCGGCGCAGAGCAGCGCCTCGCGCGCCGCGATCCGCCACAGACGCTCGGCCGGCTGGTGGGGGTCGGGCGCGGCGCGGCGTTTCCCGACCGTCTCCAGCACGCCGAAGACGTTGTCGTCATACCATCCGAAGACGGTGGCGCGGGGCAGCACGGTCAGGTTCGGCCCGGCGGCGGCGAGCATCCCGGCGGGGTCGGGCCCGTCGCCGGGACGCAGGTCGAGCAGCCCGCCGCCCGGCGTCTCGCCCTCGTCCGCCAGGATCACCTGCGCGCCAGCGGCGGCGGCGGTCAGCGCGGCGGCGAGCCCCGCGGGCCCGGCCCCGATCACCAGCAGGTCGCAATGCGCCCAGCGCTTGGCGTAGGCGTCCGGGTCCGGCGCGGTCCCGGCCCGCCCCAGCCCGGCGGCGCGGCGGATCAGCGGCTCGTAGACCTTCTCCCAGAACGGCGCGGGCCACATGAAGGTCTTGTAGTAGAACCCCGCGCCGAGCAGCGGCGCGAACAGCCCCGCGGCGGCCCCGAGGTCGAGGCGAAGCGAGGGGAAACGGTTCTGGCTCTCCGCCACGAGGCCCTCGGACAGCATCAGGGTGGTGGCGCGGACATTGGGCTCGCGCCGCCCGCCGGTTCCGACGGTGACCAGCGCATTGGGCTCGGCCGAACCGGCGGTGAGCGGGCCGCGGGGACGGTGATACTTGAAGGACCGGCCCTGCACCCCCACCCCCGCGGCCAGCAGGGCGGAGGCGAGGGTGTCGCCCTCGAACCCCTCGAAGCCGCGCCCGTCGAAGGTGAAGCGCAGCGGGCGGGCGCGGTCGATGCGGCCGCCGGAGGGGAGGCGGAAGGCGGTCATTCCCGGCCCTCCCGCGCCGCCGACCGCGCGGCCGCCTGCACGTCGGTCACCGAAAACACCTCATGCGTGGCGGTGTCCCGCGCCACCACCAGCCAGCGGCCGCAACCGCCCTCGTGGCGCCAGTGCTCGCGATGCGGACCCCGCGGGTTTTCACGGGCATGGAGATAGGCGAGCCACGCCTCGGGCGCCGCGTCCGGGGCGGGGCGGAGGGGGGCGGCGTCGCCGCGCACCGAAAACTCCTCGCGCGGGCGGGGGCCGCAATGGGGGCAGGCGATCAGGCTGGCCATGGCCCGCGCCCCCTCAGTGCAGGTTGGGGAAGGGGCCGGCCCCCTTCTCGTCCAGCGCCGCGCCGCGGTCGAAGCGGTCCAGCCGGAATTGCGTCGCGACCGCGTGGGGCGCGCCGGTGGCGATCAGATGCGCGAAGCACAGGCCCGAGGCCGGGGTCGCCTTGAACCCGCCATAGCACCAGCCGGCGTTGAGATAGAGGTTCGCCAGCGCCCGGTCGATGATCGGCGAGCCGTCCATGGACATGTCCATAACGCCCCCCCAGCCGCGCAGCAGCTTGACGCGCGACAGCCCCGGCATCATCGCCACGCCCGCCTCCACCACGTGTTCCACCGTCGCCAGCCCGCCGCGCTGGGCGTAGCTGTTCCAGCCGTCGATATCGCCGCCGAAGACCAGCCCGCCCTTGTCGGACTGGCTGACGTAGAAATGCCCGGCGCCGAACGTGATCACGTTGGGGATCAGCGGCTTCAGCCCCTCGGAGACGAAGGCCTGCAGGACATGGGTCTCGATCGGCAGGCGGATCCCCGCCATCTCCGCGCTGCGCGAGGAATGCCCGGCGGTGGCGAGCGCGAGGCGGTCGCAGAGGATGTCTCCGCGGGTGGTCTCGACCCCCGTCACCCGGTCGCCGTCGCGGCGGATGGCGGTGACTTCGCAATGAGGGATGATGTCGACGCCCAGCGCCGAGGCCGCCCGCGCGTAGCCCCAGGCCACCGCGTCATGGCGCACGGTGCCGCCGCGAGGCTGGACCAGCGCGCCGCGGACCGGGAAGCGGGCGTTGTCGAAATCGAGGAAGGGCAGCCGGGCGCGCACTTGCGCCACGTCCCACATCTCGGCGTCGACCCCGTGCATCCGCATGGCGTTGCCCCGCCTGCGGAACGCGTCGCGCTGCCCGTCGGTGTGCCAGAGGTTCGCCACCCCGCGCTGCGAGACCATGGCGTTGAAATTCAGGTCCCGCTCCAGCCGCTCCCACAGTCGCAGGGAGAGTTCGTAGAACGGATTGTTCCCCTCCAGCAGGTAGTTGGAGCGGATGATGGTGGTGTTCCGCCCGACATTGCCGGAGCCGATATAGCCCTTCTCCAGCACCGCGACATTGGTGATCCCGTAGGTCGCCGCGAGGGTCCAGGCGGTGGCGAGCCCGTGCCCGCCGCCGCCCACGATCACCACGTCATAGGCGGGTTTCGGCGCGGGGGAGCGCCAGGCCGGGACCCGGGGCGCGAGGCCGAGCGCATCGGCGACGAGGGACAGCGCGGAATAGCGCATGGGGCGGGCTCCGGGCGGGCGGGATCCGACTTGGGACGCCGGGCCAGTCTGGCGGGAGCGCGCGGCGGAGGCTTGCCTGAATGGGGCGAGTTCCGTCATGTGAAGGTCATGGAGCCCCTCTCCCCCGCCCCCGGCGTCCAGACCATCGGCTTCGTGCTGATCCCCGGTTTCGCGCTGATGTCCTACGCCGCGGCCTGCGAACCGCTGCGCGCCGCCAACATCGCCGCGGGGCGCGAGATCTACCGCGCCGCAGCCTTCGGGCCGGGGGTGTCGGGGCCGGGGACCATCGCCGCGTCCAACGGCGCGCTGATCCCCGCCGCCCCCCTGCCCGCCCGCGGCGCGGGGCTGTCCGCGCTGCTGGTCTGCGCCGGGGGCTCGCCCGCCGACTGGGGGTTCCCGACCGTCCACGCCTGCCTGCGCGCGCAGGCGCGCGACGGCGTGCGGCTGGGCGGCATCTCCGGCGGGGCCTGGCTGCTGGCCGCCGCGGGCCTGCTGCGCGACCGGGCCTTCACCCTGCACTGGGAGCACGCCGCGGCGCTGGTCGAGGCCTTCCCCGACCTCTCCCCCACGCAAGCCCGCTACGTGATCGACCGGGACCGCATCACCTGCGGCGGCGGGGTGGCGCCGCTGGACCTGATGCACGCCCTGATCGGGGAACGGATGGGACCGGCCTTCGCGCGCCGGGTGTCGGACTGGTTCCTGCATGCGGAGGTCTCCGCCCCCGCCGCGCCGCAACGCGGGGGCCTCGCGGAACGGTGGGGGGTGAACCATCCGGGTCTGCTCGCCGCGCTGGAAAAGCTGGAGGCGACGCCGGACGGCCCCGTCCCCCGCGCGGCGCTGGCCCGGCTGGCGGGGGTCGGACCGCGGCAGCTGGACCGGCTGTTCCGCGACCATCTCGGGGCCACGCCGGGGGAGACGCATCGCCGCCTGCGGCTCGCCCATGCCCGCCGCCTGCTGGCGCAGAGCCCGCTGTCCATCGCCGAGATCGCCCAGGCCGCCGGCTTCGCCTCGGCCAGCCATTTCGCCCGCGCGCACCGGGCCGAATACGGGTCCGCCCCGCGTGACGCCCGCGCAGCAGCCCTTGCGTCAGGGGAAATATCCGGTAGCGAGGGGAAAACGACTTCCGGAGGATGATCCCGCCATGGCCCGCCCCCCCTCCCGCAAACCGCCCGGCCTGACCCAGGACCCCCACGCCCCGCGGGAGCCGCGGGAGAACCGGCTGGAAACCGCCATCGGCCATGAGGTCCGGACGCTGCGCAAGAAGCTCGGCGTGGCGATGTCGGACCTGGCGGCGGCGACGGGGATTTCTCCGGGCATGTTGTCGAAGATCGAGAACGGCAACATCTCGCCCTCGCTGTCCACGCTGCAGGCGCTGGCCCGCGGGCTGGGGGCGCCGCTCACCGCCCTGTTCCGCCGCTATGACGAGCCCCGCGGCGCCATGCATGTGAAGGCCGGCGAGGGCGTGGACGTGGAACGCCGGGGCACGCGCGCGGGCCATCAGTACACGCTGCTGGGCCATGCGGACGGGGCCGCGGCGGGGGTGGTGGTGGAGCCCTACCTGATCACGCTGACCACGGATTCGGACGTGTTCCCCGCCTTCCAGCACGAGGGGATGGAGTTCATCCACATGCTGGAGGGGGAGCTGGGCTATCGCCACGGCGACACGCTCTACGACATGGCGCCGGGCGACAGCCTGTATTTCGAGGCCGACGCCCCGCATGGGCCGGAGGTGCTGGTGCGCCTGCCGGCGCGATACCTGTCGATCATCTGCTACCCGCAGCCGACCGCGGCGCGCTGAGGCCCACCTTCCTCGCGCGGATCGGCGCCCCCCCTGCGACCGCGCATCGCGTTTCCTGACAGGAAAACTGGTTTCTTCTCGATTGCGCCCGCCGGGCGCCGCCGCTACCGTCCCCGCATTCGCATCTGGAGGATCGCGGCATGTGCGGAATCGTCGGACTGTTCCTGAAGGACCGGGCGCTGGAGCCGCGCCTCGGCGCGCTCCTGTCCGACATGCTGGTCACCATGACCGACCGCGGCCCGGACAGCGCCGGCATCGCCGTCTACGGCGCCCCCCGGCCCGGCCGCGCCCGGATCACCGTGCAATCCTCCGCCCCCGACACCGACTTTCCCGCGCTGGCGGAGGCGCTGGCCCGCTTCGACGCCGAGGTCGCCGCCAAAAGCACCCATGCGGTGATCTCGCTCGACGCGCCCCGCCTGGCGGAGGTCCGCGCGGCGGCCGAGGCGGTGGGCGCCATCCGCGTCATGAGCGCGGGAGAGGCGGTGGAGATCTTCAAGGAGGTCGGCCTGCCCGCGCAGGTCGTCGACCGTTTCGGGATCCGCGCCATGGCGGGCTCGCATGGCGTGGGCCATACCCGCATGGCCACCGAAAGCGCGGTGACGACGCTGGGCGCGCACCCGTTCTCCACCGGGCCGGACCAGTGCCTGGTGCATAACGGGTCGCTGTCCAACCACAACAACCTGCGCCGCGAGATGCTGCGCGAGGGCGTGCGGTTCGAAACCGAGAACGATTCCGAGGTCGCCGCGGCCTACCTGACCGCCCGCATGGCCGCGGGCCGCAGCCTGGGCGAGGCGCTGGACGACGCGCTGACCGGGCTCGACGGGTTCTATACTTTCGTGGTCGGCGCCAAGTCCGGCTTCGGCGTGCTGCGCGACCCGATCGCCTGCAAACCCGCGGTGCTGGCCGAGACCGATCAATGGGTCGCCTTCGGTTCCGAATACCGCGCGCTGGCCGGGCTGCCGGGGATCGAGACCGCGCGGGTCTGGGAGCCCGAGCCCGCCACCGTCTATTTCTGGGAGCGTTGAGATGCCGGTCTTCGACCTCGCCGAACAGCCCTTGCGGGCGCTGAACGCCGCGCTGCACGCCTCCGGCGGCGATAACGGGCGGTTCGAGGTGCTGAACCCCCGCGGCGCGCACTCGGTCGCCGTGGGCGTGGAGCACCCCTGCGAGATCGAGGTCATGGGCCCGGTCGGCTACTATTGCGGCGGCATGAACGAGGCCGGGGAGATCACCGTGCGCGGCTCGGCCGGACCGGGGCTGGCCGAGAACATGATGGGCGGCCGGGTGGTGGTGGAGGGCGACGCCTCCCAATACGCGGGCGCCACGGGGCATGGCGGGCTGCTGGTGATCCGCGGGTCGGCCGCCTCGCGCTGCGGGATTTCGCTGAAGGGGCTCGACATCGTGGTCGGCGGCTCCATCGGGCACATGTCGGCCTTCATGGCGCAGTCGGGGCGCATGGTGGTGCTGGGCGATGCCGGCGAGGCGCTGGGGGATTCGATCTACGAGGCCCGGATCTACGTGCGCGGCACGGTCAAGAGCCTCGGGACCGACTGCATCGAAAAGCCGATGCGCGACGAACACCGGGCCGAGGTCGCGGACCTGCTGGAAGCCGCGGGGATCGCGGCCGATCCCGCCGATTTCCGCCGCTACGGCTCCGCGCGGAAACTCTACCATTTCGACGTCGATCACGCCGACGCCTACTGAAAGCCGCTGACATGGACCGGACCCCCCGCACCCATCCCCGCAAGTCGGCGAGCTTCGACGACTACACCCTGTCGGAGATCCGCCGCGCCGCGGCGACCGGCATCTACGACATCCGCGGCGGCGGCGCCAAACGCGCGGTCCCGCATTTCGACGACCTGCTGTTTCTCGGCGCGTCCGTTTCCCGATACCCGCTGGAGGGCTACCGGGAGCGCTGCGCGACCGACGTGGTGCTGGGCGACCGCTTCGCCTCGAAGCCCATCCACCTGAAGATCCCGATCACCATCGCCGGCATGTCCTTCGGAAGCCTGTCGGGTCAGGCGAAGGAGGCGCTGGGCCGCGGCGCCTCGGCCGCCGGCACCTCCACCACCACCGGCGACGGCGGCATGACGGAGGAGGAGCGCGGGCATTCGGACCTGCTGGTCTACCAGTATCTGCCGTCGCGCTACGGGATGAACCCGCGCGACCTGCGCCGCGCCGACGCCATCGAGATCGTCATCGGCCAGGGCGCCAAGCCGGGCGGCGGCGGCATGCTGCTGGGCCAGAAGATCAGCCCGCGGGTGGCCGGGATGCGCGACCTGCCCGAGGGGATCGACCAGCGCTCGGCCTGCCGTCACCCGGACTGGACCGGGCCGGACGACCTGGAGATCAAGATCGGCGAGCTGCGCGAGATCACCGACTGGCGCACGCCGATCTATGTGAAGGTCGGCGGCTCGCGTCCCTATTACGACGTGGCGCTGGCGGTGAAATCCGGCGCGGACGTGGTGGTGCTGGACGGGATGCAGGGCGGCACCGCCGCGACGCAGGAAGTCTTCATCGAACATGTGGGCCTGCCGACGCTGGCCTGCATCCGGCCCGCGGTGCAGGCGCTTCAGGACCTTGGGATGCATCGCAAGGTGCAGCTCGTGGTCTCGGGCGGGATCCGCAACGGGGCGGATGTGGCCAAGGCCCTGGCGCTGGGGGCGGACGCGGTGTCGATCGGCACCGCGGCGCTGGTGGCGCTGGGCGACAACGACCCGCGCTGGGCCGACGACTACGCGGACCTCGGCACGGTGCCGGGCGCCTATGACGACTGGCACGAAGGGCGCGATCCCGCCGGCATCACCACCCAGGACCCCGCGCTCGCCGCCCGGCTGGACCCGGCCGCGGCGGGGCGCAGGCTGGCGAATTACCTCAAGGTCATGACGCTGGAGGCGCAGACCATCGCGCGGGCCTGCGGCAAGTCCCGGCTCTCCAACCTGGAGCCGGAGGACCTCTGCGCCCTGACCCTGGAGGCCGCGGCCATGGCCCGCGTGCCGCTGGCCGGCACCGACTGGATCCCCGGGAGGGGAGGTTTCTGATGGGCCGCGCGCCCGCCCGCTGAACAAGAGACGAGAGGGGACACGACCATGACGCAGGACCTCGCCGCCTGGGCGAAGGCGAACGCCATCCGCTATTTCCTGATCGGCTACACCGACCTGTTCGGCGGGCAGCGCGCGAAGATGGTCCCCGCGCAGGCAATCGCGGACATGCAGGCCGACGGGGCCGGCTTCGCGGGCTTCGCCTCCTGGCTGGACCTGACGCCGGCGCATCCCGACCTCTTCGCCTTTCCCGACGCCGACGCGGCGACGCCGTTGCCGTGGAAGCCCGGCGTCGCCTGGGTTCCCGCCGACGTCCACATGGACGACGCCCCCCTTTCGCAGGTCCCCCGGCAGGCGCTGAAGGCGCAGGTGGCGGCGGCGGCCGAGCTGGGGCTGCGGGTCAAGACCGGGGTGGAGCCGGAGTTCTTCCTGGTCTCCGCCGACGGGTCCGAGATTTCGGACGGGCGGGACGACGCCGAAAAGCCCTGCTACGACCAGCAGGCCCTGATGCGCCGCTTCGACGTGATCTCCGAGATCTGCGACGGGATGCTGGACCTGGGCTGGGGGCCCTACCAGAACGACCACGAGGACGCGAACGGCCAGTTCGAGATGAACTGGGCGTATGACGATGCGCTGGCGACGGCGGACAAGCACTCTTTCTTCAAGTTCATGGCCAAGTCGGTGGCCGAAAAGCACGGGCTGCGCGCCACCTTCATGCCCAAGCCCTTCAAGGGGCTGACCGGAAACGGCTGCCATGTGCATGTGTCGCTGTGGAACCCCGCCGGCACCGCCAACGCCTTCGCCGACGACGCCGATCCGATGGGGCTGTCGGCGCAGGGGCGGTGGTTCCTGGGCGGGATCATGCGCCACGCGACCGCGCTGGCCGCGATCGCCAACCCGGTGGTCAATTCCTACAAGCGGATCAACGCGCCGGTCACGGCTTCGGGCGCCACCTGGGCGCCGAACACCGTCACCTGGACCGGCAACAACCGCACCCACATGGTGCGCGTCCCCGGCCCGGGACGGTTCGAGCTGCGGCTCGCCGACGGCGCCGCCAACCCCTACCTGCTGCAGGCCGCGGTGATCGCCGCCGGGCTCGACGGGCTGCGGACCGAGGCCGATCCGGGCGAGCCGCTGCATATCGACATGTATCGCGACGGCCACACGGTCGAGGGCGCCCCGCGCCTGCCGCTCAACCTGCTCGACGCGCTGCGGGCATTCGAGGCCGACACCGTGCTGACCGAGGCGCTGGGCTCGGAGATCTCGGCCGCCTTCGTGAAGCTCAAGCGGGCCGAGTGGGCGAGCTATGCCGCGAGTTTCTCCCCGTGGGAGCGGGACACGACGCTCGACATCTGAGGGCGCGCGGCCCTAGCCTCCCCTCAGCGAACGAGGGGAGCGAGATGACTGCGAACAGCAAGGACGGAGACCTGCGCGAGCGCGCGCGGCGGGTGATCCCCAACGGGATGTATGGGCATGAGAGCACCGCCCGCCTGCCCGAGGGCTATCCCCAGTTCTTCGCCAGCGGCGAGGGCGCGCGGATCCGGGACGTGGACGGCGCCGAATACATCGACTGGATGTGCGCCTATGGGCCCAACCTGTTGGGCTACGGCCAGCCCGACGTGCTGGCCGCGGTCGAGGCGCAGCAACGGCGCGGCGACACGCTGACCGGGCCGGGCCCGGTGATGGTCGAGCTGGCCGAGGCGATGGTGGACATGGTCTCCCACGCCGACTGGGCGATGTTCTGCAAGAACGGCGGCGACGCGACCTCCATGGCCATGGTCACGGCCCGGGCGCATCGCGGGCGGCGGAAAATCCTGGTGGGGACGGGCGCCTATCACGGGGCCTCGCCTTGGAACACGCCGGTCAAGGTCGGGGTGACGGAGGAGGACCGGGCGCATCTGATCCAGTTCGAGGAAGGCGATCTCGACAGCCTCGCCGACGCCGCGCGACGGGCGGGGGACGACTTCGCGGGGCTGTTCGTGACCCCCTACCGGATGCGCACCTTCATGGACCAGACCGAGCCCGACGCGGAATTCGCCCGCGGCGCGCGGCGCATCTGCGACGAGGCGGGCGCGCTGCTGATCGTGGACGATGTGCGGTCCGGCCTGCGGGTGGCCCGGGATTGCAGTTGGGAGACGGTGGGCGTGCGCCCGGACCTGTCCTGCTGGGGCAAGGTGATCGGCAACGGGCAGCCGATCTCGGCCCTGCTGGGCGCCGACATCGCGCGGGAGGCGGCGGGGAAGATCTTCGTCACCGGCTCGTTCTGGTTCTCCGCCGCCCCGATGGCCGGCGCGCTGGAGACCCTGCGCATCGTGCGCGAGACCGACTGCCTGGAGCGCCTGACCGCGATCGGCGAGGCGCTGCGGGCCGGGCTCGCCGCCCAGTCCGAGGCCTTCGGCTTCGGCCTGCGCCAGACCGGCCCGGCCGCCCTGCCCATGGTGCTGTTCGAGGACGACCCGGATTTCCGGCTCGGCTACGCCTGGTGCGCGGCGGCGTTGCGGGCGGGGGCCTATCTCAGCCCCTACCACAACATGTTCTCCAACGCCGCGATGACGGAGGCCGACGTGACCCGCACGCTGGAAGCCACCGGCGCCGCCTTCGAGGAGCTTCGCCGGACGCGGGAAAGCCTGCTGCCCCCGCCGCAGCTCGCGCCCCGCGCCTAGCGGCGCGCGCTTGCAGGGGGGCGGGCCTAACGGCGCGCGCTTGCCGGGGGCGGGCCTGGCGGGGGCGGGCCTACCGGGGGCGGGCGGAGGAGGCGTAGCGCTCCGACGCCTCGTAATAGTCGTCGAAGCCGATCTTCCGGCGCAGGGTGGCGAAATCCATCAGCCCGTCGCGCGGGGCGTCGTCGCGCAACTGGCCCAACGCCGCGTCCATCGCCTGCATGGCCGCGGCCATGAGGGTCAGCGGATAGGCGGCGATGGCATAGCCGATGTCGCGAAGCTCGGCATGGGACAGCTCCGGGGTCTCGCCGCCCTCGACGATATTCGCCATCTTGGGACCGGGGAGCGCCTCGCAGACCTCGCGCATTTCGGCGGCGGTGCGGGGCGCCTCGACGAAGAGAATGTCGGCGCCCAGCCGGGCGAATTCCTCGGCCCGCCCGATGGCCTCGGCCAGCCCGAGTTCGTGGCGGGCGTCGGTGCGGGCGAGGATCAGGATATCGTCGTCCCCCCGCGCATCCACCGCCGCGCGGATGCGATCGAAGGCCTCGTCCCGTCCCACCACCGCCTTGCCCGGCGTGTGGCCGCAGCGCTTGGGGGCCACCTGGTCCTCGATCATCACCGCCCCGCAGCCGGCCCGCGCGAAGCCCCGCACGGTCCGACGCACGTTCATGGCGTTGCCATAGCCGGTGTCCCCGTCCCCGATCACCGGGATCGAGACCGCGTCGCAGATGTTGCGCGCCTGGTCCGCGACTTCGCCGTAGCTCATCAACCCCAGATCGGGCGCCCCGATCCGCGACGCCGAGGCCGCGAAGCCGGACATGAAGGTCAGCCCGAAGCCCCCCTGCTCGATCATCTTCGCCGACAGCGCGTCGAAACAGCAGGGCATCACGTTCAGGCGGTCGCCGGCCAGGAGGGCGCGCAGGCGGTCGGGGGCGGTCATAAGCGGGCTCACAGTTTGAACGGCAGGTAGAGGGCGAGATCGGGCCAGACATAGAGGATCGCCACGATCAGCAGCATCAGTCCGAGGAAGGGCAGCACCCCGCGCGACACCTCGGACAAGGTGGTTCGTCCCACCGCCTGGATGACGTAGAGGTTCAGCCCCACCGGCGGCGTGATCAGGGCGCATTCCACCATCACCACCATGAAGATGCCGAACCAGATCGGATCGAACCCCATGGCCATGGCGGCGGGCAGCAGCACCGGGGTCATGATCAGCACCATCGAGGTCGCCTCGAACACCAGCCCCATCAGCAGCAGCACCAGCGAGATCACCACGATATAGGCCAGCGGCGTGTGGATGTTCTCCCCGATGAAGACCGAGATGTCCTGCGGCACGCGGTAGAGCGTGATGGCCTTCCCGAAGATATGGGCGCCGCCGATGATCAGCAGGATGGCGGTGGTGGTGACCATGGATTCGAAGGTGGCCTCGCGCAGGCCCTTCCAGGTCAGGGTGCGCAGCACGAAGGCGGTGATGACCAGGGCGGCGGCGAAGCCGATGGCCGCGGCCTCGGTCGGGGTGAAGGCGCCGGAATAGATGCCGCCGATGATCAGCGCCGAAAGCGCGACGCTGGGCGCCGCCCGCAGCGAGGACCGGCGACGCTCGGCCCAGGAGGCCGCGGGCTCGCGCACCTGTCCGCCGAGGAAACGGGCGTGGATCATCGCGTAGACCACGAACAGCACCACCAGCGCGATCCCCGGCCCGATGCCGGCGAGGAACAGCGAGATCACGGATTCCTCGGTGATGAAGCCGTAGACGATCATGGGGATCGACGGCGGGATCAGGATGCCCAGCGTCCCCCCCGCGGCCAGCAGTCCGAAGACGAAGCGGCGGTCATACCCGCGCGAGATCATCTCGGGGATCGCCACCGTGCCGATGGTCGCCGCCGTGGCGACCGAGGATCCGGAGATGGCGGCGAAGATCCCGCAGGACAGGATCGTGGCCACCGCCAGCCCGCCGGGCCAGTGCCCGACCCAGGCGTGGACCGCGGCGAACAGGTCCGCCCCCACGCCGCCCTTGAGCAGCACGTTGGACATCAGCAGGAACAAGGGCACGGCCAGCAGGATGAACCCGTCGAGCGTGGACAGCATCGCCTGCGGCGACATCAGCGGCGAGAACCCGCCGGCCACCAGCAGCCCCAGCCCCAGCGCGCCCAGCGCGAAAGCCACGGGAACCCGCATCAACAGCAGGGTGAACAGGCCGGCGAGGATCAGGACGACGGTCACGTGTGCTCTCCCATGCCGCGGGGCGCGGACCAGTCGGTGCGGAAGGCTTTCGCCATTTCGGCCAGCGCCTGAAGGCTGAGCATGGCGCAGCCCAGGGGCACCGGCGCCTCGACGATCCACATCGGCACGTCGAGCATGGTGCCCGAGGTGCGCCCGCGAATGGCGCTGTCCAGGAAGATCTCCCACCCGTACCAGGCGGTGACCCCGGCGAAGACGGCGACGACGGCCATCGCCGCGGCCTCGGTCCAGGCGCGGACCGCGGGGGGCAGCCGGTCGGCCACCGCGTCCACCGCGATATGCCGGCGCGCGGCCAGCAGCCAGGCCATGGAGAGCAGCGACCCCCAGATCAGGCAGAGCTGGCTGAGCTCCGCCGCCCAGATGGTCGGCTTGACGAACAGATAGCGGGCGCCGACCTCCCAGGTCAGCATGAAGCCGGCGGCGACGAACAGCAGCGCCCCGAGCCAGGCCAGCGCCAGGCGCAGCCGCGCGGCCAGCGCGAAAATCATGGTCATGCGAGGCCTCCCCCCCGAAAAGCCCGGCGCCGCGAGGGGCGCGGCGCCGGGCGATGACGATGTTCGGATGACGATGGTCGACCATCGGCGTTGGCGTTGGCGTCGACCGCCGGGGCCCTCCCAAGCCCCGGCGGCCGGCGGCGTCCCGGCGTCCCGATCAGAGGCCGGAAGCCGCGTCCATCAGCTTCGCGCCGAGATCCCCGGCCTTGGCCGTGAAGGCGTCGTAGACCGGCTGCGAAGCCTCGCGCCAGGCGGCGAGCTCGGCCTCGCTGGGGCGGTAGACGGTCATGCCGTTGGCCTCGGCCGCCTCGTAGGCCTCGGCCTCGATGCCCGCCATGGCGTCGCGGACATGGGCGTCGGCCTTGTCGGCGGCGGCGGTCAGGATGGCGCGCTGCTCATCGGTCAGGCCCTCCCACCACTCGGTGTTGACCACCACGATGAACTCGATGTCGGCATGGTTGGTCACGGTGATGGTGTCCATCACCTCCCACAGGCTGCGCGACTTGACGCCGGAGACGCCGGTCATGCCGATATCCACCGTGCCGCGCTGATAGGCGAGATACTGCTCCGAGCCCGAGATCATCGTCGGCGCGCCGCCGGTGGCCTGCACGAAGTCGCCCAGCGTCTTGCCGAACACGCGGGATTTCTTGCCCACCATGTCCTCGGGCGACTTGATCGGCCCGCCATTGGACAGCAGCACCGCGCCGCCATAGGCCTGCCACCACAGCACCGTGGCGCCGGTGTCCTCGATGGCCTCGTCGATCGGGCCGCGGATCGGGCCGCCCTTGGCGGTGGCCTTCTTCACCTTGTCCTCGGTGTCGAACAGGAACGGCTGGTAGAAGATGTCCACCGCCGGGATATCGCCCACATAGCGCGTCAGCGAGGCGACGCCGGCCTCGATGGCGCCGGAGCCGACGGCCGCGGGGACTTCCTTGTCCTTGTAGAGCTGGGCGCTGTCGTAGATCTCGATCTCGATCGACCCGTCGGAGGTCTTCTCGACCTCCTCCTTGAACAGCGCCAGGTTCTGGCCGAGATGGCTTTTCAGCGGCAGCTGCAACGAGATGCGCATGGTCAGGTCCGCAGCCCATGCGGGGGCGGACCCCATGGACAGGACAAGCGCGACGCCCAGCCCGGCGAATGCGGTTTTCATGGATCGATCCTCCCTGATCGCGGCGGTTTTCCGCCCTTTTGCGCGGCCCACCATAGGCGCCGACCGGGCGGGGTCAACGTCGCGCGCGACATTTTCGCCGCAGGGTCTTGAAACAGGGCGGGCGCGCGGCCGCGCGGCCCTGCGGCAACAAGGTTAAGCGCTGGTTCACGAAGCGACTCAACTCGACGGGCGGGCGTCGCTAGGGTGCGGGGGTTGAGTAGCGTTTCGCGGACCTGAGTTCATGTTCGACACCAAGACCGAAATCATCATCGTCGCCGTTCTGGTCGGCGCCTGGCTGATCGCCTGGGCGTGGAAGATCTGGGGGCCGGCCTCCCGGACCGGACCCGCCCCGCGCGGGGCGCTGCGCCGCGACGACCTCGCCGTGCCGGCCGTGGCGGAGACCGTCTCCGACGTTCCGCTGCGCGTGGGCAGCCGCAAGCCCCGTCAGGCGCCGCCGGCGCTGACCGCGGCGGGCCAGGCGCGGCCGGTGTTCCGGATGATGCGCGGCACGGGCCGGGACCGGGGCTGAACGCCCCGCCTCAGCCCCCTGCGTCCGCAGCCGCCCCCCCCCCGCCATCCTTGGCGCCATCCTCGGCGCCATCCTCACCCGCCGCTTCCGCTTTGCCCTTGGGCTCGGCCAAGGCATGATGGCGCGCGCCTCCGCCGTCCCGGCGGGGGGATGACGGACGAAGGGGAACGACATGGGCGTGATCGCGGTGATCCTGGCGGCGACGGCGGGGTTCGGGTTCGGCGCGCTCTGGTACGGTCTGTTGGTCGGCGGGATCTGGCGGCGAGAGGTCGGCCTGCCCGAAGCCGCCATCGCCGCCCATATGAAAGCCCCCGCCCCCTATGTCGTGGCCTTCGCCGCCGCCCTGCTGACCGCGGGCTTCCTGCGCCATGTCTTCGTCATGGCCGGACTGGCGGGCGCGGGCGCCGGGCTGACGGCGGGCCTCGGCGCGGGCCTGTTCATGGCCGCCCCCTGGCTGGCCTGCAGCTACGCCTTCGCGGCCCGCAACCCGAAGCTCGCCCTGATCGACGGCGCGCACGTGGTCGGGGCCTGCGCCTGCATCGGCCTGACGCTCGGCCTGTTGGGCTGAGACGGCGCCCCCCGGCGCGCCCGGTTCCGCGCGGCGCGGGCGGGCGGGCGCCGCCGGCGCGACCTGGACGCGCCGCTCCCTGCCCCGCACGGAAAAGGCCGCGCGAAAAAGGGCGAGGCCCCGCGGCCCCGCCCCTTTTTCCGGATGCCAAGCCGAGCCGCGGCTCAGCCCTTGTTGAGATCCGCGAAGCTCCTGCCCTCTTCGACCAGCTTCACCAGCAGCGGCGCCGGCTCCCAGAACTTCGGGTCGTCCTTGGCGAACTCCCGGATGTCGTTGAGGATCACGTCCAGCCCCACCGCGTCCGCATGGTGCATCGGCCCGCCCCGCCAGCGCGGATAGCCGTAGCCGAACAGCGACGTCATATCGACGTCCACCGGCCGCAGCGCGATGCCCTCGCCCACCACCTTCGCCGCCTCGTTGGTCATCGCGGCGATGTAGCGGCGCAGGATGTCCTCGCGCGAGAACGGCTTGGCGTTGATGCCGAGCTTGCGCCGCTCGGCCTCGATCATCGCCGGGATCTCGGGATTGGGCGGGCCCGACCGCGCGCCGCCGGCATAGTCGTAGAAGCCCTTCTCGGTCTTCTGGCCCAGCCAGCCGTTCTCGTACATCCGGTCGAGGAAGCCCTCGGAATAGCGCGTCTCCGGATCGCGGGTCGCATCCTTGCCGCGCCGGTTGAAATAGCCGATGTCGAGCCCCGCGAGGTCGCCCATCTGGAACGGCCCCATCGGGTAGCCGAAGGACCGCACCGCCGCGTCGACCTCGTAGGGGTCGGCGCCGTCCTCGACCATCATGTTGGCGGCCTTCATGTAGGCGCCCAGGATGCGGTTGCCGATGAAGCCGTCGCAGACCCCGGCGCGCACCGCGACCTTCTTCATCATCTTCGCAAGCTGGAAGCCCGTCGCCACCACGTCGGGCGCGGTCTTGTCGCCGACCACGACTTCGAGCAGGCGCATGATATGGGCGGGCGAGAAGAAGTGCAGCCCGATCACGTCCTGCGGCCGCTTCGTGCAAGCCGCGATCTCGTCCACGTCGAGATAGGAGGTGTTGGAGGCCAGCACCGCGCCCTCGCGCACGATGGCGTCGATCTTGCCGAAGACCTCCTTCTTCACTTCCATCTTCTCGAAGACGGCCTCGATCACCAGGTCCACATCCGCCAGCGCGTCATAGCTGGCCGAGGTCGAGAACTTCGCCTCCAGCATCCCGTCCAGCGCGGCCTGGGTCATGCGTCCCTTGGCGACCGAGGACGCGTAGTTGCGGCGCAGGTTCTTCTCGCCCCGCGCCACGGCCTCCGCGTTCATCTCGACCATCACCACCGACAGCCCGGCGTTCAGCGCCGCCGCGGCGATGCCCGCGCCCATGGTGCCGCCGCCGATGATCCCCACCGTCTCCAGCTTGCGGGGGGCGACCTTGGCCTCGGGGATCTTGTTGACCGCCCGCTCGCCGAAGAAGGCATGGACCAGCGCCGGGCGCTGCGGGTCGGAATGGGTCTTGGCGGAGACGGCGCGCTCCGCCTCCAGCCCCTCGGCGATGGGGAGCATGCAGGCCGACACCGCCTCGACGCAATAAAGCGGCGAGTTCTGGCCCTTGGCGGTCTTCTTCACCTTCTCGGTCCACTCGGCGAAAAGCTCGGGCGTGGCGTCGGGGACGGGCCGCTCGCCGGTGCGGCGGGGGCCGGCGCCCTCCGCCAGCAGTTCGCGGCAATAGGCGAGCCCGGCGGCGAGCGGATCGCCCGAGTCGTCGAGGCGGTCGATGGCGCCCAGCTCATGCGCCTCCACCGCGGACATGTGACGGCCGGTGGTGATCGCCTCCAGCGCGTTGGCCGCGCCCATCACGCGGGGCGCGCGCTGGGTGCCGCCGGCGCCGGGGATGATGCCGAGATGGACTTCCGGAAGCCCCACCTTCGATTTCTTCTGGGCGATCCGGTAATGGCTCGCCAGCCCCATCTCGAACCCGCCGCCGAGGCTGGTGCCGTGCATCGAGGCCACCACCGGCTTGGTCGCCGCCTCATAGCGGTCGCAGACCTGAGGCAGCAGCGGGTCGGCGCGCACGCCCCCGAATTCCGAGATGTCGGCCCCCGCGAAGAAGGTGCGGCCGTCGCAATGCACCAGGGCGATCTTCGCGGTCGCGTCGGCGTCGAACTTCTCGATGGCGTTCCACAGGCCCAGGCGGTTCTGGTAGCCCAGCGCGTTCACCGGCGGATTGTCGGCGCGGATGATCGCGACGCCATCCTCGGTGACTTCATAGGTCACCACATCGCTCATTTGCTCGGCCATTCCGGGTCTCCTCCCCATATGCGGCGCGCCCCCGCCGCGGGCGCGTTCAGCGCGCCTCGCCCGCGGGGGCCGTTCTGTCGGCCGGCACATTGGCCCCGCCCCGCGGCGGGATCAAGGGCGGCGGCTGACGTATGTCCGGCGGAGGCTCAGCGGTTGACCAGCCGCCAGAAGCGATGCGCCCCGATGCGCTGCCCCCCGTCGGCGGATCGGGTCCAGAACGGCAGGATCCGGGTGGTGTGGAACATGTTGGCGCCGTTGGTGGGGTCCTCGCTCTCGCCGGCCAGCGCCTCGCGGGCGATGCCGACCATGCGCGCGGCCTGGTGAGGGTTGGTCATCTCGTCCGAGCGGCCGTCGCAATACCAGCTGAACTGGCAGGGCCGGGTCTGCCCGCCCTCGCGCACCACGCCGCAGACCGTGTCGGGGAACTGCGGATGCGCCACGCGGTTGAGCACCACATGCGCCACCGCCTCCACCTCCCGATCCCGCTGGGAGCGGGCTTCGAAATAGAGCGCGCGCGCGAGGCACATCATCTCGTCCGGATCGGGGTCGTGATCGACCGCGCCCGCCCCGCGCGCGACGCCCTGGGGCGGTTTGACCTCCTGCATCGACAGGCCGACATCGCCGTCGCTCTGCGAAACCCGGATGGTCCGCGGACCCTGTTCGCAGGCCGAGACCAGCGCCGCCGCCGCGATAAACGCGATCGTCGCGATGAGCTTCATTCGCCACCTTCCGCCAAGGCCCCCGCCTCGCCGTCGATTTGGCGCCGCGAACGGCGACTCGCAAGCGCGCTCCGGGGTCGCGGGGCGGGGGGCGGGGAGAGGAGGGGAGAGGAGGGGAGAGGAGGGGAGAGGAGGGGAGAGGAGGGGAGAGGAGCGGGGCGTGAAAGGCCACGGCCTGCGCGTCTTCAGGGAACATGAAAACGCGACCCGCGCAGGTCGCGCGCGGATCGCGTCGTTCTCCGGCCGCCGTCGCCCCCCCATCGGAGCTTCGGCGCCGGCGTGTCGCCCGGCCGTCACCGTCCCACGAACCGGCGCACCCCCGGGGCGCCGGTCCTTCCCGCCCAGGGCCGGGGCGCGGCGATCAGAGCGCCGAGACGATTTCCATCACCAGCTTGCCGTCGGGCTTGATCGGGCCGTCCTCCTTGGCGCCGAGCGTGTACTCGAACACCCCGGTCTTCATGCCGCCGTCTTCGGAATGGATCATCAGCATGAACTTGTCGCCCGGCGACGCCGGCTCGGTCAGCAGGGCGGCGACGTCGGTGTTCTCGCCGGCGCGCAGGGGGGCGTAGCCGACCACCGGGCCGGGCTTCATGTCGTCGCCGGTGCGATGCACGACCATCCAGCCATTGGCGCCGGCGACGATCATCTCGGCCGAGATCACGCCGTTGGACATGTCCTGATCCATGGCCTTGACCATCGGCATGCCGTCGGCATGGGCGGCGCCGGCGAAGAGGCCGGCGGCGGCGGCGAGGGCGAAGGCGAAACCGGTCTGGGTTCTGGGCATCGTGGCTCTCCTGTTCCGTGTCGCGGGCCTGGGGTCGGCCGGCGTTCGAAACCAGATACGGGCCGGGTTCGGGAAAGTTTCACCGATCACGCGCAGGTCATCGCCGCGTGATCGACGCGCGCCGCCGCGCGCCCGTTCCGGCGACGCGGCGCCGGAAACGAAAACGGCCCCGGCGCATCCGCCGGGGCCGAGGATCACGCCGCGCAGGCGGGGATCAGTAGCGGTAGTGCTCGGGCTTGAACGGGCCGGCCGGGGTCACGCCGATATACTCGGCCTGCTCCGTCGACAGCTCGGTCAGCTTCACCCCCAGCTTGGCGAGATGCAGCATGGCCACCTTCTCATCCAGATGCTTGGGCAGCACGTAGACCTCGTTCGAATACTGGTCGCCGCGGGTCCACAGCTCGATCTGCGCCAGCACCTGGTTGGTGAAGGACGCGGACATCACGAAGGACGGATGCCCGGTGGCGTTGCCGAGGTTCAGCAGGCGGCCTTCCGACAGCAGGATCATCCGGGCGCCCGAGGGCATCTCGATCAGGTCCACCTGCGGCTTGATGTTGGTCCATTTCAGGTTCTTCAGGTTGGCCACCTGAATCTCGTTGTCGAAATGGCCGATGTTGCCGACGATGGCCATGTCCTTCATCTCGCGCATGTGCTCGATGCGGATCACGTCCTTGTTGCCGGTGGTGGTGATGAAGATGTCCGCGGTCTTGACCACGTCCTCCAGCGTCGCCACGGCGAAGCCGTCCATCGCCGCCTGCAGCGCGCAGATCGGGTCGATCTCGGTCACGATCACCCGGGCGCCGGCGCCGCGCAGCGAGGCGGCCGAGCCCTTGCCCACGTCGCCATAGCCGCAGACGACGGCGACCTTGCCGGCCATCATGGTGTCGGTGGCGCGGCGGATGCCGTCGACCAGCGATTCCTTGCAGCCATACTTGTTGTCGAACTTCGACTTGGTCACCGAGTCGTTCACGTTGATCGCCGGGAACGGCAGGTGGCCCTTCTTCATCATCGAATACAGGCGGTGGACGCCGGTGGTGGTTTCCTCCGACACGCCCTGGATCATGGCGCGCTGCTTGACGAACCAGCCGGGGGTCTTCGCCATGCGCTTCCTGATCTGGGCGAAGAGGTATTCCTCCTCCTCCGAGGTCGGGGTCTCGATCAGCGCGGTCTCGCCCTCTTCGACGCGGGCGCCCATGAGGATGTAGAGCGTGGCGTCGCCGCCGTCATCGAGGATCAGGTTGCAGCCGCCCTCGGGGAAATCGAAGATCCTGTCGGCGTAGTCCCAGTATTCCTCCAGCGTCTCGCCCTTCACGGCGAAGACCGGGATGCCGGCGGCGGCGATGGCCGCGGCGGCGTGGTCCTGGGTGGAGAAGATGTTGCACGAGGCCCAGCGGACATCCGCGCCCAGGGCGGCGAGCGTCTCGATCAGCACCGCGGTCTGGATCGTCATGTGGAGCGAACCGGCGATCCGCGCGCCCTTGAGCGGCTGAGAGGGCCCGAACTCTTCGCGCAGCGCCATCAGGCCCGGCATCTCGGTCTCGGCGATGTCGAGCTCGATGCGGCCGAACTCGGCCAGGCTGATGTCCTTGACGATGTAATCGGTCATGCGGAGGTCTCCTTGGGGGGGCCGCTGGGGGCGTCGAAGAACGGGTTAGCAGGTGCAGCGTAACGGAGCAACGCGACCGGACGCGACAGGTGGGAGCGTTTGCGCTGAATTGGACGCAGACGGATAGGCGAGGCCGCGCCGGCAGGCCCGCGCCCGCGGCGCGCGCGGCGGCCGCTTCCCGCCGCGTCCCCCTCGACGCCGGGGCGCGGGGCGGCTAACCCTCCGGCCGAAACCGCCCTGCCGAAACGCCCCGCCCGCCAAGCCTGAAGGAACCCCCATGTCCGGCACGCCCCCCCGCGCCTGGCAGCGCATGCTGTCCGGGCGCAGGCTCGACCTGCTCGATCCCTCCCCCATGGATGTGGAGATCGAGGACATCGCCCATGGCCTCGCCTTCGTCGCCCGCTGGAACGGGCAGACCAGGGGGGAATGGCCGTTTTCGGTGGCCGAGCATTCGCTGCATGTGGAGGAGATCTTCGGGCGCGTCTCGCCCGATCCCTGCCCCGCCAAGTGGCGGCTGGCGGCGCTGCTGCACGACGCGCCGGAATACGTGATCGGCGACATGATCTCGCCGTTCAAGACCGCGCTGGGGCTGGACTACCGGGAATTCGAGGACCGGCTGGAGCGCGCCGTGCATGTGCGTTTCGGCCTGCCCGCGGCCACGCCCAAATCGGTGAAGGCCCGCATCAAGCGCGCCGACCGGGCCTGCGCCTGGTTCGAGGCGACGCAGCTCGCAGGGTTCTCGGAGGCGGAGGCGGACAGGTTCTTCGGCCGCCCGAAATTCGAGGGCGCGGCGGAATGGCGGATCGCCCCCCGATCTCCGGCCGAGGCGAGGGCCGCGTTCCTGGAGCGGTTCGAGGCGTTGCTCGCGCAGCTCTGATCCCGGGCGGGCGCAGGGCGGGTTCGCCCCCGCCCCGCCCGCGCCGCCGCGCCCCCCGGTCAGGCGGCGAAGCGTTTGTCGAGCGCCCGCAGACCGCCCTCGAAAATGCCCGCGACCATGGCGTCCGCCTCCGGGTTCTCGCTGTCGAAGCTGGCCGACCACCAGACCCGGCAGCCGCTCTCATGCGGGAACACGGTGAGGGTGGCGAGGTAGTTCTCCACCGGCAGGGCGCCTTCCTCGATGGTGTAGCGGTGAAGGTGGGGGCCTTCCTCGACCAGCCGTTCGAGGAACAGCGCGCCGGAGGTCGCCTTGACGTGACGGTGGACGTCGCCGCCGATTTCGACGCGCTCGCAGCTTTCGACGCCGGGAACCCAGGACTTCAGATCGCAGAAGTCGCCGATCACCGCCCAGACGGTCTCCACCGGGACCGAGAGGTCCAGCCAGCGCTCGACGCGGTCGGTTTTCTTGTGGTGCTCGGTCATGACGGTCTCCGGATGCTGCGGCCCCCGGCGGGAGGTCGGGGGCCGCAGCATAGGCTTGCGGGCGAGGGCGGCAAGGGGAGGAAGGCGCCGCGTCGGCGATGCGCCGGCGGCGACCGGACGCCCGCGGCGCGCGGCGGCGGGGACGCTTGCGGAACCGTCTCGGGGCGCCGGGCGGGGGGATCGGGGCGGGGGAGCGCGCGGCGCGGGCGCGGCGGGCGCGGCCCGAACGAAAACGGCGGCCCCGGAGGGCCGCCGTTCGCATGTCGTGTCGGGACCGGCCCCGGGCCTCAGCCCTGCGGCTGCGGGGCCATGCCGTCGCCGCCGCGGGGGCGCTTGCCCGCCTTGGGGATCGAGGCGATTCCCGGAGCGCCATGGCCGCCGGAGGGCGCTTCGCCATCGTCGTCGGAGCGGTCCAGGGTCTCGCCCCGGATCACCGCGGCGATCTCGTCCCCGGTCAGGGTCTCGTATTCCAGCAGGCCCTGGGCCAGCCGCTCGAGATCCCCGGCCTTTTCGGTCAGGATGCTCTTGGCCTTCTCGTAACCCTCGTCCACCAGGCGCCGGACCTCGGCGTCGATGACGCGCTGGGTCTCGGGCGAGGCGGAGGTCTGCCCGTAGCCGGTCCCCAGATAGGACTGCTGCTCGTTCGCGTAGTCGATGTTGCCCAGCTGCTCGGACATGCCGAACTGGGTGACCATCGCCCGCGCGATGCGGGTGACCTGCTGGATGTCGGAGGCCGCGCCCGAGGTCACCTTGTCGGCGCCGAAGATCAGCTCCTCGGCCACCTTGCCGCCCATCGCCATGGCGATCTTGGAGCGATACTTGGTGTAGCTGACCGAGAGGTGATCCCGCTCCGGCAGAGACAGCACCAGCCCCAGCGCGCGGCCGCGCGGGATGATGGTCGCCTTGTGGATCGGGTCGTGGTCGGGGACGTTCAGGCCGACGATGGCGTGACCGGCCTCGTGATAGGCGGTCAGCTTCTTCTCGTCCTCGGTCATGACCATGGACCGGCGCTCGGCCCCCATCATCACCTTGTCCTTGGCCTTCTCGAAGTCGTCCATGGTGACGAGCCGCTTGCCGAGCCGCGCCGCGGTCAGCGCCGACTCGTTCACCAGGTTGGCGAGATCGGCGCCCGAGAAGCCGGGCGTGCCGCGCGCGATGACCTTGAGGTCCACGTTCGGGGCCAGCGGCACCTTGCGGGCGTGGACGTTGAGGATCTTCTCGCGGCCCATGACGTCCGGGTTCGGCACCACGACCTGACGGTCGAAGCGGCCGGGACGCAGCAGCGCAGGGTCGAGCACGTCGGGTCGGTTGGTGGCGGCGACGAGGATCACGCCCTCGTTCGCCTCGAACCCGTCCATCTCCACCAGCAGCTGGTTGAGGGTCTGCTCACGCTCGTCGTTGCCGCCGCCATAGCCGGCGCCGCGATGGCGGCCGACGGCGTCGATCTCGTCGATGAAGACGATGCAGGGCGCGTTCTTCTTGGCCTGCTCGAACATGTCGCGGACGCGCGACGCGCCGACGCCGACGAACATCTCCACGAAGTCGGAGCCCGAGATGGTGAAGAACGGCACCCCGGCCTCGCCGGCGATGGCGCGGGCCAGCAGCGTCTTGCCCGTGCCCGGCGGGCCGACGAGCAGCGCGCCCTTGGGGATCTTGCCGCCGAGGCGGGAATATTTCTGCGGCTCCTTGAGGAACTCGACGATCTCCTCAAGCTCCTCCTTCGCCTCGTCGATGCCGGCGACGTCGTCGAAGGTCACCTTGCCGGAACGTTCGGTCAGCAGCTTGGCCTTGGACTTGCCGAAGCCCATGGCGCCCCCGCGGGAGCCGCCCTGCATGCGGTTGAGGAAGAAGATCCACACGCCGATCAGGATCAGCATCGGCAGCCAGAAGCCCAGCGTCGACAGCAGGCCGGAGGACTGCTGCGGCTCGACCCGGATCTCGACGCCATGGGCGCGGAGGTCGGGGATCACGTCGGCCCCGCCCGGCTGGATGGTCTGGAACTCGGCGCCGGTGCCGAGGCGCCCGGTGATGCGTTCCCCGTCGATCAGGACGGAAGCGACCTGGTCGTTCTCAACCCTCTCGAGGAAGTCCGAGTAGGTGATGCGGGCCCCTTGGGTGCTGCCGCCGCCTTCCTGGAAAACGCTGAACAGCGCCACCAGCAGGAGGATGACGGCGGCCCAGAAGGCCAGGTTCTTGGCGTTGCCCACTCTGAACTCCGATTCGATTGGCCGGTCGCTCTGGTCACATAGGTATCACACGCGGGGTATCAACGCGCGGACCCGGATCATTTCATTCGATGGAAGGACTATCGCGAAATCCGGGCGGGAAGAAGGTCATGGACGGTCGCAGCGCCGAGCCCGGCGAGAGGGGCCGCGATCAGGGCGCCGTCGCGGCGCAGGCAGGGGGCGGCGGCGCGGGCCGCGCGGGGGGCGGCGGCCCAGGTCTCGGGCGGGGTCCAGGCGGTTTCCGGATCGCGGGCGAGGCGGGTCAGCGCGATCAGTCCCGGCTCTCCCAACGCGCCGATCACGATGTCGCCAGACCCAACTTCCGGTTGCATTTCAGGCGGTTCCACCTGCCAGCGCGCATCCCAGGGGCCGGGCGCCGCGACCGCGGGCGGGGCGGCGGCGGGCTCCCGGTGCAGGCGGATGGCGGGGCGGGGGCCGTCCTCGGCCGAGACCAGGCAGCCGCCCAGGGCGCGGGCGGGGGCGGGTCCGGGGGCGCGCAGCCCGGCCTCCAGCGCCGCCAGCGCCGCGGCGCGCGGAGGATGCTCGGCGCCTCCGGTCAGGCGGATCAGCCGCCCCAGAAGCCGCCGGGTCAGGGCGGGAGGCGCGGCGCGCAGCCGCGCCCGGTCGAGAATCAGCTCCCCCGCCCCGCCGATGCGCAGGGCGGCGGCGGCGAGCGCCGCGACCTCGCCCCCGATATGATCCGCATCGGCCGCGAGCCGCGCGGCGGTGGCGGCCAGGCCTTGCGCCTCGATCCCCAGCGGCGCCAGCAGCCCCAGCGCCCGCCGCGCCCGAACCCGGTCGCGCGTCGGGTCGTCGTTGGAGGGGTCGTCGAACCACCCCTGCCCCGCGTCGCGCAGCACGGCGCGCAGGTCTTCGCGCCCCACGCCCAAGGCCGGGCGCAGCCAGCGGGCGCCGGCGCGAACGGCGTCCTCGCGCATCGCCGCCAGCCCGTCGAGCCCGGAGCCGCGGGCCAGCCGCATCAGCAGCGTCTCGGCCTGGTCGTCGCGCGTATGGCCCAGCGCCACGGCCCCCAGCCCCCGGTCCCGCGCCCAGCCGGCGATCAGCGCGGCGCGGGCGTCGCGGGCGGCGGCGGCGAGGTTGCGGCCGGGCGCGGGCTCGGCCCAGGCCAGCGTCGCGTGGGGCAGCCCCAGCCGGGCGCAGAGCCGGGCGACGGCGCGGGCCTCCTCCGCCGCTTCGGCGCGCAGGCGGTGATCGACGGTGGCGACCTCCAGCCGGCGGGCGGGATCGGCGGCGGCCCAGCCGCGGGCGACCAGCAGCAACGCCAGGCTGTCGCCGCCGCCGGACACCGCGACGCCGAGGCGCGGCGGGGCCAGCGCCTCCAGCCGGTCGCGCAGGGCGGCGCGGGTTTCGGCGGCGCGGGCCGCGTCGTCGGGGCCGGCCCGCGGGGCGGGCGGAAAATCAGGGACGGTCATGGAAAGGCCGCGAAAGCGGCGGCGCGCGCCGCTCCGACCGGAGGTCCGGCCGGAGCGGACGGCTCAGCGGCAGCCGATGCGCTGACGCTCGGCATCGGCGGCGCCCACGAGCTCGCTCGCGTCGGGAAAGCGCTTGGCCACCTCGGCGAGGGTCAGGCAGGCCTCCTGCCCCTTGTTCAGCGCGGCGAGGGCCGAGCCGAGCCGCAGCAGCGACTCCGGCGCGTCCGGCCCCTGCGGCCAGGTCTGCACATAACCGAGATAGATCTGCGCGGCGGACCGGGTCTCGCCCAGTTCCGACAGCGACCGGCCCAGGATGAAGCGCGCCCGCGGGGTCAGCGGCCCGGACGGGTTCTGCTCCAGGAACTCGCCGACCAGCTTGCGCGCGGTGGTCGGGTCGTCATTGGCCAGCGCGGTCTCGGCCTGCTCCAGGGTGAGCTTTTCGGACACCGCGACCGGCGGAGCGCCGGCGGACAGCGCCGCGGCGATGCCGCCCAGCGCCACCGGATCGCCGACCATCCCGGCGTCGCCGCCTTCCTGCATGGTCAGGCGGTAGTCGAGGTCGTTGATCCGCTGCCCGCCATCGCGGGCGATGCGGTCGATCTTGGCCTCCAGCTCCTGCACCCGGCCGGTGAGGCGCCGCACCTCCTCGCCCAGCGCCTGGATCTGGGCGGCCTGGGCGCCGCCGCTCTGGGCCGCGGCGGGTCCGGGGACCAGCATCGTGGCCAGAGCGGGCGCGAGCGCCGCCCCCGCCCCGGCCGCAAACAGCGGCAGGGACAGGAACAGCGCCCGAAGGCCCGGCATGGCGCGGACGGGACGCGCCCCGCCCGCCGCGACGGCGTGACAGACGCGGACGGGAAGGGCCTGCGCGCCCCGACCCCCGTCCCGCGGATTCTCCGCGCTCGCCGTCCCGAGGCCCCCCGCCCCGGTCAGGCGACGCTCCTTGCGCCGCGCGTCCATGATCAGCTCGTCGGGCCGTCGGTCATCACGGTCACGCCGCGACGGTTCAGGCTCCAGCAGCTCTCGGCCGAGCACAGGGCTTCCGGACGCTCCTTGCCGAAGGTGACGGAGGACAGACGCCCGGCGGGCACGCCCTCGGCCACCAGGAAGTTGCGCACCGCGGAGGCGCGGCGGGCGCCCAGGGCGAGGTTGTACTCACGGGTGCCGCGCTCGTCCGCGTGGCCCTCGATCACCGCGGTGCGGGTCGGGTTGTCGAGCAGCCAGGCGGCCTGGCGGCGCAGGGTGGACTGGGCCTCGACGTCCAGCGTCGAGCGGTCGGTGCCGAAGAACACCCGGTCGCCGACTTCGGCGTTGAAATAGGCCACCGAGCTCGGGTCGAGCGACTGCGGGGCGGGGGCGACGGAGGTGGTCTCCGGCGTGTTGGTGGAGCAGGCGGCGAGGCCGAGGGCCATAAGGCCGAAGGCGAGGGGGCGGATCAGGTTCATGGTCTCAATCCTGTGCTGCGCTGCGGACATCCGCGGCGCGATGTGGTGTTTCGGGCGCGCAGAGCCCGGATGCAATCCCCGCGGCGGGATGCCGCGAGTCATTCCCGCGGCCGGAGCCGGGAGCGGGAGCGGTCGCCGGCGGTCCTGGGAGCCGCCGGGATTCACATGCGGCCAGGGCCGCCGAGGTCAAGCGCGACGCGGGCCGCTTTTCCGACGCCGGGCGGCGGGGCCGTCCGTCACGGGGCTTGCGCCCCGCGGGCCGGCCCCGCCCCCGGATCAGGGGAGCAGCGCGGACCAGGACGGGTCGGAGGCCGCCCCGGGCATCGCCGCCCGGCGCAGGTTGCGTCCCGTCGCGTCCACCCGCCAGACCTGCGGCGCGCTGGCGGCGCCCGGCCCTTCGCGGAAGAACATCAGGACCCGGCCGTTGGGCGCCCAGGTCGGGGCCTCGTCCAGCCAGGAGGCGGTCAGCAGCCGCTCCTGGCTGCCATCGGTGCGCATCACGCCGATATGGAACCGGCCGCCCAGCATCTTGGTGAAGGCTATCAGGTCTCCGCGCGGAGACCAGACCGGGGTGCCGTAGCGTCCGTCGCCGAAGCTGATCCGGGTCGCGGTCCCGCCGCCCGCCGGCATGACGTAGAGCTGCTGCGCCCCGCCCGCGTCGCTTTCGAACACGATCTGGGTTCCGTCGGGCGAATAGGACGGCGCGGTCTCGATCGCCGGACCGGAGGTCAGCCGACGCAGGGAGCGGCTGGCCAGCGTCATCTCGAAGATGTCGGTGTTGCCCCCGTCCGACAGCGACATCAGCACCCGCCCGCCATCGGGCGAGAAGCGCGGCGCGAAGGACATGAAGGGGAAGGAGCCGAGCACCTCGGACCGCTGGGCGCGCAGGTCGTGGATCACCACCTTCGGCACGCCCGTGGCCCAGGAGATGTAGACCAGCGATTCGCCCGTGGGGGAGAATCGCGGGGTCAGCGCCAGCGACCGCCCATCGGTGATGTAGCGGACATTGGCGCCGTCCTGATCCATGATCGCGATGCGCTTTTCGCGGGCGTTCTTCGGGCCGCTCTCGGCCACGAAGGCGACGCGGCTGTCGAAATATCCCGGCTCGCCGGTCAGGGCGAGGTGGATCTGGTCGGCGATCTTGTGGGCGATGCGGCGCGCATCGCCGGGCGCCGCGCGCAGGGCGATGCCCTGGCCCAGCGGCTGGCCGCCGAACACGTCCCAGAGCTGGAAGCGCGCGGACAGCCGCCCGTCGTCGCCATAGCCCAGCTCGCCCACGCCCAGCGCCTCGGCGTTGATCACCCGCCAGTTCTCGAAGGCCGGCCGCGCG
The DNA here is from genome assembly GCF_900106695.1 of Albimonas donghaensis. Classification (GTDB taxonomy): domain Bacteria; phylum Pseudomonadota; class Alphaproteobacteria; order Rhodobacterales; family Rhodobacteraceae; genus Albimonas; species Albimonas donghaensis. Next base: position 336,532 of record NZ_FNMZ01000002.1, read on the forward strand.
TCGACCGAGCCGCCGGGGGCGAGATAGGCGTTGGGGTCGATGACCCGGAACAGGCCCGAGCCGGTGAGATCCGCGGCGATCACCGCGCGGACTTCCTGCGCGATCCCCTCGGCGCCGGCGCCGGGGGCGAATTCGGGCAGCGCGATCGGCATCGGCTCGATCACGCCTTCGGTGATCTCGATGCGCAGCGGCTCCTGGGCGGCGGCCGGCGCGGGGAGAATCCCCCAGGCGGCCGCGCCGAAGGCGGCGAAGATCAGGGCCGCGGCGCCGGCGGCTGCGCGCAGCCGGGCGCCGGAATGGCGGCGGGCGGTGGTCACATCGATACCCCTCGTCCGGGATTGAACACGACCTCGATCACCTTCCACCGCTCATAGGATTCGGCGGGCAGGTCGAAGCCCTTGGAACCCGCTCTCTGCGCCGCGATGCGGGCGGCGTCCATGGCCACCTTCCAACGCGGGTCCGATGGCGAGCGGGGAGACACGAAGCTCGGCTGGCCGACCATCTTGCCGGACCGGTCGAGGGTCATGCGCAGGGTCACCACCAGCTCCTCGTAGTTGGGGAGCGTGATGACGCGGTTCTGGCGCCAGTATTGCTGGATCCCGAGCTTCACGCCCTCCACCTGGCCCGACGTCAGCGCCGGGCCCAGCGCCGCCTGCGTGGTCTGGCGCGGCGCGGCCGTCCCGCCGCCGCCGGACTGCGCCGCGGGCTTGGGCGCGGGCTTTTCGGCGGGCCTGGTCTCGGGTTTCTTCTCGGGCTCCGCCGCGGCGACCTCGGTCGGCGGCTGCTCCGCCGGCGCGGACCGGGAGGGCGGAACCGGACGGCCGGCGGGCGGCGCGCTGGCCACGGGGGCGCGCGTGTCCTGGTCCGACTGCTCGTCGGCCTCGGTCACGATCTGGGCCGCGGCCTCCTTCGGCGCGGCGGCCTGGGTCTCGGGCCGCGGCGGGGTCGGGGTGGTGTCGAGCGTCGGCCGGCTCTCGGGCGTGGCCTTGTCGGCCTCGGCGATCACCGGGGACTTGGGCGCGGGCGTCGGCGCCACCCGGTCCGAGGGCCGGGGCGCGGCGGCGTCCGGCGTCACCGGCGCATCGCGCTGGGGCGCGTCCGGGCGGTCGGGCCCCGCGGGCAGCGGCAGCGACATGGAGGCGACGCCCGACGGCGTCTCCACCGGCGCGGTCGGCGCGGGGGCGTTGTTCCGCGGCCGCGAGGCGGGCGGCGTCGGGCGTTCCGGCGCGGCGTCGGGGCGGGCGGGAGCCTCGGCCCGATCCGGCGCGGGGGCGGCGTCGCCAGGGGCGCGGGCGGGCGGCGCGTCGGCGTTCAGCCCCTCGGGCGCGGGGGCGTCGGTCCCCTCCCGCGGGGCGACCAGCGGCGCGGTCTCGCCCCGCGGGCCTTCCGGCGCGGTGGAGACCATGGCGTCGAACTGCGCGCCGGAGATGATGTCCACATCGGCGATGCGCACCGCCTGCGCCTCATCCGCCTGGAACAGCGGCCCGCCGAAGATCACCAGCGCCACCAGCGCCCCGTGGACGCCTGCGGACACCCACAGGCCGCGCCCGGTCTCGGCGCGTTCGTCCTCCGGCCGGGGCGGCCGGCGCAAGGGGCGGGCGGTGGTCATCAGTTGGCCTGCGGGCTCGGGTCGGTGACAAGGGAGATGGAGCGGAAGCCGCCGGCGGACAATGCCGCCATGACCTCCACGATGCGTCCATAGGCGAGCCCCTGGTCGGCGCGCAGGAACACCTGGTCCCCCCGCCGCTCCGAGGCGATGGCGGCGAGGCGCGCGGCGATCTCGCCGGGCGGGACCTCCACGTCCATCACATAGGCCTTGCCGTCGCCGGAGAGCTGCACGGTCAGCGGCTCCTCCTGCTGATGAGGCAGCGGGTCGGCGACCGCCTGGGGCAGTTCCAGCGGCACGCCGGTGGTCAGCAGCGGCGCGGCGACCATGAAGATGATCAGCAGCACCAGCATCACGTCCACGAAGGGCGTGACGTTGATCTCCGACATCGGACGATGCCGCGCCCGCCGGCCACGGCCGCCCCCGCCGCCGCGAGGCTGGATCGAGGCGCCCATGGCTCAGCCCTCCCGTCGTTGCATCTGGCGGTCGAGGATGGCGCCGAACTCGTCGGCGAAACTGTCCATCCGCCCGACCAGCCGGTCCGCCTGGCTCGACAGGTGATTGTAGAGCACCACCGCCGGGATCGCCGCCAGCAGGCCCAGCGCGGTCGCCAGCAGCGCCTCGGCGATGCCGGGCGCCACGACGGCGAGGTTGGTGTTCTGCGACATGGCGATGTTCTCGAAGGCGTTCTTGATGCCCCAGACCGTGCCGAACAGCCCGATGAAGGGCGCCACCGAGCCGGTCGTGGCCAGCGCGCCCAGCCGGGATTCGAGCGACTCGGCCTCCCGCTGGATGGCCACCGACATCACCCGCCCGATGCGCTGGTCGGCGCCGGCGATCAGCTTGCCTCCGGGGGCGTGGGACTTGCGCCACTCCCCCATGCCGGCGACGAATATCCGCTCCAGCGCCGAGCGCGGCCGGTCGCCCAGCCGCTCATGCAGCTCATCGAGCGGCTGGCCCGACCAGAAGGCGTTCTCGAACATCGCCGCGTCCCGGCGCGCCTTGCCGTAGCGCATGAATTTCGAGATCGCCACCGCCCATGACCAGATCGACGCCGCGATCAGCAGCACCATGACGATCTGCACGGTCAACGTCGCGCGCAGGAACAGCGCGGTCAGTGAAAAATCCATGTCGTGCGCCGCCGCGAGGGCGCTTGTCGCCTGCTCTGGGTCCATGCCTCGTCCCCTGCTCCGCCTCCGGCCGGCCCGTCTTTTTGGCGGGGCCGGTCCGGTGCGCATCCCGTGGGTCCCTCCAATGGGACCCCGCTCCGGAAACGCATCCTACAGCAAGGCTTGCGGGTGAAACAGAAGGGCGGCGGCAATGTGACCATTCGGCGCCCGCGCGCGGCTTGCTCAAGACGCCGCAGGGGGGGCGGCGGGCGGGGGCCGCGGAACGCTGCGGCGCCCCCCGACCTCGCGCCCCCCTGCCCTTCGGCCCGGAGCGCCGTTCAGCCGCGCTCGGGGGCGAGCGCGGCGCGCAGGTCGGCGGGCAGCCGGGCCGGGCGGCCCTCGACGGTCATGCAGGCGATCCGGGCCGTGGCGCGGTTGAGCGTCTCGCCGTCGCGCAGCACCTCCTGCGTCATCTCCAGCGAGGCGCCGCGCAGGGCGCCGATCCCGGTCCGGATCTCCAGCAGGTCGTCGAAGCGGGCGGGGACGAGATAGTCGAGCGCGAAGCTCCGCACCACGAAGACCAGCCCCGCGGCCTTCATCGCCACCTGGTCGATGCCGAGATCGCGCAACGCCTCGGACCGTCCGCGTTCGTAGAAACGCAGGTAGTTGGCGTAGTAGACGACGCCGGCGAGGTCGGTGTCCTCGTAATAGACGCGGACGGAGATCGTGTGGGGCGGGCGAGAGGTCATGGCGTTCCGTCCGATTTCACAAGGCCCGAGAATCCCGCGACCGCGAGCAGCGACAGCCCCCAGCCCAGCGCGATATGGACCCAGAGATACCACCGCGCGGCGCGGGCGAAAGGCCATTCGGCGCTTTCGTCGGGGATCCAGTAGTCCTGCATCTCCAGGTCCACGATGGGCAGGAGCGTGTCGAGCGAATAGACGAAGGCGTTGAACTCCGGGTATTTGGCGCCCTCCGGCTGGGCGAGGAAGCAGGCGAGCCGGGTCTGACCGGACGCGCGTCGCCCCTTCAGCGTCTCGCCCGTGCCGGCATCATGCACCGGAGCGCCCAGCGCGGCGCCGCAGGCCACCCATTCGTCGGCGCGCAGGGTGTAGCCGGTGTTGGGCTTGAGCGCGCCGTTCCGCTCGGCCGCGTAGAACATCGCGAAGCCGATCAGGGCCAGCCCCGCCAGCCAGACGAAGGCCAGCATCGGCGCGCGTCCGTAGCGCACCGTGACGGCGAAGGCCGCGTCCCGCAGCCAGAACAGCGCCCGAGGCGCGGCCCCCATCTTCGCCCGCCGCGCGACGCGTTGCAGCTTCTCCTTGCGGATCAGCACCGTTCGTGCGTCGGCGACATGCCCCATCTCGCGGAACACTTTCGCGAGCTGCTCATAGGGTTGCGGCCAGAAGTCCTGCCCAAACCGCGCCTCGTCCTGCAGCGCCAGCCAGTCGAGCCGGCTGCGCGCATCTACAGGGCTTGAGATAAAGGCGTCGTAGCAGCAGCGGTCTAGCATGAGCTCACCGACCGAGGGCCAAGAGGCCGCCTCGACATCAATGTAACCAAATCTCGAGTTCGTCATGTCGAGGGTGCCGCACACGCGAGTTTCGCCACGGAGGATGAGCCCACCCGTGACCCAGGCATCCCGAACCATCAGTGCGACCCCATACTCCTTGCGAAAAGACGACCCCACGCAAATGAGGTCATGCTTTAGCCTGGCATGGAGCAAACGAGCTGCGCCACGCACCTCTGTTCGTGTCAGAAGCACGTCGCCCTCTACTTCAATGGCGTCCGCATTGAGCGCAGCTCCATATTCTTGCTCAAAATAAGCGGAGTCACAGTCGAAGTTTCCGCCCAGCCGCGCGCCGGGGAACCGCGCCTCGCCCTGCACCACCGCCCCGCGCAGGAACACGGAGCCCCGCGTCTCGAGCCCGTCGGCGGTCAACGCGAAGCCCCCCTCCCGCTCGAACCGCGCGCCGACGCAGTCCAGGTTCCCGCCCAGCCGCGCACCGGGGAACCGCGCCTCGCCCTGCACCACCGCCCCGCGCAGGAACACGTCGCCCCGCGTCTCGAGCCGGTCGGCGTCGATGCCCGGAAGATGCGAGCCAATGAGGCTGAGGTTGGCGAGGCGGGCCGAAAGCAGCAGCGGCGGCGCGTCGAAGCGGCAGTCGAGAAGGCCGAGGTCGAGGTCGATCTGCGGGCCGCGCAGGTCGAGCAGGCCGGCGATCCAGGCGCCCTGGATGTGCAGGCCACTTGGCGGCGGGGCGGCGCCTTCGCAGCCGCCGCGGGCGAGGACGGCGACGAATTCGGCGCGGATCTTTCGGGTATCGTCACCCTCGGTCGGCAGATCCCCGCCGATCACCACATCCTCGTCCTCGGCCATGCGGGCGAGGACCCGGGCCTCGGCCGGAAGGAGATTTCCGAAACGGGTGCGGAGGGCGGCGGGGATGATCATGGGATGAACGATCCTCCGCCCCGGTCGCCGCGTCAATCCGGGACGCTCAGGCCGAGCCCGCCGCCCGCGCCGGGCCCCGCCCCGCCCCTCGGCCGGCCCGTCAACCGTCGAAAAGACCGCCCGGACGCGGCTCCGGCGTCGGCGGGCGGGGCGGCTCCAGCCCCAGGTGGCGCCAGGCGCGGGCGGCCAGCATGCGGCCGCGGGGGGTGCGCTGGATCAGGCCGGATTGCAGGAGGAACGGCTCGATCACCTCCTCCAGCGCGTCGCGGGCCTCGGACAGGGCGGCGGCGATGGTCTCGATGCCGACCGGGCCGCCATTGTAGTGGTCCGACAGCAGACGCAGGTATCGCCGGTCCCCCGCATCCAGCCCGAGGTCGTCCACCCCCAGCCTTGTCAGCGCCCGGTCGGCGATGGCGCGGGTCACGGTTCCGTCCCCCTCCACCACCGCGAAATCCACCACCCGGCGCAGCAGCCGCCCGGCGATGCGCGGCGTGCCGCGGGCGCGGCGCGCGATCTCCTCGGCCCCGTCGGGGGCGGCGGGGGCGCCCATCAGGCGCGCGCCGCGGGTCACGATCTTCACCAGGTCGGGAATGTCGTAGAATTCCAGCCGCACCGGGATCCCGAACCGGTCCCGCAAAGGCGTGGTCAGCAGCCCCAGCCGCGTCGTCGCCCCGACCAGCGTGAAGGGCGGCAGGTCGATGCGCACGGTGCGCGCCGCCGGCCCCTCGCCGATCACCAGGTCCAGCGCGAAATCCTCCAGCGCGGGATACAGGATCTCCTCCACCGCCGGGTTCATGCGGTGGATCTCGTCGATGAACAGCACGTCGCGCGCGTCCAGGTTGGTCAGGATCGCCGCCAGGTCCCCGGCCTTGGCCAGCACCGGGCCCGAGGTCATGCGGAAGTTCACCCCCAGCTCCCGCGCCACGATCTGCGCCAGCGTGGTCTTGCCCAGCCCGGGAGGGCCGTGGAACAGCGTGTGGTCCATGGCCTCGCCCCGCATCCGCGCGCTTTCGATGAAGACGCGGAGGTTGGCGCGGGCCTCGGGCTGCCCCACGAAATCGTCGAGCGTCTGGGGGCGCAGCGCGCGGTCGGCCTCGTCGCCCGGGCGGGCGTCGCGGTCCACCAGACGGTCCGGATCGGGCAGGCGGTCCGGGTCGGGAGCGGGAACGGGCATGGCGCGGGCCTCAGCGGACGGGCGAAAGCGCGCGCAGGGCGGCGCGTATCAGGGCGGCGGGCTCGGGCGGGCCGGGCTCGGCGTCGGCGGCCTCCATCACCGCGGCGGCGGCCTGGCCCTCGGGATAGCCGAGATTGACCAGCGCCGACAGGGCGTCGGCCTGGGCGGCGGCGGAAGCGGCGGCCTCGACCTGCGCGGCGGAGGGCGCGGCGGGTTTGCGGCCCTTCTTCGGGGCGGCGGCCGGGGCGTGAGCGGAGGCCGGCGCGGCGGGCGCCGCCTCCGGATCATCGACCAGCGCCTCGGCCAGCGCCGGACGCGCGCCCCGCGCCCCCATCGCCATCACCGTCGGCGCCTTGGACCGCAGCTCCAGCACCACGCGCTCCGCCAGCTTCGGCCCCACGCCGGGCGCCCGGCGCAGCGCGCCCGCGTCGCCCAGCCCGATGGCCCGGCCGACCCCGTCCGTCCCCAGCAGCCCGAGCATGGCCAGCGCGTGCTTCGGCCCCACCCCCTGCACGGAGACCAGCAGCCGGTGCCATTCCTTCTCCACCAGCGTCGGGAAACCGTAGAGCTGCATGAGATCCTCGCGCACCACCATCTCGGTGTAGAGCGCGGCGAACTCCCCCGGCCCCGGCAGCGCGGCCAGCGTCCGGGTCGAGGCGTGGACGACATAGCCGACCCCCGCCGCCTCGATCAGCACGTGATCCTCGGCGATATAGTCGATGCGGCCCGAGATCTTGCCGATCATCGCGCGGCCCTCCCGGTCCCGGAGGCCGCGGCCAGCGCCGCCTCCAGCCGTCCGCCGGCGCGGGAATGGAAGGCGTGGCACAGCGCGATGGCCAGCGCGTCGGTGGCGTCGGGGCCGGCGAGCGTGGCGGTGGGGAGCTGAAGGCGCACCATGTGCTCCACCTGCGGCTTGGCGGCGTGGCCGACCCCGACCACCGCCTTCTTCACCGCGTTGGGCGCGTATTCGGCCACCGGCAGCCCGGCGCGCGCCGGCACCAGCAGCGCCACCGCCCGCGCCTGCCCCAGCTTCAGCGTCCCGGCCGCGTCCTTGTTGACGAAGGTATGCTCGACCGAAGCCGCCTCCGGCGCCATCCGCGCCACCACGTCCGTGAGCTGGTCGAACAGGCTCAGCAGCCGGGTCGCCAGATCCTCGCCCCGCGATTCGCAGACCCCGTTCGCGACATGGGAGATTCGCCCCGAGACGCTCTCGATCACCCCCCAGCCGGTCCGTCTGAGCCCCGGGTCGATCCCGATGATCCGCATGCGTCCGCCTCTTTCGCGTGGAATTTTCGGAGAACTAGCACGAAAGGCGAACATCTGGCCAGCGAAAGGGGTCGGATCGGTGACGGTTTCGAGACGGTCCGAGGCTGAAACCGACACGGGAACGTCGGAAACCGACCTCGCGCAACCAACTGTAAACGAACAGCTTTCTCCTATGCGCAGTGCGCATGGGTCCCATGCGAAAACGGGGATTGCCTAAAGATGCGGCGCCCCCTAGATGCGGCTGGCGCGGGACGGAGGCGAGCGATGAAGCCTCCGCCCCGCGTCGGCTTTTCGCCTGACATGCCGTCCGTTTCCGCCGTCCCTGCCTTGAGGTCCCGACCATGGCCAACATGACCGTCAACACCCCCGCCCTGCCCCGCGGCGCCGTGCTCATCCACTCGATCATCTGCGCGTTCGAGTCGGTGGTCGCCGCCGCCCAGACCTGGAACGCCCGCCGTAGCACCGCGTCGGAGCTGGCCAAGCTGTCGCGCACCCAGCTGTCGGACATCGGCCTCGAAGGCATCACCTCGGACGATCTGTCGGCGCGCCTGCGCCGCTGACGACACGACCGACCTCAAGGGGTCAGGCGGCGCCGCCTCCGCGATGCGGAGGCGGCGTTTTTCGTTTCCGGGGGGAAGGTCGCGGGGGAGGGTCGCCGGGTAGGGTCGCGGGGGAGCCGTTCCGGGGCGGCGCCCGCCGATGCGCGGCCCCGCGACCGGCGCGCGCCCGTCCCGACGACGTTGCGGCCCCGCTCAGACCTTGAGCAGGCGCAGACCCGCTCAGCCCTTGAGCAGCAAAAGGGTGGTCCAGCCTTCCAGCCGGATACGATCGACCCGCTGGAAGCCGTGCCCCGCGAACATGACCTCGACGCCGCGGGCCTGGTCGTGCAGCAGGCCCGACAGCACCGCATAGCCGCCGGGCGCCGTGACCTCGGAGATCTGCGGGGCCAGGCGCTTGAGCGGGTTGGCGAGGATGTTGGCGAAGACCAGCCCGTAGGGGCCGGCGTTCCGGATCACCGGGGCGCGCAACCCGTCGGCGCGGGCGATGCGCATCCAGGGGGAGAGGCCGTTGGCGATGGCGTTGGCCCGCGCGGTGCGGACCGCCACCGGATCGATGTCGGTGGCCACGACGACCGACCGCCAGGCGGCGGCGGCGGCCATGCCCAGCACCCCGGTGCCGCAGCCCACATCCAGCGTGCGGCGGCTGACCAGCCCCTCCTTCAGCAGCCGCTCCAGCGCCAGCAGGCAGCCGCGGGTGGTGCCGTGATGGCCGGTGCCGAAGGCCATGGCGGCCTCGATCTCCAGCCCGACCTTGTTGATCGGGATGTCGGCGGCGTCATGGCCGCCATGCACCACGAAACGGCCGGCCTCGACGGGGGAAAGCTCGCGGCGCACCTGGGCGACCCAGTCGGTCTCATCGAGCTTCGAGACCGCGAAGGGCCGGGCGCCATGGGCGGCGGCCAGCAGGGCGAGCGCGACCTCGTCGGGTTTCTCTTCGTAATAGGCGCCGACCTCCCAGAGGCCGGAGCCGTCCTCGACCTCCAGCACCGCGAGCGCGGTGGGCTCGAGGTCCAGCGCCTCGACATCCTCGCCCAGCGCGTAGGCGGCGGCTTCGCCGGGAAGGGTGGTGAGGGCGGTCCAGGTGGTCATCGCGGCGTCTCCGTTGGGGCGGGGCCGGGATGCGGCGCCGGGGCGGTCGCGTCAAGCCGGGGTTGGGCGCGGAGACGCAGGGAGGCGCCGCGCAGAGCGCGCGCGGGCGGCGACGAGGCGCCCGCGGCGCGCGGAACCGGGGGCGCGGGGGGCGCCGTCGCCCGGCTCTCCCGGACGGGCCCTTGCAGATCAGCCCTCCGAGTCGAGCCCTCCGAGTCGGGGCCTCCGGGACGGGTCCCTGGGGGCCGGGCCCTGCGCCGGGGGCCACACGAGGACCGTACGGGGCGCGGTCCGGGCGCGGCAACCCCGCGCCGAAGGCGCCCGCCCGAAGGCCAGTCATGGCCGGAGAAGACGGCTCGCCCCGCAGGGGCTCCGCCGAAGTCCCGCCCGCGCCCTCAGGCGCCGACGCCGATCGGGCAGGTCACGCCGGTTCCGTCCACGCCGCAATAGCCGCCCGGATTCTTGGACAGGTATTGCTGGTGATAATCCTCGGCGAAGAAGAACGGGCCGGTGGGCTGGATCTCGGTCGTGATCCTGCCGTAGCCCGCCGCCTTCAGCCGCTGCTGGTAGGCGTCGCGCGAGGTCTCGGCCGCGATCTTCTGGCTGTCGCCGGAATAATAGATGCCCGAGCGGTACTGGCTGCCCACGTCATTGCCCTGGCGCATGCCCTGGGTCGGGTCGTGCCCCTCCCAGAAGGTCTGCAGGAGGCGGTCGTAGGAGATGACCGAGGGGTCGAAGGCCACCAGCACCGCCTCGGTGTGCCCGGTGCGGCCGGTGCAGATCTCGCGGTAGGTGGGGTTGGGGGTCAGCCCGGCGACATAGCCGACGGCGGTCACCCATACGCCATCGAGGGTCCAGAAGCGGCGCTCCACCCCCCAGAAACAGCCCATGGCGAAAACCGCGGTCTCGATCCCCTCGGGGAACGGACCCTGGAGCGGGCGTCCGGATACGTGGTGCAGTTCGGCGGTGGGGATCGGGTCGGGACGACCCGGCAGCGCGGTGGCGGCGGTCGGCAGGTCGTCGGCTTTGCGCATGAAAAACATTCGGCGTCTCCTCCGGCGTGAGGCCCCAATGTAAGGGCTCGGGACGGTCCCGCCTAGCCCCACCCGCGACAATTCGGCGCGAGGCGCGGCGGCGCGCGCCATCTCGCTGTCCTCGCGCCCCCCCCGCCGAGGGAGCGCCGCGTCCTCCGCCGCGCCCGTGGAGAACTTCCGCCCGCGGCGCGTCCAGCCCCTGGCGCCCGTGGCCAGGTCCCCAACCGGCGCCGCTCCCCCCGGTTCCGCCGGCGCCGCCCCCTCCGCGCGCCGCGGGCGTCCCGGTCCAACCCGCGGGCGGGTCGACGCGGCGCCCCGCAGGCGACCTGCGCCGGCCCGTCCCGCCGCGCGGAACATATAAAGAACGCCCCTTTCCCCGGCGCCCCGTCCGCGCTACCCTGCCGCCCATGACCTCCGCCTCAGATTTCGACGCCTTCGACGCGTTAGAGGACGCCGCCGAGATGTCCCTCTCGGCCCGCGCCATGGCCGCGCGGCCGACGCCCTATCTCGACGGGCTCAATCCGCCCCAGCGCGAGGCGGTGGAGACGCTGGACGGCCCGGTCCTGATGCTCGCCGGCGCGGGCACCGGCAAGACCCGCGCGCTCACCGCCCGCATCGCCCATATTCTCAACCAGGGCCGCGCCCGCCCGTGGGAGATCCTCGCCGTCACCTTCACCAACAAGGCGGCGCGCGAGATGAAGCACCGGGTCGCGGACCTGATCGGCCAGCCGGCCGAGGGGATGCCCTGGCTCGGCACCTTCCACGCGCTCTGCGCCAAGATGCTGCGCCGGCACGCGGAACTGGTCCACCTGAAGTCCAGCTTCTCGATCCTCGACACCGACGACCAGCTGCGCCTGATCAAGCAGATCCTCCAGGCCGAACAGATCGACGACAAGCGCTGGCCCCCGCGGATGATGGCGAGCCTCATCGACCGCTGGAAGAATCGCGGCTGGCGGCCCGAGCAGCTCCCCTCCGACGAGGCCCACGCCTTCAATCGGCGCGGGGGCGAGATCTACGCCATGTACCAGGCCCGCCTGCGCAGCCTGAACGCGGTGGATTTCGGCGACCTGCTGCTGCACATGATCACCATCTTCCAGACCCATCCGGACGTGCTGGAGCAATGGCGCCACCGCTTCCGCTACGTGCTGGTGGACGAGTATCAGGACACCAACGTCGCCCAGTATCTGTGGCTCCGCCTGCTGGCGGCGGGGTCGCGCAACATCTGCTGCGTGGGCGACGACGACCAGTCGATCTACGGCTGGCGCGGGGCGGAGGTCGGCAACATCCTCCGCTTCGAGAAGGACTTCCCCGGCGCCCGCGTCATCCGGCTGGAGCAGAACTACCGCTCCACCCCCCATATCCTCGCCGCCGCCACCTCGGTCATTCACGCCAACGAGGAACGCCTCGGCAAGAGCCTGTGGACCGAGGCGCACGAGGGCGAGAAGGTCCGCCTCATCGGCCATTGGGACGGGGAGGAGGAGGCCCGCTGGATCGGCGAGGAGATCGAATCCTTCCAGCGCGGAACCCGGGGCATCGCGCCCCTGGGGCTCGACTCCATGGCGATCCTGGTGCGCGCCGGCTTCCAGATGCGGGTGTTCGAGGACCGCTTCCTGACCATCGGCCTGCCCTACCGGGTCATCGGCGGCCCGCGCTTCTACGAACGGCGCGAGATCCGGGACGCCATGGCCTATTTCCGGCTGGCGGTCTCGCCCGATGACGGGCTGGCCTTCGAGCGCGTCGTCAACAATCCCAAGCGCGGGATCGGCGACAAGGCGCAGCAGACCATCAACCTCACGGCGCGCGAAGGCGGGCTGACCCTGGTCGAGGGCGCCCGCGCGCTGGTCGCCTCCGGCGGGCTGACCGCCCGGCCGCGCAAGGCGCTGGGCCAGCTGATCGACGGCATCGACCGCTGGCACGCCGCCTGCGCGTCGGGCGCCGACCATATCGCGCTGGCCGAAACCATCCTGGATGAAAGCGGCTACACCGACATGTGGAAGGCCGACACCTCGCCCGAGGCGCCCGGCCGGCTGGAGAACCTGAAGGAACTGGTGAAGGCGCTGGACGGGTTCGAGAACCTGCAGGGCTTTCTCGAACATGTCAGCCTGGTGATGGACAACGAAAGCGATGACGGGACCGAGAAAGTCTCGATCATGACGCTGCACGCCGCCAAGGGGCTGGAGTTTCCGGCCGTGTTCCTGCCGGGATGGGAGGACGGTCTGTTCCCCTCGCAGCGGAGCATGGACGAGAGCGGGCTGAAGGGGCTGGAGGAGGAACGCCGCCTCGCCTATGTCGGCCTGACCCGCGCGCGCGAACATCTGGTGGTGAGCTTCGCCGCCAACCGCGCCATCTACGGCCGGTGGCAGAGCGCCCTGCCCTCCCGCTTCATCGACGAGCTTCCCGCCGACCATGTCGAGGTGCTGACCCCGCCGGGCCTGCACGGCCACCCGGCGGCGCGGGCGGCGGCGCAGGGCGCGGTGGGGAACATCCCCGGCGTCATGCGCGGCTCGGAGCTGGAGGAGCGGGCGACGCGCACCGACGCCTACAACTCGCCCGGCTGGCGCCGGATGCAGTCGCGGGCCGGAAAACGCCCGATGAGCCAGCCGCGGGACTCCGCGCATCTGGTGATCGACGCCGAGGCGATCCCGACTTTCGAGGTCGGCGTGCGGGTCTTCCACCAGAAATTCGGCTACGGCGCGGTGGAGGCGGTGGAGGGCGACAAGCTGACCGTCGCCTTCGAGAAGGCCGGAACCAAGCGCATCGTTGCGAAGTTCGTCACCGCCGCCGACGACGCGCCCTTCTGAACCCGCCCGCGCGGCCCCGCGGTTCCAACGCCGCGCGCCGACCCGCGCGCCGGCGGCCCCCTCGCGCCCGCGCGGCCCAGAGCCGGAAGCGCACGCGGCGCCGTCTCCAGCCGGCCGGCCGCGCCGCGAACATGCAGGCGTCCCCGCCGCCGGACGCGGCAGACCCGAAGGCCGCTTGCGGCCGGAGACATGGGAACGCCCCGCAGGGGCGCCGCCGAATTCCGCTCCGCCGCAATCAGGTCGCGCCGGCGCCGTGACCTCGCCCCCGGACGTGCTACCTTCCCGCGCATGACCCTGATCGACGCCTCGCCCGCCGCGCCGCCCCGACCGCGCCATCCGATCCCGCCGCGTCCCGATCCCGGAGCGCGACGCCTGGCGCTCGCGCTCGAAAGCGCGCTGGGCACGCCGTTCTCGCCGGGCAACCGGGTCGACGTGCTGCGCAACGGGGACCAGATCTTCCCCGCCATGCTCGACGCCATCGCCGCCGCCCGGCGGCGCATCGAGTTCCTCACCTTCGTCTACTGGCAGGGCGAGATCGCCGAGCGCTTCGCCGAAGCCCTCGCCGCCCGCGCCCGCGACGGGGTGGAGACGCTGGTGGTGCTGGACGGGTTCGGCGCGCGGCCGATGAGCTCGAACCTGGTGACCCTGATGCAGGACGCCGGCGTGCAGGTGCGCTGGTTCCGCCCCCTGCCGCGCCTCAAGCTCTGGCAATCCGACAACCGCACCCACCGCAAGGCGCTGATCATCGACGGGCGCGTGGGCTTCACCGGCGGCGTCGGGATCGCGGCGGAATGGGAGGGGAACGCCGACGGGCCGGACCATTGGCGCGACACCCATTTCCGCATCCGGGGCCCGGCGGTGGCCGGCCTTCGGGCCGCGTTCTACGAAGACTGGATGGAATCGGGCGGCGATCTCGGCCCCTTGTTCACCGTGGCCCCGACCCCAACGCGCGTCCGCCCCGGCGTGGACGAAACCGGCGGGACGCTGGCTCAGGTGGCGCCGGCGGGGGCCTCGGTCGGGCTGAACTCCATCGCCCGGCTGCACAACGCGCTGATCCGGCTGGCGCGCCGGCGGCTGCGCATCTGCACGCCCTATTTCTCCCCCGACCAGACCATGGCCGACCTGCTGGAGGCCGCGGCCAGGCGCGGCGTCGAGGTGCAGGTGATGATGCCCGGCCCGATCATCGACAAGCGCCTGTCCGAGCTTGCCGGCGCCGAGCACTGGGAACGGCTGATGGCCGCCGGCGTCACGCTGATGCAGTATCAGCCGACGATGCTGCACGCCAAGCTGATCACCATCGACGGGCGGCTGGCCTCGATCGGGTCGGCCAATTTCAACCAGCGCTCGCGGCTCAAGGATCACGAAGTGGCGGTGAACCTGCTGGACGCGGAGATGTGCGCCCTGCTCGACGGCCATTTCGAGCAGGACCTCGAACTCTGCGAGCCGGTCTGCCCGCGGCGCTGGGGCAGGCGGTCGATGCTGCGCCGGGCGCTGGAAGCCGCGGCGTCGCCGCTGCGCTCCCAGGCCTGACGGGTCCGGCCCGCCCCGCCCCGCCTGTTCGGCCCCGCTGTTCGGCCCCGCCTGTTCGACCCGCCTATTCCGCGGCGGCGGGCATCGTCATGTCGCGCATCGCCTGGGCGGCGATCTCGAAGCTGCGCACCCGCTCCGCATGGCCGTGGATCTGGCCGGCGAGGATGACCTCGTCGGGCCGGTAGCGGGCCACCAGCGTCTCGATCCCCTCGGTCACCTGCTGGAGCGTGCCGCAGGCGGTGACGGCCTGGGTCGCCGCCACCATGGCGAGCGCGGCGGGGTCGAGATGATCCTCGATCCGGTCCACCGGCGCCGGCAGCTTGCCCGGCCGGCCCGAGCGCAGCCGCGCCATGCCGAGCTGCGACGAGGTGCGGATGCGCTTCGCCTCGGCCTCCGTCTCCGCGCCGAAGACATTGATCGCCAGCATGAAATGCGGGGCGTCGAGCTGGCCGGGCTGGAAATGCGCGCGGTAGACCTCCGCCGCCTGTTCGGCCAGCTGCGGCGCGAAATGCGAGGCGAAGGCGTAGGGCAGCCCCAGATGCGCGGCCAGCTGCGCGCCGTAGAGCGACGAGCCCAGCATCCAGATCGGCACCTTCGTGCCCTGCCCCGGAAAGGCGCGGACATGGGCGCCCGGATCGGGCTCGCCCAGATAGCGCATCAATTCCACCACGTCCTGGGGGAAGGTGTCGACCTGATCCATGCCGCGACGGAGCGCCCGGGCGGTGGCCATGTCGGTCCCCGGCGCCCGGCCGAGCCCCAGGTCGATGCGGTCGCCGTAGAGCGTCGCCAGCGTCCCGAACTGCTCGGCGATGATCAGGGGCGAGTGGTTGGGCAGCATCACCCCGCCCGAGCCGACCCGGATGGTCCTGGTCCCCCCCGCCACATGCCCCAGCAGGATCGCGGTGGCGGCGGAGGCGATGCCGGGCATGTTGTGATGCTCGGCCATCCAGTAGCGGGTGAAGCCCAGACGCTCGGCCTGGCGGGCGAGGTCGAGCGTGTTGCGGAAACTGTCGGCGGCCTCGAAGCCCTCGGGCACGGGGGCGAGGTCGAGCAGCGAATAGGGGATCATGCGGTCCCTCCCCGGAATGGTTCGTTGGCCTTAACATAGGGGCGCGGGCGCGCGGAGGCGAGGGGGCGCGCGCGGCGTCGACCGGAGGGAGCCGCGCGTCACCCCGCCCGCTTGCGGAAAAGAGGCGCCCGCGCGGCGCTGCGGCAGGGGCGCTTGCGGCGAGGGACGCGTGACGAAGAGGGCGCGCGCTCAGCCCACCGGAAAGCCGGTGGGCGGGCCGTCGAGGGAGCGGAAGGTCCTAGTCCGCCCAAAGGCCTCCAGCCCCTCGGCCCCCCCGGCGTCGGCCCGGTCCGGCAGCGCCGAGCGCTTCCCTGCATGGTCGACGTCCGACGCGCCGTAGCCGCGGGAGGTCAGCGCCCTGTCCACGTCCAGCCGCGCGATCTTGCGGGCGAACATCCAGTCCCCGCCGCCGGAACGCGAAACGCCCGTCCCGGGGCCGCCGGGACGGGCGCATGACGCGCGGTCGCCGCGGCGCCGCCCGGGCTTCAGCCCTTGGCGTTGTGGGCGGCGTCGGCGAGGGACTTGACGAAGGCCAGCACCTCGGCCGGGGACTGGCCGGCGCCGATCCGCTCCACGATGGCGGAGCCGACCACCACGCCGTCGGCGACCTTGGCGATCTCCGAGGCGCGCTCCGGCGTCTTGATGCCGAAGCCGACGCAGACCGGCAGGCCGCCCTGGGACTTGATCCGCGCGACCTCGGGGGCCACGGCGGCGGCCGTGGCCTCGGCGGCGCCGGTGATGCCGGTGATCGAGACGTAGTAGACGAAGCCCGACGTGTTCGAGAGCACCTTGGGCAGGCGCCTGTCATCGGTGGTGGGCGTCGCCAGGCGAATGAAGTTCAGCCCGGCCGCCTTGGCGGGAAGGCAGAGCTCGTCGTCTTCCTCGGGCGGCAGGTCAACCACGATCAGACCGTCGACGCCGGCGGATTTCGCCTCCGCCAGGAAGGTCTCCACGCCCATGGAATAGATCGGGTTGTAGTAGCCCATGATGACCACTGGGGTCTCATCATCGGTCTCGCGCAGGGCGCGGACCAGATCGAGCGTGCCCTGCAGGGTCATCCCGGCCTCGAGCGCCCGCTGACCGGCGAGCTGCACGGCGGGGCCGTCGGCCATCGGGTCGGTGAAGGGCAGGCCGAACTCGATCAGGTCGGCGCCCGCGGCGGGCAGGCCGCGGATGATCTCCAGCGAGGTCTCGCGGTCCGGATCCCCGGCCATCACGTAGGGCACGAAGGCGGCGCGCCCCTCGGCGGCGAGCTTCGCGAAGCGACGGTCGATGCGGGTCATGCGGGCCCTCTTGCCTCAGCCTCGCCGCCGCGCCCCTGGTTCGCGGGCGGGCGGCCGGTCGTCGGATCGGGCGAGGGCCGGAGGGCCCGCGCCGGGGTCGAACCCACCCCCGCGCGCGCTGACCGGGTCAGGCGGCGGCGGGGCGGGCGTGCGGGCCGGGACGCGCCCGGCCGCGCGGATCAATCGTCGTCGCGGAAGAACTTCTTCTCACGCGGGCGACCGTCCCAGCCGGTCTTGCCGCCGCGCGGGCCGCCGCGGTCGTCGCGCCCGGGCTTGCCGCCGAAGCCGCCGCCGTCGCGATCGTCCCGGTCGCCGCCGCGGTCATTGCGGTCGTTGTTGCCGCGATAGCCGCCGGGGCCGCCCCGGTCGTTGCGGTCGCCGCCGCGATGACCGCCGCCGAAGCCGCCCGGACGGCCGCCGCTGCGGTTGTCGTCGCTGCCGCGGAATTCCCACTTGTTCAGCAGCTTCTCGTCGAACGTATCGCGGCCGATACGCCCTTCATGGCACCACACGACGCTGACCTTGTCGGCATCGATGCTCTCGACGGCCATCCGCATGGAGCCGGAGATGAGGACGACCATGTCGCCCGTATTGAACTTCGCCACGTAACGTAACCTTCGATGCGCCCCGTCAGGGTCCTGCCCCGGGGCTTGGCTCTTCGTCCTCCCCGCGGACCCTTTCCGCGGGGCGGGACAGAATCAGATCGACGTCCCCAGCGCCTCGGCGACGGTGAAGATGTCCTTGTCGCCGCGCCCGCACATGTTCATCACCAGAAGCGAATCCTTCGGCAGGGTCGGAGCGAGCTTGGTCACATGCGCCAAGGCGTGCGCAGGTTCAAGCGCGGGGATGATGCCCTCGGTGCGACAGGATAGCTGGAAGGCGTCCAGCGCCTCCGCATCCGTGACCGAGACGTATTCGACCCGCTTGATGTCGTGCAGCCAGGAATGCTCCGGCCCGATGCCCGGATAGTCGAGCCCGGCGGAGATCGAGTGCCCCTCCAGAATCTGGCCGTCATCGTCCTGCAGCAGATAGGTGCGGTTGCCATGCAGCACGCCCGGACGCCCGCCGGTCAGCGAGGCCGCATGCTCCATCCGCTCATCGACCCCGTGGCCGCCGGCCTCGACGCCCACGATGCGCACGTCCTTGTCGTCGAGGAACGGGTGGAACAGGCCCATGGCGTTGGAGCCGCCGCCGATGCAGGCCACCAGCACGTCGGGCAGACGGCCCTCGGCCTCCTGCATCTGGGCCCTGGTCTCCTTGCCGATGATCGACTGGAAATCGCGGACCATGGCCGGATAGGGATGCGGGCCGGCGACGGTGCCGATGCAGTAGAAGGTGTCGTCGATATTGGTCACCCAGTCGCGCATCGCCTCGTTCATCGCGTCCTTGAGGGTCGCGCGGCCGGAGGTGGCGGGGATGACCTCGGCGCCCAGCAGGCGCATGCGGAACACGTTGGGCTTCTGGCGCTCCACATCCGTCGCGCCCATGTAGACCACGCATTTCAGGCCGAACTTGGCGCAGACCGTCGCGGTCGCCACGCCATGCTGGCCGGCGCCGGTTTCGGCGATGATGCGGGTCTTGCCCATGCGCCGCGCCAGCAGGATCTGGCCGAGCACGTTGTTGATCTTGTGCGCGCCGGTGTGGTTCAGCTCGTCGCGCTTGAGGTAGACCTTGGCGCCGCCGAGCTCTTCCGTCAGCCGCGGCGCGAAGTAGAGCGGGCTGGGCCGGCCCACATAGTGGGTCCACAGGTCGTCCATCTCCGCCCAGAAGGTCGGATCGGTCTTGGCCTTCTCGTATTCCGCCTCCAGGTCGAGGATCAGCGGCATCAGCGTCTCGGAGACGAAACGTCCTCCGTAGATGCCGAAGCGGCCGCGCTCGTCGGGTCCGGTGCGGAAGCTGTTGGCGCCGTCTGCAGTCATCTCGGCGATCTCCCCGTGGCTCACGCCGCGAGGTTTAGACCCCATGGCGCGCCGCGTCGAGAGGTTCCGCAGGCGGCGCGGGGCCTTTCAGAGCTTCATCTTGAACCCGGCATGGGACCGCGCGAAGCCCTGCGCCAGCCAGAAGCGATGCGCGTCGGGGCGGGCGAGGTCGGAGGTGAGCTGCACGAGCCGCGCGCCCTCGGCCTTCGCGAGCGCGATGGCGTGGGCGACCATCTTCGCTCCGACCCCGTGCGAGCGGTGGGAGAGCGCGACGCGGACATTCTCCATCTCCGCCCGGATGGCGCCCTTGTGGGACAGGCCGGGCATCAGGATCAGCTGCAGGCAGCCGACCACCGCGCCATGCCCGGCCTCGGCCACGATCAGGCGGTTGCCGGACTGGGCCTGGATGGCGCGGAACGCCTCCAGATAGGCGGGATCGTCATTGGCCCCCTCGCGCGCCGCCCCGATCGGGTCGTCGGCCAGCATGGCGGCGAGCTGGGGCACGTCCTCCTCCCGCGCATCGCGGAAGGTGAGGGCGTCGAGCGAGGGA
Source organism: Albimonas donghaensis (assembly GCF_900106695.1). GTDB lineage: Bacteria > Pseudomonadota > Alphaproteobacteria > Rhodobacterales > Rhodobacteraceae > Albimonas > Albimonas donghaensis. The sequence goes on from NZ_FNMZ01000002.1 coordinate 355,974, forward strand.
TGCGCGGGGTCGGTCACGAAGGGCTCCGGATCGGGGAGGTCAGGCGGCGGCGACGACGGTCCGGGCGGGGACATGGGCGTAGACCGCGCGCTCGAACGCCTCATAGGCGGCGACGGCCCCGGCGTCGAGGAAGGGGAGCTGCTGCATCATCAGCACGCCCGCCAGCCCCGCGGTCGGGTCGATCCAGTAATGGGTGTTCATCACCCCCGCCCAGCCGATGGAGCCCGCATTGCGCATCCCCGGAATCGCCTGCTCGTTGCGCATGAAGGCGAGCGTCCAGGTCTTCTCGACGCCGGGGAAGAACTCGATGCCCCCGCCATATTCCGGCCTGGCGGAGGCGGCGGGCTCCACCCGCAGGTCGCCGATGGCGTTCTCGCGCAGGCCGAGGATGGAGTCCGGGCCCAGGATGCGGGCGCCGTCCAGCTCTCCGCCCCGCAGAATCATCCGCAGGAAACGCGCGTAGTCCCCGCCCGAGCCGTTCAGCGCGTGGCCCATGCCGAAGAAATCCGGCGTGGGCGGCAGGTCCGCGTCGAGAATCCGCCAGCCCTCCGGCCCCGCGGCATGGACGGCCACCTTGCGGGCGGTCATGTCGGGGGAGAAGGTCACGTCGGTGGACCCCATGCCCAGCGGCCCGAGGATCTCGCGCTTGAGGAACCCCTCGATCCGCTCCCCGGCGATCTCCTCGACCACGAGGCCGAGCCAGTCGGTCGAGACCCCGTATTCCCAGCGCGCGCCGGGATCGAAATGCAGCGGGAAGGCGGGCAGCGAGGCGCGGCGGCCATGGGACATGCGCGGCGCGCCGGTGACGTCGATCAGGCGGGACTGGTCGGCGTTCCAGATGTCGTAGACCAGGCCGGAGGTGTGGGTCATCAGGTGGCGCACGGTGACCGGACGGGCCGGTGCGCGGTAGCGGGGCGCGTCGCCGTCCCAACCGTCGAACACCTGCAGCCGGGCGAATTCCGGCAGGATGTCCGCGACCGCGTCGTCGAGCGAGAGCAGGCCCTCGTCCACCAGCCGCAGCGCCGCGACCGAGCCGATGGCCTTGGTCATGGAGAACAGGCGGAAGACGCTGTCGGTCGTCATCCGCGCCGCTCCCCCGGCGGCGCGCAGGCCGTGGGCGGATTCGTGCAGCACGCCGTCGGCGTCGACCACGACGGCGACGCAGCCGACGGTGGCGCCCGCGGCGACCTGGGCGTCAAGCGCCCGCGATATCCCGGCGATCTCCGGCATCGCTCACCTCCCCATATGTGCGTCTTGCGACGTCTTGCCGAAGGATAGACCAGAGCCGGCCCCGCGCCCATAGCCAAGCGCAACCGTCGCGACCCGGAGACGGCGCCCCCCCGCGCCCCCGGTCCCGCGCGCCGCGGGCGCGAGGGCGCGGCCTGGCGCCCCCTCGACGCGGCGCCTCGGTCCCGACGGGACGCGCGGGCGGCGGGCGAGGGAGCGCCGCGACGACCCGGACGCAGGCCGCGGCCGGACGCCCGCGGCGCGCGGGACCGGGGGCGCGGGCGGAAAGGTCCGCGGTCCCACGGCATCACGAAACAGGAAGGTCTCAGGCCGGAACGGCGGCTCCGGCTGCGGCGCAGAAGGCCGCGATACGGTCCAGGTTCTTGACGCCCGGCGCGCTTTCCACCCCGCTGGAGACGTCGACCTGCGTCGCCCCGGTCAGCCGCGCGGCCTCGGTCACGTTGGCCGGGGTCAGCCCGCCCGCCAGCATCCAGGGCAGGCCCCAGCGCCGCCCCTGCAGCAGCCGCCAGTCGAAGGCGATGCCGTTGCCGCCCGGCAGCGCCGCGCCGGTCTTCGGGGGCTTCGCATCCACCAGCAGCTGATCCGCCGCCCGCGCATGTTCGGCGAGCGCGGGCAGGTCGCTCTCGTCCGCCACGCCCACCGCCTTCATCACCGGCAGCCCGTAGCGCGCGCGCACCTCCGCCACCCGCTCCGGGCTCTCGGCGCCATGCAGTTGCAGCATGTCCAGCGGCGCCGCCTCCAGCACCGCGTCCAGCGCCGCGTCCGAGGCGTTCACGCAGAGCAGCACCTTGCAGATCCCCGGCGGCGTCAGCGGCGCCAGCGCCGCGATGCCGGCGTCATCCAGGTGGCGCGGGGATCTGGGGAAGGAGACGAAGCCGACATAAGCCGCCCCCGCCGACGCGGCGGCGGCGAGCGCCTCCGGCGTGCGGAGGCCGCAGATCTTCACGCGAAGGCTCATGTCGGCGCTCTCCGAAGGTCCGGGGAGCCACGCCCCCCGCCCCGATCAGCCCTTGGTCAGGCCGAGAATGTCGTCGTCCTCTTCGCCGGCCTTGGCGGTGAGGCGCTTGTTCTCGCGGTCCAGCCGCTCGGCCTCGCGCTTGAAGCGGCGCTCGGCCTTGCGGTGGTCGGTCTCGCGCAGCATTTCGAGCACCAGCCCGATGACCACTCCGAGGAACACCGACAGGAACACCGCCAGATAGACCGGCAGCGTCACCGAGGTCGGCAGCCCTTCGGCCCCCGGCACGGTCACGCCCTCCGGCAACGCGCTGAGCGTCACCGGACCGCGATTCGCGATGGCCAGCAGGATGGCCGCGACGGCGACCACGATCAGAAACAGGTACTTGAGGTAGCGCACCGCGCTCTCCTGGCTGCGGACGGGTCCGTGGGCCGGACACGTCCGGCGCGGGCCTCAATCCTCGTCTTCGTCATCCGCATCGTCGCCGTTCAGGCGCAGGCGAAGTTCCTTGCCGGTCTTGAAGAAGGGCACATGCTTCTCCGGAACCGGCACGGATTCGCCCGTGCGGGGGTTCCGTCCCATTCTCGCATCCCGCTTCTTGACCGAAAACGCGCCGAAGCCGCGCAGCTCCACCCGATCCCCGCTCGCCAGAGCGCCCGCGATTTCGTCGAAGACCGTGGATACGATCCGCTCGACATCGCGGTGGTAAAGATGCGGATTTTCCTCGGTCAGGCGCTGGATCAGCTCCGACTTGATCATCCTCGTCCCCTCTGCCCGGCGATGGACCTCGCCTCCTCGTCCCTCGCCGCGCGATTCACTATTTCCGCTGCGATGCGAAAAGTCACATGCTTTCCGCGCTCAGCCGACAGCCTCATCGTTCATCTGAGTATTGAGAGGAGACGGACGCCCCCCGTCAACCGGCCAATGCCCATCTCACCCAGAACCGTGGCGCCTGCGACCTTCATATCCAGAAAATCCCTCAGCATGCTCACTTTTTCCGAGGGTTTTTCCACTTTCCGGGTCGGAAGGCCCGCATCGACTCCCTCGGAGGCGAGCCAGGCCCGCGCCGTCTCCAGCCCGCCGACCTCGTCGATCAGCCCCCGCTCCAGCGCCTGCCGGCCCGAGAACACGCGCCCGTCGGTGACGGCGACCAGCGCCTCCCCCTCCAGCCCGCGGCGGTCGCCGACCAGGCCGCGGAACCACTCATGCGCCTCGCCGATCATCCGGTCCTCCCATTCCGCGACCTGCGCGGGGGTGGCGGAGAAAGGCGAGGGCCGGGCCTTGTAGACGTCGGAGCGCCGCTCCGACACCTGCACGCCCACCAGGTCCATCAGGCCGCGGATGTCGACCTCCTGCTTGATGACCCCGATCGAGCCGGTGATGGTGTTGCCATGCGCCACGATCCGGTCGGCGGCGATGGCGGCGAGATAGCCGCCCGAGGCCGCGACCTCGCCCATCACCGCGATCACCGGCTTGACCTCGGCCACCTTGCGGATGGCCTCGTAAAGCGCCTCGGCCCCGGTGACGGTGCCGCCGGGGCTGTCGATGCGCAGCAGCAGGGCGGCGGCGTCCGGGTCGGAGGCCAGGTCGCGGATCAGCGCGTCCCGGTCGTCGTCCAGCACGATGATCCCGGTCAGGTCGTGACGGGCCACATAGGGCCCCGCAGGTTCGCCGTCGCCCGAGAAGAGCGCATAGGCGAAGAGCCCGAGGGCGAGAACGGCGACGACCCGCCAGAAGGTTATGAAGCGCAGCATGAAAGGGTCATCTCATGCGAAGGCCCGGGCGTCCAGCGATGACGCTGGGAGCCCGCGCATTTCGCCGCCCCCCAAGCCCCCCCGCGCGCGCCGGAGAGGGCATTCGGCGCGTCGGGCGCGAAATCGTATCGCAGGCTGTCGGGGTCCGCGGAGCCATGGTGGTTGCCCCCGTGCCCTCGACGCCCCGGATCGTCGCCGCCCCCGCCGAAATCGCCGTCGCGAAAGGACCGAGGCCGGGATGTTCCCAACCGCGTCCCGGAGCGTTCGACCGGACGCGCCCGCCCCCCATGTCGCGGACCGGATCCGATCACCCGACTGCGCTCCGCACATGGCGAATTGCCGTGGCATAACCCGCCGCGCGACCAGCGGGCGGAGACGAAAGCGGAGGCGGGGAAACCGGCCTGGATCGGCCGCGAACAGGGCCGCGCGCACGAAAAAGGCGCCCCGAAAGGCGCCTTTCCCCTGTTCCGAAGTCCGGAGGCCCGAGGGCCCCCGGGCGCGAGGATCACTCCTCGCGGGTCTTGAGCGCGGCGCCCAGGATGTCGCCCAGCGAGGCGCCCGAGTCGGAGGACCCGAACTGCTCGACGGCTTCACGCTCCTCGGCGATCTCGCGGGCCTTGATCGACATGCCCAGACGACGGGCGTTCTTGTCGATGTTGGTCACGCGGGCGTCGACCTTGTCGCCGACATTGAACCGCTCGGGGCGCTGGTCGCCACGGTCGCGGGCCAGGTCCGAGCGACGGATGAAGGCCTTCATGCCCTCATGCTCGACCTCGATGCCGCCGTCTTCGATCTTGGTGACCTCGACGGTCACGATCTCACCGCGCTTGATGCCGCCGGCGGTCGTGGTGAACGAGTCCTCGGAGAGCTGCTTGACGCCCAGCGAGATCCGCTCCTTGTCGATGTCCACGTCGAGCACCACGGCCTTGACCATGTCGCCCTTGGTGTACTCGGCCAGGGCCTGCTCGCCCGGACGGTCCCACTCCAGGTCCGACAGGTGGACCATGCCGTCGATATCGCCGTCCAGACCGATGAACAGGCCGAACTCGGTGATGTTCTTCACCTCGCCCTCGACCTCGGTGTTGGCCGGGTAGTTCTCGGCGAACAGCTCCCACGGGTTGCGCAGGCACTGCTTGAGGCCGAGCGACACGCGGCGCTTCACCGGATCGACGTCCAGCACCATCACTTCGACTTCCTGAGAGGTCGAAACGATCTTGCCCGGATGCACGTTCTTCTTGGTCCAGGACATCTCGGAGACGTGGACCAGACCCTCGACGCCCGGCTCCAGCTCCACGAAGGCGCCGTAGTCGGTGATGTTGGTGACGCGGCCCATCAGCTTCATGCCGGCCGGGTACTTGGCGTCGACGCCTTCCCACGGATCGGACTGCAGCTGCTTCATGCCGAGGGAGATGCGGTGCGTCTCCTTGTTGATCTTGACCACCTGGACCTTGAGGGTCTCGCCGATGTTCACGATCTCGGACGGGTGGTTCACGCGACGCCAGGCCATGTCGGTGACATGCAGCAGGCCGTCGACGCCGCCCAGGTCCACGAAGGCGCCGTAATCGGTGATGTTCTTCACCACGCCGTCGACCACATCGCCCTCGGTCAGACGCGCGACCACCTCGGCCCGCTGCTCGGCGCGGCTCTCTTCGAGCACGGCGCGGCGCGAAACCACGATGTTGCCGCGGCGGCGGTCCATCTTGAGGATCTGGAACGGCTGCGGGACGCCCATCAGCGGGGTGATGTCGCGCACCGGGCGCACATCGACCTGGGAGCCGGGCAGGAAGGCCACGGCGCCGCCGAGATCGACGGTGAAGCCGCCCTTGACGCGGCCGAAGATCTGGCCTTCGACGCGGCTGTCCTTGTCGGCGGCGGACTCGAGACGGTCCCAGGCCTCTTCGCGGCGGGCCTTGTCGCGCGACAGGACGGCTTCGCCCTTGGCGTTCTCGACGCGGTCCAGGTAGACCTCGACCTCATCGCCGACAGCGATCTCGGCTTCGCCGGGACGCTGGAATTCCTTGAGCTCGATCCGGCCTTCCATCTTGAAGCCGATGTCGACCAGAGCCTGGCCGTTGTCGATCGCGAGCACCTTGCCCCGAACGACGGCGCCCTCTTCGGGCATGTGGAGCTCGAAGCTTTCCTGAAGCAGGGCTTCGAAATCTTCCATGGTGGCTTGTGCCATATTCAGTATCTTCTCCGTTACACGATTATTCGGGCCAGCCGGTTGGTTCCGGCGGTCTTGGTCGGTGACGATGCGGCGGGGACGCAGACGCCGGGGACGAGCCTCGGCCGGAAGCACGCGAAGGCCCGGGGGTGGAGTCCCGAGCCTGCTCGATCAGCCTTCGCGTTTTCTTGTTATCAGCGCCGCCGCTTCGGCGATGGCCGCGTCTATAGTCAATTCCGTGGTATCGAGCAAGAGCGCGTCCGGCGCGCGCAGCATGGGCGCGTCGGCCCGGCCGGCGTCGCGGGCGTCGCGACGGGCGAGATCGCCGGCCACGTCCTCCAGCGTCAGGGCGGGGTCCTTCGCCGAAAGCTCCGCGAAACGGCGGGCGGCGCGGGCCGCGTCGGAGGCGGTGACGAACAGCTTCACGTCCGCATCCGGGCAGATCACCGTGCCGATGTCCCGCCCGTCCAGCACCGCGCCGGAGGGCCGGGCCGCGAATTCCCGCTGGAACTTCAGCAACGCGGCGCGGACCTCGGGAATCGCCGCGACGACCGAGGCGGCCTCGCCGGCGGGGCCGGTGCGCAGGCCCTCGGCCTCCAGGTCCTCGGCGCGCAGGGTCTCGGCGACCTCCACGGCGTGGTCGCGGTTCACGGCGCCGGCGCCTTCGCGCAGGGCGCGCAGGCCGGTGGCGCGGTAGAGCAGCCCGGTGTCGAGATGGGCGAAGCCGAAGCGGGCCGAAAGGGCGCGCGCGATGGTGCCCTTGCCGGCGGCGGCGGGTCCGTCGAGGGCGACGACGAAGCTCATGCGGCGGTCCTCCCTGGGGGGCATGGGGCGGGGCGGGCCGCGCTCATGCGGCGTCGTCCTCCGCGCCCATCGGGGCGCCCAGCGCGGCCATCAGCGGGCCGAAAGCGGGGAAGGAGGTCGCGATCGGCCCGGCGTCGTCCACGCCCACCGGGCGCCGGGAGGCGAGCCCCCCGACCAGGAAGGACATGGCGATGCGGTGATCGAGATGCGTGGCCACCGTGCCGCCGCCGGGCACGCCGTCGGCGCCCATGCCATGGACGGTGAGGCTGTCCTCGGTCTCCTCGATCCGCACGCCCATCGCCTCCAGCCCGCGGGCCACCGCGTCGATGCGGTCCGATTCCTTCACCCGCAGCTCCCCGATGCCGCGCATCACCGTCTTGCCCTCGGCGAAGGCGGCGGCGACGGCGAGGATCGGGTATTCGTCGATCATCGAGGGCGCGCGCTCGGGCGGCACCTCGACGCCCTTGAGCGCGGAGTAACGGGCCACGAGATCGGCCGCGGGTTCGCCGCCTTCCTCGCGGGACTGGCGGGCCTCCAGGTCGGCGCCCATCTCGCGCAGGGTCTGGATCAGGCCGGTGCGGGTCGGGTTCATGCCGATGCCGGGCAGCACGACTTCCGAGCCCTCGACCAGCAGCGCCGCCACCATCGGGAAGGCCGCCGAGGACGGGTCGCGCGGCACGGCGAGCGTCTGGGCGATCAGTTCCGGCTGGCCGGTGAGGCGGATCAGGCGCCCGCCGCCCTCGGCCTCCGCCACCTCGACCACCGCGCCGAAGCCGCGCAGCATCCGCTCGGTATGGTCGCGGGTGGCCTCGGGCTCGATCGCCTCGGTGATCCCCGGCGCGTTGAGCCCGGCCAGCAGCACCGCGGATTTCACCTGGGCCGAGGCCATGGGCAGCCGGTAGGAGACCGGGACCGGATCGGCGGCGCCCACCAGCGTCAGCGGCAGGCGCCCGCCGCGGCGGCCATGGGCCCGGGCGCCGAACAGGGCCAGCGGATCGGTGATCCGCCCCATCGGCCGGCGCCGCAACGAGGCGTCGCCGGTGAAGGTGGCGGAGATCGGCGTGGTCGCCATCGCCCCCATGATAAGCCGAACGCCGGTGCCGGAATTGCCGCAGTCGATCACGTCCTCGGGCTCGGCGAAGCCGCCGACGCCGACGCCGCGCACCGTCCATGCGCCGTCGCCGGTCCGGGTCACGGTCGCGCCGAAAGCCGCCATCGCGCGGGCGGTGTCGAGCACGTCCTGCCCTTCCAGCAGCCCGGTGATCCGGGTCTCGCCCACCGCCAGCGCGCCGAGGATCAGGGCGCGGTGCGAGACGGACTTGTCGCCGGGGATGATCGCCTCGCCCTTCAGCGCGCCGGCGGCGCGGGAGATGAGCGGTTGCGGGGCGCCGTGCGCGGACATGGCGATACACTCCTTTGCGCGGCCCCGTCGCCGAGGGCGCGCGGGCCGATCCGGGTTCGCCGTGGGCCTAGCCGATCGGAGGCGCGTCGTCCACCTTGGGCGCGGGTTCGGGTTCGGGTGCGGGGGCGGGCGCGGTCCCGGTCAGCCATCGCTCCGGGTTCTCGCAGGCGATGCGGTGGAACAGGTCGCGCCCCAGCGCGTGACGCAGCCGGATGGACAGCGAACGCTCGGGCAGCCGTTCCATCTCCGCCATGTAGAAGTCGGAGCCGAACAGCACCCGCGCGGCCACCTGCGCGTCGTCGAGGAACACCCGAAGCGCCGGGAAATTCTCGTCGAAATAGAAGATGGTGTAGGAGATGTCGGTGTAGAGATTGGCGTATTTCGGGTCGCCCATCATGTCGAGGATGGCGGTCAGCCAGTTCGCCTCCCGCAGGTCGGCCCGGTCAGGGTCCATCGGCTGTTCGAGATAGTCGCGCCAGTCGATCGCCCCGCCGAAATGCGCGAGGCACACCCGCAGGTCGGGGAAGGCCTCCATCACCGGCTTGAACGCGTGGGGGGAGGCGAAGCGCCGGGGCTCGGCCCCGCCGCGCCCGGCCCGCCAGGCCTCCTCCAGCCGGTCCAGACCGACATGCGAGACCCCGCCGCGGGAGCAATGCGAGATCACCGGCAGGTTCCGCTCGACGCAGAGCGGATAGACCTGCTCCATCAGCAGCGGGTGATCCGGCGGGAAGCCCAGCGGCGGGTAGAGCTTCAGGCCCCGGAACCCCATGTCGAAACAGCGTTTCACCTCGTCCACCCCCGCGAGCCCCCGGTCGGGATGGAAGGTGGCGAAAGGCAGGATCGTCCCCGCCAGGTCCGGCAGCGCGGCGATGCGGGCGAGCTCGTCATGCTGGGCCGGCAGATCCTCGGCCGGCCTGCCCTTGCCCATATGGGCCATGTCCATGGGCAGCACCACAAAGCGCGCGCCCCTGGGATAATAGCCGCGCACGGTGCGCAGGATCCCCTCCTGTCCGTTGTCGACCGACGAGATCGCGGCGAAGCGGGCGGCGCGCTCCAGCACGTCGCGATGGCGGAGCGGCAGCAGCCGCGGCAGGGTCCAGAGCAGCGCCTGGCGCACCGGCCTGGCCTTGAGCACGTTCAGCAGGCCGAAGCGGATATAGCGGTCGGGCACGTGCTCCATGGTGAACGCGTGGACGTGGCAATTGGTGATGGGCAAATCGGACATGGCTGCGCTCGCCTGATGCTGGACGTGGCGTCAGCCTAGCACGATCCCGCGGCCGCGGCGGAATCCCGCGCGCGGTTCGGCTGAAAGCCGCCCGGCGGCCCCGCGCCTCAGGGCGCGGCGCGAAGCGCGGGCGCGCGGCCGGACAGCCCGCTGCGGACCAGGCCGGAGACGAGCCAGGCCGCGAGGACCGCGCCGGCGCCGCGCACCGCCGCGGAGCGCAGGTCCCGCGCGCGGCGGGCCGCGGCGGCGTAGGGATCGGCGGCGGGACGGGCGAAGTCGAACTCGGTCATCGCATCAACTCCATTGATCCGGACGACACAGGGGCGTCATCTCCTGACCCCCAATATCCGCCCTGAACCGCTCGCCCGCAAACGAGCTTTATGCCAGGTTCAGACAAGTTCACCTGTTCCGAAGCCACACCGGACCCACCTGTCATGCCCGAGTCCGACCGCTTGCCGCCGCTGGGCGGACTGCGCGCCTTCGAGGCCGCCGCCCGCCACATGTCCTTCGCCAGGGCGGCCGATGAACTGCACCTCACCCCCGCCGCCCTGTCCTGGCGGATCCGCAAGCTGGAGGAGCATTTCGGCCAGCCCCTGTTCCGCCGCCTGAACCGCGCGATCAAGCTGACCGAGGCCGGCCGCGCCCTCCGCCCGGGGACCGAGGCCGGGTTCGCCGCCTTCCGCGACGCCCAGCGCGCGGTTCGGCGGCTGTCGGAGGATCGCCCGCTGGTGGTCACCGCCGGCCCCGCGCTGACCGCCAAATGGCTGGCCCCGCGCCTGTTCCGTTTCGCCGAAACGCATCCCGACATCGAACTGCGCTTCGTCGCCTCGCTGCGGATCATGGATTTCGACCGGGACGGCATCGACGCCGCCGTGCGGCTGAGCCAGTCGCCGCCGCCCGGCCTGACCGCGCGGGATCTCTGGGTGGACCGGCTGGTCCCGCTCTGCACGCCGGAGCGGGCCCGGACCCTGCGCCATCCGCGGGACCTCGCCGAGCACACGCTGCTGCATGACGACTCGCTGGCCCTGCTGGCGGGAAAGCCGGACTGGCCGGCCTGGCTGCGCGCCGCCGGGGTCGACGGCGGCGCGGGGGCGGTCGCCGGGGACCGCGGGCCGCGGTTCTCCCATGCCGATCACGCGATGGACGCGGCGCTCGACAATGCCGGCGTGGTGCTCGGGCGCTTCCTGGTCAGCGAGCGCGAATTGACGGCGGGACGGCTGGTCGCGCCCTTCGGGCTGACCCTGCCCCTGCCCGGCGTCTACCGGTTCGTCTGCCCGGAAGGGGCGGAGCGGGGGGGCGCGCTGGCGCGGTTCCTCGCCTGGCTCGAATCGGAAATGGCGGCGACGCGGACGGCGGTGCAGGCGATGTTTCCGGACATCGATTTCGCCGGCCCGGACAAGGAAAGGCGCGCGATCGGTTCGGACCGGAAACCAATTGCGCCGCAAAGCCCGCGAGAATGACCGATGGGCTCAACTTTGCGGCGCAATCGCCTCAATCACGTCGAACGCAGGACCCATTCGCCCCCCATCTTCACCCTCAAGAAGTTGGTTCCAGAGCTGCGACCGGGACGGCTTCCTCAGATCCGGCGCGTCGGCGTGATTGCCCCCCCTCTGACCGTCGGCGCGTCGGATCACCACCCCCCCTCCTCCCCGCCCGCCTTCGCGCCGTGACCGGACGCCCCCTTCGCATGCGCGCGCCCGCGTGACATGAGGGAGCGCCTGCAGCCGTTCCGGACCCCGCCCCATGCCTCACGCCATCGCCATCCGCCCCGCCCGCCATCCGGGCCCCGGAGCATGAGCGGGGACGCGGCGGCCGCGCGCCGGCTGGCCACGGGGGTCGGTTGCGGGGCGGTGGCGCTCTGGGCGCTGCTGGCGCTGTTCACCGTGCGCTCGGGCGCCGTGCCGCCGTTTCAGCTGACGGCGATGTGCCTGGCGCTGGGGGCCGGCGTCGGGCTGGTCTGGGCGCGGATCGGCGGGCGGCCGCTGGGGGCGGCGCTGGTCGGCGCGCTGCGCGGCGGGCCCCGGGCGCTGACGCTGGGGATCGGGGGGATCTTCGGCTACCACTTCTTCTACTTCACCGCCCTGCGCGGCGCGCCGGCGGCCGAGGCCGGGCTGATCGCCTATCTCTGGCCGCTGCTGATCGTCCTGTTCTCCGGCCTGCTGCCGGGCGAGCGGCTGCGCGCCCTGCACGTGATCGGCGCGCTGGTGGCGCTGGCGGGGGCGGCGCTGATCCTCGCGCCCGGGCTGGGGCCGGAGGGCTTCGCGCCCCGCCATGCCGCGGGCTTCGCGGCGGCGATTCTCTGCGCGTTGATCTGGTCGGGCTATTCGGTCCTGTCCCGGCGCATGGGCGAAGCCCCGACCGAAGCCGTCGCCGTCTACTGCGCCGCCGGCGCGATCCTGTCCGCGCTCGCGCATCTGGCGCTGGAGCGGACCGTCTGGCCCGCCGGCGCCGGCGAATGGGCGGCGGTGGCCGGGCTGGGGCTGGGGCCGCTGGGGCTGGCCTTCTATGTCTGGGATTACGGCGTGCGGCGGGGGGACATCCAGCTGCTCGGGGTCGCCGCCTATGCGGCGCCCCTGCTCTCGACCCTCGCGCTGGCGGCGGCGGGAGAGGCGGAGCTGACCGGCGCGCTGGCGCTGGCCGCGGCGCTGATCGCAGGCGGGGCGGCGCTGGCCGCGCTGGGGTCGCGCCGGGCGCCGGCGCCCGTTCCCGCCGAAGGATCGCCTCCCGCCAAAGGAAAAGGGGCCGCATAGGCGGCCCCCCTGTCGCGAACGGCCCCTTCAGGGCCATCGGGTCCGGCGGCTGTTCCCCGCGGCCCGATCGGGAGATCAGTGGATCGACGGACTGAGCCGCGTGATCTCCTCCTTGATCTTCAACTTTTCTCGCTTCATGCGCGCCAGCTCGAGATCATCGGCGGCGGGCCGGCGCTGCTCATCCTCGATGAGACGGGCCAGAGACTGATGCTTCTTCCTGAGCTCGGTGATGTGCCCGGCGAGGTTCATCGACGTCCTCCTTCCATGATGCGGTGACACCAATCTAAGCATTGGTCCGGCATCTCGTCATCCGTTTTTCACGGAAGCGTGTTGGTAAACGCACAAAAGTTCGCAAACTCAGCTTAACGAATGTTGCCCGAGCGCGCCCCCATTCCGCAATTAACGACCGATTAACGCTACTCAAGCGTTTGTTTCTTCTGGAATATCGCGCAAGCGCCCAGCGACGCCCGCGGCGCGCCCGCGAACCGCCCTCTCGGGGCGCGGCGCGCGGCGGCGACGGGCTCCGGCCCACCGGCGTCGAGAAGCCCCGGCGAGCGCGCACGCCGGACGCAACCGTGGCGCGAATCACCTGCCCCGGCCTTCCTCCCCGCCCGGCCCTATCCGCGGGGGCGGAGAGCGGTGCGCGACGGCTCAGCCCCGCGGCAGCGCCTGCTCCACCAACAGGGACCAGTAGGCCACGCCCAGCGGCGCGGCGCGATCGTCGAAGTCGTATTCGGGATGGTGCAGCGGCGCGCTGTCGCCATTGCCGATGAAGACGAAATTCGCCGGGACCACCTGGCCGAAAAAGGCGAAATCCTCGCCTCCCAGCACCGGGGTCGCGTTGGGGGTGACGTTCTCCGCCCCCACCAGCTCGGTCATCACCTGGACCGCGAAATCGGTGGCGCCGGGGTCGTTCCAGCACACCGGGTAGGCGTCGAGACCAAGCTGCGCGTCGACCTCCACCCCCATCGCCTCGCCGATCAGGCGGCACTGGCGCTCCATCTCGCCGATCAGCTGGGCGGCCAGCGTGTCGTCGAGCACCCGCACCGTGCCCCACAGCTCCGCCGAAGGCGGCAGGACGTTGTAGGCCGAGCCCGCGTGGAAACGGGTGATGGAGATCACCGCCGGGTTCATCGGGTCGCGTCGCCGCGAGATGATCGACTGGAAGGCGGTGACCAGCTGGCTCCCCGCCACGATCACGTCATCCGCCAGATGCGGCATGGCGGCGTGGCCGCCCTTGCCGCGCAGGGTGATGACGAAGCGGTCCGCATAGGCCAGCGCCGCGCCCGGCGCGGTGCCGAAGGTTCCCACCGGATCGCCGGGGGAGTTGTGCATGCCGAAGGCGGCGCGCACCGGCCAGCGCTCCAGCAGCCCGTCGTCGATCATCGCCTTGGCGCCGCCGCCGCCCTCCTCCGCCGGCTGGAACACGAAGACCACGGTGCCGGAGAAATTGCGGGTCTCGGCCAGGTGTTTCGCGGCGCCGAGCAGCATGGTCGTGTGCCCGTCATGGCCGCAGGCATGCATCTTGCCGGGCGCGGTCGAAGCCCAGGCCTTGCCCGTCGCCTCCATGATCGGCAGGGCGTCCATGTCGGCGCGGACCAGGATGCGGCGCCCGGCCCCCTCCGCGGGGCCGTCGGCGCCATGCAGGATGCCCACCACGCCGGTCCTGCCGACCCCGGTCTCCACCGCGTCGAAGCCGAACCCCTTCAGCTTTTCGGCCACCACGCCGGCGGTGCGGACCTCTTCGTAATTCAGCTCGGGATGCATGTGCAGGTCGCGCCGCCATTCGGTCAGCTCGGCTTCCAGCGCCATGATCGAGTTGGGGATGGGCTTGTTCATGCCGGGGCTCCGGTCGCGGGCGGCCGCGGTCGAGGCGCGGCGCGTCTCCAGGGGGTAGGGCCGCGCGGGCGGGAGCGCGGCGCGGCGGTCCAGGTCGAGAGGTCCGGCGTCGCGCGGCGCGGCGACCGCGCGGGCCGGGAGATCGTCTCTCTCCTTGACATGGCACGGGCCATCGTGCGGCGCCAGCGGCGCGATCGGCGAAAACCCGCGCGCGGGCGCATCACCGGGTCGGGAGCGTCGCGGTCGCCGCGCGGAGGCGCCCCGGTCCGGTCGCCGGGATCGAAACGCCGCGTTTCCGCGCGCGGTCCGCTCCGGCGGCCCGCGGCCGGCTCATCCCTCCGATCCGGGACGAAGCTCGCCTCCCAGCCCGTTTTCGCGCAGGATCGCGCGCGCCATGAACGCATCCGACCGCGCGCAGACCAGTCGGCGCGGCAGCACGCCCAGGCTGCCCTCGAGGACGCTCGTATGGACGTCGTATTCGAAGCAGACTATATCCTCGCCACGCAGCAGGGCCGTGGCGAAGGCGATCACTGTGGGATCGTTGGTGCGGATGAGTTCTTCCATGTCTCGACGCATAGCCCGGCCCCGAGGCGTCCGTCGAGTGCGCCCCGCGGCGCAGCCTGACCCCGAGTTTCGCCGGCGCGCGGCCTCCGTTCGCGCCGGCGCCCGATGACCAAGACCTCCGCCGAAGGATCCGCCCGCCCGTGACCGCGCCCGCCGCCCCCGCCCGCAGCCAAGCCGGCCCCGCCCCGCAGGACGCGTTCTCCCGGTTGCAGGCGCTGGTCGCCGAGGACATGGGGCGGGTCAATCACCTGATCGCGACCCGCATGGCCTCCGAGCACGCGCCGCGCATCCCCGAGATCACCCGCCACCTGGTCGAGGCCGGCGGCAAGCGCCTGCGCCCGATCCTGACGCTGGCCGCCGCCCGCCTGTGCGGCTACGAGGGCGAGCATCACGTCCTGCTGGCCGCGACCGTGGAGTTCATCCACACCGCCACCCTGCTGCATGACGACGTGGTTGACGAAAGCGCCCAGCGGCGCGGGCGCCCCACGGCGAACCTGTTGTGGGACAACAAGTCCTCCGTGCTGGTCGGGGACTTCCTGTTCTCGCGGTCCTTCCAGTTGATGGTCGAGGCCGACAGCCTGCGGGTTCTGGC
This sequence comes from Albimonas donghaensis, assembly GCF_900106695.1. Lineage (GTDB taxonomy): Bacteria > Pseudomonadota > Alphaproteobacteria > Rhodobacterales > Rhodobacteraceae > Albimonas > Albimonas donghaensis. The sequence goes on from NZ_FNMZ01000002.1 coordinate 371,271, forward strand.
GATCCTCGCCGACGCCTCGGCCGTGATCGCGGAGGGCGAGGTCATGCAGCTCGCCACCGCCAATGACCTCTCCACCGGCGAGGACGCCTATCTGCGCATGATCCACGGCAAGACCGCGGCGCTGTTCGCGGCGGCCTCGGAGGTCGGCGGCGTGATCGCGGAGGCCGAGGAAAGCCGGATCGAGGCCCTGCGCGCCTACGGCCAGGCGCTGGGCATGGCCTTCCAGATCGTGGACGACCTGCTGGATTACGGCGGCAGCTCCGCGGCGCTGGGCAAGAATGTCGGCGACGATTTCCGGGAGGGGAAGGTGACGCTGCCGGTGCTGCTGGCCGCCGCCGCCGCCCCTGACGACGCCGCCCGCGACTTCTGGGTGCGGGTGATCGAGCGGCGGGAGCAGGGCGAGGACGACCTCCCCCACGCGCTTGAGCTGATGCGCGCTTCCGGCGCGCTGGCGGAGACCGAGGCACGCGCCCGCGCCTATGCCGAGGAGGCCCGCGCCGCGCTGGCCCCCTTCCCCGCCTCGCCCCTGCGGGAGGCGCTGGCCGACGTGGTGGATTTCGTGGTGTCCCGCCTGAACTGAGGCGAGTCAGCGGATCGGTGCGGGGGCGGGGGTCGGCGCGACCGCCCCGGCCTCCGCCCACATCCCCGCCTCGCGCAGCGCCTGCGCGGCGGCGAGCGCCGGCTTCTCCCGCGCGAACAGCCCGAAGCAGGTGGCGCCGCTGCCCGACATGCGCGCCTGCAGGACGCCCGGCGCGGCAGCGAGCGCGTCCAGCGTCGCGCCGACTTGCGGGGTCACCTCGCGGGCCGGGGCCTCCAGCATGTTCGACGTCCCCGCCAGGGCTGCGACGAGCGCCGCGGCGTCGGCATATCCCTCCGCGGCCCATGCCGCCGCCCGCCCGTCGCGATGGGCGAGCCGCCCGAACACCGCGCCGGTGGGCGTGGCGACGCCGGGATTGGCCAGCACCAGCCAGAAGCGCGGCAGCGCCGGGGCGGGGCTCAGGACCTCACCGATCCCCGACATGACCAGCGCGCGGGGCGCATGGACGCAGACCGGGATGTCGGCGCCGAGCCCCAGCCCGATCTCCGCCAGCACCGATCGCGGATAATCCAGCCCCCACATACGGTTGAGCAGCCGGAGCGCCGCCGCCGCATCCGCCGACCCGCCGCCGATGCCCGAGGCCACCGGCAGCCGCTTCACCAGCCGCAGCGCCGCGCCCGCGGGCTGGGCGCCCTCCCGCGCGGCGCGGGCGGCCAGCGCCTCGGCGGCGGCGATCACCAGGTTGTCGGCCCCGGCGGAGAGCCCCGCCCCGAACGGGCCGTCGAGGCTCAGCGACAGGGCGCGCGCCGGCTCCGCCTCCAGCAGGTCGGCGATGTCGGGGAAGACGACGAGCGAATCCAGCAGGTGCAAGCCGTCCGGCCGCCGCCCGAGCACGTGGAGATGCAGGTTGACCTTGGCGCGGGCGGGCTCCGACCACGCGGCCCCGCCCCTCGCCTCCGCCCTGGTCCCGGCGGCGGCCTCAGCCGCCATTGGCGGAGGGCGTCGCCGGATCGGCTTCGGGGGCCGCGGCGCTGGCGCCGGCCGCCGCCTCCTCCTTCAGCACCACGTCCAGGCCGCGGTCCAGCTTGGCGCGGATCCGCTCCAGGTCCTTCTCGGTCGGCTCGAAGCTGATCGCCCGGCGCCACTGGAAGCGCGCCTCCCGCTTGCGCCCGACCATCCACAGCGCGTCGCCGAGATGGTCGTTGATGATCGGATCGGTGGGCATCAGCTCCACCGCCCGCTCCAGGTGCGGGGCGGCTTCCTCGTATTTGCCGATGCGGTAGAGCACCCAGCCCAGAGAGTCGGTGATGTAGCCGTCCTCGGGCTTCTGCTCGACCGCCTTTTCGATCATGGCCTGGGCCTCGTCGAAGTTGCGGGAAAGCTCGACCCAGGAATAGCCGAGATAGTTCAGCACCATCGGCTGATCGGGCTCAAGCTCCAGCGCCTTCTTGAAGTCGGCTTCGGCCTGTTCCCACTGGCCGGCGCGCTCATGCGCGATGCCGCGGCGGTAGAAGATCGACCAGTGCTGGCGGACCACCGGGTCGATCAGCGCCATGGCGGAGTCATAGGCCTCGATCGCCTCGGGCCAGCGCTCGGCCTTGCTGAGCGCCTGGGCGAGCGTGAGCTGCACCTCCAGATCGCCCGGATGCGCGCCGGCCAGCGCGTCGAGCACGATCACCGCGTCATCGTCCCGGTCCAGCGTCAGCAGCGCGTCGGCGCGGCTGAGTTCGGCCGTCAGGAAGATCGCGGAGCCGCGGGGGACCATCCGGAAATCCTCGATCGCGGCTTCGTGCTGGCCCTGCGAATCCAGCAGGCGGCCGGCGAGCACCCGCACCTCCTGCAATTCGGGGCGCAGCGACAGCGCGATGCGGGCGTAGAGCAGCGCCACCCCGGCGCCGCGTTCGGTGCCCAGCGCGGTGGCGATGGAGAACAGCGCCTCCGCCGCGCCTTCGCGGGCGTTGGAGACCAGCAGCGCGGGGGGCTCTCCCCGGTCGAACCGGGCGAGTTCCTGCGCCGCCTCGACGAAGCCCGGCGCGGCGTTGGCGTAGACCTCGCGGGCCCGGTCGGTTTCGCCCAGCGTCTCCAGCGCCCAGCCCAGCGCCAGCGCCGGACGCCCGGCCGAGGCGGCGCCGGCCTTGAAGGCGGCCTCCAGCGCCTCGCGCGCGCCGTCGGCGTCGCCCAGCGCGGCGCGGGCGAGCCCCAGGTGATAGCTGCCGAACAGCTCCGCCGCGCGTTCGCCGCGCAGGGCGGAGAAGGCGGCCTCCATCGCGTCGCGGTCGCCGCGGCCCATCTCGGCCCAGCCGCGCAGCAGGCCGGTGACCAGCGGCGACATGCGGCCGTCATCCACGCCCAGCCGCTCGGCCGCATCGTCGAAGGCGCCCGAGGCGATGTCGTCGGCCACCAGCGTCAGCGCGGCGAGCTGGTGGACGGGATCGGCGGCGGCGATGCGCTCGGCGATGGCGGCGGCGCCGCGCAGGTCGCCGGTCAGCAACTTGAAGGTCATCGCCCGGTCGCGCAGGTCGGCGTCGCCGGGATCGCGGGCCAGCGCGGCGGAGAAGAAGCGCGCGGCCTCGTCGTAGTCATTGCGCGCGGCGGCGGATCGGCCGGCCAGATAGGCGCCGGACAGGGACGTCGCCGCAGCCTCCTGCGCGAAGATCCCGAGGGTCAGCGCCGCGAACGCGGCCCTGAACGCGACGGTTTGGGCTCGGTGCGTCACGGCGTCCGGTCCTCCGGCTGGGTGGCGGCTGTCATCGCCCCTACATACTGCGCCGCAGCGCCATAGCCAACGCCGCCGGCCAGGGTTTTTTGCGCGCAGTCCGCGCAACTTTTCGCGCGCAGGTTCCCCAAACACGCCCGAGCGGCGCCCAAATTTGAACACTGGCTGACGATCATGTAGCGTCGACACGCGGAAACGCGAGGCGCTACGGAACAGACATGACGCTTTGGATACGCATCAACATCGGCGCTTCGGCCGTGGCGCTGGCTATCTTGGCCGCGGCGGCCGCGACGCCCGCGCTGGCCGCGCAGGAGACCTTCGTGACCTCCGCCGGCAAGCGGGTGACCCTGACGCCGGCGCGCCAGATGGGCTGCGGCGCCATGGCCCGCAAGATCGAGGAAATCGACTCCACCGGCTATCGCGGGCGCAATCCGCAGCCGATCGATCCCGCCGACCAGCGCCTGTTCAAATACGAGACCGCGGTCTCCAACCGCTATTATTCCCGCTGCCGCATCGTCGGCCCGGTCGGCACCGCGACCGAGGTCCTGCGCAGCGGTTTCCGCAAGAGCGGCCCCGGCGAGTGACATGATCCGCGCCCTGCCCGCCGCGGGTCTCGGGGTCACCGCGCTCGCCGCGGCCCTCGCCTTCGCCCTCGACCAGATCACGAAATGGTGGATTCTCGGACCGCTCGACCTGCGCGCGGTGGGCATACTCGACATCTGGCCGCCCTTCCTGCGCTTCACCATGGCCTGGAACACCGGGGCCAATTTCGGGCTCGGCGCCGACATGGGCCGCGACGTGTGGATCGGGCTGGCGCTGGCGATCTCCCTGGCGCTGCTGGTGTGGTCGACGCGGATGCGCTCGTCCTGGCGGCGCGCCGCGGTGGGCATGCTGATCGGAGGCGCGCTGGGCAACGCGCTGGACCGGGCGCTGCACGGCGCCGTGGTCGACTTCCTGAACATGAGCTGCTGCGGGTTCCACAACCCCTACGCCTTCAACCTGGCCGACGTCTTCATCTTCGCCGGCGCCGCCGGCTTGATCCTGCTCGACGGTTCTGACAATCAGAGCGTCTGACCGGCGCCGCCGGCCCGGCCCCCAGACGGGCCGACAGGGTACTTCGGGAGGTCCATGACCGTCATGTCGATCGAACGCACCTCGCGGGTCCTGCTCCTCGTCGCCGCCGCCAGCGTGGCGCTGGCCGGATGCGGGGGCGGACGCCGGGCGATCGGGGACGCCTTCGGGCTGACCGTGGAATCGCCCAACGCCTTCAACGTATCCCCCCGCGCGCCGCTGCGCCTGCCTTCGGATTTCGCGGCGCTGCCGGCGCCCCAGCCCGGCGCGCCGAGCCCGCTGGACCCGACCCCGCAGGCCGACGCCCGCGCCGCGCTGGCTTCGGCCGGCGCGCCGTCGGGGGCGGGCGTGTCGCCCAGCCCGGGGGAGCTGGCGCTGCTCGGCGGAGCCGGGGCCGAAGCCGCCCAGCCCGGCATCCGCGAGACGCTGGAGGAGGAGGTCGACGCCTCCAAGAACAGCGAATACGGTCTCAGCAGCCTGTTCGGCTACGCCACCCCCGACGGCACCGAGCGCGAGGTGCTTGAGCCGCGCGAGGCCGCCGAAGAGGTCCGCGCCCAGGGCGCCCGCACCCCGACCCCGGCCCCCGCGCCGGCCGAGACCCCGTCGGGCGCCTACGAGATCCCGATCAACATCCCCTGATCCGCAAGCCCGGATTCATCGGCCCGGATCCATCGACCCGGATGCGCGGACGGCGGGGCGCGGCCTGACGCGCCCCTTCGCTCACGCCCCCCCCCGCGTTGCGAAAGCCCCGACCCCGCGGCGCCCGCCGCGAGGGCGCGAATCCGTGACCGGCGCGACGCTTGCGCCGGCCGTCGCAGCGCCTAGGTTGAAAGCGACTTCCGCGCCGTCCCCGTGGCGTCGGCCGCGCCCTCCGCGCGCCGCGCCCGCCTGATCCGGAGCCTCGAATGCCCCTGCCCCCGCGCCCCGCGCCGCTTTCCCCCGCGGCCCCGCCGCCCGCCTCCCGCGCCTGGCGCGACGCCGGCGGAGATGGGCGCGGGCGGCGCGCAGGGCTCGCCGCCGCGGCGCTGATCGCCTGGGCCGGCGCGCTGGCCCCGATCCTCGCCCCCTCCGCGGCCGAGGCCGAGCCGGTGGTCTCCACCTTCACGCTCGACAACGGCTTGCGCGGCGTGGTGATCGAGGATCACCGCGCCCCGGTCGTCACTCACATGGTCTGGTATCGCGTCGGCGCCGCCGATGAGCCGCCGGGCAAGTCCGGCATCGCCCATTTCCTCGAACACCTGATGTTCAAGGGCACGGACGAGATCCCGGACGCCGCCTTCTCCAAGATCATCGCGGCCAATGGCGGACAGGACAACGCCTTCACCTCCCGGGACTACACCGGCTATTTCCAGCGCATCGCCGCGGACCGGCTGGACCTGGTGATGAAGATGGAGGCCGACCGCATGCGCGACCTCCGGATCACCGACGCCCAGGTGCTGCCCGAGCGCGACGTGATCCTGGAGGAACGCAGCCAGCGCACCGAGAACAACCCCTCGGCCCTGTTCTCCGAGCAGCGGGACGCGGCGCTTTTCCTCAACCATCCCTACGGCGTCCCGGTGATCGGCTGGCGCCACGAGATGGCCGCCCTGACGCGTGAGGACGCGCTGGACTTCTACCGGACCTATTACGCGCCCAACAACGCCATCCTTGTGGTGGCCGGCGACGTGACCCCCGAGGAGGTCGAGCGGCTGGCCGCCGAGCATTACGGCCCCCTCGCCCCGACCGAGGACCTGCCCGAACGCGCGCGCCCGATGGAGCCGCCCCAGACCGCCCCGCGCCGGGTGGTCTACGAGGACGCCCGGGTCCGCCAGCCCTATGTGGCGCGGGTCTACCTGGCCCCGACCCGGCGCGACGGGCAGGAGGACGCGGCGGCGCTGTCGCTGCTCTCCGACGTGCTGGGCGACGGCATCAACTCGCGGCTGATGCAGGCGCTGGTGGTGCGCGACGGGCTCGCGATCCAGGCCGGCGCCTGGTATTCGGATGATCGGGATTACGGCCAGTTCGGCCTCTGGGCCGCGCCGCGCCCCGGGGTGAGCCTGGAGGAGGTCGAGGCCGCGCTGGACGCCGAGGCCGCCGCCTTCCTCGCCGGCCCCCCGCCCGAGGCCGACGAGCTGGCGCGGATCAAGGCCGGCTACCGCGCCGCGCTGATCTATTCGCAGGACAGTCAGATGTCGCTGGCCCGCCGCTACGGCCAGGCGCTGTCCAGCGACCTGACGCTGGAGCAGGTGGCCGAATGGCCCGACGCCATCCAGGCGGTGCGCCCCGAGGCGATCATGGAGGCCGCGCGCGGCGCGCTGGACCTGCGCCGCTCGGTCACCGGCTGGCTGCGGGCGCCCGCGCCCGAGCCCGTCTCCGCAACCGAGCCCGCCCCCGAAGAAGACGCGGCGGCTCCGGCCTCCGCGCCGCCCCCGGCCCCCACCGCCCCGGAGCAACAGGGATGAGCCTCGCCATGTTCCGCGCCCGCGCGCCCCGTCGTCCCGCCCATCCCGAAGCCCGCTGCTCCGCGCAGGTCCGGGCCTTCCGCCTGCCCGCGGCGCTGGCGCTCGCCGCGCTCGCCGTCGTCGCCCCCCTGCGCCCCGCCCAGGCCGCGACCGACGTGCAGGTCATCACCTCGCCCGGCGGCATCACCGCATGGCTGGTGGAGGAGCCCTCGATCCCCATGCTGGCGATCGAGATGCAGTTCCAGGCCGGCGCCTCCCACGAGCCGGAGGACAGGCCCGGCGTCACCGACTTCCTCGCCCACATGTTCGACGAGGGCGCCGGCGATCTCGACAGCGCCGCCTTCTCCGCCCGCGCCGACGAACTGGCGCTGCGGGCCGGCTTCGACGCCGGGCGCGACGGGTTCTCGGTCTCCGCGATGATGCTGACCGAGAACCGCGACGCCTCCGTCGACCTCCTGCGGCTCGCGCTCACCGAACCCCGCTTCGACGCCGACGCCATGGAGCGGGTGCGCAACGGGCTGCTCTCGGGCCTCGCGGGGGATGAGACGGACCCGGGCGCGATCCTCGGCAAGGCCTGGCGCGAGGCGCTGTTCGGGGACGATCCCTACGCCCGCCCCGTCGCCGGCACGGTGGAGAGCATCACGGCGATGACCGCCGACGACCTGCGCGCCATGCGCGCCGTGGCGCTGAACCGCGAGGGCGTCGCGGTGGGCGTGGTCGGCGACATCACCGCGGAGGAACTCGGCCCCCTGCTCGACCGCCTGCTGGGCGACCTGCCCTCCGAACCCGTCGCGCCCCTGCCCCGCGCCGAGCTGTCCGCGGACCGCGGCCTGGAGGTGATCGCGCTCGACGTGCCCCAGTCCTCCGCCACGCTGGTGGCCGAGGGGCTGGACCGCGACGACCCCGACTTCATCCCGGCCTATGTGATGAACCACATCTTCGGCGGCGGCGGCTTCTCCTCGCGCCTGACCGAGGAGGTGCGCGAGAAGCGGGGCCTGACCTATTCGGTCTATTCCTACCTGGCGCCCTATGACCGCACGGCGCTGATCGCCGCCGGGGTCAGCTCCGCCAACGCCCGCATCGCGGAGGCGGTGGAGGTCATCAAGGCCGAATGGGCCCGCATGCGCGACGAAGGCGCGACGGAGGAGGAGCTGGAGGCCGCCCAGCGCTACCTGACCGGCGCCTACCCGCTGCGCTTCGACTCCAACGGCAAGATCGCCGGGCAGCTCGCCGGGCTGATGTCGGAGGGCTTCGGGCCGGACTATATCGAGAACCGCAACGCCATGATCGAGGCGGTGACGCTGGACGACATCTCCCGCGTGGCGAAGCGGCTGCTGGATCCGTCGAAGCTGAAGGTGGTGGTGGTGGGTCAGCCCGAGGGGCTCGCCTCGAACTGAGCGGGACGGCGGGGCGGGTCGCCCTGCGAGCGCGGCGGGTTTGCACCCGCCCTACATGCGCGGCGCTCGTTCCGACGGACGCGGGGCGGGCGCCGCGCGTGACAGGTTTTCGCGGGGGGCGGAGCGGGCCGAACGCCCCGCCCCCGCTTCCCGACTCACCGCCACCATGCTACCCCTAGCGGCATGAATGCGCCCGCCCCCAACATATCGCCCTCCGGCCCCCGCAAGCCGATCCGCCGGCTCGACGAATCCGCCCAGAACCGCATCGCGGCTGGGGAGGTGGTGGAGCGTCCGGCCTCGGCGGTGAAGGAGCTGGCGGAGAACAGCCTCGACGCCGGCGCGCGCCGCATCGAGATCACGCTGGCCGATGGCGGCCGCACCCTGATCCGCGTCGCCGACGACGGCCACGGCATCCCCCATGACCAGCTCGAACTGGCGCTGGAGCGGCACGCCACCTCCAAGACCGATGGCGAAGACCTGCTCGACATCGGCTCCTTCGGCTTCCGGGGGGAGGCGCTGCCCTCCATCGCCGCCGTCTCCCGCTTCACCCTGACCTCGCGGGCCGAGAGCGCGGAGGAGGCCTGGACCCTGCGCTGCGACGCCGGTCGCCTGGGCCGCCCGACCCCCGCCGCCCTGCCCCGCGGCACGGTGGCGGAGGCGCGGGACCTGTTCCACGCCACCCCCGCCCGCCTGAAGTTCCTGCGCACCGACCGGGCCGAGACCCAGGCCGCCGCCGACATGGTCCGCCGGCTGGCCATGGCCGCGCCGCAGGTGGGTTTCGTGCTGCGCGACGCCACCGGCGCCGAAGGAACCGAGGGCCGCGTCCTGTTCCGCGCCGACCCCGAGCCGGGCTCGCCACAGGAGGCCCGCCGCGCCCGCCTCGCCCGCATCCTCGGCCGCGCCTTCGAGGCCGACGCGCTGGAGATCGAGGCCGAGCGCGAGGGCCTGCGCCTCACCGGCCTCGCGGCGCTCCCCACCCATTCCCGCGGCGCGGCGGTGGCGCAGTTCCTTTTCGTCAACGGCCGCCCGGTGCGCGACAAGCTGCTGACCGGCGCCCTGCGCGCCGCCTATTCCGACGTGCTCCATTCGGGGCGGCACCCGGCGGCGGCGCTCTATCTCGACTGCGACCCGCACCTGGTGGACGTCAACGTCCATCCCGCCAAGACCGAGGTCCGCTTCCGCGCTCCCGGCATCGCCCGCGGGCTGGTGGTCTCGGCCCTGCGCCACGCGCTGGCCGCGGCCGGGCACCGTTCCTCCGCCACCGTGGGGACCGCCGCGCTGGGGGAATTCCAGCGCGACGACCTCGGCCCCCATGGCGGCGCGGCGGCGCCCGGCGCGGCCCCCGTGCAGTATCAGGGCCGCGGCCCCGCCCCCCGCCCCTTCGGCGCCTGGGAGAACATGCCCCCCCGCCCGGGCGCCGAGACGCTGGCCCAGGCCGCCGCCTTCCAGGCCCCCGCGCAGGCCGGCTTCGCCGAAGACGCCGCCCCCTACCGCTCCGCCCGGGTGGAGGACGCGCCCGAGGACCCCGCCGCCCAGGACCTGCCGCTCGGCCTCGCCCGCGCCCAGATCCACGAGAACTACATCGTCGCCCAGACCACCGACGGCATGGTCATCATCGACCAGCACGCCGCCCATGAACGCCTGGTCTACGAACGCCTCAAACGCCAGCTCGACGCCAACGGGGTCAAGCGCCAGGCCCTGCTGATCCCCCAGATCGTGGAGCTTCCCGGCGACGACGCCGAACGGGTGCTGGAGGCGGCCGAGGCCCTCGCCCGCGCCGGCCTGGTGATCGAGCCCTTCGGCCCCGGCGCGCTGGCGGTGCAGGAAATGCCGGCCGAGCTCGGCCAGGCGGACGCCACCGCCATCCTGCGCGACGTCGCCGACGCGCTGGCCGAAACCGGCGGGATCGACGCCGGCGGGCTGGAGGCGGGCGAGAGCGATGAGGGCGGGCCGGTCCGCGCCCGGCTCGACGCCGTGCTCAGCCGCATGGCCTGCCACGGCTCGGTCCGCTCGGGGCGGCGCATGGGCGCGGCGGAGATGAACGCCCTCCTGCGCGAAATGGAGGCGACGCCCCGCTCCGGCCAGTGCAACCACGGCCGCCCGACCTCGGTCCGTCTCAGCCTCGCCCAGATCGAAACGCTGTTCGGCCGCCGCTGACACCCGCGCCCCTCGCGACCCGGCGCCCGGCCCGACCCGCCGCGCGGGCATGACCCCGCCACGCGCGCATCGGTCGTCGCGCGGCCCCGGGCTCAGGCCGGCGCCGTCTCCTGGTTCTTGAGCAGCAGCAGCATCGCCAGGATCGTCGCACCGATCCCCAGCAACGTCGTCTCCCGCGGCCAGTCGCCCGCGAAAATCCCCTCCCACAGCACGATCACCGAGGGCGTGAGGTAGCCATAGGCCATCACCTTGCCCGCCGGCAGCCGCATCGCCGCGAATTGCAGGCAGAACGAGGTCAGCGCCGTCGCCCCCAGCGCCACGTAGAAGATCGCGACCCACACGATCCCCGGCAGCGCCCCCCAGTCCGTCTCGAACAGCGACCCGGTCCAGGCCGCATAGGCCAGCGCCCAGCCCAGACAGGCGAGGATGGTCCAGAACGAATAGGCCACCGCCGGCTCCCCCCGGTTCAGCTTGCGCAGCAGGGGGGTGTAGAGCGCATGCAGCGCCACGCCGACGAAGTAGATCGCCTCGCCCCGCCCGACATCGAAGGCCGCCAGCCGCGCCGCGTCGCCCTTGAAGATCACCCACACCGCCCCCGCCGCCCCCAGCGTCAGCGCGAAGGCCATGCGCGGCGGCATCACCTGGCGCAGCAGCAGCCAGGCGAAGCCGGCCGAGAGCAGCGGGGTCAGGGTGAACACCGCGCCGGTGGAGACCGGGTCGGTGGTCTTGAGCGCCTCGAACATCAGGATGAAATAGGCGGCGAGCAGGGCCCCCAGCACCGGGTATCGCCAGGGCGAGACCAGCTGGCTGCGCCGGATCCCCGGCCCGACCGAGGCCGCGGCCCCGAGCGCCATGACCGCGATGGCGAAGCGCGTGGCGCTGAGCGCCTCGGGCGCGATCAGGTTGGCGGCGCGGGACCCGAGCGAGAAGGACCCGGCGATGACGAGGGCGAAGCCCAGCATGGCCAGATGGCCGAGGGCGCGGTCGCGGGGGGTGGTGGGCATTTTTGGCGGGGTGTCCGGCGGGTGGGGGCCGGAGGGGTATGGGGGGAACGGGGGAGAGGTGGCAAGGGTCAAAGAGATGGCACCGCGGGAACGCATTTGCGCCTCCAGAGATCAGCCATCCCACTCAGTTAGATCAGTGGCAGTATAAGTAACACTTATTGTGCCATCTGGCTTTCGGATTGTGCCAACCTCAACATTGGCGCGGAAGCTACCTCCTAGCACCACACCGCTATCAGACTCGATTTTCTCGAGATAGTCTTGGCTTACTTGGTGCCCGAATCGACCCGATACAAAACCAATCTCGCCCGACTTTCTAAAATCAAAAGTCCGCCTTATCGGCGACAAGCCAACAAGTGCCCCAAACCAAACTTCATTTTTAATAACTACCCTTGAGTTCGAAATACGCCGAAAGGCTCGCTCGACCCCAAATCGATCAATAGATAGACTAGCACTAGGCAGCTCCGCCTTAATTGAGGCCTCATTCCTTTGAAGATGTGAGAATAATTTTGCGACCGACCGAAACACTCTAGGATTTATATCATTTACTTCGATTAGAAAATCATCCTCGTTCTCCTGAGCAAACTCCCGAAAGAGTGCAACCGCTTCTTCCATGGCCTCGCGGACGGGCGTTGGAAACACACTTGCTTGCCTCGCAGATTTCTCCTCGAGAACGAACCCGAATGAACCAGTTGCAATATTGACAATGTTCAAATCAACCAGCTCTGATCCGCGAATTTTTCCGAAGCTCGCCAGCCCCTTTTCTCCATTTGCAGCAAAAAGACGAGTCACTAGACCTTGAAAATTATTTAATGCATCGGAAGCAAACCGCGCATCGATTGCCCTACGCTCAACAACCGGAGCGCCATCGAATAAAATTGCTATCTCACCAACATTTGAATCGACCGATTCCAATCTCGAAAGCTCGCCTAAAACCTCATCCAACCGCTCCGAAAAATTCATTTCCGCAACAATATCACCACTTTCCCTCGAAATTATGATCAAACTTTCAAGATCGGAACACTGATCACGCAGGTAGCGGATATCCGAATAATCAGACATCGAACCTGCTCCGGATTTCGCCTTCTAAATGCGCAAACTCCGCAGGATCACGAGAGAGAGGTATTTCAACGATCCCTTTCTTACGAGGCGAGTTCCGAATATCTGAAAACAACCCAAACCAATATGTAGTATTGCGAACCACGATCGACGGCGACAGCGCCAAATCGACTCCGTAGGCGTCGCAAGAAAACATTACCTTCATTTCGCGCGCACTAAAGTAACTCTTGTGTATGAAGCCGCGATAATCCGACATCCATTTCTGTTCTGCAGATTGATAGGCAAGCGGCCTCTCAAACAAAGTCACAACGTCGATGTCTCTAGGAGCGCGCCCACGAGTTTTTTCGACATCTTCCACGAAGCTGCCGTCAATCCATTGGGCACCACCTAAAAAACCGCCGGAAAATAGATGCTTCCGATAGGAATTAAGTCCCAAAAGAAGACGGGCTCGTTCGCGAGATGAGCAAAATTTTTCCACAAACTCTATCATGGACGCTTGGTGTGGTGATCTTGAGGCCGGAGCAATTGCATCGGCACCACAGAAAACAGGCAGAGCGCCCGTTGCCTCAAAGTTTGGAATTGGCATCAATCATCTCTACTTCAAAGGTTGAGAAATAATTTCCAGATTCCAAACGGCTTGTCCACCAATCGAGCATGCTGGCTTGAGGTCCAATCTGTTCCTGAGGGAACGTCGCCCCCCTCACTCCGCCGCCACCCGCCCCGGATTGTTCGGATGCGTGGTCCAGTTCGCATAGCCGTCCTCGACCACCTTCCCCGTCCGCGGGTCCACGCTCCCCGGCGCCATCCGCTCCATGGTGATGCAATCCTCCACCGGGCAGACGTCCACGCACAGGTTGCAGGCCACGCACTCGTCGTCCTTCACCTCGAATACCCGGTCCGCGCTCATCGAGATCGCCTGGTGGGAGGTGTCCTCGCACGCCGCGTAACAACGCCCGCACTTGATGCAGGCCTCCTGGTCGATCTTCGCCTTCGCCACGTAGTTGAGGTTCAGATACTGCCAGTCCGTCACGTTGGGGACCGCGCGGCCGCGGAACGCCTCGACCTCGGCGTGGCCCTTGTCGTCCATCCATTGCGCGAGGCCGGACGTCATCTCCCCCACCACCCGGAAGCCGTAGGTCATCGCCGCGGTGCAGACCTGCACGTTGCCGCAGCCCAGCGCCATGAACTCGGCCGCGTCGCGCCAGGTGGTCACCCCGCCGATGCCCGAGACGGGGATGCCCCGGCACTCCGGGTCCCGCGCGATCTCCGCCACCATGTTGAGCGCGATGGGCTTCACCGCCGGCCCGCAGAAGCCGCCATGGGAGCCCTTGCCGTCGATGGAGGGCTCGGGCGAGAAGGTGTCGAGGTTCACGGACGTGATCGAGGACACCGTGTTGATCAGGCTCACCGCGTCGGCCCCGCCCTTTACCGCGGCGCGGGCCGGGTAGCGGATGTCGGTGATGTTGGGGGTCAGCTTCACGATCACCGGCATCCGGGTCGAGGCCTTGCACCAGCGGGTCACCATCTCGATGTATTCGGGGACCTGGCCGACGGCGGCGCCCATGCCGCGCTCCGACATGCCATGCGGGCAGCCGAAGTTCAGCTCGATGCCGTCGGCGCCGGTGGCCTCGACCAGCGGCACGATGCCGGTCCAGCTTTCCTCGTCGCAGGGCACCATCAGGGACACCACCACGGCGCGGTCCGGGTAGTCGCGCTTCACGGCCTTGATCTCGTCGAGGTTCACCTGGAGCGGGCGGTCGGTGATCAGCTCGATGTTGTTGATGCCCAGCACCCGGCGGTCGGCGCCGTAGACCACGCCGTAGCGGGGGCCGTTAACGTTGACGATGTGCGGGTCGAGCCCCAGCGTCTTCCACACCACGCCGCCCCAGCCGGCCTCGAAGGCGCGGCGGACGTTGTAGGCCTTGTCCGTGGGCGGGGCCGAGGCCAGCCAGAACGGGTTCGGGGACTTGATCCCCACGAAGTCGGCGCGCAGGTCGGCCATGGTCGTTCTCCTCAGCTTTCGGGCGCCGCTTCGATGCCGGCGAGGCGGGTGCGGGCGGCGTCGGCCACCTCCGATGTGAAACGTTCCGGATGGCGCAGGACCACCGCCTCGAACAGCAGGTCCGGGTGGCCGCGATCCACCAGCATGGCGAAACCGTCGCTCGGCGTCGCCTTGAGGGTGAGGTCCGCGCAGGCCTTGGCCTCGCCGTCCCGCTTGATCTTCTGACGGGTGCGCGACAGCAGGGTGGTGCGGCCCCGCTCCGCGCGCAGCATTTCCTCGAGCGCATGGATCGAGCGCCAGACGTCGTGCTCCATGGTTCCGGGATCGGCGCTGGGCTGCACATGGCAGAGCCTCAGGAACGCCGCGCGCTCGACGTCGGGCGCGGCCCTGGCTTTGGCGTTCGCCATTATCGTGCGCAGGCGCTCCGGGTCTTCCATCGTGGCGATGGCGGCCAGCGCCCGGACCTCCGCCTTGGGGCGCTCGGTCATCCGGCCAGCGCCCGATGGATGCTTTCGGCCGCGTCGCGGCCCTGGGCGACGGCGGTGACGGTCAGGTCCTCGCCCCCCGTCGCGCAGTCGCCGCCGGCCCAGACGCCTTGGCGGGAGGTGCGGCCCTCCGCGTCGATCTCGATCTTGCCGCCGGTCACGGTCACGCCCTGGGGCGCGTCCAGCGTCTGGCCGATGGCCTTCAGCACCATGTCGGCGGGGATCACGAAGGTCTCGCCCGTGCCGGTCAGCTTGCCATCGGGGCCGGTCTCGGTCCGCTCGAACTCCACGCCCTGGGCGCCGGCGACGCCGCCGACCACGCGCAGGGGCCGCGCATCGGTGCGCACCGCGACGCCGGAGGCCGCGGCGAGATCCACCTCGAAGTCCGAGGCCGCCATGGCCTCCCGCCCGCGGCGATAGACCAGCGAGACCTCGGAGGCGCCCAGCCGGGCCGACTGAATGGCGGCGTCGGTCGCGGTCATGCCGCCGCCGATCACCACGACCGAGCGGCCCACCGCCACGTCCGCCGGCGCGGACTGGCGCAGCTTGGCGATCCAGTCGACGGCGTCCATGACCCCGGCCAGATCCTCCCCCGGCGCGCCCAGCGCGTTGACGCCGGCCAGCCCGATCCCGAGGAACACCGCGTCGAACTCCGCCGCCAGCGTCTCCAGGTCCAGCCCCGTGGCGAGGCCCGGCGACAGGTCGATCTCGATGCCGCCGATGCGCAGCAGCCAGTCGACCTCGGCCTGGGCGAAATTGTCGGGGGCCTTGTAGGCGGCGATGCCGAATTCGTTGAGCCCGCCGGGCTTGGGCCGCGTGTCGAAGACCCGGACCTTGTGCCCCTTCATCGCCAGCCGGTGCGCGCAGGCGAGCCCGGCGGGACCGGCGCCGACCACCGCCACGGTCCTGCCGGTGTCGGGCGCGCGCTCGAACGGGTGGCCGTTCTCGGTCATCAGCGTGTCGGTGGCGAAGCGCTGCAGGCGGCCGATGGCGACGGGCTCGCCCTCCGCCGTCATGCGCACGCAGGCCTCTTCGCAGAGCGTCTCGGTCGGGCAGACCCGGGCGCACATGCCGCCGAGGATGTTCTGCTCGAAGATGGTCTTCGCCGCCGCCTTGGGCTGTCCGGTCTGGATCTGGCGAATGAACATCGGGATGTCGATGTCGGTCGGGCAGGCCGTGATGCAGGGCGCGTCATGGCAGAAATAGCAGCGATCCGACGCCACCAGCGCCTCATGCCCGTTCAGCGCCGGGTGCAGGTCGGCGAAATTGGCGGCGAGCTGGGCCTCGGGAAGTCGGGCCGGGGCGATCCCCGGCGCGCGGCGCGCTTGGCTCATGGCTGGCGGACTCCCTTTCCGGTTCGGCGGGGCTGGCTGATGTCGGGAATCAGCCTGCCGCGAGTCGGAAATTTAATCAATCGGTAAAATCAGGAGGCCGCGCCTGTCGCCCCGGCGCGCAGGACGGGGCGCGCTGGGCGCCCCGCAGGCATTGGACGCCGAAGCGTCTCAGCCCCCCTGCTCGGCCAGCCGGGCCGAGAGCGCGGGAAAGCTGTTGAGGCTCACCAGGTGGCAATAGGCGGCCGCCAGCGCCCCGGAGGCGCGCAGCTTGGCGATCTCCGCATCGGGCAGCGCGTTGAGCTTCGCCTCGTCCACCACCTTGAAGTCGGTCAGCCGCAGGATCTCGCCCCCCGACAGCTCCACCTTGCCCTGCTGGGCGACCAGCACCCCGGCGGCGGAGAGCGCGTCGGCGGCGCGGTTGGTCGCCTCCACGTCCCGGTGATGGGCGAGGCAGAAGTCGCGGGCGTTCAGCGTCTCGGGCGAGGGCTCGCCGTCGACGAAAAGCGACGCCGCGTCGGGCTCGGTCGGGTCCTCGGAAAAGCGCGGGGAATGCGGGTCGATCCCCAGCAGCAGGCGGGGCGCGTCGGTCTCGGCGCCCGGGGCTGCGGGAGCGGTCAGCAGCAGGAAGGGCACGCGGCGCAGATGCGCGGGGATGTGCACGCCCTTCGCCCAGACGCCCTCCGCGCCCACGAACAGGTTGCGGCCCTGGCGCAGGCCGGTGACCGCGACCGGGCGGACGACCTCGCCCTGGCCGGCGAAAACGATGGGCATGGACACGGCGGCCAGCGCGAATTCCCCGATCAGCAGCGGCACGGCGTTGGCCGAGGCGGCGAAGGCGAAGCCCGCATGGGGGCGCAGGCGCAGGCCGGCATGGCGGTTGCGGTCCAGCGGCTCGGCCCCCGCATAGAACTGCGGAAGCTGCGAGGCGGCGGCGCCGGGACGGGCGGCTTCGGACACGAGGTCGGACATGGGCGGGCGCTCCGGGCTGAAATCGGGTGCCCAAAGCCCTACCCGATCCCCGCCTGTCGCGGAACCGCGCCGTATCGCGGGCGGCGAAGCCGGGCGCCGTCCCTCCCCCGCCGCGGCGGGCGGGGCCTCGGGGGCGGGCGCGCGAGGGATCGCCGCGGCTCCCCCCTCCGCCACGCGCGGGACGGTTCGGAGACTGCGGGCCGGGCGGCCCGGATCAGGAGGGGCGGTTCAGGAGGGGCGGATCAGGCGGGCCGGTCGCGGGTCATCGCCCGCTCGACCTCGGTGCGCCGCACCGGACGGAAACCGAAGCGCTGGTACATCGGCAGCGCCCGCGGATGGTCCAGCGAGCAGGTATTGACCGTCATCTTCGCGCAGCCCGGCCGCGCCCAGCCGGCCCGGATCGCCTCGCCCAGCAGCCAACGGCCCAGCCCCTGGCCCAGCGCCCGCGAGGAGATCCCGAAATAGGCGAGATCCACGACCCCTTCCCCATGCTCCCCCGCGCGCCCGTCCAGCACGAAGAACCCCGCCGGCCAGCCCCGGTGCAGCATCGAGATCAGGCTCACCGCCGGATCGGCCAGCCAGGCGGCCTGGTCCTCGGGGGCGTCGGCGTGGCGGTCGGTCCATTCCCACTCTTCGCCCACGAGGTCGTAGAGATAGCGGAAATAGGCGGCCGGAGGCGCCTCAGCCCGGATCAGCGACACCGGCGCGGTCAGGGGCAGCGGCGGATAGGGGCCTTCGGGGCGCGCGGTCATCTCCAGCCAGGTGATCGCCACCCGCACGGTCTCGCCCGCCTTCGCCCCGGCATGGGGGTTGGACGGGGCGTCGCCGGGCAGGTCCGCGCGCTCGGCGGTGGTCACGGAATGCAGGCGCGGCCGATCCCCGCCAGCCCCGCCAGCTCCGCCCCCCGATGCGCCCGCGCCCGCCACCGGCTCAGCGCGCCGGGCCGGTTTCGACGGCGAGATCGGGATAGGCGCCCCACTCGGTCCAGGACCCGTCATAGACCGACCAGTCGCGATGCCCCGACCGCTCCAGCGCCAGGGCCAGCACGCAGGCGGTGACCCCCGACCCGCAGGAGGCGATGACCGGCTTCGACAGGTCCACGCCCGCCGCCTCGAACACCGCGCGCATGTCGGCCGGGTCCTTCATCGTGCCGTCGTCGTTCAACACCGACTTGAACGGCACGTTGCGCGCGCCCGGGATGTGACCGGAGCGCAGCCCGGCGCGAGGCTCGGGCGCCGCGCCCTCGAACCGTTCGGCGGCGCGGGCGTCGACCACCTGCGCGTCGCCCAGCTTGATCGACATCGCCACCTGGGTCACGTCGCGCACCAGCGTCGCGTCGCGCCGGGCCACGAAATGCCGGTCGCGGGCGAGCGGGGCCATGTCCTCGGTCTCGCGCCCTTCCGCCGTCCACTTGGGCAGGCCGCCGTCCAGCACCGCCACGTCCTTGTGCCCCATCAGCCGGAACAGCCACCAGACCCGCGCGGCCGAGAACAGCCCCGCCTGGTCGTAGACCACCACGCGATGCGCGTCGCCGATGCCCATGGCGCGGACGCGGGACACGAATTTCTCCACCGGCGGCGCCATATGCGGCAGCTCGGAGCGGGTGTCGGCGATCTCGTCGATATCGAAGAACTGGGCGCCGGGGATATGCGCCGCCGCGTATTCCGCCTTCGCGTCGCGGCCCGTGTCGGGCATGTGCCAGGAGGCGTCGAGCACCCGCACGTCCGGCGCGTCCAGATGGGCGGCCAGCCACTCGGTCGAGACGAGAAGCTGAGGTTCGGACGCGGGCATGGGCTGATCTCCAGGGTTGCGCGCCGCCGCTCGGCGCGTCTCTGCCTTAGCCTTGCGTGCGCCGCGGGATCAAGAGGGAGCGGGATCACGAGATCCCCGCCCCCAAATCGTCGCCCGCAAGCGCCGCGGCCCGGAGGACGCGCCGACGCGCGTCGGAGCCGCCCGGGCCGGAGCGATCAGGCCTCGCGGCGGCCCGAACCCTTCCGCGCGCGGCGACGGCGCCCCGCGAAGCCCAGCGCCGCGGCGGCGGCGGCCAGCATCGGCGCGGCGGCGGGCAGCGGCACCGCCGCGGCGGCGTCGGCGGTCACGCTCATCGCCCGGTCCACGGACAGGCTCGACCAGGCGCCCGTGCTGACATTCGACCCGGAGGAGACATGGCTGGCCGCGCCGTTCAGGCCGGCGGCGTTCATCCACAGCACCGTGCCGCCGGCCGCATAGCTGTCGGCGGCGTGGATGCCGAGCCAGTAGGTCACGTTCGCCGCCGCGGCGAACCCGGTTTCGAAGGTGAAGCTGACCGCCTGCACCTCGCCGAAATGATGGGACACGCCGGAATCGCTCAGCGAGATGTTCTGCGCCTCGCCCGAGACCATGCCGGCGCTCAGCGGCGCGCCGCCGTCGTCGGCGAACAGGAAATAGGTCAACGGCGATCCGTCGGCGACCCAGTTGTCCATCCCATAGCTGTCCGACAGATAGACCGTCGCCCCGGTCAGCACGCTGGCCGAGGTCATCACGAAATCATCCGCCACGACGTCCGAAGTGACGTTCCAGGGATTGCTGGTAGACACCGCGCCATTGGAGAAGGTCGCGGCCGCGGCGGGCGCGGACGCGGCGGCGGCGAGCGCGATCAGCAGCGCCCCGGCGCCCAGCGACGGGAGGGCGCCGCGGCGCGAGGCGCGGCGGGTCGGAAGGCGGTTGGTCGGAAGGCGGTGGGCCGGAACGCGGTGAAACGGGCAGGTGACGGCGAGCATCGGTGGTCTCCGGAGCCGACGGCGAACGCACGCTCGGCACATTGATGAACATCAGGTTCACAAACCATGATGCGCCGCAAAGTTTCAAGCTTTTTTACGCAACGTTCAGTCGGCGAGAGTCAGGGACACCCGGCGGTTGCGTTTGCCCTTCTTCTCGATCTTGCCGATCAGGGCGCGTCCGATCTCTCCGGTCGCGCGGACATGGGTGCCGCCGCAGGGTTGCAGGTCCACCGGCGCCTCCCCGGCCCCGATGCGCACCAGCCGGATGCGGCCCGAGCCGCGGGGCGGCTGCACCGACATGGTTTTCACCAGCCCCGGATTGGCGTCGAGCTCCGTGTCGGTGATCCATTCGTCGGTCACCGGATGATTCCCCGCCACCAGCGCGTCCAGCGCGGCCTGCAGGGCCTCGCGGTTCTCCGGCGCCTCGGGCATGTCGAAGTCGAGCCGGCCCTTTTCGGCCCCGATCTGGCCGCCGGTGACGGGCAGCGGGATCACCACCGAAAGCAGGTGCAGCGCGGTGTGCATCCGCATGTGGCGCAGCCGGCGATCGGCGTCGAGCCGCTGCAACCCCTCGGCCCCGACCGCGGGCGGGGTCTCGCCTTCCTCCAGCACCAGTCCGACGCCGGCGCCGTCCCCGAGCGGGACCTTCACCGCGTCGACCACGCGCAGGGTGCGGCCGGCGAGGTCCAGTTCCCCGGTATCGCCCGGCTGGCCGCCGCCGGCCGGGTAGAACAGCGTCCGGTCGAGCACCACGCGCCCGTCCTCGGTCAGCGCCGTCACGCGGGCCGGGGCCACGGTGAGATAGGGCTCGTCGCGATAGAGAGGGATCTGGGCGGTCTCGGCGGACATGGCGGGGTCTCCGGCTGGCAGGCGCCCCGCGCTCGGATCAGAGGCGGGCGGGGGCGCAGGGAATGCCAAACCCGCCGTGAGGGCAAGGGGGGCGGGGGAAGAGAGCGCGCGGGCGAGCGGGCGGCGCGAGGCAGGCCGGCGGCGCGAGGCCGCGTCCGGTCAGTAGTCGCCGCCGCCGCCGTCGCCGCCGCCATCGCCATCGCCGCCCGGCATGGCGCGCCCGGCCTGGTCGGCGGAGGGGACGCCGCCCGACGGCGCCTCGTTGGCGGCCGGGGAGGCCGAAGCCGGTCCCTGCCTGCGCCCCCGGCCCTTCAGGATCGGCCTGGTCGCCGCGACGGCGGGGCGCGCCGGCGCGTCGGCCCCGTCTTCGCCGTCGGTCCCCTCCGCGCCGTCGTCCTCGCCCTCGGGCGGGGCCTCGGGCCAGTCCAGCGGATCGCCGTCGCCGGCCTCCTGCATGGCGCGCAGGGCCTCGGCCAGCCGCTCGGGCTCGGCCAGGCGCATCACCCGCTGGGGCAGCGGGATCACGATCCCGGCCTCGCGGAAGCGCTCATAGACCTCGAGGTAGACGTCGGTCTGCACGTCGAAGATCATCAGCACATCGCGCAGGATCACCCGAAGCTCCAGGTTCACCCCGGACTCCCCGAAGGACGACACCAGCGCCTGCGGGGCCGGGTAGCGCAGCACCCGATGGTCCGCCCGGGCGATCTCCATCAGGATGGAATGCGCCGCGCGCAGGTCCGTGCCATGGGCCACCATCACCTTCACGATCAGCCGGCCGGCGCTGTTGGAATGGGTGTAGTTGACGACCTTGCCCTCGATCAGCTGCGAGTTGGGCAGGATCAGCGAGGACTTGTCGAAGGTCTCGATCTCGGTCGCGCGCACCGAGATGCGCTTGACGATGCCATGGTCCCCGCCCACGAAGATCCAGTCCCCGACCTTGATCGGCCGTTCCAGCATCAGGATCACGCCGGACACGAAGTTGGAGAAGATGGTCTGCAGGCCGAAGCCGATGCCCACCGACAGGGCGCCGAAGACGATGGCCAGGCTCGAAAGATCGATCCCCGCCGCCGCGATCCCCGTCACCGCCGCCAGCAGGAAGCCCAGATAGCCCATGGAGGCCGTGACCGCCGAGCGTCCGCCCGCGTCCAGCCGCGTGTTGGGCAGGACCGAGGTCGCCATGACCATCTGCGCCAGGCGGGTGGCGCCGAAGACCACGCCGAACACCACCGCGAAGCTGATGAAGCCGGCGGGCGAGACATGGACCCCGCCCATCTCCACGCCCTCGATGACGAAGCGCCAGACCTCGGACAGGTCCGATTTCCGCGCGCCCCAAAGGAAGGCCAGCAGCGGCAGCGCGCCCAGCGTGATCAGGAAGCCCGCCACCACCGGCAGCAGGCGCAGGCCGCTCGCCTCGGCGGGGTGACGCTCCATGTAGGCTTCGACGAAGTTGCGCAGGAGCGAGTGCAGCAGCACGCAGGCGCAGATCAGGCCCAGCGACAGGGCCAGCGGGCGGAACAGGAACTGCGCCGCCGCGTAATACCCCGCCAGCGCCAGCGCCAGCGAGCCCGCCGCCGCCAGCCGCAGGCAGAAGGCGCCCAGCCAGGCGATCCGGCGCCCGAGGCTCTCGACCGTCTCGTGCGGTTCCTCCAGCGGGTCGAAGGCCTCCGGGTCCGGCGGCGGCGCCGGGCGCGGACCGACGGAACGGGCCAGCAGCCACAGGCAGGTCGCGCCCAGCGCGATGACGCCGAGGTTGAAGGCGGCCAGCGCCTCGGCGCTGAGCCCGACCTCCTCGCCGGCGCGGACCAGCATCAGGTCGAGCAGCAGCGCCAGCCCCAGCCCCTGCGCCCGCCGCGCGGCGTTGGCGGCGGCGGCGTCGTCCAGCGAGGACATGCGCAGCGCCGGTTCGCGCGGGGCGTAGAAGGCCATGGCCAGGCCCCGCGCCGTGCCCATCACCATGACGCCGGCCAGCGCGTAGTTCAGCAGCGTGCGGCCGGTGGCGCCGATCAGCGTGCCGTCGCCCAGCCCCAGCCGCAGCAGCAGCGCCGCGGAAACCGGCAGCGCAAGGCGCACCAGGGTGGCGATGGCCCCGTAGGCGGCGCGGCTGGACCGGGTCACCCCGCGCTCCAGCCGCGCGCGCAGCACCCCCTCCAGCCGCCGCAGCAGCCAGAACATCAGGCCCAGACCGCAGACGATCAGACCTCCGGTCAGCGGCATCCCGTCCAGCCAGTCGCGCAGCGTCGCCGCATCGTCGATCGCCACCGACGTCTGCTCGACCACCCGCCGGGCGACTCCGACCGCCTCCGTCGCCGCCGCCCGCCAGGTCAGCGGGTTCAGCGGCGTCGGCCCCAGCGTGGCCAGCTGCTCCAGGAAGCGCCGCCGCATCAGCCCGTCGATCTCCGCGATCAGCGACGTCGCGCGGGTCAGCGCCTGTTCGGAGCGGCGGTGGACCTCTTCGAGCCGGGCGATGCGCTCCTGCAGGCCTCGCCGCTGACGGGCGACGCCGGGCGAGACCATGATCTGGGGCTCGCCCTCCTCCGCCGCGGGGGCGGTCAGCGCGTCGAGCTGGGCGCGCAGCGGGGTCAGCGCGTCCAGCGCGCGACGGGCGAGCTCCGCCGCGGCGTCGCGATGGCCGGCCAGTTCGCTGCGCAGCGCCTCATAGGCGGGGCCGGACGCGACGCCGCGGGCGATCACGTCCTCCGCCTGGCGGCCGGCCTCGTCCCAACTGCGCAGGCGGCGGTCGATCTCCTGCGCGTCCGCCTCCAGCGACAGCGGCCTGGACGTCGTGGCCACGTCCTCGGCGACGGAGGCCTCCGCCTCGATCTCGGCTGCGGTCGCCTCCTGCGCGCCCGAGCCGCCGGAGGAGGCCGGACCGCGGCCCGGCGGCTCCGCCCGCTCATCGCTCCGGCCGCCGCCCCCGGCAGCCGCCTCCAGCGCCTGGCCCAGCACGTCGGCGGTCTGGGCCCGGGCGCCGGGCGCAGGCCCCAGCGTCGCGACCACGACCGCCAGCAGGAACAACAGCGCCGACGCGATCGCGCGCGGCCCGACATGCGACGACGCCCGCCGAAGCGGGCGCGCGCCGAAGCGGCGGAGCGTGCGGGCGGCCGGGAGGCTCAAGACCGTCGCCGCCCGGCCGGGAGACGACGGTCCGCCCGGATCCCGGGCCCGGCCGCGGCCGCCGGCGTCACGACGCCTCCGCGAAGACCTCGGGAACCGTGCTGGCGCCGCGCTCCAGGAAGGCCGGGGTCGGCAGGTTCTTCGACCTCAGGAACGCCGGGTTGAAGATCTTGGAGGCGTAGCGCGTGCCGTAGTCGCACAGGATCGTCACCACCGTGTGCCCCGGCCCGAGATCCTTCGCCATGCGGATGGCGCCGGCCACGTTGATCCCCGAGGAGCCGCCGAGGCACAGGCCCTCATGCTCCAGCATGTCGAAGATCACCGGCAGCGCCTCGGCGTCGGGGATGTTGTAGGGCATGTCCACGTCGAGCCCCTCCAGGTTGGCGGTGATCCGCCCCTGGCCGATGCCTTCGGTGATCGAGTCGCCCGAGGATTTCAGCTCCCCGTGCTTGTACCAGTTGAACAGCGCGGCGCCGTCCGGATCGGCCAGCCCGATCTTCACGTCCTTGCTTTTCGCCCGCAGCCCCTCGGCCACGCCGGCCAGGGTGCCGCCGGAGCCCACCGCGCAGATGAAACCGTCAACGCGGCCCTGGGTCTGCTCCCAGATCTCGGGCGCCGTGGTGACCACATGCGCCTGGCGGTTGGCGACATTGTCGAACTGGTTGGCCCAGATCGCGCCGTTGGGCTCGGTCTTCGCCAGCGCCTCGGCCAGCCGGCCGGAATAGCGCACGTAATTGTTGGGGTTCTTGTAGGGCGCGGCCGGGACCTCGACCAGCTCGGCGCCGGCCAGGCGGATCATGTCCTTCTTCTCCTGGCTCTGCGTGTCCGGCATCACGATCACCGAGCGGAAGCCCATGGAGGCGCCGACCAGCGCCAGCCCGATGCCGGTGTTGCCGGCCGTGCCCTCGACGATCACGCCGCCGGGGCGCAGGTCGCCGCGGGCCACCGCGTCCTGGATGATCGACAGCGCGGCGCGGTCCTTCACGGACTGGCCGGGGTTGAGGAACTCCGCCTTGCCGAGAATTTCGCAGCCGGTGATCTCCGAGGCCTTGCGGAGCCGGATCAGCGGGGTGTCGCCTACGGCGGCGGCCAGGTCCTTGCGAATGCTCATTGCGCGCTCCTCCCTTCCCCGGTCCGGGTCGCCGGGGCGTGCTGACGCTTCGTCGGACTTAGACGCGCGAACTCCGGCGCGCAAGGATGAGCGGCCGGATTTCACATCGCGCTTCGGGTCACGAAAAATTACACAGCCCTTGGCTGGGGTTGCCTCAGCGCCCGATTTCGCCCGCGTTCAGGCCGCCCATTCGGCCCGCAGACGGTCGCGATGGCGGGCGAGCCAGAGCAGCGAGATCAGGGCCGGGGAGGTGTCGGCCTCCTGCCGCTCCACCATCTCCATCGCCTCGGCGAAGGGAATGACGGCGGAGATCACGTCCTCGGCCTCGACCTCCAGCCCCCCGGCGCCGCCGGCGTCGGAAAGGTCGGCCTCCCCGACGAAGGCGGTGACATGCTCGGCCACCGCGCCGGGCGAGGAATAGAAGGACGCGATCCGCTCGACCCGGCCGAGCGCGAGGCCCGCCTCCTCCTCCGCCTCGCGGCGGGCGGCGGCCTCGGGCGCCTCCACCCCGTCGAGCCGGCCGGCGATGACCTCCACCGGCCAGGGATGGGCGTCGCCGCGCGCATGCGGCCCGGCGCGCCACTGGGTGACCAGCAGCACCGTGTCGGCGGCGGGATCGTAGGGCATCACCGTCACCGCATCGCCCGACAGCCACACAGCCCGACGCACCGTATCGGAGCGTCGGCCGCCGGTCATCGGATAGCTGACATGGTGCTCCTCCACCGCGAAGAAGGAGGCGTAGGGGCGGGCCAGCCGCGCCGTCTCCACCTGCGCGGCGGAGAAATCCACGCCGGGAAAGCGCGGACCGGGGGCCTCGCGCAGCACCCGGGCGCGAGCCGCGGCGCGGGCCTTGAGGCCGGGCCAGAGGGTCAGGTCCGACCAGTCGGTCCCCGCCTCGTAATGCGCCATGATCTCCACCGCCGCCTCGCGCAGGGCGCGGCGCTCGGCCTCGGGCCAGTCGTCGAAGGACCACGGCCCGGCGGCGGTGGTGGGACCGACGGGAAAACACACGAGCGCCGGCAGGATTTCGCCCCCCGACCCCGCCCGCACCGGCGCGTCGCGCAGGGCGTATTCCTCCTCGTCCTCGAAAAAGCGCACGCGGGCGACTTCATCGGCGGAGGCGTCGCGGATCAGGGCGCCGAAGACCCTGTCGCCGGGAGAGGGGACCAGGCAGGGGAAATCCTCGCCGGCCACCCGGCGCAGGCAGTGGTCGTCCAGCGTCGCGGGCTCGGTCTCCGGCGCGGTTTCGCGGCCCAGCACCCGGCGCAGCAATTCCGGATCGCGCAGCGACCCGTAGAAGAACACCGCGTAAGAGGTCATGCGCCCCTCCCCGAAAAAACGCGCCGGCCGCCCCGCGGAACACGGGTCGGGGGAGGGCGCTGGTCTGGCCGATCGCCGTGACGGGCGTCGCGTCGGGCATCGCGACGGGTCGCCGCCATGCGACATGCCGCCCCGCACCCCGGGAAAGCGCGGAAAACCGGGAGGTTTCCGGGGCGCCCTGTGATCCGAACCGGCATGGGGGGCGTAACACAGCCGACAAGGAAATCCAGCGCGCCCGCCTGCGCCCCGCCGCCGCAAGTCAGCGGAAGCGAGGAAGGCGGCGCGCCGGGAAGCCTGAGCCGGAAAGCCTGAGCCTTGACGGGCCCGGTCCGCGGGGCGGATCGGAGTGGCGGATCGGACACGCTCGCATGCGGGCCGAAACCGAAGCCTCGCCCGCGCCGCGGGACAGGTTATGTAAGAGGAAAACGGCCTTTACGTGGCCGAAACGGATCGAAAAGGGACCGGGTCGCCCTCGACGCGGTCGGAGACACGGGCCAGGACATCGGCGAACGCCCCGACCGGATGCGGATGCGGATCCGGCGCCGGCCCCCGCCGCGATGACGAAGACGCTTGGACGACGACGCTCGCAAGCCAGGAAGCGCAGGACGACATGCTTTATCCGGACGACCAGGTTCTGGTCGACTATGCCAGCGGCGCCATCTCCCCCGGTCTGGGGCTGCTGGTGGCGACGCACATGACCTACAGTCCCGAAAGCCGTCGCCGGGTCGCCGACCTCGAGCGGATCGGCGGGCTTCTGATGGAATCCGAGCCCGAGCCCAACACGCCGCCGCCGGCGCTGTCGGCCGCGCTCGACCGGCTCGACGCCGTGACCCGCTTCGACGCCTGGGACGACGACGCGCATCAGGACGCCCCGCGCGCCGCGGCGGACGCCGGGCCCGCCGACAACGCGCCGGCCCCCGCCCGGACCCCTGCCCGGGCCGCCGCCCAGGCCCCGGACGTGTTCCCCGCCCCGCTGCGCGCCTTCGCCGGCGGCGACGCGGAGGACATGGACTGGAAGTTCCGCCTGCCCGGCCTGTCGGAATGCACGCTGGCCGAGGTCGATGGCGAGGAGATCAGTCTGCTCCGCGCCCGACCCGGCGCGCCGATCTTCTCCCACACCCATTCCGGGACCGAAACCACGCTGATCCTGAGCGGAGAGATGGAGGACCGCGGCACGGTCTATCGCCGCGGCCAGGTGTCCATCGCCACCTCCGACGACGATCACCGCCCGAAGATCATCGGCGACGAAACCTGCTATTGCCTCGTGGTCATGTCGGGCGAGATGCGCTTCACCGGCGCCGTGTCCCGCGTGCTCAACCTGCTGACCTGACGCCCGCCATGACCCGCTCCCCGCTTTTCGCCCCCTCTCGCCGCACCCTGCTGGGAACCGGGCTCGCCGCCGGCGGGCTGGCCCTGGGCGGCTGGCCCGCGAGGCGCGCGCGCGCCGCCACCGCGTCGCGCGGGTTCGAGATCCTGCGCGACGGCGACGTGATCGGCGACCAGCTGACCACCGTCGCCGCCGACGGCCCGCGGCTGGACGTGACGGTGCGGGTGCGCATCGCGCTGAAAGTGCTCGGCGTCGTCGCCTATCGCTACGAGCTCGACAGCCGCGAGCTTTGGGAGAACGGGCTGCTGGTGTCGCTGGACGGGACCACCAACGACGATGGCGAGCGGGAGACCGCCCGCGTGCGGCGCGAGGGGGATCGGCTTGTCTCCTCCGGCACGCATGTGGGCGACATGCCCGGCGACGCGGCCACCACCACCTACTGGACGCCGGCCTTCCTCGAGCGGTCCACCTGGATCAGCACCCAGACCGGGGCGCCGCTTCGGGTCTCCGCGTCGCAGGACGGGTCCGAGGCCGTGCCCGGCCCCTCCGGCGCGCTGACCTGCACGCGCTGGCAGGTGTCGGGAGACCTGGACCTGGCGCTCTATTACGACGACCGGGGCGAGTGGATGGGCAACGCCTTCGATGCGGGCGGCGAGACCGCGCGCTTCCGCGCCGTCGCCGCGGACCCGCGGCTGGCGCCGCTCTGGCCCGCGGGCTGATCGGCCGGCGTGGGCAGGTCCTCCAACGTATTCGACCAGGTGATGCGGCCCGCCGACGGCGCGGCCTGGATCACCGGCGCCTCCGGCGGGATCGGGCGAGCCGTGGCGCTGCGGCTGGCGGCCGAGGGCTGGACGGTCCACGCCACCGCCCGCCGCCCCGAGGCGCTGGACGCGCTGGCCGAGGAGGCCCGCGCCGCCGGCCATCCCGGCCGCATCCTCCCCCTGCCCGCCGACGTGACCGACCCGGTCGCCATGCGCGAGGCGGTGGCGGCGATCGAGGCCGACGGCGGGCTGGCGCTGGTCCTGCTCAACGCCGGCATCTACCTGCCGATGCGGGCCGGGGATTTCGACGCCGGGAAGGCCCGCAAGACCTTCGACGTCAATCTCGGCGGCGTGGTCAACGGGCTGGACCCGGTGCTGAAGGCCATGATCGCGCGCGGTCGGGGGCATGTGGCGGTGACGGCCTCCGTGGCCGGTTATGGCGGGCTGCCGGGGGCCGCGGCCTATTCCGCCACCAAGGCCGGGCTGATCGCCATGTGCGAGGCGCTGGCCATGGACCTGATGGATCTCGGCGTGCGGATCTCGGTGGTGAATCCCGGCTTCGTGGAAACCGAGGCCACCGCGGTCAATGAATTCGAGATGCCGTTCCTGATGACGCCCGACGCGGCCGCGCGGCGGATCGTCGAGGGGCTGGGCCGTCCGGGATTCGAGATCGCCTTCCCCCGCCGTTTCGCGATCTTCCTGCGGGCGCTGAACCGTCTTCCCAACCAGCTCTATTTCCGCGCCTGGCGGCGGCTGACCCGATAGGGGGGCCGCGACGTCGGGGGCGCCTTGACCGTGCAGGCGGGCCTCGCCACCCTTCGGGCGATCCCCTGGCCTGAGGAAGGACGCCGCCCATGCCCGACGCGCTCCCCGTCACCCATGCGCTGATCGACGTCGAGGATTCGGTCCTGGTCGTCATCGACGTGCAGGACGCGTTTCTCAACAAATACGACCAGGCGAAATGCCAGTCGCTGGTGGCGCGCATCGCCTGGATCACGCGGGTGGCGACGGATCTGGGCGTGCCGGTGGTGGCGATGGCCGAAGACATCCCGACGCTGGGCGGCCTGAATGCGGAGGTCGCCGCCGCCCTGCCCGAGGGCCAGGTGGTGCATTCCAAGAATTTTTTCGGCCTCGCCGGCAACCCGGAGATCCTGGCCGACGTGAAGGCCAGCGGGCGCGGCACCGCGGTGCTGGTGGGGATGGAGACGGATGTCTGCGTGGCCCAGTCGGCGCTGGGCCTGGTGGGCGAGGGCTTCCGGGTCGCCGCCCTGCAGGACGCGGTGGCCACGGCGGAGGCCGACGAGGCCTACGGGCTGGCGCGGATGCGCGGGGCGGGCGTGGCGCTGCTGTCGGTGAAGGGGCTGTATTACGAATGGATGCGCAGCGTGACGCGCACCCATGCGGTGCAGTCCAACCATCCCGGCCACAAGGCGACGCGGCCCGTCGACCTGGTGCTCTGACCCCGATGCAGGCGGCGGGGCGGCGGGCGGAGCTATTCGGAGCCCGCTGACGCGGGCGCGCCGTCGCCTCCGGCCGCTGGCGCGGCCTTCAGGGTTCGGGTCGCGCGCCCCCGCGCCGTCCGAACGAAAACCGCCCCGGAGATGGCTCTCCGGGGCGGTTCGCATTCAGGTCGGGCCGTGAGGCCCGGATCGCGGGCCTCAGGCCAGCGCGGCCTTGGCCTTGGCGACGATGGCCGCGAAGGCCTCCGGCTCACGGATCGCCAGGTCGGAGAGCACCTTGCGGTCCACCTCGATGCCCGACGCGGTCAGGCCGGCGATGAAGCGCGAGTAGGTGAACTCGGCGTCGATGGCCCGCACGCTGGCGTTGATACGCTGGATCCACAGCGCCCGGAATGAGCGCTTGCGGCGCTTCCGGTCGCGGGTCGCGTATTCCTCGGCCTTGTCGACGGCCTGGGCGGCGACGCGGAACACGTTCTTGCGACGGCCGTAATAGCCTTTGGCGGCGTCGCGGACTTTCTTGTGGCGGGCGTGGGCGGTGACGCCGCGTTTCACTCGGGACATGGGTCAGGCCTCCTTCAGCGCGCGTAGGGCATGTAGATCTTGACGATCTTGGTGTCGGGCTCGGACAGCACCATGGTGCCGCGGGCGTTGCGGATGAACTTGTTCGTCCGCTTGATCATCCCATGCCGCTTGCCGGCGCCGGCGGCCTTGATCTTGCCGGTGGCGGTGGCCTTGAAGCGCTTCTTGGCGCTCGCCTTGGTCTTCATCTTGGGCATTTCGAACTCCTCGAAAGGGGCGCCCGCGGGCGCGAGACGCGCGGGCCGTTCAGGAGAGACTCGGCAGCCCATTACGGCCGGCCTCCCCGTGTTGAGAGCGGGGGCAATGCCGCAAGGCGGCGGGGAAGTCAAGCGCCGGGCGCGGCGCGGGGCCGGCGCGGAGACGGCTCAGGCCCGCTCCGCATGCGCGCCGCGGATCATGCAGGCGCGGAAGAACGGGACGGGCGGGCCGAACCCGGCCTCGACCAGCAGGGCGTCCGTCTCGGCCGGCGACAGCACCGAGAGCCGCTCGCGCAGCGTTTCGGGCAGAGCGGCGAGCGACTCGGGGCTCGCCCCCATGAGGCTCTGCACCTGCGCCCAGTCCCGCAGCATGGAGGGGAAGGCCGGCCCCTGGGGATCCGCGCAGATCTCGGCCGTGACGAAGCGCCCGCCGGGCCGCAGCCGGTCGCGGACGGCGCGGTAGAAGCCCGGCCGCTCCGCCCGCCCGATGAAATGGGCGACGAGCTGGCTCAGCGCCGCGTCGAAGCCGGCGGGCCCGGGGTCCGCCCCCTCGAAACCCGTGTCCAGGGGGACCGCGGCGACCTCGCCCTCGATCAGGTCGCAGCGCGCCAGCACGCCGGCCTCCGCCAGGCGGTCGCGGCAGACCCGCAGCATCTCCGACGAGGGGTCCACGCCCACGAAGCGCCAGTCGGGCCGGGACGCGGCCAGGGCCAGGATGTCGGCCCCGGTCCCGACGCCCACGCAGAGCACCCGGGCCCGCGCCGGCAGGTCGGCCAGCGCCAGGCGCGTGAGGAAATGCAGCGCCTCCGAGATCGGGGCGAGCGGGGCGTTGCGCGCGTCGTAGCGTTCGGCCATCGCCCGGTCGAAGGCTTGCGCGGCCGCGGGCGGGCTGGGATCGGTCATCGGGCGGCGTCCGGCGGGGGGGGCGAGCGAGCGGGCCGGCTTACTCCGGCTCGCCCTCGTAGATCGCGCGCTCGTCCACCGGCGCCACGCGCAGGATGTTGGTGGTGCCCGAGGTGTTGAACGGGATGCCCGCCACCACCACGATCCGGTCGGCGTCGGAGGCGAAGCCGCCCTCCCGCGCCGCGCGGGCCGCGGAGACCACCGCCAGCTTGAACCGCTCCACCTCATGCGTGGTCGAGCAGTGCAGCCCCCAGACCAGCGCCATGCGCCGGGCCGAGCGGGTGGAGGGCGTCAGCGCCAGGATCGGCACGCGGGGCCGTTCCCGCGCCATCAGCAGCGCGGTGGTGCCGCCATGGGTGAAGCAGCAGATCGCCTTGACGTCCGTGGTCTCCGCCACCTCGCGCGCGGCGGCGGCGATGGCGTCGGCGACGCGGGTGCGGGCGCGGGGGCGCAGGGCCTCCATCCGCACCCGGAAATGCGGGTCGCTCTCGGTGGTCTCGGCCACCGCGTTCATGGTGCGCACGGTCTCCACCGGGTATTTCCCGGCGGCGGATTCCGCCGACAGCATCACCGCGTCGGCCCCATCATAGATGGCGTTGGCGACGTCCGAGACCTCGGCCCGCGTCGGCACCGGGGCGGAGATCATGCTCTCCATCATCTGGGTGGCGACGATCACCGGCTTGCCGGCCTGCTGGGCGGTGGCGATCAGACGGCGCTGGATCACCGGGACGGAGGTGATCGGCATCTCCACGCCCAGGTCGCCGCGGGCGACCATGATCCCGTCGGCCTCGGCCAGGATGCCGTCGAGCGCCGCGACCGCGGCCGGCTTCTCGATCTTGGCGATCACCGCGGCGCGGCCGGCGGCGAGACGCTGCCCCTCGGCCACGTCCTCGGGCCGCTGCACGAAGCTCATGCCCAGCCAGTCCACGCCCAGCGCGCAGACGAATTCCAGGTCCTTGCGGTCCTTCTCCGTCAGCGCGGGGATGTTGAGCACCACGTCGGGGACGTTCACCCCCTTGCGGTCGGAGATGACGCCGCCGACCATCACTTCGCAATCGGCGCTTTCGGCGTCGCAGCGGGTGACCTTCAGGCGGATCTGGCCGTCATTGACCAGCAGGCTCGCGCCTTCCTCCAGCGCCTCGAAGATCTCGGGATGCGGCAGGCGCACGCGGGTGGCGTCGCCGGGCTTGTCCACCAGGTCGAGGCGGAAGGCGGCGCCTTCCTCCAGCGTCTCCTTGCCATCGGCGAAGGTTCCGACCCGCAGCTTGGGGCCCTGGAGGTCGGCGAGGATGCCGATGGGGCGGCGCAGCTCATGCTCGATCTCCCGGATCAGGCGATGCAGCTGGGCGATCCCCTCATGCGTCCCGTGGGACATGTTGAGGCGGAACACGTCGGCGCCGGCCTCGAACAGGGCGCGGATCGTGGCCCTGTCGGAGGAGGCGGGGCCGAGGGTGGCGACGATCTTGACGTTGCGGAGGCGGCGCATTCGGGCTCCTCGCGGGCGGCTTCAGGCGCGTCCGACGCCGGCCATGGGAATCTGGCCGGGGAGCGCCGGGCAGGGCTCGCCTCCCGTATAGCGGGGAGAATGGTGAATGTCCCGTTGCCATAGGCCTCCGGAACCGGTGTTTTTCGCCGCGCCCCTTGGGTTTCGGGACCACGCGACGAGATCGCGCAGGGGTTGCACGCGAAAGAAAATTGCGCGTCCGCCGCGTATGGCGCCCACCCGAAGGCCGCCTGCGGCCGGAGATAAAGGCATGCCCCGCAGGGGCGCCGGATCCCCGCGGGCCACGGGTCGGACGGATCGCCGAACAGGGGATGCGGCCCCCCGCTCAGCCGGCCTCGCCCTCGGGCGGCGGGGTCTTGGCCTCGCGCTTGAAGGGGTTCGAGTCGGGCACCTCGAAGTCGAGCCGCATGTCCCCTTTCCGATAGGCCTCGTCCATGTAGCGGAAGCTGGGCACGGTCATCCGCATCAGGTGATCGCCGGCCTTGAAGGGCGGGTATTTCTCCATCGCCTCCGGGGTCCGGAACTTTTCCAGCGGCTGCACGACCTCGTGGTAGTTCAGCCCGAAGAACAGCGGGCAGGAGAACCGCTCCCGCCCGATATTCACCACCCGGTGCTGGGTGGACTTGTAGCGCCCGCCGGACCAGGCCTCGAAGATGTCGCCGATATTGACCACGAAGCAGCCGGGGATCGGCGGCGCCTCGATCCACATGTCGTCGGCGTTCATCACCTGCAGCCCGGCCGAGCCCGTCAGCAGGATGGTGAAGCACTCGAAATCCGAATGCGAGGCGATGCCCACCACGTCCCTGGTCGCCGGCATGTCGTTGGGCACGTAGCGCAGCAGGCGAAGCTGCGAGGTCGGGCAGGTGACCTTGGCGCGCAGCTCCTCCGCGTCCACCCCCAGCTCCCAGGCCAGGCAGTCCATCATCTTCAGGCTCAGCGCGAAGACCGCCTCGTAATAGGCCGAGACCGTCTCCCGCCAGCCGGGGATGTCGGGCCAGACATTGGGGCCGGTCATCCGCCAGCCCGCGACGTGGTCGGGATGGTCGGCGGGGGCCTCGAACCCCATGTCCCAGGCCTCGTTGAAGTTGATCTTCTTCGGGAAATCCGCGCCGTTCTCCTCGAACGGGACATAGCCGCGGTGATGGGTGGTGAAGCCCGACCACCAGCGCATCTTGAAGGCGCGCGCGCGGCCGTGGAAGTCCTGCGAGGCCGCCAGCACCGCCTCCACCAGGTCCTGCGGCACGCCATGGTTGGCCACGTAGAAAAAGCCCGAGCTCCGCGCCGCCTCGCCCAGCGCCGCGGCGACCTTCGCCACCCCGTCGGGCTCGCCCGCGACCAGCGGCCCGAGATCCACCACCGGCAGGGCGGCGTCGTCGAGGGTCAGGGCGCGCTGGTCGGGGTCCGCGCCTTCCGGCGTGGCGGAGAGCGCGGGGGCGTCGGAGGCGGGACCGTCATGCATGGGGCAGGCTCCTGGACTCGAATCGCCAGAAGTCTGCCATCAAGCCCGCCTCTTGACCATTTCAGAGGTGATGCCTTCGCTTTGGGCGATAAGTCGCGCATGCTCGCCCGAATTATAGGCGCCCACCCTCTCCGCCCCGGGGCCGGCCGCGCGGCGCGAGGCCGGGCTGGGCTCGGACCAGCGGCCCGGATCAGCAGCGGGGATCGGCGACGGCGATCGTTGGCATGGCAACTGCATGACGACCCGCGAAGCCGGGCCCCGGAACCGCCCGGACCAACAACCGGGGAACGCAGCCCCCGCCCGACAGGAGAGCCCGACGATGACCACCCGCCGCCCGCGCCTCATCCTTCCTTCGGCGTCCGCCGCTTCCGCCCCTGCTTCCGGCCCCGCTTCCGGCCCCATATCCGGGCTCAGCCGCCGCAGCTTCCTGCGCAACTCCGCCGCCACCGCCGGCGCGGTCGCCGCGGCCTCGGCGCTCGGCGCCCCGGCGCTGGCCCAGGCCCGCAGCCTCAGGATCGGCTCCTATGGCGGCTATTTCGAAAATTCGTTCAAGGAATTCGTCTACCCCGAATTCACCGCCGCCACCGGCATCGAGATCGAGAGCGTCACCCAGCCCAACTCCTCCGACTGGCTGGTGACCATGCAGAACGCGGCCTCCTCCGGCGCCGTGCCCGCCGACCTGTCGCTCTACGCCCGCGACACCATGATCCGCGCCGCGCGCATCGGCGGGCTTCTGGCGCCCATGGACCCGGCCGCCATGCCCAACGCCGAGGGGCTGGAGTCCAGGTTCCTCTACACCGGCGACGCCGGCCTGATGGGCGTGGGCGCGATGGCCTGGTTCACCTCGATGGTCATCAACCCCAACGTGGTCGAGGCCCCGGCCTCCTGGGCCGAGTTCTGGGACGTCGAGACCTACGAGTCCTCGCTCGGCCTCAACAAGCTCTACAATTCCTACCTGCTCGACATCGCGGCGGCGACGTTCTTCGACGGCGCCGAGACCATGGGCTCGAAGGACGGCATCATGGCCTGCATGGAGAAGATCGCCGAGCTGAAGCCCTGCGTCGGCCTGTGGTGGTCGGCCGAAAGCCAGATGGAACAGGCGATGAAGAACGAGGACGTCATCGGCGGCACCTATTACCACGACGTCGCCGGGCTGATGGCCTCCGAAGGCTTCCCCATCGCCTCGATCTTCCCCAGGGAGGGCAACCCGCAGGATTACGGCTCGTGGTGCCTGACGGAGGGCTCGGAGAAGTCGGCGGAGGCCGCGGAGTTCATCAACTTCGCCTCGCTCCCCTCCACCCAGGCGCTGATGTCTCGCAAGATCGGCACCGCGCCGCTGCTGCCGCAGTCGGGGACCGACCTGACCGACGCGGAATTCGCTTCGGTCTCCGGCACGCCCGCCATCACGCCGGCCTACGAGGCCTATCTGGACGAGGCCGAGTTCATCAAGGAGGAATGGGAGAAGATGCTGGCCGCCTGACGGGGACCCGGACCCATGGCGGAACTGCGCATTGCGGGCGTGACGAAATCCTTCGGCGCGGGCCCGCCGGCGGTGGAGCGAATCGACCTGCGCTTCGCCGACGGCGAGCTGACCGCCCTGCTGGGCCCGTCGGGCTGCGGGAAGACCACGCTGCTGCGCATGATCGCGGGGCTGGAGACGCCCAGCGCCGGGCGGATCGAGCTGGGCGGGGCGGACATCACCGCCCTGCCCGCCCACAGGCGCCGCTTCGGCATGGTGTTCCAGAACTTCGCGCTGTTCCCGCATCTGTCGGTGGCCGAGAACGTGGCCTACGCGCTCTCCATCGCGGGGGTGGCGAAGGCCAGGCGCCTCGCGAGGGCGGAGGAGTTGCTGGAGCTGGTCCGCCTCCCCGGCCTCGGGGCCCGGCGGGTGGGCGAGCTTTCCGGCGGCCAGCGCCAGCGGGTGGCGATCGCCCGCGCCCTGGCGCAGGAGCCCGACGTGTTCCTGCTGGACGAACCGATGTCGGCGCTCGATGCGCAATTGCGCGAGGAGATGCAGGTGGAGCTTCGGCTGCTCCAGCAGAAGCTCGGCATCACCACCATCGTCGTGACCCATGACCAGCGCGAGGCGATGACCATGGCCGATCAGGTCGTGGTGATGTCGAAGGGCCGGGCCGAGCAGGTCGCCCCCCCGCAGGAGGTCTACCGCAACCCCGCCAACGCCTTCGTGGCCGGCTTCATCGGCAAGGCCAACATGCTGCCGGCGACGGCGATGGGCGGGGCCGCGCGGCTGGATTGCGGGACGTCGCTGGCGCTGTCGCCGCCGGCGGCCTTCCGCGACGGGGCGGAACTGGTGCTGGCCTGCCGGCCGGAATGGATGCGGCTGGCCTCCGGGCCGGGGCCGAACCGCCTGCCGGCCAGGGTCGCCTTCGTGCGCGACATCGGCCAGGTGCGGGAGATCCACGCCGAGGCGGACGGGCGGACGCTGGTCTGCGAACTGCCCTTCTCCGCCCCCGAGCGCCCCCGGCTGGGGGAGACCATCCACCTGGAATTCCCGCCCGACATGCTGCGCGCCTTCCCGGCCCGGGACCGGGCGGAGGTCGCGTGAGCACGCCTCCCCACGCCCCCGCCCCCGCCCAGGCCCGCGCCCAAGCCCGCGCCGCGGCGCAGCAAGCGGACCGCGCGGATCCGGGCGCCGGGGCCGCGGGCGCCGACCTCTCCGCGCCGCGCGGGCGCCCCGGCGCAACCGGCGCCCCGGTCGACGCGCGGCCCGGTGCCCCGTCCCGCGGCCTGCGCTTCGTCCATGCGCAATATGCGCTGGCTCTTGTCGTCGCCGGCCTCTGCCTCTCCCCCTTCGCGCTGGTCTTCGCGATCTCGCTGGGCGAGGTCGAGGCCGGCGCCGCCTGGAACTGGGGGGTTTCCGCGGCCAATTACGCGCGGGTCTTCGTGGGGCTCGACTGGCCCGAGAGCGCCTCCTTCGTCTACATGCGCAAGCTGGGATGGAGCCTCGCCTACGCCGCGCTGGGCGCGGTCATCGCGGTCGCCTTCGCCTTCCCCTTCGCCTGGGCGATGACCCGCCGCTCGCGCCGGGCGCAGACGGTCTGGCTGGTGTTCCTGCTGTCGTCGCTGTCGCTGTCCGAGGTCTTCGTGGTCATGGGCTGGGACGTGCTGCTGTCCAACCGCTCCGGCCTGCCCATGGCGTTCCGCGAGACCGGGCTGACCGACTGGCTGAAGGCCGTGGGCTGGTTCGACGTCCTGCGCGAGATCGGGCTGGCCACGCCGCGCAACGTGCGGTTCAAGCCCTCGGTCTTCGCGACCGTGCTGACCCTGTCCTACCTGGTCTTCCCCTATGCGGTGATCCTGCTCTACCCGGCGCTGTCGCGGCTCGACCCCGCGATGATGGAGGCGGCGCGGACCATGGGCGCGCGCCCCTTCACGGTGATCCGAACCGTGGCGCTGCCCGCCTGCCGGCTGCCCATCGCGGGCGCGGCGCTGCTGCTCTTCGTCTATCTGCTGGGCGCCTATGTCGCCGTCACCGTCTTCGCCGATCCGTCCCGGCAGACGCTGACCATCACCATCTACGAATCGGTCCGCGGCGCGACGCTCAACGCCCCCTTCGGCGCGGCCCAGGCCATGGTGCTGCTGGTCACCGCCGTCGCCTGCCTGGGCGCGAGCCTGGCGCTGGCGAAACGCGCGGAGCGCCGGTCATGATCCCCGCGCCCCGCCCCCGCGCCCGCATCCGCCTGCGCCCGACGCCGGGAGGCGTCGCCGGCTGGCTCTACCTCGCCTGGTGCGCGGTCTTCGTGGCGGCCCCGATCCTGGTGGTCTGCGCCTCGGCGCTGAACGGGGGGCGCTCGATGCTGTTCCCGCCCCAGGATCCGACGCTCGACCGTTTCGTGGAGTTCTTCGTGACCGACGAGGTCTG
Source organism: Albimonas donghaensis (assembly GCF_900106695.1). Classification (GTDB taxonomy): domain Bacteria; phylum Pseudomonadota; class Alphaproteobacteria; order Rhodobacterales; family Rhodobacteraceae; genus Albimonas; species Albimonas donghaensis. The sequence goes on from NZ_FNMZ01000002.1 coordinate 409,667, forward strand.
GACCCGCGCCCTGCGCCTGTCGGCGATCATCGCGGTCAGCTCCGCCGCGCTCGCCACCGCGCTGGCCTGGCCGGTGGCCTACGGGCTGTGGCGGGGCGCCTCGCGGTTGTCGAAGGCGCTGGGGGCGGGGCTCGCCATGCCCTTCGCGCTGCCGCCCATCGTGTTCGGGGTCGGGCTCGGGTTCCTCTGGGTCTTCGCCGGGCTGATCGGCACGGTGGAGGCGGCGATCCTGAGCCACGCCGCCCTGCACGCGGCGCTGCCGCTCGCCACCATCTCCATCGGGCTGCAATCGGTGGAGCGGGCGCATCTGGACGCCGCCGCCACCCTCGGCGCGACCGAGCGGGTGATCTTCCGCACCATCATCCTGCCGCAGACGATCCCCTACACCGCCTCGGGCTTCTTCTTCGCGCTGGTGCTGAGCTTCAACGAGTTCATCGTGACCTTCTTCGTCTCGGCCTCGGCCTATTCGACGGTCACGCTCCAGATCTTCAACAGCCTGCGCAACGGCTTCACCCCGACCATGGCGGTCGGGGCCATCGCCTTCATCCTGACCTCGGTCCTCGCCTTCGGGCTGGTCGCCCGGTTCGGCGACCTGCCGCGCCTGATGGGCGCCGATCCCGCCCGCCGCTAGGTCCCCGCCCCCCCCTCGCGTCCCGCCCGAGTCCCAGCCCCCCGCCCCGGAGCCCCCGCCATGCCCCAGCAACCGCGCCTCGCCGACGGGCGCCAGCCCGGCCACCGCCGCCCCGCGATCAGGGGCGCGGAGAGCGGGCCCATGGTCCCGATGGCCTTCGCCCGCCTCCCGACGGGGGCGGCGCGATCGGCCGCCGGGATCGTCGCCGCCATCGGCCCGCGGGCGGCGGCCGCATGACACCCCCCGCGATCCCGTCCGGCCCGGCCCCGACCGGCGGCGGAGGGGCCCCGAAGGGCGGTCCGGGCGCGGCCCCGCCGCCGCCGCGGCTGATCGACGTGCAGGGCCTGTGGCGCCGGCAATGGCTGCGGACGGCGGGCGAGGAGGACGCGACGACGGAGGTCTGGTGGATCCAGGCCGGTCCGCTGCATGTGGACCTGCGCCTGCCCGCCGACCTGCCCCGGCGCGAGACCGGGCGCCCGGGCGTGCGGGGGCTCGCCGACCTGCCCGCCGCGGACCTGCGCCGGCTGGCCCGGGCCGAGGGTTTCGCCGGCATCACCACGGTGGAGCGCGGGGTCTGCACCTGGACCCGCCGGGTCAACTGGCGCGGGCCGCTGGACGGGCCGGACGTGGGGGCGCTGTTCTTCGAGGGCGACGCGCTGATCGAGCGCGGGGTCTTCGCCGATTACGCCGAGCTCTGGCGACGCGAGGCCCCCGGCGCCCGCCCGCCCCTGCGCGCCATGCAGCTGCGCCGGGCCGACGGGCAGGCCGCGGTGCTGGCGCAGGCGGGGGAGATATTCATGCTCGGCCGCGGCGCCCCCGGCGCGCTCGCCGCCAACGCGCCGCTGGCCGACCGGCTGGACCGGGCGCTGGACCAGCGCCACCGCGGAGCGCTGCGCCGGCTGTTCGACCAGGAATTCTGCATCGGCCGGATCACGCCCGCGGGCGGGGTCATCGCCCGGTCCACCAACCCGCTGCGGGTCGGCGCGCGGGCCTTCGACGCCGACGTGTTCGAGGCCGACGCCGTGCGCCTCACCGCCATGGATTTCGAGGGCGCCGCGCGGGAGGACGTCTGGCTGCGCGTTCCCGTCGCCGAACCCTGCCCCTGAAGCCGCCTCAGCCGCCCCAGCGCGCGAGGTAGTCGTCGCAGATCTCCCGCATCCGGGCCTGGTCGAAGGCGTCGTTATGCCCGCCATGGACCACCCCGACCTCCAGCTCGCGCAGCCGGCGCAGGGTGGCGCGGTATTCGTCCAGGTCGCCGGCCAGGATCAGCGGCCCGTCATAGATCGCATCGCCCGAGAAGAAGGTCCCGTCGACCTCGTCCAGCAGCCCGATCCCCCCGTCCGAATGTCCCGGCAGGTGCAGCACCAGGAAGGCGCGGTCGCCCAGCTCCACCCGGTCGCCTTCCTCAAGCAGCATGGTCGCGGGGGCGGGCTTCATCGCGTAGGCGGAGAGGTCGAAGCCCGCCTCCGGGATCGCGTCGACCAGCACCGGCGGCAGCGGGCGATAGCCGGAGGCGCGGAACTTCTCCAGCAGCTCGGCGGGGTATTCGTCGCGGAACAGCGTGGCGAGCGGGTCGGGGACCTCCAGCAGCAGGTCCTTCTCCTCCCGCGGGTGGATCAGGCGGGTGTCGAATTCCCAGGACCCGGCCATGTGGTCGATATGCGCGTGGGAGAGGACATGGACCAGCGGCTTTTCCGGCGCGGCGCGCAGCCCCGCCACGAAGGGCGCGAGCGGGGCGATCCCCATGCCCGAATCGATCAGCATGTCCCGCTCCGCCCCCTCCACCAGGTAGAGATTGGCGCGCAGCAGCAGGTCCACATGCGGCTCGTCGATCAGGGTGACGCCGGGGGCGACCCGCCTGGCGCGGAACCAGGCGTCGGCCACCGGCAGGGCGGCGGCGATCTCGGCGGCGTCTTGCGTGGGGGCGGGCATGGGACCTCCGGGGCGCGCGTGCGGGATGCTGGACCCCGACCTTGCGCCCCCCGGCCCGGCGGAGCCAGCCCCGCCGCCTGTTCAGCTTCGCCGCACCGAGGCGGTCACGTAGTTCACCGAAAGGTCCCGGGCGGAGATCGACCACGACCAGCCCAGCGGGTTGAACACGAAGCCCTTGCGGTCCACCGGATCGAGCCCGACGCCGCGGAGCAGCCCGTAAAGCTCGTCCGGCGTGATGAATTTCCGCCAGTCATGGGTGCCCTTGGGCAACCAGCGCATGATGTGCTCGGCCCCCACGATGGCCATGGCGAAGCTTTTGGGGTTGCGGTTCAGGGTCGAGCAGATCATCAGCCCGCCCGGCTTCAGCAACGCCCGGCAGGCCCCGAGAAAGGCGGCGGGGTCGGGCACATGCTCCACCACTTCCATGTTCAGCACCACGTCGAAGGCTTCGCCCGCCTCGACCAGCGCCTCGGCGGTGGTGCAGCGATAGTCGATCCCCAGCTCCGACTGCGCGGCGTGGAGCTGGGCCACCGGGATGTTCCGCGGGGCGGGATCGACGCCCACGACGGTGGCGCCCATGCGGGCCATCGGCTCCGACAACAGCCCGCCGCCGCAGCCGATGTCGAGCAGGCGCAGCCCCTCGAACGGACGGTCGGCGGTGAGGTCGCGGGCGAACTCGGCGCCGATCTGCTCGACGATATAGCCCAGCCGGCAGGGGTTGAGCATGTGCAGCGGCTTGAACTTGCCGTGCGGGTCCCACCACTCGGCGGCCATCGCCTCGAACTTGGCGATCTCGGCCGGATCGGTGTCGGGAAGGGTCGCGGAGGGGCTCGGGGCGTCTTCGGTCATGCTGGGCTCCCGGTCAGGAAACGCTCGCTCCGCCCAACGATTGCGGCGGGAAAGCGTGTCCGCGCAGGGGGCGTTGCGGGTCGATCGCGCCGCGGCCCCTTGTGAACGGCCCCGGACATGCCATAGATCGTCCATGCGCGAAAGCGACCATGACCGCACGGCCCGAATGGCCCTTTATCCCGCCCTCGAACCCTTCGCCCGCATGCGGCTGGAGGTTCCGGGCGGCCATGACCTCTATGTCGAACAGTGCGGCAACCCCCGCGGCCAGCCGGTGGTGGTGCTGCATGGCGGGCCTGGGGGCGGATGCTCGCCCGGGATGCGCCGCTTCTTCGACCCCGAGGTCTATCGCGTGGTGCTGTTCGACCAGCGCGGCTGCGGGCGCTCGCGCCCCCATTCCAGCCTCGAGGGCAACACCACCTGGGACCTGGTCGCGGATATCGAGCGCATCCGCGAGAAACTGGAGATCGACGCCTGGACCGTCTTCGGCGGCTCCTGGGGCGCGACGCTGGCGCTGATCTACGCCGAGACCCATCCCGAGCGGGTGGCGGCGCTGGCCCTGCGCGGCGTGTTCCTGATGACGCGGCGCGAGCTGAGCTGGTTCTACGGCGGCGGCGCCGGGCAGTTCCGCCCCGCCGACTGGGCGAAATTCGTCGAGGCGGTGCCGGAGACCGAGCGCGGCGACCTGATCGCCGCCTATCACCGGCGCCTGACCTCCGCGGACGTGATGGAGCAGACGCGCTTCGCCCGGCTCTGGGCGGGGTGGGAGGCGTCCTGCGCGACCCTGCATGGCGGCGGCGGCCACGGGCCGGACGGGGCCTACGCCCGCGCCTTCAGCCGGATCGAGTGCCATTACTTCATGAATGACGGCTGGCTGGAGGCCGACGGCCAGATCCTGCGCGACGCGGGCCGGCTGGAGGGCATCCCCGGCCATATCGTGCAGGGGCGCTACGACCTGATCTGCCCGCCGCTGTCGGCGCATCTGCTGCACAAGGCCTGGCCGGGCAGCCAGCTTCACATGATCCAGGACGGCGGCCACGCCCTGTCCGAACCGGGGATCGCAGCGAAGCTTGTCGAGATCATGGACGGTCTGCGCGGCTGAACCCTGCGCGGGACGGCCGGTCGAGGCGGGCCCAGGGGGGAACGAGCATGGATGCGAGCGAGACACCGACCGGGACGGCGGCCGAGACCCCGACGCGGGTCGAGAGCTGGACCGAGTGGGATCCCCTGCGCCATGTCATCGTCGGCCGCGCCGATGACGGCCATATCCCGCCCCCAGAACCCGCGCTGGACGCCAAGGTCCCCGAGGACTCGGACATGCGCGGCCAGTGGGGGCGCCGCCCGCAGGAGACCATCGACCGCGCCAACGCGCTGCTCGACGGGTTCGCCGACCTGCTGCGCAAGCGGGGCGTGCGGGTGGATCGTCCGGTCCCGGTGGATTTCTCGCAGGCCGTGACCACGCCGGATTTTCACACGCCCTCGCAATTCGGCTGCATGCCGCCGCGCGACGTGCTGCTGACCGTGGGGCGCGAGATCCTCGAAGCCACCATGTCCTACCGCTGCCGCTGGTTCGAATACCTGTGCTACCGGCCCCTGATGCAGCGATACTGGGAGGAAGACCCCGGTTTCCGGCACGAGGCCGCGCCGAAGCCCCGCCTGACCGACGCGGATTACCACCCCGACTACCTCTCCGACACGATCGGGGAGGCGAAGCGGCTGGAATGGGCCGCCGCCCGGCACTTCGTGACGACGGAGGAGGAACCGCTTTTCGACGCCGCCGACGTGCTGCGCTTCGGGCGCGACCTGGTCGTGCAGCACGGCTTCACCACGAATCGCAAGGGCATCGAGTGGCTGCGCCGGCATTTCCCCGACCACCGGGTGCATGCGGTGAACTTCCCCGGCGATCCCTACCCGATTCATATCGACGCGACATTCTCGCCGATGCGGCCGGGGCTGATCCTCAACAATCCCCAGCGCCGCCTGCCCGATGAGCAGCGCAAGCTGTTCGAGCGCAACGGCTGGGAGATCGTGGACGCCGCCCCGCCGGCGCATCAGACGCCGCCGCCGCTGTGCTATTCCTCGGTCTGGCTGTCGATGAACGTGCTGGTGCTGGACCCGAAAACCGTCTGCGTCGAGGAATCGGAGGTCTACCAGGCCGACCAGCTCGACCGGCTGGGGTTCGAGGTGGTGCCGGTGGCCCTGCGCGACGCCTACGCTTTCGGGGGCGGGCTGCATTGCTGCACGGCGGATGTGCGGCGCGAGGGCGAGTTGCAGGACTATTTCCCGGCGGGCTGAGTCCCGGCCCGGGCGGCCCGGACGGGAGCCGCCGCGACGACCGTCCCGCCGCTGGCCCGCGCCCGCCCGCGGCGGCGAGGCGCAGGGCGCGCCGGTGGCGAAGCCCCCTGGCGGCCCGGTCGGTCCGGAGACGCAGTCGGGCCGGAGACGCGGTCAGTCCGGAGACGCGGTCGGGCCGGATCGGAAAAGGCGCGCCCGGCATCCGCCCGGCGCGGCGGAAGGGATCAGTTCAGGGCGTTGCGCACTTCGGCGCCGGCCTTGCACACGTCCATGCGGCCGGAATACCGGCTCTTGAGCGCGCCCATCACCGTGCCGAGATCGCGCAGCGACTTGGCCTTGGTCTCGGCGATGGCGTTGGCGACGGCCTTGTGAAGCTCATCGTCCGACAGCGGACGCGGCATGAATTCGCGGATCACCTCCGCTTCGCGCCGCTCTTCCTCGGCCAGTTCCAGCCGCCCCGATTCCTCGTAGCGGCGGACCGAGTCCTCACGCTGGCGAAGCATCTTGGCGAGGATCTCGATGACCTCGGCGTCATCCAGCGCGCCGCCCTGGTCCCCGCGCGCCCGAACCGCTTCGCGGTCCTGGATGGCGGCGCAGATCAGGCGCAGAGTGCACTGGCGCGTGGCGTCGTCGGAGGCCGCGGCCTCCTTCAGCGCCAGGGCGATGCGGTCACGCATGGCTGGTCCCATTCCCCAAGCTTGAAAGTCCGATGAGGATACACTGAACGGGTCGAGTCGCCAATGCGGCGAAATTCGGCCAAGATCCTGATTTCATTACGCTCCCCCAAATGCTCGCCAAACTGTCGCGCGGGTTGACCCGCCCGCGCTGCGCCCTTAGCTTCCCGCGGCCCCGAAATCCGAGGATACGCTGATGAACTCCGCTCCGACCGCCGCCCGCCGCGATGCGGCGGACCTGCCCGTGCCGCCCGGCGCGACCGCCTGCATCGCCTTCGCCGATGGAACCGTGTTCTTCGGGCGCGGCTTCGGCGCCGAAGGGGTGTCGGTCGGCGAGCTGTGCTTCAACACGGCGATGACCGGCTACCAGGAGATCATGACCGACCCGTCCTATGCCGGTCAGGTCATCACCTTCACCTTCCCCCATGTCGGCAATGTAGGCGCCAATCCCGAAGATGAGGAGACCCTGGACCCGGTGGCGCTGGGCATGGTGACCCGCTGGGATCCGACCGAGCCGTCGTCCTGGCGCGCCGCCGAGGGGCTGTCGCCCTGGCTGGCGCGGCGCGGGCGCATCGGGATCGGGGGCGTGGACACCCGCCGCCTGACCCGCGCGGTCCGCCTCAAGGGCGCGCCGCATGTGGCCATCGCCCATGCCGCCGACGGCGCGCTGGACCCCGCCGCGCTGGTGGAGAAGGCCCGCGCCTTCAACGGCCTGACCGGCGCCGACCTGGCGAAGGACGTGAGCTGCGCGCAGTCCTACCGCTGGGAGGAGATGCGCTGGGCCTGGCCCGGAGGGTTCGAGAAGCGCGCGACCCCCGGCCGCCGGGTGGTGGCGGTGGATTACGGCGCCAAGCGCAACATCCTGCGCTGCCTCGCCTCGGCCGGCTGCGACGTGACCGTGCTGCCCGCCACCGCCACGGCCGAGGACGTGCTGGCCCATGATCCCGAGGGCGTGTTCCTGTCCAACGGCCCCGGCGATCCGGCCGCGACCGGCGCCTACGCCGTGCCGATGATCCAGGGCGTTCTGAAGGCCGGGCTGCCGATGTTCGGCATCTGCCTCGGCCACCAGATGCTGGCGCTGGCGCTGGGGGGCAAGACCGTGAAGATGTCCCACGGCCATCACGGCGCCAACCACCCGGTGAAGGAGCTGGCGACCGGCAAGGTCGAGATCACCTCGATGAATCACGGCTTCGCGGTGGATGGGCAGTCCCTGCCCGACGGGGTGATCGAGAGCCATGTCTCGCTCTTCGACGGCTCCAATTGCGGGATCCGGGTGGAGGGCAAGCCGGTGTTCTCGGTCCAGCATCACCCGGAGGCGAGCCCCGGGCCGATGGACAGCCACTACCTGTTCGACCGCTTCGTCGAGTCGATGGGCTGACGCGAAGGGCCGGGGGAACGCTCCGGCCCCGATCGGCGGAGCCGGGGGGCGCCCCCGGCTTCGGCGCCCCATTGGCGGCGGCGCGGGCCCCGGGCCTGCGCCGCCGTTTTCGCATGGGAGACCGCTTCCGCCCCGTCGCGCCCTGGCCCGTCGCGCCCCGTCGCGGCCCCGCCCCGTCGCGCGGCTCGGGCTCAGAGCGCGGGCAGGTCCAGCGGATCGAGGATGTTGCGCCCGCCGTCCACGTCGAGGATCTGGCCGGTGATGAAGCTCGACGCCGGGGAGCAGAGGTAGAGCGCCGCCTCCGCCGCCTCCGCCGCGTCGCCGATCCGGCCCAGCGGCGTGACCCGGATCAGGTCGTCGCGCAGGTCCGGCGTCTCCTTGAACGCGTCGCGCAGGGCCGCGGTCATCACCGAGCCGAGCCCCACCGCGTTCACCCGGATCCCCTGCGGCGCCAGCGCCACGGCCATGGCGCGGGTCAGCTGATCCATCGCCGCGCAGGTCACCGAGTAGCGCAGCATCGAGGGCACCGAGCGCCGCCCCACGATGGAGGACAGGTTGACGATGGCGCCCGCAGGCCCCTCGCCGCCCGCCTCCTCGCGCTGGGCGATCATGCGCCGGGCGGCGGCCTGGGACAGCTGGAAGGCGGTGCGCACGTTGACGTCGAAGATCTCGGTCAGCGCCGCCGGCTCCATCGACATGATGTCGCCCGAGGAGATCTGGCGCAGGCCGTTGGCCAGCACGTCCACCCTGTCATAGGCGTCGAGGCTGGCGGCGATCAGGTTGGAGACGCCGAGCGGGGTGGCGAGGTCGCAGGCGAAGGACGTGACCTCGGCCCCGTCCTCGGCCAGCCGGTCGGCGACGAGGCGCAGGGCGGCCTCGTCCTTGTCCGAGATCAGAAGCCGCGCCCCGGCCTGGGCGAAGCGCAGGGCGATGGCCCGGCCGACGCCGCGCCCGGCGCCTGTGACGATCGCGGCCTTGCCTTCGAGCGGCTGCGCCATGGTGGTCGCCCCCTTGCTGCGGAACGGATGGGTTTCGGGGGGACGATAGTCGCGCGCCGTCGCCGCGGGAAGGGCGCGGATGCGCCCGGCGGCAAGCGGAGGGAGCCGCGCCCCGTCCCGGACGCCAGGCCGCGCCCGGGCGCCGGCGCGGCGTTGCGGCGGGACCGCGGGCGGCGACGTCTCCGACCCGGCGCCGGGGGCGTTTCGGGGCGCGGCGCTTCCCGGCATCTCCCGCGCCCCCCGTTCCCATGTCGGCGCCGGCCGCGCGCCTGCGCGGGGCCCGGGACGCGGGGGGCTCGACGCCCCCCGCGTCCCGCCCTCCCCCGGCCCGACGCGATACGCGCCGCCCCCTTGCCCGAGGCGCCCCGTCCGGGTGTATTGAGGCGCAACCAATCCGGGGGAGGATCGCCATGACGTCGCCATTCCTGCAGGGGCTCGACCGCACCAGGGCCAATCACCGGCCGCTGACCCCGCTGGGCCTGCTGCACCGCGCCGCGGACACCTTCCCCGACCGCACCGCGATCATCCATGGCGACCTGCGCATCCCCTACGCCGCGTTCCGCGCCCGCGCCTGCCGGCTGGCCTCCGCGCTCGACTCCGCCGGCATCGGGCGCAACGACGTGGTCTCCGCGCTGCTGCTCAACACCCCCGCCATGCTGGAGGCGCATTACGGCCCCGCCCAGCTCGGCGCCGTGCTCAACGCCGTGAACACCCGCCTCGACGCCGCCGGCATCGCCTTCATCCTCGACCATGCCGAGGCGAAGATCCTGCTGGTCGACGCCGAGCTGGCGCCTCTGGCGCGGGAGGCGCTGGCGCTGGCGCAGGTCGCGCCCCGCGTCATCGCCTATCGCGACCCCACCGTGCCCGAGACCCACGCCGCCGCCGAAGGCTTCGAGGACTACGAAGCCTTCCTCGCCGCCGGCGACCCCGACTTCCGCGGCCCCGGCCCGGAGGACGAGTGGGACGCCATCGCGCTCAACTACACCTCCGGCACCACCGGCAACCCCAAGGGCGTGGTCTACCACCACCGCGGGGCCACCCTGCTGGCCACCGGCAACATCTTGCACGCCTCCATGCAGGACGCGCCGGTCTACCTGTGGACGCTGCCGATGTTCCACTGCAACGGCTGGTGCTTCCCCTGGACGATCTCGGCCAAGGCCGGCGCCCATGTCTGCCTGCGCGCCGTCCGCGCCGCCCCGATCTTCGAGGCCATCGCCGAGCATGGCGTCACCCACATGTGCGGCGCGCCCATCGTCATGTCGACGCTGCTCGCCGCGCCGGAAGCCGACAAGCGCCCCCTGCCCCATGCGGTCGAATTCCTCACCGCCGCCGCCCCGCCGCCCGAATCCGTGCTCGCCGCCATGGCCGAGGCCGGCTTCCGCGTCACCCATGTCTACGGGTTGACCGAGGTCTACGGCCCCGCCGTGATCAACGAGTGGAAGCCGGAATGGGACGCGCTCCCCCCCGCCGAGCAGGCGCGCCTGAAATCCCGCCAGGGCGTGCGCTACGCGGCGCTGGAGGCGCTGGACGTGCTCGACCCCGAGACCATGGCCCCGGTGCCGGCCGACGGCGAGACCATCGGCGAGATCGTCTTCGCCGGGAACGTGGTGATGAAGGGCTACTTCAAGAACCCGACCGCCACCGACGAAGCGCTGAAGGGCGGCTGGTTCTGGTCCGGCGACCTCGCGGTCAGGCATCCCGACGGCTATGTGCAGATCAAGGACCGCTCCAAGGACATCATCATTTCGGGGGGGGAGAACATCTCGTCGATCGAAGTGGAGGAGAGCCTGTTCCGTCATCCCGCCGTGGCGCTCTGCGCCGTGGTGGCGGCGCCGGACGAGAAATGGGGCGAGACCCCGGTGGCCTTCGTGGAGCTGAAATCGGGGGCCGAGGTCTCGGAGGCCGATCTGATCGCCCATTGCCGGGCCGAGCTGGCGCATTTCAAGGCGCCGCGGCGGATCAGCTTCGGGGAGCTGCCCAAGACCTCCACCGGCAAGATCCAGAAATTCGCGCTGCGCGCCCAGGCGAAGGCCCTGGCCGGATGACCCCGGCCGCCGCCCGGCCGCCGGTTCCGCTGGCCGATGCGCAGGCGTCGGCGGCCGGACCGGGCGGGGCGGCGACCGAGCGCCGGGGCCGCCTCGCATGGGTGATCGAGCACGGTCCCGGCTGGCGGCCGGCCAAGCGTCTGCCCCGGATCGAGGCCGCCCTGCGCCATCCGCGCTTCGCATGGCGCCGCCTCGACCGGCTGACGCGGGGGCCCGGCGCGCCGGCGCCGCCGGTGCTACCGGGGCCGGGCGGCGACCGCAGCCGCTTCCGGCGGGGTCGCGACCTCGCCCGGCAGGCGGGCCGGTGAGCTCCTCCGATGACGGCGAGGCGTCGCGGCCGGGGGCGCCGGGCGGTTCCGCGCGCGCCAGCCCCGCCGCTCGGCGACGCGACGCGCGCCTCGCCGCCGAGACCGAGATCAGCCCGCTGCGCCGCCTGCGACGGCGGCTCTACGCCCAGCTGGACCCGGACGGCTGGACCGGCGACGCGATGTCCCCGCTCAACCTGCTCGCGGTGCTCGCGGTGCTGGTCTCCACCCTCGCCGCGGCGCTGCTGACCGAGCCGTCCCTGGCCGAGTGGGGCGACGGGCTCTACTGGGTGATGGTCGGCTCGGCCGTGCTGTTCACCCTGGAATTCGCCGCACGGCTCTGGGTGAAATGGGAAAGCCCGCGGATGCGCGCCCACCCGCTCGGCCCGCTCGGCTGGCTGACCCGCTGGTACACGCTGATCGACCTGATGGCGCTGGTCGGCATCTGGGTGGAAGTCGGCATCGGGGCCGGTTTCGGCCTGACCGTGATGCTGCGGCTGATGCGGGTGCTGCATGTGTTCAATTCCGGCGCCGACACCGCCGTCGCCCGCGCCGGGCGCGAGATCGCCCGCGCGGTGGCCGAGCGGCGGCTGGAGCTGGGGATCTCGGTCTGCGTGGCGGGGCTGACCCTCGTGGCGGCTTCGGTCGCCATGTACATGGCCGAGGGCGACGTGCAGCCGGAGGTTTTCGGCTCCATCCCCCGGGCCATGTGGTGGTCGGTGGTGACCCTGACCACGGTGGGCTACGGCGACGCCACGCCGATCACGCCGCTGGGGCGGGTGATCGCGGGGCTGACGGCGCTGGGCTCGGTGGCGCTGGTGGCGCTGCCGGCGGGCATCATGGCCGCCGCCTTCTCCGACGCGCTGCAACGCGCCCGGCGCAGGCCGCCGGGGCATGACGACTGATCCGGCGAAGGGGCGCGGTCAGTCCGCCGGCGCCGGCGTCGGGCGCGGGTCCGGCTCGGCCTCCGCCTCCGCCGCCATCAGCCGGGGCAGGTTGATCTCCACCCAGTCTGCCAGCGCGCGCACATGCTCCGCGGCCTCCCGCCCCAGCGGGGTCAGGGCGTAGTCGACGCGGGGCGGGACCTCGTTGTGGTCGCGCCGCTCGACCAGTCCGTCGGCCTCGAACTGGCGCAGGGTCTGGGCCAGCATCCGCTCGGATATGCCGCCGATGGCGCGGCGCAGCTCCGCGAAGCGCCGCCGCCCCGACAGCAGCGCCACCAGCACCAGCACCCCCCAGCGCGACGTCATGTGGGCGAGAAACGCGCGGGAGGGGCAGTCGACCGAAAACACCCGCCCCATGCGGATCTGCTCGGCGAGCGGCGGTTGCGGGCCGTCGAAGACCTCGGGCGGGGCGGGGGGACGCGGGGGCATGGCGGAACCTCTCGGGGGCGGGCGGAGGGGCGGATCGCGCGGCGGGCGGAAGACCGGCGGCGCGGCGGCCGCTTACCTTTTCGTGCGTACTTATCTTTCGTAAGTATACCGCCTAGGTCGGTCCGGCAACGCCTCTCACCGATCCCAGGAGCTTCCCATGATCGTCATCACCGCCGCCGCCGGCCAGCTCGGCCGCCTCGTGCTCGACGCGCTGATCGCCCGCGGCGTCCCCGCCGAAGAGATCGTCGCCGGCGTCCGCTTCCCCGACAGGGCCACCGATCTCGCCGCGAAAGGCGTGCGGCTGCGCGAGGCCGACTATGACCGCCCCGAGACGCTGACGGCGGCCTTCGAGGGCGCGGACAGGCTGCTGCTGATCTCCTCGCCCGACATCGGCCGCCGCGCCCCCCAGCACCAGGCGGCGATCGACGCGGCCCGGGCGGCGGGGGTGGGGCTGGTCGCCTACACCTCGATCCTCAACGCCCCGACCTCCCCCCTCATGCTGGCCGAGGAGCATCGCGCGACCGAGGCCGCCCTGGCCGCGTCCGGCCTGCCCCATATCCTGCTGCGCAACGGCTGGTATGCGGAGAACCTCGTCCCCGCCATCGCCGCGGCGCCGGGGCTGGGCGCGATCTTCGGGGCGGCCGGGACCGGGCGCATCGCCCCCGCGGCCCGCGCCGACTACGCCGAGGCCGCGGCGGCGGCGCTGATCGGCGGCGAGCCCGGCCGCGCGCATGAACTGGCCGGCGCGCCAGGCTTCGACATGGCCGGGCTGGCGGCGCAGGTGGCGGAGGTCTCGGGCCAGCCGGTGGTCTACACCGACCTGCCCCAGGCCGACTACGCCGCGGCGCTGGAGGCCAACGGCCTGCCCGGTCCGCTCGCGGCGATGCTGGCCGACAGCGACGCGGGGGCTGCGAAGGGCGGGCTCGACGGTCCGGGCGCCCCGCTGGAGGCGTTGATCGGCCGGCCCGCCACGCCGATGTCGGTCACCATCCGCGCGGCGCTGGGCGTCTGAGGCCGGGCCGAAGGCGCCTCCCGTCCGGTCAGGACGACCGGGCGGGGCGCTTCGGGGCGCCGGGCGCGCGGGCGGGGGCGAGCCGGGTGCCGCCGTCGGGCCGCACCATCGGTCCCTGCGCGGCGCCCGCCACCGCAACCGGATCGGCGGCGGGGGCGACCTGCGCGGCGGCGGCCTCGATCCGCTTGGCCGAAGCGGCGTTGAGGCTGGCCTGGGTGACCCCGTCGCCCAGATCGGCGGCGGCGGCGTCGGCGGCGGTTTCGATGGCGGCCGGGGCCTCGGCGTCGCCGACAGCCACATCGCCGGTGTCCTCGGCGCCCTCGACCCCCAGCCTGGTCGTCACGGCCTCGACCGGCGACGGCCCGGTTCCCGCCGCGGCGAACACCGTGCCCGACGCCTCACGCGAGGTGCGCGGCCGCGGCGCCGGGGCGCCCCCGGGACGCGGCGAGGCCATCGGCGCCGCCAGCGGCGCGGCGGCGGCCACCTGCAGTTCGTCCTCCGCCGGCAGCTCGCCATTGCCCTGCTTGAGCGCGGTGACCACCCGCGCGAGGTAAGCCAGCTTCAGCCCGTCGCGCATGTCCGTCGTCTCGAACACCCCCAGCGAGGCGATGACCGCGCGGCGGTTGACCTCGGTGAAGGCCCGCCAGAAGCGCGCGCCGAGCACGGGCACCACCTGGTCGCCCTTGTCCTCGACCAGCACATAAAGCGTGTCGCCCGCCCGCCGGGTCTGCAGGATGCGGATCGTCTCCGGATCGCCGCCCATCCCCGCCGTGGCCTTGCCGCGGTCGGAGCGCAGATAGCGCTCGAGTTCGATGAAGCCTTCGTCGGTCAGGCCCTTGGCGAAAAGCCGGGTCTCCCCGATGGAGAGCGAGACCAGCCCGTCCACCATCGCCTCACGCGAGGCGGGGGTCGCGGGATCGCGGGCCGAGGCGGCGAGCACGCAGTCCTCGATCAGCGCGAAGGCCGCGGCGCCGCCGGGGCGGATGCTTTCGGGATCGACGCAGAAGCCCTGCGGCGGGGTCAGGCGGACCACGCGCCCCCCCGCCGTCACCGAGGGGCCGAGCGGCGTCGCGCCCGAGACCGCGCCCGGCGGCGGCAGGCAGCCGGGCAGCGCGGCGAGGCAGCCGAGCCCGGCGAGCGCGAGGGCCGCGCGGCGCAGAAGGGGGGGCGTCCGAAGGCGGGAGGTCTGAAGTCGCAGGGTCACGTCTCCGTCCCGATCAACGGCCGCGCGGCGCGCAGGCGGCGCCGGGCAGGCGGCGGCGGTCCCTGCGGAGCGCCCAGCGCAGGCAGGGCTCGGGGGTCTTTCGATTGGTCTCGACGGTCATCAATTCGATCTGGCTGAGGCGTCGCGAACCGGGGGGCGCGAAGAGGCTCGGTTTCCTCCCGGCGGACGGCGGACCCGTCCCTTGTCAGTCCGTCGACGATACGCGGCGGACGGCGGCTAGGAAAGGGTGCGAAGGCGTCGCGGGGAACCGGCGCCCCCCGCCCCGGCGCCGCGTTGCGTCAGCCGGGAGCCGCGGCCAGGATCGCCGCGACGGCATGGGCGAGACCTCCGGGCCGGGAGGAGAATCGGCCCGCCCCGACCTCCCGCAGGACGTGCGCGGCCGGCGCCGAGGCGCCCCCCGCCGGGCCGAAAGCGTTCCGCGCACGATCTCTTCAGGGAATTTCAGCCGGAACGCCACGACTTGTGAACCATTAATGAACCAATCGGGTGGACCTTGGAAGCCCGCGGCCCTAGCATCAGGCCGCCCATACTCGCGCCGGCAGGAGCCCATGACAGAGTTCAAGCACCCGCTGGTCGCCTTCGCCGAGCCCGCCCGCAAGGGCGCGACCACCGCGCGGACCCTGATCGGCGCGGCGCTGGTGGTGGTGCTGGTGCTGATCTTCGTGCGCATCGCCCGGCTGGGCACCGCGGAGGCGCTGGTCGGGCGCAGCGGGGATGAGCTGGTCGCGCGCTCCGCCGACCTGCATTCGCCGCTGGGCGTGCTGCTGACGCTGGGCTCGTTCCTGGCGGTGTGGCCGGCGCTGTGGCTGGTGCTGCCGCTGGTTCACAAGCGCAAGGCCAACACCCTGTTCGGCCCGGACGGCAAGATGAAATGGCGGCATTTCCGGCTGGGCATGTCGGTGTCGCTGCTGGTCGGCGCGGTCGCCTGGGGGCCGCTGGTCTACAACCATGCCGACGAGATCCTGATCTTCCCCAACCTGCGCAGCTGGGCGATCCTCGCCGCCATCGGCCTGCCGATGATCTTCGTGCAATGCGTGGCCGAGGAGCTGATGTTCCGCGGCTACATGCTCCAGCAGTTCGCGGCGCGCTCGATGTCGGTGCTGGGCTGGTCGGTGATCCCCTCGATCCTGTTCGGACTGGCGCATCCCTCCGACGCGGGGCTGTTCTCGATGTCCTGGTATCACTTCGTCTTCGGGCTGGTGATGGCGGCGGTGACCTCGCGCACCGCCAATCTGGGCGCGGCGGCGGGCATCCATTTCGGCAACAACCTGATCAACCTGCTGCTGATCGCGCCCTCGCAGATGGTCAGCGGGCTGGCCCTGTTCGCGATCCCCAGCCAGATCGACTTCTCGGGCTCGCGCATCGCCTATCTGGTGATGATGTTCGTGGGCGCGGCGCTGTTCATGGGCTTCATGGACCTGCGCTTCATCCGCGCCTGGCAGGCCGCCAAGCGCGCGCGGCGGGAGGCGGAGCTGGCCGCCCAGGGCCCGCCCGCGCCGGGCGGCGGGGCCGGCGGAGCGCCGGAGACGCTGGCGGCGGAATAGCCCGGCCCGGCGGCCCGCGCCGGGCCCGACGATCGCAAGCCCCCTTGCGGGGGGCGCCCCCCGCCGGCGAACCGGCGAGGGAACGTGTCGTCACCCGGCCCGTGCGGCCTCCCCCTCGGCCCGGATGGCGGAGAGCGACTTGACCGGGGTCAGCGCCTCGGGGTCCACCACGATCTCGATCAGGTAGGAGGTCTCGGAGGCCAGCGCCCTCGCCAGCGCCGGCGCGAAGTCCTCGGTTTTCGAGACCCGCTCGGCGGCCGCGCCATAGGCCTCGCCCAGCTTCACGAAGTCCGGATTGCCGAGATCGGTGGCGATGGTGCGGCCCGGATGGTGCTTTTCCTGGTGCATGCGGATGGTGCCGAACATGCCGTTGTTGACCACGATGGCGATGACCTTGGCGCCGTATTGCGCCGCCGTCGCCATCTCCTGCGCCGTCATCAGGAAGCAGCCGTCGCCGCCCAGCACGACCGACAGCCGGTCGGGATGGGTCAGCGCCGCCGCCACCGCCGCCGGCGCCCCGTAGCCCATGGAGCCCGAGGTGGGCGCGAGCTGGGTGCGGTAGCCGCGATGCTGGCGGAAGCGGTGCAGCCAGATCGCGTAGTTGCCCGCCCCGTTGGACACGATGGCGTCGTCGGGCAGCGTCCGGTTCAGCTCGGCGATCACCTCGCCCATGTCCATGGCGCCGATGGCGGGAACCGGCGCGCAGAAGGCTTCGTAATCGGCGCGCAGCCGCGCCACGCCGGGAACCGGGCCGGGGCGCGCGGGCAGCGCCGCGGCCGCCTCGAAGAACGCGCCCGCCCGGCAGGCGATGGCGAGGTCGGAGGCGTAGACGACGTTATGCTCCTCCGGCCCCGGATGCACGGTGACCAGCGGCATCCGCGCGTTGGGCACGCCCAGCAGCGTGTAGCCCTGCGAGGCGATCTCGCCCAGCCGCGAGCCGACATTGATCAGCAGGTCGCAGTCCTCGGCCACGTAGTCGACCAGCTTCGGGTTGGCCCCCAGCCCGAGGGTCCCGCAGAAATGCGGGTGGCGGTTGTCCATGTAGTCCTGGCGGCGGAACGAGGTGACCACCGGCAGACCCTGCGCCTCGGCGAAGGCGGCGGCGGCGGCGGCGGTCTCGGCCGACCAGGCGCCTCCGCCGATCATCATCACCGGGTTCTTCGCGGCGGCGATCATCTCGCCCAGCTTCGCGATGGCGGCGGGGGTCGGCGCGGCCTCGGCGATGGCGGGGACGCGGATGTCGGGGACGTCGGCGGTGTCGGACAGCGTCTCCTCGGGCAGCACCAGCACCACGGGGCCGGGGCGCCCCTCCTGCGCGACGGCCCAGGCGCGGGAGACGTATTCGGGGATGCGGGCCGCGTCCTCGATCTGGGCGACCCACTTGGCGACCTCGCCGAACATGCGGCGGTAGTCGATTTCCTGGAAACCTTCGCGGTCGAAATGGTCCCGGGAGACCTGCCCGACGAAAAGAATCATCGGGGTCGAATCCTGCCGCGCGGTGTGCAGTCCGTTGGAGCCGTTGGTCGCGCCCGGGCCGCGGGTCACGGCCGCAAGCCCCGGTTTTCCCGTCAATTTTCCGTAGGCCTCCGCCATGTTCACGGCGCCGCCTTCATGACGGCAAGCGACCGTTCTGATGGCGTCTTTGTGGTCGTGAAGGCCATCGAGCAGCCCCAGGAAGCTTTCCCCCGGCACGCAGAATACTAACTCTGCCTTAAGGATGCGAAGCTGATCGGCCAGAATCCGGCCTCCGTGGCGCATGTTGGCGGCGGGTGCGGGGGCGGAACCTGGCTTGGACATGGGAGAACCTCTGCGATGGGACGCGCCTACATAGCTCGACCGGATACGCCGAAGAAAGGGCGCCTCTCCGGCGCCGGATCAACGCATTGCGGCGGGACGGGCGGAACCGCCGCCCGGGCGGGGTCTCCGGAGCTTGACGGTCCGGTCACGCTCCCGTCACGGCGAATCAGTCAGGGTCGTGACTGTAGTGGCGTCAGCGCCGGGAATAGAGTTGCGTTCCGGCCGTCCTTCTCTTGCGTCTCCGAGCGGAATCCCATGATCGCCAATCTGTGCCTGCGTCTTTATTCGGTCTTCGCCCATGTCCTGGCCCTGGGGGCGATGCTCTATCTCATCGGGTTCATGGGCGACGTGCTCGTGCCCAAGACCATCGACAGCGGCGCCGCCGGGCCCGTGGCCCCGGCGATGGCGCTCGACCTGGCGCTGATGACCCTGTTCGGGGCGCAGCACTGGGGGATGCGGCGGTTCCGCGGCTGGGCCCGCGCCCTGCCCGAGGCGGCGGAGCGTCCGACCTATCTGCTCGCCACCGTGGCCGCGCTGGCGGTGATGATGGGGCTGTGGAAGCCGATCCCGCACGAGGTCTGGGCCTTTGAATCCGAGATCGCGGTCTACGGGCTCAGCCTCGCCTATTTCGCGGCCTGGGCGGTGATGCTGGGCGGCGGCCTGCGTGGTCTGCGGCCCTGCTCACTGGCGCTGAGCCCGCTGCGGGCGCGCCTGGGCCTGCGGGTGGCGACCGAGGCGTCGCGCCCCGCCCGCCGCGCCTGGTATGTGATTCCGCTGATCACGCCGCACATGACCATCGGCCATCTGGTGTTCGCGCTGGGGCTGGCGGCGATGGTGATGCTCGCCTCGATCCTGCAGGACGACGAGGCCCGCGCCGCCGCCCTGGCCCGCGGCCGCGCCGCCGCGCGCCGGACCCGCGTGCGCAGGAACGCCGCCCGCGGTCGGCTGCGGGCGCTGGACCGCAGCGGCGCCGATGTCGACGAGGAGCCCCTGCCGGCGGGGGTGACGGCGGGGACGACGTTCGGCCCGGACGCCGCGCCGCGGCCCGCGCTCGGCCCGATCCTCGGCGCGGCCCGTCGGGTCGTCTTCGGCCCGCTGGCCGTGCTGCGCGGGCTCGCCGCGCGCAATTTCGCCGCCCCGCACCCCCTGGCCAAGCCGGTTCGCGTCGCCGTCCCCGCCGGCGACCGGGCCGCGCGCAGGTCCGTCGACGGCATCGCCGCCGGCTGACCCCGGCGCTTGCGTCGGCCGTCGCCGCACGCGCCGCCCGCCGGCGCGCCCCGCCGGCGCGCCGGCGTCCGCAAGGCCCGCAACCCGGCGGCCCCGCAACCCGGCGGCCCCGCAACACGGCGGCTCGGCGCTTGACGCCGCCCTCGCCCCCGCTTCAGATGCGCGGGCCTCCGCCGTCCCCCGCCGCGGCGCGGAGGACGCCAGGGCCCGGTCGGGCGAGCGGCGCGGAGAAGCCGATGTCCGCCTCCCAATCCGCCGCGCCCTCTCCCGCCTCGCCGGCTCCGGCGGTGGAGTTCTGGTTCGACTTCGCCTCCACCTATTCCCATCTCTCCGCCCAGCGGATCGAGACGGAGGCCCGGGCCCGCGACGTGGAGATCGTGTGGCGGCCGTTCCTGCTCGGCCCCATCTTCGTGGCCCAGGGATGGAAGACCTCGCCCTTCGCGATCTATCCCAACAAGGGCGCCAACATGCTGCGCGACATGCAACGGCTCGCCGCCCTGCACGGGCTGCCGCCGTTGATCGCGCCGGAGCCGTTCCCACAGAACTCCCTGCTCGCCGCCCGCACGGCGCTGGCCATCGACCCCGCGCTGATCTCCGGCTTCGGGCGCGGCGTCTACATGGCCCAGTTCGCCGAGGGCCGGGACATCTCCCGTCCCGAGACGCTGACCCCGATCCTCGACGCGCTGGGGCTGGACGCGGAGGCGACGCTGGAGGCCGCGCGCGCCGATGGCGTCAAGACCGCCCTGCGCGACCAGACCGAGCGCGCCATGGACCTGCGCATCTACGGCGCGCCGACCTTCGTGACCTCGGACCGTGAGCTGTTCTGGGGCAATGACCGGCTGGAGCACGCGCTGGACTGGGAGATCGGAGCGGCGCCCCGGCCCTGAGCCCGACGCCGGCGCTCACGGCCCCCGCCCCCCCCTGCTTGCGCGCTGCGCCGCGGCGCCGCAAAGCTGCACGCAGTGAAGAAACCAACCGGGAGGCCGCGCATGGCCACGATTCTCTACGGACGCGATCTGAGCCCCTTCGCCCGCCGCGTCGCCGTCTGGGCCGCCCTGCAGGGGGTGGCGCTGGAGCGTCGGCCGCTGATGGTCAACGGGCCGGATTTCGAGACGCTCAAGACCGTGAACCCCATGGGCCGCGTGCCGATCCTGATGACCGAGGACGGCGAGGCGCTGATCGAGACCGCCGCCATCATCGACTTCCTGGAGGAGCAGGCCCCCGCCGAGGCGAAGCTGATCCCCGTTTCCGGCGCCCCCCGGCGCGAGGTGCTGCAGATCATGGCCTACGGACACAACACGGTCGAGAAGGGCGTGGCGCTGGTCTATGAGAAGAACCGCCGCCCCGAGGAGTTCCAGTGGCCCGAATGGCGCGCGCGCCTCGAAGGCCAGATCACCGGCGGGCTGGACGAGATGGAATCCCGCGCCCCGGCGGACGGGTTCGCCGGCGGCGACCGTCCCAATGGCGCCGACGTGTGCCTGACGCTGGCCCGCGACTTCATCCAGGCCACCAATCCCTACCTGCTGGACCAGGGCTACCCGAAGCTCACCGCGCTGGCGGCGCGCTGCAACGCCATGGCGGAATTCGGGGCCTCCAACCCCACCGCCCCGGCCTGAGGGAACTGGCATGACCCTCGCGCCCGATCCGTCCTCCGCCCCCGACCTCCCTCCCGCCGGCGCGCCTCTGGTCGCCCGCGGGGAGGATTGGGACGCCCTGCGCGCCGGCTTTCGCTGGCCGCGGCAGGCGGTGGACCCGGGCGCGGCGTTCAACATGTACGAGGCGATCTGCGGCCGCTGGGCCCGCATCGCGCCGGACCGCCCCGCCCTGCGCCTGCTGCGCCATGACGGCGAATACCGGGAATGGACCTTCGCGGAGCTCGACCGCGCCTCGGCCCGGCTGGCCAATGCGCTGACCGCCCGCGGGCTCGGGCGGGGGGATCGCTGCGGGCTGCTGCTGCCGCAGACGCAGGAGGCGCTGCTCACCCATCTCGCCTGCTACCGCATCGGGGCGGTGGTGGTGCCGCTGTTCACGCTGTTCGGCGAGGACGGGCTGCGCATGCGGCTCGCCGACAGCGGCGCGAGCCATATCGTCACCGACGCCGCCAACCTGCCCAAGGTGCTGGCGATCCGCGACGACCTGCCGGCCCTGCGCATCATGTGGACCGTGGATCGGCCCGGCGACGGCGCCTGGGGCTTCTGGCAGGAGCTTGCCAAGGGCCGCGACGCCTTCGCCACGGTCCGCACCGGGCCGGACGACCCGGCGTTCCTGTCCTACACTTCCGGCACCACCGGCCCGCCCAAGGGGGCGCTGCACGGGCATCGGATCGTGCTCGGCCATCTGCCGGGGTTCGAGACGCATCACGACTTCGCCCCGCAGGCGGACGACGCCTTCTGGACCCCGGCCGACTGGGCCTGGATGGGGGGGCTGTGCAACGTCATGCTCCCCGCGCTGTTCCACGGGGTGCCGCTGCTCGCCCACCGGATGTCCAAGTTCGACCCCGAAGAGGCCTTCGCGCTGGTCGCCCGCCACCGTATCCGCAACGCCTTCTTCCCCCCCACGGCGCTGAAGCTGCTGCGCCAGGTGGAGTCCCCGCGGGCGAAATACGACTACGACATGCGCTCCATCGGCTCGGGGGGCGAGGCGCTGGGCGCCTCCCTGCTGGAATGGGGGAACGAGGCCTTCGGGCTGACCATCAACGAATTCTACGGCCAGACCGAATGCAATCTGGTGCTGGGCAACTGCGCCGCCCTGTTCCCGCCGCGCCCCGGCTCCACCGGCCGGGCCGTGCCGGGGCATGTGGTGGGCGTGATCGATTCGGAAGGAAACGAGCTGCCCGACGGCGAGGTCGGCGAAATCGCGGTGCTCGCTCCCGATCCGGGCATGTTCCTCGGCTACTGGAACCAGCCGGAAAAGACCGCCGAGAAATTCGTCGACGCCCCCGACGGCCGCCGCTGGATGCGCACCGGCGACGAGGGGCGGCGGGAGCCGGACGGGCATTTCTTCTTCTCCTCCCGCACCGACGACGTGATCACCTCCTCGGGCTACCGGATCGGGCCGACCGAGATCGAGGATTGCCTGACCGGCCATCCCGCCATCGCCATGGCCGCCGTCATCGGCCTGCCCGACCCGGTGCGGACCGAGGCGGTGACGGCCTATGTGGTGCTGCGCCCCGGCGTCGATCCCGGCCCCGACCTGGCCGGGGAGCTGACCGCCCGCGTCCGCGCCCGAATCTCCCCCCATGTGGCGCCGCGCGCGGTGCACCTGGCCCAGAGCCTGCCGATGACCGCCACCGGCAAGATCATGCGGCGGGAGGTCAAACGCATGGCGCTGGAGCGCGGCGAGAGCCATGGGGGCGACGAAAACTGACCCCGGCCGGCCGGCGGCGCCGGACCTGTCGTCAATTTGGCAACGATCACGAAAGGTTTCGCAGGAAACATCGCGGTTTGGTGAACCCAAATCCACGCGCCGCCGTATTTCCTGCTGATGACCGACACCGCCGCCTCCTCCGCGCCCGACGCCGCCTCCGCCGACCAGCCGCCCGCGCTGGTCTGGCTGCGTCGCGACCTGCGCCTCGCCGACAATCCGGCGCTCGACGACGCCCTGCGGCGCGGCGGGCCGGTGGTCGCGGTCTGGATCCTCGATCCGCAGACGGAGGCGCTGGGCGCCGCGCATCGCTGGCGGCTGGAGGCCTCGCTGGCCCGGCTGGCCGAGGGGATGGAGGCGCTCGGCGCCCGCCTGATCCTGCGTCGGGGCGAGGCGCTGCCCGTCCTGCGCGCCCTGGCCGCGGAAACCGGCGCCAGGGCGATCCGCTGGAACCGGCTCTACGACCAGACCGCCCGCCACCGGGACGCGGCGGTGAAATCGGCGTTGAGGGAGGACGGGCTCGACGTCCGCTCCTTCAACGGCGCCCTGCTGCACGAACCCTGGGAGGTCGAGACCAAAACCGGCGGGTTCTACAAGGTCTACACCCCGTTCTGGCGCGCCATCGCCGAGCGTGTGGTGCATGAGCCGATCCCGGCGCCCTCGCGCTGGCCCGCCCCGGACGCTTGGCCGGTGTCCGAGCGCCTCGCCGACTGGGCCATGGCCGCCGACATGCGCCGCGGCGCTCCCGCGCTCGCCGCCCATGCCCGGCCCGGAGAGGCCGAGGCGCAGGACAGGCTGGCCGAGTTCCTCGAAGATCGGGTGGAGCACTACGCCGCCGACCGCGACCGCCTGGACCGGGACGCGACCTCGCGCCTTTCCGACGCGCTGGCCGTCGGGGAGCTTTCGGCCCGCCAGATCTGGACCGCCGCCCGCCCGCGACGGCAGGGGGCCAAGGCGAAGCCGGTCGAGAAATTCATGCAGGAGCTGGCCTGGCGGGACTTCGCCTATCACCTCCTCCACCATTCCCCGCGGCTGGAGACCGGGAACTGGCGCGAGGAATGGGACGGTTTCCCCTGGCGCGACGACAACGCCGACGCGCAGGCCTGGACTCGCGGCCTGACCGGCGAACCCCTGATCGACGCCGCCATGCGCGAGCTATGGGTCACCGGGACCATGCACAACCGCGCCCGGATGCTGGTCGCGTCCTATCTGACCAAGCACCTGATGACCCATTGGCGGGTCGGCGAGGCCTGGTTCCGCGACACGCTGATCGACTGGGACCCGGCCTCGAACGCGCTGGGCTGGCAATGGGTCGCGGGCTCCGGCCCCGACGCGTCTCCCTTTTTCCGGATCTTCAACCCCGAGACCCAGGCCGAGAAATTCGACCCCGACGGCGCCTATCGCCGTCACTGGCTGAAAGGCGCGGGGGCGGAGGCGTTTCACGACGCCATCCCCCGCGCCTGGGGTCTGTCGCCCGGGGACCGCCGGCCCGCGCCCCGCATCAGCCTCAAGGCGGGTCGGGAGCGGGCGCTGACCGCCTATGCCGACCTTCGCGCGGCCCGCGACGCGACCTGACGCGCGCGCCTTCCCCATCCCCGACAGGAGAATCCAACCTATGAAGATCGCGGTCATCGGCGCCGGCATCTCGGGTCTCGGCGCCGCCCTCGCCCTGAGCGAACGGCATGACGTGACGCTGTTCGAGCGGGACGGGCGGCTTGGCGGGCACGCCAACACCGCGACGGTGCGCCATGCGGGCCGCGAGATCACCGTGGATACCGGCTTCATCGTGTGCAACGCGCGCAACTATCCCAACCTGATGGGGATGTTCGAGCATCTGGGGGTCGAGACCGCCTGGTCCGACATGTCCTTCGGCTTTTCGCTGCGTGGCGGCGCCTATGAATACGCTTGCGACGACCTCTCGACCCTGTTCGCCCAGAAACGCAACTGCGTGAACCCGCGCCATATCCGGATGCTGCTGGAGGTGGTGCGCAAGTTCAACCGCACCGCCTCGGCGGAGCTGGCGGAGGGCGCGCTGACCGGGCTGTCGCTGGGCGAGTGGCTGGACCGGCGCGGCTATTCCCAGGCCTTCCGCGACCGCTTCGTGCTGCCGATGGGGGGCGCGATCTGGTCGACCTCCACCCGGCGGATGCTGGACTTCCCGGCGGCGAATTTCGTGGCCTTCTTCGACAATCACGACCTGATGACCGGCCTCGACCCCGCCCAGCGCTGGCGGACGGTGCGGGGCGGCTCGCGCGAATACGTCGCGCGCGCCGCGGCGGCGCTGGGGGACCGGGCCGTGGCGGGCGTCGGCGCGCAGCGGATCCGGCGCGAGGCCGACGGCCTGCGCATCCGCTTCGACGACGGGTCCGAGGGGCGGTTCGACCAGGTGGTGCTGGCCACCCATGCCGATGTCTCGCTGGGCCTGATGGCGGATGCGGACGCGACCGAGCGTCGGCTGCTCGGGGCCTTCCCCTATTCGAAGAACCTCGCGGTGCTGCATTCCGATCCGTCGCTGATGCCGCGCCGGCGCAAGGTCTGGTCGTCGTGGAACTTCCTTTCCGAGGGGGCGGAGGCCGATGCGGAGCGCCCGGCGCAGGTCACCTACTGGATGAACCGCCTGCAGCCGCTGGGCGACGACGCGCCGCCGCTCTTCGTGTCGCTCAACCCCGCGCGGCGGCCCGATCCGGCGCTGACGCATGGCGAATACAGCTACGACCACCCGCTTTATTCCACCGACAGTTTCGAGGCGCAGGCGGACATGGACGCGATCCAGGGCCGCGGCGGGCTGTGGCATGCGGGGGCGTGGCTCGGCTACGGTTTCCACGAGGACGGGCTGCGCGCCGGCCTGCGCGCCGCGGCGGCGCTGGGGGCGCGGCCGGACTGGGCGCGGGATCTCGGCGCGCCGCTGCCGGGGCCGAGCTTCGCGCCCGCCCACCTGCCCGCGCATGGCCCCGCGCCCGAACTGGCGGCGGCCGCCGCCGCCACCGCGGCGGAATAGCGGTGACGCGCTCCGATGCGATCCCGCCCGAACAGGGCTGCGCCTATCTTGGCCATGTCATGCACATGCGGCTGACGCCGCGTGCGCATCGCTTCCGCTATCGGCTGTGGACGCTGCTGCTGGACATCGACCGGCTGGAGGACACCGCCGCCCGCCTGCGCCTGTTCCGGGTCAACCGGCGGGGGTGGCTCTCGCATCACGACGCCGATCACGGGCCGCGCGACGGCTCCGCCCTGCGGCCCTGGGTCGAGGCGCGGCTGGCGGAGGCCGGGCGCCCGCCCCCCGCCCGCATCCGCCTGCTGGCCATGCCGCGCGTGCTGGGCTTCGTGTTCAACCCGCTCTCGGTCTACTATTGCGAGGACGCCTCGGGGCGCCTGCGCAGCGTGATCTACGAAGTGAAGAACACCTTCGGGGACCAGCGCGCCTATGTGCTGGCGGCGGAGCCCGAGGGCGCGGACCCCGACGCCCCCCGCCGTCATGCGCAGGCGAAGGAGATGTTCGTCTCCCCCTTCATCGGCATGGACCAGACCTACCGCTTTCACCTCGCCCCGCCGGGCGACCGGCTGGCGCTGCGCATCCGCCAGGGCTCGGCGGCCGAGGGCGACGTGCTGATCGCCACCCAGAACGGCGATCGCCTGCCGCTGACCGACGCGACGCTGGCCCGGCTGGCGCTGGCGCTGCCGCTGCTGCCGGTCAAGGTGATGGCCGCGATCCACTGGCAGGCCCTGCGGCTGGCGCTCAAGCGCGCGCCCTTCCGCCGCTATCCGGGGGCGGAGGCGGCCCATGCCCCCGCCGCACGAAGCGGGGATTTCGCAGCGTCCGACCCGGTTTCGACGGTGTGAGCGGCCTGCAAAGGGCTGGCGCGGGCTCGGAACGCGTATTAATCTTTTTCACCGAACTACAGAGGAGGCGCCTGACATGACGGGACCGCTCGAGACCGTTCGGGGGCAGACGGGGCTGCCGCGGTGGTTCGCCGCCGTGTTCGACACCGCCAGCGGCCTGACCCATGGCAGCATCACCTTCGCCCTGCCCGACGGCCGCGAATTCCGCGCCGCCGGCGATCAGCCCGGCCCCGCCGCGCGCATCGAGGTGCGCGACGCCTCGGTCTTCGCCCGCCTGATCCGCGAGGGCGAGCTGGGCTTCGCCGAGGCCTATATGGACGGCGCCTGGGACAGCCCGGACCTTCAGGCGGTGCTCGACGTCGCCCTGCTCAACAACGAGAACATGTCCCGCAAGTTCGCCGGCGCCGCGCTGGCCCGCATGGTCGAGCGTCTGCGGCACTGGATGAACCGCAACACGGTCAAGGGATCGAAGCGCAACATCGCGGCGCATTACGACCTGGGCAACCCGTTCTATTCCCGCTGGCTCGACCAGAGCATGACCTATTCCTCGGCCCTGTTCAGCGGCCGGCAGGAGAGCCTGGAGGCCGCTCAGCGCAACAAATACGCCGCCATCTGCGACAGTCTCGGGGCGCCCGAAGGCGGGCATATCCTGGAAATCGGCTGCGGCTGGGGCGGTTTCGCCGAATACGCCGCCCGCGACCGGGGCCTGCGGGTGACGGCGCTGACCATCTCCCAGGCCCAGCACGACTACGCGCAGGCGCGGATGGCGCAGGCCGGGCTGTCGGACCGGGTCGACGTGGTGATCCGCGATTACCGGGAGGAGCGGGGGATCTATGACGGCATCGCCTCCATCGAGATGTTCGAGGCGGTGGGCGAGCAGTACTGGCCCGTCTATTTCGACACGGTGCGCGAGCGTCTGAAGCCCGGCGCCTGCGCCACGCTCCAGGTCATCACCGTGGCCGACAAGCTGTTCGACGGCTACCGCAAGGGCGTGGACTTCATCCAGAAATACATTTTCCCCGGCGGCATGCTGCCCTCGCCCTCGCGGCTGGCCGAGCAGTCGCGCCGCGCGGGGCTGGAGCTCGCCAGTTCCATCGAGTTCGGGGAGAGCTACTCCGAGACGCTGCGCCGCTGGCGGGACCGCTTCAACGGGGCCTGGGACGACATCGCGCCGATGGGATTCGACGAGCGATTCCACCGGATGTGGAATTTCTATCTGGCGAGCTGCGCGGCCTGCTTCCACGCGGGCACGACCGACGTCACCCAGGTGACGCTGCGCCGCCCCGCCTGATCCCGGCCCTTTCCGCCCCTGCGTCATGTATGGATGCGGGGGCGATCGGGGGGGGCGATCGGGGGCGGCGATCGGGGGCGGCGCGCGGGTAACGTGCTGGTTACCTTATTAATCCACTTGAACAGCGCCGGCCCTCGTGACAGGCTGTGCCCAGTAAGAGTCCTTTGCGTGTTATCTGTCTGCTCGGAGTTGAGCGCTTGCCCCATGATCCGTCCCGAGGCCCGCGTGCGGCCTCCGCCGCTTCGGCGCGCGAAACCTACGCCTCCTCCCGCCTTCTGGTCGCGGTCCTCAGCGGCGCGCTCGGCCTTGCGGCGGTTCAGCTTCATTTGTCCTTCGTCCCCGCCGACCCGTTCGAGTCGCAGCAGGGCCTGTATTTCGCCGGCGGCGCGTCGGGTCTCTGGGCCGGCTGGGCGGTGATGGCGCGCGGCTTCGGCCGCGGGCTGCGGGCGCAGGTCTTCGGCGCGATCTCGGCGGTGTTCGCGGCGGCGCTCGCGCTCAGCCTGGCGGGCGGCGTGGGGTCGGTGCTGAACACCTACAGCTTCGGCGCCTTCGGCACGGTGGACGAACTGCTCCACCACCTGCTGGCCAAGTCGGTGGCGACCGGCACGGCGATCGCCGGCTCGCCGGCGCTGTTCCCGGCGGCGCTGGCGGCGCTGGCGACGGCGCTGCTGGGCGACCTGGCCCACCGGCTGTGGGATGAGCCCCGGATCGAGCCGATCCACTGAATTCGCGGCCCCGCCCAGGCCCGCGTCCCCGGTCGCAGGACCGGCGGACCGCGGCGCGCGCGGCGAGGCCACGACACGAAGTCGCCGGGCGATCCGCTCGCCTGTGTTGACCGGTCCGGGCGGCGGACCATCCCTCCTTCCCGCCCGGACCGACCGCTTTTTCCGCGGTCCCGCGGTCGCCCCACGCCCTTCCCGCCAAACGCTTGCGTGAACGCGCTTGCCCCGGCCCGCAGGCGCGCCATGTCCCGGCCATGACGCCGCGCGCCGCCGGGGATGGCCCCGCTTCCCAGAGCCCGAGCTCCGCCTCCCGCATCGGCTGGAGGCGTCTTGCGGCCTATGCCGCGCCGATGGCGCCGCTGGGGATGCTGCATTTTCCGATCTGGGTCTATGTCGCGCCGTTCTACGCCGGGCTCGGCGCGGATCTGGCGCTGCTCGGCGCCATGGTGCTGGCGGCGCGGCTGCTGGACGCGATCACCGACCCGGCCATGGGCGTGCTGTCGGACCGCACGCCGCGGGCGCTCGCGGCCCGGTTCGGGCGCCGCAAGCCCTGGCTGGCGCTGGCGGCGCCGGTGATCCTGTTCTCCGCCTGGCGTCTGCTGATCCCGCCCGAGGGCGCGGGCGCCCTGCATGCCGGGCTGTGGCTGGGCGTGCTGATGATCGGCTGGACCGCGGCGCTGACCCCCTATCTCGCCTGGGGCGCGGAGCTGGAGCAGGGCTACGCCGCCCGCGCCCGCGTCACCGCCTGGCGCGAAAGCGCGGGCCTGCTGGGCATGGCCGGGGCCGCGGTGCTCTACGCCACCGGCGCGGACGCGGCGGCGGGGCTGGCGGCGGTGTTCGCCGCGCTGGCGCTCGCCCTGCCCGTCGCCACCGCCGCGGCGCTGGTCGCCGTGCCCGAGCCGCCCGACCGTTCCCGCCGTCGCCTGCCCTGGCGCGAGGCGATGCGGGCCGCGGCGCGCAACCGGGCCTTCGCGCGGCTGATCGCGGCCTGGTTCCTCAACGGCGCCGCCAACGCCCTGCCCGCCGCGCTGTTCCTGTTCTTCGTCGAGCAGCGCCTGGGCGCCCCCGACGCCGCCGGTCCGCTGCTGATCCTCTATTTCATGGCCGCCGTGCTGGGCGCCCCGGTCTGGAGCCGCCTGTCCGAGCGCTTTCCCAAGCATCGGGTCTGGGGCGTCGCCATGCTCTGGGCCTGCGCGGTCTTCGTCTGGGCGCCGCTGCTGGGGCCGGGCGACGTGGCGGCCTTCGCGGTGATCACGGCGCTGTCGGGCTTTGCGCTGGGGGCCGATCTGGCGCTGCCGCCGGCGATCCAGGCCGATGTGGTCGACGCCGACGCGGCCGAGACCGGAGAGCATCGCGCCGGCGCCTTCTTCGCCGCCTGGTCGGTGACCGCCAAGGCCGCGCAGGCGGTGGCGGCAGGGCTGGCGCTGCTAGCGCTGTCGGCGGCGGGCTTCGACGCGGCCGTCGCAGCCCAGGCCCAGTCCGCCGGCGCGCTCAGCCTGCTCGCGGCGCTTTACGCCCTCGCCCCCGCGGTTCTGAAGATCGCGGCGGTGGCTCTGGTCTGGCGCTTTCCCATCGACCGTGAGGCGCAGGCCGCGCTTCGCGCCCGGCTCGACGCCCCCGCGGCGTGATCCGGCCGGCGCCCGCATGTCGGGGCATGAGCACTCAAGCGGAACGTTTTGGCGGAACGTGCGGGCGGAGCGATCGGGCGGAAAGCGAACCGCGCCCCGGTCTCGCTTCCGCCCGATCCTCCCCGACTCGCACGCGGCCCGACGCGGCCCGCGGTCCGGCAAGGCCTCGACCCTGCCGCGCTGCCGAACGCGCCCCGCCCCAGCAGGGTCGCCTTCGCTGCAGCGGCAAGGCCGATCGCATCGCCCGTCGCCCCCGTTCGACGATGCGCCGCCCCTCTCCGGAACCGGGGCGTCGGCCCGCGCTCCCTCCGTCTCCGCGCCCCAGCGCGGCGTCGCCGTGAACGCTTAATTAATCTAAAGTGAATAAAACCCGACCGCAACGTCAATTTGCACGAATCGGCGCCCCCGCGCGGATTTCAATTGCGCGCTCTCGCCCCCGGCCTCCCCTTCCCGCCCGTCCCGCGGCCCCGCATCGCTTGCGTTCGCGCGCGAGCGTGCTATCGCCTCGGGCGAATTGGACGACGGCAGGGCGGAGGACGTCATGGACGGGTTGGACACGCTTCGAGCGTCCTGGCTGGGGCGCATCGCCGATGCGGCGGACGAACAGGCGCTGGAAGGCGCGCGGCTCGGCGCGCTCGGCAAGAAGGGCGAAGTCAGCCTGATGATGCGCGAGCTGGGCAAGATGACGCCCGAGCAGCGCCAGCAGGCGGGCCCGGCGCTGAACGCGCTGAAGGATGAGCTGAACTCGGCGCTGGCCGCGCGCCGCGCCGCGCTGTCGGACGCGGCGCTGGCCGAGCGGCTGCGGACCGAATGGCTGGACGTCTCGCTCGCGCCCCGGCCGCGGGCCATGGGCACGATCCACCCGGTTTCCCAGGTCACGGAGGAGGTCGCGGCGATCTTCGCCGACATGGGCTTCGGCGTCGCCGAGGGCCCGCAGATCGAGAGCGACTGGTACAATTTCGACGCCCTCAACATGCCCTCGCACCATTCCGCGCGGGCCGAGATGGACACGTTCTACATGGCCCGCGGCGAGGGCGACGACCGCGCCCCCCACGTCCTGCGCACCCATACCTCCCCGGTGCAGATCCGCACCCTGCAGGACCGCGGCGCGCCGATCCGCATCATCGCGCCGGGGCGGGTCTACCGCTCGGATTTCGACCAGACCCACACGCCGATGTTCCACCAGGTGGAGGGGCTGGCGATCGACCGCGACATCTCCATGGCCAACCTGAAATGGGTGCTGGAGGAGTTCTTCGCGGCCTTCTTCGAGGTCGAGGGCGTGGAAACCCGCTTCCGCGCCTCGCATTTCCCGTTCACCGAGCCGTCGGCCGAGGTCGATATCCGCTGTTCGTGGAAAGACGGGACGCTGAAGGTCGGCGAGGGCGACGGCTGGCTGGAGGTGCTGGGCTCCGGCATGGTTCACCCGAAGGTGCTGGCCGCCGCCGGGATCGACCCCAACGAATGGCAGGGCTTCGCCTTCGGCATGGGGATCGACCGGATCGCGATGCTGAAATACGGCATCCCCGACCTGCGCGCCTTTTTCGACGCGGACCTGCGCTGGCTGCGCCATTACGGCTTCGCGGCGCTGGACGTGCCGACCATGCGCGGCGGGCTGAGCGCGTGATGCAGCGGCGTCCGGGACAGGTATCCGGGCGCGGCTTCGGGCGCGCGCCGACGCAGGTCACGGGCGCCGCGCCGCGCACCGACATCACCCGGGCGGAGCTGCGGGCGATCCGCGCAAAGGCGGCGAATCGCAACGGGCCGTGGCGCTTCGACGGACTGGCCTGGGCGTCGCGCGGGCTGATCGGCGCCGGCGCTCTGGGCGGGCTGACCGCGTTCGCGATCCGGCTTCCGGGCGCCGAGGCGCTGCTCTCCGCCGCCCTCGGACATGGGGCCGCCCTGGGACAAGGGGCCGCCGTGGGACATGGGACCGACGCGCCCCTGCTGGCCTTCGCCGCCGGTCCCGGCCTGATCGTCGCCTCAGTGCTCTGCGCCAGCCTCGGCGCGAGCCTGCGGGTGATGCGGAAGCCCTGACCTTCCGCCCCCCGTCATGCCGCGCCGATCCGCCCGATCATTCTGCGCGGTCATTCTGCGCGGTCATGAAGAAAATCGCCCCCGCGGCGACCGTGTGCAGTCGGAGTATATTCCGCCGCGAGGGCTGCGACCGGTCCGGCGCGGGTCCCCGGACGGTCGTTCTGAGTTCATATGGCGGCGATCCTTGGCCTCGCCGCATTCTCTCCACCTATATGAAGGAGACCTGACTTCCTCGAATACAACCCCAGAGTGCGTTTCGATTCAAGACCGCATCAGGCGCGCTTTGCAGAAAACTTCGCATGAAAGTCTCCGCCCCCGCCCAGGACCTGCGCGGTTCGTGATGGGCGGGCGCCCCCGCCCGCATCGCGGGGCCTGACGCTCCCGCCCGGCCCCAGGCGCCCGCGCCCCGTGTCCACCGCGCCGCCCCTGCCCATGGACATCCGCGCCCCACAGGCTAGAACACGGCCCGAACCCCGACCGGCGGAGCGCATGCGATGAAGTTCACTCTCTCCTGGCTCAAGGAGCATCTCGACACCGACGCCAGCCCGCAGGAGATCGCGGACACGCTCACCGATCTCGGGCTGGAGCTGGAGGAGCTGACGGACCCCGCCGACGCGCTCGGCGGCTTCCGCATCTGCCGGGTGATCGAGGCCGGCCCCCATCCCGACGCCGACCGCCTGCGCCTGTGCCGGGTGGAGACCTGGCCGAACGGGCCCGACGCGCCCTCGGCCGAGGTGCAGGTGGTGTGCGGCGCGCCCAACGCGCGCACCGGGCTGGTCGGCGTCTTCGCCGCGCCGGGCATGCATATCCCCGGCACGGGCGTGGACCTGAAGCCCGGCGTGATCCGGGGTGTGGAGTCCAACGGCATGCTCTGCTCGGAGCGCGAGCTGGAGATCTCCGAGGACCATGACGGCATCATCGACCTGCCCGAGGACGCGCCGCTGGGCGCCCGTTACATCGACTACGCGGACCTCAACGACGTGGTCTTCGACATCGCCATCACCCCGAACCGCCCCGACGCGCTGGGCGTGGCGGGGATCGCGCGCGACCTCGCGGCACGGGGAATCGGCACGCTGAAGACCCCGGCGATCGAGGCGGTTCCGGGCGAATTCGCCTCGCCGGTCTCGGTGTCGCTGGCCCCGGAAGTCGCGGACCTCGCCTGCCCGATTTTCGCCGGACGCCTGATCCGCGGCGTGAAGAACGGCCCCTCGCCCGCCTGGCTTCAGCGCCGTCTGCGGGCCATCGGGCTGCGGCCGATCTCGGCGCTGGTCGATGTCACCAACTTCATCACCTATGACCGCGGCCGCCCGCTGCATGTCTTCGACGCCGCCAAGGTGACGGGCGACCTGCAGGTCCGCTTCGCGCGCGAGGGCGAGGAACTGCTGGCGCTCGACGGCAAGACCTATGCGCTCGACCCGACCATGACCGTGGTGGCGGACGAGGCCGGGGCGGAATCGCTGGGCGGGATCATGGGCGGCGAGGCCTCGGGCTGCACCGAGACCACCACCGACGTCTTCGTCGAGGCCGCCTGGTTCGACCCGATCCGCACCGCGCTTTCGGGCCGCAAGCTGAAGATCAACTCCGACGCCCGCTACCGCTTCGACCGCGGCGTGGACCCGGAAAGCTGCGTGGACGGGATCGAGGCCGCGACCGCGATGATCCTCGACCTGTGCGGGGGCGAGCCCTCGGAGGTGATCGTCGCCGGCCAGGCCCCGGACATGGCGCGCGCCTACCGGCTGGACCCGGCCCGCTGCGCCTCGCTGGTCGGCATGGACATCCCGGAGGCCGAGCAGCGCCGCATCCTGTCCGCGCTGGGCTTCGCGCCCCGCGACGTGGAGGGCGGGCGGATCATGGTCGACGTCCCCTCCTGGCGCCCCGATGTGCAGGGCGAGGCCGACCTGGTGGAGGAAGTGGCCCGCGTCGCGTCCCTCACCAAGCTGGAGGCCCGACCCCTGCCCCGTCCGTCCACGGGCGTGACCCGGCCGACGATGACGCTGGGCCAGAAGCGCGAGGCCACCGCCCGCCGGGCGCTGGCCATGGCCGGCATGAACGAATGCGTGACCTATTCCTTCGTCTCCCAGGGCCAGGCCGCGGCCTTCGGCGGCGGTTCGGACGCGGTGCGGCTGGAGAACCCGATCAGCTCGGAGATGAGCCACATGCGCCCGGACCCGCTGGCCGGGCTGATGGCCGCCGTGGCGCGCAACCAGGCCCGCGGGGCCGGTGAGATCGCGCTGTTCGAGATCGGGCCGGGCTGGTCGGGCGGCGAGCCGGAGGATCAGCGGGTGGTCGCCTCCGGCGTCTTCGCCGGCGCCTCCGCGCCCCGCGAATGGACCGGCGCCCGGCGCCCCGTGGACCTGTGGGACGCCAAGGCCGCGGCGGAGGCGGCGCTGGCCGCGCTGGGCGCGCCGGTGGAGCGCCTGATGGTGATGCGCAACGCGCCCGACTGGTTCCATCCGGGCCGCTCCGCCGTGCTGTCGCTGGGCCCCAAGGTTCCGCTGGCCGTCTATGGCGAACTGCACCCGCGGGCGCTTGAGGCGATGGACGTGAAGGGGCCGGCCGCCGCCTTCACCCTGTTCCTCGACGCGATCCCGGTTCCCAAGGCGCGCTCCATCGCGCGCCCGGCGCTGGGGGCCTCGGACCTGCAGGCGGTGGAGCGGGACTTCGCCTTCGTGGTCGACGCGGACTGCGAGGCGGAGACCCTGCTGCGCGCGGCTCGCGGCGCCGACAAGGCGCTGATCGCCGGGGCCACGGTCTTCGACGTGTTCGGCGGCCCGAAGGCGGCGGCGTCCCTGGGCGAGGGCAAGAAGTCCGTCGCCATCGCCGTGCGGCTTCAGCCGAAGAAGAAGACGCTGACCGAGGACGAGATCGAGGCGGTGGCGAACAAGGTCGTCGCGGCGGTCCAGAAGGCCTCCGGCGGCACGCTGCGCGCCTGATCCGGCGCAAGGACTGGAATTGCGCGCGCCCGGTCCCGAAAGGGGCCGGGCGCGCTGCATTTCAAACTCAGGCGGCCAGCGCCGCGGCGCCGCCCTCCACGGCCCGGTGGGCCTCCAGCGTCGCCATGCAGGCCTCGGCGGCCTCGCGGCCCTTGACCACGAAATGATCGCGGAAGAAGGCCTCGAGCGGCGGCGTCTCCTGGAAGTTGTGCGGGGTCAGCACGACCGAGAGCACCGGGATCCCGGTCTCCAGCCCCACCTGCATGAGGGCGGAGACGACCGTCTCCGACACGAAATCATGCCGGTAGATGCCGCCGTCGACCACGAAGGCGCAACCCACCACCGCGTCGTAACGGCCGGTGGCGGCGAGGCGCTTGGCAAGCAGCGGGATCTCGAAGGCGCCGGGCACGTCGAGCACCTCGACCTCGGCCCCGCCCTGGGTCAGGCCGTCCATCTCCGCGGTGAAGCTGGCGCAGGCCTCGTCGACGACGCCCGAATGCCAGCGGGCGCGGATGAAGGCGACGCGGGCCGCCTTGCCGGTGGATTGAGTCTTGGATTGGGTCTGGGTCCGATCCATTGCGAGTCCCTCCTCGAGGACAAACATGAATCGGGACGACGAGCGCCGCGGACGCCGCGACGGACCGCATGGCGATCCGGCCCCGCGGCCGCGTCTCCCGTTCTCTTTCATCCGGACTATGACCGTCGGCGCCGGGGTCTCACCGGTCTCTGCTGACCGCCTTCGGGGGGGCTGGGCCCCTCTCCGGCGCGCTCGCGGGCTCATGCCTGTCGCCAGGCCATCACCGCCGGTGGGGACTTTCACCCCGCCCCGAGAACTTGACCGGCCGGTCGGCAGGTCAGGGGCGAGAATAGCGAGTGTCGGACACCGCGTCCAGCGGCGGCGCGCGCGGAAAACGGGGCCGCGCGTCCGCCCGCGCGCCGGTGGCCCTCGGGCGCCCGCGCGGCCGGCGAACCGGCGCGCGGGTGGACAGGGGACCGGCGGCGACCGCGCGCGCCGACCCGAAGGCCGCTTGCGGCCGGAGATATGGGAATGCCCCGCAAGGGCGCCGCCGGCTTACGGCTCCTCGGCCGGGCGACCGCGGCCGAGAGGGTCGAGATCCGTCGGCCCCTCGCCCTGCCACCAGGCCAGCGCGCGGCGCAACAGGGCGGCGCGTCCGATCACGATCAGCGCCGGGGGGACCATCCCCGCCGCCGCCACATCCTCGGCGGCGCGGGCCAGCGTCGTCTCCAGCACCCTCTGCGCGGGCAGGGTGGCGTCGGTGACCACCGCCACCGGCTCCTCCGCCGACCGCCCCGCCGCGATGAAGCGGGTGGCGAGCTCGCCCAGCGTGCGCAGCCCCATATAGACCACCACCACCTGGGAGCCCCTGGCGATGGCCGCCCAGTCGATGGCCGCCGGCGCCTCGCCCCGGGCGTCATGGCCGGTGATGAAGGTCACGGACTGGTTCACGTCGCGATGCGTGGCCGGGATGCCCGCATAGGCCAGCCCGCCGATGCCGGCGGTGATGCCGGGGATGATGCGGATCGGCACGCCATGCTGGACCAGCGTCTGCGCCTCCTCCCCCCCGCGGCCGAACAGGAACGGATCGCCCCCCTTCAGCCGCAGCACCCGCTGGCCCGCGCGCGCCATCTCCACCAGCCGCAGCGAGATGTCCCGCTGCTTCGCCGAGGGCTTGCCCCCCCGCTTGCCGGCGAAAACCCGCTCCGCCGCCGGGTTGGCGAAATCCAGCACACGGTCGTCGACCAGCGCGTCATAGACCACCACATCCGCCTGCCGCAGCCCGTTCAGCGCGTGCAGGGTCAGCAGGCCGGGATCGCCGGGCCCGGCGCCGGCCAGCCACACCCATCCGGGCAGCATCTCGGGCCAGTCATGCGAGGCGGGGAGGGGGTCGGGAAGGCTCATGAAGATTCAATAGCCGCCGCCCGCCCCTTCGCCTAGTCGCCGCGGCTCAGCCGACAAGGCGAGCGGCGACGCGCCGCGCCTGCGCCGCCAGCGTCGGCGCGTGGGAACGCGGGACCAGAAGCTCCGCCCCCTCCGCGTCGCGCAACAGGGTCAGGGGGACATGGCGCCAGCCGGTGAGCGCCGCCGAGCCCTCCGGGAAGGCGGCCTCACGCAGGTCGAGCGGGACCAGCCGGGCCAGCGCCTCCGACGCGCGCGCCCATTCCCCCGCGAGGCGCAGCCGCGCGAGCCCCGCCCCGATTTCCGCCGAGACGCCGGCCTCGGGCGCGAGTTCCGCCAGCGCGGCGGGCGGAGGCCCGGCCGGGTCCGCGGCGGTCCAGATCCGCCAGACCAGCGGCGCGCGCCGCCAGATACGGGCGCCGTTGGCGGCCTCCACCCAGGCGCCGGGCGCGGGCGCCGGGGCGTCGAGCGCCTTGCACAGCCGGGCGCCGTCGGGGCCGCGCCAGACCTCGGCCTCCCACAGGGCGCCGGCGGGGAGCAGGTCGATGACCAGGGCCTCGGTCATGCCGCGCCCTCCCCTTTCCCGCGCGATCCCTTCGGCTCGCCCTCCATCCGCGCGCCTTCGGGGTCGCCTTTCATCCGCGATCCCTTCGGATCACCCTTCATCCGCGATCCCTTCGGATCGACGAAACACGCCGCGCGGACCTTCATCTTGGTCACCGTGCCGGCGGTCGGGTCATGGGCCATCAGGGTCCGCCCCTCCAGCGCCTCGACCCCGCCTTCGGCGAAGCCCAGCGCGATGCGGGCGCCGATGGCGGGGCTGTCGGCGACCGAGGCGATCCAGCCGACGCCGCGCCCCGTCTCCTCGCCCAGCCGATGCAGCAGGGCGCCGGCGCGCACCTGCGCCCCCGCTTCCGCCGGGACCAGGCCCACCAGCCGCGGACGGGCGGGATCGGCCAGCGCCTCCCGCCCCATTAGCGCGCGCCCGAGGAACGGCTTTTTCTTCGAGGCCATCCCCGCCATCCCGAGATCCGCCAGCGTCGCCCGCCCGTCGATCTCGCGCCCGGTGAGGAACCCTTTCTCCACTCGCAGGATATCCAGCGCCTCCAGCCCGTAGAGCCCGCCGCCCTCCGCCCGCGCCGCCGCCGCCAGCGCGTCCCACAGCGCGGGGGCGTCGTCGGGGCGGACATGGACCTCGAAGGCCAGTTCCCCCGAGAAACTGATCCGCGCCACCCGCGCCGGAACCCCGGCCACGACCATCTCCCGCACGCCGAGGAAGGGGAGCGCGGCGTCGGACACGTCGTCCTCCGTCGCCCGGCCCAGCGCCGCGCGGGCGCGGGGGCCGGCGACCGCCAGGGCGCACCAGGCTTCCGTCACCGGGGTCACCGCGGCGCGGAACGGGCCGAGGCGGGCCTTCCAGCGGGCGAAATGCGCCTCCGCGGCCTCGGCATGGCCGGTGGTGGTGGTGACCAGGAAGGCGGTCTCGGACAGGCGCCAGATCGTGCCGTCATCGAAGACGATCCCGTCCTCGCGCAGCAGGAACCCGTAGCGCGCCTTGCCCACCGGCAGGGTCGAGACGAGGTTCGAGAACATCGCGTCCAGGAACGCCGCCGCGTCCGGCCCCTGCACCATGAACTTGCCCAGGGTCGAGATATCGCAGACCCCGACCGAGGCGCGGACCAACGCCGCCTCGCGCATCGAGGCGGCGCGCAGGTCCTCGGCCGCGGCCGGGAAATACCACGGCCGGCGCCAATGGCCGGCGTCGACGAAGACGGCGCCGGCGGCCTCGGCCCGGGCGTGGAAGGGGGTGGGGCGGGCGGGGGCCCAGGTCTCGCCGGTGATCTCTCCGGCGAAAACGCCCATGGAGACCGGGGCGTAGGGCGGGCGGAAGGTGGTCGTGCCCAGCGCGCCGGGGCCGGCCTCGCCCAGCGCCTCGGCCATGATCGCGAGCCCCGACACGCCGCCCGCCTTGCCCTGGTCGGTGGCCATGCCCAGCGTGGTGTAGCGCTTCATGTGCTCGGGCGCCTCGAAGCCCTCGGCCTTCGCCTGGCGGATGTCGGCGGCGGTGACGTCATGCATCAGGTCGACGAATTTCCTGTCCGAGCGGCCGCGGGCGTGGATCTCCCAGACCGGGAGGGGCGGGGTCTCCCATCCCCCCGGTTCGGCGTCCTTCAGGGGACGGCGGCGGGTGACGCGCAGGGCGATGGCGGCGCGGCGACCCGCGGCGCGGCCGGAGGCGAGGCAGGCCTCGGTCTCCCACACGCCCGCGGCGGACCCGCAGGCGATGACCTCGCCCTCGCCGGGCAGGAAGCAGAGCAGGTCGTCGGACCACACAGGCCGGGCGCGGGCATGGCTGGTCAGGTGCAGGGCCGGCGACCAGCCGCCCGAGACGGCGACGATATCGGCGGCGAGCTTTTCCTCGGGCAGCGCCCGGCCCGCGCCCCGGTGGCGGCCGCAGAGCAGCCCGGTCACCCCGCCAGAAAACCCGCCCGACAGCGCCCGGATCGGCGCCATGCCGGGGCGGACGGTCACGCCGGCCTCCGTCGCGACCGCGCAGGCCGCCTCCGGCGCCCGCTCGCGCAGGTCCAGCAAGGTGACGTCCAGCCCCGCCGTCGCCAGCGCCGCGGCGGGCGCGTAGGCGGAATCGTTGGTGGTCGCCACCACGATCCGCCGCCCGGGCGCGACCCCGTGCCGGACCGCGTAGGTTCCCGCCGCGGCGGCGCCCATCACGCCGGGGCGGTCGTTGTCCCCGAAGACCAGCGGACGTTCGATGGCGCCTGTCGCCGCGATGATCCCGCCGCTGCGCACCAGCCGCAGCCGCTCACGCACGGGGCCGCCGGCGGGGAGGCGCTCGACCACCCCCGCGACGCCGTGATCGTAGAGGCCGAAGACCTGCGCGCGGGTCAGCACCCGGATTCCGTCGTGGGCCGCGACCGCATTCGCAAGCGGGGCCAGCGTCGCCGCGCCGTCGGGGTCGGACAGCAGCGCGCCGCCGATCGCGAAATCCTGCTCGGCGAGGATGACGTCCGCGCCCTGTTCCGCCGCCTCCAGCGCCGCGGACAGACCGGCGGGCCCGGCCCCGGCGACCAGCAGGTCGCAATGGTCGTGGACCTGTTCGTAAAGGTCCGGGTCGGGCGCGGTGGTGACGGCGCCGAGACCGGCGGCGCGGCGGATCAGATGCTCGAACCCCATCCAGACGCGCGTGCCCGCGACCGGCCCCATGAAGGTCTTGTAGTAGAAACCGGCGGTCAGGAACCGCCCCATCAGGTCGTTGGCCTGCCCGAGATCGAAGCCCAGCGACGGCCAGTGGTTCTGCGAAGCGGCGACCAGCCCCGCCTCCAGCTCCACCACCGAGGCCTTGAGGTTGGGCGTGCGCCGCCCGCCCTCGCCCACCGTCGCCAGCGCGCCGGCCTCTTCCTCTCCGGCCGCCATGATCCCGCGGGGGCGGTGATACTTGAAGGACCGGCCCACCAGCCGCACCCCGTTGGCCATCAGCGCCGCGGACAGGGTGTCCCCCGCCTGCCCGGTCATCGCCGTCCCGTTCCAGCGGAAGGACAGCGGCGTCTCGGCCCGGCCGCGCAGTCTGAACCCGGTCATCGGACGCGCACCTTCAGCGCCCGCGTCTCGGCCGGATCGGCGTGGCCGACCGACGCGACCTCATGGGTGACGTTGTTCCGGACCACCTCCAGCAGCGACCCGCAGCCGAGATGGTGGCGCCAAAGCTCCCGCGTCTCGCCCCTGGGCTGGTCGCGCAGATACACCGCATCCACCCACTTGGCCGGGCGGGCGTCGAGCGCGGGCCAGTCCATGACCGGCCCCTCATAGGCGAATTCCCCCTCGTCGCGGAGGCCGCAGAACGGGCAGGCGAGCCGCATCAGTGCAGCCGGGGCGTCGGACCCGACGCCTCCTCGTCCAGCATCGCGCCGCGGGCGAACCGGTCCAGCGAGAACGCGGCGTTCAGCTCATGCGGCTCATCCTTCGCGATGGTGTGGGCGTAGCACCAGCCCGAGGCCGGGGTCGCCTTGAACCCCCCGTAGTTCCAGCCGGCGTTGAAATAGAGCCCCGGAACCCGCGTGGTGGAGATGAAGGGCGCGCCGTCCATCGACATGTCCATCACCCCCGCCCATTGGCGCAGGATGCGGACCCGGCTGATCCAGGGCATCAGGGCCACGGCTTTCTCCATCACCTCGGAATAGATGCGCGGGCCGCCCCGCTGGGCGTAGCTGGGATGGCCGTCGATCTCTCCGCCGAAGACCAGTCCGCCCTTGTCGGACTGGGAGAGGTAGAACAGCCCCTCCTGCGCCGAGCTGACCACCGTGTGGACGATGGGCTTGAGCGGCTCGGTCACGAAGGCCTGCAGCTTGTGCGTCTCCAGCGGCAGTTTCTTCAGCCCCGCCCTGGCGGCCAGCGGTCCGGTGGAGCCGGCGACGCAGAGCGCGACCTTGGGGGCGCGGATCTCGCCGCGCGAGGTCTCGACGCCGACGATCTCCCCGGCCTCGCGGATGAAGCCGGTCACTTCGCAGTTCTGCACGATCTGCACGCCGCGCGCGTCGGCGGCGCGCGCCAGGCCCCAGACCAGCGCGTCATGCCGCGCGGTCCCGGCGCGCTCCTGCACGAAGGCGCCCTCGATGGGGAAGCGCGCGTCCGGGGACCAGTTGAGGTAGGGGGCGCGGGCGCGGACCTCGTCCCGCCGCAGCCAGCGCCCGTCCGAGCCGGTCATGCGCAGGGTGTTGTAGCGCCGCGCGAAGGCGTCGCGGCCGGCGGGGTCGAAATGCAGCGCCATGTGCCCGCGCTGGGAGAACATGAGGTTGTAGTTGAGGTCATGCGACAGCCCCTCCCACAGCTTCAGCGTATGTTCGTAGAACTCGCGGTTGCCCGGCAGCATGTAGTTGGACCGCACGATGGTGGTGTTGCGGCCGGCGTTGCCCTGTCCGATCAGCCCGCGTTCCAGCACCGCGACGCGGCGGATCCCGTGGTTCTTCGCGAGGTAATAGGCGGTGGCGAGCCCGTGGCCGCCGCCCCCCACCACGATCACGTCATAGGCGGATTTCGGCTCCCGGTCGCGCCACTGGCGGGACCAGTCGCGCTGGCCGGTCAGGCCGTTCCAGATCACCGACAGGGCGGAATAGGGTTGCACGCGGGCCTCCTGCACTGGACCGGAGCCTAGGCCGGTCGACGGGGCGGAGACAATGCCCAGGCGGTCGCGGCGCGTTTCCTTCCGGGCGCGGGCTGGTTATCCATGGTCTCGCATCCCCCGCGAAGGAGCCACCCCATGCGCCTCAACGCCATCGCCCACGCCCCCGAAGGGCCGGAGATCCACCCCCCCCTGGTCGTGGCCCACGGCCTGTTCGGCTCGGCCCGCAACTGGAACGGCGTGGCGAAGAAACTGGCGCAGGGGCGGCGCGTGGTGGCGGTGGACATGCGCAATCACGGCGAAAGCCCGTGGTCGGACGCGATGGGCTACGCCGACATGGCCGGCGATCTGGCCGAGACGCTGGCCGATGCCGCCGGACCGGGGGGCGAGGCCGACCTGCTGGGCCATTCCATGGGCGGCAAGGCCGCGATGATGTGCGCGCTGACCGAACCCGCGCCCCTGCGCCGCCTGATCGTGGCCGACGTGGCGCCGGTGGCCTATTCCCACAGCCATTCGGGCTATGTGCAGGCGATGCGCGATATCGACCTTTCCGCCCTCAGCCGACGCTCGGAGGCCGAGGCGCTGCTCGCGCCCCATGTGGCCGACCGCTCGATGCGGGCCTTCCTGCTGCACTCGCTGGCCAATTCGCCCGAGGGGCTGCGCTGGCGGCTGAACCTCGACGCGCTGGCGGCGGGGATGGCGGGGCTGATCGACTGGCCGGCGCCCTCGGGACGGTTCGCGCGCCCGGTGCTGTTCCTGGCGGGCGGCAAGTCCAGCTACCTGACCGAGGCCCATCACCCGGCGATCCGCGCGATGTTCCCCGAGGCGGTCTTCGACGCGATCCCCGGCGCCGACCACTGGCTGCACGCGGAGGCCCCGGACGAATTCGCCCGGATCTGCGCAGGCTTTCTGGACGGGTAGGGAGGCGCCGCGTCCCGCACGCGCGCCGCTGTCCCCGGGGCGCGAGCTCAGGCCCGCCGCTTCGCGTCGACGAGGCGCGCGCGGGTGCGGGAGGGTCCCGCGCGCGCCCCCCGCGTCCGGGTCAGGAACCGGCCGCGATCCCGCTCCGGCATCCGGAAAGGCTCCGGAAAAGCGCGCGAAGGTCGAAGGCGCTCCCCAACGGGGGCGCCGCAGCGGGAATGACGGTGCGGGAGATATCCGGGATCGCGCCCGGTTCGACGCAGGCGTCCGGGACCAATTTCGAGGCGTTTCCTCTCATTGTCTCCGACTCCTTGCCGAAACACGCTCCACACAGGCCATTACCCTACGTCAAATTCCATCCAGGTGACAATGAATTGAGCACGCCTCCCCGGCGGCGACGGGGAGGATCAGGCGGACCGGTCGCCGGTCATGCGGTTGCGACGGCGCGAGGAGGCGTGGGGCGGGCGCCCGACCGCCCGCGCCGGAGACCGGCGCGGGCGGTGCGCGTCAACGGCGGCGACGACCGCCGCGCATGGCCCGGCCCGCCATCGAGGCGTCGCGGAAGGCGCGGATCGCCATCTCGGCCAGTTCCAGATCGGTCAGCACCGCGCCACGGGGCGGGATGCCGCCCAGGCCGGGGGCCGTGGCCCCGGTCGCGGCTGCGGCGGCGGCCTCCTCCGCCGTCATCGCGGCGGGGGTCGGCGCCCCGGCGGCGCGGGCGGCGGCGGCCATCCGCGGCGCGGCCACGTCGGCGGGGATCATCGGCCGCGCCGGACGGAAGCCCTTGCCCGCGGCGATGGCCAGCCCGATCGCCGCCCAGAACACGCCCAGGCAGCCGATCGCACCGGGCCAGCCCAGCGGCGGCGCAAGGTAGAGCAACGCCGCCGCGGTCAGCAGCCCCGCCGCGATCAGCGCGCAGAATCCGATGGCCAGCGGCGCGATCAGCGTCGCCACGACCGAGGCGGCGGCGCCGGCCGAGGCCTCGCTCGCCGTCCGGACCGCCTCGCGGGTGATGCGGTCGGTGAACGGGCTCATGCGTCCGGCCCTCGCGCGGCGGTCGCGGCGGGCGCAAGCGCGCCGCCGCCGATATTCCCCCTGCGGGTCATGCCGCGCCCGCTCAGCGGCGCGCGGTGAGGAAACCGAAGACCAGCCCCAGCGCGGCGGCGCCGGCGACGGCGGTCAGCGGGTTCTCGCGGACGTAATCGGCGGCATGGGCCACCCCGTCTTCGGCCTGGGCGCGGGCATGCTCGCCGGCGGCGCGGCCGCGGGCGGCGGCGTCGTTGACCGCGCCGTTGACGCGGGCCTTGGCGGACTGGGCCTCTTCGCGGGCGATGGCGCCCACGGATTCGGTGATCCCGGCGAGGTCGGCGCGCAGGGCGTCGATCT
This sequence comes from Albimonas donghaensis, assembly GCF_900106695.1. Classification (GTDB taxonomy): domain Bacteria; phylum Pseudomonadota; class Alphaproteobacteria; order Rhodobacterales; family Rhodobacteraceae; genus Albimonas; species Albimonas donghaensis. The sequence continues at coordinate 454,119 of NZ_FNMZ01000002.1, forward strand.
GCTGGGAGAGGTCGTCGTACTTGTCTTCCGGGGTCTTCACGGCGGTCGCCATGGCGGCCTCCTCCGTTGAGGTTGGACTTGCAAACGTATCCCATCACGTAGAAGGGCGCGCGGCTCTGTCCAGTCCCGTCGCGAAAGAGTCACGGTTGGGGCGAGCCCGCCGCTTTCGCCCTGTCCGGCCCGGCTCCCCCCTTCCAGAAAGGCGAGCGGGCTTCCCGGAACAAGAAAGGGGCGGGCCGTCGCCGGCCCGCCCCGTCGCCTGTCATGCCCGGCCCCGGCGCGCCGGGCGCCGGGGCCGGGCGCGGATCAGATCCGCTCGATGGCGATGGCGATGCCCTGCCCGCCGCCGATGCACATGGTGATCAGGCCGTAGCGGCCGCCGATGCGCTCCAGCTCATAGAGGCACTTCACGGTGATGATCGCGCCGGTGGCGCCCACCGGGTGACCCAGCGCGATGGCGCCGCCGTTCGGATTCACCTTGGCCGGGTCGAGCCCGAGCCCCTTGTTCACCGCGCAGGCCTGGGCGGCGAAGGCCTCGTTCGACTCGACCACGTCGAAGTCGGCGGCGGTCAGACCGGTGCGCTCCATCAGCTGCTTCACCGCCGGGACCGGGCCGATGCCCATGACCTCGGGGCGCACGCCGGCATGGGCGTAGCCGAGGATGCGGGCGCGGGGCTTCAGGCCCGCCGCCGCCGCCGCCTCGCCCGAGGCCAGCACCAGCGCCGCGGCGCCGTCATTGATGCCCGAGGCGTTGCCCGCGGTGACCATCCCGTCCTTCCGGAACACAGGCTTGAGGCCGGCCAGCGCCTCGGCCGAGGTCATGCGCGGATGCTCGTCGGTGTCGAAGGCGACCATCTCGCGGCCCTTCTTCACCTCGACCGGCACGATCTGGTCGGCGAAGCGCCCGCCCTCGATCGCGGCCTTGGCGCGGGCCTGGGATTCCAGCGCGAAGGCGTCCATCTCCTCGCGGCCGATCTGGTGCTCGGCGGCGACGTTCTCGGCGGTGATGCCCATGTGGCCGTGGCCGAACGGGTCGTTGAGCGCGCCGACCATCATGTCGATGCCCTTCATGTCGCCCATCTTCTGGCCGAAGCGGGCGGAGGGCAGGATGTAGGGCCCGCGGGACATGGCCTCGGCCCCGCCGGCGAGCGCGTATTCCGCGTCGCCCAGCAGGATCGACTGGGCGGCGGACACGATCGCCTGGGCGCCCGAGCCGCAGAGCCGGTTGACGTTCATCGCCGGGGTTTCGTCGGGGATGCCGGCCTCGATGGCGGAGACGCGGGACAGATACATGTCGCGGGGTTCGGTGTTGATCACGTGGCCGTAGGCGACATGGCCGATCTGCTTGGGATCGACGCCGGCGCGGGCCATCGCCTCCTTGGCCACAAGGGCGCCGGTGGCGGTGGGGGCGGTCCCGGCGAGGCTGCCGCCGAAGGTGCCGATGGCGGTGCGGGCGCCTGAGAGAATCACGATCTCGCGGGGCATGGCGTCTTTGGGCATGGAGCGCTTCCTTTGTCAGGTCGGCGCGACTGTGCGCGCGCTTTCAATCGCTTGGCGGGGCCGTCGCGCGCCGGCCGGCGGGGCGCGGAGACGCCCGGCCGCATCGACGCGCCGGCGGGGCCGCCCGGCGTCGGCGCGTAACTTAATTGCTTGATGATCCGGGCGCCATGCGTTGCGTTTCGCGCGGCCCGCGAAATCGCGCCTGTGAAAGCCTTCCCTCGCCCCCCGCCCTGGCGCCGCCCCGGCGCCGCCGGGCGCCCGGTTCCCGCGCCGCGCGGGCGCAGCGGCGCGGCCCGCGTCCGGGTCGACGCGCGGCTCCCCCCGCCGAAGCCGGCTCAGGCGGCGAAATCCGGGCGCGACCGCTTCGCCTCGGCCGCCGACCATTCGGCGATCCATGCGGGCAGGGGCGCGAACCAGCCGGGATGGTCGAAATCCCGCAGCGCCTCGGCGATGGGCAGCATCCCCGACGGGCCGACGCAGGCCACGCGGAACACCGCGTGATGGGCGAAGGCGCCGGAGGCGAGCAGCACCTGCTCCATGTAGATGAAGCGCGCGTCCGAGCCGATGATCTTCGAGCGGATCTCCAGCGCCTCCCACAGCTTCACCCGGCGGCGATACTGCACGCAGGACCCGGCGATGGCGATGCGGGCGCCGCGGCGGGCCAGGTCCTCGACCATGCGGGTCTGGCGGATGCAGGCCATGCGGCCCATGTCCATCAGGGTCAGGGAGCGGCCGTTGTTGAGCTCCCACAAGTGATCGATGTCGGTGGGCCAGCAGCGGGTGCGGGCGACATGGACCTCGCCGGGGGCGAGACGGGGCGCGCGCAGCGCCTTGCGGATTTCGCGGCGGACGCGGAAGATCGGATACATGGAGCCCCTCTTGATGGCCCGTTGACCGGTGGGTCGGCCGGCCAGACTGGCGCGGGACGGGCCGCGCGCGCAAGATGGCCCGCTTCGCGAAGGCGCCGCGCAGAGGGCGCGCCGGCGGCGCCGTAACGCCCGCGGCGCGCGGCAGGCGCTGCGCGGGCGGCGACGGCGCGGGGCGGCGAGGGCGCGGGACCTCGGAGGCCGCCGGGCCCGGCGTCGGAAAGCAGGATTCGGGTCGCGGCGCCGGCCCGCAGCGCGCATATCAGGGGACGAGACAGGAGAGATCGACATGACCGCTTCCGCGACCCCCGCCATGCCCCGCGCCCCGCAGGCCGCGGCCGCCCCCGCGCCGACCGACGCCGACGCCGACGCCAACACCGGCGCCGACGCCCGCTTCGACGGCCCCGACGCCTCGGACCGCTTCCACCACGACCTGATGGAAGCCGCCCTGCGCCTGATCGAGGCCGAGGCCGGCCGCCAGCCCTCGCTCGACGCGCTGGCCGCCCGCATGGGTCTTTCGCCCGCCCATTTCCAGCGCCTGTTCTCCCGCTGGGTCGGGGTCAGCCCCAAGCGCTACCTGCAATGGCTCACGCTCGACCACGCCCGGACCCTGCTGCGCGACCGGCATTCGCTGCTGGACGCGGCGCTGGAGTCCGGCCTCTCCGGCCCCTCGCGCCTCCATGACCTGTTCCTGCGCTGGGAGGCGATGACCCCCGGCGAGTTCGCCCGCGGCGCCGAGGGCCTGACCCTGCGCTACGGCTGGTTCGACAGCCCCTTCGGCCCGGCGCTGGCCATGGGCGGAGATCGGGGCCTTTGCGGCCTCGCCTTCGCCGCCGAGGTCGGGCCGGACGCCGCCCTCGCCGACCTGCGCGCCCGCTGGCCCGAGGCCCGCTATATCGAAGACCCCGCCGCGCTCGCCCCCTGGGTGGAGGCCGCCTTCCGCCGCCGGGGCGAGGCGCGGTTGCAGCTGATCGGGGCGCCCTTCCAGATCAAGGTCTGGGAAGCGCTGCTGGCCATCCCCTCGGGCCATGTCACCACCTATTCAGACATCGCCCGGGTGATCGGCTCGCCCAGGGCGGTGCGGGCGGTGGGCACGGCGGTGGGGCGCAACCCGGTCAGCCTGCTGATCCCCTGCCACCGGGCGCTGCGCAAGTCGGGCGCGCTGGGCGGCTACCACTGGGGGCTGGGCGTGAAGCGCGCGATGCTGGCCTGGGAGACGGCCGAGCTGACCCGTTCGGAGCAGGACGCCGCCTGAGCACGCCCTGACGCCCCCCCCGGAACGCGAGAAGACCGGCGGCGCTGACGCGCGCCGCCGGTCTTTTTCGTGACGCCGCGCCCAAGGGCCGAGGGGAGGGCCGGGGGCGGCGCGGTCCTCCGCGGCTCAGAGGCCGGCGGCCATCCGCGCGACGTGGCGCAGCTCGCCGCGGCTCAGGCTGAGATCGCGCAGGGCGCGGTCATCGAGGGCCTGCAGCTCGGCCAGGGTCCGGCGGTATTCGCGCCAGGCGGCGAAGCGGCGACCGCCGGAGGCCAGCAGGCCGGCGCCGATCTGGCCGAAAGTGGGGGTCGAGCCCGAAACGGAGGCGCCATGCGCCATGTCGGAACGGGAGAGGGGGGCGTCCGCGATCAGAGCCATCGTGTTGTCGTCCTTGGTCTGGCCGGCGTGGGAGGTCACCGGCTTCCGTTGGGACGAGAAGTAAAATCGCTTTACGATATGGACAACTGACGTTCATGCATGGCCGCGTTGTGCAGCGCACATACCGCAGCGCAGCTACTGCATCGCAGCATAATGAGGCGCTGCGTCACCCGCTCCAGATCGGGGTTCAGCGGTCTCGGCCCGGACCTGTCGGCGGCGCGCCGGGCGATGATTTCAGAGGGAATCGCACCGCATTCGCCGGCGCCAGGCGCGCCGCCCCCGGCCGCGCCCTTTTCCCGAGCATCGCCAACCCGGCCGGCGGCCTCGCAAACAGTCCCTCGCAAGGAGACCCCTCACAAGAGAGCCCATCACAAGAGAGATAGAGCGCGCCGCTTTGATAAGGCGGCAAAACTAATTCTGGACGCGAGCCGCTCCCGGCGCCATCTATCGGCCGGCAATGACCCTGCCCGCCGCTCTCGCCCACCCCGCCTTCCGCGCCTATCTCGCCGGCAACTTCGCCGGGCTGAACGGCATGTGGATCCTGCGCATCGCCATGGGCTGGCTGGCCTGGGACCTGACCGGCTCGGCCGCGATCACCGGGCTGGTGGCCTTCCTGAACTTCGCGCCGACGCTGGTGTCCGGCCCGGTCTTCGGCGTGCTGGCCGACCGCATCGACCCGCGTCACGGGCTGGTCGCCACCCAGTCGCTGCAATTCCTGCTGGCCGGCGCCCTGTTCGCGCTGGCCGCCCAGGACGCGATCACCGCGCCGGTCCTGCTGGTGATGTCGCTGGGCATCGGGCTCGCGGCCTCGGCCTATCACCCGCTGCGCATGACCCTCGCCCCCCGGCTCGTCCCGCGCGAGGCGCTGTCCCAGGCGGTGGCGATGACCGCGCTGAACTTCAACTGCACGCGGATGCTGGGCCCGGCGCTGGGCGGCTGGCTGCTGGCGCATCAGGGCTCGGACGTGACCATCGCGCTGGCCGGCATGCTGTTCCTGCCGCAGATCTATTCCTTCGCCACCATGCCGGCCATGCCTCCGACGCCCCGCGCGCCCGAGGCCGACGGCGCCCCGGCCCGCGGCTGGATCGCCGGCATCTTCAACGAGATGGCCGAGGGCGCCCGCTATGTCGCCGCCCGCCCCCTGATCCGCGACGCGATCCTGCTGACCGCGGTGGTCTCGCTCCCCGCCCGCGGGGCGCTGGAGCTGCTGCCCGTGGCCGCCGACGGGCTCTACGGCCAGGGCGCGGGCGGCTTCGGGGCGCTGACGGCGACGGCCGGGGGCGGCGCGGTGGTGGCCGCGATCTGGCTGGCGCGCGGCTCGCCCAGCGCCGCGCGGATGCGGCGGCGGGCGATGGTCTGCGCGGCGATCTCGCTGGCCTGCGTGGCCCTGCTGGGGCTGATCGAGAGCTGGCCGGCCGCCATCGCGCTGGTCGCGGGGCTCGGTTTTCTGGGCACGGCGGTGGGCGTGTCGAACCAGACCATCGCCCAGACCCAGACCTCGGACGGGCGCCGCGGACGGGTCATGTCGCTGTGGCTGCTGGTGGCGATCGGCGGCACCTCGCTGGGGGCCATCGGCATCGGCGTGCTGTCGGACCTGATCGGCATCCGCTCGGCCCTGCTGGCGGTCACCGCCGTGTCGGCCATCGGGCTGGCCGCGATCTGGCGGATGTCGGACAAGGGCTGAAACCGCGGATGGCGGGTTCGCACCCGCCCTACGGACCCGCCCGACCCTCGCGACCCGCGCCTGCGGTTCAGCGCGCCGCGGGCGCCCCGGCCTCGATCGGCGCGACACCCGACGCGGCGCCCCCCCGAAGCCCCCCCCCGACGCGGCGCCTCGCCCCGCCCCCGCCGCCTTGCGCCGCGCCCCGCCTCCGGGGCAAGGTTCGCGCATCATGACCGCCCAGCTCCCCTACGCCGACATCCGCGAGATCTTCACCCGCTTCCGCGAGGAACAGGCGGAGCCGAAAGGCGAGCTCGACCACGTCAACGCCTTCACCCTTCTGGTCGCCGTGGCGCTGTCCGCCCAGGCCACCGACAAGGGGGTCAACCGCGCCACCCGCGCCCTGTTCGAAATCGCCGACACGCCCGAAAAGATGCTCGCGCTCGGCGAAGAGGGCGTGACCGAGCACATCAAGACCATCGGCCTGTTCCGCAACAAGGCCCGAAACGTCATCAAGCTGTCCCGCCAGCTGATCGAGGAATTCGACGGCGAGGTGCCATCCTCTCGCGCCGCGCTGGAATCCCTGCCCGGCGTCGGACGCAAGACCGCCAATGTCGTGCTCAACATGTGGTTCCGGCACCCCGCCCAGGCGGTGGACACGCATATCTTCCGGGTCGGCAACCGCACCGGGCTCGCCCCCGGCAAGGACGTGGTCGCGGTGGAACGCGCCATCGAGGATCATGTCCCCGCCGAATTCCAGCAGCACGCCCATCACTGGCTGATCCTGCATGGGCGTTACGTGTGCCTCGCCCGCAAGCCGGGCTGCCCGGACTGCCTGATCTCCGATCTCTGCGGCTTCGAGGAGAAGACCCTCCCCGAAGCCCCGAAACCCAAACGGGCGCGCAAGGCGCTCCAACCCCCGAAGGAGCCCGCATGAGCGAGAAACGCTTCGACGTCGTCGGCATAGGCAACGCCATCGTGGACGTGCTGGCGCGCGTCAACGAAGAATTCCTGGCCGAGAACAAGGTCGAGAAGGGCATCATGACCCTGATCGACGCGGAGCGCGCCATCTCGCTCTACGGCGCCATGGGACCGGCGCAGGAGATCTCGGGCGGATCGGTGGCCAACACCATCGCGGGCCTGGGGATGCTGGGCGCGAAGTCGGCCTTCGTGGGCAAGGTCAAGGACGACCAGCTGGGCGCCATCTTCGCCCATGACATCCGCTCGCTCGGCGTCGCCTTCGACACGCCGATGACCGGCCGCGACCGGCTGGACGAGGAGACCGGGCGCTGCATCGTGCTGGTCTCGCCGGATGGCGAGCGGTCGATGAACACCTATCTCGGCGTCTCGGCGGACCTCGCGGTGTCGGATATCGACGAAGCCCTGATGGCCGACACCAAGTGGCTCTACCTCGAAGGCTACCGCTTCGACGGGTTCGAAAGCCAGGAGGCCTTCCGCAAGGCCATCGCCGCCTGCCGGGGGGCGGGGGGCAAGGTCTCGATCACCCTGTCGGACCCGTTCTGCATCGAGCGTCACCGCGACCTGTTCCGCACCATGGTGCGCGACGAGGTGGACCTGCTGTTCGCCAACGAGCACGAGCTGGTCAGCCTCTACCAGACCGAGACGCTGGAGGACGCCATGGACCTCGCCCGCAAGGAGGTCGAGCTGGTGGCCTGCACCGTCGGCCCCGCCGGCGCCTATGTGCTGCAGGGCGAGCGCACGGTCCACGCCCCGGCCGCCCCGATGAAGCGGGTGGACGCGACCGGCGCCGGCGACATGTTCGCGGCGGGGTTCCTTTACGGCCTGACCCGCGGGCGCAACCTGCTGACCTGCGGGACCATGGGCTGCGTGGCGGCGGGCGAGATCATCTCCCATATCGGCGCCCGTCCGGAGGAGAACCTGAAGGAGCTGTTCGACCGTTTCGGCCTGAACTGACCCGCAACGCCGGGGCGAGAACCGGGAAAACATGGGGGGGGGCCGGGCGCGCGACGCCCGGCCCCCTTTCCCTTGCAGCGCGGCCCCGGAGATCGCGGGCCGCTCGCATTCTTGGCCGCCGCCGCCACCGGAGCCGCCGCGTTCGCCCGCCCCGCGATCCGCGCAAGCCGGCGCGCCCGCCCTGCCCCAACCTCTCGGACCCGCCGAACCGCGCCCGGATCGCGCCCGGATCGTGCTTCACCCAAATCCCCGGCTTGCGGGGCGGGCGTGCGCAAACTACGTTCCGCACTCGTGAATGCTCGCCAATACCCGCGGGAGGGTGGCCAAATGCTCGAGGGCAAGCGGATACTGCTGGTGATCGGCGGCGGCATCGCCGCCTACAAGGCGCTGGACCTGATCCGACGGCTGCGCGCGCGCGGGGCCTCGGTGGTTCCGGCGATGACCCAGGCGGCGGAGCAGTTCGTGACCCCGCTTTCGGTGTCCTCGCTGGCGGGGGTGGAAGCGCATCGCGCGCTGTTCGACCTGACGCGCGAGGCGGAGATGGGCCATATCCAGCTGTCCCGCGCCGCCGACCTGGTGGTCGTGGTCCCCGCCACCGCCGATCTGATGGCCAAGATGGCGGGGGGGCACGCCGACGACCTGCCCTCGACCCTGCTGATGGCCACCGACAAGCGGGTGCTGATCGCGCCCGCCATGAACGTGCGGATGTGGGAGCACCCGGCCACCCAGCGCAACCTCCGGACCCTGATCGCCGACGGCGTGCTGGTCTGCGGGCCGGATGACGGCGACATGGCCTGCGGCGAGTTCGGGCCGGGCCGGATGGCCGAGCCCGAAACCATCGTCGCCGCCATCGACGCCGCCCTGAGCGCGGGCCCCCTGACCGGCAGGCGGGTGCTGGTCACCTCCGGCCCGACGCATGAGCCCATCGACCCGGTGCGCTACATCGCCAACCGCTCCTCCGGCGCGCAGGGCACGGCGCTGGCCGAGGCGCTGCGCGACCTGGGCGCCGAGGTGGTCTTCGTCACCGGCCCCGCCGACGCGCCCCGCCCCACCGGCGCGCGGGTGATCGAGGTGCAGTCCGCGCGCGACATGCTGGAGGCGGTGGACGCCGCGCTCGCCCCCGACGCCCCCGCGATCGACGCCGCCGTCTTCGCCGCCGCGGTGGCGGACTGGCGGGTCGCCTCGGCCTCGAACTCGAAGATCAAGAAACGTCCCGACGGGACCACGCCCGCCCTGGAATTCGCCGAGAACCCCGACATCCTGCGCACCGTCGCGCGCCGGGCGGAGGGGCGGCCGGGCCTCGTGGTGGGCTTCGCCGCGGAGACCGACGACGTGATCGCCCACGCCACCGCCAAGCGCCTGCGCAAGGGCTGCGACTGGATCGTGGCCAATGACGTCTCCCCCGCCACCGGCATCATGGGCGGGACCGAGAACGCGGTGACCCTGATCTCCGACGCGGGGGCCGAGGAATGGCCCCGCCTGACCAAGACCGAGACCGCCCGAAGGCTCGCGGCCCGCATCGCCGCGCATCTGACCGGGCCGGATCACGAAGATCGGGGGGCGGCATGACCGACCTTCCCGTGCGGATCCTCCGCCTGCCCCATCACGACCCCGACCTGCCCCTGCCGGGCTACGAGACCGCGGGGGCCGCGGGCATGGACCTGCGCGCCTGCTTCCCCGGCCGCGACGGGCGCGAGATGGCGCCGGGCGCGCGGCTGCTGGTCCCCACCGGCCTCGCCATCGCCCTGCCCGAAGGGTTCGAGGCGCAGGTCCGCCCCCGCTCCGGCCTCGCGCTCAGGAAGGGGATCACCGTGGCCAATGCGCCGGGCACCGTGGACAGCGACTATCGCGGCGAGGTCGGGGTGATCCTGATCAATCTCGGCGGCGAGCCGGTCCATGTCGAACATGGCGACCGCATCGCCCAGATGGTCGTCGCCCCCGTCACCCGCGCGGTCTGGACGGAGGCGGAGCGCCTCGACGACACCGACCGCGGGGCCGGAGGCTTCGGCTCCACCGGGGTCGGCGCGGGAAGGGGCGTCTGATGCTCAAGCTCACCCGCAAGACGCTGCTGGCCATCGAGGCGGTGGCCGACATCGCCTACAACGCCCGCCCCGACCCGGTGCAGGCCCGCGACGTGACCGAGCGCCAGGGCATCCCCCAGCGTTACCTCGAACAGGTCATGCAGGCGCTGGTGCGCGCCGGCGTGCTGAAGGGCGTGCGCGGCCCCCGCGGGGGCTATACGCTGGCCCGCGAGCGTCGGCGCATCACCGTCGGCGACGTGGTGCGCGTGGTCTCGACCCTCGACCAGGAGGACGGCGACGAAGGCGTGACCTCGGCGCTGGGGCTGGGCGTGGTCGCTCCCATATGGGAAGAGATGCAGCGGGAACTGCTCGACCGGCTCGACCGAGTCACCATGGAGGACCTGTGCCGCGAGGCGCAGCGCAAGCGGGTGCCGCGCGCCGACGAGGCGCGCCCCGATTTCACAATCTGATCCGCCGCGGAGCGGGGCGACCCGATCCCGCCCCGACGCGCGGACGCAGGGAGGACCCCGACGATGAACGCCCCCGGACCCCACGCTCACGACGCCCAGATCACCGCGCAGGGCCGCTACACGCCGCCACGCGGGCGCATCTATGACGACATCACCCAGACCATCGGCGCGACGCCGCTGGTGCGCCTCGGCCGCATCGCGGTGGAGCTGGACCTGAAGGCCGAAATCCTCGGCAAGCTGGAATTCTTCAACCCGCTGAGCTCGGTCAAGGACCGCATCGGCGTCGCGATGATCGAAAGCCTGGAGCGTCAGGGCCGGCTCGGCCCCGATACCACGGTGATCGAGCCCACGTCCGGCAACACCGGCATCGCGCTGGCCTTCGCCTGCGCCGCCCGCGGCCGCAAGCTGATCCTGTGCATGCCCGAGAGCATGTCGGTCGAACGCCGCAAAATGCTCGCCCTGCTCGGCGCCCAGCTGGAGCTGACCGACCCCGCCAGGGGCATGCGCGGCGCGCTGGAACGGGCCGAGGAGCTGGCGGCGGAGATCAAGGACTCGGTGATCCCCCAGCAGTTCGAGAACACCGCCAACCCCGCGATTCACGAGGCCACCACGGCCGAGGAGATCTGGGCCGATACCGGCGGCGAGATCGACGTCTTCATCTCGGGCGTCGGCACCGGCGGCACGCTGACCGGCGTCGGCCGGGTGCTCAAGGCCCGCGCGCCGCATGTGCGCATCGTGGCGGTGGAGCCCGAGGACAGCCCGGTCCTGTCGGGCGGAGAGCCGGGGCCGCACAAGATCCAGGGCATCGGGGCGGGCTTCGTGCCCGGCAATCTCGACCGGGCCCTGATCGACGAGGTGCTGACCATCGGCAACGAGACCGCCTTCGAGATGGCGCGCCGGGTCGCGGCCACGGAGGGCATTCCGGGCGGCATCTCGTCCGGCGCCGCCATCGCCGCGGCCATCGAGATCGCCGAGCGCCCGGAGATGGCCGGCAAGCGCATCGTCGCCATCCTGCCCAGCTTCGCGGAGCGTTACCTGTCCACGGCGCTGTTCGACGGGCTTTGACCCCGGTCCCGTCAACCGGGTTCTGACGGGGCGCTCCGCCGCCCGCCCGCGCCCCTCTCCGCCCGCGACGCCCTCACGGCGCGCCGCGGGCGCTCCGGCGCAGGCGGCGCGCCGGATGACGCGGCACTCCCGCCTCCGGCCCCGGAGGAAAACGGCGGAACCCGGAGACACCCGGCGAAACCCGGCCCGCCGCGGCGCGGCGCGAGCCTTGCGCGCCCGACCGAAAAGCTTTTCCTTTCTCGCGTCCCCGTCCCCCGCCGCGCCCCAGGCGCGAGGAGCCCTGCATGTCCGATTCCGCGTCCCTCTCCCCCGCCGCCGCCTTCGCGGGCGACGACGACGCGGCGCCCATCGCCCCCCGCACCATCGAGGAAACCGGCATGTCCCGGGAATTCCTCATCGAACTGGCGCTGAAGGTCATGTATCGCCGCGGGGTGGAGACGGTCTCGGCGATCTCCGAAATCACCCGGATCTCGCCCGGCATCCTGTCCGACATCTTCGGCATCCTGCGCGACGACCGCCTGATCGCCACGCTCGGCAGCCTGCGCGCCGACGTCCGCGCCGAAATGCGCTTCGAGCTGACCGAGATCGGCCGCCTGCGCGCCATGGAGGCGGTGGGCCGCGTCGACTACGCCGGCCCCTGCCCCGTCACCCTTGAGCAGTTCCGCGCCCAGGTCGCCGCCCAGTCGGTGAAGGATCACCGCATCTCCCGCGCCGACATGGAGGCCGCCTTCGCCAAGCTGATCACGCCCGAAGGCGTGCTCGACCGGCTGGGCCCGGCGGTGAATTCAGGCCGCTCGATCCTGCTCTACGGCCCGCCGGGCAACGGCAAGTCGAGCTACGCCCACGCGCTCGCCAAGGCCATGGAGGGCGGCATTCACGTCCCCTACGCGATCATGGTGGACGGCGAGATCATCCAGCTTTTCGACCCGGCGCTGCACCGCATGATCCCCGAGGACGATCCCTGGACCCCCAGGGACCTGCTCGAGGAAGGCGCCCCCGACCTGCGCTTCGCCCATTGCGTGCGCCCGGCGGTGGTGACGGGGGCGGAGCTGACCACCGACATGCTCGACCTGCGCTTCAACCCGACCTCGCGCACCTACCAGGCGCCGGTGCACATGAAGGCCGCCAACGGCGTGCTCATCATCGACGACCTCGGCCGCCAGCGGCAGACCCCGCAGACGCTCATCAACCGGCTCATCGTGCCGATGGAGGAGGCGGTGGACTATCTCTCCCTGCAATCGGGGATGAGCTTCCAGGTGCCTTTCGACACGCTGATGATCCTGTCGACCAACATCCCGCCCAACGACCTGCTGGACGGCGCCGGCCTGCGCCGGATCTACTACAAGATCATGATCGCCCGGCCGAGCCAGGAGGATTTCGTGAAGATCTTCCTGCGGGTCTGCGAGGCCCGCAGCGTCGCCGCGCCGCCCGAGGCGGTGCGCTACATTCTCGACGTGCTCTACCCGCAATCGGGGCTGGATTTCGCCGCCTATCACGCGGTTTACGTGGTGGACCAGTGCATCGCGTCCTGCGATTTCCACGGCCTGCCCCGGCAGCTGCGCCCGGATTTCATGGGCGACGCCTGGGGCAACCTCTCGATCATCGCCGACGCCTGAGCCGGGCGGGGGGCTGTAGGGCGGGTTCAAACCCGCCGCCCTCCGCCCGCGCGCCGTCAGCCCGCCAGCGCGTCCTCCGCGGCCTTGCCCAGCCGGCACAGCGCGCCTTCCGCGAAGGGCCGCGCCATCAGCATCAGCCCGCAGCCCGGCGCCTCCAGCGGCAGGGTCAGCGCGCTCACCCCCAGCAGGTTGCCGATGCGGGTGTTGCGCAGGGCCATCAGGTTGATCCGCTCGTAATAGGCGTCGTCCGACAGAAGCCGCGAGACCGAGGGCGGCAGGATCGGCGCGGTCGGCGCCGCCACCGCGTCATAGGCCGAGACGCGGGCCAGGTAGCTCTCCCGCAGGGTCCGCAGCGCGGTCCAGGCCCGCAGGTAATCCGCCGCCGAAAAGGCCGCGCCCCCCATGGTCCGGTTGCGGATCTGGTGGAACATGCGGTCGCCCCGGGCCTCGATCACCTTGCCCCAGGTCGCCCAGGCCTCGCCCGCCACCAGCGTGCCGGACAGGGGCAGCACCGCGGCGAATTCGGGGATGGTCTCGCGGGTGATCTCGGCGCCCGCGGCCTCCAGCTTCGCGAGCCCGGCTTCGAAGGCCGCCACCGGCGCGTCCTCGGCGTTGTCATGCATGGTCGCCTCGTCGACCAGGATGCGCTTGCCCTGGAGGCTCGCCCCCGCCAGGTCCGGCGCCGCCGTCCCGGCCATGATCGCGGTGATCTCGGCGGCGTCCTCGACCGACCGGCACAGCGGCCCCACCGTGTCGAAGGCGGCCGAAAGCGGCACCGACCCCTCCACCGGGATCAGCCCCAGCGTGGTCTTCAGCCCGGTCAGGTTCTGCCAGGCCGAGGGAATGCGGACCGAGCCCCCGGTATCCGACCCGATCCCCGCCGCCGCCAGCCCGAAGGCCACCGAGGAGGCCGCGCCCGAGGACGAGCCCCCCGGCGCCCAGTCCCCGTCATTCGGGTTGGGCGAGGTCGCCGTCACCGGGTTCACGCCCAGCCCGGAAAAGGCCAGTTCCGACATATGCGTCTTGCCAAGGCACACCATGCCCGCCGCCGTGGCGCGGGCGAGCACCGGGCAATCCGCCTCGGCGAAGGGGCGGTCATCCAGCATGGCCGAGCCCGCCTGCGCCCGGGTCCCCGCGACCTCGTATAGGTCCTTCCAGGAGATCGGGACGCCGTCCAGCAGGTGGCGGCGCGTGCCGAGCCGGGCGCGCGCGGCGGCGGCCTCGGCCTCGGCGCGGGCGCGCTCGGGGGTCAGGTCCACATAGATGCGGCCGGCCTCCGGATGCGCCTCGGCGGCGGCGAGGAAGGTCTCGGTCAGGGCGACGGGGTCGATCTCCTTCGCGCCGATGGCGCGGCCCAGATCCGCCGCTCTCATGCTCCGCCAGCTGTCGCTCATCCGCCCGCTCCCCTCGTCCATGCGCGATGTCCGCCCGGTTCGGCGGCGCGTTCCGCCGCACGGTAACGGCGCGGATGGGAATGGACAATCGCGGGCGCGCGCGCCACTTCTTCGGCATGAGCATGGACGCCGACGCGCTGATCGTGGGGGGCGGGCTGAACGGCCCGGCCATGGCGCTTGCGCTGGCCTGCGCGGGGATGCGCGTGACGGTGCTGGACGCGGCGGCGCTGGATGCGGCGACGGCGGCGGCATTCGACGGGCGGGCCTATAATCTCGGCCTCGGCTCGCAGCGGTTTCTCAAGGTGGCCGGGGTCTGGGGCGCGGTGGCGGACGCCGCCCAGCCCGTGACCCGCGTGGCGCTGGAGGATGCGCGGCCCGGCGCGGGGCCCACCCCGGCGCTGGCGCATTTCGATCATGCGGAGCTCGACGAAGGCCCGGTCAGCGTGATCCTCGAAGACCGCGTGCTGCGCCCCGCCCTGCTGGCCGCGGCCGCGGCGCATCCCGGGGTGACCCTGCGCGGCGGGGCCGACGTGATCGCCACCCGCCAGGGTCCGGGCGCCGCCGAAGCCGAGGTGGCGGGCGGCGAGACCCTCCGCGCGCCCCTTCTGATCGCCTGCGACGGGCGCGAGAGCCCCGTGGCGCGCCGCGCCGGCATAAGGCGGGTGGGATGGGGCTATGACCAGACCGGCCTGGTCTCGGCCATCGAACACGAGGCGGACCATGCGGGCGTCGCCCGTCAGCGCTTCCTGCCCGGCGGGCCCTTCGCGGTGCTGCCGCTGCCCGGCGGCCATCGCAGTTCGCTGGTCTGGACCGAGCGCACGGCCGAGGCCGCCCGCATCCACGCCCTGCCCGACGCGGCCTATCTGGTGGAGCTGGAGGCGCGGCTCGGCGGCGCGCTGGGGGCGGTGAGCCTCGCCGGGCGGCGCTGGCGCTATCCGCTGAAACTGTCGGTGGCCGACGCCTGGGCGAAACCGCGGCTGGCGCTGGCCGGGGACGCGGCCCATGCGGTGCATCCGATCGCGGGCCAGGGCCTGAACCTCGGCCTGCGCGACGCCGCGGCGCTGGCCGAGGTGCTGGCCGAGGCGCGGCGGCGCGGCGAGGATATCGGCGCCGAGCAGGTGCTGGAGCGCTATGTGCGCTGGCGGCGCTTCGACGGGGTGTCGATGGCGCTGGGGATGGACGCGGTGAACCGGCTGTTCTCGAACGACGATCCGGGCCTGCGGCTGCTGCGCGACGCGGGCCTGGCGCTGGCCGGGCGGCTGGCCCCGGCGCGGCGCTTCTTCATGCGCGAAGCCGCGGGCGTTTCCGGCGACGTGCCCAGAATGCTGCGCGGCCTGCCCGTCTGAACCCGGGCCGCGCGTCGGACGTCTCGCCGTCGGCGCGCGGGCGCCCGCGCGGCGCGGCGCCGTCACCGCGATCGGCCCCGTCTCCCCGCCCCGAGACGTCTCCCCACCCCGAAACCCTGCGGGGATGAGCGCGGGTCAAGGCTCGCGCAGCGACCGGCGCAGCCGGCTTGGCCTTGACGCGCGCTGATCCTCGCGCACGCTCGGACAAGGCCCGCCTCCGGGCCTTCTCAGCCAAATGCGGAAAAAGACGCGCGCGCCCCGGCCGCCGATCCAGGCGCCCGCAACCGGCGCCACGCCTCAGCGCCGCGCGGGCGCCCCGGCGCCGCCGACACGACCGCGGACGCGCGGCCCGCGACGGTCAGCCCGCCAGGCGCCCCGACAGCGAATTGGGCGCGGATTCCAGGATCTCCACCTGCGCCACCTGCCCGGCAAGCTCCGGCCCGGCGTCGAA
The DNA here is from genome assembly GCF_900106695.1 of Albimonas donghaensis. Lineage (GTDB taxonomy): Bacteria > Pseudomonadota > Alphaproteobacteria > Rhodobacterales > Rhodobacteraceae > Albimonas > Albimonas donghaensis. The sequence continues at coordinate 470,076 of NZ_FNMZ01000002.1, forward strand.
ATGCACCGCATGCAGCCAGGGCGACTTGCCCACCATCTGCCCCGGCATCCGCCCCGCCTTCTCCACCAGCACCGGCAGGACCCGCCCCGCCATGCTCACCTGGAAGGCCCGCTGGTCCGCCTCGATCCGGGCCTGCAGGCGGGACAGGCGCTCGGACTTCACGTCCTCCGCCACCTGCTCGCCCGCGCCCGCCGCCGGGGTGCCGGGGCGCGACGAATACTTGAACGAATAGGCCGAGCCGTAGCGGACCGCCTCGCAGATATCGAGCGTCGCCTGGAAATCCGCCTCGGTCTCCCCCGGGAAGCCGACGATGAAATCCCCCGACAGGGCGATGTCGGGACGCGCCGCGCGGATCCGCTCGATCAGGCGCAGATAGGCGTCGGCCGTGTGCCGCCGGTTCATCGCCTTGAGGATCCGGTCCGAGCCCGACTGAACCGGCAAATGCAGGTAGGGCATCAGCTTTTCCAGCCCGGCATGGGCCTCGATCAGATCCTCGCCCATGTCGTTGGGATGCGAGGTCGTGTAGCGCAGCCGCGCGATGCCCTCGATCTCCGAAAGCGCCTCCAGCAGCCGCGCCAGCGTCCAGTCCGCCCCGTCCGGCCCGGCCCCGTGATAGGCGTTGACGTTCTGACCCAGCAGCGTGATCTCGCGCACGCCCTGATCCGCCAGCGCCTTCGCCTCGTCGATCAGGCGGGCGGCGGGGCGCGAGACTTCCGCGCCCCGCGTATAGGGCACCACGCAGAAGGCGCAGAACTTGTCGCAGCCCTCCTGCACCGTCAGGAAGGCCGAGGGCGCGCGGCGCCGCGGCGCCGGGGCCATGGCGGCGAACTTGTCCTCGACCGGAAATTCCGTGTCCACGCCGCCGTCGCGCACCAGTTTCGGAAGCCGGTGATAGGCCTGCGGGCCAACCACGAAATCCACCGCCGGCTGGCGGGTCTGGATCTCGGCCCCTTCGGCCTGGGCGACGCAGCCGGCCACGCCGATCTTCAGATCGGGGCGCGCGTCCTTCAGCTTTTTCAGGCGGCCGAGCTCGGAATACACCTTCTCCGCCGCCTTTTCGCGGATATGGCAGGTGTTGAGCAGCACCAGATCCGCGTCCTCGGGCCGGTCGGTCTGCTCATAGCCCTCGGCGGCCATGACCCCGGCCATGCGCTCGGCGTCGTAGACGTTCATCTGGCAGCCATAGGCCTTGACGAAGAGCTTGCGGGCCATGGGCGGGGCTCCCTCGGGCGGAAAACTGGGATCTTGCGTTGCGGGCGGCATACAGGCTCGCCCCCCTGCGCGCAACGGCGGGGGCGGAACGGGGCCGCGAAACGCGGAACGGCGCGCGAGGGTCGCCCCTCGCGCGCCGCAAATGTCGCCGCCGCGCCCCGGCCGCGCCCCTCAGGGCCGCGGACCGGAGCGCGCGGGGATCACTTCGCCTTGGGCTTGCGGCCGAGGCCGATCTGCTTGGCCAGTTCCTGCCGCTTGCGGGCATAGGCCGGGGCGACCATCGGATAGTCGGCCGACAGACCCCACTTGGCGCGATAGTCCTCGGGCGTCATGTCATAGGCGGTCTTCAGATGCCGCTTGAGCATCTTCAGCTTCTTCCCGTCTTCGAGGCAGATGATGAACTCGTCGGTCACCGACTTCTTCACGGGAACGGCGGGGATCAGCTCCTCCACCGGCTCCGGCGTGTCGGAGGCCAGCTCGGTCAGTTTCGAGAACACCTGCTCGATGACGCCGGTCAGTTCCTGCGGGGAGACGGCGTTGTTGGATACATGAGACGACACGATGTCCGCCGTGAGGGCGAGCAGTTCGGACTTCTCGATATTCTGGGTCTCGGACATGTTTTCTCTCAAGCTGACGGCTACGGGCTCAGGTCGGAAGGGCGACGCAACGCCAACTGGCGTGGTCCTTCAGTTCCAACGAGCTTTTCATACCTGCGAGCGTCATAGAGGCGCGTTATTGCAAGGTCAATTCATTTTCGACCGTCGTTCTCGTGAACTTTATCCGTCGCCGCGGCGGTTCATCTGGTCTTGAACGACCGATTAAACCCAGTCCGTCTGACGATCGCCCGCGTTTTCTGCGGGAACCGCCCCAAGATCGCAGGACATTACAACCGCGTTGGCCCGACCGCCCCCGGACAGGCGGTAGCAGTTGCGCCGAAAGCCGACCTCCGCCCATCCCGCTGCGGCATAGAGCGCGCGCGCGCCTGCGTTGGGCTCGGCGACTTCCAGAAACGCCGTCTCCGCGCCCAGCGCCACGGCGCGGATGGCGAACCGGGCCAGCAGCGCGCGGGCGAAGCCCCGGCGGCGGGAGAGCGGGCGGGTGGCGAGCGTGACCAGCTCCGCCTCCGGCCCGATGACCCGGCCGAGCATCAGGGCGTCGAGCCGCCCCTTTTCGGGCGCGAGGATGCGGAAGGCGCCGGGGCTTTCGCAGAATCCGGCGAAGTCGGCGGCGGTCCAGGGCCGGATCGCCTCCGGCCCGGCGAAGGCCAGCGCGTGAAGGACGGCGGCGGCGGCGGCCTCGTCCGGCCCCATCGGCGGATCGCGCCGGGCGGGATCGCGCGCATCGCCCGCGAGGACGCCCGCGGGAACGCGGCTCATCACGCCGGCGGGTCCGGCAGGGGGGTGGGCGGCAGAAGGGGGGGCGGCGTCTCCCGCGACGGCGCGGCGTCGGCGGGGCGGGGATAACGGGGCGCGGGAGGGGGCGGCGTCTCCTCCGCCGCCAGCCGGTCCAGCGCCGCGCCGGCCAGCCGCCCGATGGAGGCCGGGTCGGCCATGTCGCCCAGATCGCCCAGCGCCACGGCGAGGCCCGCCGCCTCCAGCATCGCGGAGATCCGCGGCGCATCGGGGCCGCAGACCCGGACCGGGCCGGGGACCGGGGAGGACGCCAGCGCCTCGGCCAGCGCGGGGACGAGCGTCTCGGCCTCCCCCTGCGCGAGCGGGGCGAGGGCGCGGGGCGCTTCTCCGGCATGGATTTCGAAGGGCTGGGCGAGGATTTCGCCGCGTCGCGCCTCGGCGGTGGCGAGCAGGCGCAGGGGCGCCGCGCCCGGGGTTCCGCCGGACAGGCGCAGGCCGAGGCCCCAGGCCTCCGTCTCCGCCAACGCATCCAGCCGCCCGACGCCCAGCGCCGGGCGCCCGGTGGACAACGCCAGCCCGCGGGCGGCGGCGACGGCGATGCGGATGCCGGTGAAGTTCCCCGGCCCCTCGCAGACCGCGACGGCGCGCAGGTCGCGCGGGGCCAGCGACAGTTCGGCCAGCAATTCCGCGATCATCGGCATCAGGCGCTCGGCCTGGCCGCGGCTCATCAGTTCCAGCCGTTCCGCCGCCACGCGGCCGTCAACGAGAATCGCCGCCCCGCATTGCGAGGCGGCGGTGTCGATCGCCAGAAGCGGTCCCGCGCCGGTCACGTCGAACCGGGGTCAGAGCTGCACGCCGACGGGGCGCACCTCGGACACTTCGGGGATGTAATGCTTGAGCAGGTTCTCGATGCCCATCTTGAGGGTCATGGTCGAGGACGGGCAGCCCGCGCAGGCCCCCTGCATGTGCAGGTAGACGACGCCGCGGTCGAAGCCGTGGAAGGTGATGTCGCCGCCATCCTGGGCCACCGCGGGACGCACGCGGGTGTCCAGCAGCTCCTTGATCTGGAAGACGATTTCGCCGTCCGGGCCGGTATGTTCGGCATGGCCGGTCTGGCCGCCCTCGCCTTCCATGGTCGGGGCGCCGGACTGGAAATGCTCCAGGATCGCGCCGAGCACGCCGGGCTTGAGATGCGCCCAGTCGCGGTCCTCGGCCTTGGTGACGGTGATGAAGTCGGGCCCGAGGAACACGCCCTGCACCCCGTCCACCGAGAAGATGCGGGTGGCGAGCGGCGAGGCGGCGGCCCCTTCGCGGGCGGGGAAGTCGGCGGAGCCGGCCTGCATCACGGTCTGGCCGGGCAGGAATTTCAGCGTCGCCGGGTTCGGCGTGGATTCGGTCTGAATGAACATGGCGCGGCCCTCCGGTTTGAGGGACACATGTGGACCGGTCGCGCGCCGAAATCAAGAATCATTCCAAACTGGGGCGTCGGATCCCACCTGACGCCGGGTCGGGAACGGGCGGGAACGGCCTCAGGGAAGGCGCCGGGGGAGGCGCGGGGGGAAAGGCGCGGCGGGCTGAAGCCCGCCCTACGGCGCGGCGCCCCGGTTCGCGCGGCGGACAGGCGGGCGGCGGCGTCAGGCCAGCGCGATCACCTGGTCGCGCGACAGGGCGCCGGGCACCACGGTCACCGGCACCGGCAGGTCGCCCGCGAGCTTGCCGACCAGGTGGCTGACCAACGGCCCCGGCCCGTTCTCCACCCCGGCGCCGAGCACGAGGACGCCGACCTCCGGGTCCTCCCTGATCTGGGCGAGGACTTCCTCGACCGGCTCGCCCTCGCGGATGACGAATTCGGGATAGATCCCGACATTCTCCGTGACCTTGCCGGCGACTTCCTGGAACCGCGCCTCGGCGGCCTCGCGGGCCTCCTGGCGCATGATGTCCTGCACGCCCATCCAGTGCTGGAACTCGGCGGGGCGGAGAATGAACATCATCTGCAACCCGCCGCCCGTCTTCTTCGCCCGGCGGGCGGCGAAGCGGATGGCGTTCATGCATTCCGGACTTTCGTCGACGACGACGAGGAACTTGCGCATCGGGTCCTTCGCGGAGGGCTGCGGCCGAAACCCCATTGTCCTGCAACCGCGACTTGCGCGCAAGCGTTGCGCCGCGCGGCGGTCCCCCGCCTCCTCTCCCTCCCCCCGCTCCGTCTTTCCAAGCCCGGCGCCGGTGGATACGCTCCGCCTCGCTCGTCCCCCTGGAGGCTGGCCCCTGGAAGCTGGAGCGCCGCGATGACCGACCTCATCATCAAGAACGCCACGATCGTCACCGCCGACCGTGCGGGGACCGTGCTGACCGGCGGCGTCGCCGTCGAGGACGGCCGCATCACCCATCTGGGCGAGGTCCCCGACCGCGCGCAGGAGGTGGTGGACGCGCGGGGCGGCATCGTCATGCCGGGCCTGGTCAACACCCATTGCCACGCCGCCGACAGCCTGTTCCGCGGGCTGGTGGAGAACCTGCCGCTGGAGCCCTGGCTGCAGACGGTGTGGAAGGCCGAGCGCGCGATCCTCACCGCCGCCACCTGCCGGCTGGGCGCGCGCCTGGGCTTCGCGGAGCTGCTGCTGTCGGGCTGCACCTCGGTCGTCGACATGTTCTGGCACCCGCATTCGACCGCGCGGGCCGGCGCCGAGCTGGGCCTCCGGGTATCCTGCGGGGGGCTGTTCTTCGACTTCCCCGGCATGGACGGCAAGACCGTCGACACCCGCCTGCCCGACGCCGAGGCCTTCTTCGCCGATCATCCCCGGACCGACCGCCTGCGCCCCGGAACCTTCCCGCACGGCGCCTACACGGTGGGGCCGGAGAACCTGAAGATCGCCAAGAAACTGGCCGACGATCACGACGCCCTGTTCTCCACCCACGCGGCCGAAACGACGGTCGAGCAGCAGACGGTGCAGGACAGCTACGGCGCCTCGGTGATCCGGCACATGGAGGCGCTGGGGATCCTCGACGCCCGCACCATCCTCGCCCATTGCGTCCATTGCGATGACGAGGAGATCGCCATTCTCGCCCGCAGCGGGGCGGTGGTGGCGCATAACCCGGTGTCGAACCTCAAGCTCGCCTCCGGCTTCGCCCGCATCCCCGACATGCTGGAGGCCGGCGTGCATGTCACGCTGGGCACCGACGGCGCGATCTCGGGCAACGACATCGACATGTGGCTGGCGCTGCGGCTGGCGGCGACCCTGCACAAGGCCGCCTCGGGCCGCGCCGACGTGATCACCACGCGCGAGGCGCTGCACATGGCGACGCTGGCCGGGGCCGAGGCCATGGGGCTGGGGACCGTGACCGGCTCGCTGGAGATCGGCAAGGCGGCGGATCTGGTGGTGCTCGACACCTCCGCCCCCCATGCGGTTCCCATCTTCGACCCGCTGACCCATATCGTCTATTCCGCCGGCCGCGCCGACGTCCGCCATGTCTTCGTGGACGGACAATGGCGGGTGCGCGACCGGGCGCTGACCGTCTTCGACATGACCGAGACGCTGGACGAGATCCGCGCGCTCGTTCCCGCCATCAAGGAATCCATCGCATGAGCCTCGCCGCCCGCCTCGACGCCGCCGCCTCGGTGGTCCTGCCCCGCATGGGCGCGCCGGTGGACATCGCCATCGCGCTCGGCTCGGGGCTGGGCGGGCTGGCCGGGGCCGTGACCGACCCGGTGACCATCCCCTATCACGAGATCCCGGGCTTTCCCGTGTCCACAGCGCCCTCCCATGCCGGGCGCTTCGTGATCGGGACGCTGCACGGGCGGCGCGCGGCGCTGATGCAGGGGCGGGTGCATCTTTACGAAGGGTGGAGCGCGCAGGACGTGGCGCTGCCGGTCTGGCTGATGAACCGGATGGGGGCGCGGACCTTCATCGCGACCAACGCCGCCGGCGCCCTGAACCCCGCCCTCAGGCCCGGCGTGCCGATGCTGATCGAGGATCACCTGAATTTCACCGGGACCAACCCGCTGATCGGCGCCAATGACGAGGCCATCGGCCCGCGCTTTCCCGACATGTCCCGCGCCTATGCGCCCGAGCTGCGGGCGCTGGCCGTCGCCGCGGCGGCGAAGGCGGGCGAGGAGATGGCCGGGGGGATCTACGCCGGCATCGCGGGCCCGTCGCTGGAGACCTCGGCCGAGCGCCGCTGGCTCCGCTCCACCGGCGCCGATGCGGTGGGCATGTCGACGGTGCTGGAGGTGATCGCGGCCAACCATTGCGGGATGAAGGCGCTGGGACTTTCGGCCATCACCAACGCCGCGGATGGCGGGCCGGACCAGCAGCCCGACACGATCGAGGAGGTGCTGGCCAACGCCGCGACCGCCGGGGCCCGCATGGCCAGGATCCTCGAAGCCCTGGTCCCCGAACTGCCGTGAGCCGCCGCCCCCCGCCCCCCCGGCGCGAGGCCGAGACCGCGCCCCCGCCCGCCGCCCGCGACCTGCTGGCGCTGGACGGGCGGCGGGCGCTGGTCACCGGCGCCTCGGGCGGATTGGGGGAGGCGCTGGCCCGCCGGCTGGCCGAGGCCGGGGCCTTCGTGATCTGCCATGCCGCCACCCGTCCGGAACGGGCGCGGGCGCTCGCCGCTTCCCTGCGCGCGGCGGGGCTGGAGGCGGACGCGGCCCAGGCGGACCTGACCGCGCCCGGCGCGGCGGCGGAGCTGCTGGCCGACGCCGGCGGGGCCGACCTGCTGATCCACGCCGCCGCAAGGCAGGACATGGGCGGGGTCTCCGACATGGCCGCGGGGGACTGGGCGGCGGTGGTCGGCGCCAATCTGGACGCCGCGCGGGCGCTGCTGGCGGCCTTCGCGGCGCAGACGGACCCGGTCCCGCGGGCGGCGGCGCTGGTGTCCTCGGTCGAGGCGTCGCGGCCCCTGCCGGGTCACGCGGCCTACGCGGCCTCCAAGGCCGGGCTCGAATCGCTGGTCCGCTCGGCGGCGGCGGAGTTCGCGCCCCTGCGGGTCAACGCGCTGGCGCCGGGGCTGATCGACCGCCCCGGCCTGGCCGAACAATGGCCCGAGGGGCTGGCCCGCTGGCGCGCCGCCGCGCCGCTCGGGCGGCCCGCGGACCCGGCCGAGATCGCCGACGCGGCGCTGTTCCTGGTGTCGGACGCCGCGCGTTTCGTCACCGGGACCACGCTGGTCGCCGACGGCGGATTGTCCGCCGGTCCGGGCTGGTGAAACCCGCAGGACGGGACGCGCTTCCCAAACATCCCCTGCTCAGCGACGCAGCGCCGTGCTAGACTGAAGCATGGAGCCAGCCGGCGCAGACCGGCGGCCTGAGGCGTGAAAAGGCGAGCAAGACATGATCCACGTTCGGCGCAACCGCCGGACCGTGCGGCAGCGCACGGTCGCGGCCCTGATATTCGGCCTGGCGGCGGCCGCCGTCGCGGCTCCGCCCTGGTCGGCGGCGCGGGCTCAGGCCAACCTTCCCACCGCGAGCGAGGCCGCGCGCCTCGCCCCCGCGCTCGACGCCATGCAGCGCGAGGACTGGGGCTCCGCCCTGTCGCTGGCGCGCACCCTGGGCGATCAGGCGGCGGTGGACCTGATCACCTGGCGCATGCTGTGGAACGAGGCCGGCGGCTGGTTCGACTACGCCCAGTTCCTCAAGCGCAACGCCGACTGGCCGGGAAGCGAGCGCCTGCGCCGCTACGCCGAACAGCGCATGCCCCCCGACCTGCCCGGCGCCGAGGTCATGGCCTTTTTCGCCGGCGCCGCGCCGCAGACCGGCTCGGGCGCCGTTCGGCTGGCCACGGCGCTGGCCCGGGACGGCCGCGGCGCCGACGCCGCCGCCGAGGCCGTGCGCGCCTGGACCAGGCTGTCGCTGACCCCGTCGGAGGAGCAGGCCCTGCTCGCCGGCTGGGGCGGAGAGCTGGCCCGCCATGACGCCGAGCGGCTCGACATGCTGCTGTGGCGCGGGCTGGCGGGGGAATCCGAGCGGATGTATGCCCGCGTCGATCCCGGCATGGCGGCGCTGGGGCGCGCCCGGCTGGCGCTGCGCAGCGGCGCCGCCGGGGTGGACGGGCTGATCGCCCGCATTCCGGCCAGCTACGCCGACGACGCGGGGCTGGCCTATGAACGTTTCCGCTGGCGCGAAAAGCGCGGGCTGGACGCGGGGGCGGAGGAGCTGATCCTCGCGCGCTCCACCTCCGCCGCGTCGCTGGGGCGCCCGGGCCTGTGGGCCGACGAGCGCATCGACATGGTGCGCGCCGCCGACCGGGCGGGCCGCACGCGGGTGGCCTATCTGCTCGCCGCCCGCCACTTCACCGACCCCGATGACGGCTACGACTACGCCGAACTGGAATGGCTGGCGGGCTGGCTGGCGCTGCGCAAGATGAACGACCCGGCCGCGGCCGAGGCGCATTTCGCCCGCTTCACCGCCGCCGTGGCCTCGCCGATCAGCCTCGGGCGCGGCTATTACTGGCTGGGCCGGGCGCGGGAGGCCAAGGGCGACCGCAGCGGCGCGGCGGACGCCTATCGCGAAGGCGCGCGCTGGCAGACCAGCTTCTACGGCCAGCTCGCCGCCGAGCGCGCCGGCGCCCCCGCCGATCCGACCCTGGCCGGGGTGTCGCCGCCGACCGACTGGCGCTCGGCCGCGGTGCTCCAGACCAGCCAGGTCCGCGCCGCGGTGCTGCTCCATTACGCGGGGGAGCGGGGGCGGTCGCACTGGCTGATCACCAACGCCGCGAAGGAGGCGCGCAACCCGCGCTCCCAGGCCGCGCTGGGCCAGCTGGCGCTGGAGCTCAACCGGCCGGAAGTCGCGGTGCGGGTGGGCAAGGCGGCGGCCTCGGACGGGGCGGTGCTGCCGAACTACTATTACCCGGTCATGGACCTCGCCAACGCCTCGGGCCCGATCTCGCCGTCGCTGGCGCTGTCCATCGCGCGGCAGGAATCGGAGATGAACCCCGAGGCGATCAGCCATGCCGGCGCCCGCGGGCTGATGCAGCTCATGCCCGGCACCGCCAAGCTGGTCTCGCGCCGGCTGGGCATCGCCTACGACCTGGGCGCGCTGACCCGCGACTGGCGCTACAACGCGCGGCTGGGCACCGACTACCTGGCCGGGCTGGTGGACGAATTCGGCTCCCTGCCCATGGCCGCGGCGGGCTACAACGCCGGCCCCAACCGGGTGCGGCAATGGGTGGAGCGCTATGGCGACCCGCGCACCGGGCGGATCGACATGATCGACTGGATCGAGACCATCCCCTTCGACGAGACCCGCAACTACGTGCAGCGGGTCATGGAGGGGCTGCATGTCTACGACGCCCGCCTGTCGGGCCAGGCCCAGGGACCGCTGCTGACCGCCCGGCTCGCGCGGCCCTGACGCGCCGGGGCGCGACGGCCCCAAGCGGACAGGGAAAAGGCCCCGGATGCGGCGCATCCGGGGCCTTTTTCGTCGGGAGCGCGCCGCGGGGGATGGGCGCCGCGGATGGGCGGGCCGGGCGACGGGCGGGACGGGCGACGGGCGGGGCGGGCGACGGGCGGGGCGGGCGACGAGCGGGACGGGCGGCTCAGCGCACCAGGGCGGCGCCGAGGGCCAGCGGCGCCGCGTCCCCGATCCTGATCGTCTCATAATGGCCGGTGAGGTCCGTGTCGCAGCCCGCGAGGTCGACATTGCCGCCCATCTGGACGGTGTCGCGCGCCTCCACGTAGATCCCGCCGGCGTTCTTCATCGCGCCCCCGGGCGCGAAGGTCGGGGCCACCGCCATCATGGCATGGGTCCAGGCCGACCGGCCCCAGCCGCCCAGCGAGATGGCGTCCTTGGACATCAGGTAGACGTCGAACGCGCCGTCGTCGCAGTAGTGCTCGGCCTCGCCATACTGGGCGTTGCCGGAGAAGTTCAGCGCCCCTTCCCCGAATAACAGCACCTTGTCGAAGGCCACGTCCGGCCCCCCGCCCATGCCGATCTGTCCCTTGACCACAAGGCCCACATTCCGCGCGTCGACCCCGCCGGCGAGCTGCATGCCGTGGTTGACCATGTAGATCGTGTGGGGCTCCAGGTCCCCCGGCTGCACCGTCCACCACCAGTTGTCCACGCGGACCACGTTCACGTAGCCCTCCGCGTTCTTGAGGAAGTCCGGAACCAGGTCGCCGTGATAGCGATCCACGCCGCTGTCGTTCAGCGCGGTCCACAATTCGTCGAAGATGGCGTCGAGCCGCGGCAGGGTCAGCGCCTCGAGATGCGTGGGCCTGTCCTGCCTTACGGCGTCGGCATCGGCCGAGCCGCCTCGGGTATGGCCGATGCGGATGGTCAGCGGCAGCAGGGCGGAGACCCGGACGTCATCGGTGAAATAGCTGGCCCCGCCGAAATGCACTCCCTGCTCGCCGTGAATGCACATGCCGTCGACCAGGGTGTTGTTCCCGCCCATCCGCACCATGGCCTCGGACATGATCAGGCCGCCGCCGCAGACCTGCCCGCCGGCCCCGCCGGACATCGGACGCACCGTGGCCATGGCGCTGGCCGCCACGGTCCAGCTGTCATGCCCGGCGAGCCCCAGCAGGAAGGTCGGCGCCTCCAACCCGCCGTCGTCGCCGCGCAGCACGGTCACGCGGACGGCGTTGTAGGGGATCATGCCCGACAGGAAGATGCCGGTCGCGGCCTCGTAGAGCCCGAGCTCGACCCGCTGGTCAGGCAGCACGTCGCCGTTCCTGTCGGCGGGCATGTTGAGCTCGGCCAGCTGATGCGCCGCGGCGCGGGCCTGGTCCGGGTTCTGGAGGCGCAGCGCCGCCGCCAGCGCCGCCGCGTCGGCGGTCGCCTGTAGCTGGGCGCGAATCCGGAAGGCGTTGGCGGTGTCGACCGCGACGCCCGCCAGCATCATCAACGCCACCAGCCAGACCACCGACATCGCGGTGGCGCTGGCGGCCTGGTCGCTGAACACCGCGCGCGCATACCCGAAAACGCGCAAGCGCCATCGCAAGGCGCGGCGAACCGGCCAGGCGGCGGCGACATGGAAAGCCATCACCAACTCCAATCGGCCCGAACGATCCCGACGAACGACCCCTCGTTCGCCGGCTCGGACGCGCCCGCCGCGGTTCCCAACGCAGCCGGCGCCCGATCCGGGCAACCCCAATGGCCTTTTAGTTAATTTTCATGAACTGTATCAAGGGAATTTGGTGACCTGACGGCAATCGACGCCCCGTCATGCGGTTTCGCCGCCCCGAACAGGCGCCCGCATGACGCAGCGTCCGCCGTGGGCCCCGCGCCCCATGCGGCGCATGCCGGGCGAGCGACGGCCCGGCCCGGCTAGCGCACCAGCGCCCCGGCGAAGGTGATGTTGTTCTCGTCCTCCACCACGATGGTCTCATAGTGACCGCTCATCGCCGTGTCGCAGCCCGCGATCTGGGCGTTGCCGCCGAGCTGAAGGCGGTCGCGCGCCTCGACATAGATCCCGCCGCCGTTCTTGAACGACCCGCCCGGATGGAACTGGGGCGCCGCCGCCATGAAGGCGTGGGTCCAGGCCCGGGGCGAGGAGCCGCCCAGCGACACCCGGGTCTTGGAGAACATGTAGACGTCGAACTCGCCGTCGTCGCAGAAATGGTCCTCCTCCCCGTAGGAGGCGGAGCCCGAGAAGTTCAGGTCGCCCTCGCCGAAGATCAGCACCTTGTCGAACAGCAGGCTCGGCCCGCCGCCCATGCCGATCTGGCCCTTGGCGATGATCGCCACGTTCTGCGCGTCCACCTTGCCGGCGAGCTGCATGCCGTGATTGACCACGTAGATGGTGTGGGGCGTGAGATCCCCCGGCTGCACCGTCCACCACCACTGGTCGATCCGCACCACGTTGGCGTAGCCCGCTTCGTTGTAGACGAATTCCGGGATCAGCGGACCGGAATAGGTGGAGATCCCGCTCTCGAAGAGCTCGGTCCAGAGGTCGTCGAACATGGTGTCGAGCTTGGGCAGGACCTTGGCTTCCATGTGCACCGACTCGTCGACCTTCACCATGTCCTCGGTGGCCGAGCCCTTGTCCACGTTGCCGATGGTGATGGTGTCGGGGTCGAATGCGCTGACCCGCACATCGGCGGTGAAGAAGCTGGAGCCGCCGAAATGCACCCCGGTCTCGCCATGCACGCAGATGCCGTTGGTCAGCTCGTTGTTGCCGCCCATCTGAAGGTCGGTCTCCGACATCAGCAGCCCGCCTCCGCACAGGTTGCCGCCCGGATTGCCAACTTTCGCCCGCATCGTGGCGGTGGAGGAGGCGGCGATGGTCCAGGCGTCGTTCTGCAGCAGGCCCAGCAGGAAGGTCGGCACCGCGTCGCCGCCGTCATCGCCGCGCTTCGCGGTGACGCGCACGGCGTTGTAGGGCGGGACGCCGAAGGAGAAGAAGCTGCCGGTGACCTCGTCCCAGAGGCCCAGCTCGATCAGGGTCTCGGGCATGACGTCGCCGTTGACGTCGGTCGGCATGTTGATGTTCGCGAGCTGGCGGGCCGCGGCCTTGGCCTGGTCCGGGAACTCGATGCGCTGGATGGCCGCGAGCGCCGCGGAATCGGCGGTGGCCTGAAGCTGGGCGCGCACCCGGTAGGCGTTGGACACGTCGACGGCGACGCCCATGAACATCAGGAAAATGGTGAGCCACAGCACCGACATGATCGAGCCGGACCCGGCCTGCTCCGTCGCGAAGCGGCGCAGCGCGGCGCCAAGCGCGCGGCGGCCCGAAACAGGGCGAACCTCGGAGGCCCGGTCGGCCCGGCTCCGCCAGGCGCAGCGGCGCCCGTAGCGTCTGAAGACGCGCATGACATGCTCCCGAACGCACACAACGCACAGGATCGTCGCGACCGCGCCCCGAAACGCAAAGAAAGGGCGCGTCTGGCCGCCGATCGACCCGCCGGCCGCCCTGCGAAGAAGCGCCGCCAGGCGCCCCGGCTCGCAACGGCCGTCCGAGTCATTCTATTCATTTCAATGAAGCGGCGCAAGGTTTCGTTCATGTTGGGGCGGGAATTATTAATGACGGTTCAGCCTCGCCGCCGGCCCCCGAAGAAACCCGCATGAAAAAGGCCGCGTCGCCCTGCAAGCGACGCGGCCGGACACCCGGACACGATGGAGGGATCCCTCGGGACCGGGCGGCCCCGTCAGCGCACCAGGGCGGCGCTGTAGGAGATCATGCTGTCGTCTTCGACGGTGATGGTCTCGTAGTGCCCCGACATGTCGCCCGGACAGCCCGCGATCTGGGCGTTGCCGCCGAGATGCACCTGCTCGGACGCCTCGACATAGATCCCGCCGCCGTTCTTGAACGACCCGCCCGGATGGAAGTCCGGCGCCGCCGCCATGAAGGCATGGGTCCAGGCCTTGGGGTCGGAGCCGCCCAGCAGGATCTTGGTCTTGGAGAACATGTAGACGTCGAACTCGCCGTCGTCGCAGTAGTGGTCCTCCTCCCCGTAGGAGGCGGAGCCGGCGAAGTTGACGTTGCCCTCGCCGAAGATCAGCACCTTGTCGAAGGTCAGCGCCGGCCCGCCGCCCATGCCGATCTGGCCCTTGGCGATGATCGCCACGTTCTGCGCGTCCACCTTGCCGGCGAGCTGCATGCCGTGATTGACCACGTAGATGGTGTGGGGGTTGAGATCCCCCGGCTGCACCGTCCACCACCACTGATCGACCCGCACCACGTTGGCGTAGCCCGCGTCGTTGTAGATGAAATCGGGGATCAGCGGACCGGAATAGGTGGAGATCCCGCTCTCGAAGATCTCGGTCCAGAGATCGTCGAACATGGTGTCGAGCTGGGGGAGGATCTTGGCCTCCATGTGCACCGGCTCGTCGACCTTCACCTGATCCTCGGTGGCGGAGCCGTTGTCGACGCTGCCGATCTCGATGGTGTCGGGGTCGAATGCGCTGATCCGCACATCGTCGGTGAAGAAGCTGGAGCCGCCGAACTTCACCCCGGTCTCGCCATGCACGCAGATGCCGTTGGTCAGCTCGTTGTTGCCGCCCATCTGCAGGTCCTTTTCGGACATGATCAGGCCGCCGCCGCACTGGTTGCCGTCGGCATTCGCCGAGGTCGGCCGGTAGACGGCCGTGGAGGACGCGGCGATGGTCCAGCTTTCGTTGCTCATCAGCCCGAGCAGGAAGGTCGGCACCACGTCGCCGCCGTCATCGCCCCGCTTGGCGGTGACCCGCACGGCGTTGAACAGGGGCAGCTCGGTGCGCACGAAGGTTCCGCTCGCCTGCTCCCAGATGCCGAGCTCGACCAGCGCGGTCGGCATCACGTCGCCGTTGAGGTCGGTGGGCATGTTGATGTTGGCGAGCTGGCGCGCCGCGGCGCGCGCCCCGTCCGGATCGCCGACGCGCAGGATCGCGGCCAGCGCGGCGGCGTCCGCCGTGGCCTGAAGCTGGGCGCGCACCCGGTAGGCGTTGGAGACGTCCACCGCCACGCCGGCGATGATCATCAGCGCCATCAGCCAGAGGACGGAGAAGACGCTGCCCGCCCCCGCCTCGTCGCGAACGAGGCGGCGCAGGGTTGCGAACGGCCTCCGGCCGTGACCCTCAGCCATTCGTCGAGGATTCGTCGACCATGGTGACGGATGCGCCCAGCGCGCTGTCCCCCGCCAGGAACGAGCCGAAGATCACGACGTCCGAATAGGGCATGTTCAGCGTCGCGGTGACGAAGCCGTTCTGCACCGTGACGGACACGTTCTCGGAATTGTCGCTGTTCATCTGCTGAAGCGCGAAGGCCTCGGCCTCGGCCTGGGATGACACGCCCATCGACACGGCGCGCGATGCGGACCGGGCCACGTCGATCATCTGCGTCTGCTTGTGCATGAGCAGAGTGGCGTCAGTAGCGCCGCAGAAAACCATGAAGAAGATGGGAAGCCACAGCACGAACTCGACGGTCGCTGACCCCGACTCGTCGCGCCTGCATGCGCGGATGCGCCGAATGACGCTCATTTCGTCCTCCAGGACACGCTACGCTACACCCGAAGACAACGTTCGTCCGTGCTACGCGGGACGCCCCCTGTTCACCTTCGGTTCAAGTAACCGACCCTTTTCCCCACGTTGAGAATCGTGCCCGTCACGTGAATTGATATTAATCCGTTTTCAGATTTCGACAAGGCATCCAATAACGTCGCGCGCCGCGGATACAATGCGTTTCCGCGCGTCGCCGCCCCCGGACTCCGAACGACGCCGGACGCGGTCATTCCGGCTTCATATGCGCCGCCCGGCATGTCCCCGGCTGACTTTTCAGCCGTTTCGTCCCGAAATCCGCGCTTTCGCCATCCGGCCGGGCGCGTCCCCGAGCCCGACCTGATGACTGTCCGGACCTGCGCCCCGGCGACGCAGGGTCAGAACACGATCTCGGGAAGCCGCGCGAACGCGTCCCTCAGCGATTCGCCCCAGGCGCCGGATACCTTGGCGAATTCCGGGTCGTCCTGCTCCATCCGCCGCCGGATGTCGACGCGCAGGGACCCGGCCTCCATCACCGCCAGATCCAGCGGCATCCCCACCGAGAGGTTGGAGCGCAGGGTCGAGTCCATCGACACGAAGGCCGCCTTCAGCGCGGTGGGCAGCGGGGTCGAGGGCTCGATCACCCGGTCGAGGATCGGCTTGCCGTATTTGTGCTCGCCGATCTGGAAGAAGGGGGTGTCCTCGGTGGCCTCGATGAAGTTGCCGGCCCCGTAGATCAGGAACAGCCGCGCCCGCCCGCCCCTGCGCTGGCCGCCGAGGATGATCGAGGCGCCGGTCCCCGCCCCCGCCTCCTCCAGCCGTTCGCGGTAGCGGCGCTGCTGGGCGGCCATGGCGTCGCCGACAAGCTGGGCGGCGCGGAACAGGCTGTCGCAGGTCAGGACGCTCTCGACATCCTCGCCGGCCTCGGCGCGGGCGCAGGCCTCGTTCAGCGCGGTGATCACGCCCTGGGTGATCGACAGGCTGCCGGCGGTCATCGCCACCAGCGCGCGCTCGCCCTCCCGTTCCCAGGAGAACATCTTGCCGAAGCGCGAGATGTTATCGAGCCCGGCATTGGTGCGGGTGTCGGACAGCATCACCAGCCCGGCGTCCAGGCGCAGGCCCACGCAATAGGTCACGGCGGGTTCTCCCTCGGGTCCAGGGCGCCGGCGCGGCGCCCGAGTCGCGGGCGGGGATACAGGGGCGCGGGGCGGATGTCATCCGCGCCGCGCCGCCAAGTCGCCGGATCGGGAGATCGCGCGCCCCGCGGGACCCCGGTGGGCCTGCTGCGGCTGGCGGCCCCCGGCCGGCTTACTGCTGCTGGCTCTGGCTCTGGCCCGGCCCCTCGGCCTGGACGACCTCGACCTCGGCGGTCAGGGTGGTCTCGCTCGCCCCGGTGACGGAGCCGCGCAGCGGCGCGGCCTCGTTCGCGTCGAGCCCCGTCACCAGCCGCACATAGCCCTCCGTCGGGCAGACGTCGTTCGACGGATCGAAGCCGACCCAGCCCAGCCCTTCGAGAAAGGCCTCGGCCCAGGCGTGCGTCTCGGTCAGGTCGTCCGTGCGGATCCGGTCGGCGTCGTCCGCGTCCTCGTCATCCTCCACGGGGTCCACATGCAGATAGCCCGAGACATAGCGCGCCGGCACGCCCAGCGAGCGGGCGGCGGCGATGAACACATGCGCATGGTCCTGGCAGACCCCGGCCCCGAGCGCGAGGGCGCGGGAGGCGGTGGTGTCGGCGTCGGTCACGCCGGGGCGGTAGTCCACCGCCTCGCGCACCGCGTTGCACAGGGCGTGCATGACGGCGAGCGTGCCGTCGTCGCCCTTCTCCGCGGCCACGGTGGCGGCGAGTTCGCAGATCGCGTCGTCGGGCCGGGTCAGCTCGGTCTCGCGCAGGAACACGCCGGCGGCCCTGGCATGGCCCAGCCCCCGGACCACGCCGGCGGTGTCGGAGGTCTCGACCACGCCCTGGGCGATGATCTCCACCGAACCGATCGGCTGATGCGCGTGCCAGAGCGCCACCACGTCGCCGAAATCATCGGTGAGCAGCGGCTTCACCGGCTCGCCGTTGACGGTGACGGTCCAGTCCGGCAGCGCCTGCCCCTCGTAGACCGAGGGCCACAGGCGCAGGCGCAGGGCCAGGCGCAGGGCGGCGGGGTCGTATTCGTAGACCGTGCGGTGACGGATGCTCAGGCGCATCGGAACGGTCCCCTCAGAAATGGTAGGCTTCTTTGATCTCGCGCGACAGGCGGGCGGTCACCGCCAGCGCGTCGGAGACGAATTCGTGCAGGCCCTGCTTGAACAGCTCGCCCATACCCGCGCTTTCCAGCCGTTCGACCATCGCGAGCGCGGTGTCGTGGCAGGGGTGGCGCGCGCCGTAGCGTCGCTCGATATGCTCCAGATGGCCGAGCGTCTGCCGGTAGCAGTGCGACAGCGACCGCGGGAAGGCGCGGTTGAGCAGCAGGAAGTCGGTGATCTGCCACGGCGCGTAGTCGCCGCGATAGACATGGTGGAAGGCCCGCGTCGCCGAAGTGGCGTGCAGCACCGAGGTCCACTGATGATGGTCGCGCCCGCCGCCGACCACGTCGGTCTCGGGCAGCAGCACGAAATATTTCACGTCGAGCAGGCGCAGGATCATGTCGGCGCGCTCCAGGAAGCCGCCGATGCGCATGAAGTCCCAGCCGTCGTTGCGCAGCATCGAGGTCTCGGCGGCGCCGCGCAGCAGGTTGGCCCGGCGCTTGGTCCAGTCCAGCAGCTCCGGCAACTCGCGGCGCAGGGACTGGGCGCCCGGATCGACGCTTTCCAGCTTGCGCCAGCCGTCGTTGAGCGACTCCCACATCTCCCGCGTCAGCGCGGTGCGCACCGCCTTGCCATTGGCCCGCGCCGCCGAAAGACAGGCCCGGATCGAGGACGGGTTGTCCCCGTCCAGCACCAGCGCGCGGGCGGCGGCGACTTCCGAGATGCGCTCGGCCTTGTCGAAATGGTGGGCCGACCCGCAGGAGGTGACGACGGAGCGCCACTCGTCCCGCTCCCCCGCGCCGGGCAGCATGGCCATGCGCTGGCCCATCTCCATCAGGCGGGCGGTGCTTTCCGCGCGCTCGATGTAGCGGCCCATCCAGAACAGGTTCTCGGCGGTCCGGCTCAGCATCCGAAAGCTCCCTGGGGGGTGATCCGACCGTGGGTCGGCGCGTGCGCGGTCATGCTCATTCGCTCAGCACCCAGGTGTCCTTGACCCCGCCGCCCTGCGACGAGTTCACCACCAGGCTGCCCTCGCGCAGCGCCACGCGGGTCAGGCCGCCGGGGACCAGCCGCATCTCCTGCCCCACGAGGCAGTAGGGGCGGAAGTCGACATGGCGGGGCGACACCACTCCGCCCGAAATCGTCGGCGTGGCCGAGAGATCCAGCGTCGGCTGGGCGATGAAGTCCGAGGGGTCCGCGAGGATGCGCTTGGCGTAGGCCTCGCATTCCTCCTTCGTCGCCTTCGGGCCGATCAGCATGCCGTAGCCGCCCGAGCCGTGGACTTCCTTGACCACCAGTTCGTCGAGATGCTCCAGCACATACTTGCAGCTGTCGGTCTCGGCGCAGCGCCAGGTCGGCACGTTGTCGAGGATCGGCTTCTCGCCGAGATAGAACCGGATCATGTCCGGCACGAAGGTGTAGATCGCCTTGTCGTCCGCGACCCCCGCGCCCGGCGCCGAGCACAGCGTCACGCCCCCCGCCCGGTAGGCGTCGAACAGGCCGGGCACGCCCAGCAGGCTGTCGGGGCGGAAGGACAGCGGGTCGATGTAATCGTCGTCGATGCGCCGGTAGATCACGTCCACCCGCTGCGGGCCGCGGGTGGTGCGCATCCAGACCAGGCCGTCGTCGACGAACAGGTCCTGCGGCTCCACCAGTTCCACGCCCATCAGGTCGGCGAGGAAGGAGTGCTCGTAATAGGCCGAGTTCAGCGGCCCCGGCGTCATCACCACGCAGGTCGGATCGCCCTTGCAGGCCGGCGGCGCGACCTCCTCCAGCGTCTTGCGCAGGGCGTCGGGATAGTCGTCCACCGGCTCGACCCCGCCGCCGTCGAACAGTTCGGGGAACATGCGCATCATGATCTCCCGGTTCTCCAGCATGTAGGAGACGCCGGACGGCGTGCGGCAGTTGTCTTCGAGCACCTGGAAGTCGTCGGCCCCGGTGCGCACGATGTCGATGCCCACGATATGGGAATAGACCCGGCCCGGCGGCTTGACCCCCATCATCTCGGGCAGGAAGGCCGAGTTGCGGTAGACCAGGTGGGCCGGAACGATGCCGGCGCGCAGGATCTCGCCGCGATGATAGACGTCGTAGAGGAAGGCGTTCAGCGCCCGCGCCCGCTGGCGGATGCCGCGGTCGAGCCGGCGCCATTCGGCGGCCGCGAAGACCCTGGGGATCAGGTCGAAGGGGATCAGGCGCTCGGGGTCGCCGCCCTCGCCGTAGACGGCGAAGGTGATGCCGATGCGCCGGAAGATGGCCTCGGCCTCCTCCGAGCGGCGGTTGAGCAGATCGACGCCGCTGCTTTCCAGCCATTCCGCGATCCCCGCATAGGGGTCGCGAAGCTTGCCGTCCGATCCGGACATCTCGTTGAACACGGTCCGTCCCCCTCTTTGCCGCGCCCCCGTGCGAAGGGCGGCGGCGCAGGTGATTACAGAGCAATCAGAGACGGACGATGGGGGAAGGTCAAGTGCGGCGCCCAGAAACTTGCGAGCCCGCGCCGCGTCGCCGCAGGGAGGCCGGCGGGGCTGCGCGCCCCCTCGGCGCGGGGCGCGAGAGGGGCGCGAAAACCGGCCGCCGGCGCTCCCGGAACCCTCGGGGCGGAGGCGCCCCGCGGCCGCCCTCCGCAGGTCTGACCAGGGCAAGATGCTGAAGCCCCGACGTCATGTTCCGGGCGGCGGGCGGAGCCCCGGTCGTCCCCGGCGGCGCGCAGCCGCGACGCGCCCTCCCGCCCTTCGCCCGCCCCGGAACGCGCCGCGCGCCGCCGGCCCCCGCCGCGTCATCGCCGCATCGCCGCGACCGGAAGAAAATTCGCGCCGCCCAATCCGAGCGCCCGCCCCGCGCGGGCGCCCAAACCCGGGGCGCCCGCGCGGGACGGGCGCTTCGCTCTCGCGCTCGTGTTCCCGGCCTGTTCCGCCCGACCGCATGCCGGGCTATGCTCCGTCCCATGGATGCCTCCGCCCCGCCCTCGCCCGCGCCGCCCTCCGCCGCGCCCGGCGCCCTGCCCCCCCGCTTCGCCGACTGGTTCGCCCGGCGGGGCTGGACGCCGCATCCCCATCAGCTTGACCTGCTCGCCTCCGCCCGCCCCGGCGCCGCCGACCTGCTCGTCGCGCCCACGGGGGGCGGCAAGACGCTGGCCGGGTTCCTCCCTTCCCTCGTGGCGCTGGAGGGGGACCCGCCGCCGGGGCTGCACACGCTCTATCTCTCGCCGCTCAAGGCGCTGGCCGCCGACATCCGCCGCAACCTCGCCCGCCCGATCGAGGAGATGGGGCTCTCGATCCGGGTCGAGGACCGCACCGGCGACACAACCCAGTCCGCCCGCCGCCGCCAGCGCGCGACCCCGCCGCATATCCTGCTGACCACGCCTGAGAGCCTCGCGCTGCTGCTGTCCTACGAGGACGCGCCGCGCATCTTCGCGGGCCTCAGGCGGGTCATCGTGGACGAGGCCCACGCGCTGGCCGAATCCAAGCGGGGCGACCAGCTGACCCTGCTGCTGTCGCGGCTGCGCGGGCTCTCCCCCGGCCTGTCGGTCGTCGGGCTGTCCGCTACGGTCGAGGATCCGCCCGCCCTCGGCCGCTGGCTGGCCCCGTCGGGCTGCCGCGTCCTGCTCGCCGATCCCGGCCCCGAGCCGGATATCGGGATGCTGGAGACCGAGGCCCCGCCGCCCTGGTCCGGCCAGGGCGGGCGGCACGCGGCCTCCGCCGTCATGGACCTGATCCGCGCCCATCGCATCACGCTGGTCTTTCACAACACCCGCGCCCAGGCGGAGCTGTTCTTCCAGGCGCTCTGGGCGGTCAACGACGACGCCCTGCCCATCGGCATCCACCACGGCAGCCTCGACCGCGAGGCCAGGCAGAGGGTCGAGGCCGCCATGGCCGAGGGGACGCTGCGCGCGGTGGTCTGCACCGGCTCGCTGGATCTGGGCATCGACTGGGGGGACGTGGACCTGGTGGTGCAGGTCGGCGCGCCCAGGAACGTCAAGCGGCTGGTGCAGCGCATCGGGCGGGCCAACCACCGCTACAACGCGCCGTCCCGCGCGCTGATCGTGCCCGCCAACCGCTTCGAGGTGCTGGAATGCCGGGCGGCGCTGGACGCGGTGCTGGATCATGACCTCGACGGCGACGAGACGCGGGACGGGCCGCTGGACGTGCTCTGCCAGCATATCCTCGCCACCGCCTGCGCCGGGCCGTTCGAGGCGACCGCGCTCTATGACGAAATCCGCGCCGGCGCCGGGCCCTACGCGGACCTGCCCCGCGCGGAGTTCGACGACTGCCTCGAATTCTGCGCCACCGGCGGCTACGCGCTGCGCGCCTACGACAAGTGGAAACGCCTCGCCGAGGGGCCCCCCGGAACCTTCCGCCTGCGCGACCCCCGCGCCTCGCGCGCGATCCGCATGAACCTCGGCACGATCATCGGGACCGAGACGCTGGCCGTCCGGCTTGGCGGCAAACGGGGCGGGGGCGGCTACAAGCTGGGCGAGATCGAGGAGGATTTCGCCGCCACCCTCACGCCCGGCGACAGCTTCCTGATCGGCGGCGAGGTGGTGCGCTTCGAGGGGCTGCGCGACCTGACCATCCTGGTGTCGCGGGAACGGACGAAGGCCCCCAGGATCGCGGTGTTCGGGGGCTCGAAGCTCTCCACCTCCACCCTGCTGTCGAACCGGGTGATGGACCTGCTGGAGGATCCCGCCGCCGTCCGCGCCCTGCCCGCGCATACCGCCGACTGGCTGGCGCTTCAGGCCGAGCGGTCGGCGCTGCCGTCGCGCCGCGGCCTGTTGTGCGAGACCTTCCCCCATCACGGCCGCCGCCACCTGGTGATCTACGGCTTCGCGGGGCGCAACGCGCACCAGACGCTGGGGCTGCTGGTGACGCGGCGGATGGAGACGGCCGGGCTGGGTCCGCTCGGCTTCGTCGCCAATGACTACGCCCTGATGACCTGGGCGCTGGAGGAGGCCCCCGACCCCGCCGCCCTGCTCGACGCCGAAGGGCTGCGCGAGGGGCTGGAGGGCTGGCTGGGCGAGAACGCGGTGATGAAGCGGACGTTTCGGGCCGCCGCCATCATCGCCGGCCTGATCGAGCGCAACCTGCCCGGAATGCGCAAGACCGGGCGGCAGGCGACGTTTTCCTCGGACATCCTCTACGACACCCTGCGCCGCTTCGACCCCGACCACCTGCTGATGCGCATCACGCGGCGGGAAGCGGAGCGGGGCCTGGTGGACTTCGCGAGGATCGAGGCGCTCTGCGCCCGCGCCCGCAGCGACGTGCGGGTGGTGCGGGCCGAGCGGATCACCCCGCTCGCCGCGCCCCTGATGCTTGAGGTCGGCAAGGTTCCGATCAAGGGCGACGGCCGCCAGCGCCTTCTTGAGGGCGAGGCCGCGGCGCTGATGCGCGAAGCCGACCTGTTGCGCGAGGCGGGACTTGTGCGGGAGGAGGGGCTTGTGCGGGAGGAGGGGCCGGAGCCCTGAGCCTCCGTCCGCGGGTTCGCCCCGCGCTGGCGCAACCGGGCGGCCCGGTGCAGATTGGCCGCTGCCCGAGTCGTCCCGCGCCCCTCGCCCGGCGATCCGGCGGCTCGGGCCGCTCGGGCGCGATGAGGAGGAAACCGCGCATGCTCCATCCCCGTTCCGGTCTTGGCGCCTGCGCGCTCGGCCTCGCGCTTATGGCCGCCGCGCCGGGCGCGCGCGCCGAGGGCGCCGGCCCGTCCTTCGACTGCGCCAGGGCCGAATCCTCGGCCGAAAAGCTGATTTGCGCCGATCCCGCCCAGGCGGCGCTGGACCGCGAGGTGGCGCGGCTCTACCGCCTCGCCGTCGAGAGCCCGCATATGAACGCCGAGCGGCTCGCCACGCTCAAACCCACCCAGCGTGGATGGATCAAGGGACGCGACGACTGCTGGAAGGCCGACGACCTCGCGGCCTGCGTGCGGGCCGAACAGGCCATCCGGATCCACGCATTGCGCCAGGGCTACGCCGACGCGCGGATGCAGGACGCGGCCGGCATCTCCACCGGCCCCTACGTCGCCGCCTGCCCGGGGCTCGACGCGCTGGTCGGGCTGACCTTCATCGACGCCGAGCCGGGGCTGGCGGTGCTCGACTGGGCGGAGGCGACGGTGGTTCTGCCGCAGGGCCGCAGCGCCTCGGGCGCCCGCTACGCCGCCGAGGCGGGCGAGGCCGCGCCCTGGCTGGGCGACGGCGAGATCCTGTTCTGGGTGAAGGGCGACGCGGCGCGGTTCGAGCTTCCGGGCCGCGAGCCGATGACCTGCGGGATCGAGGAGCCGGGATGAGCGCGCGCCCGGATACGCGGCCCGCCTGGACCCTGCGCCTGGCGCGGGCGGCGGACATTCCCGCGATGACCGCGGTGATGGACCGCGCCATCGGGCGGCTGCTGGACGGGTTCCTGACGCCGCAGCAAGTCGCGGACAGCGTCGCGATCATGGGCATGGACCCGCAGCTGGTGGCGGACGGAACCTATTTCCTGGTCGAGGACGCGTCCGGCGCCGTGATCGGCTGCGGCGGCTGGTCGAAGCGGCGCACGTCGCATGGCGGCGGGCACAGCGCGGGGCGCGACGACGCGCTGGTCGACCCGGCGACGGAGCCGGCGCGGGTTCGGGCCATGTACACCGATCCCGACCACGCGCGGCGGGGGATCGGCCGGGCGATCCTCGCGGCGGCGGAGGCGGCCGCGGCCGAGGCGGGATTTTCCCAGGGCATGCTGATCGCCACGCTGGCGGGCGCGCCGCTCTACCGCGCCGCCGGCTGGCGGGAGGTCGAGCGGATGGAGGCCCCGGCGGTCGCGGGCCGGACCGTGCCGGTCCTGCGCATGGTCAAGACGCTGGGCTGAGGACGGTCCTTGGGGAAGGGGACGGGGCGGAGGGAGACGGGGCGGAGGGAGACGGGCCGGAGGGAGACGGGCCGGAGGGAGACGGGCCGGAGGGAGACGGGCCGGAGGGAGACGGGCCGGAGGGAGACGGGCCGGAGGGAGACGGGCCGGAGGGAGACGGGCCGGAGGGAGACGGGCCGGAGGGAGACGGGCCGGAGGGAGACGGGCCGGAGGGAGACGGGCCGGAGGGAGACGGGCCGGAGGGAGACGGGCCGGAGGGAGACGGGCCGGAGGGAGACGGGCCGGAGGGGGCGTCGAGCCCCCTCCGCCCCGCGCCGGGCGAGGCCCGGCGGGCGCCCTCGTCCCCACGTCGCGGCCCCTTGGCGACGGGGGGAACATTTCGCTAACATCGCGGACATGAGCGACTCGCTTCCCCTGCCCCCCTGCCCCTCGCCTACCGCCGCCCCTGCGGAGGGGCTCGGCTTCGCGCTGGGGGGCGCGGCGCTGGTCGCCCGGCCCTCGGGCGCGCTGTGGTGGCCGGCGCGGCGGATGCTGACGGTCGCCGACCTGCATCTGGGCAAATCCGGACGGATGGCGCGGCGCGGCGGGCCGTTGCTGCCCCCCTACGAGACCGAGGAGACGCTGGATCGGCTGGCGGCCGAGATCGCGGCGCTCGCCCCCGCCGAGGTGGTCTGCCTGGGCGACAGTTTCGACGACCCCGCCGCGGCCGCGGCGCTGGCCCCCGCGACCCGGGCGCGGCTGGCGGAGATGGCCGAGGGCCGGCGCTGGACCTGGGCGGAGGGCAACCACGATCCCGGCCCCAACGGCCTGACCGCTCCCGGCATGACCCATGCGGCGGAACTGCGGGCGGGGCCGCTGGTCTTCCGCCACATCGCCGCGCCGGGCTGGCGGGCGGGCGGGATCGCGGGCGAGGGGGGCGAGCGCGAGGGGGGCGAGGTCTCCGGCCACTATCACCCCAAGGGACGGCTGCCCGGCGGCGGCGGCGCGCGCGCCTGTTTCGTGCTCTCCCACGGGCGGCTGATCCTGCCGGCCTTCGGGCGCTATACCGGCGGCCTCTGCGCCCGCGACCCGGCGATCCGCGCCCTGGCGCCCGAGGGGCTGGCCCTGCTGCTTGGCCCGCGGGTGACGCCCGTCCCGCTCTCCGCCCTGCGCCCCATCGCAAGGCTGGCGTCGACGGGGCGCTGAACCCGCCCGCGAGGCTCCGCCACGCAGGACGCCCGCGCCCCCGCATCCAGGCTCGCCCCCACGCAATCCGCCCCCACGCCCCCCCGACACGGAGCCCGAAATGAGCGCCTTCACCCCTCGCGACCCGGACTGGGAGCAGCGGATCCGCAAGGTCTTCGCCCTTCAGGGCATGATGGGCCATCTGGGGATCGCGATCGAAAGCCTCGCCCCCGGGATCGCCGTGCTGACCGCCCCGATCCGGCCCGAGATCTCGCAGCAGCACGGGTTCGCCCATGCGGGGCTGGCCTTTTCCGCGGGCGACACGGCGGCGGGGATCGCGGCGCAGTCGCTGATGGCGCCGGGCTTCGGCGTGCTGACCATCGAGATGAAGATCAACCTGCTGGCCCCGGCCCGCGGGCAGGCGATCCGGGCGACGGGACGGGTGGAGCGCGCGGGGCGGACGGTCACGGTGGTCCGCTCCGACGTGGTCGCGCTGGATCAGGCGGGGGCGGAGACGCCGATCGCCACCATGCTGGGCACGATGGCGGTGATGGGCGGCATGGACTGACCGGAGCGCCACGGCCAGCCGGCGATCCGGCCCGCCTTCCGAGGCCCCGGCACGGCTCGACCCCGCCGACGCGCGGGGCGGGGCGGGCGGGGTGGGCGGGGCGCGCGGCCTTCAAGGCTCGCGATCCCGCTTCGCCCGATCATGACCGGCGCGCGCCCCGCGGCCGATGCGCCCCGCGACCTCCCGGATCTTGATGCGCCGCCGGGCGGGGGATCTGCTGGCCCCTCCGCCCCCTTCACGCTCCGGAACATGATGACCCTCGACAGCCCCGCCCCCGGTTTCGCCCCCGCGCCTCCCGCCTTCACGCCCCGCGACCCGGACTGGGAAGCCCGCGCCCGCGCGCTGTTCGAGGTGCAGAACATGATGCGCCTGCTCGGCTACCGGCTCGAAACCCTGCGCCCCGGCGCGGCGGATCTCTCGGCCCCCGTCGGCGAGGCCACCCGCCAGCAGCTGGGCGCCGCCCATGCGGCCATGGCCTTCGCCGGGGGCGACACGGCGGCGGGGATCGCGGCGGCGACCATGCTGGCGCCGGGCGACAGCGTGGTGACGCTGGAGATGAAGACGAATTTCCTCGCCCCGGTGAACGGCGCGCGGGTGCTGGCCCGCGGACGGGTCGAGCGGGCGGGGCGCAGCGTGGTGGTGGTGCGGGCCGAGGTCGACAGCATCGACGCGGACGGCGTGGCGACGCGGGCCGCCATCATGCTCGGCACGATGGCGGTGATCCGCCCGCGGGCCTGAGCGGCGCCTCGCCGCGCGACCGCCCCCGCCGGGCGGGCCGGGCGGCGGCCTCGCGGCGCCGGGCGCGGAGGCGCCGTCCGCGGGGCCTGCGCGGCCCCGGCCGGACGCCGCGGGGGGCGTCCGGAACCGGCCGGCCCCGTCAGAGGGCCCCGCCAAAAGGCCCTGTCAGAAGGCCCCGTCAAAAAAGGCGACGTCAGAAGGCGAAGGCGGCGGGGGGCTCGATCCCGTGGATGCGGCAGGCGGCGGTGACGGTGTTGGCCAGCAGGCAGGCGATGGTCATCGGCCCGACCCCGCCCGGCACCGGGGTGATCGCGCCGGCGACCTGCGCCGCGCTCGCGTAATGCACGTCGCCCACCAGGCGGGTCCGGCCCTCGCCCCGCTCCGGCGCCGGAATGCGGTTGATGCCCACGTCGATCACCGTCGCCCCCGGCTTGATCCAGTCGCCCGGGATCATCTCGGGCCGGCCCACGGCGGCGATCAGGATGTCGGCGCGCCGGCAGACCTCGGCCAGGTCCTTCGTGCGGGAATGGGCGACGGTCACCGTGCAGCTCTCGCGCAGCAGCAGTTGCGCCATCGGCTTGCCCACGATGTTCGAGCGCCCGACCACCACCGCGTCGAGCCCCGAGAGGCGCCCCAGCTGGTCGCGCAGCAGCATCAGGCAGCCCAGCGGCGTGCAGGACACCATCGCCGGCAGCCCCGCCGCCAGACGCCCGACATTGATCACGTGGAACCCGTCCACGTCCTTCTCCGGCGCGATGGCGTCGATCACCCGGTCGGCGTCCATGTGGCCGGGCAGCGGCAGCTGCACCAGGATCCCGTGCACCGCCGGGTCGGCGTTGAGCCGGGCGACGATCTCCAGCAATTCGGCCTCGGAGGCGTCGGCGGGCAGCTTGTGCTCGAAGCTGGCCATGCCCGCCTCCAGCGTCTGCCGGCCCTTGTTGCGCACATAGACCTGCGAGGCCGGATCCTCGCCCACCAGCACCACCGCAAGGCCGGGCGTCACGCCCTGCGCGGCCAGCTTCGCCACCTCGGCGGCGACCTGGACCCGCAGGCCCTCGGCGAAGGCCTTGCCGTCGATCCGCCGGGCCGACCCGGCATTCGCGCTCGCATCCATCATCGGCCCGCTCCTCTCATCCGCTCATCCCCGCGCGCATTCGCGCTCACGTCCCCGCGCGCATTCGCGCTCACAGCCCCGCGCGCAGTGGCGCTCAAATCCCCGCACGCCGTCGCGCTCAACCGCGCCCACGGTAGGGCGCGACCCCGGTATCGGGGACCCACAGGCCTTCCGGCGCCGGTCCCGACTGCCAGAACACGTCGATCGGGATGCCGCCGCGCGGATACCAGTAGCCGGCGATGCGGATCCAGGTCGGCTTCGCGACCGCCGCGATGCGCTTGCCGATCGACACGGTGCAGTCCTCGTGGAAGGCGCCGTGGTTGCGGAAGCTGGTCAGGAACAGCTTCAGCGACTTCGATTCGATCAGGAATTCGTCCGGCGCGTAGTCGATCACCAGATGCGCGAAATCCGGCTGGCCGGTCACCGGGCAGAGCGAGGTGAATTCCGGCGCCACGAAGCGGGCGAGGAACAGCTCCCCCCGCTGCGGGTTGGGCACGGGGTCGAGCCGCGCCTCCTCGGGGGAGGCGGGCTGCTCGGCCGCCTGGCCCAGCGTGGTGATCGCGGCGAGGTCGTCGGTCATGGCGGAAGCTCCCGTCACTCGAAGTCGATGCGGTGGGTCCAGGTGGCGCCGTCGGAGACGGTCAGGCTCGTGAACCCCAGCAGCTTGAGCGCGTCGAAGAAGGTGGCGCTGGCCTCCAGCCCCTGGGAACGAAACAGCGGCGTGGCGCGCATGCCATAGGTGAGCTGGGCGAGCACGGCGCGGGCGCGGAACAGGGTGCGGAAGGACTGGTCGTCGAGCCCGATCATGATCAGCCGCCGGGAGCCGTCGCCCTTGGCGAAGAGCGCGAAGCGCGGGGTCTGGGCGGATTCGGCCTGGGCGCGGGCGATGGCGCCCACGAAGGCCTCCCGGTCGAGCCCGTCGCGGCGGGGGCCGGCGAGCATCGAGCGCTCGAACTTCTCCTGCGAGGTGACGGGCGGGAAGTAGTAGTCCTCGCCGTCGTTGGCGCTTGCGGCGCCCGGCGCGCCCCCGGCGATGGCGGCGACCGCGAGGCCCAGCGCCATCAGCGCCGCGCCGGCGCGCAGGCCCTTACGCCGCGCGGCGCGGCCCTTGGCCCGGGGCGCCTCGCCCGGCGAAACCGGGGGGCGAGCGGGGCGGCCGGAGATCCCGGCCTCGGGGACTGTCTGCTGCATGTCGGTCGCTCCCGTCATCGCCCTGCGCCTGGCGCCGGGCCGCTCGGTGTCCGGCCCCCTCATACGCCCGACGGGCGGCCGCGGAAAGACGGTCGCGGCGCCGCGGGCCGGAGACGGGGGGGCCAGGCGCCGCGTCGAGGCCCCGCGGGTGGACGGGCCGCGCCCGCGGCGCGCGGCGGGCGTGGCGAGGGCTGCGCCCGGCGCGGGCGGCCCCGTTGCGCAGGCGGCGTCTTCCGGGCGACGCCAGCCCCGGAGGGGGAAGCGCCCGGCCCCGACTCCGCGCCTTGGCCGAAGGCCCGCGTCAGGCCTCGCCGGAACCGGCCCCGGCGCCGCCCGGACGGCGGAACTCCGGCAGAGGCGCATCGGCGGGGGGAAGGAATTCGGCGGGGAGGTCATCCGGCGTCGCGCCCGTCGCCATGGCCGCCGCGGCGCGCCCGCAGGCGGCCGCCACGCCCAGGCCGATCTTGTAGCCGCCCGTGGCCAGCACCAGCCCGGGCGCTCCGGGCGCGGGGCCGACCACGGGCGAAGAGCTCGCCGCCCGCGGGCGCAGACCGGCCCAGCGGGTCTCGACTTCGGCGCCGGCCAGCAGGGGGCAATGGGCCTCGGCCCGGGCCAGCAGCCGGTCCAGCGCCTTGTCGGTGGTCAGGTCGGCGCGCCCGCCCTGCGACGTCGCCCCCACCGCCACCCGGCCGCCCGCATGCGGCGTGATCCACAACCCCGGCGCCCCGATCAGCGGCGCGCCCCTTGGCGCCGCCACCCGCAACCGCGCCGCCTGCCCGTGGACCGGCCCGCCGCCGAGCGACGGGAACAGCCGCAGCGTCGCGGTCCCGGCGGCGAGGATGGCGGCGCCGGCCCGGATCTCGCCGCGCTCGAACCCCGCCGCCCCGGCGGACCAGCCGAGAAACCCGCCCAGGTCCGCGAACCCCGCGCCGGCCCCGGCGCAGGCGGCGCGCAGGGCGGCGAGCAGGGCCGGCGGATCGACCCGCGCCGTCAGGTCGTCATGCAGCGCGCCATGGGCGGCGGGGGCGAGCCAGGCCGGATCCCACGCGCCCGCCGCGTCCGGCCGGTCGATCAAGGTCACCCCCGCCCCCGCCCCCCAACGCGCCGCGCAATCGGCGACGCGGGCCTCGGCATGGGCCCGCTGCGCCTCGGAGGTCAGGGGGCTGAGCCGCCCGGGGCGGGCGTAGCCGGCCGAAAGCCCCGTCTCCGCCTCCAGCGCCGCGATCTCCGGGCCCAGCGCCGAAAGAGCGGCGAGCTGGAAGGCCTTGAGCGGGGTCCAGGGCTCGGCGAGATGGGGGGCGAGGGCGCCGACCGGCGTGGCGGAGGCGGCGGGGGCCGCGTGCTCGCCCGCGATGATGACGCTCAGTCCCCGGGCCAGCGCGGCGCGGGCGGACCAGAGCCCGAAGGCGCCGGCGCCGATGACCAGCAGGTCGGGCGCATCGGACGGGACGGGCGGTGCGGAACGGGAGGCGGGGAGGCGCGGCATGGTCCCCGTGAATGGCCCGCCCGGCCCGCGCAGGCAAGTGCCGGCGGCGCGCGGCGCGGCGGGATCGCAGGCCAGGCCAGGCAACCGGGCGCCGCGCCGGGGCCCGGACCTGCGAACGAGGCGGTGACGGCGGCCGTCCTGACCGCCCTCGGGGCGGGTTGGCGACCCGGGTCGCTGGAACTCGGCGCGAGGATGGCGCGGGGATGGCCCCGGGATGGCGCGGAGGCGATCCGCGTCATCGTCCCTGATCTTCAGACGGGCCGGCGCCCAGGGCTGACCGCCCAAGGCGGGACCGCCGGGCGAGATCGTTTCGCGCCGCTCCATGCGAACACGCATGGCTCGGCCGGGGCCGGACGCGGGGGCGGACAAGGAGTCCGCATGGACCGGCGGGGCACGGGACGGGAACGACAGCCGCGCGCGCCGATGGGCCGATGGAATGCCTCTCCTCCTTCGCTC
Organism: Albimonas donghaensis; assembly: GCF_900106695.1. GTDB lineage: Bacteria > Pseudomonadota > Alphaproteobacteria > Rhodobacterales > Rhodobacteraceae > Albimonas > Albimonas donghaensis. The sequence continues at coordinate 501,305 of NZ_FNMZ01000002.1, forward strand.
CCCCCCTTCGTTCCGCGGAGCTCGGCGCCCCGGCCCATCGACTCGCGCGTCGCGCCGGGCGCGCGCCGGATGGGTTGCGCCCCGACGGCGCCCCGCCCCATCTTGCGCGGGACCCACGCCCCTCCGCGCGCCGCGCCGCGCTGACAGGAGACCGCGCCGCATGACCCGAGCCCCGCGCGACGCGAGGCCCCGGCCCTCCGGGTTCCGCGCGAACGACCGCGCCCCGGAAGAGACGCCGGCGACGCTGGCGGGGGCGATCGAGGGCTGCCGGCTCTGCGCCCCGCGCTTCGCCGCCACCCGCACGGGACATCAGCCGCGGCCGGTGGTGCGGCTCTCCTCCACCGCCCGCCTGCTGATCGCGGGCCAGGCGCCGGGGGCGCGGGTTCACGCCTCGGGCCTGCCCTTCGACGACCGCTCCGGCGACCGGCTGCGGGACTGGATGGGGATCGGGCGCGAGACCTTCTACGACGCCGCCCGCATCGCCATCCTGCCCATGGGCTTCTGCTTTCCCGGCTACGACGCCGCGGGCGCCGACCTGCCGCCGCCCGCGATCTGCGCGCGGACCTGGCGGGACCGGGCGCTCGCCGTCATGCCGCAGGTGGAGCTGACCCTGCTGGTCGGCGGCCATGCCCAGGCCTGGGCGATGAAGGGGCGGGAGCCGGGACGGGCCACCGTCACCGCCCGCGTCGCCGCCTGGCGCGAGGCGCCGCCCGGCGTCCTGCCCTTGCCCCACCCGTCCTGGCGCAATACCGGATGGCTGAAGCGAAACCCGTGGTTCGAGGAGGAGCTGGTCCCATGGCTGCGTCGCCGCGTGTCCGAGCTGACATGACCCGCCCCGCGCCGGCCGCGACGCCTGGCCGTGGCCCCGCCGCTCCGTTGCGGGTGGTCCGGCGGATCGGGCTGGGGTGGGCCCTGTCGGGGCTTTCGCTGGCGCTGGCGGCCTGCGCGACGCCGGGCGGGCCGGTCGCGACGCCGGTGGCGATGGGGGGCGCGCCTTCGCCCGCGGCGGGCGCGGGGATCGCGCCTTCGCCCCCGGCCGAGGCCGAGGGCGAGGCCAAGGGCGGGACCGCGGACGCCGCGCCCTCCCGGACCGACGCCGAGCGGAGCCCCGACGCCCCGGCCCGCATCGACGGATGGCTGGACCTGCCCGCCGGCCGGCTCGCCCTGTCGCATTGGCCGGCGGCGGCGCCGCGGGCCGTGCTGCTCGCCCTGCACGGCTATGGCGACTACGCGCCCACCACCTATGACGTCGCCGCCCGCCGCTGGGCCGCCGCCGGGATCGAGACCTTCGCCTATGACCAGCGGGGCTTCGGGCGGAACCCGTCGAACCGACGCTGGCCCGGCCATGACGCGCTGGTCGAGGACCTGGAGGCCGCCGCCGCCCGCATCGCCGAGATGCGCCCCGGCGTTCCCCTCTTCGTCGCCGGACATTCCATGGGCGGCGGCGTCGCCCTGACCGCGGCGGGCGAGGGGCGGCTGGAGGGCGTGCGCGGGGTCGCCCTGCTCGCCCCCGCGGTCTGGGGCGGGGACACGCTGAACCCGCTCTACCGCGCCTCGGCCTGGACCATGGCGACGGTGGCGCCGGACATGCGCATCGCCCCCACCAAGGCGCCGGTGCGGATCATGCCCTCGGACAACATCCCCATGCTGATCGCGCTGTCGCGCGACAAGACCCGTTTCGCCAACCCCTCCCCGCGGGAGTTCATGGGGCTGATCCGGCTGATGGACCGGGCGGTGCTGGCCGCGCCCGGCGACCGGATCGACACGCTGGTGGTCATGGGCGCCCATGACGAGGTGGTGCCCGAAAGCTCGGTGCGGCGCGCATTCGACGCCTTGCCCGGCCCCAAGACCTTCGAATATGTGCCCACCGGCTGGCACATGCTGCTGCGCGACCTGGAGGCGGAGCGGGTGCATGACCTGGTCGCCGACTGGATCCTCGCGCGCGGGGCGCCCGCGCCCCTCGCGCCGCCCGAGGCGCAAGACAACAGGGACCCGACCCCACGATGACCGACGCCCACGAGCCGACTTCCGCCCCTGAAATCGTCGTCGAGCCCGATGCGGGCGCGGATGCCGAGACCCCGCTCGACCGCGCCCTGCGGATGGCCGGGGGCGACGCCGCGGACGGGCGGGCGGTGGACGCGCTGATGGGCTCGGAGCTGCTGCTGCTGCTCGAAGCCCCCCTTCAGGGCGACCGAATGCGCCCGGTGATCCTGGAGCTGGAGGCCGGCGCCACCGCGCTCGCCTTCGACGCGGAGGCCCGGCTGGCGGCTTTCGGCGGGGGCTCGGACTACGCCGAGATCAACGGCCTGGCGCTGGCCCGGCTGCTGGGCGCGCAGGGGGTGAACCTGGCGGTGAACCCGGGCGTCGCGCCGTCGGAGCTGTTCCATGAAGCCGCGGCGCTGACCTGGATGGCGGAGTCCGCAGAGGCCGAGACCCGCGCCGAGGCCGCCCGCGTCGGCCGTCTCGGCCCGCCCCGCGCCGCGACCGAGGCGCTGGTGGCGGCGCTGGACGGCCGCCTGGCCGCGCTGGCGACCTACCTGGCCGAAGCCTGGCTGGTGCAGGCCGCGGCGCCCGAAGCCCCCGAAGCCCCCGCGGACGGTGCGGACGGCGCGGACGGCAAGGACGGCGCGGAAGAGACCGCCCCGACCCTGCTGATGATCCTGCGGGAGCGTCCGGGCCTCGACCTCGCGGGCAAGAAGGCGCTGGACATGGCGGCGGAGGCGCGGCGGGAGGCGATGGTCTCGGCGCTCGCCCGCTCCGCCCGGCTGGCGGCGCCGGAGGGTCCGGACTTCGCGACCATGTTCGTGGAGGAGACCGCCCCCGCGCTCGCCGCCGCGCGCCGCTTCGGCCTGGGCTTCGAGCTGCCCGAACCCGAAGCGCCGCGCGCAACGGGCCCTTCGGCGCCCGGCATGGACCCCGCCAAGCCGCCGAAACTGCGCTGAGACGCGCGCGGAACGCTGACCGAAACGGCGCCGCCCCTGGCGGGCGACGCTGTGGTCGGGCTTGGTGGAGGGGGCGGGCTTAGTGAAGGGGGCGGGACAGCCGGATCGGACCGTTGACGGACAGGGCGTCGACCGCCTTGCCGGACTGGGTCACGTGAATCAGGCCGTCGCGCTGAAGCCGACCGGCCACTTCGCGCACCCGCGGCAGCAGGGGGCGCCAGTCGTCGGGGTTCAGGTGACGCGCGGCGTCGGACGGACAGAAGCTGGGGCCCAGCGAGCCGCTGCGAGCGAGTTCCAGAAGCGTCTCCGCGATTCGATCGTCGGTTGTGGTCATTATGATTCGCTCCTCCCTTGGGCCCATCGTATCATGCATGGGGCGGTCGCCATGACATGCGGGCCACGCTCCGGCGCGCGCGCCGACCCCCGCCGGGGAAGCGGAGGGTTGCGACGGGACCGGACCCGTCATTTGGCTTACCAGCCCCCTCAAGGCAAGCCGAAGCGCATCAGGACGCATGCGCCGGGCGCCCCTCGGGCATGGACTTCGCGGCTCTCGCGGTTAGGGTTCGCAGCGAAACAGGGCCGCCTGGCCCGCCAGAATGACAGGGTGGATTCATGGAAAAGTTCGGCGTTTCCCAGCCCGTGCTCCGCAAGGAGGACGTCCGACTTCTCACCGGCCACGGCCGCTACGTGGACGATATCGCGCCTGAAAGCGCGGCCCACGCCTTCTTCCTGCGCTCCCCGATCGCGCACGCGACCTTCTCCGCGCCCGACCTGACCGCGGCCCGCGGCGCCCCCGGCGTCATCGGCGTCTATGCGGCCGGCGATCTCGACGGAAAGATGAAGAACTTCGTCAACGCCGGCGTGGTGAAGAACCGCGACGGCTCCAACGGCGCCGCGCCCACCCGGCCGATCCTCGCCGTGGACAAGGTGCGCTATGTGGGCGAGGCCATCGCCATCGTGGTCGCCGAGACCTTCGAGCAGGCCCGCGACGCCGCCGAACTGATCGAGATCGACTTCGACGAGCTGCCGGCCGCGTTCTCCACCGAAGGCGCCTTCGAGGAACCCGAAGTTCACCCCGAGGCCCCGAAGAACCTCGCCTTCGACTGGGCCTTCGGCGACGAGGACGCCACCCGCGCCGCCTTCGAGGCCGCCGCTCATGTGGTCGAACTGCCGCTGGTCAACAACCGCGTCATCGCCAACCCGATGGAGCCCCGCGGCGCCTGGGCGGAATGGGCGGGCGAGCGTCTGCACATCTCCACCAACGGCCAGGGGGTGTGGAACCTCAAGAACGAGATGGCCAAGAAGCTGGGGCTCGACGCCGGGCAGGTCCGCGTGACCAATCCCGACGTGGGCGGCGGCTTCGGCATGAAGGCCTTCTCCTACCCCGAGCATTTCGCGGTGGGCTTCGCCTCGCGCGAGCTGAACCGTCCGGTGCGCTGGATGTCCGACCGCTCCGAAGGGATGATGACCGACGCCATGGGGCGCGATCACGTCACCACGGCCCGCGCCGCCTTCGACAAGGACCTGAAGCTGCAGGCGATCTGGTTCTCGGTCGTGGCCGGGCTGGGGGCGTATAACTCGCCCTTCGGCCAGTACATTCCCTCCGAGGTCGCCAAGAACGTGCTGCCGGGCGTCTATGACGTGCAGGTCGGCCTGTTCGAGGTGAAGGGCGCCTACACCAACACCTGCCCGGTGGACAGCTATCGCGGCGCCGGTCGCCCCGAAGCCATCTACCAGATCGAGCGGCTGATGGAGTTCTCCGCCCGCCAGCTGGGCGTCGAGCCCGACGAGCTGCGCCGCCGCAACTTCATCGCCCCCGACAAGTTCCCCTACACGACCCTGGTCGGCCAGGTTTACGACGTCGGCAATTTCGAAAAGGTCATGGACCGCGCGATGAAGGAGGCCGACTGGGCCGGCTTCGAAGCGCGCAAGTCCGCCTCGGCCGCCAGGGGCCTGCTGCGCGGGCGCGGCATGGCCACCTATATCGAGTCGATCCTCGGCGCCCAGAACGAGACCGCCAAGATCGAGTTCGCCGAGGATGGCGGCATCAACCTCTATGTCGGCACCCAGTCCAACGGCCAGGGGCATGAGACGGTCTACGCCCAGATCCTGCACCAGCGCTCGGGCCTGACCTATGACAAGATCCGCATCGTGCAGGGCGACAGCGACCTGATCGCCAAGGGCGGCGGCACCGGCGGCTCGCGCTCCGTGACCATGCAGGGCAACGCCATCAACGCCGCCTCCGACGAGATGGTGGAGCGGTTCCGCCCGCTCGCGGAGGAGGAGCTTGAAACCGCCGCCGCCGACCTGGTGTTCGAAGACGGCGCCTTCTCCGTCGCCGGCACCGACAAGTCGGTGACGCTGGAAAAGCTGGCCGAGACCGCCCGGACCAAGGGCATGGTCGAGCTGCTGGTGCATGAGACCGAGAACGTGGTCCCCGGCCGCTCCTTCCCCAATGGCTGCCATATCGTGGAGCTGGAGATCGACCCGGACACCGGCACGCTGGCCGTCGACCGCTACACCATAGCCGACGATTTCGGGCTGCTGATGAACCCGGTTCTGGCCATCGGCCAGGTGCATGGCGGGGTGGCCCAGGGGCTCGGCCAGGCGGTGACGGAGCAGGTGGTCTATGACGAAAGCGGCCAGCTTCTGACCGCGACCTTCATGGACTACGCCATGCCCCGCGCGACCGACATGCCCGAGATGACCTTCCACTCGGAGCCGACCCCGTCGACCGCCAACGCCATCGGCATGAAGGGCTGCGGCGAGGCCGGGACGGTCGGCGCGCTGGCCGCGGTGACCAACGCGGCGCTGGACGCCATGTCCGCGGCGGGCGTGGGCCATGTGGACATGCCGCTGACCCCGCAGCGGGTCTGGTCGTGGCTGTCCTCGGCCAGGATCGCGGCCGAGTGAGGCTGGCCATGACGTCGGGGGGCGCATGACGGGCTTTTTCAGGCGCCTCTTCGGGGGCGGCGGCAAGGATGGCGCGGGAGGGGGCAAGCCCTCCCGCAATCCGCGCGCCTTCGACGCCCCGCTGGAGATCGACCTGCCGACCTACGCCATCGGCGACGTGCACGGGCGGGACGACCTGCTCGCCCGCCTGCTCGGGACCATCGAGGCCGACGCCGCCGCGCGTGGCTACGGGCGCGACTGGCGGCTGGTGCTGATGGGCGACTACGTGGACCGGGGCGAGCAGTCGGCCCAGGTCCTCGCCCGCATCCGCGGCCTGCTGGCCGGCGACAGTCCCGCCGGCGAAACTCACGCCCTGCGCGGCAACCACGAAGCCATGATGGCCGCCTTCGCCGAGGCCCCCGAGGCCGGCCCCCGCTGGCTGCGCAATGGCGGGCTTCAGACCATGGTCTCCTACGGGGTGGGCGGGGTGGAGCTGACGCGCGAGGGCGCGGACCTGACCGCCTCCGCCGCCGCCCTCGCCGCCGCGGCGGACGCCGACCTGAAGATGATCGCGGAGCTGCCGGTCTGGCTGCGCTTCGGCACGGTCCTGTTCAGCCATGCCGGCGCCGACCCCGACCTGCCCCCGGACCTGCAATCGGAACGCACCCTGATCTGGGGCGCGCCGCGCTTCTTCCAGGTGACGCGCAAGGACGGGCTGTGGTGCGTCTACGGCCACTACGTCGTCGACGAGGCCCATGTCTCGCAGGGGCGGGTGGCGGTGGACACCGGCGCCTACCATTCCGGCGTGCTCTCGGCCGTGCGGCTGGAGACGGGGGCCGAGCCGGCATTCCTGACCACCTGACCCCCTGCCCCCCTGACACCTGACACCTGACACCTGACACCGCCGAAGGCCGCGGCCGGCGGAGGCGGCGGGTTCGCACCCGCCCTACGGGGCCTGCGCCGTCCCGCGAGACAGGAAACGGCCGCGCCCGGGGAGGGCGCGGCCGTTTTCATGTCGCCTGCATCTGAAGGGACCGGCGGGCCAGACCCGCCGGCCCTTCCCGATCAGTTGGCGACGTTGCCGACCGAGGCGGCCTGGCTCAGCAGGCTCGGGGTCAGCTGGTTGACGACCCGGCTCCAGGTGGTGACCGGCTGTTCGGCGACGAAGATCACGTCGTTGGGCCGCATCTCGAACATCGCCGCGGTGGTCAGGTTGGCCACGTTGGAGGCGTTGAGATGATAGGCGCTGATCCCGCCCGCCAGGCTGGTCGCCGGGGTCGAATGCCGGCGCAGCACGTAGATCTCGCCGTAGTCGCCATACTGCATGTTCACGCCGCCGTTCTCGAACAGCATGTCGGCCAGCGTGCGCCGGGTCTCGAAGGGCAGCGCCGTGCGGCGGGGCGAACGCACCTCGCCGGCCACGTAGACATAGTCGCGCTGCACGGCGCCCAGCTCCAGCCGGTCCTTGAAGGTGGAGCGCTGCTCCGCCGAGATCGAACGGGCCTCGGCGTTGCGGGCGATCTCGAACTGGCTGGCCTGGATGCGCATCTGCGCGAGCTGCTGGCGAAGCTGCGCCTTCTGCAGCTCGAACTGGGCGATGGTGATGCCGAAGCGCACGTCGTCGATCTCGGCCTGCCGCTGGCGGAAGGCGAATTCCCGCTCGCGCAGTTCGAAGTCGCGCAGCTGAAGCTGCTCGGTGAAATAGGCGCGCGCCTGAGTCAGGTCATAGTCGGTGTCCACGAACAGCGCGTCGCCATCCTTGAGCAGCACGTCGCGCAGCGCGTCGTCGCCATAGATGGCGCGCAGCGGCGCCTGGTAGACCTGGCCGTCGCGGAACAGGCGGACCACGGTGTAGTCCAGATCCTGCGCCTGCACGCCGCCGGCGAGCTGCAGCGCCTCGGACAGATACAGGGGCTTGAGCGTGATCGGGGCCACGTTCGGGTTGGCCACGGCGCCGCCGACCGACACGCGCTGCGAATTGAATTCGGAGATTTCGAGGCTGAAGGACGGGTCGATGCCGTTGCTGACCAGCGCCTGGAAGATGGCGTCCTCCGCCTCCTCCAGCGTCGAGCCGGCGACGCGGATGCGGCCCACGTCGGGAATGGCGATCGCGCCGTCATCCTGCACGATATAGCCCTGGCGCGAGGTCTGGGCGTTCAGCAGGCTGGGCACGTCCTCCAGCGTCGCGCCCTGCGTGTTGGCGGAGACCAGAAGCGTGTCGGCCACGCCGATGCGGTAGGGCGCGGGCTCCTGCGCCTCGGGCAGGTTGACCTGCTGGGCCTCCGCCGGCGGCTGCAACGCGGTCGCGGTCGGAGGCAGGGTCTCGGCCGTGGCGTCCACGGCGCCGGCGGGATCGTAGGTCGCGTCGGGCAGTCTCGGCATGGCGGTGGAGCCGACTCCGACCGAACCCGGCGCGCTCTGCGGCGCCGGGCGGAACACGTCGGGCAGTCGGGCGGGCACATAGGCGTCGAGATTGGCCTCGGCCGCGGTCTCGAACGTCAGGGGAATGACCTGCACATCGGAGGTTGCCGAATCCGCCCCGCTCCTCACGTCTCCGGATTCGTAGACGTCGGGCGATGTGTACACCAGCCCGCAACCTCCAAGCGCAAGCGCGGCGAGCAGGATATTCACCCTCATGAACCGTTCCCCTTTTTACGGCGACGCAACATAACGGCGGAGCGCCGCCGTTTCCGTCCCTTAGCATCCCATCCGCTTGTCGTTAAGGCGAAATTCCACCACGAAGAAGCTTACCAATTGATTGTGCGCATGCGACCGCATGTCCGTCATCAGGGTTAAAGCCGACATTTCCGTTGAGTTCCGTGCAATTTGCAGGATACTCGGCTGCGTGTGGGATACGGACGCGCCGGAATCGGCGCGTTCGAGTGTGTTTCGGGCTTCTCATCGAGCCTGCGGATACGGGGTGAGCATGAAGCATTTGCAGCCTGACGGACAGTTTTATGCTGCGGACGCGATAACGCCGGCGTCCGGGCCGTCAATCTTTCGGGTCGTATACGAAAACGGCGGCAAGCGGCTGCTCGATCTGGTTCTGGCCATCGCGCTGGTCCCGGTTCTGGCGCCCGTGATCCTGGGCCTCGCGGCCCTGGTCTGGGCCAAGGACGGCGGCAAGCCCTTCTTCGGCCATACCCGGATCGGACGCGGCGGGCGCAAGTTCCGCTGCTGGAAAATCCGCTCGATGGTGCTCGACAGCCAGGCCCGGCTGGAAAAGCATCTCGCCGAGAACCCGGCCGCCGCCATGGAATGGCGCGCGACCCGGAAGCTCAACGACGATCCGCGGATCACGCGGGTCGGGCGGCTGATCCGCAAGACCTCGCTCGACGAGCTGCCGCAGCTGTGGAACGTGCTGCGCGGCGAGATGAGCTTCGTCGGCCCGCGGCCGGTCCCCGAGGACGAGCTGAACGAGTGCTACGGCTCGGCCCGCTCGGTCTATTGCTCGCTGCGTCCCGGCATCACCGGGCTGTGGCAGGTCTCGGGGCGCAACGAGGTGTCCTACGCCCATCGCGTGTCGATGGATGTGGAATATCTGCGCCGCATGGCCGCCGGGCTCGATCTGTGGATCATCCTGCGCACCGCGCTGGTGGTGGTTCAGCCGACCGGCAAGTGAGCGGCCGCGCCGGGCCCGCGCGGCCCGGCCCTCACCACGTCTGAAATGTCAGCGCCGCCGGGGCCATGGTCCCGGCGTCGTCATGTCCGAGGGGAGTTTTCGCGGATGCGCGTCGCCATCATCCACTATTGGCTGGTCGGAATGCGGGGGGGCGAGCGGGTGCTCGAACAGCTCTGCATGATGTTCCCCGACGCCGACATCTACACCCATGTCGCCGACCCGGCGAAGCTGAGCCCCCTGCTGCGCCGCCACCGGATCACCGAGACCTTCATCGGCCGCCTCCCCGGGGCGAAGAAGCACTACCAGAAGTATCTCGCGCTGATGCCCCGCGCGCTGGAGAGCCTGGACCTGACCGGCTACGACCTGGTCATCAGTTCCGAAAGCGGGCCGGCCAAGGGCGTGATCCCGCCGCCGGACACGGCGCATGTCTGCTACTGCCATTCGCCGATGCGCTATATCTGGGACCAGTACCACGCCTATCGCGACGGGCTGTCCCTGCCGATGAAGCTGGCGTTCTCCTGGCTGGCGCCGAAGCTGCGCACCTGGGACGTGATCTCATCGAACCGGGTGGACCAGTACGTCGCCAACTCCTCCTTCGTGGCGCAGCGGATCCAGCGCTGCTGGCGGCGGGACTCGGTGGTGGTGCATCCGCCGGTGGACCTGGAAGCCTACCAGCCGGCCCCCGCGCCGGGGCCCGACGCGCCCTATCTCTTCCTGTCCGAGCTGGTGCCCTACAAGCGCGCCGACCTGGCGATCGAGGCCTGCGCCCGGCTGGGGCGGCGGCTGCAGGTGGTGGGATCGGGGCCCGAGACCGAGCGGCTGAAGGCCATGGCGCCGGCGGGGACCGAGTTCCTGGGCCGGGTGCCGGACGAGAAGATGCGGGCGCTCTACCAGGGGGCGCGCGCGCTGCTGTTCCCCGGCGTCGAGGATTTCGGGATCGTGCCGCTGGAGGCCATGGCCTGCGGACGCCCGGTGCTGGCCTATGGACGCGGCGGGGCGCTGGACACGGTGGTGGACGGCGACACGGGGCTGCTGTTCCACGAACAGACCGCCGAGGCGCTGGCCGCCTGCATCGAGCGATTCGAGTCGGAGCTGGAGCCCGGCCTGGACCCGGCCCGGATGGCCGCCCATGCCGGCCGCTTCGGCGAGGCGACGTTCCGCGCCAACATGTGGGCCGCGATCCGCGCCGCCGCCCCGGGCCTGGGGCTGGACGAGACCCCGCCCGCGATCGCCGACGCCGCCTGACGCGCCCGGCGGAGCGGGCCGGGGGATGCCCCCCGAACCCCCAGCCGCGGAGGCTTCGCGCATAAGAGAACGCCCGCCCCGGTCCCCCGGCGCGGGCGTTTCGCTGTCGGCTTCCCCGCCCCCCCACGCCCTGTCGGCGGGCGGGCCAGCGGGCGGGGTCGGGATCACATATAGTCGTATTCGTAGTAGGAATAGGACTCGGAGCGCAGGTCGTACTTGTTGAGGATCACGCCGGCGAGCGGGATGATCTCGGACAACTGACGCTCGCAATCCTCGAGGTTCCGGACCGAAGTGATGCCCGAAGCCGCGATCAGCAGCGCGCAATCCGCATAGGCCATGAAGGACATGGCGTCGTCCGAGGCCAGCAGCGGCGGCAGGTCGTAGATCACGATATCCGGCTGCAGAACCCGGTGCATGTCATCCAGCGCCTTCTTGGCGTCCGGATGCTGGAGCAGCTCGGCCGAGTGCCGGAAGCTCTGCGCCGTCGGGCCGATGGCGAGGTTCTCGCCGAGGCGGATGAAGAACTCCTCCGGCCGCACGCCGCCCATCAGGTAGTCGCCCATGGACAGCTGGCTTTCGAGCCCGATGTTCTTGCGCACCTGGGGCCGCTTCAAATCGACATCGGCCAGGATGCAGCGGGTGTTGCGCTGGCGCGAGAAGCTGAAGGCCAGGTTGGTCGCGATCATGGTCTTGCCGCAGGACATGGTCGGCGAGGTGATCGCGAGGGTCCTCCAGTTGTTGGCCTCCATCATGCGCAGGATCTTGGTGCGCAGGATGTCGAAGGGCACATGCGCCGGGTCGTCCTTGGAGAAGGTGACCACGCGGTTGCGGGTCAGCACCTCCTCATCGGGTTCGAGCTGCTGCAGCGCCAGCCAGCCGGCCGGGGTGTTGCTCTCGCTCAGCTCGGCGCGGGCGGGCGGGCGCGGATCGGCGAGCCCGACGCCGCCGTCCCGCGCTTCCTTGGCCCTGTTGATCGCCGCCTTGATGCGTTCCATGACTTGCGCCTTTCAATGCCGGGTCCCGCGACGCGCGCGGGACCCGGGCTCGGACCTCAGAACTTCAGCCGGCTGCGCACCAGTTCCAGCAGCGCGTCGAGCTGGGTGGCGACCATCACCTTCCGCGCGATCATGTCGAGCGGCAGATAATAGGTGTGCAGCAACACGAGCGCGAGGATGGCGCCGCCGACGCCGAGCACGATCATCGACCACTTCGCCCGGATCCTGCGGCGCAGCTCGTCGTCGGTGTAGATGTAGGGGATCACCGCCAGCGGCTGCATGTCCAGCGTGTTGATGATGTCGGAGGGCCGCCGGATCGCCTTGTTGAGGAACTCCAGCACGATGATCAGCGCCAGTCCGCCGCCGCCGCCCGCGCCGATGCCCAACAGCAGGATCATGACCCGGTTGGGCTTGGTCGGCGCGTCGGGAACCGTGGCCTCGTCGATGACCTCGAAGCGCTCGGCCTGCTGCTTGAGCTCCAGCTGCTCGCCGGTCGCGGAGACCGCCAGCTTGCTGCGGGCGTCGGTGTATTGCTGCTGCAGGTTGCCGTAGTTCCGCTGCAGGGCGGTCAGGGCCATCTGGGTGTTGGGCGTCTCGCCGATGGAGCGCTGCAGGGACGCTTCCTGACGTTCGAGCTGCGTCGTCTCGTCGGCGATCTGCGAGAGGCGGGTGTCCACCTCCTCGATCTGCTGGCGAACCCGGCTGAGCTCGTCCTCCACCAGCTGGGAGGAGCTGTCGGAGAGCTGCTGCTCGAGATCGGCGCGCTCCTGCTCGATCGCCTCGTCCAGGGCAGCGATGCGGGTGCGCAGGGCGCGGATCTCGGGGTGCTGCTCGGACAGCAGGGCCGAGCGCAGCTCCAGCTCGCGCGCCATCTCCTTCTTGATCCGCTCGGAGTCGGTGAGCGGGCGCTCCGCGTCGGCCAGCGAGGCGGGGTTATCCAGAATCTGCAGCAGGTTCTTGCGACGCTCCTGCAGGTTGGCGACCTCCCGGTCCAGAAGCTGAAGCTGCTGCTGGGCGCGCTGCAGCTGGTTGGTGCGGAAATCGAGGGTCTCGGGCAGGGTGTCGCGATTGGCGCGCTTGAAATCGACGATCTCGGCCTCGATCGCGGTCAGCTCGCCGCCCAGGCGCTGGGTCTCCTGCTCGAAGAACTCGTAGGTGTCGGCGGCGCGCGCGGTGCGCAGCTTGAGATTGTCTTCGAGAATGCGGGTCATGTACTCGCCCGCCACCCGCGCCGCGACGGAGCCGTTGGACGCGGTGAAGGACACCGTGAACACCATCGCCATGGCGGTCTCGCCCCGCCGGCCGCTGGAAAGACCGTCGGCCTTGAAGGAGGACTGCCGGCGCATCTCGTCGACGATCTCGGAAGGCGACATGTCCCGGCGGTCGCGGAACACGTTGTACTCGGCCGCGATCTCCAGAAGATTGTCGCGGGTCAGCAGCCGCTGCTGGATCACGCGCAGCCGTTCCGTCGCCTGGCTGGTCACGGTGGACTGCACAAGCGCGGTCGGAATCTGCTGGGATTCCACGAGGATCTTCGCCGAGGACGTGTAGGACGCGGGGATCAGCACCGCGGCCGCGGCGAAGCCCGAGAAGATCACCACCGCGGTCAGCAGGAACACCGGGAAGCGGCGCAGAAGGACCGAAAGCAGGAATCGGGGGTCGAGTTCACTAGGCATGTCGCGTCACAACGCTTTCTTGCGAAAGGCGGGTCAGACCTGTCGGTCCCATACGCCGTAGAACACATTCTGCTCGTCGCCGTCGCCCTCCGGGGCGTCGTGCGGCAGGCTCGACGAAGGCGGCGCCGGGGTCTGCGCCCCGGTCGCGAGGGCGGGGTCCGCGGCGGGCGCGGGCGCGTTCAGGGGCCCGGACGCCGAGTCGGACATGGCCATCGCCTCGTCCACGCGGAACATGCCCGAATGACGCCGATCCTCCAGCACCTCGCGCACGAGGCTGGAATCGACCACCGGCCGCTCCTCCGAATAGGCGTAGACCAGCGCGTAGTCGCAGAGCTGGTTGATCAGCCGCGGAATGCCGCGCCCGGCGACGTGGATCATCGCCCGCGCCGTCACGTCGATCACCTCGCGCTGCGCCCCGGCATGGGTCAGGCGATGGATGATGTAGGCGTCGGTCTCCTCGGCCGTGAAGGCGCGCAGGTGGAAATCCGAGGCGATGCGCTGCGCGAACTGCTGCAGGACGGGCTGGCGCACCAGCTCCCGCAGTTCCGGCTGGCCGACCAGGATCAGCTGCAGCAGCTGGTCCTTGTCGGCGTTGATGTTCGAGAACATCCGCAGTTCCTCCAGCGCCAGGGGCGAGAGGTTCTGGGCTTCGTCGAAGATCAGCGCGGTGCGCCGGCCGGCGGCGTATTCGTCGATCAGGAAATCCTGGAACTGGCGGAACAGCGCCACATAGCCCAGCCCCGGCTCCACCGGCTGGCCGAGCGACATCAGCACCCAGTGCAGCAGCTCCCCCCGGTCGCCCTGGGCGTTGGAGATCAGCCCGATCGAGAAATCGGCCGGGATGTCGTTGAGCAGCTTGCGCACCAGCGTCGTCTTGCCCGACCCGATTTCACCGGTGATCATGGTGATCGGCGCATGGGTGGCCATGCCGTATTCCAGCATGGTGTAGGCCTTCTGGTGCGGGCCCGACCAGAACAGGAAATCGGGGTCGGGGAGCAGCGAGAACGGCCGCTCCCTCAGCCCGAAGAAGTCGTCGTAAAGCCGGGTCAGATCACGCATGGCGCCCCCGATCCCGCCCGCCGCGGAGCGTGGTATGGATCGCAAGTTCGCCGATCACTGCTGCGCCTTCCCTTCCTCGGCCTTGCGCGCACGGTCGGCCTCCAGCGCGTCGATACGCTTGAGCACTTCCCTGGCGCGGTCGGCATGAGAGAAATTCACCTGCTCCGACAGGGTCATCGCCCGGTCGATGCGATTGCGCGCCTGGCTGAACTCGCCATTGGCGGCCAGCACGACGCCCAGATGATACTGCACCAGCGGGTTGGTCGGCAGCTGCTCCGCCGCCCGCCGCAGCAGGGGCAGCGCTTCCGCCGACGATCCGGTGAGGTGCAGGAGCCATCCGTAGGTGTCCGTCAGGTAGGGCTGGTCGGAGCCGCGGAAACGCTTGGCGATATTGAACGCGCGCGACAGCTGCTCCGGGTCCGAGGCCCGGTGATCCGCCAGAAGGCTGGCGAAGTTGTTGGCGATGACGGTCGAGGACGGACGCTGCTTGTACAGGTCCTCATACACCTCGATCGCGTCATCGAACTGCCCTTCGTATTCCAGCTGCATGGCCTGGGTCAGCCGCAGCGACACGTCCCGGTCATTGAGCGTCAGACCCTTCTGAAGGGTTTCCGTGACCTGCGACGCCTTGCCCATCGAATTGTAGATCCGCGCCAGGCTGGCATAGGCCGCGGCGTTGCCGGGCTCGATCTCGATGGCCTTCAGCAGATCGGTCTCGGCCGCCTCCATGTCGCCACGCCCCGACAGGATCGAGGCGCGCAGCACCAGCGCGGTCACGTCCTCGGGCTTGGTCTCCAGCCGCTCGGTCAGGTAGGTGTAGGCCCGATCGACGTCGCCGCCGGCCAGCAGCGCGCGCACCAGCGCGATGACGCCGTTGGACGCGTCGCCTCCCTCCGTGTCGACCACGGTCTCGAGGATGTCGGCGCTCTCGTCGAACTTGCGCTGCCCCAGCGCCGCGGCGGCCAGAAGGCGGTCGGCGACCGCGTCCTTGGGGTCGATGACCTTCAGGCGATTGGCGATGCGCTCGGCCTCGGCCCAGGCCTGCCGGCGCAGCTTGAGCTGGGCCAGCGCCACCAGCAGGTCGCGGCTCTCGCCCCGCCTCTTGAGCGCGTCGTTCATCACGCTCTCGGCGACTTCCGGCTTCTGGGCGCGGATCAGCGCCTCGGCGTAGCGCAGGGTGATCGGCAGGTCGAAATCCGATTCCTGCATGGCCTGGGCCAGCCGCTCCAGCGCCAGCTCGCGCTGACCGTTGCGGTCGTAGGCCGCGGCCAGCGTCAGCATGATCTGGACGTCCTTGGGCGCCACGTCCAGCGCCGCCCGCAGGTCGCGGATCGCGGCGTCGTTCTCGTCCGCGGCCAGGAAGCGCGAGGCGCGCAGGCGCAGCGCGTCGGCGTTCTTGGTGTCCGAGGCGATCACCGCGTCCAGCAGAACGTCCGCGGCCTCGAACTCCTCGTCCTTGATGTGCAGCTTGGCGCGCTCCAGCCGGGCGCGGTTCTGGTCGGCGCCGGTGCGTTCCGCCGCCAGCCGGTCGAGCCGCTCGATCGCCGCGGCCTCGTCGCCCTCCCGCAGGTCGAGCGTGGCGATGGCCAGCTCGTATTCCACCAGCGGGTTGTCGCTCGACGCCAGGCGCTCCAGCTCCTCGCGGGCGCGCTCGGGGCCGTGCAGGGCGTTGACGAAACGGGCCACGTCCAGCGCGCGCTGGTAGTCGCGGGGGTTGTTGTCGGCGATGGCGCGATACTGCGCCTCGGCGTTGTCATACTGGTTCTTGAAGACGTACCAGCGCGCCAGCGCCTCGCGGAACTGGTCGGTGCGCGGGTAATGCTCCACCAGCCGCTCGAGCTGGGGACCGATGTCGTCGGCGCGCTCGAGCTGTTCCAGCACCCCGAGCCGAACCACGTTCAGGCTGAGATCGGACTCCTTGTAGGCGAGCCCCTCGTCCAGCAGCTTCAGCGCGCCTTCGTTGTCGCCGGAATCCACGCGATCGGCCACCAGCACCAGACGGGTGGTGATGTTCTCGGGGATCCTCTCGATCACCTCGCGGGCGACCTTGACGGCCTCCTCGCGGTTGCCGCGCTTGTAGTCGACGGAGGCCTTGATGCCGAGCACGCGCGGATTTTCGGGGTCCAGCGCGAAGGCGGCGAGCACGAAGCGCTCGGCCTCGTCGAGCTGGTTGGCGACCAGCATGATCTCCGCGAGCTCGATCCGCGCCCCGATGTGATTGGGGTCGAGCTCCGCGGCCGAACGGAATTGCCCCAGCGCGCCGCGGATGTCGTTCTTGGACTTCAGGTAGAGCCCGAGCTCGTAGCGCGCCGCCACATGGGCCGGGTCGAGCTTGACGGCGTTCCGGAACTCCAGCTGGGCCTTGTCAGGCTCGCCTTCCTGGAGCAGGGCCATCCCGCTGTCGTAGTGCTCCTGCGCGCGCTCCTCCCCGGAATCGCAGGCCGCGAGCCCGAAGGCTGCGAGCGCGAGGAACACGGCCGTATACGCGTGAGCGCGGAATTTCATAGCAATCTCATCCCCTGGGCCCATCACCTCGGGCCCTTGGCGCAACCCCCACAGCTGCGCTGCGTTTCCGTCCGCCCGGGCGCGCCCGCGCCCCGCGAAGCCCCATCAAGACCGGCGGCTGTCGCCTGAGCGCAGCGAATCGGCCTGATGAACGCTTAGAGGTGTATCGTGACTGCCCCCCGGATTCCAAGTCGAAGTAATGTTATCAAGGCTCAACCTTGGCGATCCGCCTCACCATGCCGCGGTCCGGAATATGAACGGCGCGGCCGAACCCTCGTATTCGTTGGGCGCGCCCGCCTCTGTTCATCTTCTTCACAGGTAGTTCTCGTCCGATGCGCGACGCCGCGCCGCGCCGGGATCGTCCCGGCCCGACCGGCTTCGAAGCGGGATCGGGAGGAGATCGGGCTGGAGCCTCGGCTTCGCGGGCTCAGGGCAGCAGCGTGAAATTGCGGCGCAATGACAGCGTCACCCGGTGCGACGTCGCCTCCCCCGTCGAATCCTCGACCCGGAACACGTAGCCGAGATTGGCCGAGGTCTCCTCGGTCAGCAGGTAGGACAGCCCGCCGCTGGCGCTGTAGGCGGATTCCGTGCCGCCGCTGTCGTCGGTATAGGCCCAGCCCACCCCGGCGCGGCCGGAGACCCGGTCGTTGATCTCGATCTTGTAGCCGCCGTTGAGGCTCACCCGCCGGATCTCGCCGTCGCCATCGTCCTCGTCGAGCGGGGTCTGCAGGCTGGCCCGCGCCCCGGCGGTCAGCGATTGCGTCGCGTCCAGCCGCCGCGACACCGAGGCCCGCAGGCTGGCGAAGTTGCTGGACACGCCCTCGTCCGACGGCTGGGTGGAATTGGAGGCGCTGGCGGAGAACGAGGTCGGCCCGGTCACGTAGGAGGCCCCAATCGAGGCGCGGATGCCCGGCGTGATCTCGTCGTCGCGGCCGCCCCCGCGCAGGAAGCTCAGGCTCGGACCCAGCGAAAAGTCGAAGGTCTGGGTCGGCGTGGGCTGATAGCCCAGCTGCGGCGTCGCGTACACGGTGGTCGTGTCGCGCTCGGCGTCGTCGTCGGTGACGATGTTGGTGATGCCCGCGGTCACGCCCGTGGTCCAGGACGCGCGCAGCTGGCGCGACCAGCCGGTGCTGAAATCCAGAACGTTGGACGGGGTGTAGCGACCGCCCGTGTCGTCGAGATAATCGGTCCGCCGGGCCGAGGCGTTGAAGCTCAGGCTCTCATGGGAATTCACCCGGTAGGTGTAGCCGCCGTTCACCGCGTATATGGCGCGCAACGTCTCGTCATCGCGCTGCACCAGCCCGACCTCCGGCTCGTCGTCGGGGTCGATATCGGGATCGTCGGGATCGACGGGCAGCAGCACGAAGCTGGTCGAACTGAATTCGACCGGCTTGACCGACAGCGAGAAGCCCAGATCGAACCCCCGATCGGTGCGCTGACGCTGGTAGGCGCCGGAGACGTTGGGGAACAGACCCGCGATGTTGTCGTTGGCGTCGCCGGTATAGGCCGAGTAGCGCATCGCCCCGCGCAGCGTCAGCGAGTCGGTCGGCCCGGCGTTGGCGTAGTTCAGGACCAGCTCGGTCTCCGAGCCGATGGTGCCGTCATCGCCGGGATTGAGCTGATAATTGGTGTCGGCCACCACCTGCTCGGTGATCGAGCCGGTCAGCGTCTGGTCGCCGGCATAGGCGGCCACGGCCAGCAGCCCGGCGCCGCCCAGGGCGGTCGCGCCGGCGAGCGCCGCCCGCCTCGGGCGGCGGAGGGCCGTGCCGGTCCTGTCATCGTTGCGCCTGGTCATGGAGCGGTCCCGTGCAGCAGCGGAGGAAACGTCCGCGCGCCGGCTCAGTCGAACAAGCCGCGCTCGGGGGCGAAGATCACGTCGCCGGGCAGGATCGCGATGTCCCCCTCCAGCGGCAGCCCCTCCTCGAAGCGCTCGTAGTCGAACATGTGAACGGTCTCGACCCCGGCCTCGTCCTTGCGGCGCAGCATGATCCGGTCCTTGGCCGCGAAGGCGGTCGGCCCGCCCGCCAGCGCGATGGCGGTCAGCAGGGTGAGTTCTTCCTGCGTCTCGATCCGCCCGACATTGTTGAAGGCGCCGACCAGGTAATAGGCGTAGGGCTCTTCCTCTTCTTCGGCCAGCAGCTCGCTGCCGAGGATCGGGGCGAGACCGGCGACCGAGACGGTGACCGTCGGCGTGATCTGGAACCCGCGCGCGAGGCGCTGGCGCAGGGCGGCCTCGACCTGCTCGGGCGAATTGCCGGCGGCCATCACGGTTCCGGCGATGGGCATGGAGATGCGGCCGTCGGGCCGGACCAGCACCGTGCGGTTCAGGTTGGGATCTTCGAGCACGGTGACCGAAAGCGTATCGCCCGGGCGCACCGAGTAATAGGCCGAGCCGTGACTGGACGCGGCGAGCTCCGCCGCGGTGGCGGCGGAGGACGACGCCTGGCTCTGGGCCGACTGCTCGGTCTGGGCCCGCAGGCCGGTCGAGGTGGAAATCGTCAGCGCGGCGACCAGGGCCAACGCCAGAAAAGCAAACCTTGGCAAGATGTCGCCCCTCTCTCTTCGGATCTGGCTTGAACGCGTTTCTGGACCATGATGGATCGGATCGCCACAGCAAATCTCGATCCGAAGGCGCTCATCGCCGCGTGTAATCTTCAAGCGTGACGTAAACGCCGCACCTCGGGGGCGGCGACCGCAGGCCGGAAACCCATCCGTCGCCCGCCGTTTTCCGGGGCCAGAAGACTGTCGCGAGGCGGCGCACGACCCACCCCGTTATCGCTCGCATTCGACGCGGATTCTACATTAACAACATGAATTCCGGTTGTGACAGGCCGGATTTTGTGAGACAAATTGTTAAGGAATGGTTCAGGTGGAATCGTGGGGATTTCAGACTGACGCTATCCGCGCCGAACCCGGCGCGATACATTCCTCGGTGGGGTTTTCGGGGGTTTGCTCGGCATGATTCACGATGCAACATTACAACATGCGTCCGAGGGCGCGTCCGCGGAGCCGGCGGCGGCCATGAGTGGCCGCAGCTCGGCAGGCTGGTACGCGGCGCGTGGCAAACGCTTGCTGGATCTGCTCATTCTCGTTCTTGTGGCGCCGGTGGCGGCGCCGCTTGTGGTGATGCTCGCCCTCATGGCGCGGCTCGACGGCGGCCCCGCGCTCTACGCCCAGCCCCGCGTCGGGCGCGGCGGGCGCCTGTTCCGCTGCTGGAAAATCCGCTCCATGGTGGTCGACGCCGACAAGCGGCTCGAAGACTATCTCGAAGCGCATCCCGCCGCGCGAATCGAATGGGACCGCGACCAGAAGCTGCGCAACGATCCGCGCATCACGGCCACCGGGCGGTTCATGCGTTCGACCTCGCTCGACGAGCTGCCGCAGCTCTGGAACATCCTGACCGGCGAAATGTCCTTCGTGGGCCCGCGTCCGTTCACGCCGAACCAGATCAGCCTGTATCGCGGCGTCAGCTATTACAGCCTGCGTCCGGGTCTCACCGGCCCCTGGCAGGTCGGCGAGCGCAACGGTTCCGGCTTCGCCGCCCGCGCGGCCTATGACACCGGCTACGCCCGCGACCTGTCCTTCGCGCTGGATCTCGGGATCCTGCTGCGCACCGTGCGCGTCGTGCTGAGCCGCACCGGTCAGTGACCTCCGGGCGCTGATCCTCACCGGGCCCCGCCCGACGCCGCGCGCCCGACCCCACAAGACCGACCCCGCAAGACCGCCCCCACAAGACCGCCCCCACAAGACCGACCGGAACATTCCGACTTTCGAACGCCGCCTCGCCGACCGCGAGGCGGCGTTCGACGTTCAGGCCCCAGAACGATCGACCTGCGCCATCGCCGGCGCGCACGGGCTCCGCAGCGTCGCGCAGCCGCTCCGGGCCGCGCGGCGCGAGGTTGCCGCAACGAAGTTTCGGAGGTGCGCGAATTTGGCGTTTCGGACCTCTTGCACCGCCCCGCGAATCTATGTAATCCACCGCTCACCGAAGGATGCGGGCGTAGCTCAGGGGTAGAGCATAACCTTGCCAAGGTTAGGGTCGGGCGTTCGAATCGCCTC
This sequence comes from Albimonas donghaensis, assembly GCF_900106695.1. Taxonomy (GTDB): domain Bacteria; phylum Pseudomonadota; class Alphaproteobacteria; order Rhodobacterales; family Rhodobacteraceae; genus Albimonas; species Albimonas donghaensis. Next base: position 522,300 of record NZ_FNMZ01000002.1, read on the forward strand.
GCCCGCTCCAACGGTTCTCTATAAAATTCAAGACGCCAGGCCGGCTCTCGCAAGGGAGGCCGGTCTTTTCGCATGGACGGCCCGCGCCTTGCCCGTCACCGGGGAAGCGTGGGGGACGCGTGCGGCCGATCCGGCGCGAAGGCCGGACCGGCCGTCAGGCGATCAGAGCCTGGCTTCGAGCGCGGCGATGCGGGCGGTCAGCGCGTCGTTCTCCTCGCGCGCCTTCGCGGCCATGTCGCGAACCGCGTCGAATTCCTCGCGGGTGACGAAGTCGTTGTCGGCCATCCAGCGCTCGATCCAGCCGCGAAAGGCTGTCTCGGCCTCGGTGCGCGCGCCCTGGGCGACGCCCGCGGCGCTGGTCATCAGGCGGGAGAGGTCGTCGAAAAACGGATTGCGGCTCTGCATGCCGGCGCTCCTGGCGTTGTCGCGGGCCGCGTGCGCGGCGCGGGCGACGGGTTTCGGATAGGTCTGCCCCCAACATGGCGCGCCGACGCCGGTTTCGCCACCCGGCGCGCCGACGCGCCCCCCCCCGCGGGCCGCTCGGCGAGGCCCTTTCGCGGCCCCGCTTGCGCCGACCGCGGGCGGCGCTAGGTTGACCCCTCCACCCGCCGCGAAAGGCCATGACGATGACCGACCCCGAACGCCCCGCGCTGCCGATGGCCGAGCGCCTGGCCGACCCTGCGGAGGCCGACGCGGCCATCCCCCTGCGCCTGGTCCCCTCGGACGGGCTCGACGCCGCGCTGGAGGCCCTGCCCGAGGCCCAGCGCGCCTGGGCGCGGGCCACCGACTTCAAGGGCCGGCTCGGCCAGACCTGCCTGCTGCCGGCGCCCGACGGGACGCTTTCCGCCGTGCTGTTCGGCTGGGGGGACGCCAAGGCGCGGGCCCGCTCACGCCTTGATCTCGGCCGGGCCGCGGAGAGCCTGCCGGCGGGGACCTTCGCGCTCGACGCCTCCGCGGCGCCCGGGGCGGGGACGGAATCGGCGCTGGCCTGGCTGATCGGCCGCCTGCGCTTCACCCGCTACAAGTCCGCCAAGCTGGCCCCCGCGCGGCTGATCGCGCCCGCCGGCGTGGACGCCGACGAAACCCATCGCATCGCCGACGGCGTCGCCCTGACCCGCGCCCTGATCGACACCCCGGCCGAGGACATGGGTCCGGCCGAGATCGAGGCCGCCGCACGCGCGCTCGCGGCCGACCATGGCGCGACGGTCGAGGTGATCGCCGGCGACGCGCTGCTGGAGGCGAACTACCCGATGATCCACGCGGTCGGCCGCGCCGCCGCGCCGGGGCGCGAGCCGCGGATCATCGCGCTGGACTGGGGGCCGAAGGACGCCCCCGCCGTGACCCTGGTCGGCAAGGGGGTCGCCTTCGACACCGGCGGGCTGAACCTGAAGCCCGGGGCCTCCATGGGCCTGATGAAGAAGGACATGGGCGGCGCCGCCCAGGCGCTGGGGCTGGCGCGGATCGCCATGGCCTCGGGGCTGAAGGCGCGGCTGCGGGTGCTGATCCCGGCGGTGGAGAACGCGGTCTCGGCCTCGTCCTTCCGGCCCTCCGACGTGCTGACCTCGCGCAAGGGGCTGACGGTGGAGATCAACAACACCGACGCCGAAGGCCGGCTGGTGCTGGCCGACGCGCTGGCCCGCGGGGACGAGGACGCGCCCGGGCTGATGCTGTGCTTCGCCACCCTGACCGGCGCCGCCCGCGTGGCGCTGGGGCCGGAGCTGCCGCCCTTCTACACCGACGACGACGCGCTCGCCGGGGCGCTGGCCGAAGCCTCGGCCGCCGTGCGCGACCCGATCTGGCGGATGCCGTTCTGGGACGGCTACGAGGCCCAGATCGAGCCCGCCATCGCCGATCTGGACAATGCGCCCTCGGGGGGCATGGCCGGGTCGATCACCGCCGCGCTGTTCCTGCGCCGCTTCGTGGAGAAGGCCGGCGCCTTCGCCCATTTCGACGTCTACGGCTGGACCCCCGCCGCCCGCCCGGGCCGGCCGAGGGGCGGCGAGGCGCAGGCGATCCGGGCCTGCTGGGCGGTGCTCTCGGCCCGCTACGGGACGGGAGCCGCCTGATGGCCGCGCTCAGAGCCGGCGCCGCGCCGGGGACCGACCCTCGCCTTACGCCCGCGCGCCCCGACCTCGCCGCCGAACGGCTGCGGGGAGAGGTCGAGGCCGCGCGCTACGCCTCGCCCGTCCGGATGCGGGTGGCGCTGGGGGTGGCTCCGCTGCGCGCGCGCCCCGGGGCGAAGGGACTGGCCTCGGAGCTGGTCTACGGCGCGGAGTTCGAAGTCTACGAGAGCGCCGGCGGGCTCGCCTGGGGGCAGGCGCCGCGGGACGGCTATGTGGGCTACGTGCCGGCCGAGGCGCTGGAGGCCGCCAACGGCCCGGCGACGCATCGGGTGACGGCGCCGCTGTCGCATCTCTATCCCGGACCGGACCTGAAGACCGCGCCGCTGACGCCCCTGCCGATGAACGCGCTGCTGAGCGGGACGGTGGAGGGCGCGTGGCTGGTCACCCGCCATGGCTGCGCGCCCGCCCAGCATGTCGCCGAAGCGGCGTCCACGGTCCCCGACTGGGTGGACGCGGCCGAACGCTTCGTCGGCGCGCCCTATCTGTGGGGCGGCGGCTCGGCGCTGGGGATCGACTGTTCGGGGCTGGTGCAGGCGGCGCGCTGGGCGGCGGGCTTCGCGTGCCCGCGGGATTCGGACATGCAGTCGGCCTGCGGGACCGAGGTCGCGCAGGCGGGTCTGCGCCGCGGCGACCTGGTGTTCTGGAAGGGCCATGTCGGGGTGATGCTGGACGGCGCGCGGCTGCTGCACGCCAACGCCCACCACATGGCCTGCGCGATCGAGCCCCTGGCCGGCGCCATCGACCGCATCGCCGCCGGCGAATACGGCCCGCCCACCGGGTTCCGGCGCCTGGACGGCTGAGCGGGCTGTCCCGAAGGCCGCTTTTCCTTTCAGGGAAGGGAGAGGGAGGGAGAGAGGGAGCCTCGCTGCGCTCGGGGTCTCGCGCGCAGGCGCGCGGGGGCTTTCCCGGAGGCGATTATATACCTTGCAAACACGGTCAGAAGATCCTATATAGGATCAAGACGATAGGAGAATGACCGTGTCCAACCTCAGCGCCCCCTACCTGCACGACGAGGAAGCCGCCTACGCCTTCCTTGAGGGGGTGATGTGGCCCAACGGCGCGACCTGCCCGCACTGCGGCGGCACGGATCGCATCTCCAAGGTGAAGGCGAACCCGGAGAAGCGCATCCGCCTGGGCCTGCACCGCTGCGGCGACTGCAAGAAGCAGTTCACCGTCAAGGTCGGCACCGTGTTCGAGGCTTCCAAGGTCAAGCTGAACCTGTGGCTTCAGGCTGTGGTCCTGATGACGTCCAGCAAGAAGGGCATCAGCAGCCACCAGCTGCACCGCGTGCTGGGCGTGACCTACAAGACGGCTTGGTTCATGGAGCATCGTATCCGTGAGGCGATGCGCTCCGGTGAGCTGGCCCCGTTCGGCGGCAACGGCGGCGCGGTTGAGGCTGACGAGACCTTCATTGGCCGTGAGCCGGGCAAGCCCAAGAAGCGCGCCTATCACCACAAGATGAAGGTTCTGAGCCTCGTTGACCGCGAGACGGGCCGCGCCCGCTCCATCGTCGTTGACGATATCAAGCGCGCGACCATTGAGCAGTTCGTCGGTGAGAACGTCGCCCGTGAGGCCCGCCTGATGACGGATGAGGCGGCGATGTATACCCGCATCGGCGCGGAGTTCGCGGATCATCAGTTCGTCTCTCACGGCAAGGGTGAGTATGGCCGCGGCGACACCCACACGAACACGATTGAAGGCTACTTCTCGATCTTCAAGCGCGGCATGAAGGGCGTCTATCAGCACTGCGGCAAGCGCCACCTGCACCGCTACGTCGCGGAGTTCGAGTTCCGTTACAACAATCGGAGCGCGCTTGGGGTTGGGGATCATGGCCGCGCAGTCAACGCACTGACTGGTACGAAAGGAAAGCGCCTGAAATATCATGGACCTGACTCGGAAATGGCCTAAAGCAGATTGATTCTGTTGACAGAATCGAGATCAAACACTATCTTGGAATTGCTGGTCGCGACCACCTGAATGGGCTGGAGAGCACCTGCTCAATGGACGCCCCTCGGATAGCGGGGGGCGTTCTACTTTAGGCGAACAATCCCGTCAGTTCCGCTGGTGACGACTCGCGCGTTAAGCACGTTTCGCGGGATAGCGTCGTGCAACTTGTATAGTTCGTTCCGGCTCTCGCGCTCAGACAGGGCGTCGCCCTCATGGCGGGCTTTCAGCAAAGTCGCATACGCGATGAGGTCGGCAATCTGTATAAAGTGCGATTTCTTCGAATCCTTGAAGTTTGCGTCTTCAATGGTGCTAACCATTGGAATATTTTTGGACAAGCTGCCAGATGACCAAGCTCCCAAGCGGGAGCCGGTGGGGAGGTGAACGCAGGCTTTTCGATAGAGCGTTCTATACTCTCCATGACCCTCATCGAAAAATAACATGCTCCGTCTGCGATCCGCCTTGTTCTGTCTCTCAATGCGCTGAAAGGCTGCGTAAAGGGACGCCTCAAGCTTTCGGCGTCCATATAGATTCGCGTCTCTAGTTGCATAGACAGAAAAAATACTGTGGTCAGGGAGAAAGCTTAATCCTTGCAAAGCATCCCGGTATGCCTTCCAGGCGCGATTCCCATAAAGCGCGCCCCTCCCTCGATCATACCTGTTTCGCCCTGTTGCAAGCTTCGACCCTTTCAACTCCTTTGAAAGGGGAATGCCATGTGCTTCTTTCAGAGCTTTCCGCCATGTGCGGGCTTTCTCAAAATATGCTGACCAGTCGTCATTTAGTCCCTCCGCATCCCACTCGCTGCTGGGCAGTGATATGCTAGCGGTTGGGATCGAGACGAACGCCAAGACAAACCGTTGCTTGTCGTCGGATTCATCCGCATAGATCGTGCTCAAGGAGTTTGGCAACATGACCGAGAAACAATTCACCGGTGCGCCAGAGAGTCAACGAAAACGCTTCGAGGAAGCCGCCCGCGAACTCGGCGTGGACCTTGACGAGGACAAGCTGAAGGACGCACTGCGGAAGATGAAGGACGGGGCAGTGGCTCCTAAGGAGCCGTCCCAAGAAGGGCCTGGATCTGTCCCTGAAGAGCGGTAAGAGCGCCGACGACTGCCAGCGCAAGGAGAACCGCCGTCCAGATAAAGCCTTTGCTTGGAAGGTGAGAGACGTTCGTCTCCAACCGGCCCAAGCGGTCGCGAACGTCCTTCATGTCCGAGCGCATCTCGGACACATCGCGCTCGATATACCCTATCGTAGTTTCCAGTTTGGCGACTCTCGCTTCCATCGGATCATCCGGCGGTCTTCCCGCCGCTCCACTTTTGTTCCCGCCCACGACAGACAACTGCGGCGGCGCGTGCCCGGGGCCGAGATTGGCGCGCATACAGCTTACCCTATTTCAGCTAGTTGCTCTTTCAGAGATTTTAAAGCTTCCGGCGACAGCAAGAGCGCCCCGTAGAAGACCGGCCCGTTGATGCCGTTGCGTCCAAAGGCAATGCGCGCACAAGAACCGTCCTTGCTCGCCACGATGCGAGTCGCCCCATATTCTCCCGCCGAGATCGACTCGGCTGCACGCCGATCTGAATCCGAAACTGGCATATGCGCCCCCTTTCAAGTTGCCTACACGCTAGGGGCTTAAGGGCTGAATTGGAAGCGTGTTTGCAAGGTATATAATCGCCTTCCCGGAAGGGCGCCCTCTTGCGTATCGGGCGGCGATCGCGCTTTGTGCGGCGCGCCCGCAAGCGAAACTCCCGAAAGGCCGCCCGATGTTCGAGGCCCTGCCCCCGCCCGAAACCGACCCGATCCTGGCCCTGATGGCCCGGTTCCGCGCCGATCCCAGGCCCGACCTGGTGGATCTCGGCCCCGGCGTCTATCGCGACGAGACCGGCGCGACCCCGGTGTTCCGCGCCGTCGCGGCGGCGGAGCGGCGGATGGCGGAGACGCAGACCACCAAGACCTATGTCGGCCTCGCCGGCGACCTGGAGTTCTGCCGGCTGCTGGGGACCGAGACCCTGGGCGCCGACCTGCAGTCCCGCGCCGCGGCCTGTCAGGCCACCGGCGGCTCGGGCGCGCTGTTCGTGCTGGCCCGCCTGCTGCGCGCCGCCCGGCCGGAGACGGTCGTCCACATACCCGCCCCCACCTGGCCCAACCATCCGGCCGTGTTCCGCGGCGTGGGCCTGGCGGTGGCCGAATACCCGTATGCGGACCGGGCGATGCGCGCGCTCGACTTCGACGCCATGGCCGCGCGGCTGGAGGAACTGGGCCCCGGCGACGTGGTCCTTCTGCATGGCTGCTGCCACAACCCCACCGGCATGGACCCGACGCCGGCGCAATGGGCGACGCTGGCCGAGATCTGCGCGCGGCGCGGCTGGCTGCCCCTGATCGACATGGCCTATGCCGGCTTCGGCGAGGGCTGGGAGGCCGACTGCGCCGGCATGCGGGGCATGATGGCGGCCGCGCCCGAGGCGCTGGCGGCGGTGTCGTGCTCGAAGAATTTCGGGCTCTACCGCGACCGGGCCGGGGCGGTCTTCGCCACCGTAGACGACCCCGCCCGCCGCGCCGTGGTGCAGGCGACGCTGGAGGGGATCAACCGCAACATCCACTCGATGCCCCCCGATCACGGCGGGGCGCTGGTGCGCGAAGTGCTCTCCGACCCCGCGCTCAGGGCCGACTGGGCGGCGGAGCTGGAGGGCATGCGCCTGCGCATCGCCGGCAACCGGAGCGCGCTGGCCGAGGCGCTGGCCGCCCGCCCCGGCGGCCAGGACCTGAGCCATGTGGGCGACCTGCGGGGCATGTTCTCGCTGCTCGGCCTCTCGGCGCCGCAGGTGGACCGGCTGCGCGAGGACTTCGGGATCTATGTGGTGGCCGGCGGGCGCATCAACGTGGCCGGCATGAACGCCGCCCAGGCCGACCGGGTGGCCGAGGCGCTGCTGGCGGTGATCTGACGCCCCTGCGGGGGCGGGGCGGGGCCGGGCGGGAGGGAGCCTCGCTTCGCTCGGGCTTCGCGCTGGCACGCGGGGCGGGGTCACGCGCCGTGGCGCGCGGGGGGGGAGGGGCCCGGCCCCCTCCGTCAGCCGCCCTGCGGAAGCACGAAGACCGTCGGCTCGGTCGGCAGGGTCCGGGGCGTGATCGTCAGCGACGGGATGTCGGCCCGCACCACCCGGAACGCGCCCGACATGCCGTCAAGGAACGCGTCGAGCGAGCTGTAGCCCCAATAATGCATCGGCAGCACGACCGAGGCCCGCACCCGCTTCAGGATCGCCATCATGTCCGGCAGGTTCAGCGTCGCCCCGCCGTCCACCGGCGCCATCACCACGTCGAGCCGCCCGATCGCCGCGTAGTGATCCGGGCCGAGCGTGTGATGCAGGTGACCGAGATGGCCGATGCACAGGTCCCCGATCTCGAAGATGAAGATCGAGTTGCCGTCCTTCTCCACGCCTCCGCCCCAGCCGCGGATATCCGTGGTCACGTTGCGCACCAGCGCGTCGCCGACCTGCACCCAATGCGCCGCCGGAGGCTCGCCCGGCTCTCCCCATCCCTTGAGCGCGTGGGGGATGGCGGGGTCCGGCGCGGCGGTCCAGTGGGTCTCGTGCGCGTGGTTCATGGTGACCACGTCGGGGATGGCGACCGGGCCGGACCAGCCGGAATAGTCGGTGGCGATGGTGACGCCGCCGCCGGTCTCGATCAGGTAGGTGGAATGGCCGACATAGCGCAGGGTGGCCTTGCCGGACGTCCCCTCAGCCTGGGCGAAGCGCACCAGGCGGGCGTCGGGCAGGATCCCCGCGACCGACTGGCAGACCGACGCCGCGGCCGGCCCCGCGAAGGCTACCCCCGCGAGCCCGGCGGCGATCCGGAGCGCGAGGCCCGGCCCGGCGCGCCGGCCCCGCCCCGGCAACGCCCGCAGGCTGCGCAGGAGCGCACCGGCCCGCCCCGGCGCGGCGGCCGGGCCGGGCCGGGGCCGCGCGGGCCGTGGCGCGAGCCGCCAGGGCGGGCGGGACGGACGGCGAGGCGAAAGCGGCGCGGTCGCGGGCATCGGCGGATCTCCGGGCAAGCGTCTGACTGACGTAGCGACGGCGCGGGTCGCATCCCGAAAGCCTATCCGCAGAAACCGAATCGGGAAGTCCCTTCGCGCTTCCGCTCACGCTCGCGAGAGCGCGGCGAGAGCGCCCCCCCTTCCCCCAAGCCTCTCCGCCCATCCCCACGCCCCGCCTCGGCCCTCGGCCCGAGGCCCCCGACGAAGGCACGCGCCCCCGCCCCCCTTCGCAGAAGTCGAAACCGGCCAGCCGCCCGCCCGCCATCGCCCGCGCCGGGGCGGAGCGCGACAGGCCGGCAGGCCGCGCCAGGGTCGCGAGCCAGCCGCCTGGCCATCGTCGAGGGTTGGGAGCCCGTCCGGGACGCCGCGCCCGCATCATCTCCCGCCCCTCGCCGTCGCCCGCCCCCCCGCGACCTCGACGCAAGCGCAAAGGCCCGGCGGCCGCGCGGGCGCCCCGTCGCCAGCATCGCGACGGTGGTCGCGCGGCCACCGACGCGCGACGCCTTCGCCGTCCCTCGGGCCCCGCGCGCCCGCCCCCTTGCGCCCGCCCGCCCCCGCCGGGCAAATGACGCAGCCCCCCAGCCGCCGGAGCCCGCCATGCGCCCCGAGGACCTGCCCCGGTTCCGCCAGTCCCCCACCGATCCCGCCTTCGTCCAGGATCCCAACCCGACCTACGCCCGCATGCGCGCGCTGGGCCCCGCGGTGTTCTGGGAGGACTACGGCCACGCCGTCTTCACCCGCCACGCCCAGGTCTCCGCCCTCCTGCGCGACCGCCGCTTCGGGCGCGAGGTCACCCATCTCGCCTCCCGCGAGGCGCTGGGCTGGGATCCGATCCCCGACCGGCTCGCGCCCTTCCACGCCGTCGAGGCGCATTCCCTGCTGGAGCGCGAGCCCCCCGCCCACACCCGCCTGCGCCGGCTGGTCAACCGGGCCTTCACCTCCCGCGCCATCGCCGGGCTCGCGCCCCGGATCGAGGCGGAGGCCCGCCGCCTGGTCGACGCCATGCCCGCGGGCCCCGACGCCCCCTTCGACCTGGTCCCCGCCTTCGCCGAGCCGCTGCCGATGGCGGTCATCGCCCATATGCTCGGCGCGCCGGAGGCGGAGGGGCCGCGGATGCTCGCCTGGTCCCACGACATGGTCGGCATGTATCAGGCCGGCCGAACGCGCGAGGACGAGGACCGCGCCGCCGCCGCCGCGGCCGCCTTCGCCGACTGGATGCGCGCCCTGATCGCCCGCCGCCGCGCCGCGCCGGGGGGCGCGCTGATCGACGCCCTGATCGCCGCCGAGGACGACGCCGCGAACGGGGGCGGACGGCTGAGCGAGGATGAGCTGGTCTCCACCTGCATCCTGCTGCTCAACGCCGGTCACGAGGCCACCGCCCACGCGCTGGGCAACGCCGTGCATCTGGCGCTGACCGGGCGGCTGGACCCGGCGGTCTTCGCCAATCCCGCCTCCGACGCGGCCGCCGAGACCGCCGCCGACGAGACCCTGCGCTTCGACGCGCCGCTGCACATGTTCACCCGCTTCGCGCTGGGAGAGCCGGCGGGCGGCGACGCGACCGTCGGCGAGGGCGCGGAGGCGGTGACCTTCCGGCTGGGCGAGACCATCGGCCTGCTGCTCGGCTCCGCCAATCGCGACGCGGAGGCCTTCCCGGACCCCGACCGGCTCGATCCCGCCCGCGCCAACGCGGCGCGGCACGTGTCCTTCGGGGCCGGCATCCATTTCTGCGTCGGCGCGCCGCTGGCGCGGATGGAGCTGCGGATCGGCCTGCGCGTGCTGTTCGCGCAGCGCCCGGGGCTTTGCCTCGCCGCGCCCGCGACCTATCGTGACGCCTATCATTTCCACGGGCTCGAAGCCCTTCGCGTGACGGGATGAGCCGGGGGCTCCCGCGCCCGCCCCCCGCCAGCGCCCCCGGCAGCGCCCCCGTCAGCGCCCCCCGCCAGCCAGGAGACCCGCGCCCCGATGAGGCCGAGCCCTTGACCCGAAGCCCGGCCTCGCGCCGCCCCCCTGCGCGGACGCCGTTTCACGGCGCGGTTTCGGCGGTCCCCGCGGCCCTGCTGCTGGTCGCCCTCTGCGCAGGTCCGCCCGGCGCGGGCCAGGCGCAGGCGCAGGCGAAGGACGGCTGCGCAGAGGTCACGGTGCGCGCCGGCCAGACCCTGAGCGGCATCGCCAGGGAGGCGGGCGTGGCGGTGGAGGCGCTGTTCGACGCCAATCGCGACCGGCTGACCAGCCCCGACCGCATCGGCATCGGCCAGAGCCTGCGTCTGCCCTGCAAGGCGGAGGCCGAGGCCGAGACCGAGGCGCCCTCCGATCCCGCCGCCCCCGCGACGCCCGAACCGGAGCGGGAGCGGGATGACGCAGCGCCCGCGCCCACATCCGAACCGCCGGTCGACCCCGCCGGCGCCCTGCCGCCGCGGGCCCGCCCCGAAGACCCCGACGACGCCCCGGCCCCGCCCCCGGCCTCGCGTCCCACGCCGCTGGCCCCGCCTCCCGAGCCGGGCCCCGCGGACGCGCCGCTGCCGGTGCTGGAACTGCCCCCCGGCCCCGGCGCGCCGGCGGCGATGGTCCGGGACGCCATCGCGCTCGCCCGCGCCGCACTGGCGGACGCGGTCCCGGGAAGGGCGCTGCTCACGGTCGGGGAGGTCGACGCCAAGACCGGGGCCGGGGCTTCCGCCGTCGATCAGACCGGAAACGGGGGCGACGAGGCTGCGGAAGAAGCGCCGCAAGAGCAGACCCCGGCGGGCGAGCCCCCGCTCGCCCCGCTCCCCTCCGCCGCGGGGAGCGGAGGCGCGCCCGCCGCGCCCCCGGCCGATCCGCTTGCGGCGCTGGCGCCCGGCGGCCGGGCGCTGCTGGCCTACCCGGTCTGGTGGCCCGACTGCGCCGCGCTCTCGCGGTTGTCGCCCCGGGACGCCGCGCTCTGCGCCCGCCACGACGCCTCCCGCCCGCTGGCGGTGATGCGCATGGCCTGGTTCGCCCGCGCCGACGCCGTTCCCCTCAACGCCCCGCCGCCCCCCGACGCGCGGATCTGCCGGGCCGAGGGGCGGCCGGACGCGGATCTCGCGGCGCTGGGTCTCGCGCCGCCCCGGGCCCGCCGTCTCGCCCCTCCCGACGATGCGGCCTGCCTCGAGATGCTGGCGCAGGGCGAAGCCGATTTCGCCTCGCTCCCCGCCGCCGCGCTGGCCGAGGCCCTGAAAGGCTCGTTCCGCCTGCCCCCGGGGCTGGAGCGGCGCCCGGAACTGGAGCGCAGCCTGGCCCTGAGGGCCGTTGCGCATGGCGGCTCGCCCGAGGGCCGGGCGGCGCTGGACGCGCTGGATGCGGGGCTGGAGTCGCTGGCCCGCGAATAGAAGTCGAGGATTCGCCGGCCTGTTCTTCCGGTCCCGCCGCCGGGCGGGGACCGACGCCCCTTCGCGGAGGGAGCCGGGCCGCGGGCGTGGCGGGATCGGGCGAATCTGCGCGGCCCCGCCTCGGCTCCGCCCCAGCCCATTCCGGCCCAATGCCCCGGCGTCGTCGCTCTCGGCCTGCATAGCCGGGTTTCGCTCAGGGCCGCTCCGCCCCCGTTTTGTCGCCGAAGCGGCGCCGAGGAACCCGCACAAGCCGATGCAGCGATGTTTTCGAGACAATTCAGGCGTTTTCCCCCGCCCCCGACGCGGCGCGCCCCGCCGCCTTCCGCTGCGGCGGTTTCGCCCTGCCCCCGGACCGTGCTAGGGGCGCGGCGAAAGGTCCGGCACGCTGTCGGACAGGAACCCGGATACCGAGCCATGACCCTACTCACCGACGACGGACAGCGCATCGTCGCCGACATGTCGGCCCGCTACGGCGTCAGCCAGGACGCCGTGCTCACCCTGCTCGGCGCGGTCAACGCCGGCGGCCTGACCCAGGCGCAGTTCTCGCATCCCGAACTCGGCGGCATGGGGCAGTGGTCGCAGGGCGGCATGATCATGATCGGCGACATGTTCAACAACGGTCTCAAGATGACCGTCGACCAGATGTGCACGGAATGCGCCAACCACCTGCGCGGCGTGCAGGTCTACGCGCCGCCGCCGCCGCCGGGGTCCTGGCAGGGTCAGAGCCAGGGCGGCGGGTCGAGCCTCTTCGTCTCCGGCGGCCAGCAGCAGGGCGGGTTCAACAGCTGGTGGCCGCAGGGGCTGGGACAGCCGTCCTCCACCGGGTCGCAGAACGACATGAGCTATGCGGTGTTTCCGCAGGCGCGCCGGCTGGCGATCCGGCTGGGCGGGCAGGTGACGGTCTACGATCTCGGCGACCACGAGGTCTGGGGGTTCTCGCAGCAGCAGGGCTATGACCAGTCGCTGACCTTCTCCAGTCAGTTCGGCGTGGTGCGGGTGGCGGATCTGCCGATGGTCTCGGTCGACGGGCGCGACATGGCTCCGCCGCCGCCCCCGGCGCCCGAGCCCTGGTCCCCGCCCGAGACGCCGCTGGCCTTCGCGCCGCCCCCGCCCGCGCCGGCGCCCGAGCCGCAGTTCCAGCCCGCCCCCGCGCCTCAGCCGGGCGGCCAGGGTTCGGGCCACAGCACGGGCCAGAGCACGGGCCAGACCACAGGGGGCATGAGCACGGACGAGCTGTTCTCGATGATCGGCAAGCTGGCCGAGCTTCGCGACAAGGGCATCCTCTCCGAGGACGAGTTCCAGGCCAAGAAGGCCGACCTGCTCTCGCGCATCTGAGCCGCGCCCCGGCGGTGTCCGGAAACGGCGCCGCCGGGCGTCCCCGGCGCCCCGCCGCGCGGTTGGAACCCCGCCGCGCGCGGGACGGTCGTCGCGCGGCTCCCTCCGTCGGGGCGCCGCGCGACAGCGGATCAGGGGGGGGCGGGTTCAGGACAGACGGGCGCTCAGAGCGTCGTCGCCTCGCCCGCCTCGCGCCGCCAGACCTTGCGGCCCTTCACCCCGATCTCGCCCAGCTCCGCCCGGAACGCCGCCAGATGCGGGGCCTCGCCATGGGCGGCCAGCGCTTCGAGGCTCTCCCATTCCTCATGGATATGCAGGCGGCCCGGCACGTCGATCGAGCGGCTGATGACGTAGAGCACGCAGCCCGCCTCGGCCCGCGTCGCCTCCAGCACCCTGGCCACCAGCGGCGCGGCGCGGTCCATGCCTGCGGGGTCGATGTCGATATATCCTGCGACGACGATCATGGGGCGTTCCTCCTGCCAGGCGCGCCCTGTTCGGGATGGGTCAGGCCCCTTCGGGACCGGTTTCGGGCGCGGGCGCGGGCGGAGCCTGCCGCGCCCGGACCATCCGGTCCAGCCTTTCCAGCTCCGCGTCCGGCAGGCCCAGCTCGCGCAGATGGGCCACGGTGTTGTGCAGGTAGTCCCGGTTCGGCCCCGCGGGCCCCGCCGCCCCGGCGATGATCTCCGCCTGCGCCTCCAGCGGCATCGGGGCGTAGTTCTCGTGGCTCACGTTCATCACATAGCACAGGGCCGGCACCGCCCGGTCCTCCGGCGGCGCCATCGGGTCGGCGCCGTCCAGCTCCACCCTCGCCATGACCTCGTGATAGCTCAGGTTCGACATCTCCCGGTGGCGCAGATAGGCGCGGGTCTCGGCCTCCGCCCCCGGCGCCACGCGGTAGAGCAGCCCGCGGCAGTCGGCCTCCGGCGCCGGGTCGAGCGCCAGCACCAGCCCCGGCGCTTCCGGCGTGCCCCGATAGCGGATCGAGCGCAGGCAGAAGGCGCGGCGATAGCCGGGAAGCCGCCCCGGCCGCGTCTCCGCGAAGGGGAAGCCGGGGTTCCAGATCAACGAGCCGTAGCCGAACACCCAGAGCGGCGCGTCTTCCGCCGGTTCCCGTCCGCTTTCGCCCGTCATTCCGGCCTCCTCGCCTCGTCGATCGCCTTCTCGCGGCCGCAACCGGGTCGCAACCCGGCCCCGTCGCCGCTATATCGCGCCTCAGGCGCGGGCGCGAGAGCGGGCCGGCGCGCAGCCAGGGGGCGCAAGGGGATTTCATGCGGATCGGATCGATCATCGTCGGCATCGTGGCCATCGCCATCGCCGCCTGGGGCGGCTGGTGGTGGTTCGGCGCCACCGCGCAGCAGACCGCGCTGGAAAACTGGCTGGCCGAGCGCCGGGCCGAGGGCTGGGCCGCGGAGGCCGATATCGGCGTCTCCGGCTTTCCCAACCGCTTCGACATGACCGCCACCGGCCTCAGCCTCGCCGACCCCGCCGCCGGCTGGGCCTGGTCGGCGCCGGTGTTCAAGACCTTCATGCTCGCCTACGCGCCGAACAAGGTCATCGCGGAATGGCCCGGAACCCACCGCATCTCGGTTCCCGGCGAAACCGTGGAGGCCCATGCGGAGGAGCTTCGCGCCTCCGCCGACTTCGCCCCCGACAGCTCGCTGGCGCTGCGACGCGGGATCCTGAAGGCGCGGGAGCTGGAGCTGACCTCCGGCCTCGGCTGGAGCGCGGGGATGGAGGACGGCCAGCTTTCGATCCGCGATTCGCAGGAGGTCCGCGGCCGCCCCAACGCCTATGACGGCGTACTGGAGATCAAGGCCCTGCGCCCGCCCGAGGCCTGGCGGGCCCTGCTTGGCCCGAAGCTCGCCGCCGATCTGCCCGCGACGATGGAGACGCTGCGCCTCGACGCCACCGCGGTGCTGCGCCGGCCGCTGGACCGGGCGGCGGTGGAGGAGGGCGACCTGCGCCCGGAAACCGTGGTGCTGCGCGACAGCCGCCTGCGCTGGGGGCCGCTGGGGCTGGATTTCTCGGGCCGGCTGGAAGTGGACGAGGCCGGCGTGCCCGCGGGCGCCATCGACGTGCGGGCCGAGGACTGGCGCCGGCTGCTGGAGGCCGCGGTGGCCGCCGGCGCCGTGCCCGCCGACCTGGCCGGGGCGCTGGAGGCGGGGCTTTCGCTGATGTCCAACCTCACCTCCGACGGCAAGGGGCTGGAGGCGCCGTTGCGCTTTTCCGGCGGGCGCATGTTCCTCGGCCCGATCCCGCTGGGCGACGCGCCGCGGTTCTAGGGCGCGCGCCCGCCCCTTCCCCGCCCGATTTTCAAACTGAGACACTACCCCCGTCAGCGGCAGTAGGGGCCGTTGGAATGGGCGGCGATGTCCAGGTGGAAGTGGTCGCGATGATGCTCGTCGCTGTCGGGGCCGAGCACGGTGCCGAACGGGCCGCAGGCCGCCCGCCAGGCCTGCAGCAGGAACGCGCCGGCCTCGCCCTTGCGCCAGCCGCGCAGGGGCGAGATCTCGCGCCCGTCGCGCAGCCGGAAGGCCATGACGTCGATGGCGTTGCCCACCGAATGCTCCGACAGTTTCGCGCCCTTCACCGAGTTGCGCGTCCGGCAGCTGTAGGTCCCGCCGATGCGCATCGCCGCCAGCGGCGCGCCCAGCGCCCGCGGGGCCATGCGGACCGGGCCGCGCTCCATCCATGAGGCGAGCGTGCGCGCGGCGCGGCAGTTGAGCCGGGCGGCGGGCTGGAGGCGCACGCCGAGGACTTCGGTGACCCGCACCGGCTGGGGAATGCCGCAGAGACCGGGCCCCTCGACCGCCGGAATGATCTCTCCCTTCAGGCGCCAGTCGCCGCACAGCCCCTTGTCCGAGGCGCGCGGATCCGGCGGCGGCGACGGCGTGAGCGCCGGCGGCGGAGGCGCGACGGAGGCGCTGCGGGGTCCGGGGTCCGGCGCCGGGCGGGCGGAGGGCGGCGCGGGGCGCGGCGGCGGCGCGATGGCGGGCAGGATGCCGGCCGAGGCGCGGGGCGCGGGGGGCCTTGTCTCCCGCCCCGCCTGGGCGGCGCGAAGGCCGGTCGGCGGGGCCGGGCGCGGCGTCGGGGCCACGGTCGCCGCGGGGTCGCGCTCGGCCGGGTGGTCCGCGAGGTTCTCCGGCGCGGCGTCGGCGGAAGAGGGGGCGGCGGAAGAGGGGTCGGGTCCGTCCTCGCCATGCTGGCCGGGCTCGGTGATCGAGGGCGGCTCGGGCGCGTCTTCGGCCAGGCCATGCTCCGGCGCCGCATACAGCGCCCCCGCAGGGTTCGCTTCCGGCGCGTGCGCCTCGGGGTTCGCTTCCGGCGTGTGCGCCGGCAGGTCGAGCGCCGGGCGCGATGGCGGCGCGGCGGCGGTCGTCGGCTGGGCGCGGGCCAGGCCGTCGGGCGCGACGCAGAGCAGCAGGGCGACGGCGAGCGCCGCCCCCGGGCGGCGCGTCAGGGGCATCGCGCCCGAGCGGCGCGTCAGGGGCATCGCGCCCGAGCGGCGCGTCAGGGGCATCGCGCCCGTGCGGCGCGTCAGGGGCATCGCGCCCGTGCGGCGCGTCAGGGGCATCGCGCCCGTGCGGCGCGTCAGGGGTGTCGCGCCAGATCTCCGCCACGCGAAACAGGCGCGCCATGCGAACGCCGCCGCCGCCGCGGCGCGGGCGACGGCGGCCGGCGTCACGCTTTGGGGGTTCCCGGCTTGGGGGGCGTGCGCCCGAAATCCGGGGCGGCGGTGTCCTGCCCGGCCTCGATGATCCCGCGCCGGATCGCCCGCGTGCGGGTGAAATAGGCGTGCAGGTGGTCGCCGTCGCCGATGCGGATGGCGCGCTGCAGGGCGAAGAGCTCCTCGGTGAAGCGGCCCAGGATCTCCAGCGTCGCGTCCTTGTTGGTCAGGAACACGTCGCGCCACATGGTCGGGTCCGAGGCCGCGATCCGGGTGAAGTCCCGGAAACCGGCGGCGGAATACTTGATGACCTCGGATTGCGTCACCCGGCGCATGTCGTCGGCCACGCCGACCATCGTGTAGGCGATGGCGTGGGGAACGTGGGAGGTGACGGCCAGCACCAGGTCGTGATGGGCGGGGTCCATCTCATCGACATTGGCGCCGCAGCCCTCCCACGCCGCGCGCAGACGGGCGAGCGCCTCCGGGTCCGTTTCGGCGTTGGGGGTCAGGATCACCCAGCGGTTCTCGAACAGTTCGGCGAAGCCGGCGTCGGGGCCGGAATGCTCGGTGCCCGCCAGCGGGTGGCCGGGGATCAGGTGGACGCCCTCGGGGATATGGGGGGCGACGGCCTCGAACACCGCGCCCTTGGCGGAGCCGACATCGGAGACGGTGGCGCCGGGTTTCAGCGCCGGCGCGATCTCCTCGGCCACCGGGGCCATGGCGCGCATGGGCACGCAGAGCAGCACGAGATCGGCGTCCGCCGCGGCCTCGGCCGCGGAGGCGTGGACGCTGTCGCACAAACCCAGTTCGAGCGCGCGGGCGCGGGTCGCCTCCGTGCGGGCATGGCCGGCGACGTGGCCGACCAGGCCCGCGCGGCGAGCGGCCAGGCTGAACGAGCCGCCGATCAGCCCCATGCCGATCAGCGCCACGCGGTTGTAGAGAGGCGCGGAAGCGGCCGTGTCGGTCATGCGGACGCGCCCTCCCGCGTCATGAACTCGGCGACCGAAGCGGCGACGGCGCGGCAACCTTCCTCGTCCCCGATGGAGATCCTCAGCCGTTCCGGCAACCCGTAGGAGGCGGTGCGGCGCACGATCAGCCCGCGGGCCTTGAGGAAGGCGTCGGCGGCCTCGGCCCGTTCCCGCGTGCCGAAATCGGCCAGCAGGAAATTGGCGTGGGACATGGTGCAGGGGGCTCCGGCCTCGGTCAGCCGCCGGGAGAGCCAGTCCCGCCAGACCTCGTTGAGGACCGAGCAGCGTTCGACGTAATCCACGTCGCGCATGGCGGCTTCGCCGGCGGCCAGCGCCAGGGCGTTGAGGTTGAAGGGCGGGCGGAAACGGTTGAGCGCGTCGATGACGTGATCGGGGCCGTACATCCAGCCGATGCGCAGGGCCGCGAGCCCGTGGATCTTGGAGTAGGTGCGCGTGACCACGACGTTTTCGCGGGATTCGACCAGGCCGATCCCGGCGTCGAAATCGGCGCCGCGGACGAATTCCGCATAGGCGCCGTCGATCACCAGAAGGGCGCGGGGGGGCAGGTTCTCGGCCAGCCGCGCCAGCTCCGCCCGCCCGACAAGGGTGCCGGTGGGGTTGTTGGGATTGGCGATGAAGACGATCCGCGTGCGCTCGTTGCAGGCGGCGAGGATCTTGTCCACATCCGTGGTCAGGTCGGTCTCGCCGACCTGGACGGGGGTCGCGCCGACCATCTGGGCGTTGATCTTGTAGAGACCGAAGCCGTGCTCGGTATGGATCACCTCGTCGCCCGGCCCGGCATAGGCCTGGGCGATCAGGGCGAGACATTCGTCCGAGCCGTTGCCGCAGAGAATACGCGCGGGATCAAGGCCCTGGACCTCTCCGATAGCGCGGCGCAGGGCGGCGTGGCCGCCATCGGGATAGGCGGCGAGCTTGCCCAGCGCCCCGGTCATCGCCTCGGTCGCGCGGGGCGAGGGGCCGAGCGGGTTCTCGTTGGAGGACAGCTTGATGACCCGGTTGGCGCCGGGGATCGCGCTCTCGCCGCCCACATAGGCGGCGATGTCGAGAATGCCGGGCTGCGGGATCAGGGTCGGGTGGGGCTTGACGGTCACGGGCAGGCGCCTCCTTCGCGCGGTCCGGTTTGGATAACGCGGGCGCGGGCCGGGCGCCACCGGCCTTTTCGCACGGGGGGTCGGGACGGGCCTTCCCGCGCGTGGGGGGGGGCGGGGCGGGCGCGGGGCGGCATCCGGGGGAGCCGCGGCGATCCCCCGCGCGTCGGTCGCGCCGGGGCGCCCGCCGCGGCGGGCGGGCCGGGCGCCGGGTGGCGAGGGGGGGCCAGCGGAGAGGGGGCCGCGGGAGGCCGGAATCGGGGGGGTGCCTTGCGTGCGCCGGGCGTGCACCGGGCGTATGCCAAGCGAAAGACTCGGGAATTGGCGGGGGCGGGCCGCGAAGGAGGCGCGCGCGGGGCGGGTCGGAGCGGTTCAAGCCATGGCGCGGCGGGGGACGCCGCCTCCCGCCGGAGATCGGGACGAAGGCCCCCCGACGCGCGCCTGCGGCGCGGCGCGTGACGTCGGCTTGAGCCGGGGGCACGGCGCGGGGGCCAGAGGCGGGCGGGGGCCGGAGGCGGGCGGGGGCCGGAGGCGGGAGACTGCGGCGGGCGGGGGCCGGAGGCGGGAGACTGCGGCGGGGAAGTGCGGCTCCCCGCGTCATCGACCCGGAGGGGCGCCCGGCATAGCCTGCGATCAATAAGGAGACCTGACCGAGCATGACCCAGCGCAAGGCCCCCGACGGCCCCGCCGCCCCGCACAAGAAGACCGATGCGTCGGCCGAGCCCAACCCGCTCACCGGCATCGCGCTGAAGGTCGCTTCGGTGGCGGTGCTGATGGCGCTGTCGGCCTCGGTCAAGGCGCTGGACGGGGAGGTGCCGCCGGGCGAGGTGGTGTTCTTCCGCTCGCTGCTGGCGCTGCCGCCGATCGTGATCTGGCTGATGATCCGCGGCGACTTCCCGCGCGCGCTGGCCACGAAGCGGCCCGGAGGCCACGCCCTGCGCTCGCTCGCCGGGACCGGGGCGATGTCGATGATGTTCGTCTCGCTGTCGCTGCTGCCGCTGACCGAGGTGGTGGCGATCACCTACGCGGCGCCCCTGTTCATCACGCTGTTCGCAGCCCTGCTGCTGGGCGAGCGCATCCGGCTTTACCGCATGACCTCGGTGGCGATCGGCTTCGCCGGCGTGCTGCTGGTGATGTGGCCGCGGCTGAGCCTGCTGGGCGGGGTCGGAGACGTGGGCGACGCGGCGGGCGCGAACGACATGGCCCCGGCCGACCACGCGCTGGGGGCGCTGATCGCGCTGGGCGCGGCGGTGATGATGGGGCTGGCGCAGACCCAGGTGCGCGGGCTGAGCAAGGTGGAGACCACGGCCGCCATCGTGTTCTGGTTCACCACGGCGAGCACGGTTCTGGCGCTGCTGACCCTGCCCTTCGGCTGGATCGTGCCGACGCCCTGGCAGCTGGCGCTGCTGGTCACCGGCGGGCTGGCGGGCGGGGTCGGGCAGATCATGCTGACCGCCGCCTATCGCTACGCCGAGGCGGGGGTGATCGCGCCGTTCGAATACACCTCGATGATCCTGGCGGTGGCGGTGGGCTGGTTCGTGTTCGGCGAGGTCCCGACGCTGCTGGTGCTGGCCGGGGCCGGGCTGGTGACCTGCGGCGGCATCCTGATCATCTGGCGCGAGCGCCAGTTGGGGCTGGAGCGCACGGCCTCCCGCAGCGCCCGCCTGCCCCCGATCGGCTGAGCGGCGTTTCCTCCGCCGGGGGCGCCTGTTCCCGCGGGGGAGGCGCCTATTCCCACCAGGGGTCGATGGCGGCGATGTCGTCGTCGGACCAGCCGAAATGATGCGCCAGCTCGTGCACCAGCACATGCGCCACCAGCGCCTCCAACGCCACGTCGCCGCGGTCGATCCATTCCTCGAGGATGGCCCGGCGGAACAGCCGGATCGCGTCCGGGGGGCCGGGAAGGTCATCGGCCCGGCGGTCGATCAGCGGCACGCCGTCATAAAGGCCGGTGAGCTCGAACGGGTCCTCGATGCCCAGCTCGGCCAGCAGGTCGTCGGGGGCGAAGTCCTCCACCCGCACGGCGATGCGGCCGGCGGCGGCGCGCACCCAGTCGGGCAGCGCCGCGAAGGCCGCCTCGGCCATGCGGTCGAAATCCTCGATCGAGGGCGCGGCGGCGGCGGTCGGAAAGGGCGCGGGGGCGGGATCGGTCATGGCGCGCGGAGCCTAGAGGATCCGCGCGCCGCGTCCAGAGACCTCCGCCGCGACGGGGTGCGGCGGGGTGAGCCGGGGGGCGCGGGAGAGCGGAGCCCCCGCCTCGCCCGCCGCCCCCCGTCCGGGCTCAGAGAAAGGCCATGTCGTCGTAGAGGATGTTGAAGTCGAGCGCGTCCTGCACCGCGTCGAGCACCACGCCGCGCACCACGTCGTGATTCTCGGCGTCGAAGGGAACGCGGGCGCCGAAGGCCTCGATCCGCCCGGTGACCGCTCCGCCGGCGTTGCGCACGACGATCTGAAGGGCGAGGAGACCGTCGCCGTCGAAGCTCTCGCCGATCGTCGCCTGGGCGGTGGAGCCGGACGAGATCATCAGCGCGTCGTCCATCGTCGCCGACCACACCCCGTTATAGGGGCCTTCGCCGGTATAGAACGGATCGCCGGCGACCTGCGTGATCTCGATGTCGAGGTCGGACATGTCCCGGCCCTCGTCGGCGCCGGTCATGATGAAGACGTCGCGCTCCGCCGCGCCCTGGCCGTCGCCGTAGAGCCAGTCGTCGCCGGACCCGCCATGCAGGCTGTCGCGCCCGTCGCCGCCGTTGAGCGTGTCGTCGCCGGCGCCGCCGATCAGGATGTCGCGGCCGCCATAGGTGTCGATCCGGTCGTCATCGGCGCCGCCGTCCACGTAGTCGGCAGTGTCCACGGAGTCGTTGGTGCGGATGTAGTCGTCGCCGGCGTCGCCGTAGACGGTGTCGTCGCCGCCGTTCTCGGAAATGCCGGAGGAGATGATCTCGTCATCGCCGTCGCCGCCATGGATCAGGTCCACGCCGTCGCCGCCCTGGATGAAGTCGTTCCCGGCCCCGCCCCAGAAGGTGTTGTCGCCGGAGCGGTCGTAGAGCTGGTCATCGCCCGCCCCGCCCCACAGCCGGTCGTCGCCGGCACCGCCGTTCAGCACATCGGCGCCGCCCTGGCCGTAGAGCCGATCGTTGTGGTCGCCGCCTTCGAGATGGTCGTCTCCAGACCCGCCCTTGAGCAGGTCGTTCCCGGCGCCGCCATAGAGCTCATCGCCGCCGCCATTGCCGTAGAGCGAGTCGCGCCCGCCCTCGCCGAACAGGTCGTCTTCGCCGCCCTTGCCGAAGAGCTTGTCCTTGCCGCCGAGCCCATGGACGGTGTCGTGGCCGCCGCCGCCGTTGAACTTCTCGGCCTTGTTCGAGCCGACCACGGTCCCGCCGCCGCGGCCGAGGTCGTAGGTCCAGGCCTGCCGGGACAGGAAGTTGTAGAAGGGCGCGTCGTCGTCGCGGTCGTCGACCTTGTCGAGAATCGCGTTGATCTCGGGGACCTTCCATTTCAGCCCGCTCCAGACCTGGACCGCGCCGATGCCGTTATGGGCGTAGGAATAGGAGATCTTCTGGACCGTGCCGCCGACCACGTCGCCGGCGGCGTCATAGCGGAACCAGCCCTTGATCACGGCCTTCATGCCGGAGCTGTCGTCGACCAGCACCAGCTTGCGGCGGCCGGAACGGGGCAGAAGCTCGCCCGAGAGCAGCGGCGCAAGCGCCCAGTCGCCGCCCCATTCGACGGGGTTCCGGTCATCCATGCCGCCCCAGCCGTTGAGGTAGCCCTTGACCTTGACCGTGACCTTTTTCGGCATGCCGTCCCCCCACATCCGGCGGCGCCCCCGCGCCCCCTGCAACCCAAACAACCGCTTCGCCGCATTCGCCGGCCGCGCCGGTCGGCGGCGCTCGTCCTCGACGCGCGCCGGGCGCGCGCCTGAGTCGGAGCCATCCGGCCCGCGTAAAGCAGGCCGCATGAAAAATCAGCTGGATACTGACTATCTTTTCACTATTTGGAAAGTCCAGCCATCAAACGGCGAAAACCAAGCCGAGTTACTTAGGGTCAATCGAGACATCGGCGGGTGCGGGACCGGTCAGGCGGCGGCTCCGGCGGGGTCGGGCGCCGCCGGAGATGCCGCACGGGATGTCGCGGGGGAATCGGTCGGGACCGCTCCGTTCAGGGCCACTTCGCTTCGGGCGGCAGCGACATCAGCACGGCGTCGGGATTGTGCCCCGTCTCCAGCCCGAAGCGGGTGCCGCGGTCGTAGACCAGGTTGAACTCGGCGTAGCGGCCGCGGCGGAAAAGCTGGTGCTCCCGGTCCTCCGTGGTCCAGCTTTCGGTGGTCCGACGCTCGGTGATCGGGAGATACGCGTCGAGGAAGGCGCGGCCGAGATCCTGGATGAAGGCGAAATCCGCCTCCCAGTCGCCGGTGCAATGGTCGTCGCAGAACACGCCGCCGACGCCGCGGGGCTCCTTGCGGTGGCGGTTCCAGAAGTATTCGTCCGCCCAGGCCTTGTAGCGCGGGTAATAGGTCGGGTCGTGGCGGTCGCAGGCGGTCTTGAGCACGCCGTGGAAGAATTCGGTGTCCTCGGGTTCCTCACGCATCGGGTTGAGGTCGGCGCCGCCGCCGAACCACCACGCCGTCGGGGTCCAGAACATGCGGGTGTTCATGTGGACCGCCGGGCATTTGGGGGAGCGCATGTGAGCGACGAGGGAGATGCCGGAGGCCCAGAAGCGGGGATCCTCCGCCAGCCCCTCGATCTCACGCCGCGCGGTGAGGCTGCGCTGCGCCTGCGCGCCGAGCACGCCGTAGACCGTGGAGACGTTGACGCCGACTTTCTCGAACACCCGCCCGCCGCGCATCACCGCCATGACGCCGCCGCCCTGATCGGCGTCTCCCTCGCCGGCGCGCCGGGTGTCGGTCCGCTCGAACCGGCCGGGGGGGAGGGCGGCGTGGGGGCCGGTGGTCTGCGCGTCCTCGAGCGCCTCGAACGCGGCGCAGATGCGGTCGCGCAGCGCGAAGAACCAGTCCGCCGCGCGAGTCTTTTCGGGTTCGCCCACGGGCGCCGGGGTCACGTCCACGCTGGTCCTCCTTCCGGGCCTCCCCTTCGGGGGCCTCCTTTTGGATGTTGATCCCTTACGATTTCCCCTTAGGTTCGCGCAAGCGCGTGGGAGCCGAGTCGCCCGTCAGGGTCCGCCCGGCATCGACCGCGCGCGGCGGCGGCGTTCACTTCTTTCTGCGTCCCCGGCCTCGCCCCCGCGCGACGCCGGCGCCCGACGCGCGACCAGCTCGCATTTCATCCTCCGCGCCCGCGTCCCCGCCCTCGACCGGCCAGGCCCGCGGACCGCGCCCGACCCTTCCGCCTGCGCGCCCCCCTCGATCCGGGCGGCGCGGGGTCTTCGCCCGCAAAGACATGGAGGGCTGGTCATGCTCGGCCGCCTGAAAGACCTTTTCGACCCGTTCGCGCCCTACCCGGCGCGCACGCCGCCGGACCGCTACTGGCCCTTCATGCGCATGTATCTCGCGCCCCTGAAGCGGCCGATGGTGTTCGCCGCCTTCATGGGGCTGGTGGTGGCGGCGGTGGAAACCGGGATGATCTATTACGCTGGGCGCATCGTGGACCTGCTGGCGCGCAACGCCGAGGGGCCCGAGGCGCTGTGGTCCCGACACGGGCTGGAACTGGCGGGCGTGGCGCTGCTGGTGCTGCTGGCGCGGCCGGTGGCGATCGCGGTGCAGATGGCGACGCTGAACCTGGTGGTCGGGGTCAACGCCATCGCGCTGGTGCGCTGGCGCACGCATCGGCATGTGCTGGGACAGTCGGTGGGCTTCTTCCAGAACGACTTCGCCGGGCGCATCGCCAACCGCATCGTGCAGACGGCGCCGGCGGTGGAGGATTCGGCCTATGGCGCGCTGGAGGCGATCGCCTATTTCTCCGCCTATGTGGTCGGCGCGGTGCTGGTGCTGAGCGACGCGGACGCGCGGCTCGCCATCCCCATCGCGCTGTGGTTGGTGTTCTACGGCGTGGTGCTGCGGCTGCTGATCCCGAAGATGGCGGAGGCGGCGAAGCGGTCGTCGGAGGGGCGCTCGGCGCTGACCGGCAAGATCGTGGACGGCTATTCCAACATCGAGACGGTGAAGCTGTTCGCCCATGCGGAGAAGGAGCTGGACCTGGCGCAGGAGGCCATCGCCGACCTGCGGGAGCGGGACGGCGAGGAGATGCGGCTGCAGACCCTCATGTCGATCTGCCTGGCGGTGGCGGGCGGCGCGCTGATCGTGGGCACGGTGGGGACGGCGGTTTACCTGTGGTCCGGGGGCGCGACGACGGCGGGGGCGGTGTCGGCCGCGACGGCGCTGACCATCCGGCTGTCGGCGATGATGGGCTGGATCATGTGGGTGACCTCGCAGCTGTTCCAGTTCGCCGGGATCATCCGGGAAGGCATGACCACGATCTCCCGCCCGCACGAGATCACCGACGCGAAGGGGGCGAAGCCCTTGCAGGTCTCGGGCGGGGAGATCCGCTTCGAGGGGCTGCGCCACAGCTACGGCAAGAAGACCGGCGGGCTCGACGGGCTGGACCTGGTGATCCGGCCGGGGGAGCGGGTGGGGCTGGTCGGCCGCTCGGGCGCCGGGAAGTCGAGCCTGGTGAACCTGCTGCTGCGCTTCCATGAGATGGAGGAGGGGCGGATCCTGATCGACGGCCAGTCGGTGCGCGAGGTGACCCAGGACAGCCTGCGCACCGCGATCGGGATGGTGACGCAGGACACGTCGCTGCTGCACCGCTCGGTCCGCGACAACATCCTTTACGGGCGGCCCGACGCCTCGGACGCGGAGATGGCCGCGGCGGCGGAGCGGGTGCGGGCGGCGGAGTTCATCCCCGCGCTGGAAGACCCCCAGGGACGCACGGGCTACGAGGCGCATGTGGGCGAACGGGGGGTGAAGCTGTCGGGCGGGCAGCGTCAGCGGATCGCGCTGGCCCGCGTGGTGCTGAAGGACGCGCCGATCCTGGTGCTGGACGAGGCGACCTCGGCGCTGGATTCGGAGGTCGAGGCGGCGATCCAGGACGCGCTTTACGGGATGATGGAGGGCAAGACGGTGATCGCCATCGCTCACCGCCTGTCCACCATCGCGCGGCTGGACCGGATCGTGGTGCTGGACGCCGGCCGGATCGCGGAGACCGGGACCCATGACGAACTGCTCGCCGCCGGCGGCCTCTACGCCGGGTTCTGGGCGCGGCAGTCGGGCGGGTTCCTGGCGGTGGACCCGGCGGAGACGGCGGCGCGATAGGCGGGGCGGAGCGAGGCGGCCGGGGACCCCTTTTCTCCGCCGGCCTCCCTTCCCGTGCGGGAAGGGAGGCAGGCGGGGCGGGGGCGTGCGGCTTGCCTCCGCCGCGGCGCCGCGCCCATCCTGCCCGACCGGAGGCGCCAAGACCGCCGGTTCGAACAGAATGGGAGAGCCCGGATGACCGACGACCAGACCCAGACCCAAACCCACAGTTTCCAGCGCAGCCACTCGGTCGACATCGACGCCGCGCCGGCGGTGGTGCTCGACTACGTGTCCAACCCCAATTCCTGGCCGCGCTGGCTGGCCGCCTCGCATGAACTCGACAGCCCCGACCGGCCGCTGGTGACCGGCGACGTGTTCCGCGAGGAATGGCGCACCCGCACCGGGCCCGCGGTTCTGCGCTGGCGGGTCACCGATCACCGCCCCGCCGAGATGTGGATCGGCGAGACCGGCGCGGATTTCCTCGGCCCGATCATCGTGCGCTACGACGTGGCGCGGGTCGGCGGGCTGACCCGCTTCACCCGCACCGTCACCAACCCGGCCCGGCCCAGGCCGATCTCGGACGCCCAGATAGCGGGGGTGGACGCGGAGGCGGAGATCGCGCTCGCCAACATCAAGCGCAATATCGAGACCGGCGCGATGGAGACGACCCCGACGCCGAGGCGCGCCGCCCGGAGCCGGCTGAACGGGGGCGGCTGAACGGGGGGCGCGGGGGCGGGACGGGGGCGGGACGGGGGGAGCGGGGGCGGGACGGGGGCGGGACGGGGGCGGGACGGGGGGAGCGGAACGGGGCGCTTTCCCCGCCCCCGCCAGGCCCGCCCCCGAGGCGCGCCGGGAGGACAATTCGACCGGCGCCCTTGACCTCAAGCCGGGTCGAGACCCTATCTCCCCCAGGCCAGACGCCGCAGGAGGCCCGCTCGTGACCCATCCAACCGCCCGCCAGTCCCGCCCCGATGCGCCCGAAAAGGACGTCTCGGGCCGCGACTGGACCCGCCGGGCCGCCGATCTTTTCGACCCCTCCGCCCCCGCGGAGGGGCCGCCGCCCACGGGCTTTTACGCCTTCTGCCGCTGGGCCTTGCGCGGGGCCGGGCCGGTGTTCATGCTCGCCATGCTGGCCAATATCGCGCTGGCCTGGGCCGAGGTCGGCGTGGCCTGGGCGGTGTCCTGGGCGGTCGACCTGATCGCCGAGGCCGGCCCGACCCTGACCGAGCCCGGCGCCCGCGCCGCCTTCCTGGGCGAACACGGGTTGCTGCTGACGCTCGCCGCCATCGCGGTGTTCGCGGTGCGGCCGGTCTGCGTGGCGATCTCCTCCGGGCTCATGCAGTTCTCGTTGCAGCCGGGGATGTTCCAGCTGACCGTGTTCCGGCTGCACCGGCACACGCTCGGCCAG
Source organism: Albimonas donghaensis (assembly GCF_900106695.1). Classification (GTDB taxonomy): domain Bacteria; phylum Pseudomonadota; class Alphaproteobacteria; order Rhodobacterales; family Rhodobacteraceae; genus Albimonas; species Albimonas donghaensis. The sequence continues at coordinate 549,477 of NZ_FNMZ01000002.1, forward strand.
CCGATGAAGTATTTCGAGGACGATTTCGCCGGGCGCATCTCGGCCAAGCAGCTGCAGACGGGGACGGCGCTGACCGAGCTGGCCTCCGAGGTCGTGCAGGCGGTGAGCTTCGCGCTGGCCTCGATGGTGGCGGCGCTGGTGGCGCTGGGGGCGGCGGACTGGCGGCTGACCATCGCGCTGCTGGCCTGGCTGGTGGTCTACCTGGCCTGGGTGGCGTGGATGCTGCCCCGCCTGCGGGCCAGGGCGCGGGAACGGGCGGACGCGCAGTCGGCGCTGTCGGGGCAGCTGGTCGACACGATCTCGCATATGGAAACCGTGAAGCTCTTCGCCCATGCGGGGCGGGAGGAGGACCACGCGCAGGAGGCGCTGGGCCGGCTGCGCGAGGCCAAGATCGCCTTCGGGCGGCTCGCCTGGACCTATCGCACGGTGATCGCGGTGCTGGCCGGCGCGCTGCCGCTGGCGCTGCTGGGCACGGCGCTGTGGCTGTGGTCGGCGGGCACGGGCAGCCCCGGCGCGGTGGCGCTGGCCGGGCTGCTGGCGCTGCGCATCGGGCAGATGTCGGGCTGGATCAGCTTCACCGCCATGGGCATGTTCGCCAATGCCGGCGTGGTGGAGGACGGGATCCGCACCCTGACCCCGCCGCATACGCTGATCGACGCGCCCGACGCCGCCCCGTTGGCGCGCGCCGAGGGGCGGCTGGCCTTCGAGAACGTCACCTTCCAGTACGGCCGCGACGACGAGGACGACGAACATGCCGGCGGGCTGGACCGTTTCGACCTGACCGTGAAGCCCGGGGAGAAGGTGGCGCTGGTCGGGCGATCCGGGGCCGGCAAGTCCACCGCCATGAAGCTGGCGCTGCGGCTCTACGACGTGGAGCAGGGGCGGATCGCGCTGGACGGGGCGGATATCCGCGGGCTCGCGCAGGACGACCTGCGCCGGCAGATCGCCTTCGTCACGCAGGACACGGCGATGTTCAACCGCTCGGCGATGGACAACATCCTCTATGGGCGCCCCGACGCGGGGGAGGCGGCGGCGATGGAGGCCGCCCGCCAGGCCTCGGCCCATGAGTTCATCATGGAGCTGGAGGATTTCCGCGGCCGCGCCGGGTATCAGGCCCGGCTGGGCGAACGCGGCGTGAAGCTGTCGGGCGGGCAGCGCCAGCGGGTGGCGATCGCGCGGGCGATCCTGAAGGACGCGCCGATCCTGATGCTGGACGAGGCGACCAGCGCGCTGGATTCGGAGACCGAGGCCGAAGTGCAGGCGGCGCTGGAGCGGCTGATGGAGGGCCGCACGGTGGTCGCCATCGCGCACCGGCTGTCGACCATCGCCCGCATGGACCGGATCGTGGTGATGGAGGACGGCCGCATCGCCGAGGAGGGGACGCATGAGGCCCTGATCGCGCGGGGCGGGCGTTACGCCGACCTCTGGGCGCGGCAGTCGGGCGGGTTCCTGGGACTGGACGCGGCCGAATAGGCGGGCGGCGGGCGGCGGCCGGGCTGTGACGCCCTGCCGGATAGCCCGGCGGGCGGTTTCGGCCGAGGGTGCGTCGCCCCCGCGTCCGCAACGGAAACCGTCCGCATGGCCCTGCCCGCATGACGCTGATCGACCCGCATCCCGAGATCCTGCTCGCCGCCGGATCGCCGATCCCGTCGCACGCGCTGGCCGCGATCGCCGCGCTGGGGCTGGCGATCGCGCAGCTTCTGGCGCGCAAGGGCGGGCGGCGGCACCGGGTCCTGGGCTGGATCTTCGTCGCGCTGATGGCCTGGACGGCGGTGAGCGCGCTGGGCATCTCCACCATCGGGACCTGGGGATATTTCAGCCCGATTCACCTGCTGGTTCCGGTGGTGTTCGGGTCGCTGTTCATCGGGCTGCGCGCGATCCGGCGGGGCGACGTCGCGGGGCACCGGCGCGCGATGATCCTGCTGGCGACGCTGGCGCTGGTCATCCCCGGCGCCTTCACCCTGCTGCCCGGCCGCATCATGCATGACGTGGTGTTCGGGCCCCCGGCGGACGGGGCGCCCGCCTCCGCCCCGGTCGCCGACTGACGGCGCGCCGTTCCGCGACGGGCCGGGCGAATCGAGCGGCCGGACCACCGCCCGGGCGGCGGCGATGCATCCGGGTCAATGCCGTGAGAAAAAACCCAAATGCGGCGACTCTGCGTCTACCTGTCTCTGGACCTTGAACTTGGCGGGCGGTAATCGGGCTCCGGATCGGTCTTTCCCATTCCGGGGAGGACCGTCGGCATTTCGTCCCGCCAGCCTGATCTAGGCGCCAGCCGGGCGTCCGCGAGAACGGCGGGGGACGCGACGAACACGCGAAGGGGGACAGCCTCGTGGCCCACGCAGAATCGGACGCCGAACCGACCCGCCGGGATTTCCTCTACGTCGCGACGGCCGCCGCCGGCGCCGTCGGGGCCGGCGCGGCGGTCTGGCCCCTGGTCGACCAGATGAACCCCAGCGCCGACGTGCTGGCGCTCGCCTCCATCGAGGTGGACGTGAGCGCGGTGGAGGTCGGCTCGCAGCTGACCGTGAAATGGCGCGGCAAGCCCGTGTTCATCCGGCGCCGGTCGGAACAGGAGATTTCGGAGGGCCGCGACGTGCCGCTCTCGGATCTCAAGGATCCCATCGCCCGCAATGACAACCTGCCCGGCGACGCGCCCGCGACGGACGAGGACCGCACCCTCGACGACGCCGGCGAGTGGCTGGTGATGCTGGGCGTCTGCACCCATCTGGGCTGCGTGCCGCTGGGCGAGGCCGGCGATTTCGACGGCTGGTTCTGCCCCTGCCACGGGTCGCACTACGACACCGCGGGCCGGATCCGGAAGGGTCCCGCGCCGACCAACCTGCCCGTCCCGGTGGCCGTGATGGCCGACGGCAAGATCAAGCTGGGCTGAGGAGACGAGCATGGCCGGCATCCCGCACGAGCCCTACGAGCCGAACTCCGGTTTCGAGAAGTGGCTGCATTCCCGCCTTCCCATCGGCGGAATGATCTACGACACCCTGATGATCCCCACGCCCAAGAATCTGAACTGGATGTGGATCTGGGGCATCATCCTCACCGTCTGCCTGGTGATCCAGATCGTGACCGGCATCGTGCTGGTCATGCATTACACCCCGCACACGTCGCTGGCCTTCGCCTCGGTCGAGCACATCATGCGTGATGTGAACGGCGGCTGGCTGATCCGCTACGTGCACATGAACGGCGCCTCGCTGTTCTTCATCGCCGTGTATTTCCACATCTTCCGCGGTCTCTACTACGGGTCCTACAAGGCCCCGCGCGAGATCACCTGGATCATCGGCGTGCTGATCTACCTGGCCATGATGGCGACGGCGTTCATGGGCTACGTGCTGCCCTGGGGCCAGATGTCCTTCTGGGGCGCCACCGTGATCACCAACCTGTTCTCGGCGCTGCCGCTGGTCGGCGAGCCCATCGTGAACTGGCTCTGGGGCGGCTTCGCCGTCGACAACCCGACGCTGAACCGGTTCTTCTCGCTGCACTACCTGCTGCCCTTCGTGATCGTGGGCCTGGTGGCGGTGCATATCTGGGCCTTCCACTCGACGGGCAACAACAACCCGACGGGCGTCGAGGTCCGCCGCGGCTCGATCGAGGAAGCCAAGAAGGACACCGTGCCCTTCTGGCCCTACTACGTGATCAAGGACCTGTTCGCCCTGGCGGTGATCCTCCTGGTCTTCGTCGTGCTGGTCTTCTACATGCCGAACTGGCTGGGCCATCCCGACAACTACATCGAGGCCAACGCGCTCTCGACCCCGGCCCATATCGTGCCCGAATGGTACTTCCTGCCGTTCTACGCGATCCTGCGCGCCATCACCTTCGACATCTGGTTCATCGACTCCAAGCTGGGCGGCGTGCTCGCCATGTTCGGGTCGATCGCGGTGCTGCTGTTCGCCCCGTGGCTGGACACGTCCAAGGTGCGCTCGGGCCGCTACCGGCCGAAGTTCAAGATCTGGTTCTGGATCTTCGTGCTGAATTTCTTCGTGCTCATGTGGTGCGGCGGCCAGCCGGCCGAGGGCATGATCCCGACCATCTCGCTGATCGGCACGATCTACTGGTTCGGCTACTTCCTGGTGATCCTGCCGGTGCTCGGCCTGGTCGAGACGCCGAAGCCGATCCCGGCGACGATCGAGGAAGACTTCGATCGGATCGTGGCCGCCAAATACGCCAAGTCCGGCGACGCCGCCGCGACCCCGGCCGAATGAGCGGGGCGAAGGAGAAGATGACCATGCGCATCCGCAACATCCTCGCCGTCGCGGCGCTGGCCGTCTCCCTCCCTGCCGCGAGCTTCGCGGCAGGGGCGGAGGGCCACGTCACCGACGTGAGCTTCTCGTTCGAAGGGCCCCTGGGGACCTTCGACCAGCACCAGCTGCAGCGCGGCCTGCAGGTCTACAACGAGGTCTGCTCGGCCTGTCACGGCATGAAGTTCGTGTCGTTCCGCAGCCTCGGCGAGAACACCGGGCCGGGTTACGATCCGGACCAGGTGAACGCCATCGCGGCGCTCTACGAGGTGGCCGACGATTCCGACGGCGCCCTGCCGGGCGACACCCGCACGGCGAAGGCCTCGGACAAGTTCCCGGCCAACACCTCGCTGGGCGCGCCGGACCTGAGCCTGATGGCCAAGGCCCGGGCCGGCTTCCACGGGCCGAACGGCACCGGTCTGAGCCAGATGGTCAACGGCATCGGCGGGCCGGAATACATCTACTCGCTGCTCACCGGCTATACCGGCGAGGAGCAGTCGTTGGCCGGCGCCACGCTCTACGGGAACCACACCTTCCCAGGCGGCTGGATCTCGATGGCGGCGCCGCTGTCGGCGGATATCGTCGAATATGCCGACGGGACGCCGGCGACGGTGGACCAGATGGCCAAGGACGTGTCGGCCTTCCTGATGTGGACGGCCGAGCCCAAGCTGGCCGACCGCAAGGGGGCGGGCGCGCGGAACTTCCTGTTCGTGGCGCTGCTGGCGGTGCTGCTCTACCTGACCAACAAGAAGCTGTGGGCCGGGGTGAAGAAGCGCAAGAAGGCCGCCTGAGTCGCGCCGGACGGCGCCTCCCTTCGCGGGGGCGCCTGACCTGAGACGATGCAAGGCCCCGTCCCGGCGACCCCGGGGCGGGGCCTTTTTCGTGGCGACGGCGGTCCGCAGCCCGCGCCCGGCGCCGCCCGCGCCCCGGTCGACCGCCGCGCGGGCGAGACCGGGCCAGGGGCGGGACGGCGAACGCGCGGCCTCCTCCCCCACCGCCTCGCGCAACGGACGGGAGCCGCGCGCCCAACGTTCCACCCCGGGCCCGGTCTCGCCCGCGCGGCGCGTCGGAGCGGGCGCCCGGCGGCGCCGGCGCCGCGTTTCGCGCGCTCCGCATCATTCCAGGTCCAGCCGAACCGAAGCGTCGGGGCTGGGGGGCGGGAAGTCTGGGGCTGGGGGCGCGAGGCCCGCATCAACGCGGCGTCGGCGGGAGGAGGGTGGTGACCCCGACAGGATTCGAACCTGTAACCTGCCCCTTAGGAGGGGGCTGCTCTATCCAGTTGAGCCACGGGGCCGCCAAGCGCGTGATAGCCGCGCCGGGCCGCCCGGGTCAACGCGGCGCAGGCGACGCGGGGTGGGGTCGGTGCGGGAAAGGGGGGCGGGACAGGGGGCGGGAACGGCGCAGGCACGCGGCAGGCACGGGGCGGGATGGGGCGGGCACGGGCGCTGTTTCCTTCGCCGCATCCCCTGTTCGCCGCGCGCCCCTCCGGTTATCGTTGGTTCACGAAGGATCGCCCGCCCCGGTCCGGCCGCGCGCGCGGTCGACGGCGCGGCAGGGCGGCGACGGCGGCGCGCGCCCGGATCGAAGGGCCGGCCGCCGCATTGGGGACCACGACGCGCGGGCCTCGTCCGGCCGCGTCGCGCAGCGAATACGAAGGGGGGGCCCGCGCATGGGGCGCAGGCTGCAACTGGCGCTGGCCGGGGCCGGCATCGGCGGGCTGGCCATGGCCACCGCATTGGGCCGGGCCGGGCACGGCGCCACGGTCATCGAACGCGCCCCGGCGCTGGGCGAGGTGGGAGCGGGGCTCCAGCTTTCGCCCAACGCCATGCGCGCGCTGGAATTTCTCGGCGTGGCGGAGGCGGTGCAGGCCGTCGCCTCGCGCCCCGAGGCGGTGGTGCTGCGGCTGCACCGCTCGGGCCGGCAGGTCTACCGCCTCGCGCTCGGTCGGGCGGCGGAGACCCGCTGGGGCGCGCCTTACCTGCATATCCACCGCGCCGACCTGCTGGCGATTCTGGAGCGCGCCGCCCGCGAGGCGGGGGCCGAGATCCGCACCGGCATCCATGTGGAGCGCGCCGGCGACATCCGCGGCGGCGCCGCCCTGCACACGGATGCGGGGCGGATCGAGGCCGACCTGGCGATCGGCGCGGACGGCGTCCGGTCGGTGGTGCGCGAGGCGCTGACCAATCGCGGGCGGCCGCGCTATTCGGGATTCGTCGCCTGGCGCGGGACCGTGCCGGCCGACCGGCTGCCGGCGGGCCTTCTGGCCCCGCGGGCGACGGTCTGGATGGGGCCGCGGCGGCACCTGGTGACCTATCCGCTGCGCGAGGGGCGGATGCTGAACTTCGTCGCCATCGAGGAGCGCGAGGCCTGGACCGCCGAGGGCTGGTCCGCCCCCGGCGACCCGGACGCCCTGCGCGCGAGCTTCCACGGCTGGCATGAGGAGGTCGGGCAGCTCTTCGCCGCGGTGGACCAGACCTATCAATGGGGCCTGTTCCGCCACGCCCCCCTGGGCCGGTGGAGCGAGGGGCGCGTCGCGGTGACAGGCGACGCGGCGCACCCGACCCTGCCCTTCCTCGCGCAAGGCGCGGCGCTGGCGCTGGAGGATGCGGTGGTGCTGGCGCGCGCATTGCAGAGCCATGAGCTGACCTCCGGCCTCACGGCCTGGGAGGCGGCGCGCAAGCCGCGGGCGACCTGGCTTCAGGCCGCCGCGGCGCGCACCGGCAAGCGGTTCCATTCCCGCTGGGCGCCCGAGCAGATGGTGAAGGCGACGGCTTTGGGCCTGTTCTCGAAACTGCTGCCGGACCGGGCGCAGGGGATCAACGATGCGGTCTACGCCTACGATCCGGGGCGCGCGCCGCTGTAGGGGCCGGGGCTAGGGCCGCACCACCCGCAGGGTCAGGTTGATGCGCCCGCCCGACGGCAGCAGGGTGGAGCCTCCGAAGGCGATCCGGTCCACCCCGTGATAGGCGAGCCGCGCGGGGCCCGCGAGCCGGGCCACGTCCCCGCTCTCCAGTTTCGTGGAGCGGGTGGGGTCGCCGCGTTGCACCCCGCCGACGCGGAAGGTCGCCGGGTCGCCCAGCGAGATCGAGACCACGGGGGCGTCGAACTCGCCCTCGTCCTTGTCCTGGTGCAGGCCCATGCGCGCACGCTCGCCATACCAGTTCACCAGGCAGCAATCCGGGTCCGCGGGCCAGTCGGAGACGGCGCGCCAGACCGCGAGCACCGACGCCGGGATCGGCGGCCAGGCCCCGCCTTCGGGGTGGCGGTCGGCGTAGCGGTAGCGGCCCCGCTCGATCACCCAGCCGAGCCGCCCGGCGGCGGTCATGCGCACCGACATCGGCTTGCCCCCAACGGTGGTGAAGCGCTGAAAGGGGGCGGCTTCGGCCACGGCGCGGATGTCCGCCACCATCGCCTCCTGCGCCGGGCGGTCGAGCCAGGATTTCCAGATCTCGGCCCCGTTTAGCACCAGCGGCGCCGGCCGGGCGGCGGTTGCATCCGTCATGCGCGTCCCCATGTTGCGCCCCACGCCCGCGCCGCGCTCGGCGCGCCGGAAAGGAGCCCGTCCTTGACCCTGTTGTTCCGCGTATTCCGCATCGTCGTGCGATTCTCCACCCTGATCGTGTTCCTCGCGATGCTGGGACTCAACGTGGCGACCTTGACGATTTCGGGCGTGGCGGCGGCCGCCAACGGGGCGCTGGCGGCGGTGGGGGTCGGCACGGTGGCGGCCCGGAGCGCGGCGGCGAGCGCGGCGGCGGCGGCGCCCCGGCGGGCGGCGGTGCGCGCGGCGACGCGGCGGGTCTCGGCCCGGGTGACGCGGGGGGCGGCGCGCAACGCCGGCGCCGTGCTGGCCGAGAGCGTGCCCTGGCTCGGCGCCGCGGCGGTGGTCGGCTTCACCGCCATGGACCTGCGCGACGCCTGCGCCACCATGGAGGACCTGCGGGCGCTGGACGAGGCCATGGGGCCGGATCCCGCGCTCCGGCCGGAGTCGCCGGGGCCGGGCCCTTCGGCGGAGGACGGCTCGATGCTCGACCGGGCCGCGGCCCGGGTCTGCGCGCTGGAGGTTCCGACGCTGGCCGAGGTCCGCGCCGGGGTCGGCGGCGGGATGGGCGACGGGCTGGGCGACGGGGTGGGCGGGGGGACGCCGGCGCCGCCCTGACCCGCCCGTTTCCCCGCCCGGCGGCCGCATCGCCGCTCCCCCTGCGAAAACCTCGAAGAAACCTGCGGCGCATTGCGCGCCATCACCCTTAGCGGCGCCCGGATCGCTTGCAGCCCACGCCCCCGGCGCCTATATCCCGCCCGAGCGACGCGAAAGGCCCGGCCTGACGCATCGCCTTGGGATGGAGGGCGGGGGCCGCTTACGGACCCGGCCTCGCGGATCGCCGAACGAAAGGAAGACACACGCATGTCGAAAGTCATTGGCATCGACCTCGGGACCACGAACTCCTGCGTCGCCATCATGGATGGGACCAGTTCCAAGGTCATCGAGAACTCCGAGGGCGCGCGCACCACGCCCTCCATGGTCGCCTTCACCGAAGATGAGCGGCTCGTCGGCCAGCCGGCCAAGCGCCAGGCGGTCACCAATCCGGAAAACACCCTCTTCGCCGTCAAGCGCCTGATCGGGCGCCGGTACACCGACAAGGCGGTGGAGAAGGACAAGGGGATGGTCCCCTACCACATCGTCGAGGGCAAGAACGGCGACGCCTGGGTGGAAGCCCGCGGCGAGAAGTATTCGCCCAGCCAGGTCAGCGCCTACATCCTTCAGAAGATGAAGGAGACGGCCGAGTCCTACCTGGGCGAGACCGTGACCCAGGCCGTGATCACCGTTCCGGCCTATTTCAACGACTCCCAGCGTCAGGCCACCAAGGACGCCGGCAAGATCGCCGGCCTGGAAGTGCTGCGCATCATCAACGAGCCGACCGCGGCCGCGCTGGCCTACGGGCTGGACAAGACCGAGGGCAAGACCATCGCGGTCTATGACCTCGGCGGCGGCACCTTCGACATCTCGATCCTCGAGATCGACGACGGCCTGTTCGAGGTGAAGTCGACCAACGGCGACACCTTCCTGGGCGGCGAAGACTTCGACATGCGCATCGTCGAATACCTCGCCGAGGAGTTCAAGAAGCAGTCCGGCGTGGACCTGACCAAGGACCGCCTGGCGCTTCAGCGCCTGAAGGAAGCCGCCGAGAAGGCCAAGATCGAGCTGTCGTCCTCGTCCCAGACCGAGGTCAACCAGCCCTTCATCTCGATGGACCCCGAGACCCGGCAGCCGCTGCACCTGGTGCTGAAGCTGAGCCGCTCGAAGCTGGAGTCGATCGTGGGCGACCTGATCGCCCGCACGCTCAAGCCCTGCGCGGACGCGCTGAAGGACGCCGGCGTCTCCAAGGCCGAGATCGACGAAGTGGTGCTGGTCGGCGGCATGACCCGCATGCCCAAGGTCATGGAAGAGGTCACCAAGTTCTTCGGGAAGGAGCCCCACAAGGGCGTGAACCCCGATGAGGTCGTGGCCATGGGCGCCGCCATCCAGGCCGGCGTGCTGCAGGGCGACGTCAAGGACGTGGTGCTGCTGGACGTGACGCCCCTGAGCCTGGGGATCGAGACGCTGGGCGGCGTGTTCACCCGGCTGATCGACCGCAACACCACGATCCCGACCAAGAAGAGCCAGGTGTTCTCCACCGCCGACGACAACCAGACCGCGGTGACGATCAACGTCTTCCAGGGCGAGCGCGAGATGGCGCGGGACAACAAGTCCCTCGGCCAGTTCAACCTCGAAGGGATCGCCCCGGCGCCCCGCGGGATGCCGCAGATCGAGGTCAGCTTCGACATCGACGCCAACGGCATCGTGTCGGTCGGCGCCAAGGACAAGGCGACCGGCAAGGAGCAGAAGATCACCATCCAGGCCTCGGGCGGTCTGTCGGATGACGACATCGAGCAGATGGTCAAGGACGCCGAGGCCAATGCCGAGGCCGACAAGCAGCGCCGCGAAGTGGTCGAGGCGAAGAACCACGCCGAAAGCCTGATCCACGGCGCCGAGAAGTCGCTGGAAGAGCATGGCGACAAGGCCGGCGAAGAGGTGAAGGCCGAGATCACCGCCGCGGTCGCCGCGCTGAAGGCCTCGATCGAGGCCGAGGAAGCCGACGCCGAGGACATCAAGGCCAAGACCCAGGCCCTGACCGAAGCGTCGATGAAGCTCGGCGAGGCGATCTACAAGGCCCAGGCCGAGGCCGAAGGCCCGACCGACGCCGAAGCGCCCGAAGGCGGTCCGGCCAAGGCCGAAGGTGAGGACGACGTCGTCGACGCCGAATTCACCGAAGAGAAGGACGACGGCCGCAAGGCCGGCTGACGCTGACGGCCGGTCCGGACCGGACCGGTCGCGGATGCGCGGCCCCGTCTCCCGATCCGGGGGGCGGGGCCGCGTCGCGACCGGCCCCGGTCCTTTTCCGGCGCGCCCCGCCCCTGGGCGGCGAATGCGACCGCGCGGCGGTTGACCCCGCAATGAGCCGGGGGGACGGTCGACAGGCCCTCCTTCCGAACCTCCGGCGGGCACCTCCGCAGGACGCGACGCTGACCCGCGACACGGGCCGGGCCAAACGGGAGTGACGCGACGCATGTCGAAACGCGATTTCTACGAGGTCCTCGGCATCGCCAAGGGCGCCTCCGAGGAAGAGATCAAGAAGGCCTACCGCACCCAGGCCAAGGCCACCCATCCCGACCGCAATCGGGATGACCCGGAGGCCGAGGGCAAGTTCAAGCTGGTCAACGAGGCCTATGACTGCCTGAAGGACCCGCAGAAGAAGGCGGCCTACGACCAGTTCGGCCACGCCGCCTTCGAGAACGGCGGACCGGGGGGCGGCGGCGGCTTCCGTCCGGGCCATGGCGGCCAGGGCGATCCCAACTTCGGCTCGGCCTTCTCGGACGTGTTCGAGGACCTGTTCGGCGAGTTCATGGGCGGCCAGCGCGGCGGCCAGCGCCGGCGCGGCGGGGCCTCGCGGGGGTCGGACCTGCGCTACAACCTGCGCGTGACGCTGGAGGAGGCCTTCCAGGGCAAGCAGGAGACGATCACCGTCCCCGGCTCGGTCCAGTGCGAGGCCTGTTCGGGCACCGGCGCCGAGGGCGGCGCCCAGCCGGCCGCCTGCCCGACCTGTTCGGGCATGGGCAAGGTGCGGGCGCAGCAGGGCTTTTTCACCATCGAGCGGACCTGCCCGACCTGCGCCGGCCGTGGCCAGGTGGTGAAGAACCCGTGCAAGACCTGCAACGGCGCGACCCGCGTGACGAAGGAGCGCCGGCTTACCGTCAACATCCCCGCGGGGGTGGAGACCGGAACCCGCATCCGCCTGGCCGGCGAGGGCGAGGCCGGGGTGATGGGGGGGCCGAACGGCGATCTCTACATCTTCATCGAGGTCGAGGCCCACAGCATCTTCGAGCGCGAGGGCGTGGACCTGCATTGCCGCATCCCGGTGCCGATGACCGCCGCCGCGCTTGGCGGTGAGATCGAGGCGCCGCTGATCGACGGCGGCCGGTCGCGGGTGAAGGTTCCCGCCGGCGTGCAGGCCGGCAAGCAGCTGCGCCTGCGCGAAAAGGGCATGCCCAGCCTGCGCGGCGGGCGTCGCGGCGACCTCTACCTGGAACTGGCGGTGGAGACCCCGGTCAACCTGACCGCGCGCCAGAAGGAGCTGCTCAAGGAATTCGAGGAGGCGGGCAAGGACAACTCGCCCGGCCATTCGGATTTCTTCAGCCGCGTCAAATCCTTCTGGGACGGCATGACCGGCTGACGACCTCCGGCAGGGGGGATCGGGCGCCGGGCCGGATCGGCTCTTGCCGCCTGAAGACGGACAACCGCCGCGCCCCCCCCGGGGCGCGGCGGTTCGCGTTCCGGGGGTTTCGCGGCGGGCGGAGGAGGGGCATGTTGAGGGCCACTCTGACCGCGCCCCGAAATCGCCTCGCCGCCGCCGCGCGGCCGGGCGGATCGGGGCTTAGCTGCGCCGCTCCGAGATCCTTCGCAGGAGACGATCCATGCCCCGCCCGTTCCTCCGCCCGCTTGCCGCCGCGATCGCTCTGACGGCCGTCGCCGCGCCGGGCTTCGCCGTCGCCCAGAACGGCTCCGGCTCCAACGCCGCCGCCAACACCGCGTCGGCCTGCGCGGGGCGGCTGTCGGTCACCGGCCAGGGGGAGGCCTCGGCCGCCCCGGACCTGCTGCGGGTGAACCTGCGCACCGAGACCGAGGCCGCGTCCCCCGCCGAGGCGCTGAGCGGGACCGCCGCCCAGGCCCAGGCCATGCTCGACGCGCTGAAGGCCGAGGGGATCGAGGGCGCGAACGTGCAGACCTCGGAGGTTTCGCTCCACCCGGTCCGCGAGCCCGCCCAGAAGGGCCAGGCCCCCAAGGTCGTGGCCTGGCGCGCGGCGAACGGGCTGCGGGTGTCGCTGGTCGACGTCTCGCGCTTCGGGGCGGTGGTCAACGCGGCGGCGGCGGCGGGGGCGACCGAGGTTTCGGGCATCAGCCTCGACGTCTCGGAGCCCGACGCGCTGATGGAGGAGGCCCGCGCCGGCGCGGTGCGCGACGCCATGGACCGGGCCGCAGCCATGGCCGAGGCCGCGGGGCTGCGGCTGGGCGAAGTGCTGGAGATGTCGGACGGCGGCGGGGGCGGGATGCCGCGCCCGATGTTCGCCCGCGCCGCCTCGGCCATGGAGGACATGCCGATCGCGGAGGGGGAGCAGACGCTCTCGGCCTCGGTCAACATGACGTTCGAGCTTTGCCGCTGAGGCGGGGCCAGGCCGCCCGGCTCGCCTCCCCCGGCAGGCGGGCGGGGGCGAGCATCCGTTCCGCCATGGCGGCGGCGCCGGCGGTGACGCCGGCGCCTTCGAACCCGCCGCGGACCTGCGTGGCCCAGCCCAGCGCGCCCAGCAGGTCCGCCACCCGGGCCGCGTCCGGGGCCATGGGCGCGCGCCAGAACCCGCGGAGCGGCTGCGGGTCGGTCATCCCCTCCCGCGCGAAGACGGCCCGGCCCAGCGCCTTGACCGGCACGCCGCGGCGCAGGGCGGAGAGGCCGACGGTGGAATTCACCGTCACCACCCCCGCGGCCCGGTCCAGCATGGCGTTGAGATCGCCGCCGTCGATCACCTCGACCCGCGGCTCGACCCCGTGCCGGGCGGCCTCGGCGCGCAGCAGGCGGCGCCAGGGGGTCATGCCGTTGTCGCCCGGATGCTCCTTGACCAGCAGCCGGGCCTCGGGCGGGGCGTTGCGGGCGAAGTCGCGGATCACGCCGGCCATGGTCACCCGCAGGTCGGGGTCGGGACCGTGGACGCGGATCTGGAAATCGGTGCGCAGTTGCAGGGGCAGCAGGAACAGCGGCGCGTCGCCTGCGCCCCACGCCTCCCACACCGCCGCCGCATGGGCCCGGTCGCGCCGGGCGCGGACCAGCTTCCACAGGAACCCCGCCCATTCGGCGGTCGGGTGCCAGGTGGCGTGACGTTCGTAATGCGGATGCGTCGCCCAGGAGACCAGCAGGTTGGAGAGGTTCCAGACCACGTCCAGCGCCGCGTATTCGGGAAAGCTGGGGGGGAAGAGGCGACGTTCCTCGGGCGGCTCGGCGCGGGCCAGCGCGGCCATGGCCTCCGGCGTCTCGGGCAGCGGCAGGGCGGGGCCGGCGCCGTTGGGCTCGATGGTCAGCCAGTCGGGACGCACGAGGCCAAGCTCGACATGGTGGACCCGGACGCCGGTGGCGCGCGCGAGGGCCACGGCCTCCCGGTGGCGGGGGCGGTTGTCGCCGAGCAGGGCGAGGTCGGTGATCCCCTCGCGCGCCATCATGTCGGCCAGGAACGCCGGCCAGCCCGCCGCGTCGCCGCGATAGGACCGGCCGCGGGGGCGGCGGCCCCAGTAGAGCGCGTCGCCGGGGCAAAGGTGGATGCGATGCGCCTCGGCCCCCCGCGCCTCCAGCGCCGCGGCGAGGCGGGGGAAGAACAGCGAGGACGGCCCGTGCAGCATCAGGAACCGCCGCGCGGGGCGGGTCTGCGGGGCGGGCGAGGGCAAGCGGGTCACGGTGGATACAGGGTCCGGATGGAGCGGCGGTCGGGCGCCCGTCCGGTCTACACAATCTCCGCCGCAGGCGCGAGCCGGGGCCGCGGCCGGAGAGGCGATGGGGGGGCGATCGGGGGGGCGGGTTGACATGCTCCGGCCCCCAGCCTAGCCCGCCTGTCGATCATCCGCATCGTGAGAGGACCAGCCGCCGTGGGCAGCCAGGCCGAGACGCAGATCGCCGAAGGCCCCTCCGACGGGCCGCCCGACGGCACGCCCCCGCGCGCGCCGCGCCGCGCGTTGTTCCTGCAGGGCCCGCCGACGGTGTTCTGGACCGAGCTTGCGGCCGAGTTCGAGGCGCAGGGCCATGCCACGCTGCGGGTGAACCTGTCCACCGCCGACCGGCTGATGTGGCGCCGCCCCGGGGCCGCCGACTACCGCGGCACGCTGTCGGGCTGGCGGGCCTGGATCGCCGCGCATCTGGAGCGTGAGCGGATCACAGACGTGCTCTATTACGCCGACCGCCTGCCCTATCACGTCATCGCGGCGGAGGAGGCCGACCGGCTCGGCATCCCCTGCCACGCGGTCGAGTTCGGCTATCTGCGTCCCGACTGGCTGACGCTGGAGCGGCGCGGGATGGGGGCGTTCTCGCATTTTCCGGACGACCCGGACGCGATCCGCGCCATCGCCGCGGCGGCCCGCGCGCAGGAGACCGACGCCGAGCTGGAGACCCGCCACGGCCACAGCTTTGTGCGCGAGGCCCGCGACGAGCTGCTGTTCAACCTGGCCAACGCCTTGTTCTGCTGGCCTTATCCCTTCTACCAGATGGACAAGCGCTACCATGCGCTGACCGACTATGTGGGCTGGATCCCCAAGCTGCTGCGGGTCGGCGCCCGCGACCGGCATGCGGAGAAGGTCGAGGCGCGTTACCTGTCCGGGGAGGCCCCGTTCCACCTGGTCGCGCTGCAGGTGGAATCGGACTACCAGCTTCGCGACAACGCCCCCTATGACAGCCTGCGCGAGGCCATCGACCAGATCGTCGCCTCCTTCGCCCGCCATGCCGGGCCGGCGCAGCGGCTGCTGTTCAAGCTGCACCCGCTCGACAACGGGCTGGAGAACTGGCCCCGCGCCGTGGCCCGCGCGGCGGCGGCGCACGGGCTGGGCGACCGGGTCGATCATATCGACGGCGGCGCGCTGGACGCGCTGATCGCGCAGGCGGAGGGGGTGGTCTCGGTCAACTCCACCGTGGGCCTGCACGCCATCCGGGCGCTGCGCCCGACGCTGGCGCTGGGGGCGGCGGTCTATGACATGCCGGGCCTGACCCATCAGGGGCCGCTCGCGCGGTTCTGGACGGCGCCCGAGCCGGTGGACCCGCAGCTGGCGGAGGATTTCGCGCTGGCGCTGGCGGCCTCCGCGCAGGTGAAGGGGTCGTTCTACGAGCCGACGGGCCGGGCGCGGGCGAAGGCCGAGATCGTGGCCCGTGTGGCGGAGGGTCGGGTCAACGCGCTGGGCGCCTTCGTCCCCGTCCCCCCGCGCCTGCCGGTGCGCCCGCGCGAAGCGGACCTGACCGGGGCCTGAGCGCGGGCGGGCGGGGCCGGGACGCCCCCCCCCCGGACCCGCCCCGGCCCCGCCCGTCGGATCAGTTGATGTCGTTGATCAGCCGCAGGGTCGCCGCGGCCGGGGTCAGCACCGAGGCGAAGACCCGCAACACCTTCTGGGCATTGGCGAAGTCGGCGTTGGCCACGTAGATGATGTCCCCGTCCTGCACGACGAAGCGCCGCGCCAGGAAGAACGAGCCCGGATCCGACAGGTCGAGATTGTAGACCACAGGCGACATCAGGCCGGCCGAGGTGCTGGCCGAGGGCGGCTCGCGCCCCTCCGGCGTCATGTCCGGAACCGGAGGCAGCTGGCGGGCGAGCTCGGTCGGCTCGTAGCGGAACACATAGACCGCGGAGGGACTGGCGCTGCTGTCGCGCAGCCCGCCGACATCGGCCAGCGCCTCGTCCAGGGTCATGATTTCGGCGGAGAAGGACATGCGGCGCGGGCGGTTGGCGGCGCCCATGACCGAGTAGCTCTCGTTCGAGTTCATCACGGTCAGCACGTCGCCGGGCATCACGCGCACGTTCTGGGCGGGCTCGCGCAGGATCCGCGACAGGTGGGTTTCGGCCTGCGCGTCGCCGCGGGTCAGCCGCACCAGCGCCTGGTGCGCGGGGATCGAGGCGCCGCCGGCGGTGGCGAGCACGTCGAGCACCCGCTCCCCCACGCCGGCCAGGGGAATGCGGCCGGCCTTGCCCAGCGCGTCGCCGATCACGGTGACCGCGGAGACCGGGGACGTGTCCAGCGTCACCAGCACCTGGGGCTCGATCGCCTTGCCCTCCAGCGCGGTGACGATGGCGGAGGCGACGGCTTCGGGCGTGCGGCCGGCGGCGCGGATGCGGCCGGCATAGGGGACCGAGATCGCGCCCGAATCCCCGATGCGCTGGCGCGGCAGGCCGGAGGCGCGGTTGCCCATGCCGTTGCCGGAGAAGACGCCGCCCTCCACGGCCTCCCAGATGGTGACGGACACGACGTCGCCGACCTTGAGCTGGAAGTTCTGACCGCCGCCGCGGGTCAGGTCGCTGGGCGGCTCCCGCCGCCGGCGGTCGAGGACCTCGAGCGTTTCGGGGGTGAGCGCGGCGAAGGCGAAGGGCTGAAGGGTGCTGTCGGACTCCAGCGCCGCGGTTTCGATCGCGCCGATGGTGGGGCCGCTCATCGGCATGGAGGTGCAGCCCGCCAGCACGATGGCCGCGCCGATCATCCAAGCCCGCATGTTCAGCCTCTCCCCGTCCGCAGACTGTCCGCCTTGCGGCGCCGGGGGCGCGCGCATCGCGGTCCCGCGCGCGATGGGCGCGCGGCGAACCCGGGTTGTGCATCGCCCGGGCCGCGCAGGCAACCCGCGGCGCGCAATCGGGCGACGCGACGCGGGGTAAGACGGGGAAGGCGAGGCGGGGGCCGGGTGGAAGGCGGGGGCCGGGAGGCGGGAGGAGCCCTCAGCCCTTGCGGCGGCGGGCGCGCAGGCCCAGCGCGGTTCCCGACAGGGCGAAGCCCAGCAGGGTCAGCGCGGCGGGAAGCGGCACGGCGGCGGCCTCGGCCATCGCGGCCGGCGGCGTCTCCAGCTGCAGGGCGGAGATGGCGTAGCCGGTCGGCGCCGGCCGGTCGCAGCCCGGCGCCTCCACGCAGGGCCAGGCGCCGAGGGTCGCGGCGTCGCCCTGGCTCGGGGCTGCGGACGAAGCGGCGGGCGAAGCGGCGGACGAAACGACGGGCGCGGGATCGCCGAACAGGAGGCTGTCGGCGGGAGCGCTCAGGTCGGTCTCCGCCATGGCGGAGACCGACAGGATGGCGGCCACGGCGAAACCGAAGGCTGCGAGGCTCAGGGTCTGGCGGGCGGGCACGGCCGAATCTCCGAATCTGGTTAAGTTCTCACTGTTTCGCAGGATTGACGTGACTGCAGCGTGACCAATGGTGCGCTGCGCAAATCCGCCGCAGAACGCGACATTTTCATTACAGTTCAGAAACATGGCGGTTCGCAACTGCAGCAGGCCCCCTGCGTGTCCCGGCCGGCTTCGCAGCACATGCGGCGCCCGGGCCCGGACCGGCGCCGCGGCTGGCGCGCGCCGCCCCCCGCCCCCTGCCCGACGTCGCCTCCGGCCCGGTCCGCGAAGGCCCCCGAGGCGCCCGCGCCGCCGCATCCGTCGCGGCCGCCGCGCCTCGCCTTCCGGCCGCCGAATGTGCTATCGGGCGCGGTGCGCCGGGCGCAGGATGGGACGCGCAGCGCCCTCCGCCCGGCCCCCCGCCGCCGCGCGCCCCGGCGCAGGCCAGCAGGAGACCGCCCTCGCATGGCGAGCCCGACCGAGCCCCAATCCGGCCCCGCGCCGGTCCTGACCACCGACCCCTCGCCGCTGCGCGTGCATCTGCGCGTGGTCCGCGCCCTGCTGATGCGCGAGATGTCGGCCCGCTACGGCCGCGCCACCGGCGGTTATTTCTGGGCGGTGGCCGAGCCGGTGGGCATGATCCTGATCATCTCCATGGCCTTCTCGATCCTGACGCGGGTGCCGGAGATCGGGCAGAGCTTCATGATGTTCTTCGCCACCGGATATCTGAGCTTCAATTTCTACCGGGTCACCTCGCAGCAGATGTCGACGGCGGTGCGCAACAACTATTCGTTGCTGCAATATCCCAACGTCACCCCCTATGACGCCCTGGTCGCGCGGCTGCTGCTGCAGACGCTGACCAACCTGTTCGTGGCGGTCATCATCCTGAGCATCACGATCTGGTGGACCGACGAGCCCGTCAGCCTGAACTTCCCGCTGCTGGCCGCCGCGGTCGGGGCGGCCACGCTGATGGCCGCCGGCGCGGGCTTCATGAACGCGGTGCTGTTCCACATCTTCCCGACCTACGAGCAGGTGTTCAGCATCGTCAACCGGCCGCTGTTCCTGATTTCGGGCATCTTCTTCACGCCGGAAAGCATGCCCACCCAGATCCGCGACCTGCTGGCCTGGAACCCGCTGGTGCACGTGGTCTCGGCCTTCCGCGAGGGCGTCTACCCGGTCTATCACCCCGCGATCAACTCGCTGGAATATCCGTTCGCGATCGGGCTGGTGTCGGTGTTCTTCGGGCTGATCCTGCTGAAACGCTACGACGAGAGGCTGGCGGAACGGTGATCGAGCTTCAGGACGTCTCCAAGGCCTACCCGATCAAGGGCGGCGTCAAGACGGTGCTGGACGGGTTGAGCATGACCATCCCGCGCAACCGCTCGCTGGCGCTGCTGGGGCGCAACGGGGCGGGGAAATCCACGCTGCTGTCGATGATCGCCGGCTCGATCAAGCCGGATCGCGGGCGCATCCTGCGGCATTGCCGGGTCAGCTTCCCGCTGGGCTTCGCCGGGTCGTTCCACCGGGACATGACCGGCGCGCAGAACCTGCGTTTCGTGGCCCGCATCTACGGCGTGGACGCGGAGATGCTGACCGACTACGTCTCCGACTTCGCGGAGCTGGGCGCCTACCTGGAACAGCCGGTGCGGGTCTATTCCTCGGGCATGAAGGCGCGGCTGGCCTTCGGCGTGTCCATGGGGATCGCCTTCGACACCTATCTGGTGGATGAGCTGACCGCCGTGGGCGACAAGAACTTCCGCCTGAAAAGCCGCCAGGTGTTCGAGCGCAAGCTGACCCATTCCAACGTGGTGATGGTCTCGCATTCCATCGGGCAGCTGCGGGACTACTGCAATTGCGGGATGGTGCTGGAGAACGGGCGGGTCGAGGTCTACGACGACCTTGAGGAAGCCATCGCCCGGCACGAAGAGAACATGCGCATGTCGCGCGAGGAGGACGGCGGGCCGCGCGGCCGCCGTCGGCGCCGCGAGGCGGCGAAGGTGAAAGCGCGGATGAAACGGCGCCGCGGGGCGCGTCGGGGAATGATCTGAGATGGACCGGAACGAGAGCAACCCCCAGGCGGGCGCGGGCGCGGGCGGCGGCGGGAACGACGCCCAGGACGCCGAGGAGCTGTCGCCCGAAGAGGAGGCCGCGCGCCAGGCCAAGCGCCGCGAGCGCCGGCTGGCCCGACGCGAGGCCGCGGCCGAGGCCGAGGCGGAAGAAAGCTCCGGCGGCGGCGGCGGCGCGGTCGCCCGACGCGGCGCGAACGCCCGCCCGAAGGCCGGCTCGAACGCGGGGGGCGGTTCCGGCGGCGGCGGTTCCGGCGGGGGAGGCGGCGGGGGCCGCAAGCGCTCGGTCGTCGTCGACGTGCAGTCCGACCAGATCGTCGCCCGCGCCCGGCGCCGGCGCTTCTGGGGACAGGTCCGGCTGTGGCTGTCCTTCATCATTCTGGTCGCGGCGCCGGCGACGCTGGCGGGCTGGTATCTCAACGTGGTCGCGGCGGATCAATACGCCTCCCAGGTCAGTTTCGCGGTGCGCAGCCTCGACAGCACCCTGCCCTCGCCGGTGACGGAGCTGTTCGGCGGGGCCTCGGATTCCACCGCCGGCGACAGCCAGATGCTGTTCGAATATCTCCAGTCGCAGCCCCTGGTGGAGCTGATCGGCGAGCGGGTGGACCTGGACGAGGTCTACAACCGGCCCGAGGCGGACTGGCTGTTCTCGCTCGGCCATGACCGCACGGTGGAGGAGCGGGTGGCCTACTGGAACCGGGCGGCCACGGTGTCCTACGACACGTCGAGCGGGATCATCTATGTCGAGGTCCGCGCCTTCCGGCCCGGCGACGCGAAGGCCCTCGCCGAGGCCGCGCTGGCCGAGAGCGAGCTTCTGATCAACGGGCTCAGCACCGGGGCGCGGCAGGACGCGATCCGCTTCGCGCAGGTCGACCTGGTGGAGGCCGAGGCCCGCATCCGCACCGCGCGGGTGGCCCTGCAGGCCTTCCGCTCGGGCCAGGGCACGGCGGACATCTCGGGCGACATCACCCAGCAGATGCAGCTGATCGGCCAGCTTCGCGGACGCCGCGCCGAGGCGCAGGCGGAGTATGACAGCCGCAAGGGCCTGCTGGGCCGGGACAGCCCGACCCTGTCGGCCCTGCGTCGGCGGGTGGAGAGCCTGGACGCCCAGATCGCCGAGGCGGAGGCGCGGATCTCGACCCTGCCGGAGGCGCAGGGGGCGGGGTCGGGCGAGCGTCTCCCCGGCCTGGCCCGCGACACGCTGGCCGAGGCCGCCGGCGCCCAGGAAGAGCTTCAGGTGGAGCTGGAGCTGGCGACGCAGATGTATGTGGCCGCCCAGTCCTCGCTGGAGGCGGCGCGGGCGGATGCGCGGCGGGCGCAGCGCTATCTGGCGACCCATATCCAGCCGACCCTGTCGGAGGAGCCGGAATATCCGCTGCGCATCACCTGGACCCTGGCGATCTTCGTGACGTTGCTGCTGGCCTGGTCGATCCTGCAGCTGATCGTCGGCTCGATCCGCGACCGCAGCTGACGGCAGGCGGCAGGCGGCAGACGGGGGGGGGCGGGCCCCGGAACCGGGCGCCGCGTCGACCGTCGCGCCCGGCGTCCCGGCTCCGCCCGCGGCGCGCGCACCCGTGGCGAGGGTGGAGACCGGGCCGAAGGCGCCCCCGTCGCCCCGCGGCGCGGGCGGAACGGCGCAGGCGGCGCGCGGCTGGACGCGCCGCCCGGCCCGAAGCCGGCCCCGACGCCCGCCCCGACGCGGGGATCAGGGCCGGGACCAGAGTCGGGATCAGAGCCCGGCTCAGACCTCGCGGTCGGGACGGACCAGGTATTTCTCACCGGTCGCCCGACGGGCCCAGGCGCGGGCGGTTTCGGGGTCCAGCGCCTCGGCCAGCGACACGCGGGCGGTGTAGCGGCTGGCGAAGGTGGTGGTCAGCTCCGCCGCCACCCGGGCGCGCAGCCGTGCCGCGACCTCGCCCCCCGCGGCGGCCAGGAAGTTGGTCAGCAGCCAGCCCCCCGCCCCCCAGCACAGCCCCATGCCCTGCGGGATCACGATCGGGCCCTCGTCCAGCAGCCCGTAATGATAGACCTGCTTCTTCACCGAGGTGCCGTAGGGGCTCCACGGCTTGTCCCTGGCCAGCCCCCGCTCCATCGCGTTGATGATCCGGCCGCCGAGATCGCCGCCCCCCACCGCGTCGAACGCCAGGGTGGCGCCGGTCGCGGCCACCGCTTCCTCCAGCTTCGCGTCGAAATCCGGGGCGGAGGAGATGCAGATATGCTCGGCGCCCTCGGCGCGCAGGATCTCGGCCTGGGCCTCGGAGCGCACGATGTTGACCAGGCCCACGCCGTCGGCCCGGCAGATGCGCACCAGCATCCGGCCCAGGTTGGAGGCGGCGGCGGTGTGGATCAGCGCGCTGTGGCCCTCGGCGCGCATCACCTCGGGAAAGCTGAGCGCGGTCATCGGGTTGACATAGGCCGCGGCGCCTTCCTCGGGGTCCGCGCCATCGGCCAGCGGCAGGCAGTCGGCGGCGCGCAGGGTGCGGTGATGCGCATACATCCCCCCGCCGCGCATCGCCACGCGACGGCCCAGCAAGGCCTGCGCCGCGGCCCCGACCCCGGCGGCGATGACTTCGCCCGCGCCCTCGTTGCCCACGGGCAGGGGCAGGTCGAGCCGGGTTCCCATGGCGCCCATGCGCTCGGCCGGGACCTGCGCGACCAGGCCGGGGCGGCCGTCGATCTCCGCCGCCTTGAGGTCCGCGGGATCGGCGGGGCCGAGCAGCACGAGAATGTCGGACGGGTTGATCGGCGAGGCCTCGACCCGCACCACCACGTCGTCGGGACCGGGCGCGGGCAGGTCGACCTCATGCAGGCCGAGGCGCAGCTCGCCCCCCGCGGTCAGGGTCGAGCGCATGGCGAGCGTGCGCGCGGGGATCGGTTCGGGCATGGGGGTTCCTCCTGTTTGTTGCTCGGCCGTTCTGCGCCGGCCGGCTTTGTCGCGGCGACCCTCGCCCGGCGCGCGGGGCGGCGCAACCGGGCCGGGGGCGCCGGAAACGAGAACGGCGCGGCCCCCGGGGAGGGACCGCGCCGTTGAGCGGCATGGCTGCGCGAAGCGGCGAGGACGGGTTGGCCCCCGCCCTCCGTCCCCGCGATCAGGCGGCCTGCGGGGCGCCGCGCACCACGCGGCCGTCGACGATGTGGATGCCGCATTCGGTCTTGTCCGACCCGCGCCAGCGCCCGGCCCGCGGATCCTCGCCCGGCTTCACCTTGGTGGTGCAGGGGGCGCAGCCGAGGCTCGGGAAGCCCTCGGAGACCATCGGGTGCCGCGGCAGGCTGTGCGCGTCCATGTATTCCGAGATCCGGGCCGCGTCCCATTCCGCCATCGGGTTGAGCTTGATGCGGCCGTTGGCGTCGGCCTCGAACAGCTGAAGGTCGGCGCGGTCGGCGGTCTGGAACCGCTTGCGGCCGGTGATCCACGCCTGGAACGGGGCCAGCGCGCGCTCCAGCGGGCGGGTCTTGCGCAGGTCGCAGCAGCTGTCGGCGTAGTCCTTGTGCAGGTCGCCGTCCGGGTCCTCGCCCTTCACCTGGGCGTGGTCCGGGCGCACCAGGCGCACGCCGGTCAGGCCCAGATGCTCGGCCAGCTCCTGCTGATAGGCGAGCGTCGCCGGGAACAGCATCCCGGTTTCGAGGAACAGCACCGGGGTCGCCTTGTCGATCTGGCTGACCATGTGCAGCAGCGCCGCGGATTCGGCCCCGAAGGACGAGACCATGGAGATGCCGCCGCGGAATTCCTTCTCGATCCCCGCGCGCAGCACTTCCTGCGCCGTGGCGCCGGCGTATTTGGCGTTGAGCCGCGCGGCCATCTGCTCCGGCGTCTCGGGAGCGGCCTTGTCGGCGCGGGGGCCGCGGGCCTCTCCGCGCGCCGCCCGGCGGGCCTCGAAGATCGAGACGGCGCCGCGGGTCAGGCCCGACTGGTAGCTGAGGCTCACCGCCTCCTTGGCGTCGCGCCATTGCGGTTCGGGCTGGCGGGCGGCCATGGCCTCGGGGATCTCGACCGTATCCACCCCGACCGCGAGCAGCATCGGGAACTGGTCGGCGATCACCGGCCCCACGGCGCGGATCTCGCCGCGGAACCCCAGCCCGCGCAGGCGGCGCGCGATGGAGAAGCCGCGCCCATCGGCGAAGCTGGGAAAGCGCACCGCCACCAGCGACAGGGTCGGCAGCAGGTCGGCCATCCTGCGCGCGTCGGCGTCGGGGCCGACGATCACGCCCAGCGCGGAGACGCCCCTGGGGGCCCCTTCCTCACGCAGGCGGGCTTCCTCCAGGATCACCTTCTCGCCCTTCGGCGCCGCCTGGCCTTCGGCCAGCTTCACCCAGGTCTCGGGGATCGGTCCGTTCGCATCAAGCAGCGGCATAGATCGCCTCCTTGAAAGCCGGCATCCCGGCGCGGCGGTAGGTCTGGAGGAAGGTTTCGCCCGGCTGGCGGATCTCCAGGTAGCGGTCGACCAGTTTCTCGATCACGTCGGGCACGTCTTCGTAGGAAAAGCCCGGCCCGGTGCGTTCGCCGACCGAGGCGTCCTCGCCCGGCGCGCCGCCCAGCGTGATCTGGTAGGATTCCACCCCGGCCTTATCGAGCCCGAGAATGCCGATATGGCCGACATGGTGGTGTCCGCAGGCGTTGATGCAGCCCGAGATCTTGAGCGCGAGCGGCCCGATCCGGCGCTGGCGGTCCTCATCCGCGAACCGCTCCGCGATCGCCTGGGCGACGGGGATGGAGCGCGCGGTGGCGAGCGCGCAATAGTCCAGCCCCGGGCAGGCGATGATGTCGGTGACCAGCCCGAGATTGGCCGCGTGCAGCCCCTGCGACTTCAGCAGGGCGTAGAGCGAGGGCAGGTCGTCGAGCTTCACATAAGGCAGGACCACGTTCTGCTCATGGGTGATGCGCAGCTCGTCGAGGCTGAAGCGCTCGGCCGCGATGGCCATGGCGCGCATCTGCTCGGCCGTGGCGTCGCCCGGCGCGCCGCCGATGGGCTTGAGCGAGATCACCGCGATGGCGTAGCCCTGCGTCTTGTGACCCACGGTGTTCTGGTCGACCCAGCGGGCGAAGGCGGGGTCGGCCTTCTTCGCGGCCGCGAGCCGGGCGCTCTCGGCCGGCAGGTCGGCGTATTCCGGCGGGGCGAAATAGGCGTCGATGCGGGCCAGCTCCTCGGCGTCGGGGGTGAGCACGTCGCGATCCATGCGCGCGAACTCCTCCTCGACTTCGCGGGCGTAGTTGTCGGCGCCCATCTCGTGGACGAGGATCTTGATGCGGGCCTTGTACTTGTTGTCCCGGCGGCCGTGCAGGTTGTAGACGCGCAGCGCGGCCTCCAGCCAGGGCAGCAGGTCCTCGCGCGGGAGGAAATCGCGGATGACGGGCGCGATCATCGGGGTGCGGCCCTGACCGCCGCCGACGAACATCCGGTAGCCGATCTCGCCCTCCGCGTTGCGCACGATCTGGATGCCGATGTCATGCACGCGGATGGCGGCGCGGTCGGTCTCGGCCCCGGTGACGGCGATCTTGAACTTTCGGCCCAGGAAGGTGAATTCCGGGTGCAGGGTGGACCATTGCCGGATCAGCTCGCAGGTCGGGCGCGGATCCTCGATCTCGTCCCGCGCGACGCCGGCATAGGGGTCGGAGGTGGTGTTGCGGATGCAGTTCCCCGACGTCTGGATGGCGTGCATCTCCACATCCGCGAGATGCTGGAGCACGTCGGGAATGTCGCCGAGCTTGGGCCAGTTGTACTGGATGTTCTGACGGGTGGTGAAATGCCCGTAGCCGCGGTCGTAACGCTCCGCGATCATGGCGAGTTGGCGCATCTGGGCGGCCGAGAGCGTGCCGTAGGGGATCGCCACGCGCAGCATGTAGGCGTGAAGCTGCAGGTAGAGGCCGTTCATCAGGCGCAGCGGCTTGAATTCGTCCTCGGTCAGCGCGCCGGTGAGACGGCGCTCGACCTGGCCGCGGAACTGGGCGACGCGCTGGTTCACGATCTTGGCGTCGAATTCGTCGTAGCGATACATGTGCGGGTCCTCGGCGCCCGGACCCGCCGCGGAGGCGGCGTCGGGGGCGCGGATCTGCGCGGGCGGGGCCGCGCGGGGAACGGGCTGGCGGAGGCTGGCCTCCCGAAGGGGAGCGGCGCGGCGCGGCGGTCAGGCCGCGCGGGTCGCTTCCTCGGCGCCGGCCATGTAGTCGAAGGTCGGGCGCATCGCGGCGCGGATCGCCTCGCGCCGCGTGGCGGGCATGAGGCCCTGGGGCGTCTGCCGCACCTCGGCCAGGTAGGCGCCGACGACGAGGCCCTGGGTGAAGGGCGCGACGGCGAGCGCCTCGAACATCTCGACCTCCGCCGGGGTGGAGGCGGCCATCGCGTCGGCGAAGTCGTCGGACCAGCGGGCGCCGGTCCACCAGACCGACTCGCCGCCATGCAGCGCATTGCCGGTCAGAACCTGCGGTTTGAAGGCCTTGGCCATGGCGGGAATCCCCATTGCGATCTCTACTGCAACGCAACGTAGGGGCGCGCCTTGGGGAATGCAATAAATCACACCCGTCCTGAGCTTCACGGATGATTTCACAGTTCAGAAAAGTTTTATCGCCCGCGGGGGCTCCGGCTTATGGACCCGCGCGCCCCGCTCGGCTACCGCGGAGGGACCGGCGGCGGAAGGCTCCGCCGACCGCAAGAGGCCGGAGGACCGCCCGTGACCAGATCGCTGTTCGGCACCGACGGGGTGCGCGGCCGCGCCAACGCCCACCCGATGACGCCCGAGATCGCCCTGCGGCTCGGCCAGGCGGCGGGCGTGCATTTCCGGCGCGGCGGGCATCGGCACCGGGTGGTGATCGGCAAGGACACCCGCCTGTCGGGCTACATGCTGGAACAGGCGATGACGGCGGGGTTCCTGTCGGCGGGGGTGGACGTGTTCCTGCTGGGGCCGATCCCGACGCCGGGCGTGGGGATGCTGACCAAAAGCCTGCGGGCGGATGCGGGGGTGATGATCTCGGCCTCGCACAACCCGTTCAACGACAACGGCATCAAGCTGTTCGGGCCGGACGGCTACAAGCTGTCGGATGAGGCGGAGACGGCGATCGAGGCGATGATGGACCAGCCCCCCGATCTGGTGGACGCGCCCCGGCTGGGCCGGGCCAAGCGCATCGACGACGGGTTGGGGCGCTATATCGAGAACGCCAAGGGCAGTTTTCCGCGGGCGCTGCGGCTGGACGGGCTGAAAGTGGTGGTGGATTGCGCCAACGGCGCCGCCTATCGCACCGCGCCGATGGTGTTGTGGGAGCTGGGGGCCGAGGTGATCCCGGTCGGCGTCGCGCCCAACGGGGTCAATATCAACGAGCGCTGCGGGTCGACCTATCCGCTGACCTGCGCCGAGACGGTGCTGGCCCATGGCGCGGATGTGGGGCTGGCGCTGGACGGCGACGCGGACCGGCTGATCGTGGTGGACGAGACCGGGACCGTGGTGGACGGCGACCAGATCATGGCCCTGATCGCCGAGCGCTGGCGCCGCGACGGGGTGCTGAAGGGCGACGCGCTGGTTTCCACCGTCATGTCCAATCTGGGGCTGGAGCGGCGGCTGGACGAGATCGGCGTGCGCCTGCTGCGCACCAAGGTCGGCGACCGCTACGTGGTCGAGGCGATGCGGCGCGGCAATTACAATCTGGGCGGCGAGCAGTCCGGCCATATCGTGATGTCGGACCATGCGACCACCGGCGACGGGCTGCTGGCGGGCCTTCAGGTGCTGGCCGCGCTGGTCGAGGACGGGAAACCGGCCTCGGAGACCTGCAAGCGGTTCGAGCCCCTGCCCCAGGTCCTGAAGAACGTGCGCTACGCCGCCGGGCAGGCGCCGCTGGAACTGGGCGCGGTGCAGGCGGCGATCGCGGCGGGCGAGGCGCGGCTGGAGGGCTCGGGCCGGGTGCTGATCCGCAAGTCGGGCACCGAGCCGCTGATCCGGGTGATGGCCGAGGGCGAGGACGCCGGCCTGGTCGAGGCGGTGGTGGACGACATCTGCGCCGCGGTGTCGGAGGCGGCGCAGGCGGCCTGAAGCGGCGCGGGCCGGGAGGACGGGACGAAGGGGGCGTCGAGCCCCCTGCGCCCCGCGCCTCGCCCTGCGAGGCGGGCCCCTGCGGCCGGCCGGCGGGCCCGGGCGCGGCGGCCGGGGCGGCCGCTCGAATACGACGCATCGACCTTCAGGCCCGACGCCGTTTCCCGCTTGACCGACTCCGCCCGCAGGCGTATCGGGGCTGCGGGCCAGTCACCGGGTAAGGGCGAGCGGTGGCGGCTCAGTTATCTCGCCCTGACGATGGAGCGCGTCTCATGACGTTCCCCGAAAAGCCGCAGGCTCTGCCTGCGCGTGCTGAATTCTCCTCCGGTCCCTGCCCGAAACGTCCCGGCTGGTCGCTGACCGCCGTCGCCGAAAAGGCGTGGCTGGGCCGCTCGCATCGCGCCTCCGGGCCGAAGGCGCAGCTCAAGCAGGTGATCGACCTGACCGCGACCCTGCTGGGCGTGCCCGAGGGCTACAAGGTCGGCATCGTTCCCGCCTCCGACACCGGCGCCTTCGAGATGGCCATGTGGTCGATGCTGGGCGCGCGCCCCGTGGACATGCTGGCCTGGGAAAGCTTCGGCGCCGGCTGGGCCACCGACGCGACCAAGCAGCTCAAGCTCGACGATTGCCGGGTGATCACCGCCGAATACGGCGTGCTGCCGGACTTCGCGCAGGTGCGGACTGCGGACGCCGACATCTGCTTCACCCAGAACGGCACCACCTCGGGCGCGAAGATCCCGAATTTCGACTGGATCCCCGACGACCGCGCCGGGCTGACCTTCGTGGACGCGACCTCGGCCGCCTTCGCGCAGGACATCGACTGGGCCAAGGTCGATGTGCTGACCTTCTCCTGGCAGAAGGTGATGGGCGGCGAAGGCGGGCACGGCGTGCTGATCCTGTCGCCCCGCGCGGTGGAGCGGCTGGAATCCTACGTCCCCCCGCGCCCCCTTCCCAAGATCTTCCGCCTGACCAAGGGCGGCAAGCTGATCGAGGGCGTATTCAAGGGCGAGACCATCAACACCCCCTCCATGCTCTGCGTGGCGGATGCGCTGGACGCGCTGGAATGGGTCGAGGGACTCGGCGGCGTCGCGGCCACCCGCGCCCGCGCCGACGCCAACTTCGCCGCGATCCAGTCCTGGGTGGACGCGACCGACTGGGTGGAGAACCTCGTGGCCGATCCGGCGGCGCGGTCCAACACCTCCGTCTGCCTCTCGGTGGTCGATCCGGCGGTCGCCGCGCTCGACGACGCGGGACAGCGGGCCTTCGTGAAGAAGATGGTCACGATGCTGGAGAAAGAGGGCGCCGCGCTGGACATCAACGGCTATCGCGACGCGCCGGCCGGCCTGCGCATCTGGTGCGGGGCCACGGTCGACACGGCCGATGTCGAGGCGCTGACGCCCTGGCTCGACTGGGCCTTCGCCGCCGCCAAGGCCGAGCTCGCCTCCGCCTGATCCCGTTGAACGCCCTTCCCCGCGGGGGAAGGGCGCGCCATCCCCCCGCATAACGGCCCCCCCGAGGGCCCGCCCCTGGCCGCCATCCGCGCCGGGGCGCTTCCCCCAAAGGAGCGAACCATGCCCAAGGTTCTGATTTCCGACGCCCTGTCCGACGCCGCCGTCCAGATCTTCCGTGACAACGGGGTCGAGGTCGACTTCCAGCCCGCGCTGGGCAAGGACCCCGAGAAGCTCGCCGAGATCATCGGCAACTATGACGGGCTCGCCATCCGCTCGGCCACCAAGGCCACCGCGGCGCTGCTGGAGAAGGCCGACAACCTAAAGGTCATCGGCCGCGCCGGCATCGGCGTCGACAATGTCGACATCGCCGCCGCGTCCGCAAAGGGCATCGTGGTGATGAACACGCCCTTCGGCAATTCCATCACCACCGCCGAGCACGCCATCGCCATGATGTTCGCCTGCGCCCGGCAGATCCCGGAAGCCGACGCCTCGACCCGCGCCGGCAAGTGGGAGAAGTCGAAATTCATGGGCTCGGAGATCACCGGCAAGACGCTGGGCGTGATCGGCTGCGGCAATATCGGCTCGGTCGTCGCCTCCCGCGCGCTGGGTCTGCGCATGAAGGTCGCCGCCTACGACCCGTTCCTGTCGGCCGAGCGCGCGCAGGAGCTGGGGGTGGAGAAGTTCGACGATGTCGAGGACCTGCTCGCCAAGGCCGATTTCGTCACCCTGCACCTGCCCAAGACCCCGCAGACCGCCAATATCCTGTCCGCCGAGCGCATCGCCAAGATGAAGCCCGGCGCGCGGCTGGTGAACTGCGCCCGCGGCGGCCTGGTGGATGAGGAAGCGGTGGCCGAGGCGCTGAAGTCCGGCCATCTCGCCGCCGCCGCCTTCGACGTGTTCGCCGAGGAGCCGGCCAAGGAGAACGTGCTGTTCTCGGCCCCCAACTGCGTGTGCACCCCGCATCTGGGCGCCTCGACCAACGAGGCGCAGGAGAACGTGGCGCTGCAGGTGGCCGAGCAGATGTCGGACTACCTGATGAAGGGCGCGATCTCCAACGCGCTGAACGCGCCGTCGGTGACGGCCGAAGAGGCCCCGCTGCTCAAGCCCTGGATCGCGGTGTGCGAAAGCCTCGGCGGTTTCGCCGGCCAGGTGACGGAGAACGCCATCAAGTCGATCGACATCGAATATGTCGGCCGCGTCGGCCAGCTGAACCAGAAGCCGCTGACCGCGACGCTGGTGGCCTGCCTGCTCAAGCCGCTGGTCGGCGAGGGCGGGGTCAACATGGTCTCGGCCCCGGTGGTGGCGCGCGAGCGCGGCATCAAGATCTCCGAGACCCGCAAGGACGCGCAGGGCGCCTACGGCTCCTACGTCCGGCTGGTGGTGACCACCGAGAAGCAGACCCGCGCCATCGCCGGCACGGTGTTCTCCGACAACAAGCCGCGGATCATCCAGATCAAGGGCATCGACCTCGAGGCCGATCCGCTGCCCAACATGCTCTACACCACCAACAACGACGTGCCGGGCTTCATCGGCGCGCTGGGGGCCAAGCTGGGCGAGCTGGGGATCAATATCGCCACCTTCGCGCTGGGCCGGTCGGAGAAGGGCGGCGAGGCGATCGCGCTGCTCGGCGTGGACGAGCCGGTGACGCAGCCGATGGTCGACCAGATCCTGGCGCTGCCGCAGGTGACCCAGGCCAAGGCGATCCGCTTCTGATCCGCGCGGTCCGACCTGCGCGGTCTCGCCCGCGCCATGGATGGGGAAAGGGGCGGCTTCGGCCGCCCTTTTTCGTGGCGCGCCTTTTCAGGGCGGCGGGGGAAGAGGGCTCGACCTTGGGAACGGCGGGGCTAGGATCAGGGGAGAGCCCATCCCAGCCACACGCCAGGAGCCGCCACGCCATGACCGACACGCCCTCCGACGCCCCCGTCATCGCCCAGAAGGCCCCTTACGGAGTCGAGGTCGCCGCCGGAAGGACCTATTTCTGGTGCGCCTGCGGCAGGTCCGCGAAACAGCCCTTCTGCGATGGGTCGCACAAGGGGTCGGATCTGGCGCCGGTGAAGTGGACGGCGGCGGAGGACGGCGAGGTCTGGTTCTGCGGCTGCAAGCACACCGGCGCGGCGCCGCTTTGCGACGGGACCCACGAAACGCTTTGAGCGGCGGGACTTGAAGGGGGGGCGGGCCGAAGGGGGCGTCGAGCCCCCTCCGCCCCGCGTCCGGCTGCGCCGTCCGGGCGCCCGGATCGCGAAGCGAGCCGCGGGCGGGTCGGGGCTCGATGCCCCGGCGCGGCCGCCCCCCCTTTCCTATTCCCCCGCGTAGCCGCCGGAGAACTCCGGCGCGCCAAGGCTGCGGGGCGCGGTCTCCACCGGGGCGGGCGCGGGCAGGTCGGCGCCCTTCTCCAGCACCCCCGCGGCCTCGAACCGGCGGGCGGCGGGGAGCACGCGGGTCTCTAGGCTGCCGACGGCGGCATTGTACTTCTCTACCGCGCCCTTCAGGCCGCGGCCGACGCCGTCCATCAGCTCTCCGAACCGGGACAGGCGGTCATGCAGAAGGCGGGCGTCGCGAGCCACGGCCTCGGCGCTTTCGGCCAGCTTCTCCTGCCGCCAGCCATAGGCCACCGATTTGATCAGCGCGATCAGCGTGGTGGGCGAGCAGACCAGCACCTTCGCCTCCAGCGCCGCTTCGAATATGCCGGGATCCTCGGCCATGGCGGCGGCGTAGAAGGCCTCTCCCGGCACGAACATCACCACGAAATCGGGGGTCTCCGGCAGGGTCCGCCAATAGTCCTTGCCGCCCAGCATCCGCACATGGCCGCGCAACTGGCGGGCGTGGTGGGCGAGGGCGGCGCGCTGGGCGTCCGGGTCCGTCGCCTCCAGCGCCGTCAGATAGGCGTCGAGCGGGGTCTTGGCGTCCACCACCACGCATTTGCCGCCGGGCAGGCGCACCAGCGCGTCGGGGCGGCGGCGCCCCTCATCGGTGTCGAAGCCCGATTCCAGCGCGAAATCCACATGTTCCAGCATCCCCGCCATCTCGAAGACCTGGCGAAGCTGGAATTCCCCCCAGCGCCCGCGGGTCTGGGGCGCGCGCAGGGCCTGGACGAGCTTGCCGGTCTCGGCGCTCAGCCCTTTCTGGCCGGCGGCGAGGGCGGCGACCTGCTCGCGGATCTCGGCATAGGCGCCGGCGCGGGCCTTTTCGAGCTCCCCCACCACGGCCTCGAATTTCCCTAGGCTCTCGGCCACGGGTTTCACCAGGCCCTCGATGGCGAGGCGGCGGGCGTCCAGCTCGGCGGTCGCGGTCTGGCGATGGCTTTCGAACCGTTCGGATACGAGATTCAGGAAGCTCTCGGCGTTGCGGCCCAGCGCCTCCTGGGCGAGGGCGGCGAACTTGCGCTCGGCCGCGGCTTCGGCGCGGCGCAGCTCATCGAGGCGGGCGGCGTGGGCGGCGCGCTCGCCCTCCAGTTCCGCGGTCAGGTCGGCGCGGGCCTCGGCGGCGTCGCCGAGGCGGTTGCGCAGGACCGCGGCCTCGGCCTCGGCGGCGGCGAGCCGCTCGGCCCGCGCTTCGGCGGCGGCGAGAGCGCGGCGAGCCTCCGCGGCGTCGGCCTGCGCGCGGGCCGCGCGCCTTGCCAGCGGCCGCAATCCCAGCGCCGCGACCGCCGCGGCCCCGAGCGCCGCCGCCACCCAGCCCTGCCCGGCCAGGCCCAGCCCGGCATGCCACGCCGTAGCGTCAGCCCAGGCGGCGCCCGCCATTTCCTGAAGGTCTTGCAACATCTTGCGGACTCCGCCCTCGCGCGCCCCAGATGATGGACCTCCTTTGTTCTCCACGCAACCGCCCGCCGACAATTCCCCCCTGCGCCGCGACGATGCGACGGGCTGTGCTCGCCGGCCGGATCGGGCTACAACCCGGCCCGTTTGCGCAACCCGGATCGGGAGGGCCATCATGGCCAACGTAGTGGTGGTCGGCGCCCAGTGGGGCGACGAAGGCAAGGGCAAGCTGGTCGACTGGCTGTCGGAGCGCGCCGATGTCATCGTCCGCTTCCAGGGCGGGCATAACGCCGGCCATACGCTGGTGATCGACGGCGTCGTCTACAAGCTTGCGCTGCTGCCCTCGGGCATCGTGCGCAAGGGCAAGCTGAGCGTGATCGGCAACGGCGTGGTGCTCGACCCCTGGGCGCTGCTGACCGAGATCGAGAAGCTGCGCGGCCAGGGGGTGGAGGTCACGACCGACAACCTGATGGTCGCGGAGAACACGCCGCTGATCCTGCCGGTGCACGGAGAGCTGGACCGCGCCCGCGAGGCCCAGAATTCCGCCGCCAAGATCGGCACCACCGGGCGCGGCATCGGCCCGTGCTACGAGGACAAGGTCGGGCGCCGGGCGATCCGGGTGGCGGACCTTGCGGACCGGGCGACGCTGGAAAGCCGGCTGGACCGGCTGCTGACCCATCACGACGCGTTGCGCCGTGGGCTGGGCCTGCCCGAGATCGACCGCGCCGCCCTGACCGAGGCGCTGCTGGAGGTGGCCCCCAAGGTGCTGCCCTACGCCGCGCCGGTATGGAAGGTGCTGGCCGAGCGCCGCGCCGCCGGCGACCGCATCCTGTTCGAGGGCGCCCAGGGCGCGCTGCTGGACATCGATTTCGGCACCTATCCCTACGTGACCTCGTCGAACACGCTGGCGGGCATGGCGTCCACCGGCTCGGGTCTCGGCCCGTCGGCGGTGGATTTCGTGCTGGGCATCGTGAAGGCCTACACGACCCGCGTGGGCGAGGGCCCGTTCCCGACCGAGCTGGACGACGCCGTCGGCCAGCGCCTGGGCGAGCGGGGGCATGAGTTCGGCACCAATACCGGGCGCAAGCGGCGCTGCGGCTGGTTCGATGCGGTGCTGGTGCGCCAGACCTGCATGACCTCGGGCGTCACCGGCATCGCGCTGACCAAGCTCGACGTGCTGGACGGGTTCGAGGAGCTGCGGATCTGCACCGGCTACGAGCTGGACGGGAAGATGCTCGACCACCTGCCCATCGCGTCGGAGCTTCAGCGCCGCTGCAAGCCGGTCTACGAGACGCTGCCCGGCTGGTCGCAGTCCACCGTCGGCGCCCGCACCTGGGCGGATCTGCCGGCCGAGGCGGTGAAGTATGTGCGCCGGGTCGAGGAGCTGATCGGCTGCCCGGTCGCCCTGCTCTCCACCAGCCCGGAGCGTGACGACACGATCCTGGTCGCCGACCCGTTCGCCGGCCGATGAGGCTGAGCTGGAAGGCGCGTCGGCGGCTGTCGGTCCTGCTGCTGCTGGTCTGGCTGCCGCTGTTCGTGGTGGCCGCGCTCTATGTCACCAGCCTGTTCGACCGGCCGCCGATGCTGCTGGAGCTGGCGATCTATGTGGGGCTCGGCGTGATCTGGGCCCTGCCCTTCCGCGCCGTGTTCCGCGGCGTGGGACGCGAGCCGCCGGAGAACGAGTCGCCCGAAAACGAGTCGCCCGAAAACGAGTCGGACGACGACTCGGGGGACTCGGGCGGGCGCGGCTGACCCGGGTTTCTCCGCAGCATCGACGCGCCGGCAGGCGACCCGGAACGGCGCCCCTCGTCCCCGAGGGGCGCCGTTTCATGTTCCGGACATCGCCGCCTTGCGGGTGAACCGGGTCATGGAGAGTCGGCGCGGAGGCGCCTCGGGACCGTTCGGAGTTTGAACGCGGGGGAATCAGCGCAGGCGATTCTGCCCGCCAGCGGTGAGCATCTCGTCGCAGCCCGGGTGAATGTGCCGAAACTCACACGCTGCAGCGCGACACAAACCCGCCTCAATTGTGGCGCAATTGGGCACGATCCCTCGGGAACCGAGTGCGAGGTTCCGGGCTTTCGCGGGTGTGTGTGGGATGTGCCAGTCAAGCGGCGACGTTATGCTGCAACCGCGAGACAAGCTGGGGGTGATGCGACCGCCCGGAACCTCTCCTCGGGATTGGGGGGACCCCGAAGTCCAGTGATCGTGCCATATTCGCGCGGATTGGCAAGTGGCAAAGCGACTTGGACCGATTTTTCGGCAAACCCGCGTCTGTTTTTTGGGCGATTGCCAATCTGGCCCGCAGATCGCAACAGCCGCCCCGGCCTCCGGAATTCAGCCGAGGTTCATGATTTGGCCTCCTTTTGGCCTGGAAACAGATCGCTATCTTCACATATTCCAGTTTCGGAGTTCGATTGCCAATTCGTTCAGATTGGGTTAATACTTTGTCCAATCCGGAGACAAACGGCCGTTCTGGATCGGACATGAGATTTTGTTGGCAATATCCGTTCAGCTTGCAGATACTCACTCTAAATGTGAGTTGCGTGAGCGCCGGAGCGTAACGCCGGAGGATGATATGCGTGTTCTGCTAGTTGAAGACGAAGCGGTGCTGGCCGGTCAGGTTCAGCGCGCCCTCGAATCAGAGGGCCGCGTGGTGGACGTGGCGCGGGACGGCGAGGAAGGCAGCTTCCTCGGGTCGACCGAACCCTACGACGCCATCGTGCTTGATCTCGGGCTGCCCAAGAAGGACGGCAACGCCGTGCTTCGCGACTGGCGCGAGAGCGGGATCAAGGCCCCCGTGCTGGTGCTGACCGCGCGGGATTCCTGGCGGGACAAGGTCGCGGGCCTCGACTCGGGCGCCGACGACTACCTCACCAAACCCTTCCAGATGGACGAGCTGCTCGCCCGCCTGCGCGCCCTGATCCGGCGCTCCTCGGGCCAGCCGAACCCCGTCTTCAAGCAGGGCGGCCTGGAATTCGACACCCGCTCGGGCCGCGTCACCGTAGAGGGCGAGCTGGTGCAGCTCACCGCGCAGGAGACCAACGTGCTGGGCTACCTGATCCTCAACAAGGATCGCGTGGTCAGCCGGACCGAGCTGTCGGAGCATGTCTACGGCTACGACACGGAGCGCGACAGCAACACCATCGAGGTGTTCATCGGCCGCCTGCGCAAGAAGCTCGGCCAGAAGATCATCGTGACCATCCGCGGTCGCGGCTACCAGTTCGACGGAAGCTGACGTTTGGGAGGACTGTCGCTCCGCGCCCGCGCGGTTCTCGGCGGCGTTCTCTGGATCGTGTTCGCGCTCGGCGTGTCGGGATGGCTCCTTGTGGGCGCCTTCGACGGCATCGCCGAGCGCACCTTCTCGCGCAATCTCTCCGCGCAGCTCGACCAGCTTGAAAGCCTGATCCTCACCGGATCGCTCGAGACCGCTCCCAGCCAGACACGGCTGGCCAATCCCCGCTATCTTCAACCCGGATCCGGATATTACTGGCAGGTCGAGCGGCCCGACGGCGCGCTGGTCCGCTCCCCCTCGCTGGGGACGGAGGCCCTGCCCCTGCGCGATCTCCAGGTGGGCGAGACCAGCTTCACCGCGCGGGCGCCGGAGGGGTTCCTGATCCTGACCCGGGTGCGCGTGGTGCGCAGCCTGGACGGCGAAGGCATGTGGCGGGTTTACGCGGCGGAGGCGGTGGTGCGCCTGTCGCGGGACAAGCTGGAATTCCGCCGCTCGCTGTTCGCGGCGCTGATCGGGCTGGGCGGCGCGCTGTCGCTGGCCGCGACCGCGATGACCGGGATGGTGCTGCGCCCGCTGGTGGGTCTGCGCGCGGCGTTCTGGGATTACCGGTCGGGCGAGGCGGAGCGGATCGAGGGGCGCTATCCGCCCGATCTGGAACCGCTGGTGGCCGACCTGAACGAACTGCTGGAGCGCAACGCCAAGATCATCGGCGCGGCGCGGCGGCAGGCGGCGGACCTGGCCCATGCGCTGAAGACCCCGGCCGCGATCATCCGCAACGAGCTCGACACGCTGGAGACGCCCCAGCCCGAGATGCGCGACGCGCTGGCCCGGATCGACGCGCTGATGGTGCGCTACACCGCGCGCGCGCGGCTGGCCGGCGCCAACGCGCCCGGCGCCTCCTGCGAGGTCAGCCCCCTGCTGGGCGGGCTCGGCCGGGTGATGGAGCGGGTGCATTACGAGAAGGTCATAGACCTCGACCTCGACGCCCCCGCCGGGCTGCGGGCGCGGGTGGAGGGCGAGGACCTGGAGGAGCTGGCCGGCAACCTCATCGACAACGCCTTCAAATGGGCGCGGACGTCGGTGCGGGTCTCGGCCCGGCGTCTGCCCGGGCGGATCGAGATCGTGGTGGAGGATGACGGCCCCGGCATCGCGCCCGAGAACCGCCCGACCGCGCTGCGCGAGGGCGGGCGGCTGGACGAGGCGGTGCCGGGCACGGGCCTCGGCCTCGCCATCTGCGCCGACATCGTGGAGGCCTATGAGGGCGCGCTGACGCTGGAGGACTCGGAACTCGGCGGATTGCTGGCCCGGGTCAGCCTGCCGTTGGCGCGGCAGGAGCCGCAGGCCACGCCCCGCGTCGACGCCTGAGGGAGGGGGCCGGGCCGGCGCGTCAACGCGCCTTCGGCCCCCGCCCCTTCCCCGGCCCCTTTCCCGGCTCCTCCGGCGTCAGCGTCAGCGGCTTCACCATCCCCGCCTCCGCCAGCCAGGCGAGCTCATCGCGCATGGTCCGCCGGACGGGCCGGAAACGCACGCCCAGTTCGGCCTTCGAGCGGGTGTGGTCGTAGCGCGAGCGGTCCGCCTCATCGCGCAGCGCGCGGGCGGAGGCGAGGCTCAGCAGCACCGGCTTGCCGGAGATCCGCGCCCAGGCCTCCTGCGCCGCGGCCAGCGCCAGCACCGCGGCCATCGGCGCCCGGCCCGGAACCTTGCGCCCGGTGACCGCCGCGTAGCCCCCGGCGATCTCCCGAAGGGTCATGTGCCGCCCGGCCGCAAGGTAACGCACGCCCCGCCGCCCCTTTTCCGCCGCCGCCAGGATCGCCTCGGCCACGTCGCGGGCGTCCACGAAAGCGAAGCTGCCCGGCGGGGTGGCGGGCATGCGCCCGTCGGCGAAATCCATGGCGAAGCGCCCGCCCGCCGTGGGCCCGGCATCGTAGGGGCCGTGCATCCAGCCCGGCAGCACCAGGGTCGCATGGGCGTCGGGGCGCCGGTCCAGCCAGGCGAAAACCTCCCGATCCGCGAGGATCTTGGAGCGGTAATAGTCGTCGGCGTCGGCCTCCGCCCGCTCCATGCTCTCGTCGATCAACTGGCCCGGCGCGCCCCGCAGCACGGCGACGGAGGAGACATGCACCACGCGCCGGATGCCGGCGCCCCAGGCCGCTTCCAGCACCGCCGCCGTGCCGTCCACGTTGATCCGCTTCAACGCCGCCCAATGCGAGCCGCCGTTGTAGCTGTCGCGGAAATAGGCGGCGGCGTGGATCAGGGCGCCGCAACCCGCCAGCGCGGGGGCGAAGCCGGGGACGTCCTGCACATCGCCCGTCGCCACATCCAGCCCCGGATGATCGGGCAGCAGCCGGGCGGCCTTGGCGGGATCGCGGGCCAGCGCCCGGACGCGCAGCCCCCGCGCCAGCATGGCGCGCACCAGGTTGACGCCCAGCAGTCCGGTGGCCCCGGTCACGAAGACCGGCGCGTCGGGAAGCGGGCCGGGCAGGGTTTCGGCCGCAGGGTCGTGCATGGTCGCCTCCTGCCCGCCCACGGGCCGCCTTGGATACCGGTCAGTATTTTCATACCGCTTGGATCGCAAAATTATACCGAGTAGTATCTGGATTCAAGAGGTATCCCGAATG
This sequence comes from Albimonas donghaensis, assembly GCF_900106695.1. Lineage (GTDB taxonomy): Bacteria > Pseudomonadota > Alphaproteobacteria > Rhodobacterales > Rhodobacteraceae > Albimonas > Albimonas donghaensis. The sequence goes on from NZ_FNMZ01000002.1 coordinate 588,287, forward strand.
ACCGACGCCGCCCCTCCGCCCCGCCGCCTGACCCGCGACGCGGCCCGCGCCCGCACCCGCGCCGCCCTGCTCGACAGCGCGGGCCGGGTCTTCGCGCGGGCGGGCTATGCCGGCGCCTCGGTCGAGGCGATCGCCGAGGAGGCGGGCTATTCAAAGGGCGCCGTCTATTCCAATTTCGCGTCGAAGGAGGCGCTGTTCCTCGACCTTCTGGCCCGCCGCAAGGCCGAGGAGAAGGCCATGGCCGAGGCGGCGCTGGAGGCCGCGGGCGGCGACCCGCTGGCGGCGCTGGAGGCCTGGGCCGCGACTGCCGAAGCGGAGGCGGACTGGGCCCTGCTGGCGGTGGAGCTTCAGCTTCACGCCCGCCGGATCCCCAATTTCGCCGAAGCCTATGAGGCGCAGGCCGCCGAGCAGCGCGCCGCCTTCGGGCGGACCTTCGCCGCGCTTTTCGCCGCCGCCGGCAAGACCCCGCCCGCCCCGCCGGAGGCGCTGGCCGAAGCGGTCTTCGCCATGGCGCACGGGCTGGCGCTGGGTCCCGAAGCGCCCCGCGCCCCGGCCCTGCTGAGCCTGACCCTGCGCAGCCTGATCGAGGCCGCGCCCCCCGCCTGACCGCCTGACCGCCTGACCGCCTGACCGCCTGACCGCCTGACCGCTTGATGGCGCGTCAGGAGGAGACCGCAAGGCGCGCGTCGCCGCGAACGGCGGCGCCGGTCATCTCCGGCAGCCGGAGGCGACGCCTGGGGGAATGGGGGGGGGTGGTACGCCCTACGGGACTCGAACCCGTGTTACCGCCGTGAAAGGGCGGCGTCCTAACCGCTAGACGAAGGGCGCATCGCGGGCGTTACTAATGGGCTCGGGCCGGGATGGCAAGCCTTGCGGGCCGGTCCGCGCGCGGGTTTTTCGACATCAGGGGCGACGACGTTGCGTCAAGGCGGCGCGACGGCGGTCAGCGGGCCTCCGCGGCGTCCTCGATTCGCAGGCGCACACGGCGGCGCCCGCCCCAGTCGTCGATCTCCAGCCGTCCCGCCACATGCAGGGGCGCCCCGGCCGAGGCGGTGAGCAGCGGCCAGAGCGGGCTGTCGGCCACGCGGAAGGCGGCCGCGTCCACCCGCCCGCCGGCGCCGGTCAGGGTCAGGCGAAGATGGGTCTCGCCCATCGGCTTCGCGTGGCTCACCCGCACCCCGGCCAGCGCGAATCGCGGGGCGGGGGCGGACTGGCCCCAGGGACCGGCGGCGTCGAGCATTTCGCACAGTTCCGGCGTCGCCCCGCCGGGGGCGACGGCGCCGTCGATCCGCAGGTCCTCGGGCCCGCCGGTCCCGGCGCCCTGGCGGGACAGGCGCTCGGCGAGGCGGGCCATGGCGGGCGCCACGCCCTCGCGGGCGACCGTCAGGCCCGCCGCCATCTTGTGCCCGCCGCCCTTGAGGATCAGCCCCTCGCGCGCCAGCGCCGCCACATCGGCCCCCAGGTCCACGCCGGGGACCGACCGGGCGGAGCCGGAGCCCGTCTCCCCGTTCAGGGCGATCACCACGGCGGGGCGGTCGAAACGCTCCTTCAGGCGGGCGGCGACGATGCCCACGACGCCCGGATGCCAGCCCTCGCCGGCGGCCCAGACCAGCGGGCCGTCGGCGCCGCGTTTCTCGGCCTGGGCGATGGCGGAGGCGAGCACGTCGGCCTCCACCTGCCGCCGCTCGCCGTTGAGCGCGTCGAGCCGGGCGGCCAGCGCCGCCGCCTCCTCGGGGTCGTCGCAGGCCAGCAGGCGGACGCCGAGATCCGCCGTCCCGACCCGGCCGCCGGCGTTGATCCGCGGGCCGAACATGAAGCCGAGATGGTAGGCGGAGGGGGCCGAGGTCAGCCGCGCCACGTCGCCCAGCGCCACCAGCCCGGGCCGGCCGCGGCGGGCCATGACCGTGAGACCCTGACGCACCAGCGCCCGGTTCAGCCCGGTCAGCGGGGCCACGTCGGCCACCGTGGCCAGCGCCACCAGGTCGAGCAGCCCCATCAGCCCCGGCTCGGGCAGGCCGCGGGCGCGCAGCAGGCGGTTGGCGGCGACCAGCAGCAGGAAGGCGACGCCGGCGGCGCAGAGCGCGCCCTGCGCCCCGCTCTCGTCCTGGCGGTTGGGGTTCACCACGGCCATGGCGTCGGGCAGCGTGTCCCCGCCCATGTGGTGATCGACGACCATGACGTCCGCGCCCATCGCCCGCGCCGCGGCGATGGGGTCGTGGGCGAGGGTGCCGCAGTCGAGGCAGATCACCAGATCCGCCGCTTTGCCCAACCGGGTCATGGCGGGGATGTTGGGACCGTAGCCCTCGGCGATGCGGTCGGGGATATGCACCTCGGCGTCCAGCCCCTGCGCGCGCAGCCAGCGCAGCAGCAGGGCGGTGGAGGCGGCGCCGTCCACGTCATAGTCGCCGAACAGCGCCACCCGCTCGCGCTTTTCCACCGCGGCGACCAGGCGCTCGGCGGCGGCGTCCATGTCGCGCAGGGTGGAGGGGTCGGGCATCAGATCGCGCAGGGTGGGGGAGAGATAGGCCTCGGCCTCCTCGATCGCCACGCCGCGGGCGGCGAGCACCCGGCCCACCACTTCCGGCGCTCCCAGCCGCTGGGCGATGGCGAGGCCCAGCCGCTCGACCTCCGGCGCAGGTCCGACCCAGCGGCGGCCGAGGGCGGAGCGCTCGACGCCCAGGAAGGCGGGGCCGGCGGCGGGCGGAGGGGCGGAGGCGGGCAGGGTCATGCAGGGGGCTTAGCCGGGCGCGGGCCGGAAGGGAATCCCTTCCCCGCCCGGCGCGCTGCGGGACGGGTCCCGCGCAGGGGCGAGGGAGCCGCGCGTCAACCCGGACGCAGGCGGCGAGGCTCCGCCCGCGCGGCGCGGCGACCGTTGGGAATGCGGACACAGGTGGGAATGCGGACACAGGGCCGCGGGCGGCGAGCGGGCGGGGCGAGCGCCGCCGGGCCCGGCGGGCTCCCAATCTCGCCCAGCTTTTTCGCCCGCCTTGCATGCCCCTGGCTTTCTTGCAGGTCTCTGGCTCTGCGCCCCGGCTGCGGTCCCGATGCCCACCGCCGGCTCCGCTTCGCCCGGCCGCTCGCCGCCCGCGGCCGTTCCGCCCGCGACCACGGCCGCCGCGCCGCGCGGGCGCCCGGCCCCGACCCGCGGGCGGGTCGTCGCGCGGCTCCCCCGCCCCCCCCACTGGCGCCCGCCCGCGTTTTGCGCGAGATTCCGCCCGACAGCCGCGGCCCGCGCGGCGCGACCGAGGAGAGCCCAGACGTGACCACCCCATCCGCCAAAGCCACGGGCGTGCTCAAGCCCGTGCTCTCGGCGCAGGACGCGCTCGCCGACATCCCCGACGGCGCCACCGTGCTCATCGGCGGCTTCGGAGGCGCCGGCAACCCGGTGGAGCTGATCCACGCCCTCATCGACCAGGGCGCCCGCGACCTGACCATCGTCAACAACAACGCCGGCAACGGCGACGTCGGCCTCGCCGCCCTGATCCGCGAGCGGCGGGTGGCCAAGATCATCTGCTCCTTCCCCCGCGCGGCCTCCGCCCATGCCTTCACCGAGGAATACCAGGCCGGCCGCATCGAGCTGGAGACCGTCCCCCAGGGCACGCTGGCCGAGCGCATCCGCGCCGGCGGCGCCGGGGTGCCGGCCTTCTACACCCGCACCTCCGTCGGGACCCCGCTGGCCGAGGGCAAGGAGATCCGCGCGTTCGACGGCCGCGACTACGTGATGGAACACGCCATCACCGGCGACTACGCCCTGGTCAAATGCCTGCGCGCCGACCGCATGGGCAACCTGACCTATTCCAAGTCGGCCCGGAACTTCGCGCCGATCATGTGCATGGCCGCCAAATGCGCCGTGGTGCAGACCGTGGAGCTGGTCGAGCCCGGCGCCATCGACCCCGAGACCGTGGTCACCCCCGGCATCTTCACCGGCCGAATCGTCCACACCCCCGACGCCGTGCAGGAACAGGTGCTGTTCGAACAGGGAGCGCGCTACCCATGACCCCCGCAGCCGACGCCGCCGCAACCGCCAAGCCGAAGAAGATCGGCCTGACCCGCGCCCAGATGGCCTGGCGCGCCGCCCAGGACATCCCCGACGGCTCTTATGTGAATCTCGGGATCGGCATGCCCGAGCTCGCCGCGCTCTATGTCCCCGACGGCCGCCAGGTCACCTATCACACCGAGAACGGCGTGCTGGGCTTCGGCGAGGGCCCGCCCAAGGGCGAGGAGGACTGGGATCTGGTCAACGCCGGCAAGAAAGCAATCGGCCTGCTGCCCGGCGCCTCGATCTTCCATCATGCCGACAGCTTCGCGATGATCCGGGGCGGGCATATCGACCTCGCCATCCTCGGGGCCTTCCAGATCGCGCCCAACGGCGATCTCGCCAACTGGCGCGCGGGGAACGAGGGCATTCCGGCGGTCGGCGGGGCCATGGACCTGGTCTCCGGCGCGCGGCAGGTGTGGTGCATCACCGACCACACCACCCGGGCCGGCGAGGCCAAGCTGATGGACGCCTGCACCTATCCGCTGACCGGCATCGGCTGCGTGACCCGGGTCTACACCGATCTCGCGGTCATCCACGTGGTCGAGGGGCGCTTCCACCTGAAAGCCATCGCCGAAGGCATCACGGTCGAGGAGCTTCAGGCCAAAACCGCCTCGCCGCTGGTGGTCGAGGGCGAGATCGAGGTCATGGCGCCCCCCGCGCTCTGACCCGAGCCGGGCGACGCCCCGGCCGCGACGTCGATGCGCCTCCGCCGGGCCGGACCGGGCGGGGGCGCATGGGACACCGCGCATTCGAAGCGCATCTCCCCCTGCGGCATCTTGCCGAATCCGCCACGAAGCGTATGATGCCTGTCAAGCGAGCCTCCCGTTCGGGACGGCGCGCTTTTCGCGCTTAGGTTACAAAGGACGAGAAAACCATAGCCCGCAGACCGCATCAGGCGCCGCCCACCCGCGACACCGGCCCCCGAGTGAACGACAAGATCCGCGTTCCGGAGATCCGCCTCATCGACCATGAGGGGGAGAACCGCGGCGTGGTCGATCCACGCGACGCCATTCGCATGGCCGAAGAGGTCGGGCTCGATCTCGTCGAGATCTCGCCGAACGCCGCGCCGCCCGTGTGCAAGATCATGGACTTCGGCAAGTTCAAGTATGAACAGCAGAAGAAGGCCAACGAGGCGAAGAAGAAGCAGCGCGTCATCGAGATCAAGGAGGTCAAGTTCCGCCCGAACATCGACATCCATGATTACGAAGTGAAGATGCGCAACGTCACCCGCTTCCTTGAGGATGGCGACAAGGTCAAGGTGACCCTGCGCTTCCGCGGCCGCGAAATGGCGCACCAGGAACTCGGCCGCGAGGTGCTTGAGCGCATCGCGACCGACACCGTCGAACTGGGCAAGGTCGAATCCATGCCCAAGATGGAAGGCCGTCAGATGATCATGGTGATCGGGCCCAAGGCCTGACCGGCCTTCCGAACCATGGCGCATGACCCCGCCGACAGCCGCCCGCGCTACGCCGAACCGGTCTCCGGACCGGATGGCGGCGCGGGCGACGCCCGCCTGACCGCGCCCGCGGCCTCGCGGAATTCCGCCGACATCGCCGCCGCGCTCGCCCGTCTTCTGGCCGACGAACGCGGCCCGGTTATGGAAATCGGCGCCGGCACCGGCCAGCACGCGCTCGCCTGCGCCCGCGCCCTGCCCCGGCTGACCTGGATCCCCACCGACCCCGACCCGCTGCATGTCGCCTCGATCGAGGCCTGGCGCGTGGCGGAAGGGCCGGAGAACCTCGCCGCTCCGCTGACCGTGAACGCCGACGCGGGCTCGGGCGCCGACTGGGCCGCCGCCGCGCGGCTCACCCACGGCCCGCTGCGCGCGGTGTTCTGCGCCAACGTCATCCATATCGCCCCCTGGTCGGTGGCCGAGGGGCTGGTCGCCGGCGCCGCCGCCGCGCTGGGGGCGGGCGGACGGCTGATTCTCTACGGTCCCTTCTATGAGAAGGGCGAGGCCGTGCGCTCCAACCGCGATTTCGACGAGATGCTGCGCGGCCGCGACCCCGCATGGGGCGTGCGCAACCTCGAGGACGTGGCGGCGCTGGCCTCCGACCACGGCTTCGGCGCCCCGCGGCGCGTCGAGATGCCGGCCAACAACCTGATCCTCGCCTTTCCGCGCTGACCGGGATCAGGGCGGCGGGATCAGGCCGGCGGGGTTCTGGCGGCACGGTTCTGGCTGCCCGGGGCGGTTTCGCGCCTCAACCGGCTTGGCGCCGCGCCGCGGCCGGCGTAGCGTCCTCCCATGACCGAAAGATCCTGGCATGACATGGGCGGCCTTCCCGCCGGCCCCGTGGTCCCCGAAGAACACGACTACGCGCTGTGGGAACGGCGTGTGGACGCGCTCCTGACGCTCGCCACCACCAAGGGCAAGTTCACCGTCGACGGCCTGCGCCGGGTGCTGGAGGACATGGGCCCCGAATTCTTCGAGACGCACAGCTACTACGAACGCTGGATCGAATCGGTGAACCGCAATCTCATCGAATCCGGGCTTTATTCCACCGCGGAACTCGCCGCCAAGCTGGAAGAGGTCCGCGCCCGCGGCGAGACCTATGGCGAATGCTCGCTGACCGCGCCGGAAGCCGGGTCGGGCCCCGAGGCCGGCGATGGCTGAACGCCCCCCCCCGCAACGCATGCGCGTCCGCGCCTGGGGGACCAAGGGCCTGCACGCCCGCGCGCCCTGGTATCTGCGCGGCAAGACCGGGATCGTCGAGCGGCGCCTGGGGGCCTACAAGAACCCCGAGCAGCTCGCCTACGGCCTGCCGGCCGAGCCGGTCCCGCTCTACCGCATCCGCTTCACCATGGCCGAGATCTGGGGCGACGAGGCCGAGCGCCCAGACGACACCATCGACGCCGAGATCTACGAGCACTGGCTCGAACCCATCGCGGAGGGTGACGACCATGCCCCATGACCACCACGACCATGATCACGGGCACGACCACGCGCCCGGCGCGCTCAGCCCCTCCGGCCATCCCTACCGCGCCGATCAGGACGGCCCGCTGACCCGCGCCCAGGCGCTGGAGATCGCGGTGCGCGAGCTGATGATCGAAAAAGGCCTGGTGACCGCCGACGAGATCGCCGCCGCCATCGCCCGGATGCAGGCCCGAACGCCGGCCATGGGCGCCGCCGTCGTCGCCCGCGCCTGGACCGACCCGGACTACAAGGCCCGGCTGATCGCCGACGGCCGCGCCGCCGCGCAGGAGCTGGGCGCCGATATCGAGGCCATGCACCTGCTGGTGGTGGAGAACGACGCGCAGACCCACAATGTCGTGGTCTGCACGCTCTGCTCCTGCTACCCGCGCTTCCTGCTCGGCCCGCCGCCGGACTGGTACAAGCAGCGCGCCTACCGGTCCCGCGTGGTGATCGAGCCGCGCCGGGTGCTCGGCGAATTCGGGTTGGACCTGGCGGAGGACGTCACCGTCCGGGTCCACGACTCCACCGCCGACATGCGCTACCTGGTCCTGCCCGCCCGCCCCGAGGGGACCGAGGGCTGGTCCGAGGAGGCGCTCGCCGCCCTCGTCACCCGCGACTGCATGATCGGCGTCGCGGTCCCGCGCCTGCCCGATCCGGCCCCCGTCGCCGCCGCGGAATGACCTGCCCTGCAGAGCCGACCACGCCCTCGCCCGGCTCGGGCGAGGGTTTCCGCAGCCGCGAAATCTACGGCATCGGGCTCTACGTATTGTCGGTGTTCTGCTTCTGCTCCATGGACGTGGTCGGCAAGCTGCTGCTGGAACGGCACGAGCCGCTGATGGTGGTCTGGGCCCGCTACGCCTCGCAGGGGTTCTGGGCGGTGGTGATCATGGCGCCCTGGCTGCGGACCATGCTGCGCACCTCGCAGCCCGGCCTGCAGGTGGTGCGCGCGCTGATGCCCTTCGGAACCAGCCTGTCCTTCTTCTACGCCATCCAGCACATGCAGCTGGCCGAGGCCGTGGCGGTGTTCGAGGTCTGCCCGCTGATCATCACCGTGCTCGCCTATTTCGTGCTGGGCGAGAAGGTCGGCCCGCGCCGATGGGCGGGGGTGGGGATCGGGCTCGCTGGCGCGCTGATCATCATCCGGCCGGGGACGGACGTGTTCCAGACGGCTTCGCTGCTGCCGATCCTCGGGGCCTTCTGCTTCGCGGGCTACGCCATCCTGACCCGGTTGATGGGGCCGCGCGAAAGCCACTGGACCTCGTTCCTCTACACCGCGCTGATCGGCGCGGCGCTGGCCTCGCTGCTCGTGCCCTTCTACTGGTCGACCCCGTCCTGGGCGGATGCGGCGGTGATGAGCGTCTTCGGCGTGCTCGGCGGGATCGGGCATATCCTGATGACGCTGGCCCTGCGGCACACGCCGGCCTCGGTCGCGGCGCCGTTCAACTATACCGGGCTGGTCTGGGCGGCGATGTGGGGGCTGGTGGTCTTCGGCGAGTTCCCCGATGTCTGGACCTGGGTCGGGGCGGCGGTGATCGTCGGCGCCGGCCTTTATGTGTGGTGGCGAGAGCGTCAGCGGGCGCGGGAGATCGCGTGATGGCGGACAGGGCGGCGAAGCCGAAGGCGGGCGCGAAGGCGAAGCAGCCCGCGGCGCGGGTCCGCAGCTGGCCTCGGCGCGTGCAGGACCGGATCGAGATCGGGGCGCTGCGGGTGCTGGGCGCGGTGATGACCCGCCTGCCGCCCCGCCGGGCCTCGGACATGCTGGCCGCGGGCGGGGGCTTTCTGCTGCCGCGGCTGGGTTTCCTGCGCAAACGGATCGAGCGCAACCTGGACCTGGTGCGTCCGGACATGCCCGCGGACGAAAGGCGGCGCCTGGCGGCGGGCGTGGGGCGTCATTTCTCCCGGGCCATGCTGGAATACGGCACGCTGGACCGCATCGCCGCCGACCCCTCCCGGCTGCGCCACGAGGGCGCGGATCCGCTGGCCGAGGCTCAGGCGGCGGGGCGGGGGGCGATCCTCGTCTCCGCCCATTTCGGACAATGGGAGGCGGTGCGCCTGGCCGCCCGCGCGGCCACGGGGCGCGACTGCGCGATGGTCTATCGACCCTACAACAACCCGCATTTCGACAAATGGATCAACAGCCTGCTGCATCATGCCGGCGGGCCGGTGATCCCCAAGGGGATGCACGGGACGCGGGATCTGCTGCGTCACCTGGGGCGCGGCGGCATGGTGATGATCCTGGTCGACCAGCGCCAGACCGGCGCGCCGCTGCTGCCCTTCCTGGGGCGCGAGGCGGAGACCGCGACGGTGGCGGCGGAACTGGCTCTGCGCTACGGCGCGGCGCTGATCCCGGCGCGGGCCCGGCGGGCCGAGGACGGGCTGACCTTCGACGTGCGCTTCGAAGACGAGATCCCGCCCTCCGACCCCGAGACCATGATGGCGCGGGTCAACGACCGCATCGGCGCCTGGGTCGAAGCGGATCCCGACCAGTGGCTGTGGCTGCATGGTCGCTGGAAGCGGCGCGCCCGGGGCGAGCAGGTGCGCGCCGCGCGGGCCGAGGCCGAGAAGGCGGCGGCTGGGAAGGTCGCGGCTGGGAAGACGGGCCCCCAGGGCGGCTGAGCGCCGCCCCGCTCAGTATTCCAGCCGCGCCGCGGCGATCACGGGCCCGATGCCGCTTTCCTGCAGGATCACCGCGACCCCGGCGCCCGACGCGTCATGTCCCGGCGAATCCGAGGGGACGGGGGCCGAGAACACCGCCTCGTCCCGCCCGTCCCATTTGCCGAGCTTCATCCAGCTGCGCGCCACGTTGCGATAGGCGATCTCCTGCCCGGCGTTCTCGCCTCGGTCGATCAGCAGCGGCTCGGGGCTGTGGAAGGGCACGAACCAGAGCACGCCGGCGGGGGCGGGATCGGCCAGCGGCGTGACCCGGACTTCCAGCGCATCCTCATGCAGGGTCAGGGTGATGGCGGCGGCGCGGGGCTCGTCCGCTATGGCGCGGATGGCGGCGATGGCCTCGTCGCGATGGCTGCCGACCAGGCGGGCGCGGCCCTGCACCACCATCTGCGGCGTGTAGACCGAGCGGGCGCCCGCGGCCTCGCCATAGGCGACCTGGCGGCGGGTGAAGGCCGGCATGGCGTAGACGTCCTGCCAGCCGAGATAGTCCCAGTAATCCACATGCAGCGACAGGGCGAGGATGTCCGGGCGGGCCGCGAGTTCGGCGAGGAAGGCGTCCGCCGGCGGGCAGGAGGAGCATCCCTGGGACGTGAACAACTCGACCACGGTCAGCGGCGCCGGCGGCTCCGCTCCGGCGGGAACGGCGGCGAGCCCCAGCGCCACGGCCGTCGCGGCGGCGGCGCGGCGCGGCAGCCGCGTCGGGCCGGGCCGGGCGCGGGGCGCGGGGCGACGGCCGAGGCGGGTCACGCGGTTGATCAGGCTGGAAATCATCATGCGCCTCCGTTGGGTGGCAGAACCCTAGCGGGGGCGCCGGCGGCCTGCGAGTCAAGCCTGCGAGAGAGCCCGAGAGCGATGACCCGGCCGGCCGGGGAGGGAGCCGCGCGACGACCCGCCCGCCGGTGGCGCCGTGGCGCCCGCGCGGCGCGGCGACGTCGGTTCATGCGGCCCCGTTTCAGGACGCGGTTTCAGGACGCGGTTTCGGGGCGCGGCTTCGGGGGGCCCGCAGGTTCGCGCGGCGGGTCCCCGCGCCGGACCGTCGCCCGGGCGCGGGGCGTCGGCGTCAATGCAGCATGACCTCGTGCGTGCGGCAGTTCACTTCCCGGGCGCCGAGCAGCCTGGAATGGCAAACCCGGACGGAATGCAGCGGGCCTTCCAGCTCACGGCTCCAGAAATCCAGGAAGTCCCTGAGCTTGGGGAATTCCGGGGCCAGGTCGTAGTCCTGCCAGAGATAGGTCTGCAGGATCGAGCGGGCGTCGGGAAGGCGGTAGGTGATTTCGGCGGTGGCCAGCGACCAGCCTTCGAGCTGGCGACGGAAGTCGGGATCGACCGGGGTCATGCGCGTGCTCCTCTATGGCGTCTCCTTCAGCAGGGTTGCGCGCGGTCGGCGGCGTGCGTTTCGGCACGGTCCCGGCGCCGGCGGTGAGGCCAGTTTGGCGGATAGGCGTGGAGGTTCCATTGATTTCTGCGCGGGATCGCGGATTTCCCTGCCTCGGCGCGGTTTGCGACGCCTGCGCGGGCACGTCGCCTGTATTTTGGTCAGCCGAGGCGCGGGCCGCGGGCGCCGGGCGCCGATCATGCCGCCGGGCGCCCCCGCATCGGCGGGGGCGCCCGGCGCGACGCGCGACCGGCGCGCCTCAGGCGGCGCGGTTGCGGCGGGCCTGGTCGATCACGAAGCGGCCGACATGCGAGCTGAGCTCGGCCATGTTGTCCCGAAGGCGGCCGACCGCGGTGGCGGCGCGCTCCGCGGTCGCGGCATTCTCCTGGGTCGCCGCGTCGAGCTGGGTGACCGCGTGATTGACCTCTGACAGACCCTGCGACTGCTCCCGTCCCGCGGAGGCGGCGTCGGCGATGGCCCGGGCCAGCGAGTCGATGCCCTCGGTGATCTGGCCAAGCGATTCGCCCGTGCGCTGCACCAGCTTCACGCCGTCGGAGACGTGCCCCGTGCTCTCCTGGATCAGGGCGGTGATGTCCTTGGCCGCCTCCGAGGATCGCTGGGCGAGGGTGCGCACCTCCGCCGCCACCACGGCGAAGCCCTTGCCGGCTTCGCCGGCGCGCGCCGCCTCCACCGCCGCGTTGAGCGCCAGAAGGTTGGTCTGGAAGGCGATCGAGTCGATCACCGAGATGATGTCCGAGATCCGCGAGGAGCTGTTCTCGATCCGCTCCACCGCATCCACGGCCTCCCGCGCCGCGGTTTCGCCGGTTTCGGTGCGGCGGGTGATGTCGGCGGCGAGGCGCTCGGCCTCGGTCAGCCGCTCGGCCGAGGAGGCGACGGTGGACGAGATCTCCTCCATCGTCGCGGCGGTCTCCTCCAGCGAGGCGGCCTGGCCCTCGGCCTGACGGGCCACGGCGCCCGCGCTCCCCGAAATGTCCTCGACCGCGCCGTCGGCCTGGCTCACCGCCTCCGAGATCCCGCGGGCCATGTCGGCCAACGACCGGGAGGTGAGGTTGAGGCTGGTGCGCGCGGTTTCGAACCGACCCTCCCGCGCCCGGCGCGATTCGTGGGTCAGGTCGCCGCCGGCCAGGGCGCCGAGATGGCTGTCGAGGTCGTCGAAGACCTCTCCCACCCGGTCGAACAGGCTGTTGAGGCCGTCGGCGAGGCTCTGCATCGCAGGTTCCTCGAAACGTTCCTCGATCCGGCGGGAGAAGTCCCCGGCCAGGCCCTGGCGCACGGTCTCGCCGAATACGGTCTCGAGCCTCGTCATCATCTGTTCCCGTCGGCGGGCGTCGGCGGCTTCGGCTTCGCGGGCATGGGCCTCGGCGGCCTGGGCGCGGCGCGCTTCCTCCTGCGCCTTCCCCCGCTCCTGCCGCGCCGCGAGGTCCAGCGCCCGGCGGTCGCTGACCGCGGCCACCAGGACCCCGGTCTCCAGCACCACGATCCAGGCGTGGAACAGGGTGCGGCCAAGATCCGAGCCCCCGGGGTAAAGCATAGTCGGGAAAGCGAAATTCAGCGACAGGTGATGCACGGCGATGGCCCCGGCGCCGGCCAGGACAGCGCCGACATCGACCATGGCGGCCAGCGCGGCCAGCACCGCGAAGAAATACATGTGGGTGTCGACCTGCCAGGCGTGGCCGGTGAAGGCCACGGTGAACAGCGCCGCCTGCCCGACCAGCGCCACCGCGACCCCGGCCCGCGCGATGTTGGGGGCGCCGCGCAGCGTCGCCTCCATCACCGCCGAGACGAGCAGCGACAGGCCGGCGACCCATATCGCCGGCCCGCCGACCATCATCGCCACCGCGCCCATGACCGGCGCATGGGCCCAGGCGTACCAGGCGAGGCCGCGCGTGGCGCGCTTCTGGGCGAGCGCGAGCGAGTCGGTCTCCCCCGTTTCCGCGCCGGCGAGGAATGAGGCGATGGTGTTCATGCAGCCGCTCCGCAAAGTTGGGCGAGTCGTCCCGCGTCCAGCACGAACCAGGCGCCGGAGGTCAGAAGACGTTCGGTGAAATCGGCGTCGCCGCCGGCGGCGAAGGCGGCGAAGGGGGCCTGGACCGGCCCCACGATCCGACCGCCGGCCGCGTCCGCGATGGCGTCGAGGTCGCGCCAGGGCGGCGCCACCACCAGCACCGGGGCGCGCGCCGCCCCTGTCCCGGCGGGGTCCGCCGCGAGCCCGGCCAGGGCGGCCAGCGGCCCGGCCAGCGCGACCACCACCACCAGCGCGGCCAGCGCGCCGCGCCCCCGCCCCGCCGGTTCCCGTCCCGCCCGTTCCCGTCCGGCCCGGACGATACCGGGCTCGGGGGCTGTCTCGGGGGCGGGATCGGGCGCGCGGGGATCGGGTCGCGTCGGCGTCATCGCGGGTTCCATGCATCTCGCGCCGCCGGTCAGGCGGCGGCCGCGCGATAGATGGACCGTCGGGGTAAAGGCCACGCTAACGGCGCCCGCGTCGCCGCCTCCGACCACCACGCGCGTCCCGTGAAAGGCGCGGACTCGGGGGAGGCAGGGCGGGCCGGATGCGGCCGCCCGGCACGGGCGGACGCGATGGGCCGGCCGGCCTCCCCCCCCGGCCGGCCCATCGCAACGCGAAAGGGCCGCCCCCGGGGGGCGGCCCTTCCAGTCACGTCAGGCGTCGATGCGCGCCGGTCAAGCGGCCTTGGCGAGGTTGCGCAGCACGTAGTGCAGCACGCCGCCGTTCTCGACGTATTCGATCTCCACCTCGGTATCGATCCGGCACTTGAGGTCGATCGTCTCCACCGCGCCGTCGGGCCGGGTGATCTCGGCCTTCACGATCGACAGCGGCTTCAGGTCGCCCTCGAGCCCGCGGATGCTCACCGTCTCCTCGCCGGTGAGGCCCAGCGACTTGCGGGTCTGGCCGCCGGTGAACTCGAACGGGATCACGCCCATGCCCACCAGGTTGGAGCGGTGGATGCGCTCGAAGTTCTCGGCGATCACCGCCTTGACCCCCAGCAGCGCCGTGCCCTTGGCCGCCCAGTCGCGGGACGACCCCGCCCCGTACTGCTCGCCGCCGAAGATCACCAGCGGCTTGCCCTCGGCCTGGTAGGCCATGGCGGCGTCGAAGATCGAGGTCTCGCCGCCGTCGGGGCCCTTGGTGTAGCCGCCCTCGACCCCGTCCAGCATCTCGTTCTTGATGCGGATGTTGGCGAAGGTGCCGCGCATCATCACTTCATGGTTGCCGCGGCGCGAACCGTAGGAGTTGAACTCCCGCACCGGCACCTGACGCTCCACCAGATACTGGCCGGCGGGGGTGGTTTCCTTGAACGACCCGGCGGGCGAGATGTGGTCGGTGGTGACCATGTCGCCCAGCACCGCCAGCACCTTGGCGTCGACGATGTCGGTGATCACGCCCGGCGTCTTGGACATGCCCTGGAAATAGGGCGGGTTCTGCACATAGGTCGACTGCGCCGGCCAGTCATAGGTCTTGGAGTCGGTGGTGGCGACCGCCTGCCACTTCTCGTCGCCCTTGAACACGTCGGCGTATTTCGACTGGAACGCCTCGCGGGTCACGGTCTTCTCGACCAGCTCGGCGATCTCCTGCGTGGTCGGCCAGATGTCCTTGAGATAGACGTCCTGCCCGTCCTTGCCCTGACCGATCGGGTCCGTGGTCAGGTTGATGTTGAGGTCGCCGGCCAGCGCGTAGGCCACCACCAGCGGCGGCGAGGCCAGGTAGTTGGCGCGCACGTCCGGAGAAATCCGGCCCTCGAAGTTGCGGTTGCCCGACAGCACCGAGGTGGCGATCAGATCGCCGTCCGCCACCGCCTTGGACAGCTCCGGCGCGATCGGGCCGGAGTTGCCGATGCAGGTGGTGCAGCCGTAGCCGACCAGGTTGAAGCCGATGGCGTCCAGGTCCTCCTGAAGCTCCGCGGCCTCAAGATACTGGGACACCACCTGGCTGCCCGGCGCCAGCGAGGTCTTGACCCAGGGCTTGCGGGTCAGACCCAGCGCGCGCGCCTTGCGCGCCACCAGCCCGGCCCCGATCATCACATAGGGGTTCGAGGTGTTGGTGCAGGAGGTGATCGAGGCGATGACCACCGAGCCGTCGCGCAGCTCGTAATCCTGGCCGTCGACCTTCACCGACTTGCGCGGGTCGCCGCCGGCGACGGGGGCCGGGCCCTCGGCCGCCATGTCGGCGGCGCGCTCGGACATGTCGACGCCGCGATACTCGCCCACGACCTTCATGAACTCGCCCGCCGCCTTGTCCAGCGTGACGTAGTCCTGCGGGCGCTTGGGGCCGGAGATGGCGGGCACGATCTCGCCCATGTCGAGATGCAGGGTGTCGGTGTAGACCGGATCGTAGTCCGGGCCGCGCCAGAAGCCGTTCTCCTTGGCGTAGGCCTCGACCAGCTTGATCCGGGCCTCGTCGCGGCCCGTGGTGCGCAGGTAGCGCAGGGTCTCGTCGTCGATCGGGAAGAAGCCGCAGGTGGCGCCGTATTCGGGGGCCATGTTGGCGATGGTCGCCCGGTCGGCCAGCGGCAGGCGGTCGAGCCCGTCGCCGTAGAATTCCACGAACTTCGAGACCACGCCCTTTTCGCGCAGCATCTGCACGACCTTCAGCACCAGGTCGGTGGCGGTGGTGCCTTCCATCATCGAGCCGGTCAGCTTGAAGCCGACGACCTCGGGGATCAGCATCGACACCGGCTGGCCGAGCATCGCGGCCTCGGCCTCGATGCCGCCCACGCCCCAGCCCAGCACGGCCAGGCCGTTGACCATGGTGGTGTGGGAATCGGTGCCCACCAGCGTGTCGGGATAGGCGACCTCGATCCCCTTCTGGTCGGTGTCGGTCCACACCGTCTGGGCGAGGTATTCCAGGTTCACCTGGTGGCAGATGCCGGTGCCCGGCGGCACCACGCGGAAGTTGTTGAACGCCTTCTGACCCCATTTGAGGAAGGTGTAGCGCTCGATGTTCCGCTCATATTCCCGGTCGACGTTCATCTGGAACGCGCGCGGGTTGCCGAACTCGTCGATCATGACCGAGTGGTCGATCACGAGGTCCACCGGGTTCAGCGGGTTGATCTGGTCCGGGTCGCCGCCCAGGGCGACGATGCCGTCGCGCATGGCCGCGAGATCCACGACCGCCGGAACCCCGGTGAAGTCCTGCATCAGCACGCGGGCCGGGCGATAGGCGATCTCGCGCGGGTTCTGGCCGCCCTTCTCCGCCCATTCGGCGAAGGCCTTGATATCGTCCACGGAGACGGTCTTGCCGTCTTCGAAGCGCAGCATGTTCTCGAGCACCACCTTCAGGGCGGCGGGGAGCTTGGAGAAATCGCCGAGCCCCGCCTCGGTGGCGGCGGGGATGGAGTAGTAGGCGATGGTCTGACCGTCGATGCTCAGCTCGCGGCGGGCGCCCGCGGTGTCCTGTCCGACAATGATCGGCACGCTCGTTCTCCTTATCGACTGGGCCCGCGGATCGCAGCGTCGGGAGGCGGAGGGCTCAGCGCCCGCAGCGGCGACGGCTTCACGCGGGCCGGTCCTGGCAACCGGCTTGGTAAGTGGGTGATACGACCATTCGCAACGCAATGCAATCGCTGTATGCGATTGTATGCGGTAGAATGCAATGCAATCCCCCTGCGTCGCGTCCTTGTGCGCAACGGGCGTTCCGCTTCAGGGCGGGGCGCCCCCTGCGCCCGACCCCGCGACGGGGCGTCATGCCGCAGGACCGGTCCCGCGCCCGTCCCGCGCCGCCTCGCCCGCTTCCGTAGGCGGCGCGAAGCCCCTAAAGCTCTTCCCATGAAACTCGTCGCCCATGACCTGGCCTGCCGGCGCGCGGGACGCACCATTTTCCGCGGGCTCGGCTTCGCGGTGGCGCCCGGCGCGGCCGCGGCGCTGCGCGGGCCCAACGGCTCGGGCAAGAGCTCCCTGCTGCGGGTGCTGGCGGGGCTCGCGCCCGCGGCCGGGGGGACGGTGCGGCTCGGCGACCTGGACCTTGCGCGCGACGGCGAGGCCTGGCGGGAACGCGTGGCGCTGGCCGGCCATCTCGATGCGGTGAAGCCGGGCTTCAGCGTGCGCGAGAACCTCACCTGCTGGGCGGATTTCCACGGCGCCCCGCGCGCCCGCGCCGACGCCGCGCTGGAGCGTTTCGGCCTGGAGAGCCGCGCCGACGATCCGGCGCATTGGTGCTCCGCCGGGCAGAAGCGGCGGCTGGGGCTGGCGCGGCTGCTGATCGTGGACCGGCCGGTCTGGCTGCTGGACGAGCCCACGGTGTCGCTGGACGCGGCCTCCGTCGCCGTGTTCGCGCAGGTGGTGGCGGAGCATTGCGCGGCCGGCGGGCTGGCGCTGGCCGCCACTCATGTGGATCTCGGCTTCGGCGCGGGCGCGGAGGTGCATATGCCCGCCCCCGGCGCCTCGGACCCCGCCGACGACGACGCCAACCACGCCGCCTCCGACCCGTTCCTCGGAGAGGACTGGGCATGAGGGCGGCGCTGGCCTTGCTGCGCCGGGATCTCGGCCTGACCTTCCGCGCGGGCGGCGGCGGGCTGCTGGGCATCGCCTTCTTCATGCTCGCCGCCCTGCTGATCCCGCTGGGCGTGGGGCCGGAGGGCGGGGCGCTGGCGCGGATCGCCGCCGGCGTGCTCTGGGTCTGCGCCCTGCTCGCCTGCCTGCTGACCCTCGACCGGCTGTTCCAGGCGGATCTGGAGGACGGGGCGCTCGACCAGATCGCGCTGGGGCCGTTGCCGCTGGAGGCCGCGGTGCTGGCCAAGGCCGCCGCGCACTGGCTGGCCACGGGCCTGCCGCTGGCGGTGGTGGCGCCGGTGCTGGGCGTCATGCTGTCCCTGCCCGGCCAGGCCCAGGCGACGCTGGTCGCGAGCCTGCTGATCGGCACCCCGGCGCTGAGCCTGATCGGCGCGGTGGGCGCGGCGCTGACCGCCGGGCTGCGGCGCGGCGGGCTGCTGCTGTCGGTGCTGGTGCTGCCGCTCTATGTCCCCACGCTGATCTTCGGCGCCCAGGCCGCCGACCGCGCCGCCACGGGGCTGGAGCCGGGGACGGCGCTGCTGTTCCTCGGCGCCGTCACGCTGCTCGCGGCCGGCATCGCCCCTTTCGCCGCCGCCGCCGCCCTGCGGGTCAACCTGCGCTGAGCCGCAGGGGTTTCACCGATTTTCAAGGAATTCGACCGATAACCCCGCCGCGCGAGTGGTGGGAGGGATGCATGGCGGAGATCTGGAGCAAGGGCGAATACCGGCTGACCAACGCGGTGTACGAAGCCGCCGTCGCCCGCCGGAAGGAGGGGCGGCCCGCCCCGCGTCACGACATCGTGGCGCGCTGCAAGCGCGACACCGGGCGGCGGGCCGAGGGGTCGGTCCTCGCCCAGCTCGGCGCGCTCAGCGCGGCCCGCAAGGCGTTGGGGATGGAGGTGCTGCCCGAATTCCCGCCGCTGGCCCATTACCCGCGCAAGCTCTTCGCCTATCTGCAGGCCCGCTGAGCCCGCGGCCGAGTCGCCAACCCCGGCGCCGGTGGGCGACGGCGGACATGGTGGACATAGGCGACATGGCGGACAGGGTGGGCGTGGCGAAGACCGGCCGCCCGGTCCCGGCTCGGGGGAGGCGTGACGCGGCGAGGGCGTGGTGGGGCGCGCAACCCATGCGGCGCCGGCTCGGGCGCGCCCGATCGCCGGGGCGCCCGCCGCGCCTGACCGTCCGCGCGCCGCAGTCCGGAACGCGAACCGCCGCGCCGGGGTCGCCCCCGCGCGGCGGTTTCAGGTCGGCGCCGATCCCCCGGCGCGCCGTCAGCCCCGCGCGGCCTGGCGGGCCGGGGTGGCGGCGTAGGTCTCGTCCAGCGCGTAGCCGGCCGAGCGCACCGTGCGGATCGGGTCGCGATCCCCGCGCCGGTTGATCGCCTTGCGCAGCCGGCCGACATGCACGTCCACCGTCCGGATCTCCACATACACGTCGCGGCCCCAGACCAGGTCCAGCAACTGCTCGCGCGAGAACACCCGCCCCGGGCGCTGCATCAGCACGTCCAGCAGCTTGAACTCGGTCGGCCCCAGATGCAGGTCCCGCTCCGCCCGCCGCACCCGGTGCGCCTGACGGTCGAGGATGATGTCCCCGAAGGTCGCCACGTCGCCGGCCAGCGTCGGCCGGGACCGGCGCAGCACGGCGCGGATCCGGGCCAGCAGCTCGGTCATCGAGAACGGCTTGGTGAGGTAGTCGTCCGCCCCCGTCTCCAGCCCCCGGATGCGGTCATCCTCCTCGCCCCGGGCGGTGAGCATGATGACGGGGGTGTCCTTCACCTCCGAGCGCGCCCGGATCTGGCGGCAGATCTCGATCCCCGAGACATGCGGCAACATCCAGTCGAGCAGGATCAGGTCGGGCTTCTCGTCCTCGATGGCATAGAGGGCCTCGTCCCCGTCGCTCACCAGGCTCACCTTGTAGCCCTCGCGGGTGAGGTTGTACTCGAGCAGCGCGCAGAGCGACTCCTCGTCCTCGATCACCATAACGCGTGCGGTCATGACGTCTTTCTTTCAGGCGCCGCGCGCCCCCGTTCCTCCGCGCCGGCCTGCGCGACGGAACAGGGACCGGGCTTCAGCTTTCGTTGTCGGTCTTGGCGTCGTCGGAGGACGCGGCATCGTCGGAAGGGGCGTCGCCCGCGGCCGGGCTCGCGGCCCCGCCGTCGCCGTAACCACGAGGCCCGCGGGGACGTTCCTCGGTCAGCGGCTCGCCCACGGCGACGTAATAGGTCAGCTCCGCCAGGTGGGTGGCGTGGTCGCCGATCCGCTCCAGGTTCTTGGCGATGAACAACCCGTGCGAACCCAGCGTGATGGTCCGCGGATCCTCCATCATGTAGGTGATCAGCTCCCGGAACACGGAGTTGTAGAGCCCGTCGATCTCCACATCCCGGCGCCACACCGAGATCGCGGCGTCCACATCCCGCGACGCGAAGGCGTCCAACGCGTCCGACAGCTGGCGCTGCGTCTCCCGGCCCATGCGGGCGATGGAGGAGGTGATCGGCATCGGCCGGTCGCGGCTCAGGTCCAGCCCGCGGCGGGCGATGGACTTGGACAGGTCGCCCACCCGCTCCAGCGTCGAGGACATCTTCATCGACGCCACCAGCAGCCGCAGGTCGGTCGCCACCGGAGCGCGCAGGGCGATGAGCTGGATCACCTGCTCCTCCGCCTCCTGCTCCAGCCGGTCGAGCCGGCGATCCCGCGCCACCACCTGCTCGCACAGTTCGATGTCGCGCCGCTCCACGCCCACGATGGCGTCGGCGAGCATCTGTTCGGCCACCCCACCCATTTCGGCGAGCTTGGCGCGAATGCCCATCAGCTCTTCGTCGAAGGCCGAGACGATGTGCGGCCCGTTGTCCATAGTGCCCATGTGCTGGGTCCTCCTCGCAGGTCGCGGCTCAGCCGAAGCGGCCCGTGATGTAATCCTGGGTGCGCTGATCGGTGGGGTTGGTGAAGATCTTGGTGGTCTCGTCGTATTCGACCATGATCCCCATGTGGAAGAACGCGGTCTTCTGGGACACGCGCGCCGCCTGCTGCATGGAATGGGTGACGATCACCACCGAGAAGCTCTCACGCAGTTCGTCGATCAGTTCCTCGACCTGCGCCGTGGCGATGGGGTCGAGGGCCGAGCACGGCTCGTCCATCAGCAGCACCTCGGGGGAGGTCCGATGGCCCGCGCGATGCACAGGCGCTGCTGCTGGCCGCCCGACAGGCCGGTGCCCGGCGCATGCAGGCGGTCCTTCACCTCGTTCCAGATCGCGGCCTTGCGCAGCGACTTTTCAACGATCTCCTCCAGCTCCGACTTCTTCGAGGTCAGACCGTGGATGCGCGGCCCGTAGGCCACGTTGTCGAAGATCGACTTGGGGAACGGGTTCGGCTTCTGGAACACCATACCGACGCGGGCGCGAAGCTGCACCGGATCGACCTTGCGGTCGTAGATGTCTTCGCTGTCCAGCTTCAACGAGCCGGTGACCCGGCAGATGTCGATGGTGTCGTTCATCCGGTTCAGGCAGCGCAGGAAGGTGGACTTGCCGCAGCCCGACGGGCCGATGAAGGCCGTCACGGTCTTGTCCAGCAGGTCGACGCTCACGTCCTTGATGGCGTGGCTTTCGCCGTAATAGACGTCCACCCCCTCGCACTGGAACTTGACGTCGTGCTCGACGACGGCCTTGGCCTGGTTGTGGTCGTACATCTCGCTCGTCTCCAGATTCATGGTTTTTCCGCTCACCACCGGCGCTCGAACCGGCGGCGCAGGATGATCGCCACGAGGTTCATGATCACAAGGAAGACGAGCAGGACGATGATGGCGCCCGACGCGCGCTCCACGAAGGCGGGGTCCGCCCGCTGGGTGAAGTTGTAGACCTGCACGGGCAGGCCCGTCGCGGGTTCGAACAGGCCGCCCGGAGGCGCGTCGGGATAGTCGCGCACGAAGGCGACCATGCCGATCAGCAGCAGGGGCGCGGTTTCGCCCAGCGCCTGGGCGAGCCCGAGGATGGTGCCGGTCAGGATGCCCGGCGCGGCCAGCGGTAGGACATGGTGGAACACCGCCTGCATCTTGGAGGCCCCGACCCCCAGCGCCGCGTCCCGGATCGAGGGCGGCACCGCCTTCAGCGAGGCGCGGGTGGCGATGATGATCGTCGGCAGGGTCATCAGCGTCAGCACCAGCCCGCCCACGATGGGCGCGGAATTCGGCAGGTGCATCATGTTGATGAAGATCGCCAGCCCGAGGATGCCGAACACGATGGAGGGCACGGCCGCGAGGTTCGAGATGTTCACCTCGATCACGTCGGTCAAGAAGTTCTTCCTGGCGAACTCCTCCAGGTAGATCGACGCCGCGACCCCGATCGGCAGCGCCAGGCACAGCACGATCAGCATCATGTAGAGCGAGCCGAGCAGCGCCACGCCCAGGCCCGCGGCCTCGGGCCGGTTCTCGGAGGCGTCGGGGGCGGTGATGAAGTCCCAGTTGAACCGCTTCTCCATCGCGCCCGAAGCGACCAGCTCGTCGGCGGCGTTCAACTGGGCCACGTCCACCCGGCTGTCCAGCGCCGCGCTTTCCCGCGTGACCTTGCCCTTCAGGTACTGGTCGATGCGGGCGTTGGTCAGGAACTCGAACTCCACCGTCTTCCCGATCTCGTCGGGATTGGCGATGACGTAGTCGCGCAGCTTGGCGTTGGCGGCGCCGGACACCATGTCCGCCAGCATCTTGGGCGTCAGGTTCTCCGCGCCCTGGGCCTCCAGCTCCTCGGCCAGGGCGGTCAGCGAGCCCTTGATCATCGGGCTGTAGCTGAAGGTCAGGATCTTGGAGATCGCCTCCGGATCACGCTCCCCCGAGGGGTCGAGCACCGCGGGGTCGAGATAGATCTCGGCCTTCAGGAAGGTCTGCTGGAAGGACGGCAGACCGGCCGAGAGGATCGAGATCAGCAGCACCACCAGCGCCAGCACGCCCGTGCCCACGGCGCAGCCGCCGAGGATGCGGAACCGACGCTCGGCCCCGTTGCGGCGGCGGGTGTTGTCGTCGAGCACATGCAGCGACTTCTTGGGCTTGCGGGACGGCCCGGCCGCGGCGGCGGGAGGCATGGCGGCGTCGGTCATTCGTACTGCTCCCGGTACTTGCGGACGATGTAGAGCGCCAGAACGTTCAGCCCGAGCGTCAGCACGAACAGGGTGATGCCCAGCGCGAAGGCCACCAGGGTCTCGGGCGAGGCGAAGTCGGTGTCGCCGGTCAGCTGCGACACGATCTTGACGGTGACCGTGGTCATCGCCTCGAAGGGATTGAGCGACAGGCGCGCGGCGGCGCCGGCCCCCAGCACCACGATCATGGTCTCGCCGATGGCCCGCGAGGCCGCCAGCAGGATGGCCCCGACGATGCCCGGCAGGGCGGCGGGCATGATCACGTTGCGGATGGTCTCGGAGGGCGTGGCGCCCAGGCCGAGCGAGCCGTCGCGCATCGACTGCGGCACGGCGTTGATGATGTCGTCCGACAGCGAGGACACGAAGGGGATCAGCATCACCCCCATCACCAGCCCCGCGGTCATCACCGAGGACGCGCTCTCGCCCAGGCCCAGCGGCTCGGCGAAGTAGTCGCGCAGCAGCGGGCCCACGGTGATCAGCGCGAACAGGCCGTAAACGATGGTCGGGATGCCGGCCAGGATCTCGATCAGCGGCTTGGCCACGCCGCGCACCCGGGGCGAGGCGTATTCGCTGAGGAAGATCGCCGCGAACAGTCCGATCGGCACCGCCACCGCCAGCGCGATGAAGCTGATGTAGAGCGTGCCCCACAGCAGCGGCAGCATGCCGAGATCCGAGTTGCCCCGGAAGTTCGGCGACCAGGTGGTTCCGAAAAAGAAATGGGTCCAGGAATACTGGGAGAAGAAGCGCCCGGTTTCGAACACCATCGAGAACACGATGCCGACCGTGGTCAGGATCGCGATCGACGACGCCGCGATCAGCAGCCCCATCACCATGGTCTCGACCGTGTTGCGCGCGCGGAAGTCGCGGTCGATGCGCTGGTAGGCGTAGACGAAGCCGGCCAGGGCGGCGAGCAGCGCGGCCGTGTAGATGACGTTGATCGGCAGGCCGATGAAGCGGGTGGCGAAGCCCCCGACGGCCAGCACGCCGACCCCGGCCAGCCCCGCGGCGAGCGCGACGTTCCAGCCGTGATAGGACACCAGAGAGTGCAGCTGCTTGACGTCCCCGCCGGCGGCGGCGATCGCCTTGCGGCGCCCCAGGAAAAGTCCTCCGATGACCAGCACGGCCAGGAGGACGAAGAAAATCGTGGCGAACATGGCCCGGACGGTCCCCTCGGAAAAAGGGAAGGCGGCGCAGCGGCGGCCGCCTTCCCGGGTCCTTTCAGCCCGCGGCCGAAGCCGCGGAGAGGATCAGTTCATCACGTCTTCGGCGGCGATGGCGGCCTGGGTGTCGGCCAGCTCGGGATCGGCCACCAGGCCGTACTGGGCCAGCGGGCCGGAGGGGCCGGCGACGGCGTCGGACACGAAGAAGGAGGCGAACTCCTTCAGGCCGGGAACCACGCCGATATGGGCCTTCTTCACGTAGAAGAACAGCGGACGCGACACCGGATACTCGCCCGTGGAGATGGACTCGGTGGACGGGACCACGCCGCTCATGGTCGCGACCTTCAGCTTGTCGGTGTTGTTCTCGTAGAAGGCCAGGCCGAACACGCCGATGCCGTTGGAGTTGGCGTCGATGCGGGACAGGGTCTCGGTGTAGTCGCCGTCGATGTCGACCGACTTGCCGTCGGCGCGGACTTCCATGCAGGCGTCCTCGGCGTCATCCTCGGACATGCCCAGGTCGCCGGTCATCTTGGCCATGGCGCCCGACTCTTCGCAGCCGGCGAGGATCACCTTCTCCTCGAAGACTTCGCGGGTGCCGTGCTTGGTGCCCGGGATGAAGGCCGCGATCTCGACGTCCGGCAGGGACGGGTCGACGTCCGACCACTTCATGTTGGGGTTGTCGACCAGCTCGCCATCGACGATCTGCTTGGCGGCCAGGGCGTGGTACCACTGGTCGGGGGTGAAGGCGGTGAAGGCCGGGCCGTCGGTCTGGCTGGCGAACACGATGCCGTCATAGCCGATGCGGACTTCGATGATCTCGGTGACGCCGTTCTCGGCGCAGGCCTTGATCTCTTTCTCGCGGATGGCGCGGGAGGCGTTGGCGATGTCGATGGTCGCCTCGCCCACGCCTTCGCAGAACTTCTTCAGACCGGCGGAGGAGCCGCCCGACTCGACCACCGGGGTCGGGAAGTCGAAGTTCTCGCCGAAGGCCTCGGCGACGATCGAGGCGTAGGGCAGAACCGTCGAGGAGCCGGCGACGGCGACTTGGTCGCGCGCCTGGGCGCCGGTGGCGGCGGCCACGATGCCGGCGGCGGCCAGGGCGATGAGGTTGGTGGCTTTCACGGGGGATCTCTCCGTTAATACGTCGGTCCGCTTCCGGGCGCTGCGAAGCTCCGGAAGAACTGTCGAGGTGGTAGCACCGGTCGCCGGGGGTTTAATCTCAAACCAGCGAAGGTTTCATGACACCTCAAGTGACTGAAAACAGAGAGTGATTCAGAAGGCCGTTGAAGAATCCCCGAAAACCGCCGTCATAAACGATCAGCCGCGGCGGGGCGCCGCGGCTGAACGCGCAAGTTCATGCAATGCTAGACAAATCCGCGACAAGTCGATCCCATTCGGGCTTCACGCGGGCCTGATTGGCGGCCTTCACGTGACCGAATCCCTTGATCTCCAGCGGCAGGGAAAGCGCCTCCCGGCACCGGGCCTCGGTGGCGGGCGACAGCTTTCCGGCCACGAGATCGACCAGCTTGAAGGTCTCCCCGACCAGGGCGCGCTCGGATTTGCGCTCCTCGGTCCGGCCGAACACGTCGAGCGGCGTGCCGCGCAGCGCCTTCATGCCGGCCAGCGTCCCGAACGCCTTCTGCACCCAGGGCCCGAAGGCCTTCTTCTTCGGGTGGCCGGTCAGCGGATCGGTCTTGGCCAGCATCGGCGGCGCCAGCCAGGTGGAGACCCTGGCGTCCGGCGCGTAGTCCCGGCCCAGCTGCGCCAGCCAGTCGGGATGGCGGTGCAGGCGCGCGACCTCGTATTCGTCCTTGATGGCCATGGATTTGTGCAGCGCCCGCGCGGCGAGCCGCGACAGGTCCCGGCGGCCGGGCCAGGCGGCTTCCTCCGCCGCCTCCACCTTGGCCAGCGCCTCGCGGAACTTCCGGGCGTAGCGGGCGGACTGGTAGTCGGTCAGGTAGGACTCGAACCGGGCGACGAGCGCGTCATAGTCCTCGGTCAGCCAGGAGGGGAGCTTCTTCTCCCCCGCCGCGGCCTCCGCGCGCGCCGGGTCATGGGCGATCCAGCGGCCCCAGCGGAAGGCGGCGAGGTTCATCTCCACCGCCGCGCCGTTGAGCTTGATGGCCCGCTCGATCGCCTCCGGCGTCACCGGCAGCGTCCCGGCCTGGCAGGCGACGCCGACCAGCATCAGGTTGGCGCCCATGCCGTCGCCCACCAGCGCCGTGGCGAGATGCTTGACGTCCTGCACCATCACCCGGCTTTCGCCGAGATGCTGGGTCAGCCGGGCCGAGAGCTGGCCCGCATCGGGGCGCGCGTTCGGGTCCTTGGCGAACATCGGCAGGGGCTCGACCTCGGCGTTGGCGATGGCGCGGCCCTCGGCCGGATCCAGCAGGGCCATCGCCTCGTCGCCGGCGCCCACCAGCATGTCGCAGGCCAGCAGCAGCTTGCCCTTGCCGCGGCCGACCCGGGCCGGGCGGTCGTCGATGGGCAGCGGGCCGATCTGAAGGTGGCTCTGCACCGCGCCGTTCTTCTGGGACAGGCCGGTCTGGTCGAGCGCCAGCGAGTGCAGCCCCTCCAGCCGCGCCGCCATGCCCAGCACCGCCGCGACCGTCACCACGCCGGTGCCGCCGATGCCGGTGATCAGCGCGCCCCAGTCGGCGGGCGGCGCGATCGTCGGCTCGGGCAGCGCGTCCTCGGGCGGCTGGTGGCGGATGCCCTTCTTGCCCAGCAGGGGATCGGATTCCTCGCCCTCCACCGTCACGAAGGACGGGCAGAAGCCCTCCAGGCAGGAATAGTCCTTGTTGCAGGCGGTCTGGTCCACCCGCCGCTTCACCCCGAAGGGGGTGTCCAGCGGCTTCACCGCCACGCAGTTGGACTGGATCCCGCAATCCCCGCAGCCCTCGCAGACCAGCGGGTTGATGACCACGCGCTTGGGCGGATCGGCGAACTTGCCCCGCTTGCGCCGGCGG
This sequence comes from Albimonas donghaensis, assembly GCF_900106695.1. Classification (GTDB taxonomy): domain Bacteria; phylum Pseudomonadota; class Alphaproteobacteria; order Rhodobacterales; family Rhodobacteraceae; genus Albimonas; species Albimonas donghaensis. The sequence continues at coordinate 615,058 of NZ_FNMZ01000002.1, forward strand.
CGCTTCTCCGCGGCGCAGGTCTGCACGTAAAGGAGAACGGTGGTCCCCTCCTCCTCCCGCAGCTGGGTCTGCACCAGGATATGCTCGGACCGGTCGTGGAAGGAGACGTTGGCGGACGGCCAGTCCCCGGTCTCCTTCGTCGCCTCCACGTCGTCGGAGACCACGACCACCCGCTTCACGCCCACCGACAGCACCTGCCGGGCCATGTCGGAGGGCAGCGGCTGCCCCTCCATCACCTGGCCGCCGGTCATCGCCACGGCGTCGTTGTAGAGCAGCTTGTAGGTGATGTTCACGCCCGAAGCGACGGCGGCGCGCACCGCCAGCAGCCCCGAATGGGTGAAGGTGCCGTCGCCGATGTTCTGGAACATGTGCTTGCGGCCGGCGAAATTGGCCCGCCCGACCCAGTGCATGCCCTCGCCGCCCATCTGGGTGAAGATCTGGGTGTTGAGGGAATCGTGCATCACCGACATCGCGTGACAGCCGATCCCGCCCCCCGCCAGCGACCCGTCGGGCAGCTTGGTGGAGCGGTTATGCGGACAGCCGGCGCAGAAATAGGGGGTGCGCGGCGCCGTGGGCGCGTTGCCGGTCAGGCGCGGCGGCGCGGGGGGCGTGGCCTCGATCAGGCCCATGCCGCAGGCCTCGCGGCTGATGACCTCGGCGACCGTGTCGGGCTGAAGCTCGCCCCAGTCCTGGGTCAGGGGCGCGCCCTGCGCGTCCAGCTTGCCGGTCACCAGCGGACGCGGACCGGGCAGGTTCACCAGCATCCGGGCCAGCGCGTCCTCGACGATGCCGCGCTTCTCCTCGATCACCAGGATCTGGTCGTAGCCCTGGACGAACTCCATCAGGCTTTTCGGCTCCACCGGCCAGGTCATGCGCATGCGGAACATGCCGATGCCCGCCGCGGCCGCCCGGTCGGCGTCGAGGTCCAGCATCCGCAGCCCCGACATGGCGTCCACATAGCCCTTGCCGACCGCCACGATCCCCAGCCGCTTCTGTCCCGAGGGCTGGAACACCGCCTCGTTCAGCTTGTTGGCGTAGGCGTAATCCATGCAGGCCTGCAGCCGCACGCCCATCCGCCGTTCCTGCGCCACATAGGGCAGCAGCGTGCCGGTGTTGTGCAGCGGCAGCTCGAATCCGGGCAGGGTCGGATAGACGATGTTCTCGGGCCGCAGCCGGTCCAGCGCCACGGTGGCGGTGCTGTCGGCGGTGTCGGTGACGATCTTGAGCGAGGTCGCCGCCCCCGTATGCCGCGACATGGCGATCCCGTGCAGCCCCAGCGGCACGTATTCATGCACCGAGGCCGGGTAGAGCACCGGCACCTGCACATGCATCATCGCCGTTTCCGACTGGTGCGCGGTGGTCGAGGACTTGGACACCGGGTCGTCGCCCAGCAGGAACATCAGCCCGCCCCGGGGCGAGGCGCCGGCGAGCGCCGCGTGCTTGATCGCGTCCAGCGACCGGTCCACCCCCGGTCCCTTGCCGTACCAGAGCGAGAACACGCCCTCGACTTCCGGATCGTCCACGACGCCCAGCGTCTGGGTTCCGGCGATGGCGGTGGCGGCGAGGTCCTCGTTGAGGCCCGGGTTGAAGACGACGTTGCGCTCCTCCAGCTCGGCGCTGGCGCGCATCAGCTCCATGTCGAAGCCGCCGATGGGCGAGCCGCGATAGCCCGAGACATAGCCGCCGGTCTTCCAGCCGGCGTCCTTGTCGGCGTCGGCCTGTTCGATGACCAGCCTGACCAGCGCCTGCATCCCGTTCATCAGGGCGGCGCCGCGGCTCACGCGATATTTGTCGGTGAGCGCGACCTGTGCGTCCAGAGGAGCCATGGGGTCTCCCTCCCGTTGCTTGATTAGGTCCGCATTCCTGACTTGAGGATAGGCGCAACCCAAACGGTTGCAAACTCAAAAGCCCGCGGGGGCGGGGGCGCCGGCCAGGGACGTCGCGTCGGGAAATAATATTTCGCGAGGAACCGCGGTCGCGCGGCGCCGGGCCGGGCCTCCGCCCCCTCCCATGGAATTTTCGTCAGCCGCCCCGGCGCGCCCCGCGCCGCCATCCCCCGTCCGAGCCGCCGCCCCCGCCCCCGACTCGCCCGCCGCCCCCGCTTGTCGCCCCGTTGCGGGGCGCCGAAGCCGTGCTAGGGTCGGGCCGGGGAGGGCCGACGATTGGTTGAGGCGATACCGGATTTTTCGGACAAGGAGGCGGCGGGACGGTGGTTTCTCGCGCAGCCGCGCGAGAAGGTCGTCCTCATGGCCGCCCGATCCGCGCTGCGGGTGTTTCCGCGTGTCGGTGACATTTCCATCGAGCTAACCCCAGATCGAAATGCTTCCATAATCCTGCCGCTTGCGAGGGCTATATCGTCGTCTTGGACGATGTTTAGTTTTTTCGTCCAAGACGACGATATAGCCCTTGGCGCCGCCCGCGCCGCCGCCCTCGACGCCGCCCGCGCCGCCGCCCACGCCGCCCCCGCCGCCGCCCGCGCCGCCTACGCCGCCCTCGACGTCGCCCTCGACGCCGCCCACGCCGCCCCCGCCGCCGCCACCCGCGCCGCCTACGCCGCCCTCGACGTCGCCCTCGACGCCACCCACGCCGCCCTCGACGCCGCCCACGCCGACACTGACGCCGCCACCGCCACCGACGCCGCCCTCGCTGCCGAGGAAATGGTGGGTCCAGGCTTATGGCTTGACGCGCAACCCGAGGCTTTGAAGGCGGCATGGAAGGTCTTCCGCCAGCAGCTTCTCGATGCGGACGAGGGTTGGGAGGTCTGGACCGACTGGTATGACGCGCGGCTGCGCGGCGACCCGGTGGACTGGCCCCTCGAACGCGCCCGAATGCTGATCCCCGACGATAAATGGCGGAAAGGGCCGAAGGTGCTCAACGCCGAGATCGCTCGGTTGATCGAGGCGCATAGCCAGTTGCCATTACCGGAGCTGACGCCCCCGGTGCGCGATGTCGATGTGCTGGACCCCGAGGTCATCACATCGCGGTTGTCTTCCGGCCCAGCCCCGGAATTCGGAACCGAGGCGGAGCTTGCCGAGCGACGGGCGGCCCGCGCACTCATCGCGGATGTGCGAGGGCTGATCCAGGAGGAGGTCCGGCACACCGAACGCCAGGGCATAGGGGGCAACAATCCCCCAGAAGGCGAGCGGATCGTCGAGGAATTCGCAGACCAGGCCTCCAACGCGCTCGACGCCCTCGACGCGGAACTGGAGAAGCCGGAACCCGATCTGGTCGACGTCGCGAAATCCGCCAGCGTCCTGCGGGATGTCCTGCGCTGGTTCGGCCGAAAGCTTGACAAGGCCTCGGACAGCTTCGCCGGCGCCTTCGGCGCTCTCGCTGCCGGCGCGCTGACAGCCAACATCGCCGGGGTCGAGGTCAGCGCGACTCTGGGCTCGCTCCTGACCCAACTTGAGAAGTGGGCGCAGGTCGTTCTGAACGCCCCCTGACCACGCCCCCGCGCCCAACCGCCCCACCTCTCGCCCTCGCGCTTTGCCCACGCAGCGGGAGCGGGTATCACAATAGCCGGCCGCCCCTCCGGCGGCCTTGGGGAACGTGTGTGGAATCCGTGTTCGGAGGCGTCGCAAGAAAAATGACCCGCAAGATATATCCCGTGATCCTGTGCGGAGGCTCGGGCACCCGCCTCTGGCCGCTGTCGCGCAAAAGCTACCCCAAGCAGTTCTCCGCCCTGATGGGCGAGGCCTCGCTGTTCCAGCTCACGCTCAAGCGGCTCTCGGGGGAGGGCTATGCGGATCCGGTGCTGCTGACCAACTCCGATTTCCGCTTCATCGCCACCCAGCAGCTGGGCGAAGCGGGGGGCAACGCCTCGAAGATCCTGATCGAGCCGGCGGCCCGCAACACCGCGCCCGCCATCCTCGCCGCCGCCGTGGCGCTGGCGGATGAGCCCGACGCGCTGATGCTGGTCGCGCCCTCGGACCACGTGATCAAGGACGACGCGGCCTTCCGGCTGGCGGTGGACGCGGCGGCGGGCGCCGCGGAGGCCGGGCAGCTGGTCACCTTCGGCATCACCCCCGACCGGCCCGAGACCGGCTACGGCTACCTGGAGCTGGAGACCGCGCCCGACGCCGGCGCCCAGCCCCTGAAGCGGTTCGTCGAGAAGCCCGACGCCGAGGCCGCCGCCGAAATGCTCGCCACCGGCCGCTTCCTGTGGAACGCCGGCATCTTCATGTTCAAGGTCTCGACCATCCTCAAGGCCTTCGAGGATCACGCGCCGGGGCTGATGGCGCCGGTCCGCGCCTCGGTCGCCGAGGGCGCGACGGATCTGTGCTTCTTCCGCCTGGGCGAGACCGCCTATATGGGCGCCGAGGACATCTCCATCGACTACGCGGTGATGGAGCGCGCGGCGAACCTGACCGTGGTGCCCTTCAACGGCGGCTGGAACGACCTGGGGTCGTGGGAGACCGTGTGGCGGGAGACGGGGCCGGATGCGGACGGGGTGGCCACCACCCAGGGCGCGACGGCGATCGACTGCAAGAACACCTTCCTGCGCACCGATTCCGAGGGCACCCGGCTGGTCGGCATCGGGCTGGAGAACATCGTGGCCGTGGCCATGCAGGACGCGGTGCTGGTCGCCGACATCCGGCAGAGCCAGCGGGTCAAGGAAGCCGTCGCCGCGCTGAAGCTGGAGAACGCCGGCCAGGCCGAGGATTTCCCCCGCTTCCACCGCCCCTGGGGCTGGTACGAGACGCTGAGCCTCGGCCGCCGCTTCCAGGTCAAGCGGATCATGGTCTATCCGGGCGGGCAGCTTTCCCTCCAGTCGCACGTCCACCGCTCCGAGCATTGGGTGGTGGTCGAGGGCACGGCCAAGGTCACCGTCGGCGAAGAGGTGAAGCTGCTGAGCGAGAACCAGTCGGTCTACATCCCGCTGGGCGCCGTCCACCGGATGGAGAACCCGGGCAAGGTGCCGATGTATCTGATCGAGGTGCAGTCCGGCCCCTATCTCGGCGAAGACGACATCATCCGCTACGAGGACGTCTACGCACGCGCCTGACCGGGGCACGCGCCTGACGCGGGCCCGCGCCCGACGGGGGCCTGGGCCTGACCGGGCGCTTCGGCCTCCGCCGGGGATCGAGGATCGCGCGCCCGCCCGGGGACCACGGGCGGGCGCGTCTCGTCCCGGGCGGGATGCGATCCGCCTCGGGGCGGCCGCCATGGAACCCTCGGGGGCGCGCCCGCCCCCGGACAGGACCGGAGCCTTCGCCATGACCCCGCCAGACCCCCACGATCCCGACCGCCTCGCCGCCATCCTCGGCTTTCTCGACGGGGCCGAGGCGCTGAAGGACACGCTGCGCTCCGGCGCCACCCGGCGGGGGCGGCGGGAGAGCACGGCCGAGCACAGCTGGCGGCTCGCCCTTCTCGCCATGCTGCTGACGCGCGAGACGCCGGAATGCGATCCGCTGAGGCTGATCCGCATGTGCCTGGCGCACGATCTGGGCGAGGCGATCTCCGGCGACGTGCCGGCGGTGGACCAGCGGCCGGGCGATGGACGCGAGGCGCGGGAACGCGCGGACCTGGAGACGCTCTGCGCCCCCCTGCCCGCCGACCTGCGGGCCGAGATCCTCGACCTCTGCGCCGATTACGCCGCCGGCCAAAGCCCCGAGGCCCGCGCCGCCAAGGGGTTGGACAAGCTGGAGACGCTGCTCCAGCACGCGGTCGGCGCCCATCCGCCGGGCTTCGACCTCGGCTTCAACCTGGACTATGGGCGCGACCGGACCGGGGCGACGCCCCTGCTGCGGACCCTGCGCGGGATGGCCGACGCCCGCACGCGGGCCGCGATGGCGCGCGGCGCCTGACGTCGCGATTCCGGTCGTCGCGGCTCCGGTCCTCGGGGGAGGCGAAACGCATCCGCCCCCGCCCGGAGGCGACCGGAACGGGGGCGGATCAAAAGCCCGGATCCCGGAGACCGGGGCTCAGCCGAAGAGGAAATCGCCGTCCGACAGGTCGGAACGGTCCACGCCGAGCAGCAGGACCTTGCCGTCCTCATGCACGATCAGCACGCCATTCCTCACGTCGCGCAGCGTCAGGTCCTCGAAGGCCTCGGTGGTTTCGAACACCAGGTCGTCGACGCCGGCCTTGAAGTCCTTGACCTTGTCCCGGCCCGCATTGACCGAGAAAATGAAGTCGTCCGCCCCGCGTCCGCCGATCAGCAGGTCGCGCCCGGTCCCGCCGTCCAGCTCATCGCGCCCGCCGCCGCCCTTCAGCTTGTCGTTGCCCCCGAAGCCGAACAGCTCGTTGGCCTTGCGCGAGCCGACCAGCAGGTCCTTGCCCGCCAGGAACCCGCCATAGTTGGCGAACCCTTCGGAGAAGGAGAACGACAGGTCCAGATTGCGGATGCTCAGCACCGTCTTGCCGCCGATCTCGATGTCGAAGCGGTTGAGCTGGCCCGCGGTCACCGCGAAAGCGGCCGCGTTGGCGCCGCTGAAGTCGAAATCCCCCTCGACCGTGATGGCCACCGACTTGCCGTTCTTGTTCCTGCCGGTGACCGCGTAGCCGTCGTCGTCGAACTCGAACGAAATGCTCGTCGGGCGCAGGTTCAGGTCCCGGTTGTTGAGCTCGCGGTTGATTCTGAAGATGGCCATTCACGCCTCCCCTTGGCGATTGTTTCCCCATGAGCCCCGTGAATGGCCTTGCCGCGGGCCCGCGGGCAAGATCGCTCCGCCGGCGGAACATGCGATCCCTGCGTCATGTGACCTCAACGCCGCAGCGTCAGGCGCGGCGATCAGGCGCCCGGATGGAAATGCGCGTGGATGGTCTCGGCCAGCGCCTCGGACACGCCGGAGACGGCCTTGAGCTCCTCCACCCCCGCCCGGGTCACCCCCTTGGCCGAGCCGAAATGCGCCAGCAGCGCCCGCTTGCGCGTCGGCCCCACGCCCGGCACGTCGTCCAGCGGGTTCTTCACGCTGGCCTTGGCCCGCTTGGCCCGATGGGTGCCGATGGCGAAGCGATGCGCCTCGTCGCGCAGCCGCTGGATGAAATACAGCGTGGGCGAGCGGTGGGGCAGCGCGAAGGGCGCGCGGCCGGGGACGTGGAACACCTCCTTGCCCGCGTCGCGATCCTCGCCCTTGGCGACGCCGAACAGGGCCACGTCCTCCACCCCCAGCTCCGCCAGGATGCCCGCGGTGGCCGAGATCTGCCCCGCCCCGCCGTCGATCAGCAGCAGGTCGGGCCAATGCCCCAGCTCCCGGTCCGGGTCCTCCTTCAGCAGGCGGGCGAAGCGGCGCTCCAGCACCTCGCGCATCATGCCGAAATCGTCGTCGGTGCCGGCCTGCTTGATGTTGAACTTGCGATACTGGGATTTCACGAACCCCTCGGGCCCGGCGACGATCATCGCGCCCACCGCATGGGCGCCCTGGATATGCGAGTTGTCGTAGACCTCGATGCGCTGCGGCGGGGAGTCGAGCCCGAAGGCCTCGGCCAGCCCTTCCAGCAGGGTCGCCTGGGCGGAGCTTTCGGCCATCTTGCGCGCGAGGCTCTCCTTGGCGTTGCGCAGGGCGTGCTCCACCAGCAGGCGCTTTTCGCCCCGCGCCGGCACGGCGACGTCCACCTTGCGCCCGCGCCGCGCCGCCAGCGCCTCGGCCAGCAGCTCCACGTCCTCCACCGGGTCCGACAGCAGCACGCGCTTGGGCGGCTCCTTGGTGGAATAGAACTGCACGAGAAAGGCCTCCAGGATCTCCGCCGGTTCGGCGCCGGCCCCGGTGCGCGGATAGTAGGCGCGGTTCCCCCAGTTCTGGTGGGCGCGGAAGAAGAACACCTGCACGCAGGCCTGCCCGCCCTCCTGGTGCAGCGCCACCACGTCGGCCTCGTCGGTGCTTTCGGGGTTGATGCCCTGCACCGCCTGCACCTGGGTCAGCGCCTTGATCCGGTCGCGCAGGGCGGCGGCGCGCTCGAATTCCAGCGCCCGGGACGCGGCGGCCATCTCCTCCGCCAGCCCCTTCTGGATGTCGGAGGACTTGCCCTCCAGGAACCGCACCGCGTCGTCGACCGCGCCGGCGTAGTCCTCTTCCGAAATGCGCCCGACGCAGGGGGCCGAGCAGCGCTTGATCTGGAACAGCAGGCAGGGGCGCGTGCGGTTGTCGAAGACGGAATCCGTGCAGGTCCGCAGCAGGAAGGCCCGTTGCAGCTGGTTGAGCGTGCGGTTCACCGCCCCCGCCCCCGCGAAAGGCCCGAAATAGCGCCCCGCCTCGCGCCGCGCCCCGCGATGCTTGGCGATCTTGGGGAAGGCATGGGCGTCGCCGACCACGATGTTGGGAAAGCTCTTGTCGTCGCGCAGCAGCACGTTGAAGCGCGGCTTGAGCTGCTTGATCAGGTTCTGCTCCAGCAGCAGCGCCTCGGTCTCGGTGTTCGTGGTCAGGAACATCATCGAGGCCGTGGCCGAGATCATCCGCGCGATGCGCGCGGTGTGGCCGGTGGGGCGCGCGTAGGAGGCGACGCGCGTCTTCAGGCTGCGCGCCTTGCCGACATAGAGCACCTCCCCCCTGGCATCGAGCATCCGGTAGACGCCGGGCTGATCGGGCAGGTGGCGAAGCTGGGCGCGGATGACCTCGATGCCGGTGACGCCGGCCTCTCCGGGGGGGCGCGCGGCGCCGTCCTCGTCGAACTGGGCGGCGGCGCGCGCGCCTTCCCCGGCGGCGCCTGCGACCTCGGAGCCCGGCGCCGAGACGGTGTGCGCGCTCGACTCCGCGACCGTCTCGGCGGCGTTGGAGTCGGGGGTGGATTCGGCGTCGGTTTCGGGGTCGGACGGGGTCATGAGTCGGGGTCTCGGCTAGAACAGCGGGGTCCGGAGATCAAGCGGTAAGGAGTCCACTGAACCTGTGGATAAGTCTGTAGGCAACTCTGAATGAAATTCGCTTCCCCTTGACCGCAAAGGCCTTTCCTCGGATTGACGCTTTTTTAAGCACTTTATCAAAGCGCTGTTTTTAAACGTGAATTTTCCTTGGAAACCCGACTTCTTGATTCCGTTGACGTTTTCGAGACGGTGGCGCGACGTAAGGCGACCCAGGTGGAAAAGATTCACCGACGACCAGGATCATGCCGCATCTCAGGGTTCGCTGGAAAACCTTTTCTCCACCACAGGTTGCATAACGTCACTCGATCCCCTGCACGTCGGGGGTGCGCCATCCCAGGTGCTGTCCGCCGTCCAGAGCCAGCATCTGCCCGGTCAGCGAATCCGACGCCAGGATCCAGCGCAGGGCGGCGCAGACCTCGGCGGTGGAGGCGCCCCGCTCCAGCAGCACGGCGCGGCGCTGGCCGTCGAAATGGGCGCGGCTCTGCCGGTCGCCCTGCAGGGTCGGACCCGGGCCGATGCCGTTGACCCGGATGCCCGGCGCCAGCCCCTGCGCCGCGGTCCGCGTGAAGGCCCATAGCGCGGCCTTGGCCAGCGAATAGGTCATGAATTCCGGCGTCGGCTTCCACACCCGCTGGTCGATCATGTTGACCACGCAGGCGGTGGCGCGGGGAAAGCCTTCGGCGTCCGTCGCGGCCTCGGGCGCCTGCGCGGCGAAGGCCTGGGTCAGCACGAAGGGCGCCCGCAGATTGGATCCCATGTGCCGGTCCCAGCTCTCGCGCGTGGCGGAGGCCAGCGTGTCATGCTCGAAGATGGAGGCGTTGTTGACCAGCAGGCTCAGCGGCCCGCCCAGCGCCTCGGCGGCGCGGGGGACCAGCGCCGCGGCGTCGGTCTCGTCCAGCAGGTCGGCGCGCAGGACCGCGGCGCGGCGGCCCAGGGCGCGGATCTCGGCGGCGGTCTCCTCCGCCCCCTCGACCGAGGTCATGCAGTGCAGGGCCACGTCCCAGCCGGCGCGGCCGAGATCCCGGGCGATGGCCCGCCCGATCCGCCGCCCGGCCCCGGTGACCAGCGCCGCGCCCGGCGGCACGCCGCCCGCCGCATCCGGGGCCGTCTCATCGGTCGGTGACGTCATCATGATCCTCCCCGGACGGCGACGCGTCTCAGACCGGACCGCCGGTCAGCGCGAAGGCGACATACCCGACATAGACCGCGATCATCGCTCCGCCAGCCGCCCGGCCGATCACCATCTTGCCGCAGATGAAGGGCCACATCACCAGCGCGCTCGCCGCCATCACCCACAGGTCGATGGTCAGCAGGCCCGGCGGGACCTCCAGCGGGCCGAACAGGCTCGCCACGCCCATGATGGCGAGGATGTTGAAGATGTTGGAGCCGATGACATTGCCCAGCGCCACATCGGCCTGCTTGCGCATCGCCGCCATGACGGTGGTCGCCAGCTCCGGCAGCGAGGTGCCCAGCGCCACCAGCGTCAGGCCGATCGCGGCCTCGGACACGCCCATGGCGGTGGCGATGCCCCGCGCGCCCTCGATCAGCAGATGCGCGCCGGCGGGCAGGCCGATCAGCCCGGCGCCCAGGAACAGCGCCAGCCGCCAGACCGGCATGTTGGGGTCGGCGTCGGCGATCTCCTCGGGCAGGTCGTCCTCGATCTCGGCCTCGTCGGCCTCCGCCCCCGCCACGGCGCGGCGATGGGCGCGCGCGGCGCGATAGGCGTCCCCCAGCACCAGCGTCAGCAGCGCCAGCAGGAACAGCCCCTGCGGCCAGCCCAGCGGCCCCAGGAAGCACAGCACGACATAGACCGCCGTGGCCCCGAGCATCATCGCGTAGTTGCGCCGGCTGTCGCAGTCGCGCGCGTCGATGGCCGAGATCATCGCCGGCACGCCCAGCACCAGCAGCACATTGGCGATGTTGGACCCGACCACGTTGCCGAAGGCGATCCCCGGCGCGTCGTCCAGCGCCGCCTGCACGGAGATCAGCAGCTCCGGCGCCGAGGTGCCGAAGGCGACGACGGTCAGGCTGACCAGCAGGGCGGGGATGCCGAGACGCAGGCTGAGCGCGACGGCGCCGCGCACCAGCGCATCGCCCGCGCCAAGCAGAATGGCGAGCCCCAGAACCGCGGCGACCAGGTCCATGAACGTCCTTTCGCATCGGTTGGGCCGGCGAGCCTGTCATATGGCTTCTGGCCGGCGGATTATAAGGGGGAGCGACGGGTTGCGGAGGCGGTGCGGCGTTGGCGCGACGGTTCAGCCGCGCCGGTCGTCGGGCGGCCTGCGCCGCTTGCCGCGCCCGCCCAGCCGCCAGCGTCCGCCGGCATCGCCCGCCTTGGGCCGGCCGAAGATCATCACGATCAGGACCATGGCCAGCAGGAACAGAATGGCGAATTTCCAGAGCATTCCGCGCTCAGGCCCCGAACCGGGACCAGGCGGCGCGGGTCTCCAGCGCCTCGACCGCGGCATGGGCGGCCTCGGCGGCCAACCCGGCGGGCGCGTTGGCCCCGGCCCCGCCGCCCGACAGGCCGAAGCGCTGCGCGAAGCTGCGTTTGGCCCCGAACTCGCGGAAGCGGGCCTTTTCGCCCAGCTTGCCCTCCATCACCGCGCGCAGATGGCCCAGCCCGTCGGCCAGCCCCAGCTCCACGGCCCGGGCGCCGGTCCAGAACTCGCCGGTGAACAGGTCCTGATCGGCCAGCTTCGATCCGCGCCGCGCCCGCACATGGCCGGCGAAAGCGTCGTGGATCTCCGATTGCAGGGACAGCAGGCGTTCGACGTCCTCGTCCTTTTCGGGCTGGAACGGGTCGAGCATCATCTTGCGGGTCCCGGCGGTGTGCACCCGCCGCTCGACCCCGATCCGGCCGATCGCGTCCTGGAAGCCGAACCCGGCGGAGATCACCCCGATCGAGCCCAGCACCGAGGACGCGTCCGCCCAGATCTCGTCCCCCGCGCAGGCCAGCCAGTAGCCGCCTGAGGCCGCCACGTCCTCGCAGAACGCATAGACAGGGACCTTCTTCGCCTCGGCCAGCCGCCGGATGCGCGCGGCGATCAGCGCCGACTGCACCGGAGACCCGCCGGGCGAATTGATGGCGAGCGCCACCGCCGCGGGTTTCGCGGCGAAGGCGGCCTCGATCGGCTCGGCGAGACCGGCGTCCGACAGCGACGACGACATGCGCCCCGGCAGCCCGATGGGACCGTAGAGGCGGAGCACGCTGACGCGCGGCGCGCGGCGCGCCGCGGCGAGCGCGCGAAGGGGGCGGCGAATATCCATCGCTCTCATCTAGAGGCGGTCGTGCGCCGCGACAACCGTTCTCGCCTGCCGCGCGGCCGGTTGGCGCGCCGGCGCCGCAGGCGCGCGACGCCCGTCCCGCTCCCCCATGTCCGCCGCCGACGCGTCATTCGGAAACAGTCGCGCCCTGAACCGGGGGACCGAAGCGGACGCATCGTCGCCGGCCCGCTCGGATCGCTTGTGCGGGCGCCGGGTTCGACTATCATGCGCGCTCCCGTGCGGCCCCGAACGGCCGCGGCCCCGCAACGGTTTCCGGAGCACGCATGACGTCCCACGTGATGAGCCGTGAAGAGCTCCTGACCTCGGAGCTCGAGTCCTTCCGGGCCGAACATCGCGATCTCGACGCGGCCATCGACGCCATGCAGACCAGCGCGGCCGCCGACCAGCTGGCGCTGAAGCGGCTCAAGAAGCGCAAGCTCGCGCTCAAGGACCGCATTTCGCGGATCGAGGACGAGCTTTTTCCCGATATCATCGCCTGAACCGCCGCCCGCGCCCGCCCGTGCCCGGGTGACAGCGCCGGCGCGACGGGCTAAGGGCGTTCCTGGGCGGCAGAGGGGCCGCGACACGGGCGCAGCGGAGGACTCGCATGGCCGAAGACCCCGAGAACGAGATGCCGGACGAGATCGTCGATGCGGTCGAAGAGGCCGCCGAGGACGCCGCCGAGGCCCTGGGCCCGGTGGTCGGCATCGTCATGGGCAGCCAGTCCGACTGGCCGACCATGCGCCCGGCGCGCGACACCCTGCGGGTGCTCGGCGTGCCCCATGAAGTGCGCATCGTCTCCGCCCACCGCACGCCCGACCGGCTGTTCGACTACGCCGAGACCGCGACGGGCCGGGGCCTGAAGGCGATCATCGCCGGCGCCGGCGGGGCCGCGCACCTGCCCGGCATGCTCGCCGCCAAGACCCGCGTCCCGGTGCTCGGCGTGCCGGTGCAGAGCCGGACCATGAACGGGCTCGACAGCCTCTACTCCATCGTCCAGATGCCCCGCGGCATCCCCGTGGGCACCTTCGCCATCGGCGAAGCCGGCGCGGCCAACGCCGCGCTCTTCGCCGCCGCGATGCTCGCCACCACCGACGCCGAGCTGGCCGAGCGGCTGGACATGCTGCGCGAGGCGCAGACCGCCTCCGTGGCCGAGGAACCCGATGACCTCTGACGCCCCCGCGCCCTCGCCCATCGGCCCGGGCGGAACCGTCGGCATCCTGGGCGGCGGTCAGCTCGCCCGGATGCTCGCCATGGCCGCGGCCCGGCTCGGCCTGCGCACGGTGATCCTGGCGCCGGAGGCCGAGCCCTGCGCCGGCGACGTCGCCCATCACGTGATCCGCGCCGATTACGGCGACCCGGCCGGCCAGGCCGCGCTCGCCGCCGCCGCCGACGTGATCACCTACGAGTTCGAGAACGTCCCCGTCGAGGCCGCCCGCGCGCTGGAGGCCCTCGCCCCCGTGCGCCCCGGCCCGCTGGCGCTGGACATGGCGCAGGATCGGCTGACCGAGAAGGATTTCCTCAGCGGTCTCGGCCTGACGACCGCCCCCTATCGCGCCGTCGCCTCGGCGGCGGAGCTGGAGGAGGCCATGGCGGACCACGGCGCGCCCGGCATCCTCAAGACCCGGCGGCTGGGCTATGACGGCAAGGGCCAGGCGCGGCTCGCGGGCCCCGGCGACGCCGGCGCGGCCTTCGCCGAACTGGCCGGAGCGCCGGCGATCCTGGAGGGGTTCGTGACCTTCCGGCGGGAGATTTCGGTGATCGCCGCCCGCGGGCTGTCCGGCGAGGTCGTGGCCTATGACCCGGTCGAGAACGCCCATAAGGCCGGCATCCTGCGCAAGACCACCGCGCCGGCCCCGATTTCCATGACCCGTCGCCTCGACGCGGTGACGGCGGCGGGCAAGATCCTGCGCGCGCTCGATTATGTCGGCGTGATCGGGGTGGAGTTCTTCGAGACGGACGCCGGCCTCGTGGTCAACGAGATCGCGCCGCGGGTCCACAACACCGGCCACTGGACGCTGGACGCCTGCCCGGTGGACCAGTTCGAGCAGCATGTCCGCGCCGTCTGCGGCTGGCCGCTGGGCGACGGCTCGCGCCATTCGGACGCGGTGATGGACAACCTGATCGGCGCCGAGGCCGAGGACTGGTCCGGCCTCGCCGCCGATCCGACCGCCCGCCTGCACCTCTATGGCAAGGGCGAGGCGCGGCCGGGCCGCAAGATGGGCCACGTCACCCGCCTGACTCCGAGAGGCTGACGGGGGAAGGCTGACGGGGGAAGGCCTGACGGGGAAGGGCTGGCGGCCCTCCTTTCCGAACGGCGAAGCGCCGGCCTCCGTTTCCGGGGGCCGGCGCTTCGCGTTTCAGGGTCGGGCGTCCGCAGGGTCGGGCGCGGGCTCCGCCCCGACCCGCCGGTCAGCCGCGGCGGGTCTCGCCGCAGGGCGCGCAATCGGAGGCGCCCAGCCGGGTGCGGAAGGCGTGACGCAGCGACCAGGCGGACGGGGCGCGGGGGGCCGGCGCCTCGCGATCGGCCTTGGGAGACGCCTCGGCGGCGCGGGTGGCGGTGAAAATGGTGGCGGCCATCACGGTGAACATCTCGCGGCCCTCCTTGGGCGTGTCTGAGCGGTGCGTTTCGTCAGCGTCTACATGACGATCCGCGCGTCGGATTGCGACTCAGGAATTCTCGCGATATGAAACTCAGGGTTACAGCTCAGCGCCCCCTGCGCCGCGCCTCGCGGACCGGCCGCCGCAAGCGCCCCTCCCCGCCCCTTCCGGAGGCCCGCCCGTGACCGCCCCGCGCCTCGCCCCGCTGCCCTCCCTCGCCGCCCTGCGCGCCTTCGAGGCCGCGTCCCGCACGCTCTCCTTCTCCGAGGCGGGGCGGGAGATGAACGTCTCCCACGCCGCCGTCGCCCAGAACGTGCGCCGGCTGGAGGACGAGCTCGGCCGCTCGCTGATCGTGCGGGCCGGGCGCGGGCTGGCGCTGACCGTGGACGGCGCCGCCCTGGCCCGCGGGCTGACCGAAGGCTTCGACGCCATCCGCAGCGCCCTCGACGCCTTCCGGGCCGACGACGCCTCGCGCCCGCTGCGCATCACCATGACTCCCAATTTCGCGGTCGGCTTCCTGATCCCCCGCCTCGGCACCTTCCGCGCCGAGCATCCGGAGATCGAGCTGGATCTCGACCCCTCCGCCAGGATGGTCGAGCTGGGGCCCGGCGGCCCGGATCTCGCCATCCGCTACGGCGACGGCGACTGGCCGGGGCTGGAGACGCGCCTGCTGATCGCCGCGCCCAAGGTCATCGTCGCCACGCCCGGTCTCGTGGCCGGGCGCCGGATCGAGCAGCCCGCCGACCTGCTGAGCCTGCCCTGGCTGCAGGAACAGGGGACCGAGGAGATCCGCGAATGGCTGACTTCGCGCGGGGTGACCGGGGCGCATGAGGCGGGGGGCGCGGCGATGCCGGGCTACATGCTCTATCCCGCGCTGCTGGAGGGGCAGGGGATCGCGCTGGCCGGCAAGGTCTTCGT
Organism: Albimonas donghaensis; assembly: GCF_900106695.1. Lineage (GTDB taxonomy): Bacteria > Pseudomonadota > Alphaproteobacteria > Rhodobacterales > Rhodobacteraceae > Albimonas > Albimonas donghaensis. Next base: position 630,644 of record NZ_FNMZ01000002.1, read on the forward strand.
GGAGGACGACATCGCCGCCGGACGACTGACCACGTTGTTCGAGGATGACGATCATCAGGGGCGGCTGGGCTACCACCTGGTGCGCCGCCCCGGCCCGCCCCGCCCGGCGCTGGCCGCCTTCATCCGCTGGCTGCGGCGCGAGGCCCCCGGCGCCGCCGACGCGCTGTCGCTGGTCGGCCGGACCTGAGCGCGCCCGGACGGGGGCAGGGCCGCCCCCGCCCTTGCCCCCGTCCCCGCCCTTGCCGCGCGGCCCGCGGGCGACTAGCTTCGCGCCCTCGATTCCCCCTTTGCCCCTCCACCCCGACCGGAGCCCGGACATGCTTGACGACGACGACAACGTTTCGACCACCACCGTCTCCGCAGGCCAGCTCCGCGCCATCGTCGAGCGCATCGAGCGGCTGGAGGAGGAGAAGAAGGAAGTCGCGGAGCAGATCAAGGAAGTCTACGCCGAGGCCAAGGGCAACGGTTTCGACGCCAAGATCCTCCGCAAGATCGTGGCCCTGCGCAAGAAGAAGCCCGAGGAGCGCTCCGAGGAGGAGGCGATCCTGGAGCTCTACATGAACGCGCTGGGCATGCTTCCGGGCTGAACCCCGCGCGCCGCGCCCGGCGGCCCGACCTTTCCGCGCGCCCGAACGCCCGGCCCCTGCGCCGGGCGTTCCGCGTTTCCGTGCGCGGGCGGCGGTGCGGAAGCGGTGGAGGAGCCGTTGCGGCGGCGGAGGCCGGCGCCAGCCGCGCCCGGCAGACAGCAGGACAAGCGGACAGCAGGACGAGCGGGGACGCGTCGCGGCGCAGGCGCCTCGACCATCGGCTGGCGCATAATACCCGTGCAGGCATACGGACTTAAGCGGTTTTTTTGAAGTTCGCGCAGATATTTTTCTGGACCGGACGGGCCATGGCGCGCATCGTTGCTTCACAGGTTCAACAACGTGAAAGGAGGTGGTCTGATGTCGAGTGAGATATTGGAGCAGAAAGTCGGGTCGGCGTTCGAGGTTCGCGAATAGCGAGCAGCCTCCTTTCCGATGGCCCGGGCGCCGGGGTTTCAGACCCCGCCCGCTTTCAGGTTCCAAGGCTCACGGGGACCGCGGCTCACGCCGCGGTCCTTGCCGTTTCAGGACCGGTTTTCCGGCGGCGGACCGCTTCGCGCCGACGCGCCGCGGCCCCCCGCCCCTGCCTCCCGTCGCCCCTGCCTCCCGTCGCCCCTGTCTTCCGTCAGCCCCGCCCCCGGTCCTCATCGCCCCCTCTCCCCCGGCGCCCTCCTCCCGCGCCGCCCGAACCGTCCTCTCCCCGCCGCGCGGGCGCCCCGGCGCAGCCCTCGCGCCGGTCGACGCGCGGCCCGGCGCCCGCCCGCGCCGCCCCGCGGACTTGTTCCGGAGGCCCGGTCCGGTGCAGGTTGCGCCCAAACCCGAACCCGCATCCCGCCCCCGAACCGGACCCGAGCCCCCGCCATGCTCCGCGTGACCGACGCCGTCTCCATCGCCGACTGGGAGCTGACCGAGAGCTTCACCCGCGCCTCCGGGCCGGGGGGGCAGAACGTCAACAAGGTCTCCACCGCCGTCGAACTGCGGTTCGAGGCCGCCCGCTCCCCCAACCTGCCCGATGACGCCAAGGCCCGCCTGCGCCGGCTCGCCGGACGCCGCTGGACAGAGGAGGGCGCGCTCATCATCCGCGCCGAGGCCCACCGCTCCCAGTCCCGCAACCGCGAGGACGCCCGCGAACGCCTGGCCGAGCTGATCCGCAAGGCGCTGGAACGCCCCCGGCGGCGCATCGCCACCAAGCCCACGCTGGGTTCCAAGCGCCGCCGCCTCGCCGCCAAGACCCAGCGCGGAGAGGTCAAGGCCCTGCGCCAGTCCCCCGCCCGCGACGACTGAGCCGCCCGCCCGCCGGCGCCGCGACCGGCGCCGCGACCGGGGCCGCGTTCGGGGCCGCGGCCATAACAGCGCGCCCACCGGTTTTGACGCCGCCCGCGATTGACGCGCCCCCGGTTCCGGCGGAATTTCGCGACCGTCGATCCACGTCGGATCGCCTGGCGGAGGACGCATCGCGTGCAGCTCGTGCTGCGCATGAACGGGCTGGTGGCGGTGCTGGTGGGCGCGATCATGCTGATCCCCGCCGCAGCCGACGCGACCCATGCCCGGCCTTTCCTTCTGTCGGCCTTCCTCGCCATCACCCTCGGCGCCCTCGTCGCCGTCGCCGCCCGGCGCCCCGACTACCGCAGCTTCCGCGCCCGGCACGCCTTCCCGATGACCACCTTCGCCTGGCTCACCGCCGGGACCCTCGCCGCCCTGCCCCTGCATCTCGCCGGGCTCGACATCCACGACGCCTTCTTCGAGGCCATGTCCGGCCTGACCACCACCGGCTCCACCGTGATGACCGGACTGGACCGGACCGCGCCGGGCCTGCTGATCTGGCGGGCGATGCTGCAATGGATCGGCGGCATCGGCATCATCGTCACCGGCATCGCCGTGCTGCCCATGCTGCGGGTCGGCGGCATGCAGCTGTTCCGGACCGAAAGCTCGGACACCGCGGACAAGGAGCTCGGCTCCGCCGCCCGCTTCGCCGGCGCGACCCTGTGGGTCTACGCGGCGCTCACCCTCGCCTGCGCCCTGACCTACGAGATCGGCGGCATGGCCCCCTTCGACGCCGTCCTGCACGCCATGACCACGGTGTCCACGGGCGGGTTCTCGACCTACGACGCCTCGCTCGGCCATTTCGACGACCGCTTCATCATGGGGACGGCGACGGTGTTCATGCTGTCGGGCTCGATCCCTTTCGTGTGGTATCTGCGGGTCTGGAACAAGGGCGCCTGGCGGTCCGAGCAGGTGGCGATCTACCTCGCCTCGCTGGCCGCGATCATCCTCGGGATGGCCGCCTGGCTGGCGCTGGCGGGGCTGGCGGAACCGCTCGACGCGCTGCTGCGGGCGGCGTTCAACGTGGTCTCGGTGGTCACCACCACCGGCTTCGCGACCGAGGACTACACCGCCTGGGGCGCGGGGCCGGTGGTGGTGTTCCTGATCGTGACGGTGTTCGGCGGCTGCACCGGCTCGACCTCCGGCGGGCTCAAGGCGATGCGGCTGATCCTGACCGCCAAGGCCATCTTCGCCGACCTGCGCCGAACGCTGAGCCCCAGCGCCGTGGTCCCGATCCGCTATGAGGGGCGGGCCGTGGGCGACGCCACGCTGATCTCCGTCGTCGCCTTCTGCACCCTGTTCCTGATCACCTTCGCGGTGGTCGCGGGCCTGCTGGGCCTGCTGGGGCTGGACCTGCTGACCGCGGTCAGCGGGGCGGCCACGGCGTTGGCCAATGTCGGGCCCGGCGTGGGCGACGTGATCGGGCCGTCGGGCAATTTCGCGCCGCTGCCCGCGGCGGCGAAATGGGTTCTGGCCTTCGCCATGCTGCTGGGACGGCTGGAGATCCTGACCGCCCTGATCCTGCTGACCCCGGGCTTCTGGCGGCGCTGAGCGCGGGCCGGACGCCGCGGCGGCGTCGGAGCGCGCCGCGCTTCGGCGGCCGCTGGCCAACGAGGGCCGGCCTCCCGCGGCTTCGGCGGAGGCTCCCCACCCTCCCCCCGGGAACTCCCGGGGGGATCCGGAGCCGCGCCGCCATCCCCCGCCCCGTCGGCGCGCGGGGAGAAACGCGGAACGGCCTTTCCCGCAAGCCCGGGCGGTCAGTCCCGGCGCCTGCTGGATCGGATCGAGATTGAATCTCTCGCGCGAGGCTAAATCTCTCGGGCTCGGCGGTCCAGTCGCGCGTCGCCTGGACGCGCCGATGCTCGATGCCGCGCTTCCGGCGGACGTGGCCGAAGATGCGCGATATGCTCAAGGCCTCGCACGCGCAGGCCGCAACGGCTGCGGACCGCGCCGCGAGGATCTTTCGATCGAAATGTCGGGAAAACGTGGGAGCAACCCGCTCCCCTTCCGGAATCGACATCTGATTTCATCGTCCGGGGGGGCTTGGTAGCGGAGGAGGGACTTGAACCCCCGACACGCGGATTATGATTCCGCTGCTCTAACCAACTGAGCTACTCCGCCGAGCCGCGCGCCTGATACGAAAAGCCGGAGGGCCCGTCAAGGCGACCCGACGCGGAAAACGCGTCGGGGCCTGAATGACCTGGCGGCCCGCAGAGCCGCCGCGGCCGGCGAGGTCAGTCGAAAGACCGGCGCAGATCCGCCGCGGCCTTCATCAGAAGCGTGGAATCCGAGCCCACGGCGACCATATCCGCGCCGTAGTCCATGTAGCGCTTCGCCACCGTCGCGTCGAAGGACAGCGTCGAGACGGGTTTGCCGCAGGCGTGGATGCGGGCGATCGCGGACTGGATGACCTCCTCCACCTCCGGCGCCGTGGAGCGCCCGGTGAAGCCCATCGAGGCCGACAGGTCCGAGGGCCCGATGAAGATCGCGTCGACGCCGGGCACGGCGCAGATCGCCTCGATGTTCTCCACGGCCAGCGCGGTTTCGACCTGCGGGATGATGCAGATCTCGGGGTTGGCGGCGGTCAGGTAGTCGCGGATCCGGCCGTAGCGCGCGGCCCGCACCGCGCCGGCGGCGCCGCGGATGCCCTGCGGCGGGTAGAGGCAGGCGGCGACCGCGGCCTCGGCCTGCTCGGGCGTGTCGACCATGGGGATGATCAGGGTCTGGGCGCCCGAATCCAGCATCTGCTTGATCACCCAGGCCTCGTTCACCGGCGGACGCGCGACGATGGAGGTCGAGCCGAGCTCGGCGGCGGCGAGCTGGCGGCGCACCAGGTCCTGGTCCAGCGGCGCATGTTCGCCGTCGACGCACACGAAGTCGAAGCCGGCGTCGGCGCAGATCTCGGTGGCGGGCTCGGAGCCCAGCGCCAGCCACAGGCCGGTCAGCTTGCGCCTGCGCGCCAGCAGGTCGGCCTTGAGGCGGTTCACGGGCACGGAGAATTCGGGCATGGAGTGGGTCCTCGGGCCGGGGGCGCGCAGGCGGACCCGCGCGCCGCGCCGCCTTGGAACCGGCGGCTTCCGGGCACATGCTTAGCCGCTGGCGGACGCCTCGAAAAGCCGCGGCCCGCGGATCCGGGCCCGCAGGCCGACGCCGCCGGCCCGGCGGGCGGCGCCCCCCCGCGCCCGTCACAAAACTGAATCCCTAACGTCGAACGACTGTCGCGCAGCGCGTCTACACCCGGCCCCGTCGCACGGGAGCCGTTCATGCTGTTGAAAATCGAGTCGCTGACCAAGACCTTCGGGGCCGCCACCGCCGTGGACCGGGCCGACATACTGGTCGACAAGCCGGCGATGATCGGGGTCATCGGACGCTCCGGCGCCGGCAAGTCCACCCTGCTGCGCATGATCAACCGGCTGACCGACGCGTCCTCCGGGCGCATCCTGGTCGAGGGGCGGGACGTGCTGACGCTCAAGGGCGCGGCGCTGCGGGCCTGGCGGCGCGACTGCGCGATGATCTTCCAGCAGTTCAACCTGGTGCCGCGGCTCGACGTGGTGACCAACGTCATGCTGGGCCGGCTGAACGGGCATTCGGCGCTGGCCTCGGCCTTCAACGTGTTCGGCGAGGCCGATATCCGCGCCGCGCTCGGCCATCTGGAGCGGCTGGGGATCGAGGGCCACGCCCTGAAGCGCGCCGAGGCGCTGTCGGGCGGCCAGCAGCAGCGCGTCGCCATCGCCCGCGCCCTGATGCAGAACCCGAAATTCGTGCTGGCCGACGAGCCCATCGCCTCGCTCGACCCGATGAACGCGCAGGTGGTCATGGACGCCTTGCGGCGCATCCACGAGGAGGACGGCCTGACCGTCATCTGCAACCTCCACACGCTCGACACCGCGCGCCGCTATTGCGACCGGGTGATCGGGATGCGCGCCGGGCGGATCGTCTTCGACGGGCCGTCCGAGCTGCTGACCGAGGCCATGGCCCGGGAGATCTACGGCGCCGGCGCCGAGTTCTCCGAGGCCTCCACCTCCACCTCCATCGGCGCGCTGGCGCCCGACGCGGCGCTGGCGCGCGCCGCGTCGGGGGTCTCCGCCGTCGGTTGAGGCGCCTCGCGCCTCGATCCGCGTATCCGACGCTTTCGTTTCCGAAGACCGACCTTCCTTCACGGAGAGATCCCCCGATGAAATCCCTGGTTCTTGCCGCCGCCGCGGCCGTCGCCGTCGCCGCTCCCGCCTCCTTCGCCTCGGCGCAGGAGATCACCGAGTTCCGCATCGGCCTGCTGGGCGGCGAGAACGCCTCCGACCGCATGCGCTCCAACGAGTGCCTGCGCGAGAAGACCGAGGCCCTGCTGGGCGTGCCCACCAAGCTGTTCGCCCCGGCCGACTACAACGGAGTCATCGAGGGCCTGCTGGGCGGCAACCTCGACATGGCGTGGCTGGGCGCCTCGGGCTACGCCAAGGTCTACATGAGCGACCCCGAAGCGGTCGAGCCGGTGCTGGTCAAGGTCAACGTGGACGGCTCCTACGGCTACCACTCCATCGGCTTCGCGCGGGCCGATGCGGGCATCGCCTCGCTCGACGACATGAAGGGCAAGACCTTCGGCTTCGGCGATCCGAACTCGACCTCGGGCTACCTGATCCCCTCCATCGAGATCCCCCAGGGCGGCAAGTCCATGGTCCCGGGCGAGTTCTTCGGCGACGTGGTGTTCACCGGCGGCCATGAGCAGACCATCGTCGCGGTCTACAACGGCGACATCGAGGCCGGCGTGACCTGGGCCGACGGCCTGGGCGAGTGGGAGGACGGCTACAACTCCGGCGCCCTGCGCAAGGCGGTGGACGCGGGTCTCGTGGACATGTCGGAGCTGGTCGAGATCTGGCGCTCGAAGCCGATCCCCGAGGGCCCGATCGTGCTGGCCACCAACCTGCCCGAGAAGGTGAAGCTGCAGATGACCGCCCTGATGGCGACCCTGCCGACCGTCGACCCCGAGTGCGCCTATGGCGTGATCGCCGGCGACGCGCAGGGCTTCATGCCGATCGGCCACGACGCCTACACCTCCATCGTCGACGCCCGCAAGGCGAAGTCCGAGTGATCCGCGCCCCGCGTTGATCGAACCCAGAGGCCCCGGACCGGTTCCGGGGCCTCTTTCCATGCGCTCCCCCTGTATCCGAACCCGAGGCCCTCGATGACGCTCGCCGCTCTCGAAACCGAGATCGTCCGCCAGACCCGCCGGCGGCAGATGTATTCCGGCCTGGTCGTGCTGCTGATCGCGGCGGTGCTGATCTCGGGCTTCGATCTGTCGAACTCGATGAATTCCGGGTCGTTCTGGAACGGGATGGGGCAGTTCTTCGACTATCCCGCGGGCCTTCTGGCCGAGACCTGGGCGAAGATCGGCGAGTTTCCCGGCCTGCTGTGGCGGTTCCTGCCGGCGTTGCTGGAGACGCTGAACATCGCGGTGGCGGCGACGCTGCTGGGCGGCGCGGGGGCGGCGGTGCTGTCGCTGGCCGCGACCCCGAACCTGGGCGCGCCGGCCTGGCTGCGGCTGCCGGTGCGCCGCTGCCTGGACGTGATGCGCGCCTTCCCCGAGCTGATCATCGCGCTGTTCCTGATCTTCGTGCTGGGCACCTCGCCGGTGCCGGCGATGATCGCGGTGGCCTTCCACACCGTCGGCGCGCTGGGGAAACTGTTCTCCGAGGTCAACGAGAACATCGACGTGAAGCCGATGGAGGGCCTCGCGGCCTCCGGCGGATCGTGGTTCCAGCGGGTGCGCTACGGGGTGATCCCGCAGGTGGCGCCCAACTGGCTGAGCTATTTCCTGCTGCGGCTGGAGATCAACGTCCGCGCCTCGGCCATTCTGGGCTTCGTGGGCGCCGGCGGGATCGGGACCGAGCTGCGCCGGACCATCGGCTGGGGGCAGGGCTCGGGCGATGAGACCATCGCGCTGTTCGTGCTGCTGGTGACCTCGATCTTCCTGATCGACCAGCTGTCCTCCTGGGGCCGGGCGCGTCTGGCCGGCAAGGCCGGACAGGGCGAGGAGACGGAGGCCCAGACCGAAGCCGGGGGCGAGGACCGCGTGGCCCGCGCCCATGCCCATGTGCGCCGCCGGATGCTCGCCACCATGGCCGCGCCGCTGCTGGCGGTGATCTATCTCGGCTACGCCTGGGTGGCGTTCGACGTGAACGGGCTGATCGCCTCGGCGCGGCCGGAGCGGGCGGCGCTGCTGGCCACGGACTCGGTCATGTACAAGGTCCATGTGGAGGAAGACCTGCGCCGCGGCGGGCTCGAAGTGGCAGTGGAGGGCGAGCGCATGGCGACCTACGCCGCCGACGCCTGGCCCGACTGGGTGCGGGCCGCCCCCGACGCCGGCGAGACGGCGCTGGACGTCGACCTGGGCGATGGCTGGCGGGTGCTGATGAACGGCCCGGTGATCTTCGTCGACGCGCCGGGCTATGGCGAGATCCGGGTCGAGGCCGTGGACCGCCGGATCGAGGCGACGCTGCCCCCCGGCCCGGTCCCCGACTGGATCAAGCTGTCGGACAAGAAGTTCGACGCCCGCCCCGAGCTGGGCAAGCGCATCCAGATGAGCTCGGCCAAGGTGGAGTTGCACCGCTACTACTGGGGCTGGGAGAATTTCTGGTTCGACTTCGACTCGCCGCTCAGCGGCCTGTCGGCGGGCGAGGTCTGGGCGCTGGCCTGGTCGGATGAGCGCGTCGACCCGCTGATGTCCAACGCCGCCTTCATCTTCGACGAGTTCCGCGGCAATTCCGGCTGGCAGCATGGCGAGGTGTTCCAGGCCCTGCTGGAGACCATCATGATGGCGGTGCTGGGCACGCTGGTCGCGGCCTTCGTGGGGCTGCCGCTGGCCTTCCTCGCGGCCTCCAACTTCACGCCGCACCAGGGGCTGCGCTTCGTGGTGCGGCGGGGCTTCGACCTGCTGCGCGGGATCGACATGCTGATCTGGTCGCTGATCTTCATCCGGGCCTTCGGGCTGGGGCCGCTGACCGGCGCGCTGGCCATCGCCTTCACCGATACCGGGAGCCTGGGGAAACTGTTCTCCGAGGCGCTGGAGAACGTGGACGACAAGCAGATCGAGGGCGTGCGCGCCACCGGCGCCACGCAGTTCCAGCGCTACCGCTTCGGGGTGATCCCGCAGATCCTGCCGGTCTTCGTGAGCCAGGTGCTCTACTACCTCGAATCCAACACCCGCTCGGCCACGGTCATCGGCGCGCTGGGCGCGGGAGGCATCGGGCTGATGCTGGTGGAGACCATGCGCACGTCGCGCGATTGGGAGAACACGCTCTACATCATCGTGCTGACCATCCTCGTGGTCTTCGCGATGGACGCCCTGTCCGGCTGGCTGCGTCGCCGGCTGATCCAGGGCGGCGAGCCGCGCGAAGCGTGAGGAGACGGGAATGGCGAAGCTGAGCGGGGCGCCCTGGATCGACCCGACCGCGCGGGTGGTGGACTCGGTGCTGGGCCGCTGCACCGAGATCATGGCGGGCTCGACCCTGCTGGAGGTGGAATTCGGCGACTATTCCTACTGCGCCGGGCGCAACGAGATCGCCTATTCGCGGATCGGGAAGTTCGCCAACATCGCCTCGGGCTGCCGGATCTGCCCGACCAACCATCCCTATCAGCGGGCCTCGCTGCATCATTTCATGTATCGCGCCGCGAGCTACTGGGACGACGCCGAGGATGAGGCGGAGGTGTTCGAGGAACGTCGCCGCAACGGCGTGACCGTCGGGCATGACACCTGGTTCGGCTACAACGCCGTCATCATGCCGGGGGTGAGCGTCGGCGACGGCGCCATCGTGGCCGCGGGCGCGGTGGTGACCAAAGACGTGGCCCCCTACACGATCGTCGGCGGGGTCGCGGCCTCGGAGATCAAGCGGCGGTTCCCCGAAGGGGTCGCGGCGCGGCTTCAGGCGCTCGCGTGGTGGGACTGGGATCACGCCACGCTTCGCGCTAGGCTTCAGGACTTCCGGGAGCTTCCGGTCGAGGCTTTCCTCGAAAAATACGAATGAGCGCAATGCGATGAGCTATGATCTCGCGGTCATCGGGGCCGGTGTGCTCGGCCTTGCGCACGCGCTGGCCGCGGCGCGGCGGGGCAAGCGGGTGGTGGTGATCGACCGCGACGCGCAGGCCAACGGCGCCTCGATCCGCAATTTCGGCTTCGTCACGGTGAACGGCCAGCAGGCGGGCGATTGCTGGGCGCTGGCGCGGCGCACGCGCGAGATCTGGGCGGAGGTCGCTGAGGCCGCCCGCATCCCCATCCTCCATCGCGGAATGCTGGTCACGGCCCGCCGGCCGGAGGCGGAGGCGGTGATCGACGCCTTTCTCGAAACCGACATGGCGCGGCAGACCGACTGCCGCCGGATGACGCGGGACGAGGCCGCGGCGCTCGCCCCGCTGTCGGCTTCCGTCTCCGCCGCGCTCTGGTCCCCGACCGAACTGCGGGTGGAGAGCCGCGAGGCCATTCCCGCGCTGGCCGCCTGGCTGGCGGCGGCGCATGGGGTCGAGTTCCGACGCGGCGTCGAGGTCCACGCCGTGCAGACGCCGCGGCTTGAGACCTCCGCCGGCGTGATCGAGGCGGAGACGGTGATCTGCTGCCCCGGCGACGACTATTCCGGGCCCTTCGCCGACCGGCTCGCGGCCTATGGCCTGACCCGCTGCAAGCTGCACATGCTGCGGATCCGCCCCGAGACCCCGGTGCGGCTGGAGGCGGCGGTGATGTCGGATCTCGGCCTCGCCCGCTATCTCGGCTACGCGGAACTGCCCGAGGCGCGCGCCCTCGCCGCCCGGCTGGACGCGGAGCAGCCGGAGCAGCGCGCCAACGGGGTGCATCTGATCGTCGTGCGCTCGGCCGACGGCTCGCTGGTGGTGGGCGACAGCCACCATTACGCGGCCACGCCCGATCCGTTCGCGCCGCAATCGGTGGACGCGCTGATCACGGATGAGATGGAGGCCACGCTGGCGCTCGGCCCCTGGCGGGTGGCGGAGCGGTGGCTGGGAACCTACGCCTCGGCCCCGGATCGCTGGCGGCTGACCGACGCGCCGGATGCGGCGACGCGGGTGGTGATCGTCACCGCGGGCTGCGGCGCGTCCACCGGATTCGCCATCGGCGAGGAGACGGTGGCGGGGCTGTTCGACTGACCGTCGATCGATGGGCCGCGGATCGACTGACCGCGGAGCGGAGTAACGGGAAAGGACCCGGGCATGAAATTCCAGGCCGCCGTGTTCGACTGGGCCGGCACGATGATCGACTTCGGCTCCTTCGCGCCGATGGGGGTGTTCGTGGAGGCGTTCTCGCGCTTCGGGATCAAGGCGACCATCGCCGACGCCCGCGGACCGATGGGACGGCCCAAGCGGGCGCATATCCAGGCCATGCTGGCGCAGAACGGCATTCGCCGGCAGTGGGAGGCGGCGCATGGCGGCGCCCCGACCGAGGCCGATGTGGACGCGATCTACGAGATCTTCGTGCCGATGAACGAGGAGGTCGCGCCGCGCTACGCGGCGCTGGTGCCCGGGGCCAAGGGCGCCGTCGACCAGCTGGCGGCGCGGGGGATCCGTGTGGGCTCGACCACCGGCTACACCCGCTCGATCATGGCGCGGGTGCTGCCGGCGGCGGCGGCGCAGGGCTATGCGCCCGAATGCGTGGTCTGCGCCGATGACGTGGCGGACGGGCGGCCGGGGCCGGGGCAGATGCTGCGGGCGATGGAACTGCTGGGCGTGACCGATGGCGCGGCGGTGGTGAAGGTGGACGACACCGAGCCGGGCATCGCCGAGGGCGTGGCGGTCGGCGCGCTGACCGTGGGCGTGGCGATGTCTGGCAACCATGTGGGCCTGACGCCCGAGGACCTGGCGGCGTTGCCGGCTCCGGAGCGCGAGCGGCTGCGGACCCGCGCCACCGAGGCGCTGCGCGGCGCCGGGGCCGACCATGTGATCGACACGGTCGCCGACCTGCCGGCGCTGCTCGCGATGCTGGAGCACGTCCGGGCCTGAGCCCCCGCCCTACGCCCCCTGCGCCGGGCGCCGCGTCGCGGTCGCGCGGGTGGCCTCCGGTCGCCCGCGGCGCGCGGAGGCGGGGGCGCCGGACGGGACCGTCGCAGGCGTCGGGGCGGGGGCGAGAAACGAGCGGGGGCGAGACCGCGACGCGGCGCCGGGGGGGCGAAGGCCTTTTTCCGCGTTCCCCCCGCCCGATGCGGCGGAGCCGGCGCGCGCATGTGCCGGGCGAGCCTCCCCGCATTGGCCGCGCCGCAGGCCTGCGGGCGCCGGACGCGTTCCCCCGGCGCCCTTACGCCCGTCCGCCCTTTTCGTCCGTCCGTTCCTATGCCGCCCGGCCAGGTGTCCGCCCCCACGTGTCCGCCCCCCCGCGTCCTGCGCAGGCGCCGATCTCTTCCCACCGGCGCCCGCCCGGCGACGGCGCCGCCCCGCGCCCCCGTCGCCGCGCCGCGCGGGCGCCCGGGCGCCGACCTTGGTCGGGTCGACGCGCGGCTCCCGTCCGAGGGGCTTGACCCAGCGGCGCGGGGAAGGGATGGGAAGTGGCGGGAGGGCCCTGTCGCCGTCGCGCGCCCCCTCGCGCCGATCCCGCCCGGATGCCGCCCCATGCCCGCCGACCTGCTCTCCCTGCCGCCCGAACTGACGCCCGCGATCTTCGCGCTGATCACGGCGGCGAGCTTCTGCACCTCGTTCCTCACCGCGGCCTTCGGGCTGGGCGGAGGCGTGGCGATGCTGGCGATCCTCGCCTCCGTGCTGCCGCCCGCGGCGTTGATCCCGGTGCATGGGCTGGTGCAGCTCGCCTCCAATACCGGGCGCGCGGCGTCCATGGCCTCGCATATCCGGTGGGAACGGCTCGCGCCCTTCCTGGTCGGGGCGCTGATCGGAGCCGGCGCGGGGGGCTCGGTCTCGGTCAGCCTGCCGGGGCCGGTGGTGGAGATCGGGGTCGGGGTCTTCGTCGCCTGGTCGGCGCTCGCCACCCCGCCCGCGGCGCTGGCGAGGGCGGCGGGGCCGGCGGGGTTCGTCTCCAGCTTTCTGACCATGTTCTTCGGCGCCACCGGCCCTTTCGTGGCGGCCTATGTCAAAACCCTGCGGCTCGACCGCATGTCCCATGTCGCCACCCATGCCGCGATGATGACCGGGCAGCACCTGATCAAGGTCGCCGTCTTCGGCCTGCTGGGCTTCGCCTTCGGGCCGTGGCTGGGGCCGGTCGCGGCGATGGCGGCGGCGGGACTGGCGGGGACGCTGGCGGGCAAGCGGTTCCTCGCCCGCTCCAACGACGCGCGGTTTCACCGGATCCTGACCTGGATCCTGTGCCTGCTGGCGGCGCGGCTGGTGGCGGCGGGCGCGATGGACCTGCTGGCGATCTGAGCGGCGCGCGACCGCCCCGCCGTCTCCCGCCCCCTCAGGCCGGGCGGCGGGCGATCAGGCGCAGCATACGGGCCGGGCCCTGGTGGCGCGGGCCCTCGTCCAGCGTGACCAGCCCTTCCAGAAGCTCCTCGGCCACGAGGCCCTCGGCGGCGGTCCAGGCCTCGACCTCCACGTCCTGCCAGCGCTGGGCGGAGCGTTCCGGCCCGGGGCCGCCGCCGTCGCCGCCGAAGCCCTCCAGCACCAGGCGCCCGCCGGGGGCGAGCGCGGCGGCGGAGGCCGCGAAGGCCGCCCGGCGCAGGGTTTCCGGCCCCTGCAGGTGGATCAGCGCGACGAGATCCCAGCGCCGCGCCCTGGGCGACCAGGCGGTGAGATCGGCGGCGAAGCGCTCCGCCTCGACGCCGGCGGCGCGGTCGCGGGCCTCGGCCCGGCGCACGGCCTCGGGGGCGAGGTCGAAGGCGGTCACCACAGGGCCCTGGCGGGCCAGCCATGCGGAATTGCGTCCGTCCCCGTCGGCGATCAGCAGGGCCGAGGCAGGGGCCGAGACCGGCGAGGGCCGGGCCAGCGCCATGCGCAGCCACAGGTTCGGGGTCTCGCCGAAGAGCCCGCCCTCGGCCGCGAGGTAGCGCGCGTCCCAGTCAGGACCGGAGCCCCCGCCAGGCGCGGCGGCGAGGCCGGGGCCCGGCGGGGAGAAGGCGTCTGGGTCGCTCATGGCCGCGATGCTAGCGCGCGGCGGCGCCCGCCGCCATGCGAAACGCGCGGAGGGGCGGGGGAGGCGGGTGCGGGAGGGAACGGGCGTCGATGAAACCCGCCAGAGGCCGCTGAACCCTGGAATGATGGCCGTCGTGGAGGCGCCTGACGCTCGCGCCCTTGATCGCGCGGCTCATACGCCCGACCCGGCCGTGGCTCCAGGGGGGGCGCGTTGGCGAGACGATGGTCGATGCCGTGTTCCTGGCGGACGCGGCCGGAGATGCGCGCGAAGGCAACCGCGGCGCCCCGATGACCGCGCACGAGGCGGGATCGTCGGCTGAAGCGCATAGAGGCGATCTTCCAGCGGCGACAGGCGACGACCACCGCTTCGTCTTCGACGCTGAGCGCCGTCGAGCCTGCTTCGCGCGGTCCCACGGGACGGCCGGCGCGGCGCAAGCCCGCTTCCGCCGCTTCGCCATCGTCTTCGGGTTGACGCCGCAGCGCTTCGACAGCGCCCTCAGGCGCTCCGAGCTGGCCTGGGTCGCCCGTCGGACGGCCGCAGGCGGAGATCTGCGCCGCGGCGCGGGATGAAAGCGGAAGGTCAGAACCGTGACTGAACCAGGCTCGCGAAGCTGGATCCAGCCTGCTGAAGCAGGCTCAACGCCGCCGTGCCGCGCGTCGCCGAGGTCGGACCATTGTTCACCGCGTCGCGGGCCAGGAAGCGCCGAATAAGCGCTTCGACATTCTCGGGGTCCGCGAAGGCCTCGACCGAGTCGGTGCCGAAGAGCTCGCGGGTCTTGTCCTGCAGGGTCTCGCGTTGCTTGTCGATGTCGATCTGCGAGAAGGAATCGGGCAGGCCATACGCGGTCTGCAGCACTTCGCGGAGCGGAAGATCGCCCATCACCGAGAACCACACCGAATCGGGGGTGGCGGACTTGGCCGCCGTCTCCGCGAACCCCTCGAGCTCTCGCCTTGCGTTCAGGGCTAGTCGCAAGGACGAGTCGGACTCGCCGACCGCAGTGTCGAAGCTGCGTTCCTTGTAGGCGGCGACGATGTCGCCGGCGAAGCCCGGGTCCGCGACCCGCGCACCGGTGATGTCCCCGTAGCCGAAGGCCCGGGCCATTTTCTCATAGCTGTCATCGACCAGCTTCACGGCGAAGCTCTCCGGGTCGAGGGTGTTGCTTTCAAGCGCCTTGCGGATGAAAGCGCGCTTGTCGATCTCGGATTCCAGGCCGAAGGCGGTCAGGGCGACATTGAGCAGGCGATGGTCGGCGACCAGATCCGCCGGGCTGGTCGCCTTGCTCACATTCTCCGCGAAATAGGCGGCCTCACGCTCGATATCCGGACTTTTTTCGAATGTCGCGCGCTGCGTGTTCTCGACCCGCTGAAGCAGCAGCCATCCGGCCACGCCGCCAAGCGGAAGCACCGGTGCGAAAGCCATGTCTCCGTCTCCTGGTTGGCGCGTCGGATCGCGCGGAGGCTATTCGGCCGCCGAGGCGGCGGCGAGCAGACGCTCCTCCCGCGGGAGGAGCGTGCGCAGGGTTTTCAAGGCCTGGTAGTAGTGCTCGGCCACCACATGCTCGGTCGCCTCGGTCAGACGCGCGCGGCTGTCGGGGTCATCGAAGACCTGGCTGAGCTGCTCGATGCCCATCAGGAGCTGGCGACGGGCTTCCACCGGCTCGGCCTCGCCAGCCAGCACCAACTGGGCGATGTAGCAGACCCGTCGGACCGGCGTGGTCACCTCATGCGGGTGGATGGCGTCGCGCAGGCGCAGCACGTTGGCCTCGGGAGACAGAATGTTGATACGGGTGCGTCGCGGCCCGTTCTCCATCACCACGCCGTTGACCATGACCCGCTCTCCGGGTCCGAGCTTCAGGATCAGGCCCGGCATCAGTCGCGCTCCGTCCCGCCGCGCAGGCCCTTCATGACCGCGGCGTTGACTTCGATCAGGGCGGACGCGTCGGCCTGCTTGTTCAGAACAAGCTGAGAGTGCTTCTCCACGAAACCGGCGAGAGAGATCAGGCTGGCGCGCAGAGGATCCGGCAGCCCGTTGCCGTCGGTGGCGAGGTCCGTAGCCAGCGTCAGCCAGAGCCGGAGATTGTCGTGCACCGCTTCGGCCAGCTTGAAATAGGCGAGCCTGTCGCCCTCCGCATGGCGGGCGGAGGCGTCGGAAAGCCGGTGGGTGGCCCGCGCGAAGACCCGGTATTCGGCCTGTCGCGGCGTGAGCACCGAATCGCGGGCGTCGCCATAGGCCGCGCCGGGGGCGGAGCCTGGGCCCGCGCCGGCCCGTCCGGCGGCGGAGCGATGGGAAAGGGTCGCGTGGGTTGTCATGTCGGGTCCTCGGGCACGCGCGCCGGCCCTGCCGGGCGCCGATCTGCTCTTCAGTCCGCCGCCGACGCGCTTCGGGCGTCGTCAGGAACCCCGCCCGTCGCCGCATCGCCCGGAAGAAAGAGCGGACGGCGCGATCGCACCTGGGAGGCTTTTCGGGGAGACCGCCGTCGCGACTGGGCGAGGTTGCGGCCTGCATCCGCGCATCCGGCGCTCGCGTGCGCTTCGGCGCGGCCCGATCGGCGAGGCCAGGTCCCGGGCGGGCGCGCCGCACCGCATGCGCGGGCGCCTGGGGGACGGAAAGGCCGGGAGGATCCCGGCCTTTCCTGGCTTGCGTCAGCGGAAGAGCGACAGGACGCTCTGCGGGGCCTGGTTGGCGATCGACAGAGCCTGGACGCCGAGCTGCTGCTGAACCTGCAGCGACTGAAGGCGGGCCGAAGCCTCTTCCAGGTTCGCGTCAACCAGGGCGCCGATGCCCGACGTGAGCGCATCCGACAGCTTCGAGACGAAGTCCGCCTGGATGTCGATCCGCCCCTGGACCGAACCGAACTCGGCGGCGGCGTCGATCGAGGTCTGGATCAGGCTCTCGATGTTGGCCAGCGCGTTCTCGGCGCCCTCGGCGGTCGACACGTCGATCCCGTCGAGCCCGACCAGGCCGCCGGAAGCGACGCCGCCGGAGCCGTCATCCACCGTCAGCGCGATGTCGGCGGTGTTGTCATTGTCGATCTGGATCGTCGGCGGCTCGGAGACCGGATCGTCCGAGAGGTTCACCTGCACCGACACGCCGTCGATGCCGCCAGCGTCGATCACCCGCTTCAGACCGGTCGCCACGTCGTTGAGCGTGTCGCCGTCCTTGGCCGTGTAGTCGAAGCTCTGACCGCCGAGGGAGATGCGGAAGCCGTCGCCCTCGTTGACCACGCCGCCGGTGTTGCCGGCGCCGCCGAGCGACACCGTCTCCGCCCGGGCGGTCAGGGTGCCGGTGGCGCCGGCCGCCAGGGCCGCCTGCGCGCCGCCCGCGTCGGGGTCGACCACCACGGTGGTGGAGCCGGAGGTGCCGTCGATATCGATCGTGTCGAAGCTGTTGGTCGAGGAGATGGTCACCTCGCCCGCGCCGGACACGGCCGTGGTCACGCCTTCGACGCCGAGATTGGCGAGACCGGCGGCCACGATGTCGTCCAGATCGGCGACCGCGATCACGCCGCCGGTGTTGTTGGTGTAGCTGAACTGCTGATCCGCGAAGTTGATGGTCAGCGTGTCCGTGTCCGCCAGGTCGGTCGCCAGCGTGATGGTGGCGTCGTTGGCGGCCGAGGACAGGGTTGCGCCCGCGCCCACGGTGTAGGTGCCGTCATCGGCGACGGTGCCGATGCGGTCGATGGCGTCCGCGGTCTCGACCGTTCCGGCCTCGCCGGTCAGGTTCTGGCCGGTGAAGGAGATCGAAGACGAGCTCACCGAGCCGTCGCCCGAACGATCCAGCGACGACAGCACCGAGGTGGCGTCATAGCTGTCGACCAGGTTCTTGCCGTTGAACTGCGCGGCGCCGAGGACCGAGTTGATCTGCGAGGTCAGCGCCTCGATATCGGTCTGGATCTTGGCGCGGTCGACGTTCTCTTCCTGCGAGGAGACGATCTTGCCCTTGATGTCGGTCAGCAGCTCGGTGACCGTTTCCGCCGCCTGACGGCCGACCGCCACGGTGGAGGAGCCGAGCGAGAGCGACTCGGAGATGCCCTTGAAGCCCTTCACGTCGGACTGCATGACCGAGGAGATGGCCCACACCGCCGCGTTGTCCTTGGCGTTGCCGACCTTCTTGCCGGTGGAGATCTGGGACTGAATGCCCTCGAGGTTCTTGTTGATGCCGTTGAGCGTCTGCAGCGCAACCATCGCGCTGTTGTTCGTCAGAATGCTAGCCATTGCTGCGTATTCCCGTAGCCGGCGACGCATGTCGCGCCGCTGTTTCAATATCGTCCAAGCTTCGCGTGGACGAAGAGAACCGCCGTTCTGACGGAGCGCATCGGGCGTTCGACCCGCCGCGCCGGCCCACCCTGAGGCCGCCGAGGGGGACTTTTGACGGGAAAGTCATAACGGGGAGTTACCGGCCCCACCGCAGATCGCTGCAATCCTAGCGACCTGGCGCGCCGCACGCGAAAGCCCAGGGATCACGCCCCGGATGACGCAGCGACTTCAGGCGCCTTCGCCTCCTCCTCGTCAACGTCGGAGGGCGCGCCAGCCTCGGACGAAGCGCTCTGCGCGGCGCTCTCCCGTTCCGCGGCCAGGTCGGCGCCCGATTCGTCGAGCGCTTCCGCCAGCCGCGCGAAGCTGTCCGCGGGTCCTTCCGGCGCCTGGGCCGCGCAGAAAGCGTCCAGCGCAGGGTGCAGACGCACGGCGCGATCCGATTCGGGATCCGCGCCCTCCCGCCACAACCCGGCCTGGAGCATCGGCTCGGCTTTCTCATGCAACCCGAAGACGCGACGCGCGACGCCGATCAGACGATTCTCCGCCGGGCTCGCGCAGGCGGGCAGCGACCGCGACACCGACCGCCCCACATCCACCGCGGGGAAACGTCCGCGCTCGGCGATGCCGCGTTCCAGCACCGTATGGCCGTCGAGCAGCCCTCGGGTCATGTCGGCCACCGGCTCCTCCATGTCCGAGCCCGCCACCAGCACCGAGAAAATGCCGGTGATGTCGCCGCGACGCCCGTCCATCCGCTCCGGCCCCGGGCCTGCACGCTCGACCAAGGCGGCGAGCATGGCGGCGGTGGAGGGCGGGTAGGCGCGCAGCGACGGCGGCTCCCCCGCGGTCAGGGCGACCTCGCGATGCGCCTCGGCGAAACGGGTGAGGCTGTCGACCAGCAGCAGGACGTGTCGCCCCGAATCGCGCAGGCGCTCGGCCACGGCCATCGCGGTCCACGCGGCGCGGCGCTTGACCAGGGGGGACTGGTCGGAGGTCGCGCAGACCACGACGGAGCGGGCCAGCCCCTCGGCGCCCAGCACGCCCTCGGTGAACTCGCGCAGCTCGCGCCCACGCTCGCCGATCAGCGCGAAGACCACGCAATCGGCCTGAACGCCGCGCGCGAGCGCCCCGAGAAGGCTGGACTTGCCGACGCCGGAGCCGGCGAAGAGACCGATTCGCTGCCCCTGCACCAGCGGCAGCAGCGTGTCGAAGACGGAAAGCCCCGTGGCCAGCCGCGCGCCCAGGCGCGCGCGTCGCATCGGATCGGGCGCGGGCGGGCGCAGGCGGACGGCCTCGGGCCCCTGGCGCAGGGGGCGGCCGTCCATGGGCGCGCCGAACGCGTCGATCACCCGGCCGATCCAGGCGTCGCAGGGGCGCAGGCCGGGATCGGGGGTCAGCGTCACCGCGTCGCCAAGCCCGATTCCATAGGAGGGACCATAGGTCATCACCGTCGCCTTGCCGTCGGCGAGGGACACGATCTCGCCCTCCAGCGGGGGCGCGTCGCGGGCGGTGACCTCCACCCGGTCGCCCAGACGCGCGCGGGGGGCGAGACCCATCGCGGTCACCGCTCCGCCATCCACCCGCGTGACGCGCCCTATGCGACGCATCGCGGGCAGGCTGCGCAATTCCGCGCCGAGATGTTCGAGATCCATAAAATCAGGGCCTCCTGCCCCTGCCGATCGCTGCCGCCGGTTACGACTTGTCAACGAACGCAGGTTAATCCCCGGTTTCGAAGCCACCGGAGGAGAAACCCCGAGATGAGCGTCGGACTGAAGATTCTATCCCTGGCCGAATCGCTGGCGAGCTTTGCTTCCGCCCGGCAGACGGTGCTGTCGCGCAACGTCGCCCATGCGGATACGCCGGGCTACCGCGCCCAGGACCTCACCCCGTTTTCGCAGACCTATCAGGCGATGGAGGCGTCGGAAGACGGTCTCGCCTTTCGTCCGCACGCCACGCGGGCCGGCCATTTCGACCCGTCGGCGGAGCCCTCGGGCGCCGAGACGATTCGGGAGGCCTCCCGCGGCGCGGTTTCGCCCAACGGCAACGACGTGTCGCTGGAGGACCAGATGGTCCGCGCCTCGGAAACCCGGCTTCAGCACGAACTGGCCCTGGGGGTCTGGCGCAAGTCGCTGGACATTCTGCGCGCCGCGATCACCCCGCCGAGATGAGGTCGATCATGTTCGTCGACGCCCCGGGCGCTCCGGCCGCCTCCCCCTTCCCCGATCGCGGACCCGTCTCCGGTTCCGATCCCGCACCCGACCGGCGCGCTGCGGCTGGACCGGCGCGCCCGCATCCTGCGCGGCGCGCTCCGGCCTTTCTGCGGCCGAATCCGTTTCCGTCCCCTGAACAGGAGCCCGCGCCATGAGCGATCTCGTCCAGGCGATGGCCGCCTCGGCCAGCGGCATGCAGGCGCAATCCGCCCGCCTGCGGCTGAGCGCCGAGAACCTGGCCAACGCCGACACCCCCGGCTACCGCCGCAAGACCGTGCCGTTCGAGGCGCTGGATCCCGAAAGGGCCGCCGGCGCCGCCGTCCGGATCGGCCGGCTGCGGCTCTTCCAGGGGGATCTGCCGGTGATCCACGACCCCTCCCATCCGCTCGCCGACGACCAGGGCGAATACGAGGGATCGTCGATCGACCTGATGACCGAAATCGCCGATTCCCGGGAGGCGCAGCGCAGCTACGAGGCCAACCTCAAGCTGCTGGAGCAAGCCCGCCAGATGAGCCGCGGCCTGCTCGACCTGCTGCGCCGCTGATCCCCCACATTCCAGACACCCCCTCTCCAGAACGGAGCTCCCCATGAGCGTTTCAGACAGTCTCGCCGCCCGGTTCTACCAAGGCCTCGCCCCCGCCGTCGGCCCCAGCGCGCCCCCGACCCGCGATCCGGGCGCCTCCTCCGGCTCCGGCGCCCTGGGCGAGGCCGCGCGCGGCTTCCTCGACACCCTCCGTTCGGGCGAGACCACGGCGATGAAGGGCCTGTCCGGCTCCGCGGACATGCAGTCGGTGGTGACCGCGCTGGCCGCGACCGAGATCGCCGTCCAGACCGCGGTGACCATGCGCGACAAGGTCGTCGAGGCCTACCAGGAAATCCTGCGCATGCCGGTCTGATCCGGCCTGCGCGACCTGCCCGCTCGCGGCCCGCGCGCCGCCGCCGGGGAACGGAAACGGCCCCCGTCCAGGAGACATGCCCCCGATGCCCCGCCCGCGCCCCGACGCCGCGAACGGCCCGAGCCGAAGGCCGTCCCGAAAGGCGCCGCGATGACCGACGCGATCCTGTTCGACATGCTCAAGCAGGGGCTGTGGGCCGCTATTCTCTCGGCCATGCCTATCCTGTCGGTGGCGCTGATCGTGGGCCTGGCCATCGGCCTGGTGCAGGCGCTGACCTCGATCCAGGAGATGACGCTCACCTTCGTGCCCAAGCTCGCCGCCATCGGCGCGACCTTCTGGCTGGCCATGGAGTTCATGAGCGCGGCCTTCCTCGACCTGTGGCGGGACAACCTGATCCCGCTGATCGCTTCGGGCGCCGCATGACCGCCCGGCGCGCCCCTCCGACCTCTCCGCCCGGCGCCCCGGTTTCCGTGGGGCGCGAAGCCGTCCTCGTCTCCGCCTTGCGGAGACATCCGGCCGCCTCGGCGGCCGGGCGCGGACGCGTCCGCGCGGACGGCGGGCCGCGATCCGCGCCGGCGCGACGCCTCCGACGGCGACTCGCGCTGGTCGCCCTCGCGGTCCTGGCGGCGGCCTCCACCTTCCCCGCCCCCCGCGCCGCCGCGGCCGCCCCCCCCGACCCGCGCCTGCCCGCGATGTGCGAAGCCGCCGCCCGACGCGCCGCGGCCGCCGAGGACGTGCCGCTGCGCCTGCTCCGCGGCATCTCGCTGGCCGAGACCGGGCGCAAGCGCGACGGCCGCTTCCAGCCCTGGCCCTGGACCGTGAACATGGAGGGCGAGGGCCGCTGGTTCGACGCCCCCGGCCCCTTGCTCGAATGGGTGCGCGCGCGGCAGGCGGCCGGGGCCCGCAGCTTCGATCTCGGCTGTTTCCAGGTGAACCATCTTTGGCATGGCGAGGCCTTCGAGGGGCTGGAGCAGATGCTCGACCCCGAGGCCAACGCCCGCTACGCCGCCCGCTTCCTGCGCGCCCTGCGCGACGAGACCGGCAGCTGGGAAACCGCGGTCGGCTATTACCATTCGCGCACCCCCGACCTCGCCGCGGGCTATCGCGCCCGGGTGCTGCGAATGGCCGACCTGCCCGCGCCGGACCTGCCCGGCGGCTTCGCGCTCGGCCCCGGACTTGTCCCCGGTCGCGGCGTCATGGGCCCGCCGCGGGGCGGCTCGCTGCTGGCCGCGCCGGGCCCGGCGCCCTCGATGCGCCTGTTCGCCAGCATCTCGCCCGGCGCGCGCCGGGAGGCCGCGCTGCGCGACGCCCACGCCGACGCCCACGCCGACGCCGCCGCGGCCAGCCTCGCCCATGCCTGGCTCTCCTCCGCCGCCGCCCCGCCCAGCCTGATCGCCGCCCCGGGCGGCGGCCTGCTGCGCCGCGCCCGGCCGATCCTCGGCGAAGGACCCCGCTGACATGCCCAAACTGACCGTCGCAGAGCTCTACCAGCCGACCGTCCTGCTGGCGCTGGCGCTCATGGCCATCATCGTGATGATGATCCTGCCGATGCCCTCCTGGGTGCTGGACGTGGGGCTCGCCGCCTCCTTCGGCATCGCCATCCTGATCTTCACCAACGTGCTGTTCATCGAGCGGCCGCTGGATTTCTCGGCCTTTCCGACGATCCTGCTCGCCTCGCTGATGCTGCGCCTGTCGCTCAACGTCAGCTCCACCAAGCTTATCATCGGCGAGGGGCATACCGGCACCGGCGCCGCCGGAGGGGTGATCGAGGGCTTCGCCATGTTCGTCATGGGCGGCTCGGTCTATCTCGGGCTGGTGGTGTTCGGCGTGCTGCTGATCGTGAATTTCATCGTGATCACCAAGGGCGCCGGCCGCATGGCCGAAGTCGGGGCCCGCTTCGCCCTGGACGGCATGCCGGGCAAGCAGCTGGCGATCGACAGCGACATGGCCGCCGGCGCCATCTCGCATGACGACGCCCGCACCCGCCGCAAGATCGAGCAGGAGGAGACCACGTTCTTCGGTTCGCTCGACGGCGCCTCCAAGTTCGTCAAAGGCGACGCGGTGGCGGGGCTGCTGATCACCCTGCTCAACCTGCTGGTCGGGCTGGGGATCGGGGTGCTCGGCCATGACATGCCGCTCGACCGGGCGTTCGAGACCTATGCGATCCTCACCGTCGGCGACGGGCTGGTGACGCAGATCCCGGCGGTGATCATCTCCATCGCCACGGCGCTGCTGCTGGCCAAGGGCGGGATGATGGGCTCGGTCGACCGCGCCCTGATCGGCCAGCTGGGCGGGTTCCCGGCGGCGCTGGCCACGGTCGCGGCGCTGATGGCCGCCTTCGCGCTGGCGCCCGGCCTGCCCTTCCTGCCCTTCGTCGGCGGCGCCGGGCTGCTGGGCGGGGCCGCCTGGCTGGCCTGGAGGGAGCAGGCGGCGAAGCGCGCCCGCGAGGCGGTGGAGCAGAAGGGCGAGCCCGCCGCCCAGGCCCGGGCCGAACGGCCGCTGGGCGACGTGCTCGATCTCGACGAGATCCATGTGGAATTCGCGCCCGACCTGGTGGCGACGGTGATGGACGAGGGCACGGGCCTCGGCGCCCGCATCGCCAACATGCGCAACCACGTGGCGCAGGTTTACGGCGTGGTGATCCCCGAAATCCGCCTGACCGACGAGGAGACCCTGCCGCCCGGCGGCTACGCCATCCGCATCCAGGGGGTGGAGATCGTCCGCGCCTTGCTGGAGCCTGACAAGACGCTGATCCTGCTGGGCGATTCCCCCGACGGCGCGCCCCCCGGCCGCGACGTGAAGGAACCCGTCTACGGCGCCCCGGCCCGCTGGATCGACCCCGCCCTGCAGGAGGACGCGGCGATCCTCGGCCTGCCGGTTGTGTCGCCGACCGAGGTCGTCGCCACCCATCTTCTGGAAACGGTGAAGGAGAACTTCGCCCGGCTGTTCTCGCGTCGCGCGCTGCGCAAGCTGATGGACAGTTTCGTGAAGGTCTCCGATCCGCAGCGGGCCGAGGCGAACCGGCGGATCCTCGACGAGTTCATCCCCGAGAAAGTGCCCGTGGACCTGCTGCAAACCGTGCTTCGGCTGCTGCTGGAGGAGAAGGTCTCCATCCGGAACCTGCCGCTGATCCTCGAGGCGATCGCGGAAAGCCGCAGCCAGCTGGGCGCGCCCGAGGCGATCGCGGAGCATGTGCGCCAGCGCCTCGGCTTCCAGATCGTGGCCGAGATGCTGGAGGAGGACGGCGCGCTGCCGCTGATCCAGCTTTCGCCCGAGTGGGAGGAGACGTTCTCCGCCCACGAGCTGAAGGATGGCGAGGGCGCCGGCGACGTGGCGCTGCCGCCGTCGGAGTTCAACCGGCTGGCCGCGGCGGTGGCGGACAAGGTCGCGAAGGCGGGCGCGGACGGGCGCTATCCGGCGATCGTGACCTCCACCCGCCGGCGGCGCTTCCTGCGCACGGTGCTGTCGGCCAAGGGGGTGCGCAACCCGGTTCTGAGCTTCGAGGAGATCGGCGCGTCCGGTCGTCCGACGCTGCTGGGGCAGGCGTGACCGTCGGCGCCCGCCTTCGCCCGCAGCTGCGGCGTCCGGGTTCGGAAGCCGGCGCCGAACCGCGCGCAAGCCGCGCCCGCGCGCCGCGCCGGCGCTGGACCGGAGTCGCATTCGGCGCCGTCGCTTCGTTCAGGCGGCGTGCCGAACCGAAAGACGCTCCGCGACCTTTCGGCCTGGCGCCGCGATCCGACCGCCTGGCGCCGCCGGCCGCATGCCGCCGCGCAGCGGGGGCGCCTCGCGCAGGGCGCGAGGGCATGCGGGCCTCGCCCGCATATGCGGCCCTCCCCCGCGCTTGCCGATCGGCCGGGGGCTGAGCGCGATGGACCCGGAGATGATCGCCGCCCTCGCCCGCCTTTTCGGCGCCTCCGAACATATCGCCCGCGTCGGCGAGACGCCGATCCATGCGCTTGTCGCCGTCTTCGCCCGGGTCGGCGCGGTCGTCGCGCTGCTGCCCGGTTTCGGGGAGCGCACCCTGCCCGCGCGGGTGAAGCTCGCCGCCGCGGTGATGTTCACCATGGCCATCTGGCCCGCGGTCGTGCCGCTGGCCGAGGAAGCGGTCGCCGCCGGTCGCCCCGGGCTCGCCGACGGCGCCCCGATTCCCCTGTTCCGCGCGCTGATGGCGGAGGCGGCGGTCGGCCTGATGCTCGGCATCGCGGTGCGGCTGACGGTCATGGCCCTGCAGCTCGCCGGCGCCATCGCCGCCCAGGCCACCTCCGTCTCCCAGATCGCCGGCGCCCAGGTCACCCCCGACCCGATGCCCGCGCTGGGGGCCTTGCTGGTGGTCGCGGGCATCGCGCTGGCCATGCATCTGGGCCTGCACGTGAAGGCGGTGGCGCTGCTCGCCCGGTCCTACAGCGTCGCGCCGCTGGGCGAGTTTCCTCTGGCCGCCGATGTCGGGCGCTGGGGCGCGGCGCGGGCGGGGGCCGCCTTCGACCTCGCCGTCTCGCTCGCAGCCCCCTTCGTGGTCGCGTCCTTCGCCTACAATCTCGCGCTCGGGGCCATCAACCGCGCCATGCCGCAGCTGATGGTCGCCTTCGTCGGCGCCCCCGCCATCACCGCCGGCGCCCTGTTCCTGCTGTGGATCTGCGCGCCGGACCTGCTCGCCCACTGGCACACCCGGCTCGACGCCGCGCTCGCCGATCCGTTCGGGATCGACTGACATGGCCGGCAACGACGAAAGCGGCGAGAAAACGCACGAGCCGACGCCCCAGAAACTGGAGGACGCGCGCCGTCGCGGCGAAGTGCCCAAGTCCCAGGACGTGGCCGCCGCCGCCATCTATATCTTCGCCCTCGTGGCCTTCGGCGCCTTCGGAACCCAGGCCGCTATCGGCTCGGGCGAGGTGCTGGCCGGCATCATCGGCGCCTCGGACCTGCTGGCGGGGCGGCTTCTGGGCCCCGGCGGCGGCGCGCTGTCGCTGTCGCTGGTCGGCCAGGCCATCGGCCCGCTGATCCCGATCCTGCTCGCCCCCGCGGTCGCGGCGCTCATCGCCTACGCCGCCCAGCGCGCCATAGTGGCGGCGCCGGAGAAGCTCGCGCCCAAGCTGTCGCGCATCAATCCGATCTCCAACGCCAAGAACAAGTACGGCCCCACCGGGCTGGTCGAGTTCCTCAAATCCGCGGTCAAGCTCACCGCGATCTCGACCGTGCTGTTCCTGTTCCTGGTGGCCGAAACCGACCATATCGCCGCCCTGGTCCGCGCCGACGCCCGCGCCGTGGGGCCGGAGATGATGCGGGTCGGCATCTCGCTCCTGTCCGTGATCGCGGCCATCGCGGTGGTGATCGGCGCGATCGACTTCCTCTGGCAGCGCTTCGACCACGCCCGCAAGAACCGCATGTCCTTCCAGGAGATGAAGGAGGAGGTGAAGAAGTCCGAGGGCGATCCGACCATGAAATCGGAGCGTCGCCGCCGCGCCCATGCCATCGCCACCAACCGGATGCTGATGGATGTGCCCGACGCCGATGTGGTGCTGACCAATCCGACCCATGTCGCGGTGGCGCTCAAATGGTCGCGCAAGCCCGGCTCGGCGCCGGTCTGCGTGGCCAAGGGCGAGGACGACGTGGCCGCCGCCATCCGGCGCATCGCGGCCGAGAACGGGGTGCCGATCCACCATGATCCGCCAACCGCCCGCGCGCTGAACGCGGCCGTGGAGATCGGCGACGAGATCCTGCCCGAGCACTACCAGGCCGTCGCCGCCGCCATCCGCTACGCCCAGAAGATGCGCGACATCGCCCGGGATCGCGGTTGGGGGAGACCTTCATGAGCCGCGACCCCAAGGCGCTGGCCCGGCTGGCCGGTCTCGCCCGGATCGCGGAGCTGGCGCGGCTCGCGCGAATGGCGGAGGAGGCGCGGACCCGCGACCTGGCCGCCGCCGCCGCCGCGCGTCGGCAGGCCCGCGCCGCGGCGGAGGAGGCGAAACTCGCAGCCGAAGAGGCGCCGGAGGCCGCGCGCCTCGCCGCCGCCGCCCGCTGGCGCGAGGCGGAGCGGACCCGGATCCGCCAGGCCGTCGAGGCCGCGGACCGGGCGGAGACCGCAGCGGACGCCGCCCGCGATGACGCCGCGATGGGCATGGCTCGCCGCAGGGCGCTGGAGACCTTGGCGAAGCGCGCCGAGACCGCGCGACGCCGCGCCATGCAACGACGTCGGGAACAGGACGGCCAGCCGGATTGAGGCCCGTCGTCTCGTTCGATCTCCGCCATGGCGGGCCCTGATGGCGCGCGCTCCACGCGCTTGACGAGCGCCCGGAGGTCGGCGCCAAGCGCCCTGGACCCATCTTGGAACCGCGGGCCGGGTCGTGCATCCACGCGGGTTCCGGACGCGCAACCCGAGCGCGCGCCGCCTGCGCCTCAAGCATATCGCCCGGCAAGCCCAGGGCCACTGGGGTGGTTCACCGATCGTCCGCGCGACGTCCGGGCCGCCACGCCGCAAGTCAGGCCTCGCCGGAGGGGCGGCGGATGGAGCGGCTCGACATCACGCCCGATCCGCGGTGATCCAAGAGACCTGTTCCCTTGGCGCCTCGGTCCCGATCCCCGCACGCCATGGCGCAACCCAAGAGCGAAACAGGCGCCTCGAAACACCCGGCCAACCGCCTCCGAAGCGCACGTCGACGCCTTCCAGACCCGCTCCTTGAAGACGAATGGCCAATTCCAGGGATCGACGCGCCCTGCCAGGCGTTTCGCCAGGGCGGCCGCGTCGTCGGCGCCGCCATGGGAGCGAACACCGGTGTCGCCGCAAGCGCTGGCATGGCCATCGGCGCTCGGGCCAGGCGACTCGCGGACGTCGTGGAGATTTTCCGGCTGGCGCGGTCCAGTCGGAGGGTCAGAGAAATGGCCGCGCGTCGCCCGCGACACGCGACGCGGAAGAAAGGCTGCTGTCGGAAATGATGCCGCCTTCACGCCCTGCCCCACGCAGCGACTGATCCGCTCGGCCCGCCTCCAAGCCCAAGGCGCGGCGTCAGTCGCGCCAGTCATCGGGCATACGATCCGCCCCGGTTCCGGGGGCCGGGCCCTCACCGCCAGCCAGTTCGGCGACTGCGATGGACCCCGGCTTCGCCCGTCCCCCACGCCGCAACCAACGCGCATGAAACCAGGGGCCGCCGATGGCGCATCCCCAACGCCCCGCTCCGCCGGCGAAGCAGCCCCCCTAGGTCGAGATCTTGTCGCGGGCTCTGATGCGCCCGCCTTGCGCCCCCGATCCGGGAGACGCACCTCCCCGGACGCGCAAGTTCGCCATCCGGGAACCGCCCCCCCGCCCTGCGCTGATTGTCCAGAGCCCCCCACGCCCAGGCGAACCGCCCTCCTATTGGGCAGAAAGGGGACGCAGGGCGGGGCGATGCCGGGAGCGCAGCTCCCGCGCGAGGGCCGGCCGGCGCCCCCTCACGGCGCCTCGCCCATCCGTCCGGTCCGGCCGAAAACCACGCTTCGACCTCGCCCGCAATGAGGCCGGCTTCAGTCGTCGCCCGCGTCGATCTCGATCAGCTTGATCTCCCCGCGCCGCGCCAGGGTCTGAATCGCGTTGACGAGCGCGGCCTGCGCGGCCTCGCCCTCCTTCTGGCGCACGTCGGGCATGCCGTCGAGATCCTCGCGCAGACGCTCGGACAGGCGCTTGGCGATGTTGCCGAGGATGAAATCCGCCGACGGATTCTCCGTGGCCAGCGCCGATTTGAGCGCGGTCATCAGCACCGGCTCCTCGACCTCCTTCATCACCTTCGCGACGTCGCGCGGGTTCACGCGGCTGGCGATGTCGGCGAAGGTGAACATCACCCGCTGCACCTCCTGCGCCAGCTTGGAATCCACCGAATCCATGTGGCCCAAAAACGAATCCCGCGCCGTCGCGGAGACATGGTTCATCAGGCTCGCGATCAGCTCGGCCGGCTTGCGGGCCCCCTGGTTGCGCTCGATCACCGAGACGAAATCCTGCTCGATCGTCCTGGTGAGGATCTCCAGCGCCGCGTTGTCCGGGGTCGGCACGCGCGACATGCGCAGGACGATATCCTGCGCGAAGGCGGGTTCGAACCGCTCCAGCAGCCGCGCCGCCTGGTCGGAACGCAGCTTGGAGACCACAAGGCAGGCGACCTGCGGATGCTCCGCCGACAGCCAGTTTGACAACGGCGCGTCGGCGGAATCCGCCAGGCGCTGCCAGATCGTGCGCACCGAACGCGCGTCGATCTCCTCCAGCACACGGCTGAGACTGTCTTCGTCCAGAACCTGGCCGAGGAATTTCCGCGCCTCGTCCAGCCCGCCGCGCACCGAGAGCTCGTCGCCCATGGTCGCGAGGAACTCGCTGACCACCGCATCGACGACCGCGTGCGGCACGCCATTGAGCTTGGAAACCGCGGAGGCGAAACGCTTGATGTTGGCGTCGCCGAGATTGCGAAGGATCTCGGTCGCGGCTTCGGGCCCCAGAGCCACGATCACCACGGCGGCCTTCTGGGCCTGGCTCAGCAGGATCGCGGGCGAGGGCTCCTCTCCCCCCACGGGGGCGGGGACCGGCGCGCCCTTGGCGACCACCATCGCGCCTTCGCTCATGCTCCATACCCCCGGACCAGCGCCCCCGCGAGCAGCGGCCAGCCGTCGGCGGCCACGAAGAAGGCGAGTTTGAAGGGAAGCGACACCACCGCGGGCGGCACCATCATCATGCCCATGGACATCAACACAGAAGCCACCACGAGATCGATCAACAGGAAAGGCAGGTAGATCAGGAACCCGATCTCGAAGGCGCGTTGCACCTCGGAGAGCAGGAAGGCCGGGACCAGCAGGCTGGACGGCGCATCCGCCGGGGTCATCGCGCGCGGGTCAGGGGCCGGCGCGCCGTCGATCGGGGCGGCGGCGGGGCCCAGCGCCGCGGCGGGCACGGCCTCGGCCAGCGCCGACAGCGCGTCGGGGTCGACCCGGGCGGCCATGAAGGCGCGGAACGGGGCGAGAATGCGGGGCGCGGCCTGCTCGACGGTGATGTCCTCGGCCAGCAGCGGCTCGACTCCCGTGGTCCAGGCGGCGTCGATGACCGGGGCCATGACGAACCAGCTCAGGAACAGGGCCAGCGACACGATCAGCATGTTGGGGGGCGACTGCTGCAACCCGATGGCCGCGCGCAGGATCGACAGGACCGTCACCATGAAGGGGAAGCAGGTGACGGTGACGGCGATGGCGGGCGCGAGGCTGAGCACCGTCACCACCGCGAAGAGCTGGACGGCGCGGAGCGTCAGGCTGCCGTCGCCGCCCAGGTCGATGGCCACCTCCTGCGCGACCGCCGGGCCCGCGCCCCAGGCCAGCGCGAGCGCGGCCAGCGAAAGGGTGACGGCGATCGGCGCGGCGCGCCGGCGCAGCCCCGCCCAGGCGGACGGCCGCACGCTCGGCCGCCCGCAACCGGCGCGCCCGGTCGGGACGCGGCCGGCCGCGGCGCCGCATGGCGGACAGCCGCCCGCCGTGATGCCGGTTTCTCCGCGCAAGCGCTCAGACGCCCTGGGAGAGATCGGCGACCTCGGTCAACCGAACCGCAAGGCGGCCGCTGTCGTCATCCATCTCCTGCAGCTCTCCGCGGGCGATGAGCCGCTCGCCGATCAGGATCTCCACCGGGTCGTCGATTCGGCTGTCCAGCGGAAGCACCGAGTCGCGGCGCAGGTTCACCAGGTCGGAGACCAGCGGCCGGGCGCGGCCGACCGAGATCACCACCTCTATCGGCACGCCCAGCACGGCGGAGCCGCTCCGGCGGCCGCTGCGGGCGGGGGTCAGCTCCTCACGGGCCGCGGGGAGGGCGTCGCCCTCGGTTCCGTCGTCGATTTCCTCAGCCATGCGCGACTCTCCTGTCCTGGTCGGGGGCCTGCGTTTCCGGGCCCTCGGGCTCGAACGCCTGCGTTTCGGGGAAGTGGCGGTCGAGCGCGGCGCGGGCCGCGGCGATCGCCGCGTCCAGGTCGAGCTCGTCCTCGCCCTCGGCCCAGTCCAGCCTTGCGGCGAGCTCTCCGAGGTCGGGATCCGGGTCCACGGGCGTCGCGATGCCGGCGGCGGCGAAGGCGGCGCGCACCGGCTCGAGCTGGGACGGCGCGACCCGGACCGAAAGGCCGGCGTCGCCCGCCTCCACCCGCCGCGCCCGGGCTTCGCGAAGCGCCGCGAGCACCGCATCCGAGATCTCCGACGCCACGCCGCGGCGGGCCAGCGCCGGCGCAACCCCGGTCAGCAGCGCTTCGGCGAGATCGCGGGCGGAGGTCAGCATGGCCTCCTCCCGCTCCACCCGCGCATGCAGCGCGTCGGCGAGCTGCTCGCGCATGTCCGACAGGAGCAGGCGAAGATCGGCCTGGCCCTGGGCCTCGGCATGGGCGGCGCCTTCTTCGAACCCGGCGGCGCGGCCCTCCCCCCGGGCGCGGGCGAGCAGGGTTTCGAGCGACTCGGCGGCCGGCGAGGGGGCCGGCTTCGGCGCGGCCCTGGCCTTCCGCGGCTCCGGCGTCGCTTTCGTCGCGGCGGGGGCGGGCGCGGGGGCCTTCGCGGACTTGCCCCTGCCGGGTTCATCGGTCTCGAAGCTTTCCCAGCTCAGCGCGTGCGGGCTCATGCGGGCTCCCTCGTTTCATCCATGCTCAGCCATTCGCCAAGCAGCGCGGCGGTATCGTCCGGGCGTTCGAGCACCGCCCCGCGCAGCGCGTCGATGCGTTCGGCGGCCACGCCGCGGGCGTCGATCACTTCGCCGGCAAGCGCGATGCTGTCGGCCAGTCCCTCGCTCCCGGCGAGCGCTTCGCCGCCGGCCTGAAGCTCCAGAAGGTCGGCGTCCTCGGCCTGGCGGGCCAGCATGGGGCGCAGCACGAACAGGCCCAGCAGCAGCGCCACGGCGCTGAGAACGCCCAACTGGATCAGGGACATGGCGTTGGCGGCGAGGAAGTCCCCGGCGCCCGACACCGCCTCGGTCCCCAGATCCGGGGGCAGGGTGAATTCCAGGCTGCGGATGGTGACCACGTCGCCGCGCGCCGCGTCGAAGCCGATGGCCGACTCGACCAGCTCGCGCAGCGCGGCGAGCTCCTCCTCCGGCCGCGGCGCCCATTCCGGCTCGCCCCCAGCGCCCGGGACCCGCACCCCGTCGACCAGCACCGCGACGGTGATCTTGCGGATGGCCCCGGGGTTGCGGACGCTTTCGCGCAGCACCTCGGAGACTTCGTAATTCACGCGCTCGCGGGTCTCGCTGGCGTTGCTCGACGAGCCGCCGCCGCCGGTCTCGCCATCCGGCAGGTTGGAGGCGACCGTGACCCCGGCGTTCTCGCCCTGCGAGCTCTCGGAGCTTTCCTGCGTGTCGGAATGGATCGCCACGCGGCTCTGCGGATCGAGCACGCGCTCCTTGACCGTTTCGGAGTTGAGATCGGCGTCGACCATGACCTCGACCACCGCGGCGCCGCGGCCCACGCGGGCCTCCAGCAGGCGCTCGATGTTCTGGCGCAGGCGCTCGGAGCGATCCTCCCCGCCCGCCGCGGCGAGGGGGCCCTGCTCTTCGGACAGGACGGTTCCGTTTTCGGCGTCCACCACGGTGACGTCGCCCGGCGACAGGCCGGCGACCGCGGAGGCGACGAGATAACGTATGGCGCGCGCCTGCGGCTCCCCCAGCGCGCCGGCGCCGACGCTGACCGAGACCGAAGCGGTCGGCGACCCCGAGGGCTCGAACGGCCGGCGCACCGGGTTGGCGATATGCACGCGGGCCCGGCGCACCTGGGGAATCGCCAGCAGCGTGCGGGCGAGCTCCCCTTCCTTGGCGCGCCAGTAGGCCGCGTCGAACATCTGCGCGGTGGTCCCGAATCCGGACAGGCCGTCCAGCAGTTCATAGCCGGCGGCGCCGGTCTGCGGCTGGCCGTCGGCCGCGAGCGCCAGGCGCAACGCGTCGCGCTGACCCTCCTCCACGTAAATCGAATCGCCGCGCACCTCGTAGGCCACGCCACGCGCTTCGAGCGCCGATACCACGCCGCCCGCCGCCGAGGGGTCGAGCCCCGCATATAGCAGCCCGAGCGCCGGCCGCGTCGCAACGCTCGCCAGCCCCCAGACCGCGATCACCGCGGCCAGTCCCGCAAGCGCCACGATCAAGCGGCGTCTCCCGTCCATACCGCTCCACAAGGCCGAAATACGTTCCACGCCAAGCCTCTTGCGTCTTAGGCCCCCGTCCTGGGGCGACCTTTCTGGTCTGACCCTTGATTGGGCCCCCGCCGCTTAAGATTCGGTTAGCCCGAAGCCGTTACCCCTCTCCTCACGCTGATCGGCAGGGTGCGCCCCGCCGGGAAGGCGACGCCGCAGGATGTGACGCCGCGCAGGTCGCGGGACGAACGAGGTTGAACGGGCTATGGCCGATGCCGCCAAACTGGACGTGGACGAAGCGCCTCCGCCCAAGAAGGGCAAGAAGGGGCTGCTGATCGGGCTCGTCGCCATGCTGCTGCTCGGCGGCGGGGGATTCTTCGCGACATTCTCAGGGATGCTCGCGCTGCCTTTCGGCGGAGACGGCGCGGAAAGCGGGCGGGAAGAGGCCGCGCATGAGGAGGAGGCGGGACCAGACGACCCCGACCCCGTCTTCGTCGCCATCGACCCGATGACGGTCACGCTCGGCCCCACGGCCCGCGCCCGACACCTCAAGATCCTGGTCCAGCTCGAAGTCGCGCCGGGGACGGAGGCGGAGGTCGAAAAGCTGATGCCGCGCGTCAAGGACGTGATCAACAGCTACCTCCAGGCGTTGGACGAGGCCGACATCGACCGGCCCGCCGCCATGACCCGCATGCGCTCGCACCTGCTGCGCCGCATGAAGATCGTGCTGGGGGAGGAGGGCGTGCGCGACCTCCTGATCACCGAGTTCATCCTGCAATGAGCGCGCGCGCCCCCCTCCCGCCCCCGGCGCCCTCGCCGCGCTCGGCGTTCCATTCAAGGAGACCGACATGTCCCTGATCGCGGACGGACTGATGATCGCGGCCGCGCTGGTCTCGGCGATCTACTGCCATGTGCTGGCCGGACGGCTGCGCAAACTGAAGGAGCTCGACGGCGGCGTCGGCCAGGCGATCGCGGCCCTGGTCGCGCAGGTCGAGGAGATGCGGACCGCCCTGCGCGCCACTCGCGCCGCGGCCGGCGAATCGACCCGGACGCTGAGCGAACGCACCGCGCGGGCGGAAATGGCGGCCGGGCGGCTCGAGCTGCTGCTGGCCTCGCTGCACGACAAGGACGGCGCTTCGCCGGTGAACATCGCGGCGCGGCGGGCCGGACGGGCGGGGTTCGGCGGCGGAGGCGGAGGCGCTTCCGGCGCGGCTGCGGCGACGCCGTTGCGCGCGGTGGCCACGGCCCGCAAGCCCATTTTCGCGGCGCCCGAACCCGGAACCGACCTTGAGAATGATGTCGCAGCTCAGGGCGTCGCCGCGTTCGACGAGGACGCCATCGCCGATTCAGCCGAAGCTGGACCAAGCGTGGACGCGGAGTCCGCGGCCTCAACCCCCACGCGTCGCCTCTTCAAGATCGAGGCGATTCCCGACGAGCAACGGCACGCTGCGCCCGCCTCCGAGAATGCGACGGGCGAGGCATTGGACGACGTGGCGGACACCCTCTCCGGCGATGATTCCAAGCCGGGCGCCGACGCCGCGCCCCGTGACGGGCTCGAGGCTGCGGCGGCTCTGCGCAAGGCGCTCGAAGCGCTGGCCCGCGAGACCAGCGAATGACCGCCGCGAAGCCGAAACGCCGCCGCGCCCGCCCGCCTGGCGCGCTGATTCTCATCGCGGGCTGCTTCGCGGCCTCGGCGCTGCTGAGGGTCACGGACCCGAGCGGCTCCCTGGCCCGCGCCGCCGCGTCGATCGGCGACGAGGACGGTCCCGCGGTCGAAGCGCCCGCCCAATGCGAAATGGTCGACGACCCCACCGGCCTGCTCGCCACGCTGCGCGAGCGGGAGCGCCAGCTCGACGCACGCGCCGCCGAGATCGCCGACCGCGAGCGTTTGCTCGACGTCGCCGAAGCCAAGTTCAAGGAGCAGCTCGAAGCCCTGCGCACCGCCGAGGAGAAGCTCGCCGCCACGCTCGCCGTCGCCGACGAGGCGGCGGAGGCGGATGTCGAGCGGCTGGTGAAGGTCTACGAGAGCATGAAGCCGAAGGACGCCTCCAAGATCTTCGAGACCATGGACATCACTTTCGCCGCCGGCTTCCTCGCCCGCATGCGCCAGGAGGCGGCGGCACGGATCCTCGGCGGCATGTCGGCGGAGCGCGCCTACGCTGTTTCGGCGGTGATCGCCGGCCGCAACGCCAGCGTCCCGCGGGAGTGAAAAGGGACGATTCGGCGCTTGCCGCGGAGCGCCGCGCGCCGTTCCGCGCGCCCCCGCCGTGAAGAACCACGCGTCGGAACGCCCGTGCGACGCGCGGCGCGTCGCCGGCCGGGGCCCGTTCGAGACCAGGGGGCGGCCGCTCGAATTCCGCGCATCTCGCCCCCCCGGCCTCAGCTTTTCTTAACCGGATCCGCGCAGGGTCGGCCTGCGTCCGGAGCGGCGCAACGGGGGCGCCGCAAGGGCGCGGAAAGCGGGGAAGAGACATGATCGGATTCGTGGGAATCGCCGTCACATTCGCCATGGTCTTCGGCGGTTACATGGCGGCGGGCGGCAAGATGGGCATCATCCTCGCCTCCCTGCCGTTCGAGATGATGATGATCGGCGGCGCCGCTGTCGGCGCCTTTCTGCTGTCCAACGACATGGCGGCCGTGAAGCACACGATCGGCGACGTCGGCAAGGTCTTCAAGGGGCCCAAGTGGAAGCCCCAGGATTACCGGGACCTGCTCTGCCTGCTGTTCGAGTTGATTCGCGTCGGCCGCAACAACCCGATGGATCTGGAGCAGCATGTCGAAAGCCCCCAGGACTCGGCGATCTTCGCGCGGTACCCGCGCATTCAGTCGGATGGCGGCGCGGTCGACCTGATCTGCGACACGCTGCGCGCCGGATCGATGAACTACGACGACCCCCACCAGGTCGAGGAAGTGCTGGAAAAGCAGCTCGAAACCCGAAAGCACCACGCCATGCATTCCTCGCACGCGCTGCAGAACGTCGCCGACGCGCTGCCGGCGCTGGGAATCGTCGCGGCCGTGCTGGGCGTCATCAAGACCATGGCCGCCATCGACCAGCCGCCCGCGGTGCTGGGCGGCATGATCGGCGGCGCCCTGGTCGGCACCTTCCTCGGCGTGTTCCTCGCCTACGGCTTCGTCGGCCCGATGGCCGCCCGCGTGAAGGGCGTGCTGGAGGAGGACCACACCTTCTATCTTCTGATCCGCGAGGTGCTGGTGGCGGCGCTGCACAACCACTCGCCCGACATCTGCGTCGAGGTCGGTCGCCAGAACACGCCGCGCGGCCTGCGACCGTCCTTCTCGGACCTCAGCGATGCGCTGCGTGAGGCGAAGGTCGCATGACCCGGTCGGCAACGAATGCGACGCGCGCGACCCGGCGCCGGGTCCAGGTCGCCCGGGCCCTCGGCCTGGCGCTGGCCATGCTTGCGCCGGGATTGCTTCCTTCGCTCGCGGAAGCGCAGGAACAGGCCCGGCTGCGCGCCGGCGAACATGCCGGCTTCAGCCGCATCGCGCTCGATGTGCCCCGTCTCGGCGAATGGGACGCGACCCGCAACGGCCGCATCCTGACCGTTCTGTTCCGCGACCGGGAGCTTCTGTTCGACACCACGCAGATTTTCCCCGGCCGCCGCGTCTCTCGCGTCACCAGCGCGCGGAGCGAGCGGGGGCGCGACGGCACGCGACTGATGCTGTCGCTGTCCTGCTCCTGCGACGCGGAGACTTACGAGTTCCAGCCAGGCATGCTGGTCATCGACATCCGGCCCGAGAATGACGAGCCGTCGTCCGTGCAGCCGGAGAGCGCCGGCGCGGGCGGCGACGATGGCGCGGCCCCGACCGATCGGAACGGCGGCGGCGATCCCGGCGGGTCCGACGCGCAGACCGCAGGATCCGGCCTGTCGTCAGGTCCGCCCGCGCGCCGCCTGCCCTCCGCGCTGGACATCAAACGCGACGAACCCGCGCCCGCCACATCCGCGATCCTGCTCGAGGACCCGCAGTCGACCCCGGAGACCGTCTCCCCTGACGCGCAGGCGACGACCGCGACGCCGCAAACCTCCGAGCCCGACGAGGTCACCGTTTCCGACGCGCAGCGCCGGCTGCTGCAGCAGTTGTCCAGGGCCGCCGACCAGGGCCTTGTCGAATTCCGCAGCCCGGAAGCGCGTGGCGACGCCCGCACGGGCGCCGACGCGCCGGCCGATGCCGCCGCCGAAAAGCCTGCCGAAGCAGAGACGGCCGCCGAACCGCGCCCGCCGGAGGAAGCGCCGGCGGTCAACACCGCATCAGACGCATCCGATGCGCCTAAGGAAGCCACCGGCTCCGCCGCGTCGTCGCCCGCTCCCCCGGAGACGTCGCCCCGGGATGCGCCTTCGACGCCCGCCCGGACCGGACCGCCCCCGCCCATTCAACTCGACGCGCGCACCGCCTTCGACGCCGTCGGCCCCCGCCCCGCGCCCCCGGGGCCGGAGCCCTGCGCCGCCGAGCCTCACCTCGACCCGACCGCATGGCTCCCCGTCGACGCCCCCTATGCCGAGATGGCCGCGCTGCGGGGCGCGCTCACCGTGGAGTTCGACCGGGCCGACCCGAAGGCGGCGCTGGCCCTCGCCCGGCTGCAGACCGGTCTCGGCTTCGGGATCGAGGCGCGTCAGGTGCTCGAGGAATTCGTGCCGCCGATCCCCGAGGCCGCGGTGCTTGAGGACATCGCCCGCATGGCCGATGGCGACCCGGCGGCGCCGGAAGGCCCCCTGGCCTCCGCCGACGGCTGCGGGGGACGCGCCGGCATGTGGCGGCTCGCGGCCGACTATCCCCCCGGCCCCGATGAGCTCGATGACCCGGACTGGGGCGAAAGCGTGCTCGACGCCTTCGCGGAACTGCCCCTGACGATCCGCCGTCGCGTGGGCCCGGATCTTCTGGACACGCTGATCCAGGCCGGCGCGCTCGATCTCGCCGAAGAGGCGCGGCTGCGGCTGGATCGCGCTCCCGGCGACCATGGCGACGCCTGGCGCATGTCTCTCGGCCGGCTGGCGCTGGCCCGCGGCGACGTCGCATCCGGCGACGCGCTGCTCGCCGCCGTCGTGGATCATGGCGGCCCCCTGGCGCCGGAAGCGATGCTGGACCTCGCCGACAGCATCCTGGCCCGCAGCGACCGCCTGCCCGACCAGTTGGTGGAGGACATCGCGCTCGCCGCCTTCGAACACCAGGGCACGCTGCTGGGCCGCCGCCTGCTGGTGGCGGAGATTCTCGGCCGCGCCGGGCGGGACCAGCTCGGCGTGGCGCTGGACGTGATCGAGACCGAGCTTCATGCCGGCGGCTCGAGATCAGAGGATCTGGAGGCGGCGATGCGCGCCATCCTCGAACGCGCGCGGGCCGAGGATGTGGGGCCCCTGGACTACGCCTCGGCCATCCTCGCCCATCGCCAGCTGATCGGGGAGAGCCCGGCTTTCGACCCGGCCAGGGTCAAGGTGGCGCGGGAGCTCTCGGGCATCGGCCTGTCGAACGCGGCGCTGGACCTGCTGTCCCCCGCGCTGACGCGAAACGGGGCGGAGGCGCGGATGGCCGCCGCCGCCGCCGATATCGCGGTCGGCGGCCCGGAGGCGGCGCTCGAACGGCTCGCGGGCCTGGACGGCGCCGACCCCGCGCGCCTGCGCGCGCGGGCGCTGGCCGCGTTGAACCGGAATGACGAGGCCTACGCCACCGTGGAGGCACATCTCCCCGACAGCGGAGACGAGCGCGCCGAGCTCGCCTGGCGCGGCGCCGCCTGGGACGACGCCGAGGCCCTGCCCGACGACGATCCGCGCCGCCTGTTCGCGCGCTGGATGGCGAACCGCGACGCCCCGCCGGGATCGATTTCGCCCCTGGCCGCAACGCCCGCCCCCGCACCCGGCGCGCGGACGCCGAGCGAAGCCGCCGGCAGCGGAGAGCCAGAGCAGACGACGACGCCCGAGCCTTTCCTCTCCCGCCCCGACCTCGACGCTCCCCCCTCGCTGGCGGGCGCGCGGGAGGCCATCGAACGCTCGGATCGCGTCCGCGGCCTGCTTCTGCAGGCTCTGGGCGGGGGATGACGCCGACATGACGCGCACGGATCAGCCAGAAGGGATCTGACCCATGGACAACCCGATCTACCTCGCGCTCAGCCGCCAGAACGGTCTGCTGAAGGAGATGCAGGCGGTCGCCAACAACATCGCCAACATGAACACCTCCGGCTACCGGCGGGAGGGCGTGGTGTTCGCCGAGATGATCGAGGCGATGCCGGTGGAGGGCGGCTCGATCTCGATGACCGAGGCGCGGGTGAGGCGCACCGACTTCTCGCCGGGCAGCCTGCGCCAGACCGGCGGGGTCTTCGACCTCGCCATCCAGGGCGAAGGCTTCTTCCAGGTGCAGACCCCGAACGGCCCGCGCCTGACCCGCAACGGCGCCTTCTTCCGCGATGCCGCCGGCGCGCTGGTCACCGGCGACGGCTACCCGGCGCTGGACGCCGGCGGCGCCCCGGTTTTCGCCCCCCCAGGCGGCGGTCCGGTCGTGATCGGCCGCGACGGCGCGATCACCGTCGACGGCCAGCAGATCGGCGCCCTCGGCCTGGTCACCGTCGACGACCCCCGCTTTCTGACGCGGGAAGCCGGGACGATGTTCTCCACCGACCAGCCCCTGCAACCCGCGGATGGCGAGATCTTCCAGGGTTTCATCGAGGACGCGAACGTCAATCCGGTCGAGGAGCTGACCCGGATGATCGAGGTCCAGCGCGCCTATGAGCTCGGCCAGAAACTGCTGGAACGCGAGGACGAACGCATCCGCGGCGCCGTCCGCCAGCTGGGCGCCTCCAGCTGACGCCGGACCGCGCCCCTGAATTCGGGCGCGCCTGACAGGCGCGCCGCACCGCCCCGGCCCCCCGGCCGGACCCAGGAGACAAAGCCGCGCCCTTCCCCGGCGCGCCCCGTTCAGAAGGAGACGGACCATGCGAGCCCTGAAGATAGCCGCCACCGGCATGCAGGCGCAGCAGATGCGGGTCGAGGTGATTTCCAACAACCTCGCCAACATGAGCACCACCGCCTACAACCCGCGCCGGGCCGAGTTCTCGGACCTGCATTACGAACAGGTGCAGCGCGCCGGCGCGGTCAACGCCTCGGACGGCACGGTGCTGCCGGCGGGCGTCCAGCTCGGCCTCGGCGTGCGGCCGGCGGCCGTGTCGATGGATGTGTCGCAAGGCTCCCTGCGCCAGACCGGCGGCGAGCTGGATGTCGCCATCGACGGCTCGGGCTACCTCGAGGTGATCCTGCCCTCCGGCATCTCCGCCTATACCCGCGACGGCGCGCTGAAACGCAATGGCGACGGGCTGATCGTGACCTCCGACGGCTATCCCGTGGCGCCCGAGATCACCATTCCCGCCGACGCGCGCTCGATCTCCATCAACGCCGAGGGCGAGGTCTACGCCTATTTCGCCGACCAGGTGAATCCGCAGCTTCTGAACCGCTTCGATCTGGTGAGCTTCGTCAACCAGAAGGGGCTCGAGGCGATCGGCGGCAATCTCTACCTGGAGACGGAGGCCTCCGGCGCGCCCGATGTCGGGGACGCGGGGACCGACGGGCGCGGCACGTTCCGCTCCGGCTTCCTGGAGGACAGCGCCGTCGACCCGGTGCGCGAGATCACCCACCTGATCGAGGCGCAGCGCGGCTACGAGATGAACGCCAAGGTGATCACGGCCGCCGACCAGATGCTGGCCTCGACCACGCAGATCCGGTGATCCCATGGCCGCTCCGCAGGAAATCCCTCCCCGAACCCCGAAAGGCGGACGCAGGCGCGTGGCGACGGCGCTCGCCGCGATCGCGCTCGGCCTGGCCGCGCTCCTGTCCGCCGCCGACGCCTCGGCGCAGTCGCCCCGCTCGGCCAGGTCCTGGGCCCCGCCCGGCTGGTCCCCCGGCGGCGTCCAGCCGGGCGAGGTGACGTCCGACCCGGTGGTCGTCGCGGCCCGCGCCATTCCCAGCGGCGCGGTGCTTTCGCCCAGCGACCTGACCATGGCGGCCACCGCGTGGGGCCCTGGCCTGCCATCCATCGACCAGGTGGTCGGGCAGGAGGCGCGCGTCGCCCTCTATGCCGGCCGCCCCGTCCGCCTCGAGGATATCGGCCCCCCGACATTGGTGGAGCGCAACAGCCTGGTTCTGCTGCGCTATCGGCGCGGCACGCTGTTGATCACGGCGGAGGGACGGGCGCTGGACCGCGGCTCCGAGGGGGACCGGATCCGCGCCGCCAATCTCGCGTCCCGGCAGACCGTGACCGGCCGCGTCGCCGCCGACGGCGTGATCGAGGTGGCGCCATGACCGCCCCCGCGTTCCGCCCCGCCTCGCGGGCCCTGGCCCTGACCCTGGCGCTGACCGC
The DNA here is from genome assembly GCF_900106695.1 of Albimonas donghaensis. Lineage (GTDB taxonomy): Bacteria > Pseudomonadota > Alphaproteobacteria > Rhodobacterales > Rhodobacteraceae > Albimonas > Albimonas donghaensis. Next base: position 672,416 of record NZ_FNMZ01000002.1, read on the forward strand.
CGGCTGCGCCGACCGACTGGAGAATATCGGCCGCGCGCCCGACTTCACCGCCCCCGGCGAGGCTCAGCAGCCCGCCCCCCCGGTGACCCCGCAACGCGTGGCCCTGGCCACGCCACCGCCCAAGCCGGCGCCTCCGCCCTACGCCGTGGCGTCGCTCTGGCGCTCCGGTCCGGAATCGCTGTTCGGCGACCGCCGCGCCAGCACGCAGGGAGACATCCTCACCGTGGTCATCGAAATCGACGACGAGGCCCAGATCGACAACGCGACGGAGCGGAACCGCAGCAACAGCGAGGATCTCTCGGTAAGCGCGCTGTTCGGCCTGCCGGCGCTGATCGACAACGCCTTCGACGTGCCCCTCGATCCGGCGGCGGGGCTGGGGTCCAGCTCCTCCTCCTCCGGCGACGGCTCGGTGCAAAGGTCGGAGCAGATCACCCTGCGCATCGCCGCCACCGTGGTCGATGTGCTGCCCAACGGCCATCTGGTGGTCGCCGGCAATCAGGAGGTCCGGGTGAACTACGAGCTGCGCGATCTTCAGGTGGCCGGCATCGTCCGGCCCAACGACATCTCGCGCAAGAACGAGATCACCTACGACAAGATGGCAGAGGCCCGCATCGCCTATGGCGGCCGCGGCCAGATCACCGACGTGCAGCAGCCCCGCTACGGCCAGCAGGTGCTGGACGTGCTGTTGCCGTTCTGAGCCCGGAAAGGAGGACGACTTGAAAATGCTGATCCCCCTGATCCTGGCGCTGATCGGCCTGGGCGGCGGCCTCGCCGCCGGCCATTTCATGCGCCCCCCGCCCCCGCCGGAGCAGATGGCGGAAGGCGAGGCCGGCGATCACGGCGACATGACGGGCGGCGGGGGCGGCCACGCTCCGGCCAGGGCGGGCGAAGGCGGGCGCGACGACGGCGGGCATGTGAAGCCGGCGCCGGTCACCGCCTCGGCCGCGCATCCGGACGGCCCCCCGCCCGCCTACGACCCGGAGCTGAAGCGCGACTATGTCAAGCTCGACCGCCAGTTCGTGGTGCCGGTCGTGCAGCAGGAGCAGGTCTCGGCGCTGGTCATCCTGACCCTCTCGCTCGAGATCGACCCCGGCATGTCGTCGGAGGCCCTGACCCGCGAGCCCAAGCTGCGCGACCGCTTCCTGCAGGTGCTGTTCCGCCACGCCCAGTCCGGCGCCTTCGACGGGGTCTTCACCGCCGGCCCGGTGATGCGGGACCTGCGCGGGGCGCTTCTGGAACAAGCCGAGAGCATTCTCGGCCCGATCGTGCATGACGTGCTGGTGACGGACATCGTGCGCCAGGACCTCTGACGCCCGCGCGCGCCGTCCGCCCCGCCGGGAGACGGCGACGCCCGCGCAAGGGCCGAGCCGCCGCGCGGGCGCTCCCGGGACAGGGGCGGGCCGGCGATCGCGCGGCTCCCGTCCCCGGAAGCTCGCGCGGCCGGGGCGGTCAGGACCGGCCCGGTTCCGCCGGGACCGCCGCGGTCGCCCGGGGCGCCGCCCGGCGGGACATCAACGCCGACACGGCCAGGACCGCGATCCCGGCCGCGGACACCGCATACTCCACCGCCATCGGCGCGACCTCGTGCAACGGCGCGATCATCGCGAAGCCCAGCCCGCCCCACGCCACGCGCATCGCCCCGCCCAGCGGCCGCAGCGCATGACCCACGATCCCGCCGGTCACCAGCACCAACGCCGCCAGCGCGCTGAAGAAGACATAGCCGATCTCCCAGGCCGTCCCGTCCAGCAGCAGCGCCGGCTTGTAGACGAAGAGGAAGGGCAGCAGATAGGCGATCCAGCCGAAGCGGAAGCTCTGCAGCCCGGTCTTCAGCTGCGACGCCCCCGCGAGGCTCGCCGCCGCGAAGGCGGCCAGGGCGATCGGCGGCGTGATCATCGACAACATGCCGAAATAGAACACGAACATATGCGCCGCCAGCTGCGGGACCCCCAGCTGCACCAGCGCCGGCGCCGCCAGCGAGGCCAGCAGCAGGTAGACCCCCGTCGTCGGCAGTCCCAGCCCCAGCACGATCCCCACCAGCCCGGTGATCACCAGCAGCCCGAACAGGCTCTGATCCCCGAAGTCCAGCAGATACCAGGACAGCGCGAAGCCCAGCCCGGTGATCGACAGGAGCCCGATGATCATCCCCGCCGCCGCCGTGATCAGCAGCACGTCGCAGGTCGTCCGTCCGGTGGTCACCACCGCCCGCCCGGCCTCGGCCAGGGTCAGCCCGGCCCCGCCGAAAGCGCGCGAGATCACGCCCAGCGCCACCAGCTCGAACACCGTCCAGACCGCCGCCGCCTCCGCCCGCATCCGCAGCTCGAAGATCAGCGTCAGCAGGGTGGCGAAGGCCAGCACCGGGATCCAGCCGCGCCGCAGCACGACCCGCAGCCGCTGCCGGTCGAAATCGGCCAGCGAGGCGATGCGGTCCCGGCGCGCCAGGAAGTCGATCTGCACGAAGACCGAGATGTAATACAAAGCCGCCGGCAGCAGCGCCGCCAGCACGATCTCCCGGTAGGGCATCTGCAGCAGCTCGGCCATCAGGAAGGCCGCGGCCCCCATGATCGGCGGCATCAGCTGGCCGCCGGTGGAGGCGACGGCCTCGATCCCGCCGGCCTGCTCGGGCCGGAAGCCGGCGCGTTTCATCAGCGGGATGGTCATCACCCCGGTCGACATCACGTTGGACACCGCCGACCCGGACACCGACCCCATCAGGGCGGAGGCCGCCACCGCCACCTTGGCCGTGTTGCCCGGCCCGTTCCCCGCCACGCGCAGCGCCAGCTGGGTGAAGAAATCGCCCCCGCCCACCGCGATCAGCATGCCGCCGAACAGCACGAAGACCACCACCACGAAGGCCGCGATCTGCAACGCCTGCCCCCAGGTGCCGGTGGAATCGACGCCGAGATAGCGCAGCACTTCGTCGAGCGGGATCGGCCGGCCGACCAGCGCGCCGGGCACGTGATCCCCGAACAGCGCGTAGAGGAACAGGACCGCGAAGATCCCCACCAGGGTCCAGCCGACCACCCGGCGCAGACCCTCCATCACGAGCCCGGTCACCACGACGCCCAGGATCAGAGCCTCGGTCTGATGCAGGTGCGCGGCCTCGGTCAGGGTCGGAAACCGCAGGAACATGTAGACGCCCAGCCCGACGGAGCCGAGCCCCAGCGCCATGTCCAGCGCCGCCCGCGCGCCGCCCTTGCCCGACTGGCCGCGCAGATAGACCACGCCCATCGCGGCCCCAAGCATCCCGGCGGCCATCTGCTCGGGATAGATCAGCAGGCCGACCCGCGAGGGGACCGACAGCACCCACAGGATCGCCAGCGCGGGCGTGATCACGCAAAGCGCGGCGGCGAAGGCGTCGAGCGCCCGGTTGACGAAGGAGATCGGCAAGGTCGGTCAGGTCCCGGATCGGTCGGCGGCGCGCGCCTTCGGCGGAAAGGGCGGAAGTCGTCGAAGCCGCGGCGCCTCGGATGCGCCGCGGCCGGATTCAGGTCGCCAGGACCCGGAACGCGCGATCACTCGCCCGCCCAGATGCCCTTGGACTCGTAGTAGGCGATGGCGGCGGGGTGGTAGGGCAGCGACCCGACCTCGGCCATGCCCTCGGGCGTGAACTCGGCCCAGAGCGGACCGTTGGCCTTCAGCGCCGCCTCGCCCTCGTAGAGCGCGGTCAGGACCTTGGTCACCACCTCATCCGACACGTCCTTGTTGGCGAACAGCGTGTAGGGGTAGTAGAACACCACCGTGTCGTCATTGGCGCCCGGCGCCGCCTTGCGCCCCTTCCAGTAGCGCAGCTTCGTGCCCGGAAGCGCCGCGTCCAGAACCTCGCCGTCGCCTTCCTTGAGGTTGAGGAAGGTGACGCCGCCCAACGCGGCCTCGATGTCGAAGGTGGGCTTGGAGCCGATGGCGGCGATGGTGACGTCCGTGGTCCCGTCCTTCACGCCCTGGAACATGGCGGGGAAGTTGGCGGTCGGCACCGACTCCACGTCGTCATAGGTCAGCCCCGCGGTGGCCAGCACCGCCGAGATCACGGTGTCGCCCAGCGATCCGGCCGGGAAGCGCGGCACCCGCTTGCCCGCCAGCCCGGCGATGTCGGTGATCCCCAGCGAGGACGGGACCAGCAGCCCGGCGTTGAACGGAACCAGCGTGGCGACCATCTGGATATTGGGGTTGGGCTGGCCCTCGGACATGCCCGTGCCGTTGATGGCGTAGGAGGTCTGCGGATAGTTCGCGATCCCGAAATCCAGCCGCCCCGAGTCCACCAGCGGCAGATATTGCGAGGTGTTGGCCAGCGCCTGCGGGCGCACCATCAGGTCCGAGCCGCCCGAGATCACCGAGGCCAGCGCGGTCGAGATCTGCGCCGTGGCCCCGCCCTTGGTGGTGCCGAGCCCGACGGTCTGGGCCTGCGCGCCGGTCACGGCGGCGGCGGCGAAAGCGGCGGCGAGCGCCAGAGTTCTCAACATGGTCCCTGTCCTTTCGTCGTTGCGTCTGTCCGCGCCGCCCAGCCGGCCTGCGCGAGGGTCCGGCCCCCGACCGGCGGGTCGGGGACCGCGGTTCTCAGGCGATCACTCGCAGCTGTCGGCGGGCGCCTCGGCGAACTTGGTCCACGCGCCGCCCTTGATCTCGATCACGTAGCCCGGCAGTTCGGCGTCATGCCCGGCGAAGCAGATGTCGTCGCCGACCACGCCCGAAAAGCGCACGCCCTCCATGGCCGCGGCGATCGCGGCGCGCTCCTCCTCCAGCTTCTCGGGGTCGCCGGTGACGCCGGCGGCCTCCATGATCTGCTTGAGCAGATACACGCCGTCATAGGCCTGCGCGTCGGAATGGTGCGCGCCCTTCTTGTGGATGCCGCGCTTGTCCAGTTCCTCCAGGAACCGGGCGTCGAAGGCGGCGGAGGCCTCGGTCCGGCCCTTCCAGAAGCCCGCGACCATCATCGTGCCCTCGCCCTCCGGGCCGAACAGCTCGACCACCACCGGGTCCGAGAAGATCTGGGAGCCGATGATCCGGCCCTCGAAGCCCTGGCGGCGCAGCTCCTTGATGACCTTGGAGGCGCTGTCGGGCAGGCCGGCGATGGCCACGAGATCCGGGTCGGCCTCAAGGATCTGGGCGGCCTGGGCGGACATGTCGAAGGATTTGTACTGCACCGGGATCGGGTCCATGACCTCGATCCCCGCGGCCTCCATCAGCGGCGGGTAGAGCTTGGTGCCCGCGGTGTTGGAGACGACCTCGTCCGACACGTAGATCACCGCCGCGGTCTCGGCGGGCAGGCCGGCGTCCTTGATGGCGGCGAGCAGGCGGGAGAACTGCTTGCTCTCGTCCTCGGTCAGCCGCCAGCCATAGGCGGACTTGTCGACCAGCCCGGGGGCGGAGGCGGCGGTGGGGATCATCAGCACCCCGGCTCGGTCGGCCACGGTCAGCGCCACCCGGGTTTCGCCCGAGGAGAACGGCCCGAGGATCGCGAGCACCTCGTCATCCTGGATCAGCTTGCGCGCCCCCACCGCGGCCTGCTTGGGGTCGGAGCCGGTGTCGAAGCGGATCAGCTCGATCGGCTTGCCGTTGATGCCGCCGGCGGCGTTGATCTCCTCCACCGCGATGTCGAAGGCGGCCAGCGCGGGCTCTCCCGGCCCTTTCAGGAAGCCGGAGGTGACGCCGATATTGCCGATCTTGATGGTGTCGGCGGCGTGGGCCGGCAGGGCGAACGCCGCGATCGCGGCGGCTGCGGCCAGCAGGGCGGGTCTGAGGGTCATCGGGCGCTCCTTCTTCGGTTGGGCTGCGCTGTGGGAATGGAAGGCGGAAAGCGTCATGCGGGGGCCGGGGCGGGATCGGCGCCGCCGCCCAGATAGGCCTCGGCCATGGAGGCGTCGGCGGCGAGCCGTTCGGCCGGGCCTTCGCGGGTGACCTGGCCCAGTTCCAGCACATAGCCGCGGGTCGCGGTTTCCAGCGCCATGTGGGTGTTCTGCTCGACCAGCAGGATCGACAGGCCCTCGGCGTTGATCTCCCGGATCAGGCCGAAGAGCCGCTCCACGAACAGCGGCGACAGGCCCAGCGAGGGCTCGTCCAGCATCACCAGGCTGGGGCGGGCGACCAGCGCCCGGCCCACCGCCAGCATCTGCTGCTCGCCGCCCGACAGCACCGAGGCGCGCATGTCCCGGCGCGAGGCGAGGTTGGGGAAACGGTCGTAGATCGCCTCCACATCGCGGTTGAGCTTGTCGTCGCCGCGCAGGTAACCGCCCATCAGCAGGTTCTCATGCACGGTCATGGAGACGAAGATCTGCCGCCCCTCGGGCACCAGCGCGATGCCGGCGCGGACCCGCGCGGCGGCGCCCTGCCCGGTCAGGTCATGACCGTTATAGACGATCTGGCCGCCCGCCGGCTTCACCGCGCCCTGCAGCGCGCGCAGCAGGCTGGTCTTGCCCGCCCCGTTGGCGCCCAGCACGGTGACGATCTCCCCCGGCTCGACCCGCAGGGTCAGGCCGCGGACCGCGCGGGTGCGGCCGTAGGCGACCTCCAGCCCGGTGACTTCAAGCGACATCGGCGGTCTCCCCCGAATGGCGGGCGCCGAGATAGGCTTCGAGCACCAGCGGATCCTCATGCACCTGCGCGGTCGACCCGTCGTAGATCTTGCGGCCGAAGTTCAGCACCACGCAGCGGTCGCAAAGGGACCGCACCAGGCTCATGTCATGCTCCACCACCAGCAGGGTGATCCCGGTCCCGGAGATGCGGGCGAGGAAGTCGCGAAGCTGCGCCGTCTCGGTCCCGTTGAGGCCGGCGGCGGGTTCGTCCAGCAGCAGCAGGCGGGGTTTGGCCGCCAGCGCGCGCACCAGCTCGATCTGCTTGCGGATGCCGTAGGGGAGGGTGGAGACGGTCTCGCCCATCCAGGCCTCCAGCCCCATGTCGGCGATCAGCGCCTCCGCCTCGCGCCAGCTTTCGGAGCGGCCGAACAGCGTCAGCGGGCTCAGCATGGCGCCGAGGCCGGAGCGCCGGTGCTGCTGGCCGAGCATCACGTTCTCGACCACCGACAGATGCGGCATCAGGCGGATGTTCTGAAAGCTGCGGGCCATGCCCATGCCGATCCGGCGGCGCGACGGCGCGCCGTCGATCACCTGGCCGGCGAGCGTCACCGTCCCCTCGTCCTGCGGGAACACGCCGGTGAGCAGGTTGAACAGCGTGGTCTTGCCCGCGCCGTTGGGGCCGATCAGCGCGAGCCGCGCGCCCTCCTCGGCCTCGAAGCTCACGTCGGTGATGACCTGCACGCCGCCGAAGCTTTTCGACAGGCCCTCGACCTTGAGAAGGGCGGTCATTCGGCGGCCTCCCGCGTGGGGGCCGCGGCGGGGGACCGGCGGCGCGGGAAAGCGAACGTGTCGCGGGTCACCAGCCCCTCGGGGCGGAACACCATCATGGCGATGACCGCGGCGCCCAGCACCACGAAGCGCCAGCTTTCGTCGGGGGGAGAGATGTCGCCGGTGACGCCGAAGGCGGTCCAGATCGCCTCCTTCGCCGCGGGGAGGAAGGAGCGCATGGCCTCCGGCAGCAGGGTGAAGAAGGCGGCGCCGACCAGCGGCCCCCAAGCGGTCTGCGCCCCGCCCAGCAGGACGTAGAGCAGCACGTAGATGGACAGCGAGGCGTTGAAGCCCTGGATCTCCACATAGGAGAAGGCGTGGGCGTAGAGCCCGCCCGACAGCCCCGCCAGCGCCGCGCCCAGCGCGAAGGCCGCGACCCGCACGCCGCGCACGTTGACGCCCATCAGGTCGGCGACCACGTCGTCGTCATGCACCGACCGCACCGCCAGCCCGAAGCGGGTGGCCATCAGGTAGAAGACCAGCAGCGCGCAGGCCACCGCGGCGGCGACGGGGACCTGCCATTCGATATAGGCCGGCACCGGCAGGCCCATGGCCCCGCCCAGCGTCTCGGAATTCAGGATCAGGCCGGCCACGACCTCGGCGAAGGCGAAGGTGCCCAGCACCAGGTAGACGCCCTTCAGCCGCAGGATCGGGATGGCGATGCCCATGCCGATGACGCCCGCGACGACCGTGCCCGCGGCGATGGTCCAGGCCGGCGACCAGTCCAGCTCGAAGCACAGCCAGGCCGCGGCGTAGGCGCCCAGCGCCTGAAAGCCCGCGCCGCCCAGGTTCAGCTGCCCGGTCGCCACCGCCAGGTAGATCCCGTAGGCGAAGACCACGTTGATCGCGAGGATGGTGACGATGCCCGTCCAGTAGCCGCTCATCACAGCTTTCCCTTGCCGATGGCGTTATGGCCGAACAGGCCCTGCGGGCGGATCATCAGGGTCAGCAGCAGCGCCCCCCAGACGGTGGCCTGCACCGTGTCCGCGCCGAAGAAATGGATGGTGAGCATCTCGATCAGCCCGATCACGATGCCCCCGGCCACCGCGCCCCAGAGCGAGCCGAGCCCGCCCAGGACCATGCCGGCGATGGCCTTGGAGCCGATGTCCTCGCCCATCTGCGGCGAGACTTCGCCGTAGTTCACCGCGAACAGCGACCCCGCCAGCCCGCAGAGCAGCCCGGTCAGCATGAACACCACCGGCACCACGCGCCGCGTGTCGACGCCCAGGATGCCGGCGGCGTCCGGGTTCTCGGCGATGGCGCGCAGGCCGCGGCCGATGCGGCTGGATTTCATCATCCAGGCGAGCCCCAGCACGATCAGCGCCACGACGACGAGGCTGATCACCTGCGGGATCCGGAAGAACAGCCCGCCGACCGAAAGCGTCAGGTCCGCGGAGGGCCCGGGGAACCGCTGCGCGTCGGAGCCGTAGCCGATGCGCACGAGGTTCTCGAGCACCAGCAGGAAGCCCAGCGAGGACACCAGCGGGATGGCGTGCTCGGTGGAATCGCCGTGCTTCGTGCGCAGGTAGCGGAAGGTGAACCGCTCCACGACCAGCGAGGCCGCGATCGCCACCGCCACGCCCAGCGCCAGGGCCAGCGGCCAGGCCAGCGGCTCGGTCAGGCCGAAGGGAAGCCCCCAGGCGGCGAAGCTCCAGCCCATCATCGCGGCGAGCATGAACAGCGTGGGGATGGTGAAGTTGAGGAAGTTGAGAATGCCGATGGTGAGCGTGAAGGCCACCGCCACGGTCACGTAAACCGAACCCAGCATCAGCCCGTTGACCACCTGCTGGATCAGAAGCATCGGGCGCCCTCCGCGATCGGGCCGGAGTTTGTGCACAATGTGGAGACCTTATCGTCGCCATTGTGTGCAAAGCCGATGCGCCTCGCGCCCAACGCGGGGTCAATCCAGCGCCCCCCACAGGCGTCGACCGAGGCCGCATCGCAGCCCTCCGCCCCTTTTCGCGCCACCGTCAGCCCCATCCAACGTCCCTTTTTCATGCAGCGCAGCAAACGCGCCAAGCTATTGATCGGAAACCTGCGCGAGGCGCTGTGCCGACCGGACCTACCTGGAAACTTCCGCCTGACCTTTTGCGAAAATTACCGTTGATATGTCCAGACATGTTGTGCACATTGAGAGCGAGCCCGAACGCTGTCAAGCGAAACGTGCCAACGAAACGTCATCGAAAAGGAAGGCCGGGGAATGAGCGAGGAGAACGCGCGGGTTCTGGTGGTGGGCGCAGGGCCCGTGGGACTGGTGGCGGCCATGAGCCTCGCCGCCGAGGGCATTCCGGTCTCGGTCTTCGAGTCGAGCCGGGAGCTGCCCAAGGACCTCCGGGCCTCCACCTTCCACCCGCCGACGCTGGACATGCTGGACCGTTTCGGCGTGTCCGACCGGCTGGTGGAGCAGGGGCTGGTCTGCCCGAAATGGCAGTTCCGGGACCGTCAGGAAGGCGTCGTCGCCACCTTCGACCTGGGCCTTCTGGAAAGCGCCACGCGCCACCCCTACCGCCTGCAATGCGAGCAGTGGAAACTGACCGAGATGCTGCGCGACCAGATCGCGGAGACGGGGCTGGCCGAAATCCACTACGAGGCCACCGCCGCCGACGTGACCCAGGACGCCGACGGCGTGAGCCTGACCGTAACCCGCGGCGACGGCTCCTCCGAGATCCACAAGGGCGCCTATCTGATCGCCTGCGACGGCGCGCGCTCGGTGATCCGCAAGCGGCTTGGGATCGAGTTCGAGGGCATGACCATCCCCGAGATCTTCCTCAGCATGTCGACGCATTTCGACTTCGCCGCGGCGATCCCCGACCTCGCCCCGATCGCCTATGTCACGGACCCCGAGGAATGGGCGGTGCTGCTGCGCACGCCGAGCCTGTGGCGGGTGCTGCTGCCCACCGACCCGGCCCAGACCGAGGCGCAGATCAAGGACCCGGACGCCATGCAGGCCCGGCTTCAGGCGCTGTGCCCCAACCCCGCGGGCTATGACATCGCCCATGCCACCGCCTACCGGGTGCATCAGCGGGTCGCCAAGAACTACGTCATGGGCCGGGTGTTCCTGGCCGGGGACAGCGCGCATCTCAACAACCCGCTGGGCGGAATGGGCATGAACGGCGGCGTCCACGACGCGGTGAACCTCGTCGAGAAGCTCGCCGCCGTGTGGCGGGGCGAGGCCGGGCCGGAGGTCTTCGGCCGCTACGAGCGTCAGCGCCGCCAGGTCTGCATCGACACCGTGCAGGCCCAGACCATCCGCAACCGCAAGATGCTGGCCGAGACCGACCCCGCCGCCCGCGCCGCCTTCCACGACGACATGCGCGCCACGGTCGAGGACCCGGCCCGCCATCGCGACTTCGTCATGCGATCCTCGATGATCCAGTCGCTGATCGACCTCGACGCCGTCGCCTGACCCGCCCCCAGACCAACAGGACCCAAAAGATGACCGACTCCCTCGGCTACCGGATGAAATTCGGCGTGATCGCGCCGTCGACCAACACCTCCGTCCAGCCGGAATTCGACGACATGCGTCCGGTGGGCGTGACCAACCACTTCTCCCGCATCCTCGTCGAGGACAAGCCGGTGAAGTCCGACGCCGATTTCGACGACCTGGTCATGCGCATCCGCGCCGCCACCATGGACGCCATCGACGCGGTCAAGACCTGCTCGCCCGACGCGATGATCATGGGCATGTCCGCGGAGACCTTCTGGGACGGCAAGGACCGGGCCGACAAGCTCCAGGCCGAGATCGTCGAGCGCGCCGGCATGAACGTCGCCATGGGCTCCGACGCCTGCATGAACGCGCTGAAATGCTTCGGCGACATCAAGCGGATCGCGGTGGTCACCCCCTACATGCCGGTCGGCGACAAGCAGGTGGAGCGCTACTTCACCGAATGCGGCTTCGAGGTGGTGCAGGTGAAGGGGCTGAAATGCGGCTCCCCCGTGCAGATCGCGCATGAGACCGAAAAGACCCTTCGCGACGCCATCAACGAGGTCAACGACCCCTCGGTCGAGGCCATCGTGCAGGCGGGCACCAACCTCGCGATGGCGCGGGTCGGGGGGATTGCGGAATTCTGGCTCGACAAGCCGGTGATCGCGATCAACACCGCCACCTACTGGCACGCGCTGCGCATGAACGGGATCGAGGACAAGGTGCAGGGCTTCGGGACGCTGCTCTCCCACCACTGACGCGCCCGGCGCCGTTCCCGTCCGGGGGCGGCGCGACCCCATCAGGAGCCTTCCGCCCGTGCACTACGATTTCGTCCCCATGCCCCACCGCAAACCGCTCCGCTGGCCGGACGGCAAGCGGCTCGCGATCATCCTGACCACGAATTTCGAATACTGGGACCGGGCGCGGGAGGATCCCAAGCCGTTCTATCCGGGCGGCCCCGGGATCGTGGGCGGAGAGCTGGCGGGCAATGTCTACGACAACCCCAACTGGACCTGGCGCGAATACGGCCAGCGGGTCGGGGTCTGGCGCATGTTCGACGTGTTCGACGCGGAGGGCGTGCCCTCCTCCTGCACCATGAACGCCAAGATGGCGCTGGAGCGGAAGGCCGTGGTCGACGCCGCGGTGCAGAAGGGGTGGGAGCTGGTCCCCCACAACTACGTGCAGACCGACCTGCTGACCGATTTCGCCCATGACAAGGAGAAGGAGCGCGAGGTCATCCGCCGGACGCTCGACATCTACCGCGAGGCGGTGGGCAAGCCGGCGAAGGGGTGGCTGTCGTCCTCGCTGCGCTCCACCATGAACACGGTGGACATCCTCGCGGACGAGGGGCTGATCTTCACCACCGACCTGCTGAACGACGACCAGCCCTACCTGGTGCGCACCGCGTCGGGGAAGAAGATGGTCTCGGTCCCCTACACGTCCGAGGTCAACGATTTCACCATCTTCATGCGGCAGGGCCAGACCGCCGATGGCGGCTTCGCGGTGTTCAAGGAGCAGTTCGACTGGCTCTACGCCGAATCCGAGGTCTCGGGCCGCCACATGAATCTCGGCCTGCATCCGCATGTCATCGGCCAGCCCTTCCGCATCCGGGCGCTGCGCGATTTCATCCGCTACGCCAAGCGCTTCGAAGGAGTGTGGTTCGCCACCCGCGAGGAGATCGCGGAATGGTATCTGGAGAACCACGAGAGCCATATTCCGACCGCCGACGGGGCCGGAGAAGGGGCCGCATGACCGCGCACGAACAGATCACGCCCCCCGAGCCCGCCGGCCCCAAGCCGGCGGAACGGGCCTATGAGACCATCCGCGACGCCATCCTGTCGGGCGCCCTGCCCGCGGGCGAGCATCTGCGCGAGGAAAGCCTCGCCCAGATGACCGGCACCTCCCGCACGCCGGTGCGCGAGGCGTTGCAGCGCCTGACCGCCGAAGGACTGGCCCTGGCCGAGAACCGCCACCGGTTCGTGGCCGATTTCTCCCTCCACGAGGTCGAGGTGATCTTCGACCTGCGCGCCCGGATGGAAAGCTACGCCGCCAAACTCGCCGCGACGCGCATCACGGAACCCGAGCTGGACCGCCTGCGCGCCCTGGTGGACGAGATCGACGCGCTCGGCGACGGCGAGGGAAAGGCGGAGATCGACCGCTTCTTCACGCTCAACGCGGCCTTCCACGATGCGATCGTCACGGCGACCCGCTCGACCCAGCTTCGCAGCCTGACGGCGCGGGCCTTCGCGGCGCCTCTGGTGACCATCAAGCGCTTCGTGTGCGACCAGACGATCAACGTTCGGCGCTCCAATTCCCAGCACCGGGACATCCTCTCGGCGCTGGCGCGGAGGGACGCGGAATGGGCGGAGGCGGCGATGAAAGGCCATATCATCTCGACCAAGCCGGAACCGCCCTCGGCGCCCGGCCTGCGCGGACCGGGGGGCGTGGCATGACCGGCGCCCTGGATGGTCGTTGCGTGATCGTCACCGGCGCCTCGCGCGGGTTGGGACGGGAGATGGCGCTGGAACTCGCCGCCCGGGGCGCCCGCGTGGCGGCGACCGGCGCCGCGCCTTCGGCCGCGCTGGAGGAGACCGCGGCGATGATCCGCGCGACGGGGGGCGAGGCGCTGACGCTCGCCGCCGACGTGGCCGACTTCGCCGCCTGCGAGGCCGCCGCGGCGGCGACCGTCGCCGCCTTCGGGCCGGTGGACGCGCTGGTCAACAATGCCGGGATCGGGATGCGCCGCATCTCCGAGACCTTCAACACCCGGCCCACCCGCTTCTGGGAGACCGACCCGCAGGACTGGGCCGCGATCATCGCCGCCAATCTCAACGGCGCCTTCAACATGGCCCGCGCCGTCGCGCCCGCCATGGTGGCGCGGGGGGCGGGGAAGGTGGTGAACGTCTCGACCTCGGACCAGACCATGGTGCGGCGGGGCTATTCGCCTTACGGGCCGTCCAAGGCGGGGCTGGAGGCCGCGTCCCGCGTCTGGGCGCAGGACCTCGACGGGACCGGGGTGACGGTCAACGTGTTCCTGCCCGGCGGGGCCGCGGACACCGACCTGCTGCCGCCTTCCGCCGACAGGAAGGGGGCCGACGGCAACCTGCTGCCGGCCTCGGTCATGCGGCGGGGGATCGGCTGGCTGTGCGGACCGGGCTCGGACGGGGTCACTGGGGCGCGCTTCATCGCGCGGCTCTGGGATCCGGCCCTGCCCGACGCCGAGGCCGCCGCCGGCGCGCGGTCCCCCCATATCGAAAAACCGGCGATCATGTGATGCTGACGCTGGGCGCCGCCACGGTCGAGCGGGTCATCGACCTCGACCCCTTCGCCCTGCCGCTGGGGCTGCTCTTTCCCGGAGCGGAGATCGAGGCGATCCGCGATGCGGAGCCCTGGCTGGCGCCCCATCACGTGGATTTCGCCGCCGGGAACGTCCTGCTGGGCGTGCAGAGCCACCTTCTGCGGGTCGGCGGGCTGACGATCCTGATCGACGCCTGCGTGGGCGAGCACAAACCCCGCCCCCGCCGCGCCGACTGGCATGACCGCGCGGCCACCGGCTATCTCGCGCGGCTCGCGGCGTCGGGGGTGCGGGCGATCTTCTGCGGCGACGCGATCCATTCCCCGGCGCAGCTGCGCCGGCCGGACTGGTGCTCGGCCTTCTGCGCGGATCGGGAGCAGGCGGTGGCGACGCGGATCGCGCTGCTGGAGGACGCCCATGCGGACGGCGCCCTGATCCTGCCCGCCCATCTGCGCGGCCCGCTCGCCCTGCGCGCCGCCCCTGCGGGAGAGGCCGGATGGCGCCCGGACTTCGTGTGAAGCCCGCAGATCCCGCGATGCGCGCCCCGGCGGGCCAGGGGAGGCGGGTTCGCACCCGCCCTACGACGTGTCCTTCAGCCGGCCGCGTCGGGGATCAGGCGGGAGCGGTTGATCTGCATGACATAGGTCATCTGGTCCGCCGGATGCCAGTTGAACGACGCGATCAGCGCCCCGGCCGAGGTCATGTAGCGGCGCAGAAGCTGCAGGGACCACGCGCCGGGCTGAAGGCCGAGCATGCGCTGGTAGGGCTCGGGCATCGGCATGGCCCGGATCTCCTGCACGCATTCCTCGATCTGCTCTTCGGAATGGCTTTCCAGCAGCGCGAACAGCGGCCCCTGATGTCCGGAGAATTGCGGAACGAGGTCCCGGAACCGCTCGGGCACGTAGCTCTGGATATAGCACAGCGGCTTGCCGCCCGGCTCGGTCCATCGCATGCCGTCGATGCGGACCCAGACCTCTCCCGGCAGGCCGCCGACCTGCTCGGCCAGATCGGCGTCCAGGGTCACGTCCTCGGCTCCGAGCACCACGAAATAGGTCTCGACCGCCACCTGGAACAGTTCGGACAGGCTGTCGAAGCTCTGCTGGAAGCGCACTTGCGGACGCGCCGCGATGACCCGCGTGCCGACGCCCTGGCGACGCTCGACAAAGCCGTTCTCGGTCAGGTGACGCAGGGCTTCGCGCACGGTGAACCGCGAGGTGTCGAATTCCGCGGCCAGCTCGATCTCCGTCGGCATCAGCGAGCCGACGGGATAGACGCCGTCGCGGACCCGGTTCTCCAGCACCTTCTGGATGCGGGCGTAGCGCGGGCCGGCGGAGGGGCCGGCGGCGCCGGTGCGGGCGCCTTCCGCGGACGGAGCGGCGGCGGGTTCGGTCTGCGTCATCGCTGCGCGGTCTCCTTCTGGCGGCGCGAGGCCGGACGTGGGGGAGCCCGGTCCCCCTTCCCCTCGCGCAAAGCGACCTCTCGTGCAAGCGCGCGCGTGCCGATTGAAGACGTGGCGCCGCGCCTGAGCGAATAGGTATGGACAAATATGGATACACTATGCGATCCGGGCCGGACATACCCGAAACGTCATCTGCCGGAAAGAGCATGTCTCCGCTGATTCAATCGGATTACGCCGTCCGCGCCCGCCTGGGCCTGATCGTGCCCCCGACCAACACGGTGAACGAGACCGAGTGGCGCGCGATGCTCCCCGCGGGCGTGAGCTTTCACACCCACCGGATGCGCCTGCACCCGGACGTGAGCTCCGAAGCCGGGCTCACCGGCCTGCACGCGGACCTCGACGCGGCCTTCGACATGCTCAAGCCCGCCGGCTGCGCGGTGGTGGCCTACGCCTGCACGGCGGGGTCGATGATCTCGCCGCCCCGCGCGCTGCCCGACGCGCTGGCGGCGCGCAACGGGGTGGCGGCGGTGACCACCTCGGCCGCCATCGTCGCGGGGCTGAAGGCGCTGGGCGCGGCCCGGCTGTCCGTCGCGACCCCCTATGCCGACGCGCTGAACGCGCACGAGACCCATTTCCTGCGGAACGAGGGCTTCGAGGTCGCCAGGCTGATCGGGCTCGGCATCGGCGCCGGCGGCCCCCAGGAATATCCGCGCATCGCCCGGACGCCGCTGGCGGCCGTCGCCGACCACGCGCGCGCCGCCTTCGTCCCGGGCTCCGACGCGCTGCTGATCACCTGCACCGACTTCCCGACCCTGCCGCTGGTCGCGACGCTGGAGGCCGAGTTGGGCGTTCCCGTCATCACCTCGAACCAGGCGACGCTTTGGGCCGCGCTGCGCGAAGCGGGGCTGGACGACCGCATCGCGGGCTGCGGCCGACTGCTCGCGGCCCACTGAAAAACAAACGAAAACCGGAGGACTCCCCATGGCCGATCCCAAACTGCGTCAGATGCTGAACGCCGGCGACTTCATCCTCGCCCCGGGCATCTTCGACGGCATCTCGGCGCTGCTCGCCGACAGGGCGGGGTTTCCCGCGCTCTACGTCACCGGCTACGGCACGGTCGCGTCCCATATGGGCCTGCCCGACGCCGGGATCGCCACCTATCGCGACATGGTGGAGCGGATCGGGATGATGGTCGCGCGCACCTCGACCCCGGTGATCGCCGACGCCGACACCGGCTATGGCGGGCTGCTGAACGTGCGCCACACCGTGCAGGGCTACGAGGCCGCCGGCGTCACCGCCCTGCAGATGGAGGACCAGGAGTTCCCCAAGCGCTGCGGCCACACGCTGGGCCGCCGGGTGATCCCGACCGCCGACATGTGCCGCAAGATCGAGGTGGCCGTGGACAGCCGCACGTCCGACGATTTCCTGATCGTGGCGCGCACCGACAGCCGGACCAGCCTCGGGCTGGATGAGGCGATCGCGCGCGGCCGCGCCTACGCCGCCGCCGGAGCCGACGTGATCTTCGTGGAATCCCCCGAATCCGAGGACGAGATGAAGCGGGTCTGCGACGAGATCGACGCGCCGCTGTTCGCCAACATGGTCAATGGCGGCCGCACCCCCCTTCTGCCCGCCGAGCGGCTGAAGGAGATCGGCTATGCCATCGCCATTCACCCCGCCGTCGGCTTCCTCGCCATGGGCGCCGCCCTGCGCGACGCCTACGCCGACCTGAAGTCCCATGGCGAGACCACCGAGGCCGTGGACCTGCACGACTTCTCGAAGTTCAACGAGCTGGTCGGCTTCCCCGACGTGTGGGCGTTCGAAAAGCGTTTCCCCGAAACCGACTGACCGGAGCGGACCCCGCCATGACCGAAGACCTCTCCGCCAATTACGCGCTCTATGAGAACAGGAGCGGCTACGGCAAGCGCCCGGCCCTGGTGATGGTCGACTTCGCCAAGGCCTATTACGACCCGGATTGCGACCTCTATGCCGGTGTCGACGACGCGCTGGCCTCCGCCCTGCGGGTGCGGGCGGCGGCGCGGGCGGCGGGCGTGCCGGTGGCGCTGACCCAGGTGGTCTATCACGACACCGGCGTCGATGGCGGGCGCTTCTGGCAGAAGGCCAGGCCGCTCAAGGCCTTCGTGAAGGGGCGCAAGACCGCCGAATTCGCCGACGGGCTGATCCCCGAGGCGGACGAACTGATCATCCCCAAGCAGTATCCGTCCGCCTTCTTCGGAACCTCGCTGGCCTCGACCCTGACCGCGGCGGGTGTGGATTCGGTGATCCTGACCGGGCTCACCACCTCGGGCTGCGTGCGGGCGAGCTGCGTGGATTCCATGTCCCACGGCTTCGCCACGATCGTGGTGGCCGAGGCCTGCGGCGACCGCCATCCCGGCCCGCATGAGGCCAACCTCTTCGACATGAACGCCAAATACGCGGACGTGGTGTCGGAGGCCGAGATCCTCGCCTATCTCTCCAACGTCTCGGACGGGGTCGCGACGTGACGCGCGACATCGCGGTTCTGGGCGGCGCCGGCGGCATCGGCCGGGCGCTGGTCGCGGCGCTGATCGCGCAGGGGGACCGGGTGGCGGTGCTGGACCTGCCGGCCTCGCTGGCGCGCCACCCGCAGGACTGCCCCGAGATCCCGGTGGACGCGACCTCCGAGGCTTCCGTGGCCGAGGCGATGGCGGCGGTCGCGGCGCTCTGGCCCGGGGGGATGCACGGGTTCGTCAACCTCGCCGGCTGGAACTCCGAGATCCGCCCCGTCTCCGACACCCCGGCCGACTATTTCGACGGGGTGATCGAGGGCAACCTGCGCTCGGCCTTCCTCGCCGCCAGGGCCGCCTCGCCGCGGATGGCGGAGGGCGGGGCGATGGTGCTGACCTCCTCCGGGCTCGGCGCCTTCATCCGTCCGGGCTTCGGGCCCTACGCCATGGCCAAGGCCGGGGTGATCGCGCTGACCAAGACCCTGGCGCTGGAACTCGCCCCCAGGGTCCGGGTCAACGCGGTGGGGCCGGCGGTGGTCGACACCGCCTTCATCCGCGGCGGCACCGGCCGGTCGGACGAGACGCAGGCCGATGCCGTGGACCTCTCGCGCCACCGCGCCATGACGCCGCTTGGACGGGTGGCGGTCCCGGCGGATATCGTGGGGCCGATGAAGTTCCTGCTGTCCGAGGACGCCGCCTTCATGACCGGTCAGGTTCTCTGGGTTAACGGCGGGGCTTACATGCCCTGACCCGGCTGCTCCGGTTGCGAACCGGGGGGCCCGCCGCTTTCGGCCCCGCGCGACGGGACCGCGCCTTTTTCCCGACCGCGCCGCCTCCGTCCCCGCGGAGCGCGGCGCCCGCCATTTCGCGAGCGTATCCGTCTTGCCCGATCTTCCCCAACTTCCCGAAGCGCCCGCGCCCGCGGCGCCCGCGGCGGATGCGGCCGGCCGGCTCGCGTCCTGGCCGACGGGCATGCAGTGGGCGGCGCTGACGGTTCTGTCGCTGATCGTGGCCGGGCTGATGGAATGGGCGCATCTGCCCGCGGCCCTGCTGCTGGGCCCCATGGCCGCCGCCATCGCGGTGGCGGTGAACGGCGCGCGGGCGCAGGCTCCCGACGCGGCCTTCCTGCTGGCGCAAGGCGTCATCGGCTGCATGGTCGGCGCCAACATCCCCGCCGGCACCCTGGCCGGGCTCGGGACCGACTGGCCGATCTTCCTGCTCGGCGTCGGCTCGGTCATCTGCGTCAGCGCCGGGCTCGGCTGGGTGCTGGCCCGGGCGCAGGTGCTGCCGGGGACCACGGCCGTGTGGGGGGCGTTCCCCGGCGCGGCCTCGGCCATGGTGCTGATGTCGGCGAGCTACGGGGCCGACATGCGGCTGGTCGCGGTCATGCAATACCTGCGGGTGGGCATGGTGGCGGGGTCGGCGGCGCTGGTCACAAGGCTCTGGGTCGGGGCGCCGGAGGGGGAGGCCGCGGCGACCGACTGGTTCCCGGCGCTCGACCTCCCGGGGCTCGGCGTCACGGCGGGGGTGATCGCGGTCAGCCTCGCGGCGACGCGGGCGTTTCGGGTGCCCTCGGGCGCCTTCCTGCTGCCGCTGCTGATCACCGCGACGCTGGAGAATTCGGGGACGGCGGAGATCGCCACCCCGCCCTGGCTGCTGGCCGCGGCCTTCGCGGTGACCGGCTGGGCCGTCGGCCTGCGCTTCAACCGCCTGATCCTGCGCCATGCGGCCCGGGCCCTGCCGCGGCTGGTGCTGGCCATCGCGGGGCTGCTGGTCCTGTGCGGGGCGTTCGCCATGGCGCTGGCCGAGCTCGCCGGGATCGACCCGCTGACCGCTTTCCTCGCGACCTCTCCGGGCGGGGCGGATTCGGTGGCGATCATCGCCGCATCCGCCGATGTGGACGTGCCCTTCGTGATGGCGATGCAGACGGCGCGGTTCCTCGCGGTGCTGGCGACGGGGCCGTTCATCGCCCGCTTCATCGCCGCCCGCATCCCCCGCGCGCACGCGCCGGGGGAATAGGCGCGGCCGGCGCGGGCTTCAGGCGGCGCCCTTCGCCGCCGCCAGCCCCGCGACCCGGCCCAGCGCCACGGCGGACAGCAGGCCGTTGCCCGACAGATACCCCTCCGCCCCCGCGCCGGAGACGCCGCAGGCCGCGCCCCCCGCCGCGTAGAGGTTCCCGAAGGCCTCGCCGGAGGCGCGGAGCACGCGGGCCTCGCCGTCCACGACCAGCCCGCCCTGGGTATGGAACAACGCGCCCGTCACCCGCACCGCGCGGTAGGGCGCCGCCAGCGCCGGCGCCCCCCGCAAGTCGCGGCCGAACGGGTCCGGCGCCGCGCCGCGCTTGGCGGCCTCGACCGTATCGAGGGTTTCGCGCAACCGGGCCTCGGGGACCCTGATCGCGGCGGCGAGAGCCGCGACGTCCTCGCCCCCCCGGATCGCGCCCATCGCCTCGGCGCGGCGAAAATCCTCGAACTGGCGGGCGATGCCGGCGATGCGGTCGTCGAAGATCGTCCAGGCGAGCCCGTCGGGCTGGGCCAGCACCTTGGCGGCCTGCTCGGAATAGCCGGCGGATTCGTCGGAGAACCGGGCGCCGGTCAGATCCACCTGAAAGCCCCCCTCCATCACCGTCGCCCAGGTGATGAGGACGCCTTCGGGATGCGCCACCGAGCCATGCCCCTGATGCCCGCCCAGATGCCGGGTCGCGGCGCCCAGCGCCTCGCCCCAGTCCAGCGCCTCGCCCATGTTGCCGGGATGCCCGAAATAGAGCGCATCGCGCAGCGACGGGATCAGCGCGGCCACCTTCGCGGGGTTCCCGCCATAGCCGTTGCAGGCGAGGATCAGGGCGTCGCAGCCGACCTCCTCCCGCCCGCCATCGGGGCGCGCGAAACCTATGCCCCGCACCGTGCCATCCGGCCCCGCGAACAGCGTATCCACCTGCGCGCCCGCAAGGATCTCCACCCCCGCCGCCTCCGCCGCGCGGGCGAGACGGTCGATCAGCTCCTCGCCCGAGCGGCTGGGCAGCCCGTGCATCCGCAGCGCCGAATGGCCGGGATAGGCGAAATTGTCGACCAGCGAGAAGGGCAGCCCATGCGCGTCCGCCAGCCATTCCAGCGTCGGGCCGACGGTCTCGGCCATCCGCGCGGCCAGCGCCGGGTCGGGCTCGTCATGGGCCTTTTTCAGGATGTCGGCGACGAAGCGGGGGGCGTCGTCCTCCACCCCGGCCTCCGCCTGCCAGCGGGTGCCGGGCGCCGGGATCAGCCCCGCGGACAGCGCGGTGGAGCCGCGGGGGACCGCGTCCCGCTCCAGCACCAACGCCTCCACCCCCGCGCCGCGCAGGGTCAGCGCCGCGACCAGCCCGGCCGCGCCCCCGCCCACGATCGCCACGGGGACGGAGACCTCGAACCCACGGTCCGAGATCTCCACGCGGGGCGCAGGAGCGGGGGCGGCGTCGGTCACTGGGCGTCGAGCTCCGCGATCATCTCGGCGATGGTGGCGACGCGGCCGACGGGGCGCAGGGCCTGCACGGCCTCGTCATGGGTTTTCCGCGAGAAGGCGGCGCAGCCGTCCTCCAGCAGGATCGCGTCGAACTCCCGCACATGGGCGGCGCGGAAGGTGGTGGCGACGCCGCCATTGGTGACGATGCCGGCGACCAGCAGCCGCTCGATCCCCACCTTGCGCAGGGCCCATTCCATGCGGGTCTGGTAGAAGGCGGAATAGGCGATCTTCTCCACCACCAGATCGGCGGGCTGAAGCTCGTCCACCAGCGCGTTGCCCCAGGACCCCGGCGCGAAGTCGCCCCTGGTCAGAAAGGGGCGCAGTTCCTTCAGATGCGGCGCGATCATCGGCTCGCCCTTGGCGGGGACCAGCGTGAACTGGGTGGAGACGAACCAGCCGCCCTTCGCCCGCAGCAGGTCCGCCAGCGGCCGCAGCCGGGCGGGCAGCGCCGCGATCTCCGCCGCCCCCTGCCCGGCGCGGCCATAGGCGCCCTCGGGGTGGATGAAGTCGTTCTGCAGGTCGACGGTCAGCAGCGCCGTGCGCTCGATGGGGACGGGACGGGTCATTTGCGCTCCACGATCACGTTGCCGAAGCCGTCGATGCGGGCGGTCAGGTCAGGGTCGACCACCACCGTCGCGTCCGGCTGTTCCAGAATGGCGGGTCCGGGGACCACGGCCCCCACCGGCAGGTCGAGCCGCGCCCAGACCGAGGTCTCGTGCCAGGCGCCGGCGAACCAGACCGGGCGCGAGGGCCGGGCCGCGGCCTCCTCCGACGCCTCCGCCCCGGGCGCGAGCGCCGCGAGGTCGAAGCTGGGCCGCACCCCGATGGCCGAGGTCCGCAGGTTCACGATCCGCATCCCCGCGCCGGGCAGAAGCCGCGAGAAGCTGGCCTGATAGGCGCGTTCGAAGGCCGCGCGGATCATGTCCTCGGAGATCTCGACCCGCCCGCCCTCAAGGCTCGCGGGGAGGGAGACCGCAAGCGTGTGGGTCTGGCCGACATAGTGCATGTCGAGCTCGAAGCGGGTCTCGATCCGGTCCACCGCGAGGCGAGCGGCCTTGACCACCTCGACCGCCGCCTCGGCCTCGGACGCCATGCGGGCGCCCAGCGCCTCGGCGTCCAGCCCCTCCAGCCCGAGATTGACCGTCTGCACCTGGTCGTGCCGGATATCCGCGATCACGCAGCCCAGCGCCGAGGTGACGCCGGGATAGCGCGGCACCAGCGCCGCCTTGAGGCCCACGTCCTTGATCAGCGCGCCGGCATGCAGCGCGCCGCCGCCGCCGAAGGGAACGGCCGCGAAACGCGACGGGTCATGGCCGCGCTCGATCGACATCAGGCGGATGGCGCCGGCCATCTTGCCGTCGGCGACGCGCACGATGGCCTCCGCCGCCTCCATGACGCCGAGGCCCAGCGGGGTCGCCACATGTTCGTCGATGGCGGCCTTGGCGGCCTCCACGTCCAGCCGCGCCAGCTTGCCGCCGATGGGGCGCTCGGCGTTGATCCGGCCCAGCACGACATTGGCGTCGGTCAGCGTGGGGCGCGTCCCCCCCTGCCCGTAGCAGACCGGGCCGGGGCGGGAGCCGGCGCTTTCCGGCCCCACCTGCAACATCCCCCCCGCATCCACATGGGCGATGGAGCCGCCGCCGGCCCCGATGGTGGTGATTTCGATCATCGGGGTCCGGATCACGAGCCCGAAATCCACCGTGGTCTGCGGGGCGAGCGCGGTTTCCCCGCCCACGATCAGCGACACGTCGAAGGAAGTGCCGCCGAGATCGCCCGTGATCACATCCGGGAACCCCGCCGCCTCGGCGATGGCCGCGGCCGCGATGACCCCCGCCGCCGGCCCCGAAAGCGCCGTGCGGGCGGGGAGCCTGCGCGCGGTCTCGGTCGACATGACGCCGCCATTGGACTGCACGATGTGGAACTTGCCCGCGAAATCCTCGGAGGCCAGCGCCCCTTCCAGCTTGGCGAGGTAGGACCCCACGCCGGGCTGAAGATAGGCGTTCAGCGCGGTGGTCGAGGCGCGCTCGAACTCCCGGATCTCGGGCAGGATGGCGGAGGAGCGCTCAAGATGCTCGTTCGGCCAGACTTCCCGCGCCGCTTCGATGGCGGCGATCTCGTTGGCCGGGTTGGCATAGGCGTTGACGAAGACGATGGCGAGGCTCTCGGCCCCCATCGCCACCAGCTTCGCCGCGGCCTCGCGCACCTGCGCGGGGTCCAGCGCCACGCGGATTTCGCCGGAGGCGAGGGTCCGCTCATCGACTTCCAGCCGGAAGTCCCGCTCCACCACCGGCGTGAAATCCCCGGTCAGGCCCCAGGTGGCGCGCCGGTCCCGGCGGCGCATCTCCAGCACGTCGCGGAAACCCGCGGTGGTGATCAGGCCAACCCTGGCGCCCTTGCGCTCCAGCAAGGCGTTGGTGCCGACGGTGGTGCCGTGGACGATGGAGGCGAGGTCCGCCACCGCGCCGAAGCCCTTGAGCCCGTCGAGAAAGCCCACCGCCTCGTCGCCGCGGTTCGAGGGCACCTTGCCGGTGCGGAATTTCCCCGTCGCCTCGTCGAAATGGAACAGGTCGGTGAAGGTGCCGCCGACATCGACGCCGACGATGGATCCCAGGCCCCCGGTCATGCCCGCGCCTCCCGCAGGGCGGCGGTCGCCGCCGCGTCCACCTGGCCGGCGGGGTCGAGCGCCACGCCGTAATCGGCCTGCGCCTTCGCCCGGCTGACGAAGCCGAGGCGCACGTCCCGCGCCACCGCCTCCGGCTTGCGGGCCATCGGGTCGCCCCATCCGCCCCCGCCGGGGGTTTCGAGGCGCAGGCGGCGGCCCGCGGGCAGCCTCAGGTCGGTGATCTTGGATACCATGGGGGGAGAGGCCTCGCCGTCCTCGGTCTGCCAGTGGAATTCATTCATCGCGGCCGGCCCGCCGCCCGCGACGCCGAAGGGGGCCGCCTTGCCGCGTTCGCCCAGCAGGGCGACGTCGGCCTCGACCAGCGGCTCGATCTCGTAGATCGCGCCGACGCCGCCGCGATGGACGCCGGGGCCGGCGCTGTCGGGGCGCAGGGCCCATTGGGTGAACATCACCGGATAGGCGGCTTCGAGGATCTCGACCGGCGGAATGGTGGCGGTGGAGATCGGGTTGTTGGCGTGGTTCAGCCCGTCCGTCTCCGGATTGCCGCCCAGCCCCCCGCCGAAGAAGGAGAACATCACCCAGCGCGAGCCGTCCCCCCGTCGGCCCGACAGCGACAGGGCGTTGATGGTGCCGAAGGGCCCGCCCAGCGCCCGGTCCGGATCGGCCTGGGCGACGGCGCCGAAGACCACGCCGATCAGGCGCAGGATGGTCTCGGTATAGCCGGCCACCGGCCGCGGCGCGTCGGCGCCGAGCAGGGAGCCCTCGACGATCCCGAACTCGATCGGCCGCAGGCAGCCGGCGTTTGCGGGCACCTCCGGGAAGATGTGCTTCAGCGCGACGTAGCAGGCCGCGATGGTGGTGGAGCGGGAGATGTTGATCGGCCCGAGGCACGCGCCGGAGGAGCGCGA
This sequence comes from Albimonas donghaensis, assembly GCF_900106695.1. GTDB lineage: Bacteria > Pseudomonadota > Alphaproteobacteria > Rhodobacterales > Rhodobacteraceae > Albimonas > Albimonas donghaensis. The sequence continues at coordinate 697,377 of NZ_FNMZ01000002.1, forward strand.
GAAATCCAGCATCATCCGGTCGCCGGTCACCGTCGCGTCCAGCGCCACGGTCAGGGGTTCGTCCACGATGCCGTCATTGTCCAGCACGTCCTCGAAGGAATATTTCCCGTCGGGGATGGCGGTGATGGCGGCGCGCATCATCGCCTCGGCCCGGTCGGAGAACGCCTCGAACGCCCCGGCGATGGTGGCGTCGCCATATTCGTCGAGCAGCGCGTGCAGCCGGGTCTCGCCCAGGTCCAGCGCGTTGAGCTGGCCGTTCAGGTCGCCCCAGTTGGACATGGGCAGCCGCGAATTGGCGTCGAGGATGGCGGTGATGTCCTTCTGGATCACGCCCGCCCGGAACAGCTTCACCGGGGGCAGGCGCATGCCTTCCTGGAAGCTTTCCACCGCCTTGGGATTGTAGCCGCCCGGCACGTTGCCGCCGATGTCCAGCCAGTGCCCCACCGAGGCCATCCAGGCGAACAGCTTCCCGTCCCGGAAGATCGGGCGCACCAGCCGGAAATCGTTGAGATGGGTGCCGCCCTCATAGGGGTCGTTGAACAGGTAGACGTCGCCCGGCTCCAGTCCGCCGTCGGCCTCCACCCGCCGGATCACCGCGCGCACCGCGAAGGCCATGGCGCCGACGAAGATCGGCAGCCCGCCCGCGCCCTGCACCAGCGTGTCGCCGGTGACGGGGTCGTAGATGCCGTGGCAGGCGTCCTTGGCCTCGGCGATGGTCGGGTTGAAGGCCGAGCGGTAGAGCGTCGCGTCCATCTCGTCCACGATCTGCTCCAGCCGGCCCTTGAGGACCGCGAGCGTGACGGGATCGAGCGCGGGGGGCGTGGGGGTCTGCATATCGCGGGCGCTCACTTGCGCGTCTCCTCGTCGATAGCCTCGTAGCGGGCGCCGCGGGCCAGAAGCTCCGGCGTGCCGATCAGGTCGTTGAGGCCGTTGAAGTCGAACATCCGGTCGGCGAAGGGCTTGTTGGAGCCCGCTTTGGCCAGCGAGGCGTAATAGTCGGTCATGGTCCGGGCCACGGCGCGCACGATGCCGCCGGGGAAGATCACGATCCGGAAGCCCAGCGCGGCGAGGTCGTCCGCCCCCTGGATCGGGGTGTCGCCGCCCTCCACCATGTTGGCGATCAGCGGGACCGTGCCGGACAGCTCGCGCGCCACGCGGGCGAGCTGTTCGGCGGACTGGGGCGCCTCGACGAAGAGCACGTCGGCGCCGGCCTCCGCATAGGCGTGGGCGCGGGCGATGGCGCGGTCCGGGCCTTCGGTGGCCAGCGCGTCGGTGCGGGCCACGATCAGGGTCTCGTCGGAGGCCCGCGAGTCCACCGCGGCCTTGATCTTGCCGACCATCTCGCCGGCCCCGATCACCGTCTTGTCCTTCAGGTGGCCGCAGCGCTTGGGGTTGGTCTGATCCTCAAGCTGGATGGCGGTCGCCCCCGCCCGCTCGAACAGGCGCACCGTGCGCTCGACGTTCAGGGCGTTGCCGTAGCCGGTATCCGCGTCCACGATCAGCGGCGTCGGAACCCGGTCGCGGACCATCGTGATCACATCCGCCACCTCGGCCATCGAGACCAGCCCGATGTCGGAGCGGCCCAGCCGCGTGTAGGCGATGCCGGCGCCCGACAGATACAGCGCCTCGAAGCCCGCGGCCGTGGCGACGGAGGCCGACAGCGCGTCATAGACCCCCGGCGCGACCAGCACGCGGTCTTCGGCCAGGCGGGTTTTCAGGCTCATGGGTTCGTTCCCTTGTCTTTGCTCCGCAGGCGTCTTGCGCCCGGCGGCGGTCCGGGGCCTCACAGGCCCAGATAGGCGCGCTTCAGCTCGGGGTCGGCGGCGAGCTTGGCGGCCTCCCCCTGCATCGCGACTTCGCCGTTCTCAAGAATGTAGGCGCGCGACGCGAGGTCGAGCGACTGCACCACGTTCTGCTCCACCAGCATGATCGGCAGGCCGTCGCGGGCGAGGCTGGCGATCAGGCCGAACATCTCCTCCACCAGCAGCGGCGAAAGGCCGAGCGACGGCTCGTCGAGGATCAGGAGCTTGGGTTCCGACATCAGCCCGCGGCCGATGGCGAGCATCTGCTGCTCCCCGCCCGAAAGGGTGCCGGCATATTGCCCGGCGCGCTCCTTGAGGCGGGGGAACGTGTCGAAGGCGCGTTGCAGATTGGCGTCGCGCCCGGATTTCGACACGCGGTAGCCGCCCAGCTCCAGGTTCTCCCGCACCGAGAGGTTGGGGAAGATCTTGCGCCCCTCGGGCACATGCACCAGCCCGGCGGCGACCACGGCGGGGGGTTTCGCGCCGCCGATCTCGGCGCCGTTGAAGCGGATCGCGCCGGACCAGGGTTTCAGCACGCCCGAGAGGGTCATGTTCAGCGTGGTCTTGCCGACGCCGTTGGCGCCCAGAACCGCCACGATCTCCCCCGCGCCGACGGTCAGCGACACGCCGCGCAGGACCTCGGCCTCGCCATACCCGGCGCGCAGGTCGGCGACTTCGAGCATGGGGGTCTCGGGCATGGGGCTTGCGGGCATGGGAACTTCAGACATGGGCCGCCCCTCCGGCATCGGCCCGCATCCGCGCGGCGGCGCCCTTGCCCAGATAGGCCTCGATGACCATGGGGTCCTCGCAGACCTGCGCGGGCGGGCCCTCGGCGATCATCCGGCCCTGGTTGAGCACGTAGACCGTCTCGCACAGGTTCATCACCGCCTGCATGATGTGCTCGATCATCAGGATGGTGACGCCCTCGTCGCGGATGGCCCGGATGACGGGCAGGATGTCCCGGATCTCGGAGGGATTGAGCCCCGCCAGAACCTCGTCCAGCAGCAGCAGCCTGGGTTCGGTGGCCAGCGCGCGCGCCAGCTCCAGCCGCTTGCGCCCGGCCACGGTCAGCCCGGCAGCGGCGCGGTCCAGGTCGGGGCCGAGCCCCAGCCGACGCCCCACCGCATCCGCCCGCGCCATCGCCTCGGCCCGCGACGGCGTGCGCAGGAAGGCGCCCACGGCGATGTTCTCACGCACCGACAGGCCCGCGAAGGGCTGCACGATCTGGAAGGTGCGGGCCATCCCGGCCTCCGCCCGCATATGGGGCGGGGTCGCGGTCACGTCCTCGCCGGCGAAGCTCACCCGCCCCGCATCGGCCTTGAGAAACCCCGAGGCCATGGCGAAAAGCGTGGTCTTGCCCGCCCCGTTGGGCCCGATCAGCCCGGTGATCGCGCCTTGCTCCGCGCGCAGGGTGGCGTTGTCGACGGCGGTGAGGCCGGAGAAACGCTTGGTCAGTCCTTCGGCGAGCAGCATCAGGCGCGCCCCCCCTTCAGACCGATCCGCTTGGCGCCCGGCCGCTTGAAGCCCAGCCGCTCGGCCAGCCCGGCCAGCCCGCCGGGCGCGAAGGCCACGGTCAGGATCAGCAGCACGCCGAACACCACCAGGTCCACGCCCGGCACGCCGCCGACCACCGCCTTGGTGATCTCGCCCACGCCCAGCAGCACCACGGCCCCGATCAGCGGCCCGAACAGCGTCCCGAGCCCGCCCACGATCGCCGCGAACAGCGCCTCGATGGAGATCCACGACCCGTAGGCCACCTGCGCATCGAGAAAGAGGAAGTTCTGCGCGTAAAGGCACCCGGCCAGCGCCGTCACCCCGGCCGAAAGCGTGATCGCCCCCATCTTCACCCGGAACACGTCGACACCCAGCGCCCTGGCGGCCTCCTCGTTCTCACGCACCGCGATCAGGCGGGCGCCGAAGCGGGCGCGCTCCATCCAGCGGACCAGCGCCAGCGACAGGCCCACGCAGATCACCGCCAGCACCGCGAACCAGCGCCGGTCCTCGAACTGCATGTTCCAGAACCCGTAATCCAGCCGCACCAGGATGCCCGCGGCGCCGCCGGTGATCTCGGCCGAATTGGAGGCGATGCGCAGCACCTCGGCGAAGGCCAGCGTGATCAGCGCGAAATAGGAGCCCCTGAGCCCGGAGCGGAAGCTGAGAAACCCGATGAAGGCCCCCACCGCCGCGCCCAGCGCCACGCCCAGCAGCAGCGACGGCCATGCGCCCAGCCCGGCCTTGGTCTGAAGGATCGCCGTGGCGTAGGCGCCGGTCCCGAAGAAGGCCGCGTGCCCGAAGGAGGCGAGCCCCCCGAAGCCGCCGAGGATGTTCCACCCCTGCGCCGCCAGCGCGATGATCATCATGAAGATCAACAGGTTGAGCATAGCCCCGTCGAGCCCCACGAAGGGCGTGACGCACAGCGCCAGGGTGACGGCGGCGGGGGCGGCGAGATCGCGAGGGGTCACTGGCGCGCTCCGAACAATCCGGTGGGCCGGATCAGCAGCACCGCGATGAAAATCAGGAAAATGCCGATCTGGCCGAGGCTGTCGCCGAACCACAGGGACGACGCGCTCTCCACCACCCCGATCAGCAGCCCGCCGACCAGCGCGCCCACCACCGAGCCCATGCCGCCGAGCACCACGATGGTGAAGGCGACCAGCACGAAGGCGGCGCCGGTGTTCGGCTCCACGTAGAACACCGGCATCAGCAGCGCCGCGGCCACGCCCAGACAGGCCGAGCCGATGGCGAAGGTCACCGCGTAGATATGGCCCACGTCGATCCCCACGAGGCTCGCGCCCAGCTTCTCCCTGGCCACGGCGCGGATGGCGCGGCCGACATCGGTGCGGTTCAGGATCACCCAAAGCACGACCGCCGTGACCAGCGCCGCCCCCAGCCCGACCACGCGGGGGAAGGACAGCAGCAGCGGCCCCAGCTCGACCACCTGGAAGGCGTAATCGGTGTCGATGGTCCGCGTGTCGGAGCTGAACAGCGCCAGCAGCCCGTTCTGGATGATGATCGACAGGCCCAGCGTCACCAGCAGGATGGAATTGTCGGCCCCCCGGCTCGCCGGCCCGATGATCCAGCGCTGCGCGGCGTAGCCGAGCGCGGCCATGGCCGGCACGATGAGGATCATCGACAGGTAGGGATCCATGCCCAGCTGGCTCCAGGCCAGCCAGACGCCGAACATGGCCACCGTGAGGAAGGCGCCATGGGCGAAATTCACGATATGCAGGACGCCGTAGACCAGCGTCAGGCCCAGCGCCACCAGCGCGTAGACGGCGCCCAGCATCAGGCCGTTCAGCAGCGCCTCGGCCACGATCAGAGGGGAATACATGCGGGGTCCGGGGCTCCGGGTTGGGCTCCGGGGGGCGTCGCGGCCCCCCGGAGGATCGCTGTGCGGCTCAGACCGGGAATTTCGGCTCGGCCTGGGCGTAATCGGCGGGGTAGATCACCTTGATCTCGCCGTTCTGCACCTGCGTGTTCAGCGGCAGGGCCGAGGCGTTCTGGCCCGAGGCGTCGAACTTCGTCATCCCGTAGGGCATCACGCCCGAAGCGAATTCGGCGGAGGCCAGCTGCTCGATCACCGCGGCGCGGTCGGCGGCGCCGGCTTTCTCCACCGCTTCCGCCAGCACCTTGACCAGCGAGTAGTTGATCGGGGCGTTGTAGGCGAAGAACTTGCCCTGGGCCTCGACCTCCTTCTTCAGCGCGGCGTCGGTCGGGTTCGACGGATCGCCCCAGTGGTTGCAGTCGAACACACCCTCGGCGGCCTCCGGATACTCGGAGACGAACTGGTAGGACGACGCCGCCCCCCCGAAGATCGCGTAGATCCCCTTCGGCTTCACCCGCTGCTGCTGCAGGGTGCGGGCGAGCAGCACGAACTCGTTGTAGTAATGCGAGGGGATGATCAGGTCCGGCTGCAGCGAGCGCAGGCGCAGCGCCACGTTGGACATGTCGCGGGCCGGCGTGGGGTGGGAGATGACCTCGACGATCTCGAAGCCCAGCCCCGGCAGCTTGTCCTGCATGATCTGCGCGAGCCCCGAGCCGAACAGCCCGTCCTCATGCACCAGCGCCACGGTCTTCGCGGGCTTGCCGGCGGCGTCGTTCAGCTTGACCAGGTTGGCCAGCGCGACCTCGGTCGCCATGGTGAAGTTGGGGCCGAAGCGGAAGGTGTTGGCGAGATCCCGCTGGGTGATCGAATCCGCCACCGCGCTGTCCACCAGGAAGGGCAGGTCATAGCGCGCCGCGGCCTGGGTCGCGGTCAGCGAGATGCCCGAGGCGAAGCCGCCGCCGATCGCCACGACGCCGGCGGAGTTGAGCTCCTCCGTCGCCTGGGCGCCGGCCTCGGCGTTGGAGCGGCTGTCGCCGACGATCAGCTCGACCGGGGCGCCGCCGAGCGCCTTGATGCCGCCGGCGTCGTTGATCTCCTTCACCGCGTATTCGGCGCCGATGCGCGCCAGATCGCCGGCCTGGGCGAGAAAGCCCGACATCGGCTGAAGCAGGCCGAGCTTCACGGCCGCCGGCTGGGCGCGCAGCACCCGGGGGGCGGCCAGCACGGTCACCGCGGCGGCCGCGCCGCCGCGCAGAACCGCGCGCCGGGACGGAGACTTGAACATAGCGGTCATGTCTTCACCTTCCTGTTGAATTCGGCCTGTTCAGTTCGGCCTGTCGGGATTGGGTTTCCGGGAACCGGGCCCTTGCGCGGCGGGCTCGCCAGGCGCGGGTTGGCCGGGGGCGGGTTGGCCGGAACCGGCCCGCGCGGCGCCGGTCGCCGCCGGGCTGATCGGGCTCCACCGCCCTTTCCCGACGCCGCCTTCGCGCACCAGATCCATGCGCAGGCTGTAGCGGTCCGGGCGGTAAAGCGCCTGCAGATGCTCCAGCCCGTCGCCGTCGGCGCCCTGCACGGTGCGGGTCAGCGACACCAGCGCGGAGCCGACCTCGACCTCCAGCGCATCGGCGACGTCCGGCCCGGCCAGCACCGCCGAGACCTCCTGCGTCGCGCGGACCGGGCTGCGGCCGGTGGCCTCGATCAGGCCCAGCAGCGGCTCGGTCGCGAGCTGCTCGCGGGACCATGCGCGGCCGATGCGTTCGGGCACATGCGCGGTGAGATGGGAGAACGGCGCCCCGTCCACGGTGCGCACCCGGACCGAGCGCTGCACCCGCTCGTCCGCCTCCAGGCCCAGCGCCTCGCGGATCGCGGCGGGCGGGGTCATGTAGTCGAAGCCGAGCAGGCGGGCCTCCGTGGTCCGCCCCATTTCGATGAGATGCGCGAAGACGTTGGACATGTCCGTGATGGCGGCGCGCACCATGGGCGCCGCGGCCCGCACGAAGGTGCCCGACCCCGCGCGCCGCTCGATCAGCGCCTCCTCGTCCAGCCGCGCCAGCGCCCGGCGGATGGTGACGCGGGACACGCCATGCTCCTCGGCCAGCGCGGGCTCGGAGGGCAGCCGCGCCCCCGGGCCGAGATCGCCCGCCAGGATGAGGTCCCGCAGCAGAAGATAGATCCGCTGGGCCTTGAGAGGCTCGGTCGCCTGTCTCACCTGTCGCTCCGCGCTTGTCTCTTTCCTGACACGAAACTTGTATGAAACAGGTGACAGCTTCGGTCAATCGGAATATTGTCCGGACAAGGAATTCGAACCCGGAGGTCTCCGCCCCGCATGACGCAGCCCCAGGACCGCCACGCCCTTGCGCTCAGCCCGCTGCAGGTGGGGCCGCTGACCTTCCGCAACCGCATCTTCGTGCCGGCCCACACCACCAATTTCGGGGACGACCACCTGCCGAGCCAGCGGCATCTGGACTACCACCTCGCCCGCGCGCGGGGCGGGGTCGGGGCGATCGTCTTCGAGTCGATCCGGGTGCATCTGAACTCCGTCGGGCGACCGCAGGCGGTGCAGGGCTTCGACGAAAGCTGCATCGCGCCCTTCGCCCGGATCACCTCCGCGGTGAAGGCCGAGGGCGCCCGGATCCTCGGCCAGATCATCCACCTGGGCCGCCAGGTGGAAGGGGATTTCGAGCGCACGGTGTCCTGGGGCGCTTCGCCCGTCGCCTGGTCCGCCACCGGCCTGCCTCCGCGCCAGATGGACGAGGACGACATGGCGGAAGTCATCGACGGCCATGTCCGTTCCGCCCGCAACCTGGTCGAGGCCGGGTTCGAGGGGATCGAGCTTCAGATGGCGCATGGCCACCTGCTCCAGCAGTTCATCTCGCCCCTGTCGAACCACCGGACGGACGCCTATGGCGGGTCGCTCGACAACCGGCTGCGCTTTCCCATCGCGGTGCTGCAAGCCGTGCGCGCGGCGCTGGGCGACGGTTTCTGCCTGGGAATCCGCTTCGGGGCGGAGGAATACGTGCCCGGCGGGCTGACCATCGACGAAGCCGAAATCGCCGTGACCCGCCTCGCCGCCGCCTCCCGGCTGGACTTCGTGAACGTCTCGCATTCCGCCTATCACGCGTCTCATTCGCTGGCGACGCAGATGGCGGACATGGCCATGGACCCGACCCCGTTCCGCGCGCTTCCGGCCCGCGTGCGCACCGCGCTGCGCGCCGCCGGCGACCCGGCGCCGGTCTTCGCCGTGTGCCGCTTCACCACCCTCGACCAGGCCGAGACGGCGCTGCGCGACGGCATCGCCGACGCGGTCGGCATGGCCCGCGCCCATATCGCGGACCCCGCGCTGGTGGCCAAGACCCGCGCCGGGCGGCGCTCCGACATCCGCGCCTGCATCGCCTGCAACCAGGGCTGCGCGGGGATGCTGGAGCGCAACCTGCCGATCCGCTGCATGGTCAACCCGATGGCGGGGATGGAGGGGGTCTGGCCCGAGCCCGCCGCGGCCCCCGCACCCGCCCCCCGAAAGGTCCTGGTGATCGGCGGCGGCCCCGCGGGGATGGAGGCCGCGACCACCGCCGCGGCGCTCGGCCACGCTGTGTCCCTGTGGGAGGCCGAGCCCCATCTGGGCGGCCGATTGATCTGGACAAGATCGATGCCCAAGCGCGCCGGTTTCGCCGAAATGCTGGATCGGCAGGCCTGCGCCCTGCATCGCGCCGGCGTGGACATCCGCCGCAACACGCGCGCCGACATCGACGCGATCGAGGCGTTCGGCGCCGACGCCATCCTGCTCGCCACCGGCGCCGCGCCCGCCGTCCCCTCCCTGCCCGGAGGCGGCGCCCTGCGCAGCCTGACCCAGGCGCTGGCCGATCCCGCCGCGCTCGGTCCGCGGGTGGCGGTGGCGGATTTCACCGGCGACTGGCCGGCCCTGTCGGTGGTGGAGCGGCTGGCCGATCTCGGCCTGGACGTCACCGTGCTGACCCCGCCCGCCGCCTTCGCCTGGCGCACCACGATCTATTCGACGCTCGCCACCTCGGCCCGCCTGCGGGCGCGCGCGGTCCGCGTCCGCCCCCTGCGCCGCCCGGTCCGGTGGGATGGCGCGACGCTGACCGTCGAGGACCTGTCCAGCGGCGAGACCGAGGACATGACCGGGCTTTCCGCCGTCATCGTCGCGGACCATGATCGGGCGGCCCCCGGCCTCTGGCCCGAGCTGCGCGCCCGCGGCCTGCCGGCGCGCCGCATCGGAGACGCCAACGCGCCGCGCACGGCGCTCGAAGCCATCTATTCCGGCCATCAGGCCGCACGGGAGATCGCATGACCTATCTGGTGACCGGGGCCGGCGGCTTCGTCGGCCTCGCCCTGCTCGACCACCTGCTCTCCGGGGGCGCGACGGTGCGGGCGTTCAACGACCGCCCCCTGGCGCCCGAGGCGCTGGCCCATTTCGCCACCCTGCCCGGACGGCTGGAGCCGATCCGCGGCGATGTCCGCGACCGCGCCGCCGTCGCCGCCGCGCTGAAGGGGACCGCCGGCGCGGTGCACCTGGCGGCCATCACCCTGGGCGCGCGCGCCGACATCGTTCCCGCCCGCCGCGCGGCGGAGGTCAACACCCTCTCCACCGCCATCCTTTTGGAGGAGGCGCGCCGCGCCGGCGTCCCCCGCGTGGTCTACCCGTCCTCCGGCGCGGTCTACGGCGCGCTGCCGCTGGGGCCCGAAGTGGTGACCGAGGCGACCGAGCCCGCCCCCTCCGGCCTCTACGGCTTCACCAAGCTGGCCTCCGAGGCGCTGGCGAAGGAGGCCAACCGCGACGGCCTGTCCACCGTGCGCGCCCGCATCACCGCGGTGTTCGGGCCGTGGGAATACGACACCGGCGTGCGCGAAACCCTGTCCCCGCCCTTCCAGATCGCCGCCCGCGGGCTGGCCGGCCTGCCCACCCGGATCGGGGCCGGCGGGGCGCGGGACTGGACGTCCTCACGCGATATCGCGCGGGCGCTGGCCACCCTGCTGCGGGCCGAGGCGCCGCCCCATGACCTCTACAACCTGTCCTCCGGCGCGATCTGGCGGCCCGACCTGCTGGCAGAGGCCATGCAGTCGAAAACCCCGTTCGACTGGTCCCTGACCGGGGCCGGGACCGACGAGGGCGACCTCGAATACAATGACGACCTGAGCCGCACCCGGACCCCGATCGACGGGCGCCGGTTCCGCGAGGATTTCGGGTTCGACTACCTCACCCCCGAGGCCGCCGCGGCCGACTACGCCGCCTGGCTGGCGACGCCCGCCGCCTCCGCCCTGCTGACCCCGAAGGGAGACGCCGCATGAAGATCCTCTACACCGCCGAGGCCCAGGCCGTGGGCGGCCGCGAAGGGACCGCCTCCACCCCCGACAGGGCGCTGGACCTGAAACTGGTCAAACCCGTCGGCATGGGCGGAACCGGCGAGAGCGGGACCAATCCCGAGCAGCTCTTCGCCGCCGCCAGGGTCTCCATCGGGCCGAACGAGGACAAGCCGGGCTACGGGCTGGCCGTCGAGATGGCGGTGACCATCCCGGGGCCGGAGCGCGAGGCCGCGCAGGCCCTGCTGGAGGAGGCGCACCGCAACCGCCCCTATTCCAACGCCACCCACGGCAATGTCGAGGTGGCGCTGACCCTCGCCTGAGCGGCCCGCTAGCGGGCGGTGTATCCGCCGTCCGCCAGCAGGTCGGCCCCGGTGACGAAGCCCGCGGCGTCGGACACGAGGAAAAGGGCGGCCGAGGCCATCTCCTCCACCCGTCCCACCCGGCCGACGGGATGAAGGGGGGCGAAGGCGGCCTCGGCCGCTTCCTCGCTCCCCGCCTGGTCGATGATCCGGCTGGTCATCACCGCGCCGGGGGACAGGGACACCGCGCGGATGTTCTCCGTCGCGTGGTCCAGCGCCAGGGTGCGGGTCAGCGACAGCAGCCCGGCCTTGGAGGCCGAGTAGGCCGCCCGGCCCGGCGTCGTCACATGGCCGAGCTGGGAGGCCACGTTGAGGATCACCCCGCGCCCCAGAGCGCGGAAATGCGGGATGCAGGCGCGCGACATGAGATACGCCCCGGTCAGATTCACCGCGAGACTTCGCGCCCAGGCCTCGGGCGCGATCTGCGTGACGTCGCCCACGGGCGTCGGCGCGGCGGCGTTGTTGACCAGGATCTCCAGCCCGCCGAGCCTGGCGGCGGCCTCGGCCACAGCGGCCTCCACCGCGCCCGCGTCCGACACGTCGCAGGCCAGCGCGACCTCGCCCACGTCCTCCGGCGCGGTCAGGTCCAGCGCCGCCACACGCGCCCCCGCCGCCGTCAGCCGCGCGACGACGGCCCGCCCGATATCGCCGCCGGCGCCGGTCACCACCGCGCCGCGGCCCGTAAGGTCGAACGAAAGATCCGCCATGATGATGTCTCCTCTATCCGCCGCCACCTTGCGCCGGACCGCCCGATTTGTCCGGACCGGGGAGGGCGCCCAATGACCGCACCCCGCACGCTTTTCGACAAGCTCTGGGACGCCCACGCCGTGACCACGCGCGAGGACGGCCAGACCCTGCTGTGGATCGACCGGCATTTCGTGCACGAAGGCTCCCACCACGCCTTCGCGAAGCTGCGGGAGAAGGGGGCGCAGGTCGCGCGGCCCGAGCTTACCTTCGGGGTCGCGGACCATTACGCGCCGACCCGGACCCGCGACCTCGCCGCCATCGATCCGGGGATCGCCGACATGGTGCGGCGGCTTCAGGCCAATTGCGCGACGCAGGGGGTGCGGCTCTACGGGCTCGACGATCCGCGGCAGGGGATCGTGCATGTTCTGGGGCCGGAACAGGGGCTGACCCTGCCGGGCCTCACCATGGTCTGCGGGGACAGCCATACCTCGACCCATGGGGCCTTCGGCGCGCTGGCCTTCGGGATCGGCGCCTCCGAGGTCGCGCATGTGCTGATGACCCAGACCCTGTGGCAGAGCCGGCCCCGGCGGATGCGGCTGCGCGTCGACGGGCGGCTTGCGCCCGGCATCACCGCCAAGGACCTGGCGCTGAGCTTCATCGCCAAGGTCGGGGCCGACGGCGCCCGCGGCCACGCCGTGGAATACGCCGGCGAGGCGGTGCGGGCGCTGTCGATGGAGGGGCGCCTGACGCTCTGCAACCTCTCGATCGAAAGCGGCGCGCGCTGCGGCCAGGTCGCCCCCAATGAGACCACCTTCGCCTTTCTCGGCGGCCGCCCCCGCGCGCCCCGGGGCGAGGCCTTCGCGCGGGCCTGCGACGCCTGGGCCGCGCTGACCTCCGACCCGGAGGCGGAATTCGACCGGGAGATCACCATGGACGGCGCCGAGATCGCGCCCACCGTCACCTGGGGCGTCAGCCCGGAAGAGGCCGCGCCGATCTGGGCCGCGACCCCGGACCCGGACGCGATCGCCGACCCCGCCCGCGCCGCCGCCCTGCGCGCCGCGCTCGACTATATGGGCCTGCGGGCCGGCCAGAAGCTGGCCGAGGTGCAGGTGGACCGGGTCTTCATCGGCTCCTGCACCAATGCCCGGATCGAGGATCTGCGCGCCGCCGCCGAGGTGCTGCGCGGGCGCAAGGCGCGCACGCCCGGGCTGGTCTCCCCCGGCTCGTCGCTGGTCAAGGCGCAGGCCGAGGCCGAGGGTCTCGACGCCGTGTTCCGCGAGGCGGGGCTGGAATGGGTGGAGTCCGGCTGCTCCATGTGCGTCGGCATGAACGGCGATCTGGCCGCGCCGGGGGAGCGGGTGGCCTCCACCACCAACCGCAATTTCCGCGGCCGGCAGGGGCCGGGCGCGCGCACCCACCTGATGTCGCCCGCCATGGCCGCCGCCGCCGCCGTCGCCGGCCGGCTCTGCGACCACCGCGACCTGACCCGGGAGGAGCTGTGATGGACCCGTTCCGCAAGCTCGACGCCGTCGCCTGCCCGCTGCCGCTGTCGGGCGTGGACACCGACCAGCTCATCCCGGCGCGCTTCATGTCCCGCCCGCGATCCGAGGGCTACGGCCCGGTGCTGCTGCACGACCTGCGCCATGACGCGGACGGCGCCCCCGTCCCCGGCTTCCCGCTGGACGCGCCGGAGCGGGCGGGCGCGCGCATCCTCGTCGCCCGGCGCAATTTCGGCGGGGGCTCGTCGCGCGAAGCCGCGGTCTACGCGCTGGTCGACCACGGCATCCGCGCGGTGATCGCGCCCAGCTTCGGGGACATCTTCTCCGGCAACGCGGTGAACAACGGGTTGCTGCCCGCGCGGGTGACGGAGGCGGAAGCGGAGACGCTGCTCGACGCGCTGGCGGGCGGGCTGACCCGGCTGGAGGTCGATCTGGAGGCGCAGGAGATCCGCGGCGCAGGCGCGCCGGTGGCCTTCGAGATCGCGCCGGTCTGGCGCACCAAGCTGCTGAACGGCTGGGACGATCTGGACCTGACCCGGGCCCGCGCCGACGACATCGCCGCCTTCGCCGCCCGCGACGCGGTCCTGCGCCCCTGGGCGATCCCCGCGCCCGAGCCGGAGGGCTGAGACGCCCCCCGCGGGGCGCGAACCGCCGCCGGCCCGCGAAAGCGGTCGGCCGGCGCGTGGCGATGTGGGAAAGGCGGCGGGCCCGTTGCGACCGTGAGCGCGTCTAATCCTCGCAGCCTGGATAACCAGGTGGGCGCCGGTTGCTTCAGGCCACGACCCGAAACAGAGCCAGCTCCCGTGCGAGAAGTTAGGCCACCAGGATGTAGGGCGCCGCACGAGAGGAACAGAACCCGCCTGCCCCTCAGATAGGCCTCTCGGGGTCGGATGGAAAGGGGCGCGGCGCCGGCGGCGTGGGGAATGCGACGGCCTCCGCGCCCGGGATCGGCGCCGCGTCCGGTCGCCTTCCGCAAGGGAGGCGGGCCGCGGCCCCGGCGCTTCGCCCGAGGCGAAATCGCCGGAGGGCGCGAAACCTCCCTCCGGCCCCTTGACCTCCCCCCGGGCCTCCGATACTTGAGCGCCGTCGCCGTTGGGGAATAGTTTAACGGTAGAACAGCGGACTCTGACTCCGTCGGTCCTGGTTCGAATCCAGGTTCCCCAGCCACAGACCTTCCTGACATTTCCGGTCATCAGAACCGGCCCGCATGGGCTGGTTGGGAACGCGCGTTGCCGTTTCGCGATTTCGAGACGCCGCGCGGGCGAATTGCGGGTCCGAAGCGACGTCGCGTTGTTCGAGAATCGCGTTGATTTCCGCGTCCTCGGGACCCGTGATCGACCCGATCGGCGCGTTGGCGCAGTCGACGTGGCCCGGACGGGTGACGATGGCTCCGCGAGGGAAACAAGGTCACGCCGATAACCTTCGCCCTGGCCAGCCCGGCCGGACGCCTTGAGCTGTCGAGCGGCGGCCGCCAGCGGTCGTCAGGATGATCGGCAGCGCTCTCGGCGGCGCCCGGCGGGGTCTTCGCGCCTTTCATGAGAGAATCCGGCCCCCGGCAAGGCCGCCCGCATGCTGCCAGGAGATGCAGGCCCTCGGCGGTGTGGCCGTGATCCCGACCCGCAGGCCCCGCAGGGCGCGAGCGGCCATCCACGCCTGGCGCCACCCGTTACGGCAGGACCGCGGCCCGCTTCCTCGGCTTCGCTCAGATCACCTCGATCCGCCAGTGGGATCAGGCGCTTCGCCCACACGGCCTAGAAACGGATGCCGCGCACCGGGTCGAAGGTGACGACGAACTCGGACCAGCGGACGTGCTCCGCCGCGGGCAGGCGGAAACCCTCGGCGGCGCCGGCCTCCACCGCGCGGATGGCGAGTTCGGTCGCCTCGTCCCAGTCGCGCCCCTCGGCATTCTTCGGGCGCAGCACTTCAGGCGTCTCGGCGAGCCGGGCGGAGGGGGCGAGCCGCACCAGCAGCGTCACCCCCAGCCGCCGCCAGTCCGGCAGGTCATGCAGCCGCGGCAGCGCCCAATTGCGCGAGAGCACGTCGCGCAGGCGCATCGCCTCGGCCGCGCGCAGGGACGGGGGCGGCGAGAACGGCACGAACGCGGTCCGGCCGGGACCGAGCACGATGGAGGTCCCAGCCTCGGCGCCCGCCTCCGCCCCGGTTTCGGCGCCGGCTTCGGGCCCCGCCCCGGTCCCGGCGCTCGCGCCGACATCCCCCGGCAGCATCCCCAGCGCGGTCATGCCGGCGAGCGCGAGATCGAGCGTCCCCGTCTCCACCGCCCGCGGCGTGGCTTCGCCCTTTCCCCAGGGCAGGGTCTCGGCGGCGAGGCGGCCGCCCTCGCACCAACTGTCCTGATGGCGATGCAGGCCGCCGATGACGACGCGCAGGCGCACCACCGGGCCGCGCGCATCCTCCAGCGTCCAGGCGTCGGAAAAGGGCAGCATGGCCCGGGCGAGCCCGCCGGCCAGCGCCATGGATTGCAGGCGCAGCAGGCAATCCGCCGGCGCGCCGAGCGCGAGCCCCGCCGCGGCATCGTCCATCATGCCCGAGAGCCGGTCCGGGATCCCGGTCGCCAGCAGGGCCAGCGCCCCAGCTCCCACCCCAGCGCCCACCCCGGCGCCCACCCAGCCGGCAGGCCCCGCGAAAGGACCGCCCGGGAAGGGAAGCGGTCCCGGCCCGCGGCCGCCGCCATGCGGCGCCGGGATCTGCGGCGTCGGAAGCCCGACGGTCGGCAGTCCGGGCGTCTGGGCCCCGGAGGGCGCCGCGCAAAGCAACATCGCGGCCGACAGAAAACGACGGATCAAAACGCGATCCTCCACAACCGACCTCAACCCTACGCGCCGCCGAGTTAACCGCGGCCGAGTTAACCCAACGTTATCAAGGGAGAGGTCAGGCGCGGCGCCTCACCGTGTTCGGCCTGGCGGCATTCACGGCGGCGGGCACGGCGGCGGGCACGGGGATGCGAACGGGGGGGGGGCCGGGCCGAGGAACCTCGCGCGCCTCAGCCCCCGGTCGAAGCGCGGATCACCAGCCGCGCCTCGGGCGAGGGGACGACGCGGGGCGTCTCATGGCCCTCGATCATGGCGGTGAGCATCCGCACCGCCTCCTGCGCCACCACGGGAAGGCTCAGGTTCACCGCGGTCAGCGGCGGGTCGGAGGCCAGCGAGCGCGGGCCGTCATAGCGGGTGGCGATCAGCAGATCCTCGGGCACCCGGCGCCCGATCTCCTTCGCGGCCTGGCAGGCGCCGGCGGCGAAAACATCGACCGGGGCCAGGATCGCGTCCACGTCGGGCCGCTCCGCCAGCAGCTTCAGCGTCGCGTCATGGCCGCCCTGAACGCCGTTCGTCTCGGTCAGGCGGAAGGCCAGCGGCTCCATCCCGCGCAGGGCGCAGAACCGCGCGTATTCGGCCTCGGTCTCCTCATGGCTGGCGCGGCGGCCCTGGCCGGTCATCAGGGCGATGCGCCTGGCGCCCCGCGCCTCCAGATGCGCCAGCAGCTTCGCCGCCGTCTCGGCCGAGCGCAGGTCCACATGCGGCGCGCTCTCCCGCCCCGGCTGACGACCGATGCGCACCACGGGCAGGCCGCGGGCGTCGAGCAGTTCGGCGAAGGGGTCGTCGCGAGCCGGCTCGATCAGCAGCGCGCCGTCGATCAGCAGGTCTTCGACCGGGGGCGAGGCCTCCATCGGCGGCACCAGGGTCAGCGACAGGCCCGAGCGCATGGTCTCTTCGGCCGCGGTCGCCGCGATATCCATCATGAAGCCCAGCCGCGAGGCCCCGCCGGCCACCGCGAAAGGCATCGCCGAGAACAGCCCGATCGCCGAGGCCCGGCCCGAGCGCAGCCGCCGCGCCACCGGATTGGGCCGATAGCCCAGCCGTTCGGCCGTCGCCTTCACCCGCTCCACCAGAGCGGGATCGACATAGCGCTTGCCCGAGAGCGCGTTCGACACCGTGGACGGCGCCACGCCCATCTCCCGCGCGATGTCCAGTATCGTCACGCGACGCGGCTGTTTCCCCGACATCGGCCTTCTCCTACGTTCACAAGCGCGCAAAACCTGCGCGACGCCTGCGCAACCCTTGATCGACCCCGCCGAAACGCGACCCCGGCGCCCGGTTCAAGTCGACTTTCCAATCATACCGATCCGGAAAATCGTTTTTTCCCTTAAGCAAACGATTTCCGCGCCAAGGCGAACCATGACCATGACCCCGGATCGAAAGCAAGCCGCGGACGCTCTGGCCCAGGTCGACCAGATGACCCGGCGTCGTCGGGGCGGCGGGCTGACCGCCGCACGGAAAGCGGCGCAGGCCGTCCGCCGCCAGGATCGCTGACCGACGATGAACGGGACGCGGGACGCCTCGGGCATCCGGCGCCGAGGCCCCTGCCCCCCTAGGGCGCCATCGTCCGGTAATACCGTTGCCCCAACGGCCCGTCCTTCTTCTCCCCCATATGGGTGAGGCGCCAAGACAGGGAACGGGCAATACTTTCATCGCCGACAGCCCCTGGGGACGGCCGTTCGAAGTCACGCCTGGTGAAAAAGTTGTCCGGGAATACGTTATTCCGGAAGTCGCGCCCTATCCCGAGCCGGGCCGCGTCGGCAAGATCGTCGGCCACCGCAACAGCGCGTTCCGCGCCGGACGCGAGAGGACACGAGATGACCGCCTCCGCCCCCAGGCGACCGCCGCTTCGGCCGGCGCTGGGCCGCAGCCTTTCCGGGCCGCTGCGCCCGGTGGTGTCGCTGGGCTTCGTGCTGGCGATCTGGTCGGCGGTCTCCCTCGCCGGGCTGGTGAACGAGGCGCTGTTCCCCGCGCCCTGGACCG
Organism: Albimonas donghaensis; assembly: GCF_900106695.1. Classification (GTDB taxonomy): domain Bacteria; phylum Pseudomonadota; class Alphaproteobacteria; order Rhodobacterales; family Rhodobacteraceae; genus Albimonas; species Albimonas donghaensis. The sequence continues at coordinate 715,185 of NZ_FNMZ01000002.1, forward strand.
TGGTCTCGGCCTTCATCGAGATGGCCCGGCAGGGCGTGCTGTGGGAGGATCTCCGCGTTTCGCTCGGCCGCGCCGCCATCGGGTTCTTCATCGGCGCCGGGCTGGGGGTGGCCGCGGGGCTTGCGACCGGGCGCACGCAGCTGTTCCGGATGCTGCTGGGCCCGTTCCTGAGCCTGATGCGTCCGATCCCGGCCATCGCGCTGGTGCCGGTGGCGATCGTTTGGTTCGGGATCGGCGAGGAGTCCAAGTATTTCGTCATCGCCTACACGGTGTTCCTGACGGTGTGGTTCAACACCCATCACGGCATGGAATACGTGCCGGAGATCTACATCCGCGCCTCGCGCTCGCTCGGGGCCTCCCGCCTGCGCGAGTTCCTGGTGGTGGTGATCCCCGCCGCCGCCCCGCATATCGCGGCCGGCATCCGGCTGGGGGTCGCGCTCGCGCTGCTGAGCCTCGTGGCCGCCGAGCTGACCGGGGCGTCGTCCGGCATCGGCTATCGCCTTCAGGAGGCGCGCCAATACGTGCGGACCGACCGGATGTTCGCCCTGCTCATCGTCCTCGGCGCGGCCGGCGCCTTGGTGGATCAGGCGGTGCACCGCATCTGCAGGCGCCTCGTCCACTGGGAGCAGGCATGATGGCCCACGCCGCCGACACCCGCGGAAGGGTCGAGTTCCGCGCCGTCGAGATCGCCTTCGACGGCCGCCGCGGCCCGACCCCCGCCGTCACCCGCACCACCCTGACGCTGGAGCCGGGGACCTTCACCGCCATCATCGGCCCTTCGGGCTGCGGCAAGTCCACCCTGCTGAACGCCGCGGCGGGCTTCATCGCCCCGGCCCATGGCGAGATCCTGGTGGACGGCGCCCCGGTCCGCGGTCCGGACCCGGAGATCGGGGTGATCTTTCAGCAATACGCGCTGTTCCCCTGGCTGACCGCGCTCGGGAACGTGGATTTCGCGTTGCGCCGCTTCGGGTTCTCCAGGGCCGAACGTCGGCAGAAGGCCATGGCGGCGCTGGCCGAAGTGGGGTTGCGGGGGCAGGAGAAGAAGTTCCCCGGCCAGCTCTCGGGCGGCATGAAGCAGCGGGTGGCCATCGCCCGCACCTTCGCCGGCCGGCCCAAGGCGCTGCTGATGGACGAGCCCTTCGGCGCGCTCGACGCCCAGACCCGCGGGTCGATGCATGACCTGCTGTCCGGCGTGTGGCGCGCCCATCTGGCCACGGTCCTGTTCATCACCCATGACGTGGACGAGGCTCTGGTGCTCGCCGACCGCATCCACGTCATGTCCTCGGGCCCCGGACGCATTGTGGAGAGCTTCGAGCTCAGCGCCGCCCGTCCCCGCTCCGCCGCCCGTTTCGATGCGGCCCAGCTCGCCATGCGGGCCCGCATTCTCGACCTGCTGAGGCCCGCCGCCGAGCCGGCCGCCTGACGACCGCCATTCCTGCAGATCAAAGGAATATCGCCATGAAACCGATCCTTCGCGCCGCGCTCCTCGCGATCGTTGCCGCCGCCTCGCCCTCCCTCGCCTGCGCCGCCGAGAAGCTGGTCGTCGCCTGGTCCCCCAACCCCCAGACGCCGCAGGTCGATGTGGCGCTGGCCGAGGGCTATTTCGAGGACGCCGGGCTGGAGATCGAGTTCATCTCCTTCGTCTCGGGCCGCGAGGGCTTCGAGGCCCTGCTCGGCGGCCAGGTCGACATCGCCTTCATGGCCGAGTTCCCGGCCGCCATCGGCGTCCTGCGCGGCCAGTCCTTCGGGGTGATCGGGGATCTCGCGCGCTTCACCGGCTCGCGCATCATCGGCAACGCCGAGGCGACGCCGCTGGAGTCCCCCGCGGATCTCGCCGGGCTGACGATCGGGACCACGCTGGGCACCAACGTGGATTTCTACCTGTCGCGGGTGCTTGAGACGGCGGGCGTCGAGGCGACGGTGATCAATGCCGGGCCCGCCGATCTCGCCCCGGCGCTGGCGCGCGGCGACGTGGACGCCATGGTGACCTTCCCGACCTTCTACGCCTCGGCCAGGGCCGCGCTGGGCGACGATTACCGGGAGCTGCGCGCCCCCGGCTACCAGGCGCATTTCATCCTCTCGGCCTCCGGCGAGGCGCTGGCGGACAAGTCGGAGGCGCTGGCCGCCTTCATGGGCGCGCTGGTCAAGGCCGACGCCGATGTGAAGGCCGATCCGTCCGCGGCCCAGGACGCGGTGCTGGCCAACCTGAACGGCGTGATGCCCAGGGAGGCGCTGGTCGCGTTGTGGCGCGACGTGGAGATCGGGCTTGAGCTGTCGTCGGGGCTCGCCGAGCTGATCGCCGAAGAGGCCGCCTGGATCGTCGAGAAGGGCGTGGTCAACGCCGAGGCGCCCGACGCCGCCGCCGTCCGCGCCGCCTTCGCCCCCGAGGCGCTGGCCGCCGCCGCCCCCGACGCGGTCACCCTGGACTGAGCCGCGGGGGGGACTGAGCCGCGGGGAGGACTGAGCCGCGGGCGGACCGAGCCGAAAGCCGTCCCGGCGCCCTCCGCCCCGGGACGCTTCGCCGTCAGGGCGTCGGCCCCGCGCGCGGTTTGGTGCATTTCGGCGCCGCGAGGTCGCCCAAGACCCGCGCCAAGGCGGCCCCCGGTCGAAAGTGATGGATTCCAAGCCGCTCATTAACTACGAAACCAACATCCAGGGAGGGCTGAGATGATTGCCGAGACGTTCCGATCCGTTCGCAAGCCGGTGAGTCAGGCGAGGGCGCCGTCGGCCCATCGCGCCCTCGCCGCAGGGACTGTCGCGGGACTGGCCCCCGGTCTCGCGCAAGCGCAGGACGCCGCGCCGGCCGGCCCTCCGGCCCTGCCTGATCCGCTGACGCCCGAGACCATCCGCGAACTGGTGGCCACGCTCTCCGACGGCCAGGTCCGCGACCTGCTGCTGGAACGGCTCGACGCCGTGGCCCGGGCGCAGGCCGAAGCCGCTGTCGAGACCGGGCCGGGCATCGGCGACGCGATCAGCGCGGTCGGCGCGCATATCCTGGCCACCGTCACCCATCTCGGCGCCGCGCTGGACGGGCTCGGCGCCATGGTCGCCATGCTCTCGGCCGGCTCCTTCATGGGCTTCGTGACCTTTCTGCTGCTGCTGGGCGTCGCCATCGCGCTCGGGTTCGGGGCGCGGCTCGGCGCGCTGAAGCTGCTCGGCGCCGACGGACCGCCGCTGCCCGGCGCCTTCGGGCGCTTCGGCGTGGCCATGCGCCGCTTCGGCGCCAGGCTTCTGGGGATTCTCGCCTACGCCATCGTCGCGGGGCTGGTGATCCGCTTCGGCGCCGCGGGGCTGGAGAACGGCGAGATCCGCGGAGACGCGGCCTGGCAGGTCGCCTTCGCGGCCGGCGTCACCCTGCCGCTGGTCCACGCGCTGCTGGTGCTGGCGCTCGCCCCCAAGCACCCGGAACTGCGCGCGCTTTCGGCCGATGACGCCACCGCCGCGCGGATCACCCGCTCGGTCATGGGGCTGGCGATCCTGATGGCCGTGCTGGCCCAGGTCAGCCAGCTTCAGATCCTCGCCGGCGTGAACCCCTTCGTCACCGGCTACGCCTTCTGGGGCTATCTGCTGTTCACCGGCGCCGCCATCGCCTTCCTGGCGAAGGAGCGCGACGCGCTGACCGCCATGATGGCCGCGCCCGGCGAAGCGACGGCCCCCGGGTCCTGGCCGCATCTGTGGCCGCGCCTCGCGATCGCGCTGGTGGCCCTGCAATGGGTGCTGGTCGAGATCATCACCGCGGTCGGCCGCACCGACCTCCTGCACGGGCAGAGCCGCCTGAGCATGGCGTTGATCCTGCTGCTGCCGGGGCTGGATTCGCTGATCCGCGCCGTCGCCTCCCGGCTCGCGCCCACCGCCACCGGCGAGGGCGACGGCGCCCAGGCCGCCGCCGAGGCCACCGGCCGCGCCTATCTGCGCATGGGCCGGGTCTTCGTCTATGTCGGCCTGGTGATGCTGATCGGCAAGCTCTGGGGCCTGACCCTGTTCGGCCTGGCCGCGTCGGGCATGGGCGCGGGACTGGCGGCGGGGCTGCTGAAGTTCCTGTCGATCTGCGCCATCGGCTATTTCATCTACGAACTGGTCAACGTGCGGATCAACCTGCGCCTGTCGCGGGAGATGACCGGCCGCACCCTGACCGCCGAGGAGCAGAACGAGGTCGGCGGCGAGGGCGGCGGCGCGCCGGGCATGGGGGCCTCGCGGCTCGCCACCGTGCTGCCGCTGATCCGCTGGGCGGCGCTCGGCTCGATCATCGCCTTCACGCTGCTGCTGGCGCTCAGCCAGGCGGGCGTGGACATCGCGCCGCTGCTGGCCGGCGCCGGCGTCTTCGGCCTCGCCATCGGCTTCGGCGCGCAGACGCTGGTCAAGGACGTGGTTTCGGGCATGTTCTTCCTGGTCGACGACGCCTTCCGCCAGGGCGAATACATCGACGTCGGCGGCACGCTCGGCACGGTGGAGCGGATCTCCATCCGCTCGGTCCAGCTGCGCCATCATCGCGGCGCGGTGCACACGATCCCCTATGGCGAGATCGCCAAGGTCACCAACTACAGCCGCGACTGGGTGATCGTGAAACTGAAGTTCACCGTGCCCTTCGGGACCGACCCGAACAAGGTGAAGAAGATCTTCAAGAACATCGGCAAGGAAATGGAAGCCCTGCCCGAGTTCAAGAACGACTTCATGCAGCCGTTCAAGAGCCAGGGCGTGCTCGAATTCGACGATGTCGGCATCGTGCTGCGCGGCAAGTTCATGGCCCGTCCCGGAACCCAGTTCATGATCCGCAAGGAGATCTTCAACCGCGTCAACGCCGCCTTCGCCGAGGCGGGGATCGAGTTCGCCCGGCGCGAGGTGCGCGTGCGGGTGGCCGATGAGGATGACGACGATGCCGGCGGCGGCGACGCGGCCCGCCAGCAAGCCATCGCCGCGGCGGCGGCCGACACCGCCCGGACGCCGCCCGCCCAGGGAGGCTGAGCGGACCGCGGTCCCGCGCCCGGAGGGGGGAGCGGGACCGCGCGCCGCGGGGCGACGACCCGGTTTCCGCCAGGGACGCCGGGCGCAGACATCAGGAGAGCCGGATTGGCTGAACTACTGCATCCCGAGGCGCTCGAACACGCGCCCTACTTCATCGCCGGGCCGGACCAGACCGACCAGATGTTCGTCGTCATGACGCTCGCCGTGATCGGCGTGGTGGTCATGGTCGGCATCATCTATTTCAGGATGCACGCGCTGCCCGAGCGGATGGCCCATGGGGCCAACAGCTCGCAGTTCCAGCTGGTCGGCGTGATGGCGTTGCTGGCGCTGTTCACCCACAACAACATCTTCTGGGTGCTGGCCCTGCTGCTCGCCGCCTTCAAGATCCCCGACTTCAACGGGCCGCTGGCCGACATCGCCGACGCCATCCGCGGCAAGCCGCGCAGGGAGCCCGAGCGCGGCGCCGACGCCTACGCGCCCGACGCGGCGCATCCCGCGCCCGGCCAGGCGGGCCATGCGCCCGCCCATGCCCCCGCCCATGCCCCCGCGGCGGCCTCCACCGCCACGGCGCCCGCGTCCGCCGCCGCTCCCGCCTCCCCGTACACGACCGGCCAGGAGCGCGGCGATGCTTGAGTTCACCATCTGCGCGACGCTCACCATCCTGCCCGACTACCTGTTCCGCCGCTATGTGCAGGGCAAGCGCTGGGGGCATGAGCTGACGCTCTTCACCATCTGGACCGAGCTGCGCTGGGGCCTGACGCTCTGCGCCATCCTCACGCTTAGCCTGATCACCATGATCTTCTACCACCACCCGACCACCACCCGGGCCGTGGCCGTGTTCCGCACCGTCGCCATTCTCCCCGAGTCCGGCGGCCGCGTGGCGGAGATCGGCGTGATCAACGAACAGCAGGTCAAGGCCGGCGACATGCTGTTCCGGCTCGACGATTCCCGGCAGCGCGCCGAGGTGGAATCCGCCCGCCGCCAGGTCTCCGAGATCGACGCCGCCCAGACCGTCGCCCAGTCCGAGCTCGCCGCCGCCATCGGCCAGGTCGACTCGGCGCGCAGCTCGCTCGAACAGGCCCAGGACGAACTCAACCGCTCCACCGAGCTTTCCAAGCGCAACTCCAACGTGGTCAGCGCGCGGGAGCTGGAGCGCCTGCAGAACGTGGTCAACGCCCGCCAGGGCGCGCTGAGCTCGGCCATCGCCAACCAGGGCGCGGTCGAGGCCAAGATCTCCACGCTGCTCCCCGCCCAGAAGGCCAGCGCCGAGGCCGCGCTCGACCAGGCGGAGGTGATGCTCGACAAGACCATTGTACGTGCCGGCATCGACGGCAAGCTGGAGCAATTCGCCCTGCGCGTCGGCGATTATGTCAGCGCCGTGCTCCGCCCCGCCGGGCTGCTGATCCCCGACGATGTGCGCGGCGGGCGCGTGGTGGCCAATTTCGACCAGGTCTCCGCCCAGGTGCTGGAAGTCGGGATGGTCGGGGAGGTCGCCTGCCTCTCGACCCCCTTCGACATCATCCCGACGGTGATCACCGACATCCAGTCGGTGATCGCGGAGGGCCAGTTCCGGCCCACCGATTTCCTGGCGGGCGAAATGCTCAGCCGGGCCCCCGGCGGCGTCACCGTGTTCATGGAGCCGCTCTACAAGGAGGACGCGGCGCTCATCATTCCCGGCTCCCACTGCGTGGCCAACGCCTATTCCAGCTTCCACCAGGAGCTGGAGAACGAGGACCTGCCGACCGGGCGGTTCATGTTCTATCATGCGGTGGACGCGACGGCGCTGGTCCACGCGGCGATTCTGCGGATCGCGGCGCTGCGCATGCCGGTGGAGACGCTGGTGCTGTCGGGGCACTGAGGCCCCGGCCGACAAGTCCCGGCCGACACGCCACGGCCACAAGCCACGGCGACAAGCCACGGGGCGGGCGCTTTCGCAGCGCGCCCGCCCCGACGCGCCCTCCGGGGGCGCCCGCGGCGCGCACGCGCTCCGGACAGCAGGAACGCCGGCCCGCCGGCGAGGGGAGAAACACGATGTTCCGACGCGCCCTCCTGGCCGCCGCCGCCGCCCTGCCGCTGGCCCTCGGGCTGGGGCTTTCCTCCGCCCCCGTCCCGGCCCATGCCGCCAGCGCCGAGGCGCTCGACGCCGCCGCGGCCGAGACGCTGGAACTGCTGCTCGAAACCCACCCCGTCACCCGCGACATGCTGGAGCGCGCCGCCGGCATCCTGATTTTCCCCGAGATCATCAAGGTCGGGCTGGTGGTCGGCGGCGCCGGCGGCGACGGGGTCCTGCAGGTGGAGGGCGAGACCGTGGCCCGCTACCGCTCCATGGCGGTCAGCTACGGGCTGCAGGCGGGCGCGGCCAGCTTCGGCTACGTGATGCTGCTGATGGACGAGAGAGCGCTGGACTACGTGGAAGCCACCGACGGCTGGGAAGTCGGCGTCGGCCCCAACGTGACCGTCGCCGATGACGGTTTCGCCGCCAAGTTCTCCACCACCTCGGAGCAAAGCGGCGTCTACGTGTTCTTCGTCGGCCAGTCCGGCTATTTCGCCGGCGCCGGGATCGAGGGCACGAAGATCTCGCGCATTTCCGACTGATCCGCGGGGGCGTCCCGCCGGGGCGCCTCCTTCCATTTCGGGAGCCCCCGGCCATGTCCACGCCTCTTGAAGACCGCATCGCGCTGGGCGTCCGCGCCAGGTTGCTGGAGGGGCTGCACGCGGTCGTGGTCCTGCGCGGCGACGAGACCCTGGCCGAGGCGTGCTTTCCCGGCGAGGACCAGGACTGGGGCCGCCCGCTGGGTCGGGTGGATTTCACCCCCGACACGCTCCATGACCTGCGCTCGGTGACCAAGAGCGTGGTCTCCCTGCTCTACGGCATCGCGCTGGACCGGGGGCTGGTCCCGCCGCCCGGGGCGGCCCTCCTGCACTGCTTTCCCGCCTATCCGGACCTGGCCCGCGACCCCGCGCGCGCCGGCTGGACGCTGGCCCATGCGCTGGACATGACCCTGGGAACCGAGTGGCCCGAAAGCCTCGACTACACCGACCCCGACAATGCCGAGATCGCGATGGAGCGGGCCGAGGACCGCTACCGCTTCGTGCTGGACCGCCCCCTGGCGGAACCGCCGGGAACCCGCTGGACCTATTGCGGCGGGGCCTCGGCGCTGCTCGGGCGGATCATCGAGGACGGGACCGGCCAGCGCCTCGACGCCTTCGCGCGCGACGCGCTGTTCGGACCGCTGGGGATCGACGCGTTCCACTGGCATGCCGGCGATGACGGCGCGCTGTCCGCGGCCTCCGGCCTGCGGATGACGGCGCGGGGACTGGCGCGGATCGGTCAGGCGATGGCCGCCGGCGGGCGCTGGAACGGCGCTCCGGTGATCCCGGAGGCCTGGCTGGCCCGCCTGCGCGCGTCGCGGATCGAGACCGGCTTCGGCCCCGGCTACAGCGGGCAGTGGTATCTGACCGAGCAGCCGGCCCCCTCCGGCCCGGTGCAGGTCATGGCCGGCATGGGCAATGGCGGTCAGCGGCTCTGGGTGGCGCCGGAGACGGGGCTGGTCGCGGTCGCCTTCTGCGGCGCCTACGACCGCCCCGACATGTGGCTGACCCCGACGCTGCTGCTGCAACGGAGCATCCTGGCGGGGCTGGGCTGACGCCGCGCCTCAGCCGCGCGGCTTCAACCCGGCCTTCTTCATGGTCCAGACCGCCAGGTCGATCCGGTCCTGACCGAAGAACGGCTCGCCCTCGAAGGCCAGCGTCGGCACGCCCCAGTGCCCGCAGGCGTCCAGCCCGTCCTGGTTGGCCTGGACCACGGCGTCGAGCCCCTCGGGATCGGCCTCCACCTCGGCCTTCAGCGTCTCGAAATCCAGCCCGGTGCGCGCCACGATGGGGGCGAGGTTCTCGTCCAGGTGCCAGTCCTGCACCCGCTCGCCCCAGAGCCCATGGGTGACGTGCAGGATGAAATCCATCCCCGCCGCCGGCCCCCGCCGCGCCGCCGCCACGCCCATGCGGGTGATGCGCCGGATATAGGGCTGGTCCGCCGCGATGGCGCGGGTCTGCATGTCCTGCACGATGGGATCGGGGCGCGGGAAGCCGAAGGGCAGGTCCAGATAGGCCGCCACCCGGCGCACGTCGCGCTGCAGGTAGGGGACCCAGCCCGGCGGGTTGCGCGCGAAAAAGGCCGGGTCGCGCACCGCGATCGGGTAGACCGGGCGGAGGTTGATCTCCAGGTCCCATTCGCGGGTCAGCGCGTGCAGCCGCGGGGTCGCCAGATAGGAATAGGGCGAGCGGAAAGAGAAGAAGAGATCGGCCTGCAGGGTCATGGTTTCGCTCCCGGTCGCGCCCGCTTCGGGGACCGGCGGGCGTCGTCGCGGCGGAGACTAACGGCGACGGCGGCGCGCGACCAGAGCCAGAAGCGCGAGCCCCAGCCCCAGCAGCGGCAGCGCCGCGGGCAGCGGCGTCAGGCTGTCGGCGGCCTGCGCGACGGCGACGGTTCGGCGCGTCTCCTGCGGCGCCGTTCCCGCGTCCAGCGGGACGAGACCGATGCCCGGGCGGTTCACCCCGAAGCTTTCGGCCAGTCCCTTGCGCCAGTCCTGCACGTCGAAAAAGCTCTGCGGCCGGCGCTCCGGCTCAAGCGAAAAGGACAGGGGCACGATCGAGAGCCCCGCCCCCGCGCGGGCGGCTTCGGAGTCGGGCGCGGGCGCATGGGCGGAGGCGTCGTCCTCGTCCTCCACCGGCAGGGCCGACGCCGGCGCCGGGGCGAGCCCCCCCGCAAGCAGGCCGAGCGCCAGCGCGCCGACGATCCCGCCGGTCGGAGTCGCGGCCGCTCCGCGCCCTGTGCGCATCACACGCCCCCCGTGGTTCGAGTCACCTGAACGCTCGTTTCCGAACCGTATCGTATGCGCCTGTCACAACGTCAAGCGCCGTGAATCCGTTAACAAAGCCCCTGTCCGGCAGGGCTTCGGACCGCCCCCGCATAAACGCCTGATGAACAAAGCGGATCTCCGCGCATCAGCCGTCGCTCAGCCTCGGGCCCGCGTCGCCTTCGCGTCCCCGGCGGCCTGGCCCGCGACGGCGACGATCATGCCCGATCCGCCGGACAATTGGAATTACCCAGGGGAAGCCGCAGGCGAAACCCGGCCGGGGATCAGCCGCATTTGGAGAACCCGCAGCTCTGACAGGTCATGCAACCTTCGAGCATCCGCATGGCGTATTCCCCGCAGGAGGGACAGGGCGCGCCCGTCCGCGCCCCGCCTTCCGGGCCGCTCTCCGCGGGCTCGGCGTCCACCGCCTCCGCCCGCGCGGCGGGATCGACCGAAAGGCCCCGGCCCGCCTCCAGGAACCCGGTTTCGATCATGTGCTGCTCGATCACGCCCCCGATGGCCGCGAGGATCGAGGGCACGTAGCGCCCCTGCATCCACGCCCCCCCGCGCGGATCGAACACGGCCTTAAGCTCCTCCACCACGAACGAGACGTCGCCGCCGCGCCGGAACACCGCCGAGATCATGCGGGTCAGCGCCACCGTCCAGGCGAAATGCTCCATGTTCTTGGAGTTGATGAAGATTTCGAAGGGCCGCCGGCGTCCGTTCTCCATCACGTCGTTGAGCGTGATGTAGATGGCATGGGCGCTGTCGGGCCATTTGATCTTGTAGGTGCGCCCGTCGAGGGTCTCGGGGCGGTCGAGGGGTTCGTGCCAGGTTTCGACGGAAGTGATGGATGAACTCGCCGCTGGCGCATTCTGCGCGTCGCCCGGACCGAACAAGAGATCGGTAGCGGTCACGCCAAGCACCGGTGCGGCTCTCTCCGCGAACTTCAAGCCCATCGCGCTTCGTCCTGTCTCGATATCCGAGATGGTCGCAACACGCATTCCCGCAGCTTCCGATAGCGCTGCTTGCGTCAAGCCAGCCGCTTTCCTTGCCGCCTTCAGCCGCTCGCCGACAGAGCGGCCGGGAGCAGAGACACTCAAAACCGACCCCGTGACCGCGTTCGGCCGATAGGTCGTGCAGCCTTTGCACCCCGTCTCCCAGGCCATCATGTAGACGTCCTTGAACGCCTCGAACCCGATATCCTCGGGCACGTTGATGGTCTTGGAGATGGAGGAATCCACCCAGTTCTGCGCCGCCGCCTGCATCCGCACATGGTCGGCGGGGCTCAGGGTCTGGGCGTCCACGAAGGTCTCGGGCGGCTCGGCGTCGCCGAATTTCTCACGCCACAGGCCCATGGCGTAGTCGGCCACCTCCTCCTCGGTCTTCGAGCCGTCGCGCTGGGTGACCTTGCGCCGATAGGCGAAGGCGAAGACCGGCTCCACCCCCGAGGACACGTTGCCCGCGAACAGGCTGATCGTCCCCGTCGGCGCGATCGAGGTCAGCAGCGCGTTGCGGATGCCATGGGTCCGCACCGCCTCCACCACGTCCTCGCCCAGCGCCTGCACGGAGGGGGAGGCGCAGAAGGGCTCGGCCTCGAACAAGGGAAAGGCGCCCTTTTCGCGCGCCAGCTCGACCGAGGCGAAATAGGCCGCCCGCGCCACCGCCCGCATCCAGGCCTCCGTGCGCGCCACCGCCTCGGGCGAGCCGTAGCGAAGCCCGCACAGGATCAGCGCGTCGGCGAGCCCGGTGACCCCCAGCCCGATGCGCCGCTTGGCCCGCGCCTCCTCCGCCTGCTGGGGCAGCGGGAAGCGGGAGGCGTCCACCACGTCGTCCATCATGCGCACCGCCGTGCCCACCAGCTCGGCCAGCTCGTCCTGGTCGATGTCGGCGCCGGGTTCGAACGCCCCGCGCACCAGCCGCGCGAGGTTGATCGAGCCCAGAAGGCAGGCCCCGTAGGGCGGCAGCGGCTGCTCTCCGCAGGGATTGGTGGCGGAGATCGTCTCGGCGTAGGCCAGGTTGTTGCGCGCGTTGATGCGGTCGATGAAGATCACGCCCGGCTCGGCGTAGTCATAGGTCGCCCGCATGATCCGGTCCCACAGGTCGCGGGCGCGGAGCGTGCGGTATACCCTCCCGTCGAACACCAGGTCCCAGTCGCCATCCGCCTCCACCGCCGCCATGAACGGGTCCGTCGCCAGCACCGAGAGGTTGAAGTTGCGCAGTCGGGCGGGGTCGCGCTTGGCGTCCACGAAATCCTCGATATCGGGGTGATCGCAGCGCAGGGTGGCCATCATCGCGCCCCGCCGGGCGCCCGCCGACATGATGGTGCGGCACATCGAGTCCCACACATCCATGAAGCTCAGCGGGCCGGAGGCGTCCGCCCCGACCCCCGCCACCGGCGCCCCCTTGGGCCGGATGGGGGAGAAGTCGTAGCCGATGCCGCCGCCCTGCTGCATGGTCAGCGCGGCTTCCTTCAGCATGTCGAAGATGCCTGCGAGGCTGTCGGGCACCGTCCCCATGACGAAGCAGTTGAACAGCGTCACCGTGCGCCCCGTCCCCGCCCCGGCCAGGATCCGCCCGGCGGGAAGAAAGCGGAAATCGCGCAGCGCGGCCTCGAACCGGGGGGCCCAGGCGGCGGGGTCGGCCTCCACCGACGCCAGCGCCTGCGCCACGCGGGCCCAGGTCGCCTCCACCGAGGCGTCCACGGGCGCCCCCTCCGGCGTTTTCAGCCGGTATTTCATATCCCAGATCTGTTCGGCGATGGGCGCGGCGAAAGCGGACATGCGGGGGCCTCCGAGTCGAGCGTCCACAAGATGTGGGGATTGGGCACGATACTCGAAACCCGTCCCCCCCCACAACCTGAGCCGCGCGTTCCGCTCCGTCTTGCCAGCCGGGCGCGGCGGGGCGAAAAGCGGGGGCATGGCCAAGCTGCATTTCCTCTACTCGACCATGAACGCGGGCAAGTCGACCAACCTGCTGCAGGCGTCGCACAATTACCGCGAGCGGGGCATGACCACGCTGCTGCTGACCGCCCGGCTCGACGACCGCGCCGGGCCCGGCCGCATCGCCTCGCGCATCGGCATCGCCGAACCGGCCGAGACCTACGGGACCGGGGACGACCTGCGCGCGCTGATCGAGGCGCGGCTGGCCGCGGGCCCGGTGGATTGCGTGCTGGTGGACGAGGCGCAGTTCCTCACCAAGACGCAGGTCTGGCAGCTCGCCGACGTGGCCGACGATCTCGGCATTCCGGTGATGTGCTTCGGCCTGCGGGTGGATTTCCGGGGGGAGCTGTTCCCCGGCTCGGCCGCGCTGCTGGCGCTGGCCGACAGCCTGCGGGAGGTGCGCACCATCTGCCATTGCGGGCGCAAGGCGACCATGGTGGCGCGGGTCGGCGCCGACGGCTCCGCGGCGACGGAGGGCGCCCAGGTCGAGATCGGCGGCAACGACCGCTATGTTTCCTACTGCCGGCGCCACTGGCGGGAGAAGGTGGGTCGCCGCGCGCTTGACCCGGCGCCTGGGCGGCTCGGCGGCGAAACGCCCGACGCGCCGGCCTGACAGCCCGCTCGGCGCATCTTGAAACCCCGCCCGCGGGCGCCTAGTCTCAATCCGAACCGCAGCCGCGCCGCGTCAGGCGCGGCTGCTTCGCGTTTCAGGACGACCGCGGTCCGCCGCCCGTCCGCCGACTTGAAAAGTCCCCACCCGAAGGAGGGCGAGGCATGGAAAAGGTCCCCATGACGGCCGGCGGCTTCGCCGCGCTGGACGCCGAGCTCAAGCAGCTCAAATCCGTCGAACGTCCGGCCGTGATCCGGGCGATCTCGGAGGCGCGCGAGCATGGCGACCTCTCGGAGAACGCCGAGTATCACAGCGCCCGCGAGAAACAGTCCTTCATCGAAGGCCGTATCCAGGAGCTGGAAGGCCTGATCTCCCGCGCCGATGTCATCGACCCGTCCAAGCTGTCGGGCGCGGTGAAGTTCGGCGCCACGGTGACCCTCGTGGACGAGGACACCGAGGAGGAGAAGACCTACCAGATCGTCGGCGAAACCGAGGCGGACATCGCCAAGGGCAAGCTGAACCTGCGCTCGCCGCTGGCGCGCGCGCTGATCGGCAAGGAAGAGGGCGACGCGGTCGAGGTGATGACGCCCGGCGGCGGCAAGGCCTACGAGATCCTCAAGATCGCCTTTATCTGACCCCGTCCCAATCCACGCGGAGGACGCAAGCATGGTCGAGCCGCCGCAGCGCGGCGCCCACCCGGACCCCGGCGCGGCCCAGGCCGCGACGGAACGGGGGGCGCTTGGCCCGATGCGGGACGACGGCCTCGCGGCCTCGCCCCTGCGCGACCGCGCCCCGGTCTGGCCGGCGGCGCTGGGCGGCGCGGCGTTGTGGCTCGGGGTCGGCGCGGGGCTGACCTGGGCGGTGCGCTTTCTGCCCGAGGGGCTGCGCCCCGCGACCCTGACCGAAGCCGTGACCCTGGCCTTCTGCGTGACCGCGCCGGCGGCGTTGGCGATCGGCTGGGGCGCGCTGGCGTCGCGCGCCGCGGCGGCGGAGCTGCGGCTCGACGCCGTGGGCCGGGCCGCCTCCCGCGCCGCGCTCGGGGCCGGGCCCGGCGCCCGCGCGCAGGCGGTGGCGGAGGGGCTGAGCCGCGAGGATCTGACCCACGCCGTCGCCCATGCCGCCCGCGACGCGCTGGACCGCGAGCGCGGGGCCATCGCCCGGCAGCTCGCCGAACTGGGCGAGACCCAGCGGCGCATAGACCTGGTGATCGCCGACACGGCGGAACGCGCCGGCGCGACCGTTCAGGCCCCCGTGCTGCCCCCCGCCCCGCATCCGGAAGCCCCCGCGCCCGCGGGCTTCGCCGAACCGGCCGCGACCTTCGCCCCGCCGTCGTCCGAGCCGCCGCCCGATCCGTCGCCCGAGACTACGCTTGAGCCGGAACCGACCGCCGAAGCCGAAGCGGCGCCCGAACCGGCCCCGGAGCAGGCGCCCGCCCAGGCGCTCCGCCAGGCGGCCCCGATCCCGGCCTCCCCGCCGCGCGCGCCGGAGACGCCGGATAGCCAGCCCTCGCTGCCGCTCTCGGACCCGCAGGAAACCGCGCCGCCCACGAGCATCCGCGACTGGTCGGTGATGGCGCTGGCGCTGGACTTCCCCAGGGACGAACGGGACGAGGCCGGCTTCGCCGCGCTTGAAGTCGCCACCCGCGACCGCCCCATGGCCGAGCTGCTGCAGGCCGCCGAGGACGCGCTGACCATCCTCGCCCAGCATGGCATCTACATGGAGGATCTGGAGATCCGTCACGCCCCGCCCGCGCTCTGGCTGCGCTTCGCGCGGGGGGAGCGGGGGACGGAGTTCGCCTCCGTCGGCGGGGTCGCCTCGGAGGCGCTGGTCGACACCGTGCGCCGGATGATGAAGGCGGACCCGGTGTTCCGCGACACCGCCATGCACCTGATGCGCCGCTACGACGCCGTCCTGCGCCTCGCCGCCGCCGAACCGCGGGGCGAGGGGCGGCTGGTCGACCTCGCCGACAGCCGCACCGGGCGGGCCTTCATGCTGGTCGCCCAGTCGGTCGGGACCTTCGACTGACGGCCCCCGGCGGCCGCCTCCCGCTCAGGCCGTCTCCCGCGCCGCTCCGCGCAGCGCGTCCCGCCCATGCGGCTGATGAAAGTCCAGCGCCGGACCGACGGGGACGATGCGGTAGGGGTTAATCGACTCGTGGCTGTAGTGGTAATGCCGCTTGATGTGGTCGAAATTCACCGTCCCCGACACGCCGCCCCACTGATAGAGCTCGCGCAGATAACCCCAGAGGTTGGGGTAATCGACGATCCGGCGGATGTTGCACTTGAAGTGCCCGTAATAGGCCGCGTCGAACCGCACCAGGGTGGGGAACAGCCGCCAGTCGGCCTCCGTCACCCGCGCGCCCATCAGGTAACGCCTTGAACTCAGGCGCTTCTCCAGCCAGTCCAGCGTCTCGAACAGCGGCTGGACGGCTTCCTCATAGGCCGCCTGCGTGGTGGCGAAGCCCGACTTGTAGACGCCGTTATTGAGCGTGTCGTAGATGCGCGCGTTCACCGGCTCGATGGCCAGGCGCAGCTGCGGGGGGTGGAAGTCCTGGTGATCCCCGGTGATCCCGTCGAAGGCCGCGTTGAACATGCGCAGGATCTCGGAGCTTTCGTTCGACACGATCGTCCCCGTCTCCTTGTCCCAGAGCACCGGCACCGTCACCCGACCGGAGAATTTCGGCGCGGCCTCCAGGTAGACCTCGCGCAGGAACGCATGGCCTGCGCGCCGGTCGCCGGTGGCGCCGGGAAAGTCGGTGTCGAAGGTCCAGCCGTCCGAAAGCATGTCCGGATGCACCACGGAGACGTCGATCAGGTCCTCCAACCCCTTGACCGCGCGCAGGATCAGCGCGCGATGGGCCCAGGGGCAGGCGTAGGAGACATAGAGGTGATAGCGCCCGGCCTCGGCCTTGAAGCCGCCCTCGCCGGAGGGGCCGGGGGCGCCGTCGGGCGTCACCCAGTTGCGGAATTTCGCGTCGGTGCGCACGAACTTGCCGCCGGTTTTCGACGTGTCATAGCCCTGGTCGTGCCAGACGCCTTCCACCAACAATCCCATCGCGCGCGCTCCCTGTCCCGAATGTCTGACGCGCAACCTAGCGCGCAGGGCGGCGGACGCTACCGTTGCGACAGCAATGAACTGTTGCCGGAACCGGGAGAATGCGGGGGGGCGAGCCGGGCTCAGCCCTCGCGCAGCTCGGGCCGCGCGGTCTCGGCGACGCGGACCAGGCGGGCCAGCGCGCGGGCGTCGTCGTAATCGGTGTCGGCGAAGGCGACGATGCGGCTCAGCCGCAGCTCGGCCCGGATGGCGGCGGTTTCGGGGTCCACCAGCGTCTCCACCAGCGCCGCCCGGATGCGCGCCCGGTCGCCCGAGACGGTGAGCGCCGAGGTCACGAAGGGCGGCGCCGGGGCCGGGCGGGTCCAGCCCAGCACGACAAGCTCCTTCGCCGCGGGCTCGAACCGCTGCGCCATGTCCCAGCACAGCGCGTCGATGGCGGCGGCGTCGGCCCGGCCCTCCGCCACCGCGAGGACGGAGGCGCGATGGGCGCCGGTCCACACCACCTCGCCGATCGCCGCGGGCTCCATGGCGTCGAGCAGCGCGGCCCAGCCCGACAGACTGTCCGAGCCATTGGCCGCGAAACGCCCGCCGCGCAAGGCGTCGAGATCCGCGACCGCCCCCCGCCGCGCCACGATGGCGGAACTGTAGCGGCCCGAACCGCAGCCCTCGGCGTCATAATTGGGCGTGCAGATCAGCCGGGTGGCCCGCGCCGCGCCCGCGACATGCGGCAACCCGCAGGTCTGAGAGAACAGCAGCTCCGGATCCGCCCAGAGCGCGGCGGCCGGTGTGTCGCGGTCCAGCGTCTCGGGCGCCGGCAGGCCGACCTCGCGCAGCCGCGCCCCCAGCGCCGCCCACAGCGCGTCGGTGGCGTCGCGCAGCTCCGGCCAGTCATAGAGCGGCAATGAGGCGAGCCCCTGCAGGGCGGCGCCGGTCATGGCGCGCACCGCATGAGGGGAAGGGCCCGCGGCGCCCGCGCGCGGGGCGTAAAGCGGCCGCAGCCCGACAGCGCCTCGTCGCGCGGCTCGCGGCAGCGGGCGGGCGGGGCGTGCCGGGGCGGCGAGGGCTCGGCGTGACGCACCGCCTGAAGAGTGTCGTTGAGGAACATGAGCCGCCAGAACGCTCCCGCTTCCACGACCGCGCTGCGATGATCGGGCAGCAGCTCGGCCCGGTGCTCGATAAAGGTGCGCAGGGAAATCAGCGCGGCCGCCGGAGGGGCGACGGGACACAGATAGCCCACGGGCGTCGCGCCGCAAACCCCCCAGACCCATCCCGGGGCGATGGCCACGCGGCGCCGGCTTCGGGTCGCGCGCCGGCCGGGCGCGCGCGGCGGCCATGCACCTGCTTTCGGGGGCGTCACAGGGGCGGAGCCGCCCGGCGCCGGGACCCGAGGGGGGGCGGGCAGGTGGGATCGGTTCCCGCGATACGGCGCGGGCGCGCGGACGGGAGCGAAGGGCGCGTCCCCGTCGCAGCCTCCCGCCCGCCCACCCCGGCCGCGCCGGGGACGCGCGGACGGCTGCGCCGCCCGTGGGCTTCGGCGGACCGGGATGGGCGCCGCGTCAGCCCTGGGGGGCGGCCAGCGCGCGCAGCGTCTCCACCCGGTCGGCCTCGTCCGCCGGCTTGTCCCAGCGGATGCGCTTGATCCGCGGAAAGCGCATGGCGACGCCGGAGCGATGGCGGCGCGAGATCTGCACCGCGTCGAAGGCGACCTCCACCACCAGCGCCTGCTCCACCGCGCGGACCGGACCGAAACGTTGGGTCATGTGAGCGCGCACCCAGCGGTCGAGCTCCACCAGCTCCGCGTCGGTGAACCCGGAATAGGCCTTTCCCACGGGCGCGAGACGCTCGGCGCCCGGCGGGCCCTCCGGGTCCGGCTCCCACGCCCCGAAGGTGAAGTCGGAATAATAGGAGGACCGCCGCCCATGCCCGCGCTGGGCATACATCAGCACGCAGTCGGCGCTGAGCGGGTCGCGCTTCCATTTCCACCACGGGCCGATGGGGCGGCCGGCGGCGTAGGGGGCGTCCCGGCGCTTGACCATCAGCCCCTCCTGCCCCTCGGCGCGCTGGGCGTCGCGAAGCGCCGCGAGCTGGTCCCAGGTCTCGAACCGGATCTCGGGGGAGAGGTCGAGGCGGGCGGGGGCGTGGGTCTCGATCCAGGCGGCGAGGCGCGCGCGGCGCTCGGCGAGGGGGAGCGCGCGCAGATCCCGTTCCCCGTCATGCAGCAGGTCATAGGCGCGGATATGGGCGGGCGCCTCGGCCAGCATCTTCGCGGTGACCCGCTTGCGGCCGAGCCGGGCCTGAAGCTCGGCGAAGGGGCGGGGGGCGCCGTCGATCGCCACCAGCAGCTCTCCGTCCACGCAACCCTGCCAGTCCATCGCCGCGAGAATGTCGGGGAAGGCGGGGGCGAGATCCTCGCCGGCGCGGGAATAGAGACGCCGCCCGGCCCTGGTGGCGGCGGCCTGCACGCGGACGCCGTCCCACTTGATCTCCGCGATATGGTCCGCGGGGGCGAGGGTTTCGAACCGCTCGGGCTCCAGCGGGTTGGCCAGCATCATCGGGCGGAAGGCGAGCGACAGGTCGGCCTCGGGCTCCTCCCCGCCCTCCAGCCAGGCGAAAAGGTCGGCATAGGGGGGGGAGAGGGCGAACCACAGCTCCTCGATCCGGGAGAGGGGGCGGCCGAATTCCTCGGCCAGCGCCGTGCGGGCGAGGCGCGCGGAGACGCCGACCCGCATGCCCCCCGCGCAGAGCTTGATCAGCGCGAAGCGGGCCGAGGGGTCGAGCCGGTCGAAAAGCTCGTCCAGCAGGCCGGGGCGGGCGGCGCGGGAGGCGGCGCGCAGACGCTCGACCGTTTCGGAGAGGCCCGGCGGGGGGCCGGGGGGCGTGGGCGGGTCGGGCCAGATCAGGGCCACCGTCTCGGCCAGGTCGCCCACGAAGTCATGTGACAGCGCGAACAGGCGGGGGTCGACTCGGGCCTGCGCCACGCCCCGGATCACCGAGGGGGTGAGGCTCGGCATCTCCAGCGTGCCGGCCAGCGCGGCGAGCGCGTAGCCGCGGTCGGGATCGGGAGTGGCGCGGAAATAGGCGCGCAGCAGGGCCAGCTTTCGGGTGCGGCGCGGGGTGTGGACCAGCGTCTCCAGCAGGTCGGCGAAGGCGCGCATGGGCTCACATCGCCTCTTCCTCGCCCCGCCCGGCGAGGGCGAGAGGGCGGGCGTCGAGCCCCTGGTCGGCGCACCACAGGCACAGCGCCTCTTCCGCACCATGGGTGACCCAGACGGTCTGGGCGCCGGTCTCGGTGATGGTGGCGGTCAGCTCGTCCCAGTCGGCGTGGTCGGAGACGACGAGGGGCAGTTCCACGCCGCGCTGTTTGGCGCGCTGGCGGACGCGCATCCAGCCCGAGGCGGCGCAGATCACCGGGTCCGGCAGGCGGCGCGCCCAGCGGTCGTTCAGCGCCGAAGGGGGGCCGAGCACGATCTCGCCCTTCAGCTCGGCGCCCTGGCCGCGCACGGTTTCGAGCGGGCCGAGGGGGATGCCGAGGCGCCCGTAGACAGTGCACAGGCCCACAAGCGCACCGTGCAGGTAGATGGTGCGGTCCCATCCGGCGCGGCGCAGTTCCGCGATCATCCGCTGGGCCTTGCCGAGGGCATAGGCGCCGATGGCGTGGCAGCGCTCCGGCTGGGCGCGGACGGAGGCGAGGAGGCGGGCGATCTCGTCCTGCACCGGGGGGTGGCGGAAGACCGGCAGGCCGAAGGTGGCCTCGGTGACGAAGAGGTCGCAGGGGACGGGTTCGAACGGCGCGCAGGTGGGGTCGGCGGCGCGCTTGTAGTCGCCCGAGACGACCGCCCGGGCGCCGCCGGCCTCGACCACCACCTGGGCGGAGCCGAGGACATGGCCGGCGGGAACCAGGGTTATGGTGGCGTCGCCGAGGCGCATGGGACGGCCGGCCGGGATCGCCTGGGTGGCGGCGAAGGCCGTGCGGCCGTAGCGGGCCTCGGCGATGGCCACGGTTTCGGGGGTGGCGAGCAGGGCGCGGGAGCCGGGTCGGCAGTGGTCGCCATGTCCATGCGTGACGATGGCCCGGTCGACCGGGCGCACCGGGTCGATGAAGGCGCCGGCGGGCGGGCACCACAGGCCCTGGGGCCGGAGTTCGAGGAGTTCGGTCGCCTTCATGGCGGGGAAACTGGCGCGGCCGAGGCGCTGCGGCAAGGGCCAGGTTCGCTTTTCGTTCAGCCGCGCAGCTTTCGCCGCCGATCGCGGGCTGCGATGGCAGCGAAGCGCCGCGTCGAACGCGCGCCGGCGGAACGGGACCGCCCGCGGCGCGAAGAACCGTGTCGCCTGGCTTCGCCGGGGACATCGGCTCGGCGTCGCGAGATCAGCCGGCGGATCGTAACTACTGAACGATGAACTCGGCGTGCAGCGCGCCGGCCGCCTTGATGGTTTTCAGGATGTCGATCATGTCGCGCGGAGTGACGCCCAGCGCGTTGAGCCCTTCGACCAATTGCGACAGCGTCACGGTGTTGTCGATCACGGCCAGGCCGGTGCCCGGCTCCTCCTCGATCGCCGCCTCGGTGCGGGGGACCACGATGGTCTCCCCCTGCGGCGCGAAGGGGTTGGGCTGGGACACGACGGGCGTTTCCTGGATGCGCAGGACCAGGTTGCCCTGGCTGATGGCGATGCGCGAGACGCGCACGTCGTCGCCCAGCACGATGGTGCCGGAGCGCTGGTCGACCACCACGCGGGCCTTGCGAGAGGGCGCGATCTCCAGGTTCTCCAGCGCGCTGATCAGGCGGGCCGGGGAGAGGCGCGAGCGCGGCACGTCGATCTCGATGGTGCCGGCGTCCAGCATCTGGGCGAGCTGCATGTCGGCCTGGCTGTTGATGGTGTCGGCGATCCGGGCGGCGGTTGTGAAGTCGGGGTCGCGCAGGGCGAGCCGCATGCGGCCCATCTGACTGAAGTCGAAGGGGATCTCACGTTCCACACGGGCGCCGTTGGGGATGCCGCCGGCGGTGGGCACGCCCTGCGTGACGGTGGCCGCCTCTCCTTCGGCGGTCACGCCGCCGGCGATGATCGAGCCCTGCGCCACCGCATAGATCTCTCCGTCCGCGGCGTTGAGCGGGGTCATCACCAGAGTGCCGCCGAGCAGGCTCGACGCGTCGCCGATGGCCGAAACGGTGACGTCGATCTGGCTGCCGGCCCGGGCGAAGGGGGGCAGCACCCCGGTGACCAGCACCGCGGCCACATTGTTGGGGCGGAACTGCTCCCCCGAAACATTGATGCCCAGCCGTTCCAGCAGGTTGACCAGAGCCTCCTCGGTGAAGGGCGAGTTGCGCAGACCGTCGCCGGTTCCGTTGAGCCCGACCACGAGGCCGTAGCCGACCAGATCGTTGCCCCGGACGCCGTCGAATTCGACGAGGTCCTTGAGCCGGACGCGGATCGCGCCCTCCGGCGGCTCCATGACCGACATCGCGTCGCGGTTTTGCCCCGCGCGGGCCGGCAGGGGGCCGACCCAGGCGGAGACTATCAGCGCCAGGCTGGCCAGGGCCAGCACGGTCCAGTTCCGGATGCGCGAGCCCGCGCGGTCGGCGCAACCGATCATCGCAGGAAATCGAGCAAGGTGAGGCGCGACATGCGCGCGGTGACCGCGAAGACCCGCTCAAGCTGTTGTTCTACGGCCTGAAATTCCGTGGCCGCGTCGAAGGGGTCGCGCGAGGTGGCGTCGTTCCAGGCGATGTCGAGCGCGTCGCGACGCGCGGAGATGCGGACCGACGCCTCCTCCAGCCGTTGTTCCGACAGGCCGAGCATGGCCTGGGACTGAACGATCAACTCTCGCGAGGCGACCGTGACGTCGGCCGCGTGACCCAGCAGGTCGGTCTCCGCATCCGCCGGACCGGCATAGGCCGGGTCCACCGTCGCCGCGGCCAGGGCCAGGCCCTTGAGCAACGCGCGCACCTCCGGATCGTCCGCCCGGCGGGAAATGTCCACCGAGGCCCCCTCGTCGATCGTGGCGCGCGGCGCGTCTTCCGCCGATCCAAGGAACCGGGTGGCGGCGAACCCTCCGGCCGGGTCATCGAAGTAGAAATCCACCTGGGCGATGGCGTCGGCCGCGTCGACCGCGCCGGCCAGCAGCGCGGAGACGTCCGCCAGGATGTCGTCGGGCGGCGCCAATGCCGGCTGATCGACGGCGGCGCCCGCGAACAGCGTCCGGCCGCCATAGCGCGTGTTGAGGTTCTGCACCGCTGCCCGGAACGCATCCTGCGCCCCGGCCGCGTGAATGCGGGCGCTGTTGTAATCGCCCCGGGCCAGCGAGGCCGAAAGCTCCAGCCCCAGTTCGTTGGCGAGCTCGCCGAGCCCGCCCATCACCGACTGGGTCAGGGAAACGCGTCCCTGGGACAGGCTGACGCCCTCGGATTCCCGGGCCGCGCGAGCCTGCGAGGCCTCGATGGCCAGCAAACGGCGCGGATCGTGACCGGAGGCCGCGAAGAGGTCGTCCTTGCGGCCGGTCGACAACTCCCGGCCCGCGCGTTCCAGCGCCGCGCGCACGTCGCCCGCGTCGCGCTGCAAACGCAGCGCCGAAGCGAGATCGGGAAGCGGAGAGGTCATCATCTGCAGTCTCCCGTCAGGTCTGGAACAGGCCGGCGTCCGGGCGCGATGCCGGTCCGGAATGGGGTCAGGGCGTATCGCACGATCAGATCTCCAGCAGGCGCTTGAGCAGGCCGTCGACAGTCTCGATCACCCGCGCATTGGCCGCATAGGCGTTCTCGACCACGAGCAGATCCGAGAGCTCCTTGTCGGTGTCGACGCCGGTGACCGCGGCCTCGGCCTCCTGCAACAGGGTGAAGCGCCCCCCCGAGAAAGCGGCGAGGGATTCGAGATCGGCGCTGGCCTGCTCGCGCCCCGCGACGGCGGACTGGACCAGGTCGAGAAAACCGAACATGCCGGAGAAGCCCACGCCGG
Organism: Albimonas donghaensis; assembly: GCF_900106695.1. Lineage (GTDB taxonomy): Bacteria > Pseudomonadota > Alphaproteobacteria > Rhodobacterales > Rhodobacteraceae > Albimonas > Albimonas donghaensis. Next base: position 738,557 of record NZ_FNMZ01000002.1, read on the forward strand.
CCGGGGCTGAGACAGGGTCCGCCAGCGCCGCCATCAGGGCGCGCGGCAGGGTGTCGAGGCCGACCGGCCCCTGCGCCGCCGCGTTGATGCCGTCGCGAAGCCGCCAGGCCTCGCCGCCCTGCGCGGGGTCGACGGCCGCGTTGACCTGGAGCCGCCCCGCCAGGCCGATCACGTCCAGCGCGTCGAAAGCCCCGCCCTCATCGGTGAAAATGCCGGGATCGCCGACCGCCAGGGTAGGGTCCACGGCGGGATCCTCGAAGCGTAGGATCAAGTCCTGGGCGAGCGCGTCGAGCTGGCCCTGCGCCTCCGGCGCAAGGGTGTCGCGGATCGCGAACTGGGCGCCCAGCGCGCCGCCGTCGAGCGGACCGTCGCCGGTTCCCGCCGAGATCGGCTCTCCGTTCAGGGTCAGACCAGACAGCGCCCCGGAGCCAAGCGTCATGTCCGCGGTGATCTGGCCCGTCGCTTCGAAGCCCAGCAGGTTGGCGCGCCCGTCAAGCAGGATCCCCCCGTCCGGAGTGTAGAGGGCGATCTTGCCGTTCTCCCGCCCCGCGATTCTCACGGGGACCAGCGAAGAGATGCGGTCGATCTCCCGCGAGCGCGCGTCGTCGAGCGCAGCGGTGTCGCGGCCGGAGATGGTCATCCGCTCGATGTCCGAGTTCAGCTCCCTGATCGATTCGAGGGCGCTGTTGATCTCCGAAACCATCAGGCCGATCTGGCCATCGGCATCCATGCGCACGCGCTGGGTCTCCTGGCTCGCGGCGTTGAGACCGCTGACCAGCCCGCGCGCCGCCGCCGCCGCGTCGGCCTGCAGGGCCGCGCTTTCGGGCGAGTCCGCCAGCCGGGCCAGCGCCGATTCCCAGGTCACCGCGCGGGCCGAGATCGAACCCGCGTCGGCGATGCCGCCGATGCTTCCCAGAAGGCGGGATTCGGCGCTGGCGAGAGCCGCGCTCTCCCCGCTCGCGGCTTCGGCGCGGCGGCGATCGCCGGTGGCGCGCGGATCGGTGGCCCGGGCGACGCCGGTCACGGTCACGCCGGCGCCCTCCCCGGCCGCGACCCGCGGCGCGGTGGACACGCTTCGCCGCGCGTAGCCAGGCGTCAGCGCGTTGGCGACGTTGTCGGAGATGACCTGCGTCCGGCGCGCATTCGTGTTCAGGCCGGACAGGGCGTTGGTGAGGGCGGCGGACATGCTCATGGCGCGGTCTCGTCAGCTCCGGGTTCAGGGGGCTCCGGGCGGCGGACCGCCCGGAGAGCTCAGCGCCTCAGCGCTTGATGTTGGTGGTTTCCTGCAGCATCTCGTCCACGGTCTGCACGACCTTGGCGTTGGACGAATAGGCGCGCTGCGTCTCGATCAGCGACGTCAGCTCGCCGGCGATGTCGGTGGTCGACTGCTCCAGCGCAAAGCCGGTGAGAATGCCGGCCGGGCCGGAGCCGCTGTCCCAGAGGTAGAACGGTCCGCTCTGCGGGGTCACCGTGAAGGTCTGCCCATCCTGCACCGCCAGCCCGTCGAAATTGGGCACGTCGACGATCGGAACCTGGTAGATCCGGCGGGTGAAGCCGGTGTCGTAGATGGCATTCAGGTAGCCGTCCGGATCGAATTCCAGGCTGGTCAGGATACCGGCCCTGTTGCCGTTCTTGCGGATCGAGGACGGGGCGAATTCCGCCGACAGCTGGGTGAGGGACGAGCCCGGCCCCAGCGGCCCGAAGGTCACGTCGATCGGGCCGCCATCGACGTCCAGCTGCACCGTGCCGTCGGCCGGGACGTAGGCGTTGCCCGTCACCGTGGCGACGCTCAGCAGCGAGCCCCCGCTGCCGCGGGCGCTGTCGAAGGTCAGCGTATAGGTCGCGATCGGGTTCGAGGCCGCCGCGGTGGCGCTGTCATCGAAGCTCAACGTCCATTCGTTGGACGCTCCGGTGGCGGGCACCGTCGGCGTGAAGGTCGCGGTCAGCGTCTGGGAGGAGCCGAAATTGTCGAAATATTCGATCGGCACGCTGAGCGTGTCGCCCGAAGCGCCGGCCCGCGTATCCTCCGCCGACAGGTTCACGCCCAGATCCATCTCGGTGGTCGGCGAGGCGACGAACTGGCTGGAGGCCACGGAGATCGGCTCCATCCCCGTGGTGGAATCACGCAGCTGGGTGATGACGTTGCCCGAATTGTCCAGCGGCCAGCCGAGCAGCGCGAAGCCGGAGGCGGAGACCAGCGTGCCGTTCTGATCGGGCGAGAAGGAATCGGTCGGCTTGAGCCGCAGTTCCGGATTGCTGAGGTTGAGCGATGCGGCCGGGGTGACCGGAAGCATGCCGCGCCCGACGACGGCGAGGTCCAGCGCCTGCTCGGTGGAGACGATCGAGCCCTGGGCCGAGATCTCCCGGGTCGCGGTGGCGGTGACGCCGCCTGCGGTGTAGCCGCCATTGCCCGAAGACACGACCAGCGCGGAGAAATCCGCATCGGCGCGCTTGTAGCCGTAGGTCCCGGCGTTCGCGATGTTGTCCGAGATGGTCGCAAGCTTGCTCGCGTTCACGTTCAGCCCGGCGACGCTGGCGTTGAGCGAGGAGGAGATGGTCATCGCTATTCCTTCAGGTTCGGTCCGGCGGCGCCGGCTCCACGTACTGCGGATCTCCGGGGCGCGGGGCCGCGGAGAAGGTCGATGGGCCTGGACCGTCGCCGGGCGCGCCCTTGGGCGGGTCCCGTATCCGGGCCGCGACTCGTCTGGCGACGGCGCGGCTGGCCCGGTCCTGAAAATCGGCCGGGACTCTTACCCGGCCCTTAATGCGGGGCGGCGGGATAGGATGAATTGGAGGCAAGAGGGTTCCGGTCGGCGCGCCCGGTGCGAGGTCGAGACGCACGGGCGAAGGCGCACGGGCGAAGGCGCACGGGCGAAGGCTGGGCCGGCTGGCCGGGGCGGCGACCCGATGGGCTTGCGAACAGACGGCGGGAGGCGGCGGCGAGGAATCGCCCGCCCTGGAGGCCGCCGAGGGGATCGCCGAGGGGACCGCCCCGAAACGTGAATTCTCATGGCGCTCCGCCCACGGCCCGCCATATCGGACCGCGTTCCGGAGCCGGGCTTCGCGACAGGTCAGGCTTCGCGACAGGATCGCGGGCGCGCGTGTCGACATCCTGCGCGGGGCTTGGGCCCGCGATGATCGGATGCGCCCCGGCGCCGGCCCGCCGGCCCGGCGGATCGCGCGACGCCGGGCCGGGCGAGGGTCAGGTCAGCGCGCCCAGATGCGCCTCGATCGCCGTGCGCATGTCGGCCACCGAGAACGGCTTGGCCACGAAGTGGTCCACCGTGTCGACAGCCGCCTGGTCGCGATAGGCGTCGGACGTGGCCAGGAACACCGGCGTCGCCTTGAAGACCGGATGCTCCTTGATCTTCTGGGCCAGTTCGACCCCGGTCAGACCGGGCATGTTGAGGTCCGAGATGACCACGTCGAATTTCTTGGTCATCATCGCCTCGAGCGCCTGGTCGCCGGCCGCGGCGAGCGTCACGTCGACCACGCCGAGCCGCTTCAGGCACTGTCGCGCGAGGCCGCGCATGGTCTGCTGGTCATCCACGACCAGCACCTTCAGGGATTTTGCTGCGGGCATTTCAGGTCTCCTCAGTTTCCCGGGGCGGCGCGCCGGGACGGCGCGCTGCGGGCGAAATCGCAGATACGGGCGGCGAGCCGGTCGAGGTCATGCTCTTCCTCCACCGCGCCCAGCTCGCGGGCGGCGCGGGGCATTCCGTAGACCACGCAAGTCCGCTCGGACTGGCCCAATGTGGCGGCCCCGGCGCCGCGCATGGCGCGCAGCCCGGCGGCGCCGTCCCGGCCCATGCCGGTCAGGATCACGCCGACGGCGCCGGGACCGGCGGCGCGGGCGACCGAGCCGAACAGCACGTCCACCGACGGGCAGTGACCGGTGACCGGGGTCGAATCTCCCAACCGTGTCAGCAGCCTGCGGCCGCCGATCTGAACCTCCAGATGGCGGGAGCCGGGGGCGATGCGGACCATGCCGCTGGTCAGGGGCTCGGCGTCGCGGGCCTCGGCCACGTCGCGGCCGAGCTTGTCGCGAAGGCGCCGCGCGAAGCGGTCGGTGTATCCCTCCGGCATGTGCTGGGTGATCACCACCGGAGGCAGGTCATGCGGCAGCCCCTCCAGCAGCTCGGCCAGGGCGCCGACGCCGCCGGTGGAGGCGCCGACGGCGATCAGCGCGCGCTTCCAGGCGCTGGCACGGGTCGGTTCCGGCGGCGCGGCTGGTCTGTCGGCGAGCGCGGGCGCGGGCGCCGGCTGCCGCCCCTGCCCGACGCGCGCCGGATCGGGCCGGCTCGACGCGGGGCGGCCCGTTCGAAGCGGAGGCGCGGCCTTGCCGGCGCCGTCGCCGGGAAGAGGGACCGGCGGCGCCGCAAGCGGCGCGCGACGCCGGACCTGGGCGCGGGCGGCGGTGCGCACTTTCTCCCGCAGCTCACGCCCGAAGGGCCCCATCGGATCCGGCCCGCTGGGCTTGCGGACCACGTCCACCGCGCCGATCTGCAGCGCGGCGAGGGTGATTTCCGTCCCCTCGGCGGTCAGCGAGCTGACCATGACCACCGGCGTCGGCCGCAGGGTCATGATCTTTTCCAGGAACTCCAGGCCGTTCATGCCCGGCATCTCCACGTCCAGCGTCACCGCGTCGGGGTCGGTCTCCTTGATCATCCGACGCCCTTCGGCGACGTTCCCGGCCTTCGCCGCGACCTTGATGTCGCCCTCCGCCTCAAGCGCGGCGGTGATGATGCCTTGCATCAGTCGGCTGTCGTCGACCACGACCACCCGGATCGGTCCGCCGGACATCAGGAACCCTCCATCAGAACAGCTCCACCCCGCCGCCGCGCGGCGCCTGCTGGACCTTCCGCTCAAGCTGGGTCTCGGTCCGCCGCATGGTCCGGGTTTCCGAAGCCGGCAGGCGCAGCACCGAGACGCGCCCGGAAGACGGGAAGAAATAGACCCGCCGCGCCCGGTCTCCGCCGGTGTCCGAAGCCGCGAGACGGATGCCCTCCGAGCGGAGATAATCCTTCACGAACTGGGCGTTGCGGATGCCGACCGTATCCTTGGCCGACACGTCGATCACGTTGGCGCCGCCGAACACCTTGGCCTCCATCCGCGATTTCTGGCCGCCGCGCTTGAGGATGTCGTTGATCAGGACCTCCATGGCGTGGACCCCGTAGCGCGCCGAGCGGGCGCCGGCCTCGGACCTGTCCTCGCCGGGCAGCAGGAAATGGTTGAGCCCGCCGATGCCCTTGTCCACATCGCGGATGCAGGCCGCGACGCAGGAGCCAAGCAGCGTGGTCACCGCGACGTCCGTCTCCTGGGTCACGTCGTGGTGCCCCGGCAGGACGGAGATCGCGCGCGCGCCGATCTTGGGGTCGAAATAGGAGGCCGATCCCCCCCCGGCCCGCGAGCTCATCGGCGCCTCCGATAGATGGTGCGGCCCTCGGAGCTCAGCAGCGGGTGTTCCCCCAGCAGCGATTCCGAGTGGCCGAGATAAAGGATGCCGTCGTCGGTCAGCGCCTCCGCATAGCGGCGCACCAGGCCCGCCTTGGTCTCGGCGTCGAAATAGATCAGCACGTTGCGGCAGAAGATGACGTCGAACGGCCCGCGGAATGGCCAGGCGTGCAGCAGGTTGAGCTGGCGGAAGGCGATCATCGACTTGAGCTGCGCCGACATCTCCACATCCGCGCCGCGCCGGGACATGGCGCCGGATCGCAGCTCGGACGGCACGTCGGCGGCCCGGGCCTCCGGATAGATGCCCGCCTTGGCCTTGGCCAGGACGTTGGTGTCGAGATCGGTGGCCAGGATCCGGAAATCGGCCCCGCCCATGCTGCGCGCCGCCGCGCGGGCGGTCAGCGCGATGGAATAGGGCTCCTCCCCCGTCGAACACCCTGCGGACCAGACCCGGATCCGGGATTTCCCGGCCTTTCCCAGGGGCTCCAGCACCTCGTGGCGGAGGTGGTCGAAATGGTGGGACTCCCGGAAGAAGGACGTCAGGTTGGTGGTCACCGCATTGGAGAACTCGGTGATCTCCCGGGATCCGGCCCCGCTTTCCAGATGGTCCATGTAGTCGGTGAAGCTGGTCATGCCGAGCGCGCGCAGACGGCGCGACAGGCGAGTGTAGACCATCTGGCGCTTGTGGTCCTTGAGCACGATGCCGGCGATCTCGAACACCTTGTCGGCGACGCGCTGGAACTCGGCGTCCGACATGTTGAACTCGCCGCCATAGGCGCCGGTGTCCCGGCTGTCGGAAACGCGGGGGGCGGAGGAACGGGGGGTCATGGGATCAGAACTCCGACCAGTCCTGGTCGTCCGCGACCGCCGCGGCCTGCACGGCGGCGGGCGCACGGGCCGGGGTCGGACGCGGGGCAGGCTCGGGATGGGCGTTCTCGGAGACCGCGGCGGGCTTGCGCATCGGCACGGCGAGCTTGTCCGCCGGCTTGGGCGCGAGCTGGGGCGCGAGCTGGGGCGCCGGCTTCAAGGCCGGTTTCGGCGCAGGTTTCGGCGCGGGCTTGAACGCCGTTCCGGCTGCGGCCGCCGCGGACGGAGCCCTGGGCCGCGGCGCCGCGGCGGCGCCGGGGCGGGCGGCGATCGACGACGCGCCTGGCTTCGGGGTCGGCTTCGGGGCAGGCTTGGCCGCCGCCTGCCGGCCCGCCGACGGGGCCAGGGACCCGGACGCCGCGGAGGAGGAAGAGATCCCGTCGCCGGCCCGGGCTGCGCCCCCCCCGGCCTTGCGGCTCGCCGCGGACAGGCCGGTGTCGAAGAAGCCCACCCGTTCGATCAGCCAGCGCGCCTCGTTCTGCAGCCGGCGCGCGGCCGCGGCGCTCTGCTCCGCCATCGCCGAGTTGCGCTGGGTCGCCTCGTCCATATGGCTGACCGCCTGGCTGGTCTCCTGCACGCCCGAGCTCTGCTCGCGCACCGCGGAGGAGATGTCTTCGATGGTCGCCGCGGTGCGGGCGATGCCGTCCGCGATATCCTCCAGCGCCTTGCCGGTGCCCTGCACGAGGCGGACGCCTTCGACCACATGGCCCGAGGAGGTCTGGATCAGGCCCGAGATGTCCTTGGCCGCCTGGCTGGAGCGCTGCGCCAGCGTGCGCACTTCGGCCGCCACCACCGCGAAGCCCTTGCCGGCCTCCCCGGCGCGGGCCGCCTCCACCGCCGCGTTCAGCGCCAGCAGGTTGGTCTGGAAGGCGATCGAGTCGATCACCGAGATGATGTCCGAGATCTTGGTCGAGCTGTCCTCGATCCGGCCCATCGCCGACACCGCGTCCGACATCACCGAACGGCCCGACTGGGCGCGCTGGGCGGCGTCGCGGGCGAGATTTTCGGCGCTCGACGCGTTCTCGGCGGTGGTTTTCACATTGGCGGCCATCTCCTCCATCGTCGCCGCGGTCTCCTCCAGCGAGGAGGCCTGGGCCTCGGTGCGGGCGGAGAGCTGGCCGGCTTCCTCGGAGATCGAGTCCGCCGCGCCGCGCATGCCGTCGGCCGCACTCTCGATATCCGCGATGGTCTCCGCCAGCCGGCCGACGGCCTTGTTGAGATTGCCCGCGGCCTCGCCGAAGCGGCCGGAATGCGTCTCCACCATCCGGTGAGACAGGCGGCCGGTGGCGAGCGCGTCGACCATCTTCTCGAGATCCGCGAAGAAGCCGCCGGCGACCTCGCCCATCCGGTTGATCGACTTGGACACATGCTGGGTGAAGCGGTCTCCCGTGGCGCCGTCCAGCCGCCGCGAGAAGTCGCCGTTCACCGTGGCGTCGAGCACCTCGTTGACCTGGGTCTCCGAGAGCATCGGGGTCGAGCGGTCGCGCCAGGTGATCGCGCGGCCGATCATGTCGCCATGCTCGTCACGCATCTCCGTGATGGCGAGGCCGAACTGCTTGTCGCCGATCTCGACCAGCGGCGCGCCGCGACGGTCCGGGCTCAGGAACTGCGAGGTGTCCTTGACGAAGGCCGAGGCCGGCAGGCCCACCAGCCCGTCGGGCCCCTCGGCCTGCTTGCCCAGCAGGGGCCGGAACCCGTCCTCCATCGCCTGGTTGGCGAAGACCACCTTCATGTCGTTGTCGAGGATCATCACCATGTCCGCCGAGGCGGTGAGCGCGGTGGCTATGCGCCGGGCGGCGACCGCATTCCCGTGGATCCGGTTGAGCGAGCGGGCCAGCCCGCCCAGTTCGTCCGTCCGCTCCGCGCCGGGCACGTCGTGGCGACGCCCTTCCAGCAGCTCGCCCACCGCCTGCGCCATCTCGCGCACCGGGCGTGCGAAACCGCGCGCCATCAGCCAGCCCAGCAGCAGCGCCACGCCAAGCGCCGGCAGAATGGTCAGGGCCAGGGCCATCGCGGCCTCGTTCAGGCGCCCGGCGATCAGCGATCCCCGCTCCTCCGTCACCAGCGTCCAGTCGAGCCCGTCGCGCGTGATGCGCCGGGTGACCACATAGGCGTCCTCCCCGTCGCTGCCGGGACCGAAGGCGACGTCGGCGCCCGGCTCGGCCGGGGGCGGGGCGTAGCGGGTCCTGAGCACGTCGTCGCCGGAGGTCGAGGCGAGCTCGGTGCGCAGGATGCCGTCGGCGCCGGTCAGGAAGACCGTGAGCCCGCTCTCCGCCCCTGCGAAGGACAGGGCCTCGGCCAGCCGCTCGGCGCCCAGCTGCGCCGCGACCACCCCGATGCGTCGTCCGTCTTCGTCGAACATCGGCGAAGCGGCGAAGGCCGCGGGCGCGCCGGCGGAGGGCGCGTAGGCCGCGTAATCCGCGAAGATCACCTGCCCGGCCGAAAGGTCCCTGGCCCGCCTGAACACCTCGCCAAGGCCCGAATCCGCGTAGGGGCCATTGGTCAGGTTGGTTCCGAAATCCGCTTCCTTCGCGACCGTGTAGACCACGTCGCCCGCCGGGTTGATCAGGAACAGGTCGTAGTAGCCCCGCTGCTCCTGAAACGCGCGAAGGGTGACATGGTGGCGCCGGTGCGCGTCCGACCAGTCGGAGCCGTCGCCGGCGTCGCGCAGGGCCTGGCGCTGCCCCAGCGGATGCGGGTTGCCGTCCAGGTAGAGCGGAACGATCGCCTCGGCATCCCAGGTCGTCGAGAATTCGAGGAGGTGGTCCGTCCCCAGTTCGGACGCATCGAGCAGCGCCATGTCGCGGCGCACGTCGTCGAGCAGGAACTCGACCCGCGCGCCGGCGCCGTCCGCCATGGACGCCAGCCGGTTCGCCGCCTCATGACGCAGGGCCTCGGCCTCGAGCATGTAGCTGACCGCGCCCACGGTCACGCCGGTCAGCAACGCCAGGCCTCCGGCCGCGGCCGTCAGGCGCGGTCCGATGCCCGGACCCTTGGTCAAGGCGGAGGCGGGAGGGGGGTTGTTCATGCTCGTCTCCGTTCGTCGCAGCGTCATCGGCGCGCCGGGGCGCGGCCGGGCCGGGACCGTCATGGGGCGGGAGGCTTTCCGGGCGCGTCTTCAGACCATGCCCATCGACGCCCCGCCGAACAGCGCCTTGAGGTCGAGCAGCGCGACCATGCCGGATTCCGCGTTCACCAGGCCGCCGATCGAGGACTGGTCGAGATCCGCCTCGGAGGGCGGGACCGGCCGGATGTCGTCGGAGCTCACGGTGATGATGTCGGACACCGCGTCGACCAGAACGCCGACCGTCTGGTCGCCGATCCAGACGATGACGACGACATGGGTCTCGGTCGCCTCGGTCAGGTTGCCGCCGAAGCGGGCGCGCAGGTCATGCACCGGCACGATGGTGCCGCGCAGGTTCAGCACGCCGCGCATGTAGTGCGGCTGGTTGGGCAGGGCCGTGGTCGGGGTCCACTGCTTGATCTCGCGCACCAGCACGATGTCGACCCCGTAGGCCCGGTCGCCGACCAGGAAGGTGACATACTGCTTGTAGCGCGCCGCGCCCGCGGGCTCCGTCTCACCCGGAAGGGCGGCGGCAGGGGCGGGCTCGGTCTGCATCGCGGCTTCGGTCAATGGAACACCTCCTGGATCGGGGCGCGCGCGGAGCCGCCCATGGAAACGAGCGACGGGATGTCGAGGATCAGGGCCACCCGTCCATCGCCCAGGATCGTGGCGCCGGAGACGCCCTCGACCCGCTTGAAGTTCGCCTCGAGGCTTTTCAGGACGACCTGGCGCTGGCCGATCAGCTCATCGACCAGCAGCGCGACATGGCCGTTGGTCTCGGTGTCGACGACGATCGCCATCTCCTCGCGCTTGTCGCCGAGGTCGATGCCCAGCGCGTTGCGCAGGCTGATCAGGCGCAGGTACTGGCCGCGGCGGGCGAGCACCTGGGACCGGTCGGGCAGCACCTCCACCCGCTCCCCGTCGATGCGCAGCGCCTCGACCACCGAGCTGAGCGGCAGGATGAAGCGTTCGTCGCCCACGCAGATGGTCATGCCGTCCAGCACCGCCAGCGTCAGCGGCAGGGTGATCTGGAAGCGCGTGCCCTTGCCGGGGTCCGAGCGCAGGTGGCATCGGCCGCCCAGCGCCTGGATCTTCTTCTTGACCACGTCCATGCCGACGCCGCGGCCGGAGACCGAGCTGATCTCCTTCGCCGTGGAGAAGCCGGGATGGAAGATCAGCTGATCGATGTCTTCGGGCGTCAGGTTGTCGTCGGGGCCGATCAGGCCGTTTTCGATGGCCTTCTCCACCACCCGCTCGCGGTTGATGCCGCGGCCGTCGTCCTCGATGATGATGATCACGCGCTCACCGCGATGTTCCGCGGCCAGTCGGATGGTCCCGGTGCGCGGCTTGCCGGCGGCGGCGCGCTCGTCCGGCAGCTCCAGCCCGTGATCCATGGAGTTGCGCAGCATGTGGGTGAGGGGCTCGGCGAGTTCCTCGATCACCGTGGTGTCGACCTCGGTATGCTCGCCGGCCAGCACCAGCCTGGCCTCCTTGCCGAGCTTGTCGGCCAGGTCCCGGACCACGCGGGGCATGCGCGAGAACACCGATTTCACCGGCTGGGCGCGAATCGCCATGACCGATTCCTGAAGCTCCCGGGTCTGCCGCGACATCGCCTCGACCGAATGACCGACCTCCAGGGCGGTGGCGGCGTCGGTCTCCGACAGTTTCTGCGCCAGCACCGCCTGGGTGATGACGATCTCGCCGACAAGGTTCACCAGCCGGTCGATGCGCGGAAGCTCCACCCGCAAGGTCTTGGCGGCGGAGTGGCGCGCGCCGTCCTTGCCCGCATCCTTGCCGCCCGCCTCGGGAGGCGCGGCCGCGGCGGAGGGCGCGGGGTCGCCCTTCGCCTCGGTCGGCGCGACGGAGGCCGGAGCGGCCTCGGCGCCCGCGGGCGCGGCGGGGGCTTCGGACCAGTTCTCGTCCACGATCTCGACGACCGCGATATGCTCGTAGACCGAGAAGAAATCGGTGAAGGCCGAGGGCGGGCGATCGGTCTCGAAGCGCAGCTTCCAGCCGATGGGGCAGCCTTCCGGCGTCAACTCCGCCAGCGGCGGCAGGTCGCCGATCGGTTCGGCCGCCACAAGGTCGAGTTCGCGCGCCGCCCGGATCACCCGAAGGGGATCGTGGCCGCCATGGATGAAATCCTCGCTCGGGATCAAGGAGACGATGACCTCGCGCGGCTCGCCGGGTTCAGGCTCGGCCTCGGCCGGCGCGGGCGGCGGCGGGGCGGCCGAGGCCGGGGCGGAGGGGCCGTCCTCGGGCGCTTCCTCGGCCGAGGATCGGCCGATCTGCTCCTCCAGCTCCTGGCGGACACGGTCGACATGCCCGGAATCGACGTCGCCGCCGTCGCGGGCCTGTTCGATCAGGGTCTCCATCACGTCGCCGGACCGCATCAGCAGGTTCACGATGTCCGAGCCCAGCTGGAGACGACCGGACCGCAGTCCGTCCATCACCGTCTCGAACACATGCGCGAAGCCGATCAGATGGTCGAAGCCGAAGGCCGCCGCGCCGCCCTTGACCGAATGCACGGCGCGGAAGGCGGCGTTCACCAGCTCCGGATCGCGTTCGCCGTCCATCAGGCGGTCGAGCTGCTCCTGCAGATCCGCCAGAAGCTCCCCGCATTCCGTGAAGAACAGGGCGAGATAGTCTTCGTTGTCGTCGTCCATCTGCGATGTCCGTCCTTGGATTGCGGGGCGTCAGGCGAGCCGGGCCACGAGGCCCAGGATCTGGTCGGGGTCGAAGGGCTTGGTCAGCCAGCCCGTCGCCTTCACCTCCCGCGCCCGGTCCTTGAGCTCCTGCGCGGTCTCGGTGGTCAGCAGAAGGATCGGCAGGGCCCGGCCCGAGGGCTCGCCCCGCGCGGCGGCGATGAACTCCAGGCCGTTCATGCGCGGCATGTTGAGGTCGGTGATCACCAGATCGGGCTCGTGCTCACGCAGCTTTTCCAGCGCCTCGACCCCGTCCTTGGCGGTGAACACCTCGTGTCCGCCGCGCTCCAGGCAGGCCTTGAGCATGTTGAGGAGCGACCGGGTGTCGTCCACGGCGAGGATGCGGCTCATGGGCGGATCTCCATTTTCATGAGGTCCCCGAACAGGCCGAGGTCCGAGAAGGCGTCCACGAAGGCCGGGGAGGGGCTGCGCACGGCGGCCGGGCTCCCCGCCTCGGCCCGGGCGCGCGCGGCGCCGACGATGGCCAGGACATAGGGGGTCGAGATGTTGTCCACCTCGGAGGCGTCGAATTCCAACGGGGCGTCGGCCGGCGCGGCGAGCAGCCAGGCCAGCAGCGCTTCCGTCTCCTCCAGCCGGGCGCGCCGGTGGAGCTTGAAGGGCCCGCCGGCCGCCGCGTCGGGGTCGGGGGCGGCGGCGTCTTCCGGCGCGAGCGCTTCGGGCCTGGCGTCTTCTTCGTCATCGGGCGCGGGGTCGGAGGCCTCGGGGTCGCTCTCATCCCCCGCCACGGCGGCGAGCTCTCCGGGCGCGTCGGCGTCGGCGTCCTCGGCAGCGGCCTCGGCATCGGGCGCGGCGGATGCCTCCGACGCCAGGTCATCGGCCGCCGCCTTTTCAGGCGCCTCCGCGCCGGGGTCCGCCGAGGCGTCGTCCGGAACGACCTTCGATGTCGCCTCCGCGTCCTTGTTCATGGTCATCGCCCGATCCTTCCCCGGCTCCATTTGCGGTCAGGGGCTTGCGCCCCGCAGTTCCGCCACGCCTGCGCGCGGCTCATCCCTTGGCGTCCTTGGCGGCGTCCTTTTCCTTCACGTCCTTGGCCGCCAGCATCCGCTTGAGCCCCGCCAGCAACGTCCGGTCCGGCGGTTCGGTCAGCTTCACGGCCTTGCCGCCGTCCATCGCGCCGATGCGCCCGACCGCGAAGGATCCGCCGGAGGGCCCTTCGATCACCAGTTCCGCCGCCTCCCGAGCCTCCTGCGGCAGGGGAAGCAGGTCCCCGACCTCCAGCGCCTGAAGCTGCGCGACGTTGAGCTTCTGGCGGTGCAGCACCGCGCGCAGCCGCACCGGCGCGTCGTTCGCCGCCTTGGCCATGTGGCGCGACCAGATGTCGGAGCGCACGCGACCGCCGCCCGACTGGGACGTGCCCGGCGCCGCCGCGCGATAGGAATCGAGCACCGCCAGCGGCAGCACGAAGTCGAATTCGCCGCTGCGCGCGGCCTCCCCCATGTCGAGGCTGAGCTTCAGCACCAGCACGTCGGAATGGTCCGGCGCGATGCGCACCATGGTGACGTGCTGCTCGAAGTGATCGAGCTTCATGGCCGAGCGGATGCCCGGGCCCAGATGCACGCGGAGCGACGCTTCGAACGCCTCCAGCACCACGCGGATGAAATCCTCGCACAAGGCGCAGTCGATCGAGGTCACCGAGCGGGTGATCGCCCCCGGGGCCGCGGCCGGATCGCCGCCCATGCGCAGGTCGACGACATTGAACAGCAGGTCCATGCCGATGTTCATCAGCGCCGAGTTCTGGGACCCGCGCACGTCGACCACCGCGATCATCGCGGGGACCGGGATCTCCTCCAGCACGGAGGAGAGTTTCTTCACCTCGCAGTCGATGACGATGGTGGAGGTCAGGGTCCGCATCAGTCCGCGCAGCCGTTCGTCGAGCAGCGTGGCGAAGTTTTCGCCGATCTCCTCGATCCCCGGAATCGGCGCGCGGCCCACCCGGTTGCCGGCCACTTTGCGGCGAATCGCGCTGTCCTCGGCAAGGTCCATATGGCCCGTCTCCTGTCGCGCGCTCGGCGCCTCCGGTTCTCCTGCCGCGGAAACTCGTCTGCATTCGTTAGAAACGGGTGAACGTCGGGGCCGTCGTCTCGCTTCGGCGCGGTTTTCCTGCGCCCCCCTCGCGTGCGGGCGCGCGTGCCCGCCCCCCCGGCGGACGCGCCGACCGCCGGCCCCCGCCCCTGGGCCGCGGCGCGCGCCGCACCACGACCCGCCGCCATCAACTTCCGGGAAACCCTGAAACTTTTGGGCAACCGCGTTCCGAAAGCCGCCCGCAAGTCGGCGCGGCGCAGAACGGCGCTGGGTCTGGTGATTGGCAAACAGCGAGGACACGATCATGGCTGCTGGCGGAACGACGATAATCAAACGCAAGAAGGTCTCGGGCGGCGACGGCCATCATGGCGGCGCCTGGAAAGTGGCCTACGCCGACTTCGTGACCGCGATGATGGCCTTCTTCCTGCTGATGTGGCTGCTCAACGCCACGTCCGAGGAGCAGAAGCAGGGCCTGGCCGAGTATTTCGATCCCAAGGTCCCGATCGCCCGCCTCTCGGGCGGCGGCACCGGCGCGTTCGGGGGCGACTCGATGATGTCCGAGGACACGATGGCGCAGAACGGCACCGGCGCCTCGAAGAACACGCCCAGCGACAACGACAAGGCCAAGGGCGAGACCGGCGCGTCCCCCGACGCCGCCGACAGGGAAGGCGTCGCCGAGGCGATGACCGCCCTGGACAACATGTTCCGCGGCATGTCCGGCGAATCCGAGCAGGCCAACGCCCTGCTGCAGCACATCCGCACCCGGGTGACGGACGAGGGCCTGGTGATCGAGCTCTTCGACACCGCCGAGCGTCCGCTCTACGAAAAGGGCACGGCCCGTCCCACGGCCCAGATGCGGGCCCTGCTGAAGATGGTCGGCCAGGTCACCGAGCTGGTCACCAACAAGGTCGCCATCGACGGGCATACCGACGACCGGACCTTCCCCGGCGGCGACTACACCAACTGGGAGCTGTCCAGCGACCGCGCCCTGAGCGCTCGCCGCGCCCTGGTCACCGCCGGCCTGGCGGAGGACCGCGTGGCCCGGGTGGTGGGCAAGGCCGACCGCGATCCCTCGGACGTCGAGCATCCGAGCGGCCCCCGCAACCGACGGGTGGAGATCATCCTGCTGCGTTCGGATCTCTGATCCGGTCGCCAGACCCCGGAGCGCGGCCCGCCAGACCCGCGCTCCAGCCCCGCGAGGCCCCGGACTTCGGTCCGGGGCCTCTGCGATTCCGGGGGCCGGTTCCGCCCGGGGACGCCCCGAGCGGCCGCCCCGTTTCGACGCCCCGGCTTGCGCCCTCCGCCCGGTCCGCTACCAATTCCCCGGCGGCCCCGTCCCGAAGCGACGGCCCGCGCCGCGGCAAACCGGGAGGACGCGCCATGTTCCACGCCACGCTCGACCACGCCCTGGGCGAGGACATCGACGCGATTCGCGACACCGCCCATCGCTGGGCGCAGGAGCGGGTGAAGCCGATCGCCGCCGAGATCGACCGCGACAACGTCTTCCCCGCGCATCTGTGGTCGGAGATGGGCGCGCTCGGCCTGCTGGGAATCACCGTGGAGGAGGAGTTCGGCGGCCTCGGCCTCGGCTATCTCGCCCATGCCGTGGCGGTGGAGGAGGTGGCCCGCGCCTCGGCCTCGGTCAGCCTCAGCTACGGGGCGCATTCGAATCTCTGCGTCAACCAGATCCGCCTCAACGGCTCGCCCGAGCAGAAGGCGAAATACCTGCCGAAGCTGGTCTCTGGCGAACATGTGGGCGCGCTGGCCATGTCGGAGACCGGCGCCGGGTCGGACGTGGTCGGCTCGATGAAGCTGCGGGCCGAGAAGCGCAACGACCGCTACGTGCTCAACGGCTCGAAATACTGGATCACCAACGGCCCCGACGCCGACGTGCTGGTGGTCTACGCCAAGACCGACCCGGATGCCGGCCCCCGCGGGATGACCGCCTTCCTGATCGAGAAATCCATGGCCGGCTTCGCCCAGGGCCCGCATTTCGACAAGCTCGGGATGCGCGGCTCCAACACCGGCGAGCTGATCTTCGACGATTGCGAGGTCCCCTTCGAGCAGGTGCTGAAGGAGGAGGGCAAGGGCGTCAACGTGCTGATGTCCGGGCTGGATTACGAGCGCGTGGTGCTGTCGGGAATCGGCACCGGGCTGATCCACGCCATGCTGGACGAAGTCATGCCCTACATGCATGAGCGCAGGCAGTTCGGGCAGAAGATCGGCGATTTCCAGCTGATGCAGGCCAAGATCGCCGACATGTACACGGCCCTGAACACCGCGCGGGCCTATCTCTATGCCGTGGCGCGGGCCTGCGACCGGGGCGAGGTCACCCGTCAGGACGCCGCGGCCTGCGTGCTTTATTGCTCCGAGGTCGCCATGCAGCAGGCGGTGCAGGCGGTGCAGGCCTTCGGCGGCGCCGGCTATCTCGCCGACAGCGCCGTCAGCCGGATTTTCCGCGACGCCAAGTTGATGGAGATCGGGGCCGGCACCTCCGAGATCCGCCGGATGCTCTGCGGGCGCGAACTGATGAAGGCCACCGCGTAACCCCAGGCGGCCCCTGCGGCGGGCCGACGCTCCCGCCGCTGGAACCCGGCCCCGATTCCGGTTCGCGCGCTCGAATCCCGACAGATCCGCCCTAGGTGGAGGGTCATTCGGGGGGCGCGCGGCGGCGGGGCCGCCATCGCAACCCGCTCCTGCGCGCCCTCCCGTTCCGCGACACGGGAAAGGAGCGCCCCATGCCCTTCGATGAGACCCGCCCCAAGGCCAGGGCCGCCGAGACCGACGGCGCCGACCGCAAGACCGCCGCGCTGTATCGAATGGCGATGCCGGACCATCTCTGCCCCTTCGGCCTCAAGTCGCTCAGCCTGCTGAAGCGCGCGGGCTACGAGGTCGAGGATCACCCCCTGGAAACCCGCGAGGCGACCGACGCCTTCATGGAGTCGCATGGCGTGAAGACCACGCCGCAGACCTTCGTGGGGGGAGAGCGCATCGGCGGCTACGACGACTTGCGCGCCTGGCTCGGGAAACCCCTGCCGGATCCGGAGGCGACCACCTACCGGCCCATCATCGCCCTGCTGGCGGTGGCGGCGCTGATGGGGCTCGGCATCGCCTGGGCGGCGCCCGGCGGGTTCGAGGCCGGGCGTGCGCTGGTCGCCGCCGTCGCCTCGGCCATGTGCCTGCTTGGGCTTCAGAAATTGCAGGACGTCGAGGGATTCTCGACCATGTTCCTGGGCTATGACCTGCTGGCCCGGCGCCACGTCCCCTACGCCTACGCCTACCCGTATCTGGAGACGGGGGCCGGCCTGCTGATGCTGGCGGGGATCGCGCCCTGGCTGTCCGGCCCGGTGGCGCTGGCGATCGGCGGGATCGGCGCGGCCTCGGTGATCAAGGCGGTGTGGATCGACGGGCGGGAGCTGACCTGCGCCTGCCTCGGCGCCGGCAGCCGCACCCCGCTGGGCGCGGTCTCGCTGGGCGAGAACCTGGGCATGGCCGCCATGGGCCTCTGGGCGCTGGCCGGGCTGGTCTGAGGCCGGGCCGCGGGTGGCGCCGAGGTTGCGCGGCCGGCCGGGGCGGGCCAAGCTCCGCCCCGCATCTCCCGCCCGCCGCATCCGGAGCCGGCCCCGCCCATGAGCCTTCCGCGCCTTTCCCGGCCCCGCATGCCGCCCCTCGCCGCCGCCCTGACCGCATCCGGGCTGATCGCCTTCGGAATAGCGGGGCCGCCGGGCATGGCCGCGGCGGACACCAGCCAGCGAATCCCCGCGCCCAGCGTCATGCGAACCGCCATCGAGGCCTGCCTCGACGCCGCCTCCGCGGCGGGCGGCGATGCGGACGGGGCCGGCGCCCGGAGCTGCGTGGGGCAGGAGACCTCCGCCTGCATCGACCGCCCCGAGAACCAGACGACGACCGGCATGATGGCCTGCGCCCTGGCCGAGCGCGACGCCTGGGACGCCCTGCTGAACCTGTGGTGGAAACCGCTGCGCGCCCATGCCCTGAAGCTGGACGAGGCGTCGGGCGACACCGGCTTTCCCCCCGCCGCGCCGATGCTGCAGGAGGCGCAGAGGGCCTGGCTCGCCTTCCGCGACGCCGAATGCGCCTATGATTACGCGCTGGCCGGGGGCGGCACGATTCGCCAGGTCTACGGGGCCGAATGCCAGCTTCGGCTGACCGCCGCGCGGGCCCTGCGGTTTCGCGAGCGGCTGGCGGCGGCGCCGTGAGCCCGCGGCCGGTCGCGCCATCTTCGCGCCTTCTCCGCGCCCGACCCGCGCCGCGCCGCACGGGTCACCTGCGTTCGCGCCGCGTCGCGCCGGGGCCGCCCCCGCCGACGCCCCCGCGCCCGCCCTCGCGAACGCGAACGCCGCGCCCCTTGGCGCCCCGCCCGCGCCGCGTCACAAAGGAGCCGTCATGCAACGCCTCTCCCGACACCCCGCCCCGCCGGCCCGGCCCCGCGCCATCGCCCGCCGCGCCCCGGCGCCCCGCCTGTCGCGCGGGCCGACCGCGCTGATGCTCGCCTCTCTGGCGCTGGCCGCGGGGCTCGCCGCGCTGTTCGCCGCCCCCCCGGCGCGCGCCGACGCCATCGACGACAGCCGCTTCATCGGCCAATGCGTCGAATCCCATCTCTCGCAGGGGACCGCCGCCGCGGAGGCCGCCTGCCTCGGCCTCATCGCCCTGCCCTGCGCCGAGGCCCCGCTGGGCGACCCGGCCGAGGACCAGAGCCCGACCCAGGCCCGCGAGGCCGCCGAATCCGCCTGCCTCGCCCGCGAAACCGCCGCCTGGGACAGCCTGATGAGCGAATGGTGGCCGGACCTTCTGGCCTCCGCCGTGTCGCTCGACGCCCGCGACGACCGGCAGAGCGCCTCCTCCGACGCCCTGCGCCGCGCCCAGCGCGCCTGGGAGAGCTTCGCCGAGGCCGAATGCGGCTACGCCTACGCGCTCTGGGGCCGTTCCGATTTCCGCAACGTGGCGAAAGCCGATTGCGAGATGCGCACCCTCGCCCGCCGCGCGATTCAATTGCGCGGCCAGACCGGATTGGACTGACCTGATGACCGTGCTCGCCTCCGCCCTCTCCCCCGCCTCGGACGAGGCCCGCGCCAACCGCGCGGCGCATCTGGACGCGATCGCGCAGGTCTCCGAGGCCGCCGGGCTCGCCGCCGCGGGGGGCGGGGAGGCGGCGCGCGCCCGGCACGAGAGCCGCGGCAAGATGCTGCCCCGCGACCGGGTGGCGGCCCTGCTCGACCCCGGCTCGCCCTTTCTTGAAACCGGGATGACGGCGGCGCATGGCATGTATGACGGGGCCGCGCCCTGCGCCGGCATCATCACCGGCGTCGGAAGGGTGGCGGGGCGCGAGGTCATGGTGGTGTGCAACGACGCCACCGTGAAGGGCGGCACCTACTACCCGGTGACGGTGAAGAAGCACCTTCGCGCGCAGGAGATCGCCGCCGAGAACGGGCTGCCCTGCGTATACCTGGTGGATTCCGGCGGCGCCAACCTGCCCCAGCAGGACGAGGTCTTTCCCGACCGCGAGCATTTCGGGCGCATCTTCTACAATCAGGCCAACATGTCGGCCCGCGGCATCCCCCAGATCGCCGCCGTTCTGGGCTCCTGCACCGCCGGCGGCGCCTATGTGCCCGCGATGTCGGACGAAACCGTCATCGTGAAGGAGCAGGGGACGATCTTCCTCGCCGGCCCGCCGCTGGTGAAGGCCGCGACGGGAGAGGTCGTCTCCGCCGAGGATCTGGGCGGCGGCGACGTGCATACGCGCCTGTCGGGCGTCGCCGACCACCTGGCCGAGGACGACGCCCACGCCCTGGCGCTCGTGCGCCGGATGATCGGCAACCTGAACCGCCCCAAGCCGGTGACGGTGGAGATGCAGGCCCCCGAACCCCCGGCCTACGACCCCGAGGAGATCCTCGACGTGGTCCCCGCCGACCTGCGCCAGCCCTATGACATCCGCGAGCTGATCGCGCGGGTGGTGGACGGCTCGCGCTTCGACGAATTCAAGGCCCGCTTCGGCACGACGCTGGTCTGCGGCTTCGCCCATATCGAGGGCATTCCGGTCGGCATCGTGGCCAATAACGGGATCCTGTTCTCCGAGTCCGCCGTGAAGGGCGCGCATTTCGTGGAGCTGTGCAGCCAGCGCAAGATCCCGCTGGTGTTCCTGCAGAACATCACCGGCTTCATGGTCGGCCGGAAATACGAGGCCGAGGGCATCGCCCGCCACGGCGCCAAGCTGGTGACGGCGGTCGCCACGACTTCCGTGCCCAAGGTGACGATGATCGTCGGCGGCTCCTTCGGGGCGGGGAATTACGGGATGTGCGGGCGGGCCTACTCGCCGCGCTTCCTGTGGACCTGGCCGACCTCGCGCATCTCGGTCATGGGCGGAGAACAGGCGGCCGGCGTGCTCGCCACCGTCCGGCGCGAGGGCATGGAGCGCAAGGGCGAGACCTGGTCGGCCGAGGCCGAGGCCGATTTCAAGCGCCCGGTGATCGACATGTTCGAGCAGCAGGGCCACCCGCTCTACGCCTCCGCGCGGCTCTGGGACGACGGCATCGTGGACCCCCGCCAGACCCGGCGCGCGCTGGCCCTGTCGCTGTCGGCGGCCCTGAACGCGCCGATCCCGGACACGAAGTTCGGCGTCTTCCGCATGTGAGGGAGCGGCGCGTCGGACCGCCCGCCGCCGGCGCCGTCGCGCCCGCGCCGCGCGGGACCGGAGACGCGGGTCGAGAGGTATCCCGCCCGCAGGCTTGCCAAATGCTTCGGATCAGGCGCATGTTTTCGCCGACCTGATGGGAGCCCCGCCATGATCTCCACCCGCCTCACCGCGCAGTTCGGCCTGACCCATCCGGTGATCTCGGCGCCCATGGCGCTGGCCTCCGGCGGCCGGCTGGCCGCCGCGGTGAGTCGGGCCGGCGGCCTCGGCCTGATCGGCGGCGGCTATGGCGACGGCGCCTGGCTGGAGCGGGAATACGCCGAAGCCGGGAACGAGGGCGTCGGCGTCGGCTTCATCACCTGGTCGCTCGCCAACGCCCCCGAGCTGCTGGACGCCGCGCTGGCCCGCCGCCCGCGGGCGCTGTTCCTCTCTTTCGGCGATCCCGCGCCCTTCGCCCCCGCCATCCATGCCGCCGACACGCCCCTGATCTGCCAGGTCCAGACCCTCGACGACGCCCGCGCCGCGCTTGATGCGGGCGCCGCCGTGCTCGTAGCCCAGGGGACCGAGGCCGGCGGCCACGGCGCCCGCCGCGCCACCATGACCCTGGTTCCGGAGGTCGCCGACCTGCTCACCGCCCGCGCCCCCGACGTCCTGCTCTGCGCCGCGGGGGGGATCGCGGACGGGCGCGGGCTCGCCGCCGCGCTGGCGCTGGGGGCGGATGGCGCGGTGGTCGGCTCGCGCTTCTGGGCCTCCGAGGAATGCCTCGTCCATCCCGGCCTTCAGGCGGCGGCGGTGGCGGCGTCGGGCGACGACACGCTGCGCACCTCCGCCGTGGACATCGCGCGGGGCCGCGACTGGCCCGAGCGCTTCGACATAAGGGTGCTGCGCAACGGCTTCACCGACCGCTGGCACGCCGACCCCGAGGGCCTGCGCGCCGCGATCGGGACCGAGGGGCCACGCTGGGGCGACGCGGCGGCGGCGGGCGACGCCTCGGTCGCCAACCCCATCATCGGCGAGGCCGCCGGCCTGATGCGCGACATCCGTCCCGCCGCCGAACTGCTGGAGCGGATGACGGCGGAGGCCGAGGCGATCCTGACAGCCGGCGCCGCGCGGGTGACCTGAATAGGCGCGCTTCCGCCAGGCCCTGCGCCCTGCGCGCCGGGGTGGGCGGGCGGGAGGCTGCGCAGGGCGCAGGGCGACCCGCGAGCTCGGCGCGCCGTTCGGACATGCCCGCGAACGTGCCCGCGAACGTGATCGACAGAAACTTGACCAATCGCTCAAGTCGGCGCCTCCTGCGCGCAACCGGCCCGCAGCGGCCCGCCCCCTGAAGGAGACGCCTCCATGCCCCGCCTCGCCCCCGGCTCCGCCTTCCCTGACGTTTCGGTCCCCCGCCTGGGCGGCGGAACCCTGGCGCTCGGCCGTCCCGCCCCGGATTCGGGCCGCGACTGGGCCATGCTCGTGGTCTATCGCGGCAAGCACTGCCCGATCTGCGCGCGCTACCTGAAGACGCTGGAAACGCTGCTCCCCCGTCTGCACGGCCTCGGCGTCGACGTCGCCACCGTCTCCGCCGACCCGCTGGACAAGGCCGAGGCCTTCGCCGCCGACAACGCCCTCACCCTGCCCGTCGGCCACGACCTGAGCCCGGAGCAGATGGCCGCGCTCGGACTGTGGATCTCCGACCCGCGCTCCCCGCAGGAGACCGACCGCCCCTTCCCCGAACCCGCCGTCTTCGTGACCAACGCCGAGGGCCGCGTGCAGATCCTCGACATCTCCAACGCCCCCTTCGCGCGCCCGGACCTCGAATCCCTGACCAACGGCATCGCCTTCGTGCGCGAGAAGGGCTACCCGATCCGCGGAACCCACGCCGCCTGAGCCCCCCGCCCGGCCTTGCGCGTTCCGCCCCGGCCGGGCGATACCTGTCCACGTAGGCGCCCGCGAAGGCCGCCGCGACGGTGAAAAACCGGGGAGGACGGGCATGTTCGGAAAAATCCTGATCGCCAATCGCGGCGAGATCGCGGTCCGCGTGATCCGCACCGCGCGCCGCATGGGGGTCGCGACCGTCGCCGTCCATTCCGACGCCGACGCCGCCGCCCTGCATGTGGCGGAGGCCGACGAGGCCGTGCGCATCGGCCCGGCGGGCGTGTCCGAGAGCTACCTGCGCGGCGACCGGATCATCGCCGCCGCGCTGGCGACCGGCGCCCAGGCCATCCACCCCGGCTACGGCTTCCTCTCCGAGAACCCGGATTTCGCCGACGCGGTCGCCGCCGCCGGGCTGCGCTTCATCGGCCCGCCGGCCTCCGCGATCCGCGCCATGGGGCTGAAGGACGCCGCCAAGGCCCTGATGGAAAAGGCCGGCGTGCCCGTCGTGCCCGGCTATCACGGCGCCGAGCAGGACCCCGCCTTCCTCGCCGAACGGGCCGCCGAGATCGGCTATCCGGTGCTGATCAAGGCCCGCGCCGGCGGCGGCGGCAAGGGCATGCGCCGGGTCGACGAACCCGGCGGCTTCGCCGAGGCGCTGGATTCCGCCCGCCGCGAGGCCGCCTCGGCCTTCGGCGACGACGCGGTGTTGATCGAGAAATACGTGACCCGCCCGCGCCATGTCGAAGTGCAGGTCTTCGCCGACGACCACGGCGACGCGGTGCATCTGTTCGAGCGCGACTGCTCTCTCCAGCGCCGCCACCAGAAGGTGATCGAGGAGGCCCCCGCCCCCGGCATGTCCCCGGAAATGCGCACGGAAATCGGCGCCGCCGCGGTCCGCGCCGCCAAGGCCATCGGCTATTCCGGGGCGGGGACGGTGGAGTTCATCGCGGATGGGTCGGAGGGGCTGAGGGCGGATCGGGTGTGGTTCATGGAAATGAACACGCGCCTGCAGGTGGAGCATCCGGTGACCGAGGCGATCACCGGGACCGATCTTGTGGAATGGCAGCTCCGCGTGGCGGCCGGCGAGGCTCTGCCAGCGGCGCAGGAGGACCTGTCGATCCGCGGCGCGGCGATGGAGGCGCGGCTCTACGCCGAGGACCCGGCCCGCGGGTTCCTGCCCCAGATCGGACGGCTCGCGCATCTCGCCCTGCCCGACCGCGCGGCGCGGATCGACTCGGGCGTGCGGGCCGGCGACGCGATCACCCCGCACTATGACCCGATGATCGCCAAGATCATCGCCACCGGCGCGACGCGGGAGGAGGCGCGGACCCGGCTGCTCGCGGCGCTGCGGGCGTCCGAGATCGCCGGGCTGGTGACGAACCTGCCGTTCCTGCGCGCGCTCGTGGACCATCCGGCGTTCACGGCCGGCGAGATGGATACCGGGCTCGTGGACCGGGAGCTGGAGGCGCTGACGGCGCCTCCGCCGATGCCCGAGGCCGCGCCGGCGCTGGCCGCGGTGGCGGCGCTGGGGCTGGCCGGAACGGCGCCGGACGGCGCGGAACCCTTTGGAATGGCAGACGGATTCCGGCTCTGGGCGCCGGAGCGGCGACGGGTGGTGCTGGACGGGCCGGAGGGGCCGACGGAGGTGGTTCTGGAGATCCGGGGCCCCGGCCGCTTCGCCGTCATCGGGGCGGAGGGCGCGGTTCCGCTGAGCCTCGACCGTCCGGCGGAGGCGCTGCGCATGACCTGGGGCGAGGCCGCGCCGGCGCGCCCGGTGCGGCTGGTCCGGCATGACGGCAAGGCGACGGTGATCCTCGACGGCGCCGCCACGACCTGGACGCTTCCGGACCCGATCGCGGCGGCGGAGGCGGCGGCCTCGGGCGGGGGCGACGCGCTGTCGGCGCCGATGCCGGGGCTGATCAAACTGGTCTCGGCGGCGCCGGGCGACCGCGTGACCGAGGGCCAGACGCTGATCGTCATGGAGGCGATGAAGATGGAGCACCGCCTGACCGCCCCCCGCGACGGCGAGGTCCTGGACCTGCTCTGCGCCGAGGGGTCCCAGGTGGCCGAGGGCGCGGTTCTGCTGCGGCTGGCGGAGGTCGAGGCGGCGGCGGAGTGATTCTTCAGGAGACTGAGGGTCGTTCAGGTTCACGTTAACGCTTTCGGCGTTTCGGCGGGGGTGACACCCGTGCACCGTGCGTGCACCGGGCGTATGCCTAGTAAAATCGTCAGGATTGAGGGGCAAGATGGCTAATCAACCTAGCCTCTGCGAGAGTCAAACATCGGCTCAACGTAATTAGGAATGACAGACTTGGCCCTTCAGCAGCCAACCTTTAGCAGATAGTAGATATAAAGAGCGGCCAATCCCTCAGTATCTCTGGAAATTTGCCCGCCGCAATGGATAATTCATATCCCTTGCTCGCTAAAGCGTGAGCGCGCTATATTATAATAGCACAAATAGTGGAGGAGCGGAGTGCCTTGGCTGAGATAGAGAACATTTGGATTAGCTACGCCCTAAATTTCGATGGACGCGATGCGGACCGAAACATGCTTGAGGCTCACTCCGCAGGACAAAGCATTGAAGGCCTATCTTGGGCCATTGCGCTAGTATTAAACTATGGCATCACAGGGAGAACTCGATACTCGCGAGACCTGAGCAAATCGGCAAAGATTTTCATTTCGCCGCCACGCCGAGGCAGCGTCCTGTATGATCTAAACATCCTCGTTCAGCAGAACCCCTTCCTAGCTTTAGTTGTCGGAGGAATTGCAGTAAATGTCGTAACACCCTACATCAGCGGCCTGATTAGCTACCTCTTTAACCAAGTAGTAGGACTAGGTGACAATCCCTCAGATGAATTAGGCACTTTTCTTGAAAAGCTCAATCGAAACGATCTCAATACAATCACTCAGCGAATCGAGCCCCCCCTTACTCGAGCCCACGCAGCGATCGGACGAACAGCAGAGACGATTACGTTAAGAACGGGCGCACGCGAAATCTTCTGCTTTGACTCAAACACCAAGGAAAATCTGAAATCCAGGCCGACTGGCGACTTCGACACGATCGACAGCAATATTACATCTTTTAATTTATTAACAAGAAACGGGCGACTATTCAGCAATGAAATAGACGCCACGATCCCCTTCAGTCTTCGTGATTTCACACAGCACGACACCACAACTGCCTTGATTTTAAGCATGGAGCAATACTCAATCGGTCGAAACGGACATATTCGCATAACTGGTGAAAGAGTAGAGACTCAAGCAGGAAGATTAGTGAAGTATATTGTAGGATCCGCCAGTCAGATTCCGCCCGCTGATTGGATCGATGGCGTCGACCCATTGAGGCAGAGACGGCCGAGCTAGTGATACCGCTTCAAAGGCACCGCATTTACAACTAATGCCCTTCCCTCCCCCCCCCCCCCGGCGCCATTATCCCCCGGACACCACCCCGGAGGCCCCCCATGCTCGACCCCGACTACCCGCGCGACCTGATCGGCTACGGCGCCAACCCGCCCGACCCCGAATGGCCGAAGGGCGCGAAACTGGCGCTCAACTTCGTGATCAATTACGAAGAGGGCTCCGAATACTCGCTGCTGCATGGGGATGACCAGTCGGAGGCGTTCCTCTCGGAAGTCACCCAGGCGACGAACTGGCCCGGCCAGCGGCACTGGAACATGGAGAGCATGTACGAATACGGCTCACGCGCCGGGTTCTGGCGGCTGCACCGGATTTTCACCCAGCGAGACCTTCCCGTCACCGTCTACGGCGTGGCCATGGCGCTGGCGCGCAACCCCGAGGCGGTGGCCGGGATGAAGGCGGCGGGGTGGGAGATCGCCTCGCACGGGCTGCGCTGGATCGAATACAAGGATTTCACGGTGGAGGCGGAGCGGGCGCATCTCCACCAGGCGATCGCGATGCATACCGAGGCGACTGGGGAGCGGCCGCTGGGATGGTATACGGGACGATGCTCGGTCAACACGGTGGATATCGTGGCGGCGGAGGGGGGGTTCGAGTACGCGGCGGACAGTTACGCGGACGACCTGCCCTACTGGCATCACGCGCCGACGGGGCCTCAGCTGATCCTGCCCTACACTCTGGATGCGAACGACGCGCGGTTCATCTCCTCGCAGGGCTGGGGCGGGCCGCGGGATTTCCACGAATACCTGTCCAACTCGGTGGAGGTGCTGCTGGAGGAGGGGCGCGACGGGGCGCCCAAGATGATGACCGTGGGGCTGCATTGCCGGCTGGTCGGGCGGCCCGGGCGGGCGGCGGCGCTGAAGCGGTTTCTCGATGAGGTGGCGGGGCGCCCGGAGATCTGGGTGACCACGCGGCTGGAGATCGCGCGGCACTGGAAGGCGAGGTTCCCGGCGCCGGCGGCGTGAGGGGAGGGGCGCGGGGCCCCTCCGCCCCGGTCAGCCGGGCTTGCGGCCCATGGCGAGCATGGTGAGGCCGGGGATCATCGGGCCGACGGTCACGTCCTCGAACCCGGCCTTGCCCAGCGCCTCGGCCAGCCAGGCGTCGTCGAGCGAGCGCGCGGTGGGCGTGAAGGCGGTGTGCTGGAGCTGCCAGAGCGCGGCGAGCTTGGGGCCGGTGCGGTCGGACTCGACCACGAAATCATGGATCATGATGCGGCCGCCCGGGTTCAGCGCGGTCATGGCGTCGGCGATCAGGCCCTCATGCGCGTCTCCGGGGACGCCGGAGAACAGGTAGGACATCAGCACCGCGTCCTGCCCGCCGGGCCAGCCGAGCTCCAGCGCGTCGCCGTCGTCATAGGCGATGCGGTCGGACAGGCCGGCCTCGGCGACGTATTTGCGGCCGAGGCTGGCGACGTTGGGGAAGTCGACGATGGTCGCCGTCAGCTCCGGATTGGCGCTGCAGAGGGTGATCGAGAACGCCCCGGTGCCGCCGCCCACGTCCAGCAGCTTGCGGGCCTCGGAGAGGTCCACCAGCTTGGCGAGGCCGCGGGCCGGGCCGAGGGAGCCGGCGTGCTGGCTCTCGGAATAGAGGCGGGCTTCCTCGGGGTCGGAGAACCACTCGGCGTAGGAGCCGGTGTCGGCGTCGGACAGCTTGTTGGCCAGCGCCGGCTCGATCTGGTCGAGCAGCCGGTACATCTGGCGATCCACCTGCAGGCGCAGATAGTCGCCGAAGTCGTATTTGGCGCCCTGCACCAGGAAGGCTTCGGAGGCGGGGGCGTTGGCGAACTTGCCGTCCTCGACCGACACCAGCCCCAGCGAAGCGACGGCGGTGAGCAGGGTGCGGGCGCGCTCCACCGGCAGATCGGACCTGGCGGCGACCTCCTCGGCGCAGAGCGGACCGTCCCCGAGATGGGTGAACACCCCGTAATGGAGCGCGGCGAACAGCGCCTTGGAGCCCATGAAGCCGAAGGCGATATCCGAAATCTCCTCGGCCGAGGTCAGCAGGGTCATCGCGCGCGTCTCCGTGTTGTTTCGAATGCGACAAGCCTAGCCTGTTTGCGACGCGGGAAACCACCCCGCAGCGCAACATGGACAAAATTCATGCATGAACGGGCGCTCAGGACGGGGGAGCGGGCGCGTTTTCGGGCAGGTAGGCGCGCAGATGCGCCAATTTATGCGGATTGCGGGTCATGTAGACCGCGACCACCCGGCCGGCGGCGATCTCGACGGACAGGGTCTGAAGGGCGCCGTCGGCCCCGAGACTCAGCAGGCCGGGCAGACCGTTGAGCGTCAGGCGGCGGGCGAGGACCGGGGCGGCGTCGGTGTAGAGCCGGCTGCGCTTGGCGGCGATGCCGGCGAAGAAACGGGCGACGCGGTCGCGGCCCAGGATCGGGTTCAGCGCCGCGCGCGCCCGCCCGCCGCCATCCGAAACCAGCGCCGCCCCTTCGGCCAGCAGCGCGGCCAGCGCGCCGGCATCGCCGCTGCGCGCCGCGGCGAAGAAGGCGTCGGCGATGCGCGCGGCCTCGGGGTCGGAGGGCGCGGCGGCGCGGGGAACGGAGGGGGCGGCGTCCGCCAGCCGGGCGCGGGCGCGGGCGGCGAGCTGCCGGCAGCCGGCCTCGGTCCGGCCCAGGGTGGCGGCGATGTCGGCGAAGCGGGCGCCGAACACGTCATGCAGCAGGAAGGCGGCGCGCTCGGCCGGGCCGAGCCGGTCCAGCGCCAGCATCAGGGCGAGCGACACCGCCTCGGCCCGCTCCAGCGCCACGTCGGGGCCGGGGGCGGGGTCGGGCGGCTCCTCGCGAAAGGCGCCGCGCGGCAGGTGGGGCGGCATGTGGGGCGGAAGGTCGGTCGGCAGGTCGGGCGGCAGGTCGGGCGCCGCATCCGGCAGCGGATCGGGCAGCCAGGACCCGACATAGAGCGCCCGCGCCCGCCGCGCCGCCCGCAGCCGGTCGAGGCAGAGCCGCGTCGCCGCGGTGGCGAGCCATGCGCCGGGGCGCGCGACCCCGGCGCGATCGGCGGCGAGCCAGCGCAGGAAGGCGTCCTGCACCACATCCTCGGCCTCGGCCACCGAGCCGAGCATCCGGTAGGCGAGGCCGAAGAGCCGCCGTCGGTAGGCCTCGAAGATCTCCGCCGCATCGGGCCCCGCATCGGGAACAGGACCGCGTGCGAGGTCGGGGGAGGGGTCGGGGGAGGGGGGCGTCCCCCTCCCCCGCGCGCCGCTCATGCCCGGGCCGGAACAGCGCCCGCCCGCGCCGGATGCGGCACGGCGAAGCCGACGCTGAGCCGGTTCCAGAGGTTGATCGCCCCGATCAGGAAGGTCAGTTCAGCCAGCGCGCGGTCATCGAAAGCGGCGCGCGCCGGGGCGAAGGCGGCGTCGGGCGCGCCCTTTTCGGCGAGGCGGGTGAGCTGCTCGGTCCAGGCCAGCGCCGCGCGCTCCTGCTCCGAGAACAGGGGCGACTCGCGCCAGGCGGCGAGCACGTGCAGGCGGGTCGGATCCTCGCCCGCCGCCAGCGCCTCGCGGGTATGCATCTCCAGGCAATAGGCGCAGCCGTTGATCTGGGAGGCGCGGATCTTGACCAGTTCGCGCAGGGCGGGCGCGAGGCTGGCGGCGGCGAGCGCGCGTTCCAGCCCGATCATGGCCTTGAGCGGGTCAGGGGCGGCGGCGGCGTAGTCGAGACGGGCGTGCATGGCGGAGGTCCTTCTGCCGGGGAGTGTCGAAGCGAAGACGTTCCCGGGCAAGCGAACGTGACGGGTCGGCGCGGAAAAATTTTGGAAACCCGGCGGGGCGCCCCCGGCGACCGCCTTCGTCATGCGGAAGGCGCAGGCCCGGCGGGCGCGACGCGGGCGGGGCGGCGGGGGGGCGCTGAACGGCTGTTCCCGCCGCGACAGGGACGGCCGCGGCCCGCCGCCCCGGCCCTTCCATCAGGCGGCGCCTTTCGCCGCCCCTCGACGGCGCCGCGAGACTTGCGCGGCGCCGCAACCGCGTCCAAGAGGTAAGGGATCCCGAACATCCGCCGCCCCAGACCGGAGAATCCATGGCCCAGGACGTCATCGCCCCGCTTCCCGAGCTCCCCGAATGGGCGGCCACGCATATCAACCTGGCCTCCCCGCGCCTGGGCGCCGAGGCGGCGGCCTGCACCGACGATTTCTTCGCGCCGATGGACCGGATGCTCCAGGACGCGCCGCCGATCTGGCGCCCGGAGGAATTCGACGACAACGGCAAGTGGATGGACGGGTGGGAAAGCCGGCGGCGGCGCGACTCGGGCCATGACTGGTGCGTGCTGAAGCTGGGCGGCAAGGGGTCGATCCACGGGGTCGACATCGACACCTCGTTCTTCACCGGCAACTACCCCCGCGCCGCCTCGGTCTGGGCCGTGTATTCGGAGGCGCCGCCGACCGAAAGCTCCGCGTGGACGGAGATCATCCCCTCCACCACGCTGGGCCCGAACGCGCATCACTTCGTGGAGACCCGCAATCCGGGCCTCTACAACTGGGTGCGGTTGAACATTTTCCCCGATGGCGGCGTGGCCCGGCTGCGGGTCTACGGCAACCCGGCGCCGTCCTGGGAGGGGTCGGACCGCGAAGGGATCGTGGAGCTGTCGGCCCTGCGCAACGGCGGCCGCGTGCTGGGCTGGAACGACGCGCATTACGGCGACGTGTGGGCGGTGCTGTCCGAGGGCCGGGGCCGCAACCAG
Source organism: Albimonas donghaensis (assembly GCF_900106695.1). Taxonomy (GTDB): domain Bacteria; phylum Pseudomonadota; class Alphaproteobacteria; order Rhodobacterales; family Rhodobacteraceae; genus Albimonas; species Albimonas donghaensis. Next base: position 769,306 of record NZ_FNMZ01000002.1, read on the forward strand.
GCCGATGGCTGGGAGACGCGGCGCCGGCGCGAGCCGGGCTATGACTGGCTGATCGTGCAGCTGGGCGCGCCCGGGATCGTCGAGCGGATCGAGGTCGACACCGCCAATTTCAAGGGCAATTACCCGGACCGCTGCTCGATCCAGGCGGCGGATGTGGGCTGGGGGACGGATCAGAGCGTCGTCACCCAGTCGATGTTCTGGCCCCGGCTGATGCAGGAGCGAAAGCTCGGCCCCGACAAGATCCATGTCTTCGGCAAGGAGCATCTGGAGACGCTGGCCCCGGTCACGCATATCAAGCTGAACATCCACCCCGATGGCGGCATCTCGCGCATCCGGGTGTTCGGGCGGCGCACGTGAGGACGCTGGTCCCGACGCCGCTGACGGCGGAGGGCTTCGCGCCCTTCGGGTCGGTGATCGAGGCGGACCCCGCCTCGGCGGTCGGGATCAATGCGGGCTTCACCACGCGGTTTCACGGGCTGGCGGAAATCGACGTGGAGGGGGCGGCCCCGATCCTGTCGATCTTCCGCGGGCGGCCGCGGCCGCTGGTCATCGACATGCTGGAGCGGCATCCGCAGGGGAGCCAGGCGTTCTTCCCGCTCGGCGGACATCCCTGGCTGGTGGTCTGCGCCGAGGCGCCGGGGGAGGCGTTGCACGCCTTTCTGTGCCGCGGCGACCAGGGCGCGCAGATCGGGCGCGGGATCTGGCATTTCCCGCTGCTGACCCTGGCGAGCCAGGATTTCCTGGTGGCGGACCGCGCGGCGCCGGAGGCGAATGTGGAGATCGCGGCGCTGTCGGACCCGGCCGAGCTGGTGATCTGAGCCGTCTTTTTCGGGCACGCCCGCGGTTCGGCCGCGTCTCCGCCTGAATTCCGCCGGCCGGGCGTGGAAGTCCTTGAGCATTCAAGCCAAGGAGATCGACATGACCCGCCGCGCCCGCCCCCTGCCGACCGTCGCCGCTTTCGCGGTCCTCGTCGCGCTGGCGTCGCCCGGCGTCGGGGCGGCCCAGACGCGGGAACCGGCGCCGGGACCGCTGGACGCCGCCGCCGCCGCGCTGTCCGCGCCCGCCCCGGCCTCCGTTTCGGCCCCCGTTGGAACCCCCGTCGCAACCCCCGGCGCGACGCAGCCGCCGGGCGCCGACGAGATCACCTTCCGCAAACTGCCCTACGGGACCACGCAGCGGTTCAACGCCCGCAACGCCGCCTCGCCGGTGGATGCGACGCCGGAGATCCGGGCGTTGCAGGACCCGGACGCCGAGGGCCGCTACCAGCAGCAGGTCGAACGCGCCCGCGCTCTGAAGGCGCTGCGCGAGGCGGGAAGCTCCAGCCTGTCGCACCTGCCCGACATGACCTCGGGCGCGCCGCGGAACTGAGGCGCGGATGCGGGCGGCGGGGCGCCCGCCCTTGCCTCCCGACCCCTTCCCGCCCTACATGCCCCCGGACCAAAGCCCGGGAGCGCGCCCCCCCATGCAGACCTATCTCGACTTTGAAAAATCCCTCGCCGAGATCGAAGGCAAGGCCGAAGAGCTTCGCGCCATGGCGCGCCACGACCCCGAGATGGACGTGGCGAACGAGGCGAAGGCGCTCGACAGCCGTGCCAAGACCATGCTGTCGGATCTCTACAAGGGGCTGACGCCGTGGCGGAAATGCCAGGTGGCGCGGCACCCGCAGCGGCCCCATGCGCTGGACTATATCGGGGCGCTGTTCACCGAATACACGCCGCTGGCCGGCGATCGCGGCTTCGCCGAGGATCGCGCCGTGGTGGGGGGCCTCGCCCGGTTCGAGGATCGCCCCGTGGTGGTCTTCGGCCATGAGAAGGGTCACGACACCCAGTCCCGCCTGGACCGCAATTTCGGCATGGCCCGGCCCGAGGGCTACCGCAAGGCGATCCGGCTGATGCGGCTGGCGGACCGGTTCGGGCTGCCGGTGATCACGCTGGTCGACACCGCCGGCGCCTATCCGGGCAAGGGCGCGGAGGAGCGCGGGCAGGCCGAGGCCATCGCGCGCGCCACCGAGACCGGGCTGGAGATCACCGCGCCGTCGATCTCGGTCATCATCGGCGAGGGCGGCTCCGGCGGCGCCGTGGCCTTCGCCACCGCGGACCGCGTGGCGATGCTGGAGCATTCGGTCTACTCGGTGATTTCGCCGGAGGGCTGCGCCTCGATCCTGTGGAAGAACGCCGAGAAGATGCGCGAGGCCGCGGAGGCCCTGCGGCTGACCGCGCAGGACCTGCACAAGCTGGGCGTGATCGACCGCATCATCCCCGAGCCGGTCGGCGGCGCCCAGCGCGACCGCGGGCTGGCGCTGGCGCGGGTCGGGCAGGCCATCGGCGACATGCTGGGCGAGCTCGACGCGATGACCCCGGATGAGCGGCGCGCGGCCCGGCGGCGCAAGTTCCTGGAGATCGGGTCGCGCGGCCTGGCCTGAGCGGGTCGGCCCCATCCCGGCCGGACGGGGCGCAGACAAGCCGCCGCGGCGAGGCGCCCGTTTTCCTGCTGCGGCGACGCCAGGACCAAGGTAAGGTTCCCGCTGTTCCGTTTGCTTGCGCCCCGCCACCTGTATGCGGGGCTTTTGGAAGGAGGCATCGATGCGCATCGCCTTGCGCCTCGCCTTGTTCGCGTTCGCGTTCGTTGTCCCCGGAATCGCCCTCGGCGGTTCCGTTTCGCCGCTGGACGGCCCGCCGGCGATCGCCGTCGCGGCGCCTGAAACCCTGGCCTCGCCGCTCTCCGCCGACTTTCCCCAGACCCTTGTGCGCGCGCCGCGGATCACCCCCGTCCGAATCGAGGCGCTGGCCGACGTCAGCGCCATCCCCCAGGCTCTGCGCGACACCGCCGCCCCGGACCCGGAACGCGCGGCGCTGAGCCGGGCGGTGGAGTCCTCGGACCTGCTGGGCCCGCGCGAGCCGTTTATGGCGCGGATCAGCGGCGGCCCGCAGGTCGAAAGCCTGATCGCGCAACTGCTGGCCAACGCGCCGGCGGCGCTGCTGCGCACGTTGCAGGCGGGACGGCTGGACCCGATCGCCACCGGCCGCGCGGCCCAGGCGGCCGAGACAGGGCTGAACGCCCGCGTCCCCGACGACCTGGCCAACCAGCCGCCCCTGCCCGGGACGCCCAACCGCGAGGCCGCGCGCGACACGCAGACCGAGAGCGTCGACGCCCGCGCCGTGCTGATCGGCGTGGCGGTGCTGCTGGCGCTGGCCGTGGCCATGGCGGTGGTGCTGCGCCGGCCCGGCGCGAAGCCGCGCCTCCGGTCCTATCGCGATCGGTCGAAACCCGGGCGCGTGGTGGGCCCCAACGCCCGCCCGCCGGGCATGCGCGCGCCGTTCGTCTCGCAATCCGCCGCCATCGTCGGCCCCGCGCCCGAGGCCGGGACGCCCGGCTGACCCGGGGGCCGAAGCCCGCCCTGCGGCGAGGGGCGCGCCCCTCGCCTCAAAGCCCCATGGCGCGGTAGCTGGCGGCGATCCGCTCGATCGACACCAGATAGGCGGCGATGCGCAGGTCGGGGACCTCGGGGCGCGCGCGCCAGATCTCCCGCATCTCCTGATAGCCTTCGCGCATCGTGTCATCGAGGCCGGAGCGGACGAATTCCAGCTCTCCCGCCCCCTTGAGATAGGCCTGCTTGAAGCCGTCGGAGAGGCCGTCGCCCAGCCGCTCCAGCTCATCCACCAGCATCTGGTGGCGGGCTTCCTCGCGCCGCCGCTCCATGCGGCCGAAGCGGATGTGGCTGAGGTTCTTGACCCATTCGAAATAGCTGACCGTGACCCCGCCGGCATTGGCGAAGAGGTCGGGGATGATCACGCAGCCGCGGGCGCGCAGGATCTCGTCCGCCCCGGCGGTGACGGGGCCGTTGGCGGCCTCCACGATCAGGGGCGCGCGGATGCGGGCGGCGTTGCCGAGATGGATCGCGCCCTCGAACGCGGCGGGGATGAGGATGTCGCATTCCGTCTCCAGCGCCGCGGCGCCGTCGGGGGAGACCCGGCCGTCGGGAAACCCTCCGACCCCGCCGGTGGCGGTGATATGCGCCTTCAGCGCCACGATGGGCAGGCCGTCGGGATTGTGGACGGCGCCGTCGCGCTCGATCACCGTGGTGATCTTGCAGCCGTCCTCCTCCGACAGGAAGCGGGCGGTGTGGTAGCCGACATTGCCCAGCCCCTGCACCACCACCCGCTTGCCGCCCAGTCCGGGGGTGAGGCCGGCTTCGGCCACGTCCTCCGCGTGCCGGAAGAACTCACGCAGGGCGTATTGAATGCCGCGGCCGGTGGCCTCGGTCCGGCCGCGGATACCGCCCATGGAGGTCGGCTTGCCGGTCACGCAGGCGCGGGCGTTGATGTCGGTGGTGGCCATGCGGCGATACTGGTCGGCGATCCAGGCCATCTCCCGCTCCGACGTGCCCATGTCGGGGGCCGGGACGTTCTGGGAGGGGTGGATCAGGTCGCGCTTGATCAGCTCGTAGGCGAAGCGACGGGTGATGCGCTCCAGCTCCTCCTCCGTCCAGTCGAGCGGGTCGATGCAAAGCCCCCCCTTGGAGCCGCCGAAAGGCGCTTTCACCAGCGCGCATTTGAAGGTCATCAGGGCGGCCAGCGCCTCGACCTCATCCTGGTTGACCGAGAGCGCGTAGCGGATGCCCCCCTTGACCGGCTCCAGATGCTCGGAATGCACGGCGCGATAGCCGGTGAAGGTGTGCATGGCCCCGCGCAGGCGCACCCCGAAGCGGACGATATAGGTGGAGTTGCAGACCCTTATCTTCTCCTGCAACCCTGGGGAGAGGTCCATAAGCGCGGCGGCGCGGTTGAACATCAGCTCCACCGACTGGCGGAAGCCCGGCTCCGTGGAAAAGTCTCTCATGGCTGCGTTTCCTCGCCCCGGACGAATGTCCTCCGCGAAGGCGCGGCGGGCCGAGTTCGGAAACGCGGTCGGTTTCGCGGTCGGGGCCGACGCTGCGCGGGGTCCGCGAGGTCCGGTCCCGCGGGTCTCGATGCTGCCCGCTCATGGTTTACGGAATGTGAAGGAGGCGCAACCCGAGCGCGATCACGATGCGTTACGCCGGGTATCAGGGGCGTGTTCAGGCGACCGTATCAGGTCGCGCGTCAGGTCCCGCGCGGCTTGGCGCGCTGGGTGGGCTCGGCCTCCCACGGGGCGTCGGGCCAGGGGTGGCGCAGGTAGCGACCGCGCAGGTCGCGGCGCACGTCGGCATAGGCGCCGCGCCAGAAGCCGGGAAGGTCCCGGGTGGTCGCCGCCGGGCGCCTTGCGGGGGAGAGCAGGTCGAGCAGCAGGGGCGTGTCGCCGGCGGCGGTGCGCAGCGACGGGTGACGGTCGAGGCCGTAAAGCTCCTGGATGCGCACCGAGATGGCGGGCGGATCGCGGTCGTAGTCGATGGGACAGCGCGTGCCCGTGGGCGCGGTCCAGGCGCCCGGCGCGGCGCGGTCCAGCGCCTGCCGCGCCTCCCAGTCCAGCCCGCCTTCGAGAATGGCGGCGAGGTCCAGCCCCGCGAGGTCGTTCACCCCGCGCATTTTCCCCAGGAACGGGGTCAGCCACTGGTCGAGGGAGGCGATGAGGCCTTCGTCCGACCAGTCGGGAAGGGTTTCTCCATGGCCGCGGGCGAAGGCGGCGCGGGCGCGCAGCCGGGCGGCGGCGCGGGACCAGGGCAGGCAGGCGAGGCCCAGCGCCCGGACGCCCTCGGCCATGGCGGCGGCGCGGGCGTCTTCCGGGGCCTCGGGCCAGGGGCGGTCGTCGAGCGCGAGGGCGCCGAACATGCGCCGGCGGCGGGCCAGCACGGCGCGGTCGCGGGGGGACCATTCGCAGGTGTTCTCAGAGCGGATCCGGTCGCCGAACAGGTCTTCGAGGTCGGAGGCGGCGAGCGGAGCGGCGCGGCGGATGCGGGCTTCGCGCGGGTCGCCGTCGGTATCGGCCACGGCGAGCAGGCGCGGGGCGGCGAGCGGGTCGCCGGCCTCCAGCCGCGCGCCCTTGCCGCCGGACAGCAGGTAGCGCGCGCCCTGCCCTTCCGCGCCCCCGGGGCGGCGCAGGGCGATGCGGTCCGGGTAGGCGCGGGCGGCGTGGCGGGCGAGGGTCGCGGGGTCGAAGCGCGCGGGGCGGCCCGGTTGCGGGGCCTTGCGGCCGGCGGCCCGGGCGGCGGCGGCGGCGAGACGGCGGGCGGCCTCGCGCAGCGCCTCGATGCGGCCGCGGTCGGGCGGGGCGCCGGCGCGCTCACGCGCGTAGCGGGCCGGGTCGCGCAGGGCCTCGATGCGCAGCGCGAGGTCGGCGGGGGCGCGGGCGGAGAGCGGGTCGCGCTCCTCCAGCACCGCGGCGAGCTCGGCGGCGAGCGCCGGGTCCTCGCCGGTCTCCAGCGCGCGCAGCATCATGTGGGCGAGCCGCGGATGGGCGGGCAGCGCCGACAGCGCGCGCCCATGGGCGGTGATCCGCCCGCCCCCGTCCAGCGCGCCGAGCCCGGCCAGCAGGTCGCGCGCCATGGTCAGCGCGGCGGGGGGCGGGGGGTCGAGGAAGGGCATCGCCTCCGGCTCCGCCCCCCAGACGGCGCATTCGAGCACGAGGGCGGCGAGGTCGGCCTCGGCGATCTCCGGGGACGGATGGGCGGCGAGCGCGCCTTCCTCCCCCCTCGTCCACAGGCGGAAGCAGACGCCCGGCTCCAGCCGTCCGGCGCGGCCGCGGCGCTGCTCGGCCTCGGCGCGGGTGACGGGGGTGGTGACGAGCCGCTGCATGCCGGAGGCCGGGTCGAAGCGGGCGCGCCGCGCGAGGCCGCCGTCGATGACCACCCGCACGCCCTCGACGGTCAGCGAGGTCTCCGCGATGGCGGTGGCGAGCACCAGTTTGCGCCCCCCCGGCGCGAGGGCTGCGCGTTGGTCGGCAAGCGGCATCGAGCCATGGAGGCGGCGCAGCTCCATCCCCTTGGGCAGGCGGCCGGAGAGATTGCGGGCCACCCGCTCGATCTCCCCCACGCCCGGCAGAAAGGCCAGCGCCGAGCCGGGTTCGGCCGCCACCGCCTCCGCGATCAGGTCGGCCATGGCGTCCTCGAACCGGGGGCCGCGGCCGCGGCCGGGAGGCGTGCGCCAGGCGCGGGGGAGCCAGCGGGTTTCGACCGGGTATGCCCGCCCCTGCGAGGCGATGACGGGGGCGGAGAGGTGCTCCGCCAGCCGCCCCGTCTCCAGCGTCGCGGACATGGCGAGCAGGCGCAGGTCGGGGCGCAGCGCGGCGCGGATCTCCAGCGCCAGCGCGAGGCCGAGATCGGCGGTCAGGGCGCGCTCGTGGATCTCGTCGAAGATCAGGCAGGCGACGCCGGGGAGTTCGGGATCCGACTGGATCATGCGGGTGAGCACGCCCTCGGTGACCACCTCGATGCGGGCGCCGGGGCGGGAGTCGCCCCGGATGCGGTAGCCGACGGAGGCGCCGGGGGACTCGCCCAGCAGGGAGGCGAGCCGGTCGGCGGCGGCGCGGGCGGCGACGCGGCGGGGTTCGAGCATGACGATGCGGCCGCCCTCGGGGCCGGTCGCCCAGGGCTCCGCGGCCAGCGCCAGCGGGACCAGCGTGGTCTTGCCGGCGCCCGGCGGGGCCTGGAGCACCGCGACCCCCGCCCCCGCCATCGCCGCGCGCAGCTCGGGCAGCGCAGCCTCCACGGGCAGACCCTGGGAGGGCACGCCCGGGGCGATGGGGAGCGGGATGGGGGGGGAGGTGTCGGGCGGCATGGGGCTCCGGCGGGGATATGGGCGGGGATATGGGCGGGGGGCCTCTCTCCCTAGCCCCGCGCCGACGCGCTGTCACCCGCGGCCCCCGGCGACCCGCGCCGACGAAGGCCGCGCGCCGCGGGCGCCCGGGTTCCGCAGGCGCGACCGGGGCGCGGCGCCTCCCCCCCCTCGCGGCGATTGCCGCCCTCCGCCCGCGCCGCTACCCCTGTCCCACCCGGCGCCACGACCGGGAGCACAGGGAGGCGGCGACATGGCGCCCGAAACGCCCCGGATGATGTGGGGGCATATCAACATCAACGTCTCGGACCTCGACCGGGCGCGGGCGTTCTACGCGCTGCTGGGCTTCACCGAGTATCGGGCCGGCATCCCTTATCTGGGGCTTGAGGACGGAGCCGAGCCGCGCCCCCTTCCCCCCCAATGCGCCGAGGCGCTGGGGGTTCCGCCGGGCGCGACCGGACGGGCCTGCATCCTGGAGCTGGGCGGCGGCTATCCGAAGCTGGATCTGACCGAGTTCCGCGGGCTGGCGGCGCGACCGCCGCTGGAGACGTCCGATCTCGGCGTGGCGCGGATCTGCCTGGGGACCCGCGACCTGGCGGCGGAGCACGCCCGGCTGTCCGCGGCGGGGGTCGCCTTCGTCTCGCCCCCCCGGGAATGTCCCGAGGGGATGGCGAAGATCGCGCTGGCCCGCGACCCGGACGGGACGCTCATCGAGCTGATCGAGGTGGTCCGCGACCGCTGGCCGGCCCCGTGACCCCGCGGATCGCCGCCCCCTCCGGCCCCGCCGCCGCCGAATCCGGCTTGCGACCAAGCGCCGCCGGGCATAGGTTCCGCGGCATGTCCGGACCCTTCGTCATATCCGATCGCGCCCGCCTGCCCTGGCGGTTCTACGCGCGGCTCGCCGAGCTCCCCCTTCGAGGCTGAGCCCGCATGCCCGCGCGCGCCCGCGCCGCCGGCCGATGACGCCTCCCCCGCGACGACCCCAATTCCGGAGACCATCCGATGTCCGCCCCCAAAACGCTGTATGACAAGATCTGGGACGCCCACCTGGTGAACCAGGCCGAGGACGGCACCTGTCTGATCTATATCGACCGGCACCTGGTCCACGAAGTGACGTCCCCCCAGGCCTTCGAGGGCCTGCGCATGGCCGGCCGCAAGGTCCGCCGCCCCGACGCGACCGTGGCCGTGCCCGACCATAACGTGCCCACCACGCTCGACCGCGCCAAGGGCATCGAGAACGAGGAAAGCCGCATCCAGGTCGAGGCGCTGGAGAAGAACGCCAAGGAAAACGGCATCACCTATTACGGCGTGGACGACGTGCGTCAGGGCATCGTCCACATCATCGGGCCGGAGCAGGGCTGGACCCAGCCCGGCATGACCATCGTGTGCGGCGACAGCCACACCGCGACGCATGGCGCCTTCGGGTCGCTGGCGCACGGGATCGGCACGTCGGAGGTCGAGCATGTGCTCGCCACCCAGACGCTGATCCAGCGCAAGGCCAAGAACATGCTGGTGAAGGTGGAGGGCGAGCTGCCCCCCGGCGTCACCGCCAAGGACATCACGCTGACCATCATCGGCAGGACCGGCACCGCCGGCGGCACCGGCTACGTCATCGAATACGCGGGCTCGGCGATCCGCGCGCTGTCGATGGAAGGCCGCATGACCCTGTGCAACATGGCGATCGAGGGCGGCGCCCGCGCGGGTCTGGTCGCCCCGGACGAGAAGACCTTCGCCTATGTCATGGGCCGGCCGCACGCCCCCAAGGGCGCGGCCTGGGAGCAGGCGCTGGACTACTGGAAGACCCTCTATTCCGACGACGGCGCCCATTACGACAAGATCATCGAGATCGACGCTTCCGAGATCGCGCCGGTGGTGACCTGGGGCACCTCGCCCGAGGACGTTCTGCCGATCACCGCCGCGGTCCCCGCGCCCGGCGACTTCGCCGGCGGCAAGGTCGACGCGGTTCAGCGCTCGCTGGACTACATGGGTCTGACGGCGGGAACCAGGCTGTCGGATATCGAGATCGACGCGGTGTTCATCGGGTCCTGCACCAACGGCCGCATCGAGGATCTGCGCGAAGTCGCGAAGGTGATGGAGGGCCGCAAGGTCAAGGACGGCCTGCGGGCGATGATCGTGCCGGGCTCGGGCCTGGTGCGCGCGCAGGCGGAGGAGGAGGGCATCGCCCAGAAGCTCATCGACGCGGGCTTCGAATGGCGGATGGCCGGCTGCTCCATGTGCCTGGCGATGAACCCGGACCAGCTGGCGCCGGGGGAGCGCTGCGCCTCGACCTCGAACCGCAATTTCGAGGGCCGTCAGGGCCGCGGCGGCCGCACCCACCTGCTGAGCCCGGCCATGGCCGCGGCCGCGGCGGTGACCGGCAAGCTGACCGACGTGCGCGACCTGGTCTGAGGCCGCGCCCGCGGATCCGACGCAGGAAAGGGCGGCCCCCGGGCCGCCCTTTTCGCATTCCGGCGCCCGGACCGGGAGCGAGCGGCCGCCTCTGACCTGGCGAGGTCTCGCCGGGACCGGAGCGGCTGCAACCGGGCTGCGCGGGCGGCGGCGCTCCCCCTGCCGAAGGCGCCTGCGCGGGCGACGCAGCGCGCCATGGGCCATGTTCTCGAAGTCGGCCCTGCCGGGGATCCGCTTGGCGATCACCCGGCTCCGGGTCTCGGCCCAGGTCGAGGAGACCGCCGGGGATCTCATCCTCAAACGTCTGAAATCAGGCCGGACGCATTATCGGTTCGAGCATCATCGTTTCGAGCATTTCGGGGCGCATCCGCTGACCTGCATGGGGTATCACGCACGGGTCACCAAGGCCTCGGGCGACGGCCGGGTGGACGTGATCGCGCATCGCGACGAGCTGGGCTTCGAGCCGCCGATCATCAAGGTGCAGGTGAAGCAGGTTCTGGACCAGATCGGCCGGCCCGCGGTGCAGCAGCTGCATGGCGCGATCGAGACCGGCGAGCATGGGCTGTTCGAGACGCTGGGCGGGTTCACCAACGACGCGCGGGTGTTCGAGCGCAGCAAACCGAACCTGCGGCTGGTCGATGGCGATGCGCTCATCGCCTTGATCTACAATCACTATCACAAGTTCGAGCCGCGCTGGCAGCGGCTGATCCCGCTGCGGCGGGTGTATATTCCCGGCGGCGGCGCGGCCTCGGAGGACTGAGCGCCCTCGCCCCGCCTCGCGCCTCACCGCCACCGCGCCCCGTCATGCCTCGCGCGGCCCGCGGCCGCGTCCCGCTGCGGGGACGGCCGGGCGGGGCGATGGGGCGCGCAGCGACCCGAGGGCCGCCCGCGACGTCCCCCGCCGCCCGAAACTTCAGCCCCGAAGACGGCGCGCGTTGCTGCGCACCCGCACGGCCACCGGCTCGGTCGCGTCGTAAAGCGCGTGCTCGGGCGTCGCCCCGGAGGCCAGGGCCAGCGCCGCCGCCTCGATCCCCCGCGTGAAGGCGGTGTGCTTTTCCGTGACCATCCGCATGGCCTCTTCCGTGGTCATCGACCCGGTCATCATCATCATGGACCGCCGCGCGATGACCTCGGCCGAAGCGACCGCCGTCTCCGTCTGCTGGGTCCACAGGTCCGTCCAGATCCGCCACGGGCCCAGAGGATCCGCCTTCTTGCTTCGTCCGCCCGACCGCTTGTTCATTTCACCCTTTCCAAGAGGTCGGGATCACGTCCCGCCCTCCGATCCACCCACCGGAACACGCCGGCCATCAGAAGACTGTATAACGACATTCCTGACAATTGGGTTTCCAATCCGACTCCTGCGTCGATGAGCATACCTGACAATCCAGGGCCCAGCGCCGTCGCGAAGACCATGACCGAGGCCGCCGCCGCCCGGATCGCGCCCAGGTGGCGGGTCCCGTAGATCTCGGGCCACCAGGCCCCGGCGACCGCGGACCCGTAGCCCTGCATGGCCCCCATCAGCGCCATGATCGCCGCCGCGGCGGCCAGCCCCTGCCCGAAGGACGCCGCGCCGAGCGCCAGCGCCAGCAGCAGCGGCCAGGCGGGCGCCGCGCGGCGCGCCCCCACCCGGTCCACGATCCAGCCGCCGAGGAAGGTCATCGGGATCGCCGCGGCGACGTAGAGCGGGAACAGCGCCACGAACTGGGCGAGCGTCCAGCCCTTGATGTCGGCCAGATGCGCCTGCTGGAAGAAGAAGGCGGTGGAGAACACCGGCTGCGCGAGGAAGGCGGGGAAGGTGGCGATGAACAGCCAGTGCCGCAGCGCCTGCGGCCGGGTCCAGTGGCGGCCGCCGAGGCCTGGGGTCTCGGAGGCCGCGCCGGGGGCGCCCGGACGCCGCTCGCGCCGCAGCCAGAGCGGGGCGAGGGGCGCGAGGGCCAGCGCCAGGCAGGCCGCCGCGATCCAGCCGCCGCGCCAGCCCACCAGCCCGGTCAGCGCCACGAAGCCCAGCGGCAGCAGCGCCTCGCCGACCGCGATGCCGAGCCCGGCGATGGCCACGGCGCGGCCGCGGCGGCGGGCGAACCAGCGCCCCATGCAGACCATGGCGGTGTGGTAGAGCATCCCCTGCCCGAAGAGCCGCAGCAGGAACACCGCGCCGACCAGGGCGGCGGCGACGGGCGAGGCGGCCATGACCAGGCAGGCCCCGGCCAGCAGGGCCATCAGCGCGCCGGCCAGCCGCCCGGCGCGGACCCGATCGGCGAGCCCGCCGGCCCAGAGCATGGTGGCGGCGGAGGCGAGGGTGCCCAGCGTGTAGATCCCGCCCCATTCGCCATGGCTGAGCCCGAACTCGCCCCGGATCTCGCCGGCCGAGAGCGAGATGAAGAAGGTCTGCCCGAAGGAGGACGCGAAGGTCATCAGCGCCCCGGCCCCCAACCAGCGGGCGTTGGCGGAGAGGAAGCCGCCGAGCCCGCCCTCGATATCGCCCGCGGGCCCGGAGGCGTCCTGCGCGGCCGGTCGGGAGGGCGGAGATGCGGGCGGCGTGAGCATGGGCTTACTGACCACGCACCCGGCCGGAAGGCGAGCCCTCACGCGTCGGGGGAGGCGCCGCGTCGAGGCCGCGCCCGGTTGCGCCGAAGCGCCCGCGGCGCGGGGCGGCGGCGGCGCGGGTCGAGAGGGCGGAGGCGGGAGGGCGAAGGCAGGAAGCCGACCCGCCGGGCGGGGATTCGGGACCGGTCGCGCTTGAGCGGGGCTTGCGCGGCGCCCCGACCCTCCGGGACCCGCGGGGCGATCCGCGGTCTTCGCTCGGCGCGGGGGCCCTGGCGGGATGCGGAGGCAGGGCCGTCCGGGGAGCGTCCGGGATCCGGGCCCTGGCGGGCTGGGATCTGCCGGGGGACGGTCGCCCCTCCCCGCCCCCTGCCCGCAGTCGAGACGCCCCCGGCGACATGCCCAGGAAAGGGGACGGCCGGGCGGGGCGATGCGGAGCGCAGCGGAGCGAGGGCCGCGCGCGCCGGCCTAGCCCTCCGCCGCGCGGCGCAGAGCGACATGCAGGCGCACGGGCGCCTTGGTGCGCAGGGTGATCTTGCCCAGCGGGTCGGGCGGCGGGCCGGCGGGGCTGAGGCGCAGGTCGGGCAGCGCGCGGGCCAGAACCATCAGCCCCTCCAGCCGCGCCAGCGCAAGGCCGACGCAGATCCGCGGCCCCGCCCCGAAGGGGATATGCGCGAAGGGGTGCCGGCCGGTCTTCGCATCGCCCAGGAAGCGCCCCGGGTCGAACTTGCCCGGCGCCTCCCACAGGCGCGCGTTGCGGTGGATGAGCCCGATCACCACCTGCATGCGGGCGCCGGCGGGGATCTCCAGGTCCTCGAACCGGTCGGCCTCGATCGCCTGTCGCCCGACGGTGAAGGCCGGCGGGTAGAGGCGCAGGATCTCGTCATAGGCGGCGGGAAGCTCCGCCGCCGCCTTGGCTCCGGCGGGGTCCAGCGGCGCGCCCGCGGCCTCGGCCGCCGCCCCCGCGACGCCGGCCAGGCGGTCCTGCCACACGGGCTCCCGCGACAGCCGGTCGAGGCCCCAGACCAGCGACAGGGCCGTGGTCTCGTGCCCGGCGGCGAAGAGGGTCAGCACCTCGTTGCGGATGGCGCCGCGGTCGAGCAGGGCGCCGGTCTCCTCGTCGCGGGCATGGACCAGGATGTCGAGCAGGTCGGGGGAATCGGGCTCTCCCGCCCCGTCCGCCCGCCGCGCGAGACGGGCGTCGATCAGCGGCAGCAGCCAGGCGTCGAGCGCCTCCAGCGCCTCCATCGCCGCCTTGCGGGACCGGCGCGGCGCCCATTTCCCCAGCCCCATCACGTCGGCGAAGGGCGGCGAGCCGGCATCGGTGATGGTGATGTCCATGAGCCGGCCGATGCGCGCCGTCTCCTCGCCCATGTCCGAGGAGAAGAACGCCTCCATCGCCACCCGCATGGCGAGTTCGGAGACCTCGGCGCTGAGGTCGATCTCGCCGCCCTGCGGGGAGGCTCCGGCGACGGCGCGCCAGCGGTCCAGCATGGCCTCCACATGGCGGGCCACGATGTCCTCGACCCCGCGGATGGCGCGGGCGTTGAAGGCGGGCGAGATCAGGCGGCGGCGCTGACGCCAGGCGGGGCCGTCCAGCGTCAGGCTGGAGGCGCCGAGGAATTTCGCGAAGACGATATCGTAGAAGCGGCCCTTCACGTAGTTGCCGGCGTTGGCCTGGAGGACGTGGCGGGCGAGGTCGGGGTCGTTGATGGTGATGACGACCTCGGGCCCGACGCGGGTGGCGTGCCAGCGGCGATGGGCGAGGTCCGGATGCACCATGTCCAGCAGGTTGCGCGAGGCGCGGCGGATGGTGCGGATGGTGTTGATCCGGCGCAGGAGGCGCGAGGAGGCCAGCCGCTCCAGCGAGGGCGGCGGGCTGTCGGGCAGGTAGAGCATGTCGCGTTCCAGCAGCGCGCGCTCGGCCGGGGTCTCGGTCCAGAGCGGGGCCGGGGCGGGTTTGGGCGCGGCGGCGTCGGTCATGGGGCGGGTCCTTCGCTGGCGCGGGGCATGCGCATGGTGGCGCAGCCTATGCGCGCGGCGTGCCGCATGTCACGCCGCCTGCGCCCCGTGTCCCGCGCCCCGTGTCCCGTGTCCCGTGTCCCGCCTCCCGCGCCGGGCGGTCGCCGCGCGGCGTGACGGCTGAGCGGCCCGCGACGCGCGCGGGGATCGGCGTCGGGCCGAAGGTCGGCCGGATCGCAGGCGCCGCGTCCAGGGCGCGCGGGCTGCACCGGGGCGCCCGCGGCGCGCGGAGATGTGGCGCCAGGGCGCGAGCGGCGAGGGGCCCGCGACCTCGGCGGACCCAGCTTTCCCCCAGCGTGGGAGAGGGGCGGCTCGCGGCAGGCGGGCGAAACGGATGGGAGGGCGCGGCGCGCCGGGTTCCGCCCCGCCGGAAGCCCGGGCGACGCAGGCTCCGCCGGGCGCAGGAGCGGGGACGGCCGGGCGGGGCGATGCGGAGCGCAGCGAAGCGAGGGCCGCCCGCGCCGCCCCTGCGAACCCGAAGCCCCGGCTCAGAGCACGTAGCGGCTCATGTCCGTGGACCTGGCCAGCGAGGCGACGCGGGCCTCGACATAGGCCCGGTCGATCTCCACGGCCTGGCCGTCGCGGTCGGGGGCCTCGAAGCTCAGCTCCTCGAACACCCGCTCCAGGATGGTGTAGAGGCGCCGGGCGCCGATATTCTCCACCGTCCGATTCACCTCCGCCGCGATCTCGGCCAGCGCCGCCACGCCGCTTTCGGCGAAGGTCACGGTCACGCCCTCGGTCGCCAGCAGGGCGGTGTACTGGCCGGTCAGCGCGTTGTCGGTCTCGGTCAGGATGCGCACGAAATCGGCCTCGGTCAGCGCGCCCAGCTCCACCCGGATCGGCAGACGGCCCTGCAGTTCCGGCAGCAGGTCCGAGGGCTTGGCGACGTGGAACGCCCCCGAGGCGATGAACAGCACATGGTCGGTCTTCACCGGCCCGTGCTTGGTGGAAACCGTCGTGCCCTCGATCAGCGGCAGCAGATCGCGCTGCACGCCTTCGCGGGAGACGTCGGCCCCCCGGGCGCCCTCACGCGCGCAGACCTTGTCGATCTCGTCGAGGAAGACGATGCCCGACTGCTCCACCGCCTCGACCGCATCGCGGGTGACGCGTTCCTGGTCCACGAGCTTGTCGGCCTCCTCGGCGATCAGCAGGTCATGGCTGTCGCGGACCTTGACCTTGCGCTTCCTGGTGCGCCCGCCCATCGCCTTGCCGAAGATCGCGCCCAGATCCGCCATCTGCCCTGGCTGCTGGCCGGGAATGTCGAACATGGCCAGCGGGTTGGACTGGTCGGAGACCTCGATCTCGATCTCGGTGTCGTCCAGCTCCCCCGCCCGCAGCTTGCGGCGGAACATCTCCCGCGTGCCCTCGCGCGAGCCGGGGCCGGTGAGCGCGTCGAGCACGCGCTCCTCCGCCGCCTGGTGGGCGCGGGCCTGCATCTCCTCGCGCCGCTGCTCGCGGACCATGACGATGGCGGATTCCACCAGGTCGCGCACGATCTGCTCCACGTCGCGGCCGACATAGCCGACCTCGGTGAACTTGGTGGCCTCGACCTTCAGGAAGGGCGCGCGGGCGAGCTTCGCCAGCCGGCGGCTGATCTCGGTCTTGCCGACGCCGGTCGGCCCGATCATCAGGATGTTCTTGGGGGTGACCTCGGGCTGCATCTCGGCGGGCAGGCGGCGGCGGCGCCAGCGGGCGCGCAGGGCCACCGCGACGGCGCGCTTGGCGTCGGCCTGGCCGATGATGAAGCGGTCGAGCTCCGAGACGATCTCGCGCGGGGTCAGGTCGGTCATAGAGGGGTCTCCGGGAGGTTCGGCGTCCAGGGCGGCAGGCGGTCCTTGCCGGGGAAATCGGGCAGCGCCCGCATCAGGAGGGCGCGCAGGCCGGTCCAGCCGGCGCCGAGGCCCACCACGGCGGCGCCCAGCAGCATCAGCCCGCCGGCCGGCCCCAGCGTCGCGGCCTGGGCGACGCCCCAGACCATGGAGGCGAGATAGGCCGCCGCCGCCAGCAGCAGCGAGCGACGGTCGAGCGCCAGCGCGAGGCCGGCCAGCGCCGCCAGGAACAGGCCCATGGCGGCGCCCGAGGCGGGGCCGGGATCGCGCAGCAGCGACAGGGCGACGGTGTTGACGATGGCGGGCCCGGCGGCGAGGTGCAGCCAGAACCCGCAGGCGGAAAGCCGCGTGACCCGGTGCGGGTCGCGCAGGTCGAAGGACAGCGCCAGCGCGAAGCAGGCCAGCCCGAAGACCAGCGTGGCGATGGCGAAGGCCGAGGAGGCGCCGAGGTCGAACAGCGCCTCGATCCCGCCGCCCTCGATCACCTGGATGGCGACCGCGTCGATGTCGATGATCAGCGCGCTCATCAACGCCGCGTAGGCCGCGAGCGCGGCGAGGAACAGCGCGAAGGGCAGGCGGAAGCGCAGGAAGAAGGCGATCGCGGCGGCGCCGGCTGCGGCCGAGGCGAGGCCGCCCTGCAGGGCCAGCGCCCCGTGCCCGACCATGGGCGCGAAGCCGGCGGCGGCTATGGCGGCGGAGGCCGCGAAGCCGATGGCGAGCAGCAGGCTGGGCAGCGTCATGCGGCGGATGCGGGTGAGATACTCGGCCAGCGCCCAGGACCCGGCCATGCCCAGCAGGCCCGGCCCGGCGTCCCCGAAGGCGAGGCCGAGCAGCCACAGCCCCAGGCCCAGCGCCGCGACGCCGACCGCCACGAAGACGTCGTTGAGGCCGCGGAACAGCTCGAACGGCTCGTCGCCGACCCGCGCGCGCAGACCGCGGCGGGACTGGCCGAGGGCGGCGAGCCGCACGGCCTGCGCCTCGGTCACCAGCCCGGCGCCGACGGCGGCGCGCAGGTCGCCGGCGTTCAGAACGGCGTCGGAGGGGGGCGCGTCCGGAGCGGTCGGCGCGGCGTCAGGCGGCAATGGATTCCACCGTCAGGTTGCCGTTGGTGTAGACGCAGATATCGGCGGCGATGGCCATGGCGGCGCGGGCCACGGCCTCGGCGTCCAGATCCGTCTCCATCAGCCCGCGGGCGGCGGCGAGCGCGAAATTCCCGCCCGAGCCGATGGCGGCCACGTCATGCTCGGGCTCCAGCACATCGCCGGCGCCGGTGATGACGAACAGCTGGGCGCCGTCGGTGACGATCAGCATGGCCTCGAGATTTCGCAGGTACTTGTCGGTGCGCCAGTCCTTGGCGAGGTCGACGCAGGCGCGCAGAAGCTGGCCGGGCTGGGCTTCGAGCTTGGTCTCCAGCCGCTCCAGCAGGGTGAAGGCGTCGGCGGTGGAGCCGGCGAAGCCCGCCACCACTTCCTGGCCGCCGGGGGCGAGGCGGCGGACCTTGCGGGCCGAGCCCTTGATGACGGTCTGGCCGAGGCTGACCTGGCCGTCGCCGGCGACGACGACGCGGCCGCCGCGGCGCACCGCGAGGATGGTGGTGCCGTGCCAGCCGGGGAAGGTGTCGTCGCTCATGGGTCTCCGCCTTGCTTGGTGATGGGGTTCGGATGGGGCGTTGCGGCTCGGCCCGCATATAGGGAAGCGGGGGCGGGGACGCCACCCGGGGGGGCGGTCGGGGCGGGGCGCGCGCCGGCCGGCCAGTTCCACCGGGGGCGCGCGGAACGGACCCCGGGCGAGCGCTCGGACCATGGCCGGGACTCGGGAGCGAGCCCGTTCGAGGGCGCGCCCGGTGGAGCGTCGGGCCGGGGCCGGGAGATCCACGCTCGCCGCCGCTCCCCGGCCCCGGCGACCCGAGACCTCGCCGCCCGCGCCTTCGTCGCAGCGCGCCGCGGGCGCCCGGGCGCCGCCGGGCGCTTCAGCGGACGCGGCGCCCCCGCCCTGCCTCCGCCCCGGCCCTCGCCCCCGCTCCCGCCGCGCCCGCCCTTGCGCCCGCCCGCCCGCGACGCGACACTGCCCGCTCCACAACGGCCCGGGCGCCCGCCCCAGGCCGAAACCGGAGGACCCATGGACCCGCGCGCCCTGCTCGGCACCCTGTTCCGCGCCGCCCTCGACGCCGCCGGACCGGAAGGCCGCTACGCCCCCCTCCCCTCCCCCCCGCGCGGCCGCACCCTGGTGCTGGGCGCCGGCAAGGCCGCCGCCCGCATGGCCGCCGCCTTCGAGGACGCGTGGGAGGCCCATGCCGGCGCCCTGCCCGAGGGCCTCGTGGTCACCCGCCGCGGCCATGGCGCGCCCACCCGCGCCATCGAGGTCGCCGAGGCCTCCCACCCCGTCCCCGACGCCGCCGGAGAGACCGCCGCCCGCCGCATCCTGGCGCTGGCGGCCGAGGCCGGGCCCGACGACCTGGTGGTGTTCCTGATGTCGGGCGGCGCCTCGGCCCTGCTGGCGGCGCCGGCGGCGGGGGTGAGCCTGGGCGACAAGCAGGCGATCGGGCGGGCGCTGCTGCGCTCCGGCGCGCCGATCGACGAGATGAACCGGGTGCGCCAGGCGCTGTCCGCGGTGAAGGGCGGGCGGCTGGCCGCGGTCGCCGGGGCGCGGGGCGCGGCCTGCGTGACCTGGGCGATCTCGGACGTGCCCGGCGACGCGCCGGCGGTGATCGGCTCGGGCCCCACGGTCCCTCTGCCCGAAGGCGAGGCGCCCGAGGCCATCCTCGCCCGGCGCGGGGTGGCCCTGCCGGACCACCTGGCGGAGGCCATGGCCGCGAACCCGGCCCCGGCGCTCGCCCCCCAGGACTTCCGGATGCTCGCCACCCCGCAAATGGCGCTGGAGGCCGCCGCCGCCGCCGCGCGCAAGGCCGGGCTGACCCCGTTGATCCTGGGCGATTCCCTCGAAGGCGAGGCCCGCGAGGTCGCCACGGTCATGGCCGGCATCGCCCGTCAGGTCCTGCGCCACGGCCAGCCCGCGGCGCGGCCCTGCGTGCTGCTCTCGGGCGGGGAGACCACGGTGACGGTGCGCGGCGACGGGCGGGGTGGGCGCAACGCGGAGTTCCTGCTGGCCCTCGCGCTGGCGCTGGGCGAGGATCTTGCGGGCGGCGGCATCCACGCGCTGGCCGCCGATACCGACGGCATCGACGGGGTGGAGACCAATGCCGGCGCGATGATCGGCCCCGACACCCGCGCCCGGGCCGCGACGCTGGGCCTGAACCTGCGCCAGCAGCTGGACGCCAACGACGCCTTCTCGGCCTTCGAGGCGCTGGGCGACCTGGTGACCACTGGCCCGACCCTGACCAATGTCAACGATTTCAGGGCGATCCTGATACCGTAGGCCGGCGCCCTGACCGCGCCGAGAGACGTCGACCGCCTCAAGGCCCGCGCAGCGTCCGGCCCGGCCCAGCCCGGCCTCGAGGCGGACGAAGGCTCGCCTCACGCTCCCGCAAGGCCGGCTTCCGGGCCTTCTCGGCGCAACGGCGCTCTGGCCCGCCACACGCGCCCGGCCCGCCGGTCACCGGGTCGGCCGCCGCCCGCTCCCCTCTCCCCCACCGGGGAGAGGGACAGGGAGAGGGGCGCCCCGAAGGCCGCCTGCGGCCGCAGACATGGGCTTGCCCCGCAAGGGGCGCCGCCGGGCTGCCCGCCCGCGCCGAAACGCGCTCCGGCTTGAACCCGCCGCGCCCGCGCGCTATGCGCGGGGCCGACCCCGCGGGGTCGCGCGTCCGGGGCCCTGCGCCCCGGCCCGGCCCCGCTCCCGATCCCGGCCCCTCGCCCGGCCTGACCCGAGAGCCCGCCCATGTCCGCCCCCAAGAAAGTCGTCCTGGCCTATTCCGGCGGCCTCGACACCTCGATCATCCTCAAATGGCTGGAGGTCGAATACGGCTGCGAGGTGGTGACCTTCACCGCCGATCTCGGCCAGGGCGAGGAGCTGGAGCCGGCGCGCGCCAAGGCCGAGCTGCTGGGCATCAAGCCCGAGAACATCTTCATCGAGGACGTGCGCGAGGAATTCGTGCGCGATTTCGTCTTCCCCATGTTCCGCGCCAACGCGGTCTATGAGGGGCTGTATCTGCTCGGCACCTCCATCGCCCGCCCGCTGATCTCCAAGCGCCTGGTGGAGATCGCCGAGATGACCGGCGCCGACGCCGTGGCCCACGGGGCCACCGGCAAGGGCAACGACCAGGTGCGGTTCGAGCTGTCGGCCTATGCGCTGAACCCCGACATCAAGGTGATCGCGCCCTGGCGGCTGTGGGACCTGACCTCGCGCACCTCGCTGATCGCCTGGGCCGAGAAGCACCAGGTGCCGGTGCCCACCGACAAGCGCAACGAGGCCCCGTTCTCGGTCGACGCGAACCTTCTGCACACCTCGTCGGAGGGCAAGGTGCTGGAGGATCCGGCGGTGGACGCGCCCGATTACGTCTACCAGCGCACCGTGAACCCCGAGGACGCGCCCGACGCGCCCGAGTTCATCGAGGTGGGCTTCGAGGCCGGCGACGCCGTGTCGATCAACGGCGAGGCGATGAGCCCCGCCACCGTCCTGACCGCGCTGAACGACTACGGCCGCAAGCATGGCATCGGCCGGCTCGACCTGGTGGAGGGCCGCTTCGTGGGCATGAAGTCCCGCGGCATCTACGAGACGCCGGGCGGGACCATCCTGCTGATGGCGCATCGCGGGATCGAGCAGATCACGCTCGACCGCGGCGCGGCGCATCTCAAGGACGAGCTGATGCCCCGCTACGCGGAGCTGATCTACAACGGCTTCTGGTTCTCGCCCGAGCGGGAGATGCTGCAGGCGGCCATCGACCATTCCCAGACCCATGTCTGCGGGACGGTGCGGCTGAAGCTCTACAAGGGCTCGGTCAACGTGGTGGGGCGGTGGTCGGAGCGGTCGCTCTATTCCGAGGCGCATGTGACCTTCGAGGACGACGCCGGCGCCTATGACCAGAAGGACGCCCAGGGCTTCATCCAGCTCAACGCCCTGCGCCTGAAGCTGCTGGCCTCGCGGGAGCGCAAGCTGAAAGGCTGAGGCCCCGCCGGCGGGGGTCGGGGACGCCGCGCCCCGACCGGGCGCCCGGCCGCGCCCGCTCGCCTGCGCGGCGGGTCGACGGGGGCGCGGGCGTCGCCGTCGACCCGCCCCGCCGGTCGGGACGGGACGGAGGGCGCGCCCGCCCTTGCCCCGCGGCGCCGCGCGCCTATGCTCGCGCCCGCAACCAACGGAGCGCCCATGCCCTCGATGCAAGCCTGCGAGATCGTCGCCCCCGACGCCGATCCCACGATCCTGCTGCTCTGCGATCACGCCGCCAACACGGTGCCGGCGGAGATCAACGGCGGCGACCTCGGCCTGCCGCCCGAGGACATGGCGCGCCATATCGCCTATGACGTCGGGGCCCGCGCCGTGACCCTGGCCCTGGCCGAGCGGCTGGGCTGCCCGGCGGTGCTGTCCACCTTCTCGCGGCTGGTGATCGACCCCAACCGGGGCGAGGACGATCCGACGCTGGTGATGCGGCTCAACGACGGCTCGGTGATCCCGGCCAACCGCCATGCGGGGCCCGACGAGGTGGCGCGCAGGCTCGCCGACTGGCACCGGCCCTATCACGACGCGATCCGCGGGATCATCGACCGGGCCGAGGCGCGGGGCGTGCGGCCGGTGCTGATCTCCATGCATTCGTTCACGCCGCAATTCCGCGGCCGCCCGCCCCGGCCCTGGCATGTGAGCGTGCTGTGGGACCGGGACGAGCGGCTGCCGGCCCCGCTGCTGGGCCTGCTGCGCGAGGAAGGCGACCTGGTGGTGGGGGACAACGAGCCCTATCTCGGCGCGCTCGACGGCGACACGATGAACGTGCACGGCACCCGCCGCGGGCTGATGCACGCGCTGATCGAGATTCGCAACGACCTGATCGCCAGCCCCGAGGGCCAGGCGGTCTGGGCCGAGCGCCTGGCCCCGATCCTGCGAAATGCCGTTGAGCTGGCACTGGATCGGGACCGCGAGGGCGCCTAGATCGGGGGGAGGCGCGCCCCACCCCCGCGCCACCGCTTGCGAAGCGGGGCGGGGCGGGGCGGGGACGAGCGCCGGACTGGAGGACGCCATGGACGACGCCACACGCACCGAGCTCGAAGCCGCGCGCGAACAGCTGGAGGCCGCCGCCTTCCGCCGGCTTCTGGCGCATCTCGACGAACGCTCCGACGTGCAGAACATCGACCTGATGAACCTGGCGGGGTTCTGCCGCAACTGCCTGAGCCGCTGGTATCAGGAGGCGGCGAACGCCGAGGGCATCCCGCTGGGCAAGGAGGACGCCCGCGCGATCGTCTACGGGATGCCCTACGAGGACTGGCGCGCGAAGCACCAGACCGAGGCGGCGCCGGACCAGCAGGCCGCGTTCGAGCGGAACCGCCCCAAGGACCACTGACCGCCCCGCGCCGCGGGTCCGGAGGGGGCCGCGCGCCGATCGTCGCGCCGCTTGCCGCCGCCCCGCCCGCGCGGCGGGGCGAGACCTGCGCGGATGGCCCGGTCTCCAGCCCGCGAGACGGGCGCCCTCCCTCGCATGGCGCTGAAGACCCGCCCCCTCTCCCCGCGCAACCGCAGGTCTTCTCCCCGCAGGGCCGGCGCAAGACCGCCCTCTCCCCGCGGCCCCCACCCCGCACGGAATCCGGCGGCGGGGCTTCGGCCGGGTCAAGGCTCGCGAAGCGACCGGCGCAGCCGGCCCGGCCTTGAGGCGGCCGAAGGCGCGCATCACGCTTGCACAAGGCCCGCCTCCGGGCCGTCTCAGCAAAACGGCGCTCTTGTGCCCGCCACCCGCGAGGCCCTCGCCGATCACTGGGTCGGCGCCCCTCCCGCTCCCCTCTCCCCCGCCGGGGAGAGGGACAGGGAGAGGGGCGCCCGAAGGCCGCCTGCGGCCGCAGATATCCGAATGCCCGGAACGGGCGCCGCCGGCCTCCCCCGCCCCGCGGCCCCGCCGCCGCTTCCCTCGGCGCCGCCCGGCCGCTATACCCCCTCCCGGTCCCGAAACCCGGAGGATCCGCCCATGCGCAGCGCCCGCGTCGCCCGCAAGACCAACGAGACCGACATCACCGTCGAGATCGATCTCGACGGGACCGGCCGGCATGACTGCCGCACCGGGGTCGGGTTCTTCGACCACATGCTCGACCAGCTCGCCCGACACTCGCTCTGCGATCTCACCGTGCGCTGCGACGGGGACCTGCATATCGACGACCACCACTCGGTGGAGGACGTGGGCATCGCGCTCGGCCAGGCGCTGGCCGAGGCGGTGGGCGACAAGCGCGGGATCCGGCGTTACGGGTCCTGCCTGCTGCCGATGGACGAAGCGCTGGCCCGCGCCGCGCTGGACCTTTCGGGCCGGCCGTTCCTGGTGTGGAAAGTGGACTTCCCCACCCAGAAGATCGGGAGCTTCGACACCGAGCTGGTGCGCGAGTTCTTCACCGCCTTCGCCATGAACGCCCGCATGACGCTCAACGTCGCGATGCTGGACGGGGACAATTCCCACCACATCGCCGAAAGCGCCTTCAAGGCCGTCGCCCGCGCCCTGCGCGAGGCGCTGGAGGTCGATCCGCGGCAGGCCGGCGCGATCCCGTCGACCAAGGGGACGCTATGACCACGGCGATCATCGACTACGGCTCGGGCAACCTGCATTCGGCCGCGAAGTCCTTCGAACGGATGGCGCGGGAGACGGGGACCGGCGGGCCGATCCTGGTGACCGCGAGCGCCGCCGAAGCCGCGCGGGCCGACCGCATCGTGCTGCCCGGCGTCGGCGCCTTCGGGGATTGCCGCGAGGGGCTGAAGGCCGTCCCCGAAATGTGGGAGACGATCGAGTCCCGCGTCGCCGCCGGCACGCCCTTCCTCGGCATCTGCGTCGGCCAGCAGCTGATGGCCAGCCGGGGGCTGGAGCATGGGGCGCATGACGGGTTCGGCTGGATCGCCGGGGACGTGGACCTGATCCGGCCGTCGGATCCGGCCCTGAAGATCCCGCATATGGGCTGGAACGAGCTGGTCATCGACCGCCCGCACCCGCTGCTGGAGGGGATTTCGGACGGGGATCACGCCTATTTCGTGCATTCCTTCCACCTGACCCCCGCCGATCCCGCGACCCGCTTCGCCCATGTGGAGCATGGCGGCCCGGTGACCGCGATGATCGCGCGCGACAACATGGTCGGCACGCAGTTCCACCCGGAGAAAAGCCAGGCCACCGGCCTGCGCCTGATCGCCAACTTCCTGAGCTGGGCGCCCTGAGGGAGAGCCCCGCGCCGCCGGAGAGGGGGCGCCGCGTCAACCCGGACGCCGGCGGAACCCGGGCGCCCGCGGCGCGTCGCGGGCCGGGCGAGGGCGGAACCGTCGCCTCTTGGCCCCGGCTTGCCTTCCGCCGCCGCGCGGTCCAAATCTGCGCCGCCCGCATTCCGCCCCCGCACGCCCCCCCCGCATCAGGCCCCCGCATCAGGCCCCCGCACCAGCCCCCCGCCCGCCAATCCAGGAGACCGGCGCCATGATCCTCTACCCCGCCATCGACCTGAAGGGCGGCGCCTGCGTGCGCCTGCTGCGCGGCGACATGGAGGCGGCCACCGTCTTCAACGACGACCCGGCCGCCCAGGCCCGCGCCTTCCAGGACGCCGGCTGCGGCTGGCTGCATATCGTCGACCTCGACGGCGCCTTCGCCGGCCAGTCGGCCAACGGCGCGGCGGTCGAGGCGATCCTCGGCGCGCTGACCGTTCCCGCCCAGCTCGGCGGCGGCATCCGCGACATGGCGGGCGTCGAGGCCTGGCTGACCCGCGGCGTGGCCCGCGTCATCCTCGGCACCGCCGCGGTGCGCAACCCCGATTTCGTGAAGGAAGCCGCCCGCGCCTTCCCCGGCAAGGTGGCGGTCGGCATCGACGCCCGCGACGGCAAGGCCGCGGTGGAGGGCTGGGCCGAAACCACCGAGATCGACGCCCACGACCTCGCCCGCCGTTTCGAGGACGCCGGCGTCGCCGCCATCATCCACACCGACATCGACCGGGACGGGGCCATGGGCGGCGCCAATATCGAGGCCTCGGCGGCGCTGGCCCATGCGGTTTCGATCCCGATCATCGTCTCGGGCGGGGTGGCGTCGATGGACGACATCCGCGCCGCCAAGGCCTGCGGGGCGCCGCTGGACGGGGTGATCTCGGGCCGCGCGCTCTATGACGGGCGGCTGGACCCGGCCGAAGCCGCGGCCTTCCTCGCCGCCTGATCCCGCCCCCCCGAGGCCCGAAACGGCGCCGCTGGGCGCCACCGTATCCGCGCGCCGCGAGCGGAACCTGGCGGCGCGCGGAACCTCGACGCGGCGCCGGCCTGCGGCCCGGTCCCCCGCCCGCCCCCGTCTGACCACCGCCTGCCCCCCGACCGGCGCCCCCTGGCCCCGCGCCGCCCGGTCCCATGGAATCCCCCGCGGCAAGGCGCTATAGGGGCCGCAACCGCGCCCCCGAACGGGAATCCCCCATGCTCAAGACCCGCGTCATCCCCTGCCTCGACGTCAAGGACGGCCGCGTGGTCAAGGGCGTCAATTTCGTCGACCTCATCGACGCCGGCGACCCGGTGGAGGCCGCCCGCGCCTATGACGCCGCCGGCGCCGACGAGCTGTGCTTTCTCGACATCGCCGCCTCCCACGAAAAGCGCGGCACCATCCTCGACATCGCCGCCCGCACCGCCGAGCAATGCTTCATGCCGCTGACCATCGGCGGCGGCGTGCGCACGCCCGAGGACGTCCGCGCCCTGCTGCTGGCCGGCGCCGACAAGGTGTCGTTCAACACCGCCGCCGTGGCCGATCCCGACGTGGTCGCCCGCGCCTCCGAGAAATTCGGCGCCCAGTGCATCACCGTCGCCATCGACGCCAAGACGGTCGAGCCCGGCCGCTGGGAGATCTTCACCCATGGCGGGCGCACCCGCACCGGCATCGACGCGGTGGAGTTCGCCCTGCTCATGGAATCGAAAGGCGCGGGAGAGATCCTGCTGACCTCCATGGACCGCGACGGCACGCGGGCCGGCTACAACCTGCCCCTGACCCGCGCCATCGCCGACGCCGTGGGCATCCCGGTCATCGCCTCGGGCGGGGTCGGGACGCTCGACCATCTGGTCGAAGGGGTGACGGAGGGCCATGCCTCCGCCGTGCTGGCCGCCTCGATCTTTCATTTCGGCCACCACACCATCGGCGAGGCCAAGGCGGTGATGGCCGGGGCCGGCATCCCCGTCCGCCCCGCCTGAAATTCGCCGCTCCCGCCCCCGCCTGTTCCCCGATTTCCGCGCCGCCGATTCCGCGAGGCTCCGCCATGCCCACCAAGACCGCCCCCACCCCCGCCGGCGCCGCCGTCGCCGACACGGACCTGGCCGTGATCGCCCGGCTCGACGCCGCGATCCGCGCCCGCCGCGGGGCCGATCCCGACAGCAGCCACACCGCCCGGCTCTTCGCCAAGGGGCCGCTGAAATGCGCCCAGAAATTCGGCGAGGAAGCGGTGGAGGCGGTGATCGCCGCCTCGGTCGACGATCGCGAGGAACTGAAGCTCGAATCCGCCGACGCGCTCTATCACCTGATGGTCATGCTGGCCTCGCGCGGGCTGTCGCTGGCGGACGTGGCCCGGGTTCTGGAAGCGCGCGAGGGCGTGTCCGGCATCGCCGAGAAGGCCTCGCGCAAGAAGACCTGAGCCAGCGCGGGGGCGGGGCGCCCGGCCGGTCGGCGGGCGGACGCGCGCAGGCGCGGGCTCCCTCGTTTTCCCGCGTTGCGCCGCGCCGACGCGTAGTCTATAGACCGGCGTCGAAGCACCCGTAGCTCAGCTGGATAGAGCGCTGCCCTCCGAAGGCAGAGGTCACACGTTCGAATCGTGTCGGGTGCACCAAATCTCCCCTGTTCTCAGATACTTTATGCTGCGCCGGGATTCGCGCTGCGCCTTGTCGCCGTCCGAGAACGCCCGAGATTCAGGGGATTCCGGCACGAACTCGGTACAGCTTGGAGCGATCCAACGACATCGAGACATGCCGACGAAAGCTCCTGCGCCTGAACATCATGATCCCGAAGCGGGCGGCCGCCTCACGCATGCGGCCATGTCGCAAGACCCTCTGCCGTGGCGACTGACGGGAGATACCGGCGAATCCTCGGAGTAATGTCCGCGCAGGCCGCAGGCCTCGGCGCTCCCAACCCGCGTCCGCCTTTCCGCTCCGCGTTGCGCATAGGCCGGCGGAGGCAGCCCGAACGCGTCGCCCGAGCGCTCAATCCATACCGAAAGGATTGAGACCGTCTCGCCGGCCACGCCCGTGTGGACCTGGCATTCCCGCACCGTCGCGACACACCAGCCGAGCTTAAGAAACGCACCTCGTTTCCGGGCGTCACGAGCAACGTCCTCTCCGAACCGCCGGGACCGGAATGCGACGCGGGTCGAGGGGGTGGTCGCGAAGCGGCGCCCAGCGTGGCGATGCCAGCAGCACCCGTGGACGAAGATCACGATGCGTCGGCCGGGGATCGCGATATCGGGTTTTCCCGGCAAATCGCGGCGATGGAGGCGGAATCGGCAGCCTCGCGCATGAAGGCCCTTCGCAGCGCCATTTCAGGCCCGGTGTCCGCGGCCTCGCCACCCGCTACGTTCGCAGGCCGGACAACTGAGGTGGTCCCCGCTTCCCAGACAGGCGGCTAAGCTTGGTTCGTCGCAGATCGAGGACGAACGAGATGAAGACGAAGAGGCGGCATCACAGCGCCGCG
>NZ_FNMZ01000005.1 GCF_900106695.1 Albimonas donghaensis
CCGCCGTCCTTGTGGTACAAGACGGACCTCAGCGGCGATGTGTCCATCCCGATTTTCTATTAACTATCAATAGCATAAGGGTGTTGGCGGAGAGAGTGGGATTCGAACCCACGATAGGGTCTCCCCTATACACACTTTCCAGGCGTGCGCCTTCGACCACTCGGCCACCTCTCCGTGGCGCTGCATCTACCCAAGATTTTCCGTCGGTTCAAGACGTCTCGGGCGATGTTTCCTCCCGACTTGACCGCGACCCGATGGCGCCCGTCTCCGGGCGGGTCGGGGGAGGGCGGGCGGGCCGCCCGCCCGGAGACGGGCGCCGCACGCCCCCCCCCAAGCCCCGCCCAGGGTCAGCTCGCCTGCAGCGCCGCCAGGAAGTCGCGCAGGTCCGTCACCCGCTTGGCGTCCATCGAGACGTAGACGAAGCCCATGTTGGTGCGCTCCGAGATCATCTCGCCCGGGAACGGCAGATAGCTCAGCTCCCGCGAGCCGAAGCTGGGCGAGGCGGTGCCCACCTGCCATTCCGTGGTCAGCGTCACGTCGACCAGCTTCAGGGGCGGGCCCCCGGCCGGGTCCTCGATCTCCAGCGGCACGCCCGCGATGCGGAGATAGGCGGCCTTGTCCTTCGCCTCCCGGAAGCCGTCGATGAACTGGGCGCCGAGGATGCGCAGCTCATCGGCATGGTCCTGCGGAAGCATGTGGGAATGCAGGTGGCCGCCATGGGCGGCGTGGTTGTGGCCCTCGCCATGGGAATGGCCATGCCCGTGCCCGTGGTCATGGCCGTGCCCGTGGTCATGCCCGTGGCCGTGGCCCTGCGAGGACGCGTGTGGGTGATCATGCGCCATCGGCTCAACCCTTCGACGGCCGGCCCCAGCGCCGGCCATGCGTCGCCTCGGACCAGTCGCCATGGGGCAGGCTCACCGGCTTGTCGATATGGCGCTTGTGAGCGCCCATCTTGCCCGCCGCCACCATGCTTCCCAGCACGTCCACGATCACCCGCGTGCCCATCAACGCGGTGATGTCGGAGGTGTCGTAGGGCGGCGAGACCTCGACCAGCTCCATCCCGCACAGCCCCTCGGCCGCGACCTTGGAGGCCAGCGCCAGCGCCTCGCGCGGGAGGAAGCCGCCGGGCTCCGGCCAGCCGGTGCCGGGGACGAAGCCGCAGTCGATGCTGTCGATGTCGAAGGACATGTAGACCATATCGACCCCGTCCCAGGCCATCTCCAGCGCCATCTCGGCGGTCCTGTCGACGCCCATCCTCTCCATGTCCGACATGGTGATGATGTTGGTCTCGCGTTCGCGCGCCACCTTCACCGCCTCACGCGGGACCTGCCAGCCGCCGATGCCGACCTGCACCAGGTTCTTGGCCGGCACGTTGGGCATGTTGGTGGCGTGGAACCAGGGCGTGGTGTGCATCCGCTCGTCCAGGTCCTTCTCCTGGATGTCGGCATGGCGGTCGAAATGCACGATGCCGATCTTCTTGGAGGTGACGTCCGCGATCCCCTTCACGCAGGGATAGCCGATGGAGTGATCCCCCCCGATCATGATCGGGAACGAGCCCGAGGACGCCACATGGGACACGGCGCGCGAGATCTGGTCGAAGCTCTTCTCCAGGTTCGCGGGGATGGTGAACACGTCGCCCGCGTCGCAGAGCGTCATCTGCTCGCGCAGGTCGATGGCCATCTCGTAGTTGTAGGGCGTGTAGAGCGCCGAGATCTTGCGCACGCCCTGAGGCCCGAACCGGGTGCCGGGCCGGTAGGTGGTGCCCCCGTCGAAGGGGATGCCGAGCACCGTGGCGTCGTAATGGCCGACCTCGGTCACGTCCTCGCAATAGGGGGCCTTCAGGAAGGTGTTGATGCCGGCGTAATGCGGCAGCTCCCCGCGGGCGAAGGTGGGGATGGAGCGGTCCTCGATGGAATCGGCGCCCGTCAGGCCCATGCGCAGGGCCCAGGCCTTCTCCTTCTCCCACTCGTCGCCGGGAATGTCGGCCTCGGCCCGCATCGCCTTCCAGCCCAGCAGCTTGGAGAGGTCGGGGTGATGGGCGCGGACGCGGCCCGGGGCCCAGGGGGCGCGGGCGGCGGCGGGGGCGCGGCGGCGCGGCTCAGCTTGCGGGAACATGGTCGTCCTCTCGTTGCGGTTCGTGCAGGGCGCGCGCGGCCGCGGCGGCCGCCTGGAAGGGGACGCCCCCGTTCCGCGCGTCGAAATCATAGGTGATCGTGGCGCCGTAGGCTTCCGGTTCGATCGGATCCCAGCGCGGCTTGTCGAAGACCAGCACCCGGTCGCCCAGCTTGAAGGCCTCTTCAAGGTCGTGGCTGACCATGAACACGGTCATGCCGGTTTCGGCCCGCAGCTCCTGCAGGAACACATGCATGGACAGCCGCGTGCCCGGGTCGAGCGCCCCGAAGGGCTCGTCCAGCAGCAGCACCCGCGGCCGCCCGGCCAGCGCCTGGGCGATGGCGAGCCGCTGCTGCATCCCCCCCGACAGGGCCGCCGGATACTGGTCGGCCACATGGGCGAGGCCCACGCGACCCAGCACCTCGTCGGCGCGGGCCGCGGCCTCGCGCCGTCTGGCGCCGAAAAAGCGCGGGATCACGCCGGCCCCGCCGAATTCCTCGGCGGCGATCAGATTGCCCCGCACCGTCATGTGCGGGAACACCGAATAGCGCTGGAAGACCACGCCGCGGTCGCGGTCGGGCTCCTGCGCCGGCGGGGCGCCGGCGATGGAGATGGTCCCGCGCGTCGGCCGCTCCTGCGCCAGCAGCAGGCGGAGGAAAGTGGACTTGCCGCAGCCCGAGGCGCCGACGATGGAGACGAACTCGCCCTCCTCGACGTCGAGGCTCACCCGCTCCAGGATCGGGCGGGGGCCGTAGGACTGGAAGATGTCGCGGACGGATACGAAGCTCATGCGCGCCTCCTCACGTCGCGGGGCCGGACCAGGGGAAGGCGCGCCGGTGAAGGCTGCGCAGCCCGAGATCCATCAGGAAAGCCAGCAGGGTGATCCAGACCACGTAAGGTATGATCACGTCCATCGCGAAATAGCGGCGCACCAGGAAGATGCGGTAGCCCAGCCCCTCGGTCGACGCGATGGCCTCCGCCGCGATCAGGAACAGCCAGGCCGGGCCCAGCGCCAGCCGCAGCGCCCCGATCAGCCGGGGCAGCACCTGCGGCAGCGCCACGCGGGTCAGGATGGTCCAGGTGGAGGCGCCCAGCGTCTGCGCCTTGACCAGCATCTCCTCGGGGATCTCGGCGGTGCGCTGTGCGATGTCGCGGATCAGCACCGGCGCGATGCCGATGACGATCAGCGCGACCTTGGAAAGCTCCCCCAGCCCGAAGACGATGAACAGGATCGGCAGGATCGCCAGCGGCGGGATCAGCGAGATCACCGACACGAACGGCGCCGCCCCCGCCCGCACCCCGGGCAGCAGCCCGATCAGCAGCCCGAAGCCCAGCCCCAGCCCGGCCGAGATCGCCGCGCCTTCGGCCAGCCGGGTCAGGCTGGCGGCGGTGTCGAGCCACAGCAGGATGTCGCCGGAGCGCCGGTCCGGCACGGTGGCGAGGTTCACCGCCGTCTCCAGGATCCGGGCGGGGGCCGGCAGCAGCTTGTCGGCCGGGTTCTCCGCCCGCCGCAGGTCGGAGGCGACCGCATAGGCGATCAGCGCCAGCACGAAGGGCAAGGCGGCCAGCGCGACGGCGGCGAGCCGCCCGGGACGTCGGTTGATCCAGCGCATGAAGGCTCCGCTCCGGGGGATGGAGACGCGGGCGGGGACGCCCCCCGCCCGCGCCGGACGTCGAAGGGCCGGGGTCAGAGCGCCCCGTCGGCCGCCATCTTCATGTACTCGGAGGTGTAGCGGAACTTCACGTTGGCCGGATCGCCGGTGACGGTCCCGCCGGGATATTCCACGCCCACATAGTCCGCCGAGGGCGCGCCGGTCCCGAGAATGCCCTTGTCGAACAGGAACTCGGCGACCTCGGACATGGTCTCGGGCAGCGCCTCGGACACGGTGAACTCCACCGCCCTGGCGGGGTCGTAGAACATCGCGGTGGAGGCGAGCTGCGCGTCATAGCCCGCCAGATCGGTGCCCGAGGCCTCGCCCATTTCAAGCCGCGCCGCGCGCCCCTCCTCGGTGTCGGAGGACATCAGGGCCATGGTCTCGTACCAGGCGCCGGTCAGGGCCTTTCCGAAGGCGGGATTGGCCTCCAGCACCTCGGTGTTGACCACCATCAGGTCGATGATCTCGCCGGCGATGTCGGAGCTGTCGGCGACCTTGGTCAGCCCCCCCATCTCCATGATCGAGGAGACCAGCGGGTTCCACGTCACCACCGCCTGCACGTCGTCGGTCTGCCAGGCGGCGACCATGTCGGCGTCCGAGGTGTTGATGACGGCCGAAAGATCCCGCTCCGCCAGCCCCGCGTCCTCCAGAGCCCGCGCCAGCAGGTAGTGGGAGACCGAAAGCTCCACCAGGTTGACCGGCATGTCCTTGAGATCGGCGACGGTCTTGCCCTCGCCCTTCACCAGGATGGCGTCGTTGCCGTTGGAATAGTCGCCCACGATCAGCGCGGTGGTGTCGACGCCCCCGCCCGAGGGGATGGACAGCGTGTCCATGTTGGTGGCGGACACGCCGTCGAAGGCGCCGGCCGTGTACTGGTTGATGGACTCGATATAGTCGTTGATCTGCACGATCTCGACGGTGATGCCGTATTTCTCGGCCCATTTGTCCATGATGCCGCTGTCGGACATGTAGCCCCACGGCATCCAGCCGACATAGATGGACCAGGCCACCCTGAAGTCGGTCTTCTCCTGCGCCTGGCCCGCGGCGGGCCCGAGCAGGGAGGCGGCGGCGAAGGCGGCGGCCGCCGCGATTGCGGTCAGCGGTCGGTTCGGTCGGGTCATCGCAAGGGTCCCTCCGGCAGGTCCCGTCCAAGGAGGCTGCGGCCTGCAGGCGCGGACGGAACCATTCGCGCTTGCGGACCGTCGCAGTGGCCTCCCGGGCTTTTCTCCCGCCGTGTATCCCATGGGCTGCGGCTCACGGGACGACGCCTCTCGGACCAGCGCCGCGTCTCCCGCCGGGGGAAAGCGCGGCCGGAACCCTAGGCGTCCTGCGCGGGAGGAGCCATGCATGCGACGTGCCAGCAGGGGAAAGCGGGGCGCGGCGGGGCGGATCGGGGGCGCGGAAACCGGGGCGACGCCCATGTTTCGATCAATCCTCGACTTCTCGCCCTGGAATTAGGCGCCGAGATGCCCGGTGACGCAGCGGCGCGGGGCGCCCGGGCCTGCCGGGTTCAGGGGCCCGCCCGGATTTCAGGCGCCGCCCCCGGCCGCGGCGAAGAACGCCTCCAGCCCATCCACCACGATCCCGTCGGGGCGCGCGCCAAGGTCCGGCGACCAGCGCCCGCCCCCCCTGCCCGGCGTGTTCCAGACCGAGGCCGGGTCGCAGACCAGCGCCCCGATCACCGCCTCGGCCATCAGCGCCGAGCCGAGCGGCCCCAGCCGCGCGCCCCGGCCCAGCGTCTCGGCCTCGCGCAGCACGTAGAAGAACAGGGGCGTGCGCTCGGCCAGACCGTCGCGCAGGGCCTGGCCGGTATGGCCGCCGCACAGCGCCTCGGAGGTCAGGGGCCGGACCAGCCCGCTATAGGTCCGCGCGAACCCCGCAAGGCAGTCCTGCGCCGAGGGCAGGTTCAGCGCCCGCCCGCGGCGCAGGGTGCGCAGGGCACGGGCGGCCTGGGCCTGGGCGAAATCCGGCTCGGGCGCGAGCCGGGTGTCGAGCGCCACCGCGTCGGGCCCCGACGCCGCTCCGTCCATCCAGAGCGACCAGTCCACGGCCCGGTCCGCCGGCAGGCGCCCGCCCTCCAGCCAGGCCCCGCCGCTGCGGCGCAGCAGCTCGGCCGGCGCGCGCATCCGCGCGGGGTTGAGGTCGTAGCGGGCGCGCTCCAGGCTGCGGAAATGCCAGGCGGCGGCGCACCAGGCCTCCAGCGGCGCCGGCAGCGGCGCGTCCGGACGGCCCAGACACAGCCCGGCGCCCAGTCCCTGACGTTCTCGCCGGCGGCGCATGACCATGCGCCGGAACACCGGGGCCCCGGCCCGCCGCACCCGGTCCAGCACCGCCGGATCGCAGATCCGCGGCAGCCAGGCGTTCAGCGCCAGCCATTGCGCATGCAGCACGGTCAGCCGCCGGGCGCGGTCGAACAGCTGCTCGGGCGGGCAGCCGCCGGCGTCGACCAGCCACTCCACGACCCGGTTGTGAAAGCGGATCAGCGCCAC
Source organism: Albimonas donghaensis (assembly GCF_900106695.1). Taxonomy (GTDB): domain Bacteria; phylum Pseudomonadota; class Alphaproteobacteria; order Rhodobacterales; family Rhodobacteraceae; genus Albimonas; species Albimonas donghaensis. The sequence continues at coordinate 6,257 of NZ_FNMZ01000005.1, forward strand.
ATGCATCTGCGAGACGGCGAGGTCGGCGTCGTTGCGCCGGTCGCCGATCAGCGCCGCCGAGCCCGTGGCGCCCCCGGCGCGCCCCGCCCGGCCCGACACGCGCGCCATGCGCGGCAGATCGGCGCCCGGATGAGAGGCGTGCGCCTGCGCCAACCGGTCGAGCCGCAGCCGCGCCTCGGCGCCCGGCTCGCGCATCAGCCGCGCCAGATGCTCCGCATCGGGGCCCGGGGAGGCGTCGGGTTCGTAGACGCTGGCGAGCCGGAACCGCCCGTCGCGCAGATTGACCAGCGCGGCCTCGGTGCCCCGGGCGCTGCGCGGCGCGTCGGGGTCGCGCAGGCCGCGCGGGGCCAGATCCGCCAGCGCGCAGATATCATGGGCGACGATGCGGGCGAAAACGGCCCAGACCGGCCCCGGCGCGTCGGCGGTCGGGGCGCCGGCGCCGGGCATGTCCGGATCGGCCATCGCCGCGGCCAGGGCCGAAAGCCGGCGGTCGTCGTCGGCGCGGGGGCGGGCCGCGGCGGCGCCGGCAGGGAACAGGTAGCCGTAGCCGGCGCCCTCGCGCGACGCGCGCGCCACGGCGCGGGGATCGTCGGAGGCGGCCAGCCAGGTCTCGCCGCTCGCCGGCCTGCGCGGGGCGCGGCGTTCGACATCAAGTCCCTGCTCGATCCAGGCCCGCCCGGTCGCGAAAATCACCCGCTCCTCCGATCCGACGCCCGGTCGGCGCCCGCATTCCACGGCGCATCGCGTTCGTTCCGCACGCGCCCCATGAATGAATGCTAGATTAAGCGTCGCGAAATCATCGTGAATCCCGGGCGGGATTCTAAGGAACCCTGTGAATTTCTAGGGATTTCGAGAGTGGCGGGACCAGTTCCCCGTTTCGGATCTCCATATGAACGCGAAGATCGCCGCGTTCGTCCCCGGCCGCCGCCATCAAGGCGAATCACCCGCGATTCGCCCGGCCGCGCCCGGGGCTCGCCCCCGAACCTCGCCCGCCGTCGGAGGCCGGGCCGCCGCGCCGCCCGCCAGCCCGGGCCAGTCCAGACCCGCCGCCGGCAACCCGGCCATGGCCAGCCCGTCGCGCAGCAGCCGCCATTCGGCTTCCCGACGGGTCGGCACCACCCCCAGCACCCAACGCGAACAGGCCAGCGGATCGGGCGCGGTGTCCGCCACCCATACCCGGGCCAGCCGCGCGACCAGCTGCCGGGCCTCGGCCCGCGCCTCCTCCCGCCGCCCCAGATGCGCCAGCGCCCCGGCCCGCCAGCCGCCGCTGTTGGCATGGCTCTCGCCCGCGAGACGCCCGGCCTCCAGCGCGCCTTCGAAATCCCCGCCGAAAAAGCGGATCGAGGCGTGATAGCCCCAGCGCGACTGGTTCGTGAGCGGCATCGCCTCCAGCGCCGCGCCGGCGAGCCGGGCGGCCCGGGCGTGATGCCCGAACGCCGCCATCGCCTGCGCGACCGAGGTCAGGATCCAGGCGTCATGGGGGTTGAGCTGCAAGGCCATGTCGAAGGCGTCCGCCGCCGCCGGCCAGCGGCCGGAATAGACATGCGCCCAGCCCAGCGCCAGCCGCGCCCGGCTGTCCAGCGGGTCGAGCGCGACCGCCCGCAAGGCGCAGTCCGCCGCCGCCGCCGCCCGCGCGCCCTCCCGCATCATGCCCGGACGCGCGATATGGGCGGTGGTTTCGATCTGGGCCAGCGCGCTCCAGGCCGGGGCGTAGTCGGGGGCGGCGTCGACCAGCGCCCGCATCTCCCGCCCGACCCGCAGCCAGCTTTCGGGATCAAAGTTGAGGATCATGCGCTGCCCGCGCAGCCAGGTCTCGCGCCGTGAGCCGTCGCCGCTTCCCCCCGGACGCGCCTCCGACAGGCGGACATTGAGCGCGATGGCCATTTGCCGGAGCAGGCGTTCGCGCCGTTCCTGCGCGGCTTCGCGGGTCCGGCCCGTCGCGGCGTCGGCGGCGGAGGCGGAGGCGTCCCATGGGCGGGCCTCGGCGCCGTCATCGGCGGGCAGGTCCAGGGTTTCGGACCACAGGAACCGCCCCGTCGCCAGCTCGCGCAGGGTCAGCGAGATCTCGATGCCGCCGGGCGCGTGGCGGGCCGAGCCGCGCAACCCGAAGCGCAGGCCGTCCTGCGGGCCGGTCCCGGCCCCGTTCGCAGTTCCGGTCGCAGTCCCGGTCGCAGTCCCGAGCTCGGCGGCGGCGCCCTCGGGCGCCTCGGCCACCTGCCATTCCCGGAAGCGGATCAGCGAACCGATCAGCGCCTCGCGCAGACCGTCGAGCGCGGCCCGCTCCTCCGCGCGCCCGCCGCGCATCGTGAAGGGCTCCACCAGCAGCACCGCGTCCGGCGTCGGCCGGGGCGCGCCGCCCGGGGACGCGGCGCCCCGGCCCGCCGCCTCGCCGACGCCTTGCGCATCCTCCGGCGCAGGCGCAGGCGCAGGCGCGGAAGCGGGCGCGGAAGCGGGCGCGGACGCGGGCGCGGGTTCCAGCTCCCCCGCCCGGATGCGGCGGGCGAGCTCGCGGGTCTCGCGGCTCGGGGCCGCCTCATGGTGCTGGCCGAGCATGCGGCTCAGCTCGGCATAGACCGCCAGCGCCGCGGTGCCGTCGCCGCCGCGGGCCAGCGAGGTCATCAGCGCCTGGGCCGCGCGCTCCTGCGTCGGGTCCAGCCGCACCAGCGCCCGCGCCGCCTCGCGCCCCGGCCGGCTGTCGATCCCCTGGCTTTCCCACAGACGCGACAGCGACAGGCGCAGCCGCTCGCGCAACCGGTCCCGCTCGGCCTGCAGCCAGTCCGCGAAGGCGGGGTCCACGTCGTCCCAACCGCGCATCAGGGCGTCGGGCAGGTCATGCTGGGTCAGCAGGTCGGGATGGGTCTCGCCCATCGCCGCGCGGTCCAGAAGCGCGTGAACATCGTCGCCCAGCAGGGCCGGGTCCAGCGACAGCTGGTTGCGCGTCGCTTCGAAGCCCGCATAGCCGATCGCGCGGAATTCCCGCCGCAGCGCGGTGATCAGCTGGCGCAGCGAGCCGCGGGCATGGGGCTGGGCGGACTCGCTCCACAGCAGGCTCGCCACCTGGTCGCGCGACAGCCGCCGCCCTTCGGACAGGGCGAGCAGGGCCAGCGCGCAGACCAGCTTGCGGTTGACGCTGCGCAGCTCCCTTCCGCCGACGCACATCGTCGGCTCGCCCAAAAGGCGCAGCTCAAGCCTTTCGGCCCCCCCTGTCGCGCGCGGTGGCACGATGACTTCCCCCTTGGTCGCGGCCGTCAGGCCGCGTGACCGCCCCCGCGCCCAACTGCGGTTCCGGTCGCGTTGGCGGCCCTGCGTCGCGGGGCCCGAGCCCCGACCGCATGCCGGCTTTCCGTGCATGTTAACCTGCCGGCCGAGCATGTCTAATGCGGCGCAAACGCGCGAACAGGCTGCTATTTTGGTGACTTTTCGCACAACTTGCGTCGCGAAGGCCCGCCCGCCGCGGATGGGCGCGGCTTGTGGAACAGCGCCGGCGCGCGCCATCATGCACGCCGAACAAACGCCCGGCAGGGGCGCAGGGAGGACAGGGCATGACCGGGACCGGAACCGAGGCCGCGACGAGCGCAGGCGAGTTCGATTACGTGATCGTCGGGGCGGGGACCGCGGGCTGCGCGCTCGCCAACCGGTTGAGCGAGGACCCGTCCCGCTCGGTCTGCCTGCTGGAGGCGGGGGGCGAGGACGACTGGATCTGGTTCAGGATCCCGGTCGGCTATCTCTATTGCATCGGCAATCCGCGCGCGGACTGGGGCTTCCGCACCCAGCCCGAGCCGGGCCTGAACGGGCGCGAGCTGCTCTATCCGCGGGGCAAGGTGCTGGGCGGATGTTCGTCGATCAACGGGATGCTGTATCTGCGCGGCCAGTCGGGGGACTATGACCACTGGCGCCAGCTGGGCAATCCGGGCTGGGGCTGGGACGACGTGCTGCCGCTGTTCCGCAAGTTCGAGGACTACGCGCCCGGCGAGGACGCGTTCCATTCCCAGGGCGGCGAATGGCGCATCGAGGACCAGCGCCTGAAATGGGAGATCCTGGAGGCGTTCCGCGACGCCTGCGTCGCCGCCGGCCTGCCCGCCATCGCCGATTTCAATTCCGGCGACAACGAGGGCGTGGGCTATTTCAAGGTCAACCAGAAGCGCGGCATGCGCTGGTCGGCGGCCACCGCCTTTCTGCGCCCCGCCCGCAACCGGCCCAACCTGACGGTGATGACCCGGGCCCAGGCCGAGCGGGTGGACTTCGACGGCCGCCGCGCCACCGGCGTGACCTTCCGCCAGGGCGACGCGTTGAAACGGGTCTCGGCGCGGGCCGAGGTGATCCTGTGCTCGGGCGCCATCGGCTCGCCCCAGCTTCTGCAGCTTTCGGGGGTCGGTCCGGGAGACCTGCTGGCCGAACACGGCATCGCCCCGGTGGCCGAGCGCGCGGAGGTCGGCGGCAACCTCCAGGACCATCTCCAGATCCGCATGGCCTACAAGGTGAGCGGGACCAGGACGCTCAACACCATGTCGGCCTCGCTCTGGGGCAAGGCGAAGATCGCCATGGAATACGCGCTGAACCGCTCCGGCCCGATGAGCATGGCGCCCAGCCAGCTCGCCGCCTTCGCGCGGTCGGGGCCGGACGTGGCCTCGGCGGATCTGGAATACCATGTGCAGCCGCTGACGCTGGAGGCCTTCGGCCAGCCCCTGCACCCGTTCGACGCCTTCACCGCCTCCGTCTGCCATCTGCGGCCCGAGAGCCGGGGGACGGTGCGCATCGGCTCGGCCGACCCGCGGGCGCATCCGCTGATCGCCCCCAACTACCTGGCGACCGAGGGCGACCGCCGCGTCGCCGCCGCCGCCATCCGCCTGACGCGCCGCATCGCCGGCCAGGCCCCGCTGGCCCCCTACGCGCCGCAGGAATTCAAGCCCGGCCCGGATTACGAGACCGAAGAGGATCTCGCCCGCGCCGCGGGCGACATCGGCTCGACCATCTTCCATCCCGTGGGCACCTGCCGGATGGGGCCGGATGCGGGCGCGGTGGTGGACCCGGAGCTGCGGGTGAACGGGGTCGAGGGGCTGCGGGTCGTGGACGCCTCGATCATGCCGACGATCACCTCGGGCAACACCAACACGCCCACCCTGATGATCGCCGAGAAGGCCGCCGGCCTGATCCGCGCCGCCGCGCGCGCCTGAGCGGGCGGAGCGCGCCGCCCGTCGCCGCAAGCGCAACGCTTGACCTTTCGGCCCTGTCAGCCACTTTCGGTCCGGAAACACCGGCAGAGACGGGGATGCGAGTGGCGACGGATGCGAGATCGGAACTGGCCGGCCTTCTGGCCGAGACCGCGAAAGGCGACCAGTCCGCCTTCGCCGAACTTTATCGGCTGACCTCGGCGAAACTTTACGGGGTGATCCTGCGTATCTCCAGGCGACCCGACCTTGCGTCGGAACTGCTGCAGGAGACCTATCTGAAGATCTGGTCGAACGCCGGCAGGTTCGATCCCGAGCGCGCCTCGCCGATCTCGTGGATGGCGGCGATCGCGCGCAACCGGGCGATCGACGCGATCCGTCTCCAGTCGGAGCGGATCTCCGCGGCGGCGGAGGAACTGGAGCCCGAGGACGGGCCCGGTCTCGCCGCGCCGCGGCATGGTCCCGATCCGGCCGACGCGATGTCGCTCCGGACGTGCATGGAGGGTCTGAAGAGCGATGACCGGCGCATGGTGCTGCTGGGCTACCTCTACGGGTTGAGCCGGGAGGAGCTGGGGGACCGATTCGCCCTGCCGGTCAACACGGTGAAGACACGCCTGCGCCGCGCGCTGGCGGCGCTGAAAGGATGCCTCGATGGCGAACCCGCCTGATCGCGAGAGCTGGGACGACGGCGATGCCGCCGAATACGTCCTCGGCACGCTCGACGCCGAGGAACGGCGCGCCGCGGCGCGGCTGCAAGCGGACGACGCCGGCTTCGCCTTCGCCGTGCGGGCCTGGCAGGGGCGTCTCGATGCGCTGACCGAAGGATTGGTGGAGGCCGAGCCGGTCGATCCGCCCTCCGTGGTGTGGCCGGCGATCGCGGCCCGCCTGCCCGGCGGCGCGCTGGGCGCGAGGACGGGAGCCGCCGACGCGGGGGCCGAAGTGATCGAACTTCGCCAGCGGCTGCGCTACTGGCGCGGGACCACCGGGATCGCCGCCGCCATCGCCGCGATGCTGGCCGTCGGCGTCATCCTGCCCAGGGACCGCTGGGCGCCCGAGGGCCTGTTCCCGCAACCCCCCGCACAGCAGGCGGAGGCGCCGAGCGACGCCGCCCGGGGGACCTATGTGGCCGTGCTCCAGCCCGGCGGCGCGGCCCCGGCCTTCGTGGCGGAGGTCAACCTCGCCACCAACTCCATCAGCCTGCGCCCGCTGCGCCCCGAACCCGCGCCCGAGGGCCGGGTCTACGAGATGTGGGTGGTCGGCGGCGGCCGCGCGGCCCCGGTGTCGCTGGGTCTGCTGGCCGAGGGCGGAGAACTGCCGCTGGATGCGCTGGCGGGGCCGACCGACGGCTCGGTGCTGGCGGTGTCGGTGGAGCCGCCGGGCGGCTCGCCCACCGGCGCGCCCACCGGCGACGTGGTGTTCACCGGCGAGCTGATCCGGGCGGACTGACCGACGGCGCCTTGCAGACGACCCGACGGCCGGAGCGGCGACGCTCCGGCCGTTTGTCTTGCGGCCCGGTTCGCGCGCCGCCGGACACGAATACCCGCGGGAGGGAAAGCGCGGCCTGGGCGTCGAATGGAAACGTCGCGAGGAACGGGGTGGCGCGCGCGGGTCCCCCCGCGCCCTGCCGGGCCGCGTCGGCCGGCCCCCCCAAGGACCGGCCGACGCCGCGCGATCGAAACCCGATCGCGCCCTGCCGGCGCGCCCCCAGACACGACCGGCATCGACCCGCCTGCGGACAGGCCGCAGGGTGTGCGAAGACATGCGGCGCAGATCGAATCCCCAGTCCGATCCGCGCCGGGCCATGCCCCGCCCGAAGCCCGCCTGTTCCGGCAGGCGCGCTTCGTCGACAGCAGATACGGCGCCGTTCGCGGCCGGGTTTCAAAGGCCGGAAACTTTTTTCGCCCGCCTCCGATCGACCTCCCGCCAACGCCGGAGGTCACGCGGGTTCCGGCAGCGGCTCCCAGGCGAACCCGTCGCCGGCGCGGCGCACATGTCCGGCATGGGTCCCGCCGAAATGCATCGGCAGGACCAGCGCCCCTTCATCCGCCGCCAGGGCGAGGATGCGGCGCCGGGTGATTTCGGCCAGGGGCTTGTCCTCGCAAAAACCCGAGGCCCAGTCCGGCCGGAACACCTGGATCGGCTGGTGCATCACGTCCGCCGTGCAGATCGCCGTCTTTCCCCCGCCGGAAAAGCGAATGGCCATCTGCCCCTTGGCGTGGCCCGGCGCCGGGATGAAGTCGATGCCGGGGAGGTAGCCGGTCTCGTCCCCCTCCACCAGGTCGACGCGGCCCTGGTCGAGCACCGGCTTCACGCTGTCCAGGAACGGCGCGTTGCGGGCGGGCGACATGCCCGCGGCCCCGCGCTCCGGATCGCGGTGGTCGCGCTCGATCCGGGTCATGACGTGCAGGGCGTCGGGGAAGGTCGGGGTCCATCCGCCCCGCCCGTCGGGCACGGTGGCCCAGCCCACATGGTCCACATGGAGATGGGTGAACAGGACATGGGTGATGTCCTCGATGCGCGCCCCCGCCGCCTCCAGCCGCGCCGGCCAGTCGGTGGCGAGCCCGCCGAAGGCCTGCATCGGCGGCGCGCGGTCCTTGCCGTTGCCGCAGCCCAGGTCGACCAGCGCGCAGAAGCCCGGCCCCTTCACCAGCCAGGAATGGATCGAGGTCGAGAAGCTTCCTGTCGCCGGGTCGAAATAGTCCGGGACGTACCAGGGCGCGGCCGCCGCCACGACCTCATCGTCCCAGGCCTTGAACAGGGCGGGGGAGCCGGGGGTGGAGAGCTCCTCCACCCGCGTGATCTCGAGATCGCCGAGCCGGATCATGCCTCATCTCCTCAATGATGGGTCCGCGTCTCCTGCGCATGGCGCACGAGGGCGAGATAGCGGTAGAGCCCATGCACGAACTTGCCGTAGGGCGCCGCGACGAAAAAGGCGAAGACCACGCCGAGATGCAGCGCCAGAAGCGTGCCCATGGCGGGGGTGGAGCGCAGCAGCAGCAGCGCGATGCCGGTGGCGCCGACCGCGGCGAGGCTATGGGTGAAGGCCGCGTGCATCCCCCCCGCCGGATCGGTCAGCGCCCCCTCGCGCTTCATGCGGGCGCGGGCGAGCCCCACGGCGCCCACGGTCATCGCCGAGCCGCCGAAAAAGCCCAGCAGCACCGGGGCCGAGCCCCAGGAATAGGGCGCCTCCCAGCCCAGAAAGTAGTGCATCGCCGTGGCGCAAGTGGTGGAGGCGAGACAGGCGAGGAAGCCGTAGAAGGTCAGGTGATGCAGCAGGCGGCGACTATCGGTCGGCTGGTCGTCCTCGTTGAAGCAGCCCATGCCCCCGCCATGCAGGTTCTTCAGCCGCCCCGCGTCATGCCCGCCCGCCGCCAGCGCCGCCAGATCCGGGCCGCGCCCCAGCCGGGGCCCGAGCCCGCCCTCCACGTCCCGCCAGTAGTTTCGGAACCCCATGAGGAAGGCGAGGATGGCCCACAGAAAGGCCGCGCCGAACAGGCCCGCCATCACGTTATGGGGCATGATCGCGTAAAAGGCGCCCGGCCCCTCGACCACGCCGAACATCACGCCGGGATCGGCGAAGGCCATGAAGGCGAAGAGGAAGACCGCGACGCTGATCGCCGTCAGCGCGATGATCTTCGGCCCGTTGCGATCGAACATCGGCGCCAGCGCGCGGGGCCAGGCGTGGTCGGCGTAGGCGCGCGGGCGCAGCGCCTCCAGCGTCTTCGGCACGTTCACCCCGAACTCGTGCGGGGGGGCGTATTGGCAATCGTGGTAGCAGGCGCCGCAGGCATGGCAGAGGTTCGCCAGGTGGCGCAGGTCGCCGGCGGCGAAGTCGCGCCGCATCTCCATTGCCGGGAACACCGCGCACAGCCCCTCGCAATAGCGGCAGGCGTTGCAGATGGTCATGATCCGCGCGGCCTCGGCCAGTTCCGGCCCGCGGAGAAGCTGGTCGAGCGGGCGGGCGTGGGCGGCGGCGGCCTCCGCCGGGGTCACGGCCTCAGGCGACATGGGACGAGGCCCCCTGCCCGGCCAGCCGACCGAAGACCGAGCCGATGGTCATGCCGATCCCGGCCAGGTAGCCCTTGCCGAGCACGTTTCCGGCCATGATCTCCCCCGCAGCATAGATGTTGTCATAGGCTCCGCCCGAGGCCCGCTGGACCCGCGCCTCCCGGTCCACCTTCACGCCGAGATAGGTGAAGGTGATGCCGGGACGCAGGGGATAGGCGTGGAAGGGCGGTTGCTCGATGGTCCGGGCCCAGTTGGTCTTCTCCGGGGTCAGCCCCTCGGTCCGGCAGCCGTCCAGCGTCGCGGGGTCGAAGTCTCCGGGGCGGACGGCGGCGTTGAACGCCTCCCAGGTCGCGCGCAGGCGGTCGGGGGGGAGGTCCAGCTTCCCGGCCATCTCCTCGATGCTTCCCGCCTCGATGGCGGGGAAGATCGAGGGCATGAACAGTTCGATCGAGCGGCTGTCGATGATCGCGTAGGCCTCCTGCTCGGGCTGGGCGGCGACGAGACGGCCCCAGATGGCGTAGCGCTTGGGCCAGAAATCCTCGCCCTCGTCGTAGAACCGCTCGGCCTCCCGGTTCACCACCATGCCGAAGACGATGCAGTCGAGCCGCGTGGCGATGCCGCCGTCGAACTGCGGCGCGCGGGCGTCGATGGCGACCGCGTGGCACTGGTCCGGCTCGCCCACCTGCTGCGCGCCGGCGTCGAGCAGCGTGCGCAGCAGGCTCCCGCGGTTATAGGGCGTGCCGCGGATGCGGAAGTTGCGGGCGGCGGGGCCCCAGTATTCCTCCAGCCACTCGATATTGGCCTCGAAGCCCCCCGCCGCCGCCACGAAGGCGCGGGCGGGGACGCGGCGCGCCTGGCCGTCATGGGTGACTTCGGCCGCGCGGAATGCGGCGCCCTCGATCTCCACCGCCGTGACCTCGGCGTCGTAGACCACGGCCACGCCCTCCGCCTCCGCCGTGCGGTAGAGCGCGTTCATCAGGCTCTTGCCGCCGCCGAGGAAGAAGGCGTTGGTGCGCCCCAGCGACAACGAGCCGGTGAGGCTCGGCTGAAACCGCACGCCGAGCGAGGACATGTAGTCCCAGAGCTCCTTCGATTGCGCGAGGGTGAAGCGGGCGAGCTGCTCGTCGGTGTTTCCCCCCGTCACGCGCAGCAGGTCCTCCCAGAACTCGTCCTCCGGATAGGGGCCGGTGAGGACTTCGTTGGGATGGTCATGGGCCACGCGCATGTTGCGGGTGTGGCGGGTGTTGCCGCCCCGGTAGAACTTCGGCGCGGCCTCGACCACCAGCACCCGCGCGCCGGCGCGCCTTGCGGTGATGGCGGCGCAGAGGGCCGCGTTGCCGCCGCCGGCCACCAGCACGTCCCAGTCCCGTCCGAACAGGTCCATGCTCATGCGCGATCCGCCACGCGGGCGAGCACGGGGAAATATTCCTCCGCGAAGCCGGCGTCGCGGGCGACCTGCATCCGGGTCTCGGCCAGCGCCGCGCCGGGGGCGGCGATCCCCATCTCCCGCGCCAGGTCCAGCGCGTAGGACACGTCCTTCAGCGCGTAGGCGGTGGGGAAGGCGCCGGTCGGGAAATTGTCCGGGATCATCGCCTTCATGCCGTGATTGCGCAGCGCGAAACTGTCGGCCGAGCCCTTGGACAGCGTGTCGAACAGAAGCTCCCGGTCGACCCCCGCGCCCTCGCCCAGCGCCAGCGCCTCGGACAGCGCCACAACGGTCTCGAACAGCACCATGTTGTTGAGGATCTTGACCACCTGCCCGCAGCCGATCCCGCCGCAGCGGGTGACGTCGGAGGCCACATGGCGCAGCCACGGCTCCAGCCGCGCGAACAGGTCCGGCTCCGCGCCGACCATGATCGACAGCGTGCCGTCGATGGCGGCCTGGCGGGTGCGGGCGACCGGCGCGTCGGCCATCTCCACGCCCTTCTCGGCCAGTCTCGCGGCGAGGTCCCGGGTCAGACCCACGGGCGCGGTGGAGGTGTCGACCACCACCTGCCCGGCGCGTCCATGCTCCAGCAGCCCGCCGGGGCCGGCGACGACCGCCTCCACCTGCGGGCCGCCGGGCAGCGACAGGAAGATCAGGTCGCAGGTCGCGGCGATGTCGGCGACCGAGGCCGCGACCTCCGCCCCGTCGGCGCGCATCCGGGCGAGCGGGCCCTCGGCCAGGTCGAAGACCCGGAACCGGCGGCCGGATTTCAGAAGCATGTTGCGGCAGATGGATTCGCCCATCACGCCGAGCCCGATGAAGCCGATGGCGGCGGGTTCGCTCACGGCGTCTCCCCTTCCCTGTCGCGCGCCGTGGAAAGCGCGCCCTCCCCGGGCGCGCGGCCGGGGAGGGCGGTCGCGCCCCCTCCCGGTTCGGAGGAGGCGCCGCCACGGCGCGGGAAGGGCGGGCGCGGTCCGGCGCGGCCCGGAGGGGCCGCGCCGATCCCGTCTCCTCCGCCTCAGTCCTCCCCGGCGCCGGGGATGATGAGCGCGTCCACCGCGACGATGTCGTCGCCCCGGCAGATCAGCGGATTGACGTCGAGCTCGGCCAGCCCCGCCCCCGCATCGGCGGCGAATTCGGAGACGCGGGCCACGACCTCGGCCAGCTTCGCCTTATCCACCGGCGGCAGGTCCCGGAACCCGTCGAGCACCGCGGCGCCGCGCAGGCGGGCCAGCATCTCGGAGGCCTCATGGGGCGTGACCGGGGCGGGCGCGGCGACGCTGTCGCGCATCAGCTCCACCATCACGCCGCCCAGGCCCACGACGATCACCGCGCCGAAAGTCGGGTCGCGGCGCGCGCCGACCACGATCTCCACCCCCGCGGGGGCCATGCGCTGGATCAGCACGCCTTCGATGCGGGCGTCGGCCTTGTAGGCCTTCACCCGGGTCATCATGGCGGCGTAGGCGTCCTTCACCGCCTCGGCGGACTTGAGGTTGAGCGCGATGCCCCCGGCCTCGGTCTTGTGCGGCAGGTCGGGGCTGTCGATCTTCATCACCACCGGGAAGCCCAGCGCGGCGGCCATGTCGGCGGCGGCCTCGGCGCTGGCGGCGGGCTTCTCCTCGATCACCGGCACGCCGTAACCCGAGAGGATGGCCTTGGCCTCGCGCTCGGTCACCGGCTGACCGCCGGCGGCGGCGAGCGCCTGGGCGAGCCCTTCCGACGGCGTGGTCAGGCGGGGCTTGTCCACCGGCTCGACCTTCTGGGCGTGAATGCGCATCCACTCGCTGATCGCGGTCATGCAGTGGCGGGCGGAGCGGAACACGGCGAGGTTGTCGGCCGAGGCCACGTCCACCGCCGCCGGCCCCTCCAGCCAGCCCGAGAGCCAGGGCACCGCGATGATCTTGCCCGCCTGGCCGGCGAGCTCGTTCATCAGCTTCATGCGATCGATGGAGGGCACGGTGACATTGGGATGCGGGACCAGCATCAGCCCGTATTCCTTCTGCCCCAGCATGGCGTTGATGCAGTCCACCAGGCTCTGGCGATCGTTGATCACCTGGGCGGTCACGTCCACCGGGTTGGCGGCGGAGCCGTATTCGGGGATCTTCGATTCCAGCACCGCGCGGACTTCGGCGTTGGGCTGGGGAAGCGGGATGCCCGCGTCCTCAGCCGCATCCGTCAGCACCACGCCGGCGCCGCCGGAGGTGGCGATGATGGCCACGCCCTCCGCGCCCTCGACCGGGGGCCGTGCCTTGGCGAGAAACTGGGCGGTGTCGATCAGGCCCTCGATCTCGTCGACGAAGACGCCGCCGGCGCGCATCACCATGGACCGGTAGGCCTCGTGGGAGCCGGCGAGCGAGCCGGTATGCGAGGCCGCCGCCGCCGCCCCGGCCTCGCCGCGGGCGACCTTGCTGACCACCACGGGCTTGCCCGCGGCATGGGCCTTCTTGATCGCCGCCTCAAGGCGCGCGCCGTCGGGCACGCCCTCGATCACCGCGGCGATGGCTTTGCAGACCGGATCCTCGGCCAGGTAAGAGATGCAGTCGGACACGTCCACGTCCGACGAGTTTCCGCAGGCCAGCATATGCGACAGGTGGTGGCCATGCTTGGCCGACTGGTGCAGCGCCAGGCCCAGCGCGCCGGACTGGGTGACCAGGCCCACGCGGCGCTCGGCGGCGGGGCGGGCGTAGGTCTCCTCGAAGTCCATGCCGAACATGAAGGTCACGCCGGCGCCGATGGAGAAATTGACGAAGCCGATGGCGTTGGGGCCGATGATCGGCATGCCGGCGTCATGCGCCATGCGCGCGTTGCGGCGCTGCAGCTCGGCGTTGTCGCCGCCCATCTCGGCGAAGCCGGAGGCGTAGATCATCACGCCGCCGCAGCCCTTGGCGATGCATTCCTCCAGCAGCGGGCCGATCGCCTCACGCGCGGTGACCAGCACCACGCAGTCGGGCGCCTCGGGCAGCGACGCGATGGAGGGGTAGCACTTGCGCCCCATCAGCTCTTCGTAGCGCGGGTTCACGAAATAGATGTCGCCCTGGAACTCGCCCAGGTTCTCGTAGGTGCGCTGGCCGAAGGAGCCCTCGCGCTGCGAGATGCCGACGATGGCGATGGAGCGCGGGGCGAGCAGGCGCTTCATCTCCTCGCCGCGATAGAGACGGCCGCCGGCGCTCATGCCCGGGCCCCGCGGGGCTGGCGCGCGGCAGACCGCGCGTCGGGGCGCGCGCCGATCATCGGGCGCAGGTGGTCGAGCGGGGCCGCGGCGGCGGCCGTACGCGAAACGGGCATTCCAGTCCTCCCTGACATCCGGGGGCGGGAACGTCGGGTCGGAGCCTTGGTCCGCCAGTCGCACCGGATGTTCTGTTTTCTCGGGGGTAGCACGGCGCTTCCCCCCGGGCAAGACGATCCGTTAACGGGATCGATAAGGCAAGCATAGGAAGGCGCGCGACGGGGCGGCCGCGGACGGAAGCCGCGCGACCACCCGCGCGCGGGCGTCACCGGGGCACCCGCGCGGCGCGGCGGCGGGGTCGCCCGGCGGCGCCGTTTCCGGGCGGGAGACGGCGCGCGGGATGGCGCGCCAGGCGGGGCGGGAGACGGCGGGCCATACGGGGCGCAAGACGGGGCGCAAGACGGGCGAACGCGCCCCGCGCAACCGCGTCAGCCCCCCAGCGCGACCGAGAGACCGGCGGCGGCGGGCAGCAGATGCGCGCGCATGGCGACGACGTTCTCGGCGTTGAACCGCTCCCGCGGCCCGCTGAGCGACAGCGCCCCGATCAGCCGGCGATGCGGGCCGAAGACCGGGGCCGCGAGGCCGGCGCATTCCGGGTCGCGCTCGCCCAGCGAACAGGCGTGGCCGGCGACGCGCACCGCCTCGAACGCTTCGCCCTCGGCCCCGTCGAAGGCCAGGATCACCCGGCCCGCCGCGCCGCGATCCAGCGGCAGCAGGTCGCCCGCATGGACCCGGTCGAGCGTCGAGTGGTTGGATTCGCGCCGGAACAGGCACAGCCGCAGCCGCGCGTCCTGGCGAACATGGAAACTCGGGCTCTCGCAGCCGGCCTCGACCAGCGCCGCCATCACCGGCTCCACCAGGTCGCGCAGCGGGTTGCGCCGCTCATAGGCCATGCCGAGCCGGCGCACGGCGGGGCCCAGCGCATAGCGCGCGTCCTGCACGCGGGAGACGTAGCCGTGCCCCTGCAGCGACTCCAGCAGGCGCAGGATGGTGCTTTTGTAGAGCCCGGTGGCGCGGGCGAGGTCGGAGAGGGTCGGGGCCTCCTCGCCCTGCTCGATGGCCGCGAGGATCGACAGCGCCCGGTCCACCGCGGCGACGCCCTTGCCCGGCGCCTCGGCCTCGGGCGGGAGCGGGGAGGGGGGAGTCGTGTCGGAGGCGGAGGCTGGCGGCATGGACGGTCCTCGGATCGGCGGCAGGCGGACCGGCGGGGCCGCGTCCTGCAGGTTCGGCATCCGAAGACAGCTCCGCAGGGAGGCTCCGGGAGGACGACGACCATCGCCCATCGCCGCCGCCGAATCCAGACGAAACGGACCGCGCGTTCCGACAAGGAGAATGCGCGCGCCTCCCGAACCGCCGCTCCGCGATCGCGGCCAGCCGGGGCCATGGAGGCGTGCGGGATGGCGTGGGGAAGGGATGGGGGGGAGGGATGGAGGATCGCCCCGCACAGGGAGAACGGCATGACGCCATGAGGAAGCGCGCCCCGATACGCCGCTTGACCCGAAGGTCCGGGGCCGGGCGCAAGCCGGTTCCGATCCGCGCGCGGGCTCTGCGCGATGCCGCGCCGCGCAAGCCCCCCGGCCTGCGCTTCGCCGATGCGAACGGGTCTGCGCTCGGGCCCAATCCGCTCGCGGATCGTTGCGCGTCGCCCCATGCGCGAGCATTGCGCCGCCGCGTCAACTCGCCTGGCAAAAACAGAACAAGTGGTCCGACAGGGCGAATATCCATGGACATGGAAACGCGGGCGCCGGCATGGATGACGCCCGGCGGAACAGGCCGGGAGCCCCGTGATGAGCGCCGCGCCCTCCGCCCCCACGCCCGACACGACCCGCCGGGCCGCCGCCGGCCCCGCCCGCCTGCTCATCGCCAATCGCGGCGAGGTGGCGCTGCGCATCCTGCGCGCCGCCGCAGGGCTGGGGATCGAGACCGCCGCCATCCACGCCCCCGACGACGCCGAGGCGCTGCATGTCCGGCTCGCCGACCGGGCCGTCGCCCTGCCCGGCCACGGCGCCGCGGCCTATCTCGACATCGCGGCGGTGATCGAGGCGGTGATCGAGGCGGGGCGGGCTATGGGCTGCGACGCGGCGCATCCCGGCTACGGCTTCCTGTCCGAAAACCCCGACTTCGCGCGCGCCTGCGCCGAGGTCGGGCTCGCCTTCGTCGGCCCCTCGGCCGAAGCGCTGGCCCTGCTGGGCGACAAGGCCCGCGCCCGCGCCCTGACGCAGGAGCTCGGCGTGCCGGTGATCCCCGGCTCGGGGGAGACCGACCTCGCCGGCGCCGCGGCGTTTCTCGACAGGCTCGGGCCCGGCGGCGCGGTGATGGTCAAGGCGGTGGCGGGCGGCGGCGGGCGCGGGATGCGCCCGGTCGCCGATCCCGCCGCGCTTCCGGCCACCTTCGCCGCCTGCGCCGCGGAGGCCGAGCGCGCCTTCGGCGACGGGCGACTGTATGTCGAGCGCCTGCTGACCCGCGCCCGCCATATCGAGGCGCAGGTGATCGGCGACGGGACCGGCGACGCGGCGCATCTGGGAGAGCGGGAATGATCGCTCCAGCGCCGCCGCCGGAAACTGGTGGAGATCGCGCCCTCGCCCTCGATCACGCCCGCGCAGCGCGCGGAGATCCTGGGCCACGCGCTGGCGCTGGCGCGGGCGGCGCGCTATCGGGGGCCGGGCGCCTTCGAATTCCTGGTGGACGAGACCGACGGAACCGCCGTCTTCATCGAGGCCAATCCCCGCCTGCAGGTCGAACATACGGTGACCGAGGCCGTCACCGGCATCGACCTCGTGAAGGCGCGCGTGAACTTCGAGGTCATGCAGCCCGACGGAACCTCCGGCCCCGGCGTGCGGGTGGATGGCGCGGGCTATGGCGGCTATGCGCCCAGCCCGCATTACGACAGCCTGGTCGCCAAGGTCATCGTGCAGGGGCGGGGGGATTTCGCCAGAGTGGCGGAGCGCGTCTATCGCGCGCTGGGCCAGTTCCGGCTGGAGGGCGCGCCCTCCAACCTCCCCTTCCTGATGAACCTGTTGCGGATGGAGGAGGTCCGCGCCAACGCCGTGGACATCGGATTCGTGGACGCCCATGCCGCCGCGCTGGCCGCGCCCGGAGAGGGGCGCCCGGTGCTGTTCGCGGGCGCCGGCGCCGCGGCGGAGGATGGCCCGGCGCTGGACGGCCCCGCGCTGGGCGGCCCCGCTCTGGACGGCCCCGCGGGGACGCGGCCGGTGGTCTCGCCCCTGACCGGCGTGGTGGCGGAACGGCCTGCGGCGCCGGGAGAGGCGGTGCGGGAAGGCGCTCCGGTCGCGGTGCTGGAGGCCATGAAGATGCAGCATGTGGTGACGGCCCCGTTCTCCGGCATCCTTCGCGCCGCGCCGGGGATCGGCGACAGGGTGGACGAGGGCGCCCCGCTGGCCTTCCTGGAGCCGGCCGAGATCGAAGGCGCCGGGCCGGAAGCGGCGGCGGAGATCGACCTCGACCATATCCGCCCGGACCTCGCGGGCTCCCTCGCCCGCCATCGGCAAGGCCTGGACGAGGGCCGCCCGGCCGCCGTCGAAAAGCGCCGCGCCAAGGGCAAGCGCACAGCGCGGGAGAACGTGGCGGATCTCTGCGATCCCAGGAGCTTCGTGGAATACGGCGCGCTGGCGGTGGCCGCCCAGCGCTCGCGCCATCCCGAGGAACTGCTGCGCGAAATCTCGCCGGCCGACGGGCTGGTGGCGGGCGTCGGCGCGGTCAACGGCGCGCTGCTCGACGCGGAAAAGGCCCGCTGCGCGGTGATGGTCTAGGCCGAGGGCGGCGGCGGCCGGCCCGGCGACACCGACAACCGGCCGGGCGTGAACCTCGCCAACCCGACCTTCTGGCAGTTCGCCCGCATGTCGGCGGTGGCGCCCCTGGCCGGCATCGTCTCGGGCCGCTGCTTCGCGGGCGACGCCGCGCTGGCCGGCTGCTGCGACGTGGTGATCGCGACCGAGGACGCCTCGCTCGGCATGGGCGGCCCCGCGATGATCGAGGCCGCGGGGCTCGGCGCGGTCAGCCCGGAGGCGGTGGGGCCGATCTCGGTCCAGTCGCCCAACGGAGTGGTGAACCTGGTGGTCGCGGACGAGGCGGAGGCGACGGCGCAGGCCAGGTGCTGCCTCGCCTGTTTCCAGGGCGATCTCGCGGGCTGGGAGGCGCCGGAGCCGCGCCGCCTGCGCCATGTGATCCCGGAGAACCGGCTGCGCGCCCATGACGTGCGCGCGGTGATCGAGGGGCTGGCGGATGTCGGCTCGGTCATGGAGCTGCGGCGGGACTTCGGCAGGCAGCTGGCCACGGCCTTCATCCGGATCGAGGGCAAGGCCTGGGGGGTCATCGCCAATGTCCCCGCGCTGGGCGGCGGCGCGGTGGATGCGGAGGAGGCCGACAAGGCCGCGCGCTTCCTGCAACTGTGCGACGCCTTCCATGTGCCGATCCGGTCGCTGATCGACACGCCGGGCTTCATGGTCGGGCCGCAATCCGAGACGCGGGCGACGGTGCGGCGTTTCTCACGCATGTTCCTGGTGGGGGCGAGCCTTCGGACGCCGATGTTCTCGGTGATCTTGCGCAAAGCCTATGGGCTGGGCGCCATGGCGATGGCGGGCGGGAGCTTCCACGAGAGCAGCCGGATGACGCTGAGCTGGCCGACCGGCGAGTTCGGGGCGATGGGGCTGGAGGGCGCGGCGCGGCTCGGGTTTCGCAAGGAGCTGGAGGCGATCCCCGACCCGGAGGCCCGGCAGGCGCGCCATGCCGGGATCGTGGCGGGCATGTACGCGGTCGGGAAGGCGGTGAACATCGCGCCCTACCTGTCGGTCGACGACGTGATCGACCCGGCCGACATCCGCGCCCGGCTGGCGGCGGCGCTGCGGGCGATGCCGCGAGCGACCCTGCCCAGGGACGCGCGGCGGCCGATGATCGACGCCTGGTGAAAAGGCGGCGGGGGGCGGGAAGGCCCCGCCTCGCCCAGCCCCCGCCCAGCCCCCGCCCCGCCCGACCGTCGCTCCCCACCCGCCCGCCCTCGCGCCGGTCAGACGGGGCGCGGGCCGGGCGAGCGGGAGGCGATCTCAGACCGTCTCGGTCTTGGCGGCGAGAAAGGCCTCCATGCCGGCCTCGCCGCCCAGCGCCCGGGCGACGAAGGCCTCCGGCGACCCGTGCTCGGCCTCCAGCGCCTCCCAGGCCGCGTCGAGATAGGCGCCCTCGACCTTGGCCAGCGCGTCCCGCGCGATCTGCGGCAGGGTCGAGACCGAGGAGGACGAATGCGGCTTCCACAGCTCGTTGGACACCAGGTAGTCCGCCACGATGGCGTCGCGCGACGCCGCCAGCGCGGTGAGGATCATCGCCGCGGCGAAGCCGGTCCGGTCCTTGCCCGCCGCGCAATGCCACACGATCGGCTTTTCACCGGCCTCCGCCGCCAGGGCCAGGAACTCCGCGAAGACATGGCCGTTGTCGCGGACATAATAGCGGTAGGTCTCGCGCATCGCCTCGCGGGCGGTGGCCTCGGTCAGGGCGCCGGCGTCGTGCAGGGCGCGCACCCGGTCGCCGGTCTTGGGCTCCACCGGCATGGCGACGCGGCGGCCCTTGATGGCGCCGGGCAGCGTGTAGGGCAGGGCCGCGGCCTCGTCCACGCCGCGGAAATCCACCACCGCGTAGGGGTCCAGCGCCTCCATCTGCGCCAGCGCGGCGTCCGAGTAGTTGTGCGGGCTGGCGCAGCGGTAGAACCGCCCTTCGCGCACCCGCCTGCCGCCGGCCAGCGGCATGAAGCAGAGCGAGCGGAAATTCGGGGCATCGGGGTGCAATTGGCGGCTCATGTCGGGTCCTCCCGGGCGCGGCGGACGCGCCCTCCCTGTCCTCGCCCGTTGTTTCGGGCCCATCGGTCAGGTTTCCTTAACGCCGAATCCGTCCTTGCTCCCCGGCGACAGGGCGACGCAGAACCGGGCCGGGGTTGAGGCGGGGGCCGGGTCGGGGGGCCAAGGTTGGGGCTGTCAACAAACGACAATCGCTCTTCAAAACCGGGCGCCCTCGCGCTAACCTCCACGGCAATGCCATTTTCACCCGCGGTTTCCGCGCCTTCGCCGTTCCGCCCCGCCGCCCGCCGCCGCCACCCGTCGCCGCCCGTCGCCATCCGGAGAGACATGACCGAACCTTTCGCGCCCCGTCTTGTCGAGAACCGGCCCGCGGACCCTGAGCCACCGGGATCCGGCCTCGGCGCCTCCGACGACATGATCCGGGCCTTCTACTGGACGCGCCGGCCGCGCACCCTGCCCGAGCAGATCGCCGACGACGTCTCGCGACGGATCCTGGGCGGCGAGTTCCAGCCCGGCCAGCGGGTCGGAGAGGTCGAACTGGCGGAGCGTTTCGGCGTCTCCCGCGGGCCGGTGCGCGAGGCGATCCGGGAGCTGGAGAAGCGCGGGCTGGTGGAGATCTTCCCCCGGCGCGGGGCCTTCGTGGCCTCCATCGACAACGACATGGTGGCGGACACCTTCAACGTGCGCGCCGCGCTGCTGGGGCTGGCGGCGCGTTATGCGGCGGCCCTGGGCGAGCCCGAGGATTTCGAGCAGATCGAGGACCGGGTGCAGCGGCTGGAGGCGCTGACCGACGACGCGGGCGCCGATCCGCTGACCTGCGCGCTGGCCTCGGCGCGGGTGGGGGCGGCGATCGGGCGGGCGAGCCGGTCGGCGCTGATGAAATCCATGCTGGTCTCCTTCGCCGAGGGCACGTTGTGGGGCCTGATCTGGCGCGAGCACCAGGTGGATTACCAGACCGCCGCCCGCCGGCGGGAGGCCGCGGCGGGCTGGCGGCGGGCGCTGGACCTGATCCGGGCCCGCGACGGAGCGGCGGCGGAGGCGGCGGTGCGCGATCTGCTGCACGACAACCGCGACCGCACCCTGAAGGTGTTTTCCATCCCCGGCGCCCCCCCCGCGGACCCGCGCCGCCAGGTGCGTATTACGGAGGGGTGAGACGCAGCCTCGGGCACATCACACGCCCGGCGAAGCCCCTGTAGGGCGGGTGCGAACCCGCCATCACCCGCCGGGATCGGACGCGCCGCGGTCCAACCCTTCGAACAGGTTTTCGCCGCCGCGCAGGGAGAACCGCTCGGCTTCGGAGACCACGGCCACGACCGCGTCGATCTCCAGCCCGTCCACCCCCAGCAGGGCCTCCGCCAGCGCGGCGCGTGAAAGGCGCGAGGGAATCGCGGCCCAGAAGGCATGGCGCGCCTGATCGTGACCCCAAGCCGAACGATCCCGGCCAACCGGCGCGGCCGCGTAGGGCGCGGGCGCCATCCACGCATCCCAGTCGAACCCCTCGACCATCCTGGCAGGATACCAGAGGTCGTCGATCCGCATCGCCTCCGCGAACCGCCGAACGGCCTCCGGCCCCAACCCCGTCTCGATGGCCAGCCACAGCAGGGCCATGCGGAAGGGCGCCGGCCCCTCGCCATCCCCCAGAAACGCCTCCAGCTCCGCCCCGCGCCGCCGCGCGCGCATCAGCCGGTAGAGGTTCACGAACCGCTTCACCTTGCGCGGCGAGGCGCCGATGACCGGGCCGAGCGCGCCGATGGCGTCGCGCTCGGCCCGCGTCAGACGCAGGCGGGCGTAGAGGGCGGCGGCGGTCTCGGGCGGCGGCGGGGGCGCGAGGTCGTGGACCGTCAGCCCCCCCGAAGCCGGCGGGGCGGCAGGGGCCGAGGGCGCGTCGCCCCCTTGGGCCGGCGGGTCCCCGGCTTGCGCCCCGTCGCCCTCCTCCGGCGCCGGTTCGCCCAGCAGATCGTCGACCAGCCGCGCATAGCCCCCGCCCTCCCCGAAATCGAGCGGGCGGAGGCGGAACGGCGCCTGGAAGATCTTCTCCAGGTAATCCGCCACGCTGGGGCGATCGCCGGCGTCCGCGGGCCCCTCCGCCCCGTCGCGGGTCAGCTGGCGGCGGTAGAACCGGCCCAGCGCCCCCTCGATCCAGCGGGAATCCACGCCGACCACCACCACGAACAGGTCGAAGGCCAGCAGCAGGTGGATCGCTTCCAGCACCTCCACCACCTGCTTGTCCCGGCAGCGGTCGAGGTCGTCGATATAGAGCACGATGCGCTCGATCCCCGGCAGGTCGTCGGCGCCGCCCTGCCCCGCGCCCGTCGCCCGCTCGCGCATCAGCCGGGACATCAGCTCGAAGTCGTCGCGGATCCGGCTGAGCAGGCCGAGATGGCGGCGATAGCCCTCGCCCCCGGCCCGGTCCTCGATGAAATGCGCCAGCAGCTCCGCGGGGCGTTCGCCGCGGGCCAGCGCGCGCAGCCCGGCGAGGTCCTCGCGCGCCTGCGCCAGGTCGCGCTCCTGCGCCGCCTGCTCGGCCTCCAGCCGCTCCAGCTCCGCGCGCGCCCCGTCGCGTTCGGCCTGGGCCTTCGCCTCGGCCTCGAAGACCGGCTTCAGGGCGGCGTTGACCCGCCTCAGATGCGGCGCGAGCCAGGCGGCGGCCCCGGTCAGCGCGCCCAGTCCCGCCGCCGCCGCCGCGCCGAATTCCGCGAGCCGGGCGGGCAGCCCCGCCTCCGCCAGCCAGAGCGCGCCGACGCCGCCGACCGCCAGCAGCGCGAGGCCCAGAAGCGGGCTCCAGGCCGCGCGCCGCCCGGAGGTGAGCGAGCCGAGCACCAGCCCCAGCCGCCCGCCGAGGCGCCGCCCCTCCGCCGCCAGATCGCCCAGATCGGCGAGGGAGCCGCCGGCGGAGACCACACCGATTTCGCTCAGCGCCGCGTCCAGCCTCGCCCGCGCCTCCGGGTCCAGCATGTCCGGCGCCGCGCGCGCCAGGCGCAGGAACTGCGCCGCACGGCCCGCCTCCAGCGTCGACAGCTTCTCGCGGGCTCTTGCGACCTCTGCTCGGCGCGCGGCGGCGGTCGCGGTGGCCTCTTTCGTCATCGCTTCGGCGGTGGCGAGCTCTCGAATCAGCGCTTCGAGCTGCGCCTCCTTCAGGAAATCAAGCGAGTCACCGTGGCTCTGCCGGTCCAGCTCCCGGAAGATGTGGGACACCAGCGAGGCCCAGAGATTGGCGTCCAGATAGTGCCAGGCGTTGAACCAGACATGCACGACATTGCGCACGAAAGGCGACGGCTCCCCGGCCCCGGCCAGCCGGATGGCGGCGGCGCGGTTGTCCTCCACGCCCTCCTCGATCATGCGCATGAAGGTGGACTTGCCCGAGCCCCAGGCCCCGAAAAGCCCGATGGCGAGCGGCGGGCGGGCCTCCTCCAGGCAGATCAGGTCGGCGAAGGCGCGGGCGTCGGCGGCGGCCCCCAGCCGGTCGGCGGCGAGCCAGCCGCCGCCCTCGCGCGCGCGCGTCACGTCGTCGGAGCGGAAGTCCGGCAGGGGGGCGGGCGCCGGCGCCGCGGGGCGCAGGCCGGCGGCGAGGCCGGCGGGGTCGATGGCATCGAACACCTCGCGCCAGGCGCGCTCGCGCTCGAAGCGGGTGCGCTGGGCCAGCACATGCGCGGCCTGCGCGTCGCGGAATTCGGCCAGCGCCTGCGCCGGGTCGGGCCGCAGCAGCCCCATATCGGCCAGCGCCTGGGCCCCGGCCGGAGCCCCGGCGAGGGCGGCGAGCAGGTGGCGGGCGTCGATCCGGCGCTGGTTGGCATGAGTGCGGCGCACGATCCGCGCGGCCTCGATCACGAGGTCGGTCAGGTCCGGCGCCAGGGCGGCGCGGGCGGCGGCGCCAGGGACGGGCGCCGGCCGCGCGTCGTCGGGGCGGATCGCGGGGTCGTCCGAAAACCCCTCGGGGCGGGAGACGGCCCAGTCGAAGGCGGCCTCCTGGGCGGTGGCCCAGTCGCGCTCCTCCTTGGTGTCGGCTTCCTCCAGCGCGGCGGCGAGATAGGCGAGCGGGGTGATCAGGCGAACCGGCGCGCCCTCGGGCCCTGGCACGTCGGGGGCGGCGGGGTAGTCGAGCGCCCGGCGCAGGGTCTCGGCCAGCGTGTCCGACAGCTTCATCCCCCCGGCGCCGGCGAGCAGACCGTCAAGCTCCAGCGCCTTGCCGGCCGCGCCGGCGAGGGGGCCGATGTCGGGCGCGGAGGGATCAGGCGCGGCGTCGGCGTCGGCGTCGGCGTCGGCGTCGGCGTCGGAAAGGATCCCCCGCGCGGCCGTTCGGGCCTCCTCCTGCGCGGTGAAGGGGAAGTCATCCTCCTCTTCGCCGGGTGCCGGATAGGGGGGCGGGTCCGGCGCAAGGTCCGCGGCCGCCTCCCGCCCCTCGCGCGCGGATTTCGCGGCAGGCCGGGCCGACGCCTTCGACATCTTCTCGGGAGGGGGTTCGGCCATCGCGGCCTCCGGGATTGCGCATCACGTCGACCGCCAACGTAGCGTCACCCGGCCCCGCCTGTCTGCGCCCTTGCGCATGTTGCGGAAAGCGGGACAGTCGTGCCCAGGCGCGCTACCAAGCGCATGATCGCAGCGTTCAGACCCCCGGAGACCCCGCCATGACCGAATTCGTCCTGCCCCCGGCGCCCCACGCCTCGGTCGCCGTCGCGGGAACCTCCGCCCGCTTCGCCGTGCGCCGGGTGTTCTGCGTCGGCCGCAACTACGCGGCGCACGCGCGCGAGATGGGCAAGGATCCCGACCGCGAGCCGCCGTTCTTCTTCACCAAGCCCGCCGATGCGGTCTTCGACAGCGGCCAGACCATCCCCTACCCGCCCGCCACCGCCGACCTGCACCATGAGGGCGAGCTGGTCGCGGCGCTCGGCCTCGGCGGCACGAACATCGCGGAAGACGCCGCCCTGTCCCATGTCTGGGGCTACGCCGCGGGCAATGACCTGACCCGCCGCGACCTGCAGGCCGAAGCCAAGTCCATGGGCCGCCCCTGGGACCTGGCCAAGGGCTTCGACAACTCGGCGCTGTGCGGCGCGCTGCACCCGGTCTCGGAGGTCGGGCACCCGGAGGCCGGGGCGATCTCGCTCTCGGTCAACGGGACGGTGCGCCAGAAGGGCGACCTGGCCGAGATGATCTGGTCCCTGCCCGAGGTGATCTCGATCCTGTCGCGCACGGTGACGCTCGCCCCCGGCGACCTGATCTACACCGGCACCCCGGCGGGCGTCGGCGCGCTGGTCGCCGGCGATCGCTGCGTGACCGAGGTCGCGGGACTGAGCCCCGCCGTATTCGCTTTCGCGCCTCCCGCGGCATGATCCTCGCGGTCGCGCGCAAGTTGCGCGATCGCCCCATGCCTGCGATCATTGCAGGGCGCGACCAGTTGCCCGAGCCGACGTCCGCCCGCGGGGGTTGATCCGCGCGCAATGGCGCCGTTACGTCAATATTGTTGTCGACGGTTCACAGCTTGAGACCGCGTCCCACCCCGCGAGGTGGGGCCGGTCAGGGAGGATTTCGTTTTGACCTTGAAGAGAGCCAGATCATGATGGCGAACGACGACCCGCGCGGGACCGCGGCCGCCTCCGCCATGCCCGGCGTCCTGTCGGCGGCCGCGATCGGCGCGGAACCCGCGCCGATGTCGATTCCCGACCTGCCCGGCCATCTTCTGCGCCGCTGCCACCAGATCGTGGTGGCGCTGTTTCTCGACGAATGCGGCGCGCACGACCTGACGCCGCTGCAATTCGCCGTGCTCGGCGTGCTGCGCCAGTTCGGGCCGCTCGACCAGGTGACCCTGGGCGGGCTGGCGGCGCTGGACCGGACCACGGTGGCGGTGGTGCTGCGCAACCTGGAGGAGCGGGGCCTCGTGGTCCGCGCCCAGTCGCGCCGCGACCGCCGCGCCAAGATCGTCACCATCACCGAGCGCGGGGCCGACGTCGTCATCGGCGCCGAACCGGCGGCGATCAAGGCGCAGGAGCGCGCGCTGGCGCCGCTCGACCCGGACGAGGCCGCCGAGTTCGTGCGCCTGCTGCGCAAGCTCGCCGAGGGCAACAACGACTTCAGCCGCGCCCCCCAGAAGCGCCGCTGACATCCCGCCTGCGGGGGGACCGCGATCGGGGGCGCGGGCGGGAGGGCCCCCTCCCGGTCGCGGCTCCGCATGGTCGCGGCTTCGCATGACCGGGGGGCGGCGGCTCAGCCGCCGCGGGCAAGCGGCGCGGCCCCGATCCCCTTCGCGCTCATCCCCGTCGCGCTCATCCCCGTCGACCCGATCCCCGTCGACCCGATGCCCGCGGACGCGTCCGCAGGCTCGCCGGTGGCGCCGCCCATTTCGGCCATCGCCCCGGCCAGTTGATTCGCGAAGCGCGCCGAGGCCACCGGCAGCGACCGCCCCCGCATCTGACCCAGCAGAAGATGCCCCGCCGGCACGTCGCGGACCGAAACCTCGCGCGCCGTCACCCCGCCGCCGGTCAGCGACTTCAGGCCGATGGGGATCTGGAAGGCCACCGCCTGCTCGTGCCGCACATAGTGGCGCAGGAACTCGAAGCTCTCGGATTCCACGGTGGGATCGATGCTCAGCGACCGCCCGCGCACCGCCATCTCCAGCAGGTGCCGCACGCCGTAGGGATGGGTCGGCATCGCCTGCGGCCAGGCGAGACAATCCCGCAGCCGCAGCTCGCCTTCCTTGGCCGCCAGCGGGTGATCCTCCGCGAACACCGCGAAAACCGGCTGGCGCATGGCGAACAGCACCTCGAAATCCGCGAGATAGACCGGCTCGAACACCAGCGCGAGGTCGGAGCGGAACTCCGACAGGTCATGTTCCGCCGCCACCCGGTCGCGCACCCGGACCGAGAACGACACGCCGGGATGCGCCCGGCGATAAACCGCGATCTGTTCGGGCAGGAAATAGGGCAGCAGCGCCTGCGAACAGGCGATGGAGACATGCCCCCGCCGCGCCCCCGACAGGTCCGCCACCTGGCTCTGCACCCGCGCGAGGTCCGAGATCTGCGCCCGGATATGCTGGACCAGAAGCTCTCCCGCCGGGTTCAGGCGCACGCCGCGGGGCAGACGCTCGAAGATCGGATAGCCGAACTCCTCCTCGAAGCCGGTGATGCGCCGGTTCAGGGCCGAGGAGGTGATCGCCATGTCCTCCGCCGCCTTGCGGATGGAGCCGGCGCGGGCCACCGCCTCGATCAGGCGCAGGGTCTGCAAGTGTCTCATGGCGCGTCTTTCATATGGGGGCGTCTTCCGGAGTGCTGCAAATAGGGAACCACGTCTCTGCGTTTTGAGCAATTGTGCGACGCACCCTCTGGCCGCACCTTCTTTCGCAAACGCGGCGCCGCCGGAATCGCGCCCGGACCAGACCCGAACGAACGCCGAACGGCGACGACCCAGCGACAGAGGAGCGGACCATGGACATCACCCCCAGCCGACGCGGATTTCTGAAACTCGGAGCCAGCGGCGCGGTCATCGCCGCTTCGCAGCTGCCCTTCCTGAAATACGCGCAGGCGGCCGGCGAGGAGACGGTGGTGGTGGTCATGGGCCAGACCATCAACTCGCTCGACCTGCACCGCACCGGCACCAACCGCCCCTCCTACCAGGTCGCCGTCAACTGCTATGACCGGCTGGTGTCCTTCGGGACCAAGGAGATGCCGGACGGCAGCCTGTCCTACGACTATTCGGTGATCGAGCCCGAGCTGGCCGAAAGCTGGACGGTGTCGGATGACGGCACGGTCTACACCTTCAAGATCAAGCCCGAGGCCAGGTTCCAGGACGGATCCAAGGTCACCGCCCATGACGTGAAATGGTCCTTCGACCGCGCCGTGTCGGTCGGCGGCTTCCCCACCGTGCAGATGAAGGCCGGCGGGCTGGAGCGGCCCGACCAGTTCGCCGCCGTGGATGACGAGACCTTCACCGTCACCCTCGACGAGGCCTCGAAGCTGGCCCTGCCCGACCTCGCGGTGCCGGTGCCGTTCATCCTGAATTCGGCCGTCGCCAGGGCCAACGCCACCGAGGCGGACCCGTGGGCGATGGAATTCGTCCACAAGAACACCATCGGCTCCGGCGCCTTCAAGGTGGTGCGCTGGGATCCGGGCCAGCAGCTGGTCTATGAGCGCAACGACGACTGGACCGGCGGCCCCCTGCCCGGCGCCAAGCGCGTGGTGCTGCGCGAGGTCCCGTCCCAGTCCACCCGCCGCGCGCTGATCGAGCGCGGGGACGTGCAGCTGTCCTACAACATCCCCAACAAGGACGCCGCCGAGCTGGACGCGATGGACGACGTGGCCGTCTACTCGACCCCGATCGAGAACGCGATCTACGTCGTCTCCCTGAACTACGACTTCGAGCCGTTTCAGGACCCCGATGTGCGCAAGGCCGTCGCCTACGCCATCCCCTACGAGCAGATCTTCAAGACCGCCGCCTATGGCCGCGGCGTGCCGATGTGGGGCGGCAAGGGCGTGGACGGCCCGGCCTGGCCGCAGCCCTCGCCCTATGAATACAATCTCGACAAGGCCAAGGCGCACCTGGAGAAGTCGGGCTTCGCCAACGGCTTCGAGGTTCCCTTCTCCATCGACCTTTCCCAGGCCGACTGGATGGAGCCGACCGCCCTGCTGATCCAGGAGAACCTGGCCAAGCTCGGCATCACGACACAGATCGACAAGATCCCCGGCGCCAACTGGCGCACCGCGAGCCTCGTGGAAAAGCGCCTGCCGCTGGCGCTGGAGACCTTCGGCGGCTGGCTGAACTATCCCTGCTACTACTTCTTCTGGGCCTATCTCGACGGGCACCTGTTCAACTCGTCCAACTACAAGAACGACGAGATCGAGGCGCTGGTCGCCAAGACCCTGAAGATGCCGGTGGACAACCCCGAATACGCCCCCGCCGTCCAGCGCATGTTCGAGATCGCCTTCGAGGACCTGCCCCGCATCCCGCTCTGGCAGCCGGCGCTCAACGTCGCATCCAACGGGGCGGAGGGATACGAATACTGGTTCCACCGCGAGCTCGACGCCCGCAAGCTGACCAAGGCCTGACCCGATGCCGAGCCGTTTGAGAGCCGTTCTCATGCGGCTCGCGCAGGCCATCCCGGTGGTGCTCGGCGTGGTGCTGGTCAGCTTCCTGCTGACCCGCGCCCTGCCGGGCGACCCGGCCGCCTATTTCGCCGGGGACGCGGCCACGCCCGAGTCCATCGCCGCCACCCGCGCCAAGCTGGGGCTCGACAAGTCCATGCCCGAGCAGTTCCTGCGCTATTGCGGGGACCTGCTGCGCGGCGATCTCGGCCAGTCGCTGAGCACCGGGCAGCCGGTGCTGGACGAGCTGACCCGCCGCCTGCCCGCCTCGCTGGAACTGACGCTGACCGCGCTGCTGATCTCCTGCGGGATCGCCGTGCCGCTGGGGGTGCTGGCCGCGACCCGGCCGGGGTCCTGGGTCGACCACCTGTGCCGGGTGCTGGTGACGGCGGGGGTGAGCCTGCCGACCTTCTTCACCGGGGTCGTGCTGATCTACGTGTTCTACTACCTGACCGGCTGGGCGCCCTCGCCGCTGGGCCGGCTGGACTTCATCTATATCGAGCCGCCGACCGTCACCGGCTTCCTGCTCATCGACGCGGCGCTGGACGGCGACGGCGAGACCTGGGCCGCCGCCCTGCGCCAGCTGATCCTGCCGGCGCTGACGCTGGCGCTGTTCACCATGGCGCCCATCGCGCGGATGACCCGCGCGGCGATGCTTTCGGCGCTGTCCTCGGACTTCATCCGCACCGCGCGGGCGGCGGGACTGACGTCGCGCAAGGTGCTGTTCGCCTACGCCTTCCGCAACGCCCTGCTGCCGGTGGTGACCACGCTGGGCATGGTGTTCTCCTTCACCCTGGGGGCCAATGTGCTGGTGGAGAAGGTGTTCGCCTGGCCGGGCATCGGCTCCTTCGCGGTGGAGGCGCTGGTCGCCTCCGACTACGCCGCCGTCCAGGGCTTCGTTCTGTGCATGGCGCTGCTGTTCGTGGCGCTCAACCTCGTGATCGACATGGCCTATTCGCTGATCGATCCGCGCATCGGGTTCGACAGCAAATGACCGACGCAACCATACCCGCGCCCAAGCCCGCATCCCCGCGGCGCCAGGGAAGCTTCGACCACATCGTCTACGTCCTGAAGGACAACCCGGTGACGATGCTGGCCTTCGCCATGTTCGCGGTGCTGATCTTCGCCGCCGTGCTGGGGCCCGCGCTGGCGCCCTATGACCCGCTGGCCACCGATGCGGCCATCGCGCTGCAGCCGCCCTCCGCCGCGCACTGGTTCGGCACCGACAACCTGGGGCGGGACGTCTTCTCCCGCACCATCGTGGCGACCCGGCTGGACCTGCTGATCTCCGTCGCCGCGGTGGCGATCAGCTTCGTGGTCGGCTCGGCGCTGGGAGCCGCGGCGGGCTACTGGGGCGGCTGGCTGGACGTGGCCCTGTCCCGCGTGCTGGACACGATCATGGCCTTCCCGCTGTTCGTGCTGGCCATGGGCATCGTGGCCGCGCTGGGCAACACGATCGAGAACATCGTCTACGCCACCGCCATCATCAACGTCCCCTTCTACGCCCGCCTCGTGCGGGCCGAGGTCAATATCCGGCGCGAGGCGGGCTTCGCGCTCGCCGCCAGGCTTGCGGGGAACTCCGACATCCGCGTGCTGGCGCTGCACATCTTCCCCAACGCCCTGCCGCCGATGATGGTGCAGGTGTCGCTGAACCTGGGCTGGGCGATCCTCAACGCCGCCGGCCTGTCCTTCATCGGGCTGGGCGTCCGGCCCCCCACGGCCGAATGGGGGATCATGGTGGCCGAGGGCGCGAACTTCATCGTCTCGGGCGAATGGTGGCTGGCGATCTTCCCCGGTCTCTGCCTGATGTTCGCGGTCTTCACCTTCAACCTGCTGGGCGACGGTCTGCGCGACATGGTCGACCCGCGCCGGAGGACCTGAGCATGCTGTCGATCAAGGATCTGGCCGTCGCCTTCCGCACCCGGCGCGGAGAAGTCGACGCGGTGCGCGGCGTCTCCTTCGACGTGGCCGAGGGCGAGGTGCTCGGCATCGTGGGGGAGAGCGGATCGGGCAAGTCGGTCACCTCCTACGCGCTGATGCGCATTCTCGACGCCGGCGGACGCATCAAGGCGGGCGAGGCGACCTATGGCGGCGTGGATCTGCGCCGCGCCTCCGAACGCGACATGCAGGGGATCCGGGGGCGCGAGATCTCGATGATCTTCCAGAACCCCCGCGCCGCCCTGAACCCGATCCGCAAGGTGGGACGCCAGATCGAGGACGTGCTGCGCCGCCACGCCCGCGCCGACCGCCAGAACGGCCGGGCCGAGGCGATCAGGGCCATGGAGGCGGTGCGCATCAACGACGCCGCCGCGCGCTACGACGCCTATCCGTTCGAGCTGTCGGGCGGCATGTGCCAGCGGATCGTTTGCGCCATCGCGCTGGCCTGCGACCCGCGCCTGCTGGTGATGGACGAGCCCACGACCGGGCTCGACATCACCACCCAGAAAGCGGTGATGGAACTGGTCACGGACCTGATCCGCGCACGCGCCATGTCGGCCATTCTCATCACCCATGACCTCGGGCTGGCGGCGCAGTATTGCGACCGGCTGGTGGTGATGAAGGACGGCGAAATCGTCGAGGCCGGCGACCCGGGCGCGCTGTTCTCCCGCCCTGCGCACGCCTATACGCGCAAGCTGGTGGACGCGACCCCGCGGGCGGGCGCCTCGATCCGCTCGCTGCTCCCCGCCGAGGTCCGCACCCCCGAGCCGCCCCGCCGCATCACCGACGAGGCGCTGCTGGAAGTCCGCGACCTGGTGAAGACCTTCGCAGGCAAGTCGGGGCCGGTGCATGCGGTCAGGGGCGTCAGCTTCGACGTGAAGAAGGGGCAGTCGGTGGGGCTGGTGGGCGAATCCGGCTGCGGCAAGTCCACGACCTCCTCGATGGTGGTGCGGCTGCTGGACCCGACATCCGGGGAGATCCGGTTCGAGGGGACGGACCTGGCGCAGCGCCCCGCCGCCGGCTTCGCCCGCGACCCGATGCGCTCGCGCATCCAGATGGTGTTCCAGGACGCCACCGACAGCCTCAACCCCCGCCATACCTCGCGCCAGACCATCGCCGAGCCGCTGCGCGCCATGGCCGGCCTGCGCGGCCGCGCGCAAGGCCAGCGGATCGAGGAGCTGGCCGATCTCGTGGGCCTGCCCCGGACGTTGCTGGACCGCTTCCCGCACCAGCTCTCGGGCGGGCAGAAGGCGCGGGTGGGGATCGCGCGGGCCATCGCGGTGAACCCGTCCTTCCTGATCCTGGACGAACCCACGGCGGCGCTCGACGTCTCCATCCAGGCCATCGTGCTGAACCTGCTGGCGGACCTGCGGGCGCGGCTGAACATGAGCTATCTGTTCGTCTCCCATGACCTGCACGTGGTCCGGCTGCTTTGCGATCATGTGGTGGTGATGAAGGGGGGCGAGATCGTCGAGCAGGGCTC
This sequence comes from Albimonas donghaensis, assembly GCF_900106695.1. Classification (GTDB taxonomy): domain Bacteria; phylum Pseudomonadota; class Alphaproteobacteria; order Rhodobacterales; family Rhodobacteraceae; genus Albimonas; species Albimonas donghaensis. The sequence goes on from NZ_FNMZ01000005.1 coordinate 38,375, forward strand.
GGCCGAGCAGGTGATGACCGCCCCCGCGGACCCGTACACGGCGGAGCTTCTCTCCGCCGCGCCGAAGCCCCCCGCCCCGCGCGCAGCGGCTTGATCGTCCCGCGCGCAGCAGCCTGAGGCGCCCCGCGCGCAGCGGCCTGAGGCGTCCCGCGCGCAGCGGCCTGAGGCGTCCCGCGCGCAGCGGCCTGAGGCGTCCCGCGCGCAGCGGCCTGAGGGGCGCGGCGCCGCGCCCCTCAGGCCGCTGCGCCGGGTCACATCCGCGTTGATGGCGCCCTTGCGGCGGCCGCCGGCATGGCCACGCCGCATTCGGCCCTTATCTGGAGGTCAGGAACCGGACTGGATCCGGGGAAAGGACCATTCATGACCGGCCCGACCCGCCGAAACGCCCAGCCTCGCGCTCTCGCGCCCGCCCCGCTGCCCGCGCTTCTGCCCACCCTTCTGCCCACCCTTCTGATCGGGCTTCTGACCGGGCTTCTGATCGGGCCCGCGGCGCCTGCGCGGGCCCAGGACGCCGCGTCCCAGGACCCCGCCGCCGCGGCGGCCGCGGCGCAGGCCCAGTTCCGCGCGCGCGCCGCCGCACGCCGCGAGGCGGGGATCGCGCAGCCGTCGCGGGACGATGACCGGGCGCTGCGGGATCTGGAAACCGGCCCCCCCGCCAGCGCGTCCGCGGTCACCGGGGCCTCCGCCGCCGAGCGTCGGCTGGACTCGGCCGCCAGCGCCCGGCGCGACCGCGACCGGGCGATCGACAGCCAGCGCCGGGCGCTCTCGGACCAGATCCGGACCTATGATCGGATCGACAACTCGCTCAACCGCATGGGGGCGGCGACCGACGCGAAAATGCGCGCCCTGCGCGACTGAGCCCGCCCCGGGGTCCGATCGGCTCCGCCCGCCTATTCGGCCGCGGCCGCCGGGTCGCGCCCGAAGCTCTTGAGCACGCCGCGGGCGGCCATCTCCTTGATCTTCGCCTCGTCGATGCCAAGCTCGCGCAGCACATCCAGCGTGTGCTCGCCCAGCTCCGGCGGGTGACGGTCAGGGCCGGTCTCGACGTCCCGGCTTTCCAGCGGCAGGCGCAGGTCGCGGGCGGGGCCCTGGCTGGGATGCTCGTAGTCGCGGAACAGGCCGACCGCCTGCAGATGCGGGTCCTCCGCCAGGTCCGCCACCCCCAGCACCGGCGCGCAGGGGATGTCGAGCCGGCCCAGCACCTCCAGCCATTCGGCGGTGGTGCGGGTCGGCAGGATCTCCTCCGCCAGGATCCGGTAGAGGTCCTGGACATGGGCGGCGGCGGCGTAGCGGTCGAGCATCATCGGGCTGTCGAGCAGGTCCTGGCGGCCGATCTCGGTGAAGAAATCGGTCCAGTGCCGGAAATTGTAGAGCGTGTGGATGATGTGCCCGTCCGACGTCGCCACCGGCTTGCGATGCGGCGACATCATGCGGGCGTAGCCGTAGCCCGCGGCCTCGGAGGCCGGGTCGTCGCGGAAGGCCTGGCCGTTGAGATGCTGGTTCATCACCGCGGTGGCGACGGTCTCGAACATCGGGGTCTCGATGAAGCAGCCCTGCCCGGTGGCCCGCGCCCGCAGCAGCCCCGCCTGCACGGTGTTGGCCAGCGTCAGGCCGCAGAGCAGGTCGTTGACCGCCATCGGGATCATCGCCGGTTCGTCCCGGTGCAGCGAGACCAGCGAGGCCACGCCCCCCCAGCCCTGCACGATGTCGTCCACCGCCGGCCGACCCGCATAGGGGCCGGAGGACCCGAAGCCCGTGGCCTGGGCGTAGACCAGTTGCGGGCGGATCGCGCGCAGGGCGTCGTAGTCCAGCCCCAGCCGCGCCAGCGCCGCGGGCCGCATGTTGTGCACGAAGGCGTCGGCGCCCTTCACCAGCTCCAGCACCGCCGCCTTGGCCTCGGGGTCCTTCAGGTCGATGGAGACCGAGCGCTTGTTGCGGTTGTTGGCCATCCATTGCGCGGTCATGCCGCCGCGAATGCGGGCGTGGCCGAGCCCGCGATAGGTGTCGCCGTCCAGCGACTCGATCTTGATGACGTCGGCGCCCAGATCGCCCAGCATCTGCGTCGCCAGCGGTCCCAGCAGGATATGTCCCGCCTCGATGATGCGCACGCCTTCGAGCAGCTTGAGCATGGCCGCCTCTCCTCCCCGGATTCACGCCGGCCTCGCGCCGGACTTGGACCCTATTGGGCCCGTCCGCGCGCCCCGACGCAAGTCGCGCCGCGAGACGCCGACGGGGACCTGTCCCGCCCTGGCGCGGACGCCGGGGCGAGCCGCCCGCGCGGGGGGCCTTGGTTCGGCCGTAAGGATTGCGTATTGAATGGGAAAATCCGGCCGTCGCCACATGCGGCGGATCGGGGGAGGAACCGTCGCCGCGACAGGCCCCAACGGCCGCCGACGACGAAGACAGCCCGCGAAGTCGGGCGCGCAGGGAGGCGCGACTCAGCGATGAAGGAGGCGGACACCACGCTCGAGGCCGCGGCGGCGGCCGCGCCCGGCGACGCGACGCTGGAGGAGATGCGGATCGGCTTCTTCGCCCATGACGTCTCGCGCATGCGGCGCACCCTGTTCGACCAGCGCCTGAAGCCGCTGGGCATCACCCGCTCGCAATGGTGGGCGCTGGCGCAGCTGGCGCTGGGACAGGACGAATCCGACGGCCAGGGGCTGCTGCAGACCGAGCTCGCCCGCAGGCTCGACGTGGGCAAGGTGACGGTGGGCGGGCTGATCGACCGGCTGGAGCTGGGCGGTTTCGTGCAGCGCCGCCCCGACCGCGCCGACCGGCGCGCCAAGCGCATCGTCATCACCCCGGCGGGCCGCGATGTGCTGGACGAGATGCGCTTCATCGCGCGGGGGCTCAACGCCGAGGTGCTGGGCGGGGTGGCGCCCGAAGAGACCCGGGCCGCGCTGGCCGTGCTCGACCGCATGAAGCGCAACCTGCGCCGGATGCTCGACGAAGAGAAATAGGCTTTCGTCGCCGACGGGAAGTCCGGGCGACGCGGCGCGCTTGCCCGTTGCTGCGCTGCGTCGTAACTGAAGCCAATTCCGGCGTCGCGCCGGGACCGAAGACGAACCGCCGCGCGCAAGGCTCCGCGCCCGACGCGCGGCATGGGCGCCTGCGAACGGAGACCCGTGATGATCGACGATATCCTCAAACGCAATCAGGCCTGGTCGGAAGCCGTCCGCGCCAAGTCCCCGGACTTCTTCCCGCGCCTCGCCTCGCAGCAGACGCCGGAGTTCTTCTGGATCGGCTGCTCGGACAGCCGGGTGCCGGCGAACGTGGTGGCCGGGCTCGACCCGGGCGAGGTCTTCGTGCATCGCAACGTGGCCAACGTGATCCACAGCTCGGACATGAACATGCTGTCCACGCTGGAATTCGCGGTGAACGTGCTGAAGGTGCGCGAGGTGATGATCACCGGCCATTATGGCTGCGGCGGCGTGATCGCGGCCATGGACGGGGTGGCCGAGGGCCTGACCGAGCACTGGCTGGAACCCGTGCGCCGTCTGGCGCGGCGCCACCAGGAGGAGCTGGCCGGGATCACCGACCGGCATGAGCGCATCGACCGGCTCTGCGAACTGAACGTGCTGGACAGCGTCGCCCGGGTCGCCGAGACGCCGGTGATCCGCAGGGCCTGGGCGCGGGGTCAGGAGGTCAATCTCCACGGCCTGATCTACGGGCTGAAGGACGGCAAGCTGCGCGATCTGGACTGCTCGCTGCTGGCCAGGGACATGGGCCCGAAGGCCTGACCGGCCGGCCCTGATCGAAACGGGGGCGGCGCCGCGACCACCGCGGCGCCGCCTTCGCCCGGACGCCCGCGGCGCGGGGAACCGGGAGCGCCGGCGGCGCCGTCTCCCGCCCCTCGCTTTCGCGGCCCGCCCCCCCCGCCGCCCCCTTTCCCCCCGGCCCGCAGCGTCGGGACCGCGCGGGACGCAGGGGGTTGGAACGCGGCGTCATCCCTCCTAGGAGTCGGCTCCTCGCCCGCCCCGCCCCTGAGGAGGACCGCCCGATGCTGACCAATGACCGCCTTGCCGCCTGGGATCGGGAGAACTTCCTGCATCCCTCCACCGCCGCCGGCGCCCATGCCCGCGGCGAAGGCCCCCAGCGGATCGTCACCGGAGGCGAGGGCGTCTACATCACAGACCGCGAGGGCAAACGCTCCCTCGACGGGTTCGCCGGGCTCTACTGCGTGAACGTGGGCTACGGCCGCATGGAGGTGGCGGACGCCATCGCCGAGCAGGCCCGCAAGCTCGCCTACTACCACGCCTATGCCGGCCACGGCTCCGAGCCCGCCATCGAACTGGCCCAGATGGTGCTGGAGCGCGCGCCCGACCACATGTCGAAGGTCTATTTCGGCCTGTCCGGCTCAGACGCCAACGAGACCAACATCAAGCTGATCTGGTACGCCAACAACTGCGCCGGGCGGCCGGAGAAGAAGAAGATCATCTCGCGCTGGCGGGGCTATCACGGCTCGGGCCTGATGACCGGCTCGCTGACCGGGCTGCACCTGTTCCACAACGCCTTCGACCTGCCGCTGAGCCCGATCCTGCACACCGACGCGCCCTATTATCACCGCCGCGCCGACGGGACCCAGACCGAGGCCGAGTTCTCCGCCCAATGCGCCGCCAGCCTGGAGGCGCTGATCCTGGAGCAGGGGCCGGAGACCGTCGCCGCCTTCATCGGCGAGCCGATCCTGGGCACCGGCGGCATCGTGCCCCCGCCCGAGGGCTACTGGGCCGCGATCCAGGCGGTGCTCGACAAATACGACGTCATGCTGATCGCCGACGAGGTGGTCACCGGCTTCGGGCGGCTGGGGTCCATGTTCGGCTCCGAGCATTACGGGATGAAGCCCGATGTCATCACCATCGCCAAGGGGCTGACCTCGGCCTACGCGCCGCTGTCGGGCTCGATCCTGTCGGAGCGGATCTTCGAGATGATCACCAGGGGCACCGACGATCTCGGGCCGCTGGGGCATGGCTGGACCTACTCGGCGCATCCGCTGTGCGCGGCGGCGGGGGTGGCGAACCTGAAGCTGATCGATTCGCTCGGGCTGGTGGACAACGCGCGCGAGACCGGCGCCGCCTGGCAGGCCATGCTGAAATCCGCCTTCGACGGCCACCCGATCGTCGGCGAAGTGCGCGGCGAGGGCCTGATGGCGGCCGTGGAATTCGACGCGGACCCCGAAACCCGCACGCCCTTCGACGCCGGAGAGAAGGTCGGCGCCCGGATCGCGGCGGCGGCGCTGGAGCGCGGGCTGATCGCGCGGGCGATGCCGCAGGGGGATATCCTGGGGCTGGCGCCGCCGCTCTGCCTGACCGCGGTTGAAGCGGAAGAGATCGTCGGCATCGCCAGGGCCGCGGTCGACTCCGTGGCGGGTGAGCTGGGGCGACTCTGACTCGCGCATTGAGCGATTCCAGACACATGGCGATGACGGCGCGGGCCTGGCGGCCCGCGCCGTTCGCGTTTCAGCCCGCCTGCACGGCGGCGCGCGGTCGCGGCGCGGGCGCCTGCGCGCATTTCTTAATTTAAACGCACGTTCAGTTTAATACCTGTCCGCTTCGGCGCCGCAGCAAACTAACAAACGTCAGCCAACCGAACTGCTTGGGATGGCTCGCAATTCCTTTTTCCGACGAGACATATCAAGCATTGGCAAACGGCTGTTTTTTGCCGATGATTGCGCAAGAGAAGCCGCATTGACCCAAAAAACAAAAAGCGGCGCGAATTGATGCACGGGAGGAAACAATGCATCTGACCACGGCATTTTCAGCCGCGCGTAAAGGCTTTGGCCTGACGGCGGCTGCGACGGGCTTGGCGACGACGGGCCTGGCGGCGACGGGCACGGCCATGGCGCTGGCCCTGACCCTGGCCGCAGGGCTCGGCGCCGACCCCGCCGCCGCCCAGGTGAAGGGCGGCGTCCTGCGCGTGGCGCTGGAGACCGACGTGCGCGGCTTCGACACCGTGGAAGGCGGCGTCTTCGGCCAGACCGGCGAGATCGTGGCCCGCACCATCGAGGAGCCGCTGATCGGCTGGAACCCCGACACGAACGAACCCGAGCCCCTGCTCGCCGTGTCCTGGGAAGCCTCGGAGGACCAGAAGACCTGGACCTTCAAGCTCCGCGAGGGCGTGAAGTATCATGACGGCTCCGACTTCACCGCCGAGGACGTGGCCAAGCACTACAACCGCATTCTCGACCCGGCGATGAAGTCCCGCTCGCGCACCTTCATCGCCACCATCCAGAACGTGGAGGTGATCGACGACCTGACCGTCGCCTTCCACCTCGAGCATCCCTGGCAGGCGCTGCTGCCCTATCTCGCGACCACCTCGATGTCCGGGCCGATCCCGGCCTCCGAGGCCGTGGAGGCCGGGACCCAGAACCGCCACCCGATCGGCACCGGCCCCTTCAGGTTCGTGTCCTGGACCTCGGGCGACCGCATCGTGGTGGAGCGCTTCGAGGATTACTGGAACAAGGACGAGATCCACCTGGACGGCGTCGAATTCCGGATCCTGCCCGACACCCAGACCCGCTTCGCGTCGCTGAAATCGGGCGAGGTCGACGTGATGTGGACCGACCGCGGCCCCTCGATCGTGCAGGCCAAAGAGGACGACTCGCTGGTCACGCTCAGCACCGAGGGCGCGGGCTCGGCGATCAACCTGGTCAACACCCGCAACGCGCCGCTGGACGACATCCGGGTCCGACAGGCCATCGCGCATGCCTGGAACCAGGACGCGCTGGTCAAGATCTCCTGGCAGAACACCCGGCCGTCCGTCACCCATCCGCTGGGCGCGGTGAAGGACTGCGGCGACGCGGGCTATCTCGCCTACGATCCCAAGAAGGCCAAGGAACTGGTGGCCGACTACGGCGAGCCGATCCGGATCTCGATGATCCACACCGCCACCCCCCGCGGGCGTGAGCTGGGCGAGCTGATGCAGCAGATGCTCAAGCAGGTGGGGATCGAGCTGACGCTGGAACCGGTGGACCAGTCGACGCTGGTGTCGCGCACCTTCAAGCGCGACTTCGACCTGACCGGCTGGCGCATCGCCGACGGCGCCGACATGGGGCCGCAGATGTTCGCGCTGACCCGCTCGGACAGCTCCTACAACCTGACCGGCTGGTCCTCGCCCGAGATGGACGAGGTCGCGCTCGCGATGCGCACCGCGCTGACCATGGAGGAGCGGCTCGACAAGCAGTGCGAGATGGCCGAGCTGATCAACCAGTCGGGCTCCATGCACTATCGCGGCGGCGGGCGGTATCACGCCTTCACCACCCCCGAGGTGAAGAACGTGCCCGCCCCCTATCGCGGCGTGGTCGACGTGACCCGCGCCTGGATCGAGGAGTGATCCCGCCCCGGCCCGGCGGCGCCCCCGCAAGGCGGCGCCCGCCGGGCCGGGCCTGATCCCCGCGCCGCGCCGCTCCGCCCGGCGGCGCCCCGCGGAGAACGCAACGGCTTCGCCGTCGATCCGCCGACCGGCGCCGGCCGGTCCGCCCCCGCGTCCCCGCATACCGGAGCCCCGAGCGCCGTGAGATATCTGTTCCGACGATTCCAGCGCCTGGTCGTGGTGATGGTCTCCGTCACCTTCCTCACCTTCCTTCTGGTCAATGTCCTGCCCGGCGACGTGGCCTATGAGATGGCCGGCATGGACAGCTCCGAAGAGGAGGTCCAGGCCATCCGCGACGAGCTCGGGCTCGACCGCAACGTGGTGCTCCGCTATCTCGACTGGGCGGGCGGGATCCTCACCGGCGACTGGGGCGCCTCCTTCATCAACAAGGAGGAGGTCTGGCACGCGCTGGCCCAGCGTTTCCCGGTGTCGCTGGAGCTGATGCTGCTGGCCCAGCTGATCGCGCTCAGCCTCGCGGTGCCGATGGGGCTGATCTCGGCCTACCGGCCCGGGGGACGCGCGGACCGGGTGATCGGCACGCTGGCCTTCGCCTCGGTGTCGATGCCCAGCTTCATGACCGCGATCCTGCTGATCTTCTTCTTCTCGCTGCATCTGGGCTGGCTGCCCGCCACGGGTTACGAGCCGCTGTCCGCGGGCCTGTGGGAGAACCTGCGCCCGATGATCCTGCCGGCGCTGGCGCTCGGCCTCGTGGAATGGACGGTGCTGATGCGCACCCTGCGCGCCGAGATGATCGGCGTGCTGCAGGAGAACTACATCGCGCTGGCCCGCGCCAAGGGCATGTCCGACGCCCGCATCCTGCTGGTCCACGCGCTGCGGCCCTCGTCCTTCTCGATGATCACGCTGCTGGGGCTTCAGGTCGGGCGGCTGATGGGCGGCTCGATCATCATCGAGCAGATCTTCGGCATCCCCGGCATAGGGCGACTGCTGGTGCACGCGGTCAACACCCGGGATTTCATCATGATCCAGGGCTGCGTGACCCTTTTCGCCATCGCTTTCGTGACCGCCAATTTCCTCGTGGACATCGCCTACGCCTGGCTGGATCCGCGGGTCAGACTGGAGCGCGCCCGTGGCTGACATCACTCCCGACCGGCTCGAAGGGTCAAGCGCCGGGGCGCCGGACGACAACGCCGACGCCATCGCCTCGCACAACCGCAAGAACCGCCTGGGCCTGGGCTTCTGGATCCCGCTGGCCTGGCTGGCGGTGGTCGTGGCGGCGGCGGTCTTCGCGGATTTCCTCGGCCTGTTCCCGGCCGACGAGATCGACTGGATGCACATCAACGAGGGCCCCAACGACGCCCACATCCTGGGCACCGACCACCTGGGCCGGGACATGCTCAGCCGCATCATCTACGGCGCGCGGGTGTCGCTGACCGTGGGCTTCGCCGCGCCGCTGATCGGGGTGGGGCTGGGATTGGTGCTCGGCATCCTCGCCGGCTACTACAAGGGCTGGGTCGACGAGGTCATCGGCATCGCCATCGACACCTGGCTGGCGATCCCGGGGCTGGTGATCCTGCTGCTGTTCTCGGTGGTGTTCGGCGGCTCGCTGGGCATGGTCTGCCTGTCGCTGGGGCTGCTCTTCATCCCCACCGCGGCGCGGATCACGCGGGCGGCGACGCTCAACCATTCCAACCGGGAATTCGTGCTGGCGGCGCGGGCCATGGGGGCGTCGGACTTCCGCATCCTGACCGTCGAGGTCCTGCCCAACATCATCTGGCCGCTGATCGCCTTCGTGCTGATCGACATCCCCATCGCCATCGTGATCGAGGGCGCGCTGTCCTTCCTCGGCCTGTCGGTGAAGGCGCCCACCCCGTCCTGGGGCGGGGTCATCGCCGAGGGGCGCGAGCACCTGGAGGGCTCGCCGCATATCTCGCTGATCCCCACGGCGGTGATGTTCATGACGGTGCTGAGCTTCAACCTGGTCGGCGACGCCATCCGCAAGCGTCTCGCCGACGTGCGCGACGGCGCGATCTGAGGGGGACGTGACCATGAGCGAACCGCTTCTGACGGTCGAGAACCAGCGCACCGCCTTCGCCACCGGCCGCGGCCTGGTGCGGGCCGTGGACGGGGTCAGCTTCACGCTGGAGCGTGGCCGGACCCTGGGCGTGGTGGGGGAGAGCGGCTCGGGCAAATCCGTGCTGTCGCGCTCCATCATGCGGCTGCTGCCGCCCAACGCCCGGTCCTCGGGCGAGGTGCGGCTGGGCGGGCGCGACCTGACCGCGATGTCCGAAAAGGCGCTGAGGGCGCTGCGCGGGCCCGAGATCTCCATCGTGTTCCAGGACCCGATGACCTCGCTGAACCCGGTGATGACCATCGGCGCCCAGATCGGGGAGGTGCTGACCCGCCATCTCGGCATGTCGCGCAAGGCGGCCAAGGCAAGGTCGGTGGAGCTTCTGGCCTCCGTCGGCCTGCCGCAACCGGACGTGCGGGTGGACCAGCACCCTCACCAGCTTTCGGGCGGGATGCGCCAGCGCGTGGCCATCGCCATCGCCATCGCCTGCGAACCCGCCCTGCTGATCGCCGACGAGCCGACCACCGCGCTCGACGTGACCGTGCAGGCCGAGATCCTCGACCTGCTCGCCCGCCAGCAGGCGGAGCGGAACATGGCCATGATCCTCATCACCCACGACATGGGCGTGGTGGCGGGGCGCTGCGACGACGTGGCGGTGATGTATGCCGGCCGGATCGTCGAGCAGGCCTCGACCGAGGATCTCTTCCGCGACACCCGGATGCCCTACACCTCGGCGCTGCTGGCCTCGATCCCGCGGCTGGACGACCCGCCCCATCGCAAGCTGGAGGCGATCGCCGGGCGGCCGCCGGACCTGATCCACCCGCCGGCGGGCTGCGCCTTCTCGCCCCGCTGCCGCTACGCCGACGACCTGTGCCGCTCGCAGCCGCCCGCGCTGGAAGACGCCGGGCGGGGCCACCGCTTCGCCTGCTGGCGACCCATGACGATGGAGGCCGCGGAATGACCGTTCAGGAGCGGATCCGAGAGGATCACGCCGCCCCCGCCGGGGCGTTTCTCGACGTGCGCGACATGGTGGTGGAGTATCCGCTGGCCGGGGGGGCGAAGGTCCACGCGGTCTCCGGCATCTCCTTCCAGGTGGCGAAGGGGGAGACGCTGGGCCTGGTGGGGGAGTCCGGCTGCGGCAAGTCCTCCGCCGCCCGGGCGGTGCTGCAACTGCCCCGCCCCACCTCCGGCGCCGTGCGGCTGGGGGAGGAGGAGCTGACCCATCTGCGCGGCGCCGCCCTGCAACGCGCGCGGCGGCGGTTCCAGATGATCTTCCAGGACCCCATCGCCTCGCTCAACCCCCGGCGGCGGATCCGGGATATCGTCGCCGCGCCCCTGGAAATCGTGGGAGAGGGCGACCGCGCGGCCCGCTACAAGCGGGTGGCCGAGATGCTGGACCTTGTGGGCCTGAACGCCGACCAGGCGATGGAACGGCGCCCGCACGAGTTCTCGGGCGGGCAGTGCCAGCGCATCTCCATCGCCCGCGCCCTGATCCTGCGGCCGGACCTGCTGGTCTGCGACGAACCCGTCTCGGCGCTCGACGTGTCGGTGCAGGCGCAGATCCTCAACCTGCTGGAGGATCTCAAGCATCGCTTCGGGCTGACCCTGCTGTTCATCAGCCACGATCTGGCGGTGGTGAAGCATGTCTCCGACCGGGTGGCGGTGATGTATCTGGGCATGATGTGCGAGACGGCGGACGCCCAGTCCATCTACCGCCGTCCCGCGCATCCCTACACCCGCACCCTGCTGAGCGCCGCGCCCGAGCCCGATCCGGGCAGGAAGCCGGCGCCGCTGGACATGCTGGCCGGAGAGCTGCCGAGCCCGGTGAACCCGCCCTCCGGCTGCCGCTTCCGCACCCGCTGCCCGATGGCCCAGGCGCGCTGCGCGGCGGAGGTCCCGCAAATGCGCCGGCTCGCGCCGGGGCATGCGGTGGCCTGCCATTTCCCGCTGCAGTGACCCTTGTGTGAAATTCCGGAGGCGGACTGGACGTCCGCCCCCGCTCGCCTAGCTGACTCCCCCGGGGCGCCCATCGCGCCCCGGAGCGGAAGGAGGCGAAGCGACATGCGCGACGGAGCCGCGGAGGAACGGGAGACGGACGACCGCGAGGAGGAGACGTCGCTGGCCGACGTCATCGACCGTCTCGCCGAGACCGGAGAGGGCGACGGCGCCGGCGACGAGAACGGCGACGAGGGCGGCGACGAGGGCGGCGACGGGGACGAGAACGGGGGCGGCGAGGTCACGGTCAACGCCCTGCTCGACACTTTCGCCGACCGCTCTCTCGGGGTGCTGCTGACCGCGCTGGGCTTCATCGCGGCGTTGCCGATCATCGGCGACATTCCCGGCGTGTCGGCGCTGACCGGCGCGTTGATCCTGCTGGCCCTGACCCGGCATGCGGTCGCAGGCGGATCTTTGCGCCTGCCCGGGCGGCTGGGTCGCCGGTCGGTGACGCGGGCGAAGATGCGCAGGGCGCTGGACCGCGTCCGGCCCTGGGCCGCGCGGGTGGACCGGGTGCTCAAGCCCCGGCTGACGCGGCTGACCACGGGGGGGCCGGCGCGGACCGCGCTCGCGGTCACCGCCGGGATCATGGCGATCTGCTTCTTCCCGCTGATCTTCGTGCCCTTCGGGGTGAAGGCGCCGTCGCTCGCCGTGCTGGCGCTCGGCCTCGCGCGGATGACCCGGGACGGCTACGCCGCCGTTCTGGGCTACGCTCTGGCGCTCGCCACGCTGGGCGTGCTGTGGGGCGGGTTCGGGCTGATCTCCTCCGCGCTGGGCTGACGCGCCGGGGCGGGGTTGGGGAAGCGCGGGGCCGGGAAAGCGCGGGGCCGGGGAAAAGGCGGGGGGCGGAGCGCGGCGGGTTCGCACCCGCCCTACGGCCTCCCCCCGGACCGGGGCGTCAGGCGCGCGACGGCGCCTCCGCCCCCTGCCCGGCCGGCGCGAAGTCGAACCCTCGCCAGTCCTCGGCCGCCGCGGCTTCGACCCGGCGACGATAGGCGTCGACGCCGAGATAGGGCATGAACACCCGCGGCTTGCCGGGCACGTTGGCGCCCATGTACCAGGACGCGGCGCGGGGATAGAGCGTCTGCGCCGCGACCTCTCCGCAATGTGCGACCCAGGCGTCCTCGGCCTCCCGGTCCGCGGCCACCACCGCGCCCTGCCGGGCGTTCGCGGCCTCGATCAGCCGGCCGATCAGCTCCACGTGATATTCGATGGAAACGATCATGTTCGACAGGACCGAGGGGCTGCCCGGCCCGGTGATGGTGAACATGTTCGGGAACCCCGCCAGCGCTAGGCCGAGATAGGCCCGCGGCCCCTCCGCCCATTTGTCGGCGATGCGGACGCCGCCCTCGCCCCGGATGTCGATGGCCAGGATCGCCCCGGTCATCGCGTCGAAGCCGGTGGCGCAGACGATGGCGTCGAAGGGCGTTTCGCCCTCGGTGGTGCGGACGCCCGCCGGCGTGATCGCCTCGATCGGCGTCCGGCGCAGGTTCACCAGCGAGACGTTGGGGCGGTTGAAGGTCTCGAAATAGCCGGTGTCCACGCAGATGCGCTTGGTGAAGATCGGGTAGTCGGTCGGGCACAGGTCCTCGGCCGTCTCGGGGTCCTTCACGATCGCCCGCACCCGGTCGCGCACATAGTCCGCCACGCGGGCATTGGCATCCTCGTCCACCATCACGTCGGTGAAGGCGGCGCGGAAGTTGGGCCCGCCGACGATCCACCGGCGGTCCATCTCCTTGCGGAAGGCGTCCTCGTCCACCGTCAGCGCCTCGCCGATCGGGGGCTCGTAGAGGATGCCTCCGGGCGCCTGCTCGCGCGCGAAGCGGCGGCGTTCCTCGTAATGCGCCTGCCAGTCGGCGAAATCCGCATCCTCCAGCGGGCGGTTGGAGGCGGGGATCGAGTAGTTGGGCGTGCGCTGGAAGACGGTGAGGCCGGCCGCCTGTCGGGCGATCTCCGGGATCGCCTGGATGCCCGACGACCCGGTGCCGATCACCGCCACCGACTTGCCGGCGAAGTCCACGCCCTCATGCGGCCAGTCGCCGGTGTGGAAGACCGGGCCCGCGAAGTCGTCGATCCCCGGGATTTCCGGCTTCTTGGCGGCGGAGAGGCAGCCGGTGGCGAGGATCAGCCAGGTCGCCTCGGCCTCGGCCGTGCGGCCGCCGCAGGAGGTCCGCACCCGCCAGACCGCGCGGGCCGCGTCCCATTCGGCGGCCTCCACACGGGTCTCGAAGCGGATGTCGCGGGTCAGGTCGAAGCGGTCCGCCACGTGATTCGCGTAGGCGAGGATCTCGGGCTGGGAGGCGTAGCGTTCGGTCCAGCGCCACTCCTTCTGCAGCGCGGCGTCCCAGGAATAGGAATACTGCATGGATTCCACGTCGCAGCGCGCGCCCGGATAGCGGTTCCAGAACCAGGTGCCGCCGACGCCGGTTCCGGTCTCGAACGCCACGGCGCGCAGGCCCATGCCGCGCAGGCTGTGGAGCATGTGCATGCCGCCGAAGCCGGCCCCGACGACGATGGCGTCGAAGAGCTCGGGTTGGGTTGCGGTATCGCCGTTGCGGGTCATGGGGATCCTCCCTTTTGGGCGACCGGTTGAGGCCGGTCTCGCGTCTCGCGCGCGTCAGGGGGCATGGTGGGCGCATTTAATCGCGCGATCAATCCCGTCCGGCAGCCTTATGTTCATCGCGCGAATAAACCCCTTTCCCCGCGCCCGTCCGGGGGGGCATCATGGGTCAACGTCCGTGACCGTCCGGCCCTTCCCCGGGGCCAGGCCGCGGATGAGCCAAGAGGCGCCGACCCCATGCGCGCCCGCTCTTTGGGAGGAACGACCATGCCGCTCGACCCTTTCGTCACCGTGATGCTCGAACGCACCCGCGACCTGCCCGCGATCTCCGACGGCAGCCCCGATGACGCCCGCGCCCTGATCGCCGCCGGGCGCGAGGGCATCGGGACCGGCCCCGAGATGGCCGAGACCCGCGACTTCGCCCTGCCCACCCGCTCGGGCTCGATCCCCGCCCGCCTGCATGTGCCGAAGGGCGAGGTGAAGGGGCTGCTGGTCTACCTGCATGGCGGGGGCTGGGTGATCGGGAACATCGACGATTTCGACACGCTGGGCCGCGCGCTGGCGGCGCGGTCGGGCTGCGCGGTGCTGCTGCCCGACTACCGGCTGGCGCCTGAAAGCCCCTTCCCCGGCCCGGTGGAGGATTGCGAGGACGCGGTGCTCTGGGCCCTCGAAGCGGCGGGAGAGGAGTTCGGCGGCGCGCCGGTCGCTGTCGCCGGCGACAGCGCCGGCGGGAACCTCGCCACGGTCGTCGCGCGGCGGCTTCTGGGCCAGGGGCCGATCGTGTTCCAGGGGCTGGTCTACCCGGTCACGGATTACGATTTCTCGCGCCCCTCCTACGCCGCGCACGCCGAGGGCTTTCCCCTGCTGGGCCGGGACATGCCGTGGTTCTTCGACCATTACCTGCAGGGCGCCGACCCGAAGCAGCCGGACGTGAGCCCGCTGCACGCGGACCTGACCGGCCTGCCCCCGGCGCTGGTGATCACGGCGGGTTACGACGTGCTGCTGGACGAAGGGCTGGCCTATGCCGACGCGCTGGAGGCCGCCGGCGTGCCGGTGACCCGCCGCCACGCGCCCGGCATGATCCACGGCTTCATCCGCATCCACAATCTGTGCGAGGCCGCGCGGCTTGAGGTCGAGGCCCTGGCCGACGCCACGCGCGAGGCCTGCGAGGCCGCCCGCGCCCCGGCCTGAGGCCCCCACGAAAAAGGGCGGCGCGTCCGGCGCGCCGCCCCCGGCGGGCCCGCCCGCTCAATCCCCGAGCGCCCGTTCGATCGCCAGTCCCTGCAGCTTCGCCGAGGCCAGAAGCCTCCCCCGGTCGTGGCCGGCAACCGCCGCGGCGGATAGTCCGGCCATGCAGGTGGAGATGTAGTCCGTCAGGCGCCCGGCCTCCTCCCGGCGATGGTCGGCGATATAGGCGTGGATCACGGCTTCGGCCGCCTGGCGCCGGGCGAGGGCCGCCGCCCGCGCCGCCTCGTCGTTGCTGCGCAGGCCCTCGAGCACCATGCAGCCCGACATGTCAGGATCGGCCGTGTAGCTGCGCGCGGCCTCCACCAGCACCTCGGACAGCGCCTCGGCCAACGGACGCCCCGGGCGAAGGATCCGGTCGAGCGGAACCGCCCCGATCTCGGAATAGCGGCCAAGCACGCGGTCGAACAGGTCGAACTTGCTGCCGAACGCCGCGTAGAGGCTGGGCAGGTTGATGCCCAGCGCCCGCGTCAGATCCCCGACGCTGACCGCATCGTAGCCCCGCGCGTGAAACAGCCGCTGGGCGGAAGCCGCGGCATCGGAGCCGCGATCGTGCGAAGGTTCGCGGCCGAAGGCGCCAAGGTGCGCTTCACCTATTCCGGCTCGCCCGACGCGGCCGAGGCGCTGTCGCAGGAAACCGGCGCCCTCGCGGAGCGCACAGACAGCGCCGACCGCGAGGCCGTGATCGCGCGGGTGCGCGACAGCGGTCCGCTGGATGTGCTGGTGGTCAGCGCCGGCATCGGCGTTTTCGGCGACGCGCTGGACCAGGACCCCGACGCCATCGATCGCCTTCTGCGCATCAACGTGCACGCGCCCTACCACGCCTCGGTCGAGGCGGCGCGCCGGATGCCCGATGGCGGCCGGATCATCCTGATCGGCTCGGTCAACGGCGACCGGATGCCGTTCGCGGGCATGGCCTCCTACGCGATGAGCAAGTCGGCGCTGCAGGGGCTCGCCCGCGGGCTGGCGCGCGATTTCGGACCGCGCGGCATCACCGTCAACGTGGTGCAGCCGGGGCCGATCGACACCGACGCCAACCCGGCCGAAGGCCCGATGAAGGACCTGATGCACGGCTTCATGGCCCTGAAGCGCCACGGCCGGCCCGAAGAGGTCGCGGGCATGGTCGCCTGGCTGGCCGGCCCGGAAGCCGGCTTCGTCACCGGCGCGATGCACACCATCGACGGCGCCTTCGGGGCCTGACCGCAGGGCGCGGCCCGACGCCCACGCCGAGAGGGCGGGGGCGGGGGCGGGGGCGTCGGGCCGGGCTCGCGCCCTGGAAACGCCCGGTCCGGGATCGCCTCAGCGCTTCGCCTTGTCCTCGGCGTTCTTGGACTTGGCGACCCCGCGGGCCTTCTCCCAGTCCGCGTCCTCCCACTCGCGCAGCTTGTAGGAGGCGACGCCGGCGGCGTTGGTCTGGCCGCCGTCCATGTAGAGCGTCTCGCCGTTGATCCAGGCGGAGCCCGGCCCCAGCAGGAAGGCGGCGAGGCTGCCGATATCCTCCAGCGTGCCGGCCCGGCCCAGCGGGTTGATCGCGGCGGTCGCGGCGCCCGGCTTCTCGCCCGGCCGCAGGCGCGCCAGCATCCCCTCGGTCGGGATCTCTCCCGGCGCGATGGCGTTGAGCCGGATGCCATGGCCGCCCCACTCGGAGGCGAGCGATTTCGTCATGCTCTCGATCGCCGCCTTGCCCATGGTCGAGGGCGTGGAGAACGGCGCGCCCGAGCGCAGGCGGGTCGAGAGGATGGAGATCACCGCCCCGCCGGTCCCGCCCTTGATCCAGCGTTTCCCCACCGCGTGGGTCACCAGGAAGGTGCCGCGCATGGTGATCCCGGTCACCGCGTCCACGGCGCGGATCGAGAGATCCTCGGTGCGCGAGATGAAATTGGCGCCGGCGTTGTTGACCAGCCCGGTCAGCGGCCCGTCGGCGAAGGCGGCGTCCATCGCCGCCTCCACCGCGTCCGGATCGCGGATGTCGAGCGGCAGGGCGGTGGCCCGGCCCCCGGCCTCCCGGATGGCGGCGGCGGTCTCTTCCAGCAGGGCGGCGCGGCGGCCGCACAGGATGACCTCCGCCCCCAGCCCCGCCAGCCGGGTCGCCATGGCCCGGCCGAGGCCGGAGCCCCCGCCGGTCACCAGGATGCGGGCCCCGTCGAAGAGGCCCGCGCGATAGATCGGATCGGTCATTGAACCCTCAGAAGATCGTGTAGCCGCCGTCGATCGTGAAGGTCTGGCCGGTGTGATAGCTGCTCAGATCCGACAGCAGATAGGCCGCGAGCCCGCCGAAATCCTCCGGCTGACCGAAGCGGCGCACGGGGATGCGCTTGCCGACATTGGTCAGGAACTTGTCGTTGGACATGGCCTTGGCGGTCATGTCGGTCACGATATAGCCCGGCAGGATGTTGTTGGCGGTGATCCCGTAGCGGGCGAGCTCCACCGCGATGGCGCGCATCATGCCGTTCAGCGCGGCCTTGGAGGCGCCGTAGTGCTCGTTGAACGCGGCCCCGTCGACCGAGGCGACCGAGGAGGTGGCGATCAGACGCCCGCCCGGATCGCCGTTCTTGGCGCGCTCGACCATGTGGTCGCCGGCGAGCCGGAAGGACTTCACCACGCCGTCGAGGTTGACCGCGAACAGGTCGCGCCATTCCTGGTCGGTCCGGTCCAGGAAGCCGGTGCGGCCGCTGGAGCCGGAGACGCCGGAATTGGCGTAGAGCCCGTCGACGCGGCCGAATTTCTTCAGCGTGTCGGCCATGGCCTGGTCCTGGCTGGCAGGGTCGAGCACGTCGACCGGAAAGGCCGCGACTTCGCCGCCGCCCAGCGCCACGGCTTCGGCCACGGCCTTCTCGTTCTTCTCCGGGTTGCGGCCCCAGATGGCGACCGAGGCCCCGGCCTGCGCCATGGTCTTCACCATGCCCAGGCCGATGCCGCCATTGCCGCCGGTGACCACGGCCACCTTGCCGGTCAGATCGAACGGGTTCTTCACGGTCATGCGTTCACTCCCTGTTTCTTCCGGGCTTCGGCCCAGTATTCGTCCTTGAGGAGCCGCTTCATCAGCTTGCCCGTCGCGGTGCGCGGCAGGTCTTCGCGGAAGTCGATGCTCCGGGGCGCCTTGATATGCGACAGCCGCTCGCGAAGCCACCCGATAAGTTCGGCGGCCTTATCATCCGAGGCCGCGGAGGCGTCCGAGAGCTGCACGACGGCTTTCACCGCCTCGCCCATCTCCTCGTCCGGCACGCCGAAAACGGCGCAGTCGGCGACCTCGGGATGGCAGACCAGCAGGTCCTCGGCCTCCTGCGGGTAGATGTTCACCCCGCCGGAGATGATGGTGTAGGCGGCGCGGTCGGTCAGGAACAGGAAGCCGCGCTCATTGACGTAGCCGACATCGCCCAGCGTGCCGCAGCCGGGGCGCAGGAACGCCTTCTTCGACTTCTCGGGGTCGCCGAAATACTCGAAGTCGATGCCGGTATCGAAATAGACGTCGCCGATCTCGCCGGCCGGCAGTTCGTTCCCGTCCGGGTCCGCGATGAAGATGCGCCCGGTGATCGTGGCGCCGACGGTGCCGGGATTCTCCAGCCACTGCTCGGCGGTGGCGACGGTGCCGCCATTGGCCTCGGTGCCGGCGTAGTATTCCAGCAGCACCGGCCCCCACCAGTCGATCATGCGCTGCTTGATCTCCCTGGGACAGGGGGCGGCGGCATGGATCGCCATCCTGATGGAGGAGACGTCGTAGGCGGCGCGCACCTCCTCCGGCAGCTTGAGCATGCGCACGAACATGGTGGGCACGAGCTGGGAGTGGGTGACGCTCCATTTCTGGACCGCGGCGAGATAGGCCTCGGGGTCGAATTTCTCCATGATCACGCAGGTCGCGCCGAGATTGGCCATGGTCAGGCAGAAGCGCAGCGGGGCGGCGTGGTAGAGCGGCGCGGGCGAGAGATAGACGCTGGCCTCATCGACCTGCGAATGATGCTCGATCAGCAGGCTCAGCATCGGGTGGATCCACTCGATGGGATTGGCCTCGAACGCCTTGGTGATGCCCTTGGGGCGCCCCGTGGTGCCCGACGAATAGAGCATGTCCATGCCGGCGAATTCGTCGGCGACGGGCTCCGCCGGCTGGGCGGCGGTCAGCTCGTCCCAGCTGGCGTAGCCGGGGGCGACGGCGCCGACCATCAGGCAGCGCGCGTCGCCGGCCTGGGCGAGGTAGTCCGGCCCCTTGTCGCGATAGGCGTCCGAGGCGATGAACACCTTGGCCCCGCAATCGCGGATGATGTAGCCGGCTTCGTCGGGCCCGAGGTAACGGCTGACGGCCGTGTAGATCACCCCGGCGCGATGCGCGGCCCAGATGATCTCGATGAACTCCAGCCGGTTCTCCATCAGCAGGGCGATGTGGTCGCCGGGCCCGACTCCCAGCGCGCGCAGGGCCTGCGCGCCCCGATTCGACCGGGCGTCGAGCTGGGCGTAGGTCATGGTCTCGCCGGAACCGGCCATGACATAGGCGATCTTGTCCGGCGTGCGGCGCGCGTGGCACGAGGGGTGCTTCATCCTCTTCCTCCCTTTTTGTCGTTGACGGGCGGAAGCCAGGTCCGCTCGGGCCGGCGGTCTCGAGATGAGCCCCGGCCAAACTCCGGGCGCGCCTCTGCGGGCGGTCCCGTTTTCGGGTTAATCAAGCCATTAATTTCTGCGGAGGTCCATCCATAACCGCCGTTGCTTCAGGCCCCTGCGACGAATAGGTTGGCCCCGGCCGCCCCGGAAAGCCGCGAGGTTCCCAGGGACGGCGCGAAAATGGTCGGATGCAATGCACGTCCGACCGGGAGGAAGCGCCGATCCGCCGGCCCTGATCCGGTGGCGTGCCCCCGCGGGCGGAGCTGCGGTCAACAAACGGCTTCGCCTGCGGTCATGCCCGGCATGGACCGGCCGAACTGCGACCAATTCCGCAATGCGGTATTCATCGGTCAATTAACGACTTGAATCCCCCCCCGCCCGGCGGCAATCTCCCCCGCGATCCCCGGCGGGCGCCTCCGCGCGCCCCGCCCAAGGCGTATCCCCGGAGGGAACCCCCATGGCCGAAGCCGCCTATATCTACGACGCCATCCGAACGCCCCGGTCGAAGGGCAAGGCGGACGGCGCGCTGAACGAGGTCAAGCCGATCGACCTCGTGACCACCCTGCTGACCGAGATGCAGAGCCGCCACGACTTCGACACCGCCCGTGTCGACGACGTGATGCTGGGCTGCGTGTCCCCGGTGCTGGAGCAGGGCAATGTGCTGCCCAAGATCGCGCTGCAGAAGGCCGGCTGGGACGAAACCGTGCCCGGCGCCCAGGTCAACCGCTTCTGCGCCTCCGGGCTGGACACGTTCAACACCGCCGCCGCCAAGGTCGCGAGCGGATGGGAGGACCTGGTCTGCGCCGGCGGGTATGAGAGCATGTCCCGCGTGCCCATGGGCGCGACCGGCGGCCCGATGGCCGAGGATCCGGAGACCAACATCGTCACCGGCTTCGTGCCCCAGGGCATCGGCGCCGATTTGATCGCCACCATCGAGGGCTTTTCCCGCGACGACGTCGACGCCTTCGCCGTGCGGTCCCAGAAGGCCGCCGCCCATGCGCGGGACTCGGGCTGGTTCGACCGCTCGGTGGTGCCGGTGAAGGACATGAACGGGTTCACGATCCTGGAGCGGGACGACTTCATCCGCCCGGGCGCGGACATGCAGTCCATGGGCTCGCTCAAGCCCTCCTTCGCCGCGCATGGGGCGATGGGCTATGATGCCATCGCGCTTGCGAAATACCCGCAGGTCGAGAAGATCCACCACGTCCACACGCCGGGCAATTCGTCGGGCATCGTCGACGGCGCCTCGCTGGTCATGGTCGGCAACGCGCAGGTCGGCAAGGACCTGGGCCTGACGCCGCGGGGCCGGGTGCTGGCCATCGCCCTGACCGCCTGCGAGCCGACGATCATGCTTACCGGGCCCGGGCCGGCCTCGAAGAAGGCGCTGGCCAAGGCGGGGCTGACGCTCGACGACATCGACCTGGTGGAGATCAACGAGGCCTTCGCCTCCGTCGCCCTGCGCCTGCAGCGCGATCTCGACGTGCCGGATGAGAAGCTCAACGTGGTCGGCGGCGCCATCGCCATGGGCCACCCGCTGGGCGCGACCGGGGGCTGCCTCGTCTCCACCATGCTCGACGAGCTGGAGCGGCGGAACCTGAAGCGCGCCCTGATCTGCATGTGCGTCGGCGGCGGCATGGGCATCGCGTCCATCATCGAGAGGGTCTGAGCCATGGGTTTCGACTGGGACAAGGATGCGAGCGGCATCGTCACCATCACCATGGACATGGACGGCCAGTCGGCCAACACCATGTCCGAGCAGTACAACCGCCTGATGACCGAGACGGTCGCCCGGCTGGAGGCTGAAGAGGGCATGACCGGCGTGGTCATCGCCTCGGCCAAGAAGACCTTCTTCGCGGGCGGCGACCTGAACGGCCTGCTGGCGCAGGAGGTGGCGGATCTCGAATACTTCACCGGCCTGGAGGACAAGAAAGACCTCCTGCGGCGCATCGAGAAACTGCCCGTGCCGGTGGTGGCCTGCATCAACGGCGCGGCGCTCGGCGGCGGCTACGAGATCTGCCTCGCGGCCAATCACCGGGTGATCCTCGACAGCCCCGGCGCCATCACCGGCCTGCCGGAAGTCACGCTGGGCCTGCTGCCCGGCGCCGGCGGCGTGGTGCGCCTGACGGCGTTGCTCGGGCTCGAAAAAGCCCTGCCCCTGCTGATGGAGGGCAAGCCCCAGTCGCCGAAAAAGGCGCTGGCGCTCGGCATGGTCGACGAGATGGTGGCGACGCGCGAAGACCTGATCCCCGCCGCCAAGGCCTGGATCAAGGCCAACCCCGACGCGGCGCAGCAGCCCTGGGACAAGAAGGGGTTCGTGCATCCCGGCGGCGATGCGAACCACCCCAGGGTCCGCCAGATCATCGCCACCGCGCCGACCCTGCTGATCAAGAAGACCCGCGGCCTGATGCCGGCGCCGGAACGCATTCTGGACGTCGCCGTCAACTCCATGCGCATGCGCTTCGACGGCGCCCTGCGCAACGAAAGCCGGCAGTTCTGCACCCTGGTCCCCTCGAAGGAGGCCAAGGCCCAGATCACCACCATGTTCTTCGGCATGCAGGCGATCCGCGGCTCGAAATTCCGCCCCGCCGGCGATCCGTGGAAGGCCAACTGCTCGGCCGTGCTGGGCGCGGGCATGATGGGGGCCGGCATCGCCTGGGCCCATGCCGCGCGCGGCCTGCCGGTGGTCCTGAAGGACACCGCCATGGAAGGCGCGCTGAAGGGCAAGGCCTATTCGGAGGCGCTGGTCGCCAGGCAGGTCAAGCAGGGCCGGATGGACGAGGCCAAGGGCGCCTCCCTGCTCGGGCTCATCAAGCCCGCCGACACCGATGACTTCGAGGGCGCCGACATCATCGTCGAAGCCGTCTTCGAGGACATCGCCCTGAAGGAGAAGGTGATCCCCGAGACCTTCGCCAGGCTGTCGGAGACGGGGATCTACGGGTCCAACACCTCGACCCTGCCGATCTCCATCCTGGCGGAGTCCTGCCCGGACCCGTCCCGCTTCATCGGCATCCACTTCTTCTCGCCGGTCGACAAGATGCAGGTGGTGGAGCTGATCCTGGGCGAGAAGACCTCCCAGGACACGCTGCGCAAGGCCTATGACTACGTGAAGCAGATCGGCAAGCTGCCCATCGTGGTCAATGACAGCCGCGGCTTCTTCACCTCGCGCGTGTTCGGCACCTATCTCAACGAGGGGATGGAGCTGATCCGCGACGGCATGAACCCGGTGATGATCGAGCGCGCCGCCTGGAAGATCGGCATGCCCGTCGGCCCGCTTCAGGTGCAGGACGAGGTCTCCATGGTCCTGGCCGAGCGGGTGCGCGAGACCCACAAGGCGCTCGACGCCCGGCTGGGGATCGAGGACGGCTTCCCGGTGAAGAACGAGGGCTCGGCCGCCATCGCCCCGAAGATGGTCGCGATGGGCCGCGGCGGGCGCCATTACGGCGGCGGCTTCTACGACTACGCCCCCGACGGGTCGCGCAGCCTGTGGCCCGGCCTCGGCCAGTTCGCCGAGCGCAACCGCGAGATCTCGATGGAGGAGGCGCAGGACCGGATGCTCTACCGCCAGGCCATCGAGACCCTGCGCTGCCTCGACGAGGGCGTGCTGCGCTCGGAGCCCGAGGCCAATATCGGCTCGATCATGGCCATCGGCTTCCCCGCCCATACCGGCGGCGCCATCCAGTTCATCCGCGGCGTGGGGCTCGACGCCTTCGCGGCGCGGGCGGCGGAGCTGGCGGAGCTGTGCGGGCCGCGTTTCGCGGTCTCGGCCTCGGCGCTCGACAAGCTGCGCGCCGCGGCCTCCGCCAGGGCGGCCTGAACCGACCGCGCGAATTTAACGGCGCCCGGCGTCCGCGCCGGGTGTCAACGCATGCGCGGCCTGCGCGCAGCAACGACACTCGTCCCCGGGAGGACCCAGAATGATCGCTCGCAGCCTGTACGAGCCGGACCACGAGATGTTCCGCGACTCGGTGAGGAAATGGATCGCCGCCGAAGTCACCCCCAACGTGGAGCGGTGGCGCGAGGACGGCATGGTCGACCGCCGGGTCTGGGAATCCGCTGGCGAGCAGGGCTTCCTGTGCATGTATGCCGACGAGAAGCACGGCGGCGTCGCGCTGGACGATTTCCGCTATGACATGATCCTGATCGAGGAGCTGGGGCCGACCGGCTCCGGGCTCGCCGTGTCGCTGCACAACCGCGTCGTGGGTCCCTATATCCACAAGTTCGGCACGCCCGAGCAGCGCGACCGCTACATGCCCGGCTGCGTGTCGGGCAAGACCATCCTCGCCATCGCCATGACCGAGCCCGGCGCGGGCTCCGACGTCGCGGGCATCCAGACCCGGGCCGAGGACAAGGGCGATCACTGGCTGATCAACGGCTCCAAGACCTATATCTCCAACGGTCAGCTGGCCGACCTGGTGGTGGTCGCGGCCAAGACCGACCCCAGCCGCTCCCACGCCGTCGGCCTGTTCCTGGTGGAACGCGGGACGCCGGGGTTCGAGCGGGGCCGCAACCTCAAGAAAATGGGCCAGCCGGCGCAGGACACCTCGGAGCTGTTCTTCCACGACGTGAAGATCCCCAAGGAGAACGTGCTGGGCGCGCCCGACGGCGGCTTCAAGGTGATGATGGGCAACCTGGCCGAGGAGCGGATCGTGAACTCGGTCGGCAACCTGACCATGGCCGAGCGCGCCTTCCAGGTGACGCTGGACTTCATCAAGGACCGCCGCGCCTTCGGCCGTCCGATCGGCACCTTCCAGAATTCGCGCTTCGTGATGGCCGACATCCGCGCCCGGCTCGACGCCGCCTGGGCGCTGCTCGATCATTGCGCGAAGGCCCATATCAAGGGCGAGCTGTCGAGCGAGCTGGCCGCCTCGATCAAGCTGGTCTCCTCCGAGCTGGTCTGCGAGGTCGCGGACAGCGGCGTGCAGCTGCATGGCGGCGCCGGCTACATGGACGAATACGAGATCTCGCGGATCTACCGCGACACCCGCATCGCCCGGATCTACGCCGGGTCCTCGGAAATCATGAAGGAGATCATCGGCCGCGGCCTTGGTCTCGACGACAGGAAGCGCAACTGATGGCCGGACCGCTCGAAGGACTGAAACTGATCGAAATGGCCGGCATCGGCCCCTGCCCGCTGGCCGGGCAGCTGATGGCGGACCTGGGCGCGGAGGTGATCGTCATCGACCGCGCCTCCGGCGGCGAACGCCCGAACGACGTGGCCAACCGCGGCAAGCGGTCGGTGGCGCTGAACCTCAAGACCCCGGGCGGGGTCGAGGCGGCGCTGAAGCTGATCGAGGGCGCCGACGCGCTGATCGAGGGCTTCCGCCCCGGCGTGATGGAAAAGCTGGGCCTGGGCCCGGAGACCTGCCACGCCCGCAATCCCGGTCTCGTCTACGGACGCATGACCGGCTGGGGCCAGGAAGGGCCGTGGAGCCAGATGGCCGGCCATGACCTCAACTACCTGTCGCTGACCGGCGCGCTGGGCATGATGGGCCGCAAGGACCAGCCGCCCACGCCGCCGCTCAACCTCGTGGCCGACTACGGCGGCGGCACCATGTTCCTGATCTTCGGCGTGCTCTCGGCGCTGTGGGAGCGGGGCCGCTCGGGCAAGGGCCAGGTGATCGACAGCGCCATGATCGACGGCGTGTCGGCGATGACCGGCATCTTCCGCAACCTGATGAACGCCGGCGCCTGGGTGGAGGAACGCGAGTCCAACATGCTCGACGGCGGCGCTTCGTATTATCGCTGCTACGAGACGTCGGACGGCGAATACGTCTCCGTCGGCTGCCTGGAGCCCCAGTTCTTCGCCATCATGGTGGAGAAATGCGGCTTCCCGGAGGATCACCGCAAGGATCAGACCTCCAAGGCGACCTGGGCGGCGCGGGCGGAGGAATACGCGAAGGTCTTCAAGTCGAAGACGCGGGACCAGTGGATGGAGATCTTCGAGGGCACGGATGCCTGCATCGCGCCGGTGCTGACGCCGTCGGAGGCCGAGGCCCATCCCCACAACGTCGCCCGCGGGGCCTATCTGGACATCGCCGGCAAGGCGCAGCCGGCCCCCGCCCCGCGCTTCGACCGCACGCCCTGGACGGCGCCCGCGCCGGCCACCCCGATGGGCGCCGACACCGACGCGGCGCTGGCCGAGGCCGGGCTGTCGGCGGCCGAGATCGCGTCGCTGCGCGAGGCCGGCGCGCTGAACTGATCCGCCCGCGCCGCCGCTCGCCCTGCTCGGCGGGCGGCGGCGCGGAGCGGTGCGACGGGGCCGGGCGTTCGCCGCGCCCGACCCGTTTTCCCGCGGCCCCGCTTTCCCTGCCGGGGTCACGGCCTGTCGGCCGCGCGCGCGCCGTTCCCGGTTCGCGCGCGGCCGACAGGCCCGGCGCGCCGTGCGGCCCGGACCCTCCATCCCGGCCGCACGGCGCCTTCGCCGGACCGATCCCCCCAGAGGATCGTCCGAGTCGCCCCGCTATAGTAGCCATTTAAAACTTTTACGCCATACCCGCCGGACGCCTTGCGCGCCCCCGCCGCACCCGCCGCGCCGGCCGCACAGGATGCGGGGCGCGCACGCGGCGATTGGCTCAGACGGGGCGGCTCAGAAGGGGCGGTAGCGGAACCCGAAGGCGTCGCCCTCGGCGGTCACCCAGCCGACGGTGGGGGGCGGGAAATGCGCGGGAAGCACCAGGCGCCCGGTCTCGGCCAGGCTCTCGAACAGGGCCCGGCGGGTCGTCGCCGCCTGCGCGGGATCGTCGTCCGAGAAGAACCGCCATTCGGGGAACCGGCATTGCAGGGGCGAATGGAAAGCGTCGCCGGTCAGCACCGCCTCCTCCCCGTTCGAGCGCAGGCGCACCGACACATGGCCCGGCGTGTGGCCCGGCGTCGGCTCCAGCCAGACCTCGTCGTCCAGCGCGAAATCCGTGTCCACCAGCCGCGCCTGCCCGGCCTCGATGACCGGCGAGACGCTCTCCGCCCAGGTGGCGGGGCGGGCGGCCTTCACATAGGTCTCGTCGACCGAAGTCATCAGGTAGGTGGCGTTCGGGAAGGTCGGAACCCAGCGCCCGTCGAGCAGCTGCGTGTTCCAGCCCACATGGTCGCCGTGCAGATGGGTGCAGAGCACGTAGTCCACGCTCTCGGGCGCCACCCCCGCCGCCGCCATCCGCGCCAGCCAGGAGCGGTTGGTGCGCATGTGCCAGCCGGGGATCGAGGGATAGGTCTTGTCGCAGCCCACGCAGGTGTCGACCACAATGGTGCGCTTCGCGGTCTTCAGCACATAGGTCTGGATGGCGAGGATGATCATGCCGGTCTCGGGGTCGATCAGCCCGCCCAGGTCGTCGCCCATTTCGGCGATGGCGCGGGTCGCGGCCTCGGCGTCCTCGGGCCAGGTGTCCTCGGGCGCGCGGAAGGGGGCGAGGATCTCGATGACGCGGATCACCTCCACGTTTCCGACGCGGAACACCGGCGGCAGCAGCGGATCGGCGGTCATGTTCGGGCTCCCCTTCGCGTGAGGGGGCGGCGCGGACGCCGCCCCGATTTTCGCGTCGCGGCTCGCGCCGCGCGCTTCGCCCGACGGCTCAGCCCCGGATGAAGTTGGGGATCTCGCGCGCGGAGGTGGCGCGCACGCCCTCCTTGAAGTCGGCGGTCTTGCGCAGGCGCACCTGCTCGGCCAGCTCGTGATCCGTCGCGGCCTTCACCGCCTCGGCCAGGCCCTGGCGCAGCGTGGCGCGGGTGGATTCGGTGCCCAGCGGCGAGTTGATGGCGATTTCCCGCGCCAGGTCCCAGGCGGCCTGGCGGACCTCTCCGGCCGGGGCCAGCACGTCGGCCAGACCCATCTTCACGGCCTCTTCGCCGTTGAAGCGGCGCGAGGTCATGAAGATCAGCTTGGCGTTCTGCATCCCCACGATCAGCGGCAGGGTGTGGGTCAGGCCGAAGCCCGGGTGGAAGCCCAGACGGGTGAAGTTGGCCGCGAAGCGCGCCTCGGGGGAGGCGACGCGGAAGTCGGCGGAGATCGCCAGCCCCAGCCCGCCGCCGATGGCCGCGCCGTGCACGCAGGCCACCGTCGGCTTCTTGCAGTGGAAGATGCGCGTCGCCTCGACGTAGAGGCTCTGCACGCCCTCGTCGTCGACCTTCGACTTGCCGGCGTTGTCGTCCTCCATCTGCGCGTCGGTGCGGTTCGAGAAGTCGGCGCCGGCGCAGAACGCCTTGCCGTCGGCGCACAGCATGATGGAGCGCACGTCGTCCCGCTCATCCAGCGCCTCGTAGACGTCGGCGATCTCGCGGATCAGCTCGAAGTCGAAGAAGTTCAGCGGCGGGCGGCGGATCTCGACGGTGGCGACATAGTCCTTGATGTCGACGCCGAGCTCGGAGGCGGAAAAGTCCTTGGGCATGGGGTGTCCTCCCTTCGGGGTTCTTGTCAGCCGGCGCGGCGCAGGACGAGCGCATCGAGGACCGAAACCCCCTGCCCCATCTCATGCGCCACCACCGGATTGAGATCGATGTCTTCTATACGCGCGGCATTGTCGGACACAAACCGGCAAAGCGCCAGCATCAGCGTGACCAGCGCCGGAACGTCGGCCTTGGCCTGCCCCCGCGCGCCGTCGAGCAGCGGCCAGGTCTTGAGCCCCTGCAACAGGCGCAGGGCCGCGGCCTCGTCGTCCAGCAGGGGCGAGAGCGCGACGTCGTCCAGCACCTCGGCGTAGATCCCCCCGGCGCCGACCAGCAGCATGGGCCCGAATAGCGGATCGCGGGTGATCCCCAGCAGCATCTGGGCGCCGGCGGGGGCCATGGGTTCGACCAGCACGCCCTCGATCGCCGCGTCGGGGGCGCGGGATTTCACGCGGGCCAGCATCGCGTCGAATTCGGCGGCGGCGGCCTCGGGGCCCACGCCCAGCGCCACGCCGCCGGCCTCGGTCTTGTGGGGGATGTCGGGCGACTGGATCTTCAGCGCCGCGGGCCGGCCCAGGGCCGCGGCCAGCGTCGCGGCCTCCCCGGCCGAGGTCGCGAGCCCCCCGGGCGCGCCGCCCACGCCGGAGCCGTGCAGCCAGGCCTTGGCCTCGCGCTCGGTCATCGTCTCGATCTCGCCCGGCGCGGGGGGCGCGTCAGCGGGAAGCGGCGGGCGGAAGCGTTCCTTCGCCTCGGCATAGGCGCACATGGCGGCCATGGCGCGGGTGGAATGGCGCAGGTTGGTCGACAGCGCCCAGCCGGATTTCGCGAACAGCGCGTAGGTCTCGCGGCTGGGGCGGGTGTAGGACCAGTAGCAGATCGGCTTCTCCAGCCCGAGCCCGACCCTGGGGAAATTCTCCCCCTCCTTCAGGAAGGCGGCGGCGTTGATGGCGCTGGTCACGCCGACGATGCCGTGGACCCGCTCCGACAGGGCGGTCAGGCGGGTGAGCTCGGAATTGCCGATCAGGCCGATGGCCTGCGCCGTGCCGTCCACCGGATTGATCGAGGACCCGTAGGGCGGCAGGAACTTGTCGATCCGCGCGCGGGCCTCGGGCTCCAGCTCCGGCACTTCCAGCCCCGCCGCGGCGCAGCCGTCCGCGGTCCAGCCCCCGGCCCCGCCGGAGGAGGTCGGAATGCCGATCCCCCGCCCTTTGGGAAGCCGGTGGCGGTTGACCATGAAGGCGGCGGCGACGTCGATCAGCTCCTCATGGCTTTCCACCAGGGTCACGCCATAGGCGTCGAACATCGCCTTGTTGGCCCGCCACGATCCCGCCAGCGCCCCGGTATGCGAGGCCGCCGAGCGTTCGGCCGCGGCCGACATGCCGACCTTGGCCACCACCAGCGGCTTGCCCGCCCGCAAGGCCCGCTCGGCCACTTCGCGGAAGCGGGCGGCGTCGCGGATGCCTTCGAGGAACATGACGAAGACCTGCGTTCCGCCCTCGTCCAGCAGGTGATCCACCACGTCGAAGGCCGAGACCCCGGCCTCGTTGCCCGTGGTCACCACGAAGCGGTAGGGCAGTTCCTTCAGCCGTCCGGTGTCGTAGAGCGAAAAGCCCAGCGCCCCGGACTGCGCGACGACCGAGATCCGCCCCCCGTCCTCGCACCATTCCGGGATCAGCGGATCGGTGGCGAGCCGCACGGCGGGCGAGAAGGTGCAGCACAGCGCGCGGGCGAAATTGGCGTAGCCCTGCGCGTTCGGGCCGAGAACCGCGAGCCCGTGGCGGGCGATGATCTCGACCACGCGGGCCTGGAGGGCGGCGCCCTCCTCCCCCTGCTCCTCGGCGAAACCGGAGGTGATGATGATCGCGGCCCGCACGCCGACCTGGGCGCAGGATTCCAGCATGTCGGGCACGGCCCGGGCGGGGATCACGATGATCGCCAGCTCCGGCGCGGCCCCCATCGCCTGCGCGGCGGCCTCCACCGTCGGGTAGGCCTTGAGGCCCTGCACCTCCTCCAGCTTGGGATGCACCGGGCAGACCGGCACGTCGACGCCATGCTTGAGCAGGCTTTCCAGCGTCATGCCGGGGATCTTGGTCGTGTCGTTGGAGGCGCCGATCACCGCGATGGATTTCGGGTCGAACAGGGCCCGGAGATCGGGTTTCGGCGCGGGGGTCATCTGGTTCATGTCTACCGGGTGCATGGGTCACGTCAGGCGCCCGGCCGGCCCCGAGGGCCGCCGGGCGTGTAGGGTCAGCGCAGGCCGAGGCCGCGGGCGATGATGCCGCGCAGGATCTCGGTGGTGCCGCCCTGGATGGTCAGCTTGGGGGCCACGAGCGTGGCGTAGTCGAGCACGTCCTCGAAGCTCGGCGCATTGGCGCCCAGCGGCGCGGAGCCGTCATGGAAGGCGGCGATGTCGCGCGCGCGGCCGGGCAGCGCCTGCTCCCACACCGTGCCGAGATCCTTGACGATCGAGGCCTCCAGCACCGGCTCCTTGCCCTGCTCCAGCATCCCGGCCACGGAGACCGACATGCGCCGCATGGTGTGAAGCTGCGCCACCAGCCGCCCGAGGCTCTCGGCCGTGCGGGGGTCGGGGTTCTCGCCCAGCACCTTCATCATCGCGGTGAGCACGAAATAGGTGTCGAGGAACCGCTCGGGTCCCGACCGCTCATAGGCCAGTTCCGCCGTGGCCTGCTTCCAGGCGTCGTCGACTTCGCCCAGCACCATGGTCTCGGGCACGAACATGTCGGTGAAATGCACCTCGTTGAACTCGGAGCCGCCGGCCATGTTCCGGATCGGGCTGCACTTGATGCCGGGGGTCTTCATGTCCACCAGGAACTGGGTCAGCCCGTGGCGGCGGTTCTCCCTGGTCGGCGCGGAGGTGCGGAACAGCGCGATCATGTAGTCGGCGCGATGGGCGTTCGAGGTCCAGATCTTGGTGCCGTTCACCCTGAAGCCGCCCTCGACCCGCTCCGCCTTGGTGGCGGCCGCGAAGAGGTCGGAACCCGAGCCCGGCTCGGACATGCCGATGCAGAAACAGGCGTCGCCGGCGATGATTTTCGGGAGGACCTCTTCCTTCACCTCCTCGCGGGCGTAGCGGATGATCACCGGGCCGGACTGGCGGTCGGCGACGAAATGGCAGCCGACCGGGGCGCAGGCGGCGGTGAATTCCTCGGACACCACGTAGCGGTCGAGAAAGCTGCGCTCCTGCCCGCCGTATTTCTTCGGCCAGGTCAGGCCGATCCAGCCCTTCTCGGCGACGCGATGCGAGAATCCCCGGTCGAAGCCGCGGGCCTTGTAGGCGCGGGCGGGGTCGAAGGTTCCGGCGGCGGCTTCCTCGCGCAGGAATTCGCGGACCTCCTCGCGCAGGGCGCGGGTGCGGGGGGGAAGGCGTTCGGGGTCGAAGCGGATGGCGGTCTGCATGGCTCGGTCTCCTTCCCTCAGCGGCGGGTCAGCGCGGGCCAGAGCGCGTCGGCGCCCCGGGCGGCCATGGCGTTCCCGAGGTTCAGCGCCCAGCGCGCCTCGCCCCCGAAATCGTCGCGCCAGCCGAACAGGGTGCGGGTGAAGCGCTGGAGGACGTATTCGTTGGTGAAGCCGATGGCGCCATGGGCCTGATGCGCGATGGCGGCGCCCTCGTTGGCGGCTTCGCCGGCGCGGATCTTGGCGGCGGCGCATTCCAGGAACAGGTCCTCGGGCGTGATGTCGGCGTCGCCCTCGGTCCAGCGCGCCAGCGTGTCGGCGGAGGAGGACGCGGCGGTCAGGGCGGCGGCGACTTCGCCGGCCAGCCGCGCGAGGTTCTGCTGCACGGCCTGGAACTTGCCGATGGGCTTGCCGAAAGCCACGCGCTCCTGGACATAGCGGGTGCAGAGATCGAGCGCGGTCTCCAGCCCCCCGGCCATCTGCTGAACCCGGATCACGGCGCCGAGCCGCCGGAAGTCCTCCGCGCCGAAATCCGCCGGGGCGGGGGCGAGGGCGGCGGGGACGGCCCCGTCGAAATGCAGGTCGGCGCGGGCGGCGCCGAGATCGGCGTCGCGCGCCGTGGCGGCGGCCTCGCCCAGCGGGATCAGGGCGACATGGGCGACGCCGGACGCATCCTCGACCATGGCCGCCAGATGCGCGGCCTCGGCGGCGAAGGGCACGGCGCGGGCGCGGCCGGTGATCTTGCCGTCCGCCAGGCGCAGCACGTCGCCGTCGCGGATCGGACCGACGGTCATCGCGCCTTCGGGCAGCGCGATGCCGGCGCGGGCCAGGGTCAGGGCGGCCAGCAGGGTCTCGGCGATGGGCGCGGGGGCGGCGTACTGGCCGGAAATGCGGAGGACGTCGAAGCCGTCCGCCATCTCGGCGCCGGCGCCGCCGGCCGCCTCGGGGACCCAGGCCAGGGTCAGGCCGGCCGCTTCCAGCGCGGACCACAGCCCGGCCTTCCAGGCGTCGTCCGTGGCGGAGGTCAGGGTCTGCGGGTCGGCCAGATCGGCGAAGATCCGGCGGGTGGTTTCCACAACGATGCTGTCGTCGGACACGGGGCTTCGGTCTCCTCCCAGGCGGTCCCGCCTTTGCGGCGGTTGTCAGGCGACCTTACGGAGGGGCGAGGCTCCACGCCAGATGACGGAAGCGACCGGGCGCGAAAATCGCGGATGCGATGGCGCGGGGGGCCGGGACAGGCGTCCGAGAAGCGCCCCACCCGGGCGCGAAGAGACCCGGGCCAGAGGCGCCGCGCGTCGGGCGCGCCGGTGGCGAGCGTGCGCCCGCGGCGCGACCGAGCCGAGGCGCACGCGGCCGGGGGCCGCCCTTGATCCGTGGAAGGGAAGGGACGGCCCCGGAAGCCCGGCCCCGTCCCGTCCAGCCTCCCCCCCCGGTCAGTCGTTCAGCGCGCCCATGCCGGAGACGCGCAGGGTGGCGAGCCGCCCCGCGCCGCCTCGCCGGGAGGAGGGCGCGGGGCCGGGCCAGCCCGCCGCGGCCTCGTCCGCCGCGGCGAGCGACCGGGCGAGGCCCCGGGCGCCGCCCGGCGCGCGCATCCCCGCGGCCAGCGCCGCCGCCAGCCGCTGCGCCGCCTGCGGCGCCGCCACCGAGGCGCCCGAGACCGGGAACCGCGCCGCCGACCCGAAGCCCGCCCCGATCACGCCCGCCCGGATCACTGAGCGGTCGGAGGGCGCCAGCAGATCCGGCCCCTCCCGGCCCTGCGTCCTCACCGGCCCGCCCGCGGAATACCAGGACGGCGCCCCGGTCGCGGCCGCGCAGGCGCCCGCCACCACCACATGCCGCCCGGTCGCGAAAGCGTTCAGCGTCGCGTCCAGCCGCACCGTCGCATCCCCCTGCGCAGGATCGGCGAGACGCCGGTCCTCCAGCCAGACCTCCTGCTCCGCCGCCGAGGGGAACGGGAAATAGGGCTGCCGGCCCGAGGGCGGGAAGCCGGACAGGCTGTCGTCGCGCTGGGCGCGGAGCAGGACCTCGACCACCTCCCCCGCCGCCAGCCCCGGCGCGCTCAGCTCCAGCCTCCAGGCCCCCGCCGGCGCGCAGCTCCGCGCCTCGGGCGGGAACAAGGGCCGCGCGGGGCGCATCGCCTCCGAGGGGCGGACCGACAGCGTCAGCGCCCGTCCGCCTCCGTCGCCGCGCGGCTCGACCGAGGCGAGCTCGGCCGTCACCGAACCGCCCCCCCGAAGCCACAGCCTCTGCGCGCGCCCGAGGCGCAGCGGCGGGCTTTGCGGCCCCCCCGGCGGCGTCACCCGCAGGGTCAGATCCGCCGCCTCCAGCGCCTCCGAGCCCCAGATCTGCAGGAAGCTCGGCGTGCGGTCGTCGGGCTGGATGCGCCAGGTCAGCGAGGCCGCGGGCGCCTCCGCCGACAGCGCCGCGCGCGCCACCGCCTGATCCAGGCGCCCGTTGCCCGAGGGCAGGACGATGGCGACCCGGCCGTCCTCCGCCTCCAGGATCGCGTCGAGCGCGCGTTCCAGCGTCGATTCCCCGTCCATGGCCCCCGCGAAAACCCCGTAGGAAATGCAGATCACCAGCTTCACGTCCCGGCGCCCCGCCGCCCGGCGCGCCGCCGCCAGCGCATAGCGGACCCCGGCGATCAGCAGCGGCTTGACCTCCGCCCCCGTGGTGTCCTGCACGCTGGAACGCGGCAGGCGCACCGCGATCAGCGGGCGTTTGTCGGGGTCCGCCCCCGGCTCCAGCTCCGCGGCGAGGTCGAGCACGACGGTCCCGTGCGAGACCGCGCCCGGAAGCCCCCCCGCCCGATGCGGGAAGAAGGGCGCGAGCGCGGGGTCCGCGTAGAACGCCGCCTCGTCCGTCGCGGCCGGGGCGAGGGCGGACGAGGCGAGGGCGGACGGGGCGAGCGCGCCCGAGGGCCCGCCAGCACGGGCCAGCGCCGCGTCGATATCCGCGCCGCGCAGCTCCCGCCCGAAGGGCAGCGCCGAGAGCGGGCCCTCATGGTCCGCCTCCTGGTCCCAATACGCCGCGATGCGCGAGCCGCCGCCGGGCTTGCGGAAACTGGCATGCGCCAGCGCGAAACCGTCGTCGATCACCGCCACGAACACCGCGTCGCCGGGG
Source organism: Albimonas donghaensis (assembly GCF_900106695.1). Classification (GTDB taxonomy): domain Bacteria; phylum Pseudomonadota; class Alphaproteobacteria; order Rhodobacterales; family Rhodobacteraceae; genus Albimonas; species Albimonas donghaensis. Next base: position 73,072 of record NZ_FNMZ01000005.1, read on the forward strand.
ATGTGGCCGGGGGCGACCGCCGGCGTCAGGTCGGGGCCGGGGGCGTCGTCGTCCTCCGCCTCCGCCGGTCCGTCCGACGCCAGCGCCCGCAGCCGCAGCGGCGGGCCGAGCAGCAGGCGCTTGCCGGCCTCGCGGAACGGCCGGGCCTGGGCGTGATCGCCGGCGAGCCAGAGGAGGAAACGCAGCTCCGCCGTCACCGTGGCGGCGCGGTCGGCCAGCAGTTCCGCCGCATCGCCGGGGAAGAGCCCGCCGGGGGGCCGCCGTCCCTGTTCGCGCGCATAGCCGCGCAAGGCCCGGCGCAGGGCGCGCAGCACCGCGCCGCCCTGCCCCGCATCGGGCGAGACCGAGAACACCACCTGCGCCAGGTCCTTGCCCCCGGCGATCAGCGGGGCGAGCGCCGCGCGCCCGCCGGGCTCGGCCCCCTGCCCCTCCAGGAAATCGCCCAGATAATCGTCGATCCCGCCGGGGCCGAGAAGCCAGCCCGCCGCCGGATCCATGCCGCGGATGCCCGAGAAATCGGGGCCCCCGGCGCTGTCTGTCCACTGCATCACAGGCTCCCGGCTCAGGCCACGTGGGCCCATTCGGCGCAGGCGCGCTCATACAGCGCGCGCAGCACGGTCACGCCTTCGGTCCCCACGGCGGGGCCGCCGGAGACCCCGACCTGCCAGGCGCCCTGCCCGTGATCGGCGTCGACAAGGCCGAAGGTCATCCCCGAGAGGTCCGCGTCCACCTGCGTCCCGATCCGAAAATCCTGCGTCCCGTCGTAGTTGCGCCCGTCGAAGAGCCAGCCGCCGGCCTCGCCCTCCAGCGCCCCGACGCGGGCCAGCACCATGCGCCCCACGGCGATCCCCAGCATCGCCCCGCAGGCGCTGTCGATCGGGTAGTGCACGCCCGCGACGGTCCGGTTGACCGAGATGCGCGAGGCCACCCGCAGAAGCTGCGGGGCCAGCGTGTCGGCGAAATGGGTCGGGCCGGTCCCCCAGCCCGTCCCCGCCCGGATCAGCCCCAGCAGGATCGTGGCGACGGCATGCGCCTCGGTCGCGTGGCCCGAGGGCAGCGAGCCATGGGCCGGGGTCGCGATGAAGGGCTGCACATGCGCCGACAGGGTCGAGGGCCGGCGCACCGCCATCGCCGGCTTCACCCGATGCGCGAGCTGCGCCGCCAGCCGGTGTCCGGCGGAGACGAATTCCCAGGTCCAGGTCCGCGCGCTCTCATGCATGTCGGCGATGACGGCGAAGAAAGGGGCCATGGTCTCGGTCTGGACCAGGGTCTCGTTCATCCGCTCGGAACGCAGGTCGGCATAGGCCTCCACCAGGTCGAGCTGCCGCGCGAAGACCTCCGGCGCCGGGCGCACGAAGCTGGCGATCTCGGCGGGGACCGGGGCGGGGGTCCCGGTGGTCCCGGTCTCGGTCCGCCAGAGGGTGTATTGCGTGGCGCCCCCGGCGCCCGGCGCCGGACGCGAGGTGAAGGCGAGGCCCTGCGACAGCTCGAAATCCGCGATGCGCGCGCGCACCTCCGGGGCCCAGAGCGTCAGGTTGTCGGCGCTGTCCTCGGGGTAGTGGCGAAAGCTCGGCGGCGGCGGCGCATAGGGGCCCGCGATGGCGTCGCGGGTGACCAGCACCGCCGAGGCGGCCGACCCCGAGGCGACCTTGTCCGACGACCCGTGCGAGGTGTGAGACGTGTGCGAGGTATGGGAGGTGTGGGACGTATGCGACGTGTGCGAGGTATGCGACGTGTGCGAGGTCGAACGGGGCATCGAGGGAAATCCTTTAGGCGGCCGGACGCTGCGGGTCCGTGACTGATCCTATCACGCGTTAACCATGATGAAGGTGACGTGACGCACCCTCGCGCGGGCGCGGCGCCGTTTCTTGCGCGCTTCGCATCCTGCGCGCTTGCGGGACGATTCCGTAAGGCCGGGTCCGAAATACGGGCTCCGAAATACGGGGCCCGAAACACGGGGTCCGAACGCGCGGGGGCGCGTCAGGCCGGCAACCCGGCCTGCCCGAGAATGCGCGCGACCTCGCGGCCGATGCGGAACTCCGTGTTGGGGGCGGAGGCGAGATAGCGCGACACCGTGGCCCCCGGCGACAGCTCCAGCAGCCGGGCGATGGAGCGGCGGGCGTCGTCCTCCCGGTCCAGCCGCCATTCCGCCACCGCCTTCACCCGCAGGGTGGAGATGTGCTGGGAATTGGCGCGCAGGGAGGCGTTGGCATAGGCCAGCGCCTGGGCGTCGTCGCCCGCGGTCAGCGCCGCGCCCGCCGCGATCGCCTGGAACAGGTAGCGATGCGGGTCGACGGGCGAGAGCGAGATCGCCTGCCCCGCGTCATGCACCGCCCCGGCCCCGTCATCGGTGAAGCTGCGCTGGGCGCCCGAGAGCAGCCAGGCCATCGGCTCGGACGGATTGGCCTTCTGGGCGGCGTCGTAATAGTCGCGCCCCAGGTCCGGACGCTGGCGCAGCACGGTGTCGGCCAGCCCGCGCATGCACAGCGCCAGCGCGCAGTCCGGGTCGCTGTCCAGCGCCTGGTCGACCAGCGAGAACGCCATGGCCGCGTCCCGCGATTCGTCGGGCGACCAGCCCTGAAGGATCCGCATGATGTGCCACTTGGCCAGCCAGGCCCGCGGGGTCGGCTGGCGGGTGGCGCGCTCGACCAGCGCCGCCAGCGGGCGCTCGGCCTCCTGGAAATGCTCGCGCGAGAGGGAATGCAGCTGCGACACCCCGGCGAGCAGGAGCGTGTAGCTCTGCTGCCCCGGCAGGTAGGGCGCGCGATAGCGGTCAAGCTCGATGCGCAGGGCCGCGGCGACGGCGCGCGAGGCGATCTCGAAGGCCAGCTCCCGCCCGCCGGCCATGACCTCGGCCGTGTCGCCCTCCAGCCGCTCGGACCAGAGCACGTCGCCGAAGGCGGTCTCCGACAACTCGGCGGTGACCACCAGCCGCGCGCCGTCGCGCCGGAACCGGCCGGACAGAAGGTAGTCGGCATGAAGATGGTTGCGCGCGGCGAAGCCCGGATCCTCCCCCGCGAAAGGCGCCGGAGACGCGGAGGGCGAGAGCAGCGCGCCCCCCGCGCCCCCCCCGAAGCCGCCGCCCGGCCCGCTGCGGGCCGCCAACCGGCTGGTGGACAGCCGCGACACGCAGCGCAGATGGGCCGAGCGCGACATCTCCACGATCACCGCGTCGGCCAGCGCCTCTCCGGTCATGCCGGGGCGGCCGCCCTCGTCGGGGCGGAAAGGGGCGACGGCGACCTTGGGCTTCAGCGTCTCGTCGGTCATCAGGGGGGGGAGCGGACTGGGCGGCGCCCCGATGTCGATGGCATGCGCCCGCACCGGATCGGCGACGTTGCGCACGAAACAGGGGCCGCGATCCTCGGCCCGCGCCTCCAGATCCGGCGGCAGGGCCCGGCGCACGTCGTCGGCCATGACGATTTCGCCGGGCCGGGCGAGGTCCGACAGCCGCGCCGCCAGGTTCGCCGCGTGGCCGTAGACGTCATGGCGGGTGCGGCGCAGGGGGCCGGCGGCGACCCCGATGCGCAGGCGCAGGGGCATTCCGGCCTCGCCCTGCATGGCGGCGGCCATCTCCAGCGCGCCGATGGCGAGATCGACGGCCTGCGCCTCGGTCGGGGTGGCGACAAGGAACCCGTCGCCCCGGCTCTTGACGAATTCCGCGTCATGGGCGGGGCCGAGCCGGTCCACCAGCCAATCCATGAAGCCGGTCCAGCGACGCACCGCGTCGTCGGCGTCCGCCTCGAAAAAGCGCATGGATTCCGAGATGTCGGCCGCCACCACCGCGCGGCGACGCAACGGCTCCTCGGTCGAGGACACGGCGGAGGACATGGCGGAGGGCACGGCGGATGGCGCGGCGATCATCGGGGGCCCCTCGGGAAACGTGACGCGAATGCTATGCCGCGACGTTCGGCGCGGCAACCGCCCTGCGGAACCTGGTCCCGCCGAACCGCGGCCTGCGCCGGATCACGCGCCTGACCGTCGGGCGGGTCACTCCCCCAGCAGCGACGCGTATTCCCGTTCCAGCCGCGCGATGGACGGCACCTGGATCGCCGAGCGGGACCAGCTCAGCAGGTTCTTGCCCTTGAGGCGCGCGACCTCGCGGGTCACCGTCTCGCGGTTGGTGAAGACGATCCGCGACAGCTCGGCCTGGGTCACCGGATGGGGCACCTGGGCCGCGTCGGGGCCGGAGCGGTGGCGCTTGGCCATGGCCAGCAGCTCTCCGCAGATGCGCTGCGGGCCGGTGAGGGCGGCGTATTCGGTGAGCTGCCGGGTGACCCGGCGCAGCTTGCCCGACAGAAGCTGGAGCATGGCGAGGCTGAACGCCTGGTCCTCGCGCAGCAGCGCGTGGAACTCGCGTGAGCCCAGCCGGGCCACGGTCAGCGTCTCCAGCGCCACGACATTGGCGGACCGGGGCGCGCCGTCGATGGCCGCGAGCTCTCCGAAACAGTCGCCGCGCGGCACGTCCACGAAGATCAGCTCGCGCCCGTTCGCGGTATAGACCGCGGCCCGTGCGGCCCCGCCCAGGACCAGGAAGAAATCGTCGGAGCTTTCCTCCGACCCGATCACCAGCCCGCCCTTGGCGACGGTCGACACGCGCCATCGCGCCGAAAGCGCGGCCACGCTCGGCTCGGGCAACGCGCCCAGCAATGTGCCCGAGGGGAACCCGAGATCAGGTTCCTTTCCGACCGACGCCATGTTGAACCCCTGCTCCGCCGCCAACGCGGCGTCCGGGGGTGACGATAGCCGCGGGGCGAGGCGCCTGTCGAGACGCTGCGGAATGTGACAAAGCGCACAGCGCCGTCGCAGGTCGGCCCAACCGATTAACAACGCTTAACTTATCTGAACGCCAGATGTGCGCTTCCCCGCAGCCGGTCCCGGCCCGGCGCGCGAGGATGGTCGCCCAACGTCCCCCGCCGGCGCGGCGCCCCCGCCCGCGTCGCGCCCCAACGGGAAAGGCGCTCCATGGCCGGCCAGATCACTCTTCGCATGCATCGCGACGCCGTGACCTTCCGCAAGAGCACGGAGGTCGCGGCCCTGCGCGCCGCGCCCGGCGCCGCCCTGGCGCTGGCCGCGCGGCTGGCGGACGAGGCCGCCGCAGGGCGCCTGCGCCGGCTGGGTCAGCTCGGGCGGTTCGAACTGGTGGCGCCCGTGGCCTCCCCCGCCGCCCCCGCCCCCGCCCCCGCGGAGACGGAGACGGAGACGGATCGTCTCGACACCTGGCTGGACGCGGCCCGCACGGCGCGCGACGTGGCCGCCGGCAGCCATGTGTGGACCACCTCGGACGATGGCGTGCCGTTCCTGCCCACCGGCGAAATCCACCTGGTCTTCGACCCCACGCTTTCCGACGCCGCGATGAACGCGATCATCGCCCGCCATGGCCTTCTGCTGGGGGAATGCCGCGGACGCGGGGCCTTCGTGGCGCAGACCGGCCCGCGCGCGCCCAACCCGATGCGGGTCGCGGCCGCGCTGGCCGCGGAGGCGGGCGTGTTCCTGGCCGAGCCCGACCTCGCCAGCCCCATGGTCCGCCACCGCGCCCCCGGCGGCGCCGAAAGCGCCGCGGGCGATCCCTGGCACCTGGAGAACACCGGCTTTCACAACGGCGCCGGCGTCGGCTTCCGCGCCGGGGCGGATGCCCGCGTGGTCCGCGCCTGGGAGGCGCTGGACCGCGACGGGCGCGGGCGCGGGCGCGACGACATCCGCATCGCGATGATCGACGACGGCTTCGACCTCGCCCATCCCGACATGGCCGGGCGCTGCGTCGCGAGCCATGATTTCACACGGCGCGGCGCGGATGTCTCGCCGGACTGGGGCGACTGGCACGGCGCCGCCTGCGCCGGGCTCGCCCTGGCGGGGGGCGTGTCGGGCCGCACCATCGGGGCGGCGCCGGACGCGCGCCTGGTGGCGCTGCGCTGGGGACGCGACCTGTCGGACCGCGAGGTCGAGGCCTGGTTCGCCCATGCCGGGCGCTGCGAGGCCGCGATCCTCTCCGCCGCCTGGGGGCCGGCGGCGCGGATCTACCCGCTCTCGACCCGCAAGGCCGAGGCGATCCGCCGGCTGGCGCGCGAGGGGCGCGGGGGCCGCGGCTGCGTGGTGGTGGTCTCCGCCGGCGCCCAGGGCTGGGATTTCGACGCGCCCGAGGACGCGCCGGACCGCGCGCTGAACGGCTTCGCCGCGCATCCCGACGTGGTGGCGGTGACCGCGACGACCTCGATGGACACCCTGGCCGAGGGCGCCAATCGCGGCGCCTGCATCTGGCTCGCGGCGCCGGCGGGGGGCGTGGGCGGCTGGGGCGTTCCGACCACCGACGTCTCGGGTTTCGTGACCCTGCCCGACGGCGGCGTGCTGCATCGGGGCGAGGGGCCTGGGGACCGGATGGTCATGCCCGGCGGCCCGTCGGCGGCCTGCGCCCTGACCGCGGGCATCTGCGCGCTGGTGCTGAGCGCCAATCCCACGCTGACCGCGCGCGACGTCCGCGCCCTGCTGGCCGAAACCACCCGCCCCCTGCCCGACCAGCGCGCCCCCGAGGGGATCGCGGAAGGGTCGGCCGGCGCCCGGCGCGATCCGCGCTACGGCCATGGCTGCGTGGACGCCTACGCCGCCGTGCTCGCCGCCAGCCAGATGCCCGGCGCCCGCGCCCTGGCCATCCTGCGCGATGAGACCGGCTGCGACCACATTCCCGCCCCGGCCCCCTGACCCGGCTGGTCGGCGCGGGAACCCGCCCCGGGCGCCCGTCGCGGCGCCCGCGGGCGGGGGCGGCGAAGCGCGCCCCGAACGCTTCGCCGCCGCTTTGGCCTTTTCGGTCCGGACCGGCCCGGCCGGAACGGAGCGCGGCCCGAGCCGCCGCCGCGGGAACGCCCCCCGGCGGCGCCCCGGATCACCCTCCGAGAACGGATTCGAACCCCTCGAAATTCGGATGCCCGAGATAGAGCGGCGCGTTGGAGCCCGCGTTCTTGTGAGAATCCCGGAACTGCTGGGACTTCGTCCAGGCGGTGAAGGCCTCGCGGCTCTCCCAGATGGTGTGGGAGGCGTAGAGGGTGTGGTCCTCCGCCTCCGCCCCGCGCATCAGGTGGAAGGACTTGAAGCCGTCGAGCTCGTGCAGGCGGCTGTCGCGGCCGCGCCAGACGGCCTCGAACTCGGCCTCCTTGCCCTTGACGACCTTGAAGCGGTTCATGGCGACGAACATGGGCGGATCTCCTCGTGTGCGCCGGCGCGGACGCCCGCCCCACGGCCGAGGGTCAGCCGATCAGGCGCAGCGCCTCCTTGCGGGCGAAGGCTTTCATGCGGGGACCGTGGGCGTCGACAAAGGCGCGAACCCGGTCCGGATCGTGCTTGGATAGCGACCGCAACCACCAGGCGACGGCTTTCTGGATGAACCATTCCGGGTCATCCGCATAGCCCTCCGCCCAGCCGAGAATGCGCTCGCGCCTGGCATGGTCCTCGGGCGAAAGATGCCGCCCCTTGGACCAGCCCAAGGTGAACACCAGCGCGGCCCGCTTTGTCCAGAGGTGGGAGGAGGTCGTCCAGGTCTCGACCTCGTCCAGCCGGGCGGGGTCGGCGGCGAGCCGGCGCTTGCCGACATCCGCGACATGGTCGGAGATCGCCCAGCCGTCGCAGTCGGGAACCCAGGACACGACGAGATCCCAGACCGGTCCGTCCCCCTTGATGCGGGCCTGCACCAGCAGCTTGGCGGCGGCGATGCGGGCTTCGAACACGCCCGTCTCCCACAGGCCGGAGGCGAGCGCGACGCGCCCCGGAACCGAAGGGTCGAGCGCGCGCCAGTCCCGCGCCAGCCCGTCGATGACGGGGACGGGGACGCCCAGCACCTCGCGGTCGGTCTTGTGGTAGCGGGCGCTTTCGGCGGCCCGGTCCGGATCGCCGAGCGCGCGCAGCTGCGCCAGCGCCTCGCCGGGATCGGGCGCCCGCCCCCTCGGTTCGGGCGCAAGCTCGCCCGCCGCGCCGGGCCGGATCGGGTCCGAGGGCCGGGCGGGGTCGTCGCCGGGCGCCGCCGCCGCGCCGGGCGCGGAAGCGGCGCCGGAGCTCATGACTTTTTCCGCATCATGATGCGATGCAGCTGCTGCCCGCTCAGACGCTCGCCGTAGAGCACGCCGTCCTCGATCCAGTAGGTGACCATGGCGCCGCCCTTGCGGACGCGGATGCGGCCGTCGGGCGTGATCTCGCCGCGGCGCAGGAAGCCGGTGGCGTCCTGGCGGTAGCCGGGACCGTGGGCGTCGAACATCAGCACCTTGCCGTCGGCGCTGACCTCCATCACCCACAGGTCATGGCAGACCCGCCCGTCCCAGGCGCCGCCGCCCCACTGGCCCAGATAGGCCGCGGCGTTGCCCGGCGCGCCCGGCGCGGGCTTGGCGATGCGGATCGGCTTGTAGGGGTCGACCGTGTAGCAGTCCGCGATCATCAGCGCGTCGCGATCGAAGCTCGCCGAAGCGACCCGCGTGGACCGGTGGCCGGCGACGGCCGACGCCTCGGACTTGGAGGTCGGCGCCGACACCGTCACCTGCCTTGCGGGGGTCTGCATGCCGAACGGGTTCGCAATATCGGGAATCGGCACCTCGATACCGCCCAGGCATGCCGAAAGACCCGACGCGGCGAGCGCCAAAAATGCGCCGCGCATCCACGAATGTCTCATTGTCTCGCTCCAGTCCGCCGGTCACGCCCGCTGCGAATAAAGCGTGGCTCGGCACCTCTGCTCAACCTCATCGGCGACCCGCCCGTTCCAGCCCCGCGTGCCCGGCGCGCCATCCGCCGGTCCGCGGCGCATGGGTCTCGCGCCGTCGCCCCCCTCACCTTCCGTTCAATATTCTAACGCAATTTCGCCGATTACTCCACCGTCACCGACTTGGCGAGATTCCGGGGCTGATCCACGTCCTTGCCCAGGAAAGCGGCGGCGTAATAGGCCAGCAGCTGCGCCGGCGCCGCGTAGACGATGGGCGCGATGAAAGGGTCGCAATCGGGCATCACCACCACCCGGGCCGCGCCCTCGGCGGCGGCCTCGGCCCCGGCCGCGTCGGTGAACAGAACGATGCGTCCGCCCCGCGCCATCACCTCCTGCATGTTGGAGATGGTCTTTTCGAACAGCCCGTCCCGAGGGGCCAGCACCACCACCGGGACCGAGCTGTCGACCAGCGCGATGGGACCGTGCTTGAGCTCCCCCGACGCGTAGCCCTCGGCGTGGATATAGCTGATTTCCTTGAGCTTCAGCGCGCCTTCCATGGCCAGCGGGAACAGCGGTCCGCGGCCGAGGTAAAGCACGTCGCGGGCCTCGGCGAGCGTGATGGCCGCGGCCTCGATTTCGGGCGCGCAGGCGATGGCCTCGGACAGCTTGCGGGGGGCCTCGGACAGGATGCGGACCAGCCGGCGCTCCTCATCCTCGTCGATGGCGCCGCGCTGGCGGGCGGCGAGGATGGCGAGCGCGCCCAGCGTCACCAGCTGCGAGGTGAAGGCCTTGGTCGAGGCGACCCCGATCTCCGGCCCCGCGAGGATCGGCAGCACGATCTGCGACTCCCGCGCGATGGAGGATTCGGCGACGTTCACCACCGAAAGAACATGGCCCACATGCGGCGCCGCATAGCGCAGCGCGGCCAGCGTGTCGGCCGTCTCCCCGGACTGGGAGACGAAGACCGCCGCGTCCCGGCCCGAAAGCGGCGGCTCGCGATAGCGGAATTCCGAGGCGATGTCGCATTCCACCGGCAGGCGGGCGATCCGTTCGAACCAGTATTTGGCGATGGCGCAGGCGTAATGCCCGGTGCCGCAGGCCACCAGCACCAGCCGGTCGACCTGCGCGAAATCCACGGCCTCGGCCTCGGACCGGATCAGGCCGGTGGCGGCGTCCACGTAATGCGCCAGCGCATAGGTCGAGACCGTGGGCTGCTCGTGGATCTCCTTGGCCATGAAGTGCCGATGGCCGGCCTTGTCGATCTGCACCGAGGACGGCGACACCACCTGCACGGGCCGGTTGGCGATGCGCCCGGCCTCGTCATGGATCTCGGCGCCGGCGCGGGTGACGACGGCCCAGTCGCCTTCCTCCAGGTAGGTGATGCGGGTGGTCATCGGGGCCAGCGCCAGCGCGTCGGACCCTACGAACATCTCCCCCTCCCCCCAGCCGATGGCGAGCGGAGAGCCCCGGCGGGCGGCGACGATCAGGTCGTCCTCGCCCTCGAACAGGAAGGCCAGCGCGAAGGCGCCCTCAAGCTGGCGCAGCGTCTCGGAGGCCGCCTCCACCGGGCCCAGCCCCCGGTCCATCATGTCCTGGCACAGGTGGACGATGGTTTCGGTGTCGGTCTGGGTGACGAAGCTGTGGCCCTCGGAGGCGAGGCGGGCGCGCAGTTCGCGGAAATTCTCGATGATGCCGTTATGCACGACCGCGACGCGGGAGGCGGCGTGGGGATGCGCGTTGGTCATCGTCGCCGCGCCATGGGTGGCCCAGCGGGTGTGCCCGATGCCGGACGGCCCGCTCAGCGGCGCCGCCTCCAGCTCCGCGGCCAGCGCGGTCAGCTTGCCGGGCGCCCGGCGGCGATCCAGCCGGCCATGGTCCACGGTGGCGATGCCGGCGCTGTCATAGCCCCGGTATTCGAGCCGCTTGAGCGCGTCCAGCAGCACCGGCGCGGCCTCGCGCCCGGTTCCCAGAATCCCGACGATGCCGCACATCCGCGACGCTCCTTCTGTTGCGGCCTGCTCGGCCCAGCCTCTGGGATCGGCGCCCCGTCTCTGACGGAGGGGTCAGCCCTGTTTCGCGGCCTTGGCGGCCGCCAGCTTGTCGCGCAGCCGGGCGCCGCCGCCCGGCCTGGTGTCCTGGGCGCCGCGGGCGACGGCCAGCGCCGCCTCCGGCACGTCCGAGACGATGACCGATCCGGCCCCCACCGTCGCCCCCGCCCCGACCGAGACCGGCGCCACCAGCGCCGAGTTCGAGCCGATGAAGGCGCCCGCCCCGATTTCGGTGCGGTGCTTGAGGAAGCCGTCGTAATTGCAGGTGATGGTCCCGGCCCCGATATTGGCGCCCGCCCCGATGGTGGCGTCGCCCAGATAGGTCAGGTGGTTGGCCTTGGCGCCTTCGCCCAGCACCGCGTTCTTCAGCTCGACGAAGTTGCCGACATGGGCGTCGGCGCCGATCTCCGCCCCCGGCCGCAGGCGGGCGAAGGGGCCGATGATCGCGCCGGGGCCGACATGGGCGCCCTCGATATGGGAGAAGGCGCGGATCTCCGCCCCCGTCTCGATCACCGCGCCGGGGCCGAAGACCACATTGGGGCCGACGGTCACATCGGGCGCGATGCGGGTGTCGAGCGCGAAGAACACGGTGTCCGGCGCGGTCAGCGTCACGCCGGCCTCCAGCGCCGCGGCGCGGGCGCGGGCCTGGAAGGCGGCCTCCGCCTGGGCGAGCTGGGCGCGGGAATTCACCCCCAGCGTCTCCGCCTCCGGACAGGCCACCGCCGCCGCGTCCCGGCCATGGGCGCGGGCGATGGCGACGAGATCGGTCAGGTAGAACTCGCCCTTGGCGTTGTCGTCCGAGACCTCGGCCAGCCAGTCCCACATGGCGGGGGACTCGGCGCAGATCACCCCGGAATTGGAGAAGGTCACGGCGCGCTCGGCCTCGGTCGCCTCCTTCTCCTCGACGATGCGGGTCAGCGCCCCGTCTTCGAGGATCAGGCGGCCGTAGCCGGTCGGGTCCGCGGCCTCGAAGCCCAGCGCCACCAGGCCGGCGCCCTGCGCCCGCGCCCCGGCCATGGCGGCCAGCGTTTCCGGGCGCACCAGCGGCGTGTCGGCGTAAAGCACGAAGACGTCGCCCTCGAACCCCGCCAGCGCCTCGCGCGCCTGGGCGGCGGCGTGGGCGGTGCCGCGCTGCTCTTGCTGCAACGCGATCTCCACGTCGGGGCGGATGGCGCGGGCGGCGGCGGTCACCGCCGCGGCCCCGTGGCCGGCGACGACCACGACGCGGGCCGGCGACAGCGCCTCGGCCGCCGCCATGACATGGGCGAGCATCGGCGCCGACCCCACCGGGTGCAGCGCCTTGGGCAGGCCCGAGCGCATGCGGGTCCCGGCGCCGGCCGCGAGGATCACGGCGGCGCAGGGGCGGGGGGCTCCGGGGCGGGGCGTTGAGTCGTCTGGACGTTCCATGGAGCGAGCCTTAACACCACGCCAAGCGCAAACGGAATGTTAAGGACGGTCATATGTTGTTGCAGAGCGTTTCGGAATGGCGCGAAGGCCCCGCGGCATGAGCGCCACCCCGCCCCCGGCCCCGCGCCCGTTCCCGCGCCCGTCCCCGTTCCCACGCTGCGCGATCTTCGACCTCGACGGCACCCTGGCCGACACCTCCGCCGACCTGATCGGCGGCGCCAACGCGGCGCTGGAGAGCATGGGCGTCGCCGCAAGGCTCGACCCGGCGGCGGATGCCGGGATCTCGGGCCGCGGCGGCCGGGCCATGCTGCGCCTCGGCCTCGCGCGCGAAGGCTGGGCGGCCGAGCGCATCGAGCCCGCGGTGGAAGCGGTCGTGCCGTTCTTCCTCGCCGCCTACGAATCCCGCATCGCCGCCGAGAGCCGCCTGTTCCCCGGCGTCGTCGCCGCGCTGGACGCGCTGGAGGCCGCGGGCTGGCGGCGCGCGATCTGCACCAACAAGCCCGAGCGGCTGGCCCGGCTGCTGCTGGCCGAACTGGGCGTGCTGGACCGCTTCGGGTCGCTGATCGGCGCGGATTCGGTGGAGGCGCCCAAGCCCGACCCCCGCCCCGTGCAGGCGGCGGCGGAGCGGGCGGGCTCCGCGCTCGCGGTCTCGGTCATGGTCGGCGACACGGTGACCGACCGCTCGGCGGCGCGGGCGGCGGGGATCCCCTGCGTGCTGATGGATTTCGGGCTCTCGGCGGATAACCTGGCGTCGCTTTCGCCCGAGGCGCTGATCGGCGATTACGCCGAACTGCCCGCCCTGCTGGAAACCTTGCGTCCGGCGTTCGAGCCCTCTTGACCCCGCTCGGCGCGCCCCTTATGAGGCGCATCACCGGGCGGTTAGCTCAGTTGGTAGAGCACAGTGTTCACATCGCTGGGGTCACTGGTTCGAACCCAGTACCGCCCACCACTTCCCCTTCTTTCGTGACGTCGGGCCCCTGTTCGGGGGCCAGTATCCAGAGGCGGGAAAGACCGGACACGACCAGGCCGCCGCGCATCCGCGCAGGCGGCTTTTTCGTTCGGCCCCGCCGGGTCGTCGCCGCCCCCCCGCGCCCCCGCGCTAGCCTAGAAACGCTGCGGCAGCTCATCCCGCCGGGGGATGTCGGCGCCGCGCCGCGTGCAGGTGATCGAAGCGACGGCGGAGGCGAATTCCAGCGCCGCGGTCAGCCGCGCCGCGTCCAGCCCGCGCACCCCTTCCCCGGTCAGCGCCCCGCCCTCGTCCAGCGCGCAGAGCAGGCCGGCGAGGAACGAATCCCCCGCCCCCACCGTGTCCGCGACCTCGACCTGCGGCGCCTCGCAGGACACATGCAGCGTCTCGGTCCAGGCCTCGGCCCCGCCGCCGCCGCGGGTCAGCGCCACCAGCGAGGCGCCGAGCCCCAGCCAGCGCCGGGCGCCTTCCTCCGGCGACATGCCCGGGTTGAGCGCCTCGAAATCCTCCTCCGACACCTTCACGATGTCCGCGCAGGCGGCGAAGGCGTCGACGCGGGTGCGCCAGACGCCCATGTCCGGCTCCACGCTGGCGCGGATGTTGGGGTCGAGCGCCACCGGCAGCCCCGCCGCCCGCGCCCGGCTGGCGAGCGACAGGAAACTGTCGCCCGTGGGCCGGGTCAGCAACGAGAAACAGCCGAAGGCCAGCGCCCGCAGCCCGTCCAGCTCCGGCAGGTCGGCCCCGGTCACGGCGCGGTCGGCGGCGCCCTCCCCGTGAAACACGTAGTCGGCCGAGCCGCCCGCCTTCACCTCGACCATGGCCAGCGTCACCGGGTCGGGCTTGTCGACGAGATAGCGCGCGTCGACCCCCTCCGCCTCCAGCGCCCCGCGCAGCTTGCGGCCCATGACGCCGGCGCCGATGCCGGTCAGCAGCCCCGCCCCGCGCCCCAGCCGCGCCAGCCCGATGGCCAGGTTGAAGGCCGAGCCGCCGATGCGCGCGTCCAGCCGGAAGCCCAGCGGATGCTCCTGGTCCACGAACACGTCGAACAGGGCCTCGCCGCAAACGAGTATGGTCATGTCCGGGTCCTTTCGTGATCGTGGTCCGCCGCGCGCCGCGCGCGCCGCTCCGCCCTGCACGATCCGCGCCGGCGGGAAAAGAGCGCTTCAGGTCTCGGCCGGGTGGGCCAGATCGCGCACGAAGATCGCGGCCTGGGCGGAGAAGCGGCCGTGCAGGGGCAGAAAGGCCGCCCCCAGCACCCGCGCGCCCGGCCCGGTTTCCCCGGCCGCGAAGCGCAGCGGACTGAGCCCGGCGAGGTTCATCCCCGCCATCGCCTCCCGCGTCGCCGTCACGAGGCGATCCCGCCAGACCGGGTTCAGCACGCCGTCGATCACCGCCATCTCGAATTCCATCACCGAGCAGGCCGCCGCGCAGGCCCGCGCCAGCGCCGCGGCCGCGGTCTCCATCCAGGTCGCGAACATCGCGTCGCCGGCGTCCGAGCGCACGGTCCCGTGAATATGCGCGCGGCTGTCCAGCCCCGCCCGCAGCATCGCCCGTTCCAGCGTGATCAGCGAGGCGTCGTGGATCAGCTGCCGCGGCCGCCCGTCCACGTCCCGCCCCGCGACGGGAAGCGAGCCGATGGCCCCGGCATTGCCGGTGGGCCCGTGCTGAAGCTGGCCGTCGATGACCACGCCGCCGCCCACGAAGGTGGCGATGTAGATGTAGAGCGTGTTGGCCGCCGAGATCGCGCCGCCCAGCGCCAGCTCCGCCGCGCAGGCCGCGGTGGCGTCGTTGCAGAAGACCGACTCGAGCCCGGTCTCCTCGGCCAGCGCCGCGGCGGGGTCGAGCTGCGACCAGGCGGCGAGCGAATTGGGCGGCAGGCCCAGCTCCTCCCACCACATGTCGAAATGTCCGGGCATGGCCACGCCCAGCCCGGCCAGCCGGTCCCGCGCGCCCTCCGGCGCCCCGTCCAGCACGGCGCGCACGCCGTCGCCGGCGGCGTCCATCACGATCTCCGGCAGGGGGGCGTCATGCTCGCGCTCCCACCGGCTGACGGGCGCGCCGAGAAAGTCGATGACCAGCGCCTCGACCGAGCGACGGCCGATCTTGACCCCGAGCGAATAGACGCCCTGCGGGTTGAGCGCGAGCGGGGTCTGCGGCTGGCCGATGCGTCCGCGGACCTTGGGCTCCTTGATCAGCAGCCCTTCCTCCAGCAACGCGTTGACGATGACCGCCGCCGCCTGCGCGGACAGGCCGGTTGCGCGCGCGATCTCCGCCTTCGACAGCGGGCCGAAGCTCCGGATCGCCTGAACGATCATCCGCTCATTGTAAGCACGCAGCTTGCGCGTGTCTCCGCCTCGCACGGTTCGCCGCCTCCCATTGATCTGTTTGGAGATATGCGTAAGCGCGCCGGATAACAAAATCAACTTGATTTAATAATTGACCGACTCGCTTTCCCCCCCTATCAAACAGCGACGCCGGAAGAGCGCGGGAGGCGCGCTTCGACGCGGAAGGAACGACACGGAAAGAACAACGGGCTTCCAGGGAGGACTCCGAAATGACGATCCGCATCAGGGGACTGGCGACCGGAGGGCTGCTCACGGGCGCGCTGCTGGCGACCACCTCGCTGGCCTCGGCCGAGACGCTGACCATCGCCACCGTCAACAACGGCGACATGATCCGCATGCAGAAGCTGACGGATGATTTCACCGCCAAGAATCCCGGCATCGAGCTGGAATGGGTGACGCTGGAAGAGAACGTGCTGCGCCAGCGCGTGACCACCGACATCGCCACCAAGGGCGGCCAGTACGACGTGATGACCATCGGCACCTACGAGGTTCCGATCTGGGCCAAGCTCGGCTGGCTGCATGAACTGTCGATGCCCGCCGACTACGACGTCGACGACCTGCTGCCCTCGATCCGCGACGGCCTGACCGCGGACGGCAAGCTCTACGCCGCGCCGTTCTACGGCGAGAGCTCCATGGTCATGTACCGCACCGACCTGTTCGAGGCCGCCGGGCTGGACATGCCCGACGCCCCGACCTGGGACTTCGTCGCCGACGCCGCCCGCAAGCTGACCGACAAGGACAACGAGCTTTACGGCATCTGCCTGCGCGGCAAGGCCGGCTGGGGCGAGAACATGGCGTTCCTCTCCGCCGCCGCCAACAGCTTCGGCGCCAAGTGGTTCGACATGGACTGGAACGCCCAGTTCGACAGCCCCGAGTGGAACGAGACGCTGACCTTCTACGTGAACCTGATGAACGACGCCGGCCCTCCGGGCGCGTCGTCCAATGGCTTCAACGAGAACCTGGCCCTGTTCCAGACCGGCAAATGCGCCATGTGGATCGACGCCACCGTGGCGGCCTCCTTCGTGTCCAACCCCGATGACAGCCAGGTCGCGGACTCCGTCGGCTTCGCGCTGGCGCCGGACAACGGCCTGGGCAAGCGCGGCAACTGGCTCTGGGCCTGGACGCTCGGCATCCCCGCGTCGTCCGAGAAGGTCGAGGCGGCCGAGAAGTTCATCGCCTGGGCGACCTCCAAGGCCTACCTGGAGCTGGTGGCGGAGAACGAGGGCTGGGCGAACGTGCCCCCGGGCACCCGCACCTCGCTCTACGAGAACCCCAAGTACCAGGAGGCGGCGCCCTTCGCGGCGATGACGCTGAGCTCCATCCAGGCGGCGGATCCCAAGAACCCCACCGTCGACGAGGTGCCCTATGTCGGCGTGCAGTTCGTGGCGATCCCCGAATTCCAGGGCATCGGCACGGCGGTCGGCCAGCAGTTCTCCGCCGCGCTCGCCGGGCAGATCACCGTCGAGCAGGCGCTGGCCAACGCCCAGACCCTGACCGAGCGCGAGATGAAGCGCGCCGGTTACTGAGACGCGCGAGGGTCTCCGGGCGGCATGTCCTCGCTGCCCGACCCGGAGACCTGACGCGCGACCGCGCGGGCGGAGGGCCATGTCCCCCCATGGCCTCCGCCCGCGCCACTTGATCCAGAAAAAACGCCCGGGGAGGGCCGGCCCGATGGCCACGCTTCACACCAAGGCCGCCGCGCGCGCGATGATGTCGCCCGCCGTCATCCTGCTGCTGATCTGGATGGCCGTGCCGCTGGCCATGACGCTGTACTTCTCGTTCCTCCGCTACAACCTGCTGATGCCGGGGATGGAGGAATACACCGGGTTCCTGAACTACGAATTCTTCCTCACCGATCCCGCCTTCCCCATCGCGCTCGCCAATACGCTGATGCTGGTCGGGGGCGTGCTGCTGATCACGGTGGTGGGGGGCGTCTTCCTTGCGATCCTGCTGGACCAGCCGTTCTGGGGCCAGGGCATCGTGCGGCTGCTGGCCATCGCGCCCTTCTTCGTGATGCCCACCGTTTCGGCGCTGGTGTGGAAGAACATGCTGATGCATCCGGTGAACGGACTGTTCGCCTGGATCGCCCGAAGCTTCGGGGCCGAGCCGGTGGACTGGCTGTCCTCGATGCCGCTGTTCTCCATCATCATCATCGTGGCCTGGGCCTGGCTGCCCTTCGCGACGCTGATCATCCTGACCGCGCTGCAGTCGCTCGACAGCGACCAGAAGGAGGCGGCGGAGATGGACGGCGCCGGCCCCGTCTCGATCTTCCTCCACATCACGCTGCCCCACCTGGCGCGCGCGCTGACCGTGGTGATCCTGATCGAGACGATCTTCCTGCTGTCGGTCTTCGCGGAGATCCTGGTGACCACCTCGGGCGGTCCCGGCAACGCCAGCACCAACATCGCCTACCTGATCTACACGCAGGCGCTGTTGCAGTTCGATGTGGGCACGGCCAGCGCCGGCGGCGTGGTGGCGGTGATCCTGGCCAATATCGTGGCGA
The DNA here is from genome assembly GCF_900106695.1 of Albimonas donghaensis. Lineage (GTDB taxonomy): Bacteria > Pseudomonadota > Alphaproteobacteria > Rhodobacterales > Rhodobacteraceae > Albimonas > Albimonas donghaensis. The sequence goes on from NZ_FNMZ01000005.1 coordinate 91,013, forward strand.
TCTTCCTGATCCGGATGATCGGCAAGAACCTGGAGACCTGAGCCATGTCGCGCACCGCAACTCCGCAGCGCAAGGCGCTGTTCACGCTGATCGGCTGGACCATCGGGCTCGTGCTGTTCTTCCCGATCCTGTGGACCATCCTCACCAGCTTCAAGACCGAGGTCGAGGCGGTCACCACCCCGCCCACCTTCTTCTTCTTCGACTGGACGTTCGAGAACTACCTCGCGGTGCAGGAGCGGTCGAACTACTTCCTGCACGCCATGAACTCGGTCATCATCTCGGTCGGCTCCACCGCGCTGGGCCTGCTGATCGCGGTGCCCGCCGCCTGGGCCATGGCGTTCTCGCCCACCAAGCGGACCAAGGACATCCTGATGTGGATGCTCTCCACCAAGATGCTGCCGCCCGTGGGCGTGCTGGTCCCGATCTACCTGATCGCGCGGGACTGGGGGGTGCTCGACACCCGCATCGCGCTGGTGGTGGTGCTGATGATGATCAACCTGCCGATCATCGTGTGGATGCTCTACACCTACTTCAAGGAGATCCCCGGCGACATCCTGGAGGCCGCCCGCATGGACGGCGCCAGCCTGCGCCAGGAAATCGTGTCCGTGCTCGCCCCAATGGCGGTGCCGGGCATCGCCTCCACCCTTCTGCTCAACATCATCCTGGCCTGGAACGAGGCGTTCTGGACCCTGAACCTGACGGCCGCCAAGGCCGCGCCGCTGACGGCGTTCATCGCCTCCTATTCCAGCCCCGAGGGCCTGTTCTGGGCCAAGCTCTCGGCCGCCTCGACCATGGCCATCGCGCCGATCCTGGTGATGGGCTGGTTCTCCCAGAAGCAGCTGGTGCGCGGGCTGACCTTCGGCGCCGTCAAATAAGAAACCCTGAAGGGGAGGAGACATCATGGGCGCGATCACGCTTGAGAACGTGGTGAAACGCTTCGGCGAGGCGCAGGTGATCCACGGCGTCGACCTGGAGATCAAGGACGGCGAGTTCGTGGTCTTCGTCGGCCCGTCGGGCTGCGGCAAGTCCACCCTGCTGCGCCTGATCGCGGGGCTGGAGGACGTCTCCGACGGCCGCATCGTCATCGACGGGCAAGACGCCACCGACCTGCCCCCGGCCAGGCGCCGGCTGGCGATGGTGTTCCAGTCCTACGCGCTCTACCCGCATATGTCGGTGGCCCGGAACATCGGCTTTCCGCTGAAGATGGCGGGCATGGACAAGGCGGCGATCGAGGCCAAGGTCCAGGGCGCGGCGAAGATCCTCAACCTGACCGACTATCTCGACCGCAAGCCGGGCCAGCTTTCCGGCGGGCAGCGCCAGCGCGTCGCCATCGGCCGGGCCATCGTGCGCGAGCCCTCGGCGTTCCTGTTCGACGAGCCGCTGTCCAATCTCGACGCCGCGCTGCGGGTGAACATGCGGCTGGAGATCTCGGAGCTTCACCAGTCGCTCGCCACCACCATGATCTACGTGACCCATGACCAGGTCGAGGCGATGACCATGGCCGACAAGATCGTGGTGCTGCAGGGCGGGAAGATCGAGCAGGTGGGCTCCCCGCTGGAGCTTTACCGCAACCCGCGCAACAAGTTCGTCGCCGGCTTCATCGGCTCGCCCGCCATGAACATGGTCGAGGGGGCGGAGGCCGCGAAGGCCGGCGCGACCACCATCGGCGTGCGCCCCGAACATTTCGTCATGTCCCATGAGTCCGGCCAGTGGCGCGGCAAGGTGGGCGTGGCCGAGCATCTGGGCTCCGACACCTTCCTGCATGTGGAGGTCGAGGGCGTGGGCCCCGTCACCGCCCGCGCCACCGGCGAATTCGAGGCCCGGCACGGCGACACGGTGTTCCTGACCCCCGAAGAAGGCCGGGTCTATCGCTTCGGCCCGGACGGCCTCGCGCTCTGACGGACGCCGTGGCGGCGTCGGCCCGACCAGTCCGGCGAGGGCCCCGGCCCGGCTGAAGGCCGGGCGCCTCGCCCCGCAATGCTGCAATGAAGACGGCGGGCCGCGGACGTGCCGCCCCGTCGGGAGGAGCGGAACATGATCCGTCTGTCGCGCGAAACCCTGACCGCCCTGCCCGCCGGCGTGGCCGCCCCCGCCTATGATCGGGCGCGGGTGAGCCCCGGCATCCTGCATGTGGGGGTGGGCAACTTCCACCGCGCGCATCTGGCGATCTATCTCGACGACCTGTTCGCCATGGGCAAGTCGCTGGACTGGGGGATCCTGGGCGCCGGCGTGCGCGCCCCCGACGCCGACATGCGCGCCCGGCTGGAGGCGCAGGACTGGCTGTCCACGGTGGTCGAGCTGGAGCCCGGCGCCCTGCGCGCGCGGGTCTGCGGGGCGATGACCGGCTTCGCCCCGGTCGCCCCCGACAACGCGCCCCTGATCCGGGCCATGTGCGACCCCGCCATCCGCATCGTGTCGCTGACCGTGACCGAGGGCGGCTATTTCCTCGACAGCGCCACCGGGGATTTCGATGCGAACCATCCCCAGATGCTGGCCGACGCCGCCAACCCGGACGCGCCCGGCTCGGTGTTCGGGGCCATGCTCGCGGCCCTGCGCCGGCGCCGGCAGGCCTCGATCCCGCCCTTCACGGTGATGTCGTGCGACAACATCCCGGGCAACGGCCATGTGGCGATGGCGGCGCTGACCGGGCTCGCGCGTCTGCACGATCCGGCCTTCGCCGACTGGGTGGAAGACAACGTCGCCGCCCCCGACGGCATGGTCGACCGCATCGCCGTGGTCACCGACGACGCGCGCCGCGCCGTGATCCGCGACGATTTCGGGATCGACGACGCCTCCCCGGTGTTCTGCGAGCCCTTCCGCCAATGGGTGCTGGAGGACCGTTTCCCCACCGGGCGCCCGGAATTCGAGGCGGTGGGCGTCACCTTCGCCGCCGACGTCTCGGCCTATGAGAAGATGAAGCTGCGGGTGCTGAACGGCGGCCATGCCTGCATCGCCTATCCCGGCGCGCTGCTGGACTGCCATTACGCCCATGACGCCATGGCGCATCCGCTGGTGGCGGGCTTTCTCGACAAGGTGGAGACCGAGGAGATCGTGCCCATGGTCCCGCCCCCGCCGGGCCAGGACCTGCGGGACTATCTCACGCTCATCAAGTCGCGCTTCGCCAATCCGGAGGTGAAGGACACCATCGCGCGGCTCTGCCTCGACGGGTCCAACCGGCAGCCGAAGTTCATCCTGCCCTCCACGAAGGACCGGGTGGCGCAGGGCGCGCCCGTGACCGGCCTGGCGCTGGAGAGCGCGCTGTGGTGCCGCTATCTCGCGGGCGGCTCGGAGACGGGACGCGAATATGCGCTGGAGGACGAGCAGGCCGACCGGCTCCGCGCCGCGGCGCTGACGGCGAAGGCGGAGCCCGCGGCCTTCCTCGGCCTGCGCGACATCTTCGGGGATCTGGGCGAGGCGCCGGCGTTCTCGACCGCCTTCGACGAGGCGCTGACGATGCTGTGGCGCGACGGGACGGCGGCGACGCTAGCGCGTTACCTCTCCCTGCCCGCCGGCGCGCCGCTGGGGCGATGAAACCGGCCTCCGGACAGGCTTCGGGCCCGCGCATGGCGGGCCCGATCAGAGCGGTTCGCGATGATGATCCCGGCGAGGGATCAGAAGTTCGCGCCGTAGGCGGCGCGGGCCGCGGCGGAGGGGATGTCGCCGCGCTCCAGGCCGATATCGGCCAGGGCGGCGTCCGACAGCCGCTCCAGCGACGCGCGGGTGCGAGCGAAGGACCGGCGACGGGCCAGGCCGTCCATCAGGTCGCGGAAAAAGCCGGTTCCGGCGGAGGAGCGGGCGGCGGTGTTGGCGAAAGCGATCGAGGTCATGTCGTGTCTCCAGAGCGTATCGGACGGCATCGCGAAAGGGGCCGGGGGCGTCCCGGCCGGGTTCGCGGCGCATCCGTGAGTGCGTTGCGGTTCAGGGGGCGCGCGGCGCCGGGTGGCGAGCCGCGCTTCGCAGCGCATTCGGCGCCACGGTCGAGACGGCATGTAGACCGGCGCATACATCCCGGAAAGAGGGCGCGCGAGCAATCCCGTCATGCGGCGGACGCATGGCCTCTTTCCCGATGGTTTACGCAACGCGTGGAAGGGATCCGGGCATGACCGGCGCCGTGGGCATGGCCGGCGCCCCTTCGGGCGGGCGTTATCTGGGGCTGGATCTGGGCACCTCGGGGCTCAAGGCGCTGCTGATCGACGGCGCGCAGCGGGTCGTGGCCTCGGCCGATGCGGGGCTGGAGGTCTCGCGCCCCCGTCCCGGCTGGTCCGAGCAATCGCCCGAGGCCTGGCTCGCCGCCGCCGACCGCGCGGTGGCCGCGCTGGCCGCCCAGGCGCCCGAGGACATGGGGCGCGTGCGCGGCATCGGGCTGTCGGGCCAGATGCATGGCGCGACCCTGCTGGACGAGGCCGACCGGCCGCTGCGCCCCTGCATCCTGTGGGACGACGTGCGCTCGGCGGCCGAGGCGGCGCGGCTCGACGCCGATCCGCGGTTCCGCGCGATCTCGGGCAACATCGTGTTCCCCGGCTTCACCGCGCCGAAGCTCGCCTGGATGGCGACGCATGAGCCGGCGCTGTTCGCGCGCATTCGCAAAGTGCTGCTGCCCAAGGACTATCTGCGGCTGTGGCTGACCGGGGCGCATGTGTCGGATGTCTCCGACGCCGCCGGCACCGGCTGGCTGGACGTCGGCGCGCGGGCGTGGTCGCCCGACCTGCTCGCGGCCGGCGGCATGGAGCGCGGCCAGATGCCGGAGCTGGTGGAGGGGACCGAGGTCTCGGGAACCCTGCGCCCCGCCCTCGCCCGGCGCTGGGGGATGCCGGAGGGGGTCGTGGTGGCCGGCGGCGGCGGCGACAACGCGGCCTCCGCCATCGGGACCGGCGCCGTGCGGCCCGGCGCGGCCTTCGTGTCGCTGGGCACCTCCGGCGTGCTCTTCGCCGCGACCGGGCGCTGCCTGCCCGCGCCCGACAGCGCCGTGCACGCCTTCTGCCACGCGCTGCCCGGCATGTGGTGCCAGATGGGGGTGATCCTGTCCGCGGCCTCGGCGCTGGACTGGTTCGCGCGCATCGCCGGCCAGCCCGCCTCGGCGCTGGCGGCCGAGCTGGACGAGACCGCGCAGGCCCCCGGCCCCGTCGCCTTCCTGCCCTACCTGGCCGGCGAGCGGACGCCGCATAACGACGCCGCGGTGCGCGGCGGCTTTTTCGGCCTGTCCCACGCCGCCGACCGCCCCATGCTGACCCGCGCGGTGATGGACGGCGTCGCCTTTTGCCTGCGCGACTGCCTCGACGCCCTGCGCGCCGCCGGACAGGACGTGGAGCGCGCCACCGCGGTCGGCGGCGGCAGCCGGTCGCGGGTCTGGCTGATCTCGGTCGCCAACGCGCTGGGGGTTCCCATCGACATCCCCGCTTCGGGCGAGTTCGGCGCCACGCTGGGCGCCGCGCGCCTGGCGCTGATCGCGGCCGAGGGCGCCGAGCCCATGGCGGTCTGCGCCCCGCCCGCCACCGAGTCCGAGATCCTGCCCGACCCCGCGCTCGCCGACGCCTACGCCGCGGCCCATGGCCGGCATCGCGGGCTCTATCCCGCGCTGGGCGCCGCGGGGGGCTAGGGGCCGAACGGAATCGCATCAGGTCACGGCCGGTCTCCTCCCGAGCCCAGACCTGCAACCTGCGCCGCGTCGGTCCCTCCGATGCGGCGCTTTTTTACGCGCGGGCGGCAGCCCCCCTTTCCGTCGCGAATTGATATGGATTTTTTCCGCATCCATCGGACCAAATGTCCTATCCTGAAGGCGTCCGCCTCCTGATCCGCATATTCAACAGGCTCTTGAGCCCCCTCTGCCGCAAAAGCGGTCGTCCGCCCGTCTGCGCGCGCTTGACAAGTCCTGTCCGGACCTGAATGTTGAATTTGTCCGGACAAACCTGCGACCGGACCGCGACGGAGGACAACATGACGGGCGAACTCAGCTGGCCGGACGGCAAGACCCTGGCGCTTTCGGTGGTGGTGAATGTCGAGGAAGGCTCCGAGATGTCCATCGCCGACGGCGACAAGAAGCCGGAGCCGGTGGACGAGCTGGGCGTGGCGCTCGGCGCCCCCATCCGCAACTACGCCAACGAATCCAACTATCAATACGGCATCCGCGCCGGCGGCCCGCGCATCTTCAAGCTGCTGGAGAAGCACGGCGTGACCACCTCCGTCACCGCCGCGGCGCTCAGCCTCGAACGCGCGCCCCATATCGCCGCGATGATCCGCGACGGCGGGCACGAGCCGACCTCGCACGGCTATCGCTGGATCCACCAGTTCTCCTACGACGAACCGCGCGAACGCGAGTTCATCGCCAAGGCCGCCGCCTCGATCGAGACCACCACCGGGACCCGCCCCAGGGGCTGGCTGTCGCGCTATCTCCACACGCCGCGCACCCGGCGGCTGCTGGTGGAGGAGGGCTACGACTATCACATGGACGACCTGTCCGACGACGTGCCGCGCTGGGAGCCGGTGGAGATGGAGGACGGCTCGGTCAGGCCGCTCATCTGCATGCCCTACGCCATCGACACCAATGACATGAAGTTCTGGACCTCGCCCTCGCTGACCCCGCAGGCGTGGCTGGACTACGCGAAGAAGTCCTTCGACTGGCTGCTGGAGGAAAGCAGGACCGAGGGGCCGAAGATGCTGAACGTGGGTCTTCACCTGCGCATCATCGGCCGGCCCGGGCGGATCTGGGCGCTGGACGAGTTCCTGACCCATGTCACCGCGGCGCAGGACGAGGGGGTCTGGATCGCCCAGCGCGGCCAGATCGCCGAGCGCTTCCGCCAGTGCTGCCCCTGGCAGGGCTGAGGGGGCGCGGCGGAGATGACCCGGGGCGAAGCCACCACCCGCAGGCGGATCCGATGAGCGGCGCGCTGCGCCGGTTCGCGGCCTCGGCCCCGCTGATGATGCCGGCGGCGCTGGCCGTCGGGCTGGCGGCGCCGGACGCGACGGCCGCCCTGCGCCCCTGGGTGGCGCCGCTGTCGGTGGCGCTGGTGGTGCTGTCGATGCTGCGGGTGGAGCCCGCGCGCCTGCGCGCCGCCTTCGACCGGCCCGGCCATGTCGCCGCCGTCTGCGCGGCCATGCTGATCGCGGCGCCGGCGCTGGCCGCCGGCATCGCCTTCGCGCTGGGGGCGCCGTCCTGGCTGGCGGCGGGGCTGGCGCTTTGCGCGGCGGCGCCGCCGCTGTCGTCCTCGGCCGCCTTCGCCATCATCGTGCGCATCGACCCGGCCTATGTGACCGCGCTGTCGATCCCCGCCACCCTGATCGCGCCGGCGACCGTCTGGGCGGTCACCGCGCTGTTGCCGGGGATGGAGCAGGGGGTGGACGTCACCGCCCTGTCGCTGCGGCTCGCCGGGCTGATCTTCGCGGCCTTCGGGCTGGCGCTGCTGGCGCGCCGGGTGCTGGGGGCGGCGCGGGTGAACCGCGCGGCCGCCCCGCTCGACGCCGCGGCGGTGGCGCTGATGGCGCTGATCGGCTTCGCGATCACCGAGGACATCCGCGCGCCGATCCTCTCCGACCTCTCGGGCTGGCTGGCGATCCTGGCCGCGACCTGGGCGCTGTCGGCGGGCGCCTGCCTCGGCGCCGCGCTTTTGTTCCGCGGCGCTGGGCGGGACCGGTCGGCGGCGGCGGGGCTGGCCTGCGCGGTGCGCAACATGGCGCTGATGGTGGCCGCGGTCACCGGCGCGGTGGAGGACCGGATCGCCCTGGTGGTGGTCACCGCCCAGATCCCGATCTACGCGGCGCCGCTGCTGATGCGCCCGCTATTCGCCCGGCTTGGCCGGGAAAGGGGAACCGCATGAGCCTGGAAGCGCAATTCGAGCGCGCGGTGCGCGCCGCCTCGCGCTGGTCGGCCCGGCTGGGCGGGCTGGTGGTGCTGGCCTGCGCGGTGCTGGTCACCGCCGAGGTGATCCTGCGCAACCTGCCCGGCGGGCTGGGCTCCGAGATCCGGCTGCACAGTTTCGAGCTGACCAATTTCGGCTTCGCCGCCGCCGTCGCCTTCGGCTTCGCCTATGCGCTGACCGAGCGCGCGCATATCCGCATCGACCTGCTCTACGCCCGCCTGCCCCTCGCCGCCCGCGCGGGGCTGGACGCGCTGGCGCTGCTGGCGCTGGCGGCCATGGCCTCGACCATGGCCTGGCATGGCTGGGGAGTGGCGATGCGCTCCGCCGCCATGGGGGCGATGCCCAATTCCACCCTGCGCCTGCCGCTGGTCATCCCCCAGTCGGTCTGGGCCGCGGGGCTCACCTGGTTCGCCGGCATCGCCGTGCTGCTCGCCGCGCAGGCGCTGCTGCGGCTGGCGCGCGGCCGTTTCGCCGAAGTCCACGCCGCCGCCGGCGTCATGCGCGAGGAGGACACCGCATGATCGGCGTCGCCGCCCTGATCCTGGCCGCGCTGATCGCGCTGGCCCTGCCCGTGGCCGCCGCGCTCGGCATCCTCGCGGTATCGCTGTCGGAGATCTATTCCTTCTTCCCCCTCCTGCCCGCGCTGGGCGAGATCCTGTGGTCCGCCTCCACCGAGTTCGTGCTGGTCGCCGCCCCCATGTTCATCCTGATGGGCGAGATCCTGCTGCGCGCCGGCATCGCGCGCGACATGTATGAGGGCGTGGACGCCTGGGTGAACCGGGTGCCGGGCGGGCTGATGCACACCAACATCGCCTCCTGCACCCTGTTCGCGGCGACCTCGGGGTCGTCGGTGGCCACGGCGGCGACCATCGGGACCGTGGCGATCCCCAACATGACGCGGCTGGGCTACAACCCCTCGCTCTATCTCGGGTCGATCGCCGCCGGGGGGACGCTGGGCATCCTCATTCCGCCCTCGGTCAACATGATCCTCTACGGCGTGCTGGCGGAAGTGTCGGTGACCCGGCTCTACCTCGCCGCCCTGATCCCGGGGCTGATGCTGGCGCTGCTGTTCTCCGGCGTCATCGCCGCCATCTGCATCTTCCGCCCGGGGCTGGACGGCGGGCGGGGGAACGCCGACTGGGCGGCGCGCTGGCGCGGGCTGCGGGCGCTGGCGGCGCCGCTGGGGCTGTTCTGCGTGGTCGTCGGCTCGATCTACGCCGGTTTCGCGACCCCGACCGAGGCCGCGGCGCTGGGCGTCGTCGCCTCGCTGGCGCTGGCCGCCGCGCGGGGGAAGCTGTCGCGCGCCTCGCTCTGGGCGGCGCTGGAGGGCGCGATGCGCACCACCGCCATGGTCATGCTGATCGTGGTCGCGGCCTTCTTCCTCAACTTCGTGATGGTCTCCACCGGGCTGACCACGGCCATCACCGGCGCCATGACCGCGCTCGAGGTCGCGCCGGTCACGGTCATTCTGATCATCGTCTGCGCCTATCTGGTGCTGGGCTGCTTCATGGAGACCCTGTCCCTGATGGTCGCCACCACCCCGATCATCGCCCCCGTCGTCGCCGCGCTGGGCTTCGACCTGGTGTGGTTCGGGGTGCTGTTCATGATCCTCATCGAGGCGGCGCTGATCACGCCCCCGATCGGGGTCAACCTGTTCGTGGTGCAGGGGGTGCGCGGCGCCTCCTCCGGCCCGATCCGGCAGGTGATGCTCGGCGCCCTGCCCTTCCTCGCCATGATGCTCGCCATGATCGGGCTGCTGATCCTCGCCCCCGACCTGGCCCTGTGGCTGCCAGGGATCGCCATGTGACCCGGCCCGGCGCCCGGCAGGCGATCGCAACGACCAACGTCACGACCAACAGAAGGAGGGACCACCCCATGCGCATCAAGACCATCCTCGCCGGCGCCACGGCGCTGCTGGCCGCGGCCGGCGCCGCGCAGGCGCTGACCGTCAACGTCGTCGGCAATCTCGGCATCACCACCCAGTCCAAGACGCTCGAAGCGCCGTTCTGGAACGAGAAGCTGCCCGAGATCTCCGGCGGCGAAATCACCGCCAACTTCAAGCCGTGGAACGAGATGGGCCTGAAGGGGCCGGAGATCTACCGGCTGCTCGGCCAGGGCGTGATGAACGTGGCCACCGGCCAGCTCGGCCATTCGGCGGGCGACGTGCCGATCAACGACGCCACCGACCTCGCCGGGCTCAACCCCACGATCGAGGAGTTCAAGGCGGTGACCGAGGCGTTCCGCCCGACGCTCTCGAAGTATTACGCCGAGGAGATGGGGCTGGAGATCCTGTCCCTGCATTCCTACCAGGCCCAGATCCTCTATTGCCGCGATGAGTTCTCCGGCCTGGCGGACCTGAAGGGCAGGAAGGTGCGGTCCTCCGGCGCCTCCCAGGCCGACTTCATCGAGTATTTCGGCGGCCAGGCCGTGGCCATGGCCTTCGGCGAGGTCCAGCAGGGCCTCCAGCAGGGCGTCATCGACTGCGCCATCACCGGCACGCTGGGCGGCTATTCGGCCAAGTGGCACGAGGGCGCGGGCTATCTCTACACCCTGCCGATCAACTGGGGCTCGGGCGCGACCATGGCCAACAAGGCCTGGTGGGACGGTCTGCCCGAGGCGCAACAGACCCTGATGCGGACCGAGATCTCCAAGCTCGAAGCCGAGATGTGGGCGCTGAACGCCAAGGAGAACGAAATCGGCATCGCCTGCAATACCGCCGGCCCCTGCCCCGAGGGCGAGCCCGCCGGCATGGTCCGCGTCGACCCGACCCCCGAAGACGTGGAGCTGCGCCGCAAGGCCATGCTCGAAGCGGTTCTGCCCGGCTTCAAGGCCCGCTGCGGCGAGGCCTGCACCGGGATGTGGAACGCCGAGATCGGCCCGGTCGTCGGCCTGACCATCGACTGACCCGTCCTGCGGCGGCGCCGGCGCGCGACGCCGGCGCCGCCGCCCGCCTTCCGCCCGGCGCGCCCCCTGTCGGGCCGGGCGGCCGGCCGTCCGGAGCGTGTTGGCTCGCCGGGCGGCTCTCCTTCCCGCGGCGGTCTTTGCCGGGCCGCTGCGGGAGGGCTTTTTCCCCGCCCGAGCCCGCCCTCGCGTTTCGTCGTCGCCCGACGGCCTCCCGCCTGTCTCTGGATCCGCGCCCGATGCCTCGCCTGACCGACCCCGAATTCGACGCCCTGCTGCTGGACGCCGCCGCCGGCGCCGCCGCCGCCGAGGATCTGGAGCGCGCCTTCGCCGCGCTGACCGCCGCCGCCCGGGCCGGGCTCGGCGATCCCGACGCCGCCGCGGCCCCCGGCGGGCTGAAAGCGGGCGAGCGCGACTACCGCATCGGCGGCGTGTTCCTCGTCACCCCCGACCGGCGCTACAACATGCTGGTGGCCTCCGCCGGCTTCCCGCCCGAGCAGCGCCGCCTGTGCATCCCAATCGACTGGAACCATCCCGGCGTGGTGGTCGCCGACCGGCGCCCGGTGCTGGTGGCCAATACCGACGCGGACGCGGGCTTCCGCCAGTTCCTCAAGACCTCGCGCATGGGGTCGTCGATCTATCACCCGTTCTTCGCGGGCGGCCGGCTGGTCGGCCAGATCGTCGCCGCCTCGCAGGCGCGGCTGACCTATGACGCGACCGATCTCGCCCGGCTGGGCCGCCTCGCCTGGTCCGCCGCGCTGAGCTGGGCCTCGCGGAGCGGCGAGGCCTGGCTCGCCGCCGACTATCCCGCCCCCGACCTCTGGCGCGCGGAGGAGCACGCATGACCCACACGACCGACACCCCCCCCGACGCCGCCGCCGACGCCCCGATCGTCGACGTCATCGTCGACCACGTTCTCGGCGCCCGCTACGAGGACCTGTCGGACCACGACCTGCACCGGGCCCGCACCTACCTGCTGGACACGTTGGGCGTGGCCATCGCGGGGTCGCGGGGCGCGGCCATCGACGCGCTGATCGACACCGCCCGCGGCTGGGGCGACGGCGACGAGGCCACCGTCTGGGTGACCGGCGAACGCCTGCCCGCCACCCAGGCCGCGGTGGTCAACGCCTACCAGATCCACTGCCTGGAATACGACTGCGTGCACGAAGCCGCGGTGGTGCATCCCATGGCGACCGTGCTGTCGGCGCTGATGGCCTTTTGCGAGCGCCGCGCGGGGCGGGGACAGCCGGTCTCGGGCCGGGACTTCCTGCTGGCCATGTGCATCGGGATCGACGTGGCCACCCTGATGGGCGTCGCCGCCCACGGCCCGATCCGCTGGTTCCGCCCCGCCACCGCCGGCGGTTTCGGCGCCGTGGCCGCCATGGCCCGGCTGGAAGGACTGGACAAGACCGGAGTGAAGGACGCCTTCGGCGCCATGTATGGCCAGACCTCCGGAACCCTGCAGCCGCATGTCGAGGGCTCGCCGGTGCTGGGCCTCCAGATCGGTTTCAACGCCCGCGCCGCGATCTGCGCCATCGACCTCGCCCGCGCTGGCTTCCGCGGCCCGCATGACGTGTTCGACGGGCCCTACGGCTACTTCCGGCTGCTGGAGGACGGGGCCTTCGATCTCGCCCCGATCCGGGAGACGTTGGGGCGCGAATGGCAGGTCTCACGCCTGTCGCACAAGCCCTTCCCCTCCGGCCGGCTCACCCACGGCGTCGTGGATGCGCTGATGCGCCTGACCGCCGCCCATGGCTTCGCGCCGGAAGACGTGGCCTCGGTCAAGGGGACCGCCCCGCCGCTGGTCACCCGCCTGGTCGGGCGCCCGGACATCCCCAACCCCGAGCCCAACTACGCCAAGCTCTGCCTGCGTTTCGTGGCCGGCGCCTGGCTGGCGCGCGGCAAGGTCGACGTGCCCGAGTTCTCCGACCCCGAAGTGCTGGCCGATCCGCGGATCCACGACTTCGCCGCGCGGGTGGAGGTGGAGACCGACGACAACCCCTCGCAGAGCGCGCTGGCCCCGCAATGGTGGCAGGTGACGCTGACCGACGGGACGATCCACGAGATCGACCTCCCCCATGTCTACGGCCACCCGATGGCGGCGCTGACCGACGACGAGAACCTCGCCAAGTTCCGACGCTGCGTCGGCTGGGGCCGCGCCCCGATGGCCGGAGACGCGGCCGACGCCCTGATCGCCGCCGTCGCCGCCGCCGAGACGCTGGACGACGCCGGCGCGCTCGCCCGCATGACGGTGATCCCCGGCGCACGGGACTGACCCGCAGGCCGCAAATTTGTCCGGACAACTCCTTGACAGAATCGCAGGGCAGAGCCGATAGTCCAGACAAATGCGGCCCCCGCGCCGCGCCATAAAAAGGCGACCAGGACCCATGGCCGGAACCATCGAGAAAGTCGGCGAGAACCGCTACCGGGAGCGCTTCGGGCGCTATTTCGAGGATTTCCAGCCGGGCGACATCTACGAGCATCGCCCCGGCCGGACCATCACCGAGACCGACAACACCTGGTTCACCCTGCTGACGATGAACACCCATCCGATGCATTTCGACGAGGAATACGCCAGGCATTCCGAGTTCGGGAAAACCATCGTCTGCTCGCCGCTCACCGTGGCGCTGATGGTCGGCATGTCGGTGACCGACGTCTCCCAGAAGGCCATCGCCAACCTGGGCTGGACCGACATCAAGCTGACCTTCCCGCTCTTCGCCGGGGACACGCTGACCGCCGAATCCGAGGTGCTCGACAAGCGCGAGAGCAAGTCCCGCCCGGGCGCCGGCCTCGTCACCGTCGCCACCCGCGGCTTCAACCAGAACGGCAAGGAGGTCTGCTCCTTCGTGCGCACCGTGCTCGTCGCCAAGCAGGGCTTCGAGAACGAAGAGAAGGCGGGCTACTGATGGCCGCCGCGCTCTCCGACGACGACCGCATGATCCTGGAGGCGGTCGAGAAATGGCTGGAGCGGGACGTGCGCCCGCATGTGCTCAAGCTCGAACATGCCGACGAATGGCCCGAGGAGATGGTGGGCCAGATGGCCGAACTGGGCCTCTTCGGCGCCACCATCCCCGAGGAATACGGCGGGCTCGGCCTGTCGGCGACCACCTACGCGATGATCGTGGAGAAGATCGCCGAAACCTGGATGAGCCTGTCGGGCATCTTCAATTCCCACCTCATCATGGCGTCCTGCGTCACCCGCATGGGCACGCCGGAGCAGAAGGCCGAATGGCTGCCCCGCTTCGCCACCGGAGAACTCCGCGGCGGCCTGGCGCTGACCGAACCCGACGCGGGCACCGACCTTCAGGGCATCCGCACCCGCGCGCGCAGGGACGGCAACGGCTACGTCATCGACGGGACCAAGACCTGGATCTCCAACGGCATCCACGGCTCGGTCTTCGCGCTGCTGGTCAAGACCGATCCGGAGGCGACGCCGCGCCACAAGGGCATGTCCATGTTCCTCGCCGAGAAGGGCGAGGGGTTCACCGTCTCCAGAAAGCTGGAGAAGCTGGGCTACAAGGGCATCGACTCGGCCGAGCTGGTCTTCGAGAACTTCCGCGTCGGCGGCGACCGCCTGATCGGCGGGGTCGAGGGCAAGGGATTCCAGACCGCCGTCGGCGGGCTGGAACTGGGCCGCATCAACGTCGCCGCGCGCGGCTGCGGGCTGGCCTCCGCCGCGCTCAAGGATTCCGTCCAGTACGCCCAGATCCGCAAGACCTTCGGCAAGAAGATCGGCGAGCATCAGGCCATCCAGCTCATGCTCGGGGAAATGGCCACCCGCGCCCGCGCCGCCACCCTGCTGACCTATGACGCCGCCGCCGCCTATGACCGGGGCGAGCGCTGCGACATGGAGGCGGGGATGGCGAAATACGCCGCCTCCGAAGCCGCGGTCGCCAACAGCCTCGACGCCATGCGGATCCATGGCGGCTACGGCTATTCCAAGGAACTGCACGTGGAGCGGTATTACCGCGACGCCCCGCTGATGTGCATCGGCGAGGGCACCAACGAAATGCAGCGCATCATCATCGCCCGGCAGCTGATGGAGCGGTCGCCGGCGTGATCTCCGGGGGGGCGTCCCCGCCGGGGCGCCCTCCTGTCCGACCCGAGATCCCGGCGCAGAACCGGGTCCGGCCGCCCCGTTCAACAACGTCCAACAGCGTCCAACAGACCCCTGGAGGTTTCCCGCATGACCCTGCGCCTCGCCGTGGCCGGCCTTTTCGCCGGCGCCCTCGCCCTTCCCGCCGCCGCGGCGGAATGGGACGTCGCCTTCCCCTGGGGGGCGACCGAATTCCACACCGTCAACGGCATGGCCTATGCCAGGGCCGTCGAAGAGGCGACCGGGGGCGAGGTCAAACTGACCATCCACCCCGGCGGCGCGCTGGGCGTGAAGGCCAATGAGAGCCTGCGCGCGGTGGAGGACGGCGCCGTCCCCATGGCCGAATACGGCATGTTCCAGAATGTCGGCGACGTGCCGATCCTGGGCATCGAGGCGATCCCCTTCCTGGTGAAGGACTACGCGCAGCTGAAGGTCATGCATTCGCTGGTGCGCCCGATCTGGGAAGCCGAGCTGGAGAAGCGCAACCAGAAGCCGCTCTACATGGCGCCCTGGCCGTCGCAGAACTTCTTCACCAAGAAGGAGATCAACACCTTCGAGGACTTCGAAGGCATCAAGATGCGCACCTATGACGCCAACACCGCCACCATGGTCGCGCGGCTCGGCATGGCGGCGCTGCAGATGAACAACGCCGACATCGTGCCGGCGCTGGCCACCGGCAAGCTGGACGCGGTGATGACTTCGGGCTCGACCGCGGCGGCGCAGAAATACTGGGAATTCCTCGACCACGTCTACAACACCAACCACCTGTGGGCGACCAACGTGCTGGTGGTGAACCTCGACTACTGGAGCGAGCTGACCGAAGAGCAGCGCGGGATCATGGAGAGCCTGGCCGAGAAGATGGAGCCGGAGTTCTGGGCGATCTCCGAGGCCGAGCACGCCAAGCGCATGGCCCAGTTGCAGGAGAACGGGATGACCGTTCAGGCCCCGTCGCCGGAGATCCTCGCCAAGATGCGCGAAGTGACCGCCGACATGGCCGACGATTTCGTCGCCCGCGTGCCCGAGGCCGGCCCGATCATCGAAGAATTCAAGGCCCGGACCGCCGAGTAAGCCGACCCCGCCGGGGTCCGGGCCGCGCGCCCGGACCCCGGTTTCGGTTTCGCTTTCGGTTTCGCCCCCGATCGGCCGGGGGCGGGCGGGACCGGGGGGAGCGCCGCGGCGCGCTCGCCCCGCCCGAGACCTCGCCCCCGCCGGTCCGCGACGAAGACCGGGGCCGGCGAAGGCCTCTCTCCCCCCGCCTCTCCCAACCCGGAGTCGCTCACGATGCGCGCCCGTTCCTCGCCTCCCGCCCGTTCCGCAGCCCGACGCCCTCCGGTCCGACGCCTGCCGGGCGGTCCGGCCGCCGCCTCCGCGCGCGACGCCACCGCTTGCGCCGGGAACGCCCGCGCCGGGAACGCCCGCGGCGAGGCCGGCTGACCCGCCCATCCCCCAACCGACCGGGACCCTCCGCGTCCCGGCCCGCCCCACCAGACCCCGCCCCACCAGACAGGGAGGCGCCCATGAAGATCCTTCTCAAGACGATCGACGCGCTCTGCGTCGCGGGGGCGGTGGTGGCCGCGCTCTGCGCCGCGGCGCTGGCGGTCATCCTCATCATCGAGGTCGTGGCGACCTCCTTCTTCGCCTGGTCGCAGCCCTGGGCGGTGGAATATTCCGGCTACCTGCTGGCCGCGACGCTGTTCTGCGGCTCCGGCTGGACCCTGCGCGACGCGGGCCATGTGCGGGTGCAGGTGCTCACCAACCTGCTGCCGCCGGGCGCTCAGCGCGCGGCGGACATGCTGGGCGCCGCCTTCGCGCTGGGGGTGGCGTGCTTCGCGTCCTGGTCGATGGTCGAATACGCCGTGCGCTCGGCCGGCTTCGGCTCCACCTCGGTCTTTCCCACCCGCACGCCGCTGGTCTACCCGCAGGGCCTGCTGGCCGCGGGGCTGGTGGTGCTGACGCTCGGCCTGCTGGCCCGGCTGATCCGCCTGATCCGGGGCGAGGCGCCGGAGACCTCCGGCGCAGAGGAGACCCATATATGACCGCCCCCCTCGGCTTCATGGCCGGCCTGCTGCTGCTGACGCTGGGCGGCGGGGTCTGGGTCGGCTTCTCGCTGCTCTCGGTCGGCATCCTGTCGCTGGAAGTCTTCAAGAACATGAAGGTGGACCGGTTCCTGGCCGGCGACCTGTGGTCCTCGACCACGGCGCTGGAGCTGGTGACGCTGCCGCTGTTCATCCTGATGGGCGAGATCCTGTTCCACACCCGCCTGAGCGAGAACCTCTTCGCCGGCCTCGCCCCCTTCGTGCGGCGCCTGCCGGGGCGGCTGACGCATATCACCGTGCTGGGCTGCACGATCTTCGCCGCGGTCTCGGGCTCGTCGGCCGCGACCACCGCCACGGTCGGGCGCATCACGCTCAAGGAGCTTGAGGCGCGCGGCTACGACCGGACCCTGTCCGCCGGCGCGCTGGCCGGCGCCGGGACCATGGGGCTGCTGATCCCGCCCTCGATCCCGCTGATCGTCTACGGGGTGCTGGCCGAGGTCTCGATCCTCGACCTGTTCATCGCCGGCGTGATCCCGGGGCTGATCCTCGCGGCCCTGTTCATGAGCTGGATCGGCCTCGCCGCCAGCTTCCGGACCGGCGCCCTGCCCCCGCGCGAACCCTCGACCAGCTGGGGTCACAAGGCGCGGGCGCTGGTCAAGCTGCTGCCGGTCTCGGTGCTGATCGTCTTCGTGCTGGGCTCGATGTATGCGGGCTTCGCCTCGGTGACCGAGGCCGCGGCGGTGGGCGTGCTGGGCGGGCTGGTCCTGGCGGCGAGCGAGGGGCAGCTTTCGCTGACCATGCTGCGCAAGGCGCTGGGCTCGACGGTCCGGACCTGCTCGATGATCGGGCTGATCCTGTGCGGGGCGCTGTTCCTGTCCAAGGCCATGGCGCGGCTGGCGATCCCCACCGACGTGGCCGCGGCGATCCAGGCGCTGGAACTGTCGCCGACCCTGCTGATCCTGATCCTGATGGTGTTCTATCTCGGGCTCGGCTGTTTTCTCGACGGGCTGTCGACCATCGTGATGACCCTGCCCGTCACCCTTCCCCTGGTGCTGGCCGCGGGTTTCGACCCGGTCTGGTTCGGCATCTTCCTGATCGTGACGGTGGAGATGGCCCAGATCACCCCGCCGATCGGTTTCAACCTGTTCGTGATCCGGGGGCTGACCGGCATGCCGTTGGGACGCATCGCCTGGGCGGCGGCGCCGTTCTGCCTGCTGATGGTGGGGCTGGTGCTGCTGATGGTGGCCTTCCCGGGGATCGTGACCTGGCTGCCGGAGCGCCTGCGATGACCTTGCAAGACACCTATGCCGACGGGGCGCTGACCCTCGTGGTCGAGGGACGGGTCGCCACCCTGACCCTGAACCGCGAGGCGCAGCGCAACGCCTTCAACCTCGCCATGTGGGAGGCCCTGCCCGGGATCGCCGCCGGGGTCGCCTCCGACGACCGGATCCGGGTCCTGCTGGTGCGCGGGGCGGGGGAGCGGGCGTTCTCGGGCGGCGCCGACATCGCCGAGTTCCCGCAGGTCTATGAGACCGCCGCCACCGCGCGGGCCTACAATGACGCGGTGCGGGCGGGGCAAAGCGCCATGGCCCGCCTGCCCAAGCCGGTGATCGCGGTGGTGTTCGGGGCCTGCGTGGGCGGCGGCTGCGGGTTGTCGCTGGCCTGCGACCTGCGCTTCGCCGCCGCGGGGGCGCGTTTCGGCATCCCGCCCGCGAAACTCGGCGCGGCCTATTCCTTCGGCGACGTGAAGCAGCTGATGCAGCTGGTCGGCCCCGCGCGGGCGAAGGACATCCTCTTTTCCGGCCGCCTGCTGGAGGCCGAGGAGGCCCTGCGCATCGGCCTCATCGACCGTGTCTTCGCCGCGGAGGCGCTGGCGGCCGAGGCGATGGCCTATGCGGAGGGTCTGGCGACGCTCTCCCCCGTGTCGCTGACGACCTCCAAGCAGATGGTCCAGGCGATCCGCGACGGGGCGGAGGAGGAGACGCCGGAGCTTCGCGCGCTGTTCGACGCCGCCTTCGCCTCCGACGATTTTCAGGAGGGCTACCGCGCCTTTCTCGAAAAGCGGGCGCCGGATTTCGGTTGAGCCCGGCCCGGGCCCGGGCCAGCGACCGGGACAGCGACCGGGCCAGCGACCGGGACATGGAAAAGGGGGCCGCGCGAGGCCCCCTTTTTCATGCGACGCCGTAGGGCGGGTTCCTACCCGCCATCCCCGGCCTGCCCCTCCCGACGCTCCCGGCCTCTCCGGTCGCGACGGCGGGTTCGCACCCGCCCTACGGGTTCAGCGCCAGGTCCAGCGCCTCCGCCCAGGCGGTCAGCCGGGCCTCCGACCAGGGCGCGCCGAGCAGCTGCACCGAGGCCGGCAGGGTCTCGCCCGCCAGCGGAACCGGGAGCGTCACCGCCGGCGCCCCGGCGAAATTGGCCAGCGCGGTGAAATCGGCCTGGTTGGCGGGCGCGGGCGTCCCGTGCGGAAAGGCCCGTTGCGGGGCGGTGGGCAGGATCAGCGCATCGCATTCCGCCAGCCCCCGCGCGCAGGCCGCCGCCGCCGCGCGGATGCGGGCGTAGGCGTCGACCATGCGCAGCGCGCCGGCATCCCGCCCATAGGCCAGCAGCGCCGCCAGGTGGTCCGAGATCGCGCCCTGCGTCTCCATCAGCGACGCCATCTCCACCGCGCCCTCGGCCTCGGAGATCAGCAGACCCCCGCGGCGCGCGCGCCCCGGGTCCCAGCCCTCCAGGTCCAGCGCCACCACCCGCGCGCCGAGCCGCTTCGCGACCTCCACCGCGCGGGCGAGCCCCTCGCGGACAGCGGGTTCGCAGTCCACCGTCTCGATCTGCTTCGGCAGGCCCAGCCGCACCCCGCGCAGGGAGATGTCGGGCCGCGCCGACCAGCCGCCGCGGGCCGGGCGGGCGTCCGGGTCCTCCGGATCGACGCCGGCCAGCGCCTCCAGCGCCGGCCACAGATCCGCGGCGCGGCGGGTCAGCGGCCCCACGGTGTCGAGCGTGGGCGCGAGATAGGCGAGCCCGGCGCGCCCGATCAGCCCCGCGGTGGGCTTGGCGCCGCAGATCCCGCAATAGGCGGCCGGAATGCGGACCGAGCCCATGGTGTCGGTGCCCAGCGCCAGGTCCGCCAGCCCCGCCGCCACCGCCGCCCCCGACCCGCCGGACGACCCGCCCGGCGTCAGGGCGTTCCCCTGCGCATCGGGGCCCAGCGGGTTCATGCAGCGCCCGAAGGCGTCGTTGTCGGTGGTCGCGCCCAGCGCCCCCTCATGCAGGTTCACCCCGCCGAGGATCACCGCCCCCGCCGCCCGCAGCCGCGCGACCGCGGTCGCATCCGCCGCCGCCACCCGGTCCCGCCAGCCGGCGATGCCCGCCGTCCAGGGCCGGCCCGCCATGGCGAGGTTGTCCTTCACCGCGACCAGCGCGCCGTCCAGCGGCCCCCGCGCCCGGCCGAGACCGGCGCGCGCGTCGGCCTCCGCCGCCGCCGCGACCGCGCCCGCACTGTCGACGGAAAGGAAGATCGCCTCTCCGCCCGCCATGCTCGCCTCGATGCGGGCCAGCGTCTCGCGGGTCCGGGTCTCGACCGCTCCCGGCGCGGGGGCGCCCATCACGACGCCTTTCGCGCGTCGATCAGGCGGAGCGGCTTCTGCCGGCTCTCGATCTGGGTCAGGGGCGCGGTCTCGCCGGGCGCGGCCAGCTCGACCCCGATCTGCACGCCGAGGCGGGTCTTCAGGGCGGCCTCCATGGCCGCGCCCAGGCCCTCGGGGCGGTCCGAGACCTCGGCGATCACCACCATCTCGTCGCGGCCCTCGCGCTTTTCGACCCGGCAGATGTATTCGGCGGCCATCTGCGGGAACTGCGCCGACAGCAGCGCGCCGATGCCCTGCGGATAGATGTTGATGCCGCGCAGCTTCACCATGTTGTCGGACCGGCCCATGAAGCCGCGGATCCGCCCGAAGGGCAGGTCGAGCGGGTTGGCGCCGGGCAGCGCCTCGGTCACGTCATGGGTGTTGAAGCGGATGATCGGGTAAAGGTCGTCCTTGAACAGGCAGGTGCATACCATGTCCCCGATCCCCCCCGGCGCGACCGGGGTCCCGTCCTCCACATCGAGGATTTCGAGGAACTGGGCGTCCTCCATCACATGCATCCCCTCCCGGTCCGGCCCCTGCCCGGCGATGGTCCCGGTGTCGCCGACGCCGTACCAGTCATAGACCGCGGCGCCGCCCCAGGCCTGGGACATGGACTCGGCGCTGTCGGCCCCGATATGGCCGGAAATCATGCGGATGCGAATATCCTCGCCGGGGATCAGCCCTTCCTCGCGCGCCACCTCGGCGAGCCGCTTCACGTAGTCCCCGAAGCCGACGATCGTCGTGGCCCCGAAATCCTTCATCAGGCGCACCTGCTGGGCGGAGCGCATGTCGGCCCCGGTGCCCGCGGTCAGCATCGGCGCCCCGATCCAGTGGTTGATCGCCTCGCGCACATAGTGCCCGCCATTGACCATGCCGAAGCCGTAGACGCAGTGCACCACGTCGTCCGGCGTCATGCCCTGAAGCCGGTAGGTGCGGGCCAGCAGCATGTTCTGCACCTCGCGGCTTCTGGCGCCGTAGATCAGCGGCTGCGGCTTGCCGGTGGTGCCCGAGGTGGTCTGCATGATCATCGGCGGGCGCGGGGCGGCGCCGTGGGAGTCGCGCCCGTGAAAGTCGCCGATGGGCGGGCAGGCCTCGACCGAGGCCATCAGGTCCGACTTGGAATAGGTCGGCAGCTTCGTGATGTCGTCGAGGCTTCGCACATCGCCCGGCTCCACCCCCGCCGCGCCCCAGTGGCGGGCGTAGAAGGGCACCTTCCAGGCGAAATCCATCACCGCGAGGAAACGGGCGTTCTGCTTCGCGCGCAACTCGTCGCGGCTCATGCCGGCATAGGCGCCCAGCAGGTCCACGGGATAGTCGCGGGCCAGGGCGGCGGGGTCGAGCGCGTCGAAATAGCTGGGATAGGCGGTCACGTGTGCATGTCCTCGGGCGTGTATGCGGGCGCTTCGGCGAGCGCCGAGGCGAAGGCGGCGAGGGGCGCGGGGCCCGGGTCGTCGGGAAGGGCGAGGGCGGCGGCGATCAGGCGCTCGGCCTGGTCGGGAGAGCGGCCGCCCGCGGCGCAAAGCGCCCGGGCCTTGGCGATGAGGCGGGCCTCGTCCACCGGGTTCTCGGGGTCGCCGAGCGCGTCGGGGGCCTCCGCCCGCAGGGTCTCGCCGGTGGCGAGGTCGATCTCCACCGCGGCGCCGTAGCGCCGGGGGAAGGCGGCGGTGAAGGCGGGGGTCGCGGCGACGGCGGTCAGGCCGCGCAGGCGGGTGAGGTCGGGGCGGGCGATGGCGTCGGGCTCGAACGCCGCCAGCGGCGGCGGGCCGTCGGCGAGGCAGGCGGCGACGGCGTGCTGCAGGCTGAACTTGGCCTCATGCGTGGTGGTCGGCGCCGGGCGGTCGCAGAAGGTGACGGCCTCGGCATAGGTCTCGATGCGGATGGCGCGGATAGCGGCGGGGGCGGCGCCCCGGGCGCGCAGGTCGAGGGCGGCGTCGATGGCCGGATGCGCATGGCGGCAGGCGGGCCAGGGCTTGAAGCTGACGTCCCAGATCATCCACGGCCCGTCCAGGCGGGCGATGACCGCGGCGGGGTCCGGGTCGGGGCAGAAGGCGTCGTAGAAGCCCTGGGCGCCCTCCAGCATCGCCTCCGGCCCGGTGAAGCCCAGCGCGGCAAGCTCCGCCGCCTGAAGTCCGGACATGGCGGCGCGGGCGGTATGGAGTTGCTTGGTCATCACCGGCTCATGCCGGCAACGCCAGGGCCCCGCGGCCTGCGATCCGGCATTGCCGAGCGCCCAGACCATGGCGTCCTCCGACAGGCCCAGCAGCGCGCCGGCGGCGGCCGCCGCCCCGAACGGCCCGCAGGTCGAGGTGTTGTGCCAGCGCTGGTAATGCCCCGGCCCGACCGAGGCGCCGACGCGGATCATCGCCTCATAGCCGATCACCAGCGCGTCGAGGAACGCCGCCGCGCCCGCCCCCGTCGCCTGCGCGGCCGCCAACGCCGCCGGGATCGCCACCGGCCCCGGATGCAGGATCGAGGTGCGGTGAACGTCGTCCATTTCCAGCACGTTGCCGAGCCCGCCATTGACCAGCGCCGCCGCCGCCGGGGACAGGCCCGCGGCCCCCATTCCGACGCCGACGCAAGCCCCGGCGCCGGTGGCCGCGGCCCCCTGCGCCAGCCGCGCGCCCGCAGGCGAAACCGCGCCCGCCGCGGCGCAGCCGGCCCAGTCCAGCGCGTGCAGCGCGGCGCGGGCCCGATCCTCCGCCCCCGGACGCACGGCGAGACGGCCGGCCAGGCGGCGCAGCAGGGTCGGCGCCATGTCGGGATTCGGGGCGTGAGTCGCGGGCATTGGCTGAATTTTCCGGATGGACTCGGCAAAGTTGTCCGGACATATTCTAACGGCGGTTTCGCGCGGCGCAATCCCCGTCGCATACTGGCCGCCCCGAATGATCCGGAAGGACCGCCGCATGGCCCGCGCCGCATGACCGCCCCATCCTCCGCGTCCTCCCCGCCCTCGCCCGCAGCCGGCCCCCGATACCGGCGCATGGCCAGGACGTTGCAGGCCCGCATCGCCGAAGGTCTGTGGAAAATCGGAGAGGCGCTGCCCACCGAGCAGGAGCTCTGCGCCGAATTCGGCGTCTCCCGCCACACGACGCGCGAGGCGCTGCGGGTGCTGGCGGAGGCCGGGCTGGTGCGCCGCCGGCAAGGCTCGGGCACCGAGGTCATCGCCGACACGCCCCCCGCCCTCTACCGCCACCAGATGCGCTCCCTCAGCGAGCTGCTGGACTACGCCGCCGACACGCGGCTGGAGCTGGTCCCCGCCGAAGGCGATCCGCTGGAACTGGCGCCCGAGGGCCTGACGCTCGCCCCCGGCCCCGGGCCGTGGCTGGCGGTGGAGGGCGTGCGCCGCACCCTCGCCGGCGGGGCGATCAACTTCACCCGGATCTGGTTGCCCGCGGCCTACGCCTCCATCCTGC
This sequence comes from Albimonas donghaensis, assembly GCF_900106695.1. Lineage (GTDB taxonomy): Bacteria > Pseudomonadota > Alphaproteobacteria > Rhodobacterales > Rhodobacteraceae > Albimonas > Albimonas donghaensis. The sequence goes on from NZ_FNMZ01000005.1 coordinate 114,935, forward strand.
CGGAGTTCGAGGGCGGCGCCCGCTCGGTCTACGACCTGATCGAGCGGCGCTTCCGCGTGCGGGTGGCGGAGGTGGCGCAGGAGATGACGGGGGCGACGCTCTGCCCCCGCTCCGCCAGGGCGCTGGGGCGGGACGCGGCGGACCCCGCGATCCTGCTGCTGCGCAGCTACCTGGACGCCGAGGCCCGGCCGGTCCTGGTTTCGGCGAGCTGGCACCCCGCCGACACGTTCTCTTATTCCATGCGGCTCCAACGCGACGATACGGCGGGGATGTGATCCCGCCGGCCGGGCGAAGGCAGGTTCGCACCCGCCCTACGCGCGTCGCGCCGGGGTCGCTGGGCGGGTGTGCGCCGAGGTCGTAGGGCGGGTTTCAACCCGCCGCGCCTCAACCCGCCGCGCCGCGCCTTAACCCGGAACCCGCGCGAGGCAGGCCGCCACGACCTCCTCCGGCAGGCCGGCGTCGCGCAGGGTGACCTCGGTATGCTCGCCCAGCCCCGGCAGGGTCGGATCCAGCCGCCCGGGCTCGTCCCGGTAGCGGATCGGCAGACCGATATGCAGGGCGCCGGCGGCGTCGCGCACCTTCATCTCCCGCGCCGCGACCTGGGGGCTGTCGAAGGCCTCTTTCAGGTCCAGCACCGGGGCGAAGCAGACGTCGCGGCCGGCGAACCACGTCTCCCACTCGTCGCGGGTTCTGGTGGCGAAGATCTCGCGCAGGAAGGCCTTCACCGGCGCCTGCCCTTCGCCTGGCGGGCCGTTGGCGATCTCGATCAGGTCGGGACGCTCCAGCGCGGTCAGGAGGGTGGCGACGAACTTGTGCTCCACGCCCCCGAGCACGACATGGCGGTCGTCAGCGGTCCGGTAGATGGAGAAGAAGGCGTAGCCGCCGAAGGAACGCTCGGACTTCACCCGCGGCGCGCGATCCTCCGCGAAAACCGGGCCGACCACGTTGGGCAGCCAGGCCATGCAGGCGTCCTGCATCGACATGTCGATGACATCGCCGCGCCCGGTCTCGTGGCGCCGATAGAGCGCCATCATGATCGCCCCGAAGGTCATCAGCGACGACGCCACGTCGGCTACCGGCATATGCGGATTGGTCGGCTCGCCATCCGCCCCGAGGTTCAGCGAGACCAGCCCCGACAGCGCCTCGATGGCCAGGTCATGCCCCGGCCGCGCCACTTCCGGCCCGGTCTGCCCGAAGGCGGCGATGGAGGCGTAGACGATCCGCGGATTGCGCGCCGTCACCGCGTCCGGGCCGACGCCCAGCCGGTCGACGACACCGGGGCGGAAGGCCTCGATGAACACGTCCGCGGTCTCGGCCAGGCGCAGCAGCGCCTCGCGCCCGGCTTCGGTCTTGAGGTCCAGCACCACGGATTTCTTGCCGCGATGGGTGTTGCGGAACCAGACCGAGACGTCGGTGTGGTCGCGGTAGCCGACCCCGCGCACCGGCTCGCCCGAGGGCGGCTCGACCTTGATCACCTCGGCCCCGTGATCGGCCATCATCATGGTCAGATGCGGGCCGGGCAGGAACATCGACAGGTCGAGCACGCGCAGGCCTTCCAGCTTCATCAGACCGCCCCCGCCGCGCGCAGGGCGGCGATTTCGTCGGCGCCGAAGCCGGCCTCGGACAGCACCGCGTCGGTGTCCGCGCCCAGCGCCGGGGCGGGGCGGGAGGGGGCCTCGGCCTCGCCCACGCGGATGGGGGAGGCGACCATGCCGAAATCCGGGCGCATCGGGTGATCCACCGCCCGCACCCCGCCGCGGTCCCGGAAGAAGGGATTCTCCAGCGCCTGGTCGAGGGTCAGGACCGGGGCGGCGGGGACGCGGCCGCCGAATTCGGCCATCCACTCGGCGGTGGTCTTCCGGCGCGCCAGCGGGTCGAAGATCTCCATCAGCGCGTCGCGGTTGTCGAAGCGGGCGCGCGGGGTGGCGAAGCGGGGGTCGGTCGGCAGGTCGGGCGCGCCCAGCGCCACGGCCAGCGCCTCCCAGAATTTCGGAAGGACGCACATCACGAAGATCCAGCCATCCTTCGTGGGCAGCGTCTCGCAGGGCACGACCGAGGGATGGCCCGAACGCGGCCGACGCCCGGTGACGTCGCCCTCGTTCAGATACCACGTCGCGGGGTAGGAGAGCTGGTGCATGGCCACATCGTAGAGCGACACGTCCATGTCCCGGCCCTTGCCGGTGCGCGCCGCGCCCAGCAGGGCCGAAACCAGGCCCAGCGCCGCGACCACGCCGGTCATGTAGTCCACGATGGACAGGCCCATGCGGGCGGGGGGGCCTTCGGGATCGCCGGTCAGGTGGAACCACCCGGCCTCGGCCTGCATCAGGTAGTCGTAGCCCGGCCACGCGGCCCGCGGCCCGGTGCGCCCATAGGCCGAGAGATGGGCGCAGACGATCTCCGGCTTCACCGGGCCCAGCGCGTCATAGGTCAGGCCCAGCTTGTCGGGGATGTCGCCGCGCAGGTTGTTGAGCACCGCGTCGAAGCCCGGCAGCAGGCGGCGCAGGGCCGCCTGCCCCTCGGGTTTCTTCAGGTCGAGGGTCAGGGAGCGCTTGTTGCGGTTGAAGGTCTGGAAGAAGTGGCTGTCGCCCTCGCCCAGAAAATGCGGCCCCGACGCGCGCGAGCTGTCGCCCGAGCCCGGCGCCTCGATCTTCACCACCTCCGCGCCCATGTCGGCGAGGTAGAGCGAGCCGAAGGGCCCCGCGCCGTATTGCTCGACAGAGAGGATGCGGACGCCTTCGAGCGGAAGCGGCTGGGTCATTCGCCCGCCTCCGCCTGATTCGGGGCCACGCCCGCGGCCTCGGCGGCCTCCATCCGGGCGCGCATGGCGCGGATGACGGGGGCCTCGATCAGCTTGCCGTCGATCACCACCAGCCCGGTCTCGGAGGCTTCGTAGGCCGCGATGACCTTGCGGGCCTGGGCCACCTGCTCGGGGGTCGGCGTGAACACGCCGTTGACCGCGCCGACATTGGTCGGGTGGATGGCGGCCTTGCCGGAATAGCCCATGGCGCGGGCGGCCTCGGCCTCGGCCGCCACGGCGTCGAGATCGCGGAAGTTCAGCGACGGCACGTCCATCGCCGGCACGCCCGCGCGGCGGGCGGCGTGGACGACGCGGGCGCGGGCGTAGGCCAGCGGGCCGGGGGCGTTGTCGCATCCCAGCTCCGCCGACAGGTCCACCGCGCCGAACATGGCGAGCTTCACGCGGGACGAGGCCGCGACGATCTCCTGCACGTTCTCCAGCCCGTCGACGCTCTCGATCAGCACCACGAGCCCGGCGTCGGAACCGGCCTCGGTCAGGGCGGCGTCGACGATGCGCACTTCCGCGGCCTCGTCGACCTTGGGCATGACCACCAGCCCCGCGGCGGGGGCGGCGTCGGCCACGGCGGCGAGATCGCGCAGCCCGGCCACGGTCTTGAGCCCGTTGATGCGCAGGGCGCGGGTGCAGGCGTCGCCCGCCGCGGCGCCGGCCAGCCAGGCCACGCCGTCGGGCCGGGCCGCGTCCTTGCCCGAGGGCGGCACCGCGTCCTCCAGGTCCACGCAGACGATATCGGCGCCCGAGCCCATGGCCTTCTCGAAAATGGCGGGACGGGCCCCGGGGACGAAGAGCAGCGAACGGGTGGCGCCTGGCATGGGGTCGGGTCTCCTCCGGTATCGGCGCGTCGGGGGACAGGGCCGCGCGCCACTTGTCCGGACAAATCCTCCGGATCGGACGGCCTGTCAAGTCGCCATGGCGCCCCGGTCAACCTGAACATGTGTTGACCCGGGCCGGCGGGGACGCGAAACAGACGCGTGGCAAGACCCATAAACTTCGGGAGGAGGACGCTCCATGGCGTTTCCAAGCAAATTCGTCGCGGCCGGCGCCCTGCTCGCCGCCTCCGTCTTCGCCGTCGCCGGCTCCGCCGCCCAGGCCGAGACCCGCGTGACCTTCAAGGCGGCCAAGACCGGCTCGTCCTACTACCAGATGTCGGTGCAGGTGGCCGAGGCGGTGAAGGCCGCCACCGACGGCGGCATCATCGTCACGGTGGAGGAGAGCCAGGGCTCGGTCCAGAACGTGATGGAGGCCGGCGTGCGTCCGGGCGCCTATGTCTTCACCTCGCCGCCCGCCCTGATCGGGGCCGCGCAGGGCGCGAAGGGGCCGTTCAAGGACAAGGGCAACCCGAAGTTCGACGAGATCCGGGCGCTGTTCCCGATCCCCTCGCTGACCATGCATTTCGTGGTGAACGCCGAGGCGGGCGTGACCGACATCACCGGGCTGGCCGGCAAGACCGTGCTGCTGGGCAAGGGCAGCTTCGGCGCGCGCGAGGGTGAGAAGTATCTGGGCCTGTTCGGCATCGCCGACAGCGTGAAGATCGCGGAGGCCGAGCTTTCCAACGCCGTCGCGGCGCTGAAGAACGGCCAGATCGACGCCTTCGTCACCGCGGGCTCCTGGCCGGCGCCCAACGTGATGGAGGCCGCCGCGGGGACCGGCGTCACCGTGCTGTCGCTGACCGATGCGCAGGTGGCCGAGACCGGGCGCACCCGGCTGGTGATCCCGGCGGGGACCTATGCCGGCCAGGACGCGGATATCGTCACCACCGCCCTGCCGGTCGTGGCCTACGCCACCACCGGCATGGACGACGACGCCGCCTACGCCTTCGTGAAGGCGTTCTGGGAGCAGAAGGCGAAGATGGAGGCCGACGCCGCCTGGTGGCGCGGTGTGACGCCCGAGGCGCTCGACACCATCGCCGGCAAGATCCACCCGGGCGCGCTGCGCTACTACAAGGAGATGGGCGCGCCGATCGCCGATCGGCACATGTGAGCCCCGCTCGCTGAACCGACCCGCTGAAACGCCCCGCGCCGCCCCTTCCGGGCGGCGCGGTCGCGTCAGGGCCCCTGTTTCCGCGCGCCGCGATACGGCGAGGGCGGGAGCGCCGCGTTCCCCCGGGCGCCCGGCGGCGCGGCCCCGCCCGCGGCGCGGTCGGGCGTCGGCGCGGGCTTGACCGACGCCCGACTTCCCCCTAGCGCCCCTGTGCAGATCGCCGACGCCTTCCCCCCACGTGCGCCCCGCCGGGCGCCGAGCCCCGGACCCACGCCGTGACCGCGACCCCTTCCAGCCCGTCCGACGCGCCGCTGCGCGCCCCCTCCGCCCCGGCATCGGAGCGCCCTTTCGGACCGGCGCGGATGGCGCTGGCGGGGCTGGGGCTGGTCTCGGTCGCGTTTCACCTTTGGCTGATCTTCTCGGGCCTGATCCCCAACCTGGTCAGCCGGCCGCTGCACATGGCGCTGGCCCTGCCCTGGGTGCTGATCTTCGCGGCGCGCACGAAGGGGGGCCGGATCTCGGGCGCGGTCATCGCCGCGGTGGGCGTGGGCTGCTGCGCCTGGATCGCCGCCAACGCCGACGCGCTGTCGGACCAGTACGGGTTCCTGCAGGAGGGCTTCCAGACCTGGATGGCCGCCGCCCTGCTGCTGGTGACGCTGGAGACCGCGCGCCGCGCCGTGGGCTGGCCCTTGCCGCTGGTCGCCGCAATCGCGCTCGCCTACGGGCTGTGGGGGCAGCATATTCCCGGCGAGTTCGGCCATCCCGGCACGCCGCTCTCGTCCTTCCTGGGCACGCTGACCATCGCCGAGGGCGGGCTCTGGGGCTCGCTCGCCGGGGTCTCGGCTACGGTGGTGGCGATCTTCGTGATCTTCGGCGCGGCGTTGAACGCGGGCGAGGCCGGACAGGGCTTCATGAACGTCGCCGCGGCGGCCGCGGGGCGGCTGCGGGGGGGCGCGGCCAAGGTCTCGGTGCTGTCCTCGGCGCTGTTCGGCTCCATTTCGGGCTCGGCCTCCGCCAATGTCGCCTCCACCGGGGCGGTGACGCTGCCGGCCATGACCCGGCTGGGCTACCCAAGGGCGCTGGCCGGCGCGACCGAGGCGGTGGCCTCCTCGGGCGGGCAGATCATGCCGCCGCTGATGGGCGCGGGCGCCTTCGTGATGGTCGAGCTGACGGGGACGCCCTATGCCTCGATCATCGCCGCGGCGCTGCCCCCCGCCATCCTGTTCTTCTGGGCGGTGTGGATCGGCATCGACGCCTACGCCCTGCGCTACACCCTGGGCGCCCTGCCCGAGGGCGAGCGCCCCGACCGTCGGCTGACCGCGATCACCTCGGGCTTTTTCCTGATCCCCTTCGCCTGCCTGATGTGGGGGATGTTCTGGATCGGCTGGACGCCCCAATACGCGGCGAGCCTCGCCATCCTCGCCGCCGCCTGCCTGCTGCCCTTCGGCGCCGACCTGCGCTTCGACGCGCGGCGCGGCGCGGACCGGCTGGCCGAGGCCGCGATCTCCTCCGGCCGCCAGATCGGGACCATCGCCTCGATCATCCTGTGCGCCTCGATCATCGTGGGCGTGCTGTCGATCACCGGGCTGGGGGTGAAGATCACCTCGCTGATCCTGTCGGGCTCGGGCCAGTCGCTGTGGGCGGCGGCGCTGCTGACGGCGCTGGCCTGCCTGATCCTGGGGATGGAGGTGCCGACCACCGCCGCCTACGTGATCTGCGTGTCGGTGGCGGGCCCGGCGCTGACCCAGCTGGGGCTGGCGCCGCTGCAGGCGCATCTCTTCGTGTTCTGGTTCGCGCTGCTCTCGACCATCACGCCGCCGGTCTGCGGCGCGGTGTTCATCGCCGCCGGCATGGTGGGGGAGAACTGGCTGAAGGTCGCGGGCGCCGCCATGGCGCTGGGGCTCGGGCTCTACATCATCCCGCTGGGGATGATCGCGGATCCGGCCCTGCTGGCGCTGGAGACCGACCCCTGGGCGGCCGTCATCGCCACGGTCCGGGTCGGGGCGGGGCTGGCGCTGATCTCCTTCGGGGTGATCGCGCCGGGGCCGGCCTGGCGGCGGGTCGCGATGGGCGGCTTCGGGCTGGCGCTGACGCTGGTCGCGGCCTGAAGCGGCGCCGCCCCCGTTCCGACGCAAGCGCCCCGGCATCCGATGGCGCAGGCTGGCGCGGACGGACAACCGACGCCCCGCATGCGGGCCGCGCTGGGGAGGCGCGACGACCATGACCCTGACGATGAAAGCCGCGGTGCTGCGCGACGTGGCCAGGCCCAAGCCCTATGTCGATTCGACCCCGCTGGTGATCGAGGACGTGACCCTCGATCCGCCCCAGCCGCTGGAACTGCTGGTCAGGATCGGCGGCGCCGGGCTGTGCCATTCGGACCTGTCGGTGATCAACGGCTCGCTGGGCCGCGGCGTGCCGCTGGTGCTGGGTCACGAGGGCGCGGGCGAGGTCGTCGAGGTCGGCTCCGCCATCACCGATCTCAAGCCCGGCGATCCGGTGATCTTCCAGTTCTCGCCCTCCTGCGGGCGCTGCCGGATGTGCCTCTCGGGCCGGCCCCAGATCTGCGAGGAAGTGCTCGCCACCCGCGTCGACGGCGGCCTGATCTCCGGCGGCACCCGCCTGAAGGACGCCGACGGCAAGCCCCTGCGCCACCATGCGGGCCTGTCCTGCATGGCGGAATACGCGGTGGTGAACCGGGGCTCGGTGGTCAAGATCGACTCGGACGTGCCGATGGACAAGGCCGCGCTGTTCGGCTGCGCGGTGATGACCGGCGTCGGCGCCGTGATCAACACCGCCCAGGTCAAGCCGGGGCAGAGCGTCGCCATCTTCGGGCTCGGCGGCGTGGGGCTGTGCGGGATCATGGGCGCCCGGGTCGCGGGCGCCGAGACCATCATCGCGGTGGACTTCGAGGAGCACAAGCTCGCCAAGGCCATGGAGCTGGGCGCCACCCACGCCTTCAACGCCAAGGACCCCGACCTGACCGAGAAGATCATGGACCTGACCCATGGCGGGGTGGAGTTCGGGCTGGACCTCGCCGGCGCCATCCCGGCGCTGAAATCCGCCTATGCGGCCACCGCGCGGGGCGGCAAGGTGATCACCGCCGGGATCTCGCCCATCGGGTCCGAGTTCTCCTTCCCCCAGCCCGACCTGGTGCTGAACGAGAAGTCGGTCTGCGGCTCCTTCATGGGCTCCTGCGCGCCGGTGCGCGACATCCCGCGCTATCTCGCGCTGTGGAAGGCGGGCCTGCTGCCGGTGGACAAGCTGGTGGACCGGGTGATCCCCTTCGAGTCGCTCAACGAAGGTTTCGACCGGCTCGACGACGGGTCGGCCCTGCGCCAGGTGCTCGATCCGCACATGGCGGCCTGACCCGATCGCGGCGCGCGGGGGCTCGCCCCGCGCGCCGCTCTGCGCTATCGACGCGCATGACCGAGCCCCTTGAGATCTTCCTCGCCGCCCCCCCGGGGCTGGAGCCGACGCTGGCCGCCGAGGCCATCGCCGCCGGCTTCGCCGACGCGGCCCCCCAGCCCGGCGGCGTGGCGCTTTCCGGCGACTGGGCCACCGTGCGCCGCGCCAACCTGCTGCTGCGCGGGGCCGGGCGGGTGCTGGTGCGGATCGGCGGGTTCCGGGCCTTCCACCTCGCCCAGCTCGACAAGCGGTCCCGCAAGTTCCCCTGGGGGGATTTCCTGCGCCCCGACGTGCCGGTGCGGGTGGAGGCGACCTGCAAGGGCTCGCGCATCTACCACGCCCGGGCCGCCGCCCAGCGGGTGGAGACGGCGCTGCGCGAGAGCCTCGGCGTGGAGATCGCCGCCGACGCCCCCATCCGCCTGATGGTCCGGATCGACGACGATTTCTGCGGGTTCAGCCTGGACGCCTCCGGCGAGCCCCTGCACAAGCGCGGCCACAAGGAGGCCGTGGGCAAGGCCCCGATGCGCGAGACGCTGGCCGCCCTGTTCCTGCGCGCCTGCGGCCATGACGGGACCGAGCCGCTGCTCGACCCCATGTGCGGCTCCGGCACCTTCCCGATCGAGGCGGCGGAGATGGCGGCGGGTCTCCCCCCCGGACGCACCCGCCCCTTCGCCTTCGAGCTTTTCGCCGGCCACGACCCCAGGGCCTGGGCGGCGGAGAAGGCGGCCGCCCTGCCCGCCTCCGCTCCCGTATCTCCGCCCCGCTTCATCGGCTCGGACCGCGACCAGGGGGTGATCGGCATGGCGAAGGCCAATGCCGAACGCGCCGGCGTCGCCGCGTCCTGCCTGTTCATCCGGCGCCCGATCTCGGAACTGGTCCGCCCCGACGGCCCCCCCGGCCTGGTCATCGTCAACCCGCCCTACGGCGCCCGGATCGGCGAGGTCGCCAAGCTGCGCCCGCTCTACGGCACGCTGGGCGAGGCGCTGAAGGCCGGCTTCTCCGGCTGGCGGGTGGGGCTGATCACCACCGAGACGCCGCTGGCCCGCGCCACCGGCCTGCCCTTCCTCCCCCCCGGCCCGCCGGTCGCGCATGGGGGGCTGAAAGTGAAGCTGTTCCGCACCGAACCGCTGGCGTAAGCGGCGACGGACGGCGGCGGGTCGGCGCCCGCCCTACGCCAACGGCGCCGCGCGCGTAGGGCGGGTCTCGACCCGCCTCCCCCCGGGCTCGCCCCCCCGGCTCAGCCCTCGCGGATCGTCCGCAGGACCGGGCGCAGATAGTCCAGGAACCGCTCCGGGTTCTCGGACATGGGGAAATGGCCCATCCCCTCCATCTCGGTCATCTCCACCCCCAGCCGCCGGGCGAGGTCCCGCGTGTCGTCGGGCGTGCAGGAATAGTCATAGGACCCGGTCAGCAGGTGGATCGGGCATTTCGCGACGTCGATCTCCGCCACCTGGCCCGAGATGTCGCCGTCCACCTTGTAGAACCACAGATCCCCCCGGAAGACCCCCGGCCCGCCCTGCATGTAGTGCCAGCGGGTCTCGTCCCGCTCGGCCTCGGGGCTCTGGGGGGCCATCAGCCCGTAGGCGACGGCGCCGCAGACCTCTCCGCCATGCACGTCGGGGCGGTGCAGCCAGGCCGTGTCGTAATAGGGCGCCACATGGTCCGAGCTCTGCAACCCAATCAGCGCCCGGAACCGCTCCGGATGGCGATGCGCCAGATGCAGCACGATGCGCCCGCCGATGGAGCAGCCCATGACCACCGGGCGGTCCAGTTCCAGCGCGTCGCAGACCGCGAGGATCTGGGCCGCGTAGGCGTCCGAGGTCAGGGCGTAGGCGTCATCCACCGTTCCCGGCGCGGGCGAGGATTTGCCGTGGCGGGGCATGTCGAAGACGATGACCCGGTGATGCGCCGTCACCTCCGGGTCGTTGAGCACGGCGCGATACTGGCGCCCGTCCGCCCCGGCGGTGTGCAGGCAGACCAGGGGGACGCCCTCGCCGGCCTCCTCCCAGTAGACGCGATGGGTCCGGCCCTCGATCTCCATGTGACCGTAGCGTCCGATGATGGGTTCGACGCGCATCGTCATGCCGTGGCCTCCGGCGCGGTTTCCGGCTGGGGCCGCAGGCTGGCCAGCAGCAGCTTGAAATAGAGCAGGTTGGACATCAGCGGATGCAGGTTCCCCTCGAACCGCATCGCGCCGCGTTTCAGCAGCGCCATCAGGTCATGCGAGCCCGGCGGCGGAACCGCGCGCAGGAACAGCGCCCAGTCCTCCTCCGCCGCCGAAATCGCGAAATCCCATGACGGCATGACCAGCGGCCCGTCCTCCACCAGGATCACCGCCCCGGCGCGGATCGTGACCAGCGTCTCCGAGCCGGACCCGCCTGCCCCGGCCCGCAGCATCATCCGCGCGTCCAGCGCCCGTCCCCGCAGCGCGAGCGGCGTGCCCGGCCCCCCGGTCTCGGCCAATCCAGCGAACATGCGGCCTCCCTTCGGCTGGGGACATCCGGCGCGGTCCCCTTCGCGCCGAGCCTAGCCCGACGGTCCCGCCCCGGCCAAGCGACGCCCGCGCAGGCGACCCCGACCGGAGGTCAGGCAGCGCCTAGTCCGTCACCTGTTCGGACGGCATCTCGGCGGCCGCGCCCCGGCGGAAGAACTCCGGCGACTCGCCCGAAGCGTCCAGCAGCCAGTCGACGAAGCGCCGGGTCTGGGCCCCGGCCGAGGTCATCGTCGGCCACACCACCCAGAACGCCGCCCCGGTCCGCCAGGGCCGGTCGAAGGGGCGGATCAGGGCGCCGGACTCCAGCTCCTCGGTCAGCAGGTCGAGCTGGCCCACCGCCAGCCCGAACCCCTGCCGCGCGGCGGAATAGGTCAGCAGCGAGGTGTCGAACTCGATCCCCTCGCGCGCGTTCACCTCCACCCCCGCCGCCCGCGACCAGCGTTCCCATTCCGAACGACGATAGCGCGAATGCAGCAGGTCGCAGCGGGCGATGTCCTCAAGGCTTTTCAGCCCGCCCATCCGCTCGGCATAGGCGGGGGCGCAGACCACGTCGACCACCTCGTCGAACAGTTTCCGCGCCCGCGCGTCGCGCCAGGCGCCGTGGCCCAGCTGCAAGGCCGCGTCCAGATGCGTGCCGCGGAAATCCAGCGGCTCCACCCGCGTGTCCAGCCGGATCCGGCAATCGGGATGCCGGCGCGAGAACTCGGCAAGCCGCGGCATCAGCCAGTGATGGGCGAAGGTCGGGTAGATGCGCAGGTTGACCGTGTTGCGGCTCTCATTGGCAAGGATCCGCGCCGTCGCCGTTTCCAGGTCGTCGAACAGCCCCGCGATCTCATGCCCGAAATTGCGCCCCACCTCGGTCAGCTTGACCGAGCGCGCGCCGCGCTCGAACAGCTTCACGCCCAGGTAATTCTCCAGGATCGCGATCTGCCGGCTGACCGCCACCTGGCTCACCCCCATCTGCGCGGCCGCGGCCGTGAAGGTCTTGTGCCGCGACGCCACCGCGAAGGCGCGCATCGGGTTGAGCGGCAGGTTGTTGAGCGGCTGGCTGGCCTTGGAGGCGGACCGGGGGCTGTCATCCATAAGCTGCGGTTTTCCGGGGCTGACATCTGACGAGTTTCGCAAACCCACGCTTAGTCTAGCCTCGCCCTCGACCCAAGCCCCGGACGGTCGCGAGGCCGTGATCGTCTGCGCGATCGCACCCCGCGCCCCTCCCCCGCGTCCCCCCGCCCAAGCGAGGCCCCGATGGATTTCGAGCTGACCGAAGAGCAGACCCTTTTCCGCGACACCGTCTCCCGCCTCGCGCGGAGCGAACTGGCGGAAGGCGCCGCGGCCCGCGCCCGCTCCGGCGCCTATCCCTGGGACGTGGCCGCGCGTCTGGCCGAGGCCGGGCTGATCGGCATCACCGCGCCCGAGGCCGATGGCGGCCAGGGCGGCGGGCTGATCGAGGCGATCCTCGCGATTCAGGCCGTGGCCGAGGTCTGCCCCCGCTCCGGCGACGTGGTGCAGGCCGGCAATTTCGGCCCGATCCGCACTTTCTGCGAATACGCGACGCCGGAACAGAAGGCCCGCTTCCTGCCCGACCTGCTGGGCGGACGCGCCGCGATCTCGCTGGGGATGACCGAGCCCGAGGCGGGCTCGGCCGCCACCGACATGACCACCTCGGCGCGCGAGGAGGGCGACCACTACGTCATCAACGGCACGAAGATCTTCGGCACGCTCTCGGCCGAGGCGAACCTGTTCCTGGTCTATCTCCGCTTCGGGCCGGGGGTCGGGGGCATCGGCTCGATCCTGGTGGAGCGCGGGACGCCGGGCTTCGAGATCGGCCAGCCGTCGGGCTTCATGAACGGGGAGGACTGGTCGCAGCTGTATTTCTCCGAGTGCCGCGTGCCCAGGGCCAACCTCCTGCTGGGACCGGGCGGGTTCAAGAAGCAGATCTCGGGCTTCAACGTCGAGCGGCTGGGGAATTCCGCCCGCGCCGTGGCGGTGGGGCGGCACGCCTTCAACCTGGCGCGGGACCATGCGCTGACCCGAAAACAGTTCGGGCGGCCGCTTTGCGAATTCCAGGGCCTGCAATGGAAATTCGCGGAGATGGCGGTGAAGCTGGACGCGGCGCAGTTGCTGCTGATGCGCGCGGCGGTGAAGGCGGCGGGGGGGCTGCCCTCCGCCCAGGACACGGCCATGGCCAAGCTCGCCTGCAACGAGGCGGGGTTCTTCGCCGCCAACGAAGCGTTGCAGGTGATGGGGGGGCTGGGCTTCTCCACCGACTCGACGGCGCAGTATTGCGTGCGGCGGACGCGGGGCTGGATGATCGCCGGCGGCTCGACCGAGATCCTCAAGAACCGCATCGCCGAGGGCGTCTTCGGCCGCCGCTTCGACCAGCGCCCGCCGCGGGCGGAGGCGGCTGGCTGAACGGGCCTCGCCTGCCGGCCGGGTATGCGGGACCATGCAGCGGACGGCGCCCGGCGGACGGAGAGGGAGCCGCGCGACGACCCGCCCGCGGGCGGCGCCGGTCCGCCCGCGCGGCCCGGCGCCCGGACAAGGGCCGCGACCGGGCCCGGCGGAACCGTGCCGCTTCCGATGGACCCGCCGCTTGACCCGCCCCCGCCATCGGGCCAAGCCTCGTCCATGTCCGCCTCCGCCGCGCCCTCGCCCTCGCCCGATGATCGCCGCCCGATCCTGATCTGCGGCCCCACCGCCTCCGGCAAGTCCGGCCTGGCGCTGGCGCTGGCCGAGCGGCTGAACGGCGTGGTGGTCAACGCCGACGCGCTGCAGGTCTATGACGGCTGGCGCGTGCTCACCGCCCGCCCCCCCGCCGGGGACGAGGCCCGCGCGCCCCACCGTCTCTATGGCCACGTGCCCCCGTCCGAGCCCTATTCCACCGGCCGCTGGCTGGCCGAGGCCGGAGACGAGATCGCCGCCGCGCGCGCCTCGGGACGGGTTCCGATCCTGGTCGGCGGCACCGGGCTCTACTTCACCGCGCTGACCGAGGGGCTGGCCGACATCCCCCCGACCCCGCCCGCGATCCGCGCGGCGGCGGAGGCCGAGCTGGCGCGGCTCGGCCTGCCCGCCTTCGCCGAGGCGCTGCGGGCGCGCGACCCCGAGACCCACGCGCGGCTCGACCTCGCCAATCCGCGCCGGGTGCTGCGGGCCTGGGAGGCGCTGGAGACCACGGGCCGTCCGCTCGCCCGCCTGCAGGCGGAAACCCCGCCGCCGGTGCTGGCCCTGACCGACGCGCGCGCGATCCGCCTGATGCCGGAGCGCGAGACGCTCTATGCCGGCATCGACGCGCGGTTCGCGGCGATGCTGGAGGAGGGGGCGCTGGACGAGGCCCGCGCGGCGATGGATTGGGAGGCGCCGGCCTCCACCGCCATGCAGGCCCTGGGCGCGGCGGAGCTGATCGCGCATCTGCGCGGCGAGATGAGCCTCGACGAGGCGCGCGAGCTCGCCGCCCGGGCCACCCGCCGCTATGCCAAGCGGCAGTTGAGCTGGGCGCGCAACCGGCTGGGCGCCTGGCCCGCGGCGGCGACCCCGGCGGAGGCGTTCCGCGCGCTGACCGGCGAGGCCTGACCGGGAGGACGCGGCGCGGCGTGCGGGACAGCCGCGGGTCGCCGACCCGCCGGACTTCGGCGGCGGGCGGCGGGCGGCGGCGGCGCAGGGGCCCGGCCTCGCCAAACGCGACGCCCGTCGGCAAGGCTCGCGCTCGATCAGCCTGCGGGCGCGGCGCCCGTCCGATCAGCCTGCGGGCGCGGCGCCTGTCCGGGATGAACTGAGCCCGGGAAAACCCACGCCCCGCACCGCGGGACGACACGCATTCCGCCCGGCGCGCTGTGCTGCGGCGGGATCGAAACGGCGCGCGTCCGCGCGTCGTCGCCGCCTTGTGAAGGCGGTCCGTGACTTGCGGTGATCGCCGGCAAGCCCCGAGGTCAGGGCGGGCCGCGTGCGCCGGCTTTCGCGCCGCGGCGGCGGGCCCGCTCCTCCCGCGAGCCGGGCGGAGGCGGTGCGCCCCACGCCCCTCGGCCCCCCCGTCCCTCGACCAGGATCGCGCAACGCATGGGTCCGCGCGCATCCCTGCGCGGCGCAGGCCCCGCAGCGAAGGGACGGACCAGGAGGAGAAGCAGCAGGCCGATCATCCGCCCATGAAACCCCGCCATGGTTAAGGAGGCGTTGCGACCACGCGGCTGGCCGTTTCGCGCGGAATGGGATTTGTGGTCTCTCCGGACGCAAGGACCCGAGCCGATGCCCACCGACCCCGATTCCTCCCCCGACACCTCCCCCGCCCCCTCCGGCACGCATGTCCGCTGGTCCGAGATCCTGACCCGCGAGCACGCGCCCTCGCTGGCGCTGGTGGCGCTGGCGGTCTGGCTGCACGCGGCGACCACCCTGCTGCTCGCCACGATGATCGATTCGATCCTGCGCGATATCGGCGGCGAGCGGCTGGTGGCCTGGACGGTGGCGATCTACCTGGTGGGCTCGATCGCGGCGGGCTCGGTCGCGGGGCTGGCGGCCGGGCGCTTCGGGTTGCGCCGGCCCATGGCGGGGGCGGCGATGGTGTTCGCGGCGGGCTGCGTGCTGAATGCGGTCGCGCCCTCGATGCCCGTGCTGCTGGTCGGGCGGCTGATGGAGGGGATCGGCGGCGGCGGCCTGATGGCGCTGGCCTTCGTGGCCGTCGGAAAACTGTTCCCGCCGCGGCTGACGGCGCGGGCGCTGGCCGTGGTCTCGACGCTGTGGGGCGTCTCGGCGCTGCTCGGGCCGCTGACCGGCGGGCTGTTCGTGGCCTATGCCGACTGGCGCTGGGGGCTCTGGGCCTTCGCGGCGCAGGCGGCGGCGCTGGCGGTATGGATCGCGCTGGTCCTGCGGCGCGAGCCCCGACCCGCCGCGCCGCCGCCCCTGCGCCTGCCGCTGGAGCGGCTGGCCCTGATCGCCGGCGGCGTCGGGCTGATCGCGGCGGCGGGGCTGGATCCGGCGCCGCTGCGCTCCTCCCTCTGCCTCGCCGGCGGCGCCGCCGCGCTGTGGGGCGCCCTGCGCATCGACGCCCGCCGGGGCGAGGGGCGGCTGTTCCCTGCGCGGGCCTTCCGGCCCTCGGACCCCGCGGGGGCGGCGCTTCTGATGGTGCTGTGCATGTCCTTCGCGCTGGTGTCGTTCAACGCCTTCGCGCCGGTGATGCTGATGCGGCTGCACGGGCTGCCGCCGATGGCGGCCGGCTACGTGATGGCCGCGGTGCCGGCGGGATGGTCCACGACCGCCGTGCTGGCGTCGTCCCTGCCCCCGCGCCATGACCCCAGGGCCATCGCCATCGGCATGTGCCTGGTGGCGCTGTCCCTGCCCTTGCTGGCGCTGACCGTGCCGTCGGGCCCGCCCGCCGCGGTGGCGCTGGTGGCGGCGATGGAGGGGGCGGGCTTCGGCCTGTGCTGGACGTTCCTGCTCCGCCGCGCCCGCGCCTTCGCCGGGCCGGGGGACGCGCCGAGGGTCGCCGCCGCCATCCCCACCACCCAGCAGCTCGGCTTCGCCTCGGGCGCCGCCTTCGCCGGGCTCGCCGGCAACGCCGCGGGTTTCGCGGCGGGGGCGGACGCGGAGACGCTGCGCGTCGTGGCGCGCACGGTCTATCTCGCGCCCCTGCCCGCCGCGGCGCTGGGGCTGTGGGCCATGTCGCGCTTCGTGCGCGCCCCAGCGCCCGTCGGCGCGCCGGACGGATCGCGGGGCTGAGCCCCCCGTGACGACGCCGCCGCCGCCTCCTGCCGCAACGGCGACCCGCTGAAAATTGCGCGCGAAGCCCCCGTCGCGCAATTTTCTCCATCCCGGACCGGTTCCGGGGTTGACCCTCCCCGCCCCGGCCGCTAATCGGGGCCTGCGGAGCGAAACCGGAGAGACCACCGATGATCGTCATTGCGGTACTTACGACAGGGCGCGCCTGACCCGGACGAGGATTTCGTCCAGGACGCGCCCGCACGCCCCCGCCGCACGGGGGTTTTTTTGTGCCCGATGATCCGCCCCCGAACCTGACCACACGCCAGAGGAAGACCCCGATGTCCCGCGAAATGACCGGCGCCCAGATCGTCGTCCAGGCCCTGAAAGACCAGGGTGTGGACACCGTGTTCGGCTATCCCGGCGGCGCGGTGCTTCCGATCTATGACGAGCTGTTCAAGCAGAACGACATCCGCCACATCCTGGTCCGGCACGAGCAGGGCGCGACCCATGCCGCGGAGGGCTACGCGCGCTCCACCGGCAAGCCGGGCGTCGTGCTCGTCACCTCCGGCCCGGGCGCGACCAACGCCGTCACCGGCATGGCCGACGCGCTGCTGGATTCGATCCCGATGATCGTCCTGACCGGCCAGGTCCCCACCTTCCTGATCGGCTCCGACGCGTTCCAGGAGGCGGACACCATCGGCATCACCCGCCCCTGCACCAAGCATAACTGGCTGGTGAAGGAGACCGACCAGCTCTCCGACGTCCTGCACCAGGCCTTCTTCGTCGCCACCAACGGCCGCCCCGGCCCGGTGCTGATCGACATTCCCAAGGACGTGCAGTTCGCCACCGGGACCTATCGCGGCCCCGAGGACGCCCCCGCCCTGCCCTACCGCCCCCGCACCGAGGGCGACGCCGACATGATCGAAGCCGCGGTCGAGATGATCGAGACCGCGGAGCGGCCGATCCTCTACACCGGCGGCGGCGTCATCAACTCGGGCGACGAGGCCACCCGCCTGCTGCGCGAGCTGGCCGAGGCCACCGGCTTCCCGGTCACCTCCACGCTGATGGGGCTGGGCGCCTACCCGGCCTCGGGCGAGGCCTGGCTGGGCATGCTCGGCATGCACGGCATGTATGAAGCCAACATGGCCATGCATGACTGCGACGCGATGTTCTGCATCGGCGCCCGCTTCGACGACCGCATCACGGGCCGGCTGGACGCGTTCTCGCCCGGCTCGAAGAAGGTGCATATCGACATCGACCCGAGCTCGATCAACAAGAACGTCATGGTCGACGTGCCGATCATCGGCGACGTGGCCTGCGTGCTGGCCGCGATCCTGGAGCGGTGGAAGGCCCGCGGCAGCAAGCTGAAGCGCGACCGGCTGACCGGCTGGTGGACCCAGATCGACGCCTGGCGCGCGATCAAGTGCCTGACCTACAAGGGCTCCGAGACCGTCATCAAGCCCCAGTACGCGCTGGAGCGGCTGGAGGCCCTGACCCGCGACCACGACCGCTACATCACCACCGAGGTCGGCCAGCACCAGATGTGGGCCGCGCAGTTCCTGCATTTCCAGGAGCCCAAGCGCTGGATGACCTCCGGCGGGCTGGGCACCATGGGCTACGGCGTCCCCGCCTCGGTCGGCGTGCAGATCGCGCATCCCGACGCGCTGGTGATCAACGTGGCGGGCGAGGCGTCCTTCATGATGACCATGCAGGAGCTGTCGACCGCCGTGCAGTATCGCGCCCCGGTCAAGCAGTTCATCCTCAACAACGAGCGTCTGGGCATGGTCCGCCAGTGGCAGCAGCTGCTGCACGGGGAGCGCTATTCCCACACCTATTCGGAGGCGCTTCCGGACTTCGTGAAGATGGCCGAGGCCTTCGGCGCCAAGGGCATCCGCTGCGAGAACCCCGCCGATCTCGACGAGGCGATCCGGGAGATGCTGGCCTATGACGGCCCGGTGATCTTCGACTGCATGGTGGAGAAGCACGAGAACTGCTTCCCCATGATCCCCTCGGGCAAGGCGCATAACGAGATGCTGCTGGGCGAGGCTTCGACCGAAGGCGCGATCGACGCCGGCGGCGGCATGCTGGTCTGAACCGGTGACCTTTTTCATTCAAATAATCGGAGGCCTGGTCGGGATACTGGTGTTCCAGTATCCCCTCTATCTCCTGCTCCGCAGGATCGGCGACACAGCCCTGCGCACCTACGCCGCGGTTTTCATCGTGATGATGGCGGGAGGGCTGCTCTCCGGCCTCGGCGCAGGCTTCGGCAGCTTCGCGATGCGGCTGGAGCATCTGTCGATCAGCCACGTGATCTTTCAGATGCCGGGCGCCTTCCTCGCCATGGGAATCCTTCTTGTCTTTCGTCGGCGCCCCTCGGGCTTGGCCCTCGATCCGGATACACAATCATGAACGCGCTCAACATTCCCCAGGGCTCCACCGCCCATTCCGCCTATTCGCTCCGCTCCTCGCTGGCCGAGGGCGAGGAGCGCCGCACGCTCGCCGTGCTCGTGGTCAACGAGGCCGGCGTGCTGGCCCGCGTCATCGGCCTGTTCTCGGGCCGCGGCTACAATATCGAGAGCCTGACCGTGGCCGAGACCGACCATGTCTCGCGCCGCTCCCGCATCACGGTGGTCACCACCGGCACGCCGGCGGTGATCGCCCAGATCAAGGCGCAGCTTTCGCGCATGGTCGTGGTCATCGACGTGCATGACCTGACCACCGAAGGCCCGTCGGTGGAGCGGGAGCTGGCCCTGATCAAGGTCGCCGCGACCGGCGAAGCGCGGGTGGAATCGCTGCGTCTGGCCGACGTGTTCCGGGCGCGCGTCGTCGACACGACCCTGCGCAGCTTCGTGTTCGAACTGACCGGCCCCTCCGACAAGATCGACGCGTTCGTGGAGCTGATGGCCCCGCTCGGCCTCGTCGACGTCTCCCGCACCGGCGTCGCCGCCATCAAGCGCGGCCCCGAAGGCATGTGAGCCGCGCGCCCCTCGGGGGCCGGCCGCCGCGTCCCGCCGCCCCCGCGCCCGCCCGGCGCGGGGGCGGCTTGCGTTCAGACCCATCCTGCGTTCGGGCCAACCTTGAGTTGGGGCCAGCCTTGCGTTCGGGGCCCTCTCGGGCTTTGCTCCGCCTCCTGACAGGGCGGGGAGGACAGGGCCATGACGGGAACCATCGTGATCACCGGAGCGGGCTCGGGCATCGGGCGGGCGACGGCGCGCCGCTTTCTCGGAGCCGGCTGGAACGTGGCGCTGGCCGGACGCCGGGCCGAGGCGCTGGAGGAAACCGCGGAGGGCCATCCCGCGGCGCTCCCCGTCGCCACCGACGTGGCCGACCCGGCCTCGGTCGAGGCGCTCTTCGCCGCCACGCTGGCTCGCTTCGGACGGGTGGACGCGCTGTTCAACAACGCCGGCCGCGGCTCTCCCCCCATGCCCATCGACGAGATGCCGCTGGACGACTGGTTCGGCGTGCTGGCGGCGAACCTGACCGGCTCGGTGCTCTGCGCGCGGGCGGCCTTCGGGGCTATGCGCGCGCAGGACCCGCAGGGGGGGCGGATCATCAACAACGGCTCGATCTCCGCCCAGGCGCCGCGGCCGGGCTCGGTTCCCTACACCACCACCAAGCACGCGATCACCGGGCTGACCAAGACGCTGAGCCTCGACGGCCGCCCCTTCGACATCGCCTGCTGCCAGATCGACATCGGCAACGCCGCCTCCGAGATGACCCAGCGCATGGCCAGGGGCGTGCCGCAGGCCGACGGCTCCGTGCGCCCCGAGCCGCTGATGGACGTGGGCGTGGTGGCCGACACGGTGCTCAACATGGCCTCGCTGCCGCTGAGCGCGAACATGCAGTTCGTGACGGTGATGGCCACCAAGATGCCGCTGGTCGGGCGCGGCTGAACGGTCGCGAAGCCGCGCGTCCCGCGCCCGCCAGGCCGCCCCGTTCCGCCCGCGCGGCCCGTCGCCGGCGCCGCCCATGGCACGGGTCTCCCCCCGCCATGGCGGCTCGCAGGGTTTCGCACGGCCTGGCCATTCCGGCGCCGTCCCTGAACCCGAAGGCCGCTTGCGGCCGGAGACATGGGAACGCCCCGCAGGGGCGTCGCCGGATCGGCCGTTCAGCCCTTGCCGGCCCGCGCCATCCGCCACGCCGCCAGCCCCACGCAGATCGCCACCAGCACGATCATCAGGGTGGCCAGCGCGTTGATCTCCGGCGTCACGCCCAGCCGGACCTTGGAGAACACCACCATCGGCAGCGTGCTCGCCCCCGGCCCGCTCACGAAGCTCGCGATCACCAGGTCGTCCAGCGACAGGGTGAAACTCAGCAGCCAGCCGGACACCAGCGCCGGGGTCAGCGCCGGCAGGGTCACGTCGAAGAACACCCGGGGCTGGCGGGCACCGAGATCCATCGCCGCCTCCTCCACCGAAACGTCCAGATCCGCCAGCCGCGCCTGCACGATCACCGCCACGAAGGCCATGCAGAACGTGGCGTGGGCGATGACGATGGTGTCGATCCCCCGCTCCGCCGGCCAGCCCAGCAGCGCCTCCATCGAGATGAAGAGCAGCAGCAGCGACAGGCCCGTCACCACCTCCGGCATCACGATCGGCGCCGTCGCCATGCCCGACAGCAACAGCCGGAAGCGGAACCGCCCGAAACGGGTCATGGCGTAGCCGATCAGGGTGCCGAACACCGTCCCGATGCTCGCCGCCATCGCCGCCACCTTCAGGCTCACCCAGGCCGCGGTCAGGATCTGGTCGTTGGCCAGAAGCTCGCCATACCACTGCACCGACCAGCCGCCCCAGACCGAGGCCAGCTTGGAGGCGTTGAACGAGTAGATCACCATGATCGCCAGCGGCACGTAGAGCAGCGCGAAGCCGATCCCCGCCCCCACCAGCAATGGCCAGCCGCGTTTCATCGCGCCCTCACTCCTTCGCGCCCAGCGCGTTGCGCACGAACATGATCGGCGCCACCAGCAGCGCCAGCATGGCGATCGCCACGGCGGAGGCCAACGGCCAGTCGCGGTTGTTGAAGAACTCGGTCCACAGCACCTTGCCGATCATCAGCTGATCCGGGCCGCCCAGCAGCGCCGGGATCACGAACTCGCCCACCGCCGGAATGAACACCAGCAGCGACCCCGCCAGGATCCCCGGCGCCGACAGCGGCAGGGTCACGGTCAGGAACGCCTTCCAGGGCTTCGCGCCGAGGTCATGGGCGGCCTCCAGCAGGCTTTCGTCCAGCTTCTCCAGCGTGGAGTAGAGCGGCAGGATCATCAGCGGCAGATACCCGGTCACGATCCCCGCATAGACCGCGAAATCGGTCTGCATCATGGTGATCGGCCCGATCCCCGCCAGCGCCAGCGCCGAGTTGATGAAGCCGGTGGGGCTCATCAACCCGATCAGCGCATACATGCGCAGCAGGAAACTGGTCCAGAACGGCAGGATCACCAGCATCAGCAGCAGATTGCGATATTTCGAGCGCGCGATCAGCAGCGCCATCGGATAGGCGATCACCAGGCAGATCAGGGTGGAGACGAAAGCCACCCGGATCGAGTTCAGGTAGGCGTCGATATAGAGGTCGTCCTCGACCAGGAACGTGTAGTTCCCGAGGTTCAGCGTGACGGTCAGCAGCCCGTCCGCCCAGTCCAGCAGCTCCGAGAAGGGCGGCCGCGCGATCACCGCCTCGGCGAAGCTGACCCGCAGCACCACCAGGAAGGGCATCAGGAAGAACAGGCCCAGCCACAGCACCGGCGCGGCCACGACCAGCGCCCGGCCCCGGCGCCACAGCCAGGTCATGCCGGGCCTCCCCGCGCCGGCCGCCGGTCCGGGCCCGGGCCCGGAATATGACGTCCCGCGCGGCTCACGAGGTCAGCGCCACGCCGGCGTCCCCGGCCCAGGAGATCCAGACCGTCTCCTCCCAGGTCGGCGCCGCGTCGTCATGCCGTTCGCGATTGGCCAGCGTCGCCCGCACCCGCTGCCCCGAGGGCAGGACCACCCGGTAATGGGTCAGCCCGCCGATATAGGCGATGTCCTCGACCACGCCCTGCGCCATGCCGCCGACAGTCTCGCCCAGCACGCCCGTCGGCGCCTCCCGCCGCAGGACCATCTTTTCGGGGCGCACCGCGACCCAGACCGTCTGGCCCTCCTGGCACGACATGCCGTGATGGACATGGATCGCTCCGCCCAGCGCGTCCGACGCGATGGTGACGCGGTCGGGCAGGTCCTCGGCCACCACGCCCTCGAAGATGTTCACCGAGCCGACGAAATCCGCGATGAAGCGGTTGCGCGGGAATTCGTAGAGATCGCGGGGCTTGTCCACCTGCACCAGCTTGCCCTGGTCCATGACCCCGATGCGCGATCCCAGCGTCATCGCCTCCTCCTGGTCATGGGTGACCACGATGAAGGTGGTGCCGAGACTGTCCTGGATGTCCATCAGCTCGAACTGGGTCTCTTCGCGCAGCTTCTTGTCGAGCGCCGACAGCGGCTCGTCCAGCAGCAGCGCCTTGGGCTTCTTGGCCAGCGCCCGGGCCAGCGCCACCCGCTGCCGCTGCCCGCCCGAAAGCTGGTTAGGCTTGCGATGGCCCAGCGCCGAGAGCTTCACCAGGTCCAGCATCCGCTTCACCTGCGCCTCGATATCGGCGCGGGACATGCCGTCCTGCTTCAGCCCGTAGGCGATGTTCTTCGCCACGCTCATGTGCGGGAACAGCGCGTAGGACTGGAACATCATGTTGACCGGCCGGTCCCAGGGCGGGACCGAGGTCATGTCCTGGCCGTCGATCTCGATGCGGCCCGCGTCCGGGGTCTCGAACCCCGCCAGCATCCGCAGCAGGGTCGACTTGCCGGACCCCGAGCCGCCGAGGAGGCAGAAGATCTCCCCCTCGGCGACGTCGAGCGACACCTGGTCGACCGCCCGGAAGCCGTCGAAGGTCTTCACCACATCCTCGATGCGGATGAAGGCCCGATCCGACTTCGGGGCGGATGTCGGGGCGCGCTGCGCGGCGGGTGCGGTCACGCCCCGTCCTCCGCTCAGCGGCCGGTCTTCACGGCCGTCCAGGCCCGGTTCAGCAGCCGGTCGGCCTTCGAGTCGTAGACCACCGAGGTGTAGAGCTTCTTCTTCGCCTCTTCGGTCGGGTAGATGCCCGGGTCCGAGGTGATGTCGGGGTCGACCAGCGGCGTCGCCTCGACATTGGCGTTGGCGTACCAGACGTAGTTGGTGATGTCGGCGGCGACCTGGGCGTCCATCAGGAAGTTGAGGAACTTGTGCGCGTTCTCGGGATGCGGCGCATCGGTGGGGATGGCCAGCATGTCGAACCACATCAGCGCGCCTTCCTTGGGCACGGTATAGGCGATCTCGACGCCGTTATCGGCTTCGTCGGCGCGGTCGCGGGCCTGGAACACGTCGCCCGACCAGCCGATCGAGACGCACACGTCGCCATTGGCCAGGTCGTTGATATACTGCGAGGAATGGTAGTAGCGGACATGGGGCGCGATCTGCTTGAGCAGCGCCTCGGCCTTCTCGATGCTCTCCTTGTCCTTCGCCCCCGGATCCATGCCCAGGTAGTTCAGGGCGGCGGGGATGACCTCCACCGGCGCGTCGAGCATGGAGATCCCGCAATCGGCGAGCTTGGCGGCGTTCTCCGGATCGAAGATCAGCCCCCAGCTGTCGGTCGGCGCGTCGGCGCCCAGCGCCTCCTCGACCTTGGCCACGTTGTAGCCGATGGCGGTGGTGCCCCACATGTAGACCACGGCGTGCTTGTTCTCGGGATCGAAGGCGGCGACCCGCTCCATGATCTCCGGGTCCATGTTGGCGATGTTGGGAAGCTTGGACTTGTCGAGTTCGCTGAACACGCCGGCCTGGATCTGCCGCGCGAGGAACGCGCCGGTGGGCACCACGATGTCATAGCCGGTGGAGCCCGCCATCAGCTTGGCTTCCAGCACCTCGTTGCTGTCGAAGACGTCGTAGGTGACCTTGATGCCGGTTTCCGCCTCGAACGTCTCGATGGTGTCCTCGGCGATGTAGTCGGACCAGTTGTAGACGTAGAGCACCGGCTCCTCGGCCGCGACCGCAGCCGCGGGGACGAGCGCCGGGGCGAAGGAGGCGGCTCCGGCCGTCAGGGCGGCCAGGAGGGCGGAATGGGTTTTCGAGGTCATGCGCATTGGCTCCCCTGTGCGCGGCGCCCGCCCTGCGTGGCGGGCCGGTTCACCGGGAGACTAGGGGCGGTTTCGCAACCGCGAAAGAGATAATTTTCGGCCCCGCGGACAGGCGTCCCCCGATCCCGCGGACGGGCTCGGAGGCCGCGCGCGCGAGGCGCGGCGCGGGGGGCGGCGGGGGCGGCGGCGGCGGCGGCGGCGGGGGGCTCAGTAGCCCTCGAACCCCTCCACCAGCCATAGCGTGTAGCGGACCGAGCGGTCCTCATGCGTGCGGAACTCCCCCACGCCCAGCGGGATGGCGGACACGAAGCGCGCGGCGATGTCCTCGCCCAGCGCCTCGCCCTCCACCGCCAGCAGGAACAGGCGCGCGTCGCCGGCTTCGAGCCGGGAGCGGAACTCGAAATGGTTGGAGGGACGCCCGTCCGGGTCCCAGATCGCCGCGTCGGGAAAGTCGAGCCCGCCCTGGAACAGGCATTCCGACAGGCGCCGGCGGTCGTTGGACAGCAGCGCCTCGGCGCCCTCGCCCTCCATCGCGCTCAGCGCCGCCTCGCAGAACGGGCCGCCGATTCGCATTTTCTTGAACGGGTCGGGGCTGCGCGGCAGGTCCTGCGCCCAGACCATGTAGACCGCGCCCAGCGCCAGCACCGCGGCCAGCGCCACGCCGCCGATCCAGGCGTGCAGGCGCAGCGCCCGGTCCCAGTCCCGCGCCAGCAGGAAGCGGGCCGCGAGGATCGAACCCGCCACATAGGCCGGCGCCGCCCAGTTGGGCTGGGCCTGGCTCAGCAGCGCCTGCACGCACATCGCGACCAGCAGCGGCGCCGTCTGCCAGGCCAGCAGGCGCGCCTTCCAGTCCGACCGCGCCTCGGCCCGCGCGAACATCGCCAGCGCCGCGAGCACCGCGAGAAACGCCACCGGCCCGATGACCCCGAACTGGGCCCCGAGGAACTCGCCCAGCTCGTCGGGATGGACCAGGCCGCGATCGGGCCGGATCTCGGCGTTCTCCCCCAGATGGGCGAAGGTGACGAAGCCGTGGCCGGCGTTCCAGATCAGGTTGGGCGACAGCGTCAGCAGCGCCGTCCCGGCCGCGATCATCGCGCCCTTGCGCCGCGTCGGCGCGATGGGACGGTCGCGCGACATGAGCGCATAGCCCAGCGCGCCGACCACGAAGACCCCGCCGGTATACTTCGCCAGCATCCCCGCGCCGATGCCGAAGCCCATGACCGCCCACCAGGCCCAGGGCTCGGACGTCTTCTTGCCCGGCCGGACCTCCGCGATGCGCACCGAGGCGTAGAGCGCCAGCGCCCAGCCCGCCATCATCGGCGGATCGGTGGTCATCAGCAGGGACGAGATCGAGACCCCCGGCGCCGCCGAATAGACCAGCGCCGCCCAGAACCCGGTGCGGGCGTCGAACAGCCGCCGGGCGGTGAGGAAGATCAGCGCGCCGATCGCCAGATGCGCCAGCGGCGCGAAAAAGCGCAGCCCGAACAGGGTGTCGCCGAAGATCGACGTGGACAGCTCGATCAGCCACCCGACCAGCGGCGGCTTGGAATAATGCCCGAAGGCCAGCTCGCGCCCATAGGCCCAGTACTGGGCCTCGTCGAAGTGAATCGGGATCAGCGACAGCGCGTTGATGGCGAGCCGCAGCAGGCACAGGCCCAGCAGCAACCAGAGCGTGCGCTCGCCCCACAGCTTCGCCTCCGCGGCCTTTGACCGGGGGCGCCCTTTCGCGCGGGCCCGCGCCGCGGTCTTGCGCGGCTTGGGGGCGGGGGTGGCGGCGGCGTCGGCCGCCCGCCCGGAAGCGTCGGTTCCGGTGGCCTCGGTCCCGTCGGTCGTCATGGCGCCGTCCTGAGCTGCGAGCCTCGCGCGTCCCGCCCCCCTTTCGCCCGGGCCGCCGCGCCGGGCCATGGGCGGCGGAAAGGGGCGCGGGGACGCGAGGGCGGGGCGGTGTGTCGTGGACCCCGGTTCTGCCCGACCCACCCGCTCCGCGCAACCGGGCGCGGGGTCGCCCCGCCCCATCCGGTCGCGGCGCCGCGAGACCGCCGCCCCCCGTTCCGCGAAAACGAAACGGCGCGGCCCCGAAAGGCCGCGCCGTCATCACGCGCCGCGACGCGCACCCGTGCGCGTCCCCCGGCCGGCCCCGCCCGTCGGAGGGACGGGGCCGGCCGGGACTTGCGCCTCAGACCTTCTCCTGGGTGTACTGGCGCAGCTCCCGCCGGGCGACCTGCCGGCGATGCACCGCGTCCGGCCCGTCGGCCAGGCGCAGCGTGCGGACATGGGTGTACATCTCGGCCAGCGGGAAGTCCTGGGAGATGCCGCCGGCGCCATGCATCTGGATCGCCTCGTCGATGATCTCGCCGGCCATGATCGGCGCGGCCACCTTGATCATCGAGATCCACGGCGCCGCCTGCCGCGGGTCGCCCTGGTCCATCATCCACGCCGCCTTCAGGCACAGCAGGCGGGCCTGCTCGATCTTGATGCGGCTGTTGGCGATGATGTCGTAGTTGGCGCCCAGCTGGTAGAGCGGCTTGCCGAAGGCCTCGCGGCTCATCGACCGCTGGATCATCAGCTCCAGCGCCCGCTCCGCCATGCCGATGGCGCGCATGCAGTGATGGATGCGCCCCGGCCCGAGCCGCCCCTGCGAGATCTCGAAGCCCGCGCCCTCGGCGACCAGCAGGTTCTCCTTGGGGACGCGGACATTCTCGAACTTCAGGTGGAAATGCCCGTGCGGCGCGTCCGGGTTGCCGAAGACCTGCATGGCGCGCAGCTTGGTGATGCCCGGCGTCTCCGGATCCACCAGGATCTGGGAATGCTGGCGGTGACGGGGCCGGTCATCCGACGGCGTGCGGACCATGGTGATGTAGAGCGCGGTGCGCGGATCGCCGGCGCCCGAGGACCACCACTTCTCCCCGTTCAGCACGTATTCGTCGCCGTCGAGCTCGCAGCTCATGGAGACGTTGGTCGCGTCCGAGGACGCCACCTGCGGCTCGGTCATCAGGAAGGCGGAGCGGATCTCGCCCTCCAGCAGCGGCTTGAGCCACTTGTCCTTGTGGGCCTGCGCGCCGTAGCGCTCCAGCACCTCCATGTTGCCGGTGTCGGGGGCGGCGCAGTTGAAAGTCTCGGCGCCCAGCGGCGACTTGCCCATCTCCTCGGCCAGATAGGCGTATTCGACCGTCGACAGGCCGTAGCCGGACTTGGAATCGGTCAGCCAGAAGTTCCACAGGTTCCGCTTCTTGGCCTCGGCCTTGAGACCGTTGATGATCTCCAGCATCTCGTCGGTATAGGTCCAGGGCGTCGGGGCCTTGGCATGCGCTTCCTCGAAACGCTTGGCGGCGGGGTGGACCAGCTCGTCCATCATCTCCTTCACCGCGGCGTGGATCGGGATGATGCGCTCGGACATGCCGAGCGCCATGCTCTGCAGTTCCGGCTTGATGTTCATGTTCATGGGGTTTCCTCCGTCTGTGTTGTCGTCGCCGCCGTGATCCGGCGGCGCTTTTTTCTCATCTTTCGCCCCGGCGCGGCGCGGCGCGTCGGCCGACCGCGCGCCGGTCACGGCCGCAGGCGCAGGCCGCTCATCGCGAAGGCGGTGATCTGATCGACGATCGCGGCGCGGTCGGCGTCGGTCTCGCCCTCGCGGGGGCGATACCAGAAGACCGGGCCGTTCAGCGCCGGCAGCAGGGTGCGCACGGTCACCTTCACGTCGCAGGGGCGGAAACGGTCGGCGGCGACGCCCTCGGCCAGCACCCGCACGAACAGGCGCTCATGCGCGTCGCGCAGGCTGATCAGGTCGGCGACGGCGGCGCGCTGATCCTGGCTGGCGGCGATGCGCAGATGCAGCTCCACCCCCTGCAGGGCGGTGCGGTGAAAGGCCCGCTCGCGCAGGATCATCCCGGCATGGGTGCGCACCATCCGCTCCATCCGCCGGTCGGGATCGCCGCCGGCGGCCTCGGCGGCCGCGACCTCCGCGTGGATCATCTCCAGCGATCGCCGGGTGACGTCGTTGAAAAGCTCCAGCTTGGAGCGGTAATAGTGGTAAACACGCCCCTTGGTGGCGTTCATCACCCGCGCCACGTCGTCGATGGAGGTGGCGGCGAAGCCCCGTTCCATGAAGGCCTGGGCGGCGGCGACGAGCACTTCCTCCTGGGCCGCGCCGCGCTCCCCCGGACGAGGGGCGACGGGGGACGGCTCGGGGACGAAAAGCGGGGCGTCGTCGCGTTCGGGCTGGCCTTCGGGGTCGGGCTCGCGCTCTTCGCGGAGGGTCTCCTCGACGCCCTCCCCGCCGCCCTGATCGGGCTC
Organism: Albimonas donghaensis; assembly: GCF_900106695.1. Taxonomy (GTDB): domain Bacteria; phylum Pseudomonadota; class Alphaproteobacteria; order Rhodobacterales; family Rhodobacteraceae; genus Albimonas; species Albimonas donghaensis. The sequence goes on from NZ_FNMZ01000005.1 coordinate 143,748, forward strand.
GGGCTCGCTCGATTTTTCCGGGCCGGCATGCGGGGTTGCGCTCATCTGTCGGACACTACATACTGTCGCGTATGTCGTCAACGCCGGACATGAGATCGGCGAGACAAACGGGAGGATCGAGTTGAGCTATCTCGACGACCTTTTCGGCGTCGCGGGTAAAACCGCGCTCGTCACCGGAGGCGCGACCGGCATCGGCCGCATGATCGCGGAGGCGCTGGCCATGGGCGGCGCCCGCGTGCTGATCGCCTCGCGCAAGGGCGAGGAATGCGAGCGCGCCGCGGCGGAGATCAACGCCCTGAACCCCGCCGGCTCGGCCGAAGGCTTCGCCGGCGACGTCGGGTCCGAGGCCGGCTGCGACGAGCTGGTCCAGGCGGTCGCCGCGCGCACCGACAAGCTGCACATCCTGTTCAACAACGCCGGCGTGGCCTGGGGGGCGGATCTCGACGATTTCCCCTACAAGGCCTGGCAGAAGGTGATGAACATCAACGTCGCGGGCCTGTTCGAGATGACCCGCCGGCTGTTCCCCCTTCTCGACGCCGCCGCGACCGACGCGGACCCGGCCCGGGTGGTCAACCTGGGCTCGGTCATGGGCCACTGGCCGATGGGCGACGGCTCCTATTCCTATTCGGCCTCCAAGGCCGCGGTGCATCACCTGACGAAGATCCTCGCCAAGGAATGCGCCCATCGTCGGATCACCTTCAACGCCTTCGCGCCGGGGCCGTTCCAGTCCAAGATGACGGAATTCGCCACCGGCTCCGACGAAAAGGCCGAGGCCGTCGGCTCCGACGTGCCGCTGGGGCGCATCGGCATCCCCACCGACATCGCAGGGGCCTCGCTGTTCCTGTGCTCGAAGGCCGGGGCCTATGTGACCGGCTGCATCCTGCCGCTTGACGGCGGGACCGGCGTGATGACCGGCGGCGACCTCTGGGACAAGGCGAGAGACCTATGATCACGGAAAACGGTGTCGAGGACTACGATCCGCGCGAACGCGACGTGCCCGAATGGACGATCGACGAATTCCAGACCCATGTGGGTCAGGAGATCGGCGTCTCCCCCTGGTACGACGTGACCCAGAAGGACGTGGACGCCTTCGCGGTGGCCACCGACGACCGCAACTTCATCCACGTCAATCCGGCGCGCGCGAAGGAATCCGGCCTGCCCGGAACCATCGCCCACGGGTTCTTCACGCTCAGCCTGCTGGCCGGCTTCTCCTACAAGACCACGCCCAAGCTGAAGGGCGCGGTGATGGGCTACAACTACGGCGTCGACAAGGCCCGTTTCGTGGCTCAGGTCCCCGTCGGATCCCGCGTGCGCGGCCGCTACACGCTGGCCGACGTGCAGGTGAAGGAAGGCGCCGTGGTCATCGCCTATGACGTGAAGGTGGAGATCGAGGGCCAGGAGCTCGCCAACGGCGGCAAGCCCGCGCTGGTCGCCACCTCGCGCGGCTACGCCGTGATGGGAGACGACGCATGAGCGACGCGACCCACGCCGCCGCCCAGGTGGACGAAGCCAGGCTCGCCCCCTATCTGGAAGAGCATGTCGAAGGCTTCAAGGGTCTGAAGGGCCTGCACAAGTTCTCCGACGGCCAGTCCAACCCCACCTTCCGCGTGGACGCCGAGAGCGGCTCCTACGTGATGCGCGCCAAGCCGCCGGGGGAGCTGCTGAAATCCGCCCACCAGGTGGATCGCGAATACCGGGTGATGGCCGCGCTGGCCAAGACCGACGTGCCGGTGCCGCGGATGTTCCACCTGGCCCCGGACGATGAGCGCAGCCCGCTGGGCCGGCAGTTCTACATCATGGAGTTCCTCGACGGCCGCGTGCTGTGGGAAGCCCCCCTGCCCGAGCTCGCCCCGGCCGAGCGCACGAAGATCTACGACGAGATGAACAAGGCGCTCGCCGCCCTGCACGACGTGGATTACAAGGCCGTCGGCCTTGAGGATTTCGGCCGTCCGGGCACCTATTTCGCCCGCCAGTACAAGCGCTGGTCGGGCCAGTACCGGGCGTCGGAAACCGAGACCATCCCCGAGATGGACGCGCTGATGGCCTGGCTGGAGGAGAACGAGCCGGCGGATGACGGTCTCGCGACCCTCGTGCACGGGGACTACCGGCTCGACAACGTGATGTTCCACAAGACCGAGCCGCGCCTGATCGCGGTTCTGGACTGGGAGCTGTGCACCGTCGGCCATCCCTACGCCGATCTCGGCTACCAGTGCGCCAACTGGCGGATGCCGGACGGCGACGGGTTCCGGGGGCTGGGCGGTCATCCGCGCGACGCCTCGGACGGGCTGCCGGACGAAAAGGCCTATGTGGAGGCCTACTGCAAGCGCCGCGGCATTCCCCAGATCGACAACTGGGAATACTACATCGCCTTCTCGCATTTCCGCCTCGCGGCGATCATGCAGGGCGTCTACAAGCGCGGCATCGACGGCAACGCCTCCAATCCCGACAAGGCGCTGCGGGCCGGGCGCTCGGTGCGGCCGCTGGCGGCCCATGCGCTGAAGGCCACGGAGAAGGCCGGGTGAGCCGGTTCGCGGGCAAGACCGTCCTGATCACCGGGGCCACCGGCGGCTTCGGCTCCATCGCCGCGAAGATGTTCGCGGCGGAGGGGGCGTCGCTGGTGCTCTCCGACCATCCCTCGCGCGATGTGGCGGGCTTCGCGGCCTCGCTGGGGACGCCGGCCGAGGGCATTCCCGGCGATGTCGGCGACCCGGCGCTGCATGAGGCGCTGGTCGCCTGCGCGGTCGAAAAGTTCGGCGGGCTCGACGTGGCGGTGAACAACGCCGGCATCGTCCATGCCCGCGCGCGGCTGGAGGATGTCAGCCCCGAGGACGCGCTGCGCGTCGTCAACATCGACCTGATGGGGGTCTGGTATGCGATGCGCGCCCAGATCCCGGCGATGGACACCCGCAAGGGCGGGCGCGGCGGGGCCATCGTCAACGTCGCCTCGCTGGCCGGCATCGCGGGGGCGCCGCAGCTCGGCGTCTACGCGGCGGCCAAGCACGGGGTCGTCGGCCTGACGAAGACCGCGGCGGCCGAGAACGCCCGTCGCGGCATCCGCTGCAACGCCATCTGCCCCGCCTACGCCCGCACGCCGATGGTCGAATTCGACATCGACAACGTGGTGGCCGAGAAGGGGATGGAGCGCGAGGCCGCCGCCGCCTGGATCGCCCGCGGCGTGCCCATGCGCCGGCTGGGAGAGCCCGAGGAGGTCGCCCAGGCCATCGTCTGGGCCGCCGCGCCCGACAACGGCTTCATGACCGGCCAGACCATCGCCATCGACGGCGGGGTGATGTCGGTCTGATCCTGGCGGATCGCAGGTTCGAAGGCCCCGGCGTTCCCTGCCGGGGCCTTTTTCGTGGCGGGCGTCGACCGTCCCGCGCAGGCGATCGCGGACGCGGACGCGGACGCGGACGTCGCGGCGACGACAGCGCCCGGCCGGGGCCGGCCCCGCAGGGGCGGGGCGATGTCGGGGCGATCGGGACGGCCGCCAAGGGGCCGAGACGCCTTCGCAGTCCTTCGGCGCGGCGGGACCGCGGGCCGCGCCCGGGCGCCCCGGGCGCCCCCGGCGCGCGCGTCGATCCGGGGCTCAGCGTTCCCCCGGCGGAATCGCGGCGATGCGGGCGACATGGGCGGCCACGTCCTCGGGCGAGAATTTCAGCGCGCGGCGCTGGGTCGAGGCCGGATGGTTCGCGAGCCCCAGCTTCAACTCGGGGCGCCAGGCCTTCGCCGGGCGGATCGGACGCGGCGCGAAGCCGCCGCCGCAGGTCGGGCATACATTGCGCAGCGGGCCGTCCACGCAGTCCGCGCAATAGGTGCATTCATAGGAGCAGATCCGCGCCGCCGGATCATGCGGAGGCAGGTCGCGGTCGCACCGCTGGCAATTGGGACGGAGTTCGAGCATCGGGATCTCCCTTGACTGGTCCCCGAACCTGCCACGAAACGCGCCCCGGCGCCCGCCAAACGCGCCCGGTTTTCCGCCGGTCCGTGCGCGGCCGGCGGATCTCGGGGCCCTGTTCGGCCATCGCTTCCGGAAAGTCCACGCCGGCGCCCGGCAGGCCTCCGCCGGCGCCCCGCCTTCGGCGTTGACCTTCGGCCCCCGGTTCCGAGATACCGTTTGCGAGCCCCCGGCTTCGCGTCCCCGAACGCGCGACTTCATCGCCGAGACGCCGACGTCGAGATGCGGGCGTCGAATTGCGGGCGTCGCGACGCTGGCTTAGAGACGCCGTTCGCCCGCCGCCGACCACGAATACCGCTTCCGACAGCCAGCTTTTCGGCCAGCCCTACCGAACCGCCCGTTCCGACATACCGCTCCCGTCAAACCGCGTCCGGCGACCCGCCCTCGAACGGCGCGGCCCGCCGGTCGCGGCTCGCCCGACGCCGCCGGCGCCGCGCGAGGGCTCAGGCCTTGCGCAGGATGTCCTCGACCGTCTCCGTCCGCTGCCCGCCCGTCATCGCCGACGCGTCGTCGCCAGGCTGGCGGAAGGACACCACGCGGCCGTAGGTCCGCCGCTCCCGCCCCAGGGGCGGCGGACCGCCTCGGGCGGCGCGGGACGGGCCGACATCCCCGCCCCCCGCCTCCGCCACCGCCTCCGCCTCCGCGCCGTCCCGCACGCCCACCGGCACGCCCAGCAACCGGGCCACGGCCACCACAAGGCCCAACCGAATCTCCTGCCCCCGACTCATCCGCGCTCTCCTTCATCGAACCGCCCGCACCCTGCGCCCGCTTCGATTAAGACCGCGTATGCGCCCCGCCCTGGCCCCGCATCCCGGCCATGAACGGCTCCTCCCGCCCCCGCACGATCGTGGGCAGCGCGTAGACCGAGGTCCGCGCGGTCATGTAGAGCACCCGGCCGTCATCCTCCCCCCAGGCGAGGTTGGCCGGCGGCTCGGGGCAGTCGATCTCGCCCAGCTTGACCCCGTCGGGGGAATAGACCCAGACGCCGCCCGGCCCGGTCACCCAGACGTTTCCGGTCTCGTCGCACTTGATGCCGTCCGGGACGCCCGGCCGGTCGTCGGGCTCGGCGATGCGGTCGGCGAACAGCGCGCCCTCGCCCAGCCGCCCCCCCGGCTCCACCGGGAAACGGCGGATGGTCCCGGCCACGGTGTCGTCCACGTAAAGCCACGCCTCGTCGGGCGAAAAGCACAGCCCGTTGGGCTGGCGGAACATGTCGCGCGGGACCGCCAGCTCCGGCTCCGCGCCCGGAACATGGCCGGGCGGCAGGCGGTATACGCCGCGGAAATCCAGCTCCGGCTCGCGCCCGTCGCCCCAGGGCGGCGTGCGGCCATAGGTGGGATCGGTGAACCAGATCGACCCGTCCCGCCCGCAGACCACATCATTGGGAGAATTCAGCGCCCGCCCCTCGAAATGGCTGGCCAGCACCTCCCGCGTTCCGTCGGGCCGGAAGCGGGCGACGACCGAGCTCAGATGCTCGCAGGCGATCAGGTTGAGATCGCGGTCCAGCGTCAGCCCGTTGGCCTGGCGCGTGGGCGACAGGATCCGCCGGACCTCGGACCCGTCGCGCCAGCGGTAGCGCGCGTCGCCCTTGATGTCGGAGAAGATCAGCACCCGCTCCCTGGGGTGCCAGACCGGCCCCTCGGTGAACACGAACCCCGAGCAGACCGGCTTCGCCTCCGCCCCCACCTGCACCAGCGCCCAGAAATCCGGATCCGCGGCTCGTACGCCCATCGTCGTCCCCTTCACCCGCTACGGCGCGCCGTCCCCATGCGGCGCGTCCGGCCATGCGACGCGCCTCCCCTTGCGACACGCCTCGCGGCCGGATGATCATGCCCGCAGGCCGGGCCTCCCGGCAACCCGCACCGGAGCCGCCATGTCCGCCTCTTCCTCATCCGCGCGCATCCCATCCGTCGACGTGGCCATCGTGGGCGGGGGGGCCATCGGCGCGGCGGTCGCCTGGGGGCTGCGCGTGCTGGCGGGCTTCGAGGGCTCGGTCGCGGTGATCGAGCGGGACGCGAGCTATGCCGGCGCCTCGGTCGCGCTGAACGCCGGCGGGATCCGGGCGCAGTTCTCGACCGCGGTAAACATCGCGCTGTCGGCCTACGGGGTGGAGGTGCTGCGCGCCTTCCCCGACCTTTTCGGCGCGTCATTCGGGGGGGGCGCCGCCCGCCCCGATCCCGGCTTTCGCGAACACGGCTACCTGTTCCTCGCCGCCACCCCGGCGCAGGAGGCCGCGATGCGCGCCACCCATGCCGCCCAGCGCGCGGCGGGGGCCGAGGTGGTGCTGCTGACGCCTGCGGAGGTCGCCGCCCGCTACCCCCATCTGCGCCTGGAAGAGATCCGGCTCGCCAGTCTCGGCCTGCGGGGGGAGGGCTGGTTCGACAACATGGGCCTGCACGGCGCCATGCTGCGCGCGGCCCGGGCGGCGGGCGCGCGGGTGATCCGGGACGAGGCCGTGGGCTTCGAGATGACGGCGGATCGGGGGCCGGGCGGCCGGGTCGCGGCGGTGCGCCTGGCCTCCGGCGCCCGCCTGGGCTGCGGCGTCGCGGTCAACGCCGCCGGGCCGCGGGCGGGAACGGTGGCTGGCTGGGCCGGGCTCGCCCTGCCCATCGAGCCGCGCAAGCGCACGCTCTTCACCTTCGACTGCGCCGCCCCGCCGGCGGGCCCCCTGCCCCTGATGATCGACCCGTCGGGCGTGTTCTGCCGCCCCGAGGGAACCGGCTTTCTCGCTGGCGCCCCGCCCGTCGAGGACCCCGCCGTGGCGCCCGAGGACTTCGAGCCCCGCCACGCCGAGTTCGAGGACATCGTCTGGCCGACCCTCGCCGCCCGCGCCGAATGCTTCGAGGCGATCCGCCCGGGCCGCTTCTGGGCCGGCCACTACGAATGGAACCGCTTCGACCGCAACGGGGTGGTGGGCGCGCATCCCGAGGTCCCCAACCTGATCCACGCCGCCGGTTTCTCGGGCCACGGGCTCCAGCACGCGCCCGGCGTGGGGCGCGGAGTGGGGGAGCTGATCGCCCATGGGGCCTATCGCAGCCTGGATCTCTCCCCGCTCGGCTATGAGCGGTTGCTGGAGAACCGCCCCCTGGTCGAGGAAGAGGTGATCTGACGCCCGCCGCGCGCGGGCGCCGGCCGATCCGGGCGCCGCGGCCTTCCCCGGCCGGGGTGGGCGGGCGGGAGGTCGGGGAAGGCCGCGCGGGGCGCCAGCCCCGCCCCGCCCCCACCCCGTGCAGTCGTTCAGCCGTTCAGCAGGCCCAGCACCGCATGGGCGATCTCCCCGGCCTCATCGGCCTCGATCACCACGCAGGCGCGCTCGTCCAGTCCCGCCCAGCGCAACCCGTCGAGAATCCGCGCCCGCACCGGGGCCGCGTGCTCGCCTATGCCGCCGGTGAAGGCGATGGCGTCCACGCCCTCCATCAGCGCGATCAGCCCGCCCGCATGGCGCAGTGCCCAGTGGCAATAGTGATCCACCGCGAAACGCGCCGCATCGTCATCCCGCTCCAGAAGCGCCTTCATCGAACCCGAGCCGCCCAGCGCCTTCAGCCCGCTCTCGCGGTTCAGCGCCCGTTCCAGCCCCGCCGGGTCCTCGCCCTGGCGCAGCAGGTGGAAGATCACCCCCGGATCCAGCTCCCCGCAGCGGGTGGCCATCACCAGCCCTTCCATCGGGGAAAAGCCCATGGTCGTCGCCACGCTTCTCCCGTCCCGGATCGCGGCCATCGAGGACCCGGCGCCCAGATGGCAGGCCAGCAGCCGCCCCGGCGGCGGCGCCCCGGTCAGATCCGCCCACCGCCGCACCATCGAGGCGTAGGACAGCCCGTGAAACCCGTAGCGCTTCAGCCCCTGCGCGCGGAATTCGGCGGGAATGGCGAAGGTCGTCTCGACCTCGGGCTGGGTGGCGTGAAAGGCGGTGTCGAAACAGGCGAAGACCCGCGCCCCGGGCCAAAGCTCGGCGGCCGCGTCCACGATATGCAGCGCCGGCGGATTGTGCAGGGGGGCGAAGGCGCAGGCGGCCTCCAGCGCCGCGCGCATCTCGGCCCCGAACTCCCCCGGCGCGCGCAGATGGGCGCCATGGGCGACCCGGTGTCCGACCGCGACCGGCGCCGGCGCCGCCCCCGTCCCCGCCATGATCCCCGACACCGCCTCCGCCAGCCGCCCGGCGGGCACGGTCATCACGTCGAGATCCGAGAGCTGCCCGCTCCCCAACGGCGCGCCGGCCAGGTCATATGCCGCCAGCTTCAGCGAGGACGAGCCCGCATTCAACGTCATCAGCCAATCGACGCCCGCCATCTCCGTTCCCCTCCCATCCGGTCCGCGCCCGGTTCGCCCGCAGTCCGCGCGCAGTCCACGCCCGGCCGCGCGCAAGTCCGCGCGCAAGTCCGGGGGACAGTGGCCCAGAATCGCGCCCCTCCCTACGCGGCAGGGGCGCGCGCCGGGCGCGGGGGAGGGGAGGGGTCAGCGGGTGACGAGGCTCAGGCCGGGCACCCGCGCGGCCAGCGCCCGGTCGCGCATGGCCGCGTCGAGATTGCGCAGCGCCAGCCGCGCATGTTCGCGCGCCAGCGCCTCGGCCCGCGCGCCCTCCCGCGCCGCGATCGCCTCGATCAGCCCGCGATGCTGGGCCTGGGCGACGGTCAGGCTTTCGCGCACCTCGTCCATGCGCGACTGGGCGTCGATGAAGGCGGAGGGACCGGCGAAGGGCAGCCGCGTCGCCTGCGCGATCTGGCGGATCACCAGCGGCGAGCCCGACAGCGCCGCAAGCGCCCCGTGGAAGGCCTCGTTCGCCTCCAAATAGGCGGGGAACTCCAGCGCCGCGGCGCCGGGGGCGAGAATGTCGTCGAGCCGGGCCAGCAGCGCCCGCGCCGCCTCCATCGGGCCGGGCGCGGCGCCCCGCTCGGCCGCGAGCCGGGCGGCCGCGCCTTCCAGCACCCCGCGCAGCTCGATGGCGTCGCGCACATCGGCCTCGGAAAACGCCCGCGCCGCGTAGCCGCCGGAGGCCAGCTGGATCAGCAGCCCCTCCTGCTCCAGCCGCGCCAGCGCCGCGCGGATCGGGGTGCGCGACAGACCCAGCCGCTCGGCCATGTCGAGCTCGGACAACCGCTCGCCGGGGGCGACGGCGCCGGAATGGATCAGCTCGCGCAGCCCCAGCACCGCGCGCAGCCCCCGCGCGGCGGCGCCGCGAGAGGAGGCCGGCCCGCGTTCGGCCGCGGGCGCGGGCGGGATCTCGGGATTGGGGGACCGGTCGGCCAAGGCGATCTCCGTCAAAGCAGGGGACTTAGGCCTGTATACAAGACCGGGCGAAAACCCTCCATAGCGACGGAAACCCGGCCTCGGCGTCGAAGGGACTGGCCCGCGGCCCCCTCTGCTGCATACAATCACGCGCAGTCCCCGCGGACGACCCGACGCAACGGGCCGCCGCCCGCCCCCGGAGAGGAACGCATGACCCAGACCCCTGTCCCGCCCCCGCCCTACCGCGCCGACCATGTCGGCAGCCTGCTGCGCGCCGCCCCGGTCAAGGCCGCCCGCAAGGGCTATTACGAAACCGGGACCACCCCGATCGAGGACCTGCGCGCCGCCGAGGACGCGGCCATCCGCGACTCGATCCGGATGCAGGAGGAGGCCGGCCTGATGGCCGTGACCGACGGCGAATGCCGGCGCTCCTTCTGGCATTACGACTTCATCGGCGCCCTCGACGGCTTCGACCTGGAGGAGCGGGACGAGGGCGTGGACTTCGCCGGCGTGAAGCTCCGCCCGATCTTCCCGACCATCAAGGGCGCGCTCGATTTTCCCGACGACCACCCGATGCTGGAGCATTTCAGGTTCGTGGCGGCCAACACGAAGGTCACGCCCAAGATCTCCATCCCCGGCCCGTCCTGCTGCCACTTCCGGACGGCGGTCGCGGACATCCACCCGGCCGAATACAAGGACCCGCAGGCCCTGTTCGACGCGCTGGCGCAGGTCTACAAAAAGGCCGTCGCGGCGTTCTACGCGGCCGGCTGCCGTTACCTGCAGATGGACGACATCTTCTTCGCCTACCTGTGCGACCCCAAGCACCGCGCCGCGCGCGAGGCCGACGGTCAGGACCCGGACTGGCTGATCGACCGCTATGCGTGGATGATGAACGAGGCGATCAAGGACCGCCCCGCCGACATGCTGATCGGCATGCATATGTGCCGGGGCAACTTCCGCTCGACCCACGCCGCCGAAGGGGCCTACGACCCGGCCGCCGACGCGGTGTTCAACAAGACCGGCGTCGACATCTTCTTCATGGAATACGACACCGAGCGCGCCGGCGGGCTGGAGCCGCTGCGCCTGCTGTCCAAGGGCAGGCAGCGGGTCATGCCGGGCTTCATCACCACCAAGACCGGCGGGCTGGAGCGCCTGGACGACCTGAAGCGTCAGTTCGAGGCGGCCTCCAGATTCGCCGACATCGATCAGCTCGGGATCGCGCCGCAATGCGGCTTCGCCTCGACCGAGGAAGGCAACGACATCACCTTCGACGACCAGCGCCGCAAGCTGGAGCTGGTGGTGAAAACCGCCGAGGCGGTCTGGGGCGGCGTCACCGCCTGACCCCGCCGCGCCGCGACGGCGGGCGGAGGGAGCGGCGCGTCCGCCCCTCCGCCCCTGGCCAACGCCCGCCCGCGCCGCGCTGACAGGGGCGGCGCTTGCGGCGCGGCCCGCTTGCGGCGCGGTGGGCGCCCGGCTGGCGGTTCCGGGCGCGCATGCGGGCATGACCGACGACAGAAGGGCGGCCGCCCCGCCTTCGGCGCTTGCCGGGCGGCTCCGGCGCGTCTATCCGGGCGCCCACCCGACGCCCGCCCGGCGCGCCCCGCCCCCGCCCCCGCGCCCCATGGGCGTGACATTCCCGCATGGCGCGTTAGGTTTCCCCAAGCCGCGCCCGCCGCGGCCCGAGATCCAAGCCGCCCGCGACACGGCCGACGCCCCCTGCCTGGAGACTTCGTTTGACCCGCCCCGATATTTCCCGCCCGTGGCGCGCCCGGCTCGCGACGCTGTGCGTCACGCTGAGCCTCGCCCTCTGCCTCTGCCTGTTCGCGTCTCCCGGCCAGGCCCAGCTCGGCTTCGGCGCCCTGACCGGCTCCGGCTCCGGCGACGCCGCCGCGGAAGAGAGCGCGGAGTCCGGCGACGGGTCCGGAGACGGCTCGGGGGGCGAGACCGGGTCCGCCGACGTCGCCGCCGATCCCGCCGCCGCCCTGCTGAAGGTCCTCGAAGACCCCGAGGCCCGCGACAAGCTGATCGGCGCCCTGCGCGAGAGCGGCGCCGCGGCCGAGGCCGACGCCGGCGCGCAGCCCAGCGGCCGGGAGGAGGCCTCCACCGAGCCCGCCGCCGCCGCGCCCGCTTCGGGAGACGCGGGGGGAGACGCCTCCGCCGCGGCCTCCAACAGCGAGGGCCTGTCCATCGGCCGCCAGGCGGCGGAGCTGAGCCAGCGCGCCGTGGAGCAAGCCGCGGATTTCGCCTTCAGCCTGTGGGACAAGCTGGCGCTCGCCCCCGGCCGCCTGTCCGAACTGCGATCCGCCGCCGATTCCGGCGTGATCCTCGGCGCGCTTCAGGAACTGGCGGTGGCGATCCTGGTCACCTATGCGGTGTTCATCGCCCTGCGCCTCGCCGCCCGGCCGCTGCGGCGGCGCCTGGGACAGGCCGGCGAGGGGCGCGGCTGGCTTCCGACGCTGGGCCTCAGCATGGGCACCACCCTGCTCGACGCGGTCACGGTGCTGGCGGCCTTCGCCTCCGGCTACGCCATCGTCACCTTCGCCACCGGCGCCGCGGGACAGGTCGGCTTCAGTCAGAGCCTTTACCTCAACGCCTTCGTGGCGGTGGAGATCTCGCGCACCGTGATCCGCTTCGCCCTGCGGCCCGAGACCGGCGCCCTGCGCCTGATCCCGCTGCCCGACGGCGGCGCGCAGGCGCTGGCCTGGCGGCTGGTCGCGGCGGCCGGCATCCTGGGCTACGGCCACCTGCTCGCCGCCCCGATCGTCAGCCGCGAGGTCGGCTGGCGCGCCGGCGCGGCGCTGGGGGCCGCGGTGTCGCTGATCGTGGTGCTGATCGCCATGATCTCGGTCCTGCGCCACCGCAAGGCGGTCGCCGCCTGGCTCACGCCGTCGGATTCGCAGAGCCGCAAGGTCTTCGCGACCCTCGCCCGGCTCTGGCATATTCCGGTGATGCTCTACCTGGCGGGGCTGTTCGTGATCGTGCTGATCCGGCCCGGCGGCGTCCTGTTCCCGGTGCTCGAAGCCACCGCCGAGGTGCTGGCCGCCATCGTGGTCGGCATGATCGTCAACCACACGCTCGCCACCTGGGCCCGTCGCGGCGTCAGCCTGCCCGACCGGATCACCTCCTCCCTGCCCCTGCTCGAACAGCGGCTGAACAGCTTCCTGCCCAAGCTTCTGATGCTGGTCCGGATGCTGGTGCTGATCTCGATCCTGATCTGGACCCTGCAGGTCGCCGGGATCACCCAGCTCGACGCCTGGCTGGGCTCGGATCTCGGGCTGCGGCTGACCGGCGGCATGGTCAGCGTGGCGATGATCCTGTTCGCGGCCTTCGTGGCCTGGCTGGCCATGACCTCCTGGATCGACTGGCGGCTCAACCCCGAGGTCGGGGCCGCCCCGTCCCCGCGCGAGACCACGCTGCTGACCCTGATGCGCAACGCCGCGACGATCGTGCTGGCGGTGCTGACGCTGATGTTCTCGCTCAGCGAGCTGGGCATCGACATCGCGCCGCTGATCGCCTCCGCCGGCGTCCTGGGCCTGGCCATCGGCTTCGGCGCGCAAAAGCTGGTGCAGGACGTGATCACCGGCATCTTCATCCAGCTTGAAAACGCCATGAACGTGGGCGACGTGGTCACCGCCGGCGGCATCACCGGCGGGGTGGAGAAGCTGACCGTGCGCTCCGTCTCCATCCGCGACCTGAACGGGACCTATCACCTGATCCCGTTCAGCTCGGTGGACTCGGTGTCGAACCTGACCCGCGACTTCTCCTACGCCGTGTTCGACATGGGCATCGCCTATCGCGAGGACATCGACGAGGCCAAGCAGGGCATCCTCGACGCCTTCTCCGAACTGATGGAGGACCCCGAATTCGCGGTGCAGACCACCGGCGACCTGGAGTGGTTCGGCGTGCAGGCGCTGGGCGACTCGGCGGTGGTGCTGCGGGCGCGGGTGAAGACCCTGCCCGGCAAGCAGTGGGGCCTGCTGCGCACGCTCAACGAACGGGTGAAGAAGGTCTACGACGCCCGCGGGATCGAGATCCCCTACCCGCACCAGACCATCTATTTCGGCGAGAACAAGGACGGCTCGGCCCCGGCCCTGCACCTGGTTCGCGACGATTCCGAGAAGGCCGCCGAGGAAATGGCCAAGGCGATCTCCCCGCGCGTGGTGGAGGGGACCGCGACCCCCGCGCCCGCGGCCGCGGCCAAGCCCGCCACGGGAACGGCAACGGGAACGGGCGCAGGCACGGGCGGGGACGGCGACACGTCGGCCCCGCGGACCGACAAGGCCTCGGGCGTCGCGCGCGACATGCCCGACGAAGACGAAGCCTGACCCCGTTCCGCCCCGCCCCCTTCGCCGGGGGCGGGGCGGGCGCGAAGGCGGGCGCGGGCGCGGGGCTCAGAGATTGTCCTGCACGAGGATCTCGATCCGCACCGTCTCCTGGCTTTCCAGCGGGTCGCGGGCATCGACGCTGGCGCGCAGGACCCGCAGGGCGCTGCGCACCAGGTGGCCGGAATCCTGCGTGATCACCGCATCCGCCGCGCCCGCGCGCAGGGCCGCCTCGGTGTAGTCCGTGCGCTCATGCGCCACGATCACCAGCCGGGACAGGTCGACCATCTCCGCCAGCGGATCCAGCACCCGCTCCGCCTCCGAGCTCATCACGTAGACGCCGCGCAGGTCCGGCGCGTTGGCCAGCGCCTGGGCCAGCGTCGCGCGGGTGCGCTCCGGATCGCCCCAGGTCTCCAGCGAGGGCGAGACGCCGAGCCCCGGGAACACCCCGTTGATCACCTGATCGAAGCCCAGCCGACGCTCCAGATTGTCCAGCAGCTGCATGGTCTCGCAGACCACCAGCAGCGCGCCCGCCGCGCCCGGCCCGCAGAACCGCCCCATCAGGCGCGCCGCGGTGCGCCCCGCGGCGCGGTTGTCGATGCCGATGAAGCGCGACCGCTCCGCGTTGGGCTGCTTGGAGATGAAGGCGACCACCGACACGCCCCGCCGCCGCAGCCGGTCGATGGCGTCGCGCACCTGCGGCGAGGCCGGCGCCATGATCGCCACGCCGTCCACCGCGCCTGTCCCCGCCCCGGCCTTCAGCCCGTCCAGCACCGCGGCGATGGCATGGGCGTCGGTTTCGGGGATGCGCAGGACGTCGGCATGGACCCGCTCCAGCGCGAAGGCGCGGTTGGCCTCGTCGATGCGCCCCACCACGCCGGACATGAAGCGGCCCTCGGTGTCGGGCAGCACGAACAGGAACCGGTAATCCCGCTTGCGCGCCAGGTTCGCCGCCGAGATGTCGCGCACGAAGCCCAGTTCCCGGATCGCCTGGTTGACCCGCTCGATGGTGCCCGCGCGCACGCCGGGCCGATCGTTGAGCACGCGGTCGACGGTGGCGAGGCTCACCCCCGCGGCGCGGGCCAGGTCCTTGGTCGTCGGTCGCATTCCTGTCCTTCCATCGGGCGCGGTGGCCATCGGGCGCGGGGCCATCGGGCGCGGGGCCATCGGGCGCGGTGGCCATCGGGGGCGCGGGCCACCGGGCGCGCGGGGCGCCCCGCCTTTCCCTGTTACAGCACTGGCGCATCGCAAGGAAAGGCGCTTTGAGGCACGTGCCTCAGAATTTTCTTTACGTGAGGCACGTCCCTCAGCTACCAATTCTTTCGCAACGAGTCGCGCAGACAAGCCGCGGCGACGTCAGGGAGGAATCGGAACATGAAAGCCGCAATCGGACTTTCCGCGATCGCGCTCGCCTCGGCCCTCGGGGCCAAAGGGGCCGCCGCCGCGGACCTGACCTTGTGCTGGGCGGCCTGGGACCCCGCCAACGCGCTGGTCGAGCTGTCGAAGGACTTCGAGACCAAGTCCGGCCACACGATGAGCTTCGAATTCGTCCCCTGGCCGAACTTCGCCGACCGCATGCTGAACGAGCTCAATTCCGGCGGGCAGCTCTGCGACCTGATGATCGGCGACAGCCAGTGGGTCGGCCTGGGCGCAGAGGCCGGGCACTACATCAAGCTCAACGACTTCTTCGAGGCCAACGGCATCTCGATGGAGGATTTCATCCCCGCCACCGTCACCGGCTATTCCGAATGGCCCAAGGGCACGCCCAATTACTGGGCCCTGCCCGCCTTCGGCGACGTGGTCGGCTGGACCTACCGCAAGGACTGGTTCGAGAAGCCCGAGCTTCAGGCCGAGTTCCAGGAGAAATACGGCCGCCCCCTCGCCCCGCCCGCCACGCTGGAGGAGCTGAAGGACATCGGAACCTTCTTCCAGGGCCGCGAGATCGACGGCAAGACCGTCTACGGCGCCGCGATCTACACCGAGCGCGGGTCCGAGGGCATCACCATGGGCGTGACCAACGCGCTCTACAATTACGGGTTCCAGTACGGCTCGCCCGAAAACCCCTATGACCTGGAGGGTTACGTCAACTCCCCCGGCGCGGTGGAGGGGCTGGAATACTACAAGGCGCTCTACGACTGCTGCACGCCGCCGGGCTCGTCCGACTGGTACATGTCCGAGGACATCGACGCCTACAAGTCCGGCCAGGTCGCGCTCCAGATGAACTTCGCCTTCATCTGGCCCGGCGTCGAGGCCGACCCGAACGTGGGCGGCGGCAAGTCCGGCTACTTCGCCAACCCGGCCGGGCCGGCGGGGCATTTCGCCCAGCTCGGCGGCCAGGGGATCTCGGTGGTCAGCTACTCCGAGAACCAGGAGGCGGCGCTGGAATACATCCAGTGGTTCGCCCAGGAGGAAATCCAGAAGAAGTGGTGGAGCCTCGGCGGCTATTCGGCGCTCAAGGCCGTGGTCGAGGATCCGGGCTTCGCCACCTCCCAGCCCTACGCGCAGACCTTCCTCGACTCCATGGCCATCGTGAAGGACTTCTGGGCCGAGCCCTCCTACGCCTCGCTGCTGCTGTCCATGCAGGACAAGGTCCACAAATACGTGGTCGCCGGCCAGGGCACGGCGCAGGAGGCGCTGGACGGCCTGGTCGAGGACTGGACCGAGGTCTTCGAGGACGACGGCAAGCTCTGACCCCCATCCCGCGATCGCCGGCCCCTCCCCCGGGGCCGGCGTCTACGGGCGGGGTCCGGGTCGCGCGCTCCTCACGCCCCGGTCCCCGCCCGCCTCATTCCCCCCAGAACCCGCCCGGAAGGACGTCTCATGTCCGAGACAGCGATGGCGCGCGCCGCACGCGCCACCCCGCCCAGCGCCGCACGCCGCATCCGCGGCCTCTCCGACCGGGCCATCGCCTGGATCTTCGTGGCGCCGACCATCTTCCTGCTGCTGGCGGTGAACATCTTCCCGCTGATCTGGACGGTGCGGCTGAGCTTCACCAATTTCCGCGCCAACCGGCCCAACGCCGAGGTCTCGTGGATCGGCCTGCGCAACTACACGCGCATCCTGACCGACGACGACATCTGGCTGACCATGCAGGCCACGGCGCATTTCCTGTTCTGGACCATCGCCCTGCAGGTGCTGATCGGCTTCGCGCTGGCCTGGCTGATCAACCGCAAGTTCCGCCATTCGGACATGTGGACCACCATCATCGTGCTGCCGATGATGCTGTCGCCGGCGGTGGTGGGGAATTTCTGGACCTTCCTCTACCAACCGCAGATCGGCCTGTTCAACTACGCCATCGCCTTCCTGACCGGCGCCGATCCCACCAGTTTCTCGATGATCGGCGAGGTGGCGCTGGCGCCCTGGGCCATCGTCATCGTCGACACCTGGATGTGGACGCCCTTCGTCATGCTGATCTGCCTGGCGGGCCTGCGGTCCATCCCCGACACGATCTACGAGGCGGCGGAATGCGACCGCGCCTCCAAGTGGCGGCAGTTCTGGACGCTGACCGTGCCCATGGTCCTGCCCTTCCTGATGCTGGCAGTGCTGTTCCGCGGGATCGAGAACTTCAAGATGTTCGACCTGGTGGTGCAGCTCACCGGCGGCGGGCCGGGCAACACCACCACGCTGACCTCCATCGACCTCAAGCGCGAGGCGTTCGAGAAATGGCGCACCGGCTACGCCTCGGCCTATGCGGTGATCCTGTTCGTCACCGTCTTCGGCCTCGCCTCGATCTATGTGAAGGCGCTGAACAAGGTTAAGGAAAGATGAGCGGCTATTCGATCACCGAGCCCTCCCGCGGGCAGAAGCGGCTGGCCGGCGCGCTGGTCATCCTCTACGCGGTCATCACCCTGCTGCCCCTGCTGTGGATCGTGGCGACCGGCTTCAAGTCGCCCTCCGACGCCATCTCCTACCCGCCCAAGCTGGTTTTCGAGCCGACCATGGAGGGCTACGTCAACCTGTTCACCACCCGCACCCGCGTCACGCCCGAAACCCTGGCCGAACTGCCCCCGCCCGACACGTGGTACGACGCCATCGTGCGCAAGTACGACATGGTGATCGCGGGCCCCTCGCGTTACGGGGAGCGGTTCCTGAACTCGGTGATCATCGGCTTCGGCTCGACCTTCCTGTCGGTGTTCCTGGGAACCATCGCGGCCTATGCGTTCTCACGCTTCAAGGTGCCGCTGAAGGACGACCTGCTGTTCTTCATCCTGTCGACGCGGATGATGCCGCCCATCGCCGTCGCCATCCCGATTTTCCTGATGTATCGCGAACTTGGGCTGAACGACACGCATCTGGGCATGATCTTCCTCTACACCGCGGTGAACCTGTCGCTGTCGGTCTGGCTGCTGAAGGGCTTCATCGACGAAATCCCCATCGAATACGAAGAGGCCGCGCTGATCGACGGCTACACTCGCTTCCAGGCCTTCCGCAAAGTGGTGCTGCCGCAGGCGGCGACGGGCATCGCCTCCACCGCCATCTTCTGCCTGATCTTCGCATGGAACGAATACGCCTTCGCGGTGCTGCTGACCTCGGGCACCGCCCAGACCGCGCCGCCCTTCATCCCGACCATCATCGGCATCGGCGGCCAGGACTGGCCGGCGGTGGCGGCGGGGGCGACCCTGTTCCTCGCGCCCGTGCTGGTCTTCACCATCCTGCTGCGCAAGCACCTTCTGCGCGGGATCACTTTCGGAGCGGTGCGCAAATGACCGGCTTTCTCACCCGTTTCGCCACCGGCCTCGCGCGCGGGCGCCGCGGCCCGTGGGAACTGCTGGCCACGATCCTCATCGCCGCCGGCGTGTTCATGCTGATGCAGCCCTTCGCGCTGGGTCTCTACACCTGGTCCTTCCTCGTCACGCTGGCCGGCACGGTGATGTTCATCGTCGTCAGCCATTTCCCGGAGTAACGCATGGCCCGGATCGAAATACGGAACGTGCGCAAGGAATTCGGCGCCTTCACCGCCGTGCAGTCCTCCAGCTTCGTCATCGAGGACGGCGAGTTCTTCATGCTTCTCGGCCCCTCGGGCTGCGGCAAGACCACCACCCTGCGCATGATCGCGGGGCTGGAGCTGCCGACGTCGGGCGAAATCTTCATCGACGGGGAGGAGGTCGGACAGCGCCCCGCCTCCCAGCGCGACATCGCCTTCGTGTTCCAGATGTTCGCGCTCTACCCGCATCTGAACGTGCGCAAGAACATCGCCTATCCGCTGGTCTCCCAGGGCATGAAGCGGGCCGAGGTGCGCGCGAAGGTGGAGGAAGCCGCCCGCATTCTCGGCATCGCCGACATCCTCGACCGCCCCGTCGGCGGGCTCGCGGGCGGCGACCGGCAGCGGGTGGCGCTCGGCCGGGCCATCGTGCGCGACCCCAAGTGCTTCCTGATGGACGAGCCGCTGGGCGCGCTCGACGCCGAGTTCCGCGAGCATATGGCCGAGGAGCTGCGCGCCCTGCATGACCGCATGGGCGCCACCACCATCTACGTGACCCATGACCAGCTGGAGGCCATGCAGATGGGTGACAAGATCGTGGTGATGAACCACGGGGTCGTCGAGCAGTTCGGCGTCCCGCAGGAGATCTACGACTGGCCCGCGACGATGTTCGTGGCCAACTTCATCGGCTCGCCCCCGATGAACGCCCTGCCCTTCGACGGCGCGCTGGCGCAGGGGGGCTGCGCGGTGGATCTCGGCGGCGCCCGCATCCCCGTGCCCGAGAGCCTGGAGGCCGCGTCGGGCGCCCTCGCGCTCGGCGCCCGGCCCGAGCATGTGCGCCTGTCGGACGCCGCCCCCTATCGCGGCCGGGTGACGGCGACCGAGTATCTCGGCACCACCCAGATCGTCACCTTCGACACCGCGCAGGGTCCGGTGAAGGTCCGCGCCCCCTCCGACCAGGTGGTGCGGGAAGGGGAGACGACGGGCCTCGACTTCGATGCCCGCACCCTGACCGTCTTCAATGCCTCGACCGGCCGGGCCCTGCGCTCGGTCGCCAACCGGGAGGTGCTGGACCGTGGCTGAGGTTTCGCTTTCAGGCATCACCCGCCGTTTCGGCGACACGCTGGCGCTGGACGACGTGTCCCTGACCGTGCCGGACGGCGCCTTCGTGGTGCTGCTCGGCCCCACCGGCGCCGGCAAGACCACCGCCCTGCGCATGGTCTCCGGTCTCGACCGCCCCGACGCGGGCGAGGTGCATATCGGCGGCCGCCCGGTGGGCGGCCTGACCCCCGCCCAGCGCGACGTGGCGATGGTGTTCCAGCAATACTCGCTCTACCCCCATCTCACGGTGCGCGAGAACCTGGAGTTCCCGCTCAAGTCCCCCCTCCTGCGCACGCCCCGGGCCGAGATCGACCGCAAGGTCGCCGAGGTCGCCGGCATGCTGCAGATCGCCCACAAGCTCGACAACCGCGCCACCAACCTCTCGGGCGGGGAGATGCAGCGGGTGTCCATCGGGCGGGCGCTGGTGCGCCGGCCGTCGGTCTACCTGATGGATGAGCCGCTCAGTTCGCTCGACGCCAAGCTGCGCGCCGACCTGCGGGTGGAGCTGAAGAAGATCCAGGCGGATTTCGGCGCGACCCTGATCTACGTCACCCATGATCAGGTCGAGGCGATGACCATGGCCACCCATGTCGGCGTGCTCGACCAGGGCCGCCTGCTGCAATTCGGCGCCCCGCGGGAGGTCTACGAAAACCCGGTCTCCATCCAGGCCGCCGCCCGGCTGGGACAGCCGCGGATCAACCTGCTGCCCGCGGACCTGTTCGGCGACGCCCCGCCCCGCGCCGCCACCATCGGCCTGCGCCCCGAGCAGATCGAGCAGGGCGCCGGCGCCGACAGCACCGTGGTCCGGGTCGAACGGCTCGGCGACCAGACCCGCCTGCACCTGATCTATCGCGATCATGCGCTGGTGACGGTGACCGATCCGCATACGCCGCTCGGCCCCGGCGACCTGGTGCCGATCCGCCCCCGCCAGCCGTTCTACTTCGACGCCGCCGGCGCCCGCGTCGCGTGAGGGAGACGAAAATGACCCAGTTCATCAACAAGAAAGAAGACATCGTCACCGAGGCGATCGACGGCGTGATCCGCGCCTCGGGCGGCGCGCTGGTCCGGCTCGACGGCTACCCGCATATCCGCGTGGCGATGCGCGCCGACTGGGACCGGTCCCGCGTGGCGCTGGTCTCCGGCGGCGGCTCGGGGCACGAGCCCGCCCATGCCGGCTTCGTCGGCCCGGGGATGCTGACCGCGGCGGTCTGCGGCGATGTCTTCGCCTCGCCCTCCGTGGACGCGGTGCTCGCCGGCATCCTCGCCGTGACCGGGGAGGCCGGCTGCCTCCTGATCGTGAAGAACTACACCGGCGACCGCCTGAATTTCGGCCTGGCGGCGGAGCGCGCCCGCGCCTTCGGGCTGAACGTGAGCATGGTGATCGTGGATGACGACATCGCCCTGCCCGACCTGCCCCAGCCCCGCGGCGTGGCCGGCACGCTGTTCGTCCACAAGGTCGCGGGCGGGCTGGCCGAATCCGGCGCCGACCTCGCGACCGTGACCGAGGCCGCCCAGCGGGTGATCGCCGGCACGCTCTCGCTCGGCCTGTCGCTCGACACCTGCACCGTGCCCGGCTCGCCCAAGGAAAACCGCATCCCCCCCGGCCAGGCGGAGCTGGGCCTCGGCATCCACGGCGAGGCGGGGATCGAGCAGGTGTCCTATGACAGCGCCGCCCAGGCCATGCGCCTGATCGCGGCGCGGCTGGAGGCGAAGATGGGCCCCGGCCCGCATGTCGCCCTGCTCAACAATCTCGGCGGCGCCTCGGCGCTGGAGATGTCGGTGCTGGCCAATGAACTGGCCGCGTCCTCGGTGGGGGATCGGATCTCCCTGCTGGTCGGGCCGGCGGCGATGATGACCTCGCTGGACATGCGGGGCTTCTCGGTCTCCGTCTGCCCGATGTCGGAGGCGGACGCCGCCGGCCTCGCCGCTCCCTGCCCGCTCGCCGCCTGGCCCGGCGCCAAGCCGCTCGGCCCGGTGGAGACGCGGCGCCTGCCCGACGGGCTGACCCCGATCAAGCCGCTCGCCTCCTCCCACGCGCCCACGGAGGCGTTCCTGCGCCAATGCTGCGAGATCCTGATCGCGGCCGAGACCGACCTGAACGCGCTCGACGCCTGGTCCGGCGACGGCGACACCGGCTCGACGCTGGCCGGCGCGGCGCGGGCGCTGCTGGGCTCGATGGAGGCGCTGCCGCTCGCCGATCACACCCAGCTGTTCCGCGCCATCGGGCTGGAGCTGAGCCAGACCATGGGCGGGTCCTCGGGCGTGCTGCTGGCGATCTTCTTCGCCTCGGTGGGCGACGGGGCCTCGGGCGGGCTGTCCACGCAGGACGCGTTGCGCGCCGGCCTCGCCCGGATGAAGGAGATCGGAGGCGCCGAGCCCGGCGACCGCACCATGATCGACGCGCTGGAACCCGCGCTGGACGCGCTGGGCGACGGGCTGGCGGCGGCCGCCGCCGCGGCCCGCAAAGGGGCGGACGCCACCGCCTCGATGACCCGCGCCAATGCCGGGCGCGCGGCCTATATCGCCGCCGACCGGCTGTCGGGCCATGTCGATCCCGGCGCCGAAGCCGTCGCCCGCCTGTTCGAAAACCTCTCGTAGGGCGGGTGCGAACCCGCCTTCCGCCCTACGCCGCCTGGGACCGAGGCCGGGTCGCCCAGAGCCGCCCGGCCTCCGCCTCCGCCGCCCCGAGATCCGGGAACAGCCCCGCGGCGAACAGCGCCGCGGCGGCGGTGCCGGTGACGATGGCCTCCGCGAACGGGTCCGTCCGCGTCCCCTCCCACAGGGCGGGAAGGTGGGCGGGGTCGGGCTCGGCCTCCGCCAGCCGGCGGGTCTCGTCGATCAGGGGAGCGGCCTCGGTCTCGTAGCGGGCGCCCCCGGTCACGCCTTCCAGCGTCACCGACTTGGCCGGGTTCCGCTCGAACTCCCCGCCGCCGCCCTTCAGCGCCACCTGCCGCGGCTGCCCCAGCAGCATCGAGGCCGAGGCCTGCAACGGCCGATAAGGCGGATGGAACACCCCCTGCACCGAGGTCGCGGCCCCCGACGGGCACATCACCCGCAATGTGGTGTTGACCGCGGAGCGCAGGCCGAACAGGTCGCGCAACCGCAGCAGGCGATAGAGATCCGGCGACATCGCCTCCAGCGGCGCGTAGCAGATCCCGTCGGAGACGAGCGCCGCCCCCGCGGCCTCCGGCGTCTCCACCACCGGGATGCCGATAGGCGCCAGCATCCCCCGCAGATCGGCCGCCGCCCGCATATGCGCCGCCGAGTTCCAGCCGTGCAGCATCACCGTCTGCCCCGCCATGGCGCAAAGCCGGGCCGCGAGCAGGAAATAGGGCAGCCCGCGGGACCGCCCGGCGGCGTAGCTCGGCCAGTCGATGGAAGGCGCCAGCGCGCGCCATTCCGGCAGGCTGTCGCGGGCGCCGTCGCAGAAGCCCGCGATCTCCTCGGGGTTCTCGCCCCGAAAGCGCATCAGCATCAGCAGGGCGCCCACGCTCTCGGGCGCGACGCGGCCCGCCAGCATCAGGCGCATGGCCTCCCCGGCCTCCTCCCGCGTCAGGTTGCGGGACCGGCCGGGGCCGCGGCCCAGGATTCGGACATAGGGGGCGAGGTCGGCGTTGGGGTGCTCGGTCATGCCGCCATGCTGCCGTCGGCCCTCGCCTTGTCAAGCAGCGCCTGAAGCTCCGGCCGGCAGGAGCCGCAATTGGTCCCGGCCCCCAGCGCGGCCCCGACCGCGGCGACATCGGCCAGCCCCTGGGCGGCGATGGCCGCGGTGATGGCGTTCACCCCGACCTCGTAGCACGCGCATACCGTGGCGCCCGGATCCGGACGATCCGCGCCGGGACGCCCGGCCAGCAAGTCGGGCATGGCCGGCTCCCCCAGCGCGGCCGCGACATGGGCCCGCGCCACCTCCACCGGCCCCGGCCCCGGCCCGGCGAAGAGCGCGCCCAGAACCCGCCCGTCCTCGATCACCGCGATCCGCGCCATGCCGCGCGCGGGGTCCTCCAGCGCCGCCATCTCGCCCGCCTCCGCGCCCAGCCCGAACAGCCTGCGCGCGAAGCCCGCCCAGTCGGCCGGGACGGCGAGCCCCGCCAGCTCCGCCCGCCAGCCGTCCTTGGCGCGGGCCAGCGCCCAATAGTCGGCCTCGACCACCTCCGGCCGGGCGGCCGAAACCGCGAAGCCCTGCCAGGCGAAGTCCGCCCGCTCGATCCGCGCCGCCGCGCCCTTCAGCTCCGGCTGGCCCGAAACCGGGTCGACATTCGCGCGCACCGCCGCATCCACCCGCCCCGCCGAGGCCCATTGCGAGGTCCAGTGCATCGGCACGAAGATCGCGCCCCGCGGCGTGCGGTCGGTGACCAGCGCCCGCACCGTCACCCGCCCCTCGGGCGCGATGACATGCACCAGGTCCGCGGGCGAGATCCCCGCCGCGTCGGCGTCGGCGGGATGGATTTCAGCGAAGGGCTCGGCGATGTGCCGGCTCAGCCGCGGGGTCTTCGCGGTGCGCGTCATCGTGTGCCAGTGGTCGCGCACCCGCCCGGTGTTGAGCCGCAGGGGAAAGGCCGCCGACAGCCGGCTTTCGGGGGCGCGAGGCGCCACGGGCAGCATCCGCGCGCGCCCCGTCTCGGTGTGGAACTTCCCGTCGGCGAAGAAGCGGGCCCGCGACCCGGCCTCCGTCACCGGCCATTGCACGGGGGCGAGCGCGTCGTAATCCGCGTCCGAAATCCCCTCCAGCCCCGACAGGTCGAAATCCCGCCCCATGCGCCCGGCCATCGCCGACAGCGCCGCATGTTCGCGGAACACCTCGGCGGGGGACGCGAAATCGAAGCCCTCGAACCCCATCGCCCGCCCCACGCGGGCGAGCTGGTCCCAGTCGGCCAACGCCTCCCCCGGCGCCGGCAGAAAGGCCCGCTGGCGGGTGATCCGGCGCTCGGAATTGGTCACAGTGCCGGTCTTCTCCCCCCAGGCGGCGGCGGGCAGCAGCACGTCGGCCAGATCGCCGGTATCGGTCCCCCGCACCACCTCGGAGACCGCCACGAAGGGCGTCGCCCGGATCGCGTCGCGCACCCGGTCGGCCTCGGGCATGGAGACGGCGGGGTTGGTGGACATGATCCACAGCGCCTTGATCCGCCCCTCGGCGCAGGCCTCGAACAGATCCACCGCCTTCAGCCCCGGCCGCTCCGCCATGGCGGGGGAGCCCCAGAACCCCTGCACCGCCGCGCGATGGGCCGGGTTCTCCAGGTCCAGATGCGCGGCCAGCATGTTGGCGAGCCCCCCGACCTCCCGCCCGCCCATGGCGTTGGGCTGGCCGGTGATCGAGAACGGCCCCATCCCGGGCCGCCCGATCCGCCCCGTCGCCAGGTGGCAGTTGATGATCGCGTTGGCCTTGTCCGCCCCCGACGAGGACTGGTTGAGCCCCTGGCTCCACAGCGTCACCCCCTTTTCGCGCCGTATCCACAGCGCGGCGAAGGCTTCCAGGTCGCGGGGCGCAAGCCCGGTGACCTCGGCCGCCCGCTCCACCGGCCAGCGCCGCGCCTCGGCCATCGCGGCGGGCAACCCGTCCACATGGGCGAGCACATAGGCCGCGTCGATCGCCCCCTGGCTCTGGATCCGGTGGAGCAGGAAGTTGAACAGCGCCGCGTCCGACCCCGGCGCCACCCCCAGATGCAGGTCCGCGAGGTCCGACGTCGCCGTGCGCCGCGGGTCGATGGTCACCACTTTCATGCCCGGCCGCGCCGCCTTCGCCGCCGCGATCCGCTGATAAAGCACCGGGTGGCACCAGGCGAGGTTGGAGCCGGTCAGCACCACCAGATCCGCCTGCTCCAGGTCCTCGTAGCAGGTCGGCACGGTGTCGGTCCCGAAGGCGCGGCGATGGCCGGCGACGGCCGAGGCCATGCACAGCCGGGAATTGGTGTCGATATTGCCCGAGCCGATGAACCCCTTCATCAGCTTGTTGGCGACGTAATAGTCCTCGGTCAGCAACTGGCCGGAGACGTAGAAGGCCACCGAGTCCGGCCCATGCGCGTCGATCGCCTCGCGGAACGTCGCGGCGGTGAGGGCGATGGCCTCGTCCCAGGAGGCGCGGCGCCCGGCGATCTGCGGGAACAGCAGCCGGTCGTCCAGCGCCAGCGTCTCCCCCAATGCCGAGCCCTTGGAGCACAGCCGCCCGAAATTCGCCGGGTGGTCCGGGTCGCCGGCGACGGTCGCGCCGCCCTTGCCGTCGGGCGTGGCGAGCACGCCGCAGCCGACGCCGCAATAGGGACAGGCGGTGCGGGTCGGGCAGGTCATGGGCGACGCTCCTCGTCAGGCCGCGGGGGATGGGGAACAGGTCGCCGGGCGCGGGAGCGCGCCGCGCCGTCCGTCGCCGGGCCGCGAGGCCCCGGCGACCGCCGGCATCATTCGGCGGCCGCGCGCAGCGTCACCGCGGCGCGGTCGATCAGGATGCGCCCGTTCTCCAGCCGGGTGGGGACGGTGGGGACCGCGCCCTCGTCCGCCCCCTGCGCCAGCCCGGTGTCGAGCGCGATCACCCAGTTATGCAGCGGGCAGGTCACGGCGCGGCCATGCACGATCCCCTCCGACAGCGGGCCGCCCTTGTGGGGGCAGGCGTCGACCAGCGCATAGACCTCGTTGGCGTTGGTGCGGAACACGCCCACGCAGCCGATCGGCGTCCTGACCTTGCGGGCGCCGCGGACGGGGATGTCCTCCAGCGCGCCGATATCGACCCATTCGGACATGACCCTCTCCATCACGCGACCTCCGCGATCGGCTTGAACTCATGGGCGTGCACGCCTTCGGCGGCGCGCTCGGCCCAGGGGTCCTTCTGCATGAACCGCTGCGCGTAGTAGAAGCGGTCCGCCAGCGCCTTGCGGCTGTCGGCGTCGTTCACCACGCGTTCCTTGATGTGATCGAGCCCCACCACGTCGATCCACTTGTACATGCGGTGAAGGTACTGGGCCTCCTCCCGATACAACTGGATCACGGCGGCGGAATACTCGATCACTTCCGCCTCGGCGGTCAGCTTGCACAGCACCACCGTCTCCTTCACATGCAGGCCGGCGGCGCCGCCGATATGCAGGTCATAGCCCGAGTCCACGCAGACCACTCCCACGTCCTTGCAGGTCGCCTCGGCGCAATTCCTCGGGCAGCCGGTGACCGCCATCTTGACCTTGGCCGGCGTCCACGATCCCCACAGCGCCTTCTCCATCTTCACCCCGAGCCCCGTCGAATCCTGGGTCCCGAAGCGGCAATGGTCGGTGCCCACGCAGGTCTTCACCGTGCGCAGCCCCTTGGCATAGGCCTGGCCGGAGACCATGCCGGCCGCGTTCAGATCCGCCCAGATCGCCGGCAGGTCCTCCTTCTTCACGCCCAGCAGATCTATGCGCTGGCCCCCCGTCACCTTCACCGTGGGGACGTTGTATTTCTCCGCCGCATCGGCGATGGCGCGCAGCTCCGACGGGTTGGTCAGCCCGCCCCACATCCGCGGAACCACCGAGAACGTGCCGTCCTTCTGGATGTTGGAATGCACCCGCTCGTTGATGAAGCGCGACTGGTAGTCGTCCTCGTATTCCCCCGGCCAGTCGCACAGCAGGTAGTAGTTCAGCGCCGGCCGGCAGGACGCGCAGCCGCAGGAGGTCTTCCACCCGCATTCCTGCATGACCGCCGGCATGGTCTTGAGCTCCTTGCTCTTGATCAGCCGGCGCACGTCCATATGGGTCAGCTCGGTGCAGGCGCAGAGCGACTTGTTCCGCTTGGCCTCGAACCCGTCGCCCAGCGTCATCGCCATGACCTGCTCGACCAGCCCCGAGCAGGTGCCGCAGGAGGAGGAGGCCTTGGTGTGGGCCCTGACATCCTCCAGCGAACTCAGCCCCTTGGTCTTGATCGCGTTGACGATCGACCCCTTGCACACGCCGTTGCAGCCGCAGATCTCCGCATCATCCGGCAAGGCTGCAACGGCCGCCATAGGGTCCAGCCGGGTCCCTCCCTGGAAGGCGGGGCCGAAGACCAGCATGTCGCGCATCTCGGCGACGTTGGTCCGGTCCTTGAGCAGGCCGAAGAACCACGCGCCGTCGGCGGTGTCGCCATACATCACCGCGCCGATCACCTTGTCGTCGCGCAGCACGATGCGCTTGTAGACGCCGCGGGCGGGGTCGCGGAAGACGATCTCGTCGCGGTCGTCGCCCTCGGCGAAATCCCCGGCGGAGAACAGGTCCACCCCCGTCACCTTCAGCTTGGTGTTCATGACCGAGCCCCTGTAGGCCCCGGCCTCCCCCACCAGCGTCCGGGCCAGCACCCTGCCCATTTCGTAAAGCGGCGCGACCAGCCCGTAGACCATCCCGTCATGCTCGACGCATTCGCCCACGCCCAGCACGTCGGGGTCCGACGTCACCATCCGGTCGTCCACATGGACGCCCCGCCCGCAGGCGAGCCCGGCCTCCTTGGCCAACGCCGTGTCGGGCCGGATGCCGACCGCCATCACCACGATGTCGGCGGGGATGACCGTGCCGTCGTCGAGCTTCACGCCCTCGACCTTGTCGGTCCCCTCGATGGCATGGGTGTTGGCCTTGCAGCGCACGGAGATCCCGCGCCGCTCCAGCTCCTTTTGCAGCAGGTAGGCGGCGGCGGGGTCGAGCTGCCGCTCCATCAGGTGGGGCATGAGGTGGAGGACCGTGACCTCCATCCCCTGCATCCGCAGGCCGGCCGCGGCCTCCAGCCCCAGCAGACCGCCGCCGATGACCACGGCCTTCGCGCCCGGAACCGCCGCCGCCTCGCGCATCCGGTTCACGTCGTCGAGATCGCGGAAGGTGATCACGCCGGGCAGATCCCGGCCCGGAACCGGGATGATGAAGGGCTGCGAGCCCGTCGCCACGATCAGCTTGTCATAGGGCGTCTCGCCCTGCGCCGTGATCACCACCTTGCGGGCGCGGTCGACGGCCGTGACCGCCTCGCCGAAGCGGCAGGTCACCCTGTTGGCCGCGTACCAGGCCGCGTCATGGGTGATGATCTCTTCGTAGGTCTTCTCGCCCGACAGCACCGGCGACAGCATCAGCCGGTTGTAGTTGCCGCGCGGCTCCGCCCCGAACAACGTCACGTCGTAGGCGTCGGGATCGAGCGCGAACAGCTCCTCCAACGCCCGACCGGAGGCCATGCCGGCCCCGATCACCACAAGTCTCTGCGCCATGACCGTCACTCCGCGGCATGTGCGGCGGCCGAAGGGGCGCCCGTCCGGGCGGCCTCGGCCATCGCGGTGGAAAGCTGTCCGCAAGCCCTGGCCGATGCGGCCACGACCTCGGGGGCGAATGCGTCGCCGGGCCCCTGTTTCGGGGTCCGGATCAGGGCCGCTTCGGCCGCGGCGCCATGCGCCTCGGCCGCCCCGCAGGCGGCGGGACGACGGGCGGCAGGCGCCAGGGGACGCGAACCGCGGCGAAAGCGGGGGCGGGGGCGAAGCGTCATGATCCCGTCCCCCCTCACGCCGCTTTTCTCTTGTGCGCGCCGTGCTCGTATTCCTCCAGGAAGCTCAGCAGCTCCTCGCGGTAGGCGTAGTAATCCGGGTGCTCCAGCAGGGCCTTGCGGGTGCGCGGACGCGGCAGGTCCACGTTCATCACCTTGCCGATGGTCGCCTGCGGCCCGTTGGTCATCATCACCACCCGGTCGGCGAGCAGGATGGCCTCGTCCACGTCATGCGTCACGCAGACCGCGGTGACCTTGGTCCGGCTCCACACCTCCATCAGCACTTCCTGAAGCTCCCACCGCGTCAGGCTGTCGAGCATCCCGAACGGCTCGTCGAGCAGCAGCAGCTTGGGCGACAGCGCGAAGGCCCGCGCGATGCCCACGCGCTGCTTCATGCCGTTGGACAGCTCCGAGGCCTGGCGGTTCATGGAATCGCCCAGGCCCACCCGCTCCAGGTAGTATTCCACGACGTCCTGGCGTTCCTTCTGCGAGGCGCGGGGATAGACCCGGTCGACGCCCACCGCCACGTTCTCCCGCGCCGTCAGCCAGGGGAACAGGTTGGGCGACTGGAACACCACCGCCCGCTCGGGGTCCGCGCCCTCCACATGCCGGCCGTCCAGCACGATCGCGCCCCTGGAGATGTCGTTGAGCCCGGCGGTCATGGTCAGCACCGTGGACTTGCCGCAGCCGGAATGGCCGATCAGCGACACGAACTCGCCCTTCTTCAGGGTCAGCTCGAAATCCTCCACCACCGTCAGCGGACCCTTGGGGGTCGGGTAGATCTTGTGAAGCTGCGAATATTGCAGATAGCGGTCGTCCGACCGCGCCTCCGACGCCGCCTGCGCATAGGCTTTGGGCAGCGCGTGCAGCGGGGTCACATTGGGCAGGGTCCGGGTCTCGGCCGCCCTGGCGTTGACGCCCACATCCATCAGGTATTGCGTGACCGTCGCGCGCAGGCGCTTGAACTCCGCATTATGGTTCATCGCGGTGCGGTCGCGGGGCCGGGGCAGCGCCACGTCGAAGTCCTCGGACAGCGTGCCGTCGGGGTTGAGGCAGAGGATCCGGTCGGCCAGCAGGATGGCCTCGTCCACGTCGTTGGTGATCAGGACGACGGTCTTCCTTTCAAGCTGGGAGATCCGCTCGATCTCGTCGGCCAGGTTGGCGCGGGTCAGCGCGTCCAGCGCCGACAGCGGCTCATCCAGCAGCAGAACCTGCGGCCGCATGGCCAGCGCGCGCGCCACCGACACCCGCTGGCGCATGCCGCCCGAAAGCTCCGCCGGGCGCCGTTCGGCGGCGTGACCCAGCCCGACCATCTTCACGTATCTGGAGACGATCTCCGCCTTTTCGGCCCGCGACTTGCCCTTGTGGACGGCGTTCACCGCCAGCTCCACGTTGCCGTTGACCGTCAGCCAGGGCATCAGCGAATAGGACTGGAACACCAGCCCCCGCTCCGGCCCCGGCCCCTCGATGGGCTCGCCGGCGTAAAGCGCCTCGCCCCGGTCGGGCATGTGCAGCCCGGCCATCAGGTTGATCAGCGTCGTCTTGCCGGTCCCCGAGAAACCCAGGATCGCGAGGAATTCCCCGTCGCGGACCTGGAGGTTGATGTCGCGC
Source organism: Albimonas donghaensis (assembly GCF_900106695.1). Taxonomy (GTDB): domain Bacteria; phylum Pseudomonadota; class Alphaproteobacteria; order Rhodobacterales; family Rhodobacteraceae; genus Albimonas; species Albimonas donghaensis. The sequence continues at coordinate 174,322 of NZ_FNMZ01000005.1, forward strand.
AGCACCTCTTCGCGGGACGCGCCCTCTCCGAAGCCCTTGCAGGCGTTCTTCAATTCGAGAATGGGGGTCATGACCATCACCGGTTCGAGGAGAAGGTGAACATCGACTGGATCGCGAACATGAGCCGGTCGAGCAGGAAGCCGATGATGCCGATGGTGAACACCGCGACCATGATCCTGGCGAGCGAGGAGGACGAGCCGTTCTGGAACTCGTCCCAGACGAATTTCCCCAGCCCCGGGTTCTGGGCCAGCATCTCGGCCGCGATCAGCACCATCCAGCCCACGCCCAGGCTCAGCCGCAGCCCGGTGAAGATCAGCGGCAGCGCCGAGGGCAGGATCAGCTTGGTGATCCTGGTATAGGTCGACAGCTTCAGCACGCGGCCCACCGAGACCAGGTCCTTGTCGACCGAGGCCACGCCCAGCGCGGTGTTGATCAGCGTCGGCCAAAGCGAACACAGGGTGACGGTGATCGCCGAGTTCAGGAAGGACTTGGAGAACATCCCGTCATTGGTGGCGTAAAGCGCCGAGACGATCATGGTCACGATCGGCAGCCAGGCCAGCGGCGACACCGGCTTGAAGATCTGGATCAGCGGGTTGAGCCCGGCCGCCGCCATCGGCGACAGGCCCATCACGATGCCCAGCGGCACGGCGACGCCGGCGCCGATGAGAAACCCGAAGAACACCGTCTGAATGGAGGTCCAGATCTGCTGGTAGTAGCTCGGCGCCCCGGTGTAGTCGCGCCATTTCACCCGGTCGGCCTTGCCGGCGTCGACCAGCTTCTGGTTGCGCGCGTCCTGGCGCGCGTAGAAGGCGTCGCGCTTCTCGGCCTTGGCGACCGCATCCTCATGCAGGCCCACCGCCTCGGTCCACACCGCCGCCGGCCCCGGCACCGCGCCGAGCGAGGTCTGCACCATGGGCGCGAGCCAGCCCCACACCACCAGGAAGCCGACGATGGCCAGCAGCGGCACGCCGATCAGGCGCAGGATCTCCTTGCGCTGGGCGCGGGGATCGTCGCCGGCCGCGATCCTGAGCAGCGGCGTGAAGAAGGCCAGCCCGAGGATCTGGAACCAGCGGTCGGCCTTGTTGATGCGGGTGAACATCCGGGCCTTGCGCGCCTCGCGCGCTTCGGCGTCGGGGATGTCGGCGTCGGGGATCGCGGTCATTTGCTCTGCCTCTGGCGGGGTCGCGCGCGGCGCGGCGCGGGGTCTGGCTGGCGTGGTCGCAGGGGCCCGACGATCCCGTCGGGCGGCGCCCTCCCCCTCCCGGCAGGGGGGGAGGGCCTTGGCAGGCCTCAGCCCTCGACGGCGGCGCCCACGACCTTCTGGTCGCCCTTCAGGCCGATCGGGAAGGCGTCGAGATAGGCGTTGGGCGCCCGGCCGTCATAGGTCACGCCGTCGATGAACGCGCTTTGCGCGGGCTTGTAGCCGTCGCTGTCCATCGGGAAGTCGGTCTCGGCGGCCAGCCCGTCGTCGATCAGCGACTTCGCGGCCTCCAGGTAGATGTCCGGGCGATAGACCTTGGCGGCGACGTCGGCATACCAGCTGTCGGGCCTGGCCTCGGCGATCTGGCCCCAGCGGCGCATCTGGGTCAGATACCACACCGCATCCGAGTAGAACGGGTAGGTCGCGTCGTGCCGGAAGAACACGTTGAAGTCCGGAACCTCGCGCACGTCGCCCTTCTCGTATTCGAAGGTGCCGGTCATCGAGGCGGCGATCACCTCGGCGTCGGCGCCCACGTATTCGGGCCGGGACAGCATCTCCACCGCCTCCGCGCGGTTGGCGTTGTCGTTCGCGTCCAGCCACATGGCGGCGCGGATCAGGGCCTTGGTCACCGCGATGGCGGTGTTGGGGTATTCCTCGGCGAAGGCGGCGGTGATGCCGAACACCTTCTCGGGGTTGTTCTTCCAGATCTCGTAATCGGTGATCACCGGCACGCCGATGCCCTTGAACACGGCCGCCTGGTTCCACGGCTCGCCCACGCAGTAGCCGTAGATGGTCCCGGCTTCGAGCGTCGCGGGCATCTGCGGCGGCGGGGTCACCGACAGCAGCACCTCGGCGTCGATCTGGCCGGTGACGTTCTCGGGCGAATAGAAGCCCGGCTTCAGCCCGCCGGCGGCCAGCCAGTAGCGCAGTTCGTAATTGTGGGTGGAGACCGGGAACACCATGCCCATGTTGAAGGGCTTGCCCTCGGCGCGATACGTCTCGACCACCGGCTTCAGCGCGGCGGCGGAGATCGGATGCACCGGCTTGCCGTCCGCGTCGTGGGGGATGTTCTTCTTCATCTCGGCCCAGACCGCGTTCGACACGGTGATGCCGTTGCCGTTCAGGTCCATGGAGAAGGGCGTGATGATATGCGCCTCGGTGCCGAAACCGATGGTCGCGGCCAGCGGCTGCCCCGCCAGCATGTGGGCGCCGTCGAGCTGGCCGTCGATGACGCCGTCGAGCAGCACCTTCCAGTTGGCCTGGGGTTCGAGCGTCACGAACAGGCCTTCGTCCTCGAAATATCCCAGCTCATAGGCCACCGCGAGCGGCGCCATGTCGGTGAGCTTGATGAAGCCGAAGGTCAGTTCGTCCTTCTCCACATCCAGCATCTCGGCCGAAACGGGGGCGGCGAGGGCAAGACAGGACGTCGCGGCCAGAAGAGCCGTCGCGCCTTTTCCGAACATCATGTGTCTGTTCTCCATATCGAACGCGGGAACCCACGGCTCAGGCGTGAAAAACAAAAAGGGCCGCACGATCACAGAACATGACCTGAAGAAGGTCACGTCGGATCGAGCAGCCTTGCCCGTAGTCCCAGAGCTTTGGGTGGTATTTGGCGCGCGGGACTCCATTGCCCTGCGCTGATCTTTTTGTAACCCGAATCTGTTCGCAACCGCAAGAGAAAAGCGTGCGAGATGGGCGCAGGATTTATCGCGCACAAAATTTGCGCAGTTCACGCCGCCCCCCTGCCCCGGGGCGCCGCCGCCAGCGCGCCCCGGCCGGACCGGCGCCGCCCCGCCCCTGTTTTCAGAGGGTTGAGGCGATCAGCCGGCGTCGGTCGGGTCGAAGATCTCGCCGTCGAAAAACCGGTCGGGGCCCAGGATCATCCGTCCCGCCGCCGAGGCGACCGCCGTGGGCGTGTCCAGCGCGCCTTCGAGCTTTTCCGAGGCGCCCGGCAGATCGGCGCCGATCACGCCCAGGATCTCGCGGTAAAGATCGGTGCGGAAGCAGTCCCGCGCCACCCGCGCCGCCTCGGCCCGGTCGAGCCCGTTGCGCGCCGCCAGCCGCGTGGCGATCCAGATCGCCTGCGACCGCCACGGGAAAGTCGCGGCCCCGTCGAAGAACTCCAGGAACCGCGGCGCCGCGCGCTCATCCCCCTGCGGGTTGACCACCAGCCGCCCGGACAGGGACCGGTCGATGATCTCGGCGGGCACGTTCACATAGTCCGGCCGGGCCAGCAGCTCCGACGCCGCGATCCGGTGCGAGGGATCGGACAGCCACCGCCCCGCCCGCCACACGGCGCGCATCAGCGAACGCGCCGGCTCCGGCGCCTCGTCCGGCCAGCCGCGGCGCACCGCCAGCACCTTCTCGGGCGCGAAGCCCCAGATGGCGGAGCCGGGCAGGATCAGCTCGGCCACCCCGTTCTCCACCGCGATGGAGCCCCAGGGCTCGCCCACGCAGAAGGCGTCGATCTCGCCATCCGCCATGGCCTGCGCCATCTGCGAGGGCGGCACGGTGCGCACGTCCAGCGCCTGCGGCGCCTCCAGCCCCAGCGCGTTCAGCCAGTAATACAGCAGTTCCGCATGCATCGAGAACGGGAACGGCACGCCCAGCCGCAGCCGCCCCTCGGCCGCCGCGATCAGGCGCCTGCCGACGGCCTCGGCGTCGGTGAAGCCGGGCATCCCGCCTTCCGCCCGCATCCGGCGGGCGAGCGCGGGCGACACGCCCACCACATCGCCGTTGACCGACAGCACCGACAGCGCGTCCAGCGGCGCCGGCGCCCCGCCCAGCCCGATGGACATGGCCACCGGCACGGGGGCGAGCATATGGGCCGCGTCCAGCGCGCCCAGCGCCAGCCGGTCGCGCACCGCCGACCAGGACCGCGACTTGCGCAGGATCAGCTCGATCCCCTCCTCGTCGGCGAAGCCCATTTCGCGGGCCACCACCAGCGGCGCGCAGTCCACCAGCGGGATGAATCCCACCTCCACGGCGCCCCGATCGTTCATTTCAGAAGCTCCGCGGCCGTGATCAGCGCCTGCGCGACCTCGGCCACCTTCTTGCCCTGGTCCATCGCCGTGCGCCGCAGCAGGGCGTAGGCCTCGTCCTCCGACACGCCGCGGGCCTTCATCAGGAAGCCCTTGGCGCGGTCGATGGTCTTGCGCTCGGCCAGCGCCGCCTTGGTGGCGGCCAGCTCGGCGCGCATCCGCGCGAACATGTGGAACCGCGCCACGGCGGCGTCGAGGATGGGCTTGATCCGCTCCTTGCGCAGGCCGTCGACGATATAGGCGCTCACGCCCGCCTCGATCGCGGCCTTGGTCAGCTGGTCGTCGGTCCGGTCCACGAACATCGCCACCGGCCGGTCCAGCGGGCCGGAGGCCAGCGCCATCTCCTCCAGCACGTCGCGGGACGGGTTCTCCAGATCGGCGAGCACCACGTCCGGGTTCAGCTCCTTCAGGCGGCGCGACAGCCCGCGCTCATCCCCGATCACCGAGATCTCGTAGTCCCCGGCCTCGCGCAGGCCGTCGACGATGAGCATGGCGCGCTCGCGGTCGCGCTCCACCACGGCGATCCTGATGCTCTTGGCCAAGTCGGCTTCCTTTCGGCCCGGGAGGTCGCGGCGGGTCGCGCCGGGCGGAGGGCGCCGGGCGGAGGGCTGGGGACGTGTCCGCGTCTTTCGGCATGGCGCCGCGCATCCGCGCGGTCAATGCGGCGCCGCAGCGAAGCCGCCTCAAACCGGGTGTTTTCGCACAAATTTCCAGTGGAACCGCGGGGTTTGCCTGTTTTCACGGCGCCGGCGCCGCAGGATTGCCCCGACGTTCATCTTTCTCGCCGCCGCCCCCGACGTCATGCGACGGAAACATGACGTTTCCGCCTTGTCGCCGCCCGATTCCGACGCCGCTCCGTCAAGTTGGCCCGCCCCTTGCAAACCTGTGATCAGCGCCAACACGCACAGCAGAGGGAGATGCTCATGAAATTCGGCAGAAGGACGGTCCTGGGGGCCGCCACCGCGCTCGCCACGATGTCTCTGGCCTTCGCGGCCCAGGCGCAGGAGACCATCAAGGTCGGCATCCTGCATTCGCTGTCCGGCACGATGGCGATTTCCGAGACGACGCTGAAAGACGTCATGCTCATGCTCATCGAAGAGCAGAACAAGAAGGGCGGCGTGCTGGGCAAGCAGCTCGAAGCCGTGGTCGTCGACCCCGCCTCCGACTGGCCGCTCTTCGCCGAGAAGGCGCGCGAGCTGATCGCCGGCAACGACGTCTCGGCCGTGTTCGGCTGCTGGACCTCGGTGTCGCGCAAGTCGGTGCTGCCGGTGTTCGAGGAGCTGAACTCCATCCTCTTCTACCCCGTCCAGTACGAGGGCGAGGAATCCCAGCGCAACGTGTTCTACACCGGCGCCGCCCCGAACCAGCAGGCGATCCCGGCCGTGGACTACCTTATGAACGAGGAAGGCGTGGAGCGCTGGGTGCTGGCCGGCACCGACTACGTGTATCCGCGCACGACCAACAAGATCCTCGAAGCCTACCTGAAGGCCAAGGGCGTCGCCGAAGAAGACATCATGATCAACTACACGCCGTTCGGTCATTCCGACTGGCAGACGATCGTGTCCGACATCAAGGCCTTCGGCGCCGCCGGCAAGAAGACCGCCGTGGTCTCCACGATCAACGGCGACGCCAACGTGCCGTTCTACAAGGAGCTCGGCAACCAGGGCGTGGCCGCGACGGACATCCCCGTCGTCGCCTTCTCCGTGGGTGAGGAGGAGCTGGCCGGTCTCGACACCGAGCCGCTCATCGGCCACCTCGCCGCGTGGAACTACTTCATGTCCGCCGACACCGACGCCAACGCCGAGTTCATCGAGGCCTGGAAGGCCTTCGCCGGCGAGGACCGCGTGACCAACGACCCGATGGAGGCCCATTACATCGGCTTCAACATGTGGGTGAAGGCGGTCGAGGCGGCCGGCACCACCGACCCCGACGCGGTGATCGACAGCCTCATCGGCGTGGCCGTGCCCAACCTGACCGGCGGCTACTCGGCCATGATGCCCAACCACCACATCACCAAGCCGGTGCTGGTGGGCGAGATCCAGGGCGACGGCCAGTTCGAAACCGTGTGGGAGACCCCGGGCCTCGTCGCGGGCGACGCCTGGTCCGACCACCTGCCGGAGTCGGCGCCGCTGATCTCCGACTGGCGCGCGCCGATGTCCTGCGGGAACTTCAACACCGAAACCGGCAAGTGCGGCGGTCAGGGCTCCTGAGCCCTGTCACCCGCCTGACGGCGTGAAAACGGCGACGGGCGGGGTCTGATGGCCCCGCCCGTCGCGTCTCTCCCCCCCGCCCTCCCCATGGGGGCCGCGACGTTCACCGGAGTTCCCCGCCCCATGCCCCTGCTCCGCCGCCTTGTTCTTCTGACATTCGCCGCGCTGGCGCTGGCCTTCCCGGCCACCGGCGCCCGCGCCGATGCGGCCGAAATCAGCGCCATCGTCGACAGGTTCGCCACCGCCTCCAAGTTCCCCCAGGTCGAGGCGGTGATCGAGGCGCTGGGCGCCGCCGGCGACCCGCTCGCCGTGCCCGCCCTGCGCGCGCTGGAGGCCGGCGAGCTTCAGGTCGCCCCCGACGGCCGCGTGGTGATCGAGCGCGGCGACGCCCTGCTCGACCCCGTGACGCTGGAGGCCGCCGCCCCCGTCGAGGGCCGGCTCAAGAAGGTGCGCACCAAGAATTCCATCCGCCGCATGATCGGCGACGTGATCTCGGGCCTGACCCTGCGGGCGCCCGAGCCGGCGATCCGGATGACCGCGGCCGAGACCATCTTCGCCTCCGCCGACGCCGCCCAGCTCGACGCGCTCGAAGCCGCCCTGGCCGAAGAGACCGACGCCGGCGTGAAATCGCGCATGGAGGAGGCCCGCGCCGCCATCCTGCTGACCGCCTCCGACGATCCCGCGGTGCAGATGGCCGCCATCGACATCATCGCCGACCGCGGCGACCAGCAGGCGCTGGCGGTGCTGGCGACCTACGCCAACCAGGCCAGCAACGCGGATGTCCAGGCCGCCGCCCGCGAAGGCGTGGCCGAGATCGAGAGCACGCTGGCCATGTGGCAGGCCGGCCAGAACATCTGGTACGGCGTGTCGCTGGGCTCGGTCCTGTTCCTCGCCGCCATCGGGCTGGCCATCACCTTCGGGGTCATGGGGGTCATCAACATGGCCCATGGCGAAATGGTGATGCTGGGCGCCTACACCACCTTCGTGGTGCAGGAGACCATCCGCAATTCCTTCCCCGGCGCCTTCGAGTTCTCGCTGCTGATCGCGCTGCCGCTGGCCTTCCTCGTCTCCGGTCTCGTGGGGCTGGTGATGGAGCGCGGGATCATCCGCCACCTCTACGGTCGGCCGCTGGAGACGCTGCTCGCCACCTGGGGCGTGTCGCTGATCCTCCAGCAGGCGGTGCGCACCATTTTCGGGCCCAACAACCGCGAGGTCGGCAATCCCGACTGGATGTCGGGCGCCTTCATGATCGGCGAGATGTCGGTGACCTGGTCGCGGCTGTGGATCGTGGTCTTCGCGCTCTGCGTGTTCGGGGCGCTTCTGTTCGCCATGAACCGCACGCCGCTGGGGCTGCAGATGCGGGCGGTCACGCAGAACCGGCGCATGGCCTCGGCCATGGGCATCCGCACGCCCTGGGTGGACGCGCTGACCTTCGCGCTCGGTTCGGGCATCGCGGGGATCGCGGGCGTCGCGCTCTCCCAGATCGACAACGTGTCGCCCAATCTGGGGCGCACCTACATCATCGACAGCTTCATGGTCGTGGTGTTCGGCGGCGTCGGCAACCTGTGGGGCACGCTGGTCGGCGGGCTGACGCTGGGGGTCGTGAACAAGTTCCTCGAACCCTATGCGGGCGCCGTGCTCGGCAAGATCCTGATCCTGGTCTTCATCATCCTGTTCATCCAGCGCCGGCCCCGCGGGCTGTTCGCGCTCAAGGGAAGGGCGGTGGAATAATGCTGTTCACGCGTTTTCTCGCCGGCGGGCTGAAATCCCCCGTCATCATCGGCGCCCTCGTGGTGATCCTCGCCATCGGGGTGATCGTCCCCGTGCTCAACCTCGCGGTCGCGCCGGGCTCCGCCTTCCACATCCCCGACCACATGGTGCCGCTCTTCGGCAAATACCTGTGCTACGCCATGGCCGCGCTCGCGCTCGACCTGGTGTGGGGCTATTGCGGGATCCTGAGCCTCGGCCACGGCGCCTTCTTCGCTCTGGGCGGCTACGCCATGGGCATGCACCTGATGCGCGAGATCGGCGACCGCGGCGTCTACGGCAACGCGGTCCTGCCCGACTTCATGGTGTTCCTGAACTGGAAGGAGCTGCCCTGGTTCTGGCATGGCTTCGACAGCTTCGTCTTCGCCTGCATCATGGTCGCGGCGGCGCCGGGGATCCTCGCCTTCGTCTTCGGCTGGTTCGCGTTCCGCAGCCGGGTCACGGGCGTGTATCTGTCGATCATCACCCAGGCGATGACCTACGCCCTGCTGCTGGCCTTCTTCCGCAACGACATGGGCTTCGGCGGCAATAACGGCCTGACCGACTTCAAGGACGTGCTGGGCTTCGACCTGCAATCGGGGCGGGTCCGCTCCACCCTGTTCTTCCTGACCGCCTTCTTCCTCGCGCTGAACCTGCTGATCGCCGCGGCCATCGTCGGGTCCAAATACGGCAAGATCCTGCGCGCGGTCCGGGACGCGGAGCCGCGGACCCGCTTCCTCGGCTACCGTCCCGACAAGATCAAGCTCTTCGCCTGGACCGTCTCGGCGATCATGGCGGGGGTCGCCGGCGCGCTCTACGTGCCGCAGGTGGGGATCATCAACCCGGGCGAATTCGCCCCCGCCAACTCCATCGAGATGGTGGTTTGGACCGCGGTCGGCGGCCGCGGCACGCTGGTCGGGCCCATCGGCGGCGCGATCCTGGTCAACGCCGCCAAGTCCTGGTTCACCGGGGTGCTGCCCGAATACTGGCTGTTCGCGCTGGGCGCGCTCTTCATCTTCACCACCCTCTACCTGCCCGACGGCGTGGCCGGCCTGATCCGCAAGATGGTCGGCAAGGCCCGGTCGAAGCCCCGCGGCAAGGACGAGGAAACCGAGGCGCCCGCCGCGGACGCCCCGGCCGGCGCGGCGGAGTGAGCGACATGACCGACACCCAATCCCAATCCCAGTCCCAGTCCCAGCCTGTCCCCGCCGCCGCCAAGGCGCCGATCAACCCCGCGCTCGCCCCCACGCCCTCGGCGCGCAAGGACACGCTGCTCTATCTCGACGGCGTGTCCCGCAGCTTCGACGGGTTCAAGGCGATCAACGAACTCAGCTTCGTGCTGGCGATGGGCGAGATGCGCGCCATCATCGGCCCCAACGGGGCGGGCAAGACCACGATGATGGACATCATCACCGGCAAGACCCGGCCCGACAAAGGCGACGTCTTCTTCATGGGCGACATCGACCTGACCAAGCATGACGAACCCACCATCGCCCAGATGGGCATCGGCCGGAAGTTCCAGAAACCCACGGTGTTCGAGACCCAGACCGTGGCCGACAACCTGCTTCTGTCCCTCAAGGGCGAACGGCGCGGCATCCCCGCCCTGTTCTACCGGGACAACCGCAAGGACCGGCGGACCATCGACGGGATCCTCGACAAGATCCGGCTGGGGCATCGGCGCGATGAGCTGGCCGCCTATCTCTCCCACGGCCAGAAGCAGTGGCTGGAGATCGGCATGCTGCTCGCGCAGGACCCCAAGCTGCTGCTGGTCGACGAGCCCGTGGCCGGCATGACCGACGCCGAAACCGAGGAGACCGCGAGGCTCCTGCGCGAGATCGCGGTGGATCACTCGGTGGTGGTGGTCGAGCATGACATGGGCTTCGTGCGCGATCTCGGCGTGAAGGTCACCTGCCTGCACGAAGGGCATGTCCTGTCCGAGGGCTCGCTCGACCATGTCTCCTCCGACCCGCAGGTCGTCGAAGTCTATCTGGGGCGCTGAGATGCTGACTGTTGCCAACGCCACCCTGCATTACGGGGCCGCCGCCGCGCTGCGCGGCGTGAACATGGAGGTCGCGCAGGGCAGGATCACCTGCCTGCTCGGCCGCAACGGGGTCGGCAAGACCTCGACCATCCGGGCCATCGTCGGCCAGCACGCGCTGTCGGGGGGCGCGATCTCCTTCGACGGGGCGGAGCTGGGCAGGCGGTCGTCGCATGACCGGGCGCGCGCGGGCATCGGGCTGGTGCCCCAGGGGCGGGAGATCTTTCCGCTGCTGACGGTGAAGGAGAACCTCCAGACCGGCTACGCCTGCCTGCCCCGCGCCCAGCGCTCGATCCCCGATTACGTGTTCGAGCTGTTCCCGATCCTCAAGACCATGCTGCACCGGCGGGGCGGAGACCTCTCCGGCGGCCAGCAGCAGCAGCTGGCGATCGGGCGGGCGCTGGTGATGCGGCCCAAGCTGATCGCCTTCGACGAGCCGACCGAGGGCATCCAGCCCTCGATCATCAAGGATATCGGCCGGGCCATCCAGTTCCTGCGGGACGAGCACGGGCTGACCATCCTGCTGGTCGAGCAGTACCTGGATTTCTGCCGGGAGCTGGCGGACCATATCTACATCATGGATCGCGGCGAGATCGTGCATTCCGGCGCCGCCGAGACCCTGGACGACCCCGAAGTGCGCAAGCACCTGACGGTCTGAGGGGCTCGGACCCCGCCCGCCGGAGCTTCGCCACGGCCCGAAGCCCCGGCGGGCGGATGGAAACGCGACGGAGGGACTCTCCCCGCTCCGCCTCCTCGCCCTGCGGCGCCTCTCGCTCCGGGCGCCGGCGAATCCTTCCGACGCCTTGCTCCCAACCCCGGCGTCGAGAGCGCGTCCTGCGGACGCGCGCCGCGCCTTCACCCGCCCGAGGGTCGCGCCGTTTCGCCAGCGCGGCGGTCAACGTGCCGAGCGCGTCGACGCCGGCGGCGGCGAGTGACGGCCTCCGTCCGAAGGGGCGGGAGCGCCGCCACCGATGGGGCCTGCCCGTCGAGCCCCCCCGCTCCGGCTCCAAGTCCTCTGATTGCGATCTGAACCCGAGCCTCGGCGGGAGGTCTCTCCGCCCCCAGAATGCAGCGACCGCCATGCGCCGCCGTCCCGCGTTGCGCCATGGCGCTCGCCCCCCCGCCCGCCCGGCCTGCCGCTCGCGCCCGCCCGTCGATCCCCGCCCCCTCGAAACCCGCGCCTTCGACGCCCCGCCGCGCCGGCGCCCCGGCGAGACCTGCGCTCCGTCTCAGGCGCGGCTTCCTCGCCCGCCTCCCGCGCGCCGGCCTCTCGCCTTCCCCGCCGCCTGCCGGTAGCTTCGGCGCCATGCTCTCCCCCTCGGGCACGCCTCGCCCCTCCGCCCCCACCGGCCTGCTGATCGCCGCACCGTCCTCGGGCGCGGGCAAGACGCTCGTCACCCTCGCCCTGCTGCGCGCCCTGCGCCGCCGCGGCCTCGCCGTCGCCGGAGCCAAGAGCGGGCCGGACTACATCGACCCCCGCTTCCATCAGGCCGCCGCGGGCCGCCCCTCGATCAATCTCGACGCCTGGGCGATGCCGGCCGGCGAACTGCGCGCCCGCGCCGCCGACCATGCCGCCGCCCAGCAGGCCCGGATCCTCGTCGTGGAAGGCGCCATGGGCGCGCTGGACGGCGCGGCGCCGGACGGACGCGGCTCCGCCGCCGAGCTGGCCGAGGCGCTGGCCCTCCCCGTCCTGCTGGTCATCGACGCGGCCCGCTCCGCCCAGTCCGCCGCCCTGCCGCTCGCCGGCCTGCGCGCCCTGCGCCCCGGCCTGCGCATCGCCGGCGCCGTGCTCAACCGCACCGGCTCCCCCCGCCACGCCGACATGGCCGCCCGCGCGGTGGAGGCCGCCGGCTTCGCCTGTTTCGGCGCCCTGCCCCGGCGCGACGCCCTCGCCCTGCCGTCGCGCCATCTCGGGCTCGTGCAGGCCGCCGAGCACCCGGACCTCGAAGCCTTTCTCGACGCCGCCGCCGAGGCGCTCTCCGCCGCGCTCGACCTGCCCCGCCTGCTCGCCGCCGCCGGCCCCCTCGCCCCGCCCGACCCCGATGAGCCCCCCCGTCGCCTGCCCCCGCCCGGCGCCCGCATCGCGCTGGCCCGCGACGCGGCCTTCGCCTTCGCCTACCCGCACCAGCTCGCCGACTGGCGCGCGCAGGGGGCCGAGATCCGCCCGTTCTCGCCGCTGGCCGACGAGGCCCCCGCCCCCGACGCCGACGCCGTGTTCCTGCCCGGCGGCTACCCGGAGCTGCACGCCCCCCGCCTCGCCGCCGCCGACCGTTTCCGCGCCGGCATGCGCGCCGCCGCCGCCCGGGGCGCGCGCGTCTGGGGGGAATGCGGGGGCTACATGACGCTGGGCGAGGGTCTGATCGACGCCGAGGGCGCCCGCCACGCGATGCTCGGCCTGCTGCCGCTGGAAACTTCCTTCGCCGCACGCCGCCTGACGCTGGGCTACCGACGCCTGCGCGCGCGCGAGGGGCTCGGCTGGCCGGCGGCGTCCGGCGAGCGGCTCTCGGCGCACGAGTTCCACTACGCCTCGATCCTGCGCGAGGGCGACGCCCCGCGGGTCTTCGACGCGACCGACGCCGCCGCCGCCCCGCTGCCCGCCATGGGGCTGCGCGTGGGGCGCGTGGCGGGCAGCTTCGCCCACCTGATCGGCCCCGGGCGCTAGCGGGCCGCGCCGGATCGGCGGGCCGGCGGGGCGGGATACGGACCAGGCCGGGGGGCGCGCCCCCTGTCCTTGCCCGCGCGGATGCGAAGCGGACCGGTGCGGGGCGCCGCCTTTCGGCCGGCGCGCCCCGCACCGCATGTCACGGGAATGCGCCGTGCGAGCATTCGCGCTTCTTGTCCCGGTCGGACCGGCGCTCCCAGGTCATCGTCGGGGCGCCCGGCGCGGCGGGCGCCCGCGCCCGCTCCCGGCTCAGCCCGCCCGGCGCTTCGGGCGCAGCACATGGGGATGGGCGCCGTCATAAAGCGCGCTGTCGCGGAACTCGGCCTCGCCCAGCACCCGGCCCACGAAGATCAGCGCGGTGCGGGTCAGCTTGGCCTTGCGCACCTTCTCGCGGATATCGCCCAGCGTGCCATGCAGAAACGCCTCGTCCGGCCAGCCCACCCGGTAGGCCACCGCCACCGGGCAGTCCGCGCCATAGAGCGGGATCAGCCGCCGCTCGATCTCGCGCAGGTTCCGGATCGACAGATGCAGCGCCAGCGTCGCGCCGGATTTCCCCAGCGTCTCCAGGTCCTCGCCCTCCGGCATGCCCGAGGCCTTTCCAGCGGTCCGCGTCACGATCAGCGTCTGCGAGATCTCGGGCAGGGTCAGCTCCTTGCCCATCGCCGCCGCCGCCGCCGCGAAGGCCGGCACGCCCGGCGTGATCTCCCAGGGGATGCCGGCCGCGTCCAGCCGCCGGATCTGCTCGGCGATGGCGCCGTAAAGCGACGGGTCGCCGGAATGCACCCGGGCCACGTCCTGCCCGGCGGCATGGGCGGCCTCGATCTCGGCCAGGATCTCGTCCAGCGTCATCGGCGCGGTGTCGCGCACCCGCGCCCCCTCGGGCGCCCCCTCCACCACCGCCGGCGGCACCAGCGAGCCCGCATAGAGGCAGACCGGGCAGGAGGCGATAAGCCTCTGGCCCCGCACGGTGATCAGCTCCGGGTCGCCGGGGCCGGCCCCGATGAAATGCACGGTCATCGCGCGTCCTCTTCTGGTTTCCTCCCGGGCCTTCAGGGGCCGGGGGTCGATGTGCGCGCCCGCGTCCCGCCGGAAACGGTTCCGCCGGGCGCCTGCCGGGCCGCGCGGCGCGGGCGCCCGGGTCGGGGACGGGCGGGCCGGTCGGCGCGCCGCTCCCGTCCCCGCCGTGCTCGCGCCGCGCGGGGCGACGTCACTCCGCCGCGGCGGGCGCGTCGATCCGCCTGGCGTAGCCGCGGGGCGTATAGAGCCTGCGCCCCTCGGCCCCCGCCCCGCGGTCGCCGGTCTCGAAGGCCCGGCTGCGCGAGGCGCCGACCAGCACCACGGTCATCATGTCGACCTCGTCGGTCCTCAGCCCCGCCAGCGTGCGTCGCCTGAGCGCCTCCTCCGGCCGCCCGAGGCTCCGGGCCAGCAGCACCGGCGTATCCGCGGGCCGATGCGCCAGCAGGATGTCGCGGGCGCGGTCCAGCAGCTCCCGGCGCCGGCGCGAGACAGGGTTGTAGAAGGCGATCACGAAATCCCCCTCCGCCGCCGCCTTCAGCCGTTTGAGGATGTCCTCGCGCGGGGTCAGCAGGTCCGACAGCGAGATCGCGCAGAAATCATGCCCCAGCAGCGCCCCCGCCCGGGCCGAGGCCGCCTGCAACGCCGAAACCCCGGGCGCGTTCACCACCTCGACCCGACGGGCGGCGGCGGAGACCCCGGATCTATGCGTTTCCCGATCCAGAAGCTCCATAACCAATGCGCCCATGGCATAGATCCCGGCGTCGCCCGAGCAGATCAGGGCCACGTTCCGCCCCTCTCCGGCGCGTTCCAGCGCGTGGCGGCAGCGGGCCTCCTCCTCGCCCAGCGCGAAGTCGGCGCGGGGCTTGCCGGCGGCCAGCGGGCCCAGCAGGTCGATATAGAGCCCGTAGCCGATCAGTTCGTCGGCCTCCGCGATCAGGCGCGAAGCCTCGGGCGTGCGCCAGTCCGCCGCCCCCGGCCCGATGCCCACGACCGAGAGCCGCCCGCGACGCGCGCCCGCAGCCCCCGGCGCCGTCCCGATCTCCGCCGCCGCGCAGGTGGCCATGGCGGTCTTGGCCTTGGGCGCGACCAGCCGCCCGTCGGGCCCCGCGGCGGCCAGCGCCGCGCCCTCGGCGACGCCATGGCAGCCGGTTTCGGCGAACACCACTTCGGACGGGGTTCGCAGGCGCCCCGCCTCGGCCTCCAGCTCCGCGGCGGGATGGAACCGCGCCGGCACGCCCAGATCGGCGGCGAGCGCGTGGACCGCGGCCTCATCCGCCTTCAGGTCGATGGACCGGACCGAGGCGACTTCCCAGGCCGATAGCCCGGCCTCCGCCAGCGTGCGCCGGGCGAGCCCGATCAGCTCCTCCGGCGGACAGCCCCGCGCGCAGCCGACGCCCAGCGCGATGCGCGCGCGCCGCCAGATCAGCGGGACGGCGCCCTCGACCGTCAGCACCACCGGGGCGCCCGGCTCGGATGGCGCGGGGGCGCGGGTCACCCGGTCGCCCAGCGGGGCCAGCCAGTCGGCCTTTCCCGACAGGCGCGCGGGGCGGCCCGCCAGCAGCCCGGCCATGGCGGGCTTCGCGTCCTCGGGGTTTTCCAGGCGCCAGCCCGCGGGCGGCTCGTCCAGCGCCACGCCGAGGCTCACGTCCCCCGCCGTGGTCACCGCCGCGACCCCGCCCAGCGCCTGCGCCAGCGTGCGGGCCAGCGCGTTGGCGCCGCGATGCCCGCCCAGCAGCGGCACGGCGGCCGCGCCGTCCTCGGCCAGCGCCACCACCGCGGGTTCCGTCCGCTTGTCGCCGATCAGCGGCGCCAGCGCCCGGATCACGATCCCCGCGGCCATCACCGCCACGATGGGGGTTCCGGAGGCGAAGAGCCCGCGCAGGCTCGCCGCCACGCCGTCGCCCGCGGCCTCCGGCCCCGCCGCCCCGCAGGGCGCCGCGCGTCCGCCGACCGCCGCCGCCGCCGCGCGCGCCGCCACCTCCGCCGAGGGCGAGAACCACACCACCGCCGGGACCCGGCCCGCCATTTCCGTCGCGCTCACAGCACGTCTCCCCTCTTGCAAACGTCGCCGGTCCGCGTCCGTCGCCACCCGCGCCCCGGCCCCCGCGCGGCGCGGGCGCCCCGGCGGCCAGGGGCGCGCGGGCCGACGCGCCGCTCCCCCTCAGCCGACATGCGCGTCGGTCCCCGGCACCAGGATCATCGAAAAATACGGCGCCTCCGCCGGCGCCTCCGCCAGCGGCGCCACCACCTGCCCCTTCAGCGTCGCGTGGCCCACATAGACGGCGCGGCGCGCCAGTCCCTCGGCTTCCAGCAGCGCCCTCAGCCGGGGCAGCCGGCGTCCGACCTTGAGGATCGCCGCCCCGCCGCCCGCGGCGGTCATCACCCTGAGCCGCGCCGCCAGCTCCGCCTCCGGCATCGTCCCCGGCAGCACCGCCAGGCCCGCGTCCCGCGCCGCCAGGGGCCGTCCCGCCACCGCCGCCGAGGCGGTCAACGCGCTGACGCCCGGCGCCACCTGCGTGCGGAACCGCCCGGAAAGCCGCGCGAAAAGATACATGAAGGAGCCGTAGAAGAACGGGTCCCCCTCGCACAGCACCGCCACGTCCAGCCCGGCTTCGAGCCGCGCCGCGATCACCGCCGCCGCCCGGTCGTAGACCGCCTGCGCCGGCGCGCGGGCCGCCCGCATGGGGATCACGATGGGGATTTCCTCGACCCCCACGGGGATCGAGCCGGCGGCGATGGACCGCGCGAAGCTCTCGCCATGGTCCGGGGCCGGGTAGGCGATCACCGGGCAGGACCGGATCAGCCGATCGGCCTTCAGGGTCATCAGCTCCGGATCGCCGGGGCCGAGGCCCAGCCCGTGGAGCGTGCCGTGCGAGGGGTCGGGGACGGAAACGGGAACGGGATCGGGGGCGCCGCTCATGTTTCGAGGCTCCATTGCGTGACGTCCATGGAGGGGCGCCAGCCGGTGCGCGTTCCGACCGGGGCGGCGCGGCTGATCGAGATGCGGGTCAGGTCTCCGCCCAACCGGCCATGGAGCGCGAGCAGCAGCGCCTCGCTTTCCAGCGTCACGGCGTTGGCGACCAGACGGCCGCGCGGACGCAGGGCGGCGCGGGCGGCGTCGACCGCGGCCTCGCTCAGCCCCCCGCCGAGGAACACCGCGTCGGGCGCCGGCAGGCCGGCGAGCGCGTCGGGGGCGGTCCCCTCGCGGATCTCCAGCCCCGGCGTCCCCAGGCGGCGGGCGTTGGCGGCGGCCAGCGCGCGGCGGTCGGCGCGGGGCTCGATCCCCACCGCCCGGGCGCCGCGGGCGGCCCGCATCCACTCCACCGCGACCGAGCCGCAGCCGCAGCCCACATCCCAAAGCATCCCGCCCGGCAGGGGGGCGAGGCGGGCCAGCGTCATCGCCCGCACCTCGCGCTTGGTCATCACCCCGTCATGGGCGAAGAGGTCGTCCGCCAGCCCCGGCACCGCCGGCGCCAGCCGCGCCTCCGGCCCCGCGACGCACGCCACCGCCAGGGTGGTCAGGCCGGGATGCGGCGGCAGCCGCCCCTCGCCCCAGGCATGGGCGGGGGCTTCGGTCCAGGCCTCCTTCGGTCCGTTGACATGGGAAAGCGCGCGCAGGGGGCTCGCGCCATAGCCGTCCTCGACCAGCAGGGCCCCGACCTCGGCCGCGGTCTCGGGCCCCGACGCGAGGATCAGCAGCCGCGCGCCCGGCTGGACATGGGGCCGGATGGCGACCGCATCGCGGCCATGCACGGTGAGCGGCGTGCAGGATTCGAACCGCCATCCCAAGCGCGCGGCGGCGAGCTGGAAGGCGGAGAGCTGCGGGTGGATGACCGCGTCGGGGAAGGCCTCGGCCAGCCGCGCGCCGGCGGAGAACCAGAGCGGGTCGCCGGTGACCAGCACCACGGTGCGGCGGCCTTCGAAGCCCGCGATGCGCTCGACGAGGGCGTTGAAGGGGGAGGGCCAGCGGATGCGCTCGACCGCGGGGCGGGCGGATGAGGCGTCGGGCGCGCCGGCGCCGGCCCAGCCGACCTCGCCCCGCGCCGCGGCGGCGGCCAGCGCCTCGTCCGAGGCCAGGGCGTGATGCCGGGCGCCGCCGACGATGACCTCGGCCGCGCCCAGCGCCGCGCGGGTGTCGGGGGAGAGCCCGGCGAGCCCGTCCTCCCCGATGCCGATGATCTGAAGCCAGAGTTCCGTCATGTCGGGTCCTTCCCGTCGGGCGCCCCCGGCAGCGCCAGCCCGTCGCCGCGCAGCCCCAGCGTCAACGCGTTGACCGCCGCCGCGGCGATGGCGGAGCCGCCCATGCGGCCGTGCAGCGTGGCGAAGGGAACGCCGCGCGGGTCCGCCGCCAGCGCCGCCTTGCTCTCGGCCGCGCCGACGAAGCCCACCGGAAAGCCGAGGATGGCGGCGGGGCGGGGGGCGCCTTCGTCGATCAGCTCCAGCAGGCGGAACAGCGCCGTGGGGGCGTTGCCGATGGCGATGACCGCCCCGCCCATGCGCGGGGCCAGAAGCTCCATCGCCGCGGCGGAGCGGGTGTTGGCGATCGCCGCCGCCCGCGACGCGCAGTCGGGATGGGCGAGGGCGGTCAGCACCTCGACCCCCGCGGGCAGCCCGCGCCGGATGATCCCGTGCGCCACCATGGCCGCGTCGCAGATCACCGGAGCGCCGGCGGCCAGCGCCGCCCGCCCGGCCGCCATCACGTCGGGCGAGGCCTCCAGCCCGTCCGCCGCCTCCACCTGCCCGCAGGCGTGGACCACGCGCACCGCCAGTTCGGCGAGGTCGGGGGGGAAGCGGTCCAGCCGCGCCTCTGCCCGCACGATGGCGAAGCTTTTCGCGTAGATCCGGGCTGGGTCGCGTTCGTAGCCGGCGCGGGCGGCGTGGCGGCGCAGGGCCGGCGCGTGGCCGAGGCCGAGGATCCAGCCCTCCTCCGTCTCCGCCGCGCGGCGCTGGGGATCGGTCAGGCCCTCGGGCGCCGCGAAGAGGGCGTCGAGCCCTCCGGCGCGGTCGAGCCCCGCCAGCGCCTCCGCCATCGCGCGGACCTGGCCGGCATCCTTGACGGGCGCGTCGGGATGAGGGGGGAGGAGCGAGGGGTAGATCTCTGCGAACACCGCCTCGCCCGGCGCGCAGGGGGCGGGGGCGAAGCCAGTCTCGAAGGGCCAGATGCGGACGCGGCCGGCAAGGCGGGGATGGGCGCGAAGGCGTTCCAGCGCCGCGATGCCGGTGATGGCCTGCCCGCCGACCGAGCCGGCGCCGTTCAGTTGCCAGACCGTCTTGGGCCGCGCGCCCAGCGCCGACGCCGCGGTCTCGGCCAGCCGGTGCTCGGCATGGGGGAAGTGGACGGGGCGCCGGGCGGGCAGGTCGGGGCGGGCGGGGCCGTTGGGATGGCCCCAGAACGCCCCGCCCCGCCGGTTCAGCCGGGCGGCGAGCTCGAAGCGGTCGTTGGCGTTGTCGGGCGCGTCGGAGAGGCCGCCGAAAAGCCCCTCCCAGACCGCGCGCCAGCCGGGGCGGCCGAAGATGCGGGCGGCGGCGCCCTCGGGCCAGCCGAAGGGGAAGTCGAAGCCGGCCAGCACCCGCTCGCCCGCGTCGAGCCGCTGGCCCAGCAGCTCGGCCAGCCGGTCGAGCGCGGCGGCGCGGGTGGGCGGATTCTCCGGGGCGGGGGCGGACGCGTCATCGGGACGGCGACAGGCGATCCAGATGCTGTTCGCGCCCCGCGCGGGTTTCGCCGCCGCCGACCAGTCCACCGCGATCACCGCATCGAAGCGGGTCGCGGCCGGGCGCCCGGCCGGACCAGGGGTCGGGAGGCGGGCCGGGTCGGGGGCCGGGTCGGGGGCCGCGATCGGCGCCGGCGTCGGGACCGCGGCGGACTGGCTCACTCGGGCGCCTTCAGGTGCTTGCGGACGCTCTCCGGCCCCAGCGGGTGATCCGCATGGGGATAGGGCGCGTGGTGATGGTCGTCCCCATGCCCATGCCCATGCCCGTGCCCATGCCCGTGCCCATGCCCGTGCCCGTGAGCATGGTCATGCGGGTGGTCGTGGGAATGGCCATGATCGTGCGGGTGCGCATGATCGTGAGCCCCCCCATGCGAATGCCCCCCCACACCCTCCAGCCGGCAGGCGCCGGTGCAGAACGTGTCGCACAGCCCGCAATCCTCCACATTCGAGCCGGGGGCCGAGGCGCCCTGCCCCTCCACATGGTGATGGTGGCTCTCCTGCGGGGCGCCGATCTCGGCCTCGAAGCCCAGCACCTGCGCGCGATACTTGCACATCCCGCAATTCATCGCGGCGGGACCGTCGAGCAGTTCCGTGACCCGCTCGGCGAAGGTCTCGATCACCAGGTCGTGGTCGTTGAGATAGCCGGCCTTGGCGAACTGGATGTCGGGATGCGCCGCGGCCACCAGGTCGGCGAAACCGTAGATGCGGTCGATCAGGATGCCGGTGAACAGGAAATAGGGGAACACGACGATGCGCTTGTAGCCGAGCCGCGCGGCGTGTTCGAGCGCGGGTTCCACCAGCGGGAAGGTGACGCCGGAATAGCCGACCTCGCACCAGCCGAAGCCCATCCCCTCCCACAGCAGCCGCGCGATCTTGGAGACGTTGCCGTTGGCGTCCGGGTCCGAGGCGCCGCGACCGATGACCACGAGGCAGGTGTCGTGGCGCGCGACCGGGCCATGGGCGGCGTCGGCTTCGGCCACGGCGGTCTCGATGCGGGAGGCGGCGGCGCGGACCATGCGCGGGTCGACGCCGAGCTCGCGCCCGTAGTCCACCCGGATGCCGTGGCGGGCGGCGTAGGTGTTGAGCACGGTGGGAATGTCGTTCTTGGCATGCATGGCGGCGAAGAGCATGCCGGGGACGGCGAGGATGCGGTTGCAGCCGGCCTCGCGCAGGCGGTCGAGCCCGTCGCGGATCACCGGGTTGGCGAATTCGAGATAGCCGTAATCCACCGGCCATTCGGGAGGCAGCAGGGCCGGGAGTTTCCGGGCCAGCACCGCGAACTGGTCCACCGCGGCCTGGGAGCGGGAGCCGTGGCCGCAGATCATCACGCCGATCTTCTCGGCGGCGGGGGCCGCGGGATCGCGCAGCGCGGGCGCGGCGTCGGCGCCGGCGGCGCCCTCGCGGCGGGATTGCTGGGGGGTGTTGGTCATCACGCGTCCTTCCCGCCTGGCTCGGACGACGCGCGCGGACCCGACGGGCGCGGGCCCTTGGCCGGGCTCGACGCTCCCTCGACGACGGAGCCTCGCGCCCCCGGGATGGGTCGGCGGTCGGATCCTTCCGGTCAGCCTCGCGGCGTCGTCAGTGGGGGCGAGGGGTAGCAGGGGCGAACGGGCCGGGCAAGGCGGGAGGCGACGGGTCGCGGGCGGGAGACGCCCGGGCCGGGGATCGGGCGGGGCGGCTCCGCGCGGGCCGGGAGCGGCGCGTCGACCCGGACGAGAGCGGCGCCGGCGCGCCCGCGCCGCGCGGCGCCCGCGAGAAGGCGGCGCCGGCCCCAGGCCGCAAGGCCGCGCCCGGTCCATCCGCGCCCGGTCCATCCGCGCCCGGTCCATCCGCGCCCGGTCCATCCGCGCCCGGTCCATCCGCGCCCGGTCCATCCGCGCCCGGTCCATCCGCGCCCGGTCCATCCGCGCCCGGTCCATCCGCGCCCGGTCCATCCGCGCCACGCTGGCGCGCGGCGCGGGCGCCCGGGGGCCACCGGCGCGCGGGTGATCGCGCCGCTCCCGACCCCGGAATTCCGCGGGTCCGGTTGACAGCGGCGCGCGCGCCCCGACATCAGAGGGGAACCCCCCGCGCCCCCGCCGGCGCGATCCCGAGGAGATTCCGATGGCCCCCGCCTCCGACCTCGCCCCCACCGAAGCCCGCGCCGTCGCCCCGGCCGGCGACGCCGAGACCGCGCCGCTCGCCGCGCAGGCCGCCGACATCCGCTTCGACAATGTCTACGCCCGCCTGCCCGAGGCGTTTCACGCCCGCGTCGCCCCGGCGCGCTTCCCGGCCCCGGCGATCGCCGCGCTGAACCCCGCGCTGGCCGAGACGCTGGGGATCTCACCCGACTTCCTCGCCTCGCCCGAGGGGGTCGCCTTTCTCGCCGGTCAGGACCTGCCCGACGCGGCCGACCCGCTCGCCATGGCCTATGCCGGCCACCAGTTCGGCGGCTGGGTCCCGCAGCTCGGCGACGGGCGGGCGGTGCTGCTGGGCGAGGTCGTGGGGCGCGACGGGATCCGGCGCGACCTGCAGATCAAGGGCGCCGGGCGCACGCCGTTCTCCCGCGGGGGGGACGGGCGGGCGGCGCTGGGGCCGGTGCTGCGCGAATATCTCGTGTCCGAGGCCATGCATGCCCTTGGCGTCCCCACCACCCGCGCGCTGGCCGCGCTGGTGACCGGCGAGACCGTGGCCCGCGAGACCGAGCTGCCCGGCGCCGCCCTCCTGCGCGTCGCGCGCGGCCATGTCCGGGTCGGGACCTTCCAGTTCTTCTATGCGCGCGAGAATCTCGACGCGCTGCGCCGGCTGACCGACCTGGTGATCGCCCGCAACCACCCCGAGGCGGCGGAGGCGGAGCGCCCGGCGCTGGCGCTCCTCCAGGCCGTCGTCGCGGGACAGGCGGCGCTGATCGCGCGGTGGACGAGCCTCGGCTTCATCCATGGCGTGATGAACACCGACAACATGTCGGCGGCCTGCGAGACCATCGACTACGGCCCCTGCGCCTTCATGGAGGCCTATCATCCGAACACGGTCTATTCCTCGATCGACCAGTTCGGGCGCTACGCCTATGCGAACCAGCCGCGGATCGCGCAGTGGAACCTGGCGCAGCTGGCGCAATGCCTGCTGCCGCTGATCGATGCGGACCAGGAGGCGGCGCTGCCCGACGCCCAGGCCGCCGTGGACGCCTTCGCCGAGACCTACGAGGCCGAGCGCCTGGCCCGCTTCCGCGACAAGCTGGGGCTGGAGGAGGCCCGCCCCGAGGACGCCGCCCTGGTCGAGGACCTGCTGGAGGCGATGGCAGAGGGCGAGGCGGATTTCACCCTGACCTTCCGCGGTCTCTGCGCCCTGCCCGATGCGGGCGGACCGGAGACCGACGCGGCCGTGCGCGCTCTCTTCAAGCGCCCCGAGCCCTTCGACGCCTGGGCTCGCGCCTGGCGGTCGCGGCTCGCCGCCGAACCCCGGCCCGAGGCCGAGCGGCAGGCGGCCCAGCGCGCGGCCAACCCGGCCTTCATCCCGCGCAACCACCGGGTGGAGGAGGCGATCGCGGCCGCCGCGACCTCCGGCGACCTCGCCCCGTTCGCGCGGCTGCTGACCGCCATCACCCGGCCTTTCGAGGACCAGCCCGAGCGCGCCGACCTGATGGCCCCCGCCCGGCCGGAGGAAGCCGTGACCCGCACCTTCTGCGGCACCTGAACCTTCCGCGTCGCGCAGGCGCCGCGTCCCGGACCCGCCAGGCCGCGCCGGCGCGCTCGCGGCGCGCTGAACCGGGGGCGCGTGCGTCGGGGCGCGCCGGCTGCGAGCACGGGTGAACAAAGGAGCGCCGACGGAATGACCGGGCGGAGAGAGGGGCGTCAGGGCGGGGCGACGCGTCGCGCGCCAGCGCGGGCGCGAGGGCCGGCCGGACGCCCGGCCTTCCTCGCGCCCCGGCCCACCCCGCCCCCGCCGCCTATTGCGGGATCGGCCCGGCGGTCAGGAACCGGCCGTTGCGCCAGATCGCGGCCTCGTAGCAGACTTCCGGCGTGGCGGCGCCGCAGATGTCGCCCTCGCGCATCATCATCAGCACCCTGTCGGGCCCCCACTCCACCAGCCGCCAGTCCAGCGCCCGCCAGGTGGTGGTCGCGACCCCCTCATGCACCTGCAACGGGCAGGCGTCGGTGGCGCAATAGAGCTGATGGACGGTCGAGCAGGAGAAGAAGCGGAAATCCACGATCATCTCCGGTTCGCGGTCCCCGGTCAGGTCGATCTCGGTGACCGCCCCCGGCGCGAGCGAGAACACGCCGTCATAGCGCGCGCATTCCGCGGCGGCGATCTTCTGCTGCCGGGCCAGCTTCTCGGGGCCGGTCAGCGGCTCGGCCGGCGCCGCCGGGTCGGAGGCCTGGGCGAGGGCGGGCGCCGCCGCCAGGCACAAGACGAGCGCCCCCGCCAGGCCGCGCCCCCCGCCGGCGGAAACCGGCCGCCGGCGCCCTGATCGCCGATCTCGCGCGTCGCGCATCGCTCCATCCTCCCGCTCCGGCCTCCCGCTCCGGCCGGCGCCGGGGCTCACATGGCCCGGCGCATCGCGTCCCAGTCATTGGCCAGCCCGTCGCGGAACTCGGGCGCGGCGATGGCGATCAGCGCCTCCGCCGTCGCGTCGATCCCCAGCCAGCGCAGATCCGCGACGCCGTATTCGGTGACCACGATATCCCGGTCCCCGCGCGGCAGCGAGACCACGCCCGACGGCTCCAGCCGCGGCACGATCCGGCTCTCGGTCCCGCGCCTTGCGGTGGCGGGCAGCGCGATCACCGCGCGCCCCCCGTCCGAGGCCCGCGCCCCGCGCTGGAAATCCGCCGAACCGCCATGGCCCGAGATCTGCCGTCCGCCCAGCATCTCCGAGGTGGTCTGGCCCATCAGGTCCACGGTCAGCCCGGAATTGATCGACACGAAGCGGGGGATGGCGGCGATGGTGGGGTGGTGATGGGTGACGCGCACCGCCTCCCACCGGATCCGCGGATCATGGGCGACGCGGGAATAGAGGTCCTCGGACCCGATGATGGTGCCGGTGGTGATCCCGCGGGAGAAGACGTCCTCCTCCAGCCGGTCCTTGAAGGGCTCGATGATCAGGCCGGCGTGATAGCCGAGGTCCCGGTGGCCCTCCAGCGCTTCCATCACCGCCGCCGCGGCCTTGCCGATGCCGACCTGCACCGTGTCGCCCGGCCCGATCATGCCGGCGATGGTGGCGGCGACCTTTTTCAGGTCGTCGGGCAGGCGGCCGGCGTCGTAGGTGGGCAGCGGGGTCGCGGCCTCGGTCAGCATGGCGAAGCGCGAGACGGGGATGCGCGGCGCGCCCGGGGGGACCGGCATGGCGGGATTGATTTCCCCCACCACGGTCTTCGCGCCGTCCAGCATGGCCTGGTCGAAATCGCAGGCGATGCCGGCGGTGACGAAGCCGTCCTGCGGCGGCGAGACCTGCATGATCGCCCCGGTCAGCCCCGCGGGGCCCGACAGCCAGCGGTCCAGGTGCCAGTAGTTGAGGGACAGGAACTCGACCCGCTTCGCCTCGAACCCGGCGCGCAGGGCGGGGTTGACGAAGACCACGGAGGCGGAGGCGTCGGGCACGCCCTCGGACGGGTCGAAGTCGTTGACGCCGGGCAGCCAGGCCCCGGTGAAGCGCAGGCCGCGGCCAAGCTCGGGGTCCGCGGCGAGGGCCGCGAGGGCGCCGCGGGGCTCTCCGCCCGCGCCGGCGAGGCAGACCCGGTCTCCGGGGCCGAACAGCGACCAGGCGTCGGCGGGCGGGCGGGCCGAGACGGCGGGGGCGGTGGGCATCGGCGGGGCTCCTCGGGTCGGCTTCTGGGTTGGCGCGGACGCTAGGCGATGCGGGGCGCTTTGGCGAGATGCGGGGCGGGGAAGACGGGGCGGGGAAACCGGGGCGGGGAAACCGGGACGAGGCGGGGCGAGGCGGAGGACGAGGGAAGGGCGCGGGATGGGGCCCCCGCGCCCGCTTCCCCGGCCCCCCGCACCCGCTTCCCCGGCCCTCGGCCCGCGCCGCCCCGCCCCGCCCCGCCGAGGGCGCCAGCCGGGCGGCCCCGCCGAGCACAAGCAGCGCCGCGCATCGCCGCCCTGCCGCGCGTCGCCCCCGCGCGCGGCGATGCCCCGGGCTCGCGCGCCTCCGCCTCCCCTTCCTCGGCCTCGGTCCCTTCCCGACCGTCGCCGCTCTCGCCCCTCCGCCACGCTCGCCGTCCTCGCCACGCGCCGCGGGCGCTCCGGCGCAACCGGGCGCGCGGGTCGACGCGGCGCCCCCCTCTCCGCTCTCCCCGTCACCACCCCGTCCCCGCTCTCCCCATCCCCGCTCTTCCCGTCTCCGCTCGCCCTGCCGCTTGACCCCGCGCCCCCGGCCCGCGAAACCCGATGGCAAGACGCGCGCCCCGCGCGCCAGCAGCCCCGCGCCCCGCGCGCGCCAGCAGGGAGAACCACATGGCCAGATGGCTCAAGCAGGCCCGCTCCGCCGAGGCCCGCGCCGAGGACGCCTCGAAGGTCCGCGCCACGGTCGAGGCCGCGCTCGCCGACATCTCCGCCCGCGGCGACGCCGCGGTGCGCGAGATGTCCGGGAAATTCGACGGCTGGACCCCCGAGTCCTTCCGCCTGTCGGACGCCGAGATCCAGGCCTGCATCGACCGGCTCTCCCCCCGGGACGTGGAGGACATCCGCTACGCCCAGGCCCAGGTCCGCGCCTTCGCCCAGGCCCAGCGCGACGCCCTGCAAGACGTGGAGGTGGAGATCCAGCCCGGCGTGATCCTCGGCCACCGCAACATCCCGGTGAACGCGGTCGGCTGCTACGTGCCCGGCGGCAAATATCCCATGGTCGCCTCGGCCCACATGTCGGTGGTCACCGCCAAGGTGGCGGGCGTGCCCCGCATCGTGACCTGCGCGCCGCCCTACAAGGGCAGGCCGGCCGACGCCATCGTCGCCGCCCAGGCGCTGGCCGGCGCGGACGAGATCCACGTGCTCGGCGGCATCCAGGCCGTGGGCGCCATGGCGCTGGGGACCGAGACCATCGCCCCCACGGACATGCTGGTGGGCCCCGGCAACGCCTTCGTGGCCGAGGCCAAGCGCCAGCTTTACGGCCGCGTGGGCATCGACCTGTTCGCCGGCCCGACCGAGACCCTGATCCTCGCCGACGAGACCGTGGACGGAGAGCTCTGCGCCGCCGACCTGCTGGGCCAGGCGGAGCACGGCCCGACCTCGCCCGCCGTGCTGGTCACGACTTCGGAGAAGCTGGCCCGCGAGACCATGGCCGAGGTCGAGCGCCAGCTCGCCGTCCTGCCCACCGGCGAGACCGCCGGCGCCGCCTGGCGCGACTACGGCGAGGTGATCGTGGTCGAGGACCTGGCGGAGATGGCGCAGGTCGCCGACGCCATCGCCTCGGAGCATGTGCAGGTGATGACCTCGGATGACGATTATTTCCTGCGGACCATGACCAATTACGGCGCCCTGTTCCTCGGGCCGCGGACCAACGTGGCTTATGGCGACAAGGTCATCGGCACCAACCACACGCTGCCCACCCTGAAGGCGGCGCGCTACACGGGCGGGCTGTGGGTCGGAAAATTCCTCAAGACCTGCACCTGGCAAAAGGTGCTGACCGACGAGGCCTCGGCCCGGGTCGGCGAGGTCTGCTCGCGCCTCTGCGCGCTGGAAGGCTTCGCGGGGCACAAGGAGCAGGCCGATATCCGCGTGCGCCGCTATGGCGGGCGCAACGGCTGAGCCGGACGGCCGGGCGGAAGCGGAGGGAGGCGGCGCCCCGACCCAGGCGCCGTCTTCGCCCGGGCGCCGGCGCCGCCGTCGGGCCGGGCGCGCGCGGAGCCGTGTCCTCCTCCGCCGGCCCGCCCGGGACCTCGCGGCCCGCGCCCCCCGGTTCAGCGCCCCGGTTCGGCGCCCCTGGTTCCGCGCCCCGGTTCAGCGCGCCGCGGGCGCCCGGGGTTCCGCCCGCGCGGCCTCGACGCGGCGCCCGGCGCGCCTCCCGCCCGATCCGCCCTTGCGCAGGTCGCGAACCGGCGCGAAAACGCCGCGACCGGACGCGGGGCGGGTCACGCGACGTGACCATGATCCGCCCCAGCGCCGACCCCAAGCGAGTCCCCCAGCGAGGCGCGCGCCGATGAGGAGCCTGAGATGATCGAAACCGCGCCCCCGCCCCGCGCCGCCGCCTCGCCCGCGACCGCCCCGGGCGGCCCCGAGGAGCATACCTGCATCCTCAACCTGAGCTGCGACGACAAGCCGGGGATCGTGGCCGCGGTGACCACCGAGCTCGCCGCGCTGGGGGCCAACATCTCCGAGTCCAACCAGTTCTGGGACCCGCTCACCAACCGCTTCTTCATGCGCATCGCCTTCCGGGTCCCCGCCCGGCTGAGCATCGAGGACGTGGACCGCGCCCTGCGCCCCGCCGTCGACCGCTACGAGATGCGCATCGCCCTGACCGACCAGGCCCGCAAGCCGCGCATCATCATCATGGTCTCGAAATTCGACCACGCCATGCAGCATCTGCTCTACCAGATCCGGGTGGGCTGGCTGGACGCGGAGGTGGTCGCCATCGTCTCCAACCACGAGACCTGCCGCGCCGACGCCGAGCGCGAGGGCGTGCCCTATCGCCACTGGCCCGTGACCAAGGAGACCAAGCTCGATCAGGAAGCCCGCCTGCTGGATCTCGCGCAGGAGAGCGGGGCGGATCTGGTGATCCTCGCGCGCTACATGCAGGTGCTGTCGGACGGGCTCAGCAAGCGGCTCTACGGCAAGGTCATCAACATCCACCACTCGTTCCTGCCCAGCTTCAAGGGCGCCAAGCCCTACCACCAGGCGTTCGAGCGCGGGGTGAAGCTGATCGGGGCGACGGCGCATTACGTGACGCCGGACCTGGACGAGGGCCCGATCATCGAGCAGGAGACCCAGCGCGTCACCCACGCCATGTCGGCCGAGGATTTCGTGGCCGCGGGCCGCGACGTGGAAAGCCGGGTGCTGGCGCAGGCGGTGAAGGCGCATCTGGAGCGGCGGGTCATGCTCAACGGTCACAAGACGGTGGTGTTCCAGAAGTAAGCGGCCGGCGCCGGCGCGCCGCTTGCCCGCGAGGGCGCGGCGCGACGACCCTTGCGCCCAGCCGCGCCCGGGCGCCCGCGCCGCGGGGAACCCGGACGAGGGCGGCGACGTCTCCCCGCCTCGATCCGGGGCGCTGTTCGGAGGCGCTGACCGTGAGCTCATGCTCTCCCCGGCCCCCCCCCGCGCCTGGCCCCCGGTTCCGCCGGCGCCCGCCAGCCGATCCTGCCGCCGGGCCCCCCACGGGACGGCTCGTCCCCGGACAGCCCCGCGCCAGCGATGCGCGACCCGACAAGCCCGATCGCCGCCGGCCTCACGTCACCCGCCGCCTCCACCGGCGCCCGTCGCCACAAGGCGCCCCCGCCGCCCCGCGCCGCGGGCGAGCGCGGGCCGCAAGCGGACCCTCGACGCGGCGCCCGCGCGAAGCCCGCCCCGTCGCGCGCCCGGCCCGGCGGCGCCTTGACAGCGGACGCTTCGCCCGGCCTCTCTCGGTCTCCGCCCCCCACCGTCCCCAACCGACCCGGAGACCGCCATGGCCGCGCCCCAGACCCCCTCCTTCCGCCTTGACGGCCGCCGCGCCGTGGTCACCGGGGCCGGGCGCGGCATCGGGCTCGCCTGCGCCCACGCGCTCGCCCAGGCGGGGGCCGAGGTCACGCTGCTCGCCCGCACCCTGCCGGAGATCGAGGCCGTCGCCGACGCCATCCGCGCCGAGGGCGGAAGCGCCGAGGCCGTGGCGCTCGACGTCTCCGACCTCGCCGCCCTGCGCGGGTTCTTCGAGACCGCCGCCCCCTTCCACATCCTCGTCAACAACGCCGGGACCGCCCGCCATTCCGCCTTCCTCGACACCGAGCCCGAGGATTTCGACCTGGTGATGGGCCTCAACGTGCGCGCCGCCTATTTCGCCGCCCAGGCCGCGGCCCGACGCATGGCGGAGGCGGGGATCGCCGGCTCGATCATCAACATCTCGTCCCAGATGGGCCATGTGGGTGGGCCGGAGCGCGCGCTCTACTGCGCTTCCAAACACGCGATGGAGGGCTTCACCAAGGCCATGGCCATCGACCTGGCGGGGACCGGGATCCGGGCCAACACGCTCTGCCCCACCTTCATCGAAACCCCGATGACCGCGCCCTTCTTCGAGAAACCCGCCTTCCGGGAATTCGTGAAGGCCTCGATCCCCCGCGGGACCGTGGGCACGCTGGAGGAGCTGATGGGCGCGGTGGTGTTCCTCGCCTCCGACGCCTCGACGCTGTTCACCGGCTCGGCGCTGATGGCCGACGGGGGCTGGACCGCGCGCTGAGGGGAGGGCGGGGGGAGGGACGCGCCCTCCCTCCCCCTGCCCTGTGTCAGCCCTTGCCGGCCTCGGCGGCGGGGAACCAGCCGCGGGTGCGGTTGGCGAAGGCCACCAGCGACAGCATCACCGGCACCTCCACCAGCACCCCGACCACGGTGGCGAGCGCGGCGCCCGAGCCGAGGCCGAACAGGCTGATCGCCACCGCCACCGCCAGCTCGAAGAAGTTCGAGGTGCCGATCAGCGCGCAGGGGGCCGCGACCTCGAACGGGACGCGCAGGGCGCGGGCGGCGAGATAGGCGACGAAGAAGATCCCGTAGGACTGGATCAGCAGCGGCGTGGCGATCAGCCCGATGGCCAGCGGCCGGTCGAGGATCACGCCCCCCTGGAAGCCGAAGAGCAGCGTCACCGTCAGCAGCAGCCCCGCGACCGAGGCCGGGCGCGCGCGCTCCTGGAACCGGGCCACCTCCGCCGCGCCGCCGCGCGCCGTCAGCCGGCGCCGCATCGCGATGCCGGCCACCAGCGGCGCCGCCACATAAAGGCCCACCGACAGCAGCAGCGTCCCCCAGGGGACCACGATGTTCCCCACGCCCAGCAGGAAGGCCACGATGGGGGCGAAGGCGAAGACCATGATCACGTCGTTGACGCTGACCTGGACCAGCGTGTAGGCGGCGTCGCCCCGGGTCAGGTTGGACCACACGAAGACCATCGCCGTGCAGGGGGCCGCGCCCAGCAGGATCAGGCCGGCCAGCCATTCCCGCCCCTCGGCCGGGTCGATCCAGGCGGCGAAGACGTGCTGGAAGAACAGCACCCCCAGCGCGGCCATGGTGAAGGGCTTGATCAGCCAGTTCACCACCAGCGTGATCGCCAGCCCCTTGGGCCGCCGCCCCGCCTGGGCGATCGAGCCGAAATCCACCCCCACCATCATCGGCCAGACCATCGCCCAGATCAGCACCGCCACCGGCAGGTTGACCTTCGCCACCTCCCAGCCCGCGAGGGTCTGGAACAGGCCGGGCGCGAGTTCCCCCAACGCCAGCCCCGCCGCCATGGCCAGCGCCACCCAGAGCGACAGCCATTTCTCGAACAGCCCCAGCCCGCCGGGGGCGGGCGCGGGTTTGGACGAAGAGAGGGTCATGCGAAGCGTTCCTTGAAGCTGTGGGGGAGAGAGGCGCGGGAAGCGATGCGATGCGCGGCGCCGCGCGTCAGGGCGCGCCGCGGAGGTCGTCGAACAGCGGCCGGCAAAGCTCGGGCCGGCCGCCGCAGCAGTCCTGAACGAGGAAGCCCACCAGCCGCCGCAGCCCGTCGAGATCGGCGAAATAGCGGATGGTCCGCCCCTCCCGCCGGTTCCGGGCCAGCCCCGCCTGCACGAGGATCGCGAGATTGGGCGACAGCGTGTTGGGCCGCACCTCCAGCCGTGCGGCGATGTCTCCGGCCGGCAGGCCCTCGGGCCCCGCTTCGATCAGCAGGCGCAGCGCGTCGAGCCGCGTGGCCTGCGACAGCGCCGCGAAGGCCGCGAGCGCCGTCGCGGCGTCCGAGCCGGGGTCGGAGGCCGCGCCGGAAGGCGCGTCGGGGGGAGGAGGCGATTCAGATAGTTCCATAACTCAGGAAGTATGGAAATATCACCCCGCACGCAACCCCCGCGGCGGCGCTGCGACGCAAAGGAAAAGCCCCGGCCGGGGCGGCGCGGGGCTTTCGCATTTCGCGGTCGATGGCGGGCCGCCCGAAGCGGCGGCCGGGCGCCGCCTTCAGGCGAGGCGGCTGACGAACCCGTTCTCGGCGTAGAAGGCCTTGAGCTCGGTGTAGCAGGTCTCGAACCGGGCGTTGGTCTCGTCCCAGTCGTGGTCCAGCATCACGTCGATCGGGTCTTCCCACTCATCCGCCACGTCGCGGGAGGGGAGGTTGTAGATGTCGCAGAACTCCTTCAGGCGGGAGTCGTAGGTGTAGTAGAAGCAGGGAGAGCCCTGCAGCAGCGCCACCATGTTGCCGTGGAAGCGGAAGCCGATGATGGCGTCCAGATCGCGGGCCTTGGACAGCCATTCCTCGATGGAGCGCACCGAGACCATGCGCGCGATCAGGTCATAGGCGCTCATCAGATCGTCGCCCTGGATCTGGGCGAGGATCTTCTCGGCGCTCTCCAGCCGTTCGTCGAAGGGCAGGCGGCGGTCGGCGACGTTGTACTCGGTCAGCACGCCCTGTTCGAACAGCGACACCGAGGAGGCGTTGTTGACCGCGTGGTCGATGCACACCGCATGCATGCGGCGGGCGGAGACCGGGTCGGCGCAGAAGATGTTGCGCATCAGGCCGGTATGCAGGGAGATGCCCAGCCGGCGCTCGGGCCGCGACAGCATCTCGGGCACGTCCACCCGCGGGCAGTCGCCCAGGTAGAACAGCGACGGGCAGCCGGTGATGCGGATGTTCTCGCCGCCCAGCTTCTCGACCACCGCGGCGGAGAACTCGCCGCGCACCGAGATGCTCTCGGACTTCTCGTTGAGGCGGGCGATGAACTCGCGGGCGCCGTCGAGATCGTCCACGAAGTCGAGGTCCAGCGTCGGATTCTGCGCGCCCAGCCCCACGATGGCCAGCGGCGCGTCGATGCTGTCGAGCGTCTGGTTGGCCTCGTGGAAGTTGAAATTCCTGTGGATGTAGGTCGAGCCGCGGACGATCGCGCGGTTCACCTTCGTCTTGAGGTCATAGCCGAAGCCGACCCGATCGGTCGCGCCCAGGTCCAGCTCGCGGATGATCGCGGCGCAGACCAGCATATCCCCGTAATTGGGGCGCCAGGCGGCGGTGCGCATGTCCGGCCAGGAGGTCAGGTTCTCCTTCTCGGAGTGATTGAAGTGAACCAGTGCGGTATCGGCCAACTTCGGACCTCCCAGGCTGACCGCGCGGCGGAGCGAGGCTCCCTCCCGGCGCTGCGGTCCTTTCGGCGCATGCCGGCGTCGCGGGGTCCGGGGGCGAGGGCGCGGGCCGCTTCGTCCCCGGCGTTCGACGGCCGGCGGCGGTGGGCGTAACACGCGCCGGGGGGCTTCTCAAGCGGGCGAGGCGATGCCGCGGCCGCATCGCGGCGCCGCTGGTCCGGACGATCCGCGCCGCGCGCCGCCCCGCCCGAGGCCGCGCCCGAGACGGCGCCCCTGCCCCCGCCCCCGCCCCCGCCCGTCAGTCGGCCGTATGAAGACGGAAGGCGCGGAACAGCGCCCAGCAGGTATCCGAGGGCTCCCCCCGCGCGATCGAGGTGGCGAGGATCAGGTCGACCTCCCCGGTGATCGGCTTGTCCCACCAGGCATGCGCCTCGCCCCACTGCCGGGGGCCCAGGGTGATCCAGTCGCCGATCACGTCCATCGGGTCGCGGGCCGAGCTGTCGGAGGACGGCGCCGCGCCCAGCGCGAAGTTGATCGCCGGCGCGTGCGGGTTCTGCACGTTGACCATGGCGTCGACGCCCACGAGGTTCTCGACCGCCACCTTCTTGATGACCCCGAAGGTGCAGCCCTTGGCGGGGGGATGCACGAGGATCGCGTTCTCCTTGGGCCAGAACTTCACGCCGGGGGAGCCGTCTTCGGATTCGGTCAGCAGGCGGCGCGGGCGCGGGGCGTCCCTGGGCATCAGCAGGCTCGCGCCCGTGGCGCCCTCCGGCTCTCCCATCAGGCGCGGCAGGCGGGCGCCGGGCGTCCCGCGATAGGCGCGCAGGGCCAGCGGCGCGTCGGCGAGCGGGGCGCCGTCGGGGCCGGCGGCCCGCAGCCGTTCCGCGGGGGCCGCCGGGCCCAGCGCGAACCATACGCCGCCCTTTTCGCCCCTGGGGTCGAGCTCGATCACCAGTTCGGCGTCGCGGCTGGCGACCTCGACCGCCGTGCCGAAGTTGAACCGGGTCCAGCCCGTCTTCAGCCCGGCGCAGGCGATGGGGTCGGTCCGGGCGAAGACCGTGCCGTTGCGGTCGCGCAGCATCAGCCGCAGGGTCTGGGCGCCCTTGGCGCGGTTGTTGAGGATGTTGAGATCCACCGCCACCAGGCCGCGCAGGTCCGACGGGATGTGCTGGACGACCGCGCGCGCGCGGCTCTGTTCCAGCACCAGCGGCATGCCGGTCGCGGGGATCGAGGCGACGGTGGAGAAATTCGGGGCGCCGAGCGCATAGGCGAAGCTCTCCAGCTCCGCGAAGGCGCTTTGCAGGGTCTCGGTCTCCTCGCGCAGCAGGGCCGCGGCGGCGCGGGACTGGGCGGCGTCGCGGCGGGCGGTGGCGGCGCGTTCCAGCAGGGTCCCGGTCAGCCAGCGGTCGAATTCGGGGCCGAAGGGGGCGTCGCCTTCGTAGACCGGGATCGCGAGCTTGTCGGCCCAGTCGCGGGCCCGCTTGACCGCCGGACCGCGGGCGCCGGGGGGCAGCAGCAGGGCGGCGATGTCCTCGTCGCCCGCGAGCGCGTCGCCTTCGGAGGCGGGCTCGGCGCCGCTTTCGGAGGCGGGCGTTTCGCCCATCAGCCGGTCGAGCGCATCGACCCAGGCTTCGACCGAGGCCCGCCGCAAGGGCGCCGCGAGCCCGGTGAGCGCCGCGTCGTCAAGCGCCCGGGGCGCCAGGATCAGGGGAGCGGTGAGGGTCATTTCGGGCGCGTCTCCTCGTTGGAGGCGCCCCGGCCGCCCAGGGCCGAGGCGAGGGGCCCGGCGGGCGCGAAGGCGCAGGCCGCGGGGCGATGGGAATGGGAATGGGAACGGGGCCGCCGGGCGAGCGCGAGGGCGAGGGCGGCGGGGGGCGCGACGCTCATGCTCCGGCCTCCTTCTTCGCGCGGGCGGCGACATGGGCGTTGACCCGCGCGATCAGGGGCGCCGCGACGCGGTCCCAGCTGTGATCGCCGGCGGCGGCGGTTTCGGACATCCGCGCCAGCTCCGCCCGGTCGGCGGAAAGCCGCGCCAGATGCGCGACCGTCTCCGCCACGCAGCCCCTCTGCGTCACGACGAAGCCGTCCCCCCCCTCCACGATGCGCTCGCTCACCTGGCCGGCATCCGCGGCGATGGGCACGGTCCCGACCCGCTGCGCCTCGACGATGGTCAGGGGCAGGCCCTCGTAGCGCGAGGGCAGCACGATCACGTCGGCCCAGGCGAAATGCTCGGTCAGGCCCTCGGGGGTGGAGGTGGCGGGGCGGATGTCGACCAGATCCTCGATCTCCGCCAGCTCTCCCGGTCCGTTGGAGAGCACGGGCTTGCCGACCACCCGCCAGTCCATGTCGATCCTGCGATCGGCCATCTCCTCGACGATGGCGACCAGCCGGTCCACGCCCTTCTGCGGGTCGAAGCGGCCGATGAACAGCGCGCGCAGCGGGCGGTCTGCGGGCAGCGCGCGCCGGGCCTCCAGCGCCGCGATCCGGCGGTCCTCGGCGATCGGGTAGCCGGCGGCGTTGGGCAGCGCCAGCACCTTGCGCGCGGGCACGCCGCGGGCGGTCAGCCAGCCGCGCAGCCCCTCGGAACAGGTCAGCAGCAGGTCGGCGGCGGCCTCATAGGCCAGCGCGATCACCGGGCCGCCCTCGATCCGCCCGTAGACGGTGCGGTTGAGCAGATGCTCGTAGAAGGCGGTCAGCACGCCGTGGCCGCGCAGTTCGCCCAGCAGGGTGGTGACCACGGTCGGGTGGCACAGGATCACCGCGTCATAGCCCGCCAGCAGCCCCACGAGGTCCGGCGAGCCCGGCGGCGTGTTGGGCATCCGCGTGCCGAGATAGAGCGCGTCGCCGACCGAGCCGGGATGCTCGACCCCGCCCCAGAACACCTCCTCATAGGCGTCTTCGAGGTCGGGCAGCGGCTGGATCGGCCGCGTGCCCACCACGCAGAGCGCGGTGGAGAGCCCGGCCCGGCGCATGGCGGCGGCGACCTGGGCGGTCACGCGCTCCACCCCGCCGAATTCGGCGATGTTGAGCAGGAAGCACACCCGCGGCCGGTCGCCCTTCAGCGCGGGATACAGCACCCCGGTCCCCGCCGCCTTGCGCGCCACCCGCGCGGAGTTGGAGCGCCGCTGCGTCCACGCTCCGCGCCAGTCGGGCTTGAGCCCGAGGCTCCCCCGGAACGGCCGGCGGGCCAGCGAGGCGAGGCGTTCGCGTAGCCGCTCCACCGGATCGGAGACCTTCTGCGGCGGGGTCCAGTCAGGCAGCGACAGGCTGCGCGAGGACTGGTTCCCGAGCAGGCCGGGCATGGACTCGGGAAAGCGCAGCGCGCGTTCCGCCACTTCGATCGACACGGCGGCGAGGCCGGGGCCGGTCGCCTCCGCGTCCTCGACCAGGCTCAGGTGATCGGAGCCGGGGCCAAGCGGGGTCGGGCGCACGCGCAGCACCGCCAGGGCGGCGCCCTGCTCCAGCCGCCGCTCCAGGTCCCAGAAGGCGAAGCGCAGCATGCCGGCCCGGTCCAGCGCCGCCAGCGCCGCGGGGTCGGCGGCCACCCAGAAGGCGCCCGCGCCGACATGGTGCGGCGCGTTCAGCGCCCCCCAGACCTGGCTGGCGAAGGCCACTTCGTCGAGCCGCTGCGGCTCGGCCCTAGGGTCGGTGAAGGCCAGCGTGTCGGGCTCGCCGGCCGTGAACAGGCGGTAGCGCGGGGCCTCCGCGTGTTCCAGCGCCAGCGCGCCGCGGCCGGAATAGATCCAGCGGTGTTTTCGACGCATATAGGAACGAATCTCGGAATCGTCCCGATGCGAGCCCGCCAGCATGCTCTCAGGCCGCTTGCGATAGCGGAATGCGGGCGCGTCCATCGGCGCGCCGCGAAAGCCCTTGCCGGCGGCGGTCAGCCAGAAATCCCAGTCCTCGTAGCCCAGCTTCATGGATTCGTCGAAGCGCAGGCCGGCGTCGAACACCCGCCGGCGCACCAGCGAGCCCGCCTCGCAGGTATTGGCGGCGGAGTGGAACAGGACCGAATAGGGGCCGCCGTTCGACGTGCAGCCGTCCAGGCCGAAGAAGTCGAATTCGGGGTAGAACCAGTCGCTCGCCGGATCGCGGTCCAGCATCGCGGAGAAGGCGCGCATGGCCATGCGGTCGAGCCGGTTGTCGGCGTCGAGCAGGAACAGCGCCTCGATCTCGGGCGCGTTGGCCAGCAGCCAGCGGATGCCGGTGTTGCGCGCCGCCGAGAGCCCGCCGTTGGGGCGATGGACGACGGAGATCCTGTCCGGGTGCGCCTCGGCCCAGGAACGCAGGGCGAGCGCGGTCTGCGGGTCCGGGCAGCCGTCGTTGACGATGACGATGCGGGCCGCGCCGGGGCCGTCCTGGTCGAGCGCGGAGCGGATGGCTTCATCCACCAGCACCGCATGCCGGAAGACCGGGATCACCACGCCGATGGCGCGCTGCGGAGCGGGTTCGGCGGGCGCGGGCTCGGGCCGCCGGCGACGGAGGCCGGCACTGGGGGCGGCACTGGGGGCGGGGCGCGCCGCGGGTTCGGATGCGGGCGCGGCCTCGGCCGCCCCGGATCCCATGTCCGGGCGGAACGGGGCGGGTTTCGCGTCAGGCGTCGGCTTGCCGGGGACGCGGGCCCTGGCGGGAGCCGAGTCGGAGCCGGGCCCGGAGTCGGAGGCGGGCGCCGGTTCGGAGGCGGGCGCCGGTTCGGAGGCGGGCGCGTCCTCCTTGCCGTCACGCTTGCCGCGCAGCCAGCGCAGGCCGGTGACGCCGCCGATCAGGTCCCTGGGATCACGCGCCATGCCGCGGGCCTCCCTGACCGCGCGGACCGAGCCTGCGCCCGATCCAGGCTTTCACGTTGCGGGTCGCGGCCCCGATCGCCGGACCCTGCCCGGCGTCGCGCTTCCCCGCCGGCGCGCTTGCGCCGTCGCCCCCATCTCGCATCTGTCCGGTCCGTTCTCGCCGCCGTGACGGCGCGTCAAGCATACCCAGTCGTCCGCCTGCGTAGCTCTCGGGAGAGCTGCGCCCGGAGGCCGCCATGCGGGCCAGCGCCAGCCCGCTCCCGCGCCATCGGAGGCGGCTGACGGCGAGACCATCATAGCGCCGCCCGTCGGGCAAGCCCGGTCGCAGCGGCCCGGACGGAGTAACGCAGGCCGACAGCGCCCGATGCGTCAGCCACGCCGCGGTGACGCGCGCCAGGTCGCCTTCCGCCTGCGCGGGCTCATCCGGAAGGGTCGGGGCGTCGGACGGAACGCCGCCTCGGGCGGCGACGGCCGACATCGCCCGCGCCAGCGCCGCGGCGGCGTCGGGCGCGGATCCGGCCAGCCCCAGCCGCACCGCCGGCGCCCCGCGGCCGGTGCAGATCACCGGCTTGCCCAGCAGGCCGGCGACCAGTCCGGCCCGCGCGCTGTGGCAGATCACGGCGTCGATCCCCGCCGGGGGGATCTCCCCGGCCGGCAGCCAGTGGATATTGGGGGCCGCGAAGCGCGGCCGGGCGCGGGCGCGGGGATCGGGCAGCGCCAGAAGCTCCGCCTCCGGATACGCCGCCGCGGCGGCGTCGAGCCCGGCGACGAAGCGCGCGTAGCTCTGGGCATCGGCGCCGGTCCGGGCGCCGTGAAGATCGGCCTGCGCCTGCAGCGGCACGAGGATGCGCGGGCCCGGCCCGGCGCGGTCCGGCAGGGCGACGGCCTCGGCCCGCGCGGCGAGCTCCGCGAGAAGGGCGGCGGCGGCGGCGAGCTCCGCCTCCGAGAAGGCGTCGGCCGCCACCGCCGGCGCGTCGAAGCCCGGCGCCCGGTCCAGCATGTCCGGCGCATAGGCCAGCGTGCCCGGCAGGGGGCCGAACTGCGCGACCGCGACCTCGACCCCGGCGGCGCGGGCGGTTTCGATCAGCGGGCGGAAGGGGGCGTGGGCCTCGGCGTCGGGGTTGAAGACCAGCAGCAGGTCGAACGCCTCCGCCCGCAACCCCGCCTCGGCCCGCGCCAGCGCCTCCGGCTCCGCCCCGCGCAGGGCCTCCAGCCGGTAGCCTAGCAGGCGGAAGGGCAGGAACGCGTCCCGGTGCAGGGGCGAAAGGCATACGCACAACGCCCGGCGCGGCCGCGGCAGGTGATCGACCGCGACCAGCCCGGCGCGGTCCTCCAGATAGGCGCCGAAAGCCTCGGCCAGACGCTCGCGCTTGTGGTCGTTCTCCGACATCCAGCCGTCGGCGGAGGCCGGGTCGGCGGTGGGGTGATGCAGGTGGAAGGCGCGCAGGCCGGTCAGCTCCGTCGGCAGCGCGAGCGCTTCGAGGAAACGCCGGTGCCCGGCATAGGGCTTGGGCGCGAAGAAGCCGGGGCGGAGCGGGCCCCAGCCGTTGTTCTCCAGCCGCTCGGGCGGGGCGATCCAGCCGGAGACGAGCCCGGCGCGGGTCAGGAACTCGAAATCCTCGGAGCCATGGCCGCGGAAGCGTTCGTCATAGCCGCCGACCAGTTCGAAGAAATCCCGGTGGATGAGGAACACGTTGGAATAGGGGGCGGCGAAGGCGATGTCGCTGTCGCCGCCGAAGGGCCGGTGGGTGGCGTCGAAGGCCAGCCGGTCGAGAAAACGGCCCGGGTCGGGCGCGGCCTGCAGCGCCGCGGTGGCGGGTTCGGACAGGTGCCAGGCGGGCAGGTTCAGCATCCCGTCAATGCGGTCGCGCAGGTCCAGCGCCTCGATCAGCTCCTGGATCCGCAGGAAATCGCGCGGGCGCAGGAAGAAGTCGATATCGGTGATCAGGCGCAGGGCCGGGCCCTCCGCCCGCATCCCGGCGTTGCGCGCGGCGGCGAGCGAGAAGGCGCCGAAATCCTCGACCCGCGTGACCGCGAAGCCGTGGCGGGCGCAGGTCCGGGCGAGCCGCCCGGCGAAGGGCTCGCGCGAGCCGAAATCGACCACCCGCACCGGGGGGAGCGCGTCATACCAGCCCGCCATCCGCTCCAGCCGCTCCAGCGCCCAGGGGTTCCCCTCATGCAGGCGCAGGGCGAGCACGATGCCGAAATCGAAGCGCGGGGCCTGGGCGCCGGATGTCGCGGCGACGCGGGCGGCGGGGTCGGGGTCGAAACGGGGGCTGTCCATGGCGCCTGCTCGGTTGCGGCGCGCCGACGGGGGACGGGGAGAATGCGGCGCCGCCCCCCGCATAGAACATGCCGCCGGCCTTCGCCACAAGCGGCGCGCGCCTCCCCGGCGCTTCCCCTGCGCTTCCCCGTCTCGCGGGCGTCAGGCGCCCGAGAACCGCTCCACCAGCAGGAATTTCTGCACCTTGCCGGTGGGCGTGCGGGGAAGCGGGTCCTGCTCGAGGATGAAGCGCTTGGGGACCTTGAACCCGGCCAGCGCGGCCCGGCAATGCGCGTCCAGCGCCGCGGGGGCGGCCGTGCCGATGATCAGCGCGGTCACGGATTCGCCCCAGAGCGGGTCGGGCAGGCCGAAGACGGCGCAGTCCTCCACCCCTTCGGCGCGCAGCAGCGTCTCCTCGACCTCCGCCGCGTGGACGTTCTGGCCGCCGGTGACGATCATGTCCTTCCGCCGCCCGTGGATGAACAGGTAGCCGTCGGCGTCCAGCGCGCCGAGATCGCCGGTATGCACCCAGCCGTCGCGGAACGTCTCAGTGGTCTTCTCG
Source organism: Albimonas donghaensis (assembly GCF_900106695.1). Classification (GTDB taxonomy): domain Bacteria; phylum Pseudomonadota; class Alphaproteobacteria; order Rhodobacterales; family Rhodobacteraceae; genus Albimonas; species Albimonas donghaensis. Next base: position 214,742 of record NZ_FNMZ01000005.1, read on the forward strand.
GCGTTCTGGAAATAGCCGCTGGCCGCGCCCGGAGAGCGGCCGAGGATCTCCCCCGTCTCGCCCGGCGGCAGATCGCGCCCGGCCTCGTCCACCACCCGCAGTTCCGAGAACAGGAGCGGGCGGCCGACGGAGCCCGGAGCCCGCGCCCGGTCCTCGGGCGTGGAGGCGACGAGGGCGCCGGTCTCCTGCATCCCGTAATATTCGTAGACCCGCCCGCACAGCCTGGCCTCGGTCGCGGCCCGGATCGGCTCGGGCAGGATGGCGCCGGCGAAGACGATGCCGCGCAGGGAGGGCAGATCGGCGGTCCCGGCGCCGCGTTTCTCCTGCTCGGCCAGCATCATCGCGGCCATGGTGGGCACGAGATTGAGGATCGTCACCCCGTGCCGGGCGATGAGATCGAGCGCGGCGCCCGCCTCGAAATTGGCCAGCACGTTGGGGATGCGGTGGAGGATCGCGGCGGCGATCCAGGCGAAGCCGACGCGCCCGAAGGCGGGGAAGACGGTCATCGTCACGTCGTGCCGGGACAGGTCGAAGGCCCGGAACATCGGATCGAGGGTCACGTTGTTGTACTGGGTCAGCAGATAGGCCTTGGGCAGGCCGGTCGTGCCGGAGGTGAGGTTGAAATATTGCGGATCGTCCTCCTCGATCTCCACCGCCGGGGGCGTGGCGGGGGCGGCGTCGAGCAGGGGTTCGTAGCCGATCTCGCCGGGGCCGGGCGCGCCGTCGATGCGCACGGTCAGGCGGCGGGGGGTCGCGAACCGGGCGACTTCGGGCGCGAAGCGGTCCTCGTAGACCAGACCCGTGGCGCCCATGGCGGCGATCAGCGCGTCCATCTCCGGCGCTGCGAGCCGATAGTTGAGCGGCACGCCCACGATCCCCGCGCGGGCCAGGGCGAAGTAGAGCTCCACGATCTCGGCCCGGTTGGAGACGAGGAAGGCCACCACGTCGCCCTTGCGGAACCCCTGCGCGGCGAGCGCGTTGGCGAGCCGGTTGGCGCGGGCGTCGAGGTCCCCGAAGGAAAAGGTCCGCCCGGTGCCGGCGCAGATCGTGGCCGGGGCGTCGGGGCTGTGGATGGCGGCGTGGGCGAGCATGGCGCCGACGACCATCTTGCCGATGGAGCGTTGCATGGTCCGGTCTCCCTTTTGTCGGGCGTCGCGCGCGCCCGTTGTCATTGTCTTCCCCACCCCTCGCGGGGCGTCGTCGGCGCTGCGCCGCGCCACGGGGAACCGCCGGCGCTGCGCCGCGCCACGGGGAGCCGTCGGCCCTGCGTCGCGCCACGGGGAGCCGTCGGCCCTGCGTCGCGCGCGGGAAGCCGTCGGGGGCTCGGGCGGCAGGCTGGCGGATCGCGCGGGCCTTGTCTTGCGTCGCGCCCGGTCGCCCGGCGCGTGCGCGGGGACCGGGGCCCTGCGTCCGGCGCTCCCCTTTCCTGCGCGGGGATCTCCGCCGACGCGCTTGACGCGGCCCCGCGGACGGGCGAATACCGAGCATCCCCGCGCCCCAGCCCGCCGCCCGGTCCCGCGATTATCCAACCGCATGACTGGCCGCGCCCTTCCCGGCGCCGGGAGGCTTTCCTTGTCCCTGACCGAATCCACGGCGCCCGTCGGCGCGCGCTTCGATCCCGCCGCGCTCGACTATCCGGCGCTGCTCGCCGCCATGACCCCGCCGGCCGGCGCCGGCGCCGACGCCGCCTCGGGGCCGCCGCCCCGCGCCCGCGATCTCGCCGCCCGGCTGGGCGTGCCCGAGGCCGCCTTGCTCGAAGCCCGGCGCGGAACCGGCGAGACCCGGCGCCTCGCCCGTCCCGACGCGCCCGAGGGCTTCGGCCGCGCGCTGGCCGCGCTGGAGCCCGCCGGCGACGTCATGGCCCTGACCCGCAACGAGGCCTGCGTCCACGAACGTCACGGGACCTATCGCGGCCTGTCCTTCCACGGCGCGACCGGGCTGGCGCTGGGGGAGATCGACCTGCGCCTGTTCCTGGGCCGCTGGGCCTTCGGCTACGCGGTGGCGGAGGAGACGCGGTCGGGCCCGCGGCGCAGCCTCCAGTTCTTCGACGCGGCGGGCGTGGCGATCCACAAGATCTACGCCACCGCCGCCACCGACATGGCCGCCTTCGAGAGCGTGGCGGCGGCCTTCGCCGACCCCGACGCCGCCCCCGCCGTCTTCGCCCCGCCGGCGCCGCCCGCGGCCGCCACCCCCGACGCGGAGATCGACGCGGCGTCCCTGCGCGCCGGCTGGGCGGGAATGGGCGACATCCACGAATTCCACGGCCTGCTGCGCGACCACAAGGCCAGCGTCTTCCAGGCCATGAAGCTCGCCGGCCCGGCGCTGGCGCGGGAGGTTCCGGCCTCCGCCCTGCGCGCGACGCTGGAGGGGGCGGCGGAAACCGGCCAGCCGATCATGGTCTTCGCGGCCAATCCCGGCTGCGTGCAGATCCATACCGGCCCGGTGGAGCGGATCAAGGTGATGGGGCCGTGGGTCAACGTGCTCGACCCCCGCTTCAACCTGCACCTGCGCGAGGACATGATCGCGCGGGCCTGGATTTCGCGCAAACCGACCGATACCGGCGAGGTGCATTCGCTGGAGCTGTTCGACGCCGACGGAGAGCGGATCGCGCAGCTGTTCGGCGCCCGCAAGCCGGGCCAGAACGAGCGGGCGGACTGGCGCGCCCTGCTGGCGAAGGTCGCGGGCCCCGTCGGCATGCCCGAAGGCGCGCCGGCATGAGCGCGCCGCGCGCCCCGCTGAGCCGCCGCCAATGGCTCGTCGGCGCCGGGGGGCTGGCGCTGCTGGCGCTCGTCCCGGGCGGGCGGGCGCGGGCGCAGGCCCCCGGCCGGGTGATCGTCGCGGGCGGCGACCTCACGGAAATCGCCTTCGCGCTGGGGGCCGGGGACCAGGTGGTCGGGGTCGACAGCACCTCCGCCTACCCCGAGGCCGCCGCCGTCCTGCCCCAGGTCGGCTACCTGCGCCGGCTGGCGCCCGAGGGGCTGCTGTCGCTCGCGCCCGACCTGCTGATCGCCGCCCCGGACGCCGGCCCGCCCGCCGCGCTGGAGGCGCTGTCCGCCGCCGGCGTGCAGGTGGAGACGGGGCCGGAGGGCGACGACGTATCGGTCGTGCCGCGCAAGATCGCCTTCATGGGACGGCTGCTGGGCCGGGAGGCGGAGGCCGAGGCGCTGGCGGCGGATTTCTCCGCCCGCATGGCGCGGCTGGAGGCGTCGCTGGAGGGGATCGAGGACCGTCCCGGCGTGCTCTGCCTGCTGAGCGCCGGGCGCGGTGCGCCGCTGGCCGCGGGGACCGGAACCTCCGCCGCGGCGGTGATCGCGCTGGCGCGGGGGCGCAATGCGGTGACCGGCTATGAAGGCTACCGGCCGCTGTCCGCCGAAGCCGCCATCGCCGCGGCGCCCGAGGTGCTGCTGCTGCCCGCCCATGCCGCCCGCGCGATGGGCGGGGCGGAGGCCGCGCTGGCCCTGCCCGAGCTCGCCGCCACGCCCGCGGGGATCGCGGGGCGGGCGGTGGTGATGGACGGCATGGCGCTGCTGGGCTTCGGATTGCGCACGCCCGAGGCCGTCGCCGAGCTGGCCCGCGCCCTGCATCCGGATCAGGCCGCCGGGATCGCGGGATGAGCCTGGCGCCGGCCCCCGATACGCGCCGGGGCTCGCGCCCGGGGCCCCGCCCGGATGCCCGCGCCCCGGCGCGCGGGGGCCGGCCGTCGCGCGCGGCGCTGGCGCTGCCGGCCCTGGCGGCGGCGGCGGTCGGGCTGGCGCTGGCGGAACTGGTCTACGGGCCGGTGCATCTTTCGCTCGCCCGGATCTGGGCGGTGGCGCAGGGTCAGGGCGATGCGGCGGCGGAGGCGATCCTGATGCGCATCCGCCTGCCCCGTCTGGGCCTGGGGATCGCGGCGGGGGCGGCGCTGGCGCTGTCGGGCGCGGCCCTGCAGGGGATCCTGCGCAATCCGCTGGCCGATCCGGGGCTGATCGGCGTCACCGGCGGCGCCGCGGCCGCGGCGGTGACCATGATCGTGCTGGGCGGCGGCGTGATCGCGGCCCTGCCCGGTTTTCTCGTCCCCTGGGCCCTGCCGCTCGCGGCCTTCGCCGGCGCCGCGGCCGTCACCGCGTTCGTCTTCGCGGCGGCGCGGCGCGGGGGCGCGACCTCGGTCGCCACGCTGATCCTCGCGGGCGTCGCGGTGAACGCCATCGCCTTCGCGGTGATCGGCGCGCTGAGCTTCGTGTCCGACGACCAGCAATTGCGCGAACTGACCTTCTGGAATCTCGGCGGGCTGGGCGGCGCCGCCCCCGGCCCCATCGGCGTGGCGGCCGCGGCCGCCGCCGCCGCCGGCGTGGGGCTGATGCGGCTCGCCCGCGGGCTCGACCTGATGCAGCTGGGCGAGCGGGCGGCCTTCCATGCCGGGCTGGACGTGGAGCGCGCCAAATTCGCCGCCGCCGCCTGGTCGGCGCTGGCGGTGGGGGCGGTGACCGCCGCCGCCGGGCCCATCGGCTTCGTCGGGCTGGTCGGGCCGCATCTGGCGCGCCTGCTGGTCGGCCCCGGCCATGCCCGCCTGCTGCCGGCCTCCGCGCTCTGCGGCGTGGCGCTGGTGCTGGCCGCGGACCTGGCGGTGCGCACCGCGGTCCCGCCCGCCGAGCCGCCCATCGGCCTCGCCACCAGCCTGATCGGCGGGCCGTTCTTCCTGTGGCTGCTGCTGCGCCGCCTGCGGCGCGAGGGGCCCGATGCCTGAGACCCGACATGCTTGAAGCCCGCGACCTGACGATCCGCCGCCGCGGGCGCCTCGCGCTCGACGCCGTGACGCTGGCGCTGGCGCCGGGCGAGGTGCTGGCGGTCTGCGGGCCCAACGGCGCCGGCAAGTCGACGCTGTGGTCGGCGCTGGCCGGAGACCTCGCCCCCGATGCGGGCGCCTGCCTGATCGACGGCGACCCGGTGCGCGCCCTGCCCGCCGCCGAGCTCGCCCGCCGCCGCGCGGCGCTGGAGCAGGCGCCCTCCCTCTCCTCCGGCTTCACGGCGCGGGAACTGGCGGGGCTGGGCCTGATTTCACGGCGCACGCCCCCCGCCGAGGCCGCGGCCCGCGTCGCCCGCGCGCTCGCCGCCGCGGGGCTGGCGGGGATGGAGGACCGGCAGGCCTCGGAACTGTCGGGAGGGGAGCGCGCCCGCGCCCATTTCGCCCGCGCGCTGGTGCAGGTGGAAAGCGGGCGCGAGGCGCCGGGCGCCGTGCCGGGCGGGCGTTACCTGCTGCTGGACGAGCCGACCGCCGCGCTGGACCTTGCGCGCCAGGCGCAGGCCATGCGGCTGGCGCGGCGGGCGGCGGCGGAGGGGACGGGGGTGCTGGCGGTGCTGCACGACCTCAACCTGGCCGCGGCCTTCGCCGACCGCATCGCGCTGCTGGGCGCCGGGCGGCTGGTGATCTGCGCCGCGCCGGAGGCGGCGCTGGAGAGCGCCCGGCTCAGCGCGCTTTACGGCGCCCCGATCCGGGTGGAGCGCGCGGCCTCGGGCCGGCCGGTGGTCATCCCCGACCTCGCCCGCGCCTGAGGGCGGAGGGGAGGGGACGAAACCGCCCCCGCCCTCCCTCAGAACGCCATCCGCAGGGACAGAAGGAACGTCCGCCCCGGCGCCGGGTAGGCGGTGGACCCCAGCGGGTCCACATAGGCCTGATCGGTGATGTTGGTGACCGAGGCGGTCAACTGCGCCACCTCGTTCAGCCGCACCGAGGCCCAGGCGTCGAAGATGGTGCTCTGCTCGATCTCGTAGCCCGAATAGATGTCCGAGGCGCCGCCCGTGTGCAGCACCCGGCCGCCGATGCTGACCCGATCGTCCCAGAACCGCGCCTGGGCGGTGAAGCTGAGCCGCACCGGCGGGGGCGAGGACAGCGCGGCGTCGCTGTCCCGCCAGTCGGTGGTCGAATCCCATGGCCGCGCGTCGTAGCGCCCGTCGAAATCGGTGTCCGTCACCTCGAGGCTCAACCCGAAATCATAACGCCCGAAGCCGTAGGCGCCCGAGACTTCGAGCCCCTGGGTATTGGCCTCGCCGTCCACGTTCACATAGCCGGTGTAGGTTTGCAGACCGTTCCCGAAGTCCCCGTAGACGGTTTCGGAGGAGATGTAGTCGCGGACCTCGCGGTGGTAGACCGTGGCCGTGATCCGCCCCCGGTCATCGGCGAACAGCAGGCCGTCGCGTTCGGCCGACACGCCGGCCTCGACGGTGCGCGAGCGTTCGGGCTTCAGGTTGGGGTTGGGCGCGAAATACAGCGCGAAGCCGATATGGGAGCCGCCGAACACCGCTTCGGGCAGGGTCGCGGGGCGCCAGCCCTCGGAATAGTCGGCGAAAAGCTCGATCCCCGGCGCCGGCAGGAAGGACACCCCGAAGGACGGCAGGATCGCCGTCCCGTCCTGGTCCACGGGCGCGTCCGCGTAGCCGGTCCCGTCCCAGAGGCTCGCGGTCCCCGACATGGCGTAGCCGTCGAGCCGGAGCCCCGCGCGCACCCGCATCCAGTCGGTCGGGCTGAGCACGCCGCGGGCGAAGACCCCGCCCACCTGCCGGTCGCCCTCGGGGTTGGAGCCGGAGAACCAGACCCCGTCGGGATCGTCGGACGCGGTCTCGGCCAGGGCCACGGTGGAGGTGGCGTCGGAAAAGGCCTCGGCCCCGAAGGCGAGGTCGAGCGCGCCCAGCGGGGTGGCGACCTCCAGCCGCTCGGTGAGCGAGCCGCCGAAAGTGTCCAGCGCGTAGTCCACCGCGAAGCCGTCATAGGAGGTCCGGGCCGGGCGGATCTGGGCGTTCTCCACCCCGTTCCACCACAGCAGAGCCTCGAATTCATCCGTGCGCCCGGCCGGCGTCCAGTCGAAACGGGCGGTGGCGGTGCGCGAGGTCGTCTCCTGGCTGTCGACCACCCCGGCGGAGGACGTGTCGAAATCCGCGCTGTAGTCGAGATAGGAGAGCGTCAGTTTCGTGTCCGGAGTGGGGACGAAGATCAGCTTGCCCAGCGCCGAGGCGGTGGTGGAGCCGGAGAAGGCCACGCCCTCGTCCGCGTCGTAGACCCGGGTCGGCGACTGGCGCACCACGCCGGCCTGCCCCACGTCATAGGCGCCCAGCCGGTGGCGGCTGTAGGCGAGCACGCCCGACACGCGGTCCGAGGGGCGGAAGGCCAGCGCGCCCATGCCGTCGAAATACGCCCCGTTGGTCCCGGTCCCGAGCGCGCCCTCGCCCCCCCATGCGTCGCCGGGGTCGAGCAGGTCGCCCGGCTCCAGCGTGCGGAAATTGACCGAACCGGCCAGCGCCCCCGCCCCCCCGACATCGGCGGAGACCGACTTGTCGAGCTCGATGGCGCGCAGGAGGTTGGGGTCCACATAGGCCAGCGCCGAGGACCCGTGCCCCGATTGCTGGAAATTCTGGCGGGCGCCGTCGATCATGGTGGTGACGCGGGTGCGGTCCTGCAGGCCGCGGACATTGACGGTGACGCCGGGATTGGTGGGGTCCTGGACCACATCGGCGCCGGCGACTTCGTCCAGCAGGCCGGTGGCCCCGCGGGGACCGGCGCGACGGATCCGCTCGGGGCCGATCTCCTCGGTCGAGACCGGGGCCAGCGGGTCCGCCGCGGCCCCCGCCTCGACCGAAATCGCGTCCAGCTCCAGCGGCGCGGTCCCGGCGGCGAGCCCCGCCATGGGCGTCGGAGCCTGCGTCATGGGCGCGTCCGCCACGGGCGCGCCCGTCTTGGCCGTGTCCGTGTTGGGCGCGCCCGTCTGCTGGGCCAGCGCGCCGGTCGCGTGAAGCGCCGCGACAAGCGCCGCGGCCGATCTGTATCGAGCCATCTCATCCCCCGGGTCGGTTCGTCTGCCTGTCCGGAGACGCCGGCGCGCGATGCGGCGCGGGGCGCTGGGATGGGTGGATGTTTCGGGCTGAACGCCAGCCCACGGCTCGCTTTTCCCCTGCTTTCCGAAGGCCGTCAACCATGCCGCAAGGTCGGTGACGGAAATAGTTGACAGAATTGCTTGGATTTCCTTAGGTGCGCTCGCCAGGCGCATCGCTCCGCCGGCCTCCGCCTTCGTTCCGGCCCCGTCGCCTCGCGCGTCCGGGCCCGGCGGGCGCAGGCCGCGGGGCCGTCGCACGCCCAGCACGCGGACCCTCCGCGCCGGGATCGACGCCCCCGGCCGGCGCCTCTCCGCCTCCCCTTCCGATCATCCATCCGAGACGCGCATCCGCGCGTCCCCGCCCATGCGCCGGCGCCGCCGGCCGGAGGACCCCATGACCACGCTGATCAAGAGCCACACCGCGACCGCCGCCGATTTCGAGGCCTATCTCGACGCCTTCGACACGGAGTTCACCCTCACCGGCTTCGGCGCCTTCTCCGACGCCGCGACCTTCACCGGCGACTACATGGGCGGCGCTTCGGGCATCACCGACGTCGCGGTCGAAGGCGAGCAGGCGTTCGCGGTGCGCGGCGCGCTGGAATACGACTTCGCCACCCACCGGCTGGGCGGAACCTCCACCGGCGTCGAGTTCGGGACCGGCGGCGCGCAGGACGCCTCCAGCGGCGCCCTGACCTTCTCGGAGCTGGAATTCTCCGTGACCTTCGGCGAGGAGATGACCGACGGCGACGCGGTGCGCGAACTGCTGGTCGACCTGATGGGCAACGGCGGCGAGGATGACGGCGCCACCAGCACCCTGCGCGACATCATCGACGCCGATTCCGTCAAGTTCCGCGGCAATGTCGGCGACGACGTGTTCGTGGCGGGCGCCCAGGCGGACGAGCTGCTGGGCGGGCGCGGCGACGACCTGCTGCGCGGCGGCGGCGGCGTCGATCTGTTGAAGGGCAATCGCGGGGCCGATGACCTTTACGGCAACGCCAAGGCCGACGTGCTGAACGGCGGCGGCGGGGCGGACCTGCTGGTCGGCGGGCGCGGCAAGGACGATCTGACCGGCGGCAAGGGCGCGGACACGTTCCTCTTCACCGGCAAGTACGGCCGCGACACGGTCGAGGATTTCGGCCGCGGCCGCGACGTGCTGGCCTTCGCCTCCGACGACGTGGCGGATTTCGACGCGGCGATGGGCCTCGCCCGTCAGCGCGGCGACGACGTGGTGATCGACACCGATGACGGGCTGGTGCGGCTGCTCGACACCGATCTCGACAGCCTCACGGCGAACGATTTCGACTTCGTCTGAACGCCGGGTCCGAAGGCCGGGCGATCCGGATGCGAAGGGGGCCCTGCGGGGCCCCCTTTTTTCATGCGCGGACGGGTCCGGCGAGGATCAGCGCAGCTGGAACGACACCGGGATGACGAAGGCGAAGCTTTCGCCGGCCAGCGCCTCGGGCGGGGACGGGTAGCGGCCCACGGCGCGCACGGCGGCCAGCGCCGCGTCGTCCAGCGCCGCGGCGCCCGAGCCGCCCTCGACCCGCGCCGCCACCAGCCGGCCGGAGCGGTCGAGGGTCATCAGCACGCGGGTCACGCCCTGGGTCCCGCGCCGGCGGGCGGCGCCGGGATAGGTCTTGCGCCGCTCGATCTCGGCGCGGATGCGGGCGCCCCATTGCTGGATGAGCGACCGGCGCAGGCCCGGATCCTGCGCGGTCCCGCCGCCGGTCCGGGCGGCGCCCGCCTTGCCCTCGCCCGCCGCGGCGTTCGGCGCGCCCGGCGCGCGCCCGTCGCCGCCCCCGCCCGAGGCCGCGCGGGTCGCGGGGGCGGGATCGGGTTCCGGCTTGGCGGCCGGTTCCGGGGCGGGCTTGGGGGCCGGTTTCGGATCCGGCTTCGGCGCGGCCCTGGAGGGCGGCGGCGGACGGCGCGCCGGCGCGGCCGCGGCCGCGGGGGCGCTGGCCGTGGCGGTCTCCGGTTCGGGTTCGGGTTGGGGCTCGGGCTGCGCCTCCGGTTCCGGCTGAGGCTGAGGCTCGGGCTCAGGTTCGGGCGGGGGCGCCGGCGTCGCCATGTCGAAGGAGGGCGCCGGGTTGGAGGTCGGCGCCGGCGGCGGCGTCTCGGCCCGCGGCGCGGGGGCGACCGGATCGGCGGGCGCCATGTCCTGCGGCACGGACGGCGCGTCGGGGGACGCGTCGGGAGGCGGAGGCGCCGCGTCGGGGCGCATCATGGCGAGCTCCTGCGGCGTCTCCGGCGTGGCGGGAGAACTCGGCGCGTCCGGGGCCTCGGCCACTTCCGGCGGCGCGTCCCATTGCGCGATCAGCGCGGCCAGGTCGTCGGTGGGGGCGGTGATCTCCCCCGCCGCGCCCGATCCGCCCTCGCCGCCCCCGGCGGAGCCGCCCCCGCCGCCGCCGCTGCTCGGCCCCAGCAGCGCCAGCGCCGCGCCCGCGCCATGCAGGCCCAGCGACAGCAGCGCCACGGCCGAGACCTCGACCGCCCGCCGCGCCGCCCATCCTCGCCTGCGCCGCATCCCGCTCATCGCGCCAGCTTCAGCGCCAGCCGCGCGGTATCCACGCCAAGCTCGCGCAGCCGCGCCACCAGGGCGGCCAGCTTCGCGCCTTCGAGCCCGGCATCGGCCCGGATCTCCAGCGGCTCGGCGCCCGGGCCAGCCCCGGCGCGCGCCTCGGCCAGCGCCGCCAGCGCCGCGTCCCCCTCCAGCCCGTTCCAGGCGAGGCGACCGTCGGCGGCGACGTTCAGCGGCGCCTCCAGCACCGGGGTTTCGGGGGCCTCGGCGGCGCCGGAGACCGGCGGCGCGACCTCGAACGGCGAGGGCCGGACCAGCGTCGCGGTCATCATGAAGAAGCACAGCAGCAGGAACACCACGTTGATCATGGCGACCACGGGCTCTGCGGTGGCGCGGCGGGGCGGGGGGCCGAGATCCATGGAACGGCTCCTATTCCGCCAGCGCGATGCGCCGGGCGCCGGCGGCGCGGATCAGGTCCATCGCCTCGGTCAGCCGCTGCAGGTCGGCGCCGTCGCGGGCGCGCACCACCACCACCGCGTCAGGGCCGGGAAGAAGCGCCGCCAGCCGCTCGGTCAGGGCGGCGGGGTCGAGCGCCACGCCGTTGAGCCGGAAGCCGTCGGGCCGCGCCTCGACCAGACGGGGCGCGCCCTCGTAGCCGCCCCCGCCGGAACCGGCGGCGGAGATCGGGACCGCGCCCTCGACCCCGAAACGGGAGGCGAGCATGAAGAACACCAGCAGCAGGAACACCACGTCGATCATCGGGGTCAGCCCGATGCGGCGGCGTCGCGGCGCCGCGGCGGTCGCCAGCAGGGCCATGGCTCAGGCCGCCCGCCAGGCGGCGGCGTCGTCGGCGGCGGCGGGGGCCTCCGGGGGCGCGCCCGGCGCGGAGACCGCGGCCCGCGCGGCGGGGGCGGAGGGGGGGCGGGCGAAAATGTCGGCGCCCAGCGCTTCGAGGTCATGGCGCAGGCGCTCGGCGGCCGCGTCGAAGCCGCTCAGCGCCGCGGTCACCGGGATCGCCACGGCCATGCCCAGCGCGGTGGTCAGCAGCGCCTGCCAGATGCCGCCCGCCAGCACCGCGGGATCGGCGCCGCCGCCGGCCTCCTGCAACTGGCGGAACGCCTCGATCATGCCGAGCACGGTGCCCAGCAGGCCCAGCAGCGGCGCCACGGTGGCGATCAGCTCCAGCGCGCGGGAGCCGGACTGGACCGCGTGCAGGGTCTCGCGGCCCTGGCGGGCGGCGGCCTCGCGGGCATGGGGCTCGGACAGGCCGTCGCGGATCTGGGCGCGCAGGGCGGCGGCGGCGAAGCGGGCGCGGGCGCCGCGTCCGGCCTCGGCGACGGCGAGCGCCTCGTCCGGGCGGCCGGCGTCGAGCAGGTCGACCGCCCGCGCCGCCTGGCCGCGCGACCAGGCGCCGAGACGCGCCATGCGCCACAGCTTCCACAGGATCACCGCCAGCGCGACGACCGAGAGCCCGGCGATGACCATGCCCGCGGGCCCGCCCTTGTCGGCGAGATCGGCGAGCAGGGAGGCGGCCTCCTGCGCCTGCGCGGGGGGGAGGACGGCGGACAGCGCCTCGGTCAGTTCCGAGGGCGGAAGGGGCGTGTCGGCGGCGGGCGCGGTCGGGTCGAGCCCAGGCGCCGAAGTCGCGGCCCCTGCGGGCGCGTCCGCGGGCGCCCCTGCGGTGGCGGACGGGTCCGCGGCGGGGGCGGCGGCCTGCGGCGCCTCCGCGGGCGCCCCCACCGGCGCCGAGGGCGCGGCGGCTTCGGGCGCGGGGGGCGCGGCGGGAGCCTGGGGCGCGGCGGGGACGGTCCCGGCGGAAGGATCGGTCGCGGAAGGGGCGACGTCATTCTGGGCGACGGTCACGGCCTGGTCTGTCATCGGGTCGGTCCTCTTCGCGGCGGCCGCATCCGTCCGGCGAGCGACGGAGGGTTGACGGTCAGGCGGCGGCGGTCGGACGCGCCGCCTGGCCTCGACGCCCGGCGCGGCTCCGTTGCTGCGCACCTCTATTCCTGACAAATTTACTATGCAATAGCCGCCGACGCAGCCGCGCATCTTGGCGCGCCCCCCCTGCCCGCCCGGCCCAGGGCGCCGGCCTCCGGATAACGGCACGCCTTTTCATCTGTCGGAACGTCCGGCCAACCCCCGTTTCCCGGGGCGCGGCGACCGGGCGCCCCGGTCGCCCCGCCGGCTCAGCTTCCCGGCCGCGCCCCGGCGCCGGCGCGCGACCCCGCGCCCAGCGCGATCTGCAGCGCCGCCCATTCCTTGGCCGCGTCGTTGACCGCCGAAGCCTGGTTGATCCGCGCGGTGACCGCCGATCCGTCCGTCACCAGCAGGTCCAGCAGCGTGATCGCCCCCTCGCGGTAATTCACCCGCGCGAGATCCAGCGCCCGCCCATAGGAATCCGCGGCCCGGCGCAGGGCCGTGGCCCGGCGGCGATACTGGTCCAGGTTGGACTGCGCCACCTGCACATCCGCCACCGCGTCGACCACCGCCGCGCGCCAGGCGATCTCGGCCTGGCGGGCGAGCGAGACCTGCGCGTCGCGCGACGCCTCCAGCGCGCCGCGGTTGAACACCGGCAGGCTGAGGGTCGGACCGAAGCTCCAGCCGCTCGACCCCGCGTTGAGGCTGAGATCCCCGGTCAGGGTGATGGAGGGATAGAGCGCGGCCTCCGCCACGCCGACATCGGCGACGGCGGCGTGCAGGTCGGCCTCCGCCGCGCGCAGGTCGGGACGGTTGCGCAGCAGGTCGGCGGGAACCCCGATCACCGGATCGCCCGAGGGCGCCCGAAGCTGCGGCGCGCCGGCCTGCATCCGGGCCAGCAGCGGCCCGGCGGGCGCGTCCAGCAGGGTCGCGATGGCGAAGACATTGGCGTTGAACAGGGCGGCGTAGGCCGGGAGATTGGCGCGGGCGGTGTCGAGCAGCGCCTCGGCCGTCGCCACGCCGTACTCGGTGGCGGCCCCGGCCTCCAGCTGGCGGCGGGTGATGTCCACCGTCTCCTGCCGCGACGCGATGGCGGCGCGGGTCAGGGCCAGCGCCGCCTGGTTGAACCGCGCGTCGGAATAGGCGGCGACCAGCTCGGCCAGCCAGGCGAGGCGGGCGGTCTCGACGTCCGCCAGCCCGGAGTCGAGGCTCGCCTCCGCGCTCTCCCTGCCCCGCCGGATGCCGCCGAAGAGGTCGACGACCAGCGCCGCCCCCAGCGCGCCGGCGCCGGTCCCGGTGGTCGAAACCTCGTCCCCGCCGGAGCGGAGCGCCGAGGCGTCCAGACCGCCGTCCAGCGCCGCGTTGATCCCGGTGGCGCGGAGGTTGGCGCGGGCCTGGGCGATGCGCTCGCGCGCCGCGGCCTCGGTCAGGTTGGCGCCGACGCCGGCGACGACCAGCGATTCCAGCATCGGGTCGCCGTAGTCGAGCCACCAGGCCCGGCCGATGACGGGCGTCGGGGCGGAGACGGCCCCCGCAGCCTGGTCCTCCGCCGCCAGGTCCTTCGCCAAGGGATCGACGAAGGCCGGCGACAGGTCGGCTTCGGGCGCCGCGAAATCCGGCCCCACCGGGGCGCAGGCGACGAGCGCCGCGGCGGCGCCGGCCGCGACCAGCCCCCCCCGCCATGCGGAACGAACGGGGCGCCGGGCGCCGGCGAAGATCACGGGCGCGGTCATGTCCGGCTCTCCCTGCGATGAAAGATCGTGGCGGCGCGCATCACCGCCACGTAGAGCACCGGGGCCATCACCACCCCGACCAGGGTGGAGGCGATGATCCCCCCAAGCATCCCGATCCCGATGGAACGCTGCGCCGCCGCCCCCGCGCCCGAGGCGATCGCCAGCGGCAGGATGCCCAGCATGAAGGCCAGCGAGGTCATCAGGATCGGCCGCAGCCGCTGGCGGGCGGCGGAGACCGTGGCCTCCACCAGCTCCATCCCCTGGGCCTGAAGGGCCTTGGCGAATTCGACGATCAGGATGGCGTTGCGCGCGGCCAGCCCGATCGTGGTCAGCAGCCCCACCTTGAAATAGACGTCGTTGGACTGACCGAAATGGAGGGCCGTCGCCAGCGCCCCCAGCACGCCCACCGGCACCGCCAGCATCACCGCCAGCGGCGCGGTCCAGCTTTCGTAAAGCGCGGCGAGGCACAGGAACACCACGATGGCCGAGAGCGTGTAGAGCAACGGCTCCTGGTTCCCCGACAGCCGCTCCTGGTAGCTGATCCCGGTCCACTCGGCGCCGTAGCCGCCGGGCAGCGCCGCGGTCAGCTCCTCCATCGCGTCCATGGCGTCGCCGGAACTGATCCCGGGCCCCGAGGCGCCCGAGATCTCCAGCGACCGCTGCCCGCCATAGCGTTGCAGGCGCGGGGAGACCTGCTCCCATTCCTGGCTGGAGAAGGCGGCGAAGGGGGCCATCTCTCCGGCGTCGTTGCGCGCATACCAGCGCCCCAGGTCCTCGGGCTGCATCCGCCATTCCGCGTCGCCCTGCACGATCACCTCGCGCAGACGCGCGCCCAGGGTGAAGTCATTGACGTAGCTGCCCGCGAAGACCGTGGACAGGATGTCGTTGACCGAGCTGAGGGAGACCCCGAGCGACTCCGCCTTCTGCTGATCGATGTCGAGCCGCAGCGCGGTCTTGGTCAGGTTCTCCGCGCCGCGCAGGCTGGCGGCCCGGCCGTCGGCGGCGGCCTGCGCCAGAAGCTCGGCGGCGGCCGCGTTCATCGCCGCGGTCCCCTGCCCGCCCTGGTCCACGAACTGCATGCTGAAGCCGGCGGTGTTGCCGAGCCCCTGGATGGCGGGCGGCTGGATCACGATGATCTGCCCGGCCCGGTCATTGGCGAAGCGCATGTTGGCCCGCAGCGCCACCGAGGCCGCGTCGATCCCCGGCCGCTCCGCGTAGTCCTTCAGCTTCACGAACATCATCGCCGCGTTCTGGCCGGAGCCCGAAAAGCCGAAGCCCAGGGCGGTGAAGGCCGAATCCACCGCGTCCGCCTCCTCGGTCAGCATGTAGGTCTCGACCCGGCGGGCGGCCTCCTCGGTCTGGGCGGTCACCGCGCCTTCGGGCAGCGAGAACTGGACCATCAGCACGCCCTGATCTTCCTGCGGCAGGAAGGAGGTCGGCAGATCCCGGTAGAGCGCCGCGGCGCCCGCGCCGACCAGCCCCAGCACCAGCAGCATGCGGAAGGGGCGGGTCGAGAACCGCGCCACGCCCCCCGCATAGCCGCCGGTCAGCCGGCCGAGCCCCGCGTTGAACCAGCGCGCCGGGGCGAAGCGCGCGGGCCCGTGTCCGGGGCGCAGCAGCGACGCGCACATGGCCGGCGTCAGGATCAGCGCCACCAGCAGCGACAGGAACATGGCCGAGATGATGGTGACCGAGAACTGCCGGTAGATCACCCCGGTCGAGCCCGACATGAAGGCCATGGGCAGGAACACCGCCGAAAGCACCAGCACGATGCCGACCAGCGCGGAGGAGATCTCGCCCATGCTCTTCTCGGTGGCCTCGACGGGGCCCAGCCCCTCCTCCTCCATCACGCGTTCGACGTTCTCGACCACCACGATGGCGTCGTCCACCAGCAGGCCGATGGCCAGCACCAGCGCGAACATGGTCAGCGTGTTGATCGACATGTCGAGCGCGGCGAGCACGCCGAACGTGCCCAGAAGCACGATGGGCACCGCGATGGTGGGGATCAGCGTCGCCCGCCAGCTCTGCAGGAAGACGAAGATCACCAGGAAGACCAGCACGATGGCCTCGGCGAGCGTGTGGTAGACCTGCTCGATCGACTGTTCGACGAAGGGCGAGGTGTCGTAGGGATAGACCAGCTCCACCCCCTCGGGCAGCGTCGCGGTCAGTTTCTCCGCCTCCGCGCGCACCGCGTCGGCGGTGTCCACCGCGTTGGCCCCGGTCGCGAGGTTGACGCCGAAGCCCGCGGCCGGATGCCCGCTGAACCTGGCGAAGGAGCCGTAGCTCTCGGCCGCGATCTCCACCCGCGCCACGTCCCCGAGGAACACCGAGGAGCCGTCCTCGTTCGCCACCAGCAGGATCCGTTCGAATTCCTGCACGGTGGAAAGCTGCGACTGCGCGGTCAGCGAGAAGGTGACCTGCTGGCCCCGCGTCGTCGGCTGGTCGCCCAGCGCGCCGACGGTGACGTTGGTGTTCTGCGCCGACACCGCGTCGGTCACGTCCGTGGCGGTGAGCTGATACTGGAACAGCCGGTCGGGATCGAGCCAGATCCGCATGGCGTATTCGGTGCCCAGGACGTTGATCGACCCCACGCCGTCGACCCGCTTGATCGGGTCGATGAGCAGGCGGTCGAGCATGTCGCCCAGTTCGACCGAACTGTAGCGGTCGTCCGTCGAGACCAGCGCCCCCACCAGCAGGATCGAGGAGGTCGAGCGGGTCACGCTCACCCCCCGCTGCTGGACCGAGCTGGGCAGGCTGGATTCGACCAGCTGAAGCTTGTTCTGGACCTGCACCTGCGCGATGTCGGGGTCGATGCTCTCATCGAAGGTCAGCTGGATCGAGGCCGACCCCTCCGAGGAGGTCGAGGTCATGTAGAGCAGCCCGTCGAGCCCGGTCAGCCCGTCCTCGATGGGAATGGTGACCGCGTTTTCGACGGTTTCCGCCGACGCGCCCGAATAGGTGGCGGAGATGCGGACCGAGGTCGGCGCGACCTCCGGATACTGGGCGATGGGCAGGCCCGACAGGGCGAAGACGCCCGCCAGCATGGTGACGATCGCCAGCACCCAGGCGAAGACCGGGCGGTGGATGAAGAAATGCGGCAGGCTCATTCGGTCGCCGCCTTCGTCGGGGCGTCGGCGGCGTCGTCGTCGGCGGCGGCGTCCAGGTCGCGGACCATCCCGTCCGCGTCGATCTCCGCCGCCACGGGCGTCACCGCCAGCCCGGCCCGCATGGTCTTGAGACCGTCGACGATCAGCAGGTCGCCGTCCTCCAGCCCCTCGGTCACGATCCAGGCGTTGCTCCAGGCGCCCAGCGTGTCCAGCACCTTCAGCCGCGCCGCGCCGTCCTCGCCCGCGAGATAGGCGGTCAGCCGCCCGTCGTCGCCCATCGAGGCCGCCCGCTGCGGCAGGAGGAACGCCTCGATCCGGCCCAGCTCGACCTCTCCGCGCACGAACATGCCGGGCAGGATCCGCCCCTCGGGATTGTCGAAGCGGAAGCGGATCGAGACCGTGCCGGTGGTGGTCGACACCGTGGCGCTGGGGGCCACCAGCGCGCCGGTCGCCGCGTAAAGCTCGCCGTTCTCCAGCCGGAGGGTGGCGCCCAGTTTCTCATTGGGCGTGAGCACGCCGTCCTCGATCTGGCGGCGGACCGAGAGGATGCGGGCCGAGGGCTCCAGCATCACCACGTCGACGGGATCGAGCCGCGTGACCGTGGTCATCGCGTCCGACTGCGCCGCGGTCACCAGGTCGCCGACCGAAACCGAGGAGACCTCGGCCAGCCCGCGGATCGGGGCGGCGACGAGGGTCCAGCCCAGCCGGGTCCGCGCGTATTTCAGGGCGGAGCCGGCGGCGTTCAGCGTGGCCTTGGCCTGGGCGAGGGCGGAGCGGGCCTCCTCGACCTCGGAGGCGGTGACGCCGGAGCCCTCCAGCTTCACGGCCCGGTCATAGGCGGCCTGGGCGGTGGGCAGCGCGGCCTCGGCGGAGGCGAGATCGGCCTCGGCGGAGGCGACGTCGGCCTCGTAGCTGGCGGCGTCGAGCCGGTACAGCGGATCGCCGACGGACAGCGGCTTGCCGGGATCGAAAAGGATCTCGGTGATCACGCCGTCCACGCGGGGGCGGATGTCCACCTGCTCATAGGCCACGGCCCGGCCCGGCAGGGTGAACACCCGCGGCACGGATTCCCGGCGCATCTCGATCACGCCGACCTCCATCGGGCCGGACCCGGCGCCCGCGGGCGGTCCGGCCTGGGCCAGCGCCGGCCCCGCCGGCGCCGCGAGCGTAGCCATCGCGACCGCGGCCGCGGCCAGCAGCGCGCGGCGCGCCGGAATGACATGTGAGAGCGACGCGGGTCGCTCGGGGCCGCGCCGGGCCTCGGCGGATCGGGCCTCGGCAAGTCGGGTGCGCATGGTTCGGGCTCCTTTTGACGTCGCGCGGAACCTCGCCCTCCCTCGTCGCCCGTCCGACGGGCGCCGAGGGAGGGCGCGGCTTCGCGCGAGTCGAATTGACGTCGCTTGGGCTGCGCTGTAAGCATTTTTTGCAGACTGCGCAACAAAGGGAACCTGATGTCGACTCTTCGTGAACGCCGCCGCCGCCAGACCGCCCGGGAGCTCCAGGAGACGGCGATCCGCCTTGCGCGGGAGCGGGGCGGTCTGGACACGGTGACCACCGAGATGATCGCCGCGGAGGCCGGCGTCAGCGTCCGGACGTTCTTCAACTACTTCACGAACAAGGAGGCCGCGGTGGTCGGCGACCCGCCGGATTTTCCGCAGGAGGCGGCTGCGCGTTTCGTCGCAGGTCGCGGCGCGCTGTCGGCGGACCTCAAGACCCTGATGCAGGCCCATTTCGCGCGCATGGCGTTCTCGCCCGCGCTGCTGCGCGAGTTGCTGGCGCTGACCCATGCGCATCCGAAGGTGCGTCGGGTGCATGACGGGATGCTGCGCGACCTGCGCGACCGGCTCGCGGGGTTGATCGAAGAACGGCTTTCGTCCCGCGATCCGTGGACGGTCGCGCTGCTGGCCACCCTGACGCTGGAGGCGGGACGGCTGGCGCTGGACGCGTGGAAGGACGGGGAGGCGGCGGAACTGGGCCCGGCGCTGGACCGCGCCTGGGACACGCTGACGGAGGTCGCCTCGCTGGTCGCCCCCGCCGATCCGGGGGCGCCGGGCGGCTGACCCCTCCCCCCGAACGCGACGGGGCCGGCGCGTTTCCCGCGCCGGCCCCGCCGAAATCGTCTCCCCGAAGGGCGCCCGCTCAGATCTGGCGGACGGCGCCCTTGGCGGCGGAGGTGGTCAGCGCCGCATAGGCCCGCAGCGCCGCCGTCACCTTGCGCTTGCGCGGCTTGGCGGGCGTATAGGCCGCGTCGCCGCGGGCCTCCTGCTCGGCCCGACGCTCGGCCAGGATCTCGTCCGACAGGCGCACGGCGATGGTGCGGCCGGGGATGTCGATGTCGATCATGTCCCCGTCCTTGACCAGCGCGATGGCCCCGCCCTCGCCGGCCTCCGGCGAGGCGTGGCCGATGGACAGCCCCGAGGTCCCGCCCGAGAACCGCCCGTCGGTGATCAGCGCGCAGTCCGCCCCCAGCCCCTTCGATTTGAGGTAGGAGGTCGGATACAGCATCTCCTGCATCCCCGGCCCGCCGCGCGGCCCCTCGTAGCGGATCACCACCACGTCGCCGGCCTTCACCTTGCCGGTGAGGATGGCCGAAACCGCGTCGTCCTGGCTCTCATAGACCTTGGCGGGGCCGGAGAAGACCAGGATCGACTCGTCCACGCCCGCCGTCTTCACGATGCAGCCGTCCAGCGCGATGTTGCCCGACAGCACGGCCAGCCCGCCGTCCTGGCTGAACGCGTTCTCCCGGTCGCGGATCACGCCGTTGGTGCGGTCGAGGTCCAGCTCCTTGCCGTAGTCCTGCCAGCGCTTCTCGGTGGAGAAGGCCTGTTCGGTGCGCACCCCGCCGGGGGCGGCGGAGAAGAACTTGCGCACGTCATCGGAACTGGTCTTGCGGATGTCCCAGCGGTCGATGGCGTCGCCGATGGTCTTGGCGTGCACGCAGGGCAGATCCCGGTGCAGCAGGCCGCCGCGGTCGAGCTCGCCCAGGATCGCCATGATGCCGCCCGCGCGGTGCACGTCCTCCATGTGGACGTCGGACTTGGCCGGCGCGACCTTGCACAGGCAGGGCACCGCGCGCGACAGGCGGTCGATGTCGTCCATGGTGAAGTTCACCTCGCCCTCGATGGCCGCGGCCAGCAGGTGCAGCACCGTGTTGGTCGAGCCGCCCATGGCGATGTCAAGCGACATGGCGTTCTCGAACGCCTTGAAGCTGGCGATGGAGCGGGGGAGGACGCTGTAGTCGTCCTGCTCGTAGTGCCGGCGGGTGATGTCGACGATCAGGTGCCCGGCCTCGACGAACAGGCGCTTGCGGTCGGCATGGGTGGCGAGCGTCGAGCCGTTGCCGGGCAGCGACAGGCCCAGCGCCTCGGTCAGGCAGTTCATCGAGTTCGCGGTGAACATGCCCGAGCACGACCCGCAGGTCGGGCAGGCCGCGGCCTCGATCGCGTCGACCTGCGCGTCGGAATACTTGTCGTCGGCGGCGGCGACCATGGCGTCGACGAGATCGAGCGCGACCTCCTTGCCGTCGATCATCACCTTGCCGGCCTCCATCGGCCCGCCGGAGACGAAGACCACGGGGATGTTGAGGCGCATGGCGGCCATCAGCATGCCGGGGGTGATCTTGTCGCAATTGGAGATGCAGACCATGGCGTCGGCGCAGTGGGCGTTGACCATGTATTCGACCGAGTCGGCGATCAGCTCCCGGCTCGGGAGCGAATAGAGCATCCCGTCATGGCCCATGGCGATGCCGTCATCCACCGCGATGGTGTTGAATTCCTTCGCCACGCCGCCGGCGGCCTCGACCTCGCGCGCCACGAGCTGGCCGAGATCCTTGAGGTGGACATGGCCGGGCACGAACTGGGTGAAGGAGTTGACGATGGCGATGATCGGCTTGCCGAAATCGCCGTCCTTCATGCCCGTCGCGCGCCAGAGGCCACGGGCGCCGGCCATGTTGCGGCCGTGAGTGGTGGTGCGGGAACGGTAGGCGGGCATGGGGTCACCTTTCGATAGGGCGGCGGCTGGCGCGCGGCGGCGCGGTTGGCTTGCGGGCGCGCGCGGGCTCCGAACCGTTGGTGTCGTCCAGACGGCGGAAAGTTTCAATAGCGGCGAGGATTTTTTAGGAAAGTTCCCAGCGATCCCCCCGCCCGGGAACCGGGTCCGAAACGGGGCGCGACGCCGCCCCGCCGGCGGCGCTCAGGGACAGCTTTCGGCGGTGCGCAGGCGGATCAGGTTGGACAGCTTCCCCAGGCTCGCGCGGTCGAGCAGGCTGCAGGCGGCGGGACGGCCCTCGCCCGCGCGTTCGCAGAAATCGTAGCCGCCCATGTCGAGGTTCAGCGCCATGACCGGGGCGTGGAGGCGCGCCAGCTCCTCCGCCGCGTCGTAGAGGGTCAGGGCGCGCGCCCCGCTCTGCCACAGACCCAGCGCGCCGTCCCCGGTCTGGAACAGCACCCGGCGCACGGCGAGGGGCGCGTCCTCCACCGGCCGCAGGTCGAGCGCGCCGTCGCGGATCAGCAGGTGGGATTGCAGAACCGAGGCGCCGGCCTCCGACGCCGCGTCCAGGAAGGCCCGGCGGCCGTCGAGATCTGTGAGGTCGTGACGCCGCCCCTCCAGCTCGGCGGCGGAGGCCAGCGCGATGCGCGCCGATCCGTCGGGGGCGACGATCAGCAGACCGTCCATGCGCCCGAACTCGCGGCTCGCCACATCGCCGTCGCGCAGGAAAACGCCGACGGGCTTGGGGCGATCGCCCTCGCGCATTCCGGTTCCGGTATAGGCGCCGGTGACGGTCAGCCCGCCGACGGGGGCGTCGTCGAGCCGGGCGGCGTCCTCGGGCAGCAGCAGCAGCTCCGCCGCGCCGGGGCCGGGACAGGCCGCGCCCAGCAGGCCCGCGCCCTCGGGCAGCGCCGCGGCGCCGAGGCCCCCGGCGCCGCTCAGCGCGCCCAGAAATCCTATCGCCAGAATCGGCGAAAGCGCGGCTCGCGCCGCGCCTCCGCGTGGGTCCGGTCGGGGTCCGCCCGCCATGGCTCAGCCCGGCGACATGCCGCGCAGCCGCTCGGACCGCCGCCTCAGGATCTCCAGCGTCGCCAGCAGGATGATCGACAGCGTGACCAGAAGCGTCGCGACCGCGAGGATGGTGGGGCTGATCTGCTCGCGCAGGCCGGTGAACATCTGCCAGGGCAGCGTCTTCTGTCCGGCCGAGCCGAGGAACAGCACCACAACCACCTCGTCGAAGGAAGTGATGAAGGCGAACAGCCCCCCCGAGATCACGCCCGGCAGGATCAGCGGCATCTGCACCTTGAAGAAGGTGCGCACCGGCCCCGCCCCCATGTTCGCCGCGGCCCGGGTCAGCGAGCGGTCGAAGCCGACCAGCGTGGCGGTGACGGTGATGATGACGAAGGGCGTGCCCAGCGCGGCATGGGCGAGCACCACGCCGAACCACGTCCCCTGCAGCCCGACGCGGGAATAGAAGAAATACATCCCCGCCGCCGAGATGATCAGCGGCACGATCATCGGCGAGATCAGGATCGCCATGATCGCGCCCCGGAACGGCGCCTTGCCGGAGCTGAGGCCGATGGCCGCCAGCGTGCCCAGCGAGACCGACACCAGCGTCGCCGCCGGCGCGATCGAGAGCGAGTTCCACATGGCGCTCTGCCAGTCGGAATTGGTGAAGAAGTCCCGGTAGTGCTCGGTCGAATAGGCCGAGGCCTCGAAGGCCAGCATCCCCGGCGTGAAGGTGAAGTAGGGCAGCGCGTTGAAGCTGAGCGGGATGATCACCATGATCGGGAAGATCAGGAAGAACAGGATCAGCCCGCAGATCACGCGAAAGCTGTAGTACCAGACCCGCTGAACGGGCGAAGCGTAGGGTTGCAGCGCCATGGTCTTCGCCTCCTCAGCCCAGTTTCACGTTATCGATGCCGACGATCTTGTCGTAGAGCCAGTACAGCCCCATCACCAGGATCAGCAGCAGAGACCCCAGCGCCGCCGCCAGACCCCAGTTGAGCGAGGTCGAGATGTGGAAGGCGATGCGGTTGGAGATGAAGGTGCCCGAGGTGCCCCCGACCAGTTCCGGCGTGATATAGTAGCCGATGGCCAGGATGAACACGAGGATCGCGCCGGCGCCGATGCCCGGGATCGACTGCGGGAAATACACCCGCCAGAAGGCGACCCAGTCGTTCGCGCCCATGGACTTGGCGGCGCGCAGATAGCTCGGCGGGATGGTCTTCATCACCGAATAGAGCGGCAGGATCATGAAGGGCAGCAGGATGTGGGTCATGGCGATGACCGTGCCGATCTGGTTGTTGATCAGCACCAGCCGCGCCCCGTCGTTGACCAGCCCGATCCAGACCAGGATGTCGTTGATCACCCCCTGCTCCTGCAGCAGCACCTTCCAGGCCGAGGTGCGCACCAGCAGCGAGGTCCAGAACGGCAGCAGCACCAGGATCATCAGGATGTTGGCGGACTTCATCGGCAGGTTGGCCAGCAGCCAGGCCACCGGATAGCCCAGCAGCAGGCACGAACAGGTGATGGTCAGCGACAGGATGATCGTGCGCCAGAACAGCTTGATATAGATCTGCTGGGTCTCGTCGACGCTCTCCACGCCCTCGGGCGTCAGCTTCATGTCGGCGGCCTGCAGGAAATAGCCCGGCGTGTAGCGCGCCGAGAAGGTCTTGAGGATCGCCCAGGGCTCGACCGTGGCCCAGTCCTCGTCGATCTTCTCGAACTGCGGCGCCAGCGGCTGGGTGTCGTCGATGCGGCCGAGGCGGCGGGCGTTGGTCTTGCGGAACAGGGAGGACATCCCCGATTCCTCGTAGTTCAGACGCGACCCGAGCCGGGTGTGGATCTTGGCCTCGGTGGCGTCCAGCATGTCGGCGTAGAAGGCTTCGAAGACCGGCTCGCCGGGCACGCCGGAGGCCGGATCCCAGTCCTGAAGCTCGACCACCGTGCGCGGCAGCGTGTCGGCGACGATGTCGTTCTCGACCGAGCGGAACAGCATGTCGGCGATCGGCGCGATGAAGCTGACCATGACGAAGGCCAGCAGCGGCAGGATCAGCAGGAAGGCCCGGATGCGCGCGCGCCGTTCGGCGCGGGCGATGGAATTCTTGAGAGGCGTGCCGTCGGCCGACAGCAGCAGGCCCGAGGCGCTGCGGTTCTCTTCCGGCGCGATCCCGTCGCCCGCCGTCGCGTCAGCCATGTCGCAAGCCCCCCGCCCGAAATCGGCGTCTGTCTTTCTCGTGGTCGAGCGGGCCGCCGTCCGCGGCCCGCTCGCGCGGCATGTCAGGCGGGCCGCGCCGAAGCGCGGTCCGACCGGATCAGTTCAGCAGCCAGGACTGGAACTTGGCGTCCATGTCGTCCCGGTAATCCGCCCACCACTCGTAGTTGTAGAGGAAGGTGTTCTTGGAGTTCTCGGGATCGGTCGGCATGTGCGGGGCCATCTCGATGCCCAGTTCGGCATGCTTGCCGACGAGCGGGGCCGACGACTTGCGGGCCGGACCGTAGGAGATGTAGGCCGCCTGATCCGCCAGACGCTGGGTGTCGGTGGCGAAGTTCAGGTAGTGCATGACGCGCGCCTTGCGGTCGTCAGGCAGGCCGGCGGGAATGATCCAGCCGTCGAGGTCGAAGACCTGCGCGTCCCAGAGCATGGCGACGGGCTGCTTCTGCTCCTCGATCAGGGCGAAGAGACGGCCGTTATAGGTCGAGCCCATCACCACTTCGCCGTCGGCGAGCAGCTGCGGGGTCTCGGCGCCGGCCGACCACCACACCACCGAGTCCTTGATGGTGGCGAGCTTGGCGAGCGCCTGGGCCTGGCCCTCGTCGGTCTCCAGCACGTCGTAGACGTCTTCCTTGGCGACGCCGTCGCACAGGAGCGCCCACTCCATGTTGTTGATCGGACGCTTCTCCAGGCTGCGCTTGCCGGGGAAGGCTTCCAGATCGAACACGTCGCAGATGTCGTCGGGGGTCTTGCCGCCCCACTCGGCCACGTCGGTGCGGTAGCCGAAGGTGGTGGAGTAGACGATCTGCGGAATGAAGCACTCGGAGACCAGCAGGTCGCCGAAATCCTCGGAGGCCGTGGTCCCGTCGGGCGCGGCGGCCAGATCGGCGTCGGCGTCGATCTCCATCGCCAGGCCCTCGTCGCACAGGCGCATGGCGTCGGAAGCGACCACGTCCACGAGATCCCAGGTCACGTTGCCGGCCTCGTCCATGGCGCGCAGCTTGGCCACGGCCTCGGCGGAGGACTCGTCATTGACGATCTCGATGCCGGTGAGCTCCTGGTAGGGCTCGTGATAGGCCTTGGCCTGGCTGTTCGAATAGGCGCCGCCCCAGGACACGATGGTCATCGAGTCCGCGCAGCCCTCGCAGGCGGGAAGCTCCTGAGCGGAGATCGCGCCGGCCGCGGCGGCTGCGGTCATCGCCAGAGCCGTCCCGCCGAGCAGGTTGGTGAGTCTCATGGGTCTCTCCCGTTGGTGTCGTGTCGGCCCGAAGGCTTGCGTTCACGATACGCGCGCTCGGGCGGAGGCGCGCGTCCGCGGCCGCGTCACGCTGCGTCGAGCGCGCGGCAATCCTCGGCGCGCCAGGTCAATCCGGCGGTTTCGCCGACCCGGAGCTCCGAAACTTCGGCCCCGTTGGGCACCTTGACCACGAAGTCGCGGTTGCCCAGCACCTCCATCCGCACGCGGATGTGGTCGCCGAGGTAGATCAATTCCTTGACCAGGCCGGTCACGCCCTCTTCGTCGGGCTCGACATTGGCGTCGAACTCGACCCGCTCGGGGCGCAGCGACAGGCGGGTCTGGGACCCCGGCCCGCCGCAGTTGACCGCCAGCGCCCGGCTCAGGGTGCCGTCGTTGAAACGGACCCGCGCGAACCTGCCGTCCACGCTGTCGACGGTGGCGTCGAGCGTGTTGTTCTCGCCGATGAACTGGGCGACGAAGCTGTTGTCGGGCTTTTCGTAAAGCGTCGGCGGCGGGGCCAGCTGCTGGATCTTGCCGTCGTTGAACACGGCGATCCGGTCCGACATGGTGAGCGCTTCGGACTGGTCATGGGTCACGTAGACCACGGTGACGCCGAGCTCTTCATGGATGTGCTTGATCTCGAACTGCATCTGCTCGCGCAGCTGCTTGTCGAGCGCGCCCAGCGGCTCGTCCATCAGGACCAGCTCGGGGTCGAAGACCAGGGCCCGGGCCACGGCGACGCGCTGCTGCTGTCCGCCCGAAAGCTGGGCCGGCCGGCGACCGCCGAAAGCGCCCATCTGCACCATGTCCAGCGCGCGCTTGACCTTGGCCTCGATGTCGGCCTTGCCCATCTTGCGCACTTCCAGCGGGAAGGCGAGATTCTCGGCGACGGTCATGTGCGGGAACAGGGCGTAGTTCTGGAAGACCATGCCGATGCCGCGCTTGTGCGGCGGCACCGAGTTGATCGGCTTGCCATCCAGCCGGATGTCGCCATGGGTGGCGGTCTCGAATCCGGCGAGCATCATCAGACAGGTCGTCTTGCCCGAGCCCGACGGCCCCAGCATGGTGAGGAACTCGCCCTTACCGATGTTCAGGTTCAGATCCTTAACGACGAGCGTTTCGCCGTCATAGCTTTTCTGAACGCGTTCGAATTCGACGAAAGCGTCGCTGGATTCGGTCATTCGGCTTCCCTGTTGTGGCGCAAGTCCTCTGCCGGGACCCTGTCGCTCTTGCGCAAGCTAAACATACGCCCGCCGCGGCGCACAACCCCGCGCTGCGGTTTTCGTCGCATATCGCAGGGGCATATCGCGGGGCGATCCGGAAAACCTGCACATAACATGAACTTCCCGCAGGGCGGCATGGTCGCAGGCAGGCGGGAATTGTTGACGCTGACCGGAAATGGACCGAATCTCGGGGCTGTTGACCGCGAGGATTGCGCACCGATGGATCGTCTCAGCGAGATGGAGGCCTTCGTGCGCGTCGTGGACCTGGGCGGGTTCACCGACGCCGCACGCAAGATGGGCCTGTCGAAATCAGCCGTGTCCAAGCACGTCGCCTCGCTGGAGGATCGGCTTGGCGCGCGCCTTCTGAACCGGACCACGCGGCGGGTCTCGCCGACCGAGATCGGGCTGGCCTTCTACGACCGCGCGATCCGGGTGCTGGCGGAGGCCGAGGAGGCCGACGCCATGGTCTCCTCCATGCAGGACGCGCCGCGCGGCGAGCTGCGGATCTCGGCGCCGGTGTCCTTCGGCCTGCGCCGGCTGGCCCCGGCGGTGTCGGAGTTCCTGCGGCTTTATCCCGACATCTCCGTGCACATGGTGCTGGACGACCGCTTCGTGGAGCTGGTGGCGGAGGGCTACGACCTCGCCATCCGCATCGGGGAGCTGCCGGATTCCACGCTGCGGGCGCGCAAGCTGTCGGATGCGCAGGTGCGGCTGGTGGCCTCGCCGGCCTATCTGGAGGCGCATGGCGAGCCGACCACGCTGCAGGAGCTGTCGGACCACCAGCTGCTGCATTACTCGAACCAGAGCTCCGGCAACTACTGGCGCCTTCAGGGGCCGGGGGGGCAGGAGCGGCAGGTGCGGGCCGTGGGCCGGCTGACGGTGAACAACGGGGACGCGCTGCGCACGGCGGCGCTGGACGGGCTGGGGGTGGCGTTCCTGCCCGATTTCATCATCGGCGACGGGATGGAGACCGGCGTGCTGAAGGAGGTGCTGCCCGACACCCGCCGGGCCCCGCTGGGCGTGTTCGCGGTCTATCCCGAGGGCCGGTTCCCGCAGCCCAAGCTGCGCGCCTTCATCGATTTCCTGGTCGAGTCGCTCAAGGCCCCAGCCTGATCACGACCTGATCGCGGCCTGATCGCGGCCCGCGCCCGCCTGACCGAAGCCCGCGCCCGATGTCGTCGTCGGGACGCGCCGCGACGACCCGCCCGCCCGTCTTCGCGCCTCCGCCCGCGGCGCGGGGCGCGGCCGGCGCCAGGCGGAGACGTCTCCAGCCTCACCCCGCTCGCCCCGCGCCGCGGGCGCCCGGGCGACACCGGCGCGACGGCGGTCGCGGCGCCCCCCCTCGGGCCGGGGCGCGCGGCGGCTCAGATGTGCTGACCGCCGTTGATCTCGATCTCGACGCCGGTGACATAGCTGCTCTCGGCCGAGCACAGGTAGTAGATTGTGCGCGCCACCTCCTCGGGCTTGCCGAGCCGGCGCAGGGGCAGCGCCTCGGCCAGCTTGTCGGTGCCGGGGGAGAGGATCGCGGTCTCGATCTCGCCGGGCGCGATGGCGTTCACCCGCACCCCCAGCGGCCCGAAATCATGCGCCATCTCGCGGGTCAGCGCCGACAGCGCCGCCTTGGAGGTCGCGTAGGCCGCCCCCGCGAAGGGATGCACCCGCGCCCCCGCGATGGAGGTGACGTTGACGATGGCGCCCTGCGCCGCCGCCAGTTCCACCCGCAGCCCGCGGGCCAGCACCACGGGAGCGAAGAAGTTGACGTGGAACACCTTTCCCCAGTCCCGCAGGTCGGTGGTCAGGGTCGAGAGCCGCTCCCCCTCCGGTCCCTTGGGCGAGATCCCGGCGTTGTTGACCAGCGCCTCCAGCTTGCCGCCCTTGAGGCGCGAGCGGATCTCGGCCACCGCCTCCATGGTCGAGGCCGGGTCGCCGAGGTCGATCTGGATATGATCCTCGGGCCCGGCCTCCCACGGGCAGTCCTCCGGGAACGGGTGGCGGGAGCAGGTGATCACCCGCCACCCGGCCGAGGAGAAGCGCTTGACGGTGGCGTGGCCGATCCCGCGCGAGGCGCCGGTCAGCAGCAGGGTCTTGCGATCGGGCATGGTCCGCGATTCCTGGATGCGCAGCGGGGATGCGCCGCGGGTCTGTGCATGGCGCGCGCGCCGGCCGGTCCGGGGGCGGGTCGGGCCGGGCCGGGCCCGGGTCGGGCCGGGGTCGGGGCCGGAGTCGGAGTCGGGGCCCGTCCGGATCCCCGAGGTCGGGGCCTGACGGCGGCGCCGCGGCGCCGGAGCGGGCGCGCGTCGCGGTCCACGTTGCGGCGCCGCGAAGGCCGGGGCAAGGGGCGCGCCGTCGCGGGGCCCGGGCGCGCCAGCGGGATCGCAGGGACAGCCCGGACCCGCCCCCTCCGCCCCCCCTTCCCGGCGACCCTGGAACCGGGCGCGGCGGGCGGGAACGCGCCTGCGGATCAGCCCCCGACCAGGCCGAGCCGCGCCAGCGCCGCGGCCAGCGGCCCATGCATCCGCCAGATCGGATCGGGCCGGGCCGCGACCGCGCAGGTCGGGGTCGGGAG
Source organism: Albimonas donghaensis (assembly GCF_900106695.1). Classification (GTDB taxonomy): domain Bacteria; phylum Pseudomonadota; class Alphaproteobacteria; order Rhodobacterales; family Rhodobacteraceae; genus Albimonas; species Albimonas donghaensis. The sequence continues at coordinate 244,091 of NZ_FNMZ01000005.1, forward strand.
CGGCTCGGCGATCACCGGGATCCAGGCGACGAGCGCCGCGGCGGGATCGACGGCCAGGTGCTCGGGGTCCGGCCTCAGCTCCATCGCCTCGGCCAGATCGCGGGCGAGGCGGCCGTAATGCATCGACGCGCCCTGGGCGCCGTCATGCCCCCCCGCCCGGCCGATCTCCGAGGCCGGCAGGGTCCGGCCCGGCGCCGCGGCATGGGCGACGAGCATCGCCAGCCGCCCGTCCTGCGGGTCGACCTGGTCGAGCGCATCGAGAAATTCCTCGACGGAGGCGATGTCGACGGGTTCGGCCAGCCGCCGCGCGGCGACGAACCCGGCCCGGCGCGCATCGATCCGCGCCCGCAGCGCCGCCAGCACGCCGGCGCGCTGAGCCCCCGTCTCGCAGGCCAGCGCCCGCGGCGCGCCGTTGCGCCCGGGGCGCGAGGCCTCGCCTACCCAACCCTCTCCGACCCGCGTCACCGACAGCCGCCAGCCGCGATGCGGGACCGGCAGCGCTGCGGCGGACCGGTCAGAACGCGGGGTGGACGAAAAGATGAGCGGGACCATGACGCGGACCTCCGAGCGACGCACTTACTATTATGAACGAATATTCATAGGTGGTCGCGCCTGTAAACAACGTGTCGTTTCGGCACATTCGGTTCGGCGGAGCGAGCGGCGCGGACGCCACAGCGCCCGTCGGGACGCTCGTGAAAGCCCTGGGTCCGACTCATGGAGCGCCCGCAACAGGGCGGCGACGAGGCGACGCGGAGGCCATTGCGCGGCGGCGCCGGCGCGGCCTTGGCAATCGGACGGTCTTGGGAGGGGCTCGGGACGCGCCTGCCCGGGCGAGGCCCGGCGACGGCCGCGCTGGGGCTCGCCCCCCTTGGCGGCGGCGCCGAGGGGGGGCGCAAAGGCCAAGGCGCCCTGAAGCCGGGACGGGCGCGCGCAGGGCGCGCCCTCCGAAACGCCGCGAAAGCCCACGCGATCAGGGGGCGCGATCAGGGCCCGACCGGATCAAGGCCCGACCCGATCAAGGCCCGACCGGATCAGGGATTGAGGCGGCGCACCGTCCAGCGAGTCGCGTCGGGGTCCTCGCGCCGCCACTGGAAACGGTCATGCAGGCGGTGGGCGCCGTCGGCCCAGAACTCGATCTCCACCGGCCGGATCCGGAACCCACCCCAGAAGGGCGGCCGCGGCGGATTGATCGGGTGGCGGGCGGCGACCCTGGCGACCTCGGCCATCAGATGCCCGCGCGAGGACAGCGGACGCGACTGCTCCGACGCCCAGGCGCCCAGGCGCGACTGCAACCCGCGCGAGCGGTAATAGGCGTCGGCCTTCTCGCCCTCCTCCTTCACCACCAGGCCGCGGGCGCGGACCTGCCGGCGCAGGGACTTCCAGTGCATGACGAATCCGGCCTTGCCGGTGGCGGACAGCTCCTCGCCCTTGGCCGAGCCGTAGTTGGTGTAGAAGACGAAGGCGCCGCCGGGGGTCTCCGCCGGGCCCTCGATGGCCTTCATCAGCACCATGCGCACATTGGGCAGGCCCGAGGCGTCGACGGTGGCGAGCGCCATGGCGGTGGGGTCGTTGACCTCCTCCTTCGCGGCTTCGGCGAGCCATTGGGTGGCGAGCGCGAAGGGGTCGTCGCCGGCGAACTTGCCCTCGCGGGCTTCGGTCTCGTCGATCTGGAAGGGCGAGGCGAGGACGGTCATGGCGGCGCTCCTGCGGTCGGGGACCGGGAATAGGTCGGCCTGCGGGGGGCCGGGGTCAAGGGGGATGCGCGGGACGAGGCAGGCGCGGAGGGGACGCAGGCGCCGCATCAAGGGCGCGAGAGCGGCGGCGCGGCGCCCGCGGCGCACGGCCAGGGGGGCGCCCGGCGGCGACCGTCTCCGGGGGGAGACGTGGGGCCGGGATCCGGGGGCCAGCGCCGCCGCACGGGAGGGGTCGGGGTGGGCACAGGGGGGGGCACGGGGGGGGAGCGGGGCGACGACCGCTCGCCCTCCCGCGGGGCGCGGGCATCCGCGAGGGGGCCCGCAGCGCCAGGATCGGCGGCGCGCGCCCGGCGCCCGGAGTCATTGCGGGGACCTCTCCGGCGACAGGCGCCCCGGCGCTCCAAGTCCCCGCGCGCCCGCCGTCGGTCCGACCTGCGGCGACCGCGCGGCGCGGGCGGCCCGAGACCTCGACGCCGGCGCCCCCGGCGAAACGCGCCGCGAGCGCTCCGGCGCAGCCGGGCGGGCGGGCCGTCGCGGCGCTCCCGCCCCGCGCCACCCGCATCCCCGACGGGCGGAAGCGCCCCCGCGTCACGCCGTCGGCGTCTCCCCCGCCAGCACCCGCGCGTATTGGGCCGCGTCGACATTGCCGCCCGACAGGATCACCCCGACCCGACGCCCGCGCATCCGCTCCCGCTCCGCCAACAGCCCGGCGAGCCCCACGGCCCCGGCGCTCTCAGCCATGTTGTGGGTGTCGGCATGGAGCGCGCGCATCGCCTCGGCCACCTCGTCCTCCGAGACCCGCACGATCCGCGCCGCCCCCTTCAGCAGCACGTCCAGCGCCTCCTCCGAGGGCGCCCGGCAGGCCACGCCGTCGGCGAAGGTCGGCGCGGTCTCGGTGCCCACCACCCGGCCCGCCTCGAAGCTCAGCGCATAGGCGGGGGCGGCCTCGGCGACCACGCCCACGATCTCCGTCTTCAGCCCCAGCAGGTCGCGCGCCGTCACCAGACCGCAGGCGCCGGACCCCATGCCGATGGGCGCGTAGACCGCGTCGAGATCCGGCTGCGCGGTGAAGAATTCCAGCGCATAGGTGGCGACCCCGCGCACCAGCAGGGGATGGAAGGGGCCGATGGCGTGCAGGCCCTCGTCGGCGGCGACGCGCATCGCCTCGGCGCGGGCGGCCTCGAAATCGTGACCGTGCTCGATGACCTCGGCGCCCCAGGCGCGGGCGGCGGCGTTCTTCTCGACCGAGTTGCCATGCGGAACCCAGACCTTGACCGGGATGCCATGGGGGCGGGCGGCGAAGGGGATCGACTGGCCGTGATTGCCCCGCGTGGCGGTGGCGATGCCGGGAGCGCCCCCCGCCCGGGCGAGATCGTCCAGGTAGACCAGCCCGCCGCGCAGCTTGAAGGCGCCGGCGGGGGTGTGGTTCTCGTGCTTGACCCAGACCTCGGCGCCGGTGCGGGCGGCCAGAAGCGGCCAGGCGAATTGCGGGGTCGGGGGGACGCGGCGGCCCACCAGTTCGGCGGCGTCGCGGAGCTGGTCCAGGGTGAACAGGGTCATGCGGGGGCTCCGGTGGCTGCATCGGCGCGGGGAAGCGGGGCCGCAGCGGGCCCGGCGCGCCCCGAACCTAGCGGCGGCGCCCTCGACGCGCCAGCGCCGCGGGGGAGGAAGGAGGGGACGGGACGGTCGCCTTGCGCGCGGCCGGCGCCCCGATCCTCCGCCGCCCCTCCTTCCGCCGGCCGCCGACCGCCGAGACAGGCGCCCCCGCGCCCCAGCGCCCGCTCCCCGCGCCCGGCGCTCGATGCGGAGAGACGGCCCCCCCGGGCGATCCCCTGGCGACGCCGCGCGGGCGGACGCGCGCCGCCGGCGCCCGGCCGACGCGCGGCTCCCGCCCTGCCCCCCACCCGACCGGCCCCGATTCCGGTCCGTCCGGCACCTTCCGCCCTCCGGCCTCGCCGCGCCGCGCTGCGACGCATCCTTGATGCCGGCCCGCGGATGTCATAGACGAGCCCTCATGCGGAAGGGCCCCGTCGCGGGCCGTGAAACGGGCGGGAGACAACGATATGGGCGGTCTGATGCAGGGCAAGCGCGGCCTGATCATGGGCGTGGCCAACGACAAGTCGCTCGCCTGGGGGATCTCCAGGGCCTGCGCCGACCAGGGGGCCGAGCTCGCGTTCTCCTACCAGGGCGAGGCGCTGGCCAAGCGCGTGCGGCCGCTGGCTGAAAGCGTCGGCTCCGACATGGTGCTGCCCTGCGACGTGACCGACCCGGCCTCGATCGACGCCACCTTCGCCGAGATCGAGGCGAAGTGGGGCAAGCTGGATTTCCTCGTCCACGCCATCGGCTTCTCCGACAAGTCGGAGCTGCGCGGCCGCTATGTCGACACCAGCCCCGAGAACTTCAAGCTGACCATGGACGTCTCGGTCTATTCCTTCACCGCCGTCGCGCAGCGGGCGGAGAAGCTGATGACCGACGGCGGCTCCATGCTGACGCTCACCTATTACGGGGCCGAGCGGGTGATGCCGCATTACAACGTCATGGGCGTCGCCAAGGCGGCGCTGGAGGCGTCGGTGCGCTACATGGCCATGGATCTCGGGCCGCGGAACATCCGGGTCAACGCGATCTCCGCCGGGCCGATCAAGACGCTGGCCGCCTCGGGGATCGGCGATTTCCGCTATATCCTGAAGTGGAACGAGCTGAACTCGCCCCTGCGCCGCAACGTGACCATCGACGACGTGGGCAAGTCGGGCCTGTATCTGCTGTCCGATCTCGGCTCCGGCGTGACCGGCGAGACCCACCATGTGGACGCCGGGTATCATGTGGTCGGCATGAAGGCCGAGGACGCGCCGGATATCGACGTGACCGTGGGCCGGAAGCCGTCCGCGGAGTAAACCGCCGCCTTCGGATCGGCCGCGGTCACGAGGGCGCTTCGCCAGGACCCCAGGTTTCCGGCCGCAGCCGTCAGCGCCGCCTTCGGGCGGCGTTTTCCGTGGGGCCCGCGCGCCGGGCGCCAGCGCGGCGGGGCGGAGACGGCGCGGCGGGCGCATCAGCGGGCCGCGAGCGACGGCTCGGACGGCTCGCCCCCCCGCGAGGCCTCCCCCAACCGCAGCCGGAACCGCTCTGCGCGCTTGAGCGCCGCCCCCGGCTTCGCTAGGAACGCGCATTCCCCGGCGCAGGAGATCCGCAGCATGAGCCCCACCGACAGCCGTCTTCCCCACGAAAAGGGGTTCCATGTGAGCTGGGACCAGATCCACCGCGACAGCCGGGCGCTGGCCTGGCGGCTGGATCACCAGGGCCCCGGCGAGGGCGGGGCCTGGCGCGCCGTCGTCGCCATCACCCGCGGCGGCATGGTGCCGGCCTGCATCGTGGCGCGCGAGCTGGACCTGCGGGTCGTCGACACGATCTCGGTCAAGTCCTACGATAACCAATCCCAGACCTCGGCCCAGGTGATCAAGTCGCCGGACGCCGAGCTTATGGGCGACGGTTCGGGCATTCTCGTGGTCGATGACCTGGTGGATTCCGGCAAGACGCTGGAGCTGGTGCGCAACCTCTACCCCAAGGCGCATTTCGCCACCGTCTACGCCAAGCCCAAGGGTCGGCCGATGGTGGACACCTTCATCACCGAGGTCAGCCAGGACACCTGGATCTTCTTCCCCTGGGACATGGCGCTGCAATATGTGGCGCCCTATCGCGGGGTCTGATTCCGCCAGCCCTCAGGGTCAGGGCATGGGGGCCGGGCATGGAGGCGACCATGGCGGCGGGGCGCGCGACGCGCTTCGCCCCGCCCCCGTCCCGGCCCATTCCGCGGGGGCCGACAGGACCGCGAGGCGAGTCCGCGCGCGGCCCGGGTCGGGACAGCGATCCCAACGGGCTGCGGTATTGAATGGTGGGTGACAGGCGCGCGTCTCAGGGTCGAAATGGGTGCGCGAGGGCGGGGTGCGGGCTCGGAGCCCGTGCCGGGATGCGACGCCGATGCCCCAGCAGCGACGCCGCATCCCGCCCGTATTCCCTTCATCGACCGAGGGGCGCCCTGTACTCGCTGGCGTCCGCACCCCGGTCCGAACGGGGGAAACGGCGGCCCCGCGAGCTTCCCCATCGCCCGCGGGACCTAAGCCATGAAACCAGCTGCACCGCCTTGCCGCCGCGGTGGAGTAAGGTCCTCATGGCGTCCGGTGATGACGAAAGGGTCGGAAAGCCTGCGCTCTCTAACCTGATCGTCGTGACCTTCTTCCGCACCTGAAGCCTGACCCCGAGGAATGTCTCCGGGCGGTTCAGCTTCGGTTCATGAGTATCTATACTGATTCTTTGAAAATGCGCCAGTGCCTTTTTCCAGATTTTCAACGACGCGTATCACAGGGTGTTTCATACCCAAATCCTGCACGCCCTGGTTGCGCACCCCAACCACTGCCCACCGGCTCCGCGCCCGGCGACCCGATGGTTCGCCCTTCTTATTTTTCCCTTTTTCACAGCCCCTTGAAAGAAAGAAGCCGCGCCCGAAGGCGCGGCCAGTTCGACAGGGAGGAGTGTGGCCGCCGCCCATCGTGGCGCCCACAACGTCAACTTGCCCTCCAAAGGTTAATAGTGTGTGAGCCTGAAACGATTTCTTCGACCTCCCACGTCCGCGCCGGGCGAGGGCAAGAGGAAATCCTCACCAGGCCCCCGGGAAACGTCATGGCCTCGCCCTGCGCCCGACCGGCCCTCGGCGGGGCCCGCGGCGGCGGCGGCCCGGCGGCCGGGCGACTTGACCCCGCCCGCGCCGGGGCGCAGGGCTGAGGCGATTCCAGGCTCCTCCCATCCCGAAGGCGGCGCAGACATGACAGATCCGGCCCCTCGCCGCCCCGCCTCCCCCGCCGCGGACAGGCGCGAATCCGGCGGCGAATCGCGCTCCGGCGCGGCCCTCGCCGCGACAGCCGTCGCCGGCGCCCGCGTGCCGGGCGCGCTCATCCCCGCTTCCGGCCCGGTGCTGCGCGCGGCGGCGACGCTGCTGCTGGGCGTGCTGCTGCTCAGCCTGATGGGGGCGCTGGTCAAGATGCTGCTGACCCGCTTCGGGGCCTCCGAGCTTTCGGCCTGGCGCAACCTTCTGGGGCTGATCCCGACCTTCCTGATCCTGTGGAGCTCCTCCGACTGGCGGGCCCGCGGCCGCCCGATGCGGCTGCGGCGGTGGAAGCTGGCGCTGCTGCGCGGCGGCTTCGTGGCGGTGGCGCAGCTGTGCTTCTACCTCTCGCTCGCGCGGATGGAGTTCGCCACCGCCTCCACCCTGGTCTTCGCCGGCCCGTTGTTCGTCACCGCCCTGTCGGGACTGGTGCTGAAGGCGCCGATCGGGCCCTGGCGCTGGGGCGCGGTGCTGGCCGGCTTCGCGGGGGTGACGCTGATCCTGCAGCCGGGCGCCGACGCGTTTACGGTCTGGTCGCTGCTGCCGCTGGGGGCGGCGCTGGGCTACGCGTCGTCCTCGGTCTGCGCGCCGCTGATCGACCAGGACGCGCCGACGCCGCTGGTCAGCCTCTACGCCTCCTCCGCCGCCCTGGTCGGGGCGTTCTGCCTGGCCATGGCGGACGGCGGCTTCACCGCGTTCGAGACCTGGGAGGAGGTCGGCCTGATCCTGAGCGTCGGCCTGTGCGGCGGGCTTGGAGTGTTCTGCCTGATCAGCGCCTACCGCCTGGCCTCGCCGCCCGCGCTGGCGCCGTTCGAATATTTCGGGATGATCTACGCCCTGATCCTGGGCTGGCTGATCTTCGGCGAGAGCCCGCTGGACAAGCTGTTTCCCGGCGCGCCGCTGATCGTCGCCGCCGGCCTGACCATCGCCTGGCGGGAGCGGCGGCGGAGGCCGAAGCCGGCCTGACGGGGCCCCGGCGGTTTTCCGCACGCCTCCGCCGCGCGCGCCAGGCCCCCTTGACCCCGCCCCGGCGCCGCCGGAAGGTCCGGAGCGACCCCTTCAACCGACCCTGACCCGGAGCCCCCACATGACCGACCTCCCCCCGATCCTGGAGGCCGGCGCCGCCCGGCTCGCCGCCATGCTCCGCGCGGGCGACGTCTCGGCGGTCGAGATCATGCAGGCCCATCTCGCGCGAATCGAGGCGGTCAACGACGTGACCGACGCGCCGATCACCGCCATCGTCTCGCAACGCGATCCCGACGACTGCATCGCCGACGCGAAGCAGGCCGACGCGGCGCTGACCGAGGCCCGGGCCTCCGGCGCCCCCCTGCCCGGCCTGCACGGGCTGCCCATCGCCATCAAGGACCTGACCGCGACCAAGGGGCTGCGCACCTCGCGCGGGTCGCCGCTTTACGCCGATTTCGTGCCGGAGGCGGACGCGCCGCTCGCCGCCGCGCTGCGCGGGGCGGGGGCGCTGGTGATCGGCAAGACCAACACGCCGGAATTCGGGCTGGGCTCGCACACGCTCAACCCGGTGTTCGGACCGACCCGCAACCCCTGGAACCGGGGTCGGTCGGCGGGCGGCTCCTCGGGCGGGGCCGCGGCGGCGCTGGCGATGCGGATGCTGCCGATGGCCGACGGCTCGGACATGATGGGCAGCCTGCGCAACCCGGCGGGCTGGAACAACGTGATCGGGTTCCGGCCCTCGGTCGGGCGGGTGGCCAATGGCGCGTCGGAGGGGGATCTCTACCTTCACCAGCTGTCGACCAACGGGCCGATGGCGCGGTCGATCGCGGATCTCGCCCTGCTGCTGGACGCGATGGCGGGCTATGACCCGGCGGCGCCGCTGAGCTTCGGCAAGCGCGACGTGTTCGCGCCCGGGCTCGCCTCGGAGGCGCCGGAGGCCTGGGCGAAGGGTCTGCGCATCGCCTGGCTGGGCGACTGGATCGGGACCTGGCCGATGGAAGACGGCGTGCTGGAGACCTGCGAGGACGCGCTGAAGGTCTTTGAATCGCTGGGCGCCGAGGTGACGCCCTTCGTGCCGGATTTCCCCTGGGAGAAGATCTGGGACAGCTGGACCGAGCTGCGGTCCTGGTCCGTGGCCGCGGCCAACCTGCCCGACTACGCCGACGAGGCCCGGCGCGCGCATCTCAAGCCCGAGGCGGTGTGGGAGATCGAGCGCGGCCTGGCCATGTCGGGGCTGGACGTGCACCGGGCCTCGGTGGCGCGCTCGGACTGGCATCGCTGCCTGGAGGGGGTGTTCGACCGCTTCGACCTGGTGGCGGCGCCCTCGGCGCAGCTCTGGCCGTTCCCGGTGATGGACCGCTGGCCGGCGGAGATCGCGGGGCGGAAGATGGACACCTATCACCGCTGGATGGAATGCGTGCTGCCGGCGAGCCTGTCGGGGCGCCCGACGGTGTGCATGCCGGCGGGGTTCGGCAAGGCGGGCGGCCCGGGCGCGGGGCTGCCGATGGGGCTGCAGCTGATGGGCCGGACCCGCGGCGACATGGAGGTGCTGCGCGCCGCCGCCGCCTACGAGACCGCCTGCCCGCACATGACCGCCCGGCCCGCGGACCCCGTTTGATCCCGTCGGGCGGCGCTTGTCGCGACGCGCGGGGGCGCCGCGTCGACCCGCGCGGCGGCGGAACCGGGGCGCCCGCGGCGCGCTGAACCGGGGGCGCGGGGTGGAGAGGTCTCCGCCCGGCGCTCGTCGCCAGTCTCGACCGGCCGGGCCAGGCCGGGCCGCGCGGCCCTTCCCCGCTCAGCGCGCCGTGGGCGCGGGGCGCGCGTTTCGGCTCGGGCGAGGGCGGCTTGGGGGGAAGGGCTCGCGCGAGAGCGGTTCGGGCCGAAACCTCGCGGCGCCCTCGCCGCAGGGACCGACAATCCTCAGAAGGGAGCGGGCGCGTGAAACGCCATCCATGCGCCGCCTTGCGGGTGGCGCAGCCGCAGGCGTTCGGCATGGAGCTGCAGGCGAGGCGCCGCCCCGTAGACCGCGTCGTCGCCATAGAGCGCATCGCCCAGGATCGGGTGCCCCAGCGCCGCGAGATGCACCCGAAGCTGGTGACTGCGCCCGGTCAGGGGGCGCAGCGACAGGCGGGCGTCGCCGCAGGGCTCCACCGACTCCCGCGTCCAGTCGGTGACCGCGAAGCGGCCTTGCGGGTCGACCTTCTGGCGCGGGCGGGCGGGCCAGTCGGTCATGAGCGGCGCCTCGATCCGCCCGGCCTCCGCCGCCGGGGCGCCGCGGACGCGGGCGACGTAAGCCTTCTCCACGATCCGCCGTTCGAACTGCAGGCCGAGATGGCGCTGCGCTTCCGGGCTCCGGGCGAGGACCACCAGCCCGGACGTGTCCATGTCGATGCGGTGGACGATGCGGGCGCCGGGAAAGGCCGCTTCGGCCCGCGCGGCGAGGCAGTCGGCCAGCCCCGGCGCCTTGCCCGGCACCGTCAGCAGCCCCGAGGGCTTTTCCACAACCAGCAGCGCCGCGTCGGCATGGATCACCGCAAGCGGTCCCGGCGGAGGCGCGTAGGGCCGGTCGCGCAGCGGCGGCAACGAGAGAGGGGCGAAGAGGTCCATGCCCTCCGCATCCCCGAGCCGCCCCGCGAATGCAAGCCTCGCCGAGGCGAGCCCCGCGAGGCGGCAGCCGGCCCGCCCTGTCGGCAAGGGGGGGAGCGGCGCGCCCCGCGGCCCGAGGATGGCGCGCGGGCGCCCCGCCCGCGCTGCCCCGGCCCGCGCTGCCCCCCCCGCGCCGCTTCGGGCCTGACCGCCGCCGCTTTCCCCCTCGCCAGACGCGCCCCGCTCCCAGCGCGCCGCGGGCGACCGGCCTCCACCGGCGAGACCGATGCGCGGCGCCTTCGCCCGGCCCCACCGGCGCAACCGATCGGGCGACGCGCGTCCGTGGTTGTCGCGTGTCGGACGCACCGCCGCCCGCGCGCGCCTCCCGCCCCCCAAAGGCCGCCGCTGCGCCCCGCGCGCCGCACCGGACAACGCCCCGCGCAAAACCCCCGGGCACGGCCCGCCGCCCCCATCCTGACCTTCGTCAGCCTCGCCCCCTTGCCCCGGCGCCGCGTCCCGGCCATGCTCCGCCCGAACATTCGCGCGGGTATGCCCTCGATCGCCCGCCGCTCGTCCCATGGGAGGACCCGAACCATGACCCAGACCCTGACCCGCATCGCCCTCGCCTCGCGCCCGGTCGGCTGGCCGACGCAAGAGAACTTCTCGGTCGAGACCGGCCCCGTCCCCGAACCCGGCCCCGGCCAGTTCCTCGCCCGCACCATCTGGCTGTCGCTCGACCCCTATATGCGCGGGCGCATGGATGACGGGCCGTCCTACGCCGCCCCCGTGCCCCTCGGCGGCACCATGGAGGGCGGCACCGTCTCCGAGGTCATCGCCTCCAACCACCCCGATTACGCGCCCGGCGACATCGTGGTGGGCCGGCTGGGCTGGGCCTCGCACGGGGTCTCGGACGGGACCGGGGTGCGCAAGGTGGACCCGAACCTCGCGCCGCTCTCCACCGCGCTGGGCGTGCTGGGGATGCCGGGCCACACCGCCTATGCGGGGCTGAACGCCGTGGCGCAGGCCAGGGCGGGGGAGACGCTGGTGGTCTCCGCCGCCTCGGGCGCGGTGGGCTCGCTCGCCGTCCAGCTCGGCAAGGCCATGGGCATGACGGTGATCGGGGTCGCCGGCGGCGCCGCCAAATGCGCCTTCGTCACCGATGAGCTCGGCGCCGACGCCTGCTTCGACCACCGCGCCGACGAGACCGCCAAGGACCTCGCCGCCCGCATCGCCAAGGCCGCCCCCAACGGCGTCGACGTCTATTTCGAGAACGTCGCCGGCAAGACGCTGGAGGCGGTGATCCCCAACATGGCCCAGCACGGGCGCATCGCGATCTGCGGGATGATCTCGCTCTATTCCGGCAACACCATGGGCGACCGCAACCAGCTGCCGTGGATCTGGCGCTCGATCCTGGTGAAGCGCCTGCGGGTGCAGGGGTTCCTGGTGGGCGACCACATGGATATCCAGGCGCGGTTCCTCGAAGAGGTCGGGCCGCTGGTGAAGGCCGGCAAGGTCAAGTTCCGCGAGACCGTGGCCGAGGGGCTGGAGGCCGCGCCGGAAGCCTTCATCGCGCTGCTGCGCGGCGACAATTTCGGCAAACAGCTGGTGCGCGTCGGCGCCGATCCGGCCTGAGGGGGGAGCGCGCGATGCCGCATGTCTGGATGATCCGCCACGGGCAGGCCTCCTTCGGGACCGACAACTACGACCGGCTGTCGCCGCTGGGCCACCGTCAGGCCCGGATGCTGGGGGAATGGCTGGCCGCCCATGGCCAGTTCCCCGCCCGCATCATGGTCGGCACCCTGGTCCGCCAGCGCGAGACCGCGGAGGGGCTGGCCGAAGGCCTCGGCATGGGCGCGAAGACCCCCGCCTTCGAGGTGCATCCCGGCCTGAACGAGCACAATGCGGACTCGATCATGCGGGGCTGGGTGAAGGCGGGGAACGTCCATCCGGGCCATGGCGACCGCAAGGCGCATTTCCGGGCGCTGACCGCGGCGGTGCTGGGCTGGCAGGCCGGCGAGCTGGTCTCGGACGAGGAGACCTTCGACGAGTGGGAGACCCGCATCGCCTCCGCCGTCGCCCAGGCGGCGGAGGGGGACCGGCCCTGCTGGTGCGTGTCCTCGGGCGGGGTCATCGGGCAGGCGGTGCGGGTGGCGACGGGGGCCCCGGCCTCGACCCAGATCCGGCTGCAGATGCAGGTGAAGAACGCGTCGTTCTCGCGGCTGGCCGGGCGGGCCGAACGGCTCAACCTGCTGAGCTTCAACGAGACCCCGCATCTGGACGGCCAGGACGACCTGATCACCTGGAGCTGAAGGCGCGCCTCTGTGTTGCGATCGGCGGGGGCGAGACATCCGCCCCCGCCCCCTCCCCGCCCCCCTCCTCGCCTCGCCCCCCCTTCATCGCCCTCGTCTTCCGGGTTCGCCCTCCCGGTCTTCCGGGTTCGCCCTCCCGGTCTTCCGGGTTCGCCCTCCCGGTCTTCCGGGTTCGCCCTCCCGCTCGCCCCCTCCGGCTGCGCCGGGCGCCGCGTCGGCCGGCCCGCTGGCGGGACCGTCTTGCCCGCGGCGCGCTTGACCGGCCCGCGTGCGGCGGGCGGTGCGGGGTGGGAAACGTCCGCGCCAGGCGCCCCGCCTCCTGCGCCGCGGGCGGGCGGCTGAAATCCTCGGCACGGTTGTCGCGGCGCCCCCGGCGACCCTCGGCGCGCCGGCCTCAGTAGCCGGTCAGCTCCATGTATCCGACGCCGGCGCGGCTGCCCTCGACCCGGATCGGACCCTCCCAATAGGGGAAGGACATGTCCATCCAGGCCGCCCTGTTCAGCGGCTCCACGATCAGCGCCAGGCCGCGGGACGGGATCTCCACCGTCCATTCCAGGGGGATCATGCGGCCCGCCACCTCGGCCTCGGCCGCCGGCGCCAGGGCGACTTCGGCCGGGTCCAGCCGCTCGATGGCGCCGTCGGGCCGGATCCAGGCCGCCGACAGGTAGGGCCGCGCCCCCACCCGCCGCATCCGGTAGAGCATCAGCTTGTCGCCCCCCTCCAGGTGGACCGAGAACCAGTCCCATCCCGGCTGGTCGGCCTCCAGCGGCTGCGAGCTCCATTCCCGGTCGAGCCAGGCGGGGCCGGAGACCTCGACCCGCTCGCCCCCCAGCCGAAGCTCGCCCGAGGCGCGCAGGAAGGGGGCGGAGTAGTAGTAGCTGGCCTGCCCGCGCTCGGACTTGACCGAATAGCCGGCGCGGCCCTGCAGCACCTCCGGCCCCTCGGCCCGCAGCCCGAGATCGTAGGAGAACCCGCGCCCCCCGGCCCGCAGCCGCAGGGGGGAGAAGCCCTCGCCGAGGCTCTCCATCCGCCAGTCGTCGATCCAGGCGCGGTAGGGCTGCGCCACCGCCCCCGCCTGCCCGACCCCGCCGCGCCCGAATTTCTCGGCCGTCAGGTGGCGGTCGGCGGAGGTGAGGGCCGCGTGCCCCATCCAGATCTGCGGCGAGGCCCAGCCGTCCAGCCCCGGATCCGGCGACACGGCCTGGCGGAACAGGGTCCACTGCACGCCGAAGGCGCGGCCGGCGGCGTCGGAGAGGTTGGCGGTCAGATACCACCACTCGATGCGGAAATCGGGATGCGGGCCGCGGTCGCGCGGGAAGGCGAAGCGGCGGCCCTCGACGACCTGCGAATAGCCCTCCGCGTCGGCGCCGAGGCCCGCATAGCCCTGGGCCGCGGCGCGCCCGCCCAGCCATGTGGCGGGCGCGGCCGCGCCGGTGACCGCCAGCGCCCCCAGCAGGCGCAGCGCGCGGCGGCGTCCCTCAGCGCTCATCGGCGAAGACCTTGGCGAGCGCGGCGGGAGAGGTGCGCAGGAACCCCGCCAGCGGGATCGCCGCGGCGAGCCCGGCCGCCGCGACCGCCAGCGCCGCCAGCCGCAGCCAGTCGGCGGGGAAGACATGCAGCGGCAGCCGCCAGCCGAAGGCGGCGACATTGACCACCGCCACCAGCGCCCAGGCCAGCGCCACGCCCAGCGGCGTCGCGAGCATCGCGGTCAGCAGCGCCAGCCCCATGATCCGTCCCAGCTCCATCGCCGCGAGCCTGCGGCGGCTCGTTCCCATCGCCCAGACCGGCGCGGTCTGCGGCAGGCGCGCCGCCGACAGGCTCAGCAACGCGGTGGCCAGCGCGATCCCCGCCACCCCGAAGGTCAGCGTGTTGAGCGCGCCGGTCACCGCGAAGGTCCGCTCGAATATGCGCGAGGACAGGGCGCGGATCGACCCCTGTTCCATCGCCGAGACCCCTTCCGCCGCGTCCAGTTCGGCCGCCACCGCCTCCGCCGCCTCGGGCGGGGTCACGCGCAGGGCGTGGCGGCCGCGCTCGGCCTCCGGCGCGCGGGCGGCGAGGGCCGCGTTGGACAGGCGGACCTGCCCCCTCGGGTTGCCGTAATCGGCGAAGATCGCGGCGACCGGCAGGGCCGCGCCCCCCGCCAGCGCCAGCGGATCGCCCAGCCCGAGGTCCAGCCGGCGGGCGAGCTGCTCGGAGATCATCGCCCCCTGCCCCGCCGCCACCCGGTCCCAGGCCCCCGGCGCGGCTTCCAGCAGCGGCCAGCGGCGCCGCCAGGTGGCGTGGTCCGCGAAGCCGCGCAGTTCCACCGGCGCGCCGTCCAGCACGGTTTCGGCCCGCCATTCGGGCAGGTCGGCGGAGATCCGCGGATCGGCGGCGATCAGGGCGGCGAGGCGGGGGGCGGCGCCGGGCTCGGCCTCGGCGTAGACCTCGGCGGCGAGGCGGTCCTCCAGCCAGCTCTCGAAGGTCAGGCGGAAGCCGTCGACCATGGAGCCGACGCCGACATTGGCCGCCAGCGCGATCATCAGCGCCATCAGGGCCAGCGACAGGCCGGGAAGCTGCTGGCGCGCATCCGCGGCCATCCAGGCGGCGAGCGGGCCCCAGCGGCGGTCGGCCAGCCCCTGCAACCCGGCCAGCGCCGCGCCCAGCGCCAGCGGCAGCGCCAGCGCGGCGGCGCCCAGCATGGCGCCGATCATGGCGAACCCGGCGACCAGCCCTTCGCCCCAGACCGCCAGCCCCGCGGCGACCACCGCCAGCGCCCCCGCCAGCGCGCCCTGCCGGGCGCGGGCGCGGCGGGCGGCGGCGAACCAGGCCTCGGGCCTCGCGCTGTCGAGCACCGGCATCCGCGCCGCTTTCCACAGCGCCCCGCCGGAGGCGACCGCCGCCCCCGCCACGCTCATCCCCAGGCCCCAGAGCCACCAGGACAGGGGCAGCGACAACGCGTCGGGGGCGGGCGCGTCGTAGAGCCCCCGCAGGCTCGCCGCCACGTCGGGCAGCAGGGCGGCGGCCACCGTCGCCCCCCCGGCGATCCCCGCGACCCCGGCCAGAAGCGCGAGCACCAGCAGCTCCGCCCCCAGCGCCGCGCAGAGCGTCCAGGCCGGCAGCCCGCAGGCGCGGAGCGAGCGCATCAGCCCGCGCCGCTGCTCGAAGGCCAGCCCCACCGCGCCATGGGCGATGAACAGCCCGACCGCGAAGGCGAGAAAGCCGAAAGCGGTGAGGTTGAGGTGAAAGCTCTCGGTCAGCTGCGCCGGGTCGGCGGCGGCGCGCGGGGCGGCGCGGCGCAGGTCGGGGGCGATGTCGGAGAGCGGGGCGGCGGGAAGCTCCGCGTCAGGGTCGAGCAGGAAGCGGGTGGTCCGCCCCTCCATCCCCGCGAGCCGCTGGGCGAAGCCGAAATCCATGATCAGCACCCCCGGCGCCGCGGCGGCGGAGGCGACCAGCGGCGGCGTCTCGCCCCGCGGGGTGGCGAGCCGGTCGCCCGCCCCGACCCCCAGCGCGTCGCCCAGTTCGGCCAGCGTGGCGGGCGCGATCAGCGCGCGGCCCGGCGGACGGGTGAAGGCGGCGTAATCGGGCGCGGGAGGAGCGTCGGCGTCGGCGTCGTTCCCGGCCTCGTCCTCGCCGGCGCCGAACAGGGCCAGGCCGGCGGCTTCGGGCAGGCTCACCGGCTCGACGCCCATCAGGCGCAGGGAGGCGGGGGCGCCCTCCACCGCGAGGTCCACGTCGATCAGGGGGCTGGCGGGCCATCCGGCCCGGCGCAGCGGGCCGAACCGGGCGATGTCGGCGGGGCCTCCGCCCTCGGCGACCAGGGCGGGGAGGGCGGCGGCGGACATGGCGCGGGCGGCGTCGTCATAGGCCCGCCGCGCCTCGGCGTTCAACGCCTGCACCCCGATCCACAGCCCGGTCGCGGCCGCCAGTCCGACCAGCGCGGCGGCCAGCAGCAGCGGCCGGCGGCGCCAGTGGCTGGCGAGCGCGGTCAGCGCCCAGAGGAACCCGCGCCAGTTCATCCCCGCACGCTCATGCCCATAAGCTCATTCCAGCCCGCTCATTCCAGCCGGCCGGCGCGCAGATGCGCCCGCCCCCCGAGCCGCCCGGCCAGCCGGGGCGAATGCGTGACCATCAGCAGCGCCGCCCCCGTCTCCGCCGCCAGTTCCAGCAGCAGGTCGAGCACGGCGTCCGAGGCCGCCTCGTCCAGGGCGCCGGTCGGCTCGTCGGCCAGCACCAGTCCCGGCCGCGCCGCCAGCGCCCGCCCGATGGCGACGCGCTGCTGCTGGCCGCCCGAAAGCTGCTCGGGATAGCGCCGCTCCAGCCCCGCCAGCCCCAGCCGCGCGACCAGGGCCGCGGTCCAGGCCCTGTCCGCGCGCCCCGCCAGCCGCGCCTGAAAGGCGATGTTGGAGGCGACGGTGAGGCTCGGCGCCAGGTTGAACTGCTGGAACACCAGCCCGACATGGTCGCGCCGCAGCCGGGCCCGCCCGGCGTCGCGAAGGCCCGTCAGGGACCGGCCGGCGATCCGAACCTCGCCCGCATCCGCCGCGTCCAGCCCGGCCGCGAGATGCAGCAGCGTGGACTTGCCCGAGCCGCTCTCCCCGGTCAGGGCCAGGCTCTCGCCCGGGGCCAGCGCCAGCGAGACGCCGCGCAGCACCTCCACCGGCCCCTCGGGGGAGGGATAGGTCTTTCGGAGGCCCTCGAGGGCGAGCGGGGGCGTGGGGGCGGCGGCGTCTTTCATGGATACGAGCCTCGCGCCCCGTCGACCCGCGCGCAACCGTCGGCGCGGACGCAGGCGGGGCGGCGGGCGCGGACGCAGGCGCGCGCGTGGGCGCCGGGGCGCGCGGGAGCCGGGGCGCCGCTCAGCGGGCCATTCCCAGCGCCCGCACGGCCAGCACGCCGGCGGCGGCGGAGCTTCCGGTGATGACCCCGCCCCAGAGCGTGTCGATGATCACCATGCGCCAGCTCCAGCCCTTCAGCGTCGCCATGTTCACCCATTCATAGGTGCCGTAGGCGAGCATCCCCAGGATGGCGCCGTTCAGCGCCGCGCGGGCCCAGGGCGGCATGACGCCTCCGCCCTCGCCCTGCGCCAGCGCGGGCCAGGAGCAGAACCACAGGATCCCGCCCACATAGAACAGGTAGAAGATGCCGGCGACGCCGAGCTTGGGGTCCTCCAGCATCATCGGGCCGATATTGCGCTCGAACAGCGCCTTCATGAACAGGGTGAGCATCGCCACGTCCAGCACGAGGAACGCCGCCATGGTCGCGAGGTAGAGCGCGACGAGCGTCATCTGGGGTTTCCCTTTCCCTTGCATCGGCGGCCATGGCCCCGTTCGGGTTCTCGTCCGGGGCCCCATCCGGAGCCCCCGGCCGCGCCGCCGTGGTTTCGCCGCGAACTGGCCCGATTCCGGCCCCGGTCAAGGGCGGGCGGGGGCGGGAGCGATCACGGGCCTGAGAGGCGCGTCGCACCAGCCCCGCCCCGGCCCTGCCCGCCCCCGCCTCAGCCGGCGGAGGGGGCGAAGAGGTTGCGCGGCGGCTCTCCCGGCGCGGCGGGAGCGGCGGCGGACGCCGCGGCGGCGGCCTCCGCGTTCCGCTTCGTCTTCCCCCGCATCACCAGCGCGAACATCGGGGGCGTGAAGTAGAAGCTGACCACGGTCGACAGCAGCACGCCGCCGGCCACCGCCATGGCGAAGGGCGGCCAGAAACCGCCGCCCCCGACGATCAGGGGCAGGAATCCGCCGAAGGTGGTGACGGTCGTGGACACGATATGGCGCGAGGCGCCGAGAACGATCTCGGCCATCCGGTCCCGGTCGCCGGCCGCCGCCAACGGATCCTCCTGCAAGGCGGTCATGATGATGATGGCCGCGTTGATCGACACCCCGATGGAGCCGATGACCCCGATCACCGCGGTGATCCCGAACGGATACTGGAAGATCGCCAGCGCCAGGATCGACAGCCCGGCCGACAGCCCCATGACCACCACCGCCACGCCGGCCAGCCGGAAGCTGTTGAAGGTCAGCACCACGGTGGCGAAGGACAGGGTCAGGATCAGCCCCAGCGGCGCCATGAGGTTGGTGATGACCTCGTTGCGCGCGTCCGAGTCGCCGCCGACCTCCAGCCGGTAGCCCGGGGGGACCTCGAACCCCGCCTCGTCCAGCGCGGCGCGGGCGCGGGCCAGCGCCGCCTCGGGCAGCACGCCCCAGCGGACATAAGCCTGCACGGTGTTGGTCCGCTCGCCCCCGCGGCGCGAGATGGCGCTTTCCGACGGGATCACCCGCATCTCTCCCAGCGTCGACAGCGGGATCAGCGCGCCGCCCGGCGCGACCACGTCGAAGGTCTCGACGAAGCCCGCATCGGCCCGGTCGGCGGCGCCGACGCGCACGCGGACCGGCAGCTCCTCCGACCCCTCGACCAGCGAGCCGCCGGTGACGCCCTCCAGCGCGGCGTCGAGCTGGCGGGCGACCGACACCAGGTCGAGCCCCGCGAGCCGGGCGCGCTCCTCGTCCAGCGCGAAGGCGAGCTTGGGGGCGCCGCCCTCCATGCTGGTGCGGGCCATGATCACGTCCGGCACGCGGGCGACGATGCGGCGGGCCTCGTCGCCCAGGCGCCGCAGCTCGGCCAGGTCGGGGCCGACGAATCGCAGCTCCACCGGCGCGTCCACGGGCGGGCCCTGCACCAGGTCGCGCACGATGATCCGCGCGCCGGGGGCCGCGGCCCCGAGATCGGATTGCAGATGAGGGACGAGCCGCGCGGTGGCGGCGTTCGACTCGGTGGTGATCAGCGCGCGGGCGAAGCCGGGGGCGTTATCCCGGTTCATCAGCATGTTGTAGTAGAAGGACGGTGCCGAGGACCCGGCCACCCAGACGATGCGGCGGATGCCGTTCTCGGCCTCCAGCGCCGTCGACAGCCGTTCCGTCACCCGCTCGGTCGCGGCCAGGGAGGCGCCGGCGGGCATCTCCACGTCGATATAGAACTGGTCGCGGTCCACGCCGGGGAAGAATTGCGGGGTCAGCGAGGGGAAGGCGAGGAACCCCATCACCGGCAGCGCCAGCGCCCAGGCGGCGGCGGGTCCGGGATGGCGGATGGCGAGCCGCAGGGAGCCCGCGAAAAGCCGCCCCGCCGCCCCGCCGGAGATGCCGTTGGTGATCCAGCCGCGCCGGGCGCCCGAAGCGTCATGCGGGTCTGGCAGGATCCAGCCGGCGAGCGCGGGGGTCACCGTCATGGCGATGATCAGCGACCAGACCAGCATGGCGATGACCGAGATCGCGATGGCCCCGACGAAATCCCCCGCCGGGCCGGGCAGCAGCACCATCGGCATGAAGGCCAGCGCCGTGGTGACGGTGGAGGCCAGCAGCGGCGCCCCCAGCCGCCCCACCGCGTCCCCCACCGCGTCGAGCCGCGCCATCCCCGCGGCCAGCCTCCGGCGGATCTCGTCGGTCATCACGATGGCCGCGTCGACCAGCAGGCCCAGCGCCACGATCATGCCGGTGACCGACATCTGGTGGATGGGAATGCCGATGAAATTCAGCGTCGCCAGCGAGGCGAGCCCCACCAGCGGCAGCACCGCCGCCACCACCAGCGCCGCCCGCAGGCCCAGCGTCAGCAGCAGCACCGCCACCACCAGCCCGACGCCGACCGCCATGTTCAGGCCGACCTCGGCCAGGCGGTCGGCGGTGTAGCCGGACTGGTCGAAGATCAGCTCATGGCCCAGGCCCTCGGGCAGGGTCGCCTCATAGGCGTCCAGCGCGCGGCGGACGTCGGTGATCCAGGCGTCGACCTGGCGGCCTTCCTCCATCTTGGCGGCGACCAGCACGGCGCGGCGGCCGTCCAGCCGCGCCAGGCTGGGGGTCGGGACGCGGGCGGTCTTGGTCACCTCGGCCACGTCGCCCACCCGCGCCGAATGGCCGGCGGCGTCGGTGGCGATGGGGATCTCGCGCACCCGGTCGAGGCTGCGGATCTCCCCGCCCACCTCGATCAGCATGTCCGAGCCCTCGCCCCGCAGCCGCCCGGCCGAGACCTTGGGGTCCGCCGCCTCGATCGCCGCGGCGACCTGCGCGGCGCTCAGGCCCAGGGCGGACAGGGCGGTGGGGTCGATGGTGACCAGCACCTCCTCCTCCGGCGCCCCGAAGGCGCGCACCAGCGACACGCCGGACACGGCGCGCAGCCGATCCTCCAGCGCCTCGCCATAGCGGCCGAGCACCGCGTCGGTGACCCCCTCGCGGGTCGGGAACACGGCGGAGATGGCGGAGAAGGCGCCGGTGCGGTCGTCGTCGAAATCGGGCTCGGGCACGCCGGGGGGCAGGTCCCTCGCCACGTCCGACAGGGCGTCGCGGATATCGGCCCAGGCCTCGGAGACCTCGGCGAGGTCGAGGAATTCCGACAGCTCCACCCGCACCGCGCTGACCCCGGAGGAGGAGGTCGAGGAGATGGTCTTGATCGCCGCGATCTCTCGCAGTTCGGCCTCGACCTTCTCAGTCACCAGGGCCTCGACGCGGGCCGGGTCGGCGCCGGGATAGGGCGTGACCACGGTGGCGAAGAGGTTGGTGAAGGTCGGGTCCTCCTGCCGGCCGATGGACAGATAGGCGGAGGCGCCGGCGGCGATGACCACCAGGATGGCGAGCGCCGTCAGGCGGGCTTCGCGGAAGAACAGCGTGCGCATCCGGGGGTCTCCGGCTCGGGCCATGGGAGGGGGGAGGGGGGGAGGGGGGAAGCGGGTCGGGGAAACGGGTGGGGGGACGACCGCCGGGCTCAGCGCCCGGCGATCAGGTCCGGGGCGAGCGCGCCGCGGCCGGGGGCGTCGTCCAGCACCGCGGGCAGGATCATGGGATCGACCGGCATCCCCGGCGCGACCTTGTGGGCGCCGGCGGCCACGACCAGCTCCCCGTCCCGCAGGGCGCCGCGGACGAAGGCCTCGCCCTGCGCCACGTGCAGCACTTCCAGCGCCGCGGCGCGGGCGACATAAGCGCCCTCGCGGTCAGGATCGGGGACGGCGATCAGGGCGGTCCACAGGCCCTTCTCGCCCTCGCGCAATGCGGTCAGGGGCAGCCAGAAGCCGTTCGCCTCGCGCCATTCCTCGGCGATCACCTCGACCGTGCTGCCGAAGGCGACGCTGCGGCCCTCGGGCAGGAGCAGGTCCAGAAGCGCGGCGCGGGTGCGGGTGGCGGGGTCGATGTCCGGGCGCAGGGCGGCGACGGCGGCGACCAGGCGGCGGGCCTCGGGATCGGACGACGCGGCCGACAGGCCGCCGGCGCCGGCGGTCAGCTCCACCTCCACCAGCGCGCCGGGGGCGAGACGGGCCGCGGCCCGCTCGGGCAGGCCGACGCGGATGCGGGGGCGGCCGGTCTCGATCAGCTCCACCACCGGGGCGCCGGCGGAGATCACCGCGCCTTCGTCCACGCGCCGCGCCGCGACCTCGCCGGCGAAGGGCGCGCGCAGTTCGGCATGGGCGAGGTCGATGCGCGCCGCGGCCAGCCCCGCCTCCGCCTGCCGGATCGAGGCCGCGATGCGGTCGGTTTCCGAGCGCGCCTCGTCCCAGCGCTGGTCCGAGGCGAAGCCGCGTTCGCGCAGCGCCTCCTGCCGGTCGGCGGTGCGGCGGGCGAGATCGGCCTGCGCCTCCAGCACGGCGCGCTGGGCGGTGAGTTCGTCGATGCGCGCCTCGATGCGCGAGGTGTCGAGCCGGGCGATCAGGGCGCCCTTCTCCAGCCGCAGGCCCTCCCGCGCCGCGACCTCGACCACGGTCCCGGCGATGTCGAAGGCGGCGGAGACCTCGCGCGCCGGCTCCACCACGCCGAGACGCCGGGTCTCGACGCTCAGGCCGCGGACCCGGACGACGCGCAGCGCCTCGACCCGGGCCGCGGGGGCGCCGGCGGTTTCCAGCGGGGCGTCGGCGCGCTCGCGCAGGGCGGCGGCGCCGAAATTGGCGGCGGCGCCGGCGGCGACGATCAGGGCAGCGCCCAGCGCCAGCCGCCCCGCGCCCCGGGCCATGCGGGAGAGGCGGCGGGAAGGGGACCCAGGCTCGGGGCGATGGCTCGAAAGCGTCATGACGTGGGGTCCAGTGCTGGGGGCGGGCCGGTTCTGGGATGCGGGGGCCGGTTCTGGGGGCCGGCGCTGGCGCAGGGGGTGGCGGCGGGGGTGGCGAAGTTAGCGTTGCTCACATAAGTTAGAGCCTCTAACTTGCATCGCAACCCCAATCCGGCGGAAAATCGACGAGATCATGGCGAAAAAGATTCCCCCTCCGCCGTCGGGCGCCGCCGCCGACCCGTCCGACCCCGCCCCCGGGGCCGGCGGCGAAGGGCGTTTCGGCTGCGCGTTCTCTCGCCGGCGCAACCGCTATCACCATGGCGATCTCGCGCAGGCGCTGGTCACGGCGGTGCGCACGCTGGTGGAGCGGGACGGGGTGGAGAAACTGTCGATCTCGGGCGCCTGCCGGATGGCCGGCGTCTCCTCCGCCGCGCCCTACAAGCACTTCAGGGACCGCGCCGACATCCTGCGCGCGCTGTGCCGGGAGGGGTTCGGAGAACTGCGCGAGGCGATGGCGACGGCGGCGGCCGCGATCCCCGCGCCGGGGCCGGACCGGCTGGCGGCGCTGGGCAAGGCCTATCTCGCCTATGCCGAGGCCAATCCGGGCCTGTTCGGGGTGATGTTCGGCATGAAACGCGAGCTTCACGACCCCGAGGACACGCGCACCCACGAGATCGCCCATGCCAACATGCTGATCGTGATCGCCGAGGTCGGCGCGGCGCTGGGCGAGGACCCGCCGGGCGAGGAGGCCCACCGCCTGGCCTGCGTGTTGTGGACCTTCGTGCACGGGGCCGCGACGCTGACGCTGGACGGGGATTACGAGGCGGCGGGGGTCGAGGTGGACACCCACGCGATGATCGACCTCGCCGCGCACCGCCTGGTTCCCGCACGCTGATCCGGCCGCGCCCCGCAGGCTGATCCGGCTGCGCCCCACAGGCTGATCCGGCTGCGCCCCACAGGCTGATCCGGCTGCGCCGGGCCGCGCGACGACCCTTCCGAGGGCCGCGGCCGCGGCGCCCGCGCGGCGTTGCGCCGGATGCGCGGGCGGCCCCGCCTGCGAACCCGCGCGTTGCGCCCCCACCCCACCGAACCGCCGAACCACCGAACCACCGAACCTCGGAACCTCGGAACCGCCGCGAGACGGCGCACGGCCGAAGCCCCCTGAACGCCTGGCGAAGCCCCCCCGCCGGGCCGTATCCGCGGATCGGCGCGCCTGCCCCACCCTCGACCGGCCGGCAAGTCACTGGGTCGGCCTCCCTCCCGCTCCCCTCTCCCCGCGGGGAGAGGGACAGGGCGAGGGGGCGCCCGAAGGCCGCCTGCGGCCGGAGAGGACGGAATGCCCGCGAGGGCGCCGCCGGTTCCGCCCTCGGCCCGTCGCCGGGAAGGGCGGAGCGCGCGGCGGCGGCCCGGCGCCCGGAAGCCCCCGCCTTCGGGCCTCCCGCGAGCCGCATGGAACCGCGTTTCTCCTGCCGGAATTGCGCCGCACCACCTCTCCGAACGTGTATTGTTTCACTGGACGCGCCATTCGTTCATGTTCAGCCTACCCAAAGGGAAACGACTCGCGGCCTGTCGCGCGAGCATCCGGAGGGAGACAGACATGATCCGACATTCGTCCGCCGCCTCGGCGACGCTCGCCGCGGGACTGGGCCTCGGCCTCGCCATGGCGGCGAGCCCGGCCCAGGCGCTCTATCTGAACTATCTCAACATGACCGTGGCGCTGGGGCCGAGCATGGCGCCCGAGCCCTTCGCCAACACCACCACCGCCGTGGCGCTGGCCAACGCCATCGACGCGCCCAGCGCCGATGCGGGCGAAATCCACGTGTCGCCGACCACGCATGTCTGGATCAACTCGGCGCCGCTGGAGCTGGTGTTCACGTTCAACGACGACTACGACCTGGAAACCCTGCACTTCTGGAACTACTTCACCGAGCAATACGACGTCGACAACATCAATTTCGAGTTCCGCAACGCCGCGAGTTCGGTGGTCGGCGCGTTCGATTTCGCGCCCGACACCGGCACCTCCGCGCCAGAGACGGCGCAGGACTACGGGCTGTCCTTCCCCGAGCGCGTGCGCTCGGTGACCGCCATCTTCACCGGAACCAACGGCGAGGTGGATTTCAACAATATCGGCTTCACCGCCTCGGTGTCGGCCCCGGTTCCGGTTCCCGCCGCGGGCGGACTGCTGGCCGCGGGTCTCGTCGGACTGGCCGCGGTCCGCCGGCGACGCCGGGCGGGCTGACCGCGCGGCGAACCCCGGCGCCCGCCCCGACCGGGAGCGGCGCCGGGCCCCGACCCCGGACCCGGGCGCGCCCGTCGGGTCAGTCCTCGAACATCGCCACCGCGCGAACGAAGCCCGCCGAAGCGCCCTTGATCTTCCACGGGAAGCAGGAGATCTGGAACCCGCTCCCCGGCAGCTGGTCGAGACCGGCCAGCTTCTCCATGTGACAATAGCCGATGTCGATGGAGGCGCGGCGCCCCTCCCAGATGATCGAGGGATCGCGGGTCTCGGCCCATTTCCTGGCGGTCAGCGCGAAGGGGGCGTCCCAGGACCAGGCGTCGGCGCCGGTGACGCGCACCCCGCGCTCCAACAGGTGAAGCGTCGCCTCCCGTCCCATCCCGCAGCCCTTGAGCAGGTAGTCGTCGCGCCCATAGGCCTCGCCGGCGGAGGTGTTGACCACCACGATATCGAGCGGGCGCAGGTCGTGGCCGATGCGCTTCAGCTCCGCCTCCACGTCGGCGGCGGTGACCAGATAGCCGTCCTCCATGTGCCGGAAGTCGAGTTTCACGCCGGGCTGGCAGCACCATTCCAGGGGCACTTCGTCGATGGTCCAGGCCTTCTCGCCGCCATTCATGGTGGAGTGGTGGCGCCACGGCGCGTCGAGATGGGCGCCGTTATGGGTGGAGATCTCCAGCCGCTCGACCGCCCAGCCGTCGCCGCCGGGCAGGTCGGCCGAGGTGAGGCCGGGGAAGTAGGCGGCGATCTGCGGGGCGGTGTCCTTGTGGGTGTGGTAGTCGATTTTCGGCAGCATCTGCGGCGGGTCGGAGGCGATGCCCGCCTCCAGCGCCACGGAGAGGTCTACGAAGCGGCGGGCCATGCGGGGTCCCTCCCGGGGATTGTCGTTGCGCGTCGGCCGTCTGGCGCAGCCGGTTCAGAGGCGAGCCTGACGCAGGGCGGACGTTGGGGCAAGCCGGGGAGCGGGGGGGGCGAGCCGGGGCGCGGGACTTGCCGAAGCCGCTCGCCCCGGGCGGCGGCCGGCGCGGGCTTTCGGCGGAGGAAGCCGCGCGACGCCCCGCCCGCCCGGCCGCGCCGGGGCGCCCGCGCGGCTCGGAACCGGGGCGAGAGCGGGGAGGGGGCGAGCGGAGAGCGGAGAGCGGAGAGCGGAGAGCGGAGACCAGAGACCAGAGACCAGAGACCAGAGACCAGAGACCAGAGACCAGAGACCAGAGACCAGAGACCAGAGACCAGAGACCAGAGACCAGAGACCAGAAAGATCTCGCCCGTATCCGGTGCGCCAGTCCCTCCGCCTCCTTTTTTCGGGACTGCGCTGGATGCCTCTTCCCGGCACGGGGTCGGGGGGGCGCGCGAGCGTCGCGCGGCCAGCGGAAGGCGACACGGCGCATACGCTTGCGGCGCAGGCCCCGCCGCCTGCTCCTGCTCTTGCTCCTGCTCCTGCTCCTGCTCCTGCTCCGAAACGTGGTCGCGCCGAGCGCCTCGGCGCCCGCAACCCGCACGGCCATCCACCACCCGCCATGCGCCATAGAAAGCCGCTGGCGCGCCGCACCAGGCTCCGCCCATGGCGGGGCCTCAGGCCCGCGACGCGCGCGCCACGAGGCTGATCGCCCCCGCCCATGGCTCTCCCGCTCCGGCCTCTCTCCCCCTTTCCTCCCCCTCCTCCACCGCGCCGCCGCGACGATTGACGCTGTGCTCGCGCGCCCGCGCCTGTCGAGCCCCGATCCGGCCGCGGCGCCCATTCCGCCCCGCGGACCGCGCCTCGCCCCCCGCCCAGGCCGCGCCGGTCCCCGCCCGGCCCCCGCCGCCACCGGCGCCGCAGCCCGCAACGCCGCGCGGGCGCCCCGGCGCAACCGGCGGAACGGTCGACGCGCGGCACCCCTCTCCGCCCTCCGGACGTCGCCGCATTGAGCCCGCCGCCGCGGCGCGCTATGGCTGGCGCCTCGCACGCTCCCCGACGGAGACCGCATGCAGGATCCCCGACCCGAAGCCGCCCCGGACCCCGAGGCGCCGGCCCTCGCCGCCGCCCTGCCCGGCCCCGCGGCCGGCCTCGCGGGGCTGCTCGGCCGGCGCCGCGCGCGGGCCGGCGGGCGCTTCGCCGCCTCCGCCGCGCTGACCCGGCCGGCCTGGGCGCTGGCCCTGCTCTGCGCCGCGCCCGCGATCTCGGTGCTGGTCACCGCCCTTTTCGGAAGCTGGGAGCTGCTGGGCCTGATGATCCAGGCCATGCTGCCCCGCTACGCGCTGGCGACCCTGCAGCTCGCGGCGCTGGTCGGGCTCGGCGCCGGGCTGATCGGCGTGGGCGCGGCGGTGCTGGTCACCGGCTACGCCTTCCCCGGGCGCCGATTGTTCGAGGTGGCCCTGGTCGCGCCGCTGGCCTTCCCGGCCTATGTGCTCGCCTACGCCTACACCTACCTGCTCGACCATCCCGGCCCGGTGCAGACCCTGCTGCGCGAGGTCATGGGCTACGGTCCCCGCGACTACTGGTTCCCCGAGATCCGGAGCCTCGGCGGCGCGGCCCTGATGCTGACGCTGGTGCTCTATCCCTATGTCTACCTCATGACCCGCGCCGCCCTGCTGCACCAGTCGGTCACCGCCCAGCATGTCGCCCGCACCCTGGGCCTGCCGCCGCGCAAGGTGCTGCTGCGCGTCACCCTTCCCATGGCCCGCCCGGCCATCGTCGGCGGCCTCGCGCTCGCCCTGATGGAGACGGTGGCCGATTTCGGCACCGTCGCCCATTTCGGCGTGCAGACCTTCGCCACCGGCATCTACCGGGCCTGGTTCTCGATGGGCGACCGGGCGGCGGCGGCGCAGCTTTCGGTCTGCCTGCTGACCATCGCGCTGGCGCTCGCCGCCATCGAGCGCGCCCAGCGCGGCGCCGCGCGCCGCCACCAGGCCGGCCGCCGCTACGAGGCGCTGCAGGACGTCCCCCTGACCGGGGCCGCCGGCTGGACCGCCGCGCTGTTCTGCTTCCTGCCGGTGCTGCTCGGCTTTCTCGCGCCGCTGGCCATGCTCGGCTCCATGGCCCTGCGCGCCTGGGGGCCCGACATGATGATCGAGCGCTACTGGGGCTTTTTCGCCAATACCGTGATCCTCGCCTCCTGCGGGGCGGCGCTGACCATGGGGGCGGCGCTGATGATCGGCTATGCGGGCCGGCTGGCGCCCGGGCCGGGGGCGCGGGCGGCGCAGCTGGGGGCCTCGCTGGGTTACGCCGCGCCCGGCTCGGTCATCGCGGTGGGGCTGCTGGCGCCGCTGGCGATGCTCGACAACCAGCTCGACGCCTGGTCCCGCGCGGCCTTCGACCTGCCGCTGGGGCTGCTCTTCACCGGCTCCATCGCCGCCATCCTGCTGGCCTACATGACCCGCTTCATGGCCGCCGGGCTGAACGCCGTGTCGGCGGGGTTCGAGACGGCGGGGCCGAATATCGACGCCTCGGCCCGGGTGCTGGGCTGCTCGGTCTGGGGGGTGGCGCGCCGGGTGCATGCGCCGATGCTGCGCGGCTCGATCCTGACCGGCGCGCTGATCGTCTTCGTCGACGTGACCAAGGAGCTGCCGGCCACGCTGATCCTGCGCCCCTTCGACTTCGACACGCTGGCGGTGCAGGCGCATCGGCTGGCCTCGGACGAGCGGCTGACCGAGGCGGCGCTGCCCTCGCTGGCCATCGCGGCGGTGGGCATGGCGCCGGTGCTGCTGCTGGCCCGCGCCATCCGCAAGAGCCGGCCCGGCGCGTCGTAGGATGCGCTGCGCGCGCCCTGTCGCCGGTCTCGCTCTCAGGGCGGCCCTGGCTCTCGGGGCGCAGCTTATGGCGATGGCCCGCTGAGAAAGGGCCGGGACGGGGGCGGGCGGAACCGCCCTCGCCCCCCCGGTCCGTCCCCGCAAGCCCCGATAATCAGGCCCGGCGCCGACGGCGGAAAAGCGCCAGCGCGCCCAGCCCGGCCGCCATCAGCCCGCCCGCCGCCGGCAACGGCGCCTCGGCCTCCGGCAGCACGACGCTGCCTGGCGCGCCCGGCAGGGCCGAGCTTCCGAACGCCGCGAGGCTGACCTCGGAGAACGTGGTCGGCGGCTCGCTGACGGAGAAAGCGGAGGCCATGATGAACCCCGAGCTCGGCGCCGCGTTGCCGTCCCCGTCATGTGGGGCGCCCAGGATATGCCCCAGCGAATGAGCCACGAGCATGGTGGAGAGGCCCAGGCTCAGCCCGCCCTCCGCCTGCACGACGCCGTAGGGATCGCCGCCGACATAGGACAGCGTCATGGCCCCGCCCTGAACGTCGCGCACCCCGCCGATATAGGCGGTATGGGCCGAGGCCGGAGGCGCCAGCGCGTCGCGGAAGTCCACCAGCGCCGCGTTCACGTCGATCTCGCCGCCGCCGGCCTCGACATAGGAAAAGTTCAGCACCCGGGTCGGAGTCGGGAACAGAAGCGCGATCCCGGCCGGGTCGAACATGGTCTGCAGCAGGGTCTCGTCGATCTCGGGCGTCAGGCAGGTCGCGCCGGAATCGGTGCAGACCGAGACCAGCTGCACCGCCATTTCGCGCGTATGGACCGGCAGCGCCTGGGCCGCGCCGGCCCCGATCGCGAGGCCGAGCCCCGCCGCCAGCAGCGCGCGCGCCGCCCCCGCCGACGTCGCCGCCGCGAAGCGCGGGACGGCGCCGGCCGCGGCGGGATGGATGAAATTCGGATTGCGTTTCGGCGACATGGCCTGGTCGGCCCGCGCGGCCTCGTATCGGATCATGCTTCCCCCCATAGCGGCGACCCGCCCCCAGGCGCGCCGGTCCCGGGCATCCTGCACGCTTCTCGACGCTACGGCAACCTCCAACATCCGGGCCGGTCGGCGCGTCCGCACCCGGCGGGAGAACGCGAAAGGGGCGCGGCCTGCGCCGCGCCCCTCGCCTTCGTCCGGCCCGCTCCGC
Source organism: Albimonas donghaensis (assembly GCF_900106695.1). Taxonomy (GTDB): domain Bacteria; phylum Pseudomonadota; class Alphaproteobacteria; order Rhodobacterales; family Rhodobacteraceae; genus Albimonas; species Albimonas donghaensis. The sequence continues at coordinate 273,652 of NZ_FNMZ01000005.1, forward strand.
GCAGGAGCGCGCGGCGTCTTACTCGTAGCCGATCATGTCGTAGATCAGCTGGGCCTTGGCCTGGTTGCGGCCGAGCTCGGCCAGGTTCAGGTCGTCCTGGCGGAACAGGCCGAGCTGCGCCACCGAGTCCGCCAGCCCCACGCCGGGCGCCGCCGGATATTCGTCGTTGCCGGCCGAGAAATACTTCTGCGCGCTATCGGAGGCGAGATATTCCAGGAACTTGACCGCGTTCTCCGGGTTCGGCGCGGAGGCCAGCAGCGCGCCCGCCGACACGTTCATATGCGCCCCGGCGCCCGACTGGTCGGGGAACACCCAGCCGATGCCGTCGATGCTGGCGCTCAGCCCGTCCACATCGGTGCGGATGCCGCGGGCGAAATAGTAGGTGTTGGCCACCGCGATGGCGCATTCGCCCGACACGATGCCGCGCAGCTGGTCGGTGTCGCCGCCCTGCGGATCGCGGGCGCGGTTGTCCCACAGGCCCTGCGCCCAGTCCTGCGCCGCCGTCTCGCCCTCATGCGCGATGCGCGAGGCCATCAGCGACAGCATGTAGATGTTGGACGACGAACGGGTGCAGATCATGCCCTTGTATTTCGGGTCCGCCAGCTCGGCATAGGTCCGCGGCGGCTCGGTCACCGTCTCCTTGTTGTAGAAGATGATGCGGGCGCGCTGGGAGAAGCTGAACCACAGGTCGTCGGGATGGCGCAGATAGGCGGGGATGCGCGCCTTCAGCGCGGCCGAGTCCACGGGGGCCAGCAGCCCGGCTTCCTCGGCCCGCCACATGCGGCCGGCGTCGGTGGTCAGGAACACGTCGGCGGGGGAATTCGCGCCCTCGGCCTTCATCCGCTCGATCAGCTCGTCGGCGCCGGCCTCGATGCGGTTGATGGCGATGCCGGTCTGTTCCTCGAAATCGGAATAGAGCCGTTCGTCGGTGTCGTAGTGGCGCGAGGAATAGAGGTTCACCGAGCCTTCGGCGACGGCGGCCGGGGCCGCGATGACCAGGGCGGCGAACCCGGCCAGCGCGGCGGAGGCGGCGCGGCGGGCGCGGGATGCGCGGGGGGCGGTGTGGTCGGCGTTGCGCTCGGGGGCGGCGAGGTCGGCCATCTGGGTCTCCCGTTGGTGTAGTCGCGCCCGGTTCCCGCATCGGCGGGCCGGGGCGCTGGCGGGCCGCGTCGAGGCGTGCGCGCCGCGACGTCGGTCGCGGTCTTGTTGGCCTCGCGGGGCGCGCATGTCAATTCCGACCATTGTTCTCGGTCAATATTTCCGCGGGCGGTTTTCGACCGTCTTCCGGCGGTCGGGCGGCGCGGATCGCGCAGCCGGCGCAGGGGACGCCGCCCGCCCTTTCCCGCGGGGTCGGCGGGCGGGCGATGCGGCCGGCGCAGCCGGGCGCGAGCGCCGGACGCCGACCCCGCGGGCCGGCGCGCCCCATGACGCTGCGCCGCAACCCCGGGCTCTGGCCCATGCTGCGCTGCGGCGATAGCCTTCCCCCCTACCCGGCGCCCGCCTCCCGCGCGCCGCCCGCTCCCTCCCCCCGGAGACGCCCATGCCGACCCGCCCCCTCCGCGTGCTCGTGGACATGAACATCCAGCGCGCGCCCGACAGCCGGCCGTTCCGCGACCAGCTCGCCTCATTGCTGCCCGGGCACGAGGTCTTCGCCCTGCAGGACGACTTCCCCGAGCACGCGATCGAGGCGCTGGCCACCGCCCATCTGCGCCCCGGCCTCGCCCGCCGCCTGCCCGCCCTGCGGCTGGTGCAGAAGCTGGGCGCCGGCGTCGACACCATGGTCCGCGACCCCGACCTCGCCCCGGGCGTGCGCATCACCCGCCTGCGCCATGACGGGCAGGCGCAGGACATGGCGGAATGGGCGCTGTCGCATGTGCTGGCGCTTCATCGCGACCACGCCTGGTACGCCTCTCTCCAGGCCGCCCGCGAATGGTCCGGGCGCACCGCCCGGCCCGCCCCCCTGACCACCGTCGCCGTGCTGGGCCTGGGCGAGATCGGCGGCCGCGTCGCCCGCGCCTTCGCCGCCGTCGGCTTCCGCGTGATCGGGTGGAGCCGCTCCTCCCGCGCGGTGGAGGGGGTGGAGACCCGCTCCGGCCCCGCCGCGCTCGACCCGCTGCTGGGGGAGGCGGATTACGTGATCGCCGTCCTGCCCTCGACCGCCGAGACCTCGGGCCTTTTCGGCGCCGCCCGGCTGGCCGGGATGAAGGACGGCGCGACGCTGCTGAACATGGGCCGCGGCGACCTGGTGGACGAGGCCGCCCTGCCCGAGGCGCTGGACGCCGGCCGCCCCGCCCGCGCCGTGCTGGACGTGACGCGCATCGAGCCGCTGCCGCCGGAAAGCCCGCTCTGGGCCCACCCCGCGGTGACCCTCACCCCGCATGTGAGCGGGCGGAACACCGGCGACGCGATGGCCGCCACCGCCGAGAATTTCCGCCGGCTGGCCGAGGGCCTGCCCCTGCTGGACGAGGTCGACCGGACCCGCGGCTACTGAGCCGCCGGACCCCGCCTCGGGGGGGGCCGCGCCCGCCCCGCCCGTGGAAACGCCCCGTCGCGCATTGACCCCGTCCCCGGCCGCGGCCCAAGGTCGGGCGCCGCAGCGCAACAGACCGCCGCAACAGAACCGGGACCGCCGCCATGAACGCCCCTCTCGTCCACAGCCGCCACCACAACCTGATCATGGACGTGCACGCCCCCGCCACCGAATGGCGCCGGGACATTCACGCCCATCCCGAGGTCGGCTTCGAGGAGCGCCGCACCGCCGCCCTGATCACCGAGCGCCTGCGCGCCTTCGGCGTGGACGAGATCATCGAGGGCCTGGGCGAAACCGGCGTGGTCGGCATCATCAAGGGCCGCGCCCCCGGCCCGATGATCGGCCTGCGCTGCGATATCGACGCGCTGCCGATGCAGGAGCGCACGGGCCTGCCCTACGCCTCGGTCCATGACGGCAAGATGCACGCCTGCGGCCATGACGGGCACACCGCCATGCTGCTCGCGACCGCCCGGATCCTGGCCGAGACGCGGGATTTCGCGGGCTCCGTCGCGCTGATCTTCCAGCCGGCGGAGGAAGGCGGCGGCGGCGGGCGCGAAATGGTGGTCGGGGGCCTGTTCGACAAGGCCCCGTGCGAGACGGTCTGGGGCCTGCACAACATGCCCGATCAGCCGCTGGGGACCTTCACCTCGCTGACCGGCGGGGCCATGGCGGGGATCGACTATTTCGACATCGCCATCGAGGGCCAGGGCACCCATGCCGGCGTCCCCCATGCGGGCGTGGACACGGTGCTTGCGGCCTCCCATCTCGTGGTCGCGGCCCAGTCCATCGTCGGACGCAACCTGTCGCCCTTCCAGGCGGCGACCATCGGGATCTCCATGTTCAAGGGCTCGGACGCCTATGTGGTGATGGGGGACCGGGCGGTGATGGGCGGCTCGGTCCGCTATTTCGACATGGCGGCGCGCGACAAGGCCGAAGCGCGGCTGCGGGCGCTGGCCACCTCCATCGCCGAGGGTTTCGGCGCTCGGGCCGTGATCGACTACCGCAAGAACTACCCGCCCTGCATCAACCCCGCGGCCGAGGCCGACATCGCCGCCGAGGTCGCCGCCAGCGTCGTGGGCCCCGAGAATGTCGAGCGCGAGGCCGAGCCCTGCATGGCCGGCGAGGACTTCGCCTTCATGCTCAACGAACGGCCGGGGAATTACATCTGGATGGGGACCGGGTCGCCGGACCATGTCTCGGGCAAGCTGCATTACCCGGATTACAACTTCAACGACGCCGCCATTCCGCAGGGCGTCGCCTACTGGCTGGCGCTGGTCGACCGGCTGCTGCCCGCGTCCTGAGGCCAGCCCCGGCGCGGACGGTCCCCGGCGGCGCCCCTGCCGGAAAGGCGCGCGGTCGGGCGCGCGGTCGGGCGCGCGGTCAGGCGATGTCCTCGACCGCGACGCCCAGGCGCGCGGCGTAGAGGTCGAGCGTCCGCCGCCAGGCCGGCCGGGCCGAGGCGCGGGCGTAAAGGTCCGCGACGCGGGGATAATCGCCAAGCAGATCGGTCCTGCGGATTTCCCGCAGGACCGAGACCAGCAGGATGTCGGCGACCGTGAACGCCTCGCCGGCGATCCAGGGGCGGTCGGCCAGCCGCCGCTCCAGCCCGTCCAGCCAGCGCCGCGCGGCCTCGACCATGCCGGCGCGGCGGGGATCGGCCTCGCCCTCGCCGAACTTGTCGATCAGCTGCAGCTCCATCATCGGCCGCTCCACCGTGGCGAGCGCCGCGAAGCACCATTGCGCGACCCGGGTCCGCCCTTGCAGGTCGGCGGGGATCAGCCGTCCGGACGTCTCCGCGAGATAAAGCAGGATGGCCCCGGACTCGGCCACCACGAAGCCGTTGTCCTCGATCACCGGCAGCAGGCGGAAGGGGCTGATCCGGCCGAAATCCTCGCCCAGATGCTCGCCCGCGGCATGGTCGAGGCCCCGGACCCTGTAGGGCAGCCCGGTCTCCTCCAACGCCCATTGCGCCCGCAGGTCGCGGGTCTCCCCGATCACCGCGGGGAACAGCTTTCCGAAGCCGTGGAGCGTGATCATCGCGCGCCTCGCGTCATGCCGCAGGGGTAAGGGCCCAGCGTAACATGACCGCGACGGGGCGGGCAAAGGGGGCGGCAGGCGCGACCCCGCCCCCCTCCCGCTCAGGTCCGGCGGATCAGGCGGCGGCGCCGATGGCGCGGAAATGCAGGCGGCCGGCGCCGTAGATCGCGTCCATCGCCAGCAGGCGCTTGAAGTAGTGACCGACGCTGAGTTCGTCGGTCATGCCGACCCCGCCATGCACCTGCACGGCGCTTTCGCCCACTTCGCGCCCCATGCGCCCGACCTGCGCCTTGAGCAGACGCAGATCGCGGGGGGCGCAGGCGCCGGCCTCGGCCATGGCGGTGGTCACGATCAGGGTCGAGCGCGCCTTCTGATGGGCCATCGCCATGTCGGCGATGCGGTGGCGCAGGGCCTGGAAACTGCCGATGGGCACGCCGAACTGCTTGCGGTCGGCGGCGTATCGCGCGGTGATCTTCACCAGCGCCCCCATCGCCCCCACCGCATCGGCGCAAAGCGCCAGCACGGTCGGCGCCAGCGCCGCGTTGAGCAGATCGCAGCCCGCGTCCTCGTCCGCCAGCACATCCGCGGCCGGAACCCGGACGGCCTCGAAGCGGATATTGGCGCCGCGCCGCCCGTCCACGGTGTCATAGGCGTCCAGCGTCACGCCGGGCGCATCCCGCGCGACCAGCGCCACGACGATCCCCGCACGCGCCCCCGGCGCGCCGGAGACCCGGGCCGAGACCACCAGATGCGTCGCGATCTCCGCCGCCACGACATAGCGTTTGGCGCCGGACAGGATCAGCTCCCCGCCCTTGCGCGTCGCGGTCATGGCGACCCGCGCGGGCTCGGCCAGGGCCCGGCCCTCCTCATGGGCGAAGGCGATGGGGGCGCCGCCCTCGGCGAAGGCGGCGAGCGCGGCCGCGCCGCCCTCCCCCGCCCCGCCATGGGCGAGCGCCAGCGCGCCGGGAAGCGCGGGCAGCCACGGCTCGGCCAGCAGCTTCGCCCCCATCACCTCGGCCACCGCCACCAGGTCGACGACCGAGCCGCCGAGCCCGCCGCGATCCTCCGGCAGGGTCAGCGCCATCAGGCCCATCTCGGCCAGATCCGCCCAGATCTTCGGATCATGCCCGCCGGAGGCCGCCACGACCGCCCGCCGCGTCTCGAAATCGTAGTTGCGCTCCAGGTATTTCCCGAGGCTGTCGCGCAGCATCACCTGTTCGTCGGTGAAGGTCAGGTCCATTCGTCGTCGCTCCCTCTGCGCTCAGGCCGGAATCACGATGCGGGCGATGAGATCGCGCTGGATCTCGTTCGAGCCGGCATAGATCGAGGCGGCGCGGGTGTTCAGGTAATAGGGCATGGCCACCATGTCGAAACCGTCGCTCAGCGGGCCGGAATTGGCCCCCACCGCCAGCGCGTCGAGCTGCCGGGGCAGGCCCTCCAGTCCCGCCACCTCGATCATCATCGCCGACAGCGCCTGCGAGGTTTCCGAGGACAGGGTCTTCATCATCGAGGGATAGGCCGGGTCATGCGCCGGCTCGCCGCCGCCGCGGGCGTGGCGGAAATGATAGTCGACCGAGATCACGTCGGCCTCCAGCATCCCCAGCCGCTCCTGAAAGGCGGGATCGTCGGCGATCACGCCGCCCATGCCGTCATCGGCCCGCGCCGCGGCCTCCCGCAGGGCCGCCAGCCGCCGGCGCAGGGCGGGACCGGGAGAGCCGCCGCCGCGCTCGTATTTCAGCAGGTGCTTGGCGACCGACCAGCCGTCGTTCTCCGCGCCCACCCGGTTGGCCTTGGGCACGCGCACGGCGTCGAAGAACACCTCGCACTGCTCGGGGAAGCCATCGAGCCCGATGGTCTTCTTCACCGTCAGACCGGGCAGGTCCATGGAATCGAGCAGCAGGAAGGTGATCCCCTGCTGCTTCTTGCCCTCGGTCGAGGTGCGCACCAGCAGGAACATGCGGTTGGCGTGATGGGCGTAGGTGGTCCAGATCTTCTGGCCGGTGATGAGGTAATCGTCCCCATCCGACACCGCCATGCAGCGCAGGGAGGCGAGGTCCGAGCCCGAGTTCGGCTCCGAATAGCCCTGGCACCAGAAATCCTCGCCCGAGAGGATGCCGGGCAGGTATTTCGCCTTCTGCTCCGGCGTGCCGAGGTCGATCAGCAGCGGGCCGATCATCTTCAGGTTATGCGGCAGCAGCGGCGGCAGCCCGCGGCGCTCGCATTCCTGGGCGAAGACGTCGGCCTGTTCGGCGGACCAGCCGGCGCCGCCATGCTCCACCGGCCAGTTCGGCGCGGCCCAGCCCCTGGCGGCGAGAATGCCCTGCCAGCGCATCGCCTGTTCGAAGGGCGCGAAGACGCTGGTGGTCTTGGCGCCCGCCTCGACCAGATCGGGGGTGACGTTGGCGTCGAGGAAGGCGATCACCTCCGCGCGGAACGCCTCGAGGGCTTCGCCCATCTCCAGGTTCATGGGGTCTCCTGTCTCAGCGTCTGGCGAAGGCGGCGATGCGCTCGGCGCTGTCGGGGCCGCGGCCTTCGGATTTCGACCATTCGTGGCGCAGGCCCTCGTCGAGGCCCATGCCGTCGGTGGCGTCCAGCAGCCGCTTGGCGGCGGCCTGGGTGAAGGTGGAGCCGGCCAGCAGGCGGCGGGCCAGCGCCTCGATCTCGGCGTCGAAATCGGCCGCGGGGACCACGAACTCGGCCAGCCCGATGCGCAGGGCTTCGTCGGCGAGGATGGTGTCGGCGGTGAACATCATGCGCTTGGCGGTGGCGACGCCGACCCGGCGGGGGAGCCGCTGGCTCATGCCCCAGACCGGGGTGAGGGACCATTTGGCGTGGGTGTCGCCGAATTTCGCGTCATCGGCGGCGAGGATGAAATCCGCCGCCAGCGCCACTTCCAGCGCGCCGGTGTAGCAATGGCCATGGACGGCGGCGACCACCGGCCTGGGCAGGGTCTCCAGCATCCGCAGCGTCTCGGACTGCCAGCCCGGCGGCGGCGCGTCGCCCCCCGCGGCGATGCCGCCAAGGTCGTTGCCCGCGCAGAAACAGCGCCCGGCGCCGCGCAGCACCACGCAGCCGATGGCGTCGTCCGTCGCCAGCGCCTCGATATGGGCGCGCAGTTCGCGGAACATCGCCAGGTTGAGAGCGTTGAGCTTGTCAGGCCGGTTCAGGGTCAGGATGGCGAGACCGTCGCGGTCTTCGCGCAGGACCAGCGCGGTCATCGCTGGGGGTTCCGGATGCGGGTGAAGATCGGGGCCATGGCGTCCTCCCAGACGGCTCGTGGTTCGTTGCTCGTTGTTCGGGGGCCGGCGGACCGGCTGCGCCGCTTTACGGACGCTATCCGTCCACAATAGGCGGGCGCGCCCCCGGCGCAAGCGGGGAGAGGGTCGCGGGGACGGTCGCGGGAAGGGGCCTTCAGCGCGGCGCGAAGGCTCGCATCAGCAGGTCCACGAGCGCATCGCAAAAGCGCGCGGTCTCGTCGCCGGTCATCTCGTGCGGGGTCGCCTCGATGCGGGCGTGGCGCTGGGTGGTGGGGCCGACGACCATCAGCACGGCGAGATCGAGGTCGATATCCGCCGCCAGTTCGCCGCGATCGCGGGCGCGATGGAAGATCTTGCGCATCCGGCGGGCGGCGGTGGCCTGGAAGGGCGCGATGATCTCCCGGAAATCCGGGTGGCGCAGGGCGTCGACCTGGGCGTTCATCACCATGCCCGAACGGTTGTCGGCGAAGCGCGCCATCGACAGCGCCACCCATTCCGCGAGGTCTCCGCGCAGGGAGCCGGTGTCGAGATCCTTCATCGGCTCCCAGCGCAGGTCGAAGGCGGCGGCCAGCAGCGCCTGCCGGTTGGGCCAGCGCGCATAGATCGCGGCCTTGCCCACCCCGGCCTCGCGCGCGATGCGCTCGATCGAGAATCCGGACCAGCCATGTTCGGCATAGAGCCGCATGGCCGCGTCATGCACCCGCCCCTCCAGCGTCGGATCGCGGGGGCGGCCAGGCGGTTTGCGGTCGGGTTCCGCAGGGGCGGACCCGGCCGCGGCCTCCTGCGGCGTCGCGGAACGGGGCGAGTCGGGGTCGGGCTCTTGCATGGGGTCCCCGCGCGGGTATTTTGGACGAAACACGTCCGTTACCGGACGCCTGACAGGCGCCAGATAACGGCAGGGAGGGAGATGCCGCAATGCCAAGCCGCGCGGATGCGCCGCTGGCCGGGATCGAGGTCATCGACCTCGTGGCCGGCCCGATGGCCGCGATCGGCCGAACGCTGGCCGAACTCGGGGCCGCCGTGACCCGGGCGGAGCCGCCGGGCGGGGCCTGGGACCGGCCCCGGCCGGACCATGGCGACCCGGCCGCCGGGCTGGACTTCGCCGCGCTCAACGCCGGCAAGGGCTGCGCGGTGCTGGACCTCGCCACGCCCGGAACCGCGCGCGACCACGCCGCCCGGCTGGACGCGATGCTGGAGCGGGCGCATCTGGTCCTGCTCGACATCGGCCCCCGCGCCGCCTTCCCGCTGGATCCGGACGCCCTGCGCGCCCGTTTCCCCGGGCTCGTGGTCATGGCGGTCGGCGATTTCGGCCGGGCCGGCGGGCGCGAGACCTGGCAGGCCACCGACCCGGTGCTGCACGCGCTGTCGAGCGAACTGTCCCGCTCCGGCCTCGAAGGCCGGGCGCCGCTGATCCCGCCCGGACGGATCGCGGCGGGGACGGCGGCCTCGCACGGGGCCTATCTCGCCACGCTGGCGCTCTATGACCGGATGCGGACCGGGGCGGGGGCGCTGCTGGATTTCTCGGCGCGGGATGCGGCCATCCACGCGCTGGACCCGCCCTACGCCACCGCCGGCGCCGCGTCCTCGGGCGGGCCGCCGGAGGACGCGCCCCGCGCGCGGCCCGCCCCCGGCGTCTACTACCCCATCGTGCGCTGCGCCGACGGGCGGGTGCGGGTCTGCGTGCTGTCGCCCCGGCAATGGCAGGGGCTGTTCCGCTGGATGGGGGAGCCCGCGGAGTTCGCCGACCCCAGGTTCAACCAGATGCGCGAACGCTACGCCTCGCCGCGGCTGGTCGAGGCGATCCGCGCCTTCATGGCCCCGAAGACCCGCGCCGCGCTGGAGGAGGAGGGCGCCGCGCATGGCGTCGCCGTGGGCGCGCTGCTGAGCCTGGAGGAGATGCTCGACGGCCCCCACGCGCAGGCCCGCGGGGCGGAGACCTCGGTCCCCCTGCCCGAGGGCGGGACCGCGACGCTGCCCAACGGGGTGATGGAGATCGACGGCGCCCGCGCCGGCCCGCGCGGCGGCCCGCCGGCGGTCGGTGACGTCCCGGCGCCCGCCCCGGCGGCGACCTTCCCCGCCCCTCCCGCAGCCCCTCCCGCAGCGCCCGCCGCAACCCCCGCCGCGCGACCGCTGGAGGGCCTCAAGGTCCTGGATCTCGGCGTCATCGTGGTCGGCGGGGATCAGAGCCGCCTGCTCGCCGATGCCGGCGCGGACGTGATCAAGGTCGAGGCCAAGGCCTTTCCCGACGGCTCCCGCGCCGCCATCGCGCTCGACCGCATGAGCCCCAGCTTCGCCTGCGCCCATCGCAACAAGCGCAGCCTGGGCCTGAACCTGCGGGCGCCGGAGGGGCGGGACCTGTTCCTGCGCCTCGCCGCCCGGGCCGACCTGGTGCTGTCCAACTTCAAGCCCGGAGTGATGGAGAAGCTGGGCCTCGGACGCGCGGCGCTGGCGGCCGCCAATCCGGGGATCGTGCAGGTCGACAGCTCGGCCTTCGGGGCGACCGGTCCGTGGTCGGACCGCATGGGCTACGGCCCGCTGGTGCGCGCCAATGCCGGGCTGTCGGGCATGTGGCGCTATCCGGACGATCCCGACAGCTTCTCGGACGCGCTGACCATCTATCCCGACCATGTGGGCGCGCGGGTCGGCGCCGCCGGCGCGCTGGCCCTGCTGATCCGGCGGTTGCGGACCGGGCGGGGAGGGAGCGCCTCGGTCAGTCAGACGGAGGTGATGCACGCGCATCTGGCCGCCGAGATCGCCCGCCTGCGCGCCGGCCTGCCCTTCGAGGGGCCGGACGCCGCCCCCGACGCCCCCTGGGGCGTATTCCCCACCGCGGGCGACGACGACTGGTGCGCCGTCACCGTGCGCGACGACGCCGACTGGGCGGGGCTCTGCGCCGTGCTGGGCCGGGACCCGGAGGCGAACGGGCTGGGAACCGCCGCCGCCCGCCGCGCCGACCGGCGCGACGCCGAGGCGCCGCTGCGCGCCTGGCTGGCCGGGCGTCCCGCGGCGGAGGCGATGGAGGCGTTGCAGGCCGCCGGCGTCCCCGCCGGCGCCATGGCCCGGGTGGGAGACCTGCCCACGGACCCGCATCTCGTCGCCCGCGGTCATTTCCGCACCGGCGCCCATCGCCTGCTGCCCGCCCCCTTCCCGGTCGAGAACGCCCCGGTCCTTTCGGACCGCTGGCCCGACCCGCCCGACCGCCCGGCCCCCGAGGCCGGCGAGCAGACCCGCGAGGTCATCGCCGACTGGCTCGGCCTGACCTCCGAAGACATCGCGCGGCTGGTCGCCGCCGACATCCTCGAGCCGCCGGCGGACGCAACGCCCGCCGCCGCGCCCGACCCCACATGAGGAGCCCCGAAATGGAGCACGCCAACGAAGAGGTCCTGGTCGAACGCCGCGGCCATGTCATGCTGATCACCCTCAACCGCCCCAAGGCGCGCAACGCGGTGAACGTGAAGGTTCACATGGGCCTCGGCCTGGCGCTGGAGGACGCGGAGGCCGATCCCGAGATCCGCTGCGTGATCCTCACCGGCGCCGGCGACAAGGCGTTCTGCGCCGGCGCCGATCTCGTGGCTCTGTCGCGGGGCGAGAGCCTGCGCCCCGAGGATCCCGCCCACGCCGCCTGGGGCTTCGCCGGCTTCGTCTCGCACCCCATCGGCAAGCCCATCATCGCCGCGGTCAACGGCTTCGCGCTGGGCGGCGGTTCGGAACTGGCGCTGGCCTCCGACATCGTGATCGCCGCCGACACCGCCGCCTTCGGCCTGCCGGAAGTGAAGCGCGGGATCTTCGCGGCCGCCGGCGGCGTGTTCCGCCTCGGCCAGCAGATCCCCAAAAAGATCGCCATGGAGATGATGCTGACCGGCGATCCGATCTCCGCCGAGCGGGCGCTGGAGCTCGGCCTGGTCAACCGGGTGGTCCCCTTCGACGGCCTGCTGGACGCGGCCTTCGAGATGGCCGAGAAGATCGCGGCCAACGCGCCGCTTTCGGTCCAGGCCTCCAAGCGCATCGCCATGGGGATGGACGGAAACGCGGTGCCCGCCGACGCCGAACTGTGGGAGCGAAGCACGCGCGAAGGCGCGAAGGTCTTCGCCTCGCTCGACGCGAAGGAGGGCCCGAAAGCCTTCGCCGAAAAGCGCGCGCCCGTCTGGCAGGCCAAGTAAGGACCCGACCTGGATGACCAAGCCCAATGTCGATCTCGACCCCGAACGCGTTCCCGTCATCGTCGGGGTCGGTCAGATCAACGACCGCCCCGAGGACCCGGAGGACGGGCTCGACAGTCTCGGCCTGATGGCCGCCGCGCTGCATGTCGCCGACGATGACGCCGGCGGGGTTCGGCGCGGGGGCGGGCCCGGCTGGCTCGATTCGATCGACAGCCTGGCCGTGGTCTTCCAGATCTCCTGGCCGCAGGAGAACGACATGGCCGTCGCCCTGGCGGAGCGGCTGGAGGTGGCGCCCGCGCACACCTTCACCACGCCCACCGCCTCGGGCGACGGCCCCATCCGCCTGCTGAACGAGGCCGCGAACCGGATCGGCGAGGGCGTCTCGAAGATCTGCGCCGTGGTCGGGGCCGAGGCCCTGCGCAGCGCCGCCTATTTCACCCGGAAGGCGGCGGCCGAGGGCCGCGCTTCCGACTACAAGTCCATCGCCGAGGTCGCCGCCTCCCGCGCCACGCCCCTGCGGCGGCGCTACGGGCTGCTGGCGCCCATCGACGTCTACCCGCTTTACGAGAACGCCACCCGCGCCGCCTGGGGCCAGACCCTGGCCCAGGCCCAGGCCGAGACCGGAGAGATCTGGTCCCGCTTCGCCGAGGTCGCGGCGGGCAATGACGGCGCCTGGATCCGCCGCGGCGCCACGGCCGAGCAGATCGTGACGCCCGGCCCCGACAACCGCCCGCTGGCGCATCCCTACACCAAGCTGATGGTGGCCAATTCTTCGGTGAACCAGGGGGCGGGCTTCATCGTGACCTCGCTGGCCGAGGCCCGCCGGCGCGGCGTGGCGGAGGACCGGCTGGTCTATGTGGGCCGCGGCGCGGCGGCGATGGAGACGCTCGATCCGCTGGAGCGCGACCGCTACGACCGTTCCACCTCGATGACCCTGTCGCTGACGCGGGCGCTGGACCTGAACGGGATCGACGCCGGCGGGGCCGCGGCGGCGCTCGACCATGTGGAGCTCTATTCCTGCTTCCCCTGCGTGCCGAAGATGGCGCGGCGGGTGATCGGCTGGCCCGAGGACCGGCCCGCGACCGTGTTCGGCGGGCTGACCTTCGGCGGCGGGCCGATCGGCAATTACATGTCCCATGCGGTGGTGGAGATGGCGGAGCGTCTGCGCGAGCGCCGCGGCGGCGAGGCGGGCGAGGCGGGCGCGCAGGCCGCGCTCTCCCCCGGCATGGGCCTGCTTTTCGCCAATGGCGGCATCGCCACCAAGAACCACGCCATCGTGCTGTCGAACGCCCCCATCGCCTCGGCGGCCTTCCCGCAGGATTTCGACATCCAGGCCGAGGCCGAAGCCGTGCGCGACCCGGTCCCGCCGCTGGCCGAAACCGCCCCCGGCCCGGCGCGGCTGGAGACCTGGACGGTGTTCTACGACCGCCAGGGCGCGCCGCGTCACGGGGTTGTGGTGGCGATCTCGGACGAAGGCGGCGCCCGCACGCTGGCCAAGGTCCCGGCCGAGGACGCCGCGACGCTGGCCTTCCTCACCGATGGCGCGGCGGAGCCCGTGGGCTCCCGCGGGGTGATCGAGCCCGGCCCCGACGGCGACCAGATCTGGCGCCGGGCGGGGTGATCGACAGGGGGGCGGCGCCAGGCGCGCCCGCCCCCTCCGCCGCGCGAAAGGCGGGCTGGCGCCCGCCCTACGTTATCCGCATCCGCGCCGTTCCGTGCCAGCTTCGCGACGCCAACCGGTTTCGGGGTGGGCCCGCCCTCCCGCTCCCCTCGCCCCCAAGGGGGGAGAGGGACAGGGTGAGGGGGCGCCCCGCAGGCCATTCATGGCCGGAGACATGGGAACGCCCCGCAAGGGGCGCCGGCGGACTGACGCCCGCTCCCGTCCCCGCCCGCCCCGCCTAGCGCCGCGGCGCCGGGATGAACTCCGCGTCGTCGCCCGGCGGCAGGCGGAACCGGCCATGGGCCCAGTCGCCCTCGCGCCAGGCCTCCTTCGCCGCCTCGATCCGTTCCTTCGACGAGGCCACGAAATTCCACCAGAGATAGCGGGGCCCCTCCAGCGTGGCCCCGCCCAGCAGCATCACCCGCGCCCCCTGCGGCCCCGCGGTCATCGAGATCCGATCGCCGGGCCGAAACACCATCATGCGGCCGGCGGGATAGGGCTCGCCCGCCACGCTGACCTCGCCCTCCACCACATAGGCGCCCCGGTCCTCGTGCCCGTCGGGCAGCGGGATCGCGGCGCCGGGGGCCAGGACCGCGTCGGCGTAGAACAGCTCCGAGGCCACGCTCACCGGCGCGCGCTCCCCCCAGGCCTCGCCCAGCACGACGCGCACGGTCTTGCCCTCCGCCTCCAGCTCGGGGATGGCGTCGGCGCCGACATGCTCGAATTCGGGGGGGCGGTCCTCGTGGTCCTTGGGCAGCGCCACCCAGGTCTGCACCCCGAAGAAGGGCATCGGATCGGTCCAGGCCGCATCGTCGGTGCGCTCGGAATGGGTGATGCCATGGCCCGCGACCATCCAGTTGACCGCCCCCGGCTCGATCCACTGGTCGGCGCCGAGGCTGTCGCGGTGATGCATGCGCCCGCGGAACAGGTAGGAGATGGTGGCGAGCCCGATATGCGGATGCGGGCGCACGTCGAGCCCGCGGGTCGGCAACAGCTCCGCCGGGCCCATCTGGTCGAAAAAGATGAAGGGGCCGACCATCTGGCGCTTCGGCGCGGGCAGCGCCCGGCGCACCTCGAACCCGCCGATGTCGCGGGCGCGGGGGACGATGACGGTCTCGATGGCGTCGACCGCGTCGCCCTTGGGCAGGTCGGGGTCGAGGGCGGGGTTCCAGCTCATGGCGCGGCTCCCGGGATCAGGCGGCGCAGGAGACGCGCCGCGGCGCCATCCTGCCCGCGCCCGCCCGCCGCAGGCAAGCGCGGGAGGCCGGGGGGAAGGCCGGGGGACGGGCGCGCGCCCGAAGCGCCCCCGAAGCGTCGCCGCCCGAGGCGTCGCGCCTCAGTTCCGTCCCCGGCCCCGGCCGGTCAGTCGCGACGGCCGAGCCAGATGGTGTGGCGCGCGCCCTTGCCGGTGCGCCCGGCGCGGACGGTCAGCGTCTCCACCTCGAAGCCCGCGCGCCCGATCCGGCGCCCGAAATTCCCGTCCGGAAAGGCCGACCACACCGCCAGGATCCCGCCCGGCGCCAGCGCCTGGCGCGCCGCCGCCAGCCCGGCCTCGGTATAGAGCCCGTTGTTGCCGGGGCGGGTCAGCCCCTCGGGCCCGTTGTCGACATCGAGCAGGATGCCGTCCCACCTGTCCGCCGCGGCCTCGGCCCCCGCCGCGGCCCGGATGCGGGCGCCGACATCGGCCACCACCACCTCGGCCCGCGGATCGGCGAGGCTCTCGCCGAAAAGCTCGGACATCGGCCCGCGGGCCCATTCGACGATCTGCGGCACGATCTCGACCACCTGGAACCGCGCCTCCGGCCCCGTCGCGGCCTGGGCCGCGCGCAGGGTGAAGCCCATGCCCAGGCCCCCGATCATCAGCCGGGGCGCGGCGTTCCCCGCCGCGGCCAGCCGCTCGATCACCAGGGTGGCCAGCGCCTCCTCGGAGCCCGAGAGGCGGGAGTTCATCAGCTCCGTCCCGCCCCCCAGCTTGATCGAGAACTCATGCCCGCGCCGCGCCAGGCGCAGCGTGTCGCCGCCCGGCGTGGTCGCCTGTCCCAGATGCACCCAGGGCTGCATGACGCGCCCCCGTCAGTCGCGGTCGCGGGGCGGACGGCGCTTGCCGCCGCCGCCGGGGCCGGCGCCGTAGCCGCCGCCACCGCCACCGCCGCCATAGCCGCCGGGGCCGCCCGACCCGCCGCCGCGATGCGGACGCCGCTCCCGGTCGCCGCCCGACGGCGGCCGGCGCGAGCCGGTGAAACGGTCCGACCCCGGGGGCGGGCCGTCGGAGGGACGCGCGCGCACGCCCTTCTCCATCATCCCGTCCGGCCCCAGCGCCGCCTTGAAATCATCGGCCCGCGCGGCGGAGATCTGCACGTAGCTCTCCCCGTCCAGGATGCGGATGGCGCCGACATCGTTGCGGTCGATCTTGCCGGCCTCGATCAGCATGGGCAGCAGCCAGCGCGGCTCCGCCCGCTGCTTGCGGCCCACCGACAGCTCGAACCACACGCTGGGTCCGAACGGCCCGCGGGGCGCGCGCGGGGCGGAGGAGACGTTGGCGACGTCGATCAGCTCCTCCGGCGCGGCCATGCCGGCGCGCAGGCGGCGCAGGAAGCCGGCGGCGACCGCTTCGGCCCCGTGCTTTTCCAGCAGGGCGGCGATCATCGGGGCTTCCTCTTCGGTGACGGGGGCGGTCAGGCCCTCGTCCTCAAGGATGCGACGGTCGTCGTTGGCGAGGATCTCGGTCGGGCCGGGGGTCTGCGCCCAGTCGGCCTTCACGCCGGCCTGGTTGAGCAGGCTCTCGGCCCGGCGCCGGCCCTTGACCGGCACGATCAGCGCGCAGACGCCCTTGCGCCCGGCCCGGCCCGTGCGGCCCGAACGGTGCAGCAGGGTTTCGGGGTTGGAGGGCAGGTCGGCGTGGATCACCAGTTCCAGCCCCGGAAGGTCGATGCCCCGCGCGGCGACGTCGGTCGCCACGCAGACCCGGGCGCGGCCGTCGCGCATGGCCTGCAGGGCGTGGGTCCGCTCGGTCTGGCTCAGCTCGCCCGACAGCGCCACCACCGGGAAGCCCCGGTTGGCGAAACGCGCGGTCAGGTGGCCGACCCCGGCGCGGGTGGAGCAGAACACCAGCGCGCTGTCCGCATCATGCAGGCGCAGGATGTTGTAGACCGCGTTCTCCCGGTCCGACGGCGCGACCATGTAGGCGCGGTAGTCGATGTCCACATGCGGCGCCTTCTCCTCGGCGGTCTGCACGCGGATGGCGTCGCGCTGGAACTTGCCGGCCAGCGCCGCGATCCCGCGGGGCACGGTGGCGGAGAACAGCAGCGTGCGGCGTTCCTCGGGGGCGGAGCCGAGGATGAACTCCAGGTCCTCGCGGAAGCCGAGGTCGAGCATCTCGTCGGCCTCGTCCAGCACCACGGCGCGGAGCTGGTCCATCTGCAGGGCCCGGCGCTCGATATGGTCGCGCAGGCGGCCCGGCGTGCCGACGATGATATGGGCGCCGCGGTCGAGCGCCCGGCGCTCGGCCCGCGGGTCCATGCCGCCGACGCAGGAGGCGATGACGGCGCCGGCGGGGGCGTAGAGCCATTCCAGCTCGCGCTGCACCTGCAGGGCCAGTTCGCGGGTCGGCGCGACGGCGAGGCCGAGCGGCGCGCCGGCGCGCTCGAAGCGGTCGGCGTCGCCCATCAGGGTGCGGGCGATGGCGAGCCCGAAGGCCACCGTCTTGCCCGAGCCGGTGCGGGCGGAGACCAGCGCGTCACGCCCGTCCACGTCGGGTTCGAGCACCGCGCGCTGGACAGGGGTGAGGGCGTCGTAGCCGCGGGCCGCAAGGGCCTCGGCCAGCGCCGGGGGAACGCCTAGGGATTCGATCATGGGTAGCTTTCGTGCCGGGGGCGGTTGGGCCGCGGCGTCAGGGCCGTGTCAGTCAGGCCGGTTCGCTGGGGCCGTGCGGTTGAGGCCGGGTTACTGAGGCCGGGCAGGTTCGGCCCGGACGGGTCCGGGACGGGCGAGGGCGCGGAACGCGGGCGGGGCCGGAACCGCGGGGGGGACCTGGAAGCGGCCGCCCGACGGAATCGTCTCTGGGCCCGCGAAGGCCCTGGGGCGGGACATGACCGCTTGCGCGCCGAACCGCAACCCGTCCGGACGCCGCGGGACGCGGCTTTGCGTCCCGCGTAGGGCCCGGCGGGGGGCGTTCGGGCGGGGCTCAGACGGGGTTCGGGCCCGCTTCGCCCCCCGCAGGCCCTTCAATTTCAGGCGGATCGGGGTCAGGGTGGCGGCCGTTCCCGGCCCCGCGGCCGGCGCGGATCGGCGGACGAAGCGATGCGAGAGATCATGGTGAACGCGGCCCGGCGCGGGCGCGAGAGGCTGCGCGACCTCGGGCCGGGCCTTCTGCTGGCCGCGGCGGTGGCGACGGCGGCGGAGCTGCTGGCCTGGCGCTACGGCGCGCCGGCGACGCTGTTCGCGCTGCTGATCGGCATCGGGTTCCACTTCGCCGCCGATGGCCCGCGCGCCGCGCCGGGACTGGCCGCCTGCTCGGGTCCGCTGCTGCGCGTCGGCGTGGCGCTGCTCGGCTTCCGGGTGGAGGCGGCGGATGTCGCCGCGCTCGGCCCGATCCCGTTCCTGGGCGTGGCGGGGCTGACCGCGCTGACCTTCGCGGGCGGCGTCGGCTTCGCCCGTCTGGCCGGCCTGCCCCGGCGCTTCGGGCTGCTGGCCGGGGGCGCGGTGGCGATCTGCGGCGCCTCCGCCGCGCTGGCGATCGCCGCCCTTCTGCCCCGGCGCGAGGCGGAGGAGCGCGACCTGCTCTACACGCTCGTCGCCATCACCGCGCTGTCTTCGGCGGCCATGGTCGCCTATCCGCTGCTGTTCGCGGCGATGGGTCTGGACGAGGCCCGCACCGGCTTTCTGATCGGCGCCACGATCCACGACGTGGCGCAGGTGGCCGCGGCCGGCTACGGCGTGGGCGAGGGCGCCGGCGACGCCGCCACGCTGGTCAAGCTGGAGCGGGTGATGCTGCTGCCCGCGGCCCTGCTGGCCGTCGCCTGGCTGGAGCGTCGCGGCGCCGGGCGCGAGGCCGCGGCCCGCGCCGGGATCGCCGACACGCCCCCAACCGACACGGCCGCGCCCGACACGCCCGCCCCCGAGCCTGCCCAACCCCGCCCGCGGCTGCCGCTGTTCGTCTTCGGCTTCGCGGCCTGTCTCGGCCTCAACAGCCTCGGGATCGTGCCCGAACCGGCCCATGACGCGCTGCGGGCCCTGTCCTCGGGCCTGCTGGTGCTGGCCATCGCCGCGCTGGGGGCGCGGACCTCCCTGCGGGCGATGGGTCAGCTGGGGGCGGGGCGGATGCTGACGCTGCTCGCGACCTCGGCCCTGCTTCTGGGCGCGGCCCTGGCATGGGCCGCGCTGGCCCTCTGAGCCGCCCTCGGCCCGCCCCCCTCCCCCATCGTCGCCCCCATCGCCGTCCCATTGCGGCCGAATTGCGGCTCGACCACGCTTGACAGATCCGTGACATCCGGCGAGGTTTGCTTAATCGTTTAACCCGATGCCCCGCCGCCCGGAACGGAGCCCGCCCGGTGCAAGCCGCCCCCCCGACCCTGCAGAGCATCGCCGCGGAATTCGGCGTGTCCTCGGCCACCGTCTCCAACGCCCTGTCGGGCAAGGGGCGGGTGTCGGAGGGGCTCGCCGCGCGCATCCGGGCGCGGGCGGAGGCGTTGGGCTACGCGCCGTCCCTGCCGGCCCGCGCGCTGCGCACCGGGCGCTCCGGAGTGATCGGGCTGGTGCTGCCGGACCTCGCCAACCCGTTGTTTCCCAAGATCGCCCAGGCGGTGGAGGCGGCGGCGGCGCGCGAGGGCTACGGCGTGCTGATCGCCGATTCCCATGGCGAGGTCGGCGCCCAGACCGCGGCGCTGCAACGGCTTGTGCAACGCGGCGCCGACGGAATCATCGTGGTGCCCCGGCGCGGCACGCGGGTGCTGGAGCTGGACGTGCCGCTGGCGGTGATCGACACGCCGGCGACGCCGGGCAACACCGTCTCCGCCGACCACCGGGCGGGAGGGGCGGCGCTGGCGGCGCATCTGCTGGGGCTGGGCCATCGCGCCTTCGCGCTGGTGGGCGAGAGCCGCGAATCCTCCGTCCAGCGGGACCGCATCGGGGGGCTCCGCGCGGGTCTGCCCCAGACCGCCCGGATCGAGACGATCTGGCTGGAGGAAGCGCCCGAAACCGATTTCCCCGCGCTCGCCCGCGACGGGATCACCGCCTTCGCCGCCACCTCGGACCTGCACGCCCTGCGCATCCTGACCACGCTGCAGCGCGCCGGGCTCGCCATCCCGCGCGAGGCCAGCGTGGCCGGCTTCGACGACCTCGCCTTCGCCGCCGCGGTCACGCCGTCGCTGACCACCATGGCGCAGGACAGCGACCGCATCGCCGGCGCCGCGGTGGCCGCCCTGATGGCGCGCATCGACGGCCCGGAGCCGGCCGCGCCCCCTGCTGGGACCACGGGCGGGAGCGCGGGCGGGACCGCGGCCGAAACCGCCGTGCCCATGACCCTGATCGCGCGCGAGTCCACCGGGCCCGCGCCGGCGTCCACCCGCTCCGAACCCCGACCTCACCCCGCAACCCGATCCCAGAGGGAGACCACTCCATGAAGCTCGGACCCATCCTCGCCGGCGCCTCGGCGCTCGGCCTGACCGTCGCCGCCGGCGCCGCCGCGGCCCAGGACAAGACCCTGACCATCTCGGTCTACGCCTTCTCCCAGGACGAGTTCAAAGAGATCGTCTACGACCCGTTCGAGGAGATCTGCGGCTGCGAGATCGTGGTCGAGACCGGCAATTCGGTCGAGCGCATGTCCAAGATCGAGGCCAACAAGGAGGCCCCGGTCATCGACATGGCGGTGATGTCCGCCCATGACGCGCTGGGCGCCGCGCGGGCCGGCCTGCTGCAGCCGATCGACGTGAGCAAGCTGACCAACCACGACAAGCTCTACGACATCGCCAAGGACCCGCTCGGCGACCATTACGGCATCGGCTACACCTTCTACGCGACCTCCATCGTCTACCGCACCGACAAGGTGACGATCGAAAGCTGGGCCGACCTGCTGTCGCCCGAGCTGGCCGGCAACGTCGCCCTGCCCGACGTGACCACCAACCAGGGCCCGCCCGCCCTGCACATGATCGGCAAGGCCATGGGCGACACCGACCCGTCGCTGACCGCCCCGATCGAGAAGGTGGCCGAGCACAAGGACGATATCGTCACCTTCTACGTGCGGTCTTCGCAGCTCGCCCAGCTGATGCAGCAGGAGGAGATCTGGGCCGCCCCCGTGGGCCGCTTCGCCTGGGGCCGCTTCAAGGACAACGGCCTGCCGATGGCCTGGGCCACGCCCAAGGAAGGCCAGACCGGCGGGCTCAACGTCATGGTGATGACCGCGAACAACGGCAACGAGGACCTGGCCCTGCAGTTCATGGACTTCTGGCTCTCGACCCCGATCCAGCAGGCCCTGGCCGACGCGCTGATCGACAGCCCCTCCAACGCCGAGGTCGTGGTCTCCGACGAGGTGGCCGAGAACCTGACCTACGGCGCCGACACCGTGAAGTCGCTGGACCTGATCCCCGCCGAGGTCATCCTCGACAACCGCGACAGCTGGCTCGACCAGTGGAACTCCAAGGTCGCCAACTGATGTTCGGGAACCGCGTCGAGGGCCTGGCCCTGACCTTGCCCGCGGCGGTCTTCGCCGCGGCCCTGTTCCTGCTGCCCGTGGGCATCCTGCTGTCGGAGGCGTTCCGCACGCCCGAGGGCTGGAGCCTGGGGGCCTACTGGGACTTCTTCGCCAGCCCCCGCAACCGCACGGTGTTCTGGCGGTCGCTGGCGCTGGCGGCGGAGGTGGCGGCGGCGTCGGCGGTGATCGGCTACGCCGCCGCCTACGCCATCGTCTCCCTGCCGCCGAAGTCCCGGGGACGGGTGTTCGGGCTGGTGATCCTGCCGCTGATGATCTCGCCGGTGGCGCGCACCTACGCCTGGCTGGTGATCCTGGGGCGCACCGGCTTCGTCAACCAGGCGCTGGTGGGGATGGGCATTCTCGACACCCCGCTGCGCATCCTGTTTTCGGAAACCGCGGTGTTCATCGGCCTGCTGCAATTGTTCCTGCCGCTGATGATCATTTCGCTGGTCTCGGCGATGGAGAACATGCCCCGCGACGCCATCCCCGCCGCCCGCGTGCTGGGCGCCAACTGGGCGCAGGTGTTCCTGCGGGTGATCCTGCCCCTGACCCGCGAGGGGCTGGTGATCGGCGGCACGCTGGTCTTCACCGGCTCGCTCACCGCCTACATCACGCCCGCCATCCTCGGCGGCTCCAAGGTCCTGATGCTGGAAACCCTGCTTTATCAGCGCGTCGCGGTGGCCAATGACTTCGTGTCGGCCTCGGTGATCGCCATGATCCTGATCGTCATGAGCTTCTCGGCCAACCTGCTGCTGAAACGCATGGCCTCGGCGCGGAGGGCGCGGGCATGAACGGGCGTCTCGCCACATGGGCGGTGCTGGGACTGGTGCTGCTGTTCCTGATCGGCCCGTTCTTCATCATCATCGCGGCCTCGCTGTCGGCGGGCAATTCGCTGGCCTTCCCGCCCCAGGGGCTCAGCCTGAAATGGGTCATCAAGGTCTTCGAGATCGAGAGCTTCCGGGCCTCCTTCGGGATGTCGATGTTCCTCGCCATCTTCGGGACGCTCGCCGCGCTGGCGCTCGGCGTGCCGGCGGCCTACGGGCTCAACCGCTACAAGGTGCCGGGGGCGGAGTTCGTGCGCACCGTGGTGTCGGCGCCCATCATCGTGCCGGGGATCATCGTGGGGCTGGCGCTGCTGCGCTACCTGGTGATCCCGACAGGGGTGGGCATCGGACCGGCGCTGTTCCTCGCGCATACCGCGCTGATCCTGCCCTATGCGGTGCGGGTCGTCTCCGCCTCGCTGGAGAACCTGCGCACGGACATCGAGGAGGCCGCGGTCCTGCTGGGCTGCACCCGCTTCGGGGCCTTCCGCCGGGTGGTGCTGCCCAATATCCGCGGCGGCGTGCTGGCCGCCTTCATCCTGGGCTTCGTCACCTCGTTCAACCAGGTGCCGGTGTCGCTGTTCCTGTCGGGGCCCGGCGTGCGCACCCTGCCCGTGGACATGATCGCCTACATGGAGATCAACTACGACCCCTCGGTCGCCGCGCTTTCCGCCCTGCTCGCCTTCATGTCGGTCGCCATCGTCTTCGCGGCCGAGAAATTCCTGGGGTTCTCCAAGTATGTCTGAGTTCCTGTCGCTCGAGGACCTCACCCTCGCCTATGGGGGATCGGTCGCGGTGGACCGCCTGAACCTCGCCATCCGCCAGGGCGAGCTGATCGCGCTGCTGGGCCCGTCGGGCTGCGGCAAGACCACCACCATGCGGGCCATCGCCGGGCTGCTCGCGCCCCGGTCGGGGACCATCCGGCTGGACGGCAAGGACATCACCCGCGTCGCGCCGTCCCGCCGCGAGGTGGGGCTGGTGTTCCAGTCCTACGCGCTGTTTCCGCATCTCTCGGTCTTCGAGAACGTCGCCTTCGGCCTGCGCCTGCGCAAGGAACCGGACCTGGCCGCCAGGGTGGCGGAGGGGCTCGCCACCGTGGGCCTGTCGGATTTCGCGGACCGGGCGCCGGCGGCGCTGTCGGGCGGGCAACAGCAACGGGTGGCGCTGGCGCGGAGCCTCGTGATGAACCCCAAGGTGCTGCTGCTGGACGAGCCGCTGTCCAATCTCGACGCCCGGCTGCGGCTGGAGATGCGGATGGAGCTTCAGCGCGTGCAGCGCGAAACCGGCGTGACCATGGTCTTCGTGACCCATGACCAGGCCGAGGCGCTGGCGCTGGCCGACCGCATCGTGGTGATGCGCGGCGGCGCGATCGAGCAGGTGGGCACGCCCGAGCAAATCTGGACCGAGCCCGCCTCCGGCTTCGTCGCCGATTTCGTGGGCTTCGAGACGATCCTGCCGGACCCCGAAACCGGCGGCGCGCTGGCCTGGCGCCCCGCCGCGGTCACGCTGGGCTCCGGCCCGCATTCCGGGGTGATCCGCGGCGCCTCCTTCGCCGGCGCCCATCGCGAATACGTGCTGGATACGCCGCTGGGCGTGGTGAAGGCGGAGACCCCGGCCTCCGCCCCACCCTTGGCGCCGGGGGCCGAAGTCGCCTTCGACCTGCCGCGAGAGCGCGCCGTGCGCCTCGCCTCGGCCTGACGGGAGGGGCGGGGACATGGGCGTCTGGATCGACACCGACATGAGCGCCGACGACCTGTTCGCGCTGCGCCTTCTGGTGACGCAGGGGACGGAGATCGACGGGGTTTCGCTGGGCTTCGGCGTGGTCCCCCTGCCCCGGGTCCGCGCCAACGCCTCCGCCGCCGCGGCGGTGTTCGGATGGGATTTCCCGATCTTCGCCGGCGCCGACCGCGCGGTGCTGGGAGAGGTGGAGACCGCCGAGCGCATCCTCGGCCCCACCGGCATCCGCAGCCGCGGGCTGACCCTTGGGGACGTGCCCGACGCGGCGCTGCCCGACGCGCCCGGCGCCATGGCGCGGTGGCTGGAGGGACAGGACGCCGCGCAGATCCTCGCGCTCGGGCCGCTCACCAACCTCGCGGTGCTGGCGCTGACCCGGCCCGACCTGCTGGGACGCATCGAAAGGATCACCTGGATGGGGGGCGGGGTCACCTCGGGCAACCACACCGCCTCGGCCGAGTTCAACGCCATCGCGGACCCGGAGGCCATCGCCATCCTGCTGGCCCGCGGGGCGCCCCTGCGGATGATCGACCTCGACGCCTGCCGCCGCGTGCAGATCGCGGAGGCCGACGTGGCCGCCGTGCGCGCCGCCCCCGGCCCGCTGGCGCCGTTGCTGGCCGACCTGCTGGGCGGCTATCTCGACATCGCGCTGGAACGGGGGCGCGAGACCATGGCGCTTTACGATCCCGTGGCGGCTGCGGCCTTCCTGCGCCCGGACCTGTTCGACCTGCGCCCCGCGCGCATCGAGGCGGAGCTGACCGGCGCCCATACCCGCGGCCGCACCGTGGTCGAGACCCGCTATCCCGAGACCGCCAACGCCGAGATCGCCGCGGGCCTCGACGCCGCCGCGGTCAAGGCGCTGTGCCTCGCCGCGCTGGAGGACCGGGCATGACCGAGCCGCACGACCTGAACGACCCCGCCCTGCGCGACCGCGCCGTGGCCGCGGCGCGCGGCGACGCGCCCTTCGACCTGCTCATCGCCGGCGGAACCGTGGCCGACATGGCGACGGGGGAACTGCGGCCGGCGGATGTGGGGATCGTCGGCCCGCTGATCGCCTCGGTCCACGCGCCGGGCGCCCGGGCCGACGCCGCCGAGGTGCTGGACGCCTCCGGCCTGGTGATCGCGCCGGGCCTGATCGACGCGCATATGCATATCGAAAGCTCGATGGTGGCGCCCGCCGTCTACGCCGCCGCCGTGCTGCCGCGCGGGACCACCACCGTGATCTGGGACCCGCATGAATTCGGCAACGTCGCCGGGGTCGAGGGCGTGGACTACGCGCTGGCCGAGGCCGCGGCCTCCCCGCTCCGCATCCTGCCGCTGGCCCCGTCCTGCGTCCCCTCCGCCCCGGGCTACGAGACCGCGGGCGCCGATTTCGGCCCCGGCGAGATCGAGACCCTGCTCGCCCGCCCCGGCATCCACGGGCTGGCCGAGGTCATGGACATGGGCGCCGTCACCTCCCGCGAACCGCGGATGCGGGGGATCGTGCAGGCGGGGCTGGCCTCCGGCAAGACGGTGAACGGCCATGCGCGGGGGCTGACCGGGCCGGACCTGCAGGCCTATGCGACGGCGGGGGTGGGCTCGGACCATGAGCTGACCTCCGCCGCCGACCTGATGGAGAAGCTGCGCGCCGGGCTGGTGGTGGAGCTTCGCGGCTCGCACCCCTACCTGCTGGCCGAATTCGCCGAGGCGCTGTCGGCCCTGCCCTCCGTCCCCCCGACGCTGACGCTGTGCACCGACGACGTGTTCCCAGACGATCTTCTGAACCTGGGCGGCATGGACGCGCTCATGCGGGCGCTGGTCGGGCACGGGCTGGCGCCGCTGAGCGCGCTGCGGGCGGCGACCTGGAACGCGGCGGCGCGGCTGGGCCGCCCGGATCTCGGGCTGGTCGCGCCGGGCAAGCGCGCCGACCTGGCCCTGTTCCGCGACCTCGCGGGGTTCGAATGCGTCCATGTGCTGCGCGACGGCCGCCCGCCGGCGCTCGACACCACGCCGCGCCCGCATCCGTTTCCCGCCGCGCTGCCGCTTCCCCGCTTCGTCGCGGCGGATTTCGAGACGCCGGCCGCCGGTCCCGCCGCCCGCATCGCCACCATCGACCGCCCCCGCTTCACCCAGTGGGGCGAGCGCATCGTTCCCGCCGACGGGCGCCTGCGCCTGCCCCCCGACATCACCCGCATCGCGGTGATCCATCGTCACGGGAGGGCGCCGGCGGTCCCGAAGGTGGGGTTCCTCACCGGCTGGGGATCCTGGCGCGGGGCTTTCGCGACCTCGGTCAGCCATGACAGCCACAACCTGACCGTCTTCGGCCACGACCCCGCCGACCTCGCCGCCGCCGCCAACGCGGTGGCGGAAGCCGGGGGCGGCATGGCGGTGGCGCGGGACGGGAAGCTGGCCGCCCTGCTGCCGTTGCCGGTGGCGGGGCTGGTGTCGGACGCGCCGCTGGCCGACGTCTCCGCCGCCTTCGTGGCGCTGCGCGAGGCGATGGAGGCGGTGGTGGACTGGGAGCCGCCGCTGCTGACCTTCAAGGCCCTGGTCGGCGCCACGCTGGCCTGCAATGCCGGGCCGCATCAGACGGATCTGGGCGTCGCCGACGCGCATGGCGGCCGCCTGCTGACCTCCCCGGTGCTGGAGGACGGGCTGCCGGCGCCGGCGGCGTAGCCCGCGCCGCGGCGGGTCTTCGCGGGATCGCCGGGCTAGAGCGGACTCCTACCAGTCTGGATCGTATCCGCATGCGCTGAAGCAGTTGGCGCATTCGGCGGGGGTGTAGGCGTCTGCGATGCGGCCGATG
>NZ_FNMZ01000010.1 GCF_900106695.1 Albimonas donghaensis
ACCGAGTGACGTGCAGTAGCGTCCTAAAACGCCGGTCAAACCCATTAGGCTCGAACCGCCCGCACGTCCCTTCCCATCCAAAACTGTCAAAGAGCAGGAGCCTTTCGGCCCCGCCGGTGAGATCCGCTTTCGCTTCCCTTCCGGCCCGTCCGCGGCGGCCTCGTTGTTGGCCGCCCCGTCTGTGAGGGCGGGGTATAAGGAGGTTCTCCGGGGGTGGCAACAGCTTTTTTGAAGAAACTGAGAATTCTTTCCCCTTTGATAAAAAGAGACTGATTTCAAAGGCTTACAAACCGCCCTCCGGCGCGGTGCGGGCTTCCGTGACGGAAGCATCTCGGTTTTCCAACTGGTTTTCGACGGCCGCGAGACGGGTTCGCGACAGCGGGTCCGACTCCGCTTCAGCCGTTATGGCGACAGGGATTTCCGGGGCCAGAAGACGGACGCAAAGGGCCTCCGACTCGCCCCCTGCGAACGCCTCCGGCGCGGCGGCGGCGGCGGCGACGATCTCGAAAAGACTCGCCGCCGACGGATCGAGCCCCCGCGCCCCGCGAGTCACCGCCTCCGCCATCCCCGGCGCATCGGGCCGCCCGAGCGCCAGAGCAGGACCGGAGCGGGGCGCGTCGGGCGCGATGCCGAAGCAGGCGCGCAGATGCGAGGCCACGCCCCGCATCTCCGCCGCCCCGGGGACAGGACAGGGGTGGACCGCATCGGCCCCGATGAGCTTGTCCCAGGCGTGGACCCGCAGGGGCCGTGGCGCGAACACCCCGGCGGCCAGCGCGTCCTGCACGCAGTCGAGCCGCCCCAGTCCAAGCGAGATCACCGAGACCGCGTCTTCCGGGATCCCCGCAGCCTCGCGCGCCAGGTGACGGGGCAGCGCCTCGCCCAGCAGGGCCAGCAGGTCGGGCCGCGCGCCATACCAGAGGGGAATGGCGCGCGTAACGCGCGCGCGCGCGGGGAAGGCCTGCACGATCCAGTCGGAGGGCGGGGCCGCGCGCCCGCCCCGCCCGCCGCCATCGGGGCCGGCGGCGATGGGGGTCAGCCCGCGGAACAGCGCGCCGGAGCCGGGGTTGATCCAGACCCGCGTCCCGGCGCTCTCCCCCGGAGGGGCCGTGTCCGGCGCCGGGCGCAGCGCGTCGCCGGCCCGCCCGACGACCCCGCGCAACGGGGCGAAGTCGGCCCGCGCCCAGGCGGCGCGCAGCGCGGTCAGCATGATCCCCCCTTCCCGACACGCGGGCGCGACCCGCGGCCGCCTCCCTTCTGGATGACGAGGGGGCGTTGCTCCGACATGCGCGCGCTCCTAGGGTCCGGATCGGGGGGAGACGGGAGGCGGGACGCCTCGCGCGCCCCCGATGTGGCGGGAGGCACGATGGCGCGCGCAGCGTTCAACCTCAACCTGTTCTCCAACGTGGCCTCGCCCGATCCGGGCCGCTGCCTGGGCGGGCACGCGGCGCGCTCCTTCCTGGAGACGTTTCCCGACGCGGCGGATCTCGACCTGCGCATCCGCCTGTTCTGCGACCCCAACCCCAACCCCGACGCGTTCGAGCCCTGGGTGGAGACCGTGCGCGCCGCCCTGCCCGGCCATGAGGTGGAGGTGCATCGCAGCCGCGGGCTCGCCGACGGCTATCGTCGGTCGGTCGAGCTGTCGGAGGGCGCCTATGCCTGCCAGCTCGAACATGACTTCGTGTTCCGGGCCGATCGCATCCCCCACGCGCTCCGCACCCTGACCGGGGCGATGGCGGCGGGCGGCATCACGCATCTGCGGTTCAACAAGCGCTGGAACCGGGCGGTGGGCTACGATCACTTCATGCGTCCGGCGGAGGGGCTGGCGGCGCCGATGTGCCGGGTCTCGGGCCGGTCGAACAATCCGCACCTGCTGGACGTCGCCCATGCGCGCGCCCGGGTGCTGCCCTTCATCCCCCGCGACGCGGCGAAGGCCGAGGGGCTGGAGGGCGTGGTCGAACTCTATGCCGGGGGCGGGCATGTCTACGGCCCGCTGGGCCATCCGGCGACGGTGGGACACCTGGACGGACGGGCGCTGCGCTGGCGGGACGGGCTGTTCCGGCGGCTGTGGCTGGCGCGGCGGACCGGCTGACCCGGGGCGCGGCGTCGGCGGCGGCGGCGGCGCGAAGACCCGCGCAAGCGGGCGATGGGGGGAAAGAGGGAACCTATGCGGAGATTGTGGTGGAGCCTGCGCAAGCGGGTGGCGGGGCTGGGGCGGCGCCCGCGCGTGGTCGCCCGGCTGGGCGCGCAGTGGGAGCTGGACCCCCGCGACTGGCTGGACCGGCGGATGCTGGCCGGCCAGCCCTTCGAGGCCGCGCAGCGCGCCCGCTTCGCCGAACGGGTCGAGGCGGCCGGGGCCGATCTGCTGTTCGATATCGGCGCCAATTTCGGGCTCTATTCCGTGACGCTCGGGCTCGCCCGGTCCGCGATGCGGATCGAGGCCTTCGAGCCGGTCGCCCGCACCCGCGCCAAGCTGGTCCGCAATCTCGGGCTCAACGGGCTGGAGGGGCGGGCGCGGGTGCATGCGCTGGCGCTCTCGGACCGCGGGGGGGAGGCGGAGATCGCCATCGACCCGCGGTCCTCGGGCCTGTCCACGCTGTCCGCCTCGGACGCGGAGGCGGCGCGGCGGGATTTCTCGGCCTCGGAGACGGTGCGGGTGGCGCGGCTCGACGACCTGGACTGCGCGCGCGGGGTCGAAGCGCGCGTGCTGGCGATCAAAATCGACGTCGAAGGGCACGAGACCGCGACCCTGGCCGGGATGGCGGGCCTTCTCGCGCGCAATCGCGGCGTGGCCATGATCGAGACGCGGGCCCGCAACCTCGACGCGGTGATCGCGGCGATGGCGTCGGCCGGCTGGCGCCCGACCGGCGAGATCGAGGAGGAGCGATTCTTCGAAAAGGCCTGAGCGCGTCTTCGCAAGGGGCTGCGCGCGTCTTCGAAAAGGACTGGGCGCGCGGGCCCGCGACCGTCAGCCGGCGCGGGCGCGATTACGGTCGCGCGCCATTTCCCGCAGTTTCAGGAACAGCAGCGAGGCGACCAGCGCCGCCGTCACCCCGTTGGCGGCGGCGAGCGGCCCGTCCCCGATGGCCAGCCCGTAGACCAGCCACAGGTCCACCCCGGCGAAGAAGGCCAGGAGCATCCCAAGCGACAGGTCGCGGGCCGAGCCCGAGGCCCAGGTCTTGAAGACCTGCGGCAGGAAGGAGAGCGTGGTCAGCGCCGCGGCGGCGTAGCCCATCATTTCGATCGGATCGGTCATCGGCGCCTCGGGGCTCGGTTCGGTTGCGTTCGGCTTGCGCGGTGCGGGGGCGTCGCGCCCGGCGCATTGGACGCGCGGGACCCGCGCGCGCAAGCGGTCAGCCGGGCGCGGGGCGGCATGTCGCGGAGGCCGCGCGCCGGCCCGTCCGCCAGGCCGCCCGGTTCCGCCCGCGCGGCGGTCAGGCGACGGCGAGAGCGGCGAGGTCTTCGCGTCAAGCGCCGGGCCCGCGCGGAACCGCCCGCCCGGTCCGGAACGGGCGCCCCGCCCGGGTCGCCTGCGGGGCGGAGCGCGGCGAAGCGGACCGCGACGCCGCTCCGACGCGAGAGGATGGTGCGCGCGGGCGTGTTCGCGGGGGGTGTTCGCGGGGCCTCCCCGCCGAACGCCGCCCGGGGCGTCGTCGCCGCGCCCTCCGATCAGCGCGCCGGCTCAGACCGCGAGCCCCGCCGCGCGCATCGCCCGGGCGAGACCCTCGGCGCCCTCGACCGCATCGACCACATGGCCGCGCCATCCGCGGGCCCGCGCGGCGGCGATGTTCTCG
This sequence comes from Albimonas donghaensis, assembly GCF_900106695.1. Taxonomy (GTDB): domain Bacteria; phylum Pseudomonadota; class Alphaproteobacteria; order Rhodobacterales; family Rhodobacteraceae; genus Albimonas; species Albimonas donghaensis. The sequence goes on from NZ_FNMZ01000010.1 coordinate 3,792, forward strand.
GGCTTGTCATCCGCGAAGAACAGGTCGGGGCCCGCGAGGCCGGTGCGCGCCTCGACAATCTCGTAGATGGCGGGCTCGGGCTTGATCGTCCCCTCGCGGCCGCTGACCACCTCGATGTCGAACTCCGCCAGAATCGGGAATCGCCGCTGGGCGACCAGGAACGTGTCGGCGGCGAAATTGGTCAAGGCGACCACCGGCAGGCCCAGCGCCCTGGTGGCGCGGAACAGCGCCTCGACGCCCGGCAGGACCGGGCCGAACATCTCGTCCCAGCGCGCCCGCCAGGCCCGGATCAGCGCGGCGTCCTCGGGGTGGCGTGCGGCGAGGGCCTCGACCTCGGCGGCGAGATCGCCGTTGCGGTCCCCGGCGAGGTTCATGTTGTGGAAGTCGACCCGCTCGAACAGCGCGGCGCGGGCGGCGGGATCGGGGATCAGCGCCTCGTAGACGCGGGCGGGTTGCCAGTCGACCAGGACGTTGCCGATGTCGAAGACCATGGCGCGGGGCGGCGTGACGGCGGCGGGTGAGGGAACGGTGGCGGTCGGGGTCATGGCGAAGTTCCTGGCGCGGGCGCCGGCGCAGGAAGGCCGGACAGCGGAAGGGGGCGGCGGAGAGGGCGGCGGGACGGCTGCGGTCGCCGCGCACCCTGTCGCGGCGCTCTCCGCGCTGGCAAGCGACGCGGCGACGCGGAACGCCGACGGGTCGCCGCGGGGTGGGGGGGCGCGCGGGCCCCCGAGAGGGACGACGCCCCGGCGGGCCGCCCCTTCCCGCGCCTACCCTCCCCGCGCCGTCCCGTCTCTTCGCGCTCGCTTCGCTCGCACCCGGCGCGCAACGCCGCCGCCGCGGACCTGTCCACCCGCGCCCCGGCCCGAGGGCCGCGCCGGCGCCCGATCTCCAGCGGCGCGACGGCGGAGGCGCGGCCTCCCGCCCACGCGGCGTCACGGCGCCGGCCCCCTCGGCGCCCCGCCCTATCCCGGCCACGGCGTCGTCATTGCGCCGCCCCGAGGGGAGGGATACCACCGGCCTCCACGGCAGCTTGGCGCGCAGGAACGGGAGACGGGCGGATGGACAGGATCGCGGTCACGGGCGGACGCCCGCTTTCGGGCGAAATCGCCGTCTCGGGCGCCAAGAACGCCTGCCTCGCGCTGATGCCCGCGGCGCTGCTCACCGACGCGCCGCTGACGCTGACCAACGCGCCGCGGCTCGCCGATATCGCCACCATGACCGAACTGCTCGCCTCGCTGGGCTGCGAGGTCGCCCCCCTGCAGGGCGGCCGCGTCCTGGCCATCGGCGCCGAGACCATCGCCTCGCACCGCGCCGACTACGACATCGTGCGCAAGATGCGCGCCTCGATCCTGGTGCTGGGTCCGCTGCTGGCGCGTCACGGCCATGCCGAGGTGTCGCTGCCCGGCGGCTGCGCCATCGGCGCCCGGCCCGTCGACCTGCACCTGATGGCCTTCGAGGCGATGGGCGCCGAACTGGAGCTGCGCGACGGCTATGTCCACGCCCGCGCCCCCGCCGGCGGTCTCAAGGGGGCGGTGATCCGCTTCCCGCTGGTCTCGGTCGGGGCCACCGAGAACGCGCTGATGGCCGCCACGCTGGCCCGCGGCACGACCGTCATCGAGAACGCCGCGCAGGAGCCCGAGATCGCCGACCTCGCCGCCTGCCTGACCGCCATGGGCGCCCGCATCTCCGGCGCCGGGACCGCGACCCTCACCATCGAGGGCGTCGACGCCCTGCACGGCGCCACCCACCCGGTGATCGCCGACCGGATCGAGATGGGCACCTACATGATCGCCCCCGCCATCGCCGGCGGCTCGGTGGAGCTGACCGGCGCCGGCCGGCCGCTGATCGGCGCGCTCTGGGACCGGCTGGAGGAAGCCGGCCTCGGCCTGGAGGAGACCGCCCGCGGCGTCCGCGTGACCCGGGGCGAGTCCCCGCTGCGTCCCCTGCACGTGATAACCGAGCCCTATCCGGGCTTCCCCACCGACCTTCAGGCGCAGCTGATGGCGATGCTGACGCTGGCCGGCGGCGAAAGCGTGCTGGAGGAGCGGATCTTCGAGAACCGCTTCATGCACGCGCCCGAGCTGATCCGCATGGGCGCGCGCATCGACGTGCATGGCGGCACGGCGAAGATCAACGGCGTGGCCGGGTTGCGCGGCGCGCCGGTGATGGCGACGGACCTGAGGGCCTCGGTGTCGCTGATCCTCGCCGGGCTCGCGGCGGAGGGGGAGACGGTGGTGAGCCGCGTCTACCATCTCGACCGCGGCTATGAACGGCTGGAGGAGAAGCTGTCGGCCTGCGGCGCCCAGGTCGAACGCCTGCGCTGACCGCCTCGGGCGGGAGCCGCGCGCCCGACCGGACAAGCGCGGCGCCGCGGCGCCCGCGCGGCGCTGGACCGGGGCGCCCGGCGGCGCCGTCCCCCCGCCCCAGGCGGCGCGCCCCGCGATCCGGGCGCTTGCATCCCGCCGCCGGGCTCATCACCTTGTCCCACGGCGTCCCCCGGCGCCTCCGCGCCCCGAGAGCCGCCCGAGGAGCCCGTCATGCCCGCCCCCGCCCCGACCTCCGACGCGCCCCCGGTCCATTTCTTCCTGCACGTCCCCAAATGCGCCGGCACCACCGTCGAGCGGCATTTCGAGCGGACGCTGGGCGCGGGCTTCCTGCTCGCTCCCCGCTGGCGCCACCCGCTGCGCGACGTGATCGGCAACCGCTACCCGTCCCTTTCCCCCGCAGACCTGACCGGGGTGCGCGCGGTCTCCGGCCACTCCCTCTCCCGCTCGCTCGCCGACAAGTTCCCGGGGCGCGCGGTGCGGCCCTCGGTGCTGATCCGCGACCCGGTGGGATTCCTCGTGTCCTTCTGGAACTACCGCTGGATGCGCCACGAGACCCGCGGCCAGCCCGCGCCCCCGCCCTTCGCCGAATGGCGGCGCACCCAGCGGCGCAACCCGATCACCCGTTTCCTGCTGCACCGCTACTTCGAAATCGGCTACCCCGCGCTCTACCGCCATTCCACCCGCGCGCGGTTCCTGTATCTGGACGCGGCCTTCACCGGCTTCCACTTCGTCGGCTCCTACCGCCGCTGCGACGAGGCGCTGGCCGGGATCTCGGCGGAGCTCGGCGTGGATGAAACCGTCGAATCCGAGAATGTCGGCGAGGCCAAACGCCTGCGCGCGGCGGACCTGTCCCCCGAGGAGGTGGCGGAGATCGAGACGCAGAACGCCGCCGACGCCCTGCTCTTCGCCCGCTGGAAGGATCGCGGCTTCGGCGACGGCGCGGCGGGCGGGCTTCCCGCCGGCGCCCTGCCCGCCGCGGACGCCGCCGCGCACCTGCCCGACCATGACGGGCTGACGAATCTCGTCTCCGACATCGACAGCGCCGTGCGCCGCAAGCTCTGGCGGCGGTAGCGAAGACGCGCCCTCCCGCCCCCTGCCCCCCTCCCCTGCCCCCTGCCCCCCTCCCCCCCGCACCCGGCGCCGCATTCCCGACGGCCGCCACGCCGCGCGGGCGCCCCCGCGACACCCTTGTCCGGGTGGTCGCGCGGCCCCTTCCCCGCCTTGCCCGCGCCCGCCACGCCGCTATGATGCGCGGCCAACGCCTCCAGCTGATGCGAGACCCGCCCATGACCCTCGACGCGCCCGAAACCGAGATCGTCGCCAAATCGCGCATCGCCTGCGACGGACCGGGCCCGGCCCTCGGCCATCCCCGCGTCTGGCTGCAGATCCCCGTCGACTCCGGCTTCGTGGAATGCGGCTATTGCGACAAGCGCTTCATTCTGAAGGGCGGTCCCGCCGACACGTCCTCCACTCCGGAATCGTGACCATGGCCGAGCCCGCGATCGGCCCCGGCGACCATCTGGAGCTGATCGACGGGTCCGGCTTCATCTTCCGCGCCTATCACGCCCTGCCCGCGCTGACCCGCAAGTCCGACGGCCTGCCCATCGGCGCGGTCGCCGGCTTCTGCAACATGCTGCAGAAGATGCTGGAGGCCCGCGTCCAGGCCGCCGCCGACGCCCCCACCCATGCGGCGGTGATCTTCGACCATTCCTCGAAGACCTTCCGCTCCGACATCTATCCCGAATACAAGGCCCACCGGCCCGAGCCGCCCGAGGACCTGCGTCCCCAGTTCGGCCTGATCCGCGACGCCACCCGCGCCTTCAACCTGCCCTGCATCGAGATGGAGGGCTACGAGGCCGACGACCTCATCGCCACCTACGCCCGCATGGCCGAGGAGGCCGGCGCCCGCGTGACCATCGTCAGCTCCGACAAGGATCTGATGCAGCTGGTCACCGACCTGGTGTCGATCTGCAAACCCGGTCTCAAGGGCCAGGGCGACGAGATCATCGGGGCCGAGGGCGTGCGCGAGAAATTCGGCGTCGGCCCGGATCGGGTGATCGACGTGCAGGCGCTGGCCGGGGATTCGGTCGACAACGTGCCCGGCGCGCCCGGCATCGGCCTGAAGACCGCGGCCCTGCTGATCAACGAATACGGAGACCTCGACACGCTGCTTGCCCGCGCCGAGGAGATCAAGCAGCCCAAGCGCCGCCAGACCCTGATCGACAACGCCGACCAGGTCCGCACCTCGCGCGAGCTGGTGACGCTCTGCGCCGAGGCGCCCGTCACCGACGGCCCGGCCGATTTCGCCCTGCGCGACCCGGACCCGGACACGCTGCTGGGCTTCCTGCGGCTGATGGAGTTCCGCACCCTGACCGCGCGGGTGGCCGAGCGGCTCGGCGTCTCCGACCTGCCCCCCGCCGCGGCGCCCGAAGGCTCGTCCGCCGCCGCCGCCGCCGGTCCCAAATCCGCCGAATCCGGCGCCGCGGCCTCCGCCGACTGGGAAGACCCCGCGCTGAAGGCGCCCATCGACCCGGAGGCCTACGAGGTCGTGCGCGACGCCGCCGCCCTCCAGGTCTGGCTCGACCGCATCGAGGCCCGCGGCTGGGTGGCGGTGGACACCGAGACCACCTCGCTCGACGAGATGCAGGCCGATCTGGTCGGCGTGTCGCTCTCGGTCGAGCCCGGCCAGGCCTGCTACATCCCGCTGGCGCATATGGAGGGGGGGACCGCCGACGGCGACCTGCTCTCCGCCCCCGCCGCCCGCGCGCCCGGCCAGATGGACCGGGAGGAGGCGTTGGCGATGCTGCGCCCGATGCTGGCCGATCCGGCGATCCTCAAGATCGGGCAGAACCTGAAATACGACCTCAAGGTGCTGGCCCGCCACGGCACGCCCGTCGCGCCCATCGACGACACCATGCTGATGAGCTACGCGCTCGGCTCCGGCCTGCATTCCCACGGCATGGACGCGCTGTCCGACCGCTTCCTGTCGCACCAGCCGATCCCGATCAAGACCCTGCTGGGGACCGGCAAATCCGCGATCACCTTCGACCGCGTGCCCATCGACAAGGCCGCCCCCTACGCGGCCGAGGACGCCGACGTCACCCTTCGCCTGCACCGCATCCTCAAGCCCCGGCTGGCGAAGGAGAAAGTGGCGGCGGTCTACGAGGTGATGGAACGCCCCCTGGTCCCCGTGCTCGCGCGCATGGAGATGGCGGGGATCAAGGTCGACCGAGACCAGCTCTCGCGCCTGTCCTCCCGCTTCGCCCAGCGCATGGCGGGGCTGGAGGCGGAGATCCAGGAGCTGGCGGGGCAGAGCTTCAACGTCGGCTCCCCCAAGCAGCTCGGCGAGATCCTGTTCGAGAAAATGGAGATGCCGGGCGGCAAGAAGGGCAAGAACGGCGCCTGGGGCACGGGGGCGGATGTGCTGGAGACGCTGGCCGCCGAACAGGGCTCGGACCTCGCGGCGCGGGTGCTGGACTGGCGCCAGGTCTCCAAGCTGAAATCCACCTATACCGACGCGCTGCAGACCCATATCAACCCGGATACGGGGCGGGTCCACACGTCGTTCAGCCTCGCCGCCACCTCGACCGGGCGGCTCGCCTCCACCGATCCGAACCTGCAGAACATCCCCGTCCGCTCGGAAGAGGGCCGCGAGATCCGCGAGGCCTTCGTGGCCGAGCCGGGGAACGTGATCGTCAGCCTCGACTATTCCCAGATCGAACTGCGCATCCTCGCCCATATCGCCGGAATCGACGCGCTGAAGCAGGCGTTCAAGGACGGGCAGGACATCCACGCCATGACCGCCTCGGAAGTGTTCGGCGTGCCGATGGACCAGATGACGCCGGAGATCCGCCGCCAGGCCAAGGCGATCAATTTCGGGGTGATCTACGGGATCTCGGCCTTCGGGCTGGCCAACAACCTGCGCATCCCCCGCGACGAGGCCAAGGCCTTCATCGACGCCTATTTCGCGAAGTTCCCCGGCATCCGCGCCTATATGGACGCGACCGTCGCGGGGGCGAAGGAGAAGGGCTATGTCGAAACCCTGTTCGGCCGGCGCATCCACATGCCCGAGATCGGCGCCAAGGGCCCGCGGGCGAGCTTCGCCCAGCGCGCCGCGATCAACGCGCCGATCCAGGGCTCCGCGGCGGACGTGATCCGGCGGGCGATGGTGCGGGTGGAGCCGGCGATGGAAGCCGCCGGGCTTTCGGGCCGGATGCTGCTCCAGGTCCATGACGAACTGCTGTTCGAGGTTCCCGAGGCCGAAGCCGAAAAGACCATCGACGTGGTGCGCGCGGCGATGGAGGGCGCGGCCCATCCCGCCGTCTCGCTGGCCACGCCGCTGGTGGTGGACGCGGGCCAGGGCAAGAACTGGGCCGCCGCGCACTGATCCCCTGCGCGGGCGCCGCGCGTCCCGCATCCGCCAGGCCGCGCCGTCCCGCCCGCGCGGCGGGGCGCCGGGGTCGCGCGCGACGCCGTTTCCCGACCCGAAACCGATCCGCGCGACGTCAGCCGATGGAAGCGCCGCCTACCCCTCCCCCACGGGGAGGGGCGCCCGAAGGCCATTCATGGCCGGAGAGATAGGAATGCCCCGGCACGGGGCGCCGATGCGGTGCCGATGCGGTGGACGCCCGCCCACGCCTTGCGCTACGCCTGACCGGCCATGACCCGGGGCCGCCGCGCCCCGCCCGTTCCCGCTCCGGAGCCTTCGATGCCCTACGCCTATGACGACCAGAACATCTTCGCCAAGATCCTGCGCGGCGAGATCCCCTGCAAGAAGGTGCACGAGACCGAGCGCTCGCTCGCCTTCCACGACATCAACCCGCAGGCCCCGACCCATGTGCTGGTGATCCCCAAGGGCGCCTATGTGAACTACGACCATTTCGCGCTGGAGGCCTCGGCCGAGGAGATCGTCGATTTCACCCGCTGCGTGGGCGAGGTCGCGAAGATGCTCGGCCATCCCGAGAGCGAGGGCGGGAACGGCTACCGGATCCTGTCCAATGCCGGCCCGGACGCGCATCAGGAGGTGCCGCACCTGCACATCCACATCTTCGGGGGGGCCTTCCTGGGCCGCATGGTCTCGGTCCCCGGCCGGGCGCGCTGACCCCGCCGTCCGGGATGTCCTCCCGCCCGGGTCCCGCCCCGGCCCCGCCCGGCATTTCGATCAGCGGCGCGGCGCGGGTGCGAGGCCCGCGAGACGCGGCGCCTTCGGCGTCGCGGCTCGCGAGATCAGGGCGTCGGCCCGGATCTCGCGCAGCAGCTTGCGGAGAATGGCGGGAGGATAGGCCTCGAAGTCCCTGGCGGTCTCCACGAAGGCGCGGGGGCCGATGATGACCTCGGCCCGGTAATGCGCGGCAGGGGGCGGATCGGCCCCGGCGATGGCGAGACCGTTGATCGTCCAGCCCTCGGCCAGCGCGCGCAGGCGGGCGGCGGCGGGGGCGGCGCCCTCGTTGCTGGCGCCGTCGCCGGAGACGTCGATCACCTTGCGCGCGCAGTCCTCGGGGGCGGCCCGGCCGACGCCCACCGCATGATCTATGGCGTCGCCGATGGCGGTGGAGAAATGCCGCCAGGCGCGCGGCATGGCGCCCAGCGCCACGGCGAAGCCGCGCATCGAGGCGGGGCTGGAGAGCCGCGTCCAGCCCAACGCCAGATGCTGGCGCCCGGCGCCGGTCCATTGCGTGACGGCGACGGCGAGGTCCCCGTCCAGCGCGCTCACCACCTCCTGCAGATCCGGGCTGCGGAAGGCGTCGGCGAGGCCGTCGGCCTGCAGGCGCCATTCGCCCGGATCAACGGAGCCGGAAACGTCGAGCGCCAGGACCAACGCCAGGGCGCAACCGGGTCCCGCGCTCTGCGCCTGGGCCCGCGCCGGGCCGGGGAGGCTCCAGGCGGCGACGCAGACGAGCAGCGCAAGCGCCGCGCCGCGCCCCCGACGTCGGACGCCGCGCGACGACCCGGGCGCCTGGCGGCTGCGGAGCGCCCGCGCGGCGGTGTCGATGGGGCGCCGGGCGGAGACGTCTCGGAGCGGCTCGCGCACGCGAAACCGCGGCATGGGGCGAAAGCGGACGCCCGGCGACAGGCGAGCCGGGGGCGGAACGCCCCGGCGCAGGATCATCCGCATTCCCGACAGCGGCCTCCAAGCCCGCGGCGGGCGGGCGCGGCTTGGCGCAGACGCGCGCCGCCTGGGCGAGACGGGTCGGGGAGCCCCCGTCGGTCGCCGCAACGCCTCGAAGCAGGACAACAAGCCAACACGCGCGGAACGGGTGGCGGAACGGCGGAGGGAGCCCGGGGCGCCGCCGCCGCGCGGTTCGGTCGCCGGGGCGGCGGAAGGCGCCTCGGAAGAAGGCCGGATGACGGTCCATCGCGCGACAGGGGGGAGCGACGCCGAAGGGACGGGGCGCGACGGCGCGCGGCGCGCCGCGCCCGACCGACCCGGGCCGCCGAAACCGCGTGCCGGCCCGCGTCCCGCCCCGCCGCGCGGGCTCACCCCGGGCCGTCCCGCATCAGCAGGCCGATGGCCATGGGCGGCCGGATCTCCCGCAGCAGCTTGCGCTTCATGGCGCGGGCGTAGTCTCGGTAGTCGCGCGCCACCTCCACGAAGGCGCCGGGGCCCTTGATGACCGTGGTCTCGAAATAGCGCCGCAGCTGCGGGCGGGCGATGCCGCCGACCACCAGCGCGTTCACCGTCACGTCCTGAAGCTCGAAATTGCGATAGGCGTGCAGGGGTTCGTAGCCGTCGTTGTTGGCGCCGTCGCCCGATATGTCGAGCACCCTGCGATCGCAGACCGGCGCCTCCTTCAGCAGGCGCGCGGCGAAGCCGATGGCATGGCCCAGCGCGGTCGGGTAGTCGGCATGGCTGCGCCCGAAGCCGCGGATGCGGGCGGCGAGCGCGTCGATCTCAGCGGGGGTGTTGAGCGCGGTCCAGCCGGCGACGACCTCGTGCTGCCAGCGTCCCGACCATTCGTAGACGGCGATGGTCACGAACCCGCCGGGGGCCAGGATCGCCTCCTTCACATCCGGATCCTCCAGCGCCGAGGCGAGACCGTCGGCCTGCAGCCCGTATTCGGTCGGATCGACGGAGGAGGAGACGTCGAGCGCCAGAGCCAGCGCCAGCGAGCACGCCGAGGCCGGGGCCGCCGCCCCCGCGCCGACGGCGAGGACCGCGCCCGCGACGGCGCAGCGCAACGCGGCGACGGGCGCGCCGGGTCGCCGGGGAGCGAGGGCGCCCGGCCGGGGGGCGCGGCGCGGGATCGGGCGAAACGGGGAAGACGGAAGGACCGCCGGGAGAACCGCGGCGAGCCCGGCGGGGATGGCGGCGACGCGCCTTGCGTGCGGGGGTCTCTCCGCCGGCGGATCAACGGGGGCTGGATCGGCGCGATCCCCGACGCCGCGGCGCCCCGCGGCACGGCCGTTGACGAACGCGCCAGGAAGACGGAGGGCGCTCCCGCCCCCGGCGCGCGGGCTGACCGGGGCGGGCGCTGGGGCCATCAGCCCCCGCGCCCGCCCCTCCGCATCCCCCGGCCCGCGTCGTCGCTCCTCCCGCCTCGCGCCGACCGGACGCGCGCGGCGCCGGGGCGAAAACCGGGAGAGGAAGGCGCGGAGGCCGGGGGGATGCGGCATGCGGATCACCAGGTTCCGGTGTTCTCCATGCTCGCCCACGGCTCGGCGGGCGGCAGGGACTCGCCCATCTGCAGAAGCTCGACCGAGATCCCGTCGGGGCTTTTCACGAAGGCCATGCGCCCGTCGCGCGGCGGACGGTTGATCACCACCCCGCCGGCCTGAAGCTTCGCGCACATGTCGTAGATATTCTCGACCGCATAGGCGAGGTGGCCGAAGTTGCGGCCGCCCTGGTAGTCCTCATCGGACCCCCAGTTGTAGGTCAGTTCCACCGCCGCGTCCTCCTGCCCCGGGGGGGCGAGGAAAACCAACGTGAATTTCCCGGCTTCGCTGTCCACGCGGCGGACCTCCTCCAACCCCAGCAGGTCGCAGTAGAAGGCCTTTGAGGCTTCTATGTCCTTAACGCGCACCATGGTGTGGAGATATTCGATCTTCATCTGGGGGCTCCTTCTGCGCCCGCCGCGCCGGACGCGGGAGAGGGCGCGAAAATTCGGTCTGGCGGCGGACGCCCGCTCGGCGCCGGCCCATGGACTACACTAGCCTGCTATCGGCGCCGGTCCACCGCCCTGACGCCGGTCGTCATGCCGCGGGCGGTTCCTCCGACAGCACGCCTTTGCGACGTCGGCTCATCCGGTATAAAGCCGGAATGCGCTGACAAGGGAGATCGTGCGGATGACGTTGAGCCCCGAACACCAGGCCGAGATCGACGCCAGCCGCGCCGCCACGCGGACCACCTTGCGGCCCGTGGCCGAGGGACTGGAGCAGCGGCTATACGAGGCGCTGCCGGCGCTCGACCACGGCTTCGTGCGCGTGGTGGACTACATGGGCGACGACGCGGCCATCGTGCAGGCGGCCCGCGTGTCCTACGGCGCCGGCACCCGCAAGGCCCGCGACGACCGCGGCCTGATCCGCTACCTCATGCGCCACTGGCACTCGACCCCCTTCGAGATGTGCGAGATCAAGCTGCATGTGAAGCTGCCGATCTTCGTGGCCCGGCAATGGATCCGGCACCGCACCGCCAACGTCAACGAGTACTCGGCGCGCTATTCGATCCTGGACCGGGAGTTCTACATCCCGGCGCCGGAGCATCTGGCGGCCCAGGCGTCCAATAACCGGCAGGGCCGGGGCGACGTGCTGGAGGGGGCGGAGGCCGAGGCCGTCCTGCGCATGCTGCGCGAGGACAGCGCGCGTTGCTACGACCACTACGCCGGCATGCTGAACGAGACGGCGGACGGCTCGCCCGCCGATCCGGACAAGGCCGGGCTGGCGCGGGAGCTGGCGCGGATGAACCTGACCGCCAACGTCTACACCCAGTGGTACTGGAAGATCGACCTGCACAACCTGTTCCACTTCCTGCGGCTGCGGGCCGATCCCCATGCGCAGTACGAGATCCGGGTCTATGCGGACATCATGTGCGAGCTGGCCAGGGCCTGGGTCCCGGCGGCCTACGAGGCGTTCGAGGAATACCGGCTGGGCTCGGTGCAGTTCTCGGCCTCGGCCATGGGCTGCCTGAAGCGGATGCTGGCCGGCGAGTCGGTGACGCAGGAGAGCTCGGGGATGAGCCCGGGCGAATGGCGGGAGTTCCAGGCGGCGCTGGCCGACTGACGCGCCCGCCGCCGCGCGGGCTTCGGCGGGGGGAGCCGCGCGACGACCGGATCAAGGGATGCGCCGGGGCGCCCGCGCGGCGCGGCGCCGGGGTCGCGAGCCGCGGCGTCCCGGGCGGCGCCGGCGCGATCCCGCGTCACCCGGGCGCCGGCGGCCCACCGGCCCACCGGCTCAACGGCGCCCCGCGCGATCAGGCGGCGCCCCCACTCTCCCGTCCAAGCTCGCGCGCGCCCCGCCGCGGGGGGGCGTTCACCGCCCTCGCGACGGCGCTACGCCGCGCGGGCGCCCCGGGGCGGCCTGGCGAAACGGTCGTCGCGCGGCCTCCTCGCGCAGCGGCGCGCGCCCTCGCCTCACCCTTTCGCGACCACCAGCGTGTTGGCCGCATCGATGAGGAATTGCGGCAGCGGCTCGGGCCGACGGATCTTGCCGTCGCAATAGACATGCACGTAGCGGCATGCGGCGTTGGCCAGCTCCTCGCCCTCGGCGAACATGGCCAGCCCGTAGGTCAGCGAGGAATTGCCGATCCGATCCATCCGCATCGCCACCTCGACCCGCTGCGGCCACTTCACCTCGGCGTAGAAGGTGCATTGCGTGTCGGCGACGATGCCGATGCAGGGGCCGTCGGGAAGGATCAGCTTGGGGACCTCCATCAGCCACTCGTTCACGGCGGAATCGAAGTATTCGTAATACACGACATTGTTCATGTGCATGTACTGATCGTTGTCCCTCAGCCGCGTGGTCATCGGCACGAAGCGCGCGTAGTCGGCGCGAGAGGGGCGCGGGGCTTTCATCTGGGCGGTTTCCTCGGGTTGTCTTGCAGGGCGTCGGCCGAAGCGCGTCTGCGCGCGCTTCCGGCCATCGGGCGGGCCGGACGGGCCGGCGGGAAGAACCGCGCGGGCGACATACCCGCGGGAATGCATCCTCCAACGCCGCCCGCCCCGGGGCAAGCCCCGCAGGCCCCGCGCCCGCCGGACGCCTTGCCGCGGCGGCGCCCGCCCCGTCCCCCGCCCGCGTCCCGCACTCCATCGCCCCCGCCCGCCTTCCGTCGCCCCCCGCTCCGCGCTATCACCTCGGACGACCCAGACGCCCCGCAGCCGCACCCGGAGCCGCCGATGATCCGCGCCATCCTGTTCGACAAGGACGGAACCCTGCTCGACTTCGACGCCACCTGGCGGGGCTTCGTGCGCGAGGTGCTGACCGATCTCGTCCCCGGCGACGGCCCCGACCGCGCCGCCCTGCGCGACCGGCTGTCGGACATTGCCGGGCTCGATCCGGTTTCCGGGCGGTTCCGGGCGGGGTCGCCGATCGTGGCGGGTTCGACGGCCGAGGTCGCGGCGATCTGGGCCGCCGAACTGCCCGGCGCCGACGCCCGCCGCATCGAGATCGAGGCCAACCGCCGCGCCGCGGAGGCCGCGCAGGCCGGCCCCCAGCCCGCGGCCCCCGACATGGCCGGGCTGATGGCCGGGTTCCGCGCCCGCGGCCTGAAGCTGGGCATCGCCACCCATGACGCCGAGGCCCCGGCCCGCGCCCACATGGCCGCGCTGGGCATCGCCGAGGCCTTCGATTTCGTCGCCGGCTATGACAGCGGCCATGGCCTGAAGCCGGGTCCCGGCATGGTGCTGGCCTTCGCCGAGGCGGTGGGCGTTGCGCCGGGCGAAGTCGCGATGATCGGCGACAGCATCCACGACCTCGGCGCCGGGCGCGCGGCAGGGGCGGGGCTGGTGGTCGGCGTGCTGACCGGCCCGGCCGACGCCGCGACCCTGGCCCCCGGCGCCGACCACGTCATCGCCTCGATCGCCGACCTGCCCGCCCTGCTGGGCTGAGACCGCGGCGCGCGGAGCCCCCCTATCGCCCGCGCGAACGGCGGAGGGCGCCGCCCGCCGCGACGGAGAGGCCCCGTCCCGGTCCGCGTCGCTTAGGAGCCCGCGCCCGGCCGGCCGCCGCTCCCGCAGGGCCGGTCCACCGGACTTGCCTTCGACCAGCCCCTGCCCCAGCCTGATCGACCCTGCCGCCCGACCGAACCGCGCCCCCGCCCTTCCGGGCCCGGTTCCGTTCAGCGCCCCCCACGCCGCGCCGCGCGGGCGCTCCTTCCGCCACCCTCGGGCCCGACGACGCGCGGCCCCCGGCCCCGCCGCGCTCCGCCCGCAAGCTGGGCCTGACGGGGCGCGAACATGGAAAGGCCAAGGCGCTCGCCCACCGCCCCGATGACGGGATCGCGAGCCGCGACCGGGGGGAACACGTGGACAACGCCGGCCGCCTCCGGGCGCGGGCATTCGGGCGGAAGAGGCGGCCTCGAACGCCCCGTTCCGGCGATGGCGCCCCCCTGCCGGCAGGCCAAGGACATCCCCGAGACCGCCGCCGACAAGGTTCGCACCTGCGAAAAATCGTTCCCCATCTTCGACTTAGAGGCCAGGATCCTTTCGCGCCCTGATCAACGTCGCCTTCGCCGTCGCCCCGGAGGGCGACCCGCTGACAGGCGCCCTGCGCGCCCCCCCGGCTTCCGGGCCGCCGGCACGGCCATGACGAAGATCTCGCAGGGTGGCGCCGCGTTCGGCCTCAGCCCTTCCGACTGCGCGCGCTCAACGCCCTGCGGCGGGAGGATGGCTGGGGCCTTTGGGTCCGCGAACGCCGTCCCGCGCCCGCCCCGCGCCCCCTGCCCGCAAACGCAAAACGCCGGACACGCTCCCCTGCGTCTCCGGCGCGGACGGGGCGAACCCCGCCTTCCCCCGGCCAGTCCCGGACGCCTTTCGGCGCCGGTCAGGCCATCTGGTGTCTGCGTGCCCCGCCAGCGCGCGGCGCGGCGGGATCAATCGGCGTTTGGCCGCGCCTCCGCCATTCCGTCGTCCGTGCCCGAAACCTCCGTCCCGGCGTCCGGCGCCAGCGATCCCAGCGCCGAGGTCAGGCCGGCCAGCGGCCGCTCGTCCGCGCGGCGCTCGGGCGCATCGCTGAACCCGCCCCGCGACGGCGTGGCCGAAACCGAGGCCAGCCACTCATGCGACGGCGCCTCCGCCAGTCTGGTCACGGGCGTGTCGGAAACGCTGGACGGCGCGGCCATGGCCGCATCCTCGCCCTCGCGCAGAAGAATGGTCAGCTCGGCGCCCCGGCAGTCGTCGCCCTGGGCGACGCAGTAGCTCAGCCGCTGGGCGCCGATGCAGCCGGCGCCGTCGTAAAGCACCTGGCCGTCGCGCCGATAGGCGACGCCGCATCCGGGGGCGGCGAGGATCAGCACGCGGTGGCCATCCTCGCGCGTTGCGCCGCGATCATTGGCCGTCACGTCGATCATGTAGGCGCCGTCGGCCGCCGCCGCGACGACATCGTCGCGCGGGTCGAAGCCAGGCCCGACGCCAAGATTTCCGAAGATTTCGCCACGCTGCGCCACTGCGCCGAGCGCGACGGTCAATACGATCCCGGTCAGGATCGTCATGAGTCTGTCGTCACCACGCACGCCAAACACTCCACACCAGGCAACACTACAACTACGCCTTGTACACGGTCCGAGGTTAACGAAGCCCCTGCCTCATGACCAGATAATTGTTCATGATTCCTTCAGAAACCGCCGGACGCGCGGCGATTGCCCTTCATGCGCGCTCCGGGTTAGGTTGAACGCGGCGCGTCGTTCGACCCTGCCGCCATACCCATATAACGCCCGGAGATTGCGATGAAATTCGGTCTTGGCCAGCCCATCCGCCGCAAGGAGGACGCCCGGTTCCTGCGCGGCGAGGGGCAATACCTGGACGACCTCAGCCAGCCGAGCGATCTCAGCGCCTATATTTTTCGCTCCCCGGTCGGACATGGGCGAATCGCGACGCTCGACGTGACCGAGGCCCGCGCCGCCCCCGGCGTGAAGCTGGTCTGGACCCATGCCGACATCGCGGACCGGCTCAACCCGCTGACCAACGACTTCCCGATGGAATCGACCGGCGCCGATCCGGTGAAGCCGGTGACCATGCCCCATCTCGCCTCCGACGCGGTGCGCTTCGCCGGCCAGCCGGTGGCCTTCATCGTCGCCGAGAGCCTCGCCCAGGCCCGCGACGCGGCGGAACTGATCGAATTCGACGTGGACGACGCCCCGGTGGTCATCGACGGCGCCGCGGCGCTGGAGGAGGGCGCCCCCGAACTGCACGAGGAGGCCCCCGGCAACCTCGCCTACACCTGGGCGATCGGGGACAAGGACGCCACCGACGCCGCCTTCGCCTCCGCCCCGCGCACCGTGTCGGTGGAGGTCATCAACCAGCGCGTCGTCGTCGCCTCGATGGAGCCCCGCGCCTGCCGGGCCGAGTGGCTGGCCGGCGAATCCCGCTGGTCGATCTTCGCCGGCACCCAGGGGTCGCACAACCTGCGCGGCAAGCTCGCCCGCCAGCTCGGCGTCGAGCCCGCGATGATCCGCGTGCAGACCCCCGACGTGGGCGGCGGCTTCGGCATGAAGCTCCAGGCCCATCCCGAGGACGCGCTGGTGGTGCTCGCCGCGCGTGAGACCGGGACGCCGGTGCGCTGGACCGCCGACCGCTCGGAGGCGTTCCTCTCCGACGCCCAGGCCCGCGACCTGCGCACCTGGGCCGAGGGCGCCTTCGACGAGACCGGCCGCGTGCTGGCGATGCGCATGCGCTCGGTCTCCAATCTCGGGGCCTATTATTCGACCTTCGGGGCGGCGATCCACTCGTTCTTCTCGTCCCCCATCACCGGCGGCATGTATGACGTGCCGGTGTTCTGGCACGAAACCCGGGGCGCCTTCACCAACACCACGCCCACCGACGCCTATCGCGGCGCCGGGCGCCCGGAGATGATCCACATCACCGAGCAGCTGATGGAGGAGGCCGCCCTCGCCTTCGGCATGGACCGGGCCGAGTTCCGGCGGATCAACCTGATCACTCCGGCGCAGATCCCCTACACCACCCATGGCGGCTGCGTGTTCGATTCGGCCGATCCGGGCCGCAACCTCGACGATGCGCTGGCCGCCGCCGACTGGTCGGGCTTCGCCGCCCGCCGGGCCGAGGCGGAGGCCCGCGGCAAGCTGCTGGGCACGGCGGTGGTCTATTACTTCGAGCGCACCGGCGGCGGCCCGCAGGAGCGCGCGATTCTCGACGTGCGCCCGGAGGGCAAGGTCCGCACCGCCGTCGGCACCCAGTCCACCGGCCAGGGGCATGAGACGGTCTGGGCGCAGGTCATCCACGACAAGCTGGGCGTCAGCCTCGACCAGGTGGAGCTTCTGGCCGGCGATTCGGACCTGCTGGAGACCGGCGGCGGGACCGGGGGCTCGCGCTCTCTGATCATGGCGAGCCGGGTGTTCATCCAGGCCGCCGACCAGATCATCGAGAAGGGCATGGACGGCGCCGCCGAACTGCTGGAGGCCGCCGTCGGCGACATCGAATATTCGGTGGAGGAAGGCGGCCGCTACCGGATCAAGGGCACCGACAAGTCGGTGACGCTGTTCGACGTGGCCGGCCAGATGAACGGGCTGCAAGGCGAAGGCGGGGTCGACGACCGCACCGCCACCTTCCCCAACGGCTGCCATGTGGCGGAGATGGAGGTGGACCCGGAGACCGGCGAATCCTGCCTGACCCGCTACACGATCGTCGACGATTTCGGGGTCATCGTGAATCCGCTGATGGTCGAGGGCCAGGTCCATGGCGGCATCGCCCAGGGCGTCGGCCAGGCGATGGGCGAGACCATGGCCTGGGACCCGGAGACCGCGCAGCCGCTTTCGGGCAGCTTCATGGACTACCAGATGCCCCGGGCCGCGGATTTCCCCGAATTCTCGTTCAAGCTCAACGAGATCCCCTGCACGACCAATCCCCTGGGCGTGAAGGGCTGCGGCGAGGCCGGCTGCGTCGGCGGCATCCCCGCGGTATCGCTCGCCATGCAGGACGCCTTGCGCTCGCGCGGGGTGAAGATCGCCACGCCGCCCTTCACCCCGCAGCGGGTGTGGAAGGCGCTGCAGGCCGCCTGAGCCGGACCCCGCGGGTCGGCGCGCGCCGCCGCCCCGCGACCCCGCCGTCCGGACGCGCGATTCGGAGGCGAACGCGCTGAGCGGAGGGGCTTCGACACGCGAATACGCGAAAGGGCGCCGTCCCCGCCGGGACGGCGCCCTTATCTGTCTGCGCCCGCGGGCGCCGCCCGTTTTCAAAGCGTGCGGCCGCCTTGCGGCTTCGGACGCGCGCGGGGCCCGGACTCAGGCCCGGGCGGGCATCCGCAGCCGAAAGGCGTTGCCGCCGGCGACGCGCCGTTCGGCCACCCAGCTCGCCTCGGCGCAGGCCTGCGCCGCGCCGCGGGCCGGATCGCCGTCGGCGACCAGCTCGAAGCTCAGCGCGCCGTCTTCGTCGGTCAGCACCAGCATGGCCTGCGGCGCGGAGCCCGAGGCGTAGACCCCGGCGGCGACGCGCACCCCTTCGGCCAGACGCAGCGCCGCCTCGCCCGCTTCGCATGCCGGCAGCCCGGCCCGCGCCAGCGCGGCCCCCGCCCAGTCGCCCGCCTTCTCCGCCGCATCGGCGGCGCAGTCGATAAACACAAGATCGCGCATGTCACGCTCCCCTCTTACCCCAGTTCCCACTGGCTCCTGGATGCCACGTGGGCGGTAAATGAGGCGGAAAGCCGACCCCCATTCGGCGGAATTGAAATTCCGCGCATTTTAAATGAAGAGTAAGTCAACATGGCCTCGAACGACCGGGGCCGGCCCGTGCGGATCCCGGGCGCCGGCGCCGGCGCCGTTCCGCGCGGCGCCGTGCGGGGCCGATGCGGGCGGGCCGCCACGGGTTCTCAACTTCCGCCGTGCAGATTGCCCCGATGACCGCCTGTCCGCCGCCCTCCGCTTTCGGCTCCGACGCCGCGTCCCCCTCGTTCGCCGAGGCCGAGGCCGAAGCCAGCGGCGGCGGCCCGGCCCTGGGGCGCCCAGGCCCGGCGCTGCTGACCCGCCGGGCCCTGCGCCGCGGCGCGCTCCGCCCCGACGACGCCCCTTCGGCCCTGCGCGACGCCGCCCCCCGCCCCGCGCGCCGCGGCCGGGCGCTGGTCTGGGTGGTGGACGGCACCCTGTCATCCCGCGAGGAGGGGGAGGAGACCCATTGCGGCCGTCTCATGGGGTTGCTGGAGGCGCGCGGCCGGCGCGCCGACGTCTCCTACGGCTACCATCCCGGCGTGCAGGGCCAGGGCGCGCGGCGCTGGCTGCGCGCGGCGCTGGGGCTCGGGCTCAACGACGCCATCGTCGAGGGCTACGCCCGGCTCGCCTCGCAATGGGCGCCGGGGGACCGGATCTTCCTGTTCGGCTATTCGCGGGGGGCCTATGCCGTGCGCTCGCTGGCCGGGCTGATCGGCCGGGTCGGGCTGCTGCGCCCGGAGGCGGCGCTGGAACGACGCGTGATCCGGGCCTTCCGGCTTTACCAGTCCGGCTCGCCCGAGGCGATCCGCGGCTTCGCGCGACGCTATTGCCATCCGGGGCCGACGCCGGTGCGGATGATCGGGGTCTGGGACACGGTGAAGGCGCTGGGGGCGCCCTGGCCGGTGCTGAGCTTCCTGCACCCGATGGCCACCGAATTCCACGACCACCGGCTGAGCCCGGTGGTGCGCAACGGCTTCCAGGCGCTGGCGCTGGACGAGGACCGGATCGCCTTCGCCCCCGAGATGTGGGAGCGGGCGCCGGGCTGGGGCGGGCGGCTGGAGCAGGTGTGGTTCCCGGGCGCCCATGCCGATGTCGGGGGCCAGGTGGGCGCGTTCCCGGCCGCCGCCGGGCTGGCCGCGGCGCCCTTCCAGTGGATGATGGAACGGGCGGAGGAACTGGGCATGCCCCTGCCCGACGGCTGGCGGGCGGCGCATCCGGTGGATCCGGCGGCGCCGATGCTGGGGCCGCGCAAGGGCATCGGGCGGCTGTTCCTGCTGCGCGCCCCGCGGCGACCCGAGCTGCGGGACGGCCAGCGCCTGCATGAATCCGTCGTCGCCCGCGCCGCCGCCACCGGCTACGCGCCCGCCGCCGCGCTGGCGCCCGAGATGCAGGCCCTGCTGAGCGCCCAGACCCTCGCCCTGCGGGCCGAGGCGGAAGCGGAGGCGGAGGCGGAGGCGGAGACGCCGGACGACGCCCCGCCCGCAACGGCGACGGCGGCGGCCCCTCGCCGCGACGTCTCCGCGGCCTGACCCGGCCCCCCCCGTCGGCCTGACCTGCGCAGGCGCCGCGCCCAAGGTCGCGCCGACAGAACCGGCTTGCACCGCGGCGGTTGAAACGGGGGCGCCCGCGGCCCCGGTCTCCAGCGGCCCGGTCTTCAGCGGCCCGGTCTCCAGCGGCGCCGCAGGCCGTTCCCGCCCCCCCGCGCGCACCCCGCGACCCTCGCGGCCTTCCCGCCCTCTCAACGCCGCGCCGGCGCCACGGCCCCACCCGCGCGCGGGCCGAGGCGCGGCTCCCGCGTCCTCCGCCCGCGCCGCCCTTGGCCATTGCGCCTGACGCGCTCCGCCCCCTAGACTGCGGGAAACGGGAGCCTCGCATGAGCGAACCGGTCGAACCGCTGCGCATCACGCCGACCCTGCTCCTGCGGGCCTACGCCGCCGGGGTCTTCCCCATGGCGCAGAGCGCGGACGCCGAGGACATTTTCTGGGTCGATCCCAAGCGCCGCGGGATCCTGCCGCTCGACGGGCTCCACGTCCCCCGATCGCTCGCCCGCACCCTGCGCCGCGGCGGCCACGAGGTCGCCGTCGACCGGGACTTCGAGGGCGTGCTCGACGGGTGCGCCGGGCGCGAGGAAACCTGGATCAACCCCGAGATCCGCGAGCTCTACGGCACCCTCCACCGGCTCGGCTACGCGCATTCGGTGGAAGTGCGCATGGACGGGGCCCTCGTCGGCGGGCTCTACGGCGTGCAGCTCGGCGCGGCGTTTTTCGGGGAGAGCATGTTCTCCCGCCGCACCGATGCGTCCAAGATCGCGCTGGTTCACCTGGTGGCGCGGCTCCGGGCGGGCGGATTCAGCCTGCTCGACACCCAGTTCGTCACCGACCACCTGCGCAAGCTGGGCGCGGCCGAGGTCAGCCGCGACGTCTATCACCGGATGCTGGAAACGGCGCTGCGGACGCCGGCGGATTTCTACTCGTTGCCCGACGCGCCGGAGGCCGAGCTGGTGCTGCAGCTCTCCACCCAGACATCATAACGCGCGTGGTCCAGCGCCGAAAGCGCGGGCGAGGCGGCGAACATCCACCCGGTGAAGCGCGGCGCGTCCTCGCGCAGGTCCCGGATCTCCAGATAGGCCACGGCGTCGCCGCGCTCATCCCCCACCGGCACGCGGCAGGTGCGCAACGCCAGTTCCAGCCGGTCCTCGACCAGGGTCTCGCCGGCGTCGATCTCCAGCGTCTCGACCTGGCCGGTCATCTTGTCGAGCATCCGCAGCCTGGCGTGGCGCACATCGGTCATGTCCGGGCGCGGCAGGGTCGGCGGCTCGTATTCGCGCAGCCGGCCCTCGGCGTCACGCGGAACCTGGCGGAAGTTGCCCTCCAGCCCGCCGCGGTCGCCGGAACCGCCGGCGCCGTCCAGCCGGTCGGTCCCGCCGGTGGCGCCCTCGGCCTGGGCCAGCGCCAGGGCGGGGATCGCCACGGCCAGCGACATCAGCCCGCCCAGCACGCGGCGGGAAAGACGGAGGCGGAGTTCGAGGCGGCTCATGTCGCGGCCTTTCCGGAGAGGGCGTCGGGGTGGTCGCCGCGTCCGGCCAGCCGCGCACGGAAGCGCAGACGGACGTAATCCGCGGTCCAGCGGCCGCCCGCATCGCACAGCGCGGGGCGGGCCAGCGCGGCGGCGCGCGCGCGGGCCGGGGCCCGGCGCGCCTCCGGCAGCAGCGCCAGCGCGGGGGCGGCGAGGGTGGCCAGCCAGGCCTCCATCCCGGCCGCGACCGGGGTCGGGCGGGGGATCAGCTCGATCCGCTCCACCACGAAGCCGGCGGCTTCCAGACGGGCGGTCTGCTCGGCGGGGGAGGGGAAGCTCCAGATCTCGTGCAGGGTGGTCTCGACGCCTTCCTCGGCCAGCACGGCGATCAGCGCAGTGCGGATGGCGGCGACGTTGCCCATGCCGCCCTGCTCCGCCACGAAGCGGCCGCCGGGGCGCAGGGCGCGGGCGACGCCGGCCAGCACCGCGTCGGGGTCGGTCATCCAGTGCAGGGCCGCGTTGGAAAACACCGCGTCGAACGCGCCGTCGAAGGGCAGCGCGTGGCCATCGCCGACCTGCGCGTCCAGACCCCGCGCGCGCGCCGCCGCCACCATGTCGGGCGAGGCGTCGTAGCCGGTCACATGCGCGCCCGCCGCGACCAGCGCCTCGGTCAGCGCGCCGTCGCCGCAGCCGAGGTCGAGGATCCGCTCCCCCGCCGCCGGGTCCAGCAGCGCCACCACCGGCGCCCCGAGATCGGAGACGAAGCGCGCCGTGGAGGCGTAGCCCGCGGCCGACCAGTGGTCGGCGTCGGCGTCGGCGGTATGCGCGGGGGCGCCGGTCACTGGCTGGTCGAGCCCGACGAGGAGATCGCCCGCCCCACCAGGTCCATGAAATCCACCGAGCCCTGGGTGAACATGATCTCCTCGCCGGGGGCGAGCATGATGTCCGACCCGCCCGGCGTGACGGAGATGTAGTTGCCGCCCAGCAGCCCCTCGGCCGAGATCGCGGCGTCCGAGTCGTCGGGCAGCTTGATGGCGTCGTCGATGGAAAGCGTGACCTGCGCCCGGTAGGTCCGGGGATCGAGCGACATGGCCGAGACCGCGCCGACCTTCACGCCCGCGATGCGCACGTCGGTGCCCACCGACACGCCGACCGCCTTGCGGAAGCCCGCGGTGATCTCGTAGCGGGACCCGCCGCCGGCCGACAGCTCGGTGGTCTGGGCGGCGTAGGCGATGAAGCCGGCGGCGGCCGCCAGGACCGCCGCGCCGATGAGGGTTTCGGCCGCGCTGCTCGCCATGCTTCGCCTCGTCCTTCCTGTCGCGCGGGGCGTCGCCCGCGTCGGATCGCCGTCCGACCCGCGGCCGGCGCCGCGAGCCTGTCGAGTTTTCGCGCGCCGACCCGCAGGGCGCGCGCATCTTGCAACCGTCCCTATCTGGGGAAGCCGAGGGCGAATGTCACCTCTCGTTCCGGTGATGGCGGAGCGGAAACCCGAGCCATGCCCGGAAGGCGCCGACACGCGGGAGACGATCTCTCGGCCCCGCCCCGCCCCGCGCCCCGTGGCAGGAGCCGCCGCGGGGGGGCGTCGCAGGCGCCGTCGAGGTCGTCGTCGGGGGCCGCGTCACGTCGCGCGCGCCCCTCTCCCGACCCGCGGCGCGGGCGGCTTATTCGGGGGACCAGGCCTCGTAATCGCCGGCGACCCGGGGGCGCACGGCCGGGGTCAGCACCGAGCCCGGCGGGTGATAGGCCGCCTCGGTTCCGGTCAGGTTGGGCATATGCGGCTTCTCCCAGGCCTGGCGCTTCAGCGGCGCCTCGGTCGGGGGCTGATCCCAGGTGAAATGCAGCCAGCCATGCCAGTCGGCCGGCACGGAGGAAGCCTCGGCCTCGCCCTTGTAGAGCACCCAGCGGCGCTTGCCGTCGGCGGTGCTCCAGTAGGTGTTGCCCATCTCGTCCTCGCCGACCCGGGTCTGCTTGGAGACGGAGAGACGGGTGGTCAGGGGGGCGCCGTTCCACCAGGTGAAGATGCTCTTGAGCGTGTCGATCATCGCGGCCTCGGCATGATTGTCGCCCTGCTTTTAGCACGGAATGCCGTCAGGTCCATAAACGACGCCGCGGCGCAGCGCCGCCTTTGGACCGGGAAGCGCGCTCCGCCCGCGCCCGACGCGACGCCCGCCCGCGCGCCGTCCCCACGCCAGCCACGGGCCGACCACGGACCGACATCGGGCCGACATCGGGGCGGAACGCCGCCCGAACGGACCCGCGGCGCTCGGGCGCAGTTCGCATCCGGCCTCGCCATCGCCCCATCCGTGGGCCATAAATCGGCCCGACCCTTACCGTCCAGACCGGAGCCCAGACGATGACCAAGCCGCTTCCCGCCGTCGCCCCCAACACCTGGGACGAGCTGCGCGAGCCCATGATCACGCCCCATGGCTTCCGCGAATACGACGCCCGCTGGCGGTTCCCGGACGACATCAACCTGCCCGGCATCACCGCGCTGGGCCTGGGCATCGGCACGCAGATGATCGAGTCCGGCGTGCCCCCGCGCATCGCGGTCGGCAACGACTACCGATCCTATTCGCTGTCGATCAAGAACGCGCTGTCCATCGGCCTGATGCAGGCGGGGATCGAGGTGCTCGACATCGGCCCCTGCATCACGCCCATGGCCTATTTCGCCCAGTTCCACCTGGACTGCGCCGTGGCCATGGTCACCGCCTCGCACAATCCCAACGGCTGGACCGGCGTGAAGATGGGCTTCCACCGCCCCCTCACCCATGGCCCGGACGAGATGGGACGCCTCAAGGACATCGTGCTGAACGGCGAGGGCAAGGAGGCCCCCGGCGGCTCGATCAAGCGCGTCGACGGGGTGATGGACGCCTATATCGACGACCTCTGCGGCGACTTCAAAATGTCCCGCAAGCTGCGGGTGGTCTGCGCCACCGGCAACGGCACCGCCTCCGCCTACGCCACCCGGGTGCTGGAGCGGATCGGGGTCGAGGTCGTGCCCCTGCACACCGAGCTCGACTACACCTTCCCCCACTACAACCCCAACCCCGAGGCCATGGAGATGCTCCACGACATGGCCCGCGCGGTGAAGGAGGCCGGCGCGGATCTGGCGCTCGGCTTCGACGGCGACGGCGACCGCTGCGGCGTGGTGGACGACGAGTGCGACGAGATCTTCGCCGACAAGGTCGGGGTGATCATGGCCCGCGATCTCGCGCCCATGCATCCCGGCGCGACCTTCGTGGCCGACGTGAAGTCCACCGGCCTCTTCGCCTCGGACCCCGAGCTGCTCAAGCACGGCATCAAGGCGGATTACTGGAAGACCGGCCATTCCCACATGAAGCGCCGGGTGGCCGAGATCGGCGCGCTGGCGGGCTTCGAGAAGTCCGGCCACTACTTCCTGGCCGAGCCGATCGGGCGCGGCTACGACGACGGCATGCGCGTGGCGGTGGAGATGTGCAAGGTCCTGGACCGCAACCCCTCCAAGTCCATGTCGGACCTCAAGCACGCCCTGCCCAAGACCTGGTCCACCCCCACCATGTCGCCCTTCTGCCCGGACGGGGAGAAGTATCAGGTGCTGGAGCGCCTGCAGAAGAAGCTGGTCGAACTGGCCGAGTCGGGCGGCAAGCTGGCCGGTCGCGACATCAAGGAGGTCATCACCGTCAACGGCGCCCGCCTGATGCTCGACAACGGCGCCTGGGGGCTGGTGCGCGCCTCCTCCAACACCCCCAATCTGGTGGTGGTCTGCGAGAGCCCGGAATCCGAGGCCGAGATGCGGGCGATCTTCGCCGACCTCGACGCGGTGATCCAGACCGAGCCCTCGGTCGGCGAATACGACCAGAAGATCTGAGGGAGGCGGAGCTCATGACCGACCCCCGGACGATTCTCATCACCGGCGCCGCGCGCGGCATCGGGCTGGAAATGGCCCGGCAGGCCGTGGCGCGGGGCGACCGGGTGATCGCGGCGGTCCGCGATCCGGGCGCGGCGGGGCTGGCCTCGCTTCCCGCCGGCGTGCGGGTCGAGACGCTGGACGTGACCGACCCCGCCTCCTGCGCGGCGCTGGCCGCGCGGCTGGAGGGGGAGACGCTCGATCTCGTGGTCTGCAACGCCGGGGTCTATATCGGCCGGGGCAAGCTGGGCGACGACGTCTTCCCCGTCGAGGCCTGGGCCCGGAGCTTCGCGGTCAACGTCGCCGGGGTGTTCCTGACGGTGGAGGCGCTGTCCCCGCGCCTGCGCCGTCCCGGTGGCCGCATCGCGGTGGTGTCCTCGCAGATGGGCGGCTCGGGGCGGGCGCCGGGCGGCAGCTACATCTACCGCGCCTCCAAGGCGGCGGCGACCAATCTGGCGCGCAACCTGGCCGCGGATCTCGCGCCCGAGGGCGTCTCGGTCGGCGCCTATCACCCCGGCTGGGTGCGCACCGACATGGGCGGCGGCGGCGCCGACATCTCGGTGGAGGAGAGCGCCGCGGGCCTGTTGGCCCGTTTCGACGCCCTGGGCCCCGAGACGACCGGCGCCTTCGAAAGCTATGACGGAACCGCGCTGCCGTTCTGAACCCGCGCGGACGAAAATCGCGGGGGCCTCCGGGCCCCCGTTCGCGCATCGGCGCGATGCGGAAAAAGCGCGGAGGGCGGCCCATGGCGGCGCCTTCGCTTTCCGGCTCCTCCCCTTCTCTCCACGTCCGTTCTCTCGACGTCCCGGGTTGCGACCGCGCCCGCCGGTCCGGTCTTTCGCGTTCGGCGCCGCGGGAAACCTCTCCTCCCGCGCCCCCGGCTCAACGCCGCGCGGGCGCCTCGGGGGCCAGCGGCGCGCGGGTCGGCGCGCGGCTCCCTCCCCTTCAGGCGGACCCGCCCTTCGAGGACAGGAGCGCCGGGTCCACCCCGATCTTGCGCATCGCCGTCTCCCACTTCGCCTCGTCGGCCTCGCCGAAGACCAGCTCGGAATCGGAGGGGCAGGTCAGCCAGCCATTGGCCTGAAGCTCCGCCTCCAGCTGCCCCGGCGCCCAGCCCGCATAGCCCAGCGCCAGCACCGCCTGCCGCGGCCCGCGCCCGGCCGAGATGTCGCGCAGGATGTCCACCGTCGCGGTCAGCGCCAGCCCGCGGGGCAGCGGCTTGGTCGCGCCCGGCGCCTCCCAGTCGTCGGAATGCAGCACGAAACCCCGCGCCCGCTCCACCGGCCCGCCGAAATGCACGGCGAGCCCGGCCGCCTGCTCGCCCGGGTTCACCCCCACCTGTCGCAGCAGATCGGCGAAGCTCAGCCCCTCCGCGCGCTTGTTGACGATCAGGCCCATGGCCCCCTCGTCGCCATGCGCGCACAGGAAGATCACCGATTGGGTGAAGCGCGGGTCGCCCATGCCCGGCATGGCCACCAGCAGTTCGCCTTCCAGCGGGCCGGGCTCGGCCAGGCCCAGCGCCTCGGGCGAGGGCGGGTCGAAGGGCGGATCGGTCGGAGCATCGCGGTCAGGCATGGGCGGGATGATGGACCGCCCCCCCCGCGCGATCAACGGGGGATCGTGGATTCGGTTCCCGGAAACGGCGCCCCGGGGCGCGACCTGACCGCGCCGGGAACGCGCCCTCCGGACGCCCGCGCCCATGGAGCGCCCAGGCGCCGGAACGCCCCGCCGCGACCACGCGCCCGCCCCCCGCACGCGAGGTTCCCCGTTTCGTGACTTCGACCCCGGCCCGCGGCGCGCTATGGGAAGGACCATGATCTCAGCCGCCCCCTCACACGCCGCCCGGCCCATCGCCCGGATCCCCGCCGCCCGACCGCGGCCCGTATCCCCCGATGGGCGATCCCCCGACCTCCGCGCGCCGCGCCGGGTCATGGGGCGGGCTCTGTCCCGCGCGCTCGCCGGCGCGGCGGCCGCGGCCCTGCTCGGCCTGGCCGCGCCGGCGTCCGCCGGCGGCGGGCTCATCGCCACCTGGCGCGTGACCCAGACCCCGGCCGCCCCGCCGGCCCCCAGCGCCGAGGGTCAGCGCTCGCGCACCGCCCTGCTCGCCGGCTGGCCAACCGCCGAGGGCGCGCGCGTCGCCGGCCTGAGCATCGCCATGGAGCCCGGCTGGAAGACCTATTGGCGCGTCCCCGGCGACGCCGGCATCCCGCCCGCCTTCGACTGGTCCGGCTCGACCAACGTCGCGGCCGTCGCCGTGCGCTGGCCGCGCCCTCATGCGTTCGAGAGCTTCGGGATGCTCACGCTGGGCTACAAGGACGCGGTGGTGCTGCCGCTGGAGGTCACCCCCATCGACCCCGCCCAGCCCGTCGCCCTGCGGCTGGAGTTCGCCTACGGCGTCTGCTCGGACATCTGCATGCCCGAGATGACCGAAATGGCGCTCGACCTCCCGCCCGACGCGAAGGCCGACGCCGGGCCGATCCGCGCCGCGCTCGCCGAGCTGCCGCGGCAGGCCTCGGCGGAGGGCGCCGCGCTGGGCGATTGCGCGCTGCACGTGTCGGGCGCCCACAAGGGGGCCGAGGGCGGAGCCCGGACCGATCGCCGGCTGGAGGCCGACCTGCGCCTGCCCTTCGCCGTCCCCGCCGGGGCGGTGGCCGTGGTCGAGGGGGCCGAGCCCGGGCTCTTCGCCCCGGCCAGCCTCGAACCCGCGCCCGGCGGCCTGCGGCTGGCGGCGCGGGTGTCGCCGGGGGCCGGCGCCTGGATCGACCGCGAGGCGATCACCGTCACCCTGGTCGAACCCCACCGCGCCACCGAGTTCCGCGGCTGCCGCTGATCCGCGCCCGGCCGAGCGCCTCCCGATGACGACCAGGCGCATTCGGCGCGAAACAATCTTACGACCTTAGACCACGATCCCGCAGTTTATTGCGCAACATAGTTGCGTGCTCATTTCCCACGCGCTATGTGCAATGCAACACGAGGGGCGAATCCTTCCGCCTCCCGGCCCATTCCCCCGCCCCTCTCTCCCGACGGAGCGCATGACATGCTGGACAACCTCCCCCGCGGAACGATCTGCATCGAGGACATGGAAATCGGCATGTCCCGCTACCTGCTCAAGACCATCACCGACCGCGACATCGAGCTGTTCGCCGAGGTCTCGACCGACCGCAACCCGGTGCATCTGGACGACGACTACGCCCGCGACACCATCTTCGGCGGGCGCATCGCGCACGGGATGCTGACCGCCGGCCTGATCTCCGCCGTGATCGGGGAGCAGCTGCCCGGCCACGGCACGGTCTATATGGGCCAGACCATGAAGTTCCTCGCCCCCGTGCGCCCCGGCGACACGGTCGAGGCGCGGGTCACGGTGCGCGAGATCGAGCACCCCAAGCGTCGGGTCACTCTTGATTGCGCCTGCCGCGTGGGCGATAGGGTCGTGCTCAAGGGCGAGGCGCTGGTGCTCGCGCCCTCCGCCAAGTTCGACTGAGGCCCGCTTCCCCGCCCCGGCGGGGGCTCTGATCCGGGCCGGAAAACCGGGGAGACGATGCGGATCATCCAGTCCGTGGCCGAGGTCCGGCCCGAGGACCGCGGCGCCTCCGCCGCCATGGGGAATTTCGACGGCGTGCATCGCGGCCACCGCTCGGTCATCGACCTGGCGCGGCGTGATGGCGTGCCGCTCGGCGTGGTGACGTTCGAGCCGCATCCCCGCCAGGTCTTCGCGCCCGACGCGCCCCCCTTCCGCCTGATGAACGCGGCCTCCCGCGCGCATCGGCTGGAGCGGATCGGCGTCGACACCCTCTTCGCCCTGCCCTTCGACCGCGCGCTGGCGGGGCTGGAGGCCGAGGCCTTCGCCCGCGATGTGCTGGCCGAGGGGCTGGGTCTGTCCCATGTCGTGGTCGGCGAGGATTTCCGCTTCGGCAAGGCCCGCGGCGGCGATGTGGAGGCCCTGGAGCGCTTCGGCCGCCGCTACGGGTTCGAGGTCACCGCCGCCCCGATGCTGGCCGGAGAGACCGCGGCGGGCGAGACCGCGCGCGTCTCCTCCACCGCCATCCGCGAGGCGCTGACCGAGGGCCATCCCGAGACCGCCGCCGAGATGCTGGGCCACTGGCACCGCATCGACGGCGTGGTGGCGCATGGCGATGCGCGCGGCCGCGACCTCGGCTTCCCGACCGCCAACATGGCGCTGGACGGGCTGCTGCTGCCGAAATTCGGGGTCTATGCGGTGGAGGTCCGGGTGCTGACCGGCCCCCATGCGGGGACCTATGGCGGGGCCGCCAGCCTCGGCGTGCGGCCGACCTTCGGGGTCAACGCCCCGAATCTCGAAACCTACCTGTTCGACTTCTCCGGCGACCTCTACGGGGCGGAGATCTCGGTGGCGCTGGTCAGCTATCTGCGCGATGAGCTGAAATTCGACGGGATCGAGCCGCTGATCGCCCAGATGCACGCGGATTGCGACCTGGCGAAGGCCCGGCTGGCCGAAAAGCGCGACCCCGCCTGAGCGCGCGCTTTCCCCGTGTCCCGCCGGGGCAGGCGAGGGCATTCCGCCCCCCTGCCGTCATCCGCAAGCGGGGACGCGGCGCACGGGGCGCCCGCGGCGTCCGATCGGAGAAGAGGGGTTTGGGCGGGGTGGAGGCTGGTCGGGGCGGCGAGATTCGAACTCGCGGCCTCCGGTTCCCAAAACCGGCGCGCTACCAGGCTACGCTACGCCCCGACGCGCCTCGGATAGCCTCTGCGGGAGCGCCGCACAAGAGCGAGGGCGCGAGGACGGGGTCATGGAGCGGGTCGGCCCCGGACCGGCGGCGCGCGCGGGTCTCTCAGCAGGGCCAGTCGGCCTCGGCCCCGAAGCCGGGATGGCGGGCCTCGGCGCCCGGACCGATGCCGTAGCGCGCGGCGAGGCCGGCATTGACCTCGAGCACCGCCCGGGTGACGCCGTCGGAGGGCAGATGCTCCTCCGAGAAGGGCACGGCGTCGGCGATGACGTTCAGCACCCGCCCCGACGCGTCGAGAAAGATCAGGTCAAGCGGCAGCGGGGTGTTGCGCATCCAGAAGGCGACCGGCCGGGGCGGGTCGAACAGGAACAGCATTCCGTGCGACCGGGCCATTTCCTCGCGGAACATCAGGCCGCGGGCGCGTTCTTCGTCGTCATCGGCGATTTCCACGACGAAGCGCGCGGCGCCCTGGGGGCCGCGCAGATCGATCTGGTCCACCCGGCAAGCCGCGGCCACGGCCTGAGAGGCTCCCGCCGCGACCAGCGTCGCCGCCAGGAGCCAGGTTCGTCCGCGCCGGAGCCATGCGCCGATCACGGGCGCACGACCTCCTCCCAGCGACAGATCTCGCCGGCCATGGCCCCGCGGGGGCCTTCGACCAGACGCACGCAGAGGGCTTCGCCCGGCTGGAGATCCTGGAAGCCGTGTCGGCGCAGGGTCTCCATGTGGACGAAGACGTCGGCGGGATCCCCGAACACGTTGAGGAACCCGAACCCCTTCTGCTTGTTGAACCACTTGACGCGAGCCGCGAGGAACTCCCCCTGCGGCTCGGCCTCGGCCGCGATCTCGGTCGGGCGGGCTTCCTTGGACTCGGAAGTCTCTTCGACCTCCTCGGCCTCGGTCATGCCAACCACCTCCGTCGCCTGCAGTCCGCGATCACCCCTGACCACGGTTAGCGAAACCTTCGCGCCTTCCTCGAGATGTGTGAGCCCCGCCGCGCGCACGCAAGCCGCATGCACCATGACGTCCGGTCCGCCCTCGACCGGAACGACGAACCCATACCCTTTTTCGGCGTCATACCACTTGACCTTGCCGGTCACGAACCGGGACACCTTGATGACTTCCCCAGTCAAAATACTAACCCCAGACTCTGAACGTATCTTACCCGATAGCTCGATATACGTCATTCATGTGACGTGCCGCAACAGTATGCGCACATGCGCATCCCGTCGCTTCCCCACACCTAAATGGCGCGAAAATGCTGAAACGTCCACCTTTTCTGCTCGGGCTTGTCGTCGCGGCGCTGTTGACCTCAGGTTGCTCAAGCGCTCGGAATCAAGCGGATTCCGGTGAACGAGGCCCGCGTTCGTTCATCTACGCCCCCGCCGCGGCGGGGGGCGCATCGCTGCGCGCGGCCTCCGAATCCGACGCAGCGGAAGTTGCGCGCACCGCGGAGCGAATCGCCGAGGCCCCGCATCTGGTCCCCGGCTACCGTCCGCGGCGGGTCGAAAGCGCGGCGATTCCCCTGATCCACGATTCGCCGGAAGGGCGCGCCCTGGCCCTGTTTCCGGCCCCGGTGGCGCTGGCCGAAGGCGATCCCGCCGAACGCTGCGCCGCCCGCGCCGCCGTCGCGGGGCGGGACCTGCGCGGTTCGATCGAGGGCGCGCTGAACATCTGCCTCGCCCAGCTGGCCGAGCTGAGCCCGCCGGCGGGGCCGGAGTGCGGCTGCCGGCTGCTGGCGGCGGGCGACAAGCTTTTCGCCCCGCCCGCGGCGTTCCGCTACGCGCCGGGGATCTCGGCGCGGGTGGTGTCGCGGGGCGCGGGGCTGGACCTGACGCTGGTGGCGGAGGAGCGCTACGACGCCGATGGCGAGCGGGTGCTGCTGCTGCGCCCCGCGCCCGGCGGCGGCGAGGCGGCCGCGCGGATCGGCGAGGACGGGACCGCCACCCTGGTGCTGGACGGCCGCACCTGGAAGGGCCGGGCCATCGCGGAGGGCTTCGAGCGCGGCCGTCGGCGCGAGCGGTTGTATCTGACCCGCGAAGACGGCGCCCGCCTGGCCCTGATCGTGGGCTGGGAGCCCGTCGCCTACGCGATGGAGCGCGACCGCCTGCTGACCTGGCCGGCCTCCTGACGCGGCGCGCGCCCGACGCCGGGCCCCGGCCTCGTTCGACCCCTTCCGCCACCCGTCCGGGCCGCCCTCGCGCCGGCCCGGACGCCGTTGCGGACAACGCCCCGGATTGGGCCCCGGATTGCGCCCCGGATTGAGGCCCAACCTCCCCTTTCCCCTCATCGGCTTTGGCCCTAGCCTCGCCGCGGATCGACAGGGAGGCCGCGCATGTTCCAGAATTTCGAGACCCAGGGCGACCGCGCCGCAGGCCCGGCCCGCCTCAAAGCCCTGCGCGCCGAGATGGCGCGCGTCGGGGCGGACGGGTTTCTCATCCCGCGCGGCGACGCCCATATGGGCGAGACCGTCGCCCCCCGCGACCAGCGCCTGCTCTGGCTCACCGGCTTCACCGGCTCGGCCGGGCTGGCCATCGCGCTGGCCGACCGGGCCGCGATCTGCGTCGACGGGCGCTACACGCTTCAGGTCCGCGACCAGGTGGACGGCGACGCCTTCGACTATGTGCAGATCGAGACCCAGCGCCCCGAAGCCTGGCTGAAAGCCGCCCTGCGGCCGGGCCGGAAGCTGGCCTACGACCCCTGGCTGCACGGCCATGACGGGCTGGAGGCGCTGCGCAAGGCCGCCGAGGAAGCCGGCGCCGAGCTGATCGCCACCGACAATCTCATCGACCGGATATGGGACGACCAGCCGGCCCCGCCCATGGGCCAGGTCATCGTCCAGCCCGAGGATCTGGCCGGCGAAAGCTCCGCCGCCAAGCGCGCCCGGCTGGGGCGGGAACTGGAGGAGGCCGGGCTCGACGCCGCCGTCATCACCCTGCCCGACTCGATCGCCTGGCTGCTCAACATCCGCGGCGCCGACGTCACCCGGATGCCCGCGCCCCACGCCTTCGCCCTGCTGCGCCCCTCCGGCGAGGCGCAGCTCTTCGTCGCCGCCGCCAAGCTGACCGACGAGGTCCGCGCCCATCTCGGCAACCAGGTGGAGATCGCGGAGCCCGAGGCGCTCGGCCCCGCGCTCGACGCGCTCAAGGGAGCGCAGGTGCTGGTGGACCGGGCTTCGGCGCCGGTCTGGGTCTCGCAGCGGCTGGAGGCGGCGGGGGCGACGCTGGAACGGGGCCAGGACCCCTGCGTCCTGCCCAAGGCCCGCAAGAACGCGGCCGAGCTCGACGGCGCCCGCGAGGCGCATCGCCGCGACGGCGCCGCGCTCGCCCGCTTCCTGCGCTGGCTGGAGCTGACCGCGCCCGAAGGCGACCTGACCGAGATCGACGTGGTTCAGGCGCTGGAGGGGTTTCGCCGCGAAACCGGCGTGCTGCGCGACATCTCCTTCGACACCATCTGCGGGGCGGGGCCTGACGGGGCCATCGTGCATTACCGCGTGACCGAAGCCACCGACCGGCGCATCGCGCCCGGGGACCTCGTGCTGGTCGATTCGGGCGCCCAGTATCAGGACGGGACCACCGACGTCACCCGCACCCTGGCCACCGGCCCGATCCCCGAAGGCGCCGCCCGCGCCTTCACCCTCGTGCTGCGCGGGATGATCGACATTTCGCGGGCCCGCTGGCCGAACGGGCTGGCCGGCCGCGATCTCGACGCCATGGCCCGCGCGGCGCTGTGGCGGGCCGGGCTCGACTACGACCACGGCACCGGCCACGGCGTCGGCGCCTATCTGGGCGTGCATGAAGGGCCGGCCGCGCTGTCGAAGCGCTCGACCGTGCCGATCGAGACAGGCATGATCCTGTCGAACGAGCCGGGCTATTACCGGGAGGGAGCCTTCGGGATCCGCATCGAGAACCTGCTGATCGTCACGCCGCCCTCCGTGCCCGACGGCGGCGAACGCGAGATGCTGGGATTCGAGACCCTCACCCTCGCGCCCATCGACCGCCGGCTGATCGAAACCGAATTGCTCGAGCCCGCGCAGCGCGCCTGGCTCGACGCCTATCACGCCCGGGTCGCGGCCGAGATCGCGCCCCTCCTGTCCGATCCCGCCGAGCGCGCCTGGCTGATCTCCGCCTGCGCGCCGCTGGGCTGAGACCGAAAGGCCCGACATGACCGACCAGACCCCCGCCTCCGCCGCGCCGTCCTCGCCGGGCATCTCGCCCGCCCCCGGCATCCGCGTGGTCCGCGCCTGGGGCGCCGTGATCGCCGAGACGACGCGCGCCCAGCTCGCCACGACGCCCGGGGTCGAGGAGCCCGAGGTCTGGTTTCCCAAGGAGGACGCGCTGACCTTCCTAGATCCGACCCAGACCACCGAGGACCGCCCCGGCCTGGGCCTGGTGCGGCTCTACGACATCATGGCGATGAACGGCGCCATCCGCGGCGCCGCCTGGGCGATGGAGACCCCGGCCCCGGGGGCCGAGGACCTCGCCGGCCATGTCGCCTTCGACCAGGAGCGGGTGACGGTCGAGCAGCTCTGAGGGCCGGCCGCCCCTGCGCCGCCCCTGCGCCGCCCCTGCGCCGCCACTGCGCCGCCACTGCGCCGCCACTGCGCCGCCACTGCGCCGCCATTGCGCCGAAAGCAAGCCATGGCACGACGCGAGATCACCACCGAGCGGCTGCGGCTCAGGGGCTGGAAGCCCGAGGACCACGCCCCTTTCGCGGCGATCTGCGGCGACGCGGAGGTCATGCGCCATATCGGAAACGGCGCGACCCGGACCCCGGCCGAGGCGGCGCGATCCATCCGGTCGTTCGAGCATGAGTGGCGCGCGCGAGGCTTCGGCTTGTTCGCGGTCGAGCGCAGGCGCACCGGCGAGCTGATCGGCTTCGCCGGGTTGTCCTGGCCGGGCTTTCTGCCGGAAATCCTGCCTGCGGTCGAAATCGGCTGGAGGTTCTCCAGGGCGAGCTGGGGGCGGGGCTACGCGACCGAGGCCGCTTCCGCCGCGCTGTCCTTCGGCGTGCACGACCTGAGCCTCACGGACATCGTGAGCGTTCATCAGGTCGCGAACCAGGCGTCGGCGCGCATCATGCGCAAGCTCGGCATGGTGTTCGACCGCAGAACGGTCGACCCGACCTGCGGGCGCGAGGTCGGGGTGTATCGTCTGCCGCAGCCGCAGGAGCAGGCCGACGCGACACGGACGGCCGGCCGCCTGCGCGCCCCGACTTGAGCCCGTCGCGCCGGGTCCCGCTCCGCCGGCCGGGCGCCGGCCCCCGGAACGCCGAAAGCCGCCGGCCCCTGGGGGGGACCGGCGGCGTCCGTTTCGGTCGATCCTGCGTCAGTCGATCCTGCGCGGGGCGCCGGCGTCAGACCGGCGGACGGCCGCGCACGGCGCGGGCGATCATGGCGATGATGAACAACACCGCGAAGACGAAGAAGATGATCTTGGCGATGCCCGCCGAGGCCGCGGCGACGCCGCCGAAGCCAAGAACGCCGGCGATGATCGCAACGATCAGAAAAGTCAGGGCCCAACCCAGCATGTCGTGTTCTCCTCGTTTTCAGGACGGTTGTCGAAACCGCGTCTGAGGAGAGAGCTAAGTCGGCCTGTGACGACTTTGCGGCGACGATGCGGACAAACGTGACCATCGCTCGATGATTTGGAGGCTTTTCGGCCCCCTCCCCCGCGCCCGCCTCCCACGCGCGCCCGCCAGACCGGGTTAGGCCGCGCGGCTCAGGAATGCTCCTCGCGGTGGGTCTCGATCAGGGCGCGGTTGAAGGCCTTGAGCGCATCCACGTGGTAGACCGCCCCGATCAGGTCCATGCGCCCGTCGGCATGGGTCTCCACCACCGGGATCATGGTCATGCCCTTGGCGGACTCGAACATCGGCAGCGCCTTCTCCAGCGTGTCCGTGCGCTCCAGCCGCGCGCCCTGCTCCACCAGCGCCCAGCAGGCGCTGTCCGACGCGCAGTCATCCGCCCCCCGCGGCCTCAGCACATGGCGCACCGGGATGGTGCCGGGCACCCAGCTCTCGGGCCCGCCCGCGATGCGGATGTTGCGCTTGGCCAGCAGGGTCAGGAAAAAGCTCTTCTCCACGAACCGGGCCGAAACCACCGTCGCCATCGACACCGAGGCCAGGATCGCGATCCCCGCCTGCCAGTCGCCGGTCAGCTCGAACACGATCATCGCCGTGGACAGCGGCGCCCCCAGCACGGCGGCCGCGAAAGCGCCCATGCCGGCCAGCGCGTAAAGCGACTCGGACCCCGAGACCGACGGGAAGATGTTCACCGCCACATGCCCGAAGGCGAGCCCGGTCATCGCTCCCAGCATCAGCGAGGGCGAGAAAACGCCGCCCCCCATGCGCCCGGCCAGCGTGATGGCCAGCGCCACCGCCTTGATCACCGCGAAGACCACCGCGTCCTGGAAGCCCAGATCGCCCTTGAGCACGCGGGTCGTCGTCTCGTAGCCGACGCCGATGATGTGGGGGAACTGCAGCGCGATCACGCCCAGGATCGCCCCCGCCACGCCGGGCCGCAGCCAGCCGGGCATGCGCAGGCGGCTCTGCACCGCGTCGCCGAAGCTCTCGGCCCGGAACACCGCCTTCATCACCGCCACCGCCGCCAACCCGCTGACCAGGCCGAGGATCAGGAAGGCCGGAAGCTCCTGGTAGAAGGCGAGCGAATGCTCGGGCAGGCGGAACTCGGCGACGTTGCCCATCTGGAGGCGCGAGATCACCGTGCCCGCGATGGCCGCGATGACGATGGGCGCGAAGGCGTGCAGCGCGAAATGGCGCAGCACCACCTCCAGCGCGAACAGGGCGCCGGCGATCGGGGCGTTGAAGCTGGCGGCCACCGCCGCGGCCACCGCGCAGCCCAGCAGGTCGCGGGCGGTGACCGGCGCCGCGTGGATGCGGTCCGACACCCAGGTCGAGATCACCGAGGCCAGGTGCACCACCGGCCCTTCCCGCCCCGTCGAGCCGCCCGTCGACAGCGTGATCAGCGACGCCGCGGCCGAAGCCAGCCCCGAGCGGATCGGCACCCGCCCGTTGCGCAGGGCCGCGGCCTCGATCACCTGGGCGACGGAACCCGCCCGCCCGTCCGGCGTGAACAGGTGCAGGATCACCCCCACCGCCAGCCCGCCGAGGATCGGCACCCCCACCACGATCACCGGGTCCAGCCCGGCCAGCGTGGTGTGCAGCCGATGGTCGTCGGCCCCGTAGATCAGCGTCTGGATCGAGGAGATCGCCAGCCGGAACCCCAGCGCCGCGGCCCCGCCCCCGATGCCCACCAGCAGCGCGATCAGCCAGAACTGCGCCTGGCTCGGCCCGTCCCGGCGCACCGCCGCCCGGGCGCGGGCGAAACGGTCGCGGACATGGCTCAGGGTCTGGGTCCGCAGCGCGCCCAGGCGCGCGAGGATCGATGCGCCCGGGCGCGTGGGCACCGAGGCGCGCAGGCGCGCGAAGATGGAGGGCCGGTCGGCCATGTTCGTCTGGGTCTCCGGAGGGGCGCGGCCCCGCATGGCGGTGCCCGGAACGGGATCGGGGGGCGAGGCCCCCTGCCCCGTCCGCCGGATCGGGAACGGGCCTCAGCCCTTGCGGCGGATGCCGATGGCGGAGCCCGCGCGCTCGGGCCGCGGCAGGCCGGCCTGCGCGTCGCCCAGCGCCGCGATCCGCGCCTGCGCCCAGTCCGGATAGGGCGCGGACTTGCGCGCGTCCAGATCGACGTTGATCGACAGCGATTCCGACACCGCGCAGAGCGAGCCGTCCGAGACCTTCAGCATCTCGCCGTAGAAATGCAGGCGCTTGGCGTCCCAGTCGAGCAGCCGGTAGGCGCAGTGGAAACGCTCGCCCTCCAGCAGTTCGCCGATGTAGTGCAGCGTCTGCTGCAGGATCATCGGACCCATGCGGTCGCGCTTGGCGAAGGCCTCGCCGACGCCGAGGATCGGGCCGAAGATATGTTCGGAGCTGACGTCGAAGGCCCGCGTGTAATAGGCGACGTTCATGTGGCCGTTATAGTCGATCCACTCGGGCGGGACGGCCATTTCCGGCGTCAGGATCGGCGCCGCCTCGAAGACCGGGATCGGGTCTCCGGGCCCGGGGGCGGCGGTTGAGGCGGGATAGCTGACGGACATGGGCGGGCTCCTCCGTGTCCCGCGTCGGTGCGCGGGCGGTCGACGTTTCTTGGCGGCGGCGCGCGGCCGGCCGTGGGGCAGCATGACCCGGCGGCGAGGGGGTTGCAAACCGGATGGGGCGGTCGCGGGGTCGCATTGGAAGCGCGCAGGCGGTGACGGGAGCGCGTTCGGGGGCGCGTTCGGGGGCGCCGTGGCCAGACCCGCCGCCGCGCAAGGATGCGGCCGGCCCCGTGGCCGGCGCGCCCCCGCGCCCCAAGCCCTCGGGACAGGGACGCACGCGCCGGTCGCGGAGCCTGCGCAGCCGGCGCCCCGCCCGGTGCGCAAGGCCCGGCGACGGGCGAGGCGCGGGACAAGCCGCGGCGCTTTCGCGGGACCGGGCGCATGCGGACCCGGGGTCGCATTGAGCGCGCGCGCCCGCCCGGCGCAGAGTGCCCGACCATGATCCGATCTCCGCGCCCCCGCCCGGCCTCGCCGCGCGCCTCGCGCCGTCCCGCGCGGGCGGTCGGGCCGGTCATGTTCGCCACGCTCGCCGCCCTGCTGCTGTCGCTGCGCGCCGTCGGGGCCGCGCTGGCGATGGTTCCCGGCGGCGCGGCGCATGAGGGGCAGGTCCCGATCTGCTCGGGCGCCGGGACCGTGCTGTGGATCTCGCTGGAGACGCTGGCCCCCGTCGCCGAGAACGGCGAAGCTCCGGCCGGGATCGCCGCCGATCCCTGCCCCTGGTTCGGTCTCGCCGCCGCGCTGGAGGCCCCGGCCCCGCCCGAGGCCCCGGTCCCGGCCCCCGAAGCCGCCTCCGTCGTCCCCCACGCGCCACGCGCGCCCCCGGCCTCCGCCCCGGCCGCCGCCTACCGATCGCGCGCGCCCCCGGTCCCGGTCCTGCCCTGATCCTTTCAGCCTGACCCAGAAACCGGGGCCGCGCCGCGCGCGCCGCCGACATCCCCGAACCGCCCCCGCCCGCCGGCACGTCCCGGCGCGGCGCGGCGCGCGTCGGCGCCTGTCGGAACGCGCCGCCGGTCCGATCCAGGACGACCTCCATGACCGACGCTTCCATCCAGGCCCGGCCCGCGCGCCGGGCGCCGGGCGACAACGCCCTCTACCGCGCCGTCTGGCGCTGGCACTTCTATGCGGGGCTTCTGGTCCTGCCCTTCGTGATCCTGCTTTCCGTCACCGGGGGGCTCTACCTCTTCAAGGACGAGATCAACGACCTGCTCCACGGCGACCTGCGCATCGTCGAGGCCCCGGCGGCCGGCGACGCCGCTCCCCCGCCCCCTTCCGCCCTCGTCGCCGCGGCGCTCGCCGCCCATCCGGGCGAGGCCCGCGGCATGGCCCCCGCCCCCGCCCCCGACCGCGCGGCCGCGGTGAAGGTGCGGGGCGCCGACGGCGAGACCTCGCTGGTCTACGTGAACCCCCATGACGGCCAGGTGCTGGGCGCGCTGTGGGACGGCGGCGCCGCCGGCTCGCCCGAGATGTGGACGGTGCGGAAACTGCACTCGCTGGCCCTGCTGGGTTGGGGCGGCGAGCGCGTGATCGAGGCCGCGGCCGGCTGGGTCCTGATGCTCTGCGTCACCGGGATCTACCTGTGGTGGCCGCGGGGCCGGGGGCTGGGCGTCTTCCGCCTGCGCCGCGGCGCGACCGGCCGGCCCTTCTGGCGCGACCTGCACGCGGTGACCGGCCTCTGGGCCGGGGTGGTGATCGTGTTCCTGGCCTTGTCCGGGATGCCCTGGTCGGGCTTCTGGGGGGCGAAGTTCTACGAAACCGCCGACGCGCTGGGGCTCGGCATGCCCGCGGGCTACTGGGGGAGCTATCCCGAATCGACCCCGACCCAGGGCGCCGTGCTCGACCGGACCGCGTGGCTGCTGGAAAAGGCGCCGATGCCGGCCTCCACGGTGCCCGACGCGGCCCCCGATGCGGGCGCCGGCGCGCATGACCACGCCGCCCATGGCGACGTGCCCGCCGCCGCCAGCCCCGCCATGCCCGTCGAGGGCGTCCCCGCAGGGCTCGACCAGGTGGTGGCGATCGTCGAGGCCCGCGGCATCCATCCCGGCTACACGCTGAACTTCCCGCGGGGCGAGACCGGCGTGTTCACCGCCTCGGTCTATCCCGACGACATCACCCGCGAGCAGGTGATCCACGTGGACCGCTATTCCGGCGAGGTGCTGTTCGACATGGGTCTCGCGGATCTCGGCGCGCTGGGGGCGGCGGCGGAATGGGGGGTCTCGATCCACATGGGCCAGGCCTTCGGGCGCACCAACCAGCTGGTGATGCTGGCCGCCTGCCTCGGCA
The DNA here is from genome assembly GCF_900106695.1 of Albimonas donghaensis. GTDB lineage: Bacteria > Pseudomonadota > Alphaproteobacteria > Rhodobacterales > Rhodobacteraceae > Albimonas > Albimonas donghaensis. The sequence continues at coordinate 43,922 of NZ_FNMZ01000010.1, forward strand.
TGCTGACCATGGCCGTCGCCGCCGTGGCGATGTGGTGGAAGCGGCGCCCGGCCGGCGGTCTCGGCGCCCCGCGCCCGCCCCGCGACTGGCGCGCCCCCCGCGCGGTGCTGGTCATCGGGGCGGTGTGCTGCGCGCTGTTCCCGCTGACCGGGCTCAGCCTGCTGGCGGTTCTGGCCCTCGACGCCGCGCTTCCCGGCGCCTGGCGGGCCCGGCTGGCCTAGGCGTCTCGGCGCGGGCGGGGCCCCGCTCCGCCCGCGCCACCTTCCCCCCGGCGTCGCACGGGACTAGGCTCCGCCCCGACGGGAGGACCCACATGACCATAGAAAACGCCATCGCCACCCTGCGCGACCGCTTCGGCGACCAGCTGAGCACCGCCCAGGTCATCCGCGAGCATCACGGCCACGACGAGAGCTGGCACCCCGACGCGCTCCCCGATGCGGTGATCTTCCCCGAGACCACCGAACAGGTCTCCGAGATCGTGAAGATCTGCGCGGCCGAATCCTGCCCGATCACGCCCTGGGGCGTGGGCACCAGCCTCGAAGGTCACGCGCTGGCGGTGCAGGGGGGGATCAGCCTCGACCTCGGGCGCATGAACAAGGTGCTGGAGGTCCACCAGGACGACATGGACGCCGTCGTCCAGCCCGGCATCACGCGTGAGGAGCTCAACGCCTATCTGCGCGACACCGGCCTGTTCTTCTCGGTCGATCCGGGCGCCAACGCCACGCTGGGCGGCATGGCGGCCACCCGCGCCTCGGGCACCAACGCCGTGCGCTACGGCACCATGCGCGAGAACGTCATGGCGCTGGAAGCCGTCCTGCCCGACGGCCGCGTCATCCGCGCCGGATCGCGGGCCCGCAAATCCTCCACCGGCTATGACCTGAAGGGGCTGCTGGTCGGCTCCGAGGGCACGCTGGGCATCATCACCGAACTGACCGTGCGGCTCTGGGGCCAGCCGGAGGCGGTGTCGGCGGCCACCTGCGCCTTCGAAACCATCGAGGGCGCCGTCAACGCGGTCATCCAGACCATCCAGATGGGCGTGCCCGTGGCGCGGATCGAGTTTCTCGACCGCCGCTCGATCTCGGCGGTCAACGACTGGGGCAAGCTCGGCCTGCCCGACCAGCCGCACCTGTTCCTGGAATTCCACGGCTCCGAATCCGGGGTGAAGGAGCAGGCGGAAGTGTTCGGAGAGATCGCCGCCGACCATGGCGGGCTCGGCTTCAAATGGACCTCCAACGCCGAGGAGCGCGCCAACCTGTGGAAGGCCCGGCACAACTTCTTCTACGCCATGCGCGCGCAGCGGCCGGGCGCAAAGGGGATCTCCACCGATGTCTGCGTGCCGATCTCGCGGCTGGCGGAGATGCTGCTGGGCGCGCGCGCCGACATGGAGGCGCTGGGCATGGACGGGGCGATCGTCGGCCATGTGGGGGACGGGAACTTCCACGCGGGTCTCAGCTTCGACCCCGACCGGCCGGAGGAGCTGAAGAAGGTCAAGCAGCTCGCCGGGACCTGGTGCGAGCGCGCGATCGCGCTGGGCGGCACCATGTCGGGGGAGCACGGGATCGGCGCCGGCAAGACGCCGTGGATGCGGGCCGAGCACGGGGCCGCGGTGGACCTGATGGTGGAGATCAAGCGGATGATCGACCCCAAGGGCATCTTCAATCCCGGCAAGATGCTGGACGTGAACTGATGGCCGGCGCCGCGCCCGGCCCGAACCCGAATCCGGACCCGGAGGGCGAGGCCGCCCGGCTGGCCCGCGCCTTCCTCGCCTGCTGGTCGGCCCATGACGCGGAGGCGCTGGCCGCGCTGTTCGCGCGCGACGCGGATTTCGTGAACGTGGCGGGGCTGTGGTGGCATGGCGCGGGGCGGATCGGGCGAACCCATGGCGTGGCCTTCCGGACCTATTTCGCCGGCGCCGTTCTGACCGAGGAACGGCTGGAGACCCGCGCGCTCGGCCCCTTCGCCGCCATCGCCCGGGTCCGCGCCCGGATGGAGGGCCAGATCGGCCCCGACGGCGCCGCCGCCGGTCCGCGCCGGGCGATGCTGATCTTCGTATGCGAGACGCGGCCCGAGGGCTGGCGCATCGTCGCCGCCCAGAACACCGACATCGCCCCGGGCGCCGAGACGCGGGTGGCGGACGCCGATACCGGCGCCCTCGCCCCCGCCCGCTACGCCTGACCGGCGCAAGACATCCCGGACCGGGGCGGATCAGATCCCGGCCAACCCAGGAGGAGTTCCCATGACCGAAGCCTGTATCGACCCGACCCGAAGCGCCTTCGAGGCCTTCAAGGCCCTGCCCCGCGACGAGCCGCTGGCGATGCTCAACCTGGTCCGTTTCCGCGACCGCGCCGAATACGAGGCGGGCCATGCGCTCGCCGGCGCCGGGCTCACGGGCGCCGAGGCCTATGCCAATTACGGCCGCGACAGCGCGCCGGTGTTCTCGAAGGTGGGCGGCGCCATCGCCTGGCGCGGGGATTTCCGCTGCGTGCTGATCGGGCCGGAGGACGAGGCCTGGGACGAGGTCTTCGTGGCCAGCTACCCGACCGCCTCCTCCTTCCTCGCGATGGTCACCGACCCGGTCTACCAGCAGGCGGTGAAGCACCGGCAGGCGGCGGTCGCGACGTCGCGCCTGATCCGCTGCGCGCCCGCCGAAGCCGGCGCCGTCTTCGGCTGAGCGCGGGCGCCCGGCCCCCGACGCGGCGCGTCCCTCAAGCGGGCGCCGCGCAGGCGGACCGGGCGCGGCCGGCGCGGTCGCGCAGGCGCGGCGCAGGACAGCGGCGGCGTGGGTCGAGAGGGGGGAGGGCGCCTAGCCCCCCAGCAGGGCGCGGGCGGCGTCGCGGGCGGCGTCGGTGACGGTCTCGCCGGCCAGCATGCGGGCGATCTCGTCCTCCCGCGCCGCGGGGGCCAGCACGGTGACTTCGGTGCGGGTCGTCTCCGCGTCCATCCGCTTTTCGATCCGGTAGTGCCGGTCCGCCCGCGCCGCCACCTGCGGCGAATGCGTGACCACCAGCACCTGCGCCCCGCCCGCGGCCAGCGCCGAGAGCCGCGCCCCCACCGCCGCCGCGGTGGCGCCGCCGACGCCGCGGTCGATCTCGTCGAAGATCATCGCCCGGCTGCCCTCGACCCCGCCGGAGAGACAGACCTTCAGCGCCAGCAGCACCCGACTCAGCTCGCCGCCCGAGGCGACCCTGGCCAGCGGCCCCGCCGGCGCGCCGGGATTGGCGGCGATGCGGAATTCCACGCGATCGAGCCCCTCCGGCCCCGGCGCGCCCTCGGCCACTTCGGTGGAGAACACCGCCCGGTCCAGCTTCAGGGGCGCCAACTCCCCCGTCACCGCCCGGTCGAGCCGGCCCGCCGCCTCGGCGCGAGCCGCGCGCAGACGCATCGCGCAGGCCCGCCAGCCCGCCTCGGCCTCCCGCGCCTCGGCCTCCAGCGCGCCCAGCCGGGCCTCGCCGCCGTCCAGCGCCTCCAGCCTCGCGGCGAAATCCGCGGCCAGCGCCGGCAGCGCCTCCACATCCACCCGATGCTTGCGCGCCAGCCCGCGCAGGGCGAAGAGCCGTTCCTCCGCCCGCTCCAGCCGCATCGGGTCGAATTCCAGCGCGTCCAGCGCGGCCTCGATCCCCGACTGGGCTTCGCCAAGCTCGGTCAGCGCGCGTTCCAGCGCGGAGAGCGGCGCCTCCAGCCGGCCCTCGGCCGCGTCGGCGGCGTCGACCAGCCAGCGGGCGGCGTCGGCCATGCGGCCCTCGGCGCCCTCGTCGGGGCCGAGCGCCTGGGCGGCGCGGGCCACGTCCTCGCGGATGCGCTCGGCGGCCTTCATCAGCCGGCGCTCGGCGTCCAGCGCCTCGTCCTCGCCGGGCTGCGGGTCCAGCTCCGCCAGCTCGCCCGCCGCATGGCGCAGGAAATCCGCGTCGCGCTCCGCCTCCGCCGCCGCGGCCCGCGCCGTCTCCAGCGCCCGTTCGGCGACCCGCGCCTTGTCCCAGGCCGCCCGGCACTCCGCCAACACCCCCGCCACCCCGGCGAACGCGTCCAGGATCGCCCGGTGCCCGCGCGGGTTCAGCAGCCCGCGGTCGTCATGCTGGCCATGGATCTCGATCAGGGTCTCGCCCACCGCCCGCAGCAGCTCCGCCGAGGCGCGCTGGTCGTTGACGAAGCCCGAGGCCCGCCCCCCCGACAGCCGCCGCCGCAGGATCACCGCGTCGCCCGAAGCCGAGATCCCGGCCTCGGCCATGATCTCTCGCGCCGGATGGCCTTCGGGACAGTCGAACTCGGCCGCGACCGAGCCCTCCTTCGCCCCGGCGCGCAGCATGTCGGCCCGCCCCGCGCCGCCCAGCGCCAGGCCCAGCGCGTCGAGCAGGATCGACTTGCCGGCCCCCGTCTCCCCGGTCAGTGCGTTCAGCCCCGCCGACAGGTCGAGCGAGAGCCGCTCGATCAGCACGATGTCCCTGATATCCAGGCTGCGAAGCATGGCGGGCCGCTCCCGCCGGCTCAGATCGTGTCGCCGGTGGTCACGCGGCGGAAGACCTTGGAGATCCAGCTCTCAGGGTCCTCGAACGGCGCGATGTCGGCGCCCTGCATCATGGCGTAGGTGGCCTCGTACCAGGGCGAGCCCGGATAATTGTGCCCCAGGATCGCCGCCGCGGTGCGGGCCTCGGATTCGATGCCCAGGCTCAGATAGGCCTCCACCAGCCGGTGCAGCGCCTCCGGCGTCTGCGAGGTGGTCTGGTAGAAGCTGAGCACCGCCTTGAAGCGGTTGATGGCGGCGATGTAGTTGCCCTGGCCCAGATAGTAGCGGCCGATGGCCATTTCCTTGCCCGCCAGCTGATCGCGGGCGAGGTCGATCTTCAGCCGCGCCTCGCGGGCGTATTCGCTGTTGGGATAGCGGCGGACCACTTCCTCCAGCTCCTGCAACGCGCGCTCGGTCGCGCCCTGGTCGCGGGCCACGTCGACGATCTGGTCGTAGAAGGACATGGCCACGATGTACTGGGCGTAGGCGGCTTCCGGGTCGGACGGGAAGAAGGAGATGTAGCGCTGGGCGGCGGCCACGGCGCTGTCGAACTCGCCCGCCTGGTAATAGGAGAAGGCGGCCATGATCATCGCCCGCTTGGACCACTCCGAATAGGGGTGGACGCGCTCCAGCTCCTCGAAGGCCTGGGCGGCCTGCATCTCGTCGCCGGCGTTCAGCAGCGCCTCGCCCTCGGCGTAGATCTCGGCGGCGGAGCGCCCGGCATAGGGGTCGTAGAACGGGTCCTTGTCGTCGTCGGAGCAGGCGGCCAGGGTCGCGAGAACGAGGGCCAGGGCCAGCCTGGCCGGAGAGAAGCGGATCATCGCGAGGCGGTCCTTTGTTCGGCTTCCAGCTTGGGTCCGCCCGCGGCGGGGCCCCGAATTCCGGCGGGGCGCGCGCTGGCGGCGCGCGGCCCCGGTCCCCGGGTTTACGCGGTCAGGCGGGGCGGTCGCAAGGGCGGGCGGACCGGATCGTCCAGGATCGCGCGGGCGTGACGGGCGGCGAGCCGGGGGGCGAGGATCAGGCCGGGATGCGCGAAGAGCAGGCCCAGCCCCTCCGCGCCCGCCACGGGGCCGAGGATCGGGGCGCCGCCCGCGGGCATGGGCCGCAGCCCGATCCGGGCCGCCGGCGGGCCGGGCCGGAGGGGACCGGCGAAGGCCGCGCGGATCGCCGCCGCCGCGCGGCGACCGGCGGCGGGCCCGTCGGAGGCGGAGGCCGCGCCGGTCAGCCCGCTCCCGAACCCGAAGCGCGTCCCGGCGCGCCCTCCCGGCCGGATCTCGAACCCGGGGCCGGAGATCACCGCATCGGGAACCCCCGCCCCGCCGGAGGGAAACTCCAGCCGGACCGCGGGGGAGAGGCGCAGGGCGCCCGCCGCCTCAGGCAAACCCGCCTCCGTCAGCAGCGCCGCGCTCCCCGCCCCGGCGCAGAGCGTCACGTGATCGGCGCGGATCGGGCCGGCGGCGGTCTCGATCCCCCGGACGCGGCCCGCCTCGATCACCAGGCGCTCGGCGCGCAGGCCGAAGGTGATGCAGGCGCCGGCGGCGCGGGCGGCGGTCAGCAGGGCGCGGACGGCGCGCTCGGGCTCGACCACCGCGCTGCGCGGCTCCAGCGCGGCGAGCGCGGGCGGGCGGCGAAGCTGCGGGAACCGCGCGGCGATGGCGGGGCGGGTCAGCAGACGGGCGCCGGCGCGACGGGCGAGCGCGCGGGTCTCCGCCGGGCGCGCCGCCCAGGTCAGCGCCGGAAGCTCCCGCAGTCCCGTGGCGCCGCGCAGGTCCCGGTCCAGCCGCCGCCAGTCGGCCAGCGCCGCGCGCCGCTCGGCCAGGGTCGCCGCGTCGGCGGAGGCCGGGGCCATCAGCATGTTGAGCCAGCCGAACGCGGCCCCGGTGCAGCCGGCGGCGGGGCCGGCCGCGGCCTCGACCAGCCGCACCCGCGCGCCGCGCCGGGCCAGGTCCAGCGCCAGCGCCGCGCCGGCGATTCCCGCGCCCACGATCAGCACGGCGGGGCGGGCGGCGGAGTCGCGGGACATGCGGGATGACCGGAACAGCGGATGCGGAAACGCCCGCCCCGCGGTCGGCGGGACGGGCGTGGAAAGCATGGCGTCGCGGATCAGGCGGCGGCGCGCAGGCCCATCACGTCATGAGCGGGCATGCCGTCGACCTCGAACCGCCAGGCGTCGGGCCGGGCGAACAGCGCGCGCAGGATGAGGTTGTTCATCTCGTGCCCGCCGCGCCGGCCGATATAGCGGCCGATGATCGGAGCGCCGGCCAGCGCCAGGTCGCCCACCGCGTCCAGCATCTTGTGGCGCACGAATTCGTCGGGACGGCGCAGCCCCTCGGGGTTCACCACCGCGTCGCCATCGACCACGATCGCATTGGCCAGCGACCCGCCCAGCGCCAGCCCCGCCTGCTGCATCGCCTCGACCTCGGCCTTGCGGCAGAAGGTGCGGCAGTCGGCGAGATGCTCCATGAAGGCGCCGTTGACCAGCGTCAGGTTCAGCGACTGGGCGCCGATGGCCTTGTCGGCGAAGTCGATGCCGAAATCGATCTCGAAGCGGGACGCGGGCTCAAGGCGCGCGGTGCGGCCGTGATCCTCGATCTCCACCGGGCGAAGGATGCGGATGGCCCGCGCCTCCCCATGCACGGCGCGCAGGCCGGCGCCGCGGATCGCCTCGGCGAAGGCCGCGGCGGAGCCGTCCATGATCGGGATCTCGGGGCCGTCGATCTCCACCAGCGCGTTGCCCACGCCGCAGCCGGCGAGCGCGGCCATGATGTGTTCGATGGTCGAGACCGAGACGCCTTCGCGGTTGGAGATCACGGTGCACAGGCGGGTGTCGGACACGAGGTCCCAGCGCGCCTGGATCATCGGATCGCGGTCGGTCACGTCGACCCGCTTGAACCAGATGCCGTAATTGCCCGAGGCGGGCAGGATGCGCAGCCGCGCCGGTCGGCCCGAGTGGAGCCCCTGGCCGCGGAATTCGATCGCGTTGCGTACCGTCGCCTGCATGTCGCCCTCTTGGTTCAAGAAGCTGCGCCCGCCTCGCCGTCCGGCTTGTCCGGCCCCGGTTTCCCGGCGCGTCCCCGCTTGGGGCCGCCCCTGTTTCCGAGCCGCGTCGGAGGCTTTTTCGTTGCTCTGGAGGTAGCGGCGGGGGGTCTCAAGGACAAATCAAGGTTTGCAACGCTTTGCGACAGAAAGCTCACAGAGGGGCGCCAAGTTTCTGAAATTGCTACAGAAACAATCATCACGGAGCGGTCACGAAACCCGAAAGCCAAGTGTCGGAACGCGCAGGAAAAATCGGGGCGAGAGGCGACGGAGAAAGGGGCGCCGCGCAAAAAGGCGCCCGACCTTGGGAGGCCGGGCGCCGCAGGTGCGTCGAGCGGTTCGGAATGGCGGCGGCGAGGCGCCCGCCCTCCCGGAGCGGAAAGACGCCTGCGGCCGGGGAAAGCGCCCGGCCGCAGGCGTCGGGGTCAGTTGGCCTGGCGGCGCAGGAAGGCCGGGATCTCGCGCTGGCGATCGGCTTCGGCCGGGTCGTCCTGGCGGGCGTTCAGGCTGGGCTCGCCCCGCGCCGGCTGGGCGCGGCCGGCCTCGGCCTGGTTGGCCCCGGTCATGCGGTGGATCAGGCTGTTGATCCCGAAGCGCGCCCGGTCGCCCTGCGGAGCGCCGGCGGCGACCGGCGCGGGGGCCGGCTGCGGCTGGGGCTGGGCCTGCGGGGCCGGACGCCGCGCCGCCGGATCGCCGGGATGCGCGACCGCGGCGTGCAGCCGGGCCCGGGTCGCCTCGCTCGGCTCGCCGCGGGGGGCGGGCGCCGCCTGGGTCGGGGCCGGGGCGCGGGCCGCGGTGGCCGCTGTCTCCGCCGCGGGGGCGATGAAGGCGCCGCCGTGGTCATAGGGGCTGGCCGGCTCCGGCGCGGGCTCGGCGCGGGCGGCGGTCATCGGGGCCTCGTCGAGGTCGAAGCTCGGCGAGGTCATCGGGGCCGCCGGCTGCGGGGCCGGAGCGACAGCGGCAGCGGGCGCGGGCTGGGGCGTGACCTGGGGCTGGGGCGCGGGGGCCTCGACCCTCTCGGCCGCGACGGGCGCGGGCTCGGCCGGCGCGGCGGCGACCGCAGGGGCCTCGGGCGCGGCCTGGCGCGGGGCCTCGAGCTCGACCCGGCGCACGGGACGCGGGGTCTCGCGCTGCACGTCCTCGGCCTCGATGCCGGTGGCCACCACCGACACGCGCATGACGCCGTCGATATCCGGGTCCAGCGTCGAGCCGACGATGATGTTCGCCTCCGGGTCCACTTCCTGACGGATGCGGTTGGCGGCCTCGTCCAGCTCGAACAGGGTCAGGTCGTAGCCGCCGGTGATGTTGATCAGCACGCCCTTGGCGCCCTTGAGGCTGATCTCGTCCAGCAGCGGGTTGGCGATGGCCTTCTCGGCGGCCTGGATGGCGCGATCCTCGCCCTCGGCCTCGCCGGTGCCCATCATGGCCTTGCCCATCTCGTCCATCACCGAGCGCACGTCGGCGAAGTCGAGGTTGATGAGGCCCGGACGGACCATCAGGTCGGTCACGCCCTTCACGCCCTGGTAGAGCACGTCGTCGGCCATCATGAAGGCGTCGGCGAAGGTGGTCCGCTCATTCGCCAGCCGGAACAGGTTCTGGTTGGGAATGATGATCAGCGTGTCGACGACGCGCTGCAGCTCCTCCACCCCGGACTCGGCGAAGCGCATGCGCTTGGTGCCCTCGAAGTGGAACGGCTTGGTCACGACGCCGACGGTCAGCACGCCCATTTCGCGCGCGGCGCGGGCGATCACGGGGGCGGCGCCGGTGCCGGTGCCGCCGCCCATGCCGGCGGTGATGAAGCACATATGGGCGCCGGCGAGGCTGTCGACGATCTCTTCGATCGATTCCTCGGCGGCCGAGCAGCCCACCGTCGGCTTGGCGCCCGCGCCCAGCCCCTGGGTGGTCGCGGCGCCGAGCTGGATCCGGCGGGTGGCCTGGCTCTGCTGCAGCGCCTGCGCGTCGGTGTTGGCCGCAACGAAATCGACGCCGTCGAGGGCCTTGTCGATCATGTTGTTGACGGCGTTGCCGCCGGCGCCGCCGACGCCGAAGACGGTGATCCGGGGCCGGAGCTCGGTCTGCTCCGGAATCATCAGAGTAAGGGACATGGCGCCCGCCTGTTATTTGCTGACGTCCCCGCCGGACACGCTCACGGAATCTGTCGCCCGGATGCGTGCAGGTAGGGAGGTCGGTTGCCGCTCGATTTCGCCGCGATCCTTTTTGGACGGATCGCGTCTTTCATTGCCGGCCAGACTACCGGATGTCGGGGCCTCGGTCACGCGGAAATCGGTTAATTTCATGGGTTTCCGGGGCGCGCCTCGTCCAGTTCCGCCACATTTGGAGGAATTTGCGTCGCATCAAGGACCTGCGGGCCGATCTTGATATGACGCCTCAACGACGGCCCCGCCGAAGGGTCCGGACGCGGCCCAGGCCGCGCCGGCGGCTCGGCTCACCAGTTGTCCTTGAACCAGCGCACCGCGCGGCGCATCCGGGTGCCGCCGGACAGGCCCGAAGGCGCCTCGAAATCCCAGAACTCGTCATGCGGCCGGACCGAGTAGACCGCGAGCCCGACCAGCGCCGAGAACGCCGGCCCGGTCACGTTCTGCGGCAGCCCCGCCACCCGCAGCGGCCGCCCCACCCGCACCCGCTGGCCCAGCACGCGGCGCGCCGCGTCCTCCAGCCCCGGAAGCTGGCTGCCGCCGCCCGTCAGCACGATCCGGCGCGAGGGCAGGCCTTGGAAACCGGCGCGGTCGAGCAGCATCCGCACTTCCTCGAAGATCTCCTCGACCCGCGGCCGGATCACCCCGATCAACGCCGCGCGGGTGAGCGTGCGCTCCTGCCCCTCGCCGCCGAGCACGGGGGCCGAGATCAGCTCCCGGTCATCCAGCCCCGTGGCCACGACGCCGCCATGCAGCACCTTCATGCGCTCGGCGATGGCGGTCTCCAGCGAGAACGCCTCGGAGATGTCGCGGGTCACATGGGCGCCGCCGACGCGGGCCGAATCGAGACAGATGAGCTGTTTGCGCAGGAAGATCGACACGCCGGTCGACCCCGCCCCCATGTCCACGCAGGCGGCGCCGAGCTCCTGCTCGTCCTCCACCAGGCTGGCGAGCCCCGCGGCGTAGGGCGCCGTCACCACGCCCGCCAGCTCCAGGTCGCAGCGGCGCACGCAGCGCGCCAGGTTGCGCAGGGGCGCGGAGGCGACGGAGAGCACATGCATGTCCACGGCCAGCGACTGGCCGTTCATGCCCCGCGGATCGCTCAGGAAACTGGCGCCGTCCAGGGTGAAGTTCACGGGCAGCGCGTGCAGGATCTCGCGCCCCTCCTCCAGCGGCGGCTCGGGGCAGCCGACCAGGGCCGCGGCCACGTCGGCCTCCGAGACCTCGCCCGACATCACCTCGGCGTCGCCGGTGGCCCCGAAGGACGTGGGCCGCCCGCCCGAGACCGCGGCGACCACCTGGTCGACCCGCACGCCGGCGTTCTTCTCGGCGCGCTGGAGGGCGGTGCGGATGGCGCGCTCGCATTCCTCCATGTCGGTGATCTCGCCCAGGCGCACGCCGCGCGACTGGGTGGTCCCGGCGCCGATCACGCGCATGGCGGCGAACCCGCCCAGCGCCCCGTTCTCCCGCGCGCCGGAGGCCAGCCGCGCCGGGTCGATGCGCAGGATCAGGCAGGAGGTCTTCTCGGTCCCGATATCGAGCACCGCCAGCAGCCCGCGCTTGAGCGCGGAGCGCAGCTGGTCGCGCATCAGGCGCTGGGAATCGAAAAGAGCGTGCCTCATGCGTCCTTGCCCTTGATCAGCGCCTTGGCGCGTTCCAGTTCCGCCACGGCGCGGGCGGTCAGCCGCAGCACCGGGCGCTGCGGGTCGCGAAAGTCGATCACCGAGATCTCCCGGTCCAGAAGATCGTCGGCGGCGTCGAGCGCCAGCAGCCGCTGCAGGGCGGCCTCGGGGTTCTCGGCGGGCAGATGCACCAGCACGTCGCCGCCCAGCGCCAGCGACCAGCGCCGCTCGCCCATCCGGATCAGGCCGCGCAGGCGGTCATGGATCGGCTCGGCCCGCTTCCACAGGACCAGCGCCTCGGCGACGGCGCGGTCGGCGCCCTCGCCCAGGATCAGCGGCAGGTCGGCGCGGTCGGCGCGATGCGCCACCGGGCTGATCAGCACCCCGTCCGCATCCACCAGGTGCAACTGCCCGTCCCAGCGCCACAGCGCCTCGGGCGCGCGCTGCACCAGGCCGATGCGCAGCGCGCCGTCGGGCATCACCTTGGGGACCGCGCGGGCGACGCCGGGCATGGTCTCGATCTCGGTTTTCAGCGCCGGCAGGTCCAGCCGCAGGGACGACACCGGAAAGCTCAGGCCCAGGCGATTCGACACGCGGGCCTGCAATTCGGGCGCCCCGCCCACGATCTCCAGCCGCGACACGGCGAATTCCGGGCGATCCATCAGCGAGGCGCGCAGGGACTCGACCCGTTCATGCACCGCCTCGCGCAGCGTCGCGCTCTGCCAGGCGCCCAGCGCCATCAGCATCAGCGCCGCCGGCGGCGCCAGCCGGCGCAGGGCGAAGCGCACATAGCCGCGCCGCCCCAGCCGGTCGAGCCGATAGCGCAACCGCGAGGGCGAGGGGTCGCGCCGGCGCCGCGGCGTCTCGAAGGGCGCGGGCGGGGCGGGGCGCAGGCGACGCGTCAGGCGCTGCGCGGCGCGCACCGGCGCGATCATCGCGCGCCCCCCCGGCCCGGAGGAGACAAGAGAGCGGAAAGCATCAACGCAGGCACGAGGCGTCCTCCACCATCCAGCGCATCAGGTCTTCGAAGGAGATCCCCGCATGGGCGGCCTGTTCGGGCGCCAGCGAGGTCGGGGTCATGCCGGGCTGGGTGTTGACCTCCAGCAGCGCCAGCCCCGCGACGCCCTTCGTGTCGTCCCAGCGGAAATCCGACCGGCTCAGCCCCCGGCAGCCCAGCGCCGCATGGGCGCGCACGGCGAAGTCCCGGCAGGCGGCCTCGATGTCGGCGGGGATGTCGGCGGGGATCACATGGGTCGACCCGCCATCGGCGTATTTCGCCTGGTAGTCGTACCAGCCGGTATTGGCGAAGATGTCGGTCACCGCCAGCGCCCGGTCGCCCATCACCGCCACGGTCAGCTCGCGACCGGGCACGAAGGCCTCGACCAGCAGCGTGTCGGGCGCGTCGGCGGCCAGCCGCGCCGGGCCGTTGGCGCCCTCGGTCACCAGGTAGACGCCGACCGAAGAGCCTTCGTTGTAGGGCTTCACCACATAGGGCGGCGGCATCGGGTGGCCGGCCTCGACCTCCTCGCGCGGGGCGAGCCGGCCTTCGGCGACCGGCAGCCCGGCGGCGGCGAAGATCTCCTTCGCCTTCACCTTGTCCATGGCCACGGAGGACGCCATGACCCCGGAATGCGTGTAGGGAATTTCGAGCCATTCGAGCAGGCCCTGGACGCAGCCGTCCTCGCCCCAGCGGCCATGAAGGGCGTTGAACACCACGTCGGGGCGGGCCTCGGCCAGGCGTGCGGGCAGGTCGGGGCCCGCGTCGATCTCGGTCACGTCGTAGCCCGCGGCGGCCAGGGCGCGCGCGCATTCGCGGCCCGAGACCAGCGAGACCTCGCGCTCGGCCGAGCGGCCGCCCTTCAGCACCGTGACCCGGGTGGATGCCTTGCCCGACATGCCTGCCTCGATCCCTCGTCCCTCTGCGGAGACGTTCCAGACGCCGCCCGGTCAGCCCGGAAACGACGCCGCGACAGGGAGTTGGCGCGCGCATCGCTGCGTCGCGTCGGTCGCCCTGCCCGCCTGTGATGACCTTCGCCCGGGTTTTCCCGGTGCGTCGGACTGCTCGCGTCCCGGCGAAGCGGGTTCGCGGGACGGGGCGAGCATACGCGGTCAGGGAGCGTTCGCAAACCCTTAAGAGGTTAAGCGAAGCTTAACTCGCAGCCTCTCGCGGCGGCAGGCCGATGCGCCGGATCTCCCATTCCAGCGCGATCCCGCAGGCTGCGCGCACCCGCGCGCGGACCTCCTCGCCCAGCCCTTCCAGGTCGGCGGCGGTGGCCCCTCCGGCATTGACCAGGAAGTTGGAATGCTTCTCCGACATCACCGCCCCGCCCCGGCGCAGGCCCCGGCAGCCGGCGGCGTCGATCAGGGTCCAGGCCTTGAGGTCCATCGGATCCCCCGCCTCGCCGGTCGAGGAATAGCCCGACGGGTTGCGGAAGGTGGACCCGCAGGAGCGGTCCCGGGTGGGCTGGCTGGCCTCGCGCCGGGCGATGTAGTCGGCCATTTTCGCCTCGATCTCCGCGGGGTCGCCGGGGCGGCCGCGCAGCACCGCTTCCACGATCACCGCGTCCTCGGGCAGGTCGGAGGACCGGTAGCCGAAGCCGATCTCCCCGCCCGGCACGGTGACGGAACGGCCGTCGCGCCCCAGATACGTCACCGTCTCCACCACGTCGGCGGCGTAGGCGCCGTAACAGCCGGCGTTCATGCGCACCGCGCCGCCGAGAGCGCCGGGGATCGTGCGCAGGAATTCCAGCCCCGCGATCCCCGCCTCCGCCGCCGCCATCGCCGCGCGCGAATCCAGCAGCGCCGCCCCGACCCGCAACCGGTGATCGGGCAGGACCTCCACCCCGTTGAACCCGCGCCCGAGCCGGACGGCCACGCCCGACAGCCCCCCGTCGCGGATGATGAGGTTGGAGCCCACGCCCAGCGGGGTCAGCGGAATATCCGCCGGCAGGGCCGCGAGAAACCCCGCGAGGTCGTCGCGGTCCGCCGGCTGGAACAGCGCCTCCGCCGGCCCGCCCACGCGCAGCCAGCACAGGTCGGCGAGCGGACGCATCGCGGCGATCCGCCCGCGCGCCACCGGCAGCCGCGCCGACAGCGCCGCCCCGTCGAGCATGGCGTCCCCGCGCTTCGCCTCGCCGGGCGGGGACGGCTCGGCGGCGTGGCTCGGCTGATCGGTCATGCGGGTCGGCTCCTGCGGCGGGGGTCGGCCCCTCCCACATAGCGCGCCCACGCCCCCCGCGCCAATCCACGTCCCCCGCACGGTCCCCCGCACGAATTTTCCGCCGCCGCGCTCAAGGACGGCCCTCGTCGTGGCCATGCAGGCGCACCGGCGCGCCGGCTTCCACGCTCGCCCGGCCCGCCGGTCACGGGGTCGACCGCCCTCCCGCTCCCCTCTCCCCGCTTGGGGAGAGGGACAGGGAGAGGGGCGCCCCGAAGGCCGCTTGCGGCCGAAAGCATGGGCATGCCCGGCACGGGCGCCGTCCGGCTACCCCTGCCCCGTGGGCCCGACGGCGCCCTTCTGGGCGGTGATCGGCCCGTACTGGCCGGGCTCGCGATGGGCGGCGAAGTTGAAATAGGTCTCGCGGTAGATCCGCGCGAGGTCGAGGTCGCAGCGCGCCCGCACCACCTCGTCCTCCAGCGTCGTGGCCATCGCCGCCACCTCGCCCGAGGGCGCCACGATCATCGACTGCCCGATCAGGTGCGAGCCCTCCTCGGTCCCGCATTTCGCCGTCCCCACCACCCAGGTCGCGTTCTGGTAGGCCCCCGCCTGCATGGCGAGCTGGTTGTGGAAATTCGACAGGTCGTCGATCTCCGCATGGCCCGTATGGTCGTTCGGCGTGTTGTAGCCCAGCAGCACCATCTCGACCGAGCGCAGCGCCATCACCCGATAGGTCTCCGGCCAGCGGCGGTCGTTGCAGATGCACATGCCCAGATTGGCGTCCATGCTCCGCCACACCGGAAAGCCCAGGTTCCCCGGCCGGAAATATTTCTTCTCCAGGTGCTGGAAGGCGCGGGCGGGGCGATGATCCGCATGCCCCGGCAGATGAACCTTCCGATACCTGCCGACGATCCGCCCCGTCGGGTCCACGAGAATCGACGTGTTGTAGCGCCGCTTCTCACCGTCCTCGACCGCCAGTTCCGCATAGCCCAGGTAGAACCCGACGCCGAGACGCGCCGCCTCCTCGAACAGGACGCGGGTCTCCTTCCCCGGCATCTCGGTCTCGAAGAAAGCGTCCAGCTCCGCCTCGTCCTCGATCCACCAGCGGGGGAAGAAGGTGGTCAGGCACAGCTCGGGGAACACCACCAGCCGGCACCCCGCCGCGGCGGCCTCGCGCAGCATCTCCAGCAGGCGGGCCACGCATTGCGCGCGCGTCTCCGACAGCGCGATCGGCCCCATCTGCGCCGCGGCCACCACCAGCGGGCGGGCGTCCCGACCGGCGCTCATGCCCGCCCTCCCTTCGCCCGCGTCCCCGCCCGCAACGCCTCGGTGGCCGCGAGGTCCAGCGCCCCGTCCTCCACCACCACCCCGTAAAGCGCCCGCGCCGAGGCCGGCGAAATCAGGTCATCCAGAACATCGTCCAGCACCCTTTCGGGCTCCCGCGCGCAGGGATCCCCATAGCCGCCCCCCGCCGGTCCGGTCGCCACATAGACCTCCCCCTTCTTCGCCGCCCGATAGGCGAGTTTGGAGGGCATGGCCCGCTCCGTCCCGTCCGGCGCGATGGCGGTCAGCGAGGCCGTCCCCCCCTCGCCCCCGCCCGCGAACCCCCAGGGGCGGAAGGCGTGGCCCTCGCCCTCGACCGAGGCGCCGCCGTCGGCCAGGAACTCGAACGCCCGGATCGAGCCGAAGCCGCCGCGCCATTCCCCCGCCCCGGCCACGTCCTCGTTCAGCTCGTAGCGGGTGACGCGCAGGGGGAGGTGTGTCTCGATATCCTCGATCGGGTTGTTGCGGGTGTTGGCGTAGAGCGTATCCACCGCGTCCATCCCGTCCATCCCGAAGCGCCCGCCATAGGCGCCTTCGAAGATCTCCATATGCACCCAGTGCTCCCCGCCCGAGAGGCCGGAGAAGGCGATGACCTTCAGGTTGCCGATGCCGGCCGAGACCATCTCCGGCGCGCATTGCGACAGCGCCTTCATGACCGTGTCGGCGAGCTGGTTGCCGCCGGTGAAGCGGGCGATGACCGGGGCCGGGAAACTGGGGTTGGCGAGGCAGCCCTTGGGCGCCTTGATCGTCACCGGCCGTGTCAGACCCGAATTCTGCGGGATGATCCCATGCACCGCGCTGTCCAGCAGGACCGAGCGCAGGGTCAGCCAGATCGCGATGTCGGTGGTCCCCACGAAGGGCATGTTCACCGGGCGGTCGTCGATCTGGGGCGAGGTCCCCTCCAGGTCCACCTCGATTTCGTCGCCCTTCACCGTCAGCGTCACCGCCATGGTCAGGTGGCGCCGCTCGGGGTCGTCCAGGAAGCCGTCGAGCATGGTGCTCGCCTTGTAGACCCCGTCGGGCAGCGCCGAGATCGCCTTGCGCATCATCGTCTCGGAATGGTCCATCAGCGCGTCCACGGCGGCGGTGACCTGCCCGGCGCCATGCTGGTCGATCAGCTCTCCGAACCGCGCGGCGCCGATTTCGGAGGCCGCGATCTGCGCCTCCATGTCCCCGACCACCAGGTTCGGCGCCCGCACGTTGTCGCGCAGGATCCGCCAGACCTGCGGGATGTCGCGCCCCGCCTCGCGGATCTTGATGGCCTTGAACTGAAGCCCCTCGGCATAGACGTCGATGGCCTCGACGATGCCGGCCGAACCCGGCGTCTGGGCGCCGACATCCAGGTGATGCGCGGTGGTGCAGGCGAATCCCTGCAGCGCCCCGTCGCGGAACACCGGCGACAGGAAGGCGAAATCCGGCCCGTGGGAGGCGCCCCCATAGGGGTCGTTATGCATGATGACGTCGCCGGGCTCGATGGTCTCGCCGCGTTCGGCCATCACCTTCAGGACGTTCTGCACATAGCCCGCGATGGGACCGGACTGCAGGGGGGTGGACTGCATGGATTCGGCGATCTGGCGACCCTGCGCGTCGGTCAGCGCGGCCCCGAAATCCTCCGACTCGCGGATGATCGAGGAATAGGACATGCGCATCAGCTTGTAGCCCATCTCCACCGCGATGGACTGCAACCCGCCCTGGATGACGGAGGCGGAGATCGGGTCGATGGACGAAGCGGTGCTTGCGGTGCGGCTCATGGCTCAGCCCTCCTGCGCGACGCGGATCAACAGGTTGCCGCCCTGGTCGGCGACGAGACTGTCGCCGGGCCGCAGCATCGAGGTCGTGTCCTTCTGGACGATCAGCGCCGGGCCGGGGATCTCGGTGTCGAGCGGCAGCGCCTCGCGCCGATAGACGGGCGTGGGAAGGCGGGTCACGGCCCCCGCCACGCGGAAGGCGACATGGGCGGTGCGGACCAACGCCTCGGCGAGGCTGCCGCCGGGAGGCGGCGCGGGGCGTTCCAGCACCGGCATGGCGCCGACGCCGCGGACCCGGACATTGACGATCTCGATGGCGGCGCCGGGATTGATGCGCCCGTATTCGCGGCGGTGCTGTTCGGTGAAATCGTCGAACACCGCCGCCAGCCCGTCGGCGTCGAGCGACGCGGGGAAGGCGCAGCGCAGCTCGTAGCCCTGCCCGACATAGCGCAGATCGCCGGCGCGCTCGAACGTCATGGCGTCCTCGTCGAAGCCGTCGGCCTCAAGCCGGTCGGTCAGCTCGCCCTGCATCTCGGACAACAACCCTTCCAGCCGGGCCGGATCGGGCTCGGCCGAGGTCGCGAAGACGGACCGCACGAGGTCGTATTTCATGTCCGTCGCCGCCAGCCCCATGGCCGAGGTGATGCCCGGCGCCGGCGGCACGATCACCTCCGGGATGCCCAGCATGGCGGCCACGTCCACCGCCTGAAGCGGCCCGCCGCCGCCGAAGGCCACCAGCGAGAAGGACCGCGGGTCCAGCCCCTTCTGCACGGTGCGCGACCGCACGAGGTTGGCCATGTTGGCGTTGACCACCCTGAGGATGCCGTCGGCGGTGTCCTCCAGCCCCAGGCCCAGGTCCCCGGCCAGCCCGCTCACCACGTCCCGCGCCGCGGCGATGTCGAGCGACATGGCCCCGCCGAGGAAGTTCTCGGGATCCAGCCGGCCCAGCGCCACGTTGGCGTCGGTGACGGTGGGCCGGGTTCCGCCCCGCCCGTAGGCCGCCGGCCCCGGCACGGCGCCGGCCGACCGCGGCCCAACGCGGAAGGCGCCCCCCGCGTCCACATGGGCGATGGAGCCGCCGCCCGCCCCGATGGTGTGAATGTCGATCATCGGGACCAGCACCGGAAATCCGGCGATGGCGGTGTCGCGGGCCGTGGCCTCGGCGAAGGCCCCGTCGCGCACGATGCCGATATCGGCCGAGGTCCCGCCCACGTCGAAGGTGATCAGGTCGCGCCGCCCCGACAGCGCCGCCGCCCAGGCCCCGCCGATGATCCCCGCGGCGGGGCCCGACAGCAGCGTGGCGACGGGCAGTTCCGCCACCATCCGCGCCGTGGCCGCCCCGCCGTTGGAGCCCATCACGTGCAGATCGGCGGAGAACCCGTTCTCCGCCAGCCGCGCCTCCAGCCGCGCCACGTAATCCCCGACCTTGGGGCCGATGAAGGCGTTCATGGCGGTGGTGGTGAAGCGCTCGAACTCCCGGAACTGGGGGGAGACGCCGGCGGAATGAGTGACGAAGAGGCCGGGGCACTCGGCCTCGACGATGGCGCGGGCGCGCAGTTCGTGCCGCGGGTCGAGATAGGAGAACAGGAAGCAGATGGCGATGGCGGCGACCCCGGCGTCGCGCAGCTCGCGGGCGGCCTGCGCGACGGCGGCCTCGTCCAGCGGCTCCAGCTCCACCCCCGGCGGCGCGATGCGCCCGCCCACGGTCTTGCGGAAGCGGCGCTTCACCAGGGGCCGGTCCTGCCACGGCACTTCCTGCCGGATCGAGTAATGCTGCGGGCGCTGGTGGCGGCCGATATGGAGGATGTCGCGAAAGCCGGAATTGGTGATCAGCCCGGCGACCGCGCCGTCATGCTCCAGCACCGCGTTGGTCGCCGTGGTGGTGCCGTGCAGCACGTGGTCCACCTCGCCCGGCGCCACGCCGGCCAGCGCGCACAGGCCGGTCATGCCGGCGAGCACGCCCTCGGACGGATCATGCGGCGTGGTGGGGACCTTGTGGATGACGGTGGTCCCGGCCTCGGTCTCCACCAGCACCAGGTCGGTGAAGGTGCCGCCCACATCGCAGCCGATCAGCTTCATTTCGCGCCCCCTTTGGCGAGCGGCGCGTTGTGGCCGCGCATGGGGAAGACCGGCGGCATCGCCGCGTCGGCGCTGCGCCCGGCCCAGTCGCGGGTGTGGACGAGGTCCATGGACCGCTTCTGCGCGGCCTCGACCCGGACCATGGCGCTTTCGTAGTCGATGAACATGGCGCGGCCATCGGCGACCACCTGCCGCCCGTCCACGTAGACGTCCTTGATCGGCCGCTCCCCGCCCGAGAAGATCAGCGCCCGGATCGGGTCGCGCAGCGGGCGCAGGGAGGCGTGGGTCAGGTCCACCAGCACCAGGTCCGCCTTCGCCCCCGGCGCGACTTTCCCGATATCGTCCCGCCGCAGCGCCTTGGCGCCCCCGACGGTGGCGGCGTGGAACACCATCTCCGCCGTCGGCTTGGCGGCGTTGCCGGAGATGGTGCGGGCGACGTAGATCGCGGTCTTCAGCTCCTCCACCATGTTCTGGGGATGGGTGTCGGTGCCGATGGTCATGTTGACCCCCCGCTCCACATAGCCCGCGAAATGCTGGAGCGAGATGCCCCGGCGCACGAAGACGGTGGGGCAATGCGCGACCGAGGCGCCGGCGTCCGCGATCATCCCCAGATCGTCCGAGGATGTGGTCCAGCCGACCTGCGGATGGCTGTCGAGGAAGATGCCGTGCCCGATCAGGGTGCGGTCGTTGAGGATCCCGATATCGTCCATCCACTGGATCGGCGTGCGCCCGTGGCGACGGATCATCTCGTTGAACTCAACGACTCCCTGGGCGGCGTGGATGGTGAAGGGGAGGTCGCGGGACTGGGCCTCGGACATCGCCTCGCGCAGAAGCCCTTCGAAGCAGGTGTCGATCTGCGACGGGCTGACCACGCCCGAAACCCGGCCCGACGGGTGCTTCGCCGCCGCGTCGAGGCAATCCATGGCGGCGCGCATCGACGCCTCGCCCGCCTTCTCGTCCAGTTCGTAATAGACCGAGTGGCCGTTGGCGGTCTTCCACGGCCCGTTGCGGAACATCGGCGCGGCGAAGGCCCGGATGCCGGTGGCCGCCAGCCCGTCCAGCCAGCCGTCATGCGCGAAGGAGATGTCGCACAGGCTGGTGACCCCGGATTGCAGCAGCTCCGCCAGCGCGACCTCGGTCGAGGCGCGCATGCCCTCCTCGTCGATCTCGAACAGGGTCAGGAATTCATAGAGCGAGCTCATGTAGAAGTTCGGGGAATAGACCTCCTCGGTCAGGCCCTTGAGCATGGTCTCGAAGCTGGGATGCGAGTGGACGTCCACGAAGCCCGGCATGACCATGCGGTCGCGGCCGTCGATCTCGGTGTCGAACGGGCCGGTCCAGGTCCCGTCCGAGGACACGATCCGGTCGCCCTGGAACACCACGTCGACGCCGCGGGCGTATTCGTGGCGCGCCGCCTCCTCGTTCCACACCACCGCCCAGTCGGCGTTTCGGATCACGGTGACGGGGGCTTCGGAGGCTGTCATGGGACGGTCCTTTCGAGAGAGAAGAGCGGGTCAGGAAGAGGCGGCGAGGTCGAGACCCACGAAGCGGGCGAAGGCCTCGACATGGTCGAGGAAGGCGTCGGCGAGCCGGCCGGCCTCGGCCTCCTCGCCCGCCGCCACGGCCTCGCCGATGCGGATGTGGAAATCGGTGATGGCGCCCGGCTCGAACCGGACCTGGCGCGCGTAATGCGCCAGCCAGAACCGGCGCGAGAGCGCGTAGAGCGGGATGATCGAGGCCAGGAACGGGTTGTCCGCGCTGTCCAGCAGCAGGTCCACGAAACGGCGGTCATGGCGCAGGGCGGGGACCGGGTCGGGGGCGTCGCGCATCCGGCGGAAGGCGGCGGCGGTCTCGCGCAGGCGGGCGGCCTGTTCGGGGCTGCGGCGCAGGGCGGCGCGGCGGACCAGCGTCCCCTCCAGCGCCCGGCGGGCCTCCAGCACCCGGAGCTGGGTGGCGAGGTCGATTTCGCGCACCCGCATCCCGCGCCGCGGCCGGGTGACGAGGATGCCGTCCCCCGCCAGCCGTTGCAGCGCCTCGCGCACCGGGGTGCGGCCGACGCCGATGCGCTCGGCGATCCCGTGCTCCGACACCCGGGCGCCGGGGGCGAGCTCCATGGTCACCACCAGATCCTCGACCCGCCGATAGGCCAGATCGGCGAGGCTTTCTCCGGTCGGGGGCGTTCCGGGCGTGAGGGCCTCGGGGTCGGGGGTCTCGGGGGCGGCGGGGTCGGCGAGCGGCATGGGGCGGAGCGTCCGTTACGTGGAGTCGGCTCCGAAAAGGCTAAGGGCAGGCTTCGCCGCGGCGCAACAAGATATGTGGAAATCGACAAACTGCATGCAGGAAAATTCGCCCATAGGCGTTCCTGACCCACGAACCACGCCCGCGGAACGCGAAACGGCCGGGCGCGAGGCCCGGCCGTCACCGATGTCCGCAGGCGGCGCCGTGGCTATTCGGCGGCCTCGCGCCCGGCCAGCGCCTCGGGCAGCGCCTGGGCCCATTGCGTGATCGACCCGGCGCCGAGGCAGACCACGATATCGCCGGGCCGCGCGCGGGCGGCGACGTAATCGGGCAGCGCCTCGGGCGAGGCCAGCGCCACCGCGTCGCGATGGCCGTGCCGGGTGAGACCGGCGACCAGCGCGTCGCGGTCCGCGCCCTCCACCGGCGCCTCGCCGGCGGCGTAGACCTCGGAGATCGCGACCATGTCGGCCTCGTTGAAGCATTTGCAGAAGTCTTCGAACAGCGAGGCGAGCCGCGAATAGCGATGCGGCTGGTGCACCGCGATCACCCTGCCCTGCGCCCCCACCGCCTGCCGGGCGGCGCGCAGCACGGCCGCGATCTCCACCGGGTGATGGCCGTAATCGTCGATGATCGGGGCGCCGTTCCATTCGCCGACCCGCGTGAAGCGCCGGTTCACGCCGCCGAAACGGGCCAGCGCGGCGCGGATGGAGTCGTCAGACAGCCCCAGCTCCAGCGCCACCGCGATGGCGGCGAGCGCGTTCTGCACGTTGTGGTCGCCGGGCATCGGCAGGGACAGACCCTCGATCCGCCGCTCGCCCCGCATCAGCCCGTCGCGCAGGCGGGCGATGACGTCGAATTTCGACACCGCCCCCTCATGGCGCAGGTTCACCGCCACCACGTCGGCCTGAAGCGAGAAGCCGTAGGTGATGACCCGACGGTCATCGACGCGGCCGACCAGGCTCTGCACCTCCGGATGGTCGATGCAGCAGATGGCGGCGCCGTAGAAGGGGAGGTTGGAGACGAACCGGTCGAAGGCCCGGCGCACCCCGTCGAAATCGCCGTAATGGTCCAGGTGCTCGGGGTCGATATTGGTGACGATGGCCAGCGTCGCCGGCAGGCGGATGAAGGTGCCGTCGCTCTCGTCCGCCTCGACCACCATCCATTCGCCGGCGCCCATGCGGGCGTTGGAGCCGTAGGCGTGGATGATGCCGCCGTTGATCACCGTCGGGTCCACGCCGCCCGCGTCCAGCAGCGCCGCGACCATCGAGGTGGTGGTGGTCTTGCCATGGGTGCCGGCCACCGCGACGTTGGATTTCAGGCGCATCAGCTCGGCCAGCATCTCGGCCCGGCGCACGATGGGCAGGCCGGCGGCGCGGGCGGCGTCGAGCTCGGCGTTGCCCGGCTTGATGGCCGACGAGATCACCACGACCTTGGCGCGCCCGATATTCTCCGCGGCCTGGCCGATGAAGACCCGGCCGCCGAGACCGCGGAGCCGCTCCAGGATCTGCGAGTCGCGCTGGTCCGAGCCCTGCACGTCATAGCCCAGGTTCAGCATCACCTCGGCGATGCCGGACATGCCGATGCCGCCCATGCCGACGAAATGGATCGGGCCGATATCCTGCGGCAGGCGGGTGGCGGCGGCTGCGGCGGCGTTCATGGGCGTCTCCGGGGGCGGCGTAGGGGGTGTGGGCGGGGGCCGGGTCGAGGTCAGGCGGGGGTCTCGCCGCGGGCGACGCGCTCGGTCAGGTCGGCCAGCCGCTCGGCGGCGTCGGGACGCCCGAGACCGGCGGCCGCCTGCGCCATGGTCGCGGCGCGGTCGGGATCGGCGAGAACGGCGGCGATGTGCCCCGAAAGCGACGTGGCCGTCAACCCGGCCTCGGGCGCCGCGATCGCCCCGCCGGCGGCGGCGAGCGGCGCCGCGTTGGCGGTCTGGTGATCGTCCATGGCCGAGGGATAGGGCACGAGGATCGAGGGCCGCCCGATCGCGGTCAGCTCCGCCACCGAGGACGCGCCAGCCCGCGCCACCACCAGCTGCGCCGCGGCTATGCGGGCGGGCATGTCGAGGAAGAAGGGCGCGACCTCCGCCCGGACCCCGGCGGCCTCGTAGCGGGCGGCGAGGCCGTCGACCTCCTCTGGGCGGGCCTGCTGGGTGAGCAGCAGGCGGGCGCGCAGGGGCTCGGGCAGCGCCTCGACCGCTTCGGGCACGAGGCGGGAGAACACGCTCGCCCCCTGGCTGCCGCCGAAGACCAGAAGGTTCAGCGCGCCCTCGGGGGAAGGGGGGGCGTAGGGCGTCGCCATCGCCTCGCGCGCCGCGTCGCGGATCGGGTTGCCGACATGCAGGGGCGCAGCGCCCTCGGGCGGGTTGGTCAGCGGCCAGGTCCCGCAGGCCAGCGCCTTCACCCGCGGCCCGAAGGCCTTGTTCACGCGCCCCAGCACGCCGTTCTGCTCATGGATCAGCGCCGGGACGCGAGCCACGGAGGCCGCGCCGAGCGCCGGGATGGAGGGATAGCCGCCGAAGCCCGCCACCGCCGCCGGGCGGTCGCGGCGGAACCAGCGCAGCGTCTCCCACAGCCCGAGCCCGATCAGGAAGGGCGCGCCCAGCTTCGCCAGCGCCCCGCCCCGCGCGAAGGTGGCGGAGCGGACGGGCTTCACCACCACCTCGGGCGGGAAGCCGCCGGCATAGCGGGCGCCGCGGTCGTCGGTGGTCAGGGTCACGCGCCAGCCCCGGCGCAGCATCTCCTGCGCCAGCGCCTGGGCGGGGAACATGTGGCCGCCGGTGCCCCCGGCGGCGATGACCAGATGGGGCGCGCTCATCCCGAGACCCCCGAACAAGCCCGCCCGCGCCTCGGCCCGAGGTCGGCGGGGCGGGCGGGTGGGGACGACCTCGGGCCGAGGCTCGGGCGGGCGGGGCGCGGGCGGGCGGGGCGCGGGCGGGCGGGGCGCGAACCGGGCATCCTCAGCCCCGTCCGACCAGCGCGTCGACCGCGCTGCGCTGCGGCCGCTTGCGGGTCATCGCCAGCAGCAGCCCCATGCCCACGCCCGCCGCGATCAGCGACGAGCCGCCATAGGAGATGAAGGGCAGCGTCATGCCCTTGGCCGGCAGCAGCCGGATGGCGACGCCCAGATTCACGAAGGCCTGCATCCCCACCAGCACCGCCATGCCGGTCCCCGCCAGCCGGGGGAAGGCGTCGCGCTCGTCCTGCAGGCGGCTCAGGGCGCGCAGCGTGATGAACAGGAACAGCCCGATCACCATCAGGCAGGCGACCAGCCCGTATTCCTCGGCCGCCACCGCGATGATGAAGTCGGTATGCGCATCCGGCAGCGTGTTCTTGACCGAACCCTCGCCGACGCCCACCCCGAAGATCCCGCCCTCCTGGATGGCGTTGGTGGCGTAGCCGATCTGGGTGCGCGGATCGACTTCCGCAGCCAGGAACCCGTCGATGCGGCGCGCGAAATGCTCGGAGTTCTCATAGGCGAAGGAGCCCACGGCCACCGCCGCCCCGGCCAGCCCCGCCAGCAGCGGCAGCGAGGCGCCGGCGACGAAATACATCCCGCCCCAGACCGCCATGACCAGCGCCGCCTGTCCGAAATCGGGCTGCAGCGCCAGCACCGCGGTGCAGGTCGCGGCCAGCAGGAAGGACAGCAGCTTGCCCGGAGGGCCGTGACGCTCGAACGTGCCGGCCATGATCCAGGCGGCCGTGCCCACGAAGGCGGGCTTGAGGAACTCCGACGGCTGCACCGACATGCCCCCGAGCGAGATCCAGCGCACCGCGCCCTTGCCGAAATCGGTGCCGATCGCCGGCAGCGCCAGGATCACCAGGAACGAGGCGCAGAAGCCCATCACCGCCAGTCGCCGCACGGTGCGCGGGTCCTGCATGGAGATCCCGACCATCACCGCCAGCGCCACCACCGCGAAGCCCGCCTGCCGGGCGACGAAGTAGAAGGTGGGCAGGTTCAGCTTGTCGGCCAGCGGCGCCGAGGCCGCCATGCCCACCACCAGCCCGATCACGATCAGCGCCAGCACCGCGCCCACCGTCCAGCGGTCGACGGTGCGCCACCAGCGGGTTAGGATCGGCTCGGAGGGGCGGGCCGGGGCCGCGCCGAACACCATCTCGGTCATGGGGTGGTCTCCTGGTCGGAACCGGTTTCGGAGGCGGGTCCGGCGCCGGCTTCGGCTTCGGGAGCGTCCTCCTCCGGCAGGCCGGCGATGCGGCGGGCGCGGGCGCGGAAGGCGTCGCCGCGGGCCTCGAAATTCGGATACTGGTCGAAACTGGCGCAGGCCGGCGACAGCAGGATGGTCTCGCCGGCGCCCGAGGCCGCCCAGGCCCGCTCCACCGCCGAGTCCAGATCCCCGCAGAATTCATGCGGGATCTCGCCCAGGGTCTGCGCGAAGTCCTCCGCCGCCTCGCCGATCAGATAGGCGCAGGCGACCCGGTCGAAGAGCGGGCGCAGGCTCTCGATCCCGCCCGCCTTGGGCACGCCGCCGGCGATCCAGCGGATCCGGTCGTAGGACAGCAGCGCCTTTTCGGCGGCGTCGGCGTTGGTGGCCTTGGAGTCGTTGACGAAGCTCACGCCCTCGCGCTCGGCCACCCGCTCCATGCGATGCGCCAGGCCGGGGAAGGTCCGCATCCCGGCCTCGATCACCTTGGGCGCCAGCCCCAGCGCCCGGCAGGCCGCCCAGGCGGCGCAGGCGTTCTGGTGGTTATGCGCGCCCTTCAGCGTCTCCATCTCCCGCAGGTCGGCGGAGGCCGTCTGCCGCCCGCCCCTGCGCTCGGCCAGGAACCCCTTGCGGGCGGTGACCGCGGGCTCATGGTCCGGCAGCTTGCGGCTGGCGGAGATGGCGACGACCGGGCTTTCGCCCTCCATCCCCCTGCCCCGCAGCCGGTCGGCCAGCGCGCGGCCCTCGGGCTCGTCCAGCCCGATCACCGCGCGCTCCGGCGCGCCGAGTTCGAACAGCCGCGCCTTGGCCGCGAAATAGCCGCCCCGCCCGCCATGCCGGTCCAGGTGATCGTCCGAGAGGTTGAGGAACACCGCCACGTCCGGGGCGAGGGAGCGCGCGGTCTCGATCTGGTAGGACGACAGCTCCAGCACCAGCACGTCGCCGTCATGGATGGGGTCGAGCGCCAGCACCCCCTTGCCGATATTGCCGCCCACCTGGCAGGGGACATGCGCCGTCTCCAGGATATGGCCGATCAGCGCCGTGGTCGTCGACTTGCCGTTGGAGCCGGTGACGCAGACCACCCGCGGGGGCGTGTCGAAATCGTCGAAATCGGAGGCCGCGAGCGCCCGGAACAAAAGCCCCACGTCGTTGTCCACCGGCACGCCGCGGGCCCGGGCCTGCTCCACCGCCGGATGCGGCGCGGGATAGAGCGCGGGGATGCCGGGCGAGACGACGAGCAGCGCCAGCCCCGCCTCCCACGCCCCGTCGCGGGACAGGTCGGCGATCTCGAAGAACTGGGCCTCGGCCCGGGTCCGGGCGGCCTCGCCGTCGTCCCAGCACAGCACCCTGGCGCCGCCCGCCTCCAGCGCCCGGGCGGCGGCGAGCCCGGAGCGGCCCAGCCCCAGCACGCCGACGACGCGGCCTTCGTATCCGGTCACGGGGATCATGCGGCGGCCCTTTCGGAGCGGGAGACGAGCGAGACGCGGAACCGGGAGGTCATGGTCCTCACCGCACCTTCAGCGTGGCGAGGCCGACCAGCGCCAGGATCACCGAGATGATCCAGAAGCGGATCACGATGGTCGGCTCCTGCCAGCCCAGTTTCTCGAAATGGTGGTGGATGGGCGCCATCAGGAACACCCGCCGCTTGGTCAGCTTGTAATAGCCCACCTGGATGATGACCGACAAAGCCTCGACCACGAAGAGCCCGCCGATGATGGCGAGCACGATCTCATGCTTGGTGACCACCGCGATGGCCCCCAGCGCGCCGCCGAGCGCGAGGCTGCCGGTGTCG
The DNA here is from genome assembly GCF_900106695.1 of Albimonas donghaensis. Lineage (GTDB taxonomy): Bacteria > Pseudomonadota > Alphaproteobacteria > Rhodobacterales > Rhodobacteraceae > Albimonas > Albimonas donghaensis. The sequence continues at coordinate 71,733 of NZ_FNMZ01000010.1, forward strand.
CCCATGAACACCATGGCGGGCGGCGCGTTGTACCACAGGAAGCCCAGCCCCGCGCCGATCAGGGCGGCGGCGAAGATCACGATCTCTCCGGCGCCCTCGACATAGTGCAGGCCCAGATATTCGGTGAAATCGGTGCGCCCGACCACATAGGCGATGATGCCGAGCGCGCCGCCCGCGATCATCACCGGCATGATCGCCAGCCCGTCCAGCCCGTCGGTCAGGTTCACCGCATTGGCCGCGCCCACGATCACGATCATCGCGAAGGGCACGAACAGCAGGCCCATGTCCCACATCAGATCCTTGAGGATCGGAAAGGCGAGCCGGCCCGTCAGGTCGTCGGGCTGAAGATACATGGTCGCCGCCGACGCCGCCAGCGCGATGGCGAAGCCCGCCCCCAGCCGGATCCTGCCCGGCACGCCGCGCACGTCGAACTTGGAGACCTTGAGGTAGTCGTCCGCGAAGCCGATGGCCCCGAACCCCGCCGTCACCCCCATCACGATCCACACATAGCCCACGTCCAGCCGGCTCCACAGCAGGGTGGAGACCAGCAGCGCGAACAGGATCAGCACGCCCCCCATGGTCGGCGTGCCGGCCTTGGTCAGCAGGTGCCCCTCCGGCCCGTCCTTGCGGATCGGCTGGCCCTTCTTCTGCATCCGGCGCAGGGCGTTGATGATCGGCGTGCCGAACACGAAGCCGAAGATCAGCGCGGTCAGGAAAGCGCCGCCCGCCCGAAAGGTCAGGTAGCGGAAGAGGTTGAAGACGTCCCCCCCCTCCGACAGCGGCGTGAGCAGATGGTAGAGCATGTGACCGGTCGTCCTTCCTAATCCGCATCGCCGTCGGGATCGCCCGCGGCGCGTTCGGGCGCGGGGCGGCCCATCGCCTTCAGCCCGTCGACCACCCGCGCCATGCGCGCGCCCAGCGAGCCCTTGACCATGACCACGTCGCCCGCATCCACGAGCCGCCCGATCTGGTCGGCGAGCTTCGCCGAATCCGCGACCTGGACGCCGCGTTTCGCGGGCGGCAGGGCGGCGTGCATGGCCTTCATCAGCGGCCCGCAGCAATGAACGACGTCGATCCTGTCCAGCGCGGGGTGGGTGGCGAGGCCGGCATGCAACGCCTCCGCCTCCGGCCCCATCTCCAGCATGTCGCCGAGCATGGCGATGCGGCGCGATCGCCCGATGCGCCCCACCCCGTCCTCGCCCTCGGCGCAGGCCAGCACGTCGAGCGCGGCGCCGACCGAGGTCGGGTTGGCGTTGTAGCTTTCGTCGATCAGGTGGACCGCGCCGTCCAGCCCGACCTCCCCCATCTCGATCCGCCAGCGCGAGCCGCGGCCGTCGGGCGCCGTCCAGGTTCCCAGCGCCACCGCGGCGCGGGCCGGGTCGGCGCCCACGGCCTCGACCGCCAGCAGCACGGCCAGCGCGTTGACCGCGAAATGCCGGCCGGGCGCGCCGACCTTGACCAGCGCCTCGCGCCCATGCAGCCGGGCCGAGACCGTGGTCTCCGCGGCGCCCAGCGCCAGCCCGGTCATGCGCGCCTGGCAGCGCGGCGCCTCGCCGAAGCGCAGCACGCGGGCGCCGAAACGGCGGGCGCGGCGGGCGAGGCGCTCGTAATGCGGGTTGTCGCGGTAGAGGATGGCGGCGCCGCCGGGTTCCAGCCCCTCGAAGATCTCGGCCTTGGCGAAGGCGATCTCGCGCTCGTCGCGGAAATGCGCCAGATGCACCGGGGCGACCGTGGTGACGATGGCGGCGTGCGGACGGGCGAGCCGGGTCAGGGGGCGGATCTCTCCGGCATGGTTCATGCCGATCTCGATCACCGCGTAATCCGTCTCCGCCGGCATCCGGGCCAGCGTCAGGGGCACGCCCCAGTGGTTGTTGTAGCTCTTTTCCGCCGCGTGGACCCGGCCCTGGGCGCCCAGCGCCGCGCGCAGCATCTCCTTGGTCGAGGTCTTGCCGACCGAGCCCGTCACTCCGATCACCTTCGCCCCGGTCCGCGCACGGGCGGCGGCGGCCAGCGCCTCCAGCCCCTTCAGCGGATCGTCGACGATCAGCAGGGGCGCGTCGGCGGGCGCCCCTTCGGGGATGCGGGAGACGAGCGCCGCGGCGGCGCCGGCCTCCAGCGCGGCGACGACGAAATCATGGCCGTCGCGCACGTCCTTGAGCGCCACGAACAGGTCGCCCTTCGCCACCGCCCGGCTGTCGATGGAGACGCCGGTCGCGACGAAGGCGCGGGTCGCGCGCCCGCCCGTCGCGGCTTCGGCCGCCTCGCTGGTCCACAGGGGCGTGGTCATGGGGCTGTCCCCTCCTGTCCGTCGCTCTCCGCCAGGCCGTCCAGCGCCGCGACCGCGGCGCGCGCCTGTTCGGCATCGTCGAAGGGATGGGTGATCCCCGCGACGGTCTGCCCGGTCTCGTGTCCCTTTCCGGCGATCAGAAGGCGGTCGGAAGACCCCAGCATGTCAACCCCGGCGAGGATCGCCTCGCCCCGGTCGCCGATCTCCACGGGGGCGGAGTCGGGGGCGGAATCGGCGCCCGCCATACCGGCGATGATCGCGGCCCGGATCGCTTCGGGCGGCTCCGAGCGCGGGTTGTCGTCGGTCACGATGGCGATGTCGGCGGCGCGTGCGGCCTCTCCCATCAGGGGGCGCTTGCCGGGGTCGCGGTCGCCCCCGGCGCCGAAGGCCACGATCAGCCGGCCGGGCGTGTGCAGGCGCAGGGCGGCGATGGCGGTCTCGAGGCTGGCGGCGGTGTGGGAATAGTCCACATAGATGCGCGCGCCGTTGGCGCGGGTCGCCACATGCTCCATCCGCCCCTTCACCGCGCGCAGGGAGGGGAGGGTGGCGAAAACGGCGTCGGCGTCCTCCCCGCAGCCGATGGCGAGGGCGGCGGCCATCAGCGCGTTCTCGCCCTGGAACCCGCCGACGGCGTGGATCGAGGCGCGGCGAGACCGCCCCCGCCAGGTGAAGTCCAGGTCCTGCCCGGTCTCATGATAGGCGGCGCCGGTCAGGCGCAGGTCGGCGTGTTCGCCCCGCCCCACCGCGATCACCCGCTGGCCGCGGGACCGGGCGAGCGCCGCGGCCTGCGCGAAGACCGGATCGTCGGCGTTGAGCGCGGCGGTCCCGCCCTCCGGCAGCACCCGGCCGAACAGGGCGAGCTTCGCCGCCACGTAGTCGGCGTGGTCGCGGTGATAATCCATGTGGTCGCGGGTGATGTTGGTCAGCCCCGCTGCGGTCAGCCGCACCCCGTCGGCGCGGAACTGGGCGAGCCCGTGGGACGACGCCTCCATCGCCGCATGGGTGACGCCGGCCCCGGCCAGTTCCGCCAGCAGGGCGTGCAGCGCCATCGGGTCGGGCGTGGTCAGGCCGCCCGCGCGCTCCACCGCGCCCTCCACGCCCACGGTGCCGAAGGCGGCGGCGCGGCGGCCGAGCCCCTCCCACACCTGCCGCAGGAAGGAGGCGACGGAGGTCTTGCCGTTGGTCCCGGTCACCGCCGCCATGACGGCCGGCTGCGCGTCGAAGAAGGCCGCGGCGGCGCGGGCCAGCGCCAGGCGCGGCTCGGGGACCACCACCAGCGGGAGCGCCTCGGCCGGCGGCGCGGGGCGGTCCCAGAGCCGGCGGACGGTCTCGGCGCCCGGCGCGGAGCACACCACCGCCAGCGCCTGCTGACGCAGGGCGAAGGGCGCGAACTCGGCCCCGTCCATGACGCCCTTGAGCGCGAAGAACACCCATCCCGGCTTCACCTGCCGGCTGTCCGCGGTCAGCCCCGCCACGGGCGCATCGGGCGCGAGCCCGGCCGCGGCGAGATCCGCCGCCGGCAGGCCGAGCCCGGCCAGGGTGATCCCGGCCCCGCTCATCGGCTGGCGATCAGGCCGCCGCCGGCCTGCTCCGCCTCGGCCTCGGCCTCCAGCATCGGGCGCATGCCCAGGATCGGGGCGATGCGGGTGATCGCCTCCTTGACCGAGGGCGCGGCGGTCCAGCCGGCGGGGCGGCGCGGGCCCCATTTGGTTTGGGCCACGGCCTCGTCATAGGTGACGATGATGACATAGCGCGGATCGTGCATCGGGAAGGCGCCCGCGAAGGTCGCCACCACCCGGTTGGCGGCGTAGCCCCCGCCCGACGCCTTTTCGGCCGTGCCGGTCTTGCCGCCGAGATAGTAGCCCGGCACGTCGGCGTTGCGCCCGGTGCCGTCGGTGACCACGCCGCGCAGCATGTCGCGCATCGCGAGGCTGGTCTCCTCCGAGATCACCCGCGCCTCCTCGCCCGGCGGCTGGGCGCCGGCCAACAAGGTCGGCGCCACCCGCAGGCCGCCGTTGACCATGGTCGCGTAGGCCGAGGCCAGGTGCAGCGGCGACGCCGACAGGCCGTGGCCGTAGGAAATGGTGATCACCGAGATCTCGGACCAGTTCGACGGATAGAGCGGCGCCGCGCGCCCGGCCTCCGACAGCTCCACCGGCAGCGGCTCCAGCAGGCCGAGCCGGCCCAGAAGATCCTTCTGCCGCACGCCCCCCGCCATCAGCGCCAGCCGCGCGGTTCCGACATTCGAGCTTTCCACGATCACGTCGCGCATGGTCATGCGCGCCGGCATGGCGTGGCTGTCCGAGATCTTGAACCGGCGCCAGTGCATCGGCCCCTTGGTGTCGACCATGGTGTCGGCGTTGGCGAGCCCCTCCTCCACCATCAGGGCCGCGGTGAAGATCTTGAAGGTGGAGCCGAGTTCGTAGAGCCCCTGAGCCGCGCGGTTGAAGGTCGGGAAATCCGCCGCCTTCACGTCGCCGAAGGGGATCGGCCGCTCGTTCGGGTCGAAATCGGGAAGCGAGACCAGCGACAGCACCTCGCCGGTGCGCGCGTCCATCAGCACGCCCGCGGCGCCCTTGGCGGTGTAGCGCTCCATCCCCTCGCGCAGCACGTCGGCCATGGCGCGCTGCACCCGCAGGTCCAGCGACAGGCGCAGCGGCGCGCCGGCGCGGGCGGGGTCGCGCAGCTCGGCGTCCAGCTTGGCCTCTATGCCGCCGACGCCCACGATCTCGGCCGCGTTCACGCCCTCGCGCCCGAAGCTGGCGCCGCCCAGCACATGCGCGGCCAGCCGGCCGCCGGGATAGACCCGCATCTCGCGCCGGCCGAACTGCAGGCCGGGGTCGCCGATGTCATGGACCCGCACGCGCTCGGCCGGGGTGATGGACTTCTTGATCCACAGGAACCGGCGGCCGTCCTTGAAGCGGGCCTTCAGCTCGTCCGCGTCCAGGTCGGGGAACACCGTCGCCAGCTTCTCGGCGGCGTTGTCGGGGTCCACCATCTCCTGCGGATGGGCGAAGAGCGACCAGACCGGAAGGTTGACGGCCAGCAGCTCGCCGTTGCGGTCGGTGATCTCGGCGCGCATGGCGCTGACCGTGTCGGAGGCGCCGGCGAAGCGGGGCTCCTCGGGTTCGGAGGCCGCGATCAGGCCCATGCGCCCGGCGACCGAGGCGTAGGCGAGGATGAAGGCGAAGCTCAGCAGCTTGAGCCGCCAGCGGGACCGGCCGCGGGCGTCGGCCTCGGCCTTGCGGCGGCTGTCGGCGCGCTTGCGGGCGGCGGCCTCGTTGGGGTCGATGCCGCTTTCGCGGGCCGCGATCAGGTCGGCGAGCCGGGCGCCCTCGGGGCCGTGGCCGTGGACGGCGTCCTCGTCCTCCTCGACATGGCCGAAGGGGACCGCGGCGCCGGTGGCGCGCGGGGCGTCGGGGTCATGCGCGATGGGGGCGCCGCCGTCCGCGGGCCCATGACTGGCGGCGTATTCGGCGGCGACTTCCGGGGCGTCGAGCGGGGCGGCGAGCGGAACGGGGGCCAGGGGGCCGTGAATCTCGTGGCGGAGATCCTCGTCCACGGGCCCCGCGGCCGCGGGGTCGAGCCCGCGCGCCGGACCGAAATCGCGGGCCGAGGCCGGACGCTCCACCAGGCAGGGAGGGCCGGGCAGAAACGCCGGCGCCGCCGGATCGGCGGCGAGTGCGTCGGGGTCGCGACCGCCCGGATCGCCGGGGTTCGCACCGTCCTCGGGAAAGCGGGTCATGGCGCGCGCATCTCCCCTGTCAGCGCCCGGCCGGGCGTGGCGGCGGCATCCAGACGCCGCCCTGGGCCTGCATGACCAGCGACTGGATCAGGTCGGCTTCGCTCATCGGCGCCGGCGCCGAGACGCCCGCGTCCAGCGAGGCCACCTGGACCGGCGCCTCCGACGCGGCATCCGAGGCGGGCTCGACCGGCTCCCCGAGATCCCGGCGCATCCCCTGGCTCAGCCCGTCGAGCCCGGCGACCAGCGCCCCGGCGTCGCCGTCCGGCTCGGGCGCCGCGGCGGGCGCGTCGAAGGCCGGCGCGGGCGAGGGGCCGGAGGTCGCGGCGGCCGGGTCCTGCGGGCCGTCGGGGGCCTTGTCCGCATCCTCGGCGGCGGCCATGGCGGCGGCGTCGGGCGCCTGGACGGGGGCGGCGGGTCCGCGGGTCTCCACCGCCGCCTCCGCCCCGCCCAGCGGCCCGCCGGCCATGGCGAAGACCGCGAGGTTCGGGCTCCGCAGCGGCGCGGGCGCCGGGCCCGGCGCATGCGGCGGCGGCGGCTGGAAGGCGACCGCGGTGGCGGCGCCGAAATGATCCGGGGTCATGGGCGCGAGGCCCAGCGTGTCGGCGTTGATCTCGGCCAGCCGCTCCAGCCGCTCGGGCCGGTTCAGCCAGGCCCATTCGGCGCGCAGCACCGAGATCGATTCGCGTTCCCGCGCGATGCGGGTGTGCAGGCGCTCCACGTCCTCCAGCAGGACGCGGGTGTCGTTGATCACCTGGTAGGCCCAGATCGCCACGAAGCAGACCAGCCCCAGGGCGGCGACATAAAGGATGGACCGCATCACGCCTCTCCTTCCGAACGGGCCCCGGCGCGGGCGCCGGCGGCGGCGAGCCCCGGCAGGCCCAGTCCGCGAGGGTCGAGCGCCATGGCCGGCGCCGAGGTGCGCCGTCCGGCCCGCAGACGGGCGGAGCGGGCGCGGGGGTTGGCCGCAAGCTCGTCCTCGCCGGGCGAGGCGGGCTTGCGCAGGATCGGCTCGAAGCGCGCGGGCTCGCCGGCCTCGACCGGGGCGTGGCGGGATCCCGACGGGGCCCGCCCGGCGCGGGCGGCGAAATAGCGCTTCACGATCCGGTCCTCCAGGGAATGAAAGGTCACCACGGCCAGCACCCCGCCGGGGGCGAGCGCGCGTTCCGCCGCCGCCAGCCCGCGGGCCAGCTCCCCCAGCTCGTCATTCACCGCGATGCGCAGGGCCTGGAAGCTGCGGGTGGCGGGATGCGGCTGGCCGGGGCGGGCGCGGGGCAGACAGGCCCCGATGATCTCCGCCAGGCGCCCGGTGGTCTCGATCGGGCCGGCGCGGCGGGCCTCGACCAGCGCGCGGGCGATGCGGCGGGAGGCGCGCTCCTCCCCATACTGGAACAGGATGTCGGCCAGCGCGGCCTCGGACAGGCGGTTGACCAGATCGGCGGCGGAGGGGCCGTCCTGCTCCATCCGCATGTCGAGCGGCCCGTCGCGCAGGAAGGAGAAGCCGCGCTCGGCCTCGTCGAGCTGCATCGAGGACACCCCGATATCGAGCGCCACGCCCATCAGCCCGCCGGGGACCGGGCCTGCGCCGGCCTCGGCCGCCACCTCGTCCAGCGCGCCGAAGCGGCCGGGCGCGAGGGTCAGCCGGTCGCCGTATTCGCCCGCCCAGGACGCGGCGCGGGCCAGCGCGGCCGGGTCGCGGTCCACCGCGATGACGCGCGAGGCGCCGGCGCCCAGCAGCGCGCGGGTATAGCCGCCGTCGCCCAGCGTGCCGTCTAGGATCACGCCCGGCCAGGCCGCGCCCGGGGCGGCGTCGGCGGGCGCCAGCGCGGCCAGCACCTCGGCCAGAAGCACGGGGACATGGCCTTCGCCGGGGGCGGACGCAGTGGGGGCGATGGGGGCGGAGGTCATTGCAGCATCCCCCCCGGCCCGCCGTTCGATCCCGGCCAGGGCATCGCCGCCAGCGGATCGCCGTCATCCTCGTCGTCGTCCATCATCGGAGCGACATGAAGGTCATAGGCGGCCCGGCTCCACAGCTGGAAGCCTTCGCCCATGCCCACGAACACCGCTTCCGGCTCCAGCCCGAAGGCGTTGCGCAGGTCGGCGCCGATGACGATGCGGCCGTTCTCGTCGACCTGAAGCGGCACGGCGCGGCCCATCAGCCGGTATTCCAGCTTGCGCCGCTTGGGATCGGAGGGGTGCATGTTGGAGATGGCGACGGCCAGCGTCTCGTAGGTGTCGGGGGCGTAGCCCTCGATGCAGCGACGGTCGCGGAAGCCGGGGACCAGGATCAGGTTGCCGTCGGCGCCGCGCGCCTCCAGCGTCTTGCGCCACGCCGCGGGGACGGAGACGCGACCCTTCGCGTCCACCTTGTTGAAGAAACTCGATGTGAACCGCCGCCACATCGGCCGCCAACCCCCCTCGGTTCGGGTCGCCCAAAATACAAAAGCGGACCGCGCGTTTGCCTCGACGCGCGGCCCGCCCTTTTGTCCCTCGGATCTACCTCCTACAATCGCAGCGCCTTTTGGCGTCTTTCAATTGTGGGGCCGATTTTTCTCCGAGTATTGGAGGGCCTGCATGAAACCTGCTCGTTTTTGCTTTGGCCTTGTCTCCGCCTGTTGAAGATTTTCTAGCATGGGCGTTCGTGGGGAACAATGGAAAATTGTGGTCATCCATGGCCCAGTTTGGGATCGCGCCTCATCGCCCCAGATGTGGAGCGTATGGCGTCCAGACCTACCAGATAAGGGGCCGGAGGCGGTTTCGGGTGTGGCGAGCGGGCCTCAGTCACCCCCCTGCCCCGCGCCGAGGCGGGGCCGAAAAGCCACGCGGCCCCGGTTCGGCCCATGCCCGCCCACGCGGTTCCACGCGAATCCCGGGCTTTGACGAATACGGCTCGATTCGCCGCTTCCGTCGTTGATTCGGCGCCTTTTGCGCCTGTTAAGCAAGTTTAATGCAGCGAACGGCCTGTAAGCCGGGTTCTGTCCGGGGCCTCGAAAGACCCCTGGGCGACCATTCATCTGGAACCGGGGTCGCCCCCGGCTTCTCGCGATCCACCATGGCCGGCGGGGCGAAGGCCACCCCTTGCGGCGCATCCGAGGATACCCGCGGCCGGCCCAACTTGATCTTGCTCCCGGCGGGGCTTGCCGTGCCGTCCCCGTCGCCGGGGACGCGGTGGGCTCTTACCCCACCGTTTCAGCCTTGCCGTCCCATGCCGTTCCATGACGGAACGGGGAGAACGGCGGTCTCATCTCTGTGGCGCTTTCCCTCGGCTCGGGGTCACCCCTTCGCCGGCCGGGCGTTACCCGGCGCCGCGCCTCCGTGGAGCCCGGACTTTCCTCACCCCCGCGGGCGCGAGGCCCGGGAAGCGCGGCCGCCCGGCCATCCGCTGCGCCCTTCCGATAGCGCGGCGGGCTACTCGGTGTCGAGATCGAAGTCGGGGCCGAAATCCAGCGGATCCTCGTCCGGGTCTCCTCCCCCGCCCAGCAACGGCGCGGCCGCGGTGGCGCCGCGGGGCGCGCGGGCGGCGCCCTCCGCCCGCGGCGGCTCGCGCAGCGACGGCAGCACGGGGGAGCGGCGGGCGCCGGTGTCCACCGGGAAACGCTCGGCCAGGTCGGCGATGCGCGCGGCCAGCCGGGGGGAGGCCGCGGCCCCGGTCTCCTCGGGGGCGAAGCGCATCTGCAGGGCGCGCAGCAGGTCCGGCCAGCCGGCGTCGCCCTCCGGCATCCGGTAGCCCAGCTTCAGCGCGTTGATGGCGATGGAGGCCTCGGGCGGCAGCATGGCGGTCATGCCCTGCGGGGTCTCGGCCTCGGACCACACGGCATGGCCGCGGGCGGCGAGCCGCGCCCAGGGGAAGCTCTCGCCCGGGTCGATCTTGCGCCCCACGGCGATGTCGGAATGCCCCAGCACCCGCGCCGCCGGAATCCCCCAGCGCAGGCGGATGGCGGCCAGCAGCCGCTCCAGCGCCGCGATCTGGGCTTCGGGGAACGGGGGCGGGGTCCCGCCATCCCCGTCCCCGTGGCCGTGGCCGTCCCCGTGGCCGGGATGGGCGAGCTCGATGCCCAGCGAATGCGAGTTCACGTCCTCGATCGAGCCCCAGGCCGCCGCCCCCGCATGCCAGGCCCGCCGCATCTCCGACACCAGGCGGAACACCTGACCGCTTTCGTCGATCAGGTAGTGGCAGGAGACCTCGGCCTCCTCCGAGCACAGCCGCGCCAGCGCCAGCGCCGCGGAGGCCATGGCGGTGTAGTGCAGCACGACCATGCTGGGAGCCTGCGCCCCGCGGCGCGGCCCGTGATTGGGAGAGGGGAAGTCGACGATGGCGAGGTCGTCGCGGCGGCCTGCCGACTTGCCCGGAGCGCTTGTCGGACCCATGCTGTCCATTCCTTGAAGTCGCCCGATCACATCATTGGCGGACGGTCATGTCGAGCCCGCTGCAGAATCGAGTCACGCCGTTCGGCGACATCGCGGCGGTGTCGGCGCGGGGCGGGATGATGGGCAATCGCGGCGGGCGGCTGCACGGGCCGGAGCGGCGGCTGGGGCGGCGACGCTGGGCTTCCAAGGCGTGGATCTGCTGCGAGCTGGCGTTTCGGGGGCGTCAGAGGGTCGTGATGGGGGAGAGCTACACCGAGCTGTTCTTCCTGGACGAGGCCGTGGCGCTGGCCGCCGGGCACCGCCCCTGTTTCGAATGTCGCAGGCGCGAGGCGCGCGCCTTCGCCGCCGCCTGGGCCGAGGCTTTCGACCTGCCCGCCCCGCCCCGCGCCCCCGCCATGGACGCTCGTCTGCATGCGGAGCGCCTGGGTCCGCGGCGGCGCGGCGCCCCCGCCGCCCTGCCCGAGGGCGCGATGTTCGCGGTCGGCGCGCAGGCGTTCCTGCGGGTCGGTGAGGGCGCGCAGGCCTGGAGCTGGTCCGGCTACGGCGCCTGCGCCCCGGCGCCGGAGGTCATGGCCGAGATCCTGACGCCCCCCGCCATGGTCGCCGCCCTGCGCCACGGGTTTCGCCCCCGCCTGCATCCGAGCGCCGAGGCCGGATGAGGCGGCGGGAGGATGTGACGGTCTCGACAGGTCGGGGCGAGCATCGGGACGGGCGGCCGCCCCTTCGCCATGCCCGAGAGGAAGGAACGGGCCGGCTCGGGAGGAGGGCCCGGACCGCGCCGCGCCGCGCCGGAGCGCCGATTCCCGCCCGCTCCCCCGTTGGCGAGGGGGGCGGGGGCGGGGCGCGTCGCCCCTCCGAAGGTTTTCGGCCCGGCTCAGCCCCGACGCTTGCCGCCCGGCCCCCTGGGGCCGCCGCCAGCGCCGCCCGTTGGCTTGCCTCCGCCCGGTCCGCCCCTGCTCTGGCCGCCCCCGCCGGGCTTGAACCCGCCGGGTTTGCCCCCACCGGACTTGAAACCGCCGGATTTGAAACCGCCGGGCTTCGCGTCGCCCGGCCGTCCGCCGCCCGGCTTCGGACCATCGGACCTGGGCCCATCCGGCTTGAAGCCCCCGGGTTTCGGACCGGCCCCGCGTCCCTCGAATTTCCGCGGGGCCGCGTCGGCGCCGCCGGCGACGCGGCCTCCGAAGCGGCGCGGCGCCGTGTCGTCGCGCGCGGCCTCAGGCTCGCCGCGGCGCGCCCCGCCGCCGGACCAGCCAGTCCCCGCCTTGCCCGTGCCCGCCTTGCCGGTTCCCGCCTTGCCGCCGCGCGCCGGGCCGGCGCCGGGCCGGCCCCCCGTCCGCCCCGGACGGGCGTCCTCGGGCTTGGGCAGGCCGGGACGGCCCGGGCCGGGGCTGCGGCCCCGGGGCGGACCGGGACGGCGGCGCGGGGCCTCGTCCTCGTCCGGGTCGGTCCGTCCCCCGCCCATGCCGGCGCCGACGCCCGATCCGGGCGCCCGGCTTTCCTTCGGCGCGGGGCCGAGGCCGAGCTGGTCGCGCATCACCTTGGGGCGAATCTCCTCGACCTCGCCGGCCGCGAGCTCGCCCAGCAGGAACGGCCCGTAGCTGACCCGGATCAGGCGGCTGACCTCGAATCCCAGCGCGCCCAGCGCCTTGCGGACCTCGCGGTTGCGGCCCTCGCGCAGGGACACCGTCAGCCAGGCGTTGCGCCCCTGAATGCGGTCGACCGACGCGGTCATCGGCTGAAACCGCTCGCCCTCCACCACCATGCCCTTGCGCAGCGGCTCCAGCGCCTTCTCATCCGGGGCGCCGAACACCCGCACCCGGTATTTGCGAAGCCAGCCGGTCGAGGGCAGTTCCAGCCGCCGCTTCAGGTCGCCGTCATTGGTGAGCAGCAGCAGCCCCTCGGAATTCAGGTCGAGCCGACCCACCGACATCACCCGCGGCAGGTCCGGGGGGAGATTGTCGAAAACCGTCGCCCGGCCTTTTTCGTCGGCTTCCGAGGTCACGAGGCCCGACGGCTTGTGATAGCGCCACATGCGGGTGCGCTCGGGCGCGGCGAGGGGGGCGCCGTCAAGCTCCACCAGGTCGTCGGGCGTGACGTTGAGCGCGGGGCTCTCCACCACCTTGCCGTTCACGCGGACCCGGCCCTCGGCGATGATCGCCTCCGCCGCGCGGCGCGAGGCGACGCCGGCGCGGGCCAGGCGGCGGGCAAGCCGCTCTCCCTTGTCGGGATCGCTGGCGGCGCCCGGCTCGGGGCGGGCGGCGGCGCCCTTGCGGGCGGGTTTGGGCGCGTCGGGGCGCGGGTCTGGCGACTTGGGCTTGGTCATGCGCCCTCATAGGCCCGCGCGGGCCGGGAGGGAAGCGGGAAGCGGCTTGGCCGCCGCCCCGGCTTCGGCGATAAGCGGGACATGACCGCGCTGCGCACCGCCCGCCTGACCGGCCGCCCGATCCGGGCCAGAGACGCGCGCTTCGCCGCGGCGCTCTTCGGTGATGACCAGGTCGGCCGCCAGGTCGCCGAGAGCCGCCGCCCCTGGTCGCGGCAACTGGCGCAGGACCGCGCCCAGGCCTTCGCCGCGCATTGGAGCGCCCATGGATTCGGCCTGCTCCTGTGGGAAACCGCGGGGGAGGGAGGGGAGGCGGGGGAGGAGGGGCCGGGGCCGCCCTCCGCATCCGCGCCGCCCGGCTTCGGGCCGGGCGCGGCGCTGCGTCGGCTGCCCGGCCGGGCGCTGGCGCCGGCGCCGCGGAAGATCGGCGTCGCCGGGCTGCAATTCTGCGTGCTCGGCGGGCGCGGAGCGGTCGAGGCGTCCTTCGCCTTCCTGCCCGAATTCTGGGGCCGGGGCCTGGCGCATGAGGCGATGGCGGCGGTGCTGCGGCAGGCATCGGGCGTGTGCCGGGAGATCGAGGCGGTGGCCCATCACGACAATGACCGCGCCGCGGCGCTGCTGGCCCGGCTGGGATTCGCGCCCCGCGAAGGCGACGCCGCCGGCGCCCCTCGCACCGCCGAAACGACGGGCGCGGCCTGCGCCGAGGCGGGGCCGGGCGCGAACGCGGGGGGCGCCGCTCCGGCGCCGGGCCGGGCGGTGATGCGGCGCTTTCTGCTCCGGGTGGAAGCATGAGCGGGCGGCGCGCAGGCGGCCCCGGTCCCGCGACCGACACGGGGACCGGCGTGGACTCCGGCGCCCCGGGATTCGTCTCCCACATGCCGGCGGCGCTGGAGGAGGCCCGCGCCGCCGCCGCCCGCCACGAGACCCCGGTGGGCGCGGTCATCGTCGATCCCGCCACCGGCGCCCCTGTCGCCCGCGCCGGCAACCGGACGCGGGAGCGGGCCGACCCCACCGCCCATGCCGAGATCCTGGCCATCCGCGAAGCCTGCGCCGCGCTCGGCTCCGAGCGCCTGCCCGGTCTCGACCTGTGGGTGACGCTGGAGCCCTGCGCCATGTGCGCCGGCGCCATCGCCGCGGCGCGGATCCGGCGGGTCTATTACGGCGCGGGCGACCCCAAGTCGGGCGGCGTGGACAACGGCGCGCGGGTCTTCGCCCATCCCCAGGCCCATCACGCGCCGGAGGTCTATTCCGGCATCGCCGAGGCCGAATGCGCCGCCCTGCTGCGCGCCTTCTTCGCGGCCCGCCGAAGGGCCTGAGCCGGACCGCGACGGCGCCCGGGCCGCGATCCGCGTCGTGACCCTTCGCGATTCGCCCCACCCGCGCGCCCCGCGGGCCCGAAGCGGGTTGATCGCCCCTCCTTCGTCGCCCCCGCCGCCGCCCCCGCTTGCATTCGGGGCCTGCGTTCGGGGCCTGCGCTCGGGGTGGGGGACGGCGCCGCCGGGCGCCCCCGTCCGACGCGCCGCGCGGGCGCGCCGGCGCCGCGCTCGCCACGGCGGACGCGCGGCCTCCGCCCCCGCCGATGCGAAAACGCCCCCGGACCTGGGCGGTCCGGGGGCGTTCGCGGTCACGGGTTCAAGACGCCGGGACCGGACCTCAGAGCTCGATGGCGGTCATCACCTCGGGCTCGATCACGTCGACCCCCGGCAGCCCGGCCTTGAGAACCTCGGCGTCCTGGGCCAGCAGCGGGAAGGTCTTGTAGTGGCACGGGATCACCGTCTTGAAGTCGAAGAAGGTCTTGGCCGCGTAGGCCGCCCGCTTCATGTCCATGGTGAAATGCCCGCCGCAGGACAGGATCCCGATCTCCGGCGCGTGCAGGGCCTGGTAGACGCCCATGTCCGCCATCACGTCGGTGTCGCCGGAGAAGTAGATGGTCTTGCCCTCGCCCGCGATCATGAAGCCGGCCTCGGTGCCCGCATAGCCGAGCCCGGGGAAGGAGGACGAGTGCCGGGCGCCGACCATGGTCACCTCGACCCCGCCGAGCGCCACCGTGCCGCCGAGGTTGAAGCCCACGGCCTCGACGCCTTCCTTCTCCGCGAAATATCCGACCAGCTCGTAGCCGCCGACCAGCTTGGCGCCGGTGGCCTTGGACACCTCCACCGCATTGCCGGCATGGTCGCCATGGCCATGGCTCAGCAGGATCGCGGTGGCGCCGGCGATGGCCTCGTCGAACTTCGATTCATCGAATGACGGGTTGCCGCGCAGCCACGGGTCCACGAGCAGGACCTGATCGGCGATCTCGATGCGGAAGCTGGAATGGCCGAGCCAGATGATCTTCATGCGGGTCTCCTCCCGGTATTTCATGCGCCGACGGGGCCGGCGCGGGTCGCGGTCGCGCACGGGCCGGGGCCCTCCGGGGTCGGGCGGCGGCGCGGCGCGCGCTCCCCACGGTTCTGCCGCACAGGGGCGCGGATTGAAAGACCGCCGCCGGCGCCGAGGCCGCCGCGCTTCCGCTGGGCGGAAAACCCGCGGGAAGGCTATTGTATACGGACCGCGCAACGTCATGTGAGGCTGCACCCGGCGAATGTTCAGCCGGAAACGGAGAAGGTCGGAGACGCGGGGGACGAGGGCCGGACGCTTCGGCCCCTCCGGAGCGGAGCGGACGGAGGCGCCGGCGCGGCGCGGCGCGGATGCGGCGCGGACGGTGACGCCGGATCCTGTGAATTCGGTCACAGTCGGGCCACAGCTTCGATATATCAGACCCCCGCGCCCGAGGGCGCGGCATACGGCGTGGCGGGTTTTGCGAGGCCGGAACGGACCGAGGCGCGGGCGACCGCCGCCCTCCGGACCGCGCAAGGAAGGAGAGTGACCATGGAAGGCCTGTTCGCGACGGTGGACGCCTATTGCGAGCGGCTGGGGCCGGAATTCTGGGCCGAGCCGCTGAACGCCGTCTCCAACGCCGCCTTCCTGATCGCGGCCGGGGTCGCCTGGATCCTGGCGCGCCGCTCCGGGCGCGACGGCGACTGGGCGGTGCGGGCGCTGGTCATCAACCTGTTCGCGATCGGCATCGGCTCGTTCCTGTTCCACACCTTCGCGCAGCGCTGGTCGGGCGCCGCCGACGTGCTGCCGATCATGCTTTTCATCCTGCTCTACCTCTACCTCGCCGTGGTCCGCTATATCGGGCTGCCGGTCTGGGCGGGGCTGCTGAAGGCGGCGATGTTCCTGCCGGTCTCGGCCGGGCTGGGGGCCTGGCTGACGCCGGCGCTGGGGACGCTCAACGGCTCCATCGGCTATGTGCCCACCTTCCTGGTGCTGGTCGCCTTCGCCACCGGGCTCGCGCTCGCCGCCCATAACAGCTGGCCGGGGCTGGCCGTCGCCGCCGGGCTCTTCGCCATGTCGCTGGCCTTCCGCACCGCCGACGACCAGGCCGGCGCGGTATGCGAGGCGCTGCCGATCGGCACCCACTGGGCCTGGCACCTGCTGAACGGAACGCTGCTGGGGGTGCTGGCGGTCACCTTCGTGCGCCATGGCGCGCCGGGAACGGGGCTGTTCTCCGCCCGCGGCGACGCCGCCCGGCTTGCGCGGGACGGGTCGGCGGGATAAGCCGCGGGGGCACAGCGCAGCCGCCGGAGACCCGCCCCCATGTCCATCGACAAGGCCACCGCCGCCCGCGTCGCCCATCTCGCCCGCATCCGCGTGGACGAGGGCGATCTCGACCGGATCGCCTCCGAGCTTTCGGGCATTCTCGACTGGGTCGAGCAGCTCGCCGAAGTCGACGTCGAGGGGGTCGAGCCGATGACCTCCGTCACGCCGATGGTCCTGCGCCGGCGCGAGGACGCGGTGACCGACGGCGGCATCCGCGAGCGTGTGCTGGCCAACGCACCGGCCACCCGCGAAGGGTTCTTCGCCGTGCCCAAGGTCGTCGAGTGAGCCTTCGGGCCGCTCCGACCCTTCCTTCCGACATCTCCGTTTCCGACGCCCGAGGCCCGCTCCCATGTCCGACCTGACCCGCCTGACCATCGCCGAGGCCCGCGACCGGCTGCGCGCGAAAGAGCTCACGTCGGTGGAGCTGACCGAGGCCTGCCTCGGCGCGATCGAGGCCGCCGGCCCGCTCAACGCCGTCTCCGCCGGAACCCCGGAGAAAGCGCGCGAGATGGCCGCCGCCGCCGATGCGCGCCTGGCCGCCGAGGGCGACGCCGCCCCGTCGCTCTGCGGCATCCCGCTGGGCATCAAGGACCTGTTCTGCACCGAGGGCGTCGCCTCGCAGGCCGCCTCGAACATCCTGAGCGACTTCAAGCCCCAGTACGAATCCACCGTCACCCAGCGCCTGTGGGACCGCGGCGCGGTGATGGTCGGCAAGCTCAACATGGACGAGTTCGCCATGGGCTCGTCGAACGAGACCTCGTGCTACGGCCCGGTGGTGAACCCGTGGCGCGCCAAGGGGTCGAACCGTGATCTCACGCCCGGCGGGTCCTCGGGCGGGTCGGCGGCGGCGGTCGCGGCGGATCTGTGCCTCGGCGCCACCGGCACCGATACCGGCGGCTCGATCCGTCAGCCCGCGGCCTTCACCGGCATCGTCGGCGTGAAGCCCACCTACGGGCGCTGCTCGCGCTGGGGGATCGTGGCCTTCGCCTCGTCGCTGGACCAGGCCGGGCCGATGGCCAAGACCGTGCGCGACGCCGCGATCATGCTGGAGGGGATGGCGGGCTTCGATCCGAAGGACTCCACCTCCGCCGAGCTGGCGGTTCCGGATTTCGAGGCGATGCTCACCGGCGACATCCGCGGCAAGCGCATCGGCCTGCCGGCGGAATACCGCATGGAGGGGATGCCCGCCGATATCGAGGCGCTGTGGGCCAAGGGCGCCGACATGCTGCGCGACGCGGGCGCGGAGATCATCGACATCTCCCTGCCCCACACCAAATACGCGCTGCCCGCCTATTACGTGATCGCCCCGGCCGAGGCCTCGTCCAACCTGGCCCGCTATGACGGCGTGCGTTTCGGGCGCAGGGCGGCGCTGGGGGCCGGCGACGGCATCACCGACCTCTATGAGAAATCCCGCGCCGAGGGCTTCGGCTCCGAGGTGCAGCGCCGGGTGATGATGGGGGCCTTCGTGCTGTCCGCCGGGTATTACGACGCCTATTATCTGCGCGCCCAGAAGGTCCGCACGCTGATCAAGCGCGACTTCGAGCAGGCCTTCGAGAAGGTCGACGCGATCCTCACCCCCGCCACGCCCTCCGCCGCCTTCGGGCTGGGCGAGATGGCGGATGCGGACCCGGTGAAGATGTATCTCAACGACGTGTTCACGGTGACGGTGAACCTGGCGGGCCTGCCCGGCGTGTCGGTGCCCGCGGGGATCGACCATGACGGGCTGCCGCTGGGCCTGCAGCTGATCGGCAAGCCCTGGGGCGAGGCCGAGATGCTCGACATCGCCTACGCCATGGAGCGCGCCGCAGGCTTCGACGCCCGCCCCGACCGCTGGTGGTGAGCCCGCGCGCCCGCGCCGTCTGAGCGCACGGCCCTGGATGGCGCCGGTCGGCGCCGTCCAGGGCCGGCGGGTTCAGGGGATGATGGCGCAGGCGAAGGGCGCGACGTCGGGCCGTCCCTCGGGGCGAAGCATGATCGCCCGGCCCCGAAGCTCCGAGATCCGGCGGGTCGGCAGTTTCGCGGTGACCGCGGCGATGCCGCCGGCGGCGATGCGGAAATCCGGCATCGCCTCCTCTGGATCGTTGGCCGCGCCGCGTCCCGCGATGCGGTCCAGAATGTCCGCCGGGTCGGTCAGGCGCAGGCCCAGGCTGCGGTCCACCACGCCTTTCGACTTGGCCTCGGCCCAGAGATCGGGCGCCGCGCATTCCGGCCGCGGGGCCAGGGTCGCCATCGCCACCCCTTCCGGCAAGCCGATGGCGGCGAGGTCCAGGATCAGGCCTTCCTCGGTCTCATTGAGGATCAGCGCGCCCAGAGCCTCGCCCGGCCCCTCCGGCCCCAGGCCGCGCAAGGTGGTCTCCAGCCGGCTGTCGGTGGCGGCGATGCGCAGCAGGACCTCGGCTTCCCGCTGCTGATGGGCGGCGAGCGCGCCGCTCAGCGCCCTCAGGGCGGCGCGGGACGCGGACGTCGCGTCGCCCCGCGCGGCCAGCAGGCGGCTCAGGTGCAGATGGGCCGCCAGGTCCCGCGCGCCGGCGCGCGACACCGCCAGCCGCAGCTCCGCCTCCGCCGCCTCGACCTCGCCCGAGGCGAACAGCGCCTGCCCCAGCGCATCGGCGCCGAAGGCCGCGTCCGGCGCGGCGCGACGGGCGAAGCGCGCATGGACGAGCGCCAGGTCGACGTCGCTCTGCGAGTCGACCAGCGCCACCGAGGCCGCCGCCCGGTCCACCGCCGCGCCCGGAGCCAGCGCGAAGGCCTCGGCATAACGTTCGGCCGCCGCGCCGGGGGCGCCGAGGTCGAACTCGGCGCGGGCCAGCACGGTCAGCAGCGCCGGGGAGCCGGGCGCGGCCCGCACGCCTTCGCGCAGGGTGTCGCGCCGCTCGACCCCCGTCCGCAGCCGCGCCAGCGCCAGCCACAGGGCGTCGGCGCCGGGATGCGCCTGAAGCCCGCGTTCCAGCGTCTCGACCGCGGCGGCGCGCCCTGAGCCGGCGGCGCGCGCGGCGGCGGTGATCAGCCAGGCCTCCGCGGCCCGGTCTCCGTCGTCCCCGGCGCCGTCCCCGGCGCCATCCTCGTCCAGATAGGGCCGCGCACGGGCGATCGCGGCCTCGGCGCGGTCCGCCGACAGCAGCGCCCGGGCCATCAGCATCGCCCCCTGGCCGGCGGGCAGATCCTCCGCCCGCCGCTCCAGCCAGTCCAGCGCGCCGGCGGGCCAGCCAGCCGCGGCCGCGGTCTCGGCGTAGATATCCAGCACCGAGGCCCGATCCGCCGGGCCGATATCCGACCAGGCGTCGCGCAGCAGGGCGAGGCCCACGGCGGGACGCCCGGCCTCGGTCTCGGCCCGGGCGCGGTCGGGGGCGAAGGCGGCGGCGAGCGCGGGCGTGCCGGCGGCGAGGTCGCCGAACAGCAGCGCCGCCTGCTCCGGCCGCCCTTCCAGCCGCGCCTGCCGGGCGCGCAGCACCGGCCAGGGCAGGTCGGTGCGGGTCTCGGCGGTCAGCAGGCGCTCGGCCACCAGCATCGCCAGCCCCGCCTGCCGGACCAGGCCCGCGGCCTGCGCCGCCTGGATCATCGGCGCCGCGGCGCGCAGGGCCAGAGGTTCGGGCCGCGGGGTGCGGTCGCCGCCGAAGGCGTGCGAGAGCTGGGCGATCACGTCGTCCGGGCGGCCCGCGCGCAGGTAGAGCTCGGCCAGGTCGACATCGACCGGGGTGAGCTCGACCTCCTCCGCCGGGGCGGCCGCCGCCAGCCGCTCGGCCCAGTCCAGCGCGGCGGCGACGTCGCCTTTCGCCATGGCCAGCCGGTAGCGCCCGCGCAGGGCGAGGGGCAGGTCCGGACGCTTGCCGAGGGCCGCGTCATAGGCCTCGGCCGCCGCCTGGGGACGCCCCTGGACCGCGAACGCCGCGCCCGTCGCCGCGCCCAGCCAGACCGGGTCGCCGCCAAGTTCGATGGCCTTGTCGAAACTGCGCGCCGCGCCGTCGCCGACCCCTTCGCCCAGGAGCGCGAGCCCGGCGATGGCGTAGGCGGCGGGGTCGCCGGGGCGGCGGCGGACATAGTCCTGAAGATCGTCGGCGATGCGCGGCGCCCGGTCGCGAACCTTGCGAAGCAGGTTGCGGATCTCGGTCCGATCGCCGCCGCCCCAGGCCGCGATCTCCGCATCGGAGGCCAGCCAGACGAGTTCCTCTCTCGGGAGCGCCGCGGCGGAGGGCGCGGCGATGGCCGCGGAGACCAGCCGGAAGCCCTGCCCCGCCTCGCCGCCTCCGGGAAGCCCGCGCGCCCCCCCCAGCAGCCCGAGGGCCAGCGCCGCCGCGATCACCGCGCCGCGGCCAAGGCGGAGCGGTGTCGACCCGGGCGCCGCCGGCGAGGCCGAATCGTGCGGAGGAAGAGCCGAACCCGGCCGAGACCCGTGCGGGATCTCGGCGTGGGGCGGACGGGCGGGCGTGCGAGAGCGGTCAGCTGTAATCATCTTGGCGGCATGATGACCGAGCCTGCGCCGCCGCGCCACCGTCACGAAGCCTCAGCCCCGCCTGACGGACGAGGATGTCACGGCGGCGCCTCCGCCGGGCGGCGCCCCGCCCCTGCTCGCGGCCCAGGCCTTCAGGCCGGGTCAGGCGCCACGCGGACCATGCGTTTGCCGCGATTCTCGCCCGCCAGCAGGCCGATGAGCGCGGCGGGGGCGTTCTCCAGCCCCTCCACCACGTCCTCCACGACCCGAATCGCGCCGGAGGCGACCCAGCCCGACAGCGCCGCCTCGGCCTCCGCGTCCTTGTCGGCGAAGTCCATGACGATGAACCCCTCCATCCGCAGGCGCTTGACCACCACCAGGCCAGGGAGATTGCGCGGGCCGGAGGGCGCGCCCTCGTCATACTGGCTCACCGCCCCGCAGCAGACCACGCGCCCCTTGAGGTTCATCAGGAACAACGCGGTCTCCAGCACGGCCCCGCCGACATTGTCGAAGTAGACGTCCACCCCGTCCGGGCAGGCCGCTTTCAGCGCCTTGAAGAAACCGGGATCGCGGTAGTCCACGCAGGCGTCGAAGCCCAGTTCCTCCATCACCCAGGCGCATTTCTCCGGGCCCCCGGCGATGCCCACCGCGCGGCAGCCCAGCGCCTTGGCGATCTGGCCCACATACATCCCGACCGAGCCCGCGGCGGCCGAGACCACGACCGTGTCCCCCGCCCTGGGCGCGCCCACCTGCACCAGCCCGTGATAGGCGGTCTTCCCGGCGATGCCGTAGACCGACATCAGGTTCGACAGCGGCCGCAGCCCCGGCAGCTTGACCGCGCCCCTGGCCCGGATGATCGCGTGTTCCGCCCAGCCGGCCTCCGCCGCCACCAGGTCGCCCGGGGACAGGGCGGGGTCCGCGCTCTCCATCACCTCGGCGATGGCGTAGGTGTGCATGACGTCGCCGGCCTTCACCGCCTCGCGGTAGGTGGCACCCTGCATCCAGGCGCGGTTGGCGGCGTCGATGGACATGAGGATGACCCGGACCAGCGCCTCGCCCGGACCGGGGGCGGGAAGGTCGGCCTCGGTCAGCTCGAAGTTCTCCTTCGAGAGCGGGCCCTTGGGCAAGGTTCGGATGACGACCTGGCGGGTGCGGGTCATGGCGGTCTCTCCTCCCGTGGAGCGTGTCGGGCGTTCTGTTTCCGGGCGGCGAGATCGGCGGAGTTGCGCCTCGCCTGTCATTGCGAATACGGTAACTTCACGTTTTGAAGCGAGTCAACATGAGCCGCGCCGACCTGACCCGAGACGCCTGCACCTTCGCCCGCGCCGCCGAGCTGCTGGGCGACCCGTGGACCCTTCTGGCGCTGCGCGAGCTGTTCCTGGGCACGCGCCGCTTCGACGATTTCCAGCGCCAGACCGGGGCCTCGCCGCATCTGCTGTCCCAGCGCCTCAAGCGGCTGGAGGCGGAGGGGATCGTGGCGCGTCGCCGCTATTCCCTGCGCCCGCCGCGGGACGAATACCGGCTGACCGCGCAGGGGCGCGACCTGTGGCCCGTGGTCGTGGCGCTGAAGGGCTGGGGGGACCGCTGGCGTCCGGCGGAGGAGGCCGACGCCCCGCCCCCGATGCGCCTGCGCCATCGCGGCTGCGGGCGGCCGACGGAACCCTGCATGACCTGTTCCGAATGCGGGGAGCCGATGGCGGCCCGGGACTCGATCGTCGAGGTCTCGGACGCCTGGGCCGAGGCCCGCGCCGCCCGCGCCCTGCCCCGCGACCGCGCGCCCCGGAGCGGCTGACCGTAAGACCGCCCCCCGCGCCCCCGCCGCCAATCCATAACCAGACGCTTCCAAGGGAGACCCCAGATGAAAACCCGCATCACCGAAATGCTCGGCATCCAGCACCCGATCATCCAGGGCGGCATGCACTATGTCGGCTTCGCCGAACTGGCCGCGGCCGTGTCCAACGCCGGCGGGCTCGGCGTGATCACCGGCCTGACCCAGAAGACCCCGGCGGATCTGGCGAACGAGATCGCCAAGTGCCGGGACCTGACCGACAAGCCCTTCGGCGTGAACCTGACCTTCCTGCCTACCGTCTCCTCGCCCGACTATCCGGGCTATGTGAAGGCGATCATCGAGGGCGGCGTGAAGGTGGTGGAGACCGCCGGGCGCAACCCGTCGGAGGTCATGCCCTACCTCAAGGACGCGGGCATCAAGGTGATCCACAAATGCACCTCGGTGCGCCACTCGCTCAAGGCGCAGTCGATCGGCTGCGACGCGGTTTCGGTCGACGGGTTCGAATGCGGCGGCCATCCGGGCGAGGACGACATTCCCAACATGATCCTGCTGCCCCGCGCGGCGGACGAGCTGGAGATCCCCTTCGTGGCCTCCGGCGGCATGGCGGATGCGCGCAGCCTCGTCGCCGCCCTGTCGATGGGGGCCGAGGGCATGAACATGGGCACCCGCTTCATCGCCACGAAAGAGGCGCCGGTGCATCAGAAGGTGAAGGAGGCGATCGTCGCGGCCTCCGAGCTGGACACCCGCCTGGTCATGCGCCCGCTGCGCAACACCGAGCGCGTGCTGACCAACGCCGCGGTGGAGCGGCTGCTGGAGAAGGAGCAGCGGCTGGGCAAGGACCTGAAGTTCGAGGACATCATCGACGAGGTCGCCGGCGTCTACCCCAAGATCATGATGGACGGCGACATGGAGGCCGGGGCCTGGTCCTGCGGCATGGTCGCGGGCCTGATCCACGACATCCCCACCTGCGAGGAGCTGATCTCCGGCATCATGGCCGAGGCGGAGATCATCGTGCGCAAGCGGCTCGAAGGCATGTGGGCGGCGTGATCCGGCCGACCTGATCCGCGCCCCATGATCTCGGGGCGGCCATGATCTCGGGGGGGGGGACGCCGCGGCGCCCCCCCTTCTCAGTCCCGCCTCAGTCCCGCCGCCGGTCGTCGATGACGTCGCGCAGGGCGCTCCACCGCGTCACGGCGGCGGCGGCGAGGGGGGCGAAGGGGCGGAACGGGATCCTGGGGAAATCCAGCCCGTCGAAGGCGGTTTCCGAGCCCGGCCGCTCCAGGATCTTCAGCGCCAGCTTGCGCGCGAAATAGAGGCTGCGGGTGACGCCCGAGCCGCAATAGCCGCCCGCATACCAGACCCCGTCGATGCGCCCCAGATGCGGGGCGTGATCCTGGGTGTAGGCGATCTTCCCCGTCCAGAGATGAGAGAAGTTCACGCCTTCCAGCTGCGGGAACACCCGCGTCGCCGCGGCCCGCACGGCGCGGGCGCGGCGGGCGTCGCCGGCCCGCATCGGGCCGATGCGGCCGCCGAAGATGAAACGCGAGTTGTCCGGCGTCGGGCGGAACCACATGAAGACCCGGCGGTTCTCGCCGAAGGCGCGGCCCTGGGGGGTCAGCTCCCCCATCAGGTTGGCCGAAAGCGGCTCGGTCGCCGCCACGCCGGTCAGGATCGGGACCACCCGCGGCCCCAGCGGCGCGGTGGCCTGGGCGGCGCCGTAGCCGTTGGTGGCCATCACCACATCGCGCGCGCGCATCACCCCGTCGGGCAGCCGCAGCGCCACGCCGCCCGCCTCGCGGGTGAGGCCGGAGACCGGCGTGCGCTCGAACAGCATGGCGCCGGCGTCCTCGGCCCGGCGGGCCAGCGCCTCGACCAGCATCCGGGGCTGGATCATGCCGTCGCGCAGATAGACCACGCCGCCCCGGTAGAAATCCGAGCCGATCTGGTCCTGCTGGCGCGCCCGCGGGACCATCTCGTAGGGGAGCCCCACGGCCTTCTCCAGCCGCTCGCATTCCCGCGCGGTGGCCTCGTAGCTGGCGGCGGTCGGGGCGCCGCGGAAACGGCCGGCCATGGTCAGGCCGCAGTCGATGCCCTCGGCCGCGAGGAAGGCCTCGAAATCGTCGAGCGCGGTCATGCCCTCGGTCATGATCGCGGCGGCGCGCTCGGCGCCGTAATGGGCGGTCAGGCCGGCCATGCCCAGCTTGTGAAAGCTCGGCCCCACCATGCCGCCATTGCGCGAGGACGCGCCGTGGCCGATGTCCTCGGCCTCCAGCACCGCCACCGAGCGCCCGCCCCGCGCCAGGTCCAGCGCCAGCCGCAACCCGGTGAAGCCGGAGCCGACCACCGCCACATCCACCGTCTCGGGCCGGGGATGGGCGCGGGGGACGTAGACCTCCCGCCCGTCGCGCCAGTAGTTGCGGGCGGGATCGTCGCTCACGCGGTCAGGGTCCAGGCGTTGCGCCGACGCTCGGCGGGGAAGCGGTCCTCCAGGCCGAGCTCCTTGATCCGGGCCACGGAGGCCTCGAAGATCTGGCGGCTCACCGGCACCGTGTCGGGGGCGAGCATGACCTTGCGCAGCGTCTCGCCCCGCGCGCCCCAGGCGGCGTGGAGCTTGGCCAGATCCCCGACCGCATCGCCGTCGGCGAGGTCCACGCGCAGGTCGCAGGTGTCGATCTCATGCGGGCCGGTGACCCGCAGGGCGGCGGAGACGAGCCTGTCGCCCACCTCTCCGCCCGCATCGCGCCCGGCCACCAGCGCCGCCATCAGCCGGTCGGCGAGCGCCGCGGCGGGGTCGGCGCCGAAAGCCGCGGCCATGGCGGCGGGCACGTCCGGATTGTCGAGGATGTTGCCCAGCGCCAGGCAGTCCGGGCCGGCGGAATGGGCGAAGATCGAATACATGGCCCGCCCGTGATGCACCGCGACGCGCCCCTGCGCGTCGATCACGCCCACCTGACGCCATTCGATGTCGGGGGTCGAGTCGCAGATCACGCCCAGCGTCGTCTCGGCGTCGTCGCCCTCGGCCAGCCGGCGGGCGCCGAGATCGCGCAGGCGGCTGTCGGTGCGGTGCTGGCTCAGCACCCCGCCCTTGCCATGCACGAGCCCGACGCAGCGCGAGCCCACCGCCAGGTCGGAAGTGGTGATCGCCGCGCCGAACGCGCCGGTGCGGGCGCAGCGCCCGACGATGGAGAAGGTCATGGAAGGCTCCCGTTATCCGCCCAGGTCGTCGAAGCGCGGCAGGGGCGCGTCATGGCCCTCCGCCTCGAACTTGCGCCACATCGACCGCGTGGCGGCCTGGGCCTCGTCCACGGCGGCGGTCTCGTCGATGGTGGTCAGCTTGCGGTCGCGCATCAGGAAGCGGCCGTCGGTCATGGTGTCGACCACCAGCCCCGGATGCCCGTAATGCGTGAGGTTGGAAATCAGCGACACCGCCGGCGCCATGGTCGCGTTCTTCAGGTCGATGGTCGCCAGATCCGCCTTGGCCCCGACCGCGATGCGCCCCAGGTCGGGCCGGTCCAGCGCGCGGGCCGCGTTGACGGTGGCGTAGTCGAAGACCCGCCCCGGAGACGGCCGCACCGACCGCCCCCAGGCCCCGCGATGCAGGGTCATGGCGGATTTCATCGACTGGAACATGTCCTCGGTCATGTTGTCGGAGCCGAGCGCGATGTTGATCCCCGCCTCCTGAATCGCCCGCACCGGCGCCGGATGCGGCCCCTTGGCGGACATCGAGGCGGGCGAATGGATGAAATGCACGCCGCGGCGGGCGAGGATCTCCACATCGCTTTCGGTGCAGAAGGTCCAGTGAACCGCCAGCAGGTCGTCGCCGAGAAAGCCGTTGCGGTCGAGATACTCGGTCGAGGTGCAGCCGTGCAGTTTCTCGACCTGCTCTTTCTCCGAGATGATCTGGGACAGGTGGATGGTCCGGCGCAGCCCGTGGCGCGCCGCCAGCCGCGACACCTCCCCCAGCATCCAGGGCGAGCAGTTGTCCGGCCCGTGGGCGGCCATCATCACCCGCACGCGGTCGTTCTCGGACCCGTGGAAACGCTCGATCAGCGCCTCGGTGCGGTTGACGAAGGTCTGCCCGAAGTCGCGGTCGAAGCGATAGGCGCCCTTGCCGACCTCGGTGGTCACGGCGTCCGCGCAGCTCTCGGCCAGCCACAGGCGCAGGCCGGTCGCGGCCATGGCGGGGGCGTAGTCAGCGACATGGCGCAGCGGATCGACGAGGGTCGTGGTCCCCGAGCGGATCGCCTCGGCGCAGGCCAGCCGCGCGATGGCGGCGCGCTCCTCCGGCGTCAGCAGGTAGGAGACGGGGACCATGTACTGGTAGACGAGGTTGCCCTCGATGTCCTCGATGGTCCCGCGCAGCGCCAGCAGCACGGCGTGGGTGTGGGCGTTGACCAGACCGGGAATGACCAGCTTGCCGGTGCAGTCCACCGGCTCGAAATCGGCGAACTCGGTCCCCTCGGGCGCGCGCTCCAGCACCGCGGCGATGCGGTCGCCCTCGATGGCCAGCGTGGCGGGGGCGATGCGGGGCCCGTCGATGGGAAGACCGTCGGTCCCGGCCTCTCCCGGCAGGGCGCAGACGCCCCCGGTCAGCAGCAGCCGGCTCATGTCCGGCGGACCGCCACGGCGCCGGCGAGGACCAGCGTCACCAGCACCAGCACCGTGGCCACCACGGCGATGGTCGGGTCGATATTGTCCTGGATGCCCTCCCAGATCAGCTTGGGCAGCGTCTCCACCCGGCGCACGGTGATGAACAGCACCGAGACGATCTCATCGAAGGACACGATGAAGGCGAAGACGGCGCCGGTGATCATGCCGGGCCGGGCGGCGGGCACCACGACCTCCCACACCGTCCGCCACACCGAGGCGCCGAGCGACCGCGCCGCCTGCGGCAGTTTCGGGTCCAGGTTGGCCAGCGCCGCGAACACGGAGATCGACACGTAAGGCAGCGCCAGCAGCGTGTGCGCCAGGATCACCCCGGTCCAGGTGTCGATCAGGCCGAGCGTCACCCAGAACCGGTAGAAGCCGAGGCTCTGCACCACCGGCGGCACCAGGATCGGCACGATCAGCACCCAGCGCGCGATGGTCGCCGCCCGGTTGCCCAGGAACCAGCAGCCGATGGAGAAGGCCGCGCCCAGCACCGTGGAGATCAGCGCCACCGCCAGCCCCACCAGGATCGAGGCCGCGGTCCCCCCCAGCCAGCGGGCGGAGGTGAAGTAGCTCTCGTAATGCTGAAGCGACAGGCCGTCCTTGGGCAGGCCGATATAGGAGGTGTCGGTCAGCGAGACCGGGATCACCACCAGGATCGGCAGCGCCAGGAAGGCCGCGACCAGCCAGCCGCCGGTGCCCATGGCGATGCGGAAGGCGGAGGCGGGGCCGCCGGGGACGGTCTCGGGGGCGGTCTTGGGGGCGCTCATCAGCTCCGCTCCAACAGGGCGCTGCGCAGGTTCACGAAGCGCGCGGCGACGATCAGGACCAGGGCCGTGGCGACCAGCAGCGCCACCGAGATGGCGGTGCCCAGCCCCCAGTTCAGGAATTCCTGGATCTGGTAGGTGATGTATTCGGAGACCATCAGCACGCGCCCCCCGCCCAGCAGCGCCGGCGTGATGTAGAAACCGAGGCTGAGCACGAAGACCAGCAGCGCGCCGGAGGCGACGCCGGGCAGGGTCTGGGGCAGGTAGACCATCCGGAAGGCGGTGAATTCCGAGGCGCCAAGCCCGCGGGCGGCTTCGGTATAGGCGCGGTCGATGCCGCGCATGTTGGCCATCATCGGCAGCACCGCGAAGGGCAGCATGACATGGACCATGGCCAGCACCACGCCGAATTCGTTGTGCATCAGGCGCATGGGCGCGTCGATGAGGCCGATGTCGCGCATCGCGTCGTTGACCAGGCCCGAGCGGCCCAGCAGCACGATCCACGCGAAGGACCGGATCAGCACCGACACCCAGAACGGCAGCAGCACCATGGCGATCAGCAGCGGCCGGGCGGAGCGGATGACGTTGGTGATGGAATAGGCGCAGATATAGCCGAGCAGCACGCAGATGACCGTGGTCAGCGCCGCCACCCGGAAGGTGATGACGAAGGAGGTCTGCACCGCCTGGCTCTCGGTCATCTTGACGTAGTTGCCGAAGCCGAGCGCGGGCTCGGTCATCGAGATCGCCCAGATGTTCACCAGCGGCCAGATGTAGAAGACGATCATCACGGCCAGCGCCGGGGCCGCCAGAAGCCAGTAACGCGTCTTGTCGGTCTGCATGGGGAACCCGGAGCTTTCGGTGTTGCGCAGGGCCCCCGGCGCGGGCGCGCCGGGGGCGAGGGTCAGGCGCGGGCGGCGGCGAGGTCGCCTGCGCGCCGCCCGCGGCCCATCAGTTGATGAGCGCGTTGACGTATTTCTCTTCGGCGGCGATCTGGTTCTTGGCGTACCATTCGTCGTTGTAGAGGATCTGCGTGGCCACGTTCTCGGGCGAGGTCGGGTTCCACTTGGCCATCGACTCGGGCACCAGCGACGCGGCGGCCGGGTTGATCGGGGCCGAGCCGATCAGCTCGAACCACTTGGCCTGCAGCTCGGGCGCCTGGGCGAACGCGATGAACTTCATCGCTTCCTCGGAGCCGGCCGGGTTGTCCTTGGGCACGACCCAGGTGCCCGGGGACATGACGCCGCCGTCGAAGGAGACGGCGAAGGAACCCTCGTCCATCTCGTCCTTCAGCAGGTGGGCGCGGGTCGACCAGATGTTGCCCATCGACACCTCTTCCTGGAGGAACAGGTTCTGGGACTCGGAGCCCGAGCCCCAGACGATGACGTTGTCGCGGATCTTGCGGAACTGATCGATGGCGGCGTCGATGCCGTCTTCGGTCGACAGCACGTCGTAGACGTCCTCAAGCGCCACGCCCTGGGCCATGGTGGCGCATTCCAGCTGGCCGCGGACGGCCTTGCGGAAGGTGCGCATGCCGGGGAAGTCCTTGACGTTGAACACGTCCGCCCAGTTCTGCGGCTGCGCGTCGCCGAGCAGCTTGGGGTTGGTGGCCAGCACGTAGGAATAGACGTAGTTGCCGCAGCCGAATTCCCAGTCGGTGCCGGGCATCAGCTTGGCGCGGTCGACGATGGAATAGTCGATGGGCTGGGTCATTCCCGCCTCGCCCAGGATGATCGCCGAGCCGGGGCCCGAGTCGCACACGTCCCAGACCACGGCGCCGCTCTCGACCATGGCGCGGATGCGGCCGGCGGAGGGGCCGGAGCCGTCGATCACCACGTCGACGCCGGTCTCGGCCTTGTAGGTCTCGCCCAGCACTTCCTTGATGATGTCGGCGGCCTTGCCGCCCCAGTTGACGATCACCAGCTCGGACGCGGCGGCGTTGGCGCGGCCGCCGAAGCCGACGGCCGGCAGCACGCCCAGGGCGGCCATGGCGGTCAGCAGGCCGCGACGGGTCAGGCGGCCTTCGCGGTAACGGTGGGCGGCGACTTCGGCCAGCTCCACGCTCATTTCATGGTCGAAATTGTCGGACATCGGGGTCGCTCCTTGTCGGTGGATGGGGGCGGCTTCTTGCGGCCGGGTTCGGGACGGTCCTGGGGCTCAGGCCTCTTCGAGGAACACGCAGGCGTCGCGATCCCAGGTCAGGGTCACGGGCAGGTCGCGTTCCGGATGGATCCCGGCCTTCCAGGTCGGGCGGGACACCAGCAGAGGCCCGAGCGTGTCGGTCTCCACGATCAGCTGGGCGCGCTCGCCCAGATAGGAGATCTGCGCCACGCGGCCGGGCACGCCCGGACCGCCGGCGGCGCCCAGCACGATGCGCTCGGGGCGCAGGGCGACGCGGGCGGTGGTCCCCACCGGGGGCGGGGCGGGGGAGTCGATCTCCACCGCCGCGCCGCCGAGATCGCAGGCCGCCGCGCCGGGCAGATGCGCCAGCACCTTGGCGTCGGCGAAGTTGGACTTGCCCAGAAAGTTCGCCACGAAGCCGGTGCGCGGACGATTATACAGCGTCTCGGGGTCGCCCGCCTGCTGGATCTTGCCGCCCGACAGGATGACGATGCGGTCCGACATGGACAGCGCCTCCTCCTGGTCATGGGTGACGTAGATGAAGGTCACGCCCAGCTTCTCGTGCAGGGCCTTCAGCTCCCATTGCAGGTCGGCGCGCAGCTTCTTGTCCAGCGCCGACAGCGGCTCGTCGAGCAGCAGCACCTGCGGGCGGAACGACAGCGCGCGCGCCAGCGCCACGCGCTGCTGCTGGCCGCCGGAAAGCTGGGAGGGCATGCGGTCGGCGAAGGCCGCCATCTGCACCAGGTCGAGGCATTCCTTCACCCGGTCGCGGATCTCGGCCTTGCCCACGCCGCGGACCTTGAGCGGGAAGCCGACGTTCTGGCCCACGGTCATGGTCGGGAACAGCGCGTAGCCCTGGAACACCATGCCGAAGCCGCGCTTTTCCGGCGGCAGGGAAGTGATGTTCGCGCCGCGCATCGACACCGTGCCGGCGGTGAGCTGGGTGAACCCGGCCACCGCCGTCAGCAGCGTGGTCTTGCCGGAGCCCGACGGCCCGAGCAGCGTGAGGAACTCGCCCTCCGCCACGTCGAGATCCACATGGTCGAGCGCGTTGGTCTCGCCATACGTCTTCAGAGCATTTCGGATCGAGAGGATCGCGTCGGTCATGTTGCCCCTGGTCCGGTGCTGCGTCTCGGAGCGGCGCCGAGGCCGCCTGTTGATCGCAAGCTCACCACGTGGAGGGCATCATGCAGAAATAAAAAAGAAGCGCGGGGGAATATCCTGCGGTTATACCCCTCCGCCCTCGCCCCGCCGCACCCCCTCCACGAAATCGCGGAAATGCGCCTGGAAGCGCAGGGCGAGGTTCGGCGTCGGGAACAGGGTGGAGGTCAGCGCGAAGACCTGGAGCGGGATGTCGGGCGTGGTCGGGCGGGCCGCGACGCCGGGAATGCTGCGCCCCATCAGCGCGAAATCATCGACCAGCGCCGCCCCCAGCCCGCCCGCCACCAGATCCAGCGCCGTGGTGGTGTGGCGGACCTCGCAGAAGTGCCGCCGCTCCAGCCCCTCGGCGGCGAAGGCGGCGTCGATGGTGCGGCCCAGCGGCGATTCCATCGCGTAGGAGATATGGGGGACGTGGTTCAGGTCGGTGATGCGGATGCGCTCGAACAGGGCCAGCTCGTGGGTCTCGGGCAGCGCGCAGACCAGCCGCCCCTCGGCCAGCTTCTGGATCGACAGGCCCACCTGCCGGGGCCGGGTGATCGACAGGCCCAGATCGGCCTCGCCCGACAGCAGCCGCGCCGCGATCTCGTCCACCGTGCCGACCTCGAACGAGATCCGGATCTTGCTGCGCCCCTTGAGAAACGCGCCCAGCGCCTGCGGCACGATCCCGTGGCCCAGCGAGGGCGTGGCGATGATCGACAACCGCCCCGCCGCGCCGTCGCGCATCTGCTCCACCAGCCCGCCGATTCGCTTTTGCTGGCGGAACAGGTGCCGGGCCTCGTCGGCGATGTGCAGCGCCTCGCGCGTCGGGGTCAGGCGGCCGCGCTCGCGGATGAACAGGGGGAAGCCGATCTGGTCCTCGGTATGGCGGATCATGTTGGACACCGCGGGCTGGCTGATCCCCAGCGATTCCGCCGCCATGGCGGTGGTCCCCATCTCGATCACCGCGCAGAGCACTTCCAGATTGCGGGCCTTCAGCATGGCGGGTCGATAACCTCGGATTATTCGATAGGGGCGCTTTCTGATTTCTGGATAATGCTTTCGATGGGTATCGGTAAAGTCGGACCATCAGGAGGATTGCCGGACATGAGCCGCAGGGAAGTCTTCGCCGTAGCCCAGCTCGGCCCCATCCATCTCGCCGACGACAAGGCCTCGGCCGTCGCCCGGCTGGTGGAGATGCTGCGCGAGGCGCATGCGCGCGGCGCCCGCTGGGTGACGTTTCCCGAGCTGGCGCTGACCACCTTTTTCCCCCGCTACATCTACGACGACCCCGCGGAATACGACCAGTTCTACGAGGAGGGGCTGCCCTCCCCCGCCATGGTCCCGCTGTTCGAGGAAGCGAAGCGGCTGGGCGTCGGCTTCTATCTCGGCTACGCGGAGAAGGTGACCGAGGGCGGGGAGACCCACCGGTTCAACACCGCCGTGCTGGTTTCGCCCAACGGCGACATCCTTGGGAAATACCGCAAAATCCACCTGCCCGGCACCAAGGACCCGATCGGGGACCTGGAGTTCGAGCACCTGGAGAAGCGGTATTTCGAGGTCGGCGACCTCGGCTTCCCGACCTTCGCCACGCCCTCGGGCCGCTTCGGCATGTGCATCTGCAACGACCGCCGCTGGCCGGAGACGTTCCGCACCATGGCGCTGCGGGGGGCGGAGGTGTTCATGCTCGGCTACAACACGCCGACGCGGAACATCCACCACCCCGAACCCGCCCATCTGCGCGAGTTCCACAACCGCCTGTCGCTGGAATCCGCCGCCTATCAGAACGGCGCCTGGGTGATGGCGGCGGCGAAATGCGGGGCCGAGGACGGGTTCGCGATGATCGGCGGCTCGGCCATCGTGGCCCCGACCGGCGAAACCGTGGCCCGCTGCGTGTCGGAGGAGGACGAGGTGATCTCCTACGCCTGCGACCTCGATCTGGGCGCCTATATCCGCCGCTCGGTCTTCGACTTCAAACGCCACCGGCGCCCGGAGCATTACGGCCCGATCACCGGCCAGGTGGGCGTCGAGATCCCCGAGGACTGAGACGGGGAGCGGGCGGGGAGCGTCGCGGCGCGGGCGGGGCGCGGCGGGTTCGCACCCGCCCTACCGCCGCGGCGCCGGCGCGAAGACCGCGTAGGGCGGGTGCGAACCCGCCGCTCCATGCCCCCTCACCCCTCGCGCGCGGCGAGAAAGGCTTCGACCTGCGCGCGGCTGGGCAGCGGCGCCACCGCGCCCTGCCCCATGACCGACAGCGCCGCGGCCGCGTTGGCGCGGCGCCCGGCGGCGAAGGGGTCCGCCCCCTCGGCCAGCGCCGCGAGGAAGGCGCCGTCGAAGGCGTCCCCCGCCCCGGTCGCGTCCACCGCCTCGACCCTGTGGCCGGGCAGGCGGTTCCGGGCGTCCGGCGTCGCCACCAGCGCGCCCTCCGCCCCCAGCGTCAACGCCACCACCTCCGCCCCCAGCCCCAGGTAGACATCCGCGATGGCGTCGGGATCGCTCAGGCCGGTGAGCCGCACCGCGTCCTCCAGCCCCGGCAGCGCGATCTGGCATCGCGCCATGGCGGCGTGGATGACCTCTCGCGCCCGATCCAGCCCCCACAGCTTCAGGCGCAGGTTGGGATCGCAGGAGACCCGGCCGCCCGCCTCCCGCGCCGTCTCGATGGCGGCGAAAACCGTCTCCGCCGCGCTGTCGGAGATCGCCAGTCCGATGCCCGAGACATGCAGTAGGCGGGTTTCCCGCAGCGCCTCCACGGCCAGGTCGGCCGGGGTCATCAGGCTCGCCGCCGAGCCGGCGCGGCGATAGGTGAAGACGTGGCCCTCAGGCCCGTGGGTGACGAAATAGACGCCGGTCGGGGCCTGCGGGTCCACGCGCACGCCCGTCGTGTCCACGCCCTCGGCCCGCCAGAGATCCAGCAGGTCGCGCCCGAACGGATCGTCCCCCGCCCGGCTGAGATAGCCGACCGAGGCCCCCTGACGCGCCGCCGCCACCGCGCAGTTGGAGCTGTCGCCGCCATGACCGCCGAGCCACAGCCCGTCCGGGCGGCGGTTGAACTCCACCAGCGGCTCGCCGAGGCAGAGGATGTCGGGCGTCGGCATCTCACGCGGCTCCGGGTCATCTGACGAAAAAGGCGCGGCCGGTGAACGGCCGCGCCTTTGGATATCATGCGGAGAGCGGCGAGGCCCCCCGGATCGGCCTCCGATTACTCGGCGGCCGCGGCGGCGCGGGCGGCGGCCACCTTGTCCAGCGCCGTGGCCACGCCGTCGAACATGGCGTTCACCTGCTCTTCGGTGATGATCAGCGGCGGGCAGAAGCACAGGGCCTCGCCGATATTGCGGCAGATCACGCCCTCTTCCATCATCGCCTCGGCCACCGCGGCGGCGGCGGCGTTCGGGGTCTCCCAGGGCTTGATCTCCAGCGCGCCCAGCAGCCCGACCCCGCGCGAGGCGGCGGCCAGCGGGTGCTTGGCCAGGTCGGCGAGGCGGGACAGGAACAGCGGCGCCAGCCGGGCCGCGTTGCCGACCAGGTCCTTCTCCTCGATGATCTTCACGTTCTCCAGCCCGACCGCGGTCGCGACCGGGTGGCCGGAAGCGGTGTAGCCATGGCCGAAGACGCCGATCTTGTGGCTCTCATCGGCGATCGGCTCGTAGAAGTCGTCCGAGATCAGGATCGCCGACAGCGGCATGTAGGAGGAGCTGATCTGCTTGGACAGCACCATGACGTCGGGGCGGATGTCGTAGGTCTCGCAGGCGAACATCTTGCCGGTGCGCCCGAAGCCGCAGATCACCTCGTCGGCGACCAGCAGGATGTCGTATTTCTTCAGCACCGCCTGGATCTCGGCCCAGTAGCCCTCGGGCGGGACGATCACGCCGCCGGCGCCCATCACCGGCTCGCCGAACATGGCGGCGATGGTGTCGGGGCCCTCGGCGAGGATCATCTCCTCCAGCGCGGCGGCCATGCGCTTGGAGAAGTCCAGCTCGCTCTCGCCCTCCTGCGCCTCGCGCCAGTAGTCGGGGGTGAGCGTGTGGATCATCCGGTCCAGCGGCAGGTCGAAGCTGCGGTGGTTGTTGGGCAGGCCGGTGACCGAGCCCGCGGCGATGGTCACGCCGTGATAGCCCTTGATGCGGCCGATGATCTTCTTCTTCTCCGGCTTGCCCAGCGCGTTGGAGCGATACCAGATCATCTTGACCACGAGGTCGTTGGCCTCGGAGCCCGAGGAGGTGAAATGCGCCCGCGTCAGGTGCTCGGGCGAGATCTGCACCAGCTTCTCGGCCAGGTCGATGGCCGGGCCGTGGGTGCGGTAGGCGAAGGTGTGGTAGTAGGGCAGCTTCTGCATCTGCTCATAGGCCACGTCGGCCAGCCGCTTTTCGCCGAAGCCCAGCGCCACCGACCACAGGCCGGCGAGCCCCTCGATATAGCGCTTGCCGGAGCTGTCGAAGACGTAGACGCCCTCGCCGCGCTCGATCACCAGGCCGCCGGTCTTCTCGTAGCGGCGCTGATCCACCATCGGGTGCATCTGGTAGGCGATGTCGCGGGCTTCGGGGGAATTCGGCTGCGGGACGCTGTCGAGGGTCATCGGAAGTTCCTTGGCGAGTGGGAGAACGGCTGCGTCCTCCGGCGATGAGGTGCGCCCCCGGGGTCCGCGGCGCCCGCGGTCGGGCGCCTTTTGCGCGAGCGCCGCCTCGGGCGGCTCTGCGGGCGGCGTCGGGGGCCGCCGCCGCGCGCTTGCGGCGGAGGTCGGGGCGCGGCGCCGCGTGACGGCGCCGAAGACCGAGGCAGGTTTCGCCTCGGCCCGGAGAAGGTCAAGCGGTTCCGGCCGCTCCGCGCCGGGTTAAGCCGCTTTTTGTAGAAGTGTCGACGATTCGACGCAGGCCGACAGCCGCTCCCCCGCCCCCGGACGCGCCGGTTTCCGCGCCGCCCGCCGGGAAACGGTCCGCGGCGCCCTGCCCGGGAGCGGGCGCCGCGAAGCTTCGCGCAGGGTGATTCCCCGCGCCCCGGTCAGGCCGGACGCTTGCGCAGCAGGTACTTGTGGAACCCCTCCATCACCAGCGTTCCGTCCTGATTGTGGACGGTCGCCTCGCAAGTCATCACCCCGGTGGAGCGGCCGGGCTTCAGCTCGGTGATCTTGAGCTGCGGATAGAGCGTGTCGCCCGCATAGACCGCGCCCAGGAACTTCGAGCCCTGCTCCAGGAACGCCACCAGCGCGTCGCCCATCACATGCGGCAGCTGCCCGGCGCCGGCGCAGGTCTGGATCACCACCTGGTAGCCATGGGCCAGCAGTTCCCGGTGGCCATGCGCCTTGCACCAGTGCCGGTCGTAATGGATCGGGTGATTGTCCCCCGAAGCCAGCTGGAACGCCGAGAACAGCGCGTCGGTCATGGTGCGCGAGGGGATGTAGAAGGTCTCGCCGATCTCGTAGTCGTCGAACCAGCGGGTCGGGCAGAGCTGGCGGGACATCGGATCGATGCGCGCGGCGGGATCGGTCATGCGGGGAGGCTCCGGGATCGTCGGGTCAAAGGTCGAGGCCGAATTCGGCCGCGATGCGGTCGGTGTCGGCGCCGGCGTCCGGCGACGCCGCGGCGAACACCTCCCGCGAGGGGGTGCGCGGCGTCGGCAGGCGCGCGCTTTCGCCGTAGTCGCGCTCCGGCGCGGCCTGCATGGCCTGCACCTGCTCCTCCGCCAGCCAGTCGCCGAAATCGTTGACCGGGCGGGCCATGACGCCCTCCGCCTGAAGCCGCGCGCTCCAGGCCGCGGCGGTGTCGGTGGCGAAAACCGCCTCCATCGCCGCGCGAAGGTCCTCCTTGTGGAGGTTGCGGGCGGCGAAGGAGCCGTAGCGCGGGTCCTCCAGCCATTCCGTCCGGCCCAGCGCCCGGCAGATGGCCGCCCATTCGGTCTCCCGCACCAGGGTCAGCGCCAGATGGCGGTCCGACGCCATGTAGATGCCGGCCGGCGGATTGATGTTCTCCGACCGTCCGCCGGTGATCGCCCATTCCAGGATCTTGGGCCCCATCAGCGCCGCCGCCGACTGGGTGAGCGAAATGTCGAGCCTGCGCCCCTCGGTCGGCCGCTCGGAGGGGTGGAGCGCGGCCAGCGCGGCCTGCGTGGCGTAGAGGCCGGTGACCGCGTCGATCAGCGGCTGGCCGAAGCGCACCGGGTCGCCGGAGATGTCGCGGTTGATCGACATCAGCCCGCTGAAGGCCTGGCCGTAGGTGTCCACCATCGGGTCCGGCGCCCGCGGGCCGACCAGCCCGAAGCCGGAGATGGTCAGGTAGACGATGCCGGGGTTGAGCGCGCGCACCGTATCGAACCCGAGCCCCATGGCCTCGGTCACGCCGGGCCGTCCGCTCTCGATCAGCAGGTCGGCCCGGGCGGCGAGCTTCAGGGCGGCGGCGAGCCCGGCCTCGGATTTGAGGTCGAGGGTCAGGCTCTCCTTCCCCCGGTTGTAATAGAGCGAAAAGGCCGTCGCCCCCGGCGCCGCGGCGGCGCCGAGCCCGCGGATCCAGTCGCCGGCGGGGGGCTCGACCTTGATGACGCGGGCGCCGTGCTCGGCCATGGCCATGCCGCAGGCCGGCCCGGCGATGCCTTGCGACAGGTCCAGCACAAGGCGGCCCTTGAGGGGGAGCGCGTCGGTCATGCCCGGCCCTCCCGGCGCGTGGCGCGCGCCGCCATGCCGCGCGGACCGCGCCCGGCCGAATGCGTGCCGCGCGCGTGGCGCGGCGAGGCTGAAGAGCCCATGCCGTTTCTCTCCCTGCCCGCGGTCCTTTCGCCCGGTTTGACCCCGGGGCGGCCGCGTGCTTGTTTTATTGCTGACAGTCGGCGCCAGCATAAGGCGCCGCGACAGGGAGGCAAGCGATGCGAGACGGGAGCCCTGCGGCCGAAACCGCGGAGACGGCGCGCCTGCGCGAAGCCTGGCGCCGGCATGGCTGGCGGGCGGCGCGGCTCGATCCGCTGGGGCTGCGCGCGCCGGAGCGCCCCGCCGCGCTCGACCTTCCCGGCCCCGACGATCTGCGCGCGGCGCTGGAGGCCGCCTATGCCGGGGGCCTGGGCTGGGAGATCGGGCATGTCCAGGACGCCGCCCGCTTCGCCTGGCTGGCCGAGGCCGCCGAGACCGCCGACCCGCCCCCGCGCGACGCGCGGCGCGAGGCCCTGCAACGCATCGCCGAGGCCGAGCGGGTCGAGGCCGACATCAAGCGCCGCCTGCCCACCACCAAGACCTTCGGCCTGTCGGGCGCGGAGGGCTTCGTCCTGCTGATGGAGGCGGTGATCCGCGGCGCCCGCGTCCCCCGCGTGGTCTGCGGCGGCATGCATCGCGGGCGCATCACGCAACTGGGCCTCGTGCTCGGCAAACCGCTGGCGCGGCTGGCGGCGGAGCTGCGCGGCGCGCCGGACCTGCCCCACGGGCTCGGCGCGGCGTCGGACGTGCCCTATCACCTGGGTCATGACGGGGTGCGCGACGACGGGGTGGAGGTCTGGACCGCCCCCCATCCCTCGCATCTGTCGATCGTGGCGCCGGTCGCGCTGGGACGCGCGCGCGGCGAGCGGGCGGCGGGGGCCGAGGTGCTGCCGCTCGCGCTCCACACCGACGCCGCCTTCGCCGGCCAGGGCGTGAACATGGAGACGCTTCAGCTTGCGCGCCTGCCGGGCTACGAGGTCGGGGGGACGGTTCACCTGGTGCTCGACAACCAGGTCGGCTTCACCACCGACGGGGCCGAGGCGCGCTCCGCCCGCACCGCCGCCGACGTCGCCAAGCTGACCGAGACGCCGATCCTGCACGTCAACGGCGACGACCCCGACGCCATCCTGCGCGCCGCCGCCGCCGCCGTCGCCTGGCGGGCGCGGTTCGGGGAGGACGTCGTGGTCCGCCTCGTCGCCTATCGCCGCCGCGGGCATAACGAGATGGACGAGGCGC
Organism: Albimonas donghaensis; assembly: GCF_900106695.1. Taxonomy (GTDB): domain Bacteria; phylum Pseudomonadota; class Alphaproteobacteria; order Rhodobacterales; family Rhodobacteraceae; genus Albimonas; species Albimonas donghaensis. Next base: position 110,885 of record NZ_FNMZ01000010.1, read on the forward strand.
GGTTCACCCAGCCGCGCATGTACGCCGCCATCGACGCCCTGCCCCCCCTGTCGGAGCGCTACGCGGAAGCCGCCGGCCTGCCCGCGCCCGACCTTTCCGCCCTTCAGGCCCGGCTCGACGACGCCTTCGCCGCGCCCCCCGCCACCCCCAACGCGCCCGAGGCGCCCGGCCTTGCGCCCGAGGCCGGGGCCCGCCTGCTGGCCTGGCGCGAAACGGGGATGGAGATCGCGCGGCTGCAACGGCTCGCCCGCGCGCTGGCCCGCATCCCCGATGGCTTCACGCTGCACCCGAAGGTGCGGGCGCTGCTCGACAAGCGGCGCAGGATGGCGCGGGGGGAGGCGCCCGTGGACTGGGCCTTCGCCGAGGCGCTGGCCTTCGCCTCGCTGCTGGACGAGGGGGTTCCCCTGCGTTTCTCCGGCCAGGACGCGGTGCGCGGGGCCTTCGCGCAGCGGCACCTGCGGCTGGCCGACCAGCCCTCCGGCGCGGTGCATGACGTGCTGGCCGGGTTCGGGGCGGCGGAGGTGTTCAACTCGCCGCTGATCGAGAACGCCACGCTGGGCTTCGAATACGGGCTTTCGACCGTGCATCCCGGCCTGCCGGTCTGGGAGGCGCAGTTCGGCGATTTCCTCAACGTCTGCCAGCCGATCTTCGACCAGTACGTGACGGGGGGGGAGGACCGCTGGCTGCTGACCTCCCGCCTGACGATGCTGCTGCCGCATGGCTGGGATGGCGGCGGGCCGGACCATTCGACCGGACATGTGGAGCGCGTGCTGGCGCGCTGCGCGCGGGCGAACGTCATCGCCGCCAATCCCTCGACGCCGGCCAACTATTTCCACCTGCTGCGCCGGCAGATGGCCCTGCCCGACCCGAAGCCGCTGGTGGCGTTCACCCCGAAACTGCTGCTGCGGCTGGGGGACTGCGCCTCGACCGCCGCGGATTTCGCGCCGGGAACCGGGTTCCGCACCGTGCTCGACGAGCCCGTGCAGGGGGCCGAACGGGTGATCCTGTGCAGCGGAAAGGTCTACTGGGCGCTGGCGAAGGCCCGGGCGGCGCGGGGCCTTGCGGGCCGGGTCGCCCTGATCCGGCTGGAGCAGCTGCACCCCTTCCCCGCCGAGGCGCTGGCGATGGCGTTGCAGGGCGCGGCCGGCGAGCTGGTCTTCGTGCAGGAGGAGCCGGAGAATCTCGGCCCCTTCGCATGGCTCGACCGCCGGATCGAGCGCGCGGCGGGCCGCCCGGCCCGCCTCGTCTCGCGCCCCGCCGCCGCCTCTCCGGCGGTCGGCTGGCACGCCTGGCACGACGCCGAGGAAAAGGCGCTGATCGACGAAGCCCTGGACATGGAGACACCCCGATGAGCGTTCCCGACACGGTGCTGGAGGTCCTGCGCGGCCTCGCCACCCCCACCCTGGCCAACGCCATCGACGAGACCGGGGCGGGCGGCGTCCTGCTCGGCCTTCACGCCGCCGGGCCGGGCCTGCGATGCGTGGGCCGCGCGGTGACGGCGCGCGAAGTCACCGGGCCGTTCGGATCGTTCCCGGTGGAGGATTTCAAGGTCGGCCACATGATCGACGCCGCCGGTCCCGGCGACGTGATCGTGGTGGCCAATGGCGGCGCCCCCGTTTCCACCTGGGGCGGCATGGCGAGCTACGCCGCGAAGCTGAAGGGGATCGAGGGCCTGATCGTCGACGGCGGCGTGCGCGACCGCGAGGAGATCCAGGAATTCGGCTTCCCGGTCTTCTCCGCCCACATGGTCCCCACGCCTGGCAAGACCCGTATCCGCATCGAGGCCATCGGCGAACCCGTCGTGGCCTGCGGCATCCCGGTGAACCCGGGCGACATCATCGTCGCCGACGGCACCGGGGTCGTGGTCCTGCCCGCCGACCGGGCCGAGGAGATCGCGCGCCTCGCCGCCGGTTATGCCAAGGACGACGCGCAGGCGATGGAGGAGATGCGAGGCGGCCTCTCCTTCCGCGAGGCGCTGGCGAAATTCGCCAAGATCTGAAGGACGGACGCCCCCCATGCAGGACATGACCCCGCCCCGCCCCGTCCCCGCCGAGGTGCTCGCCCGGCTGAAAGCCGTCACCGGCCCCGCCGGCTACCTGGACGACCCGGCGGCGATCGAGCCCCATTGCCTCGCCTGGCGCGACGGCTGGCGGGGGGAGGTTCCCATCGTCATGCGCCCGATCTCCACCACCGAGGTGGCCGAGATCGTGAAGATCTGCGCCGAGACCGGGACCCCCATCGTCACCCAGTCCGGCAATACCGGCCTGACCGGGGGCGGGCAGCCGCATATGGGGGGCGCGGAGATCGTGCTGTCGCTCGACCGCATGACGAAGATCCGGGAGATCGACCCGCTGAACGACTCGATGACCGTTGAGGCGGGCGTGATCCTCAAGACCGTGCAGGAGGAGGCCGCGAAGGTCGACCGCCTGTTCCCGCTGTCGCTGGCCGCCGAGGGCTCGTGCCGGATCGGGGGGAACCTGTCGACCAACGCCGGCGGCGTGCAGGTGCTGCGCTACGGCAACGCCCGCGCGCTGGCGCTGGGGGTGGAGGTGGTGACGGCGGACGGACAGGTCTGGGACGGGCTGCGGGCGCTGCGCAAGGACAATGCGGGCTACGACCTCAAGCAGGTGTTCATCGGGGCGGAGGGCACGCTGGGGATCATCACCGCCGCGGTGCTGCGCCTTTATCCCAAGCCGGCCGATTCAGCGGTGGCGCTGGTGGCCACGCCCTCCTGCGCCGCGGCGATCGAGCTGCTGGCCGCGATGAAATCCGCGATGGGCGAGGCGGTGACGGCCTTCGAGCTGATGCACCCGATCTGCTTCTCGCTCGCGGCCGAGACCATGGGCCATGAAGACCCGCTCCCCGGCGCCGGCTGGCGGGTGCTGATGCAGCTCGACGGTCCCGGCCCGGACGGAACCCTGCGCGACGGGCTGGAAGCCGCGCTGGCCGAGGCGCTGGAAGCCGGCCTCGCCACCGACGCGATCATGGCCGCGAGCCTTGAGCAGGCCGCGCGCCTCTGGCGGATCCGCGAGGATCAGGCCGAGGTCCAGCAGCGCGCCGGGGCCGGGATCAAGCACGACATCTCGGTCCCCGTCTCCCGCATCCCGGAATTCGTGGAGGTGGCGGACGCGGCGCTCGACGCGCTCTATCCCGGTTTCCGCCCCTGCACCTTCGGCCATGCGGGCGACGGCAACCTGCATTACAACCCGATCCGGCCCGAGGACTGGACCGACGCCGCCTGGAAGGCCGAGACGCCGGCGATCAACCGGCTGGTGCATGACCTCGTGGCCAGGATGAACGGCTCGATCACCGCCGAGCACGGCGTGGGCCGGCTGCGCAAGGATGAGCTGGGGCGGCTCAAGGACCCGATCGAGCTCGACCTGATGCGGCGCCTGAAGACCGCCTTCGACCCGGAGAACCTGCTCAATCCGGGCAAGCTGCTGCCCTGACCCCGGCGCCGGTCAGGACGACCCTTTCGCCGGTCGTTTCGGGGGCTGACCTGCGCGAAACCCCCTCGGAAACGAGCGGATCCCGCCTTCGGGCGGGCGGGAAATGCGTCGGCGAACGGTTGACTATCGGGCGCCCGCCTGTCTCTGTTGATGAAGGCCCGCGCATGGGAGTGGCGGGCCGGGGAGCAAGACGCCCGCAGAGCGTCCTGGTCGAAACAGGGAGGTTTCATGATCCATCGCCGCTTCACGCGGAAGGGCGCCCGCGGCGTCCTCGCCGCCGCCCTCGCAGGTCTCATCGTTCCGGCGCTCGCGCCCGCGGCGCAGGCCGCCAATGTCGATGGACCCTCGGTCTTCTGGAAGTTCTCCTCCTGGGGGAACCCGCGCGCCTTCACCGCCGGCTTCGAGCATCTCGCCGCCCGGCTGGAGGAAGAGACCGGCGGCCAGTTCAAGATGCGCGTGTTCCACGGCGAGCAGATCTCCAAGGCCAAGGAGAACCTCGACGGGCTCAAGGCCGGCGCCTTCGAGGCGGCCGCCTTCTGCAACTTCTACCATCCGGGCAAGAACCCCGCCCTGATGGTGATGACCATGCCGTTCCTGCCGATCCCGGATTTCGACACGGCCTGGAAGGTGCGCAACGGGCTTTATGAGCACCCGATCCTGGCGGACGAAATGGCCGCCTGGAACGCGGTCTACTACGCCTCCACCAACCTGCCGCAGTATGAGTTCATGGGGGCTGGCGACGCGCCGAAGGCGCCCGAGGACTTCAGCGGTCTGCGCGTGCGCGCCGGCGGCGGCATCGGCGTCGCCATGGAGAAGATGGGCGCGATCCGCCAGTCGATGCCCGCCACGGAGGTCTACACGGCCATCCAGCGCGGCACCATCGACGCCGAGAGCCTGCCCTACACCTACGCTCACGGCGCCTACAAGATCCACGAAGTGGCGGACTGGTTCACCTCGAACATGTCGCCGGGCACCTCCGACTGCCCGATCGTGTTCTCCAAGACGGCGTACGAGGCCCTGCCCGACCAGTACAAGCAGCTGCTCGAGGACCTGAAGCCCGAGGTGAAGGACGTCTACAAGGCCGCCTACGCCGCGGCGGACGAGAAGAACCTGCCCCTGTTCCGTGAGAACCTCGAAGAGGTGGTCTACACCGACGAGCAGCTCGCCGCCTTCCGCGAAGTCGCCGGCAAGCCGGTCTGGGACGAGTGGGTGGCCGAGAACCAGGACAAGTTCGACGCGCAGGGCGTGCTCGACCTGGTGATGCAGCTGGCCGACGGCGAGAGCTGATCGCCCGAGCCCTTCCGGCCGGGCGGCGCGGCTGAAGCCGCCGCCGCCCGGCCGATCCGATTTCGTTCATCTCCAACATCGCCGGACAGGCGCGCCCGACGCCCGACCCGACTGTCGACGACAGGTCCGGCCGGCCCCGGCGTCCCCCGGCGCCGACGCGAAAGGAACCCCATGGCGGGCGTGGGAACGGCCGGGACTCATCCCGGCGGCGCAGGAGGCGGAAGCCTGCTGGGCAAGGTCTCGGACCAGCTCGCGAAGCTGGAGGACCTGCTCAATATCGTGGCCGCGATCACGATTTTCGTGCTGATGCTGGGCACGACGATCTCCATCGCCTGCCGCATCTCCGGCTTCCCGATCCCCGGCTACCTGGACATCTCCGAACAGGCCATCGCCATCTTCGCCTTCTTCGGCGCGGCCTACGGTCAGCGCCTGGGCGCCCATATCCGCATGGAACTGGTGATCGGCGCCCTGCCCGGCCGCCTGCGCTGGATGATCGAGGCGCTGGCGACCTTCGTCGGCTTCCTGCTGATCCTGGTGCTGATCCGCTATTCCTGGGACTTCTTCCTCAACGCCTATCTGATCGGCGACTCCACCGTCGACATCGAGTTCCCGACCTGGCCCGCCAAGCTGCTGGTGCCCATCGCCTTCTCGGTCTGGGCCGCGCGCCTGGCGCTGGAGACGGTCGGCTATCTGCGTCTGGCGATCTGGCCCTCGGCCGTGCCGGTGGCGGTCCCCCTTCAGCTTTCCCCCGCCGAGGAGGCCGAGCGCGAGATCCGCGAGGCCGGCATCGCCCGCGAGGAGATCGAGGCCGTGGCCCGGACCTCCGGCGGCGCCTCCGCCCACAGCCCTGACCGCAAGGAGCGCGGCGAATGAACCTCACCGCTCTGTTCAACGGCCAGCCGGACGCGATCTTCGGCATCGGCTACATGGACCCGACCGAGGTCGGCATCCTGTGCATGGGCCTGCTGCTGGTTCTGGTGATCTGCGGCGTGCGGGTGGTGTTCGCCGCCGGCATCGTCGGGCTCGTCGGGCTGGTGGAGCTGATCGGGTGGAACGGCGCGGCCTCCGCGGTCGGGCAGATCCCGTTCTCCAAGTCGGTCAGCTTCGTGCTCGGCCTGCTGCCGATGTTCATCCTGATCGGCTATCTGGCGTTCCACGCCGGCATGACCAAGCAGCTCTTCGCCGCGGCGCGGGCCTGGATCGGCTGGGTGCCCGGGGGGCTCGCGGTCGCTTCGGTCTTCGCGGCGGCGGGCTTCGCGGCGGTGTCGGGGGCCTCGGTCGCCACGGCGGCCGTGTTCTCCCGCGTCGCCATCCCCGAGATGCTGGAGGCCGGCTACAACAAGCGCCTCGCCGCCGGCGTGGTGGCGGCGGCGGGCACGCTGGCCTCGCTGATCCCGCCTTCGACCATCCTGGTGATCTACGCGGTGATCGTGGAGGAATCGGTCGGCGCGCTGCTGCTGGCGGGCTTCCTGCCCGGCATCTTCTCGGCCGTGGTCTACGCGCTGATCATCGTCGGCTGGGCGATGATCAACCCCGACGCCGGCCCCGCGGTGAAGGGCATCGGCTGGGGCGAGCGGTTCCGCACCCTGCCCGGCCTGCTGCCCATCGCCTCGGTGGTGGTGATCATCGTCTCGGCGGTCTACGGCGGCTGGGCGACGCCCACCGAGGCCGGCGCGCTCGGCGCCTTCGTGGTGCTGGTGGTGGCCTGGATGAACGGCATGCGCTGGCCCTCGCTGAAGGCCGCGCTGATGGAGACGTCGAAGCTCGTCGTCATGATCTTCTCGCTGATCTGGGGCGTGCTGATCTTCGGGCGGTTCCTGGGCTTCTCCGGCCTGCCGGAGGCCTTCGCCACCTGGATCCTGAGCTTCGACACCGACCCCTACCTGATCCTCGGCGGGATCCTGATGGGCTATGTCGTGCTGGGCATGTTCATGGACGCCATCGGGCTGCTGCTGCTGACCCTGCCGGTGGTCTACCCGGCGGTGATGGCGCTGAACGGCGGGGCCGACGTGTCGGCGGCGGACAGCGCCTTCGGGCTTTCGGGCGGGCAATGCTCGGTCTGGTTCGGGATCATCGTGGTGAAGATGGCGGAGGTCTGCCTGATCACGCCGCCGATCGGGCTGAACTGCTTCGTGGTCAACGGCGTGCGGCCCGACATCCCGCTGACGGATGTGTTCAAGGGCATCTTCCTGTTCTTCATCGCCGACGCGGCCACGATCGTGCTGCTGATCCTGTTCCCGCAGATCATCACCTGGCTGCCGGACCTGATGTACGGCTGATGGGCGATCCCGAGACGGGAGCCGGCCCCACATCCGGCCCCGCTGCGGCGGGGCCGGCGGGAACGCGGGAACTGGCGGGCGCGGGCCTCGCCGTGGTGGCGCTCTGCTTCGGCATGAACATGCTCGCCCGCGGCCTGGGCGAGAGCTTCGCGGTCTTCCTCCTCCCCGTCACCGAGGACCTGGGCTGGAGCCGCGGGGCGTTCTCTTCGGTCTATGCCATCTACATGATCTCGCAGGGGCTGGCGGCGCCGCTGGCGGGCGCGCTGTTCGACCGGTTCGGAGCGCGGGCGGTGTGGATCCCCTCGCTGATGCTGTTCGGGGCGGGGCTGATGATCGCCTCGGTCATGGACGCGCTGTGGATGGCGGTGGTGGGGCCCGGCATCATGGTGGGGATCGGCGTGGCCGGGACCGGCATGGCCATCGGCGCCGGGCTGATCGCGCGCTGGTTCCGGGCCGAGCTGACGCTGGCCATGGCGGGCGCCTATGCGGGCCTGTCGGTGGGCATGATCACCGTCGCCCCCGCCGCCGCGCTGGTGATCGAGACCGAGGGCTGGCGCATGGCCTATCGTATCATGGGGCTGGCGTTGCTCGCCGCCGGGCCGATCCTGCTGATCGCCCTGCCCTGGGCGCGGATCGGGGCCGGGCGCTGGCCGGCGCGGCGCCGGCCGGGCGGGTTGTTCCCGCCCCTGCGCATCCTGCGAGAGCGGGCGTTCCTCGGCCTGTTCGTCGCCCTGTCGATGACCGCCGTGTGCACCTGGTCGGTGCTGCTGCAACTGGTCGCCTACCTGACCGAGCTCGGCTATTCCCCGCTCGCCGCCGCCACCGCCTACGGCGTGGTCGGGGGCCTGTCCATCGTGGGGATCCTGGCGACGGGCTGGCTGGCGGACCGCTTCGGCCGGCGCCCGGTGCTGACCGCCAGCTTCGCGATGAGCGGGCTGGGGGTGGTCGTCCTGTGGGCCCTGTCGGCGGCGCCGGGCATGGCGCTGCTGGTCGCCTTCATCGCGATCTTCGGCTGCAACATGGGCTCGCGCGGGCCGGTGGTGACGGCGCTGGTGGCGCGGCTCTACCCCGACAATGTGGGCGCGGTGTTCGGGATGATCACCATCGGGCTGGGGCTGGGCTCGGCGCTCGGCGGTTTCGCCTCCGGCCTGCTGCATGACCTGACGGGCGGCTACGGGGCGAGCTTCGCGCTCGCCATCGCCGCGGCCGGGCTGGGGCTGGCGCCGTTCTGGCTGGTCCCCTCCATCGGCGAGGACCGGCGGGGCGCGCTGGAGGACTGAGCCGTCCTGCGCGGCGCGCGCGAAAACGCCTGACGGCGGTGACATCATGTCGAAGGGAGTTGCGGCCGCTGAGGGGGCGTCACGCCTCTTGAGAAGCGTGGTGCCGCAGGGGAGGATTGAACTCCCGACCTCACCCTTACCAAGGGTGCGCTCTACCACTGAGCTACTGCGGCGGCTGCGGGGCGGGTAATGCCGCGTTCGGCGGCCGAGCGCAAGCCCCCTTCGCGACCAATTCTCATCCCCGGCGCGGCGTCATCCCGCCGCCCCCTTTCCGGGCCGGGCGCGGGCGCGGGCGGCGGGCCCGCCGCGGGACGCTGGACCGCCGGGCCGGGCGGCGCTAGACCCGAAGCATGACCGATGACGCCGATCCCAGGCCCACGCCCCGGGCCAGCTCCACCCGCGCCGTGCCCGGCTCGAAACCGGACCCGAAATCCGACCGCGAGGCCCGGCTCGCCGCCGCCCTGCGCGCGAACCTGCGTCGCCGCAAGGACCAGGGCCGCGCCCGCACCGCGGCCGAGATCGCGGCGGAGACCGAGGGGGAAACCGCGGGGGAAACAGGCGATCGTCGCGAATCCGACGACGAGACCGGCTGAGAACGCCGCTCGGGCGCCGCGCCCGCGACGATCCGCCCTCCCTTCGCGATGGGTCCCGGAATCACCTCCCCTGCTCGCCTTGCGCAATGTTTGGACCGCATAGCGGAACAAATCCCGTTGCGCTGCCGCGCCCGCGCCGCGATAGTGCGCGCGAAGGCAACCGGCGGCGGCTCGCGTCCCGCACGTCCCGGACAAAAGATGGAGGAGACCCGGATGACCCCCACCCGCCCCCCGCGGAGCGCCGCCGCATGAGCGCCCCCAGCTTCGACTTCACCGGCAAGACCGTGTTCGTGGCCGGCGGCACGTCCGGCATCAACCAGGGCATCGCCGAGGCGTTCGGACGCGCCGGGGCCTCGGTCGCGGTGTTCTCCCGCTCCCAGGACAAGGTCGACGCCGCCGTGGCCCGGCTGGAGGCGCTGGGCGCCCCGGCCTTCGGCGCCGCCGGCGACGTGCGCCAGCCCGAGGCGGTGGAAGCGGCCCTGAAGGGCTGCCACGAGACATTCGGCGAGATCGACGTGGTGGTGTCGGGGGCTGCGGGCAACTTCCTCGCCCCCGCGCTGGACATGTCGCCCAACGCCTTCAAGACGGTGATCGACATCGACCTGCTGGGCACCTTCAACGTGCTGCGCCTGTCTCACGCCTATCTGCGCAAGCCGGGCGCGTCGCTGATCACCATCTCGGCCCCCCAGTCCACCGCGCCCACCGCCATGCAGGCCCATGCCTGCGCCGCCAAGGCCGGCATCGACATGCTGACCAAGGTGCTGGCGCTGGAATGGGGTGAGCATGGCATCCGGGTCAACGCCATCGTCCCCGGCCCCATCGGCGGCACGGAGGGCCTGGACCGGCTGGCGAACTCGCCCGAGGCGATGGAGCTGATGCTGTCGCGCACGCCGCTGGGCCGGGTCGGCACGCTGGATGACTGCGCCAACATGGCGATGATGCTCGCCGCCGACCTGACCTCCTACGTCACCGGGGCGATCATCCCGGTCGATGGCGGGCGCACCATGACCGGCGGCGGCTCCTACGGGTCGAAGGTTCCTCCGCGCAACGCCTGACGGCGACGCGCGGACCACGCGGGCGCGGCCGGTCCCCGGCCCCGCCCGCCCGACGGGGACCCCGGTCCCCGCGTTGACGCAAGGGGCGCTCAGATGTCGCCGAGCCCGGATATTCTCCCTGCCGGCCGGTTATGACAGAGTGCCCGACACACCCCATCCAGGGAGCATGGAGAGACACGTGAGCGGAATGGTCGAGGGCAAGGTCGTCGTGGTCACCGGCGCCGGCGGCGGCATCGGGCGCGATATCGCGCTGGCGATGGGCAAGAGCGGCGCCAAGGTCGTGGTCAACGACATCGGCGCCTCGCTGACCGGCGAGGGGCATGACGCGGGTCCGGCCCAGCAGGTGGTGGAAGAGATCAAGGCCGCCGGCGGCGAGGCCGCGGCCAACACGGATTCGGTGTCCGACCCCAAGGGCGCGGCCGGCATCATCCAGACCGCGGTCGACGCCTTCGGGCGCGTCGACGGCGTGGTCAACAACGCCGGCATCCTGCGCGACCGCTTCTTCCACAAGATGTCGGAGCCGGAATTCGACGCGGTGATCAAGGTGCATCTCTACGGCGCCTATTACGTCTCGCGCGCCGCGGCGAACCTGTTCAAGGACCAGGAATCGGGGGCCATGGTGCACATGACCTCGACCTCCGGCCTGATCGGCAATTTCGGGCAGGCCAACTACTCGGCCGCCAAGCTCGGCGTCGCCGCCCTGTCGAAGTCCATCGCGCTCGACATGCAGAAGTTCAACGTGCGGTCCAACTGCATCGCGCCCTTCGCCTGGAGCCGGATGCTGGACTCGATCCCCGCCAAGAACCCCGAGGAGGAGGCCCGGATCGAGCGCATGAAGAAGATGACCACGGCCAAGATCGCGCCGCTGGCCGTCGCCCTGCTGTCGGACAAGTCCGACGTCAACGGCCAGATCTTCGCCGTGCGCTCCAACGAGATCTTCCTGATGAGCCAGCCGCGGCCCATCCGCTCGATCCACAACGCCGAGGGCTGGACCCCGGAGACGGTGCTCGAGCATGCGATCCCCGCGCTGAAGGGCAGCTTCTTCCCGCTGGACCGTTCGGGCGACATCTTCACCTGGGACCCGGTCTGACCCCGAGCCCCCGCCGGGCGCGTCCCGGCCAATGACAAGGGACGCCCGCCGCATCGACGGCGGGCGCCGCAAGACAAATGCCTGGAGGAGACCGGCAGATGAGCGAAATCGGAAAAGAGAAGGAATTCCGGGAGGCGATGGCCGCCGGCAAGTGGCGGATCCAGAAGTCCCCCTCGACCGACGCCTATGTCTATTACCCGCGCGAGATCGCGCCGGGCACCGGCGCCGACGACCTGGAATGGGTCGAGCCCTCGGGCCTGGGCACGATCTACACCTACACCGTGGTCAACCGGCGCGCCGAACAGGGCGGGCCCTACAACGTGATCATGGTCGATCTGGACGAAGGCCCGCGGATGATGTCGCGGCTGGAGGGCGTCGAGAACGACGCCATCGAGATCGGCGCGCGGGTCAAGGCGCGCCTGTCCGAGATCGGCGGCCAGCCCGCCGTTGTGTTCGACCTGGCGACGGGAGCCTGATCCATGGCCAAACCCTCTGATCTGCGCGGCAAGGCCGCGGTCGTCGGCGTCGCCACCTACGGGTCGGGCGAAGCGCCGGGCAACACCGAGATGGACCTGGCTATCAAGGCCTCCAAGCTCGCCATCGAGGACGCCGGCCTGACGCTGGCCGATATCGACGGCATCGCCACCTGCTCGACCTCCAACGCCATGTGGCCCCTGTCGGTTATCGAGCATCTGGGGATCAAGCCGTCCTTCATCGAGGGCACCTGCATCGGCGGGTCGTCCTTCGTGGAGCACATGCTGCCCGCCGCGATGGCGCTGGAATACGGCATCTGCAACGCGGTGCTGGTCTGCTACGGCTCGGTCCAGCGCACCGGCGAGATGGACCGCAAGGCGATGGCCAAGGCCCGCGCCACCATGGCCGCCTATGACTACGAGACGGTCTATTCCCCGCCCATGCCCGTGGGCGCCTACGCCATGGCGGCCCAGCGCCACATGCACCAGTACGGCACGACGCGCGAGAACCTGGCCGAGGTCGCGGTGGCCGCCCGCAAATGGGCGAACCTGAACCCCGAGGCCTTCATGCAGGGCGACCTGTCGGTGCAGGACGTGCTGGACGCGCGCCCGGTGTCGAGCCCCTTCACGGTGCGCGACTGCTGCCTGGTGACGGATGGCGGCGGCGCCTTCGTGATGACCCGGGCGGATCGCGCCAAGGACCTGAAGAAGAAGCCGGTCTACATGCTGGGCGCCGGAACCGCGGCCTGGCATCAGAAGATCACCAACCTGCCCGACCTGACCGTGACCTGCGCGTCGCAGTCGGGCAAGGAGGCCTTCGCCATGGCCGGGATGACCCCGGCCGAGGTGCAGCACCTGATGCTCTACGACGCCTTCACCATCAACCCGGTGCTGTTCCTCGAAGATCTCGGCTTCTGCCCCAAGGGCGAGGGCGGGCGGTTCGTGTCGGACGGCAGGATCGCGCCGGGCGGCTCGCTGCCGCTCAACACCAATGGCGGCGGCCTGAGCTGCGTGCATCCGGGGATGTACGGCGTCTACACGGTGATCGAGTCCGTGCAGCAGCTGCGCGGCGAGGGCGGCGCCCGTCAGGCCGGCCAGATCGACGTGTCGCTGGCCCATGGCAACGGCGGCGTGCTGTCGAGCCAGTGCACCGCGATCCTGGGCACCGACGCGGCGCTCTGATCCCGCGGGACGACCTCCGAAACGCGAAGGGGCGGGCCGCATGGCCCGCCCCTTTTTCGTGGGCGCTCATGCTTCGGCACGCGCCGCCCTAGCGCATCGGCGCGCGGCTGAGCCCGCGGGCGAGGTGCACAAGGCGGGGGCCGAAATCCTCGACCATCTGCTCGGGCGCCAATGCGAAGGCCGGGCCGCCCACGGTCAGCGCCATGCGCGTGGTCCCGTCCAGGTCCGCGATCGGCGTCGCCACCGCGCGCACGTCCTCGCGCCATTCCCGGTCCACGTAGCAGAAGCCGCGTTCCCGGATCTCGGCGATGGAATCGAGGATGCGGGGCTTGAGATCCGCCCAATCCGGCCCCAGCCGCCCGGCGAAATGCTCGAACATCGCCTCGCGCTCATCGTCTTCGAGCGAGGACAGGTAGGCCCGCCCCGCCGCCGATTGCGTCATCCCCACCCGGCTGCCGATGTCCAGCAGCAGCGCGTCCAGCGCCGAGGACGAGCAGGCCGAGACGTAGATCATCATGTCTCCGTCCGGGCTCGACAGCGCCACCGAGGCGCCGGTGTGGTCGGCCAGCCGCTGCATCCGCTCCTGCGCCATCTGGCGGATGCCGATATTGGCCAGCACCGGATAGGCGATGGCCAGCAGCGCCGGGCTGGGCTGATAGCGCCCGTCGAGCTCCGACTGGCGGAGATAGCCGAGCTGGGTCAGCGTGTAGGTCAGCCGGGTCACGGTGGCCTTGGGCAGGCCGGTGCGGGCCGAAAGCTCGGCGTTGCCCAGCGGCCCCTGCCCCGGCCGGAACGCGTGCAGCAGCTCGAAGGCGCGGGCCAGCGACCAGACGAACTTGCGGTCCTCGCCATGGCGCGCGGCCAGCTCGGCGTCGTTCAGGCGCAGCGGAATCCGCCGCGACGCCAGCCCCGGCCGCCGCAGGCCCCTGCGCGTCGCGCCGCTGTCGGTTTCGGTCGCCATTCCCTCGCCTCCCCTTTTCTGCCGGCCGGCTTGTTCGACGCCGCCGCCGGTCGGTTTTCTTGCCGCATGCCACCGCCCCGCCCCGCGTCGACGGCCAGCCGCCGGCGCGGATGCGGACAGGACGCGACGACGCGCCTCCCTGCGCGCCATGCGTTTCGCATAGCGGAACCTTAACGGCTCTGCTAATCGGATGCGAAAGAAATATTCGGCGCGGGAGGCGCAACGCAGACATGACCATGGCCACAACCTCCATCGCCGCCGAGGTCGAACGGCCCGGCGAATTCCCCCGGATCTGGGCGGAGCGGCGCCCCGACGCGCTGGCGCTGGTCAGCTCACGCGGGTCGCTGACCTGGGCGGGGCTCGAAACCGCCATCGAGCGGCTGCGCGCCGATCTCGCGGGGCGCGGCGTCGGCCCGGGCGACCGGGTGATGATGGTCACCGAGAACTGCGCCGCCACGGCCGGGGCGCTCTGCGCGCTCAACCGGCTCGACGCCTGGACGACGCTGGTCAACGCCCGCATGTCGGCGGCCGAGGTCGACGCGCTGATCGACTTCGCCGAGCCGCGGCTGGTGCTGTTCGCCTCCGGCGATTCCCCCGCCGCCGCCGCCCATGCCGCCCGGCTGGGCGCCGCGGAATGGACCGATCCCGACCTGGGCGGGATCGCCGCCTTCGCCACCGGCGGCGACCCGAAGCCCGAACCGCTGGGCCCGGTGGGCGAGCGCGTGGCGCTGATGATGTTCACCTCGGGCACCACCGGCACCCCCAAGGGCGTGATGCTGTCCAACGCCGCCCTGATCTACCAGGCCCATTCGCAGGGACTGGCCCGCGGGCTGAACACCGCGGACGAGGTGTGGTGCATCGCGCCGCTCAGCCACATGACCGGCCTCGCCTCCAACCTTCTGGCCGCCTTCGCCTGCGGCGCCGTCCTGCGCCTTCCCGACCGGTTCGAGGCGCAGTCCACGGCCGAGGCGCTGCGCGCCGGCCAGGTCACTTTCATGGTCGCCGTCCCCCAGGCCTTCGTGCGCCTGCTCGACTGGGCCAGGGAGAACGGCGTCGACCTGCGCGAGGGCTCGCGCCTGCGCGTCCTCGGCTCGGGCGGCGCGCCGCTGGAGCCGTCGCTGCAGCGGCGCGTGAAGGCGGAGCTCGGCGTCACCGTCGGCAACGGCTACGGCTGCTCGGAGATCGTGCCCATCGCCCGCGTCCCCCCGGGCGTGGAGACCGAGGCCAACGTGGTCGGCCAGCCCGCCCCGGAGATCGAGGTGCGCCTGGTCGGCGAGGACGGCGGGGACGTGCCCGACGGCGCGCCCGGAGAGCTCTGGGCCCGCGGCCCGGCGCGCATGATCGGCTATTTCCGCAATCCCCAAGCCACCGCCGAGGTGATCCGGGACGGCGGCTGGCTCGCCACCGGCGACATCGCCAGCCGCGACCCCGACGGCATGATCCGCATCGTCGGGCGCAAGAAGGAGCTGATCATCCGCTCCGGCTTCAACGTCTACCCCTCCGACGTGGAGGCGGTGATCGCCGACCATCCCGCGGTGGCCATGGTCGCCGTGCTCGGCCGCCCGGTGGAGGGCAACGAGGAAGTGGTGGCCTTCGTCCAGCTCAAGCCGGGCGAGACGCTCGACGAGGCCGGCATGAAAGCCTGGCTGCGCGAGCGGCTGAGCCCCTACAAGCTGCCCGCCGAGATAAGGGCGATGGAGCTGCCGATCGGTCCGACCGGCAAGATCCTGAAGAACGCACTGAAATCAGAGCTCTGAGTCCCCCCGCCTCCCCGACGGCGCCCGGATGCGATTGCCGGCGGGGGGCGGACTTACTATACGGACGGTCAATGACCGACAAAAGGCGAGGAGAACGCTCATGAGCGTCGGAGTCGACGACGACATTTTCGAGGCCCTGCTGGACGTGGTGACCCGCTTCACCCGCGAGCGGCTGATCCCCAACGAAGGCCGCGTCGAGGCCGAGGACGAGATCCCGCCCGAGATCGTCAAGGAAATGGCGGAGATGGGCCTCTACGGCATGTCCATCTCCGAGGAATACGGCGGGCTCGGCCTGTCGACCCTGCAGGAGGCCCGGCTGGTCGAGGCGCTGTGCTACGCCTCGCTGTCCTACCGCTCGCTGATCGGCACCAATGTCGGCATCGGCTCCCAGGGCATCCAGATGCACGGGACCGAGGCGCAGAAGCGCGAATGGCTGCCCAAGCTCGCCACCGGCGAGGCCTCGGCCTCCTTCGCGCTGACCGAGCCGGACGTCGGCTCCGACGCCGCGCATATCAAGACCACGGCGCGGCGCGAGGGCGATCACTTCGTCATCAACGGCTCCAAGCGCTACATCACCAACGCGCTGCGCGCCTCGGTGTTCACGCTGATGGCCCGCACCAATCCCGATATCGACGGCGCCGGCGGCGTGACCGCCTTCATCGTGCCCGCCGACACGCCGGGCCTGACGGTGGCCAAGGCCGACCGCAAGCTGGGCCAGAAGGGCACCAAGACCTCGGACGTGTTCCTGGAGAACGTGCGGGTCCCGGTGGAGAACATCATCGGCGGGCCCGAGCGCGAGGGCATGGGCTTCAAGACCGCCATGCGGGTGCTGGACCGCGGCCGGGTGCATATCTCGGCCATGGCCACGGGCACCTCGCAGCGGATGCTGGACATCGCCACCGACTACGCGATCGAGCGCAAGCAGTTCGGCAAGCCCATCGCCGAGCATCAGCTGGTCCAGGGCCTGCTCGCCGACTGCCAGACCGAGATCGCCGCGGCCCGCGCCCTGACCCACGCGACCGCGACGCTTTACGACGCCGTGGGCGCGGCGCCGATGGAGGCCGCCTGCTCCAAGTATTTCTGCTCGGAGATGGCCGGCCGCGTCGCCGACCGCTGCCTGCAGATCCATGGCGGCGCCGGCTACATGGCCGAATACGATATCGAGCGGCTCTATCGCGACGTGCGCCTGCTGCGGATCTACGAGGGCACGTCCCAGATCCAGCAGATCGTCATCGCGCGCGGCGTGGTGAAGAACCGCATGGGCGTCAACTGAGCCGCGCGCTCGGCCAGCCCCGACATGGAGGGGGCCGCCCATGCCGGGCGGCCCCCTTTTTTCTTGCGCGGCCGACGCCCACGCTTCGGACGGGCCGCGTCGTCGCGTTCATCGCGCGCGCGTGACCCCGGCGACGTTGAAATCCCCGCCCCGCAAGGCCATTCTGGCGTCGGTTTACATCTCGACAGCCTGGCGTCGCTTGTTCAGCCGGCCGGCCGCGATATAGTCCGCGGGAACCGGACCGGCGATACGCCCGCCCCGGCCAACGC
The DNA here is from genome assembly GCF_900106695.1 of Albimonas donghaensis. Taxonomy (GTDB): domain Bacteria; phylum Pseudomonadota; class Alphaproteobacteria; order Rhodobacterales; family Rhodobacteraceae; genus Albimonas; species Albimonas donghaensis. The sequence goes on from NZ_FNMZ01000010.1 coordinate 127,833, forward strand.
CTCGAACCGACGCAACGGACTTACAGGACTCAGCCCATGCGCAAACCGCTCCTCTCCCTGCTCGCCGCGGCCGCCGCCGCCGGCCTTGCCGGGGTCGCGGACAGCCCGGCCCGGGCCGCCTCCATGGACCCTTTCACCGAGCAGCAGCAGACGGACGAAGCGCTGAACCACGCCATCCGGCTCTATCGCGAAGGCGATTACGCCGAGGCGGAGAAGATCACGCGCACCTTCCTGCGCTTCAACCCGGGCTCGGCCCAGGCGCATGAGGTGCTCGGCGCCATCCTCGGCCGCATGGATCGGGACGAGGAGGCGCTGGCCGAGATCGAGCTCTCGATCCGCATGAACCCCGCCATCGCCTCGGCGCATGTGAACCGGGCGGTGCTGCTGGTCGGCAATGGCGATCTCGACGGCGCGCGCGAGGCGCTTGAGGCGGCGGTGGAACTCGACCCCAAGCTCTACGGCGCCCATGCCCGCCTGGGCCGGGTCTACGAGGCGCTCGGCCGCCCCGGCGACGCGCTGACCCATTACGAGATCGCGGCCCAGGAGCCGGCGGGCCTGGAACCGGGGATCCGGGTCAATCTCGGCGCGCTCTACAACGCGCGCGGCGAATTCGACAAGACCGTCTCCCTGCTGTCGCTGTGGCAGCGCGACCGGGATGTCGGCGTCGCCGTCCACCGGGTGCTGGCCGAGGCGATCCTGGGCCAGCGTCGCTATGAGGAGGCGGTGCGCCAGTACGAATTCGCCCTGGCCATCGACGAGAAGGACCTTCAGACGCGGCTCGGCCACGGCGTCGCCCTGCGCGCCCTGGGCGTGCCCAACCAGGCGATGGAGATCTTCGAGGCCCTGGCCGAGGAAGCGCCCGACAGCCCCGCGCCCATCGTCCAGATCGCCGAGACCCAGCTTTCCCTCGGCGAAGCCGACGCGGCGGGCGAGACCTTCCTGAAGGCCATCTCGATGGCCGCCTCGCCGGCGCCGATCGAGGCCCGCTACGCCGCCGTCCTGCTGCAGAACGGCAAGCCGGAAGAGGCCGTGGCGCTCTACAACCAGGTCATCGACCGCGACGGCGCCAGCTCCGGCGCGCTGGCGGCCCTGGCCGGCGCCCAGCGCGCCGCCAACCGCGCGGACGACGCCCGCGCCACGTTGGACCGCGCGGTGAGGCTGTTCCCGGACGATCCGAACAACTACGTCCGGCTCGCCCTGTTCCAGCGCGACATACTGGATCTGGAGGGCGCGCTGGACAGCGCCGCGGCGGGGCTCGAAAAACATCCCGACGACCTGACCCTGCTGCGCATCGCCGCCACCGTCGCCCGCGACCTCGACCGCATCGACACCGCGGTGAAATACGGCGAGCGGATCCTGGCGCAGAGCCCCGACAGCGCGCAGGACCGGTTCATCTACGCCACCCTGCTCGACCGGGCGCGGATGGACGGGCCGGCGGCCGAGCTTTATCGCGACGTGGTCGAAAAGCAGCGCGACAACTGGGCGGCGATGAACAACCTCGCCCTGGTGCTGGTGCGCCTGAAGCAGGAGCAGCAGGCCCTGACCTACGCCCGCCGCGCCCTGCAGCTTCAGCCCGAGAACCCCGCGGTGATGCACACGCTGGGCTTCGTGCTCTACAAGGTCGGCTCGCTGGGCGAGGCCGAGCGCCTGCTGACCCGCTCCGTGAGCATGCTGCCCGAAGAGGCCGAGATCCGCTATCACCTCGGCTATGTGATGCTGGCCCGGTCCCGCAACGCCGAGGCGAAGGCGGAGTTCGAGAAGGCGCTGGAGCTCAACCCCAACCACGAGGAAGCCCCCAAGGTTCGGGACATGCTCAACGAACTCTGACGGGCGGGCCTTGCGGACCGCCCCCGGGGCGCGGACATGAAAAGGGCGGCGGCGCGGGATACGCGCCGCCGCCCTTTTCCGTTGCGCCCCCGCGCCGCGCCGCGCCCGCAGGCGAGGCGCGCGGGATCAGACCAGGCGCGAGTGGCGCAAGGCCGCCTCGACGAAGCTGCGGAACAGGGGATGCGGGTCGAAAGGCTTGGACTTCAGCTCCGGGTGGAACTGCACGCCGACATACCAGGGGTGGTCGGGCAGCTCCATGATCTCCGGCAGGCGCCCGTCGGGCGACAGGCCCGAGAAGCTCAGCCCGCAGCCCTCCAGCCGCTCGCGATAGGCGATGTCGACCTCGTAGCGGTGGCGGTGACGCTCCGAGATCTCGGTCCCGCCATAGATCTCCGACACCCGGCTGCCCGGCGTCAGCACCGCGTCATAGGCGCCCAGACGCATGGTGCCGCCCTTGTCGTCGCCGACCTCTCGGGTGACGGTGCGGTTGCCCTCCACCCATTCGGACATGTGGAAGATCACCGGCTCGAACCGCGCGTCTCCGGCCTCGTGGTCGAATTCCTGGGACCCGGCGTTGGCGATGCCCACCAGGTTCCGCGCCGCCTCGATCACCGCCATCTGCATGCCGAGGCAGATGCCGAGATAGGGCACCTGCCGCTCGCGCGCGAAGCGGGCGGCGTTGATCTTGCCCTCGGTCCCGCGCTCTCCGAAGCCACCGGGGACGATGATGCCGTGGAACCGCTCCAGATGGGGCGAGGAATCGGAGCCCTCGAAGATCTCGGCGTCCAGCCACTCGACCTTCACCCGCACCCGGTTGGCGATGCCGCCATGGGTCAGGGCCTCGTTGATCGACTTGTAGGCGTCTTCGAGCTGCGTGTACTTGCCGACGATGGCGATACGCACTTCGCCGTCGGGGCTATGCACGGCGTCCGAGACGTCCTTCCACTTGGTCAGGTCCGGCTTCGGCGCCGGCGAGATCCGGAAGGCGTCGAGCACCGCCTGATCCAGCCCTTCCTCGTGATAGACCAGCGGCGCGTCGTAGATGCTGTCGAGATCGCGCGCGGCGATCACCCGCTCGGGCCGCACATTGCAGAACAGCGCCAGCTTCTCGCGCTCCTTCTCCGGAATCGGCCGGCCGGAGCGGCAGACCAGCACATCGGGCGCGAGACCGATGGAGCGCAGCTCCTTCACCGAGTGCTGGGTCGGCTTGGTCTTCAGCTCGCCCGAAGCGGAGATGTAGGGCAGCAGGGTCAGATGCACGAAGATGCAGTCGCCCTGCGGCTTCTCCTGCGCGAACTGGCGGATGGCCTCGAAGAAGGGCAGCCCCTCGATATCGCCGACCGTGCCGCCGATCTCGCAGAGCATGAAGTCCACTTCATCCTCGCCGATGCGGATGAAGTCCTTGATCTCGTTGGTGACGTGCGGAATCACCTGGATGGTCTTGCCCAGGTAGTCGCCGCGCCGCTCCCGCTCCAGCACGTTGGAATAGACCCGGCCGGAGGAGATCGAGTCGGTCTTGCGGGCCGGAACGCCGGTGAAACGCTCGTAATGGCCGAGGTCGAGATCGGTCTCGGCGCCGTCGTCGGTGACGAAGACCTCCCCATGCTCGAAGGGCGACATCGTGCCCGGATCGACGTTGAGATAGGGGTCGAGCTTGCGCAGCCGCACCGAGAAGCCGCGCGCCTGCAGCAGCGAGCCCAGCGCGGCGGAGGCCAGGCCCTTGCCGAGGCTGGAGACCACGCCGCCGGTGATGAAGATGAAGCGCGCCATGGAAGGTGTGTTCCCGTGATCGGATCGAAAGCGACCGGGGCGGGCGCCGACTGCGCCCGACCATCTGCACGGGAGTCACGAACTACAGGATTTCGTGGCCCGAAACAAGCCGGACGCTAGTTGAGGTAGGGCGAAGCGTGAGTGCGACGGACCGGCCTTTCGGGGCCGGCGGCGGGATGGTGGGCGGTGACGGGATCGAACCGCCGACATCCTCGGTGTAAACGAGGCGCTCTGCCAGCTGAGCTAACCGCCCGGGTCGGGGCGTTGGATAGGTCAGCGGGCGCGGGGCGTCAACGGGGGCCGCGGGGACTCAGCCCGCGACAGGGCCGGCGCCGACGCGGGGATGCGGGCGGGGGCCGTCGGCATAGGCGACGCAGACCACGATCTCGTCCGGGCGGGGGGCGTCGGCGACCATCACCGTGAGCGTGTCGAAATGCGGGAAGGACCAGGCGTCGTCCTTGTGACCCAGCGGGATGTCGATGGGCGCGCCCAGGGCGGCGAGCTTGGCGTTGGAGGGGATCAGCGCGGCGCCGCCCCCCACCGCCGCCCGCATCGGGGCGCCGAGGCGCGGGTGAATGCAGGCGCCGCCATGCTCCAGATCGCCGTTCACGCCCACCAGCGCGGCCTTGCCGTAGGAGATCGCGGGTCCCGGCAGCGCCGCCGCGGCCTCGGCCGCGAGGCGTTCGCCCAGCGCGGCGCCGATCTCGAACAACGGGGTCAGGTCCGCGTGGAAGCGCCCGGCGAGCGGATTCGCCACCACGGCCAGCGCGGCGATGCGGGTGATGGGCGCGCAGGGCTCGCCGAACGCGTCGGAGGTCACGGTCTCGCGGATCAGCAGGGTCTTTCGGACGAGGGGCGAGGCGGGCATGGGCGCGGGCTCCGGATGCGGCGGGCGAGGGGGCGCGGTGGCGAGGTGGCGAGGTGGCGAGGTGGCGAGGTGGCGAGGTGGCGCGAGCCTGCCCCGCCACGGCCCTTGCGGCAAGCGTGGGGAGCCGCGCGTGAACCGGCGCGCTGGCGGCGCCCGCTCGCCCGCGCGGCGTTGCGCGGGGGGCGCCGTCGTCGCGGGCGCCCCGCCATAGGCGGTCGTCTCCACCCTCGACCCCGGCGCCAGGCCGCGCGGGCGCAGGGGCGCCGCCAGCGCGACGGCGGACGCGCGGCTTCCGCCGGTTCAGCCCCGCGCCGCCGCCGCGAGGTCGCGCCACGGAGCCGGATCCCACCAGCGCACGGCGAGGCCCGATGTGCTCGGAAGCACCCAGCAGGCGGCGCCGGCCCAGTCCTCCGCCTGCCTGCCGAAGCGCAGGCCGCGGCTGGGGCGTCCCAGCGCCGCCGCGGCCGGGCGCTTGCCGTTGAAGGCGACGATGGCCGGCCGGGCCGCCCGCAGCCTCGCCTCCAGCCCGGACGGGTCATCCGCGGCGGGGTCGAGGCTGGAATCCGCGCCGCTCTGCCGGGCGTTCACGTCGCTCAACCCGATGCCCAACGGCAGAAGCGCGGGAAACGCCTCGGGCGCGAACAGGCGCGGGGTCAGCCCGGTCTCGGCGAGGATCGGCCAGAAGCGATTGCCCGGTCCCGCATAATACGCGCCGCGCCGGGCCGAGACGCGCCCCGCCGCCGAGCCCACGAAGACAACCCGAAGCCCCGGCGCCAGCAATTCCGGCAGCACCCGGCCCGGCGCGTCGAGGCCGCCATCTTCCTCGCCCCGGCCCTCGCTCTCGCCCTCGCCCTCGCCCTCGCCCGGCCTCGCAACGGAACCGGAAATGGAAACGGGGCGGGCGGATATGCTCCGCCCGCCCCGCTTGTCATATCCGCCAGGGCTCATGCCCGGGCCGGGATCAATGCGCCCGGATCTCGGCCGCGGCCGCCGTCTCCGCGCTGCCACGGGCCGCGGCCTCGGCATCCGCCGCGGTCCACTCCACCGGCTCCGGCTTGCGGACCAGGGCGTGCGCCAGCACCTCGGTGACGTTCTCCACCGGGATGATCTCCAGCCCCTGCTTCACGTTGTCGGGAATGTCGGGCAGGTCCTTCACGTTCTCCTTGGGGATCATCACCACCTTGATGCCCCCGCGCAGCGCCGCGAGCAGCTTTTCCTTCAGGCCGCCGATGGCCAGCACATTGCCGCGCAGCGTGACCTCGCCGGTCATGGCGATGTCCTTGCGCACCGGGATGTCGGTCAGCACCGAGACGATCGAGGTCACCATGCCGACGCCGGCCGAGGGCCCGTCCTTGGGCGTCGCGCCCTCGGGGACGTGGACGTGAATGTCCAGCTTCTCGAATTCCGGCGGCTTCACGCCCAGGCTCGGCGACTTCGACCGGACCCAGGAGGCGGCCGCGTCGATCGACTCCTTCATCACGTCGCCCAGCTTGCCGGTGGTCTTCATCCGGCCCTTGCCCGGCAGCTTCAGCGCCTCGATCTGCAGCAGGTCGCCGCCGACCTCGGTCCAGGCGAGGCCGGTGACCACGCCGACCTGATCGGTCTCCTCGGCCAGGCCGAAGCGGAACCGGGGCACGCCGAGATGGTCGTGGATCTTGGCCACGTCGACATGCACCGACTTGGCGCCGTCCTTGACGATCTCGGTGATCGCCTTGCGGCAGGTCTTGGCCAGCTCGCGCTCCAGGTTCCGGACGCCGGCCTCGCGGGTGTAGCGCCGGATGATCTCGAGGATCGCGGCGTCGTCCACCTTGTACTCGGCGTCCTTCAGGCCGTGGCCCTTCATCTGCTTGGGCAGCAGGTGACGCTTGGCGATCTCCAGCTTCTCGTCCTCGGTGTAGCCCGAGATCGAGATGATCTCCATCCGGTCCAGAAGCGGACGCGGCATGTTGTAGGAGTTGGCCGTGGTCAGGAACAGCACGTTCGAGAGGTCGTACTCGACCTCCAGATAGTGGTCCATGAAAGTGGAGTTCTGCTCCGGATCCAGAACCTCCAGCATCGCCGAGGCCGGGTCGCCGCGGAAATCCTGGCCCATCTTGTCGATCTCGTCGAGCAGGATGAGCGGGTTCACGGTCTTGGCCTTCTTCATCGACTGGATGACCTTGCCGGGCATCGAGCCGATATAGGTGCGCCGATGGCCGCGGATCTCCGCCTCGTCCCGGACGCCGCCGAGCGAGATTCGGATGAACTCGCGCCCCGTCGACTTGGCGATGGAGCGGCCAAGCGAGGTCTTGCCGACGCCCGGAGGGCCGACGAGGCACAGGATCGGGCCGCGCAGCTTGGTCGAGCGCTTCTGGACGGCCAGGAACTCGATGATCCGCTCCTTGACCTTCTCAAGCCCGAAATGGTCGTCGTCGAGGATCTTCTCGGCGTTGGCGAGGTCCTTCTTGACGCGCGAGCGCTTGGACCACGGGATCGACAGCATCCAGTCCAGGTAGTTGCGCACCACCGTGGCTTCGGCCGACATCGGCGCCATGTTGCGCAGCTTCTTCAGCTCCGCCAGCGCCTTGTCATGGGCTTCCTTGGTGAGCTTGGCGGCGTCGATGCGGTCCTCGTAGTCGCCGATCTCGTCGCGGCCGTCATCGCCTTCGCCCAGCTCGCGCTGGATCGCCTTCATCTGCTCGTTCAGGTAGTATTCGCGCTGGGTCTTCTCCATCTGGGTCTTGACCCGGCTCTTGATCTTCTTCTCGACCTTGAGCACCGAGATCTCGCCCTGGATCAGGCCATAGATCCGCTCCAGCCGCGCTTCGACCGACAGCGTCTCCAGCAGCGACTGCTTTTCCGAGAGCTTGACCGAGAGATGGCCGGCGATGGTGTCGGCGAGCCGCGAGGGGCTGTCCACATCGGCGATCGAGCCCAGCGCCTCATCGGGCACGGACTTGTTGAGCTTGACGTATTTCTCGAACTCGTCGGCGAGGGTGCGGGTCATCGCCTCAACCGCGTCGGGGGCGCCGATCTCCTCTTCCAGCAGCTCGGCCTCGGCCTCGAAATAGGGCTCGGGAGAGATGAAGCCGGAGATCCGGGCGCGGCGCTGGCCCTCGACCAGCACCTTGACGGTGCCGTCGGGAAGCTTGAGCAGCTGCAGCACGTTGGCGACGACGCCGGTGCGGTAGATGTCCTTCTCGGACGGATTGTCCTCGCCCGCGTCGGTCTGCGAGGCGAGCAGGATCTGCTTGTCGGCGCGCATCACTTCTTCGAGCGCGCGCACCGATTTCTCACGCCCGACGAAGAGCGGCACGATCATGTGGGGGAACACGACGATGTCGCGCAGGGGGAGGACCGGCAGGGTGACGGTCGGGTTGGCTTCGCTCGGCGTGGAGTCGGTCATGGGTCTTCCTTTTCGGCGGAGCGCCGCGCCCCTGATCGAGGCGACGCGGGCGCCCCCGCAGGATTATCGGTCGGGCCGTCCTCGCGGCCGTGTCCGATATCAAGTTGGCTCCCCCGAGGCCGGGTTTCAAGTCGCGACGGGAGCGCGGGGGCAGTTTGACGGGGTGAAGATTTAGGAAATGTGACTGCGCGACGGATCAGGGACGGAAGCCGCGCGTCAACTGGAGCTTGCGTTGCCGGCGCGCCGCCCGCGCGGCGTTGCGATGCAGCGCTCACGGGACCGTCTCGTGATTGCGACCGCCGGGCTCAGGGAAGGACAAGGCCGAGCGCCTTGGCGACCGAGGGCCTTCGCGTCGACGCCACCGGCGCGACCCATGAAGCGCCGCGCGGGCGCGACGGCGCCGCCGGAGGGACCGTCGACGCGCGGCCTCGCTCGGGGGTGGGACGCGACGGGACCGGCGAGCGACCCCACCCCGAAACACAGACGCGCCGCCCCCTTCCAGGGACGGCGCGTCCGATGTTCCGCGGCGGAGTCGCGCCCCCGGGCCTCAGGAGGCCGAGGCGTTGGCCGGCTCGCCCTTCTTCTCCGCGTAGATCATCAGCGGCTGGGCGCGGCCCTCGACCACCTCGTCGTTGACCACCACTTCCTCGACGCCCTCGGAACCGGGCAGGTCGAACATGGTGTCCAGCAGCACGTTCTCGAGGATCGAACGCAGGCCGCGGGCGCCGGTCTTGCGCTCGATCGCCTTGCGGGCGACGGCGCGCAGCGCGGACTCGGTGAAGTTGAGCTTCACCTCCTCCATCTCGAACAGGCGCTGGTACTGCTTGACCAGGGCGTTCTTCGGCTCCGACAGGATCTGGACCAGCGCGGGTTCGTCCAGGTCCTTGAGCGTCGCGATCACCGGCAGGCGGCCGACGAACTCGGGGATCAGGCCGAATTTCAGCAGATCCTCGGGCTCCAGCTCCGCCAGCACGTCGCCGATGCGGCGGTCGTCCGTGGAGCGCACCTCCGCCCCGAAGCCCATGGCCGAGCCCTTGCCCCGCTGCGAGATGATCCGGTCGATGCCCGCGAAGGCGCCGCCGCAGATGAACAGGATATTGGTCGTGTCCACCTGCAGGAATTCCTGCTGGGGATGCTTGCGCCCGCCCTGCGGCGGCACGGAGGCCACGGTGCCCTCCATGATTTTCAGAAGCGCCTGCTGCACGCCCTCGCCCGACACGTCGCGGGTGATCGAGGGATTGTCCGACTTGCGGCTGATCTTGTCGACCTCGTCGATGTAGACGATGCCGCGCTGCGCCCGCTCCACGTTGTAATCGGCGGCCTGCAGGAGCTTGAGGATGATGTTCTCCACATCCTCGCCCACATAGCCGGCCTCGGTCAGCGTGGTGGCGTCGGCCATGGTGAAGGGCACGTCCAGGATCCGCGCCAGCGTCTGCGCCAGCAGGGTCTTGCCGCAGCCCGTCGGGCCGATCAGCAGGATGTTGGACTTGTTGAGCTCCACGTCCTGCTGCTTGGCGGCGTGATTGAGCCGCTTGTAATGGTTGTGCACCGCCACCGAGAGCACGCGCTTGGCGGTTTTCTGCCCGATCACGTAATCGTCGAGAACCTGGCAGATCTCGGTCGGCGTGGGCACGCCGTCGGAGGACTTCACCAGGGAGGTCTTGGTCTCCTCCCGAATGATGTCCATGCACAGCTCGACGCATTCGTCGCAGATGAACACGGTCGGGCCCGCGATCAGCTTGCGCACCTCATGCTGGCTCTTTCCGCAGAAAGAACAGTAGAGGGTGTTCTTCGAGTCCGATCCGGTCTGCTTGGTCATCCAGTTCTCCCGCCCGCGGTCGCCGCCGCAGGGCCACCCTAAGGTCGCGACCCTTAAGGGAACGCTAGCCCGGGGGCCGCGAATCCCGGCCTGAGGGCCATTGGTGCATGTCGTCGCTGCGGGCGCAAGGTCGAAACCCTGACGATCCCGCGCGTTCCGCGCGCCGCCCCGAACGGGCGGCGCAGGATTTTTTCGTTACGCCGTGGGCTCTTCCGGCGTCTCACGAGTCGTCACGATGGTGTCGATCAGGCCCCAGTCGCGAGCCTTCTCCGCCGTCATGAAGTTGTCGCGTTCGAGCGCGGCTTCAACCGTGTCGTAGTCCTGGCCGGTATGCTGGACGTAGATTTCGTTGAGCCGACGCTTCAGCGCCTCGGTCTCCCGCGCATGGATCAGGATGTCCGTGGCCTGGCCCTGGTAGCCGCCCGAAGGCTGGTGAACCATGATCCGGCTGTTGGGCAGCGAGAAGCGCATGTCCTTGGCCCCCGCGGTCAGCAGCAGCGAGCCCATCGAGGCCGCCTGCCCCACGCAGAGCGTGGAGACCTTGGGCCGGATGTACTGCATCGTGTCGTAGATCGAGAGCCCCGACGTCACCACCCCGCCCGGCGAGTTGATGTACATGGAGATCTCTTTCTTCGGATTCTCCGCTTCCAGGAACAGCAGCTGCGCCACGATCAGCGTGGACATGCCGTCATGCACCGGACCGGAGACGAAGATGATCCGCTCCTTCAGAAGGCGCGAGAAGATGTCGTAGGCCCGTTCGCCCCGGGCGGTCTGCTCGACCACCATGGGGACGAGCGTGTTCATGTAGAATTCGGTCGGGTCCTGCATGGGGACGGGCCTTTCGCTGAGCGGGGCGCGGCCGGCGCCGAAGGGGCGGCGCGGCGGCGCTTGAAACGGGACGTGCCACCTGAGTCCTATGCCGTCGTCGGGGGGGCTTCAAGGGCGGGCGGCGCGACGCCTGCGCAGCCTCGCCTCCGGATCGATAAGGAAAGATTAACGCCACGGCGGCTCGCAGGGCTTTTCCGAAAGCCGCCGCCCTGTCCCGGAAGGGCGCGGATGCGCGCCGGGCGCGAGAGGCCGCCCCGGGACCGGGACCGAATGTCGCCACGCCCGGAGCCGATCGCGCCGGGCCCCTCGGCTCCCCGCCTCCGCTCCGGACCTCCGCTCCCCCGGCGCATCCCGCGCGCCGTGACCGCGCAAGGGCCGGCCGGCCGCGCGCGCGCCGGACGCGCGCCCCGGAAAGGCGCACGGCCCGCCCCGGACTATCCGGGACGGGCCGCGTTTCCGCCCCCCTCTCAGGGGGCGCGCATCGGTCGGGGCGGGATCAGGCGGAGACCGCCTCCTCCTCGGCGTCCAGGGCCTCGAGCTGGGCCTGAAGCTCGTCCTTGCTCACCTCGGTCTCGGTGACCGTGGCGAGTTCCAGGATGTAGTCGACGACCTTGTCCTCGAACAGCGGGGCGCGGATCTGCTGCATCGCCTGCTCGTTCTGCTGCACATAGTCGAAGAAGGCCTTCGGCGGCACGTTCATCTGCTGGGCCTGACGCACGATCGCCTGGACGATCTCGTTCTCGGACACCTGGATGTCGTTGGCCGAGCCGGTCTCCGCCAGCAGCAGGCCGAGGCGCACGCGGCGCTCAGCGAGCTTGCGGTGCTCGTCCGTGGTCTCGATGTCGCCGTGGTCGTGGCCCTGCACCTCGGGGTGCTCCTCGTGCCACAGCTGGTGCGCGATCTGGTTGGCCTCGATCTCCAGCAGCGCCGGCGGCAGGTCGAAGGACACGGCCTCATCGAGCGCGTCGAGCAGCTTGCGCTTGACCAGCGCGCGGGAGGCGACGCCGTACTCGGCTTCGAGCTTCTCGCGAATCTGGCCCTTGAGATCCTCGAGGTTCTCGGCGCCGAACTTCTCCGCCATCGCGTCGTCGATCGCGGAGTCCACCGGGTAGCCGATGCCCTTGATCGTGCAGGTGAACACGGCTTCCTTGCCGGCCAGATGCTCGGCCTGGTAGTCGGCGGGGAAGGTCACCGTCACGTCGCGCACGTCGCCGACCTTGGCGCCGTTGAGCTGCTCTTCGAAGCCGGGGATGAAGGAGCCCGAGCCGATCTCCAGCGGGAAATCCTCGCCCGAGCCGCCCTCGAAGGCCTCGCCGTCGACGCGGCCCACGAAGTCGATCGTGGCCTGGTCGCCGTTCTCGATATAGCCGCCCTCGTCGCGCGGCTCGAAGGCCTTGGCGTTCTTGGCCAGGCTCTCGAGCGCCTCCTGGATGGCGGCGTCCTCGACGGTCGCGACCGGCTTGTCGAGCGTGATCGCCGCGAAATCCGGGGTCGGGACGTCGGGCAGCTTGTCATAGGCCAGCTCGACCTGGAGGTCGTCGCCCTCGTCGAAATCCTCGTTGGTGATCTTGATGTCGGGCTGCAGGGCCGGGCGGTCGCCGGTCTGCTCGAAATGCTCGCGCACGGCGCCGTCGACCGACTCCTGCACGATTTCGCCCAGCAGGGACTTGCCGAACATCTTCTTGAGCAGCGGCAGCGGCGCCTTGCCCTTGCGGAAGCCCTTCATCTGGACTTCGGCGCGGGCGGCGACGAGCTTCTCGTTCATCTTCTCGGCCAGCTCCGACGCGGGGAGCGTCATGGCATAGGCCCGGCTGAGCCCCTCGGACTTGGTTTCGACGACCTGCATCTGCGTTTCCTGCTCCAGCATCTCGGCTTCGGGCGACGCCAGCGCCCCTGGACGGGGGGCGGCGGCCCGGAATCTGCGTCTCCCCTCCCGGCGGCCGCGCGTGGCGCGGACGGCGGGACCGGAGACTGGTGCGGGCGGAGGGACTCGAACCCCCACGCCTTGCGGCACGAGGACCTAAACCTCGCGTGTCTACCAATTCCACCACGCCCGCAGCGGCCGGCGCCGGGCGGGACCCGGCGCGGATTCCGCGGGGAAGTAGCAGGGTTGCGCGGCGGGTGCGAGTCGAAAAAGGCGCCGCCGGGGGCTCGCCCCGGGTCGGGCGCGCGGCCGGCGGCCCCGGAAACCGGCGCGCCTTGGAAACCGCTCCACCGGCGCGACGGCCGCGTCGCCGCGCGGGCGGGACCGCGCCAGGGGCGCGCGGGTCGACGCGCGGCGCCCCCCCCACCGGCGGGATCAGGCGGGATCAGGCGGGATCAGGCGGCGCGGGCGATCAGCGCGCGGAACACCGCCGGCAGCGCCTCCGGCAGGTCCTCGGCGATCAGGCCGGGGCCGAAGACGCGCGCGGCCTCCACATGCAGCCAGGCGCCGGCCTGCGCGGCCTCGAACGCGCCGAGCCCCCGCGCCATCAGCCCGCAGATCAGCCCGGCCAGCACGTCGCCGGACCCCGCGGTGGCGAGCCAGGGCGCCTCGCGCCCATAGGCGGCCGAAGCCACCGCCGCGCGCCCGTCCGGCGCCGCGATCACCGTATCCGGCCCCTTGAGCAGCAGCACCGCCCCGGCCCGCGCCGCCCCGGCCCGCGCGGCGTCCAGGCGCGACGCCGCCGGTCCGCGCGCGGCCGGCGCGGCCAGCGGCCCGGCGAGGTCGGGGAACAGCCGCCGGAACTCGCCCATATGCGGGGTCAGCACGCAGTCGGGGCCAAGCTCCGCGAACAGCTCCCCCGGCCGCCCCTCGAACACCGTCAGCGCGTCCGCATCCAGCACGCAGGGCCGTTCCAGCCGCCGCGCCGCCGCGACCAGGCCCAGAGTCCGCTCCCCCAGCCCCAGCCCCGGCCCGAGACAGAGGGCGGAGACCTTCCCGATCCCCTCCATCTCCAGCAGCCCCGGCCCGTCCGCGACCCGTCGCAGCATGATGGCGTCGAGCCGGGCCGCGTTCTCGATCAGCGCCGACGGAGGCGCGCCGACGGTGACCAGCCCGGCCCCCGCCCGCAGCGCCGCCCGCGCCGCCAGCCGCGCCGCCCCGCCCCGCCCGACGCCGCCGGAGAGCACCAGCGCGTGCCCGTGCGAATACTTGTGACCGCCCGCGCCCTTCAGCAGCGCCGCGCGGGAGGGCGGGCCGACCAGATGCGCGGCGCGGGGCGCGGCGGCGGCGGTCTCGGCCGCGCTCAGCCCGATATCGACGACCTCGAGCTGACCGCAGGCCTCCGGCCCCTCGGCCAGGTGATGCCCCAGCCGGGGCCGGTGAAACGTCACGGTCAGCCAGGCCGGCGCCGGCGCGGACCCGAGCCCCCGCCCGCTGTCGAGGCAAAGCCCGCTCGGCCCATCCACCGCCACGACCCGCGCCCGGTCGCCCAGCGCGGCCAGCGGGCCTGAGACCTCCGCCGGCAAGGGCCGGGTCAGCCCGCCGCCGAACAGCGCGTCGACCACCAGGTCCGGCGCCCGATCCGGGGCCAGATCCGGGGCGCCGGACGCGCCGCCGCGCCCGACCGCGGAAAGGATCGCCGCGGCGTCCCAGGGCCGGGTCTCGCCCACCGCTTCCCAATCCGCGGCGGCCGAAGCCGCGTCGGGCGGGCGCCGCGCCGGGTCGCCCCAGGCGAAGACCGTCACCGCCCAGCCCCGCGCCGCCAGCAGCCGCGCGACGACGAATCCGTCGCCGCCATTGTTCCCCGGCCCGCACAGCGCCACCGCCGCGCGCGCCCCATGCGCCAGTTCCGGCGCCCGCGCCAGAACCGCCGCGACCACGCCGGCGCCGGCCCGTTCCATCAGAACGCGCCCCGTCACCCGGCCGGAGCCCCCCGACACCTGGCCGGAGCCCATCGCCAGGTCCTCGACGGCCTTCATCTCGCCCGCGGTCAGCAGTTCCATCGCACGTTCTCCTTCGCCGAAGCCCCGTCGCGCCCGTCCGCCGAGCCCGCCCCGCTCAGCCCTCATTCATCGCCCACGTCTTGAGCAGTTTGCCCTATGATTGGGCGCCGGCGCGCGATTCCCGTCCCGCCGCCGACCTGCGGACGCGCCCCCCATTGCATCCGCCGGGTCTAGATGCTTGGCATGAGCCCTGCATAACATCTTGCGAACACGGCGGCGGGGGCGGCCGTCCGGACGCGCAGCAACCGAGGGAGCCCGAGGTCCATGAAGAAGATCGAGGCCGTCATCAAGCCGTTCAAGCTCGACGAGGTGAAGGAGGCGCTGCAGGAGATCGGGGTCCAGGGCCTCAGCGTGATCGAAGCCAAGGGCTTCGGCCGCCAGAAAGGTCACACGGAGCTCTATCGCGGCGCCGAATACGTGGTCGATTTCCTGCCCAAGATGAAGCTGGAGGTCGTGCTCGAGGACGACATGGTCGAACGCGCCGTGGAGGCCATCGTCGCCGCCGCGCGCACCGGCAAGATCGGCGACGGCAAGATCTTCGTGACCAATGTCGAGCAGGCCATCCGCATCCGCACCGGGGAAGAGGGCGCCGACGCGCTCTGACCCCCGGGCCAGACCCATCCCGCCGGATCACACGGGTTCCGGCGGCCCAGCGACGCGCCCGCGGCAGCCGGCGCCCGAACACTCCAGGAGAGGATCACGCATGACCGACGCAAGTTCCGTTCTCAAGACCATGAAAGACGAAGACGTCGAATATCTCGACCTGCGCTTCGTCGATCCGCGCGGCAAGCTGCAGCACGTGACGGTCATCAAGGACGAGATCGACGAGGACTTTCTTGCCGAAGGCATGATGTTCGACGGCTCCTCCATCGCCGGCTGGAAGTCCATCGACAAGTCCGACATGAAGCTGATGCCCGACGCTTCGTCGATCTACATGGATCCGTTCTTCGCCGAGAAGACCCTGTGCGTGCATTGCGACGTGCTGGAGCCGGACACCAACGAATCCTATGAGCGCGACCCGCGCGGCACCGCCAAGAAGGCCGAGGAGTTCCTCAAGACCTCCGGCGTCGGCGACAACTCCTTCTGGGGCCCGGAAGCCGAGTTCTTCATCTTCGACGACGTCAAGTTCTCGGTCGAGATGAACAAGGTGTCCTACGAAGTCGACGCCGTCGACGGCGCCTGGAACACCGACGCCGACTACGAGATGGGCAACTCCGGCATGCGCCCGGGCGTCAAGGGCGGCTACTTCCCCCTGCCCCCGGTCGACCACATGCAGGATCTCCGCGCCGAGATGCTGTCGACCATGAAGCGCATCGGCATGAAGGTCGACAAGCACCACCACGAGGTCGCCTCGTGCCAGCATGAGCTGGGCCTGGTGTTCGGCTCGCTCTGCGGGCAGGCCGACAACATCCTGAAGTACAAGTACGTCATCCAGCAGGTCTGCTCGGCCTACGGCAAGTCGGCCACGTTCATGCCCAAGCCGATCGCCGGCGACAACGGCACCGGCATGCACGTCAACCAGTCGATCTGGAAGGACGGCAAGCCGCTCTTCGCGGGCGACCAGTACGCCGACCTCTCCAAGGAGGCGCTGTGGTATATCGGCGGCATCCTGAAGCACGCCAAGGCGCTGAACGCCTTCACCAACCCGTCGACCAACTCCTACAAGCGCCTGATCCCCGGCTTCGAGGCCCCGGTGCTGCTGGCCTACTCCGCCCGCAACCGGTCGGCGTCGATCCGCATCCCCTGGTCCGAGTCGCCGAAGGCCAAGCGCGTCGAGACCCGCTTCCCCGATCCGTCCGCGAACCCCTACCTGGCGTTCTCGGCGCTCCTGATGGCCGGCATCGACGGCATCAAGAACAAGATCGATCCGGGCGAGGCCGCCGACAAGGACCTCTACGACCTGCCCCCCGAGGAGCTGGCCGGCATCCCGACCGTCTGCGGCTCGCTGCGCGAAGCCCTGACCTCGCTGGAGGACGATTACGAGTTCCTCACCGCGGGCGACGTGTTCACCCGCGACCAGATCGAGGGCTACGCCGAGCTGAAGTGGGAGGAGGTCTACGCCTTCGAGCACTGCCCGCACCCGGTCGAGTACAAGATGTACTACAACCTCTGATCCTGCCGGATCGGACGGAAATCAGGGGGCGGCGCCGCAAGGCGCCGCCCTTTTTCGCGGGCGGCCTCCGCCCGAATGCCCCCGAGGCGCGCGCGTTCCGGCCCGGGCCCGCCCCGCGCGCCGGCGCCGGCGCCGGACGGACCGTCTGGGTCGCGCCCCCGCGCCACCCGGCGCCCCCGTCGCAACGCCGCGCGGGCGCCCCCGCCCCAACCCGCGCCACGGCTGACGCGCGGCCCCGCTATCCGTTTGTTTTCACGTGCGTTTCATCACATCCCGACCGGGATTCGCTTCCCCGCGCCCGCGGCCTGTGCCAAGCTTTCCCCAACGACAAGCCCAAGCCGCGCCAGGGGAGGCCCGCCCGCCATGTCCGATCTGATCCGCCGCCTGCCGACGCCCGACCGGGGCTCCTACGCCCAGGCGCTCAACCTGCTGGCGGTGGCCGAGGGCCCCGACGGCGGCCCTCCCGGTCACGCCATCATCGCCCATATCGACAGCGGCGTGGCCCCGCATGAGGGCATCGGCTGGCCCCCCGGAACCCCCGCCCCCGCCTGGCTGCTGCTCTCGCGCGGGCGCAACTTCGTCGACGGTCCCTGCGACCAGTTCCCGCCGCCCCCACCCGGCATCGATGCCACCGCCGTCTGCGGGATGGAGCGCACCGCCTCCCCCCAGGCCGGGCTGATCGAATATCCCGATCACGGGGTCAAAACGCTCTCCGCGCTCTGCGGTCCCATCGGCGCGCCGCTGCAGGGCGCGGCGCCCGGCGTGCGGGTGATCCCCTACCGGGTCTCCAACGGCCCGCTGTTCTACGAGGCCGAAGGCGACATCGCCGGCCCCGCCATGCAGTCCCGCGCCACCGAGCGGCTGGGCTGGGCCATCGAGCACGCGCTGGCCCAGGACCCCCAGCCCGGGGTCATGTCGATCTCCATGGGCAATCCCGGCTTCGCGGGGATCTTCGAGCCGATCCGCGCCATGCTGGGCGGGGAGATGGGCATGGCCCCCAACGTCGCCCCCGCCGTCAACCGCACCTACGAGGCCGGGGTGATCCTGTGCTGCGCCGCCGGTCAGGTCATCGACGGGGTGATCTTCCCGGCCCGCTGGGACCGCACCATCGGCGTCTCGGGCTACGACATCCAGGGCACGGGCGGGCAATGCCGCCACTACCCGCCGGGCGGCTATCGCGACCGCGACGCCGAACGCTGGGTGGACATCCACGCCCAGGCCATGCGCATCAACCGCGCCGGCTTCGACATGCGCACGACCCCGCCCCGCCCCGACTGGGCCGAGGACACCGAGGAGGACGAACCCTCCGGCACCTCCTACGCCACGCCGCAGGTCGCGGCCGCCGCCGCGCTGTGGCGCACCTGGCATGCGGCGGAGCTGGAGCGGCTGTTCGGCGCGCCGGATGCGCGCTGGAAGATCGTCGAGGCCTTCCGCTGGGCCCTGAAGGACTCGGCCGCCGAGATGCAGGCCGACATGACCCCCGCCCGTGACGGGCGGCGATGGAAGCCGATCCCCACGCTCGACATCCCCGCCCTGCTGACCCGCGCCCCCTCCGCCGCCCCGACGCTGGAGAAACGCCCTCCCGCCGGCTGACCCGGCGCCCGTCCCGCGGTGCGATCCGCCCCGTGATGATCGGCATGGCGGCGGGGCGCCCTCTTGCCATTGTCCGACATACGCGCTCGTATGCCCGCCGCAGAGAGCCCCGCCGCCAGGAGCGGGGCCGGATGATCGGGCCCCAGCGGTCCGGGAGGAGAGACGCATGCTGTTCACCATCGCCACCATCAAGGCGAAAGCCGGCTCCGAGGCCGAATTCGAGGCCGCCGCGCAGGAGCTCGCCAAGGCGGTCAACGCCAACGAGCCCGGCTGCCTGCAATACGTGCTGTGCAAGGGCGAGGAGCCTTCGACCTTCGTCTTCGTGGAATCCTACAAGGACGCCGAGGCCGTCGAGGCCCACCGCAAGTCCGACCATTTCCGCACGCTGGGCCGCGCCATGGGCGCCTTCATGGACGGCCCGCCCTCGATCCAGCGACTGACCGCAGCCTGATCGGGGGGCCTGATCGGGCGGCGCCGCGCCGGGACCTCCGGCGCGGCGCGCTTCCCAGGGGTCAGCGACCGCCCGCCACGGCGGCGGCGCCCGCGAACCGGCGCAGCATCAGCGCCACCGCCGGCGCCCTGTCGATCGCCGCCAACCCGAAAGCCCCACGCCGGGAACGACGATCCGCGCCGCGCCGATGGTGAAGCCGCGCTCACGACAGGCCTTCCGATCCACGATCGGCGCAGGCTCGGCGCTCCGGGCGGAGGGCCCCCCGGCCGCGCCCCCCATGAAAGAAGGCGCCCGATCCGCGCCATGAGGGGGGTGGCGGGATCGGGCTGGGACCGTCCGCGTCCGGGCGGGGCGCGGGCGGTTTCTCCTGGGGTCGCGGCGCAGGCGCACGCCCCCGGTTCGTTCGGCCCCGGCTCAGTCGGCGCCGGCGGCCATCGGCTCAGGCGCGGGCTCGCCCCCTGCCCAAGGCGTCGAGCGCGCCCCGCGCGCGCATCTCCTCCGCCGCCCGGCTGTCCAGCGCGGCGATCACTGACATGCTCGGCCGCGATCCGCCTTCGGCCGCAACCTCCGCAGGGGCGGGACGCGGACCGGCGGACGCTGCGCCACCTTGGACAGGGCGCCCGTCGCGTTTTCCGGCGGCAGCAGGCCGAACACCGCGTCCGAGCCTGGCGTCACCACCTCCACCCGCCCCGTGATAGCGCGGTCGGGATCATGCCACCTTGGCCGTGCGCCTTCCGGGCGGCGGGGGCGGCGTCCGCCTCGGCGGCGGCGTTTGCGTGAAGGCCCGCGCCGCCCCGGCCCTCGTCGATGCGGTCTTCGTCGATGCGGTCGCGGTCGCGGTCGCGGCGCGACTCAGATAGTGACCGAACCGTTCGGTCACTTCTTGACTTGGCGCCTCCGCAGCTCGAAATCAAGCGAACGCGCCCCCCCTGACGACGCAGGCGCGAAAAGCGCCGTCGGTTGCGGCGCGGGCGCGCCCGGCGTGCTATGCGGTGACTGACCGCCCCGAACGACGTTTCCGGAGTCCCCGAACCAGATGGCCAGCCCCGTCGCGCCCCACGCCGCCAAGGACCCCGCGTCCGGCCCGGAAACCGACGCGGCCGAAACCGGCGCCAAGCGCGCCCAGGTCCTCGCCGGCGCCCGGCGGGTGTTCCTGTCCCACGGGTTCGACGCCGCTTCGATGGGGCGGATCGCGCGGGAAGCAGGCGTGTCCAAGGGCACGCTCTACGTCTATTTCGACAGCAAGGAGGCGCTGTTCCGCGCCCTGATCGTCGACCTGCAACGCAGCACGGCCGAGCGTCTGACCGACCTCGACCGGCGCCACGACGGGCTTGAGACGGCGCTGTCCAGTTTCGCCGCCCGCCTGCTCGCGGAGGTGCTGGAGCCCGAGCATGTGGCGCTGCTCCGCATGGTGGTCGCGGTTTCGGAACGGTTTCCGGATATCGGCCGCACCTTCTACGAGGCCGGCCCGCTCTACGGCGCCCAGCGGCTGGCCGAGCATCTGGCCCTGCGCGCGACCCGGGGCGAGATCGCGCTGGACGGCGTCGATCCGCAGGACGCCGCCTGGCATTTCCTGGGGTTGATCAAGAACCCGCTTTCGCTCTGCGCGCTGATGTCGGCGGCCCCCCGTCCGCCGGAAGCGGAGCTCGCCCGCATCGGGCGCGAGGCCGCACGCGTGTTCATGCGCGCCTACGCCCCCCGGCCTTGAGCCGGAACGCGCAGGCCGCGCGTCAGCGAATGACCAACCGGTCAATGGCCTCGCACGCGTCGCGAAGGCCGGCCGCTCGGGTCAGCCGAGCCCCTTCACGAAGGCCGCCACCGCGTCGCCGATGGCCGCCGGCGAATCCTCCTGGATGAAATGGGAGCCGGGGACGGTGACCTCGGTCTGCGCCGGCCAGGTCCGGCAGAAGTCCCGCGCCCTGCCCCGCAGAATGGACCCCGGCTCGGCGTTGACGAAAAGCTTGGGAACCGGGCTGGCCGCGAGCCAGGCGCCGTAGCGCTCGACCACCGCCGTGACGTCGGCCGGCGTCCCCTCGATGGGAATCTGCCGCGGCCAGGTCAGGGTCGGGCGCCGGTCCTCCCCCGGGGTCTCGAAGGGGCGGCGGTATTCGGCCATCTCGGCCTCCGTCAGGCCCCGCAGCACCGAGTTCGGCAGCACGCCCTCCACGAAAATGTTCTTCTCCAGCACCATGGTCTCGCCGGCGTCCGAGCGGAAGCCGCCGAACACCTTGCGCGCCTCCTCCGGCCAGTCGTCCCAGGTCAGCGGCGTGACGATGGCCTCCATGTAGGCGATGCCGCGCAGCTTTTCGGGATGGCGCGCCGCCCAGTCGAACCCCAGCGCGGAGCCCCAGTCATGCAGCACCAGAACGGCGCGGTCGATCCCCAGCTCCTCCCACAGGGCGAAGAGGAATTCCCGTTGTTCGGCAAAGGTGTAGCGGTCGGGCCCGGAGTCCGGGAGCTTGTCGGAATCGCCCATGCCGATCAGGTCGCAGGCGATCAGCCGGCCCAGCCCTTCGCAGCGGCGCATGACGTTGCGCCACAGGTAGGACGAGGTCGGGTTGCCGTGCTGGAAGACGATCGGGTCGCCGCGCCCCTCGTCGATATAGGCCATGCGGCGGCCCTTGATCTCGAGATGTTTCTTCGCGGCGAAGGGGGTCGGGTCGATGTCGGTCTCGGGGGTCATGTCGGGCTCCTCCCTGGAGGTGGGCGCCCGGGTCGGCCAGCGCGGCGTCCCGGGTCATCTGGTCTCGGCCCGCGGCGGCCTTCCGGCCGGATGGCGGAGGCGGGCGGGCCTGGGCGGCGCCGAAAGCATGGGGCGCCTTCGGCCTGTCGTCCGGGACGCCGGCCGAGGCCGTGGTCCGGCCCGGTATCCCGCGTCGCCGGCATGCCGCCCCGCCCGCTTCAAGCGCGTGCCGCAAGGGCGATGCCGGGGGCCGGGCATCGACGCGGAGAGGCGCGGGCGAATGGTCCCCGCGACAGGCGGGACCATGCACGCGGCGGCGCCTCCGCTGCAAGCGGCTTGTCGGAGGCGGCGTTTCCTGCGGGATCGCCGCGCGATCACCGTTCGTGAAAGGCGCTCCCGAAGGTCCTTTCCACCGGTTTGAGCAGGTAGGTCAGGACCGTGCGGCTCGCGGTCCGGATCTCGGCCCGGGCCTCCATCCCCGCGCGGAGCGGGCGCGTGTCGTCGCCGGCGCCGATGGTCTGGGCGTCCAGCGCCACGACCACCCGGAAATAGGTGCGCCCCTCCTCGTCCTCGCTGGAGGTCGGGGCGATATCGACGACCTCGCCCTGCACCGAGCCGAAGCGTTTCTCGTCGAAGGTGGTCAGCTTCAGCTCGACCGGGGCGCCCGGCGCGACATGGCCGATGTCGAGCGGCGAGAGCCGCGCCTCGGCCGCCAGCGAAAGCTCGGTCGGCAGGATTTCGGCCACCGCGCCGCCGGGCTCGATCACCTCCCCGGGGGCGCGGACCCCGAGGGACTGGATGCGCCCGGCGACCGGGGCGCGCAGCTCCAGCCGGGCGCGCCGCGCGGCGTTGTCGGCCAGCGCCTCGCGGGCCAGTCCAAGCGCCTCATCGGCCTCGGTCAGTTCGGCCAGCCAACCCTCCCGCGCGCTCAGCGACAGGTCCAGCGCGGCGCGGCGCGCCTCACGCTCGGACACCAGGGCGGCATGCAGGTCGGCCTCCGCCTCCATCCGGTCGCCGCGGATCTCCGAGAGGCTGATCCCCAGTTCCATTTCCGTGGCGCGGCTGACCCGGCCGCTGCGCGCCAGAGTTTGCGACATCGCGTGCCGCGCCTCCATCAGCTTCTGACGCTCCGCCAGGCTGTCGCGGCGTTCCTCGGCCAGAGCCGCCGCCCGCGCGGCCTCGTGGCGCCGCGCCTGCAGCGCCTCGGCCTGGGCGCGCCAGGCGGCGAGCTGCGCGCGGTAGAGCCCCGCGGCCTCCGCCGCCACTTTCGGCGCGCGCAGCGCCAGGGCCGCGGCCTCGGGCGCCAGGGCGCCGGGGATCGTCCCGCCCTCGGGCGGCGCGGAGGCGTCCAGCGCCGCGAGCAGCGCCCGCAGGCGCGTGGCGTCGCCCAGCGCGCGGGCCTCCCGCAGGGCGAGGCTGTTGCGCTCCAGGTCCAGCGCCTCCGAGGACAGGCGGGCGATCACCTGGCCGGCGGCGACGGGGTCGCCCTCGGCCGCCAGGATCTCCTGCAGGATGCCGCCCTCGAGATGCTCGACCACCCGCAATTCGCCCAGCGGCACGATCCGGGCTTCGGCGCGCGACAGCTCGGTGATCTCGGTCCGGGCGGCCCAGACCAGGCCGACGCCGATCAGCGCCACGATGGTCAGGATCAGCGCGCGGGCCAGCCGCGGCGCCGCGTCGCGGTCCCGGCTGCGGCGACGCTCGAAGACGCCGGAGCGGCGAGGCCGGTTCAACAGGCCGCTCATGGCCGGGGCTCCAGCCGCAGGGCGTTGAGGGCCGCGACCTTGCGCACCATGCTCTCTCCGGCGCCATCCAGCGCCACCCGCCCCTGATCGAGATAGATGATGCGGTCGGCCAGCGCGAGATGCGACGGCCGGTTCGTCACCATCAGCACCGTGCGTCGCCCCTGCAAACCGCGGAGCTTGTCGAGCAGCAGCGCGTCGCGGGCCTCGTCCAGCCCGTTGGCGGGTTCGTCCAGAAGAACCACCGGCGCATCCTTCAGCCAGGCGCGGGCCAGCGTAAGGCCCTGCAAGAGCGACGGGGGGAGACTGCGGCGCAGGCCCTCGGTCATTCGGGTGTCGAGCCCTTCCGGCAGGGCGGCGATCTCGTCCTCGATCCCCGCTTCGCGCAGGGCGCGCATCATCGCGGGCCCATCGGCCAGCGGCTCGGCCAGGGCCAGGTTCTGGCGCACCGTGCCGTGGAAGAATTCCGGCGACTGGCCGACATAGGCGAGGCTGGCGCGCAGGTCGTCCACGGCCACCTGCCGCAGGTCGATTCCGCCGATCGAGATCGACCCGGCCGCGGGACGCCACAGGGCCGCGGCCAGCCGCAGCAGCGTGGACTTTCCGGCGCCGTTCCGGCCGGGGATCATCAGGATCTCGCCATCCCGCGCGGCGGCGGAGACCCCGGCCAGCACCGGGTCCGCCCCCGGCTCGTATCGGAAGACGACGGCGTTGAAGCGCAGCTCTCCCCGAAGCCCGCCATGGCGGACGCGCGCGGCGCCGCGCATGTGCTCGCCCGGCTGGGAGAGCATGGCGTCGGCCTGCTTGCCGCCCCGGTGCTGGCTGTCGAGCTGCGGGGCCGCGACGAACAGCGCCTGGAACGGAGCGAGGACGCGCCAGACCAGGGTCATCGTCGCGATCAGCGCGCCGAGGGTCATTTCGCCCCGCATCGCGGCCTCCGCCCCCCAGACCACCGCGCCGACGCCGGCCACGGTCATCAGCATCTGCCCGAAGGCCTGCAGCGCCCCGGCGAGTTGGCGGGAGCGGCGCGCGGTCGCCGCCGCCTCCGCCGCCAGGGGGCGGGCCCGTGCGCGCCAGGCGTCCTGCGCGCCCAGCCTGCGGATCTCGCGCTGGTTGGCGGCGATCTCCATCATCAGGCGCTGATGGGCGGCGCGGGCGGCGCCGGCCTCCCGCGCCAGGCGGCGGGACAGGGGCAATGCGCCGAAGCCGACCGCCACGAAGGTCGCGACCAGCGCCAGGATCAGCCACCCCACGGCCGGGGCGAAGGCGAAGATGGCGGCCAGGAAGATCACCGCGAAAGGCAGATCCAGCACCGCCGCCACCGCCGGCCCGACGAAAGCGTCGCGCAGGCTCTCGAACTGCCGGAACCGGGCGATGTGCTGGCCGAGGTCCGCGCGCGACAGCGTGGACATGGGCAGGGTGCAGAGCTTGGCGAACAGCCCCAGCACCAGCCCGCGTTCGATCCGCGCGCCGGCATGAACCAGGGCCTTGGTGCGGATCATGCGGAACACCGCGTCGAAGGCGAAGGCCAGAACGAGCCCGATGACCAGGGCCCCCAGCAAGGATTCGGAGCGCGTCGGGATCACGTGGTCATATAGCGTCATCACGAACATCGGCGTGGCGAAGGCCATGAGGTTGATCATCAGCGAGGCCACCACGAGCCCGCCGATAACCCCCCCATGGGCCCGCAGGAAGGCGCTGAGCGAGAAGGCCGGGCCCGCGGTCCCGTCCTCGCCCGGCCGCTCGGCCCGGCCGACCCTGACCGCCGTGCCCGTATTCCGGACCGGCGCGACCCAGTGCGGCGCGTCGTAGCCGGGGGCGAGCACCTGGATCCGGTCGTCCCTGCGGGCCAGCACGGCGAGCGGGGGCGAATCGTCGGCGAGGAACAGGCAGGGGCAGTCGGCGGCCTGAATGTCGTCGAGGCTCGCCTCCGCCGTTTCCAGCCGGATGCCGAGATTTCCGAGCGCGCGCATCAGGTCATGCGCCCGCATCGCCGGCCGTTCATGGGGCAGCGCGTCGGCGACGGCGCGGGCGTCGCCCTGCCAGCCGGCGGCGCGGACCAGCCCGGCGAGCAGATCCCGCGCCGCCGCGGGGGACAGGTGGGCGCGCCGCGGAACGGCCGCGCCGGGCTCGCCATCGGCCGCCGGGCCGGCGGTCTCCGGGCGGGTCGCGACGGCGGTCACGAGGCGTGCTCCGCCGCATCGCCCCAACGCTCGCCGCCCCGCCTGGGGGCGAGCGTCGCGGCCAGCTCCTCGGCGAGATCACGCGTCCAGGCGTCGAGCTCCGCGCGCGAAACCGCCTTCGCCGCGCCCGCGGGCGGTTCCCGAAATACGTTGAACATGTCGGGCTCCGCAGGCTGCGGCGAGGCGGACAGGATGGGACGATTGCGGGCGCGCTCCGGGCCGACGGCCTGGCGGGGCGGATCGCCGGGTTCGCCGAGCCGGGCGCCGGCGGGGCGCGCAGCCGGCGCCGAATCCCCATGCGCAGACGGGGACGCCTGCAGGCCGCCCGCCATCCAGGCCGAGGCGGCGACCGATTTCGACGGACGCCGCGCCTCCGGGCGGATGGAGGGCGACGCGGCGCCGGCGGCCGCGCGCCTTGACGCGGCCGAGCGAATTTCGGGGGGCGCAGCAATTTTCGGAACGGCCGATCGCACCGACGCCGGGCGCCCGGGACGCCCGGCGGGGGGCGGCGCCGGCTCGGGCCCGGAAACCTCCCCCGACGCGCCGACCGCGGCCCGTGCGCCGGAGGCGGCCTGCCCCCGCTCCTCCGCGAGATCATCCGACCACCGCTCCGCTTCCGCCGAAGGCGCGGCCGGCGACGGTGCGGCGGACGCCTCCGCCGGGGTCGCATCGAGATCATGGCCGGACAGGTCGATCACCTCGTCGGCGAGCGCCAGGTAGGAGGGGCGGCGGGTCGAGAGGATCAGCGTCGTGCGTCCGCGCAGCGCCTCCAACGCCGCCATCAGCTGGCGATCCGCGACCAGGTCCAGCGCCGTGTTGGCCTCGTCGAACAGCAGGATCCGGGGATCGCAGGCGATCGCGCGGGCGATCGCGATGCGCTGCGCGAAACCCAGAGTGCCCGCCAGACGCCCGCGAATCAGCGCCGGAGTGTCGAAGCCCAGCGGCAGGCGATCGATCTGCTCGCCCAGGCCGATCCGGCGCGCCGCCTCCATCCCCGCGTCCCTCGCTTCGGCGTCCCCGAACATGGAGAGGTTGTCCAGCAAGGTCCCCTCGAACAGCGCCGCGCGCCCGTCGACCAGCACCACGCCGCGTCGCCCGCGCATATGCGCGAACCGCTGCGCGGGCTGGCCGTCGATGCGCACCGCGCCGGCGCCCGGCGCGACCTCCCCCGCCACCATGCGCAGCAGGGTCGAGCCCTCGTCGCCCGACGCCCCGGTCAGCGCCACGCAACCTCCAGGCCGGGCGATGAAGCTCACGTTCCGCGCGCCGGCCTCGCCTCCCATGCCGAGCCTGACGCCCTCCACCGAGACCCGCCCGAACATCGCGCCCGGTCGTTCCGACGCCATCAGCGCCGCGTCGGGAGCCAGCGATTCGACCTCCTTCAGGCGCGCCTCCGCGGCCTGCAGATGCGCGCGCTGGACCCACAGCCCCACCACCCGGCTCATCGGCTGCATCGCGCGTCCGTTGAGCAGCATGCAGGCGGCGATCTCGGCGATGCCGAGGCGCCCCTGCACCGCCAGAAGCCCGCCCGTCGCCGCCATCGCCGCGATCCCGACCTGGGAGAGCACCGCGGACACCGCCTGGGTCATGCCCGAGGCCCAGATCAGCCGCCGGCTCGCCCGCTCGGCCTGGCTTTGCAGGAGCTCGTAGCGGCGCATCATCCGCGGCTCCATCGCGTGGGCCTTCATCGTTTCGATCTGGCCCAGGGACTCCATCAGGAAGGAGTAGCGGCGTCGGTCGACCGATTCCCGCCCGGCCAGCGCCGGCGCCTGCAACCGCCGCAGCCCCGCGCTCGCCAGCGCCAGCGCGCAGATGCAGCCCAGCGGCGCCAGCGCCAGCGGACCGCCGATCAACCCGATCAACCCCACGAAGACCGCGGCGAAGGGGATGTCGAGCGCCAGCAGCCGCCCCTGCCCGCCGTAATGATCCCGAAGCTGGGCGATGGCGTTGATTCGGTCAAGATGCGCGCCGCCGGTCACCGCCTCGAAAGCGGCGGGGTCGGCGTCGAGCATCCGGGCGGTCACCGCGTCGGTCAGCCGAAGCTCGTACCGTTCCCCGGTGTCGCCGAGCAGACCGAGCCGCGCCAGCCGCAAGGCGAAATCCAGCGCCGCGGCCACCAGCAGCGCGCCGAACAGCACCATTAGCGTCGAGTCCGACTGGTTCGGCAGAACCCGGTCGAAAACCTGCAGCAGCGCCAGCGGCAGGGCCAGCGCCAGCAGGTTGATGCCCAGCGACGCCGCGGCCACCGCCCCCCCCATGGGAGGCGGCGTCGGCAAGGCCTGCCCGGCCTGGAGCCGGAGCTGCTGACTCTGCGTTGCGGTCAAGACTTCACCTGTTCGTATCACGGCGCTTCATGCAGAAGCCCTCATGTGCCGCGATGATGCTTAACATTCGATTTCGCCGCGACGGCGTCGCCACAGGTCTCCGCGTTCGCAATTTCTTTCCGTTTTCGTCGTCTTCTGCGCCCGGGTGACGGGTGAGGATGCGATGAGCGACAGTTTCGACAAGACGACGGGGGCGGTTCCGGGCGCCGGTTCCATGGACACGGCGCAGCGGCGCAAGGCGCTGGAGCAGGAGCTCGCCCCGAAGATGGAAGGCGAGACCCGCGATCGCGGGGAGGCCACGCTGCACTATGGCGGCGACCAGGCGGTGGAGAGCGGGCTGGATGCGCGACCTTCGGACCGCGGCGCGGGCGCGACTAGCAGCGCCGGGTCAGGCCCCGCGCCCCAGGCCGCGGGGCTGTCGCCGCTGGAGGACTGGACGCCCTCCCCGGTCTCGAGCTTCGCGGCGACGTCGATTCCGTCGACGGACGCAGCGGCGCCGGATGTCGCGCCGTCGGCTCTCAACCTGTTTCTCGCGCCTCCGGGCCGGATGGACGTGTCGGCGCCGGACCCGATCAACCTCTTCGGCGAGGCTGATCGGGCGAGACCCGCCGCGGCGTTCGCGGCGCCGCCGACGGTCGACTCCGCGCCTGGGGAACAAGACGGGGACGAGACGCCGCGCCGCGACACCCCTGACCGGGACAAGGAGGACGGCGCATCGTCCGAGGAGGGCGACGAGGATGAGCAGACGGATCCGGGGTCCGATCTGGACGAGGCCCCGACCGGCCTCGCCCTGACCGGAACCGCCGTGGCCGAGAACGCCCCCGGCGCCGTCATCGGGACCGTCGCGGGGACCGACCCGGAGGGCGCGCCCCTGACCTGGAGCGTCGACGATCCCCGCTTCGAGGTCGTCGGCGACACGCTCAAGCTCAAGGACGGCGTGGCGCTGGATCACGAGGCCGGCGGCGAGGTCGACCTGGTCCTCACCGCCACCGACCCGGCGGGGAACGCCACGCCCCATGCCGC
>NZ_FNMZ01000022.1 GCF_900106695.1 Albimonas donghaensis
GATCTGGACGAGGCCCCGACCGGCCTCGCCCTGACCGGAACCGCCGTGGCCGAGAACGCCCCCGGCGCCGTCATCGGGACCGTCGCGGGGACCGATCCCGAGGGCGCGCCCCTGACCTGGAGCGTCGACGATCCCCGCTTCGAGGTGGTCGGCGGGACCCTGAAGCTCAAGGACGGCGTGGCGCTGGATCACGAGGCCGGGGGCGAGGTCGACCTGGTCCTCACCGCCACCGATCCGGCCGGGAACGCCACGCCCCATGCCGCCACCCTCGCCGTCACCGACCTGGACGAGGCCCCGACCGGCCTCGCCCTGACCGGAACCGCCGTGGCCGAGAACGCCCCCGGCGCCGTCATCGGGACCGTCGCGGGGACCGACCCGGAGGGCGCGGCCCTGGCCTGGACCGTCGACGATCCCCGCTTCGAGGTGGTCGGCGACACGCTCAAGCTCAAGGACGGCGTGGCGCTGGATCACGAGGCCGGGGGCGCGGTCGACCTGGTCCTCACCGCCACCGACCCGGCGGGGAACGCCACGCCCCATGCCGCCACCCTCGCCGTCACCGACCTGGACGAGGCCCCGACCGGCCTCGCCCTGACCGGAACCGCCGTGGCCGAGAACGCCCCCGGCGCCGTCATCGGGACCGTCGCGGGGACCGACCCGGAGGGCGCGCCCCTGACCTGGAGCGTCGACGATCCCCGCTTCGAGGTGGTCGGCGGGACCCTGAAGCTGAAGGACGGCGTGGCGCTGGATCACGAGGCCGGGGGCGCGGTCGACCTGGTCCTCACCGCCACCGACCCGGCGGGGAACGCCACGCCCCATGCCGCCACCCTCGCCGTCACCGATCTGGACGAGGCCCCGACCGGCCTCGCCCTGACCGGAACCGCCGTGGCCGAGAACGCCCCCGGCGCCGTCATCGGGACCGTCGCGGGGACCGACCCGGAGGGCGCGGCCCTGGCCTGGAGCGTCGACGATCCCCGCTTCGAGGTGGTCGGCGACACGCTCAAGCTCAAGGACGGCGTGGCGCTGGATCACGAGGCCGGGGGCGCGGTCGACCTGGTCCTCACCGCCACCGACCCGGCGGGGAACGCCACGCCCCATGCCGCCACCCTCGCCGTCACCGATCTGGACGAGGCCCCGACCGGCCTCGCCCTGACCGGAACCGCCGTGGCCGAGAACGCCCCCGGCGCCGTCATCGGGACCGTCGCGGGGACCGACCCGGAGGGCGCGCCCCTGACCTGGACCGTCGACGATCCCCGCTTCGAGGTGGTCGGCGACACGCTCAAGCTCAAGGACGGCGTGGCGCTGGATCACGAGGCCGGCGGCGAGGTCGACCTGGTCCTCACCGCCACCGACCCGGCGGGGAACGCCACGCCCCATGCCGCCACCCTCGCCGTCACCGATCTGGACGAGGCCCCGACCGGCCTCGCCCTGACCGGAACCGCCGTGGCCGAGAACGCCCCCGGCGCCGTCATCGGGACCGTCGCGGGGACCGACCCGGAGGGCGCGCCCCTGACCTGGAGCGTCGACGATCCCCGCTTCGAGGTGGTCGGCGACACGCTCAAGCTCAAGGACGGCGTGGCGCTGGATCACGAGGCCGGCGGCGAGGTCGACCTGGTCCTCACCGCCACCGACCCGGCGGGGAACGCCACGCCCCATGCCGCCACCCTCGCCGTCACCGATCTGGACGAGGCCCCGACCGGCCTCGCCCTGACCGGAACCGCCGTGGCCGAGAACGCCCCCGGCGCCGTCATCGGGACCGTCGCGGGGACCGACCCGGAGGGCGCGCCCCTGACCTGGAGCGTCGACGATCCCCGCTTCGAGGTGGTCGGCGGGACCCTGAAGCTGAAGGACGGCGTGGCGCTGGATCACGAGGCCGGCGGCGAGGTCGACCTGGTCCTCACCGCCACCGACCCGGCGGGGAACGCCACGCCCCATGCCGC
>NZ_FNMZ01000001.1 GCF_900106695.1 Albimonas donghaensis
CCTGGAAGCTACGCCGCCTCGGGCCAGCTCCCCGTGCTCCCAGAGGGGGCAGTTTTGGAGGCCGATAAGGGGTCAAACTTCGGCGCCGATTGACAATGGTCTGTTCCTCGCTGGACCTGCTTCGCTTCATGTCCGGTCCTTTCTCCTGGGCCGGATTCTTACTCCGTTTGGAGGAGAACGCGGGGGTCACGTCAGGGTGTGCAGGCATGGGGGCGGCGTCATGCAGCCCCAAGGGCGACAGGCGCGGCGCCCCCCGTCACGACGAGACGGTCTGGAGATGGACGCATGTCGCCCGAGCGCTCCACGACAAGGGCGGGGTCACCGCGGAAATCCGGGAACGCTTCGCGTCTATTCGGGCGCCGACTTCAGTTCGCGCTGCCATGGCTTGCCGTTGCACTCGGTCGCGCGATGGGAGACGTGATAGGACAGGATCCGCTCGATCATTTCCAGCATGCTCGCCTGCTCCGCCTCGTCGAGCGGCGACAGCATATGCTGGATGGCCTCCGCGATCAGCGGCTGGGCATCGGTGATCGCCTCCTCGCCGGACGGCGTGATGTAGGCGACGCGCGCGCGCCTGTCCCGCGCGCCCACCTCCCGCCGGATCATGCCGTGTTTCTCAAGCCGCTTGATCACATCGCCCGTGGTCGAGGTGTCGAGCTCCGCGCGCACGGCGATGGTGGTCTGCTCCAGCCCCGGCTCCAGACCGATGATCACGAGGATGGTGTACTGGATCGGCGTGAGGTTCACGCTTTGCAGACAGTCGTGGAAGACCGCGACGGAGACCTGATGCAATCGCCTGATCTGATGCCCGGGCGTGCGGATTCGGGCGTATGATGCGTTGTCCATTCGGGGCCGTTTTCCTCATGCCGGGCGACGCGATGCGGTCCAGGCTCCGGCGCCCGAGGCGGGGCCCGGAGCCTGGACCGCGTGCTCAGTTCAGCCAGGAGACCGGGACGAGCACCAGTTCCGGGAACATCACCAGAACGGCGCCGATCACCAGATCGACCAGCAGGAACCACAGGATGCCCTGAAAGATCCCGCCGAGGGACACCTTGTCTCCGACCACGCCCTTGATGACGAACACGTTCATGCCCATCGGCGGAGAGATCATGCCGACCTCCAGCAGCTTCGTGAGAAAGACGCCGAACCAGATCAGGTTGAAGCCGGCCTCGTCGATGATCGGAAGCACGATAGGCAGCGTCAGCAGCATCGTGCCGATCGGCTCCAGGAACATGCCCAGCACCAGATAGATCACCGCGATGCCCAGGATCAGCATCACCGGGTCGGTTCCGAAGCCGATCACCAGGTCCGTGATGAACACGCCCGAGCCGCTCAGCGCCAGGAAGCGGATCAGCAGCGCCGCGCCGCAGCCGATGATGAACAGGCTCGACGTGGTCGTCAGCGTCTCGATCGCCGCTTCCTTCAGATCCCGCAGGCTCAGCGAGCGCGAGACGAAGGCGATGATCAGGGCGATGACCGAACCGACGGCGCCCGCCTCGGTCGGGGTGAAGAAGCCGGCGAGCAGGCCGCCGAACACGCCGGAGATCAGCACCAGAACCGGCAGCGTCTCGCGCAGGGCGTCGAAGCGCATGGCCCAGGTGATCTTCTCCTCCACCCGCGGGGCCAGTTCGGGGTTCAGCTTCACCCGGACGATGATCAGCGCGATGTAGCCCGCCGCGGTGATCAGTCCGACCGAGATGCCGCCCATGAACAGCGAGGCGATGGGGACCTGGGCGATGATGCCGTAAAGGATCATGAGGATCGAGGGCGGGATCAGCGCGCCCAGCGTGCCCGCGACGGCCAGGGTGCCGGCGGCCAGCCGGGGGTCGTAGCGATACTTGACCATCTCCGGGAACGCGATGCGCCCCATCGCGGCCGAACAGGCGATGGAGGACCCGGCCACCGCCGCGAACCCCGCCGCGCCGAAGACCGAAGCCACGGCGAGCCCGCCGGGAAGGGCGGACAGCCAGAGCCGCGCGAACCTGAACAGTCCGCGGGTCAGCCCGGCCCGGTAGCTCACGTAGCCCATCATGAGGAACATGGGGATGGAGCTGAGCGTCCATGTGGCGGCGAAGGTCTGGGGCACCAGGCTGAGCGTGCCCCAGGCGGCCCGCTCTCCGCCGACCCACCAGATGCCCATGAAGGATACGCCGATAAGCGCGAAGCCGATGGGCACCCGGTTCGCGACGAGCAGGACGAGCAAGCCGATGCAGATCAGGCCGATCTCGAGATTGCTCATGCCGCGCCGACTTCGGAATGGGATGCCGCGGGAGGAAGGTTGCCGGTCGCGAACTGGATCAGGCGCATGGCCACCAGCAGGCACAGGGCGCCGCAGCCGGCGGGAAGCAACCAATAGGCGGGCCAGACGTAAAGGCGCAGACCCGACTCCATGTCGAAGGCGCCGAGCTTGTATTTCTTCATCGCGGTCAGCCAGGCGCTGTAGGTGAGCAGGGCGAAGACCACCAGGGTCACCGCATGGCCGCAGGCCGCCTGAACGCGCAGCGCCCGCGGCGCAAGCCGGCCGGAGAGCGCGTCCATGGTGATATGCTGGCCGAGCCGTTCGGTATAGGCCAGCGGCAGGAACGCGCAGGCCACCATGTAGTATTCGGAGACGATCAGGGTGGTGCCGGGCAGCGAGCCGCCCAGCACCGCGCGGCTGATCACGTCAGCCGTCACATGGGTCATCATCAGAAGGACGGCGATGCCGCCGCCCCACATGAGGATCTCGACGAGCCGGTCGATCGTCGCCCAGAGCCGCCCGATCCCCGGGCGGCGGCCTTGCGTGGTCATGGATGAAGCCTCTGGCTGCGCCGGATCAGTTCAGGCCGTAGGTTTCGAGATCCAGCTTGGAGTGGATCTCGGTCCAGAACAGCTCGGCCAGCGCCTCGGTGTCGGTGGGATCCAGCTCGTTGGTCAGCTTCTTCCACTTTTCGAGCAGCGCCAGGAAGGTGTCGACCTTGCCGTCCACGTCGTCGAGCCGGAAGTCGTCGCGGTAGATCGACTTGATGGTCTCGACATCGTCGCGGATGAACGCCTCGGTCGCGTCCCGCAGGGCCGCGTCGGCCTCGACGATCTCGATGCCCTTCTCACGGGCGGTTTCGAGGTCGAGAACCTCCTGCTTCACATAGGCGGTGACCATGAAGGCGGTGGCCTCGGACATGCCGCGGGCCACGGCCTCGCGCTCCTCCATGTCGAGCGACAGCCAGAAGTCGAGGTTCAGCTGGCCGATCCCGGAGCCGCCGAAAGTGCCGCCGGGCATGCCGGGGGTGATGCCGCCGACCACGTCGAAGAGGCTGAGGTTGCTCATCTCGCCGATGGCGTTGATCGTGCAGTCGACCAGGCCCTGGTTGAGCCCGTCGAACACCTCGTTGGCGGAAATGGTGATGGGCGAAGCGCCCATGGCCTCGGCCCAGCGGCGGAAGATGCTGACCGGACCGCGGACGGCGCGGCCCTCGATGTCCTCGACCGAGGACGCGGGCTCGCGGCACAGCAGCGAGAACTGCGAGCCGGGCGCGAAGGCCAGGCCGATCTGGTTCTGCGCCAGGTTCTGCCGCACGCATTCGGGGCAGTGCATGGTGACGTATTCCATGAGCGCGCCGCCGACCGTGGCGCCGATGCTGGCGGGACGCGCGCCGAGGTTGGCGACCATGGTCAGGTCGGCGACGAAGTTCTGTTCGGAGAACTCGTTCGGGAAATAGGCGGTCAGCAGCATGGTGGAATCGGCGACGCCGGAGGTCAGGCCCGGCGAGGCCTGCTTGAGGTCGAGAACCGTGAGGGCGAAGACCTCGGTGTCGAGGTCGGTGTTGTCCTCGACGTGCTGCGCCAACACCTTGAAGGTGTCGTCGACGATGGACTGGGCCGGAAAGCCGTGCGCGATGCGCATGGTTTCCGCCTGGGCGGCGCCGCTCGCGGCGGCGGCGGCGAAGGCAAGGGCGAGAGCGCCCGTCTTGCTGTTGCGGCTCATGGTTCGTTTCCTCCTGGGCGCTTCGTCCGCAAGGGATGGAAGCGCGTTTTCTCCCCGTCGTGGGCTGCGGGGTTGCCTTTGCGTAGCACCGGGCGCTCGGATTTAACAAGTATGCTCATTAATCCGGGGCGTGGATTTTCGGCTGAATGTTGCGATGCGGATGTCGTCATGGCGCGGAATTGGAGGTGTTTCGCCCCATTCGCGCAGCAAAATTGCGCTGTGGCGGGGCGGTGCGGTCGCCTGCGCATTCGGCGCCGAGGCGAGCCCCCGGAAATCCCGGCGAGCGCGCGATCAGCGCCGCGGAACCCGCGGCGTTCCGGACGTCCGGTCGATCCGGCCTGTCTCCGGTTGCGCGAAGGCGGACATCAGATCGCGACCATGAACCCGGCGAGCGGATCGGCCGAGCGGCATGTTCCGCCGGGACGGCCTTCACCTCCGCGCCGTCTGGGCGTATGCGAGGGACGCGCGCCGCCCGTGGCGCACGGCCCCCTTCCGGCTCGCGGCGCCCCTTCGCGAGCGATTTCCGGACCCTGGACGGAACCGCATTTGCCCCTCGCCTCCCCCATCGACCGCGCCGCCGGCATCCTGCTGATCCTCGATCTTGCGCTGGTGGCCCTGGGGCGATGGGGGGGCGGGACCTGGATGGAGCCGGTGGAGTATGCCTGCGCCGCCGCCGTGGCGGGGCTGCTGGCGGCCCGGGCCTCGCGTCAGCCGAGGGTGTTCGTGGGGATCGGCGTGGTCCTGTCGCTGATCGCTCTGGCGACCCTGCCGGGCGGCGCGGCGCTGATCGGCGACGGGCTCGCGCAGGCGGCCTTCATCGCGGCCTTCTTCGCGGCGCTGGCCACGCTGCGCCACGCGGCCGAGACCTCGCCCTCGATCCGCGACTGCGGGCTGTTCCTGGCCTCTCGCCCGCCCGGCCAGCGATATGCGGCGCTGACGCTCGGGGGCGCGGCCTTCGGGACGGTGCTGAACTACGGCTCGATCGCGCTGCTGGGGTCGCTGGCGACAGCCTCGGCCGAGGCGGAGCCGAACCCCGAAATACGCGAGATCCGCACCCGCCGGATGCTGCTGGCCACGGCCCGCGGACTGGTGGCGATGCTGCCCTGGTCGCCGCTGAGCTTCGCCATCGCCATCACCACCGCCCTGATTCCCGGCGCGAGCTGGGCGGGCGTGCTTCCCTACGCGCTGGTCTCGGGCCTGCTGCTCGCGTCCATCGGCTGGGCGATGGATTCGATCTTCAAACCCCGCCTCTCCGCCGCCGCCTCCGCCCCCGGCGCCGGACGGGCCGAACCGGAGCCCGGCGGCTGGGCGCGCACCCTGCCGCTGGTGACGCTGCTGGCGGTGATCGGCGGCGGCGCGGCGACGCTGCACCTGGCGACGGGGGTCTCCATCGTGGGCGTGGTGATGGTCTGGGCGCCGCTGGTCTCGGCCGCCTGGGTCTGGCTGCAGGGCCCCGGCGCGCGATGGCGCCGGCTGTCGTCGCGGGCGGCGGGCTACACCGTGCGCGACCTTCCCCGATACCGCGCCGAGATCGTGCTGCTGATGATGGCGGGCTTCATCGGCGCGGTGGGCTCGGGGCTGCTCGCCCCCGTGGTGCGCGGCGCCGGCCTGCACCTGGAGCTCGTGCCCGCCTGGGCGCTGCTGCTGTCGGCGCTGTGGTTGATGCCGCTGGCGGGGCAGATCGGGATGAACCCGATCCTGGCGGCCTCCCTGCTGGCGCCGCTGCTGCCTTCGCCGGAGGCGATGGGCGTCAGCCCCGAAGCGGTGGTCTGCGCCTTCACCGCCGGCTGGGCGGTGGCGGGGGCGTCCTCGCCCTACACCGCGTCCACGCTGATGCTGGCCGCGTTCAGCGGCACGACGGCCCGCCGGGTGGGGCTGGTCTGGAACGGCGCCTACGCGCTTGTCTGCGGCGCGGCGCTATCCGCCTGGGTGCTGTGCATCGCCTACCTGCTGTAGGGGCCCGTTCCTCGCGTCATGGCCCGGCGGGCCGGGCAGGGGCGCTCGCGCCATCGCGGGGAGCCGCGTCGAGGGACCTGAGGCCGTCGCCCGCAGCCTTCCCGCGCCATCGCCCCGCGATCCCAATGGGTTGACCCGATGGAAAACCTTGAGGGACTATGGGGCGAGCGTCATGACCCCTTCGCTTGCGCGCGCCGCAGATCTTCGCCTTCAGGAGAAATATTTCCGCATGTTCCGAACCTTGTCGCTCGTCGCCGTCCTGTTTCTCACGGCCTGCGCCGAAACTCCGCGCCAGTCCGCCGTCGCGTTCCAGCCGCCGCCCGAAGCGCTGAATGAGGGCGCCGTGCTGCTGGCCGACATGCGCCCGGAATTCGATTGGGCGGGCCAGAAGGACGCGCTGCGCGACGGGGTCGCCGCCTATTTCGACCGCTATGCGCCGGGGTGGCGGGTGGTCGACGCGGCCTCCGGGCAGAGCGGGGACCTGACGCTCACCTGCTCGACCTACCACGACGGCTGGAGCAATTGCGCCGAGGTCGAGCTGACCTGCAGCCTGGGGATGAAGGGCGAGGAGCGCCGCCGCTTCAAGTTCGAGCGCGAGTCGGAAACATGCGGCAAGGGCGGCGACGACGCCTCCACCCGGGCCGAGGCCTACAACCGGGGCCTGGCCATCGCCGAGCGCGCCGCCGCCGAGATCGCCGGGGACCCGGAGATGTCGCGGATCGTCGGCGCGGATCGTCGGCAGGACCTGCTGGACACCGCCCTCGCCTCGCAGGATGAGGCGGAGCTGCTGGCCTTCGCCGACACCTATCCGGGCACGCCGGAAGCCGAACGCGCCCGCCGGATCGCCGGGCAATGGCGCGCCCGGGCGCTGGAGGACGCGACGGTTGTCGAGTCGGGGGACGCCGGGGCGGGGGACGCCGGGGCGGAGGGCGCCGGCGCGGAGGTCGCGGGTGCGGGGGGCGAGCCGGAGCAGGCCGCGCCCGCGCCGGCCCCGGAGACGCCCGCGACGCCCGCCGCCGAGGCGGCCCCGACCACGGTCGCCGCGGCGGAGGAGCCCCCGGTCGCGGCAGCGCCGACGCCCGCGGACACCGACCTTTCCTGCTATGACACCCGTCAGAACATGTGCGCGGATTACAGCTTCCCCACCGTCGCCAAGCGCTACGAGTTCGAGCGCAAATGCGTGCAGGGCGGCACGCAGGTGCTCGACACGTTCTGTCCCCGCGATGCGGACACCGCGGGATGCGAGCACCGCAGCGGCGGCACGCGCGTCGTCACCTGGGTCTATGGCATGAACTCCGGCCAGGTCGCCCAGTCCTGCCGAGCGAATGGCGGACGCGTGGCGGACCCGCTCGGATAGGCGCGAAGGCGGCCTTCCGCCCCGGCGGATCGGAGCATCGAGCGGTCCGATGCCGCCGGAGATTTCCGGCATACGCGGGGCTGGCGAGGGGTTGAGAGGCCCCTCGCCGGTCCCCTGCGATGCCGCAGCGGGGCGAAGGACGGGGGCGCCGATCCCGCCCATGCCAAGGCGCGCCTTCTGGTCGCCGCGCTTCGCGTTTCGATCAGGCGCCCGGCGCGATTTCATGCGGGACCCACGGGATTGCGGGTCGGGCTCTCAGGGCGTCTGCCGGGCGTTTCGGATCCCGTTGGCGCGGTGATCTGGGCCGCTGTTCCAATGTGGCCAGCATCTGTCCGCGCCCCTCTCGAATTTCGCGCCATCTCCCTCGCGCCGCCATGATTTCGGATGTGAAGGAAGGCGTCGCCGTCCCTGCATCAGAGGCACGCGGTTCACGAAAAACAACTTGAGCGTCCGCTCAAGTTTGAGTATGCAGGTCTGGCGAAGCCGGCCGGACGCCCTCTCCAGCGGTTGAGTTCGCGAGTCCTGAGAATGGCTCGGTCGCCTGTCTTGTGAAGTTCATGAAAAAACGACTCTCGTGGCGCGTAACGTAATCGAATTCAGGCGGACGTCCGGAAGTAGCAGTCGTGACGTCAGCGACATAGGCGCCGGTCCCCGGGTTTGAATTCGAAAATACGCGCCGTCTGGCCGCGGGAGCATGAAGGGGCGTCGGTCCCCCGGCTGACCGCGCTGGCGGAATATCCGCGCGCAAAAGCGCGTCGTCCCGGTCGGGCGCCGCATCCACGTGAAAGGAAGACACGGCATGGCCGAATACACGCCTCCCAAAGTCTGGACATGGGATGCCGAGAGCGGCGGCGACTGGGCCAGCATCAATCGCCCCATCGCCGGCGCGACCTACGACGCGGAGCTGCCCGTCGGGAAGCACCCGCTTCAACTCTACTCCATGGGCACGCCGAACGGCCAGAAGGTCACGATCATGCTGGAGGAGCTCCTGGCCCTCGGCGAAAGCGGGGCGGAGTATGACGCGCACCTGATCAGGATCGGCGAGGGCGAGCAGTTCTCGTCCGGCTTCGTGGCGTTGAACCCGAACTCCAAGATCCCGGCGCTGATGGATCGCGACACCGGCGCCCGCGTGTTCGAGAGCGGCGCGATCCTGCTGTATCTGGCGGAGAAGTTCGGCGCCTTCCTGCCGACCGACCTCCTGCAGCGCACCGAGGTGATGAACTGGGTGTTCTGGCTTCAGGGCTCCGCGCCCTATCTCGGCGGCGGGTTCGGGCACTTCTACGCCTACGCGCCGGAGAAGTTCGAATACCCCATCAACCGCTTCACGATGGAGACGAAGCGCCAGATGGACGTTCTGGACCGCGAACTGGCCGGGCGCCGGTTCCTGGGCGGCGACGCCTACACCATCGCCGACATGCTGACCTTCCCCTGGTACGGCAACCTGGCCCTGGGAGGCGCCTATGATGCGGGCGAGTTCCTGGACGTGGAAAGCTACGGGAACCTGCGCCGCTGGGCCGAAGAGATCCTCGCCCGTCCCGCGGTTCAGCGCGGCCGCATCGTGAACCGCCTCCGCGGACCGCTGAACGAGCAGCTGCACGAGCGCCACGACGCGTCGGACTTCGACACCAGGACCCAGGACAAGATCGCCGCCGCGAGCGAATGAGCCCGGCGTTCCCCGAACCCAAAGGATGCGACATGCTGAAATTTTACTACCACCCCACGCCGAACCCGATGAAGATCGCCCTCTACCTGGCCGAAACCGGCCTGCCCTATGAGCTGGTCCCCGTCGACACGGCCGAGGGCAAGCAGCACACCCCGGAATTCCGGGCGATCAACCCCAACGGCAAGGTGCCGGCCATCGACGACGACGGCACGACCGTCTTCGACAGCACGGCCATCCTGCTCTACCTCGCCGAAAAGACCGGCAAGCTGGGCGGCGCGCCCGAGGATCGCGGCCAGATGCTGTCCTGGCTGATGTTCATCGCCACCGGCCTGGGGCCGTTTTCGGGGCAGAGCGTGCATTTCCACCACAGCGCGCCGGAGGATCTGCCCTACGCCAAGAACCGCTTCATGCGGGAAACCGAGCGGCACTATCAGGTGCTGAACGACCACCTGAAGGGGCGTGAGTTCATCGTGGGCGACAGCTTCTCCATCGCCGACATCTCCGCCTGGGGCTGGGCCGTCCGCGGGGACCGGGTGCTGGGCGGCGAGGGGCTCGTGCAGTTCCCCGAAGTCGCGCGCTGGTTCAACGCGATCAACGCCCGTCCCGCGGTCGAGAAGGCCCGGAACATCGCCGAAGGGGAGACCTTCAAGACGCCAGGCGACGAAGCCTCGCTGCGCGCGCTGTTCCCGAGCAACTACGTCGACGCATGACGCCGGCCCGCCCCAGGCCGCAAGCGCCTGGGGCGGGTCATCGAAACCCTTGGGGCGGAGCGTGGGTTCGACCGCCTGGGCGCGCGTCTCTTCGTGCGACCGCAGCCGCTACGCGTCGCCCGGCGCCATGCCGCGGCAGCGCGACCGCCAGGTGTGGAACGTGGCGTCGCTGACCCCGCGCCTGCGGCCCGGCCCTTCCAGGCTCCGCCGCATGGTCCTTCAGGATCGCGATGATCCGCTCGCCGGCCCGTATCCCGCGCATCCGCGTCTTTCCTCTCGGGGGAACCGCCTGGCGGACGCCCGCCATCCCCGCGCGGATCAGGCGGCGATGCCCGGCGCGGGCGTGTTGGGCAGCTGCTGCTCCCAGAAAAAGGCGATGGCGCTGCCGCCGAGATGATCTCGCAGGGCGTCGTTCAGGCTGTTCGCCCTTCCACCTGAGCCCCTGACGTCGGAGGGCCAGCTCCTGGCGGCGGTTGGGGTCGTCGGTTCGGAAGGGGCGCGGTCACGGCGCCTGCCCGAAGTTCCGGGGCGTCCCAATCGACTTTCAGGCTCCCTGCCGTCAGGCTGAATTGCCGGCGAGGCGAATAGGGTTGGATTTCGGACCCGCACGCTCGGCTCGCCGTTCTGCCCCGCGATCTGCGCGACAACCTCGGCGGACGCGCGCCGGGAGCGGCGCCGACCGAAACATCGAAAGGGAAGTCCGTCGATGCCTGACATTCAAGAGACATGGCTCGGGTCCGCCCTTGCCGCGCTGACGCTGGCGACCCCCGCTCTCGCCCACCCGGAAGCGGCGGCCTTCGCGCCGACCGCCTTCATCGAAGCGCCGGAGATCGTGGCGTGCACGCTGGAAAACGGCGCTGAGACCCAATGCCACCGGATCACGGTCGGCTACCTGCCCGAGGGGTTGGAGATCGGACCGTTCTGCCCCGCTGATCTGGAGGATGCCGGCGGCATCTGGGACTGGACCGGCGAGAATGCCGGGCTCTATCGCATCGACGGCGACTTCCTGCGGATGCTCGACGCGCTGGGCTATCGTTTCCATGACGATGATGGAAACGTCTATTCCGTCGATAACGCGACCGAACGGCCCGCGGTCGATCACGCCTGCATCAACGTCTCGGCCGATGAAAGCGTCGAGATCACGATGCTGCTGCCGGTGGCGCCGGTGATGGCCGATGCGCCCACGCCGCTGGGCACGGTCGCCAAGGTCGGCGTGGCTCTGGACGGTGTGCCGATCTTCGCGGACGCCCCGGAAATCCAGGTGACGGGCCACATGCCCGCGCTCGACACCTGCGGCGGCCATATCGATCCGGGCGGCTGGTATCACTGGCATGGCGCCTCGACCGATATCGAGACGGTGTTCGCGAACGAGAACGTCGCCGCCGATTGCGCTCTGGAACAGGAT
Organism: Albimonas donghaensis; assembly: GCF_900106695.1. GTDB lineage: Bacteria > Pseudomonadota > Alphaproteobacteria > Rhodobacterales > Rhodobacteraceae > Albimonas > Albimonas donghaensis. The sequence continues at coordinate 11,056 of NZ_FNMZ01000001.1, forward strand.
GCGAGCGCGCAGTTCGGCTATGCTTTCGACGGCTTCGCGATCTACGGAAGCGTTGAGGCGGACGGCAGCGGACCCACCGATCTCGACGCGTGCAACGGTCATGTCGGCCTGACCGCGAACGGCGACGTGATTTACCACTATCACGCCGCCGATGCCTTCCCGAACCTGCCCGCTTGTCTGGTCGGGGTTCCGGCGCAGGACAACTTCAGCACCACCGCCACTGCGGGTATCGGCGCCGCCCGCACGGGCGAGGATGGGCGCAATGAACCGCCGCGCCCGGCCGATGGCGGCGTCGGGGGCATGCCTCCGGGCTTCGATCAGGCGGCGAAGGCTGTCGGCGTAAGCGCGGAGGCGCTTCTTGCGGCGATGGAGGCCGCAGGTGGGCCCAATGCCGATCTGGCGGACGTCGCGGCGAGCTTGGGCATCGAGGAAGACGCCCTGCGCGCCGCCCTTCCCACACCCCCTGGGCGATGACCAGGGAGAGGGAGACGTTGACCCCGCGATGCGAACGCCTCCGGTCCGCCTGTCTCGGCTTCCCCGGCGACGCCGGCATGCTTGCGGAACGCGAGGCCGCCGCGCGACCCGGTGCGGTCCCTAGGCGCCGGCCTCGGCGCTGCGGTGTCGATACTCGGTCGGTGTGCAGCCGGTGAAGCGGCGGAAGGCGCGGCTGAAATGCTGGGGGCTCTCGTAGCCGGCCATCATGGCGACGTCGATGATCTTCAGGGCGGGATCCTCCAGGCCCGTGCGGGCGAGCGCGAACCGGGCTTCCTGGACGATCCGCGAATACGAGCTTCCGCAAAGCTTCAGCCGTCGCTGAAGGGTCCGCGTGCTGATCCCCGCCATCTCGGCCGCCGATGCGACGTCCAGGGACCCCTCGCGCAGATAGGGCTGGACCATCATGCGCAGAAGGCTCGCGAATTCCCAGGCGGCGGGCGGGGCGTCCCTTGCGTCCGCCGACGACGACGCGCCGGCCGCGGCCGCGTGTTTCGTCGGCCGCGCGAGATCGGCGCGCGCGACGACGATCGACGTCTGCGGCTGGCGCAGCAGGATGCGCGTGTCGGGAAACGCCGCCTTCACCGCCTCGGGCACGCGATGCGATGCCACGAAACACATCTCGCTCGGGCGCCACCACGGCCCCGCGACGCTGCGCACGACGGTGATGACCGCCTGAAGGTTCAGCCACTCGGCGAAGCAGATGGAGGGATGCCGGGTGAGGCCGGTCATGTCGCACAGGATGCGGACATTCTCGCCCTCGCGCCGGATGCCGAAGTCCAGCGTGCTGTCCTCGAACCGCGAGATGCCGGCCAGGGCCGTGAGGCGCAGCAGGCCGGTCTGGGCCATGACGATCGACGCCTGATGAATGGGGCGAAGCGTGGACAGGGATGCGTTGCGGGCCGCCAGCAGCCCGAGTTCCATGGGATCGAGGTCGCGGCCGGCCCTCGCGGTCCATTCCATCGCGACGGCGGTGTTGACGTATAGATCCGGGGTCTCCTCGATCCGCCCCGGAAGCCGCGACCGCTCAAGCTCGCGGTCCACCGGCGCGCCGAGCGCGCGCAGCACCGACACGTAGTCGTGCAGGTGCGCCGCCCTGACGATCGAAAGCCTGCCTGCCACCACGCGCCCCCCACCCCCGGTCCGCCGCCCGCCGTCCGCGGAATGGCGCGTCCGGGTCAGTCTCCATACAGCGATTCGATCAGGGTGTTCCCGCGAAATCCTCGAGTCCCGGTTGGCACGCATGACGCAACGAACGAAGGATCCCGAGCGGGAGCTGGCGAGGATCAGGCGGGTGATCGCCGGCCTCGCGCTGGCGGGGACGATTTCGCTCGAAGCGGTGGCGAAGCGTCTGGGAACCAGCCCCCGCACCCTTCAGCGCAGGTTGAACCGGCAGGGCGTACGCTTCTGGGCGCTGGTGGGGCAAAGCCGGTTCGGGATCGCCGGCGCGCTGCTGGAAGAGACGGATCTGAACATCCAGGAGATCGCGGCCGCGGCGGGCTACAGCACGCCCAGCGCCTTCGCCCGCGCCTTCGCCAGGTGGTCGGGCACGTCGCCGAGCGCCTACCGCCAAGCCCGCGTCGCCCGGTCGTCGGGCATGTCGGAATGGCGCGAAATGGGCGGACCCGAGGCGGGCCGGCCGGTAGCCATGAAGGATCGAAGCGACGTGCCTGAGGAGAGCTGACCGATGAAACGCCTCGCCGCCATGAGCGCCTTCGCGCTTGCCGCCGTCATGGGGCCCGCATGGGCGGAGGTGTCGTCGGCGGAACTCGCGGCGATCTCCATTCCCGACAAGGTCGACACCGCGATCGGGACGCTGGAATTCTTCGACGGCGTGCCGACCGACGCCACGATCGCCACGCTTTACGAAAACCTCGACCGCATGCGCGGAATGGGCGTGTTTCTCGACAATGTCGGGGCCGTGTCCATGGCGAGCGTGCGCAAGGGGCTGGCCGCGGCCGGCGCCGAAGGGGCGAACAGGATCGCCGTCTTCGAGCAGCTGATGGACTCCCGGACCCTCGTGGTCACCGCCAACACCTCGACCCTCTACGCCTACACCTACACCGATCTCGCCAAGGACGGTCCGACGGTGATCGAGGTGCCGCCCGGCATGCTCGGCTTTCTCAATGACGCCTGGCAGCGCTTCGTGGGCGACATGGGCGTGACGGGGCCGGACAAGGGCGAGGGCGGCAAGTATCTGGTCGTGCCCCCGGGCTATGCGGGCGAGATCCCCGAGGGCCACTTCCTGCTGAAGCCCGCCACGAACCGGAATTTCATGTTCCTGCGCGGGTCGATCAGGAACGGTCTCGCGCCGGCGGTGGAGAACATCACCGCCAGGCTGCGGGTCTATCCGCTGAAGGATGCGGCAAGCCCGGCGGCGACCGAGTTCGTCAATATGTCGAGCAAGGCCTTCAACACGATCCTGCCCAGCGATTTCTCGTTCTTCGAGGAACTCGACGAGGTCGTCCAGGGCGAACCGATCGAGGCGATCGGCCCCGAGGTCCGCGGCGCCATCGCCGCCATCGGCATCGTCAAGGGCAAGCCCTTCGCCCCCGACGCGCGGATGCGCAAGCTGCTGGGCGAAGCCGCCACGCTGGGCGCCGCGACCGCCCGCGCCATCACCTATCACCCCCGCATCGAGGGCGTGAGGATCTATCCCGACACCCCGTCCAGCGTCTGGTCCACGGCCTTCGCCGACAAGAACACCAGCTTCGAAGCCGACGGGACCATGGGGCTCGACGCGCGGGCGCTCTATTACTTCAACGCCGGCGGCGTGACCCCGGCGATGGCCGCCACCCATGCGGGCCAGGGCTCGGACTACGCGCTCGCGCTGCTCGACGCCGACCAGAAGGCCTTCGACGGCGCCAGGACCTACAGGCTGCATCTGCCCAAGGACGTGCCGGTCAACGATTTCTGGGCCGTCACGCTCTACGACACCCAGACCCGCTCGCAGCTTCAGACCGGACAGCCGTTCCCGACCGTGGGCAGCCAGTCCAAGGGCATGACCGCGAACGCCGACGGGTCCTACGACATCTATTTCGGGCCCGAGGCGCCGGAGGGCAAGGAAGGCGCCTGGCTGCAGACCGTGCCCGGCAAAAGCTGGTTCACCATCCTGCGGATGTATGGGCCGACGGAGCCCTGGATCAACAAGACCTGGCGTCCCGGAGAGATCGAGCTGGTCCGCTGAAGCCGCGCCGGCCCGCGCGGGCCGGCGGCCCCGATCCGAACTGCATGAAACCCGTAAGGTGACCTCGATGAAACGCCCGTCCTTCCTTCTGCTCGCCTGCGCGATCGCCGCCTTCTCGCCCCCGGTCGTCGCCACCGCGGAGCCCATCGTGGTCAACGTCGACAACTTCGACCGCGCCCAGACCGACCTGGAATTCGACGGCATCGTCAAGATGGCGGGCGGCGTCAACAAGCTGCACCACAACCGCGCGCCGACGCCGATCGACAAGCAGAACGTGATCCGGATGAACCGCGACACGCTCTACAGCCTCGGGGTCATCGACATCTCCAAGGGCGCCACGGTGACCCTGCCGGACGCCGGCGAGCGATACATGTCGCTGATGGTCATCAACAACGATGGCTATGTGAACGAGGTCTTCTACGGCGGCGGCGCCCACAAGCTGAGCGTCGAGGCCTTTGACACGCCCGTCGTCGGCGTCGTGATCCGGACGCTGGTGAACGCGGCGGACGACGCGGATGTCGCCGAAGCCCACAAGCTTCAGGACCGCATCGAGATCGCGGCCGGGTCCGACGCCCCCTTCGTCCTGCCGGATTACGACATGGCGAGCCACAAGGCGACGCTGGCGCCGATCCTGGAGCTGGCCAAGGGGCTGAAGCGCTACATCCGCACCTTCGGCTCGAAAACGGAGGTGGATCCGGTCCATTTCATGATCGGCTCCGCGTCGGCCTGGGGCGGCCTGCCGGACAAGGCCGCGGTCTATGTCAACGTGCAGCCCGAGCTTCCGGTGGGCGCCTACGAACTCACGGTCAGGGACGTGCCGGTCAAGGGCTTCTGGTCGATCAGCCTCTACAACGCGGCGGGCTATTTCCAGAAGAACGACCTCGGCGCCTACAACCTCAACAACCTGATCGCCAGGCCGAACGCAGACGGCTCCTACACGATCCGCTTCGGCGAATGCGGCGCGGAGGTGGAGAACTGCCTGCCGATCATGAAGGGCTGGAACTACGCGGTCCGCATGTATCAGCCCGACGAAGCGATCCGGAACGGCGCGTGGACCTTCCCCGGTCCGCCGACGCCGCGCGGCGAATGAACAATGAAATGATCCCAGACATCAGAACGATGAGAGGAACCGCCCGATGACCCGCCCGATGACCCGCCCGATGACTCGAACGATGATGACCTCCGGGCTCGCGCTCGCCCTGGCCTTCGCCGCGGCGACGGCCCGGGCCGAGGTGTCGCAAGCCACCCTCGACGCCATCGGCGCGCCCGACACGCTTGAGACGCCGATGGGCGCGATGACCTTCACCGACGGCGCGCCGACCGCCGAGACCGCGCGGAAGGTCTTCGACGCGCTTGATTTCACCCGTGCGCTGAACGTCTACAACAACAGCTTCCGCGGCGCCTCCGCCCTTGGTTTCCACAAGGGGTTCCAGAGCATCGGCGCCGACTACAACGAAGTGGTCATCACGTCGAAGCTGCTGGACTCGGAGTCCATCTTCCTGACCGGCAACGCCGACACGGTTTATTACCTTTCGGTCATCGACCTCTCCAAGGGGCCGATGGTGATCGAACAGCCCTCCGACGGCGTGGGCACCATCAACGACATGTGGTTCTCCTGGATCATCGACGTGGGCGGCCCCGGGCCGGATCGCGGGCAGGGCGGCAAATACCTGATCGTGGGGCCGGACTATGACGGCCCGCTGCCCGAGGGCGGCTATTTCACCGCCCATTCCAAGACCAGCCGCATTCTCTACGCCTCGCGCGCCTATCTGGTGGACAGCGATCCCGCGCCGGCCGTGGCGAACATCCGCGACAACCTGAAGATCTATCCGTATTCGCCGGGCGGCTACGGCACCAGCATCGCCCAGGCGCTGACCGGCGCGGTCCGGCTCGGCGCCGACGCGAAGATCCCCGAGACGACGTTCGTCGAGGCGAGCGACCTGTCGTTCAACACCGTGCCGCCGAGCGACATCGGTTTCTACGAGTGGATCAACGAGAACGTGCAGGCCGAGCCCGCCACCAGCTATGACGTCGAGCTCGCCGGCCAGCTCGCCGCCATCGGCATCGTCAAGGGCCAGGACTTCGCGCCGGACGACCGGATGAAGAAGATCCTCTCCGAGGCCGCCGCCGTCGGCCAGGCCGCCGGCCGGGTGCTGAACTGGAGGCCCTACGGCGCCCATCCCGACTGGGCCTATTACGACGGCTCGATGTGGGGCAGCATGCTCTGGGAAGGCGGCGCCTTCTTCGAAACCCCGCCCCCGGCCTTCGAGAAGGGCGAGTTCAAGCCGCAGGCCCCGACCGGCGCCCGCACGCTCGATAGCCGCACGGCCTTCTACTACGGCTACACGCTCGACAGCCCCGGCATGATCATGCGCATCCCCGGCGTGGGCTCGCAGTATCTGATGGGCTTCGTCGATGCGGGCGGCGATCCCATGGACGGCGCCAAGACCTACAAGGTGACGTTGCCCAAGGACATCCCGGCGGAAGCGTTCTGGTCGCTCACCATCTACGACAACCAGACCCGCTCGATGCTGAAGACGCCGCAGAAATACCCCCGCGCCGGGTCGCAGAGCTATCCCTCGCCCGCGGCGAAGGCGGCCGAGGACGGCTCCACCACGATCTGGTTCAGCGCGGAGCAGCCCGCCGGGGTGGATCGCGGCAACTGGATCCAGACCGACCCGCAGAAGGGCTGGTTCACCATCCTGCGCCTCTACAGCCCGCTGCCGTCGTTCTTCGACAAGTCCTGGCGGCCGGGCGAGATCGAGCTGGCGCAGTAAGCCGCCCTCCGATCCGGCCGAACACCGGCGACACTGGCGCGCCCGGGTTCCGCTGGGTATCGTCCGAACCTCGACCCCCGGCGGCCGCCTCGCAGGCGGCCGCCGGGGCGCGACGCCTCCGCACCCGCGCCCGGCCCCTGCACGCCGCGGCGCGGCCGCCCGTTTCCCTGCAGCACAGGATCAAGCCACATGAGGCGCCCAAGAGCCTTCCCCACGGCCGCGACGCTCGCCCTCGCGCTTCTGGCGAGCGGACCGCCCGCCGCGGCGCAGACCGCATCCGGCACGGTCACCATCTCGCAAACCCAGGTGGCCCTCCTGGTGAGCGGCGCCCTCGGCGGCGGCGTGCTGACCTATGAGGGCCGCGAGCACCCGTTCACCATCGGCGGCCTCGGCTACGGCGGCCTCGGCATCTCCACCATCGAGGCGTCGGGAAAGGTCTACGGGCTGGAGCGGCTCGAGGATTTCGAAGGCCCCTTCGCGCAGGGCCGCGCCGGCGCCGTGGCCGGAACCGAGCAGGTCGAGGGCGGCATCTGGCTGGTCAACCCGCAAGGCGTGACCGTCGAGCTCAAGAGCCGGCGGGAGGGCTACGCCCTGTCCCTCGGCGGCGACGCCGTCTTCGTGAAATTCAAATGAGGGGGGCGGCCATGAGTTACCGCAGCATCTTCGCCGCGATCGCGCTGGCGGCGTCGGCCTCCGGCGCGCTCGCCCAGCAGGCGGCGGACGGGTCCGCGACGGTCGACGCGTTTTCGGTCTGGTCGGCCGCGGGCGTCGTCATCGCCACCGGCCCCCGGTCCCACGCCTTCGCGGGCGAGATGAGCGGGCCCTACTTCGTCGATGCCGGCGAGGGCCCGGTTCCGGCGGGGCGCATCGTATGCGTCGGCGCGCTTGAGGGCGACGAGGCCACCGGCCGCCAGAGCGGCGCGGCGACCTGCCAGCTGCGCGCCATCGACGGCGCCGTGGCTTACGGCGGCTTTTCCTGCGAGGGTTGGCGGCTTGTCGGCTGCACCGGCCGGTTCGAAATCACCGGGGGCGAGGGCCGCATGGCCGGCGTCACCGGCGAAGGGTCGATCACCCTGCGCCGCTACGAGACGTCGCTGGCCGAGCTTTCGAGCGGCGAAGCGGAGGAGACCGGCCTGGGCATCGCCTACTGGCGCGGCTTCACGCTGCATCCCGCCGCGTCGCCGGAATGACCGCAGGGCGGGCGCGTCGGCCGATCTTCGCCGCGCCCGCCGCCACGCCTTCCGGGCGCGTCGAGCCGGCGCGCCCGGATTTTCGCCTGACGCCCGAGGGAACGCCGCGATGAAACCCCGCTCGACATTCGCCTTGCGCCTGCTGATCGCCACCACCGCGATCGCCGGGCCCGCCGCCGCGCAGGACGCGGGCTGGACCGGGGCGCTGTCGGTCTACGGCTGGCTTCCAACGGTGAGCGGCACGGCGACCTTGCCCCGGTCGGGCCTGAGCACCGATCTGTCGTCCGACGGCGGCGACATCCTGGAGGCGCTGAACTACGCCTTCTTCGCCAACGGCGAGCTGCGCAAAGGCTCCTGGGCGGTGTTCGGCGACCTCGTCGCGACGGAGCTGAGCTCGGCCGAGACCCGGACCGGGCCCGCCGCCGCGCGCGTCAAGGGAGTGGTGGACCTCGGGCTTTTCACCCTCGGCGCCTCGTGGCGGGCCTACGAGGACGCGCGCGGCTCGATCGACCTGCTGGGGATCGGCCGCATCACCCATGTCGGCCTCGATATCTCCGCCACCGGCGGCGGGGGAGCCGGCGCCCGGCGGTCCGCGAGCCGGGACGAGACATGGTTCGACCCGCTCTTCGGCCTGCGCGGCCGATACGCCCTGACCGAGGACTGGGGCCTTCGCGGCTCGGCCTCGGCGGGGGGCTTCGGCATCGGCAGCGAAATGACCTGGGACCTCTACGCCGGCGTCACCTACGCGTTCAGCGAGCGCTGGGTGGGCGAGGCCGGCTACCGGTTCCTGGCGATCGACTATCAGGCGAAGCGCGTCGATCTCGACGTCGACATTCATGGGCCGGTCATCGGCCTCACGATGCGGTTTTGAGGCGGGCCTAGGGCCGTCGCCGGGTTTCCTCGCCCGGCTGGCGGCTCTGGTCCGAGTGCCGACGATCCGGCCAGCACGCTGTCCAACCCCCATCGCGCGCCCGTTCCGCATGCCGCGGCGGTCGAACCAGGGCCGACCGGCGTCGCGCCGCGACGGCAGGGCCCGCGGAGCCGCGCCATGCTCGGCGACCGCATCCGGTCCTGCGCGCAGAGCGCACCGAAGATGAACGCCTCCTCCCCCCGCGGCTGAAGCCCGGCGAGACCATGCCGCCCATGACGGGGCAGGGTCGAAGGGGCTGACGGGAGACCGTCGGGCGTCGCTCGGCGCAGCCGGGCAGGCGTGGAAACCCGCGCCGCATCGGCGCGGGCATCCTTCGCCGGGACTGTGAATTTTTTGCGAAACAGGGCTTGGACAGGAGGGGCGTCATTGCCGCCTCCACGATGATTTGTGTATTCATGAATTGTCGAATCGACGTCTGAAGCACAGTCGCTCGGCATTCGGCCCAGACGCGGCGCCACGGAAGGGGGGGACGGTTTCATGGCTTTCGGATACCGGCGGCCCGCCTTCGTCGGGGCGACCTCCGCGTTGGCGAAGACGCCCGCTGCGACATCGGGGCGTCTTCGCCCGGGCGGGCGCGAGACCATTCACAGGAGCTAAGATGACCTACGTCAAGCTGGCCGTTTCGATGCTCGCCATCGCTTCGGCCTCGACCGCGATGGCCCAGTCCCGCGACCAGATCCGCATCGTCGGCTCTTCGACGGTGTTCCCCTACACCCAGGCGGTGGCGGAGCAGTTCTCCAACACCACCGGCGCCCCCTCGCCCATCGTGGAGTCCACGGGCACCGGCGGCGGCATGCAGATCTTCTGCCAGGGCATCGGCGAGCAGCATCCCGATGTCACCGGCGCCTCCCGCGCCATGAAGCCGTCCGAGTACAAGCTGTGCCAGGACAACGGCGTCGAGAGCATCTCGGAAGCGATGATCGGCTATGACGGCCTGTCGCTGGCCGTGTCGCGCGAAAGCGCCTTCGAATGGGATCTCACGCTCGCGGAGGTCTATCTCGCGCTGGCCGCCCAGGTTCCGGTCGACGGCGAATGGGCCGACAACCCCTACACCATGTGGAACGAGATCAACGCGGACCTGCCCGCGGTGGAGATCCTCGCCTACGGCCCGCCGCCGACCTCCGGCACCCGCGACGCCTTCGTCGAACTGGCCATGCACGCGGGCTGCGAAGAGCTGGACTACGTGAAGAACGGCGATTTCGACGGCGACTGGATCGGCGAGAACTGCTCGCGCATGCGCACCGACGGGCCGTTCGTCGAGGCGGGCGAGAACGACAACCTGATCGTGCAGCGGCTCCAGGCCGATGCCAACGCCGTCGGCATCTTCGGCTACTCGTTCCTCTATGAGAACATGGACACGCTGAAGGCGGTGGATATCGCCGGCGTCTCGCCGAGCGAAGAGACCATCGGCGACTTCTCCTACCCGGTCTCGCGGCCGCTGTTCTTCTACGTGAAGAACGCTCATCGCGGCGTGATCCCCAACCTCGACGAGTTCATCGCGGAATACATGTCCGACGATGCGCTGGAGCCGGGCGGCTACCTGTCCGAGCGCGGGCTGGTCTCCCTGTCCGCCGATCGCCTCACCGCGCTTCAGGACGCGGTTCTGGACGGCGCGCCGATGAGCGCGCCGGAGTAACGCCACGTAGAACGGCGGCCGCCCGATCCCTCGGGCGGCCGCTTCGCTCGATGCCGCGCGACAGGCGCGCAATCAACGTCGGGACTGTTCATGACCGCCCTCGCCTTCGCGATTCTGCTTCTGACGGCCTGCGCCGGCTACGCCTTCAACCGCCGCGCCGCCATGGCCCTTCAAACCAACGGCGTGCGGCTGCACTCGATCCCCTGGTTCCACGGGCTGTTCTCCGGCCTGACCATCCTGATCCCGGTTCTGGTGCTGGTGCTCGCCTGGCTGGTGTTCCAGTCGCCGCTCATCGACCGTGCGGTCATGGCCGGGCTGCCGGACGCCGAGACCTCCGGCCTGGCGTCGGGCGAACGGCAGCTGCTGCTGGCCGAGATCAAGTCGATCGCGGGCGGCCGCGTCTTCGGTCAGCCGGAGGCCTGGAAGCTCGCGGCGGCGGAGCGGATGACGTTTCTCCAGCAGGCCGCCACCCTTGGAATGGTGGTCTTCACGCTGGCCGGTTCCGGCGCGCTGCTGCTGCACGCCCGCCGCAAGGTGTCGCCCGACTTCCGCGCCCGGCAGGGGGCGGAGCGGCTGGTGCAGGGCCTGATGATCTTCTGCTCCGTCGTGGCGATCTTCACCACCATCGGCATCATCGCGGCGCTGCTGTTCGAGACGATCAAGTTCTTCCGCATGGTTCCGCTGACCGACTTCCTGTTCGGCGTGAACTGGGAGCCGCAGATCCCGATCCGCGAGGACCAGGTCGCCGCCGAGGGCGCCTTCGGCTGGATCCCCGTGATCCTCGGCACGCTGGTCATCACCGTCGTCGCGCTGATCGTGGCGATCCCCGTCGGGCTGATCTCGGCCATCTACCTCAACGAATTCGCGCCGCGCCCGGTGCGCCAGGCCGCCAAGCCGCTGCTGGAGATCCTCGCCGGCGTGCCGACGGTGGTCTACGGCTTCTTCGCCATCCTCGTGGTGGCGCCCGCCATCCGCAGCGCCGGCCAGTCGATCGGGCTCGACGTGGCGCCCAACACCGCGCTGGCGGCGGGCGGCGTGATGGGGATCATGCTGATCCCCTTCATCTCCTCCTTCGCCGACGACGCCATGTCGGCCGTGCCGCATGCGCTGCGCGACGGCGCGCTGGCGCTGGGCGCGACGCGGGCCGAGATGATGCTGGGCGTGGTCTTCCCCTCGGCGATCCCGGGGATCGTCGGGGGCGTGCTGCTGGCCGTCAGCCGCGCCATCGGCGAGACGATGATCGTGGTGATGGCCGCGGGGCTGATCGCCTCGCTCACCCTCAACCCGCTCGACAGCGTCACCACGGTCACCGTTCAGATCGTGACGCTGCTCATCGGCGACACCTCTTTCGACAACCCCAAGACGCTGGCCGCTTTCGCTCTGGGCATGATGCTCTTCCTCGTGACGCTCGCGATCAACGTCTTCGCCCTCCGCATCGTGCGGAAATATCGCGAAGCCTACGACTAAGGATACCCAGGATGACCGAAACGTCCTCCGGCGCTCCGACCCGGTTCGCCGACGGCGCGAGATCGCCCCACCTGGCGCGTCGGCGTCGCAAGCAGAAGCTGCTCCAGGCCTTCGGCGTCGCCGGCCTGGGCGTGGCCACGCTGATGCTGTCGATCCTGATCGGCTCGCTCGTGGTCAGCGGCTACAAGGCCTTCACGCAGACCCATGTCACGCTCGACGTGTTCATAGACCCGCAGGAGGTCACGGCCGAACGCCTGCCCCGCGGCGGCTTCGACGACGTGCTGGCGCGGAGCCTCGCGGAGCAGCTCGCCGATCTGGACGCCTCCGACCGCGCGACGCTGCGGCAGGCCACGTCGATCCTGTCGAACGGCGCGCAGTTCCAGCTTCGCGACGCGGTCGTCGCGGATCCCGCGCTGATCGGGACGAGCGTGACGATCACGGTTCCCGCCTCCGATCCGTTCGACCAGCTCAACAAGGGCCTCGTCGATCGCGACACGCCGGAGGGTCAGCGCCGGGTCAGCGATGTCCAGATCGCATGGTTCGACCAGCTGGCGGCGCAGGGGGCGGTGTCCAAGCCCTTCAACTGGGCGCTGTTCTTCAACGCCGACAGCCGGTTCCCCGAACAGGCCGGGCTCTGGGGCGCCATCGTGGGGTCCTTCTGGGCGCTGCTGACCTGTTTCGTGATCTCCTTCCCGCTCGGCATCGGGGCGGCCATCTATCTTGAGGAATTCGCCCCGAAATCCCGCCTCAGCGACTTCATCGAGGTCAATATCAACAACCTGGCCGCCGTGCCGTCGGTGGTTTTCGGGCTGCTGGCGCTGGCCGTCTTCATCGGCTGGTTCGGCATGCCGCGCTCGGCGCCCGTGGTCGGGGGGCTGACGCTGGCGCTCATGACCATGCCCACCATCATCATCGCCACGCGCGCGGCGCTGAAGGCCGTGCCGCCGTCGATCCGCGAGGCGGCGCTGGGGGTTGGCGCGTCGCGGCAGCAGGTCGTGTTCGACCATGTGCTGCCGCTGGCCATGCCGGGCATCCTCACCGGGACCATCATCGGTCTGGCCCAGGCGCTGGGAGAGACGGCGCCCCTGCTGCTGATCGGCATGAACGCCTTCATCACCTCCGCCGCGAGCACGCCGTTCGACAGCGCCACCGCCCTGCCGACGCAGATCTTCATCTGGGCGGACAGCCCCGAACGGGGCTTCGTCAGCCGGACCTCGGCGGCGATCCTTGTGCTGCTGGGCTTCCTGGTCCTGATGAACGGGCTCGCGATCTTTCTCCGCAGCCGTCTGGAACGGCGCTGGTGATCTCCGGCCGGGCGCTCGCCCGGGCCATGGCCTCGCCGCCCGCGCCGCGCGGGCGGCGAGGCCGGGGCGCGGCGCCCCGCGACGCCGGCTGCGGGCTGGCGGAGTCTTGCCGCATCCGCTAGGAATGCGGGTTCCTGCGCGACCCTGCGTCTTCGAATCCGGACGGGCCGGCTCGCGTCGGGACCCGCGGTCAAGACGCCGAGCGACAGATGAACTTGGAAACCACGCTGGAGGGGCTCGGCGCGCTCGCGCATGCCGGGCGCATGTCTGTGTTCCGGCTGCTCGCGCGGCGGGCGCCGGAAACGGTCTCGGCCGGCGACCTGGCGCGGGCGCTTGACCTCAAGGCGAGCACGCTTTCGGTCTATCTCTCGATCCTGACCCGCGCGGGCCTTGTCCGGCAGGAGCGCGCCGGGCGCTTCATTCGCTATGGCATCGACCTCGACAATCTGGGCCAGCTGGTCGAGCATCTCGTCAACGACTGCGGCCGGGGACGTCCGGAGATCCTGGCCAACCTCGTCGGCGAGGCGCCGCGTCCGACCGGCCTGCCGGCGGAGGACGTCTGCAACGTCCTGTTCGTGTGCACGGGCAACTCCGCGCGGTCCATCTTCGCCGAAGCGCTTCTGGAGCAACTGGGCGGCGGCCGTTTCCGGGCGTTCTCCGCCGGGACGTCTCCCTACCCTGCGCTGAACCCGTTCACCGAAGAGGTTCTGCGGGCGGAAGGCCATGACGTCTCGAAATACCGTCCCAAGCCCGTCGACATGTTCTACGAGCCCAACGCCCCGAAGATGGATTTCGTGTTCACCGTTTGCGATCATGCCGCGAACGAGGAATGTCCGCCGCTTCCCGGGCAGCCTGTCTCCGCTCATTGGGGCATGGCCGATCCGGTCCGGCTGGTGGGAAGCGTGGCGGAGCAGGCGCTGGCGTTCCGGCAGACCTATGGCGGTCTGCAACGCCGTCTGGAGGCCTTCGTCGCGCTGCCGTTCACGCGATTGAACCGGCTCTCGCTGCAGCGGAAGCTTGACGCGATCGGGCGGTCCTCCGGGGATATTCCCAGCCTGCGCCAGGTGGTGCTCGAAGATACGGACGATTGATCGGGCTGCGGGTTCCACCCAGCGAAGGCGCTCGGGTCAACAGGCGTGGAGCCCGCCCCGCCGAAATCGGTTGGACTCGGGCGCATCCCGAAGCATCGCCCGCCGCCGGATGGCGCATGGCAGGAACGCCGCGCCGGGGGCGCACGCTCAGGCTTCGACGCCGGGCTCAGCCGACCGCTCGGCGTTCGGACGATCCGGGACGCGAGGCTGGGATGTCGTCATCCCGATGGCGTTCGAGGAACGGGCGAGGCAGACTTGATCCGGGGGCCGCGGAACCGGCGGCAGGTCAGGCGCGGAACGACCGGAAAGGACCAGTTCAATGACGATCCCGCATTCGAAAAGCGCATCCCGTGGACCCGGAAGCCCGGACGTCGTCGGCTTCTACGACCCGGCGTCGGGAAGCTGCCAATATATCTGCATCGACCCGGCGACGAGAAAATGCGCGCTGATCGACGTGGTTCTGGACTTCAACCCGGCCCGCGCCCGCACCTCGACCGAGGCCGCCGACTGGGCGCTTGACTGGATCGAGCGCGAGGGCCTGAGCCTTGAGTGGATCCTCGACACGCACCCCCATGCAGATCATCTGATGGCGGCGGGGTATCTCAAGCGGAAGACCGGAGCGCCTAACGCCATCGGCGAGAAGGTCAGGGAGATCGCAGGCCTCTGGCGCGACTTCTACAACACGCCGGACGCATTCGACCCGGAGGCCGGTTTCGACCGGCTTCTCGCCGACGGCGACAGGTTCCGCATCGGCGATCTTGACGTGCGCGTGATGCTGTCGCCGGGCCACACGCTCGGCTCGATCACCTATGTGGTCGGGGACGCGGTGTTCGCCCATGATACGTTCATGCAGCCCGACAGCGGCACCGCGCGCGCCGATTTCCCCGGCGGATCGGCGGCCATGCTCTACGACTCGCTGATGGCGATCCTGGCGCTGCCCGACGACTTCCGGATCTTCATCGGCCACGACTACGGCGCGGAAGGCCGCGACGCCCCCGCCTGGGAAAGCACGGTGGCCGAGCAGAAGGCCTCGAACAAGCATCTGGGCGGCGGCGTCGAAAAGGACGAGTACGTCACGCTGCGCGAGGGCCGCGACGCCACGCTCAACCTGCCTGACAGGATGCTCCACGCGCTCCAGGTAAACCTGCGGGGCGGCCGGCTGCCGGAGCCGGAGGCGGATGGAAACAGCTACTTCAAGATACCTGCGAACCGGTTCTGATCGTGCGGCCACTCCCGTAGCGCCCCCCCCGAAGGCCGGACTGGCCCCTCCCGCGCAGTCGGGGGGCGGCTTCGCGGCCGCCGATCCGGTTCAGCGAGGGCGCGACGCGGGCCGTGTCATTCGCCCTGCCATTCGGCGATGAAGCGCACGAATATCCGGGTCAGGCTCTCGCGCCGCGATGTGTCGGGCCAGACGGCGAAAAAGCCCAGCGGGATCAGCCGCCAGTCGGGCAGCAGGCGCACCAGCTCGCCCGAGGCTTCGCCGCGCGCGGCGAGATGTTCCGGCAGGACCGTGGCGCCGAGGTTCCGGCAGGTGAAGTGGTAGAGCGCATCGATGCTGTCGGCCTCGAGCCGGGGCTGGCCCTGGACCTTCCGCGTCTCGCCCCCCGGCCCGTGCAACGTGATGCTGTCCGGGCGGTGCTTGTAGCTCAGCCAATCCCAATGCTCGAGGTCGGAGGGTTGTGCGGGCGGGGGGCGGGTCGCCGCGTATCCGGACCCCGCCACCAGGGCCCGTTCGCTTTCGCCCAGCTTTCGCGACATCATCGAACTGTCGTCCAGCCATCCGGCGCGGATGGTCACGTCGAACCCGTCCTCCAGCAGATCCGTCCGCCCGTCGGTGAAACTGACCGACACCGCGACCTGCGGGTGCCGCCGCACGAATTCCGCGATGGCCGTCGCCAGGGCGGAGGATGACATGAAGGCCGGCATCGAGACCCTGAGCGCGCCCACCGGCGCCAGCGCCAGGGCGTTGAGCTCGTTCAGGCCGCTTTCGGCGCTGCGCAGCATCTCGGTCGCGCGGGCGTGGAACATGCGCCCTTCGTTGGTGAGGGCGATCTTGCGCGTGGTGCGATAGAGCAGGGTCACGCCCAGAAAGTTCTCGAGATCCGACACCGTTTCGCTGACCCGTGAGGGCGCGAGGCCGATGGCTTTCGCCGCCGCCCGAAAGGACCCTTCGTCGACGACCCGCGCGAAGATCGCCATGTGCCGCAGATGATCGATCATTGTTCCGCTGATCCGAACGATGACTTCCGAAATGCGTGCATACCCGGATCAATGCCGAAGGGATAGGTGATTGCGGCAACAGCACGGAGCATCGACATGAACGCGAGCGCATACTTCGAAACGGAACATGCCCAACGCTACCTGGGCACGCTCTGCAAGCATTTCGGCCACAAGGTGACGGTCGTCCATGAACCCGGCTTCGGCCGGATCGAACTGCCCTTCGGGCGATGCGCGCTGCACGCCGACGCGGCGGGATTGCGCCTGACCGCCACGGCCGACGACCGGCCGATGCTCGACAAGACCATCCAGGTCATGTCCAGCCATCTGGAGCGGTTCGCCTTCCGCGAGAACCCGGACCTCACCTGGACCGGCGCCGAGGGCGGCGAGGCCTGAGGCCCGTCCCCTTCGGGCCCGTCCCGGGATCCCGCCACCGAGCCGCCGGACATGCCGCCCGCGACCCGGTGGCCGGAGCCCCTGTTTCCGATCGTCAGGAGCCGCCCCATGACCTACGCCGTGACCGCCGTCTCCGGCCAGCTTGGCGCCGAGATCGCCCGAAAACTCATCGCCCTGCCGGGCGGCGCCCGCGTCGTCGGGCTGGCCCGCACGCCTTCCAGGGTCGCCGTTCCGGGGATCGAGGCGCGTCCGGGCGACTACGACCGGCCGGAGCAGTTGCGGACCGCGCTGGCCGGGGTCGACGCGCTGGTGATCGTCTCCGGCATGGCCGCGCCCGAGCTTCGCATTCAGCAGCACCGCAACGTGATCAACGCCGCCCGCGCCGCCGGTGTGAAAAAGCTGTTCTACACCAGCATCATCGGCCCGGAGGAGGGCTCCCGGTTCTCCCCCGTCGTGCGAAGCAACCGCCAGACCGAAGCGGACATCCGCGCCAGCGGACTGGACTGGGCCATCGGGCGGAACGGCATCTATATCGAGCCGGATATCGACTTCATCGACAGCTACAAGGCCCGCGGAGAGATCGCCAACAGCGCAGGGCAGGGCCGCTGCGGCTACACCACGCGGCCCGAACTGGCCCATGCCTACGCCGCGCTGCTGACGCGCGACGACGTGAACGGCGGCGTCTATGACCTGAACGGCCCGCCGATGTCACAGACCGAACTCGCGGCCCACCTGAACCGCGCCTTCGACGCCGATCTCGTGTATCGGGAGATGACGCCGGAGGCCTTCGTGGAGGACCGCAGCGCGGCGCTGGGCGACTTCATCGGTCCCATCATCGGCGGCATCTACGAGGGCATCCGGCAGGGCGTCTACGACCGCCCCGGCGACTACGCCGAGGTCACCGGCCGCCCGCACCAGTCCTGGGGCGACTATTTCGCCGCATTCCGCCCCTGAGCGCGACGGAAACGCCGCGCCGCGCTGTGCAACAACCGGTTCATTCGTTCGGCCGTCCGGCCGCTCCTTCCAGGAAAGGCGACAGACATGGCGTCGCGACTCTCTCCCTACTGGCTCTGGGCGCTTCTGGCGCTGCCGGGCCTTGGCCTGTCGGCAAGCATCCTCGGCGCGTCCGGTGTCGAGGCCACCGGGGCCGCCATCCACAAGGCGTTGCATCCCACGGGCGAATTCGCCGCGCGCTTCATGATCATCGCCATGCTGGCCTCGCCGCTGGCGCTGGTGTTCAAGGGCTGGCGCGGGCCGCGCTGGCTGAAGAAGAACCGCCGATATTTCGGTGTCGCGGCCTTCTTCTACGCGCTGGCGCATACGGTGCTGTATCTGATCGACCTGGGCGCCGCGCGGAAAGTGATCGCTGATGTGCCGAACCTCTACATCTGGACCGGCTGGATCGCCTTTCTGATCTTCGTGCCGCTGGCCGTCACCTCTTCGGATCACTTCGTCCGCAGGCTGGGGCGCCGCTGGAAGACGCTGCAACGCACGACCTATGCCGCAGCCGTGCTGACGCTGCTGCACTGGGCCGCGCTGCACGACTGGGGCGGACTTGTCCCCGCGCTGGTGCATTTCGTCCCGCTCGGCCTGCTGGAGGCCTACCGCGTCTGGTACTGGCGCCTGCGCCCGAGGCCGCAGACCGCTTGAGGGCCGGGGGATCGGGCGCTTGCCTTGGCGAATGATCTCACGCGGCGGGGAGAGGTTTCTCGCGCCTGCCGCTGACCTGCGCCGACAGCGCCGCGCCTTGCCCTACGCGCCCGCCTGATCCGACCATTCGGGGCGATTTCCCAGCCGCTCGATCAGGAAGTCGATGAAGATCCGGGTTTTGGGGGTCAGCACGTTTGACCGCGGATAGACCAGCCAGAGCACGGTGCGTTCGTTCAGCCTCCAGCCCGGCAGGACGCGGATCAACCGGCCCGCCTTCAGGTCATGGGCGATGTTCCAGAGCGAATTGACCGAAATGCCGACGCCCGCCGTGGTCGCCCTCCGCTGCGCGGCGCCGTCATCCACGATCGTGCGGCAGGTCATCCTTTCCGGGTCCAGCGTGGCGGTCGCGCCATCGTCATGGATAAGCTCGCGGGTCCCGGCGCTGCTCCAGGCGATGAAGCGGTGGTTCGCGAGGTCGGCGGGCGTCGCGGGCAGCCCGGTCCTCGCAAGGTAGTCGGGCGAGGCGCAAAGCACGCGGCTGTCATCCGACAGCTTGCGGCCCTTCAGGCTGTTGTCGGCCAGGGGCGCGCTGCGCAGCGCAAGGTCGAAGCTGCCTTCGATCGCGTCGAACCGCGTGTCCGACAGCCGCAGGTCGAGCGTCAGATCGGGATAGAGCGCCTGAAACTCGGGCAGGAGCGGCATGATGTGCAGCTGCGCGAAACTGCTGGGGGCTGCGAAGCGCAACGTGCCCGACGCGCCCGCGCCCGAGCCCCCGAGCGCCGCGCGCGCCGCCTCCGCCTGCGCCAGAATTTCGCGCGCATAGGGCAGGAAATCGGATCCTTCGAGCGAGAGCGACACCTTGCGCGTCGTGCGGCGCAGCAGTTCCACGCCCAGCTCGGTCTCCAGCTTGGCCAGGCGCGCGCTCGCGACCGCCGGCGCCAGACCAAGCTCACGTCCCGCGGCGCTGATGTTGAGCCGTTCGGCCGCCATGACGAACAAGCGCAGGCAGTCGGTGTCCATCGCCATT
This sequence comes from Albimonas donghaensis, assembly GCF_900106695.1. Taxonomy (GTDB): domain Bacteria; phylum Pseudomonadota; class Alphaproteobacteria; order Rhodobacterales; family Rhodobacteraceae; genus Albimonas; species Albimonas donghaensis. Next base: position 30,421 of record NZ_FNMZ01000001.1, read on the forward strand.
ATATCCGAAAAGCGGAAACAGAACTCCGATAGGCGCCGATTTTATTCGTCAGGGCAAGTGATATCTCGGGGGCAACCCAACGCCCTGCCAATGGATACAGCCATGAACGCCATCGCCGACATCACCCCCGACATCACCCCCGACATCCAGGCCCGGATCATCGACGCCTTCAACTTCCGCCACGCCACCAAGGTCTTCGACCCCGAGCGCAAGGTGGACGCGCGCGCCTTCGAGACGATCCTCGAAGCCGCGCGCCTGTCGCCGACCTCCTTCGGACACGAGCCGTTCAAGGTGCTGGTCATCCAGACCCCGGAAAAGCGCGAACTGCTTCGCGACTTCTCCTGGGGCGCCAACGGCATGATGAGCGGCACCACCGGCCAGTTGGGCACGGCGAGCCATTTCGGCATCATCCTCGCCAGCACCGCCGAGACGATGACGGCCGGGTCGGACTACCTTGTGGATCACTACAGGACGGTCAAGCAGCTGCCCGAAGAGGTGATCGAGATCTTCAACGGCGCCTATGGCCGGTTCCAGACCACCGACCACGGCATCACGACGGATCGCGAGATCGCCGACTGGGCGGGCAAGCAGGCCTATATCGTGCTGGCCAACATGATGACCACGGCCGCGCTGATGGGCATCGACAGCTGCCCGATCGAAGGCTTCGACATGGCGCTCACGACGCAGACGCTCGGCCGGGATTTCGGCATCGACACCGGCAAGTGGAAGCCGGCGGTGATGTGCGCCTTCGGCTACCGCGCCAAGGACCCCGAGTTCCCGAAGACCCGCCGCGCCATGGCGGACACGGTCAGCTGGTTCTGACGCGCGCAGGCGACCCCCGCCATGAAAGGAGCTTCCCAAGTGGTCTGCTATTCCGTTCTCGACGTCACCCCGTCCAGCGAAGACTGGATCCCCGGCTACCTCCCCGCCGCGAATGCGCGTGTCGCGGCGCATGGCGGGACATACCTGGCCCGCACGGCGTCCCACGAACAGGTCGAAGGCGGCGACCAGCCGGCCGCGCTGCGGATCATCATCGAATGGCCGTCGAAGGCGCATGCCGAAGCCTTCATGGCCGATGAAGCCTATGCGCCGCATCTCGCCGCGCGGAGCAGGGGGTCCGTCAGCCACCACTACCTGATCGAAGGCAGGGACGACCTGGCCTGAGCGACCCCGCCCGCCGGGCGCATCCGGCGGGCGGTCTTCGATCGCCCAAGGCGCCATCGGCCGCATCGAGGATGCGTCCGTCACGACGATCCGGCCACGCGTCGAACGCCGGACGCTGGCGCGGCGCTGAACCCGCGGGAGGAGAGACGACATGCCGGACAGGCCCGATGCCGACAGCTTTCAGAAGCTCAACCGCGCCCATGACGCGGTGTTCCGTCCCCGACGCCTGAGCCTCGGGCTCGTGGCGCCGCTGGACGCGCATGGCCCCGACCCGGTTCCCGATCTGACGCGCCATATCGAGCGCGCGCAACTGGCCGACCGGTTGGGGTTCTCGGCGCTCTGGCTGCGCGATGTGCCGTTCAACGTGCCGTCCTTCGGCGATGCCGGGCAGGTGTTCGATCCCTTCGTCTATCTGGGCGCGCTGGCCATGGCGACGCAGGACATCGCGCTGGGGGTGGCGAGCGTGGTCCTGCCGCTGCGCCATCCCGCGCATGTGGCCAAGGCCGCGGCCTCGGCGGATGCGCTTTCCGGCGGGCGGCTGCTGCTCGGCATCGCCTCCGGCGACCGGCCCGAGGAATACCCTGCGCTGAACATGTCCTTTCCCGATCGGGGCGCGCGGTTTCGCGACAGCGTGGACTACATCCGCGCGATGGGCGCGGACCATCCCCGCATCGAGACGGCGCAGGGCGTGCTGACCGGCGGGATCGACATGCTTCCCAAGCCGGTGGCGGGGCGCTTGCCGCTGCTGATCACCGGCGGCAGCCGGCAATCGCCCGAATGGGCGGCCCGGAACGGCGACGGCTGGATGACCTATCCGCGCGACCCCGCGGCCCAGGGCAGGGCGGTCGCGGAGTATCGCCGCAGGATCGCCGAGGCGGGTTCCCCCGACAAGCCGGTGATGCAGTCGCTCTATGTGGATCTCATGGACCAGCCGGACGCCCCGCCGCGCCCGATCCATCTGGGCTTCCGGTCCGGCACGGATTTTCTGCGACGGCATCTGGCCGAATTGCGCGACCTCGGCATCAACCATGTCGCCCTGAACCTGCGCTTCAACGGCGCCGATATCGAAGACACGATGCATCGCCTCGCCGAGGCGCTGCTGCCGGAATTCTCCAACGCGGAGACGCATCCATGACCAGGACTATCCTCATCACCGGCGCAACCGACGGTATCGGACGCCTGACGGCCCGGACGCTGGCCGCGGAGGGGCACAAGGTCCTTTTGCACGGACGCAGCGCCGACAAGCTGGCCGCCGTCGCCCGTGACATGGACGGCGACCCCGAAACCTACCTCGCCGATTTCGCGCGGCTGGACGAGGTGGCCGCGCTCGCCGGGGCGATCCTCGCGCGCCATGAGACGCTTGACGTCCTCATCAACAACGCGGGCGTCTACAAGACGCCGCGAACGCGGACGCCGGCGGGGCTGGACATGCGCTTCGTGGTCAACGCCATCGCGCCCTACCTGCTGACGCGGACCCTGCTTCCGATCCTCCCGCAGGACGGTCGCGTGGTGAACCTGTCGTCGGCGGCGCAGGCGCCGGTCGACCTGGCCGCGCTGCGGGGCGAGGTCGCGCTCGATGACATGGGCGCCTATGCGCAAAGCAAGCTGGCGATCACGATCTGGACGCAGGAACTGGCGCGCCGGCATCCCGAGGGGCCGGTCTTCGTCGCGGTGAATCCCGGCTCGCTGCTGGCGTCGAAGATGGTGAAGGAAGGCTTCGGCGTCGCGGGCAATGACCTGCGGATCGGCGCCGACATCCTGCGCCGCGCCGCGCTGTCGGACGAATTCGCCGAGGCTTCCGGCCGGTATTTCGACAATGACCGCGGGCGGTTCGCCCAGCCCCATGCGGCGGCGCAGGATGCGCGCCACGCCGCCTCCGTCATGCAGGCCATCGGCGATCTCGCCGGGGGATGACGCGCGCCGGGTCAGAGGCGCCACGCGAAGCCGACGGCTTTCTCGGACACCTCCCAGAGGCGGGACATGACGCGCTTGTCATGGGCGTGGGCGTTCAGGACGCCCCTGCCGACCGGGCCGACGACCTCCCGCGTGCCGGTGGGGCCGTAGAGGGCGCGCTGCTCCAGCCCGTCCTCGGTGGCGCACATGAGCTCGGGATAGGCGCCCTGTTCGGCGGTCTGCACCATCGGCGTCTTGGTCATCAGCCACCAGACGAACCGCATCGTCCGGCTGCCGCTGGTGGTGATGAGCGAGGTCGCCGACGCGCCGGGGTGGCAGACATGGACATCGACTTCCGTCCGGCCGGCGGCGGCGAGACGATCCTGCAATTCGTAGGCGAACATCATCTGCGCCAGCTTGCTTTGGCTATAGGCGGCGTTGGCGCCGTAGCCCTTGTCCCAGTTCATGTCGTCGAACCGGATGGTCTTCAGGCCCATGTTGTAGCCCAGGCTGGCCACCACCACGATGCGGCCCCTGCTCGGCGCGATCCGGTCGAAGAGCAGGCCGCACAGCAGGAAATGGCCGTAGTGGTTGGCGCCGAGCTGGCTTTCGAACCCGTCCACGGTCAGCTTGCGGGTGGGAACCTGCGCGATGGCGGCGTTGCAGATCAGCGCGTCGATCCGGGGGACGGTTTCGAGCACCGTTTCCGCGGCCTTGCGCACGCTGTCCAGAACCGCCAGGTCCATTCGGATGAAACCGACATCGGCCCCGGCCCCGAACTCCGACTTCAGCTCCGCGATCGCGGCCTGCGATTTCTCGGCCGAGCGGTTCAGCATCACCACCCTGGCGTTCTTCCGCAGCAGCGTCCGCGCCGCCTGAAAGCCCACGCCGGCATTCGCCCCGGTGATGAGGAAGGTCTTGCCCCGAAGGTCGCCGAGGCGCTCGGGCGTCCAGCCTCCGGGTCCGAAAGTCGTGTCCGCCATGTCATCTCTCCCGCCAGCCCGGGCCGGCCCCTTGCGTGGGTGTGTCTGGAGATGCAGATAAATCTCCCGGGCCATCGAAAACAGGCGGGATCGTCGCGGATACTTGCCTGATCGTATCATCCCGATTGCGTCGCGCCGTTTTCCCCGCCAGCTTGAGCGCATGAGCAAGGACCGGATCAGACGCATCATCGAAGGCCGTCTTCCCGAGGCCGGCCTTTTCGAGACCGGGCTGAAGGGCGTGCGGCTCTTTCGCGTGACCGAGCCCGTGCCCTGCGTGCCGGCCGTCTATGAGCCCACGGTCGTCGCCATCGTCAGCGGCGCCAAGGAAGCCGTTCTGGACGGCGAGCACCATGTCTATGACAGCAGCCGATACATGCTGTGCCCGATGACCCTGCCGGTGGAGGCCGGGGCGCCGCGGGCGTCGAAGGACGACCCGCTTCTGGGCGTCATGATCACGCTGGAGACGCGGGTCATGCGCGCGCTCGCCATCGAGATGGAGACCGCCGCCGGCGCCTCGCGCAGGGCGGAAGGCGCGCCCGCGCAGGCGCTGGCCGTGGCGCGGTGGGATGCGGGCTTCGGCCAGGCGCTGCTTCAGCTGCTGGAGCTGCTCGACGATCCGGTGGATGGGGCGGTGCTGGGGGCGGGGCGCCTGCGCGAGCTCTGCTACGCCGTGCTGAAGGGCGAGGCGGGCGCGGCCGCAAGGCGGGCCTTCGGCGTCGGCAACGAGATCGCGCGCGCCATCGAATACCTCTCGGCCCGCCTGAACGCGCAGGTCGCCATCGACGACATGGCCAGCCATGTCGGCATGAGCCGCGCCGTCTTCCACCGGCGGTTCAAGGAGGCGACGACGATGTCGCCGATCCAGTTCGTGAAGGCGATGAGGCTGAACAACGCCGCGATGCGGATCGCCGAGGGCAAGACCGTGAACGAGGCCGCCTGGGACGTCGGCTACGCGAGCGCCTCTCAGTTCAGCCGGGAGTTCAAGCGCCTGTATGGCCAGTCGCCCAGGGACTGGAGCCGGGGGCTCCGGACGCCGGCCCGATTCATGTAGGGTGGGATGGGCCGCGGGATCGACACGCGCATTCTCGGGACATCGTTCGGCCGGGCGCAGGCGGGAACGGTCCTTCGTTCTGTTCGGGGGCGCGCCCGCCCCCTCCGCCACGCGCCGCCGGGAAAGCGTTTCCCCGCGGCGCGCGGCGTCGGTTCGGCGCGGGGCTGCGCCGTCAGTCGGCCCCGCGCGCGACACCCGATGCGGTCATGCGCGCGCGCTGGATCAGGATCAGCGCGATCGCGATGCCCACGCCGATCGCGTCGGTGATCCAGCCGCCGGCGATCATCGTCAGCCCGCCCGCGCCCAGCGCCGCGCGCACCGCCAGGTTCGCGTGCCCGAAGAACCACCCCTGCACCGCGCAGGACAGGAGGTAGACGCCGACCAGCGCGGTCACGGCGATATGGGCGATCTCGAACCAGCTGCCCTCCAGCAGCATCGCGGGCGAGTAGAAGAACATGTAGGGGACGACGAAGGCGGCGAGGCCGATCTTGAAGCTTTCGACCGAGGTCCGGATCGGGTCCGATCCCGCCAGCGCCGAGCCCGCATAGGCGGCCAGCGCCACCGGCGGCGTGATGGCCGACATCACCGCGAAGTAGAAGATGAACAGATGCGCGGTCAGCGGCGCGACGCCCAGGTTGATCACGCCGGGCGCGATGACGGAGGCCGCCACGGCATAGGCCGCCGTGGTCGGCATCCCCATGCCGAGGATGATCGACACGACCATGGCGAAGAACAGCGCGAGGATCTGGCTCTGGTCCGCCAGCGCCAGCAGCACGGTCGAAAAGCGCGAGCCGATGCCGGTCAGCGCGATGACCCCCACGATGATGCCCGCCGTGGCGCAGACCGCCACCAGCTGCAGCACCATGCGCGCGCCGGTGTCCAGCGCCTGGAACAGCTGCCGCGGCCCCATGCGATGCGGCGTCAGCCAGGACACGACGGCGGCGGTGATCATCGCCAGCGTGCCGCAGCGAATGACCGAATAGCCGGCGAAGAGCGCGTAGATCAGCACCACGATGGGCAGGAACAGGTAGACCTGTCTGGCCAGCTTCCCGAGCTTGGGAAGCGCGTCGCGGGGCAGGCCCTTCATGTCCGCCTTCTTCGCGGCGAGGTCGACCATGAAGTAGACCGAGACGAAGTAGATCACCGCCGGGATGATCGCGGCGTAGACGATCTCCATGTATGCGATGCCGGTGATCTCGGCCATGATGAAGGCGCCGGCGCCCATGATCGGCGGCATGATCTGCCCGCCGGTGGACGCGGCGGCCTCGACGGCGGCCGAGGTCTGGTTGCGGTAGCCCACCTTCTTCATCATCGGGATCGTCAGCGAGCCGGTGGCCACCACGTTGCCCGCCGAGGTGCCGTTGATCATGCCCATCAGGCCGGAGGCGAAGATCGCCACCTTGGCCGGGCCGCCCCGCCGGTGGCCGGCGGCGGCGAAGGCGAGGTTGACGAAATATTCGCCCACCCGCGTCGTCTGCAGGAAGGCGGCGAAGACCACGAACAGGATGATGTAGGTGGACGAGATCGCGATCGGCGCGCCCAGCACGCCGTTGTCGGTGAAGATGTAGGAGAAGAAGCGCTTCACGTCGTAGCCGCGATGCTCGAAAATGCCCGGCAGCCACGGTCCGGCGAAGGCGTAGGCGACGAAGACGGCGGCGATGATCACCAGCGCCAGCCCGGCCACGCGGCGCGTCAGCTCGATGATCAGCAGCACGCCGGTGATGGCCGACCACATGTCGCCGGGCAGCGCCATGGGCATCCCGGCGCGCAGCTGCAGCTGCCGGGCGAAGAAGATCAGGTAGGCGGTGAAGGCGATCGCGGAAAGCGCCAGCAGCACGTCGCCGGGCGCGAACCGCATCCGGCCGCGATGGGGAAACACCCAGCCATGCAGGATGGCCAGCGCCGTGCCGGCGGTCAGCGGGATGCCGAAGGTGGACATGGCCCATTGCGGCGGCAGACGCTCGCCCAGCACGGCGCCGTTGATCCAGACCGCCGCGACCCCGATCAGCCCGTAGACGACGCCGGCCCCGGCGAGCGCCAGCAGCGCCTTGGACAGCAGCCCCTCGCGCCGGGTCGCCTCCGCGTCCTCCCGGAAAGCCTGCGAGCCGAACAGCAGGAAGCCCAGCAGCAGGCCGCCGCCCACATGGGTCAGGCGATAGGCCCAGGTCTCCAGCGGGTAGACGTTCATGACCAGCAGGTGGAACACCGTGTAGGCCACGCACATCAGCGCGATCACCAGGTTTCGGGGGCCGGTGAACAGCCTCTGGTTCGCCGCGACGGGATCGTTGTCGACATTGGCCCGCGCCAGCTGCTGCTCGATGGCGGACTTGCCGTCGTCTTCGGTCGAGGTTGGGCTGTGCTGCCGCTCGGCGTTGTTCATGGACCGGATCGCTCGTGAGAATGGATATGGTTCGGGCGGCGACGCGGAGGTCGCCGCCCGGCAGCCGTCAGATCGTCGTTCGGGACGGCGCGGTCTTACTCGACGGTCGGAACGTCATAGCCGTTTTCCGTGAACCAGCGGGCGGCGCCCGGGTGGAACGGGATCACGGTGTTCTTGACGACATTCTCCGGCAGCGTCTCGCGCGCGGCGGCGTGGTTTGTCATCATGCGGTCATGGTTCTCCATGGCCAGCGCCGTGATCTCGTAGGCCAGGCTCTCGGGCATGTCCGCATGGGCGATGGCGAAGTTCCACAGCGACACGGTCTGCAGGTCCTCGGGCTGATCCTCGTAGGTGTCGGCGGGGATGGTGAAATCCGCCATGGCCGGCACGATCTTCTTCATCGTGGCCAGGGTCTCGTCATCCATCGACAGGAAGCGCACGTCGTTTTCCACGGCCAGCTGCGAATAGGCGCCCGTGGGCAGGCCTGCGGCGTAGACGAAGGCGTCGATCAGCCTGTCCTTGAGCTGTCCGGCCGTGTCGGAGCCGCCGGCGTTGGAAATGGTGACGTCGCCGTAGCCTTCCGCGTTCTCGAAGAAGCGCGTCCAGTAGGTGGCGGACGTGCCGCCCGCCGGGCCGACGCCCACGCGCTTGCCCTGAAGGTCCTGGAAGCTCTCGATGTCCGAAGAGGCCAGCACCGCCGCCTGCAGCGGGGTCTGGTACATCGGGAAGAGCGCGCGCACCGATTCATGCGGGACGCCCGGCATCAGCGGGCTTTCGCCGCGGCGCGCCTCGTCGGCGGGGCCGAGCGTGACGAAGCCCAGCTGGTGCTCTCCGGTCTCGACCAGGGTGACGTTCTGCACCGGCCCGCCGGTGATCTCGACCCCGGCGTTGACGCCCAGCGCTTCGCTGATCATCGCGCCGAAGCCGGAGCCGTAGCCGAAATAGGCGCCGCCCTGGCTGCCGGTGCCGATGGTGAGGCTGGTGGGCCAGTCGGCTTTGTCCTACGCGGCGGCGGGCAGCGCGACGAAGCATGCGGCGGCCGCAATGACCTTGGTGAATTTCATGGTTTCCTCCTCATTGTTTTCTCCCGTGACGCCACGAGACGCGGCGCACCCTCCGCCTGCAACTCTGGGCGAAGGACCGGGATCGACACAATTCAGGAGCAATTATATTCACTAATGATATAATCAAGCCGAGGCCTCCAGGGCCTCCAGCTGATCGTCGAGAACCTGCAGGAATCCATCCCGCAGCGGATCGCGCGTCCCCCTCGCCCAGGCCGCGGCGAGGATGAGTTTCGCCTGCGATGTCGCGTCCGTCTCCGCCAGCGGAATGAAGCGCACGCCCTCGACCTGCAGGCGGGACGTCCAGCGCGGCACGATGGCCAGGCCGGCGCCCGCCGCCACCAGGTTGACGATGGTCTGCTTCTCCTCCGCGATCTGGGCGACGCGCGCCGTCAGCCCGGCGCCGAGGAACAGCGACATGGTCAGGTCGTGGGAATGCGGCCGGGACCGGCGGTCCGGCACGATCAGGGGTTCTTCGGCGAGATCGGCGATCCCGATCGCGTCGCCGCCGGCCAGCGGATGCGCCCGGGGCAGGGCCACGACGGCGGTTTCGTAGAACAGGGTGTGGAACACCAGCCGCGGGTCCCGAATGTCCGGCGGCCGGCAAAGGGCGATGTCGAGGCTGCCGCTCAGCAGTTTCGGAAGCAGGTGGATGGTCTTCTGCTCCACGATCTGGATTTCCAGGTCCGGGTGGGCCTCGTGCAGGGGGTTCAGGACCTGCGGGATCAGCCCGGCCGCGGCGCTGTCGATGGCGCCCACCCGCAGCACATGCGCCCCGGCGCTGCGCACGGCGCGGGCCTTCTCCTCGAACGCCTCGGCCTGGGCGACGAGCGCGCGCGCATCCGCCAGCACCCGGTTTCCCGCTTCGGTCAGCGACACCGCCCGCGTGGTGCGCTGGAACAACGTCACGCCCAGGTGATCCTCCAGCTGCTTGACCTGCCGCCCCAGCGTCGCGGGCAGGATGTCGAGCGACCGCGCCGCGCGGCCGAAATGCAGCGTCTCGGCGGCGGCGAGAAAACATTGCAGCTGCGTGATGTTCACGTCGGGCGGCCCGTTCTCTGTTTTATTTCACAAGTGTATATAAACGACGCTGAATTGAGAAGCCCGGATGCCGGCCTGTAGGATCGCCTCCGAACGCAACCTGCGTTCACGAGGAGGAGACAGCATGATGATCCTGAAGGACGGCGATGCCGCGGCCACCCCTTCCGCCGGTGCGCAAGCGAAAAGCGATGCGGTGAGGACCTACAGGATCGCCTCCATCCCGGCCGACGGCATCGGCCCCGAGGTGATCGCGGCGGGGCTGCAGGCGCTTGAGGCGCTGGCCCGGCGCGACGGTGGCTTCGCCTTCGACGTCACCGCCTTCGACTGGGGCTCGGACCGCTACAAGCGGACCGGCGCCCTCATGCCGGAGGACGGGCGCGACCAGATCAAGGATTTCGACGCCATTTTCTTCGGCGCGGTGGGCGCGCCCGACGTGCCCGACCACGTGACGCTCTGGGGCCTGCGCCTGCCGATCTGCCAGGGCTTCGACCAGTATGCCAACGTGCGCCCGACCAAGATCCTGCCGGGCATCACCTCTCCGCTGGCGGGGGTCGGCCCGGGGGATCTCGACTGGGTCATCGTGCGCGAGAACTCCGAAGGCGAATATTCCGGCAATGGCGGCCGCACCCACCAGGGCATGCCCGAAGAGGTCGGCACCGAGGTTTCGATCTTCACCCGCACCGGCGTCACGCGGATCATGCGCTATGCCTTCGAGCTGGCCCGGTCGCGGCCGCGCAAGCTGCTGACCGTGGTCACGAAATCCAACGCCCAGCGGTTCGGCATGGTGATGTGGGACGAGATCGCCGCCGAGGTGTCCAGGGACTACCCGGACGTGACCTGGGACAAGATGCTGGTCGATGCCATGACCGTGCGCATGGTCAAGAATCCGAAAAGCCTCGACACCATCGTCGCGACCAACCTGCATGCCGACATCCTGTCGGACCTCGCCGGCGCGCTGGCGGGCAGCCTGGGCGTGGCGCCCACCGGCAACATCGACCCCGAGCGGCGGTATCCCTCGATGTTCGAGCCGATCCACGGCTCGGCCTTCGACATCACCGGCAAGGGCATCGCCAATCCGGTGGCCACCTTCTGGACCGCCAGCCAGATGCTCGACCACCTGGGCGAGACCGAGGCCGCGACCCGGCTGATGCGCGCGGTGGAGAAGGTCTGCGCCGACGGCATCCTGACGCCCGACGTGGGCGGCGAGGCCACCACGCAGGAGGTCACCGACGCGGTCTGCGAAGCGATCCGCGCCGAGAATATCTGAGCCTTCGCGATGACGGACGACGACGCCCGCGACCTGCTGCAACGGATGCTGGAGGCCGCCATCGGCGCGGCGGATCCCGCGCGGGCGCTCGCCCGTCACCTTCCCGAAAAGCCTCGGGGGCGGTGCATCGTGGTCGGCGGCGGCAAGGCGGCCGCGTCCATGGCGAGGGCGGTGGAGCAAGCCTGGCCCGACGTCGATCTGTCCGGCGTGGTCGTGACGCGCTACGGGCACGCGACGCCCACGGACCGGATCACGGTGCGCGAGGCGTCGCACCCGGTCCCCGACGCCGCGGCGCAGGAAGCGACGGCGGAGATCATGGCCGCGGCGCCCGAGGCCGGGGCCGACGATCTGGTGCTCGCGCTGGTTTCCGGCGGCGGCTCCTCGCTGCTCACCCTGCCGAGGCCGCCTCTCGCCCTGGACGATCTGATCGCCGTGAATCGGCTGCTTTTGTCATCCGGCCTGTCGATCTCCGAGATGAACAAGGTGCGCCGCCGCCTTTCGCAGGTGAAGGGCGGCGGTCTGGCGCGCGCCGCCGGACAGGCGCGGCTGGTCACGCTGGCGATTTCCGATGTGCCGGGCGACGATCCCGGCGCGATCGCCTCGGGGCCGACCGTGCCGGATCCGACGGCACGGGAAGACCTGTCGCATCTTGCCGCGAAGCTCGGCGGGGGGCTGCCGGAGGCGGTCGACGCGATGCTGCGCGCGCCGTCGCCGGACGCTGCGGATTTCGCGCCCGACTACCGTCTCATCGCCACGCCCCAGGGCTCGCTTGCAGCGGCGGCGGAGGTGGCTCGGGCCGCCGGCGTGACGCCCGTGCTTCTCGGCGATGCGCTGGAGGGGGAGGCGCGCGAGGTCGGCATCGCGATGGCCGGCATCGCCAGGGCCGTGGCGCGCCACGGGACGCCCGCCCCCCCGCCCGCCGTGCTGATTTCCGGCGGCGAGACCACGGTGACCGTGGGCGACGAGGCCCCCGGGCGAGGGGGGCGCAACACCGAGTTCCTGCTGTCCCTTGCGCTCGCGCTCGATGGCCATGCCGGCATCTCCGCGGCTGCGGTCGACACCGACGGGATCGACGGGACCGAAATCGCCGCAGGCGCGATCGCGGGCCCCGACCTTGTGAGGGACGCGGCCCGCCTTGGCATCGATGCGCGCCGCATGCTTGAGGCGCATGACAGCTTCACGGTTTTCGAACGGCTCGGCGGTCTGGTCACGACGGGGCCCACTCTGACCAATGTGAACGACTTCCGGGCGATCCTCATCCAAGGCTGAACGCGCCGGCGGGGACGCGGGCGCGCCGATCTCTCCCGCCGGCTCGCGGTCGAACCGGGCGCCGTCATCCGGCGCCTGGCGCTCCGGCGTCGCGCTCAGCCCTGGGCGGCGATGCGGGCCACCTCGGCCTTCACCACCTTGCCGCCGGAGTTCTTCGGCAGGCTCTCCATCACGAACCAGCGCGAGGGGACCTTGTAGCTCGCCAGTTCGGCGCGGCAGCGGGCCTTCAGGTCATCGACCCCGTCGCCGTCGCGCAGGACCAGCGCGGCGCAGACTTCCTCGCCCAGTTCGGCATGCGGCAGGGGGAAGACGCAGGCCTCGGCGACCTCCTCCATGCCCTGCAGGGTCTGCTCGATCTCCTGCGGGTAGATGTTCACGCCGCCGCGGTTGATCATGTCCTTCGCCCGGCCCCGCAGGGTCAGATACCCGTCCGCGTCCAGCGCGCCGAGATCGCCGGGATAGAACCAGCCGTCGCGGAACGCGGTCGCCGACGCCTCCGGGTCCCGGAAGAAGCTGTCGGCCACGCCGGGGCCGCGATAGCGCACCATGCCGGTTTCGCCCGCGGGCAGGGGCCTGTGGTCCGGGCCCACGATCTCGACCTCGACCCGGAAGGACGGCCGCCCGACGCTCTCGGGCCGGATCTCCTGATCCTGGGGGGGGAGGACCGAGACGCCGCCCCCCTCGGTCGAGGCGTAGTATTCGTAGTAGTTGGGCGTGATCTTCGCGCGCACCTGCTCGCGCTCATGCCGGTGCAGGGGCGAGCCGGACGAGATCAGCAGACGCAGGCCGCGGAACGACGCCTGCACCTCTTCGGGCAGGTCGAGCAGCCGCCGCAGCAGGGTGGGCACGAGGAACACGCCGTTGGCGCGGGTGCGCGCGATCTCGGCGGCCAGCGCCTCGGGCGAATAAGGAGGCGGGCAGAGCACGAGGGTCGAGCCCAGCACGATCTGCGACAGCGAAAAGGTGCGCCCGCCGCCGAAATAGAGCGGCGTGGCGGTCATGAACCGGTCGTAGGCGTTGAAGGTCAGCGACACGGTCTGCGACATGAACCGCGCGAACATCCGCTCATGCGTCACCATCGGACCGGTCGGCCGCCCGGTGGTCCCGGAGGACAGCGACACCAGCAGCGGAAGGTCCGGACCACTAGCCAGGGGCGCGTCGTCCTGCGCCGCCATCACCGCCGCATCCCAGGCCGGGTCGACGCGCATGACCGTCTCGCGGTCCACCGGGGCGATCGGTGAGTCGGACAGTACCAGCCGCGGCTTGAAGAACGCGACGAGGCGCGTGCGCTCGACCTCGCTCCAGCGCGCGTCCATCGGCAGGGACATGGCGCCGATCCGCGCCAGCGCGAAGAGCACGAACAGCGTGCGGGGCGAATCCTCGAGCGAGACGCCGACCAGGTCGCCGGCGCGCACGCCGGTGTCGACGAGATGCCGGGCATGACGGCGGACTTCGCGCGCAAAATCCTCGTAAGTCCATTCCCGATCATGGAAAACCAGAGCCGTGTGACCGGCGCGCGTGCGGGCGTGCACGTCGAGAATCCCCGCGAGATTGCCCGAATCCATTCCCCGCGCCGGCGTCCCGCGCCCTGTCGTGGCCGGGGAGCCAGGGGTGGCCGAACCTGCGCCTGCGTCGTTCATGTAGCTCCTCCGGAGCGGGGGCGAGACCGGAGCCGCGCCGCCGCCTGTATCAAAGATGGGCCTAAACTTGACTTATCATTGACACAGCTTGCCAGGTTCAGCAACAACGTCTGGACAAAGAGCTTCGCAAGGGGCCGGGAGTATTGGACGAGAGGCGCGCGCAGCCGGCGTGGAGCCCATGAACAGCGACAGGGACGAGCGATGAAAACGACCTTTCGAATGATGGCGGCCGCGGCCGCGCTGGCGACCGCGGGCGCCGCCCCCGCCTTTGCGCAGGACACTTTCGTGCGCATCGGCTCGGGCCTCGCGGGCACCTATCCCGTGGTCGGCGCCAAGATCGCCGACCTGATCAACGCCAATATCGAGGGCGTCCACGCGACCACCGTCGCCGGCGGCACCGAGGCGAATTTCGCCCTGATGGCGCAGGGCGAGGTCGACATGATGCTGACCTACTCGTTCCTCTCGCCCATCGTGCAGCGCGGCGAAGGCTCGCTGGGCGTGCCCACCCCGCAGGCCCGCCACCTGATGACGCTCTACGGCGCGCTGTTCCAGCCGGCGGCGACCACGGGCTCGGGGCTCACCTCGCTCGATCAACTCGACGACGGCGAATACCGGGTCTGGGGCGCCAACAAGACCTCGATCTTCTATCCGATGATCGTGGCCGCGCTGGAGGCCAACGGGACCTCGTTCGAGGCGATCGAGGCGGCCGGCGGCGTGATCGAGGAGATCGGCTACGGCGACGAGGCCGGCGCCATGCAGGACGGCCGGCTCGACGTGGGCTTCTTCTCCGGGCCCGCGCCCTATTCGCTGCTGATGCAGGTCGAGAACGAGCCCGGGATCACGCTGCTGGGCTTCTCGCCCGAGGCGGCCGCGAAATACGCCGACCTTCTGCCCGGCGCGTCCTCCGGCGTGGTGCCGGCGGGCACCTACGAGGGGCAGGCCGAGGATGTGACCGTCCCCTACGTCTCCAACGAGCTGGTGGTCAGCGCCGATCTCGACGAGGCGCTGGTCTACAAGATCACCCAGGTGCTGGTGGAGCATCATGCGGAGTTCCACGACCTGTTCGCCGGCGCGGACGAGATCAGCCCCGAGATCATGCTGAAGAACAAGGCGATCGAGGTGCATCCCGGCGCCGCGAAATACTACGCGGAAGCCGGCATCTCCGAGTGACGCCGCGGGGGCGCGCGGCGGTCTCGCCGCGCGCCCCCCGTCGCCCCCGCCTGGCGGCGGAGCGGTCCGCCCGCGCCGCCGCTCCCGGCCCGGCCTTCGTCCGGGGCGCGGCCTCGCCGCCCTCGATCCCTTCGCCTGACGGCGGCGCCCGTCGCCGCCCCGGCCTCGCCGCGCCGCCGCGCGATCGCTTCGGAGCTCCAGCCCTTCCATGACCGCGACCCCGCGATCCGCGTTCCAGGCGCTTTCCGGCGAGGCGTCCGCGCCCCTGCGGATCACCGCCTTCCTGATCGGCGTGCTGGCCACGCTTTTCGCCATGATCCACCTCTATGCCGGGATCTACGGCGCGCCGCCGGCGATGCTGTTCCGCATGGTGCATCTGTGCCTGGCGCTGGCGCTGGTGTTCCTCGCCTTTCCGCTGCGCCGCGGCTGGGCGGATCCGTGGAACGCCTGGACCATCCTCGACGCGGTTTTCCTCGCCGCGTCGCTCTGGCTGATCTGGTACTACGTCACGACCATCGACGGCTGGGCCCTGCGCCAGGTGATCATGTCGGACGCGGACCTGTTCGCGGCCTTCGCCACGCTGTTCCTGGTGGCGGAGGCGGTGCGGCGCACGCTGGGGCCGATCATCCTGATCGTGGCGGGGTTCTTCGTGTGCCACGCGCTGTTCGCCGACCATTTTCCGGGCCTGTTCTACGGCCCGCCCGCACGGCCGCTGACGCTGCTGCGCGCGCTGGTGGTGGGCGACGGCGGGATCTTCGGCGCGCCGATCGCGGTGATGGCGCAATATGTCGTGCTGTTCATCCTGTTCGGCCAGCTTCTGGCGGTGGTGGGCGTGGGCGACTTCTTCCTGCGGCTCGCCTTCTCGCTGTTCGGGCATCGCACCGGGGGGCCGGCCAAGGCCTCGGTGATCTCGTCGGGGCTGATGGGGATGCTTTCGGGTTCGGCCATCGGCAACGTGCTGACCACGGGCGCCTTCACCATCCCGCTGATGCGCCGGCTGGGTTACCGTCCCGCCTTCGCGGCGGGGACCGAGGCCGCGGCCTCCACCGGGGGCATGATCATGCCCCCGGTGATGGGCGCCATCGCCTTCATCATGGCCGAGTTCCTGGGCATGGAATATGTCGAGATCGTCATCGCCGCGATCATCCCTGCGGCGCTCTATTTCCTGGTGATCTTCCTCGCCGTGCATTTCGAGGCGAAGCGCACCGGCCTGGGCGCGCTGCCCCGGGACCGGCTGCCGGTGTTCCGCACGGTGATGCGGCGCGAGGGCTATCTGCTGTTCCCCATGGCGCTGATCGTGGGCGGGCTGACGGCGGGGTTCTCCATCGTGCTGGTCGCGGTGATCGCTCTGGCGGGGACCTTCGTGATGGGCTTCGCGCGCCGCGCCACCTGGCCGACCCCGATCCGGCTGATGGAGGCGATGGAGGGCGCGGCCCGCGCCACCGCCTCGCTGTCGGCGACGGCCGCGGCGGCGGGCGTGATCATCGGCGCGATCTTCGCCACCGGGCTCAGCTACCAGGTCACGCAGGGCGCGATCTCGGTCGCGGGCGACCATCTGTGGCTGCTGCTGCTGATGAGCGGGCTGATGGCCATCGTGCTGGGCATGGGGATGACCTCCTCGGCGGTCTACATCACCATGGTCGCGACCGTGATCCCGATCCTGCGGGCGGCGGGGGTGCCGGACATCGCGGCGCATATGTTCGCGCTCTATTTCGGCGTCGTCTCCAACATCACGCCGCCCATCGCGCTGGCGGCCTTCGCCGCGGCGCCGATCGCGGGGGCGAATCCGCTGGCCGCATCGGTCGAGGCCGCCAAGCTCGGCGTCGCGGCCTTCGTGATCCCGGTGATGTTCGTCTACCAGCCGGCGCTGCTGATGATCGGCGATCCGCTGACCATCATCTGGTCGACGGCGACCGCGGCCATCGGCCTGTCGGCGCTGGCGGCGGCCTTCGTGGGCTATCTGTTCGCGCCGCTGTCGACGCCGGCGCGCATGGCCATGACGGCCGGCGCCTTCCTGATGATCGCGCCGGAACGCGCGACCGACCTCGGCGGGCTCGCCGTGGTCGGGGCGGCGGTGCTGCTCGACCACCGCTTCGCCGCCCGCCGCGCCGCGCGACGGGCCGTGCGACGGGCCGCCCCCGTCGCCCAAGCGCCGGCCGGCGGCGCATCCGGGCCCGCGCCCGCGCCGACCGGGCTTCTCGCCCGTCTCGCCGCCAGCCGCCTGCGCCGCGCCGCGGCCGAGGACGGGGGCGAGCCCGGCGCCGGCCCCGCCGGGCTCGACGCGCTGGCCCGGGTCGCCGACGCCCCTGGCGGCGTGGCCGAACATCCGGGCCGCTCGCTCTGGCTCGGCTGGGGGGTGCTGGCGCTCTTCGCCACGGCGGTGGAGCTTCTGGGCCGCGCCCATCTCCAGTCCCGCGACCCCGTTCTCTGGCTGGTGGCGATGGCCGTGCTCTCGGCCCTGCTGGTGGCGATGTCGGCCCTGGTCCTCGGCCTCGCCCGTCGCCGCGCCGCGCCCATGGGAGCGTCCGCCGCATGATCGATTTCCAGCCCGACGACGAACAGCTCGCCATTCTGGAGACGGTCGACCGCTTCATGGCCCGCCGCCTTCCGCCCGAAGAGCAACGCCGCCGCGACGAGGGCCATGCGCCCCCCTACGACCTCCTGCCCGAGATGGGCGCGCTCGGCCTGCTCGGCCTGCCGTTCCCGGCCGCGTTCGGCGGGCTGGAGGCCGACTGGCGCACCGTCGCCCTGGTGCAGGAGCGGATGGGCCTGCGCGGGCGCATGGCCGCCTCGATCTTCAACCGGGTGATCGGCTTCGGCGGCATGTCGCTGATGACCTATGGCAGTCCCGCCCAGCGCGAGGCGTTCCTGCCGGGCCTGATCGCGGGAGAGCTGCTGTTCGCCCTCGCCCTGACCGAGGCCGACGCCGGCTCCGACGCGGCGGGGGTGAAGCTGAAGGCCGCGCGCACCGCGTCGGGCTGGCGGCTGAACGGGCGAAAGACCTGGATCTCGGACGCGCAGGGCGCCAGCCACCTGGTCACCATCGCGCGCACCGATCCCGAGGCGTCCCGCCATGCCGGCATCTCGGCCCTGCTGGTCCCCACCGACGCGCCGGGCCTGTCGATGACCCCGATCCCCAAGCTGGGCAACAACTGCATGCCGAGTTTCGAGGTCTTCTACGACAATGTGGACGTCGGCGAGGACGCGCTGATGGGGGCGGAGGGGCAGGGCTTCGCCGCCATGTCCCAGACGCTGAAATACGGGCGCGGGGGGCTCGCCGCCTCCTGCGTCGGCGCGGCGCAGCGGGCGGTGGACCTGGCGCTGGCCCATGCGAAGGAACGGGTGCAGTTCGGCCGGCCCATCGGCGCCTTCCAGGCCGTGCAGCACCGGCTGGCGGACATGCAGATGCGCGTCGACCAGGCGCGCCTCGCGTGCTGGCATCTGGCCTGGCTGATCGCCACGGGGCGGGATTCGACGCGTGAGGCGTCGCAGGCCAAGGTCATCGCCTCCGAGGCGCTGCAATACGCGACCCATCACGGAATGCAGATCCTCGCCTCGGCCGGCTACGCGGCCGAAAGCGAGATGGGCCGGCTGTGGCGCGACGCGCGGCTGTTCTCCTTCGGCGAGGGCGCCAACGAGATCCAGCGCAGCCTGATCGCGCGGAGCATGGGGCTGTGAGCGATCCGGCCCCGCCCCCGTCTCCGGCTTCGCCCCCGTTCCCGGCCCCGCCCCCGTTCCCGGCCCCGCCCCCGGCCCCGGCCCCGCCCCCGGCCCCGGCCCCGCCCCCGGCCCCGGCCCTCGCGCGCCGCATCGGCGCCTTCGCCGCCGGCCTGGCCTGGGCGGATCTGACCCCCGCCCGCCGGACCAGGGCGGCCCTGTGCTATGTCGACTTCCTGTCCCTCGCCGCCGCCGGCGCGACCCTGCCGGAGGCCGCCCCCGCCGCCAGCCTCGCCGAGGACGGCCCGGTCCGCGTCCCCGGCCTGGACCGGGGGCTGTCGGCCTCCGGCGCTATGGTGGCGCTGGGCTATCTGGGCGCGCTGCTGCAACTGCATGACGGCTTCGGGCGCGGCGGCAACCACCCCTCGTCCGCCATCGTGCCGGCGGCGCATGTCGCGGGCCGCGGCAAGCCGATGCGGGAGATCCTGACCGCCCTGGCGCTGGGCTACGAGGTCGCCAACCGGCTTTCGGCCGCGACCCATCCCGAGCAGAGCCTGCGCGGCGCCGCCCCCACCGCCACCATGGGCGCCATCGGCGCGGCGGCGGCCTGCGGGCGGCTGATGGGCCTCGACGCCGAGGCGCTTGGGCGCGCCGTCGCCATCGCCGCGGTGACCGCTCCGGTCGCGGCCTATGAGGCGCTGCGGCTGCATGGCTCGGCGGTTCCCTTCCATGGCGGGCTGGCGGCCCGGGCGGGATACGAGGCGGCCCGCCTCGCGGCCCATGGCCTCGACGGCGGGTCGACGGTGCTGGAAGGGCGGCCCGGCGCCGACGGCCTGCTGACCCTGCTCGCGGGGCGCGCCGCGCCGACGCCGGACCCGGCCGGCTGGGCGGGAGAGACGCTCGACCTGGTGTTCTTCAAGCCCGTCCCCGGCTGCCGTCATGTCCAGCCGGCGGTCGAGGCCGCGCTGGATCTGCGCGCCGGGCTGCCCGACGACCCCGACCGGATCGCGGCGGTGGAGATCGAGACCTACCCCCTCGCGCTCGCCTTCGCCGCCGCCCCCGATGCGCGCGACGAGCTCTACGACCGGTTGATGAGCGTGCCGTGGTGCGTCGCCTCGACCCTTCTGCGCGGCCCGCTTTCGCCCGGGCTGCTGGCCCGCCCGACGGACGCGGCGCTGCACGCGTTGACCGCCCGCACTGCCATGCGCGCGGCCGAGCCCTTCGTCGCGGACTATCCCGACGCGCTGGGCGCGCGGGTGACGGTCCGGCTCGTCGACGGCGCGCGGCTGAGCGCCGAGCGGCGGCTCGCCTACGGTTCCGCCGCCGACCCGACCCTGCTGACCCCTCCCGGCGGCCATCTCACGCCGCTGGACCGCGCCGGGCTGCTCGCCCGGGCGGAACGCTTCCTGGTCCCCGTCTGGGGGGCCGGACCCACCCGAAGCCTGATCGACGACGCGCTCGCGCCCTGCGGCGCCGCCGTCGCGGGCGCCTGATCAAGGACGAGACCCATGCCCACCGGAGCCATCGACGCCGTCGTCAACCTTTGGACCGAAGAGGTCATGTCCCACCGTCCCGAATGGCGCGACGGCTTCTTCGTCGAGAAGATGAAGGTGGACCAGGCCACCTCCAGGGGCATCGAGATCGACGAGATGCTGCGCCGCATGGACGCCGCCGGGATCGAGCGCGGTTTCCTCGTCGCCCCCAAGGTCGGCCGGCTTGGCCATCGCTCGACCTGGCATCTGCCCTATGAAGTGGTGCTGCGCGCGGTGAAGGCCCATCCCGACCGCTTCTTCGGGCTCGCGGGGCTGGACCCGACCGAGGGCATGAAGGGCGTGTGGGAATTCCAGCGCGCGGTCGAGGATTACGGCTTCATCGGCGCTCACGGCTACCCGCACTGGTTCGAGATCGCGCCCGACGCCGCGCGCTGGTATCCGTTCTACGCCAAATGCATCGAGCTCGACGTCCCCGTGCAGCTCCAGATCGGGCAGTCGATGGTCTACGCCTCCGACTATCCCTGCCGCTCGGTCGGCCGGCCGATCACGCTCGACGGCGTCGCCTGCGACCTGCCGGAGCTGAAGCTGGTCGGCATCCATGTGGGCATCCCGTGGACCGAGGAGATGATCGCGATGGCCTGGAAGCACAAGAACGTCTTCATCGGCTGCGACGCCCATCGTCCGCCCTATTGGCCCGAGAGTTTCGTGCGCTACATCAACAGCTTCGGGCAGGACAAGGTGATCTTCGGAACCGACTTCCCGGTGCTGGACTTCGAGCGGACCACCGCGGATATCGAGGCGCTCGGGCTCAAGGAGGTCGCGAAGAGGAAGCTGTTCCGCGACAATGTCATCAAGCTCTACAAGCTTGAGGAGCGCGGCGTGAAGCTCTCCGACGGCTGAGACGGTCCGACGGCGAAGGCGGCCGCCCGTCCGCGGGAAGGCGCGCGCCGGACGCGATCCGGGGCCGCCGCCGCCTTCCGGACCCGCGCGGCGCGATCTTCGCCTCGCGCGGTCCCGGTTTCAGGTCGCCGCGAGGCTCGGCGCCTCCGCGCCGGTTCCGGCGCGCGCCTCCGCGAAACGCCAGAAGGTTTCGGCCAGAAGGCGCGGGGCGCGCTGGCGCCGGATCATCACCAGGTCGCTCGCCAGGCGGCGGCCCTCGATGACGACGGGCCTCAGCGACGGCGCCACGACCGGACGGGCCATGTCGAACCAGCCGATGTCCACCGCCGCGACGCCGCTGCGCAGCGCGAGCCGCATGAGCGAGATCGCGTCGGCCTCGCCGCTGCGCACCAGATCGGCCCCCAGCTCCGTCAGCCAGCGGCTGATCGCGGAGGCCAGCGGCCCGCCATGCGCCCGCCCCACCACCGCGATCGGCATGCCCTTGAGCGCGGTCTCCCGCGCCCGGCCGGACGCGGCAAGGGGATGGCCGGGCGGCGCCAGCAGCCCCACCGGGCGCGTCGCCAGGACCTGCGTCTCGAACTCGGCGCCGAGCGTCATGTTGATCGGCGAAAGCTCCTCCTGCGCGGAGGGTTCGAGCGTCAGCGCCAGGTCCGCCTGGTCGTCGCGCACCGCCCGGTAAAGGCGGGAGGGCGCGAGTGCGAGCACATCGGTCCGCGCCTGCGGACGGAAGGCGGCGAAGGCCTCGGTCAGGGCCACATGCTCGGCGATCATCGGGGCCATGTTCGGGACGGCCAGGCGCAGGTCGTTGGACCGGATCTCCCGCGCGCGCTGCAGGGCCCAGTCATGCTCCAGCACCACCCGCTTGGCGTTGACCAGCAGGGCCTGCCCCTCGCGCGTCATGCTCACCCGGCGCGACGTGCGGTCGAACAGGCGGAAGCCCAGGCGGCGCTCCATCTCCTTGATCATCGCCGACAGGGCGGGCTGCGAGATGTTCAGCTCCGACGCGGCGCGGGTGAAGGAGCCGTGCTCCGCCACCTTGACGAAGGCCCTGAACGGCGTTGCGTCAAGGTCCATCCGGGGCGCTCCCTTGCAAGTCGATCCATAACCAAAGCCGAATGATAGGGTCAGAATCCGATATTTGAAAGCGCCCCGCCCCTGCGCGATGTTCCCTGCGAAAAACACGCCGTCCCGGTCGCGGTCGACCCCACGGGCAAGCGGCGGCATCAGGGAGGGAGCCCCCCATGTGGTCATTCGAAACCGACCCCGAATTCCAGCGCGAGCTCGACTGGATCAGCGCCTTCATCCGCGAGCATGTCGAGCCGCTGGACCACATCCTGCCCAGCCAGTGGAACATCGAGCACGAGGGCTTCAAGCGCCGGGTGCGTCCGCTTCAGGCGCAGGTCAAGGAGCGGGGCCTGTGGGCCTGTCACCTCGGCCCGCATCTGGGCGGCAAGGGCTACGGGCAGCTCAAGCTCGCGCTGATGAACGAGCAGCTCGGCCGCTCCCGCTTCGGGCCGATCGTCTTCGGGACCCAGGCGCCGGACACCGGCAACTCCGAGATCCTCGCCCATTACGGCACCGATGAGCAGAAGGAGAAATGGCTCAAGCCGCTGCTCAACAACGAGATCGTGTCCTGCTACGCGATGACCGAGCCGCAGGGCGGCGCCGACCCGCTGATGATCGAGACGCGGGCCGAGCAGGACGGCGACGGCTGGGTGATCAACGGGGAGAAGTGGTTCTCCTCCAACGCCAAGTTCGCGGCCTTCTACATCATCATGGTGAAGACCGAGCCCGACGCGAACGACCCCTATCGCCGCCAGTCGATGTTCATCGTCGACGCCAAGACCCCGGGCATCGAGTTCATCCGCGAATACGGCTATCACGGCCAGGCGGAGAAAGAGCACGCGCATGTCCGCTGGAACAACGTGCGGGTGCCGGCCGAGGGCCTGCTGGGCGGGCGCGGCGACGGCTTCGCGGTGGCCCAGACGCGGCTGGGCGGCGGGCGGCTGCACCACGCGATGCGGGCGCTGGCCGAGGCCACCAAGTGCCTCGACATGACCTGCGAGCGGGTGGTGTCGCGCCAGACCAAGGGCGACGTGCTGTGGAAGCAGCAGATGGTGCAGGAGCGGATCGCCGACGCCTGGATCCAGCTGCGCCAGTTCCGGCTGATGGTGCTGGAGACCGCCTGGCTCGCCGATCAGGGTCATGACTGGAAGGCGCTGCGCCAGAACGTGTCGGCGGTGAAGGTGGTGATGACCAAGGTGCTGCACGACGTGTCGTCGATGGCGATCCATCTGCACGGCGCGCTGGGGCTGACCACCGAGGCGCCGTTCACCGATCACCTGATGAACAGCTTCATGATCGGCCTCGCCGACGGCCCGACCGAGGTCCACAAATCCGTCGTCGCGCGGCAATTGCTGAAGGATTACACGCCCAACCCCGAGATGTTCCCCGACTACCTGCGCTGGAAGGTGCTGGAGAAGGCGGGGGCGAACGCCGGGCCGGAGGCCGCCGGATGATCGCGGACACCGATTTCAGCGGCAAGACCGTCCTGGTCGTCGGCGGCAGCGCCGGCATCGGCAACGCGGCCGCGCAGGCCTTCCGCGCGCGGGGCGCGGAGGTGCATGTCTGGGCCCGCAAACCCTCCGCCGAGGACTATGCCGACGCGCCCGGCTCCGACATGACCGGGCTGCATTACCACCAGGTCGACGTCTCCGACTTCGACGCGGTGGAGGCCTGGGCGCCGCCCTTCGATCGGCTGGACGTGCTGGTCTGCTGCCAGGGCCACGTGCTCTACCGCCGCGCGGAGTTCCAGGTGAAGGGCTTCCAGGAGGTGCTGGACGTCAACCTGACCTCCAACATGGCGATCATCGGCAGGTTCCAGCCGATGCTGGAGACGGCGAAGGGCTCGGTCATCGTGGTCAGCTCCACCGCCGCCTTCCACGCCACGGTGGGGAACCCGGCCTACACCGCCTCCAAGGCCGGGGCGGTGGCGCTGGTGCGCACGCTGGCGCAGGGAATGGCGGCAAGCGGGGTGCGGGTGAACGGGCTGGCGCCGGGCTTCGTGCCGACCCGCATGACCCGGGTCACCACCGACCGCGAGGACCGCGCGGAGACCATGCGCGCCCGCATCCCCATGGGGCGCTTCGGGCAGCCCGAGGAGATGGCCGGCGTCTGCCTGTTCCTCGCCTCGCCGCTGGCGAGCTACGTCACCGGCCAGACCATCATCTGCGACGGAGGACTGGTTCTTTGACCCACGCCGTCGCGCAGGTCGGGAAGGTGTCGGGCGGGGAGGTCGCGGGCGTCGACCTCGCCCGCCTCGCCGGGTGGATGGACCTGCAGGGGCTGGGCGAAGGGCGGATCGAGGACGCCCGACCGCTGGCGGGCGGCACCCAGAACGTGCTGATCCGCTTCCGGCGGTCGGGACGCGACTACGTCCTGCGCCGCCCGCCCCCGGTCCCGCGCGAAAACTCCAACCGGACCATGGAGCGGGAGGCCCGCGTGCTCGCCGCCCTCGCCGAGGCGCCGGTTCCGCATCCGCGCCTGATCGCCGCCTGCGCGGACCCCGCGCCGCTGGGCGTCGCCTTCTACCTGATGGAGCCGGTCGAGGGCTTCAACGCCGTCGCGGGCCTCCCGGCCCTGCATCGCGGCGACCCCGCCATCCGCCGCCGCATGGGCTTCGCGCTGGTGGAGGGCGCGGCGGCGCTGCATGCGGTCGATCCGGTGGCGGCGGGCCTGTCGGATTTCGGCCGGCCCGAGGGCTATCTCGAACGTCAGGCGGACCGCTGGCTGGCCCAGCTCGACGACTACGCCCGCCATGCGGCCTGGCCGGGCCGGGCGGGGCTGCCGGGGGTGGACCGGGTCGCCGACTGGCTGCGCGCCAACCTGCCGCCGGCCTCGGCCCCCGGCATCCTGCATGGCGACTATCAATTCGCGAACGTGATGTATCGCCCGGACTCGGGCGAGCTCGCCGCCATCGTGGACTGGGAACTGGCGACGCTGGGCGATCCCCTGGTGGACCTCGGCTGGATCGTGGCCTGCTATCCCGGCTCCGGCGGGCCCGAGCTGCCGGTCCTCAAGGTCGAGCCGTGGGACGGCTTTCCCACCGCCGACGAACTGGTCGCGCGCTATGGCGAGATCTCGCCGCGCCCGCTCGATCATATCCGCTGGTATGTCGCGCTCGCCTGTTTCCGGCTGGCCATCATCCTCGAAGGAACCTATGCCCGCGCCTGCGAAGGGCGCGCCCCGAAGGCGACCGGCGATCTGCTTCACGCGACCGCCGTGGCGCTGCTGGGCCGCGCGCTGCATCGCATCGGCGGCTGAGGCCGCCCCAACCGACCGCGTGGCGGCCCCATGGCGCGCCGCGTGACCACACCCCCGCGAAGGGGGACATGAGCGCCCGCCACGAGGCGCCGGGGCCGCAAGGGCCGCAAGGGGGGAGACCGCGATGACCGACCGCAGACGCAGTCCGCGCACCTGTGACCGCGCCCCCGCGCGCGCCGATTCGCTCGGCCGCCCCGGTGTTCTCGCGGCGCTGCGCGACATGGATCGTTCTGCCCAAGGGAGGAAAACAACCCGATGAAACTTATGAAAAACCTGCTCGTCAGCGCCGGCGCCGCCACGCTGGCGCTTTCGGCGTCGTCCGCGCTGGCCGCGGAATACAGCTACGGCTCGTTCCTGCAGTCCACCGCCGCCACCAGCGTGAAGGGTCAGATCCCCTTCTTCGAGCGGGTCGCGGCCCGCACCAACGGCGAAGTCACCTTCAACCCCTTCTGGGGCGGCGCCATGGGCGGGCCCAAGGAGCTGCTCGGCGCGGTCGATGACGGCGTGCTCGACTCCGGCCTGATCGTCGACGTCTACACCAAGAAGTCGCTGCCCCACGCCTCGTCGCTGTCGGCGGCCTTCATCCTCGCCGAAGACACGCTCGTCTGGGGCGCGGCGGTGAACGAATTCCAGCTGCTGCACTGCCCGGAATGCCGCGAGGACTTCGCGGATAACGGCCAGATCGGTCTCGCCTGGTATGCGACCACGCCCTACGTGCTGATGTGCACGTCGCCGACCGCCACGCTGGCGGACCTGCAGGGCAAGAAGGTGCGCTCGGTCTCCCGGCTCGCCGACCTGATGGCCCATATGGGCGCGACCCCGGTGTCGGTGACGGTGGCGGAGATGTACGAAGCCATGCAGCGCGGCCAGGTCGACTGCGCGCTGGGCTCGGCCAACTACCTCAACACCTACAACATCAAGGACTTCGTCACCTCGATCATCGACGAGCCGATCGGCGCCTATGTCTCCACGCTGACCCTGTCGGTCAATCTCGACGCGTGGGAGGGGATGTCGACGGAGAACCGTCAGATCATCATCGACGAGATCCCGCAGCTGCTGGCCGATATCGAGTGGGCCCAGTTCGAGGACGACCGGAACGCCGTCGAGGCGACGCTGAAGAAGGGCGGCGAGGTGGTGACCCCCGACGACGCCTTCCGCGCCAGCCTTGAGGAAATGCGCGCCGGCGAGTGGGAGGCGCTGGCCGCGGCCGCCGCGGATGACGGGGTGGAGAACGCCGACAAGCTGATCGCCGACTTCCGCGCGGTGGTCGAGAAGTGGCGCGGGATCATCGCGGAGATCGGTCACGACGACCGCGATGCCTTCGAAGCGGCCCTGCGGGACGAGATCTTCTCGAAGCTCGAGCCCTGAGCGAAACCGGACCCCGGCGCCCGCGCCGGGGTCCGATGACCCGGCCTGCGGGCCAGGCCGCGGCGGTTGGAGCGGCGCCGGCGGTGGCGCCGGCGGTGGGGGGGAGCGACGATCTTTCCCTCGGCCGGACCGCCCGACCGCCGCTTCGGCCGCAGGCCTCCGGCGAACCCGGACCTGATCTGATCGACATATCCCGCCCCGGCGCGCGACCGGGCCTTTGCGACCGACCCGTGATCGCTTCGCCTCCGCGGAAGCATCGCCCTGGGCGGATCCCGGCGCTGCGGCGGCCGGGCGACTTCATGTGACCAAGCGCAAGGGAGCCTGACCGCGAAGGGAAGGGCCCGGCTTTGATTTCATTCGAGTTTTGAGGATGGCGCCAGCCCTGCCGGGATAAGGACCGGCCGGGATGATGTCGCCGCGGCCCTCGCGCCCAAGGCGGTTTCGCCGTGGGCGGGGCGGCGCGCCGCGCCAGGGAGGCCGGCGGCCCTGTCCGCCCTTCGCCCCTTGTGCCGGGCCGCCATAGCGCGTTCCCTCCCGGTCCGAGCCGCGAGACGCCCGACTTCAAAACGGAGATCCAAATGCTCGACAAAGACCTCTTCGCCCGCGCCGGCGTGACGGACCTGTCCCTGCTGCGCGACCTCTCCTTCATCGACGGCGGCTGGGTCGCCGGCGACGCCGCCGCGCCGATCCCGGTCACGAACCCCGCCGACGGCGCGCGCATCGGCGATGTCGCCGCCCTGACACCGGCCCAGTCGAAAGCCGCCGTCGACCGCGCCGACGCGGCCTTCGCGGCCTGGTCCGGCGCGCTCCCCCAGGCGCGCGGCGCCGTCCTGCGCCGGTGGTTCGAACTGGTGCTGGAAAGCAAGGAGGACCTCGCCCGCATCATGGTGCTGGAGCAGGGCAAGCCGCTGTCGGAAGCACGGGGGGAGATCGACTACGCGGCCTCCTTCCTCGAATTCTACGCCGAAGAGGCCAAGCGCCCGAACATCGAGGGCGTGACCTCCCACCTCCCCGACGCGGAGGTGGAGCTGTGGCTGGAGCCGGTGGGCGTCGCGGCCCTGGTGACGCCCTGGAACTTCCCCGCCGCGATGCTCACCCGCAAGGCCGCGGCGGCGCTGGCCGCGGGCTGCTCGGTGGTCGCGCATCCCTCGGCGGAGACCCCCTATTCGGCGCTGGCGCTCGCCGTGCTGGCCGACCGCGCGGGCCTTCCGGCGGGCGTGCTCAACATCGTCACCGGCGAGGCCCCGACCATCGTCGCGCCCTGGACCGAGGACCGGCGGGTGCGCGCGCTGTCCTTCACCGGCTCGACCGAGATCGGGCGGCTGCTCTATCGCCAGTCCGCCGACACGGTGAAGCGCCTGGTGCTGGAGCTGGGCGGGCACGCGCCGGTGATCGTGTTCAAGGACGCGGATCTGGACGACGCGGTGGCCGAGACCATGAAGGCCAAGTTCGCGACCTCCGGCCAGGACTGTCTCGGCGCCAACCGCATCTACGTGGAGCGTGAGATCTACGACGCCTTCGTCCGGCGCTTCGCCGAAGCGACGCGGGCGCTGAGCGTGGGGCGGGGGATGGACGATCCCGACATCGGCCCGCTGATGAACGCCCGCGCCGTGGCCAAGCAGGTCGAGCATGTGCGCGACGCGCTGGCCAGGGGCGCGACGCTGGCCTGCGGGGGCGAGGTGCTGGACCACGGCCCGCTGTTCTTCGCGCCCACGGTGCTGACGGACGTGCCCGACGACGCCCTGATCATGCGCGAGGAGACCTTCGGCCCGGTCGCCGCCCTGACCCCCTTCGACAGCGAGGACGAGGTGGTCGCGCGGGCCAATGACAGCGAATTCGGGCTGGTCGCCTATGTCCACAGCCTCGATCCCCGGCGCATCTATCGGGTGTCGCGGGCGCTGCAATACGGGATGGTGGCGGTGAACCGGACCAAGGTCACCGGCGCGCCGATCCCCTTCGGCGGCATGAAGCAGTCCGGCGTCGGGCGCGAGGGCGCGCGCCGGGGCATGGAGGCCTTCATGGAGGTCAAGTATCTCTGCCGCGACTGGCGCTGAACGCGGCGTCCGCCGCCGGGCGCGCGCTCGGCGGCGGCGCCCGGCAAGCGCGTGAACCCGGTCCCGCGCCGGGGCGGGGGGCCCTGTCCCGCCGAAAGTTCGAGCCCCCGCGCCGCGCCGGTGCGCGCGCTGATCTCCGCGGCGCCAAGGGCGAAACGCCTGTCGCCGGCGCCGTCCGCGGCGTGTCATCATCACCCCGCCGCGCCCGCGCCGGCCGGCCGATTCATCCCGACGACGTTCCCCGTCCCTCCCGGTCCCGACCCCTGAAGGAGCCAGTGCCTTGGCGAAACCGGCCTCCGATCTCGATATCGGCTACGCGACCGCGCATGAGCTGCGCGCCCTCTACGAGGCGGGCGATCTCGCGCCTTCGGAGGCGGTCGCCGCCGTCTTCCGGCGCATCTCCGCGGTGAACCCGCATATCAACGCCTTCTCCGCGCTGATGGAGGACGAGGCGATGGACGCCGCCCGCGCCTCCGACGTCCGGATCGCGAAGGGCGAGGCCCGGCTGCTGGAAGGCGTGCCGGTGACCGTCAAGGACTTCTACGAGGTCAAGGGGCAGGAGACGGAGACCGGCTCCTTCGCCATCCGCAAGGGTCCGGCGGCGGCGGACAATCCCGTGGTGACCCGCCTGCGCGAGGCCGGGGCGGTGGTGATCGGCAAGACCACCATGTCCGAGCTCGCCTGGTCGGGCATGAGCCGCAATCCGGTGACCGGGATCACCCACAATCCCTGGGGGCGGGGGCTGAACGCGGGCGCGTCCTCGGCGGGGGCGGGCGCGGCCTCGGCGGCGGGGTTCGGCCCGCTGCATCTGGGCTCGGACGGGGCGGGCTCGATCCGCATGCCGGCGCATTTCTGCGGGATCTTCGGGCACAAGCCCACCTATGGGCGGGTGCCGCATATCCCGGTCTCCCAGAACGATTACGCCACCTATATCGGGCCGATGAGCCGGACGGCGGCGGACAGCGCCCTGATGCTCAAGGTCATGGCCGGACCCCACCACCTGGACCATACCAGCTGCGAGGCGCCGCCCGCCGACTACCCCGCCCTGCTGGACGCGCCCCTGAAGGGCAAGCGCATCGCGTATTCGCCGGATTACGGCCATGCGCGGGTGGACCCGGACGTGGCCGAACAGGTCGCGAAGGCGGTGAAGACGCTGGAGGACCTGGGCGCCGAGGTCGAGGAATTCACCCCCGCCTGGGGGCCGAAGGGGCCGGAGATCGGGCGCTTCTTCTGGTCGGTCCTGTGGGGGCGCCGCGCCGGGGTGTTGGACGAATTCGAAGACCGGATGAGCCCCGACCTCGTGGCCTGCATGCGCGAAGGGGCGAACTACTCCGCCAACGACTACCTGAACTGGCGCGAGCGGAAATACGCCTATGTCGCCGAGATCGCCGAGACCCTGGCGCAATACGACTTCCTGGTCTCGCCCGCCGTCTCGGTCGCCGCCTTCCCGGTGGAGCGGGTGCAGCCCGCGCATTGGCCGGAGGATCCGTGGAACTGGCTCGCCTGGGCCGAATTCTCCTATCCGTTCGACATGTCCGGCGACCCGGCCTGCTCGGTCCCCTGCGGGTTCACCCCGGCGGGGCTGCCGGTGGGGTTGCAGATCGTGGCGCGGCGCTTCGACGACCTGGGCGTGCTGCAGGCCGCCCATGCGCTGGAGCAGGCGCTGGGGATCATGGACCGGCGCCCGCCCCTGCCGGGCTGAGCGTCGGGCCGCGCGCCCGCCATCACCAGGCTCGACGGGCGTTCGCGCCGCCCGTCGGCCCTTCGCCCTCCCCTTGTCCTACACGCTGCAGGAGCCTCCATGCCCCGGCCTCTTTCCCCGCCCGACGCCGCCCCCGTTCTCGTCACCGGGGGGACGCATGGCATCGGCGCCGCCTGCGTTCGCCTGATGGCGGAGGAGGGCTGGCCCGTCCTGTTCTGCGGCCGCGACGCGGAGGCGGGCGCGGCGCTGGCCGCCGAGACCCCCGGCGCGACCTTCTTCCAGGCCGATCTCGGCGCTCCGGCGGGCATCCACGCCGCCGCGGACCGGGCGCTGGAGCTGTCGGGCGGGCGGCTCTCGGGGCTGGTGAACAATGCGGGCGTCGGGGTGCGGGGCGTCTTCGCGCAGACCGACGACGCGCTTTACGACCGGGTCATGGACCTCAACCTGCGGGCGCCGGTGATGCTGACCGCCCGGCTGCTGCCGGCGCTGACGGCGGGCGGCGGCGCGGTGGTGATGATCGCCTCGGTGGCGGGCAAGGCGGGGGAGAAGGGGCTCGCGCTCTACACCGCCTCCAAGGCCGCGCTGATCGGGCTGACCAAGAGCCTGGCGCTGGAGATCGGGCCGCAGGTGCGCATCAACGCCGTCTGCCCCGGCCAGATCGAGACCCGCATGATGGGCCGCACCCTGTCGCTGCCCGGGCGGCGGGCGCTGCTGGCCGCGCGCATCCCCATGGGCCGGCTGGGCCTGGCCGAGGACGTGGCCGAGGCGACGGCCTGGCTGATCTCGCCCCGCTCCGGCTATGTCTCGGGCGACGTGATCACGGTGGACGGGGGCGAGACCGCGGGGCTCATGGTCTCCGAGGACTGAGGCTCCGCCGCGAATGGCCGGCCGCCGACAACAGACCCGGGCGCGACAAGCATAGCGCCGGGGCGAGAGGGATGAGGAAAGCAAGCATGTCGATCGAGACCTGGACCCGCGCCCTGAACGCCGCCCTGGCGGCGGGCGACCCGGAGGCGGTGGCGGACCTGTTCCTGCCCGACGGGTTCTGGCGTGACTTCATCGCCACCGACTGGACCCTGCGCACCGTGGAAGGCGCCGCCGACATCGCCGCCTTCGCCGTCGCCCACGCCGCGCCCGCCGGGCTGGTCGTGGCGCCCGAGACCGCGGGGGACGAGGCGTCGGAGGGGTTCGTGACCTTCGAGACGGCGCTGGGCCGGGGCCGCGGCTATCTCCGCCTGCGCGAAGGCCGCTGCCGCACCCTGCTGCTGTCGCTGGAGGAACTGAAGGGCCATGAGGAGCCGTTGCGCGCCCGCCGTCCCTCGGGTCTCGTCGACGACCCGCAGGGGCGCAACTGGGCCGAGCGTCTCGCCGCCAAGGCCGAAGCCTATGGCGACGCCGCCCAGCCCTATGTGCTGGTGGTGGGGGGCGGGCAGGCGGGGCTGGCGCTGGGCGCCCGGCTGGAGATGCAGGGCGTGCCCTACCTGATCGTCGACAAGCATCCCCGCGTCGGCGACCAGTGGCGCAACCGCTACAAGGCGCTGACCCTGCATGATCCGGTCTGGTACGACCACATGCCCTATCTGCCCTTTCCCGATTTCTGGCCGGTCTTCACCCCCAAGGACAAGATGGCCGACTGGCTGGAAGCCTACGCCCACGCGCTGGAACTGGCGATCTGGACCGGGACCGAGATGCTCGGCGCCGCGCGCAACGAAGCCGATGACGGCTGGACCGTCACCCTCAGGCGCGGCGACCGGACCGTGACCCTCGCCCCCACCCATCTGGTGATGGCGGTGGGCAACGCCGGCTTCCCGCGCCTGCCCGAGTTCGAGGGGGCGGAGACCTTCGCGGGCCCCCAGCTCCATTCCTCGCAATTCGCCAGCGGCGAGGGCATGGCGGGCAGGCGCGTGGTGATCGTGGGGGCCAACAACAGCGCCCATGACATCGCCGCGGATCTGGCGGCGAACGGCGCGCATCCGGTGATGATCCAGCGGTCCTCGACCCTCATCATCCGCCAGTCCACCCTGACCGACGTGCTGTTCAAGCCGGTCTTCTCGCAGGAGGCCGTGGAGGCCGGGATCACCACCGACCGCGCCGACCTGCTGCTGGTCTCCAACCCGATGCGGGTGCAGGAGGAGAACAACCGCCGCGTCTGGGACGCCATCCGGGTCGCGGAGAAGCCGTTCTACGACCGCCTGACCGCCGCCGGCTTCCAGCTCGATTTCGGTGAGGACGGCACGGGCCTGATGAAATATCAGCGCGCCGCGTCGGGGTACTACATCGATGTCGGCGCCTGCGAGATGGTGGCCGACGGGCGCATCGGCATCCGCGCGGGCGTCGGCATCGCGCGGCTGGTCCCCGAGGGGGTCGAACTGGAGGACGGCGAGGTCCTGCCCGCCGACATGATCGTCCACGCCACCGGCTTCGGCGCGATGGAGGAATGGGTCGCCCGGCTGATCGACCCGGAGACCGCGGCGCGGGTCGGCCGCTGCTGGGGCTACGGGTCGGGAACCCGCGGCGATCCGGGCCCGTGGGAGGGCGAGCTGCGCAACATGTGGAAGCCCACCGCGCAGCCGGGCCTCTGGTTCATGGGTGGCAACCTCGCCCAGTCGCGCTTCTATTCGGGCCTGCTCGGGTTGCAGCTGAAGGCGCGCCATGCGGGGCTCGCCCCCGCGCCGGAGGGCGCCTGACGCCGGGCGCCGCAGGGCGCCTGACGCCCCGCGCCGCAGGGCGCCTGACCCGGGCGCCGCAGGGCGCCTGAGGCCGGGCGCGCGCCCCGAGATGTCGGGGCGCGCCGTGTCCGGTCATCTCCCGGCCCGGAAGGGGGGAGGCGCGCCCCGCGGGACGCGGTTCACGCCGCCGCCGACCACGCCCCGGTCCGGGCCGCGTCCCGCGCGAAGGTCGCGAAGTCCCGCGGCGGCCGGCCCAGCGCGCGCTGAACGCCGTCGGCGAGCCGTGCGTTGCGGCCATCCAGCGTCTCCCGCGCGATCTCCGTCACGATCCCGGCCAGCGCCTCGCCATTGGCCTGCGCCATCGCGTCGTGGAACGCCTCGAAGGACAGCGACAGGCGGCGCACCGGCCGGCCGAGGGCGTCCGAGAGCGCGTCGGCCATCTCGTCGAAGGTCATCAGGCGCGGGCCGGTGACCTCGTAGATCTCGCCGTCATGGCCGTCCTCGGTCAGCGCCGCCACGGCGACCTCGGCGATGTCGTCGACATCCACGATGGGCTCACGCACGTCGCCGCCCGGCATGGGCAGCACGCCCGCCTGCACCGCGTCCAGCAACGCGCCCTCGGAGAAGTTCTGCGCGAACCACGCGGCCCGCACGATGGCGGTGGGGATGCCGGAGGCGCGCACGATCCGCTCCGCGCGTTCGGCGTGATGCTCTCCGCGCCCGGTCAGCAGCACCAGCCGGGGCAGGCCCATGCGGCGGGCGAGCGCGGCGAAGGCCTCGACCTGCTCCACCGCGCCGGGAAAGGCGATGTCGGGGAAGTAGGAGACATAGGCCGCGCGGACGCCGTCCAGCGCCGGGGCCCAGGTCTCGGGCCGGTCCCAGTCGAAGGGGATCGGCGCGCGGCGCGAGCCGGAGCGCACGGCGTGGCCGCGCGCCGAAAGCAGCCGGGCGATGCGCGAGCCGGTCTTGCCGGTGGCGCCGATGACGAGGATGGGGCGGTCGGTCATGGGGGATCTCCTTGTGAATGCGATGACCCCGAGATAGCCGGCGCAGGCGGGACGTCCCATTCCCGTGCGTCCGCGTCTCTTGCCCGTTCGTCCCGAAATGGTGGACGCAGGGCGTCGGCCGGGCCAGAATGCCCCCATGACCCGTCCCACGCCCCATGTCCCCGACCCCGACGCCCTCGCCCGCCCGCAGGGCGATCCGCTGGGGGAGATCCTGCACCTGCTCAAGCTGACCGGGACCTTCTATTGCCAGTCCCGTCTCTCGGCCCCCTGGGGCGTCGCCATCCCCGGCTTCGAGGGCGCGCTCTGCTTCGTCGTCGTCACCCATGGCCGCGGCTGGCTGGAGGTCGGCGACGCCCCGCCCTTCGAGATCGGGCAGGGCGACCTGGTGTTGGTCACCAACGGCGCGCCGCTGGGCCTGCGCAGCGCCCCCGACGCGCCCCTGCGCACGCTCGATGACCTGCCGATCCGCAAGCTCTCCGCGCTCTACGAGACGCTGGACTGCGGCGGCGGCGGGGCGGAGACGGGGGTCATGTACGGGCTCGCGCGCATCGACCACGCCGCCGGCGGGATGCTGATGGCGCTGCTGCCCGACATCCTGCGCATCGACCCGTGGGAGGAGGACGCGGGAAGCTGGCTGCAAGGCACGCTGCAGTTCATCGCCCGCGAGGCGCGCGCGCCGCGTCCGGGCGGCGAGACGGTGGTCACCCGGCTCGCGGACGTGGTGGTGGTCGAGGCCATCCGCCGCTGGCTCAACACCGCGCCCGAGGCGGATCGCGGCTGGCTGAAGGCGGCGCGGGATCCGCAGATCGGCCGCGTGCTGGTCGCCATCCACCGGGCGCCGGCGCAGGACTGGTCGGTGGAGCGTCTGGCCGAGGTCGCGGGGATGTCGCGCTCGGCCTTCTCGGCGCGGTTCACGGCGCTGGTCGGGGCGCCGGCGATGCAATATCTCGCGACCTGGCGGATGCGGCTGGCCTGGCGAGCGCTGGTGGAGACCGCGAAGCCCGTCGCCGTGATCGCGGCGGAGCTGGGATACCTGTCGGAGCCCGCCTTCAACCGCGCCTTCAAGCGGGTGTTCGACGTCCCCCCCGGCGAGGCGCGCCGGCGGGGCCGGGCGGAGGCGCGGGCGGCCTGATGCAGGACCGCCGGGGGGCGCCTCCTGCGCGTCGTCGGCATGGCGCGCGCCCCTGAAGAAAGCGCCGGGCGTCCGCGTGAGCGGCGCGCTGGGGACTTCGGGATCGGACCGGAAAGTCCCGCTCCGGACAGGCCGCGGGGCGCGCGCGTTCCGGCGGGGTGCGCAGGCGTGTGCGGGCGAGGGCGCGTCCGATCTCGATACGTTTTCCAGCCCGGATGACGCCCCCCGTCGGGCTCGTGATCCGGCCAGGGCCGCGCGGGCGCCGCTGTCGGTTCAGCGTCCGCGACCGGCGGCAGGGCGCCGCCGCCGCCCGGCCAGGATCGCCCGCGCCGCCGCCGCGGCGACCAGCGCGCAGAGCCCGGCCTTGGTCCACCCCTCCATGATCCCGTCGATCAGCATCGCGTGCAGGATGACCCCCGCCGCGATCAAGGCGCCGAGCAGGAGATGACCCCGCCGCCACAGCCCCGGCCCCAGCCGCCGCGTCAGCCGGCGACGGAACGCGGCGAGCAGACCCGTGGCGAAGACCGCCCACATCGCCGCCACCCCCCAGACCGAGAACGGCGTGGGAGAGCGGAGCAGCAGCGCGTCGATCACGTCCGGCGGGCTGGTCAGCCAGAGCGCGCCGACATGCAGGACCACCGCCGCGACCAGCCCCGCCCCCACCCACGCATGGAGCCGCCTGCCGCGCCGCCCCTCGGCGCCGGGCAGGGCGCCCGCCGCCAGCAGGGGCTGAACCAGCAGCAGCGCCAGCCCGATCACCCCGGCGAAGCAGCCGGCGATGTAGACGGGGCCGCGCCAGGCGAGCAGCGGGCTCGTCCCCGCCACCGCCAGCGGAAGCGCGATCGCGACGGCCAGCGCCGCCCGGACGAGCGTGGGCGGAAGCCTCCGCACCCGGTTCAGGCCGGTTGCAGCACGAAATCCGCGCTGAGCGACGTGTCCGACCGGCTCGACATCACCGGGCGCAGGAACACGGTGCGGAAGCCGTTGGGATCATGGTCGGCGTCATAGGCGAGATGGGCGTGCGGCTGCCCGAAGGCCGGCACGATCTGCGGCATGTCCATGCGGAAGGCGCCGGAGGCGTCGGTCAGCGTGGCGCCGTGGCTCTCGGGATCGCGCTCGCGGCCCTCGGTGGTGTGCGCCCAGATCTGGATGCGCACCCCCTCCAGCGGCGCCCCGTCGCCGGCGCGGCGCACGGTGCCGCTCATCAGGAAGCCGCCGCCGCCGATGCGGTCGCGGATCGGGGCGCCGGCGCGGTAGTTGTTGGCCCCGCCGCGCATGGTCTCGGTGGGCGCGAGACCCTGGGCGCGGGCGGGCGCGATCAGGCCGCGGGGGCCGAGGATCAGGGCGCTCGCCGCGGCGGCGGCGGCGAGAACGGCGCGGCGGGTCTGCGGAACTCGGGTCATCCGTGTCTCTCCTTGCCGGGCGGAGGATAGGGATCGCATGGGCGGACGTCCGAAAGCTGCCGGAAGCGCGCGGATCGTCCCCCCCACAGCTAGGCGAAATCCGGGCGCGGAGAAATCAACCCCGCGTGAGGGCCCCCGCCCGCCGCGCTTTTCGCCGCCCCGCCCCCCCGCCTGCGCGCTTTTTCCGCGCCCGCCGCCGGCGCCGGCCATGCTAGTCCGCCCCCGAACCGGACGAGCCGCCGAACCGGCGGCCGCGAGCGGGAGACGGCGATGACGGAACTGCGCCTCACCAACCTGTCCAAGCGCTTCGGCGGGACCGGCGACGCCCCGGCGGTCGACGGGCTCGACGCCACCGTGCGCGACGGGGAGTTCTTCGTGGTTCTCGGCCCCTCGGGCTGCGGAAAGTCCACGCTGCTGCGCCTGATCGCGGGGCTGGAGACGGTCTCGGGCGGGGAGATCCGCTGCGACGGCGCGCTCTGGTCCGGGGCGGGCGGCCATCTGCGCCCCGAGGACCGCGGCGTCGGCTTCGTGTTCCAGAGCTACGCGCTCTGGCCCCATCTGACGGTGGAGCGCAACGTCTCCTTCCCCGCCGAGGTCGCCGGCGCCGCGCCGCGGGACTGGAAGGCGCTGGCCGCGAAGCACCTGGAGACGGTGGGCCTCACCCGCTTCGCCGAGCGTCGCCCGGCCGAGCTTTCGGGCGGGCAGCGGCAGCGGGTGGCGCTGGCGCGGGTGCTGGCCTCGGACGCGCGGCTGGTGCTGATGGACGAGCCGCTGGCCAATCTCGACCCGCATCTGCGCGCGACGATGGAGGCGGAGTTCCTGGAGTTCCACCGGCTCAGCGGAGCCACGACGGTCTACATCACCCATGACCAGCGCGAGGCGATGGGCATGGCCGACCGCATCGCGGTGATGATGGACGGGCGGTTCCTTCAGGTGGACGCGCCCGAGACGCTCTACTGGCGCCCGGCCACGGCGGAGGTGGCGCGCTTCATCGGCCGCGGGGCGCTGCTGCCCGCGACCCGGCGCGGCGGCCGGGTGACGGCGGAGGGGCTGGGCGAGGTCCCGGCCCGCGACAACCCGGCGCTGGCGGACGGGTTCTGCGCGCTGTTCGTGCGCCCCGAAGAGGTCCGGCTGGGCGGAGACGCGGCGGAGGGCGGCGCGGAAGCGCGGGTCGTGCGCGCCGTCTATCGCGGCGGCGTGTGGGAACTGACGCTGGACCTCGGCGGTCTGCGGCTGGAGGCGGTCGGCCCCGCCCGCGTCCGGGTCGGCGACATCGTCCGCGCCACGGTCGCGGGCGGCTGGCCGCTTCCCGCGCCGGAGGGTTTCCCGATGTCGCGCAACGCCGTGGAAGACGCGTTCGTTCCCGCGGAGTAGGCGCGCTCCGGCGCGGTCGGTTCGGTCTTCCTCGTCTCGGTCCAGTCGGGCGTCTCAATCCAGCCAGGGGATCGTTCCACGGGGCAGGCGCCTTCCCAATCGGGTCAGCGCCGCCATCAGCAGCGCCGTGACCGCCAGCGTCACCGTCGCCATGGCCGAGGCCAGCGCCGTGTAGCCGCCATCCTCGAAATTGAAGATCACCGTGCCGATGGTCTCGGACCCGCGCGACCACAGCAGGGCGGAGACGGTGACCTCGTTGTAGGCGGTCATGAACACCAGGATCGCGCCCGAGGCCGCCGCCGGCGCCGTGGCCGGCCCGAAGATCCGCCGCAGCCGCGCCCCCAGCCCCGCGCCCGCCACCCGCGCCGCGTCGTCGAGGCTGGGGTCCAACTGGGCGTAGGCCGCCATCACCGGCTTCAGCCCCACGGTCATGAAGCGGATCAGGTAGGCGAGGAAGATCACCGCCAGCGAGCCGTAGAGGCTGACGCCGAGCCAGGGCAGCGGCTTCGCGAAGATCAGGATCAGCGCGATGGACAGCACCAGTCCGGGCAGGGCGTAGGCCATGTCCCCCAGCGCCGTCGCCGCGGCGACCAGCCGTCCGCCCCGCCCGCCCTGCGTGAAATATCCCAGCGCCACCGCGAACACCGCCAGCGTCGCCGCGGCCCCGCCCGCGATCAGGAAGGAATTGGCGAAGGCGCGCAGGGTGACCTCCTGCTCCAGCAGCACCTCGCGGAAATTGGCCAGCGTCAGGGTCTGCAGGTTCAGCGTCACCCCGTAGGTGGAAACCAGCGCGGTGGAGATCAGCGAGACCAGCGGCAGCACCAGCGTCGCCAGCACCGCCAGCGCCAGCCCGGTTTCCGCCGCCGGACGCATGGGCCCCAGCGCGAAGGCCAGCGGGCGGGAGGGCGGGCCGATGCTCTCGGCCCTCGCGCGCCGCTCCAGCCCGCGTTGCAGAAGCGAGGCGACCAGCGCCGCCAGCGCCATGACGGTGGCCAGCACCGCCACGTCGCGCAGCACCGAGGGGCCGAAGCTGGACAGCTTCTGATAGATCAGCACCGGCAGCGTGTGATAGCCGGCCGGAATGCCCAGCAGGGCAGGGATCCCGAAATTGCCGAGGCCGGAGACGAAGGCCAGCATGAACCCCGCCGCCAGATGCGGGGCCAGCATCGGCAGCAGGATCCGGCGCAGGATGGCGAAGGGGCGGGCGCCCGACAGCCGCGCCGCCTCGATCGCCTCGCGGGGCAGGGCGCGCAGGCCGGCGCGCACCAGCAGCATCACCAGCGGCGCGTGCTGGATGGCGAGCAGCAGCACGATCCCGCCGGGCGAATAAAGCGGATGGGTCGAGCCCAGCGGCGGCGCGATCCCCAGCGTGCGCAGCAGCACGCTGGACGGGCCCAGCGACTGGATCCAGGCGATGGCCGTCACATGCGGCGGGATCATCATCGGGACCATGACCAGGAACACGAACCCGGCCTTGAAGCGGATGTCGGTCAGCCCCAGCAGCAACGCGCAGCCCGCCCCGAAGACCAGCGCCAGCGCCGCCGCGGCGAGGCTCGTCTCCAGCGACCGGCGCAGCCCGCGCAGCACGGTCTCGTCCCCCAGCGCCTCGGCCAGCGGGATCAGCGTCAGCCCCTCGGGGCCGGAGATCCCGGCCAGCAGCAGCCGCGCGAAGGGCAGGCCGATGACGACCAGCGCGGCAAGCGCGAGGGCGGCGGGCCATATCCGCCCGCCGCCCCCGTTCATCGTCCCGCGCGCGACCCCGCGCGCGGGGCTCGTGACGCCGAAGGCCATCAGCCGCCGAACAGCGCGTTGAACTTCGCCTTGTGGGCCGCGTCGTTCTCAAGCGCGTCGGCGGGGTCGAAGTCCATCAGCTTGATCTCGGCCCGCGCCGGGAAGCCCTCGGGCGGGGTCACGTCGGGATGGGCGGGAAGGTAGCCCATCCGCGCGGCCAGCTCCTGCCCCTCGCGCGAGACCAGGAAGTCGATGAAGGCCTTGGCCGCGTCGGGGTTCTTCGCGGTGGAGAGGATCGCCGCCGGCTCGGTCACCGCCGAGACGCCCTGCGGCGGGAACACGAAGGCCACGGGCGCGCCCTTGGCGGCTTCGCGGATCGGCAGGAAGTCGACGACCACGCCGCACAGCTTCTCGCCGCCGGCCACCGCCTTCAGGGTTCCGCCATTGCCGCCCTGCGCGACGGCGCCGGTTTCGGCCAGCTTGGCGTAGTAGTCCCAGCCCAGCTCCGGGTTGGCGGTCAGGGTGGCCATGTGGATGGTCGCGGCGCCCGAGGTCAGCGGCGAGGGCATCGCCACCTTGCCCGCGCAGGGGCCTTCCACCAGGTCCGCCCAGGTCGCCGGCGCCGCGTCGGAGGCGGTGTTGTAGACGATGCCCGAGGTGATCAGCTTGGTGGAGAAGTAATACCCCTCCGGATCGTGCAGCCCGGCCGGATAGGCCGAGACGTCGGCCTCCGGATGCGCCATCAGCCGGCCTTCGCGCTTCAGGCCCTCCATGGTCACCATGTCGGCGATGAACAGCACGTCGGGCTGCGGGGCGTCGGCTTCGAATTCGGCGCGCAGGCGGGCCATGATCTTGGTGGTGCCGTCGCGCACCCACTCGACCTCGACCTGCGGATAGGCGGCCATGAAGGCGTCGACGGTGGCCTGCGCGTCGGCGTTGGGCTGCGAGGTGTAGAGCACCAGCGGGCCTTCCTGCGCCGAGGCGGCGCCTGCGGTGGTCAGCGCGGCGGCGGAAAGGGCGAGGGCGGTCAGGAGGGGTCTCATACGAGCTCCGCTGTCAGGGTCGGGGGGAGGATCGGCCTCCGTTTAACTCGGCTCGATTGCATTAATATGTCGGTGACGCGAGCCCTGATCGCACGGCGCCTATGCGGCGCCTATGCGGGGCGATCCGGTCGCGAAACCGGCTTGTCGCATGTTATGTTATACAGTAACAATCTCCGCCGAAGCCGATGCGGCGGGACATCTCGTGCGGGCCAGGCGCCCGCGCCGCCCGATCCCCCGTTTCAGATCCGAGACCACAGTGACCCGGAAAGCGCCTTTCCGGGACCGGAGAGATTTCGCCATGTTCGATGTCGCCGTCATCGGGGGGAGCTTCGCGGGACTGACCGCAGCGCTCCAGCTCGGCCGCGCCAGCCGCTCCGTGCTGGTGATCGACGCGGGCGCGCCGCGCAACCGGACCTCGCCGGGGGCGCATGGGGCGGCGGGCTGGGACGGGAGGCCGCCGGCGGAGATCCTCGCCCGCTTCCGCGCCGACCTCGCCGCCTATCCGACCGTCGCGCTGCGCGCCGGGACGGCCGAGGACGTCTCCGGCGGCCCGGACGGGTTCGAGGTTCGGCTGGCGGGCGGCGATCGGGTCGCCGCCCGGCGCATCCTGCTGGCCCACGGGCAGCGCGACGTGCTCCCCCCGATCCCCGGCGTCGCCGAGGCCTGGGGGCGCCGCGTCCTGCACTGCCCCTATTGCCATGGCTACGAGGTGAAGGGGGCGCCGCTCGCCGTGCTCGCCCTGCACCCGACGGCGGCGCATCAGGCCCTGATGCTGCGCGCCGACTGGAGCGACCGGGTCACGCTATATGGCGCGGGGCCGGAGGGGCTGGATATCGCCGCGCTGGAGGCCGCGGGCGTTCTCGCGGACCCGCGCGGGGTGGAGGCGGTGCGCGCCGACGACGCCGGCGCCGATCTCTTCCTGACCGGCGGCGGGACCGCGCGCGTCGGGGCCCTGTTCCTCGCCCCCCGCGCCACGCTGGAGGGGAGCCCGGCGGCCCGGCTGGGCTGCGCCGCCGACGAGGGGCCCATGGGGCGTTTCCTGCGCGTCGGCCCGATGGGCCAGACCAGCCTGCCGGGCGTCTTCGCCGCCGGCGATCTCGCCCGCCCCATGCCCAACATCAACTTCGCCCTCGCCGACGGCGCCCAGTCCGGCGTCGCCTGCCACGCCTCGCTTCTGTTCCCCGGGTTCGTCCCGCCGCTGGAGATCGCCGCATGACCGCCCCGCAACCCGACGCCCGACTTCCCGTGACCGTGCTGTCCGGCTTTCTCGGCGCCGGCAAGACCACGCTGCTCAACCGCCTGCTCAACAACCGTGCGGGCCTGCGCGTCGCGGTCATCGTCAACGACATGTCCGAAGTGAACATCGACGCCGATCTGGTCCGCGCGGGGGCCGAGCTGAGCCGCACCGACGAGACCCTGGTGGAGATGTCCAACGGCTGCATCTGCTGCACCCTGCGCGACGACCTGCTGGCCGAAGTCCGCCGGCTCGCCGCCGAGCACCGCTTCGACCACCTGCTGATCGAGAGCACCGGCATCTCCGAGCCGCTGCCCGTCGCCGCCACCTTCGACTTCCGCGATGCGGAGGGGGAGAGCCTGTCGGACGTCGCCCGGCTCGACGCCATGGTCACGGTGGTCGACGCGGCCAACCTGCTGCGCGACTATTCCAGCCACGATTTCCTGTCGGATCGCGGCGAGACGCTGGGCGAGGGGGACGAGCGCACGCTGGTCCACCTGCTCACCGACCAGATCGAGTTCGCCGACATCGTGGTGCTCAACAAGATCACCGCGGCGGGGCCGGAGCGGGTCGACGCCGCCCGCAAGATCATCCGCAGCCTCAACGCCGACGCGCGCATCATCGAGGCGGATTTCTCGGCCGTGGCGCCGGACGACATCCTCGGCGTCGGGCTGTTCGACTTCGACAAGGCGCACGAACATCCGATGTGGGCGAAGGAGCTGTACGGCTTCGCCGACCATGTGCCCGAGACCGAGGAATACGGCGTCGCCAGCTTCGTCTACCGCGCCCGCCGCCCCTTCGCGCCCGAGCGGATCATGGCGGTTCTCGACGGCCCGCTTTCCGGCGTGATCCGCGCCAAGGGGCATTTCTGGATCGCCACGCGCCCTGACTGGGTGGCGGAGTTCTCCCTGGCCGGGGCGCTGTCTTCGGTGGCGCCGCTGGGGACCTGGTGGGCGGCGGTTCCGGAGGCCCGACGCCCCGATCACG
Organism: Albimonas donghaensis; assembly: GCF_900106695.1. Classification (GTDB taxonomy): domain Bacteria; phylum Pseudomonadota; class Alphaproteobacteria; order Rhodobacterales; family Rhodobacteraceae; genus Albimonas; species Albimonas donghaensis. Next base: position 73,417 of record NZ_FNMZ01000001.1, read on the forward strand.
ACGCCGCGCGGGCCTACATGAAGGCCCATTGGCAGGAGCCCTGGGGCGACCGGCGTCAGGAGCTGGTGTTCATCGGCGCGGGGATCGACTGGCCGGCGGTCAAGGCGCGGCTGGACGCGGCGCTGATCCCCGAGGCGCTGGCCGCCGGGCCCGACGCGCTGCCCGACATGCCCGACCCGTTCCCCGCCTGGCGTCGGGCGGAGGCGGCGGCATGAGGCTCGCCGCCGACATCGCTTCCCCCGCATCGCGGGCCGCCGCGGCTGTGGCCGGTGATCGCCCCGGCCCGCGCGCAAGACGCGGGAGCGGCGGGGCCCGCCCCGGCGATCTCGGCGCCACGCGGCTGCCCCGGCGCCGGCGCGAGGAAGACCCGATGCGCGCCTTCGACGCCCTGCCGGCGCCCCTGCGCCGCTGGCTGGCCGAGGCCGCGCGGCCCTGGTCGTCCGCCTCCTGCCGCCGGATTTGGCGGCGCGCCATGGCGCGGGGCGAAAGCGTGGAGGCCGCGCTCGCCCGCCTGACCCGGGCCGAGCGCCGGGCGCTGATGCGCGACGCCATGGCGCCCGGCGCTCCCCCCGAAATCCGCTCCCCTGTCGCATCGACGTTGCGGGCGCGTGCTTGAAATGACCATAATCGTCAAGGAAGGAACCGTCATGAAAACCGCTCGTCTGGCTCTGCTGGCCTCCGCCGCCGCGATCCTCGTCGCAGCCCCCCTCCACGCGCAGGACAAGCGCGAAATGGAGGCCCATGAGCATGGCGTCAGCACGCTGGAACTGGCCGTCGAGGGCGGCGAGGTGGCGATCAACCTGACCTCGCCCGGCGCCGACATCGTCGGCTTCGAATACGCGGCGAGCTCGGACGCGGACAAGGACGCGGTCGAGGCCGCGATCCGGGTCCTGCTGACGCCCGAGAACGTCGTGACCCTTCCGGACGCCGCCGAATGCCGCCTGACCGAGGTGCTGGCGCATCTGCATGGCGGCGGCGACCATGACGAGGACGAGCACGGCCACGGGGACCATGAGGACCACGCCGACGACCATGCCGACGAGGCGCATCACGACGACGGCCATGGGGACGACCACGGGGACGAACACGGCGACGACCACGAAGCCGGCGCCGAGCACAGCGAATTCCACGTCCGCTACCGGTTCGCCTGCGAACACCCCGAGGATCTGACCGCCCTCGCCTTCCCCTTCTTCGAGCGCTTCGGCGCCGCGAAGGAGATCGAGGCGCAATACGTCACCGATGCGGGCGCGGGCTCCGCCGAGATCACGCGCGACGCAGCGGAGCTGTCCCTGAAGTGAGCCGACCCGAACCCGCTCCCGCCCTCGCCCCCGCTCCGCGCGCCGAACCCCGTCCGGCGCTCGCGCTCCGCGACGTGGCCTTCGCCTGGCCGGGCGCGGGGCGGGGACGGGGCGGGTTCGGCCTGCGCTGCCCTGACTTCTCGCTGGCGCAGGGGGAAAGCGTGCTGCTGCTCGGCGCCAGCGGTTCGGGCAAGTCCACGCTGCTGTCGCTGATCTGCGGGATCGTGGCGGCCGATGCGGGCGTGGTGGCGGTGGCGGGGACGGATCTGCGCGGCCTCTCCGCCGGCGCCCGCGACCGTTTCCGGGCCGAGCGCATCGGCGTGATCTTCCAGCAGTTCAACCTGCTGCCCTATGCGAGCGTTTCCGACAACATCCTGCTGCCCCTGCGCTTCGCCCCCGAACGCCGGGCGCGGGCCGGCGAAGGAGCGGCGGAGGTCCGGCGGCTCTGCGCGGCGCTGGGGCTGCCCGCGGACGCGCCCGAAACCCCCGCCGGCCGGCTCAGCGTCGGCCAGCAGCAGCGCGTCGCCGTGGCCCGCGCCCTGATCGGGCGCCCGGGCCTGATCGTGGCGGACGAGCCGACCTCGGCGCTGGACGCCGCCGCCCAGGACGCGTTCCTCGGCCTGCTGTTCGGGCAGGCGGAGGACGCGGGCTCCTCCCTGCTGATGGTCAGCCATGACCCGCGGCTGGGGGAACGCTTCGACCGGGTCGTCCGGATCGAGGACATCGCCGCGGCGGAGCGAAACCCATGATCCTGCGTCTCGCCATCGGCTCGCTCTTCGCCCGCGCGCTGACCGTGGGCATGACCGTGCTCGCCATCGCGCTGTCGGTCGCGCTGTTCCTCGGCGTCGAGAAACTGCGCACCGGGGCGCGGGCCAGCTTCGCCGACACGATCTCGGGGACCGACCTGATCGTGGGCGCGCGCTCGGGCTCGGTGCAGTTGCTGCTCTACTCGGTGTTCCGCATCGGCAACGCCACCAACAACGTGAGCTGGGAGAGCTTCCAGGACATCGCCTCGCGCCCCGAGGTGGACTGGGCCGTGCCCATCTCGCTCGGCGACAGCCACCGGGAATTCCGGGTGATGGGCACCACGCCCGAGTTCTTCCGCCGCTACGAATACCGCGGCGGCCGGTCGCTGGAATTCGCCGAAGGGCGGGGGCTGGACGACCTCTATGACGCGGTGATCGGGGCGGATGTGGCCGCGGCGCTGGGCTATGAGGTCGGCGACCCGATCGTGGTCTCCCACGGGCTCGCCTCTTTCACCGACCATGACGACCAGCCGTTCCGCATCGCCGGGATCACGGCCAGGACCGGCACCCCGGTGGACCGCACGGTGATCGTCAGCCTGGAGGCCATCGAGGCGATCCATGTGGACTGGCGCGGCGGCGGCAAGACCGGCGCCGCCACGCCGGTGGAGGCGATCCGGGCCATGGAGCTGACGCCCACCGCCATCACCGCGGCGCTGGTCGGGGTGAAATCGCGGCTGCGCATCTTCACCCTGCAACGCTGGATCAACGATTATCCCGAGGAGCCGCTGCTCGCGATTCTCCCCGGCGTGGCGTTGCAGGAGCTGTGGGCCATCGTCGGGGTGGCGGAAACCGCGCTGGTCGGCGTCTCCGCCATGGTGGTGCTGACGGCGCTGCTGGGCATGACGGCGATGATTTTCTCCACGCTCAACGAGCGGCGGCGCGAAATGGCGATCTGGCGGGCGATGGGGGCGCGGCCGGCGACGATCCTCGGCCTGCTGGTGCTGGAGGCGATGCTGATGGCCGCCGCCGGGGCCGTGCTGGGGGCGGCGCTGCTCTATGCGGGGCTGGCGGCCGGGCGGCCGCTGGTGGACGCGGCCTTCGGGATCTGGCTGCCGATCGAGCCCCCCAACGCGCGCGAGCTGTGGACGCTCGCCGCCGTGATCGGCGCGGCGGCGCTGGCCAGCCTGCTGCCCGCGCTCCGGGCCTATCGCCTGTCCCTCGCCGATGGCATGATGGTGAGAACATGACTCAAGCGCACATGATAACCCGCCGGCGTTTCGGCCTGATGGCCGCGGCCGCCTCGCTGAGCGTCGCGCCCCGCGCGGCCTTCGCCGCGGCCTTCCGCGAAATCACCTGGGAGGATCTGATCCCCCCCGGCGAGCCCTATTCGGAGATCGTCGGCGACGGCAAGTTCGACGCCGTGAACGACGTCTGGGTGCCCGAGTTCGACGAGCACGGCGCCAAGCTCAACCCCGAGCTGGACGGCGCGCTGGTGAAGCTGCCGGGCTACATCATCCCGCTGGAGATGGGGGCCGAGGGCGTCACGGATTTCGTGCTGGTCCCCTATGTCGGCGCCTGCATCCACGTCCCCCCGCCGCCGCCCAACCAGCTGGTGCTGGTCTCCGCGAAAGACCCCTGGCCGAGCGAGAGCCTGTGGGACGCGGTCTGGGTGTTCGGGCGCATGACGGCCCAGCTCTCCTCCACCGAGGTCGCCCAGACCGGCTACCGGATCGAGGCCGAGAAGGTCGAGGCCTATCAGTGGTGAGCCGCGCGTCCCGGCGCCGCGTCCTGGCCGCCTTCCTCGCGGCGCTGGGCCTCGCGGCGCTGGGCCTCGCGGCGCTGGGCCTGGCGGCCGCGTCCGCGCAGGCCGAAGATGTCGTGGACCTCGGTTGGGATGACCTGATCCCGCAGGGCCAGCCGCCGCTGTCGCCCTCGCTGGAAGGGGTGATCCCCCATGACGAAAGCGCGATGGCGAGCGGGCAGCCGGCGTCTTCGGGCGTGCGCGGCGACTGGAACGGCCGCATCGTGCGCCTGTCGGGCTTCGTCATCCCGCTCGACCAGGACGGGGCCGGGGTGCGGGTGTTCATGCTGGTCCCCTATGTCGGGGCCTGCATCCATGTGCCTCCGCCCCCGGCCAACCAGCTTGTGCTGGTCACGTCCGAACGCCCCTACGAGGCCGAGGGCCTGTTCGCCCCGGTGACGGTGACGGGGATGTTCGGCGCGGCCGCGACCTCGACCCGGTTGGCGGAGGTGGGCTACGCGCTCTCCGCCGACCGGATCGAGGCCTATGGCGGCTAGCGCGCCCTCGCCTTCAGCGCGCCCTCGCCTTCAGCGCGCCCCTGCCTTCAGCGTGCCCGGGCGCGGAGCCGGTCGGTCAGCCACTCCATCGCCAGCACGATCACGAACACCGCGAGGATGATCGCGGAAGCCTTCTGATACTGGAACAGGTCGAAGGCGGTTTTCAGCTCCTGCCCGATGCCGCCCGCGCCCACCAGCCCCAGCACCACCGAGGACCGCACCGCCTTTTCCAGCGCGAAGAGCGAGGCGTTGATCATCGAGGGCAGGGCGTCGGGCAGCACCGCGCCGAACAGCACGCCCCAGCGGTTGGCGCCAATGGTCTCCAGCGCCTGCCGGGGTTCGGCCTCGGTCTCCTCCATCGCCTCGGCGAAGAAGCGGCCGCAAAAGCCCAGCGTGTCCACGGCGATGGTCATGGTGCCGGCCACGGCGCCCAGCCCGACGGCCGAGACGAAGATCAGCGCCCAGACCAGGTCCGGCACGGTGCGCGCCAGCGACACGGTGGCCTTGAACAGGAAGGCCCCGCGCCCGAACGGCGTCACCCCGCGGGCCGAGGCCCAGGCGAAGGGCAGCGAGACGAGCACCCCGAAGAAGGCCCCGACCAGCGCGATCTGAAGCGTCTCCACGATGCTCCAGAACATGCGCAGCAGGAAGGCGGGGTCGGTCTCGGGCGGCAGCATCCGGCCGACCAGCCGGGCGATGCGGGGCCCGCCCTCGGCCAGCCGCTCGGGAGACGGCGCCACGTCCCCGAGGCTGGCCACGATCAGCGCCAGCACCGCCACGATCAGAGCGAAGCTGAGCGGGGAGCCGCCGCTGAGCCGCGAGGGCGGGGGCAGGGGGGCGGGCGCGGGGCGAATGCCCGGGAAATCCAGCGTCCGGTCAGCCATCGAACAGCGCCTCCAGGTCGGTCAGCGCGCAGTCGGCGGCGGGGCGGTCCAGCGCGATGCGGCCGTCGCGCAGGCCCACGACCCGGTCGGCGTAGGCCAGCGCGTGCTCCATGTCGTGTGTGGTGAACAGCAGCGCCGCGCCGCGCCGGGCGACGAGGGCGGAGAACAGCTCCATCACCTCCCGCCCCGCCGCGGGGTCGAGCGAGGCGGTAGGCTCGTCGGCGATCACCAGCCGCGGCCGGCTGACCAGCGCGCGGGCCACCGCGACCCGCTGCGCCTGCCCGCCGGAGAGGCGATCCGCCCGGTCGCCGGCCCGATCGGCGAGCCCGACCTCGGCCAGCGCCTCCATCGCGTCCGCGCGCCACGGGGCGGGGGCGATGGCGGCCGACCAGCCGCGCCAGGCGCCGGGGCGGGCCATCAGGCCATGCACGACATTGGACAGCGCCGAGCGTCGGCGCACCAGCCCGTGTTTCTGGAAGACGAAGCCGGTGCGCGCCCGGGCGCGGGCCCGGCCGCGGGCGCGGTCCAGCCGTTCGCCCAGCGTCTCCACCGCGCCGCCGGCGGCGGGGACCAGCCCGACCACGGCGTTGAGCAGCGTGGTCTTGCCGGCGCCGTTGGGGCCGATCAGGGCCACGCGCTCGGTCGCGCCGAGGGTGAAATCCACGCCGCGCAACGTCTCCCGCGCGCCGCGGCGCACCACGAGGCCGGTGACGCGGCACGCCGCCCCGGACGTGTCCGGCGCGGCGTGGAAGGGGGCGGCGGCGGGCGCGTCGGCCCGCCGCGTCAGCGTCTCGAGATCCGGCAAGATCAGTCGCCGACGAAATCGGTGACGGTGTCGATGCCGATGGTCTTGTACATGTCGCGGACGTAGTCGTAGTCGCTGTCCTCGATGCCGGTCAGGAAGAACCCGCCCTTGTACTTCTGGTTGTCGTCGCCCTTCAGCACCGACGCCATCAGCGCCCGGCCGTCCTCGACGAAGGCCGTGCGGACCTTCTCCAGCGCCGCCGGATCCACGTCGGCGCGGGCCACGAGGATGTCGTTGGGCAGGTCGCGGCCGCGGGCGACCACCTGGAAGGCCACGTCGGGGAAGGCCTCGCGGATCTTGTTGAGATGGCCGAAGTTCATCCCCACCGCGGCGACGTCGCCGTTGACCATCGCCTCGACCGCCACGTTGCGGTTGATGATGCGGGCCTCGTAATCCTCGCCCAGCTTCAGGCCGAGATCCGACAGCGCCTGCGCCGGCCCGAGATGCTGGGAGGTCGAGCCGACCGAACCGAAGGTCACCACCTGGCCGCGCAGATCCTCGACCGTCTTCACCGGCCCGTCGGCCAGCGCCACGACCTGGGCGAAATAGTCGGGACGCTGCCAGGCGGCGACGATCACCGGGTTCGACAGCGCCTTGATCACCACGTATTCCGCCGGGCCGGTCAGCACGAAGTCCACCTGGCCGGCGTTCATCGCCTCCACCGCCGCGGTGCGCGAGGACACCGGGTAAAGGTCGATCTCCAGCCCGGTCGAGGCCTCCAGCGCCGCTTCGAAGGCGCCGAATTCCTGGGTGAGCTGCTCCAGCCCCTCGACATCGGTGACGGCGAACTTCAGCGGTTCGGCAGCGGCGGAGACCGCGCCGGCGGCCAGCATGGCGGTCGCGGCGATGACGGTTTTCAGCATGAGATGCCCCTCGTTGAGATAAAAACGTCTTCAGCCGCTGGTATGCGCCTTGCGCGACGGATGCGTGACGCTTCCTCAACGGTTTCGAGAAGAAGGACCCACCCATGGACTGGACCCTCCGCGGCGGCGCGCCGCTCGGCCCCGGCGCGCCTGCGGGCGACCTGCTGCATCTGACCGGCGGGCGCATCGACGCGCGGGGGGCGGAAGGGGCGCAGGTCTTCGACGCTTCGGGGCTGACGGTGGCGCCGGGGCTGATCGACCTGCATGGCGACGGGTTCGAGCGGAACCTCTCGCCCCGCCCCGGCGTGCTCTTCGACCCCGAGATCGCGCTGGCCGAGACCGACCGACAGCTCACCGCCAACGGCATCACCACCGCCTGGCTGGCCGTGACCATCAGCTGGGAGCCGGGGCTGCGCAGCCTGGACACCGCGCGCAGGCTGGTCGAGGCCTGGACCCGCCTGCGCGGCGCCTTCGCGTGCGACATGCGCCTGCAATTGCGCTGGGAGGTCTATGCGCTCGACGCCGTGGAGCAGGTGGAGGCGTGGCTGGCGCTGGAGCCGCGCCCGGCGATCGCCTTCAACGACCATTTCACCGGCCTGTTCGATCCCACGACCCGGATGGCGAAAAGCCTCGACAAATACGCCGCGCGCTCGGGGCTGAGCGTGGAGGCGTATCGGGAGATGATCGGGCGGCTCGCGGCGCGCCGGGACGAGGTCGCGCCCGCCATCGCGCGGCTTGCGGCCGCCGCGGCGCGGGCCGGGGCGCCCCGGCTCGCCCATGACGAGCCGGACGCCGCGACCCGCCGCGCCAACCGCGCGCTGGGGATCGACGTCTCCGAGTTTCCGCTGTCGCGCGAGGCGGCGGCGGCGGCGGCCGAGGCCGGCGAGGTCGTGGTCCTGGGCGCGCCCAACGTGGTGCGCGGCGGCAGCCATATCGGCGCGCTGGACGCCGAGCCCGCGGCGGCCGAGGGGCTCTGCACGGCGCTGGCCTCGGACTATTACTACCCCGCGCCGCTCGCCGCCGCGGCGCGCCTTCTGGCGCGGGGGGACATGGCGCCGGAGGCCGTGTGGGGCCTGGTTTCGGCCGGGCCGGCGCGGGCCATGGGGCTGCGCGACCGGGGCGCTCTGGCGCCCGGGATGCGCGGCGATCTCGTGCTGATCCGGCGCGACGGGCCGCGGGCGCGGGTGGTCGCGGTGTTCGTCGGCGGCGCTCCGGCCTGGTGCGCGGAGCCCTGGAGGATCGCCGGCGCGACCGTGCCGGCCTGAGGCGGGGCGGCCCGAAGCCGGGCTCCACCGCAGGGTGCATGGCGACGGGCGTCCCGGGCAGCGGGTTCGGCCTCGCCGGACCGGGGGGAAGGCGGCTCCAGGACGTGTTTTCACCCCTGCGCAGGGCGGAGGTCCGTGCGGACCCCGCATGGGGGGAACCCGCGCCGGTCTCAACCGTTTCGAGCGGGGAAAACCATGAAATTCATATACTTGAAGATAGGTGGTTCCGAGCCCCAACGCTCTCCCCCTGGGCGAGTTTGCCTAAACAACGATAGCGCGTGTGGATTTCTGCGTGCTAGTTTCGCACAGTCGGCGGCGGAATCGCGCCCGGCCGTGGCGGCGCCTCATGTCTCGGGCCGTCACCTGCCTGACGCATCGTCGACGTAGACTTCGGCGGCGGCCGTGCTCAACCGTCAAGAGCATGGCCATGCCTGCGCGCCCGCGACGGCGCGCCCCTGCGGGGCGGGGGTATCTCTCACGCCCGCCTGCCGTTCGCCATGACCGCGGACGGATCATCGTCGTTCCCAACGTCAAGCGAGTCACCTGATGCGACAGACATCCCTGGCGGCGGCGGCCCTGGCCGCGATCGCCGCCTTTGCGGCAAGTCCGGCTACGGCGCAGGACGCCGCCGAAAAGCCCAACATCCTGGTGATCTGGGGCGACGATGTCGGCCAGTCCAACATTTCCGCCTACACCATGGGCATGATGGGTTACCGGACCCCCAACATCGACCGGATCGCCGAAGAGGGCATGATCTTCACCGACTATTACGGCGAGCAGTCCTGCACCGCCGGCCGGTCGTCCTTCATCATGGGCCAGTCGGTGTTCCGCACCGGCCTGTCCAAGGTGGGCCTGCCCGGCGCCGATCTGGGCATGCAGGAAGAGGACCCGACCATCGCCGGCATCCTCAAGGCGCAGGGCTACGACACCGGGCAGTTCGGCAAGAACCACCTCGGCGATAAGGACGAGCACCTGCCGACCAATCACGGTTTCGACGAGTTCTTCGGCAACCTCTACCACCTCAACGCCGAGGAGGAGCCCGAGAACGAGGACTATCCCGGCGAGATGGTGATGGCCGACGGCCAGACCTTCCGCGACAAGTTCGGCCCGCGCGGCGTCATCAAGTCCTCCGCCGACGGCCAGATCGAAGACACCGGCCCGCTGACCAAGAAGCGCATGCAGACGGTGGACGACGAGACCGTCGCCGCCGCCCTCGACTTCATCGAGCGCAAGACCGCCGAGGGCACGCCCTGGTTCGTGTGGTGGTCCGGCACCCGCATGCATTTCCGCACCCATGTGAAGCCGGAAATGCGCGAGACCGCCGACCAGATGGCCGGCCGCCACCTGGACGAATACCAGGCCGGCATGGTCGAGCATGACCTGCATATCGGCCAGTTCCTCGACAAGCTCGACGAGCTGAACATCGCCGACGACACGGTGGTGTTCTACTCGACCGACAACGGGCCGCACATGAACACCTGGCCCGACGCGGCGATGACCCCGTTCTGGGGCGAGAAGAACACCCAGTGGGAAGGCGCCTGGCGCGTCCCCGCCATGGTGCGCTGGCCCGGCCGGATCGAGGAGGGCTCGATCAACAACGAGATCGTGCACCACATGGACTGGCTCCCGACCTTCGCCGCCATCGCCGGCGAGCCGGAGATCAAGGAAAAGCTGCTGGAAGGCGGCGTCCAGGCCATCGGGCGCGAGTACAAGGTGCATCTCGACGGCTACAACATCATGCCGCTGCTGATCGGCGAGGCCGACAAGTCCCCGCGTGAGGAGATCTTCTACTTCACCGATGACGGCGACCTGGCCGCGCTGCGCTGGAACGACTGGAAGCTGACCTTCCTGGAGCAGAAGGCCTGGGCCACGTTCCGCGCCTGGATGGAGCCGCTGACCGAGCTGCGCGTGCCCCTGATCACCAACCTGCGCCGCGATCCCTACGAACGGGCCTACCGCACGTCCAACACCTATTACGACTGGCTGCTGGACCGGGCCTACATGCTGGTGCCGGCCCAGGCCTATGTCGGGAACTTCCTGGCCACCTTCCAGGAATTCCCGCCGCGCCAGAAGGCGGCGAGCTTCTCGCTCGACCAGGTGATGGAGAAGATGACGCCCCCGGCCCAGTGAGCCGGCCCGCGTGATCGCCTGAACGGCGGGCTCCCCGGCCCGTCTTCGGCCGCCCCGTCGCGGGGGCGGCCGACACGCTTGCCCCCTGACCGGGCATCCTCTCTCGCACAGGATGAAAGACCTCATGACGCTGGCAAGAACACTCGTCGCGGCCGCCGCCGCGACGCTCGTCTTCGGCGGACCGCTCGCGGCCCAGGACTCCGAAAAGCCCAATATCCTCGTGATCTGGGGCGACGACATCGGCGTGCACAACATCAGCGCCTACAATCACGGGATCATGGGCTACCAGACCCCGAACATCGACCGGCTCGCCAAGGAAGGCGCGATGTTCACCGACGCCTACGGCCAGCAGAGCTGCACCGCCGGCCGCGCCGCCTTCATGCTGGGGCAGAGCCCGTTCCGCACCGGCCTGCTGACCATCGGCATGCCCGGCTCGGACCACGGCATCCCCGACTGGACGCCGACCATCGCCGAGGTGCTCAAGGAGCAGGGCTACGCCACCGCGCAGTTCGGCAAGAACCATTTCGGCGACCAGGATCAGCACCTGCCGACCAATCACGGTTTCGACGAGTTCTTCGGCAACCTCTACCACCTCAACGCCGAGGAGGAGCCGGAGGGCTATTACTACCCCAAGGATCCGGAGTTCCGCGAGAAATACGGCCCCCGCGGCGTCATCAAGTCGACCGCCGACGGCGAGATCGAGGACACCGGCCCGCTGAACACCAAGCGGATGGAGACCGTGGACGAGGAGTTCCTCGCCGCCGGGCTCGATTTCCTCGAACGGACCACCGCCGAGGGCAAGCCCTTCTTCATGTGGTTCAACGCCACCCGCATGCACGTCTGGACCCATCTGAAGCCCGAGTCCCAGGGCGTCACCGGCGTCGGGCTCTATCCCGACGGCATGGTGGAGCATGACGGCCATGTGGGCCAGCTGCTCGACAAGCTCGACGAACTGGGCGTCGCCGACAACACCATCGTCATGTATTCGACCGACAACGGCGCCGAGGCCGTGACCTGGCCCGATGGCGGCACCACCCCGTTCCACGGCGAGAAGGGCGACACCTTCGAGGGCGCGTTCCGCGTGCCGCTGCTGGTGAAATGGCCGGGCGTGCTCGAGGAAGGCACGATCATCAACGACATCGTCGCGCATGAGGACTGGCTGCCGACCTTCGCCGCCGCCGCCGGCGACGCCGATGTGGTCGAGAGCATGAAGGCCGGCGCGACCTATAACGGCAAGGAGTTCAAGGTCCATCTCGACGGCTACAACATGATGCCGTTCTTCAGCGGCGAGGTCGAAGCCGGCCCGCGCAAGGAGATGTTCTACTTCTCCCAGGGGGGGGAGCTGAACGCCGTCCGGGTCGGCCCCTGGAAGACCCATTTCGCGCTGCTCAACGGCAACATCGCCCAGGCGACGCGCGACGTGACCTCCTGGCCCACGGTCATCAACCTGCGGGCCGATCCCTATGAGAAGGCCTGGCTCGAATCCGGCATGTACATCCGCTGGTATGCGGAGAACACCATGTGGACCTTCGTGCCGGTGCAGGAGACGATCAAGGAGTTCTTCTCGACCTTCGCGGACTATCCCTACCAGGCGGGGTCGTCGCTGACCGCCGCCAATCTCGGCTACGACACCCTGCGCAACGCGGAGCTGATGAAGCGTCTCGAAGCGCAGGGCTTCAAGCCCAAGCAGTAAGGCGCCGGGCGCCGCGCGCGCCCCTCGCCCCTTTCCGGACAGGCCAGAGACCCGGGCCGCGATCGCGCGGCCCGGGTCCCCCACCGAAGGACGAGCCCATGCGCCCCAACGCTTCCGTTTCCGCCCAGACCCCCGCCCTGATCCCCGCCCTGATCCCCGCCTGCGTTCTCGCCGCCGCCTTCGCCCTGCCGGGCGCGGCCTCGGCGGACCCGCTGCCCTCCTGGCGCGATGACGGCGCGCAGGCCCGGATCGAGGCCTTCGTCGAGGCGGTCACCGACCCGGCCTCCGAAGACTACGTGACCCCCGCCCGCCGCATCGCCGTCTTCGACAATGACGGCACGCTGTGGTCCGAGCAGCCCGCCTATTTCCAGCTGCTCTTCGCGCTGGACGTGCTGAAGACGAAAGCCGAGGCCGACCCGTCCATCCTCACCTCCGACGTGCTCAAGGCCGCCGCCGCCGGGGACATGGAGGGCATGATGGCCGGCGGCGTGAAGGGCCTGCTGGAGGTCGTCGACGTCAGCCATGCGGGCATGAGCGTCGAGGCCTTCCAGGCCGACGCCGCCGCATGGCTGGCGGAGACGGCGCACCCGACCTCCGATCTGCCCTACGCCGCGATGACCTACCAGCCGATGATCGAGCTTCTGTCCTATCTGCGCGACGAGGGGTTCTCGACCTGGATCGTCTCGGGCGGCGGCGTGCATTTCATCCGCGCCGTGGCCCAGGACGCCTACGGCATCCCGCCCTGGCAGGTGATCGGCTCGCGCGGGAACCTCTCCTACGACGCCGAGGGCAAGGCGTTGATGAAGGACGGCGGCGTCAGCCTCGTCGACGACAAGGAGGGCAAGCCGGTCGGCATCGACCAGCAGATCGGCGTGCGCCCGATCCTCGCCGCGGGCAATTCCGACGGCGATTTCGCCATGCTGGACTACGTGACCGCGGGCGACGGCCCCTCGCTGGGCCTGCTGGTCCACCACACCGACGGCGCGCGCGAATTCGCCTATGACCGCGAGGGCCATATCGGCGTGCTGAACCAGGGGCTGGACGAGGCCGAGGGCCGCGGCTGGCTGCTGGTCGACATGAAGGCCGACTGGACCCGCATCTGGACCGGCGGCGAATGAGCGGCGCGATGACCGACATCCCCCCCCGCGAGGCGGTCCAGGCGCTGCGCGCGCGCATGGCGCTCAGCATCGTCGGCCAGGCCGAGGTGATCGAGCGGCTGCTGATCGGCCTGCTCGCCAACGGCAACCTGCTGGTCGAGGGCCTGCCGGGGCTCGCCAAGACCCGGGCCATCAAGGCGCTGGCGAAGAACATGGAATGCGATTTCTCGCGCATCCAGTTCACGCCGGACCTGCTGCCCTCGGACGTCACCGGCACGGAGGTCTATCACCAGGCCTCCGGCGCCGGCGAATTCCGGTTCGAGCCGGGGCCGATCTTCGCCAACATCGTGCTGGCCGACGAGATCAACCGCGCCCCCCCCAAGGTCCAGGCGGCGTTGCTGGAGGCGATGGAGGAGCGGCAGGTCACCGTCGCCGGCAGGACCCATGCCATGCCGCCGCTGTTCATGGTCATGGCCACCCAGAACCCCATCGAGCAGGAAGGCACCTATCCGCTGCCCGAGGCGCAGATGGACCGGTTCCTGATGCATGTGCGGGTGGATTATCCGCCCGTGGAGGACGAGGTCGCGGTGATCGAGATGGTCCGGGCCGAGGAGGTCGCGGCCCTGACCGCCGCGTCGCCCTCCGCCCCCGGCGCCTCTCTCGCCGCCACTCCCGGCGCCGCGCCGCCGCCCCCGATCCCGCAGGACGCGGTTTTCGCGGCGCGCGCGGAGATCGGCGCCATCCACGTCGCCCCCGCCATGGCCCGCTACATGGCCGATCTCGTGCAGGCGACCCGCAGGCCGGACGCCTTCTCCGCCGATCTCGCCCGCTGGATCGAGGTGGGCGCCAGCCCCCGCGCCTCGCTGGCGCTGGATCGCTGCGGGCGCACCCATGCCTGGCTCGCGGGGCGCGATTACGTGGACCCCGAGGACCTGCGCGCGGTGGTTCCCGACGTGCTGCGCCACCGGCTCGGCCTCAGCTACGAGGCGCAGGGCGAGGGCGTCGCCCCCGACCAGGTGACGGCCGAGATCCTCGCCCGCGTCGCGGCGCCCTGATCGGCGGAGGGGTTTTCACGATGCGCGACCGCGCCGCTCGAACCCGCCTCGGCCTCGACGTCCCGCCGCCCCCGGCGGAGGCGGAGGCGGACCCGCGGGTGCATGTCTCCCTCGCCGGGCTGCGGGGGCTGGAGGGGCGGGCGCGCGCGCTGTCCTTTCTGCCCCGCCAGCCCGCGCGCTCGGCGCTCAACGGCCGGCACGGCTCGCGGATGCGGGGCAGGGGGCTGAACTTCGAGGAGCTGCGCGGCTACCTCCCCGGCGACGACATCCGCGCCATCGACTGGAAGGTCACCGCCCGCACCGGCCGCCCCCATGTCCGGGTGATGACCGAGGAACGCGACCGCCCCGCGCTGATCGTGGTCGATCAGCGCATGTCGATGTTCTTCGGCTCGCGGCTCAACATGAAGTCGGTGACGGCGGCCGAGGCGGCGGCGCTGGCCGCCTTCCGCATCCTCGACCAGGGCGACCGGGTGGGCGGCATCGTCTTCGGCGACGAGACCATCGCCGAGATCCGCCCCCAGCGCAGCCGCGCCGCGCTCGACCGTCTGCTGACCGCGCTGGTCGTCGCCAACGGCGCCCTGCATGCCGAGGCGCCGGCGGTGGCGCCGGTGTCGCTGACCCGCGTGCTGCGGGCGGTGGCGCGGATCGCGCCGCGCAATCACCTGGTGATCCTGATCTCGGATTTCGACGTGATCGACGACGAGACGCGGCGGCTGGTCTCCACCCTCTCGCGGCGCAATGACCTGGTGCTGGGCGTGGTCACCGACCCGCTGGCCGAGACGTTGCCCGAGGGCCTGCGCCTGCTGGTCTCGGACGGCGAGCTGCAGGCCGAGGTCGACACCGGCGACCGCGCCACCCATCGCCGTCTGCGCGACATGGCCGAGGGGCGGCTGGCCGAGGCGCTGGACTGGCAGCGCAGCTTCGGCGTGCCGCTGCTGCCGCTGAGCGCGGGGGAGGAGACCTTGCCCCAGATGCGCCGCCTGATGGGCCTCGGCCCCGGCCGCGCGGGAGGCGGGCGATGAGCGACGCGGCGCCTGACGCGGGCGCGCCCGGCGCGGTCCCGCCCGGCGCCCCGGAAACGGGGGCCGGGGCGGCGCCCGGCGCGGGCGTCGCGGTCGAAGCCGGCGCGGACACCACCTCCGCTTCCACCTCCGCTTCCGGCGCCGATGGTGTCGTGACCCCGCCGGAATCGCTGGTCGGTCTGCTGGACCAGCTCGCCCAGCCGGTTCCGCCGCCGCCGATCTCCATGGCGCCCCAGACCGCCGGCTGGGCGGTGGCGGGCGTCGTGCTGCTGATCCTTCTGGCCCTGGTCGCGATCCGCGCCGCGCGCCGCCGCCGGGCGAACGCCTATCGCCGCGCGGCGCTGGCGGCGCTGGCGCGCGCGGGCGACGATCCGGCGGCGGTCGCCGCCATCCTGCGCCGCACGGCCCTCGTCGCCTATCCGCGCGAGCAGGTCGCCGGCCTCCATGGCGCCGCATGGCTGCGCTTCCTCGACGAGACCGCCGGCGCCGGGGCGGGCGGCGGTCTCTCCGACGGTCCCGGCGCCGCCCTGATCGCCGCCCCCTACGCGCCCGGCCCGCACGCGGTCCCCGGCCTCGGCGCCGCGGCGGCCGACTGGGTGCGCCGCCACCGCGCCCCGGAGGCCGTGCGATGATCTCTCTCGGTCTGCCCTGGGCGCTGGCGCTGGCGCCCCTGCCGCTGCTGATCTGGCGGCTCGTCCCCCCGCATCGCGAACGCGCCTCCGCCCTGCGCTTCCCCTTCTTCCGCCGCATCGCCGAGGCCGCGGGGGCCGAGCCCCGCCGCGGCGCCGTGGTGCTCGCCCGCTCCCGCCTCCAGATGGGGGCTGCGGCGCTGGTCTGGCTCTTGCTGGTCGCGGCCCTCGCCGCGCCGGAGCGGGTCGGCGACCCGGTCGAGGTCACCCGCGCCGCGCGCGACGTGGCGCTGGCCATCGACATTTCGGGCTCCATGGACACGCGCGATTTCGCGACCGAGGACGGCCCGCCCCAGCAGCGCCTCGCCGCCGTGCGCGACGTGGTCTCCGACTTCGTGGCGGGGCGGGAAGGCGACCGCATGGCGCTGATCGTGTTCGGCTCCAAGGCCTATCTTCAGGCGCCGCTGACCGAGGACCTGTCGGCCATCGAGGAGCTGCTGGCGCGCACCGAGGTCGGCATGGCCGGGCCGCATACCGCGCTGGGCGACGCCATCGGGCTGGCGATCCGGACCTTCGAGGCCTCGGAGATCGAGCAGCGCCTGCTGATCCTGCTTTCGGACGGCGCCGACACCGCCAGCCGGATGAGCCCGGTCAACGCCGCCGAGATCGCCGCGGATCGGGGGGTGGAGATCCATACCATCGGCGTCGGCGACCCCGAGGCCTCGGGCGAGGACCGGGTGGACCTGGACGCGCTGAAGGACATCGCGGCGCGCACCGGGGGGCGGTATTTCTTCGCCGGAGACGCCGACGCGCTGGAGGCGGTATACGCAAGCATCGACGCGCTCGCCCCGCGGGAGGTGGAGACCCTGTCCTGGCGGCCCCGGCAGGCGCTGGCCTGGATCCCGCTGACCGCCGCGGCGCTGATCGGCATGGCCGCCACCGCCGCCCTGCATCTGGGCGCCGCCGGGGGCGGGCTGCGCGCGGGCGGGGGCGGGCTGCGCGCGGGCGGGGGGCGTCGGGGCCGGGACCGGGCCGGGACCGACATCGCGCCCGCAGCCGGGCCAGAAGCCGGGCCCGAACCCAGGCCCGAAGCCGGGCCCGAATCCAGAGAGGACGCGGCGTGACCGACCCGGCCCTGTTCCTCGAGGCGTTCCACTTCCTGCGCCCCTGGCTGCTGGTCCTGCTGCCGGTGATCGCGGCGCTGTGGTGGGCCGCCCGGCGCGGGCGGCTGCGGGCGGAGACGGGGGCGCAGGCCCTCGCCCCCCATCTGCGCGCCGCGCTGACCGTGGGCGCGGCCTCGCGCCGCCGCCTGCGCCCGCTCGACGGCGCGGCGATGGCCTTCGCGCTGGCCGCGCTGGGCGCCGCCGGGCCGACCTGGTCCCGCGTCCCCGACCCCTTCGCCGCGCAATCCGCGCCGGTGGCCGCGATCCTGAAGGTCGCGCCCTCGATGACCGCGGGCGACGTCGCGCCCTCGCGGCTGGAGCGGGGCAAGCAGAAGATCCGCGGCTTTCTCGAACGTCGCGCCGGCGCGCGCACCGCGCTGATCGCCTATGCCGGCACGGCCCACAGCGTGGTCCCGATGACCGAGGACCCGGACGTCATGACCCCCTATCTCGGCGCCCTGACGCCCGAGGTGATGCCGGAGGCGGGCGACCGGGCCGGCGAGGCGCTGGCGCTCGCGCTCGCCATGCTAGCGCAGGAGAACGCGCCGGGCGGGGTGCTGCTGGTGACCGACGCGATCGACCCGGCGGATGTCGCCGCGCTGAACGCCGCCGGGGCGCCGCTGGCGGTGCTCGCCCTGCTGCCCGAGGGCGTGCGCGACCGCGGGATCGACGCGCTGGACGCGCCGGTGGCGCAGGTCACGCCCGATGACGCGGATCTCGCCCGGCTGGAGCGCGCGCTGGACGCCGCCTGGCGCCGGGCGCAGCTGGAGAACGCCGAGCAGCCCTGGGAGGACCGGGGCCGCTGGCTGGCCTGGCCGGCGGCGGCGCTGACGCTGATCTGGTTCCGCCGCGGCTGGACCATGCGCTGGGCGGCGCTGGCGCTGGTCGTCGCCGGGGCGGCCTTCGCGCCCGGGGGCGCGCGGGCCGAGGGGATCGCGGACTGGTTCCTCACCCCCGACCAGCAGGGCGAGCTCGCCGCCCGGCGCGGGGATTTCCACGCGGCCTCGGACCTTTACGCCGACCCGCTGCATCGCGGCTACGCGCTCTACCGCGCCGGGCGCTACGCCGAGGCGCGCGAGGTTCTGGCCCGCCTCTCCACCCCCGAAGCCGCCTTCATCCAGGGCCTCGCCGCGATCCGCGACCACGCCTATCGCAACGGCGTCCGCGCGTTCGAGACCACGCTGGAGCGCGACCCGGACTTCGCCGACGCGGCGGCCAACCTGGCGCTGGCCAAACGCATCGTGACCTATGTGGAGGACGCGCAGGAACAGTCGGACACCGGCGAGCAGCCGGACCTGAGGGCCGACGAGGAGACCTACGACAACGAGGCGAACCGCGGCCAGGAGATGGAGGCGCCCGCCCCTGGCGACAAGGCCGAGGCCATGCCCTCGACCGAGCAGTGGATGAACGCCGTGGACACCCGCCCCGCCGATTTCCTGCGCCAGCGTTTCGCGCTGGAGGCGGCCCGGGGGCCGGCCGCGGACAACGCCGCGTCGGCGCCCGACCCGTCTGCCGGGCCCGCCCCCGGCGCCGCTGGACAGGAGGCGCCGGAATGAGCCTTCGCGCCTCGCGTCTCGTCGTCGCCGCGGTTCTCGCCGCTTCGGCCGTCTCCGGCTCCGCCGCCGCCCAGGGCCGCAGCGCCGAGCAGATCGAGGCCAACCGCGAGGCGGTGGCCCGCGGCGCCGACAGCGCCCCCGCGGCCGCCGCCGAAACGGCGCCGACCCGGCCGATCCTGCGTCTGGACCTCGACGCCGCCGAGGCCGTGCCCGGCCAGCCCCTGACCCTGCGCCTCACGGTTCTGGTCCCGACCTTCATGCCCAGGCCCCCGGACTGGCCGGATTTCGAGGCGCCCAACCTGCTGGTCCGCCTGCCGGGCCGCGCCACGTCGCCGGTCAGCGAGCGGGTGGGGGCGGAGACCTGGTCCGGCGTCTCGCGCCGCTGGCGGATCGCGCCGATGATCCCCGGCGACATCCCGGTCCCCGCGCAGGAGGTGCGCGTCACCTGGTCCGATCCCGACGGGGGCGAGGACCTGACCGCCGACCTGCCCGTGGACGCCGTCACCTTCCGCGGCGTGGTTCCCGAGGGTGCCGAGGGGCTCGATCCCTTCATCGCCGCCTCGGGCCTCAGGCTGGAACGCCTGGTCGAGCCTGCGGGCGACGCCGCCGGGGCCGACCCCGACGCGCCGGGGCAGGGCATGGCGCCGGGGGACAGCGTGACCGTCACCCTCACCGCGACGGTGGAGGGGGTGTCGCCGATCTTTCTCCCCACGCTCGCGCCCCCCGCCGCGATCCCCGGCCTCGCCGCCTATCCCGACCCGCCGCAGGTGAGCGAGACCGACGGTCGCGACGGGCCGGGGGGCGCGCGGGTCGAGCGCATGTCGCTGGTCGCCGAGGGCGGCGGGGCGGGCGAGCTTCCGGCCGTGACCCTGCGATGGTTCGACCTTGATGCCGGAGAGGTGCGCGAGGCCACGGTCCCGGCCGTGCCGCTTTCGGTCGACGGGCCGCCGGCGCGGGCGGCGGCGGCGCCGCGGGACTGGGCGAGCCTCGCGGTCCGGGGCGCGGCGGCGCTGGCCGGGCTGGCGCTGCTGGTCGGCCTGGCGCGGCTGGCCGGCCCGCCGCTGGGCCGGTCGCTGGCGGCGCGGCGGGCGGGGCGGCTGGCGTCGGAGGCCCATGCCTGGGCCGGATTGCGCCGGGTCGTCGCGGCGCGCGACCATGCCGCCCTGCGCCCGGTGCTGGACCTTTGGGCGGGACGGGTGGCGGGGGCGGATCCGCGCCGGGACCCGGCGGTTTCCGCGGCGCTCCTGCAACTCGGCGCCGCGCGCTACGGCGCGGCCGAAGGGGGGGCGAAAGGTAGGGCGAAGGGCGGGGCGGAAGAGGCCGAGGCCGCCGCCTGGGCCGCGCTCGCCGCCGCCTTGCCCGCCGCGCGCCGTCAGGGACGAGACGGCGGAGGCGGGGACGCCGCCGCGCTTCCGCCGCTCAACCCGGTGTGACGGGCGGCTTGGCGATGCCCGGCGCGGCGTCGCGGACCGCATGCGGATCGGGCGCCCGGCGCCCGCGCCCCGAGGCCCGCCGCCGCATCGCGGCCGGCTTCGGGACGTGATCGCGCTTGACCCTCGGCCGGCGGAAGGTTAACCGCAACGACAAGGGCCGCCCCCAGCCCGTCGCCAGTGCGACGGCCCCGCGCGCATCGCCGTGCGACCGCAGCCCTTTCCTCCCGAGGTTCCCCGCGTTTCCATGACCGCTCCGCTATACGCCGGCGCCCGTGCCGGCCTGCCCGATTCCGTCGCCGCCCTGCGCCGCATCGTCGAAGCCGCCGCTGCGCTCGACATCCGCGCCGAGCCCGCCGCGCGCGCCGATGCGGACCCCGCCGCGCACCCCGGTGCGCACCCGGCCGCGCGCGCCCGGGCCGTGACCCTGCGCGGGGACGGCTGGTCCGTGGGCCTCGACGCCGGGGACCGGGGCCTGGACCTGGCGGCCGAGGCCTGCGACGCGGTGGTGATGCGCGGGATCAAGGAGATGGCGGTTCATTTCCTGGCCGAAATCGACCCGCCCGCCGCCGAGGCGTTGCGCTGGTCCGACGGGGCCCGGCCCGGCGCGCTCGCCGCCGATTTCCAGGCATGGACCTGGCGGGGCGCGCGGGCGCCGGTGATGCCGGGGCTCGACCGGCTGGTGTTCGAGGTCGAGGACGCGGCCCGCTATGCCGGCGCGCCCATGCATGTGCGCCTGCTGGTTCCGCCCGTCGAGACCGGGGACGGCGAAGGGGCCGCCTGGCCGCGCCAGAAGCCGAATGGCGGGCTCGCCTGGCCGGCCGGCCCGCAGGCGCTGGCGACGCGGGTCTACACCGTGCGCCGCGCGGATGTCGCGCGGGGCGAAGTGGAGATCGACGCGGTGGTCCATGGCGACGACCTGCTGGCCGGATGGGCGGCGCGGGCGCGGCCGGGATGGCGGCTCGGCGCGCTCGGCCCTTCGGGCGGGCCGCCGGCGGCGGATGCGGCGCTGATGGCCGCCGCCGATCTCTGCGCCCTGCCGGCGCTGGCCCGCGCCTTCGAGGCGGCGCCCGGGCGCCGGGGCCTCGCCGTCGTCGCCGCGCCGCCCGAGGCCGCCGCCTACCTGGCGCCGCCGCCGGGAATCGCGCTGCGGCTGCTGCCCCCCGACACGGCGCCCGAGGCGCTGGCCGACGCGCTGCTCGACGCGGCGGAGGCCGCGATGGGCGCCGCCGACCCGCCCCGCTGGTGGATCGCGGCCGAGACCGCCGCGGTGCGCCGCGCGCGCGTCCGGCTCGACGCGCTGGGCGTGCCGCGCGACCGGCGCGACTGCGTCGCCTACTGGCGCGCCTGACCCGTTTCGCAAGGCCCGCGCGCGCCGGAAGCGACGCGGCCCAGCCTGAACAACGCCGCCCGAGACATGGCGCGCGCAAAAAACCGACTGAAACAGTCGGTCGTCCGGGCGCTGCGGCCCCGGGCGTCTGAACAGCTCAGAGGGACCCCGTATGACCGACAAGACAGACACGACCCGCCCGCCCCGAGACCTGCGCGCCCGCCTAGACCTTCGCGCCCGCCGCGCCCTGCGCGCCGGCGCCGCCCCGCTGGCGCTGGCGCTGGCGCTCGCCGCCCCGCAGGCCCGCGCGCAGGACGCGGCCGAGCCCATCCGGCTCGGCCCCATCACGGTGGAGGCGGAATCCGACACCACCCTCGTCCAGAACGGCTACGTCGCCCAGCGCGGGCGCCAGGCGACCAAGGTCGACACCCCGATCCGGCGCATTCCGCAGGCGGTCTCGGTCATCACCCAGGACCAGATGGAGGACCAGAGCCCGCGCACCCTGCTCGACGCGCTGGCCTATACCGCGGGCGCCTCGATCTCGGCCTTCGGCTATGACAGCCGCTACGACGCCTACACGATCCGCGGCTTCCCCGCCTATTACACCGGCATGTTCCGCGACGGGCTGCGGCTCTACAACGGCCCCTCCGCCTGGTTCCGCAACGATCCCTACACGCTGGAGGGGGTGGCGGTGCTGAAGGGCCCGTCCTCGTCGCTCTACGGCGTGTCGGGGCCGGGAGGGATCGTCAACATGGTCTCCAAGCGCCCCACCGCCGAGCCCTATCGCGAGGTCGAGGTGCTGACCGGGACCGACGACCGCTGGCAGGGAGCGTTCGACCTGTCCGGGCCGGTTCCGGGGTCGGGCTCGCTGAGCTACCGCATCACCGGCCTCGCCCGCACCGCGGAGACCGAGCTGCCCGGCTATCCCGACGACAAGCTGACCATCGCCCCGGCGCTGAGCTGGGCGATCACGCCGGACACCACGCTGACCCTGCTGGGCGAATACACCGACGCCACCACCGGCGGCACGGCGGCCTATTACAACCCGGCCTATGGCGAGGTCTCGCGCGTTCCCGCCGCGGATCCGGCCTATAACGACTTCGACCAGCAGCAATGGCGCCTGGGGTGGGAGCTGGAGCACGACGTGAATTCCGCCATCACCCTGCGCCAGAAGGGGCGCTACGCGGATGTGGACGCGGATCTGGAATATTCCGGGCTCTACGACGCCGGCGCCCCGGAGCTGACGCGCTATTGGGGGCACTACACCGAGACGCTGTCCCAGTTCACCGTGGACAACCAGGCCCAGGCCGAATTCGCCACCGGCTCGGTGCGCCACACGCTGCTGGCCGGGCTCGACTACACCTGGGCGGATTACGAGGCGGGCTCGCTGGTGGATTACGTCTCGCTGGCCTCGATCAAGGCCTCCGCCGTGCCCTCGGCCGGGGGGCAGGAGCAGAACCAGGTCGGGCTCTACCTGCATGACCAGGCGGTGTGGCGGGACCTGACCGTGTTTCTGTCGGGCCGCTGGGACCATGTGGAGACCGCGTCCACCGACGCGGCGGGCCTGCGGACCGACACCACGGACGAGGCGTTCTCGGGCCGCATCGGGGTGAGCTACGAGGTCGGCTACGGACTGGCGCCCTTCGCCAATCTCTCCACGTCCTTCTCCCCCAATATCGGGCTGGTCTACGAGCCCGCGACGTCGGCCGTCGGCACGCCGGCGAAGCCCACCACGGCGCTGCAGAAGGAGATCGGGATCAAATACGCGATCCCGGGGACCGACAGCCTGGTGACGGCGTCCGTCTTCGATATCTCGCAGGAGGACGGGGTGGTCTTCGACACCTCGACCGGGATCAACCGGCAGGTGCAGCGGGATCTGCGCTCGCAGGGGTTCGAGATGGAGGCGGTGTCGAATTTCGACAACGGGCTCAGCGTGATCGCCTCGTGGACCCATCTGCGCATGTCGATCCGCAAGGGGGCCGCGGGCACGGCGGGGAACGAGCTTTCCGCCACGCCCAACGACGTCGCCAGCCTCTGGGCCCATTACGCGCCGCGGTCGGGCCTGCTGGAGGGCTTCGGCATCGGCGCCGGCGTCCGCTATGTCGGGGACAGCTGGGGGGATGACGCCAACTCCATCCGCAACGCCGAGCGGATGTTCGTGGACGCGGCGCTCAGCTACGACCTCGGGCAGGTGGGGATCGAGGGCGCGCAGGTGCAGCTGAACGTCCGCAACCTGTTCGACCAGGCCGACCAGACCTGCGCCTCGGGCTTCTGCTACTGGGACGAGGGGCTGAACGCGACGCTGGCGCTGCGGTATCGCTTCTGATGGGCGGTTCCGTCTCCGCCTCGCCCTGGGGCGTCACGCTGGCCATCGGCGGGCTCTATGTGGGTCAGAGCGTCATCGGGGGCCTGACCTGGAGCGGTCTGCCCGCGGTGCTGCGCGCCGAGGGGTTGCCGCTGGAGCATGTGGGGCTGCTGTCGCTGCTGGCGGCGCCCTGGGCGCTCAAGTTCCTGTGGTCGCCGGCGGTGGAGCGGTTCCGGCTGCCTCCGGGGCGCCCCGCGCGATCGGGCGCGGTGGTGCTGATCGGCGGGGCGGCGGCGGTGGCGGGGCTGGCGGCGGCGGGGCTGGTGGGGCCGGCCCCGCTGGCCGCGACGCTGGCCTGCCTGATGCTGGTCGCCATCGCCACCTCCACCGTCGACATCGCCGTGGACGGCTACGCGGTGCAGAACCTGTCGGATCGGCAGCTGGGCTGGGGCAACGCCGCCCAGGTCGGAGGCTCCTATCTCGGTCATGCGATCGGGGCGGGGGCGTTCCTCGTCGCCGTGGGCTGGGTCGGCTGGGGGCCGGCGGTCGGGCTGGCGGCGGGGGCGGTGACGCTGCTGGCGCTGCCCTTTCTCGCGCGGACGCGGCGGGGGGAGCCGATATCGCTCCCCGGACCGCGGCCGTCGCTGCGCGCGGCGCTGGCCCGGCGGCCGGTGCGGCGCGGGCTGGCGCTGGCGGCGATCCACGTGACCGCGCAGAAGACCTCGATCGGGCTGCTGGGACCGTTCTTCGTGGACCAGGGCTGGTCCCTGGCCCAGGTCGGGCTGCTCAACGGGGCCGGGGCCATCGGGCTCGGGGTCGTGGGGGCGGCGCTCGGCGGCGGGCTGGTGCGGCGCTTCGGCATTCGCGCGGTGCTGGTGGGCGCGGCGGTGGTCCAGGCCGGCGTGCTGACGCTGATCGGCCTGCACGCCGCCACCGGCGCGCTGCCCGGCGCGGCGCTGGTCGGGCTGGCGCTGACCGGCGGCTCGCTGGTCATGGCGACCGGGTTCGTGGCGCTCTACGCCCAGTTCATGCGCTGGTCGGACCCGCGCCAGGCCGGCGTCGACTTCACCCTGTTTCAAAGCGCGGACGCCGCCGTGTCCATGGCCACGGGACTGGCCGCGGGCGTGCTGGCCGGGGCGCTGGGCTACGCGGCGTTCTTCTGGATCGCCGCCGGGCTGGCGTTGCTGGCGGTCCCGGCGTTGTTCTGGGCGACCCGCGCGGAGCCGGGCTGAGCCGCGCCCCCATCGCGCATGAGCGAGCCGGCGGCCTCCGAGGCGCCTCATGCGCGAGCCTTGCCGGCCCGGCGCCTGTCCCGCGCGCAGTCGGCGCCTTCCGGACAGGCGCCCGTTGCGGCGATGCGCAAATCTCCGCCCTTTTCGCCGCGTCGCGGAAATTCATATGTGGACAGGCGGAGGCGAAATTCGCAGGCTCCCACACCGGGACGCGGAACCAGCCGCGCCCGACAAATGAGGCCGGGCTCGACCCCGGCCCGATCCCAGGCCGCGCTGAACCGCGCGGCGCGCAACAGCGGAGGCGCGACAATGAATTTCCTCAGCAGACTGGCCGTGACGGGGCTCGCGGCAGCGATTCTCGCCGGCCCGGCGCTGGCCCCGGCTCCGGCCTACGCCGCCCCCCCCGCCGACACGTTCGTGATGGCCAAGGACGTCTCGGACATCATCACGCTCGACCCGGCGGAAGTGTTCGAGTTCTCGGGCGGCGAGATCATCGCCCAGATCTATGACCGCCTGATGTGGTTCGAACCCGAGGACATGGCCACCCTGGTCTGCGGCGTGTGCGAGACCTACACGGTGTCGGAGGACGGCAAGTCCATCACCTTCACCATGCGCGAGGGCATGACCTTCGAGAGCGGCAATCCGGTCACCGCCGAGGACGTGGTCTATTCGCTGCGCCGCGTGGTGAAGCTGAACAAGACGCCTTCCTTCATCATCACCCAGTTCGGCTGGACCCCGGAGAACGTGGACGAGCTGGTCCGGGTCGAGGACGGCGCCGCGGTGATCACCATCACCGAGGACTTCTCCCCCGCCCTGGTGCTGAACGCGCTGTCCGCCGGCGTCGCCTCGATCGTCGACATGAAGACGGTGGAAGAGCACGCGACCGACGGCGACATGGGCTACGCCTGGCTGAAGAACCACTCCGCCGGCTCGGGTCCGTTCAAGCTGCAGACCTGGAAGGCCAACGAGCTGGTCTCGATGACCGCCAACGAGGACTTCCGCTCCGGCGCGCCGGGCGTGAAGCGGGTGATCGTGCGCCACGTCGCCGAGCCGGGCGCCCAGCGCCTGCTGATCGAGAAGGGCGACATCGACGTCGCCCGCGACCTGACGCCGGACATGGTCGCGGCGCTCGAGTCCAATGACGACGTGACCGTGCAGACCGACGCCAAGGCGGCCGTGATCTACATGGCCTTCAACCAGTCGGACGAGATCCTGTCCAATCCCAAGGTGGCCGAGGCGATCCGCTATCTGGTCGACTATCGCGGCATGGCCGACACCTTCCTGAAGGGCCAGTTCAAGGTCCACCAGGCGGCCTGGCCCGAGGGCATGTGGGCGGCCTACAACGAGACGCCCTATGCGCTCGACATCGAGAAGGCGAAGGCGCTGCTGGCGGAGGCCGGCTATCCCGACGGGTTCGAGATCCACATGGACACGCTCAACCAGTCGCCCTACCCGGAGATCGCCCAGGCCCTCCAGGGCACGCTGGCCCAGGCCGGCATCAAGGTCGAGATCTCGACCGCCGAGGGCAAGACCCTGTGGCCCATGTACCGGGCGCGCAAGCATCAGCTGATCCTCGCCCAGTGGTCGCCGGACTACACCGACCCGCACTCCAACCTCGACGCCTTCGCGCATAACCCGGACAACTCGCCCGAAGCCAAGCTGACCGGCGTGCTGGCCTGGCGCAACGCGTGGATGGACGAGGACATGAACGCCATGGTCGTGGCGGCCCGGAACGAGACCGACACCGCCAAGCGCGAGGCGCTCTATCACGACATCCAGGCCAAGCTGATGCATGAAGGCCCCTACGCCATCCTGTTCCAGCAGACCGAGCAGGCGGTGATGCGCGCGGAGGTCGAGGGCTTCGTCTCCGGGCCGACCTTCGACCTGATCTACTACCGCACCGTGTCCAAGTAAGGCGGCGGTCTTGACGGATACGAACAGCGCGGCGGCGACGGGGAAGCTCCCGGCGGCGCCGCGCGCCCTGCGGGCGACGGCGAGCGCGCTCGTCTCGCTCGCGCTCACCTTCATCGGGCTCACCGCGATCACCTTCGTGATCGGGCGGGTGATGCCGGCGGATCCCGTGCTGGCCGTGGTCGGCGACCGGGCCTCCGAGGAAGCATATCAACGGGTGTTCCTGGAAATGGGGCTCGATCGCCCGATCTGGGAGCAGTACCTGACCTATCTCGGCCAGATCCTGACCGGGGATTTCGGCACCTCGATCATGACCACGCGGCCGGTGACGGAGGACATCCTCCGCTTCTTCCCCGCGACGCTGGAACTGGCGACGCTGGCCACGCTGATCGGCTGCGTCATCGGCATTCCGCTGGGCGTCTGGGCGGCGGTCAACCAGGGGCGCTGGATCGACCATTGCGCCCGCGTGCTGGGGCTGGCGGGCTATTCGGCGCCGGTGTTCTGGCTGGGCATGCTGGGGCTGCTGATCTTCTACGGCAATCTGGGCTGGGTCGCCGGGCCGGGGCGCATCGACATCTACTACGACGGCCTGGTCGAGGACCCGACCGGCGTGATCCTGTTCGACGCCGCCTGGCATGGCGAATGGGAGATCTTCTGGAACGCGTTCAGCCACCTGATCCTGCCGGCCGGGGTGCTGGGGCTTTATGCGCTGGCCTATATCGCGCGGATGACGCGCAGCTTCATGCTGGATCAGCTGGGGCAGGAATACGTGCTGGCGGCCCGGATCAAGGGCGCGTCGGAATTCTCGGTGATCTGGCGGCACGCCTTCCGCAACGTGCTGGTGCAGCTCATCACCATCATCGGCCTGACCTACGCCTCGCTGCTGGAGGGCTCGGTGCTGACCGAGACCGTCTTCGCCTGGCCGGGGATCGGGCAATACATCACCACCTCGCTGTTCAACGCCGACATGAACGCGGTGCTGGGCGGGACCGTGGTGGTGGGCATCTGTTTCGTGGGGATCAACATGCTCTCCGACCTGCTTTACCGCTTCGCCGATCCGCGGGCCCGGACATGAGGACGCTGACATGAGCGCGGCCGCCGATCCGCAGGGCGCGGGGCTGCGCGCCTGGCTGCGCTCGCCCTCGCCGGCCTCGACCTGGCAGGCGCGGGCGCAGCGGGCCTATCTGGGATGGGTGGCCTTCCGGGCCAATCCCATCGCCATGGCGGGGCTGCTGATCGTGGTCGCCCTGGTGCTGGCGGCGATCTTCGCGCCGCTGCTGACCGGGTCGCGGGGGCTCGACCCCGACCTGCCCAACCGCCTGCTGCCGCCATCGGCCGAGCACTGGCTGGGCACCGACCAGCTGGGCCGGGACATCTACGACCGGCTGATCTGGGGCTCGCGCGTCACGCTCTACATCGTGGGGCTGGTGTCGATCATCGTGGCGCCCATCGGGCTCGCGGTCGGCACGCTGGCGGGCTATGCGGGCGGCTGGGTGGACACGGTGCTGATGCGCATCGTGGACATCTTCCTCGCCTTCCCCCGCCTGATCCTGGCGCTGGCCTTCGTCGCGGCGCTGGGTCCGGGGCTGGAGAACGCAGTGCTCGCCATCGCGCTGACCACCTGGTCCCCCTACGCCCGCATCGCGCGGGCCGAGGTGCTGACCATCCGCAAGGCCGACTACATCGTGGCGGCCGAGGCGCAGGGCGCCTCCACCTGGCGGATCCTGCGCAAGCATGTGGTGCCGCTGTGCCTGGCCTCGGTCATCGTGCGGCTGACGCTGGACATGGCGGGGATCATCCTGACCGCCGCGGGGCTGGGCTTCCTCGGGCTCGGCGCCCAGCCGCCGCTGCCGGAATGGGGGGCGATGATCTCCACCGGCCGCGATTTCCTCTATGACCAGTGGTGGGTGCCCACCGCGCCGGGCGCCGCGATCTTCCTGGTCTCGCTCGGCTTCTGCCTGCTCGGCGACGGGCTGCGCGACGTCCTGGACCCGAGGAGCGGCGAGGCATGACCGAAGCCAGACTGCTTGAGGTCGAGGACCTCCGCGTCACCTTCCGCACGCCGCATGGGCCGGTCGAGGCCGTGCGCGGAGTGTCGTTCTCGCTGGGCC
This sequence comes from Albimonas donghaensis, assembly GCF_900106695.1. Taxonomy (GTDB): domain Bacteria; phylum Pseudomonadota; class Alphaproteobacteria; order Rhodobacterales; family Rhodobacteraceae; genus Albimonas; species Albimonas donghaensis. Next base: position 102,240 of record NZ_FNMZ01000001.1, read on the forward strand.
GCGAACGGCTGGGGATCGTGGGCGAGTCCGGCTCCGGCAAGTCCCAGACCGGGCGGGCGCTGCTGCGGCTCTCGGCCCGCAACGGGCGGGTGAGCGCGAAGAAGATGGTCTTCGACGGCATCGACCTGACCAACGCCTCGGAGCGGACCATGCGCCGGATCCGCGGCGCGCGGATCTCGATGATCATGCAGGACCCGCGCTATTCGCTGAACCCGGTGGTGAAGGTCGGCGACCAGATCGCCGAGGCCTATCGCATCCACACCGGCGCCTCCGCCCGCAAGGCCCGCGACCGGGCGATGGAGATGCTGGAGACGGTGCGCATCCGGGAGGCCGGGAAGGTCTATGACCTCTACCCCCACCAGGTCTCCGGCGGGATGGGGCAGCGGGTGATGATCGCCATGATGCTGATCCCGGAACCCGACGTGCTGATCGCGGACGAGCCGACCTCGGCGCTCGACGTCACGGTGCAGATGCAGGTGCTGGCGCTGCTCGACGACATGGTGCGGGAACGGGGGATGGGGCTGGTGCTGATCTCGCACGACCTGAACCTGGTGGCCTCGTTCTGCGACCGGGTGATGGTGATGTATGGCGGCCGGGTGATGGAGGTGCTGGAGGCCGGGCGCCTGCATGAGGCGCAGCACCCCTATACCCGCGGGCTGCTGAACTGCCTGCCCTCGCTGGAACATCCGCAGCACATGCTGCCGGTGCTGACCCGCGACGCCGGCTGGCTGGAGGAGGCCCGATGATCGAGGTCGAGAACCTGACCGTCGAATTCGGCCGCGGCGCCGCCACGGTGCGGGCGGTGCGCGGGGTCTCCTTCACGGTGGCCCAGGGCGAATCCTACGGGCTGGTGGGCGAGAGCGGCTCGGGCAAGTCCACGGTCCTGCGCGCCATCGCCCGCATCAATCCGGAGTTCGGCGGGACGATCCGGGTGAATGGCACGCCGCTGACCTCGAAGCGCAGCCGGGACGAGGCGCGGCGGATGCAGATGGTGTTCCAGGACCCCTACGGCGCCCTGCACCCGCGCCACACCGTCGACGCCATCCTGCGCGAGCCGCTGGAGATCCACCGCGTCGGCGACAAGGATCGGCGGATCAAGGCGGCGCTGTCGGATGTGGGGCTGGGGCCGGAATTCCGTTTCCGCTACCCGCACCAGATCTCCGGCGGCCAGCGTCAGCGCATCGCGGTGGCCCGCGCCCTGATCCTGGAACCCGAAATCCTGCTGCTGGACGAGCCGACCAGCGCGCTCGACGTCTCGGTGCAGGCGGAGGTGCTGAACCTGCTCAAGCGCCTGCAGCGGGAGCGGGGGCTGACCTATCTGATGGTCTCCCACAACCTCGCCGTGGTGGCGCATATCTGCGAACGGGTGGCGGTGATGAACCGGGGCAGGGTGGTGGAGGAGCTGACCGCCTCCACCCTGCGCGGCGGCGAGCCGGCGGAGGCCTATACCCGCCAGCTGGTCTCGGCCACCGAGGGTTACGACCGCGAGGCGGTGCGGGGATATGTGACCTACGAGTAGGCGGGCGAACAGGCGGGCGGGGGCGCGCGGTCTGACGGGGGCGGGGGCGCCCGCCGGCTCCGGCCCCGCTGCGCGGGCGGGCTGGCGGGCGCCGCGCGCTTGGCCTAAAATTCAGCGATGAGCTTCGACCCAGACCACCAGGCCGAGACCCTGCGCGGGGCCATCGGCGCCCTTTCGCAGCGGTTCAAGTCGGCCGAGGCCCAGCTTTCCGCGGGCCGGCCGTTGAACCCGCTGGACATGCAGATCCTGCTGTTCGTGGCCGAACGCCCCGGCTGCGGGCCCTCGGACCTCGCCCGGGGGCTGGGGGCCGCCGCGACCACCATTTCCTCGGCGACCGACCGGCTGCACCGGCAGGGGCTGCTGGCCCGCGACCGGCCGGAGCAGGACCGGCGCGCCATCCGGCTGAGCCTCAGTCCGGCGGGGCGGGACTATGCGGAGGCGTTGCTGGCCGTGCAGCGCGAGCATTGCCGGCAGATGCTCGACCGGCTCGATCCGGAGGAGCAGGCGACCTTCCTGCGTATTTTTACGAAACTCGCATCATTCGAACTTTGAATACTGCGAATCTCGTATTACATTCCCTCTCGCCCCAACGGTCGAAAGGGACCCGAGATGACCTGTCTGCATGTGCTCACCGGCGCCACTTCCGGACTTGGACTGGCCGCCGCAAGGCGGCTGGCGGAACGGACCGGCGACCGGATCCTCGTCGGCGCGCGGGCCCCGGACCGGGCCGTGGCGCTGCGGGCCGCGGTCCCGGCCGATCGGCTGGAGATCCTGCCGCTCGACACCGGCTCGCGCCGGTCGGTGCACGCCTTCGTCGCGGAGGCGCGGGCGCGGGTGCGGGCGGGGGAAAGCGGGCGGGGCGACGTGGCCTCGGTCCTGTGCATCGCCGGCGCGCAGGCGCTGGGGCCGCAGGAATTCACCGAGGACGGGATAGACGCCGTGTTCGCCGCCAATGCGCTGGGCCATGTGGCGCTGGTCGACGGGCTTCGGGACCTGCTGGCGCCAGGCGCGGCGGTGGTCACCACGGGCAGCGGCACCCATGATCCGGCGAACCGGCTGGCGGCCCGGGCGGGGTTCCGGGGGGCCGTCTACCGGGATGCGCGCGCTGCGGCGCTGGGGCGCGACAGTGCGGGGGACGACAGGGCGGGGGATGACGAGATGGGGGAAGAAGACGGGGGGCGCGACGCGCTTGGGCGGGCGCTCGATCGCTACGCGACCTCGAAGCTCTGCGCCATCTACCACGCCGCCGCCGCCTCGGGGGAGCCGGGCTTCGCTGGCGCGCGCCTGGCCTGTTTCGACCCGGGGCTGATGCCGGGCACCGGACTTGCGCGGGACCGCGGCCCGACGCTGCGCTTCGCCTGGCGGCGGGTGATGCCGCTTTTGCGCCACGCGGTCGAGGGGGTCAGTTCGGCCGAGCGCTCGGCCCGGGCGCTGGTCGACGGGCTGGTGCTGGGCGGGATGACCTTCGCCTCGGGCGACTGCGTGGAATTCACCGGCCGGCCGGCGCCGATCAGCGCCCAGGCCGCGGACCGCGCCGCCGCCGCGCGCTTCCTGGCCGAGGCGCGGACGCTCTGGCCGGCGCCGCCCGCGATGGAGGCCGGGCCCCCGTCCGCGAGCCCGCTCCCCTCCGCGCCCCGCCTCAGGACGGGATGAGGTTGGCGCGGCGGAACTGGTAGGTCCAGGTTTCGGTCAGCGGTTCGCCGTCCAGCGCCATGTACATGCGCAGCTCCGCCACCTCCTCCGGCCCGATCTCCAGGTCGAAGAAGGCCCGCCACACGTTCCCGCCCGGCACCGGCTCCACGAAGGTCCGCACGATGCGGCCGGCGGAGGTCGAGGCCACGACCTCCGGCATCACGCCGTAGGGGATCCGGGTCAGCACTTCGGGCCGGTCGAATTCCACCGCGATCTTCCAGGTGTTCTCGGGCCGCGCATGGCCCGGCTGCCCGCCCCGACCGATGCGGGTGGAGACGGTCTGCGCGATGTTGGTCGCGGGGTCGGGATGCCCGTCCTTCCAGTGCAGCTTGTAGTGCAGCCGCCAGGCGGACCCCGCCTTCGCCGGCCGCTCCGGCACCCAGAAGGCGCCGATATTGTCGTGGATCTCGTCGTTGGTCGGGATCTCCAGCAACTGCACCGCGCCGCGGCCCAGCGGCGCGATCGGCTCCACCCACAGGCTCGGGCGACGCTCGTAGAACACGCCGTCGCGGTAATGGTCGAAGTTCCGGTCCCGCTGCATCAGCCCGAAGCCGCGCGGGTTCTCCGCCCCGAAGGCCGAGACCTGCGTGGCCACCGGGTTGTTGAGCGGCCTCCAAAGCCGCTCCCCGTTCTCCATCCACAGTTCCAGCCCGTCACTGTCATGCACTTCGCCGCGCCAGTCGAAGGCGCGTTCACGGCCGTATTCGCCGTACCAGAACATCGAGGTCAGGGGCGCGAGGCAGAGCCGCGCCACGTCCCGGCGCAGGAACAGCTGCGCCTCGACCTCCATTTCCACCCCCCGCGCGCGATCGCGGCCGCGCAGCACGGTGAAGCGGAAGGCGCCGGTGATCGAGGGGCCGTCGAGCAGGGCGTGGACGGTGACCGGAGCCTCCGGGTCCTCGCCCTGTTCGATGTAGAATTCGGTGAAGTCGGGGAACTCCTCCGGCATGTCGGGCAGGGCGGGGTTGATCGCCGCGCCGCGGGCCGAGAGCCCGTATTGCCCCGACGCCCCGATGGCCCGCAGGTAGGAGGCGCCGAGAAAGGCCAGCCAGTCCTGCGTCTCCCAGTCCTCGGCGCCGGAGAATTCCTGGAACCGGAAGCCTGCGAAGCCGCTGTCGGCGGGGAGCTTTCGGGCGGGATTATCCTCGGGCATCTCGAACAGGGACTGGTCGTAGGGGAATTCGGTGGCCTGGCCGTCGGCGACCATGTGCATCTTCACCGACTTCTGGAAATACTGGCCGAGGTGAAAGAAGGTCACCGGATAGGCGCCGGTCTCGGCGAAGGGGGCCTTGTCGGTGCGGTAGCGGATTTCGCCCCATCTGGCGTAGTCGATGGCGGCGGTGACCTCGGGCATCGGCGTGTAGGGCGCGCGATAGGCGACGCGGCAGGCGTCCTCGGCCCGGACGATCAGGCTGTCGAAGTCGAAGGCGAAGGGTTCGGGGGGCGGCGCGGCGGTCTGCTGGGCGAAGGCGCGGCCCGAGGGGGCGGCGGCGAGCGCGCCGAAGGCGGCGGCGGTTCCGAGCAGGCGCCGGCGGCTGACGAACATATTTGGACCTCGTCCTGGCTGTCTGGGGCGGGTCGGCGCCTGCGCGCCGGTCGTCTCGCCCCTTCGAGATAAGCGCCGCGACCGGCTCGGCAAGATGCGGCGCATTCGCTTGCGCCCCCCGTTCGGCCGCCGGAGCGCCCGTCGCCCGCGCGCCCAGGCGTCAGCGCGGCCCGGCCATCGCGGAGGCGCCCGGAGGACCCGCGCCCAGCAACAGCTCCAGCGTGCCGGGACGGGCCCGCAGGACCTCCGCCAGGGTGAAGCGGTCGAGCGAGGCGTAGAAGGCGTTCTCCGCCTCCCGCAGCGCCCGCACCAGGCCGCAGCTTCCGCGCAGCAGGCAGGCGGAGCAGTCCACCATCGGGCCGTCGTTCTCCATCAGGCGCACGATCTCTCCGACCCGGATCTCGGCGCCCGGCCGGGCCAGGGCCACGCCTCCGCTGCGCCCGCGCACGGATCGCAGGACGCCGCCGTCGACCAGCATGTTGACGACCTTCATCAGATTGCTCTGCGACAGGTCATGGGCGCGCGCGATCTCGGCGATGGGCGCGAGCCGGCCTTCATGCGCCGCGAGATACAGCGCGGCGCGGAGCGCGTAGTCCGAAAAGCGCGAAAGGCGCATGGCGATGTTCCTGAAACCGGGCCCGCGGATTAAAGACGAAGGGAGCCCCCGAAGCAATGTCGGAGGCCCCCTTGCGCGGCGCGCGTGACGAACGGGTCCCGGGCCGTGGCCCGCGGGCGTCGGAGCGCGGCGGCCCCGTTCGTCTCAGTCCACCCGTCGGTCTCAGTCCATCAGTGAGGGCAGCCAGGTGCTGAGTTCGGGCACCAGGAACAGCAGCCCGATCACCACGATCTCGCCCAGGATGAAGGGCGCGACGCCGCGGAACCCGTTCTCGATCCGCGATCCCGCCGCCCCGCAGGCGACGAAGACGTTCATGCCCAGAGGCGGCGTCACCAGCCCGATCTCGGCGGTCTTGGTCATGATGATGCCGAACCAGATCGGGTCGTAGCCCAGGCTCATCACCAGCGGGAAGGTCAGCGGCAAGGTCAGGATGGTGATGGCGATCTGGTCGATGAAGAAGCCCAGCACGATGTAGATGCCGATGATCACCAGCATCACGCCCCAGCGCGGCAGGGGCAGGTCGCCGACGGCCTCCACCAGGGTCTGGGGGATCTGCGCGATGGCCAGGAAATAGCCGAAGATCATCGCGCCGATGATGATGGTGAAGATCATGCAGGTCGCGCGCAGGGTGGCGGTCAGGGCGTCGTTCATGCCCGCCCAGCGCAGCCCCCCGATCAGGGTGGAGATCACCAGCGCCCCCAGCGCGCCGACCGCCGCGGCCTCGGTCGCGGTGATGGCGCCGGAATAGATCCCGCCCAGCACCAGGAACACCAGCACCAGCGCCGGCCAGACGCGGGGCAGGGCCTCCATCCGCGCCTTCATCGGAAAACGCTCGGTGGCCGGCGCGATCTCGGGCCGGCGGCGCACGAGGATCTGGATGACGATCAGGTAGCCCGCCACGGTGATCAGGCCGGGGATGATGCCGGCCAGGAACAGCTTGCCGATCGAGGTCTCGGTCAACACCCCGAACAGGATCAGCGCCAGGCTGGGCGGGATCATGATCGACAGCGTGCCGCCGATGGCGATGACGCCCAGCGCGAAGCTCTCGTCATAGCCGTAGCGGCGCATCTCGGGCATCGAGATCCGCGACATGGCCGCGGCGGCGGCGGTGGACGACCCCGACAGCACCGCGAAGCCGACATTGGCCGCGATGGCGGCCATGGCGAGGCCGCCGCGGATATGGCCCAGGCACAGATAGGCCAGCCGGTAGAGGTCGCGCACCACCGAGCCGCGGGCCAGCAGTTCCGCCATCAGGATGAACAGCGGCACCGTGGACAGCAGGAAATGCGCGGCGGTGCGGTAGGGCGTGGTCTGCAACACCCCCAGCATCGGCGTGAAGCCGATCTGGCTGAGCACGCCCAGCGCGCCGGTGACGCCCAGCGCGAAGGCGATGGGCATGCCCAGCGCGATCAGGACGAGCAGGAGAATGAGAACGGCGGCGGCGAGCATCGGCGGGTCCTGCGATGAAGTCGGAACATGGCCCGGCGCGCCCGTCAGGGGCGCGGCGCGGCGGGGGCGTGGGGTGGGGGCCGGGCGGCCCGGCGCTCAGCGCGCGTCAGACATCGTGGATCTCCGGCGCATCCGCCCCGCGTCCGGCGATGTCGCCGCCGCGCAGGATCAGCGCCGCCTGCAGCCCCAGGCGCAGGCAGAACACCCACGCCCCCAGGGCGGCGATCGCCCAGGAGGGCCCGGTGGGGATCGGCACGACGCCGGTGGTCCAGCGGTTGGCCTCGAAATTGTTGATCGAGGTCCGCGTGGCCGCCCAGGCGATCAGCGCGAACAGCACCAGGGCGGCGAGCAGGTAGATCACCTCCAGCGTCTTCTGCACCCGGATCGGGAACAGGTCGAAGAACACGTCGGCGCGCACATGCCCGCCGACCCGCTGGGTCATCGCGAAGCTGAGGAAGATCAGCGCCACCATCAGGTAGAACTCGGTGATCTCGTAGACCCCGGGCACCGGGTGGGCGAACAGGTAGCGCCCGCCCGCGTCGGCGCAGACCAGCAGCATCATGGCGACCAGCGCCAGCTTGGCGAACCAGCCGAAGAAGGTTTCGATGGCGGTGATCGCCCGGTCTATGGCGTGCATTCGGATCGGTTTCCTGGATCGAGTGAGCGAAGCGCGGCCGGCCCCCCGGCCCGCCGCGCGGGAACGCCCCGCCGCCTTCGCGGGCGGCCCCCGGCGCCCGCATCCCCCCGGCCGGACGCCGGGGAAAGGCGGAGGGCGCCGCGGACCCGCCCGCGAAGGACGGGGCGCGCGGGTCCCGGCCTCAGGCCGTGACCAGCTCCTCCCACTTGGCGGCGACCATCTCGGCGGGCTTGTCCAGCTTCTGGAGGCTCGCCTCCCAGTCGTCGCGCACCGGGGCCAGCTTGCCCGCCCAGACCGCGCGCTCCTCGTCGGGGAGCGAATAGAAGCCGCCGCCCTTCTTCTCCAGCGCCGCCTTGAAGGCCGCCTGCCGCTTCACGTCCTCTTCCCAGAGCAGCGGGACGGTATCCTCGCCCGCCTGCACCAGCGCCTGCTGGATGTCCTCGGGCAGGCCTTCCCACACGCGCTCGTTGATCACGTTGGTGGTGGGGAACAGGCCGAGATTGAGGTTGTCGGTCGACCAGCTCAGCTGCTCCTCCAGCCGGTAGCCCGAGGCGGTCGGCAGGTTGAACAGCGCCCCGTCCACGGTGCCGCGCTGGATGGCGGCGTAGAGGTCGGGCGCGGGGATGCCGGTGGCGATGGCGCCCAGCATCTCGACCGAGCGCTCCTGCACCCCGCCCGAGGACCGGATCTTGCGCCCCTTCAGGTCGTCGAGGCTCATCACCTTGTCGCCGCGCATCATCAGCTGGTAGGCGGGCGTGGTGCCCGACCGGATGACCCGCACGCCCTGGGGCGCGTATTCGATCTCGTTGAGCGTATCGAACAGCAGGGTATGCCAGGCGTCGTGCAGGCCCTTGCGCTCGGTCACGTTGCCGACCAGCGGCAGCGCGGCCACGGTCGAGAGCGGCAGCCGGTCCGAGATATAGAGCGGCGCCGCGTAGACCACATCCGCGATGCCGTTCTGGCAGGCGTCGAGCAGGTCGGCGGCCTTGGCCAGCTGCTCGGCGGGGTAGTAGTCGATCTGCACCCGCCCCTCGGTCAGCTCGTCCACGCGCTTGATCCATTCGCGGGTGTTGAGCGAGGACGAATGCGTGGTCGGATAGCTGTCGGCGGCGCGCAGGGTGAACTCGGCGGCGCGGGCGCGGCCGCCGATGGCGAAGACGCTGGCCGCGGCGGCGGTCGAGGCGGCGCCTTTCAGGAAGGTTCTTCTTTTCATGGGGGTTCCTCCAGGTTGGTTTTTCAGGGTCCGTCCGGCGGCCTCCGCGGCGTTCTGATGCGCCGTCGGCGGCGCCGGCATGTCAGCCGACGGGCCGGGGGACGGGTCTTGTCGCGGGCGCGGGCGCGGTGGCGCTCGCATCGGGGGTGGGCGCGGGCGCATCGGGGGCGGGAGCGGGCGCGTCGGGCGCGGTTTCGGATCGCGCCGCGGGGCCGAGCCCGAGTTCCGCCAGCACCTCCGCCGTGTGCTCGCCATGGCGCGGCGCGTGGCGGCGCAGGGTCCAGGGCGCGCCGGAAAACGTCACCGGCGGGCGGATCGAGCGATAGGCCCCCTCGGTCGGATGCTCCGCCGTGGCGAACAGGCCGACGGCTTTCACATGCGGATCGTCGGGCAGATCCTCCAGCGCGATCACCGGCATGCAGGGGATCGAGGCCGCATCGCAGAAGGCCACCCATTCGGCGTTGGTCCGGGTCGGCGCGGTCCGGTCGATGATTTCGTAGAGCACTTCGATATGCGCGACCCGGTCGGGCAGGGTGGCGAAGCGCGGATCGCTCACCAGCTCGGCATGTCCGGCCTCGGTCAGGAAATCCCGCCAGTTGGCGTCCGAATAGGGCAGGATGCAGCAATGCCCGTCGGCGGTGGCGAAGGGTCTGCGCCAGGCGTTCAGCAGCCGTCGGTAGCCGGGTTTCTCCAGCGCCGGCTCGAAGCCGAAGCCGCCCAGATGCTCCAGCAGCATGAACTCGATGGCGGTCTCGAACATCGGCACCTCGACCGCCTGGCCGCCGGCGCCGCGTTCGCGGGCGAACAGCGCGGCGATCACCGCATAGGCGATGGCCTGGCCGGCGAGCTTGTCGCAGATCACCGTGGGCGCGTAGGAGGGCGCCCCGTCCCGCTCGGCCGCGAAGGCCGCGAAGCCGGAGCCCGCCTGGATGATGTCGTCATAGGCCGCCTTGTCCGCATAGGGCCCGGCGGCGGAGAAGCCGTAGGCCCCGCAATGCACGATGTCGGGGTTGATCGCGCGGACGCTTTCGTAATCCAGCCCCAGCTTGCGGATCGCCCTGGGGCGCAGCGCGTGGACGAAGACGTCGGCCGAGGCCGCCAGCCTCCGCATCGCCTCCATGCCCGCCTCCGACTTCAGGTCCAGCACCACCGAGCGCTTGTTGCGGTTGAGATGCAGGAAATTGCCGGACATGCCGGGGCTGCGGCTGGGCCGGCCGGTGCGGATGGAGTCGCCCTCGGCGCTTTCCACCTTGATGACGTCGGCGCCCATGTCGGCGAGGATATGGGTCGCGAAGGGCCCCATGATGACGTTGGTCAGGTCCACCACCCGCACGCCGACGAGCGGCCCGGCGAAGGGCGCGGGCGTTTCCACAGGGCTCATGCGCGGGCCCCCGCGGCGGTGACGTCGACGATGGCGGGCCACAGCGCCTCGCCCCCCGCGGCGCAGATGCGGCGGCCGATCCGTTCCTCCCACCAGCTTTCGGCGCCGAACTCCTCGCGCCAGGACCACAGGCGCCGGGTCAGGAAATGCAGCCCGTGCTCCTGGGTGAATCCCATCGCGGCATGGACCTGGTGGACGATGGCGGAGACCCGGCCGGCCGCCTCCCCGGTCCGCGACTTGGCGAGGCCGGCGGCGAAGTCGAAATCCTCGGTCCCCCAGGCCTCGGCGGCCATGTCCACGATGGCGGAGGCGGCGGCGACATGGCCGGCGGCTTCGGCCAGCATCTGCTGGATGGCCTGGAATTTCGCGATGGGGCGGCCGAACTGCTCGCGCTCGTTGGCGTAGGCCACCGCCATCTCCAGCGCGCGGTCCATGGCGCCGCTCATCTGGGCGGCGCGGATCAGGGCGCCATGGGGGGCGAACCCGTCGGGGCCGAGCCCCGGAACCTCGCGGATGGCGTCGGCGGGCAGGCCGGAAAGCTCCAGCGCATCCCGCGGCTCGTTCGCCAGGCTGCGGTCATGGACGAGCCTGCGGCCCGCCAGCGGAATCAGCGCCGCGCGCGACCCGCCCGCATGGACCAGCGCCTGGGCGGCGTCGCGCCCGAAGGCCAGCCGGGCCAGCCGTCCATGCCCGTCGGGCGCGGTCCCCGGGGCCAGCGTCGCCGGCCCCTCCAGAGGCGCGCCCCAGAGCGCGGCGGCGACCATCGTCTCCCCCAGCGGAACCGGAGCCGCGTGACGGGCGGCGAGGCGGATCAGCCCGAAGGCCGCCACGGGGGGGAGCCCCACGCCGCCCGCATCCTCGTCCAGAAGGGCCAGCGGCAGTCCCGCTTCCTCCACCGCCGCCCAGAGTTCCGCCTGCCATTCCCCGCGATCGGCGGCGGCGAGCGTGTCGCGGTCCACCCGGCGCTCGAACAGGCGCGCGGCCTGCTCGGCCACCACGGCGCCGAGGTCTTCGGCATCAGGGGCGATATCGGGGGCGTCCATCATGCGGGTCATCTCAGGCCGAGGCCGCGGGCGATCATGCCGCGCAGGATTTCCTGCGTGCCGCCGCGCAGCGTGAAGGAAGGGGCGCGGAGCACGGTCTCCGCGAGGCTCTGGGCGTAGTCGCCGGGCGCGTCGGGGCCAGGCTCGGTCCGGCGGATGCGGCGCGCGGTCTCGGGAACCATGCGCTCGAACCCCGTGCCCACGTCCTTGACCAGCGCCGCCTGCGTGACCGGCGAGGCGCCCTCGTCAAGCATCGAGCTGACCGAGGCCGACATGCGCCGCAGCGCCGCCAGATGCGCGGTCATGCGCCCGATCTCGGCGGCTTCCATGCGGTCGGGCTCGGCCCCGATCTCGTCGATCAGGCTCACCAGCAGGCGGATGTCCGACAGGTAGCGGTCCGGGCCCGCGCGCTCGAAGGCCAGCTCGGCGGTGACCATCGACCAGCCGTCGCCCTCGCCGCCCACCCGCATGTCGTCGGGCACGAAGAAGTCGTCGAAGAATACCTCGTTGAACTCGTGGTTCCCCGCGAGGTCATGAATCGGCCGCGTGGTCACGCCGGGGGCCGAGAGGTCGATGACGAACTGGGTCAGCCCCGCATGGCGGCTGGCGCCGGCGTCCCCGGTGCGCACCAGCGCGATCAGGTAATGGGCGCGATGGGCGTTCGAGGTCCAGATCTTGGCGCCGTTGATCCGCCACCCGTCCCCGTCCCGCACCGCCCGCGTCCGCACCGCCGCGAGGTCGGAGCCCGAGCCCGGCTCCGACATCCCGATCCCGAAAAAGCAGTCGCCGGCGGCGATGCGGGGCAGGATCTCGGCCTTCGCGCGGGCCGAGCCGTGGCGCAGGATCTGCGGGCCGGACTGGCGTTCCGCCACCCAATGCGCGCCGCAGGGAGCGCCGGCGGCCAGCATCTCCTCGGCGATGGCGAAGCGGACCAGCATCGGGGCGCCCTTGCCGCCATATGCCTCGGGAAAGCCGGTGGCGATGAAGCCGGCGGCGCCGGCGCGGGCCGAGAACGCGGCGTCGAAGCTCGTCCAGGTGGTGCGGTGGGGCTCCCAGCCGCCGATCTCGCGATCCTTCGCCAGAAAGGCGCGCACATCGGCGCGCGCGGCCTCGGCCTCGGCCGGCAGGCGTGCGCCCGCGAACCGGAAAGTCTGCATGTCTTGTTCCTCCCGGGGCGCGCCGCGACGGGGTCTGAAGCTCCGTTTTCAGGGCGCGTCCTTCCCGGGAAAGAGACCGCGCATCGGCCCGGCTTGCAATGCGTGTCCACATGTATGATTACTAAAATCATGGATGTGAAAAGAACGGTGGAGGAACATGCGCTCGACACGCCTGCACGACGCTCAGATGGTCTCCGCCCCCGACCCGGTTCCGCGCAGCGCGGGCGCGGTGAAGTCGGCGGGCAGGGTGTTGCAGGTATTGGAGTTCTTCGAGGATGTGCGCCGCCCCGCGCGCGCCACCGAGATCTCCGAGGCGCTGGGGATGCCGCAATCCTCGACGTCGATCCTGATGCGCAGCCTGCGCGACCTGGGCTATCTCGACTACGACCACGCGACGCGCACGTTCCTGCCCTCGCCGCGGGTGTCGCTGCTGGGCGCGTGGCTTGACGGCGGCCCGATCCGCGACGGGCGCCTGACCCGGATGATGGAGCGGCTGACCGCGGAGACCGGCAAGACCAGCTTCGTGGCGGCGCGCAGCGGGATCTTCGCGCAGTATATCTACACGGTGTCCTCGACCTCGACGATGCGCTTTCACATCACCATCGGGGCGCGGCGGCTGCTGGTGTGGTCGGCGGCGGGCTTCACCCTGATGACGGGGATGGAGGACGCCGAGATCCGCGCGCTGACCCGGCGCACGGCGGCCGAGATACCGGGCTTTCACGCCCGCTCGGACGACGTCGTGGCCAATGTGGAGCGCGCCCGGCGCAAGGGGCATTTCCTGTCGCGGGGCCTGGTGACCCAGGGCGCCGGCGCCATCGCGCTGCGGCTGCCCGAGGGGGTGGACGCGGCCGGGCGCCCGCTGGCGCTGGCCTTCGGCGGGCTGCAGGAGGAGCTGGAGCGCGACGAGGATCAGCTGGTCGCGTCGATGCGCGCCGGGGTCGCCGATTTCCTCCAGGCGGCGGAGTGAGGGCGCGCGGCGCGGGCCCCTTCGGCCTGCGCCGCGCCGCTTCTGTCCGGGAACGCGTCCCGCTCCGGGTCCCGGTCGGCGATGGGGCCCCGGTCGGCCCGCGTCAGTCGCGCGAGGCCGGCTTCGCCTCCGCCGCGCCCGCTTTCGGCGCGCTGCGTTTCCAGTACCACAGCGCGACATAGCGCACGATCGCCAGCAATCCGATATTGCCCAGCGCCCAGAGCTCCGGCGCATCGGGCGCGACCAGCAGGAACACCACGAAGGACGCGATGAAGGCGATGCGCAGCAGGTTGGCCACCACCAGCGACCGGAACAGCAGGATCGCGAACATCGCCGGACCCGCCGCCAGCGACAGCGTCTGAAGGATCACGAGCAGGACATAGAACAGCTCGGGCGGGACCGTCGTGAAGTTGTGGCGCAGCAGCAGGATCATGATGGCGAGGTTGCCCACCGCCGAGGCGATGGAGAAGAAGGCGATCTCCACCGGGCCGGAGCCGATGTCCCGCCGCCCCCGGTCGAGCTTGTTGAGGAAGGCCTTGATCCTGCCTTTCAAGCCGCCGCCCCCGGCCCTGGCCTCCGTCTTTTCCGCAGCCGCCCCCGGCTTCGCCGCCCCGCCGCGCCCGGTTCCCACGCGGAAGATCCGCTGGAACTGCTGGCTCTGCTCGGTGACGAAATTGAGCTTCATGATGGTGTTGAACACGGCCAGCGCGACGGGGCCGTAAAGCGCCTGGATCAGCAGGTTGATGCCGTTGGTGAAGGCCGCTTCCATGGAGTAGCTGAAATAGACCGAGCCCAGCCGCCCGGGCCGCATCCGAAGAAACACGGGCGCGCGCAGGATGCGCCCGGGCGCCGCGCGTCCCATGGTGCGCACGAATATCGCCGCGCAGAGCGCCACCCACAGCCCCGCGCCCAGCCCCAGCGCCATTTCCGGCGTGGCGCCGAGGCACAGCAGCCCGACGCCGAACAGATGCATGAAGGGCGGCTCGTAAAGCGGCGCCGGGCGGGTGCGCAGGCAGGCCCGAAGGTAGCGCCCCGCGACCACGGCGGCGGAGATCAGAACCCCGCTGAAAATCGCGATCCCGTAGGGCGCGCCCGCCGCCCAGGCCGCCGTCGCCGCCGCCATGCAGGGCGCCCACAGCACGATCCAGGTCTTGAACACCCGCGCGCGCAACGACGCGCCCTCGCGCCCGCCGGCGAGCCCCGCGGTGCGCGACAGGCGCAGCATGGTGTGATCGGCGCCGAAACGGGTGAAGACGTTGATGATCACCGCCAGGCTGAAGCCGGCGAGGTAGAGGCCGTAGGATTTCGCCTCGCCGATGCCGATCAGATAGAAGGCGCCGAAGAAGGAGACCACCGAGCTCGCGCCTCGGATGATCCCGAAGGCCAGCACGTCGCGGCGGGCGGAGGCCGCGCCGCTCATCGCGCGCCGGCCGGGCGGATGGCGTCGGGGCGGGGACGGGATATGGGGGCCATGCTGCGCAAGTCCTTGGAACCTCGGGGCCGCTGAGGGGGGCGAGGTCCGGCGTAGCGCCCGCGGCGACGCCCTGTCCAGATGGACATTTGGCGCCGCAGCAAAAGGGCGCGCCCCCCGCTCCCGCCGTCACGACGGGGGAAGGGGGCGCCAGGCGCGCGCGCACAGGATCGCGCGGGTCGGATCCGCAGGCGCGCGGCTTGCGGCGCCCGGGCGGATGCAAGGGGGGGGCGAGGCGCGCGCAGGCGGCCCGCCCGCGGGTCAGGTCGTCGCCACCGGCGTCAGCGGAGAGCCCACCGCGCCGGGCAGCCGCAGCGGCGGCGCGGTCAGGAAGAAGCGCGTCCGTCCCGCCGCCCGCAGATGCGCGGCCAGCGGCGTCAGGTGCCACAGCTCGCCCAGATGCACGCCGAGCTTGAACAGGCAGTGCTCATGCAGGGGCAGCACCGCGTGCTTGCCCTCGCCGGGGCGGGAGGGATGCCCCTCCACCGCGTAATTGTCCGCGATCAGCACCGCGGCGCCGGAATCCGTCACCCAGTTCAGCAGCTTCGCGTCGCGCCCGTCGAGCACCGCGCAGGCGTCGTGCAGGATCTCGACCGAGGGGTCGCGGTCCATCTCCAGCACCCTTTGCGCCCAGCCGGTGTGGAAGCAGACCATGTCGCCTTCCTCCACCTCCGCGCCGTCGGCCTCCATCACCCGCATCAGGTCATCGTAACCCACATAGGTCCGCGCATCGCCCAGGTGGTGGCGCAGGTCGATCATCACGCCGCGGCCCTGCACGCCGGTCGCGGCCATGTTCTCGATCCCCAGCCGGTCGGCGTGGGAGCCTTCGAAGTCCGAACAGTCATGGCCATGGGTGTTGGCGGGGGCGAAGATATGCTCCTCGGCCCGCCAGCCGTTGTAATAGACCCGCTCCGGTTCCCCGTCGCCGTCGGCGTCGAACAGGCCCCCGACATGGGCCAGCGCGTCCCACTGGGTCGAATACTGGCAATGCAGCAGCACCGCGTCGTCGGACACCACGTCGGTGAAATCCGGGCCGTTGACGTTGAGCGGCTGGTTGAACCAGGGCTGCCCCTTGGCGGTGACGGTGGCGAAGAGGCGCGGCGGGTGGCGCCGCTCGTTCAGCTTGTTCCCGCCGGGGAAATCCAGCGGCAGGGACAGGCACCAGGACCGGCCGTCATGGATCTCGGCCGCCGCGCGGCGCACCCGCTCGGGCGTCAGCAGGGCGAGGCGGCCGGTCTGGTCGTCCTCCCCGAAATCGCCCCAGGTCGAGCCCTCGGGCCGGTTCTTCCAGCGTTTCGTCATGGGGGCCTCCTCAGAACAGGGTCATCAGGCGGACATGGTCGTTGAGCGGCTCGGGCGCGCCCTCGTAGACCACCGCGCCGGTCTTGATGACCATGGCCCGGTCGGCCACGGGCAGGGACAGCTTCACGTTCTGCTCCACCATCAGGATCGAGGCGCCGAGGTCGCGGTTGATGGTCTTGATCGCCTCCATCACCCGCTCCACCAGGTTGGGCGCCAGCCCGATGGAGGGCTCGTCGAGGATCAGAACCCGCGGCCCGTGCATCAGCGCCATGCCGATGGCCAGCATCTGCTGCTGCCCGCCCGAGAAGGTGCCCGCCACCTGGCCCGCACGCTCCTTGAGGATGGGGAAGAGTGAGAACACCTGCTCCAGCCGCTCCCGCGTCCTGGCGGCGTCGGTCTCCGAGAACGCGCCCAGCTCCAGATTGTCCCGCACGGTCAGCGTCTTGAAGATGCCGTGGCCCTGCGGGACATAGGCGATGCCGTCGGCCACGTTGGCGGCGGGCGTGCGGCCGGAGATGTCGGCGCCCTCCAGCAGCACCTGTCCCTCCATCGGCCGGATCAGGCCGAAGATGGTGGACATGAGCGTGGTCTTGCCGGCGCCGTTATGGCCGAGCACCAGCAGGATCTCGCCGGCGTTCAGCGCCAGGTCCACGCCGTGCACGGCCCGTTTCTTGCCATAGCCGGAGACGAGAGCGCGGGTTTCGAGGATGGCGGTCATTTGAAATACCTCGCGGCCAGCTCGGGGTCGTTCATCAGGGCTTCCGGCGTGCCGGTCGCCATGGCGCGGCCCTCGTCGAGGAAATAGACCGTGTCGCAGAGCTCTTTGATGACATCGAGATTGTGCTCGATGATGCAGACGGTCTTTCCGTTGGCCGCGAGCTTGCGGATCACCGGGAAGATCTCCTGCAAGGTGGTCTGGTCGAGCCCGGACATGGGCTCGTCGAACAGCAGCACCTCGGCGCCGGTGGCCAGCAGGCGGGCGACGACGAGCAGCTTCTCCTCGGCGTAGGACAGGTCCTCGGCGGTTTCGTGGGCCTTCTTGTCCAGCTCCACGAAGCGCAGGATCTCCATGGCGCGGGCGGCGTTGGCGCGCTCCTCCTCCCGCACCTTCAGCGGGCGCAGGAAGACGGAGGCGAGGCTGTCGCCGGACTGGCGGGGCAGGGCGACGACGACGTTCTCGATCACCGTCATCTTGGTGAAGAGCCGCAGGTCCTGGAAGGACCGGGCGACGCCGGCGCCGACCAGCTCATGCGGCTTCTTCGCGCCGATGGCCTTGCCGTGCAGCCGGATTTCGCCGGCGGTGGGGCGCAGGAACCCCGTGAGCAGGTTGAAGGCGGTGGTCTTGCCGGCGCCGTTGGGGCCCAGCAGGCCGGTGATGCGCCCCTTCTTCAGCTCGATGGAGAAGTCGGAGATCGCGGTGATGCCCCCGAAGGTCTTCTTCAGCGCGCGGCCTTCCAGCGTGACCGAGCCGGGCTCTCCCGCGCCGCCCTCGAACAGGGCCTCGGCGTCGCCCTTGCCGCCCTCCGCGTCCACGGGCACGAACATCGCCTTCTTGCCCCGCGGTTCCGGCAGCAGGCCCTCGGGCCGGAAGCGCAGGATCACCATCAGCACCAGGCCATAGGCGATCAGGCGCAGCTTGTCGGCGATGTCCACGGGCAGGGGGGCGAATTTCAGCGCCTCGGGCAGGATCACCAGGATCGCGGCCCCGAGGATCGAGCCCCAGAGGTTCCCGGCCCCGCCCAGGATCACCATGGCGAGAATGTAGATGGTTTCGTCGATGGTGAAGCTGTCGGCGCCGACATAGGTGAAGTAGCGGGCGAAGAGCGAGCCCGCCACGGCGGCCAGCCCGGCGGAGACCGCGAAGACCGTGACCTTCATGTAGAGGATGTTCTTACCCACCGCCTGGGCCGCGGCCTCGTTCTCGCGCATGGCGCGCAGGGCCCGGCCGAAGGGGGACCGGGTCAGGCGCCGGCACACCCAGAAGCAGGCGACGGCGGCGATGGCGGCCACCACCAGGAAGGATCCGGGCGTGTCGATGCGGATCCCGAAGAAGGTGTATTGCGGGATGCCGGAGATGCCGTCGGTGCCGCCGGTCAGCCCCTTCCAGTTCAGCGCCACCTGAAGGACGATGATCTGGAGGGCGAGCGAGACCACCACCAGGTAGTGGCCCGAGACCCGCAGCGCGGGAATGGCGATCAGCGCCGACATGACCGCGGCCACGACGACCGACATGATCAGCGGGATCGGGAAGGGCAGGCCCAGCGTGCCGGCCCCGATGGCGGTGGCGTAGGCGCCCAGCGCATAGAGCGCGGCCTGGGACAGGGCGAACAGGCCGCCGAAGCCGACCAGCAGGTTGAACGAGGTCGCGAGGATCGAATAGAGGCAGAACATCGCGAGGACGTGGAGGACGTATTCCATGCTTCCAGCTCCCTCAGCGCCGCGCCATCGAGAACAGGCCCTCGGGCCTGATCAGGATCATCGCGTAAAGCACCACGAAGGCGATGGACTGCTGCCACTCGGTCGGGATCTGCCAGAGCCCGAGGCTCTCGACCAGGCCCAGCAGCATCCCCCCGGCGGCGGCGCCGCGGAGCGAGCCGACGCCCCCCACGATCACCGCCACGAAGCCCATGAAGACGGCGGCGAAGCCCATATGGGTCGAGGCGCCGTCCTTGAGCAGGATCAGCGTGGCCGGCACGGCCGAGAGCATCGAGCCGATGGCGAAGACCAGCAGCGTGATCTTGAAGGTGTCGATGCCGATGATCCGCGCCATGTCCGGGTCATCGGTCATCGCCAGGATCGCCTTGCCGTAGCGGGTGCGCCGCAGGAACAGCGCCAGCCCGCCGGCGAGGATCACGAAGGAGCCGACCTGCCACAGGTGGATCGAGGTGAAGAACACCGGCCCGAGGAAATAGATGCCGTAATCCAGGTCCACGACCCGGACGCCGGTGCCGAAGAGGATGCCCACCAGGTTCTCCAGCACGATATAGAGCCCCAGCGACGCGATCAGCGGCGCCAGCGGCGGCGCGCGGTTGACCTCCAGCGGGCGATACAGCGCGAGGTAGCTCAGCAGCCCCAGCCCCACCGCGCAGGCGATGGCGGCGATCAGGCCCAGCCAGATCGGCAGGCCGAGCCCGCCCGAAACCCCCCAGGCCACATAGGCGGCGAAGGTGAAGACCGGACCGTAGGCGAAATGCACGATGCGGGTGGTGGCGAAGATCAGTCCGAACCCGACGCCCAGCAGCGCGTAATGCGCGCCGTTGATGACGCCGTTGACGAACAGTTGCAGCAGCAGGTCCATGCGGGGAAGGCCTTCCGGAGATCGGGTCGGGGGTGGAGCGGGTCGGGGCGGGCCGGGTTGGGTCGGGCCGGGTTGGGGACGCGCGCGGTCAGGCCGCGCGGCGTCGGCAAGCGGCGCGAAGGCGCCCGGTCGGGGGAAGCAGGGGCGCCGGCGTCGCGTCGCGCGGGACGCGGCGTTCGGGGCCGGAGCCTAAGCCGGGGCCGGAGCCGGGGGGGACTGCGGAAGGGGCGCTCGGGGGGCGCCCCTTCCCTCCCGGATTTCCGGCGTGGGGTCCGGATCAGTCGCGGGAGATGTACTTGACGAACTGGCTCTCGCCGCCCTCGACCTTGAACAGGGCCACGCGCTTCTTGGCGACGCCGTTGTCCTGATAGGTCATCTCGCCGCCATAGACCGACTTGAAGGTCGGGTTGGCCTTGATCTCGGCCGACAGCTTGTCGCCCTTCCAGTAGTCGCCGCCCTTGGCCCGGGCGCGCTTGATGGCCTCGGCGAGCACGTAGACGTCCTCGTAGTAGTTGGCCGCGTAGAACTCCGGAGCCTCGCCGTAGCGCTCTTCGTAGCCGGCGGCGAAGGACTTGGCCCAGTCATCCGACGGGGTGAAGTAGTCGGAGGTGTACTCGTAGCCCTCGGAATACTTGCCGGCCACCGACTGGATGTCCTGGTTGTACTCGATGCCGATGATCGGCGCCTTCACGCCGAACTCGCGCAGCCGCTTCAGGGCCAGCCCCGGATCGGGAGAGAACAGCCACAGCGCCACCCAGTCGGGCTTCGAGGCGCGGATCTTGGCGACCTGGGTGTCGATGTTGGCGGCGCCGACCTCCATGTATTCGGTCGCCCCGATGGAGCCGCCGCCATCCTTCCACATCGGGTCGACGGCGTTGACGATGCTTTCGCCCGCGTCCGACTTCCACGCGATCTGGGCCATCTTCTCCAGCCCCAGATCCCTGGCATGAGCCGCCGCCGCGGCGCCCAGATCGGCGGCGAGCGAGCGGTTGTGGAACAGGTGCTTGGAGGCCCCGATCAGCGCCGCCGAGACGCCGCCGCCGTTGAGCAGCAGGATGCCCTTTTCGTCGGCGATCGGCGCGATGGCCAGCGTCGGCGGGGAGAACGAGGTCAGCACCGCCTGCACGCCGTGAATGTTGATCAGGCGGGTCATCGCCGACACGCCTTCCTTGGCGACGCCGGACTTGTGGTCCTCGATGATGGCTTCCATCGGGATGCCGTCGATGCCGCCGGCGGCGTTGATCTCCTCGACCGCCTGCAGGACCGCCTGGCTCATCACCTTGCCATACCAGTCGGCCTTGCCGGACATGGCGAGGATGGCGCCGAAGCGGAAGACCTCGGGGTCGTTGGGGGCGTCGGCGGCGCGGGCGGCGTGCGGGGCGGCGGAGAGGCCGCCGAGCGTCAGGGCGCCCGCGGCCAGCCAGGACATGACTGAGCGTCGTTTCATCGGTGATCCTCCCTGTCGGGCCGTCTGCGGCGGCCCCTGTCTGTCCGTATGTCGGACAATTGTCCGCATATCAGGGCGCATCCGGGCGGGGGGAGTCAACAGGAGATTTGCGCCCGCGCGCCCCTGGCAGGTTCCTGGCAGGCCCCTGAGAGACCCGCGACGCGCGTCCGCGCGCGGCGCCGAACCGCCGCGCCCTACCAGTCCATGCTGGCGGAAAGCTCCGGGGATATCTTGCGCAGAGCGGGGATCAGCGTGTCGCGCAACCGCGCAGGCTCGGCCCGGGCGGAGGAGACCGAGGCCGCCAGCCCCGCCACCACCCGGCCCCCGCGCCCCAGAATCGGCACGGCGCAGGAGCGGATGCCGATCTGCATCTCCTCGTCGATCAGGGCGCATTCCTCGGCCCGCACCCGGTCCAGTTCGGCGCGCAGGGCGGCGGGATCGACCAAGGTGCGCGGGGTCATCGCCGGCGGGGGATGGGCGTCCAGCCAGCGGTCCAGCGCGTCCGGCGACAGCCGCGCCAGCAGCACCCGCCCCACGGCCGAGCAGGCGGCGGGCAGGCGCGCGCCCACCGCCAGCCGCTCGGCGTAGATGCGGCGGACCTCGACGCGCGCGACATAGACCACGTCGCCCCCGTCCAGCACGCCGATAGAGACGGTCTCGTCCATCTCCTCGCTCAGCCGGCGCAAAAGGGCGGCGGAGGCGTCCCCCAGCCCCAGCCGTTCGAGATAGCCGTTGGAGAAGTTCAGGACCTTGGGCGTCAGCCAGAACCGCTTGCCGTCCGTATCCGCGAAGCCCCGCCCGCGCAGGGTCAGCAGCAGCCGCCGCGCGGTGCCGCGGCTCAGCCCGACGGCGGCGGCGACCTCGGTCAGGGTCAACCGGCCGCGGCGGTCGTCATGCGAGGCGTCGGCGAGCGCGCCCAGCACCTCCAGCCCGCGGGCCAGCGCCTCCACATGGTCGGGGTCTCGCCGTTTGGCGGGCGCCGCTTCGTCCTGCAAGCCGTTGATCCTCCCTCGCAAACACAAACCGCCCGCGCCTGGGGACAGGCGCGGGCGGAGGAAGGCTAGCGAGCCGTGACGCGCGCGGCAAGCGTCCGCATCGCGGACAACCGCCCGATCAGGCCGGGGCCGGGCTCATTTCAGGGTGGCGAGCATCCCGGCCATGACCTTGCCGCGCAGGGCCAGCGTGGGGACGATGAGATGCTCCGACAGCGTGTGCATCAGGTCGCCCTCCACCCCCAGCCCGTCCAGGGTCGGCACGCCCATGGCGCCGGTGAAATTGCCGTCCGAACCGCCGCCCGAGCTTTCGTGCCGGAACGCCATGCCCACGTCCTTGTGGAAGGCCTCGGCCATCTCCATCATCCGGAAGGTCTCGCCGCTCGGCTCCCATACCGGGCGGGTGACGTTGCGCTCCACCGTGAATTCGTTGGTGTTGAGCGCCAGCATCGCCTCCACCCCCTTGTCGAGATCCTCCTGCCGCTTGGCCATGGAGAGCACCTCGGCCTGGGCCTCGGACGACACGCAGTTGACCCACTGGCCGGCCTTCAGGACCGAAACCGAGAAGGTGCAGTCGGAGGTGGTCATGTCCTCGATCTGCTCGATGCGCTTGATCATCTCGCGGATCGCGGACTTGCCCTCCGACAGGCGCGCGCCGGCATGGGCGGGGCGGCCGACCGTGGCGATCTTGAAGCGCGCGATGGCGTAGCGGCCCGAGGTGACGCCGCCGCCGGAGCGGCCCGGCTCGGGCACCAGCACGTATTTGGCGCGGGCGGCCTCGGCCTCGATCAGGTCGCGGACCGACGGCGTGCCGATCTCCTCGTCCGGGGTGGCGAGGAAGGTGACGGGCAGCGGCGTCTCGATCCCCGCGGCCATCAGCTGGCGGATGGCCTCGACCGACAGGTAGGAGCCGCCCTTCATGTCGCAGATGCCGGGGCCGTAGGCCTTGTCGCCCTCGCGCCGGAAGGGGAGCTTTTCGAGCGTGCCGACCGGGTGGACGGTGTCGAAATGGCCCAGGATCAGGATGCCCGGCGCATTGGGCGTGGGGTGGGGAAAGCGGGCGCGGACGCTGTCGCCCAGGCCCATGCGGCCGGGGATGCGTTCGACCGTGGCGCCCATGACCGCGAAGTCGCGGCACAGGATGTCCATCATGCGGTTGACGGCGGCGGCGTCGAAAGTGGGGCTTTCGCATTCCACCCAGGGGCGCAGGCCGGCGAGCATCTGGTCCGCGTCGAAGGGCAGGGCGGAGATATCCATGGTTCTTGGTCCTTGTTGGTCGCGGGCCGGCCCCGATGGACGCGGGCCCCGTCAGTTCGCCGCCCCCCGCATGGCATGCGAGGGGCGGCGCGGGCCGGCCCGGGGGCCGGAAAAGACGCGCGCCCGGGGCCGCGAAGGCCCGGGGCGCGCAGGGCTCAGCCCAAGGCGGGCTCGACGCCGGCCACGGGGCGGAATGCGCCGAAATCCCAGTGTCGGCCGGGGGCGGCCTCGATCAGGGTGCGGGTGTAGTCGGTGCGCGGGTTGGCCAGAACCTCGCCGGCCGGCCCGTATTCCACCACCGCGCCGCGCTGCATCACCATGACATCGTCGCAGATCTGGGCGGCGACGCGAAGATCATGAGTGATGAACAGAATGGCGATGCCCATGCGGCTCTGGATCTCGTCCAGCAGCTTGAGCACCTGGTCCTGCACCGACACGTCGAGCGCGGAGACCGCCTCATCCGCCACCAGCAGGTCCGGGTCCATGGCCAGCGCCCGGGCGATGGCGATGCGCTGGCGCTGCCCGCCCGAGAACTGGTGCGGGAAACGGTCCACGGCCGAAGCGGGCAGGCCCACCAGCTCCAGCAGCTCCCGCGCCCGCTTCATGGCGTCGGCGCGCGAGACGCCGAAATTGGTCGGCCCCTCGATGATCGACTCGCCCACCTCGATGCGCGGGTTGAGCGACCGGAACGGGTCCTGGAAGACGATCTGCACGCGCTTGCGATGCGGCTTGAGCTGGGCCTGCGGGATGGTCGCGATCTCGGTCCCCGAAACCTGGACCGAGCCCGCCGTGGGCTCGATCAGCCGCACGATGCAGCGCGCCACGGTGGACTTGCCCGAGCCGCTCTCGCCCACGATGCCCAGCGTGCGGCCGGGCTGAAGGTTGAGCGTCACGTCCTTGGCCGCCACCGTCTCCTTCTTGCCGCCGAACAGCGTGGCGGTGGCGTAGACTTTCCGCAGGTCCTTCGTCTCCAGCGCCGGGACCGCATCCGCCAGCGCCGGGCGCGGTTCCCGCGGGATCAGCGACGGCACGGCCTTCAGCAGGTCGCGGCTGTACTGGGTCCTGGGCGTGCGCAGCAGGGCGTCGACCTTCTGCACCTCCATCACCTCGCCCAGCTTCAGCACGGTCACGTCATCGGCGATCTCGGACACCACGCCCATGTCATGGGTGATGAACAGGACCGCGGTGCCCTGCTCCTCCCGCAATTCGCGGATCAGCTTGAGGATCTGCGCCTGCGTGGTGACGTCGAGCGCGGTGGTCGGCTCGTCGGCGATCAGCAGCCGCGGCTTCAGCACCAGCGCCATGGCGATCATGATGCGCTGGCGCTGGCCGCCGGAAAGCTGGTGGGGGAAGGAGTTGTAGATCCGCGCCACGTCGGGCAGATGCACGTGCTCCATCATCTCCAGCACCCGCTTGCGGCGGTCCGAGCCGACCATGGAGGAATGCGCGTCCAGCACCTCCGCGATCTGCTGGCCGACCCGCATCACCGGGTTCAGCGCGGTCATCGGCTCCTGGAAGATCATCGCCATGTCGGTGGCGCGGAGCTGGCGCAGGCGGCGGGGGGAGGCGGTCAGCAGCTCCTCCCCGCCCAGCGAGATCGACCCGGCGATGGGCTTCAGCACCGAGGGCAGCAGCCCCATCGTGGCGAGCGAGGTCAGGGACTTGCCCGAGCCGCTCTCCCCCACCAGGCACATGGTCTCGCCGGCATGGATCTTCAGGTCGATGCCCTTGACCACCTGGGCGTCGGGATCGCCGTTCAGCGCGATGCGCAGGTCGCGGACGTCGAGGACGGGCTGGCTCATCGGTCGATCCCCCGCTTGGCCATGCGCGGGTCGAGCGCGTCGCGCACGGCGTCGCCCAGCAGGTTGATGGACAGAATGGCGACCGACAGCACCAGGCCGGGCCACAGGATGATGCCGGGGTTGATCGGGAAGTAGACCCGGCCCTCGGCCATGATGTTGCCCCAGGTCGGGGTCTCGGGATTGATGCCGGCGCCCAGGAAGGACAGGATCGCCTCCACCAGGATCGCCGAGGCGCAGATATACGTCCCCTGCACGATCAGCGGCGGCACCGTGTTGGGCAGCAGGTGACGCACCAGGATCCGCGGGGTGGAGGAGCCGAGCGAGATCGCCGCCTCCACATAGGGCTCCTCGCGCGCCGACAGCACGACCGAGCGCACGAGCCGCACCACGCGGGGCACTTCGGGGATGGTGATGGCGACCAGCACCGTCCACAGCGAGGCGCCCGACAGCGCCACGATGGCGATGGCCAGCAGGATCGAGGGGATCGCCATGAGCCCGTCGACGATGCGCATCAGGATCGCGTCGAAGCGGCGGAAGAACCCGGCGGCGAGCCCGATGACCAGCCCGATGAAGGTGGCGAAGACCGCCGCGCCGACGCCCACGATCAACGAGATCCGGGCCCCGTAGATCACGCGGGACAGCAGGTCGCGCCCATAGGCGTCGGTGCCCAGCAGGAACTCCGCGCTGGGCGGCTTGAGCCGGGTGGCGGGCGACAGCCGGATCGGGTCATGGGGCGCGATCAGCGGCGCGAAGATGGCCATGGCGACGATGAGGAACAGCATCACCGTGGCGATCGAGGTCACCGGGCCGGCGAAGAAGATGGCGCGCAGCCGCGAGGCCAGCGAAGGCCCGGCGGGCGGGGCGGAGGCGGGGGTGTCGGCCAGACCGGTCATGCGTAGCGGATCCTCGGGTCAAGCAGGACATAGGCGATGTCGATCAGCAGGTTGATCACCACGTAGACCAGCGAGGCGAGCAGGATCACCGCCTGGATCACCGGGTAGTCGCGGGCCAGCACCGCGTCCACGGTCAGCCGGCCGATGCCGGGCAGGTTGAACACGGATTCCGTGACCACCACGCCCGAGATGATCAGGGCGAAGCCGATGCCGATGACGGTGACGATGGGCACCGCGCAGTTGCGCAGCGCGTGGCGCATCAGGACGCGGCCCTCGCGCAGGCCCTTGGCCCTCGCGGTGCGCACGTAGTCCTCGCCCATCACCTCCAGCATCGAGGTGCGGGTGATGCGCGCGATCAGCGCGATATAGAGCAGGGTCAGCGTCAGCGTCGGCAGGGCGATGCGCTCGGCGAAGGGTCCGACCCCGTCGAAGATCGACTTGAAGCCTTGCACGGGCAGCCATTTCAGGTTCATCGCGAAGACCTGGATCATCACATAGGCGATCACGAAGACCGGGACCGAGAAGCCCAGCACCGAGATCGCCATGACCAGCCGGTCGATGAGGGTGCCGTGCTTCCACGCGGCGATGACGCCCAGCGGCACGGCGATGAGGATGGCCAGCACGATGGTGGTCAGGGCCAGCGACACTGTGGGTTCGAGCCGGCCCATGATCATGTCGATCACCGGGGTGCCGGACAGGATGGAGGTGCCGAAATCGCCCTGCAGCAGGCGCGACACCCAGTCGAAGAACTGGGTGTAGATCGGCTCGTTCAGCCCGAGCCGTTCACGGATGGCCTCGAGCTGTTCGGGCGTGGCGGCGTCGCCGGCGATGATCGCGGCGGGGTCGCCGGGCGACAGCCGCAGCAGCAGGAAGACGAAAAGCGCGACGAAGCCCATGACGGGGATCGCCGCCAGGATTCGTTGCGCGATGTAGCGGAGCATGTCGGGCCTCTCGGGCTGGGTCAGGGTCCGGGGGTCCTGCCGGGGCCGCGCGCGGTCGCGGTCGCGGGCTCGGGCCGGCGGGGCGCCGGTTGGCGGCGCTCGGTTATCGCGGGGCGGGCCCGTGCGGGTCGATCGCCCGGATCGGCTGCCGGGATCGCTCGTTCGGGACCGCGTTGGTCGTCCGGGTCGGCGCGCACGGGCGGTCGTCCCGCCCGCGCGGAAAATGCAGGTCCGGCCCCGCCGCGCGGGCGGGGCCGGGTCCGGATCACTCCTTGGAGATGTTCCAGAAGAACGGCGCGGGGCCGTCCAGCACGCCCTTGACCGAGGTGGTCCAGGCCGCCGGGGCGGTGAACTGGCCGCCGGGGATATACATCACCTCGTCATAGGCCAGGGCCTGAAGCTCGGCGGCGATGGCGGCCTGCTCCTCGGTGGTGCCGGCGCGGGCATAGGCGTCGCGCAGTTCCTCGGCCTTGGGCAGGTCGGGCCAGCCGAACCAGCCGCCGCCGTCCGGGCCGCGGCCGTTGACCATGTTGTTGGCGATCGGGTTGAACACGTCCGCGCCCACCCAGGTGGTGAAGAACATGTTCCAGCCGCCGTCGGCGATCGGCGCCTGGGAGGCGCGGCGGCCGACCAGCGTCTGCCAGTCCATCGCCTGCAGGTCGACGGTGAAGCCCGCGTCGCGCAGCGCCTGGGCCGCGACCACCGGCTGCGTGCGCAGGGTGCCCACGTCGGTCGGGTGCATGATCACCACCGGGGTGCCGTCATAGCCGGACTCGGCCAGCATGGCCTTGGCCTTGTCGAGGTCGTCCTTCTCCAGCACGCCCTCGGCGCCCACCGCGGTCTCCAGCGGCGTGTCGCACAGGAACATCGCCCCGCAGATCTTGTAGTAATCGGGGTTGCCGATCATCGCGTCCATGATGTCCTGCTGGTTCAGGGCCACCATCGCCGCCTGCCGGACCGCCTTGTTGTCGAACGGGGGGTGCAGGAAGTTGGGACGACCGATGGTGGTCGACCCCATCTTGTTGATCACCCGCATCTCGAGCTCGGGGTTGGTCTCGAGGATCGGCAGCAGGTCGTAGGGCGGCGATTCCCAGTAGTCGATCTCGTCCGACATCAGGGCGTTCAGCGCGGTCTGGGCGTCGGCCATCACGACCCACTCGACCCGGTCGACCTTCACCACCTTGCCGCCCGAGGCCCAGGAGGGCTCTTCGTCGCGCGGTTTGTAGTCTTCGAACTTCTCGTAGACGGTCAGCACGCCGGGCTGGAACTCGTCCTGCTTGAAGGTGAAGGGGCCGGAGCCGATCTGCTCGGCGATCGGCTCGGAGGCCGGGGTCTCCGCCAGCCGCTTGGGCATGATGAACGGCACGTTCGAGGACGGCTTGGCGATCGAGCCGGGCAGGAGGCCGTAGGGCTCCTTCAGCTTGATCTCGAAGGTCGCGTCGTCGACGGCGACCATCTCGGACACGTAGTCCATCATCTTCTGGCCCATGCCGTCGCGCTGACCCCAGCGGGCGAGCGAGGCGATGGCGTCTTCGGAGGTCACCGGGGCGCCGTCATGGAACATCAGCCCGTCGCGGAGCTTGAAGGTCCAGGTCAGCCCGTCCTCGGAAACCGAGTAGCTTTCGGCCATCTGCGGCTTGATCTCGAAATTCTCGTCGAGCGCCAGCAGGGTGTCGAAGACCATGTAGCCGTGGTTGCGGCTCATGTAGGCGGTGGTGATGATCGGGTCGAGCACGCGCAGGGCGGAGTGCATCACGACCCGCAGCGTTTCGGCCTGGGCCGGCAGGCCGACGCCCATGACGGCGGTCGCCGCCGCGGCCATCAGCGCGGCGCGCGCGCCGCGTCGGGCGGGCATGCGGGCCAGAGCCTTCATTCCATCGAGCATGAGTAGAGTCTCTCCTGTGGGTGATCCGGCCTCTGACGCATCCCCGGTCGGTCCGGACGCTCGGGCCGTTTGCTGCAACGCGAAAGAAGGTTGCGGGCGGGCCCGGATCGTTGTCAATGTCCATGCCAATGAAAACCGTCGACAAACGACATCCGACATACGCCCCTGCCTGAAAGGTTTGCACGCTAATGACCATGGCGCCTCTCGATGATGCAGCCCGCGCCGCGATCCGCGCCGCGGTTGACGCCAATTTCGCGACGCAGACCGCGTTCCTGGCCGATTTCGTTCGAATCCCCTCCCTTCGCTTCGAGGAAGGCCCGGCCCAGGACTTCATGGCCGCCGCTCTGCGGGAACGCGGCTACTCGGTCGACGACTGGAAGATCGACCTGTCCGATCTCGAGTCGCTGCGAGGGTATGGACCTATCGAGGGCGACTTCTCCCGCGCCCGCACCGTGGTCGGCTCGCACCGGCCGGAGGAGGTCCATGGCCGTTCGCTGATCCTTCAGGGCCATCTGGACGTGGTCCCCGCCGGCCCGGTGGAGATGTGGGAGACGCCGCCTTTCGACCCGGTCGTCAAGGACGGCTGGATGCATGGCCGCGGCGCCTGCGACATGAAATCGGGCACGGTCTCGGCCCTGTTCGCGCTGGACGCCCTGCGCGCCGCGGGGTTCGAGCCCGCCGCCACCGTGCATTTCCAGTCGGTGATCGAGGAGGAGTCCACCGGGCTCGGCGCGCTCTCGACCCTGCAGCGCGGCTACCGGGCCGACCTGGCCTTCATCCCCGAGCCGACCGGCTTCCGCTTCCTGCGCGCCCAGGTCGGGGTGATCTGGTTCAAGCTGAAGGTCCGCGGCAAGCCGGTGCATGTGTCGGTGGCGGGCGAAGGCGCCAACGCCATCACCGCCGCCTTCGACATGATCAACGCCGTGAAGGGCCTGGAGATCATCTGGAACGAGCGCGCCAAGGAGCATCCCAACTTCAAGGACGTGGTGCATCCGCTGAACTTCAATCCGGGCAAGATCGCGGGCGGCGACTGGGCGTCCTCGGTCCCGGCCTGGTGCGACGTGGATTGCCGCATCGGCGTGCTGCCCGGCTGGGACCTGGCCGACGCCCGGCGCGAGATCGAGGAATGCGTCACCGCTGCCGCGCGCACGCATCCGTTCCTCGCCAACTCCCCGCCCGAAGTGGTGTGGAACGGCTTCATGTCCGAAGGCTGGGTGCTGGAAGGCGCCGAGGAGCCGGAGGCCGAGTTCCGCGCCACCTGGGGCGAGGTCTTCGGCGACGAACCCCTGATCGAGAACGCCAACACCGGCCTGACCGACACCCGCTTCTATCCCTATTACGGCGTGCCGGCGGTGTGCTGGGGGCCCAAGGGCCTCAACATCCACGGCTTCGACGAAAAGGTGGACCTCGCCTCGGTCAGGAAGGCGACGGAGATGATGGCCCTGTTCATCGCCCGCTGGTGCGGGCTCAACAAGCTGGAGGGCTGAGCCATGGCCAACCGCCCCGCTCCCCGTATCGCCATCGGTGGTTTCCTGCATGAGACCAACACCTTCGCCCCCTCCAAGGCGACGCTGGACGATTTCCGCTCCGGCGGCGGCGCGGGGCGGATGGTCGAGGGCGAGGACGTCATCGCCCGCACCGAAAGCATCAACGCCGGCATCGCCGGGGTGATCGAGCGCGGCCGGGCGGAGGGGTGGGAGATGATCCCCACCCTCTTCGCCGCCACCTCGCCCTCGGCCCATGTGACCGAGGAGGCGTTCGAGACCATCACCAACCGGATCATGGAGCTGGTGGCCGCCGCGATGCCGCTCGACGGCGTGTTCATGGACCTGCACGGCGCCATGGTCACGGAGCATTTCGACGATGGCGAGGGCGAGTTCCTGCGCCGCCTGCGCGAGGTCGTCGGCCCCGACGTGCCGGTGGCCGTGACGCTGGACCTGCACGCCAACGTCACGCCCCTGATGATGGACCGCGCCGACCTGCTGGAGACCTACCGCACCTATCCGCATGTGGACATGACCGAGACCGGGCGCCGGGCCGCGGCCTCGCTGGTCAGGATGCTGGGCGGGGCGCGCTTCCCCAAGGCGTTCCTGCAGGCGCCCTATCTCTCGGCCATCGCCTGGCAATGCACCGACCTGGACCCGGCGAAACGCCTCTACGCCCTGCTGGACTCGCTGGTGGATGGCGAGGCGGTGGAGGCGGTGAGCTTCAACATGGGCTTCCCGGCGGCCGATTTCGCCGATTGCGGCATGTCGGTCGCCGCCTACGGGGCCGGGGCCGAGGCCGCCGCGAAGACCCTCATGGCGGCGGTCGAGGCCGCCGAGGCCGATTTCGCCGGCAAGGTCTGGAGCCCGGAGGACGGCGTGGCCGAGGCGATGCGGCTCGCCAGGGGCGCTTCGAAGCCGGTGATCATCTCCGACACCCAGGACAATCCGGGCGCGGGCGCGGATTCGGACACCACCGGGATGCTCAAGGCCCTGATCGCCGCCGGCGCGACGGCGTCCATCGGTAATCTCTACGATCCCGAAAGCGCCGCCGCGGCCCATGCGGCCGGCGAAGGCGCGACGGTGCGCCTGTCGCTCGGGGCCAAGTCGAACTGGCCCGGCGACACGCCGCTGGAGGCCGATTTCGTCGTCGAGAAGCTCTCGGACGGAACCTTCCCGGCCAAGGGGCCCTATTACCTCGGGCGGATGATGCAGATGGGCAAGTCGGCCCGGCTGCGCATCGGCGACGTCTCGGTGGTGGTGGTCTCGGCCAAGGCCCAGATGGCGGATCGCGAGATGTTCCGCCAGGTCGGCATCGACCCGGAGGATCAACCGCTGCTGGTGGTCAAGAGCTCGGTGCATTTCCGCGCCGATTTCGCGCCCATCGCGGAGACCATCCTGGTCTGCGCCGCGCCCGGCCCGATGGCGGTGGACCCGGCGACGCTGCCCTGGACCCGCCTGCGCGCCGGCGTGCGCCCCGGCCCGTTCGCGGCGCCCTTCGACCCGGCCTCCGTCGCGGCGGAGTGACGGGGGCGGAGCGACGGGGCGGACTGACGGGGCGGACTGACGGGGCGGGGGGCGGCGATCGGCGAGCCTGACTTCCTGTCGGGGCGCCCATACGCCTGCTGAGGGCCGAAACGGGGGCGCTGCGCTGGCCAGCCTCCCGTTTCGTCACTAGCCTTCCGCTCAATCCGCGCCGCCCTCCGGGGCCGAGACGCGGAACGAAGGGGAGGAGACCGCCCATGCCGCGCAGCGCCGTGAACGCGCCCGTCGCTTCGGTGAGGGAGCAAGCGCGATGAGCGACGCCGGGGCCCGCTCCGACATCGCCGCATGGCTGACGCGACTCGACGCCGCCGGGCATGACCCGGCGGCGCTTTCTCGTCTGTTCGCGCAGGACGCGCACTGGCGCGACCTCGCCTGCCTGCGCCCGCGCTTCGCCACCGTATCCGGGCGCGAGGCCGTGGTCGCCGCGCTGGCGCCGGCGCTGGCCGCCGGCGAGGCGCGGAACTTTCGCCTCGCCCCCGACCGCCACGGCCCGGCCCGGGCCGAGCGCGCGGGCGTGGAGGTGGTCGAGGCGGTGCTGGATTTCGACTGCGCCGACGGGGCGGGGGAAGCGGTGCTGCGCCTGGTCCCCGGCCCGGACGGCCCGGTCGCGTGGATCCTGCTGAGCTCGCTGCTGACATGGACCGGGGCGCGGGCCCCGATCTCGGCCGCGCCCTCGGGCGGGCGCCGGGATTTCGCGGCGCCCAACTGGGCGGACCGGCGCGCGCGGGCCGAGGCCTATGCCGACCGCGATCCCGAGGTGCTGATCGTCGGCGGCGGCCATGCCGGCATCGTCGCCGCGGCCTGCCTGAACCGGCAGGGCGTCGACACGCTGGTCGTCGACCGCATGGCGCGGGTCGGGGACAACTGGCGGCTGCGCTATCACGCGCTCGCCCTGCACAACCAGAAGAACAGCAACACCATGCCGTTCCTGGATTTTCCGTCGACCTTTCCCCCCTACATCCCCAAGGATCTGATCGCCGACTGGCTCGAGACCTATGTCCGGATGCTGGAGGTGAACTTCTGGTGCGCGACCGAGTTCACCGGCGCCGTCCGCGACGAGGCCGCGGGGGTCTGGGAGGCGACCGTGACCCGCGCGGGCGAGCCGCCGCGGGTGATGCGGCCCCGGCATATCGTCATGGCGACCTCGGTGTCCGGCACGCCTGTGGTTCCCAAGATCCCCGGATTGGAGGGCTTCGGCGGCGAGGTGGTCCATTCGTCCGGCTTCGCCTCGGCCGAGCCCTGGCGGGGCAGGGGCGTGATCGTGGTGGGGACGGGGACGTCCGGGCACGACATCTCGCAGGACCTGCACGCCAAGGGGGCGCGGGTGACGATGGTGCAGCGCTCGCCCGCGCTGGTCACGCAGGTCGAGCCCTCGGCCCAGCTGTTCGACGGGATCTTCTTCGGGCCGGGGCCGGCCCTGGCGGATCGCGACCTGCTGAGCCTCGCCCTGCCGCTGGGGCCGATGAAGCAGGCGCACAAGCGGATCGCCGCGCAGTCGGTGGAGATCGACCGGCCGCTGCTCGACGGGCTGGAGGCGGCGGGGTTCAAGCTGGATTTCGGCGAGGACGGCACCGGCTGGCCGTTGAAATACAGGACGCGGGGCGGGGGCTACTATTTCAACATCGGCTGCGCGGACCTGATCGCGTCGCGGGAGATCGGGCTGGTGCAGGCCGCCGACATCGCGGGCTGGGAGGCGGGCGGCGCCCGGCTGGCGGACGGGCGGCGGATCGAGGCCGAGCTGGTGGTGCTCGCCACCGGCTACAGGGGGCTGGAGAGCCTGTTGCCGGACCTGTTCGGGGAGGCGGTGGCGGCGCGGGTCGGCCAGGTCTGGGGGTTCGACGCGGACCAGGAGCTGGCCAACATGTGGACCCGCACGCCGCAGCCGGGCCTGTGGTTCAGCGGCGGGGCGTTCAGCCAGGTGCGGATGTTCTCGCGCCATCTCGCCCGCCAGATCGCGCAGGCGCTACCGGGTTGAGGCCGACGGAGGGGACGGGAGGCGGCGCCGCCCGCGCCCCGGCCTCCGCGCGCCGCGGGCGACCGGGCGCCGGTCCCGCGACCGTGACGCGGCGCCTGGCGGAGCGGTTCCGCCGGGGGCGCCGCGTCGAGGTCACGCCGCCGGCCCGGGCCCGCCCGCGGCGCGCGGAGGCCGGGGCGCTTGGGGACCCGTCTCCTCTTCCGGGGGCGGGGCGTCAGAGAACCCGCCGCCCCTCCCTCCAGGCCTCGGCCACATGGGCGACGCCGCCCACGCGACGCACGCGGATCAGGTCGGCCCGCAATCCGGGCGCGATGGCGCCCCGGTCGGTCAGTCCGGCGGCCCGGGCGGGCGCCGCGCTGACCATCGCCACCGCCTCGGGCAGCCCCTGGGACAGGCCCGGATCGGCGGCCATGGCGAAGGCCGCGTCGACCAGGCTGCGCGGCACGTAGTCGGAGGCGAGGATGTCGAGCAGCCCCTCCGCCGCCAGGTCCCGGGCGGCGACGTTGCCGGTCATCGATCCGCCCCGCACCAGGTTCGGCCCGCCCGCGATCACCGCCATGCCGCCGGCTGTCGCGGCCCGCGCCGCCTCCAGCGTCGTGGGGAATTCGGAAATCGTCGCGCCCTCGGCCCGGGCCAGCGCCACATGCGCCGCGCTGGCGTCGTCATGGCTCATCACCGCCAGTCCCCGCTCCAGCGCCGCGGCCGCGCAATGGGCGCGGATCGAGGGGCCGAGCCGGGCCGAGCGCTCCAGCAGCGCGTCGCGCCGGGCGATCATCTCCACCAGGCTCACGTCGATGTTCTCGGCCATGCGCCGGGTCCAGCGGTCCATGTCCGGGCTCTGCCGGTCCCCGGGCGCGTGGTCCATCAGCGAAACGAGTCCGACCCCGCCGGCCAGTTCCGCGGCCATTCCGGGGCGGCTGAGCGCGCGCTCCATGAGGATCGGGGTGTCGGGATCGGAGATCTCGCAGCGCAGGTGCAGCCGGTGCTCGGCGCGGAACAGGCCGAGCTGGGCGGCGCGGGCCAGCGCGTCGAGCGCGGGGAACAGCAGGTCGCGCCGCTCCGGCTGGCGGATGGCGGCGCCGACGGAGAGCGAGTCGAACACCGTGGTCACCCCCGCCGCGATCACCTGCGCGTCATAGGCGAGCGCGGCGCTGAGCGGGTCCCAGGGCGCGGTGACCCGCGGGTGCAGGTGCTTTTCGATATGATCGGTGTGCAGGTCGACGAGGCCGGGGAGGATGTAGTCGCCCTCAAGCTCGGGGCCGGGCGTCGAGGCGGGCGCCTCGGCGTCGCCCTCGGGCGTGATGGCTGCGATGCGGCCGCCCTCCAGGCGCAGGCGGCCGCGGACCACCCGGTCGGGCAGGACCAGAAGGGCGGGGCCGAGCGTGGCGTCCGGCGCGTCGGCGGGAGCGTCGGCCGGAGCGTTGGTCGGGGCGTCGGTCAGGTCGGTGGGCGCGGGCGCGCGGTCGGGGGGGCCATCCATCGGCGTCTCCTTGATCGGGCCGGCGACCCTGCACGGGGATCGCGACGGGTTGATGACAGCCGGCCCCGGGGCGCTGCCGGACCCATGGCGAGACGTCGACGCCCGCGCTCCCGGTTCCGCGCGCCGCGGGCGCCAGGGCGGCGGCGGGCGCGACCTGCGCGCGGCGCCCCCGCCTTGACCGCGCCGCCGGGCGCCGCGTCGAGGTCGCGCGGGTCGTCGCCGTTCCGCCCACGGCGCAGGGCGGCCGGGGCGCCCGGCGTCGCGGTCGAAGCGCCGTCCGCGTCCCGCCCCCGCCGTTCGCCCCTGCCGTTCGCTTCCGTCGCCCGCGCCCGCCGCTCGACCCCGCCGTCCGGGCCCGTCAGTCCAGCGAGATCGGGTTGGCCTTGGCCAGACGGTCGAACTCCATCAAGGTCTCGATCAGCGCCGGCATCCGCTCGATCGGGATCATGTTGGGGCCGTCGGAGGGGGCGTTGTCGGGGTCCTCGTGGGTCTCGATGAACACGCCGGCGATCCCCAGGCTCACCGCCGCGCGCGCCAGCACCGGCGCGAATTCCCGCTGCCCGCCCGAGGCGCCGCCCAGCCCGCCCGGCTGCTGCACCGCGTGGGTCGCGTCCATGATCACCGGATAGCCGGTGGCCGCCATGGTCGGCAGGCCGCGCATGTCGGTGACCAGCGCGTTGTAGCCGAAGGAGGCCCCGCGCTCGGTCAGCAGGATGTTCTCGTTGCCGGTCGAGGCCACCTTGGCCGCGACATTGGCCATGTCCCAGGGCGCGAGGAACTGGCCCTTCTTCACATTCACCACCTTGCCGGTCCGGCCCGCGGCCAGCAGCAGGTCGGTCTGCCGACACAGGAAGGCGGGGATCTGGAGGATGTCCGCGACCTCGGCCGCGGCGGCGCACTGGTCCTCGGTATGCACGTCGGTCAGCACCGGCAGGCCGGTCCGCTTGCGGATCTCGCCCAGCATCTCCAGCCCCTTCTCGGTTCCCGGGCCGCGGCGGCCGGAGACGGAGGTGCGGTTGGCCTTGTCGTAGCTGGCCTTGAACACGTAGCCGGCGCCGACCGCGGCGCAGGCCTCGGCCATGCGGCCGGCGATCATCAGGGCATGGTCCAGCGACTCGAGCTGGCAGGGCCCGGCGATGACGGTCAGGGGGGCTGCGTTCGAGATCGCGAACTCGCCGACTGGGACGGAGCGGGGCCTGGAGGCGCGGGACTGGGTCATGATCAGGTTCCTAGCAGAGCCTTGGGCGGTCGAGAAGCCGGTCCGCGGGCCTTCGGGCGCGCGCTTGGCCGCAGTTGCGAGCGGGGCCGCGCGCGGGCTTTCAGGCGGCGCTTGAGGCGCCGAGGGGGCGGGCGCCGCGTCGAGCGTGCGCGGGCGTCGACGGTTCGCCCGCGGCGCGTTTCAGCGATGGCGCGGGCGTCGACGCGTCCCGGCGGATCCGCTGCGGGGGCCCGGGCCCGGGCAGGGATGGGCCTCGGGCCGGGCGGGGATGAGATCCGGCGTGGCGGTCTCAGCGCCCGTTCCAGCCGCGGAACCAGTCGACGAACGTCGCCAGACCCTCGCGCAGCGGCGTGTCGGGGCGGAAGCCCACGGCGGCCTCCAGCGCGTCGACATCGGCCGAGGTCTCCTGCACGTCGCCCGGCTGCATGGGCAGGAACTCCTTCACCGCCTCGCGGCCCAGCAGCTCCTCCAGCGTGGCGATCATGTCCATCAGCCTTTCCGAACGCCGGTTGCCGATGTTGAACACCCGGTGCGGCGCCCAGGAGGTGGCGGGGTTCGGGCGCGCCGGGTCGAAATCCGGGTCCGGCGCGGCGGGGCGGGGGATCAGCCGGGCCACGCCCTCCACGATGTCGTCCACATGGGTGAAGTCGCGGCGCATGTCGCCGTGGTTGTAGACCTGGATCGGGCGGCCGGCGAGGATCGCCTCGGCGAATTTCCAGTAGGCCATGTCCGGGCGCCCGCGCGGCCCGTAGACGGTGAAGAAGCGCAGCCCCGTGCAGGGCAGGGCGTAGAGATCCGCATAGGCGTGGGCCATCAGCTCGTTGGCCTTCTTGGTGGCCGCGTAGAGGCTGACGGGATGGTCGACGCCGTCGCCCTCGGCGAAGGGCACCTTGCGGTTGCCGCCATAGACCGAGGAGGACGAGGCGTAGACCAGATGCGCCGTGGCGCGGGCGCGGCAGGCCTCCAGCACGTTGAGAAAGCCGGTCAGGTTGGCCTCGCCATAGGCATGCGGGTTGTCGATGGAATAGCGCACCCCGGCCTGGGCCGCGAGGTTGACCACATAGGCGGGACGAGCGGGGTCGGGAAAGGCCGCGTCGAAGGCGGCGCCCAGGGCCTCGCGGTCGGCGAGATCGCCCAGGCGGAAGGCGAAGCCGGGGCGGCCCTCCAGCCGGTCGAGCCGGTGACGCTTCAGCGCCGGGTCGTAATAGGGGGTGAGGTTGTCGAAGCCGGTGACCTCGCAGCCGCGATCCAGCAGGGCCTCGCACAGCGCCGCGCCGATGAAGCCGGCGGCGCCGGTGACGAGGACGGGGCCGTCGATCGGGTCGGCGGGCAGGTCGGCGGGGGCGCGGGACGTGGTGGTGTCGGCCATGGGTCGATCCTCATTGTCAGCGCCGGAGCCGCCGCGCCGGCTCCGGTCCCGGTCCCGGTCCCGGTCCCGGTCCCGGTCCCGCAATCCCGAGCCGCCGATCGCCGCCCGCTCCGGACCCCCGCGGCCCGGGACATCGACGCATTCGCCGCATCGCCGCGCGCCGCGGGCGGGCCGGCCCGTCCTGGCGCCGCCTCGACGCGGCGCCCCCGCCCCCCCGGGTTCCGGCGCGCGCCGGGGGCGGGGGCAGGGGCGAGGGCGTGCGGCCTGCGCCTCAGCTCACCTTCTTCTGCACCCGGGTGACCTTGCCCGCGATGATGGACAGGATCGCCGCGCCGAAGCTCATCAGCGCGCCCATCTTGGCGGCGTCCTGCACCGGCCCCGGATCGAAGGCCACGGCCGCCACGAACAGCGCCACCGTGAAGCCGATCGCGGCCACGCAGCCGACCACGAACAGGTCGACCATGCGCATCCCCTCCGGCAGGCCCAGTTTCAGCCCCTTGGCCGCGAACACGCCCATCAGCGTGATGCCCAGCGGCTTGCCGATCAGCAGCCCCGCCAGCACCAGCCATGTGGCGTTGCCCATCGACGTGAACTCCACCCCGGCATTGGCGAGGCCGAACAGGAACAGCACCACCTCGACCGGGGCTTTCAGGCCGTGCTCGATCTGGTTGAGCAGGTCGTGAAGATGGGTCTCGGCCTCGGCGAAGATGCCGAAGCTGACATCCGCATGGGGGATGGTCAGCACCATCGGCAGCAGGCCGAGCGCCGGGTGGATGCCGGATTCCTGGAACCCGTACCAGCACACGCAGCCGCCGATCAGGTACGGCCAGAAGGACAGTTTCCTGCGCACCCAGGTCGAGTTCGGGCGATGCTGCTTGCCCCGGTCCATGCGGCGCGGCAGCCAGTTGGCCAGCAGGTAGGTGGCGCCTGCGGCGGCCAGCGACAGCAGCAGCCAGACCGGCTGAAGCTCGCCCGAGGGATAGAAGATCGCCAGGATCACCAGCCCGGCCGCGTCGTCGGCGATGGCCAGCAGCAGCAGGAAGCGCACCGCCGGATGCCCTGCGCCGAACACCATCCGCCCCACCAGGTAGGAGAAGGCGATGTCGGTGGCCGTAGGCACCGCCCAGCCGTGGAAGGTGGCGTTCCAGGTCTCCGAGCCCAGCGCGATGGCGAGCCCCAGATAGACCGCGATCGGCCCCACCATGCCGCCGACGGTGGCGATCAGCGGGGTCATCGCCTTGCGGCCCCGCAGCGAGCCGTTCTCCAGCGCCACGGCCTCCCACACTTCCTTGCCGGCGATGGCGAAGAACAGCGCCATCAGCACGTCGTTGATCAGGTAGTGCAGGGTGAGCGTGCGATGGGCATGGCCCTCGGCGGCCACGTGCAGATGGCCGATGAAGAAGTTGTCGATGATCGGATATTCGACGAAGTGGTGATAGCTTTCGGGCGATATGTTGGCCCAGCCCAGCGCAAGCAGCGCGCCGCCGATCAGCAGCAGCGAATACTCGGAAACGAAGGACCACGT
The DNA here is from genome assembly GCF_900106695.1 of Albimonas donghaensis. Taxonomy (GTDB): domain Bacteria; phylum Pseudomonadota; class Alphaproteobacteria; order Rhodobacterales; family Rhodobacteraceae; genus Albimonas; species Albimonas donghaensis. The sequence goes on from NZ_FNMZ01000001.1 coordinate 141,345, forward strand.
TCGATACATGCCCGGCTCTCCCTGTCGCGGCGTTCTTCCGGCGCGGTCGCCGCCCTTTGCGGGCGTGCGGGGCGGCCGGCCCCCCGCGCCGCGGACCCGAGCGTCGCGCGCGCGCTGAACTTGGTAGGGGATCGCGCGGGAGGGGGCAATGCCGGGCGGAAGCGTCGAGCGGATCCGTCGTGAATTCGATGCGATTCGCCGCGTTGGCGGCCAAGCCGCGATCCGCCGCCGGCGAGTGGAGGGGAGACGCGGTGAGGCGGGGCGAGACGAGGCGGGGGGGCGGCGCCGGGCGCGAAAACCGGCCGGAGGCGAGCGCGTCGGCTGCGGCGCAGGCGCCGCGTCGAGGGCGCGGCGGCGGCGCCCGCCCGCCCGCGGCGCGCGGAGAGGTTGGCGCCTGTGGGCGCGGTCTCCCTGCACCCGCGCGGCGCGACATGGGCGGAGCGCGGCCTGCGCGGCGCGCGGTGTCGTGAGGCGCGCGCGTCGGGGCCTGCACGGGGCCTGCGCGGGGGCCTGCGGGGGCTCGTCGCCGAGGGCTCAGGGTTTCGCGGCGCGCGCCACCGCCTCGGCGAGCCGCGCGGCCAGCGCCTCGGGCGGACCCTCGGCCCGCAGCCGCTTGACCCGCGCCGTCGCTCCCCGCTCCACCCGCACCGCCGAGCGGGGCAGGTCCAGCAGCCCGGCCACCAGCGCCTCGACCGCCGCATTGGCGCGGCCGCCGTCCGGAGGGGCCGAGACCCGCAGCGCCAGCGCCGGCCGGCCCTCGGCGTCCCGCCCCACGCCGTCCAGCGCGTCGCGCCCGCCCCGCGGCGTCACCCGCGCCACGATGCGCAGCCCGTCGCCGTCCGCGGCCCAGGGCAGGTCGCCTGCCCGGTCGGCGTTCAGCCCATCCGGCCGCGCCTGCGCGGCGCCCGGCGCGTCGCGGCGCTTGCGGGCCAAGGGCTCAGTAGGCGGAGAGGTTGTTGGCGATCAGGATCTGCAGCGCCGCGATCCCGACCAGCACCACCAGCGGCGCCAGATCCAGCCCGCCCATCGACGGCAGCACCGAGCGGATCGGCCGGTAAAGCGGCTCGGTCAGCCGGTTCAGCGACGACCAGATCGAGTAGACGAAGCGCTGGCGCAGGTTGATGACGTCGAAGCTGATCAGCCAGCTCATCACCGCCTGAACGATGATGATCCACCAGGCGAGGTTGAGGATCATCAGGAGAATGGCGGCGATCGAGGTCATCGGCGATGGTTCCGTCGTCTGGCGCGTCAGGATTGTTCAGCGCGAGAGGTAGCGGCCGCGGGGCTCGGGTTCAACCGCGGCGGGGGGCGCAAAGCGTTAATCGCGGCGGATTCGCGCGGGTCGGGGCCCGTTCGCCGCCCGCGGGACGGGTCCGAAGCGCCGCGGGCGCGACGGCGCGGCCGGGCGGGGACCGGGACGCGGCGCCTGCGCCCGCCGGGATGCTGGTCGCGCCGGGCGGCCAGAAGCGCGGGCGGGAGCGGCGCGGAGGCGGCTTCGGCGCGCGAGCGCGGGCCCGACGCGCGAGCGTGGGGCGGGCGCGGAGATTTGGCCCGGAGGCGCTTGACACCCCCCCGGCGCCCGACTATCCACCCGGCCAGCGGGGCCGTAGCTCAGATGGGAGAGCGTCGCGTTCGCAATGCGAAGGTCAGGGGTTCGATCCCCCTCGGCTCCACCAAATTCCCGCAGATGTATGTTATCGCACCCAGATCCCGGCATGTCCCGGATCGGGCGCGACATCGGGCGCGACGGGCCGCGCGCGCGTCGAGCCTGCGTCGCCGGCCGGCGGTCTGCGCGGCGCCCGTCCGCCGATCAGTCCGCGCCGCGCGCCAGCCGCATCACCGCCACCCCCTCGGCGTCGAACAGCACCAGCTTGCCGGTTTCGGGCAGCGTCGCGTAGCGCGTCGTCGCGGACAGGGCGTCTAGGAACCGCGTCTCCTGGTTCATCGCCGCCGGCGGGCAGGCCATGCGCGTCACGGCCAGCGGGCCGACCGCGAAGCGCGCGCCCTCGATCCGGGCCTGGCCGCGGAAGCCGTTGCAGCCCGCCCGGCCCGAGACCCCGCCGTCCGCCGCGATGTCGAGCGTGGAGGGCGGACCGTCGATCACCCCTGCGCCCCGGATGTCCTCCGCCACCCAGGCGCCGACCAGCGCGGCGGGATCGGTCTCGGGCGCGGGGGCGGCGCGGCTCACCTCGATCGACGTCTGGTCCGGGCCCGACCCGAACACCGCGTGATGGGCGGTGGAGGTGAACAGCAGCGCCTCGCCCTCCCGGATCGTGGCGCGCAGGGCGTAGCGCCCGCGGGCCGTGATCTCCGCCGGATCGTAGCTCAGGGCGAAGGGGACGGGACTGCCGACCGCGTCCTCGATCCGGGTTTCGGCCAGGATGCGCGCGGGCGCGTCGGCGCGGGAGACGTCGAGCAGGCGCACCTCCACCACGGCGCCCGGAGGCAGGGCCATGCGTTCGCGCCAGGAGACATCGCCGCTCAAGGCGCCTGACAGGGCGCCGGCGGGGGCGTCGGGCGTCGTCGAATCGGGGGCGGCGCCGGCGCAGGCCGTCAGCGTCAGCCCGGCGACGATCAGGAGGAACTGGCGGCGGAGACAGGCGTGGGGTCGGGTCATGAGGCTCGCTTTCGCTCGGTCTGCATCGGGGGCGCGGCCGCGCCGCTAGGGGGGGCGAGGCGGGACGGGGCCGGATCGCCTTGCGGTTTCGCCGGCATTCTAGGCGGGTTCGCGACGAAAGGGCGCCGCAAGCGGGACTGCGCCGGAGCGCTGCGCTCGCCCCCCACCGCCAACCCCCAAACCGATCCCCAAGCCGATCCGCGCGCCGGGCCGTTTCGAAGGACGATATCAGCCGCCTGATGACGCGGAGGGCGGCGAGGGGCTCGACCCCGCCTCCGCCCCCGCGCATTCTGTCGGGGAACGGACCTGCACCGCCTCGCCGCACGGGGGGGCGGCCGCAGGTCCCTGGCCAGCCCGATCGCGACGGCTGCGCGCCGGTCCGCCGTGAAGATCGCGACGACCGGGGCGCCGACGCCGCGCAGCATGAGGAACGACATGAACGACGCCACGCCGCCCAAGAGCCCGCCCGCCAACGCCGGAAACCTGCCCGACCCCAGCGCCGCCACCATCCAGCAGACGCTCGGCCTGCACCAGGTCGTGTTCCAGGAAGGCGGCCGCGCCATCGTCGAATACCGCGCGGACATGCATATGTGCCATTCGGGCGGCATCGTGCAGGGCGGGTTCGTCACCGGCTGGATCGACTCGGCCATGGCGCATGCCGCCTTCTCGCTGGGGCGCGAGGACGTGGCCCCGCTGTCGCTGGAGATGAAGACCAGCTTCTTCGCCCCCGCCCGCCCCGGCATCGTCACCGCCGAGGCCTGGATCGAGCGCGCCGGCGGCGCCACCTGCTTCGCCGAAGGCGTGCTGCGCGATGCGCAGGGGGCGGTGCTGGCCAAGGCGAGCTCCACCATCCGGCTGGCGTCGCTCAAGCGCGCGCAGGAGAAATCCCGCGAGGCGCTGGCCGCCGCCGCCGCCGCTGCGGGCTGATCGCGCGCCGCGGAGGCGGGGCCGGGCGGTGGGACGACCGTGGGGCGGGCGCGTCCCGCCGCGTCGCGCCGGCTCCCGGCCGGCCCCGTTGGGCGCCGGTCGAGCCCCGCTCGGGCCCGCCGGCCGGCTGGCCGGCCGGACCCCGCCACCTCGCCGCAGGGCGCCGCGCGCCATCAAGCTTGCCGCAACGCTTTCTCGCGTATAACTCCGCCCACGGGAGCGGGCGCCGCGAGGAGGAACCCCCATGGCCGGCGCCGCCGTCCGCGAGATCAGCTATGCGCATGGCGTGCAGACCGCCGCCGGACAGGCCGTGGTCCGGGCGGTGGAGAATCTCACCGGCCGCATCGGCCTGATCCGCCGGGCGCGGGGCTATGAGGTGGAGGTCGCCGCCGGCGCCGACTTCTGGGAGGTCATCGCCCGGCGCTACGGGCTGACGCTGGACCTCCCCGATCCGGGCCTCGCGCGCATTCCGGCCGAAGGGCCGCTGGTGCTGGTCGCCAACCACCCCTACGGCATCCTCGACGGGCTGATGATGGGCCGGGCGCTGTCTGCGCGCCGGCAGGATTTCCGCATCATCGCCCATCAGGTGTTCCGCAAGGCCGACGAGATCGACCGTTTCATCCTTCCGATCAGCTTCGACGGCACGCGGGAGGCGCAGAAGCTCAACATCGAGACCCGGCGCGAGGCGATGGAGCATCTCGCCCGGGGCGGAGCCATCGGCATTTTTCCCGGCGGCACCGTCTCCACCGCGCGCGAGCCCTTCGGGAGGGCGATGGACCCGGCCTGGCGGACCTTCACCGCCAAGATGGTGGCGCGTTCGGAGGCGGCGGTGGTGCCGATGTTCTTCGAGGGGGCGAATTCGCGGGCCTTCCAGCTCGCCTCCCATCTCCACGCCACGTTGCGGCTGGCGCTGCTGATCGCGGAGTTTCGCCGCCGGATCGGCGACCCGGTGCGCGCGGTGATCGGCGATCCCCTGCCGGCGGAGCAGATCGACGCGCGCCGCCGCGACCCGCGGGCGCTGATGGATTATCTGCGGGCCTCGACCTACGCGCTCTCCCCCCAGCCGCTGGACGACATCGGCTACGGATACGAGTTCGAGGAGACCTGGAGCTAGGCGTGGGGCGAGCCAGGCGTGGGGCGAGCCAGGCGTGCGGGGAGCCAGGCGTTCGGCCGCTCGCGGCGCCCGCGCCCATCCAGCCGCGCGGTCAGGAAGGCGCCTGAGGGGCGCTCGAACTGCCGCCAGCTCAGCCAGCCGGCGACCGAGGTCAGGGTCAGGATCAGAACGGCGAGCACCGGCCCCTCGGCGCGGCCCGTTCCCCCTTGCGCGCCAGAGCAGCGCCAGCGCCATGCCGACGGGAAATTCCTGCGCGATGGCCCCGACCCCGAAGACCAGCGCGCCGACCAGCAGCGCCCCGGTCTCCGCGGTGGTCGCCAGCCTCGGGTCGCGGATCGGGATGGCGAGCGCGAAGAGCAGGTGGAGCAGCATCTCGTATTCCAGCGTCCAGCCGACGCCGATCACCGGATAGTCCCAGCCCGAGACCTGCAAGAGAAAGCCGAGCGAGGCCAGGTCCCCCTCCACGCTCAGGCGCGAGCGCACGAAGACCTCCGGCGCCGCGAGGTGGATCGCGCCGAACAGAAGCGTCAGCGCCCGGTAAAGCGTCAGGATGCGGATCAGGCGCCGGACGATGAACCCGCTGGTCCCCCGCCTGCGTCACGCGCATCCCCCTCAAGCCGGCCCGAAGCCTCTGACACGGCGCGCAGCATCGGGCGCCCGCCCCGGCGCCGCAAGTAGGCGGGGAAAGCGGGCGCGCGCCGCCCGCGATCAGCGCGGCCCGGATGCGACACTCCCGGCCCCCCCGCGCCCGCCGCCGCGCAGAACCGTTGCGCGCGGTCAACAGGGGGGCTACGTCTCCGCCCGCATTCAATCCAGCGGAGTCGAGACAATGACCAGGGCGCGCATCGCGATCATCGGGGCCAGCGGCTACACGGGCGCCGAGCTCGTCCGACTGGTCACGTCGCATCCGCGCATGGAGATCGCCGCGCTCGCCGCCGACCGCAACGCGGGCAAGGCCATGGGCGACGTCTACCCGTCCTTCGCCCATATGGACCTGCCCAGGCTGGTCGCGACCGACGACATCGACTGGTCGGGCATCGACCTCGCCTTCTGCGGGCTGCCCCACGCCACCGCCCAGGCGGTGATCGGCGGGCTTCCGCGGGACCTGAAGGTGGTGGACCTCTCGGCCGACTTCCGGCTGCGCGACGCCGCGGTCTACGCGAAATGGTACGGGCATGAGCATCACGCCCCCGAGCTGCAGGACGAAGCCGTCTACGGCCTGCCCGAATTCTACCGCGACGCGCTGAAGACCACCCGCCTCGCCGCCGGCACCGGCTGTTTCGTGGTCACCGGGCTGATGCCGCTGCTGCCGCTTTGCGAAGCCGGGCTGATCGACCTGGACGACATCGTCATCGACGCCAAGACCGGGATCACCGGGGCCGGCCGCTCGGCGGCGGAGTGGAAGCTGTTCTCCGAGGTCACCGAGGGGACCAAGGCCTACGGCATCGCCACCCACCGCCACACCGCCGAATTCGACCAGGAGCTGTCGAAGGCCGCGGGGCGGGAGGTGGTCGTCTCCTTCACCCCGCATCTGCTGCCGATGAACCGCGGCATCCTCGCCACGATCTACGTGAAGGGCGACCCGGAGGCCATTCAGGCCGCGCTGGCCGCGCGCTACGCGGCCGAGCCCTTCGTGCAGGTGATGCCGATGGGCGAGGCGCCGACCACCTGGTCGGTGCGCGGCTCCAACATGGTGCGCATCGGGGTCACGCCGGACCGGCGGCCGGGACGGGCGATCATCGTCTCGGTGCTCGACAACCTGGTGAAGGGGGCTTCGGGCCAGGCGGTGCAATGCGCCAACCTGATGCTCGGCTTCGAGGAGACCGAGGGGCTCATGCTCGCCCCCATGTTCCCCTGATCGCTGACGAGCCGCCCATGGGGGCCTCGGCGGGGCCGCGCGCCCCTGCGGTCGCGGGTCCGGCTCGCCCCCGGCGGCGAGCGGGCTAGCTTACGTGGCGAAGGCGCCCGGTTCCGGCCGGGCGCCTTCGCCGAGACCCGAGGACCCCGCGCCGGGACATCGCCGCCCGAGTTGCCGCACGCCCGCGCGGAAAAGTCCGCCTGCCAGGAGACGCCGCCCCGTGACCCCCACCATGAACATCGCCCCCGACGGCCCGGATATCGAGACCGGCGCCTTCTCCGACGATGTGGGGGGGCCGGGCGCCCGCGCCGCGCGGGCCGGGGTCTCCAGCCCTGCCGGGGTCGGCGATGCGGAGGGGCTGAAACCCTCGATCATGGCCCGCTACGGCGTGGCGCTGCGCGGGGCGGCGACCCGGCTGTTCTCGCTCGAGACGCTGAAGCTGATGATCGCCGCCGGGGTCAGCTTCCAGAAGAACGAAGGCCCGATGCTGGCGGGCTACATCGCCTTCTCGACCCTGCTGGCGGTGTTCCCCTTCCTGATCTTCGCGACCTCCGTGGCCGCGGCGACCATCGGGCCGAGCCAGCTCGACGCGCTGACCCAGCTGCTGTTCGAGATCGCCCCCACCGAAGTCGCCGAGTTCATCCGCCCGGTGCTGGAGGAGGCGCTGGGCCGCCAGCGCACCGGGGTGCTGACCTTCGCGGGCCTGGGCGCGCTGTGGGTGTCCTCGAACGGGGTGGAGGCCTACCGGATCGGCTTCGACCGCGCCTATGATCCCGACAAGCCGCGCGGCTTCCTGTTCAGCCGTGTGGTGGGGCTTTTCTTCGTGGTGCTGGGCACGGCGGTGGCGCTGATCATGGGCTTCGCGGTGGTGCTGGCGCCCTTGATGATCGGGCTGCTGGAGGACATTTTCGGCCGCACCGTGCCGCTGGGGCTGGGCATTCTGCGCTACCTGCTGGCGGGCGCCGCCTTCGTCGTGTTCCTCGCGCTCATGCACCTGATCCTGCCCTCGCGCCGGCCGGGGCGCTGGCGTCGGATGTGGCCGGGCGTGCTGGCGACGGTGGCGATCTGGACCGTGGCGGCGTCGCTGTTCTCGATCTACCTGGCCAATTTCCAGTCCTACACGGTGACCTATGGCGGTCTCGCCAGCGTGATCGTGACGCTGCTGTTCTTCTATCTCTCCGGCGCCGTGATCCTGTATGGAGCGGAGATCAACGCCGCCCTCGCCCGCGCCGACCAGGCCCGCGCCGAGGGCGAGGCGGCCGAGGAGCCCGCGGCCGAGGTCTGAGGCGGCGGTCCGAGGCCGGGCCGCGCGCATGACGCGAACAGGGGAGCTGGGGACGCATCCATGGCCATGACCCGCAAGAAACGCCGCATGATCCTGATCGGCATCGGCGCCGCCTTCCTCGCCTCGGCCTCGTTGCTGGTGGGCGTGGGGATGCGCGATTCCATCGTATTCTTCCTCTCCCCCACCGAAATCACCGAGCGCGCCCCCGGCCCCGACCAGCGCCTGCGCGTGGGCGGGCTGGTGGAGGAAGGCTCGGTCGCCCCGATGGACGGAGGCGGCGTGCGCTTCGCGGTCTCGGACGGGGCGACGGTGCAGGTGGTGGAGTTCGCCGGCATCCTCCCCGATCTCTTCGCCGAGGGGCAGGGCGTGATCGCGGAGGGGCGGATGCGCGACGGGCTGTTCGTCGCCTCCGAAGTCCTGGCCAAGCATGACGAGAAATACATGCCGCGCGAGGTCGAGGCCGCGCTGAAGGAGCAGGGCGTCTACCGCATGCCCTCCGAGGACGGCGACGGCCGCGCGGTGGCCGAGCCCGGAACCGGCGGCTGATCCGCCCTGGACGTCCGGAACGGGAGACCAAGCTTGTGCCCTGTCCCTTCGACTGGGTGGACGCCTTCGCCTCGCGTCCCTTCGGCGGCAACGCCTGCGTGGTGGTCCACGACGCGGGCGACCTGCCCGTGGAGGCCCGGATGGCGCTGGTGCGTGAGACGTCGCTGTCCGAATGCGCCTATGTCGTGCCCAGCGCGGCCGCCGACTTCGGGGCGCGCTACTACCTCGCGGGGCGGGAGATCCCGATGGCCGGCCACCCGACGGTGGCGACCGTGGTTTCGCTGGTCGCGCGCGGGCGGGTCGACGTCTCCGCCGGGCCGGCGCGCTTCACGCTCGAAGTCGGCTCCGGCGTGATGCCGATCGAGGCGGCGCGGGATGAGTCGGGCGGGATCCGGGTGACGATGACCCAGGCCGCGCCGGTATTCGGCGCGGCCCAGGACCCGGCGGAGATCGCCGGGATCTACGGGCTTTCCGCCGCGGATATCCTCGGGACCCCGCGCATCGTCTCCACCGGCACGCCGTTCTGCGTGACGCTGCTGCGCGACCATGCGGCGCTGACCCGGGCCCGGCTCGACGCCGCGCGGCTGGACGCCTGGCGCGCGGGGCAGGGGGCGGAGACCGGGGCGGACGGGCTGATGGAGCCGTTCCTCGCCTGCCTGGGCGGGTTCACGGAAGCGGGCGACACCGCCGCCCGCCTGCTGATGGCCCCGCCCTCGCCGGCCGAGGATCCGTTCACGGGCTCGGCCACCGGCTGTCTCGGGGCCTATCTGTGGCATGAAGGGCTGATCGAGGCGCCGGCCTTCACGGCGGAGCAGGGCCACGGCATGGGCCGGCCCGGCCAGGCGAAGGTCGAGGCGCTGGGCCCGCGCGAGGCGCCGGTCGGCGTGCGCGTCGAGGGGTCGGGCGTGGTGCTGATGCGCGGCGAACTGGAGCTTTGACCCCCGACCCGTGAGATCCGGGCCCGTGAGCTCCCGACCCGTGGGACCCCGCCGCCGGCGGCCGCCGCATGTCGTGGCGAACGGCCCTGGCCGAGCGACGGGGCGGGAGGTCGACGCGGCGCGCGTGATCGCTGCGCCGCGTCTCCCCCCCCACGCCCGGCGGCCACCCCCACGGGGCCGCCAGGCGGTCTCGTCCGCGGCGGGAAGCGCCGGTTCCGGCGGCAGCCCCCGCTGCGTTGGAATCATGTATGCCGCAGCCGGCGTGATGCTGGTGTGACAGAGCGCATACTCCGCTAACGCTTTTCCAATCAGACAAAGAACCTTTTGATTTCAGGGGGTAAGCGCGGCCGTGTCCGGGCGGCGCCAGGGCGCGAGACGCCGATGACCCGGCAGGCCCGGCCGAATCGCGCCGGGAATCGGGCGGGGCGCGGGGATGAGGTCCCTCCGCTCGGCTCCCCGAACGACGCGTCCCGCCTCCTGCGACCCTCCATCGCCCCGCCCTCACGCCCCCGCGAATTGCATCGGAAGGCCCCGCGGCGCATTCTCCGCCCCCTGCGCCCGCGCCCCACCGGCGCCGGCCGTGAACCGGAGGCCGGACATGATCGCCGAGCTTGGCCACTTCGCCCTGATCCTCGCCCTGATGGCGAGCCTCGCGCAGGCCGTCGCCCCGCTGATCGGCGCGCAGATGCGCTGGGCCGACTGGATGCGGGTCGGCGAACCCGCCGCCGGGCTCGCCTTCGTGCTGACGCTGGCCTCCTTCGCGGCGCTGACGACGGCCTTCGTCACCTCGGATTTCTCGGTGGCGCTGGTGGCGTCAAATTCGCATTCCGCCAAGCCGATGCTCTACAAGGTCTCGGGCGTGTGGGGGAACCACGAGGGGTCGCTGCTGCTCTGGGTGCTGATCCTGACGCTTTACGGCGCGCTGATCGCGGGGCTGGGCGGAAACCTGCCGCAGGCGCTCAAGGCGCGCACGCTGGCGGTGCAGGGAGCGATCGGGGCGGCCTTCCTGGCCTTCCTGCTGTTCACCTCCAACCCGTTCCTGCGCCTGCCCAATCCGCCGCTGGACGGCAATGACCTGAACCCGCTGCTGCAGGACCCGGGGCTCGCCTTCCATCCGCCGTTTCTCTACCTGGGCTATGTGGGGCTTTCGACCGCCTTCTCCTTCGCGGTCGCCGCGCTGATCGAGGGCCGGGTCGACGCCGCCTGGGCGCGCTGGGTGCGGCCCTGGGCGCTGGCCGCCTGGATGTTCCTGACCGTGGGCATCGCGCTGGGCTCCTACTGGGCCTATTACGAACTGGGCTGGGGCGGCTGGTGGTTCTGGGACCCGGTGGAGAACGCCTCCTTCATGCCGTGGCTGGCCGCCGCCGCGCTTCTGCATTGCGCCATCGTGGTGGAGAAGCGCGACACCCTGAAATCCTGGACCATCCTGCTGGCGATCATCGGGTTTTCGCTGTCGCTGCTGGGCACGTTCATCGTGCGCTCGGGGCTGCTGACCTCGGTCCACGCCTTCGCTTCGGACCCGACGCGGGGGGTGTTCATCCTGGCCATCCTGGTGGTGGCGGTCGGCGGCTCGCTGGCGCTGTTCGCCTGGCGGGCGCCGAAGCTTTCGCCCGGCGGGGTCTTCGCCATGAGCAGTCGGGAGAGCTTCCTGGTCGCCAACAACCTGCTGTTGTCGGTGGCCTGCGCGGTGGTGCTGCTGGGCACCATGATGCCCCTGATCCGCGAGGCCTGGGACGGCGGGCGGATCTCGGTCGGGGCGCCTTTCTTCGACCTCGCCTTCACGCCCTTCATGGTGGCGCTGGCGGTGGTGCTGCCGGTGGGCGCGATGATCCCGTGGAAGCGGGGGAAGATCGGCCGGACCCTGCGCCGGCTGTGGCCCGCGGCGGCGCTGGCCTTCGCGGTGGCGGCGCTGGTCTGGGCGCTGCAGACCGGGCGCTCTGCGCTGGCGCCGGTGGGGATCGCGCTGGCCATCTGGATCATCGGCGGCGCGGTGATCGAGCTTGGCGCGCGCGTCGGGCGGGGCGGGCTCGGCCGGCTCGCGCGGCTGCCGCGGGCGGACTGGGGCAAGGCCATGGCGCATTGCGGACTGGGCCTGACCATCTTCGGCATCGCCGCCCTGTCGGCCTGGGAGAGCGAGGCGATCCGCGCCCTGCGCCCCGGCGCGACGGTGGAGACGGGGGGCTACGCCTTCCGCTTCGACAGCGTGGCGCCGCTGGCGGGGCCGAACTATTCGGCGGAGCGCGGGACCTTCACCGTCTTCAAGGGCGACGCGGAGATCGGCGTGCTGAGCCCCGAGAAGCGTTTCTTCCCGGTGCAGCGGACCACGACCTCGGAGGCCGCGATCGACTCGGGCCTGCTGCGCGACCTCTATGTGGTGCTGGGCGACCGGCAGGAGGCCGACCCGTCGGCCTATGCGGTGCGCATCTACGTGAAACCCTTCGCCAACTGGATCTGGATCGGGGCGCTGGTGATGGCGCTGGGCGGGCTGATGTCGCTGACCGACCGCCGTTACCGCGTGGGCGCGGCGGCGCGCCGGGCGCCCTCCGCCGCGCCGGTGGCGGCGGAATGAGCCCCCCGGTGCGCCTCCGAATGCGCCTCCAAATACGTCTGGGCGGGGCGTTCGCCGCGGCCCTGCTGGCGGTCGCGCTGGGCCTGACCCTCGCCCTCGCCCCCGCCGGCCCGGCGCTGGCCGTGCAGCCCGACGAGGTGCTGGACGACCCGGCGCTGGAGGCCCGCGCCCGCGAGATCTCGGCCGAATTGCGCTGCCTGGTCTGCCGCAACGAGAGCATCGACGATTCCAACGCCGATCTCGCCCGCGACCTGCGCCTGCTGGTGCGCGAGCGGCTGGTGGCGGGCGACAGCAATGACGAGGTCCGGACCTACATGGTGGACCGTTTCGGCGAATACGTGCTGCTCAAGCCCACCTTCTCCGTGGCCAACATGGCGTTGTGGTTCGGGGGGCCGGCGCTGCTGCTCGCCGGCGGGTGGGCCAGCTGGCGCTATGTGCGCCGCGCCCGCCCCGGGGCCGCCGCCGCCTCCGCCCCCCTGACCGAGGACGAGAACGCCCGCGTCGCCGCCCTGATGCGCGACGAGGACTGACGGCGCCGAAGGCAGGGCCGCGGGGGCGCGATCGCGGGACGCGATCATCGGGCGTGATCGGGGGGGCGTGATCGGGGGGGCGTGATCGGGGGGGCGTGATCAGGCGGGCGTGATCGGGCGGGCGCTCCGCCTTGCCGCTTGCGTCAGGCGCGCGTTTTCCCCAAGTGATGGGGTCTCCCGTCCCCGCCCAGGAGCCGCCATGACCGCCCATGACACCCGCCTGACGACGCCCGACTACGCCACCCTGCGCGTGGCGCTGCGCGACGGGATCGCCACCGTGGCGCTGGCGCGTCCCGAGGCGCTCAACGCGCTCGACGCCCAGATGAAGATGGAGCTGATCCACGCCCTGCGCCTGGTGTCCGGCCATGCCCGCGCGGTGGTGCTGACCGGATTGGGGGAGGCGTTCTGCGCCGGGCACGCGCTGGGCGATGCGGCGGCGATCCGGGACCTCGACCTCGGCCGGACCATGCGGGAGGAGACGCGCCCCCTGCTGGAGGCGCTCGCCGCCTGTCCGCTGCCGGTGCTGGCGGCGGTGAACGGGGCCGCGGCGGGGGCCGGACTGGCGCTGGCGCTGGCCTGCGACATGGCGGTGGCGGCCGAGAGCGCGGAGTTCGCCGTCACCTCCTCGCGGCTGGGGCTGATCCCCGATGCGGGGCTGAGCTTCTGGTTGCCGCGGCTGGTGGGGCCGGCGCGGGCGCGGGGGCTGGCCATGCTGGGCGAGCCGTTGAGCGCGCGGCGCGCCGCCGACTGGGGCCTGATCTGGGAGGCGGTCCCCGACGACGCCTTCGCCGAGCGGGTCGAGGCCCGCGCCCGGGCGCTGGCCGACGGCCCCACCGCGGGGCTGCGCCTGACCCGCGACGCGCTGCGCGAGGGGCTGGAGAACGACTGGGGCGCCCACCTGGAGCGGGAGGCGGAATTGCAGGCCGAGGCCGGAACCACCCGCGATTTCCTCACCGCCGCCGTCGCCGCCGCCGAGGGCGGGACGCCGGTGTTCGAGGGCCGCTGAGGGCGGAGAGGGGAGGCCGGGGCTCGGGGGCGTCGAGCCCCCTCGCCCCGGCGCCGGCTTCGCCGTCGGGCGCCTGGCGGGACGCGGAGCGCGGCGGGAACACGTGCTCTGGAAATGAGAACAAAACGGGAATATCCTGCGGGGCCGAGATGGAGACTCAGCCCTTGAACACGGTGTCCCGATGCCAGCGCAGATAGACCGGGTGCGGACGGGCGGCGGCGGCCTGCGGCGCGATCAGCCGGCGGTCGGCGACCAGCAGCGCCTCCGCCCCGGGCGGCAGCCGGTCGCGGGCGGTGAGGATGCTCAGGTCGTCGTCGATCGAGATCAATCCCCGGTCGAACATCCAGTGCGCCGTGCCCGACAGGGCGACCCCGTTGCGCAGGGCGTCGGGGCCGTCGGCCTCGACCGCGCGGATATGGGCGGCCTGCACCTCCGGGCGCCCGCCGCCGTTGACGATGCGCAGGCCGGTCACGGCGCAGGTCTCGCGGTAGGCGGCTTTCACCTGCCGGGCGAAGGCGGCGTCGCGCAGGCGGCGCGCGGTCAGGCGCTCGACCAGCGGGCGGGGGGAGAATTGGGCGGGGGGCTCGGCGGCCTCCAGCGCCTCCGCGTCGGGAAAGGCGCCCCAGCGGCGGCGGGCGGGGGGCGGCGCGGAGGCCTGGTTCCCGGCCCCGTCCAGCAGCCCGTCCCGCCTCTCGTCCAGCACCTCGTCGCGCCTCTCGTCCTGCATCCAATCCTCGGCGCCCAGCTCATCGCGGACCCCGGCGAGGCCGGCGGCGACGATCGCCTCGAACTCCGCGTCCGGCAGGCTGCGCATGGCGCGCCCGAAGGCGCCCTTGTTGGTCGATCCGTCCGCCTTGCGCAGGGCGCTTTCCATGTAGAGATCGCCGCCATCCGCCCCGCCCCAACCCCCGTCCGCGGCGAGGCGGAACGGGACCGGCGTGGGAAAGGGCAGATACATCCCCGGCGTCATGCGGGCGTAGAAATGGTCGGCCCGGGCGGGGTCGCGGATCACGTCGCGCACCTGCGCCACGGCGAAATAGACCTGCCGCCCGCCCGCCCGGTCGCTGCCCGCCGCCACCCGCCGCGGCTCGTAATAGACGATCCAGTCGCCCACCGCCCGCTCCGCCACCGCCAGATAGGTGCGGGGGAAGTGGTAATGCGTCTCCGGCAGATCGTCGTAGATCGAGCCGTCCGCGTGGGTGAACACCGCCTTGACCATGCGGCCAGGCTATCCCTGTTCCATCCCGGCACGCCAGGGCCCGCGTGATGGGCTTCGCCGAGCTCTTCGCCACCTCGAATTTCACGTTCCTCACCGGGGCCTCGCACCCGGAGGAATACGCGCGCGAGGCCGCGGCGCTGGGCCTGACTGCCATCGCCATCGCCGACCGCAATTCCGTGGCCGGGGTGGTGCGCGCGCATCAGGCGTTGAAGGAGCTGGCGCGCGAGGCGGCGGAGGGCAGGGCGCCGGCCCCCGGAGATCCGGCGCCGCTGCGGGTCTCGGACAATATCGGCGACGCGGACGTGGCGGCGCGGGCCGAGGCGCTGGCCCTCGCCCGCGCCCGCCGTGCCGGCCCCCTGCGCGATCCCCGCGACGATAGCGCCGCCGAGCGCGCCGCCCGCGCCGCCGCCCTGCGTGGCGCGGAGCGGGGAGGCGCGACGGAACGGAGCGCGGCGGGGGAGGCTGCGACGGGGGAGGCTGCGGCGGGAGTGGACGCGGTGGGGGGAGCTGGGGCCCGGGGCGGCGGGGCCCGGGGCGGCGGGGCCGGAGCGCCCGCCGCCGCCGCATGCGATGAAACCCGCGCGCCGCGCCGCCACGGCGCGACGCGGGAAGAACGCGCGCGCCCTGACCTCGCGCATGCGCCCGGGAACGCAGCGGGGGTGTCCACAGGCGGCGCGCGCGCGGAGGCGCAGGGCGGTTCGGACGGCTGGGGGGCGCCTCGTTCCCCGGAGGCGCCCCGCAGGATCGGGCGCGACCCGCGGGACGGCCATGGCCCGGAGGGCCGGTTCGGACGCGCGCGCGCCGGGACGCTCCCGGCCGGTGCTGGCGCCGATGCCGCCGAGGATGGAGGAGAGGCGCCCGCGGGTCGGGCCCCCGGCGCGTCGGGGGACGCTCTGGCGAAGCCGGCGCAGGGCGCGGGTCCGGGGCGCATGAACGCCGCGGCGTCCTCTATGGCGGGGACGGGCGCGGCCGGCGGCCTTCCTTCTGCGCGCGCCCTCGGTCGTGAGATGCGGAACGACCCTGCCGGAGAGCGGTCGGCGGCGCAGTCGGACGCTCAGGGCCCCGCGCAGAGCCTGTCGCAGACCGACGCGGAGGACGCGGAGGGCGCGGGGCCGGTTGGGGCGGGCATGGCCGGAACGCCCGTCGAGCCCGCGCCTGACGGACCGCGGGAGGCGCGAACCGGCCCGCCGCCCGGCGCGCGGTCCGCAGGCGTCGCAGGCGGAGATGACGGCGCCGGGGCCGGGGACGAAAGGAGGGCTGAGCGCGGGTGCGTTTCGGGGTCAGGTCGGGACGGCCCGGCCCCTTCGCGCGATCCCGACCTGACCGCCTCCGCGGCGGGGAGGGAGGCCGAGGCGATCCGGGAGCCGGCTGCCTCGTCGGAGGACGCCCCCGCCCCTCAGGCCGCCCCCGCCGCCACGGCCATCGCAGCCGCCTCGCCTTCGCCGCCGCCGCATGAAGCGCAGTCCGGTTCCGTCGACCGCCCCGCCCTGCGGCCTCCGCATTCCGACGGCCCGACCCGTCCCGCGCCGCCCGTCTTCGCGCCGGTGGCGCCGCAGAGCCTGCCGCGGCTGATCCCCGCCGCCCTGCTGGCGCTGGAGGATGGGCAGGAACTGGTCGCGCTGCCCGTCGACCGCGCCGGGTGGAGCCGGCTGACCCGCCTGCTCACCGTCGGCAAGCGTCGGGCGGGCAAGGGCGAATGCCGGCTGACCGAGGCCGACGTGATCGCCCATGCCGAGGGGCTGATCCTGTTGTGGCGCGCGCCCGACCCGCTGCCGGCCCCCGCCGCGTCGGGGGCCGAGGGCTGGCTGGCCGAGGCCGCCGGGTCGCGCCGCCCCGCCGCCCCTCCCCGCCGACGCCCCACCCGTGGCGCATCGGCGGGGGGAGCGGCCCGGAGCGACGGTCCGGCTTCGGGCGCGGGCGCCCGCCCGAACGCCCCCCGGGGACTCGCCCCGGAGCCGCCCCTCGCCCCGACCGGCGACTCCGCCTCCGCCTCCGCCCCGGCCGGCGACTCCGCCCCGGCCCCCGCCCCCGCCGCCGCCCTCCCGCCGCGCCGGAAGGCCGGGGACGCCGCCGGCCCCTCCGCCCCGGGGCCGCACGCGCCTCCGTCGCAGGGCGGCGCGGGCGCTCCCTCGAAAACCCTGGCGCGGTGGACGCGCCGCCTCCCCGGGCAGGTGTTCTGCCTCGCCGCCCCCGCCTATGACGGCCGCGACGCCGCCCGGCTCGACGCCCTCGCCGCCACGGCCGAGGCCGCCGGCGCCCCCCTCGTCGCCTCCGCCGCCCCGCTGATGCATCGCGCCGCGCGCCGCCGGCTCGCCGATGTGCTCGCCTGCATCCGCGAAGGGACCACCATCGACCGCCTCGGCCGCCTCGCCCAGCCCAACGCCGAGCGCCGCCTGCGCGCCGAAGCCGAACTGCGCCGCATCTTCGGCCCCCACGCCCATGCCGTCGATCGCGCCGCCGAAATCGCCGGGCGCTGCCGCTTCGCGCTCACCGAACTGGCCTATGAATATCCCGACGAGGTCTCGCGCGGGGAGAACCCGCAATCCCGGCTCGAACGGCTCACCGAGGAGGGCCTCGCCCTCCGCTACCCCGACGGCCCCCCGCCGCGGGTCCGCGCCCAGGCGGACCATGAGCTCGCCCTGATCGGACGGCTGAACTACGCGCCCTATTTCCTCACCGTGCGCGACCTGGTGGCCTTCGCCGAATCCCGCGGGATCCTCTGCCAGGGGCGCGGATCGGCGGCCAATTCCATCGTCTGCTACGCGCTGCGCGTCACCTCCATCGGCCCCGAGATCGCCTCCATGGTGTTCGAGCGCTTCGTCTCCGAGGCCCGCGACGAGCCCCCCGACATCGACGTGGATTTCGAACACGAACGCCGCGAGGAGGTGATCCAGCACATCTACGAACGCTACGGCCGCCACCGCGCCGGGCTCTGCGCCACGGTGATCCACTACCGCGCCCGCCGCGCGATCCGCGAAGTGGGCCGGGCCATGGGGCTCTCGGCCGATGCCATCGGCGCGCTCGCCAGCCAGGTCTGGGGCTGGTCCGCCGACGCCATCCGCGACGAGCGCATCCGCGAAGTCGGTCTCGACCCCGGCGACCCGCGCCTGGCGCTGACGCTGGATCTGGTGGCGGAGCTGATCGGCTTTCCCCGCCACCTGTCGCAACATGTCGGCGGCTTCATCATCACCAAGGGCCGGCTCGACGAACTGGTCCCCATCGAGAACGCGGCGATGGAGGACCGCACCACCATCGAATGGGACAAGGACGATATCGACGCGCTGGGCATCCTGAAGGTGGATGTGCTGAGCCTCGGGATGCTGACCTGCGTGCGCAAGGCCTTCGAGCTGATCGAGCGGCATGGCGGCCCGCGCTGGGATCTCGCCACGCTGCCGCCGGAGGATCCGGAGGTCTACGACATGCTGTGCGAGGCGGATTCGGTCGGCGTCTTCCAGGTGGAATCCCGCGCCCAGATGAATTTCCTGCCGCGCATGCGCCCGCGCTGCTTCTACGACCTGGTGATCGAAGTCGCCATCGTCCGCCCCGGCCCGATCCAGGGCGACATGGTCCACCCCTACCTGCGCAGGCGACGGGGGGAGGAGGTGGTGACCTTCCCCTCCGACGAACTGGGCGAGGTGCTGGGCAAGACGCTGGGCGTGCCGCTGTTTCAGGAGCAGGCGATGCAGATCGCCATCATCGGCGCGGGGTTTTCGCCCGAGGAGGCCGACCGCCTGCGCAGGGCGCTGGCGACGTTCCGCAAATCCGGGACCATCGGGGATTTCCGGGCGCGCTTCCTCGCGGGGATGGCGGCCAACGGCTACGAGGCCGGCTTCGCCGAGCGCTGCTTCTCCCAGATCGAGGGGTTCGGGGAATACGGCTTTCCCGAGAGCCACGCGGCGAGCTTCGCGCTGCTGGTCTACGCCTCGGCCTGGCTGAAACGGCGCCACCCGGCGGCCTTCGCCTGCGCGCTGCTCAACGCCCAGCCGATGGGCTTCTACGCGCCCGCCCAGATCGTGCGGGATGCGCGCGGGCACGGGGTGGAGGTGCGCCCGGTCTGCGTGAACGCGAGCTATTGGGACAACGTGCTGGAACCGGCGCCGGGCTCGACCTCGGGCTTCGCGCTGCGGCTGGGGTTCCGGCAGATCAAGGCGATGAAGGAGGAGGACGCGGCCTGGCTGTCGGCCGCGCGGGGCAACGGCTACCGCTCGGCCGAGGACGTGTGGCGGCGCGCGGGGCTGGGGCCGGCGGCGATCGCCGTGTTGGCCGAGGCGGACGCCTTCGCCGGGCTGGGCCTGGGGCGGCGGGACGCGCTGTGGCAGGCGAAGGCGATTTCGGGCGAGGCGCCGTTGCCGCTGTTCGAGGGCTTGCTGGAGGGCGAGGGGATCGAGGAGCCGCCGACGCTCCTGCCCGCGATGACCGAGGCCGAGGAGGTGGTGGAGGACTACGTGGCCCTGCGCCTGACCCTGCGCGCGCATCCGCTGGCCTTGCTGCGGTCGCGGCTGAGCCCGGGGTTCGAGGGGCTCGCCCTGGCCGGGGGGGCGGACGCGGGGGGCGTCGAGCCCCCCGCGCCCGCCGGCCCTGCGGGCCGCGGCGCCCGGATTGCCGGTGGGGCGCCGGGGGCGGGCGGGGCGCAGGGCGGTTCGGTTCGGGACGGGCCGCGGCGCGCCGGGTCGGGGGGCGGGCCAGAGGCGCCTGGCGAAAAGGGCGCGGCCACGTCCGGGCCGCGGCGCATCGCGTCGCCGGGGCAGGGGGATGCCGAAAGCCCGGCGGGTGCGGACCGCGAGGGGGAGGAGCAGCGGGGAGACCGGCTGGCGCTGCCGTCATCCTCCGCGCAGGCGCATGGATCGAGGTCGGCGCAGGAGGAGGACGGCGCTCCATCTCCGGCCCGGCGTCATCTCGCCGCCAGGCGACGCCCCCTGCCGAATGCCCCCCGCGAGGGGGCGGAGGGACCGGCCCTCGCGCAGGGGGGCGACGCATGGCGGGGCCGCGCCGAAACGGGGCGCCCGCCGGCGCCGGGGGCGGGCGTTTCCGGTGGGACGGACTCTTCGGACCGGGTGGCGCCGCCCTCGCCGCCTGCAGGAGCCCCGGAGGCCGGAGAGGCGGGGGCTCCGGGACGCGAGCCGTCGCCCTCCAGGCGCCCGTCTCGCGGTGAGCCGCGGGCGGAGGGCGCCGTTCCCGCGCGCCTCCGCGACATGTCGGGGGGAGGACGGACCGCCGCTTCCGCCGACCCCTCCGCCGAAATCGCCGGCGCCTGCATGCGGGGGCCCGACGAGCAGAGCGGCGCCCCCCCCTCCGGCCGGGCGGCGGGGGGCCTGCGACGCGATCCGTCCGCCGGGCCGGACCTTGCGGTGGCGGGCGATGGCCGGGCGCCGCGGGTCGGGCGCCCGCCCGTCCCGGGCCGCGCCGTCTCCGCCGGTCTCCGGGACGCGCCGGGCGGCGGGCGCGGCCGGGCGCAGGAGAGGGAGGACGCCGCGCGAGGGGCGCGGCCTGAGCTGAGCGGCGCGGGCGCGTCGGACCATGGCGGCGGGGCGGGCGCCTCCGGCTCCACGGAACCCGCCTCCGCCCGCCTCGCCGCGACGCCGCCCGCCCGTCCCGACTGGCCGCGCCCGCCCGCCTGCCTGCCCGCGGACTTCCTGCATCTGCCCCCGGAACGGGCCCGGGTCGCGGTCTGCGGGCTGGTCATCGTGCGCCAGCGCCCGGGCTCCGCCGGGGGCGTGGTCTTCGCGACGCTTGAGGACGAGACGGGCGTGGTGAACGTGGTCATCTGGCAGCGGGTCTACGAGGCCTTCCGGCGCGAGATCATCGCCGGGCGCCTGATGCGGGTGCTTGGCCGCGTGCAGCGCGACGGCAAGGTCGTGCATGTGGTGGCGGAGCGGATCGAGGACCTCTCCGCCATGCTCGACGATCTCGGCCGCGGCGCGCGGACCATGCCCGACCCCGCCGGCCCCACCGACGAGGCCCGCCGTCCGCTGCCGGAGGGACGCGGCGGGGTGGGAGGGGGAGGAGCAGGCGCCCGCCACCCCCGTCACCAGGCGCGAAAACTGTTCCCCTCCCGCGACTTCCACTGAAGTCCCCGGGCCGGGGTCAAGCCGTCAGGGGCGGGCCAGCCTGCCGATCCGCTCCAGCATGATCTCGGTCGAGCCGTCGGCGAAGGAGGCCGCCTGCATCCCCGCGATATGGCGCGAGAACAGGCTGTCCGCCTTCAGACCGGACGCGCCATGGGCGTGAAGAAGCTCCGGTATGTGCTTGTTCGCCAGCCCGATTCCCACATATTTCGCCTGCGCGGCGATGAGCTGGGTGTCCTCGCCGGCGCTGTGCTCGGCCTCGGCCTTTCGGACCAGGGCGCGGGCGGCGGCGAGCTCGGCCTCCGCGCCCGCCAGCCGCCAGCGCCAGCCCTGGTGTTGACCGAGCGGTTTTCCGAAGGAATTCCGGGACTTGCCATAGGCGGTGGCGCTGTCCAGGGCTGCGTCAACCATGCCGAGACACATGGCGGCGACATAGATCCGGGCGCCGTTGATCTCGGACATGATCTGGCGGAAGGCGGCGCCGGGCTCCATGATCAGCGCCTCCTCGGGCGCCTCGTAGTCGGTCAGAGAAAAGCCGCCGATCCCGTTGGCATGTATGGCGAAAGTCCCGCTGTCCGGAGTGCGGGAAAAGCCGGGGCGGTCGGCCTCGACGATGAAGGCGCCGATGCCGGCCCCGTCGCCCTGCGTCCCGGTCTGGGCGAAGCAGATGGCCACCGAGGCGTGCTGGGCGTTGGTGATCCAGGCCTTGGCGCCGTTCAGCCGCCAGCCGCCGGGGATCCTTTCGGCCCGGGTGGCGATACTGGCGAAGTCGGAGCCGGCGCCGGGTTCGGTCAGCGCGGCGCAGCCGGTGGTCTCGCCGGCCATCATCGGCGGGAACAGGCGCTGGGCCAGCGGGTTGTCGGTGAGCTTCGCCAGGCGCCAGGCGGTGTTGTGGGTGTTGAGAATGGCCATGGAGAAGCCGAAGCAGGCGCGGGCCAGCGCCTCGGCGATCTCGGATTTCGCGGCGAAGGACATCCCCAGCCCGCCCTGGGCCCCGGGGATCTGGATCGAGGTCAGGCCAAGCCCGGCGGCGGCGCGCAGGGCGGCGAGGTCGGGGGCGCGGTCGCGCTCGCAGGCCTCGGCGGCGGGGACCAGGTCCTGGTCGGCGAAGGCGCGGGCGCGCGCGACAAGGGCGCGCTCCTGGGATGTCAGGGTCATGTGGGCGTTCCTCCCGCCGCGCGTGTTGGGGTCGGCGGCTTGGGAGGCAGCCTAGGCGCCGCGCCGTCCCGGGACAAGCCGGGGACGCGCGCCGATCAGGCCGCGGCTTCGCCGGGGTTTTCGCGCGCGGTCTGGATCGCGGCCGAGAGGTCGCTGAGCGAGTAGGGCTTGGGCAGGAACACGAAGCCCTCCAGCCCGTCGAGACTGCGCCGGAACGCGCCCTCCGCATAGCCGGAGACGAAGACCACGGCCACGTCGGGGCGCGACTGGCGGGCGGTCTTCACCCAGCTCGGCCCGTCGAGCCCGGGCATCACCACGTCGGACACGATGACATCGATATGCAGGTCCTCATCCTCGAGCAGGGCGAGCGCCTCCTCGGCGTTCTCGGCCTCCAGCACCGTGTAGCCGCGCAGCCCGAGGGCGCGGGTGGCGAAGGACCGGACCGGGGCCTCGTCCTCCACCAGCAGGACCACGCCGTCCACGGGGGTCTGGGCGGCGCGCGGCGCGGGAGGGGGGGCGAGCGCGGCGGGCTCGGTCGCCTCGGACCCGGCTTCGTGGCGGGGCAGATAGACGGTGAACACGGCGCCCGCGCCCGGCGGGCTGTCGGCGAAGATGAAGCCGCCGGTCTGCTTGACGATGCCATAGGCGGTGGAGAGGCCGAGCCCTGTGCCCTCGCCCACCTTCTTGGTGGTGTAGAACGGCTCGAATATCTGCCCGATGCGGTCCGGCGGGATGCCCGAGCCGCTGTCCAGCACCTCCACCGCCACGTAGGGCCCTGAGGGGATCACGGCGCGGTCCCGGCGGAATTCGCGGTCGAAGGTGACGTTGCGGGTGCGGATGCGGACCTCGCCCCCGCCGGGCATGGCGTCGCGCGCGTTGACCACGAGGTTCATCACCACCTGCTCGAACTGGCGTTCATCGACCCGCACCAGGCCCAGATCCGCGCCATGCTCAAGCCTCAGCTGCACTTTCTCCCCCAGCAGGCGGTTGAGCAGATGCGACAGCTCGGTCAGCGTCTCGGTCAGCTGGGTGACCTTGGGGCGCAGGGTCTGCTTGCGCGAAAAGGCCAGCATCTGGCGCACCAGGGCGGCGGCGCGGTTGGTGTTCTGGCGGATCTGCATCAGGTCGGGATGGTCCGCGTCGGTGGCGTCGCGGCGCATCAGAAGCAGGTCGCAATGGCCGGCGATGGCGGTGAGCAGGTTGTTGAAATCATGCGCGACCCCGCCGGCGAGCTGGCCGACCGCCTGCATCTTCTGGCTCTGGACGAACTGGGCCTCCAGCGTCTTGAGCTCGGTGGCGTCGCTGAGCACGGCCACCAGGCAGGGGGCGCCGCCCTGTTCGCCGCGGGTGAGGGAGAGCTGGAGGAAGGTCTCCCGATCCTCGCGCCGGCCTCGAGCGATCTCGGATCGGCCGGAGGCGCGCCCGCGGGCGGCTTCCGCGATGCGCTCGGGGATCGAACGTCCCAGCCCTTCGGCCAGGGCGGAAAGCCGGGCGCCCGGCGCCGCGCCGGGCCCGAGCAGGCGGCGGGCGGGTTCGTTGGCCGAGAGCAGCACGCCGTCCAGGTCGAGCCGCGCGATGGCCACCGGCAGCCGGTCGAAGCTTTCGCCTTCGCCGCCGGCCATGCCATGCGCGCCGGGGGTCAGCAGCCAGCCGCGGGGACGGGACGCAAGGGACGCGTCCTCGGCCGGGTCCGGCGCCTCCATGGAGGCGTCGCCGGCGTCCTCCGGCTCGGGCCTGGAGGCGCTGGGCATGGCCGGGATCTCCACCCAGCGAAGGGGCGTGCCGTCGAGCGCGGTCGGAGCTTCGTCCGCGGCCCCTCCCGGTCCCCCGGGGGCGCCGGGAGGGGCGGCGCGGCCGATCAGGCGCGCCTCGATCCCGGGAACCAGGGCGCGCGCGGCGGTGTTGGCGCGCAGGGCCCCGCCGTCGCGCAGGACCATGGCCAGGCCGGCCGCCTCCATCGCGTCCGAAAGCGCGGCCGAGTCGGCGGCTTCCTCGGGATAGAGCCGCCAGATCAACACGTCGGGCGCGAGCAGCGCCAGCGCGATCGCCCGCCGGGCGCCGTCGAAACGCAGGCTGCGGTTCGAGGCGCGGCGGTGCAGACGGGCCTGGCGCAGGATGCGGTAGACCTCGGCGGTGGCGGGCACGGCGTCGGGCGCGGTCTCGAACAGGGATTCGATCATCTCGGGCAACACGCGGCCGTCGCCGGCGCCCATGGCGCGCAGCGCGGCGCGCAGCGCGGGATTGGCCCCGATCAGGGCGCCGCGCAGGTCGGTGACCGCGGTCGGCACCGGATCATGGGCATGCAGCGCCTCCATCGCGCGGGCGGCGGCCGGGCGTCGGGCGGGGGCGAGGCGGGCGAAGGGCCCGGCGCCGGCCAGCAGCCCGACCAGTCCCGCCCCGATCACGAAGGCCGCGAGGGCGATGACCGTGGCCTCGTCGGCGAAGGCCCAGGCCACCGCCAGCACGGTCAGCGCGAGCGCGGCGAGCGAGACGATCAGGCGGCCCGGTCCCGCCGGGACGCCGGAGGGCCGCGAGGCATCGCCCGGACGCGGGGCCCCGGCGTCCGCGCCATGGGCGGGGGAGGCGGGCGAGCCGGGGGCAGGCGGATCCCCAGCAGGCGCTTGAGGCGCCTCGGCGTCGGCGCGCGCGGTCCCGCCATCCTCGGCGGAGACGCAGATCGCATCCTCGATATCGCTGGCCTTGTCGGCGGCGCCGGGGCTCGCGGGGGGGCGGGCGCCGCTGCTCGCGGCAGGGTCCGGACGGCCGGTCATAGGCGGGCTCGGCGATGGATCCGGGGGTGGGCTCGGGGCTGGGCTTGGTGACGGGCTCGGTGACGGGCGCCGGCGCGGCGCCGGCCTGGTGTGCCGCGCCTCGAAGCCGCCGTTGCGGGCGCGCCATCGCGAACCGGTCGCATCATCGTCTCATCCTCCGCAGCCCCGATCGCCGGCATGCGTCGCCGGCCTCGGTCGCCGGGGGAAATCAAACCCGGAAACACTTATAAATTGTAAAGCGGGCCTGTCGAACCCTTTCAGGATGTTTCGATCCGGGTCAAAGACGGCGGAAACGGGCCGCGTAGAAGCCGTCCCCGCCTTCGAGCGGGGTCAGGATCATGTCGCCCTCAAGCGTGAAATCCGGGCTTCGGGCGGCGAATTCACGGGCCTGGGCGCGATTCTCGGCCTCCAGAAGCGAGCAGGTCGCGTAGACCAGCCGCCCGCCGGGGGCGACCCGCGCGGCGGCGCGGTCGAGGATGGCGGCCTGGGTCTCGACCAGGGCCGAGAGATCCCCGGAACCGAATCCCCATTTCGCGTCCGGGTTGCGCCGCCAGGCCCCGCTGCCGGAGCAGGGGGCGTCGACCAGCACCAGGTCGCAGGGCGGCGCCGCCTCGGGGTCCGTCACGCGACGGATGCGGGCGCCGGCCCGCGCGGCCCGGGCGGGCAGGTCGGACATGCGGCGCGGGTCGCCGTCATGGGCGAAGACCTCGCCCTTTCCCTCCATCGCCGCCGCCAGCGCCAGCGCCTTGCCGCCGCCGCCCGCGCAGAAATCCAGCGCGCGCTCGCCCGGGCGGGCGTCGGCGAAGGCGGCGACGGCCTGGCTGGCGATGTCCTGGATCTCCACCGAGCCGTCCAGATAGGCGGCGGCGCGGCGCAGGGCGC
The DNA here is from genome assembly GCF_900106695.1 of Albimonas donghaensis. Taxonomy (GTDB): domain Bacteria; phylum Pseudomonadota; class Alphaproteobacteria; order Rhodobacterales; family Rhodobacteraceae; genus Albimonas; species Albimonas donghaensis. Next base: position 166,830 of record NZ_FNMZ01000001.1, read on the forward strand.
GGGCCCCGGCCGTCACCCGCAGCGCGTCGGGCAGCGCAGGCAGGGCGGCGCCGGGAGCGGGGGCGAGCGCGACGGGCTCCGCCGCGATGCCCTCGGCCGCGAGCGCGGCGCGCGCGGCTTCGGGCGTGGCGCGCAGGCGGTTGACCCGCAGGTCGAGCGGCGCGCGCTCGCCCAGCGCGGAGAGCACGGCGGGGGCCTGCTCGCCCAGGCTGTCGCGCATCGGGGCGGCCAGCCAGTCGGGCAGGTCGAACCGGACCGGATCGGGCGCGGCGGCCGGGTCCGCGTCGCGGCGCAGGGCCAGCCAGGCGCGCTCGGCCTCCGTGGGCGGGGCGGGCGCGTGGCCGAGGCCGGAGAACAGGACGTCGAGCGTCCCGGCCTCGTCGGCCAGGGCGAGCAGGCGGGGACGGGCGCCGGCGGGCGGCTCGGCGTCCTCCGCCATCGGCGGCCAGGCCAGCGAGCGCCAGCGGCGCAGGGCGGCGTAGACGAGATCCGCCACCGCGGCCCGGTCGCCGGACCCCGCGAAGCGCGAGCGGCGGCCCCAGGCGATCAGGTGGCGGTCCATCGGTTCGTTCCCCGCCTCAAGCGGCCGGAAGCGGTCGAGGATCTCGATGGCGGCCTGGGCGCGGGCGGCGGGGGTCATGGGGGTCTCCGGCGAGGGCGGGGGGCTGGGCCGGGGTCATGGCGCGCGGGGCCGGCGCGGGCAAGACGCGCGGCGCGGGATGCGGCGACGCGCGGCGCCGGGGCGGGATGCGGCGCGACAGGGCGGCGGGCAAGGGAACGCGGCGGGGGGAGGCGCGGGCGCCTCCCCCCGCCCAGGGAGCCCGTCCGGGTCAGTCGGCGAAGCGGGCCGTCACATAGGCCGACTTGCGCGCGAGATAGTCGCGCGCGATCGCCAGGTCGAACTGGTCGAAGGCGTGGATGCCGCCGGGATAGACCGCAAGCTCCGCGTCCAGCCCCGCCCCCGTCCAGCGCGCCGCCATGGCGAGGCTGTCGTCCAGCAGCGGGTCCGCCGTGCCCACCTGGAACAGCGCCGGGGGCATCCCCGAGAGATCCGCCAGCAGGGGCGAGGCCAGCGGGTCCGCCATGACCGAGGCGTCCGGGCACAGGTTGGCCGCGAACCAAGCGATGGTCGGGGTCGACAGCACCATCGTCTTGTCCCCCCAGTTGCGGGCCGAGGCGGTCATGCGCAGGTCGAAACAGCCGTAGTTCAGCACCGCGCCCTTGATGCGTCCCAGCAGCCCGCGCTCCCGCAGCGCCAGCAGGACCACGGCGCTCAGGTGTCCGCCGGCGCTCTCGCCGCCGATGACATGGGGCAGATCGCCGAAGGGCAGCGTCTCCAGCGCCCAGATCGCGGCGCCCACGCAGTCGTCATGGGCGGCGGGCCAGGGGTGCTCGGGCGCGAGCCGGTATTCGATGGAGATGACCGCGGCCCCGGTTTCCGCGGCCAGAAGCTGGTTCTGCGCGTCGGAGAACTTGGGGCTGCCCAGCGTCCAGCCGCCGCCATGGATGTGCAGGTAGACGCCCTTCGGCGCGCCCTCGGGCAGGGAGACGCGGACGCGCCCCGTGCCGGCGTTGATCTCGCGCCAGTCGGAGCCGGGCAGGGGGCCGCCGGACGGGAAGATGCCGCGGCCTTCCTCGCGCGCCTGGCGGGTCAGCTCCACCGGGACCTCATGGGTCGCGGGGAGCTTGTTGAAGATCGCCTCCATCTCGGCGATGAAGGCCGCGGTCTCCTCGGAGATCGCCTCCTTGGCGAAAAGCTTGGGGTCGAGTTCGAGCATTGGCGCCGCCTCCCATCCGGCGGGGCGCAGCAGACCCCGGTCGGCGGGCGATGGCAAGGGGGCGGGGACGTAGAGAAGGGGGCCGCGCGACGACCCGCACGCCGGTGGCGGCGGGGGCGCCCGCGCGGCGGCTCAGCGGACGGCGCGGATGGCGCGGTGGCGGAGCGGATCGCGCGGGCGCGGGCTGAGGGGGGCGGCCAGGGGCGGCGGCCGAACGCCCCGAGCACGCGGCGCCGGAGGAACCGCGCCGGGATGCGGGGTCAGGGCCGCTGACGCCTCGGGCCCCGGCCGTCGCCCGCGATGCGACGCGACGCGACCTGGCGACCTCCGCAGCGCCTGCCGGCGTCGCGACGCGCGCCGGGGCCTCGACGGCCCCGGCGCAAGTCCGCCCCCTTCAGGCTTCGCGGGCCCAGAGCGTCCCGCACAGCGTGCCCAGCTTCGCCTCCACCGCCTCGGCCGCGGCCAGCGCCACGTCCTCGCGATAGCGCGAGGCCACGAACTGCGCCCCCACCGGCAGGCCGTCGACCAGCCCCAGCGGGGCCGCCGCCGAGGGCAGGCCCAGCATGTTGAAGATCCCGATGAACATCACGTCGTTGCTCCAGAGCTTGCGCGTGTCCTCCGGCGCCCCGATATCCGCCCCCCTGGCGAAGGTCGGCGCCAGGCTCATCGGGGCCAGAACCACCGGATATCGCTCCAGGAACTCCAGCCAGCGCCGCTGCCAGGTCAGCCGGGCCGAGCACGCCTCCATGAACCCCTTCAGGTCCAGCTGCGAGGTGTAGGCGTCCATCCCCTTCCAGGCGGTCCTGAAATCGTCCGAGGCGACCTCCAGCATCCCCTCGCCCATCATCACGTTCATCTCGGTCAGCAGGATGTCCGCCCAGACCTGCCAGCAGGCGCGCACGTCGGGGACCTCGACCTCGTCCACCTGCCAGCCCGCGTCCGCCAGCGCGTCCGCCGCCGTGCGCAGCAGCGCCATGATGCGCGGATCGGCCTCCGCCCCCTCGGGCAGCTTCGCCAGCGCGACCTTCTTCGCCACGTCCGGCCCCTTCAGCGGCGCCGGCGTCCAGAACGGGTCGCGCGGATCGCGCCGGGACATCACCTCCAGCCCCAGCCGCACATCCGCGACCGAGCGCGCCAGCGGCCCCTGGGTGGAGAAAAGTTGCGCCATCATCGGCCGCTCCGCCGGGGCCGAGGGGTTGAAGGCCGGAATCCGCCCCTGCGTCGGCTTGATGGTGGCGATGCCGTTGCAATGCGCCGGCCAGCGCAGCGAGCCGCCGATGTCGTTGCCATGCCCGATGCAGCCGAAGCCCATCGCCGTGGCCGAGCCCGCGCCCCCCGAGGACCCCCCGCAGGTGATCGCCGGATCCCAGGGGTTCAGCGTCTCGCCATGCAGGGGGTTGTCGGTATGCATCCGCATGGAGAATTCGGGCGTGTTGGTCAGCCCGATGCAGATCGCGCCGGCCTTGCGCAGGTTGCCCACCACCGCCGAGTCCTCGGCCGCGATGTTGTTCGCCAACGAAGGCGCGCCGTTGGAATTGGCCTGGCCCGTGTAATCCACGTTGATCTTGATGGTCACCGGAACGCCGGTCAGCAGGTCCGGGCTTTCGCCCCGCGCCAGCGCCTGGTCGACGCCCCGCGCCGTGTCCACCGCCTCGTCGCCCAGATCGACCACCACCGCGTTCAGCGCCGGGTTGGCGGCGCGCATGCGGGCGACATGAGCCTCGGCCACGGTCTCGGCGCTGATCTCGCGCGCGCGGATGGCGCGGGCGGTGCGCGTGGCGGTCCATTGCCAGATCGGATCGCTCATCTCGGGTCTCCTCGCAGGGGCGGGGCGAGTCGGAACGGCGGCTCCGACGCGCAGGTCGGGGCCGAGCCTAGTGAGCGCATCGCGACGCCCACAATGCCGACTGTCGACATTTCGCGTATGACGTAACGTCATTGGGGGCCGCGCGACGACCGACCGGCTGCGCGGAGGTCGCCGCACGGGACCCGTGGCCGCTCGTGCCGCCCTCTCCGCGCGGCGCGGGCGGGCCCTCGCAACCCGCGTCCGCCCCGACGCGCCGCCTCCGAGCCGATCCGCCGGGCGCCTCGGTCGACCCGAGGCGCGAGCCCGTGTCTCGCGGATCGCGCCAGGGTTGACGCGCGCTCCCGCTCCGGGCTAGCTGAACACGGGGGCGAGGGTCGGGCGACAAGGCTACGCATGGCGCGGCTCACAGCCACTTCCATATCCGGAGCGGATCTCGTCACGCTCTCCAGCTCGCTTGGCCGCGATCCGGAGACCGGCCTCCTGACCGCGTCCGACACCGCCGATCTCTTCGACTGGACGACCCCCGCGGGGATCGCCGCGCAGGCCCGGGGCGCGCCCGGCGCCTTCGCGCTCGACCCCGAGGGCGAGCCCTCCGGCCCCGTCACCCGCCTGTCGCTGACGCTGGAGGACGGCGGCGCCCTTCATCTCAGCCCGGTCCGGGTCGGCGATCCGCTGGGCGACCTCGCGGATTTCGCCGCCGCGGGGCCCATCGCAGGCGCCTTCGACGCGCTGCTGGCCGGGGCCGACCAGTTCGACGCGGGCGGCGCGGGGTCGGTCCGGCTTTTCGGCGACGCCCTGATCGCGACGGATGACGCGGTCGGCGGGCGCGACGCCTTCACCCTCTTCGATGCCGGCGACCGCATGGTGGCGGCGGATTTCTGGATCGTGCCGGAATACGTGTTCTCCGCCGCGGGAGGCGGGGACGAGGTGCTGATCCTCTCCGGCGGCGCCCTGCATGTCTGGGGGGACGCGCCGCTGCTGCTCGACCGCGCCTCGCCCGACGGCGCGCGCTTCACCGGCGGTGGCGACCGGCTCGACGCCTCCGGCGCGACCCCGGCCGCGCCCGGAACGACCCCCGATGCGGTGCTGGTCGGCGATGTCGGCGCGGTCGGCGCCAACTGGGAGATGGTCGGCGGGCATGACGCGCTCTCGGCGCCCAGCTGGGGCGGCGCGCTCTTCGGCGACGCGCTCGGGGCCGGGGCAGGGGCGCGGCTGGCGGGCGGCGACGACCTGCTGACCGGCGGCGCCGGCGTCGACCGGCTTTTCGGCGACGCGCAGGACCTGTCCGGCCCGGTGGATTTCGCGCCCGGAGAGGACACGCTGATCGGGGGCGAGGGCGACGACCTCATCTACGGCGACGCCCGCAGCGTGGACGCGGAGGTCTTCGCGGCGTCGGACGACCTCGCGCCCCTGACCGGCGGCGACCTGATCCAGGCCGGCGCGGGCGACGATTTCGCCGATGGCGGCTGGGGCGACGACGAGATCGAGGGCGAGGCCGGCGACGACCGCCTTCTGGGGCGCGAGGGCGACGACCAGCTTTCGGGCGGCGAGGGCGACGACCGTCTGGGCGGCGGCGACGGCGCGGACTTTCTGGACGGCGGCGACGGCGCGGACCGGCTGGGCGGCGGCGCGGGCGACGATACGCTGATCGGCGGCGCGGGGGCGGACGTGCTGGCCGGCGGGGCCGGGCGGGACACGCTCGACGGCGGCGCGGGGCGGGACAAGCTGCGCGGCAAGGCCGGCGCGGACCTGCTGGAGGGGGGCGGCGGCCATGACCTCCTGGTCGGAGGCGCCGGATTCGACACGCTCGACGGCGGCGGGCGCGCGGACCGCCTGCGCGGCGGCGCCGGCCGGGATCGGCTGGACGGCGGGGCGGGGCGGGATACGCTCGACGGCGGCTCGGACGCCGACCGGCTGAACGGGGGCGCGGGCGCGGACAAGCTGCGCGGCGGCGGCGGCGCCGACCTCTTCATCTTCGCCGCCGGGGACGGCCGCGACAGGATCCTGGACTTCGAGCCCGGCCGCGACGCCCTGAGCCTCCAGGGCGGCCTCGCGCCGCTGGAGGCGACCGAGACCCGCGCCGGCCTCCGCCTGGTCGGAGAGGATCTGGCGGTGGTGCTGCTTCGCGTCGCCCTCGACGATTTCGGCGAGGACCTGCCGGACTGGATCGCCTGATCCCGCCGCCCGCGGGGGCGCCGTCGCCGTGCCCAGCTCGGCGCCGGCCTTCGCCGGGAGCGGCGCGCCCGGCGAAGGCCGGGCATCGCGTGTCGTTTCCCCCTGCACGCTCGTCGGCGCAGGGATGCGCCGGGCCGCGCGGACCCCGCCCTCGGCGCCCGTCCTGTCAGGCGGTCGCGCACGGGGCGGGCGGCTCGGCCCCGCCGCCGCTTCGGCCCCGCCTGCTGTTCGGTCGCGTCGAGCGCACACCGGTTTCGCGCGGGGCGTCAAAACGGCTCCGGGACTGTTCCGAGCGGCGATGTCCGGAGCGTCCCGCGAGACTTTCCCGGCGGTATGCGCTCAGGCGGCCTCGATCGCGAGGCGGCGGGCGGCGCGTTGGCGGGCGGCCTCGCCGAACGCGGTGTAGATCGCCTGGCTGACCGGGCTCTCCCAGGCCATCCACTCGGCATGCCACTGCACGCCCAGCGCCAGGCCGGGCGCGTCGCGGATCACGATCGCCTCCGGGGTGCCGTCGGGGGCGTGGCCCTCGATCACCACCCGCGGGCCGGGGTCGATGATGCCCTGGCCGTGCAGGGTGTTGGTCATCACCTCGGTCGCCCCGAGCAGGCGGTGGAAGGTCCCGCCCTCTGCGAAGGTCACCGCGTGGCGCAGGGCGAATTTCTCTTCGACCGTGCCGTCGGGGGGCATGCGGTGGTTCATGCGCCCGGGCAGGTCGCGGATCTCGGGATGCAGGGTCGCGCCGAAAGCCACGGCCAGCTCCTGGAAGCCGCGGCAGATGCCCAGCACCGGCGCCCCCGCCGCCACCGCGGCCCGGATCAGCGGCAGGGTCACGCCGTCGCGCTTGGGGTCGAAGGGGGCGTGGGCCTCGGTCTCCTCGTGACCGTAATGCGAGGGATGCACGTTGGCCCGTCCGCCGGTGAACAGGAAGCCGTCGCAGGCCGCGAGCAGGTCGTCGGGGTCCACGGCTTCGGGCAGGGCCGGGATGATCAGCGGCAGGCAGTCGGCCGCGTGGCGCAGGGCGCGCATGTTCATCTCTCCCGCAGCCGAGACCGCGAAGGTCTCGTTGATCAGCATGGCGTTGGAGATGACGCCGATGACGGGACGGGGGGAACGGGCGGGCATGGCGCCTCTCGGGGCTGGACTGGACAGAAGGGGCCGGACGCGGTCCGGCGGGTTCGGGGCCGAAGGTAGCGTCGCGGGGGCCGCGCGCCAAGGGCGTGAGGCGACGCGGGGGCGCCGGGGTCGGGAAGCGCCGCGGCCCGGCGCTTGATCCCGGTCAAGGCGGCGGCGCGTTCGATGCCCGAGACTGCGCGGGCCGGCCGCCGCTCGGCCCCCGCCGCCTCCGCCCTCGTCGCCGCGTCGCGCAACGGAGGCGCGCGGAACGGGCGCGCGGACCGGCCCCTGGTTGACGCACAGAAGGACAAGGCGATGAGCCATACCCCGCACGAACTGGCCGAGGCGCTGCCCGGCGAAGCCGCCAACATCTCCGCCCGCAAGGCCTCGGATCCGCATTTCGCGCGGCTGGCGGAGGAGTATCACACGCTGAACCGCGAGATTCACCGCGGCGAAACCAATGTCGAGCCGATGGACGACCTGCGGCTCGAAACCCTGAAGAAGAAGCGGCTGGCCCTGCTGGACGAGATCAAGGGCATGCTCGCCGCCGCCTGAACCGGAGGGAGGCGGCGCCGGATCCCGCGCGCTGGTGGCGCAGGGGGCGCCGGCGCCGCCGGTCACCGGCTCGCGGAAGGCGCCGGGGCGAGGCGGGGCCGTTCCGCCTTCCCGGCGCCGCCCGCGGCACGGTCCGGCGCGGCGCCGGCGCCCGGGCGCGGCCTGGCGCGCGGGTCGAGGCGCCGCTCCCTCGCCCCAACTGGGGGCGGGCGCCCGGATCATATTCCCGGATCAGCCCCCCAGTTCAGCCCCCCCGATCAGGCGTCAAGCATGCGGGACACGATCTCGGCCATGTCGCGCGACAGGCCCTCGGTCGCGGCGATGCGGGAGAGTTCCGCCCGGATCAGCTTCTGACGCTTCGCGTCATAGCGCCGCCAGGTCTCGAAGGCGCCGGCCACCCGCGCCGCGGTCTGCGGGTTCACCGGGTCGAGCCGGATCAGCCAGTCGGCGAGGAAGCGATAGCCCGACCCGTCGGCCTGGTGGAAGGCGCAGGGGTTCTGGGCGAAGGCCGCGACCAGCGAGCGGAAGCGGTTGGGCGTCTTCCACGGAAAGTCCGGCGCCTCGGACAGCGCCTTCACCCGCGCCAGCGTGTCGGGGCGCGAGGCCGTGGCCTGCAGCATCCGCCACTTGTCCATCACCAGCGGATCATGGCGCCAGTCGGCGGCGAAGGCGTCCAGCGCCGCGTCGGCGGCCGGCGAGCCGCTGGCCAGCAGCGCCGCCAGCGCCGGCAGCCGGTCCGACATGTTGGCCGCGCCGCATTGCGCCTCGGCCATGCCGGCCCCCACCGGCAGCCGGGCCAGCAGCCCCAGCGCCGCGGCCCGCAGCGCCCGGCGCCCGGCGTCGCCGGCCTCGGGCGTGTAGGGGCCGGGGGTCTCCATCGCTTCGTAGAGCCCGCGCAGTTCCGGCTCCAGCGCCTCGGCCAGCGCCTTGCGGGCCGCCTTGGCCGCGGCGTGGATGGCGTCGGGATCGGCGGGGCGGCCGCGGGACCAGGTCTCGCGCGCGATCTCGTCCTCGCCGGGCAGGGTCAGCAGCAGGGCGCGGAAGGCCGGGTCCAGCGACGCGTCGGTGATCGCGGGCAGCAGCGCCTCGGCGAAGGCGTCGGCGGAGGCCGCGCCCATCATCACCTCCAGCGCCAGCGCCCGCGCCGCCTCCCAGCGGTTGAACGGGTCGCGGTCATGGGCGAGCAGGAAGGCGCGCTCGGCCTCGGACGAACGCCGCTCCAGGATCACCGGCGCCGAGAAGCCGCGCAGCAGCGAGGGGACCGGCCGCTCGGGCAGCTCGAAGCTCCAGCAGCGTTCGGTGTCGTCGAGCTCCAGCACGCCGGGCTCGATCAGCTCGCGCCCGTCGGCGCCCAGCAGCCCGAAGGCGACCGGGATCGGCACGGGTTTCTTCAGCGGCTGGCCGGGGGTGGAGGGGGTCTCCTGGCGCAGGGTCAGCGTGTAGCGCCCGCCCTGGCCCGGCGCGTCCTCCACCCAGCCCTCCGAGACCGTGACCCGCGGCGTGCCCGCCTGCGCGTACCACAGCCGGAACCGGGTCAGGTCGCGGCCCGAGGCGTCCTCGAACACCGCGATCCAGTCCTCGATGGTGCAGGCCTGCCCGTCATGACGGTCGAAATAGAGGTCGAGCGCCGCGCGGTAGGTCTCCGCCCCCACGATCAGGCGCAGCATGCGGATCAGCTCGGCGCCCTTTTCGTAGACGGTGGCGGTGTAGAAGTTGTTGATCTCGATGAACTCTTCCGGCCGCACCGGGTGGGCGAGGGGGCCCGCATCCTCCCGGAACTGGCGGGCGCGGAGCATCTTCACCTGGTCGATGCGCTGCACCGCCTCCGAACGCATGTCGGCGGAGAACTGCTGGTCGCGGAAGACCGTCAGCCCCTCCTTCAGGCAGAGCTGGAACCAGTCGCGGCAGGTGATGCGGTTGCCGGTCCAGTTGTGGAAATACTCGTGGGCGATGATGCCTTCGATCAGCTCGTAATCGCGGTCGGTGGCGGTCTCCGGCGAGGCGAGGACATATTTCGAGTTGAAGACGTTGAGCCCCTTGTTCTCCATCGCCCCCATGTTGAAGTCGTCGACCGCGACGATGTTGAAGACCGAGAGGTCGTATTCGCGGCCATACTCCGTCTCGTCCCAGCGCATCGAGCGCTTCAGGGCGTCCATCGCATAGGCGCAGCGGTCCTCGTCGCCGGGGCGGACGTGGATCGCAAGGGCCACCGGGCGGCCTGAGGCCGTCGTGAAGGCGTCCGTGTGGGCGACCAGTTCGCCTGCCACCAGCGCGAAGAGGTAGGAGGGCTTGGGCCAGGGGTCGGTCCATTCGGCGAAGTGACGGTCGCCGGGCAGGGGGCCGGTCGCGCCGGGCTCGCCGTTGGACAGCAGCACGGGGATCGAGGTCGGCGCCTCGATCCGCACCGCGTAGGTGGCCATCACGTCGGGGCGGTCGGGGAAATAGGTGATCTTGCGGAAGCCCTCGGCCTCGCACTGGGTGCAATAGACGCCGTTGGAGAGGTAGAGGCCCTCCAGCTCGGTGTTGGCCTCGGGGTCGATCTCGACCTCGGCCTCCCAGGTGAAGGCGTCGGGCAGGGGGGCGTTGTCGGCGGGGGCGAGGGTCAGGCCCTCCTCGTCCACGGTGATCGAGGGCAGGGCGTCGGTCCCGTCGACGGCGGCGGAGAGCAGGCGCAGCTTCTGGCCGTCCAGCCGCAGCGGGCCGCCGGCGGCTTCGCCCGGGCCCTTGACGAAGCGGATGCGGGCGCGGACCCGGGCGCCCCTGGGGGCGAGGTCGAAGGTCAGGTCCACATGCTCGGCGACCCAGGCCGGCGGGGCGTAGTCGGCGAGGCGGATCGGCGTGGGGCTGACGTCGGGACGCATGCTCGGCTCCTGCAATCGTTGGCGTCCGGAGAGTTGACCGGCGGCAGGCGGGGCGCAAGGCGCCTGGGCGGGTCCGGGCCGAAAGTCGCGGATCCGGATTTTCGAAAGGGGGGGACGGGGGCGGCCCTCGCGGCGCGGCGCGCCGCATCGGCCCCGCCCAGCCGTCCCCGCGTGCGGGCGCAGGCGGGCGGGGTCCGGGCGGGCGGGTTCGCGGCTTTCCACGGCGTGGAATGGATCCGGAGGTGACGGGCCCGGACTTCCGCACCGTGGAAACCGGCGCCGCATGCGGTGGCGCGACGCGCCGGGGAAGCGCATGTTCGCCCTCGACACGCCCTTTCCGAATCCGCCCCCCGCCGAGGCTCGTAACACCATGACCGACCGCATCCAGATCGCCGGCCTCCAGGTCGCCCCCGAACTCCATGCCTTCGTCGAGACCGAGGCGCTGCCCGGTTCCGGCGTCTCCTCCGCCGATTTCTGGGAGGGGCTCGCCGGCATCGTCCGCGATTTCGGGCCGAAGCGCCGGGCGCTGCTCGCCACCCGCGACGACCTGCAGGCGAAGATCGACGCCTGGCATCTCGCCCGACGTGGCCAGAGCTGGGACGCGGAGGCCTACAAGGCCTTCCTGACCGAAATCGGCTATCTGCGCCCCGAAGGCCCCGACTTCTCGGTCGCCACCGCCAATGTGGACCCGGAGATCGCGGCGCTGCCCGGCCCGCAGCTGGTGGTGCCGGTGATGAACGCCCGCTATGCGCTGAACGCGGCCAACGCGCGCTGGGGCTCGCTCTACGATGCGCTCTACGGCACCGACGCGCTGGGCGACCTGCCTTCGGGCAAGGGCTATGACCCCGAGCGCGGGGCGCGGGTGATCTCCTGGGCCAAGGGCTTCCTCGATGAAAGCGCGCCGCTGGCGGGGGGGCGGTGGGCGGACGTCACCGGGCTGAAGGTCGAGGGCGGCACGGTCATCGCCGCCTCCGCCACGGCGGGGGAGACGGGGCTCGCCGACCCCGCCCAGTTCGCGGGCTATACGGGCGAGGCGGGGGCGCCGAGCTCGATCCTCCTGCGCCGCAACGGGCTGCTGGCGCGGGTGATGATCGATGCGACCAGCGCCATCGGGGCGACGGACCCGGCCTCGATCTCCGACGTGATGCTCGAATCCGCGCTGACCGCGATCATGGATTGCGAGGACTCGGTGGCCGCGGTGGACGCCGAGGACAAGGCGCTGGCCTATCGCAACTGGCTGGGCCTGATGCGCGGCGACCTGACCGAGACGGTGGAGAAGGGGGGCGAGACCTTCACCCGCGCGCTCTCCCCCGATTTCGAGGCGACCGGGCCCGAGGGCGGGACCTTCGCGGTGAAGGCCCGCGCCCTGATGCTGGTGCGCAATGTCGGCCTGCTGATGACCACGCCGGCGGTGCTGGACGGCGACGGCGAGGAGATCGCCGAACACATGCTCGACGCCATGTGCACGGCGCTGGGCGCGAAGCATGACAAGGGCGCGAACTCGGCCGAGGGCTCGGTCTACGTGGTCTGCCCCAAGATGCACGGGCCGGACGAGGCGGGCTATGTCGCGGAGGTCTTCGGCCGGGTGGAGACGGCGCTGGGCCTCTCCCCCCTGACCCTGAAGATGGGGATCATGGACGAGGAGCGGCGCACCACCGTAAACCTGCGCGAATGCATCCGCGCGGCGGGCGACCGGGTGGCCTTCATCAACACCGGCTTCCTCGACCGCACCGGCGACGAGATCCACACCTCGATGGAGGCCGGGCCGATGGTGCGCAAGGCCGACATGAAGGCCCAGGCCTGGATCGGCGCCTATGAGGACTGGAACGTGGATGCGGGGCTTGCCTGCGGGCTGCGCGGGCGGGCGCAGATCGGCAAGGGCATGTGGGCCATGCCCGACCTGATGGCGGCGATGCTGGAGGCCAAGATCGGCCACCCCAAATCCGGCGCCAACTGCGCCTGGGTGCCAAGCCCGACCGCGGCGACGCTGCACGCGACCCACTACCACAAGGTCGACGTGCCGGCGCGCCAGGCCGAGATCGCGGACGGCGGGCGCCGCGCGAGCCTCGACGACATTCTCACCGTGCCGCTGGCCGACCGGCCCAACTGGTCGGAGGCGGAGGTGCAGGCCGAGCTCGACAACAACGCCCAGGGCATCCTCGGCTACGTGGTGCGCTGGGTGGATGCGGGGGTCGGCTGCTCGAAGGTGCCGGACATTCACGACGTGGGGCTGATGGAGGACCGGGCGACCTGCCGCATCTCCTCCCAGCATATCGCCAACTGGCTGCATCACGGGATCTGCACCGAGCGCCAGGTCATGGAGACGATGAAGCGCATGGCCGCGGTGGTGGATCGGCAGAACGCCGGCGACGCGGACTATCAGCCGATGGCGCCGGCCTGCGACGGGATCGCGTTCCGGGCGGCCTGCGACCTGGTCTTCAAAGGGCGCGAGCAGCCTTCGGGCTACACCGAGCCGCTGCTCCATGCCGGACGGCTGGCGAAGAAAGCGGAAATGGGAGGGAAGGCATGAGCGGAATTTCAGGGGCGTCGGGCCCGGGGATCGAGGCGGCGCGGGCCATCCTGGCCGGCGCCTTCGCCAAGGCCGCGGAAGCGGGGATGAAGCCGCTGGCGGTCTGCGTGCTCGATGCCGGCGCGCGGCTGGTGGCCTATGAGCGGCAGGACGGCGCGTCTCCGGGGCGCTACGAGATCGCGTCGGGCAAGGCCCATGGCGCGGTGATGCTGGGCATGGGCGGGCGGGCGCAGATGGCGCGGGCCGAGGCGCAGGCCTATTTCATCGCCGCCGCCAATGGCGCGCTGGGCGGCGGGCTGGTGCCGGTTCCGGGCGGCGTGCTGCTGCGCGATGCGGAGGGCGCGGTGATCGGGGCCGTGGGCGTGTCGGGCGATGCGTCCGACAATGACGAGGCCGCGGCGCTGGCCGGGGCCGAAGCCGCCGGGATCGCCGCCGAAGCCTGAGTTCCGAGACCTGAGTCCCGAGACTGGGGCCTGGGGCGCGCGGAGCGCGGGCGCCGCGTCCCGCGCTCGCCAGGCCGCCCGGTTCCGCCCGCGGCGCGCGGAACCGGGGGCGCCTGGCGGCGGGGGCTCTTGCCCGCCCTGCTGCGCGCCGGGGCGGACCGGCGCCTCCGCCGAGACGGACAGCCCGACCCGAGGCGGTTTTCGCGTCGGCGCAATGACGCGCGTCCTGCGCGTCGCCGTCCCGGGACCGCCCTCGCCGCCCGAAACAGCGCCGCTCGCGAGCCCGCCCGCAGCCGGCGCCGGCGCCCGGGAGACAGCCGCGCGCCGGTCGGGGCGCCGGCTCCCCCGGTCGCCTATTCGGCGGAGCCGGCGCCGGATTTGGCGGCCGAGTTGGCGGCGGGGGCGGAATTGGCGGCGGGACCGGGGGCGAAGCGCTCGCCCTTCACCACGATCCCCTCCGCCTCCCGGTCCCAGGTTCCCGCCACAGGGCCCTCGGCGCGCAGGCGGTGCTTCTCCACCTTCGCCGTGGGGGTCTTGGGCAGCTCGTCCAGCACGCGCACATAGCGGGGGACCATGAAATAGGCCATCCGCGCCCGCATGAATTCGAACAGCGCCGCCGGGTCGACCGAGCGCCCCTCCGCCGGCGCCACGCAGATCATCACGTCGTCCTCCGCCAAGGGACTGCGGGCGGCCACCGCCGCGGCCTCGCGCACGTCGGGATGGGCCAGCGCCTCCGCCTCCACTTCGAAGGACGAGATGTTCTCTCCCCGCCGCCGGATCGAGTCCTTCACCCGGTCCACGTAGAAGAAGTTCCCCTCCGCATCCCGCCGGAACGCGTCGCCGGTGTGGAACCAGCCGTTGCGCCAGGCGGCGGCCGTGGCCTCGGGGTTGCGATGGTAGCCCGAGAGCATCGCCCAGGGCCGGTCGGTGCGCAGGATCATCTCGCCGACCGCGCCCGTCGGGACCTCGCAGTCGTTCCCGTCCACCAGCCGCAGGTCCACGCCCGGCCGCGCCCGCCCGCAGGCGCCGTCGACCTCCGGATTCGCCTCCGAGAAGGTGGGGGTCGAGATCTCGGTCATGTTGAAGATGGTGCGGACCTCGACCCCGAACCGTTCGGCGAAGCGCCGCGCGCCGGCGAGCGGCACCATCAGCACCAGCCGCAGGGGGTTGTCGGCGTCGCCGGGCTCGGGCGGGCGCTTTTCCAGGAAGGCCGCCATCACGCCCAGCATGAAGGCCACCGAGGCCTCCGTCCGCCGCACCGTGCCCCAGAAGGTCGCCGTGTCGAAGCGCTCGGCCAGCGCGAAGGAGGCGCCGCGGGCCAGCATCACGAACATCGGCCCCATGCCGCCGATATGGAACATCGGCGCCGCGACCAGGTAGCGGTCGTCCCCGGTGACGAAGGGCCAGCTCTCCGGCCCCGCATTGGACCACAGGTGCAGGTAGGACATCAGCACGGCCTTGGACGGCCCCGTGGTGCCCGAGGTGAAGATGATCGACATCGGGTCCCAGGGCTCGACGGGGCGCGGCGGGGGGACGAGCTCGCCCGCCTCGGGCAGCAGGGCGTCGGCCCAGGCGAGGCAGGGCAGGGGCAGGCCCTCCGCCTCGCCCCCCACGATCACCAGGGTTTCGAGCGCGGCCGTGTCGACCTCGGCCAGCCGGGGCGCGAGATCCGCATGCACGATCCCCAGCTTCGCGTCCGACAGCTCCACCACATGCGCGAGCAACCCGCCCTTGTAGGCGGTGTTGATCGGCACGCAGACCGCGCCGAGATAGTTCAGCGCGAAGAACACCCGCACATGCTCGCGCCCGTTGGGGAGCCAGACGAGCACGTGATCCCCCATCCCCACGCCCAGCCGTTGCAGGCCGAGCGCGGTTTGCAGGACCAGGTCGCGGAACCGGGCGTAGGTCCAGTCCTCGACCGCGCCGTCGAGACTGTCGAAGCGGGCGAAGACGCGGGTTCCGCGCTCCTCCGCCCAGCGGTCGATCAGGTCGCGGGTGACCACGTCGCGGCGGCGCGGGATGGCGGGGTCGGCGGTCTCGGGCGCCTCGGGGGCGGGAGCGGCGGAGATCATCGCGCGGCCTCCGCCGGGGCGCGGTCGAAGACGTAATCGTCCGGGTCCGCCTTGCGGGTCATCCGCCAGAAGTCGTCGTTGCGCCACGGCGTCAGCGCCACCACCCGGCCGCGGTCGTTGCGATACCAGTTGGTCATGCCGGGATGCGTCCAGACCATCTTCTCATGCGCCGCGTCGACGCGCGCGTTATAGGCGTCATGCACGTCCTCGCGCACCTCGATCGCCTCGGCCCGCCGGGCGAAGAGCGCGTCGAGCAGGGCGAGCACGTAATCCGTCTGCATCTCCACATTGGCGATGATCGAGCCGCCGTGCCCCAGCCCCACATTGGGCCCCAGCAGCATGAAGAAATTGGGGAATCCCGGCACGGTGGTCCCCAGATAGGCGCGGGGGTCGTCGTCGTCCCAGACCTCCGAGAGCAGGCGCCCGCCGCGGCCCGTCACCTGGTAGTTCCCCAGCATCCGCGCGGTGACGAAGCCGATGGCGAGCACCAGCACGTCCGCCTCCCGCCGGGCGCCGTCGCCCGCGACCAGCTCGGCTCCGTCCACTTCCGCCAGCCGGTCGGCGACCAGCGTCACGTCGGGCCGGGCCATGGTGCGGAACCAGCCGTTGTCCATCAGCATCCGCTTGCCGAAGGGCGGGTAGGTGGGGATGACCAGCGGCGCGAGGTCCTGGCGCTCGCCCAGCTCGGCGCGCACGTAATCCTCGAAATGGCGGCGATGCGCGTCGTTGGAGGCGTTCAGCGCCCGGTCCGGATGCGGCCAGTCGGGGTCTTTCTGCAGCGACCCATGCACCCGATCGTTGAAGGTCCAGGTCATCCGCTGCCGGTGCCAGGCGCGGTAGAGCGGGACTTCGCGCAGCAGCATCCGCACGCCCTCGGGGATCTCGCGCCCGAATTGCGGGAAGGGCGCGGCCCATTGGGGGGAGCGGGCGTAGACGGTCAGGTGCTCGGTCCGCTCCGCGATGGCGGGGACCACCTGCATGGCCGAGGCGCCGTTGCCCACGACCGCCACCCGCTTGCCGGTCACGTCCAGCCCCTCGGGCCAGCGGGCGGTATGGAAGGCGGGGCCGGGGAAGCTGTCGAGGCCGGGGATGGTCGGCGTCTTGGGGATGTTCAGCACGCCGACGCAGGAGATGACGGCCTCGGCCTCCAGCACCTCGCGCCCGTCCGGGCCCTCCGCCTCGACCCGCCAGATCCGCGCGCCCTCGTCCCAGTCGGCGCGGGTGACGGTCGTGCCGAACCGGGTGATCTCGGGCAGGCGGAAATCCCGGGCGACGCCGGAGAGGTAGCCGTGGATCTCATCGCGCAGCGCGAAGGGGCGGGTCCAGTCATGCGGGGCGAAGGAATAGGCGTAGATGGCGTTGGGCGTGTCGACGCCGGCCGCGGGATAGCGGTTCTCCAGCCAGGTCCCGCCATAGTCGTCGTTCTTCTCGATCAGCGTCGTGGCGATCCCCCGCTCCCGCAGCCGGATCGCCGCGCAGATGCCCGAGGCGCCGCCGCCGATGACGATGACCCGGAAGCCCTCGGGCGCCGGGACCGGTTCGGAGAGCGAATGCCGCGCGAGCCCCAGCCCCTCCGCGATGATCTCGCCATAGCCTTCGGGCGGACGCTCGGCCATGGCGCAGGCCAGCATCTCCTCCAGCAGCGCGGGGTCGGGTTCGGCGATGGCGAGCGGGCGGCCCGCGCGCCAGGTGAGAATGGCGTCGAGGGCGGCGTCGCGGATCTCGGACTGGATCCCGGGGGGGAGGCCGCCGTCATCATTGTCGTCGAGCCCGATGGCGCGGCGCGGGCGGTAGGGCGCCTGCATCCAGCGGAGATCGCCGGTCATCTGCACCAGCAGCATCAGCAGCACGGGAATGTTGGCGTCGGCGACCGCGGCGGCGAAGCGCGCGCGGTCCGCGGATGCGGCGTCGGTCATCTGTCTTCCTCCCTGGGCGCGTCCCGTCGCGGTTGATCGGGCGCCTCCTTTTGATTGGCGGGAAGCCTAGCTAAAGCGGTCGCTTTAGTCGATGGATTTCAGTAGGGAGGCGCCAGGGCGGGGCGGCGTGCGGAGGGCGCGTGGACGACAAGGACGCGACAGACATGGCCGGCCTCGCGCCGACGCCTTCCGAACCCGGCCCAAAGCCGAGTCCGAAGCCCAATCCGGACGCCGACCCGGACGCGACCCGCGCCCGGATCAAGGCGGCGGGGATGAAGCTGTTTTCGGAACGGGGGATCGACGCCGCCTCGGTCCGCGCCATCGTGCGCGAGGCGGGGGCGCGCAACGGGGCCTCGCTGCACTACTATTTCGGCTCCAAGGAGGGGCTGATCCGCGAACTCGCCGCCGACGCCGCCCGCCGTTCCGACCGGGCGCGCAACGGGCTGCTGGATGCGATGGAGGCCGGGGGCGGTCCGCGCCGCGCCGCCGATATCGTGGGCCTGATGGTGGCGGTGGAGACCGCGCCGGCGCAGGGCGGGGCGCTGGACGGGCTGCCTGTGGGCTTCGGGCACATGCGCTTCGTGGACGCCATGCAGGGGGCCCACCGGGCGCTGTTCCTCGACGCGGTGGGGGGGCGCTGGACCACCAGTTTCGACCGCTGCATGGCGCATCTGCGCGGGATGCTGGGCCATCTGCCCGACGACGAGGCCCGGCGCCGGCTGGCCTTCTTCGTGGTCTTCTTCAGCGCAGGCCTCGCCGCGCGCGAGGCCGCCTTCGTCGCCGACCCCTCGGGCGGAGGGCTCTGGGGCCGCCCCGGCGCGCGCGAAAGCTTCGTGGCGAGCCTGTGCGGGGGGCTGGAGGCGCCCGGGTGAGAGGGCGGGCGCCCCCGCGTCGCCCGTCCTCGTCCCGACGCCGCGCCGCGCTCAGAACATGTAGTCCCCGCCGTTCAGGTGCAGCGCCTGGCCGTTCACGAACCCGCCGGTGGTGCACAGATAGACCGCCCCATAGGCCAGATCGTCCACATGCCCCCAACGCCGCACCGGCACGCGGTCGCGCACATCCTCGACCACGGTGTTGGGATACTGGCTCCAGTCGCGCGAGGTGTCGATGGCCCCGGGCACCAGCGTGTTGGCCGTGATCCCGTGGGGGCCGAGCTCCTTCCCGATGGCCTTTGACAGCCCGTGCATCCCCGATTTCGCGGCGATGTTGTAGGCGCGGTTGGTCAGGTGGCCGGTGAAGCCGTCATAGCCCGAGACATGGATGATCCGCCCCCAGCCGCGGTCCTTCATCCCCGGCACGACCTCATGCGCCAGGTAGAAGCAGGACGACAGGTTGGTGCGGATCGCCCAGTCCCAGTCCTCGATGGTGATGGTCTCGAACGGCTTGTGCAGCCGGCGCGAGACGTTGGAGACCGCGATGTCGACCTTGCCGAAGGTCGCGATCGCCTCGGCCACCATCTCCTTGACCTGCGCGGGCTCGGAGACGTCGGCCATGATCCCGTGGGCGGTCCCGCCGGCCTCGCGGATCGCGGCGACGGTCCCGTCGACCTTCTCCCGGCTGTTGGCGCCGTTGACGATCACCGAGGCGCCGGCCTCGGCCAGCCGGATGGCGATGGCGCGGCCGATGTTCTGGCCGGAGCCGGTGACCAGCGCGACCCTTCCGTCGAGCCGGGTGGGGTGAAGGGGCGCGCCGCGCGGGTCGTCCGAGGGGGCGGCTTCGGGCATGAGGAGGTCCTCCCGTTGGAATGCCGGGCTTCGGGCGGCCCGATCAGGATAAGGGGTCGGGGGGGCCGGGCGCGGGCCCGGCCCGGGGGTCACATGCCGATCAGGTCGGCGCGGTCCACGATCCGGTCGACGATGCGCATGGAGGCGATGTCGATCATCCGCCCCTCGAACTGGGCCGCGCCCTCGCCGCGCGCGATGGCGGCGTCGAAGGCCTCGCGCATGCGCCGCGCGCGGTCCACGTCCTCCGGGGTGGGAGAGAAGACGCCCTGCGCGATCTCCACCTGGCTGGGATGGATCGCCCATTTGCCGACCATGCCGAGGATCATCGACCGGCGGCATTCCTCCGCGAACACCTCCGGCGCGCCGAAATCGGCGAAGGGGCCGTCCACCGCGTCGATCCGGTTGACCCGGGCCGCGATGGTCATCTTCTGGCGCTGATAGTGCCAGATGTCGCCGGGATAGCCGCTGTCGCCGCCGATATCCCTGGTCGACACGCCCTGGGAGGCCGAATAGTCGCCCATCCCGAAGATCATCGCCTCCAGCCTCGGGGAGGCGGCGGCGATCTCGTCCACGCGCTGCATGGCCTCGACCTCCTCGATCAGGGTTTCGAGGCCGATGGTCTTCGTCAGCTTCAGCTTCTTCTCCATCATCGAGATCAGCTTGTCGCAGAACGTGATGTCGTCCGGCCCCATGCATTTGGTGAGCATGATGAGGTCGAGCCGGGCATGCGCGCCCTCGATCACCTCGATGATGTCCTCATAGGCGTATTCGGTGGTCAGGTCGTTGATCCGCACGCAGACGGTCTTCGCGCCCCAGTCGAGCCCGTTGATCGCCTCGACGATCTTCCTGCGGGCCGGGCGCTTGGCGTCGGGGGCCACCGCGTCCTCAAGGTCGAGGAACACGTAGTCCACGTCCAGCGCCGCGGCCTTGGTCATCATCTTCTCGGATGAGCCGGGCACCGAAAGCTGGCAGCGGCGCAGGCGTTTGGGGCGGGTGTGCGGATGGGTCATCGGGGGCGTTTCCTCAGGGGTCAGGCCACGGCGCCGGAGGCGCGAAGGGCGGCGATCTGGTCGGTCGAAAAGCCGAACTCGGCGAGGATCTCGTCGGTGTCCTCGCCGATCAGCGGGGCGCGTCGGCGGACCCCGCCCGGCGTGCCGGTCATGCGCACGGGCGTGCCGGCGACGGTGAGGGGGGCGTCGGCGCCGGGCGCCTCCACGGCGGCGAGCATCTCGCGGATCGCGAAATGCGGGTCGGCGAAGATGTCGTCGGCCCGGTAGACCGGGGCGAAGGGGATGACGCCGCCAAGGGTCTCGGCGATCTCCGCGCGGGTGCGGGTTCCGGCCCAGTCTTCGAGGAAGGCGGTCACCGCCTCCCGGTTCAGCAGCCGGGCGTCGTTGGTGGCGAAGCGGGGGTCGTGCTCCAGCTCCGGCCGGTCGATGCGGCGGGTGAAGCGGCCCCAGAACAGGTCCTTGGGGATGCCGAGGCTGAACCAGCCGTCCTTCGCCCGGAACAGGCCGAACGGATGCAGCAGCGGGTGGTAGTTGCCCTCCACCCCCGGCGCCGCGCCGGACGCGCCGTACTGGAAGACCAGCCGCTCGCACAGCGCCAGCACCCCGTCGACCATGGCCACGTCCACATATTGCCCCCGGCCGGTGCGCGCCGCGTTCCAGCAGGCCGAAACCACGCCGAAGGCCGCCCACATCGCCGGCACGATGTCGCCCACGCCGGGGCCGATCTTGGTGGGCGGGCCGTCCTTTTCCGGCCCGGTGATGCCCATGATCCCGCCCATGGCCTGGGCGATGGGGTCGTAGGCGGGCCAGTCCGCATAGGGGCTGGCGCCGCCCCGCCTGTCTCCGAAGCCGCGGACCGAGGCGTAGACCAGCCGCGGATTGATCTCCTGCAGCCGCTCCCAGGGCAGGCCGAGCCGGTCCATGACGCCGAGCCGGTAGTTCTCGATCACCACGTCGGCCTGCTCGATCATGCGGAGCAGCGCGGCCTTGCCGTCCTCCGACTTCAGGTCCAGCACGACCGAGCGCTTGTTGCGGTTGATCGAGGCGAAATAGGCGCCGTAGCCGCCGTCCTCCATCCGGGTCTGGCCCTCGGCCCAGGGCCCGATGCGCCGCGTGTTGTCGCCGCCGGGAGGCTCGACCTTGATGACCCGCGCGCCCTGGTCGGCCAGCATCATCGAGGCGTAGGGCCCGGCCAGCATCATGGTCAGGTCGATGACGGTCAGCCCCTCCAGCGCGCCCCCCTGCGGCGCGCCCGGAAAGCGGCCTGCGGGCGGGGCGGGAGAGGGGGCGGGCGGCGCGCTCACGCCGCCCCCCAATGGCTGCGCCGTTTCATCAGCGCGGTGCGGTCCGCCTGCACGCAGAGCTTGTCGTCCTGGTTGATCCCGTAGTGCCGGAACGTCACCAGCCCGGCGTCCTCGCGGTCCGAGGGCGCGGCGGAGAGCACTTCGGTGAAGGCATAGAGCGTGTCGCCATGGAACACCGGGTTCGACAGCCGGATGCCGGTCATCGAGACTTCCGACAGCACCTGCTCGGCGGTGTCCTGCGCCGCCAGCCCGAGGGTCATGGACAGGTTGATCCCTCCGAACACCACCCGCTGCGCGAAGATCCCCGAGGCGCCCTGTTGCATGGCGTGTTCGTTGAAATGCCCCTCGGCGGTGTTCATCACCAGGTTGGTCAGCAGGACATTGTCCATCTCGGTCACCGTCTTGCCGCGGCGGTGTCGCCACAGGTCGCCGGGGGCGAAGTCCTCGAAATAGTTGTTCGCGGAGGTGAGGGCGGCGGAGGCGCTCATTCGGCCCCCTCCGGCTTGTCGCCCCACGCCTGTTCGAACGCCTGGTCGGCGATCCAGCGATCCACCCCCGACTTGCCCAGCAGGTTGTCGGAGATGATCCGCATCTGGATCTGCGACGTGCCCTCGAAGATCTTGGTGAGACGGGCGTCCCGCCAGTGACGTTCCACCGCGTGCAGGGTGGTGTAGCCGGCGCCGCCGAGGATCTGCAGCGCGTCCGAGGTCACCCGCTCCGCCATCTCGGAGGCGAAGAGCTTGACCATCGACGCCTCCTTGTCGCAGCGGCGGCCCTGGTCGATCTCGTTGCACACGAAATACATCAGCTGCCGGGCGGCCTCGACCTGGCTCGCCATCTCGGCCAGCTTGAAGCGCAGGCCCTGGAATTCGGCGATGGGGCGGCCGAACTGGGTGCGCTCCAGCATGTAGGCGGTGGCGTCCTCCAGCGCGCCCTGCGCCAGCCCGATGGCGCGGGCGGCGGTGTGGGCGCGGGCGGTCTCCAGCCCCTTGGCCATGATCAGGAAGGCCTTCCCCTCCTCTCCGATCAGGTGGGAGGCGGGGACGCGGCAGCCGTCGAAGGAAAGCTCCAGCGTGTTCCAGCCGAAATACCCGATCTTGGGGATCTTC
The DNA here is from genome assembly GCF_900106695.1 of Albimonas donghaensis. Lineage (GTDB taxonomy): Bacteria > Pseudomonadota > Alphaproteobacteria > Rhodobacterales > Rhodobacteraceae > Albimonas > Albimonas donghaensis. The sequence continues at coordinate 189,227 of NZ_FNMZ01000001.1, forward strand.
GAGCCCGAGACGCCCTTGGGAAGCTCGCCGCGCGGCTTCTCGATCATGAAGCAGGAAATCCCCATCCAGCGCTTGGACGAGCTGGGCGGCGGCGCGGTGCGGGCGAAGACGGTCATGTAATCGCAGCCGTCCGCGAAGGTGCACCAGTACTTGGACCCGGTCAGCACCCAGTCGTCCCCGTCCCGCACCGCCCGGCAGGAGATCGAGGCGAGGTCCGATCCCGTCCCCGGCTCCGACAGGCTGGAGGCGTTGAGATATTCGCCGCGCACCACGCGGGGCAGGTATTCGGCCTGCATCTCGGGGCTCATCGCCCGGCGGATCCAGCCGCCCTGGCCGCGCGCCATGATCGAGGCGACCGACATCCAGCCGCGCGCGAGCTGTTCGGCGATCAGGCAGTATTCGAAGCAGCCGAGCCCGAGCCCGCCGTATTCCTCGGGGATGGTCACGCCGAAATAGCCCATGTCGGCCATCTTCCGGCGCAGCTCCATGGGGATCTGGCCGTCGGGACCGTCGAGCGCGTTGGCGACGGGCAGCACCTCGCGCATCGTGAAGTCGCGGGCGCTGTCGCGGATCATGATGCGCTCTTCGGTGAAGTAGCCGCGGCCGTCGGCCGAATGGGCGCTGTCGTGGGGGGCGTTCATGCGCGTTTCCTCACCAGGTTGGTGCGCCGGAAGCGGATGACCTCCTCCCCGCGCTGGTTGAAGCCCTGCGTCGCCCAGGTGACGATGCCGAAGGCGGGGCGCTTGTCGCTTTCGCGGGCGTCGATCACGCGGGACCGGGCGGTCAGCGTGTCGCCGGGAAAGACCGGGGCGAGGTATTCGCAATCCTCGACGCCGAGGAACGGGCCGCCGCCCTCCGACAGGTCCTCCACCGACAGGCCGAACACGGTGTTGAACACCAGCAGCGGGTTCACCGGGGTCGTGGGATGGCCGTTGGCCCGCGCGATCTCGGCGTTGGTGTATTGCGGGTTGTAGTTGAGCGTGAGGATGGAGAAGAGCGTGTTGTCCGCCTCCGTCACCGTGCGCCCCCAATGGTGGGCGAAGTCCCGGCCGGGCGAAAAATCCTCGTAGCGATTGCCGCGGGGCCAGGGCTTCGCCTCGGCCTTCAGTCGCGCGACGACGGTCTCATGGGACATGAGCTGCGGTTTCCTCCCTGGGGCGAGGTCCGGATCGGGCCGGACTCTTCTGGTTTTCTTGTGCGGTCGGCGGGTCGCCGGGTCGCCGGGTCGGCGGATCGGGTCAGCGGATGGCGTCGAGCAGGGCCGACAGGTCCGGCGCCCCGTCCAGCCCGGCGGCGGCGGCGATCATCGCCTCGGCCCGCGCCTCGCCGATGACGGGGGGCGCGATGGCGCGGGCCTTCGTCTCCAGCCTGCCCTGCTGGGCGGCGAGGTCGGTGGCGGGGACGCCCACATTGGCCTCGGCGCGGAAGGTCCGGCCGTCCTTCGTGGTCAGCGTGATCGCGGCGCCGTGGCGGGGCGAGGTTCCGACCGGCCGGGGATCGACCTCCACCCGCCCGCGCAGCTCGGCGACCTTCGGGTCGCGGGCGGTGGCGTCGGTGTAGAGATCGAGCGCGGCGGTGTCGGCCCCCATCAGCGTCAGCCCGGCCAGCGAGCGGATCGAGAACTTCACGTCCAGTCCCGAGCGCGGCTCGCGGATGTCGCAGACCCGGGTGTGGGTGACGGGGACATGGAGGACGAGACGCTCCAGATCCTCGGCCCCGATGCCGGACTCGGCGCGCAGGGTCTTGAGCGACTCGATGGCGGAATGCGTCAGGTAGCAGGCGGCGTGATACTTGAAGAGCACCTCCTCGACCTCGAACGGGGCCGCGGGATCGGGGCGGAAGGGCGCCGGGGCGAAGGCGGTCGACAGCGTCGGGCCGAACCCCTGTTCGCATTCCAGCCCGTCGGGGCGGGCGGTGAAGCCGCGGGCCGCGAGCCGGGCGGAGAGCAGTCCGTTCGAGGCGGCGCGGCCGGCATGGAGGGGCTTGGCCATGGTCCCGAAATTGGCCTTCAGACCCGCGGCCTGGGTGCCGGCGAGCGACAGGGCCCAGGCGGCGCGTTCGGGGTCGAGGCCCATCAGCTGGGCGCAGCCCGCCGCCGCCGCCACGGTTCCCACGGTCGCGGTGGCGTGGAAGCCGTGCTCGTAATGGGCGTCGTCCATCATCGCGCCCAGGGCGCCGGCGACCTCCAGCCCCGCCACGAACGCGGCGATGAGCTGGTCGCCGGAGGCGCCCAGATCCTCGGCCAGCGCCAGCACGGCGGGGGCGATGGCGACGGTGGGGTGGCCGTGCATCCGCCGGTGCACGTCGTCGAAGTCGAGCGCATGGGACATGGCGCCGTTGATCAGGGCCGCGTCGGCCAGCCCGGCGCGGCGGCCGCCGGAGGCGACGATGCGGGCGCCGGAGGACCGGGACGCGGGCTCGGGCGCCAGTTCGTCGCGCAGGAGCGCGGAGAGCGGCTCGGCCGAGCCCGCGACGGTCACCGCGGACCAGTCCAGCAGACAGGCGCGGGCCCAGGCGCGGGCGGCGGGCGTCAGGTCGGCGGGGCGGAAGGCGGAGAGCCAGGCGGCCATCTCCGCCGTCGGTCCGGGGGGGGTGGGGGCCGGGCCGGCGCCTGTCGGGACGGCGGGGCGGGCGAGGGTGCTGTTGTCCATGGCCGCGATCTTGGCGCCGCCCGGACCGGCCCGCCAAGCGCCATCGCATCCGCGATACCCGATATCAGGAGTCTGATAGACGTTCCGGCGTCCTCATTCCGCGGTCTCGGCGCAAGCGGCCCGCGCCCGCCGAAGCCCCCCGCCGAAGCCTGACGCCGCAGCTCCACGCCGCCGTCCGCGCGAGCACGCTCGCGCCCGACCGCTCACGCGGCCGGGACGGCTTGGCGCCGCAACGGGAAAGGGGGGCGCCCGGCGGCGCCGTCAGGGGCGCCAGGGGGGCGCCAGGGGGGCGCCGGGGGGCGAAGGTCAGTCGAGGAAGGCGCGCATCAGGGCGGCGACCTCGTCGGGCTTCTGGTGCATCAGCCAGTGGTCGCAGCCCTCGATCTCGCGCAGCGTGAGGTCGTCGCACAGATCCTCCAGCCCCTCGCGGCTGACCGGCAGCAGGGCGGAATCGTCCATCCCCCAGATCAGCAGGTGGGGCATGGTGATGCGCATCGCCTCCGCCGGCAGGTCCGGAATGTCCCCGGGCGCCAGCGTCCCGCCCGGCGGCGGCACCGCGATGCGCGCGGCGCGATACCAGTTCACCATGCCGTTCATCGCGCCGGGCTGGCCCCAGGCGGCCTTGTATTTCGCCATCACCTCCGGCGTCATCCAGGACACGTCCATCTTCGCCCACAGCATCCGCATCACGCCCTCGAAATCGTCGGCGGCGAGCTTCTCATGGCTGTCGGGCTGGCGGAGGAAGTGGATGTACTGGCTCGCCGCCCCCTGCGCGGGATCCGTCGCCAGCGCGCGCTGGAAGGGCAGGGGATGCACGCCGTTGGCGATGATCAGCCGCTCGAACCGCTCGGGCGCCCGCATCGCGGCGGCGTAGGCGACGCCCGCCCCCCAGTCATGCCCGATCAGCGCATGGGCCCGCCCGCCGGGGCGGTAGTGGTCGAGGATCGCCACCGCGTCCGACACCAGCTTGCCGGTGGAATAGGCCGAGACCTCGGCCGGCTTGTCGGAGAGGTTGTAGCCCCGCTGATCCGGCGCCACGCAGAAATAGCGGTCCGAGAGGCGTGCGATCATCTCCTCCCAGCCGCCCGAAAACTCGGGGAAACCGTGCAGCATCAGCAGCATCGGCGCGTCGCGCGGGCCTTCGGCGAGGCAGGAGAAGGTCAGGCCGTTGGCCTCGATGGTCTCGCGGTTCATGGGGGTCCTCCCTTGGCGGCGGGCCGTTTCGGCGGAGGCGCGTCCGTCGCCGGCCCTGTTCCCTCAAGGGCTATCGGTCCCGGCCGGCGCTGTCACCTTTCGAGCCGCGCCCCCGCGCCTGCGCGCCCGCCGACTTCGCCCCCGCACCCCCCTGCACCCCCCCGCGCCCCCCCCCGCAACGCGGCGTTGTCGGCGCGGCAGGCGCCTCCGGCCCTTGACGCAGGGCGCCGCACGCCGGAAGACGGGGGCGCAACCACGACCCTGGAGGGGGGCGAAACCAGGGGGACGGCGCATGGATCCGGTCAGACGGCAATACGAGACCTATCCCTATCCCGCCCGCGATCCGGCCGATGAGGACAGGCGGCTGATCGTCGGCTCGCCCTCGGACCCGATCGAGATCGACCATTTCTTGTTCCGCGGCCGTCGCGACTGGTCGCGGCCCTTCCGCGCGCTGATCGCCGGCGGCGGGGCCGGCGACGCGCTGGTGATGATCGCGCAGAAGCTGGCCGATGCCGGGCGTCCGGCCGAGCTGACCTATGTGGACATGTCCGAGGCCTCGCGCGCGGTGGCCGAGGCGCGCATGGAACGCCGCGGGCTTTCGGCGACCTATGTCACGGGCTCGCTGCTGGACGCGGCCGATCTGCCCGGCGCGCCCTTCGACTATATCGACTGCTGCGGCGTGCTCCATCATCTGCCGGACCCGCAGGCGGGCTTCGCCGCGCTGGCCGGCGCGCTGAGCCCCGAGGGCGGCATGGGCCTGATGGTCTACGCCCCCCTGGGCCGCGACGGCGTCTACCCGATGCAGGAGGCGTTCCGCGCCCTGCTGGGCGGCGACGCGCCGGAAACCCAGGTGGCCCTGGCGCGCGAGGCGCTGGGCGCGCTGCCCGAGACCAACGGCTTTCTGCGCAATCCCTTCGTGGGCGACCACAAGGAGAGCGACGCGGGCCTCTACGACCTGCTGCTGCATTCCCGCGACCGTCCCTATTCGGTGGCGGAACTGCTCGCGGCGCTGGAGGGCGCGGGGCTCGGCCTCGTCTCCTTCCTCGAACCCATGCGCTACGACCCCGCGCAATACCTGCCCGGAACGCCGGCCTTCCGGGAGCGCCTCGCCGCCCTGTCCGAACCCGAGCGCTGGGCGATGGCGGAGCGTCTGGCCGGCAACATGCGGATGCATGTGGTCTACGCGGCCCCCGCCGCCCGGGCCGGTCAGGCGATGGCCCGGATGGCGGCGGATGCGGTCCCCCGGCTCAACGGGCTGGAGGCGGGCGCGCTGGCGCGCAAGGTGGCGCAGGACGGGGGGTTCCGGATCACCGTCTCGGGCCTGCGGCACTGGGTGGAGATCCCGAAGCCCACCGCGCCCCTGCTGGCGCGGATCGGGGGCGGGCGCAGCCTCGGCGACATCTCGAAGGGGGCGGGGCTCGACTGGTTCGCCTTCGCCCAGGCCTTCGGGCCGGCGGTCCGCGCGCTGACCGGGGTCAACCTGCTGCGGTTCTCGAAAGGGCTGAAATCATGAGCGATGCGATCGGCCCCCGCGACCTCGCCGACCGGCCCGACTGGGCGCTGAGCCATGTTCCGGTGGCGCCCTTCGTCCATCCGCGCAGCGCGGTGGCGCCGGGGATCGCGCCGCTGGACCCGGCCGACTGGTTCCATGTGGACGAGGACCATTCCGGCCAGATGCGCCTGCGCGACGCGCTGATCGCCCACAGCCCGGACTGGGCCTTCGACACGCTCCCCGAAGGCGAGGCCGCCGCCGCCGAGCTGCTGGAGGAGATCCTGATCCATCTCGGCGCCCGCCCCGATTACAAGGTGCGCGCGGACGGACGGGTGCGCCGCCCCGACGGGGTCGAGGTCGACACGCGCGCCCTGCCTTCCATGGCCGCCGCCGGCCGGCTGGTGCAGGACGACCTGCTGATCATGCGGAAGGCCGAGGGCGAGGAGGAGCATCGCCTCGTCGCCGGCGTGCTGTGCTTTCCGGCCCACTGGACCCTGTCGGAGAAGATCGGCAAGGCGCTGCTGCGCATCCACATGCCGGTGCCCGAATATGCCGGGGACCTGTCGCGCCGGGTGCAGCGGTTCTTCGACGGGGTGCAGCCGGGCCGGCCGCTGTGGCGGGGGAACTGGCATTTCGCCGGGCGCCCCGACATCGTGACCCCGATGCGCGAGGCCCTGAAGACCGCCGCCGGCCATGACCGCCTCGCCGAGAACGGCGACGACGCCTGGCTGCGGGTCGAACGTCAGACCGTGCTACGCCTGCCGCGGAGCCGGGCGGTGGTGTTCGGGGTGCGGACCATGGTGTCGCCGGCCGAGGCGATGAGCTCCGAACAGTGGCGCGGCCTGCACGCCACCCTCCAGGCGCTGCCGGAGGAGCTTGCGGTCCGCAAGGTCTCCCCCGCCCTGCGCGCCCGCGCTGCGGCGGAATCGGGGGCGGAATCCGGGGCGGAACCTGAAGCGGAGGTTGGGGCGGCGCGGCGGCCGACGCGATAGCCGCCGCCCGCCGTCCGCCCGCCCCTCCGCCGGGGCGGCCCGCTCAGAGCGCCAGGAACCCGCCATCGGCCGGATAAGCCGCGCCCGTGACGAAGGAGGCGCGGGGCGAAAGCAGGAAGGCGATGACCTCGGCCACCTCCTCGGGCTCTCCCAGCCGGCCGATCGGGTGCAGGGGGACCAGCGTCTCGGCCTCCAGATGCGCGGTCATCGGCGTGCGGATGAAGCCCGGGCAGACCGCGTTCACCCGCACGCCCAGCGCCGAATATTCGATGGCGGCGGAGGCGGTCAGCCCGATCACCCCGTGTTTGGCGGCCACATAGGCCGAGGCCCCGCCCCGCGCCGCCCGCCCCAGCACGGAGGAGATGTTGACCACCGCGCCGCCCCCCGATTCCAGGATCTTGGGGATCTGGGCGCGCATGCCCAGGAACACGCCGGTCAGGTTGACCGAGATGATGGCGTTCCAGTCCTCGACCTTGGTGTCGACGACCGTGGCGCGCTGGCTGCCGACGCCGGCGTTGTTCACCGCCAGCTTCAGCGACCCGAACGCCTCCACCGCCATCGCCACGGCGGCGGCGTGGTCGTCGGGATCGGCGGCGTCGGCGCGCATCGAGCACGCCTCGGCCCCCGCGGCGCGCAGCTCGCGCGCCACCGCGTCGGCGGCCTGGCCGTCGATATCGGTCAGCGCCACCGGCGCCCCCATCGCGGCCAGGCGCAGCGCCGTGCGCCGCCCGATGCCCGAGCCCGCGCCGGTGATCAGCGCCGGCATCCCCGCCAGTTCGCGTCCGGTTGCGTCCGCATTCCCGTCCATGCCCGCTCCTTCTCCCTTGTTGAGGGGGAAGTCTGGGGCGGGACGGGGGCCGCGTCTTGCGTCAGCGGCGTCGGGATTCGCGGGGGGCGCGGCCATGCTCGGCCCGGAACGCGCGCGAAAAGGCCGAGAGGCTGGTGTAGCCGCAGGCCATCGCGACCTCGCGCACCGGCAGGGTCGAGCGTTCCAGCAGGTCCGCGGCGCGGCGCAGGCGGGCGCGGCGGTCCCAGGCGCCCGGCGTCAGCCCGGTCTCGGCGCGGAAGGCGCGCTCCAGCCGGTCCGAGGACACGCCCAGCGCCCCGGCCAGGCCCGCCACGTCGAGCCGGGTCTCGCCGCCGCCGGATTCGATTTCGGCGATCGCGTCGGCGACCAGCGCGGCGCGCGACGAGGGCTCGGGCGGGCGGGCGCCGGGATTGCGCTGGGCGTGAACGAACCAGTCCGCCACCGCGCCGGCCAGCGCCGGGCCGCCATCCTCGGCGATCAGCGCCAGCATCATGTCGAAGGCGGCCGCGCCCCCGGCCGAGGTGAAGCGGGTGCGGTCGATCACGAAAATCTCGCGGCGCAGCTCCAGATCGGGAAAGGCCGCCGCGAAGGCGGAGCGGGAGCGGTCGTGCAGCGTGCAGGCATGGCCGTTCAGCAGCCCGGCGCGGGCCAGCAGGAAGGCGCCGTCGGCCACCGCGCCGACCCGGGCGCCGGCGCGCAGCGAGCGGCGGATCCACGCGATCTCGGGCCCCGGGGGGCGCGCGTCGGCGGCGCCGCCGGTGCACACCACGATGCGCTCGGCCGGCGGCGCGCTGTCGGCGCCCTGGTCGGGGCGCAGCGCGATCCCGCAGGAGGCCCGCACCTCGGCCCCGTCCGGCGACACCAGTCGCCAGGAATACAGCGGCCGCCCGGCCAGTTCGTTGGCGGCGCGCAGCGGCTCCACCAGGTTGGCGAAGGCCATCATCGGAAAGCCGGGCGCGACCAGGATCGCCCAGCGGATCGGAGCGGCGGCGGCGGGGCCGTCGGGCCCTCCGGGGCGGTGCAGGCCGGCGGTGGGGCGGGCTCGGCCTCGGAGCGGGGCGGCGACGCGGGACGATGCGTCCGGCGCGTCTCCGATCCTGTCGGGATCCTCTGTCCCGCCTCGCCCAATGGCCGGTCTTGCGGCGCCAGACAGCGGCATGTTCGGGTCCTTCCACGCCGCGTCTGAGCGAATTCACGTTTGCGACGTGGGGCCAGCATTCGTGGTGCGGGGGCGCCAGTCAATGCGCGGCGCGGCTCCGCGCCTGATATTCGGGCGGTTGCGCCGGATATTGCGCCTTGATCCCCCGGCAGCGGTTCGCGTTCGCCACTGAACGCGAGTAAATCATTATAATACGGGCGCTTGCGGGGATTTGATTGCGGGACGCAACGGGGTCCGATTCGCGCTATCCGCGCGCGCCGGCCCCGTTCCGCCCCCAGGCGCCCAGCCGCAGGGCGCCGGCGGTCACCACGCCATAGACGAGCATCCCCCCCGCCACCGCCAGGAACACGCCCTGCAATCCGAAGCCGAGCGATCCGGTCAGCGCCGCGCCGCCGCCGATCGCGATCGCCAGCCGCGCGAAGCCCGCCACGGTCGGCCACAGCACCCGCCCTGCGCCCTGGCTGGCGAAATACAGCGCCAGCCCCAGCGCGAAGAAGAAGTAGAAGGGGCCGACGGTGCGGAAATACATCCGTCCCGCCTCCAGCGCGCCGGTGTTCTCGGGGCCGAGGAACAGGCCCAGCCACAGGTCCGGGAAAATCGCCATCACCCCGCCGATGCTTCCCACGAACCCCGCCGCGGCCAGCGAGCCGGTCCAGGCCACCCGCAGCGCCCGCGCGCGCTGGCCGGCCCCGATATTGGCGCCGACCATGGCGGTCATCGCGGCGCCCATGCCGAACACGATCGGCACCATCAGGAACTCCAGCCGCGCGCCCAGCCCGTAGCCGGCCAGCGCCGCCTCGCCGAAGCGGCCGACCAGCCCGACCATGGCGACGATCGTGGCCACCGTCTGCACCGCGCTCAGCGCGGCCATCAGTCCGACCCGCAGGATGTCGGCGAAGAGCCCCGCCTCCAGCCGCCCGAAAGCCCGGCGGAGGGAGAACCCGGCCCGCCCCGAGGCGATATAGGCGAAGGCGCCCAGTCCCGCGATCCCGAAGGAGATCACCTGGCCCGCCGCCAGCCCCGCCATGCCGAGCGCGGGCGCCGGTCCCCAGCCCAGCGCCAGCGCGCCGCCGATGGGGATGGAGCCCGCCGCGGCGGCGAACAGCGCCAGCGCCGGCACGAACATGTTTCCCGTCCCCCGGATCGCCGAGAGCTGGGCGTTGCACAGCCAGTGGCAGAGGCAGCCGGGGAAGAACACCGCCGCATAGGCCAGCGCCTGGGGCAGGGCGGCCTCGCCGCCGCCGAGCAGGGCGAAGAGGTCGGGGGCGAACAGCCCCATCAGCCCTGCGGTCAGCGCCGCCGCGCCGATCCCGATCACCGCCGCGTGCAGGGCCAGCCGGTCGGCTCTGCGCCCGTCGCCGGCCCCAAGCGCCCGCGCCACGGCGGCCGAGATCGCGCCGCCCATGGCGCCGGCCGACAGCATCTGGGTGAGCATCACGAAGGGAAACACCAGCGCCAGCCCGGCCAGCGCCGAAACCCCGATGCGCCCGGCGAACCAGCCCTCGGCGATGGAGGTCGCGGCGGTGGTCGCCATGGCGATGACGTTGGGCGCCGCCAGCCGGGCCAGCGTCGAGGGGATCGGCGCCTCCAGCAGCAGCCTGGTGCGGGCGCTCCGCCGCGCCTCGGCCCGGCTGGCGCCGGCGCCGGCGACTTGGGCGGCTCCGGCGACGGCCTCGGGCGCGGCCCCCTCGGCGGCGGAGACGGCCATCAGGCCGCGCTTCTTTCGGCCAGGGGGAACAGCAGGCAGGTGGTGGTGCCATGGGCGTAGAGCTTGCCGTCCTCGACGCCGACCAGCCGTCCTTCGGCCGTGGCCATCTGGCGGCCGGCATGGATCACCGTGCCGGTGGCGCGCAGCAGGCCGCGGCCGGGCAGGATGGCGCGGGTGTAGTGGATCTTCAGCTCGGCGGTGGTGTAGCCCACCCCCGCCGGCTGCGCCGTATGCGCGGCCAGCCCCATCACCGAATCCAGGATCGTCGCCGCGAAGCCCCCATGCACCGCCCCCGTGGGGTTGAGCAGCCAGTCCCCGGGCTCGGCGTCGATGCTGCACGTGCCGAAGTCCAGCGAATGCGGGATCGACATGCCGATCGTGTCGGTGATCGAGGGCCGGTCCCCGAACTCGCCCGCCACCAGCGCCCGCATGTAGTCCAGCCCGGTCATGGTCATCGCCGCCCGCAGGTTCAGCCCGCCGACCACGTAGTCATAGGTGCGGGTGCGGGCGCCGGCGGCGTGGGCATCTGCGGGGCGGGCATCTGCGGGCCGGGCGTCGGCGGGCGCGGGCGCGGTCAGGGGGGCGGCTTCGGTCATGGGGGGCTCCTTCCCGGTCGGGATCGCGCCGGGGTCGGGCGATCGCGAAAAGCGAGTTCCTTTTTGGAATGTGCTGGCGAGGCTAGGTTCCCTTTCGGAACGTGTCAAGCCGCGCTATATTGGGGGCATGAAATGGACCGAGCTCAGCGACGAAGCCTGCCCCGTGGCCCGCAGCCTGTCGGTTGTCGGCGACCGCTGGACCCTGCTGATCCTGCGCGACGCCTTCCGCGGCGTCCGGCGGTTCGAGAAATTCCAGACCAATCTCGGCGTCACCCGCCACGTGCTGGTCGAGCGTCTGCGCCGACTGGAGGCCAACGGCATCCTGCGCCGCGAGCCCTACCAGGAGCGTCCGCTCCGCCACGAATACCGGCTGACCGAGGCGGGCAAGGAGCTGGGCCCCATCCTGGTGCTGCTGGGCGAGTGGGGCGAACGGCGCCTGCCGAGCGAGAACGGGGTGCGCCTCGCCCATGTGTTCCGCGACACGGGCGAGCCGATCGAGCCGACGCTGGCCGACGCCCGCTCGGGCCGCCTGATCGGGCCGCGCGACATGCTCACCCGGTTCGCAAGCGGCGAGGATGTCGGGGGCGATGGGGGCGACGGGGCCGGCGAGGCAGAAGCCGGCTGAACCGGGCGCCGCCGCGGCGCCCTTCCCGACACCGACACCGGCGCCCGTGACGGGACCCGCAGCGGCCCTGCGGCGTCGCGGCGGGCCGGCCGTCCTGCGCCGGGTTCGCGGAATCGGCCGGCTTCGGCTAGACTGGCGGCGCGGGTTCCGGGGGCGCCGCCGACCTCCGCGCCGAAGCGCCCCTCGCCCGCCGTCGCTCGTCCCCATCCGCTCGCATCGGAGCCCGCCGTCATGTCGCGCATCAATATCGACTTCGTGCAGGACCTGCTGTCGGCGCTTCGTCTGAACGATCGCGCCCCTTCGGCCCGCGGGGCGGGAGCGCCGGCGCGGCGGCTGGAACAGGCCTGCGGCAAGCTCTCTCGCCCCTCGGGCGAAGCCGCGCGGATCGCCGCCGCGGCCGAGGCGCTCGCGGCCTATGGCGAGCTGACCGCGCCGGAAAAGGCCGATTTCTTCCGCCGCCTGCTGGTCGAGGAAGGCGCCGACGCCGCGGCCCTGCGCGCCGCCTATGCCAGGTGGGAAACCGCGGTGCTCGCCCGTGACGCCGCCGCGCCGGCGACGGCGCCGGTGATCGCCACGGCGCCGGCGGAGACGACGGAGGCCGGCGCGCCCATGCTCTCCGTGGCGCCCGAACCCGCGCCCGAACCCGCCCCGGACGCCCCCGATCCGCAGGCGCTGGCGGAGGAAGCCGCGGCCGCCGAAGCCGGCCTCGTCCGCGCCGCCGAGCCGCGCCGGCAGGAGCTTCTGCGCGCGCTCAACCTCTGCCCCGGCGGCACCATCGCGCTGGTGCGGATGCGCGAAGACCTGCTCGCCGCCCTGCGCGAGGATCGGGCGCTGGCCGCCGTGGACCAGGATTTCGCGCATCTGTTCCGGTCCTGGTTCAACCGCGGCTTTCTGGTGCTGCGCGAGATCGACTGGAACACGCCCGCCGCGATCCTCGAAAAGATCGTGGCCTACGAGGCCGTCCACGAAATCCGCGACTGGGACGACCTGCGCCGCCGGCTGGACCCGCCGGACCGGCGCTGCTTCGCCTTCTTCCACCCCGCCACCGGCGACGAGCCGCTGGTCTTCGTCGAAGTGGCGCTGACCGACGGCGTTCCGGGCGCCATCGCGCCGGTGCTGTCGGGGGGCGGCGCCGTGGCCCCGCGGGATGCGGACACGGCGGTGTTCTACTCGATCTCCAACTGCCAGAAGGGGCTCAAGGGGGTCTCCTTCGGCTCCTTCCTCATCAAGCAGGTGGTGCAGGAGCTGTCGCGGGAACTGCCGGGGCTCAAGACCTTCGTCACGCTGTCCCCCGCGCCGGGCTTCGCCGCATGGCTGGCGGAGGAGGGGACGCGGGACGCGGGCCTCGCCGCGCTGGAGGAGGCGCTGGGCGATCGCGGCTGGCTGACCGACGAGGCGGCGCGCAAGGCGCTGACCCCGCGGGCCGAGGCGGCGGCGGCGCGCTATTACCAGGACGCGCGGACCCCGGACGGCCGGCCGCTGGACCCGGTGGCGCGGTTCCATCTGGGCAACGGCGCGGCCTTGGCCGACGTGCACTGGCCCGCCGACATGTCCGAACGCGGGCTCGCCCAGGCGCATGGCGTGATGGTGAACTACCTCTACGACCTCGACCGGATCGACGCCCGACACGAGGCGTTCAGCAAGGACGGAACCGTCGCCATGCTGGCCCCGGTGCGCAAGATGGCCAAGGCCGCCGACCGCGCCGCCTGAGGCTGGGCGCCGCCCCCCCCCCTTCCGCCAGGGTCCGCCCGCCCCGCTCTCTGGCCCCCCTCGACGCCGAGGAGGGGAGGCGCGGGCGGCGCGCTCGCGCAAGACGGTCCTGCGTTCCGCATCGCGGTCCGAATGCGACGACCCGCGCCTTGCGATCCGGTCGCGCAACGGTAAGGTCCGCTTAGTTCGCGGGCCCGCCCGCCGACCCAACGCAGATCAACGCCCGCCTGCCGGCCCCCGGCGCGACGGGCGACAAGGGATGGACGCCGCCGATGACCGACCTCGCCGAACCCGCCGCTCCGCTGGTGATCAAGACGCTCGACGCCCCGGGCCATGTCTTCGAGCCGCTCCCCGCCCGGGTTCGCCGCCACGCCGCCGAGCGTCCCGACGCCCCGGCCCTGGCCGAAAGCGGCGGGAAGGTCATCGCCTGGGGCGAGCTCTCGGGCATCGTCGCGCGCGCCGCCGCGAAGCTGATGGCCTGCGGCGTGACGCGGGGCGACGTGATCCCGGTGCTGGCCACCGCGCCGGTGGAATACACGCTCGCCTATCTCGCGGGTCTGACTGCGGCGGGCTGCGTGGCGCCGCTGCCGGTCATGGCCGCCGACGACACGCTGACCCGGATGATCGCCGACGGCGAGGGGCCGGTGATGATCGCGTCGGCCGACTACCGCGAGCGCGCCGAGGCCATCCTCGCCGCCGATCCCGCCATCGCCGGGCGTCGCAAGCTGGCGCTCGACTTCGAGGCGCCGGGCTGGGAGCCGCTGTTCGACCCGTCCGCCCCCGCGCCCGAGACGCTGCCCGAGATCGGGCCCGACGACCTGTTCAACATCATCTATTCCTCCGGCACGACCGGCGTGCCCAAGGGCATCGTCCATGACCACATGATGCGCACCCGCCAATGGCCGCGGATGCACGCCAAGGGCATGGACGCGGACAGCCGCATGATCCTGTCCACCCCGCTCTATTCCAACACCACGCTGGCCGGGCTGCTGCCGCTGCTCGCCGCCGGCGGCTTCGTGCGCTTCCAGCGCAAGTTCGACGCCGCCGACTGGTTCCGCATCGTGGCCGAGGAGAAGATCACCAACACCATGCTGGTCCCGGTGCTGGTGCAGCGCCTGATGACCAACCCGGACTTCGCCTCCGCCGACATCTCCTCGCTCAAGCTGACCACCTGCACGTCCTCGCCGCTGGCCCCGACCATCAAGAAGCGGATGCTCGACGAATGGCCGGGCGAGGTGATGGAGCTTTACGGCCTGACCGAGGGCGGCATCGGCACCGCGCTCGACCTCAAGGTCGACACGGGCAAGTGGGCCTCCGTCGGCAAGGCCGCGCCGGGGGCGGAGCTGATGGTGATCGACGAGGACCTGAACGTCCTGCCCGTGGGCGAGGTCGGCGAGGTCGTCGGCCGCTCCGCCACCGTCATGCGCGGCTATCACGGGCGCGAGGATCTGACCCAGAAGGCGCTGGTGCGGCTGGCGGACGGCGAGGTCTATTTCCGCACCGGCGACCTGGGCCGCATCGACGAGGACGGGTTCCTGTTCCTCGCCGGGCGCAAGAAGGACATGATCATCTCCGGCGGCTTCAACATCTACGCCACCGACCTGGAGGAGGCCCTGCACTCCCATCCCGACGTGTTGGAGGCCGGCGTGGCCGGCGCGCCCGACGAGGAATGGGGCGAGATCCCCTGGGCCGGCGTCGTGCTGCGCCCCGGCGCGACCGTGACCGAGGCCGATCTGATCGCCCATGCCAACGCCCGCCTGGGCAAGCTGCAACGGATCAAGCGGGTGTTCTTCATCGAGGTGCTGCCCCGCAACGCCATCGAGAAGGTCGACAAGCCCAACCTGCTCAAGCTGCTGCTCTCGCTGGCCTGAGCCTTCGCCTGCGCCTGCGCCTGCGCTCCGCGCCCCTGCGCCGGGCGCGCTCGCCCCGCGGTTCCGCCCGTCCCGATCGCTCGGGGCGGGCGTTTCTTGACGGGGCGGAGGAAAATCAACTTGTGATCGTGCTAAGCACCGAGTCGCGGTCCCGCCGGCTTCGGCGGGCGACCGCGCGAAACTCGGCGGAAAGGCACTCGACGACATGATGCGCTACACGATCTTCGTCCTGACCGGGGTCCTGGCGCTGGCGCTCTTCGCCATCGCGCTGGCCTTGCCCGGCTACGACCTGATGGCCTCGCTGGCCGGCGTGGTGATGACCGGATTGTTCATTCTCGGCGTCACCGACCTGATGCAGACCCGGCACGCGGTGCTGCGCAACTATCCCGTCATCGGCCATATGCGCTGGCTGTTCGAGGGCATCCGCCCCGAGATCCGCCAGTACCTGATCGAAAGCGACGAGGACGAAGAGCCCTTCAGCCGCGAGGTCCGCTCCCTCGTCTACCAGCGCGCCAAGAACGTCGAGGACAAGAAGCCCTTCGGCACCCATGAGCGCGTGTACGATGCGGGCTATTCGTGGATGACCCACTCGGTCGCCACCAAGCATGTCACCGATTTCGACTTCCGCGTGTCGATCGGCGGACCGGACTGCAAGCAGCCCTACAACGCCTCGATCTACAACATTTCGGCGATGAGCTTCGGGGCGCTGTCGGGCAACGCCATCCTGGCGCTGAACAAGGGCGCCAAGGCCGGCGGCTTCGCCCATGACACCGGGGAGGGCGGGATTTCGCGCTATCACCGGGAAGGCGGCGGCGACCTGATCTTCCAGATCGGCACCGGCTATTTCGGCTGCCGGCGCCCCGATGGCGGCTTCGACGAGGAGCGCTTCGCCGAACAGGCCGCCGATCCGCAGGTGAAGATGATCGAGCTGAAGCTGTCGCAGGGCGCCAAGCCCGGCCATGGCGGGATGCTGCCGGCCGCCAAGATCACGCCCGAGATCGCCGAGGCCCGTCACGTGCCGATGAACGAGGACTGCATCTCCCCGCCCTCGCATTCCGCCTTCAACACGCCGCTGGAGATGGTGGAGTTCATCGGCCGCCTGCGGGAGCTGTCGGGCGGCAAGCCGGTGGGCTTCAAGCTCTGCATCGGGCACCGGCGGGAATTCATGTGCATCGTCAAGGCGATGCTGAAAACCGACATCTACGCGGATTTCATCGTCGTGGACGGATCGGAAGGGGGCACCGGGGCCGCGCCGCTGGAATTCTCCAACCACATGGGGATGCCGCTTCAGGACGGGCTGATGATCGTCCACAACACCCTGCGCGGCGCCGGCATCCGCGGACGCATCCGCATCGGCGCGGCGGGCAAGATGGTCACCGCCTTCGATATCGCCCGCACGCTGGCGATGGGGGCGGACTGGTGCAACTCGGCCCGCGGCTTCATGTTCTCGGTCGGCTGCATCCAGGCTCAGGCCTGCCACACCAACGAATGCCCGGTGGGGGTCGCCACCCAGGACAAGCTGCGCCAGAAGGCCCTGAACGTGGCCGACAAGTCGGTGCGCGTGGCCAATTTCCACAACAACACCCTGAAGGCGCTGGGCCACATGATCGGCGCGGCGGGGCTGGAACAGCCCTATGAGCTGAGCCCCTATCACTTCAACTACCGCCAGCAGCGGGGCGAAACCATCGAGGGCGATCTGCTCTTCGTTCCGATCCATGACGGCAGCCTTCTGGACGGCTCCTGCAAGGACGAAAGCCTGATGAGCCGCTGGCGCCGGGCCCGGCCCGAAAGCTTCGCGCGCATGGACTGAGGCCGACCCGTCCCGCCCCCTCTCCCGCCTGTCGGGGAAGGGGGCGGGGGTGGGAGCGCGCGCGCGATCAGCCGCCCAGCAGCCGGGGCAGGAACAGCACGATCCCGGGGAAGATCAGCAGCAGGGCGACCCGCAGCATCTCGGCCGCGAAGAACGGCGCGACGCCCTTGAAGGTCTCGATCATCGGGACGTTCTTCGCCAGGCTCGAGATGACGAACACGTTCATCCCCACCGGCGGCGTGATCAGCCCCAGCTCCACCACGATCAGCGCCAGGATCCCGAACCAGACGTTCAGCTCGTCGGTGGAAAGCCCGAAGCCCGACCCCTCGGCCCCCTGGTAGATCCCGCCGTTCAGCTCGATCAGCACCGGCCAGAAGAACGGGATGACCAGCAGGATCATCGACAGGCTGTCGAGAAAACACCCCAGCACGATCAGCGCCAGCAGCAGCAGCAGCAGAACCACCATCGGGGTGAGGCCGGAGCCCGCGATCCAGGCCGCCGTCTCCTGCGGCAGGCCGATGCGGGACATGAAGATCTTCATCATCTCCGCGCCCAGCAGGATCAGGTAGATCATGCCGGACGAGCCCGCGGTCTCCTTCAGCGCCTCGATCATCTGGGGCAGGCGCAGGCGGCCCTGCAGCGTGCCCACCAGCCAGACCAGGAACACGCCCACTGCCGCGGCGGGCGTGGGATTGTAGAGCCCGGCGTAGATCCCCCCCAGCACCAGCGCGAAGATCGCCACCACCGGGATCACGCCCAGCGTGGCGGCGCGGCGCTCCTCCCGGCTCACGCGTTCGCCGCGGGGGCCGGCTTCGGGGCGCAGCGTGACATAGAGCGCGATGACGCCCAGAAACAGGACCACCGCGATCAGGCCGGGGACGAAGGCGGCCATGAACATGGTGACGATATTGGCCTCGGTGATGATCGCGTAGACGATCAGCACCACCGAGGGCGGGATCAGGATGCCCAGCACCCCGCCCGCCGCCAGCGTGCCGGTGGCCAGCGCGCCGGAATAGCGGTAGCGGGCGAGCTCGGGCAGGGCGACCCGGCCCATGGTCGAGGCGGTGGCCAGCGACGATCCGCAGACCGAGCCGAACCCCGCGCAGGCCGCGATCGCGGCCATCGCGGCGCCTCCGGGCAGGCGCCCCAGCCAGGCGTCGGCGGCGCGGAACAGCGCCTGGCTCAGCCCCGCCTTTGCCGCCAGCGCGCCCATCAGCACGAACATCGGGATCACCGACAGCGAATGGATGGAGAACTGCCCATAGGCCAGCGTCTTGAGCTGGTTGAGCATCAGGGCCGATCCGTTCAGCCAGGCGATGCCCAGCCCCGAAACCAGGATCATGGCGTAGGCGATGGGCATGCGCAGCGCGATCAGCGCCACCAGCGCGACCAGCGCGCCGACCCCCAGGGTCACGGCGTCGATCATGCCGGGCCGCTCCCCGCGCCCGGCGCCCGGCCCGCGGCGACCGGCGCGGCCTCGACCAGCGACACCAGCGCCGCCACCGCCAGCAGGGCCAGCGACACCAGGATCGGCGGGAAGGCCCACCACACGGGGACCGAAAGGATGGCGGTCATGTAGTCGTATTCCCGCTGATCCAGCATCCCCGCCCACATCCGCCACAGGAGCAGCAGCGCGAAGAACAGCGCCACCACGGCGGCGGCCAGCGCGAACCGCGCGGTCCAGGCGCGCGAGGCGCGGGCGGTGAAGATGTCGGCGGTGACGTTGGCGCCGGTCAGCTGGCACCAGGGCAGGAAGGCGAAGGCGGCGACGGCCACCCCCATCTCGGTCAGTTCGAAATCGCCGGGCACGGGGGCGCCGAAGACGCCCCCGATCACCGAGGCGGCGTTGATCGCCACCACCCCCAGCAGCAGCGCGCCGCCGGCCAGCGCCCAGAGCTCGATCGCCCGGGCCGCCGCGCCGGTCCAGCCGGCGCGGCGGGGCGGGGTCTCGGCGCCGGTCTCCGAGGTCATTCGGCGGCGTGCTTTTCGATCAGCGCGCGCGCCTCGTCGACCAGCGCCTGGCCGTCGATGCCCTTGCTCTTCACTTCCTCGACCCAGCGCCCCACCACCGGGTCCAGCGCCGCGGCGAAGGCGGCGCTTTCCTCGGGCGTCAGGGTGACGTGCTCGTTGCCGGCCTTGACCGCGAGCCCGATGCCGAAATCATCCGCGGCCCGCCAGATCTCTCCGACCCGGGCCTGCCATTCGGGGCCCGAGGCGTCGCGGAACGCCTTCTTGATGTCGTCGGGAAGACCGTCCCAGCGCGCCTGGTTCATCGAGACCTGGAAGGCGGTGGTGCCCAGCCGGCCCTCGTCGGCGAGTTCGACCTGATAGGCGGTCTGGTCCTGGATCTTCAGCGGCGGGATGATCTCGAACGGGATGAAGGCCCCGTCCACCACGCCCTTCTGCAGGGCGGGGGGCAGGTCGGGCACCGGCATGGCGACCGGGGTGGCGCCCAGCGCCTCGATCACCCAGGCGTTGGTGCGGGTGGGGGTGCGGATGTTGAGCCCCGCCAGATCGGCGGGCGTGCGCACCAGCTTGTCGCGCATCTGCATGGCCTGGCCGGCGTGGACATGCAGGAACATGACCTCCACGCCCTTGTAGTCGTCGGCCAGCGCGCCCGAGGCCAGCATCTCGTTCATCGCCAGATCCGCGGCGCGGGGATCGTTGGTGAAGACATTGGGAAGCTCGAACACCTCGGTGCGCGGGAACAGGCCCGGCGTGTAGCCGTTCACCGTCCAGATCAGATCCACGACCCCGTCGCGCACCTGGTTGATCAGCTCGGGCGGGCGGCCGCCCAGCGTCATGGCGGGGAAGATCTCGATCTTCACCCGGCCGCCGGAGTTCTCCTCCACCTGCTCGGCCCAGGGGACCAGCATGCGGGAATGGGCCGGCGCCTGGGCGGACAGCAGATGGTGAAGCTTGAAGGTGAATTCCTGCGCCCGGGCGCCGTCGGGCGCGGGCGTCAGGGCGAGGATCGCGGCGGGGATGGCTGCGGCCGCGGCGGCGGCCAGCCCGCGAAGGCCGGGTCTGCGTGTCGTGGTCATGGTTCCCTCCCAGGGTCCTTCGGTCGCGCAGGAGAGGGGCCTCCTCCCCCCGACCGCGCGCCGAGCGCTCGTTTCCGCCCGGGCGTTGCCCGTGCGTCGGCATAGATGATCTATCGCCTCCCACGCCCCACACGTCCAGTCGGGATCGCCCGCGCGCCCCTGACCGAGGCGGAATCAAGGCCGGGCTCCGGCGCGGATGCGGCGACGAAACGGCGCCGCGCGGGTCAGCGAGTCACGATGATGAAGATTTTTTAACCAGGCTGAAACCCGTTCATGAGGCGGCCGTATTTGGAAGGGTCAAGGCGCCCCCGCCCGCGGCGTATCGCGGGGCTTTCAGCGGCGGTGAGATAGCTCAAGCGTCAGACGCAGCGTGGTTTTCCGCGTCCAGCCGAGAACGGGGACCGACCGCCTGCAACGGTCGGCCCCCGGCCATTCCTCCCCGCTCGCGGGAGGCGGGCCCGGATGAGGCCGACCGATCCCGCCGGATCGGACGTCTTCGCCGGGGGCGCGGGGGAGGGACGGCGAGGCGCGTGTGGTTGCGTAAAGGGGGGCGCGGGTCGGGTATCGCGCGGAGCGTGCGAGGTGGAGTGCGTTGTCCGTAGCTTGGGGTCCGGTCGCGTCGATATCGGGCCGCGTCGCGTTGTTCGGGCCGGAGTCGCCGGCCGCGTGAAGAAGCGTCGAAGGCGCGCGGCCGTTCGCGCGCCGCGGTGTGGCGCCGCCGCCGGCCGATCCCCCGGACGCCCGCCGCTCCCGACCGGAGCGGTTGGCGCCCGGGGGGCGGCCGTCAAGCGTGTCCGGCGGGAAAGCTCCGTTCGGCCCGGCCCGCGGCGACGGGAAGCTCGGCGAGGTCCCGCACGAATTCCGCGACGGTGCGGGTCAGCGTCTCGCGCAGCTCCTCGCGATGGGTGTCGAGCCGGCTGATCGGCCCGCCCACCGCGATGCCCAGACAGGGGCCCGAGCCCGGTATTTCCAGCAGCGTGCAGATGGTGCCGGCCCCGCGCGAGGCGATGCCGAAGGTCTCGATATAGCCCTGCGCGCGGGCGAGGCGGACATTCTCCAGCGTGGCCTCCTCATCCGGCCAGCCGTCCTCGGCCCCGAACTCGGCCCGGTGGCGGCGCACGATCCGGCGGATGTCGTCGTCCGAGCGGCGGGTCAGCAGCATGATCCCGATCCCCGAGCCGTGCAGCGGCCGCACCAGCCCCGGGCGCAGCGAAAAACGCAGGTTGTGCGGGCTCTCGATGATCGAGAGATACTGCATGAACAGGCCCTTCTGTCCGCCCAGCAGCACCGATTCCTCGGTCTGCTCGGCCAGCGCCCGCATCAGGTTCTGCACCTGCTCGATATTCCCCGGCCCCCCCAGCGCCCAGTGCCCCAGAAAGGCCAGCCGCGGCGCCGGGCGATAGCGGCGGGTCTCCGGGTCGAACTCCACATAGCCCTGCGCGGCGAGCGTCTTCATCAGCGTCGAGACCGAGGATTGCGGCATCCGCAGCCCCTCCACGATCTCGCTGACCTTCAGGGCCCGACGTTCGGCCTCGAAGAACTCCAGGATCTCGATGACGCGCACCGCAGATTTCACCATTCCGCCGTAGCGGACTTCTTCCGAGCCGTCCAAGCTTCGTCTCCCGGGTAAAGCCATCAGGTAGGTGATGTTATATATCACTCTTTCGATGGCATGGCGACGCGACGCGTGCAAGTCTTCGGCTCTGACCGCGGCGGGACCCGGCGCCAACAGCCGGGCCGCGCGGTCGTGAATGGGAGGAACGACATGATGCTCGCCAGACCGGCGGCCGCCCTCGGCGCCGCCTTCGCCCTCGCGCTCGCCGCCGGAGCGGTCTCCGCCCCCGCCGCCAAGGCCGGGGAGGTGCTGTCCTTCACCACCTCCGCGACGCCGACCGCGCCGCAGTCCCCGGTCTTCGAGGCCTGGGCGAAGATGATCGAAGAGAAGACCAACGGCGACCTGGAGGTGGAATTCTACTACCAGCAGTCGCTGTCCAAGCTGGCCGACAATCTCAAGGCGGTGTCCTCCGGGCTGGCCGATATCGGCATCCTGGTTCCGGCCTACACGCGCACCGTGTTCCCGCTGACCTACCTGTCGTCGACCTCCTTCGGCACCGGCGATCCCTATGTGATCACCCAGGCCTGGCTGGCGACGCGCGACGCGTTCCCCGAGATCGCGGCGGAGGACGAGGCCAACAACCTCAAGTTCCTCACCAATCACTCCATCGGCTCGACGGTGCTGGTGGGCGACCAGTTCTACCCGACCCCGCAGGCGATGAACGGCAAGACCATGCGCCTGTCCTCGCACTGGACCTACGCGGCCAAGGCGCTGGACCTGGACGTGAACCCGGCGCGGATCCGGTCGCCGGAGACCTACACCTCGCTGGAGAAGGGGACGATCACCGGGTCGGTCACCTATCTGGGGCAGCTCTACCCCTACAAGCTCAACGAGGTGGCGGACCACCTGACGATCCTCGACCTCGGCCAGCACATGAACATGTATTACATGAACCTGGATCGCTGGAACGACCTGACCGACGAACAGCGCGAGATCATCGCCGGGTCGCTGCCGCAGCTGACGCTGGACCTCGCGCGGGCCGAGATCACCTTCGACGAGGAGAGCCTCGCCAAGGTGCAGGTCGACGAGACCTATCCGATGAAGGTGCTGAAGGTTGAGGGCGCGGACAAGGACGCCTGGCGGGCCGGGCTGAAGCCCAGCTACGACAACAACGTCGCCAAGGCGACCGAGGTCGATCCCGACGCGCCGAAGATCGCCGAGTTCTACATCGGCAAGGTCGACGCGCTGGAGGAGAAGATGAAGGCCGAGGGCTACCCCTGGTGAGCCCGCGCGCCGCGCCGGGGGCGGGATCGGGTCGGGCCTGAGCCCTGAGCTGAGCCCCGACCTGAGCCCCGGTCCTGGCCCCGGACCTTGCGTCCGGCCCGCCGCCTCCCTGTCCGCGCCGCGGCTTCGGCACGCGACGGGGCGGCGGGGGGCGCGCCGGGGGACCGGGGCCTGCCCCCCCCGACCGCCCTTCGCGCCGGCCTTCCCGCCGATCCGGGCGCCGCGCCGGCGCCGCCCCCCCATCCCGGCCCTTCCCCGCACGCGGGGGAGGGAGGCGCCCGGCCCGTCGGGTCGCCTCCGACGGCCTGCGCGCCCGCAAGCGCAATCCGCCCGCAACCGGAAAGAGCCCGAGCCCCGTGTTCACCTATCTCATTCATGACGCCTGGATCTCCGAGCCCGACAGCTTCTGGTCGGCGCTCCATGTGGCGATCCTCTGGGGCCTCGGCCTCTTCCTCGACCTGCTGCTGATCATGGTGCTGCGGGTCGCGTGGCTGTCGGCCCTCACCCTTTCCGCCTCGGGGCGGGAGCGGGGGACCCGCGGCCTGGTCGCCGCGGCCCGGACCATGGCGCGCATCGACCGCGTGGTGGTCTATGTCGCCGGCGCGGCGCTGGCCGCCATGGTGCTGGTCACCTTCTTCTCGGTGATCGGGCGCACGCTGTGGAAGCCGATTCCCGACGACTACACCATGGCCGAATGGGCGCTGGTTCTGGTCGCCGCCCTGATGATGGGCGTGATCCAGGGCCGCGGCGAGCATATCGAGGTCACCGCCTTCACCGACAACATGTCCGAGCGCACCAACCGCACCCTGCGCCTGGTGGGCGTGCTGGCGGGCTGCCTCGCGGTCTCCCGGCTCGCCTGGGTGAGCATCGAGGAGGTGCCGGGCTCCTTCCTCGAAATCACCTACGGGTCGATCTACGACCTGCCCATGTGGCCGCCGCGGCTGATCTTCATGATGGGGCTGGCCTGGTGGCTGGCGCGCACCGCCATCCAGGTGCTGGTGCTGCCGGTGACGGAGCTTGTCGACGCGGAGGCCGCCGGCGCCCCGCCGGGATGGGACCTCACCCCGCTGCTGCCCGCCCATAGCGGCGCCGAGGTCGAGACCTCGGGCGAATTCATCGACACCACCGCCTCGGATGAGCGCGGCCGCGACGCCGGGGGGAATTCCTGATGGAACGGGAAGTGATCGGCGCGCTGGGCGTGCTCGCGATGATCGTGCTGATGTTCTGCCGCATGCCGGTGGCCTTCGCGCTCACCCTGGTGGGCTGGGTGGGGCTGACCGTCCTGCGCTCGGACCGGGCGGCGGACGCGGTGCTGTCCTCGGACACGTTCGGGACCATCCTGAACTTCGACCTGACCACCATCCCCGCCTTCATGCTGATGGGCTACATCACCTATGTCTCCGGCTTCACGCGGGAGATCTACGACGCGGCGCGGGTCTGGTTCGGGCGCACGCCCGGCGGGCTGGCGGCGGCCTCGACGCTGGGCTGCGCGGCATTCGCGGCGGTCTCCGGCTCCTCGCTCGCCACCGCCGCGGCGATGGGCAAGATCGCGGTGCCCGAGATGCTGCGGCGCGGCTACGACAAGGGGCTGGCGACCGGCGTGGTGGCGGCCTCGGGCACGCTGGGCTCGCTGATCCCGCCCTCGGTGCTGATGATCCTCTACGCCGTGTTCACCGAGCAATCCATCGCGCTGCTGTTCATCGCGGGCGTGATCCCCGGCTTCCTGTCGGCGGCGATCTATATCGGCATGGTGCTGATCCGCGCCCGCATCAACCCGGCCCTCGCGCCCGGGATGCTGGAGCGGGTGAGCCTGGGCGACAAGATGCGGGCGCTCTCGGGCTCCTGGGGGATCGTGCTGCTGTTCATCCTGGTGATGGGCGGCATCATGATCGGTTTCTTCACCCCGATGGAGGCCGGCGCCATCGGCGCCGCCGGCGCCTTCTTCATCGCGCTCGCCGCGGGGCGCATGAACAAGGCCAAGACCGGCGCCGCCTTCTTCGACGCGCTGCGCCAGACCGGCTCGATCTTCGCCATCATCTTCGGCGCGATGATCTTCTCGCGCTTCATCGCGATTTCGGGGCTCGGCCAGTTCCTGGCGGACTGGGCGAGCTCGATCTCCACCGACGCCACGCCCGTCATCATCGCCATCTCGTTGATCTACGTGATCCTCGGCACCTTCATCGGGCCCATCGAGATCATGCTGCTGACCCTGCCCATCGTGACCCCGGTGGTGGAGAGCTACGACGTCTCGCTGATCTGGTTCGGGGTCATCATGATCAAGTATCTGGAAATCGGGCTGATCACGCCGCCGCTGGGGTTCAACGTGTTCATCATCTCCTCGGTGGTGGGCAAGGCGGTGCCGGTGACCACGATCTTCCGGGGCGTGATGTGGTTCCTGGCCATGGATATCCTGACGCTGGCGGTGCTGATCGGCTGGCCGGAGATCACGCTCTACCTGCCCGGGCTCTACACCGACTGGATGAGCTTCCTGCGGACCGAGGATCTGGGCGCCATGCAGGCCATCGGGTTGTGGCTGTCCGGGGATCTGGCCGCGACGGTGGCGGCGGGCGGATAGCGCAGGAAACGGGCTGACGGCAGGGGGGCGGGGCGGCGATCAAGGCCGCGCCGCCCCCTTCGCATGCAGGAGCCCCGCCCATGCTCGACCTCGCCCATCCCGATTCCGATCCCGCGGAGGCGCTGGACGCCCACGGCCACGCCGATCTCGGCCCCGTGCTGGACCCCGCGGCCTGCGCCGCTCTCGCCGCGCTCTATCCCGAGCCGGCGCCCTTCCGCAGCCATGTGGTCATGCGCCGTCACGGCTTCGGGGAGGGCGAGTACAAGTATTTCGCCGATCCGCTGCCCGAGGCGGTGGCGGCCCTGCGCGCGTCGCTCTACGCCCGCCTGGTCCCCGCGGCCAACGCCTGGGCCGAGCGCATGGGGCGGGGGCGGCCTTACCCTGCGACCCACGCCGCGTTCCGCGCGCTCTGCGCCGCCGCGGGGCAGACGAAACCCACGCCGCTGATGCTTCGCTACGGGCCGGGGGACTTCAACTGCCTGCACCAGGACCTTTACGGCGACCTCGCCTTTCCGATCCAGGTGGTGATCCTGCTGAGCCCGCCCGAGGCTTTCGAGGGCGGCGAGTTCGTGCTGACCGAGCAGCGCCCCCGCATGCAGTCCCGCGCCGAGGTCGTGCCCCTGGCCCAGGGCCATGCGGTCGCCTTCGCGGTGTCGGACCGCCCGCGGCAGGGAACCCGCGGAACCTACCGCGTGAAGCAGCGCCACGGCGTGTCGCGCCTGCGGGCGGGGGAACGCGCCACGCTGGGGATCATCTTCCATGACGCCGCCTGAGGGCGCCTCAGAACGTGGAGAACTCCTTGCGGAGATTGGCCAGGATCTGGTCCCGCGTCGCGCGATAGGCGTCGAGCTTCTGTTCCCGCCGCTCGCCGATCCCGGTGGGGTCGAGGGTGGGCCAGTAGCGCACCTCGGTCGCGTACCAGCGGGTGTGATCGAGCGCGGCGCGCTGGGCGGCGGGCGACAGGGCCACGATCAGCTCGTAACTGTCGATCTGCTCGCCCCCCGTGGCCAGATCCTCGAAGGAGCGGGCGCGGTGCTTTTCCAGCTCCACCCCGATTTCGGCGCAGACGGCGACGGCGAAGGGGTCGACCTCCATGTCGTGCTTCACGCCGGCCGACTGCACGAAGATGCGCGTGCCGTGCAGCTTCTTCATCAGCCCCTCCGCCATGGGCGAGCGGACCGCGTTGTGGTCGCAGCAGAACAGGACGGAGGCGGGAAGCAGGGCCATGGGTCGGTCCCCGTTCAGCCCTTGAAGTGCAGGACGCAGACCAGGGTGAACAGCCTCCGCGCGGTATGGTCGTCGACCTCGGCCTTGCCTTCCAGACGCTCCCGCAGGATCCGCGCGCCCTCGTTGTGGATGCCGCGCCGGCCCATGTCGATGGCCTCGATCTGGCTCGGCGGCAGGCGTTTCACCGCGTCGTAGTAGCTTTCGCAGATCGCGAAATAGTCCTTGATGATCTGCCGGAACGGACCCAGCGACAGGTGGAACTCCCCCGCCGGATCGCCCGCCTCGGTGGTCAGGGAGAACACCACCCGCCGGTCGCGGATGCCGAGCCCCAGCGCGTAGGGGCCTTCGGGCGAATCCTCGCGGGTCAGGGAGAAGCTGTTCTCCTCCAGCAGGTCGTAGATGGCGACCTTGCGCTCCTGCTCCACTTCCGGGGTGGGGGCGGCGAGCCCGGCTTCGTCCAGCGTGATGGCGGTGAGACGGGTCATAATCAGCCCTCGTTGAGCGCGTCGAGCCGCAGGCGCACGGACAGCGCATGCGCCTCCAGTCCCTCGGAGCGGGCCAGGGTCTCCGCCGACGGGCCGATGGCGGCGAGCGCGCCGGGGGACATGCGGGCGATGGTGGTGCGCTTCATGAAGTCCAGCACCGACAGGCCGGAGGAGAACCGGGCCGAGCGCGCCGTGGGCAGCACGTGGTTGGGCCCGCCCACATAGTCGCCGATGGCCTCGGGCGTGTAGGCGCCCAGGAAGATCGCGCCGGCATGGCGGATGCGGGCGGACAGCGCCTCGGCGTCCTCGGTGCAGATCTCCAGATGCTCGGGCGCGATGCGGTCGGAGATCTCGGCCGCCTGGGCGAGGTCGCGGGTCAGGATCACCGCGCCGTTGGCGCGCCACGACGCCTCGGCGATGTCGCGGCGGGGCAGGAGGGCGAGCGCGCGCTCCACCGCCGCGATCACGGCCTGGGCCATGGCGGGGCTGTCGGTGAGCAGAATCGACTGGGCGCTTTCGTCATGCTCGGCCTGGCTCAGCAGGTCCATGGCGATCCAGTCGGGGTTCTGGTCGGCGTCGGCGATGACCAGGATTTCGGAGGGGCCGGCGATCATGTCGATCCCCACGGTCCCGTAGACCCGGCGCTTGGCGGCGGCGACATAGGCGTTGCCGGGCCCGGCGATCTTGTCCACGGCCTGCACCGTCTGGGTGCCGTAGGCGAGCGCGCCGATGGCCTGGGCGCCGCCGATTCGGAAGATCTCGGTCACGCCCGCCAGCCGCGCGGCCAGCAGCGTCAGCGGGTTCACCTTGCCGCCGGGCGTCGGCATGCAGACCGACAGCCGCCTCACGCCCGCGACCCGCGCGGGAATGGCGTTCATCAGCAGCGATGACGGGTAGGAGGCGGTCCCCCCGGGCACGTAGAGCCCCGCGGCCTCCACTGGCGTCCAGCGCCAGCCGAGCTGCGCGCCGGCCTCGTCCTCGAAGCTCACGTTCTCGGGCAGCTGGCGGCGGTGATAGGCCTCGATCCGCGCGGCGGCCAGCTCCAGCGCCTGCGCCTCGTCCGGCGGCACGGCGAGGGAGGCGGCGGCGATCTCCTCGGGCGAGATCGCCAGCGTGTCGGGCGCGAGGTCGAGCCGGTCGAAGCGCGAGGTGTAGTCGATCAGCGCCTCGTCGCCGCGCAGCCGCACATCCGCGAGGATCGAGGCCACGACATCGTCCACCTCGGGGGCGGATTCGCGTTTGAGGGCCAGAAGGGCCTGGAAGCGCGTCTCGAAGTCCGGCTGGTCGGCGCGGAGGATGGCGGGCATGGGATCTCCCTGGTCGGCGTATCGCGGTGATAGCGGGCGCAGGGGAAAGGGGCAACCGGGGGCGGGGGCGCAGGGCAGGCCGCCCGGCCCCCCCCGCCGCGGTCGATCAGACCTCGGAGGCTTCCAGCTCGCCGATCATGCGGTCGATCAGGCCGAGGCCCTTCTGCCAGAACTGCGGGTCCGTGGCGTCGAGCCCGAACGGGGCCAGCAGCTCCTTGTGACCCTTGGAGCCGCCGGCGGCCAGCATGTCGAAATACTTGTCCTGGAAGCCCTCGCCGCTTTCCTCGTAGACGGCGTAAAGCGCGTTCACCAGCCCGTCGCCGAACGCATAGGCGTAGACGTAGAAGGGCGAGTGGATGAAATGCGGAATATAGGCCCAGAACGTCTCGTATCCCGGCGCGAATTCGAAAGCCGGGCCGAGGCTTTCGCGCTGAACCTGCATCCAGATCTCGCCCAGGTCGTCGCCGGTCAGCTCGCCCTCGGCGCGGGCCGCGTGGACCCGGCATTCGAAGTCGTAGAAGGCGATCTGGCGGACCACCGTGTTCAGCATGTCCTCGACCTTGCCGGCCAGCAGGGTGCGGCGCTTCTTCGGGTCCGTCTCCCGGTCCAGCAGGCGGCGGAAGGTCAGCATCTCGCCGAAGACCGAGGCGGTCTCGGCCAGGGTCAGCGGGGTGGAGGACAGGAACTCCCCCTGGTCGGCGGCGAGGATCTGGTGGACCCCGTGCCCAAGCTCATGGGCGAGCGTCATCACGTCCCGCGTCTTGCCGAGGTAATTGAGCATCACATAGGGATGCGCGTCGGTGACGGTCGGATGCGCGAAGGCGCCGGCGGCCTTGCCCGGCTTCACCGGCGCGTCGATCCAGCCGTTGTGGAAGAAGGGCTCGGCCAATTCCGCCATGCGCGGCGAGAAGCCGGCATAGGCGTCCATGACCGTGGCCCTGGCCTCCGCCCAGTCGATCTTGCGGTCGGGCTCGTCGGGCAGGGGGGCGTTGCGGTCCCAGTGCTGGAGCTTGTCCAGCCCCAGCCAGCCCGCCTTCAGCGTGTAGTAGCGGTGCGAGAGCCGCGGATAGGCCTCGACCACCGCGTCGCGCAGGGCCTGGACCACCTCGGGCTCCACCTGGTTGGACAGGTGGCGGCCGGTCTGGGCGGAGGGCATCTTGCGCCAGCGGGTCTCGATCTCCTGCTCTTTCGCGAGCGTGTTCATGATCCGGGTGAAGATCGGCAGCTGCTCGGCGAAGACGGTCGACAGCGCCGCGGCGGCGGCGGCGCGGCGGCTCCGGTCGGCATCCGATAACAGGGTCAGCGTGGATTCCAGCGGCAGGGGCTCGTCCTCGCCCTCCACTTCGAAGGTCAGGCGGGCCATGGTCTCGTCGAACAGGCGGTTCCACGCGGCGGCGCCGACCACCGACTGGTCGTGCAGGAATTTCTCCAGCTCGTCGGAAAGCTGGTAGGGCCGGTAGGCGCGCAGGCGCTCCAGCCAGGGCTTGTAGCGGGTCAGCGCCGCGCTTTCGCCCAGCATGCGCTCGATCTCCGCATCCTCGATCCGGTTCAGCTCCAGCGTGAAGAAGACCGTGGGCGCGGTGATCTCGGTGACCTCGTTATGGCGGTCGCCCATGAACTTGGCGCGCTCGGGGTCGGTGGTGTTCTGGTAGTGGCGCAGGCCGGCATAGGACATGACCCGGCCGAGCCGCTGCTGAAGCCGCTCGTAGCGGGCCACGGCGTCGGCCATGGCGTCGCCGCTCAGGGTCGCCATCTTGCCCTCGAACTCATCGGCCAGCGCCTGCGCCTCGGCCCGCGCGGCGTCGAGATCCTCGCGCAGGGCGGGGGCGTCGGGGCCGGGATAGAGGTCGTCGAGGTTCCATTCCGGCAGCTCGCCCAGCGGACCGCCCGGGGCGCCCTGTCCGGAAGCGGCGTCGGCGGCGTCGGCGAGCGGACGGCGATCGAGGCGGAAGGGCAGGTGCATGTCGGGCTTCTCCATGGACGGCGGAGCGTGGGGCGAAGGCGGGATATAGCCCGGCGAGGCGGAGGGAGAAAGGGCGCCGGCGCCGGCAATGCGCAGGGACTGCGCGGGACGCGCGCGAAATCCACGGGTCGGGCGGCGCCCGCCGGTCGACCGGGTGGGAAAGAGCGCGGGGCGGGCAAGGGTGAGGCGCGCCGCCGGATCACGCGCGGGCTGCGTCGGCCGGGAGGGCCGCCGGGCGGGCGGCCGCAAGGGGCGCGCATGCGAAAACGCCCCGCGCCAGGGGCGCGGGGCGAATTCAGATCATCCATGACGCGCCGCAGGCCCGGGGGCCCGCGGCGGCCATCCCCCGATTACTCGGAGATCGCGATGGTGGCGCGACGGTTGCGCGGCTCGCGGACGTTGTCGCTGGTCGGCACGGCCAGCTCGGATTCCGAACGACCGGACTTCGAGATGGTGCCGGCGTTGATGCCCGAGGAGGCCGAGCGGGACAGGATGGCCTGCTCCACCGCGGTGGCGCGACGCTCGGACAGCTGCTGGTTGTAGGCGAACGAACCGACGGTGTCGGTGTGGCCCACGATCGAAACCAGCGGAGCGCTGTAGGAGGCCAGCATGGTCACGACCTCATCGATCACGGCCTGGGCCGCGGCGGTGATGTCGGCCTTGTCGAAGCCGAAGTAGACGGTCATGTCCGAGGCGATGCCGCGGCAGGCCACGAGAGCCTCCTCGAGCATGGCCTTGGCGTCGGCGGCCGAAACGCAGGCGAACGCGCCTTCGGCCAGCGACTCGAGGTACTGGTCCCAGTAAGCCTGGGCCTTGGCGCAGGCCTCGGGACGCACGTTCATGTTCGCGTTGACCAGCGAAACGACGTCGTCATAGGCGATCTCGGGGGAGACGCCCAGCTCGGCCGGGGTCCAGGGCGCGACGCCGCCGGCGGCGGCGGCCTCGGACTTGGCGATGTAGGCCGTCGAGTCCATCCAGTTCACGTCGGTGCGCGCCGAACGAACGGCGAGCGCCTGGTATTCGCGAGCCAGAGCAGCGTTGAAGCCCGAGCCCTCGATCGAGGTCCCAAGGTAGCTCTCGGCCGTGAACGTGTCGCCCAGGTTTGCGCCCGGCAGATACGAGCAGCCGGCAAGCGCCAGGGCGGTTCCGGCCATGGCAGTCCGGGAAATGATGTTCATCCCTCTCTCCGTCTCGGTTCGCCCGGCTGCGGCTGCCGGGTCATGAAAGTATGGGCGCCGGCGATCGTGTAGTTCCGACTGCACCCTGCGGTTCGATTGCCACGATCCGCGGCGACGATCAACCATGTAAGCGGCGCGATGGCTCGGAAACGGCTGCGGAATTCATGCCTCGTCGCGTTTTAACAACACATTGGTCTCTTGGGCCTAACTTCGCGCCGATTCTGTCGAGAGCGTAAATCGAGTCACCTGCGTTTCAAGGCTTGGGATCGAGGGCGATACGGAAGAGACACATGATGGATGATGCAAGGCGCGCGCTTCGCCGCGGGGTTGGTCCGGGTGAGTCGGCGGGAGCGGAAGGGCAGGCGGGCGGGCGGTCCGGGGGCGCGGCGCCTGCGGATTTCGCGCCCCTGCGCGGGGCGGACGGCCACGCCCGCCCGCTGGCGGATGTGGAGGGCGACGCCATCCGGCACGCGGTGCGGCTTTACGCCGGCAACCTGTCGGAGGCCGCGCGGCGGCTGGAAATGGGCCGCTCGACGCTCTACCGGCGGCTGAGGGTGCTGGGCGTCGCGCCCGACTGACGCGGCGGCCCGGCGGGGCCGGCGCGGGCGTTCCGGCCGGGCGTTGTCGCCGGGATGACGGCGGGATGACGGAAGGGGGATTCGGGCGCCGCGCCGCCGCCGCGCGGGGTGAGCCCGTGCGCGCGTGATCGCTCATTCGAGCGGCGCGCCGGCCTGCGGCGCGTGGCGCGACCCTGCGCGCCCGCGCCGGAGGCGGCGATTCCCGGTCGCGATCACCTGTGTCGGCATGAGCCGCGTCTCTTCCGCGAGGCGCCCTCCTCGGACCGATGGGCGGCGAGCGCGTCTAGCATCCGAGGACGAGATTCGGGCGCGCAGGGCGTCGGGCGGGGCGAACCGGTCCCCCGGCCGTCTGCCCTGGCCTTCCGTCAATGTCCGTCGCCGACGGCCACCGCGGCCGGGCGCGGGCAGTCGGGCGCCCCGCGCCGCAGAGCACGCGTAACGCGCGAAGGGAGGTCGGCGGACCCCAGCCCGGAGACGTGACGCGGAGGCCAAACCTGCGTGTCTTCGGCGCCTCACCCCTCATGCGGGGCGGAGAGGTGCGAGGGGGCGCCACCCGCGCGGGGGCCGGCCGGGGGGCGGATTTCGGCAAAGCGCGGCATGGCGCGCCGCGCGCTCCGACCGCTCGGCCGGCGCGGCGGGGCCGGTCATGAAAAAGGCCGCCGACGCATCGCGCCGGCGGCCCTGTCATGCGGCGCCTGCTTCCTTCGGGAAGACGGCGCGCCCGTCAGATGTTGGACCCGTCAGATGTCGGGCCCGTTACATGTTGGGCCCGTCACATGTTGGGATAATTCGGCCCGTCCCCGCCCTGCGGCGTGGTCCAGTTGATGTTCTGCGGCGGATCCTTGATGTCGCAGGTCTTGCAGTGCACGCAGTTCTGGAAGTTGATCACGAAGCGCGGGTCGGACCCGTCGTCGTTGCGCACCACCTCATACACGCCGGCCGGGCAATAACGCTGCGCCGGCTCGTCGTATTTCTTGAGGTTCCAGGCGATCGGGATCTCCGGATCCTTCAGCCGCAGGTGGCAGGGCTGGCTCTCTTCATGGTTGGTCGCCGCGAAGCTCACGTTGGTCAGCCGGTCGAAGCTCAGTTTGCCGTCGGGCTTGGGATAGTCGATCGGCGTGTGCTTCGCCGCCCGTTCCGTCGCCTCGGCGTCCGTCTTGCCATGGCCCAGCGTCCCGAACAGCGTGCCGCCGAAGATCGAGGCGAACCACATGTCCAGCCCGCCCAGCGCGAGGCCGCCCACCAGCCCGTAGCGGGACCAGAGCGGCTTGACGTTGCGCACCTTCTTGAGGTCGGCGGCGATGGGGCCCGAGCGCACGTCGGCCTCGTATTCCACCAGCTCGTCGCCCTCGCGCCCGGCCTGGATGGCCTCGAACGCCGCCTCGGCCGCCGCCTTGCCCGAGAGCATGGCGTTATGGTTGCCCTTGATCCGGGGCACGTTGACCATGCCCGCCGAACAGCCCAGCAGCATGCCTCCCGGGAAGGTCAGCTTGGGCAGGGACTGCCAGCCGCCCTCGGTGATGGCGCGGGCGCCGTAGGCGACGCGCTTGCCGCCCTCCAGCATCTCGGCCACGGCCGGGTGATGCTTGAGGCGCTGGAATTCCATGTACGGATACAGATACGGATTCTTGTAGTTCAGGTGCACCACGAAGCCGATGAACACCTGGTTGTTCTCGCCGTGGTAGATGAAGGACCCGCCGCCGGCATTGTCGCCGAGGGGCCAGCCCATGGTGTGGGTGACCTGGCCTTCCTTGTGCTTGGCGGGGTCGATCTCCCACACCTCTTTCATGCCGAGGCCGTATTTCTGCGGCTCCTTGCCGTCCGAGAGGCCGAACTTCTCGATCGCGGTCTTGGAGAGCGACCCGCGCACGCCCTCGGCCAGCATCACGTATTTGCCGCGCAGCTCCATGCCCGGCTCGTAGCTCGGGCCGGGCGTGCCGTCGGGGTTCTTGCCGAATTCGCCGGCGACCACGCCCACGACTTCGCCCTTGTCGCCATAGACCAGCTCGGAGCAGGCCATGCCGGGGAAGATCTCGACCCCCAGCTCCTCGGCCTGCTCGGCCATCCAGCGGCAGACATTGCCCATGGAGACGATGTAGTTGCCGTGATTGTCCATCAGCGGCGGCATCGGGAAATTCGGGATGCGCATGTCGCCCGCGGCGCCGAGCACCAGGAACTTGTCCTCGGTGACGGGGGTGTTGAGCGGCGCGCCCTTCTCCTTCCAGTCGGGGATCAGGGCGTCGAGGCCCGACGGGTCCAGCACGGCGCCCGACAGGATATGCGCGCCGACCTCGGAGCCCTTTTCGAGCACCACCACGTTGAGGTCTTCGCCGCCCAGCTGTTTGAGCCGGATCGCCGCCGAGAGGCCGGCAGGGCCGGCTCCGACGATGACGACGTCAACGTCCATGGTTTCGCGTTCGATCTCGCTCATCCGGGCATCCTTCGTGTCTCTCCCCCGGCCGCACGGCAGGTTGCGACCGACATTCGAGGTAAAGCGCCCCCGGGGGGTCGTCAACCTGACAGCGTGGAAACCCGTCTCCGCGGCGCGGTCGGGCCGGGGGTGGAAACGACGCGAGCGGGACGCGGGAAGGACGGGGGGCAGCGGCGCGGCGCCCCCTATCGGGCCCGGCGGGCGGGGGCTAGGATGCGGGGATGGATCAGGGAACCGAGATCGGCGGCTGGCGACGCGACGGGACCGGCGGCGACGCCTGGGCCGCGGCGGGGCGCGAGGCGCTGCTGGCGGCGCTCGAATTCCAGGTGGAGTGCGGCGTGGACGAGGCGGTGGCGGAGGCGCCGGTCGACCGTTTCGCCGAATCCGCAGCCCTGGCCGCCGCCCGGGCCGCGGCGCGCGCGGCGACCCCGGCCGCCGCCGCGCAGCCCGGATCGAAAGCCCGCAAGCCCGCCGTCCCGCGCCCGGAGCCGGAGGCCGAGCCCCGCGAGGTCGCCCGCGCGCTCGCCGCCGCCGCCTCCGACCTGTCCGCCCTGCATGACGCCATCCGGGGATTCGAGGGCAGTCCGCTGAAAAAGGGCGCCCGCAACACGGTGATCTGCGACGGCCGCCCCGGCGCCCGCGTGATGATCGTGGGCGAGGCGCCGGGGCGTGAGGAGGACCGCGAGGGCAAGCCCTTCGTCGGCCGCTCGGGCGTGCTGCTGGACCGGATGCTCGCCGCCATCGGGCTCGCGCGGGACGCGGCGACCCCGGCCGATTCCGTCTACATCACCAATGTCGCCTTCTGGCGGCCGATCGAGAACCGGCGGCCCTCGACCGATGAGGTTTCGATGCTGCTGCCCTTCACCGAGCGGCATATCGAGCTCGCCGCCCCGGATTTCGTGCTGCTGATGGGGGCCGCGCCGTCGCAGGGGCTGCTGGACACGACGGTCGGCATCACCCGGCTGCGCGGGATCTGGCGGGACTGGCGCGGGGTGCCGGTGCTGCCCACCTTTCACCCCGCCTACCTGCTGCGCACGCCGGAGCGGAAGCGCGACTCCTGGCGCGACCTGCGCGCGTTGCGGGCCGCGCTGGACGGCGCCGCGCCCGAAATCGGAGCCTGACCATGAGCGACGCCCCTGCCTCCCCTCCCGCCTCCGGCCCTGGTCCCGCCCCCACCCCCACCCCTACCCCCGCCCCCGCCCATGGCGGCAAGGCGGCGCGGGCGTTCATTCCGCTGCGCATCGCGGTGCTGACCGTCTCGGACACGCGCAGCCTCGCCGACGACCGCTCCGGCGACACGTTGGTCGCGCGGATCGAGGGCGCGGGCCACGGGATCGCGGCGCGCGACATCGTGGCCGATGACCGGGGCGCGATCGCCGCGCGGCTGCGCGCCTGGGTGGCGGATCCGGGGGTGGACGTGGTGATCTCCACCGGCGGCACCGGGCTCACGGGCCGCGACGTGACGGTGGAGGCCCATCGCGACGTCTACGAGAAGGAGATCGACGCCTTCGGCACGGTCTTCGCCGTGGTCTCGATGGGCAAGATCGGGACCTCGGCGGTGCAGAGCCGCGCCTGCGGCGGCGTGGCGGGGGGGACGTATCTGTTCGCGCTGCCGGGATCACCGGGCGCGTGCAGGGATGCGTGGGACGAGATCCTCGCCGCCCAGCTCGACTATCGCCACACGCCCTGCAATTTCGTCGAGATCATGCCCCGGCTCGACGAGCATCTGAGGCGCAAATGAACTTTCCCGACGAGCCCGAGTTCCCGCTGTTCGGGGCGTGGGAGGACGCGGGGCCGGGCGCCGGCGCGATGATCTTCGCGGTGGACGCCGAGGCTCGCGTGCTGATGCAGTTGCGCGACGACCGCCCGCATTTGTCCGGCGCCGGCTTCTGGGCGCCCTTCGGGGGCGGGGTGGAGGCGGGGGAGACGCTGCGCGAAGCCGCGGTTCGTGAGTTTTGGGAGGAGACCGGGATCACGCTGGCCCAGGACGTCCTGCGCCCCTTCGGCCGATGTCTCTCGACCCGACGCAGCCGGGCGCGGCTCTACGCGTTCGTGACGCGGCTCGACGTGACCCCGGACGCGATCCGGGTAGGGGAGGGAGCGGGCTTCGCCTTCTACACCGCCCGCCAGCTGCGCCTGATCCCGCTGGCCCCGGCGCTGGCCCATGCCAGCCTGCGGATGGCCGAGCTGATCGAGACCGACGCGCTGCCCGAGGCGCAGGGCGCCGTTCCGGTCGCGCTGAGGGACTGAGGCGCATGCCCGACGCCCCGCGACGAAGCGGGGACGTCTCGGGCGGGGCGAGGTTGAGCGCAGCGAAACGAGGGCCGCCGGAGACGGCCCCCCGCAAGCGCTCAGGCGGTGGCGAGCGCGTGAAACAGCGACCGGAACAGCCGCCGCCCGTCCGAGCCGCCATGGGCCGGGTCCACCGCGCGCTCCGGATGGGGCATCATCCCCAGCACCCGGCGATTGCGCGACAGGATCCCCGCGATGTCGCCCATGGCCCCGTTGGGCGCGCCGCCCTCATAGGTGAAGGCGATCCGGTCCTCGCCCTTCAGCGCGGCCAGCGTGTCCTCGTCGGCGACATAGGCGCCGTCGTGATGCGCGATGGGGATCGAGGCGATGTCGCCGGCGTTCCACGCATTGGTGAAGGCGCTGGCCGAGGTGCCGACGCGCAGCGGCGACGACTTGCACAGGAATTTCAGCCGCCCGTTGCGCAGCAGGGCGCCGGGCAGCAGCCCCGTTTCGGTCAGGATCTGGAAGCCGTTGCACACGCCCAGCACATGCCCGCCCTTGCCGGCGAACTCGGTCACGGCGCGCATGATCGGCGACTTGCCCGCGATGGCCCCGCAGCGCAGGTGATCGCCGAAGGAGAAGCCGCCGGGCAGGGCCACCAGGTCCAGCCCCTCGGGCAGGGCGGTGTCCTTGTGCCAGACCATGCTGACGCCGGCGCCGGTCGCCTCGCGCAGCGCGACGGCCATGTCGCGGTCGCAGTTGGAGCCGGGGAAGACGATGACCGCGGCGCGCATCAGGCGATCTCGATGGCGTAGGATTCGATGACCGGGTTGGCGAGCAGCGACTTGCACATGCGCTCGACCTCCTCGCGGGCGGCGTCGGGATCGGTCTGGGCCAGCTCGATCTCGATCAGCTTGCCCTGGCGCACGCCGCTCACGCCCTCGAAGCCGAGGGAGCCGAGCGCGTGGCGGATGGCCTCGCCCTGGGGGTCGAGCACGCCGGTTTTCAGCGAGACATGGACGCGGGCTTTCATGGGCGGTCTCCGGTCTGCTTCCGGGCGGGGGAGGATGAGCGCTGAGTAGCCCGCGCGGGCGCGCGAGACAAGCGGGCGCGGGGTCGCGGAGAGGCGGGGGGGGGTGAGGGACGGGGGCGGGGGGACGGGGGCGGCCCTCGCTTCGCTGCGCTCCGCCTCGGCCCCGCCCTTCCGTCCCCGCGGATCGCAGGCGGTCGGGTCAGCCGCAGGGGCGGTCGGTCCGCGCAGCCTCGGCGTCGAGGATTGCCTCGATCCGCGCGCGGGAGACCGCGCCCTCCGCCACCGCGCCGCCGATGACCAGCGAGGGCGTGCCGACGAAGCCGAAGCGGGACGCGGCCCGGGCCGTGGCGGCGAGGATGCGGGCGGTCTCGGGCGCCGCCATGTCGTCGGCCAGCCGGGCCGGGGCGATGCCCAGCGGCGGCGCTACGGCGTCGATATAGGCGGCGTTGATGGCGAAACTCGCGTCGAGCAGCCGGGATTTCAGCGCCCGGAACTGCCCCTGCCGCTCCGCCGCCACCGCGGCCCGCGCCGCGATGGCCGACCCCGGCCCCAGCACCGGCCATTCGTGATGGACGATGCGCAGGTCCGGGCGGGTCTCGGACAGGTCCTCCAGGATGCCGTCCAGCGTCCGGCAGTAGGGGCAGTTGGCGTCGGAGAAGACGGCGATGCGGGGGCGGGCGTCGGGCGGTCCCTCGGCCGGGGCGCCGCCCTCCCACAACAGGGCGCAGAGCGATGCGGGGGCGGCGGCGGCGGGCGCGTCGCCGAGCCCCAGCATGACCGCGCCGCCCGCGCCGCTCGACCCTGACGACGCCCCGGCGAGCGCGCGCCAGCCGGGCAGGCCGTCGATATCCGTGAAGTCCAGATCGGTCCCGCGATGCGCCCCGATCCAGGCCGCGCCGAAGACCAGCGCGCCGAAGCCGAGCGCCAGGGCGGCGGCGCGCGCGCGTCTCATGTTCCGAGCACGGAGAGCGCCCCTGGCCGTCCCGCTGTTTCGCGGGGACGGTCGGGCGGGGCGAGGCGGCGCGCAGCGACGCGAGGGCCGCCCGCGCCGGCCCCGGGCGCGCCGTGGGGGCGCGCCTTCGCACGGGGTCCGGCGAACGCAAGAGGCCCAACGATCAAAAAGGGCCTGACGATCGGGCGGGGCACGGCGATCGGACGGGGGCGCGCGGGTCTCAGTGGACCAGTTTCGGCCCGGTGGTCGCGCCGCCGTTCTGCTTGGGCATGATGCCCAGGCGCGAGGCGACCTCGGTATAGGCGTCGGTCAGGTTGCCCAGGTCGCGGCGGAACACGTCCTTGTCCAGCTTCTCGCCGGTCTTGGCGTCCCACAGGCGGCAGGAATCCGGGCTGATCTCGTCGGCCACGATCACCCGCTGGAAATCGCCCTCGTAGACCCGCCCGCACTCGATCTTGAAATCGACCAGGCGGATGCCGACGCCCAGCATCATCCCCGACATGAAGTCGTTGACCCGCAGGGCCAGCGCGATGATGTCGTCGATGTCCTGCTGGGAGGCCCAGTTGAACGCCGCGATATGCTCCTCGGTCACCATCGGATCGTGGAGCTTGTCGTCCTTGTAGTAGAATTCGATGATCGGGCGGGGGAGCTGCATGCCCTCCTCCAGCCCCAGCCGCTTGGCGAGGCTGCCGGCGGCGACGTTGCGCACCACGACCTCGAGCGGGATGATCTCCACCGCCCGGACCAGCTGCTCGCGCATGTTGAGCCGGCGGATGAAGTGGGTGGGCACGCCGATCTCGTTGAGGCCGGTCATGATGTGTTCGGAGATGCGGTTGTTCAGCACCCCTTTGCCCTCGAACACGTCCTTTTTCTGGGCGTCGAAGGCGGTCGCGTCGTCCTTGAAGTGCTGAATCAGCGTGCCGGGCTCCGGACCCTCGTACAGGATCTTCGCCTTGCCTTCGTAGACCAGTCTGCGTCGCGCCATGAGAAGCCCCGGAAAATAGCTCTTGGGCGCGTGGGAGGGACCCGCGCGCCGGGACCTGCGCGATAGACCATCGCTTGACCTGCCGCAAGGATTCGCCGCGGACAGGGCGCTAGGATCGGGGTCGCGTAATGGCTATGTAGGGCGCGGAACAGCGGGGGCGGCGCGTCGCCCGGCCCCGGAACTGCGCAGCGGAGGACCGTGATGACCACTTTCAACGACCGCGAGAAAGCGTTCGAGAACAAATTCGCCCATGATGAGGACATGAAGTTCAAGGCCTCGGCGCGGCGGGACAAGCTGCTGGGCCTGTGGGCGGCCGAGCTGATGGGCCTGTCCGGCGCGGACGCCGACGCCTATGCGGCCTCGGTCGTCGTGGCCGATCTCGAGGAGGCGGGGGACGAGGACGTGTACCGCAAGGTCTCCGCCGATCTGGAGGCCAAGGGCATCTCCGCCGAGCCCCTGCGCGCCAAGATGGAGGAGCTTCTGGCCGTCGCCAAATCCCAGCTTCTGGGCGAGGCCGGCTGAGCCGTCGCCTGACCTGAGCCGCCGCCTGACCGGAGCCGGGCGTCTGCGCGCGGAGGCGCGGGCGCCCGGCCAGGCGCCGTCCGGTTCAGCCGAGCCGGAAGAAGTGGTGCAGCGGTCCGTGGCCGCCGCCCACGTCCAGCCGGTCCGCCGCGGCGATGGCGCCGGCCACGTAATCGCCGGCCTCGCGGGCGGCGGCCTCCAGCGCCGGGGCGTCGGGCATCGTCCCTTCGGCATCCATCGCGGCCCTACCCTGCGCCGCTGCCAGCGCCGAGGACAGGGTGCAGCCGGTGCCATGGGTGTTGCGGGTCGGGTGTCGGGGCCGCTCGAACCAGGTGGCGCCGGCTTCGTGCAGCAGCAGGTCGGGGCTGGTTTCGCCGCCCAGATGGCCGCCCTTGAGCAGCACCGCGCGGGGGCCGAGCGCGCGCAGCGCGGCGGCCGCGTCCTCCATCTGGTCCCGGGTTTCGATCGGGCCGCGGTCCAGCAGGGCGGCGGCCTCGGGCAGGTTCGGGGTCAGCACCGTCGCCAGCGGCGCCAGGCGGGCGCGCAGCGCGTCCAG
This sequence comes from Albimonas donghaensis, assembly GCF_900106695.1. Lineage (GTDB taxonomy): Bacteria > Pseudomonadota > Alphaproteobacteria > Rhodobacterales > Rhodobacteraceae > Albimonas > Albimonas donghaensis. The sequence goes on from NZ_FNMZ01000001.1 coordinate 229,750, forward strand.
CGCCTCATCCGCCAGCAGCCGGTCGCCGCCCTTGGCGACCATCACCGGGTCCAGCGTCACGGGCGCCGCCAGCCCGGCCAGCGCGTCGGCCACGGCCTCGGCGATCTCGGCCGAGGCGATCATCCCGATCTTCACCGCGTCCACCCGGATATCCCCCCTGACCGCCGCGATCTGGGCGGCCACGAAGTCCGGCGGCACGCCATGCACGCCGCTGACCCCGCGGGTGTTCTGCGCGGTCAGGGCGGTCAGCGCCGCCATGGCATAGCCGCCATTGGCCGAAATCGCCTTGATATCCGCCTGGATCCCCGCCCCGCCCGAGGGGTCGGACCCGGCGATGGCGAGGATGTTGGGAATGCGCGCGGCGCCGGTCCTGTCGGGCTTCATGCGTCTCTCCATGCGGTCACGGCGGCGCGGGTCGCGGCCTCGGGGTCGGCGCTCGCGAAGATCTCCGAGACCATGGCGAGGCCCGCGGCCCCGGCGCCCTTGGCCAGCCCCGCATGGCCCGTCTTCACCCCGCCGATGGCCACCGCCGGCACGGGCGCCAGGGCGCAGAGCCGGGCGAGCCCGTCCCAGCCCAACGGCGTCGCGTGATCCGGCTTGGTGGCGGTGGCGAAGACCGGGCCGGCGCCCACATAATCGATCCGGTCCCAGTCATCGCGCGCCAGGTGCTCGGGCGCCTCGACCGACAGGCCGAGGATCGCGGTCTCGCCCAGCACCGCGCGGGCCTGGGCCACCTCGGCGTCGGTCTGGCCCACATGGGCGCCCGCGGCGCCGGCGGCCCGCGCCACCTCCACCCGGTCGTTGATCAGCAGGGCGCAGCCCAGCGGGGTCAGCGCCGCCACCAGCCGGCGGGCGAGCGCGGTGAGCTCTTCGTCCGAGGCGGTCTTGTCGCGCAGCTGCACCAGCCGCGCCCCGCCGCGGGCGGCCGCCACGCAAGCCGCCTCCACCCCGATCCGCGCCGAGGGGTCGGAGACCGGGTAGACCGCCGGATCCGGCAGCTTCGCCCTCATGCCGGGGTGATCCGGGCGCCGGCGGCGAGATCCTCGGGCGTGACCGCGGCCAGTTCGTCGATGAAGGCCACGGCGAAGCTGCCGGGCCCCCCGGCGCCCTGCGCGGCGCGCTCTCCCGCCAGGCCGTAGAAGGCGAGCGCCGCCGCGATGTCCTCCAGCGGCGTCTCGCCGGCCGCGAGAAAGGCCCCGCAGATCCCGGTCAACGAGCAGCCCAGCGCCGTGACCTTCGGCATCAGCGGGTGGCCGTTGGCGATCCGGTAGCCGCGCGTGCCGTCGGTCACGTAGTCCACCGGCCCGGTCACCGCGACGATGCCGCCGGTGCGGGCGGAAAGCGCGCGGGCCCCGGCTTCGGCCGTCGCCACCGCGTCGCCGGCATCGGCGCCCTTGCCGCCCGCGGCCGCCCCGGACAGGGCCAGGATCTCGGAGGCGTTGCCACGGATCAGGCTGGGGTTCAGGCCCGCCAGCTGCGCCCCGACCTCGGCCCGATAGGCGGTGGCGAAGACCGCGACCGGGTCCAGCACCCAGGGCTTTCCATGGGCGGTCGCGGAGGCCGCCGCGGCTTCCATCGACGCGACCCATTCCGGCGAGAGCGTGCCGATATTGATGGTCAGCGCCGAGGCGATGGCCGCGAAATCCGCCGATTCCTCGCGCGCATGAACCATGGCGGGAGAGGCGCCGGCGGCCAGCAGCGCGTTGGCCATGACGTTCATCGCCACATAGTTGGTGATGTTCTGCACGAGCGGCGCCGCGGCGCGCATGGCCGCGAGCTTCTCGCCCGGCCGGACGTCGGGGGCGGCGGTGTCGGGGGCGTCGGGGGTGTCGGTCAAGGTCTCGTCCTCCTGCTCGGCGGATACGAGAGCGGCGAGGTCCGGATCGGCCGCGAGGGGCGCGGGGGCCTCGTCGCGACTCCCTCCGCCGGTATGATCCGGATCAGGTTCCAAGGGTGCGTCTCAGCCCCGTGAAGGGGGCGCCCCTGTCGCAATTCGCCCCGACGCTAGGCCGGGGCGGGGGAGGACGCAAGGGGGGGCGAGGTGGGGGCGAGGGGGGAGGCGGCGCGGCCGCGCTCAGGTCAGCAGGCCGAACAGGATCGCGCCCCAGAGAAGCAGGAAGAAATGGGTGAACTGGCTGTCCTTCCAGCCCGCCCAGTAGTGGAACCACTGGCCCCCGACCAGGAAGCCGCCCCAGACCGCCGAGAAAGCCAGCGCGCCGGCGGCGGAGATCATGCGGGCGCCCAGGCCCTCGCCGCCGCCGAGCGCCGCGCCCAGCAGCATCAGCGCGCCCAGCAGCAGCAGCGCCGTGGCGAGCAGTTCGAAGGCGATGATGGCGCGATAGGCCCAGGCGTGGACGGCGGGGGACTCGATCCGGTTGCCCTTCACGTCGGCATAGATCTCGGGCCGTTCCTCGCGCACCCGGTCCATGCGCATGACCATGGTCACCAGATCGCCGTTGACCTTGGGATAGCGGATGTTCTCGATCACGCCGATGCCGATCCAGGCGCCGGTGATGGCGGTCAAAAGCGCCTGACCGAACAGAACCAGAGCCTCCATGCGCATCCCCTCTCGCTGATCGCGAAGCCGTCTTCGCGGGTCGGGCGGACCATCCGCAGGATGGGGGGCGCGGTCAAGCGATCCCGGCGCCGCGGCGCCGCGGGGGAAAGGCGGGCCGGGAGGGGGCCGGATGGAAGAATGCGGGGCGAGGGGAAGGGGGAGACGTCTCCACCCGCGCCGCGGTTCCGCGCCGCGCGGGCGCCCCGGCGCGGCCCTCGAAACGGTCGACGCGCGGCCTCGCTTTCCGGTCGCGCGACGGTCAGCCGGGCAGCAGCGCCTCGATGGCGTGGGAGATCTCGGGGGCCTCGGGCGGGGTGGCGCTGTCCCAGGCGCCGGCCAGGGTTCCGTTCGGCCCCACCAGGTATTTGTGAAAATTCCAGCGCGGCGCCGGCAGATCCGCCGCCGCCGCCGCCCCGCGCGCCCAGGCGTAGAACGGGTGCGCATCCGCGCCCTTCACCCGCACAAGCTCGGTCATCGGGAAGTCGATGGCGAAATTGACCTCGCAGAAGTCCTTGATCCTGGCGGAGTCCTCGAACTCCTGCCGCCCGAAATCCCGGCTCGGCGCCCCGATCACCACCAGCCCGCGGTCGCGATAGCGGTCCCACAGCGCCTGCAGCCCGTCATATTGCGGGGTGAAGCCGCAGCGCGAGGCGGTGTTGACCACCAGCACCGGCCGCCCGGCATAGTCGGAGAGCCGGAGCTTCCCGTCCGGCTGGCCGAGCGAGGCGAAGCCGAACCCGTGGGCCGAGACCCCGGCCCGCGCCATTCTCGGCGCCGCCAGCGCCCCGGCGCCCAGCGCGAGAAAGGCGCGGCGCCCGATCCCCCGCGCCGGCGGGACGGCGGCCTCCCCCGTCCCTGGGGCGCCGGCGGGGCGGTTGCGGCTGGATCGGTCGTCGGTCATGGCGGTCTCCCTGGGCAGGCGGGATCGCGGGCGGGGCGAACAGTCGGCCTGACAGATTATACGGTCGATATGAGCTTTCGGTTTCACGCGACGTGAAAACATTTCCGTCGGGGCGCGCGCCCGCCCCGGGCCTCCCTCCCGTTCCGCGCCTCCCGCCGTTCATCGGAGCCGCAGGTCCGAGGCGGCGACGCCGACGGCGCGCTCCAAATCGTCACGGTTCCGCCCAATGCCGCGCCCGATCCGTGTGATCGGATGCAGGGGATCGAGAACCGGTCGGCGCGCGCCGGCCGTCCCGAACCGCGACTGAAAAGCGAGACCACATGACGACGCTCCATATCAGCACCTTCGACACCCTCTATGCGCTCGAAATCGATGAAGCGTCCCGCGGCGCCTCCTCCATCGCGATCGACCGGGTCGGGGCCTTCGATATCGGCGCCGACGTCCACGATATCGGCTTCGCCGACTGGGGCGCCCTGTTCGCCCTGTCCGACGGCTTCGGCGAGCGCCGGTCGCGCGTGCTCTCCGAGGTCGACCTCACCGACGCCGGGCTGACCGCGCTGGCCTCGCTCGGCGCGGATCAGGCCTTCAACGGGCTCGGCGCCGGCGTGACCGGGGACCTGATGCTCTCCGAGATCGTCAGCGGCGCGCTGCTGGAAATCGACCTCTCGGCCGGCGCGCTCACCCCCTTCGCCGCAGGCGCCGCCGGCGGCTCGGCCGGCGACGTGACGGTGCATGAGGGGCTGGTCGCCCAGACCGGTTTCGACGACAGGGGCCGCGATCTGCTGTCCTTCTTCGACGCCGACGGCGATCCGGTCTCCTCCACCCGCATGGAGGCGGAGGTCTGGGGGCTGGCCAGCCTGGGCGAGAACAACCTGATCGGCGCGGTCGGCGACAGCATCGTGCGGATCGACGAGACATCCGGCGAGGTCGAGGAGCTCTACGACCTGTCGGGCGTCATCGACGGCGCCGTCACCGGGCTGGCCTTCGGCGGGCCGGCGATCCACGACGTGCTTTACGGCGGAAACGGGTCGCAGCGGATCAAGGGCGGGATCGGCGACGATGCGATCTTCGGCGGCAATGGCGAGGACAGGCTGCTGGGCGCGCGCGGGGATGACGTGCTGGGCGGCGACAACGGCAAGGACGTGCTGCGCGGCAATGCCGGCGACGACTGGCTCGCGGGCGGCAATGGCAAGGACAAGCTGGCCGGAGGCGGCGGGTTCGACATTCTCGACGGCGGCCGCGGCAAGGACCGGATCGACGGCGGCTGGGGCGACGACCTGCTGTCCGGCGGCAAGGGGCGGGACACCTTCGTCTTCCACGGCCGGGCCGGCGACGACGTGGTGGAGGACTGGGGGAACGGCCCTGACCGCATGGTGATGAATCTGCGCCGGGTGGACGGGTTCGCGGACCTGACGCTCGACGACACCCGTGACGGGCTGCTGATCACCTCCGATCGCTTCGACCGCTTCTCGGTGCTTCTGGCCGACGCGACTTCGGACGACTTCGACCATCGCGACGTGATGTTCGTCTGAGCCGAAGCCGGCGCCCCGCCGCGACGCCCGCGAACGGAAACGGCCCGCCCCTGCGAAGGGGCGGGCCGTTGCGTTTCGGGGGCGGCGCGTCCGGCGGCGTCAGGCCTTGCCGAACACCCGCTCGAAGATCACGTCGACGCGCTTGAGGTGGTAGCCGAGGTCGAATTTCTCCTCCAGCTCCGCTTCCGACAGGGCGGCGGTGACTTCCGGATCGGCCTTCAGCTCGGTCAGGAAGTCCTTGCCCTGCTCCCACACCTTCATCGCGTTGCGCTGGACCAGCCGGTAGCTGTCCTCGCGGCTCACGCCCGCCTGGGTCAGGGCCAGCAGCACCCGCTGGGAATGCACCAGGCCGCGGAACTGGTTGAGGTTCCGCTCCATGTTCTCGGGATAGACCACCAGCTTCTCGATCACCCCGGTCAGGCGGGCCAGCGCGAAATCCAGCGTGATGGTGGCGTCGGGGCCGATATAGCGCTCGACCGAGGAATGCGAGATGTCGCGCTCATGCCAGAGCGCCACGTTCTCCATCGCCGGCAGGGCGTAGCCGCGCACCATGCGCGCGAGCCCGGTGAGGTTCTCGGTCAGCACCGGGTTGCGCTTGTGCGGCATGGCCGAGGAGCCCTTCTGGCCGGGGGAGAAATACTCCTCCGCCTCCAGCACCTCGGTCCGCTGCATGTGCCGGATCTCGATCGCCACATTCTCGATCGAGCTGGCCGCGACGCCCAGGGCCGCGAAGAAGGCGGCGTGCCGGTCCCGCGGGATCACCTGGGTGGAGATCGGCTCCGGCTCCAGCCCCATCGCCTTGCAGACATGCTCTTCGACGAAGGGATCGATATTCGCGAAGGTGCCCACGGCGCCGGAGATGGCGCCGGTCGCGATTTCGCGGCGGGCGTTCTCCAGTCGGGTCCGGTTGCGCTTCATCTCCGCGTAGAAGCGCGCGAAGGTCAGGCCCATCGTGGTCGGCTCGGCGTGGATGCCGTGGCTGCGGCCGATGCGGACCGTGTCCTTGTGCTCGTAGGCCCGGCGCTTCAGGGCGGCGAGCAGGGCGTCCATGTCGGCCAGCAGCAGGTCGGAGGCGCGCACCAGCTGCAGGTTGAAGCAGGTGTCGAGCACGTCGGAGGAGGTCATGCCCTGGTGCACGAAGCGCGCCTCGGGGCCGACCAGCTCCGACAGGTGGGTCAGGAAGGCGATGACGTCGTGCTTGGTCTCGCGCTCGATCTCGTCGATGCGGTCGATGTCGAAGGCCATGTCCCTGGCCTTCCACACCGTCTCGGCGGCGGATCTGGGGATCACGCCGAGCTCGGCCTGGGCGTCGCAGGCATGGGCCTCGATCTCGTACCACAGGCGGAACTTGGTTTCGGGCGACCAGACGGCGACCATGTCGGGGCGGGCGTAACGGGGGATCATGGGCGGGCTCCGTCGCTTGGGTGGCGCTTGGATCGGGCGGAGGCGCATGCGGCGGCCGGGCGGAGCCGGCCGGCCGCGGCGTCCGCCGCGGGGTCGCGCGGGGCCTAGCGCGGGCGGGCCGTCGCGGCAAGTCGGCGCGTGCGCGCAGGGCGTGCGGGAGACGCGCGGGCGGGGCGCCGCGGAGGCGGATCGCCCCCCGGGCTCAGAAAGAGCGGCCCATCCGACGCCGGGACGACGCCCGCACGATCTGCGCGGATTCGCCATGTTCGCGCACCCGGAACCGGGAGTCGTCGTCGGCGACGTTCTGCAGGATCCAGACCTTGGGCGGGATATGGGCCCCGCGGGCGGTGGTGTAGCCGTCCACTTCCAGCCGCCGGCGCGGACCGGGCAGGGCGGAAAGCCGCCCCGCCGCCGCCACGCCGTCATTGAACTCCACCCGCACGTCGCGCGGGGCCGTGCCCGGCGCCGCCGCGAGGTGATAGACCCCGTTGGCGCCGGGGTAGATGTGGCTGTTTTCGATGATCACCCGCTCGGCGTCGCTCATGCCGCGCTTCGGCCAAGCGCCGCCTCCACGAGATTGCGGGCGTAGTCGGTGCGCGGCGCGGAGAAGACCTGCTCCGCCGTTCCGGTCTCGACGATATCGCCCTGGCGCATGACGATCACGCGATGAGACATGGCGCGAACCACCTTGAGATCATGAGAAATGAAAAGATAAGCGAGTTTGTGGCGACGCTGCAGATCCCGGAGCAGATCCACGATCTGCACCTGCACCGTCATGTCAAGCGCCGAGGTCGGCTCGTCCAGCACCAGAAGCTTCGGCTTGAGGATCATGGCGCGGGCGATGGCGATGCGCTGGCGCTGGCCGCCGGAGAACTCGTGCGGATAGCGGTCCATCGTCGCCGGATCGAGCCCGACCTCGTGCAGGGCGGCGGCCACCGCCTCGCGCGGGTTGGCGGCGCCCTCGACCTGGTGGATGCCCAGCCCCTCGGCCACGATCCTGCCCACCGACATGCGCGGGCTGAGGCTGCCGAACGGGTCCTGGAAGACCATCTGCATCTCGCGCCGCAGGGGGCGCAGGCGGCGCGCCTTCCAGCCCTGGACGTCCTGGCCGCCGACGATCACCGGCCCTTCGGAGGAGATCAGGCGCATCAGCGCCAGCGCCAGCGTGGTCTTGCCCGACCCGCTCTCGCCCACGATGCCCAGCGTCTCGCCCTGTTTCAGGGCCAGTTCGGCGTGGTTGACCGCCTTGATGAACCCCGCCTCGCGCCGCATGAAGCCGCGGCGGATCGGGAACCAGACCTTGAGGCCGGGGGTCTCGACCACCGTCTCCGCGTGCTCGACCGGCGGGGGCGGGGCGCCGGTGGGCTCGGCCGCCAGCAGCTTGCGCGTGTAGGGATGGCGCGGATCGGCGAAGAGCGCGGCGGTGTCGTTGGTCTCCACGATCTCGCCCTGCTGCATCACCGCCACCCGGTCGGCGATGCGGCGCACGATGCCGAGGTCATGGGTGATGAACAGCATCGCCAGCCCTTCCTCGCGCTGAAGGTCCTTCAGCAGGTCGAGGATCTGGGCCTGGATGGTGACGTCGAGCGCGGTCGTCGGCTCATCCGCGATCAGCAGGCGGGGGCCGTTGGCCAGCGCCATGGCGATCATCACCCGCTGGCGCTGCCCGCCGGACAACTGGTGGGGATAGTCGGCCAGCCGGGTTTCGGGGTCGCGGATGCCGACCTTGCGCAGCAGGTCGAGGATGCGGGCCTGCGCGGCCTCCCCCTTCAGCCCCTGGTGCAGGGCGAGGCTCTCGCCCAGCTGCCGCTCGATGGTGTGCAGCGGGTTGAGCGAGGTCATCGGCTCCTGGAACACGAAGCTGACGGCGTTGCCGCGCATGGCGCGCAGGCGGGGCTCGGCGGCGCCCACCATCTCCTCGCCCTCGAACGTCACGGACCCGGTGATGTCGGCCGCGTCGGGGGCGAGCCCCACGGTCGCCAGCGCCGACACCGATTTGCCGGAGCCGCTTTCGCCCACCAGCGCCAGCGTCTCCCCCGGCGCGACATGGAAGGACACGTCGCGCACCGCGACGGTCGTCGCCTCGCGGGTGCGGAAGGCGACGGTCAGGTTCCGGACATCGAGAATTGCGGCAGCATTGGTCACAAGGTTGAACCTAGCATTAATGTTGCGGCGAGGCGAGGCGCAAAGCGCTCATTTCGCTCATAGTTTCCGAACGAAACCCCTCCGCCTGATCGTCAGCGGAAAGCCTTCCGCGGGTCGAAGGCGTCGCGGATCGCTTCGAACACGAAGACCAGCAGCGACAGCATGATGGCGAAGGTGAAGAAGGCCGTGAAGCCCAGCCAGGGCGCCTGGAGGTTGTTCTTGCCCTGCAACGCCAGATCCCCCAGCGAGGGGTAGGAGGCGGGCAGCCCGAAGCCGATGAAATCCAGCGTCGCCAGCGTCGAGATCGAGGCGGTCAGGATGAAGGGCATCATGGTCAGCGTGGCGACCATGGCGTTGGGCAGCAGGTGGCGGAACATGATGGTCCAGTCGCCCACCCCCAGCGCGCGGGCGGCGCGGACGTATTCGAAGTTGCGCGCCCGCAGGAACTCGGCCCGCACCACGCCGACCAGCGCGGTCCACTGGAACAGGCTCAGCAGGATCAGCATGGACCAGAAGGTCGGTTCTATGATCGCGGCGATGATCATGATCAGGAACAGGACCGGGATCGCGGACCAGATCTCCTCGACCCGCTGGAAGATCAGGTCCACCCAGCCGCCGAAATAGCCCTGCGCGGCCCCCGCCACCACGCCGATGACGGTGGACAGCAGCGTCAGCGCCAGCCCGAACAGGACCGAGATGCGGAACCCGTAGATCACCCGCGCCAGCACGTCGCGCGCCTGGTCGTCGGTGCCCAGCCAGTGATCCGCGTCGGGCGGAGAGGGGGCGCGGCCGATCTCGTAGGCGATGGTGTCGTAGGAGAACGCGATCAGCGGCCAGACGACGGACCCGGGCTCGGCGCCCTCCACCGGCTCGCCGGCGCGGATCTTCGCGGCCAGCGTCTCGGGTTCGTCGAAACAGGCGTCCAGCCCGCCGGTCAGGATCAGGCAGCGCACCTCGGGGGCGCGGTAGTCGGCCTCGGTCTCGAAATCCCCGCCGAAATCGGTCTCGGGGTGGAATTCGAAGATCGGGAACATGGTCTCGCCCCGATAGGTCACCCACAGCGGCCGGTCATTGGCCACGAACTCGGCGCACAGGGCCACCACGAACAGCACCAGGAACAGCCAGAGCGACCAGAACCCCCGCTTGTTGGCCTTGAAGTTCTCCCACCGCCGGCGCTGCAACGGGTCGAGCGCGAAACGCCCCGTCGCCTGCGGGGGCGGCGGCGGCGCGACCGTCGCGGGGGAGGGGCCGGCGGAAGGGGCGGGGGTTGCGGCGTCGCTCATGCCTCGCGGCTCTCGAAGTCGATGCGCGGATCGATCCACACATAGGTCAGGTCGGAGATCAGCTTCACCACCATGCCCATCAGCGAGAACAGGAACAGCGTGCCGAACACCACCGGATAGTCGCGGTTGAGCACGCTCTCATAGCCCAGCAGGCCGAGCCCATCGAGCGAGAACACGATCTCGATGATGAAGGCGCCGGTGAAGAAGATCGAGATGAAGGCCCCCGGGAACCCGGCGATGACGATCAGCATGGCGTTGCGGAACACGTGGCCATAGAGGATCTTCCGCTCGGTCAGGCCCTTGGCGCGCGCGGTCATCACGTATTGCTTGCGGATCTCGTCGAGGAACGAGTTCTTGGTCAGCAGGGTCAGGGTCGCGAAGCCCGAAATCGACATGGCGAGCACCGGCAGCGCGATGTGCCAGAAATAGTCGACGATCTTTTCGGGCCAGGACATCAGCTCGAACCCGTCCGAGGTCAGGCCGCGCAGCGGGAAGGCCTGCAGATAGGAGCCCCCGGCGAAAAAGATCAGCAGCATCACCGCGAACAGGAATCCGGGGATCGCGTAGCCCACGATGACCACGCCGGAGGTCCAGGCGTCGAAGGTGGTCCCGTCGCGCACCGCCTTGCGGATGCCCAGCGGGATCGACACCAGATAGCTCAGCAGCGTGGTCCACAGACCGAGGGAGACGGAGACCGGCATCTTCTCCAGGATCAGGTCGATGACCGAGATCGAGCGGTAGTAGCTTTCCCCGAAGTCGAACTGCACGTAGTTCCAGATCATCAGCCCGAAGCGTTCCAGCGGCGGCTTGTCGAAGCCGAACTGGCGCTCCAGCTCCTTGATGAAGTCGGGGTCGAGGCCCTGGGCGCCGCGATAGTCGGAACTCGCGGCCGCGCCGCCGGCCTCGCCCCCGCCGCCGCCGGTGAAGCGGTCGGTGGACGACGACGGGTCGTTGATCTGCGAGATGATCTGCTGGACCGGGCCGCCGGGGGCGAACTGGATGACCGCGAAATTGATCGCCATGATCCCCAGCAGGGTGGGGATCATCAGCAGGATGCGGCGGAGGATATAGGCGCCCAAGTCAGCCCCGGTTCCGGTCGTTGCGTTCGGAATGGCGGCCGCGGTCCTGGCCGCGACGCGCGTCGTCCTCGACCCGAACGGGGATCGGGCGGGGGGCGTCCTCGCCGCGTCCGCCCAGCACCGAGGCGGCGCCGGCGGCGGCCACGCCGGCCAGGCCCACCAGGATCATGACGTCTTCAGGGGTCACAGCGCGCCCTCCGCCCGCAGTTTCTCGGCCTTCGCCTCGTCCCACCACCAGTAGCCGTCGCCGCGCGAATAGGGCGGCTGCTGCTCGGGGCGGCCGTAGACGTCCCAATAGGCGATGGTGTAGCTGCCCTTGTACCAGTTGGGCGTCCAGATGTGCAGCGCCCGCAGCGCCCGGTCCAGGGCGCGGGCTGCGATGTCCAGCTCTTCGCGGCTTTCGGCGCCGATGACCCTGGCGATCAGCGCGTCGACGGCCGGATTGGCCAGCCCGGTGAGGTTCGGCGTCCCGCGCTGGTCGGCGGATTCCGACCCGAACAGCTGGCGCAGCTCCGGCCCCGGGGTCAGGGACATGACGAAGCGGCCGGGGATCACGTCGTAGTCGAAATCCTCCTGCCGCTGCTGGTATTGCGCGGCGTCGACGATGCGCAGGCTGGCGTCCACGCCCATCTTCTTGAGGTTCTCGATATAGGGCCCGATGATGCGCTGGAAGGTCGGGCTGTCGTCGAGGAATTCGACGCGCAGCGTCTCGCCGGCCGCGTTGCGGCGCATCCCGTCGACCACATTCCACCCGGCCGCGTCCAGCAGCTTCATGCCCCGGCGCAGCACCCGGCGGTCGGATCCGGAGGCGTCGGTGATCGGCGGGCGCACCGCTTCGCCGAACACCGTCTCGGGCAGGTCGGCGCGCAGCGGCTCCAGCAGGGCGAGTTCCGCTTCGGAGGGCGTGCCGGAGGCGGCCATGGGAGAGTTCTCGAAGAAGCTCTCGGTGCGCTGGTAAAGCCCGTAGAACAGGGTGTCGTTGGACCACTGGAAGTCGAAGGCCATGGCCATCGCCTCGCGCACGCGGGGGTCCTGGAACTGCGGGCGGCGCATGTTGAACCAGAAGCCCTGGGTGCCCGACGGGCGGCCGTCGGGCAGCTGCTCCTTCTTCACCCAGCCGCGCTGGATGGCGGGGAAGCCGTATTCGGTGGCCCAGAGCTTGGAGAAGAACTCCTCGTGGAACAGATAGGCGCCGGCCTTGAAGGCCTCGAAGGCGGCCGTGTAGTCCTTGAAATACTCGAAGACGTAGCGGTCGAAGTTGTTGGCCCCCACGTTCGGGGCCAGGTCCTTCGCCCAGTAGTCGTCCCGGCGCGCGTAGATGATCCGCCGGCCCGGATCGGCCACGTCCACCCGGTAGGGCCCGGAGCCGAGGATGGGGTCGAGGGACGAGGCCTCGAAGTCCCGCGTCTCCCACCAGGCCGCGGACAGGATCGGCAGGCCGCCCACAAGGTCGGGAAGGTCGCGGGTGGAGACGCCCTCGGCGAAGGTGAACTTCACCGTCAGCTCATCCAGCGCCTCGGCCGAGGCGACGTCGCGCAGGCGCAGCCGGTAGGACGGCGCGCCCTTGGTCTTCAGCACCTCGAAGGTGAAGACCACATCCGCCGCGGTGACCGGAGAGCCGTCGGAGAAACGCGCCTCGGGCCGCATGTGGAAGGTGATCCAGCTGCGGTCCTCGGGATATTCCATCCGCTCGGCCACCAGGCCGTAGCTGGCGTCGGCCTCGTCGGGGGAGCCGGTGATCAGCGTGTCGAACAGCGCGCCCAGGCCCTGCGCCGGTTCGCCCTTCAGGATGAAGGGGTTGAGACTGTCGTAGGTGTTGGAGGCGCCGGTGCCGCGGCCCGACCAGACCCCGCCCTTGGGGGCGTCGGGGTTCACGAAGTCGAAATGCGGGAAATCGGCGGGGTATTTCAGCTCTCCGAAGGTGGAGATGCCGTGGGACCGGATGATGCCGTCGGCGTCGGGCTCGACCATGACCTTCGCCCGCGCGGGCGAAGCGCCGGAGAACGCGCCCAGCGCCAGCCCCGCGGTCAGGGCGCCGCCCCCGGCGAGCACGGCGCGGCGGCTGACATGGAACGGCGCGCAGTCCAGCGGCGGGCGGTCGAAGGGCGGTCGGGCGGCGGCGGGCCGGTGCGGCATCGACGATCTCTCCCAGGTCACGAGGGCTCCCAGTCCGTGGGGGCTCCCTAAAGGGTTAGGGCGCGAGCCCCCCCGGTTCAAGCGCGCCCGCGAGGGCGTGATCGATCCGGGACATAAGCCGCAGGTTTTCATTTGATTTTCGCGGGACGGGCGGGGGCGGCCCGGCTCACCCGCCCAGCAGCGCGCCGCGCAGTCCGCCGGTCGCGGCCGCGGCGGGGCGGTCGAGCCGCAGGGCGGATTCCACCGCCTGCAGGTGGCGGACCATCTCGTCGGCGGCGGCCTCGGCCTCGCCGGCCGCGATCAGGTCGACCAGCCGGTCATGGTCCGCGTGCCAGCCGCTCAGCGCCGCGTCGTTGCGGTGCAGCTGCACGATCAACGCGCTGCGGGCCACCAGCCGGCGCACCAGCCCCGCCAGCTCCCGGTTGCCCGACGCCTCGCCGATCCGCGTGTGGAACTCGCCGGACCGCCGCACCGCCTGGCGCCCGTCGCCGGCGGCGCGGGCCGCGTGCTCGGCGGCCAGCGCGGCGCGCAGGGCGGGGATCAGCGCGGGGTCCGTCGCGGCGGCGCGGGCCGCGGCCGCCGTCGCCTCGCGCTCCAGCAGCCGGCGCAGGGCGAAGACGTCGCGCGCCTCGGCCGCATCGGGGCGGGCCACGAACACCCCGCGATTGGGCGACGCCTCCGCCAGCCCGTCGGCGCAGAGCCGCACCAGCGCCTTCTCCACCTGCCTGCGCGACAGGCCGAATATCGCGGCCAGCTCGGTCTCGGTCAGCCGTTCCCCGGGCGCGAGGCGCTGGTCGGCGATGGCCTCGATCAGCGCCGCGTGCAGGGCGTCGGGGCCGGTCGGAGGCGCGGATATGGAATCAGCGGACATGCGGCGCGGCTCCGGTCGGGGAGGTGCGGGCGCCCAGCCTTTGGGCGCGGCCGCGGCAAGGCGCACAATAAATGCGCGATGAATTGCGCGCAATCCACCTTTCAGGCATCTCCGGCGCCATCGACCCTTGTTCAGGAAACTGGCACGGGCTTTGCTCCCGCCCGGACAGACCGTTCGCAGCACCCGCGAACCCTCTCACGCGGCATGGAGACCGACATGAAAACCCCGTCGCTCAAGTCCCTCGCCCTGGCGCTCTCCGCGCTGGCGGCGCCGGCGCTCACCGCCCTTCCGGCCTCGGCCCAGACCGCCATCAAGGTGACGCTGCCCTGGGTGTTCCAGGGGCCCGATTCCTTCATGCTCGTGGCCGTCGACAAGGGTTACTACAAGGCGGAAGGGCTGGACGTGACCGTGGACGCGGGCCGCGGCTCGGTCGACGCGCTCAACAAGGTCGCCTCGGGCGCCTACGAGTTCGGCTTCGCCGATCTCGGCAACCTGGTGCAGTTCGCCTCCGAAAGCCCGGACAAGGCCCCGGTCGCGGTGATGATCGTCTATGATGAGGGCCCGTTCTCGATCTTCACGCTGAAGTCGAGCGGGATCGAAAAGCCCGAGGACATGGCCGGCCACTCGCTCGGCTCCCCGGTCTTCGACGCGTCGTTCAAGCTGTTCCCGGCCTTCGCCGAGGCCACCGGCATCGACGAATCCAAGGTCGAGCGCATCAACATGGACGGCAAGCTGCGCGAGACCATGCTGCTGCGCGGGCAGGTCGACATGATCTCCGGGCACTATTACTCGTCCTATATCGACCTGCTTCAGCGCGGCGCGAAGCCGGAGGACCTGACCTCCTTCCTCTATTCCGATTTCGGCGTGGATTTTTACGGCAACGCCGTGCTGGTCCAGCGCGAGATCGCCGAGGAGAACCCCGAGCTGGTGAAGAAGTTCCTGCGCGCCACCGCCCGGGCGGTGAAGGAAGTGCTGGCCGATCCCGAGGTCGGCGTGGCCGCCGCCAAGGACCGCGACGGCCTGCTGAACGCGGAGATGGAGCTGGCCCGCCTGAAGCTGGCCGCCGAGACGCTGATCTACACCGATTACACCCGGGCCAACGGCTTCGGCGACGCGGACCCGGCGCGGTTGCAGCGCTCGATCGACCAGATCTCGGGCGTGTTCGGGCTCGACCCCAAGCCGACGCCGGCGCAGGTCTTCGACGCCTCCTTCCTGCCGCCGGCCGAGGATCGGGTCCTGCCCTGATGCCGGCCGACCGTTTCGATACGGTTATCGCCGGGGGCGCGGTCGTGTCCCATCGCGGGGTCGAGGTCATGGATCTCGGCCTGCGCGACGGGCGCATCGCGGCCCTGGCCGGGCCGGGGGCGCTGAAGGACGCGGCCCCGGCGCAGGGCGTGATCGATGCGCGGGGGCTGCATGTGCTGCCCGGCGTCATCGACAGCCACGTGCATTTCCGCGAGCCGGGGGGCGAGGCGACCGAGGATTTCGGCTCCGGCTCGCTGGGCGCGTTGCTGGGGGGCGTGACGGCGGTGTTCGACATGCCCAACACCGCGCCCGCCGTGCTGGACCGCGAAAGCCTCGCGGCCAAGCTCGCCCTTGTCGGGCGTCACGCCTGGACGGACTACGCGCTCTATGTCGGCGCGGACGGCGGCAATTCGCACCTGCTGGCCGACCTGGAGACCGCGCCGGGCGTCTGCGGGACCAAGGTGTTCATGGGGTCCTCGACCTCTTCGCTGGTGATCTCGGACCCCGGCGACCTGGAGGGGATCTTCGCGGCCGGCGCCCGCATCGTCAGCCTGCATGCGGAGGACGAGGCCCGCATCCTCGCCCGCCAGCACATCGCCGAGGCGGCGGGGGACGTGCGCGTCCATGGCGAATGGCGCGACGTGGAGAGCGCGGTCGCCGCGACCCGTCTCGCCATCGACACCGCCCGCCGGCTGGGCCGGCGCATCCACATCCTGCATGTCTCGACCGCGGAGGAGATCGCGCTGATCGCCGCCAACCGGGACATCGTGACCTGCGAGGTTCTTCCCCAGCACCTGATCCTCGCCGCCCCCGACTGCTACGAGGCCCACGGGACCCTCGTCCAGCAGAACCCCCCGATCCGCGAGGCCCGCCACCGCGCGGCGCTGTGGGCGGCGGTGGCGGACGGGATCGTGGACGTGATCGGCTCGGACCACGGACCGCACCGGCTCGCGGACAAGGCCGGGCCCTATCCCAACCGCCATTCCGGGATGCCGGGCACGCAGACGCTGCTGCCGATCCTGCTGGATTTCGTCGCGCAGGGGCGGCTGAGCCTGTTGCAGGTGGTCGACCTGGTTTGCGCCGGGCCGGCGCGGGTGTTCGGCATCGCGGGCAAGGGGCGGATCGCGGTCGGCCATGACGCGGATTTCACGCTGGTCGATCTCGGCGCCCGCCGGCGGATCGACAACGCTGACATCGCCTCCAGGGTCGGCTGGACCGTCTGGCACGGGCGCGAGGTCGCGGGCTGGCCCATGGCGACCGTGATCCGCGGGCGTCTGGCAATGCGGGACGGCGAGGCGCTGGGCGGGCCGCAGGGGCGTCCGGTCCGCTTCCACGGCGCGCTCGCGCCCGAGGCGACGTCCGGGGCGACGTCCGGGGCGGCGGCATGACCGGCCTTTCCCGCGCCGAACTCGCCGCCTTGTCGCCCTCCGCCCTGCGCGCGCTGATCCGCGCGGGGGATCATGCTGGCGTGACATCGGGCCTCGCGCCCGGCGTGCTGCAGGGCAATCTCGCCATTCTGCCGACCGAGGCCGCCGACGACTTCGCCGCCTTCTGCGCCGCCAACCCGGCCGCCCTGCCGGTGATCGAGCGCGGGCGCCCCGGCGACCCGATCCTGACCTGCGCCGCGGGGTTCGACCTGCGCACCGACCTTCCCGGCTACCAGGTCTGGCGCGACGGGGCGCCGGCGGAGACGTGCGCCGACATCTCCGCGCTGTGGTCCTCCGACCTCACCGCCTTCGCGCTGGGCTGCTGGTTCGCCAACGAATCCGCGCTCGCCGCCGCCGGCATCCGCATGCGCCATATCGAGCGCGGCGTGCAGGGCGCGCTGTTCCGTACCCGCCGCGCCGCGACCCCGGCGGGGAGGTTCTCGGGGCCAGAGGTCGTCTCCATGCGCCCTTTCGCGACCGCGGACGTGCCCCGCATCCGCGCGCTCACCGGCGCCCGCCCGCAGGCCCATGGCGCCCCGCTCGATCTTGACGCGGAGGGCCTGGGCGTCGACCTCTCCGCCCCCGACTGGGGCGACGCGATCCCGCCCGAGCGGGGCGAGACCGCGCTGTTCTGGCCCTGCGGCCTGACCGGGCAGGAGGCGCTGGCCGCCTCCGGCCCGCCCTTCTTCATCACCCACCGTCCCGGCTGCATGGTGGTCACGGACCTTCCCGCGGAGCCCGCATGAGCGATCCCGAATTCCACCCCGCCGATTTCATGAAGCCCGCCGACTTCATGGGGCCCGCCGATTTCATAAAGGTCGACGGCGTCGACATGACCTTCTCGCGCGGGGAGGAGGAGGTGCACGCCCTGCGCGGGCTCGACCTCTCCATCCCCAAGGGGCGTTTCGTGGCGGTCGTGGGGCCTTCGGGCTGCGGGAAATCCACCCTGATGCGCCTGCTCACAGGGCTCGCGAAGCCTTCCGCCGGGACGGTGACGCTGGAGGGCGCCGCCCTGCGCGGCCCGGCCAAGGGGGTGGGCATGGCGTTCCAGAACGCCTCGTTGCTGCCCTGGCGCTCGACGCTTTCCAACGTGATGCTGCCCTTCGAGATCGTCGCGCCGCACAAGCGCCGCCTGCGCGCCAACCGCGCCGAATACGAGGCCCGCGCCCGGGCGCTGCTGAAAACCGTGGGGCTGGAGGCCTTCGCCGACAACCAGCCCTGGGAGCTTTCGGGCGGGATGCAGCAGCGCGCCAACGTCGCCCGCGCCATCGTCCACGAGCCCCGGCTGATGATGCTGGACGAGCCCTTCGGCGCCCTCGACGCCTTCACCCGCGAAGAGCTGTGGTCCGTCATGCAGGCCCTGTGGATGGAGCGGGGCTTCACCGCCGTGCTCATCACCCATGACCTGCGCGAGGCGGTCTATCTCGCCGACGAGGTGCTGGTCATGTCCGCCCGCCCCGGGCGCATCGTGCATCGGCAGGAGATCGATCTGCCCCGCCCCCGCACGCTGGAGATGACCTACGAGCCGCCCTTCCAGGCGCATGTGCATTCCCTGCGCGACCATATCCAGACCGTGCGGGAGGCCCATTGATGACCCGGCGCCGGTTGCAGATCCTGATGCCCTGGGCCGTCACCCTCGGCCTGTTCGCGCTGTGGGAGGCGTTCTGCAAGATCTCGGGCATCGAGGTGTTCATCCTGCCCGCCCCTTCCGACGCCTGGGCGGCGGGGGTGGAGTTCTGGCCGCAGTTGCTGGAGCATTCCTTGCAGACGCTCTTCACCACCACCGCGGGCTTCGTGCTGGCGGTGGGGTTCGGGGTGCTGCTGGGGCTGGCGATCGGGTCTTCGACGCTGGTCTACAAGGGGCTCTACCCGGTGCTGGTGGGGTTCAATTCCATCCCCAAGGTGGCGCTGGTGCCGGTGCTGGTGATCTGGTTCGGGATCGGGACCGTGCCGGCGATCATCACCGCTTTCGTGATCTCGTTCTTTCCGATCGCGGTGAACGTGGCGACGGGGCTGGCGACGATCGAGCCGGAGCTGACCGACGTCCTGCGCTCGCTGGGGGCGAGCCGTCGGGAGATCCTCGCCAAGATCGGGCTGCCGCGGGCGATGCCCTATCTCTTCGCCTCGTTGAAGATCGCGATCACGCTGAGCTTCGTGGGGTCGGTGATCTCGGAGACGGTCGCGTCGAATTCGGGCATCGGCTATCTGATGCTGGCGGCGTCGTCGAACTACAACGTGCCGCTGGTCTTCGCGGGGCTGCTGGTCGTCGCGTTCCTCGGCGTGCTCATGTACGCGCTGATGGCGCTGGTCGAGGGGCGGATGACCGGCTGGGCCTTCCGCGGGACCGATCTGATGAGCTGAGCCGGGCTGAGCCGAGCCGGGCAGGGGGACGGGGACGGGGACGGGCGCTGGACGCCCTTGCGGGCGTCGTCGCCCCGCCCGCCGTCCCCCCCTGAAGGCGCCCGTCAGCCGTACATCTTCGGCAGTTCGGTGATGTCGTGGTCGCCCATGGTCGCGGGCCGGACCAGGCGGCAATCCACCGAGCCGTCGGCCCCCAGCCGCCAGTCCAGCAGCCCGCAGAGCTTGTCGCCGATGCGCGGCTGGTGGGCGTCGGGGATCACGAAGGCCGAGGCCGGGCACCAGCCGTGGATCACGCCCTCGGCCGTCACCTGCCGAGTCTGGTGGACATGGCCGCAGCCGACGAGGCGAACATCCGCGCCCCGGATCAGATCCATCATCCGCGCCCGCGGCCCCATCGGGGCGTAGCGGAAGGGGGTGGGGTCGGCGGGCTCGTCCGGGGTCTCGCGGAACAGCGGCTTGTGGGTGAACAGCGCCACGGGGCCGGGGACCGCCAGCGTCTCCTCCAGCCAGTCCCATTGCGCCGCCTCCTCGGGCAGGCCCGAGAGGAACAGCTGCGCGTCGATCCCCACAACCCGCCAGCCGGCGATGTCGCGGGCGAAACGGTCGGCGCCGAAGACCCGCGCCCAGGCCGCCAGCGGGCCGGGACCGACGGGGGAGGCCGGCGCGTAGTCGCCATCGCCCGGATTGTCGCCGACGTCGTGATTGCCGGGGATGACCAGCGTCTCGACCCCCAGCTCCGCCAGCCGGGCGGCGGCGTAGTCCAGTTCCTCCGGCACGCCGGGCGCGTCGCGGGTCACGTCGCCGGAATGCACCACGAGGTCGGGGGACTCGGCCCGGATCCAGGCGGCGAGCGCGTCGAAATTGGCGTCCACCTCCGCCTGTCCGGGGGCGAGATGTGTGTCGGAGATCTGCGCGATCCTGAG
Source organism: Albimonas donghaensis (assembly GCF_900106695.1). Classification (GTDB taxonomy): domain Bacteria; phylum Pseudomonadota; class Alphaproteobacteria; order Rhodobacterales; family Rhodobacteraceae; genus Albimonas; species Albimonas donghaensis. The sequence continues at coordinate 249,614 of NZ_FNMZ01000001.1, forward strand.
GCGTCTCGTATCGGCCATGCGGGCGTCCTTCGTGCTTTGTCCTTCGCCGGGGGAGAGGGCGGTCCCCGGCCCGGGGCGCGACCCTAGCCCGCCTGCGTCCCCCCGGGCGTTGCGAAGGGCGCAACGGGCGTTGCGCGCTGCGCGCTCACGCCTTCGGGCCGTTCCGGTCCAGCTTGTCGGCGTCGCGGACCTCCCGACGCCCGCCGCAGGGCGCCGATGTCGCGCGATCGACATGGAACCGACACGCGGGCGCAGCGGCGCCCCGTCATCATCGGCCGGGACCAGACCGCCCGCGCCGCACATATTCCAGGAGCGACCGATGATCGGCCCCATCACCCGCCGCACGAGCCTGCGCCTCACCCTGAGCGCGGGCGCAGCCCTCGGCCTCGCCGCCGCCGTCTCCGCGCCGGCCCTCGCCGCCGAGCCGACCGAGATCACCTTCTACCACTACCAGACCTCCAACTACGACGCGTTCCGGGCGATCCTCGACGATTTCGAGGCCGAGAACCCCGACATCGCCGTCAAGGACGTCTTCAAGCAGTCCCAGCAGATCACCGCCGAAGTGCAGGCCGCGCTGGCCGCCGAGCGTCCGGTGGATATCGCCACGGTGATCGGCAAGAACATCGTGTTCTTCCTCAACAACACCGGCGCGGTGGACATGGTGGCGGCGTCCGGGGGCGACACCGCCTGGCTCGACGGCTACCTGCCCAACTTCCTGGACCTGGGCCGCGAAGGCGAGGCGGTCTTCGCCATCCCCCACGCCTACGGCACGCCCATGGTCTACTGGAACAAGGAGATCTTCGAGCGCGCCGGGCTGGATCGCGACGCCGCGCCGAAGGACTGGGACGAGGTGCTGGCCTTCGCCAAGACCATCAACGAGACGACCGGCATGCCGGGCGCCGCGCATCTGCACGCCTCCATGGGCGATTACGGCACGATGGTCATGACCACCAACGCCGGCGCCGAGTATCTGAGCCGCGACGGGACCCGCGCCGGCTTCGACAGCCCCCAGGGCGTCGCCGCGCTTCAGTACTGGCAGGATCTCGCCAGGTCGGGCGCCATGCCCATCGCGTCGGACCGCGAGTGGACGGCGGCCTTCGCAGCCGGCCAGATGGGGATCTACATCACGTCCTCGGCCGCGCTGCGTCCCTTCGTGGCGGCCTCCGAGGGCAAGTTCGAGCTTGGCGTCGGCAACTACCCGCTGTTCAAGGACCAGCCCCGCCGGGTGAACAACTCCGGCGCCGCCCTGATGCTCTACGCCCCCGAAGGGCCGCGGCGCGAAGCCTCGATGAAGCTGCTGCGCTACATCTCCCAGAAGGAGATCGCCAACCGCTGGTCGCGTGAATCGGGCTACATGCCACTGGTGCAGGACCCGCTCTCGGACCCGGCCATGGCCGAGTATGTCGAGGGCTTCCCGCAGGTGCGCCCGGTCATCGACCAGATGTCCCAGACCGTGCCCACCGCCGTCTGGCCGGCCCGCGGCACGCTGGAGGCGCAGACGGTGATCCGCGCCATGCTCGACGAGCTCTGGGCCGCCGAGCGTCCCGCCTCCGAGATCGTGCCCGAGGCGGTGGCCGAGGTGAACGCCGCCCTCGCCGCCAACCAGGCGACCCAGTGAGCGACGCCGCTTTCGCGCCAGGCGCCGCGGCGGAGGGCATCCCCTCCGCCGCGGCGCGCCTTCCCCTGCGGCTGCGGCTGGCGGGGGTCGCGCCCTGGCTCTACCTCGCGCCCACGCTGCTGGGCCTGGGGATCTTCGTCTACTGGCCGCTGATCCACACGGTCGCGCTGTCGATGACCGAGTGGAACCTCAACCCCGACCAGCCGGCCCGTTTCGTGGGGCTGGAGAATTACGGGCGGGTGGCGTCCTCGACCCTGTTCGAGCACGCCTGGGTGAATTCGCTGATCTATGTCGGCGCCTCGATCCCGCTGAAGGTGCTGGCGCCGGTGCCGCTGGCGGTTTTCGTGTGGTCGCTGGGGGCGCGCGGGCACGCCTACCGGGCGATCCTGTTCCTGCCGACGCTGATCAGCTTCGTCGCCGTGGCCATCGCCTTCCTGTGGATCCTCAACCCCATCTTCGGCTACGCCAAGGCCTGGCTGGGAGAGATCGGCGTGCGCCTGCCGGCGCTGCTGACCGACGCCGACACCGCGATCTGGACGATCATCGCGATTTCCAGCTGGAAGGTGATGGGCTTCAACATGCTGCTCTATCTCGCCGGTCTCGCCTCCATCAACCGCGACCTGATCGAGGCGATGCGCATGGACGGCGCCTCGGACGGGGTGATCCTGCGCAGGCTGATCCTGCCGCTGCTGACGCCGACCCTGTTCTTCGTGCTGATCTCCACCGTGATCTTCACCATCCAGCAGGTGTTCACGCCCATCGACATCCTCACCGGGGGCGGGCCGCAGAACTCCACCACCAACCTGTTCCACATGGTCTACCAATACACCTTCGTGACCTTCGACGTCGGCGCCGGGGCGGCCGGAACGGTCATGCTCTTCGCCCTGCTGATGGCGGTGACGGCGGCGCAGATCCTGACGCTCGACCGTCGCGTCGAATACGGGCGCTGAGATCATGGAGCTGTCCCGATCCTGGCGCGTCATCGGCCATCTGGTGCTGCTGACCTGCTGCCTCGCCGTCGCGGCCCCGGTGGCGGTGGTGCTCGCCACCGCGCTGAAATCGCCGTCCGAGGTGTTCCAGCCCAGCCTCTGGCCCTCGGCCCCCACCTTCGACAACTTCGCCACGCTGTTCGGCAAGGCGCGGTTCGCGGATTACCTGTGGAACTCGGTCGCGACGACCGTGCTGCGGGTCTCGGGCCAGCTGGTCATCGCGCTGCTGGCGGCCTGGGCCTTCGCCCGCTTCGCCTTCCGCGGGCGCGACACGCTTTTCGCGATGGTGCTGGGGGCGATGATGATCCCGCATCTGCTGACCATGATCCCGGTCTATATCCTGATGGCCCGGCTGGGCTGGTTCGACACCTGGGCGGCGCTGATCATCCCCAATCTCGCCATGCCTTTCGCGGTGTTCCTGCTGCGCCAGCACATGCTGGCCTTCCCCCGCGACCTGCTGGACGCGGCCGAGATGGATGGCGCCGGGCCGTGGCGGGCGCTGTGGCGGGTGGTGGTGCCCAACCTCGCGCCCGCGCTGTCGGCGCTGACCATCATCCTCTTCGTCGAGTGCTGGAACGAGTATTTCTGGCCCCTGCTGGTGACCGAGACCGAGGCCTCGCGCACCTTGCAGATGGGCCTGCGCGAGTTCCTGGAATCCGACGGCTATTCCGATTTCGGCGCGATGATGGCGGGGGTGGCCCTGGCCTCGGTCCCCGCGGTCGCGCTGTTCCTGATCCTTCAGCGGCGGGTGATGGACACCTTCGTCGCCTCCGGACTGAAAGGCTGAACCATGGCGGGCATCGCGCTTCGCAACCTCACCCGCCGTTTCGGGGATTCCGTGGCGGTGGACGGGCTGAACCTGGAGATCGAGGACGGCGAATTCGTGGTTCTGGTCGGGCCCTCGGGCTGCGGCAAGACCACGACCCTGCGCATGCTGGCGGGGCTGGAGCCGACCAGCGAGGGGCGGGTGGAGATCGCCGGGCGGGACGTGACCCCGCTGCCGGCGCGGGACCGCAACCTCGCGATGGTGTTCCAGTCCTACGCGCTCTACCCGCATATGTCGGTGGAGGAGAATATCGGCTTCGCCCTGCGCCTCGCGGGCCGCAGCCGGGCCGAGACCGCCGCCGCCGTGGCCGCCGCCGCCGGCCGGCTGGAGATCGGGCATCTGCTCTCCCGCCGCCCGCGGGAGCTTTCCGGCGGCCAGCGCCAGCGCGTCGCTGTCGCGCGCTGCATCGTGCGCGAGCCCCACGCCTTTCTCTTCGACGAGCCGTTGTCGAACCTCGACGCCCGCCTGCGCGGCTCGGCGCGGGTGGAGATCTCGCGGCTTCAGGCGCAGCTGGGCATGACCACGCTTTACGTCACGCATGACCAGGTCGAGGCGATGACCATGGCCCATCGCATCGTGCTGATGGAGGGCGGGCGCATCCGCCAGCAGGGCGCCCCGATGGACCTCTATGAGCGGCCCGCCGACCTGTTCGTCGCGGGCTTTCTCGGCGCCCCGGCCATGAACCTGATCCCCGGCGTGATCGAGCCCGGCCCCCGCGGCCCGGTCTTCGCCGCCGCCGGCCTGTCGCTTCCCGCCCCGCTCGGCGCGCCGGAGGGCCCCGCCACCCTCGGCCTGCGGCCCGAGGCGCTGAGCCCGGGCGACCCCGGTCCGGGCGAAATCGCCCTGCGCGGGCGCGTCGATCATGTCGAGCGGCTGGGCGCCGAAACCGTCGTGCAGCTTTCCGTGGGCGAGGCCGGCGCGATCAGCCTGACCGCCCGCCTGCCGGGCGCCGCCGCGCCGGGGCGGGGGGCGCCCATGGCGCTGCGGGCGCCGGTTTCGGCCCTGCATGCGTTCGGGGCGGACGGGCGGCGCGTGGCGCTGGGCGCGGAGGCGCGGGAACTCGCGCCCGCCTGACCCGGCCTGAACCGGGCGGGGCTGGGCGGGGCTGGGCCGGGCTGTGCAGGGCGGGGCGGACGCTTGCCTGCCGCCCGACTGCAACAAGACCGTCACCTGAGGCGGCTATGATGCGCCCATGCTGCGCAAGGCGCCCCCGCTCGAATCGATAGAGGTGTTCGTCGCCGCCGCGAAGGCGGGGTCGTTCAGGGCGGTGGCGCGCGACCTCGCGCTCAGCCCTTCCGCCGTCTCCCGGCGCATCGCGGGGCTGGAGGCGTTCCTGGGCCGGGCGCTCTATGACCGCACCGGCCCCGCGCCCCGGCTCAACGCCGACGGCCGCGCCTATCTCGCGGCCATCGAGCCCGCCATCGCCGCCATCCGCGACGCCACCGCGGCGCTGGAGCGGGACGGCGCCTCGGGCCGCCCGCTGCGCGTCGCCGCCTCGCATTCCTTCGCGTCGAGCTGGCTGATCCGCCGCCTCCCCGACCTCGCCCGCGACCAGGGGCTGGAGGTCGAGCTGATCCCGACCCGCGATCCGGAGGCGCTGCGATCCGGGGCCGTGGATCTGGCGATCTGGGGCGGTCGGCGGGCGCCGGCGGAGTTCTGGTCGGAACCGCTCTACGCCTCCTGCGCCGTGCCGGTGGCGATGCCGGTCATGGCCGATGGCCGCCCCGCGCCGCGCGATGCGGCGGAGCTTGCGGATCGCGTGCTGATCGGCGTGACCGAGCCCGGCGGCTCCTGGGACCGCTGGTTCGCGGCCGGCGGAACCGGGGGGACGAGCGGGATCCGGCGCATCGACTACCCCACCCAGTCGCTGGCCTGCGAGGCCGCCGCCGCGGGGCTGGGCGTGGCGCTGGCGGTCCCTTTGATCTCGGAGCCCTACCTTCCGTCCCGCGGCCTCGCGCCCTGCGCCGAGGCCCGGCCGATCGGCAGCGTCCACCGCCTGTGCCGCGCCGCCGAGCGCCGGGCCTGGACCCCGGCCGAGCGCCGCTTCGCCGCCTGGATCCGGGCGGAGGCCGCGCGCTCCGTCGCGCTGTTCGACCGCGCCGCGCTGCACCCGGCCCCGCCCGCCATCGCCGCGGAATAGGCGGCTCAGCCCCCGATCAGGACCGCGTCGAGGATCACCGCGCCCTCGCCCTCCGGCAGGGCCAGCACCGGGTTCATGTCGCAGCCGTCCAGCCCCGGAGACGCCGCCGCCACCCGGCTGACCTGCGCCAGCAGGCGGGCCAGCGCCGGCAGGTCGGCGGGCGGCGCGCCGCGGGGATGGGTGAGCAGGCGCAGGGCCCGGACCTCGCCGATCATGCGCATCGCCTCGGCCTCGTCGAAGGGGGCGGCGCGGAAGGTCACGTCGCGCAGCGCCTCCACATGCACGCCGCCGAGGCCGAACATCACCACCGGCCCGAAACTGGGATCGCGCTGCACGCCGATCACGCATTCCGCCACGCCGCGCCGCATCGGGGCGACCATCAGCCCGCGCAGCCGCGCCCCCGGCGCCGCCTTCGCGGCGGAGGCGAGGATGGCGGAGGCCGCCGCCCGTCCGGCCTCGGCCCCCGAGACATTGAGCGTCACCCCGCCGACCTCGGTCTTGTGGGCGAGATCCGGCGACACGATCTTGACCACGCAGGGCGCCCCGAAGGCCGCCACGGCCTCGCCCGCTTCCTCCGCCGTCGCGGCCCGGCGGAACGCCGCCGTGGGCAGGCCGAGCGCGGCGAGCGCCTCCAGCGCCGTCGGCTCGTCGCAGTCGGGCGGGACGGAAAGGCCGGGGGCGCCGGGGACGGGATCGGGCGGGGCGGGACGCGCGAAGGCCTCCGCCAGGCCCGCCAAGGCCGCCGCCGCGCGCACGGCCCGGCCCGGATCGTCGTAGATCGGGCAGCCGGCGGCTTCGACCACGGCCCGGAATTCGGGGCTCGCCAGCGTCACCAGGAAATGCGGAACCTCCGGCGTCGCCGCCCGCACCGCGGCGATATCCGCCGCGATCTGCGGCCCCGTGGCGGGCGACAGTCCCGACGCGGAAAGGAAGTTCACCACCAGATCGCAGGTCCCGTCCGCGGCCATCCCGGCCAGCGAGGCCCGGAACGCCCCCTCCATCTGGATCACCTGGCCGGTGATATCGAGCGGGTTGCGGGTCCCCGCGAAGGGCACCAGCGCGCGCACGGCGGCCTGGGTCTCCGCCGTCAGCTCCGGAACCTCCAGCCCGGCGGCCGAGGCCGCGTCGGCCATCAGCACCCCCGCGCCCCCCGAGACGGTGTAAAGCCCCGCCCGCCGCCCGCGCGGCGGCCCGGCGGTGGTGGCGGCGTAGGCGATGTCGAGGCATTCCTCGATCGAGCCCGCCCGATGCGCGCCGTATTGGCGGAACACGCCGTCGAAGACCGCGTCCTCGCCGGCCAGCGCCGCGGTATGGGAGGCCGCCGCCGCCGCCCCGGCCTCGGACCGGCCGACCTTGGTGACGATCACCGGCTTGCCCGCGGCCCGGCAGGCCTCCAGCGCCCGGCGCAGGCGCGCGCCGTCCCGGCAGCCCTCCATGTAGCCCACGATCACGTCGGTGGCGGGGTCGCCGGCCAGCCATTCCACGCATTCCGCGAAGCCCAGATCGGCCTCGTTGCCCGTGGTGATCCAGTGGCTCAGCCCCAGCCCCCGCCCGCGGGCCAGCGAATAGGCGAAGCCGCCGAAGGCGCCGGACTGGCTGACCAGCCCGATCCGCCCCAGCGGCGGCACGCCGGCGTTGACCACCGGGGCGAAGGTGGCGAAGATGCGCTCCGCGATGTTCATGAAGCCGAGGCAGTTGGGCCCCAGCAGGCGCACCCCCGCGGCCTTCGCCGCGGCGGCCATGCGGGCCTGGACCTCGGCCCCGCCCGCGTCGATCTCCGCGAAGCCGGAGGTGAACATCACCGCCCCCTTCACGCCCGCCGCCGCGCAATCCTCCAGCGCCCCTTCCGCCAGCGCCGCGGGCACCGCGATGATCGCGAGATCCACCGGCCCCGGCGCCTCGCGCAGGGAGGCCCAGGCCCGAAGCCCCTGGATCTCCGGGGACTTCGGGTTGATGGGCAGGATCCGCCCGGCATAGCCCTGCGTCTTCAGGAACGACACGGGCAGCCCGCCGATCTTCAGCGGGTCCGAGCTCGCCCCGATCACCGCCACCGAGCGGGGGCGGAACAGCGCGTCGAGCGGGTTGGCGCGGGCGGATCCGTCAGCCATGGCTCACATCCCTTCGGGCGGGATGGCGGAGGCGGGAACCTCCACGCCGATCTCGCGGTAATAGCGCAGGGCGCCGGGATGCAGGGGCGCGTTCATCTGCTTCAGCGCGCTTTCGGGGGTGAAGGTCTTCATCCACTCGGCCGCGCCGTGGAAGGTGTCGAGATGGTCGAAGATCGCTTTCGTCACCGCATAGACCGCGTCGTCCGACAGGTCCTTGCGCGTGCCGATCCCGACCCAGGAGCCGACCGCCTTCGCCGGCGTCTCGTTGACCTGGTTGGCGCCGTAGATGTCGGCGGGGATCTCCTCGATCGTGCGGCCGGGAATGGCGACCATCTTCTTCAGGTCGCCCTTGTCGAAATTCTCCAGCGGAATGGAGATCAGCCGGATCTCGTCGAGCAGGGCGAATTGCTGGATCGAGGGGCTGGGGAGTTCAGTGGGGATGATCGCCACATCCACCCGACGGTCCTGGAAGGCCTGCGAACCGGAGGTCCAGTCGAGCTTCGCCTGCTCGAAATCCGCGCCCGGCTTCATCCCGGCGCTGTCCATGATCGCCAGGCCCACCGTGGTCGCCGCGCCGCCCGGAGGGCCGAGGAAGACGCGCTTGCCGCGGATATCCTCCAGCGTCTCGATCCCCGAGCCGGCATAGGTGATGATGTGATAGGGTCCGAGCGGGAAGTTCACCACCGAGCGGACGTTCTTGAACAGCTCCGGCGCGTCGGCCATGTCCTTGTACATGGCGATGCCGTTCGACATGTAATGGTTGATCGCCGGGGCGGAGATGTAGAAATCCACGTCCCCCCGCGCCGCGTCCAGCGTCGAGCGGGTCGAGGTCATCCCCGACGTCATGTTCATCCGGTAGGGCGTGTTCTGCTGCACCACGGTCTGCATGGTGGTGGAGAACACGAAGGACGAACTGCCGGGCGCGCCGGTATGCACGCGCAGGTTGGTGTCCTGGGCCGCGGCCGGGAAGGCGGCGGCCGCCAGGCCTGCCGCGGTCAGCGCGAAGATCGCGGTTCTGCGGGAAAGACGGGTCATTTCGGTGTTTCCTCCGTTGGTATGGGCTCCGGTTCGGGGGGGCGACGCCTCCCGTCCAGCAGCTCTTTTGCGGGCAGGTAGCAGCGCAGGATCAGGTCGTAGGGACCCGCCGGCGCCGGCAGCCAGTTGGCCCGGCGGGCGTCGCCGGGATCGTCATGCGCGAGGTGAAGGGTGACGCCGCCGTCCGGGTCCCGGACCAGGCCGGGCGTGCGGTCCCCGATGGCGTGACGGCCGATCGGGTTCTCCACGAAGAAGAACTCGCCCTCGGGCGTGGGGGCGTAGAGCGACAGCGACCAGAAGCCGTCGACCGGCAGCGGCCGGTCGCCCGGGATCCGCCAGCGCATCGGCCGCCGCCCGTCGAGCCGCTCGCCCCCGACCGAGGTCGCGCGGAAATACGTCGCCTCCTCCAGCGGCAGCGCGCCGAGCCCGCCCACCGCCACCGAGGCGCGGATGAAGAAATCCTGGCCGTAGTCGCCCAGCTTCGCCGGCGGGCCCTGCCAGGCGCCCTGCGCCTCGGACCCGTCCCAGGCGCGGGGGCCCTGCGCGCGCATCAGCCGGGCGCGGGCGCGGGCGAAGCCGTCCGCGATGGCGGCGGCCTCGGCGGAGGAGAAGCGGGCCGGGTCGAAGGGGGCGTCGGGGCCGTCCGCCGCGGCCTCCGGCCCCAGGCCGAGCACCGCGATCCGGCGCAGAACGCCGAGATCCATCGCCGGCGGCCGGTGCAGCGCCAGCAGCCGGGCGCCCTGCGCCAGGAACTCGGGCCAGTCGGAAAGCCGCGTCCCCTCCCCGGCATCGGGGGCGGCGTTCTCGGGCGAGGGCGCGGTCTCCAGCGCCATGCCGTCCTGCACGGCGCGGGCGGCGTCCATGTCCTCCGGCCCCGCGGCGAGGATCCGGGCCAGCGCCCAGACGATGGGGGTCGGGGCGCGGATCACCGGCCCCTCCAGTCCCTCGGCCGAGGCGTCGGGGCCGACCAGCGTGAAGCGCCCCCCCTCGGTCCCCGTGGCGCGGGAGCCGAGCACCGCGAAATTGTTGGTCCACATGTCCATCAGCGCCAGCGAGACGTAGCGGTCCCCATGCCGGGGCAGGGCGATGCGCGCCGGCCCTTGCCGAAGGTCGATCCAGGCGTCGGTGTAGAGCGTGTCGGCATTGGGCGTGGTGATCTGCCGGGACCGGTGGTTGAGCAGCTTTCTCGCGTGCAGCAGCCGGTTCATGCCGCCTTCCGCCGCGCCCTGGGCCGCCGCGCCCTGGGCCGCCGCGGCCGCCATGCGCCGGCGACGCAGCGTCTCCATCGCCAGCAGGGGGGTGAGATAGGTGCAGGCCGCGTCCGCGGCGTCGCGCAGGCGGGAAAGCGGGTCTTGGGCGCCGTCGGCCATGGGGGGCTCCTCGGGGTTGATCGAAAGGGGCGGGAAGGCGGGGCCGCTCAGGCCCGCGCCCGCGCCCTCGCCGCCGCGCCGCGCGCGCGCATCGTCTCGGTCGCCAGCAGCGCCGCGACCAGCGCGAAGCCCGCGAAGTCCAGCCCCGTGCCCTTGAGCAGCGACAGCGCCGCCGCCGCGGCGTAGAGCCCGCGCCAGCCCGGGTTCAGCCGCGACAGCCCCTGTCCCGCCAGCGCCGCGCTCAGCGCCCAGATCACCGCCGCGATGCGCGCGATCCCCATGGCGAAGTCGCCCGCGTCGAAATCCACGATCAGCAGCAGCGACGGGTTGAGCACGAACAGGAACGGCACGATGAAGCCGATGATGGTCAGCCGCATGGCCGCGACGCCGACCTTCATCGGGTTGGCCTCGGCGATCGGCGCCGCGGCGAAGGCGGCGAGCGCGACGGGAGGCGTGATCGCCGAGAGCACGGCGAAATACAGCACGAACATGTGCACCGCGATCCGCGGCGCCCCCATCGCGCCCAGCGCCGGGCCCATCACCAGCACGATGATCAGATAGGCCGGCAGGGTCGGCATCCCCATGCCGAGCGCGAGACAGGCCAGCGCCGTGATCCCGAGGCTCAGCATCAGGTTGGTCGACCCCAGCGCGCCGACGGCCTGGGCGAAGTTCAGCCCCAGCCCGGTCAGGTTCATCCCCGCCACCACCACGCCGATGGCGCCGACGGCGATCATGATCCGCGCGCCCCCGATGCCGCCCTTGGCCAGCGCCGCGACCAGGCGCATCGGCTCGCGACGAAGCTCGGGGTTCAGGAAACCGGTCAGAATGGCCGCGACGGTCGCCCAGAACCCGGCCATGGCCGGCGAGCGTCCCATCAGCATCACCCCGATCACCGTGGCGATGGGGATCAGGAACATCAGCGACAGCAGCGCGTCCTGCCGGGTCAGCCGGGGCAGTTCGGCGGGGTCGGTGGTCCCGATCCCGTCGCGCCGCGCCTCCAGCCAGACCGCGGTGAACAGCGCCGCCAGATAGGCCAGCGCCGGCACGACCGCGGCGGCGCAGACCCACAGATACGGCGTGCCGGTCAGCTGCGCGAGCATGAAGGCCACCGCCCCCATCACCGGCGGAATGAACTGCCCGGCGGTCGAGGCCGCGGCCTCCACCGCGCCCGCGAATTCGGGGCGGAACCCCTTCTGCTTCATCATCGGAATGGTGAAGGTGCCCGTCCCCGCCACATTGGCCGTGACCGAGCCGGAGATCGAGCCGAACAGCGCCGAGGCGACGATGGCCGCATGCGCGGGCCCCCCCGCCACGCGTCCCGTGGCGCGCACCGCGATGCGGATCAGCGTGGGGCCCGCGCCCGTCGCCTCCAGCACCATGCCGAACACGATGTAGATGAACAGAAGCTCGATCACGATGCCCACCGGCATCCCGAACACGCCCTGATAGCCGTACCAGGCCCCCTGCGCGATCTGGTCGAGCGTGAAGCCGGCATGGCCCATGATCCCGGGCAGGGCGTCGCCCCACAGGCAATAGGCCAGCATCAGCCCGCCCACGCCCGCCAGCCCCCAGCCGAATTCGCGCCGGGTCAGCTCCATGATCGCGATCAGCGCCAGCAGGGCGGACCACTGGTCGAAGGGAGAGAAGTCGACGAGCATGTTCTCGAGCTGGTCGGCGGAGGCCATGAACCGCTCCAGCCCCAGCAGGATCGCGCCCAGCACCGCGGCGTCGATCAGCCAGTAGAGCGCCGCCAGCCCCGGCCGCCCCGCGCCCGCCCGCGCCGCCAGCGGCCGGCGCGCCACGACGCAGAGCGCGCAGAGCCCGAACACCGCCACGCGATGAAAGGCGGGGTCGAACATCCCCTGCGAGGACGTCCACAGCGCCTGCAGCGCCAGCACGAAACCCAAAGCCAGCCCGAGCCGGGCCGCCCAAGTGACGGACATCGATTCCTCCCCCGCGGCCTTGGCGCCGCTTTCATGGTTTCGGGGACGGAACCACAGGAATTAATGTAGGTCAATTATTTTGACGCGGCGTCCGGGGCGGGCGGTTCCGGCGTCCCGTCGGCGGGCGCCGTGGCTCGGGGCGCCTCCGTCGCCGGGGCTCGGCGCAGCCAGGCCAGCGCGCCGGGAGAGACGGGAGCGTCGAGAATCGCGCCCATGGCGGTGGTCATCTCCTCGATCCGGAACCGCGCCTCCTCGGGGCTGAAGCCGGGGCCGAGCTGGTCCTGGGCGCGCTCGATCTCCGCCACCTGGAACATCGAGAGCGAGACGACCTGCCGGAACCGGCTGGCCAGCGCCTCGGGCGGGGCGAAGGGGTTGGCGCGGGCGATCTCGACGCGGATGTCGTCCAGCGTCCAGGCCCGGTGCGCGCGGGCGTAGCGCCGCCAGATGTCGTGGTCCACCCGCATCTGAAGCAGCAATCGCGCGGTGAAATGCGGTCCGGGCGTGGCCAGGAGCCGGTCGAGATTCGGCTGGATCAGCGCCGTCACGATCTCCCGCGAGGTCAGCGGGCGCGCGCCGGCCTCATCCCTCATCCGCTCCAGCAACGCGGCGCGGGCCTGGTTCATCGGCGGCACGCGCAGGTCCATGATCGCGTCGAGGATCCCGTCGCGAGACCCGAAATGGTAGTGGATCGCGGACTGGTTCCGCTGCCCGGCGGCGGCGTTGATCTGGCGAATCGTCGTCGCCGCCACGCCCTGCAGCGCGAACAGCCGCTCGGCCGCCAGCAGCAGCCCGGTCCTGGTGTCGGTCTTCGCCGCGTCCTGCGTCATCGGCCCTCGCATGGTCGTCCGGCCGCCCCTGCCTGGTGCGGTTCCGGAGTGTCGCGAAGACCCATGAGTAATGCAACAACATTAAAGCCTCCGCCGCGGCCCGGCGGCCACGGCGGGTCTTCCCCGATGGGAGGGCCGGGCGCAAGCGGCGTTCGCCGCCGCGACTCGGGCCCTGTCGCAGGGACGTTGACAGCAGGGCGACCCCCATGCCAAGCAAAAACGGTTAACAGTTTTCCGTTTTCCGGCGCCCGCGCCGGGAACGCGAAGACCCGGCCAGAAACCCGGCGATGTCGGCCACAGCCGCCTCAGACCGGGAGAACAGGGTGGAGACATGGCACAGGACGGAAGCGGCGCGCCCGGGCGGGCGGGCCTCGGCGCGCTGTTCGACGCGCAGGCGGTGGCGGTGCTCGGGGCCTCGGACGACCCGAGCAAGTTCTCGGGCCGGCCCTACCAACTGCTCCGGCAGGGCGGCTTCGCGGGCCGGGTCTACGCGGTCAATCCGACCCGCGCGACGGTGCAGGGCGACCGCGCCTGGCCCGACCTCGCCTCCCTGCCGGAGGTCCCGGACCTGGTCGTCATCGGCGTCCCCGCCGCCCGCCTCGCGGACGCGGTGCGCGACTGCGCGGCGGCGGGCGTCAAGGCCGCGGTGATCTTCGCCGGCGGGCTCGCCGAGACCGGCGAGGAAGGCCGCGCGCTGGAGGCCGGGATCGCCGCCATCGCCCGCGCCGCCGGGATGCGCCTGCTCGGCCCCAACTGCATGGGCGCGATGAACCTGCGCGCCCGGCTCTACGCCACCTTCTCCAACACCGCCGAGGACCCGGCGCCCGAGCTTGGCGACGGCGGGATCGGCGTCGTCTCCCAGTCCGGCGCGCTGGGCAATTTCATGCTGACCCGCGCCTTCGACGCCGGCATCCCGGTCGAGAAATGGATCACCACCGGCAACGAGGCCGATATCGAATTCGCCGAGGCGCTGGACGCGCTGCTCGACGACCCCCGCCTGCGCGGCGTGGTCGGCTACCTGGAGGGCGCCCGCGATGGCCCCCGCCTGCGCGCCGCGCTGGAACGGGCGCAGGCCGCCCGCGTCCCCGTGGCGCTGATAAAGGTCGGCGCGACGGAGGAAGGCGGGCGCGCCGTGCGCTCCCACACCGACGCGCTGGTGGGCGACGACGCGGTCTACGAGGCGCTGTTCCGCCGCACCGGACTGCGCCGGGCGCACACGGTCGAGGACCTGCTGGAACTGGGCCGCGTCTTTTCCACCGGCGCCCGGTCGCGGGGGCGCAGGCTGCTGCTCGCCTCGATCTCGGGCGGGGTCGGGGTGATCATGGCCGAGGCCGCGGTGCGCGCCGGGCTCACGCTGCCGCCGATCTCGGCGGGCTGCGCGGCGGCGCTGCGGGCGCGGCTGCCCTTCCTCAGCCCCTCCAACCCGCTCGACGTCACCGGGCAGGGGGGCTCGGACTTCGCCCTGTTGCGCGACGCGCTGGAAATGGGGGTGGAGGATACCGGGGCGGACATGGTGATCTGCTTTCTCGGCCGGGTGGCGCGGCATGAGGAGACGGTGACCGCCTATCTCGACCTGCTCGACGCCATGCAGGCGGAGCGGCCCGACGTGCTGTTCCTGACCGCCGGCATGTTCACGCCCGAGCAGGAGCGCCGCTTCCGCGCCCGCGGCCGGCTGGCCTTCGCCGACCCGTCCCGCGCCGTGGCCTGCGCCGAGACGCTGGCCGCCCTGAACGAGAGTTTCGCAAGAGCGGCCGAGCCAGCTCCCGCCCTCCCCGCCCCCGATCTCTCCGCCCCCGACCTCTCCGCCCTGCGGTTGCCGCGCCCCGCGGGAACGCCGGACGAGGCCGCTTGCCACGCCATGCTCTCGGTCGCGGGCGTGCCCGTCCCCGATCACCGCATCGCGAAGGACGCGGCGGGCGCGGACGCCGCGGCGCGGGCCTTCGACGGACCCGTGGCCCTGAAGATCCTGTCCCCCGACCTGCCTCACAAGTCGGACATGGGCGGCGTGCGCCTGAACGTGGCGCCGGGGGATGCGGCGGAGGCCTTCGCCGCGATGCTGGCCGATGTCTCCCGCCTCGCGCCCCATGCGACCCTGCGCGGCGCGCTGGTCATGCCCATGGCCACGGGGTTCGAGGAACTGGTGATCGGCGCCCGCATCGACCCGCAGCTGGGCCCCGTGGTCATGGCCGGGCTCGGCGGCGTCTTCGTCGAGGTGCTGGGCGACGTCGCGGTGCGCGAAGCCCCGGTCTCCGAAGCCTCCGCGCTGGAGATGCTGCGGAGCCTCAAGGGCGCGCCCCTGCTCGAAGGCGCCCGAGGCCGCGCGCCCCGCGATCTCCCCGCCGCCGCCGCCGCCATCGCCGCGCTGTCGCGGCTGGCCGCGGCCAATGCCGACTGGCTCGGCTCCATCGAGATCAACCCCTTCGCCCTCGGCCCCGAGGGCGCGGGGGGGCAGGCGCTGGACTGCGCCGTCACCCTCGCGGACACCCAAACGGAGGACCCGGCATGAGCCGTCTTCGCACCCGTCTCGGCAATCTGGGGGTCAGCGACCGCCTGGGGCTCCGCGCCCCGATCTTCGGCTTCTCGCACGCCGTGGAGGTGGTCGCCGCCATCACCAATGCCGGCGGCTACGGCGTCTACGGCGCCACCCGCCGCCTGCCCGAGGAGATCGAGGCGGAGCTCGCCTGGATCCGCGCCCGGGTCGGCGACCGTCCCTTCGGCGTCGACCTGGTGATCCCCGCCAAGGTGCCCGAAAAAAACGACCGCGCCGCACTGGAAAAGGAGATCCCCGAGCCCCATCGCGCCTTCATCGAGGGGATCGAGGCGAAATACGCCGTGCCCAAACCCTCCGGCCCCGGCATGCGCACCCGCTTCATCCGGTCGGAGGAGATCCAGGACGCGCAGATCGCCGCCGTCGCGGCCTCGGACGTGGATCTGGTGGCGCTGGGCATCGGCTGCCCGCCCGAGGTGGTGGCGACCATGAAGGCCCGCGGCAAGACCACGGTGGCGCTGGTCGGGCAGGAGCGCCACGCCGCCAAGGCGCTGGAGGCCGGCGTCGATCTGCTGGTGGCGCAGGGCTATGACGCGGGCGGGCATACCGGGGTGGTGGGGACGTTCTCCCTCGTCCCCCGCATCGTCGATCTGGCGGGCGACGTGCCGGTGCTGGCGGCGGGCGGCGTCTCCACCGGCCGCCATGTCGCCGCCGCCCTGGCCATGGGCGCCGCCGGCGTCTGGGTCGGCACCGCCTTCCTGCTGACCGAGGAGAACGCGTCCCACCTGACCCGGGGAGAGGTCGAGGCGCTGGTCCGTTCCCAGGCCACCGACACCGTGATCAGCCGGGCCGAATCCGGAAAGCCCTTCCGCCAGACCCGCTCCGCCTGGTCGGAGGAATGGGCGGCCCCCGGCGCGCCCCAGCCGCTGGGCCATCCGCTGCATGACGTGCTGGTGGGCGATATCCTCGGCGCGATCGAGGAGCATGACGTCAGGCCGCTCGCCCATTCCGGGGCCGGGCAGGGGATCGGCTGGTTCGACCGGATGCGCCCCGTCGCGGACGTCATGGCCGATCTGACCGCCGAGGCCGAAGCCGCCATCGACCGCATGTCCCGCGCCCGCGAGGAGGTCCCCGCATGAACGCCCCGATGAAAACCCCCGACTTCACCGCCGCGCGCGAAGCCGCCTTCCGCGCCGAAATCGCCGAATTCGTCGCCGACAGCCTCCCCGACCGCATGCGGCGGGATCACGAGCTGGGCCGCTCCCTCAGCCGCGCCGACCATGTCTGCTGGCAACGCAAGCTGGTCGCCCGAGGCTGGGGCGCGCCGCACTGGCCCGAGGAATGGGGCGGGGCGGGCTGGTCCATGCGCCAGCTCTTCGTGTTCGAGGAGGCGATGTCGGCCCTGGGCGCCCCCGCCTCCCCCGCCTTCAACACCCGCATGATCGGCCCGATCCTGCTCGCCCATGGGGACGAGGCGCAAAAGCGCCGCTTCCTGCCCCGCGCGCTGAATTTCGACGACTGGTGGTGCCAGGGCTATTCGGAGCCGGGGGCGGGGTCTGACCTCGCCTCGCTCCAGACCCGCGCCGTGCGCGACGGGGACCACTATGTGGTGAACGGCTCGAAGATCTGGACCTCGGCCGGGCAGCACGCCAACTGGATGTTCTGTCTGGTGCGCACGGACCGGGAGGCGCGGGCCCAGAACGGGATCTCCTTCCTGCTCATCGACCTGACCTCTCCGGGCGTCTCCTTCCGGCCGATCAGGCATTTCTTCGGCGCCCATGTCTTCAACCAGTTCTTCTTCGACGACGTGCGCGTGCCGGTCGAGAACCGGGTGGGCGACGAGAACGCCGGCTGGTCCATCGCCAAGGCGCTGCTGGAGCATGAGCGGCTCTATTCCTCCCGCCACACCGAGGCGCGACGCAAGCTCGGCCGCCTGCGCCGGCTGGCGGGAGAGGTGGAGCTGGACGGCGCCCCCGCGGCCCGCGACCCCCGCTTCCGGCAGGTGCTGGCCCGGCGCGCGATGGAGGTCCGCTCGCTCGAATACGCCACCATGCGGGCGCTGGAGCGGCTGGTGGAGACGGGAGAGATCGGGGCCTACGCCTCGGTCCTCAAGCTGAAGGGGATCGAGATCAACCAGCGCCTGGACGAGGCGGTGTTCGACCTGCTCGGCCCCGACGCGCTGCCCGCCGACGCGGCGTGGGAGACGCCCGCCGCCGCCGATTTCCCCCATCCCGACGCGCGCAACGCGGCCGAGGCCCGCTACTGGTTCCGGGGGCCCGCCATCGCCGGCGGCTCCCAGGAGGTCCAGCGCGGGATCATCGCCAAGCGCATCCTGAACATGTGAGGGAGGTGAGACCCATGCGTTTCGCGCCGACCGAAGACGAAGTGATGGTCGAGGACACGCTCGACCGCCTGCTGACCGAGATGATCGACGCCGCCCCGCGCCGGGACGGCGAGCCTCCCGCGCCGGAACCCGGCGCGCTGCGCGCCCGGCTCGGCCAGCTCGGCCTCTGGGGCGGATGGCTGCCGGAATGCGCCGGCGGCGGCGGCGGGGGCGCGCGGATGCTGCTGATCCTCGCGCGGGGGCTGGGGCGGCGGCCGGTGGGCTCGGGCTATCTCGGGGCCTGCGTGCTGCCCGGCGCCCTGCTGGCCCGCGCCGCGGCAGGGCAGGGGGCGGGGCGCGCGCCCGCCGCCGACCTCTGCGCCCGGATCGCGGCGGGGGAGGCGACCGCCGCGGCGGCGATCTTCGAGCCGCGCCGGCGCTGGGCGCCCGACCCGATTCTCGTCGCCCGGCCCGACGGCGACGGCGTGATCCTGACCGGAGAGAAGGTCCATGTGGCCGAGCCCTCGGGCGCCGAAGCCTTTCTCGTCTCCGCGGCCGAGGCGGGGGGCGCTTCCGTCTTTCTGGTCCCCGCCGACGCCCCCGGCCTGACCGTCCGAACCTACCCCGCCTTCGACGGGGCGGAGATGGCGCGCCTCTCCTTCGACGCGGTGCGCCTTCCCGCCGCCGCCGCCCGCCTGCACGGGCCGGGCGAGGGGGCCGGGGCCATCGAGGAAGCCCTGCGCATCGCCCGTTTCGCCATGGCGGCGGAGACGCTGGGCGCCTGCGAAGCCGCGCTGGCGCAGACCATCGACTACCAGCGCGAGCGCAAGCAGTTCGGCCGGCCGCTCGCCTCCTTCCAGGCGCTGCAGTTCCGCGCCGCCGACCTGCATTCGGAGATCGAGCTGCTGCGCTCCGTGGTGCTGGGGGCGGCCGAGACGCTGGCCGGTCCGCCCACCGCCCATGCCCGCGCCGACATCGCCGCCGCCGCCGCCATGGCGGCCGAGACCGGCGACCTCGTGGCCCGCGAGGCCATCCACCTGCACGGCGCCATCGGCATGACCCGCGAACTGGGCGTGGGGCGTCACCTGATGCGCATCAACGCCCTGACCCGCTGGCTGGGCGACGCCGATCACCTGCGCGAGACCTTTCTGCGCATCGAAGAAGAGGAGGCCGCCGCATGAGCGTGTCCGACACCCCCGCCGATACCCCCGCCGACACCGCCGCCAACGCCGCCGCCCCGGCCGACGCCGAAAACAGGGTCCATGTCGAGCGCGACGGCCCCGTCGCCGTCGCCACGCTGGACGCGCCCGCCTATCGCAATTCGATGGGCGCGCCGGGGATCCGCGACGGGCTCGCCGCAGCCATCGCGGCCTTCGAGGCCGACCCGGACCAGCGCGCCTTCGTGCTCACCGGGGCGGGGGGCGTGTTCTCCGCCGGCGGAAACCTGCGGGCGCTCCGCGAGATCCGCGACGAGGACGCCATGCGCGCCCGCATCCGCGGGGCCGACGGGCTGGTGGGAACCATGCTCAAATCCCCGAAACTCTACCTCGCGGCGGTCGAAGGCCCGGCCTTCGGGGCGGCGCTGGGGCTGGTCTCGGGCGCCGATTACGCCATCGCCTCCGAGGGCGCGAAATTCTGCGCGGCGCAGGTGAAGGTCGGCGCCTCGCCCGACGGGGGCCTGTTCTGGACCCTGCCTTTGCGCATCGGCCGCGCCGCCGCCCGGCGCACGCTGCTGACCGGCGAAGACATCGGCGCCGCCCGGGCCCATGCGCTGGGGCTGGTGGACGAGGTCGTCCCCGACGGAACCGCGCTGGAGGCCACGGTGAAAGCCGCCCACCGCCTCGCCCGCGGCGCGCCGCGGGCGCAGGCGACCGTGAAACGCTTCTTCGCCGACGACCTCGCGGGCCGCGACGCGGTGCTGGAATGGGAACGCGAAACCGCCATCGCCAATTTCCTCACCGCCGATTTCCAGGAAGGCGCCTCGGCCTTTCTCGAAAAGCGCCGCCCGGTGTTCCGGGGGGAATGAGGATGGACGCCCACGCCGATCTCCACGCCCGCCTGAAAACCTTCATGGCGGAGGAGGTGCTTCCCCGCTGCCCGGAGATCCGCGCTTTCACGGCGGCCAACCCGCCGGGCGCGCGCCCCCCGGTCATCGCCGCGCTGAAGGCGCAGGCCCGCGCGCAGGGGCTGTGGAATCTCGGCCTGCCGGACCTGCCCGACTGGGCCCCGGGCGCCCGGCTCTCCAACCTCGCCTTCGCGCCGCTGGCCGAGACCATGGGCGCCATCCCCTGGGCCGCGGAGCTGTTCAACTGCCACGCCCCCGACCTGCCCACCATGGAGATGCTGCTGAAGACAGGGACGGAGGCGCAGAAGGACCGCTGGCTTCTCCCCCTGCTGGAGGGCGAGATCTGCACCGGCTTCTCGATGACCGAGCCGCGCACGGCCTCGTCCGACGCGCGCAACATCGCGACCCGGATCGAGGATGCGGGCGACCACTGGATCGTCAACGGCCACAAGTGGTTCACCGGCAATGCCGGGGTGCCGGGCTGGTCCTTCACCGTGCTGATCGGGGTCACCGACCCCGACGCCGCCGCCTATGCCCGCCACTCGGCCCTGATCGTGCCCATCGACCTGCCCGGCGTGCATGTCGTGCGTCATATCCCGACGCTGGGTTTCTCGGACCGCTGGCGGCCCAACGCGGAGGTGGTGTTCGAGAATGTCCGCGTCCCCAAGGATCACCTGCTGGGCGAGCGCGGCCGGGGCTTCGCCGCGGCGCAGGTCCGGCTCGCCACCGCGCGCATCCACCATTGCATGCGCTCCATCGGCGGGGCCGAGCTGATGATCGCCCTGATGTGCGAGCGCGCCGGAACCCGCGAGACCTTCGGCCGGCCCATCGCCCAGCACGACAAGATCCGCGAATTCGTGGCGCTGAGCCGGGTGGAGATCGACCAGGCGCGGCTGCTGACGCTCAACGCCGCCGACGCGCTGGACCGCAAGGGCGGGCGCGGGGCGCAGGCCGAGATCTCCCAGATCAAGCTCGCCGTGGCGCGGGCCTGCTACGACGTGGCGGACCGGGCGGTGCAGGTCTTCGGCGCCATGGGCGTGACCGATGACAGCCCGGTCGCCGATTTCTACGCCGGCATGCGGGCGCTGCGCATCTATGACGGGCCCGACGAGGTCCATGTCCGCACCATCGCCCGGGCCGAGTTCGACCGGCAGGCGGCGCTTCACCCCGAGGGCCTGATGCGCTACCTGTGCACGGATTTTTCGGATCGCAGCCGATGGGAGGGCGCGCCCGCGCATGGATGACGCCCGCAGCCCGGACGGACCGCTCGACGAGGCCGACGCGCGCCGCGCCGCCGACACGGGGAACGCCGCCGGGCTCGGGCTCGCGCCCGGGGATCTCCCGCAGGAGGAAGCCCCGCCCCTGACCCTGCCCGAGCAGATCGCCGTGACGCTGGCCCGCGACATCGTCAACGGCCGCTTCGCCGAGGGTGAGAAGCTGTCGGAGGCCAAGCTGGCCGAGCGTTTCCACGTCTCCCGCGGGCCGATCCGCGACGCGATCGAGCTGCTGGAGCGCAACATGTTCGTCTATTCGCGGCCCCGGCGCTCGGCCCGGGTGGCGTCGATGACGCGCTATTCCATCCGGCAGGTGTTCGACATGCGGGCCATGCTCTCGGGCCTGGCCGCGCGCTACGCGACCCGCAACGCGACCCCCGCGGACATGACCGAAATGCGCGCCCGGCTGGCGATCCTGGCCGGGCTGCATCGTCGGGACCCGGAGGGGGCGGACGCGATCTACGCCCAGAACTACCGGCTGTGGTTGAAGCTGCATGAGGCGGCGCGGGCGCGCAATATCAGCTTCATCACCGCCTCGGTCTCCGGCGCGGGGATCTGGCAGCTGGCCCTGCGCGACCGGCTCTCGGCCGGGGACCAGACCCTTTCGGGGCGCGAGCTGATCGAGGACTGGGAGGCGATGCTCACCGCCATCGAGGCGCGGGACGAAGCGGAGGCCGAGCGGCTCGCCAACCACATCTCCGACATCGGCTGGCGGATGGTCGAGCATGTGCTGCCCCCCGACGCCGACGGGCCCTGACCGCCGCTCGTCCTGACGCCGGCATGGCTGTTGCCCGCGGCGCGGCGGAATGGAAGGGTGGGGCGGCCCCCCGCTCCCGCCCTCCCGGAGACCGCCCCATGACCCTGAGCGCCGAGACCTATTCCGACAGCCTCTGGTGGCGGCGCGCGGCCGAACCCGCCGTGCCCTCCGACGCGCCGGAGGAGGCGCTGCGCCCGGTGGACGTGGCGGTGATCGGCGGCGGCTTCACCGGGCTCTCGGCGGCGCTGCACCTGGCGGAGGCCGGTCGCTCGGTCACGGTGATCGAGGCGCGGCATGTGGGTTTCGGCGCCTCGGGGCGCAATGGCGGGCAGGTGATCCCCGGCATCAAGATCGACCCCGACGAGATCATGGCGCGCTGGGGGCCGGAGGCCGGAGCCCGCGCGCTGGATTTCGTGGGGACCGACGCGGATCTGGTGTTCGACCTGATCGACCGCCACGCCATCGCCTGCGCGCCGCGTCGCAAGGGCTGGATCCAGGCCGCGCATTCGACCCGCGCGCTGGGCCCGATCCTCGCCCGCGCCCGGCAGTGGGAGCGTCAGGGCGCCCCCATCGAGATCCTCGACCGCGACGCCATCGCCGCCGCCACCGGGACCGAGGCCTATTTCGGCGGCTGGCGCGACCTGCGCGCCGGCGTGGTGCAGCCGCTGGCCTTCGCCCGCGGCCTCGCCCGCGCCGCGCAGGCCGCCGGCGCCCGCATCCTGCAGGACACGCAAGCCGCGGCGCCCGAGCCTGACGGCGACGGCTGGCGCATCGCCACGCCGCACGGGACGCTCCGCGCCCGCGCCGTCATCGTCGCCGCCAACGCCTATGGCGAGGGGCTGATCCCCGGCCTCTCGCGGTCCGTCCTGCAGGTGCAGAGCACGGTGATCGCGACCGAGCCGCTGTCGCCCAACGTCGCCGCCAGCGTCCTGCCCGCCGGCGCCTGCGTGTCCGAGACCCGCAAGCTCGCCTTCTACTTCCGCAAGGAGGATGACGGCCGGCTGGTCTTCGGCGGGCGCGGGGCGGTGGGGGCGGACTACGCGACCGACCTCGCGCGGGCGCTGGAGGACGGGATGCGGCGCATGTATCCCCAGATCGGCGACGCGGCCGTCGCGCATGAATGGTCCGGGCATCTGGCGCTGACGCTCGACCACCTGCCGCATCTGCATACGCCTGCGCCGGGGCTCTTCGCGGCGCTGGGCTACAATGGCCGCGGGCTGGCGCTGGCCACCGCCACCGGGCGGGCGCTGGCCCGGCATATCGCGGAGGGCGCGCCGCTGCCGATCCCCGCCTCCGCCATCCGCCCGGTGGCCTGGCACGGGGTGCGGGCGCCGGTGATGAATGCCGGGATCCGTTTCTACTGGCTCAAGGACCGGTTGGGTTTCGCGTCCTGACCGGGCGGGGGAGGCGGGTTCGCACCCGCCCTACGGAGGTTGCGCAACGCGCGTAGGGCGGGTGCGAACCCGCCGTCCGCCCGCGCCGCCCGCGCCTCACCCCCGGGCGACGAACTTCTCCGTCGCCACGGCCAGCCGCCGCACGCCTTCGGCCAGCTTGTCCTCGGGGTTCAGCGTGAAGTTCAGGCGCAGCGCCCGCCGATCCTCGCCCGCGGGATCGAAGACGGAGGACGGCGACACGCACACCCCCTCCGCCATGCACACATCCAGAAGCGCGTCGGTGTTCATCGCCGGGTCGCGGGCCACCGCCCAGACGAACATGCCGCCGACCGGAACCTCCCAGTCCCACCACGGCCGCAGATGCGCGTCCATCGCGGCGCAAAGCGCATCGCGCCGCGCCCGGTAAAGCGACAGGATCCCCGGCAACGCCCGCGCCACCGCGCCCCCCTCCAGCGCGTCCAGCGCGATCCGCTGCGACAGGCCGCTTGTGCACATGTCCGAGCCCTGCTTCGCCACGGTCAGCGCCGCGATCATCTCCGGCGCCGCGATCACCCAGCCCACCCGCAGCCCGGGAACCAGCTGCTTGGAGAGCGAGCCCATATAGACCACCGGCCCGTCATAGGGCCCGTCTCCGGTCTCGTGCGCCGCGTCCAGCTCCTGCAGCGAGGGCAGGGGCGCCGCGTCGAAATAGAGCGCGCCATAGGGGTCGTCCTCGACCAGCCAGGTCCCGGTCGCGCGCGCGGCGCAGACCATGGCCGCGCGCGCGTCCCGTCCCACCAGCTTGCCGGTGGGGTTGGAGAAATTGGGCACCGCATAGCCGAACTGCGCGCCCGCCAGCGCCGCGTCGGGGTCGAAATCGTTGCGGTCGGGGAAGAACGGCCGATAGGACGGCGCGCGCGGCCGCCACGCGTCCAGCGCCCCCAGATAGGCCGGCGACTGCGCCGCGATCAACGCGCCCGGGTCCAGCAGCGCCTTGCCCGCCAGGTCCAGCCCCTGCATCCCGCCCGAGGTGATCAGCACGTTGTCCCGCGTCAGCCGCAGCGCCGGGGTCGCGTATTTCGCCGCCAGCGCATCGCGCAGCGCCGGCAGCCCGTCGATGGGCGGATAGGACAGCGCGTCGCCCGGATGCTCGGCCACCGCGCGGCGGGCCAGCTCGGCCAGCTCCTCGACCGGATAGGTCGAGGGCTCCGGCAGGCCGCCGGCGAGGTTGACCAGATTCGGGATCGACCCAGCCGCGAGGAACATGCGGGTGATCTCGTTCTTGTCGTCGAGCCAGCGGGCGAAAGCGGGGCGGCGAGCGGTCATGCGCAGGCTCCAACAAGGGGATCGGCCAGCGAGAGGCGCGGGGCCTCGCGGGCCGCGCGCATCGGGGGCCGAAGGCGCGCGGGGGGGCGCGGCTCGGGCCGTTCGGGTGAAATGATCGCGGCAACCGGGCCATGGAGCAACCCGGCTCGGGTGCGGCGCAGCGTGGCGGGGGCGGGACGCGGGAGGCGGGGGAGGGCGGGGGGCGCGCCCCTCCGGTCAGCCCTCCAGCCCGCGGAAGCGTTCGGCCAGCGCCTCCGCCGCCTCCGCCCAGCCCCAGGGCGGATTGGCGACCCAGAGCCCGCTGCCGATCATGCCATGCCCCGGCCGCGCCGGCGGAAACCGGACCTCGGAGCGCACCGCCTCGCCCCCCATCGCGTCGAGCCGCGCGACCATCCCCCGCTCCGCCCCCGAAGCGAGCACCGGATACCACAGCATCAACACCCCCACCGGCCACTTGCGGCGCAGCTTGGCCATCAGCTCGGGCATCTCGGCGTATTCCGACTTCACCTCCCAGGACGGGTCCACCAGCAGGAGGCCCCGGCGCGGGGTCGGCGGGGTCAGCGACAGGGCCAGCGCCGGGCCGTCGGCGTCATGCACCTCCAGCGTCGGCACGGCGTCGCGCAGGGCGGCGACCTCCTGCGGGTGGCGTTCCGCCAGCACCAGCCGGTCATCGGCCCGCAGCAGGGTCCGCGCGATCAGCGGAGAGCCGGGATAGGCCGAGGCCCCGCCCTGCGCCCGCGCCGCCGCCAGCGCGCGGGCATAGGGATGATCGGGGGCGAACCAGCCCTGCATCCGCCCGATGCCGGCCGCGGCCTCGCCGGTCTTGCGCGCCTCGGCGCCCGCGAGGTCGTAGAGCGCCCGGCCGGCATGGGTCTCCAGGTAGGTCAGCGGCTTGGGCTTGCGCGCCATGTAGTCCAGCGCCAGCGCCAGCAGCGCGTGCTTGTGGACATCCGCGGCGTTCCCGGCGTGATAGGCGTGCTGGTAGGAGAGCATGGCGGCTCTTACCACCGTCCGGGCGCCGACGCCAATGAGGCCGCGGATCGCGCCGCGCAGGCTTGATCCCGGCGCCCCGTCGGCGTCTGCTGCGCGCAGGCGCCCCGCAGGCGCGCCCGCGCGAAAGGGGAGAACGGCATGAGCGGCGCGATCTGGGTCCTGAACGGCCCCAACCTCAACCGGCTGGGCACGCGCGAGCCGGAGATCTACGGGACCACGACCCTCGCCGAGATCGAGGCCCGGTGTCGGGAGGAGGCCGGCGCCCGCGACCTGGTTTTCCGCCAGACCCATTCCGAGGCCGAGATGATCGACTGGATCCACGAGGCCATCGACACCGGCGCCGCCGGTCTCGCGATCAACCCGGCCGCCTTCACCTTCCAGTCGATGGCGGTGATGGACGCGCTGAAAATGGTCTCCGCGCCGGTGATCGAGCTGCATATCTCCAACATCCATACCCGCGGGCCGCGCTATTCGGATTCGCTGATGTCGGAGGTGGTGACCGCCATCGTGGCGGGGCTGGGCGCGCGGGGCTACCCGCTTGCGGTCCGCGCCCTGATCGACATGGACGCGGACCGGGCCTGAAGCGGCGGGCGGCGGGCGGCGCGAGGCGGGAGCGGCGGCGCCGCAGCCGGGCCCGGCCGCTCCGCCGTCGTCAGGGGCGGGTCAGCGCCGAATAGGCCAGCGCCCGCATCTCCTTGCGCAGCGGGTAGGTGGAGGACGGGACCAGCTGGGTCAGGAAGATGGCCACCATGTCCAGCTTCGGGTCCACCCAGAACACGGTCGAGGCCATGCCGCCCCAGCCGAAATCCCCCACGCTCGCCGCGGTCTTGGCCAGCCCCGGCTCCAGCGTCACCGACACGCCCAGGCCGAAGCCGATCCCGTCATAGGACACCTCGGAGAACACCGGCTGCCCGTTGGCCGCCAGATCCCCGCGCAGCGCGTTGGTCGCCATCAGCTCCACCGTCGTGGGGGCCAGCAGCCGGGCCCCGCCAAGGGCGCCCTTGCCGCGCAGCATCTCGGCGAAACGCAGGTAGTCGTCGATGGTCGAGATCAGCCCCCCGCCGCCCGACGTCTGGCGCACCTTGCCGTCCGCCCAGGCGGTCTCCGCGCCCCGGTCGAGCAGCCTGAGATCCTCCTCCGGGGTCTTGACGTAGCAGCTCGCCAGCCGCGGGATCTTGGCCTCGGGGACCGCGAAGAACGTGTCCTCCATGCCCAGCGGCGCGAAGATCCGGTCGTGGAAGAACCGGTCCAGGGGCATGCCCGACACCGCCTCCACCACCCGGCCCAGCACGTCGGTGGACACGCCGTAATTCCAGCGCGAGCCCGGATCGAAGCAGAGCGGCAGCTCCGCCAGCCGCTTGACGGTGGCGGCGAGATCGCCCTCCTTCACCGAGAAATCCAGCTTCCGCTCCCGCATCGCCTCGGAGACGGGGCCTTCGTTGAAGCCGTAGGTCAGGCCGGAGGTGTGGGTGATCAGGTGATGCACGGTCAGGCGGGTCTTCGGGGCCTCCACCTGGTCGAGGGAGGTCGCGCCGGGGATCAGCACCTGGATGTCGCGGAACTCGGGCAGGATCTCGTCCAGGGGGGTGTCGAGATGGACCCGCGCCTCCTCGAACAGCATCAGGAAGGCGACCGAGGTGATCGGCTTGGTCATCGAATAGATGCGCGCCAGCGTGTCCCGGGCCCAGGGCGTTCCAGCCTCGACGTCGCGCAGGCCGGCGACCGCGTGATGGGCGACCTGCCCGTGACGCGCGAGGATGACCTGCGCGCCGGGCAGCAGGCCGCGGTCGACCCAGGACTGCATCCAGGGCTGGAACCGGGCCAGCCGGTCGGGGTCGAAGCCAAGCGTCGTCGGGTCGCTTACGGTGTCGAACATGGGGGCGCCTCCTCACGTGTCCGCGGGTTCGGCGCCCGGGCGGGGGCCGACTCGCTGTTGTCTGACAACTGTCCGGGATCGGGGGCGGGACCACAAGCGCGCGGCGCGGGTCGGGGGGGGGCGGCAGGCCGGAAACGAAAGGCTCGGGGCCGTGAGGCCGCCGGGAACGGAAAACCCGGGGCCGGAAGGCCGCCGGGAACGGAAAGCCCGGCGCCGGAAGGCCGCCGAAAAAGGAAAACCCGGGGCCGCAAGGCCCCGGGCGGGATCAGGAGACCGAGCGCCTCAGGCCGCGCGGAACAGCGCCGCGAGGCCCTGGCCGCCGCCGATGCACATGGTCTCCAGCGCGGTCTTGGCGCCCGAACGCTGCATCTGGTTGAGCATCGTGGCCAGGATGCGCCCGCCGGTCGCGCCCACCGGATGGCCCAGCGAGATGCCCGAGCCCAGCGGGTTCACCCGCTCGAAATCCGACTTCGCCAGCTTCCATTCCCGCGTGCAGGCGAGCGCCTGGGCGGCGAAGGCCTCGTTCAGCTCGATCAGGTCGATGTCCTTGAGCGACAGCTCGGCCCGGTTCAGCACCTTGGCCACCGCCGGCACCGGCCCGATGCCCATGCGGTTGGGCGCGACGCCCGCGATCCCCCAGCCCGACAGGGTGGCGAGCGGGGTCAGGCCGTATTTCGCGACCATCGCCGCCGAGGCCACGATGGCGGCCGAGGCCCCGTCGTTCTGGCCCGAGGCGTTGCCCGCGGTGACGGTGGCGTCGGCGTCCTGGCGGCCCATGATCGGGCGCAGCTTGGCCATGGCGGCGAGGTCCACGTCGGGGCGCGGATGCTCGTCCGAGTCCACCACCACGTCGCCCTTGCGGTTCTTCACGGTGACCGGGACGATCTCGTCGCGGAACAGCCCGCCCTGCTGGGCGGCGACGGCGCGGCGGTGGGATTCCACGGCGAACTCGTCCTGCTCCTCGCGGCCGATGGCATAGTCGCGGCGCAGGTTCTCGGCGGTCTCGATCATGCCGCCGGGCACGGGGAAGTTCTTGCCGCCGGCGGTGACGCGGCCGCGGGTCAGCGAATCGTGCAGCATCATGCCGCCCGCCTTCGCGCCGTAGCGGCCTTCATGGGTGAAGAAGGAGGCGTTGGACATGGACTCGGCCCCGCCCACGATCACGATGTCCGAGCCGCCCGAGGCGACCTGAAGGCAGCCGTAGATGATCGCCTGGAGGCCCGAGCCGCAGCGACGGTCGAGCTGCATGCCGCCGGCGGTCTCCGGCAGGCCGGCGTCGAGCCCGACCACGCGGCCGAGCGCCGGCGCCTCCATCGAGGGGTAGCACTGGGCGAAGATCACGTCGTCGATATCGCTGGGGTCGATCTCGGTGCGCTCCATCAGCGCCTTGACCACGGTGGCGCCGAGCTCATGCGCCGGGACCGTCTTCATCGCGCCGCCGAAGCCGCCGACGGGCGTGCGCAGGGGGGAGCAGATATAGGCTTCGTTCACGGGATTTCCTCCACTGGCGCGGCGTTCGCCGCCGCTGACCGGGCGACCATAGACGCCTCTGGCGCGCAAGGGTATCGGGCGCGAAGGGTCGCGTCGCGTCGCGCGGGCCGGAAAACGCGCGGCGCCTCGACGCGCTGGGGGCGCGCGGGGGCGGCTCGCCCTGATGTCCGTCAGGCGCCGGCGGGGCCCGACGCCTCCGGCGCGGGGCCAGGGGCGATGACCCGGAACGCCGCCCCGGCGCCCCGCCGCCGCCTCGACCTTTCGGCCCGTATCCGCGGCCCGGTGGCCTGGCGCAGGTCCGCGCGCCCGAAGCGGATGGCGCCGGCCCCGGCGGGCGCGCGAACCGCGCCGATCGCGGCCCCATGCGCGCCCGCATCAGGATGCCGGGACCGCAGGCGCGCCGCAGACGCGCCGCGGTCCGGGGAGGGCGCCGGCCTCGCGGCGGAGGCCGGGGCTCCGGCCCCGCAACCCCATCCGGGCGGGCTTCGGCGCGCGGCCCGGGCGCTCCGGCCGCTGGACCCGGACCCCGAAGGCGTGCTGATCTGCGGTCAGGCGCGTCCCGCGCGATCCACCCCACTCAACCCCCGCGCCGGTTCCCCGGCGTCGGGGCGGAAGGCCTCCGCATGACCTCCTTCGACTATTCCACCGCCTATCCGGCCCGCCGCGCCCCCGTGGCCGCGCGCAACATCGTCGCCACCTCGCAGCCGCTGGCCGCCCAGGCCGGGCTCGACGCGCTGCGCCGGGGAGGCAACGCGGTCGACGCCGCCATCGCCGCCGCCGCGGCGCTGACGGTGGTCGAGCCGACGGGCTGCGGACTGGGCTCCGACGGGTTCGCGATCCTGTGGGACGGAGAGGCGCTGCACGGGCT
This sequence comes from Albimonas donghaensis, assembly GCF_900106695.1. GTDB lineage: Bacteria > Pseudomonadota > Alphaproteobacteria > Rhodobacterales > Rhodobacteraceae > Albimonas > Albimonas donghaensis. The sequence continues at coordinate 279,304 of NZ_FNMZ01000001.1, forward strand.
CAACGCCTCCGGCCGCGCCCCCGCCGCCTGGACGCCGGAGCGGTTCGAGGGCCGGGACGCGATGCCCTGGCGCGGCTGGGACAGCGTCACGGTTCCCGGCGCGGTCTCCGCCTGGGCGGCCCTGTCGCGGCGGTTCGGGACGCTGCCCTTCGCCGATCTGCTCGCGCCGGCGATCGCCTATGCCCGCGACGGGTTCCTGCTGTCGCCCACCATCGCCAAACGCTGGGGGCTCGACCTGGGCGCGCTCTCCGCCCATCCCGGCTTCGCCGAGACCTTCGCGCCGGGCGGCGCCCCGCCCCGCGCCGGGGAGGTCTTCCGCAACCCCGACATCGCCCGCACGCTGGAGGAGATCGCCGCCACCGGGGGCGAGAGCTTCTATCGCGGCGAACTCGCCCGTCGCATCGCCGCCGCCGCCCGCGACCAGGGCGGCGCGATGACCGAGGCCGACCTCGCCGCTCATCAGCCCGACTGGTGCGGGACCGTCTCCCAGTCCTGGCGCGACGTGCGCCTGCACGAGATCCCGCCCAACGGCCAGGGCATCGCCGCGCTGATCGGGCTGGGGATCTGCGAGCATCTGCCCCTCGACGGGCTGGACCCGGACGGGCCGGAGGCGCTGCACCTCCAGATCGAGGCGATGAAGCTCGCCATGGCCGACGCCGACCGCTACGTGGCCGATCTCGACGCGATGGACGTGCCGCCCGAGGCGCTGCTCGACCCCGACTACCTGCGCGCCCGCGCGGCGCTGGTGGACCCGGCCCGCGCCAGGCCGGCGGCGGCAGGGGCGCCCAGGGCCGGCGGCACGGTCTACCTGACCGCGGCGGATGCATCGGGCATGATGATCTCCTTCATCCAGTCCAACTACGCGGGCTTCGGCTCGGGCGTGGTGGTTCCGGGCACGGGCATCCACATGCAGAACCGCGGCGCCGGCTTCACGCTGGAGCCCGGCCATCCCAACCGCGTCGGGCCGGGCAAGCGGCCCTTCCACACCATCATCCCCGGCTTTCTCACCGACGCCGACGGGGCGCCGCTGATGAGCTTCGGGGTGATGGGCGGACCGATGCAGGCGCAGGGGCATGTGCAGATGGTCCTGCGCACGCGGCTGTGGAACCAGACCCCGCAGGCCGCCGCCGACGCGCCCCGCTGGCGTTTCGTCGAGGGGCTGGAGGTGGCGGTGGAGACCGATCTGCCCGAGGCGACGCTGGCGGGGCTGGAGGCGATGGGCCACCGCCTGTCGCGTGAGGCGCCGGACGCGGCCTTCGGCTTCGGCGGCGCGCAGCTGATCCACCGGCTGGAGGACGGCTATCTCGCGGGCAGCGACTCGCGCAAGGACGGCGGCGCGGTCGGGTTCTGACCCGCCGCGCCCCGCCTGCGCGCCCCCTCCGGCGTCAGGCGGCCAGACGGCGCGCGAGGAAGCCCAGGATCGCGTCCGCCATCGGGCCGGCCGCCTCGGGCGCCAAGTGGAAATGGTGGTCGCCCGGCAGTTCCATCATCTCGTAATCCGCGATCAGCTCGGCCCCCAGACGCGCCACGTCCAGCGCCGCGGGGCGGGCGCGCAGGGCGCTGCCTTCGGCCCAGATGTTGAGCACCGGGCATCGGATCGCGCGCAGCACGCCCTCCACCTGCGGTCGGGTCAGCTTGATGGCGGAACTGGCGAAAAGCCGCGGGTCGCCGCGCATCCGGAACCCCTCCGGCGTTTCCTCCAGCGCCCGGTCGGCCAGCGCCTCGGACACCGCGGCCGAATTGCCCTTCTGCACCCGGCGGCGCAGATAGGCCTCGCGCGTCGGGAAGCTGCGATGGGGGCGGGCCTTGCGGGCGCGCGTCTGTTCGACGAAGGCGCGCAGGGTGGCCACCGCGTCCTCGCCCGCCGGCTGGGGGGCCAGCGAATCCAGCGAGATCAGCGCCCGCACCCGCTCCGGCATCGCCGCGGCGAAGAGGGCCGAGATGTTGGCCCCCCGCGAATGCCCCATCAGCACGCAATCCGCCCAGTCCAGCCGGTCCAGCAGCTCGGCGATCTGGGGCAGGTCGTCCCAGATGTTGTAGGTGGCGTGCGGCGCGCGATGGCCGCTGAGCCCCTGGCCGCTGAGATCCAGCGCCACCACCCGGCAGCCGGTCAGGCGCGGCGCCAGTTCCCGGAAGCTCGCGGCATGGTCCATCCAGCCGTGCAGGGCCAGCACCGGGGTTCCGTCCGGCGGCCCCCATTCCAGCCCGGTCAGCGTCAGCCCGTCGATCTCCCACCGGCAATCCCGCGCCTGCGCCATGCCGCTCCCCCTTTTGGCCTGTCTCTCGCATTCCTGGGGACCGGCATAGCGCATCGGGGCCGGGCGTTCGAGATGGGGGCGCGGGGCTCAGGCGGCGGCGTCGGCTTCCGCGGCCTCGGGGCGGTAGTTGAGCACCGGGGCCAGCCAGCGCTCGACCTCCTCCAGCGGCATCCCCTTGCGGGCCGCGTAGTCGACGGCCTGGTCGCGCTCCACCTTGGCGACGCCGAAATAGTAGGCGTCGGGGTGGCCGATATAGAGCCCCGAGACCGAGGAGCCGGGCCACATCGCCATGCTCTCGGTCAGGGTCACGCCGGTGGCGGCCTCGGCGTCGAGCAGGGAGAACAGGGTCAGCTTCTCGGTATGATCGGGCTGGGCGGGATAGCCCGGCGCGGGACGGATGCCGCGATAGGGCTCGCCGATCAGCTCTTCGGGCGCGAAGGCCTCGTCGGGGGCGTAGCCCCAGTATTCCCGGCGCACGCGCTGGTGCAGCATCTCGGCCATCGCCTCGGCGAAACGGTCGGCCAGCGCCTTGACCATGATCGCGCCGTAGTCGTCGCCCGCCTTCTCGAAGCGTTCGGCGATGGCGGCTTCCTCCGGCCCCGCGGTGACCACGAAGCCGCCGACCCAGTCCTCGACCCCCTCCGGGCCCACGAAGTCGGCCAGCGCGGTGTTGGGGCTGTTCCGGCGCTTGGAGGTCTGCTGGCGCAGCGTGTGCAGCGTGGCGAGCGGATCGGCGCGCCCGGCGTCGGCCCACAGGCGGATGTCGTCGCCCTGCCGGTTCGCCGGCCAGAAGCCGACCACGGCGCGGGGGCCGAACCATTTCTCCGCGATCAGGGTCTTGAGCATCGCCTGCGCGTCATCGAGCAGGTTGCGGGCCGCAGCGCCGTATTTCTCGTCGTCGAGAATGCGCGGATAGACGCCCTTCAGCTCCCAGGTCTGGAAGAACGGGGTCCAGTCGATGAAGCGCGCGATCTCGGCCAGGTCCCAGTCGTCGATGACCCGGGCTCCGGTGAAGCCGGGCGCCGTGACCGCGTAATCCGACCAGTCGATCGCCATGGCGTTGGCGCGCGCGGCGGCGAGGGGCAGGCGGGTCTTGGCCCGCTCGGCGCGCTCGTGCCGTTCGGCCACCTGGGCGTAATCGGCGCGCACGCCCTCGATATAGGCGCCGCGCTGCGCGTCGCTCAGCAGCGCCGAGACCACGCCGACCGCGCGGCTCGCGTCGGTGACGTAGATCGCCTGGTTGCGGCTGTAGCGGGGCGAGATCTTCACCGCCGTGTGCACCTTGGAGGTCGTCGCCCCGCCGATCAGCAGGGGCAGGTCGAAGCCTTCCCGCTCCATCTCCGCGGCCAGATGCGCCATCTCGTCCAGCGAGGGCGTGATCAGGCCCGACAGGCCGATGATGTCGACGCCATGGGCCCTGGCCTCCTCCAGGATCTTCTGGGGGGGGACCATGACGCCGAGGTCGATGATCTCGTAATTGTTGCAGGCCAGCACGACGCCGACGATGTTCTTGCCGATGTCGTGGACGTCGCCCTTCACGGTGGCCATCAGCACCTTGCCCGCGGACTGCCGCTGATCCCCGCCGGCGAGGCGCTTCTCCTCCTCCATGTAGGGCAGCAGCACGGCCACGGCCTGTTTCATCACGCGGGCCGACTTCACCACCTGGGGCAGGAACATCTTGCCGGCGCCGAACAGGTCGCCGACCACGTTCATGCCGTCCATCAGCGGGCCTTCGATGACATGCAGCGGGCGTTCGGCCGCAAGGCGGGCCTCCTCCGTGTCCGCGTCCACGAATTCGGTGATGCCGTTGACCAGCGCGTGCTCCAGCCGCTTTTCCACCGACCATTCGCGCCAGGCGAGGTCGCGCTTGCGCTCCTCCCGCCCCGCGCCGCGGAAGCGTTCGGCGATGTCGAGCAGGTTTTCGGTGGCCGAGCCGCCATTCGCCGGCGTGCGGTTCAGGACCACGTCCTCGCAGGCTTCGCGCAGGTCGGGCTCGATCTGGTCATAGACCGCGAGCTGCCCGGCGTTGACGATGCCCATGTCCATCCCCGCCTTGATGGCGTGGTAGAGGAACACCGCGTGCATCGCCTCGCGCACCGGCTCGTTGCCGCGGAAGGAGAAGGACAGGTTCGAGACGCCGCCCGAGATATGGCAGTGCGGCAGGTTCTGCCGGATCCAGCGCGTGGCCTCGATGAAATCGACGCCGTAATTGTCATGCTCCTCGATCCCCGTCGCCACGGCGAAGACGTTGGGGTCGAAGATGATGTCTTCGGGCGGGAAGCCCACCTGCTCGGTCAGGATCCTGTAGGCGCGCGCGCAGATCTCGGTCTTGCGCTTGAAGCTGTCGGCCTGGCCGTCCTCGTCGAAGGCCATGACCACCACCGCGGCGCCGTAGGCGAGGCACAGGCCCGCATGGTGCAGGAACGCCGCCTCGCCTTCCTTGAGCGAGATGGAGTTCACCACCGGCTTGCCCTGCACGCATTGCAGCCCGGCCTCGATCACCTCCCATTTGGAGCTGTCGATCATGATCGGCACGCGGGCGATGTCGGGCTCGGCGGCGACGAGGTTGAGGAAATCGATCATCGCCTGGCGGGAGTCGATCAGCCCCTCGTCCATGTTGATGTCGATGATCTGGGCGCCGTTCTCGACCTGATCGCGGGCCACGTCCAGCGCGGCCGCGTAGTCGCGATTGGTGATCAGTTTCCGGAACTTGGCCGAGCCGGTGACGTTTGTGCGCTCGCCCACATTGACGAAGGGGATGTCCTTGGTGAGCACGAAGGGTTCGAGGCCCGAGAGGCGGAGAAGCGGATCAGACATCGGCCAGAACCCCCGCCTTGCGCGGCGCGTGGCCCGCGACGGCCTGCGCGATCTCCGCGATATGATCGGGCGTGGTGCCGCAGCAGCCGCCGACGATGTTGACCAGCCCCTCGCGGGCGAAGACCTCGACCTTGGCGGCGGTCTGCTCCGGCGCCTCGTCATACTGGCCGAAGGCGTTGGGCAGGCCGGCGTTGGGATAGGCGCAGATCAGGCTGTCGGCCACCCCCGCCAGCTCCGCCAGATGCGGGCGCATGGCGTCGGCGCCCAGCGCGCAGTTCAGCCCCACGGTGAACGGCCGCGCATGGCGGACCGAATGCCAGAAGGCGGTCGGGGTCTGGCCCGAGAGCGTGCGCCCCGAGGCGTCGGTGATGGTGCCCGAGATCATGATCGGCAGGCGCTTTCCATGTTCGGCGAAGGCCTCGAAACAGGCGAAGATCGCGGCCTTGGCGTTGAGCGTGTCGAAGATCGTCTCGATCAGGATCAGGTCGGCGCCGCCGTCGATCAGCCCGCGGACCTGCTGGCCGTAGGCGCGGCGCAGGTCGTCGAAGGTCACGGCGCGGTAGCCGGGATCGTTGACGTCCGGGCTCATCGACGCGGTGCGGTTGGTCGGCCCCACGGCGCCGGCCACCCAGCGCGGCTTGCCGTCCTGCGCCGTGGCCCGGTCCATCGCCCGTCGCGCGATGCGCGCGCCCTCGGCGTTGAGCGCGTGGACCCGGTCCTCCATCGCGTAGTCGGCCTGGGCGATGATGGTGGAGGAGAAGGTGTTGGTCTCCACGATATCGGCGCCGGCCATGGCGAAGGCGTAATGGATGTCCTCGACCGCCTGCGGCTGGGTGAGGATCAGCAGGTCGTTGTTGCCCTGCTGCGGGTGGTCCGAATGGATGGCGCAGCTGTGCCCGCCATGGCCGCGGAAGGCGTCCTCGTCCAGGCCCAGCGTCTGGATCATCGTGCCCATGGCGCCGTCGAGGATCAGAATGCGCTCGCGCGCGGCCCGGGTCAGGGCGTCGAACGTGTCGGCGGGCGGGAGCATGAAGCTGTGCATCGGGGTCCTTCCTTGGTGTCGGGGCAGGGTAGCCCGCCGCCATGCAGGACGTAAAACGACGAATATCTCGCTAATCATGACGGCTTGTCATGATCCGCCGCGGGTGTATGGCTGGCCGTCGATGACCGGCGACGCCGCCGCGCCCGGATCGGATGACAGGAGGTCATGTCATGCTCGACCGTCAGCACCTCGCCATCCTGCGCGAGGTCGATCGCCAGGGGGGCGTCACCGCCGCCGCCGACCGGCTGAACATGACCCAGTCGGCGGTCAGCCATGCCATCCGGCGGCTGGAGCGGGAGCTTGAGGCGACCTTGTGGGAGCGTGACGGCCGCCGCCTGCGCCTGACCCGCGCCGGGCGGCGCCTGCTGACGCTCGCCAACCGCGTGCTGCCGCAGATCGAGCAGGCCGAGGCCGAGATCGCCGAATATGCCGGCGGCCGCCGCGGCGCGCTGCGCATCGGGATGGAATGCCACCCCTGCTACCGCTGGCTGCTGAAGGTCGTGCAGCCCTATCTCGCGGCCTGGCCGGACGTGGATCTGGACGTGAAGCAGGCCTTCCAGTTCGGCGGGCTGGGCGCGCTGCTGGGGCATGAGATCGACCTGCTGATCACGCCCGACCCGGTGCTGCGGGCGCCGCTGACCTTCACCCCGGTCTTCGGCTACGAGCTGGTGCTGGCGGTGGCCGCGGACCACCGGCTCGCCGGCCGGGAGGTGGTCACGCCCGAGGATCTGGAGCGCGAGCAGCTGATCACCTACCCGGTCCCGGTCGAGCGGCTGGACGTGTTCACCCGCTTCCTGCTGCCCGCCCACCGTCTGCCGCGCGGGCACCGGACGGTGGAGACGACGGACGTCATGCTGCAGATGGTCGCCGCCGGGCGGGGCGTCGCGCCCTTGCCCGACTGGCTGCTGACCGAGGCCCGCGGCGGCCCGCCCCTGGTCCCCCTGCGGCTGGGTCCGGAGGGGATCTCCAAGTCGATCCATGTGGGGTATCGCACGGCGGATGCGGGGGTGGAGTTCCTGTCGGGGTTCCTGGACCTCGCCCGCGGGGTGGCGCCGGCGGGCGGGGTCGATGCGGAGGCGGCCGGGGGCTGACCGCCGCCCCGGGTCGTGGCGCGGCGGCCCGGGCGGGCGCCCGCGGGGGCGGCGCGGGCCTGGGGCGGGCGTCAGGCGCCGGCTGCGCCCCCGGTCATTCGTGGAAGGGCGCCGCGGGGATGCGGCGGCCCAGCAGGAAGGCGTCGGCCACGAGAACCAGCGGCGCCAGGTCCACGTCCGAGACGCCGGCGTCGATCAGCGCTCCGAAGCGGCGATAGAGGTCGGGATACTCGCCCGGGGCCGCCACCGCCTGCGCCGCGCCGCCGATGAACAGCTCCGCGCCGCCCTTCGACAGGCGCAGGGGGCCCGCATCGGTCTCGACCTCGATGTCCCAGGCGGGCGGCCCCTCCCAGCGGAAGTCGAAGCGGGCCTCGATCTCCAGCCCCCCGGAGCCGGCCAGGGTCAGGTCGCAGGCGATGGGGGTCTCGCAGTTTTCGGGCACATGCAGGTCGGCCGAGGTCAGGCGCGCCGGCGCGGGCAGGATGGCGGTGAGGATCGACAGCGCGTTGACGCCCGGATCGAACACCCCGAGCCCGCCGGCCTGCCAGATCCAGGTCTGGCCCGGATGCCATTCGCGCACGTCCTCCCGCCAGGTGATCCGCACCCGGCGCGGAGGATGGGCGGCCAGCCAGTCCCGCGCCGGCGCGACCCCGGCGGCGTGGCGGGAATGCCAGGTGGCGAACAGCGTCACGCCCTGCGCCGCGGCGAGCGCGGCCAGCGCCTGCACCTCGGCCACAGTCTGGCCGGGCGGCTTCTCCAGCATCACGTGCCGGCCCGCGAGGATCGCGGCGCGGGCGGCTTCGAACCGGACCTGCGGCGGCTGGCAGAGCGACAGGGCGGCGATGTCGGGCCGCCCGCGCAGGAGAGCGTCGAGGTCCGGGTGGTTCTCGATCCCCTCCGCCCCGCCGGAGCGGCTGACGGTGGCGGCGAGCCGGAAGCGCGGGTCGGCGGCGATGGACGGCAGGTGCTGGTCGCGGGCGATCTTGCCGACGCCCACGATCGCGAGGGCGATTTCGGGGCCGCCGGACGCGGGAGTTTCAGGGACGGTCATGGGGGATCGCCTTTCCGGGCTGGTCTTGCGGGGCGCCGATATCCGGCCCGGGGCCGGCGGCGCAGGCCGTGGGCGCCCGTGACGAAGCGGGCGGGGCCGCACGGGTCGGTCGGGTGGGGGTCGGGAGGGTGGGGGGCGGACAGGTGGAAGGCGTGGACGCGCGCAGGCGCGGGGGCGATGTCATCGGGATCCTCCCTGCCGACGCCGGCGGGCGCCAGGCCTCCCAGCCCGTCCTGCGCCGACGCCTTGAATGGGCCGGGCCGCGGCGAGGCTCCCCATCGCGGCCCGCCTGAACAACCTACGCCTGCGAAGACATGCGGGACAAATCAGTCTTCGGCCTTCTGTCATACCGTTTCGGATATGTCTTTCGGCGCGACGCCTCCCCCGGTCCCGCCCCGACGCCCCGGCCTTTCCGGGGCGCGCTTCCGGGTCGCGGCCTTCGCCTGCTGACGGCGCGGCGCCGCCGTGGCGCAAGGCCGACGGCCGCGCAAGCCGCTCTGGTCCGACGCGGACAGGGCATAGGGGGCGGCGGTGTCCGGGCCATGCCGTCACGTCCGCAAGCGGTGCCGGGCCGCCCCTCCGCCCTTCGCAATTCTTTTTGCCGGAATCCGCGCCTTAACCCTTCATTAGCCTTGCCCGGCCAAGTTGCGCGAGCCCGCATCAGTGCGAATAGTAGACTGCGGGTCGGCGAGTTTCCGACAAGGCCTTGCGCATGATCCAACGTGACATCCAGCGATACGCGCTGGCCAGCGCGGCTCTCGTGGCCGCGATCAGTTTCGGCCTCGCCTGGATGGTCCATGACCGGCAGCGCGAGCAGGTCGTCGCAAGCGCCGCCAATGACGCGGTGGCCGACCTGCGCGCCGGCCTCGCGCGGTTTCAGGGGGAGGTCGCGGCCCTTCGCGCCCAGATCATATCCCTCTCCGGGACGCCGCCCCTCGCCGGCATCGCCCGGGCGGAGGAGAACGACGGCTACGATCCGGAGGAGCGGACCCCGCTCAGCCTCTGGAAAGACCGCCTGGCGCGGATCGGGATCGGTCTCATGCACGGCTCCCCCGCCCTGGCGCAGGTCCGGTTGCTCGGCCCCGAGGGGCGGGAGTTGGTGCGGGTCGAGCGGCGCGGCGACACCTACGTCACCCCGGGGGATGAGAGGCTGCAGGACAAGAGCGGGCGGGACTACTTCCGCGCCGCCCGGGATCTGCCTCCGGGCGGGGTCCATGTCTCGGCCCTGGACCTCAACATCGAGAACGGGGTGGCGGAGCGGCCGCCCAACCCGGTGATCCGCGTCGCGATGCCGGTGCACAGGACCGATGGCGGCCTGATCGGGGTGCTCGTGCTCAACGTCTCCATGCGCAAGGCGCTCGACGACCTCCGCGCCCAGTTCGATCCCGACGTCACGTTCATGATCGCCTCGCCCACCGGGCTGACGCTGAGCGCGAACGGCGAGCAGGCCTTCGCCGAGGAACGGGGGGGCGAGCGGGCGATCCCCGACCTTGTCGCACAGGCGCGCGCCGCGCCGGGCGCAAGCTTCGCCACCCTCGTCAACCTCGCCGGGGGAGAGCTGGCGGGCGCCGCCGCGCAGGGGTTCGTCATGAACGACGCGCCGGGCGCGCCCGTGCATGCGGCGCTCGTCGTGCGGACGCGAACCGGCGCTCTCGCCGCCACGCGGCGACTGCTGACCGAGGCGGTGATCGCGGTGATCGCGCTGTCCGCCGCCGCGGCGCTGGCCATCCTGCTCTTCGCCCGCCAGCTCAGCCTTCCCCTGATGCGACTGACCGAGGCGACGCGCGAACTCGCCGCGGGCCGTTCGCCCTCGGACGTCGCCTGGCCCCTGGCGAGCGTCGCCGAGATCGAGGAGCTGACAGGCGTCCTGCGCGACATGGCCTTCGCCGCGCAGGCGCGCGAATCCGCGGCGGTGGAGCGCGAAGGCAAGCTGCGCGCGGTGTTCGACACCTCGACCAACGCCTTCGTCACCTCCGACGGCGCCGGTCGCATCGAAGACGTCAACGCCGCCGCCCTCGCCATGTTCAGCTATCGGAGGGAGGAGCTGATCGGCGCCGACATCGCCCTGCTGATGACCGAACGCGACGCCTCCCGTCATCATGCCTATCTGGAGCGCTGCCTGCGCACCGGCGAGCTGCGCATGATCGGCGCGAACCGCCGGGAAGTCGCGCGCCGCCGCGATGGAACGGAATTCCCGATACGGCTCGACATCACCCGGCAGGAGCGCGGCGGCGCGCATGTGTTCACGGCGATGATCGAGGACATGAGCCAGCTTGAGCGCAACGAGCGCGCGAAGGGCGAGTTCATTTCGATGGTCAGCCACGAATTGCGCACGCCGCTCGCGGCGATCAAGGGCGCGCTCGGGCTGATCCGCTCCCGCCACATGGAGGAGCTCTCGCCCAAGCCCGCGCGGATGGTCGAACTCGCCGCCTCGAACTGCGTGCGGCTGGTCAAGCTGATCAACGACCTGCTGGATATCGAGCGGATCGAGGCCGGGAAGCTGCGCCTCGACCGGATCCGCTTCGAACTGCACGACCTCGCCGCCCGCGTGGCGGAGGAAAGCCGCCCGATGGCGGCGGTGCGGACGATCGAGCTGCGCCTGGCGCCGGCGCAGGGCCGCGCGCCGATGCAGGGCGACCCGGACCGGATCGGCCAGGTGATCGCCAACCTGATCTCGAACGCGGTGAAGTTCTCCGATGCGGGCGACGCCGTCGACCTGGCGGTGGAGGAGCGGGACGGGCGCTGGCGACTGTCGGTGCGCGACAACGGGCCGGGCGTGCCGTCCGAGCTTCGCGGTCGGATCTTCGGAAAGTTCATGCAGGCCGAGAGCGGAGACCACCGGCGCACCGGCGGCAGCGGCCTGGGGCTCAGCATCAGCAAGGCCATCGTCGAGGCGCATGACGGCCGGATCGGCTATGACAGCGTGGAGGGCCGGGGCTCGACGTTCTGGTTCGAGCTTCCCGCTCCCGAGCACGCGCCGATGCCGGAGAGGGACGCGCCGCAGCCCGCGGAGGCGCGGCGCTGCGTGCTGGTCTGCGAAGACCGGAGCGGCCGGCTGGCCTCCACGGCGGGGGTCTGCGCGGATCTCGGCTACGATACGGTCCGGGTGTTCTCGGTCGACGCCTTCAACGCCATCGCCACGGATCTGCGGGTCGACGCCTGCATCGTGGACCTCGCATCGAGCTGGACCATCGAAATGGTCGAGGAGATCGCGCGCGATCCGCGGCTCGACCATGTGCGGATCATCCTGCGGACCGAGGCCGACCTGGACACCGGGCTGGCAGGGGCGCTGGTTCCGGTCGCGGATGTCGTCCCCGTGCCGATCGACTCGCCGCGTTTCGCCAAGGCGGTTCGACGGGCGGTGCGCGGCCGCGTCGCCGGCACGCCCGTCATCCTGCATGTCGAGGACGAGCCCGATCAGCATGTCCTGCTCGCCGACATGCTGGACGATCTCGCCAGGATCGAGGTCGCCGCGACCTGCGCCGAGGCGACCCGGATGTTGCGGGACGGGGTCTACGACCTGGTGATTCTCGACCTGAACATGCCTGACGGGCGCGGCGAGGCGCTTCTCGACATCATCGCCCAGCGTCCCGATCACACGCCCGAGGTCCTGATCCATTCGATCGAGGACGCGCCGGCCGCCCAGCTCGCCCGGGTCGCCCAGGGGCTGGTCAAGTCGCGGCTCACGCCCGAGCGGCTTCGCGAGCAGGTCTCGCGGCTGCTGGCGCGCGGCGGGGCGGAGGCGACGGGCGGGAATGCGGCGCAGGAGGCCCGGAATGACGCATGAACTGAAGCGGATCCTTGTGGTCGAGGACGAGCCCGAGCTTCTCGAAGTGGCGGAGCTGACGCTCGCCGACATCGGCGGCTACGAGGTCGCCGCCTGTCTGACCGGGCAGGAGGCGCTGGTCAGGGCGGCGTGCTTCCGGCCCGATCTGCTGGTGCTCGACGTCATGATGCCGGGAACGGACGGGCTCGAACTGCTCGCGCTGCTGCGACGCGCCGGGGTGTCGGCGCCGGTCGTGTTCCTGACCGCGAAGGTGCAGCCGTCCGAGGTGAAACGCTATCGCGACGCCGGCGCGCTCGACGTCATTCCCAAGCCCTACGAGCCGGAGGAGCTTTGCGAAGCGCTCCGGAACGTCTGGGCCGCGCGGGCGGATCAACCGGCGGCGCTGCGAGTCTCGGGCGCTGCCGAGGGCCTGCGGTCGCGCCGCGCGTAGCGGTGCTCGATATAGGCGCAGATATCCTCGAAGTTCTCGGTCTTCCGGAACACCGCGGCGATGTTGTGGTAGAGCGTGAACAGCTCCCCGTTCTCGAAGTCGCTGCGCCCGGTCACCACCACCACGGGCGTGTCGGGCTGGCGGAAGGCGAGCAGGTGGGTCAGCTCCATGCCGTTGCCGTCGGGCAGGTCGATGTCGGAGATCACCACGTCGTAGTCTTGGGTCAGGATCTTCGAGGACGCCTCGTGCAGGTTGCGCGCGACGTCGGCCCGAATGCCGCACACCTCCAGATGCGCGAGCCAGAGCTCACCGAGATCGTCGTCGTCTTCGATCACCAGACACTTCATGGCTCACCCCCCGTTTCGTCGGCGAAATATGGACGCGCCCGGTGAAAGAGGTGTTGAGAGCGACGGTAAACGGGCGGGAGATCATTCTCGCTTCGTTCAAGGGCGCCCGCGGAAGGCTCGTAGCGGCGGCTCGATCGCGCGTGAGCCGCCGCTGAAATCCGGCTTGCGGCTCGGTTGGATCACCTGAGGAGAGCAGGCTCGCGCGCAGCTCGGCGTGTTCGAGGCCGAGGAACAACGGGCGGCCGGTCCGCTGCGCGAGGCGCCTCCCGATCCATCGACAGGATCCGGCGGTTTCCAGGCGGCTCTGCGGTGACCCTGCTTCCTTCACGCCCTCGCTTGCAGGCACCAAAGCCGTTCCGCATGGGCATGTCCGGGAGACGTCGTCGATCAGACGCAGGCCGATCTCGGCGCCCGGCTGATCCGCTGCACCATCGAACGCCCACCCCCCCGAACGCGCCGCCCCAAGCCCGCCCCCTGCGTGGCGCCCCGCGCGGCGAAAGGCCGGGCGGGGCGCCGGGGCGGCCCGGACCGTCGCCGCCTCAGAAGCGAACGGTCAGGCGTAGGCTGGCGCCGTGGGCCGAGTAGCCGTCGGCGAAGGCGCCGTCATAGACGGCCTCCATCGACACGCTGTCCGTCTCCACGATCGCCAGGCCCGCATTCAGGCGCGCGGCGGTCTGAGGGACCGCCACGACGCTTGCGAAGCCGCCCAGCGAGGGGCTCGCCGAGGCCAGCCGCCCGCTGGCCCCATAGCCGTCGATCGTCGAGAAGGTGGCCCCGATCCGCACCCAGCCCCGCAGGGTCGAGGAGAGCGTGAGCGGGGTCTCGCCGCCGATCTCCAGCGCGGGGGTGGCCATGAACGCGGTCTCGTCGCTGTCGCTGAGTGCCAGGTTCAGCGCGCCGGCGCCCTGTTCGGTATAGCCGCTCGCCGCCGAATGCACGACGTCGAGGTCCAGCGAGGGCCGCAGCCAGCCATGCGGCAGCGGGTGGGTCCAATCCGCATGGACCCGCCCCGCGAGGCTCCAGATCTCGGTCTCGGCGTTCGCGGTGGCGGTGGACAGCCGCCGCTTCAGGTCGAACTCGCCCCAGCTTCCCGCGAGGCTGGCCGACAGGCCCCAGGCGCCGAATTCGTGGCGCGCGCCCGCGGAGAGGAAGCCGGTCCCGCCTTCGGCGGAAGTTCCGACGTCGCCGGAATAGTCGGCGCCCTCGTAGCCCAGCGCGCCGCCGACGGTCCAGCCCGGCGCGACCGCGGCCTGGCCGGCGAGGCCGGTGGTCCACACGACGCCGTCATAGCCGAAGGCGCCGGAGGCGTCGCCGTCCTGGTCCCGCCGCTCGACCGCGCCCAGCATCCGCACGCAGCGCCCGGAGCCGGCCATGACCCGCTCCCCGCCCGCGGCCGCGCCCGGCGCCTCGCAGCCCAGCGCGGCGTCGAGCCGGCTGCGCGCCCGGTCGAAATTCGCCGCCGCCGCCGCCAGCGTGGCGCCCGGCGCGAAGATCGACAGCGACTGCGCATAGGCCGCCGTGTCGATGCGGGCCAGCCGCTCCTGCCCGGCGAAGAACTCGCCGAACTCGCCGCCGCCCGCTTCGAACACGGTGTCGAGATAGCGGGCCGCGCGGGCCTGCTGCGCATCGAGCCCGAGGCTGGGATCGGCGAAGTGGCTGTCCACCGCCTCGATCGTCAGCTCGCCGTCGACGTGGGTCTGGGCGAAGTCGAAGAGCATGCTGTGCACTTCGTCGAAGCGCCCGCGCAGACCGCCCTCGGCGGAGACCACCGTCACCTGCGAGTCGGGCGAGATCGTCACCGGCTCGATCAGCAGCGTCCCGCCCAGATGCGCCGTCCCGTCCACCTTGAGCAGGTCGATCTCCTCGGCTTCGAAGTCCCCGGTGACGCGCAGCGTGCCGGAGGCGGTCTGCACGAAGTCGCCGGTCAGATGCGCCTGGCCGATCCCCCTGCGGGAGGGGGCGGCCGGGACCGCGCGGGTCTGGCCCGTGGCGCTGACCATCGAGATGCTGGAGGCGGATCCATCGTCATCGGACTCCGCCACCAGGTCGATGGAGCCCGAGTTCTGAACGTCGGTGTAGGAGCGGTCGATGCCGGTCCAGCTTCCGCCGGGCTCCACATACAGCGCCCCCGCCGCGCCGCCGGGGCCGTCGGCGTTCTCGAAGCGAATGTCGCCTTCCAGAAGGCCGTAGACCTGCGTGGTGATGTAGGCGCCCTCGCTCTTGGCGCCGGCGGCGAGGTAGCGCAGCGCGTAGCCGGCGGCATCTCCGCTGAGCCCGACCACGCCGCCGGCCTCCACCGTCACGCTCGGGGTCGCGCCGTCGATGATCATCACCCCGACCGCGTTGGCGCCGGAGCCGCCGCGGACCAGCCCGGCCACGTCCACGTCGATCGCGCCCAGCTGCACCGCGCCGTCGGACTGGGCCAGAAGGCCGATGGAGCCGTCGCCGGACGCCTGGATCGAGCCGCTCTGGGCCACCTGCACCGAAACGCGGCCGGAATATTGCGCCGTCGGCGCGTCGCCGGCCTGCGAGCCGTAGCTGACGCCCTCGGGGCCGCCCTGTATGCCGCCGCCGCCGGAAACCGACTGCGCGATCAGCCCATGCGCGCGGACGCCGGTGGTGACGATGCTTCCGCCCGCCGTGACGGTGACGTCGGCGCTTTCGCCTGCGGCCGCGTCCCCGCCGGCGATCCCGCGGAACTGGTAGTTGGGGCCGGCGGCGTCGCCGCCGATGCCGCCGCCGCCGCCGATGGACTGGGCGATGGCGCCGTGGGCCCCGTCGCCGGCGGTGGAGACGGACGACCCCGCGTCCAGGTTCAGCACGACGGCGTCGCCGTCGCCGGAGGCGCCGCCTCCGCCGCCGACCGTGACCGAGAGGAGGGAGCTGGTGTCGGACGCGCCGCCGACGCCGCCGCCGCCGCCGATGGACTGGGCGACGAGACCGAAGGCGCGGTCGCCCAGGGTGCTCACGGCGGAGCCGTCGGTGAGGTGGATGTCGACCGATCCGCCGTCGCCCGAGGCGCCGCCCCGGCCGCCGACCGTGACCTGAAGCTGGTGCGAGGAATCGTCCTCGGCGGCTTCGGAATTGCCGGCGCCGGCGACCCCGCCGCCGCCGCCGATGGCCTGCACGAGCACGCCGTAGGCGTCGTGCCCGGACGTGCCGATCATGACCCCGCCCGCATCGACATCGAACCCGGCGTCGCGGGCGTCGCCCGCCGCGCCGCCGGCGCCGCCATCGGCGCCGCCCACGGTCAGATCGCCCGCGGCCTGATCCGACCCGTCGCCGCCCATGCCGCCGCCGCCGCCGATGGACTGCACCGCGACCGCATGCGCGCCGTAGCCCAGCGTGGCGATGGAGGGCGTGGCGGAGGAGGCCGCGGACACCGTGACCCGCGCCTCGCCGCCATCGCCGCCCGTGCCGCCGGTCCCGCCGACGGCCAGGGTGATGTTGGCCCGGGCCTCGGAGCCCTCGGCCGTGGAGGTTCCGCCCACGCCGCCGCCGCCGCCGATGGACTGCACGACCAGGCCTTCGGACCAGTCGCCCTCGGTGGCGATCGCGCCCCCGAAACTGAGCAGCACCGTGCCGCCGACCCCGCCGGAGCCGCCGCGGGCCCCGACGCTCAGTTCGAGGTCGTAGCTCGTGGTGTCGTCGTCGCCGAAGTCGAGCCCGTCATCGTCGCCCGTGTCATTGGAGGCCGAGCCGCCGAGGCCGCCGCCGCCGCCGATGGACTGGGCCAGCAGGCCGTCCGCGTCGTCGCCCGAGGTGGCGATCCCGCCGGCCATGTCGAGGTTCAGCGCGCCCCCGGTCCCGCCGGAGCCGCCCTGGGCGCCGATGGCCACCGTCACTTCGCCGGAATAGCTCTCGGACTCCTCTTCGCCCCCGCCCTCGCTTTCGCTCTCGGCCGCTTCCTCGCCCCCGCCTTCGCCCTCGCCCTCGCCGCTGAGCTCGCCCGAGACGCCGATGCCGATGGTCCCGCCCTGACCGGCGCCGCCGCCGCCGCCGATGGACTGCGCGACCACCCCGCGGGAGCCGGGGCCTTCGGTCCAGATTCCCGTGCCCGCCTCGGTCGCGACCGTGAGGTCGCCGCCGGTGGAGCCGGAGCCTCCCGCGCCGCCGATGCCGATATCGACATTGGCCGAGAAGCCGCCGCCATAGGCGTTGGTCGCCGCCGAGCCCACGCCGCCGTCGCCGCCGCCGCCGCCGATGGACTGGGCCAGAATGGCGTTCGCATTCGCCCCGAACGTCTGGATGTAGGCGGTGTCGCCGAGCGTGATGTCAACATCGCCGCCATGGCCGCCGGACCCGCCGCTGCCGCCGACGGACGAGGACACGTCGACCGAGGCGGAGGCGGCGTAGCCGATGGAGCCGCTCATCGCCTGGCTCGCGCCCCCCGCGCCGCCGCCGCCGCCGATGGATTGGGCCAGAAGCCCGTGGCTGCCGGCGCCGCCGGTGACGAGCGAGGAATCGTCGCTGATCGTGGCCAGCACCGCGCCGCCGTTTCCGCCCGAGCCGCCCGAACCGCCCACCGCGGTGGTGACCGAGACCGAGACCGCGTTGGCCGGGTCCTCGGGATCGACCGGCACCGCCAGCGTCAGCGCGTCGGCGACCGACGCGCCTCCGATGCCGCCGCCGCCGCCGATGGACTGCAGCAGCAGCGCGACGGAATCGGACGCCTCGTATTCGGGGACGCCGTTGTTATCGAGTCCGGTGATCAGCTCCGCCCCGGACGAGATGCGGGCGATGGCGCCGTTATCTTCGCCGCCGGCGTTGCCGCCCACGCCGCCGTTGGCGCCCACGGACACGGCGAAGCCGAAGCCCACATCCGCGATCATGCCCTGGGCGGCGCCGCCGGCGCCGCCGCCGCCGCCGATGACCTGCGCCACCGCGGCGGGCGAATTGGCGCCGCGGGTGCGCGCCTGCCCGCCGATGACGTCGACTTCGGCCGAGAGCCCGTTGCCGCCGGCCGACCCTCCGCCGCCGATCTGGAGCGCGACCACATCCTCCGCCCCGACCGCGAAGGAGGAGCCGCCCGCGCCGCCGCCGCCGCCGATGGACTGGGCCATCAGCGCCGGGGCGTTCTGACCCTTGGTGAGGGCGTAGGCGTCCTCCCAGCGGATCTGGGCGAACCAGCCGTCGCCGCTCGCGCCGCCGCTGCCGCCGAGCTGGAGGCTGGCGATGTCCAGCACCCCGCCGCCGGTCGCCGAGCCGCCCGCGCCGCCGCCGCCGCCGATGGATTGCGCCATGGCGGCGATGGAGTAGTCGTCGGAGGTGGTGACATGGGTCTCGCCCGCGTCGGCCGGGGCGGCGCTCGGGTTGCTCGGCGAGTTGCCCTCGAGGCAGGCGTCGTAGGTGGTGGAGATGCAGGCGGCGAGCGAATAGCCCGCCGCGCCGCCCGAGCCGCCGACGCCGAGGCCGGCGCCGACCGACAGGTCGATGACGTCGCCGCCCGTGCCGCCGCCGCCCCCGATCGACTGGGCGACGAGCCCGTGGGAGAATGCGCCATCCGTCGAGATCGTGCCGGACACCGCGAAGATGCTCGCCTCGCCCCCTGCGCTGGCCGCGCCCCCGCTGCCGCCGATCGCGGCGATGCCGTCCGAGCCCGCGCCGGCGCCGCCGCCGCCGCCGATGGACTGGGCCAGGATGCCGATCGAAGCGTCGTCCGTGGTGGTCACGTCGCCCGAGGAATTGATGCTCACGACGCCGGAGCTGCTGTTCGCATCCACACCGGTGGAGGCGCCGCCCTGGCCGCCGATGGACAGGACGCCCCCGGCGGCGCCGGCGGCGCCGCCGCCGCCCGAGATCGACTGCGCCACGATGCCGTTGGAGCCGTAGTCGTCCGTTTCCACGTCGCCGGAATGCTGGATCGTGACCGCGGCGCCCAGACCGCCCTCGCCGCCGTCCCCGCCGAGGCCCAGGACCAGTCCCGCCCCGATGCCGCCCGAGCCGCCGCCGCCGCCGATGGACTGCGCCAGCACCCCATGGGAATACTGGCCCTGGGTCTCGATCGATCCCGCGATCGTCACGTCGACTTCGCCGGCGTTCGCGCCGTTGCCGCCGTCTCCGCCGGTTCCGTAGAGCACGCTGGTGAAATCGGCGCCCACGCCGCCGCCCCCGCCCAGCGAGTGCAGCACCACGCCGCCCGCGAAGTCGCCTTTGGTCAAGATACTCGAGCCTTCGCCCGCCGTCATGGTGATGGTCCCGCCCGCTCCGCCGGCGCCCGCCACGGCGGCGTTGCCGCCGCCGATGCCGCCGATGGACTGTCCGACGACCCCGTAGGCTTCGTCGCCGCGGGTTTCGAGCGTCATGTTCTCCCCCGCTTCGAGGAGGATGTCGGCCCCGCGCCCGCCGGCGCCGCCGACGGAGTTCGTCGCGCCGTTGCCATCGCCGCCGTCGCCCCCGCGCGCGAACGCGGCCATGCCCATGATCCCGTAGCCGGTGGTATCGATCCTGCTGCTGGCCTCGCTGCTCACCTGGACCTTGCTGACCGCGCCGCTGGTGTCCACCGCCGCGCCGCCGCCGGCGCCGCCGACATTCTTGTTGGGAGAGGCGCCGCCGTCGCCGCCCTCCGAGAGCGCGAACATCGCCGCCGAGAACGCGCCGTCCGTGTAGGCCTCGGTCAGATAGGGCGCGTTGACGATGATTTCGCCGGTGTTGATCAGGGTGATCGGCCGGCCTTCCTCGCCCCGACCGCCCGGATCGGAATTGTCTTCGGAGGCCTGGCCGGTGCCGCCGGTGGATCGCGCGAAGACGCCCGCGATCGAGAACGACGGGGACGCGGCCCTGACCGAGGTGTCCAGGTTCAGCTCGATGCTTCCGTGGGTGGTGATGTCGATGGTCCCGCCCGCGCCGCCGTTGCCGTTTTCGCTGCCGCCTTCCCCGCCTGTGGCGTGGACGGAGATGCCGCGCGCGCCGTTGGCCGTCGGCAGCAGCGCGTCGGTGGTCGAGCCCAGAGTGATGCGTCCGCTGTCGTAGGTGGTGATCGTCACCTGCTTGGCGTCGCCGCCCGCTCCGCCGGCCTGGTCGCCGGCCCCGCCGTTCATGTCGCCGCCGTCTCCGCCGAAGCTGTTGACGCGGATGCCGAAGATGGCGTTCTGATTGGCGCCGGGCGCCTCGGAATCGATCTCGATCAAGCCGTCGTTGTCGATCGTCACGACCCCGCCGTCGCCGCCGCGCCCGCCGTCATTGCCGTTGTGGGAAGGTTCGACGCCGTTCCCGCCAGTGGCCTCCACGTTGATGCCCGCCAGCACTCCGGACCCGCCGGAGCCGCCGCCGACCAGGGTCATGCTCTCGTTGTTGGTTATGATGAACTCGCCGCCATCCACGCCGCGGGCCTCGCCGTCGCCGTCGTCGCCGTCGGTGGAGCCGTCGGAGCCGGTCGCGTGAATCTGGATGATGATCGGCTGGGAGCCGGCGGTCGCCCGAAGGTTGGCGTCGTTGACGACATAGGCCAGGAAGCCGTCGTCCGAGAGCGTGTAGTCGAAGAGCGCGCCGGTGTCGCCCGTCTCCAGCGTGCAGGTCTGAGCGTAGCTCGCGCTGCAGGTGACGATCTGGTCCGCGGCCGCGCGCGGCGTCTGCGAGAGCGCCAGCGCCGAGGTGCTGGCGAGCAGCGCGCAGCGGAATGACCGCCGCGACGCGGCGTTGGAATGGAATGTGAACATGGCGACGTCCCCCCCTTACGCGGCGGGACGGCGTCGCCTTTTCGCCGGTCCCCCCAAAAGCCGGATCGCGCCGCGCGAACAGGGCGGGCGCGAACAGGGCCGACCCACCCGGCCCTGACAATCCGAGGGCAGAAAAACACGCGGAACGGAATAAGTCAGCAATATTCTCGACAAAGGCCAGTTCAGCCGCGCCGGTTTCGCTTTGCGACTTTGAGGGTCGGGTCGAATTATTTGAGCGGGCCGGAAGTTTTATGAACGCTGGCTGCTGGTCTCTGCGTAAGTCGCCGACGCCTTGTGGCGGCCCGTGACAGGAGGGGGATCTGGTTGACGGCCGCAACGAAAAACGCCCCGCTCCGCAAGGGCGGGTTCTGCTCCTTCCCGGGTTGCGGCCAGGCGGCCGGGGCCCGCGCCGACGCCCCCCAGGTCGGCGCCGCGCGGCTCCGACCCCGTGGCCGATCGCGCCGCCACCTGCGCCGCCCGCCTCACGCCCTCGCGCCGGGCGGCGACGTCGGCGCATGGCGGCGACTGGCGTGGTCATCCCTCGCCCGGGCAGGCGCTGCACGCGCTGCGCATGATGCCGGCGGACAAGCGCGTGGAGCGCCGCGACCGGGCGATCCTGGCGGCGCTGCCGCCGACCGGGGCGCGGGCGAATCTCGCCAGCCGCCGCCACGTCCCCCCGGAGGCGTTCAAGGTCTGGAGCCGGAACCCTTGGCCACGAGAACGTGCTGACCCCCTTGCCGCGTCGGAAATTCAACGCAACCTCTGCGCGCCGGCGCTGGTGGACGAGCTGCGCCGCTTCCGCGCCTTCCGCCTTCGGATGCAGGACATGGCCAGCCGCATGGCCGAGCGTCAGGCCGCGGAAGGCCCGGCCCTGCGCCTCCTGGACGGAGGGCGGGGCGATGCGTGAGACGCGGGACATGCTGCTCTCGCCCCACGATCAGCTCTGGCTGATCCTGGGCATCGCCGGCGTGCTTCTGGGCGGCATCCTGATCGGCGCCGCGACCACGCACCTGGCCCAGTGGTGGGCTCAACGGAAGGATCGCGAGGCGCTGCGGAGGGCCGGGCGATGACCAGGCGCCGTATCCCTCGCGGCGAGGGCCGGCTGTTCCTGACCGCGGCCGAGGTCGCCCCGCTGATCGGCTACGCCTCGGCCAACGCCTTCCTCTGCGCGCGGGAGCGGCTGGAGGAAGGCGAGGGCTTTCCGCCCCCGATCCTCCAGCGCGCCGTGGTTCCGTTCCGTTGGCGGCGCGACGAGGTGATCGCCTGGGCGAACCGCCCGCCGGCGCCGGTCGAAGGCGTGCCCCGCATGGCCGCGGCCGATCTCGCCGCCGACCGGGCGGTGATGCTGCGCATGGCGAGGATGCCGTGAGCGCCCGCGCGCCGCGCCGCCGGAAAGCGGCCGCGCCGCTCGACCGGGTGGAGGACGTGCCGGCCCGGATGCGCCAGCGCAAACGCACCTCGGGAACCTGGCGCCTGTGGTGGGAGCCCACCGCAGCCGAGCGGGAGGCGTTCGGCTTCGAGCCGGTGGAGCTGGACCCCGCCCGCCTCACCTGGTCGATCCGCGAGGCCGAGGCGCTGAACCGGGCCGTGGAACGCGCTCGCGCCGGCCTCTCGGTGAAGGCGCGGGGCGGGCGAACGGTATCCAAGCTGGTGCTGGAATACCGGCGCTCGCCCGCCTGGGCGAAGCTGCGGCCGGCCACGCAGCGCGACTACGCCGCCACCTTCCTGCGGATCGAGGCGAAATGGGGGGGGACGCAGGCCGCGGCCTTCACAAGGCCGATCCTGCGCGAGTGGTATGAAACGCTCTATCGGGAGAACGGGAAGTGGATCGCGCAGCATGACCTGCGGGTGTTCTCGGTGCTGTTCGGCTATGGCGAGCTGCGCGGCTGGGTGGTCGTGAACCCGGCGACGCGCCTCAAGATGGAGACGCCGGCGCCCCGCGACCGGGTGCTGTCCTGGGAAGAGTTCGACGCCCTCTGCGCCGCGGCCGAGGATCTGGGCCTGGCCGGGATGCGTCTGGCGATTGCGGTCGCCTGGTATCAGGGCCAGCGCCAGGCCGACGTGCTGGCGGCGCAAGTGGAGCACTTCGGCGCGGACGGCATGTGGCGTTTCCTGCGCTCGAAGGCGAAGGCGGGGAGCGCGCAGAAAGCCGCGGTGATGCCGGTGCATTCCGAGCTGGCGCCCATGATCGAGGCGCGCCGCGCGGAGGCTAAGGGGGAGGGCCCCCTGATCCTGAATGCGGAGGGCGCCGCCTACCTTCCCGATAACTTCCGAACCCACTTTGCCAAGGCGCGCGCCAGGGCGGCGCGCACTATGCCTGCGATCAAGGAAGTGCAGTTCCGCGACCTGCGCCGCAGCTGGGCCTGGTGGGCGCGCGAGGGCGGCGCCAGCGACCGCGACAGGGCGGACGGCATGGGGAACCAGGCGGATCGGAACGCCCGCCTGGGGGTCACCTACAACCCTGCGTCGCAGGCGGGGGCGAGGCGCGCTGTGGATGCGGTGCGGAGGCCGGTGAAGCGATAGGACGGGCCGAGTGAGCCTGCGGCTAGGTTAGCGCGCTGCCGCCCCCTGCATCTTTGCCAACCATTCTAGGCAGCCTATCTGCGTCGGCCGATTTGGGCGGAAAGCCGACCTTTGCTGCGCCAGGCAGGAAGGACCGCGATGCGCCAGAAACGGACGCATTTGCATCAAAGTCGCTGAGTTGAACAGGGGCCGGACTGACATACTGTCCAAACCGCGCGCTGCAGAGGTCGGTCGACAACCCAAAGCCGGCGGCCTCGCCCGGTTAAGCTAAGGCGACGGAAAACCCTCGAAGAGAAAGCAACGTCATTCCCGGATCCCCAAGGTGCCCGAGCCGCTACGAGCGAGTATACTTAAGAATCTCCCATCTGCTTCCGCTGCCACTCCGCAAGCCGCTTTAGAGGATTTGACTGTGAAGGAGCCAGTAACTCGTTGTCGTTCACTGCTAGCCTAGGCAATTCTCAATGGGTAACCCGCTCGAACAGCGGGGACCACTCAACAACGCTGCTGGCCTTGGCGCGTGAATGTAAGATCGGAAGCGTATTATTCGGAACAGTGGTGGGAAACACCACAAGTAGGCCCATCCCCCCAAAGCCCAGAGGGTTCTTCGGGTAAATATAAGTTCCGAGCTGCTCGCAAAGTGCTTTTGCCCGGTCCCAGGTGTCTTCTGATTGCCACCCGCTCTTGTCGTTTGGAAAGGCGTGATGTTGCTCGTTCAATATCTCACAGGCCCGAAAATCAGCATCGACTTCAAAATCAGATAGAGACCGAGTTAAGCGATCATAGGCCGATTGAGTTGCGACGATTGAGATGGCACGGAGCTTGGCATGGCCTATAACTTCGGAATGTTCGGAGGCAAACGATCTCAGGTTTCCCTCCAGAGAATTGCCAGTAGCCGCGATGTCATCAACCACGACAACCGCCGCAGGTACACCGTGGTTCTCAATGTGAAGTTTTATTTGTCTTGCGAAGGAGCTAGCGCTAAACACTGCCCGAGCCGAGATTCGATTCTGCTCAGCATACATTGTGGCGTAAGCCGAGCCGCTTTTCCCTTCGCCATCCACATAGACAACGGCAATATCATTTCGTCGCTGCTTCCGTTTGGTCTGGACTTCCGGCGGAATTGCAGATCGAACGAACGAATGCACAGTTTCCAGGCGCTCCCTAATGTGCGCCTCGCTGAAGAACTTCACTTTCTTCAGGAGTTCAAATAGAAGTCGTTGTTCTTTAATGCTTTCTACTTGTTGATACCAAGCTCGAATTTCATCCGTCGTAACAGATTTTCCTCGATAAACCGGCCAGGATCTTGATAGAGAGACGATTTCCTCAGAACGAACGAGGGCAGCATTTTCCTCAGCCAGGATGGACTGTGCCAACTCTTCGCTCAGCGCGTCTGCGACAAGCTTGCTAGCGCCAACATCTGCGAGCCAGCTACCAAAAATCGGCAGGACGAAGCGATACTCATGCACTTCCTCCTCCAATATTTGACGCATGTGAAGGTCGTTTAAAACGTGCTGAATTTCTGCAGCGCTAAGCGAGCCCGATACCTTCTTGTCGGCAAGGTTGCTCAACGTAAGCGATAGTCTGTCTCTTAGGCATCTGGCGGCGGCGACCAGGACCCGGCTGCGCCTCAGGACATCTGGCTCTCGCTCCTCGGGCGATTTGGGAATTCCGTCTTGCCATAGATGCGCGAACGAATTTGATCCCAGCGACGAAATCTGTTCATCCGCAGCTTGCCTGACCTCAAGTCGGGTGATGTCGGCGTCCCGAGCCGCGATTGAGCGCTTAGCCACCCCCGCGCAGACTAGTTTCGCGTAATAGGGGTTACCATTCGAGATGTTGAAAACCTCAGCTACCGCATCGTCATGCCAGCTTAGCTTTCCCGAGGTCGGAATCCTTACCATCTGCTGGAAGTCCGACCATTCCGTCTCGCGAGAAAAGTAGCTCAGGCTGACTTCGACGAAGTTATTTAGCTTTTGCCCTTGGCGGGACATGACGTAAGCCATGTTCTCGCCCCCAACGAGAACGAGGCAGACATTATCTCTGCGAGAAATGGATCGCAGGTTCGCAAAGAACGTCTCTGCGAGATTTCCGTGGAGATATAGCTCCTGTGGAATTTCATCGAATTCGTCTATTGTCACTACAAACTTCGTATTTGGAAGAAAGCTCTGTGCTCTATCAAATACCTTTAGCAATGGAGACAGCGATCCGGCGTAATCATGGCGAACATTCGAAACACCATCCGGCAAGCTATTCGTGATAAACTCTTCAATGCTTTCGCCAATCTGTCTGAGCGCCATTGCAGGGTCGGCGTGCGCGACGTCGCCCCAGAGTATAAAGTGTTGCCGAATATCACTATCAACGGTATTCGCCTCCGCGAATTCGGTAGCTGCCCGAACAAGTGACGTCTTTCCAACGCGCTTTTGCCCAGTTATATAGAATGGCTCCATAGGGGTTCTGAGGAGTTTGCTGGCCAAGTGCTCCACTTTATCGAGGCGACCAATGAATTCAGAGCCCTTTGCGACGTCCGTGCTGTACGGCGTCCAGTAGGTGAGCCGGGACCAGTCAATATCGTGGGCCTGCGCAATCACATCGAAATCGAACGACTTCCTCTTTCGTGATCCGGCCCCCACCTCAGCCCAATCAAGTTCCACCATTCCGCTGAAGCTTTTGCATGGCGCCAGGACCATGACGGGAAGCACAAGAGAAAATTCCCCCGGCATCACATTTCCAAGCGGAACCACTTGACTTTGCAGAACGACGTCATCTGAACTCAACACCATAGTTGCGCGGACATCAATCGCCATACCAGGGCCGTCGTTTCGGAATGGTACGGACAGGCTGAATTCACGCCCGACTTCGTGTAGGGGGTGTTTCTTTGCAATAGATGGTTGTATCCATTCCGAATTCAGATCTGAATAGAACCTCGCCTTGGTCGAGGCCACATATTCATTCAGCAACCGATCAACCATCTCTAAGAAGGGGATGACGTAGTCTATTGTGACAAACGACGAAATTTCCTGCGCAACTTCGTTGCATTGATCGAGGGCGCGACGACAGTCCGCATAGTCCTCCACAAATGACGCGCTCGACTGCGTTACCGCTTTTAATTTAGAGAAGGTTGCGTCGATTCCTGCGCGGATCTCATTGAGGCCAAATGGGGAGCAGTAAGCTCGCACTTGTCCATGATTCAGTGGTGCTGTGATGGATTTCTGAGCTGCGACCACAGATTCAATGTCGCCGTAGCGAGTCGTCAATGCGTCGAGATTACCGCACATAATCGAGTGGGCTCCCTGCAGAGCTTCGAATTTCTTAAAATTCTGCATTCTTGGATCAATTTTTAAGAATTTGCAAAGGTCTGGCGCTGCCGTTTCGCAAATGGACACGATTGATCTCTGCACTTCTCCTTTCCAGCCGTCAGCAAGGATCACGCCTTCCGTTGCCAAGAACCTCAGGATAACCGGTGGGATCTTCCTATTGTTGGGTGAGGATGCAGATATCGAATTTAGGATCGAAGATAGGGATCCGATCGGACCCAATTCATCGATGCCAATACATAGCCATTTGCGCAGAGCTAGCCTGGCATCCTCAGTGTTGCCATCGCGCACGGCTTTCTCAGCGACAGCAAGGTAATCAATATGAATCTCAGTTTCGGACATAGACAGCATCTATACTTTCTTGAGAGTCTTTTCTAGTTCTGAACCTTGTTCGCCGCATACGCTGCACTCGGCAATCAGGCTCTCGTAGAGACTTTCGATTCTTCCGCCGCTTCTCGTTGGAACTTGGTAGCACCCCGACCTATCGCTTTCTGCCCAGACCGAATTTACAAAACCTGTACAGCAGTCAGTCGTCAACTCCAGATGCCGGCGTCCCTGGCACGGGAGTATGGTCACGACCCCATGACCGCTCCTGGCTATGAATCCGGACCTCGGCTGCTACGGAATCGAACAACCGCTCTGGGCCGACAGGCGACGCGCTAGGTCGATCTCGGAAAGCAGGAATCGTCAGCGAGAAACCGAAACGGGGCTGGCTGAGCCTCACATATGGACGCTCCCCAAGACTCTGGACCCGGAAGTTCCAGCACTGAAATACAAGGGAAATTCCGTCCGACTCGGATGCCCCCGAAAATTCGGACGTACTCTTTCGAAACTTCTTGTAAGTCACTCCCCCGAAAGGGAAATTGGTGAGCGGGGTGGGTATCGAACCCACGACCAGCTGATTAAAAGTCACGAAAATATCTTTATATTTCAGAAGCTTAGATTCTGGGGCGGGGTCGCTTTGGCGGCGGGGCGGGCTGGCCCTGGGCAAGGCCGGCCAGGCGCTCGTCCTTGTCGCGGCTCGACCGGCTGGACCCGAATTCGAAGTCGAAAGCGGTTCCGAGGTTGCGGGCGAACATGCCGCCGATGCCAGTCAGGAACCCTACCAGCGTGTTGACCAGGGCGCTACTGCCATCAGGGGCGAAGATGGCCAGCGCGCCCAGCACGGCCGCGATGACGGCGAGGGACGCGAAGGTCCCGGCCAGCATCAGGTCGGCTCGCCTGCCGCCGCGCTCGCCGCTCACTGGAAGCTCTCCAGTGACGAGGGGAGACCGCGCCGCTCGCGCTCCAGCCGGTCCAGCCGGGTCTCGATCCGCTTCACGCCGTCCAGGATGGCCGACACCTTCTCGGCCAGGCGCGCGTTCTCCACGGCGGCGAGCCGTTGGACGCCGCTCAACGCAGCGATGTCCTTGCGGTTCTCGGCGACCTGCCGCTGCACCTCGGCCAGCGTCCCGATCTGGGAGCCGACCCAGATGCCGCCGCAGACCAGCGCGACCAGGATGGACCAGGCCAGGGGCTTGGCGATGGTCAGGCCGCGTTCGCTGTTCTCGATCATCGTCATGGCTGCCTCACACGTTCAAAGGGGCGACCCGGCTGAGCGCGCCGGCGGGGAAGCGGCCGCGCACTTCGGCGGTCAGCACGTCCACGCCTCCCTCGCCCGGCCCGTCCAGGATCGCGACCAGGTGGGCAAGGTCTCGCAGGACCTCGACGGGCCGAGCCGACCAGACCAGTTCATTCCAAGCCGCTTCAAGGCGCGGCCGTCCCTCGCCCGCGCCAAGCCCCAGCGCCGCGTCCAAGTCCACCATGGCGGCGATTGCGTTCGGGCCGGCGGCGAGCAAGCCCAGCAGGTCGGGCTCGCCCGGATCGAGAGGCACGCCCCGAACGATGGCGTGCATTGCGAAATGGGTCGCCGGCCCGGTCGGGGCGGATCCAAGCGGCGCGGCGAAGGAAACCGCACCCGGCAGCGCGTCGCCGAAGTTGCGAAGAACGCGGGTCAGCGTCTCGACATCTTCGCTGCGCGTGATGCCGATGAGCGAATGCGAATAGCGGCTCATTGCGCCGCCCCCCACAGTCGGAGGATTTCGCGCTGGTCGGCGTCGGCTTTGAGGGCGAAGGCGAAGGCCAGGGCGTTCAATGTGAGGTCGTAGCAGTTATTGCTCCCATACGTCGCGAGGTGGATGCTGTCGGGCTTGAGGAACAGGGTCCCTTCCCGCGTCGAGTTCTCGATGGTCAGGGTCGCCTCCACCCCGTCGACATAGGCCGCGATCTCTCCGGCCGCGGTGGTGCCGTCGAAGGTGACGACAGTCGTATGGCGGGCCTCGTCCATTGGAAACGACACCCGATAGTTGCCGCTAGACCCCGTGATGCGCGCGTGCAGGCGGTCGTCCTGCCGCACGAGGGAGATCCTGTAGGGATCGACGGCACTGTCCGCGCCCATCGCAGCGACGATGCGCGGGCCGCTTTCCGGCAGGCGCCCGGAGAACATCACGGTCGCCACCTTGGAGTTCGGCGTAACGGTCGCCGTGGAAATCATCGCGTCGTTGATGCCGTCGAACTTGAGCCCGGTGGCGATGCCGGTGGGGCGGTTGTCGACCGCGTCCGCGGACAGGATCGCGGCCCCGGCCAAGGGCGTCAGACGGCCCACGGGGTCAGTATCGCCAGCGGGCGTCGCACCTGCGAGGTCGGTCCATCTGTGACCCGCTTCGCTCCATGACCAAACGCCGCCGACCACATCGCCGGCGAACAGCGCCTGGACCGCGGCCAGGTGGTCGGGCCACGACCGCGCGGCCACCAAGGCTGCGCGTCGCGTGACCATGGCGGCGCGGCGCATCAGAACACCGACGCGACGATGCCGGTGGCCGTGGTGCCGGTGGCCCGCACGCGCTTGACGGCGCAGAAGAAGGTGAAGTGGTCGGGAACGTCGCGCTCGCGGCTCTCGCCCTCCAGGGTATCGTAAACGATGGTCCCCGCGCCTGCGCAGTAGATCGCCATGGCGACCTTGGGCAAGTCCTCGCTGTCCGAGGGAGTGACGGGCAGGTCATCGGCCGGGATGCCGTAGGCGGCCGGACCGTGACCGTTGAACAGGGTCGCCATGGGGGCAGCTCCTTAGACGAAGGTTGAAATCATCTGACCCCTCGCGGGCCAGACGCCGAGGTTGTCGGGGCCGAGCGGATCGAGCGCGCCTTTCACGAGGATCGGGCAGGAGAAGATGGCCGGCACATCTTTGGTCCCGCCGTAGAAGTTGACTTTCACGGTGTCGTCGGGGGCCAGGAAGTTCATGCAGCGCCAAACGTCGCCGTCGATCTGCGAGCCTGCCCCCAGGTCTCTCTCAATAATGGCGTTGTCGCTCCCGTCGCGAAGCGCGTAGGGCGTGCCGCCCAGCGCGAGGCTGCCCGTCCAGCGGATGCGGACCATGAAGGTATAGAGCTGGCCGGGAACGCAGCCCGTGATCGAATTGGTCAGGGCGCGCCCTTCCTCCAGGCCGACTTCGAACGGTTGCACGCCCACGATGGAGGACTCCACGTCGCCCGTGCTGACCCAGCCGTTGATAAGCGATCCGCCCGCGGTGGCGGCGAAGGCAGGGAACAGGTTGTTCAGAACCGATGTCGGCAGCAGCCGAGTGCGGATGAAGGGAAGTCGGTTGTGGTCGGACATGCCGGGCGAGTAGCCGGGGGCGGTCGTGATGTCCGTTTGCGGCGCCAGGTTGATCGCCGAATTGAAGACATCATCCATGCCGAGGCCCTGGGCGATGCCCTCCACATGGGTTCCCGTCCAGTAGTTGATGCTGATCGGTTCGAAGGGGGTCGCGTTGATGACCGTTCCCAGGTCGATATGCGGCGATTGACATACGTTGATGTCGGCGCCGACGATCCGGGTCTTTCGCATAAGCACCCGCGTATCGCCGGACGGGTTGCTCGCCCAGCCAAGGTTGACCGTGCCCTTGTTGCTGTTCAGGTCCTCGCAGCTGAAAAACTTCGCGCTCCGCACATCCAACCCGATGGCGTGTCCCTCGGAATGAACGGTCCCAAGCGTGATGTTGTTGGTGCTGTCCCAAGGATAGTCCTGGGCGTCGACCTCGGACTTCGCCGAGCCGATCCTTATGAAGGTTCCAGTGCCGGCGTATTCGGCCGGAAACCACGGGCTTTGTTCGTTGTCCGGCCCGCCGACCGTGTGCAGGTCGTCTACGCGCACGTCCACGCAGGCGCTGGCGAAGTTGATCGTCCCGCCGCGCGTGTTGCCCAGGCCCGGTTCCAGAGCTTCGTAGTAGACGCTGGCCGGCCCGCCGCAGCGGCGCGCGTAGCAATCCGTGATGCGGGAGTTGCCGAACTGCGCGAACAGATACCAGCCCCAGCCGCCTATGCTCTGCGCGGTGCAGCGGCGCATACTCATGACGCCATCGCCGGAAATGGTGGGGGTCTTTTCCGGGTCCGCTGCCAGCAGCTCGGTCTTGGTCGGGATGAAACGCAGGTTGCGCCCGAGCTGAAATCCGATCTGGAACGGATAATTCGGTTTATCAAACAGGTTGATGGTGCCGTCCGGATGGGCGGGGTCATCGTTGTTGAGCGTGCCGCCCGCCCATAGAATGCCGACATCCTCGGTTTCTTCGAGCGAAAACAGGGTGTCGCTGTCCACGTCCGCCGCGTTGGACCATATCGGCTGACCGTTGGAATGGATCCAGGTTCCGCCGCCGACCCAGAACGAGTTGGGCGACGCTCCTGCGCCGCGAACGCGGACCCCGCCCGCGTAGATCGTGCCGGAACAGAAGGCGTGCCCCGCCGGGTGCCGCCCGCGCTTGCCCGTGACCCGCAGCATGTGATGGAAAGCGTTGATCGCGGCCGTGTCGTCATCCGCCAGGTTCCACTTCGCGCCGACCTGGCGCGACAGGGGTTCCTCGTCGATCAGCTCCCACCAGGACCCCTCGGCCGTCTGGAGCCTGCCCGCGTGACCAGGATCGGCGCCGACCCTGCGATAGGTCCCGTGTCCTCCATCGCCGCGTGCGGCGTAGCCCTGCGTTTCGATCACCTCCACCGCCGGGTCGACCGTGACCAGGTAGGCGGTCAGGGCGGTGCCGATGATCCAGCTGCCGTCCGCGATCACGGCCACGGTCGCCTCGGCCGCGGTCGGGTTCCCCTGGCCGTCGAAGGCCAGCAGCTTGTTGGCCCGATAGGCGAGCGCGGGCAGGGGGCTCACGCTGTCCAGCAGCTCGGGAATGCGGAGGGTGCGTTGGAACGCGGCCTGCATGTAGGCGGCTTTGCGCTCCAGGTCCTGGATGCCGCGTGTCAGGCGGTCCAGCTGCTTCTCCAGCCCGGTCTCGCGCGCGCCGCCGGTGCTGGCGAAGCCCTGTTCAATGATCGTCGCGCGGGTGATGCGGAGCGTCTTGCCGTCATGGGTCACGGCGGCGTCGGCCGTCAGGTAGAGATTGCCCGACGCGGCCTCGGCCTCGGGCGTCACGCTGTAGTCGATGCCTTCGGTCAGGATCAGCGTCGTGATTCCGGTAAGCACCTCCGCGACCAGGGCGCCGCTCTCGCCGTATTCGTGCGGGATCGGGTAGGGGCCGGCGCCCGCCACAACGTAGTCGTCTGCCGGGATGAAGGCTTCGGTGGTCATCGGCGGGCGTCCCCTGCGAGGCTGGAGAAGGAGGGGGCGCGGTCGGGCGCGGTCTCGCCCTTGCGCCACCAGGCGGCGTTGCCCCGATCTCGGAGCGCCTTGCGTTCCTGCCGGCGCCAGAGGGTGCGCGCCTCGGGGTCGAGCATGTCCTGGAGCTGGTCCCAGACGAGCCGGTCGAGCGCGAGGCGCCCATACCAGAGGGACGAGCCGGGCGTGTAGCGGCGGGCGAGGTTCACCGCGTCGCGGCCGATCAGCGGGGCCTTGCCCTGGGCGGCGCGGTCGGCGTTGGAGGCGACGGCGCGCGCCACGTCCGCGCCCAGCCCGACCACCGGCCCGGCCAGCGTCTCGGCGAAGCCGCCGCCGGCGCGGCTGGTGGAGGCGGAAAAGAAGTCGCCGAAGATGCCGAGCCCGCCGCCCTGGAACACGGCCGCGCCCCAGAAGGCGGGATCGTCCATCGGCCGCGGATCGCGGCCCTTGGCGACTTCCTTGAGCTGCACCGATACCCCGCCCAGCAGGGTCAGGCCGGCCATCAGCTGCGCGGCGTAGAGCGCGCGGTTCATCGCGCCCGGCCGGGCCATGGTCCGGCGCACCTGGTTCAGCGTCAAGCTGAGCGCAAAGTTCTTGTACATGGCGGTCGAGCGGATCAGCTCGCCGTAGATGGTGCCCGGCGGGGCCTCGCCGATCAGCGACGTTCGGGCGTCCAGCGACACGGACGGAACCGCGAACTCCATCTGCTCTTCGATCAGCGCCTGGA
This sequence comes from Albimonas donghaensis, assembly GCF_900106695.1. Taxonomy (GTDB): domain Bacteria; phylum Pseudomonadota; class Alphaproteobacteria; order Rhodobacterales; family Rhodobacteraceae; genus Albimonas; species Albimonas donghaensis. Next base: position 311,983 of record NZ_FNMZ01000001.1, read on the forward strand.
GGCGGATCGCCAGCCCCTCGGCCTCGGCGTTCTCCAGCCCCGCCGCCAGCGCGGCCTCGCGCCAGTGCATCGGGGCGAGGAAGGTTTCGCCCGCGTCGGTCCGGAAGTGCAGGGCGGGATCGGCGAGGCGGGTCCACTCGGCGTCGTCGAAGCCCCGCCCGCGCAGGATCGAGCGCAGGGGCTCGTCCACCTGGTCGAGCGTCCGGCCGGCCTGTTCGGCCAGCAGCCCGGCGAACTCCATCTGGAAGGCCAGCCGGTTCATGTCGGTCCAGCGTGCGAGGCCGCTGGCGCGCATGACGCCGCTCGCCAGCCGCTCGGTGATCTCGGGCGACCACACGTCGCCGAGATAGCGGGCGGCGGTGGAGCCCGTGTCGGCCAGCGTGTCGGCGATATAGCCCATGCGGGCGGCGGTCTCGCGGGTGGAGCCGCTGGCCATCAGCGAGACGAAGCGGGCGAAGACCTTGCCATGCCCGATCCCCACAGCGCGCGCGGCCATGTGCTGGGTCCAGAGGTCGGTCGGCGCGCTGAGAAGAGCGGAGCCGAGCTGCGCCGCGGTCAGCACGTTGCGCGTCCCGGCGAGGAAAGCGGCCATTCCGCTGTCGGCCGGATCGTTCGCGCTTCCGGTCAGGTGCGCCAGCATGGCCCGCGCCTGCACGGACGCGCGCTTCACGCGCCTTTCGGCCACCGGGTCCGCGGCCTGCGAGGCGACGCGCTGCGCGGTCTGGATCGCGTGTTCCAGCCCGGCCTTGGGATTGGGGCCGAGAACCCGCATCAGGGCGATGTCGCGAGCCATGCCGTCCAGGTGCGCCACGATGGCGTCGAAGGGGTTGGCCTGCCCGAAAGCGTCGTTATAGGCGAGCCAGCTGCTCGCGTCGCGGAAGTGCAGGACCCGGTGTTCCGCCCGCCGGTTCGCCAGCGCCGCGCCGCCGGGCATGAGCGAGGGAACCCGGTCATCCCAGCCGTGCGTCGTCAGGTTGGAGTAGATGTCGCGCAGGAAGCGGTCGGCTGCGGCGGCGTCAGGCGGCGCCCCGCGCGAACTGGCGAAGGGCCGGTCGGTCTGGTGATCGATGATCCGCGACCAGTCGAGCCGCGGCTGGATCTCCGCGCGCCAGGCGTCGAAGCCCGCCCGACGCAGGCGGCGGGGGTCATGGCTGTGCGGCAGGCCGAAATCCTCCAGCTCGCCGATGTCGCCGCCATGGGCGTTGAACAGGGTGCGCGCCCGCTCAAAAGCCTTTTGGACGGCGCCGGCCATGCGCGCGGCCTCGCCATTGCCCGAGCCCTCGCCATGCAGCTCGCGCACCACGTCGCCCAGCAGGGCGCGGTCGCGGGGCCGGCCGGTCAGGTCTCGGGCGTTGCGTTTCAGGAACTCGGGGATCATGCCGCGCAGCTGTCGGCTGATCGCGTCGCGGGTGGAGCGCACGGCTTCCTGCGCGTGGCCGCGGCCCTCGCCACGCTCCAGCAGGCTTTTGACGGCGAGGTCCGGGCGTTCGGCCTGACCGACGAAATGCTGATTGGCCCGCATCCGCTGGAGCTGGGCGAGGACGGTATGCCGGCGGCTGGTCGCGGCGCGGGCCACCGACTTCTTCACGTCCTCCGCCGCCATCGCCGCGGCGGCGGCGTCGGGAGCGTGGCGGCGATACCGCTCGAACAGGTCCTGGTAGTCGCGCTGCGCGGCGGTCCCGCGCTGCGGGTCCACCAGGCCGGCGTCCATCGCGGATTGCAGGCAGTCGAACAGGTCAGCCATCGCGCGACCCTCCCGGTCGGCAAAAGGCCACCTGCTCCGCGAAGTCCTGGTCAGCGTCCAGGTCGCGCAGCACGTCCGACGCGCGCATTTCCACGCCGTCGATGGTCACGGTGAAGTCGCCCGCCGCAGCGTCATTGACTTGACCGGCAGGGGCGCCGATATTTGGGATGTCCCATCCAGAGGAGGGATCTTCCATGCGGTTCGGAAACTGGGATTGGCGGCCCGCGGTGCTGGTGGGCGACAAGGCGTTTGCGCTGCTCGCGCCTGGCGAGGACTGGTCGGAAGTTGACCGGCTCGACGTGGGGGCCACTGCGTCCGAGATACGCGACGAAGCCTTGTTCCGCGCGATATTCGAGCCGGAGTTCGGTTCGTTCGAACTCCCGAAAAGCGACTGAAGCGCGGGGTCAGACCGGGCCAGCGCGTCATTGTAGACGTCGAGCTGCTCCTGGTTGAGGCGCGCGATCTCGTCCGGATCGGTCGACGAGCGGGCCTTGGTGTAGAGCGCCTGGCCGCGGGTTGATTTCGCCTCGATCATCGGCGCCGACCAAATCTGGATTTCCGCCAGCAGGCCGTTGTCGAGACGCAGCAGCACCTTTCGATCCACGAAGCCGGTTGCCAGCTTTCGGGTCCAGCCTTCGTCCACGAAGTCCAGTCCGGCCGCGCGAAAGGCGTCGATGATGCCGTCAGCCTGCGCCGCGGTGTCGACCACGAAGCCCCCGCGGGCGAAGTCCGTCAGCTGAGTGATCCGCCGGTATCCTTTTCGATCCAGCTTTTCCTCGGTGGTCTCGCGACGCTTGATGCCGGGGTTCTTGAACTTCACTCCCAGTTCGCCGGACAGGCGCTCGCCAATCCTGGCGAGCTGCGCCTGCGCGTCGGGCGCGAGCTGGTAAAGCTCGTCGATGGTCACGAAGGGCTGGGCAGCGGAAAGCGCATCCGTCCGCTGCTTCACCTCCCGCAGACGTTCAGCCTCCCGCAACTCGGGAGCGTCCGTGTCGGTGGCCGTGGCGGGGTCTTCCGTCCGGGGCGTCGCTGTCGCCTGGCGCAGCTCGGCCGCGGACTGGTCATCCGCAGCCCTGGCGGCGGGCGACGCGGCTCCGCCGCGCCAGGCGGCGTCGTCGGCGCCGGCCAGGTCGATCAGCGCGGGTTCGTCGGAGGCGATGCGCTCGGCCGGGCCGGGCGCGCCTTCGGGCGCGGGCGCATCGTCCAGTCGGCGGGTCACGGCGTCGATCACGTCGAGAGGGCCGACCGGCGCGATCTCGTCCAGCAGCCCGCCGCCTTCGGCCCCGACGCGTCCGGCTTCATCGACATAGGCGCGCAGGCCGCGGGCGATGTCCTCGCGGCTGCGCGCGCGGGCGCCCCGATAAAGGACGCCGACCATGCGCGCGGTCGCGGGATCGACGCCGCCGCCCAGCATGTCGTCCTGGGCCATCATGTCATCGAGCGCGCCGCGAACCGTCATGCCCTCGGCGCGGGCTTTCTCGCGCGCCTGACCGACCAGGCGAACCGCGCCGGTCAGCGCGTCGGTCAGGTCGTATTCGGGCCGCAGCCGGCCCTCGGCCGCGTCGGCGCGCAGCTGCGCCCAGGCGGGCGCGGCGTCGGTCATGGCGTCGATGGCGGCTTTCACGTCCCGCCCGCCTTCCTCGGTCATCGCCGCCACCAGGTCGGGGGCGTCGTAGCCGCGGGCGAACAACGCGGCCTGGAGGCGGGTGTGGCCAGCGGTGGACAAGCCGCCCTTGTCGGTCAGCAGCTCGCCGCGCTGGCCGGAGGGCAGGGCCCCTACCAGCGCGCGCAGGAAATCGCGGTTGCCGGGCGCGGCGATCCCGCCCGCCTCGGGGTCAAAGCGGGCAAGCACGTCCGGCGTCAGCGCCTCGGCGTCGGAGCGCGCCTGCTCGGACGGGCTCATGCGCTCCACGCTGTCCTCGTTGGCCTCCCGCACGAAGCGGCGCAGCTCGTCGGGGTCCAGGTCCGTGCGGCGGCGGGCGATCAGGACCGGCCGGGCCATGCCTTCGGGCACGTCGAAGCTGGCGCGGATCGTCTCGACATAGGCGGCGTAACGGTCGGGGAACTGGTCGGCCGCGTGCATCAGCGACATGACGCGGCCGTTACCGCTGTCGATCACGTGGTCAGCCCCGACCACGGGCGCGCCGTGGCTCGCCAGCGGCGAGGGCATGAGCAAGGCGGGATCGAGCGCCGCGGCCCGCTCCTTGACCTTGGCGGTCGGGGCGAGGCGGGATCGGTCGCGGGGCTGGCGGTCGCCCGAGGCGAGCGTCAGCGTGTCCATGTCGACCACTTCGTATTCGACCTGGACGCGGGTTCCGGCCGGCGTCGCCACCTCGTCGCCGGCGGTGTAGCCGCGGCGGGTCGCGGACTGGTAGGCGGCGCCCGGATCGGCGGCCTGGCCCATCTTGAATTCGGACCAGCGGCGAAGATCCTTGACGCTCCAGTGCTGGAGCGGCCGGCCCGCGAAGGTCACGTTGCGGTTGGCGTCGATCTGCGCGGCGGTCATCACCGATGTGACCGGCGCGTCCGGATCGGCCAGGAGCGCCCTGGTCGCGCCACCCGGCCCGAGGAAGTGCGCCAGGTAAAGGTTGGGCTCCGTCGCCTCCAGCCCCTGCGCGGCCAGATGCGCGGCGTTGTCCGACGCATAGGCGGCGGTCATCTCGCGGGACAGGGCGGGATCGGAGCGCAGCGCGAGAATTTCCGCCCGTCCTCGGGTGGCGGCGAGGTCCGGCCGATGGCGGGCGATCATGTCCAGCCAGGTCGCGTCGATGAACTGGCCGGCCCCGGTGGCGCTGCTGCCGGGGTTCTTCGCGTTCGCGCGCCCGCCGCTCTCGACGCCCACGATCCGCCGGGACAGGCGGTCATAGTCCTGCGGGCTGGAGACGGGGGGCGGCGGCGGGACGGGTCGGCCCTCACGCAGGGCGACGGTGGCCTGATCGGTCGCCACCTCATGCTCGACCGGCCCGGCGGCGGAGGGGCGCGAGGCGTCGCCGGCCTCGCGCCCGAACTGCCGCATCGCCCAGCCGGTCCCGCGGACTGCCGCGACCGGCCCGGCGCCCAGGATCGCGCCGCCGGCGGCGCCAATGCCGATCTGCGTCAGCGCGTCCGGGTCCGGCTGTTCCAGCGCCTCGGCCGTGCGATACTGCGCGGGCAGCGCCAGCGCCTCACCAGCGGCCCCCAGCGCCGCCTCGGTGGCGAGAATGCGCATCAGCCCGCCCGTGCCGCCCAACGGCAGCATGGCGAGGCTGAGCGGGTCCGTCGCGGCGCTGCCCGCCGCGCCCAGGAACTCCGCCACCCCGGCGCCGCGCCCGCCCATGGAAAGCGTCTCGTTCGCGTCGTCCAGCTCGGCTTTCAGCTCGCGGTCGATCTGAGCCTGGAACGCTTCCTCGCTGATCGGCAGGGAGCCCCAGCGGCCGGGGTCCTCGGCTGCGGCGTTGGCCGCGGCTTCCAGCACCTGCTTGCGCAGGACGGCGAGCCCGCCGGGGCGGCGCTCCCATTCCACATGCGCGTCGCGGGTCATCGGCGACGGGGCCTTCACGCGGGCCAGCTGCGCGTTCACTTCGTCCAGCAGCTCGCGCTCGCGCTGGCCGCGGCGGTCCCAGCTGTTCTGGCTGATCGCGGCGCCGGTCCAGGCTGCGGCCGCGGTCTCGCCGAAGCCGGCGCGCGGGCGGGGCGCCGGGTTGAACGGCCGCGCCTGCGGCTCGGAGGGGAGAAAGAAGGTCATCGCCGCGACCTTTCCGGCCGCTCGCGCGCGTCGCGGACGGTGCGCCGGAACCGCTCGGTCTCGCGCACCAGCTGGCGCAGGTCGATGCGGAACGGCCCGCCGGTTTCGAGGTCCACCAGGTCGCGCAGCTCGCCGCGGGTCTCGATCTGGACGACATGGGTTCCCTGCGCGTCGGCCGTGAAGCGCAGCGCGGACAAGTCGTTCCAGCTCAGGGGCGCGCCGCTCGCGTAGCCGGGGGCGCCGCCGGACTTGCTCGCCCGCGCCAGCACGCCCGCGGATAGCGCGCGCATCTTCTCGCGCGTGCCGGCCTCGGGCAGCAGCTCGGGGTCGGCGTCGCCCAGCTCGTCGAGCGTGCCCAGCGCGTCCTCCACCTGGTCGGCCGACAGGTCGAGCGGAAGCAGCGTCGGGCGGTCGTTGATCTCCTGCACCCCGCCGGCGTCGCTGCGGGCGTTGACGGCGCTGCGGCCGAGCGCGCCCTGGATGGCGCGGGCATAGGCGGCGGAGGCCGCGTCGGGGTCTTCCTTGGGGTCGATCCCGGCGCCGTATTCGCCATAAAGCGCATCGGCGGCGCTCATAACCTCGCCGAGCTGGGCGGGCAGGAATTGCATGGCGTCGCCCAGCGTCTCGGCCAGGGCGAGCCGCCGGGCGTCCTCGGAAGGCAGTTTGACCACCTTCCCGGCAAGGGCCTGCTGGCCGCGGAAGGCGGCGAGCGCCTGCCCCCTTCCGCCGCCGGCGGCGATCAGCATTCCGAAATGTCGGAAGGCCGCGTCCTCGGGCGCGATGGCCGTGAAGGCGGCGTCCGCGTCGGGGCCGAGGGCCGCGGCCAGCGTGGCGGCGAGCGCCGCCCGGTCCTGGGGCGGCGTTGCGACGCCGGCCAGCTCTGACAGGCGCTCGCGCTCGTCGGCCGTGAACAGGGCGGGGGCCTCGGTATAGCCTTCTTCGGCCAGCCAGCCGCTGACGGAGCGACGCTGTCGCAGGGCCTGCGTCCAGGCGGCGGGGTCGGACAGGTCCTCGGGCAGGGGCGCGGGCGTGGCGATGCCCAGACGTGCGGCGTGCGCCAACGGATCGGCCTTCCAGGCTTGGTCGGCCGCGTCGCGGGTCTTGCGCATCACGTCCAGCAGCGCCGTGTCCGCTGAGCTGGCGGCGGGGCGCGCCGCCTCCGCCGAAATCATCCGGTCCATGTCGGCCGGCGTCATCAGCGAGAAGCCTGGCACGGTCTGGCGCAGATTGATCGCCGCCTGGGCTGCCGCGAAGCCGGGGTGTTGGATGGCCTCCGGGTCTGTCAGTAGCGCGGCCTCGCCCTCCATTGCCCGGCCCGAGGCTGCAATGCGGGTCAGTTCCTCCAGCTGTTCGCCGATGGCGTCGGAGCGCGCCCTGGCCGCGCTCGCCTCGGCCGAGGCGCGGGCGGCGGCGCGGCGCTGATCCTCGGCGACGGCGCTCGCGCGGAAACGCTCGCGCGTCTCGGCCGCGAGGTCGTTGAAGCGACCGTCATCGATGTCGGCCAACAGCCGGGCGGGATCTTCGCTGAGCGTGCGGATCGCCGCCGCCGCGGCCAGTTCCTCGCGCCGCGCGGCCAGCAGCTTCGGCACTTCCTCGGGGTCGACATTGCCCTGCGCCAGCTCGGCCGCGAGCTGATCCGTATACTGGCCCAGCAGGCTCGCGCGGGTGTCGAAATCGGCGATGCCGGGGGTGGCGTCATGGGCCTGCCCCAGCTCGATCAGCCCGGCGCGCGCCCGGCCGCGGCGCAGTTCGTTGGCGCGCTGACCGACCGCAAGCCCATGGCGCCCGGCCAGCTCGTCGAAAGCCAGGCCGGCGGCTTCCTGGTTGCGCTGGTCGACGCCTTGAAGCAGCTGACCGCGCAGCTCCACCGTGCGCTCGGTCCAGGTCGCGTCGATCCGGTCCGGGTCGGCCAGCGTCTCGGCCTCCAGCCGCAGCTCGGCGAGCCCGTTGGCGATGCCGACGCGGGCGCGTCCGAGGTCGGCGTTCAGGCGGCTTTCCTCCAGCTGCAGGCCGGTTTCGGCCAGACGCTCGCCGAACTCGGCGACGGCGCGGCCCAGCCCATCGTCCACGGGGTGCGGAACCGCGGCCGTGACGCCGCCGCCAAGCGGGGCGCTGGGGACGGTTAGCCGGGTCATGGCGCGTAAACCTGCGTTTCAGCCAGGCCGGGCCAGAGGTCGGGCGCCTTGGTCAGCAGCCCGCCGGCGGCGCTGAGCGTCCCGCGCATCAGGGCGGAGGACGCGAGCCCGCGCGACTGGCGGGCCTCGGCGGTCAGCGTCCCGGCGCGGGCCGCGGCCCCGCTGCGCACGCTCTGCGAAGCGAAGGAGGTTTCGCGCGCGGCGCGCTCTCCGATGGCCAGCGCGGACGGGCTGTCGAGCTGCACGCCGCGCCCCGCCAGCTGCGCGAGCGTCCGGCCCAGTTCCTCGCGCATCCGCTCGCGGGTCCGCTGGTCCTCGATGGCGCCCAGCATGGTCTCGTATTTCGCCCGCTCGGCCTGCGCCTCGGCATAGTCGTTCTGCGCCTGCGACTGCTGGATGCCCGACGCGATGGAGCCGGTGGCGGCGAGGCCCGCGCCGACCGTGGTTGCGAGCGTGCCCAGGGTCAGGCCGGTGGTCGCGGCCGTTGCCGCGGCTCCGCCCGCGGTGGCGAGCGCCGGCAGCGCGGCGAGGGCGACCGCGGGACCGCACATCAGGAACCCTCCTTCGGGCGGGTCGGGTCGGGCGTCTCGGTCAGGGGCGCGATGGACAGGAGCGTGAAGGGCGCGGCGCCGAGCGGCGCGAATTCCAGCCGAACGCCGTTGGCCCAGCCTGTGGTCAGGTCGATCTTGTCGGCCCCGCTCCAGCCGGTGCGCAGGTCGCCGGGAACCCCGTCGCCGGTCCGCTGCACCCATGGCCCGGCCGGATGATCGCGGCCCCAGGCGCGCAGGCTCGCTCGCGCGCGATAGGCGGCGGTGCGGTGCAGACGCAGGCCCAGCCCGCGCAGCGCCAGCTCGTCGCCCAGCGCGTCGCCGTTTCGCGAAACCGCATAGAGGTCGAAGGTCTCGGCCGAGTGGCTGTCGTCATGGAGCCCGATCACCGCCCGACCGGCCGGGGCTTCAAGCTCCACCGCGCCGTCCGTCACCAGGTAGGGGCCGAACTGGCCCTGATCGGTCCAGGCCAGGACGCTCTCGCCCTCCAGGTGGTCGAGCCCGGCGAAGCTCGTCGCCGGGGCGGCGGGCGGATAGACCACCGACGCGAACAGGTGGTTGGCGTCGGGAATGTCGATGGCGCCGGTCAGCAGTCCGAAGAACGGGGCCAGCCGCTCCACATGGCGGCGGGTCTGGCCGTCGATCTCGCGCCGCACAACCAACGTCACCGTGTCGTCGCCGCCATCGAGGCCGGGCGAGACCGAAACGCTCTCCACCGCGCCGCCGGCGACGGGCAGGGTGGCCCAGCCCAGCACGTCCTCGGCGGTCTCCAGGATCATCACGGCCAGCTCGCCCGACGCGCGGGTGATCCAGCCCAGGCGCAGCGGGGCCGACTGCCAGGCGATGGCCTCGAACCGATCGGCGCCCAGGTGGCGGGCGGGCAGGGTCAATTCACGCGGTTTCACGCTGTCGTCGGCGAGGCTGTAGGCCAGTTCGTAGAGGCGCCCGCGCTCGCGCGAAATGTAGATCGGGGCGCCGTCCGGCGAGACCGGCTGCGCATCGTCGGCGCCCAGCGTCGCGACCATGGCGAAAGCCGCGTTCTCGATGGTCACGGCCTCGGCCGAGACGGTCGAGCGCGAGGCATGAACCTCGCCCGTCGCTCCAATGGCGAGACCGCGGGCGCCGCTCTCCAGCCAGACGATGCGGTTCAGCCCCTGCCTGGCGGCGATGGTGTAGGCGAAGGCGAGGTCGGCCGCGGTTCCCAGCGCGAAGTCGGTGAACAGGCCCACGGCCGAGAACCAGACGGTTCGCGGCTCGGTCGGGGTGGCGGCGAAGACCAGGCGCTGATCGTGGATCGCGACCGCGGCGGGGTATCCGTAGGCGTCCGACCAGGCGCCCGGCGCCCAGGTCGCGGTGCCGGCGCCGCCGACCAGCTGCTGGGGGATGCGGTCCAGGACCTTGGCCGTGGCCTCGGTCGCGGAGGCGACGGCGGTGATCCGAACCAGGCCGGTATCGGTCGAGCGGTAGCGCCAGGTGATCCCGTCCTTTTCGGCCAGCGCCCGGCCGCTCAGATGCACCGGCGGGTTCACGCCCGTGTTCTTGCCGCTGGGCACGTCCGTCACTTCGTAGACGCGGCCGTCATACCGCATCAGGTCGCCTTCGATCACGTCGGTGTTGCCGGTCCACAGGGGAACGTCGGTCCAGTCCTCGACCCGCATCGCGAACAAGCCGCCGATCTGGCCCGCTTCGAACACGTCGCCCCCGGTCGCGGTCAGCGTGACCGTGCCCGAGGCGGCGTCGGCCGAGACGGTCACGGCCTCGTCGCCGTTCCAGGGCCGCAGCGGCCCGCCGTCGAACTCTGCCGTCTCGATGGTCCAGTTATCGAGCGCGAAGCGGCTGAGCTTCTTGATCGGCTTCACGCCGTCGACCAGGTAAATCACGTCCGCGGCCTGCGCGAGTTTCAGGCGCTTGAGGGCGGCGGCGCTGTTCCAGGGAATGGCCAGCTCGTAGGGGACGCCCCCGTCCATCACCAGCGCGCCGTAGCGCCAGACGCGCATGAAGCCGGGGGTGAACTCCAGCACCACCGCGTCGTCCACATTGAACTCGAACTCGATCAGCCGCGCCCAGGCGTCTCCGCGCGTGCGGCCGTCATAGATGGTGCCGGGCGCGCGGGTGATCGGGCCTTCGACCAGCGGCAGGAAACCCCGCGCGCGGGCAAGCCCGGTCTGGAAACGCACGAAGTCGTCGCGCCCGGCCAGGAGCGGCGACACTTCGCCGGCGGCGAAGCTGCGTTGGGCGTTGGCGCGGATCATCGCAGCACCTGCGCGACCCAATCGCCGGCGCCATGGTCGGCCCAGTCCTGCGCCGACGCCTGGTCACGGTCGACCCGCAGCGCCGCGCGCTTGGCGATGTCGGCGCGGGCCATCAGCTGCTGCGCCAGCTTCTCGCCGGCGAAGCGGGGGGCGAGGTCGCGGGCCAGCGCCAGCGCCGCCCAGGCGATGAACTCCGCCGGCCAGTCGGTCTCGGCCGCTGCGGTCGCCGCGTCGTCGGTCACGACGCCGGCGCCGACCGGGGCCATGGTGAAGCGCACCACCAGCGCGTCGGGCTCGTCGGCCAGGATATGCGGCCCGGCGCGGCGCCACGCGACGCCATCGGGGCGCACTTCGCGGATGGTCAGCGCGCCGGCCGGGATGGCGTAGGCGTGGGGCAGGTCCTCGTCGTCGGTCCAGTCGGGGTCGGCCGCGGCCGGGTCCGCTATCTCGGTCAGGCTGCGCAGCTTGCTCGCGAAGCTCCAGTCGGCGGCGCCCAGACAGGCGCGGACCGCGCGCCGGTAAAGCCGATCCGTGGCGCGGGCCTTCTCGCCGTCATCGTCGGGGCGGGCGTCCTCGCCGGCTTCGATGTGAGCCCACGCCTGTTGCGCGATCTCGGAGCCCTCCAGCGTCTCCGACAGGAACGGGCCGGCGGATCGCTGCGGCGCTTCGGTCTTGATCGCGTAGGCGCGGGCCTCGGCGAGCTTTTCGGCCAGCAGCTGCGCCACCTCGGCGCTGGCGGCGAAGCGCGGGGCCAGCAGCATCGCGAGGGTCAGGGCCACATAGTCGCGGATGGCGGCGGGCAGCTCGTCCTCGTCCGCGGCCGTGAACCGGCGGGTGAAGCGGAGGTCGATGGCGCTGGCCCTGTCGGCCCGGATGAAGGGGCCTTCGCGGCGCCAGCGCGTGCCGCGGGGCCGGACCGCGCGCGGGGTCAGCGCATCGTCGGGCAGGGCGTAGGCGTGGGGCAGGGACGGGTCGTCGCGCCAGCCGGTCACGGTGGCGGCGGGATCGGCGTCCTCGGCCAGCTCGCTCGTGGCGGAGGCGAAGGGCCAGTCTTCCTCGGCCAGGCACTGATCGAGCGCGTGCGGGTAGAGCTGCGACGCGGCGCGGGCTTCCTCTGCGTCGTCGCCGAACCGGCCGGCCTCGGAACCGATCACATAGCGAAACGCCTGCTGGACGATCTGCGAGGACGCGAGGTCGGCGCCCAGCCAGGGGCCGGGCGTCGCCTGGCCCTGGTCGGCGGCGATGGCGGAGGCGAGCGCGGTTTCGCGCTGCTCGCCGATCATGGCGATGCGGGAGGCGTCGCGGGCGAAGCGGGGGGCGAGCTGGAGGGCCAGGGTCAGCGCCACCAGGTCCCGGAACGCCGCCGGCAGGTTCTTCTCGTCCGTGCGCAGCATGGTCGCGCGCAGCGTGACGCCCTCGTCCTGGTCGCAGCGCAGGTAATCGCCGTCGCGCCGCCAGCGGGCGCCGCGCGGCTGGATCGCGCGGGCGACCAGCACGCCGTCCGGCAGGCGGTAGGCATGGGGCAGGTCGGCGTCGGCGGTCCATTCCGGCGCGGTCGGGGTGGTTTTCACCAGCCGCAGGAGGCTGGAGGCGAAGCGCCAGTCGCGCAGCTCCAGGCACTCGCGGATCGCGGCCGGGAACTGCTCGGTCGCCGCGCGCGTTTCCTCGCTGTCATCCGCGAAGGACGAGGGGGTGGACGCGCCGATGTATCGGAACGCCTGTTGCGCGATGGTCGCCGCGGCGATGGGGGTGGTCATGGGGCGTCGGCTCCGGTCACGGAAGCCGCCGGGGCCTCGCGGCCCCGGCGCGGCCGGGTCAGATGGTGTCGAGCCAGGCGATGCAGAACGGCATGGAGCCGGCGCCCGTCGCGTTCGCCTCGGCGTGGGCGTAGATGTCGATGACCGCATTCGGGTCGGCCGACATGCCCAGCACCTCCCACAGGTGCTTTCCGTGGTTGGCGTCGCCCCAGGCGAAGGGGCTCTGGGTGGTCGCCGCCGAGCGCGCCACGTCCAGCAGCTGGTCGGTGATGTCGCGCGAGCCGATCACCACCTGCGCGAAACCCCAGTTCTCCACGTCGAACAGGGTCGACGGGTGCAGGATCGCATAGGAGGGGATGGACGCCAGGCGATACATCGACCCCGAGCTGTCGGTGGCGAGGTTGGCGACGGTCCCGACCGCATGGCGCACCACGCCGGCGCGCAGCTGCGGATCGGGGTTGCTCTCCAGCGCCTGGGCGGAGCGGAAGAGGTTGGACTGTCCGGTGACGATAGCCATGGCAGGGGCTCCCTGGGCTTGTCAGAAGCGGGAGGGGGCCGACGCGGGCCAGCCCCCCGCGATCAGGCTTCCGTGGCCTCGATGATGTGAACGCCCTTGTCCTGCTTGCGGGTGCAGTCCATGACGAAATCGATCTCGAAATACGGGGTCTGGCTCTTCGAACTGTCGTTCCAGGCGCGGGTCCGGATGTCCTGCCACACGCCCAGCACGATATTGTTCTTGAGCCAGACCGGGCAGGAGCGGGTCGAGCCGGTCTTGTAGAGCCCGTTATGCTCCACGAACTCGAAGCCCATCAGCCGCGTGACCTTGCCATCGACGATCTGCGGCTGCTCCAGCATGTTCAGGTTGGCCGACGCGCTCTCCACGATGCCCAGCAGGTCGTCGTGCTGGGTGGTGGTGATGGCGCAGACCGGGGTGAACATGGCCAGGTCGTTCTCGTCCAGGCCCAGCTTCTTGCGGGCCTTGCGCAGCTTGGCGATGGTCAGCCCGGCGCCGCCATGGACGGTCTTGAACTCGGACGGCAGCTGCGAAACCGAGCTGAGCCGCTTGCCCGACACGGCCGAGCCGAGAATGCCGCCCTCGCCCAGGTTGCCGTCCTCGTCCATGCCCAGGATCAGGTCATCGAGCGCGCGCCCGGTGGCGTTGCTGTGCGCCTGGACGATCTCGGACTGCGGGTCCATGGCCGAGTTGAACTTGTCCACGTCATCGAGATACTGCCCGGTCCCGATGGGATCGCGCCGGACGAGCCAGCGCCGCTCGCGCGGAACCGGGTTCTCGATGTTGGAACGACGCCGCGCCGCGAGCCGGCGGGCCTTCACCTCGCCCAGCAGGTCGGAGGCGGGGACCGCCTCGCCCATCGCGGGCTTCTCGGTGACGTAGGGGCGGAGCTTGGAACCCATGCGCTGGAGCGCAAGCTCGACGGCGTTGGACATGCCGAGCTGGTGGTGGGCTTCCACGAGTTGGTCGAAGGACATGGTTTTCCCCTTCTGACGACCAAGTGAACGGATTGGCTGTCGGAAGGGGTGCCCGGCTACTCCGGACCCGTCCTCGCGATGCGCTCGCGTGGGCGGCGGTCTGTTCCCGCGGGTCAGCCGGACCGCTGGGGTTGCGGGTGCCCGGACATGAAAGGTCGCTAGACCTGACGCTGCGAATCTCTCCTGACGGGCTATTTGGTGTCAAGAGAAATTCGCGATCAGTGAACCGTATCGTCGCCGTCCGGCAGACGATGCATCACAACGCGGCCGCTCGCATCCGCTTGGCCCTTGTAGGTGAACATGCGCCGGTTGCAGACATACCAGTCGCCAGGCTTGCAATGCGTCATCGTGATTGTTTCGGGCGTCTCGGTCGGCATGGCTCGTCCTATTTGGTTCGGAGGCAAGGAGAAAACCCGCGCCGCCGCTAGATTGCGACGACGCGGACGCAGGCGCCGGATCACCGCTTCGGCGGCGCCGCCAGTTTCAGGAGCATCGCCCGCCGGTCCTCCAGGTCTTTCGAGACGCGGCCGGCGGCGTTCGCCTTGCCATACTCGCCTTCGCGGCTGGTGAACCGCTGCAATTCGGCCTTCGCCTCGGCCGGGGTCATGCCCATGCCGCTGGCCCCACCGGCGCCGCCGGCGACGAAACCGTCATCGCCGGCCATGTCGCCGATGGCCGCGAACAGGCGCATGATCCCCGCATCGCCGATCTTCGGCGCCAGCAGCTCGCCGATGCGCATGATCGCGTCGTTGTCGAGCCCCGCCGCCTGGCCGACCGCCTGGGCGGCTTGCTGGGCGCGCTGGATCTTCGCCGGATACTGGTCGCCCCAATCGCGCTCCAGCGCCTGGCGCATGGCGTCGCTCGCCTCCTGGAGCTGGGCGCCGACCGTCTCGAACTGCCTGGCCTGGAACTCGGCGAAGAACTTCGCGCCGGCCTGCACCTGGGCGGGGGTCATGGCGTGTTCGTGGGCCAGCTGACGGAACCCCGCTTCCAGCTCGCCGTTCCACTCCAGCCCCTTGGGCAGCTCGGGCTTCTCGATCTCGTAGCCCTCGGGCGCGTCGGGCAGGCCGAGCATGGCGCTGTTGGCGCGCAGCCAGTCGTGAACGTCCTGTCCCTTGGCGGGCTTCTCCATCAGCGCGTCGGCAGGCTTTCCCAGGCGCGTCTCCGCCGCCATGTGGCCGCGGATCGCGCGCAGCAGCACCCCCTCCGTGTCGTCGGTCAGCATTCCGCGGGCTTTGAGCCATTCGCGCTCGGGGCCGGTCAGGGCGCCTTCCCGCTCATGCCACGGCCTGCCGCCGCCCGCGTTCTCGTCGGCGCCAGCGCCGCCGCTCTCGCCACCAGCCGAGCCGCCCGCGCCGCCTTCGCCCGCCCCGCTCGCGCCCGCAGCCGCGCCGCCTTCGCCATCGCCCGCGCCAGCCTGCGCGCCGCCCGCGTCTCCGCCGCCCGTGCCGCCGCCGCCCGCGCCTTCGCCCTCGGGTCCACGGATCAGCTCAGCCCAGAGGGCCGTCATCATCGTCAGTCGTCGCATGGTTGGTCTCCATCATCTGGTCTCGGATTTCGTGGGGGCTGACGCCCATCAGCGACAGCAGCTCCAGGGCGAAGTCGCGCCGCTCGGCCTCCGCCGCCTGTTCCAGCGGGTCGCGCGCGATCTCGCCGCCGGCCGTCCGGGGGCTCGCGGCCAGCACCCGGCCCAGCTGCAACAGGTCGTCGGCCAGGCGCGGGTCGGTCTCGAAGGCTCGCCCCCAGCGGCGCGCGCGGGCGGAGGTCATGCGCAGCACGCCGCGCCGCACCGCCCGGTCGCCCTCGCCGATCAGATCGGCGAGGGCGATATGGAGGGGCGCCCAGATGCGGGTCATGGCGCAGCCGCCTCGCGGCACTCGGCTCTGAACTGTTGCTCGCTCAACCGAACCCAGCCGTCCACTTCCCGCACCATCCAGTCGCCACTCTGAAGTTCGACTTCACCGTGTTTCGCTGGAGCGACCAGCGAAAATCGGAAAGCGCCTGCGTCGTTGGTCGGACGCTGGCGCAGCCAGAACCCTCCTTTCAGCTCGAACGGCGCGAGGCGCTCCCCGGTGACGAATTCGCAGACTTCCCGCGCATTTCGGCCCGTGTAACGAATGGCTCGGAGTGCGCCCATCACGCGGCCCCCTCGGGCTGGGCCGCGGCGATGTCGCGGGCGATCCCTCCGCCGGCCTGCGCCGCCTCCAGCATCGCCGCGGCCTGCTGCTGCTCGGCCCGCGCCGCCCGCATCTGACCGGCTTCGTCGCGCGACCGCAGCAGGCGGGCCGGGGCGCCGCGGGCCTCGGCCAGCACTTCCACGATGTCGTCTTCGGACAGTCGGTCCAGCACGTCCGGCTTGACCTGGGCGAGCGGGCCGAGGTCCGACAGCAGCCGGACCGTCGCCGCGCCCTCGGCCGAGCGCGCGGCCATGGCGGCGGCGGAGGTGTATTCCACGGTCAGCGGCGAGCCCGCGGCCTCGGGCGGGGGCGCCGGCATCTGGCCGGCCTTCCACAACAAGGCGAAGCGGCGGGCGATCTTGGGGGCCAGGTATTCCTCCTGGATGCGGCCCAGATGCGGGGCCATCAGGCGCAGCTTTTCCTCCTGGCGCTCGATCACTTCGGTCGCGGTCATGCCGGTGCGGCCGGCGAGGTTCATCAGCGACCAGTGGTGCGCGTCGCGCATTTCCTCGACGGCCTGCTGCTGCATTTCCAGCGACAGGCCGGTGCGCGCCGTAGTGTCGAGCGCGCGCACCAGCTGGCGCCCCGCCATGTCGACGCCGCCGTAGATCATGGCGCCGGGACGGACGCGGCCGCTCAAGGGCCAGTCCTCTTTCGAGGGAGCGAGCAAGGTTGGGTCCGCGGCCCGCTGGCCCGCCCGGAGGTTCGCCGCGGTCATCAGCTCCAGTTTGCGGGCGGCGGGCAGGGCGGTCCATCCAGGGCCGCGGGCGTAGACCTGGCCCGTCTCCACGTCCCAGCGCGGCGCGAAAAACGGCATGTCGTCGTAACCGCCGTGACGCAGGACCGTGCCGCCTTCCTCGGCCGCGTGGATCGAGAACCACCGCTTGCCGGTCGGGCCGAGCCTGCCGCGCCGCCAGGCGTGGTTGCGGCCGACATGGTGGTAGAAGGTCACGCGGTCGCGCGAGCCCTTGTCGGCCAGCTCGCGTAGCTTCTCGGGCAAGGGGTCGTAGCCATACCGCTGCGCCGCGGCCGTGGGCGTGAGCCTGAATTTGCGGATCACTTCGGTGACGCGGCCGTAGGCGTCGATGTCATAGCAGCATTCGGCCATGCTCAGGGTCACGTCCAGGAACCCGGTCTCGCCCGGCGGCTGCTCGTCGTATTGGGCGGCGTTGCCGAACACCGACACGTCGCCGAACAGCTGCGCCGCGGCCGAGTAGAATGGCGAGTTGGCCGGGGCGAAGCTCAGCAGCAGGCGGCGGCTGGCGGTGTCGAGCCATTCGCGCATCGGCTGGAAGTCGCGCAGCCGCTCGTCGGGCGTGGTCAGGGCGAACCAGCGGTTGGCCGAGTTGGTCAGGGTCCCGTGCAGGCCGGCGGAGAAGTTCTGCGCGGCGATGATCCCGGCGCTGTTGAGGATCTTTTCGCGGCGATGCGCGCCCGGATCGGCCGCGGTGAAGCCGCCGCGCGAAGGGCGCAGCAGCTGGCCCAGCTCCATCCAGTCCTGTTCGTGTTCGGTGCGCGCGCCTTTCAGCTCCTGCCAGACGCGGATCGCGGCTTCGGCCCGCGGGTCCTTCTCGATGGCGGAGGTCATCACGCGGCCCCCAGCTGACGGTTGGCGGGCCGCCCGCCGGGGATGCCGGCGGGCGAGGTCAGGATATTCGCCGCGGCCCCGGCGCGCATCCGCTGCATGACGCGAGCCAGCGAGGCGTCGCGGTTCGCCTCGGCGTTGTCCGGGGCCGGGATGATCGGCGCGGCGGTTTTGGGGGCGGAACCCATCATGCACATGGGGCGATCTCCGTTCAGAAGGGGAGGCCGGGAAGCAGGGCGAACTGCTGGAGGGGGGCAGGGTCGTCGATGAACCGGGGGACGGTCGCTTCGCGCGCGAAGCCGATGGCGGTCAGCAGAGCCGGCGCGGTCGGGTGGCTGCTCCAGCAGCGCGCCTCGATCCGCGCCACGCCCCGCGCCTGCGCCCAGGCGGGCAGGTCGGCGCGCATGGCTGCGGCGAGCTGCGCGAGCGGGCGCCGCCAGCGCCGATGATCGCGGGCCAGCAGCGCGCCGGCGAAGCATCCGGGCATGTAGACCGGCGAGAAGCCGACGAGGGCGAAGGGCAGGGCCCCCCCTTCCGGCGCGTGCCGCCAGACGGTGAAGAACAGCCCGCCCGCCGCCTCCTGACAGATCAGCTGGCGCAGCGCGTCGCCGGCATCGAAGTGTGAACCCAGCGTGAAAGCAGCCTCCATCCGGTCGTGCGCGTCCAGGTCGGTCAGCACGGCCAGGGCCGGGGCCGGGGCCAGCGGCTCCATGCTGAGCCCGCGCCAGGCGGGGGAGCGAAGCCCGTCGATCATCGTTCGGCCCCCGCATAGGGGGCCGACACGTCCCAGCCGGTCTCCAGCCCGCGCGCCTCGGCCGGCGCGCCGCGCCGGCGGTCGGACGAGGCGCGGGCGTGGAAGCCGGACGGGCCGGCCGCGCCCCGCGCCTCCGACAACAGCAGGTATTGCAGGGCGTCCATGGCGTTCGCCTCGACCAGTTTCTTGTTCGGGATCTTCCGCTTGTTGCCCGACGCGTCGACTTCCTCGGTCCAGACGTAGCGGGCTTCGAAACCGCCCCGCAGATACCGGCAGGACGGGTCCAGGATCAGGCCGGGGCGTCCCTCGCGCAGGAATTCCAGTGGCGCGCGCACCGCCTCCAGCCGGGGGTTGATCCGGTTCGCCCCGATCCGCTGCGGGCGCACCCGGAACCCGGCGGTCTGGCCGACGATCCGGTTCCATGTCGCGTTCTCCGCGGCCTGCGCGGCCTCGGCCTCGCCGGCCACGTCGCCCCAGGCTTCCTCCACGCGCAGGCCGGGGAAGCGTTCGTCCAGCAGGTCGGCCAGCCGCTCGCCGAACACCCTCGCCAGCAGATGCTCGGTCGGAAACATCAGCTCGGCGAGGATGGTCCAGCGCATCGGCGGTTCGAACTGGCCGATCACCGCGGCGGGGGTGAAGCCCTGGTCGAGCCCGATGCGCAGCCCGCGGGCCGGATCGGCGCGCAGCCGGTCGGGCGCGACATGGATCGCCGGGTTGAACTCGCGCTTGAAGACCGGATCACCGGCCTTGATGAAGGCCGGGCGGTTGTCGATCAGGCGCGTGACCTGATCGCCGCGCCCGGCCAGCGTCATGGTCGCGATCTGGCGGGCGTAGTAGCCGGGCGCAAGGTTCGACAGGTTCTCCGCGCCGGGCTCGCGGGCGCCCGGCTGGCGGTGGAAGTTGATCCGGATGGGCT
The DNA here is from genome assembly GCF_900106695.1 of Albimonas donghaensis. Lineage (GTDB taxonomy): Bacteria > Pseudomonadota > Alphaproteobacteria > Rhodobacterales > Rhodobacteraceae > Albimonas > Albimonas donghaensis. The sequence goes on from NZ_FNMZ01000001.1 coordinate 331,066, forward strand.
TCGCGCCTTCCTCCAGCCCCTCGCTGAGCTGGCGCGCGATCCGCTCGCGCTCCTGGTCGTCGTGAAAGACGCGATAGGTCCAGTTGTCCTCGTCGGGCGCGTTGAGGTCGAAGCACATCTGGCCCCAGCTGCGCAGCTCGGGCGGGTATCCCGCGAAATGCGAGCGGGCGGGGTATCGATCGATGCGGCCGATCCCGGTGGTCAGCACCTCCACGGGCAGGGTGTCGGCCTCGTTCCCGTAGATGTCCGTGACCTGCCAGCCCCGCATGGCCTCGATCACGTTGTCACCGAAGGCCAGGAACTCGGCCACCCATTCGATCTCGCCGAACTCGTCTTCGAAGCGGACGGTGTGGCTCACCGGGTCGCCGCGCCCGCCGGCCCAGATGCCGAGCGCCTTGGGGACCGTCTCCAGGTAGGACGGAATGGTGGTGGCCCACAGCTGGCGATAGGTCTCGCGGACCAGGCCGAGCTTGTAGCGCCGCACCCCGTCCTCGACCGACCGCGGCATCATCATCGCGCGCCGGACGCGGGACATGAGCGCGGTCGTGGTCTTGCCCGAGCCGACCGGCCCCTGGATCGCCACCACGTCCGCGTCGTCATCGAAGAAGGCTTGCGCCACCGGGCCGGGGAAGGTCACATGGGCGGCGGAGGGCATGTCGCCCATGGCCCCGCCGGGCAGCTCGCGCACGGCGTCAGCGGCTCCCATACCCTCCAGCCGGGCCGCAGCGGCCCCGATCCCCGCACCCTCGGTCATCGCGCTCCCCCTACCCCAGACAGAGCCCCCCCGTTTCCGGCTGCGCCTCGTCCGGCGGGTCGGCCGGGAAGGCTGAACGGGGTCGGAGCGGGGGGCATGTCTTGCGCGCGCCGGCCCGGCCCCCCCCGGCCGCGGCCCGCGGGCGCGGGGGCGGGCGCGAAGGCGGGGGGGCGGGCGCGGGCGACCAGGGCGGGCACGGAGGCGCGGCCGGCGGCGGCGAGGCACGCGGCCCGCTTATATTCGATAAGCGGGCCGAGGGCGATTTTGCCCTGCGTTTTCAATGGCTTGGTTCGAGCGTCCGACTTCATTCGTCCGACCCCTCGTCTTCGTCGCCGCTAACCTCTTGATTTCGTTGGGGTTGGCTCGGCATCGGTGGCGGGGCGTAGACGGACGCCGCGACGGTCCGCGCCTCGCCCTCGATCACCCGCGCCCCGTCGCCCGGCGCGCCCTGGGCGACCGGCGCGGGCAGGTTGATGAAGGTGACGGGCGCGCCGCCGCCCTGGTCGGGCGTGACCTTCGCCAGACCGTAGGGCAGCAGCGCCTCGTTGGCCCGCCGTATCTCGCCCGCCACCTGGAAGACGATGGCGATGCGGGCCGCGGGCGTCGCCTCGCCGCCGCTCCAGGCAATGATCTGCTCGGCCCGCGCCATCGCCCGTTCCCACAGATCCCCGTCGCCCAGGTCGAGCCCGGCGAGGCGAGCCAGCTGGTCCTCGGGCATCGCCCAGCCGCGAGCGGCGAACATCTTGCGCAGCTCGGCCCGCTTCACCCGGTTCCGCGACCCGGCCGGCCGGCCCGGCCCGCGCCGCTCGCCCTCGGCCGGAGGGGGCGGTGAGGCGTCGGCCCGGTCGGCCGGGGCCAGGAGGGACAGTTGCTCGGCCCGCTCGCGGCCCGCGGCCATGCGCTCGGCGGCAGCGGCGGCGAGCTTCTGCGCCTGGCCGGCCTTCTTCCCGCCGCTCATGCCGAGATCCCCGCTTTGTTTATTGGTTTCAGCGGGTTGCACGGCATCGGCGACGCCTCGGCAGGGGCGTCGCTGCTTTGTCGCTGGTCTGTCGCTGCTGTTTGTTTATCTATTTCAAGGAGATAGAGAGGAAGAGCGACAAGCGACGACGAAGCGCGCGCGCGCGCATGATCGCGCGCGCGCATGTGAGGGGGGCGTGCAAATCCTGTCGCTCCGTCGCTGATCGACGGCAAGATGTTGATATGAAAAGAAGAACACCAGCGACACACCAGCGACAAAGCAGCGACAACGCCCCCGACCCGTCGCTGCGCGACAGCCCCCGATGGGCGCAACCAAAGGGCGAGTATGCCGGACCCGCGACGCGGATCAAGGCTTCCGTCCATGGGTCCGGGAGCGGGCGCAGCAAGGGGCGTCGGGGTGCAGGGCACGTCCTGGTCCTCTCAGTCTTCGGGGGTGTCGGTGGGGGCCTCGTCGGGCTCGGCCGAGAGGTCGAGCAACTCGACCAGCGGCACGTCCATGTAGCGGACGCTACGGCCGTCGAAGCGGGTCGAGGACTTGGGCACCACGGCGCCGGGCACGCGGCGCAGGGACTGCGCCCACACGCCGGTCTGCCCGGCGCCGGCCCACCATTGAGTGTCGCGGAACAGGTTCGCCAGCAGCGGATGGCTGTTGGCGATCCAGACGCGGGCGCGACGCCCCGTGCCCTGCACGCGGATCCCGTATCGGGGCAGGAAGGACTTGGCGTCGGCCACGCTCGGCCCGGTCTCGCGTTCCTCGGTGGTCTGGAGGCAGGCCGCGGCCAGCAGCAGCGCGCCGATGGAGAAGCGTGAGCCCCCGCGCCACGCCTCCACCTGCTGGCCCAGCAGCCAGGTCGCCAGGCGCTGCCAGTCCCGCGCCTGGTCGGTCTGCTCGCCCACCAGGCTCGCGGCGAGCTGCGCGGCCCAGCCGTCGCATCGGCCCGGCAGGGGAACCGCGTCCTCCATGCACATGTCGGCCATCGCCAGCAGCGTTCCGAACTGGTCGGCGCCTCGGGCGTTGTGGCCCTGGCGGGCGAGGGCCGCGCGATACAGCTCCAGCGTCTGGTGCCATCGCGGCCACTGGTCGATGATCCGGGTTCGCAGCGCACGCCCGAGCTGGCGCATCCGGTCAGGGCGCAGGGACGGCGGCGTCACGCCCCGCCCCAGCGGCTCCAGCTCCAGCAGCGCCATGCGGCTGATGTCCTGGTCGAGCATGGCCGGGCGCAGGATGGAGGACAGGAGGAAGCAGCTGCGGGCCTTGAACTCTGAGCCCTTGTGATCCGAGCCGCCGCGCAGGATCACGCCGCCGCTCGCCGCCTGGCGCGCCAGTTTGATGACGCCTGAAACCCGCGTCCGACTGTCCACGTCCGGCTCGACCTCATCGAGGGCGACGGGCAGGGCGTCGGTCCCCAGCATCTGCCAGAGGCTGGCGGGGGTCGCGTCGGAGGATTGCAGCAGCGCGCCCTCGCCGCCCAGCACGTTGCCGATCAGTCCTTGCAACGTGCTCTTGCCCGTGCCGGCGTCGCCGGTGATCCAGACCAGCGGGCGCCAGGGCAGGGCGCCGCCGAACAGCGCGCAGCCGATCCAGCCCAGCAGCAGGAAGGCGTCGACATGCCGGCGCTGCCAGCTCCAGGTATCCAGCAGCTCCAGCAGCGCGTCGGGCGCGCTCTCCACTTCGGGGCCGGGGGGCAGGGGGCGCGGGATGCGGGGGGCGGAGGGATAGACGAAGCCCTCCAGCTCGCCCGGATCGTGCCAGACGCCCCGGTGCAGCACGGCGTCGCCGCAATGCAGGATCAGCCCGCCGTCGCCATCGGTCCACGCGCCCCGGCCTCGGAGGCGCTGGAGCGGGTTCCATATGCCCTGGTCGGCGGCGGCGCGCTGCATGGCGGCCGCGGCCTTGGACTGGTCCCAGCCGATCACGTCGCCGCTCTTGGCCTGGCGTTTGAAGTGGCGGCGCAGTTCTTCCTCGCGCCCGCCGAAGATGTGCAGGATCGTGTCGCGGTCGTGCTTGCTCACGTCCCTGATCTGGCCCAGCCAGTCGATATACCAGCTGACCTTGCCATGGACGCCGAGCGCCTTGACCGGGCAGCCGTCATAGATCTCGCCTCGGGCGGGCTGGCCCTTCCTGGGCGGAGCGGAACCGCTGGTGCGCCCGCCTCGGGCGCCGCCCTTGGCCTTTCTGGCCTCGCCCTCCGCAAACTCCGTCGCCTTGGCGGATAGCTGCTGGCGCGCCGGTTCGGGCGCGTCCAGCTCGCTCGCCAGCACGCGCAGCGTGGGCCGAGGGCTGTCGCCGCCGCTGGTCATCGTCCCTTCGCATCCATGGCGCGCAGCTCGGCGGTGATCGCGGCTTCGGCTGCGTCGACTGCGGCGGTCATGTCGGCGAGGGACCGACGCGCTTCGGCGATGTGGTCTCGGCCCTCCTTGAGGATGACGCGCGCGGCGCCGGGATGCCCGACGCCCGCGCGGCCACGGGCTTTTGGGGGCGCTTCCTCCGCGCGCCTGATCCGGGTTTCGATCCTCATGCTGCGCCCTCCTGCCGCTCGCGCGCCCGCGCCATCCGCAAGGCGTCGTTGAGGTCCTTGCCGCCATACTGATTGCGCCAGACGCTCACCGTCCGGCCCTCGCCGGCGAAGCGTTCGGCGGCGGCGTCGATCTGGGCGCGCTGCTTCTCGCCGGGGTCCTGGTCCGCGATCAGCACCACGCGGCGCAGCTGCGGGGGCAGGCCGACCGCGGCCATGTTCCCGAGGTTCAGCGCGCAGATGACGTAGACGCCGGGCCGCTGGCCGATCAGCACGGCGGCGGAAAGCGCGTCCTCGATGCCCTCGGCGATGTAGACGGCGGCGTCCTCGGGGGCCTGGCTGATCGGCGCGCCCTTGCCGCCGCGCGGGCCGTAGCCCGACCACAGGCGCACATAGCCGGCCCGGTGCTGGCCCTGGATCTTCTTCGCCTTGGGCACGGGGGCCTTGGTCCAGCGGCCGGTCGCCGGATCGCGGGCGATCCAGGTCCGGTGGATGCCGAGGAAGGTGGGCGGGCCGTCCGGCTTCCACGGGCCGTGGATCGCGGCGACCATGGCCGGCCAGCGCCCCTCGAACACTTCGCCCGTCTCGTCGTCGGTGTGCTGATACCAGAGCGCGGGGTGGAACCGCAGCGCGCCGGGCGCCCGCCCGAGGTCGCCCGGCCCGACGCAGCGGCCGGAAAGGTAAGCCGCGGCGGGCGTGTTCTCGATGGGCTTGCCGTCGAGAAACCGGGCGTAGGCGCGGCGCCGCTCGCGGGCCTTCTCGGCCTCCGCTTCGCGGGCCTGCGTCTCCGCCGCCTCTCTCGCCCGCTGCGCCTCGCGCTGGCGGAGCGCGCGCTGCGCCTCCGTCTCGTCGTCGGCGATGCCCAGGAAGGCGCGGGCCTCGGCCAGCGCCGCCCTGCGGTCGCAGCCGAGCGCCAGCTGGATCAGGTCCAGCATGTCGCCATGCTCGCCGGTGCTGGCGTCATTGAACCGGCCGACATGGGGGCCGGCGACGTTCACCCAGAACGAGCCGATCCGCTTGTCGGCCCGCCCCGGATTGCGGGCGCGATACTGCTGGCCATTCACGAACCCGCCGGGAGCGTAGCGCCGGGCCACGTCCTCGGGGCGCGCCTGGAGCAGCGCCACGATGTCGGCGAAGGAGGTGAGGGCGGCGCGGGTCATGCGGCGCGGCCCTCCTGCGCCTTGGCCCGCGCCACGGCCTCCAGCGCGGCGCCGGCGCGGGCGGCGAGGATCATCGCGACGTTGGCTTGCAGGTCGAACCAGACCCGCTCGAACCGCCCCGTCGCCATCACGCCCGGCCGGCGCAGGTCGCCCAGGTCCACGAAGGCGCCCACGGCCTCGGGCAGGGCGGCGAGGCGCGGGTGGAACAGGTCCACGTCCGGCAGCAGGTCGGCGAGGTCGAGCTGGTAGAGCCGCAGCGTCTCGGGCGCGTTGCGGTGCAGGCAGGCGGCGTTCGCCACGAAGAACAGCGCCAGGTCGGCGGGGCTGAGCGGGCGAGGCGCCTCGGTCGACGGCGCCGGCGGAAGCTCGGGCGCGCTCATGCCAGGTCCTTCCGGCTCTGCCAGGCGAAGCCGGCGTTATCGAGCGCGCCGGCGAGGCGGCGCGCGTGGCCCTCGGCCAGGTCGCCGACCACGGCCAGGAAGGCGTCGGCCGCTTCCTCCGGCTCGCCCTCGGTCACGCCCGCATCGAAGCGGGAGACGGCTTCGGCGAGGTCCGCGCGGTCCGGCAGCAGCTGCGCGCGCTTCCCGGCCAGCTCGTCCAGCGCCTCGGCGGTCAGCGCGCCGGTCTTCGCCCGCATGGCGCAGGTCACGGCGTAGAGCCCGAAGGCGACGACTGGGGAGCGGTCGCCGGTCATCGCGCCAGCCTCGCGTCGGGCATACCGGGATCGGCGCGGCGGATGGACTGGCGGCACGGTTCGCAGAGGCGGTTATGCGCGCCCTCCGAGGGGAAGGGCTCGCCGCAGCGCAGGCAGGGACGGCGGGTGGTCTCGCCGGACTTGGGCTTCCGCATCCCTTCCAGGTGCTGGACGCGGCGTCGGGGGCGGGAGGCTTTGTCGGTCACCGTTGATCCCTCCTGGAAAGCCCGGACGCCGGCGTGCGCAGGGAGGCGCGCGCGCCGGCGTCCGGAGTTGGGCGGCTCGCGTCACGGCGACAGGCGCTGCGCCGTGGAACGAGGGAGGAGCCGCCGAGGGGGATGGCCAGGAGAGGTGACGTCCTGCGCGGGTCGTCATGCCCGCGGACTATTACGCCGCCGCTCGCCGCCTGCTTCGCGAGATGGATAATTTCGGCGAAACGCGCTTCCTGATCGTCCATCGGCTCACTCCGCGGCGAGGGTTTCGGAGGAAGGGAGAGCGTCGAACCAGCTGTTCATCTGGACGGCCCCGTTCGTCGCGTCCTCGATGCGCTTCGCCAGCTCCAGGGAGGGGCGTGCCCGGCCCTTCTCAAGCTGAGAGACAAACCCCTGCGTGATGCCGAGCCGAGCGGCGAAGTCCGCCTGGGTCTCGCCTTTCTCGGCGCGGTATCTTGCGAGGGTGCTCATAGGCTCGCCATATTAGCTATGCCCATATTTCTGTCAACAACTACCAGATCTGGACATGAGCCCCAAAATATGGACGGAAAAATTAGCCTCAGTCATACCGGCGTGCATGAAACTTCGTGTGCGCGACATCCGCAGGGCCGCTGGCATGACCCAGGAGCAGCTTGCCGCTGCTGCTGGGATCACTCAGTCAATGGTCAGCCACATAGAGCGTGGGCGGGATCGGCCTGGGCTGGAGACTTTGGAGCTTCTGGCTAAGGCGCTGAGCGTCGAGGTCGGCGATCTCTTCGAGCGTTCCGACGCCGATGTGATAGGCATGGAGATCCTGCAGATCGCTAAAGGGCTTTCCGAAGAAGATCGCGAAGTTCTTCTTTCGTTGGCCAGGCGGCTGGCCTCCGTCTCCTAGAACCTGCTTTCAGGATTCTGGCTGCGATCAGCAGCCGCCTTTTCGAGTGCGCGTCGAGCCTGGCCACTGTCCGCGCCAGCTCCGTTAAGTCCTCCGACATGTCGGGCCTCCCCTACTAATATTTTCTTGTGCCGCCGTGCTGCGAGCGCGGCCATGGTCACCTCTGCGGCCTTGAAAAATTAGCTGTGCCCATTTTATGCATTGATCGCAACATGAGTTGCGCTAATATATGTCGAGGCCCCACGGGGTCCGCCACGCTACACATTCAGCGCGATCAAGGGAGGCTTCATGCCGCTGCCCGAACCCAAACCTCTGCCGCCGCTCGACGATCTGACGCTGGAGCATCTCGGCGTCGTCGCGTCGGAAATTCAACGCAACCAGGCGACCAAGGAAGGCGTGATGCTGTTCACACTCTGCGCGCCGGCGCTGGTGGACGAGCTGCGCCGCTTCCGCGCCTTCCGCCTTCGGATGCAGGACATGGCCAGCCGCATGGCCGAACGCTCGGCCGCGGAAGGCCCGGCCCTGCGCCTTCTGGACGGAGGGCGGAGCGATGCGTGACACGCAAGACTTGCTGCTCTCGCCCCACGATCAGCTCTGGCTGATCCTGGGCATCGCCGGCGTGCTGCTGGGCGGCATCCTGATCGGCGCCGCGACCACGCACCTGGCCCAGTGGTGGGCCCAGAGGAAGGATCGCGAGGCGCTGCGGAGGGCAGGGCGATGACCAGGCGCCGTGTGCCTCGCGGCGAGGGCCGGCTGTTCCTGACATCGGCCGAGGTCGCCAAGCTGATCGGCTACGCCTCGGCCGACACGTTTCTGAGCGCCCGCGCTCGCTTGGTCGAGGATGAGCGTTTCCCTGAACCGATCCAGCAGCGCGCCGTCTGCCCGCTCCGCTGGCGGCGGGATGAGATCGTCGCCTGGATGAACCGCCCGCCGGCGTCGGTCGAAGGCGTGCCGGGCATGGCCGCGGCCGACCTGGCCGTGGACCGCGCCGTGATGATGCGCATGGCGAGGACGGCATGAAAGGCCGAGCCGCGAAGCCGAAGTCGAAGCCCGAAGCCGGGCCGCTCGACGACATCGAGCCCGTGCCGGCGCGCGTGCGCCAGCGTCAGCGGGCCGATGAAAGCTGGCGGCTGTGGTGGGAACCGACCAAGGCCGAGCGCGAGGCGTTCGGGTTCGAGGCCGTGCCGCTCGATCCGCACCGCCTCACCTGGTCGATGCGCCAGGCGACGGCGCTGAACCGGAAGGTGGACGACGCCCGCAACGGGATCACCGTGAGGGACCGGGGCGGGCGCACCTTCTCCCGCCTTGCGGCCGAGTATCGACGCTCGCCCCTCTGGACGAAGCTGCGCGAGGCGACCCGGCGCGACTACGACGCCACGCTGCGGCGGATCGAGAAGAAGTGGGGCGCCACGCAGGCCGCGGCCTTCACCAAGCCGATCCTGCGCGAGTGGTATGAAACGCTTTACCGCGAGAACGGGAAGTGGATCGCTCAGCATGACATTCGCGTCATGTCGGTGGTGCTGGGCTATGGCGAGCTGCGCGGCTGGATCCCGGCCAACCCGGCGGTGCGCCTGAGGATGGAGACGCCGCCGCCTCGCGATCGGGTGCTGTCCTGGGAAGAGTTCGACGCCCTCTGCGCCGCGGCCGAGGATCTGAGCCTGGCCGGAATGCGCCTCGCGATTGCGGTGGCCTGGTATCAGGGGCAGCGGCAGGCCGACGTGCTGGCGGCGCGGGTGGAGAACTTCGGACCGGACGGCATGTGGCGTTTTCTGCGCTCCAAGGCGAAGGCCGGAAGCGCGCAGAAGGCCGCGGTCATGCCAGTGCATTCCGAGCTGGCCCCGCTGATCGAGGCGCGGCGGGCGGAGGCTGAGGGCGAAGGTCCCCTGATCCTGAACGCCGAGGGCGCCGCCTACCTTCCCGATAACTTCCGAACCCACTTTGCCAAGGTCCGCGCCAGGGCGGCGCGCACCATGCCAGCGATCAGGGACGTGCAGTTCCGAGATCTGCGCCGAAGCTGGGCCTGGTGGGCGCGCGAGGGCGGCGCCAGCGACCGAGACCGGGCGGACGGGATGGGGAATCAGTCGGACAAGGACGTGCGGCTGGGGATCACCTACAACCCGGCCTCGCAGGCTGGGGCGGGGCGGGCGGTGGAGGCGATGCGGCGGCCGGTGAGGCGGTAGGGCGGGCTCGGGGAGCCCTTGTCTAGGTTAGCGCGCCGTCGCCCCACGCATGCCCACCAAGCCTTATAGGCAGCCTATCCGTATCGACGGATTGGGCGGCAAGGGGACTTTCGCTGCGCGAGAACCAGACAACGGTTCGGGGCGGACACCGGTCTGACGGCGGTGCGACCTAGCGACCCCAGAAACTATGGCGGAGCAGCCGTACGTGTGGACTGCTCCGTGACCACGACTAGATTGATGGCACGAGAGGGCAGCCGATGCTCCTTCCCTCGTCTCCGCACAGCAACTATCTAGGCGTCCATCATCAGCGATGTATCCCGGTCGAGCTTCTTTGACCAACCGACTGCGCGCCGGGAGAACCGGGAGGTGAAGACGTCCCCCCCCCACTCTGACATCATAAACATAGCGGGCGCAAAACTAGGGTCGAGTCAAAAGATTTTTAATCCGCGCCCTGACATTTTGAAATACTTGATTTAAGTGAGTTTTTCCTGCTGCGCTCAGCAATCCCGTGTGTCCTACAGCATTTCTAACCGGCTTATAATTTACTGCATCAAGCCAAAGAGATGGACCTTGGGGGGACTTAGAGCCTTCGGCCATCACCGCAAGTCCGTCCATGTCTATGTAGTATAGATCGTCATCCGCAGTTCTGATAGCCCAGCTTATGTTTGCTTTCTTAAGATTTTCTGATTCACGTCTTTTCCAATCGGCGGCGTCTTTTGTGGCGATAGGAGTTAGGGGAATGGATTTTTCAACCAAATATTTACGGATCAAGTTCTCAGAGAGAAAGCAGTCAGCGTATGCTTGTAAATTATACTGCGCGTCATCTCGTAGTGATTCCAGCCATCTGTCAACTTTGTCTTTGTTTGGCTCGGCATCCTCTAGCTTGTAGTCATCTTTGGCTGCACTAAAAAGTTCACGGGCCTTGCGCTCCTTCTTGGTCTTCCGATTGTTTTCATCGTCGCCCTCAAGGCCCCGATCCAAGCGGAGTCCATCCCATTCATCAATGATTTGAGGAAGAAGATCGCGTTTGAGGTAGTCCATCAAGGATTGGAATTGGATGTCATCTTCTACCACACCCTCACGGCTGCTGGTGAAGGGATCGGTCCCCTCTCTATCCATGGTGTCGAAGTGTAATTGGCCGTAGAGATAGCTCTCGACAATTCTTTGGGTTGGGATGTGGCGAAGGAGATTCTTCTCACGGATGCGACCGTTGACGATAAGGTCGACTGTGGCGCGCTCATCCGTACCGGTAATCTTGAGGTGTCGCGGCTTTTCAACCGTGGCCAAGAAGCCTCGGATGCCAAGTTTGGTTGTCTTGGGTACTGCTGATGATTTCAGTCTATCGAGCGCGGCCACATAGCCGTCGGTGTAACCATTCACGATCCAGAGAAACTCGGTTGCTCTGGCCAAGTCACCCAGGTCGGCTTCGCTCACCTCCGTACCGTCCACAAAGATCTTGAATGCCTTGTCGTGGAGTGAAAACTTGAAGCTCATGGCGAGCATCTTGCGAATGTGCGCCGGAGAGCTGCGCAGTTTCTCCTTTGTTGCGTCAAACACTATGATGGTGCCGTGCTCGTGCCCCTGCTGGAGCTTCTCAATTCGGCCGAGGTCTGGCTGCTCAAGCGGATACTGATCGGCGGTATTGTCGCTCTTGATCGCCTTATCCAGATCGGCGTTATCGATGACACCCCCGACGTAGCCTGCACCGGTAGTCTTTGAATAAATCGAAACCCGGTTGGCGCAGGATAGCAGGGCGAGCTTACCGATGCCTTTGGCACCAATGAACGGTCGCCCTCTATCGGTCGCCTTTTTGCCGTCCTTGCGCTTAGAATAACCGATCTTCAGAAACTTCTCTTGGAAGTCTTCAGCGGTCATGCCTAGGCCATCGTCCTTGATGGAGAAGGTGTTCCCCTCCTTGTCGATCTCGATCCAAACGTTCTGGGCTTCGGCGTCCCAAGAGTTTGATACCGCTTCCGCGATAACGGTGATGAAGTTGCGGTATAGGTTGCGGCCCAAGTGGTTTAGGACGCTGAGCGAAATCTCAAAATGGAAAGGCTTAGGTGCACCGTCCGACAACGTCATCTCCATGTTCACTGGATAAGATCAAAGCACCGATGGCCTCCGCCAGTGAGACGGGGACCGCATTGCCGATCCATCGCCCGACTTCCGAGAACGAGACCTTCTGACCTGGCGGCAGGAAAGCGTAATCCTGCGGGAACGTTTGGAGGAGAGCGGCTTCGCGAAGGGAGATTGCTCGATCTTGGTCAGGATGCCCAAACCGGCCGTTGCCGAACCCGTAGCATTGGGTCGTCATGGTTGGGGAAGGTTGGTCCCATTCCATCCGCGCGTACACCCCAGGGTAAGTCCCGCCGGACGCTCGTTGGTGGCACTTGGCGCGAAGCTCGAATGGCCAGTCTCGCCATGTGCCACCTGGCTTGGACGACTTGATACGTTCTAAGTTCTTCTCGGAAAGTGATGCTGCGCTGTGAAGCGGGTCGCGGGGATGAACTTCGCCAGCTTCAATTTCTGGCAGGGACCGGATGGCGTCTCTAACTGACAGTGGCTGGTCGTGAGTTGGCTTAAGTTCCGGAAGTTGGCGCTCCCGTGATGCAATCAGCACTAGCCGCCGCCTCTTTTGCGGTACGCCAAATTCCTCGCAGCGGACCACGTTCCACTGGATATGCTCGTAACCTGCGGCCTTCAGCGTGCCCACGAAGCCAGCGAATACGGTTCCATCTTTATACTTGAGTAGGGCTGGAACGTTTTCCATGGTTACAAAGTCGGACTTCACCTCGGCAGCTAGGCGAGCAAACACAGCGACAAGCTCCCATCGAGGGTCGGCCTCGTATCTATGCTTGTATGTAGAGAACGGCTGGCACGGGGCGCAGCCGGCAAGTACCGAAGGCACCGCACCACTGAAATGGCCCTGCAGCTCCTGGGCTGTCAGCTTCGCTACATCGCGGGCGTAGAAGGTGGCGTTATTGTTCTTCTCGTAGGCATACTTGCAGTTTCTATCGACGTCGTAACCAGCCTGTATAGTAAGGCCAGCTCGCAATAGGCCGTGGCTCAATGCTCCAACGCCACAAAACAAATCTACTACTTCACCAATTGCACGGGGTTCTTCGTTCATATTTTTCATTCATTTAGCGCCCTTGAAGCCGTTAGCGCATCGTAGCGCCTACCGGTTTGTAAGCGCAAAGGCCGGGCCGTCTGGACAAATTCCGAGCGCGTTGCATTCTCTCTACGTCTCATATTGGCCAAGGGCAACGTTCGCAGATATCTTGCCGAAACGCTAACGGACGCGCAACGTTCATCATGCTCTCACACGACAGGAGGCAACCATATACACGGTGACTCAGTTGACTCCGGTTGTGTGGCTGGACGCCATGCTCAATAGAACTGCAAGCGTGAGGGCGCTGGCACAGCCAGTCGGCGTCTCGCCGCGACGGCATACGGAAGCAGTCACCGCCCCCAAATCGCGGATAGCCACCCTTGGTCGCACCCCTCCCACATGTGCGAAAGCAGATGTGTCTCGCTGACGAACCTCCGCTCGGCCCGCGCCACAGACGCTTGTCACCACGAAATGCTGCATGGTCTGTGGAGCGGCTGCTTTAGGGAGTGCCGCCGTGCGGCACCACCGGTAGTCGAGTGACGGCAATGGGTCGTTTGCGATTTAGTTGCATGAATTTCCATCGCGAAACGGTAAGTATGCTAACTAAAATGAACCGCATAGCGCAAAGTGTTAGACGATGAATGCGCTTCCACAATAAAGTGGATCAGTTGGTGCCCTGCCTCGAGAAACTGTCTTGTTCGATTAAGCGTAAAAGGTGCCGGAAGCTGAGCCTTGTTTCCGTGCGCAACATTGTTCCGTAGCTGAGCATAGCTACGCCCCAGCAATACCTGCCAAGACACAACGTCAATTTCATCACTGTCCCACTTCAACCCACCATCCTCTTTGGCTACCAGATGTTGAGGAGCTGTTTCTTTGAAGAGCTGAAATCCCGATCCTTCGAAATCGAATTCCGAGAACGGATGCTTATCTTCCAATGATTGACCGATCCGGTCCCAGTTGACGCCCCTAACAATCCGCGTCGCCCTATCCACGCGGGCAAAGGATTGGTCGAAATTGACCAAGAAAAACTCTAACTTAGCAGCCAAAAGCATGAATTCAGAGATTTCTTTGTCCAAGGTGGCCTCCCGTATGCTCTCGCCAGGCTACAGCTGAAGCTGGCAAGCGGCAACTCAGCCTTGTCATCTGGCATCTGTCTGCTCTGGAAAGCTGCACTTCAGCATTCATTTTCCATGCCGAGGTCCGGATTGGGCCGATACCAGCACTGGTGAGCGCGAGTGATCTCGGCGTCGGGTGGGCTCCAGGCGCGTCAACAGGGGAGCCATCGAAGCGCCGGCCAAACGCAAGCGGCCTCCCAAATCGGGAGGCCGTTTTCAGTCTGGCCACCCGATTCCCGTCCGACTCGGACGCCCTCGGACAGTCGGACGATCAGCAATGTGTCGAGTTCGCAAGGTGTTGAAACTAAGGGGAAATTGGTGAGCGGGGTGGGTATCGAACCCACGACCAGCTGATTAAAAGTCAGCTGCTCTACCACTGAGCTACCCGCCCACTCGCGCGCGCCCGTCGGACTGGCCTCGAGCCGGCGCGGGGGTCGTGATAGGCGCCCGCGCGGCTCGGGTCAAGGGCGGGTTGACGCCGTTTCGCAGCCCGCCAGCATCGGGTCGCCGCTCCGCGACATCAGCCGCAGAACCGTCGGCTTGCCGCGGTTGGGGTTGAAGGCCTCGATGCGCGCCAGCTCGTTCAGGTCGGGCGGCGTCTCGCCGAACGCCGCGTCCAGGCGCTCGCGCCGGCGGTCCTCGATCCAGACCAGGGCGCCCGGGGCCTCGCGCAGGGTCCGGGCGGCCTCGTCCTCGGAGAGGAAGGCGGTGTCGGTCCCCTGCAGGAAGACCAGGCTGGGCTCGCGGAAGCTCTGGCTTGCGGCGGGGCGTCCGACGCAGGCGGCGTAGGGGGCGGAGGCGCGGGCCATGGCCTGCGACGGGAAGCCCCAGGCGAGCGCGGGCAGGGCGAACTGGAGGATCGCGGGGTAGAGGAAGAGCGTCGCGGCGAACATCGCCGGGACCGCGTCGCGGGGCAGGCCGCGCCAGAGCGAGACCCCCCCGAGGACCACCAGCCCCAGTGCCGGAAGCGCCAGCGCGGCGGCGGGCCAGCTGACATTCCCGACGGCGACGGGCAGGGCGATGCAGGCGCCGGCGAGCGCGACGCCCACCGCCCCGAAGATCACCGCGGCCGCGCGCGACCAGCCGAGCCGGGGCGCCCCCCCGCCGGCCAGCCAGGCCGCGACCAGCCCGGCCAGCGGCGGGATCACCGGCAGCAGGTAGTGGGCGAGCTTGGTGGGCGTCGCCTCCAGCACGATCCAGAAGGGGATGGACCAGCCCAGCAGCAGCGCCGCCCAGGGCCGCCGGCGCGCGGCCCAGGCCGCGGGGGCGGCCAGCAGCAGCAGCGGCGCCCAGGGCCAGAGCACGCCCCAGACCACGCCCAGATAGGTTCCCGGAGGGGCGCCGTGCTTCTCCTGCCCGCTGGCGAGCTTGCCGACCAGGTCGCGGCCCACCGCCTCGGCCCAGAAACCGCCGTCGGAGGCGATGTGGATCGCCGCCAGCCACGGCAGGACGAGGGCGAGGAACAGGACCGGCCCGAAGCCGCGCCACCCCATGCAGACCAGCCCCCGGCGCGAGCCGGTGGCGATCGCCGTCCAGATCAGCGTCAGCGCCAGAACCACCGGCGCGATCGGCCCCTTGACCAGCACCGCCAGCCCCAGCGCGCCCCAGAGCACGGCGCGCAGCGGGGCGGCATCGGGGGTGGGGTCGCCGCGGGCGGGGAAGTGCTCGGCCGGGATTTCGGCGAACCAGGCGTCGCGGCGCAGGCCGAAGCCGGCGCCCGACAGCAGCCGGATCCAGGCGCCCATGGCCAGCGTGGTCAGGCCCAGCAGCATGGCGTCGGTCTTGGCGATGTTGGCCTCGCCCGCCAACGCCATGGCGGTGGCGGTCAGCCCAGCGGCGAGGAAGGCGGCGGGGCCTCCGATCAGCGGGCTCAGCGCCCACAGGGTCGCCAGCGCGGCCAGCGTCGCCCCGATCAGCGAGGGGATGCGCCAGGCCCAGATGCCGGTGTCCTCGGGGCCGCCGACGGCGGTGACGGTCGCGGCCTGCATCCAGTAGATGCCCACGGGCTTTTTCCAGCGCGGCTCGTCCTGGAAGCGGATGTCGATGAGGTCGCCCGAGGTCAGCATCTGCTTGGTGGCCTGGGCGAAGCGGGCCTCGTCGCGGTCGGTGACGGGCAGGGCGGCGATGCCGGGCAGGTAGAGCGCGAGGCAGAGCAGGATCAGCGCGGCGGCCTGGCGGGGTCGGCTTGCGGCCAGCCAGCGGCCGGCCCGGCGGCCCAGGGCGCCGACGCGTTCCGCGGCCAGGGAGAGGGGGGCGCGGGCGGGGGCGTCGGACATGGCGCGGGACCTCGCAAGGACCGGGAAGGGGGAGCGGGGCGGACCCCGGACCGTCGGGAAGCGGTCGGGGCGACCGCAGCCCGGGCGGAGCCCGGGGCGCGGGCGCGCGCCGGGCGGAGGGGCGTGGCTCGCCCGTGACCGCGGGACGGATGGGCGAAAAGCACCGTCCGACCCTGGCCCGAACGCGTCGGCGTTGGCGTCGGCTGCGCGCGCGGGGCGTCGTCATGCCCCCGCCGTTCGCCCCGCCCTATGCCGCGTCGTCGCGCTGCCGCTATTTCGACCCGAGGTCCCGGCCGCGGTCAACCCGTTCGCCAGGCTCCAAGTCCGCGGCGGCGCGACCGGCGCGGGCCGATCAGTCGGCGGCGGGCAGGGTGCCGGACTCGGAGGTCGCGGGCGGCGTCGCGGGCTGGGAGGAGGCCGGAGCGGAGGACGCGCCGTCGCCGGCGGCCGGCTGATCGACCGCCGAGGGCGGGGTCAGCAGGCGCTGCAGGTCGGGGGCGAGCCCGCCATCCGCCGGCGCGTCGCCCGTCGGCGAGGCCGGGGCGGAGACGCCGCCGAGGCGGTCGAGCACCGAGCGGTCGCCGCTTTTCTGCGCCGCGATGATGGTCAGCACCAGCGAGGTGGCGATGAACGCCGCGGCGAGGATCCAGGTGGCCTTGGCGAGCCCGGTGGCCGCGCCGCGCGACGAGGTCAGCCCGCCGCCGCCCCCGCCGATGCCGAGCGCGCCGCCCTCGGAGCGCTGCAGCAGCACCAGCCCGATGAGAAAGGCCGCGAGGATCAGGTGGACGATGAGCAGTACGTTTTCCATGACGTCGCGGTCCTTCGCGGTCGGTCGTGTCGCGGGCGGCGCGGCGGGCGATCCCTCGGGTGGGGCGGTCCGGCGCGGGCGCAATGACGGTGCGGCCGGGCGGCATGCGCCCGGCGGTCGGTCGCCCATGTAACGCTCGCGCGCGGCGATGTCGAGAGACCGGGCGCGGGTCGGGGCGCGGTCGCGGCGTCGCGGGGAGGCGCGGCGGGGGGCGGGCGTATCGGCGCCAGCCGCGCCGGTCGCGTCGGCGGGATGCGGGCCGCGCGTCGACGGTTCCGCCAGCGACGCGGGCGCGCCCGCGCGGCGGTGCGTGTGGCGGCGCGGGGGGGGGCGCGGTTTTCACCGTGTCTCCGCCTCCGGGGAGGGTTGGGGAGCGTTTCTGCGGTCGGCCTCGGGGCGCCCGCGCGCGCTCCGGGCCGCGGCCGGTCCCTGCGGCAAGGCGCGGCGTCATCGCGGCTGACGCACAAAACCCGCCGCCCCGGCCAACGCTCTTGAACCCGCGCCCGTCCGCGGCTTTGCTGCGCCCCACGCCCCACGCCCCACGCCTCCCCAGAAAAACCGGAGCCGCCCCATGCCCGTCACCCTTCGCCGCTTCGCCGAATACCGGGGCGCCCCGGTGATGGAGGCCGAGCTGCGCTCCGACGTCGCCGCCATCCGGGTGCTGTCCTGGGGCTGCGTCATCCGGGACTGGCGGGCCGAGGCCCCCGAAGGCCCGCGCCCGGTCACGCTGGGCTTCGAGGATTTCGCCCCTTACCCCACCCATTCCCCCGCCTTCGGCGCGCTCTGCGGGCGGGTCGCGAACCGCATCGCCAACGCCCGCTTCGCGCTGGACGGACGTGAGATCGCCGTCACCCCCAACACGCCGCCGCACCACCTGCACGGGGGGCTTGACGGATTCGGGCGCCGCGACTGGACGATGGAGACCGACGGGACCGCCCTGCGCCTGACCCGCGTCAGCCCGCACGGGGAGGAGGGCTATCCCGGCGAGGTGGCGCTGGACGTGGTGATGCGGCTGGAGGGCGGGCGGCTGCGCGTCGACATGTCGGCCCGCCCCGACCGCCCGACGCCGATCAACCTCGCCCAGCATTCCTACTGGAACCTCGGCGGCGCCGGGGCGGCGGGGGGCGACGTTCTGGATCATCGGCTGCGGCTCGCGGCCTCGCATTGCACGCCGACCCGGCCCGACCTGATCCCCACCGGCGAGATCGCGTCGGTCGAGGGCGACCCGCTGGACTTCCGCGCCGCCCGCCCGCTGCGCGACGCGGACGGCGCGCCGCTGCCGCTGGACCTCAACTTCGCGCTCGACGCGCGTGATCCGGCGGAGCCGGCGGCGGAGGTTCTCTCGCCCTCCGGCGACCTGCGCCTGCGGCTCTGGACCGATCAGCCGGGCGTGCAGGTCTACAACGCCCCCCGGCTGGCGATCCCGGTTCCGGGGCTGGAGGGGCGGCGGTACGGCGCCTATGCGGGACTGTGCCTCGAAGCGCAGAACTTCCCCGATGCGGTCAACCAGTCGGGTTTTCCGGACCCGATCTTCACGCCCGACCGGCCCTATTCCCAGCGGCTGGAAATCGAGATCGCCCGACCCTGAAGCCCACCCCTCGATCGTCGGGGCTCAATCGCCCGCCATCGGGTGATGGGTCAGCACCAGGTCGCGCAGGCGGGCTTCGAGCACATGGGTGTAGATCTCGGTGGTGGCGAGATCGGCATGGCCGAGCAGCGCCTGAATGGCCCGCAGATCCGCGCCATGGGCCAGAAGATGCGTGGCGAAGGCGTGGCGCAGGGTGTGCGGAGAGACGCGGGCCGGGTCCACGCCCGCCTCCGCCGCCAGCCCGGTAACCAGTTGCCAGAGCCGCGCCCGGGTCAGGTGGCCGGCCTTCCCGCGCGACGGGAAAAGAAAGGGCGAGCGCGCCGCCGCCGGATCCGCGTCCCGCGCCGCCAGCCAGGCCGCCAGCGCCTCGCGCGATGGTCCGGTCAGCGGCGTGATCCGCTCCTTCCCGCCCTTGCCCCGGACCAGCAGCACCCGCGGATCGCCGCGGGCGGCGGCGACGGGCAGGGCGCAAAGCTCGGTCGCGCGCAGGCCGGTGGCGTAGAGCAGTTCCATGATGCAGGTCAGGCGCAGGGCGTCGCGGGCCGCCGCCCCGGTTTCGCGTCGCGGGCGGCGGGCGGCGTCGAGCATGGCGCCGGCCTCGGCCTCCGACAGGGTCTTGGGCAAGCGGCGCGCGGCGCCGGGCCCGGCGATGCGCGCGGCGGGGTCGTCGTCGCGCCAGCCCTCGGTCAGCGCGAAGCGGAAGAACTGGCGCAGGGCCGAGAGCCGCCGCGCCCGCGTCGCCTGTCCCAGGCCGCGGGCGTCGAGATCGGCCAGCCACGCCTCCACCCGCGCCCGGTCGGCGCGCCAGAAATCGCGGCCGGCGAACTCGGCGAAATCGCCCAGGTCGCGGGCATAGGCGGTCAGGGTGTTGGCGGCCGCGCCGCGCTCGGCCTGCATCGCCTCCAGGAAGGCCTCGATGCGGGCCGCGTCCATGGCCCGATCAGAGGTCCGGAGCGGGCGCGGGCAGCGTGACCTCGCGCACCGGGGCCGGCAGATCGGCGATCGCCGCGTAGACCGCGAAGCCGGCCGCGGCCAGCAGGATGAGATAGAGCAGATACCTGTAGACCGCCGACATGCCTCGTCCCGTATGTGCTGCGCCGGCCTGTGCCTGGCGCCTGTCTCATGGGGCGGGCGTCTGCGCGCCCGTCTCCGTCGGTTTCGGCCCGCCGGGGGCCGCCCGGCCAGGCTGGCGCGTGCGCCGGACGCCCGGCTCGGCGGGGCTTCGGGCGAACCTTACTCCCGCCGACCCATCCCCGCAACGCGGGCGGCGGCGCAGCAAGGCCGCGTCGCCTGCGCCGGATCGCGGAGCGCGGCGTATCTTCGCGCCCCGGGCGCGGTTTTCGTCGGGGAGGCAGGGGGTTGCCGGACGCCCGCGGCCTACCCGCGCGCGCCCCTGCGGCGAACGGGCGGCGGCCGCGGCGGGCGCGCCGTTCACCGCCCCGCTTCAGGCTGGCCCGGCCCCTTCGCCGCCCCGCGATCCCCCCGGCCTGGGGGCGGCGGCGCATCGCCCCGACAGGCCCGCGAGGCAAAACCGCGCTTGACGCGGCGCGCCGGGCGCGCCAAGCCCCCTTCCACCGCTCGAAGAACGCCTCGCCCGGACGACGCCGCCTTCGCGTCGCCCCTTCGCCCGCCCCGTGCGCCCCGCGCGCGCGGCCGGCCAGCCCGAAAGACCGACCCCGTCGCCCGACCATGACGCCTGAGCCCGCTTCGCCCCCCGATCCCGTCTCCGCCACCCGCCTGCCGCCGCCGCGGCCGGTGCGCGGCGTGGTGCTCGTGGGCCTGATGGGGGCGGGCAAGACCTCCGTCGGCCGTCGGCTGGCGGCGGCGCTCGCCACGCCCTTCGTGGATTCGGACGACGAGGTCGAACGCGCCGCCCGCATGACCGTGCCCGAGATCTTCGCCACCATGGGCGAGCCCAGCTTCCGCGACGGGGAGCGCCGGGTCATCGCCCGCCTGCTGGAAGGCGGCCCGCGGATCATCGCCACCGGCGGCGGCGCCTGGATGAATGACGAGACCCGCGCCGCGATCCGCGCGCGGGGGGCGGTCGTGGTCTGGCTGCGCGCGGAGCTGGACACGCTGGTCGAGCGCGTGTCGCGCCGCGCCGGGCGGCCGCTGCTGGCCCAGGGGAACCCGCGGGAGATCCTCGCCGGCCTGATGGAGGTCCGTCACCCGGTCTACGCTCTGGCCGATGTGGTGGTCGACAGCCATGCCGGCGACCGGCATGAGACCGTGGTGGCCCGGATCATCGACGCGCTGGCCGCCCGCGGCGACGTGGCCGGGGGCGCCGTCGCCGCGGCGCCCGTTCGCGACGATGCGGCGGGTGACGCTGCGGCGGACGACCATGCGGCGGACGAACATGCGGCGGATGGGGCGCATGAGACCGGGAAGGCCGGGCCCTCCCGCCCCGCGCCCGACACGCCCGATACGCCCGGAGGCGCCGCCGGCTGAGCGCCTCGGCGCCGCCGACCGGACCGCCCGACCCAGATCGACCGAAACAGACCCAACCGGGGGAAGACGATGCGCGAGACCGTGGAAGTGGCGCTGGGGGCGCGGGCCTACCGGATCGAGATCGGCGCCGGCCTGCTGGCCCGCTCGGGCGAGCTGATCGCCCCGCTCCTCCCCCGCCCCCGGGTCGCGGTGATCACCGACGAGACCGTCGCCGACCGCCATCTCGATGCGCTGCGCGACGGGCTCGCGACCGCGGGCGTGTCGATGGAGGCGCTGGCGCTGCCCCCGGGCGAGGCCACCAAGAACTGGACCGATCTCGGCCGGACCGTGGACTGGCTGCTGGACCGCAAGGTCGAGCGCGACGACCTGGTGGTGGCGCTGGGGGGCGGCGTGATCGGCGATCTCGCCGGTTTCGCCGCCGCCATCCTGCGCCGGGGCGTGGGCTTCGTGCAGATCCCGACCACGCTGCTGGCCCAGGTCGACAGCGCGGTCGGCGGCAAGACCGGGGTCAACGCGCGCCAGGGCAAGAACCTGATCGGCGCCTTCCATCAGCCCCGCCTGGTGCTGGCCGATATCGACGCGCTCGACACGCTGCCGCGCCGCCAGTTCCTCTCGGGCTACGCCGAGGTGGTGAAATACGGCCTGCTGGGCGATCCGGATTTCTTCGACTGGCTGGAGGCGGAGGGCCCGGCGCTCGCCGCCGGCGACAAGGCCGCGCGGATCCGCGCCGTGCGCCGGTCCTGCGAGATGAAGGCCGAGATCGTGGCCCGCGACGAGACCGAGCAGGGGGATCGCGCGCTGCTCAACCTCGGCCACACCTTCGGGCACGCGCTGGAATCGGCCACCGGCTATTCCGACCGGCTGCTGCATGGCGAGGGCGTGTCCATCGGCTGCGCGCTGGCCTTCGAGCTGTCGGCCCGGCTCGGCCTTTGCGCGCAGGAGACGCCGAGCCGCGTCGCCGCGCATTTCGCCGCCATGGGGATGCGCGCCAGCCTCGCCGACATTCCCGGAGACCTGCCGGACGCGGACGGGCTGCTGGCCCTGATGGCCCAGGACAAGAAGGTGAAGGCCGGCGCGCTGACCTTCATCCTCGCCCGCGGGGTGGGCGAGGCCTTCGTGACCCGCGACGTCCCGCGTGAGGCGCTGTCCAGCCTGCTGACCGACGCGCTGGCCGCCCGCGGCTGAGCGGCCTCGCCCGGCCTGGCGAGCCCCGGCCCTGACCGGAACCGCGCCCCCGTTTCCCGACCTGTCCCCTTCCTCGACCTGCGGACGGGGCGGAGTGCGCCTGCACCCGTGCGCCGCAGCGGAAGGGCCGGAGGGGAAAGCCCGAAAACCGAATCCCGCCTGACGGATCAGCCGAATCCTCGGCGCCTCGGAGGCCGGGGCGCTCGGCGGGGGTTCTCGGAAAATCCATGATAATCGCAGTTTTCCTTACAAACCTCCTTGCAAGGTCGTCAGGAATACGATCTAGTCACCGATGTTCGCTTCCACGTAGGAAGTGATTGGATTAGCGCACCTTTTCCATGCGCTTGCCGGGGCTTCGCGTATCAGCCCCCATCATCCCGCTCACGCCTCAGTGAGACGGGCGCTTCCCATGCTTAATTTTCCTTGAACGTCGCCTCGGTCAGGCGTATCTCCTTGGTCCACGCTTCAACATGAACGATTCATGAAGGAGCGGCCGGCGCTGGGGCGCCGGATCTGGGGTTGGGTACTAGGTATCGTCATGGTTGTGTCTTCGTGCTTCGCCGCGCTCTCTGCGCGCGGCTCGTCTCTTTTCGCGTTCATGGGCGCCGCGCTGGCCGCGCTGTCCCTGACCTTCGCGCCGATCGATACGGCGCAGGCCGCGGGCTCTCCGCTTCCCTGCGTGGACGTGAACCTCGCCGGCGACGCGTCGGGCTTCTCCAGCGCCTGCCAGGTGCTCCAGGGCGTCTCCAACGACCAGCCCAAGACCGAAGTCGCCGAGCAGGGCGCGTTCGGCATCTATGACTGGGTGTTCGCCGGCAAGGACGAGTTCGGCTCCAGCGAAACCTCCATCGAAACCGGCTTCTCGCTCGATCGCGGATCGGACGGGCAGGGCGGCGTCTGGAGCATCGACCCCATCGTGTGGGACAGCTTCCCCAGCGTGCTGGTGCTGTTCAAGTCGGCCGGCAGCAAGCAGGCCGAGAAGGTCGGGTCGCTGGGCAACGTCGTGATGTTCCTGATCCAGCCGGGGCTGAGCTCGGGCGAATACGCCTCCAGCCTGGGCAAGTACGATGTCAGCCATGTCAGCCTGTACCTGTCGCAGACCGACCCGTTCGGCTCCGGGACCTCGCTCCGCGAGTCGGCGAACGTGCCGCTGCCGGCCCCGGCCTGGATGCTGATCGCGGGGCTTGGCGCGCTGGGCTGGCTGCGCCGCCTGCGGCGCCCGCGCGCCTGAACCTGCGCCTGCGCGCGGCCCATGGACAGGCCGGGCGCGGCGCCTGCGCCAGCGTCTCGCTTGCAAGCTAGGTCAGATCTATTAACCTTAAGGAGCGGACGCCTCCGAGCCCCCTTGGGGAAGGGGGCGAGGCGGCCGCAGAGCCTGCGCGTGGGTATGCGTGCGTCTTCCTGGGGTTAAGTATGCTTTTGCGAATATCCGCTGCGCTTTTGGGCGCAGGCCTGTTGCTGTGCGGGGCCGGGGCCGGGGCCGCGACCCGCTACGACGTCTCCGCCTATCCGTTCCACGCCGCCGAGCTGGACTCCGAATACGTCATCCAGGACGGCGTGGTGGTGAACCCGTTCTCCGGCGACGCCGCCACCGATAACGGCTACAGCCCCTCGGATTTCGGCGGCACCAGCTTCCGGCAGGGCGCCTTCGTGACCGGATCCACGGATGAAGCGGACGGCTGGTCCGGCAGCCATTCCCTGTCACTCTCCCAGATAGCCTATCGCGGCGGCGGCTTCCAGTTCGGCTTCGACAGCAATGAGCCGGGGCATGACATCAAGGTCGGCCTGGCGCGCATCCAGATCGAGATCGACGGCGTCATGATCTGGGATTTCGACCCCTTCGTCGGCGCGGCCGCGGTGCAGACCGCCATCTGGCTGAACGATCTCGACAATGACGGCTGCGCGTCCTGCGGCCAGACCAACAACCCGCGCGGCTCGGGCGTGGACATGGGGCTGTACCTGCCCATCTCCACCGTCGCCGCGGCGGCGGGCGACGCGACCATCACCGGCGCGTCGACCTTGGTCTTCCGGTGGATGCAGACGTCGACGGGGGAGGCCGGCTCCTCCGGCGCCGGGGCGGAGCAGTGGAACCTGCTGAGCTCCGGCATCGGCGCGACGTTCCTGGAGGATGAGGTGGTGAACCCGCCGATGCCGTCGGTCCCGCTTCCGTTCAGCGGGCCGCTGCTGGCGTTCGGGCTGGCCGCGCTCATCGGGGGGTCGCGGCGCGCGGCGCGGGGCTGAGCCGGGCGGCGGCGGTCGCGAGCGGCGCGCGCGGTCGGGCGGGGCCGTGCAGGCGGGGCTCAGCCCGAGCAGCTCGCCCCGCCCAGCACGCAGAATTTCGAGCAATGCGGGTGGTTCAGCTTCACCGGGGCCGAGGCCGCGTCCAGCGTCTCGCCCAGGTCGAAGGCCGGGTCGTAGGGGATCAGCGTGCAGGCCGCGACCGAGGCCCGCGCCGACCCCTTGCGCCGCACCACCATCCGCGCCGAGGCGCACATCACCGCGTCCGGCGACAGGCCGAGAATCCCCCAGCAGGCGGTGGTGATCTCGGGCGTCGGCGCGGCCTCGTCCATCTCGGGGAAGATCACGCAGGCGCCCGGATCGGCGGCGTCGATGGCCAGGCCCTCGCGCGCGAAAAGCGCGGCGTAGCCGGCCCGCGCCTCCGCCTCGCGGCCCAGCATGAAGGCCCGCCCCGCCACCGCCAGCCGGGCGCCGGGCGCGTGGTCGCGCAGCCAGCGCATCCCCTCCAGCGAGGCCGCGAAGGCCCCCGCCCCCCGCTCCGCGTCATGGGCGGGGGCCGCGTGGTGGTCGAGCGAGACCCGGAACGTCAGCCGCGCCCCGAACCGCGTGGCCAGGTCCGCGATGCCCGCCTGCACCGACGGGCGCATCATCGGGCGCATGGCGTTGGTGAGGATCAGGACCTCGTGCCCCGCCTCCAGCGCGGCCTCGGCCATGCCGATCATCTCGGGGTTCATGAAGGGCTCGCCGCCGGTGAAGCCGACCTCGCGCAGGGGCCAGTCGAGCGCGCGGGCCTCCTCCAGGAACCGCTCGACCTCGGCGCGGGTCATGTAGACCAGCCGGTCGTTCTTCGGCGAGCTCTCGATATAGCAGCTCGGGCAGTCGATGTTGCACAGGGTGCCGGTGTTGAACCACAGCGTCCGCGGATCGCTCAGCGCCACCGAGGCGCGGGCTTCGCCGGTCGCGGTCACGTCCGGGTCCTGGAAGCGGCCGCGGGCGGGCAGGGCGAGCGGGCTGGCGAGCGCGTCGTCGGGGGGCATGGGCGTCTCCGTCAAGGCGGCGGGCGGGGGGCGGCGGGCGGTGTGGCGCAGGCGAACGGATCGCGCTTGCGCGGTCTGGCCAATAGGCCCCGCGGGACGCCTTCGGGGCAAGAGGGGCGACCCGCCGAGAGGGGCTCCGTATCATCAACCCTGCGTGCGCGGCGAGGCTTCGCGCGGCCCTCGCCGCCCGGGACGCCGCCGCCCGCGCCCCCGGTCCCGCGCGCCGCGGGCGGAAGGGCGCCGCCGGCGGGCGCTCGACGCGGCGCCTCCCCCGTCTGGACGGATGCGCCCGGCGCGGCTATGGGAGGCCTCGGTCGGCCCGGCGCCCGCCCGCCCCGGCCCGGGCGCGCTCGTCCCCGCGCCTCCATCCGCATGATGCGCAGACAGCAGAGCCCAGGCCCGGAGCATCCGCCCATGAAAGACTTCCGCACGATCAAGATCGCCCCCTCGATCCTCGCCGCCGACTTCGCCGCCTTCGGCGAGGAATGCCGGGCGGTGGAGGCCGCCGGCGCCGACTGGATCCATGTGGACGTCATGGACGGGCATTTCGTGCCCAACATCACCTTCGGCCCCGAGACCGTCCGCGCCCTGCGCCCGCATGTGACCGGCGTCATGGACGTGCATCTGATGATCGCGCCGGTGGACCCCTATCTCGCCGCCTTCGCGGCCGCGGGCGCCGACATGATCACCGCCCATGCCGAGGCCGGGCCGCATCTCGACCGCACCCTTCAGGCGATCCGCGAACTGGGCTGCCATGTCGGCGTGGCGCTGAACCCGGCCACGCCGATCGCGGCGATCGAGCATGTGCTGGACCGGATCGACATGGTCTGCGTGATGACCGTGAACCCCGGCTTCGGCGGGCAGAAGTTCATCATGTCCCAGGTCGAGAAGGTCCGGAACCTCAAGGCCATGATCGGCGAGCGCCCCATCCATATCGAGATCGACGGCGGCATCACGCCCGAGACCGCGCCGTTGATGAGCGCGGCGGGCGCCGATGTGCTGGTCGCGGGCTCGGCCGTGTTCAAGGGCGGCTCGCCCCGCAACCCGCAGGTCTACGCCGACAATATCCGCGCCATCCGCGACGCCGCCGAGGCCGCCCAGCCGCCGCTCGCGGCCGAGTGATCCCGCGGGCGCGGCGCGCGCAGGCGCCCCACCCACCGGTTCGACGCAAGACCGACCGCCCCCGGCGCCGCTAGCTCAGGGGGCGGTTTTCGTTTGATGGGAAGGGACGGGGCATGGATCTCGATTTCGGCGGCAAGACGGTTCTGGTGGTGGGCGGCTCCAGCGGCATCGGCAACGGCATCGCCCAGGCGTTCCGCGCCCGCGGCGCCTCGGTCCATGTCTGGGGCACCCGCGCCGCCGCCGCAGACTACGCCGACAATCCCGACAGCGACCTCGAGGGGCTGACCTACGCGCAGGTCGACGTCTCGGACTTCGCGGCGGTCGAGGCGGCGATCCCCGGCTTCGAGACCCTCGACGTGCTGGTGCTGAGCCAGGGCACGGTGATCTACAACCGCGGCGAGTTCGAGATGCCCGGCTTCACCAAGGTCGTCGACGTCAACCTCAACAGCCTGATGGCCTGCGCGGCGAAGTTCCACCCGATGCTGGCGGCCGCCAAGGGCGCGCTGATCACCATCAGCTCGACCGCGGCCTACCACTCGACCCGGGGCAACCCGGCCTACGCGGCCTCCAAGGTCGGGGTCGTCGGGCTGACCCGCACTCTGGGCGAGGCCTGGGCCCGCGATGGCATCCGGGTCAACGGCATCGCGCCGGGGCTGGTGGACACCAAGCTCACCAAGGTCACGACCGAGAACCCGGCCCGCCTCGAAGGCACGCTGAAGTCGATCCCCATGCGCCGGCTGGGCCTGCCGGCGGACATGGCGGGGGTGGCGCTGTTCCTGGCCTCGCCGCTGTCGGCCTATGTCTGCGGGCAGACGATTCCCGTCGATGGCGGGCTGATTCTCTAACGATTTCGGCGACAATCGACGCCCCGCAGGTCTGATCCTGCCGAAAACGGGCCCGGCGCCGATGGGCGCCCGGCTCGATAACGTGGACGTCATGTTTCCACGCCGGAGACGCTGATCGGCAAGCATATGCCGTCATGAAGATTTTCGCTTTCGCGCGCCTTGGCGGGCGAAAGCGGAGAAACCTTGCGTCTCCCAATCATCTCCAGATCGCGCTATTCATTTTAGTGAACGCACGCAAGGGCGCGGCGGCTCCGGGGGCGGAGTCCGTCGCGTGACAATGGGGAATACACATGACGGTTTCACGCGCCGCTTTCGCGGTCGCGGTGACGTTGGGCATGGCCTTTCAGGCCACGCCCGGCGCCGCCGCGCTGTTGGATGCGCAATATCTGATGCAGGGGTTCAACAACATCGTTCTGGGCGACGTCACGGCGCAAGCCGAGACCGAGGGGTCGGTCTTCGTCGGCGGCGATTTCACCGGGCCGGTGAACATCAACCCGCGCGGCCAGTCGAATGTCGATATCGGGGCGGGGGTCTCCGGCACGCTGGTGGTCGGCGGTTCGGTCTACGGCGCGCCCAAGCTGCAGACCGGCGACGCGGCCATCGGCGGGACCAGCACGGTGATCAACAACGGGTCGGGCACGGTCCGCTCCGGCATCTCCGGGATCCCGGCGGAGGAGGTCGGCAAGGTCCTGCGCGACGCCTCGCTGGAGCTCGCGAGCTGGGACGACACGCCGGGCGGCACGGCCAATATCTCGGATCGAAACAACATCAGCTTCGACGCGGTGGGGGACGCGAACAACATCGCGGTCTTCAACATCTCCGCCGATGCGCTGAGAAGCGGGACCTTCAAGGGGGTGAACGCCGAGCCGGACGTGACGGTGATCATCAACGTGTCGGGAACGTCGGTGACCGTCGGCGTGAACGGGAACGAGACCGGCTCCAACGTGCTGTTCAACTTCTACGAGGCGGTGACGCTGAACATCGACACGGCCTTCAACTACTCGATCCTGGCGCCGCTGGCGAACATCCGGCTGCAGGGCGGGGGCATCAACGGCACGGTGGTGTCGAACAATCTCACGCAATACGCGGAGATCCGGCCGGACAACTTCTCGGGGACCTTCGCGTTCGAAGAGCCGGACGCCCCGTCGAACGTGCCGGCGCCCCCTGCGCTGTGGCTGATGGCGGGGGCGCTGGCGGGGTTCGGGGCGCTGAAGGCGCGCCGCCGGGCGATCTGATCGCGCGGGCTGATCGCGCGGGCGCGGCGTCCGGTCAGCCTTGTCGGCCGGGCCGCGCCGCGGTTCCCCGTCAGCCGTCGCTCCGGAGCGATCAGGCGCGGCGGCGCGACGCGGCCAGCGCGACAAGGCCGGCGCCCAGAAGCAGCCCGCTCGCCGGAAGGGGAACCGCCGTCAGGTCGCCCGACTCGGCCAGGGTGTCGGTGTCGGTGATGAAGGCCCAGGACTCGCTCGCGCCCAGCCCTCCGCCGGTCGTGCCGCTGAGATCCACGTTCATCAGGGCGAAGAGATCGCCCACCGGCTCCGCGCTGCCCACGCCCACGGCCGCCGAATAGGTCACGACGATGGCGCCGGTCAGCGCGGTTCCGGACTCGATCAGGTCGCGCCCTCCGGACGATCCGGGCGTGCCGCTGTTCGGATTGCTGCGATCGAACAGCGTGTCGCCGGCGCCCGCGTCGAAGAACAGGGATTCCAGCGCGGTTCCGGACAGATTGGTGATCTGGAACGGGTTGGAATAGGTGGTGTTGGTCTGGAAGATGCTGAAGAGCGACCCGGTCGCGCCGCCGGAATTGGCCGCTGTGGGCGCGAAGACCAGGGTCTCCGTCGCGCCTCCGGCGAAGGCGGCGGTGACGGTCATGCCGGTCATGTCGGCGCCGTCGGTCGTGTAGCTGGCCACGCCGTTCTGGCTGATGAGCGAAGCGGCGCCACCTTCCTGGTAGGTGATCGTCGCGGCGAAAGCCGAGGCGGGCGCCAGGGTCGCCAACAGGATGAGGGAAGCGGTACGGAACATGGCGTGTGGTCTCCCACGGATACGCGAAAACTTAACCGTGCCTAACCTGAATCGGCTCCTGAGAAAACCCGGTATCTCTCGGAAATCTATGCGCAAAATGGAAACGATCACCAATGCGCGCATCGGTTGAACAAGGCGCCGGGAGGGATGTCTGAAAGGGGAGCGGCGCTTCCCCAAGGTCACGCGGCGGCGGTCGTCATTCGACGAGGCCCGAAGGCGAGGCGGCGCGAAAAGGCGAGGCGCATCGGCTCCGCCTGGGCGCACGCGGTTTCGGTCGGGTTCGCAAGGGGATGGAGCGGGTGAAGGGAATCGAACCCTCGTCGTAAGCTTGGGAAGCTTCTGCTCTACCATTGAGCTACACCCGCGACAGGCGGGTTGGTACGCCGGGTCCGCGCCGCCGTCAAGATGCCGCGCCGACCCCGTTGCGCTTTCGGGCGCGCCGCCCGTCGCCCGCGACCTCGCCCCCGGTCCGGGGCCGTTACCTTCTTGCTAACGATACGCGCCGACAATGCCCGCTGACGGCAGTGCGGAACGGGAGACCGAGGATGGAGCTGGAGGCGGAGGACATCGCCCTGATGCGCGATGGCTGGCGCAGCGCGATGCGCGTCCGCGCCATGGCGGCGGGGCTGTTCTACGGACGGCTGTTCCAGATCTCGCCGCAGAGCCAGGCGCTGTTTCGCGGCGATCTGGCCGCCCAGGGCCGCAAGCTGGCGGAACTGATGGACTATGTGATCCTGCATCTCGACGCGCCCGACACGCTGCTTCCCGCGGCGGAGGCGCTGGCGCGCCGTCATGTGGAATACGGGGTGCGGGCGGAGGACTACGCCAATGTCGGCCAGGCGCTGATCTGGATGCTGGAGCGGGTGTTGAAGGAGGATTTCACCCCCGCCCAGCGTCTCGCCTGGGGGCGGGGCTACGCGGGGCTGTCGAAGGCGATGATCGCCGCGGCCGATCCCGCCCGGTCCCCGCGGCTCGGGGTTTCGGGCGGATGAGGCGGGCCCGCGCGCCGGGGCCCGCCGCGAAAATCACGCATGCCGCGTCGAATCGGGGCCGGCGCACACCAAACCCTAACCAAGTCGGTTCATTGCTTCGGCGACGATTCCTTTAGGCCGCATGGCGAGGTGAGACGGATGCCGGAGGACGAGGCCCTGCTTCGCGCGCTGGCGCAGCTCGAACGCCGCCGCACGCGGGAGGCGGCGGCGCTGCGGGAAGCCAACGCGCTGCTGGCGGGGCTGGAGCGGATGACCGCCGCCGACGGGCCGGCGGAGGCGCTGGCCGCGCTGCTCGACGCGCTGCGCGGGGCCCTGGGTTGCGACGCGACGGCGGTGCTGACGCCGGAGGGAGGAGACCTGGTCTTCGCCCATGCCGCGGGCCTGCGCCTGGCGGGCTGGCTTCCCGGCGCGGCGGAGGCCGTGGGCGCCGCCCCGGCCCGTCTCGACGACCTGTCGGAGGAGCCTTGGTGGCCGGGCGACCGTCGCGGCGTCGATCACGGCTCGGACCCCGCGTCGCCGCAAGAGCCCGCCGCCGGCCGGCCCGATCGGCCCCCCGCGTCCTCCGCCGCCGCACCCCGCCAAGCCGAATCCGAAGCCGCCGCCGGCGAGCCCCCGCCCCCCGCGCTTCCGCCCTTGGCGCGGCCCGGTGCGCGCGACCCGCTCGCCGGTCTTCCCCCGGCGATGGCCGCGCGGCTCGCGGGGGGCGCCGGTCCGCCGGCCTCTCCGGCCCCCGAGGCGGAGACGACCGCGCCCGGGTCGGACGACGCGCCCATGCGGGCCTGGATCTCCGCGCCCGTGCCGGCGGAGGACGGCGCCCCGCCCTCCGTCCTCGCCTGTCTCTCCCGCCGCGCCGCCGGGTTCGGCGACGACGACCTGCGCCTGGTGGCGCGCTTCGCCGGGCTCGCCGCCCAGGTGCTCGCCAACCACGCGCTGGCCGAGCGCAACGCGCTGCTCGCGGCGGTGGTCGAGGGGTCCTCCGCCTCCGTCGTCATCGCCGAGGCCTCCGGCCACGCCCCGTCGCGGCCCGCGTCCGCCTCCCGCGGCGACTTCCCGCTGATCTACGTCAACCGCGCGTTCGAGACCCTGACCGGCTGGTCCCGCGCCGAGGCGCTGGGCCGCGACTGCCGCTTCCTCTCGGCCGAGCCCCCCGACAGCCCCGAGCGCGCCCGCCTTCGCCAGGCCATGCAGGACGGGGCGACGGGCCGCTTCGTGCTGCGCAACCGCGCGCGCGACGGCCGCGCCTTCTGGAACGAGCTCTCGCTGCACCCGATCCTCGACGCCGACGGGCGCATCGACAAGATCGTCGCCACCCAGGTCGACGTCACCGAACGCATGAAGGCCGAGCGCGACCGCGACCGCGCCCGCTCGCGCCTGATCAACGCGCTGGCCTCGCTGGGGCAGGGGTTCCTGCTGCTCGACGACCGCGGGCGGGTGGTCTTCGCCAACCCGCCCTATCGCGATTTCTTCGCCCCCGGCGACGCGCCCTGGGCGCCCGGGCGCAGGTTCGAGGATGTCTGGGCCGCCCGCCTCGCGGCGCAGGGTCGGCCCGAGGACGCCGCCCGCGCCGAGGCCCGCGCCCGGCTGGAGGGGATGCGCGCCGGCCGCGCCGAGCGGGAGGAGACGCTGCCCGACGGCCGCATCCTGCTGATGACCGAACAGCCCGCCCCCGATGGCGGCTGCATGTCCATGGCGGTCGACGTCACCCGCCTTAAGACCTCCGAGCGGATGCTGGCCGGGCGCGCGGCGGCGATGGACGCGGCCCAGGACGGCATCGCCATCGCCGATGAGGCGGGGCGCATCGTCTACATGAACCCCGCGCATCGGGCGATGTTCGGGTTCGAGGATGAGTCGGCGGCGCTGGGGCGTCCCTGGCTCGACCTCTACGCCCCGGACCGGGCGGACTGGCTGGTCCGCCGCATCCTGCCCGAGCTGGAGACCCGCGGCGCCTGGCGCGGTGAGCTCAAGGGCCGGCGGCGCGACGGCGGCGCGGTGGATCAGGAGGTTTCGCTGACCCTGGTCGAGGGCTTCGGCCTTGTCTGCGTGAGCCGCGACACCGCCGAACGGCGGCGGGCGGAGGCCGAGCAGGCTCGGCTGCGCGATCAGCTCCACGCCGCCCAGCGGCATGAGGCGATCGGGGTGCTGGCGGCGGGGATCGCGCATGATTTCAACAACCTGCTCTCCGCGATCACCGGCTCCGCGGCGATGATCGCGGGCGCGGTCCCCCCCGCCGCGGCGGAGCGGCGGCATGCGGAGCGGATCCTGGCGGCGGGCGGACGGGCGGCGGACCTGGTCTCTCGCCTTCTGGCGGTGGGCCGGCGCCCGGCGCCGCGGGCCGAGTCCGATCTGCGCGCGGCGCTGGACGACGCCACCGACCTGGTGCGCGCCGGTCTGCCGACCCAGATCGACCTGCATATCGAGGCCGCGGAGACGCCGCTTCGCGCCCGCATCGACCCCACTGATTTCCTGCAGGTGCTGCTCAACCTGGTGATCAACGCCCGCGACGCGATGACGGAGAGCGGGGCGGCGGGCGTGATCTCGGTGGTGCTGGACGCGGCCATGGCGCCGGAACCGGGCGACGACCCGACCCCGTCGGCGGAGCCGGGCGGGGCGGCGTCCGGTGGTCGGGCGAGCCCGCAGCCGGGCGGCGGCGCCCTGGACGCGAGCCTTGCGCGCGCCGCCCACTCGGCCGGGACCGCGCCGGCCGCGCTGTCGCCGCCTTCCGGGCCCGCCCCCGCGCCCGTCCCCGCACCCGTCCTCGCACCCGTCCTGGGGCCAGCCTCGGCGCCGCGCTTCGCGCCGGCCGAAACCCAGGCGATCTCCGCGTCCTCCGCGCCCGGACGATCCGCCGTCGTCGACCCGCTGTGCGGCGCGCCGGCGTTGCGGCTCAGCGCGGCCCCCGCCGGCACGGCCTGCGCCCGGCTTCGGGTCCGCGACACCGGCTGCGGGATCCCGCCCGACCGGATCCGGGAGATTTTCGAGCCCTATTTCACCACCAAGGGCGGGGCCGGCACCGGGTTGGGCCTGTCGGTGCTGGCGAGCCTGGTGCAGGGCGCGGGCGGCGGGCTCGCCCTGCGCTCGCGCGAAGGGGTGGGGACCGAGTTCGAAGTGCTGTGGCCGCTGGCGCGTCCGGATGCGGCGGCGGCGCCGGCGCCTTCCGCGGTTCATGCGGGCGGCGCCGGGGCCGGGGCCATGCGGCGCGACGCGGAGGCGCAGGACGATCCCGCGGCGCGCACCGGGCGCTCCATTGGTTCAGCCGCCATGGCCGCGTCGTCCTCGACGCCCGCCGCCGCGCCTCCCTTCGCCCCGCCGGCGCCCGACCTGCCGGCCGCGCGCCCGCTTGCCGGCGCGCTGGCGCTGGTGGTCGACGACGACCCCGCGGCGGCCGAGACCCTGGGCGCCTTGCTGGAGTCCGCCGGGGCCGAGGCCGCGATATGCCAGCACCCCGCCGACGCGCTGGACGCGTTGGGCGAGGATCCCGGGGCGTGGCGCCTGCTGGTCACCGATTTCGAGATGCCTGGCCAGAACGGCGCCGACGTGGCCGAGGCCGCGCGCCGGCTCGCCCCGGGCCTGCCGGTGCTGCTCTGCACAGGACTGGGATTCGAGGCGGTGCGCCGCGCGGGCGGGGAGGGGCTGTTCGATGCGGTGCTGCCCAAGCCCATCGATCCCGATCGCCTGATCGCCGCCTGCGCCCGCGCGATCGCGGCACGCTCGGGGCTCGCCGCGTCGGGCGCCCCCGTCCCGCCTGACGCCGTCCCGCCCGACGCCGCGCCGCCCGACGCCGCGTCCGGCGCCGCCCGGCCTCCCGGAATCGCCGCCGATGCGCGCGCCGACGGGGCGCCGACGCCGCCCGCCCCAAGCGCCGCCGACCCGCCGCCCCGCGGGTCCCCCGCCCGTCCGTCGCCCGCCTCTCCCCGCGCAAGGACCGAGACCCGATGAAGATCCTGATCGCCGACGACCACGACCTGGTGCGCGACACGCTCGCGGCCTTCCTGTCGCTGGAGCCGAACCTGGACGTCTCGGCGGTGGAGAGCCTGCCCGCGGCCACCGCCCGGATCGAGGCGGAGGGTCCATTCGACCTGGTGATGCTGGATTACGGCATGCCGGGGATGAACGGGCTGCGCGGCCTGGGGGAGGCGATCGGGCTGAATGGAGGGCGGCCGGTGGCGCTGATGTCGGGCGTCGCCCCCCGGGCCGTGGCGGCGGAGGCGCTGGAGGCGGGCGCGGCCGGATTCCTGCCCAAGACCATCGCCGCGGCGTCGCTGGTCCACGCGGTGCGCTTCATGCTGGCCGGCGAGAAATACGCGCCGATCCAGTTCATGACCGCGCCGGAGGCCGAGCCCGAGGCGCATCCGCTGGCCGACAAGCTCTCCGGGCGGGAGCGGGAGGTGCTGGGCGGGCTGTGCCGGGGGCTGTCCAACAAGGAGATCGCGCGGGAACTGGAGCTTCAGGAGGTGACGGTGAAGCTGCACGTCAAGACGCTGTGCCGGAAGCTGGAGGCGCGCAACCGCACCCAGGCGGCGATGATCGCGAAGGAGGCCGAGCTGATCTGAGCCATCGGAGCCCCTTGCGGGGCGCACCTTTCTCTCCGGCCGCAGGCGGCCTCCGGGCGCCGGGGCTTGTCGTGGTCGGCGGGCCGGGACCGGGGGGCGGGTTCTCATGGTCGCGAGCCGGAAACGGATGGCGGCGTGCCTGCGCGCCGAGGCGGGCATGTGGGCGGCGGGGATGTCGTCGGGGTTCCGCTGCTGGCGGGCGGCGAGGCCCGGACCCACGGGCGCCGGTTCAGCCGCCGCTCGCCCCGGCGCCGTCGGCGGCAGGGCCGCGGACGGATTCCGACCGCCTCCCGGCGGGCCGCGCGGGGCGGGCTGTTCGTCCAGAGGCCGCGGGCGGTCGGGCCCTCGCGGATCGCGCGGGCGTGGCAGGCGCGGTTCGCGATCCCGGGCCCGCCGCCCTAGTCTCGATCAGCGACGAACGGGGGCACATACCGGCGCGTTCCCAGCTGGTCGAGCGTCAGTTGCAGGCGGACGGGACGGCAGTCGGAGCCGACCCGGGCGCGGCTTTTCGGGGTCGAGCCGGGTCGGGGCAGGGGACGTCCGCCCCCCGGTTCGCCCACGGATTGCGGGAACGGCCGTGCAGCCATGGTCGCCGGCGGCGCTCCGCCTCTTGTCCCGGCGGCGCTCCGCCTCTTGTCCCGGCGGCCCTCCGCCTCTTGTCCCGGCGGCCCCATACGCCCGGAGACGGATGCAGGAACCGCCGATCATCGCGATGTCGCGGTCCCGGCCCCCCGGCGGACAAGTCGCCGGCAGAGCATCGAGCGCGGACCGAACCGCTCGCGCAGGTCTCTCCAGAGGCGTCCGGCCCCTCCACGGATGCCGCCGATCACCCGAAGGTTGTCCCCCCATGGCTTTCGCGGAGCCGCGGGGCGGGAAGATCGCCCATCCCCTGTCGCCCGGAGCGTGGCGGCGTATCGAAGCCTCCTGTCTTCGGCGGTTGGGTCAAACCCTCGCGCCCACACGGATCCCGTCCGCGGGATCAGTTCGCGGGGCCAGGTCCCAGCGGCGAAGACACTGGCATGACGAGACCCTCCTGGGAGGGCCTGCGCAGGTCGCCTCGCGCGCCGTGACCTCGCCCGCGGACTCGCCGCGGCGCCGGGAGGGGGAAGTCGTGACGGCGGCGCGCGGTCCGGGCCGTCTTCGACGGTCGCCCGCGACCCTGTCAACCGTCCGTCCGCCGGCCGGATGGAGATGGCTCCGCGGGCGCCCCGGCCGCAGCGCCGCGCGGGCGCCCGGGCGGCCGTCGGCGCGGCGGTCGTCGCGCGGCTCCCGCGCTCGCCGTCCTCCGGCCCGTTGACATGCCGCGCGCCCGGGCGTTACCTCGGGCGCATCCGTCGGGGGGCCCAGCTGGGCTGAGAGGGCATCGCGCCGACCCGTCGAACCTGATCCGGGTCATGCCGGCGAAGGGAACGGATCCCGCGGCCCCGGCCGTCGGCGCCCGCACGTCCATTGCGGATGTCGCGCGCCCGGCCTCCGCGCAACCCTTCCCCCTGCCATGCGCGTCCCGGCCGTTCCGCCTCGCCGCGCCCGGGCTCCGACGCCCCGCGGCCACGACCGAAGGGCTCCGCGCCATGCGCCTGAACTCCCGCCCCGCCCGCGCCGTCACCCGCGCCGCCGCGCTGGCGCTCGCCGCCGGCCTCTCCGCCGCGCCGGCCGCGGCCGCCGACCGCCTCTCGGTGGTGCTCGACTGGTTCGTGAACCCCGACCACGGCCCCCTGATCGTCGCCGAGGCGCGCGGCTACTTCGCCGACGAAGGGCTGGAGGTGGAGATCATCGCCCCCGCCGACCCCGCCGATCCGCCCAAGATGGCCGCGGCCGGGCGCGCCGACATCGCCATCGGCTACCAGCCCCAGCTCCACCTCCAGATCCATGAGGAGCTGCCCCTGATCCGCGTCGGCACGCTGGTCGCCACGCCGCTCAACTGCCTGCTGGTGCTGGAGGACGGCGGCGCGGAGGCCATCGCGGACCTGAAGGGCAAGCGCATCGGCTATTCGGTCGCGGGGGTGGAGGAGGCGCTGCTCTCCGCCGTGCTCACCCCCGCCGGGCTGACGCTGGACGACATCGAGCTGATCAACGTCAACTGGTCGCTCTCGCCCGCGCTGATGTCGGGGCAGGTGGACGCGGTGATCGGCGCCTTCCGCAATTTCGAGCTCAACCAGATGGAGATCGAGGGCCGCCCCGGCCGCTGCTTCTTCCTCGAGGAGCACGGCCTGCCCCCCTATGACGAACTGATCTACCTCGCCAATCCCGAGACCATGGACCCCGCCGTCATCGCCCGCTTCCTGCGCGCGACCGAGCGGGCGACCCAGTATATCGTCAACCATCCGCAGGCGTCGTGGGAGATCTTCGCCGGGACCGCGCCCGAGTTGCAGGACGAGCTGAACGAAAAGGCCTGGTTCGACACCTATCCCCGCTTCGCGCTGCGCCCCGCGGCGTTCTCCGCCGGGCGCTACGCGGCGTTCGAGGCGTGGCTGGTTTCCGCCGGCCTGGTCGAGACCCCGCTGGCGGTGGAGACGCTGGCCATCGACGTCACCGCGATCCCCGCCCCCACTCCCGCCTCCGCCGCGACGGAATGACCGGCGCGCCCCCTCCCGGCCTGCGCCTGAACGGCACGCTGCGCTTCGGGGCGCAGGTGCTGTTCCGCGACCTGTCGATGACCGTCCGGCCGGGCGAATGGACCTGCCTGCTGGGCGATTCCGGCGTCGGCAAGTCCACCGTGCTCCGGCTGCTCGCGGGGCTGGAGACGGGGGCGGCGCTGGAGGGCGAGGCCGGCGCGACCGACGGCGCGCCGCTGGAGGGGCGGATCGCGTGGATGGCGCAGTCCGACCTGCTCGCCCCCTGGCTGGACCTGCATGAAAACCTCGCCATGGGCGCCCGCCTGCGCGGCGAGCCCCCCGACCGGGACCGCGCCGCGGAACTGCTGGAACGCGTCGGCCTCGGCCCCCATGCGCACAAGACCCCGCACATGCTCTCGGGCGGGATGCGCCAGCGGGCGGCGCTGGCCCGGGCGTTGATCGAGGACCGGCCCGTCGCCCTGCTGGACGAGCCCTTCGCGGCGCTCGACCTGCGCACGCGCGCCGCCATGCAGGAACTGGCCTTCGCCGAACTGGCCGGCCGCACGGTCCTGCATGTCACCCATGACCCGCACGAGGCCGCGCGGCTCGGCCATCGCATCCTGGTGCTGACCCGCGACGGGCTGGTGGAGCCCGCGCTTCCCGCCGGCCTTCCGATCCGCGACGCCGCGGGGCCGGAGGTGCTGGAGGCGCAGGCCCGCCTCACCCGCCTGCTGCTGGGCGAGACGAGGGCGTGAGCCGCCCCCCCGACCCCGCCCGCTCCGACCCAGCGGGTCCGGATACCAGTCGGCTGCGCGACCGGGTCCGGGACCGGGCGCTGGTCGCCGCCATTCTGGTCGGCGCCTGGGCGGCGGTGGCCTGGGGGACCGGCGCGCCGGCCTTCATCCTGCCCTCTCCGCTGCGCGTGGCGGAGGCCTTCGTCGCCAATGCCGCGCTGATCGGGGATCACGCGCTGGTGACGCTGGCCGAGGTGCTGGCCGGGCTGGCGCTGGGCGCGGGGCTGGGGGCGGCGACGGCGGTGTGGCTCAGCCTCTCGGCCCCGGCCCGGCGGCTGGTGATGCCGGCGCTGGTGTTCAGCCAGGCGGTGCCGATCTTCGCGCTGGCCCCGGTGCTGACCCTGTGGCTGGGCTACGGGATCTGGCCCAAGATCCTGGTGACGGTGCTGATCATCTACTTTCCCGTCGCCTCGGCCTTTCTGGACGGGCTGCGGCGGGCCGACCCCGCGTTGATCGAGCTCGCCCGGGTCATGGGCGGCGGGCGCTGGCGGATCCTGCTGCGCATCCGGGCGCCGCTGGCGCTGCCGGACCTCGCGTCCGGCCTGCGGCTGGCGGCGGTCTACGCGCCGATCGGGGCGGTGATCGGGGAATGGGTCGGGGCCTCGAAGGGGCTCGGCTACCTGATGCTGCTGGCCAACGGCCGGGCCAAGACCGACCTGATGTTCGCGGCCCTCGTGGCGCTGGCGCTGGGCGCGGTGGCGCTGCATGCGGTGCTGGGGAGTCTCGCGACCCGGCTGGAACGGTGGAGCCGCACCGGGCGCTGGCGCTGAGTTCTGGACAGGTTCGGTTCATCTCGGCAATGATTTTTCTTTTTTGGCGCGCGTTTGAGGCGTCGACTGGGAAGAGTGATTGTCGGGATGCGGATTTCGAACAAGGCCCTCCGGGGCGTGAGCTTCGGGGCGACGGCGATGCTCGCGCTCGGCGCGGCGACCGAGGCGGGGGCGCGCAGCGTTACGCTGACGCTGGTCTCGGGCCTGTCGAACGGCGGGCCGGTGGCCGACGGGGTGGCGGTGCCCGGCGCGCCGGACGCGGTTCTGCTGCTCGAACTCCGCGGCGGCGCGATCAGCCTGGTGGACCGGGCGACGGGAAGCTCGACCCCGTTCCTCGCCCCGATCGGGTTCGAGGGCGCGCCGCTCTCCTCCCAGGCCTGGGCCGCGGCCTATTCGTTGGCGCTGGCGCCGGATTTCGCGACATCGGGCCTGTTCTACGTCAGCTTCTCCACCGGCGATCGGCGCAACGTGCTGGTGGAGTACCGCGCCGATCCCGGGGCGATGACGGTGGACCCCGCCACCCAGCGCCAGGTGCTGAGCATCGACCCGTGGGTCGCGCCCTCCGCCGGCGCGCATATGGGCGGCGCGATCAGCTTCGGGCCGGACGGTCACCTCTACATGACCACCGGCGACAATGACGGGCCGTTCGGCGCGGGCTCGGGCAATCCGGGGCAGGACGTGACCTCGCGGCTCGGCAAGGTGCTGCGCATCGACCCTACGGGGGGCGACGCCTTTCCGGACGACCCGGCCAACAACTACGCGATCCCGCCCGGCAACCCGGATCTGGGCCCAGGCGCCGACCCCGCGATCTTCGCGCTGGGACTGCGCAATCCTTTCAAGGGCAAGTGGGATGCGGCCGGCGAGATGTTTCTTGTCGCCGATGTGGGCGAGGACGCGTGGGAGGAGGTCAACCGCCTTTCCCCAGGCGCCAACTACGGCTGGGACGCGGCGGAGGGGCCCGACGCGGCGGGGGGCGAGGCGTCGCTGGCGGGCGAGCCGATGCTGCCGGTCCACGCCTATTCCCATGCGGCCGGGCCGTTCGGCGGGATCTCGGTCACCGGCGGGCTGATCGCCTCGGGCGGGCCGGCGGCGCTGGACGGGCTGTATCTGTTCACCGACTACGGGGTGGCGGCGAAGGCCATGAACGCGCCGTTCTGGACGCTGGATCCCGGGGATTTCGGAGCCGGCGCGCTGGCCTGGGACGTGACCACGTCCGGCGGGGCGCTGACCCGGCCCATCGGCTACGCCCAGGACGCGGGCGGGCGGATCTATCTGTTCGACCAGGACGGCGAGGTGTGGGAGGTCGTCTCGGCCGCGGTCCCCGCGCCCGCCGCCGGTCTGTTGCTGGCGGCGGGCGTCGGGGTTTTGGCGTCTCGGGGATGGCGCCGGCGTCAGGCGACCAGCCCGAAGATCACGCCCGCCAGCACCGCGCCCACCAGCCCGAAGCCCACATAGGCTGCGAAGACCGGGAGGCGCACCAGCGACCACACCGCCGCCATCGCCGGGATGCAGGACACGGCCCCGGCGGTGAGGAAGGCCATCGCCGCCCCCGCGCTCATGCCCTGGGCGATCAGGGCGGCCAGAAGCGGGGGCGCCGCGTAGCCGTTCAGATAGGCCGGCATCCCCACCAGGGCGCCCATCAGGATCGGGCCCAGCCCCTCGCCGCCGACGACGGAGACCACGGCCTCGGCCGGCACGAAGGTGATCATCACCCCTTCCAGCAGGTAGGCCAGCGCCATCCATTTCAGCAGGAACAGGGCGTTGTCGCGGGCCTCGTGCGCGAAGGTCTCGCGCCGCGCCGGCTCCTGCCAGAACTTCCACACCGGGCGGCCGGAGAAGGGCGAGGGCCCGCAGCCGCAGCGCTTGATCGGGGCGGAGGCCTTGAGCGGCTCGGCGAAGGCCCCCGCGCGCATCATCCCTGCCATGGCGAAGCCGCCCATCAGCCCGATGGCGACCGCAGTCACCCCCTTGCCGATGGCGAAGTTCCAGCCCAGCGCGCCGGCGGTGATCAGGAAGGTGCCCGGGTCCATCAGGGGCGAGGACAGCCAGAACGCCATGACCGCCGGGATCGGCGCGCCCAGCGCCAGCAGGCCGGCGATGAAGGGGATCACCTGGCAGGAGCAGAACGGCGCCAGCCCGCCGATCAGGGCGGCGGCGACGATCATCCGGCTCTGGCGGCCCTCGAAGGCGCGGGCCACCATGGTTTCGGCCCCGGTGGCCTTGAGGCCGGCGATCAGCGCCACGGCCAGCGCGATATAGGGCAGGGTGCCCGCGAAGGCGCCGATGGCGATGTCGAGCACCTCGGCCAGGTCGCCCGGCGCGGCCAGCGCCACGATGGCGAGCACCGCCAGCATGAACAGCACCACCCGGTCGAAGCGGCGCAGGCCGGCCCAGGCGGCGGCGGATGTGCGAGTGGCGAGGTCGGTCATCTCGCGGTCTCCTTCGAGACGGGGGATACGGGAAGGGAGGGGGAGGCGCCGCAGCCGGAATGCGCCTCATGCGCCTGGCCGGCGGCGTCGGCGCAGCATTCGGCGTGAAGGAAATGCGCCAGCGCCTCGATATTGGCGAAGCGGGCGCGGCAGATCAGGGACCGGCCCTGCCGCTCCTGGCTCAGCAGGTCGGCGGCGGCGAGAAAGCGCAGATGGTGCGACAGCGTCGAGGCGGCGATGCCCAGGCGTTCCTGCAAGGCGCCCACGGGCAGGCCCTCGGGCCCGGCGCGGACCAGGGCGCGGATCACTTCCAGCCGCGGCTCGGAGCCGAGCGCGGCGAAAGCCTGGGCGGCGGATTCGGGGGGGAGAAGTCTGTCGATGTCCATGATTCTAGAATTATAGAAATGAAGGGGGCGGTCAAGCCGGAAATGCGGCCGAGGACGCGGCGCGTCCGCGCCCGAAAAGGCGGAGCCCCCGCCCCGCCCCGGCGCGACGGGGAAGTGCGGGGGCTCCGGTCGCCCACGAAACTGGCCCAGGCGCCCCCCTCCGCCTGGCGGGAAGGGGCGCGTCAGGCCTCCGTCAGAAATTGTCCTTGCGCTTGCGGATCTCGGCGAAGATGGCGCCCGCATCGGCGCCGACCAGTTCCAGCCGCTCCTGGATCTCGCGCGAGTCGGGGCGCAGGAACGGGTTGGTCGCCAGCTCCTCGGCCAGCAGGACGGGCACGATCGGCGTCCCGGCCTCGTCGGCCTGGGCGATGCCCGCGATCCGCGCCTGAAGGGCTTCGTTGCCGGGCTCGATGGACAGGGCGAAGCGCCCGTTGGCGGCGCCGTAGTTGTGGCCCGAATAGACCAGCGTTTCCGGCGACAGGGCGAGCAGCTTCTTCAGGCTCTCCCACATCTGGAGATAGGTGCCCTCGAACACCCGCCCGCAGCCCAGCGCCATCAGGCTGTCGGCGGTGAAGGCCTTTTTCGCGCCCTCGAAGCAGTAGGCGATATGGCCGATCGTGTGGCCCGACACGTCGACGATCCGCGCCTGCTCGGCCCCG
The DNA here is from genome assembly GCF_900106695.1 of Albimonas donghaensis. GTDB lineage: Bacteria > Pseudomonadota > Alphaproteobacteria > Rhodobacterales > Rhodobacteraceae > Albimonas > Albimonas donghaensis. Next base: position 373,365 of record NZ_FNMZ01000001.1, read on the forward strand.
ACGGAGACCATGTCCCCCTCCGACACCGTCACGTCCAGCGCCGGCAGCCGGGCCGCGTCGGCGCCATGGCCGACGGTTTTCGCGCCATAGGCCTCGACCAGCTCGGCGACGCCCTGGATATGGTCCGCATGGTGATGGGTGATCAGAATCAGGTCCAGCTTGCCGCCGGCCGCGTCGATGGCGGCGCGCAGCGGGGCGGCGTCGGGCACGTCGACCACGGCCCAGACATTCTCGGTCGTCTCGTGGAGCAGATAGCCGTAGTTATCGTCCAGGCAGGGGATCACGGTGACTTCGAGCGGCATGGGGTTACCTCCACGGCTTGCATTTCCGGCGGTCGCGCGCAGCATACAGATCGACGCGAGGAGGATAAGGCCCCATGCATCTCGACGTGATCGACCTGCGCCGGTTCTATTACCGCACCCCGCTCGGGCGCGCCGCCCAGCGCAGCCTGCAGGAGGCGATCCGCGCCCTGTGGCCCAACGTGGCCGGGGAGACGGTGGTGGGCTTCGGTTTCGCCGCGCCCCTGTTGAGGCCCTTCGTGAAGGAGGCCGCCCGCGTGGTCTGCCTGATGCCGGGTCCGCAGGGGGTCTGCCGCTGGCCGCCGGAGGGGCCGAACATGGCGGTTCTGGCCGAGGAGACCCACTGGCCCCTGCGCGCAGGGGCCGCGGACCGGCTGATCGTGGCCCATGCGCTGGAGAACTCGGAACGCCCTTCGGCCCTGCTGGAGGAGATGCGCCGCGTGCTGGCGCCCGAGGGGCGGGCGATCGTGGTGGTGCCCAACCGCTCGGGCATGTGGGCGCGCTCGGACGCGACGCCCTTCGGCTATGGCCGGCCCTATTCCACAAGCCAGCTGGAGAGCGCCCTGCGCGCCCATGATCTCGCGCCCGAGCACGCCTCCGCCGCGCTTTACGGGCCGCCGAGCCACAGGCGCTACTGGCTGCGCACCCATCGGTTGTGGGAGGCGGCGGGGCGCCGGCTGGACGTCCAGCGGCTGGGCGGCGCGGTGCTGGTGGAGGCGACGCGGCGGGTCTACGCGCTGCCCCGGTCGGGGCTGAAGGAAAAGGCGCTGTCGCCGCTGGAGGTGCTGGAGGGGCTCGCCAAACCGGCCCGTCCGCGCCCGGCGGCGGGGCGCGCGCCGCGGCGGGGGCCGGAGGGGCGAGGCGACGGCGCGGCGGGGTGACGCCGGCCCGCGTTTTCCGCCCCGCCCCCTCGAAGCGGCGACCCTCCTGCGATGATCTCTCTGCGATGACCACCCGGCGGCGACTTTCCCCGTGGCGACCCTCGTAGGGCGGGTGCGAACCCGCCGCCCTCCGGCGGCCGTCGCCCGTCCCGTCAGAACCCGATGCCGACGCCCCAGCTCAGCCCCGACCACCCGCGCGAGCCATAGCCGATCGACAGCCAGGGCCGGATCCGCGGCGCGTAGGCGTAGTAGTCCTCCAGGTCCTCGCCGGAGGGGAGCCGGGCCGGACGGGCCTGCTCGGGCTGGGCGCGCCCCGCCGCCATCCCCGCCTGGAAACCCGCGGCCAGCGGCGCCGGGCAGCTCAGCGAGGGCAGCTGGCGGGCGCGGCCCATCTCCACCCCGGTCTCATAGGTGCAGAACCGCGCGACGCCCTCGTCATGGCCGGCGAGATAATCGTCCTCCGCCCCGATCCGCGCGGCGCCTGCCAACGCCGGGCAGGCGGCGATGCGGGCCAGCCCCTCGGTCGGGGCGGCGCCGGCCATGGCGTCGGCGACCCCCGCGAGGTTCCAGTCCGCCTCCGAACAGGCGCCCGAGGCGGTCCAGCCCGCGGCGGCGGAGCGCTCCGCCTCGTCCGAGGCGCAGGCGGCCAGCAGCGGCGCGGCCAGGGTCAGCAGGGCGAACCTCGCCGCAAGGCGCCGCGCGCGACGGGCCTGGGACGTGCGGGGCGCATCGGGGCGCGGGGCGCGAATCGAACAGGTCATGGGCGCAGTATGGCTCACCGGGATGGCGGAAAGTCGACCGCGGCCGCGACGGGGAGGTCCCGCTCGAACCCGATCGTCGTCTCCGGCCCCGCCCAGGCCCGATAGAGCGCCAGGGCCGGGGCGTTCCAGGCCAGCGCGTCGATGGTCAGCTTGCGGACGCCCCGCGCCGCCATCCGCGCCTCCGCCTCCCGCAGAAGCGCAAGGGCCAGGCCCTTCCGCCGCGCCTCGGGCGCCACGTAGAGGTCCGAGACATGGCCGCGGATCCGCGTCGCCTCGGGCACATAGGCGCCCTCGTCCTGCAATCCCGCGATCAGCAGGCCATGGGCCGCGCCCGCCGCATCCTCGGCCAGCAGCACGCAGCCGCCCTCCGCCGCCCAGTCGGTCAGCCAGGCCACATGCCCGGCGCAGTCCGCGCCGGGGCGGCGGTCGGGCTCGCGGGCCCGCTCGAAATCCTGCAGGGCGGCGAACAGGGCGAAGACCGCCGCCCCGTCCGCCGGCCCCGCATCGCGCAGCGCGTAGCCCGGCGGCATGTCAGATCCCCGCGCCCGGGACCGTGACCGAGGCCAGCACCTCGTCCAGCGTCGCGGCGATGATCCCCAGCTCCCGCGGTTCCGAAAAACGGTGGTCGGCGCCGTCCACCAGCGTCAGCCGCAGGTCGGGGCTTTCCGCATGGCCCAGCAGCTTCAGCGCCCAGTCCACCGGAACGTCCGCATCCGCGGTCCCCTGCAGCAGCCGCACCGGGAAGGGCAGGGGCAGGGGGGCGCGCAGCACCAGGTTCTCGCGCCCGTCCTCGATCAGCAGGCGGGTGATCACATAGGGCTCGTCCGAATAGTCGGAGGGCAGGGCGACGCGCCCCGTCTCCGTCATCTCGGCCCGCTGGGCGTCCGAGAAGCCGGCCCAGAACCCGTCCTCGGTGAAGTCCGGCGCGGCGGCGATGCCGATCAGCCCCGCCACCCGTTCCGGCCGCGCCCGGGCCGTCAGCAGACTGATCCAGCCGCCCATGGAGGAGCCGACCAGCACCTGGCGCCCCTCGGTCAGCGCGTCGAGCGCGTCGAGCGCGTCCCGCGCCCAGGCGCCGATGCGGCCTTCGGTCTCGAAATCTCCCGAAGAGGCGCCATGGGCCGTATAGTCGAAGCGCAGGAAGTCGAGCCCGCGTTCGGCGCAGAGCTGTTCGAGGAAGGTGGCCTTGGTCCCGGTCATGTCGGACCGGAAGCCGCCCAGGAACACCACGCCGGGGGGCGGCGTCTCGCCCGCCGCGCGCGCGGCGGTTGCCACGGCGCCCCGGGAGCGGTGATAAGCGAGACGTCGCCCGTCGGGCGTCGTCAGGAATTCGGGCGCGGCGCCCGCGTCGGGGCCGTCATTCGGGGGGACAGGGGTCATGGATAGCGCGCGCTCCGCAGCCTCGGGTCTCTCGGGCGGGGACCCTAGCGCCCCCGCGTCGCCGGTCCAAGCCGCGCCGGTCCATGCCGGGACGGGGACCGGCGACGCAGCCCCCTCCGCCGGCCCCTCCGCCGCCCCCTTCGCAGGCCCGGGCGGCTTCGCGGGCTTCGGCGGCGGCCGCCCGGTGGTCCTTCAGCTCACCCCCGCGCTCGAATCCGGCGGGGTCGAGCGCGGCACGATCGAGATCGCCCAGGCCCTGACGCGGGAGGGCGCGACATCGCTCGTCGCCTCCCGCGGGGGGCGGATGGAGCGGATGCTGGAACGCGCCGGCGGCCGGCTGGTCCGGCTCGACATCGGCGCCAAGAACCCGCTCGCCATCCGTCGCAACGCCGCCGCCCTGGAACGCATCCTGCGCGAGGAGCGGGTGGACATCGTTCACGCCCGGTCCCGCGCGCCGGCCTGGGCGGGGTGGCTGGCGGCCAGGCGCGCCGGCGTGCCTTTCGTGACCACCTGGCACGGCGACTATTCCGAGAATTTCCCCGGCAAGCGCTTCTGGAACGGGATCATGGCGCGGGGACGTCCGACCATCGCGGTGTCGGAGTTCATCGCCGACACGATTCGCACCCGCCATCCGGAGGCCGATCTGGTGGTGATCCCCCGCGGCGCCGACCTCGCGCAGTTCGACCCGCTGACCATCCAGGGCGCGCGCTCCGCCGGGCTGGCCGAGCGCTGGGGGCTCGCCGACGATCCGCGCCCGGTGGTGATGCTGCCCGGCCGCCTGACCCGCTGGAAGGGCCAGTCGCATTTCATCGACGCGGCGGCGAAGCTGCGCGCCCTGCGCGGGGGCGAGGACTTCGTGTTCCTCATGGTGGGCGACGATCCCGACAGCGCCTATGGCCGCGAACTGGCCGAGCGCATCCGCAGCCAGGGCCTGACCGGCTGCTGCGCGATGGCCGGGCATTGCGACGACATGGCCGCGGCGCTGAAGCTGGCCTCGGTCGTGGTCTCCGCCTCGATGGAGCCCGAAGCCTTCGGGCGCGTGGCGGTCGAGGCCCAGGCCATGGGGCGCCCGGTGATCGCCACCGACCATGGCGGCGCCCGGGAGACGGTGGACGAGGGCCGCACCGGCTGGCGCTATCCCCCCGGCGACGCCGACGCGCTGGCGGCGGCGGCGAACCGGGCGCTGGATCTCGACGTCTCGGCGCGGGAGCATATGGCCATGGCCGGGCGCGCCCGCATCATGCAGCGCTTTTCGACCGAGGCCATGCAGCGCGCGACCCTGCAGGTCTACGCCGACGTGCTGGCGCGGGGCTGAGCCCGGCCTCTCGGCCCCTCGCCCGCATTCCGCCGCCTCCCTGTTCCGCCCAGCGGTCCTGACGCACTTGCCGAGCCTGCCCGCGGCGTCCATGCTGTTCGGGAACGCGGGTCGCCGACAGACGCGGCCGCGCCAAGGAGGAGAGCCCCATGTCCACCCAGACCGCCGCCGCCGCGGCGACCGAAACCGATGCGCCCATCATGCTGATCTCCGATCTCGTCGACGGGGTCTGCGAGGTCTCGCTGAACCGGCCGGATCGCCTGAACGCCATCACCCCCGAACTGATGCGCGCCATCGCCGACACGCATGAGACGCTGGCCGGCATGGCCGGGCTGCGCGCCGTGGTGCTGAAGGGCTCGGGCCGGGCCTTCTGCTCGGGCCTCGACAAGTCGGGCTTCCAGCGGATGAAGACCGAGGGCCGCGGCTCCCTCGGCATGGACATCATGAACCGCACCCACGGGCCGGCCAACATGGCGCAGAACTGCTGCTGGGGCTGGCGCGAGCTGGGCGTGCCGGTGATCGCCGCGGTGCACGGGTTCGCCCTGGGCGGCGGCTTCCAGATCGCGCTGGGGCCGGATGTCCGGATCGCCGCGCCGGGGACGAAATTTTCGGTGATGGAGCTGAAATGGGGCCTCGTGCCCGACATGGGCGGCATGGCGGTGATGCGCACGCTGGCCCGCGGCGACGTGATCCGCAAGCTGACCTACACCGCCGAGATCTTCGAGACCGACAAGGCCCTGGAATACGGCTTCGTCACCGAGATCGCCGAGGACCCGCTGGCCCGCGCCCGCGAACTGGCCCGTGAGATCGCGTCGAAAAGCCCGACCGCGATGCGCGCCGCCAAGGAGCTGCTGAACATCTCCGACGAGGAAGCCGGCGCCCTTCCCGCGCTGCTGGCCGAGAGCCGGCTGCAGAAGGACCTGATCGGCAAGCCCCACAACATCGAGGCCGTCAACGCCGGCGTCGAGGGCCGCCCCGCGGTCTACGAGTAAGGCGCGGCGCGGGCGGCGCGGATCCCGCGCCGTCCGCCGGGCCCCGTAGGGCGGGTGCGAACCCGCCTCCCCGCCTCCCCGCCTCCCCGCCCTTCCCGCCCTCCCGGCCCTCCCCACCCGCCTCGCTCCGGCGCCGGGGCTGACGCGGCCGCGCCCTAGCGCCCTCCGGCCACGTCCACCAGCGCGCCGGAGACGTAGGACGCCTCCTCCGACATCAGCCAGGCGATGACCCGCGCCACCTCCTCGGCCGTGCCGGGGCGGCCCATGGGCACGGTGGTCGCGGCCTGGGTCACGCGCTCGGGCGCCAGGCTGTCTGCGTGGATGGCGGTGTCGATGATCCCCGGCCGCACGCCGTTGACGCGCACTCCGCCCGCCGCCAGCTCCACCGCCAGGCCCTTGGTCAGCGACACCATCGCCCCCTTGGACGCCCCGTAATCCACGAAGGCCCCGCCCGCCCCCGAGGTCGCGGCGATGGAGGCGAGGTTGACGATGGCGCCGCCGCGCCCGCCCCGGTCGGTGGGCATGCGCCGCGCCGCCTCCCGCGCGCCCATGATCGCGCCGATCACGTTCAGCCCGATCACCCTGCGGATGCGGTCCGGGTCCATGTCCGCCAGCGCCGAGGTCGGCCCGGTGATCCCGGCATTGTTGGAAAACCCCTCGACCGGCCCGAAGGCCGCCTCCGCCGCGTCCCACAGGGCCGAAACGTCCGAGTCCACGCTCATGTCCCCGGCGAAGGCCTGCGCCCGGGCCCCGGCGGCGCGGCAGGCCTCGACCACCGCCGCCGCCTCGGCCTCCGCGCCCGCTTCGGGCGGGTGATTGACGCTCACCGTCCAGCCTCGCGCCGCGCAGACCCGCGCGGTCGCAGCCCCGATGCCCCGCGAGGCGCCGGTGATCAGGATATGTTTGGTCATGCAGTCCTCCCCTCGCCGCGATCCGGCGGAAGGGAGAGTCCGGCGCCGCGCGCCCCGGCGCTTGCGTCAGCGCCCGCCGGCCACGTCCAGGATCGCCCCGGTGGCGTAGGAGGCCGCGTCGGACAGCAGCCAGCACACTGCCTCCGCGATCTCGGAGGGCTCGCCCACCCGGCGCAGGGGGATCATCGGGGCGCTCGCGCCCAGCCGGTCCTCGTCGCCGTGGCTCACCTTGTGGATCTCGGTCGCGATGATGCCCGGGCGCACGGCGTTGACCCGCACGCCCAGCGGCGCCAGCTCCTGCGCCAGTCCGATGGTCAGCGTGTCGATGGCGCCCTTCGAGGCGGCGTAGTCCACGAAGGTGTTCGCCGACCCCAGCCGGGCCGCGGCGGAGGAGATGTTGACCATCGCGCCCCCCTGGCCCCCGCGGGCGGCGGGCATGCGCCGGGCGCCCTCGCGCGCCACCAGCAGGGCGCCGGTGACGTTGAGGTCGATCAGGGCGGCGATGCGAGCGGGGTCCATCTCGGCCAGCGGCATGGCGGGGGCGACGATGCCGGCGTTGTTGACCAGCCCGTCCACCGGGCCGATCCCGGCCTCGGCCGCATCCCACAGCGCCGCGATCTCGTCGGCCCTGGCCATGTCGCCGCGAATCGCCTGGGCGCGGACCCCCGCGGCCTCCAGCACCGCCACGGTGGCGGCGGCGGCGGCCGCGTCGGCGGCGTAGTTGACCGTCACGTTCCAGCCCCGCGACGCGCAGGCCACGGCCGTCGCCGCGCCGATGCCGCGGGAGCCGCCGGTGATCAGGATATGTCGGGTCATGGGCGCCGCCTTTCGGGTGATCGCGCCCCCTCCCGCCCTTGCGGCAGGGGGCTTCGACGGCGGAGCCTAGTTGAACTTGTTGTCCTGTGGGAAGCCGCGCGGCGCCATGCGCCCCGCCCCGGCGCGGTCGCCGGCGTATTCGGCCAGCTCCTCGCCCAGCACGGTGCGGGTGCGCCCGCCTCGGTCGAGCCATTTCAGGCCCGCGGCCCGGTCGAACACCCGCGCGTCCGACAGCCCGCCGTCCTTGTAGCGTTGCAGGCGCAGGCCCTTGCCGCGGGTCATCTCGGGCAGCTGCTCCAGCGGGAAGACCAGCACCTTGCGGTTCTCGCCCACCACCGCCACCGCGTCGCCCTCCACCGGCGCGCAGACCATGGCCCGCCCGCCCGCCTTCACGTTCAGCGCCTGCTTGCCCGAGCGGGTCTGCGCGATCGCCTCCGCCTCGTTCAGCACGAAGCCGTCGCCGGTCGAGGAGGCCAGCAGCCGCTTGGCCCCCGGCTTGTGGGCGAAAAGCGCCACCATCTCGTCCTCGTTGGGCAGGTCGATCATCAGCCGCACGGGCTCGCCCATGCCGCGCCCGCCGGGCAGCTTGTCCGCGCCCAGCGTGAAGAACCGGCCCGAGGACGAGAACAGCAGGATCCTGTCCGTGGTCTCCGCGTGGAACACGAATTTCGGCCCGTCGCCGTCCTTGTATTTCAGCTCCGAATCCAGCGCGACATGCCCCTTCATCGCCCGGATCCACCCCATGGCGGAACAGACCACCGTGATCGGCTCACGCTCGATCATCGCTTCGGGGGGCATCTCCTCCACCTTCGGGGCTTCGGTCATGGCGGTGCGGCGCGCGCCCAGCGGGTAGGGGTCGTGGGCGGCCTTGAGCTTGTCGATCTCCTCCGGCGTGATCGCGCCGCCGAAGCCGCGGGGCGGGCCGAAGGTGGCGCGGATCTCGCGCAGTTCGTCCGAGATCCGGTCCCACTGCGCGGCCTCGTCCTCAAGCAGGGCCGACAGGCGGACATGCTCCTCGGCCAGCGCGTCGCGCTCGTTCCGGATCTCCATTTCCTCGAGCCGGCGCAGGGAGCGCAGGCGCATGTTCAGGATCGCCTCGGCCTGCGCCTCCGACAGGTAGACGCCGGGCTCCCGCCCCTCCGGCGCGGGTCCGAAGCCGAACTCGCCCATGGCCGGGGTCAGGGTGCCGAACCGCCCCCAGTCCTCCGCCATCAGGCTGGCCTTGGGGTCGTCGTCGTTGCGGATGATCTCGATCACCCGGTCGAGGTTGAGGAAGGCGATGATGTAGCCGCCCAGCACCTCCAGCCGCTTCTCGATCTTCTCCAGCCGGTAGGCGGAGCGCCTTTGCAGCACCTCGCGACGGTGGTCGAGGAAGGCGCGCAGCACCTCGCGCAGGCCGCAGACCTTGGGGATCTTCCCGTCGATCAGCACGTTCATGTTGAGCGGGAAGCGGGTCTCCAGGTCGGTCTGGCGGAACAGCGTCTCCATCAGCACGGCCGGCTCGACATTGCGCGAGCGGGGTTCGAGCACGATGCGCACGTCCTCGGCGCTTTCGTCCCGGATATCGGCGAGGATCGGGATGCGGCGGGCGTTGATCAGCTCCGCGATCTTCTCGATCAGGCGGGACTTGGGCACCTGGTAGGGGATCTCGTCCACCACGATGCGCCACTGGCCGCGGCCCAGGTCCTCGACCTTCCACCGCGCCCGCAGGCGGAAGGACCCGCGGCCGGTGCGGTAGCTCTCGGCGATGCTGGAGGCGGGTTCGATCATCACGCCGCCGGTGGGGAAGTCCGGGCCGGGCATCTTCTCCAGCAGCGTCTCGACGCGGGCGTCGGGGTGCTTGATCAGGTGCAGGGCGGCGGAGGCCACCTCGCCGGCGTTGTGCGGCGGGATCGAGGTCGCCATGCCCACCGCGATCCCCGCCGCGCCGTTGGCCAGCAGGTTGGGGAAGGCGCCCGGCAGGACGATGGGTTCCTCTTCCTCCCCGTCATAGGTGGCGCGCATGTCCACCGCGTCCTCGTCCAGCCCGTCCATCATCGCGGCGGCGACGGCGGTGAGCTTGGATTCGGTGTAGCGCATGGCCGCGGCGTTATCGCCGTCGATGTTGCCGAAGTTCCCCTGGCCGTCGATCAGCGGATAGCGGACCGCGAACCCCTGGGCGAGCCGCACCAGCGCGTCATAGACCGACTGGTCGCCATGCGGGTGATACTTGCCGATCACGTCGCCGACCACGCGGGCGGACTTCTTGAAGCCCTGGTTGGGGTCGAGCCTGAGCAGCCGCATCGCCCACATCAGCCGCCGGTGCACGGGCTTGAGCCCGTCGCGCGCGTCGGGCAGGGCGCGGTGCATGATCGTGGACAGCGCGTATTGCAGATAGCGGTCGCCGAGCGCCCGGCGGAGCGGCTCGGCGGTGATCGCGCCCCCCTGGGGCGGCTCGGTCGGGTCGTCGTCGATCTGGTCGGCCATGTCCCTGCTTTAGTGCGGCGCAGCGGGGGCGTCCAGAAGCGGTTCGCGCTCCGGGGCGTTCCCGTGACGTTCCGCGCCGGCCGCGAGGCTTCCGCGCCGCAGGGCGCCCGTGCGGAAGCCGGGCATCGCGCCGCACCCGCGGGCGCTGCGCTCGCGCGACGATTGCGGCGTGATACGATCAGGCGGGGGAACAAGGACGGGGCGAGAGCGCATGAGGCCGAAAACCATCCTGATCACCGGTTGCTCCAGCGGCATCGGTCTCGACGCCGCGCGGGCGCTGCATCGCGCCGGCTGGCGGGTCTTCGCCACCTGCCGCCGCCAGGTCGATTGCGACCGGCTGCAGGCCGAGGGGCTGGAGAGCTTTCCGCTGGATTACGCCGACGAGGCCAGCGTGGCCCGCGCCGCCGCCGAGACCCTGCGCCGCGCCGGGGGGACGCTGGACGCGCTCTTCAACAACGGCGCCTACGCCATTCCCGCCCCGCTGGAGGACGTGCCCCGCGACGCCATGCGCGCGATCTTCGAGACCAACGTGCTCGGCTGGCACGACCTGACCCGGCGGCTGCTGCCGGCGCTGCGGGCCTCGGGCGACGGGCGGGTGGTGAATTGCTCCTCGGTGCTGGGCATGGTCTCGCTGCGCTATCGCGGGCCCTACAACGCCACCAAGTTCGCCATCGAGGGGATGACCGACTGCCTGCGCCGGGAATGCGACGCGCCCGAGGCCCCCGGCCCGCGGGTGCGGGTGATCCTGATCGAGCCGGGTCCGATTCGCACCGCCTTCCGCCGCAACGCCCGCGCGCGGATGGAGGCGGCGGTGGACCGCTCCGGCTCCGCCTGGGGGCGGGCCTGGGCCGAGAAGATCCTGCCCCGGCTGGAGGCTCCGGAGACCGAGACGCTCGACCGCTTCGAGCTGATGCCCGAGGCCGTCACCGCCCGCCTGACCCACGCGCTGACCGCGCACCGGCCCAAGGCGCGCTATTACGTCACCACGCCGACCTGGATCGCGGCGCTGGCGGCGCGGCTTCTGCCCACGCGGGCGCTGGATTTCGTGTTCCGCGGCGACCATTAGCGCCGGCGCCCGCCCCCACGTGCGGCGGTGTGTGCGGCGCCGGCGCGGACCGGGCTTCACGCGCCGACAGGACGCGGTGGCGCGCGCTCGGCTTTGCGCTAGGTAGAGGGGCGAGGAAAGGATCCCGTCCATGCCCAATACCCTGCTCGTCATCTCCCTGATCGCCTGTCTCTGCGTGCTGGGCGTCCTGCTGTTCGGCGTCGGAAGCTTCGCCCGCGGCGGCGATTTCAACCGAAAATACGCGAACAAGATCATGCGGCTGCGCATCATCGCCCAGGCCATCGCCGTGGTGTTGATCCTGGTCGCCGTCTGGGCCATGCGTTCGGGCAACTGAAACCGGCCCGGGCCTCGCCGCCCGCGCATCCGGACGGCCCGCGCAGGCCGCCCGCAGGGGGAGAACCGTCATGGTCGTGCTGAACCGCATCTACACCCGCACCGGCGACAAGGGCGCCACGGCGCTGGGCGACGGCGCCCGCGTGCCCAAGCAGTCCCTGCGGGTCGAGGCCTATGGGACCGTGGACGAGACCAACGCCGCCGTCGGCCTCGCGCGTCTGCACGCGGCCGATGTCGCGGGGGGGGAGATGGACGCGGCGCTGGCCCGCATCCAGAACGACCTCTTCGATCTCGGCGCCGACCTGTGCCGCCCCAATCCCGACAAGGACGGCGAGGCGAAATATCCCGTCCTGCGCGTCACCCAGGCCCAGGTGGACCGGCTGGAGGCGGAGATCGACGCCATGAACGCCGATCTCGCCCCCCTGCGCAGCTTCGTGCTGCCCGGGGGCTCGGCGCTCGCCGCCCATCTGCACCTGTGCCGCACCGTCAGCCGCCGGGCCGAGCGCCTGACGGTGGCGCTGGCGGCGGAGGAGGCGATCAACCCGCCCTCGGCCACCTATCTCAACCGGCTGTCGGACTGGTTCTTCGTCGCCTCCCGCGCCGCCAACGGCAATGGCGCGGGCGACGTGCTCTGGGTTCCCGGCGCCAACCGCTGATCCCGGCCCCTGCCGAAGCCCCGTCCCGTCCCCCAGACGCCCGGGGAGGCGGACCTTACGGAATTGCGCGCCCCGCGCGGGCGGGGACCGATTCTTGCGCCGGGTTTCGCGATGCGACCGCGTGTCCGGCGCCTGCATACCGGGCCGTATGTTAGCGAAACGCCCGGATCAAAAGGGCCCGCGCCCCCCTGCGCGGCCCGCCTGAGGTGGTTTCCCGCCGCTTTGCCCCTACCATCAGGGACAAGGTCGGTGTAGCCAGACGACGACCGCCGCGCGTCCCAGGCCGTGCGGAGAAACCAGGAGGAGAAACGCGCAATGAAGGTGCTCGTGCCCGTCAAGCGCGTGATCGACTACAACGTGAAGGTCCGCGTGAAGGCGGACGGAAGCGGCGTCGATCTCGCGAACGTCAAGATGTCGATGAACCCGTTCGACGAGATCGCCGTCGAAGAGGCCATCCGGCTGAAGGAAAAAGGCGTCGCCGAGGAGATCGTCGTGGTCTCCATCGGCGTGAAGCAGTCGCAGGAAACCCTGCGCACCGCGCTCGCCATGGGCGCCGACCGCGCCATCCTGATCGAGGCCTCCGACGACGTTCACACCGACATCGAGCCGCTGGCCGTCGCCAAGCTGCTCAAGGGCGTGATCGACGAGGAGCAGCCCGGTCTGGTCCTTCTCGGCAAGCAGGCCATCGACAACGACATGAACGCCACCGGCCAGATGCTGGCGGCGCTCCTGGGCTGGGGTCAGGCCACCAACGCGGCCGAGCTGGCGATCGAGGGCGACACCGCCACCGTGACCCGTGAGGTCGACGGCGGCATGCAGACCCTCAAGCTGAAGATGCCGGCGATCGTCACCGCCGACCTTCGCCTGAACGAGCCGCGCTACGCGTCGCTGCCCAACATCATGAAGGCGAAGAAGAAGCCGCTGGATGCGAAGACCGCCGCCGATTACGGCGTCGACGTCGCCCCGCGGCTCACGGTGGTCTCCACCGCCGAGCCGAAGGGCCGCTCCGCTGGGGTCAAGGTCGCCGATGTCGACGAGCTGATCTCCAAGCTGAAGAACGAAGCGGGGGTCCTGTAATGGCTGTTCTGCTGATCGCTGAGACGCTGGCCGGCGAGCTCGCCGCCGACGCCACCGGCAAGGCCCTTTCGGCCGCCAAGAAGCTGGGCGACGTGACCATCCTCGTCGCCGGCGAGAACGCCAAGGGCGCCGCCGACGCCGCCGCCAAGCTCGACGGCGTGTCCAAGGTGCTGTGCTGCGAGGACCCGTCGCTGGGCCACAACCTGGCGGAGCCCAAGGCCGCCCTGGTCGTGTCCATCGCCGGCGACTACGAGCACATCCTCGCCCCGGCCACCATCGCCGGCAAGAACCTGATGCCGCGCGTCGCCGCGCTGCTCGACGTCATGGTGATTTCGGACATCTCCGGGATCGTCGACGGCGACACGTTCGAGCGCCCGGTCTACGCCGGCAACGCCATCCAGACGGTGAAGACCTCCGACGCCAAGAAGGTCCTGACCGTGCGCACCGCCAATTTCGACGCGGTGGGCGAGGGCGGCTCCGCCTCGGTTGAGACCATCTCCGCGGTCGAGAACCCGGGCGTGTCCGAGTGGGTCGAGGACAAGATCGCGGCGTCGGATCGCCCCGAGCTGACCTCGGCCAAGCGGATCATCTCCGGCGGCCGCGCGATGGCGTCGAAGGAGAACTTCGCGATCATCGAGAAGGTGGCCGACAAGCTCGGCGCCGCCGTCGGCGCCTCGCGCGCCGCGGTCGACTCGGGCTACGCGCCCAACGACTGGCAGGTCGGTCAGACCGGCAAGGTCGTGGCGCCGGAGCTCTACATCGCCGTCGGCATCTCGGGCGCGATCCAGCATCTCGCCGGCATGAAGGACTCCAAGGTCATCGTGGCCATCAACAAGGACGAAGAGGCGCCGATCTTCCAGGTCGCCGACTACGGCCTGGTCGCGGACCTGTTCGACGTGCTGCCGGAGCTCGAGTCCAAGCTCTGAGCCCTGCGGAGACGCAAGTGACGGGAGCCGCCCCTCGGGGCGGCTCCTTTTCGTTTCGGGGTCGTCCCTGGGAAGATTTCGCGGATGCGCCGTCTGGTTCTGCTCGCCCTGCTGGCGCCCGCCTCGCCCACCTTCGCGGATTGCGCGGGGACGACGTTCCTGTCCTGCAATGTCGGGCGGGGGCGCCATCTGGAGGTCTGCATCGAGCCCGGCGCGCGCGCCTTCGCCTATGCCTTCGGCCCCGCGGGCGCGCCCGAGCTGACCCTGCGGGAGGATTTCTCCGCCGGGACCGCGCGGCCCTGGAACGGGGTGGGGCGGACGATCTGGGCCTCGGTCGGGTTTCGCAATGCGGGCTATGTCTACGAGGCCTGGCACAGCCTCGACCGGCTCGACCCCGAGGCGGTCCCCGAGGGCGGCGTGAACGTCCTGAAGGGCGAAGCGACGGTCGCCACGCTCCAATGCCGCCGCGGCCCCGGCCCCGGCCCCGACACGGTCATCGCGCCGGTCTTCGCGATCGAGGACGCGATGCAGGCGGCCGGCTTCTGCCGGGACCGGGAGGCCGGGACCTGGCGCCGGGACGGCTGCGGCTGAGGGGCGTTCGGCCCCCCCAGTCCATCGCCCCCCCGTGCTTTCAGCCCTTGAAGCAGGTCAGCTCGATCTCGATCTTCATGCCCGGCGCGATCAGCCCGGCCGCGATCATCGTCGCGGCGGGCGGGCTGTCCCCGAACGCCTCGCGCAGCACCGGAAAGCAGGGCTCGAAATCCGCCGCATCGGGCAGGATGTAGTGGACGCGCACCGCGTCGGCGAAGCTCGACCCGGCCTCGGCCAGCGCGGCCTCGATCTTGGCCAGCGTGTTGCGGCACTGGTCGACGACGCTTTCGGGCATCTCTCCGGTCTCGGGATCGGCGCCGGTGGTGCCGGCGACATGCACCCAGCCCCCCGCGACCACGGCCCGGCAATAGGCGGCCTTCTCCTCCCACGGGCCGCCGGACGAAATTCGCTGGAGGGTCATGGCGCGTCTCCTTCGGTGCGCTGCAACAAGCGCCCGAGACTGGCGCGGGGCGGCGGGGAAGGGAAGGGGCTCGCGACCGGCGCCGCAAGGGAAATCGTTTGCCTCCCTTATTACCCTGTGCGAAGACAACTCCAACGGTTCCCTCACGAAACCGGCATGACGGGGAGTTGAGACCATGGCGATGCGGCCGGAGATCCGGGCGGTGCTGCCCATTCTGATCGGGGCGGCGGTGATGCTGTCCCTGACCATGGGCCTGCGCCAGAGCCTCGGCCTGTTCATCCCGGCCATGACCTCGGATATCGGCATCACGGTGACCCAGTTCACCCTCGCCATCTCGGCCCAGAACCTGGCCTGGGGCGTGTTCCAGCCGCTGGTCGGCGGGCTGGCCGCGCGCCGCGGTTTCCGGCCGGTGATGGTGGCGGGGGCGCTGGTCTATGCGCTCGGCATGGGGGTGCTGGCGCTGTCGCAGGGCATGTGGACGGTGCTGCTGGGCGCGGGGCTCATGGTGGGGCTGGGCATGGCCTGCGCCTCCACCGCCATGTCGATGGCGGTCGCGGCGCGCTCGGTTCCCGTCGCGGTGCGTTCGGTCGTGCTGGGGGCGGTCTCGGCCGCGGGCTCGCTGGGCGCGCTGATCGCCGCGCCGCTGGGCCAGGCGGTGATGCAGGCCTGGGACTGGCGCATCAGCCTCGCGGTGTTCTTCGTGCTGGCGCTGGCGATCCTGCCGGCCGCCTGGATGGCGGGCCGCGTCGACCGGCTGCCGCCACCCCCGCCCATGCCCGACAGCGCCGACAGCATGTCGGCCCGCGGCGCGCTGGGCATGGCCTTCGGCAACCTGAACTTCCTGGTGATGACCGGCGCCTATTTCGTCTGCGGCATGCAGCTGATCTTCCTGACCACGCATCTGCCCTCCTACCTCGCGCTTTGCGGCGCCGACCCGATGCTGGCCGCCACCGCGCTGGGGGTGATCGGTGGGATGAACGTCGCGGGGTCGCTGTTCTTCGGCTGGGCCGGGGGGCGGTGGTCAAAGCAGGCGCTGCTGGGCTGCATCTATGTCGGCCGCTCGCTGGTGCTCGCCTGGTTCTTCACCCGCTTTCCCACGCCCGAGACCACGGTGATCTTCGCCGCGCTCATGGGGTTCCTGTGGCTCGGCGTCAGCCCGCTGATCGCGGGGTCGGTGGCCGAGACCTTCGGCCTGCGCTGGCAGGCGATGCTGCAGGGCATGACCTTCTGCTGGCACCAGATGGGCAGCTTTCTCGGGGCCATCGGGGGCGGGCTGGTGTTCGATGTCTTCGGGAACTACGACCTCGCGGTGCAGATCGGCGTCGGGCTCGGGCTGGTGGCGGGGGTGGTGCAGATCGGCGTGGCGCTCGGCCGACCGCCGCGCAGCCCGCAGCCCGCCTGAGCGGCGCCCCAGCGGAAACAGAATCGCGGAAACAGTCCGGGCGATTCCCCGTCCATTCGCCCGAAGACGGCGGCGATGGTTTTCGCGCCATATCGGCTGGGCAATCCGTATGCGGCGCCTGCGAAGCGGGCGCCGGCGGCAAATATTCCGCATCCGCGAAATGACCACTGGCGCCGACGCGCGCGCCTCGCCAAACTCCCCCCCGCCGGACAACGAGGGAGATCGCCATGTCCTCCACCACGCTTCGCGCGGCGCTTGTCGCCGCCGCCTCCGCCGCGGCGCTCGCCGCCCCCGCCCACGCCCAGGAGAAGGTGAAATTCGGGACCAACTGGGTCGCCCAGGCCGAGCACGGCGGCTACTATCAGGCCATCGCCGACGGGACCTTCGCCGATTGCGGCATCGAGGTCGAGATCGTCCCCGGCGGCCCCCAGGTGAACAACCGGGCGCTGATGCTGGCCGGCAAGATCGACTTCTCCATGGGCGGCAACATGCTGCAGGCCTTCTCGGCGGTGCGCGAGGGCATCCCCCTCAAGGTCGTCGCCGCGCATTTCCAGAAAGAGCCGCAGGTCATCCTGACCCATCCCGGCGCCGCCTCGTCCTTCGAGGATCTCGCCAATCTCGACACGCTGTTCATCGGCGACAACGGCTACCAGTCGTTCTACCGCTGGATGATGACCGCCTACGGTTTCAAGGCCGAGACGCGCAAGCCCTACACCTTCAACCCCGCGCCCTTCATCGCCGACGTGAAGTCGGGCCAGCAGGGCTATGTCACGTCCGAGCCCTTCGCGGTGGAGACCGAGGGCGGTTTCAAGCCTGACGTCTACGTGCTCGCCGACGCCGGCTTCTCCACCTACGCCACGACGGTGGAGACCATGCAGGCCACCATCGACGCCAAGCCCGAAGTGGTGAAGTGCTTCGTGGAGGCCTCCTCGATCGGCTGGGCCAACTACCTCTACGGCGACCCGTCGGCCGGCAACGCCCTGATCCAGGCCGACAACACCGACATGTCGGACGAGCAGATCGCCTTCTCGATCCAGGCGATGAAGGACTACGGCATCGTCGACTCGGGCGATTCCGAGACCATGGGCATCGGCGTCATGACCGACGCCAAGATGCAGGACTTCCACGACAAGATGGTCGAGGCCGGCGTGATCGAGCCGGGCCTGGACCTGTCCAAGGTCTACACGACCGAGTTCTCCAACACCGGCGTGGCGCTGGAGACGAAGAAGAAGCTGGTCGAGTGACGGACGCGCACGCGACTCCGGGGGCGGCGGGCGATCCCGCCGCCCCCCTGACGGATGCGGCGGCGGCGCGGGCGGCGCGGGCCCCCGTGCTGTCCATCCGCAATGTCACCAAGGTCTTCGGCGGCGACGTGATCGCGCTGCGCGGCATGTCGCTGGATGTGCGGCAGGGGGATTTCATCTCGCTGCTCGGCCCGTCCGGCTGCGGCAAGTCCACGGCGCTGCGGCTGGTGGCGGGGCTGACGCACCCGACCGCCGGCAAGATCGCCTGGGAAGGGCAGGGGGCGGGGCCCGACGACGGCGGGCTCGGCGTGGTGTTCCAGGAACCCACCCTGATGCCCTGGGCCACCGTGGAGCATAACGTCTGGCTGCCGCTGCGCCTGAAGGGGCGCAGGTTCGCCGACTGCAAGGCCGATATCGACGACGCGCTGGCCACCGTGGGCCTGTCCGGCTTCGGAAAGGCCTACCCGCGCGAGCTTTCGGGCGGCATGAAGATGCGCGTCTCCATCGCGCGGGCCATGGTGACGAGGCCCCGGCTGATCCTGATGGACGAGCCCTTCGCCGCGCTGGACGAGATCACCCGCTTCAAGCTCAACAACGACCTGCTGGCCATGCGCGCCAAGCTGAACTGCACGGTGATCTTCGTGACCCATTCGGTGTTCGAGAGCGTGTTCCTCTCGGACCGGATCGTGGTCATGGCGGCCCGTCCGGGCCGGGTCATCGCCGAGCTGAACGTGGACGAGCCCTATCCCCGCACCGAGGACTTCCGGACCTCGGCCGACTACGCCGCCCAGTGCCGCGCCACGTCCGACGCGCTGGGGCTCGCGATGGAGGGCGCGCATTGACCGTCAAGGACACCGACCCGACCCTGATCGACGCGGAGGAGCTGGCTCGCCAGCGGTCCCAGCGGCTCGACCGCACCGCGCGCTGGCTGCTGCCGGCGCTGATGCTGATCGGCGCCGTCGCCTTCTGGCAATGGCGGGTCGAGGCGGCGCAGATCCCGCATTACATCCTGCCCAGCCCGACGCGCGTCTGGGCCGCGCTGGTCGAGAACGCGGCCACCCTGTTCGATTCCTGGCTCATCACCGTGCAGACCACCCTGCTGGCCCTGATCGCCGCGGTGATCGGCGGGGCGGGGCTGGCGATGATCTTCAACCAGTCCCGCTGGGCGGAGATGAGCTTCTACCCCTTCGCGGTGATCCTTCAGGTCACGCCCGTGGTCGCGGTGGCGCCGCTGATCCTGATCTATGTCTCCGACATCGACCTCGGCGTCTTCGTGATCCCCGAAAAGGTGGTGGGGATGCTGATCGTGTCCTGGATCGTGGCCTTCTTCCCGATCCTGTCGAACTCGACGCTGGGCCTGCGGTCGGCCGACCACAACCTGCGCGACCTGTTCTCCATCTACGGCGCGACGCGCTGGCAGCGGCTGCGCTACTTGCAGATCCCCGCCGCGCTGCCCTATTTCCTCGGCGGCCTGCGGATCGCCGGCGGCCTGTCGCTGATCGGCGCCGTGGTCGCGGAATTCGTGGCCGGCACCGGGGGCATGGGCTCGGGCCTCGCCTTCCGGATCCTGGAGGCGAATTACCGGCTCAAGACCGACCTCGCCTTCGCGGCCCTGATCCTGATCGCGCTGACCGGGGTCCTGATCTTCGCGGTGCTGTCCCTTGTCAGCCATCTCCTGCTGCGCAAGTGGCACGAGAGCGCCATCAAACGAGAGGTGTGAGCCCCGTGGACTTCCTCGACCTGCCCGAGGCCAAACGCCTGCGGCTGATGAACCTGCGCGCCCCCGGCCCCCTGCTGGGCCGCCCCGGCGACCTGGTGGCGACCGACCTGACCATCGAGGACGGCCGCATCGTCGAGAACGACGCCCGCGCCGACGAGGTCGAGATCGACATGGGCGGGCGCATCATTTTCCCGTGCTTCATCGACGCCCATACCCATATCGACAAGGGCCATATCTGGGCCCGCTCCCCCAATCCCGACGGCACCTTCATGGGGGCGCTGGAGACGGTGGGCGACGACCGCCGCGCCCGCTGGACGGCGGAGGACGTGCGCCGCCGCGCCGATTTCGCCCTGCGCTGCGCCTGGGCGCATGGCACCAAGGCGGTGCGCACCCATCTCGACAGCTCCCCCCCGCAGGAGGACGTCTCCTGGCCCGTGTTCCGCGAACTGCGTGAGGACTGGGCCGGCTGCATCGACCTTCAGGCCGTGTCGCTGACCGGCATCGACTTCGTCGGCGACACGCCGGCCTGGCGCGATCTGGCGCAGGTGGTGAAGGGCTCGGGCGGGGTGCTGGGGGCGGTGACCTACCCGGTGGCGGACATCGACCGGCGGCTCGACATCTTCTTCGAAACCGCGGGCACGCTCGGCCTCGACGCCGATTTCCACGTGGACGAGACCATGGACCCGAACTCCGCCACCCTGCGCGCCATCGCGCGGGCGGTGGGGCGGACCGGCTTCACGGGCAAGGTGAATTGCGGGCATTGCTGCTCGCTCTCCACCCAGGAGGAATCCGTGGCGCTGGAGACGCTGGACTACTGCGCCGGCGCAGGCCTCTCGATCACCTCGCTGCCCATGTGCAACATGTATCTTCAGGACCGCCGCAACGGTCGGACGCCGCGCGGCCGGGGCGTCACGCTGGTTCACGAGGCCCGCGCCCGGGGCATCCCGGTGATCTTCGCCTCCGACAACACCCGCGATCCGTTCTACGCCTATGGCGACCTCGACATGCTGGAGGTGATGCGCGAGGCGACCCGCATCTGCCACCTGGATCACTCACGCGAGGACTGGGCCGAGGCCTTCCTCACCGCCCCCGCCGCCGCCTGCGGGTTCGAGACGCCCAGCCTCGACCCCGGCGCGCCGGCCGACCTGGTGATCTGCCGCGCCCGGTCCTGGACCGAGCTTTTCGCCCGCCCCCAGTCCGACCGCATGGTCCTGCGCGCCGGCCGCGCCATCGACCGCGCGCTGCCCGACTACGCCGAACTCGACGACCTGATGGAGCCCGCATGACCCCCAACGTCCTCGCCGCCAAGGAGGCGCTGTCGCATCTGGACCTGGACGACAAGCCGGCCTCCGTCAAAGCCAAGAGCCGGGATTTCTTCTGGTATTCGCCGGTGCTGAAATCCCGCCTCGACCATCTGGTCGGGGATTTCGTGGTCTCGCCCCGCAACGAGGCCGAGGTGATCGAGGTCCTGAAGGTCTGCTTCGAACATGACGTGCCGGTCACCACCCGCGGCTCGGGCACCGGCAATTACGGGCAGGCCATGCCGCTCGCCGGCGGCTGCGTCCTGCACATGCGCCACATGAACAAGGTCAAGGAGATCCATCCCGGCCGCGCCATCGTGGAGCCGGGCTGCATCCTGCGCGACATGGACGCCGAGATCATCCGCGCCTCGGGGCAGGAGATCCGCATGTTCTCCTCCACCTACGCCACCGCCACCGTGGGCGGCTTCATCGCCGGCGGCTCGGGGGGCGTGGGCTCGGTCCGCTGGGGGCAGCTGCGCGACCTGGGCAACATCCTGCGCCTGCGCGTGGTGACCATGGAGGCCGAGCCCCGCGTGCTGGAATTCACCGGGGAGGAGCTGCACCGCGTCTCCCACGCCTACGGCACCAACGGCATCATCACCGAGATCGAGCTGCCGCTCGCCCCCGCCTACGAGTGGACCGACGTGCTGGTCGGCTTCGACGACTTCATGGACGGCGCCCAG
This sequence comes from Albimonas donghaensis, assembly GCF_900106695.1. GTDB lineage: Bacteria > Pseudomonadota > Alphaproteobacteria > Rhodobacterales > Rhodobacteraceae > Albimonas > Albimonas donghaensis. Next base: position 394,606 of record NZ_FNMZ01000001.1, read on the forward strand.
TGGGCCGAGGCGCTGGGCAACGAGGACGGCATCCTCACCAAGCTGATCACTCCGGTCGAGGCGCCGATCCCCCACGACTATTTCCTGCGCATCAAGGACCGCATCCGCCCCGACCAGTCGGTGGTGATCGTGATGGTGGCGCCGCATGCCATGGACGCCTTCATGACCTTCACCCGCCGTCACAAGGGGGCGGAGATCATCTATCGGTCCGACAAGGTGACGGCGGAGGAGAAGAAGGCCTTCGGCGTCGCCTACGAGTACGCCTGGAACCACACCACCCTGCGCGGGCTGCGGGTGGACCCGACCATCACCTATCTCCAGGTCCGCTACGAGGATCTGGCCCAGGTGCAGGCCATCCGCGACCGTTTCGGCGCCGAGGTCCCCCAGCATCTCGAAGGCATCCGCATGAACGGGCGGATGCGCTTCGCCGGCCTCCCCGTGGTGCGCTTCACCACCGAGGAACGGCTGGAGGAGATCGTGCGCATCCACGAGGACATGGGCTGCATGATCTTCAACCCGCACCGCTACACGCTGGAGGAAGGCGGCCGACAGTCCGCGGATGAGCGGCAGCTCGCCTTCAAGCGCGAGGCCGACCCCAAGGGCCTGCTCAATCCGGGGAAAATGATCACCTGGGACGCACCCGACTTCACCTATTCCGAAGTCTATCGCTACGCGGGCATGAGACCGGCGGGCTGAGCCCCGCCGCCTCTTCCCGGCGGGGCGGGAGGGGGGATGCGCCGACCTCCCCGCCGCCCACCGGCGCCGCGGAGGATCGCGGCCCCGGCACGCAAGGGTCCCGCCATGCGCGCCCTCCTGATCTACTGCCACCCGTCGCCCGAAAGCTTCAACCACGCCATCGCCGAAACCGTGACCGACCGCCTGCGCCGCGGCGGGGCGGAGGTGCGGGTGCTCGACCTTTACGGCGAGGATTTCGACCCGGTGATGACCCGCCCCCGGTGGGAGGGCTATGACGGCGACAGCCCCGACCATGCGGCGCTCGCCCCCCATGTGGAGGCCCTGCGCTGGGCCGACACGCTGGTTTTCGTCTACCCGACCTGGTGGTATGGCCCGCCCGCGATGCTGAAAGGCTGGCTGGACCGGGCGATGCTGCCCTCGGTCGCCTTCAACCTGCCCGAGGCCGGGCCGATCACGCCGGCGCTCACCCATATCCGGCGGCTGGCGGTGTTCACCACCTGCGGCGCCTCGCGCTGGCTGACCTGGGCGATGGGCTCGCCGGGGCGGCGGATCCTGCTGCGGGGGCTGCGCAGTTGCTGCGCGCCGACCTGCCGGCGGCACTTCGCGGCGCATTACGCCATGGACGCCTCCACGCCCGAAAGCCGCGCCCGGCATCTTGCGCGCGTGATCCGGGAATGCGACCGGATGCTGACCGGCGCCGGTCTGCGCGGCGCCCGCGCGCCCGCCGGGGCCTCGGCCGCGGCCGAAGCCGGCCGCCGCGCGCTTGCGCCCAAGGGAGACCCCGCTGATGCCTGACGCCCCCGCCATCCCGCTGTTCGACTTCTCGCGCTTCCGCGAGGGGGACGCCGCCGCCCGCGCCGCCTTCGCCGCCGAGCTTGGCGCCGCCTGCCGCGACACCGGCTTCTTCCTGCTGGAGAACACCGGCATCCTGAACGCCCGGCGCACGGCGATCTTCTCCGTGGCCCGCGGGTTCTTCGCGCTGGAGCAGGCGAAGAAGGACGCCGTGGCCATCGCGCATTCGGCGCATAACCGCGGCTACGTCGCCCAGAAGGTCGAGGCGCTGGACCCCGCCTCCGGCCAGGCCGACGCGAAGGAGGCGTTCAATATCGGGCTCGACCTCGCCCCGGATCACCCGTCGGTGGTGGCGGGCGAGCCGTTCCGCGGCGTGAATCTCTGGCCCGAAGGGGCGCCGGCCTTCAAGCCCGAATGCCTCGGCTGGTATGACGCCTGCCTGGCGCTGGGGCTGGAGCTTCACCAGGCCTTCGCGCTGGATCTCGGCCTGCCGGAGGACTGGTTCGCAGACAAGTTCCGCGCGCCGATGGCGACCCTGCGCCTGCTGCGCTATCCCGCCGCGGGCGCCGACGCGAAAGGCGGGATCGGCGCCGGCGCGCATTCCGACTACGGCTCGGTGACGCTGCTGGCCACCGACGGCGTGGCCGGGCTGCAGGTGCAGCCGCGGGCCCTGCGCGGCACGGACGAATGGCTCGACGTGCCCTCCGTGCCCGGCGCCTTCGTGGTCAATATCGGCGACTGCCTGCAGCGCTGGACCAACGACCTCTACGTCTCGACCCCGCACCGGGTGCTGGCCCCGGCGCAGGAGCGGTGCTCGGTCGCCTTCTTCCTCGACCCGGACCCCGACGCGGTGATCGAGGCGCCCTCGGTCTGCCTCGCGCCCGGCGAGGCGCCCCGCCACGCGCCGATCACCGGGGCCGAGCACCTGTCCGAGCGTCTGAACGCCACCTATGCGCACCGCGCGAACTGAAGGAGGGGGACTGATGCGCCGCCTGCACTGGTCGGATTACTCGACCCTGGACTACGCCGATATCGACCCCGCGAAGACCATCGCGATCCTGCCCACCGCGGCGATCGAGCAGCATGGCCCGCATCTGCCGGTCGGCGTGGATACCGAGATCAATCTCGGCATGCTGCGCGAGGTCTGCGCGCGGGTTCCCGACGATCTGGATATCCGCATCCTGCCGGTGCAGGCGGTGGGCAAGTCCAACGAGCATCTGCATGCGCCCGGCACCCTGACGCTTTCGGCCGAGACGGCGCTGAAGGCCTGGGTGGAGATCGGCCTGTCGGTGGCGCGGGCCGGGGTGCGCAAGCTGGTCGTCGTGAACTCCCATGGCGGCAACCTGGACCTGGTGTCGATCCTGACGCGGGAGCTGCGGGTGCGGGCCGGGATGCTGGCCGTGCGCTGCCAATGGGGCGCCTTCGGCCATCCCGAAGGCCTGCTGTCCGAGCGCGAGCGGACCTACGGGATCCATGGCGGCGACGCCGAGACCTCCCTGATGCTGCATTTCCGGCCGGAACTGGTGCGCATGGACCGCGCGAAGGATTTCGTCTCCTCCGCCGAGGGGATGGGGGATTTCCGCTGGCTGCGGCCGACGGGCTCGGTGGCCTATGGCTGGACCGCGCGCGACCTGAACCCGGACGGGACGGTGGGGGACGCGTCGGTGGCGACGGCGGAGAAGGGGGCCGCGATCGCGGCGCACCAGGCGCGGGGCTTCATCGAGCTGCTGCGCGAGGTCGAGACGGTCGATCTGGAGCGCTTCGCGGCATTCGCCGAGCCCGCTCCCGGCGCCTGAAACCCGCAGGTCCCGAAGCGGCGTCGCGGAGCCTTTCCGCGCACGGGGGGGCGGGTGGCGGGCGTGGCCGCGGCGAGACTGCTGCGGCCCGGCCCGGCCCGGGCGAGCGTGGCGAGGGGGGCGAGCGTGGCGAGCGTGGCGAGAGGGCCGGCGCAGCTCGCCCGCGCCGGCCTGGGGCCGTCGCCCCGCCGGGCTTCGCCCGCCGGACGTCCCGGCGAAGCCGGGCCGGGGCGAGGGGAGCGCGAGGGGCCCGGCGTCCTTCCCTGTGGGGACGCGCGCCGCCGGGCGCCTGGCGGGACCGGCGGGATCAGGCGGCGCGGTTGCGGGACGCGGCCTCGGCGTGGAAGAAGCCGATCAGCTCCGCCAGGGTATCCGACTGGGTGCGCAGGGCCTCCGCCGCCCGGGCGCTCTGCTCCGCCATGGAGGCGTTGCGCTGGGTGGTCTCGTCCATATGCGAGACGGCCTGCGTGATCTCCTGCATGCCGGTGGCCTGTTCGCGGCTGGCGCGCGCGATGTCGTCGATGGTCTCCGACATCGAGCTGATCGCGGACATCAACCCGCCGAGCGCCTCGCCGGTCGCATGCACATGGCGCACGCCGTCGGCCACCTTGGCGCCGGAGGCGGCGATCAGCTCCTTGATGTCGCGCGCGGCTTCCGACGAGCGCTGGGCGAGCGTCCGGACCTCCGAGGCCACCACGGCGAAGCCCTTGCCGGCCTCCCCCGCCCGGGCCGCCTCCACCGCCGCGTTCAGCGCCAGCAGGTTGGTCTGGAAGGCGATCGAGTCGATCACCGCGGTGATGTCCGAGATGCGCGCCGAGCTTTCCTCGATCTCCTTCATCGAGCCGACCGCGTCGCCGACCACGGACTGGCCCATCTGGGCGCGGTCGCGGGCGTCGGCGGCCATGGTGCTGGCCTGCTTCGCGCCGTCCGCGTTGGTGGAGATGGTGGCCGAGATCTCCTCGACCGTGGCGGAGGTCTCCTCCAGCGCCGAGGCCTGGGCTTCGGTGCGGCTGGACAGGTCGCCGGCCCCGCCGGAGACCTCGTCGATATTGCCGCGCATGGCGCGTTCCGCCGCCTTGATGTCGGCGACCAGACCGCCCAGCCGGTCCAGCGTGGCGTTGACCGAGCCGGTCACGTCGGCGAAGCGGCCGTGGAACTCGGCGCCCGAACGGTGGCTCAGGTCGCCGTCGGCCATGGCCTTCACCGGGGTCTCGACCTCGGTCAGGAAGCGGTCGATGGTCTCGCAGATGCGGTTCACCTGGCGGGCCACCTGTTCCAGGTTCTCATCCGCGCCATGCGGTTTGATCCGGCGGGAGAAATCGCCCTCCGCCGCCTTGGCGGCGGTCTCGTCGATCGCGGCCAGGATCGCCAGGTCCTCGGTCCGGTCCAGCCATTCGACCACCGTGCCGATGCGCTGGCCCCGGCGCCCGAAGATCGGGCTGACCACCAGGTTCAGCCGACGTTCGCCGAGGCGGATGTCGGTGATCAGCTTCTCCGTCATGTCGTGGAGCTTGTCGACCTGGTGGCTGCGGTTGCGGTGGAAGATGTGGAAATCCACGCCGATCAGCTTCGCGGGGTCGAATTGCGGAACCATCTTGCGGATGCCGTCGCCGGCGCGGTCCAGCAACTGGACCAGCGACGGGCTGACATAGGTGATCCGGTCCTCGGTGTCGGCGATCATCAGGAGCGTCGAGGCGCTGTCCAGCGCCCGCCTGGTGCGGGCCGAGGCCTGCGACTGCTCATGGATTTCGCCCACCGACCGGGCGAGCATGCCGATCTCGTCCATGCGTTCGAAGCCCGGGATGCTCGCGTCCTCCCCCGCGATCAGCTTGCGCACGGTGGCGCCGAGCTGCACCAGCGGCCGGGTCAGCAGGCGGGTCAGCGCCCACATCCCCAGCGCCCCCGCGCCCAGCGCGATCGCGAGGCCGAGCCCGGCCAGGCGCATGGCCGAGGCGCGCACATCCGCCACGATCACGGCATCGGTCCAGCTGACGAGAATCGCGCCGACGATGTCCTGCCCCTTGCCGAAGCGCACCGCGCGCGCCTGGGTGAGGCCGTCGGCGGAGGCGCCGGGCTCCCCCGTCTCCAGCGTCCGGGCCAGCAGGGCCGCCGCCGCCGGAGCGCGGGTCAGGGCGCCGACCTCGTCCAGCGTCTCGCCGGCCGCGTTGACCACCCTGGCCCCGCCGAAGGCGCGGCCGTTCGCTTCGGACAGATGCACCAGGGTCTCTTCGATGATCTCGGTCTTGGCGAACTTCACCGCGCCGCCCATGTCCCGCGCCGTGAGGTCGGCGAGCTGGGAGACCGAGCGCGCGAAGACCTCGCTTGCGAGCCGGCTCTGCGCCTGCATCGACAGCGCCGCGAACAGCGCCGTCAGCAGGATCGCGCCCAGAGCGAAGGCCAGGGCGATGCGGCGGCCGAGACGGGGGCTGGCGCCGAGTCGCTCCACGTTCGAGGCGGGGGCAGGGGTCATCACGGGCTCCGGGTCACGAGGGGGCGGCGCGGCGCGCCGGGCGCGGCGCCGGAGCCCGCGCGGCGCGGGCCCCGGCGTCGCGGATCACTGCAGCAGCTCGACGTTGATCCCGAAGGTCACCGCCCCGATCGGCGCGCCCCCGTCGGGGTCCACCACCGGCAGGCTCACCTGGCTCTGGTAGGTCTGGGTGCTTTCGTCGAGCTCCACGTCCGAGATGTGGATCGCGTCCGCGCCGACCTTGTAGGTCTGGCGCCACTTGGCCTCGTCGCCCTGCCAGTAGTCCGATGTCGGGTCGGAAACCGCGACGTTCAGGCCGACATGATCCATGGCGAACGCCTCCGTGATCAGCCCTTCGGAGGCGTCGCGGGCGTCGGCCAGCACCCTGGAGGCCGGGCGGCCCGCGACCTCGTCCACCAGCGGGGCGGAGGCGGTCCCCACCTGCGCGCGCCAGTCGGCGTCGAGCTGGTCGATCCGCGCCTGGTCGGGCGCGCCGGCGGCGTTCTGCGCCTTGACCGCGGCGACCACCGCGGGATCCGCGGCGATGGCGGCGAGCTGATCCCGGGCCAGCGCGCGGAGGCTGTCCTCGAATTCATTGGCGGCGGCGGGCGTAGCGAGCGGCGCCAGCGCGATGAGGGCGGCGGCGATCCGGGTGTGTCTCATGGCGGGCGGTCCTCGACTGCGAAAGGATGTTCGCGGGACGGATGGCCCTCCCCGCGCGGCGCGGACTTTCCACCCTTAGGGCTACCGTCAGGTTAATCGCCGCAGGATTCGGCCCCCTCCGGCGCGAAGGCGCCGCCGCGGCCCGTCTTCGCGCCGCCCGCGTCGATTGGCGGCGGGCCAGCGCCGGTCCGCGCGCCCCGAAGGCCCCTGCGCGAGGTTTCGCCCCGTCGCGGCGGATTGTATAAGGCGCGCGTGGATTTCGCCGCGACGCGCGACGCGAGGCGCGCGCCCCGGCATCGACAGGACGCAACTAGGCGAGGAGACCGGAAATGGTGGTCAAGGTCGGCATCAACGGGTTCGGACGGATCGGGCGCAACGTGCTGCGCGCCATCGTGGAGAGCGGGCGCACGGACATCCAGGTGGTCGCGATCAACGATCTCGGCCCGGTGGAGACCAACGCTCACCTGCTGCGCTACGACAGCGTCCATGGCCGCTTCCCGGCCGAGGTGAAGGTGGACGGCGACACCATCGACGTGGGCTGGGGCCCGATCAAGGTGACCGCCGAGCGCGACCCCAAGGCGCTGCCCTGGGGCGACGTCGACGTGGCGATGGAGTGCACCGGGATCTTCGCCGACAAGGAGAAGGCCTCGATGCATCTCGAGAACGGCTCCAAGCGCGTTCTCGTCTCGGCCCCCGCCGGCGGCGCCGACAAGACCATCGTCTACGGCGTGAACCACGGCGTGCTGACCGCCGAGGACAAGGTCGTGTCCAACGCGTCCTGCACCACCAACTGCCTGTCGCCGGTGGCCTATGTGCTGGACCGCGCCGTGGGGATCGAAAAGGGGTTCATGACCACGATCCACTCCTACACGGGCGACCAGCCGACGCTCGACACCATGCACAAGGATCTCTACCGGGGCCGCGCCGCGGCGCTGTCGATGATCCCGACCTCCACCGGCGCCGCCAAGGCCGTCGGCCTGGTCCTGCCCGAGCTGAACGGCAAGCTGGACGGCGTCGCCATCCGCGTGCCGACCCCCAACGTCTCGGTCGTCGACCTGACCTTCATCGCCAAGAAGGCGACGACGGTCGAGGAGATCAACGCCGCGATCCGCGAGGCCGCCGACGGCGAGCTGAAGGGCATCCTCGGCTACACGGACGAGCCGCTGGTCTCCATCGACTTCAACCATGACAGCCACTCGTCGGTGTTCCACATGGACCAGACCAAGGTCATGGAAGGCACCATGGTGCGCATCCTGACCTGGTACGACAACGAGTGGGGCTTCTCCAACCGCATGTCGGACACCGCCGTGGCGCTGGCCGCCACGATCTGATCCGGGAGCGCTGGCCGCCACGATCTGATCCGGGGGCGCTGGCCGCCGCGATCTGAAGCGGGGGCGGGGAAAGACCCTCGCCCGCGCCGGACGACCACGGGCGCCGCGGATCACGCGGCGCCCGTTTCGCTTCAACGCCCGTTCCCGCCGTGCCGGAGGCCCGCCATGACCGTTTCCACCCCGACCGGGATCCGGCCCGCCGACGCCGCCGACGCCGCGACCGTGGCCTTCCTGCTCAACGAGGCCGCCAGCGGCTTCGCGATCGCCCTGTGGCGGGGCGCCGCCGCCCCCGGCGAAAACCCCTGGGCCATAGGCGCCGCGCGCATGGTCACGCGCATGGCGGACGCCGCCGTGCGGGTGATCGACGGACCGCAGGGCCGCGCCGCCGCGCCGGAGGCCGCGATGATCGGCTATCCGATCCCGGCGGCGACCGAGCCCGGCCCGGACCTGCCCCCCGCCTTCCTGCCGCTGACGGAGCTGGAGAACCTCTCCGCCCCCAGCTGGTACATCAACGCGCTCGGCGTCCAGCCCGAGGCGCGGGGCCGGGGCCTCGGCGCGCGCCTGCTGGCGGAGGCCGACGCGCTGGCCCGCGCCGCGGAGCTCGACGCGGTGTCGTTGATCGCCTCGGACGTCAATGTCGGGGCCATCCGGCTTTATGAACGCAACGGGTTCGAGGTCGTCGCCTCCCGCCCCAAGGTGGGGTTCGAGGGCTGGACGCCCGAGGGGCGCGACTGGCTGCTGATGCTCCGCCGCGGGCTGGGCTGAGGCCCGCGGGGCGCCCTCGGCGCATATTTCGCCCGGAAACCGCCCTTCGCGCGGTTTTGGCCCTTCGAAGATGACGGCGCCGGCCCTATCTTCGGATCACGCGGGCTCACGCCCTTATCCCGTCCTTTCGCCGTCCCGCTCGCGCCCCATCGGCGCGGCACAGGGGGCGTCGCGCGCCCCGTCCCGCCGCCCGTCGCGCCGCCGCCGGTCATTCCGCCGTCCCGTTTCGTCCGCCCCTCCGACCTCCGAGAAAGATACGCAAGCATGATCCCCATCGCGCCGCGGCCCCGCCGCGACCGAGCCGCCCCGCCCCCGGCCTCCCGCCGTCTCTCCCGCCGTCCGTCCCGCCGATGCGCTTCGCCCCGGCGCGCGGGCGCCGCGGAGCGAGGCGCATGATCTCGCCCGAGCTGCTGCTGCACGACTTCATCACGCTGTGGGTGGTGATCGACCCGATCGGGACGCTGCCGGTGTTCCTGGCGGTGACCTACGGGCTGAGCGCGAAGGCCCGGCGACGGGTGGCGCTGCGGGCGGTGGTCGCGGCTTTCATGGTGCTGATCGGCTTCATCCTCATCGGCCAGCTGGTGCTGGAGGGGCTGGGGATCGCGCTGACCTCGTTCCAGCTTGCGGGCGGGATCGTGCTGTTCATTTTCGCGCTGACCATGATCTTCGGGCAGGGCAAGCCGCAATCGGAGCTGGAGGAGACGCCCAGCCTCTCCCAGACCGCGATCTTTCCGCTGGCCATCCCCTCGCTCGCCTCGCCGGGCGCGATGCTGGCGGTGGTGGTGCTGACCGACAACAACCGCTTCTCTCTGGTCCAGCAGGCGACGACGGCGGGGCTGATGGCGCTGGTGATGGCGGCGGCGCTGGGCGTGCTGTGGGCCGCGAACCCGATCCGCTCGGTGATCGGGGACGCCGGGGCCTCGGTGATCAGCCGGGTGATGGGCATGATCCTCGCCGCGGTGGCGGTGGACGCGGTGCTGGCGGCGCTGGCCGCGATGGGCCTGATCCCGCCGCAGGGCCCGGTCGCGGTCAACGTGCCGGAGCTTGCCGGCTAAGGCGGGCGCGGCCGGCGCGGCCGGCGGGGGGCGGGGAGGGGCTCAGGCGATCAGGTTGTCGGCGTCGAAATCCGCCTCCCGCAGGCCTTTGAACAAGACCTCGCCGCCTTCGAAGATCACCGCGACGCCGCGGGCGCGCTGCTCGAATTCCAGCGCGTCGAGCCCGTCCACCCCGCGCCCGAACACGGCCCGGTCCAGGTCTGGGTCGAAGCGGCGCGCCACGTCCGCGCCGTCGCCGGCGCGGAAGCGGAGCACATCGCGCCCGGCCCCGCCGGCCAGCACGTCGTCGCCCCGCCCGCCGATCAGCACGTCGCGCCCGGCCCCGCCGCGCAGCAGGTCGTCGCCGGCTCCGCCGCGCAGCAGGTCGTCGCCGGCTCCGCCGCGCAAGGTATCGTCGCCGGCCCCGCCGCGCAGGGCATCATCGCCGGCTCCGCCCTTCAGCCGGTCCCGCCCGGCGCCGCCGGTCAGCCGGTCCTCCCCCGCGTCCGCGAGCAGCCGGTCCGCGCCGCCGCCGCCGCGCAGCACGTCGTCGCCCGTCCCGCCGAGCAGGCGCTGCGCCCCCGGCCCGCCCGAAAGCGTCAGCCCGGCCTCCACCGGGGTCGCGGAGGGCGCTCCCGGCGCCGGCCCGGGCTCCGGGTCCGGCTCGGGCGCCGCGCCGGTCACGGTCACCGTGACATGGCCGATGTCGAACGCGCCCTCCGGGTCCGCGGCCGTGTAATCGAACCCGTCCGTCGCCACCGCCCCGACCGCAAGCCCGTCGAAGGCGCCGTCGGGATCATAGACGAAGCGCCCCGACGCCTCGAACCGCACCAGCGCGCCGGAGGCGAGCCGCACCAGCCCGCCGCCGCCCGCCGCCGCGCCCTCGACCCCCGCGAGGTGCAGGACGTCCCCGTCCGGGTCCGCATCCGCCCCCGCGCCGTTATCCGCCAGCAGGTCGCCCGTGACCCCGCCCGTGACCCCGTCGGTGGAGCGCGCGGCGAAGGCGTCGTCCCGCGCCTGCGGACCGCGATTGGTCGAGGCGACCTCCACCGTCACCACCTGGCGGGCCTCCGCCATGCCGTCGCCGACCCGGTAGACGAAACTCGCCTCCCCGTGGAACCCGGCCTCCGGCGTGAAGGTCACCCCGCCGCCCGACAGCGTCGCCGTCCCATGGGCCGCGTCCTCCACACCCAGCAGCGCCAGCGCCGCGCCGGGCGCGGCGATGTCGCCGTCCAGCAGCTCCGCCGCGGAGATCCATACCGACCCGCCCTCGACCGCCTGCACGGTCTCCGCGTCGGGGATCGGGCCGCCGGCCAGCGACACCGTCTCGCCCCCCCGGAACTCCAGGATCTCCATCCCGGTCAGCGTGTCGCGCGCGCGATCATGGGGCGAGCCGCCGTCGGCGACCCGCGCCACGATCGCCGCGCCGGGGCCCAACAGCTCGATCCGGAAATCCTCGCGCGCCGCGACGTAGATGACCCTGTCCATCCCCGGCCCGCCATCCATGGCGTTGAAGCCGTAACCGCGGGAGATGAAGCGGTCGTCGCCCTCGCCCCCCGACTGGCGCGTGTCCCAGCCATAGGCGGCGATCAGGTCGTTTCCCGGCCCCGCCTCCACCACATGGCCGCCGCCATAGGCCGATCCGAGCTGGATCTCGTCATTCCCGGCGCCGGCATGGACGCGGTCGTCGCCGCCCCCGCCATAGATCACGTCGTCGCCGTCGCCCATCACGAAGATGTCGTCGCGGGCCGTCCCCGTGGCGGGCTCGCGCGCGGAGCTGTCGCCGCTGCGCGTCACGCCGGGGCGGGCCTCGGAGATCAGCAGGGACGTGTTGTCGAAGCGCAGGATCTCCACCGCCGGGATCGCCAGCGACACGCCCCAGAGGTCGGAGCGGATGGTCCGGCCGTCGACGGCGAGCTCCCAGTCGGCCTCGACCCCCGGCAGCACCACCGTGTCGAGCCCCTCGCCCCCGGCGAAGAGGCCCGAGCCGCCGGTCGCCTCCAGCACGTCGTCGCCATCGCCGCCGAACATGTCCGCCAGCCCGCCCGAGAGGCGGAACAGATCGTCGCCCGCATCCCCGAACAGCGCGTCGCGATGCGATCCGCCGGCCTCCAGCGTGTCGTTCCCGTCGCCGCCATGGGCCTCGCCGCCGCGTCCGAAGGGTTGCAGCAGGTCGTCGCCCGCGAAGCCGCGCAGCACCTGCCAGTCGCCCTCGCCGTGGAGGGAATCGTCGCCGGGGCCGCCGTCGAGGGTCTCTCCGAAGGGCGGGGTCACGAGTTCGGTCATGGGAGAACGCGCCTTGCTCCGGCCGCGGACGCGTGGCGCCGGGCCTGGTTGAGCGCGCACGAAGCCTCGCGCGCGGCGCCGCGGCTTCAGGCGGCATGTTTCAGCGGAAGTTAGGGATTTCTTAACATCTCGCCGGGATCGGAGCAATCGAAGGCGGGCGGGGCAGGGGCTCCCGCCGCCCCGCCCACCGCCCCGCCCGCCGCCGCTCCCGCCGCCTCTCCCGCCCCCCGCCCGCGTCGCCGCGTCCCCTCCCGCGGCCTTGCGCGGGGACGCGGGACTGCGGTCTATAGGCGCCAGAACCCATCGGCGGACCGGACGCGAGGCCCTTTTCCATGACCCGCAAGACCCTTGACGACATCGACCTTTCGGGAAAGCGCGCGCTGGTGCGCGTCGACGTGAACGTGCCGGTGCGCGACGGCAAGGTGACAGACGCCACCCGCATCGACGCCATCCTGCCCACGCTGCGCGACATCCTCGCCAAGGGCGGCAAGCCGGTTCTGCTGGCGCATTTCGGCCGGCCCAAGGGCCAGGTCGTGCCAGAGATGAGCCTTGAGGTCGTGCGCCCGGCGCTCGAAGCCGCCATCGGCGCGCCGGTCGCCTTCGCCTCCGACTGCGTGGGCGAGCCCGCCGCCGCCGCCATCGCCGCCATGCCCGAAGGCGGCGTGCTGCTGCTGGAGAACACCCGCTTCCATGCGGGCGAGGAGAAGAACGACCCCGCCTTCGCCGATCAGCTCGCGGCGCTGGGCGATGTCTTCGTCAACGACGCCTTCTCCGCCGCCCACCGGGCCCATGCCTCGACCGAGGGGCTGGCGCGCCGGCTCCCCTCCGCCGCCGGGCGGCTGATGGAATCCGAGCTCTCGGCGCTGGAAAAGGCGCTGGCCCATCCCGAACGCCCGGTGACGGCGGTGGTCGGCGGGGCCAAGGTCTCCACCAAGCTGGACCTGCTGTCGAACCTGATGGCCAAGGTCGACGCCATCGTCATCGGCGGCGGCATGGCCAACACCTTCCTCGCCGCCCAGGGGATCGGGGTCGGCAAGTCGCTGTGCGAGCATGACCTGCTCGACACCGCGCGCGAGATCATGGCCAAGGCCGACGCGCAGGGCTGCAAGCTGCTGCTGCCCTCCGACGTGGTGGTGGCCCGCGAATTCGCCGCCAACGCCGCCAATCAGACCGTGCCCGCCACGGAATGCCCTGAGGACGCGATGATCCTCGACGCCGGCCCGGACGCGGTGGCCGCCGTGGCCGCCCAGTTCGCGGCCTCGAAGACGCTGGTCTGGAACGGACCGCTGGGCGCCTTCGAGATCGAGCCCTTCAACACCGCCACCGACGCCGCCGCGACCACGGCGGCGGAGCTGACCGAGGCGGGAAAGCTGCTCTCGGTCGCCGGCGGCGGCGACACGGTGGCGGCGCTCAACGCCTCGGGGGCGGCGGCGAAGTTCTCCTATGTCTCGACCGCGGGCGGCGCCTTCCTGGAATGGCTGGAGGGCAAGACCCTGCCGGGCGTCGCGGCGCTGGAAAGCTGATCGTCCGGATGCGGTTCCGGGCCCGGTTTCGGCCCCGGTTTCGGCCCCGGTTTCGGCCCCGGTTTCGGATCGTGGAGGGGGCGCGCGCCGCAGGGCGCGGGCCCCTTTTCCATGGCGGGAGGGGGCGCGCCCCGCGCGTCCCGCTCGCCGCATTGGCGCTGATCCTCGGCCTCGCGCCCGCAGCGGGGGCGGAGACGGTCTGCACGCTGATCCGGGACGTCGCGACCGGCGCCACCCTGCTTGAGCAGGGCGATTGCCGGACCCGCGTGACCCCGGCCTCGACCTTCAAGATCCCGCTGGCGGTGATTGGCTACGAGGCCGGGCAGCTGATCGACGCGCATGCGCCGGTCATGGCCTTTCGCGAGGGCGACCCGGACTGGGGCGGCGAGGCCTGGAGGCGCGACACCGACCCCGCCGCCTGGCTGCGCCATTCGGTGGTCTGGTATTCGCAACGCCTGACCCGCGCGCTGGGGGCGGAGACGCTGACCCGCCAGGCGCGCGCCTTCGGCTATGGCAACGCCGATTTCTCGGGCGATCCGGGGCTTGGCAACGGGCTGGAACGGGCCTGGATCGCGTCCTCGCTGAAAATCTCTCCGCAGGAACAGGCGGCCTTCCTGCGCGCCCTGGCGCGCGACGCGCTGCCGGTGCGGCGCGACGCGATGGCCCGCGCCCGCGAGATCGTCGAGACCCGCTCCGTCGGCGCCTGGACCCTGCACGGCAAGACCGGCGCCGCCTATCCGCGCCGGGCGGACCGCAGCTTCGACTATGCGCGGGGCTGGGGCTGGTATGCAGGCTGGGCGCGGCGCGAAGGCCCCGGGGCCCGCGGAGACGGGGCGCTGATCTTCGTGCGCCTCACCCAGGCGCGGGGGCGGCGGGCGGGCTCGCCCGGGGTGCTGACCCGCGACGCGTTTCTGGCCGAATGGCCGAAGCTGGTCGGGGACTGAGGCGGGGGGGAATGGGGTCGGCGGATGCCCCGACCCGGCAGGAACGAAGGACGGCGCCGCCCCGCGCCCCGCCCGCGCCCTGCATGAGCCCCGCATGAACCGCCCGGCCGCCGCGCGCCTGCCGGCCGGCAGGCGCGTCCCCGCGTCGCTTGACGCTGATGGGGCGCCACGCTACCCGAACGGGCGGAACCCCTTAACAACCGACCGATATCGGCCCATCCGCTCAGGAGCTCCCATGAAAGCGACCCGTACCGTCAAGCAGATCCTCGCCAATTACGAGGGCGACACCCCCGGCGTGAAAGCCAACCTGTGCCGCATGCTGATGACCGGCAAGCTCGGCGGCACCGGCAAGATGATCATCCTGCCCGTCGACCAGGGCTTCGAGCACGGGCCCGCGCGCTCCTTCGCGCCGAACCCCGCCGGCTATGACCCCCATTACCACTACCAGATGGCCATCGACGCCGGGCTCAACGCCTATGCCGCGCCGCTGGGCATGCTGGAGGCGGGCGCCGACACCTTCGCCGGCCAGATCCCGACCATCCTGAAGTGCAACTCGGCCAACTCGCTGATGTCGGGCACCTCGGGCAAGGACCAGGCGATCACCGCCCGCGTGTCGGACGCGCTGCGCATCGGCGCCTCGGCCATCGGCTTCACCATCTATCCGGGCTCGGACTGCGCGCTGGACATGTTCGAGGAGATCTCGGAGATGCGCGAGGAGGCCGCCTCGGTCGGCATCGCCACCGTGATCTGGTCCTACCCGCGCGGCGAAGGCGTGACCAAGGACGGCGAGACCGCGATCGACGTGGCCGCCTATGCCGGCCAGATCGCCGCGCTGCTGGGCGCCCACATCATCAAGATCAAGCTGTCCACCGACCACCTGATGCTGCCCGAGGCCAAGAAGGTCTACGAGGAGCAG
The DNA here is from genome assembly GCF_900106695.1 of Albimonas donghaensis. Classification (GTDB taxonomy): domain Bacteria; phylum Pseudomonadota; class Alphaproteobacteria; order Rhodobacterales; family Rhodobacteraceae; genus Albimonas; species Albimonas donghaensis. The sequence goes on from NZ_FNMZ01000001.1 coordinate 409,819, forward strand.
AAGATCGACGTCGCCACCCAGGCCGCGCGCGTGAAGCACTGCGTCGAGAGCGCCTTCGGCGGTCGCCGCATCATGGTGTTCTCGGGCGGGGCCAAGAAGGGCGAGGACTCGGTCTATGACGACGCCCGCGCCATCCGCGACGGCGGCGGCAACGGCTCGATCATCGGCCGCAACACCTTCCAGCGTCCGCGTGAGGACGCGCTGGCGATGCTCGGCAAGCTGGTCGACATCTACAAGGGCAAGGCCTGATCCCACGCGCTCCGGTCCCCTTCGCGGGGCCGGGGGCGAAGGCGACGGAAAACAGGGGGCCCGGCGGCGACGCCGGGCCCTTTTCGCGTCGGCTTGAGGGGGAGGTGAGTGGGGGGCGCCTGAGCGATCGGCGGGCGCTCAGTCCCCGTTCGTCTCCATGAAGGCGGCCATGCGGCCTACGGCGCGGCCGCCGGTGACGACGTGGCCGTCGACCTCGATCCAGGCATGGGCGGCGATCCCCTCGGGGCCCCGCGTCGCGCCCAGCCGGAAGGCGCAGGGCACGCCGAGCCGGTCCAGCCACATCCGCGCGGCCAGCGACTGGATCATGCAATCGGACCGCCAGGGCATCCGCCGGGACACCGCGATCAGCGCGCGGCGCATCCGCTCACGCGAGTCGGCGTCGAGCCGGGCCGGGCGGGGGCCGTCGGCCGGGGCCCGCAATCGTTCGATCAGGCGGGAGGCGGGGAATCGGGCATGGAGGATTCGGGCGCGCGCGAGATAGCGGAACGCGTCGAGCGCCGCGCGCAGCTCGCCGGGCTCGAACACGCGCCGCCAGCCGCGCCGCGGGGGCCGGTCGCCGGGGGCGGTCATCGGCGCCCCCCGCTCACGCCGCGCCCGCTTTCCGCGCGTTGCGATGCGAATGGGGGCGCGAATGGGGGCGCAGACAAATGAAAACGGCCCGCAAAGCGGGCCGCATCATCTTTTCCGACAGCATCGACTGTTCGAGCCGCGTGTCGTGCCGACTCGATTACGAGCAGGCGTCCGTGAAGACCACGGCCTTGCCGCAACCATCGGGGCCAGAGCCGTCGAGGCCGCGAGTCAGCGCTTTCACAGAGACGACCGAAACGGTCGGACGATTCCAAACTTTTTTGCCCATTGGCTCACCTCGTGAGTCTACATCACACCCGCAGCCAACATACGAGTATTCGGCTAAAACGCAAAGAGTTTTTGCGCTGCGCCATGGCGAACGAACCCCGGCGGAGCGTAATGGCGGGCCGGGCGCGGCGCGTTAAGCTTAATGAATTGCGGGATTGTTCATGCGACGCCGGTTCCGCGCCGCGGCAGGGCGCCCGCCGTGACCGGATCGGACAGGACATCCGCGATACCGCGTCGCAGCAGGATCTCGGACAGCCGCGCGGCGGCGTCGCGGGCCGCCTGCGGGGGGCCGGCGGCTCCATGCGGCGCGGGCAGGACGAATCCGGCGCTCAGGAGCACCGCCGCCCGTTCGGTCAGCGCCGGCGTCTCGAGACCGAGCCGCCGCGCCGTGGCGTCAAGCCGCGCGGCGCCGCCGCCGCCGGCCTGCTCCAGCGCGTCGAGCACGGGCAGGTAGGCCGCGCGGGCGAGGGTCATCGGGCCGAGCAGCCCCTCCACCCGGATCCCGGCGGCCACCGCCTCCGCCGCGCCCGGGGCGGGGAGCAGCTGGAGCGCGCCGGGCTCCGCGGCCGGACCGCCGGCCTTGAGGAACAGGTCCGAGCGCGTCTGGCGCATCAGCATCAGGTCGGCGACCTCCGCCGCCTCGAACGGATCGGCGCAGCGGTCGATCTCGGCCTGCTGGGCCTCGGTCATGTCGAAGGATCGGGCCAGGCGCAGGGGATCGGCCGGGGTCCAGGCGACCAGGCCGGCCGGGGCCAGGGCGGCGGCGAAACTCCGCGAATCCTGCGGGGCGGGGCGGGGCGCGCCCCAGATCCGCGCGAAGACCCGCGGCGGCAGGCGGCGCATTTCGTCCCGGCTCTGCGCCCAGTCCACGGCGCCGCGCATGAAGCGGTGGCTGAGCAGCGTCACGCGCTCGGCCTCCTCCAGCGTGCGGGCCATGCGGGCGGCGGGATCGGCGATGTCGGCGGCGGCGTCCCAGCGGTTCAGCGTCAGCTGGCGCAGCGCCCCGACCGACAGCGCCCCCGGCGCCACCGAGCGGGTGAGCATGAAGCCGCCCCCCGGGGCGAGCCGGCGGGCCAGCAGGCCGATCAGCGCGGCGCGTTCGGCCTCGGGCAGCAGGTCCCAGCCCCAGGGCATGACCGCGAGGTCGAATTCGGCGGCGTCTCCCTGCGCATCCCCTTGGGCATCCCCCCGGGCGTCCCCCCGCGCATCCCCCTGGGCGTCGAGGCGGGCGGCGAGCCGGGACGGCGGGCCCGCGACCACCTCCGCCGCCCCGTCCAGCCCGGCTTCGGCGAGCAGGGCGGCGGCATGGGCGGCCTCGGCCGCATCCTCGGCCTGGGCGAGAATCGTCGTCCCGGTTCCGGCCAGCGCCGCGGCCTGGACCGCGAGCCCGACGCCGGAGCCGACCTCCAGCATCAGCAGCCGACGGACGGGCCGCAGCGCGGCGCCGGCCAGCGCGGCGGCGGCGGCGAGCCGGGCGGGGGAGGCGAAGGCGAGGACGCCGTGGCAGGCGGGCAGATCGGCGATGACCGGGCGCGCGGCGATGTCGGCGACGGGCTCCGGAACGGCGCCGGCGGCGGAGAGGACGTCGGGGGTCCGGGTCATTCGGGCCAAGCGCCTCCGGTTGCGTAGGAAAGGCATTTATGCCACAGACGCTTGGGGAGACAAGGGCCGCGCGGGGGCGTGGTTCGAGGGGTTTGGAGAGACGCCATGGGGTTTGTCGGCAAGGCTGCGCCGTGGGCGAGGCGGCGGGCGACCGGTCCGCATGTGGGCCGCGCCCCGCGCCGAAATCTCCGTCCCGCAGACCTCTTCCCCAGCGCTTCGCCATCCTCCGATCCTCGGGCCTGTCGCGTCGCGCGCATGAGACGCGCCGCATGACCGGGGTTCGGGCATGAGCGCGGCCCCGCCGCCGACCGATCCCGGCGCCGCCCCGGACGCCGGCGCCCGGGCGCCGATCCCCGCCCATCGCCCCGACCTCGCGCCGGCGCGGGGGCGTTTCTCGGCGCTCGGCCTGGTCTTCGACAGCGATATCGTCGCCCCGTGGATGGAGCCCGCGCCCGCCGACGCGCCCGCGGACGTCACCGTGCGCATCGCCCCGGTCCCGCCGGCGCCCGATGCCGCGCCCGTCGCCGGCGTCTGGCGGCTGACCGGGCCCGGAGAGATGGTGCAGGAAGCTTCGTTCATGCGCATCCGCATCACCGACGGGCGGCGGGTGGAGCTCGACCTCTCCCGCGCCGCGGGGACCAGCCGGGAGACCATCGCGCTGGCGCTGGGCTACGGCGTCACGCCGGGGCTGCTGCATCAGCGCGGGGCGCTGCCGCTGCATGCCGCCGCCGCCGCCGGCCCGCTGGGCGCCGCGCTGTTCGTGGGCGATGCGGGGGCGGGCAAGTCCACCTTCGCCGCCATGCTGGCGCGATCCGGCTGGGCGCTTGCGGGCGATGACCTGATCGCGCTCGACCTGGGCGAGGGCCGGCCGATCGGGGTGCACCGCGCCATGCGCACCGCGCGCCTGTTCGAGGATTCCGCCCAGGCGCTGGCGCGCATCGACGCGCCGGATCCGTCCCCCCCCCGCGCGCGCGCCCATTCCCTCGCCCACTCCCCCGACCGCGCGCCGAGCCGTGGGGTGTCGGAGATCACCGGCGCCGGCGAGGGGCTGGGCAAGGGCGTCCGGGCGCTGGCGGACGCGGACGCGGCGCTGGGCGGGTTCGCCTGGCCGGTCCCCCTGCGCGCGGTGTTCGCGCTGGAATGGCTGCATCCCGACGACGCCGCGCCGGAACTGGAGCGGATCGGCGGGATGCAGGCCCTGATGCGTCTGCGCGACGCCGTAGGCCGTCCCGAGGTGGCCTCGGCGCTCGGCCGCGACCCCGCCTATTTCGCGCAGCTCGGCCGCATCGCCGCCCAGGCGCCGGTCTATGCGCTGCGCCGACCCCGCCGTTTCGACGCCGCCCCCGCCGCGGCCGCCCTGGCCCGCGCGGCCATGGAGGAGGCGGCCGCCCGCGCCGCTGCAAAGGAGACCTCAGCGTGAAGTCCGAAGACGTGATCAGCCGACGCCCCGGCGTTATGGAAGCCCGGATCAGCGAGGACGAGCTGGTGCTGCTCGGGGTCGGGTCGGAGTCCTATGTGGGCCTGGACGCCATCGCCTCGGACGTCTGGGACCGGCTGGAGGCTCCGATGCGTTTCGCCGATCTGGTGTCGTCGCTGGCCGCGGATTACGACGCGCCGGCCGAGCGGATCGAGGCCGATCTGGAACCCACCCTGGCCACCCTCGTGGAGGGCGGACTGGTCGACATCGCGCCGGCCGGCTGAGCCCGGCGCGCGCGCGGCAGGAGCCCGCCATGCCTTGTCCCGGTCCGAGCCGTCCGCGCCCCGTTCCCGGCGGGCGCTTCGCATGAGCGCGCGGCCGCCCGCGGCGCCGCCGGCGCCGGTGCGGATGTTCGGCGCCTTCGACGCGCGCGGGCGGCGGGACCTGCTGGACGCCGCCTTCGCGCGGATGGGGGCGCCGCTGGCGGGCGGGGCCTGGGCGGGGCCGGACCTGGACGGGCGCGACGCCGACGCCGATCCCGCCGCGCGGGTGCTGCGGCTGGGGCTGCGCCTGCCCTTGGGCCTGGGCGCCGCGGCGCCGGGGCGGCTGCGGCGGCGGGGCGGGCGGATCATCGCCGGCTTCGCGCGGCTGTATGAGGACGCGCCCGCGCGCGCGCCTTCGTCCAATCCCGCGCCCGATCCCGCGCCCGGCGCGCCGCCCCCGGCGACGCGGGACGAGGCCGATCTCGACCGGCTCGCCGACCTGCTGGGGCGGGGCGCCTTCGAGACCGCGCGCACCGGCGCCGCGGCGGTCGAGGGCGCCTATTCGGTGGCGGCGCTGGACCTGGAGGCGCCGGGCGGGCCGGCCCTGACCCTGCTGCGCGACGGCATGGGGCACGAGCCCTTGCCCTATGCGATCCGTCCCGACGGGCTGGTGCTGTTCTCCACCTGGATCCACTGCCTGCGCGCGGTTCCGGGGCTGGACGGCGACCCGGACCCGGCGGCGGTCGGGGAATTCACGCTCTACGCCGATCTGCCCGACGGCGGCACGGTCTGGCCCGGCATCGAGGAACTGCCCCGCGGCGCGCTGCTGCGGGCCGACGCCTCGGGCGCCGCGCGGCGGGTCCACTGGCGCCCCGGGCCCGACCCCGCGTTGCGCGGGCTCGCCCCCGGCGCGGCGATGGAAGCGGGGCGCGAGATCGCCCGCGAGGCGGTGCTGAGCCGCTGGTCCCGGCTGGGGGCGCGGCCGTCGATCCTGTTCTCGGGCGGGCTCGACAGCTCGCTGGTCGCGGGGATCGCCTGCGAGGCGGGGGCGCGGACGGGCGCGGTCGTGCCGGCGGTCAGCTCCGTCTCCACCGAGGGCGCGGCGCCCAGCGAAGACGCCGCCCGCGCCGCCATGCAAGAACGCTGGCCGAACCTGGAGGTGACGCCCTTCCGCTCGGAGCGCGCGACGGCGCTCGGCGGGTCGTGGGAGGCCTGGCTCCGCCATGGCCTGCCCAATATCGACGCCGCCGCGGACACCTATTTCGGGATGCCGCGGGCGATGCGGGCGATGGGACGGGACGCGGCGCTGGGCGGGTTCGGGGGGGACATGCTGGTCTCCCACCCGCTGCGCGACAAGTTCCGGGACGACGTGCTGCATCTGCGGATCGGCGAGGCGCTGCGCGAGGCGCGGGCGCTGCGGGCCGAAGGTCATGGGCGCAAATACCTGTTCCGGCTGGTTTTCGTCATGGCGAGCCTGCGCTGGCGGCTGAACTGGCTGCGCGCAGGGCGGGCGGGGATGGACGCGGCGCGCATCGGCCCGCCGATCCCGCCCGCGCGGATGGAGGCCTGGGTCCGCGCCCGCACCGCGCCGTTCCAGCATCGCGCGCCCTCGATCCTCGCCGCGGAACTGGCGGGGATCGAGAATGCGGCGACCTGGACGATCTGCGACTTTCACCTGCCGGCGGCGGGCGGGCTCGGCGCGGCGCCGGAGGCGGTGGCCTATGGCTCGCCCCTGCTGGACACCCGCCTGATGGCGGCGGTGATGGCGGCGCCGGCGGGGCTGAAGCGGCTGGACGGGCAGCGGCGCGGCTATATCCGGCGGCTGCTGGAACCGGTCGCGCCCGAGCGCGTCGCGCGCCGGCCCGACAAGTCCGGTTTCCAGCCCGACGAGGCCCGCCTGATGGCGGAGGCCCTGCCGCGGGTGGAGGCGGATCTGCGCGCCTTCGCGGCCGATCTGCCGATGTGGCCGGAACTGGTCGACCCGGTCCTGCTGGAGGCGCGGCTGGCGCGGGTGCGCGCCGATCCGGGCGCCGCGGACGGATTCGGCGACCGGCTGGGCGTGCTGCGGGCCTGGAACCACGGCCGTTTCCTCGCCTTCGCCGCAGGGGCGGGGCCGGAGGACGCGGGGCGCTGAGCCCTGAGCGGCGCGGTCGTCAGAGCGCCCGACGCGCCCGCAGCGCCGCCCCGATGGTGCCGTCGTCGAGGTAATCCAGCTCCCCCCCGATCGGGACGCCCTGGGCGAGGGAGGTGCAGGCGACGCCCTCGGGCAGGCTCTCGGCCACGTAATGGGCGGTGGTCTGGCCGTCGATGGTGGCGGGCAGGGCGAGGATGACCTCCGTCACCCCTTCGCGGGCGCGGGCGGCGAGGCGGGGGATCCCGATCTCCTCCGGCCCGGTTCCGTCCAGCGCGGAGAGCAGCCCGCCCAGCACATGGTAGCGGCCGCGGAAGGCGCCGCCGCGCTCCATCGCCCAGAGATCGGAGACGTCCTGCACGACGCAGAGCGTGGCCGCGTCCCGCCGCTGGTCCCGGCAGATCCCGCAGCGCCCCGAGGTCGAGATGTTCCCGCATTCGGCGCAGGGCTTCACGGTGCGCGCGACCTCGGTCATCGCCTCGGCCAGCGGCGCCAGGGTCAGGTCGCGCTTGCGCACCAGGTGCAGCGCCGCCCGGCGGGCGGAGCGGGGGCCGAGCCCGGGCAGGCGGGCCAGAAGCTCGATCAGGCGCTCGACGGCGCGGCCGTCCTCGCCCCCCGACTCGTCGCCGGAATTGTCGCCGATGCCGGCAGGCCCGTCGTCGCGCCCGAGCGGATCGTCGTCGTGCATGCGCCTCACCCCTCGCGGAACTGGAGCCGGTGCAGGTCGGCGTAGAGGCCGCCCTTCGCCAGAAGCTCCTCGTGGCGGCCGGTCTCGACGATGCGGCCGCCATCCATGGCGACGATCATGTCCGCGTCGCGGATCGTGGACAAGCGGTGCGCGATGACCAGCGTGGTGCGGCCATGGGACAGTCGGTCGAGCGCCTGGCGGACTTTCTCCTCGGCCTCGGCGTCGAGCGCGGAGGTCGGCTCGTCCATCAGCAGGATCGGCGCGTCCTTGAGCATGGCGCGGGCGATGGTCAGCCGCTGACGCTCGCCGCCCGAAAAGCGCAGCCCGCGTTCGCCCGCCTGGGTGTCGAGGCCCTCGGGCAGGGCGGCGACGAAGTCCCAGGCCTGGGCGTCGCGGGCGGCCTGCTCGATGGCGGGGCGGTCGGCCTCGGGGTCGCCGAAGCCGATGTTGCGGGCGACGGTGTCGTCGAAGATCACCGCGTCCTGGCCGACCACCGCCACCTGGCCGCGCAGGCTTTGCAGCGTGGCGTCGCGGATGTCGCGGCCGTCGATGGTCACCGCGCCGGAGGTGGCGTCGTAAAGGCGCGGGATCAGGTTCATCAGCGTGGTCTTGCCGGCCCCGGACCGGCCGACCAGCGCCACCTTGGACCCCGCCGGGATGGTCAGCGAGATGTCGCGCAGGGCCGCGGCGCCGCCTTCGTAGTCGAAGCCCACGGCGTCGAAGCGGATTTCGCCGGTGACGCGGGGCAGGGCGACGGCGCCCGGGCGGTCGGCGATCTTCGGCTGGGCGTCGAGCACCGAGAAGATCCGCTCTCCCGCCGCCGAGCCCTGCTGGACCTCGGCGTAGAGCGTGCCGAAGCCGCGCAGGGACTGGCCCGCGATGAGGAAGGAGGAGACGAAGGCCATGAACTCGCCGATGGAATTGGTTCCGGCCGCGATCCGCGCCCCGATCACCCAGAAGATGATGGCGAGGCCGAGGCCCGCCAGCGCCTCCAGGAACGGGTCGATGCGGGCGCGCTGGTCGGCGGCGCGGACCCGCAGGCGGCGCAGGCTCTCGAAGGTCTCGCCGGCCTTTTCGGTGAGGTAACCCTCCAGCCGATAGGTCTTGGACAGGCGGATGCCGGACAGGCCCTCGGCGACGCGGGCGGTCATCTGGCCGGCCTCTTCCTGGGAGCGGCGGGCGATGCGGCGCAGGCGGCGGCCGATGTTGCCGATGGGGATGGCGGCCAGCGGCAGGGCGCCCAGCGCGTAGAGCGTCAGCTCCCAGTCGATCCAGAGCAGGGCGGCGAGCAGGCCGAACACCGTCAGCCCGTCGCGGATCAGTCCGGTGATGAGCTTCTCGACCGAGGTGTGCAGCACCAGGATGTCGGTGGTGAAGCGGTTGGCGGTGGCGGCGGGCGCCTCCTTGTCCAGGGTCGCGAGATCGGCGCGGACCAGCGCGCCATACATCGCCCGCTGAAGGTCGCAGTCGATCTGGGACAGGATGGCGTTGGTCAGCAGCCGCTGCGCGTAGAGCGCGGCGGACTTGATCGTGACCGCGATGATGACCAGCACCGGGGCGAAGCGGATGACGTCGAGGGACCGGGTCTCGAACCCCTCCAGCGACCATTTGATGAGCAGCGGGTAGACCGAGGTCGCCCCCGCCACCACCGCGATCAGCACGAGGTTGAGCACCAGCCGGCGCCAGTAGGGGCGCAGCCAGTCGCGCCACAGGCGGGCCAGCACGTCGAGCGTGCGGGTCTCCACCGGCGCGCGGGGCAGCGTGGCGGCGGCGGCGCGATAGGCCTTCTGGGCGGGGTCGGCCATGCGGCGCTCCTGCTTGGGTCCGGTCCTGCTCGGGGGCCCATGTCTAGCGGTCCGGGCGCGAAGGTCCAGAGGGCAGGGCGGCGCGGGGGCCGGAGCGGGCGCGCGCCCGCGCCGCCCGGCCGGCGCGCCCCACCCGCCCGCCCGCGCGCCGTCCGGCCGTCGCGGGCGCGCGCCGCGGGGCGGCGGGGGTGGCGCGGGGGTTGGGCGGGAGCGGGGGGCCATCGCGATCCGCGACGCGGGCGATCACGAAAATTCATCCGCGCGCAAGGCGCCGCGGGCCGGGGGCGCAAGCCCTTGGAGCGGCGGGACTCGGCCCGCCCGTGGCCGGCGGAATCCGGCCCCGCGCGTCGCGGAGCGTCCGCGCCGCGTCGCAAGACGGCTTTTGCGCCGCAATGAATGGCTGTAGCCCTGTCCGGTCATGCGCGCCCGCGCGCCCGAGATCACGCCCTGCAAGAGGTCCGCCCATGTCCCTCGCCTTCGGCCGGCATTTCCTGTCCATCCCCGGCCCCTCGGTCATGCCGGACCGGGTGCTCAACGCCATGCACCGCGACGCCCCCAACATCTATGAGGGCGCGCTGGCCGAGATGGTCTCCGGGCTTTACGAGGACCTGTTGCGGGTCGCCCGCACCAGGGAAGGCCGCGTCGCGGTCTACGCCGCCAACGGGCATGGGGCGTGGGAGGCCGCGATCTCCAACCTGTTCTCGCGCGGGGACAAGGCCGTGGCGCTGGATTGCGGGCGCTTCGCCGAGGGCTGGGCGATGACGGCGCGCCAGATGGGCGTCGACTGCCAGGTGGTGAGCACGGGCGAGCGCGGTCCGGTCCCGCCCGAGACGGTGGAGGCGCTGCTGCGCGCCGACGTGAACCACGAGATCAAGGCGGTGATCGTGGTGCAGGTGGACACCGCCTCCTCTGCCCGCAACGACATTCCCGCGATCCGCAAGGCCATCGACGCCGCCGGCCATCCGGCGCTGTTCCTGGTGGACTGCATCGCCTCGCTGGGCACCGAGACCTTCGAGTTCGACGCCTGGGGCGTGGACGTGATGGTGGCCGGCTCGCAGAAGGGGCTGATGACCCCGCCGGGGCTGAGCTTCGCTTTCGTCGGGCCCAGGGCGTGGGAGGTCCGCGGGGATCTGGTCACCGCCTATTGGGACTGGAGGCCCCGCGCCGCGCCGGAGATGTTCTACCAGCGCTTCGGCGGCACCGCGCCCACCCACCTGCTGTTCGGCCTGCGCCAGGCGGCGACCATGCTGCTGGAGGAGGAGGGGATCGAGGCCGCCTGGCGCCGGCAGCGCATCCTCGCCGACGCCACCCGCGCCGCGGTCGAAGCCTGGGGCGAGAACGGCGGCCCGGTGGAGCTGAACGTGCAGGACGAGGCCGCGCGCGCCAACGCGGTGACAACGATCCTGACCCGCGGCTTCCCGCCCGCCGCCCTGCGCAAGCTGTGCGAGGACCAGATGGGCGTGACGCTCGGCATCGGGCTGGGGCGCTATGCGGGGACCTCGTTCCGCATCGGGCACATGGGCTGGCTGAACCCGCCGATGATCCTCGGGACGCTGGGCGCGGTGGAGACCGCGTTCAACGTGATGGGCGTGAGCCATGGCGCCGGCGTCGCCGCGGCCGCCGAGACCATCGCGCGCGGTCTTTCGGAAGCCTGAATGGCGGGGGCGCGGCGACCGGAGGCGCCAATCGGGGCGCGGATGGGGATGGGCCGGTTGCGGACGGGCGGGCGGCGATGATCGTCGTCGCCGTCCTGCTCGCGCTCATCGCCCTGGTCGTGCTGACCCTGCGGGCGCGGTCCCGCGCGCAAAGCCGCGGGGCGGCGCGCGACCGGCTGGCCGCCCATGCGCTCCCCCTGCTGCGCGCGGCGTTCCCGGATCAGGCCGGGGCGGTCGACCTCGCCTGGTGCGCCGCGTTGTGGCGGGCCTACGAGGACCACGCGCTGCGCGAGACCGGGCGCCCCGACACCGGCGCTGCCTTCGCCGCCATGGCCCCGCTGGAGGCGGACCCGGAGGCGGCGCCCGCCCTGCGCGCCCGCTACGCCGCCGCCATCGCGCCCCTGTCTCCGCCGCCGCTGCGGGCCTGTCTGCGCGCGGATCCCGACGACGCCGTCCGGCGGATCTACGCCGCCCTGACCCAGGCGGCGGAGCGGAGCGCGCGCGGGGACGGAGCGGGCCGCCGGTGAGGCGCGGGCCGCGCCCCGCTCCGCCGTCGCTCGGCGGCGTCGCGCCGCTTTCCATCCCGCGGCGCCCGGTGTATGCAACCGGCCCATGAGCGATCCGCGCGCGATATCCTCGGCCCTGAGCGGTCGGCGAATTAGCCCGGCGGCCTCCTGAGCGATCAGGGGCGCCGCCCGAACTCCGCTGCGCTCCGGCGCGCCTGACGGCGCGGCCGGGGACCATCGCCCTATTCCGAGACATTCGCCTACGGAGCGTCCGCCCATGTGCGCCGACACCGCCGACAAGACCGCCCCCGACTACCGCGACACGCTGTTCCTGCCCCAGACCGGCTTTCCCATGCGCGCCGGCCTGCCCAAGCGCGAGCCCGAATGGCTGGCCCGCTGGGAGAGGATCGGGGTCTATAACCGCCTGCGCGAGACCGCCGAAGGCCGCCCGCCCTTCGTGCTGCATGACGGCCCGCCCTATGCCAACGGCCACCTGCATATCGGTCACGCGCTGAACAAGACGCTCAAGGATTTCGTGGTGCGTTCCCAGCAGATGCTGGGCCATGACAGCCGCTACGTGCCCGGCTGGGACTGCCACGGCCTGCCGATCGAGTGGAAGATCGAGGAGCAGTATCGCGCCAGGGGCCGCGACAAGGACGAGGTGCCGGTCAACGAGTTCCGGGCCGAGTGCCGCAAGTTCGCCGAAGGCTGGGTGGACGTGCAGCGCGAGGAGTTCAAGCGCCTCGGCGTCACCGGGAACTGGGAAGACCCCTACCTGACCATGAATTTCGACGCGGAGGCCGTGATCGCCGCCGAGTTCATGAAATTCGTGATGAACGGCAGCCTCTATCGCGGCTCCAAGCCGGTGATGTGGTCGGTGGTCGAGAAGACCGCCCTGGCCGAGGCGGAGGTCGAGTATCACGACCACCAGTCCCACACGATCTGGGTGAAGTTCCCCGTGGTCCGCGCCCCCGCCGGCGAGGCCTACTGGCCGGTCGAGGAGGACCCCGAGAAGGAGGACGCCTCGCGCCGCGCCGTCGCCGCGCTGAAGGCGCATGTGGTGATCTGGACCACGACGCCCTGGACCATCCCGCAGAACCGGGCGGTATGCTTCAATCCGTCGGTCTCCTACGGGCTCTACAAGGTCACCCAGGCGCCCGAGGGCAACTGGGCCGCGACCGGCGACGTGCTGTTCCTCGCCGACGCGCTGGCCGAGGACGTGATGACCAAGGCCAAGGTCGAGGCGCATGAGCGTCTGCGCGACGTGACGGCCGAGGAGCTGTCGGGCATGGTCCTCGCCCATCCGCTGCGCGGCGTGGAAGACGGGCGGGGCGAGTGGGACTACGACGTCCCCGTGCTGCCGGGCGATCATGTGACCGACGACGCGGGCACCGGCTTCGTCCACACCGCGCCCAGCCATGGCGCGGACGACTACGAGGTCGGGCGCAGGCACGGCCTGCCGATGACCTACAACGTGCTGGAGGACGGCTCCTACCGGCCCGACCTGCCGCTGTTCGGCGGCGCGGTGATCTTCGACCAGAAGGGCAAGGAGAAGGACGCCAACAAGCGCGTCATCGACAAGCTGGCCGAGGTCGGGGCGATGCTGGCCCGCGGGCGGGTCAAGCATTCCTACCCGCATTCCTGGCGCTCCAAGGCCCCGCTGATCTTCCGCAACACGCCGCAATGGTTCGCCGCCATCGACGTGGCGCTGGACGACGGCATGGACGAGCACGGCGCCACCATCCGTGAGCGCGCGCTGAAATCCATCGACACGCTGGTGGAGTTCACCCCGAAGTCGGGGCGCAACCGCCTGCATTCGATGATCGAGGCGCGGCCCGACTGGGTGCTGTCGCGCCAGCGCGCCTGGGGCGTGCCGCTGACCTGCTTCATGCGCGAGACCGGGCCGGGCGAGGTCGAGCTGCTCCGCAACGCGCAGGTCAACGCCCGCATCGAGGCCGCCTTCCGCGAGGAGGGCGCCGACGCCTGGTTCAACGACGACGCGCATGAGCGGTTCCTGACCGGGATCGAGGGCGTGACCCCGTCCGACTGGACCAAGGTGACGGACATCCTCGACGTGTGGTTCGACTCGGGAAGCACCCACGCCTTCGCCCTGCGCGACCGGCCCGACGGGATCTGGCCCGCCTCGCTCTACCTGGAAGGCACGGACCAGCATCGCGGCTGGTTCCATTCCTCGCTGCTGCAGGGCTGCGGAACGCGGGGGCGGGCGCCCTATGAAGGCGTGCTGACCCACGGTTTCACGCTGGACGAAAAGGGCATGAAGATGTCCAAGTCCATCGGCAACACCGTGGCGCCCGAGGACATCATCCGCCAGTACGGCGCCGATATCCTGCGGCTGTGGGTGGCGCAGACCGACTTCACCGCCGACCAGCGCATCGGGCCGGAGATCCTCAAGGGCACCGCCGACAGCTACCGCCGTCTGCGCAACACCCTGCGCTTCCTGATCGCGGCCTGCGACGGGTTCGAGGACGCCGAGAAGGTCGCGCCCGCGGAGATGCCGGAGCTGGAGCGCTTCATGCTCCACCGGCTGACCGAGCTGGATGCAGAGGTGCGCGCGGGCTACGGCCGCTACGCCTTCCAGACGGTGTTCCAGTCGCTGTTCCAGTTCTGCACGGTGGAGCTGTCGTCGGTCTATTTCGACATCCGCAAGGACACGCTCTACTGCGATCCGGCCGACAGCCTGCGCCGGCGGGCCTGCCGCACGGTGATGGACGCGCTGTTCCATCGCCTGGTCACCTGGCTCGCCCCCATCCTGGTGTTCACCATGGAGGAGGCGTGGCTGGAGCGGTTCCCGGGCGAGGACAGCTCGGTCCACCTGCAGGACTTCCCCGTCACGCCGGACTGGCGCGAGGGCGGCGACCTGACCGCGCGCTGGGAGCGGATCCGCAACGCCCGCCGGGTGGTCACCGGGGCGCTGGAGATCGAGCGGCGCGAAAAGCGCATCGGCTCCAGCCTCGAAGCCGCGCCGGTGGTGCATGTGGCGGACGCCGAGCTGCGCGCCCTGCTGGAGGAGGTGCGCTTCGCCGATCTGTGCATCACCTCGGGGATCGTGCTGACCGATGCGCCGGCGCCGGAAGCGGCCTTCACGCTGGACGACGTGCCGGGCGTGGCGGTGGTTCCGGCCATGGCGGAGGGCGAGAAATGCGCCCGCTGCTGGAAGGTGCTGCCCGATGTCGGGACCCACGCCCATGAGGCGGTCTGCGGCCGTTGCGAGGACGCGCTCGCCTGACGAACCGGCGCCTTTCGCGGGCGCCGGCCCCGGACACGGGGAAAGCGGAATGTCGGATGCGGGCGGGGCCATGGCCCCGCCCGTCGTCGTTTCAGGGAGCGGGTTTCAGGGAGCGGGTTTCGGGGCGGCGTATCGGGACGGCGTATCGGGGAGGGGCGCATGTCGCCGCTCGCCGCAAAGGCGCGCGCCCCGCGCCTGTTCCGGAACGCGAAGGGGGGCGGCGTCCCGCGGACGCCGCCCCCCCTGTTTCGCAACGTCCGTCCCCGGAGGGGATCAGAGCAGCGCCTTGACCTTCTCGGCGGTCGCCTCGGCGGTGATGCCGAAATGGGCGTAAAGCTCGGGCGCGGGGGCGGAGGCGCCGAAGCCCTCCATGCCCACGAAGCCGGCCTTCTTCTCCGACCCGCGCTCGGCGCAGAGCCAGCGGTCCCAGCCCAGGCGCACCGCGGCCTCGATCGCCACGCGCACCGGACCGGCGGGCAGGACCTTCTTGCGATAGGCCTCGTCCTGGGCGGCGAACAGCTCCTGGCAGGGCATGGAGACGACGCGGGTCCCGATCCCTTCGGCCTGAAGCAGGTCGCGGGCGGCGAGCGCGATCTCGACCTCCGAGCCGGTGGCCATCAGGATGGCGCGGCGCTTGCCCTCGGCCTCGGCCAGCACATAGGCGCCCTGGGCGACGAGGTTCCTGGACTGGTTCTTCAGGCGCACCGCCGGCAGGTTCTGGCGCGACAGGGCCAGCACCGAGGGCGCGTCCTGGGTGGTCATCGCCACTTCCCAGGCCTCCAGCGTCTCCACCGCGTCGGCGGGGCGGAACACCAGGGTGTTGGGGGTGGCGCGCAGCATGGCCAGATGCTCGACCGGCTGATGGGTCGGGCCGTCCTCGCCCAGGCCGATGGAGTCATGGGTCATCACGTAGATCGACCGCACGCCCATCAGCGCCGACAGGCGCATGGCGCCGCGGGCGTAGTCGGTGAAGCACATGAAGGTGCCGCCATAGGGGACCACGCCCCCATGCAGCGCCATGCCGTTCATCGCCGCCGCCATGCCGTGTTCGCGGATGCCGTAATAGACGTAACGGCCCTTGCGGTTGTCGGCGTCGAAGGTGCCCAGCCCGGTGGTCAGGGTGTTGTTCGATCCGGTCAGGTCGGCGGAGCCGCCCACGGTTTCCGGCGCGGCCGCGTTGATCGCGCCCAGCGCGATCTCGGAGGCCTTGCGGGTCGCGACCTTGGGGGCGTCGGCGACGAGCTTCTTCTTGAGCTTGCGCACCGCGGCGGCGAGCTTGGGCGAGGTCTCGCCGGTCATGACCCGCTCGAACTCGGCCTGCTTAGTCGCGGACAGCATCCCCAGGCGGACTTCCCAGGCGTAACGCTCGCCCGCGCCCTTCTTGCCGATCTCCGCCCACTGGGCGGCGATGTCGTTGGGGATCACGAAGGGCGCGTGGGACCAGCCGTAGATCTCGCGCACGGTCGCGATCTCCTCGGCGCCCAGCGGCGCGCCATGGGCGCCGGCGGTGTCCTGCTTCTTGGGGCTGCCGTAGCCGATATGGGTCTTGCAGGCGACCAGGGTGGGGCGGTCGTCGGCCTTGGCGGCGGTCAGGGCGCGGTCGATGTCGTCGGGGTCATGCCCGTCGCAGGACAGCACCGCCCAGCCCGAGGCGGAGAAGCGCGCCAGCTGGTCGGTGACGTCGGAGGCGTCGACCCGGCCGTCGATGGTGATGCCGTTGTCGTCCCACAGCACGATCAGCTTGCCGAGCTTCTGCTTGCCCGCGAGCCCGATCGCCTCCTGGGAGATGCCCTCCATCAGGCAGCCGTCGCCGGCGATCACCCAGGTGCGGTGGTCGACGATCTTCCTGCCGTAGCGCGCGGCGAGCGATTCCTCGGCCATCGCCATGCCCACGGCGGTGGCGAGCCCCTGGCCCAGCGGGCCGGTGGTGGTCTCGATCCCCTCGGCATGGCCGAATTCGGGATGGCCGGCGGTCTTGGCGCCCAGCTGGCGGAAATTCTTGAGCTGGTCGATGCCCATGCCCGGATAGCCGGTCAGGTGCAGCAGGGAATAGAGCAGCATCGAGCCGTGGCCGGCCGACAGCACGAAGCGGTCGCGGTCATGCCAGCCGGGATGCGCGGCGTCGAACTTGAGGTGCTTTTCGAACAGCACGGTGGCCACGTCGGCCATGCCCATCGGCATGCCGGGATGACCGGAATTGGCCGCCTGCACGCCGTCCATGGCGAGGGTGCGGATCGCCGCGGCTTTCATCCAGTGCTCGGGATGGCGGGCGCGGAGGGTGGGAATGTCCACGTGAATTCGCCTTTCGTCATCTTGCCGCCCGCCTGCGGGGGGCCGTGCGGGCGCGGGCCGGGGGGGCGCGGGCCGCGGCGGTCATGCATCGAAGGGGCCGCATGGTCAAGGGCGCGGCGGGGCCTCGCGCGCGGAATCCTCATCCGCGGGCGCTTGACGGGCGGGCCTGCGAGTGATCGAATCGCGCTCCACAGGCGTGATCGCGAAACGCGGCGCGCGAAGCGGAAACAACCGCGGAGGCCGGGCAGGCCACGGGACGGAGGGTTGCGCGTGGCGCAGACGCGAGGCACGGGGATCGCCGCGGCGAAGCGGACGCTTGCCGCGGCGCTGGGCGAGCTTGAGGCGGCCGTCGAGGATTTGCGGGAGGACGCGGAGAACGCCGCCGGGCTGGAGGAGGCCGAGGCCGCCGCCCGCGCCGCCATGTCCCGCGCGGTGGAGCTGGAGGCCGCTCTGACCGATCAGCGCCGCGCGTCGGAGCTGGCCGAAGCCGCCGCCGAGGCCGCGGAGGCCGACCGCGACGTGCTGCGCGACGAGCTCGCCGCCGCGCGGGAGGAACTGGCCCGCCTGCGCGCCCTGCGCGAAGAGGACGCCGCCATGATCGAGGAGGCGCTGGAGGAGTTGCGCGCCGTGGTTTGATCCGCGCCCGCGCTTTCATCCGCGCCCTGCGCCGCCTCGCCCGCCCCCATCCGCATCCGGAGACCGACCCCCATCATGGCTGACCTGGATATCGCCATCGCCGGCCGCAACTACCGCGTCGCCTGCGCCGACGGGGAGGAGGACAACCTCACCCGCGCCGCCGCCCTGCTGGCGGAGGAGGCCGAGACCCTGCGCGCCCAGTTCGGCGGACGCTTCGCGGCGTTGCCGGAATCGCGGGTGCTGCTGATGGCCTCGCTGATGCTGGGCGACCGCTTCCGCGCCACGCTGGACGCCGGCGCGGTGGAGCCCGGCGCCCTGGCCGCCGAGCCGGCCGAGCCGGCCGCGGGACAGCCCGGCTTCTTCGACGATCCCGAACTGGCCGCGCGCGTGGAGGCGCTGGAGGCCGAGCTGGCCGAGGCCCGCGAGGCCGAAGCCGCCGCCGTCGCCGCGCTGGAAGACGCCGCCGCGCGGGTCCGCACGCTCTCCGCGGAGATCCGCGAGGATGCGGAAGAGGATGACGAGGAGGGGGACGACGACCTCGACGCGGACGATGGTCCGGACGGGGCCGCCCTTGTCGCCGCGCCTGAAATGATGGCCGCCGACGATGGCGAGACCGACGAGGATGATCCCGACGACGAACTCGACGGCGATCTCGACGACGATCCGGAGGATGATCCGGAGGATGAGGCGCGCGCGGACGACGATCTGGACGTCAGCCTCGACGCCCCGTCGGAGGATGACCTCGACGACGACGATCCGGCGGAGGACGACCTCGACGATGAGGATGCGCTGGAGGACGGCGAACTCGACGAAGAGGACAGCCGCCGCTGATCCGCCTTTCGCCGGGGGGCGCCCGGCGCCGTAGGGGGCAGGGCGTCTCGCCCTCCGATCCGGCGGCGGTTGACAGCGCCGCCGCCCGCGCGATGCTCGCCCCATGACAGCCGCAGCCGCCCCCGCCCCCGCGCCCTTCGCCGCCCGTCTCGTCCGGGCTCCCCGCGCCCATGAGCCCGATCGCGGGCGCGAGAGCTGGGAGGCGCTCGCCCCCGATCTCGGCTTGCCGGAGCTGCGCCCGCTGATCGAGGGCGCCGCCGGGTCCTCCCCCTATCTGCGCGACCTCATGGCCAAGGAGGCCGCCTGGCTGCCCGGCGCGCTCGCCGGCCCGCCCGAAACCGCGCTCGCCGAAATCCTCGCCGACGCGGCGGCCGCCATCGCCGAGCCCCGGACCCTCGGGACCGCGCTGCGCCGGGGCAAGCGGCGGCTGGCGCTGCTGACCGGGCTCGCCGATCTGGGCGGGGTCTGGGGGCTGGAGGCGGTCACCGGCGCGCTCTCCGACTATGCCGACGCGGCGGTGGAGGCCGCGATCCGCGCGGGCCTCGCTGAGGAGATCGCCCGCGGCCGCCTGCCGGGGACGGAGGCGGACCCGAGCGGGACCTCGGGCCTCGTTTCCATCGCCATGGGCAAGGGCGGCGCGCGGGAGCTGAACTATTCGTCGGACATCGACCTGATCTTCCTGTTCGACGAGACCCGCCACGCCCCCGAGGATTACGCCGAGATCCGGGCCCGGCTGGTCAAGGTCTGCCAGGGCGCGGCGCAGCTGCTGTCGAAACCCACCGGCGAGGGCTACGTGTTCCGCACCGACCTGCGGCTGCGCCCCGACCCCTCGGTGACGCCGGTCTGCATCGGCATGGACACGGCGGAACGCTACTACGAATCCCTCGGCCGGACCTGGGAACGCGCGGCCTTCATCAAGGCCCGCGCGGCCTCGGGCGATATCGAGGCGGGGGAGCGGTTCCTGGGCGAGCTGCGGCCCTTCATCTGGCGCCGGTTCCTGGATTTCGCGGCCATCCGCGACGCCCATGACATCCGCCAGCGCATCCGCGACCATCGCGGCGTGGGCGGGGAGATCGCCGTGCCGGGCCATGACGTGAAGCTGGGCCGCGGCGGGATCCGGGAGATCGAGTTCTTCGTCCAGACCCGGCAGCTGATCTGCGGCGGCCGCGACCCGGCCCTGCGCCCGCGGGCGACGCGGCCGGCGCTCGCCGCCCTGACCCGCGCCGGCTGGGTGGCGGAGGAGACCGCCGCGACGCTGGACGCGGCTTACCTCGCGCATCGGGAGCTGGAGCACCGGCTGCAGATGGTCGAAGATCGCCAGACCCATTCCATGCCCACCGCGACCGAGGCCCGCGACCGCATCGCCGCGCTGGCCGGCTATCCGGACCGCGAGACGATGGAACGCGAGCTGGACGCCCGTTTCCACGCCGTGGCCGGGATCACCGAGACCTTCTTCGCCCCCGGCCAGTCCCGCAAGGCGCAGCCAGAGGCGGCGGCGGCGGACGCGCCCTCGGCCGCCGCGCTGCCCGCCACCGGGCTCGCGGCGCTGGAGGCGCGGGGCTTCGCGCGGCCCGAGGCCGGGGCGGCGCTGGTCGATCGCTGGCGGGAGGGGGCGATCCCGGCCACCCGCTCGGACCGCGCGCGGGGGCTGCTGGCGGAGCTGGAGCCGCTGATCCTGAACGCGCTGGCCCGCGCCGCCTCTCCGGACGAGGCGCTGATCCAGTTCGACCGCTTCCTGTCGGGCCTGCCGGCGGGCGTGCAGATCCTGTCGCTGTTCTCCGCCAATCCGCGGCTGCTGGACCTGATCGCGGAGATCTGCGCCGTGGCCCCGCGGTTGGCGGACGAGCTGGGGCGCAATTCGCGGGTCATCGACGCGATCCTGGCCACGGATTTCTTCCGCCCGCTGCCCGATGCCGACGCGCTGGAGGCGGAGCTGAAAGGCTGGCTGGCGCGGGAGGGGGAGGATTACGAACGCAAGCTCGACGCCGCGCGGGTCTGGGCCAAGGAGATGCGCTTCCGGATGGGCGTGCAGCTGCTGCGCGGCATCGCCGGGGCGGAGGAGGCGGGGCGCGGCTTCTCCGCCATCGCCGAGGCCGCGCTGCGCGCGCTGATGCCCGAGGTGGAGGCCGATTTCGCCCGCCGCTACGGCCCCGCGCCGGGGGCCGGGCAGGGGGGCGGGGCGGCGGTGCTGGCCATGGGCCGGCTCGGCAGCCGGGAGATGACGGCGAATTCGGATCTCGACCTGATCCTGCTGTTCGACGCGGCGGGGGAGGAGGCCTCGGACGGGCCGAAATCCCTGTCCTCGGCGGTCTGGTACGCGCGCTTCGCGCAGGCGCTGATCCGCGCGGTCTCGGCCAAGACGGCGGAGGGGGCGCTGTATGAGATCGACATGCGGCTGCGGCCTTCGGGGCGGCAGGGGACGGTGGCGACCTCGATCGAGGGGTTCCGCAACTACCACGCCGAGCGCGCCTGGACCTGGGAGCGGATGGCCCTGACCCGGGCGCGCGCCGTGGCCGGCCATGACGGGCCGATGGCGGCGGCGGAGGCGGCGATCGCCGAGGCGCTGGGGCGGCGCAGGGCGCCGGAGAAGACCCGCGCCGACGCCGCCGAGATGCGCGCGCGGGTGGCCGAGGCGGCCCGCGCCGGGCGCCGCGAGCCCTGGGCGGTGAAGCGGGTGCGGGGCGGGTTGATGGACGTGGAATTCGCCGCGCAGGCCGGGCTGCTGGCCGATATCGACGCCTCGCCCGAGGGCGGGAGCGAGACCGCCTGCGCCGCGCTTCCCCACGCCGTCGACGCCCCGCGCGCCTTGCGGGCGCTGGCCGAGCGGGGCGCGATGACGGTCGAGGACGCCGAGACCCTGGCCGAGGCCCATGCCCTCCAGTCCCGCGCCCTGCAGGCGTTGCGGGTGACGCTGGTCGGCCGCTTCGACCCCGAGACCGCGGGGGCCGGGATGGAGGGCGTGCTGTGCCGCGTCGCCGCCGGCGAGGACGCGGGCGCGGCGGGCGCGGCGGGTTCGGAAGCGAGCGGCGGGGGCGGCATCCCCGGCCTGGAAGCCGCCCTGCGCGCGGCGCAGGCGCGGGCGGGCGATGTGGTGGACCGGCTGCTGCCGCCGCCCGACGACGACGACGGGCCCGAAGCCGGCGCGGACCCGGCGCCGTGAGCCCTGCCGCCCGGCCGCTGCCGATCGTCTGGCATCCCGACTACATCGCCAGCCTGCGCCCCAACCATCCGTTCCCGATGTCCAAGTATCACTACCTGCGGCTGGCGCTGGAGGCGCGGGGGATGATGGGGCCGGGCGAGTGGTTCGCCCCCGCCGCCCTGCCGGCCCTGCGCATCGCCGCGGCCCATGAGATCGGCTATGTGGATCGGGTGATCGGCTGCACCCTGAGCGCGGAGGAGACGCGGCGCATCGGCCTGCCCTCCACCCCCGCCGTCGCCCGCCGCGCCACGCTGTCGAGCGCGGGCACGCTGCTCGCCGCGCGGCTGGCGATGGAGCACGGGCTGGCGGTCAACGCCGCGGGGGGCTCGCATCATGCGGGGCCGGATTACGGCTCGGGCTACTGCGTGTTCAACGACGTAGCGGTGGCGGCGCGGGCGCTGCTGGACGAGGGGCTGGCGGCGCGCATCCTGGTGGTGGATTGCGACGTGCATCAGGGCGACGGCACCGCGTGGATCTTCGAGAACGATCCGCGGGTGTTCACCTTCTCGATCCACGCGCAGAAGAATTTCCCGGCGAGGAAGGCGGTCTCGGACCTCGATGTCGGGCTGATGGACGGGCTGGGCGACGCCGATTACCTCGCGACGCTGGCCGATGCGCTGGCCCAGGCGCTGGAGCGGTCGGCCCCGGATTTCGTGTTCTACAACGCCGGGGTGGACCCGTGGGAGGGGGACCGGCTGGGGCGCCTGGCGCTGTCCTTCGACGGGCTGCGCCGCCGCGACCGTCTGGTGCTGGAGACGATCCGCGCCCGCGGTCTGCCGGTCGCCGCGGCGCTGGGCGGCGGCTATTCGCGCGATCCCGACGAACTGGCGGGGCGGCACGCGATCCTCTTCGAGGAAGCCGCGGCGCTGACCGGCACGGGAGCGGCGGGTTGACACCCGCCCTACGGGTCGGCGCGCGCGGGGCGTAGGGCGGGTGTCAACCCGCCGTCCCCGCATCCGCCAGGGCCTCGATCCGCAGCAGGGCGATGCGGCGGACCTGCTCCAGCGCCTCGGCGAACTCCGCCTCGGGGGCGTTCTCCACCCTCGCGCGGAAATCGGCGAGGATCTCGGTGCGATGCCGGCCGCGGACCGCGAGGATATAGGGGAAGCCGAACTTCGCCTTGTAGCGGTCGTTGAGGGACTGAAACGCGTCCAGCTCCTCCGCCGTGCACTGGTCGAGCCCGGCGCCGGCCTGTTCGGCGGTGGAGTCCGCGGTCAGCCCGCCCGCCAGCGCCAGCTTTCCCGCGAGGTCGGGATGCGCGCGCAGCAGCGCCAGCTGCCGGTCCCGCCCGCCCGCCATCACCTGCGCGTGCAGCGCAGCGGAAAGCCCGGCCGGCGTCGCCGCATCCGCGCCCATGCCCGCGTCGAAGGCGTTCTCCGCCACCCAGGGCGAATGCTCGTAGACCCCGCCGAAGCGGTCCACGAAGGCGGCGCGGCTCAGCGCGGTCGGCGCGGGGGAAGAGGGGGCGGCGGACATGGCGGCTCCTGCGTCGGTTATGCTGCGGCGCGAAATCGGGGCTTGGCGGGCGGCGCGCCGCAACGCTAACGTCGCTTGCCGGCCCATGAAAAGGCCTGCCGAAAATCGACAGCAACCGGCGCAGGGGGCCCGCGACGATGGAAGCCATTTTTCACGACTGGATCAGCTTCGCGGTGCGCGCGGCGCATATCGTTGCGGCGATCGGCTGGATCGGCTCCTCGTTCTACTTCATGTGGCTGGATTATTCGCTGCGCCATGACCCGGACCTGCCCGGCGGCGTGAAGGGCGAGAGCTGGTCGGTGCATGGCGGCGGCTTCTACCAGGTGCGCAAGTTCGCCGTGGCGCCCGAGAAGATGCCGCAGGTGCTGCACTGGTTCAAATGGGAGAGCTATTCGACCTGGCTCACCGGTTTCGCGATGATGGCGGTGACCTATTACTGGGGCGCCACCAGCTTTCTGATCGACCGCGAGGTGGCGGACCTGCCGGTGTTCGCGGCCATCGCCATCTCCATCGCCTCGCTGGGGGTGGGGTGGCTGCTCTACGACCAGCTGTGCAAATCGCCGCTGAAATCGCGGCCGGCGGTGCTGTTCGCCATCCTCTACGCGGCGATCCTGCTGCTGTGCTGGCTCTACGGCCAGATCTTCTCGGCCCGCGCGGCGTGGCTGCATACGGGCGCGGTGATCGCCACGATGATGTCGGGGAACGTGTTCCTGGTCATCATCCCCAACCAGCAGAAGGTGGTGGAGGCGCTGAAGGCCGGAGAGGCGCCGGACGCGAGATACGGCGAGATCGCCAAGCTGCGCTCGACCCACAACAATTACCTGACGCTGCCCGTGGTCGCGATGATGATCTCCAATCATTACCCGATCGCCTTCGGGCATCCGCATAA
Organism: Albimonas donghaensis; assembly: GCF_900106695.1. Lineage (GTDB taxonomy): Bacteria > Pseudomonadota > Alphaproteobacteria > Rhodobacterales > Rhodobacteraceae > Albimonas > Albimonas donghaensis. The sequence continues at coordinate 433,581 of NZ_FNMZ01000001.1, forward strand.
CTGGATCCTGGTCGGCTACATCCTGGCGATCGGCGGGATCATCCGGCACTTCTTCAACATGCATGACCAGGGCAAGCATGGTCGGGCCGTCATGTGGCAGTGGCCGACGGCGACGCTGCTGTTCATCTGCATGATGTGGACGTCGGCCTGGCGGCCCGATCAGGGCTCGGCCGATCTGGACGCGGGGCGGGCGATGACCATCGTCGCCACCCATTGCACGGTCTGCCACGCCGCGAGCCCGCTGCACGAGAATTTCGAGGAGGCGCCGGGCGGGGTGATGTTCGACACGGTGGAGCAGATGCGCACCCATGCCCCCAAGATGCTGGCGCAGGCGGTGCTGTCCAACATCATGCCGCTGGGCAACGAGACGGGCATGACCGCGGAGGACCGCGCGGTGCTGGGCGCCTGGCTGCGCGCCGGCGCGCCGGAAGAATGAGACGCGGGGACATGAGACGCGGGGACATGCGCGGCGCGCGGGAGGGCGGTCGATGAGCACGCTGCTGCTGCGCGGGGCCGAGGTGCTGGTCACCATGGACGGCGCCCGCCGCGAGATCCCGGGCGGCGGGCTCTTTGCGCGCGACGGGGTGATCGAGGCGGTGGGCGCGCCCGCCGACCTGCCGCGGGATGCCGACGAGGTGATCGACGCTGCCGGCTGCGTGGTCACGCCGGGGCTGGTGAACACCCATCACCACCTGTTCCAGACCCTGACCCGCGCCGTGCCCGCGGGGCAGGACGCGCTGCTTTTCGGCTGGTTGCAGTCGCTCTACCCGATCTGGGCGCGGATGGGGCCGGAGGAGATCCGCGTCTCCGCCATGATCGGGCTGGCGGAGATGGCGCTGACCGGCTGCACCCTGTCCTCGGACCATCTCTACCTGTTCCCCAACGGCGCGCGGCTGGATGACGAGATCGACGCGGCCCGCGCGCTGGGGGTGCGGCTGCACGCCATGCGCGGCTCGATGAGCGTGGGGGAGAGCGCGGGAGGCCTGCCGCCGGATGCGCTGTGCGAGGCCGAGCCGGCGATCCTGGAGGACTGCATCCGGGTCATCGACGCCTTCCACGACCCGAACCCCGGCGCGATGATCCGGGTGGGGGTGGCGCCGTGCTCGCCGTTTTCGGTGAGCCCGGAGCTGATGCGGGATTCGGCGCTGCTGGCCCGCGACAAGGGGGTGATGATGCACACCCACCTGGCCGAGAACGACGAGGACATCGCCTTTTCGCTGGAACGGTTCGGGCAGCGGCCGGGGGATTTCGCGGAAGGGCTCGGCTGGACCGGGCCGGATGTGTGGCATGCGCATTGCGTGAAGCTGGACGCGGGCGAGATCGACCTGTTCGCGCGCTCGGGCACCGGGGTGGCGCATTGCCCGTGCTCCAATTGCCGGCTGGGCTCGGGGATCGCGCCGGTGCGGGCGATGCGGGATGCGGGCGTGAAGGTGGGGCTGGGGGTGGACGGCTCGGCCTCCAACGACGCGGGCGACCTGATGGGCGAGGCGCGCCAGGCCATGCTGTTGCAGCGCGTGGCCCGGGGCGCCGACGCGATGAGCGCGCGCGAGGCGCTGGAGATCGCCACGCGGGGCGGGGCGGCGGTGCTGGGGCGCGACGATCTGGGGTCGCTGGAGCCGGGCAAGCGGGCGGATTTCGCGGTGTTCGACGTGGGCGGGATCGCCCAGGCCGGGTCCTGGGACCTTGTGGCGGGGCTGGTGCTTTGCGCCCCGGCGCGGGCGCGGGAGGTGCGGGTCGAGGGCCGCGCCGTGGTCCGTGAAGGCCGCATCGCCATGGCCGGCTGGGACCGCGTGGCGGCGCGGCAGAAGGCGCTGACGCGCAAGCTCGCGGGGGCGTGAAGGACGGAGGGAGGACGGGGGAGGTGAAGGACGGGGGACGGGGTCGGGCCTCGCGGGGCTTCGCCCGCATCGTCCCGCCCGCCGTCCCCGGTTCCGGCCCGCCTTCGCGCGCGGTTCGCGACGTCTTCTGTCGCGAAAGGGGCGCGCCTGGGCGACCCCGGCCTGTCGGCAACGGACGCGCGGCGGGTCGGCGGGACGCCTAGAGAAGGCTCCCCGGCCGCGCGCCTCCGCGCCGCCCTTGCGAGACCGTTCCTCCATGCTCACCCCCGTCGCGCTGCCCGACCTGTTCTCCCGCGAGGATTGCGCCCGCATCATCGCGCTGGCCGAGGGCGGGGCGCTGGACGAGGCCCGCCTGGTCGGCGGCCGCGCCGTCGCCGAGAAACGCCGCGCCCGCATCGCCTGGCTGGACGACGAGGGCGCGGCGTCCTGGGTCATGGCGCGCCTGATGCGGGCGGTGGCGGACGCCAATCGCGACGGGTTCGGCTTCGACATCGAGGCGTTCGAGGAGCGCGGTCAGGTCGCGCTTTACGAAGAGGCGGCGGGCGGAGGCTTCGACTGGCATTCGGACGTGGGCGACGGCCCGCTGGCGCGGCGGCGCAAGCTGACCGTGGTGGCGCAATTGTCGGAGGACGGGGATTACGAGGGCGGGGCGCTGGAGGTGAACGGCGACGGGGCGCCGCGCGCCGCCTCCCGCGCGCAGGGGGGCGGCATCGCCTTTCCGTCCTTCGCGCTGCACCGGGTGGCGCCGGTGACCCGCGGCCGGCGCTGGTCGCTGACGATCTGGGCGCATGGCGCGCCGTTCCGCTGAGGCCCGGCGGAACGGCCGCCTCCCGGCTACGCCGCCCCCCGCTTCAGCCGTCCCCCGCCCCCCGGCTCAGGCGTCCCGGCGCAGGCCGCGATAGGGGGCGTTGGGCAGTTCGCCCGTGCGCGACAGCAGGATGGCGATGGGGCGCGTGACCCGGAACTTGGCGAAGACCATGGTCGCGATCACCATGATCGGCACCGCCAGGAACAGCCCCGCCGGCCCCCAGATGGCGCCCCACACGGTCAGCGACAGCATGATCACGAAGCTGGACAGGTTCAGCCGGTTGCCCATCAGGCTGGGCACCGCCCATTGCCCGGCGATGAACTGGGTCACGCCCAGGACGGCCGCCAGCAGCATCAGGTCCGACGCGTTCCCGTGCGACAGCGCCGCGAAGCCCACCGGCAGCGCCACCCCGGCCAGCGAGCCGATGGTGGGGATGTAGTTCAGCGCGAAGGCTAGGAACCCCCAAAGCGCCGCCCCCGGCACCCCGAGCCACCAGCAGGCGAGCCCGGTGATGACCCCCACGCCGACGCTGATCACGGTCATCAGCCAGAGGTAGACGCGGGTCTCGACGGCGATGTCGGTCAGCGTCTCCTTCAACTCTTCGGCCTGTTCGGGCGTGCGGGCCAGCGCGTGCAGCTTGGCGGGGAAGAACGGCTCGTCCACCAGCAGGAACATGGTGAAGATCAGCACCAGGGTGACGATGGACAGCGAGCTCTGCATATAGCTCAGCACCGCCTCCAGCCCGCCGACGCCGAGGAAACGCTTCATCAGCGCCTCGGAGGTCAGCTCGTCCTGAAGGCCCATGCCCGAGGCCCAGTACCACAGGTCGAGGAAGAACGGGTTGCCGTAGAGCGTCATGTCCCCGGCGAGCTCCGACAGGGAGGTCGCCACCAGATGGGCCGAAACCGCCAGCGCGCTGAACAGCAGCGCCACGGCGATCACCCGCGCCAGCGCGCGGGGGAGGGCGGCGCCGATGAGGGGAACGCGGGTCAGCGCCTCCGCCAGCGCGTTGATCAGGAACCAGGCCAGGATCGACAGCGCCACGGGCACCGAATAGGCCGCCGTGGCCGACAGGCTCCAGGCCAGAAGCGCGGCGAAGGCCAGCGAGAAGAACGGCCCTGCGGCGAGCGCCGCCCCGAGGCTGCGCGCGGCGCGGGGGCGGCCCAGTCCGACGGGACGGTCCCGGCGCGCCGCGGCCTCGCCGGCGGCGCCGGTCGCCGCGGCCGCCGCGGCGTCGGCCGCGTCGATCCTGGCCTCGGCCGCTTCGTGGGCGGCCTGCGCTTCGGGCGGAACGGGCGCTTCGTGGGGATCGGAGGCGGTCGGGGCCGCGAGCTCGGCGGAGGCGAGGTCGGCCGGGCCCAGTCCGAGCGGGGAGGCGGGGGTCGCCCGCAGGGGCGGCTCCGGGATGTTCGAGGAGGCGGCGGGGTCGATCCCGGCCTCCGGCGGCGTGCCAGGGTGGTTCAGGATGTGGCTCCCGTCGTGCCGGCGGGGGATGTCTCCGCCGCCTCCGGACCGCAGAAGATATCGTGCAGAAGCATCAGGATGCGCGCCGCGCGCGGATCGGCGATGCGGTAAAAGATGGTCTTGCCCTCGCGCCGGTTCTCGACCAGCCCCTCCAGCCGCAGACGCGACAGCTGCTGGGACACGGCGGACTGGCGGGCGCTGATCAGCCGTTCGAGCTCGGTGACCGATTTCTCGCCTTCGACGAGGTGGCAGAGGATGCGCAGCCGCCCCTCATGGGCAAGCGCCTTGAGCAGCGCGGTGGCTTCGTCCGCGTTGGCGTCCATGACGTCCATCGCGCTGGGAGACACGTTGATGCGGGAATCGGCGAGACCTGGGGAGAGGGTCATTTGCAAATCGAACTCTATACTGGATGCGCACGCCCCGCACGATCGTCGCGGAAGAGGGGACGCTGGTTGAAGCGCGCATGCGGGCGGGCTCCGAAAAGACATCGCCTGCGCCTGCGAAGGGTCTGAACCGGCGAGGCGCTGAGGATCGCCCGCCGACGGGTCACGCGTTGCGAGGGGGCGAGAACGAATGGAATGTCGACCCTGCTGCGCTAACTAGCATATCACCCAAAACGGCGCAAAAAAGGCTTGCGCTGCGCGAGGCGCGTTTTTTTGGGAGCCGAAGGGGGGCGAAGGGGGGCGGAGGCGCCCCGGAGCGCATCCGCAGGGGGCGCGGCCGGCGGGGCGCGCCGCGGTCCGACCCGCCCGACCCGCCCGACCCGCCGGACTCGTCTGCGGCGCCGCGCCTCCGCCGTCCCGCGCCGGATCCTGAAGGAGAGATCATGTCGCTTTCGATCGTCATCCCGCTCGTCGTCGCCGCGCTGGCCGCCGCCGCGACCGGGGCGCTGTTCCGGCCCGGAGACTGGTATCACGGCCTGGCGCGGCCGCGCTGGACCCCGCCGGACCTGGCGTTTCCGCTGGTGTGGACGGCGCTATACGCGCTGATGACCTGGGCCGCGCTGCGCCTGGCGGATGCGGCGCTGGCCGGCGGGGAGGACGTGGCGGCCGGGATCTCGCGGGAGATGGCCCTGACCGCGCTCGCCTTTCACGGGCTGCAACTGGTGCTGAACGCCACCTGGTCGCCGCTGTTCTTCGGCGCGCGTCGCCCGGTGGCGGCGCTGGTGGTGGTGGCGGCCCTGTTCTTCGCGGTGGTCGCCGAGATCGGCTTCGCGTTGCGCGCCGACCCGCTCGCGGCGCTGCTGCTCGCGCCCTATCCGATCTGGGTGGCGCTGGCCTTCGCGCTGAACCTGTCGATCTGGCGGAGCAATCCGCCCGAGGCGTTCGGCCGGCCCGACTAGGGCGGAGCGGGCGCTGGGGTAGGGGCGCCGGGGGGAAGGGCGCCTGAATCGCATCCAAATGCCGCGGAATTAGCCAGAGCGATTCGCCGCCGGATATGTTTATTTCCCCTCCCCGGCCCGCGCCCGCGCGCCGGGACAGGCGGCGCGCTCCCGCTTCCGTTCGGATCCCTTCCCGGGTCCGGCCCGACGGATCGACGGGGACGCGGCCGCAACGCAGCCTTGGCGCGGCCCGGTCCCACCTGCGGACCCCGGCGGCCGCCCCTGAGCCACGGAGACGAGGGCCGCATGGACTACGAGGGCTTCTTCCGCTCGGAGATCGACGCGCTTCGCGACGAGGGCGAGTATCGCGTCTTCGCCAATCTCGAGCGTCACGTGGGCGCCTTTCCCCGCGCCACCCGCCGCCGCGACGGCGCGGCGCAGGGGGCCAACGACGATCGCCACGAAGTCACCGTCTGGTGCTCCAACGACTATCTCGGCATGGGCCAGAACGCCGAGGTCCGCGCCGCCATGGTCGACGCGATCGAGACCTGCGGCGCCGGCGCCGGCGGCACCCGCAACATCTCCGGCACCAATGTGCATCACGTGGCGCTGGAGGCCGAGCTCGCCGATCTGCACGGCAAGGAATCGGCGCTGCTGTTCACCTCGGGCTATGTGTCGAACTGGGCGGCGCTGGGCACGCTGGGCTCGCGGCTTCCGGGCTGCGTGATCCTGTCGGACGCGCTCAACCACGCCTCGATGATCGAGGGCATGCGCCATTCGCGCGCCGACAAGCGGATCTGGAAGCACAACGACCCCGAGGACCTGCGCCGGCATCTCGCCGCGCTCGACCCTGCGCGGCCCAAGGTGGTGGCGTTCGAGAGCGTCTATTCCATGGACGGCGACATCGCCCCGATCGCCGAGATCCTCGACGTGGCCGAGGAATTCGGCGCCATGACCTATCTCGACGAGGTTCACGCGGTCGGCCTCTACGGCCCCCGCGGCGGCGGCGTCGCGGAGCGGGAGGGCCTGATGGACCGCCTGACCGTGATCGAGGGCACGCTGGGCAAGGCCTTCGGGGTCATGGGCGGCTATATCGCGGCCTCGACCGCGCTGTGCGACTGGGTGCGCAGCTACGCCTCGGGCTTCATCTTCACCACCTCGCTGCCGCCGGCCGTGGCGGCGGGGGCCTGCGCCTCGATCCGCCATCTCAAGGGCTCGGACGCCGAGCGGATGCGGCAGCGCGCCATGGTCGCCCTGCTGCGCCGGCGGCTGGACCAGATGGGCATTCCGCATCTGCCGAACCCCAGCCACATCGTGCCGGTGATGGTGAAGGACCCGGTGAAGTGCAAGATGATCTCCGACATCCTGCTGGACGACCACGGGATCTATGTGCAGCCGATCAACTATCCCACGGTGCCCCGCGGGACCGAGCGGCTGCGCTTCACCCCCTCGCCCCTGCACACGGAGGCGGATGTGGAGCACCTTGTGCAGTCCCTCCACGCGCTGTGGAGCCAGTGCGCGCTGAGCCGCGCCGTCGCCTGACGCCGCGCGCCGGGGCCGGCCGCCCGAGGCCGCCGGCGGAATTCGGAGCCAGCGACCGGAGACCAGAGCCAGCGATCAAAGCCGGGGGCCTGCGCCATGCGCGGGCCCCTTTCGCGTTTAGGGCGCGGGGTCGGGACGGGGTGTCGGGACGGCGCTGGGAAGGCGTCCGGGCGCGCCTGTCATCGCATTCCGGTGAGGCGCGTGCGACACGGCGGCCCGCGCGCGGGTGTCGCCTCGCCCGACCGGGGGCGCCGGCCTATCTCCAGAGACGGATCCGGCCGGCCGCGCCGCGCGCGCAGCCCGGGACCGAGACCAATGTCGGGGCTCCGCCAGCATCAGGACGGTTGCCCCGCCGGGTCAGGTCCGCGAATTTCGGGTCTGCGTCCGGGGCCGCGTCGCGCGCGCCCCGTCCGCGCATGAGGAAGCCAGGGAGAGCCCGATGAAAGCCACCCATGTCCTGACCGCGCTCGGCCTCGCCGCCGCCGCGGCGCTCGCCGGCCCGGCCGCGCAGGCCGCCGACGCCGCCGCCGGCAAGAAGCTGTTCGCCCGCTGCAAGTCCTGCCACATGATCGCCAATGGCGACGACGTGATCTTCAAGGGCGGCAAAACCGGCCCGAACCTTTACGGCATCGTGGGCCGCCCGGTGGGGGCCGAGGAAGGCTTCCGCTACGGAAAAGGCTTCGAGGAGGCCCGCGAGGCCGGCCTCGTGTGGACCGAGGAGGACGTGGCCGCCTACATCACCGACCCGACCGCCTGGATCCGGGAGAAGACGGGCGACCCGAGGGCGCGTTCCAACATGTCGTTCAAGCTGCGCCGCGGGGCCGACGACGTGGCCGCCTACCTCGCCAGCGTCGCCGAGTAAGCCGCCGGGGCGCGCCGGACGCGGCTCGCCCCGGCGCCGTGCGCGCCCGGCCCGATGCCGGCGCCGGCGCGCCCGGGGGATCGCTCGCGACGGCGGGGGCGCCGGCTCCGCGGCCCGCCGCGGGGCGGTGCCCGTGACATTCGGGGGATGACCTGGACGACGCCGGCGGCGCCCGCCCGCCCGGCCTTCAGGCCCGCCCGCCCGGCCCTCAGGCCCGGCTGCGGCCGGCGCCGCCGGCGGGGCGCGGGTCTTCGGGGCCGTCGACTTCCTCTGGGGCGTTGGGCCGGGGGCCGACGCGCTGCTGACGCACTCGGTCCTGCTGGTCCGCGGGATAGGCCGACAGCGGCGGCGGACCGCCCCAGAGCGCCCGCATGATCACGTCCTGCGCGATGGGCGAGGCCGCCGACGACCCGCCCCCGCCATGCTCCACCACCACCGAGACCGCATAGCGCGGCGCGTCATAGGGCGCGAAGCTGACGAACAGCGCATGGTCCCGCCGTTCCCAGGGCAGGTCCTCGTTGCGGATCACGCCCGCCGCGCGCTCGGCCGCCGTGATCCGGCGCACCTGGCTGGTGCCCGACTTGCCGGCCATGGCCAGGCCCTCGGCCATGATCCGCGCCCGCCGCGCGGTGCCGCGCCGGTCGTTGACCACCGCCCACATCCCCTCGCGCACCATGCGCAGATGCGCGCCGTTGACGTCGAGCGGCGGCGGCGTCGGGTCGGGCAGGGGGCGGCCCGCCTCGCCGCGCACCAGCCGAGGGCTGACCGCGCGGCCCGTCGCGATCCGCGCCGTCATCACCGCCAGATGCAGCGGCGAGGCCAGCACATAGCCCTGGCCGATCCCGGCGTTGAGCGTGTCGCCGATCAGCCATGACTGGTCGTAGCTCGCCCGCTTCCAGTCGCGGGTCGGGGCCACGCCCTCGGCCACCACCGGCAGGGGCAGGTCATGGCGCACGCCCACCCCCAGCCGATGCGCCATGTCCGAGATCGCGTCGACCCCGACCCGCCGCGCGATTTCGTAGAAATACACGTCGCAGGACTGGGCCAGCGCGTCGCGAAGGGTCATCTGCCCATGCCCGCCCCGGCTCCAGCAATGGAAATAGCGGTCCCCCAGTTTGTAGCGGCCGTTGCAGAAGATCTTTTCGACATTGTCGACGACCCCCGCCTCCAGCGCCGCCAGCGCCACCACCATCTTGAAGGTGGAGCCCGGCGGGTAGAGCCCCGAGACGGTCTTGTTGGACAGCGGCCGGTAGGGGTCGTCCATCAGCCCCCGCCAGTTCCTGGTGGAGATGCCGAAGACGAACTGGTTGGGCTCGAACCCCGGCGAGGACGCGCAGGCCAACAGGTCCCCGGTGGTCACGTCCATCGCCACCACGGCCGCGCTCTCGCCGTTCAGCCGGTCCATGGCGTAGCGTTGCAGCTCCAGGTCGACGGTCAGCTGAAGGTCGGCGCCCGGCGCGCCTTCCTCCCGGGTCAGCTCGCGCACCTTGCGGCCGCGGGCGTTGACCTCGATCCGGCTGAGCCCGGCATGGCCGCGCAGCGTGTCCTCGCGCCGCGTCTCCACCCCCGACTTGCCGATGTGGAAATCGGGGATCTGGAACAGCGGCGTGCGGCCTTCGTCGGCGATCAGCTCCTTCTCCGACACGCGGCCCACATAGCCCACCACATGGGCCATCGACAGGCCCTCGGGGTAGTAGCGGGTCAGGCCCACCTCGACGTCGATGCCGGGCAGGGCGGGGGCGTTGGCGTTGACGCGGGCGAAATCCTCCCAGTCCAGATGCTCGGTCACCGTCACCGGCACGAAGGAGGACTTGCGGCGGATGTCGCGCAGCACCCGCTCGCGCTCATGCGGCTCGATCCGGATCAGGCGGCCCAGCCGGTCGAGCGTGTCCTCCACATCCCCGGCCTGCTCGCGGATCAGGACCACGCGGTAGTTCTGGGAGTTCACCGCCAGCGGCGCGCCGTTGCGGTCGAAGATCTGGCCGCGGGCGGGGGGGAGGAGGCGGATGTTGATCCGGTTCTCCTCGGCCAGCAGGCGGTAGCGCTGGGCGTCCTCGACCTGCAGCGCGCGCATCCGCCAGGCGAGCGCGCCCATGATCCCGGCCTGGGCGCCGAGCAGCAGCAGCCCCCGGCGGGTCAGCCGAAGGGAGCGGACGGGGGGCGGGCGCCAGCGGCTCATGCCTCGCTCTCCCGCGGGGAGGCGCCGAGGCGCAGGACATAGCGCAGGAAGCCCGCGATCAAGGGAATGGCGAGCGCCGTGGTCGCCACATGGGGGGCGAGCGCCATGGGCGAGGGCGGCTGCGCGAAGGTCAGCGCCATCATCAGCCATTGCAGGCCGACCGCGGCGGCGTAGACCAGCGCCGCCGCCGCCCAGTCGCCGAGCAGGGAGCGGGGGGCGGGGGTCGCCCGGGCGCGCAGGCGCAGCATCTCGGTCCCCAGCAGCAGCGACAGGGCCCCGGCGCCCAGCGGCCCGCCCAGCAGGGCGTCGCGGGTCAGGGTCAGGGCGAAGACCAGCAGCATCGGCGTGGCCTCGGGTCGGCGCAGGGCGAAGAAACTGAGCACGCACCAGAACAGGTCGGGCATCGGCGCGTCGGGCAGGGGGGCCAGCGGCGCGAGCTGGGCCATCAGCGCGGCCAGCGCGCCGAGCAGCAGCACCAGCACCTCCGCCGCCCGGCGAAAGGCCGCGCCCGGTCCGGCGGCGCCGCCGCTCATGGTCTCGTCCCCGGCGCCGCGCCCGCGCCCGCGCCGGGGGCGGGGGCGGAGAAACCGGGCGTCAGGGAGGGCGTCAGGAACGGGATCGTCGCCGCGCCCGGCGGCGGCGCCGGACGGGCCTCGGGACGGGCCTCGGGACCGGGACGGGCGTCAGGACCGGGGGCGCCCCCGCCGTCGGGCGCCGCGTCCGGCCCGCTTTCGGGCCCCGTCTCGTCCAGCGGTCCGCCGCGATGGATCAGCCCGCCCGGCTGGTCGATGGACGTGTCGGGCCGATAGCGCAGCACCCGCACGAATTCCAGCCGCTCCAGGTCCGCGGCCAGGCGGGTGCGCGGCGACCCGTCGGGCCCGGCGATGACCAGGCCGATGGAAAGCTCGGGCGGGAACACCTCGCCGTCGCCCGAGGTCACCACCCGGTCGCCGGGGCGCACCTCGTCGGGGTCTTCGAGAAAGTCGAGCCGGGGCGCGGGGCCGCCGTCGCCCGACAGGATCGCGCGGCGCCCCGAGGGCCGGATCAGCACCGGGATGCGCGAGGAATAGTCCGTCAGGTAGAGGATCCGCGCCGCCCGGCGGCCCAGCCCCACGACCCGCCCCGCCAGCCCGGCGCCGTCCATCACCGCGGCCCCGTCCATGACCCCGTCGCGCCGGCCCACATTGATCAGCCCGGTGGCGAGGAACGGCCCGCCCGAATCCCCGATCACCTCGCCGGTCACGAAACCCAGCGAGGGCGACAGCCGCACGTTGTTGAGCGCGCGCAGGCGGGCGTTCTCCTGCTCCAGCGCCAGCGCGCTTTCGCGCCAGGCGCGCAGGCGCTGGATTTCGAGGCGCAGGGCCTCGTTCTGCTCGTAGACGCGCACGAAGTTCTCGAAATCCGCGACCATGGCCGACAGGAAGTCGAGCGGCCCGCCGACCCGCTCGATCACCGGCTGGAGACCGTCGACGACGCTCATGCGGATGCGGTCGACGCGCGGGTTGTCGAGCCGCCAGAAGGCGAAGACGGCGAGCAGGAACAGGCAGAGCACCAGCAGCAGGATGCGCCGCAGCGCCCGCGCTGCTCCGCCTTCCGCGATGCCGTCATCCCTGGCCATGGCCGTCGTTCACCGTCCGTGTGGTTGCGTCCGCGCCGCCGTTCCCGGTCGTTCCGCGTCGGGTCGTGCCGCGTCGGGCCGTTCCGTGTCGGGCCGCCCGTGGCGCATGGTTTCAGCGTCGAGGGGTCGACGTCTGGCGAAGGTCAACGCGGGCGTCCCGTCTCGCCCCGATCCACGGCCCGGAAGCCGTCAGACTGACCCTCGCGCCCAATCGGGTCAACGCCTTGACCGCCGGTCGGCCGGGGCGCGGACCGTGCCGCCCGCCCGCCTCTCCGCCGCCGCGCGGGTGGCGGCCGGCGCCGGCGCGCGGGAGACAGCGGCGCGCGGGTCGGGGCGCCGGCTCCCGTCCCCCGCATCCTGTCCACCGCATCGCGTCCCCCGCATCCTGCCCGCCGCAAGCGGTCCGCGGCCTCAGGTCTTGTAGTTGAGGATGTGGATCAGGTCCTTCTCGTGCTCCAGCGCCTTGCCGGTGCCCAGCGCCACGCAGCTCAGCGGCTCTTCGGCGGTGGTGATCGCCAGGCCCGTCTGCTCGCGCAGCGCGAGGTCGAGATCGCCCAGCAGCGCCCCGCCGCCGGTCAGCATCACGCCGCGATCCACGATATCCGCGGCCAGGTCCGGCGGAGTCGCCTCCAGCGCCGACATCACGGCTTCCTTGATGTTCATCACCGGTTCGGCCAGCGCCTCGGCGATCTGGGCCTGGGTGACCTCGATCTCCTTGGGAATGCCGTTGAGCAGGTCGCGGCCCCGGATCTCGATGGAGCGGCCGCGGCCGTCCTCGGGCGGGCGGGCGGTGCCGATGGTGCACTTGATGCGCTCCGCCGTCGCCTCGCCGATCAGGATGTTCTGCTGGCGGCGCAGGTAGGAGATGATCGCCTCGTCCATCTTGTCGCCGCCCACCCGGATCGAGCGCGCATAGACGATGTCGCCCAGCGACAGCACCGCGACTTCGGTGGTGCCGCCGCCGATGTCCACGACCATGGAGCCGGTGGCCTCGGTGATCGGCATGCCGGCGCCGATGGCCGCGGCGATGGGCTCGGGGATCAGGGCGGCCTTGCGGGCGCCGGCGGCCATCACGCTCTCGCGGATCGCGCGTTCCTCGACCGGGGTCGCGCCGTAGGGCACGCAGACGATGATCTTGGGCGAGGCGAAGGAGCCGCGCCGATGCACCTTGCGGATGAAGTGCTTGATCATCTCCTCGGCCACGTCGAAATCGGCGATGACCCCGTCGCGCATGGGCCGGATCGCCTGGATCGAGCCGGGCGTGCGCCCGAGCATCAGCTTGGCGTCCTCGCCGACCGCGAGCACCTCCTTCTTGCCGTTCTTGGTGGCGAAGGCGACGACGGAAGGTTCGTTCAGCACGATGCCGCGCCCCTTCACATAGACGAGGGTGTTCGCGGTTCCGAGATCGATGGCCATGTCGGCCGAGAACATCCCGAAGAGGCTGTTCAGCATCATGCCTGTCCTTGCGTGCGGCCGCGCGGCCCGGGCGGCCCCGGTAGCGGGGTCTCGTTGGAATGCGACTCGGCCGGAGTTCGGCGGAAAATATGGGGGCGGAGCCGACAAGCCAACCCCGCCCGTGCCGGGCGCGTCCTGCGGGAGACCCGCGGCCGCACCGTGCGCTCTTTTCGCCCCCCCCGCCATGCCCGCCCCTTGGCGGCGCGACGATTTTTCGACAGCGGCGGCGGACGGGGTTCGGGGGGCGGGGGCGGACCCCGCGGCGAATGCGGCCCGGGGCGGGACCGGGCGCCCCGCGGCGGGTCGTCGCTGTCTTGGCGCGGGGCGTCCGACGGCGGCTTTCGGGGCCGTCGCGCGCGTCTTTCGCGGCAGGGGCGGGCAGGGCTTTTCGGCTGCGCGCGGGGGCCGGTCGTCTCCGGGGTCGGAAGCGGGCCGCGGGGCTTGCGCGCCCAGACCCTTCGCGCCATCGTGAACCCCGAAAGACGCCCCGCTCCCTCAAGCCGCCCCCCCAAGCCGCCCCCCCGAACGCTTCCCGAACCGCCGGAGACCGATGCTGGACGCCGCCCGAGCCTTGCAGGAGACCGCGGAGCGCACGGCGCCCGCCGCCGGCCCGGCCCCCCTGCGCCGCGCCGCGCCCGATCAGCTCCAGCCGCGGGCCGAGGGCGAGGGCCGCGTCGCCGTGCGCGTCGCCCGCGGTCGGACGCGCCTGCGGGACCTCTATCAGCGCGGCTCCGCCAAGATCCTGCTGCCCGCCACCGCCGGCCCCGCCTTCGAGGCGGTGGTGCTCAACACCGCCGGCGGGTTGACCGGGGGCGATCGCTTCGAGTGGCGGGCGGAGGCGGCGGAGGGCGCGTCCCTCGCCCTCTCCACCCAGGCCGCGGAGCGGGTCTACCGCGCCCAGCCGGGGCTCGAAGCGCGGGTGGTCACGCGGCTCCATGCGGGGCCGGGCGCGACGCTGGACTGGCTGCCGCAGGAGACGATCCTGTTCGACGGCGGCGCCCTGCGCCGGCGGCTTGAGATCGACCTGGACCCGACGGCCGCCTTCACCGGGATCGAGCCGCTGATCCTCGGCCGCGCCGCCATGGGGGAGACGGTGCGCGAGGCCGCCTTCCGCGACCAGTGGCGCCTGCGCATCGGCGGAGAGCTGGTCTGGGCCGACGCCCTGCGCCTGGTCGGCCCGGTGGCCGAAATCGCCGCGCGCCCCGCCTGTTTCGGCGAGGGCATCGCCGCGGCGGCCATGGTCCACGCCGCCCCCGGCGCCCCCGCCCGGCTGGGAGAGCTGCGCGCCCTGCTGGCGGGGCATGACGGCGTGGAGGCCGCGGCCTCCGCCCTGGACGGTCTTCTGACCGCCCGTTTCGTCGCCCGCGACGGCCGCGCGCTGCGCCGCGCGCTCATCGCCGTTCTCGGCCGTTTCCGCGCCGGCCCCTTGCCGCGCGTCTGGACCCTGTGAGGAGCCGCCCATGAACCTGACCCCGCGCGAAAAGGACAAGCTCCTGGTGTCGCTCGCCGCCATGGTGGCCCGAGGCCGGCTGGCCCGGGGCGTCAAGCTCAACCACCCGGAGGCCATCGCCCTGATCACCGATTACGTGGTCGAGGGCGCGCGCGACGGGCGTTCGGTCGCCGACCTGATGGAGGCCGGCGCCGGGGTCGTCGCGGCCGAACAGTGCATGGAGGGCATCCCCGAGATGATCCACGAAGTTCAGGTCGAGGCCACCTTTCCCGACGGCACCAAGCTGGTGACCGTCCACCACCCGATCCGCTGATCCCTACCCTTCCGCCCCCCCTCACGCCGCGCCGGCGCGGGGGGGGCGTTTCCATCCCGTGACGCAGACCCATCCAGGAGACCTCCCTTCATGATCACCCGCGCCGCCGCCGCCCTTTCCGCCTCCGCCATGGGCTTCGTCCCCGCCGCGGCCTTCGCCCATGCCGGGCCCGAGGGTCACGCCCACCCCCATGGCATCGAGGTCGTGGCGCTCGCCGCCATCGCGGTGGCCGCCATCTGGGCCGCCCGGAGGGCGCTGCGGTGATCCCCGGAGAGCTCTTCCCCGCCGCGGGCGAGATCGAGCTCAACGCCGGCGCGGAGACGGTGAGCCTCACCGTCTCCAACACCGGCGACCGCCCAGTCCAGGTCGGCTCGCATTACCATTTCGCCGAGACCAACCCCGCGCTCGACTTCGACCGCGAGGCGGCGCGGGGCATGCGGCTCGACATTCCCGCGGGCACTGCGGTGCGTTTCGAGCCGGGCCAGTCCCGCGACGTGATCCTGACGCCCTTCGGCGGCGCCCGGCAGGTCTGGGGGTTCAACCAGAAGGTCATGGGGGCGCTCTGAGTCATGGGAATTCCCGCCTCTCGCGCCCCGCGGGGCGTCGCGCCCGCGCCTGACCATCCCGTCGCCCGTGGACGGCGCCGGGCCGTGGCGATCGGCCGGCGACTTGGCAGGGCGCGGCGGCGCGTGCCGGGGCCGGCGGCATGACCTCGGTGCTCGCGCTGGCGCTGATGGCCGCGATGGCCTGGTACGGCCCGCATCTGGGCCTGCGCCTGTTCGGCGGCCGCAAGGGCGTGCTGATCGGGGGGCTGGGCGCGCTGGCGCTGGCGCCGGCGGTGGGCTTCGGCCTCGCCATCGTGATGTCGCGCTTCAACGGACGCCCGCTGCACACCGAGTTCGAGGCCACCATGAACGCCTGGGGCCTGGCGCTGTTCGCCACCGGCGCGGTCTGCCTGCAGCTTATCCGCCGGGTCCGCCGCGAGCAGCCGTCGCGCAAGTCTCCGGGGCCGTGGCCGGGCCCTTCGCAGTCCGCCTCGGGCGATTCCCATGGCGGCGCCGACGGGACTGCCGGAGGGGATGCTGGAGGGGATTCGGGGGGGGACGGGGATTGAGGGCGGCCGCGGCCGCCCCCCGTCCCGGTCTCGACCGCGCCTCAGTGCGGGTCGGGCAGCGGCGGCAGCGTGCGCAGGAAGGCGACGATCGCCGCCGCGTCGTCATCCGTCATCCGAGCGTAATAGCCGTAGCCCATGGGCGGAGCCATGGCCTCGCCGTCCGGGCGCCGGCCCTGCCGGATCATGGCGTCGATCTCGGCGTCGGTATATCCGGCCAGCCCGTCCTCGTGCGCGGTCAGGTTGGCCGAGACGCTGACGCCCCAGGGCCCGTGCCATTCGTTGCCGCCGGCGCCCAGATGGGTGTCCATCATCGGCCCCTGCGGCCCGAACGTGGTGTGGCACTCGGTGCAATGGGCGACGGGCCCGGCCAGGTAGGCGCCGTATTCGGCGGTCGGTCCCGGCGCCGGCGCCGTCACGCCGGAGACCGGCGGGCCGTAGCTGGGCGGCAGCGGGATGTTGTATTCGGATTTCGGCGTCGTCCCCTCGACCGCCGGCACGGTGCGCAGATAGGCGACCATGGCGTCGAGATCCGCGTCCGACAGCCCGCGATAGAGCATGATCGGCATCGGCGGGCCGATGATGGTCCCGTCGGGGCGGAGGCCCTCGCGGATCGCCTTGCGGAGCTGGTCATCGGTCCAGGCGCCGACGCCGTCGGTCTCATGCGGCGTGATGTTGGGCGCGTAGGCGGTGAAGGCCGGGTTCTTCTCCACCAGCCGGCCGCCGAGATCCCGGGACATGTCCGGCCCCTGCGGGCCGAACGGCGTGTGGCAATTGCCGCATGCGGCGACCACGTTCACCAGGTATGCGCCGCGTTCGAGCTGGGTTTCGGCCCGGGCCGCGCCGGCGGCCGCGGCCGCGGCGACGGCGCTGACGGCCAATGCCTGACGGATATTCACTTTACGCACCTCTTTCCCTACGCGCGGCGACATTCCGCTGCGTCATGGGGATGTTACGTCGGGGCGCCGCGGCGCGTCGATGAGAAATGTCACGCCCGGGCCGGCGTTCGGGCGGAGGCGCCCGCCCCCGCTCCTGCCGCCCATTCCGCCCTGTCCGCCGCCCATTCCGCCGCCCGCGCCGCGCGTCCCCGCGCCGCCTGACCTCCGGAGACCCGCCATGCCCGCCCGCATTTCCCGTCCCGACTACGCCGCCATGTTCGGCCCCACCACCGGCGACCGGCTGCGGCTGGCCGACACCGACCTGGTGATCGAGGTCGAGCGCGACCTGACCACCTATGGCGAGGAGGTGAAGTTCGGCGGCGGCAAGGTGATCCGCGACGGCATGGGGCAGAGCCAGGTGACGCGGGCCGGCGGCTCGGCCGACACGGTGATCACCAACGCGCTGATCGTGGACCATTCGGGGATCTACAAGGCCGATGTGGGGCTGCGCGACGGGCGCATCGCGGCCATCGGCAAGGCCGGCAATCCGGACGTGCAGTCGGGCGTGGACATCATCATCGGCCCGGGCACCGAGGTCATCGCGGGCGAGGGCCGCATCCTCACCGCCGGCGGCTTCGACAGCCATATCCACTTCATCTGCCCCCAGCAGATCGACGACGCCCTGCATTCGGGCGTGACCACGCTGCTGGGCGGCGGCACCGGGCCGGCGCATGGCACGCTGGCCACCACCTGCACGCCGGGCCCCTGGCATATCGGGCGGATGCTTCAGGCGCTGGACGGCTTCCCGATCAATTTCGGGATCTCGGGCAAGGGCAACGCCAGCCGGCCCGAGGCGCTGGTGGAGATGGTCGACGCCGGCGCATGCGCGATGAAACTGCACGAGGACTGGGGCACCACGCCCGGCGCCATCGACTGCTGCCTGTCGGTGGCCGACGACATGGACGTGCAGGTGATGATCCACACCGACACGTTGAATGAGTCAGGCTTCGTCGAGAACACGCTCGCCGCCATCAAGGGCCGCACCATCCACGCCTTCCACACCGAAGGCGCGGGCGGCGGCCACGCCCCCGACATCATCAAGGTCTGCGGCGAGCCGCACGTGATCCCGTCCTCGACCAACCCCACGCGGCCGTTCACGAAGAACACCATCGACGAGCATCTGGACATGCTGATGGTCTGCCATCACCTGTCCAAGTCGATCCCCGAGGACGTGGCCTTCGCCGAAAGCCGCATCCGGCGCGAGACCATCGCGGCGGAGGACATCCTGCACGACATGGGCGCGTTCTCGATCATCGCCTCGGACAGCCAGGCGATGGGGCGGATCGGCGAGGTGCTGATCCGCACCTGGCAGACCGCGCACAAGATGAAGGTGCAGCGCGGTCGCCTGCCGGAGGAGACGGGCGACAACGACAACGTGCGGGTGAAGCGCTATATCGCCAAATACACCATCAACCCGGCGGTCACGCACGGCATGTCGCGGGAGATCGGCTCGGTCGAGGTCGGCAAGCGCGCCGACCTGGTGCTGTGGTCGCCGGCCTTCTTCGGGGTGAAGCCGGAGATGACGCTGGTGGGCGGCACCATCGCCTGCGCGCAGATGGGCGACCCCAACGCCTCGATCCCGACGCCGCAGCCGGTCTATTCGCGGCCGATGTTCGGCGCCTTCGGGGTGTCGCAGTCGCGGGGCTCGGTCACTTTCGTGTCGGAGGCGGCGCAGGCGGCGGGGATCGGGGCCGCGCTGGGGCTGAGCAAGGACACGGTGGCGGTGAAGGGCACGCGCGGGATCGGCAAGGCCGACATGCGCCTGAACGACCACTGCCCGCGGATCGAGGTCCACCCCGAGACCTACGAGGTCCGCGCCGACGGCGTCCTGCTGACCTGCGAGCCGGCGGAAGTGCTGCCGATGGCGCAGCGGTATTTCATGTTCTGAGAGCGCCGCCGCGGCGGAGGGCGGGGCCGAAACGGGGGGCTGGGCGCGGGTCGAAACGGGGCCTTCGGTTCCCCTCATCGCTCGCCCCCGCCGCGAAAAGCGCCATATCCGAAGCTGCGGCGCCCGTTCTGCGTCGCGGGTGAGGAGCGCGCATGTCCAAGGACCACCACCACGACGACCATGACGAAGAGGTGCACCTGGACGCCGAAGGCCAGCGTCAGGTCGAGGCGCATTCGGACGCGCCGGCCGAGGTCGTCTACGAAGCCATTCGCCGACAGGGCATCCACGAGATCGGCCGGCCGGCCAGCGCGCTGTGGTGGTCGGGCTTCGCCGCGGGGCTGACCATCAGCCTGTCGGTGCTGGCGGAGGGCATCCTGCGGGTCTCCCTGCCTGATGAGCCCTGGCGGCCGCTGGTCTCGTGCTTCGGCTACTCCATCGGCTTTCTCATCGTGGTGCAGGCGCGGATGCAGCTGTTCACCGAGAACACCATCACGCCGATCCTGCCGCTGTTCCTCGCCCCCGGTCTGCACGCGCTGGGGCGCACCGCGCGGCTCTGGGCCATCGTGCTGGTCGCGAACCTGGCGGGCTGCGCGGCGGCGGCGGCGGCGATGACGGGGCTGGAGATGGTCCCGGCCGACCTGTTCCGCGGCGCGCTGGAGATCGCCCGGTCCTATGCCAGCCATACTCCGTGGGAGCAGTTCGTGCGCGGCGTGCCGGCGGGGTTCCTGGTCGCGGCCATGGTCTGGATCCTGCCGCGGCACGAGGGCTCGGGCTCCATCCTCATCGTGGTCATCGTGACCTGGCTGATCGGGGTCGGGGAGATGTCGCATGTGGTCGTCGGCTCGACCAAGCTGTTCATGCTGGCGATGCTGGGCGAGATGGACCTGCGGAGCGCGCTGATGGATCACACGCTGCCCGCGCTGGCCGGCAACGTCATCGGCGGCACCGGCATTTTCGCCGCGCTGACCTTCGCGCAGGTCCGCGAGGAGGTCTGAGCCCGCCCCGCCCCCCGCTCGACGCGGCGGGGGCGGGGCGGGGGCGGCCGGATCAGCCCCGCGGCAGCTGCTTCAGCTTCAGGCGGGTGATCTGGTTGCGCCGCCGCTCGATCACCTCGAAGCGGACCCCGTGGAAGGAGAAGATCTGGCCGGCCGAGGGGATCGTCTGCGCCTCGTGGATCACCAGGCCGGCGACGGTGTTGGCCTCGTCGTCGGGCAGGCTCCATTCGGTCGCGCGGTTGAAATCGCGGATGGTCGTGGAGCCGTCCACCAGCAGCGAGCCGTCGGGCAGGCGGGTCAGCCCGTCCACTTCCGAGTCATGCTCGTCCGCGATGTCGCCGACGATCTCCTCGAGGATGTCCTCCAGCGTGATCAGCCCCTGAAGCGTCCCGTATTCGTCCACCACCAGCGCGAAATGCGAGCGGCGCTTGAGGAAGGCCCGCAACTGCTCGTCCAGCGAGGTGGTGTCGGGCACGAACCACGGCTCCATCGCCAGGCCGATGATGTCGAGGTCGCGCACCCCGCGCCAGCCGTCGGGCGTCGCCTCGGTCAGCTTGTGCACGGCGCGCAGCAGGTCCTTGGCGTGGATCACGCCGACGATGTTCTCCGGGTCGTCCTTCCAGATCGGGATGCGGGTATGGGTGGACTGGAGGCAGTAGGCGAGGATCTCGTCCGCGGGCAGGCTGGCGTCGATGGTCTCCAGCTGGCGACGATGGCGCATGACCTCGGCCACCTCGCGCTCGCCCAGGTCGAGCGCGGCGAGCAGCCGGTCCCGGTCGTCCTTCTGCACCGCGCCCTCGAAATGGTGCAGGTCGATGGCGCCGCGGATCTCGTCCAGCGCCAGCACATGGGTCTCCGGGTCCATGTCGACGCCGAAGATCCGCAGGAACAGCCGCACCGCCCGGGTGATCGTGGCCACCACGGGCGCGAAGATCCGCACGATCACCGAGATCGGGCGGGAGACCAGCGTCGCCGCCCGCTCAGGCGCCGAGATGGCGTAGTTCTTGGGCGCGATCTCCGAGAACACCACCACCAGCGCGGTCATCGCGAGGGTGGCGACGGCCACGCCGCTCTCGCCCACCAGGATCGTGAAGAACATGGTGGCCAGCGATGTGCCAAGGATGTTGGCGAGGTTGTTGCCCAGAAGGATCGCGCCGATGAGCCGTTCTCCGTCCTCCTTGAGCGCCAGCGCCGAGGCCGCCCCGCGCGAGCCGCGATCGGCCAGTCCGTGCAGCTTGGCGCGGGAGGCGGCGGTGAGCGCGGTTTCGGAGCCGGAGAAGAAGGCCGAGACCACCAGCAGGATGATGATCGCGACGCCGAGCCAGATCGCTTCGGCCGGGGCGCCGAGCAGGGTGGCGCCGGCCGGGGCCGGATCCGCGCCGGTCGCCGCCGCGCCCCCCGCATCCGCGCCTGCATCCGACTGGGCGGAGGCGGCGAAGAGCTGCCCGAACCAGGCGGAGGCGCGGTCGATGAGGGTGAAATCGGCGGCGGCGGCGGCGCTCCGGGCG
Organism: Albimonas donghaensis; assembly: GCF_900106695.1. GTDB lineage: Bacteria > Pseudomonadota > Alphaproteobacteria > Rhodobacterales > Rhodobacteraceae > Albimonas > Albimonas donghaensis. The sequence continues at coordinate 454,871 of NZ_FNMZ01000001.1, forward strand.
ATCTCGGCGCCAGGGGTCGCGGCGGTGTCGGCGGAGGTCGCGGCGTCAGGCGTCACGGGGCTCGGCGCTCCTTGCATGGGGGACGGTCGCTCCCTCTTATGGGGCTCCGGCGGGGTGCGGACAAGGGCGCGGGACGCGCGGGAAGGGGCGGCATGACGGCCGGATCGACGGGATACGGGGACGCGGCGGCGGCGGATGGGACGATGCGCCCGCGGCCGGGACGCGTGGCGGATTGGGGCGGGATCGAGGGGCCGGCGGTGCTGTTCGGCGGGCCGTGCTCCAACCTTCAGGCCACGCGGGCGCTGCTGGACGCGGCGGGCGACGCGACGCTGATCTGCACCGGCGACCTCGCCGCCTATTGCGGGGATCCGGGCGCGACGGCGGCGGCGGTCCGGGCCTCGGGCGCGCGGGTCATCGCGGGGAACATGGAGCGGTCGCTGGCCGAAGGCGGGGCCGATTGCGGCTGCGGTTTCGACGAAGGCGCGGCCTGCGCGGTGATGGCCGACGCCTGGTTCGCCCATGCGGATCGCGGGATCGACGCGAAGGCTAGGGCCTGGATGGAAAGCCTGCCGGACCTCGCCGTCTTCCGCCATGCCGGGCGGCGCTGGGCGGTGATCCATGGCGGCGGCACGGCGGTGAACCGGTTCCTCTGGGCCTCGACGCCCGAGGCGGAGCTCGCCGCGGAATGGGCGGCGGTGGAGGCGCTGACCGGCCCGGTGGAGGGCGTGATCTCCGGCCATTCGGGGATCGGCTGGGCGCGGGAGGTCGCGGGCCGGCCCTGGATCAACGCCGGCGCCATCGGCCTGCCGCCGAATGACGGCGACCCCCGGGTGGAATACGCGGTGCTGGAGGGCGGGCGGGCGCGCCTGCGCCGCCTCGCCTACGACCACGCCTCCGCCGTGGCGGCGATGCGGGGGGCGGGCTTGACGCAGGGCTATGAGCGTTGCCTGGAGACCGGGTTCTGGCCATCGCAGGACATGCTCCCCCCCGGTCTGCGCCGGGCCGCGGAGGCGGGCGCATGAGCGCGCCGACCTGCCTTTCGATCCAGTCCGCGGTGGTGGCGGGGCATGTGGGCCACGGGGCGTCCTCCTTCGCGCTGGGGGCGTCGGGGGTGGAGGTCTGGCCGCTGCCCACCGTCACCCTGTCGGGCCACGCCCGCACGCCCGGCGTGAAGGGCCGCCGCGCCACGGGGGCGGAGATCGCGGCCCTGGGCGAGGGGCTGGCGGCGGGCGGGGCGCTGGCGCGCTGCGATGGGCTGCTGACCGGCTATCTCGGCACGGCGGAGGCGGCGGAGGCGGTCGCCGACATCGCCGAGGCGCTGCGGGCGGCGCGGCCCGGCGCGATCGTGCTGTGCGATCCGGTGCTGGGGGACGAGGGGCCGGGGCTGTATCTGCCGCCCGAGATCGGGACGGTCTATCGCGAACGCCTGCTGCCGCTGGCCGATATCGCGGTCCCCAACCGGTTCGAGCTGGGCTGGCTGACGGGCCTGCCCTGCGGCGACCTGGCGGAGACGCGGGCGGCGGCGGAGGCGTTGCGGGCGACGGGGCCGGGCGTGGTCCATGTGACTTCGGTCCCCGGGCCGGAGGGCGGGCTCGGCATTCTCACCGTCACCGGGCAGGGCGCCGGGCAGGGCGCCTGGCTGGCCACGGCGCCGCGGGCGGATCTGCATGTGAACGGCGCGGGGGATTTCGTGGCGGCCCTGCTGATGGCCGGCGCCCTGACGGGCCGGCCGGCGCAGGAGGCCGCGGCCCGCGCCGTCGGCGCCGCGCATGTCCTGGCGGTCGAGGCGCTGCGCACGGGCCGCGACGACCTGCCGGTGATCGCCGCGCAGGCGGCGTGGCGGGACGCGGCGCCGGCGCGCTCCGTCCCGTTGGGCTGACCCCGCCCGGCCCGCTCAGTCGGCGGCGTCGGGGTGGAACAGTTGCTGGCCGTCGCGCCGATAGGCGGCGATGGCGTCCTGTCCGGCGGGGGAGAGGAGCCAGGCTTCCAGGGCCTCGGCCTCCGCCGCCCGGACATTCGGGCAGCGCTCCGGGTTCACGCGGATCACGCCGTAGGGGTTGAACAGCGCCGGGTCGCCCTCGGCCACGATCCGGTGCCCGGCCTTGTTGGCGAAGGCCACCCAGGTCGCCCGGTCGGTCAGCGCGTAGGCGTCCATGCCCACGGCCAGGTTCAGCGTCGCGCCCATGCCCGAACCGGTCTCCCGATACCAGGTTCCGGAGGCGGCGGCGGCGTCGATCCCCGCGGCCGTCCAGAGCGCGCGCTCCTTGGCATGGGTGCCGCTTTCGTCCCCGCGGGAGGCGAAGGGCGCCGCGGCGCGGGCGATGGCGGTCAGGGCGGCGGCGGCGTCGGGCGTCCCGGCCGCGCCGGCAGGGTCGTCCGCGGGCCCCACGATGACGAAATCATTGTGCATCAGGGCGTGACGGGCGAGGCCATGGCCCTCGGCCACGAACGTCTCCTCCGCCGCCCTGGCGTGGACCACCAGCAGGTCGCCGTCGCAGTTGCGCGCGTTCTTCAGCGCCTGTCCGGTGCCCACCGCGACCACGCGGGCCTGAATGCCGGTCGCCGCCTCGAACTGCGGAAGAATGGCGTCGTAGAGCCCGGAATTGGCGGTGGAGGTGGTGGATTGCACCAGCACGAAGCGCTCGGCGGCGGCTGCGGGCAGGGCGACGAGCGCGACGAGGGCGGCCGCGAGGGTGAGGCGGGACATCGGATACTCCGGAGCTCAGATCAGCAGGCGGCCGTCGAGATAGGCGCGCGCGGCGGGCGTCTCGGGCCGGTCCAGGAAAGCGGCGGCGGGCGCCGTCTCCACGTCCCGGCCGCGATGCATGAAGATGATGCGGTCGGCCATGCGCGCGGCCTGGCCGGGGTCGTGGGTGACGAGGACCACTTCGGTCGCCTCCTCGGCCACCCTGGCGGCCAGCCGCTCGATCGCGGCGGTGGAGCGGGGGTCGAGGCTGGCGGTGGGCTCGTCCAGCAGCAGCAGGCGGGGGCGCACGGCCAGCGCGCGGACCAGCGCCAGCCGCTGCGCCTCCCCGCCCGACAGCGCGCGGGCGGGCTGGTCGGCCAGCCCTTCCAGCGCGCCGAGGCCGAGCAGTTCCGCCACCCGTCCCGGACGCTCGCGCCGCGGCACCCGGGCGGCGCGGAGCGCGTGGTCGAGATTGGCGCGGACCGAACGGCGCAGCAGCACCGGGCGCTGGAAGACGAGGCTGGTGGCGATGGCGATGGAGCGCACCTGGCCCAGATCCGGGCGCACCAGCCCGGCCATGACCCGCAGCGACAGGCTTTTCCCGGCCCCGTTCGGCCCCATCAGCGCGGTGATCCCGTGGCCGGGCAGGCGCAGGGTCAGCCCGTCGAGCAGCCGCCGCCCGCCGCGCAGCAGCACCACGCCCTCCAGCGTCGGGGCGGGTTCGGGCAGGGTCGGGATCGCGGGCGCGTCGGATGTCTCGCCGGGGGCGCGGCGGCCGGGAAAGGGGAGGATGCGATCGCCCTCGGTCATCGGCGGGGCGCTCCCGCAGGGGAGAGGCGGCGGGGGTCAGGCATGGGCCGGCCCCTCCGCCCGGTTGCGCAGCAGGGCGACGGCGCCGTGGATCAGCGCCGACAGCGCCACCAGCACGGCGCCGAGCGCCAGCGCCAGCGCCAGTTCGCCCTTCGAGGTCTCCAGCGCGATGGCGGTGGTCATCACGCGGGTGGCATGGGCGATGTTGCCGCCCACGATCATCACCGCGCCCACCTCCGCCAGCGCCCGCCCGAAGCCGGCCAGCGCCGCGGTGGTCAGGGCGAAGCGCGCATCGACCAGCAGCGTGCCCAGCGCGAACATCCGTCCGGCGTTCATCGAGCGCAGCAGCTCGTCGTATTCGTCATGCAGGGCGGCGACGGTCTCCCGCGTCAGGGCGGCGACGATGGGCAGGACCAGCAGGGTCTGGGCGATGACCATGGCGGTGGGGGTGTAGAGCAGCCCCAGCGGCCCCAGCGGCCCGGAGGCCGAGAGCATCAGGTAGACCGCCAGCCCCGCCACCACCGGCGGCAGGCCCATCAGCGCCGAGATCATGGCCGCGAGCAGCCCGCGTCCGGGGAAGCGCGCCACCGCCAGCAGGGCGCCCAGCGGCATGCCCAGCGCGCAGGCGGTGACCGTGGCGCCGAGGCTCACCGCCAGCGACAGCCCGACGATCCCGGTCAGTTCGGGGTCGAGCGCCGCCAGCAGGCCGAAGGCCGCCGACACCGCTCCCGAAAACCCGTCCATCCGCGTCTCCACCCGCCCGGGGCCGGCGGCCGGCGGGGCGCGCCGGTCCGTCCCGCCTCCGGGTCTTTTTCCTCCCGCGCCTCCCGCGCCTTCGCGCCTCCCGCGTCTCGGGGGGGGGGCGGCCCGCAAGCGCGGATCTCGCCGACCCTGCGCCCGCCGACCCTGGGCCCGCCGCGCCGCGCCCGCAAGCGGACCCGCGACCCGTCGCGCGCCGTTCCCGACCCGCGCACGGCCCGATGACGCGAAGACGAACGCCGCGCCCCGCGCCCGGTGAGCGGGGGCGGAGCCGTCGCGTCATCGCCTCGCGGTCCGCGCCCCCGGCAACGGGGGGGGCGAGGGTCAGGGCATCAGGGCCAGCACGTAGCCGGGCAGGGCGAAGGCGGCCTGGTGCACCTCCGGCGTATAGTATCGGGGGGTGATTGCGGCTTTCTTGAAGCGCGCGCGCAGGGTCGCGAGCGAGGTCTGGCGCGCCTCCCCGTCCGTGCCCCAGCCGAAGGCCATCGGCCCGCCGGCATAGGAGGGGACGGTGGCCATGAAGCAGGTGCCCTCGGCGAACAGCGCCTTGAAGGCCCGCATGGTGTTGGTCAGCTCGTCGCCCTGAAGGAAGGGCACGCCGTTCTGGGTGACGAGGATGCCGCCCGGGTTCAGGATGCGTTTGGCATGGCCGTAGAAGGTGTCGGTGAACAGCACCTCGCCCGGTCCGATCGGGTCGGTGCTGTCGACGATGATGACGTCGTAGCCCTCGCCCTCCGCCACGTCGCGGCGCACGAATTCGGCGCCGTCGGCGATCACCAGCTCCAGCCGCGCGTCGTCGAAGGCCCCGTCGGAGATGGCGGGCAGGTAGGTCTTGGAGAACTCCACCACGCCGGCGTCGATCTCGACCATGGTCACATGCTCGACCGAGGCGTGGCGCAGCGCCTCGCGGGCCATGCCGCCGTCGCCGCCGCCGATGATCAGCACGCGGCGCGCCGCGCCATGGGCGAGGATCGGCGTGTGGGTCAGCATCTCGTGGTAGATGAACTCGTCGCCCTCGGTCACCTGCACCACGCCGTCCAGCGTCATGATCCGCCCGAAGGTCGGGTTGCGGAACACGCGGATGCGCTGGTGCTCGGTCTCCGAGTCATAGAGCAGGGCGGTCTCGCGCAGGGCCTGGGCGTGATCCTCATGCAGGGTCTCGACGGTCCAGCCGGGGATATCGCGAAAATCGGACATGTGCGGGCTCCTGCGCTCTGACGTTAGGGGTGGACCTAGCCAAGGGGGGCGCGGGACGCAACCGGAACCGGGCTGGAACCGGGCTGGAACCGGGATTCGGAAGGGGCGGGACCGGGGCTCGACGCATGCGCGGCGCAGGATTCCGGGGCAGGCTCCGCCCCGCCATGATAGAATCGCCATATGAGCTGCCCTGCGGCGTGGTCTTGCCGAACCGGCTGGCCAACGCCGCGATGACCGAACGCATCGCCGAACCCGGAAACCATGCCGGGGCGCGGCTAATACGCCTTTACCGCACCTGGGCCGAGGGGGGCTGCGGCCTCCAGATCACCGGGAACATCCAGGTGGAGCGGCGCCATCTCGAGGCCGCGGGGAACGTGATCCTCGACGAAGCCGGCGACGTGGCGCGGCTGGCGCACCTGGCCGAGGCCGCGAAGGCGGGGGGCGCGCCGGCCTTCGCCCAGATCTCCCATGCCGGACGCCAGACGCCGGTGGGGGTGAACCCCGCGCCCCACGCGCCCTCGGCGGTGAAGCTGACCGAGGCGGGGGTGGGCCATGGCGACCCGGTGGAGATGTCGGCGGAGCAGGTCGAGGCGGTGATCGTCGCCTTCGGCGCCACCGCGGCGCGCTGCCAGGCGGCGGGGTTCGACGGAATCCAGATCCACTCGGCCCACGGCTATCTGCTGTCGAGCTTCCTCAACCCGCTCGCGAATCTGCGGACCGACCGTTTCGGCGGCTCGGCCGAGGCCCGCGCACGGCCGCTGCTGGAGGCGGTGGCGGCGATCCGCGCGGCCTGCGGGGCGGGCTTCGCGATCTCGGTCAAGCTGAACGCGGCGGATTTCCTCAAGGGCGGATTCGACCTGCCCGACTGCGTGCGCGTGGCGGGCTGGCTGGAGACCGCCGGCGTGGACCTGCTGGAGGTCTCGGGCGGCAATTACGAACAACCGGCGATGATCCGCGGGCGTCCTGACGACCGCCGCGAATCCACCATCGCGCGGGAGGCGTTCTTCCTCGACTACGCGGCCGAGCTGCGCCGCTCGGTCTCCCTGCCGATGATGGTCACGGGCGGGTTCCGCACGCGCGAGGGGATGGAGGCGGCGCTGGCCTCGGGGGCGGCGGACGTGATCGGCCTCGGTCGGCCGCTCTGCCTGGAGCCGGACCTGCCGGCCCGCCTGATCGCGGGCGAGACCGACCGCGCCATCGACGCCGAGAAGGACGTGACCCCGCGCGGCGCCGTGATGGCCTGGTATTACGAGCAGATCTTCCGGATGTCCGAGGGGCTGGCCCCCGATCCCTCGATCACCGGGGCGGAGGCGCGGGAGCGGTTCGTGGCGCGCGAGGCGGCGAATCTGGAAGCCTACCGGGCCGCCTGAGCCCGTGACGGACGCGTCCCTGATGGACTGGCCCCTGATGGACTGGCCCCTGATGGACTGGCCCGTGCCGGGTCAGTCCATCTGCGGGCCCCAGGCATGGCCGAACTGCAGGTAGACCGTGGCCCCGTCCTCGCCGAAGGCGAGGTCCACGCCCATGTCGAGCCCCAGCTTGCGCGCCACTTCGAACCGCACTCCCACGCCCCCCGCGACCACGGTGGAATCGGCGCCCGACAGGATCGAGCCGGAGCTGTGCGCATGCCCGACCCCGGCGAAGGCCACCGCCGCCCAGCGCGGGGCGATCCGGCGGCGCAGCTCGCCCTCCAGCGAAATCACGCGGTCGCCGGTATAGCGGTTGAAGGGCACGCCGCGCAGGGTGACGCCCGGCTCCATGAAGAAGGGCGCGTCGCCGAAAGTGGTCCCGGCCGAGGCGATGCCCGCATAGGTCCACGCGCCCTCGGTGCGGAAACCGGCGGCGACCAGCGAGAGGGAGGAGAAATCCGCGTCGCTGGCCAGGCTCTCGTCATAGAGCAGCGCCTCGGCGATGACGTTCAGGCCGTTCTTCGGGGTCAGCGGGTTGTCGCGGTCGTCGTAATGCAGCGCGCCGCCGAGCCCCAGCAGGTCGGTGGTTCGTCCCAGGAACGGGTCCGGGCGGGGGAATCGCCCGGACGTGTCGAGCGCCACGTCGTTGGACCGCCACGCCACGGTCGGGCCGGCCGAAAAGCCGGTGTCGGGGATCCGGTAATGCGCCCGCCCGCCCAGATAGGTGATGACATTGTCATAGGCGAGCGAGACATCCCGCCCGCCGGGATAGAGGTCGAGGATCGCCAGCCCGTGCGCCGCCGCCGCGGAATAGAGCAGGTCGCCCCCGAAGACGCTGCCCGAATGCAGCGCGCCGATCCCGGTCGAGCCGTTGCCGGTGACGGCGCCGGCGAGGATCGAGCGCTCGGGCGGGCGATGCGCGCCCTCCGGCGGCGGTTTCACGAAATAGCCGACGAGGCCGAGGCCCCCGTCCACCGCCGGCTCGGTGATCACCACGGGGACGGGGATGAAGCCGCCGCGCAGCAGCAGGTTCGACAGGTCCGGCTGGCCGTCGGTCGCGTCGAGGAACAGGCTGCGCCAGCCCGACGGCGCCTCGGTTGCCTGGGGGGCGGCGGACGCGGTTTCGGCGGCGGCGGGGGATGTCGGCGCGGATTGCGCGACGGCGGGGACGGGCAGGGCGGCGCTCGCGGTAAGCGCCAGCGCCAGCGCCGGGGCGACGGCGACCTGCGGGATCGGACGGCGACGGAAACGCATGGAGCACCTGGCGAACGCACGACGGAAAGGCTGCGCCGAGCCTATGCGCTTCGTCGCCCCCGCGCCAGCATGCGGCCCGCCCTCCGCGGGGTCCCCGGAATGCGAAAGGGCGGCCCCGAAGGACCGCCCTGTCATGTCTCGTCGTTCTCCGGGGGCGGCTCAGAGCCGGCCGGCGACCACTTCCTCGCCGCGCAGCAGCTCCCTCACCCGGACTTCGCCGGCGTCGAAGGCTTCGCGCAGGACCTCCACGGCCTTCCACGGCTGCGCGTCGCCGCACATGAACACGTCGAAGGCGCCGTAGCCGATCTCCGGCCAGGTGTGGACGGAGATGTGGCTCTCGGCCAGCACCGCCACGCCGCTCACGCCCTGGGGGCTGAACTTGTGGGTGTGGATGTGCAGCAGAGTCGCGCCGCACTGGTCCACGCAAGCCCGGAAGGCGTTCTGGATGCGATCTTCGTCATCCAGGCCGTCCGCGTCCACCACCTCGATGATGAGGTGGGTGCCCGCGAACACCTTGCCGTCCCGGCGAATGAAATGGTCGTCCCGCGTCTCGTCGAAGACGTCCCGGGTAATAACGGCCTCATGGCCGCTCTCTCGAGCTTCCTCGTGGGTGGCGCCTGTCTCCAGGTCGATCCCCAGTCGGAAGAGGCTGCCGTCGTCCATGACGTAGTCTCCCCTACCAGCAGATGAAACCCAGCGGTCCCTTAGCGCCCCCCCTGTGACTCCGCCGACATCCGAAGACGACGACGGGTCCGAGCGAGGTTGGGATCGGCGACCCTGTTGAGGGCGAGATACGCATTCGTATCCGCCCGTGCAAGGAAAGATTTGTGACAATCCTTCGGCGCGAGCTTCAGGGCCTGACGGCGCAATTTTCCTGCTGGGACCAGCGAAATCGCGCAATCAATACACGAAGGCGGGCGGCGGCATCGCCCGACGGCGGTTCAATTGTGACAGGGGTGTGGCGCGCGCTCAGCGACCCGGCCCGCTTGCGGCGCGCAGGGCGGACTCGGCCTTGCGCGACGCCTCGGCCTGCCGAAGCGCCTTGCTCCGCAGCCGCTCGCGGTGGGCGATGTAGACCGAGGAGCCGATGATCACCGCGCCCCCGATCAGGGTCCACATGTCCGGGGTCTCGTCGAACAGCACATAGGCGGCGGCGCCGATGAAGATCAGCCGGGAATAGGACAGCACGCCCATCGGCGCGGCCTCGCCCAGCCGGTAGGCCTGCAGGTCGCCGATGGAGCGCGAGGACGACGCCGCCACCAGCGCCAGCAGCACCAGCCAGTTGGCGGCGCCCTGCGGATAGCCCCAGGCCGGGATCGCCAGCGGCAGGGCCAGCAGCCCGGTCATCGCGATGGAGGACAGGAAGGACGACAGCGGCCCGTCGGCCGTGGCCACCCCCCGCGACAGCACCAGCGCCAGCGCGAAGAGCAGCGACGAGGCGATGGAGGCCAGCATGGCGGGATGAAAGCCCTCGATCCCCGGCCGCAGGATGATGAGCGCGCCGACGAAGCCGATGCCGACCGCGGCCCAGCGGCGCGGGCCGACCTTCTCGCCGTTGATCGGGGCCGCCAGCAGGGTGGCGAAGATCGGCGCGGTGAAGTTCAGCACCGTGGCGGTGGAGACCGGCAGGTTCGACAGCCCGTAGAACCCGAGCTGGGTGGAGACCGCGATCAGCGCGCCCCGCTGAAGGTGCAGCCGGGGCTGGGAGAAGCGGAGCCGCGCCCGGAACGCCGGCCAGGCCAGCAGCGGCGCCACCAGCAGCATGATCCCGGCGGAGCGGAGGAACACGATCATGCGGCTGTCGAGATCGCCCGACAGTTCCTTCACCGCGAGGGTCATGGCCGTGGCCGCCGCCACCGAGAGCCCCATCCACAGCGCGCCGGCGGCGTTGTCGGCGTCGATCGCCGCGGACGAGCCCGCGCCGGTTGGGGCCGGGGCGCCGGATGCGGGCGAGAGCGCGGGCGGGGAGGGCTGGGGCACGTGCGCGGACTTTCTGCGGCTGGCTTCGGGCTTCGAGCTTGGGCGCCGGGGCCGGAGGTTTCCGCCGGGGCCCGGCGCCCGGCCGGCGCGCGCGGGCGGCGGGGGCGGTGCGGAGCAGGGGGCGGGGCCGGCGGCCGGGGCGCGGGTCTGATAAGACTACCTTACCGAACGCCGTGCCTTGACGCAATTTCCGCAGGTGCGAAGGCGCCGCGGCCTTTTTCCAGCCCCGTCCTCGGTCCATGATCGTCGCCATGACCCCAGATCCGCGCCTTTCCCGACCGATCCCCGCATCGCCCCGTTTGCGCGCCCGCGCCCGCGCCCGCGCCCCTGCCGGGGCTCTTGCCCGCGCCCCTGCAGGCGCGGCGTCCGTTTTCGCCCTGGGGCTCGGCGTCGCGCTGGCCTTCGCGGCGGGGCCGGCCTCGGCGCAGGTGCATCTGCGCAACTGCATGGAGGCCAAGGGGGCCTCGGCCTCGCTGGCCGATTCCTGCCGCCGGGCGCTGGATGCCGGCGGGCTCAGCGCCCGCCAGCAGGCCGGGGCCTGGGTGAATATCGGCGTGGCGTTGTCGGAGCTGGGCCGCGACGGCGACGCGCTGACCGCCTTCGACCGGGGCGTCGCCGCCGATCCGCGCTTCGGCGCCGCCTATGAGAACCGGGCGCTGGCCCGCGCCCGGCGCGGCGACTCCGGCGGCGCGCTGGATGACTGGAGCCAGGCCATCGCGCTGTCCCCCCGCTCGGCCGAGCCGCTGGTGGGGCGCGCCACGCTCCAGCTTCAGCGCGGGCAGGCGGCGGCGGCGCTGGCGGATCTGGACCGGGCGGCGAGGCTGGCCCCGAGCGATGCGGATGTGCATTACAACCGCGGCCTCGCCCTGTCGGCGCTGGGCCGGGGGGCGGAGGCGGCGGCCTCGTTCGGCAAGGTGCTGCGGATCGACCCCAATGACGCGGCGGCCCTGCTGCAACGGGGCCTGGCGCTGCTGCCGACCGATCCCGCGGCGGCGCTGCGCGACCTGGACGCGGCGATCCGCGTCTCGCCCAACTGGGCCGCGGCCTGGGCCACCCGCGGCCAGGCGCAGGAGAAGCTGGGCCGGCGCGAGGCCGCGTCCGCCGACTATCGCCGGGCCTTCGAGCTTGGCTACCAGGCCCCGTGGCTCAATCGCAAGATCGAGGCGCTGGGCGGCTGAGGCCCGAGTCCGGGTCCGAGTCCGAGTTCGGGTCGGGGACTGTGCCCGAGCCCGGGTCCGGGCCGGCGCCCGCCGTTCAGCTCGCGGCGGCGGCGGGGGGGATGATGCCGGCGACCGCGCTCGTGGGAGTGGCGTCGGGCGCCGCCTCGGGCACGAAGGCGTCGCGGGCGCAGAGGCGGGTGAACAGTTCGACCGGCTGGTCGAAATCCCGCAGCCGCTGCGGCCCGATCGAGGTCCAGCGATCCGGATCGACCTGCGCCACCTCCCGCGTCGCCAGCACCGCGCGGCCCAGGATCTTGGACAGCTCGTCCAGCCGCGCGACCTTGTTCACCGCCGGTCCGATGGCCGAGAAGGTCAGCCGCGTCGGCACGCCGATATTGCCGAACATCACCTCGCCGATGGTCATCGAGATCGAGAAGTTCAGCATGTCCCGCCCGTCCATCCCGTCGGCGACCCCGATGGCGGTGGCGTCGGCCCCGGCGGCGGCCTCGCGCCCGGCGAGCCACGCCTCCCGCCGGTCCAGCGCCTTCTCCATCGCCCGCATGGCGGCGCGCGCGGCCTCCGGCCCGCCGGTGTCGCCGCGCACCGGGAAGATCGCCAGCACCGCGTCGCCGATGAATTCCAGGATCTCGCCGCCCTCGTCGATCACCGATTGCGCGGTGCAGTCGTAATAGGACCGCAGCAGGTCCAGATAGGCCTCCGGCGCCATCTGGTTCGACAGGCGGGTGGAGCGGCGCAGGTCCGAATGCCAGATGATGGCGCGGATGCGTTCGCCGTCCCCGCGCCGGACCTCGCCGGACAGGGCGCGCGCGGCGGCGGTGGCGCCCAGATAGGCGTCGGCCAGGTTCACCATCACCCGCTTCTGGATCGCCGAGTGGCAGGCCACCGCGAACACCCGCTGCACGCGGGCCAGCGCCTCCAGGTCGGTGTCGGAGAAGCCGCCGGGGCGCCGGGTGGACCAGGACGCCATGATGCCGGACTTGCCGCCCCGGAACCCCTTCACCTCGGCGATCGAGAAGCGGGTGGAGGTCATCAGGTAGTCGGTGAAACCTTCTTCCGCGAGTTCCTCCAGCACGGGGAAATCGAGCAGCGCCTCGGGCCCGTCGAGCCGCCGGCGCATCATGTCGAGACCATGCACCAGCACGTGATTGAACGGGCTGGCCTCGAAGGCGCCGGAGGACGTGGCGTCGTGGCGATACTGGAACAGCTGCGCCCCTTCGCCGAGCCGCCAGTAGATCTGCTCCGCCTGGAACAGCGGATGCAGGGTCGGCCAGCTCAGCGCCGCGCGCTCCAGCGGGATGCCGACCGCGTTCAGGCGCTGGCACAGCGCCCCGAACAGTTCCAGGATGTCGGGATCCGACAGGGTTTCCTGCAGGAGCCAGGTTTCGACCTTGGCGGTGAGCGTCGCGTGCGTCATCGCTCGAAGATAGGCGCGCCGGGGGGCCCGGGCAATGCGCCCGGCGCAGCCGCGAGCGCGAATGCGCGCGGGCGTCGCCTGCGCGCAAGGGAAACCGCGTCGCGCGACTCCCGCAAGTCGGCGAATGTTAACCGCAGTTTAACCAAAGCTTGGCCGGCTGACATCGGCGCCGTATAATCGCCTCATTGTCGCGCGTCCGGGGAAAAACGAGGCGCCGCGCTCAAGTTTCTGGGGGGCGAAATGAACTCGAACGGAATGCGCGGACGCGGGCCGCTTGCGAGCGGAGCGCTGGCATGGGCGCTGGCGGGGGCGATCGGCGGGCTCGCGGCGGGCTCGGTCGGGCCGGCGCAGGCGCTGAGCATCGACGTGTCGCTGAAGACCGGGACGGGGGTCGAGGCGGCGCCCGCCGGCGTGCTCGGCGCCGGCGCGCTGCTGGACATCGCCGAGGCCGCGGCCTCGGTCTGGACCGCGGCGCTGGACGACGGCGGGGCCGGAACCAGCTTCGACATCGAAGTGGCCTGGGGCGACCTGGGCGACGCTTCGGTCATCGCCACCACCTATGTCGGCACGGTCGGCGGCGGCGCCAAGGCGGCCGGGCCGGCGGTGATCGGGGCCTCCACCTCGCCGAGCATCTGGTTCAACTCGGCGCGCAGCGACTGGTTCATGGATGCCGATCCGCTGGACCCGTCCGAGTTCGGCGCGGCCGAGACCATCGAGGACGGCGCGGGGAACGTCACCGGCCAGTTCTTCGTGGCCGAGACCTCGCCGCTGGACGGCGTGCTCGACATGTTCACGGTCATGCTGCACGAGATCGGCCACGCCATCGGCTTTCTCGACTATACGAACAGCCCTTTCGACGACGGCGGCGTGACCATCGCGGCGCCGCTGCCGATGGAGGGTTACGAAGTCCCGCTCGACACCATCGGCGGGGGGCATGTCTTCGTGCCGCTGACGCCGGAGCAGGAGTCGCTTCCGCCGCTCCAGCAGCTTATCGCGGCGGCGCAGAACAACGAGGCCTACTCCCATGCGCTGTTCTTCCACTCCATCGCGGCGGGAGAACGGCGGCTGCCCTCGCTGATGGATCTCGTGGCGATGGCGCAGGTGGTGGGCTACGAACTGGTGGACCCCGACGCGGCGCTGATCCTGGCCGGCGGCGAGGCCTATGCGAGCGCGGAGGTGCCGGTCCCCGCGGCGGGGCTGCTGGCGCTGAGCGGGCTGGGCGCGCTGGGGATCGCCGGCTGGCGCCGGCGGCGGCGCGGATAGGCGCGGCCGCGGGCGAGACGCGCGGCGCGGAGGCCGGGCGCGAAACGACCATCCGAGGGACCAACGGAACGGGGGGCGCGGTGATCCGCGCCCCCCGTTTTCAGTTGCGGGACGGTTCAGACGGGGCTCGGCCCGGGATCAGTCCTGGCCGGCGAAACGGGCGGCCATCGCCTCCCGCGCCTCGTCGGTGATCTTGGCGAAGAGCACGTCGGGCACTTCGAACGCATGGCCGCCGGGCAGGGCTTCGAGCGCGGCGGCCACGTCCCCGGGCCAGTCCTGCGCCGTCTCCGCCGGCAGTTTCAGCGCGGCGATCATCGCGTCGGCCGCATCCGGCACGAAGGGGCGCGACAGGATCGCGTAAAGCCGGGTGAGGTTGAGCGCGAAGCGCACCGTCGCCGCCGCCCGGTCGGGGTCGGTCTTGAAGGCGGCCCAGGGCGCGGCGGCCTGGAGATATTCGTTGCCCGCGACCCAGATGCCGCGCAGCTCGGCGGCGGCCTTGCGGATCTCGATGGCGTCCCAATGGGCCTCGTAGGCCTTCAGGCGCCGGGAGATCTCGGCGATCACCGCGGTCTCGGCCTCGCCATAAGCGCCGTCGGAGGGGACCTCCTCCCCGAAGCGGGAGCGGCAGAACTTGGTGACGCGGGAGACGAAGTTCCCCAGCACGTCGGCCAGATCCTTGTTCACGCCGGCCTGGAAGGCCTCCCAGGTGAAGTCGGTGTCGGCGCTTTCGGGCGCGTTGGCCAGCAGCCACCAGCGCCAGTAATCCGAGGGCAGGATCTCCAGCGCCTGGTCCATGAAGACGCCGCGGCCCGAGGAGGTCGAGAACTTGCCGCCCTCGTAGTTCAGCCAGTTGAAGCCCTTGACGTAGTCCACCAGGTGCCAGGATTCGGCCCCGTCCGCGCTCGCGCCCATCATCGTCGCGGGGAAGGACAGCGTGTGGAAGGGGATGTTGTCCTTGGCCATGAACTCGACATAGCGCACGTCCTGCGCGCCCTTGTCGTCGCGCCACCACCGCTCCCACGCCGCGTCGTCGAGACCCTCGGCGTCGGCCCATTCCGCGGTCGCGGCGATATAGGCGATGGGGGCGTCGAACCAGACGTAGAAGACCTTGCCTTCCATGCCGGGCCACTCGGCCTCGCCCTTGCGCACGGGCACGCCCCAGTCGAGGTCGCGGGTGATGCCGCGGTCCTGCAGCCCGTCGCCGTCGTTGAGCCACTTCTTCGCGATGGAGGTGGTCAGGATCGGCCAGTCGGACTTGCTCTCGATCCACTCGGTCAGCTTGCTGCGCATGGCGGACTGGCGCAGGTGGAGGTGCTTGGTCTCCCGCACTTCCAGGTCGGTGGAGCCGGAGATGGCGGAATAGGGGTTGATCAGGTCGGTGGGGTCGAGCTGCTTGGTGCAGTTCTCGCACTGGTCGCCGCGGGCCTTGGCGTAGCCGCAGTTCGGGCACTCGCCCTCGATGTAGCGGTCGGGCAGGAAGCGGCCGTCGGCTTTCGAATAGACCTGCTTCTCGGAGACCTCCTCGATCAGCCCGGCCTCGGCGAGGCGGGCGGCGAGGTGCTGGGTCAGCCGGTGATTGCGGGCGGAGGACGAGCGGCCGAAATGGTCGAAGCTCATCCGGAAGCCGTCGGCGATGCCGGCCTGAACGCCGTGCATCTCGTCGCAGAATTCGGCGGGGGTCTTGCCCGCCTTGGCGGCGGCGAGCTCGGTCGGGGTGCCGTGCTCATCGGTGGCGCAGATGAACAGGACCTCGTGGCCGCGCTGGCGCATGACGCGGGAATAGGCGTCGGCGGGAAGCTGCGAGCCCACCAGGTTGCCCAGGTGCTTGATCCCGTTGATGTAGGGGAGGGCGGAGGTGACGAGGATGCGGGTCATGCCGGCTCCGGTTCTCGCGCGCGCCGGGCGGCGCGATGGCTGGATGGGTGAGTCGGCGCTTCTCTTAACGCATCCCCCCGGCCCCGGCGAGGGCGGCTCAGCGCCGGCGGCGCAGCAGGCGGCCGACCCCGAAGGTGGTGCGGGGGGTGTAGACATAGGGCGTGCGCGCGTCCGGCGCGGCGGCGGGGCGCACGGCCATGCGCCAGACGCCGACGCCGGCCAGCGCCGCGTGGGCGGCCGCGATGAACAGGAACAGCGAGGCGGGGCCCTGCGTCTCGATCAGCCAGGCGGCGGCCACGGGGCTGAGGATCGCGCCCAGGCCGTAGATGAAAAGCAGGGAGGCGTTGAGCTCCACCGTCTCTCCCGGCTCGGCGAAGTCGTTCGCATGGGCGGAGGAGATGGAATAGATCGGGAAGGACACCACCCCGAAGGCCAGCGCGCCCATGTAGAGCGTGGCGGGAGACGCTCCGCCGAACACCGCCACGCCCGAGCATACCGCGATGGCGGCGGTCGACACCCAGACCAGCACCCAGCGCCGGTCGTAGCGGTCGGCCAGCATGCCCACCGGGATCTGGGCGATGGCCCCGCCGAGGATGGCGGCCGAGAGGAACAGCGCGATCCCCCCCGCATCCAGCCCCATGTCGAGCCCGTAGATCGGCCCGACCATGCGGAAGGCGGGCATGGTGACGCCGGCGATGAACACGCCCGCCGCGCCCAGCGGGCTGAGCCTGAACGTGCGCAGCGGGCGCAGGCGCGGGGCGAGCGGGGGCGGGGGCGCCTCGGAGGTGGTCAGGGTCAGCGGCAGCAGGCACAGGCAGCACAGCATGGCGATGATGTTGTAGGAGACGAACTCGGCCGGGGGCAGGGCGGCGATCAGGGCCTGGGCGACCAGGGCCGCCATCAGGTCCACCACCCGGTAGGCGCCGATGGCGCGGCCGCGGGTCCGGGTGGTGACGCGGGCCTGCAGCCAGCTTTCGATCACCGTGTAGGCGCCGGCGAGCGCGAAGCCGGTGATGACGCGCAGCCCGGCCCAGAACAGCGGCTCGTACCACAGGGGATGGGCGAGCGCGCCGATGGCCCCGCAGGCGGCGAAGGCGGCGAAGACCCGGACATGGCCGACCGCGCCGGTCAGTCGCGGCGCCAGCCAGCAGCCGACGAAGAAGCCGACGAAATGGGCGGAGCCGAGCAGGCCGATCTCGGCGGTGGAGAAGCCCACGGCCGCGCCCGACAGGGCGTCGAGCGGGGCGAGCGCGCCGGATCCGAGCTGCACCAGGGCCACGGCCAGGAACAGGGCGGCGAAGGAGACGATCAGACGCATCCGGTGGGGTCCGCGACGGGCGTCCCTGGCGACGGCCGGCAAGAGGGGCGCGCGCAGGGCGGACGGAGCGCGGGCGCAGGCTTTTCTCATGCGCCATCCCGACGCCTGCGTCGAGCGTTTCGTGCGGCGGATGCGGGCGGGCATCCGGCGGGGGGGGAGCCCCGGTCGGACGTCGCGCCGCGCTGGCGCGCGCCGCATCCCCCGCCCGGGCCTCCCCCAGCAGGGTCGCCCGGTCGGGCGCAGGGGGGGATCGATGAGGGCGAAGGGGAAGAAAAGGAAAAAAGGATCTTCCGGGGCGCGCGCGGACCGCGAAATTCTCGCGGCTGGCAGGACGCGCGGCCAGACGCGCGCCCCGGAAGACCAGCGACGCATACCGGCGTCGCCTCGGGCCGGGTCCGCCTCCGCGCAACCGTCCGCCGGGGCGGGGGCGCGAGAAGGTCCGGCGTCCGGCCGCCCCACGAGGGACAAGGGAGGGGGCCGGAGGGGCCGGCGCGATGGCCGGCTCGGCAGGATCGGCGAGGCGCCGGGACTTGCCGGCGCAGCGGCGATTCCGCAGGGACGCATACTGTCTCGCATGGGCCGCGTGATCGGAACGTGATCAAAGGCACGCGCCGTCATGCGGCGTCCGGTCGCGCCGCGTTCCGGGCCGGCGAAGCCCCGTCCTCGCCGTCCCGCGACGGCGCCGCCGGGCGCCGGCCGGGCAGCGCGCCGCGGGCGAACCCGAGACGCCGGCGCCCGCGCGACGCGGCGCTTCGCGAACGTGACAGCCCGCGATCCGGCGGAACCCGGCGCCGCGCCCGGTCTCGGCCGGGGAAAGCGGGCGGAGGCCTCTGCGGCGCCGGGCGCGTTGCCGGGGCGCGCGCGCATTGCTATGGGGACGCTCCCGGAACGATCCCGAACGATCAAGCCGGGACGCGCGTCGCCGCGTCCGGGCCCCCGCGCAGGAGCCGTCGCTTGCCCGTGACCGAGCCGTCCGACATTCCCCCCGCCGCGAAATCCGCCCCCGGCCATGCGGCCTCCGGGCCCGATGCGCCCGTGGCCTCGGCCGGAGGCGCCGCCGCCAGCGGGATCGAGCCGGGCGAGACCGGCCTGCCCACCTGGATCGAGAACGAGCTGGAGCGCCCGCGCGCGCGCTCGCTCGGCGCGCTGCGTCACATTCCCGGCCTGATCGCCCCCTATCGCGGGCTCGCCTTCGGCGCGATGGCCATGCTGCTGGTCACCACCGTGCTCAACCTGGTGCTGCCGGTGGCCGCGGGCCGCGTGGTCGACGGTTTCTCGGAAGAGAACCTGGCGCTGATGGACGCCTATTTCCTGGCCGCCTTCGCCATCGCGGGGGGCCTCGCGCTCAGCACCGCGGCGCGCTTCTACCTGGTCTCGCGCCTGGGCGAACGGGTCATCGCCGACCTGCGCCGGCAGGTCTACGACAAGGTCATCGGCATGAGCCCGGCCTTCTACGAAAAGCTGATGACCGGCGAGGTGCTGTCGCGGCTGGGCAACGACACCACCCTGCTGATGAGCGTGGTCGGCTCCACCGTCTCGGTCGCGCTGCGCAACGCGCTGCTGTTCGTCGGCGGCCTGGGCATGATGTTCTGGACCTCGCCCAAGCTGACGCTCTTCGGGATGCTGATGGCGCCGGTGCTGGTGTTCCCGATCCTGATCATCGGGCGCCGGGTGCGCAAACTCTCCAAGCTCACCCAGGGGGCGCTGGCGCAGAGCGCGTCGATGGCCTCCGAGAGCCTGCTCGCCGCGCAGACCGTGCAGTCCTACACCGCCGAGGACGCCGAGCGCGCCCGCTATGGCGGCGCCATCGAGCAGGCCTACGGCTTCGCCATGCGCCGCATCCGGGCGCGCACCGCGCTGACCGCGATGATCATCTTCCTGGTGTTCTCGGGCGTGGTCGGGGTGATGTGGATCGGGGCGGACGACCTGCGCAACGGCGCGATCAGCCCGGGCGAGCTGGTGCAGTTCCTGATCTATTCGGTGCTGGTGGCCGGCGCGACGGGCGCGCTGTCGGAGGTCTGGGGCGAGATGCAGCGCGCCGCCGGCGCCACCGAGCGGCTGATCGAGCTGCTGGAGATGGACGACGAGGTCCGCCGCCCCGACGCGCCCACGCCCCCCGCGGCGCCGGCGCTCGGCGAGGTGACGTTCGACCGCGTGCGCTTCCGCTATCCCTCGCGGCCCGAGCGGCTGGCGCTGGGCGATGTCAGCTTCACCGTGGCGCCGGGCGAGACGCTGGCGCTGGTCGGGCCCTCGGGCGCCGGCAAGACCACGATCTTCCAGATGCTGATGCGCTTTTACGAGCTGGAGTCCGGAACCGTCTCCATCGACGGCGTGGACATCGCGCGGATGGATCCGGTGGCCCTGCGCCGCGGCTACTCGGTGGTCAGCCAGGACCCGGCGATCTTCGCCAACACGGTGGAGGCCAACATCCGCTTCGGGCGCCCCGAGGCGACCATGGAGGAGGTCGAGGCCGCCGCCCGCGCCGCCGCCGCCCATGACTTCATCACCGCGCTGCCCCGCGGCTACCAGACCTATGTGGGCGAGCGGGGGCTGATGCTGTCGGGCGGCCAGAAGCAGCGGCTCGCCATCGCGCGCGCGGTGCTGCGCGACGCGCCGATCCTGCTGCTGGACGAGGCGACCTCGGCGCTGGACGCGGAGAGCGAGCGGCTGGTGCAGGAGGCGCTGGAGCGGCTGTCGGCCGGGCGCACCACGCTGGTCATCGCGCATCGGCTGGCGACGGTGAAGGCCGCGGACCGCATCCTGGTGATGGAGGACGGCCGCATCGTCGCCGAGGGCGCCCATGACGCGCTGATCGCCGAGAACGGGCTCTACGCCCGCTTCGCCCGGCTGCAGTTCACCGACGGCCCCGCCGCCGTCGGCTGATCCCCCCGCCTCCCGTCCGCCCGCCTCCCGCCCGCCGCCCCCGCGCCGTCCTGCCCCGCCCTCCGCCGCCCCCATGGAACGAGGAGGGGCGCGCAGGGCCGGCGTGAGGCACTGGTTCCGCTTGGTGAATTTCCGTATCCTCGGGCGCATCGGACGTCGCGTCCGCGGCGCAGTGACGCTAGGTTGCGGTTGCGCAAGTTGACGTGCGCGTCCATCTGTTCCGCAGCCGCGGAGAAACGGCGCGGAGGGAGCGATCGCAGGGAGGACCGTCATGGACGGATCGCGGGAGACCTATTCGGCTATCGACGACAAGGCGAGCTGGGAGGCCGTGCCCCTGTCGGAACGCTGGAGCGCGCGGAGCGTCTACGAGCTGCTGACCCAGACCGCCGGCGCGCAGGCCGACCGGCCGGCGCTGAGCTTCCAGATCCGCTCGGGCGAAAGCGACAAGGCGGAGACCCTGACCTGGGAGCAGGTGCGCGCCCGGACCGCGCGCGCCGCGAACCTGTTTCGGGATCTCGGCGTGCAGGAGGGCGACGGGGTCGCCTATCTGCTGCCCAACTGCTCGGAAGCGGTGATCGCGCTGATGGCGGGCGCCACCGCGGGCACGGTCTGTCCGCTGAACCCGCTGCTGGACGCCGAGCAGATCGGCGCCCTGCTGCGCGAGACCGGGGCGAAGGTGCTGGTCACCCTCGCGCCCTTCCCCAAGACCGACGTGGCCGAGAAGGCCGCCGCCGCCGTGGCGCTGGCGCCCGAGGTGAAGGCGATCGTCGAGATCGACCTGAAGCGCTATCTCGCGCCGCCGCTGAGCTGGATCGTGCCGCTGATCCGGCCCAAACGGCCCGGCGGGCATTCGGCGAAGATCCTCGATTTCCATGAGGCCATCGCCGGCAAGTCCGATCAGCTCGCCTTCGCGGAATCCGGCGACCCGCAGCGCATCGGCGCCTGCTTCCACACCGGCGGCACCACCGGCATGCCCAAGATCGCCCGGCACACGCATCACGGGATGATCTACAACGGCTGGCTCTCGGCCTCGATGATGTTCAGCGCCGAGGACGTGGTGCTGTGCCCGCTGCCGATGTTCCACGTCTTCGCGGCCTATCCGATCTGGATGGCCTGCATGGCCTCGGGCGCGCATATGGTGATGCCGACCCCGCAGGGCTATCGCGGCGACGGGGTCTTCGACAATTACTGGAAGCTGGTGGCGCGCTGGCGCGCGACGCTGATGATCACCGTGCCCACCGCCGCCGCCGCCCTGATGCAGCGCGAGGTGAACGCCGACGTCTCCACCCTGCGCTACGCGCTCTGCGGCTCGGCGCCCCTGCCGCTGGGGCTGTTCGAGCGGTTCGAGCAGGCGACCGGGGTCAAGATCCTCGAAGGCTACGGGATGACCGAGGCGACCTGCCTCGTGTCCTGCAACCCGGCGACGGGGGAGCGCAAGGTCGGCTCGGTCGGGCTGCCCTTCCCCTATACCGACGTGCGCATCCTGATGTGCGACGAGGTCGGCAACGTCGTCAAGGAATGCGGAACCGACGAGGTGGGCGAGATCTGCGTCTCCAATCCCGGCGTGATTCCGGGGGGAACCTATACGGAGCCGGAGCGCAACGTGAACCTCTACGCGGACAATGACTGGCTGCGGACCGGGGATCTGGGGCGGATCGACGGCGACGGCTACCTGTGGATCACCGGGCGGGCGAAGGATCTGATCATCCGCGGCGGGCACAATATCGACCCCGCGCTGATCGAGGAGGCGCTGGCCCGGCATCCCGCCGTGGCCATGGCCGGGGCGGTGGGCCAGCCCGACGCGCATTCCGGCGAGGTGCCCTGCGTCTATGTGGAGCTGGCGGCGGGGCAGGAGGCCTCGATCGAGGCGCTGCAGGCATGGGCCGATGAGCGCATCCCCGAGCGGGCGGCGCATCCCAAGCATATCGAGATCCTGCCCGAGATCCCCAAGACCGCGGTGGGCAAGGTGTTCAAGCCGGACCTGCGCAAGCTGGCGATCGCGCGGGTCTACGGCGCGGCGCTGGCCAAGGCGGGGATCAAGGTCGAGGTGAATGTGGTCGAGGACCGCAAGCTGGGCCTGGTGGCCGAGCTGCGCCCGGTGGGCAAGGCGGTCAGCCAGGCCGAGCTGCGCGCGGTGCTCGATGTCTTCGCGCGGCCGTTCCGGTTGATCGAGAAGGGCTGAGCCGGGGTCCGGGCCGGGCCGCCTTCCCGGTCGGGAGGGCGGGCCGGCGCCCTGCGCCGGGCGCCGCGTCGAGGGCGCGCCGACGGGACCGGCGGGCCCGCGGCGCATTGAAACGGGGACGAGGGTCGCGAGGTCTCCTCACGGCGCGGGGCGCGCGTCCGGATGGGGGGGCGCGGGCGGTGGTTCGTGGACGGTGGTTCGCGGACGGGGCGTTGCGGACGGGGCTTCGCGGCGCGGCCGATCACGAGTTCGCCGATCACGGGTTCATCGCGAAACCATCGCGCGCGCGGGGCTTGGATTGACGCCCGGTCACGAAGCGCGGAGGGGGGGCGCCCGGCGGCGCCGATCCGGGGCAGGGTGCGCGCATCGCGATCTTCGCGCCACCCCCGTTCCCAATCGCCGGAGCCCAGACGATGACCCGCCCCGCCGACGCACCCGCTGAGTCCCTCCGTTCTTCCACCCTCCGCGATCCCGCGCCCGCCGCCCGCCCGCGCAGCCGGCGCGAGGCGCTGGCGCTGGGCCTCGGCGGTCTCGCCGCCATGGGGCTCGCATTCGCGCCCCGGGCCGCGCGCGCCGAATCCGACCCGGTCTTCTCCGACTGGCGCGGCCGCGCGATCCGCGGCTATGACCCGGTCGCCTATTTCACCGAAGGCAAGCCGGTGCAGGGCTCGTCCGACTTCGAGACCGAGTGGAAGGGCGCGACCTGGCGCTTCGCCTCCGCCGCCAACCGCGAGGCCTTCCTGGCCGATCCGGAGAAATACGCGCCCCAATACGGCGGCTACTGCGCCTGGGCGGTGAGCCAGGGCCAGACCGCGCCGATCGAGCCCGAGCAGTGGTCGATCGTCGATGGCAAGCTCTACCTCAACTACAACGCGGACGTGCAGGCCAAGTGGAAGGCGGATGTGCCGGGCTTCATCGCCAAGGCGGACGAGAACTGGCCGAAGGTGCTGGAGAAGTGACGCCGGTCTGACCGCGGGGCGGGCGGCGTCGCGCCGCCCGCCCGATCCCGCCCGATCCCGCCCGATCCCGCCCGATCCCGCCCGATCCCGCCCGATCCGGTTCCGCCGCGCGCGCGCCGCGAAGGACCTGAGACGCGCGCAGGCGCGCGGCGAGGCGAAGTCCTGCCCGCGTCAGCGGGCGCCGCCGGATCGCCCGGCCCGGAGATCCGCGCAGCCCCTCCGCCTTGCCTCCGCGCCCCCACGGGTGCAGGAAACAGGGAAAGATCAGGAGGGACCCCCGATGCCAGCCACCCCGACCGACGCGCCCTATGCGGGCAACCTGCTCGCCGCCGCCCTGCGCGCGCCCTCCGCGGGCGACGAGGGACGCGTCTTCGCCACCCAGGTCGGCCGCCCCGACCTGACCTATGGCGCGCTCTGGGACGGGGGCGAGCGCATGGCCGCGGCGCTCGTCGCGCTCGGCGTGAAGCCCGGAGACCGGGTGGCCATGCAGGCCGAGAAGTCGCTGGAGGCCGTGCAGCTCTATCTCGGCGTGGTGCTGGCCGGCGCGGCCTTCCTGCCGCTCAACACCGCTTATGTGCCCGCCGAAATCGAATATTTCCTGGGCGACGCCGAGCCCACGGTCTTCGTCTGCGATCCCGCCGCGCTCGCCGCGCTCGAGCCCATCGCGGCGAAGGCCGGCGTGGCCGCGGTGATGACGCTGGATGCGGATGGCGAGGGGACCATGGCCGACGCCGCGGCGGCGCAGGCGCCCGGCTTCGCGGCGGCGGCGCGGGGGGCGGACGATCTCGCCTGCATTCTCTACACCTCGGGCACCACCGGGCGCTCCAAGGGGGCGATGCTGACGCATTCCAACCTCGCCTCCAACGCCGAGACCCTGCGCGACTACTGGCGCTTCACCCCCGCCGACCGGCTGATCCACGCGCTGCCGATCTTTCACGCCCACGGGCTCTACGTGGCGCTGAACGTCACGCTGGTGGCCGGCGGCGCCCTGATCTTCCAGCCCAAATTCGACCCCGACGCGGTGCTCGCCGCCATGCCCGCGGCCACCGCCCTGATGGGCGTGCCGACCTTCTACACCCGCCTGCTCGACCATCCCGGCATGACCCGCGAGGCGGCGGCGGGGATGCGCCTCTTCGTCTCCGGCTCCGCCCCCATGCTGGCCGAGACCCATGCCCGCTGGACCGAGGCCACCGGCCACCGGATCCTCGAGCGCTACGGCATGACCGAGACCTCGATGAACGCCTCCAACCCCTATGACGGCGACCGGCGCCCGGGCACGGTGGGTTTCCCGCTGCCGGGCGTGGAGATCATCATCACCGACCCCGAGACCGGCGCGCAGATGCAAGCCGGCGAAACCGGGATGCTGGAGGTCCGCGGCCCCAACGTGTTCAAGGGCTACTGGCGGATGCCCGAGAAGACGGCGGAGGAGAAGCGGGAGAACGGTTTCTTCATCACCGGCGATCTCGCGCAGATCTCGGAGGACGGCTACGTCTCCATCGTGGGGCGGGCCAAGGACCTGGTGATCTCGGGCGGCTACAACGTCTACCCGAAGGAGGTCGAGGGCCTGATCGACGACCTTCCCGGCGTGAAGGAAAGCGCGGTGATCGGCCTGCCGCACGCGGATTTCGGCGAGGGGGTGGCGGCGGTGATCGCCGAGACCGCTCCCGGTTCGGTGGACGCGGAGGCGGTGAAGGCGGCGCTGCGCGACCGGATCGCGCGCTACAAGCAGCCGCGGGCGGTGTTCGTGGTGGCGGAACTGCCGCGCAACACCATGGGCAAGGTGCAGAAGAACGTGCTGCGCGAGACCTACAAGGATGCGTTCGCCGGTTGATCGGGCGGAGGGGGGCGCGGGGCGCGGCTGACGCCGCGCGCCGCCGCGGCGGATCTCCCGCCCTCCCACCCTGATCCGCCGCGGCGGCGGGCGCGAGAGAGGCGAAGGCCCGGCGAAGGGATCGCCGGGCGTTTTCCTGTTTCAGGGGATCTCCTGCCGGGGGGGCGCGGCTCGCCGCCTCAGCGGCCGCGCAGGTCCTGCATTCCGGGCATGGACTGGGGGCGGGCCTCGCCCACATGGCGGGCGCGGGCCTCGGCCTCGCGCGCCACGGCGATCTCTTCGCGAAGCCGCCGCCGCTCCACCGCCATGACGTAGAGGATGGAGAGCGTCGAGAGCACGCCGGTCAGCAGCATCATCCCGATCAGCGGCCAGGGCCCCGTCTCCGGCCCCAGCAGGGCGCCGGTCGCGGCCGACAGCGCCGCCCCGCCGCCCATCATCAGCGTCGAGCCCAGCCCCGAGGCGCTGCCCGCCAGCTGCGGGCGCACGGACAACGAGCCCGCCATGGCGTTGGGCATGGTCATGCCGTTGCCCATGCCCATCACGAAGACCGGTCCGAACAGCGCCAGCGGATGCGCGAGCCCGGCGAGGAACATCACGAGGCAGCCCAGCATGGCGCAGGTCGACACCAGGGTGCCGGTGAGGATCATCCGGTTCAGCCCGACCCGCTGCGAATAGCGTCCCGACAGGAAGTTCCCCGACATGTAGCCGCCGGCGATGAAGCCGAAATAGAAGCCCAGCTCCGACGGGCTCAGCCCCAGCATCTCGGTGGCCACATAGGGCGCGCCGCCCATGAAGGTGAAGAAGGCGCCCGACGCGAAGGCGCAGGCCAGCGCGTAGCCCCAGAAGCGGCGCGAGGCGAAAAGCTCGGGATAGGCGCGGAACTGCTCGGTGAAGGAGGCGGAGCGGTGGCGGTTGGTCTCCCCCGCATCGGCCCAGCACAGGGCGGTCGCGGCGATGCCGAAGACCAGCAGCACGATGAAATTGGCGTGCCAGCCCCAGGTCTGCTCCAGCGCGCCGCCGATCATCGGGCCGATCATCGGGGCCACGGCCATGCACATGGTGACGTAGCCGATCATGGAGGCGGATTTCTCCGGCCCCACCATGTCGCGCACCATGGCCCGGCTCAGCACCAGCCCGGCCGAGACGCCGGCCTGGGCCATGCGGCAGGCCATGAAGATCTCGATCGTGGGCGCGAGGATGCAGCCCAGCGTCGCGACCGTGAAGATCGCGAAGGCGCCCAGCACCACCGGCCGGCGGCCATAGCGGTCCGAGAGCGGCCCGATCAGCAGCTGCACCGCCGCCATCACCGTCAGATAGGCGGAGATGGCGAGCTGCATGACCGCGTACTCGACCTCGAAATACGCGGCCATGCCGGGCATCGAGGGCAGGAAGATGTTCATGCTGAGCGCGCCGAGACCCGCCATCACCACCAGCGTGATGATCGCCGGCGGAGTCGATCTGTCGAAAATGCGGGCGGGCCGAGTCGGCGCAGGATCGGCGAGTGTCATAAGGCGCTCTTACAATGAAGGGGTGCGCCTGTCTATCGCGCGCGCCGTCTGGACGCGGTCGTGTCCGTCACGTCGCGGCCCACTGCGAAGGTCGGGTTTCTTTTCCGTTAAACCACCATTTGCGAACGAAACCATTAATCTCTTGCTAACCAAAACGGGCTATCCCGGCCGCGGAAACGCAACCTTTCCTCAACCATGCGCTGCAAAAGTGCGCCTTGCGACCGTGAGGGTCGGAAGGGGTGTGGCATGCGGTGCCTGGTAGTGGACGATTGCGAGGAGCTGGCGCTGTTGTGGCGGCTTGAGCTGACGACGCGCAGTTTCGACGTGGACGTGGCCCTGAACGCGGAAGAGGCGTTCAAGGCCATGCTTCATACGCGCTACGACCTGATCGTGGCGGATCTGGGTTTGCCGGACGGGTCCGGCGTGACCGTGGCGCAAAGCGCCGCGATGCGCGCGCCGGATGCGGACGTGGTGGTGGTGACGGCCCGGACGGAATTCCCCAACGGGGAACTGTTCGGGATGTCCGACAACATCGTCGGCGTGTTTCGAAAATCGGCGGACATGTCCGACCTCTACGCCTTCGTCGAGCATCTGCGCGAGCGTCGGGAACGGGACGACGCCCCCGCTGTCCGTGCCGCCCGCGATCGAGGGGAGGCCGAAGAGGCCGGGGCCGACATCTTCGGGCCGGCCTGGAGCAAGGCGCGCCGGATCACGGCCAACGCCGCCGAATAGGCCTCGGCCGGTTCTCCCGCGGACGCGATCGCCCGGACCGGGTGACGGCGGGTCGGATGCGCGGACGGCGCCGCCCGCGTGCGGTGACGCCGGATGGCGGCGCGCGAAGCCGCTTGGCGCGCGGCGCCCGCGTCCAATCCGCGACCCCGCGAGGTCCGGCCCCGATCCCCTGTGCCGCGCGAACCGCTTCGCGGCCTCATGCGGGGGGCGCCTCTCCGGGCTGGCGGAGCGCCGCGCGCCGACCCGAGGCCGGGATCAGCGCCAGTCGGGCTCGCGCTTTTCCAGGAACGCCTGCACGCCCTCGGCGGTGTCGCGGTGGACCATGTTCTCGGCCATCACCCGGCCGGTATAGGCGTAGGCGGCCTCCAGCCCCATCTCGGCCTGGGCGTAGAAGGCCATCTTGCCGGTCCGCACCGCCACGCCCAGCTTGCCCGCCACCCGGGCCGCCAGGTCCATCGCCGCCGCGCCCTGTTCCCCGTCGGGAACCGCGCGGTTGATCAGCCCGATCTCGGCGGCCCGCGCGGCGGAGATGAATTCGCCCGTGGTCAGCATTTCGAAGGCGTGCTTGGCGGGCACGTTGCGGGTCAGCGCCACCATCGGCGTCGAGCAGAACAGCCCGATATTCACCCCGTTGACCCCGAACCGCGTCGAGTCCGCCGCCACCGCCATGTCGCAGGTCGCCACCAGCTGGCAGCCCGCCGCGGTGGCGATGCCGTGAACCTCGGCGATCACCGGCTGGGGCAGGCGGGTGATCGAGGTCATCATGCGCCCGCATTGCGCGAACAGCGCGTTGTAATAGGCCCGTCCGCCGTCGGGCGCCTGGCGGGCGGCCTGCATCTCCTTCAGGTCATGGCCGGCGCAAAAGGCCTTGCCCGCCCCGCGCAGCACCACCGCGCGCACCGACGCGTCGACCGAGAGCGCGTCGAGCTCGCCCTGCAGGCGGGCCAGCATCGCCTCCGACAAGGGATTGATCCGCGCCGGCGCGTTCAGCGTCAGCCGGGCGACGCCGTCGATGTCTTCGCGCAGGACCAGGTCTTCGGCATCGGTTCGGGCGGCGGCGTCGGTCATCGGGTCTCTCCTGCAGGGGCGGGCCTGTTCGGGCGAGCGCATCCTAGTCGGCGGGGCGGGCGGCTTCCACTCCCTTCGCCCGGCCCTTGACCTTCGCCCCCCGGCCCGCATTCTGCCCCGAAACGAAATCAGGGGAGGGCAGGGCGCATGACGACGCCGCGGACGACGCATTTCAACGAGGCCGAGCTGGGCGCCTATCTCGACGAGGTCTTCCCGGAGACCGCCGGCCGCTTCGTGGTGGAGCAGGTGGCGCCGATGTTCGTGCGCATGCGCATGAAGATCGGGCCGCTGGACCTGCGGCCGGGGGGGACGATCTCGGGCCCCGCGATGTTCACCCTGGCGGATTGCGCCTATTACGCGGTGACGCTGGCGATGATCGGGCGGCAGGCGCTGACGGTGACGACCAACTGCTCGATCAACTTCATGCGCAAGCCCGAGCCGCGGGACCTGATCTGCGAGGCCCGGATCTTCAAGCTGGGCCGGGTGCTGAGCGTGGGCGACGCCACGATCCTCTCGCCGGGGGTGGAGGGGCCGGTGGCCCATGCCACGCTGACCTACTCGATCCCGCCGGCGCCGCTCGCGCCCTAGGCCGGGGGCGCGGCGGGCGGGATCACTCGCGCCCGCTTCGGGCGTCGCGGGCGCGGCCGGTCACCCGGTCGGGCGGGTTGGCCATGGCCGCGGCCTGGGCATGGCCATGCGCCTTGCGCCGCGCTTCGCCAGAGGACGCCGATTGGGGGGGCGGCTGGGACACCGACCGGGGCGCCGAAGGGCGACGGCCGAGCCGGGTTCGGCCGTCATCCATCCAGCCCGCCTCGCGCAGATCACGCAGGCGGGCGCGACTGACCGGGATCTCCTCGCCGTTGACCAGGGTCAGGGCGGCGCGGTCGCCGTCGCGGCGCACCTCGCGCACCGCCCGACGCGCCACCCAGTGCGAGCGGTGGACGCGCAGGCCCTCCTCGGGCCAGGCCTCGTCCATGGCGTCGCCGAGGCGCATCAGCAGCATCTCCTCGCCGCCGTCCGTGGCGACCGAGACGTAGTGGTCGTTCATGGTCAACCGCAGCAGGGCGCCGCGCTTGTCGGCGGGCAGTCGGCGGAGCAGGGGCGGCCCGCTCGCGATGTCGGCCCGCGCTGTCGGGGCCGCCCGCGAGATCCGCGCGGGCGCCGCCGCGGTCGGGGGTGCGGACGCCGCCGTGGGCGTGGGCGTCGTCTTGGTTGGGGCGATCCAATCCGCCTCCGACTTCGTCGCCACGCGCGCAGGGGGCGCGAGCGAGGGCTCCTGCGCCTCGGGGGGCGCCACGGGGGGCGTTGAGCTCCGCATCGCCTCGCCGGGCGCGTGATAGGCGAGGCCGTCCTGCGCGGAGGCGGGCGGCGAGCGGTCCAGCGCCGGCAGGCCCATCGGGCGTCCCATGACCAGCCGCGACTTCGCCTCCAGCAACAGGGTCAGCGCCGCGTAGACCGGCAAGGCCGCGAACCAGGCGCCGAAACCATAGGGCGTTCCCAACGCCAGCGCCCGCAGCCCTCCAAGGATCAACGCCACGAAAGGCGCCGAGGCCGCGACCGTGATCACAAGCGTGGAGAGCGCCGAGGCCCCGCTGGGCCGCATCGCCGCTTCGACACCGCTGCCGATCAGGGTCGACACCGCCCAGGCGCCGCCAAGCGCCACCAGCCAGTAGAGCATCCGGTCCGCCGGCCCGTAGGCGCCGGCCGCTCCGAACGGCATGGCCACCGCGAACAACCCTGAGGTGATGGCCCAGATCGCCCATAGCCGCGGGGAGGCGATCCGGCGACGCCATTCGCGAAGCGCGAATGTCAGAATATCCATGGTTCACGTCCGTTCGCGAAGTTCGATAGGTCTCTTGCGAAAACCAGTTTGAACATCCAACCCTAATGCGTCCAGCCTGTTTCGCGTCGCAAGGGTTGCTGGTCCCATCCCTTCGACGGACCTGCGCGAGGCGGTGGGATGAGCGGCTGGCCGGACCTCGACGGCCAGTGTTCCATTGACCGGATGCGGGGCCCGGAACTGGCGCGCTTCACTGGGGAGCCAAGCGCCGGACGGGCGCGGGAGAGCGGCGGCGGCGGCCGGCGACTCTCCCGCACGCGCCCCCCGGATACCTGGGGGATCCGGAGGCGCGTGGCGTTCGTCGCCAACAACACCGGGGAGACTGACGCAGCGGACCTGCGCTTCGGCGCGGTCGGCTGCGGCCCGCGGCCGGGTTCGGGGGAACCCGCCGCGGGCGTATTTTCGCCCCTGCGCGACCTTCGCCGACCTCCTCCCGCCCGAGTCCCGCGCCCGACTTGGCCCGACGTTTCGGTCCGTCTCGTGTCGGAGCGTATCGGATCGTCCTGAAGCGTTCGGCCGAGCCCCATGCGCGCGGCGGCGCCGGCGGGGGCGCTCGGGAGGGGGCGAAAAGTGGGGTATATGAAAACCCCACTGGCAAGCGCATGGAATTCCTTGCGGGATTTCGCCCATATCCCCGCGTAATGCGATTGACATGGGCCGGGGAATCCTTAGAAGGCGCGCATCCATCCGTCGTCGGGACCGTCCCGCGCGCCGGAAGCCGTCACTGCGCCAGGGCCGACGCCTCCGGCGTCTCCGAAGCGAAGGATCGCAGGCGCGCCGCGCGCCACGAAAGCGAAGGGATCCATGAAGACCTTTTCCGCCAAGCCGTCCGATATCGACAAGAAGTGGGTCGTGATCGACGCCGAAGGCGTGGTGCTGGGCCGTCTGGCCGTCATCATCGCCACCCGTCTGCGGGGCAAGCACAAAGCCTCGTTCACGCCGCATATGGACATGGGTGACAACGTTATCGTCATCAATGCCGACAAGGTCCAGCTGACCGGCCGCAAGCGCGCCGACAAGGTGTACTACTGGCACACCGGTCACCCGGGCGGCATCAAGCAGCGCACCGCCGCGCAGATCCTCGACGGGCGTTTCCCCGAGCGGGTGGTCGAAAAGGCCGTGCAGCGCATGATGCCGGGCGGTCCGCTGTCCCGCAAGCAGCTGTCCAACATGCGCGTCTACGCCGGCGCGGAGCATCCGCACACGGCGCAGGAGCCCGAGGTGATCGACGTCGCCGCCATGAACTCCAAGAACACGCGGAGCGCCTGATATGTCCGACGACCTGAAGTCGCTCGACGAGCTCTCGACCCTCACCTCCGGCGAAGACGCCATCGTCGAAATCGCCGCCCCGCGCGAGCCGGTGCGCGACTCGCTGGGCCGCTCCTACGCCACCGGCAAGCGCAAGGACGCGGTCGCCCGCGTCTGGGTGAAGCCCGGCACCGGCAAGGTCGTGGTCAACGGCAAGCCGATGGCCGAGTACTTCGCCCGCCCCGTGCTGCAGATGGTTCTGGCGCAGGCTTTCTCGGTCTGCGACGTGGAAGGCCAGTTCGACGTGATGGCCACCGTCAAGGGCGGCGGTCTGTCCGGTCAGGCCGGCGCGGTGAAGCACGGCGTGTCCAAGGCGCTGACGCTCTATGATCCGAGCCTGCGCCCGGCCCTCAAGGCCGCCGGCTTCCTGACCCGCGACGCCCGCGTGGTGGAGCGCAAGAAGTACGGCCGCCGCAAGGCCCGTCGTTCCTTCCAGTTCTCCAAGCGCTGATCCGGGCGCCGGTCTTCGGGCCGGCTCTCGCGACCGCGGAACATCGACGGCCGCGCCCTGTCCGGGGCGCGGCCGTTTTCGTGCGCCAGGCCGCGCCTCTGGCCCCCCGGCCCGGACCCGCGCGCGCCGAGGGGGACGGAGGGTCGAGGACCGCGCGCCTCTTCCCGGCGCGGCGCTTCGCGATCAGGGGGAGGGAGCAGGCGGCCGCCCGCGCCTCGTCCCCGGCCGCGCCGGCCAGGCGCGCGCAGCCCCTGCGCATCAAGGCGGAAGCGGCGATCAGCCGATGACGTCCGCGCGTCTCTCAAGCAGGCTTTCGTAGAGGAAATCGACGAAGAGCCTGACCCGATGCACCCGGCGCAGATCGCCGTGCATCAGCACCCAGGTCGAGCGGCGCCGGTCGAGATCGGTCCCCGGCACCCGCTGCAGCTCGGGAAAGACGCTTTGCACCCAGGCGGCCAGAAAGGTCATGCCGGCGCCGGCCCGGGCGAGGTGCATGTGCATCGCCGGATCGGCGATGGCATGCCGCACCTTCGCGCCGGGAAAGGGCGAGGCGGCGATCATGGCCTGCAATTCAGGCGCCGCGCCGTAGCCCAGCCAGGTCAGTCCCTCGCCGCGGGGCCCGGCGTCGTGCAGATGCCGGTCGATGTAGCCGCGCGAGGCGAAGACGCCCAGCGACAACGGAAACAGCTTGCGCCCCACCGCATCGCCTTCGGGTTCGGTCACATGGCGGATCGAGACGTCGGTCTCCAGTCGGTCGATCGAGTCGATGCCATAGGACAGGTTCATGTCGATATGGATGTCGGGATAGAGCGACAGGAACGCGCCCAGAACCGGCGCCAGCAGGAAATGCGCGGTCATCGGGTCGGCGGACAGCCGGATGCGTCCCGCCGCCTCGCCGTCCAGCCCGCGAACGGCGTTGAACCCCTGACGCAGGGCCGCCTCCGCCTCCAGCGCCTGGGGCAGCAGCTTGCGGCCCGCCGCCGACAGCTCCAGCCCGCCCGCGCTGCGCCGGAACAGCTGGACGCCCAGTTGCGCCTCCAGCCCCTCGATCTGCCGGCGCACGGTGGCATGGGCGCCGTCCAACTGCTCGGCGGCCCCGCGCAAAGAGCCCGCCCGCGCCACGGCCAGAAAGGCCGGAAGAGATTTCCAATCCACCATACGGGGCGATTATGAACCACACCGGAGCGTTTGCGGCAATGTCCGGTGAGCATTCGGTCCGATAGGCGTTCGACGTCACACCGAAAGGAACACCCCCATGACCGCCACGCTCACCGCATGGAGCATTGATCGCTACGGCGCCCCCGAGGTTCTGAGCCCGGTGACGCGCCCGGTTCCGGCGCCCGCACCCGGCGAGATCCTGATCCGTATCCGCGCCTCGGCCGTCACCCGCGCCGACGGCATGATGCGGGCCGGGCGGCCGGTTTTCGCGCGGCCGTTCCTCGGCCTGCGGCGCCCGCGCCGGAACCTGTCGGGCACGGGGCTGTCGGGCGAGGTGAT
This sequence comes from Albimonas donghaensis, assembly GCF_900106695.1. Lineage (GTDB taxonomy): Bacteria > Pseudomonadota > Alphaproteobacteria > Rhodobacterales > Rhodobacteraceae > Albimonas > Albimonas donghaensis. The sequence goes on from NZ_FNMZ01000001.1 coordinate 488,276, forward strand.
CGGCGTGGGCGACGGGGTCGGCCGGTTTGCGGTGGGCGATGCCGTCTTCGGCGAGGCGGGGCTGAAATTCGGGGCCAACGCCAGCCATATCCGCCTCGACGAATCCGGCGTGCTGATGAAGAAGCCCCGGGCGCTGTCGCATGAGGACGCCGCCGTGATGTGCGACGGTCCGCTGACCTCCTGGCATTTTCTGCACGAGGTCGCGGGGCTGCGTCAGGGTCAGCGCATCCTCATCCTGGGCGGGTCCGGCAGCCTCGGCACGGCTGCGGTGCAGATCGCCGCGGCCGCGGGCGCGCATGTCGTCGCCACCTGCAGCGCGGGGAACGCCGCCTTGGTGGCGGGGCTCGGGGCGGAACGGGTCATCGACCATGCGCGGGAGGATTTCACCGCCCTGCCGGAGCGCTTTGACGTGATCTTCGACACGCTCGGCGTCAGCGCCTTCGGGGCGGCCAGCCCCCGGCTGACGGAGGCCGGGCGCTATATCTGCCCCGTGCTGAGCCCGTCGCTGCTGGGCGCGATGCTGCGAAGCCGCCTGTCCGGCCGGCGTCGGGCGTTGTTCAGCGCCGCCGGCCTGCAACCGCCCGAGCTCCTGCGCGCCCACCTTTCCCGCCTGCTGGCCATGGTGGAGGCCGGAACCCTGGCGCCGGTGCTCGACCGGGTCTATCCGCTGGCCGATCTGGTCGAGGCGCATCGCTACATGGAGACGGGGCGCAAGCGCGGCAACGTGGTCGTCATGTGACCTGCGCCCCCCCCCCCGTGACCGCGCCCCCCCCGTGCCCGCGGCTAGGCGTATCGAACGGGTTGCACGCCGGCATCGAAAGGCACGCGCCTCGATCGGAATGCCGGGCCTTCGATGACCTCGGGTCGGCTGATCCGGTCCATGCGGAAATGCCGGAAATCTTCGCGCATCGGGTCCCAGGCGACGAGATACCAGAGCGGCGGCAGGATCAGCATGGCCTGCGGCTCGACCTGCCGCTCGGTCTCGGTCCCCTTCGCGTCGCGATAGCGGAACTTCAGCCGCGACCGTTCGAGAAACGCCTGCTCGAATGCGGGCGACAGGGCGGCCTCCGTATCGCCCAGGGTCGACGTGTCGACCTGGGGCGCCAGCGGCCCGACATAGAGACAGTCGAGCAGGCGGCGCAGATCGCGGAGCGTGTCGGGTGGCAAGGTCTTCTCGATCTTGGCCAGCCCGGCGTCGGCGAGGCTCGAGAACGGAAGCGTCCGGGCGGCGCGCATACTTGAGACGCAGACGATGAGCGCGAAGACCTCGGTGACCGTCAGGCGCGCCGTCGCCGGCACGGAGCCCGGGTCCAGCCGCAGGCCCCCGCCGCGGCCCTGTTCGGCGTGGATCACGTAGCCCTCGTCGCGCAGCGCCGACAGGTCGCGCAGGATGGTGCTGCGCGATGCGCCGACCTCCCGGACCAGCGCGGCGAGGGTGCTCGTCCCTGTGCGGCGCAGGGTCCGCAGGATGGCGTCTTGTCGACCACGGCTTTTCATGGCGGCTCCCTAGCACACAAAGGCGTCAGGTTCTGGAACCGTTTTGATCTAGGCGTTCGCCGAGCTGACACGCAAAGGAGACGCCGCCATGACCCGAACCGCCGATTTCCCCGCCCCCACGCGCGTTGCGCTGGGCGACGCCCGCCTCGAGGTCTTCGAGGCCGGTCGGGAGAACCGGGGAAATCCGATCGTGCTGTGCCACGGATGGCCCGAGCACGCCTATTCCTGGCGCCACCAGATGCCGGCGCTGGCGGCGGCGGGCTATCACGTCATCGTCCCGAACCAGCGGGGCTACGGGAACTCGTCGCGTCCGTCGCAGGTGGAGGCCTACGACATCGCCCGGCTGACGGGCGACCTCGCCGCGCTTCTCGATCATTTCGGGTATCGGGACGCCGTTTTCGTCGGCCATGACTGGGGCGCGAACGTCGTGTGGAGCATGGCGCTGCTGCATCCGGCCCGCGTGAGGCGGATCATCAACCTGGCGCTGCCCTACCAGCCCCGCACCCCGATCCCGTGGGTCGAGTTCCTGGAGGGCGTGTTCGGGCCCGACAACCACCTTGTGCATTTCAACCGTCAACCCGGCGTGGCGGACGCCGTGCTGGACGCGAATGCCGGTCGCTTCCTGCGCAACCTCCTGCGCAGGAACCAGCCTTCCGCGCCGCCCGAGCCGGGCATGATGATGATCAACCTCGCCACGGCCGAGGCGCCTTCCGGCGATCCGCTGATGAGCGACGAGGATCTCGCCGTCTTCATCGCGGCATTCGAGGCGTCGGGCTTCGCCGCCAGCATCAACTGGTACAGGAACCTGGATCGCAACTGGCGCATCCTGGCGGATGTCGACCCCGTCGTCCGCCAGCCCGCCCTGATGATCCATGGGACGCGGGACATGATCCCGCCGTCCGAGACGCTTTCGGAGTTCGTCCCGAACGCGGAGGTGCTGAGCCTCGACTGCGGCCACTGGATCCAGCAGGAGAAGCCCGACGAGACCACCGAGGCCATGCTGGGCTGGCTCGCGGTCCGGCAGGCGGCGTAGGCGGGGGCGGTGCGGGGCAGTGCGGGGCAGGGTGGCGCGGGGCTCTCCGGCAAGACCGGAGGGCTCGCGCCGTTTCCCGCCCGTGCTAGGCTCAGGCGGATCGCGACCCGTCGGGCGCGCGCCCGCAACGAACGCCCGCAACGAACGCCAGGGAGGCGACGACAGAGAGGCATGGACAAGCTTTCCGTCATGCACGCCTTCCGCCGGATCGTCGAACGCGGCGCCTTCGCGCGCGCGGCGGAGGATCTCGGCGTGTCGCCCGCGCTTCTGAGCCGCGAGATCAAGCTGCTGGAGGAGAGCCTCGGCGCGACGCTGCTCACCCGCACGACGCGTTCCATGTCGCTCACCGACGCCGGACGGCTTTACTACGATGAGGCGACCGGCATCCTGGACGCCGTGGCCGGGGTCGAGACGCGCATCCGCGACGGCGCCGGGGCCGTGCGCGGTCACCTGAGGGTCAACGCCTCCAGCTCTTTCGGGCAGACGGTGATCGCGCCGATCCTTCCGGGGTTTCTCGACGCCTATCCCGACCTGCATCTGACGCTGTCGATGGACGACCGCGTGGTGGACATGGTGGAGGGCGGGTTCGACGTCTCGATCCGCATCCGGCCCGCCATGCCGGACTCGGCGCTGGTGGCGCGCAGGATCGGCACGATGCGGCAGCGGATCTTCGCGGCGCCCGCCTATCTGGAAAAGGCCGGGGCGCCGGCTGTTCCGCAGGACATCGCCCGGCGTCGGGTGATCGGCTTCCTGCTGGCGGACCACCTGACCTCATGGGCGCTGAGCGGCCCCTCGGGCGCGGTCACCATCGACCTCGACCCGCCGGTGCGCGTCGGCAACAGCCTCGTGCTGCGCGATCTGCTGATCGCCGGGCAGGGCATCGGGACCTTGCCGGACTTCGTTTCGAAAGAGGCCGAGGCGCGGGGCGCGCTGGTGCGCGTTCTGCCCGACTGGGAGCTTCCGGCGCCGGAGATCTTCGCGGTGACGGCCTCGCGGCTGGGCATGGACGCGAAGGTCACGGCCTTTCTCGACCATCTGCGCGCCGCGCTCGGGCCGTGACATTCTTCAACCTGCGTAAAGAATGAAGTGACGGCGGGCCGGTTATTCCGGCCCGGCCGATCCCCGATCCTCTCCGGCATCGACGCCCGAAGCCCCGAGAGGTTCCCATGACCCGCGTTCTCGTTCTCTACTATTCCAGCTACGGCCATGTCCGCGCCCTGGCGCAGGCCGAGGCCGAGGGCGCGCGCAGCGTTCCCGGCATCCATGTCGACCTGCGCCGCGTGCCCGAAACGGTCCCCGAGGCGGTCCGGCGGAGGGCCGGCTTCGCGGCGGATGACACGCCCGTGGCGGCGCCGGCCGATCTGGAGGCCTATGACGCCATCATTTTCGGCACGCCGACGCTGTTCGGCATGATGGCCGGGCAGATGAAGACCTTTCTCGACCAGGCCGGCGGCCTCTGGGCGCGGAACGCGCTGGTGGGCAAGGTGGCCGCCGTCTTCGCCTCCACCGGCTCGCAGCATGGCGGGCACGAGGCGACGCTGCTGTCGACCCAGATCCCGCTCCAGCATTTCGGGATGCTGATCGCGGGCATGCCCTACAGCTTCGCCGGCCAGACGACGGCCGAGGGCATCGTCGGCGGCGCGCCCTATGGCGCGGGGACCATCGCGGGGGCCGATGGCGCGCGCGCGCCCACCGAGACCGACCTTGCCGGCGCGCGGTTCCACGGCGCGCATGTGGCGCGGATCGCCGCGCGGCTGGCCGGGGCCGTCCTGGCGGAGGAGGCCGCGTGATGGCGTCCCTCACCCTCGACTTCTTCCACGACGTGGTCTGCTGCTGGTGCTTCAACATTTCGTCGCGGATGCGGACGCTGGCCGCTGAATTCGACCTCGACATCCGGCATCGCGCCTTCGTCCTGCAGGCCAGCCGCGCCGAGATGGCCGCGCGCTGGGGCGCGCCCGAGGACGCCCGCGAGACCATCCTCGGGCACTGGGCGGTCTGCCGAGAGGTCAGCGACCGGCCGGAGCGCGTCGACATCGACGCCATGCGGGCCGCGCCCTTCGATTATCCCCACGGGATGACCGCCGCGCTGGGATGCAAGGCGGCGGAGCGGCTGGGCGGGCAGGCCGCCCACTGGGCCATGTTCGACCGCCTGCAGCACGCGCATCTGACCGAGGCGCGGAACGTCGCCGACCCGGCCACGGCGCGGCGCGCCGCGCGGGCGCTGGGGTTCGACCGCGCCGCCTTCGCCGAGGTTTTCGAGGACCCGGAAACCCGTCGCGCCGTCGAAGCCGACCGGGCGCGCGCCCGCGCGCTCCAGGTCCGATCCATCCCGGCCCTCATCATCCGCGAGACCGGCGCGCGCCTCGTCAACGGACCGCGAGAGGATCTGGCCGCGCAGCTGCGCGCCTCCCTCCGCCTCGTCGCCTGAAAGGAGGTTCCCAATGATCATCCCGTTCGTCTTCCGCGAGACCGCCGATCGCCGCCGCGCCTTTCGAGATGTCCGCCGCGACCTGCCGCCTCGCCTGATGCGCGACATCGGCCTCGATCCCTGGCCGGGGCGCCCGCGCGCGCCGTTCCCTTCGCTCTGGTGAGCGAGGGCTGCCGCGATCCGAGGTCCGCCTCGCATGACGGCGCGCCCGCGACCTTTGACGACACCCAAGCCCGACATGTCGGGGCGGCGATGACCGCCGGCCCCGCCCCTTCCGCGCTCTTCCGAACATGAGACACGCCATGTCACGCACCGCCGACATCCTGCTCACCGCGCTCGCCCCGGCGGTCTGGGGCAGCACCTATCTGGTCACGACCGAGGCGCTGCCCGCGGGCTACCCGGTCACGATGGCGGCGTTGCGCGCGCTGCCGGCCGGGCTGCTCCTGCTCGCGCTCACGCGTCGACCGCCGCCGATCGCGTGGCTCGGGCGGATCTTCGTGCTCGGCGGTCTGAACTTCGCGCTGTTCTGGGCGCTGCTGTTCGTGGCCGCCTACAGGCTGCCGGGCGGGGTGGCGGCGACGCTGGGCGCGCTTCAGGCGATGATGGTGATCGTGATGGCGCGCGGATGGCTTGGCGCGCCGATCCGGGCGCGGGCCGTCGCCGCAGCCGCCGCCGGCGTTTCGGGCGTGGCGCTGCTGCTGATCGGTCCCGAAGCCGCTCTCGACCCGGTGGGGGTCGCGGCCGGGCTTGGCGGCGCCGCGTCGATGGCGGCGGGCACGGTGCTCAGCCGGAAATGGCAGCCGCCCGTCTCGGCGCTCGGCTTCACGGCCTGGCAGCTGACCGCCGGGGGGATGATCCTGCTGCCGCTTGCGCTGATCGTCGAGCCGCCGCTGCCGCCCCTGACGGGGACGAATGTCGCCGGGCTGCTCTGGCTGGGGCTCATCGGCGCCGCGGCCAGCTATGCGCTGTGGTTCCGGGGCGTCGCGCGGATCGAGCCCGGCGCGGTGTCGATGCTGGGCATGATGAGCCCGGTGACCGCCGTGCTGCTGGGGTGGGCGGCGCTGGGGCAGTCGCTGACCCTGCTGCAGGGGGTGGGCGCGCTGATCGTTCTCGGCTCGGTCTGGGCGGGGCAACGGGCCAACCGTCCGGCGCCGCCTGCGCCGGCGAAACCGGCGGCGCGCCCGGTCCTGCGCATGGAAGGTTCATGATCCGCGCCGGGCCGGTTCCGACGGACCGTCGCGGAGGACCTGATCATGGCGCGTCGCGAGGCGGGGCTGACGACCTACGGCGGCTGAAGCGTGCAACGGTTCAGCGCCCGGCCCGAGGCGGCCCGCGGGCCAAGTCCCCGGGGCTGCGCCAGTCCATGATCGCCGCGGGGTCGCGAAACCGCGGCCGCGGCGGCATCCACTGCGTCGCCCGTCGATAATACGGCGCCGGTCGAGGGGCTCGAACCCCCGACCCCCTGATTGCAAATCTCAAGTTTAGTAGTTTCTCTATGTTTCTTTCCGTGTCATGGATCGACATATAATGCATTGAAAACAGCATATTGAACGCCTACCTTCTCCTCCAAGGCGGCGCATGGTTTCGCGCCGCGTGTTGGACAGGTGTTGGACCGGTGTTGGACTGGAGGGCGCTATGGTCGCGCGTAAACTGAAGCTGACCCAGCGGACGGCGAATGCGGCCAAGGCCGAGGCGAGCCGCTACCACATCGCCGATACGGACCTCCCTGGCTTCCGTTTGCAGGTCACGACCACAGGCGCGAAAGCTTGGTATCTCGCCTATCGCCTTGGCGGCGGACGCGGGGCTTCGCAGCGGGAGCCGAAGATCGGCGACTTCCCCGCAATGAAGGCGGAGGCCGCGCGGCGGATCGCGGAGGAGTGGCTTGCCGAAGTCCGCAAGGGCGGCGATCCAGCCAGCGAGCGCAAAGCCCGGCGCGACGCGCCTCGTATGTCGGAGCTTTTCGACCGATATCTCGAAGAGCACGCCCGCCCGCACAAGAAGGCCTCCAGCCTTGAGAACGATGTGCGCATGATCGAGAAGCGGCTGCGCCCCGCATTCGGTAGGACGAAGATTGCCGAGGTCGCTCGCTCCGAGATCGCCGCCTTTCACAAGCGGATTTCGGCGACGCCTTATGAGGCAAACCGGGCGCTCGCCTTGCTTTCCAAGATGTTCAACCTCGCTGAAGTGTGGGGCCTTCGCCCTGATGGAACGAACCCGTGCCGCCATGTCCGCAAATATCCCGAGACGAAGCGAAAGCGCTTCCTCTCTCCCGCGGAACTGGCGCGGCTTGGCGAAGTCCTGCGGATGGCGGAACGCGACGGGTATATTTCCCTCCTAAAAAAGGAAGGCGTGCGCGAGCTTCAGAAGCGGGTGCCCGTCTCTGTCGAGGCCGTGGCCGCGATTCGCCTGTTGATTCTCACCGGTGCGCGAAAGTCCGAGATCCTTGGGCTGCGCTGGGATTGGATCGACCTCGCCAGCGGCCGAGCGAGCCTTCCGGACAGCAAGACCGGCGAGAAGTCGATTATTCTGCCGCCGCCTGCGCTGGCTGTTCTGGCGGACCTCAAGCGATCCGACGAAAACCCCTACGTGATACGCGGCGCGAAGCGTGGCGCGCATTTGGTGAACCTCAAAGACCCGTGGCTCGCCATCAGGGAAGCGGCGGGGCTGGATGATGTGCGCGTGCATGACCTTCGGCATTCCTTCGCCAGCGTAGGGGCGGCGGGCGGCGCGTCGCTGCCGATCATAGGGGCATTGTTAGGGCATTCTCAGCCGGCGACGACGGCGCGGTATGCCCATCTGTCTGATGACCCGTTGCAGGCCGCAGCGGCGACTATCGGTGGACGGATCTCGGTGGCGATGGGCGACGCGCATGCCTCGGGCGAGATCGTCCTCTTGAAGGATTCGATCAGCTGAAGCTTTGGGCCTACTCTGGTCGTCCATGCTTCGAGAACAGGCCGCGCTAGAGATCAGGATTCATTCTCACGGGTTGAAGCTCCTTACGTCGAGGAGATGGACGTGACCTACGTGTAATTAGTGCTGGACAAGCGAAGCTAAACGCGTAATCTTGCAATCTGGAGAGTGGGAAATAGCGCCTCGGGGTTCCCGGGGCGTTTTGCATTTCGCCTTCCCCGTGCGCGTCGGATTTGTCCGGACGCGACCAGCCCCGCCAGCGCCAGAAACCTACGAGCACGAAAACTGAGCCTCCGCCGGCGACCGGCGCGGGGCCTTTTTGCGTTGGCATCTCCCCATCCCTGAGAGGTCCCTTATGAACCTGCTTGTGCAACGCAAGCGGCTGCTCAGCCGTGACGAAATCGAAGCCGAATACGGCATCACTCGCCGCTGGCTCGAACTGGCCGCCCATCGCGGAGACGGGCCGCCAATGCGAAAAATCTCCCGCCGCATGGTCCGCTATGAGCGGTCCGAATTTGAGGCGTGGCTCGGCGCGTCGCGGGTGGATTGACCGATGGCGGAAAAGAACGAAGCCCGGCGCGCGGACAGGCGCGACCGGGCCTCTGGAAAGCCTTCGCGAACGGCGCGGCTTCCCGAGACCATAACGTTCACAATTTCAAGTGTCATCTGCGACGTTGCCCGCGATACGTGCGAGAGCCGCAGGATGGGCGACGTCACCTGTCGCAGCTGGTTCAGTTCCGTGACGTCGGCGCGATCAACGCGCATACTCGGGAACATCGGGAGGGCCGAGGGATGACCCACGATGGAACCTTTCACACCGATGCCGCAGCGGCGGCGTTTGCGCTCGCCAAGGCGGGGCTCCCGGTGTTTCCCTGCGACGGTCGACCGAAGCCGCTCGCCGAGCAACGCTACCCAGACGAGCCGCGCAAAACGCCTCTCACGCCGCATGGCTTCAAGGACGCGACCGCGGACCTGGATACCGTCGCGAACTGGTGGCGACGTTTCCCCGAAGCGTTGCCGGGCGTCCCGATGGGGGTGGCGTCGGATCTCTTCGTTGCGGACGCCGACATAGATCGCGAAACGGGCGAAACGGCAGGAGAGGCGACGCTCGCCGCGCTTGGCATTACACCCGCGAACCACATGTATTGCGCGCCGACCCGCTCGGGGGGGTGGCATTTCATCTTTCGGTGGCGCAAGGGCCTGCCCGGAAACAGCGTGAAGGGGCTTGTTGGCGTCGATATTCGCAGCGAGGGCGGCTACGTGGTCGCCTGGGCTCACGAGGCGCTGATCGCCGCCCACGAGGCCGCGGACCTCAAAGGGCCGCCCAGCGCCCTCCTGTCGGCGCTGGAGCGCGCGAAGGATGCGGGCAGGCGCAGCGACAAAGGTGGGCGTGGGGGCTTCAAGTTCGATCACGTTGGGTGTGATCCGTTCTTCTCCGCCGTTAAGGCTGCGGCGCTCGCCAATCTGGGTGCATGGGTTCCGCGGATCTTTCCCGCTGCGGACTTTCAGCCTGGGACCGGGGCATGGCGCGTCTCGTCGCGCGTCCTCGGCCGAGGGCTGCAAGAAGATCTGTCGCTGCATCCAGACGGCATCCGGGATTTCGGCGAGGAAGCGCCGATGACCGCAATCGACGTGGTTATGCGTTGGGGCGGCGCGGCGACGCCGCTAGAAGCCGCGGACTGGCTTTGCAACGCGTTGGGCATTGATCCTGCGAATAAAGGACAGGGCGCGCGCGCCGGCGCGCTGGTGAGGGCAGGCGATAACGACTGGCCCGAGCTTGTCCCGCTCGAAGGCGGCGACCTGCCGCGGCTTTCGCCCGATATGCTGGGCGGATGGCTCGGCGACTATGCGTCGGCGCTCGCGACCTCTACGGAAACGCCGTTCGAGATGGCGGCCTGCCTTACCCTCGGCGCGGCTTCGGTGGCGGCGGCGCGGCGCGTCCGGGTGCGCGTGAAGCCCGACTACTTCGAGCCCTGCAACCTTTGGCTTCTCCCGGCGCTGGCCCCGGGCAACCGGAAATCGGCGGTGGAAAAGGCGGCGGCCCGCCCGCTTCGTGATTGGGAGCGGGAGAAAGCCGAGGCGATGGCGAGCGAGATCGCGGTATCGGCATCCGAGCTGGAGGTGGCGAAAGGGCGTTCCAAGGAGTTGAAGGCGCAAGCCGCGAAAGCAAAGAGCGACACCGAAGCGCGCGACCTCGCCCGGAAGGCGGCGGAGATCGAAAGCGCCGCGCCTGAGCCCCCGCGGCCGCCTCAGCTCTGGACCTCAGACGCCACGCCCGAGAACCTGGGCGTGCTTCTCTCCGCGCATGGCGAGCGCATGGCGTGGCTCTCCGCAGAAGGCGGGTTCTTCGAGATCGTCGGCGGGCGATACTCGAAAGGCGTTCCGAACCTCGATCTCATGTTGAAGGCCCATGCAGGCGACGCGGAGCGGGTGGACCGGATTGGGCGCGCCCCCGTTTATCTGCGCGAGCCGCTGCTTACGGTCGCCATGTCGCCGCAACCGGACCTGTTGCGGGGGCTTGTGGCGAAGCCGGGTTTCCGGGGCCGGGGTCTTCTGGGGCGGTTCCTCTACTTCCTGCCGTGGTCGCCGCTCGGCTGGCGCAGTCTGGACGCGGAGCCAACGCCCGAGCCCGCCAAGGCGGCCTATGACAGCGGGCTTCGCTCCATGCTGGATTGGCCCGAGGGGTATGATCGAAGCGGCGAGCCTTGCCCGCATGTCATCTCGCTTTCGCCCGGAGCCTTCGAGGAATGGCTTTCCTTCGCCAAGCGGTTCGAAGCCCGAATGCGGCCGGGAGGCGACTTCGAGAACGCCACCGACTGGGCGGGCAAGGCCCCCGGCGCAGCGGTGCGCGTCGCTGGAGTGCTTCACGCCGCGGACCATTCGGGGGGGGCGCCCTGGATGACCGATGTTCCTCGCGAGACGATGGAACGAGCAATTGCCTTCGTCGAAGTCTCTGCCGCCCATGCGCTAGCCGCGTTTCGCCTGATGGCGGCGGACGAAGGCTTGGCGGCTGCCGAGCAAGCTTGGGCTTGGATGCGCCGCCGTCACAAGCGCAGCTTCGTCGCCCGTGATCTTTGGCAAGGTCTGAAGGGTTCAGCGGCCTTCGCGACAATGGCGGACGTGTCGTTGGCGTTGGAACGACTTGTCGAGCGTGGATATATCGCCATCGCGCGAGATGGTCGGGGCAGACCTGGGCGGCCTGCAAGCCCGACGATCACGGTCCGCCCCGACCTTTCGGCGGATTGGGATTGATGGATTGCCAACACCGCTGGGCGTCCGCGTGCGACCCGAACGTTCTCCCCGTTTCCCCCATTTCCCCCCAAATGCGCGGTCGCGTGCCATTCCGGGGGAAGCGGGGGATATGGGGGAAGGGGAACGCGCACCGCTTTTTGTCCCGCACTACGCGCCCGCGCAACCGTCGCTCTGATGCCCGATATTGCGGCGAGGCTTGTCGGAAACGGGCGGCGCGGGGGAGGGGCGCGCGAGGTCAAGGCGGAGGGAATGCCGGGCGATTGGGCCGCTCTGGGGAGGCGGCTGACACACGGCCTGCGTGGGAAAGGTCTCTTGCCTTTGAGCAATGGCAGGCCGGAGGGGGGGGCGTTGATCCTCCGGCTGATTGGATCGGGGACCGGCGAGGAAACGCAATTTCCCGCGTCCACAGTTTGAGGCATGACGCGCCCATGTAAGGGGGAGGGGGGCGGAGAATCTCTAGCCCGTCGAAGCCGGGACCGGCGTGGATAGGCGAACTCCTACGCTAACACAGGTTTTGGCCTCGCCACGTGCGCATGGCGGAAGCTTGCGGGCGGAGGCGCGCAAGGCACGGCGATACGGTCGGCCTTCAGCGGCCTCACGGAAGACCGATGCACCCACTTCAAGCTCTGCCTCGGCGCTGATGCCGTTAGGCGCCGGTAGGGGTCCTTCCCCAAAGTTCAGCCCAAGGGTGGTTCGGGCCTTGGGGTCGATCTAGGCGCAGAAAAGCCCCAAGGGGGTTCCGTCCGCAGGCAATTGGAACCACGCCTTTTGAGGCGTGGTTTGATGCGCGACCGTATGGGGGAATGCGGGACGGACTTCGAGCATCGTTGCTGCCGTCAGAGCGCGTAGCGGCCTTCTCCCGTCATCTCGGCCATGCCAAGGCCGGCGAGTGTTTCCAGCAATGGCTCGACGGTCGTTGCGCGCCCTCGGAGGAAGGTGCGGGCCACGGCTTCGGCATCGGCCTCGCCCAACGTCTCCAGCGCCTCGCGAACCGCGGCGATCTGGGCGGGCAGGGTTTTGGGCCACGCGGCCTTGCCGGTCTGGGCTTTCGCGGTGATGGCGAGCGTTCCGGACTTGGCCCCGGCCGCGCGACCGTCGGGGTTCTGGTATTCGGGGCGGAGCCAGCGGACCTGGCCCTGCGCCTCCTCTTCGGCGCGCTCGCGATTGAGGGCGACGAGATTTTGAAGGAGGTCGTTTTCGGGCAGGTCGACCGGCCAGCCATAGGCCTCGGCCACGGCGGCATCGATCCGGTCGTGAATGTCGCGTAGCAGGCCGACGAGGCCGTCGTCGTAAATCTGCTTGTCCTTGCCATCGATCCGCTCGCCGGCCCGGAGTTTTTCGAGGACGTTATACATCTGGGTCAGGGTCAGTTTGGGATGCCGCGCCTGGCGGTCTTTTCGGTGGGCGTCAAGTTCTTCGCCAAGGTTGCGAAGGGTGGTGCGCTGAGAGGGCGTGAGAACGGGGAAGGGAAATGGATCAAAGCAGCGGGATTTGACGTAGACCGGGTCATTGCCGACGCCAAGTCTACTACCTGAGGCGAGAGACCAAGCAACATGTTGCTTACAAGAGAGCGTGGCAAGTATTGATGAATCATCGATGGCAATGGCTATGAGCTTATTGTCGGGCAGAATGCTGCGATCTAGGAAGTAAAATAGCCGATGTTTTGCTGTTTCGACGGTGGCAATATATCGAGAAATATTGTCTAGGGCGAGCCTTAAGTCTTTGCGAGGCTCTCCGAAAATCCACCAATCGCGACGGTAGATTTCTCTCGAATTCTGATCGCGCTCGGGTTTCACATGATCAAGCAAGTGCTGATAGACCGAAGGAAACGCCGATCTCACCGCGCTCTCCGAAAGCCCGTATAGGTCGATGACCATTACTCCGCGGGGAGTCGACGTAAGGTCGCGACCGTTCCGATATGATCGGACATGCGCTTCGACGTCTTTGGTCGAGCCACGGATAAGTTCCCTTGCCTTCTCCGGCGAAACTATGAACCCGGCACCGTGAAGCTTCACACCAGGGGATGCGATGCTATGGTTCGCCATCAGCGAAGTTGCGCTTCCAACGTCAGCGCCAATCCGTAGGTTTGAGAAGAGAAGCCCACGTTCCGCCGACAACTCGACCGCACGCCCCTCGGCCTCGTTCCGCTCGCCACTCTCCTTAGTCACGGTCACTAGCCGCCCAGGCCGCGTTCCCGACGCCCCTACCGTCATGCCGATCCGCACTGCCGCGCCGTCCACGGTATCGACCCAGGGGTGATCGGGGATGGCGAACAATAGTGAAAGCGGATGTTTGGCGTCGCCGAGATGCGGCTCCAGCACACGGCGATTGAAAGTTTGTCGTAAGCTATTCGTCGTGATCAGCCCGAACCGCCGCAAGCCAGCGGAGCCGTCAAAAGCGCGGGCCTTCACCGCCGCCTTCTCCCACCAGAACATCACCAGATCGGCGCTCTGCGGCATCTTCGGATAGGCTCGCCAAAGCGCTTCCACATAGCCGTCGCCCAGCGCCTCGCGCATTCGGCTCGCCCCGATGAACGGCGGATTGCCGACGATGAAAGTCGCTTCGGGCCAAGCGGCGGGGCGCGGGTCGGCGTAGTCGAAAATCTGCACGCGCGCCGAAGGGTCGGGGACCTCCTCCCCGGTCGCGGGATGGCGCATCGTGGTCACGCCGTCCCAGCGGGTGACGGGCGCGCCGGCCTCGTCCATTCGCGGCGTGCGGCCAGTCCAGGTCAGCACCGCGTCGCGATGCTCGATATTGCGGAAATCGCGCAGGATCGGCTCGGAGGGCGCGGCCTTGCCGTGGGTGCGATAGTGCCATTGCAGGTAGCCGATCCACAGCACAAGCTCGGCCACGTTCGCCGCCCAGGGGTTCAGCTCGATCCCGAGAAACTGGTGCGGGTCGACGGTATGCCCGGCAAGCCCGAGACTCGCCTGCGCTTCGCCCAGCTCCTCCAGCGTGGCGACGACTTCGCCTTCGAGGCGCTTCATCAGTTCCAGCGCAACGTAGAGGAAGTTACCCGAACCGCAGGCCGGGTCCAGAACCGTGATCTCGCAAAGCTTGCGGTGAAAGTCGCGAACCGCGTCCAGCGCCTCCTTGTTCTTGCCCTGGCTGCGGAGGAGATCGGCCGCGGCTTGCACGTCGCGCCAGTCGGAGCGGAGCGGCTGGATGATGGTCGGCATCACCAGCCGCTCCACATAGGCGCGGGGCGTGTAGTGCGCGCCCAGCTTGTGCCGGCTCTTGCGGTCAAGCGCGCGCTCCAGCAGCGTTCCGAAAATCGCGGGCTCGACTTGCTTCCAATCGGCGTCGGCCGCCTCGATCAGAAGGCCGAGTTGCATGGCCGTGAGGGGCAGGGCTTTCGCGTCGCGGAAAAGGCCGCCGTTGAAGCGCAGGAGGCGCGCCATCAGAACGGGGGAGTTGCCGCCCGTGTTCATCGTCTCCCATAGCGATTGCAGGACGGGCTCGGCCATTTCGGGGCGGCCGCGCAGCTCGCGCAGCTTGTCGCGGAAGGAGTCCTTCGGAAGCAGCTCGACGTCTTCGGCGAACATCGTGAAGAGGCAGCGCATCAGGAAGCGCGCGACCGTTTCCCCGTCATGGCCCTGGCCCTCGAAGCTTTTGCCAAGTTCGGCGAGATGGGCGGCGATATCGCGGGTGACTTCGGCAGCGCGGCGGGAGGGGTCCAGCGAGAAAGGATCTTCCCAGACGGTGCGGAGCCGGTCGCGCACGGCCTCGTCGCGCAGGTCTTCGAGCGTGATCCGGTAGCGGTTGCCGTCCGGAAACTGAGTGTAGCCCTGACCCTGACCCGAGAAGTCGGCGTGAACCTCGATCATGTTCCCGACGTCCACGATCAGCAGGAAGGGGGGCCAGCCATCTTCCTTCGAGACGGAGCGTGCATAGCCGTCCGCTTGGTTGCGTGCTCGAAGCAGGGTGTCCTCGAAAGCGCGCGTTCCACGGCGGCCATGTCCGGTCCGGTTGGCCGTGCCGCTGCCAGGGAGAAGGTCCAGTTGCTCCGCCTCGGCTTTGGGGCCTGCGCCTTGCTTGGCTTCCATGATGAAGCAGCGACGGCGATAGAGGTCTATCCGCCTTTTGCGACGGTCGCCGGTATGCGTTTCCGTCACCGGGCGTTCGAAGCGATAGTCGTCTGTTTGGCCGTCGCTTTGGGCCGGCTTAGGCGGGGCGACGCCGATCAGGGCGCAAAGTTCATTCGCGAATGTCTGGAAATTGGCGATCTCGCTGCCGCCCGAGGCGCGCCAGCGGGAAATGAAGTCCTCGATCTGCAATGTGTTGTTCTCCCTGTTAGGGGGACGTTGCATGCGACGGCGGCTTGCCACAATGGCTTTTCCGACTTGCTCGATATGCGAGCGGACAGAGCGAAGCTCCTGCGCACCCGATTAGGCGGATGCCGCGACCCGCCGGTGAAGGCGAGATCGGTAGTGGTGTTGGACCGGGGTTGGACGGCTAGCCGTCCGGGTTTTCGATAGCCCTATAAGCTATTGAAATTATGGCGCCGGTCGAGGGGCTCGAACCCCCGACCCCCTGATTACAAATCAGGTGCTCTACCAGCTGAGCTAGACCGGCTCGCCGCAAGCCCCCGGCTAACCCATCGGCGGGGCTCGGGCAAGACGGAGACGCAGGCGGCGACGGCCGTCGCGCCCCGCCCGGGGCCCCTGCGCGACCCGCCTCCCGCGTTGACCTGCGCGCCGCCCCGCGATACCGCTCGCGCGCGCGCCGCGGCGCGGCCCCGTGGGGGCCCCGGCGGCCGGCCCGACGCCGCGCCCGCGCGGCGACCCAACGGAGGCGGAAGACCATGACCCGGACCCCGCAGGCGCAGGACGCCCCCCGCTCGTTCCAGGAGATCATCCTGAGGCTGCAGACCTACTGGGCCGCCCGCGGATGCGCCGTGATGCAGCCCTATGACATGGAGGTCGGCGCCGGCACGTTCCACCCCGCCACCACCCTGCGCAGCCTCGGCGACCGGCACTGGGCCGCGGCCTATGTCCAGCCCTCGCGCCGCCCCACCGACGGGCGCTATGGCGACAACCCCAACCGGTTGCAGCATTATTACCAGTTCCAGGTGCTCATCAAACCGAGCCCGCCGGACCTGCAGAACCTCTATCTCGGCAGCCTCGAAGCCATCGGCATCGACATGGGCCTGCACGACATCCGCTTCGTCGAGGACGACTGGGAGAGCCCGACGCTGGGCGCCTGGGGCCTGGGCTGGGAGGTCTGGTGCGACGGCATGGAGGTCTCCCAGTTCACCTATTTCCAGCAGGTCGGCGGGCATGACTGCCGGCCCGTCTCAGGCGAGCTGACCTACGGGCTGGAGCGGCTGGCGATGTATGTGCTCGGCATTGATCACGTCATGGACATGCCCTATAATGACCCGCAGTCCCCGATCGCGCTGAAATACGGCGACGTCTTCCGCCAGACCGAGCGGGAGTTCTCCCGCTTCAACTTCGACGTGGCCAACACCGAGGTCCTGCTTCGCCATTTCGAGGAGGCCGAGGCCGAATGCGCCGCGATCCTCGCGCAGGACCGCACCGACCCCAAGACCGGGCGCGACATTCCCATGGCGCATCCGGCCTATGACCAGTGCATCAAGGCGTCCCACATCTTCAACCTGCTGGATGCGCGGGGCGTGATCTCCCCGACCGAGCGGCAGGCCTATATCGGGCGGGTGCGGACGCTGGCCAAGGCCTGCGCCGACTGCTTCGTGACCACCGAGGCCGGCGGCGGCGCGCCGGCCGCGACGGCGGAGGCCTGATCCGATGCGCTCCCGTCCCCTTATCCTGGCCTTCGCGGGCTTCTGCATCGCCTTCGGCGCGGCGCTCTGGTGGTTCCAGACGCGCGCCTTCTACACGCGCGAGGACGGGGTGACGGAGATCGAGATCCAGGGCTCGACCCTGCCGGTCGTCGAATATGACGGGATCGACGCCGCGACCTCGCCGCTGAAGCTGCGCGCCTGTTTCCGCATCGCCGACGGAGTGGCGCCCGACGCGCTTCAGCATGTGGCGGAGGCCGAGGCGCCGACGCCGCTGGTGGCGCCGAGCTGGTTCGAGTGCTTCGACGCGGCCGAGATCGCAGAGGGCATCGAGGCCGGACCGATCCGCGCCGTGCTCGCCGCGCGCAACACCCCTTACGGCTTCGACCGGATCGTGGCGGCGGGGCCGGACGGGCGCGGCTGGATGTGGCGCCAGATCAACGCCTGCGGCACGGCGACCTTCGACGGCAAGCCCTTGCCCGACGGCTGCCCGCCCGCCCCGGAGGACTGAGCGCCATGCACGCCCGGCCCGAGCGGGAGCGGCGGCGATGACCGGCGCGCTGACGCGATCCCACCTGCGCGACCGCCTGGCGCCGAGGCCGGGGCGGGGCCGCGCTGCGCTGTGTCCGGCGATGGGGGCGGGTATCGCGCCGCGGTGCTCTCCTCCGGTTTCGTCGGGTTCGGCATGGGGGCCACGCCCACCGCCATCGCCAACATGACCGCGGTCGCCAAACGCTTCGGGCCCTCGCCCATGGCCTTCGTGGTGCTGCCGCTGGTCTCCGCCTTCTTCGTGGATCCGGCGAACGCCTTCGCCATCCGCTTCTTCCTGACGCTCTAGGATTCCTCGCCATGCCCGACCTCTTGATCGAACTGTTTTCCGAAGAGATCCCGGCGCGCATGCAGGGTCGCGCGGCGGAGGACCTGAAGAAGCTGGTCACCGACCACATGGTGGAGGCGGGGCTGACCTATGCCGCCGCCGCCGCCTTCGCCACGCCGCGCCGCCTGTGCCTGGCGGTGGAGGGGCTGCCCAAGGCCACCCGCGCCACGCGGGAGGAACGCAAGGGCCCCCGCGCCGACGCGCCGGAAAAGGCCGTGGCGGGGTTCCTGCGCTCCACCGGCCTGACCATGGACCAGCTGGAGCGCCGCGCCGACAAGAAGGGCGAAGTGCTCTTCGCGGTCATCGAGAAGCCGGGCCGCGAGGCCGCCGAGGTGGTGGCGGAGGCGCTGGAGCAGGCGATCCGCAACTTCCCCTGGCCCAAGTCGATGCGCTGGGGGTCGGGGAGCCTGCGCTGGGTGCGGCCGCTGCATTCGATCATCTGCCTGCTGTCGGATGACGCGGGGCCGGAGATCGTGCCGCTCGACATCGACGGGATCCGGGCGGGCGACATGACCTGGGGCCATCGCTTCATGGCGCCGGGGGCGGTCCAGGTCTCGGGCTTCGAGGACTACCGGGACAAGCTGGCCGCCCGTCACGTGGTGCTGGATCCGGCCGAGCGGGCCGAGCGCATTCGGCATGACGCCGACCAGGCCGCCTTCGGGCTGGGCATGGAGATCGTCGAGGACAAGGGCCTGCTGGCCGAGGTCGCCGGGCTGGTGGAATGGCCGGTGGTCCTGATGGGGCCGATCGGGGAGAAGTTCCTCGGGCTGCCGCCGGAGGTGCTCCAGACCTCGATGAAGGAACATCAGAAGTTCTTCTCGGTCCGCAATCCGGCCACCGGGCGCATCGAGAAATTCGTGACCGTCGCGAACCGGGAGACGGCGGACGCCGGCGCCACGATCCTGGAGGGCAACGGCCGCGTGCTGGCCGCGCGCCTGTCGGACGCGCTGTTCTTCTGGGAGAACGACCTGCGCAAGATCGAGCGAGAGGGTAAAGGAATGGCGGGGCTGGAGGCGATGGCCGCCCCGCTCGCCAACGTCACCTTCCACAACAAGCTGGGCAGCCAGGCCGACCGCATCGCGCGCATCGCGGCGCTGGCGCGCGAGATCGCGCCCGCCGTCGGCGCCGACCCCGCGCTGGCCGAACAGGCGGCGAAGGTGGCGAAGGCCGATCTCGCCTCCGAGATGGTCTACGAATTCCCCGAGCTTCAGGGCGTGATGGGCGGCTACTACGCCCGCGCCGCCGGTCTGTCGGAGGAGGTCGCGGAGGCCTGCGCCGCCCATTACGCGCCGCTGGGGCCGGGGGACGCGGCGCCGACCGCGCCGGTTTCGGTCGCCGTGGCGCTGGCCGACAAGATCGACATGCTGGCTTGTTTCTGGTGCATCGATGAAAAGCCAACCGGCAGCAAAGATCCCTTCGCCCTAAGGCGAGCTGCGATCGGTATAATTCGCATAATCACTACG
Source organism: Albimonas donghaensis (assembly GCF_900106695.1). Lineage (GTDB taxonomy): Bacteria > Pseudomonadota > Alphaproteobacteria > Rhodobacterales > Rhodobacteraceae > Albimonas > Albimonas donghaensis. The sequence goes on from NZ_FNMZ01000001.1 coordinate 507,494, forward strand.
GGTGGTGTGCGAGTAAGTTTGGAGAAAGTCCTTATGAGCTGGGCCGAGGCGTCAATTTTGATGCCGGTGTCTTATGGCGATCCTCGAGGCACGGGTGTGCCCAAGCAGCGTCCGAAAACGTTTGATAGATTCCTTTCGACGGTTGCAGAGGGTGAAACCAGCTCGGGAGATTTTTATGAGGATCAAGAATTCGATCTTGAGGCTATCTCCACTGAGTTTAGTGACCTGCTCGCCTTCCTCGCCGACCGTCTCAAGGTGCATCTGCGCGGCGAGGGCGTGCGCCATGACGTGATCGAGGCCTGCTTCCAGCTGGGCGGCCAGGACGACCTCGTGCTGCTCGTCGCCCGGGTGAAGGCGCTTCAGGCCTTCGTGGAGACCGAGGACGGCGCCAACCTGCTGCAGGGCCACCGCCGCGCGGTGAACATCCTGACGGCGGAGGAGAAGAAGGACGGCATCGAATACTCGCTCGACCCGGATGTGAAATTCGCCGAAGGGGCGGAGGAGACGGCGCTGTTCGCCGCCCTCGACGCCGCGGAGCCGAAGATCGCCGCCGCCCTGGCCGAAGAGGATTTCGCCGCCGCCATGACCGCCATGGCCGGTCTGCGCGCGCCCATCGACGCCTTTTTCGAGGCGGTGCAGGTGAATTCAGACAACGGCATCATCCGGCGCAACCGGCTGTGCCTGCTCAACCGCATCCGCGTGGTGATGCAGCGGGTCGCCGTCTTCGGCGCGCTGGAGGGCTGAGCGGCCCAAGGCGCGCCCGTCTTCCGGCGGGGTGGACGCAAGCGGCGGGATGCGGGGCGGGGCAGGGTGGCTCCGCCCCTCTCCCCCGTCGCCCGAGGCCCCATGACCGTCACCCTCTCGCCCTTCGCCATCGACATCCCCGAAGCCGCGCTCGACGACCTGCGCGCGCGCCTCGACATGACCCGCTGGCCGGAGCCCGAGCCGGTGGACGACTGGTCCCAGGGCGCGCCCATCGACCGGATGCGGGGGCTCTGCGACTACTGGCGGCGCGACTACGACTGGCGGCGCTGCGAGGCGCGGCTGAACGGCATGGGCTCGCAGCGGGCCGAGGTCGACGGGCTCGGCATCCATGTCCTGCACATCCGCAGCCCGGAGCCGGATGCCCTGCCGATGATCATGACCCATGGCTGGCCGGGCTCGGTCATCGAGTTCATGGACGTGATCGGCCCCCTCACCGACCCCGCCGCCCATGGCGGGGACGCGGCCGACGCCTTCCACCTCGTGCTGCCGTCGCTGCCGGGCTACGGCTTTTCCGACAAGCCCGCGCGCTCGGGCTGCGGGGTGGAGCGGATCGCGGAGATCTGGGCGCAGCTGATGCCGGCGCTGGGCTATGACCGCTATGTGGCGCAGGGGGGCGACTGGGGCTCGGCGGTCACGACCGCGATGGGGACGCTGGCGCCCAGGGGGCTGGAGGCGATCCACCTCAACATGCCGTCCTTCCCGCTGGATCGCCGCGACCCGTCCGAGGACCCCGCCATTCGCCGCGCGATCGAGGCCAACACCCGCCATCGCCGCTGGGGCACCGGCTATTCGCGCGTCCAGTCCACCCGTCCCCAGACGCTGGGCTACGGGCTGACCGACAGCCCGGTGGGGCAGGCCGCGTGGATCTACGAGAAATACCAGGAATACACCGACCATGACGGCGACGCCGAGGCGCTGCTGGGCCGGGACGCGATGCTCGACAACATCATGCTCTACTGGCTGCCGGCGGCGGGCGCGTCCTCGGCCCGTTTGTATTGGGAAAGCTTCGGGGGGCGCGCGATCCCGCAGGTGCATATCCCCACCGCCGCCACCGTTTTCCCGCGGGAGATCGTGCCCGCCCCCCGCGCCTGGTCGGAGAAGATCTACACCAACATGCACCGCTGGACCGAGGCCGAGCGGGGCGGCCATTTCGCCGCCTTCGAGCAGCCGGAGATCTTCACCCGCGAGGTCCGCGACGCCTTCCGCGCCTTCCGCTGAACGCGGCCGCAGGGCGTGTGATTCGAGCCGCCGGGTTGCGCAGACCGCCGTCGGGCGCCTGCGAACGCGCCCCGCGGCCCCGGATTCGCCCCCTTCGGCGCCTAGCGTCAATTCAACCTTAACGCCGGCCGGGCGAGGCTCGGCCGCGCTTTCCATTTCCTGCGGCGCCCGCTAGGCTTGCTGCATAGCACAATGGGCAGGGAGGCGCGGCATGCGCCCCGAAACGGACCTCTCGCACGACCTGATCGCCCCGCTGGGCCCCGGCGGGGCCGAGGACGCGTCGCGTTTCGGCCGCAAGGCGGTGACCCTGTCGCGGCTGGTGAGCATGGGCGTGCCGGTGAAGCCGGGCTTCGCGGTTTCGGCCGAGGCGGTCACGCGGCTCGCGGAGAACGGGGGGGAGGCGCTGGGCCCGGGTTTCGCCGCCGCGCTGGCCGGCCTCTCCCCCGGGGCGCTGCTGGCCCTGCGCGCCTCGCCGGGCGCGAAGGAATGGGGCGGGCCCGCGACGCTGCTCAATCTCGGCGCGTCGGTGGAGGCGCTGGAGCCGCGCATCGGCGCGCTCGCCGCCCGCGACGCCACCCGCCGCCTGATCCACGCCTATGCGGTCCATGTCGGGGGCGCCGATCCGGAGGCGTTCGAATACGCGCTGCACGACACGCTCAAGGATCATGGCGCGGAGACCGAAGGCGATCTCGACGCCGAGGCGCTGGACGAACTGATCGAGACCTTTCTCGAACTGCATGAGGACGAGACCGGCGATCCCTTCCCCCATGCCGCCGCCGACCAGCTCGCCGGCGCGATGCGGGCGATGGCGCGGATGTGGGGCTCGGTCTCGGCCCGGCTGCTGCGCACGTCGCGCGGGGGGCCGGAGGCCGGGGGCCTCGCGCTGATCGTGCAGGAGATGGCCATGGGTCTCGCGCCCGGCCTGTCGGGGGCGGGACGTGTCGCCTTCCGCTCCGAACAGTCGGGGGAGCCGGGGCTGCGCGGGCGGATGCTTTACCAGGCGCAGGGCAACGACGCCTCCGCCGGGTTGCGCACCCCGCGCCTGATCGGGGCGACGGAGCGGCGCGCGGCCGGCGTCCGCGACCCGTCGCTGGAGGAAGCCGCGCCCGAGATCGCCGACCGCCTGCGCGCGCTGGGCGCGATGGCCGAACGCGAGTTCGCCGAGGCGATGGCCCTGGAATTCACCCTGGAGGGCGGCGAGCTTGCGGTGCTGGGGGCCGAGCCCATCCGCCGGTCGCCCCGCGCCGCGGTGCGCATCGCCGTGGATCTCGCCAAATCCGGCGCCATCCAGATGGAGGACGCGGTGCTGCGGGTCGAGCCGCGGCTGCTGTCGGAACTGCTGCACCCGACCATCGACCCCTACGCGCCGCGCGACCTGCTGGCCGGCGGCCTGCCGGCGAGCCCCGGCGCCGCCTCCGGCCCCATCGTCTTCGCCGCCGAGGCCGCCGACGCCTCCGCCGCCCGCGGCGTCCCCGCCATCCTGGTGCGGGTGGAGACCAGCCCCGAGGACATCCGCGGCATGCACTCGGCCGCCGGGGTTCTGACCGTGCGGGGCGGCATGACCTCCCACGCCGCGGTGGTGGCGCGGGGGCTGGGCACGCCCTGCGTGGTCGGCGCCTCGGGCCTGTCGCTGGACCTGCAATCGCGGGAGCTGACCGCGCCGGACGGGCGGGTGTTCCGCGAAGGCGACCTGATCACGGTGGACGGCTCGGCCGGAGAGGCGCTGGCCGGCGCCGCGCCCACCGTGCAGCCCGAATTCTCCGGCGCGCTGGCCGAGCTGATGGACTGGGCCGACGGCATGCGCCGCATGAAGGTGCGCGCCAACGCCGACACCGCGCAGGACGCGCGGGTGGCGCTGGGCTTCGCCGCCGACGGCATCGGCCTGGCGCGGACCGAGCACATGTTCTTCGAAAAGGGTCGGATCACCGCCATGCGCCGGATGATCCTGGCCGAGAAGGAAAGCGACCGCCGCGCCGCGCTCGAACAGCTTCTGCCGATGCAGCGCGCGGATTTCATGGCGCTTTACCGGGTGATGCAGGGCTCTCCGGTCACCATCCGCCTGCTGGACCCGCCGCTGCACGAATTCCTGCCCCATGCCGACGACGAACTGGGCGAACTGGCCGAGGCGACCGGCCTGACCATGCGCGCCCTGCGCCGGCGCATCGACGACATGCAGGAATTCAACCCGATGCTGGGCAAGCGTGGCTGCCGGCTGGGCGTGACCATCCCCGAGATCTACGAGATGCAGGTCCGCGCCATTTTCGAGGCGCTGGCCCAGTCCTGGGCCGACGGTCCGCTGGTCGTGCCCGAGATCATGATCCCGCTGGTCTCCGCCCGGCGCGAAGCGACCATGATCCGCCGCACCATCGACGGCGTGGCCATGGCCGTGGCCGCCGAGACCGGGCGCGACTTCGCCTACAAGGTGGGCGTGATGGTCGAGACCCCGCGCGCCGCCCTGCGCGCCGGGGACCTGGCGGAGGATCTCGATTTCCTCAGCTTCGGCACCAACGACCTGACCCAGATGACCTACGGCCTCAGCCGCGACGACGCCGGGCGCTTCATGCGCGACTACGTGAACCTGGAGGTCTTCGCCGAGGACCCGTTCCATTCCCTCGATCTGGAGGGGGTGGGGGAGCTGATGGTGATCGCCACCGACCGCGCCCGCGACCGCAAGCCGGGGATCCCGCTGGGCCTGTGCGGAGAGCATGGGGGCGACCCGGCCTCGATCCGCTTCTGCGAGGCGGCGGGCTTCGACTATGTCTCCTGCTCGCCCTTCCGGGTGCCCATCGCGCGGCTGGCCTGCGCGCAGGCCACGATCCTCCAGCGTCGGGTGCGCGAGGCGGCGGACGAAGCCGCGCGCGCGGGCGCTGCGCTGGAGCGGTCCGGGGCGGCTGGCGCGGCCGGGGCGGCTGGGGCGCGCGGCGATACGCAGGCGAGGACGGGGACCGGAACGGGGACGAGAACGGGGACGGCGGCGGAATGACCGGAACGATCGAACGCGAGGCGACGGCCGAGGGGCCGGGCGCGGTCCAGGGCGCGATCCAGGGCGGGGGGCGGAGCGATCCGGCCGCGGGCGCCGCCGCCCTGGCCGCGCTGGGCGAGGGCGGCAAGGCGAAGCTCGCCCGCGCGCTGGCCCGCATGGAAAGCCACGCCCAGGCGCCCGAGACCGCCGCGCTGCTCGACGCCGCCCATCAGGCGCCCGTCGGCCATGTCATCGGGCTCACCGGCCCGCCGGGGGTGGGGAAGTCCTCGCTCGCCAACCGGCTGGTCGCGTCCTGGCGGGGGCGGGGGTTGCGGGTGGCGGTGATCGCGGTGGACCCGTCCTCGCGCCGCTCGCGCGGGGCGCTGCTGGGCGACCGCACCCGGATCGCCACCGACCCCGAGGATGACGGGATCTTCGTGCGCTCCATGGCCGCCCGCGACCGGCTGGGCGGGCTGGCGGAGCTGACCTTTCCCGCGATGATCCTGATGCGCGCGCTTTATGATCGGGTGCTGGTGGAAACGGTGGGCGTCGGCCAGTCCGAGGTCGAGATCGCCGACATGGCCGACACCGTGGCGCTTTGCGTGCAGCCCGCGTCGGGGGACGCGCTGCAATTCATGAAATCCGGGGTGATGGAGGCGCCGCATCTGCTGGTGGTCACCAAGGCCGACCTCGGCGGCCCGGCGCGCCGGGCGCTCGCGGACCTCAAGGGGGCGCTGAGCCTTGCGCCGCCGCGGCCCGACGGCAGCATCCCGAAGGCGCTGATCTGCTCCTCGACATCGCCCGACGGCGCCGACGATTTCGTGGCGGCGCTGGAGGCCCGGGCCGAGGGGCTCGCCCCCGCGGCGCTGGCGTCGCAGCGGCTGGAGCACACCCGCGCCTGGGCGCGGACCACGGTCCAGGCGGAATACGGGAGAATGGGATCGCGGCTTGCGGCCGATTCGTTCGAGTCGCCGCATTTTCGCCAGACTCCTTTCTCGACTACGTTAACAGCCATGACAAGCCTCCGTGACGCGCTGCGGGATCGTTTTTCCTGGTAATGGTTAAAGTCTTCTAAAACAGTATCTTAACGTTTGGTTGCGGCAGAACGCGCAGGACGGCGCGCGCATTATCGCTGGATTTCCCGGTTTTCGCCGTGGTCTTAGGCGGGTCAGACAGAGCATCAGATCCAGGAGAGGCCCGATGACGCGATCTTCCGATCGCCGGGCCGCGCGCCGCCCGGCGGCCGCGACCCCGCGCAAAGTCGTCCGTTCCACGGTCGCAGCTTTGGTTTCGGCGCCCGGCGCCGCGTATCGGACGGCCGCCGCCGTCGCCCTCGCCGCGCTGATCGGCGGGGCCCCCGTTCATGCCGAGACCCCCCGCCTGGGCCCCGACGTCTTCGAGCCGGATTTCATCGCGTCCGCGCTGGCGGGAGAGCGGGAGACCCTGGCCCTGGTCGCGTCGCGCCGCGGCGCGGTGGACCTCGACGCGGTCGAGGGGCGGGTCACGCCCCGGTCCGGCATGCGCGAGCTCGAGCATCTGAGCATCCAGGACCGCGCCATGCTCGCCTCGTTGCAGCGGGGCGGCTCCCGCGCCGCCGCCGGGCTGACCGGGGTGGCGGGGCAGGGCCGGCTGGCCTGGGCCGACTTCGACAAGCTGGCCGCCAAGGGCGACGCCCAGTGGGCCTGCCTGACCGAGGCGCTCTATTTCGAGGCCCGCGGCGAGACCCTGGCCGGCCAGGTCGCGGTGGCCGAGGTCATCCTCAATCGCGTCGACCGGGCCGACTATCCCAACACGGTGTGCAAGGTGGTCCGCCAGGGCGCCTCGACCGCGCGCCGCTACGCCTGCCAGTTCTCCTACAAGTGCGACGGCAAGTCGGACGCGATGAACGAGCGCGGCGCCTACAAGCGCGTGGGCAAGGTCGCGCGGGCGATGATGGACGGTCGCGCGCGCACGATCACCGACGGCGCGACCCACTACCATGCCGACCATGTGCGGCCGCGCTGGGCGAAGAAATTCCCCAAGACCGCTTCGATCGGCGATCACATCTTCTACCGGGCGCCCGGCGCCTATGCGAGCCGCTGAGCCCGCTGTTCGGGGCGTCGTCGCGCCGAGCCTTTCCTGAACGCCGCGCGCCGGGTTCGGCGCGCGGCGTTTTCGCAGGGCGGGGCGGGCGCCGCGACGTCTGACGGCGGTCGAAGGGCGCGGCCCCGGACCTCTCGGCATTCGCCCGCGCCGCCTTCTCCCGCGCCTCCGGCCCCGTCGGCTGCCTGGTCCATCGCCGCGCCTTCATTCCCCAGGGGCGCCGATCCGCGCCGCGTCGCGGAGTCCCGAGATGATTCGCCTCCCAGTCATCAATGCGACCCGGGTCTCGGATGTCCTGAGCCGGCGGGACGGGGCGGATTCCGGCGCGCCGATTCCGCAAAGTCATAAGTTACAAACAGAAACTTCGACTTTTCCGCAAAGGCTGAGCATTCATGGCGCTTCCGGCAACAACCTCAGGTTGACTTTGCAGGCATGTCGGAAAGAATTCATTCATAAGGTGCACATCTCTTTTGGGGGACGACGTGAGTTCCAACCTGCTGATACTCCACACATGGCCTCCCGGTTGCGCCGGTCGCGCGCTGGATCGGGCCGTCTTCGCGGCGAATGTGCCGGAGGCGCGTCGGCTGGTTCTGAACGATCCGATGCACGGTCTTCGCTCCCGCTTTCCCGCCGCGCTCGACCCGTTGTCGGAGGAGCTGCGCGTGGTGACCGGCCGGCTGCCCTTCGGCTATCTGGACGGGCAGCGCGACCGTATTCTGCATGTCTGCGTGATCTCCGATCCTGAGCTGGCCTTCCTGCGCTTCGCCGCCTGTCTGTCTTCCGTCTCGGACGCGCATGTGATCAACGCCACCGGGCGGGCTGGGGTGGATCTGCCTCTGACCGATCCCGAATTGCTGGTGGCCCGCCTGCTGGAGCTTCAGCCGGTGCGTGCGCGGCGCATCGGCGTCGCCACCCGGCTATGCGCCGGGTTGCCGTGCCTTTCGGACAGGCCCGTGGACCAGGCGCAGCTCGCCGCCGCGCTGGCCAATCTGGGGCGGGTCAACGCGCTTTGCGGGCGCGAAGAGCATCTCGACGCATTCGCCCGCTACCTTGCGGACGTGATGGGGTGGCCCGCCCCCGAAAGGGGGCTGGCCGAGAAGCTGACCGCGCCGATCCTCGCGCCGTCCGAGCTGTCGCCGAAGCTGCGCGACCGGCTGCGCCAGGCGCTGGATATGGATATCCGGCTCCATGCGGCGGTGTCGGGAGAGCTCGGCGCCTGCGTGGCCTGATCCTGCGCGGCCTCGGTTAACAAGCCGTCAACCCTCTTCGCGCCATGCTTCGTCCAGGGGCCGCCGTCAGCGGTCTCGCGCAGCAGGGAGGCCGCGATGAACAAGGGCGTTTGTCTGATCGGACCGGGAGGCGGCAGCGGCCTGCAGGCCTATGCCAGGCAGGTGGCGGAGGAGCTGGAGGCGCGCGGCGCCAGTGCGTGGACGCTCTCCGCGCGCGGGCCGTTCCTTGTGACCGCGCCGCTGGTCTTCCTCACCTGCGCGTTTCGGCTGGTGTTGCTGGCCGCGAATGGCCGTGTCGACTGCGTGCATCTCGTGGTGGCCGAAATCGGAAGCGTCTGGCGCAAGGGACTGCTGGCCGCCTTGGGCCGCGCGCTGGGGCTGAGGGTGGTGATTCACCTGCACGGGCCGGACCTCGCCGCCGCGGCGCGGGACGCCGGCTGGGCGACCCGCGCGGCGATGCGCATGGGCGCGCGGCTGGCGGATGTGAACCTGGCCCTGAGCCGCGACCTCGCGCGGTTCCTGACCGAGGATCTCGGCGCGCCGGCGGAGCGGGTGGCGATCCTGCGCAACGCCTTGCCCGACGCGCCGCCCGTCCCGCGGCTGGCGCCGGCGCGGCCGGGGCGCGATCGTCCGCTGCGGGTCCTGTTCGTGGCCCCGATGACCCGCAGCAAGGGCGCGCGGGCCGTGGTCCAGGCGCTGGCCATGTTGCGCGCGCACGGGATCGAGGCGGAGGCGGTGCTCGCCGGTTCCGGACCCGAGCGCGCCCATGCCAGGGGCGAAGCGCGGCGACTGGGCGTCGCCGCGGATTTCCCGGGCCGGATCTCGGCGATGGAGGCCGACGATCTCATGGAATGGGCGGATGTGCTGGCGCATCCCTCCTCGCGCGAGGGGTTGCCGCTGACGCTGCTTCAGGCGCTGCGGGCGGGGCTGCCGGTGGTCGCCGCGCCCGCCGGCGCCATCGGCGAGGCGCTGCCGCAGGGCGACGGCCTGGTGCATATCCCGGCCCGCGACGCTGCCGGGCTCGCAAGGGCGCTGGAACGCTTGGCCAACGATCCGCAATGGATGATGTCTCTGGGGGAGGCCGCCCGGCTGGTCTTCGAGAACCGGTTCCGCATGGACCGCCATGTCGACCGGCTGGAGGCGCATTACGGATGGACCGCGCCGCAGCCGCGAGGTCTGGAGTTGCCGGTCCAGCCCGCCTGAGGCGGCAAGCGGGGTCAGGCCCGCGTGAGGGGGCCGCGTGCGGGGGCGGCGTGAGGGGGTGGCGGGGCACGCCCCGCCTCCGCCCTTCCTTGGGGCGTCAGAGCCAATCCTGCAGGATCGGGATCAGCGGCAGATCCGCCGGCGGCATCGGGTAATCGCGCAGGGCGTTGGGCTTCGCCCAGACCAGCTTCTGCCCCTCGCGCCCTCGCGCCACCCCCTGCCAGCGCCGGCAGACGAATAGCGGCATCATCAGGTGAAACGTCTCGTAGCCATGGGAGGCGAAGGTCAGGGGCGCGAGGCAGCTCTCCCAGGTCTCGACCCCCAGCTCCTCGTGCAGTTCGCGGATCAGGCAGGCCTCAGGCGTCTCGCCGGGTTCCAGCTTGCCGCCCGGAAACTCCCAGAGGCCGGCCATGGATTTGCCGTCGGGCCGCTGGGCCAGGAGGACGCGGCCGTCCGGATCCACAAGCGCGCAGGCCGCGACCAGCACCAGCGGTTTCGAAGTGGGTTCGGCAGGGGGCGTCGCGTCGGTCATGGGGCGCTCGGGGTCCGGGAATTGATGGGCTCGGGGCTTCGCCTCAATGCCCTGTGCGAGTCGGCGGGGCAAGGCGCGCGCGCAGCTGGGGTGTAAGGGGCGCCCGATGGAAGCCGACGGCAAGGGGCGGGGCCGCGAGGTTGGGGGCGCTCGCCCCAGGCCGCGGCGCCTCTCGTGGAACGCGCCTGTGATCGTCATCCGGCAAGTTCGGACCCGCGGGTCCTCGCCCATCGTGTCGAAGAACATCAGCAGGCCATGGCCTTGCCCGGCGTGCCCGCGCGACGCGTCCAAACCGGGCGAGGACATCGAAAAGCGGGGCGGAGAATGCCCGCCCCCCTCAGACCGGCGGCTGGCCCCATGTCTGACCCGATGCGACTTGGCCGAAACCTGGGGGCCGAACCCGTGAGAAGCGCCGCGATCATCGTGATGGCGCTCAAGGCCCCTCGGGTCAGGGAACGTTGGCCGAAACCGGCGGCGCCTATGGTCGAGAGCGAACATGACGCGCCAACCTGCGAGACCTTGCCGACCCGGATCCACAGCGCGAATTCGATCCTGCTCTTGAGCGAAGTGATTAGTCGCAGATGCGACGTCGGGGGGCTGCCCTGACGCGGCCGCGTCGCGCGGCTGGCAGGGGCGGGTGTTCGAAAGCAACGATGAGACGCGGACTCAGCGCCGCCGCATGGCAGCCAAGACCTCCGCCCGTCTCGACGCCTCGTGTCGCCCCCTTTTCTCGGTATCACGCGATCGCCGCGATCCCGAGTGGGGCGCAATGGGGGGCGAGAACTCGCCGACGTTGCGCCTGTTCCCTGCGCCACCAGCGGGGGCGCCGCGCTCATCCCGCCTGCGCCCGCGCCTTGCGACCGGCGCATCTCCGTCTGCTGGGTCGATTTTGGATCGGCATCCGGGAAGCCGGCGGGGCCTGCCCTGGCGGGGTTGTTTCCCCGCGTGGGCCCTCAGGCGGCAGGCAACAACGATAGGCCAGCCTCTCAGCGCGAGCTTCGCCGCGATCTTGCGGGGGCGGCGCCCCAGGCGATCACGGCTCGGGTGCGGCGGGGCCGCCGAGCGCGAGTTGGGCGGAGAGGCCGTCCCGTGCGGCCTCGAGCTGCGAAAGATCGGCGCGCTTCGCCGCCGCTTCCATGGCGTTGAGCAGGCGGCCGATCTCGACGAAGCCCAGCAGCTGCGCGTGACCCGCGGCGGCATGCGCCTGGCGGCCCAGCCCCACCCAGTCGACGGAGCCGGGGCCGATCATCGGCGGCGTCCGCGAACCCGCCGCGTCGCCGCTCAGGGCGGCGATCTCGTTGCGCAGCGCCTCGACATGTTCGCGCAGCCTGTCCGGGGGCAGAACGGTCAAAAGCTCGGCCCGTCGCGCCTCGCTCATCTCGTCGCGCAGGGCGGGCGGGCGCGCAGGGGGGGGGCCGGGGGCGGGATCGTGCAGGGTCATTCGGCGATCTCCCTGAGGTCCGGCGGCGTGGTTCCGGCGCCGGCCGCGCCGGGAGCGGAGCGGCGCGCGGAGGCGGCGGCGTCCTGATCGAGCCACTCGCGCAGGATGACGGCGACCTGGTCGGCCTCCAGCGGTTTCTTGAGGATATGGGCGATGCCCTGGCCGCGGACATCGGCCTTCACCCCGTCGTCGGCATAGGCGGTCAGCGCGACGATCAGGCTGTCGCGCGAGCCGCCGGAGCCGGCGCGCAGGGCCCGGGCCACGTCGGCGCCGGTGCCGTCGGGCAGTTGCAGGTCGAGCAGCACCAGGTCGAAGCGGCGCGCGCCGCCCAGCATCCTCGCCCGGGCCACGTCGGGGGCGTGCTCGACCTCGAAGCCGGAGCGCCGGAGCTGGGCCAGCGTGACCTCGGCCAGCAGCGGATCATCCTCCACCAGCAGGACCGACAGCCCCTCCCCCCCGGCGGCGGGGTCGATGCCGGCGGCGCGGGGGCGGCCGACCGGAGGTTCGGCCAGGCGCAGCGGGGTGGCGAACCAGAACACCGACCCGCCCCCCGGCCGCGGCCGCACGCCGATATCGCCGCCCTGGGCGATCATGATGCGCTTGCAGATGGCGAGGCCCAGACCCAACCCGCGCACGCCGGCGGGTTCGGGCCGCATGCCCTCGGCCAGCCCGCGCCCGGCGGCCCCGCGGAGCTGGCGGAACGGCTCGAAGATCAGCTTGCGCGCGGCGGCGGGCACGCCGATGCCGGTATCCTCGACCTCCACCCGCAGGCGCCGGGTCTCGCCGGGGCCGCCGCGGGGGCCGTCCAGCGCCGCGCGCAGCACGACGGAGCCGGTCCGGGTGAATTTTATGGCGTTGGCCAGCAGGTTCTCGGTCACCTGGCGCAGGCGCACCCGGTCGGCGGAGACATGGGCGCCGACCAGTTCCCCGATCTCCGCGCGGAACTCCAGCCCCGCGTCCTGCGCCCGGGCGCCCGCGGCCAGGGACGCGGCCTCGAACAGCTCATGCAGGTCGAAATCGGCCACGCGCCCGGCGCCGGCGTCGCCGGAAAGGGCGGCGAACTCGAACACGTCCTCGGACATCGAGGCGATGACCTCCGCGGCCTGGCGCGCGTTCTCCACGTAGCGGCCGAGCGGGTCGGCGCTGCGCGAGGCCACGCCGTCGGCGCCCGTGGGCCGGTCCGGATCGTCGGCGCGCTCGCGGCGCGGCGCGCCGGTCAGGTCGGCGGCGAGGTCCAGCGCCCCGACCAGCGCCGAGATCGGCGTGCGCAGCTCGTGCCCGATCACCGCCAGCATCTCCGAGCGCTCCGCCGACAGCGCCTCGGCCCGGTCGCGGGCGGCGACCAGATCGGTGACGTCGGCCACGGTGACCAGATGCCCGCCCTCGGTCCGCCGGCCGCATTCGATCAGCAGGTGGCGGCCGTCGGGCAGGACCTTCAGGCGCCGATCGCTGGGCGGGAGGTAGGGGGCGGTCTCATGCGCGATCCAGGCCTCCTCCCGGCGATAGGCGTCGGGCGCGAGGCCCGAGGCGGCGAGCCGGCTGAAATGGTCATGGGCGGTGTCGCCCACCCGCCAGCTCTCCCCCCGCACGCGGTGGAAATCGGAGAACTCGGCGTTGCACTGGCTGAGCCGGCCGTCGGCGTCGAAGAAGGCGATGGCATGGGCCGCGGCGCCCAGCGTCTCGTCCGCCCGGGCGCGGGCCTGCATCATGCCGCTGGCAAGGCGCAGGCACCAGCGCAGGCCCAGCGCCGAGCCCAGGCCCGTGAACAGCGCGGCGGCCGCGAAGATCAGCCGCTGGCGCAGCTGGGCGTCGCGGAGCCGGCGGAGGGCTAGGGTCATCTCGGGGCGCAGCTTCAGCTCATACGCGTAGAGGTCGCGGCCCATGCTGCGTATCGGCTCGGCCCAGGTGGCGGCGAAGGCGCCCAGCGCCTCCAGCGCGCCGTCGCGGCTGTCGATGGCGTGGATGGGGCCGGCGTGGGACGGGCCTGTGGGGAGACCGGGACCGCCCAGCCGGCGGTCGAGCCGGTCGAGATGGCGGCGCAGGTCAACCAGCGCCTGATGGTGGCGCGCGGGGTCGGCGGATTCGTCGAGGCGGGACAGGAAGCTTGGGATGTTGAGCAGGTCCAGCCGGCTCCAGGTGATCTCATATTGCAGGCGCACGCCGGAGGGCAGGAGCCCGTCGCGAGCCGGAGGGGGGGGCGGCGACGATGCGGCGGGCCCGCTCGCATCGGGCCCGCTCGCATCGGGTCCGGTCGCATCAGGTCCGCTCGCATCCGGCACGGGCCCGCCGGGGCCCTCGCGCAGCTCCTGCAAGGCGATGTCGGCCTTGAGCGCCAGGCGCAGCAGTTCCGTCTCCGCCTGGTGGGCGAACCAGGAAACGGCGTTCTCCGCCACTTGAGAGCGGCTCTGCTCAAGCGCCGTGGTGGCGCGATGAGAGGTCACGGCCTGCCAGGCCATGATCGCGGAGATCGTGACGGCCAACGCCGCGACGCCCATCGGCGCCCGGTCGAGCCGGCGCTTACTGGGCCAGGAAACGGATCTCATCGACCTGCCAGATCCACATGTGAGCTTTGTCGGCGCTGGCGAGATCGGGGCGCTCGGCGGAGGGGAAGACCAGCCAGACCGGGCCCTTGTCGCGGATCGGGATCGGCTTGCCGTTCATCCGGGTCGCGAGAACGCCGCCGTCCTCGATCACCTGAGCGGTGTTGAGCGTGATCTCGTAGGCGTTGAGCGCGCGCAGCACCACCTTCCCCCCGGCGACGCCGAGGCTGTGGGCGAGGGTCTGGAAGGCGACGCCGGCGAAGGTCACCTCGCCCTCCGTCCAGGGGGTCACGGCGCGGACTTCGGCCTGGGGCATGGCGGCGAGCTGGTCGAGCGCGATGCGCTGCGACATCGGGTGCGCCACGCCCTCCGCGGTCACCCCCAGGGAGAGCCCGTCGGCCCGCGCCGGGCCGGTCGCCGGGGCGAGGCCCAGGACGAGGGCGAGCGCCAGGGCGACGCGCAGGTCGCCGACCGCCGGCGGGGCGTCGAGGCGGGGCAGGGAGCGAGCGATGCGCGCAGGCAGGTTTCGAAACATGGTCGGTTCCCCCTTCGGGCGCGGAGCGGGTCATGGTCCAACCCGTCGCCGGAGCTGATTGCGTCGCCCCGCAGCGCGGGGCTTCGGAGGGTTCTGGACCACAAACCTCAAGTCTTCCTTTACCGGGGGGCTATGCGGGGCTGCGCAGGCATTCCGACTTTTTTGGTAGGTTTTTCGCCTCACCCCCTTTTTCAGAGTATAATGATCAACTATCACCGGCCGCACAGGTCGCGCCGCCGGGGCGCGTCCGGCAGAGGGAGACTTCCATGATCCGCCGAGCCGCTTCGCCCTTCCGCGTCTCCGCCCTGGCCATGGCCGCCGCGCTGGGCGCGGGCCTCGCCGGCGTCCCCGCCTTCGCGCCCGCCCACGCCGCCGACGCGCCCGCCAAGGACGCGGTTCTGGCCGCCTATGCCGACATCGCGCGGGCGAGCTACGGGGATTCGCTGACCTCCGCCCGCAGCCTGCGCGACGCGCTGGCCGCCCTGGTGGCCGAGCCCTCCGCCGCGACCATGCAGGCCGCCCGCGACGCCTGGCTGGCCGCACGCGTGCCCTATCAGCAGACCGAGGCCTTCCGCTTCGGCAACGCCATCGTCGACGACTGGGAAGGCAAGGTGAACGCCTGGCCGCTGGACGAGGGGCTGATCGACTACGTGGACGGCGGCGGCGCCACGGACGAGAACCCCTACGCGGCGGTCAACGTCATCGCCAACGCCAGCTTCGAGCTGTCGGGCGAAACCGTCGACGCCTCCGCCATCACGCCCGAGCTGCTGTCCGAGACCCTGCAGGAGGCCGACGGCATCGAGGCGAACGTGGCCACCGGCTACCATGCCATCGAATTCCTGCTCTGGGGCCAGGACCTGAACGGCGTCGAGGCCGGCGCCGGCGACCGGCCCTGGACCGACTACGCCAAGGGCGACGACTGCACGGGCGGGAACTGCGACCGTCGCGGCGAATACCTGCTGGCGGCGGCGGACCTGCTGGTCTCCGACCTCGAATACATCGTCGCCCAGTGGGAGGAGACCGGCGAGGCCCGGACCACGCTGCTCGACGCCCCCGACGCCGGCATCACCGCGATCCTCACCGGCATCGGCAGCCTGTCCTACGGCGAGCAGGCGGGCGAGCGGATGAAGCTGGGCATGATGCTCAACGATCCCGAGGAAGAGCACGACTGCTTCTCCGACAACACCCATAACAGCCACTACTACGACGGCATGGGGATGCGGAACGTCTATACCGGCCGCTATGTGGGCATCGACGGGACCATCACCGAGGGGCCGTCCGTCTCCGAGCTGGTGGCGGCGAGCGACCCGGAAGCGGATGCGGCGATGCGCGAGGCGCTGGACCGGTCCATGCAGGCGCTGGGCGACATCAAGACCGCGGCCGAGGGCGGGTTCAGCTACGACATGATGCTGGCCCGCGGATCGGCCGAGGGCGAGGCGCTGATCGGCGGGGCGGTCGAGGCGCTGGTCGCCCAGACCCGCGCGGTGGAGCGGGCCGTGGCGGCCCTGGAGCTGGAGCCCATCGCCATCGAGGGGTCCGACAGCCTCGACAACCCCAACGCCGTCTTCCAGTGACGGCCTGCGCCGGAGCCGGAGCCGGGGCCGGGATGGGGGCGAGGGCGACGGCATCCGGGCGTCGCCCGGTCCCGCCCCGCCCCGGCGCGGCTCCTGCGCCTCGACGGGGACGGCGCGTCCGGGCGGGGGGCGCCGTCGGCTGATCCGCGCGCCCCGCGTCCAGCCCGGCGTCGGGGAGCGCGCGGGCCCGCGGCTCCGATGCGCGCGATACGCAAAACACGCCTTGCGCGGCGCGGGTTCCTCCCTGGCCGCGAGGGCGCATCGACGCCCGGCCCCGGACGCATCCGCCGGGGCGGGGCGCGGACGGGGGTCCGGCAGGCCCCCGGCCCGCGCCAGCCAGCGCCGCATGTCCCCCTCATGGGCGGCGCAAGCCAGTCAAGCGCGGTTCCGGCCGGCGCCTGACGGCCCCGGCCCCGCATCGGCGCCGAAATCCCCGTGACATCCCGTCCGCTTGGCTTCCCTGCGATGGCATAGCAAAACGCTCGGGAATTAGCCGTGGATCGACCATGCTGCGCTCCGGACATCGCAAATCGTTTCGCCCCGCGGCGCTGATCGCGGGCGCCTGCGGCGTCGCGCTGCTCGCGGTCTGCCCGCCGCCCGGCGCGGTGGCCGGCGCGCCCCCCGCATTGCAGGACCCGAACCTCCCCGCCCTCCCGCGCAGCGCGGAGGAGATCGCCCGTATCCGCGGCGTGCTCGCCCCGCCAACCGATTTCTCCGCGCCCGAGCCGTTCGAGGCCATGCCCGGCGGCGCCGCCACCTCCCGCAAGCGGCCCAACGGCGACGCGTTCTCGCAATCCTCGGCCAACATGCCGTTCGAGCGGGAACTGGACTTCAAGCTGGGCAACGGGCTGTTCCGCAAGCTGTGGGTGTCCTCGCCGTCCTCGACCCGCGCGTCGGACGGGCTGGGGCCGCTCTACAACGCCCGCTCCTGCCAGCGCTGCCACCTGAAGGACGGGCGCGGCCATCCGCCGACGGGGGAGGCGAAGGACCGTTCGGTCTCGACCTTCCTGCGGGTGTCGATCCCCGCCCCGCAGGACAGTCTTCCCGCGGCGCTGGCCGCGGTGGAGGGCTATATCGCCACCGCCCCCGACCCGGTCTATGGCGGCCAGCTCCAGGATTTCGGCACGCCGGGGATGGTGGCGGAATACCGGCTGGGCGTGGACTGGACCGAGGTCCCCGTGGCGCTGTCGGGGGGCGAGACCGCCTCGCTGCGCCGCCCCGAGTGGCGGGCCGAGGCGCTGGGCTACGGGCCGCTGGCCGAGGGGGCCATGCTCTCCCCCCGCGTGGCCCCGCAGATGATCGGGCTGGGACTGCTGGAGGCGATCCCGGCCGCGGACATTCTGGCCGCCGCCGACCCGGAGGACGCGGATGGCGACGGCATCTCCGGCCGCGCCAACATCGTGTGGTCGGAGGAGGCGCGGCGCCCGCTGCTCGGCCGGTTCGGGCTGAAGGCGGGGATGGCCACGGTCTCGGAACAGTCGGCGGCGGCCTTCGCGGGGGATATCGGCATCTCGACGCCGCTGTTCCCGGCGGGCGCGGGGGACTGCACCCCGGCCCAGACCGCCTGCATCGAGGCGCCCGACGGCGGCGACGCCATCCATGGCGGGCTGGAGGCGGATGCCGAGGCGATGCGGCTGGTGACCTTCTACGCCCGCAATCTCGCCGTCCCGGCCCGGCGCGACTGGGACGCGCCGGAGGTGCTGCGCGGCAAGCAGGTGTTCCACGAGACCGGCTGCGCCGCCTGTCACAGGCCGAAATTCGTCACCGCCCGCCTGACCGACCGCCCCGAGCAGAGCTTTCAGCTGATCTGGCCCTATACGGACCTGCTGCTGCACGACATGGGCGAGGGGCTGGCCGATCACCGCCCCGAGGCCCGCGCCACGGGGCGCGAATGGCGCACGCCGCCGCTCTGGGGCGTGGGGCTGACCGCCACCGTCTCGGGGCACACCCATTTCCTGCATGACGGGCGCGCGCGCTCGCTGCTCGAGGCCGTGCTGTGGCATGGGGGCGAGGCCGAGGCGGCCCGCGACCGGGTGGTGGAGATGCCCGGGGACGACCGCGCCGCCCTGATCCGGTTCCTGGAGTCGCTCTGATGCCCCGCATACCCGCCGCCGCCGCCCGCCCGTTTCGCCTGAACCGCCGGGGGGCGCTGGGGGCGTTCGCGGGCGGGGCCGCGGCGCTGGCGCTGGGGCTGGCGCTGGGGCCCCGCTCCGCCGCCGCCAGGCTTCCCGAGGATGTGCTGCGCGAGATCACCGCGCGGGCGCTGGACCGCGAAATCCTGCCCGCCCATGCCGCGCTGAGCGCCGCTGCGCGCCGGTTGGCCGCCGCCGCCGCGACCTGTCCGGTTGAGGATCGCGCCGGGCTGGACGCCGCCTATCACGCGACGTTCGACGCCTGGATGGGCGTGTCCCACCTGCGTTTCGGGCCGGCGGAGGCGGAGGGCCGGGCGCTCGCCATCGCCTTCTGGCCGGACCGCAAGGGGTTCGCGCGGCGGGCGCTGGACGGGCTGATCGCGGATCGGGACCCGGCGGTGGACGACCCGGCCCGCTTCCACGAGGTCTCGGTCGCCGCGCGCGGGCTGATGGCGCTGGACCGGCTGCTGTTCGACGCGCAGGCGCCGGATGCGGGGCGGGGCTATCCCTGCCGGCTGGTCGCGGCGATCGGGCGGGATCTCGCCGCGACCACCGCGGCGCTGGAGGCCGACTGGGCCGAGACCCACGCCCCCGACATGCGCGTCGCCGGGACGGAGGCGGCGCGCCTCTACCTGCATGCCGAGGAACCCGTCCGCGATCTTTTCGCCGCGCTGCTGACCGGCGCGCGCCTGACCATCGACGACCGGTTCGGCGGTCCGTTGGGGGACTTCGACCGCCCCCGCCCGCGCCTGGCCGAGGCCTGGCGGTCGGGGCGCAGCCTGCGCAACGCCCGCCTTTCGGTGGGCGCGCTGCGCCGGCTCGCGGCCTGTTTCGCACCGGCGTTGCCGGAGGCCGACGCGGCCGATCTCGACGCCGCATGGGCCCGCGCGCAGGCGGTCGCCGACCGCGCCCCCGGGCCGCTGGTCGAGACCGTGCGCGACCCCGGAACCCGCTTCGCGGTCGAGGCCGCGCAACAGGCCCTGATCGACGCGCGCGAGCGGACCGAGCGGCTGCTCGCCCCTGCGCTCGACCTCTCGGTGTCGTTCAACGCCCTGGATGGAGACTGACCCCATGGCCGCCTCGCTCGACCGTCGCCGTTTCCTCGCCTCCGCCTCGCTGGCGCTGGCCGCGTCGGCGGCGGCGGGGCCGGGATGGGCCGCGGCGGGGGGGCCGAGCCATATCGGCGCGGCGCGCCTGCCCTCGGGCGATTACGCGCTGATCGGGCTCACGGAGGATGGGGAGGCGGCGTTCCGCATTCCCCTCCCCGGCCGGGGTCACGCCGCCGCCGCCCATCCGCGCCGGCCGCTGGCGGTGGCGTTCGCCCGGCGGCCCGGCGTGTTCGGGCTGGTGATCGACTGCGCCTCGGGCCAGGTCGCGGCCCGGCTGGAGAGCCCCGAGGGCCGGCATTTCTACGGGCACGGGGCGTTCTCGGCCGATGGGCGCTGGCTCTTCACCTGCGAGAACGCCTTCGATGAGGACGACGCCGGCCGCATCGGGGTCTGGGACGCCGACAGCTGGAGCCGTGTGGACGAGATGCGCTCCGGCGGGATCGGCCCGCATGAGGCGCTGCTGGCCGGGCCGGACCTGCTGGCCATCGCCAATGGCGGGATCCGCACGCATCCCGATGCGGGGCGGGCCAAGCTGAATCTCGCGACCATGCGGCCGAACCTCGCCTATCTGTCGCTGACGTCGGGAGAGGTGGTGGAGGCGGCGGAGCCGCCGGAGCATCTCGCCTCCCTGCGCCATATCGCGCGGCGGCCGGACGGCTTGATCGCGGCGGCGATGCAGTGGGAGGGCGAGGCGTCGGAGGCGCCGGCGCTGCTGGCCCTGCACCGGCCGGGGCAGGGGGCCTTGAGGTTGCTGCGGGCGCCGGGGGCGGAACATGCGCGGCTGGGCGGCTATGGCGGCTCGGCGGCGTTCTCGGGGGATGGGACGCGGGCCGTGGTGACCTCTCCGCGGGGCGGGGCGAGCCAGGTGTTCGACGCGGAGAGCGGGGCGTTCCTGGAGACGCTCGCCCAGGCGGATGTGTGCGGGGCGGCGCCGGCGGGGGCGGGACTGCTGCTTTCGGACGGAACCGGGGGGCTGCGCTGGCTGGGAGCGGCGGGAGAGACCCTCGCGACCGCTTTGATGCGCGTGAACTGGGACAACCACCTGACCGCCGTGGGCCGCGCGGCGCGCCATGCCTGAGGCCTCCCGGTCCGGCCCTGTCCGGCCCGGCCTGACGGCCGGGCGCCGCGCCCGAGGTCGTCCCTACGGCGCCGTCGCGCCGCGCGGCGGTTGCAACCTGGGCGCCGTCGTCCCGGTTTCGCAACATCGCCGTTCGCGCCCGTCGCCATCGGGCGCCCGGGCCCCGCGCCGCGCGGGCGCGACGGCGCCGTGGGCGCGGCCTCGACGCGCGGCTTCCTCCGCCGGGGCGAGGCGCGGCCCTCGCCCGCATGGACCTTCGCGACCTCCAGGCGCAGGACTGAGCGTCCCCGGCGCCGCGCGTCGCCCGCCTCCCCGCAGGAGAACCCCATGCCCGTCGCCTACGCGCCCGAGGAGCTGGCGGTCATCGCCTTCGCCATGCTGTTCGCCGGCTTCGTGAAAGGCGCCACCGGGCTGGGCTATTCCACCACCTGCCTGCCGATCATGGCGCTGGCGCTGGGGCTCAAGGCCTCGCTGCCGCTGGCGCTGGCGCCCTCGCTCGCCTCCAACGCCGCGGTGATGCTGGGGGCGGGGCCGATCTGGCCGGCGATGCGGCGCTTCTGGCCGATGCTCGCGCTCGCCCCGGTGGGGGTGCTCTGCGGCGCGGCCCTGCTGGGGCGCGTGGCGGGCGACACAGCCGGCGCCGCGCTGGGCTGCGCGCTGATCGCCTGGATCGCCTTCGCCGCGGCCAAGCCGCATTGGCGCCTGCCCCCGGCGATGGAGCGCCCCGCCGCCCCCGCCGTGGGGCTGCTGACCGGGACCATCAACGGTCTCACCGGATCGCAGGTGCTGCCCATCACGCCCTTCCTGATGTCGCTGGACATGCCGCGCGGGACCTTCCTGCACACGCTCAATCTCAGCTTCACCCTGTCCAGCTTCACCATGGCCGCGGCCCTGGCCGGGCTGGGGCTGATGACCCGCGACGCGGCGCTGGTCTCGCTCTGCGGCGTGGCCCTGTCGATCGCCGGGGTGCGGGCGGGGGGCGCGATGCGCAAGCGGCTGCCCGAGCAGGCGTTCCGCAACCTGGTGCTGGGGGTGCTCGGCCTCGCCGGCGCGGCGCTCGTGGCGCGCGGACTGGGCTGAGCCCGGCGCCTCCCGGCCGGCGGCGCCTTTTCCGCCAGTTCCCGTCTCACGGTTGAACATCGACGCCGAGTCGCCGGTCGGGCGAGCGCCTGACCTTGCGTTTACAGGCGCTTGCCTGAAGTTCCATATCTCTGAAAAGGGCTGATCGCACAGAAAGATTGTTGACAATCCATCCTGACACTTGTCACCCTCTCCTCCAACGAACGCGCCGAGCGCCCCCGAAAACGGGGATCAGCGACCCGGCCGTCAGGGAGGAAGACGACCATGACCGACCCTTCGGGCGTCGCCGAGCTGCGCGTGCGGCGCGGCCTGGCCGAGGCGATGGGCGGCGAGGAGAAACTCGCCCGCCACATCGCCGCCGGCAAACTTCCGGTGCGCGAGCGCATCGCCCGCCTCTGCGATCCGGACAGCTTCCGAGAGATCGGCTCGGTCTCCGGCAAGGCGGGTTACGACGCCGACGGCGTGCTGACCGATTTCTCGCCCGCCAACTTCATCTTCGGCCGCGCCCGGATCGACGGCCGCGCCGTGGTCATCGCCGCCGATGACTTCACCGTGCGCGGCGGGGCCGCCGACGCCTCGATCACCGGCAAGGTCGAGCAGGCGGAGGCCATGGCCCACACCCTGCGCCTGCCGCTGATCCGGCTGATCGACGCCACCGGAGGCTCGGTGAAGACCATCGAGTCGCTGGGCCGCACCTATGTCCCCGCCAACCCGTCCTGGGGCGACCTGATCCGCAACCTGGAATCGGTGCCGGTGGTGGCGCTGGTGCTGGGCTCGGTCGCGGGGATCGCCTCGGCCCGCGCGGTCTCGGCGCATCTGACGGTGATGGTGGAGAGCATCTCGCACATGTTCATCGCCGGCCCCCCGGTGGTGAAGCGCACCGGCATCGACATGGGCAAGGAGGAGCTGGGCGGCGCCAGGGTGCACGAAAAGGCCGGCGCCGCCGACCTGGTGGTGAAGTCCGAGGACGAGGCCTTCGCCACCGCCCGCGCTTTCCTGTCCTTCCTGCCGTCCTCGGTCGGCGAGCCGCTGCCCGCCCGCGCTGCGAGCGACCCCGAGGACCGCGCCGACGCCGATCTCGGCGCCATCGTCCCGGCGGACCGGCGCAAGGTCTATCCGATGCGCGACATCCTGCGCCGGGTGTTCGACGACGGCGACGTCTTCGAGATGGCCCCGAAATTCGGCCGCGCCTCGATCACCGCGCTGGCGCGTCTGGGGGGGCGGCCGGTCGCGGTCATGGCCTCGGACCCGCGGGTCTATGGCGGGGCCTGGGGGGCGGATACCTGCGACAAGGCCATCCGGTTCCTCGATTTCGCCGAGACCTTCCGCCTGCCGCTGGTGCATTTCGTCGACATCCCCGGCTTCATGATCGGGCCGGAGGCGGAGCGCACCGGCACCATCCGACACGGCGCCCGGGCGCTGGCGGCGGTCTACCGGGCCTCGGTCCCGGTCTGCTCGATCCTCGTGCGCAAATGCTTCGGGGTGGCCGGGGCCGCGCACATGAACCCGGAGGGGTTCCGGCACCGCTACGCCTGGCCCTCGGGCGACTGGGGCTCGATCCCGCTGGAAGGGGGGATCGAGGCGGCGTGGAAGCGCGACCTGGAAGCCGCCCCGGATCGGGAGGCGATGCTGGCCGAAATCACCGAGCGGCTCGACGCCCTGCGCTCCCCCTTCCGCACCGCGGAGGCCTTCGGGGTGGAGGAGATCATCGACCCGGCCGAAACCCGGACCCTGCTGTGCGAGTTCGCCGAGCTGGCCTATCGCCGCAACCTTCGGGACGCGCCCCAGGCGCGGTATCGGCCATGAAGGACATGGCGCCGGACTCGCCGCTGCTGCGGGTGGAGGGGCTGGGCATCGGTTTCGGCGCCCGCCGCGGCCGCATCGCCCTGCGCATCACCGAGGGCGTGTCCTTCGACA
This sequence comes from Albimonas donghaensis, assembly GCF_900106695.1. Lineage (GTDB taxonomy): Bacteria > Pseudomonadota > Alphaproteobacteria > Rhodobacterales > Rhodobacteraceae > Albimonas > Albimonas donghaensis. Next base: position 530,891 of record NZ_FNMZ01000001.1, read on the forward strand.
TCGCGCGGGGCGAGCGGGTGGGGCTGGTCGGCGAAAGCGGCTGCGGCAAGACCATCACCGGCCTGTCGCTGATGCGGCTGCTGCCCGGAAACGCGCGCATCGAGGGGCGGATCCTGCTGGACGGCGAGGACCTGGCGAAAGCCTCGCCGCCCCGGATGCGGAAGATCCGCGGCAAGCGCATCGCCATGATCTTCCAGGAGCCGATGTCGGCGCTCGATCCGGTGTTCACCATCGGCGCCCAGATCGGCGAGGCGCTGACCCTGCACGAGACCGTCACCCGCGCCGAATGCCGCGAACGCGTTGTCGAGATGCTCGCCGCCGTCGGCATTCCCGCGCCCGAGAAGCGGCATGACGAATATCCGCACCAGCTTTCGGGGGGCATGCGCCAGCGGGCGATGATCGCCATGGCGCTGATCTGCAAGCCCGAGCTGATCGTGGCGGATGAGCCGACCACCGCGCTCGACGTCACCATCCAGGCCCAGATCATGGACCTGCTGCGCGACCTGTCCGAACGCACCGGCACGGCGCTTTTGTTCATCACCCACGACCTCGGCGTGGTGGCGGAGACCTGCACGCGCATGATCACCATGTATGCGGGGCAGGTGGTCGAGGACGCGCCGGTGGACGCGGCCCTGACGCGCCCCCGGCATCCCTACACGTCGGGGCTTCTGCGCTCGCTCCCGCAGCTCAACCGGGCGCGGGGGGAATTCGCCTTCATCGCGGGCCGCGTGCCCTCGCCCGCCGCGATGCCGGCGGGATGCCGGTTCCGCTCCCGCTGCGAGCTGGCGGGGCCGGGCTGCGAAGCGCCCCAGACGCTGGAGCGGGTGGAGGAGGGCCGGCTCGCCCGCTGTCACCGGGCGCCCGATCTGGACCTGCCGGGAGCGGTGGCATGAACCCGCGCGAGACCCTGACCTCCCCCCGCTCCGAAGCCTCCGCCGGAAACGTCGCCGGAACCGCCGCGCGGCCGGAGGCGGAGACGGCCGCTCCGGTGATCTCGGTCGAGGATCTGGCCATCGCCTTCCCCTCGCTCGACGGGCGGGAGACGGTGAAGGCGGTGGACGGCGTGTCCTTCGCCATCGCGCCGGGGGAGACCTTCGGGATCATCGGCGAAAGCGGCTCGGGCAAGACCACCATCGGGCGGGCGCTGGCGGGGCTGTTGCCGCCGACCGGCGGAACCATCCGCTATGACGGCGAGGACCTGCGCGGCATGTCGCGGCGGGACTGGCGCGACCGGCGGCGGCGCTACCAGATCGTCTTCCAGGACCCCAACGCCGCGCTCGACCCGCGCATGACCATCCTGCAGAGCCTGATCGAGCCGATGAAGATCGCCGGCGGCCGCAGCCCCGAGGAGATGAAGGCCGAGGCGATGCGCAACCTCGACCGCGCGGGCCTGCGGGCGGAGCTGGCGGACCGCCATCCGCACGAGCTTTCGGGCGGCCAGAAGCAGCGGGTGAACATCGCGCGCGTGCTGCCGCTCAACCCCCGCCTGATCGTCTGCGACGAGGTGGTGGCGGCGCTCGACGTGTCGATCCGGGGCGAGATCCTCAACCTTTTCGCCGAGCTTCAGCGCGAATTCGGCATCGCCTACGCCTTCATCGCCCATGACCTCGCCATCGTGGCCCAGGTCTCGGATCGCATCGCGGTGACCTATCTGGGCCGGTTCATGGAACTGGGCCCGGCCGAGGCCGTCACCGAACGCCCGCTTCATCCCTATACCGCGGCGCTGCTCTCGGCCGAGCCCCGCCCGCTGCCGGCGCATCTGCGCGCGCCGCGGCGGATCGAGCTGAAGGGAGAGATCCCCAGCCCGGTGAACCCTCCCAGCGGCTGCCGGTTCCGCACCCGCTGTCCCCACGCGCAGGGGCTCTGCGCGCAACAGGCGCCTGAATGGCGCGAGGTCCGGCCAGGCCACCACGTGGCCTGCCATTTCGCCGGCCCCGACGGGCTCGTCGAGCACGCATCGCAGCAATCGTCGGCAAAGACCGACACGGGAGGAGACCACCGATGACCGAATCTCAGAACCGGCGCCCGACGCTGGCCGAACTGCCCCAGTTGCGCCGCCGCCAGGTGCTGGCAGGCTTCGCGGGGGTCGGCGCGCTCGCCGTCGCGGGCATGCCCTTCGCCGCGTCCGCCGCCGGCGGCGCCCTGCGCATCGCGGCCAACGCCAACCCGTCCAGCCTCGACCCCGCCACCGGCGGCGCGGGCTCGGACCACGTGTTCCTCTACAACTTCTACGACACGCTGGTGGACTGGGACTACGCCACGCTGGCCCCGCTGCCCGGGCTCGCCACGTCGTGGGAGTTCACCGACCCCCAGACGCTGGTGTTCCAGCTTCGCGAGGGCGTGACCTTCCATGACGGCTCGCCCTTCGATGCGGAGGCGGTGAAGTTCAACCTCGACCGCAACCGCACCGCGAACCTGTCCAACATCAAGAAGGACGTGGCCAACATCGCCGAGGTCATCGTCGACGGCCCCCACCAGGTGACGCTGAAGCTGTCGGCCCCCGACACCGCGCTGCCGCTGATCCTGTCGGACCGCGCCGGCATGATGATCGCCCCCTCCTCGGTCGGCAACGATCCCGAGACGCGGGCCGACCGCGCGCCGATCGGCACCGGCCCGTTCTCCTTCGTGTCCTGGACCGACGGGGAGAAGGTGGCGGGCAAGGCCAATCCCGACCATTGGCGCGAGGGCATTCCCCGGGTCGACACGCTGGACATGCACATCATCCCCGACGGGGCCACGGCGCTGCGCGCGGTGCAGTCGGGGCAGGCCGAGATCGCCTACCAGATCTCCGAGCGTCAGAAGACGCTGATCGAGAAGATGCCGAACCTCCAGCTTGCCTTCGGTCCGACCCTCTACGTCTATCAGATGTACCTGAACTCCGCCCGCGGGCCGCTTCAGGACGAGCGGGTGCGCAAGGCGATGATGCTGGCCATCGACCGGGACGCCTGGGTGCTGGCGACGCAGGCCGGCGTGGGCGAGCCCGCCTACATGAACCTGCCCAAGGCGCATTGGGCCTGGTCCGAAAAGGCCGCCAAGCAGGTGACCTACGACCTCGACCGGGCCAAGGCCTACATGAAGGAGGCCGGGCTCGAAGGCGGCATCGACCTGGATTTCCGCGGCTATCCCGACCAGGCCAGCGTGCAGCGGGCCGAGGTGGTGCTGGAGCAGCTGGGCAAGATCGGGGTGCGCGGCAAGTTCACCAACGGACCCATCGCGGAGACCTCCGGCCTGTATTTCGGGACCGAGAAACAGGGCGACGTGCTGCTGTCGGCCTGGACCGGGCGCCCGGATCCGTCGCTGACCTACGCGCTGCTCTACTCGGAAAGCTCCTACTACAACGCCGGCCGGGTGAAGCCGCCGGCGGGCTACGACCAGGCCATCCAGGACAGCCGCTCCACCAACGATCAGGCCGAGCGGGCCGAGGCCCTGGGCCGCGCGCAGGAGCTGGCCATGGGGGCCGCGATGAACATCCCCCTGTCCATCCGCTACGAGGTCGACGCCCTGTCGTCCAAGGTCGAGGGCTACAAGCCCAACCTGCTTGGCAAGCCCAAGTTCCGCGACGCCGGCCTGACGTAAACGGCGGAAAAGGGAGGACCCCGAGATGCTCAACCAGGTTCAACGCCGGATGCTGATGCGCCGCGTGCTCCAGGCGATACCGGTGCTGATCCTGGCCACCTTCTCGGTGTTCATGCTGCTCAAGATGCTTCCCGGCGACGTGGCGATCACGCTCGCCGGGGAGAACGCGACGCAGGAGCGGATCGAGGAGATCCGCACGCTCTACGGCCTCGACCGCCCGCTGCTGGTGCAATACGGCGACTGGGTCTGGGGGGCGGTGCAGGGGGACCTGTCCAAATCGCTCCTGTCGGGGGAGGCGGTGTCGGACACGCTCGCCCGCGTCTTCCCCAACACGCTGTTCATCGTGGCCTACGCCATCCTGCTGGCGGTGCTGGCCGGCGTGCCGCTGGGCGTGCTGGCCGCGAGCCGGGCGGGGGGCTGGGCCGACAAGCTGGTGATGGTGTTCAGCTCGGTCGGCGTGGCGCTGCCTAATTTCTGGCTGGCGATGATCTTCGTCGGGGCCTTCGCGCTGAACCGGCAATGGTTCCCGGCCACGGGCTTCACGCCCGCCTCCGAGGACTTCGGCGCCGCCGTGTGGCAGGCGACGCTGCCGGCGGTGGCGCTGGCCGCCTCGGGCATGGCGGAGGTGGCGCGGCAGCTGAGATCCTCCCTGGTCGAGGTGCTGGAGAGCCAGCATTTCCGCACCCTGCACGCCAAGGGGCTGAGCCCGCGCGCGATCCTGTGGAAGCACGGGCTGCGCAACGTCTCGGTCAACCTGCTCACGGTGATCTCGCTGCTGGTCAACCGGACGTTGGCCGCGACGGTGGTGGTGGAGGTGGTCTTCGCCATTCCCGGCATCGGCGCGACCATCGTCGACGCCACCCTGCGCCGGGATTTCCCGGTGGTGCAGGGGGTGGTGCTGGCGATGGTGGTCACCGTCATCGTCGTCAACCTGATCGCCGACATGCTCTACAGCGTTCTTGACCCGAGGATCGCGCAACGATGACCGCCATTCCCGATCCCCATGCCGTCGCCCCCGCTCCGTCCGTCCGGGCGCCCGCGGACGCCGATCCGCCGCCGCCCCCGCCGCGCCCGTTCCTGACCCGGCTGGGCGACTGGGCGAGCGACGACATCCCCGCCGCCATCGCGCTGGTGGTGCTGTCGGTGATCGTCGCCTGCTCGATCTTCGCGCCCTGGATCGCGCCTCATGATCCGACGCTGCAGAATTACGACATCATCCTGGAGGCCCCGAGCCCGGACTATCTGCTGGGCACCGACGACCTGGGCCGCGACGTGTTCTCCCGCCTGATCCACGGGGCCTCGGCCTCGGTCTACGCGGCCTTCCTGTCGGTCGGGGTCGCGGCGCTGCTGGGCATCCCGGTGGGGCTGATCGCGGGCTATGCCGGCGGCTATGTCGACGAGGCGGTGAGCCGGATCATCGACACCTTCCTCAGCTTTCCCGCCATCGTGCTGGCCATCGCCGTGACCGGCGTGCTGGGCATCGGGCTGACCAACGCCATGATCGCGGTGGGCATCGTCTTCGCCCCCCAGCTCGCCCGGCTGGCCCGCGCCCGGGCGCTGGTGCTGAAGCAGGAGCTTTACGTGGACGCCGCCCGCTGCTTCGGCGCCTCCACCGGGCATATCCTGATCCGTCACGTCCTGCCCAACGCCATCCAGCCGGTGCTGGTGCAGATGACCCTGCTCATGGCCGTGGCCCTGCTGGCGGAGGCGTCGCTGTCCTTCCTGGGCCTCGGCATGCAGCCGCCCGAGCCCTCCTGGGGCTCGATGATCGCGCGCGCCTATCTCTACATCCAGCTCGCGCCCGAGCAGATGTGGGCGCCCGGCATCGCCATCCTCGTCACCGCGCTCAGCTTCAACACTCTGGGCGAGAGCCTGCGCGAAGCGCTCGACCCCACCTCCCGCTAGGAGCCCCCCGCATGGACATTCTCACCGACACCGCCGGCCGCGTCATGGAACTGCTCAAGGCGCCCGGAGACCGGGTCGAGGCCGGCGAGACGGTGATGACCGTCGAGGCCATGAAGATGGAGATCCCCATCGCCGCCGACGCCGCCGGAGTGATCACCGCCATCGCCGTCGCCGTCGACCAGATGGTGGAGGAGGACCAGGCGGTCGCCACGCTGGAGCCCTCCAGATGAGCGCGACCTCGGCCGAGGCGATCTTCGCCCGGATGACGGCGCAGGGGGACCTGATGCTCGCCCAGCTTGACCGCTGGGCGGCGGAAACCCCGGACAAGGTGTTCCTGCACTATGGCGAGGATGGCGTCCGCCTGACCTTCGCCGAGGTCGCGGCCCATGCCGACCGGCTCGCCGCCGGCCTGGCGGGGCAGGGGATCGGCAAGGGCGACCGGGTGGCGGTGCTGACCCGCAATTCGCTGGTGGCCGCTCTGTCGCTGTTCGGGATCTTCCGGGCGGGGGCGGTCTACGCGCCGATCAACTTCAACCTGACGGGGGGGCTGCTGGCCTACCAGCTTTCCGACGCCGCGCCCGCGCTGCTGATCACCGACCCGAGCTTCCTGCCGGCCCTCGCGCCGATCCAGGACGAGATCCGCATTCCCGCGCTCGCCCTCCACCATCCCGCGCCGGGCGACCATGATTTCGAGCCCGCGCCGGAGATCCCCGCCGGCCTTCCCGCGCCGCTGGACCTCGCCGAGCTCGCCGCCCCCGGCCGTCCGGTTCCCCGGGTCGAGGTCGGGCCCTTCGATCCGGCGGCGATCATCTACACATCCGGCACCACCGGCCCGGCCAAGGGCGTGCTGCTGGGGCATCGCTGGATCAACCAGTACAGCTTTTTCGGCCGGCCGCTCGCGAACGCCGACGACGCCATCTACTGCGATCTGCCCATGTATCACGTCGCCGGCGCCTTCTGGCTGCTGGGCGTGGCGACCTGGAGCGGGCAGACCATCGGCATCTGGGACAAGTTCTCCCCGGCGAAGTTCTGGGACCGGGTCGCGGAATGCGGGGCGACCTCGGCGACGCTGCTCGACGTGATGATCCCGCGGCTGATGTCGGCGCCCGAGCGGCCCGACGACCGCGACAACACCCTGATGCGCGTCCACATGCAGCCGTTCAACGCCAACCACCACGCCTTCGCCCGCCGCTTCGGGATCGACATCGTGACCGTGGGTTTCGGCCAGACCGAAAGCGGCGCCGTCTTCGCCGGCGTGATCGACGAATTCCCCGAAGGCCAGGGCACGCCCCCCGCCTTCTGGCGCGGGATGCCAAAGGCGGAGATCCTCGCCGCCGCGCGCGATCTCGGCCGGGTGATCTTCGACGGGCGCGAGGATCTGCCCAAGGGCCTGATGGGCGCGATCAACCCGCTCTATGAACTGGGCGTGCTGGATGAGACCGACGCCCCCGCGGCGCCGGGCGAGGTCGGCCAGCTCTGCCTGCGCCCGCGCGTGCCGGGGATGATCCTGCAGGGCTATATCAACAAGCCCGATGCGACGCTGAAGGTCCTGTCCAACTGCTGGTTCCATACCGGCGACGCGGTGCGCTGCGTGGACGAGGCCCGCGGCCTGCATGTCTTCGTCGACCGCATGGGCGGCTTCTTCCGGGTGCGGGGCGAGAACGTGTCCTCCTTCGAGGTGGAGACCGCGCTCGCGCGACATCCCGCCGTGCGCGCCGCCGCCGCCATCCCCCTGCCGGCGGCGGAGGGGGACGAGGACGACATCGCCGCCTTCGTGGAGCTGGAGGACGGCGCGACCCTGACGGCGGAGGAACTCGCCGCCCATGCCGCCGCCGAAATGCCGAAATACATGCGCCCCCGGCACCTGCGCATTCTCGACGCGCTGCCGGTGACGCCGACGTCGAAGATCGAGAAATACAAGCTCCGCGCCGCGCTGCTGGCCGAGCTGGACGCCGAGAAAGCCCCCGCATGACCGAGCCGCAAGACCCGCCCGCCACCGCCGATTTCCTCGCCCGCCACCGCGACGCCATCGCCGCCGCCTGGCCCGAGGGGATCGCCCGCGAGACCACGTTTCCGCTGGGCCGCATTCCGCTCTCGGACCATCTGCGCCACTGGGCGCGGGAGACGCCGGACGCGACCTCGATCATCTTCTACGGCCGCGAGATCTCCTGGGCGGAACTGGACGCCCTGTCGGACCGCTTCGCCGGGCTGCTGGCGGCGCGCGGCATCGGCAAGGGCGACCGGGTGGCGGTGTTCCTGCCCAACTGCCCGCAATTCCACATCGCCTTCTTCGGCATCCTCAAGCTGGGGGCGGTGCATTGCCCGGTCTCGCCGCTCTCCACCGGGCATGAGCTGGATTACATGCTGACCGACACCGGGGCGCGCGCGCTGGTGACGCTCGATGCGCTCTGGCCGGTGGTGGAGGCCGCGCCCGCGGCCAGGGGGCTGACCGTCTGGACCTCGGCGCTGTCGGAGATGGCGCCCGAGACCCCGACGATGGAGCTTCCCGCCGCCGTCGCCGCCCCGCTCGCGCCCAACGGGGGCGAGCCGCTGCTGCCCGCCATCACCGCCGCCGCGCCGGACTACGCCCCCGGCGCCTCCTGGGACGGGCTGGCGGCGCTGAACTATACCGGCGGCACCACCGGGATGCCCAAGGGCTGCGAGCATACGCAGGGCGACATGGTGTTCACCGCCGCCGCCAATCTCAGCCTCGGGGGCGCGGCGGATGCTGGCGTCTCGGCTTCTTTCTTCCCCGAATTCTGGATCGCGGGCCAGAACGCGGCGCTGCTCTACCCGGTCGTCGCCGGCGCTCCGCTGGTGCTGATGACCCGCTGGGATCCGCTGGCCCTGATGCAGGCCGTGGAACGCTACCGCGTGACCGCCTTCGCCATGGTGGTGGACGGGGCGCTGGAGATCCTCGCCCATCCGCGTTTCGCCGAGTTCGACCTGTCGTCGCTGCAACGCGTCCGTGTGGTGAGCTTCGTCAAGAAGCTGGACCGGGACATCCGCGCCCGCTGGAAAGCCGCCGTCGGCACGGTGCTGGCCGAAGCCGCCTGGGGGATGACCGAGACGCATACCTCCAACACCTTCACGCTGGGCATGCAGGACGACGATTTCGACCTGAAGCAGCAGCCGGTCTTCGTCGGCCTGCCGGTGCCCGGCAACGCGTTCACGATCCGCGATTTCGACACGTTCGAGGTGCTGGATTTCGGCCGGGAGGGGGAGATCTGCACCCGCTCTCCCGCCATGCTGAAAGCCTATTGGGGCAAGCCCGAAGCGACGGCGGAGGCGATCCGCGACGGCTGGCTGCGCTCCGGCGACATCGGGGTGATCGATGCGGGCGGCCACCTGCACTATCTCGGCCGCCGCAAGGAGATGCTGAAGGTCCGCGGCATGTCCGTCTTCCCCGCGGAACTGGAGGCGGAACTGGGCAAACACCCGCAGATCGCCGGCTCCGGCGTCATCGGCCGCCCCGATCCCCATGCCGGCCAGATCCCCGTGGCCTTCATCCAGCCGGCGCCGGGCGCGCAGGTCACGCCCGAGGCCCTGCATGAATGGCTGGCCGAGCGTGTCGCGAAATACAAGATCCCCGAGATCCGGCTGGTCGAGGCCCTGCCGATGACCGCCACCGGCAAGGTGAAGAAAACCGGCCTCGCCGACCTGCTCGAACCCGCCGGCTGAGGCCGCCCCGCCCCCCTGTTCCCGCCGCGCCGGACTTTCCCGGCGCGCGTCCTCCCATTCCATCGTCGAGACCCGAATGACCGTGACCCGCCTGCTGATCGCCAACCGGGGCGAGATCGCCGCCCGCATCGCCCGCACCGCCGCCGAGATGGGGGTGGAGACGGTGGCGATCCATTCCGCCGACGACGCGGCCAGTCTGCATGTCCGCCGCGCCGACCGGGCGGTGGAGATCCCGGGGCAGGGCGCGCGCGCCTACCTGGACGCGGAGGCCGTGGTGGCCGCCGCCGTCGCCGCCGGGGCCGACGCCGTGCATCCGGGCTACGGGTTCCTGTCGGAGAACGTCGATTTCGCGCGAAGGGTCGAGGCCGCCGGCCTCGCCTTCGTCGGGCCGACGCCCGAGTCCCTGGCGCTGTTCGGGGACAAGGTCGCCGCCAAGCGCCGGGCGGGAGAGCTGGGCGTGCCCACCATCCCCGGCACGGCGGAGGATACCGACCTTCCCGCCGCGCTCGCCTTCTTCGACGCGCTGCCCGAGGGCGCGGCGATGATGATCAAGGCCGTCGCCGGGGGCGGGGGCCGGGGCATGCGCGCCGTTTTCGCCCGCGAGGAGGTCGAACAGGCCTGGACCCGCTGCAAGTCCGAGGCGCAGGCCGCCTTCGGGGACGGCGCCGTCTATGTCGAGCGTTTCCTCCCCGCGGCGCGGCACCTGGAGGTCCAGATCCTCGGCGACGGGCGGGGCGGCGTGACCCAGCTGGCCGAGCGCGAATGCACCCTCCAGCGCCGCAACCAGAAACTCATCGAGATCGCGCCCTCGCCCGCGCTGTCGGACGCCGACCGCGCCCGCATCGCCGGTTGGGCGGTGGAGATGGCGCGCTCGGGCGACTATCGCAGCCTCGGCACCTTCGAATTCCTGATGGACGCCGCCACGGGCGACATCTTCTTCATCGAGGCCAACCCGCGCATCCAGGTCGAACACACCGTCACCGAGGAGATCTTCGGATTGGACCTGGTGCGGCTCCAGCTTGGCGTCGCCGAGGGGCGGAGCCTGAACGAGCTCGGCGCCGGGCAGGAGCAGCTTCCCGCCCCCCGCGGCTTCGCCCTGCAGGCCCGCGTGAACATGGAGCGGATGGACGCAAAGGGGAACGCCCGCCCCTCCGGCGGCGTGCTGACCGCCTATGAGCAGCCCGCCGGCGCCGGCATCCGGGTGGACGGGTTCGCCTATGCGGGCTACCGGACCTCGGCCGCCTTCGACAGCCTGCTCGCCAAGGTGGTGGTGCATTCGCCCCTGCCGGACTTCGCCGCGACGCTGGCCAAGGCCGACCGGGCGCTGAAGGAATTCCGGATCGAGGGGCTGGCCACCAACCTCCCCTGGCTGCGCGCCCTGCTGGCGCATCCGGCGGTGCGCGCCGGCGACGTCACCACCCGATTCATCGAGGCCGAGGCGCAGGCGCTGTTCGACGCCGCCGCGGCCCAGGCCCCGGCGCTGTTCTTCGAGCCCGCCGAGGCCGGTCCCGAAACCCGGGCCCCCGAGGCCGCCGTTCCCGCCGGCGCGGTCCCGGTCACGGCGCCCATGCAGGCGACGCTGTTCGCGCTGGACGTGGCGGAGGGCGACCGGGTGCGCGCGGGCCAGCAGCTCGGCATCCTCGAAGCGATGAAGATGGAGCACACCATCGCCGCCCCCTCCGCGGGGGTGGTGACGCGGGTCTTCGCCGCGCTGGGCGACACGCTGATGGAGGGCGCGCCGCTCTTCGCCATCGACCCCGCCGAGGACGAGGCGGCCGAGACCGCCGCCGAGGAGGCCATCGACCTCGACTATATCCGCCCCGAACTGGAGGAACTCCGCGCCCGGCTCGCCGCCGGCCTCGACGAGACCCGGCCGAAAGCGGTGGAGAAGCGCCGCGCCAGGGGCCACCAGACCGCGCGCGAGAACCTCGGCCAGCTTTGCGACGCGGACAGCTTCAACGAATACGGCGCCCTGGCCGTGGCCGCCCAGAAGTCCCGCCGCAGCCTCGCCGACCTGATCGAGAACACCACCGGCGACGGCATCGTCACCGGCACCGGCACGATCAACGGCGACCTGTTCGGCCCGGACAAGGCCCGCTGCGCCTTCGCGGTCTACGACTACATGGTGCTCGCCGCCACGCAGGGGCAGCGCAACCACAAGAAGCAGGACCGGCTGTTCGGCCTGGCCGGAAAATGGTCCCTGCCGGTGGTGCTGCTGGCCGAGGGCGGCGGCGGACGGCCGGGGGACGACCGGCACTCGGTCGCGGGGCTCGACAACAAGACCTTCTCCAAGTTCGCCGCGCTCTCGGGGCAGGTGCCGCTGGTCGGCGTGGTCTCGGGCCGCTGCTTCGCGGGGAACGCGGCGCTGCTGGGCTGCTGCGACGTGATCATCGCCGATGAAAGCGCCAATATCGGCATGGCCGGGCCGGCGATGATCGAGGGCGGGGGCCTCGGCGTCTACGCCTCCGAGGAGATCGGGCCGATCGCCTCCCAGTCGGTCAACGGCGTGGTGGACATCCGGGTGAAGGACGAGGCCGAGGCCTGCGCCGCGGCGAAGAAATACCTCTCCTACTTCCAGGGCCCCACGACCGGCTGGACCGCCGCCGACCAGCGCCTGCTGCGCCGCGCCATCCCCGAGAACCGCCTGCGCGTCCACGAGGTCCGCGACGCCATCGACATTCTGGCCGACGAGGGCTCGGTGCTGGAGCTGCGCCGAGAATTCGGCGTGGGGATCGTGACCGCCTTCATCCGGATCGAGGGCAAGCCCTTCGGTCTGATCGCCAACAACACCAAGCATCTGGGCGGCGCCATCGACGGGCCCGCGGCGGACAAGGCGAGCCGCTTCATGCAGCTTTGCGACGCCTTCGACATCCCCATCGTGTCGCTGGTCGACACGCCCGGCTTCATGGTGGGGCCGGAGGCGGAGAAGACCGGGCTCGTGCGCCATGTCTGCCGGATGTTCGTCACCGCCGCGTCGCTGTCGGTGCCGGTCTTCGCGGTGGTGCTGCGCAAGGGCTACGGGCTGGGCGCCATGGCGATGACCGGCGGCGGGTTCCATGACGGCTTCTTCACCGTGTCCTGGCCCACGGGCGAATTCGGCGGCATGGGGCTGGAGGGCGCCGTGCGGCTGGGCTTCCGCAAGGAGCTGGACGCCGAGACCGACCCCGCCGCCAAGCAGGCGCTGTATGAAAAGCTGGTGGCGGGCTTCTACGAGATCGGCAAGGCGGTCTCGGTCGCCTCGGCGCTGGAGATCGACGCGGTGATCGACCCGGTGGAGACCCGCGGCTGGATCCTGCGCGGGCTCGCCGCCGCGCCGCCGCGCCAGGTGATGGCGGGCGGCCGGCGGCCCTTCGTGGACAGCTGGTGATGAGCGGGGCGGAGGTCTCCGGAGGCGCGGGGGGCGGCGATCCCGCTCCGCCCGCGGCCGGGCTCGCCGCCCCGACCGGCCCGCATCCGCTGGGGCTGGCCGAGCAGATCGCCGACCTGTGCGGAGAGATGATCCTCGACGGCCGCATCGCCGCGGGCGAGCGCCTGCCCGAGGCCCTGATCGTGGAGCGGTTCCGCCTGTCCCGCGCTTCCTTCCGCGAGGCGTTGCGGCTGCTGGAGCGCCGCGGGCTGGTGGAGTTCGAGCCCCGCCGCGGCGCCCGCGCCCGGCCCGTGGCCCTGCGCGACATCGCCGATTTGTTCGACGTGCGCATCGCGCTGGCCTGTCTCGCCGCGCGCGGGATGGCCGCCGATCCCGACCCCGGCTGGCGCGCCACGCTGGAACGCCGCGTGGCGGAGATGGAGGCCGGCGCCCGCGACCCCGACGCGGCCCCGCTCGCCTTCTCGCGCAGCTTCACCCGGGCGGTGCGGGCGGTGATCCAGGGGGCGGGCAACGCGCTGCTGCCGCGCCTGATCGCCGATCTCGACACCCGCAGCCTGTGGCTGACGCTGTGGCGCACGCCGCTGGATGCGCTGGACCTTCCCACCCGCCGCGCGCGGGCCGAAGGGATGCGGGCGGTGGCCCGGGCGCTCGACGCCCGCGACCCCGCACGCGCCGAGGCCGCCATGCGCGCGGTCTTCGAGGCCTCCCGCGATGCGGCGCTGGCGGAACTGCCCCGCGCCGCCCCCGCGCTGTTCGCGCCGGCCCCGCGACGCGGAAGCGCCGGGCGATGACGCCCCGCGGGGAGAACTTCGCGCGGCCCCCTATGCGCATCCTGACATTTGTCCGATAGTCGCCCGCATCCCTCGTCCCAACGGGCGGGGCCCCGACCAGACACCCTGTCGCCGGCGCCAAGACCGGCCCGAGAGGAGAGGAAACCAAGATGACCGAGACCCTGCTGCGCGAGATGCGCGACGGCCTGCTGATCCTGACCATGAACCGTCCGGAGCGGCGCAACGCCATGAACCCGGACCTCACCGCCGCCCTGCGCGACGCCACCGCCGAGGCCGCCGAGGACCCCGCCGTGCGCGCCGTGCTGCTGACCGGCGCCGGCGACGCCTTCTGCGTGGGCGGCGACGTGAAGGCGATGAACGAGGGCTCGGGCCGCGCGCCCTCGCTGGGCGAGCGCATTCATTCGCTGCGCGACCGCATGAACAGCTCGCGCTACCTGCACGAAATGGCCAAGCCCACCATCGCCGCCATCAACGGCCCCGCCGCCGGCGCCGGCCTGTCGCTGGCGCTGGCCTGCGATTTCCGGGTCTGCGCCTCGACCGCCAAGCTGACGACGGCCTTCGCCAAGGTCGGGCTCTCGGGCGATTACGGCGGGACCTATTTCCTGTCGCAGATCCTCAGCCCGGCCAAGGCGCGGGAGCTTTACCTGCTGTCGCCCGTGCTGACCGGCGAGGAAGCCGCCGCCATCGGCATGGTCACGAAATCCGTCGCCCCCGAGGCGGTGATGGACGAGGCGCTGGCCATGGGCGCCTCGCTGGCCGCCGGGCCCACCGTGACGCTGGGCAAGATCAAGCGGAACCTGGCGCTGGCCGCGGCGGGGGCGGGGCTGAACGCCTGTTTCGACTCGGAGGCCCGCAACCATTCCGAATGCGGCTACACCGAGGACCACAAGGAGGCCGCCGCCGCCTTCGTCGAAAAGCGCCGCCCCGTCTTCGTGGGCCGCTGAGGAGGACGCCGACATGGGTTCCTATCTGCGCCTGCGCCAGATCTGCCTGGCCGCCCCGCATCTCGAGGCCTCGACCCAGCTTCTCCAGTCCCTGCTGGGGCTGGAGGAGTGCCACCGCGACCCGGCCGTGGCCAATTACGGGCTGGAGAACGCCCTGCTGACCATCGGCCCGGACCGCTTCCTGGAAGTGGTCTGCCCGACCGAACCCGGCACCGCCGCGGGACGGTTCATGGAGGGGACCGGCGGGCTCGGCGGCTACATGCTGATCTTCGACAGCGACGACGCCGCCGCGCGGCGCGAGCGGATCACCGCCATGGGCGTCCGGCTTGCGCATCACATCGACCGGCCGGGCTTCCAGGGGTTCCAGTATCACCCCAAGGATTGCCGGGCGACGTTCCTGGAGATCGACAACACCCCCGGCGGCGAGGACGTGATGGGCGCTTACTGGCCCGCCGGCCCGCACTGGCAGGACCATGTGAAGACCGACGTCACCCAGGCCCTGCTGGGGGTGGAGGTGCTGACGCCTGACCCGGCCGGGCTCGCCGCCCACTGGGCTGCGATCCTCGAGGTTCCGGCCAAGGGCGGGAACGGGCGCCACGTGATCCGGGTGGATCAGCAGGACATCGCGATCCTCGCGGCCCCGGGCGCCGCGCGGGAGCGGCTGGACGCGCTGGTCTTCCAGGTGACCGGCGCCGCCGACATCCTGCACCGCGCCCGCTGCATGGGGCTGGAGACCCGCGCCGACGGCTTCCTGCTGGGCGGCTGCTGGATGAAGCTGGTCGAGGCGGGCTGAGGCCCCTTCGCCTTCGCCCCCTCTCCCCCTTCTCCCCGGGTCCCCGCTTCGCGGGGCCGGGGGGAGGGGGTCACTCCAGGTCGTCGAGCCGATCGTGCGTCCGCTCGATCCGCTCCAGGTGGCGGCGGCCTTCGGGGCCGAGGCGGTGCATCGTCTCCGCCGCGACCAGGCGGGACAGGGCCATGGCGCCGGCGAGCGTGTCGAAGGTCTGCGGCGTCTCCACCGCGCAGGTCAGCGTCCAGCGCACGGTGGCGGCGGGGGCGCCGCGCAACGTCGGATCGGAGATCAGCGCCACGTCTGCTCCGGTCTCCCCCAACGCCGCGATCAGCGCCGCGAAGATCCGCGGCCGCCGGCGCAATCCGAACACCACCGCCACGTCGCCCGGCCCGATGTCGCCCATGCTCTCGGCCGCGGTCTGGCCGCTCCAGCCGATCATCTGCACGTCGGGCCTGAAATTCGACAGCGCGGTGCGGAAATACTCGGCCACGAAATGGCTGTTGCGATAGCCCTGCACCCGCACCCGCCGCGCGGTCGCCAGCCGGTCGGCGAGCTCGTCCAGCGCATGCGGGTTGACCATGGCGAGCGTCATCTCGATCGCCGCCTGCTCCGACGCCAGGTGCTCGGTGATGCGCCCGCCGGGGCGCCCGCCGGGACTGCGCGCGTCGGGGGCGGCCTCGGCCAGGAACAGGGGCGAGCCCGCCGCGCGCATCGCCCGGCTGTCGCGCCGGGCGGCGTCGTAGCCCGAATAGCCCAGCCGTCGGAAGAATCGCGAGACCGTGGCGCCGGAGACACCCGCCCGCGCCGCCAGTTCGTTGGCCGGCCACAGCGCCAGTTCCCCCGGCGAATCGAGCACATGCTCGGCCACGCGCCGCTCGCCGTCCGGCAGAGCCTCCCAGGCTCGGTGAATGCGTTGCATCAAGGACACGGGTTTAGCCGCTGTTTCCGAAGGTTTTTCGACAGGCGAGGACGCCGCGAACGGCGGGCGGGACGCGTTTTCCACGGGAAAACTCCCTCTCAATAAACACTTGCACGATAATGGAAGCACATTCGACGGCCTCTCGCGTCACTTGCAACCGAAACCTTTCATTCATCCTTATTGACGGCATGAAATTTGAGTTTCATCATCCTCGTCAAGGTCCGCAAACCCCAGCATCCCCAGCTGCGGACCCTTCGGCCCCAAGTTGCGCCGGCCCCGGTTCGCCCGACCGTTGTCCGGCACGTTCGAGTCTGTTCGCGTTTGCAGTCGGGTCGAGTGCGCCAGCGTAGCTTTTACGGCGCACCGGGTGCTGGGACGTGGCCGCCGGGGCCCCGGCCGGTCGCGATGGCGTGACGCCGCGTCCCCGCAAGGGGCTGCGGCGGTCTCGCGCCGGCAGTCCGGTTCAGGAGGCGTCGATGACCGAGAAGGGCCCATCCGCCCATGGCCAGGGGACCGGCGCCGAGGTCGCGGTCGATTTCGCGCTGACCGTCAACGCCGTCGCCTCGCGCCAGGCGCCGTGGACCCGCAGCCAGGACTCCATCCTCTCCGACGCCGGCTTCGACACCGCGCGCGACGCCATCGCCGGCTGGCCCGGCTACGCGCCGACGCCGCTGATCGCGCTGCCCTCGCTCGCCGCGCAGGCGGGCGTGAGGGAGATTCATCTCAAGGACGAGGGCGGGCGCTTCGGCCTGGGGTCCTTCAAGGCGCTGGGCGGGGCCTATGCGGTCGCCCGGCTGTTGCAGCGCCGGGTGGAGACCGAGCTCGGGCACCCGGTCCCGATGGCCGAAATCGCCTCGGGCGCCCATGCCGACATCGCCGCCGGGCTGACCGTGTGCTGCGCCACCGACGGCAATCACGGACGCTCCGTCGCCTGGGGCGCGCGGACCTTCGGGGCGCGTTGCGTGATCTTCGTGCACGCCACCGTGTCCGAGGCCCGGGCCGACGCCATCGCCGCCTACGGGGCCGAGGTCCGCCGCTGCGCCGGCAATTACGACGACAGCGTGCGCGAGGCGCAGGCGACCGCCGACGCCGAGGGCTGGTGCGTCGTCTCCGACACCTCCTATCCCGGCTACATGGACGTGCCCCGCGACGTGATGCAGGGCTACGAGTTGATGGCCGCCGAGGCGTTCGAGGCGCTGAAGCGCCCCCCCACCCATATTTTCGTGCAGACCGGCGTCGGCGGGCTCGCCGCCGCGGTGGCGGCCCAGGCCAAGCGGCGCTGGGGCGTGGCGCGGCCGCTGGTGATCCTCGCCGATCCCGACCGCGCCGCCTGCTGGCTGGAGAGCTTTCGCGTCGGGCGGCCGACCGCCGTGGGGGGCGCGCTGGACACGCTGATGGCGGGGCTCGCCTGCGGCGAGGTCTCGGCGCTCGCCTGGGAGATCCTGCGCGACCATGCCGACGCCTGCCTGGCGCTGCCGGACGACGCCGCGGTGGCGATGATGCGCCGGCTGGCCCGGCCCGAGGGCGGGGACCCGCCGGTCGCCGCGGGCGAAAGCGCCGTGGCGGGGCTCGCCGCAGTGTTCGCCGCCATGGGCTCGGCCTCGACCCGGGCCGCGCTTGGGCTGGGTCCGAATTCCCGCGTGCTGGCCTTCGCGACGGAGGGCGACACCGACCCTGAGCTCTACCGCGCCCTGGTCGGCGCCGACGCCGCCGCCGTGCGCCTGGGGATGGCATGAGCGCCGCCGATTCCGTCCGGTCGCGCGCGCCCGCAGGCGGGCCGGCGCGGCGCTTCGTCGTGGCGGGCGCCCAGCTCGGCCCCATCGCCCGCGAGGAGGACCGCGCCTCCGCCGTCGCCCGCATGGTGGCGATGATGACCGAGGCCGCGGGGCAGGGCGCGAAGCTGGTGGTCTTCCCCGAACTCGCGCTCACCAGCTTCTTCCCGCGGTGGTGGATCGAGGACCCGGCCGCCCTCGACGCCTGGTTCGAGACCGAGATGCCCTCGCCCGTCACGCGCCCCCTGTTCGAGGCCGCCGTCCGGCTCGGCGTCGGCTTCCACCTGGGCTACGCGGAACTGACGCGGGAGGGCCGGCGCTTCAACACCGCCATCCTGGTCGGTCCGGACGGCGCGATCCTGGGCAAATACCGCAAGGTGCATCTGCCCGGCCATCGCGGGCATGAGCCCTGGCGCCCCTTCCAGCATCTGGAGAAGCGCTATTTCGAGAAGGGCGATCTCGGTTTCCCGGTGTTCGACACCGGCTGGTCCGGGGTGTCGGGGCGGCTGGGCATGTGCGTGTGCAACGACCGCCGCTGGCCCGAGACCTGGCGCGTGCTCGGGCTCGGCGGGGCGGAACTGGTCATGCTTGGCTACAACACCCCGCAGCACTACCCGCTCGCGCCCGAGCACGACCACTTGCAGTATTTCCACAACGAGCTGTCGGTGACCGCCGGCTGCTACCAGAACGGGCTCTGGGCCGTGGCGGTGGCCAAGGCGGGGGTGGAGGAAGGCTGCGAGCTGATCGGGGGCTCGATGATCGCCGCGCCGACCGGCGAGGTCGTGGCCCGGGCCGCGAGCTCCGCCGACGAGGTGATCTGCGCCGAGATCGACCTCGACCGCTGCGCCGAGATCCGCGCCAACATCTTCGATTTCGCCCGGCATCGCCAGCCGCAGGATTACGGCCCGATCACCGCGGCCGCCGGCGGCTGAGGCGCCGCCGTCCCGCGCCTTCGGGCGGGGAAAAAGCGCAGGCGGCGCGCCCCGGCGAGCGTGGACGCGGACCCGCGCGACCGGGCGTCAGGCGGCCGGCGTCAGGCGGCCGGGTAGCGGGACCAGAGGCTCAGCCCCCCGTCGCGACCGATCAGCACCACGTCATAGGCCTCGCGCTCGGCCTCCGGGCCCATGCCGGGGGAGCCCCAGGGCATGCCGGGCACGGCGATGCCCACGGCGTCCGGGCGCTCGGCCAGCAGGCGGCGGATGTCCGCGGCGGGCACGTGGCCCTCGACGACATAGCCCTCGATCAGGCCGGTATGGCAGGAGGCGGCCTGCGACGGGATCCCGAGCGCGATCTTGCGGCGGACCAGGGGGCCGTTGGGGACCTCCTCGACCGACACGTCGAAGCCCTCGGCCCGCATGATTTCGGTCCAGGCGCCGCAGCAGCCGCAGGACGGGTCCTTGAGCACGTGCAGCCCGGGCGCGGCGGCCGATGCGGCGCGGGCCAGGCCGGCGCCGGCCAGAGGCGCGGCGGCGAAGGCGAGGGCGCCGGCGCGCAGGAGCGCGCGGCGGGAGAGGGCGGAAGAGGGCATGGCGGGCTCCGGTGCGGCGTCCCCGAACGACCGGGGCCCGAGGGAGATAGGGCTTCCCCCCGCTGGAAGGTCAAGCCTTGCGCGGCGCGACGCGCGGGCGCCTATTCCAACCCGGGTTCGTCGAGCAGGGTGCGGCCGGCCGCGTCCTCCAGCTCGATCACCCAGAGGTCCCTGTCGAACCCGCGCTGGCGGGAGATCGCGGCGTCGACCTCGCCCTCCGGCCCCTCGGCCAGTTTCATCCATTCGCGGCCCTCAAGGGTCATGCGCCGCTCGAAGGCCCTGGCCTGGCCGTCGAGCGTGTAGACCTTGACCAGCACGGCGCCGGCGGTGGCGTCGCCCTTGGCCGTGACATAGGCGGGGATGTTCGCCAGCCGCAGCCGGGTCAGATAGGCCTGCACCCAGAACTCGGCGGTCAGGCGCGGCGCCACTCAGCGCCCCTTCCGGCCGTCGAAATCGAGCCCCATGTTGTCGTAGCGCTCCCGCTCTTCCAGCCAGTTCTCGCGCACGCGGACCTCGATGAAGAGATGCACCTCGCGGCCCAGGAAGTTCTTCAGCTCGGCGCGCGCGGCGGTGCCGACCGACTTCATGGTCTCGCCCTTGTTGCCCAGCACGATGCCGCGATGGCCCTCGCGCGCCACGTAGACCACCTGCTGGATGCGGACGGAGCCGTTCTTGCGCTCCTCCCATTCCTCGGTCTCGACGGTGAGCTGGTAGGGCAGCTCCTGGTGGAGGCGCAGGGTCAGCTTCTCCCGCGTGATCTCGGCGGCGATGACGCGGGTGGGGGCGTCGGCGATCTGGTCCTCGGGGTAGTGCCAGGGGCCCTCGGGCATGCGGGTGGCGAGCCACTTGATGAGGTCCGCGCAGCCATAGCCCTTTTCGGCCGAGATCATGAAGGTGGCGACGAAATCGCGGCGGGCGTTGAGCTTTTCGGTCAGGCCCAGAAGCTCGGGCGCGCGAACGCGGTCGACCTTGTTGATGATCAGCGCCACCGGGCGGTCGCCGCCGCGGTCGTCGAGCGCCTTGAGGATCTCCTCCACCCCGTCGGTGAGCCCGCGATGCGCCTCGACCAGAAGGCAGACCACGTCGGCGTCATCGGCCCCGGTCCAGGCGGCGGCGACCATGGCGCGGTCGAGCCGGCGGCGGGGGCGGAACAGGCCCGGCGTGTCGATGAAGACGATCTGCGAGGCGCCTTCGATGGCCACGCCGCGGATGCGCGAGCGGGTGGTCTGCACCTTGTGGGTGACGATGGAGACCTTGGCCCCCACCATGCGGTTGAGCAGGGTGGACTTGCCGGCGTTGGGCTCCCCGATCAGGGCGACGAAGCCGCAGCGCGCGCCCTCGGGCATGGCGCCGGCGGCCTCCGACAGGCGGGCCTCCTCGGCGGAGCCGGATTTCGGAGCCGGGGCGGGTTTCGGGGCCGGTTCCAGGTCGGGTTTCTGGGCCGCCTCGGGCGCGGGAGCGTCCTTGCGGTCGTCGTCATGTTCGTCGGCGGGGGTCATCCGCGGGACTCCAGGAGATTGAGAAGCGATTGCGCGGCCGCCTGCTGGGCGGCGCGCTTGGACGGGGCCTCGGCGGTGGCCTCGGTCCCGTCCTCCATGCGCGCGGCGATGGTGAAGACCGGGGCGTGGTCGGGGCCGGAGCGGGCGAGCTCCACATAGGTCGGCGGGGCGAGGCCCCGCGCCTGCGCCCATTCCTGCGCGGCGGTCTTGGCGTCGGCGCGGGTGCGGGCGGCGGCGTCGATGCGCCCGCCCCAGGCGGCGAGGATGGCGGCGCGGGCCGCGTCCATGCCGGAGTCGAGATAGATGGCGGCGATCAGCGCCTCCATCGCGTCGCCCAGCACGGCGGGGCGCTTGCGCCCGCCGCCCAGCGCCTCGGATCGGCCGAGGCGCAGCATGGGGCCGAGGCCGAGGCTCTCGGCCACCTCGGCGCAGGTCTCCTTGCGCACGAGGGCGTTGAAACGCGGGGCGAGCCGGCCTTCGGGCGCGTCGGGGAAGCGGTCGAACACGGCCTCCGAGATCACCAGGCCAAGCACCCGGTCCCCGAGGAATTCCAGCCGCTGGTTGTCGGGCCGCGCGCGCGAGGAGGCGGAGGGATGGGTCAGCGCCTCGTCCAGCCGGTCGGAGGCGAGCACCTCGACCCCGAGACTGGCGGAAAGCGCGGCGGCATGAGCGGTGAGTTCGCGGGAGGTCATGGGAAGGCTCCCGGGCAGAGTGCGGGCGGGCGGAGTGCGGACGGGCGGAGTGCGGTCGGGCGGAAAACGGGTGGGCGGGGGAAGCGGGCGGCCGCGGGAACCCGGGCGCCAGGCCGGACCGGGGCGCCCGCGGCCGCGGGAGACCGGGGCGCGGGCGTCGGCGTCGCCGGCAACGGGGTCGCGAAGGACTCGGCGGCGCGCGGCGCGGCGGCGTGGCGCGCGCCTGCGCGGAGGCGCCGCGCGGGTGTCGGGCGCGGGGCGTCCCGGCGCCGCTCCGGGCGCGGCCGCTCGGGCCGCGCGGGGGGCGGGGCCGGCGCCCGCGGGGCGCCCCCGATCAATGGATCGAGACGAAGAAGCGATCGGCGCGCCAGTTCCACACCTCCCAGAATTCGCCGCCGAAGCTGAGCGCGATCAGGTCGGCGCGGCCCACGAGGTTCTCGAAGGGCACCATGCCGACGCTCTGGCGGCTGTCGTTGGAATTGTCCCGGTTGTCGCCCATGAAGAAGAAATGCCCCTCGGGGACGCGGAACTCGCGGGTGTTGTCGGACAGGGTCGACAGGTTGTCGTCGGCGTTCAGCACCAGATGCTCGACCCCGTTGGGCAGCGTCTCGGTGAACCGCTCCTTGAGGCACATGACCTTGCCGTCCTCGCGCGGGTAATCCTTGCACTGGAGGGAATGCCCGGGGATCACCGGCTCGATGAACACGCCGTCGGGGCGCTGGGGCGCGACCTCGCCGTTGATGTAGAGCAGCCCGCCCTTCATCTGGATGGTGTCGCCCGGCAGGCCGACGAGGCGCTTGACGTAGTCCTCGTTATTGGCCGGGTGCTTGAAGACGATGACGTCTCCGCGCTCGGGGTCCGACGCGAAGATGCGGCCGGAGAAGGGCAGGGCCGAGAACGGGAACGAGTGCCGCGAATAGCCGTAGGCGTATTTGGACACGAACAGGAAGTCGCCGATCAGCAGCGTCGACTTCATCGAGCCCGACGGGATCCAGAACGGCTGGAACAGGAACGAGCGGAAAATTCCCGCGATCAGAAGGGCGTAGACGACGGTCTTGAAAAGCTCGCCGAAGCCTTCCTTCTTCTGCGCCTTGGCCATTGCGTTCCTGTCCTGGTGCGTTCCGCGATCCGCTCGCGGCGGGGCGGAGGCGGGACGCGCTCCGTGCCTGCGACGGGCGCGCGTTTGTCGCCCTCGCCCTCGTCCAAGTCAAGGCGCGCGGGCGCGGGCGGGCCGGGGGCGTGACCGGGGCGGAAATGGGTTGCCGAAATGCGGCGCCGAGGCGTGCCGACGGGGACGCGCGGACGGGGGCGTGCCGACGGGGACGCGCGGGCGGGGGGAGGACGCGGGCCGTGCGGCCCGGCTCCGGAAGAGCCGGTTCAGTTCGTCCGTCCGGAGGTCGGGTAGGGGGCGGGGGGCGTGCCGGGGGGCAGGGCCTCGATGATCACGAAAGCCTGGGCGTAGGGGTGATCGTCGGTGATGGTCACGTGGATCCTTCCTTCCCAGCCGGGGGGGATCAGCCCCTCCATCCGGGTCCGGGCGCCGCCGGTCAGCACCATGGTCGGCTGGCCGGAGGGCAGGTTCGCCACCCCCATCTCCTTCCACGCCACGCCCATGCGCAGCCCGGTGCCCAGCGCCTTGGAGCACGCCTCCTTCGCCGCCCAGCGCTTGGCGTAGGAGGCGGCGCGTTCCTTTCGGCGCTCGGACTTGAGCTGCTCGGTCTCGGTGAACACGCGGTTGACGAAGCGGGTTCCGAACCGCTCCAGCGTGCGTTCGATCCGACGGATGTCGGCGATATCGGAGCCCATGCCGACGATCATCGCGAAAGTCCCCCCACGATCAGGGCGAGGCCGGCGGCGCCGAACACCGCGCCGAAGCCCGCCTCCAGCCAGCGCCGGGCGCGCGCGTAGACGTCCGCGGCCCGGCGGGTCGAGAACACCACCCCGTAGCCTGGAAAGATCACCGCGCCCAGCGCGCCGCACATGACCACCACCTCGGCCAGTTCCCACGGCGTCGCCTCCGGCCCGACGGCGAGCGAGAACAGCGCGCCCCAGAACAGCACCGACTTCACGTTGGTCAGGTGCAGGGCGATGCCGCGCAGGAAGGCCATGCGCAGGTCGCGGGCGGTGATGGCGCGGGGGGCGGGGGCCTCGGCCGCCATGGCGCGGCGCAGGGCGCGATAGCCCAGCCAGATCAGGTAGGCGCCGCCGGCATAGCGCAGGCCGGCCATGAGCGCGGGGCTGCCCGTCATCATCGCCGAGACCCCGGCCGCCGCCATCGCCGACCAGAAGATCGAGCCGCACCAGACCCCGCCCGCCAGCGCCAGCGCCATGGCGCGCCCGCGGGCGAGCGCGGTGGCCGAGATCGCCATGGTCGACGGCCCGGGAGAGAAGATGGTGGCGAGGTAGATCGCCGCCACGGAGGCCAGGTCCCCGCCCGTCACGTCGCGGCCGTCACGTCGCGGCCGCCGCGGGGGCGCGAAGCTGGCGCAGCAGGTCGCCGGCGGCGCGGAAGGCCAGCGCGGATGCCGCGGCGGCGAAGAGCGCGGCGAAGGCGGCCTCGATCCGCCGGCGGGCGGCGGCATGGGCGCGGATCAGCGGCGCGGTGGAAAAGACAAGCGCGTAGCCGAAGTTGATCGTCGCCGCCATCGCCGCGCAGCCGGCGAGCAGCGCGATGGCGTCGGCGGGCGCGGCCTCGGCCGGCAGGCCCACGGTGATGATCGCGGCCCAGCCGAAGATCGCCTTGGGATTGACGAGATGCATGGCGAGCCCGCGTCGGAACCAGCGCCCCAGCGGGGCCGGGCCGGAGGCCGGCGTCGCGCCGGGCGCCGGATCGGGCCGGGCGGCGGACCGCCCCATCTTCCAGGCCAGCCGCGCGAGATAGAGCGCGCCGGCGCATTTCATCGCGATCAGCGCCCAGCCGGCCGAGGCCAGCACGGCGGCGAGCCCGCCCGCCGCCAGCGCGCCCAGCGTGCAGGACCCGACCACCACGCCCGCGGCCAGCCCCATAGCCGCCCGCCGGCCGGAGCCGAGCCCCGTCGCCATGATCGCCAGCGTCGTCGGCCCCGGACTGGCCGAGGCGGCGGCGAACGCCGCGAAGCCCAGCCAGAGCGCGCTCACGCCGCGCCCTCGCCGAAGGCGTCCTGCCGGGCCTGGTCCATGGCCCCGCGCATCCGGCGGATGGCGCTGTCGAGCCCGGAGAAGATCGCCTCGCCCACCAGGAAATGGCCGATGTTCAACTCGGCCACCTCGGGGAAGGCGGCGACCGGGGCGACGGTGTCGAAGGTCAGGCCGTGGCCGGCATGGACCTCGAGCCCGAGCGAGGCGCCGAAGGCCGACATCTCGCGCAGCTTCTCCAGTTCCGCGTCGCGGTCCGCGAAACGGCCCTCGTGATGGGCGTCGCAATAGGCGCCGGTATGCAGCTCGATGACCGGCGCGCCGATGCGGGCGGCGGCCTCGATCTGGCGGGCGTCGGCGGCGATGAAGATGGAGACCCGGCAGCCGGCCTCGCTCAGGGGGGCGATGAAATGGGCGAGCCGGTTCTCCTCGCGCGCCACTTCCAGCCCGCCCTCGGTGGTCCGCTCCTCGCGCCGCTCGGGCACGATGCAGACCGCGTGGGGGCGATGGCGAAGCGCGATGGCCTGCATCTCCGGCGTGGCGGCCATCTCGAAGTTCAGCGGAACGGTCAGCTCGCGGGCCAGCGCCTCGATGTCGGGGTCGGTGATATGGCGGCGGTCTTCGCGCAGATGCGCGGTGATGCCGTCGGCGCCCGCGGCCTCGGCGATCTTGGCGGCGCGGATCGGGTCGGGATGGGCGCCGCCGCGGGCGTTCCGGATGGTGGCCACGTGGTCGATGTTGACGCCGAGGCGCAGGCGGCCGTGCAGAGGGCTGGTCATGGGGTCGGCTCCGGGCGGGAACGGTTCGGGTTTCACCGACCATAAGGCGTCCGGAGCGTTCTGTCTCGGGGGGCCGCGCGTCAACGGGGACGCGGGTTGCGCGCGCCCGCCCGCGCGGCCCGGCATCCGGGTTCCCGGCGGAACCGGGGCGGGCGGCACATGGCGGGGCGGACGCGGGGGGCGGGGCGGACGCGGGGGGCGGGGCGGAAGCGGGGGGCGGGGAGACGGTTCCGACGGCGCCCCCGTTTCAGCGCGCCGCGGGCGAGCGGGCGCAGGCGGCGGGCCGGCGGACGCGGCGCTCCCTTCCCGGGCCCCATGCGGGGACGGCCGGGGGGCGGGCGCGAAACTCGGTCCTGCGTTGGGCCCCGCCGGGCGGGGGGCAGGCCGGGCGGGCGGCTCAGCCGGGCAGGTCGCGGGCCCCGGCGCGGCGGGACAGCTTCAGGGCCTTCTTGGCCTCCTTCGCCGCCTTGCGCCGCTCGGCCGCCTCATGGACGCGCTGCTTGGCGCGCTCCATCAGCTGCAGGCGGCGGCGGTTCTGGTAGGTGGAGATCACCGGGCGCACCGCGAAATAGACCGCGCAGGAGGCGACGACACCCGGCAACAGGCCGCCGACCAGGTAGGGGATGAAGATCGCGTCGAGATTGTCCCACAGCCAGCGGAAGCTCCACCCGTGAAGGGGCGGCTGGACATGCAGGCCGGTGATGCGCGCCCCCATCCACATGGAGGCGCCGGCGATGAAGGGGAAGGTCAGCGGATTGCCGGTGAAGGTCCCGGTGGCCGAGGCCAGGATATTGCCCCGCGCCACGAAGGCGAAGGCGGCGGCGATGACGAAATGGAACCCGAAGAACGGCGTGAAGGAGGCCATCACCCCGCAGGCGAAGCCCAGCGCGATGCGATGCGGGGTGTCCGGAAGCCGCTGCACCCGCTTGCCGAGATAGCGATAGCCCCGCTGCCAGCCCTTGCGGGGCGACAGGAACTCGCGAACGCGGTCGCGCACGGGCTGCGGATCGCGGCGGCGGAACACGGGATCAGCTCCCGGGGCCCGGAACGACCGGGTCCGGGCGCTCGGTCGCGGCGTCTTTCCTGCGGGTTTCGTCCTGCTTTCGGGGCTCGCCCGGCCTGCGGGTTTCGGCCGAGGCGGCGCCGGCGGGAGCGGCCGGGGACGAGGCCGGTGAGGAGGCCGGTGCGGTTGCGGGTGCGGGGGCGGTTTGGGGGCCGCGGGCGGGCAGGGCGCCCGCGGCCGCGGTCATCGCGCCGGTCGCCGCCGCCCTGGCGCCGGCCTCGGCCGCGCCCCCGGTCACGGCCGAGGCGCCGCCCATGCCAGACGCGCTCCAGTCCCGGGGCGTGCGGGAGCCGCCGTCGCGCCCCGCGCCGTCGCGCCCCCCGCCATCCCGCGCCGGCATGATCCGGCGCGCGGCATGAATGATCGGCTCCGCCGCCAGCTGCCCGACGATCTGGCTGACATGCTTCACGTCGCGCACCTCGAGGTCGAAGCGCGCGCGATAGAAGTCCGGCTTGCGCTCGGTGAACTCCAGATGCGTGATATCGGCCTTCAGATCCGCGATCACCGTGCACACCCTGGCGAGGGCTCCCTGCTCGTTGGCGAAAGTCACCGACACCGAGGTCTGGTGCGGCTGCGACCAGGCGGTCTCGGGGTCCCACTTGAGGTCGACCCAGGCCTCCATCTCGTCTTCGTAGGCCGCGAGCTCGGGACAGTCGATGGCGTGAACCGTCACGCCCCGCCCGGGCGCGACGATGCCGACGATGCGATCCCCCGGCACCGGCTCGCAGCATTCGCCGAAGCGGACCTTGCGGGCGCGGGAGACGCCGGTGACCATCGGACGCTCCGGCGCCTCGGCGGACAGGGGCACGTCCCAGGCGCCGTCGCGGGGAAACAGGGTCGTGAGCACCTGCACCGCCGAGATCTCCGCCGCCCCCACCGCGCGCAGCAGGTCGTCGGCCGAGGCTTCGCCCAGCCGGCTCGCCGCCATGCCAAGCGCCTTGGCGCTCAGCGGCTTGCCCGCCCGCTCGAAGGACTGGGAGACGATCTCGCGGCCGATGCGGATGTCGGATTCGCGACGCTCGGCCCGGATCGCGCGGCGGATCGCCTGCTTGGCGCGGCCGGTGACGGCGATCTCCTCCCAGACCGGCTGGGGCCGCTGGGCGTCGGCGCGGATGATCTCCACCGTCTGACCGTTGCGCAGGCGGGTGGAAAGCGGCGCCCGGCGGCCGTCGATCTTGGCGCCGACGCAAGAGTCGCCGATGCGGGTGTGGATCGAATAGGCGAAATCGATCGGCGTCGCGCCCCGGGGCAGGTTGATCACCCGGCCCTTGGGGGTGAAGCAGAACACCTGGTCCTGGAACATGTCGAGCTTCACATGTTCGAGGAACTCGTCCGGCTTCTCGGCGTTGCGGAACTCGTCGGTGAGCTGGCGCAGCCAGGTGAACGGGTCCACCACGAACGGGTTGGGAGAGCGCACGCCCTCCTTGTAGGCCCAGTGGGCGGCGACCCCGGTTTCGGCCACGTCATGCATGGCGCGGGTGCGGATCTGCACCTCCACCCGCTTGGCGTTGCGCCCCGACACCGTGGTGTGGATCGAGCGGTAGCCGTTGGATTTCGGGGTGGAGATATAATCCTTGAACCGCCCCGGCACCGCGGTCCAGCGGCGATGCACGGCGCCCAGCGCCCGGTAGCAGTCGCCCTCGTCCGCGCAGATGATGCGGAAGCCGTAGATGTCGGAGAGGCGGCCGAACTCCTGCCCCTTCTCCTCCATCTTGCGCCAGATGGCGAAGGGGCGCTTTTCGCGGCCGGTGACCTCGGCCTCGATGCCTTCGGCCTCTAGCAGAACGCGGATGTCCTCCTGGATCTGGGGGATGACCTCGCCGGTGGCCTCGCGCAGCTGGGCGAAGCGGCGCAGGATCGACACCCGGCCCTGGGGGTTGAGCACCTCGAAGGACAGGTCCTCCAGCTCGTCGCGCATCGACTGCATGCCCATGCGGCCGGCGAGCGGCGCGTAGATCTCCATGGTCTCGCGCGCCTTGCGCTCCTGCTTCTCGGGCCGCAGGAAGCCGATGGTGCGCATGTTGTGCAGGCGGTCGGCGAGCTTGACCAGCAGCACCCGCACGTCGCGCGACATGGCGATGAGCAGCTTGCGGAGGTTCTCCGCCTGCTCGGTCTCCTTCGAGCCGAGGTCGAGCTTGGAGATCTTGGTGACGCCGTCGACCAGTTCCGCCACTTCCTCGCCGAACTGGTCGGCGATCACCTGATAGGTGACGCCCTCGCAATCCTCGATCGTGTCGTGGAGCAGGGCGGTGGCGATGGTGGCGTCGTCGAGCCGAAGCTCGGTCAGGATTCCGGCCACCGCGACGGGGTGGCCGAAATAGGGGTCGCCATTGGCGCGACGCTGCTGGGAGTGAGCCTTGGCCCCGAACACGTAAGCGGCGTTGAGAAGCCCCTCGTCCGTGTTCGGGTTATAGGCGAGCACCCGCTCGATCAGTTCGAACTGGCGGATGAACTCGCCCAACTCGCCCTCCTTGCGGGGTCGCGGCCCCGGCTCAGCCGGCGTTCTGGTCCTGCTCCGACATCAGGGCGCGGAGCAGCTGCTCCTCCGAGATGTCGTCGACCGGCGCGTCGGAATCGGCGCCGGACATGAGCATGGCCATCGAGTCCTCTTCGGGCTCGTCGACCTCGATGTGCCGCTGGTGGGACTGGATCAGCCCCTCCATCAGGTCATCGGGAGTGAGGGTCTCGTCCGCGATCTCGCGAAGCGCGACCACGGGGTTCTTGTCGTTATCGCGAGGGATCGTGATCTCCGATCCGGTGGAGATCTCGCGCGCCCGATGGGCGGCGAGCATGACCAGCTCGAACCGGTTGGTGACCTTGTCGACGCAATCCTCGACGGTGACGCGGGCCATTGCGGACGCCTCCGGTGGCAGTGTCAGGGGAACCGCCTGCCTACAGGGGGGCGGGGCGCGACGCAAGGCCGGTTTCGTGAAAACACCGAAGGTTTCGGGGGATAGCGCGGTCTCCCGTTCGCCGGACCCGCGCGCTGGAGATGCCGCGCGTGGGGCGGGCGCGGGGCCGACGCCGCCTATGGCCATCGAGAGCGGAGGAGCCGTGGCGGACGCGGCGTCGTTTCGGGGGTATTGCGCGTTCCTTCAGCTGGCGTTCGCGCTTGCGTAGCGAATCGAAATGAAGTGGCGGCAGGCCGCGCATCGCCTTGTGTTTAACGCTATTTTAACGAAAGATGTGGAAGGATAGGGAGCGGTCGCGCCGTCTGTCGGGCGTTCTCTCTTTTGAAATGGGGGCGCCGCGCTCCTCGCGACGCGAGCGGGCGGAATTACGGGAGGGAAGGCGGATGATACGTTGCACTATCGTATCACGTTCCCTATTTCGCGGCGGTCCTGGCTGATTCGCGGCGGCCCCGGCGCCCTGGCACACCCCCCCGCGCACCGTGCAGAAGCGGCGGCGCCGATGAGACGCATTCGGAGAGAGCATGTTCTATCGTGACGAGCGACTGGCCCTATTCATCGACGGGTCCAACCTGTATGCGGCGGCGAAGGCGCTGGCATTTGACATAGACTACAAGCTCCTTCGGAATGAATTCATGCGGCGCGGCAAGCTTGTCAGAGCGTTTTATTATACCGCCCTGGTGGAGGATCAGGAATATTCGCCGATCCGCCCGCTGGTCGACTGGCTCGACTACAACGGCTTCTCCATGGTCACCAAGCCGGCCAAGGAGTTCACCGACTCCACCGGCCGCCGCAAGATCAAGGGCAACATGGACATCGAGCTCGCGGTCGACGCGATGGAGATGGCCGATCGCATCGATCACATGGTGTTGTTCTCCGGTGATGGGGACTTCCGGCCGCTGGTCGCGGGCATCCAGCGCAAGGGCGTTCGGGTGTCGGTGGTGTCGACCATCCGCACGTCGCCGCCGATGATCGCCGATGACCTGCGTCGCCAGGCCGACAACTTCATCGAGCTCGACGAGCTCAAGGACATCGTCGGCCGCCCGCCGCGCCCGGTCCGCGCCCATGACGATGAGGACGCCGAGTCCGAGGCCTGATCCGGACCGCTCCCGACAAGACCGGTCGCGCGGCGCCTGCGCGGCGCGACCTTCTCCGGTTCCCCGTCCTCCGCCGTCCGCCTTCCGAATGCCGGATCGCGCGGGGGACGCGGCGCCTTCGCCGGCGCCCGACGCCGCCGACCGCGCGCTTTGATAGCCGACCCTCGCCGCGGGAGACCGCTCCACAGGCGCTTCCGCCGCCGCGCCGCGCGGGCGGGGCCGTGCCGCAGGCGAGCGGGCGGACGCGCGGCTCCCTCGCCGATGTCGACCACGGTGTCCGGGGGGGGCGCCAGGCCGGGGGGCGTCAGCGGCGGCGCAGGTCGCCGCGCGGCCGCCTCTCGCGATCCGCTCCGCAGCGCCCCCGCCCTTGACCCCTCGCGTTCCGGCTGCTTTGGACCGATCCAACGCAGAACGGCCCGCGCGCGAGGCCGCGACGGAAGGATCCCGCCCATGCCCGCCTCCCCCGCGCCCGCCCCGTCGTCAGAGCCCGCCGTCGACTGCCCGCTCTGCCCGCGCCTCGTCGCCTACCGCGCGGAGGTCTCGGCGCGCGAACCCGACTGGTGGAACGCTCCCGTCCCGTCTTTCGGCGACTCCGAGGCGCGCCTGCTCGTCGCCGGTCTCGCCCCCGGCGTCACCGGGGCCAACCGCACCGGGCGCCCCTTCACCGGCGACTATGCGGGCGACCTGCTCTACGCCACGCTCAACGCCCACGGCTTCGCCAATGACCGCTTCGCCGCCCGCCCGGACGACGGCCTGGTCCTGCGCGATTGCCTGGTCACCAACGCGGTGCGCTGCGTGCCCCCGCAGAACAAGCCGACGGGGCCCGAGATCAACGCCTGCCGGCCGTTCCTCTCGGCCCTGATCGCGGGCGCGCCCAGGTTGAAGATGATCGTCTGCCTCGGGCGCATCAGCCATGACAGCGTGTTGCGCGCGCTCGGCGTCCGGCTCGCCGCCCATCCCTTCGCGCATAACGCGCGGCACGAGATCGGCGGGCTGACGGTGCGCGACAGCTATCACTGCTCCCGCTACAACACCAACACCCGCCGCCTGACGCCGGAGATGTTCAACGACGTCTTCGCCGCCGTGCGGGAGGAGCTCGGCCCCCCCGTCTGAGGTCCGTCTGAGGCGGGCGAGGGGGCTTCGGCGGCGATCAGTCCGCCGAGTGGTCCGGCGCCTTGCCCGAGGGCGCGACATAGGGACGGGTCACGTCCTCCAGCCGCATTTCCAGCGCCTCGACCTCGATGGCGATCTCGCCGTCGCCGGCCAGCACCACGCGCAGCACGCCGGACGGGTCCTCGGGCTCGGTCGAGGGCTCGAAGATCAGTTGCAGCACGCTCAGCGCCTGGTCGGGGTCGCGCGGGTCGAGCCCGGTCGCGCGCACCGCCATCACGTTCTCGACCAGCGCCACCGCGCGCACCCGCTCATAGGGGCGTCCGGCGCGCTCGGCGCGGTCCCGGTCCTCCCAGCGAAAGCGGTTGAGGAACAGCACGAAGCGGCGCTTGCGGCGCATCCAGACCAGGTCTCGGGCGAGCCCGGCGGCGTCCTGCAGCAGCGCCGAGATCACCGACAGGTCCTCGACGCTCTCGGCCGCGAGGCGGAGCGGGCGTTCGGAGGCGTCCTCGAAACGGGCGTCGGTCATGATGCGAGCTCCCTGTCTCCCGGCGATCCCGTATCGCCCGGAGCATGGGGCCGACGCAATCCCGCGGCGCCGTCCGCATCGTCGCGCCGGGCGGCGCTCGTCCGGCCGGCGCAGCCGAACCCGA
Source organism: Albimonas donghaensis (assembly GCF_900106695.1). Lineage (GTDB taxonomy): Bacteria > Pseudomonadota > Alphaproteobacteria > Rhodobacterales > Rhodobacteraceae > Albimonas > Albimonas donghaensis. Next base: position 563,080 of record NZ_FNMZ01000001.1, read on the forward strand.
GCGCAGCGAGGCTCCCCTTTCCCCGGCGCAGCCGAAATCCGGGCGAAGCGCGGCGCCCTGTCCGGCGAAGCGCGGGGGGGCTCAGTCCTCCGCCGCGCCGCCGATCACCCCGTCACGCTCCAGCGCCGCCAGCGCGTCCTCCGTCAGCCCCAGCCTCTCGGACAGCACCGCGCGCCCGTCGGCGCCCAGTGGGCGCGAGGCCACGTAGTCCGGCGCCGCCGCCCCATGCAGCCGCAGGGGCGAGCCGTGAACGGTCAGCGCCCCGTATTCCGGGTGGTCGATGTCGAACAGCATCCCCCGGCCGCGCATATGCGGGTCCTGCGTGACCTCGACCAGATCGCGGACCGGCGCGCAGGGCACCCGGCCGGCGCGCAGGGCCGCCACGGCCTCGTCCCGCGTCCGGGCCGAGGTCCATTCCGCCACCGCGGCGTCGGTCTCCTCGATCCGCCGCACCCGGGCGACCTTGGCGGCGAAGCGGGGGTCCTCGGCCAGTTCCGGCCGGCCCATCGCGGCGCTAAGCGCGCGCCAGTGGCCGTCCGTCACCCCGATGATCGCCACATGGCCGTCCGCGCAGGGATAGACGTTGTAGGGCGCCGCGGCCATCGCGCCATGGCGGTTGCCGGTGCGGGGCGGCGCGCGCCCCTCGTCGAACACCACCGCCAGGTTGGAGGCGAGCGAGGGATAGACCGCCTCCTGCATCGCCACCTCGACCAGCCGCCCGCGCCCGGTCCGCTCACGCTCGAACAGGGCGGTCATCACGCCCGCGTAAAGGTGCGTCCCGGACAGGAAATCCGCGACCGCCGGCCCCGCCTTCACCGGAGGCCCGTCGGGAAAGCCGGTGACGCCCATCATCCCCGAGGCCGCCTGCACGGTCACGTCCATGGCGAGGTTCGCCGCGTCCGGCCCGCTCAGCCCGTAGCCGGAGCCCGAAGCGTAGACCAGCCGCGGGTTGATCGCCGACAGCGCCTCCCAGCCCACGCCCAGCCGGTCCATGACGCCGGGGGCGTAGTTCTCCAGCAGCACGTCGGCCGAGGCCGCCAGTCCGCGCAGGATCTCCTTGCCCGCCTCCGCCTTGAGGTCGAGCGCGAGGCTGCGCTTGTTGGAATTCAGCATGGCGAAGGGCGCCCCCGACCCGCGCGAGATGGCGGCGCGGGCGCGCACGCTTTCGCCCCCCGGCGGCTCGATCTTGATCACGTCGGCGCCGGCGCGGGCCATCAGGAAGCAGGCGTAGGGCCCCTGATAGACCTGCCCGAGATCGAGCACCGTGATCCCGGCGAGCGGCAGGGTGGCGCGGTGCTCGGCGGCGGCGGCGGAGGCGTCGGAAGGCGCGGCAGGCATGGGGCTGAGGTTCCGGGGCAAGGGGAGACGTTACGGCCCGCCAGCTTGGACGCCCCTCCGCCGCCCCGCCAAGCCTTCGTGCAGCAGGTATGTGATATGCGGCGAGAGGCGCGCCGCGCGCCTGAGGCCCGAGGGCGCGGATTTCGCTTGAGCTATGCCGTGCAAGATCAATGCGCGAAACGATTATCTTCAGAGTTCAGGCCCTCGGCCGGACGGCCCGCCGCCGTCTCCGCCCGGCAAGCGGCGACGTTGACGGCCCGCCGCCGCGCGTGCCCAGTCTTCTCCCAACGGGCGCCCGGAACGCCGGGGCCCCGCCCAGACAACGAGCGCCGAGCCGCGCGGCCCCGCCCGCGCGCCGACCCGGCGACGGGAGGAAGACATGGCCGATCCCAAGCTGTTCTCGGAGCTCGCGCTCCGCGACCTGACCCTGCGCAACCGCATCGCGGCGCCCCCGATGCTGCAATACGTGGCCGAGAACGGGTTCCCCGTGGACTGGCACCTGATGCAGTACGGCCGCCTCGCCGCAGGCGGCGCGGGGCTGGTCTTCGTCGAATCCACCAAGGTCGAGCGCCGCGGCGCCGGGACGCTCGGGGATCTCTTCATCTCCGAGGACGCCCATATCGCCCCGCTCGCGCGGCTCGCGGCGATCATCAAGGCCAACGGGGCGCGGGCGGGCATCCAGCTCGGCCATTCCGGGCGCAAGGCCCGCGCGCGCCGCCCGTGGGAGGGGCGCGAGCCGCTGACCCGGACCCCCGACATTCCCGACTGGGACGCCTGGCAGCCGGTCGGGCCCTCGGCGCTTTCCTACGGACCGGGCTGGGAGCCGCCGCGGGCGCTGGAGCGCGCGGAGATCCCGGACGCCATCGACGCCTGGGGCCAGGCCGCCCGGCGCGCCTACGAGGCCGGGTTCGAGGCGCTGGAGATCCACGCGGCCCATGGCTATCTGCTGCATTCCTTCTTCAGCCCCGAAGCCAACCGGCGGACCGACGACTACGGCGGCTCCGAGGCCAACCGCATGCGCTTCATCCTCGAAGTGGTGGAGGCGGTGCGCGCCCACTGGCCGGCGGGCAAGCCGCTGTTCATGCGGCTCTCGGTCGAGGACGAGGCGGGGCTGGGGCCGGCGGAGCATATCCGCCTCGCCCGCGCCGCGAAGCCGCTGGGAGTGGACGTGATCGACTGTTCGACCGGCGGGTTGAACGCGAAGGTTCCGAACTTCCACCGGCTCAACCAGTACGGCTTCCAGGTGCCCTATGCCGACCAGGTGCGGCGGGGGGCGGAGATCATGACCATGGCCGTGGGCCTGATCATCCATGCCGACCAGGCGGAGGCGATCCTGCAGGCGGGCTCGGCCGATCTGGTGGCGGTGGGGCGCGAGTTCCTCAACAACCCCTGCTGGGCGATGGACGCGGCGCAGAAGCTGGGCGTGGATCCGGGGTTCGGGATGGTCGCTCCGCAGGTGGGGTTCTGGCTGGGCGCGCGGGCGGCGCGGGGGATGGGCTGTCCGCCCTCGACCTGGGCGCCGGGCCTGGGCGAGGACGCCTCGGCCGAGGCCGCGTCCACCCGCCGGGACGCGGAGGCGGGGGCATGAGCGGCGCCGCTGGAACCGGCCACGTCTTCCCGGAAGGCACGGCGGATTGCCATGTCCACATCTACGGGCCGTTCGACAAATACCCGGAAGTCCCGATTTCCGAATACAAATCCCCCGACGCGCCGGTGGAGCGGCTGCTGGCGCTGTGGGACGGGCTCGGTATCGCGCGCGGCGTGATCGTGCATGCGCGCTCGGCCGGGCGCGACGGGCAGGTGACGCTGGACGCGCTCAAGGCGCATCCCGACCGGCTGCGCGGGGTGGCGGTGTTCGAGGACGAGGTGACCGACGCCCGCCTGGACGAGATGACGGAGGCCGGGTTCAGGGGCGTGCGCATCAACATGATGCAGCTGGACGGCAAGCGGCTCTACCAGGGCGGGATGGGTCTGGAGGACCTCGCCCGGCTCGCGCCCCGGCTGGCGGAGCGGGGCTGGCACGCGCAGATCTGGGCGGAGAGCGGGGACATCGTCGCCCTGGCGCCGGAGCTGATGCGTCTGCCGCTGGATTTCGTGATCGACCATCAGGGGCGGACGCCGGCGACCAGGGGGGTCGGCTACGCCGGGTTCCAGGCGATGCTGGATCTGCTGAAGACCGGGCGCTGGTGGTGCAAGATCTCGGGGTCGGACCGCAACACGGCGCTCGGACCGCCCTATGCGGATTCGGCGGCCTTCATGGCGGCCCTGGTGGAGACCGCGCCCGAGCGGCTGGTCTGGGGCACCGACTGGCCGCATGTGGGGCACTCGGATGAGACGCGCCCCGAGATGGCGGACCTTGTCGCGCGCCTGTTCGAAACGGTGAGCGACCCCGAGATCCGCCGGCGGATCCTGGTGGAGAACCCCCGGACGCTCTACGGGTTCTGATCCCGCAGGCGGGGGAGAGGAGGCGCCGGGGCGCGATCCTCGGCGCTCCGGTCTCGCCCGCGCGCCTGGCCGCCCGGACCGCCGTTTCCGCGCGCCGCGGGCGCTCCGGCGCGGCCTGGCGGACGCGACGCGCGGCGCCCGCTTTCCGGCAGGCGGCGCCGGGCGGTCTTGCGTGGAACCGCGCGGCATGCCACGCCAACCGCCTGTTGCGATGCAAAACGGCTGGGCGAGAGGGTTTCGGACATGGATATGGGCATGGATGCGCTGGGCTGGGCCGGTCTGGCGCTGGCGCTGCTGGGCACCGGGGTGGTGGCGGGCGTGCTGGCGGGGCTGCTGGGCGTCGGCGGCGGCATCGTCATCGTGCCGGTTCTGTCCTGGCTGCTGGCGATCGTGGCGCTGCCCGACAGCCTGACCCAGCATCTCGCGGTGGCGACGTCGCTGGCCACGATCATCCCCACCTCGATCTCCTCGGCCCGCTCGCACCGCAAGCGCGGCTCGGTCGACATGGCGCGGCTGAAGCTGTGGGGGCCCGGCGTCATCGTCGGGGCGCTGGCCGGCGGCGTGCTGGCCAAGTTCGTCTCCGGCGACGCGCTGCGGCTGGTCTTCGGCGTGGTGGCGCTGCTGGTCGCGGTCAACATGTTCATGCCCAGGCAGATCCAGGCGGCGGAGGCGCCGCCGACCGGCGCGCCCGCCAACTTCTCCATCGCCGGGGTGATCGGGCTGTTCTCCTCGATGATGGGGATCGGCGGGGGCACGCTGGCGGTGCCGGTGCAGAGCTCGGTCGGCATTCCGATGCGCACGGCGGTGGGCACGGCCTCGGCGCTGGGGCTGCTGATCGCGGTGCCGGGGACGCTCGGCTTCATCTATGCGGGCTGGGGCGTCGAGGGGCTGCCGCCGCTGTCGCTGGGCTATGTCAGCCTGCCGGCGGTGGCGCTGATCGTGCCGGCGACGTGGATCTTCGCGCCGCAGGGGGCGAAGCTGGCGCACAAGGTGGATCAGGCGCTGCTGCGGCGGCTGTTCGCGATCTTCCTGGCGATCACCGCCGCCCGGATGCTGCTGTCGGCCCTGGGCTGAGCCCGGCGCGCCTCCGGCCAGGGTCGGAGGCGCCGCGACGACCCGGGCGCCCGGCGGCGCCGATGCGCGCGCGGCGCGTGTCGACCGGGCGCCCGGCGGAGCGGGGGCCCGGAGGCCCGCCGCGGCGCATGATCGGGCGGGCGCGGTTTCAGACCTCTCGCCAGCGGATCACGCCGACGCAGACCAGGCCGAAGATCACGTGACCGATCAGCGACGCCCAGGTCAGCGGAATGAACCCCAGGAAGGCCGGCAGCCCGGCGATCAGATGCGCCATGACGAAGAGCGCGAACACCCAGAGCCCGACGCCGAAGCCGATGGCGACGACCCACCAGGGCAGGAAGGGCGTGATCGTCCGGGCGATGGGCCGGGCGACGAACAGCCAGCCCAGCGGGTAGAACACCACGCCCACCGTGAAATGGATGATCTCGGCGGCGAAGCGGCTGGAGAGCCCGAACACCGACTGCACCAGGGCCGCGGGCTCCAGCGGGCCGCCGATCCAGAGCGGGGTGATCAGGCGGGCCCAGACCTCCCAGGACAGGTCGGCGGCGAGACCGGCGAGGATCACCGCGATCCAAAGCGCGCGGTCGATGGGCGGGGTGAGCGGGGCGGAGGTTTCGGCGTGGGACGTCATGGCGATGATCCTTGGCGCCGGCGCAGGCCTATGCGCGGGCGATGGAATGGGAAGCGGTTGGGCGGGGCGTCGCGACCCGGCCAACATGGCCCTTACGCAAAGTAACCGCCAATGCCGGCGATTGAAGAAACCTTGAGGTCTCGTGCGCAGGCCCCCGCAGATTGGGGAGCAGCGCGCCGCGGCCGCCGCCCTCGGTCCCATTCCGCCGTCCCCGTCCCCGTCCCCGTCCCCGTCCCCGTCCCCCTTCGCCGCCGCCCTTCGCCGTCGGCCGGGGCCGTCCCCAGGGGGCCGGTCAGTCCGCGTCCAGCATCTCCGCAAGGGCGCGGTTGAAGCGCCCGGCCGCCTCAAACATCACCCAGTGACCCACGTCGGGGATCATCAGAACCGGGGCGCAGGGATCGAGGGCGGCCATGATCGCCCGGTTCTCGTCCATCGGGGCGGCGATGGCGTCGTGTTCGCCCCAGATCCCGCCCAGCCGCGTGCGGCCGCGGCCGGGGGCGAGGGTCTCGTCCGCGCCGAGCAGGTCCTCCATGGCGCGGATGCGCAGGCGGAAGGCCTCGGCGTTGGCGGCCTGCATCTCCACCAGCCCGTCGTCGATCAGCGCGGCGTCGCGCAGCATCAGGGCGGCGAGGTTCGTGCGATGCGCGGCCAGGCGCGCGTCCGGCCCGTCGGCGCGCCGCCAGCTCTCCAGCCGGTCGCGGATCGAGGTCCCCGAGCCGAAGCGCGCCGGGCCCACCAGCACCAGCCGCCCGATGCGGTCGGCGGGCTCCGCCATGGCCAGCGCCGCGGCCGAGGACGTGCCGAAGGAAAAGGCGACCATGTCATAGGCCCCGTCCGCAGCCCCGTCCGCAGCCCCGTCCGCAGCCCCGTGCTCGGGGCCGTCCGGCGGAACCAGCGCCGCCATGCCCTTGCGCAGGATCCACGCGATCTCCGCCACGGTTTGCGGTTGGGCGAGGTCGGGGCTCTCGCCCGCGCCGGGGAGGTCGATGGCGATGACCCGCCGGGTCTGGTTCAGGGCGTCGATATTGGCGATCCAGTGGGTCCAGGACCCGGAGCCGCCATGCAGCATCAGCAGGGGCCGACCCGTCGCGCCCTCGGGCGCCGCCCAGTCGCGCCAGACCGCGCCGGGAACCCCGCCAGGCGCCTCGATCCGGCGGGCCCGCGCCTCAAGCGCGTCGCGCAACGCCCGGGCGGCGCCGGGGCGCGGGGCATCGGACGGCCGCGCCGCGGCGGGCGCATCATTCTGAGACAACATACAAAGTGTTCCGAATTATTTTGGGGCGAATCGACCCTAGACCGCCCGCAACCGGCGCGCCAACGCCTTAATTGGGGCGCAATCACAAGATCAGCCAGCGGATTGTTGCAGGACTGACTTGTTTTCGACTACGCCTCCTGTTCATCGTTAGAGAGGCCGGGGCGCCAGGTCCAACCGCCACGCCGACACGGCGCGTCGGTCGAAGCCGGCCGGGAAGCGGGGAGCGAAAACGACATGAACGGGCGGACCGAAGGCAGGGGGGTGCGCAAGCGGGCTGTGGTCCGTCGGGAGGAGATCGTCTCGATCGCCGCCGACATCTTCGCGACCAAGGGCTACAACGGCGCCTCGCTGCGCGACATCGCCGAACGGGCCGGAATGACCAAGGCGGCGCTCTACTATCACTTCCCGGACAAGGAGCAGATCTTCGGCGCCGTGGTGATGACCCGGATGGAGGCGCTGAACGCCGCCGTGACCGAGGCGACGACGGCCGCAGGGGACGATCCGCTCGCCCGCATCCTCGCCTTTTTCGACGCCGCCGCGGGGCGAATCGACGAGGACCCGATGGGGTGGATCGCCTCGTCCAACACGTTCTGGACGCTGGAGCGGCTGCAAAGCCAGCCCGCGGTGATCGAGGCCCGCGACGCCTTCGAAGCGGTGCTTCGCCAGGCGCTGCGCGACGGCCGTGACCAGGGGCTGGTGGCGGAGGAGGATATCGGGCTGCTCGGGCGCATGCTGATTTCCTGCCTCGACGTGATCCCGCGCTGGATGAAACGTGATGGGCCGTTGAATGCGCGCCAGATCATGCGACGTTACCTGCGCTTCGCGCTCGCCGGCGTGCTGACCGAGACCGGGCGGGCGCAACTGGATGACCCTGCAGGAGACGACGCCCGATGACCGATCAGACCCAGACCCCCGGAGACGGACGCTTCGCGGGCAAGGCGGCCCTGGTGACCGGCGCCAGCCGCGGCATCGGCGAGGCCGCCGCGCGCGCGCTCGCCGCCGAAGGCGCGGCGGTGGTGCTCGCCGCCCGCTCCGCCGCCGAGATAGGGGCGCTCGCCGCCGAGATCCGCGACGCGGGCGGCCGCGCCGAGGCGGTGACCTGCGACGTCTCCCGGCTCGCCGATGTCGAGGCGGCCTGCGCGCTCTGCGTCTCGGCCTTCGGATCGCTGGATATCCTCGTGAACAACGCCGGCATGATCGAGCCCATCGCCGACATCGCCGAGGCCGACCCCGACGCCTGGTCCAAGGCCATCGACGTCAACGTCAAGGGGGTCTGGTTCGGTCTGCGGTCGGCGCTGCCGGTGATGGCCGGGCAGGGCGGGGGCGTGGTGGTCAACATCTCGTCGGGCGCGGCCTACGCCGCGATGGAGGGATGGAGCGCCTATTGCGCCTCCAAGGCGGCGGCGCTGTCGCTGACCCGTTCGGCGCATCTGGAATACGGGCCGCGCGGGGTGCGGGTGGTGGGCCTGAGCCCCGGAACGGTGGCGACCTCGATGCAGCGGGTGATCGGGGCCTCCGGGGTCAACCCGGTCAGCCAGCTGGCCTGGGAGGCGCATATCCCCGCCGAATGGGCCGGACGGGCGGTGGCCTGGCTGTGCGGGCCCGAGGCGTCGGCCTATGACGGCGGCGACTTCTCGCTGAAATCCGAGGAGGGACGCCGGGAGATCGGCCTGATCTGAGCCGCCCTGCCCCTGGTCCCGGCCCCGCCGGAGGCGCGCGCCTTCGGCGGGGCCGGCGAGTCTGGTTTACGATTTTCGCGCCGCGCCGCGCCGCGATCACGATTTGTTAGGACGCCTCTCCCACTCTGCGCCGGTCGGCGAAGCCCGATCGCGTCTCCGCCCCGATGGCGGAGGTTTCGTCAGGATGACGAGCGGAGGTCCTGAGCATGAATCGCAGCGATATATCGCGCCTCGCGGCGCTTTCGACCCTGCTGGTGATCTTCACCTCGGCGGTGGTCGGCGTGCTGCTTTTCATCGGGATGTCCTCGGCCTTGCGCGAAGGCCAGATGCGCAGCGCGCAGGTGGAGCTGTCGAGCGCGCTGTCCTCCTTCGCGGGACGGCTCGAGGGGCTGCGCCGCCAGGCCCTGGCGCTGGGACGGACCCCGCCGGTCCTGGGCCTGCCCGCGGCCATTGCGGGCGCAGGCGGCAAGGGATCCGACGGCTCGACGCCCGAACAGTGGCGACGACGGCTCGCCGCGATCTTCGAAAGCTACATGGTGACCAACCGGGACGTCACCCAGATCCGCTACATCGCCGTCAACGGCGATGAGCTGGTGCGAGTCGAACGTCGGGGCGGGAAGGACGGCCAGGCGCCGAGACGGGTCGCCGTCGACGCGCTCCAGAACAAGGCCGATCGCTACTATTTCACCCAGGGCATGCGCCGCTCGGAGGGCGACGTCTACATGTCCGACATCGACCTCAACGTCGAGAACGGCAAGGTCCAGGTTCCCTTCCAGCTGACCCTGCGGGCCGCGACGCCGGTGGATGATCGATACGGCCGGCGCATCGGCCTGCTGGTGATCAATGTCGACGCCGAACTGTTGATGTCGCGCATCACCCGCGTCGCTCCGAAGGGCGCGCGCTTGCACCTGACCAATGAGAAAGGCCTCTACCTCCTGCGCCCGGACGAGGGCCACGCCCTCGACCTGCTGCGAGCGGCGGAGCGCGACGCCCGCAAGGATTTCCCTCAGCTCGAGCCGCTCTTCGAAGCGTCCGGGACTCAGGCCGGGACGCCGGCCGAGACGGGCGAAGTGCTGACGTTCGAGAAGGGCGATTCCATGGTGCACGCCGCGTCGGTGGCGCTGAACCCGTCGAACCCCGGTCGTCGGCTGGTGGCGGTGATGCTGACCCCGCGGGCGGAGCTGTTCCACGGCATCTGGCGCTATCGCCCGCAGGTGCTGGCCATGGCGGGAGGGTTCGTGCTGATCCTGCTGGGGGCGGGGGCGGCCTTCATGCTGTCGCGCACGCTGTCGCGCACCATGGGCCAGCTCGCCGTCGCGGCGGACCGGCTGGCGGAGGGCGCGCCGGCCGAATCCATCGACTGGCCCGATCCCCGGATCGAGGAGGTCGCGCGCCTCAACCGCGCCCTGCGCCATCTCGCCGACGCCGTGCGCGACCGCGAAACCCGCCTGACGGAGCGTGAGGCCAAGCTGCGCGCCATCATGGACAGCGCCATCAACGGCATCATCTCCATGGATGCCGAGGGCCGGATCGAAAGCGCCAACACCGCGGCGCTGGAGATGTTCGGCTACGAGGAAGGCGAGCTGATCGGCCGCAATATCAACATCCTCATGCCCACGCCCGACCGGGAGGCCCATGCCGGCTACCTCGCCCGCTACTTCCGGACCGGGGAGCGGCGGATGATCTGCATCCCGCGCGAGGAAACCGCCCTGCGCCGCAACGGGGAGGTGTTTCCGATCGAACTCGCGGTGTCCGAACAGGTGCGCGACGGCCAGCACGCCTTCACCGGCATCATCGTGGACCTGAGCGACAAGAAGCGGGTGGAGCGCATGCAGCGCGACTTCGTCTCCACCGTCAGTCATGAGCTGCGCACGCCCCTGACCGCCATCAAGGGCTCGCTGGACCTGGTCGGCTCCGGCGCGCTGGGCAAGGGGCCGCCGGCCTGGGAGGACATGCTGGCGCTGGCCCGCAAGAACTCGGACCGGCTGGTGCGGCTGGTCAACGACATCCTCGACCTCGACCGGATCAGTTCGGGCCGCATGCAATACGCCTTCTCGCTGGAACCGCTGAGCGACCTGGTGGAGAGCGCGGTGGCCGAGAACCGCCCGATGGCCGAGGCCCGCGGCGTATCGGTGACGCTGGAGACGCGGCCCGATCCCGGCGCGCTGGTGCGCGCCGACCGGGATCGCATCCTGCAGGTGCTGGCCAACCTGCTCTCCAACGCCGTGAAGGTCACGCCGGAGGGCGCCGCGATCCGGGTCTCGGCCCGGCGGATCGGGGGCGGCTGGCGGATCTCGGTGACCGATGCCGGCGAGGGCGTGCCGGAGGGGTTCCGCGACCGCATCTTCGGCAAGTTCTCGCAAAGCGACAACGCCGATTCCGCCCGTCGCGGCGGCAGCGGCCTCGGCCTGCACATCTCCAAGGCGATCGTGGAGGCGCATCAGGGCCGGATCGGTTTCGACAGCCCGCCGGGGGAAAGCGCCACCTTCTGGTTCGAACTGGCCGAAAGCGGCCGGTTCCAGCCCGAGCTGGGGGACGACCTGGCGGAGCGCGCCGCGCTGACGGCCGCGGCCCCATCCGAACCCTCGCCGCCCGAACCCTCGCCGCCCGATCCCCCGCAGCGCGCGCCGGAGGACGCGCCCGCGGCTTCCGGGTCCGCCGCCCCGGGCCTGGGTCGCTCGACCCCCGCGGAACCGGCGGCGGATGCCGCGGAGCCCCCCCGCGCGGCCATCGGTCGCTGACGAAAAGGAAAGCTCCGCCGGATTGCACAGGATCCCCCGCGAACCTGCGCGCGCCGCCGAAGCCCGGACACGTCGCCGTGAGCGCCGCCGCGCGATGGCGCCGCGGGCGCCGCCTCTCAATGCGCGCGCGGGTGGACGCGGCGCCTCCTCTCCGCAGGCCCGGACCGGTCCGCTTCGCGTCCTCGCCAGGCCGCCCGCGCCCGCGCGACCGGCAGGCGCGCGACTGGACGCGCGCTCAAGACCGCCCCGCGCGCGCAGACGCGACCCCCGCGCCCTTTGACCCGGTCTCCGAATCCGATCAAAAGGGAGCCTCCGGCCCCCGGCGTCGCGCCGTCCGGGTCGAACAGGGGGCGCGCCCCCCGAGGACCGAGCGGAGACCACGACCATGGCGGCAGCAACCACCCCCGATATCCGGACCGGAGATCGGCCGGAGCCCATGGCGGGCGCGCGGCGCGCAGCCCCCTCGGGGGCCGGGGCAGGGGCCCGGACGCGCGGTCTCGCCCTCGCCGGCGCGGGCGTCGTCCGCCGCGCGGCCTGCGTCGCGCGCCTGCTCGCCGTCCTGCTGGTCGCGGCCCTCGCCGGCCCGGCGCTGGTCGCCGCGCTCGCCCCGACCCCGGCCGCCGCCCAGGACGCGCCGGTGATCGGCCGCGTCGACAGCATCCTCGTCGAAGGCGCCCGCCGCGTCGACGACGCCACCATCAAGGCCTACATGACCGTCGTCGAGGGCGAGCCCGCCACCGCCGCCGACATCAACGCCTCGCTCCGCCGCCTGCTCGACACCGGCCTGTTCGAGGACGTCACGATCTCCCCGCTCGGCAGCGGGCTGCTCGTGCAGGTCAGGGAAGCCGCCTACATCAACCTCGTCGCCTTCGAGGGCAACGAGGAGGTCAAGGACGAGACGCTGCGCGGCTCGATCCGCTCCACGTCCCGCTCCGCCTTCTCGCGCGCCAAGGCCGACCGCGACGCCCAGACCCTGCTCGAACTCTACCGCCGCTCCGGCCGCTACGGCGCCACCGTCGAGCCGGTGATCATCGAGCGCGACAACAACCGCGTCGACCTGGTCTTCGAGATCGACGAGGGCCAGCCCACCGGCATCCGCTCCATCGCCTTCGTGGGCAACCGCGCCTTCTCCGACCGTCGCCTGCGCAGCGCCATCGGCACCAAGGAGAACGGCCTGCTGGCCTTCCTCTACTCCACCGGCACCTACGACCCCGACCGGCTGGAATACGACAAGGAGCTGCTGCGCCGGCACTACCTGGACCGGGGCTACGCCGATTTCCGGGTGCTCTCCGCCGTCGCCGAGCTCGCCGACGACCGCGAGGACTTCCTGCTGACCTTCACCGTGGACGAAGGCGAGGTCTACGAGTTCGGCAAGCTCGACATCGACATCCGCATCCCCGGCATCGACCCCGAGCCGCTGCGCGCGGTCTTCGAGATGGAGGAGGGCGAGGCCTATTCGATCTCCGAGGTCGACACCGCCATCGAGAACCTGATCTTCGAGCTTGGCCAGCGCGGCTACGTGTTCCTCGACGTGCGCCCCCGGGCCGACAAGAACGAGGAGACGCGCACCATCGACGTGACGCTGGAGGCCTCCGAAGGTCCCCGCGTCTACATCGAGCGCATCGAGATCGTGGGCAATTCGCGCACCGTCGACCGGGTCCTGCGCCGCGAGTTCCACGTGGCCGAGGGCGACGCCTACAACGCGCTCGAAATCGAGGCCGCGCGGTCCCGCCTGCGGGCGCTGGGCTTCTTCGGCCAGGTCGACGTGCGCACCGAGCGCGGCGGCGCCGACGACCGCGCCGTGGTCAAGGTCGAGGTCGAGGAGAAGCTGACCGGCTCGATCTCGCTGGGCCTGGGCTTCTCGTCCTCCGACGGCCCCGGCGGCGACATCTCGATCACCGAGCAGAACTTCCTCGGCCGCGGCCAGTTCGTGCAGGCCTCCGTGCAGGTGGCCGGCGACGAGCAGGCGGTGCAGTTCAACTTCGAGGAGCCCGCGCTGCTCGACCGCGATCTCGCCGCCGGCTTCAACATCGGCTACGTGCAGATCGACCGCACCGACGAGAGCTCCTACCAGGAGACCAATATCGGCTTCCGGCCCTACCTGGAGTTCCCGGTGGCCGACGACCAGCGGCTGCGCCTGAAATACCGCATCAGCTCCGACGAGATCCGCGACGTGACCCGCTACGCCTCGCCCGCGATCTTCGAGGACGAGGGCTCGGCGCTGACCTCCTCGATCGGCGCGGTGTGGACGCTGGACCGCCGCAACGACGTGCTCGAACCGACCCGCGGCTACCGGGTGGGCTTCGATCAGGAGCTGGCGGGCCTGGGCGGCGACACCGCCTACACACGTTCCGTGGCCTCGGCGAAAGTCTGGCAGGGCTTCCTCGACGATCAGCTCGTGGCCTCGGCCGAGATCGAGGGCGGCGCCATGTTCTCCTTCGGGGACGATCTGCGCGTCTCCGACCGTTTCTACATGGGCGGCGACGATTTCCGCGGCTTCGCCCGGGACGGCATCGGTCCGCGCGACGTCTCGGTCATCTCGGTGCGGGAGCGGGATTCCGACGGCAACCTGGTGACCCCGGCGAACCGCATCGACGTGCAGCGTGACGATGCGCTGGGCGGGCAGTATTACGCGATGCTGCGCACCAATGTCAGCTTCCCGCTGGGGCTGCCGGACGAGTTCGGGATCTATGGCGGCCTGTTCGCCGATGTCGGCACGGTCTGGGGGCTCGACCAGACCACCTATTCGGACAAGTTCAACCGCCCGGACGTGACCATCGACGACAGCGCCATCATCCGCGCGTCCATCGGCGCGTCGCTGTTCATCGACAGTCCGTTCGGCCCGCTGCGCTTCAACTTCGCGCTGCCGGTGGTGCGGGAGGACTACGACGCCCGCGAATATTTCCGCTTCACCATCGGCGGGCGGTTCTGAGCATGGCGGCCGGCGCGCGGGGCCGGAGCGGGGGCGCGGGGCGCGTCGCGCCGGTCCTCGCGCTGGCGCTGGCGCTGGGCGCGGCGGGTCCGTCCTCGGGCCAGACCGCGGGCGACGAGGACGGCGGCGGCGGCGCGGGGGCGATCGAAATCTCCCCCGGCCCCGCCCCCGCGCCAAGCCCTGCGCCGACCACGCCGGGGTCGGGTTCGGGGCCGGGCTCGGGGTCGGGGCCGGGACCCGCCGAAGCCTCCGCCGAGCTGCCGCGCGCCGCCGTGCTGATCGTCAACCGGACCGCTGTGGTGGAGAACTCCGTCGCCGCCCAGGCCCTGCGCGATACCGAGCGCGACGTGCGCGCCCGGGTGCAGAGCGAACTGGACGAGGTGAAGGCCGAGCTGGAGGCCGAGGAACAGGCGCTCACCGAGCTCAAGCAGACCATGGACCCCGCCGAATTCGACGAGCGCGCCCGGATCTTCGACCGCCGGGTGAAGGAGGAGCGGCGCGACGCGCAGGAACGCGGCGCCATCCTCGTGCGCTTCGTGCAGGAGGCGCGGGCCGCCCTCGCCTCCGCCCTGCCGCGGGTGCTGGAGGAGCTTCGCCGCGACGCCGGCGCGCTGGTCATCCTCGACAGCGCGGCGGTCGCGGTGGCCGATCCGGGGCTCGACGTCACCCAGCAGGCCATCGCGCGCTATGACCGGGAGATGGGCGAAGTGCGCTTCGACCCGCCCGCCGACCTTGCGCGAAACTGAACGCGAAATTAACGCCGCGGCGGTTTCCCCCCGGTTTCGGAGGCATATTCGCCCCATTCCGGGCTCACGTGACGCTGCGCAGGGGGGCCTTGGCTTGACCTTGGCGCGGGCTCCTGCAATCAGATGCGCCGACACCGCCAGCAGGGGCCGACATGACTGAGACCTCTTCCGACGCGGCGCCCGCCGACGTCGCGCCGACCGCCGAGACCGTTTACGGCTCCGCCGACATCGCGCGTATCCAGCGCATGATCCCGCATCGCTACCCGTTCCTGCTCGTCGATCGGGTGGAACGGATGGTGAAGGGCGACGCCTGCGTCGGCATCAAGAACGTCACCATGAACGAGCCGCAGTTCACCGGGCATTTCCCGGGCGAGCCGATCATGCCCGGCGTCCTGATCGTCGAGGCCATGGCCCAGACCGCCGCCGTGCTGGTGGTCGACACGCTGGGGATGGAGGGCGAGAATCTGCTCGTCTACTTCATGACCCTCGACAAGTGCCGCTTCCGTCAGCGCGTGGTCCCCGGCGACCAGATGGAGCTTCGGGTGAAGATCCTGCGCGGCCACGGCAAGATCTGGAAATTCTGGGGCGAGGCCTGGGTCGGCGACAAGATGTGCGCCGAGGCCGATTTCTCGGCCATGATCGTCATGCCCGACCACAAGTCCCGCAAAGGCGCCTGAACATGAGCATCGACCCCTCGGCCATCGTCCACCCCGCCGCCATCGTGGAGGACGGGGCCGAGATCGGCGCCGGCGCCCGCATCGGCCCCTGGTGCCTGGTGGGGGCGCAGGTCTCCATCGGTGCGGGGGCGGAGCTTCTGTCCCATGTCGCCGTCACCGGCGCGACCTCGATCGGGGAAGGCACGCGGGTCTGGCCCTTCGCCTCGCTCGGCGCCCAGCCGCAGGACCTGAAGTTCACCGGCGAGGAAAGCCGGCTGGAAATCGGGGCCCGCAACATGATCCGCGAGCATGTGACCATGAACCCGGGCACCGAGGGCGGCGGCGGGGTCACCCGGGTCGGCGACGGCTGCCTGTTCATGGCGTCGTCGCATGTGGGCCATGACTGCATCGTCGGGAACGGCGTGATCGTGGCCAACAACGCGCCCCTGGGCGGCCATGTCATCGTCGAGGATCGGGCGATCATCGGCGGCAACGCGGCGGTCCATCAGCACAGCCGCATCGGCCGCGGCGCCATGATCGGCGGCCTGACCGGGGTGGAGCGGGACGTGATCCCCTTCGGCTCCGTCACCGGGGACCGGGCGCATCTGGCGGGACTGAACCTGGTGGGCCTGCGCCGCGCCAAGTTCCCGCGCGAACACATCTCCGCCCTGCGCGCGGCGGTGGATTTCATTTTCGACGAGGCGGCCGAGGGCTCGGTGGTGATCCGCGCCCGCGAGGCCTCCGAGCGCTGGCCGGATCAGCCGCTGGTGGCCGAAGTGGTGCGCTTCATGCTCGCCGACAGCGCCCGGCAGTTCGTCACCCGTCGCGGCAAGTGACGCGACGGGGCGGGCGGCGGGCCCTTCGGCGGGCCCTCGACAGGTTACGGGACATGCGATGACGGACGGAATGCTGGTCGAGAGCGGCGCGCTGGCGCTTGTGGCGGGGTCCGGCGATCTGCCGAGGCTGATCGCCGAGGACCGCCGCCGCCAGGGCCTGCCCCTGCTGGTGGTGCGCTTCGAGGGCGTGCACGCGCCCTGGGCCGATGGCATGGACGTGCTCGACCTGCCCTTCGAAAAACCGGGGCGCCTGTTCAAGGCGATGAAGGCCAGGGGCTGCGACAGGGTCTGCTTCGCGGGCGGCATGACGCGGCCGCGGCTCGACCCGCTGCGCTTCGACCTGAAGGCGCTGGGGCTTGCGGTGAAGGCGCTGGCGCTGCTCAAGAAGGGCGACGACGCCATGCTGCGCGGCTTCGCCTCGATCTTCGAGAGCGAGGGCTACCGGATGGTCGCCGCACAGGACCTGCTGGAGGGGATGCTGGCGCCCGAGGGCGTGTTCGGCGCCGTCCAGCCCTCCGACCAGGACCGGGAGGACGCGGCCCGCGCCGCCGCCATCGTCGCCGCCATGGGCGCGGTGGACGTGGGGCAGGCGGCGGTGGTCTGCGACGGGATCTGCCTGGGCGTGGAGGCCATCGCCGGCACCGACGCGCTGCTGGAGGAAGTCGCGCGTCTGCCCGAGGGGCTGCGCCACGGCGATGCCGGGGGCGTGCTGCTGAAGGGCCCCAAGCCGGGTCAGGACTGGCGCATGGACCTGCCCGCCATCGGGCCGGAGACGGTGCGCCGCGCGGCGCTCGCCGGGCTCGCCGGGATCTGCGTCGAGGCCGGCGCGGTGCTGGTGCTGGGCCGGGAGGAGACCGTGCGCGCCGCCGATGAGGCGGGCCTGTTCCTCTGGGGCCGCCCCTCGGCGGCCGAGGCCCCGCTCGATCCCGACGCCGCGGCGCCGGCCCCGCCCCCCACGGAAGCGCCATCCGCCTGAGCTTCGGAGGGCTCCGTCATGACCCGTCCGCTCCGCGTCTTTCTGATCGCCGGCGAGGCCTCCGGCGACCGGCTGGGCGCGCCGCTCATCCGGGCGCTGCGCGAGGAAGCCGGCCGCGAGGTCGAGGTCATGGGCGTCGGCGGCGAACTGATGGAGGCGGAGGGCCTGCGCTCGCTCTTCCCGGCCACCGATCTCGCGGTCATGGGCATCGCCGAGGTGCTGCCCCGGCTCCGCCTGATCCTGCGCCGGATCCGTGAGACCGCCGCGGCGCTGACCGAGGCCCGCCCGGACCTGCTCATCACCATCGACAGCCCCGGTTTCGGCCTGCGCGTGGCCCGCAAGGCCCGCAAGGCGCTGCCCGGCACGGTGATGACCCATTACGTCGCCCCCTCCGTCTGGGCCTGGAAACCGGGCCGGGCGAAGGAGATGGCGGCCTATGTGGACCATGTGCTCGCGCTGCTGCCCTTCGAGCCGCCCTACATGACCGAAGCCGGGATGACCTGCGATTTCGTGGGCCATCCCGCCGCGCGGCTGCCGGTTCCGGACGCCGCCGCCTGCGCCGCCTTCCGCGCGGAGATCGGGGCCGGTGACGCGCCCTTGCTCTGCGTGCTGCCCGGCAGCCGGCGGGGCGAGGTCTCCCGGCTTGCGGCGCCCTTCGGCGACGTGGTGGCGCGCGTGGCCGCCCAGGTCCCCGGTCTGCGCGCGGTGATCCCGGCCGCCGCCGGCGTCGCCGACATGGTCGAGGCGGCCGCCCGGGACTGGCCGATCCCCGCCGTCGTGCTCGACCCCCGCGGCATGGACCCGGCGGCGGCGGAAGCGCGCAAGTTCGCCTGTTTCGCCGCCTGCGACACGGCGCTCGCGGCCTCCGGCACCGTGTCGCTGGAGCTTGCGGCCATGGGCGCGCCGCAGGTCATCGCCTACCGTGTGCATCCGCTGACCGCCTTCATCGTCAAGCGCATGGTCCGCATCGACAGCGCCACGCTGGTCAACCTGCTGCTGAAATCCCGCCCGATCCCCGAATACATCCAGGACGCGCTGATCCCCGAGACGGTCGCCGCCGAGGTCGTCCGCCTGCTGAGCGACCCCGCCGCCGCCGCCGCCCAGCGCGCGGCCGAGGACGAGGCGTTGGCGATGCTCGGCCGGCACGGCGCGCCGCCCTCGACGCTTGCGGCGCGCTCCGTCCTCGCGGCGCTGGAGCGGGGCGGGGCGAAGGGGTGACGCGGCGTGGCCGGACCCGCCCGGACGGCTGAACGGATTGTTTCTGACGACCGCGTGTATTGAGATCGCGGGACTTCGGACCATGTGAATGGGGGACGGCGAGCGCATCTGCGCCGCCGACCCGACCCATGGAAAGGAGGCCGACATGAGCCGACCGACCGAAAACGCCGACCCGAAGAACGCCGAAGCGCGCGCCTCGGAGACGCCCGAGATGCTCAAGACCGAGATGAGCGATCCGAACGATCCCTCGACCATCGGCGGCGCCAACGCCGAGGCCAACGGCGTGTGGCGGGTGCTGCGCAACTCCGCCGTGCTGGCGGTGGTGGCGATGGCCGCCATCGCGGTGGTCTACACCGTCGCCACCTGACCGCCGAAGGCAGGCGCGCCGCGCCGCCCGGCCACGAAAAACGCCCCCCGCGATGCGGGGGGCGTTTCCGTTTTCAGCCGGGACGCGCGGATCAGCGCGCGGCGACGTCCGTGTAATCGCGGGCGGTCGGGCCGGTGTAGAGCTGGCGGGGACGGCCGATGCGCGAGGATTCCTCGACCATCTCCTTCCACTGCGAGATCCAGCCGACGGTCCGCGACAGCGCGAAGATCGGGGTGAACATCGAAGTCGGGAAGCCCATCGCCTCCAGGATGATGCCCGAGTAGAAATCGACGTTGGGGTAGAGCTTCTTCTCGATGAAGTACTCGTCCTCCAGCGCGATCCGCTCCAGCTCCTTGGCGACCTTCAGCGTCTCGTTGTCCTCGATGCCCAGCAGGCCGAGCACCTCGTCGCAGGACTCCTTCATCACCTTCGCGCGCGGGTCGAAGTTCTTGTAGACCCGGTGGCCGAAGCCCATGAGGCGGAAGGGATCGTTCTTGTCCTTGGCGCGGGCCACGGCCTCGCCGACCTTGTCGACGGACCCGATCTCACGCAGCATTTCGAGGCAGGCCTGGTTGGCGCCGCCATGGGCGGGACCCCACAGGCAGGCCACGCCGGCCGCGATGCAGGCGAACGGGTTGGCGCCCGAGGAGCCGGCCAGACGCACCGTGGAGGTGGAGGCGTTCTGCTCGTGATCCGCGTGCAGGGTGAAGATCCGGTCCATGGCCTTCGACAGGATCGGCGAGACCTCATAGGTCTCGGCCGGCACCGCGAAGCACATGTGCAGGAAGTTCTCGGCGTAGGACAGGTCGTTGCGCGGATAGACCATCGGCTGGCCGTTGGCGTATTTGAACGCCCAGGCGACGATCGTCGGCAGCTTGGCGATCAGGCGGATGGTCGCCACTTCGCGCTGCCAGGGATCGTTGATGTCGGTGCTGTCGTGGTAGAAGGCCGACATCGCGCCGACCACGCCGCAGACCACCGCCATCGGGTGCGCGTCGCGGCGGAAGCCGGAATAGAAGTTCTTCATCTGCTCATGAAGCATGGTGTGCTTCGTGACGCGGCCCTCGAAGTCCTCCATCTGCGCGACGGTCGGAAGCTCGCCGTAAAGCAGGAGGTAGCAGACTTCGAGATAATGCGACTTCTCGGCGAGCTGGTCGATCGGGTAGCCGCGATACAGCAGCTCGCCCTTGTCGCCGTCGATGAAGGTGATCGCGGATTCGCAGGACCCGGTGGAGGTGAAGCCCGGGTCGAAAGTGAAAACGTCGGCCTGCGCGTAGAGCTTGCCGATGTCCACGACATCCGGCCCCAGCGTGCCCGAGTAGATCGGGAAATCGTAGTTCTTGCCGTCTAGCGCGAGGGTGGCTTTGCGTCCGGTATCCTTGGCCAAGGTCGTCTCCCCTTATGGCGCGCGCCCGGCTGGCGCGGCGCGTTTTGGACCGGCGCCGGGTCCCGGTGTGGGGGGGACCCGGCGACTATGCGTCTCCGTCAGGTGGCGGAGACGTCGTCAAGTCGTGCGAGGCATTCGTCCCGTCCCAGGGTCGACATGACGTCGAACACGCTGGGAGAGACGGCCCGGCCCGTCAGCGCGGCGCGCAGGGGCTGAGCCACCTTGCCGAGCTTCAGGCCCTCTTGCTCCGCGAAATCTCTTACCGCTTGCTGAAGGGCGTCTTCATCCCAGACGCTATGGTTCCGCAGTTGCGAAGTCAATCGCGCCAGCATGGGCCCGGCGTCCCCCTTCAGCAGGCCGGCGGCCTTGGCGTCGAAGTCCAGCGGACGGTTCGCGAAAATATAATACGCCATGTCCGTCAATTCGTTGAGGGTCTTGGCGCGGTCCTTCAGGCCGGGCATGGCGGCGGCGAAAGTCGACATGCGATCGGCGTCGGGCAGGGGCTTTTGCTGCGCTGCGAAAAGCGCCTTCACCGCCTCCAGAAGGCGGGCGTCGGTGGCGGCGCGCATGTGCTGGCCGTTCAGATGCTCCATCTTCACGAAGTCGATGCGGGCGGCGGATTTGTTGATGTCCTCCAGCGCGAACCAGGACTGGGCCTGGGCGTCGGTGAAGAATTCGTCGTCGCCATGGCTCCAGCCCAGCCGCGCGAGGTAGTTGCGCAGCCCCTCCGGCAGGTAGCCCATGTCGCGATAGGCCTCGACCCCCAGCGCGCCGTGGCGCTTGCTGAGCTTCGCGCCGTCCGGCCCGTGGATCAGGGGGATATGGGCGAAGACCGGCACGTCCCAGCCCAGGCCCTTGTAGATCAGGCTCTGCCGGGCGGCGTTGGTCAGGTGGTCGTCGCCGCGGATCACGTGGGTCACGCCCATGTCATGGTCGTCGACCACCACCGCCAGCATGTAGGTCGGCGTCCCGTCCGAGCGCAGAAGGATCAGGTCGTCCATCTGGTCGGCCTTCCAGGTCACCCGGCCCTGAACCGCGTCGTCGACCGAAACCTCGCCCTCGCGCGGGGCGCGCAGGCGCACCACATGGGGCTCGGCCGGGTCGCCGTCGGTGCGGTCGCGCCAGGGCGAGACGAACATCGGCGGGCGTCCCTCGGCCTTGGCGGCCTCGCGGGCGGCGTCGATCTCCTCCTTCGAGGACCAGCAGCGATAGGCGGCGCCGGCGTCGAGCAGGGCCTGGGCGGCTTGCCTGTGCCGGGGCACGCGCTCGAACTGGCTGACGGCGTCGCCGTCCCAGTCGAGGCCGAGCCAGCTCAGCCCGTCGAGAATCGCCTGGGCGGCCTCGGGCGTGTAGCGGACGCGGTCGGTGTCCTCGACGCGCAGGAGGAACTTGCCCCCCTGGCCTCGGGCGAACAGCCAGTTGAAGAGCGCGGTGCGCGCGCCTCCGATATGCAGATAGCCGGTCGGCGAGGGGGCGAAGCGCGTCACCACCTGTCCGGGTCGTGCGGCCTCGGGGCCGTTGGCGGCGGGGGCGGGGCTTGCGTCGGATGGGCTCATGGTGGATCGCGGTCCGAATTCCTTTAAGGTCGGCGCCGTTATGACAATCGCCCGCCCGCAGGACAAGCCATCCGACGCCCGTCGCCCTATGCGACGTCTCCGCCTCGCCCGGTTCATGCGGGCGGGGGCGGGCGAGGCATGGGCGCGCCTGGTCGAGGCCGAGCGCCGGCGCGCCCCGCTCTGGGCGCCGGTTCTGGTGGCGCTGGGGGTGTGGATCTATTTCGCCCTGGCCGCCGAGCCGTCCAACTGGCTGGTGGCGCTGGCCGTGGCGGGGCCGGCGGCGGCGCTGCCGCTGGCGCTGGCCGGGCGGGCGCCGCCGGCGCTGGCGCTGGCCGCGGCGCTGGTGGCGGCGGGGTTCGCGTCTTCGGCCCTGCGCAGCCAGGTGGTGGCGGCGCCGGTGCTGTCGGCGCCGATCGACGCCACTCTCCAGGGCCGGGTGATCGAGGTCGCCCGCTCGCGCGCCGACCGGCGGCGGGTGACGCTCGCCGATCTCGTGGTCTACGGCCTGCCGCCCGAACAGACGCCCGCCACCGCCCGCATCACCTTGCTGGAAGGCGACTTCGCCCGCCCCGTGCGGCTGGGAGAGCGTATCGAGGTCTTCGCCCGGCTGGGGCCGCCGCTGGGGCCGGTGGAGCCTGGGGGCTTCGATTTCCGCCGCCACGCCTGGTTCGAGGGGCTGGGCGCCATCGGCTTCGCCCGCGGGCCGCTGGTCGGCGCCAATGCCGAAACCGCGGGGACGGCGGAGGCCGACGAGGGGACGATCACCCGGCTGTCGGCCTGGCTGGAGCAGACCCGCGGCGCGATGACCGAGGGCATTCTCGAAGCGCTGCCGGGACGCGAGGGCGCGTTCGCCGCGGCGATCCTGACCGGCGTCCGTTCCGAGGTGCGGCGGGATGAGCTGCAGGACCTGCGCGATTCCAACCTCGCGCATCTGCTGGCGATCTCCGGGCTGCATATGGGGCTGCTGGCCGGGCTGGCCTTCGCCGCGGCGCGGCTGGCCATCGCGGCGGCGCCGGGGCTGGCGGTGCGGATCCCGGCCAAGAAGGCGGCGGCGGGGGCGGCGCTTGCGGCGGCGCTGGCCTATCTGGTGCTGTCGGGCGCCTCGGTCGCCACGCAGCGCGCCTTCGCCATGGCGGCGGCGGCGCTGATCGCGGTGATGATCGACCGGCCGGCGATCTCCATGCGGGCGCTGGCGGCGGCGGCGCTGGCGATTCTGCTGGTGCGGCCCGAAAGCCTGATGGGCGCGGGATTCCAGATGTCCTTCGCCGCCACGCTGGCGCTGGTGGCGATCTACGAGGGCGTGCGGGAGGGCGGCTGGCTGAGGCTCGACCGCGGGTCCGAACGCCGGGTCTGGCCGCGCCGCCTGGCGTTGTGGGGGGCGGGGCTGCTGCTGACCTCGCTGGTGGCGGGGATGGCGACGGCGCCCTTCGCGGCGGCGAGCTTCAACCGGCTGACCACCTGGGGCCTGCCCGCGAACCTGGCGGCGGCGCCGGTGATGGCCTTCTGGGTGGCGCCGTTCGGCGCGCTCTCGGCGGTGCTGGCGCCGTTCGGGCTGCAATCCCTCGCGCTGGTTCCGATGGGCTGGGGGATCGGGTTCATCCTCGACGTCGCGGCCTGGGCGGCGGGGATGCCCGGCGCGGTGCGGCCGGTGCCGGAAGCTCCGGCGGGGGCGATGGGGCTGGTGGCGTTCGGGGGGCTGTGGCTCGCGATCTGGCGCACGCCGCTGCGCTGGGCCGGGGCCGTCGCGGCCTGCGCGGGGCTGGCCCTGTGGACGTTCGGAGCCACCCGGCCGGAGGCGCTGGTGGCGCCTGACGGCGTGGCGATCGGCGTGATGGGCGACCTTGGCCGGGCCGTGGACCGGGCGCGGGGCGCGGGCTACGTGATCGAGACCTGGCTGGCCAATGACGGCGATGCGGCCGACCAGGCCGAAGCCGCGGTGCGGCCGGGCGTGGATCGGGCGGCCAAGCAGGCCTCGGCCGAGTTGTCCAACGGCTGGCGGCTGGTGCTGCTGGAGGGGCTGGTGCGGCCGGATCGGATGGCGGCGGCCTGCGTCCCGCGCACGGTGCTGGTGGCGCCGGCGGCGCGGCAGCCCGGGGTGGGGCCGTGCCTGAGCTTCGACCGGGCCGCGCTGGACCGGCTGGGCGCGCTGTCGGTGACGCCCGAAGGGGACACGGTGCGCATCCGCGGCGCGTTGACCGATGCCATCGACCGCCCCTGGGGCGCTGTCGGACGCTGAGCCCGCGACGGGGGCCCCCGATGTCCGAAGGCGCGTTGGCTGACAGCTCGTCGCAGGCGCCGCGTCTCGCGCGCGCTGGTGGCGACGCGGCGCCCGCGGCGCGCGGCGAGGGCGGCGCGGATGGCGAGCGGCGCGGGACGGCGGGGGCAGGCGCAGGGGCGCGGACCGCATCTCCGCACGGCTGACCGACCATCGAGCCGACGTCTGCGGGACGATCCGGGCATAGCCGGACGGCCGCCGATCCGGCCGGGCTTCGCGCCACGCATTCGACAGGGAAAGGGAGTGTCCACCGCGCGGCGGCGCGCAGGACCGGCGCCCCGACAGGGGGCGCCGGTCCTGCGCGCCGCCGGCGAGGCGTTTTCAGCAAAGGACGCCACGGTCGCCGGAGGCGCCGAGACGGGGACGTTTCACGGGGCCGCGTCAGGGCCGACGCCTCGATCCGCAGAGGCGCGCGGCCCGGGTCTCCCCGGGGGCGCGGCGCCGTCAGTAGGTGCGGATCAGGCCGACCAGCCGGCCCTGCACCGTCACCTGATCCTCCCGGAACAGGCGCGTTTCGTAGAGCGGGTTGGCGGCCTCCAGCGCGATCATGCCGTTCTGGCGGCGGAGGCGCTTGAGGGTCGCTTCCTCCTCCTCCACCAGCGCCACGACGATGTCGCCGTTGCTGGCGGTGTCGCACCGCTCCACCACCACGAGATCGCCGTCATGGATGCCGGCGTCGACCATCGAGTCGCCCTTGACCTCCAGCGCGTAATGCTCCCCGCCGCGGCCGATCATGCCGCCGGGCACGCCGACCATACGCTCCTGGTGCTGTATGGCGGAGATCGGCACGCCCGCCGCGATCCGGCCCATCAGCGGCACCGAGGCCGCGGCCTCCGGCTCGTAACCCGGAATGGCGGAGGCGGCGGCGGGCGCGGGGCGCGCGCCTTCGATCACCCGGGGGCGGAAGCCGGGGGCGGGCTCCGCCGCGCCGCCAAGGCTTTCGGGCAGCTTCACGATCTCGATCGCCCGGGCGCGATGCGCCAGCCGGCGGATGAAGCCGCGTTCCTCCAGCGCCGTGATCAGGCGGTGAATCCCGGACTTGGAGCGGAGGTCCAGAGCCTCCTTCATCTCATCGAAAGAGGGCGACACCCCGTCGACCTGCACGCGCTCATGGATGAAGCGCAGAAGATCGAGCTGTTTCCTGGTGAGCATGACGGCGCGAACCCCTCCGCTTCCTGCGTGGCACCGGCGCGCGAGCCTTTCGCGACCGACGGGTATCTTGCCGTCAAGTTCTACTAACGTTCTTGTTTTGTGTCAACGCGTTCGTGTTCCGCCCCGGTTTTCCGCGCGCGTCCAGGGCGTAAACCGTCAGAGCCGCAGGATCTCCACCGCGGCCCCGGCCGGCATTTCAGGCGCGCCCGCGGGCAACACCGCGAGCGCGTCCGCCTCGGCCAGAACCGAGAGCAGGGAGCTGTCCTGACGCTCCAGCACGCGGACGGAGAGGGCGCCGTCCGCGCCGCGGCCCAGCACGGCGCGGGCGTAGTGCTCGCGCCCGCCATTGGCCACGACGGGGGCGGCCAGCCGCGCCGTCTCCCGCTCCAGCGGCCCGGCCGGCAGCCCCAGCATGGCGTCGAGCGCCGGGCGCAGGAAGACATGCCCGCAGACGATGGCCGAGACCGGGTTGCCCGGCAGCCCGACCATCGGGCGCCCACGCATCAGCCCCGCCATCAGCGGCTTGCCCGGCCGCATGGCGATGCGCCAGAAATCGAGCGCCATGCCGGCCGCTCCCGCCGCGCGGCCCACGAGGTCATGATCCCCAACCGAGGCCCCGCCCAGCGTCACCACCAGGTCGGCGCCCGCGGCCTCCGCGGCGTCGAAGGCGGCGGCGAGGCTGTGCATCGTGTCACGCGCGATCGGCAGCATCCGCGGATCGGCGCCAAGGGCCGCCAGCATCGCGTGCAGCCCGTAAGTGTTGGAGGACACGATCTGATCGGGGCCGGGGGTCTCTCCCGGTTCCACCAGCTCGTCGCCCGTGGCGATCAGGGCGATGACGGGGCGGCGGCGGACCTCGACCCGGGGCAGGTTCATCGCCGCCAGCAGCGCCACATCGCGCGAGGTCAGGCGGCGGGGCGCGGTCAGCCGGTCGCCCTCGGAGAAATCGCCGCCGGCGGGGCGGATATGGCGGGCGTCGTCGAACCCCTCGCGGACCCGGATGCGGCCCGGCGCCGGCGTCTCCGCGTCTTCCTGGATCAGCACCCTGTCGGCGCCTTCGGGGACGGGAGCGCCGGTGAAGATGCGCACCGCCTCGCCCGGGCCCACCGCGCCGGCGAAGCCGCGGCCGGCCTGCGCCTCGCCGATCACGCGGTACTCGGCCCCCGGCGCCAGCCCCGCGTCCCGCAGGGCGTAGCCGTCCATGGCGGAGGCGGCGAAGGGCGGCTGGGTGCGGCGCGCCACGGCGTCGGAGGCCAGCACGCGGCCCGCGGCCCGGGTCAGCGGAACCTCCTCGGTCCCCATGAGCGGCATCAGCGCGATCAGGCGGGCCAGCGCCTCGGGGACCGGCAGCAGCGGCGCCTTGGGCGCGTCGCTCACTCGGCTTCCCAGCGGCCGGACTTGCCGCCCTCCTTCAACACCACGCGGGTGTCGGTCAGGCGCATGCCCCGGTCCACCGCCTTGACCATGTCGTAGACGGTGAGCTGGGCGACGGAGACGGCGGTCAGCGCCTCCATCTCCACCCCCGTGCGGCCGGTGGTGCGCACGGTGGCCTCGATCTCCACCCGGTTGGTGTCGGGCGCGCAGACGAGGTCCACGGTGACCTTGGTGACGGGCAGCGGATGGCAGAGCGGGATCAGGTCGGCGGTGCGCTTGGCCCCCATGATGCCGGCGAGCCGGGCGACCGCGAGCACGTCGCCCTTGGCGGCCTGGCCGGCCTGGATCAGGGCCAGCGTCTCGGGCGCCATGACCACCGCGCCGCGGGCGGTGGCGGTGCGGGCGGTCTCCGCCTTGTCGGAGACGTCGACCATCTGCGCGTCGCCCTTGGCGTCGAAATGGGTGAGGGACATCGGGGTCCGTGCCTCCGGAAGGCGGGGAAGGGAGAGGGCCGCGGCCGGGCGGCTCAGCCGCCGGCCATCGAGACCGGGCGGGTCATGCGCCCGAGGCGACCGGGTCGGCCAGCAGCGCCTTGGTGGCCCCGGCGACGTCGCCCTGGCGCATCAGGCTTTCGCCGATCAGGAAGGTGCGGGCCCCGGCGCGGGACATGCGGGCGAGGTCGGCCGGCGCGAACAGCCCGGATTCGGACACCAGCACGCAATCCGCCGGCGCGGATTCGGCCAGCGCTTCGGTGGTCTCCAGCCGGGTTTCGAACGTGCGCAGGTCGCGGTTGTTGATCCCGATCAGGGGCGAGTTCAGCTTGTGGGCGCGCTCCATCTCCTCGGCGTCATGGACCTCGATCAGCGCGTCCATGCCCCAGGCGATGGCGGCGTCCTCAAGCTCCAGCGCCTGGTCGTCGGAGACGGCGGCGAGGATGATCAGGATGCAGTCCGCCCCGAGCGCGCGGGATTCGACGACCTGCCACGGGTCGTAGAGGAAATCCTTGCGCAGGCAGGGCAGGGCGACGGCGTCGCGGGCGGCCTCCAGGAACTCGGGCGCGCCCTGGAAGGAGGGGCCGTCGGTCAGCACCGACAGGCAGGCGGCGCCGCCATAGCTGTAGGCGCGGGCCAGCGCGGGCGGATCGAAGTCCTCCCGGATCAGGCCCTTGGAGGGGCTGGCTTTCTTGATCTCGGCGATCAGCGCGTAGTCGCCAAGCTCATGCTTGCGGCGCAGGGCGTTGACGAAGCCGCGGGGGGCTTCGGCGCGGCGCGCGGCTTCCTCGACGGCGGCGAGCGGCCGCGCCGCCTTTCCGGCGGCGATCTCGTCGAGCTTGTAGGCGCGGATGCGGTCGAGAATGTCGGTCATGCAGGGGTGTTAACGCGGGCCGGGACGATTTGGAAGAACGGGCTGGCGCCGGTGGGGCGGAAACGGCCTTTTTTCGCGGCGGGGAAGCGGCGGCGGCGGGGAGGTTCCGCGAGGGGATGCGACGACATGGCCACGGGCGGAAAGGGACGCGCGAGGCCAGAAAGGCGGCATGACCTCGAGGACCGAAACCCGATGAGCGGCGCCCGCCGCCCCACGCCGCTGGAACCTGGCCAGACCGGGACCCGCAGGCTGCGCGGACCCGGCTCCGCGGGCGTCGGGGGCTCCGGGGGCGTCGGGGGCAGGTCCGGGCCGGGCGGACCGGGCGCCGAGGCCGGGGCGGAGGCGCCGAAGACCTCGCCCTCCCGCGGCGCATCGGGCGTCCTGCGTCCCTCGCCCTTGCAACCGGGTCAGCGCAGCGCCGCGGCGCGGGCGGCCTTCTCGCCGCCGCCGCGCACGCCGCGGGCGCCGGCCTCTTCCGGGCATAACCAGGGGCCGCCGCTGACCGGGGGCTTCGCGCTCTTCGCCTGGCGCAAGGCCAAGGCCGAGGCCTGGAAGCCGCCGCATCCCGAGGTGCTGCGGCGCCGGGTCAAATACGCCGCGGAATGCGGGCTGACCTATCGGGAATACACGCTCGAGATCATGGAGCGCGGGCGCTGGCTGACCCCCGAGAAGGACGCCGAGCGCATCGCCCGCATCATCGCGGAGCGCGGCTGACCCCGCCCGAAGCCGCGCGTCGCCCGGCCCGCGGGCGGCCGCGTTGCGCCCGCGCGGCGCTTCGCCCGGTCGCGTGCGGCCCGGTCGCCTGCCGCGGCCGTCGCCATCCCGCGGCTTCGGTTCCGCGCGCCGCGGGCGCCCCGGTCCCACCGGCGCGCCCTCGACGCGGCGCCCGGCTCAGGCGTCCAGCACCTCGCCCAGAAAGTTCCCCATCGCCTGAAAGGAGCGCCGGTCGGCGTCGGGCGAATACATCGCCCGTCCGGGCGTGTTCGCCCCCGGCGTGGTGAAGGCGTGGACCGTCTGGCCATAGGCGTGGATCTGCCAGTCCGCTCCGGCCTCGGTCAGCTCCGTCGCCAGGGCCAGCACCGTGTCCGGCGTGGCCAGGGGATCGTCCCAGCCATGCAGCACCAGAACCTTGGCCGAGATCGGGTTCGCCGGCAGGGGGTTCGGCGTGAACACGCCGTGCAGCGACACCGCGCCCACCAGCCCCTCGGGCGCCGCCCGCGCCAGATCCAGCGCGCAGAGCCCGCCGAAGCAGTAGCCCGCGGCGGCGATCCGGCCCGCGTCGATCTCCGGCAGCGCCTTGAACGCGTCGAGCGCCGCCAGCAGCCGCGCCCGCAACCCCGCGCGATCCGCGACCATGCCCTGCATCCGCACCATGGGGTCGACGTCCTTCGCCATCTCCTCCACCCCGTAGGGGTCGAGCAGCAGCACCGGCCGGCCCGTGGCGGCGAGCTTCTCGGCATTGGCCTTCATGCCGGGAATCACTCCCTGGAAGGCCGGGGCCATCAGCACGGCGGGAGCGGGGGCCGAGAGCCCCTCGGGCAGGCACAGCCAACCCCGGCAGGCGGTCGCGCCGTCGGCATAGTCGAAGTCTCGGGTGGCGATGGCGGTCATGGGCGGGGCTCCCTGCGGTGTTTTCCGGATCAGCCGGCAGGGAAACCGATGCGGGGAGGATTGGGAAGGCGATTCCCCCTGATCCCCCTGAGGCGCCCGGATCCGCCGCGCCGGGACCCTATGCGCCGCAGCGCGTCCCCGCGTCCGTCCCCCGGCCCGGCCAGGCGCAGCGTCGAGGGCGACGACTCGGACCGAAACGGATCCGTCCCCCGCGCCCCCCCGCACGGCGACGGGGGCATATGCGACCGTCGCGTGGCCAGGTCGGACCCCGGCCCGGTCCCGGCTCAGCCGGAGGTGATGCGGGCCAGCGCCTCGGCCTTGGCGCGGGCGCGGCCGGCGTCGATGGCCTCGGCCGCCATGGCGGCGCCTTCCTTGAGATCCGAGGCCGCGCCTGCCACCACCAGCCCCGCGGCCGCGTTCAGCAGCACCGCGTCGCGATAGGCCCCCGGCGCGCCGTCGAGCAGCGCCTTGAGGGCGGCGCCGTTGGCCTCCGGGGCGCCGCCCTCGATGGCCTCGAACGGGTGGACGGGCAGGCCCGCGTCCTCGGGATGGATCTCGAAGTCGCGCAGGGCGCCGTCACGGGTCTCCACCGCGGCGGTGGTCCCGGCGATGGAGATCTCGTCGGTCCCGTCCGAGCCATGCACCAGCCAGGCGCGTTCGGTCCCGAGCGCGCCCAGGACCTCGGCCATCGGGCGCAGCCAGGCCGCCGAAAAGGCGCCGGTGAGCTGGCGCGTCACGCCCGCCGGGTTGGTCATCGGCCCGAGCAGGTTGAACACCGTCCGGGCGCCGAGTTCCGCCCGCGCCGGCCCCACGAAGCGCATGGCGGGGTGGTGCATCGGGGCCATCATGAAGGCGATCCCGGCCTCGTCCAGCGCCTTCTGCGCGATCTCGGCGGGGACCATGACGTTGACCCCGATCACCGACAGCGCGTCGGCGGAGCCCGACCTGGACGACAGGTTGCGGTTGCCATGCTTGGCCACCGGCACGCCCGCCCCCGCCACGACCAGCGCCGCGGCGGTGGAGATGTTGAGCGTGCCCTTGCCGTCGCCCCCGGTGCCCACGATGTCGATCGCCCCTTCGGGCGCCCGCACGCGGGTCATCTTGGCGCGCATCACGGCGGTGGCGGCGGCGATCTCGTCCACCGTCTCGCCCCGCGCGCGCAGGGCCATCAGGAAGCCGCCCATCTGGGCGGGCGTGGCCTCGCCGGACATGATGGCGTCGAAGGCGGCCTCGGCCTCGGCGCGGCTCAGGGGGGCGTCGGCGGCCTTGTTGATCAGCGGTTTGAGCGCATCCGACATCAGGCCAGCGCCTCCATCCGGGCCTGCGCCGGGCCGGTGGGCACGCCCCAGGCGGGGGGCAGGGCGGCGGGGTCCATCAGCCCGGCGGCGACCAGGAAATTGCCGACCAGGCGGTGACCATGCTCGGTCGCGATCGACTCGGGGTGGAACTGCACCCCGTGGATCGGCAGGGTCCGGTGCTGCAGGCCCATGATCACGCCGGACGAGGTGTCGGCGGTGATCTCGAGGGCGTCGGGCAGGGTCTCCCGCTCCACCACCAGCGAATGGTAGCGGGTCGCGGTGAAGGCCTGCGGCAGGCCGGCGAAGACGCCCTTGTTCTCATGCCCGATGACCGAGGTCTTGCCGTGCAGCACCTCGTGGCAGCGGATCACCCGCCCGCCGAAGGCCTGGCCGATGGTCTGGTGGCCGAGGCAGACGCCGAACAGCGGCAGGGCGGCGTCGGCGCAGGCGGCGACCATGTCGAGGCAGATGCCGGCGCGGTCCGGGTCGCAGGGCCCGGGCGAAAGCAGCACGGCCGAGGGGTTCAGCGCCATCGCCGCGGCGGCGGTCATGTCGTCGTTGCGGATGACCTTCGCCTGGACGCCGAGCTCG
Source organism: Albimonas donghaensis (assembly GCF_900106695.1). Lineage (GTDB taxonomy): Bacteria > Pseudomonadota > Alphaproteobacteria > Rhodobacterales > Rhodobacteraceae > Albimonas > Albimonas donghaensis. The sequence goes on from NZ_FNMZ01000001.1 coordinate 594,583, forward strand.
CCCACGTAATGCACGAGGTTCCAGGTGAAGCTGTCGTAATTGTCGATCAGCAGCAGCATGTCCCGGACCTCCTTGATTGTGACGCCGCCGGCGCGCGGGAAGGCGCGGGGCGGAGGGCGGGGGCGACGTCGCGGCGCGGCCTGCGCTGCGTTCTGGCCAGCCCGGGCCCGCGGCGGCTATACATGCGGCGAAGCCCGCGCGCCCGTCAAGGCGGGCGGGCGCCGCGCGGGGGCTGGAAAAGGCCCCGCGGCGCGGAGACCCGGACATGCGGCCGCCGCGGACCCGATCCGCCCGCGGCCAGGAGGAGCTTTCATGCTGCGCGGACTGATTTTCGGTTTCCTGCTGGCCGCCATCGCCGCCATGGTCGCGGCGGTCATGTTCCCGATGCCGGCGCCCGAGCCCGCCCCGGCCCCCGCCTCGGCCCCCGCGCCGGCCGCGGCCGAGCCCGCCCCCACGCCGAGCGCGACCCCCAGCCCGACGCCGGCCCCGACCACGAACACGGCCCCGACCACGAACACGGGCGCGACTCCGAACGCGGACGCGGCGCCGGCCGAGAGCACCACGCCGGCGCCCACGTCGAGCGAGACCCCCGCCGCCGCCGCGCCCGCCGCGCCCGCCCCCGCCGCGACGGAATGAGCCGGCCCCGCGCTTGAGCATGGTCGGGCGTCCCGCAGACGGCTCCGGCGTCGAGTCCCGGCCGGCTGAACCGCCGGCCGGGCCCGGACCCTTTGGTCGCCTCGACCTTCCGGCCTTCGCCCTTCTCCTCGCGCTTTTCGCGGCGGAGCGGCTGGCGATCCACGCGCTCGGCGTATCCCCCGACCCCACCGCCATCGCCGGCCTGTGGCAGCATCTGCCGCTGTCGGCGCTGAGGGAGGATTATTGGGGCGCGCTGGGCGGTCTGCGCTCGCAGCCGCCCTTGTGGAACGGGGTGCTGGGGGCGGCGGCGCGGGTCTGCGGGGGCGACCTGTTCTGCGTCGCAAGCGGCTTTCAGTGGAGCTTCATGGGGTTGACCCTGCTCTCCGCCGTGATGGTCCGCGCCGGGCTGGGGCTGGCGGGGGCGCGGCCCTGGCTGGCCTGGGGCGCGGCGTATCTGCTGGCGCTGGGCCCCTCGGCGGCGTTCTTCGAGCTGTTTCCGCTTTACGCCCACCTCACCATGGCGCTGGCGGCCGGGATCGGGCTGGCGCTGGCGGCGCTGGCGCGGGACGGCGCGCGCCTCTGGCCGCTGGCGGCGCTCTATGCGCTGACGGCGGCGCTGTGCCTGACCTGGAGCCTGTTTCATCCGGCCTTTCTGCCGCTGGCCGCGCTCTGCGCCTGGCTGGCGGGGGCGCGGCGGGTGGTGACGCGGCCGGCGGGACTGGCGCTGCTGGTGGTTTTCGGGCTGGCGGCGGGGGCGCCTGCGATCCGCAATCAGGCGGATTACGGGCTCTTCGCCGGCGGGACCTGGGGCGGGATGAACCTGGCGCAGACGGTCCGCGGCCTGGCGCGCGAGGACCGCGCCCGCTGCGCATTCTCCACCGCCATCAAGGAAATAGACGCGATCCATCCCGGTATCGGCCACAAGGCGCTGCATCTGCCGGAGGCGGCGTGGCGTTCGCGCGCATGCCTCGACGCCTCGGTCGCGGCGATCGCGGAGGCGCCGTGGTCCTGGTTGTGGGGGCGGGCGGGGGCGGTCGAGGCCTCGCACCGGCTGTGGCCCTATGAATACGCGCAGTATCGCCCGCTGGGATGGGAGCGGCTGCCGATCCCCGATGCGGCGCGGGCGCAGGATGCGGGCGCGTGGCGCCAGGACATGAGCGCCGCCGTGCTGGGCGGCTGGCCGACCTTCGCCTGGTATGCGGCCATCGCGCTGGGCGCGGTCGGGGCGCTGGCCTCGGGCCGGTTCGGCGCGAGCCATGGGCTGGCGCTGGCGTTGATCGTGATGATCGCGGCGGAGGAGGGCATGGCGCATCTGTTCAACGGCGCCGAGCAGGCGCGGATGCGCTGGACCGTCGAGCCGCTGATCCTGATGCTGGCCGCGATGATCGTCGAGGCCTGCTTGGGGGGACGCCGGGACGGGCGCTCGAGCTGACGCTCGTCGCCCCGCCCGCCGTCCCCCCTGCCGGTGGTCAGCGGTTGCGGCGGTCGTCGAAGCGGCCGGCTTCCTCGGCGGCCTTCATCAGGGCGCGGGCCTTGTTCACCGTTTCCTGGAATTCGGCCTCGGGGTCGCTGTCATGCACCACGCCGCCGCCGGCCTGGACATACATCTTGCCGTCCTTGACCACCGCGGTGCGCAGGGCGATGCACATGTCCATCTCGTCCGCGGCGGAGATATAGCCGACCCCGCCCGCGTAGACCCCGCGCTTTTCCGGCTCCAGCTCGTCGATGATCTCCATCGCCCGGACCTTCGGCGCGCCCGAGACGGTGCCCGCCGGCAGGCCGGCGAGCAGGGCGCCCAGCGCGTCCATGTCCCCGCGCAGCTTGCCCTCGACATTGGAGACGATGTGCATGACGTGGGAATAGCGCTCCACCGTATAGGTGGCGGTGGGGACGACGGTGCCGATCTCCGCCACCCGGCCCACGTCGTTGCGGCCCAGGTCGAGAAGCATCAGGTGCTCCGCCCGCTCCTTGGGATCGGCGAGCAGCTCGGCTTCCAGCCGGTCGTCCTCCTCCGGCGTCTCGCCGCGGGGGCGGGTGCCGGCGATGGGGCGGATGGTGACCGTGCCGTCGCGCACCCGGACCAGGATCTCGGGGCTGGCGCCGACCACCTGGAAGTCGCCGAAATTGAAGTAGAACATGTAGGGCGAGGGGTTGGTGCGCCGCAAAGCCCGGTAAAGCGCGAAGGGCGGCGCGGGGAAATCCACCGTCCAGCGCTGCGAGGGCACGACCTGGAAGATGTCGCCCGAAAGGATGTATTCCTTGGCCCTGGCGACCACTTCCAGGTAGCGCTCGAAGCTGGTGTTGGAGACCTGCTCGGGCGCCGGCGCCGGATCGCCGTCGGCGCGGGCCTCGGAGGGCGCGCGGTCGAGGTCCATGACCGCGTCCGACAGCCGCTCCGCCGCGCGGGCGTAGGCGGCGCGCGCGGTCTCTCCCGTGCCGGCGCGCACCGGGGTCACGAAGGTCACCTCGTCCTTCACCGAATCCACCGCCGCCACGATGGTCGGGCGCATCATCACCGCGTCGGGCAGGCCCAGCGGGTCGGCGTTGGGCTCGGGCAGGCGCTCCACATGGCGGACCATGTCATAGCCGAGATAGCCGAACAGCCCGGCCATCCCCGGCGGCAGGCCGCGGGGCAGCTCGATCCGGCTTTCCTCCAGCGCGGCGCGGAGGCTTTCCAGCACCGGGCGGGGGTCATGCTCGAACGCGTCCGAATCCCAGCGGGCCGAGCGGTTGATCTCCGCCCGGTCCCCTCGGCAGCGCCAGATCAGGTCGGGCTTGAAGCCGATGAAGGAATAGCGGCCGCGGGTGTCGCCGCCGGTCACGCTCTCCAGCATGAAGCTGTCCCGGCGCGCCTGGGTCAGCTTCAGCATCAGCGACACCGGCGTGTCGAGATCCGCCGGAATGGTGCAGTGGACGGCCTGGGAGCGTCCGGCCGCGAAGCCGGCCTCGAACGTGGCGAAATCGGGAAGGATCTGCATCGGAATTGCCTCGGCGGGCGGGGCCTTGGGGGCGGTCGGCGGCCGGCCGGGGCGCCTGCGCGGCGGCCCCGTCCGGTCCGTCGGGCTCAGCGCAGGGCGCTGATCGCCTGTTCCATGGCCTGCGGGTTGAAATTCGCGCCGATCCGGTTCTGCACCGCGGCTGCGAAATAGGTGTAGAGGTCCTGGGAGACCGAGCCGTCCAGCGCCTCCCGCCATCGCGCCAGCAGTTCCGCCGCCTGACCGGACTGGAGGTCGGCGGGGGTGATGCCGGCGACCTCGACCAGCGCCGCGCCGTCGGGCGTGGCGACGGCGAGCACCGCGCCCTGCTCGGCGGCGAAGAGGGTCTCCATCGCCTCGGCGGTCAGGCCGGGGGCGGGCTGGTCGCGGCGCAGGGGCGGCAGCTCGACCGGGGCGGCGGGCAGTTCGGCGGTCACGTCCTCCCAGCTTTCGCCGGCGGAGATGCGGTCGGAGGCGTCCTCGGCGGCGACCAGGGCCGCGTCCATGCGGGCCTGCGCGGCCCAGTCGGCGGCGACCCGGTCGCGGATCTCGTCCAGCGGCAGGTCGGAGGCGGGGGTCTCCGCGTCCACACGGACCAGCGCATAGGCGCCGTTCCCGGCTTCGAGCAGGTCGCGCTCCTCGCCCGGGGCGGCGGTGAAGACCTCCTCCAGGAAGGCGGGATCACGGGCGAAGGCGCCCACGGCGCCGGTCCCGTCCGCGGTCACGGCGTCGGACTGGCGCAGCGGCAGACCGGCGTCGCGGGCGATCTCCTCCAGCGTGGCGCCGGAGGCGAGCAGGTCCGCGGCCTCCTCGGCCTCCGAATGGGCGCGGTCGCGGGCGCGGGTCATGGCGAGTTCGGCTTCCAGCTCTCCGCGCGCATCCTCGAAGGCGGTGGCGCGGGCCGGGATTATGGCGCGGATGTTGTAAAGCGTCGGGCCGAACAGGGTGTCGACCGGGCCGACGGGGCCCAGCTCGTCGGTCCCGAACACCACCTCGGCGGCCTCCGCGTCCAGCGCGTCGCGGGGGATTTCGCCCTGGTCGATGTCGGCGGCGCTCAGGTCGCGCTCGGCGGCGAGCGTCTCGAAGCTGGTCTCGCCGGCGGCGATGGCTTCGGCGGCTTCGGCGGCGGTGGCCTCGTCGGCGAAGGCCAGCATGTCCACGGCCCGGGTCTCGGGCTGGGAGAAGCGGTCGGCGGCGGCCTCGAAGGCGGCGCGCAGATCGTCCTCGGGGACCTCGATATCGGCGGCGAGCGTGGCCGGCGCGATCTCGATCCAGGTCACGGCGCGGCTTTCGGGGGCGCGGTAGCGGTCCTGGTTGGCCTCGTGGAAGGCGGCGAGGGTGGCGTCGTCGGGGGCCTCGGGCTGCGGCATGGCGGCGGCGGGCAGGGAGGCGAGGCGGAAGGTCCGGGTCTCGAACGCCCGGGCGATCAGGCGCTCGGCGAAGCCCGGGGCGGCTTCGGCCCCGCGGGACACGGCGCCGGTGACCGCGTCGCGGGCCAGCGACTTGCGCAGGTCGTCCTCGAAGCGGTCGACGGCGAAGCCCAGCCGCTCCAGCACGAATCGATACTGCTCCTCGTCGAACGTGCCGTCGAGCCCGTGGAAGGAGGGTGAGGAGAGGATGGCGTCGCGCAGCGCGTGGTCGTCGGCGGAGATGCCGAGGCGCCGGGCCTCCTCGTTCAGCGCGGCGTCGCGGACCAGGCGCGCGGTGACCGACTGCGGCAGGCCCATGGCCTGGGCCGAGGCGATGTCCACGGGCTGGCCGGAGCGCTGGGAGACGGAGCGCATCTCGCGGTCCAGCGCCATGGCGTAGTCCTCGACGGTGACCTTCTGCTCGCCCACGGTGATGACGCTGTTGCCGCCGCCGCCGAAGTCCATGTCGCCGACGCCCCAGACCGCGAAGGACAGGATCAGCAGGCCGAAGAGGATGCGGAACACCCAGGTCTTGGCGGCGCGGCGCAGCAGGTGGAGCATGAGCGAGGCCTTCGAAGGTTGAGGGCGCGGATTTCGCGGCGCGAAAGGGCGAGGAACAGTCGGTCAAGGGTCTTACGCGCAGGCGCGGGCGGGGGCAACCGGGGGCCGCTCATGACTGCGTCAGCGGGGCGTTGGTGGGGCGCGGGGGGGCGGCCCTGCGGGCCGGGCGCCGCGTCGGGCGGGCGCCAGGCCGCGCCGTTTCGCCCGCGGCGCGCGTCATCGGCGGCGCGGGCGTCGAACGGGCCGAGCGGCGAACGCGGGGCGAACGGCGAGCGCGGGGCGAGCGGAGCGGCGAGCGCAGGGCGGAAGAATTGCGGGGCGGAAGGATTGCGGGGCGGTCCCGCTGCGCGCCGCTCCGGCGCCGCCGCGATGCGCCGGGCGGTCCGGCCGGGGCCGTTTCCCGCCCGCGCCGCCTGAAACGGGGCCGTGATCGGTCCGATCAAGCGCCGCGCGGGCGATCCGGCGCCGCCCTCGGGCCCGTCGACGCGCGGCTTCGGAACCGCTCCGGCGTCAAGCGCCCGCCGCCGAGCGCAACGCCTCGCCATCGCCGGCTCCGCCGCCCGCCGCCCCGGCCGCGTCCATGGCGTCGAGCAGCGGCTCCACCAGCTGCGCCGCGATCCAGCGCGCCGCCGGAACCGCCACCCCGTCGCCGGCCAGCTTGTAGGCGTCGGTGTAGCCCCTGGGCAGCGCGTAATCCTCCGGCAAGCCCATCAGCCGCGCCGCCTCCCGCGCCGAGATCAGCCGCATCCGCACCTTCCCCGAGGGCTCCACCAGCACCAGCGTCTGGCGCGAGGACCCGCCCGCCGGCGTCCGCAGGCAACCGGCGAGGTCGAAGCGCACCTCCGCCCGCTGCACGGTTCCGCCCCTCGTCTTGTCCGGCCGTGTCCTGCGATAGAGCGTGCCGGCCTGGGCGCGGCCCGATCGCGCGGCCTCCGCCTTCGCGGTCTCGATCCGGGCGAGATGGCGCGGGGTCATCATCCCCATCAGCCGCTTCACCTCCGCCGCCTTGCGCCAGGCGACGCCGTCGGGCCGGTCCTCCACGATGTCGGTCAGCTGCAGGTTGCGGCTGCGCGGCAGGTCCAGACGCAGGGCGCGGCGGGCGGGGCCGGCTTCTCCCAGCGCCTCCAGCGCCCGGGCCAGCGCCCTGGGGCGGGGAGGCGCGCCCTCCCCCTCCCGCAGCGCCTCGGGCGGCTCGCCCCCGAGCCAGGCCACCACGAAAAGCCGCGGCCGGGACTGGGGCAGGAAGGCCGAGGCGTCCACCACATGCGCGTCGAACCGGTAGCCCGCCTGCGCCAGCGCCGTGCACAGCGTCGCGAAATCCCGCGAGGACGAGGCCAGGCCCACCACGTTCTCGATCACCAGCGTGCGGGGGGCGCGGCCCTCGCGGGCCAGGTGCTCGATCAGGTACCAGAACGCCCAGAACACCGAGGACCGGGTCGTGCCGCCCAGCGTCATCCCCCGGCGGGCGCCGGCCAGGCTCAGGTCCTGGCAGGGGAAGGACGCCCAGGCCAGATCCGCCCGCCCCGGCAACTCCGCCGGCGCCACGGCGGACACGTCGCGCTCCAGCAGGTGATCGCCGCCGAAATTGGCCCTGTAGGCCGCGCATTTGGCGCGGTCGAGATCGTTGGCCCACAGGCAGTCCCAGCCGGGCCCGAGGCCGATCCGGGCCATGCCGCCGCCGGCGAAGAACTCGTAGAAGCTTCGGGTCATGCGCAGGTCTCCCGCGGACGCCGCTTCACCGCCCCGCTCACCGTCTCGCCCGCCCCGCGGAGAAGTCGGCGAGCCGCGCCAGCGCGTCCCGCAACCCGTCCGCATCCGCATTGGCGAAGGCCACGCGGAAGGATTGGGGGCCGAGCGGATCGCCCTGCGGGCAGAACATCGTGCCGGGCAGGATCAGCAGGGACTGCTCGTCCACCAGCGCCTTGCACAGCGTCTCGGCGTCCTCGGCGAAGGGGTGGCGGATATAGGCGAAATAGGCGCCGCAGCCCATCAGCTCCCAGTCCGGAAGGGCCTGGCGGAAGCTGTCGCGGACCACGGCGCGGCGGGCGAGGATCTCGTCCCGCTGGCCGGTCACGAAATCGTCCAGGTGGCGGAGCCCGTGCAGCGCCGCGATCTGGCCGAGCTGCCCCGCGCAGATCTGCACCGAGTCGAGGAATTTCTCGGCCTGCGCCAGCCGCGCGGGATGCGCGATGGCGAGCCCGACGCGGTGTCCGGTCAGGCGATACGCCTTTGAGAAGGAATAGAGATGGACGAGCGTCTCACGCCATTCGGGGTCGGAGAACAGGGCGTGGGGGGCGGCGTCGCGGCTGTCGAAGTCGCGATAGGTCTCGTCGAGCATCAGCGCCGCGCCATGGCGGCGGGCGAGGGCCGCGAAGGCCTCGACCAGGCCCGCGGGATATTCGGCGCCGGTGGGGTTGTTGGGGGTGATGAGCACGATGGCCGTCACGCCGTCCATCCGCGCCTCGGCGGCGGCGAGATCGGGGTTGAGATCGGCGTCGCAGGGCAGGGGGCGGGCCTCGATCCCCATCATGTCGCACCACATCTTGTGGTTGAAATACCACGGGACGGGCAGGAGGATCGCGTCGCCGGGCCCGGCCAGCGTGGCCAGCATGGCGCAGAAGGCCTGGTTGCAGCCGGCGGTGACGGCGACGTCCTCGGGGCGGATCTCGCCGGAATAGTCGCGCGACCAGCGGGCGGCCACGTCCTCGCGCAGGGCGGGCAGGCCGAGCACGGGGCCGTAGAGATGCGCCTGCGGATCGTTCAGCGCGGCCTCGGCGATGGCCCGGCGCAGGCCCTCGGGGGGCGGGTCCACGGGCGCGGCCTGGGAAAGGTTCAGAAGCGGGCGTTCGGCCGGGAAGGACTTGCCCTCGATCCAGCGGCGGGCCTCCATCACCGGCGGCTCGGAGGTGGCGGCCAGCGCCGCGGGCAGCGGGCCCGGGAAGGCGGGGGCTGCGGAACGGGGCTCGGCGGGGGAGGCGGAGGCGCGGGTCATGCGCGCGACGATAGCGGGCGGCGCGGCGGGGCGGAAGGGTTCGCGCGACGGCGGAGGCGGCGTGCGACAGGGTGGCCGGTCATGGGCGGGCCGCCGGGCGCCGGGCGCCGCGTTCGGCCGGGCGCCTGGCGGCGCGCGGGCGCCCGCGGCGCGCTGAGGGGGCGGGGCCTGGCGGCGCCGTCGCCGGAAGGACAGGATCGCGCGAGCGGGTCTTGCGAGCATCGCGGCGCTGGCGGCGTTCCGATCCGAATGCGTTTGGGCGCCCCGTCTCGGCGCCGGGTCTCGGGATCAGGAGGGCCGGGGCTCGCGCGGCCCTGCGGCGCTTCGTCCGTTCCATGGAGGGAAAGCGACCATCCGCGGTCGCCGCTCCCCCCCCCCCCGCGCTGTCGGCGGGATCGATGAAACCTACCCGCCCTCGCCCCCGGCGCCCTGCCGCGCGGGCGCCGCGGCGCCGCCCTCGGGCCGGTCGACGCGCGGCTTCCTCCGCCGGTCTCGCCTGGTTCAGGTATCGTACGCGGCGAGGAACTGGGTCACGGCGGCGTCGAAGGCGGCGGGTTGCTCGACATTGATCGAGTGCCCCCCCTCCAGGTCCGTCGAGCGCAGGGTCGGCAGCGCGGTCCGCGCCCAGGCCGCCCAAGGCTGAAACCGCTTCTCCCACACCCCGTTGACCATCAGCGTCGGCGTCTCGATGGCCCGGAAACGGTGGCGCATGGCGACGCCGGGAATGGTCAGCTCCACCGCGCAGGCCATGGCGTGAGGATCCAGCCGGGCCGCATCCTCCAGCATCGCCGCCTTCACCGCCGCCGGGAACCGCCGCGCGCCGGAGGGATGCGAGCGATGGGCGCTCAGCCCCTCCCGCCCCTCGGCGCGGATCCGCTCGGCCCGTTCGCGCGCCAGGGCGGCGGCCTCGGGCGTCGCCGGATCCGCGAAGGAGGCGGTGGAGTTGGTGAAGACCTGCGCCGCCACCACGTCGGGATGCGCATCCTGGTAGCGCAGCGTCATCGCCGCCCCGAAGCTCTGCCCGCAGAGATGCCAGCGCGGCGCGCCCATCAATCCGCGGATCGTCTCGAAGGTCTCGAAATATCGGGCGGGCGCGTAGTCGGAAAGCGCCTCGGGCGCCTCGGAGCGGCCATGGCCCAGCAGCTCCACCACCGCCACGGGGCGCGCCGCGACCAGGGCCGGCAGGTTGAGCATCCATTGCGTGCGGCTCGACATGAAGCCGTGCACCGCCAGAACCGGCAGGCCCGGCCCGGCGCCGGCCCCCGCGCCGTAGATCTCCACATGCACGCCGCCGATGATCTCGACCCGGTCGGGCGTGAGGCCGCCGCGTTCGGCCAGCCCCCGAGCGCCCGTCGGCGCCGCCCCTGGCAGCGCCGCGTCCGACAGCGCCGCGCCCGGCGACGTCGCGCCTGAGGGGGCCATGGCCGCCGGGACCCCGTTTCCGCCGCCGCCCGGCGTCTCCGCTTCGGCCGCGTCGACCGCTCCCTGCACGCCCATCATGGTCTCTCGCTCCCGCTATGTTTTCTTCAACCTAGGCGCCCGGAGCCCCGCGCGGAAGTCCGGGCGCCGTGGCGTCGCCTGCGGCCCGCCGCCGCCTTTCCCCGGAACCGAGCCTGTTTCGCCCCGCTTCCCGCCTCCCTCCGGCGCGCGCCGGCTTGACGCTCCGCGCTGCGACGGCTACCGCCCTCGCATGGCCGAACCTCCCATTCTGACGCTCTCCGAGATCTCCCTTGGCTGGGGCGGCGATCCGCTGTTCGCCGGCCTCGACTGCGCCGTGCAGCCGGGCGATCGCATCTGCCTCGTGGGCCGCAACGGCTCGGGCAAATCCACCCTGATGAAGATCATGGCCGGCCTCGCCGAGCCGGATTCGGGCGAACGTTTCACCCGCCCCGGCGCCACGGTGGGCTACCTGCCCCAGGACCCGGATTTCGCCGGCTACGCCACGCTGGGCGACTATGTGGCCGAGCCGCTCGACCCGGCCGAGGTCTGGCGCGCCGAAATGGCGATGGAGGGCCTCAAGGTCCCCGAGGACCAGGACCCCGCCGCGGCCTCGGGCGGCGAGCGGCGGCGCGCGGCGCTGGCCCGGCTGATGGCGGTCGACCCCGACCTGATGCTGCTGGACGAGCCGACCAACCATCTCGACATCGAGGCCATCGCCTGGCTGGAGCAGCGGCTGTCCCAGACCCGCGCCGCCTTCGTGCTGGTCAGCCATGACCGCGCCTTCCTGCGCGCGCTGACCCGGCAGGTGATCTGGGTCGATCGCGGCCAGGCGCGCCGGCTCGACCGCGGCTTCACCCATTTCGAGGACTGGCGCGACAAGGTGTTCGAGGAGGAGGCCCAGGCCCGCCACAAGCTCGACCGTCTCATCAAGCAGGAGGCCGTCTGGGCGGTGGAGGGCATCTCCGCCCGGCGCAAGCGCAACATGGGCCGCGTCCGCCGCCTGCAGGACCTGCGCGAGGAACGCTCCGGCCAGCGCGCGCGCACCGGGACGGCGGCCATGGCCTTCGACAGCGCGCCCCAGTCCGGCAAGCGGGTGATGGAGGCTGAGGACGTCTCCAAATCCTATGGCGGCAAGGCGATCTGCACGGACTTCTCGCTCAAGATCATGCGCGGGGACTGCGTGGCCTTCGTCGGGCCCAACGGGGTCGGCAAGTCCACGATGATCAAGATGCTGACCGGCGAGGTCGAACCCGACGCCGGCAAGATCACGCTGGGCACGAACCTGGAGGTCGCGGTCTTCGACCAGGCCCGCGCCGCGCTGGACCCGGAGATGTCGCTCTGGGACAGCCTCGTGGGCGATCCGGAGATGTCGGTCTCCGGCCGCTCGGACCAGGTGATGGTCCGCGGCCGGCCCAAGCATGTGGTCGCCTATCTCAAGGACTTCCTGTTCGATGAGCGCCAGGCCCGCGGCCCGGTCAAGTCGCTGTCGGGCGGAGAGAAGGCGCGGCTGCTGCTGGCCCGGCTGATGGCGCGCGAATCCAATGTGCTGGTGCTGGACGAGCCGACCAACGATCTCGACGTCGAAACCCTCGACCTGCTGCAGGAGCTGGTGGTGGATTTCGAGGGCGCGGTGCTGCTGGTCAGCCATGACCGCGATTTTCTGGATCGCACCGCCGCCTCCACCGTGGTGATGGAGGGCGACGGGCGCGCGACGGTCTATGCCGGCGGCTGGTCGGACATGGTCGCGCAGCGCGGCGGGGCGCCGATGGGCGGGGCCGAGGTCACGTCCTCCGCCCCCAGGACCGCCAAGGGGACCGGCAAGGGCGCGGGGAAGAACGCTGGGAAGAACGCGGGGCGGGAGAGCCGCAAGGCCGCGCAGACGCCGGATGCGAAGCCCGCGGCCAGTTCGGGCGCCAGGGCGTCGAAGCCGTCGGCCAAACCCGGGCCGAAGCTCACCTTCACCCAGACCCACCGGCTGGAGGCCCTGCCGGCGGAGATGGAGCGGCTGGGCGTCGATATCGGCAAGCTGGAGCGGCTGCTCGCCGATCCGGATCTCTACGCCAAGTCGCCCGACAAGTTCGCCAAGGCCACCGCCGCCCTGACCCAGCGCCGCCGCGCGCTGGAGAAGGCGGAGGAGGAGTGGCTGGACCTCGAAGCCCTGCGCGAGGCCGCCGAGGGCTGAGCGCCGGGCGCATGATCCCGGCCGCAGGGACCTGAACGCGGATCCCTGTCTGCGGGACACGAGAAACCCGGCGCATCATGCGCCGGGTTTTTCCGTTCCGGCGCGCTCGGAGCGGTCGCGACCGGCGCGGCGTCGCCCTCGCAGGCCGTCGGGGTCCCGGTGTCGCTGATCGCGCCGCCGGAGGTCATGCGGGGGGACGCTCGGGAACCCGGCGGGCGGCTGCGGGTCTTCCGGCTTGTCGCGGTCCGGTTCGACGCGAAAAAGGCCTCTCCCCGAAGGAAGAGGCCCGCGTCGGTCGCGCATGCGCCGGATCAGCGGCGGGGGGTGGCGGCTGGGGTTAGCGGCGGGGATCAGCGGCGGGGATCAGCCGCCGGGCACCCGGCGGGCCGAGGCCTCGCCGCCGCCGATGGCCGGGTTGCGTGACGGCAGAAGCTGGTTCATCGCCTGCGACATGGCGCGTTCGAACTTGTCGTCCTTCGGCCCCTGCGAAGCGCCGGAGCTGATCATGAGCGAGCTCAGCTCCTTGGTCCCGTCGCACCAGGCGAGCAACGCCTCCATGCGGCCGTTGCGGCCCTCGCCGCCGCGCCCCACGACCGCGCCCTCGCAGGAGCGCAGCCGCCCCGACGGGTTGAAGGCCAGCACGGCGCGGGGGCCGCGCATGTCCTGCTCGGTCGCCGGCACGAAGGTCCCCGAGCCGAAGCGCGCCGGCATCCGCATGCCCCCGGCCACCGCCGCGGCGTCGGAGCCGTCGGGCGGCGTTCCCAGCACCTGCACCGGCGTGGGGATGCTGCCGGCGTTGATCTGGTTGGGCGAATAGGCGCTGTCCAGCAGCTCGGCGTAGATCCGCGTCGCCGGCCCGTTGGGGCCGCCGCAGGCCGCCAGCCCGGCGCCGAGCGCCAGCGCAAGCCCCGCACCGCGCAGGGCGCGCAGCGTCGCCCCGCGGCCGGTGATCCGGCCGTGCCGCTTGGTTTCATTGGTCATGATCAGTCCGCGCCTCCTGCGCCCAGCATCTCCGCCAGCAGTTCGTTCAGCGCCCTGGCCACGAACTCCGGCGTGGGCGGGTCGGCGGCGTCCGCCGAGACCCGTCCCTCCGCGATGGCCTCTCCCCGCAGGCAGAGCGCCATCGTCGCTTCGAAACCCTGCGGCCGCCCCTCGTCCGCCGTCAAGGGCGCGCGGGCGTCGCAGAGCGCGTCGAACGCGACCTGTTCGGTTGGGTCGAAGATCACGGCGATGCGCAGCAGCCGCCCATGTTCGGCCCGCGCCCAGCCGCCGGGGGCGACCTGCGGCATGTCCCCGACATCGGGCAGGCTCGACGGCAGCGCCAGCAGGCCGGCGACCGCGGCCGCGTCGACGGGCGCGGCGGCGTCGGGGAAGGGGCCGTTATGCGGCTCGACCGCCAGCCGGCCGGGACGCAGCATGTCGGGCGCGTAGGCCGCGGCGATGTTGATGGCGGACAGGGTGATGGAATCCCTCGGCTCCTCTCCGCAGCCCGCGGCCAGAAGGCCCAGCGCCAGTCCCGCCGCCAGTGCCGTCGCGCGCCCCGGCGCGCGGCCGGACCCGCGCCGGCCCGGAACAGGCATCGCCGGATCAGACATCGAGGTCCTCCGCGAATTTCGCGTTCTCCTGGATGAACTGGAAGCGCAGCTCCGCCTTGCGGCCCATCAGACGCTCGACCAGGCGGCCGGTCTCGCCGTCCTCCTCGGGCTCGTCCTCGGCGATCAGCACCCGGATCAGGGTCCGGGTCTTGGGGTCCATCGTGGTTTCCTTGAGCTGGCGCGGCATCATCTCGCCCAACCCCTTGAACCGCCCGATGTCGATCTTGCCGCGGGCCTTGAACTCGGTCTCCAGCAACCGCTCCCGGTCCGCATCGTCGCGGGCGTAGAGGGTCTTGGTCCCCTGCGTGATCCGGTAGAGCGGCGGGGCCGCGAGGAACAGCCGCCCCGCCTCCACCATCGGCCGCATCTGGCGGAAGAAGAAGGTCATCAGCAGCGACGCGATATGGGCCCCGTCCACGTCGGCGTCGGTCATGATGATGATCCGCTCGTAGCGCAGATCCTCAAGGTTGAAGCGCGAGCCGCCCTGCACGCCGAGCGCCTGGCAGAGATCCTGAAGCTCCTGGTTCTGGGCGAGTTTCTCGACCGAGGCGTTGGCCACGTTGAGGATCTTGCCGCGCAGGGGCAGCACCGCCTGGGTGCGGCGGTTGCGGGCCTGCTTGGCCGAGCCGCCGGCCGAGTCGCCCTCCACCAGGAAGATCTCGGAGCCTTCCTTGGAATTGTCCGAACAGTCCGAGAGCTTGCCGGGCAGGCGCAGCTTCTTGACCGCGGACTTGCGCTGGGTCTCCTTCTCCGCCCGCCGGCGCACGCGTTCCTCGGCGCGCAGCATGACGAAATCGAGGATGCCGCCGGCGCGCCTGGGGTCGGCCGCCAGCCAGGTGTCGATGGGGTCGCGGATCGCGGCCTCGGCCAGGCGCGCGGCCTCGGCGGTGGCGAGCCGGTCCTTGGTCTGGCCGACGAATTCCGGGTCGCGGATGAAGATCGAGATCATCGCGCAGGCCGCGCCCTGCACGTCCTCGCGGGTCAGCAGCGCCGCGGCCTTCTTCACGCCGACCCGCTCCGCATGGCTTTTCAGCCCCTTGAGCATCGCGGCCCAGAAGCCGTTCTCATGCGTCCCGCCCTCGGGCGTCGGCACGGTGTTGCAGTAGGAGGACACGAACCCGTCCCGCGCCGGGGTCCAGTTGATCGCCCATTCGACGGAACCGGGGGTGTCGGCGCCGAATTTCTCGGCGAAGGAGACCTTGCCGGCGAAGGGCTCGGGGGCGCAGGTGGGGGCGCCGTCCAGCGTGATGTTGAGGAAATCCGCCAGTCCGCCGGGAAAGCGGAACACGGCCTCGGCCGGGGTGTCGTCGCCGTCGCGCAGCAGCGCGGGGGCGCATTTCCAGCGGATCTCGACGCCCGAGAACAGATAGGCTTTCGACCGCGCCATGCGCATCAGCCGCGCGGGCTTGAGCGCCAGCCGCGGCCCGAAGATGTCGGCGTCCGGATGGAAGGTCACGGTGGTGCCGCGGCGATTGGGGGCCTGGCCGACCTCGGCCACCGGCCCCTGCGGGATGCCGCGGGAAAAGCTCTGTCGCCACAGGATCTTGTTGCGCGCGACCTCGACCGTCATCACGTCCGACAGGGCGTTGACCACGGAGATGCCGACCCCGTGCAGACCGCCCGAGGTCTGATAGGCCTTGCCCGAGAACTTGCCCCCCGCATGCAGCGTGCACAGGATCACTTCCAGCGCCGACTTGTCGGGAAAGCGCGGGTGGGGGTCCACCGGAATGCCGCGGCCGTTGTCGCGGATGGTGCAGGAGCCGTCTTCGTTCAGCTCCATCTCGATCCGGGTGGCGTGGCCGGCGACGGCCTCGTCCATCGAGTTGTCGAGCACCTCGGCCACCAGGTGATGCAGCGCGCGCTCATCCGTGCCGCCGACATACATGCCGGGGCGCTTGCGCACGGGCTCCAGCCCCTCCAGCACCTCGATGGAGGAGGCGTCGTAGGCGTCGGAGGCGGCCTGTCCGGCGAAAAGGTCGTCGTCGGTGCCGGCGGAAGCGTCGGGCCGGGGCGCGGGGTCTGCCATGAAGCTGGGGTCCTGCTTTGTTCGTCGCCCCCCATATCGCCCGAGGAGGGCCGCCGGTTCAATGCGCCGTTCGGTCCGACCGTCGCGGAAAGGCGGCTTTCCCGGCCCGCGGGGCGCCGTTGCGGGGCGTCGGGGCAGGGGGGCGGGTTTCAGGCGGCAAGATGAGTGGTGCATGAAATGCAGCGCTCCGGTGAAAAATAAGCATATTACATGACCACTGATTTCGGGCGATAGTCCTTCGAAGGCGGCTCGGTCGCCGGAGCCGGTGACGCGAGGGACGCGCTTTCGACCGGGCTCCGAAGACGCTAGGCCCCCCGCCGCAGGACAACTTGGAGCGACCCATGAGCGATTTCCGCATCCCCACCCGTCGAGGCTTCCTGAAATCCACCGCCGCCCTGGGCGGCGCCGTGGCGCTGACCGGCCTGGGCGCCGGGCGCGCGCTGGCCGCCGACACCACCGTCGGCTTCATCTATGTCGGTCCCAAGGACGACTACGGCTACAACCAGGCCCATGCCGAGGGCGCCGCGGCGATCAAGGGCATGCCCGGCATCACCGTGGTCGAGGAGGAGAACGTCCCCGAATCCGTCGACGTTCAGAAGTCGATGGAATCGATGATCAACTTCGACGGGGCGAGCCTGATCTTCCCGACCTCCTTCGGCTATTTCGACCCGCATATCCTGGAGATGGCGCAGAAATATCCCGACGTGCGCTTCGAGCATTGCGGCGGCATGTGGACGGCCGACAAGCACCCGATGAACGTCGGCTCCTATTTCGGCTATATCGGCATGGGTCAGTATCTGAACGGCATCGCCGCCGGCCACGCCACCAGGACCAAAAAGATCGGCTTCGTCGCCGCCAAGCCGATCCCGCAGGTGCTGCTGAACGTGAACTCCTTCCTGCTCGGCGCCCGCGCCGTGGATCCCGAGATCACCTGCCAGGTGATCTTCACCGGCGAGTGGTCGCTGGCGGTCAAGGAGGCCGAGGCGGTCAACGCGCTCACCGACCAGGGCGCCGACGTCATCACCTGCCATGTGGACGGCCCCAAGGTGGTGATGGAAACCGCCGCCGGCCGCGGCGCCTTCGTGTGCGGCTATCATGCCGACCAGTCGGCGCTGGCGCCCGAGAAATACCTCACCGGCGCCGAGTGGAACTGGGCCAATGTCTACACCGACATGGCCGAGACCACGCTGGCCGGCGGGACCATCGACAACTTCGTGCGCGGCGGTCTGGCCGAGGACTTCATCAAGATGTCGCCGCTGGGCCCGGCCGTCTCCGACGCGTCGCGCGCCCAGTTCGAGGACACCATGGCCACCATCAAGAAGGGCGGCTTCTCGGTCATCAAGGGTCCGCTCAAGGACAACAAGGGCGGGGTCATCGCCACCGAGGGCCAGGCCTTCGAGGAGTCCGACGTGGCGCTCGAAAGCATGGACTACCTGGTCGAGGGCGTGATCGGCTCGACCTCCTGAGCCTGAAGGGGAGCCGCGGCACATGGCCGATCAAACGGTGAGCGGCGGCGGGGCGGGGCTGGTCTCGGTCCCCGCCGCCTCGGGGGCGACGGCGCGCTGGGCGCGGCGGGCCGAGGCGCTGGCCCTGCCGCTGGGGGCGCTGGTCGTGGGGCTTCTGGCCTTCGGCCTGTTCCTGCTGGCGCTGGGGAAATCCCCCGTGCAGTTCTACGAACTGGTCTACAAGGCCGGCTTCGGCACCTGGTTCAGCTGGCAGAACACGCTGAGCCGGGCGGCTCCCCTGCTTTTCGCGGCGCTCTGCGTGGCGCTGCCCGCCCGCCTCGGCCTGATGATCATCGGGGGCGAGGGCGCCATCGTGCTCGGCGGCGTCGCGGCCGGCGGGATCGGCGCGGCGGTGGCCGGCTGGCCGGGCGCCATCGCCATGCCGGTCATGGCCGTCTTCGCCATGCTGGCGGGCGGGGCCTGGATCGGCGCCGTCGGCGCGCTGCGCCAGAAGCGGGGGGTGAACGAGACCATCTCCTCGCTGCTGATGGCCTATATCGCCATCGCCGTCATGAACCACCTGGTCGAGGGCCCGCTGCGCGACCCCGCCAGCCTCAACAAGCCCTCCACCGCGCCGCTCCCCGAGGCTTTGCGCATCGGCGAGATGCCGGGCATGGACGTGCATTACGGCTTCCTGATCGGGGTGATCTGCTGCGTCATCTCCTGGGTGCTGATCGAAAAGACCACCTGGGGCTTCGCGGCCCGGCTGGTCGGCGGCAATGTGCGCGCCGCCCAGATCCAGGGCCTGCCGGTGGGCTGGCTGCTGATCGGCTTCACCGCGCTGGGCGGGGCTTTCGCCGGGCTCGCGGGGATGATCGAGGTCTCGGCGGTGCAGGGCTCGGCCAACGGCAGCCTCGCCGCCGGCTACGGCTATGCGGGCATCCTGGTGGCCTTCCTCGCGCGCCATAACGGCATCGCCATCATCCCGGTCGCCATCCTGATCGGCGGCATGGAGGCGTCGTCGGGCCTGATCCAGCGCCGCATGGACCTGCCCGACGCCACGGTTCTGGTGCTGGAGGGCTTCGTCTTCGTCGCCATCCTGCTGTCCGAGACCCTCTACGGCCGCTTCAAGGCATTCTCTCCCGAACGCTGGAGAACCGCATGACCGACACCGATATCGGCCTCTGGGGCGTTCCGCTGGCGATCCTGGGCGGCGCCATCCGGGTGTCCACCCCGTTCCTCTTCGTGTCCCTGGGCGAGTGCCTGACGGAACGTTCCGGGCGCATCAACCTGGGGCTGGAGGGCACCTTGGTCTTCGGCGCCATGGCCGGCTACGCCATCGCCTATGAAACCGGGTCGGCCTGGGCCGGCGTGCTGGCGGCGGCGATCGCGGGGTCGGTTTTCGGGCTGGTGCACGGTTTCATGTGCTCGCTGCCGCGGGTTAACGACATCGCCATCGGCATCGCGCTGATGCTGCTGGGCATGGGCTTGGCCTTCTTCTTCGGCAAGCCCTACATCCAGCCCGTCGCCCCGGACCTGCCGGCCATCGAGTTCGGCCTGTGGTCCGACCTGCCGCAGGTGCAGGCGGCGCTTCGGGTCAACGTGCTGTTCCTGATCGGCGCCGCGCTGGCGGTGTTCCTGTGGTGGGTGTTCCGCGCCACGCGGGTGGGGCTGATCGTGCGGGTGGTGGGCGACAGCACCGACGCCGCCCGCGCCATGGGGCTGCGGCCCAACCAGGTGCGCATCGCCTCCACCGCCGTCGGCGGGGCGCTGGCGGGCGTCGCGGGATCCTACCTGTCGCTCTACTATCCCGGCTCGTGGAACGAGGGGATCTCCTCGGGCCAGGGCCTGATGGCCGTGGCGCTGGTGATCTTCGCGCGCTGGAACCCGATCAACTGCTTTCTCGCGGCGATGCTGTTCGGCGGCGCGGGCGCGCTCGGCCCGGCGCTGCAATCGGTCGGCGTCACCTCGGGCTATTACCTGTTCTACGCGGCGCCCTATGTGCTGACGCTGGGCATGCTGATCGCCACCTCCTCGACCACACGGGCGCTGACCGGCGCGCCCGGCGAGCTGTCGATCACCAAATGAGGGCGGAGATGCGCGATCCCCGCCCCCATCACGCCTCAGGCGGGCGCTTTGGTCATGCCGCCCCAGGCGGCGGGTCTGGTCATGCCGCCTCAGGCGGCGGGCTCGATCACGCCGCAGGCGATGCGCGCGCCCGCGTCGCCCGAGGGCTGGGAGGCGTAGTCGTCCGCCCCCGCATGGATCACGATCGCGGCGCCGTCCTCGTCGAACAGATCGGCGAGCGTCAGGCCGGGCTTCAGCGCCTCGATCATCACCGTGCCGGACTCGGGCGCGTGGATGTTGGGCAGGTCGCCCGCATGGGGCGCGTCGGTCGCCATCATGCCATGCGCGTCGCCCGCCCCGACGAAATGCCCGCCCGCGGCCCCGAAATCCGGGGCGCAGGCGCCGGTGGCGTGGATGTGGAACCCATGCGGTCCTTCCGGCACCCCGTGCAGATCGGCGGCGACCAGCAGGCCGGCCCGGGTGTCGGTCAGCGTCACGGTTCCGAAACCGGCGCCGTCGGGGGCGCGCAGCTCGGCCGTCGCCGGACCCTCGGCATGGGCGGGCAGGGCGAGCGCCGCCAGAAAACCTGCGGCGGCGAAGGACGGATTGAAGCGAAACATGTGCGGCTCCTTTCTGGGACCATGCCGCGCCGCGCGGGGGCCTCGCGGCCCGGATCGCGCGATCAACGGACAGGAGAGACATCGTGAGCGGATTGGGCGGCCTCAACCCTTCGGAACATGGCGTGGTCATCGGCCTCGTCCAGTTGCAGCTTCCCGTGACCGAGACGCCGGCCGACCTCGCCCGGCAGACCGCGCGGGTGGTGGAGCTGGTCGGCAAGGCCCGGCGCAACAACGCGAAAATGGATCTCGTGGTGTTCCCGGAATACATGCTCCACGGTCTGAGCATGGACGTGAACCCGGAGATCATGTGCGACCTCGACGGGCCGGAGGTCGCCGCCTTCAAGGCCGCCTGCGCGGAGCATCGCATCTGGGGCTGCTTCTCGATCATGGAGCGGAACCCGGGCGGCTATCCCTGGAATTCCGGCCTGGTCATCGACGACGAGGGCGAGATCCGGCTTTATTACCGCAAGATGCACCCCTGGACGCCGGTGGAGCCGTGGGAGCCCGGCGACACCGGCATCCCCGTCATCGACGGCCCCAGGGGCTGCAAGCTGGCGCTGATCATCTGCCATGACGGCATGTTCCCCGAGATGGCGCGCGAATGCGCCTACAAGGGCGCCGAGATCATGATCCGCACCGCCGGCTACACCGCCCCGATCCGCGACGCCTGGCGGTTCACCAACCAGGCCAACGCCTTCCAGAACCTGATGGTCACGGCGAATGTGTGCATGTCCGGCTCGGACGGCACGTTCGACTCGATGGGCGAGGGCATGATCTGCAATTTCGACGGCACCGTGATGGCGCACGGAACCTCGGGCCGGCCCGACGAGATCATCACCGCCGAAGTCCGCCCCGACCTGGTGCGCGAGGCCCGCGCCGGCTGGGGGGTGGAAAACAACATCTACCAGCTGTTCCATCGCGGCTTCACCGCGGTGAAGGGCGGGGCGCAGGATTGCCCCTACACCTTCATGCAGGACATGGTCGCGGGGACCGCGCGCCTGCCCTGGGAAGATCAGGTGAAGGTCACCGACGGGACCTCCTGCGGCTTCCCCGCACCCACGCGCCGCTTCGGCGAAAAGCGCAAGCAGGAGGCTGCGGAATGAACGCGATGGACGAGATCCGGACCGGCCCGCTCGCCGCCGATCCCTACGCCTGGCCCTGGAACGGCGACCTGCGCCCGGAGAACACGGCGCTGATCATCATCGACATGCAGATCGATTTCTGCGGGCCGGGCGGCTATGTCGACAAGATGGGCTACGACCTGTCCAACACCCGCGCCCCGATCGCGCCGATCAGGACCGTGCTCGCCGCCATGCGCGGCTGGGGCGGGCTGGTGATCCATACCCGCGAGGGGCATCGCCCGGATCTGTCGGACCTGCCGGCCAACAAGCGCTGGCGGTCGCGCCAGATGGGCGCCGGCATCGGCGACATGGGGCCCTGCGGACGCATCCTCACCCGCGGCGAGCCGGGTTGGGAGATCATCGACGAACTGGCCCCGGCCGAGGGCGAGCCGATCATCGACAAGCCCGGCAAGGGCAGCTTCTACGCCACCGACCTGGACCTGATCCTGCGCACGCGCGGCATCCGCAACCTGGTCCTGACCGGAATCACCACCGATGTCTGCGTGCACACCACCATGCGCGACGCCAACGATCGCGGCTACGAATGCCTGCTGCTGGAGGACTGCTGCGGCGCCACCGACATGGGCAACCACCACGCCGCCATCAAGATGATCAAGATGCAGGGCGGGGTGTTCGGCGCGGTCTCCAACGCCGCCGATTTCGTCGAGGTGCTGGCGTGAACGTCCCGGCGAGGTCGAAGCAGGGCGCGCTCGGGGTCGAGACCATCGGCATGACCAAGCGCTTCGGCGGCTTCACCGCGCTCGACGACGTGTCGATCGAAGTGCGCCCCGGCTCCTTCCACGCCCTGCTGGGGGAGAACGGGGCCGGCAAGTCGACGCTGGTGAAGTGCATCATGGGCTTCTACACGCCGACCGAGGGCCAGGTGGTCGTCGCGGGGCGGGAGACCGACATTCCGGACCCCAGGGCGGCGCATGCCATGGGTCTGGGCATGGTCTACCAGCATTTCACGCTCGTCCCCTCGTTGACCGCCGCCGAGAACCTGGTGATCTCGCGGGAGGACGCGCCCAAGATCATCGACTGGCGGCGGGAGCGCCGCGAGCTGACGCAGTTCATGGACACCATGCCGTTCAAGGTGCCGTTGAACACGCCCGTCGCCCGGCTCGCGGCCGGCGAGCGGCAGAAGCTGGAAATCCTGAAACAGCTTTATCTCGGCCGGCGCTTCCTGATCCTCGACGAGCCGACCTCGGTGCTGACGCCGGACGAGGCCGACGAGGTGCTGGGACTGGTGCGCGGGCTGACCGAGAAGGGCGAGATCTCGGTCCTGATGATCTCCCACAAGTTCCGCGAAGTGACCGCCTTCGCCGATGAGGTGTCGGTGCTGCGCCGGGGCCGCAAGGCCGGCGGCGGGCGGGTCGCGGACCTCAGCCATGCCGACATGGCCGAGATGATGGTGGGGGCGGAGACGCTGGCCCGCCCCGCCGCCCGCGCCGGGGCGGTGGGGGCGCCGGTGCTGCGGCTCGACGGGGTGCGGGCCGGCGACGCGTCGGGCCTCAAGACCATCGAGATCGACGATTTCGAGGTCCGCGCCGGAGAGGTGGTCGGCGTCGCCGGCGTCTCGGGCAACGGGCAGTCGGAATTCATGGAGATCCTGACCGCGCAGCGCCCGACCTCGGCCGGCACGATCAAGGTGCATGACAAGCCCTACGGCGCCACGCGGGCCGAGCATCGCGCCCTGAAGGTCCGCTACCTGCCGGAGGAGCCGCTGAAGAACGCCTGCGCCGCCAAGATGTCGGTGGCCGAGAACATCGCCTTCCGGGAGTTCGACCTGAAGAAGGACGGGTCGGTCCGCATCTGGCTGGATCAGGCCGCGATCACCCGGCAGGGCGCCGAGATGGTCAAGGCGTTCAAGGTCAAGACCGCGAGCCTCGAAAGCCCGATCGAGAGCCTGTCGGGCGGCAACGTCCAGCGCGCGGTGCTGTCGCGCGAATTGTCGGGCGAGGTCGATCTGCTGATCATCTCCAACCCCTGCTTCGGGCTCGACTTCACCGCGGTGGCCGAGATCCGGCAGCGCATCATGGCCGCCCGCAACGCCGGCGCCGCGGTGTTGCTGATGTCGGAGGACCTGGACGAGATCCTGGAGCTTTCCGACCGCGTGGTGGTGATGTCCGAGGGCCGGATCGCCTACGAGACCCCCATCGCCTCCGCCGACATGGCCGAGATCGGGCGACACATGGCGGGACACGACTGATGGCCCGCCTGGACGCCGAACCCTTCGCGCTGGAGATCGATCCGGGGGCGCTGGGCCTCGTGGTCATCGACATGCAGCGGGATTTCATGGAGCCGGGCGGCTTCGGCGCCAGTCTCGGCAATGACGTGAGCCTGCTGCGCGCGATCATCCCCGCCGCCGCCCGCCTGATCGAGGGCTTCCGGGCCGCGGGTCTGCCGGTGATCCACACCCGCGAATGCCATCGGCCCGACCTGTCGGACCTGCCCCCCGCCAAGCGCGACCGCGGCGCGCCGACCCTGCGCATCGGCGATCCCGGCCCCATGGGCCGCGTGCTGATCGCGGGGGAGCCGGGGGCCGACATCATCCCCGAGCTTTGCCCGAAGGCGGGGGAGGTGGTGATCGACAAGCCCGGCAAGGGCGCCTTTCACGCCACGAATTTCGGGGACGTGCTCAAGGAAAAGGGCCTCCGGCAACTGGTCTTCGCCGGCGTCACCACCGAAGTCTGCGTGCAGACCACCATGCGCGAGGCCAATGACCGGGGTTACGAGTGCATTCTCGCGACCGACGCCACAGAGTCCTATTTCCCCGCCTTCAAACAGGCCGCCATCGACATGATCCGCGCCCAGGGCGCCATCGTCGGCTGGACCGCCTCCACCGACCAGATCAGGGAGGCGATCGGTGTCTGACGCCCCTACCGCCGAGGCTCCGCGCGTCCTGCCGGGCTTTCTCACCGCCGCGCTTGTCGGGGGCTGGCGGGACCTGCCCTTCGAGCCGTTCCGCGAGGGGGTGGAGATCCACCGGCTCGCCGACGGCCCCGCCGCCGCGGCCCTGCTGCGCTACGCGCCCGGCGCCTCGGTGCCCCGCCACCGGCATACCGGGCTGGAGACGATCCTGGTGCTGGAGGGAACCCAGTCCGACGACAACGGAACCGCCGCCGCCGGGTCGCTGATCTTCAACCCCGAAGGCACCGAGCACAGCGTCTGGTCCGAAACCGGCTGCGTGGTGCTGATCCACTGGACCCGCCCGGTCGAGTTCCTCGAGCCCTGAGCGCTCCAAGACCCTGAGCCCCGGAGCGGCGCCGCCCGGCGCGCCCTCCGGACATGATCTCCAAGAAAAGAAAGCGCCCGCCATGCTTCAGGACCTGCCTTTCGACATCGCCAGCCTGCACGCGGCCTACGCCTCCGGGACCGATCCGCGCGACGTGGCGGCGGAGAGCTTCCGGCGCATCGAGGCCGCGGGCGATCCGGCGATCTTCCTGCACCTGGTCGATCCGGCCGCCGCCGCCGCCGCCGCCGCGGCCCTGCCGCCCTTCGATCCGGTCGCCTATCCGCTATGGGGCGTGCCCTTCGCCGCCAAGGACAATATCGACGCCGAGGGCTGCCCGACCACCGCCGCCTGTCCCGCCTTCGCCTACCAGCCTTCCGCCGACGCCACCGCCGTCGCGGCGCTGAAGGCCGCCGGCGCGATCCTGATCGGCAAGACCAATCTCGACCAGTTCGCCACCGGGCTGGTGGGCGTGCGCTCGCCCTATGGCTTCCCGCGCAACGCGGTGGACCCCCTGATCGTGCCGGGGGGCTCGTCCTCCGGCTCGGCGGTGTCGGTGGCGCGGGGGCTGGTGAGCTTCTCGCTCGGCACCGACACGGCGGGATCGGGGCGGGTGCCGGCGGCGCTGAACAACATCGTGGGGATCAAGCCGTCGCTGGGCGCGATCTCCGCCACCGGCCTGGTGCCGGCCTGCCGGACGCTGGACACCATCTCCATCTTCGCGCTGACGGTGGAGGACGCCTGGGCGGCCTTTCGCGCGGCGGCGGTCTACGACAGGGCCGACGCCTACGCCCGCCCCTTCGACCTCGCCCCGCTGGCCGCGCCCGCCCCGACCTTCCGGGTCGGCGTGCCCACGCCGGGCACCCGGAAGTTCTTCGGCGACGCTATCCAGGCCGCCGCCTTCGCCGACGCGCTCGACGCGCTGCGGGCGCTGGGCGGAGAGGTCGTGGAACTGGACTTCACCCCCTTCTACGACGTGGCCGAAATGCTCTACGAGGGCGCCTGGGTGGCCGAGCGCTACGCCGCCATCGAGCAGATGATGCGCGAGCGTCCCGAGGAGGTGCACCCGGTCACCCGCGCCATCATCGGCAAGGCCGAGGGGCTGAGCGCCGCCGACGCCTTCCGCGGCTTCTACCGGCTGCAGGCGCTCAAGCGGCATACCGATCCGCTGATCGACTCGGTGGACCTGATCGCCACGCCGACCATGCCGACCTTCTACTCGGTCGCGGATCTGGAGGCGGACCCGGTCACGCCGAATTCCAACAACGGGACCTACACCAATTTCGTGAACCTGCTGGACATGTGCGGCATCGCCTCGCCGCTGGCGGCGCGGTCGGACGGGCGGCCGGGCTCGATCACCCTGCTGGCGCGGGCCGGGAAGGACGCGCAGATCGCGGCCCTGGCCTCGGCCCTGCACCGGCGGGCGGGGGCGACGCTGGGCGCGACCGGCTGGGCCTTGCCCGCGGCGCCGGAGGCCGCGACGGTCGCGGGGCCGGGCGAGATCGCGCTGGTGGCCGTGGGCGCCCACATGTCGGGCCTGCCCCTGAACGGAGAGCTCACCCGCCTCGGCGCGCGCTTCATCCGCGCCACCGCCACGGCGCCGGATTACAAGCTGTTCGCGTTGCCCGGCGGCCCGCCCAAGCGCCCCGGCATGGTGCGGGCCGAGGGCGGCGCCGCCATCGCGGTGGAGGTCTGGGCGGTGCCCGAGGCGCAGTTCGGCGCCTTCATCCGCGGCGTGCCCGCGCCGCTGGGCATCGGCACGGTGACGCTGGCGGACGGGACGACCGCCAAGGGCTTCATCTGCGAGAATGCGGGCCTGGAGGGGGCCGAGGACGTCACCCGCTTCGGCGGCTGGCGGGCTTACCTTGCGGATCTCGCCGCCAAGACCGCCGCCGCCTGAGATTTTCGCAGGGCCGGCCGGGGCAGGGCGCGGTCACGCCTGGCGCCCCCGTCCCCATGCCGGCCCGGCGCCCGGTCGGGGGCGGGCGCGTCGGTCGGGGGCCGGCTCCCGCCCTCGCCCCCGGCGCCCGGGTCCTATTCGCAGAGCCCGTCCACCAGCTTCTCCATGAAGGTCCAGCCGGCTTCGAACTGGCTGATCTCGATGAACTCGTCGGGCTTGTGGGCCTGCTCGATATCGCCCGGCCCGCAGACCACCGAGGAATAGCCGCCCGACTGGAAAATCCCCGCCTCGGTTCCGAAAGACACCGCGCGCAGGGCGTTGTCGCCGGTCAGCCGGCGGGCCAGCGCCTCGGCCGCGCCGCCTTCCTCGCGCACGAAGGGCGGGTTCTTGGTCAACAGGATCGGGTTGATGCGGGCCTCGGGGCGGATCTTCTTCAGCTCCGCCTCCAGCCGCGCGCATTCGGCCTGATAGCGCGCCGCCCACGCATCCGGGCTCTCGCCCGGCATCACCCGGATATCGGTGGAGAACCAGCAGTCCTTCGCGGTGATGTTGTTCGCGGTCCCGCCCCGGATGCGGCCCACATGCAGCGTGGTCCAGCCGGGGTCGAAGCCCTCCGACTGCGGCGTCGGCGCGGCTTCGTGGCGGGCGCGGTTCTCCTGCATCCGCGCGTTCAGCCACACGATCAGCTCCGCCGCGGTCATCACCGCCGACACGCCCTCGTGGCACTTGGAGGAATGCACCTCGTAGCCGTGGATCTCGGTGCGGAAACCCGTGCCGCCCTTGTGGGTGGTGACCACGCCCATCCGCGTCGGCTCCCCCACGATCACCGATTCCGCGTGGGGCAGCCTGTCCCGCATCGCGCGCACCAGCGGCGGCGCGCCGGCGAGGCCCAGCTCCTCGTCATAGCTCAGCGCGATCTGCAGCGGCCGCCTGATCCCGCGCGCGATCGCCAGCGGCACGGCGCAGAGCGCCAGCGCGTCGAACCCCTTCATGTCGCAGGTCCCGCGGCCGTAGAGCCGGCCGTCCTTCTCCACCACTTCGAACGGGTCCGAGGTCCAGTCCTGCCCCTCCACCGGCACCACGTCGGTATGCCCCGACAGCACCACGCCGCCGGCCTCCATCGGGCCGACATGGGCCATCAGCCCGGCCTTCTCGCCGGTCTCGTCGTAGATCCTGTGGCAGACGGCGCCGTGACCCTCCAGGTAATCCTGGACGAAATCGACCAGCGCGAGGTTGGACTTGGAGGACACGGTGTCGAAGGACACCAGCTTCGCGAGCATCTCGCGCGGCGTGTAGGTGGTCGGCATGGGGGCTCCTGCACAGGACTGTCGGGAATCGTGAGCGCCCGCGCGCCCGCGGTCAAGGCGGCGTCGACGTCGCGACGGGACCGCGTGGCCACGGGGGGCGGGGAGGGGGGCGCGGGCGTCCTTCGGGGAGCGGCAGGTCGAGATGGTTTTGTGATTGCGGCGCCGCAACAAGTCGTGTTCACTCTTGTTGCGAGACCAACAAAAAACGGTCCGACAGGGAAATGAACCGATGAACAGATCCAGCGCCCTTCTCGGGGCGGGGTATGCCGTTGGCTGACGGCGCCCCGCTTTCCAGGGCCCCCGCCGCCGATCCGGCCGGCGAAGCCCCCGTGCTCGAGGTCGACCGCCTCGAGGTCGTGTTCGACACCCGCGGCGGCGCGGTGCACGCGATCAACGGCGTCTCCTTCTCCGTGCGCCCGGGCGAACTGCTCGGGGTGGTGGGGGAGAGCGGCTCGGGCAAATCCGTGACCATGATGAGCGCGCTGGACCTGCTGCCCAGCCCGCCCGCGCGGCGCACCGGCGGCGCGATCCGCTACCAGGGGCGGGACGTGTCCTCGATGGGGCCGAAGGCGCTGCGAAAGCTGCGCGGCGGCGATATCGGCTTCGTGTTCCAGGACCCGATGACCTCGCTGAACCCGGTCTTCACCGTGGGCTACCAGATCTGCGAGCCCCTGCGCGCCCATCTCGGCCTGTCGCGCAAGCAGGCCCGCAAGCGCGCCGCCGAGCTGCTGGCGATGGTCGGCATCCCCAGCCCGGAGGCGCGGCTCGACGACTATCCCCACCAGTTCTCGGGGGGGATGCGCCAGCGGGTGATGGTGGCCATCGCGCTGTCATGCGAGCCCCGCGTGATCATCGCCGATGAGCCGACCACCGCGCTCGACGTGACCATCCAGGCCCAGATCCTCGACCTGGTGCGCGACCTGCGCCATCGCACCGGCGCGGCCATCGTCTGGGTGACCCATGATCTGGGCGTCATCGCCGGTATCGCCGACCGGGTGGCGGTGATGTATGCCGGCCAGATCGTCGAGGAGGCGCCCGTGGCCGCGATCTTCGCCGGCCCCCGCCACCCCTACGCGGCGGCCCTGCTGGAGACGATCCCCGATGTGGAGGGCGAACGCCCCGAACGTCTGACCACCATTCCCGGCCAGCCCCCGATCCTGCGCGCGCCCCCCGCGGCCTGCGCCTTCGCGCCCCGCTGCGCCCATGCGTTCGACCGTTGCCACGCCCAGAACCCGCCGCTGGCCGATGACGGGACCGGCCACAAGGCCGCCTGCTGGCTGCGCCCCGAGACGGTCGCCGCCGCCGAAGCCGGGGAGGGGGCGCGATGAGCCTCGACGCCATGCCCCCCGCCGCCGGCGCGGCCCCCGCGCCCGCCGGTTCCGGGTCTCGCGCGCTGCTCAAGGTCGAGGACCTTCAGGTCCTGTTCCCGATCTACAAGGGACTGCTGCGCCGGCAGGTCGGATCGGTCCGCGCCGTGGACGGGCTGAGTTTCGAGGTGCGCAAGGGCGAGACGCTCGGCCTTGTGGGCGAATCCGGCTGCGGCAAGTCCACCACCGGCCGCGCCATCCTGCGCCTGACCGACATCACTGGCGGACGGGTGGAGCTTGACGGTGTGGACGTGGCGGCGCTGGAGGGCGGGGAGCTGCGCCGGATGCGCCGGCGCATGCAGATGATCTTCCAGGACCCCCACGCCTCGCTGAACCCGCGGATGACGGTCGCCTCGATCATCGCCGAGCCGCTGGACGAGCACATGGCGCTTGGCCGCAAGGCGCGGCAGGCCCGGGTGGGCGAGCTGATGGACGCGGTGGGCCTGCGCGAGGATTTCGCCTCGCGCTATCCGCACGAGTTCTCCGGCGGTCAGCGCCAGCGCATCGGCATCGCGCGGGCGCTGGCGCTCGACCCCGACTTCATCGTCTGCGACGAGCCCATCGCCGCGCTTGACGTCTCGATCCAGGCGCAGGTGGTCAACCTGCTGGAGGATCTCCAGAAAAAGCTGGGGCTGACCTATCTGTTCATCTCCCATGACCTGAGCATGGTCCGCCATCTCGCGAGCCGGGTGGCGGTGATGTATCTGGGCAAGATCGTGGAGCTGGCGACGCGCGAGCAGCTTTATGCGAGCCCCCGCCATCCCTACACCCAGGCGCTTCTGTCGGCCGTGCCCAGCCCCGACCCCGCGCGCGAGGCGTCGCGGGAACGGGTGATCCTGACCGGCGACGTGCCCTCGCCCGCCAACCCGCCGTCGGGCTGCAGGTTCCGCACCCGCTGCCCCGTCGCCCAGCCGCGCTGCGCGGCCGAGGTTCCTGAATTCCGCAAGCTGGAGGATGGCCGGCAGGTCGCCTGCCACTTCGCGGAATAGCCCCGCGCGCGCCATCCCGCCAACGGGGGCGCGCCTCACCCATGGCCACGGGAAAAATCCCGGGTCTCGCCCCCCCCCCAACAGGGAAGATCGGAACACCTGATGCGACTTAGAAATCTGCTTTCCGCAACCGCCGCCGCCGCGGCGCTCGGGGCGCTGGCCGGCCCGGCTCTGGCCGAGCGCGGCGCCGACGGCCAGGTCAACATCATCTACTGGCAGGCCGTGTCGATCCTGAACCCGTATCTTTCGGGCGGCACCAAGGACGTCGAGGGCGCGTCGCTCGTGCTCGAGCCGCTGGCCCGCTACGACGAGACCGGGACCATGGTCCCGTGGCTGGTCGAGGAGATCCCCACCGTCGAGAACGGCGGCGTCTCCGAAGACCTGATGTCGATCACCTGGAAGCTGAAGCCGGGCCTGAAATGGTCCGACGGCAGCGACGTGACCGCCGCCGACGCGGTGTTCACCGCCGATTACTGCATGGATGAGACCGGCGGCTGCCAGCAGGTCGCGAACTACGCCGACGTCGCCTCGGTCGAGGCGGTGGACGACCTGACCATCAAGATCACCTTCACGGTCCCCAAGCCGGTCCCCTACGGGCCCTTTGTCGGCGCCCAGTCGCCGATCCTCCAGGCCGCCCAGTTCGCCGACTGCAAGGGCGCCAAGGCCCCCGAATGCACCGACGCCAATTTCGGCCCGATCGGCACCGGCCCCTATGTGGTCGCCGAATTCAAGCCCAACGACGTGGTGGTCTACGAGGCCAACCCCCATTACCGCGAGGCCGACAAGCCCGCCTTCGGCTCGGTCCTGCTGAAGGGCGGCGGCGACGCGGTGTCGGCGGCGCGCTCGGTCATGGAGACGGGCGAATTCGACTACGCCTGGAACATGCAGGTGGAGCCCGAGATCCTCGCCCAGATGGAGGCCAGGGGCATCGGCAAGGTGATCTCGGCCTATGGCACCTCGGTGGAGCGGTTCGAGGTCAACATGACCAACCCCGACCCGGACCTGGGCGACCTGCGCTCGACCGTCGAGGGCGGGCCGCACCCGTTCCTAACCGATCCCAAGGTGACCAGGGCCCTCAGCATGGCCATCGACCGCGAGATCCTGGTCGAGGCCGGCTACGGCGCCGCGGGGCAGGTGACCTGCAACGTGCTGCCGGCGCCGGACCTGTTCAACTCGACCGCCAATGACTGGTGCAAGACGCCGGACGTCGACGGCGCCAACGCCCTGCTGGACGAGGCCGGCTGGGTCGTGGGCTCTGACGGGGTGCGCGAGAAGGACGGCGTGAAGCTGAGCCTGCTCTACCAGACCTCCACCAACTCGGTCCGCCAGGGCACCCAGGCGCTGATCAAGCAGATGTGGCAGGAGATCGGGGTGGAGACCGAGCTGCGCAACATCTCGGGCTCGGTGTTCTTCGGGGGCGATCCGTCCTCCCCGGACACGTTCCAGAAGCTCTATGCCGACGTGGAGATGTTCACCAACAACTTCGACGGGACCGATCCGGAGAAGTACATGGCCAACTGGCGCTGCTCCGAGATCCCCAGCCCCAAGAACAACTGGCTGGGCGGCAACAACCCGCGCTTCTGCTCCGAGGAATACGACGCGCTGGTCCAGACGCTGGCCGGCACCGCCAAGATCGAGGAGCGGGCGGAGATCGCCAAGCAGCTCAACGACATGCTGATGGAATCGGGGGCGATCATCCCGCTGATCCACCGCGGCCGCGTCGCGGCGATGGCGAACACGATCGAGGGCCATGCGATGAACCCCTGGGACTCCGAGCTCTGGGACATCGCGTCGTGGTCGCGCGCCAAGTGATCGGCTGAGCCGACAGCTGACCCGGGGGGGCGGCCGTCCCGCCCCCCCGGACCCCTGACCACGACCCTGACTGACCACGACCCTGACCACGGCCCGCGTCGCGACGCCTGCGCCCGCGCGCCGGCCCCGAGCCCCGGCCAACCCTCGCGCAAGGGGGGGCGCCGCGGGCCGGGGCCGGCGCGCGGACCTGGCCGCCGCGCCGCCTTCCGCAGCCCAAGACCTGATCCCGGGGACCGCAGGCCCACATGCTCACCTACACGATCCGACGGCTGGCCTTCGCGGTCCCGACGCTGCTGGTGATCAGCTTCCTGATCTTCGGCATCCTCGACCTCGCGCCCTCCGACCCCACGGCGCAGCTGCCGCTGACCATCCCCCCCGAAGTGCGGGAGAAGATCCGCCTGAGCCTCGGGCTCGGCGATCCGTTCATCGTGCGCTACTTCAAGTGGCTCGTGCAGTTCATGGTGAACGAGCCGCTCAACATTCTCGAACAATGGACCGGCTGGACCATCGGCGACGGCGAACGGCTGCGGGTGCTGAGCTGGCAGACCCGCTCCCCGGTCGTCGACCTGATCGTGCAGCGCATGCCGCAGACGCTGTGGGTGGTGGGCATGTCCTATGTGGTGGGCATCGTCATCGCCATCCCCATCGGGGTGATCTCGGCCTACAGGCAGTATTCCTGGTTCGACCAGTTCGGCACGCTGTTCTCGATGGTCGGCTTCTCGATCCCCACCTTCTTCACCGGCTTGCTGTTCATCGTGATCTTCTCGGTCACGCTGGGCTGGCTGCCGTCGATCTACGACACCACGCTGGTGGTCGAGGACTGGGACAGTTTCGTCGCCCAGGTGAAGCAGATGATCATGCCGACCATGGTGCTGGGGCTCTACAACGCCTCGCAGCTGAGCCGGTTCATGCGGGCTTCGGTGCTCGACAATCTCAACCAGGACTATGTGCGCACGGCGCGCGCCAAGGGCATGACCGAAAAGGTGGTGCTGCTGATCCACGTGCTGCGGAATTCCATGATCCCGGTGGTGACGGTGATCGCGCTGAACCTGCCGCAGGTGTTCGGCGGGGCCATCATCACCGAGCAGATCTTCCGGGTGAACGGGCTGGGGCAGCTGCTGATCGGCGCGATCGAGGGCGGCGACATCCCCACCGTGCAGACCCTGACCTTCATCTTCGCCGTGCTGATCGTGGTGTTCAACCTGATCGCCGACGTGCTCTACGGCATCCTGGACCCGAGGATCCGCTATGACTGACGCCGCCGCCGTCCGGCCCGACGCCGACGCAGCCGCAGCCGCAGACGCGGCCGCCGCCAAGCGCCGCCACTCCTCGCCCTGGCGGGACGTGTGGGCGCAGTTCTCCTCCCATCGCGGCGCGCTGGCGGGGGCGGCGGTGTTCGCCTTCATGCTGCTGGTGGTGCTGGTGGGGCCGTTCATCCATGACGTCGACCCGCAGAAGCTGGATATCCGCGCCAAGAACCAGTTCATGTCCTGGGAGCATCCGCTGGGCACCGACAATCTCGGCCGGGACATGCTGGCTCAGGTGATGGCGGGCGGGCAGGTGAGCCTTGCGGTCGGGGTCACGGCGATGCTGCTTTCGGTGCTGCTGGGCACGGCGATCGGGGTGACGGCGGGGTTCTCCAGGCGGCTCGACGGGCCGATGATGCGGCTCACCGACCTGTTCCTGGCGCTGCCGCTGCTGCCCCTGCTGCTGGTCATCATCATGCTGTTCCGCGACACGCTGCGGCAGGCGTTCGGGCCGGAATCCGGCATCTTCATCCTGATCGTCTTCGTCATCGGCATCACGTCCTGGATGCAGACCGCGCGCATCGTGCGCGGCGACGTGCTGGCGCTGAAGGAACGCGAATTCGTGCTGGCCGCGCGTTCCGTGGGCGCGCCGGGGCGTCGGATCATCACCCGCCACATCCTGCCCAACGTGCTGAGCCCGATCATGGTCTCGGCCACGCTGGGGGTCGCCAACGCCATCATCACCGAAAGCGCGCTGAGCTTCCTCGGGCTCGGGTTCCCGTCGGATTTCCCGACTTGGGGGCGGCTGCTCTATGACGGGGCGAATTTCATGACCCTGACGCCGGACCGGGTGATCTGGCCGGGGCTGGCGATCTCGCTCACCGTGCTTTCGGTGAACTATATCGGCGACGGGCTGCGCGACGCGCTGGACCCGCGGATCCGGGGGCGCTGAGGCGGGGAACGGTCACGCCTGCGTCATCGGGGTCGCCGCGGAGGCCGGGGAGCCGTACCTGTTCCGACATGTCGTCTCGGAACGGGAGTCCCCCATGCTGCGCATCCTCGGCCTTTTCTTCGCGGCGCTCGCCGCGCTCGCGCTCTGGGCCGATATCTCGGACGCGGGCTCCGGGGCGGCCATCGACTTCGCCAGCCTCGGCCAGCGTTGGGCGGAGCTTCACCAGCCCAGCCTGATCGGCCTGCAATCGGGGCTGGAGAACCGCGTCGATCCCGAGCTGTTCTTCACCTATGTCCTGCCGGTGCTGGAGATCCCCGCGGCGGGCGTGGCGGCCGGGCTGTCGCTGGTCTGCGCCCTGCTCTGGGCGCTGACCCGGCGGCGCCGGGGCTGAGGCCTCAGGCCGCGGTCCGCGACCGCCCGCGACGCCGCCGCCCGGCCGCGCCGAGCATGACCAGCCCGCCCGCCATCAGCGCCCCGGCGGCGGGCAGGGGCACGACGGTTCTCACGCCCACGGACCCGTCCCACCCGCCGATCAGGGCGCCGTCCTGATACACTCGCGCCGTCAGCAGGTCGAAGGCCGAGGCCGCTTCCAGAACCGCGTTGACGGTGGCGGTCGGCGCGATGCTGTGGACGTCGTTGCGAATGTCTTCGAGCCCCGCCGCGCCGTCGAGCGCGAAGGCGTCGAGATCGAAGCGGAAGCTGATGCCGTCACCCGCGCGCGCGACGTTCCCGAGCGGCTGCACGACGCCCCCCGCGATCGCGAGGTCCTCCACGATCACGAAATCGGAGGCGGGGGCGAAGAGCTTGAGCTCCAGCAGGTCCAGGTCCGTATGCAGGACATCGCCGCTGTCGAGCCCGGTCCGCCAGCGGATCTCCAGCCGCCCGATGGAGGCGCCGGGATCGGAGGGGGTCAGGGTGGTGGTGTAGGTGGTCATCGCCGGCAGGGCGGCGGCGTCTCCGGCCGGGAGCAGCAGGCAGCTGGCGGCGATGGCGGCGCCGAGAACCGGGCCGAGGGCGGGCAGGCGAAACGACATACGAGCGCGGGCTCCGGAAAGCGGACGCGCGGCGGGAGCGACGGGGCTTCCGTCGAAGGGAAAGCGACGCGCGCCGATGAACAGGCGGAACGGCCTGCGCGGCCGCTCGGGGGTCACTATCATTCATGGCTGTTAATGCGTCACGCGAAAATGAACGCGCGCCGGCGCGCCGCCGTCGATTTCAGCAGCGGTCCGGAAGGGCGGGGGCGGGAGGCGGGCGAAACGAAAACGGGCGGACTCATCGCCCGCCCGCCCGGCTCGTGTCTCGTCGCTTCAGGCGTCGCTTCAGGCGGCCCGGCGCCCCCCGCGGGACCGGCGCGCGGCCTTCCCCAGCGCGCCCGGATCGGTGTCGAACAGCGCGGCCAGCTGCTCGGTCATCGCGCCGGCGAGCTGGTCCACGTCGGTGATGGTCACCGCGCGCTGGTAGTAGCGGGTCACGTCATGGCCGATGCCGATGGCCAGCAGCTCCACCGCCCGCTTGCGCTCGATCATCGCGATGACGTCGCGCAGGTGCTTTTCCAGGTAGTTGGAGGCGTTGACCGACAGGGTGGAGTCATCCACCGGCGCGCCGTCGGAGATCACCATGAGAATGCGCCGCTGCTCGGGGCGCTTCTCGATCCGGCGATGCGCCCATTCCAGCGCCTCGCCGTCGATGTTCTCCTTCAGCAGGCCCTCTTTCATCATCAGGCCCAGGTTGTCGCGGGTCCGGCGCATGGGCGCGTCGGCGGGCTTGTAGACGATGTGGCGCAGGTCGTTCAGGCGCCCCGGCGCGGCGGGACGGCCGGCCTGCAGCCAGGAATCCCGGCTCTGCCCACCCTTCCAGGCGCGGGTGGTGAAGCCCAGAACCTCGACCTTCACCGCGCAGCGCTCCAGCGTCCGGGCCAGGATGTCGGCGCAGATCGCGGCGATGGAGATCGGGCGCCCGCGCATGGAGCCCGAATTGTCGATCAGCAGCGTCACCACGGTGTCGCGGAAC
Organism: Albimonas donghaensis; assembly: GCF_900106695.1. Classification (GTDB taxonomy): domain Bacteria; phylum Pseudomonadota; class Alphaproteobacteria; order Rhodobacterales; family Rhodobacteraceae; genus Albimonas; species Albimonas donghaensis. The sequence continues at coordinate 630,468 of NZ_FNMZ01000001.1, forward strand.
TTCGCCTCCTTCTCCACCTTGAAGGACAGCGGGGTCGTGGGGTTGGCCACCACGCGGGCGAGGCGGGCGGCATCGAGCACACCCTCCTCCTTGTCGAAGTCCCAGGAGCGGTTCTGCTGGGCCTGAAGACGGCGCTGAAGCTTGTTGGCGAGGCGCGAGACCGCGCCCTTCAGCGGCTCCAGCTGCTGGTCGAGATAGGCGCGCAGGCGCTCCAGCTCCTCCGGTTCGGCGAGGTCGGTGGCCGCGACCTCCTCGTCGAACTTGTCGGAAAAGACCTTGTAGGTCGGATCGGCGTCGGAGGGCGAGGGCGGACGCGGCGGGGCGTCGGGGGCCTCGCCTTCCTCTTCCATGGACTCCTCGGCCATCTCGGCGTCGTCGGACTCCTCCATCTGCATCTGGGCGGAGGAGGCGTCGGGCGCGTCGGCGGCCTGGTCGTCGGGGGCGTAGTCCTGGTTCTCGTCGCCCTGCTCGTCGCCCTGGTCGTCGCCATCGGGCTCGGGCTCTTCGCCCTCCTGCTCCTCGGCGTCGTCGCTTTCCTCGGCGTCGTCGGGGTCCTCGCCCAGCTGCTCGCCATAGCCGAGCTGATCGATGACCATGCGCGCCAGCTTGGCGAAGGCGGCCTGATCGTCGAGCTTGTCGCCGACATTGGCGATGGTCTCGCCGGACTGCTGTTCGAGGAAGCCGCGCCACAGGCCGAGCACGTTGTCGGCGCCCTTGGGCAGCTCGCGCCCGGTGGCCATCTGGCGCACGAGGTAGCCGGCGGCCTCGGCGAGCGGGGCCTGGGCGGCGTCCTTGATGTCGCCATAGCCCAGCCGGCGGGCGTTCTCGGCCAGCCGCGCGTCGAGATTGGCGGCGACGCCGGGCATCTGCTTGGCGCCGATGGACTCGCAGCGCGCGGTCTCCATCGTCTCGAACAGGGCGCGGGCCATCTCGCCCTGCGGCAGGTAGCGGTTGTGCACCGCGTCGTCATGGAAGCGCATGCGCAGGGCGTAGGCGTCGCCGGCCCCGCGGGCGGCGACGACCTCGTCGCGGCTCATGCGGCGGGTCACCTGGGGCAGGCGGACGGAATCGTTGGCCATGCCCGGCGGGTCGACCGAATAGGTCACCGACAGGTCGGAGTCGTCGGCCATGGCGCGGGTCGCCTCGGCCAGCGCCTTCTTGAACGGATCGGCCGGGTTGTCGGAGCGGTTGTTCATCGGGGCGCGCCACCTTGTTCAGCTGGACGTCGCCGGGGCCGGGATCCGGCCGCCCGGGTCGGGGTCTGGGCCGGGATCCGGGCCGGGGGGCGGCGGCGTCGGCGCGGTCGGGCAGGGGCCTGCGTCCGCGTCATTCGGGGGGCGGCGCGCCCGAACCCCGTCGGGGTCCGGGCGCGCGCGGGGTCTCGGGCCGGGGCGGCCTCAGCCCAGGGCGATGGAGGCCGCGCTCTCGGGCAGCTCTTCGCCGAAGCAGCGCTGGTAGATCTCGGCGACCGTCTGGCGCTCGAGCTCGTCGCACTTGTTGAGGAAGGTCACCCGGAAGGCGAAGCCCATGTCGCCGCCGAAGATCCGCGCGTTTTCGGCCCAGGCGAGCACGGTGCGCGGGGACATGACGGTGGAGATGTCGCCGTTCATGAAGGCCGAGCGGCTGAGGTCCGCCACGGTCACCATGCGCGAGATCGTCGTCTTGCCCTTGGGCGTCTGGTAGTCGGGGTTCTTGGCCAGCACGATGGCGACTTCGTCGTCATGGCTGAGATAGTTGAGCGTCACCACCATCGACCAGCGGTCCATCTGGCCCTGGTTGATCTGCTGGGTGCCGTGATAGAGGCCGGTCGTGTCGCCCAGTCCGACCGTGTTCGCGGTGGCGAACAGGCGGAAGTAGCGGTGCGGGTGGATGACCTCGTTCTGGTCGAGCAGGGTCAGCTTGCCGTCCACCTCCAGCACGCGCTGGATGACGAACATCACGTCCGGGCGGCCGGCGTCGTATTCGTCGAAGACGATGGCCACGGGGTTCTTCAGCGCCCAGGGCAGGATGCCTTCGTGGAATTCGGTGACCTGCTTGCCGTCCCGGATCTTGATGGCGTCCTTGCCGATCAGGTCGATGCGGGAGATGTGGCTGTCGAGGTTCACGCGCACGCAGGGCCAGTTCAGGCGGGCGGCGACCTGCTCGATATGGGTCGACTTGCCGGTGCCGTGATAGCCCTGGATCATCACGCGGCGATTATGCGCGAAGCCCGCCAGGATCGCCATCGTGGTGTCGCGATCGAACTGGTAGGTCGGGTCGAGGGTGGGCACGCGATCGGTGGGCTCGGGGAAGCCCTTCACCGTCATGTCGGAGTCGATGCCGAAGACGTCGCGGACCGAGAGGTCCACGGTCGGTTCCATCGCGTCCAGGATCGCACCGTCAGCCATAGGAGAAACTCGCTTTCCGCCGGGCGGTCCCGGGCATGTTCGTCAGTCTGACTTTGTTCTTGGAACATAGCGCGCACGCGCGCAAGGGCGCCAGCGGCGCGGCGCCGCGCCTGCGAGGAAATCAACGGGCCGATGGGGCCGAAACCGGGGCGACCTGGCGCCGCGGGGCGGGTTTCGGCGGCCCGGAGGCGCCCGAAAGGCGCGTTCGCGGCGGCGGAGTCGCTTCGGGGTCGGTTTCGGGAATGGCCGGGTCGGGCAGGAAGGGGCGCCGCAGCATGGCGAGCCGCGGCTTGGCGGGGCGCGACGGGATGAGGCGCGGGGCGCGCGGGATGGCGCGGCGGCGGCGGAGGCGTTAACTTCGGTTAATGATCCGTAAACGCCCCACGCTTTCCCGCCGGGACCTGTCCCGGCTCGCGCGTCTTCGCCGGTCCGACTTCTCGCCGGGGAACCGTCGGCTGGCGCGGCTGCTGTTTCTCGTCGGCATGGCGGCGGTCGCGGGGGCGGCCGCGCTGCTCGACGCGCCCTCTCCCCCGCCCGCCGCCGAGGCCGGCGCGACCGAGCCCGAACGTTTCGCGGGCCGGGCGCGGGTGGTGGACGGAGACACGATCCGCATCGGCGAGGCGCGGTTGCGGCTCGTGCATATCGACGCGCCCGAGACCCGACAGGATTGCGAGGACGCCGACGGGCGCGCCTATGCCTGCGGCGAGGCCTCGACCCGCGCCCTGGTCGAGATGATCGGCGGGCGAGAGGTGCGTTGCGCCGCCGAGGAACGCGACCGCTACGACCGCGCTCTGGCGGTGTGCGAGGCCGGGGGACGGGACCTGAACGGGGCCATGGTCTCGGCGGGCTGGGCGGTGGTCTACGCGAAATTCTCGGACCGCTACGAGGCCGAGCAGGCCGCCGCCCGCGCCGCCGGGCTGGGCCTGTGGTCCGGCCGCTTCGAGCCCCCCTGGGATTACCGCGCCCGTCTGCGCGCCGAGGCCGCGGCCCGTTCCCAGCCGCGCTCGGCCGAGGAGGTGCTGGCGGGCAAGGACGGGGCGGGGGCCAAGGACGGGGCGGGGGGCGAGGACGGGAACTGCCCGATCAAGGGCAACATCTCCGGCTCGGGCCGGATCTTCCACGTGCCGGGGCAGGCGGATTACGACCGCACCCGGATCACCCCGGCCAAGGGCGAGCGCTGGTTCTGCTCGGAGGACGAGGCGACCTCCGCCGGTTGGCGCCGCGCGAAGCGCTGAGAAGGGATCGGGGGAGGCGGGGGCGCGTCCGCCGCGACGGGACAGGTCTCCATGGGGCGCCCTGTGGCCCCGGTCGCGCAGCGGCGCCCCTTCGTCCCTGTCGCGCGCAGGCGCCGCGCATCGGTTCCGCCGCTTGCGCGGTCCCGCCCGCGGCGCGCCGAGACCGGGGGGCCGGTGGCGAGGGGGCGCGACCGGACCCGCCCGCCCCCGGCGCGGCCGGGCGCCCGGCCGACCCGCCGCGCGGGCGGAACCGCGACGCTAGCGCCCGGGCGGTCGCGCGGCCCGCGTCTTGGCCGCCGTTTTCGTCGCCGTCTCCGCCTCGCGCCCGCGCCCTTCCCGCGCCCCGCCCGCCGCGATAGACCGGGCCCCTCGTCCCACCAGCCGCGGAGCCTCCGATGACCGACGCCCTTCCCCCCCGCTCCCTCGCCCGCCGCCCCGCCGCCCCGTCCACCGTCACCCGGCCCGTGGCGAGCCCGATCCAGCCCTCCGTGGTCTGGCGGGCCGAGGACGCCGACGCGCTCGACGCCCAGTACGAGGGCCGCACCGAGGGCTTCGCCTATGCCCGCGAAAGCCATCCCAACGCCGTCGCCCTCGCCCGCCAGATCGACGCGCTGGAGGGCACGCCGGAGGGCTCGGGCGGCGGGCTCTGCTTCGGCTCGGGGATGGGCGCGGTCTCGGCGGTGCTGCTGGGGCTGCTGAAGTCGGGGGACCGGGTGATCGCGTCCTCGCAGCTCTACGGGCGCAGCCTGCGGCTGATGACCCAGGACCTGCCGCGCTTCGGGATCGAGATCGCCTTCGTCGACCCCACCGACGGCGCCGCCTGGCGCAAGGCCGCCGAGACCCCGGCCGCCATGGTCTTCGCCGAAGTCGTCTCCAACCCCACGCTGCGGGTCGCCGACATGGACGCCGCGCGCGACGCCGCGACGGCCTGCGGCGGGCTGCTGGTGGTGGACAACACCTTCACCACGCCCCGCGGCTGGCGGCCCTTCGACCATGGCGCGGACATCGTGATCCACTCGGTCACCAAGATGCTGGCCGGGCATTCCGACGCGACGCTGGGCTGGGCCGCGGCCCGGACGCCGGAGATCCGCGCGGCGCTCGCCGCCGCCCAGGGCTCGATCGGGGCCACCGCCAGCCCCTTCGACTGCTGGCTGGCCGAGCGCGGGCTCGCCACCTTCGCCCTGCGCTACGACCGGGCCGAGGCCAACGCCGCCGCGCTGGCCGACCACCTGGCGACGCTGCCGGGGGTGGAGGCGGCGATCTATCCCGGCCGCGCCGACCATCCCGATCACAACCGCGCCGGCGACCTGCTGCAGGGGCGCAACGGGACCATGGTGGCGTTCCGCCTGAAGGGCGGGCGGGCGCAGGCCAACGCCTTCATCCGCGCCGCCGCAGACCTGCCCTTCGCGCCCTCGCTGGGCGACGTGCAGACGCTGCTGAGCCACCCGCCCAGCTCCTCCCACCGGGCGCTGACGCCGGAGGGGCGGGCGGCGCTCGGCATCACCGAGGGGTTCATCCGGGTGTCGGTCGGGGTCGAGGAGATCGAGACGCTGAAGGCCGAGTTCTCGGAGGCCGTGGCCGCCGCCGCGAAGGTCTGAGCCGGGCAGGGGGCGGGGGGCGAGCGCCCGTCTCGCCCCCCGCCCGTCCTGGCCCGCCGCCCGTCCTGGCCCGCCGCCGGGCGCCGGCCGGGCGCGGTCCCGGTCAGTCCGGGAAATTGCGGCTGGTCTTGATCTGGTCCCAAGCCCAGAGCACCTGGGTCAGCCGGGCCTCGTCGTCGCGCCGCCCGCCGTTGAGGTCCGGGTGCAGATCCTTGACCAGCGCCTTGTAGCGGGTCCGGATCTCCCGCCGCTGGCTGGCGTCGGGCATCCCCAGAATGTCCAGCGCCCGCCGCTCGGTCGCCGGCAGCAGGCGGCGGCGCGGCTCGGGGCGCTTGCCCTCGGGCGGGGCGTCGCCGGGATTGATGGTGGCGTTCTCGCCCAGCACCTCGAACGGATCGCGATAGCCGAACCGGGCCCAGGCCCGCCCCTCCGCGTGACCATTGGCCGAGACCTGCGGCTTGCCGCCCTTGCCCAGCTTCCAGGTCGGACGTTCCCAGGTGTTGGCGTTGCGCAGGGATTCCTCGAGCTCGGTCTCCGACTGGCCCTCGAAGAAGTTCCAGGCGCGGTTGTATTCGCGCACATGCTCCAGACAGAACCAGTGGAATTCGTCCAGCCGCTCGGGCGAGACCGGGGCGCGGTAGGCGCCGGCCTCCTCGCAACCCTCGCATTCGCAGACGCGGGCGGAACTGGCGAAGGCGCCGGTCTGGCCGCGCGCGCGCTGGCGCCGCCGCTTGTCGGCGGCAACGGAGACGTCGTAGTCGAAAAACGAGCGGCGCGACAAGCTTGCCTCTCCCGGCTATTGCGGCTTCGGTCGCGCGTGACGACCTGATGCGCGGACCCCGACGGCATGTTACGGGGACCGGCGACTCGGACGGGACAGTCTAGCCCGAGCGGCGCGAAGGAAAAGACGGAGGATCGACGCGATGCGAGCGAACCCGACGGAAACGGCGACGGCCGGCGCGGCGCCGGCGGTGGTGGCGGGCGACGGCCCCTGGGCCGCGGCGATGCGCGCCAAGCTGGTGGCGGAATTCGCCCCCAGCGCGCTGGAGATCGAGGACCAGTCCGAGAGCCATCGCGGACATGGCGGCTACCGGGAAGGGGGCGAGACTCATTTTCACGTCCAGATGAGGTCCGCTTCCTTCGACGGCAAGACCCGCGTGGCGCGTCAGCGCATGGTGATGCGGGTGCTCAAGGACGAGCTGGAGGCGCGGGTCCATGCGCTGTCCCTTAGCCTCCAGGCCGGGGACGAGGCATGAGCGGGCCGGGTGTCAACGGAACGGGTGGGAACAGGGCGGGGAGGCCGCTGGCGCTGACCGCCCTGCTGGCCCTGCTGGCGGGCGCGCCGCTGACGGGCTGCGGCGTGGTCTCGGCCACCGGTTCGGTGATCGGGGGCACGATCAGCGCGGCGGGCTCGGTGGTGGGCGGCGTGGCCTCGGCGACGGGCTCGGTGGTCGGCGCGGGGATTGACGCGGTTTCGGGCGGCGACGACGACGACGAGGATTGAGCGACGGCGCCGCAGGCCGCGGCGAGGATCGTGCGAGGGCGCCGCTGGCCGCGGCGACGCGAGGTTTCGCAGCGCCGGCCCGGCCGGGACCGATGGCCGGCGCATTGGCTCCGGGATGGCTCGCGGTTGGGGGCCGAACGCAAGACGGCGCGCCGGGGGCGCGCCGTTTTTCGTTTCGCGAAAAAGCCTTGCGGGGCTTTTCTCAGACGCTGCGCGATCAACGCTCCGCCGGGCCGAGACGCGCGCCGGGCGCGTCCGCCTGCGGGGCGCCGTCGTCGGGCTGGCGCATCGCGGGGTCGAGCCGCATCAGCGCCGCGTCGGGCGAGGCGGGCGCGGCCGCCGGCGCGGGGGCCCGGCGGAAGGCCGGCGGCTCATCCTCCGCGAACCCGCCGCCCACATGGGTCGGCGCGTCCTGGCCCGGCTTCGGGCGACGGAAGATCAGCACCGAGTGGAACACGGTGGAGCGGCGGGCCAGGAAGCCCGGACGCTCCTCGCAGGGCAGGTTTTCCGCCCGCAGATACTCCCAGCCCGACGCGGCCTCGGCGGAGATCGCCTCCTCCAGCGTGCGGGCGAAGGCGTCGGGGCCCTTGGGGACGCCCTTGAACTTGCCGGCGCGACGGGGCGCGGCCACGGTCTTGTAGTCGTAGAGGATCATCCCGGTTCCCGTTCTGCGGCCCAAGACGGGCCGGAGCGCAACCTAGCCCGGCCGACGGCCGATTCCAATCCGGCCGCGACGGGCGCAAGGCCGCCGCGGCCGCGCCGCGTCGTCAGATGCCCAGCTTGGCGCGCACGATCTCGTTCACCGCCTTGGGGTTGGCCTTGCCGCCGGTGGCCTTCATCACCTGGCCCACGAACCAGCCCGCCATGGAGGGCTTTTCGACCGCCTGCCGCGCCTTCTCGGGGTTGGCGGCGATCACGTCCTCGACCGCCTTTTCGATGGCGCCGGTGTCGGTGACCTGCTTCATGCCGCGGGTCTCGACGATCTCGGCCGGGTCGCCGCCTTCGGTCCACAGGATCTCGAACAGGTCCTTGCCGATCTTGCCGGAGATGTCGCCCTTGCCGATCAGGTCGATGACGCCGCCGACCTGCTCAGGGGTCACGGGCGATTCCGTCACCGTCAGGCCCTGCTTGTTGAGCCGGCCGAACAGCTCGTTGATCACCCAGTTCGCGGCCTGCTTGCCGTCGCGGCCCGTGGCGACCTTTTCGAAATAGCCCGCGTTCTCGACCTCCGCGGTCAGCACGCCGGCGTCGTATTCGGTCATGCCGTAATCCAGCACGAAGCGGGCCTTCTTGGCGTCCGGCAATTCGGGCAGGCTGTCGCGGACGCGGGCCACATAGGCCTCGTCGATCTCCAGCGGCAGCAGGTCGGGGTCGGGGAAATAGCGGTAGTCATGCGCCTCCTCCTTGGAGCGCATGGACCGGGTCTCGCCCTTGTTGGGGTCGTAGAGGCGGGTCTCCTGGTCGACCTTGCCGCCGTCCTCCAGAATGGCGATCTGGCGGCGCGCCTCGTAGTCGATGGCCTGCTGGATGAAGCGCATGGAGTTCATGTTCTTGATCTCGCAGCGGGTTCCGAGAATGGAGAAATCGTCGTTCTCCCGGAACCGCTCATAGTCGCCGGGCTTGCAGACCGAGACGTTGACGTCGGCGCGCAGGCTGCCTTCCTGCATGTTGCCGTCGCAGGCCCCGAGATAGCGCAGGATCTGGCGCAGCTTCCGCACATATTCGGCGGCCTCTTCGGGGCCGCGGATGTCGGGGCGGGACACGATTTCCATCAGCGCGACGCCGGTGCGGTTCAGGTCCACGAAGGACAGGGACGGGTCCATGTCATGGATCGACTTGCCGGCGTCCTGCTCCAGGTGGATGCGCTCGATCCGCACGCGGCGCGCCACGCCGGGCTCCAGGTCCACCAGCACCTCGCCCTCGCCCACGATCGGGTGCTTGAACTGGCTGATCTGGTAGCCCTGCGGCAGGTCCGGGTAGAAGTAGTTCTTGCGGTCGAACACCGAGCGCAGGTTGATCGCGGCCTTCAGGCCGAGCCCCGCGCGCACCGCCTGTTCGACGCAGAAGTCGTTGATGACGGGCAGCATTCCCGGCATGGCCGCGTCGATCAGCGAGACGTTGGTGTTGGGCTCGGCGCCGAACTCGGTGGAGGCGCCGGAGAACAGCTTGGACCTGGAGGCGACCTGGGCGTGGACCTCCATGCCGATCACCAGCTCCCAGTCGCCCAGCGCGCCGTGGATCACCTTCGCCTCGGGTTCGCGGTAGTCGAGCTCGGCCATGATCGTGTCCTCTTCGGGCGGGGTCGGGAGCGGTCCCGGCGCGGCGGCGCGCGCCTGTCGCGGCACGGGATAGCGCCTGCGCCGGCGGATTTCCAGTGCGTGCGGCCCGGGGGGCGTCGGCGGGTTGCGTCGGGGGGGCGAAACGCCCATTCTGGACGGCGAAATGACGATGGTCCGGGGGGGCGGCGTGTCAGGGGGACGTGCAGGACGCATCGGGGCGCGCGCGCGCGCCCATTGCGCGGAGAGGTTCGCCGGGCCCGGTTTCGGGACGCGGGGGCGGAGCTCGGGCCGCGGGCGTCCGCTGCGGCGGGCGGTGGCGGCCGGGTTGCTGGCCGCGGCCTTCGCCCTGACGGGGCCGGGGGCCGAGGGGCCGCGCGCGGCGCGGGCCGATGCGCTGACGGAGATCGGCGCGCGCGGGATGCTGCGGCTGGGCTATCGCGAGGACGCGCCGCCCTTCTCCTATCTCGACGATTCCAAACGACCTTCCGGGCTGGCGGTGGAGCTTTGCCAGGCCGCCGCGCCGGGCGTCGCGCGCGCGGCGGGGCTGCCGGAGGGCCAGCCGATCGAATGGGTTCCGGTGACCGCCGCCACCCGCTTCGAGGCGCTGACCGAGGGGCGGATCGACCTGCTCTGCGGGCCGACGACCCAGTCGTTGCAGCGGCGCGAGACCATGGATTTCTCGATCCCCTATTTCGTCGACGGCGCCGGCATCGTGTTCCGCAAGGGCGGGGCCGAGCGGCTGGCGGACCTGACCGACGATCCCGTGGGCGTGCTCAACGGCACCACCACCGAGACCCTGGCCCGCAAGGTGCTGGCGGAGGTCGCGCCGGGCGCGCAGCTGGTGATTTTCGATAGCCATGTCAAAGGCCTGGAGGCGCTTCAGAGGGGCGAGATCGAGGCCTATCTGGGGGATCAGTCGATCCTGCTTTATCAGCTTGGGCGCCTGCGCCCGACGGTGCAGCCGGTGATCGCGCGGCGGACCCTGTCGCGGGAGCCCTATGCGCTGGCCATGCGCCGGGGCGAGGCCGGGTTGCGGCTGGCGGTGGACCGGGAGCTGAGCCGGATCTACGCCTCCGGCGCGATCTGGGACATGATCGGGGATGCGCTCGGCAAGGTCCAGATCAGCCCGGAGATCGAAGCCATCTACGAGGTCGTCACCATCCCGGAATAGCCCTTTCGGGGCCCGGAAACTGCGCGCAAGGGGCGAGCACGGGGCGTGCGCCGGACTTGTGCCAGGTGAAGGACCCGGGATCTGGGGCGCGGCGGGCGCGCTTGACTTGGCGCCGGGGCGCGCCTTGGCTGCGGCCGCCTCCCTCCCCTCCGCAGGATGATCGCGCCATGACCCGGACCGACCCCGTCTCCGCCCCCGCCGCCTCCCCCCGCATCGCCGTCATCGGCCTCGGGGCCATGTCGCGCAGCCTCGCGCGCGCGCTGCCCAGGGGGGCGGAGGGGCTGAGGATCGGGGCGGCGCTGGTCCGGCCCGGATCGGGCGCGGAGGTCGAGGCCGCGGCGGCGGCGGCGGGGCTGGAGCTGTTCCGCGACCTCGCCGACCTGCTGGCCTGGGCGCCTGACCTGGTGGTGGAATGCGCGGGCCATGGCGCCGTGCGCGACCTGGCGCCCGGCCTGCTGGAGGCGGGAGTTCCGGTGGTCGTCGTGTCCATCGGCGCGCTGGGCGACGCGGACCTGCGGGGGCGGCTGGAGGCGGCGGCCGCGGGGCCCGGAGGCGGGCGGCTGACGGTGGCCTCGGGCGCCATCGGGGGGCTGGATATTCTGCGCACGGGCGGGCGCGCGGGGCTGAGCCGGGTGGTCTATCGGGGGGTGAAGCCGCCGGCGGCCTGGAAGGGGACGCCGGCGGAGGACGCGGTGGATCTGGACGCGCTGACCGAGCCGACGGTGTTCTTCGAGGGCGACGCGGCGGAGGCCTCGGCGCGGTTCCCCAAGAACGCCAACGTCACGGCGGCGGTGGCGCTGGCGGGCATCGGTTTCACGGGGACGCGGGTCAGCCTGATCGCCGATCCGACCGCGGCGGGCAACCGCCACGAAGTCGAGGGCGAGGGCGCTTTCGGCACGTTCCGGGTGGCGCTTTCCAACGTGCCTCTGCCCGACAATCCCAAGACCTCCTGGCTGGCGGCGCTGAGCGTCGAGGAAGCCGTGGTCCGGCATTTTCAATCCGTGAGCTACTGAGGCCTGCGAGGCCGGCGAAGCCTGCGAGGCCGGGGGACGCCGCGCCCGCGCGAATCGGCTCGCGCCCGGGCGGGCGGGCCGTTGCGCTTCGACCTGCGGGGGCGGCGGCGGCGGGAGGCGAACGCCTGCGGGTTGAGCGCCCCGGCGCGTTTCCTCGACCTTCGCGTCGGGCGGAGCGGTGCGGGGGGCGCAGGGCCGCCCGGGCCGCCCGGGCGCGCGGGGCTATTTCCGGGGCTGCGGGCGGGGGCTGCGGGAATACCGCGCCAACTTCCTTTCCGGAAACTGAAAAAGCGCCTGCCGGGGTGTGGACCCTCGGTGGACCCACGGTGGACCCACGGTGGACCGACGCCGCGACGACGGGGCGCGAACCGGTCTGGATGCGGCGATTGTCCGGGCAATGTGGCGCCGCAAAAACTCGATTGACAGAACAATGGGCAGCCGCCTTACTGACATACATGTTAGTAAGCAGCCTGCGGCGCGGCGCCTGATCCCTGGGCGCCTGCTGCCGCGGCGCCGCCCTCGTCCGCCCGAGTTCCGCCGCCCGCCGGCGTGGCTCCAAGAAACCGCTGGAAGCGCGCCGGAATCCCATCGCAGCCACGACCCCCACGCTCCCCGCCTGCGAGCCCAACTCACGAGCCCAACTCACGAGTCCAACACACGAGGACGCACATGATCGAATTCAAGACCACGGCCGGCGCGCTGACGCTGGCGCTCGGCCTCGGCCTCGGCCTCGCCGCCCTGCCGCAGACCGCGACCGCGCAGGATTCCGTCACCCTGAGCATGGCCACGCCGTGGTCCGGCGGCCATTGGCTGGAAATCGGCGCCAACAGCTACGCCGAGATCGTCGAGCAGGTCACCGACGGCCGCATCAAGATCGAGGTCTATCCGGCGGGCTCGCTGGGCTCGGCGCTCAAGGTCACCGAGACCGTTCAGAACGGCATCGCCGACATGGGCCACGCCTGGGGCGGCTACGACTGGTCGGTGGACCGGACCTCGGCGCTGTTCGGCGGCTGGCCGGGCGGCCCGAACCCCGAAGAATACATGATGTGGCTCTATAACGGCGACGGTCTGACGCTGTGGAAAGAGTGGCGCGAGGACGTGTTCGACGTGGTCGCCATCCCCTGCGGCGTCACCGAGACCGAGATCTTCATGCATTCGCACAAGATCGTCCGGACGCCCGAGGACCTTCAGGGGCTGAAGCTGCGGACCTCTTCCGCCTGGGCGGAGATCGCGCCGAAGCTGGGCGCCTCGACCGTGGTGCTGCCGGGCTCGGAGGTGTTCTCGGCGCTGGAGCGCAAGGTGGTGGACGCCATCGAATGGGGCGGTCCGGGCGGCAACCTGGAAGCCGGCTTCGACAAGATCGCGCCCTACATCATGATGCCGGGCCTGCATTCGCCGGCCGCCGTGCATGACTGCATCGTCAACAAGAACGTCTGGGAAAAGATCCCCGAGAAGGACCAGGCGCTGCTGGAGCTGGCCGGCGAGCTGGCCATGCTGAAGACCTATCTGGGCTACGCCAAGATGGACCTCGCGGCCTATGACCAGCTCAAGGAGAGCTCGTCGGCCGAGATGATCATCGTCGACGACAGCCTGGTGCAGGCGGTCAAGACGGCCTCGGCCGAATGGGCGGCCGAGCAGTCGGCGGACAATGAGTGGTTCAAGAAGGTCTATGAGGACCAGGCGGCCTTCCTCGCCTCGCTGTCGGGCCTGAGCGAGTTCCGCTTCGCCCCCGGCGGCCGCTGAGCCGACGCCGCCGCGCGCCCGGACCCGAGCGGTCCGGGCGCGCGGTCGCTTCTTCGCCCCCGTTCCTCCCCGCGCCGTCCCGGCCGCCGAACCCCGCGAGCGATGCATTGACCCTGACCCCGCCCCTTCGCCGCCCCGAGGCGGCCTCCGCCGCATGGCTCCCCGCATGATCGCCGCGACGCGACGGCTGATCGCCGCGATCTCGCGCCTGTCCACCTGGTCGGGCCGGATCGGCGCGCTGGTGGTGACGCCGCTGGTCATCGCCATGGTCTACGAGGTGCTGAGCCGCTACCTGTTCGACGCGCCGACCCAATGGGCGTTCGAAATCAGCTACATGCTGATGGGCACGGTGTTCCTGCTGGGCATCTCCTACGCGCTGGCGGTGGACGCGCATGTGCGGGTGGACTTCATCCACCAGCGCGCGCCCCGGCGGCTGACCGCGGCCTGGGACCTGATCTGCTACGTGATCCTCACGGGGCTGTTCGTGTGGATGACCTGGGCGCTGTTCAACAACGCGCTCAAGGTGATGGAGACCGGCGAGACCACGGGCCTGAGCGCCTGGAACCCGCCGGTCTGGCCCTATCGGCTGGTCTATGTGGCGGGCTTCGGCCTGATGGCGTTGCAGAGCTTCGCGCGCATCCTGGGCTGCGCCCTGACCGTGCTGGGCCATGACGCGCCCGAGACGCCCCATCAGCCGGAGAGCGCGGCATGACCGGAGACCTCGCGCTCATCATGTTCCCGGTGCTGATCGGGATGATCTTCCTCGGCTTCCCGGTGGCGTTCTCGATGATGCTGACGGCGCTCGGCTTCGGCCTGATCCGCTTCGGCGACATCCTGGTGCTGCAATTCGCGCAGAAGGTGGACGAGATCGCCACCAACTACGTTCTGGGGGCCATTCCGCTGTTCGTCTTCATGGGCGCGGTGCTGGAGCGGGCGGGGATCGCCGAGACCCTGTTCGACGCCATCTACATGTGGACCCGCAAGCTGCCCGGCGGGCTGGCGGTGGCGGCGCTGATCATGTGCACGATCTTCGCCGCGGCCTCCGGCGTCGTGGGCGCCACCGAGACTCTGGTGGGGATGCTGGCCATTCCGGGGATGCTGAAGCGGAAATACGGCAATTCGCTGATCGCGGGGACGATCTGCGGGGGCGGCAGCCTCGGCACCATCATCCCGCCCTCCATCCCGGTCATCGTGCTGGCGCCCATCGCCATGCTGCCGGTGGGCGACCTGCTGGCGGGGATCATGCTGCCCGGACTGCTGATGGCGGGGATGTTCATCCTCTACATCCTCATCGCCTGCACCCTGAACCCCAAGCTGGCGCCGGCGGAGGAGGAGCCCGATCCGCGGAGCCTTCCCGAAAAGCTGCGCTACACCGCCTTCGCGCTGCTGCCCCCGGCCTTCCTGATCTTCACGGTGCTGGGCACGCTCTTCGCCGGGCTCGCGACCCCGACCGAGGCCGCGGCCTGCGGGTCGGCGGGCGTGGTGCTGCTGTCGCTGTTCTACGGCAAGTTCTCGCCCCGGCTGATCTTCGAGGCGGCGCTGCGCACCGTGGCGCTGACCGCGATGATCCTGGCGATCGTGCTGGCGGGGTCGATGTTCTCGGGCGTGTTCTTCGCCTCGGGCGGGATGAACGCCACCAAGGCCATACTCGACGGCTTCGGGCTGGAGAGCTGGTCGGTGGTGGCGGTGATCCTGGGCGTGACCTTCGTGATGGGCTTCGCGATGGACCTGATCTCCATCGTGCTGATCATGATGACGGTCTCGATCCCGATCCTGCGCAGCTACGGGGTGGACCCGCTGTGGTTCTCCGTGGTGTTCCTGGTGACGTTGCAGACGTCGTATCTTTCGCCGCCGATGGCGCCGTCGATCTTCTACCTGCGGTCCATCGCGCCGCCGGAGATGAAGCTGGCGCAGATGTACAAGGGCGTGATCCCCTTCATCTGCTGCCAGATCGTGGTGCTGACGCTGCTGTTCCTGTTCCCCGAGCTCGCCACCTGGCTGCCCAAGGTCATCTACGGCTGAGCCAAGACAAACCCCGAGGAGACCCCAGATGTCCGACAAAGACTCCCGCGCCTTCGTGGTCGGCCCCGAAGAGGCCGAATCCTACTGGCAGCCGGTGCCCGCCAACGGCTTCATCCGCAACATCCTGAGCCAGGCCAAGTGCAATTCCGAGGCGCCCTTCGCGCTGGGCACCCAGACGGTCGCGCCGCAGAGCTTCATCCGCGAGCACACCCATGACCGCCACGAGGAATGCATCCACGTCGTCGAGGGGCGGGGCGTCGCCCGGGTCGAGGGCGTGGAGCATGTGATCGAGAAAGGCTCGACGGTCTGGGTGGGGCTGAACAAGAAGCACCATTTCCTGAACCCGCATGATGAGCCGATGACCTTCGTGTGGCTGCTGCTGCCCGGCGGGCTGGACGACTTCTTCCGCGAGATCGGGCGCGAGCGCACGCCCGGCCAGCCGGCGCCGGAGCCGTTCCCGCGCCCGGCGAATGTCGAGGAGATCGAGCGGCGCACGGTGTTCGGCTGGGCCGACGGCACGTTCACCCCCAAGGAGTGAGGACGATGATCTTCGAGGAACGCGACTACCACATCCGCCCGGGCAAGCTGGCGACCTTCGTGGCCGCCTATCGGGACCACGGGCTGGAGATCCAGAAGAAATATCTCGGGACCTTCATCAGCTATTTCACCACCGAGGTGGGGGAGCTGAACCATGTCGTCGCCCTGTGGGGCTATGAGGGGCTGGACGACCGGATGGCGCGGCGCAAGCGGATGCTGGCCGATCCGGACTGGCAGGCCTATCTCGCGCGGGTCGACGGGCTGATCGAGCGGCAGAACACCCGCATCCTCACCCCCGTCGACTTCTCGCCGCTGCAATGAGCGCGGAAGCCTTCACCGTCGAGACCCCGGACGGCGCGCGGTTGAACGCGCGCCGCGAGGGGGCGGGGCCGGCCTTGGCGCTGGTCTCGGGGCTCGGCGGGACCGCGGGGTTCTGGGACGGGGCGGCGCCGGCGCTGGCGGAGCGGTTCGAGGTGATCCGCTTCGATCAGCGGGGGATCGCGGGGTCCACGCTGGGAACGGCGGCGGTGGATATCGCGCAGCTGGCCCGCGACGTGGCGACGGTGATGGACGCGGCGGGGATCGGGCGGTTCAGCTTTCTGGGGCATTCGACCGGGGGCTGCATCGGGCAGGCGCTGGCCGGGATGGCGCCGGCGCGGATCGAAAAGCTGATCCTGTCGGCGACCTGGGGGGGGCAGAGCCGCTACATGCAGGCGCTGTTCGGCACGCGGCTGGGGATCCTGGAGACGGACCCGGTGGCCTACGCGGCCTCCTCCGTCCTGATTTCCTATACGCCGGAATGGCTTGAGGCCAACTGGAGCGCCTATGAGACGGCCGTCTCAAAGGCCCCGCGGTCGCCGGAGGCGCAGGCGGTGGTGCGCGGCCGCATCCACGCGCTGATGGACTTCGACGGGGTCGAGGGGCTGGACCTCTCCGCCATCCCGACCCTGCTGCTGGGGGCCGAGGACGACATGATCGTGCCCGCCTTCCTGCAACGCGCCCTGGCCGCCGCCACCCCCGGCGCGACGCTGCGCCTGCTGCCCGATGGCGGCCACTTCTACCCGGTCTCGCGCCGGGAGGATTTCCTTTCGGCCGTGCGCGGCTTTCTCGCCTGACGCCGGCCCTCACCCAAGGACACGACCATGCGACTGCAAGGCAAGATCACCCTCATCACCGGATCGGGCTCGGGCATCGGGCACGAGACCGCGAAGCTCTTCGCCGCCGAGGGCGCGACGGTGATCGTCGCCGACCGCAACGCCGAGGCCGCCGAGGCGGTGGCGGGCGAACTGCGCGCGGCGGGGGCGGAGGCCGCGGCCTTCACCGTCGACGTCTCCGACGAGGCGCAGGTTCAGGCGATGATCGGCTTCGTGGTCGAAAAATACGGGCGGCTCGACGTGCTGGTCAACAACGCCGGCTACGGGATCGCGGGCACGGTGGCGACCACGAGCCTCGCGGACTGGAAGGCGCTGATGTCGGTGAATGTCGACGGCGTGTTCCTGGGCTGCAAATACGCCGTCCCGGTGATGGAGAAGCAGGGCGGCGGCGTGATCGTGAACACCGCGTCCGGCGGGGCGATCGTGGCGATCTACGATCGCGCGGCCTACACCGCCTCCAAGGGCGCGGTGGCGGCGCTGACCCGCGCCATGGCGGTGGACCACGCGGACGCAAACATCCGGGTGAACTGCATCGCGCCGGGCACCATCGAGACCCCGTATTTCAAGGAGATCTTCGCGAAATCTCCCGACGCCGCCGGGCTGCGCGACCTGCTGGAGAAGCGGCAGGTGATGAAGCGGCTGGGTCGGCCGGACGAGATGGCCAAGGGCATCCTGTTCCTGGCCAGCGACGAGTCCTCGTTCTGCACCGGCTCCACCCTCGTCGCCGATGGCGGCTGGACGATTCACTGACGCTCTCTGCTCTCTCGCTCGGAAAGACCAAGAAAATGTACAAGCTCGACGGGAAGACCGCGCTGGTGACCGGCGCCGCCCACGGGATCGGCCGCGCCATCGCCTTCCGGCTGGCGGAGGAGGGCTGCGCGGTGGGCATCCTCGACTTCGACCCGAAGGCGGGGGAGGCCGCGGCCGAAGCGATCCGCGCGACCGGGGCGAAAGCCGCCGCCGCCGCCGCCGACGTGGCGGTGAAGGCGCAGGTGGTCGCGGGCGTGGCCGAGCTGGAGGCCGCGTTGGGCCCCATCGACGTGCTGGTGAACAATGCCGGCCTGTGCAAGGTCGGCCCCCTGCTGGAGACCCCGGACGAGGACTGGGACCGGACCTTCGCGATCAATGTCGGCGGGGTCTTCCACGTCACCCGCGCCGTGGTCCCGGCGATGGTCGGCCGCGGCGGCGGCGCGGTGGTCAACGTGGCGTCCTGGATGGGCAAGTCGGGGGTGGCCGCCTACGGGGCCTATTGCGCCTCCAAGTTCGCGGTGGTGTCGATGACCCAGACGCTGAGCCACGAGATCGCGCCCTCGGGCGTGCGGGTCAACGCGGTGGCGCCGGGGCTGATCGTGGACACCAAGATGCGCGACGAAACCGAGGCGCTGCGCAAGGCGCAGGGCCTGCCCTCGGCCCAGGACCGGGCGCAGGACATCCCCGCCCGGCGCCCCGGCTACCCCGCCGACATCGCCAACGCGGTGGCCTTCCTCGCCTCGGACCAGGCGGGCTACATCACCGGCGAGTGCATCAACATCACCGGCGGCATGTTCAACGATTGAGCCCGGCGCGCCGAAACTTGACTCGGCCCCGCCCGAGACGGCAATCCGGCCACGACCCGGGTCAACACGGGCGGCGAACGGGAGGAAGCCCTTGCAGCGGTCAGCGGACCCTACGGAGACGACGCACGGCGCCCGGGCCGCGCCGCGGACGTCGTCCGCCCCCATCCCCCAGGCCGAGGACCGCGGCGCGCTCATGCGTCAGCGGATCGAGGACCTGTCGGTCGAACTGCTGGTCAACCACGGCGCCCAGGGCTTCCGGTTCCGCGAACTCGCCGACCGGCTGGGCATCACGCGCGCCACGATCCACTATTACTACGGCAACAAGCAGACGCTGGTGGATGCGGTGGCGGTGCAATACATCTCCTCCCTCCTGGCGCAGTGGGAGAAGAACTGGGCCGGAGACGCCCGCTTCGTCGACAAGATCGTGGGGATGATGGAGGCGAACCGGCGCCGTTACCTCGCCTTCAATCCCACGCCGGCGACCAACCATCCCTGGAGCTTCATCGGCCGCATGCGGGTCGACCGCGACGTGATCGGGGCCGAGGCGCAGGCGGCGCTGGACGGGTTCGGCCCGACGCTGGAGCGGTTCATCATGGCCGCGCTGGACCAGGCCGTGGCGCGGGGCGAGTTCGACCCGGACATACCACGCTCCGACATCGCGTTGCAGCTGGTGGCGATCGCCGACAGCGCCGGGTCGATCACCCAGGACGGCGGCGGGTTCGAGCGGCTGGACCGGCTCTACCGCTCCTTCGCCCATATCGTCGAGCACGCCTATGGGGCGGAGCCGGGCAAGGGCCGCCGCGGCGCCAAGGGCTGAGCGGGGCGGACAGGCCGTAGGGCGGGCGCCAACCCGCCGTCCCCCCCGTCCGCCGTCCCCCCGCCATCTCTCGCGCCGCCCGCCGCGCGGGGCTCAGTCGTCGTCGAGCATGGCCATGGCGGCCTGCCGTTCCCCGGGCTTGAGCTTGAGGAACATGCCGCGCGCCTTCTTCACCTGCGCGGCCGAGCCGCCGTCCGCCGCGGCGGCCAGCGCCTTGGTGGTGGGGTGCTCGGCCCCCAGGATGAAGGTCAGCGCCCTGGCGATGCGCCCCATGGCGTCGCGGTCGATGGCGGTGTCGTCCATTGGTTTCTCCTTTGCGCCTGCGCGCCGGAACGGGGGCGCCTCAGCGCCGGAACGGGACCCCGCCGGCGCCTTCGCCGCGAAGGTCGCGGGGCGGGGCCCAGGTGTCGGGGTCGAGGATGAGGGCGGCGATGGCCTGCGCCGCGACGTCGAGCATCGCCCGGCCCTTGTCGGCGGAGGCGCGGGCCGGGTTGCCGGCCACCCCGTTCGCGGTGGCGTGCGCGAAGGGCCGCCAGCGATAGGAGCCCGCCCCGGCCGAGAGGAATTTCGGCCCCGGCTCGGAGGCCAGCGCGGCGAGGTCGGAGGCGTCGACCAGGTCGGGCTCCACCGCCATCATCATCGAGGTCTCGCCCTCGCAGGCATGCTGGATGCCGGGCTGATCGTCGAGCAGGGCGGCGAGCCCGGCCGCGGCCTCGGCGGGATAGGTCGTGGCGACGAAGGCCGCGTCGGGGAAGCGGGGGGCGAGCTCATCCACCGCGGCCTGCATCTCCAGCATGTTGCCGCCATGGGAATTGGAGATGAGGATCTTGCGGAAGCCATGGCGGAGAATGGCGGTCACGAGGTCGCTCAGCACCGCCCGGAAGGTGGCGGGGGAGACGGTGAGCGTGCCGCCGAAGGGCATGTGATGCTCCGACAGGCCCGCCCAGACCACGGGGGCCACGACGATGGGGCGGGCGGCCTGCACGATGCGGGCGGCGCGATGGGCGACCTCGGCCCCGAGGCGGGTGTCGGTCATCACCGGCAGATGCGGCCCGTGCTGCTCGATCGAGGCGACGGGGAGCACGACGATCGCGTCCTGCGCGGCCAGCCGACGGAGATCCTGCGCCTTGAGCCGCGCCCATTCCACGTCCATGCCGGATCTCCTTGTCGGGGGTGAGGGCGCGACGATGGGGCAGGCGGGAGAGGGGCGCAAGGGGGGGCGGCGCACCGAAAACGCCGCCCCGCGCGGGGGCGGGGCGGCGTCGGGTCTAGACGGAGCGCGGCGCGGCGGGGGTTACGCCGGTTCGGTCGCGTCCTCGCGCACGATGGCGTTGAACTGGCGCTGCTGCTCGGCCGCCCAGGCCTTGATGTCGTATTTGGCCACCTTGCGGCGAAGCTGGAGCATGCGGGCGCGGCGCTCCTCCTCCGGCATGTCGAGGGCCTGGTCGATCGAGGCGTCCATCGACTTGTTGGAGAACGGGTTGGCGATCACCGCATCCGAAAGCTCCACCGCCACGCCGGCGAATTCGGACAGGCACAGCACCCCGTCGCCGTCGACGCGGGCGGCGCAGAACTCCTCCGCCACCAGGTTGAGGCCGTCGGCCAGCGGCGTGATCCAGGCCACGTCGGCGGCCTGATAATAGGCGATCAGGTCCACGAAGGGGATCGCCACGCCGATCAGGCTGACCGGCTGCCATTCGAACGAGCCGAAGCGGCCGTTGATGCGGCCCACGATCTGCTCGATCTCGTTCTGCACGGTCTCGTAGGCCAGCATCGCCCGGTTGGCGGCGACCGAGACATGCATCAGGCGGACCTTGCCATGCAGCTCGGGCCGGCGTTCGAGCAGGCGCTCATAGGCCTGGAGCTGCTCGACATTGCCCTTGGTGTAGTCGGTGCGGCTGACCGAGACGATGAGCTGGTTGTCGCCCATCTCCTCGCGGATGCGGGCCTTGGCCTCGGCGGTCTCCGGGGCGCGGCCGAGGGTCTGGATATACTCCACGTCCACGCCCACGGGATAGGTGCCGACATCGATGCGCCGGCCCTCGAAATGCAGGGCCTGGGGGGTGATGCGTTCCACCAGCGCCATGCCGTCGGCGGGGAGGAAGTCGGGGTTGGTCTTGGCCTCCTCCACCCGGTCGATGTCGAAGAGCGAGCGGGCGACATGCACGAAATTGGCGGCGTAGCGCGGGATGTGGAAGCCCACCACGTCGGCGCAGAGCAGCGACTGCACGATCTCCGAGCGCCAGGGCAGCACGTTGAACATGTCCGCCGAGGGGAAGGGCGTGTGGTGGAAGAAGGCGATCTTCACGTCGGGGCGCAGGCGGCGCAGATAGGCCGGCACCAGCCACAGGTTGTAGTCGTGGACCCAGACCACGGCGCCGGGCGCGGCCTCCTGCGCGGCGGCCTCGGCGAAGGCCCAGTTCACCTCGCGGAAGGTGGGCCAGTCCACGGGGTCGTAATTATACTTGTCCTTGAAGGAATGCAGGATCGGCCAGAAGGCCTCCTTCGAGGTGACGTGGTAGAAGGAGCTCACCTGTTCGGCGGTCAGCGGCAGGCGCGACACGGTGTATTTGCCGAAGCTGTCCTCGATCTCGACGATGGTCTCGAAGCCCGGATCGGCGGGGTCCTCGGCCAGCTTCCAGGCCACCCAGGCGCCCTTGCCGACGCGGCCGAAAAAGCTCTTCAGCGTGGGGACGATGCCGTTGGGGCTCTTGTTCTCCCGGCGTTCGATCTTTCCGTCGACCTCGACCTCCTCATAGGGCTGGCGGTGGTAGACGATCACGAGATCGGAGGACATCGGGGCTCTCCCTGCAGTTTCGTTCAGCGCGGCCGCCGCGCCCGGGGCAGGGGGCTGGGCGGTCGACGCCGCCCCCTGTGCGGGGCGGCGCGGAGCGGCCGGCCGGGGCGTTCCCCGGGATGGGCGGCCGCGATGTGGGGCGCGGCGGGTCAGCCGGCCGGGTCGGGCGCGGGAGGCGTGGGGTGCAGCCCCAGGCTCGCCACCGCTTCGAGAATGCCGCCGGCGCCGATGGCCTGCGCCTTGTGAAGACTGGCGCGATCGTCGAGTTTTTCCAGCAGCCCGCTTTCGGCGCCGCCGACCGCCACGCCGGGCAGATCCAGCGCCAGCATGGAGAAGTCGTTGAGCGTGTCGCCCGCGGCCAGCGTCTTGTGTTCGGGCACGCCCAGATGGGCGAGCAGGCGCAGCAGCGACGGGCCCTTGGAGACGCCGCGGGGCAGCACGTCGAAAAAGCGGTTATCGGAGACGAGACTGTCGAGCCCCATCTCCGCCACGATGTCATGGGCGGAGGCGTCGAAGGCCCCCGGATCGTAGTCGTAGCTGACCCGGTGGCGGAAGGCGGTGGGCTGGAGCGTCAGGCCCGGATGACCGTCGAGCGCGGCGCGCACCTTCGGCCCGGCATCGCCCCAGGCCTCGGAAATCCAGTCCTCCAGCGGGCCCATGGGGCGGACGCGGCCGGCGCCGCTTTCGTCGAACTCGACCCGCGCGATGGTCGTGCCCACGTCGCCGATCACGTATTCGGGCCAGGGCACGAAGGTCTCGGCGCAGAGCTTTTCCAGGAACTGCGGGTCCCGGCCGGTCACGAAGATCAGCCCGACCTCGCCGCGGTTCGCCTCGATCCACTCATAGAGCCTGCGCCGGTCCGCCTCCGACCCCCCGAGAAACGTCCCGTCGAGATCGGTGGCCAGCACGAAGCGGCGCGAGGCGAAGTCGACATATTCCTCGGCGCGCGAGCCTGCGGGCGGGTGCCGGCGGGCCTCGGCGAGGGCGTCGGGGATCTTGCCGGTTTCGGTCATCGGCGAGGTCAAGAGAGCATCTCCTTGAAATGAAAGGCGGTGCGGCGCTCGGCCGGGTGGCCCAGCTCCAGCTCGACAAGGGCGCGCGGCTCGCCTTCCAGCGGGCGGCCCCAGAGCATGGCGAAGGCGTCGGAGACGTCGTGGCCGTCATGCAGGATGCCGCGCACGGCCTCGCAGATCGGCAGGTGGACGTCATGCTTGCGGGCGAGGTCGGTGACGGACAGCGCGTTGCGCTCCCCCTCCACCACCACGGGCTTGCCGTCGAAGACCTTGTCGCGGGCGATCCCGGCGCCGAGCTGCAGGCCGAAGGACATGTTGCGCGACTTCTCCGACGAGCAGGTGAGCGTCAGGTCGCCGATGCCGGCGAGGCCGGTGACGGTCTCCCGCCGGCCGCCCAAGGGCTCCGCCAGGCGCTTCATCTCGTCGAGGCCGCGAGTGATGAGGGCGGCGCGGGTGTTGGCGCCGAAGCCCGCGCCGGTGGCGATGCCGCAGGCGATGGCGATGACGTTCTTGAGCGCGCCGCCGACCTCCACCCCCGGCAGGTCGTCGGAGACGTAGGGGCGGAAGGACTCGGTGCCCATGGCCACCGCGAGCCGGGCGGCGACGGTGCGTTCGGGCGCGATCTCGAACTTGTCCACGCCGTCGTCGGAGGCGATCGTGCAGGCGGTGGGGTGGCCCAGCGCGGCCTCGGCGGCGAAGTTGGGGCCCGACAGCGCGCCCATCGGGTTGCCCTTCAGCTCCTCCGAGGCGACGTCGGACATCAGCAGACCGGACCCCGGCTCGATCCCCTTGGCGCAGAGGATGACGGGGGTGGTCCTGGGCAGGATCTCGGCCATGGCGCGGGCGGTCTCGCGGATGGCGGAGGAGGGGACGACGAGCAGCACGGCGTCCGCGTTCTCCAGCGCCGCGGCGAGGTCGGAGGTGACGCGGATCGAATCCGGCAGCGGCACGTCGGGCAGGTATTTCAGGTTGCGGCCGTCGGCGCGCAGGGCGGCGGCGTGATCCTCGCGCCGGGACCAGAGCGTGACGCCGCGCCGGGCGTGGGCGGCGACGCAGGCGAGGGCCGTGCCCCAGGCGCCGGCGCCGATGACGGCGATGCGGCGGATCGGGGGGGGCGGAGCGGCGGGGTCGTCGGCGCCGAGGTCGAATGCGCTCATGCGATCACCTTTTGAATCGGGCGCGGCGCGGGGCGTGCGTGGGGGACGCCCGGGGCTGCGCGGGATGACGAGGCGCGCGGAGGGCGCGCGCCGGAGAAGACGGGGCCGGCCCGGCGGAGCGGCGGGGCCGCGCGCCGCGGGGAGGGTCCGGCGCAGGGCGCGGAGATCCAGGGCGCGGCGGTTCTCGCTGCAGCGGGCGCGTCCGGCGTCGCCGGGGCCCGGCCCCTTCGGGCCGCCGCATCGCCCGCGGGCGCATGGGGCCTTCGCGGGGCGGTCCGCGTCCCAAGCGCCTTCGCTATCACGGCCGCCGGAGCGGTCGGGCGAAGGATCCGAGCTGGGTTCATGCGGCGTTGCGGCATCGTGGTGTAAAGGGTAGCGCGGGGTCACGTCCCCGACAAGGGCGCGCTGAAAATTCCGGCGGTCACGGCGCCGGCTTGCGCCGCATTGCAGAACAGTCCCGCAGGGTCAGGCGCAACAAATGCAGGCTCCGTCCATGAGGCCCCAAGTTTTTTGGAAGAGTTTACTTCATGATCCGCGGCGACGCGTCATTCGGCGGAGCCTTTGCCGCGGATTACTTGAGAAACCCGGCGCGCCCGCCCAATCCGCCCGCGTTCCCCGGCGCGAAGATCCCCCGCGCCTCCCGAAATCCGGCGGAAATGACGCAGCGTCCGCAGTCGCTTTCGCCGCAGCGCGGCGTTGCGGCGCTGCGTTGCACAAAAAATTCTCTTGAAATTCCAGCGGGGCCGCTATCGTCTAAGGACAGATGATGATCACGAACGACAAACAGTTCGAGACCCTTGGGGTTTCCGCGGCGCCCATCGAACGGACGGGACCGACCGCCCGCCTCCGCTCCGCCGGTTCCGAACCCTTCGCGCATGACCCCTTCGCGCATGACATTGGGAGCACCACATGACCTCGCCCATCCGGACCGCCGTATTTCCCGTCGCTGGCCTCGGAACGCGGTTTCTGCCCGCGACCAAGGCGACGCCGAAAGAACTGCTGCCCGTCATCGACACCCCCCTGATCCAGTTCGCCATCGACGAGGCGCGCGCGGCGGGGATCGAGAAGATGGTCTTCGTCTCGCACCCCACCAAGGCCTCGATCGAGCGCTATGTGCGCCATGATCACGACCTGGCCGAGCAGCTGCGCGACAAGGGCAAGGGCGAGGTCGCCGACATGCTGCAGGGCATGGCCGCCTGCCCGCATTCCGAAGAGATCCAGTTCGTCATGCAGGACCAGCCGCTCGGGCTCGGCCATGCGGTGCTGATGGCGCGCGAGCATGTGGGCGAGGAGGCCTTCGCGGTGATCCTGCCCGATGACCTGATCCTGGGCGAACCCGGCTGCCTGAAGGAGATGGTCGAGGCCCACGCCCAGTGCGGCGGCCACCTGGTCGCCTCCATGGAAGTGGCCCCCGAGGAGACCAAGTCCTACGGCGTGCTCGACGTGCTGGAGCGCAAGGACAAGTTCACCCGCGCCCGCGGCATGGTGGAGAAGCCGGCGCCCGAGGACGCGCCCTCGCGGCTCGCCGTCGTGGGGCGCTATGTGCTTGATTCCTCGATCTTCGAGGATCTCGCGACCCAGACCCCAGGCGCGGGCGGCGAGATCCAGCTGACCGACGCCATCGCCGCGGGGATCGCGCGGGTCGGGCTGGCCGGTTTCGAGTTTTCCGGAAAAAGATTCGATTGCGGCTCGAAATCCGGGATGCTGGCGGCCAAGTTGCACATGGCGGCCGGCGATCCGGAATACGCCGACGTCATGGCCCGCCACGGACTGCGCACCGAGCAGATCGACCGCATCGCCGCCGAGTGACGGCCGCGCCCTTGAACGGCGCGCCGGCGGCGGGCAGGTCCCGCCGCCGGCGCGCCGTTTCGTTTTGAAGGACCCTATCGCCCCGGCGCTTCCGCCGCGGGCCTGGGGCGCAACGGAAAGGAGGAGGTCTTGACCCCGATTTCCGCCAAGACCGCCCGTCAGGGCGCCCCCCTGGTCGAGCCCGGCGAGGCCGAGCGCATCGACACCGGCCGCCATCCCGCCCTGTTCGACATTCTCGGCGCCCAGCCCTCCGCGGAGGGCGGCTGGCGCATCGCCGGCTACGCGCCGGGGGCCGAGGCCATGGTGCTGGAGGACCTGTCGGGCCAGCCGATCGTCGAGATGATCCCGCAGGGCCGCGACGTCTTCGCCGCGGCGCTGCCGGACCGTCCCGAGGGCTGGCGGTTCCGCGCCCGCCGCGGGGACGCCGGCTGGACGATCGAAGACCCCTACCGCTTCGGCCCGGTGCTGGGGGAGATGGACGAATATTTCCTCTCCGAGGGCACCCATGGCCGGCTCTGGGACGCGCTGGGCGCGCATATCCGCGACCACGAGGGCGCGACCGGCGTGCATTTCGCGCTCTGGGCCCCGAATGCGAGCCGGGTGTCGGTGGTCGGCGACTTCAACGACTGGGACGGGCGGCGCCATGTGCTGCGCCAGCGCGGGGCGACGGGGATCTGGGAGATCTTCGTGCCCGCGCTGGGCGACGGCGCGCGCTACAAATACGAGATCCTCGGCCCCGACGGGACCCTGATGCCGCCCAAGGCGGACCCGGTGGGCTTCGGCTCGGAGATCCGGCCGGACAACTGCTCGGTGGTGCGCGACCTGCGCGGCAAGGCCTGGTCGGACGGGGCGTGGATGTCGCGGCGGGGCGCCTTGCAGCGGACCGACGCGCCGATCTCGATCTACGAGGCGCATCTGGCCTCCTGGCGCCGGGCCGAGGACGGCGCGTGGCTGTCGTGGAAGGAGCTGGCCGAGCAGCTGGTGCCCTACGTGGCCGAAATGGGCTTCACCCATATCGAGATGCTGCCGATCACCGAGCATCCCTTCGACGGCTCCTGGGGCTACCAGCCGGTCGGGCTTTACGCGCCGACCGCGCGCCATGGCGACCCGCATGAATTCCGCGCGTTCGTGGAGGCCTGCCACGCGGCGGGGATCGGGCTGATCCTCGACTGGGTGCCGGCGCATTTCCCGACCGATCCGCACGGGCTGGCGAAGTTCGACGGCACGCATCTCTATGAACATGCCGACCCGCGGCAGGGCTATCACCCCGACTGGAACACCGCGATCTTCAATCTCGGCCGGCGGGAGGTGGTGAACTACCTCGTCGCCAACGCCCGCTACTGGCTGACCGAGCACCATATCGACGCGCTGCGCGTCGATGCGGTGGCCTCGATGCTGTATCTGGATTACTCGCGCAAGGAAGGCGAGTGGGTCCCCAACAAGGACGGCGGGCGCGAGAACCTGGAGGCCGTGGACTTCCTTCGCCGCATGAACGCCGAGGTCTACGGCGATGATTCCTCTATCATGACGGTGGCGGAGGAGAGCACCGCCTGGCCCGGCGTGTCCCGTCCCGCGCATGACGGCGGGCTGGGCTTCGGGTTCAAGTGGAACATGGGCTGGATGCACGACACGCTTCAGTACATCGCGCGCGAGCCGGTGCATCGCCGCCACCATCACGGCGAGATCTCCTTCGGGCTGCACTACGCGTTCTCGGAGAATTTCGTCCTTCCGATCAGCCATGACGAAGTGGTGCACGGCAAGGGCTCGATGCTGGGCAAGATGCCGGGGGACCGCTGGGGGAAATTCGCAAACCTCAGAGCCTATTACGC
This sequence comes from Albimonas donghaensis, assembly GCF_900106695.1. Classification (GTDB taxonomy): domain Bacteria; phylum Pseudomonadota; class Alphaproteobacteria; order Rhodobacterales; family Rhodobacteraceae; genus Albimonas; species Albimonas donghaensis. The sequence continues at coordinate 658,089 of NZ_FNMZ01000001.1, forward strand.
CTTCATGTTCGCCCATCCCGGCAAGAAGCTGCTGTTCATGGGGCAGGAGTTCGGGCAGGCGGCGGAGTGGAACCACGACGCGGGGCTCGACTGGGCCGCGCTGGGGGATCCGCTGCATGAGGGGTTGAGGAAACTCGTCAGCGATCTCAACGCGGTATACCGAGAACTTCCCGGGTTGCATCAACGCGACACGCGCGAGGACGGCTTCCGCTGGATCGACGGCGCGGCCGAGGCGCAGTCGGTCTACGCCTGGCTGCGGCTGGGCGAGGACGGGACGGCGCCGGCGGTCTGCGTGTTCAACTTCTCGGACGCGGAATACACCGACTGGCGCATCGGCGTGCCGGCCCCCGGCTTCTACGCCGAGCGCGTGAATTCCGACGCCGAGGCCTATGGCGGCGCGGGGCGGGGCAATATGGGCGGCGTGACCGCCGACGCGGCCCCGGCGCATGGCTTCGATCACTCGATCAAGCTGACCCTGCCGCCGCTGACCGGCATGATCTTCGAATTGCGCGGCTGACCGGCCGCGACCGGCCGCCCGGGGGCGCATCGCCGCCGGGCGCTCTTTCCGCCGCATTCCAACCGACACCCCACACCACCGGGAGCCCGACCGCATGATCCTTCGCGACGACGAAGCCTCCGAGGCCCTCGCCACCCGATGCCGCGAGACGCTCGCCTCCGCCGGCTCCAGCTTCGACGCGGCGCGGGCGCTGGCCCGGCGCATGGGCGGACTGGTCACCGGGCCCGGCAAGGCCGAGTTCGGCTTCTGGGCGCCGGAGCTGCTGGAGGCCCGCGTCCCCGACGGCGACATCTTCCTCGAAATCCTGCAACCCGACGCGCAGTTCTCGCTGACCGTGTCGCGCCAGAACGCCCGCTTCCGCCGCACCCGCCTGCCGGTGGAGCGGGCGGACGCCTGGATCTGGTGCGCGGTCGACGGCATCCGCGCCGGCACGCGCGACGTGATCGGGGATTTCTACGCGCTGACCTGGCGGGACGGGGAGGGCGAGTGGCATCGGATCTTCGATCCGCTGGCGGCCTCGGTCCCGTTCGGGGTCTTCGCGCCGGCGGAGCTTTACGACCTCGCGGCCATGCAGGCGGCGCGGTCTGACAAGCCCTATTTCGAGGGGTTGCAGCCCGGCGAGGACGGGGCGCCGGCCAAGCTGGGTCCGGCGGTCAACATCCTGCAGATCCACACCCCCACCGCCACCGCCGGCCGCACCCTGGCGAGCCTGGCGCGGCAGGTGGAGCACCTGGCCGACCGGGTGCGTCATGGCGGGACGATCGAGCCCGCTGACCGGCTGTTCATGGGCTATGAGGCGGTGCAGCTTCTGCCCGTCGAACCGACCACGGTCTATGAGGCGGGCCCCGCCTTCTGGGTCGATGACGGCGATTACGGGGAGGTCCTGACCACCGACCTGCGCCGTCCGGACACCACCAACTGGGGCTATGACGTGGTGATTTCGGGCATGGCGGCGGTGAACCCGGCGCTGCTGGAATCAGGCCGGCCCGATGAGCTGGTGGACCTGATCGCCGCCCTGCACACCTTCCCCGACGGCCCCAAGAAGGTGATCTTCGACGTGGTCTTCGGCCATTCCGACAATCAGGGGCTGGAGGCGCTGAACCGGCACTATTTCGCCGGCCCCAACATGTATGGGCAGAACCTGTCCTACCGGAACTGGACCGTCCGCGCGATCATGCTGGAGATCCAGCGCCGCAAGGTCGATTTCGGCGCCGACGGCGTGCGGGTCGACGGCGCGCAGGACTTCAAGTGGTGGGATGCGGACGAAGAGGTCATGCGCCACGACGACGAATACCTGCAGGAGATGGCCGACGTGGTGCAGGAGGTGGCGGGAACCCGCTACCGCCCCTGGTTCATCTTCGAGGACGGCCGCCCCTGGCCGCAGGAGGACTGGGAGCTGTCGTCCACCTATCGCGCGGTGATCGACAACCAGCGCGACGACGACGTGTTCCAGTGGGGCCCGCTGACCTTCGCCCACAACACGCCGTTTCTCTACACGTTCTGGCTGTCCAAGTGGTGGCGCATCCGGGAGATGGTGGAGCGCGGGTCCAACTGGATCTCGGGCACCGCCAACCACGACACGCTGCGCCGGGGCACCCAGATCAACCCCAAGCTCAACATCAACACCCGCCTGGGCGAGACGCGGATGGATATCCTCGACCACGCCTATGACAACCCCGCGGTGCAGATGCTGACCTATGCGGCGTTTCCGGGCGTGCCGATGGATTTCCTCAACGCCATGGCGCGGGCGTCCTGGGGCTTCATCCGCAACCAGGACGACAAATACGGCGTGAAGATCATGGCCGAGGAGGCGATCAGCCTGGAATGGCAGGTCGACGACTACGCCTATTCGCTTCCCGGCGCGTTCAGCCGTCTCAAGGCGCTGGGATACGAGACGCGGGACGACCTGGAGCGGTTCCTCCACGTGCTGCCGGCGCTGGTGGAGGTGACGGATTACGACCTCGACGTCATCGCGACGCTGCTCAATTCGGTGGAGCCGCGGCTGGCCGGCCCGTCGCCTTTCACGCCCGCGGCGCTGAAGGTGATCGCGCGGGCCTGGATGGACGACATGCACGACTACTGCAATGTCGCGGGCTATCTGGACCGGCTGACCGAGCGGCAGACCGCCTTCGCGCTGGCATTGCGGGAATTCCGGACGGCGCGGCCCTGGCTGCGGGGAAATTTCGCCTGGGGGGACCAGTTCTCCTATGTGCAGCCGGTGGACGGGACGGTGCTGTTCACCTCGTTCCGGCAGGGGCCGGACGGCGAGCAGGTCTATATGGTGGCGCATATGGAGGGGGCGGAGACCGAGGATTTCGATCCGCTCAACCTCCACCACCAGGCCGCGGACGGGCAGGGCGGCTGGACGGTGGCGCTGGCCACGCCCCAGATCGGACCGGATTACGAGGGCGGGCCGATCGTGCTGCGCGACTCGATGGGCGTGGTGTTCACCCGGACCGCGCCGGGCTGAGGGCTCGGGGGGGGGCGCCGCCGCGCCCATCTTCCGCCGCGCCCATCCGCCCGCCGCGCCCGGCTTCCCGTCGCGCATCCGGCTGGGGGGAGGCTCGGGCGGCGCCTCCCGCGCCCGGCGCCGCAGTCCCGACGGATCCCGCGCGCCGCGGCGCCAGGCCGCCGCCCGCGCGCGCTCGGGCGGCGCGCTCCCCCGTCCCGGATCCACGCGGCCTCAGATCAATGCGCGGCGGCGGGAATCGGTTAGGGTCTGCGGAGGGTGGTTGAAAGAAACGGGAGGGAGACCCCATGCGAGGACCCACGCAGGACCCCGGCGGACTGGCGCGCCAGTCCATGGCCTTCGTGCTGGCGGGGGGGCGCGGCTCGCGCCTGCGGGAGCTGACCGACCGCCGCGCGAAACCGGCGGTCTATTTCGGCGGCAAGACCCGGATCATCGACTTCGCGCTGTCCAACGCCATGAATTCCGGCATCCGCCGCATCGGCGTGGCCACGCAATACAAGGCCCATTCGCTGATCCGGCACCTGCAGCGGGGCTGGTCCTTCTTCTCCGAAAGCCGGGGCGAGGGGCTGGACATCCTCCCCGCCAGCCAGCGGGTGGATGAACGGAACTGGTATCTCGGCACCGCCGACGCGGTGACCCAGAACATCGACATCATCCGCGACTACAACACCAGATACATGGTCATCCTGGCCGGCGATCACATCTACAAGATGGATTATTCGGTGATGATCGCCCAGCATGTCGACACCGGCGCCGAGGTCACCGTGGGCTGCATCGAGGCCCCGCGGGCCGAGGCCTCCGCCTTCGGGGTCATGGCGGTCGACGCCTCCGGCCGGATCACCGAGTTCATGGAGAAACCCGCCGAGCCGCCGGAGATGCCGGGCAAGCCGGGAGTCTCCCTGTGCTCGATGGGGATCTACGTGTTCGAGACGGATCTGCTGATCGGGCTGCTGCTGGAGGATCAGGCGGACCCCGAAAGCTCGCATGATTTCGGGTCGGACATCATCCCCAGGCTGGTGGCGCGGGGCGGGGCGGTGGCGCATTCCTTCTCCGACAGCTGCGTGATGACGGGGGATGAGAAGGCCCCCTACTGGCGCGACGTGGGCACGGTGGATGCGTTCCACCAGGCCAATCTGGATCTCTGCGCCTTCGAGCCCCAGCTGGACATCTGGTCCGGCGACTGGCCGATCTGGACCTATTCCGAGCTGACCCCGCCGGCGAAGTTCGTTCATGACATGGACGGGCGGCGAGGGACGGCGGTGAGCAGCCTGGTGTCGGGCGGCTGCATCGTGTCGGGGGCCGGCGTGCGCGAGAGCCTGCTGTTCACCGGGGTCCGGGCCAATTCCTATTCCGAGCTGAGCCGGGTGGTGGCGCTGCCCTATTCCGAGGTGGGCCGCCATGCGCGGCTGACCAACGCGGTGCTGGACCGGGGCGTGTCGGTGCCCGCCGGCCTGGTGGTGGGCGAGGATCCGGTGGAGGACGCGCGCTGGTTCCGCGTCTCCGAGGGCGGTGTGACGCTGATCACCCAGCCGATGCTGGACGCGCGGCAGGCGGCGCTGGGCGGACATCTGGCGGGCGAGGTGAGCTGAGCCCGGCCGCGGCGAGCGACGAGACGGGGGGCGAGACGGGGGGGCGCCTGGCGGGGCGCCCCCTTTTCATGTCCGGGGCCGGGCCTTCCCGAAGATCTCCGCGGCGCGGCGCAGGCCGGGGGCGGCGTCGAGCGCGTCGGCCGGCGCGGCGTGGCGGAGGCGCCAGTTGGGGGCCTCCGTCACCGTGCCGGGGACGTTCTGCTGGCGCCGTTCGTCCAGCGCGTCGTCGATCTGCACGGCGGCGAGGGCGGAGCCGGAGGCGGCCAGCACCCCGTGGATCGCGTCGCGAAGCTCCGGCGTCAGCGTCGCGGGAGGGGCGCCGGGGTCGAGCCCCTCGGGCGCGCGGCCTTCCGCCGCCAGCAGGCGGGCGAGCGCGGCGCGGGATCCGGCGCGATCCTCGCGCATGGCCCGGGCGGCGAGGGCGTCGACATGGCCCAGAGCCTCGCGCAGGTCGGCGTCCGCGGCCTCCCACCAGCCCGCCAGCGTGGGGGTGTCATGGGTGCCGAAGCTGGCGAGGCTGCGGGCGGGGAACTCGGCGGGGGGGCGGAAGCCCGGCGGGCCGCCCTCGAACTGCAGGATGGCGCAGCCGTGCAGGCCGGAGGCGTCGAGCGCCGCGCGCAGCCCGTCGGGCACGGTGCCCAGATCCTCGCCCACCACCACGCAGCCGGCGCGCGCCGCCTCGATCCGCACCAGCGCCAGCAGCAGCGCGGAGGGGAAGCGGACATAGCCGCCGGGGGCTCCGTCCTCGGGCGCCCAGAAGGCGCGGTCGAGGCCGATCACATGGTCGATCCGCGCCGCCCCGGCGGGGGCCATGGTGGCGCGCAGCATGTCGCGGAACGGCGCGTAGCGGGCGGCGCGCAGGCCCTCGGGGTTGAAGGGCGCCAGCGCCCAGACCTGTCCGGCGGCGTTCAGCGCGTCGGGCGGGGCGCCCAGCGACACGCCGCGGGCGAAGGCGGCGGGGCGGGCCCAGGCCTCGGCCCCGTCGGGGCGCACGCCGACCGCGATATCGAGATAAAGGCCCAGACCCATGCCCGCCGCCTTCGCCCGCGCCTGCGCGGCCTGAAGCTGGTTGGAGGCGGTCCATTGCGCCCAGGCGTGGAAGCGGATTTCGGCGGCCTCGCGGGCGGCGAACTCCGCCACCTGCGGGCTTTCGGGGTCCCTGAACGGCTCGGGCCAGGTGCGCCAGTCCTCGCCATGGGCCAGACTCAGGGCCTCGAACGTGGCGAAACGGGCGCGGGGGCGGCCGCCTTCGGCGAGCCAGGCCTCGAAGGCGGCGGGGTCGGCGCCGCGGCCCTGCTCAAAGGCGGCGAACAGCGCGCGCAGGGCCGGGGCGCGGATGCGGGCGGCGAGCGCGGGGTCGCAGAATTCCGTGTCGCGCCAGGCGGCGAGGGCGTCGGCCTCGGCGTCGATGGCGGCCCGCGCCTCGGCGCAGTCCGGGAAGCCGGGAACCTGGTCGAGCGCGATGCGGCGGGGGTCGAGCGCGGTGCGCGAGGTCGGCGAATAGGGGCTGATGCCGGCATGGGCGGCGCCGAGCGCATGGACCGGGTTCACGCCCAGGAAATCCGCGCCGAGCCGGGCGAGACCCTCGGCCGCGGTCGCCAGATCCTCGAAATCGCCTTCGCCGAGGCTGCGGCCGGAGGTCAGCGCATAGACGGCGCCGGTGGCGCCCCAGACGCGCGGCCGCCCGGTTTCGCCGGCCACTTGCGGCGCGAGCGGCGGGGCGGCGGCGAGCAGCACGGTCTCCCCCCCCGCCTCCAGCGCGTGCAGACCGGGGGGAAGGGCGGGGAGGGGCGCGCCGGCGGCGCCCGAGAGGGGCGCGCCATCCTCAAGCGTCAGGGTCCAGGCGAGCGGGGGGGAGAGGCGGAAGGCGTCGGGGATCCCTGCCTCGACCACGGCTTCGCGGGGAAGGCGGCGGGCGGCGTCCTCGGCCTCGATCCCGGCCAGCAGGCGGGCGGCGTCGGCCTCCGCGTCCTCGCCCAGGTCGATCCCCATGGCGCGCAGCAGGGCGGTCTGGGTGTCGGGGCCGGCGACATGTTCGCGGCCCGAGACCTCCCAGTAGCGTTCGAATATCCCCATGCGGGCGTAGAGGCGGGAGAGCGCGGAGCCCGCCGGCACGGCCTCCAGCACCAGCGCGGTCGCGGGAGGGATGACGTCGGGCAGGTCGCGGGAGGCGGGGGCGCCGTCCGCGGTCTCGGTGGTGAGCGCGAGCGCCCATGCCAGGCCGGGACCGGGGGCGGGCGGGCGCAGGGGGGAGGCGTGGTCGGAGGCGTTGAAGGCCAGCGCCGCGGGGGCGTGATCGGCGCCGTCCTCGCCGCGCAGCACGAGCACGTAGCCCGCGGGGGCTTCGGCGCCCCAGTCTGGGTCTCCGCCCGCGAGCCCGGCCCATTCGCAGTCCGGCCAGCCGTCGGCGCGCGGGGCGCCGTGCAGGAACACCGGGCGGCGCAGGACGGGCAGGCGGGCGCGCAGGGCGGCGGCGGCGGCGGCGAAACCGGTGAGGCCGGCATCGTCGGCCTCCCAGTCCAGCCAGGTGGTTTCGTTGTCCTGGCAATAGGCGTTGTTGTTGCCGCCCTGGCTCTGGCCGCGCTCATCCCCCGCGCGCAGCATGGGCGTGCCCTGGGCGGCGAAGACGGTCAGGATCAGGTTGCGACGGCGGCGGACGCGGGCGGCTTGCCGGGCCGCGTCGCCCCCGCCCTCATCTTCGGGCCCTTCGGGGCCCATCGGGTCGGAGACCTCGCCCTGGTGGCCGTCGCGGTTGTCCTCGCCGTTGGCGTGGTTGCGGCGCTCGGCGTAAAGCGTGGTGTCGGCCAGCGTGAAGCCGTCATGGGCGGCGACGAAGTTGACCGAGGCCCAGGCGGCGCGGCGGTCCTTGTCGAAGCGTTCGGCCGAGCCGAGCAGGCCCGAGGCGAGGTCCTGCGCCCCGCCCGGCCAGCCCTGCCAGAAGCGGCGCGCGCCGTCGCGGAAGCGGTCGTTCCACTCGGCCCAGCCCGGCGGGAACTCGCCCACCCGGTAGCCGCCGGGGCCGATGTCCCACGGCTCCGCGATCAGCTTCACGCCTTGCAGGGCGGGGTCGGCCGCGAGATCGGCCAGCAGGTCCGAGCCCGAATCGAACCCGCCGTCGCGGCCCCGGCCCAGCACGGGGGCGAGGTCGAAGCGGAAGCCGTCCACGCCGATGCGCTGCGCCCACCAGGCGAGGCTTTCGCGCATCAGGGCGCGGGCGGGGGCTTTGGAAAGGTCCAGCGTGTTCCCGCAGCCGGTGTCGTTGACGTAGTCGCCGTCCGGCGCGCCGGGGGCGTGGCGGTAGTAGCCGGCATCGTCGAGGCCGCGGAAGGCGAGCATCGGGCCGCTCTCATGGCTCTCGGCGGTGTGGTTGTAGACCACGTCGAGGATGACCTCGATGCCGGCGGCGTGCAGGGCGGCGACCGCGTCGCGCAGGCCGGCGGCGCCGCGCGGGCCCATGTAGCGGGGCGCGGGCGCGAAATAGCCGAAGGGGTTGTAGCCCCAGTAATTCACCAGCCCGCGGTCCACCAGGTGCGGTTCGTCCATGAAGGCCTGGACCGGCAGCAGTTCCAGCGCGGTGACCCCGAGACGGGCGAGGTGGGCGAGGATGGCGGGATGGGCCAGCGCCTCGTAGGTCCCGCGGATGTCCTCGGGGATCTCGGGATGGAGGCGGGTGAGGCCGCGGACATGGGCCTCGTAGATCACGGTGTCCGACCAGGGGCGGCGGGGACGCTCGGCCGGGTCAATGAGGGGAAGATCGCGGGTGGCGACGCTGCGCGGCATGTGGGGGGCGCTGTCGCGGGGGGCGGGCGCGGACGGGTCGCCGGGGGCGTGGGCGCGCAGGGCGTCGGTCCACACCGGCTCGGCGGTGAAGGCGCGGGCGTGGGGGTCGAGCAGCAGCTTGGCGGGGTTGAAGCGCATCGCGGCGCCCGGATCCCACGGCCCGTGGGCGCGGAACCCGTAGAGCGCGCCCGCGGCCAGCCCGTCGAGCCGGCCGTGATGCAGCGCGCCGGAGCGGGCGGGCAGGGGCAGGCGGGCGGTCTCGCGGCCGTCCGCGTCGAAGAGGCAGAATTCCACAAGGGTCGCGTCGGGGGCGCGGACCGCGATCTCGGCCCCGCCATCGTCGAGGGTAACCCCCGGGCGGACGGGGTTTCCGTGGGACAGGCGGAGGGGGAAGGCGCGGGGGGCGTCGGTCATGAAGTCTCCTGCCGGGGCGCGGCCGCGGGGAGGGCGGCGGCGCCGGGCGCGAGGCGGCGGTAGATGTCGGCGTAGCGCGCGGCGCTTTCGCCCCAGTCGACGGGCTGGCGCAGGGCGGCGCGGACCAGCCCGCGCCAGGCGTCGCGGTCGCGGAACAGCGCGCAGGCCCGGCGGATGGCGTCGGTCAGGGCGGCCGCGTCGCCGGGGGCGTGGACGAAGCCGGTGGCCGCGCCCACGCGCAGGGCGGCGGCGTTGGCGTCGATCACCGTGTCGGCGAGCCCCCCGGTCCGCGCCACCACCGGCGCGGTCCCGTAGCGCAGGGCGCAGAGTTGGGTGAGGCCGCAGGGCTCGAACCGGCTGGGCACGAGGATGGCGTCGGCGCCGGCCTGAAGCTGGTGGGCCAGCGGTTCGTCATAGCCGATCACGCAGCCCACCCGGTCGGGGTGGGCCTTGGCCAGCGCGGCGAAACCCGCCTCCAGGTCCGCGTCGCCCGAGCCCAGAACGGCGAGGCTCGCGCCCTCCGCCAGCAGGGCGGGCATGGCGTCGAGCAGCAGGTCCAGCCCCTTTTGCCGGGTCATGCGCGAGATCACGCAGAACAGCGGCGCGTCGGGCGGCGGGTTCATCCCCATCCGGGTTGCGAGCGCCCGGCGGTTGGGGCGCTTGCCCGCCGCCGCGCGGTAGGGGCGCGCGATGTCGGGATCGGTCGCGGGGTTCCACACGTCCGCGTCGATGCCGTTGAGCACGCCCTCCAGCGCCCCGGCCCGATGCCGCAGCAGGCCGTCGAGCCCATAGCCGAATGCCGGCGTCAGCAGCTCGCGCGCATAGGTGGGGGAGACGGTGGTGATCCGCTCGGCATGGGCGAGGCCGGCCTTGAGGAACCCGACATGGCCGTGGAATTCGAGGTGGTCGGGGTGGAACATCGCCTCCGGCAGGGCGAGGGGGGCGAGGGTCTCGCGCCCGAAGAGGCCCTGGAAGGCGATGTTGTGGATGGTGATGACGGCGCGCGGCGCCTCCGGCCCGGCGAGGCGCAGATAGGTGGGCGTGAGGCCCGCCTGCCAGTCATGGGCGTGGACCGCATCGGGGCGCCATCCGCGCAGGCCCTGTGTGGCGATGCGCGCGCCCATCCAGCCCAGCAGCCCGAAGCGCAGGGCGTTGTCGGGCCAGTCGGCGCGGTCGGGGCCGGCATAGGGGCCGCCGGGACGATCATAGAGCGCGGGGGCGTCGATCAGGATCAGCTCCAGCCCCGCGGCCTCCCCCTCCAGCAGGCGGACAGGGCCGAAAGGCGTGTCCAGCTTCGTGGCGCGGGGGGCGGCCAGCCGGTCGGCGAGGCCGCGATAGGCGGGCATCAGCGTGCGCATCGCCACGCCCTGCGTCGCGAGCGCGCCGGGCAGGGCGCCCGCCACATCCGCCAGCCCGCCGGTCTTGATCAGCGGGGCGCATTCGGAAACCACGGAGAGGACGTGCATCGGCGCGCTCCGGCTCTGGCTCCGGCGCGGGGGCCGGCGTAACCCTGACCTAGCCCCGCCGGGGGGATCGGGCAATGGCGAGGCGGGCGGCAGGGGCGAGCCGGGGGACGAACGCCCTCGCCCCCCGCGCGCGCCCTCACTCCATGGTTTCGGCCTGCCAGACCCGCTCCGCGTAATTGCGGATCGAGCGGTCGGAGGAGAAGCGGCCCATCCCGGCGATGTTGATCGCCGACTTGCGCAGCCAGTCCTCCCGGTGCTTCCAGGCGTCGTCGATGCGCCGCTGGATCGCCCAATAGGCCGAGAAATCCGCGGTCACCACGAACCAGTCATGATGGCGCAGCGTGTCGCCGATGCCCTTGAAGCGGTCCGGATCGCCCGGCGAGAACTCTCCGGATTCGATCTGGGAGATGACGCGGGCGAGGCGGGGATCGGCCTCGATCGCCGGGCGCGAGTCGTAGCCGTGCTCGCGCAGGGCGTGAACCTCGTCGGCGGTCTTGCCGAAGATGAAGATGTTCTCCGGGCCCACCGCCTCGCGGATCTCCACATTGGCGCCGTCGAGGGTGCCGACGGTCAGGGCGCCGTTCATCGAGAACTTCATGTTGCCGGTGCCCGACGCCTCCATCCCCGCGGTGGATATCTGTTCGGACAGGTCCGCCGCCGGGATCAGCTTTTCGGCCATCGAGACGTTGTAGTTGGCCGGATAGACCACCTTCAGACGCCCGCGCAGGCTTTCGTCGGCGTTGATCTTCGCGCCGATGTCGTTGATCAGCTTGATGATCAGCTTGGCCTGCGCATAGCCCGGCGCGGCCTTGCCGCCGAAGATCTTCACGCGGGACGGCCAGTCGCGGTCGGGATGCTCGCGCATCTCGTTCCACAGGGCCGCGGTCTCCAGGATGTTGAGCAGCTGGCGCTTGTATTCGTGCAGGCGCTTGATCTGCACGTCGAACAGCGCGTCGGGGTCGAGCGTCCCGGCCCCGCGGTCCGCCAGCCAGTTCGACAGACGCACCTTGTTGGCGCGCTTGGCGGCGTCCAGCCCCTCGCGGAAGCCGGCCTCGTCGGCGAGCGGGCGCAGCTTCTCCAGCTCATCCAGATCGGTGACCCAGCCGTCGCCGATGCGGTCGTTGATCAGGTTGCGCAGGCCCGGATTGCAGGTGTTGATCCAGCGCCGCGGGGTCACGCCGTTGGTGACGTTGACGATGCGGTCGGGATGCAGCGCATGCAGGTCGGCGAAGACCGTGCGCTTCATCAGGTCGGTGTGCAGGGCCGACACGCCGTTGACCCGGCACGAGCCGATGAAGGCGAGGTTGCCCATGCGGATCTCGCCATGGTCGATGATCCGGGTGACGTCGGGGCGGTCGGGGTTCTCGGCCTCGTGGCGGCGGTCGATCATCTCGATGATCTGGAGATGGCGCGGCAGGACCGACTGCATCAGGTCCCAGCCCCACCGCTCCAGCGCCTCGGGCATGAGGGTGTGGTTGGTGTAGTGCAGGGTGCCGCGGGCGAGCTCGAACGCCGCGTCGAAGCTCATGCCGTGATCGTCGATCAGCACGCGGATCAGCTCGGCCACGCCGATGGCGGGATGGGTGTCGTTGAGCTGGATGGCGACCTTGTCGGGAAGCTGGGACAGGTCCTCGTGGTCGATCAGGAAGCGCCGCATCAGGTCGCGGATCGAGGCGGCGGAGAAGAAATACTCCTGCTTGAGCCGCAGTTCCTTGCCCTGGGGCGTGGTGTCGTCGGGGTAGAGCACGCGGGAGATGGTCTGGGCCAGGATCGCGGGGGCCGCGGCCCCGACGAAATCGCCCTGGTTGAAGCGGTCCAGTTCGAACAGCCGCTCGGGCTTGGCGGACCACAGGCGCAGCGTGTTGGTCCACTTGCCGCCCCAGCCGGGAACGGGCGTGTCATAGGCGGCGGCGAGCACCGCGTCGCCGGGCTCCCAATGGGCGGCGTCGCCTTCGCCCGGCGTGACCGTGCCGCCGAAGCCGATGCGATACTGCACCTCCCGGCGCTGGAATTCCCAGGGATGGGCCTGGCGGAGCCATTCCTCCGCCTCCTCCACCTGCCAGCCGTCATGGAAGGACTGGCGGAACAGGCCGTGGTCGTAGCGGATGCCGTAGCCATGGGCGGGCAGGCCCACGGTGGACATGGAGTCGAGGAAGCAGGCGGCGAGCCGCCCGAGCCCGCCATTGCCCAGCGCGGCGTCGGGCTCGTCGTCCAGCACCTCGCGCCAGTCCTGGCCGAGCCCCTCCAACGCGTCCCTCGCCATGTCGCCGAGGCCGATATTGTCGACGGCGTCCTCCAGCAGACGGCCGATCAGGAACTCCATGGACAGGTAGTAGACGCGCTTGCGGTCCTCGGCGTAGCTGCGGCGCACGCTGTCGAACCAGGGCGCGATCACCAGGTCGCGGATGGCGTGGGTGAGCGCGAGCCGCCAGTCGGAGCGGGTCGCGGCGTCGGTGGGCTTGCCGATGGTGTAGGTCAGATGGCCGAGGATGGCCGAGGCGAGCTCGTCTGCGTTTTCGGGACGGGTGACTGCGTGGGTGAAGCTCATGCCGGTGTCCCTTGCTGGCTGCGACGGTCGTGGATGGCGTTGGCTGCGGCGGCGATCCGGCCGCGCGCGCGCGGCGTCTGCGGGCATGCGCGCGGCGCGGGGGCGGAGGGCGCCGTCGGGGCGCGGGCGGGGTCGGGTATGGCTTGGAAAGCTGGACGCATGGGCCAAGAGATAACGGTCCGCCCGCGGATCGACAGGGCGCGCGGGGTCGCAGGGGGCGCCCGGAACGGGCTGTGTTTCGCAAGGGCGCCTTAATAATCGGCGAACGGCGCGCCGCGGCGCCCTGTGACGGGCGCCGCGGCGATGGGCGGCCGCGGAGGGGGAAACCCCTCAGCGGTTGTCGGGCTGGGCGCGCACCAGCGCCAGCCCGCGGGCGGTGATCCGGTAGGGCCGCCCGCCGGAGGAGGCGATGGCCCGCAGCCGCCTGAGCCTGCGGAACAGCCTCAGGTCGAGCCCGGTGTAGACATGGCCCTCGCGGGTGCGGCAGCGGGCCTGCTCGATCCTGGCGGCGCGGGATTTGGAGACCTCGATCCAGCCGCCCTGGGCCAGAAGGTGGAGAACGCGCTGTTCGGCGCGGGTGATGTCCATGATGTCGGCGATCCGATGGGCCCGCCGGGGCCGTGCGCGGTTGGCGAGGCGCGCGGGACGGCGGGCGTGACGAGACGTCCGGCGCCGCGGGTCGCGCGGGCCGGGGCGGTCAGGTCAGGGCCGAAGCGCGCGAGCGGTTGCGCGCGCCGCGGCCGTTCACCGATTTCCCGAAAGGCTGAACATCAAGGCTCCATCAGATGCGCCGGAGCTAAGGGGCGCGTCGCCGCCGCGCAAGCCTGAAGCCCCGCCGCGGGGCGCCGCCGCGCCGGCGCCGTGGCGCGGCCGCATCGGTTTCGCGCGACGGCGCCGGGAGCGACGTTGGCAACCACAATGGGGATGGCGAAGGCCCAGCGCGTCGCCGCGCGCCGGGCCGAGGGCGAGGGGGCAGGGGGGCGCCTCAGTCCTTCAGACAGCCGGCCATGGCTTCGGCCATCGCCTCGATCAGCGCGGGGTAAAGCGCCGGGCCCGGCGCAAGCTCCGCCCCCAGCGGGTCTAGATCGGCATGGCGGATCCCCGTCCCCTCGGTGATGGCGGAGACCATGCGCGGGGGGAACTGGGGCTCGGAGAACACGCAGCGGGCCCCGGCTTCGACCAGCTTGTCGCGCAGGGCGGCGAGGTGCCGGGCGCCCGGTTTCGCCCCGTCGCTGAGCGCCAGCGCGCCGAGCGCGGGCATGTCGAAGCGGGCCTCGAAATGGGCGTAGGCGTCGTGGAAGACCGCGTAGGGGCGGCCGTGAACAGGGGCGAGCCCCGCCTCCGCCGCCCGGGTCGCCGCGGCGATGCGGGCGCGGGCCGCGTCGGCGTTGGCGGCGTAGAGGTCGGCGCGGTCGGGATCGGCCTCGGACAGGGCGGCTTCGATGACGTCGAGCCAGAGGACGGCGTTGTCGGGGTTCAGCCACATATGCGGGTCGTTGGCGCCGGGCGCGTGGTCATGGCCGGCATGGTCGTCGCGGTCCCCGTGGGCGTCATGTCCGTCATGGTCCGGGGCGTCCGCGTGGTCGGCATGGTCCCCGCGCCCGTCATGGTCTTCGTGCCCGTCATGATCGTCATGGTCTTCGTGGTCGCCATGCCCGGCGTGATCGTCCTTTCCCTCCCCGTGGTCCTCCCCCTGTTCTTCCGCGTGGTCCTTCCCGTGGACATGGGGCGCGGCCTTCGCCTCGAACATGGCGTCGTCGCGGATCGGCAGGTGGCTGATGCCGGGAACCTCGGCCAGCGTGATCGACACGGCGTCGCCGGCCAGATCCTCCAGCGCCTCTTCCAGCCAGGGGGTCAGGCCGGGGCCGATGCGGAACACGATCTCGGCCTCCTGCAACGCCCGGGCCTGGGAGGGGCGCAGCGCGTAGCCATGGGGCGAGGCCCCCGGCGGCACGATCAGCGCCGGCGCCCCGGCGTCGCGCATCACCATGGCGACGAGAGAGTGGACGGGGGCGATGTCGGCGGCGGCGCGCACCGGGCCGCGGGGCTCGGCTTCGGCGGGCGCGGCGGCGAGCCCGGCCAGCAGCGCCAGCGCCAGCGCCGTCGTCGCGCGCCCGTTCGCGGTCCCCCGCATCCCTTCGCGCATGTCGCGCCCCCCGCGTCTCGTCATGTCGGTCTTTCCTTGCAATAGGGTCGGCGGGCGGTGTAGCAAGCGTGTTACAACATAACAAGTGCAATGTTACAGGGTAACGTCATGCCAGATCGCGCCCCCGTCGCGGCGCCGGTTCCGGCCGGAGATCCCGCCGCGGCCTTCGCCCGCCACGACCACGCCCGCTGCGCCGCCACGGCGCGCGAGGTCACGGCCCGCGCCTGCGCCGAGCGGGGGCTGCGGCTGACCGAGATCCGCGCCCGGGTGCTCGCCATCCTGTGCGAGTCCCACGCCGCGCTGGGGGCCTATGACGTGCTGGACCGCCTGCGCGAGGACGGCCGCAAGGCGCAGCCGCCGGTCGCCTATCGGGCGCTGGATTTCCTGGTGGTCAACGGCTTCGCGCACCGGATCGAGCGGCTGAACGCCTATATCGCCTGCGGTCATCCCGGCGACGACCATGCGCCGGCCTTCATGATCTGCCGGAGCTGCCGGCGGGTGGCGGAATGCGCGGCCCCGGCGGCGGCGGCGGCGCTGTCGCCGCAGGCCGCCGCCATGGGGTTCGAGATCGAGCGCGTGGTGGTCGAAGCCGAGGGGGTCTGCCCGGACTGCCGCGCCTCGGCGCGCGAAACCGGCGGGGAGACAGGGGCATGAGCGACGCGGATCCCCTGCTGGAGACCGAGGCCCTGACGCTTCGCCATGGCGGGGTGGTGGCGCTTCGCGACATGAATTTCGCGATCCGGCCGGGGGAGATCGTGACCCTGGTCGGGCCCAACGGCTCGGGCAAATCCAGCTTCCTCAGGGCGCTGGCGGGGGCGCTGAAGCCGGCCTCGGGGCGCATCCGGCGGCGGGCCGGGCTGCGGCTGGGCTACGTGCCGCAGAGCCTCGCCATCGACCCGACCCTGCCGCTCAGCGTGGACCGGTTCCTGCGGCTGGCGGGCGAGCGGTCCCGCGCCCTGCGCGATGCGGCGCTGGCGCGGGCCGGGGCGCAGGGCTTGTCGGACCGGCGGATGTCGGGGCTTTCGGGCGGGCAGTTCCAGCGGGCCCTGCTGGCGCACGCCCTGCTGCGGCGCCCCGACCTGCTGTTGCTGGACGAGCCGACGCAGGGGCTGGATCAGCCGGGCGCCGCGTCGTTCTACCGGCTGGTGGCGGAGCTGCGCGACGAGCTGGGCTGCGCGGTGCTGATGGTCAGCCACGACCTGCATGTGGTGATGAGCGCCTCGGACCGGGTGATCTGTCTGAACGGCCATGTCTGCTGCGAGGGCGCGCCGACGGTGGTGGCGGCGGCGCCGGAATATCGCGCGCTGTTCGGGATGGGCACGGGCGGGGCGCTGGCGCTGTATCGGCACGAGCATGACCATGACCATGACCCCGGGCATGACCATAGCCACGACCTCGATCACGACCATGACCATGGGCCGGGCTGCGGTCATGACCACGGTCACGATCATGATCCCGGTCATGACCACGGGCACGGACACGGGCACGGCCGCGCGCCCGCGCCCCTGGCGGCGGGGAAGCGGTGATGGGGTTCCTCGACGATTTCGTGGTCCGCGCGGGCCTGGCCGGGCTGGGCGTCGCGGCTGCGGCGGGGCCGTTGGGCTGTTTCGTGGTCTGGCGGCGCATGGCCTATTTCGGCGACGCCACCGCCCATGCGGCGATGCTGGGCGTGGCGCTGGCGCTGGCGGCGGAGATCCCGGTCTTCGCCGGCGTGCTGCTGGTGGTGCTGGCGGCGGCGGCGGGGATCGGGGCGGTCTCGGGCCGGACCTACGCCGCGGACACGCTGCTGGGGGTGGCCGCGCATACCTCGCTGGCCGCGGGGCTGGTGGCGATGGCCTTCATTCCGGGCGCGCGCATGGACCTCACGGCTTGGCTCTTCGGCGACATTCTGGCGGTGAGCCAGGGGGATCTCGCGGCGATCTGGGGCGGGGCGGCGGCCTCCCTGGCGCTGCTGGCCTGGCGGTGGAACGGGCTCTTGTCCTCGACGCTGGCGCCGGAGCTGGCGGCGGCCGAGGGCCATGACCCGCGGCGCGAGCGGCTGATCCTGATGCTGGCGCTGGCGCTGCTGGTGGCGGCGGCGCTGAAGGTGGTGGGGGCGCTGCTGATCACCTCGCTGCTGGTGATCCCGGCGGCGGCGGCGCGCGCGCTGGCGGGCTCGCCCGAGGCGATGGCGGTCGGGGCGGCGCTGGTCGGCGCGCTGGCCGCGATCGGCGGGCTGGCGGCGAGCTGGGAATGGGACACGCCGGCGGGGCCCTCGGTGGTGCTCTGCGCGGCGGCGATCCTGGCGGCGGCGAATGTCGCGGCGGCGGTGAAGCGGGCGGCGGCGGGGCGCGCGGCGCGGGACTGACGGCGCGCGCCGGTCGGTCGGGCGGCCTTTTTCCGAAGGCGCGGGGGCGTCGGTTTCCGCATCGGGATCGCGCCGCCGGCGATGCGCGGCCGGGTCCGCCGCGCGATGCGGGGGGCGAAATCGGACCGACGGCCTTCTGCGAGCCCCCCCGGATCAGCCCCGCCCGTCGCGGTGAGGCGCGACGGGGGCGGCGCGCTGGTGCGCTCGGAGACCGGAGACGCGGGTCTGTCCCGGGCCCTGCGCGGACGCATTGCGGCTTGCCAATCGTCTGGCCGGGGGCGAAGTGCAGCACAGGTCTTGTTTCCGCGGTCGAGGGCCGCTCGACGGTTGCGGGATCGGGATGCAGGCGGGAAGGAGCGGGCGCGATGCGGTCGGACATGACGGAAGACCCCTCGGCGGTCGGCGGAAGCCCCGGCGGCGCTCCCGGCGCGATCCCGGCCGCCCCGGTCGGCGGCGGCGGGGCGATCCGCGACGCGGGCCTTGGGCGGGTGGCGACGCTGCTGCTGGTCTCCTCGCTCACCATCATGGCGAGCACGGTGATCTCGCCGGGCCTGCCGGGGATGGAGGCCGCGCTGGCGGGCGACGACCCCCGCGCCGCGCTGATGATCCGCCTCGCGCTGTCCCTGCCGGGCCTGTTCGTGGCGCTCTGCGCGCCGCTGGTGGGCTGGGTCGCGGATCGGCGCGGGCGGCGGGTGATCATGCTGGCGGGCATCGTGCTCTACGCGCTGGCGGGGACCTCTGGCCTCTGGGTCGAGGGGCTGGAGGCCCTGCTGATCGGGCGCGCGTTCCTCGGGGCCTCGGTGGCGATGCTGATGACGGCGGCGTCGGCGATGGCGGGGGACCTGTTCACGGGACCGACGCGGGAGAAGTTCCTGGGCCTGCAATCCTCCTCCATGGGTCTGGCGGGGCTGGTGTTCCTCACCTGCGGCGGGATGCTGGCCGAGACCGGCTGGCGCGCGCCCTTCGCGATCTACGGGGCGGCGCTGGCGATCCTGCCGGCGGCGCTGATCCTGCTGCCCGAGACGTTGCGGCGCGCGGCGCCCGCGGTCTCGGCCGGGCCGACGGCGGCGCCGGCGGGGCCGGAGGCGCGGGCCATCGGGCCCGGCGTGGCGCTGCTGGTGTTCATCGCGCTGGCCAACAGCGTGCTGTTCTACTTCCTGCCGGTGCAGCTGCCCTTCCTGCTGCGCCATATCGGCGTGGCGGGGCCCGGCGACGCGGGGCTGGCGCTGGGGGTGTTCACGCTGATGTCCTCGGCGGCCTCGCTGCTTTGCGCGCGGATCCGGCGGCGGGTGTCGGCAGGGGGCGTGTTCGGGCTGGCCTTCGCGGTGATGGCGCTGGGCTTCGTGGTGATCGCCATGGCCGAGCGGATGGACGGCGGGCTGATGCAGGTGGGGCTGGGGGCCGCGCTTTCGGGGCTGGGCGTCGGGCTGGTGATGCCGACGCTGTTCAACACCGCCATCGGGCTCGCCCCCGTCGCGCAGCGCGGCCGGGTGGCGGGGATGACCACGGCGGGGGTGTTCCTGGGCCAGTTCCTCAGCCCCATGGTCAGCCAGCCGGGCGCCGACGCTTGGGGCTATCCGGGGGCGTTCCTGGGCGGCGCGGTCCTGCTGCTGGCCATGGCCGCGGTCGGGCTGGGCGCGCGGCGGCTGCTGGCGGGCGGGTAGAGGGGGTCGGGGCGGGCGCCCCCTCTGGCGCCCCCTCTGGCGTCCATGCTTCGGCCGCCTTATGGTCCGCGTAAAATCACGCCGGAGGAGCCCAGCCATGACCCTGATCCGCACCGAGACCGAGGGCCGCGTCCGCCGCCTGATCCTCGACGCGCCGCCGATGAACGCGATGACCCTGCCGCTGCTGGACGAGCTGCTGGCCGCCTATCGCGCGGCCGCCGCCGACGACGCGGTGCGGGCGGTGGTCCTGCAATCCTCCTCGCCCAAGATCTTCTGCGCGGGGCTCGACCTGAAGCTGCTGCGCGAAGAGGGGGCCAAGGGGGTGCGGGCGCTGCTTCAGCGGCTCTATCTCGACATGCTCGACGTGCAGCACACCATGGGCAAGCCGACCATCGCCGCGGTCTCGGGCGCTGCGCGCGGGGGCGGGATGACCCTGTCGATCACCTGCAACTGCATCGTGGCCGACGAAACCGCGTCCTTCGGCTATCCCGAACTGGACAACGGCCTGATCCCGGCCATCCATTTCGTGCATCTCCCCCGCCAGATCGGCCGCCACCGGGCGTTCGAGCTGCTGTTCTCCGGCCGCTCCTTCGATGCGGCGGAGGCGGAGCGGATCGGCCTTGTGGTCAAGGTCGCCAAGGGCGCCGGCGCCCATGACGCCGCGATGGAGCTGGCCGAGAGCTTCGCCCGCCAGCCCCCCGAGGCCACCCGCGTCGCCCATGCCGCCTTCATGCGGGCGCAGGACATGGATTTCCGGCGCGAGGTCGCGGACGTGACCGAGACCTTCATCAACGTCTCCCAGACCGAGGAGACGCAGGAAGGCCTGACCGCCTTCATCGAAAAGCGCCCCCCCGCCTGGCGCTGAGCCGCGGGGAGGGGGCGGGCCGGGGCTTGCGTCGGGGCTTGCGCCAGGACGGGAACGGGTGGAACATTCGCGGAACATTTCCCCGATTCCGGAGCCCCCCCGATGGACCCCGCCCCCATGCGCCCCTGCATCAGCATGATCACCCTCGGGGTCTCGGACCTGCCCCGGTCCGTGGCCTTCTACCTCGGCCTGGGCTTCCCGCAGCTGGAGAGCCCGCCGAGCGTGGCCTTCTTCACCCTGCAGGGGACCTGGCTGGGCCTGTTCCCGCGGACGGATCTGCTGAAGGACGCGGGGCTGCCCCCGTCCGAGGCCTCGACGGCGGGGGCTGTCGGGTCGCCGGGCTTCAGCCTGTCGCACAACGTGGCGACGCAGGCGGAGGTGCGCGCGGTCCACGCCGCGGCGCTGGCGGCCGGAGGGACGGAGGCCAAGGGCCCGGTCCAGGCCGAATGGGGCGGGTTCCACAGCTATTTCCGCGATCCCGACGGGCATCTGTGGGAGATCGCGCATAACCCGTTCTTCTGGGTCGGTCCGAAGCCGGAGGCGGCGGCGGCGGCGTCCTAGCGCGCGCCTCAGAGCCGTCCGAACAGCTGCGTCTGCGCCAGCCCGTCGAGCATGAACTGCACGGCGAGCCCGGCGAGCAGCACGCCCATGACGCGGGCGATCACATGCACGCCGGTGCGGCCCAGCAGCTTGAGGATCTGGCCGGCGAGCAGCATGCAGGCGAGCCCGACCCCCAGCACGGCGACGATGGCGCCGACGACCATGGCCTGCTCGGTCAGGTCGCCGGAGCGCTCGGCCATCAGCAGCACCACCGCGCCCATGGCGCCGGGCCCGGCGAGCAGGGGGGTGGCGAGCGGGAAGGTGGCGATGTCGGGGCGGCTGACCGCTTCGGCCAGCTCCTCGGAGGTGGTGGTGGAGGCGCCGGACGGCCGGGCGAAGACCAGGTCGATGGCGATGAGCAGCAGGAGGATGCCGCCGCCGATGCGCAGGGCGGCGAGCGAGATGCCGAACGTGTCCAGCATGGCTTTGCCGAAGATGGCGAAGGCGAGCAGGATGAACGCGGCGATGGCGACCCCGCGCAGGGCGGTGGCGCGGCGTTCGCGCGAGGACATGGAGCCGGTGAGCGAGGCGAAGACCACGCCCACATCCAGCGGACCGATGGTGGCGAAGAGGGTCGCGAAGGCGACGACGGCGGTGTCCCACATGCGGCGCGTGCCCCCTTTTTGCCTCGGCGCGAGGCTCACAGTGGACCGGACGCGGCGGGAAGTTAAGGGCGAAGCCGGGGGCGGGGCAGGGTGTCGCCCTCTGGAAGCGGGGTGCGGGACGGGGACGGGCGCTCCGTCCCTGCGGGACGCTCGCCCCGCCCGCCGTCCCCCCGATGGGGTCAGGAGGGGGCGTCAGGGATACGGATGCGGCGGCGCGTGGGCTCGCCTAGAGCCCCAGCAGGGCCTTGGCCTCGGTCAGTTTCGCGCGGCGATCTTCGAGGCCCGTCAGGCCGCCGGTGATCAGCTTCGTCACCCTGGACAGGTCGTCAGCGTCGGCCGCCGCGTTGACCTCGCGGTTCGCCCAGTAGGCGGCGGCGACCAACAGGGCGATGTTGGGTTCGGAGGCGGCGTCGGGATTGGAAAGGACATCGACGCCGGTCTGTTCGGTGATGCGCGCATAGTTCGCCCTGCCGACGATCTGGATGAAGCCGCGCCCCTTGTAGCGTCGCCCGTCGCCGGGTTCGGTGTTGCCCAGGTCGGTCCGCCCTTCATAGGCGTCGCCGGAGGCGCGCTCGGCCATGATGCGGAACCGCGAGGTCTCATGGGCGACCTGGGCCATGAAATGCGCAAGCCGCAGCGGCGTGTCGGTGATGCCGAAGCCCGCGAGGATGAAGCCGCCGATGCCGAGCAAGGCGGCGCGCGCATCCTCGCGCGCGTCGGGGGCGAAGGCGTCGATGAAGGCCGCATCGATCCGGACCCGGTTGGCCAGGGTGGCGGGCTCGGGCAGGAAGGACGGCGCGGACAGGTCGCCGTTTTCGATCCGGTCGATCTCTCGCTGGGCGTAGGCGCGGACCTGGGAGATGTTCAACCCGTCGAGCAGGCCCACATCGGCGTAGAAAAGAAGCGAGCGGGCGCGGGCGTCGAGGCTGTCCGCCTCAAGCGCCCGGTCGATCAGCGTGTTGGAGTATTTCAGCTTCTCGAGGTTGATCGAGCCGGACTGCTCGGTCTCCGCTTTCCGGAGGTCGAGATGGCCGGTGAAATAGGCCGCGGCGAGCGTGGCGGCCGCCGCCAGCGCCGGGGCGCCGATGGCATTGAACAGGCGCAGCGACAAGCCGTCCTCCGCCGTGTCCCTGCACATGTCCGTCTCCCCCTCCGGTTCGGCGCCCCGCGCCGCGCGGGAACAAGCCTAGCACCGAATGGCCCCGCCTGTCGCGGGCGGGGCCGCCCGGCTGCCCGTCCCGGTCGCCCGCCTCAGAAACTCCGCGGCAGGCCGAGAACGTGCTCGGCGACGTAGCTGAGGATCAGGTTGGTCGAGATCGGGGCGACCTGGTAGAGGCGGGTCTCGCGGAACTTGCGCTCCACGTCGTATTCCGCCGCGAAGCCGAAGCCGCCGTGGAACTGGATGCAGGCGTTGGCCGCCTCCCAGCTCGCGTCCGCCGCCAGCATCTTGGCCATGTTGGCCTGCGCGCCCGGGTTCACGCCGGCGTCGAACATCCGGCAGGCCTCGAACCGCATCAGGTCCGCGGCCTCGGTGTTCACATGCGCCCGCGCGATCGGGAACTGCACGCCCTGGTTCATGCCGATGGGACGGTCGAAGACGATCCGCTCCTTCACATAGGCCGAGACCTTGTCGATGAACCAGCGCGCGTCCCCGATGCACTCGGCCGCGATCAGGGTGCGCTCGGCGTTCAGCCCGCCGAGGATGATCTTGAAGCCCTTGCCCTCCTCGCCGATCAGGTTCTCCTCGGGGATTTCGAGGTTGTCGAAGAACAGCTCGTTGGTCTCGTGGTTGACCATGTTGCGGATCGGGTTGACGGTCAGGCCATTGCCGATGGCCTCCTTGACGTCGACCATGAACACCGACAGGCCGTCGGACTTCTTCTTCACCTGATCCAGCGGCGTGGTGCGGGCCAGCAGCAGCATCAGCTCGGAATGCTGGACGCGGCTGATCCACACCTTCTGGCCGTTGACCACATACTTGTCGCCCTTCTTGACGGCGGTGGTCTTGAGCTTGGTGGTATCGGTGCCGGTGGTGGGCTCGGTCACCGCCATCGACTGCAGGCGCAGCTCGCCGGTGGCGATCTTGGGCAGCCAGCGGGCCTTCTGCTCGTCCGAGCCGCCGCGCAGCAGGGTGCCCATGTTGTACATCTGCCCGTGGCAGTGGCCGGCGTTGCCGCCCGAGCGGTTGATCTCCTCCATCACGATGGAGGCCTCGGTCAGCCCGAGGCCCGAGCCGCCGAATTCCTCGGGGATCATGGCGGCGAGCCAGCCGGCCGACGTCAGCGCCTCGAGGAATTCCTCGGGATAGGTGGCGTGCTGGTCATGCTTGCGGTGGTATTCGTCGGGGAACTCGGCGCAGAGCGCGCGAAGGGCCTCGCGGAGTTCCATATGGGGGTCTTCGATGCCGGACATGGGCGATTTCCTTTCGGGGGCGGCCGCGCGGGTCAGCGCGGCGAGAAGACGGGAAGGGCGCGGCCCGCGATGTCGCGGACCTCGCCGGTCACCTGCGCGCCGATGGGCGCGGGGGCGGTGAGATGGGCCATGACGCGCGGACCTTCGGCGAGGTCGACCAGCGCGATCAGGTAGGGGGCGATGGCGCGGAAGGTCTCGTCGGGGGCGCGCTCGACGCGGGTGACGGACCAGACCGTGCCCTGGCCCGAGGCGGGCCGGGTCTCGGGCCCGGCATGGCCGCAGCCGGGGCAGAGCTGCCGGGGCAGATACCAGGTCTTGGCGCAGGCGGGGCAGGACTGGATCTCGATGCCGCTCATGACGTGCGCTCCAGGATCAGCGAGACATGCGAGGACAGCACGCCGCCATCCCCGTGATAGAGGCCGAGCGCGGGTTCCCCGGCGATCTGGCGGGGGCCGGCGCGGCCGGTCATCTGGCGCCACGCCTCGACGAAATGCGCCATGGCGCCGGCGACGCCGCAATGGCCGTAGGAGAGCAGGCCGCCATGGGTGTTGAGCGGCAGGTCGCCCATGCGCGCGAAGCGGCCCGCGGCGGCGTCCTTCCCGGCCTGGCCGGGGGCGCAGACGCCGAGCGCCTCCAGCAGCAGGGCCAGCGTGACGGTGAAGCTGTCATAGACCGCGAGATACCCCATGTCGGCGACCGAGGCGCCGGCCCGCTCGAACGCCCGCGCCGAAGCGAGCTTCGCGCCCAGGCAGATGTCGTCGGGCGCCTCCGAGATATGCTGGTGCGTATGCGCCTGACCGGCGCCGATGATGCGCATCCCCGGACCCTCGCCGGGCTCCGCCGACAGGATCACCGCGGCGCCGCCATCCGAGATCGGGCAGCAGTCCATCAGCTTCAGCGGGTCGGCGATGGTCTTGGAACCCAGCACGTCGTCGACGGCGATGGGGGCCGTGAGCTGGGCGCCGGGCGTGTCGGAGGCCAGCCGCCGCATCAGCACCGCCAGTTCCGCGAGATCGGCCTGGGACGCCCCGGTCTCGTGCAGGTAGCGCGCGGCGGTCAGGGCGTAGTAGGCGGGGATGGTGGCGCCGAGCGGGGATTCCGCCTTCGGGTGGCCGACCTGGGCCAGCGTCTGCACGGCGGCGTCGCGGGACATGCCGGTCAGCCGGTTCTCGCCGCCGACCACGAGGATGGTATGCGCCTCCCCCGCCCGGATCAGGGCGTCGCCCAGCATCAGCATCCCCGCCCCGGTGCCGCCGCCCATCTGGATGGCATGGGCGTAGTTGGGGCGCAGGCCGAAATGCTCGGAGAAGACGGTGGCCAGCATCAGGTGGGGCAGCGCGGTGGAATAGCCGCAGATCAGCCCGTCGATATCGCTGCGCTGGAGGCCGGCGGCGTCCAGCGCGCCCTGCGCGGCCTCGGTCATCAGGGAGACGGTCGACGACCCCTCCAGCTTGCCGAAGGGCGTGACATGGGCGCCGAGCACATGGGACGCGCGGATATGGGAAGCGGGCGCGGTCATGGCGCGGGCTCCGCGGTCAGGGTTCCTTCGGTGGTGCGGGTCCCGTCGGGAAGCTCCACCCACAGCGCGTAGGTCCCGGTGGCGGCGTCGGTCAGCGTGGCGCCGGCGGTCAGCGTCTCGCCCACCGGGGCCGGGCGCGAGAAGCGGATCTTCACGTCCCGCACCGCATAGGCGGGGGCGAGCGCGCGTTCGGCGGCCTCGATGGCGAGGTTCAGGCCCATGGTGCCGTGGCAGATCGCGCGGCCGAAGGGGGATTTCGCGGCGAAATCCGGATCGCAATGGATCGGGTTGAAATCGGCGGTCAGCTCTCCGTAAGCCATGGCGGTGGCGTGGGAGGAGACAAGCGCGAGCGGGCCGAGGGTCTCGGGATAGGTCATGGTCGGGATCTCCTTACGCGGCCCAGATCGACAGGATCTCGCCCGAGAGCGCGGGGCGCGTCCCCTCGAACATCTCGACGCCGAGCGTGATCCAGAAGCGGCCCTTCTTCTCCTCCTTCGCGCGGCAGGCGAAGCGGGCGGTCAGCGTCGCGCCGACGGCGGGCGCGGGGCCGTGGAAGCTCAGCGTCTGGCCGGCATGGACGTTGCCGGGCGGGCGCGGCTGGAGGGCGCGGATATAGGTCTCCATCATCGCGGCGACCATCAGGGCGCGCGGGGCGGGGGCGCCGGCGGCCGGAGTCTCGGCGCCGGAGATGGAGGCCCAGAGCGCGGCTTTCTCCGGGGTCAGGGCGATCTCGACCTCGGCCATGGTCTCGCCGACGGGGAAGTCGGCGAAGGTCCAGGGGGTTTCCTTCAGGGCGGGTCCCATCATGCGGGCGTCTCCTCGGCGGTCAGGGGCGTGAGCAGGGCGTCGAGCGCCACGACCCCGTCGGGGCGGGCGAGCAGGGGGTTGATCTCGAGGCTGTCGAACCCGTCCGGGTTGGCGGCGGCGATGACCGAAAGGCGGGAGATGGCGTCGGCGGCCGCGTCCAGGTCCACCGGCTGCGCGCCGCGGGCGCCGTGCAGCAGGGCCGCGCCGCGCAGGGAATTCAGCGCCGCGCGCGCCTCCGAGCGGGTGACGGGGGCGAGCCGCACGGCCACGTCGCGCAGCACCTCGGTGAACACCCCGCCGAGGCCGATCAGCACCACCGGACCCATCACCGGATCGCGGCGCGCGCCCACGATCAGCTCCACCCCGCCCGAGATCATCGGGCCGACCAGCAGCCCCTCGATCCGGGCGTCGGGGGCGTGGGCGGCGACGGAGGCGAGCATGGCCTGCGCCGCCGCCAGCATCGCCGGGCCGCCGGAGACGTTCAGGGCGACGCCGCCGACCTCGGTCTTGTGGGCGATGTCGGGGGAGACGATCTTCAGCACGCAGGGACCGCCCAGCGCGGCGGCGGCCTCGGCGGCCTGCTCGGGCGTGGCGGCCAGCGTCTCCTGCGGCACGGGGATGCCGGCGGAGGCGATCAGGGCCTTGGCCTCCCGCTCCGACAGGGCGTGGGCGGGAAGCGCGAAGCCCTCGGGCAGCTCGGGCAGGGGCTCGGGGTCGGCCTCCTCCGCCTCGGCGCGGGCGAAGCCCTCGCCCAGCGTCGCCAGCGCGGCCAGCGCGCGGATGGCGCGGGACGGGTCCTCGAAGATCATCATGCCGTCGGGCTCGTAGGCGTCGTTCACTTCCGGCCCGCCCTGGCAGATCATGGCGAAGGGGGTGGTCACGCCGCCGGGCAGCCCCGCGAGAATGGCCGCGCGCAGCTTCGGCCCCACCACCGGCGAGGCGGTCCAGGAGGTGAAGAAGGCCGCGGTCATGTCATAGCCGCCGCCGGCTTCCTCCAGGGCCTGCAACCCCTCGGTGACGATGGGAAAGTCGTTGAGCACGGTGGCGGTCAGGTCCACCGGGTTGCGCGCCGCGGCCAGCGGATTGCGCGCGAGGATCCTGTCCTGCGCGTCCTGGGGGAGCGCCGGCATCTCCAGCCCGTATTCCTCGGCCGCGTCCGACATCAGCACCCCGGCCCCGCCGGAGACGGTAACCACCGCCAGCTTGCGCCCGCGCGGGAGGGGGGAGATGGAGGCGGCGTAGAGCACGTCCAGCATCTCCTCGGTGGTCCTGGCGCGCAGCACGCCGAAGCGGCGCAGGGCGGCGTCGAAACTGGCGTCGGAGCCCGCCAGCGACGCGGTATGCGAGGCCGCGGCCTCCGCCCCGATGGCGGAGGAGCCGACCTTCATCATCACCACCGGCTTGCGCGCGGCGCGGGCGGCGGCGAGCGCGCGGAACAGGGCCTCGCGGTCGTTCACGCCCTCCATGTAGGCGCCGATGACGTCGACGCTGTCGGATTTCACCAGGTACTCGATGCATTCGGGCGCGGTGACGTCGGCCTCGTTGCCGGTGGAGACCCAGACCTTCACCCCGATGCGCCGGTCGCGGGCCATCGACAGAAGATGCGTGCCATAGGCGCCCGATTGCGTGACCAGCCCGACGCGGCCGGGCAGGGGCATGCCGGATTCGAGGCCGGAGGTGAAGGTGGGCGTGTGGCCGACTTCGGTGTTGAACATGCCCAGGCAGTTGGGGCCGAGCAGGCGGATGCCATGCGCCCGCGCGGTGGCGACCAGCTCGGCCTGCATCGCCGCGCCCTCCGCCCCCACTTCGGCGAAGCCGGCGGTGAACAGCACCGCGCCCCGCGCCCCCTTGGCGGCGGCGGCGGCGAGCGCGGCGGGCACGGCTTTCGCCGGGATCGCCAGCAGCACGAAGTCGATCTCATCGGGGATGGCGTCGAGCGAGGGATAGGCCTTCAGCCCCTGGATCTCCTCCCGGTTGGGGTTCACCGGATAGATCCTGCCCTTGAACCCGGCGCGGAGCGCATAGGCGATGGGCCGGCCCCCGATGCGCGACGGGTCGGCGGAGGCGCCGACCACGGCCACCGATTTCGGCTCGAAGATCGCGGAAAGCCCCGGGCGGGGCGCGGATGCGTCGGTCATGGCGGTTTCCTCCGGGGGGGCGCCGGCTGCGGGCCTGCGAAGGCGCGCGCGCGGTCTGGTATGGGGGGTCGGGTCGGGTCGTGCTTGTGCGGTGCGGCGGCGGCGGGCGGTCTCTCAGGCGACGGGCGTCCCGCGGGGCGGGGCGCCGAACAGGGTGGCGGAGATGCGGTCGGCCTCGTCGCGCAGCGCCTCGGCCATGCGCTCGAATTCGGGGGGCGCGATCAGCCCGGCCACGGTGATGCCCGAAAGCCCGTAGCGCGGCCGCCCGCGATGGTCGCGGATCACCGCCGCGGCGATGTCGACGGAGGGGAACAACTGCCCCCGGTCCACCGCCAGCCCGGAGACGCGGGCCGCCTCCACATCCGCCGCGAAATCCTCGAAGGCCGGCGCGCGGTGCCAGCGCAGGGGGGCGAGGCGGGCGCGCAGGGCCTCCCGGTCCAGGTCGAGACAGGCGGCGTAGCAGCGCCCCACCGCGCCCAGGAAGGACGGCAGGCGGGATCCGGGCACGATGTCCACCCGCACCATGTCATGGGCCATGACCCGGTCGGTGGCGACCATGCGTTCCCCCTCGATGAAGCGCCAAAGGGTCATCAGCACGCGATGCTCGTCCGACAGCCGGGTCAGCGCGGGGCGGATCAGGTCGGCCTGGTTGGCGCCGAGCAGGGGGGCGGAAAGCTCCAGCACCCCGAGGCCGAGACGGTAGGTCTTGGCGTCGGGATCGACGGAGACCAGCTCCTCCTTCACCAGCGTGCGCAGGATGTTGAAGGCGGTGGAGGCGTTGATCCCGGTGGCGCGCGCGATGGCGGCGGCCCCTTCGGGCCGGTGCGCGGCGGCGAGATGGCGGAGGATGCGCAGGGCGTTCTCCACGGCGCCCACATATTTGGGGCCGCTGGCTTCGGGCGCCGGCGGGGCCTCGCTCTGTTCTCCTGTGAGAATGCCATTCTGCATGGGGAATGCTTCTAGCGGCTCGGCGCGCGGATGGGAAGGGGGGAATGCGGATGATATGACGCTGGGCGGACCCGGCGCTTGCGCCGCTCGGCGCAAGCGCCGGGAGGGCGCGGGACGGCAAGACCGGGGGTCAGGAACTCAAGAGGCGGGGAGGCCCGGAATGGTCGAGGCGATGCAGGCGGAGCGTCCGCAGGACATGCGGATCGAGGCGGAAGGCTGCGCCTTCGTCGAGGGGCCGGTGGCGCTGCCGGACGGGGCCGTGGCCTTCGTGGACCTGGTGGACGCCTGCGTTCGGGTGACGAAGGACGGCGAAACCCGGGTGCTGGCGGACCTGCCCGGCGCGCCCAACGGGATGCGGCTGGGGCCGGACGGTGCGCTGTGGATCGCCAATAACGGCGGGCTCGGGCTGCTCGCCAAGGGCGCGGTGCATCTGGCCGACCCGCAGATCCCCGGCTGCATCATGCGCCTGGCGCTGGACGGGACCTGGGCGGTGGTCGCCGACAAGCTGCCCGCCCCCGACCGCAACCGGCCCAACGACCTGGTGTTCAGCCCCGAGGGCGACGTGGTCTTCACCAATCCCCGCAACTGGGAGACGGTCGGCCGCGACGACGCCGCCTATGCCGGCGGGCAGCTGGTGCTGGCGAAGCCCGAGGGCGGGGCGACGACGCTGCTGGCCTCTCCGACCTTTCCCAACGGGCTGGCCTTCCATCCCGACGGGTCGCTGCTGGTCGGGCTGACCACCGGGCACAAGGTGGTGCGCTACGCCTGGAAGGGCGGCGCGGCGCTGGGCGAGCCGGAGCTGTTCTGCCAGCTCCACGACATGTTCCATTCCGACGGCATGGTGGTGGAGGGCGAGCGGATCTATGTCGCGGGTTCGGTCTGCAACGAGATCGCGGTGCTGGACCTGTCGGGCGCCTGCCTGCGGCTGATCGATTTCGGCCGCGGCTCGGGGCCGACCAATCTCTGCGTGCGCGGGGATCGGCTGTGGGTGACGCTCGGCAAGGCGGGGCAGGTGGTCTCGATCCCGTTGCCGGAGTGACGGCGCGGGCTCAGCCCTACGGGGACGCGGGCGGCGATGCGGACTGGGATGCGGGGGGGCGCGCGTCGGGCTCGGGGCCGAAGGCCGCGACCAGGTAGTCCAGCAGCTCCGCCCGGGTCCGGGCCGCGTCTTCCTGCGGCGTCTCCCCGGTCGCGAGCCGGGACACCCGGCTCGGCAGGATCGGCTCGACCGTCGCCAGCAGCGCGCTCGACACCATGAAATAGAGCCGCCAGCGCAGGACATCGGCGGACAGATGCGGCGCGGCCTTGCCCAGCGCGCGCAGGAAGGCCTGGGCGAGCTCGTCCAGTTCGTCGCTGACCACCGAGGCGGACCAGGGCGTCGGCCGCCGCTGATGGCGCAGGATCAGCCGCGCCAGCGTCGGGCCGTTCTTCGGGTCGAAATAGGGGACGCAGAAGGCTTCGACGATGGCGCGCAGGGCGGGCGGGCGTCCGGCGGCGTCGGCCTCGCGCTCGACCCGCTTCAGCGCCTCCCGCGTCACCCGGGCCGCGCGGCGCGTGACGACGCGCAGAAGCTCGTTGATCAGGTCCTCCTTCGCGGCGAAGTGCCAGTCGAGCTCGGAGGGGGCGACGCCGGCGCGCTCGGCGATCTCGGTCAGCGGCACGTCGACCCGACCCTGCTGCTCGAAAATCCGCTGGGCCGCGTGCAGGATCCGGTCGCGGGGCGCGTCCGGCACGGGACGCGGTGAGAACCGCATGAGCCTGTCCCCCGACGCGCCGCGCTCCGTGGCGGCGGCGGCGCCGGCCCCGGGCGGGATCCGGGGCGTGGCCACGGGCCTCTCCGCCGTCGGGATCGCGCCCTGAGCCTCCGTGCCCCCGACGTCCGCCGGCGCGTCGGGAGACGGCGCGTTGGGGTGGGGCTCGGCCGCGGCGACGGGCGTCCCTTCCCGCGTGTGTTTGTCGGTGAGGCCTGACATGGTTAACAATTAGCGCGAAGTGAACGTTAAATCAATCTAAAGTTGATATTCACCAAGGGCGAGCTTCGTATGGATTACGAATGTATTTCATGGCTTTGCCGGAATGCGCTGACTTGAAGGTTGAAGCCTGGCGCCCCGACAGTCTCGAAGTTGAGTTGCGAAACGCTATGAACTATGGCCCCCGGGCGCCCGGCCATCACCCCGCGGTGAAGCCGCCATCCACCGGCAGCGCGGCGCCGGTGATGTAGCTCGCCTCGTCCGAGATCAGGAACAGCGCCGCGGCCGCCACCTCCTCGGGCCGGCCCACGCGGCGCATGGGGGTGCCGGCGGCGGCGGTGGCGCGCACCTCGTCCTCGGCGCGCTGGGGCAGGTCGGGGCGGTTGGCGAAGCGGACCATCATCGGGGTCTCGATCGGGCCCGGGCAGACCACGTTGGAGCGGATGCCGTCCCCCGCCAGCTTCAGCGCCAGCGCGCGGGCGAAGCCGACCACCCCGTGCTTCATCGCCGAATAGACCGGTGAATGGCGCGAGCCGACCAGCCCTCCGGTGGAGGCGGTGAACAGGAAGGCCCCGTTCCCGGCGGCGCGCAGATGCGGGATCGCGGCCTCGGTCGTGGCGATGACCGAGCGCAGGTTGAGGTCGATGGCGAGCTCCAGCAGGTCGGGGTCGATCCCCTCCGCCGCGCCGGGGCCGGGATGGCCGAGATGGTTCCACGCGAAGTCGAGCCGCCCGAACGCCTCCGCCGCCTGGTTCGCGACGCGGCGCGCGGCGACGGGATCGCGCAGGTCGGCGACCAGCGGCAGCGCCTCGCCGCCCGCGTCCCGGATGGCGGCGACGACCGCTTCCACGGCCGGGCCGTCATGGTCGCAGACCGCGACCCGCGCGCCCTCGGCCGCGAACATCTCCGCCCCCGCGCGCCCCATGCCCGAGCCCGCGGCGGTGATCAGCCCGGCCTTGCCCTTCAAGCGGTCCATGTCGCGCGTCCTCCCCTGGGCGGCCTCTGGCGGGCCGCGTTTCAGGGGCCTTC
This sequence comes from Albimonas donghaensis, assembly GCF_900106695.1. Lineage (GTDB taxonomy): Bacteria > Pseudomonadota > Alphaproteobacteria > Rhodobacterales > Rhodobacteraceae > Albimonas > Albimonas donghaensis. Next base: position 689,923 of record NZ_FNMZ01000001.1, read on the forward strand.
ATAGCGCGGATGGAGGGGGGCGAGACTTGCGCCGGGCTCGGGCAGGGCTTCTTTCCGGTCAGGCTCGGGAGGCGGGCGGCGGCGTCAGTCCTCGTCCTTCCGCTCCGCCTCGAACACGTCCGACACCCACTCGAAGCTCTTCCAGGGCGGCTCCGGGGGCGTATGGCCGGGGGCGGGAACGTAATCCGAGGTCTCGGCCCCGCCCATGCGGGGGATATAGCGGGGGCAGTTGGGAAAGATGTGCTCCGCGGTCACCCGCACCACGCGCTTGGCGCCGTGATGGCGGGCGGCGGCCTCCGGGCTCTCGTCGATCTCGGCCAGCCCGTTGATCCGCATCCGCGCCGCCGAGCCATCGAACTTCCCCCCCCCGAAGTCGAGGAACAGCAGCCCCACCCGGGCCGAGCGCTTGATGTTGCCCAGCGAGCGATACATGCGGTTGCCGTCGTAGTCGGGAAACTCCACCGTCGCCGGCCCGGTGATCTTCACGAAGCCCGGCGCGCCGCCCTTGAAGGAGCAGTCCACGCTGTCCTCGGAGGCGGTGGCGAGGAAGAAGAACCCCGCCCCCTCGATCAGCGCCCGGTCGGCCTCGGAGAACGCCCGGTGCATGCGGTGGGTTTCCAGCCGGTCGGCGACGGCGCGGCCCTCGTAGCGGTCCTGCAGGGCCCTCATGTCGTCGTGGTAATAGGCCATGGTCTCTCCCCGGGTTCGGGCGGTTGCCCCGCCCTCCTGTTCGCGCGCGTCCGGTGCGCGTCCGGTGCGCGGCGTGATGGACGCGGCGCCATGGACGTGCGCCGCGGGGCATGAGACCCTATATGGGACCGGTTCGCCAGACCTCCGGCTCCTGCCGCCCCTGCCAAGCGGAGCGCCGCCATGCCCCGATCGCCCGACCGCCGCCGCCCTGCGACCCCGCTCCGGGCCGCGGGAGCCGGGACGCCGACCCCCGATGCGCCCACGACCGACGCGCCTGTTCTCAAGCCGGGGACCGAGATCAAGGCCGAGCGGCCCAGGATGTGGAAAGTCGTGCTGCTCAACGACGATTTCACCCCGCGGGAGTTCGTGTCGGCGGTGCTGCGCGCGGTGTTCCGGCTGACCGAGGACCAGGCGCATCGGGTGATGATCACCGCGCATCGCCGCGGGGTCTGCGTGGTGGCGGTGTTCACCCGCGACGTGGCCGAGACCAAGGCCGATGCGGCGACCGAGGCCGGCAAGGCCGCCGGCTACCCCCTGCGCTTCGTCACCGAACCCGAGGAATAGCGCCGCCGCGCGATCAGTCGGCCGGCGCGACCTGCGTCAGGGTGGGCGTCCGGATCGTCGCCGGGGTCGGCGGCGCCAGCGTGGCGCGCGGCGCGGGCGACGGGCCGGGGCCGATCTCGGCCACGATCTCGCGCACGATGGGCATGCCTTCCTCCGCCGTCATGCCCGCGCGCAGCCGCGGATCGTAGAGAATGCGCAGCAGGTATTCGTCATGCCGGGTCAGCAGCGCGAATTCCTGGTCGTCGTTGAAGATCGAGGGCCGCGCGTCGGGATCGTCGTTCAGCAGGCCCAGCGTCTGCACCAGCTCCTCGTGGATGCAGCTCAGGCGCAGGACCCCGCGCAGCTCGTCCTTGATGGCGATGGTGGCCTGGTTCTTCCAGCGCCCGTCGATCTTCGAGCGTCCGACCTGGCCCACGCAGGGGAACACGTCGTTGCGCGCCCATTCCTCGATCAGGCTGATCCGCCCGCCGCCGCCATTGCGCAGCATCTGGGCGACGAACTGGTCGCGCACCCGGCCGCTGGCGATCAGGATGAAGATGTCGGGGTCGGCGCCGACCTCCTGGAACTCCAGCCCGGTGAGGCGGGAGATGCGGGCGGTCAGGTCCCGGTAGGCCTCCAGATCCTGCTCGCGCACCCCGTCGCCGGTGACCTTCCAGCGGATCGGGCCGCGCCACTTGACCAGCTCGACCGCCGTGGCCCTGGAGACCAGCGAGGTGGCGCTTTCGAATTCCATGTGGAAGGCGATGCGCTCGAAGTCGCGGATCAGGTCGGCGTCGCCGAAGGGCGCGTCGGGCGGGTCGATATCGGTGCGCATCAGGCCGGCCGCCTGGTAGTTGGCCAGCGTGCGGGCGTAGCGCGCGTCGGTGGTGTCGGCGCAGCCGGCGAGCAGGGCGAGCCCGGCCAGCCCCGCCGCGGCGACCGCCCGACGGGCTGCGCGACGGGCCGCGAGTCCGGGGGCGCGAAGTCGGGGCGAACCGTCGGACGAGCCGGCTCTGGAAGAGGTGGAGGAGCGCGATCCGCACCGCGGATCGAAGCCGGACGCGAGGGGCGGAGCGGCGCCGCGCGGGCCGGGCAGGGCGGTGTCAGGGGGCATCGGCGCTCGATTCTGCGAAGGCTCTTCGACCGTCAGGATACCCAACCGGCGGCCGCAGCGCCATATTCCCGGCTGCGGCGCCAAGGCGCGGAAGCGAAGGAGATCAAGCGGATGCGATATGGGCGTGATCGGTTGGGGCGCGTCGCCGCGGTCGGACTGGCGGCGGCGGGACTGGCGGCGGGCATGGCGGCGGGACTGGCTGCGGGGGGCGCGGCCCTCGCCCAGGTCGGGGGGGCGGAGGCGCGGTCGGCGACGCCGCGCGCGCTGATCCTCACGCTGCCCGGGGGCGCGCCGGTCCCGGATCTCGACGCGCTGGCGGCGCTGGCGCGAGGGCATGACCTGGTGGTTCTGGGCGAGATCCACGACAACCCTCGCCACCACGCGCTTCAGGCCGAGCTTGTCCGCCGGCTCGCCCCGACCGGGCTGGCCTATGAAATGCTGAAATCCACCGACGCCCCGGCGCTGGCGGCCCTGCGCAGGTCCGGCGCGCCGGAGGCCGAGCTGCGCGCCGCCGCCGAGGCCGGGGGCTGGGCCGCCTATCTGCCCTCGATGCTGGCCGCGCCCGACGCCCCGATCGCCGGCGCCGGCCTGTCGCGCGACATGCTGCGCCTGGCCATCGGCGACAGCGCGGCGGCCGCCATCGGCCCGGCGCTGCGCGAGGCGGGTGAGCCGGGGGAGGCGGGCGCGGTCTACGGGCTCGACGCTCCGCCCGACGCCGCCGCGCAGGCGCAGGTGGAGGCCGAGATGGCCGAGGCCCATTGCGGCGCGCTGCCCGAGGCGATGCTGCCCGGCATGGCCGAGGCGCAGCGCCTGCGCGACGCGGCCTTCGCCGCCGCGCTGCTGCGGGCGCGACGGGCGGGGCTCGCTCTTATGGGCGCGCAAGACGCGCCGCGCGGGGGGGCGCGCGCGGGATCGTCCCCCGCCGGGCATGCCGGCGGGGTTGAGCGTGGGGGCGGCGACGGGACGGGGGACGGGGCGGGGAGCGGCCGCGAACAGGCCGCGCCCGCCCGCGTCTCCGCGGGGCCCGCCGTTCTGGTGACGGGCGATGGTCATGCGCGCCGGGACCGCGGGGTTCCGGCCTATCTCGGCCGGGCGGCGCCGGGTCTGGCCACCCTGTCGGTGGCGATGGTGGAATGGCCCGATGGCGTCTCCTTCGATGCGGACGGATCCGGTCCGGACGGCTCCGAGCCGGACTGGCGCGCGGCGCTCGCGCCCTGGGCGCCGGAGGGCGGTCCGGCCGAGGCCGCGCCCTTCGACATCGTCGTCATCACCGCGCGCGCCGAGCGCGAGGACCCCTGCGCAGGCTTCGCGACGCCCGCGCAGGACTAGGTGCGCCGGCCCGGAATCACAGGGCGCGGCGCGGAGGCCGGGTCCGGCCGGGGACGCTCGGCGGGGCGCGCGGGACGAGGGCCAACGGGGTGGGAGGCCGGTCTCGTCCGCACCCGCTCCGCGCCCCGGCCCCGCCCCTGCGAAAGGGGGCGGCCCGGAAAAGGGGTCGGGTTGGGTCTCGGGGGGTCTGGAATGAGGGGTCGGCTCAGTCGAACAGGAAATCGCCCTCCCCCAGATCGCGGGCGTCGATGCCGTCGAGGATGACCTTGGTCTTGCCGTAGGCCACCATGGCGTCGCCCTTGAAGGTGGAGATCCGCAGGTCGCCCATGTCGTCGGCGCCCGTGAATTCGAGCTGATCCAGGCCGAGCGCGAAGTCCTTGACGGTGTCCTTGCCGTCGCGCGCGCCGAACTGGAAATCGTCGCGGCCGCGGCCGCCCTTGAGCACGTCCGCGCCCCGCCCGCCGATCAGCAGGTCATGGCCGCCGCCGGCGACCAGCTGGTCGCGGCCGCCGCCGCCGATCAGCGCGTCGCGCCCGCCGCCGGCCTTCAGCACGTCCTTGCCGCCGCCGCCGTCGAGCAGGTCGTTCCCGCCATTGCCCTTCAGCAGGTCCTTGCCGCCGCCGCCGAAGACGAAATCGTCGCCGCCCTGGCCGAAGACCTTGTCGGCGCCGCCGCCGCCCTCGACCCGGTCGTTCCCGCCCTGGCCCTTGATCAGGTCGCGCCCGCCGCCGCCCCGGGCCGCGTCGGCGCCGGCGCCGCTCAGCAGGCGGTCGTCGCCGGCGCCGCCGTCCAGCACGTCGTCGCCGGCGTCGCCAAACAGGAAGTCGTCGTCATTCCCGCCCAGAAGCCGGTCGTCGCCGGTCCAGCCGCGCATCACGTCGGCGCCGTCGCCGCCGTCCAGCAGGTCCGCGCCGTCGCCGCCCAGCAGCGCGTCGTCGCCGGCCTCGCCCCAGATCGCGTCGTCGCCGGCCTCTCCCTGCAGGTCGTCGGCATCGTCGCCGCCGCGCAGCGTGTCGTCGCCGTTCCCGCCCAGCAGCCGGTCCGCGCCGGCGCCGCCGGTCAGGTCGTCGGCGCCCTCGCCGCCCATCGCCACGTCGTCGCCCGCGCCGGCGTCGATGGCGTCGGGGGCGTCGCCGCCCTCGATCCGGTCGTCGCCCTCGCCGCCGGAGATGGTGTCGGCGCCGGCGCCGCCGAGGATCGAGTCGCTCCCCGCCCCGCCGTCGATCCGGTCATAGCCGTCGCCGCCGTCCATGTAGTCGTCGCCGGCGTCGCCGGTCATCACGTCGTCGCCCCAGCCGCCCAGCACCCGGTCGGCGCCGTCGCCGCCGTTCAGGGTGTCCGCGTGGCCGCCGCCGTCCAGCGTGTCCGCGCCCGAGCCGCCGAAGAGCTTGTCCATGTCGTCGCCGCCGAACAGCCGGTCGGACCCCTCGCCGCCCCAGATGTTGTCGCGGCCCGCGCCGCCGTCGACGGAGTCGGCGCCCGCCTCGCCGTAGAGCCAGTCGGTCTCGGTCCCGCCCTGGATGCGGTCGGCGCCCTCGCCGCCCCAGATCCGGTCCACGTCGGCGCCGCCGATCAGCAGGTCGTCGCCGCCGTCGCCCCAGATCGAATCCCGGCCGCCGCCGCCGTCGATGGTGTCGTCGCCCTCCTCGAAGGCGAAGGACAGCAGGTCATGCCCGTCGGCGTCGGCCCGCGCCGCCAGCACCAGCGCCCGGTCGCCCGAAGCCGTCACCGACAGCGCCGAGACCTCCGCCCCCCAGCCCACGCGGGTCTCGCGCACCAGGTCGAGGCGGCCGGTTGAGGCGATCTCGTAGACCCGCAGCGTGTCGCCGCCATCGGCGCAGAACAGCAGGTCGCGGCCGTCGAGCGAGACATGCCGGGCCTCGGTCGCGCCCTCGATGGAGGACAGGCGGGTCAGCCGGCCGGTCCCCGACAGGGCGTAGACCACCAGCGCGTCGGGGGCGGCGGCGAAGACCATGGCCCGGCCGTCCACGGCCGCGGCGTCGACCGAGGCGACGCCGGCCAGGTCGAACCGGGTCTCGGCGTCGTCGAAGCCGCGCTTGTCGGTCATGCGCAGGTTGGTCGAGGTGATGTCCCAGACCGAGATCGCGCCCTCGTCCGCCGAAGCCGCGACCGCGAAGCGGCGGCCGCCGACCGTAATGTCCTCCATCGCGTCGATGTCGGAGATCGGGGTCCGCGCGTCGTCCTCGATGCGGGCGACGACCGACAGCCCGGTGGCGGACCAGCGCAGCAGGGTCAGCCCGCCCTCCCAGCCGCCGCCGGCCAGCGCCATCAGCGACCCGCCCGAGACGAAGGCCGCGACCGCGCCCGGATAGATCAGGCCGTCGCCCCAGGCGTGGTCGAGATTGTCCAGCAGCTCCGGCGCGCCGGCGGGGTCGAGGCGCGACAGGCTCACGCCGTGACCGGCGGTGAACAGATAGGTCTGCGAACCCAGCGTGACCGCGTCCAGCGCCGGGGCGCCGGTCAGCAGGTCGTTGACGTCGTAATGCATGGCGGTCTGCGACCAGGCGGCCGAGAGCGTGTCGCCCGCGCCGATGGTCCAGGCGGCGACCCCGCCCGAGCCGGCGGCGGCCCCGGCGGCGTAGAAGCGCAGGGCGCCGTTATGAAGAAGCCCGACGCTGTCGGCGGCGCCCTCGGCGGCCTCGCCCGCCTCCCGGTCGGCGTCGCGAACCACAAGCTGACCGGACGCGCCGTCGAGCCCCTTGTCGCCGCGCAGACGGTCGCCCGCCTCGCCGCCCGTGAGGGTCTGCCCGCCATTGCCGCCGGACAGAGTCCGGGCGATCGCCGCCGTCGCGTCGTTGGTCATTGTCGTCCCCACCCCTGGAGAATTCGCTGTCGTTCGCCGGGGTGTTCTGGGCGATGGCGGGTGTCGCCCAAGTAAAACGCTGTGGTTAGAAAATGTTTTCAACGCCAACGCCGCATGAAGCGACGTGGTTTAGAATTCGTGCGTTCGGTTTATCGAGGGTTTCGCGTCAGCGTTTCGCAATAGTTGATCGGTTAATAGGCGTTTCGCGCGCAGGGTTAGGAAAAGATGTCCCGGTTAATACGGGGTGGCCGGGCAAGGTTTAAGGAACCTTTCCGCGGCGAAGGCGCCGTAGCGCGCGCAAGGAAACGGCCCCTCGCGGCGGGGCCGAAGGGGGCGGATCGAGCGACGGGAGAGGGGGGGAGGTCGGGCTCAGCCGCCCTTGCGGATCACGAAGCGCCGGCCGCCCCGGGGGTCGGGGTCCTGGGCTTCGAGCGCGTGACCCTGCTCGGCGCAGAAATGCGGCATGTCGATCACCGCGGCCGGATCGTCGGAGGTGATCGCCAGACGCGCCCCCGCCGCCAGCCCGGCCAGCCGCTTGCGGGCCTTGAGCACCGGCAGCGGGCAGAGCAGGCCGCGGGCGTCGATCTCCTCGTCCACGGGGCGGGACGGTTCGGGCGGGGAGGCGGGAGGCTGGGACATGACGGCTCCGATCGCGGGGGCGCCCCACGGCTAGCGTCGCGGGGCGGCGGGGGCAAGGGCGGGAAGGGCGCGGCTTGCGCAGGGAACGGGGGGCGCCTAGGTTCGCCGCTCCTATCGACGGAGACCGGGATGCCCGACCCCACCCCCCCCGCCGCCGCGGCCTCTGCGCGCGGAGCGGCCGGACGCCCAGCATGCGGAAGCCCGGCGCCGCGCCTGGCGCTGGCCGCGTTGATCGCGCTCGGGGCCCTGGCCGCGCCGGGGAGCCGGGCGCAGGAGGCGAGCGAGGCCGGGACCGGAACGGGGCCGGCGCCCGCAGCCGAACTTGCAGTCGAACCCGCAGCCGAACCCCTGCGCGACCTGCGCCCGCCCGCGGTCGCCTACGCGGTCACCGACGGCATCGCCATCGAGGCCCCGCTGGCCGGCGCGGTCGGCGACGCGGCGCGGGGCCGGGCGATCTTCCTGTCGGACCTCACCGGCGGCTGCGTCAGCTGCCATGCGGCCCCCGGCGCCCCGCGGCTCGCCGTCGTCCCCCGCATCCTGCGCGACCGCCTGCCGCCGATGCCCGCCGCCATTCTGGCCGAGGACGCGGACGCCGAGGCCGAGCCCGAAGCCGGGGAGGGCGAGCCCGTGGACGGCGACGGCTCGGGAGACGACGCGGAGGAGAGCCGCTCGACCTCGACCTCCCGGCTCGCGCCCGACCGGCTCGCGCCGCCGCCGGCGCGCCCGGCGCAGGGGACGGTCTCCGAGACCGCGGCGATCGACTCGGGGGCGGCGGATTCCGAGGACATCGCCGCGCGCGGACGGATCCGGCGCGGGGTTCCGCCGCTGCTGCCGGTGCCCGCGGGGCCCGACCTCGACGGCATCGCGGCGGAGCTGAGCCTGGGGGAGCTGCGGCTCGCCGTGGTCAATCCGCAGATCAGCCGGCCGGGCTCGCGGATGCCGGCCTATCACCATGTCTCGCTGGCCCTGGCCGACCGCGCGCCGGGACTGCGCCAGCCCTGGCTCTCGGCGCAGGAGGTGGAGGACGTGGTGGCCTATCTCGCCACCCTGACCGAGCCGGCGGAGGCCGCGCCGCCCGCGCCCGAGGGTGCCGAGAGCGCGCCGGCCGTCCCCGACGCGGCCGAAACGGCCGCCGAAGCCGCGACCGAGCCCGAGCAATCCCCGGATGAAGCCCCCGGGCAAGCCCCCGGGGACACCTCCCGCACGGCGCCCCCCGCGGCGCCCGGGCCCGACACGACGAATTGAGCCGGAGTGCGGGGGCGGGAGGGTGACGCCGCCCGCGCCATGCGCTTAAACGGGCCCCGTTCGGGCGCCGGCGCCGCCGCTTCGCGGCGACCGGCCCGGTTGTCGGCCCGACGCCCGAGCCGCACGCTCCGCGCCTGTCCGGGCGCGACCCCGCCGCATCTTCGCCCCACCGGGCGCAGGGAGCCCGCATGACCGATATCGGCCTGGTCACCGCCTTCTTCGGCGGCCTGCTCAGTTTCCTCTCGCCCTGCGTGCTGCCGCTGGCGCCGCCCTATCTGGCCTTCATGGCCGGGGCCTCGCTGGAGCAGTTGTCGGCGCGCGAGACGGTGGACCGGGCGGTGAAGCGCAAGGTCTTCATCAGCTCGCTGTTCTTCGTGGCCGGCCTGGCGACGGTGTTCGTGGCGCTGGGGGCGACGGCCAGCCTGGTGGGGCAGACGCTCAACGCCTGGCGCTACGAATTCGGCATCGCGGCGGGTTTCGTGATCTATGTGCTCGGTCAGCATTTCATCGGCTTCCGCCGGGCGCCGCAGACGGTGGCGGCGCTGCTGGCGCTGCTGGCGGCGGGGGCGTTGCTGACCGGCTCGGACCTGGGCGCGCAGATCTCAGATCACTGGCCGGTGCTGGCGGCGCTGGTCGCGCTGGCGGCGGCGCTGCGCTTTTCGGGCCATGAGGCGCTGCCCTTCCTGATGCGCGAGGCGCGGTTCGATGCGGGCGGCGCGGCGGGAAGCTTCGCGGGCGCCTATGTGATCGGGCTCGCCTTCGCCTTCGGCTGGACGCCCTGCATCGGGCCGGTGCTGAGCTCGATCCTGTTCCTCGCGGCCCAGAAGGAGAGCGTCGGCGAGGGCGTCTGGATGCTCGCGGTCTACGCGCTGGGGCTGGGGGCGCCCTTCATCCTGGCGGCGGCCTTCGTGGGGCCGTTCCTGCGCTGGATGGCCGGGTTCCGCCGGCATCTGGGGCGGGTCGAGGCGGCCATGGGCGGGCTGCTGGTGGTCGTCGGCGCGATGATGATGACCGGCACCTTCGAGACGCTGGCCTTCTGGCTGCTGGAGACCTTCCCCGGCCTCGCCGCCATCGGCTGAGGGAGCCCGGCGGCGCCGCTGCGCGGCATTCCTTCTTCTCCGGCCGCGGGGCGGCCTTCGGGTTGGCGCGGGAGGAGCGGCGTTCCCTCGGGGATTTCACCTGGCGTCTGGTGGAGCGTCGCGTTCGGGTGGCGGCCGGGCGGCGGGCGGCGGGCGCTCCACCTCGCGGAATTCTTCGGGCGAAGTTGCGCTGCTCTTCAGGATCGGACGCGAAGTTTCGACATACCCGGCGTCGGGATATGCGGCGCGGGGCGCGGCCGACGCGCTTCTGGTCGACGCGCCTTTCTTCACTTGGGCCGGGTCGGCTCCAGGCGAAGCAAGCGTCTCATGCCGTCTGCAGGCGACGTCGCCCTCCGAGCGGAGAGACCGTGAAACCGTCGCTGTCGTCCGCAGGCCGCGCCAGCGCGTCCGTCGCCAGAGGCGCGCGGGCGAGGGCGCGGCTCCCTCCCCCGGAGGGGAGGGAACAGGTCTGCGTCAGGCCAGGGCGGCGCGCACCGCTTCGTCCACCGCCTTCAGCGCGGCGGGCACGCCGGCGCCGTCGGGGCCGCCGGTCTGGGCCATGTTGGGCCGCCCGCCGCCGCCCTTGGCGCCCAGCAGCGGCGCCGCGGCGCGCACCAGCGTCACCGCGTCGAGCCGGCCGAGGAAGGCCTCCGACACGCCGATCACGATCGAGCCCTTGCCATCCGACTGCGCCGCCAGCGCCGCCACGCCCGGGGCCTGGGCCAGCAGCTCGTCCACCGCGGCCTTCATCTCCTTGGGGTTCAGCCCCTCGACCTCGCGCAGGGTCAGCGAGATCTCGCCGATCTTCTCCGACACCGCGCCGCCGCCGCCCGTGGCCAGCTTGCGCTTCACGTCGCCCAGCTCGCGCTCCAGCGCCCGACGCTCGGCGACCAGCGCCTCGATGCGGGCCGAGAGCTCGGCGGGGGTGGCGGAGAGCAGCCCGCCGGCTTCGGCCAGGATCGCGCTCTGGCGGGAGACATGCGTCTCCGCCGCCGCATGGCACACGGCTTCGATGCGGCGCACGCCGGCGGCGGCGCCTTCCTCGCGCAGCACCTTGAAGAAACCGATCTGGCCGGTGTTCTTCACATGGGTGCCGCCGCAAAGCTCGATGGACCAGGGATGGTTCTCCCCGTCATCGACGCCGCCCATGGAGACCACGCGCACCTCGTCGCCGTATTTCTCCCCGAACAGCGCCCGGGCGCCGGAGGACCGTGCCTCGTCCAGCCCCATCACGCGGGTCTCGACCGGCGAGCAGGCGCGGATGCGGGCGTTGACCTCGGCCTCGGCGTCGGCCAGCGCCTCCGGGCTGATCGGCCCGTCATGGCTGACGTCGAAGCGCAGGCGGTCGGGGGCCACCAGCGACCCCTTCTGGGCGATCTGGTCGCCGACCCGGCGGCGCAGCGCCTCATGCAGCAGATGCGTGGCGGAGTGATGGGCGCAGAGCGCGTCGCGGCGGTCACGGGCGACGGTCAGCGTCAGGCTCTCGCCCAGGCTGACCACATGCGCGTCCTCGCCCGGGATGCGGGCGGTGTGGACATAGACCCCGTCGGCGCGCTTCTGGGTGTCGGTGATCTCCAGGCGCACGCCCTTGTCGGTCACCGCCTCGCCGGTATCGCCGGTCTGGCCGCCCTGTTCGGCGTAGAAGGGGGTCTGGTTGAACACCACCTCGAACGGATCGGAGCCCGAGACATGGGGAACCTCCGCGCCGTCGCGCACCAGCGCCGTCACCGTGGCGCCGGCGCGGATGTCGGCGTAACCGAGGAATTCCGTCGCGCCCACGCGGTCGCGCACGTCGTACCAGACCTTGGCGTTGCCGGCGTCGCCGGTGCCCGACCACGCGGCGCGGGCCTTGGCCTTCTGCGCCTGCATGGCGGCGTCATAGCCGTCCTGGTCCACCTCGCGCCCGGCGCCGCGCAGGATGTCGGCGGTCAGGTCCACGGGGAAGCCGTAGGTGTCGTAAAGCTTGAAGGCGGTGTCGCCGGGCAGGGGGGCGCCCTCGTCCAGCCCCTCGATCTCGGCGTCCAGCAGCTTGAGGCCGCGGTCCAGCGTGGTCTTGAACCGCTCCTCCTCCGCCCGCAGGGTTTCGCGGATCAGGCCCTGGGCCTCGCGCAGCTCGGTGTAGTGGCCGCCCATCAGGTCGATCAGCGCGGGCGCCAGCCGGTGCATCAGCGGATCCTTCGCGCCCAGCAGGTGGGCGTGGCGCATCCCGCGGCGCATGATCCGGCGCAGCACGTAGCCGCGGCCCTCGTTCGAGGGCAGCACGCCCTCGGCGATCAGGAACGAGGCGCAGCGCAGGTGGTCGGCGATCACCCGGTGCGAGGTCACCATGTCGCCGTCCGGCGCGTGGCCGGTCAGTTCGGCCGAGGCCTGGATGATCGGCTGGAACAGGTCGGTGTCGTAGTTGTTGTGCTTGTTCTGGAGGATGGTCGTCACCCGCTCCAGCCCCATCCCGGTGTCGATGGAGGGCTTGGGCAGCGGCGTCGAGGACCCGTCGGCATGGGTCTCGAACTGCATGAACACGAGGTTCCAGAACTCGATGAAGCGGTCGCCGTCCTCCTCGGGCGAACCCGGAGGGCCGCCCCAGACCTCGGGCCCGTGGTCGTAGAACAGCTCCGAGCACGGCCCGTTCGGCCCGGTGTCGCCCATGCGCCACCAGTTGTCGTCGGAATTGATGCGGATGATGCGCTCGTCCGGCAGGCCGGCGATCTTCTTCCACAGCTCCGCCGCCTCGTCATCGGTGGCGTGGACGGTGACGATGATCTTCTCCTTCGGCAGGCCGAAGACCTGGGTGGAGACGGTCCAGGCCTGCTCGATCGCGACGTCCTTGAAATAGTCGCCGAAGGAGAAATTGCCGAGCATCTCGAAGAAGGTGTGATGCCGCGCGGTGTAGCCCACATTGTCGAGATCGTTGTGCTTGCCCCCGGCGCGCACCGACTTCTGCGAGGTGGTGGCGCGCGAATAGGGCCGCGTCTCCAGTCCGGTGAACACGTCCTTGAACTGGACCATGCCCGAGTTGGTGAACATCAGCGTGGGATCGTTGCGCGGAACGATGGGCGAGGACGGCACGACCTGGTGGTCGCGGCTCTCGAAGAAGCCCAGGAAGTCGGACCGGATCTGGTTGCCGGAAATCATGCGTCGCGCGCCCCGTTTTGTCGGCCTGAAGGTCGTTTCGCGGCCCTTTTCGGGCGCGCAGGGAGGTTTAGGGCGCGGGGCGTGGCGGAGCAAGGGGCGAGTGGGCTGCGGCCTGCGGCGGGGGCGTGCGGCGGGAGCTTGCGACGGGGGCGTTCGGCGGATGGCGGCAAGGGCGCGCGGACGCTTCGCCGGGGCGCTGCGCCGGGCCGCCGTCCGGGCCTCGCCCCGTCGCCCGAGCGGCGCTCGGCCGCCGGAGCATCGTCCCGCCCGCCGTCCCCCGAAGGGCGTCGCAGGCGGAGAGACCGCCGCCAAGGGCGTTCCCGTCGACGCGCCGCGCGGGCGGGGCCTTGCCCCATGCGGGACCGCCGACGCGCGGCCCCCTCCGGTCGGGGTCAGGTGCAGGCGTCGATATGGCGCTTGTATTCGGCGGCCTTGCGGTGGACCTCGCTGGCCACGCGGGTCAGCCAGGCCTTGTTCTTCCAGGTCCCGCGCCGCCAGCCGGCATGGCCTTCGTGATAGGCGAGATACTGATTGTAGGCGTCATGCATGCCGATGCCGATGTCCTGGGACTTGTGCATGTACCAGCCCACGAAATCCGCCGAGTCGACGAAGTCGTCCCGGTCGGCGCCGGAATTGCCCGTCTCTTTCATGTACCAGTCCCAGGTCCCGTCCAGAGCCTGGCTGAACCCGTAGGCGGAGCTGATATGGCCGGTCGGGATGATGCCCAGGAAATAGGTCTTGCGCGGCCGCACCTTGGGCCGGAAGGAGCTTTCCTTCCAGATGATCGCCATCTGCACATTGGCCGGCGCGCCCCATTTCCGCTCGGAGCGGATGATGGCGCGTTCCCAGTGGGGGCGCTCGTCGAAGATCGCGCAGGCGTTCTCGACGTTGGGCGGCTGCGAATTGTTGGCGCAGCCGGCGATCAGCGCCAGCAATGCCAGCGCCGCGAACGGTGAAGCCTTCATGGGCCTGCCTGCGTTGTTATCGTTTGTCTGCTCGTTGTTTGCGCCAGCATAGCGCAAACCGCCCCGGCCGCGAACCCCCGAGGGACGTTTTCGCAGGCGCGAAACGCGACGGCGGGGCGGTTTTTCGCCTTCAGCGCGCGGCGGCGAGCCGGTCGGCGAAGCCCGCGAGCCGGTCGAGCGCGTCGGCCAGCTCCGGCTCGGTCACCGTCAGGGCGATGCGGACATGGCCCGAGGCCGCGTCGCCGAAGCTTTCGCCCGGCATCACCGCGATGCGCTCCTCCTCCAGCAGACGCTCGGCGAAGGTTCGGGCGTCGAGCCCCGTGGCGCGGATGTCGGGCATCACGTACATCCCCCCCTGCGGCGGCGACAGGCGCAGGCCCGGGCGCTGGGACAGGGCCGCGCGGGCGAGATCCCGGCGGGCGCGGAAGGCGGCGCGCAGGTCGTCCTCGATGGCGTCGCCCTCGCGCAGCGCCCATTCGCCGGCATCCTGGATGAAGCGGGGCAGGCCGTAATTGGCGTTGAGCGCGAGGTCCACGATCAGCGCCGCGATCTCCGCCGGCGCCGCCGCCCAGCCGATGCGCGAGCCGGTCATGGCGTGGGACTTGGACAGCGAGCCGATGATCACCGTGCGCTCGGCCATGCCGGGCAGGGCGCGGGGCGACAGGTGCGGCTGGTCCCAGGCCATGCCGTCATAGACCTCGTCGGAGATCAGCCACAGGTCGTGACGGCGCGCGAGTTCGGCCAGCCCCTCGATGGAGGCGGCGGAATAGACCGCGCCGGTGGGGTTGTTGGGGGAGTTGACCAGCAGCGCGCGGGCGCCGGCGCAGGCGATGTCGAGCGCGGCGAGATCCGGCTGGAACCCGTCCTCGGCCCGGGCGGGCACGATGCGGGGGATGCCGCCGGCGGCGCGGATGGTGCCGGGATAGGTGGTGTAGAGCGGGTCGATGGCGACCACCGCGTCGCCGGGATCGATCACCGCGCAGAGCGCCTGGAACAGCGCCGCCTGGCCGCCGGCCGCGACCACGACTTCATCGGGGGCCACCGGGGCGCCGGCGCGCCGGGACGCGCGGGCGGCGATGGCCTCGCGCAGGCCGAGCGAGCCCATGACCGACGAATAGCCCGTGCGCCCGGCGCGCGCGGAGGCGTCCATGGCGTCGAGGATCGGGGCGGGGGTGGGGTTCTCGTGCTCGCCGATGGTGAGCATGGTCACGCGCTCGCCCTTCGCCTGCAGGTCGCGGGCGGCGTAGACGATCTCCCAGCCCGAGGCGCCGCCGTCGAGGATGGAGCGGATGCGGCGGGAGGGGTGCATGGGCGGGCTCCGTGATCGGGGGCGAGGGGCGCCGGGATGCGGCGGCGATGCATGGCGCGCGGGGGCGGGCCGGTCAAGAGGCGGGGGTCGGTCAAGAGGCGGGGGTCGGGGGGAGGCGCCGCGTCACGGTCGCGCGGGTGGGCGCCTTTCGCCCGCGGCGCGCGTCGCGGGCGGCGCCCGGTGGCGCCGGGCCCGCGTGGCGGGCCGGGGAGAGGCGGGCGGCGATCCGGGGCCTTGGTGTCAGCCGGGGCGGCGATGGCCGGGCGACGTGCGAGCGCGGCAGGCGCGGGCGCGGCGAGGATCGGCGGGACCGCGGTCACAACGCGATCACCGAGATGGGGCGTCAAGGGGGTGAGGGCCGAGCGGAGCCTCCGCCGCCGCGGGGTTCGGGGTTTCGGAGGGGGGCGGCGAGCGCGCGGTCTTCGCGCGCTCCCGTCCGGGCCGGGGGGCGGTCCGATCCCAGTCCAGCCTGGTTCCGGTCCCGTCTGACGATGCCACGCGCGGCGCGGGCCGGTGCTTCGCCGCCCCGGTCGCGACGCTCGTCGGGCGGGGCGTTCGCGGATGCGCGCCCTGCGGATCGCGTGCGGTTGGGGCGGGCGCCCCCGAAAGGCATTCGGCGGGCCGCCCCGCGCCGGGCGATGCCGGGCGACGCCATGGCGATTCCGATGGCGCCGGCATCGCCCGCCGTCGCTCCGCCCGCGCCCCGCGACGGCGCCGCCCGCGCAGGCCTCTCGGCGCGCCGCGGGCGGAACCGGGCCACCCCGCGGGCGTTCGACGCGGCGCCCGGCGCCGACCGGCGGCGGGCTCTGCGTCCCGTCGGCGTCGCGCCGGGCGAGGCGGCGGCGCAAAACCCTCTCCTCGGACCCTTGCGGCGCGGCGCGCTTTGCGGCCCCATGCGGAAAATCCAATCACGCCCCCGCCAGGGAGGCCCGGCGCCCGCGCGCCCGCCTTCCCTCCCCGGCGCCGGGCCCTATGCCGGAGCCGCGATGCCTCACGATCATCCCCACCCCAGCGCGCCGGGGCAGGCTCCCAGCCCGCCGCATGACCACGGCCACGGCCACGGTCACGGTCACGGGCATGACCATGACCACGGGCATGGGCACGGCCACGCGCAGGCCCAAGATCCCGCCCCTGGCCCGTCTCATCCCCCGGCGCCCGCGCCTGGCGCTGACCCTGAGGCGCCGCCGGTGCGCGCCCTCGCGCTCGTCCCCGCCGGGGAGGGCGCGGCCCCTGCCGACCGGCTGACGCTGCCCTACGACGCCCGCTGGCGCCGCCGCGGCCGGCTGGTCACCGAGGGTGGCGAGGCGATCCTGCTCGATCTCCCCCGCGCCGAGGAACTGTCCGAAACCCTCGCGCTCGCGCTCGAGGACGGCCGCCGCGTCGCCCTCGCCCCCGCGCCGGAGCCGGTGGCCGAGGTCTCCGCCGCCCCCGCGGCCCTCGCCCGGCTCGCCTGGCATGTGGGCAACCGCCACACCCCGGCCGAGATCCTGGAGGGCCGCCTGCGCATCCTGCGCGACCATGTGCTGGAGGACATGCTGATCCGGCTGGGCGCGGAGATCCGCCATCTGGAGGCCCCGTTCCGCCCCGAGGGCGGCGCCTACGGGATGGGCCGCACCCATGGCCACAGCCATTCGCATGACCCTCATCACGACCCCGACGCCCACATGCGCGACGCCCCCGATCAAGCCCCCGATCCCGCCCCCGACGCCGATCATCCGGAGACCGCCCCATGACCCTGTTTCACCCCGACGCCAAACGCACCGACGCCGGCGCCGCGCGCATCTGGGCCACCTACGAGTTGATCTATACCGGCGTCGATTTCGGCGCGGCGATCTGCTTCGTCATCGGCTCGATCATGTTCTTTTCCGAGGCCTGGATGGTCCCCGGCACCTGGCTGTTCCTCATCGGCTCGGTCCTCTTCGCCGCCAAGCCCAGCCTGCGCCTGGCGCGTGAGATCCAGTTGCTGCGCCGGGGCGGGGCCGAGGCGCTGGCGCAGGGATTCAAGCGAGAATGACGGAGGCCCCCGAAACCGAAGCCCCCGAAACCGAAGCCGTCCCTGCCGCCCCCGAAACCGAAGTTCCCGAAACCGAAGCCGCCCCCGCCGCGCCCTCGGCCGACTGGCTGCAGACGCTGACCCAATGGCTCTCGCCGGCCTATCCGCTGGGAGCCTTCGCCTATTCCCACGGCCTGGAGCAGGCGGTGGAGGCCGGCTGCGTGCGCGATGCCGGAAGCTTCCGGGACTGGCTCGCCGCCCTGCTGGAGCATGGCGCGGGGCGGACCGACGCGATGCTGCTCGCCGCCGCCTGGCGGGTGCCGGACGACCGGGAGCCCGCGGCGCTCGCCCGCGCGCTGACCCCGGCCGCGGAGCGTCGGCTGGAGACCACGGCCCAGGGCGCGGCCTTCGCCGGCGCCGCCGCCGCCATCCGCGGCCATTCCGGGGAGCCCGCGCCCCTGCCGGTGGCGCTCGGCCGCGCCGCGGGGCGGGAGGCGATGCCGCTCGACGTGGTGGCGACGCTGTTTCTGCACGCCTTCGCGGCCAACCTGACCTCCGCCGCGCAACGGCTGGTCCCGCTCGGCCAGACCGAGGCGCAGCGGGCGCTGGATGCGCTCGCGCCCCTCTGCGCCCGGGTGGCGGCCGAGGCGCTGGCCGCCGATCCCGACGATCTCGGGGGCGCTTGCCTGCGGGGGGACCTGTCGGCCATGCTCCACGAAACCCAACGCACGAGGCTGTTCCGATCGTGACCCAGACCCAGATCCCCTCCGCCGTTCCGTCCGTCCCCGCCAAGTCCCCGCACGGCCCTCTGCGCGTGGGCATCGGCGGCCCGGTGGGGGCGGGCAAGACCACGCTGACCGCGGCGCTGTGCCGGGCGCTGGGCGGGCGGCTGTCGATGGCGGTGGTGACCAACGACATCTACACCTCCGAGGACGCCGAATTCCTGATGCGCGCCCAGGTCCTGCCGCTGGAGCGGATCCGCGGGGTGGAGACGGGGGGCTGCCCGCATACCGCGATCCGCGAGGACGCCTCGATCAACCTCGCCGCCATCGCCGAGCTGCGCGCCGCGATCCCGGATCTCGACCTGGTGGTGATCGAGAGCGGGGGCGACAACCTCGCCGCCACCTTCAGCCCGGAGCTCGCCGACCTGACGCTTTACGTCATCGACACCGCGGCGGGGGAGGAGATCCCGCGCAAGGGCGGGCCGGGGATCACGCGGTCCGACCTGCTGGTGATCAACAAGACCGACCTCGCGCCCCATGTGGGCGTGTCGCTGGAGGTGATGGAGCGGGATGCGGAGCGGATGCGCCGGGGCGCGCCCTTCGTCATGGCGGACCTGCGCCATGGGAAGGGGATCGAGGCCATCGCGGCCTTCATCGTGCGCGAAGGCGGCTTGCGGCTGGCCCCGGCGGCCGCGGAGTGATCCCCATGCGCGCGGCGCCGACGCTCTTGCGCTTCGGCCGGGCGCCGGCCGCAGCGTCGCGCGGGCCGGCGCCTGAGGTCGCGCCGGGCGCGCCGGGGCGCCGCGCCGGCCGCTGAACCCTCGTCGCGGGTGGAGAGGGGCGCGGTAGGCGGCGCTCGCCCCCCCTTGGACCGGGGCCATGAGGCGACCGTCGCCGCCGGGCGCCGCGCCCGATCGCCGCCGCGGGCGGAGCGGTCGCGACCCGCGCCCGCGGCGGCGCGGCGGCTCCCTCGTCGGCCGCTCGCGAAACCGTGCGCAGGACGGGCGCTTGATCCGGTGGAAATCGGGTTACCATCCCCGCCGCGGCGCGCGCCCTCGGGGATGCGCCGCCCGGCCGCGGTTCGTCGCCCGGCCGCGCCGCCACGCCCCCGACAGAGACGCCAGGGAGTCCCCCATGACCTTTTCCCGACGCCAGACCCTCGCCGCCGGCGCCGCCGCGCTCGGCGGTCTCGCCGCCGCCCGGCTCGCGCCCTGGGCCGTGCCCGCCGCCCATGCCGGCGCCGCCGACGCCTACGCCTCCGCCTCGGGCGAGATCGTGGTGCACCCGCGCGCGCACGCCTCCTTCGTGATGACCGCGCCCGGCGTCACGATCTACAACGACCCGGTGGGCGAGGCCTCGCTCTACGCCGACCTTCCGCCCGCCGACCTGATCCTGATCACCCATCACCACGGCGACCATTTCAAGCCCGAGACCCTCGCCGCCCTCGTCGGCGAGAACACGGCGCTGGTGGTCAACCCGACGGTGATGGAGGCGCTGCCCGCCGAGCTGAAGGCCATCGCCACGGAGATCGCCAACGGCGGCGAGACCGAGGCCAAGGGCGTCGCCATCTCCGCCATCCCGGCCTACAACACCACCGAGGACCGGCTGAAGTTCCACCCCAAGGGGCGCGACAACGGCTATGTGCTGAGCCTCGACGGGCAGCGCATCTACATCGCCGGCGACACCGAGGACATTCCGGAGATGCGGGCGCTGGACGGCGTGGACATGGCCTTCGTGCCGATGAATCTGCCCTACACGATGACGGTGGAGCAGGCCGCGTCCGGCGTCGCCGCCTTCGCGCCCAAGGTGGTCTATCCCTACCACTACCGGGACTCCGACCCGATGGAGTTCGCCCGCCTGGTCGGCGAGGCCGCCCCCGGCGTCAAGGTCGTCCAGGGCCCCTGGTACGAGTGATCGCGCCCCGCGCCGGTCCCTTGCGGGACCGGCGCCCGCTCGCCCCCGTCGGCCGGCGACGGTCCCGTGTGGAGGGCTTTCGCGCCGGCGGGGATGCCGGCCTGTCTGGCCGGACGCGCGGTTTGCTCAGCCGCCGGCGCCATGGCCGCCCGCGGCCGCGCCCCACAGCGCCTCGACCCGCGCATCCCGGCCGCACCGCCACCGATAGAACTTGTATTGCAACGGGTTGGTCTCGGCGTAGTCCTGATGATAGCCCTCCGCAGGCCAGAACCGCGCGGGCTCGCGCACCGGGGTGACGACCTCGGCCCCCAGGTCGGCCGAGGCCTCCGCCAGCGCCGCCTCCGCCGCCGCGCGCTGGGCGGGGGAGAGCGCGAAGATGGCCGTCGCGTAGCTCGGCCCCCGGTCGCAGAACTGGCCCCCGGCGTCGAGCGGATCGACCGTGCGCAGGAAGATCCGCACCAGCTCCGGATAGGCGATGCGGTCGGGGTCGAAGGTCACTTCCACCGCCTCCAGATGGCCGGTCCCGCCGGCGGAGACCTGTTTGTAGGTCGGGTTCTCCAGCCCGCCGCCGGCATAGCCGGAGACGGCCTCGATCACACCGTCCAGCGCCTCCATGTCCGATTCCACGCACCAGAAGCAGCCGCCTGCGAAGATCGCGGTGTCCGGCTCGGCGGCGACGGCCGGCGGCGCGGGCAGGGCGAGCGCCAGCGCCAGCGCGAGGGCCGGGCGCGCGGAGAGCGTCGCCGCGCGGCGGGACGACAGGCGGGCGGAGAGGCGGGCGATGCGGCCGGTGAAGAGGCGGGGGCGGGACATGACGGCTCCTGCAAGGGTGACGGGCTTCATTCTGGCGCCTGCGGCGACGCCCGCCATGCACGTCCGATCACGTCCGCGGGACAGGCGCGGGACAGGCGCGCGGCGGGCGCGGGGGCGGAAGCCCGAGCGCCCGCAGGCGCCCCGGCCGCCCCCCGACCTCTCCCCCGACCGCTCCCCATGCCCGCACATATCGCCGCGCGGGGTTGCCCCTGCGCAGGCCCTCATGCTGCACTCGCCCCCAGACAAGAGACGCTGAGTCCGACCGGGAGGCGACCCATGACCCATGTGCTGGCCATCGACCAGGGCACCACCTCGACCCGAGCGCTGCTGTTCGACGGGGACGCCCGCGTGGTCGCCCGTGGGCAGGAGGAGTTCGCCCAGCACTTCCCCCAGCCCGGCTGGGTCGAGCACGATCCCGCCGACCTGTGGTCGACCACCGCCGCCACCTGCCGTGAGGCGATGGAGCGCGCCGGCGTCCGCGCCACCGACATCGCCGCCATCGGCATCACCAACCAGCGCGAGACGGTGGTGCTCTGGGACCGGACCACCGGCCGCCCTGTGCACAACGCGATCGTCTGGCAGGACCGCCGCACCGCCGCCTTCTGCGCCGAACTGCGCGAGGCCGGCCATGAGGATGGCGTGCGCGCCCGCACCGGGCTGCTGCTGGACCCGTATTTCTCCTCGACCAAGCTGGCCTGGCTGCTCGACAACGTGGAGGGCGTCCGGGCGCGGGCCGAGGCCGGGGAGCTCGCCTTCGGCACGGTGGACTGCTGGCTGATCTGGAACCTGACGGGTGGCGCGGTCCATGCCACCGACGCCACCAACGCCGCGCGCACCATGCTCTACGATATCCATCGCGGCGAATGGGACGCGGAGATGCTGCGCCTCCTGCGCATCCCCGAGAGCCTGCTGCCGGAGGTGCGGGATTCGGACGGCGATTTCGGCATGGCGCGCGCAGATCTCTTCGGGGCCGAGATTCCGATCCGCGGGGTGGCCGGCGACCAGCAGGCGGCCACCGTCGGGCAGGCCTGCTTCAAGCCGGGGATGCTGAAATCCACCTACGGCACCGGCTGCTTCGCGCTGCTCAACACCGGGAGCCGGGCGGTGACGTCGGAGAACCGGCTGCTGACCACCATCGCCTACCGGATCGGGGGGGAGACGACCTACGCGCTGGAGGGCTCGATCTTCATCGCCGGCGCCGTGGTGCAGTGGCTGCGCGACGGGCTCAGGATCATCCGCGACGCGAGCGAGACCCAGGCCCTGGCGGAGCGTTCGGACCCCGACCAGCCGGTCTATGTGGTGCCCGCCTTCGCGGGGCTGGGCGCGCCCTGGTGGGACCCGGAGGCGCGGGGCGCGATCTACGGGCTGACCCGCGGCTCGGGGCCCGCCGAGATCGCGCGGGCGGCGCTGGAGAGCGTCGGCTACCAGACCTTCGATTTGCTGGAGGCGATGCGGCGCGACTGGCCCGATGGGGCGGAGGCGACGGTCTTGCGCGTGGACGGGGGGATGACCGCCTCGGACTGGACCCTGCAATTCCTGGCGGACATGCTGGACGCGCCGGTGGACCGCCCGAAGATCCTGGAGACGACGGCCCTGGGCGCCGCCTGGCTGGCGGCGAGCCGGGCGGGCGTGTGGCCCGGACGCGAGGAATTCGCCGCCGGCTGGGCGCTGGAGCGTCGCTTCGAGCCCACGATGGCCCCCGAGCGGCGGGCCGAGAAGCTGGAGGGCTGGCGCGACGCTGTGCGCCGGACGCTGTCGGCGGACTGAAGCGGTGGGCTGAAGCGATGGGCTGAAGCGGCGGGCCGCGCGGGGCCCGCGCGCGGATCGCCGCCGGCCCGCGCGGAGCGGGGCTCCGCGCCCCGCCCGCTGCGCGTCCGGGAGGCTTCCTGCGGAAGCCGGGGCCGGCTCGGCGCCCGGGCCGGAACCGTGGCGTGGGCGGATAGGGCGCGGGGCGCTTGCGGCGCGCGCCGGGCGCAGGTCCGGCGAGGCGTCCGGCTGACACGGGCCTTCGGCGTCATCCTCCGAGACGGCGGGTGTTCGGGTGGATGACAGGCGCTTCTTCCCAGCGGGGGCGGATCCCTTCGCCGCGGGCGGCTTTCGGCCCGAAGCGGCGCAGCGCGGCGAGCCGCTGGCGCGCAGGCGGCGGGGGCAGTGACTACGAAGCGAACGGCGCGCCCTCCAAGACCCGCTCTCGCCCGCGGCGGCGCCGCGTGCCGGGCCGGAGGCCCCTGGAGCGTCTCACCTCAGCGCTACGCCGCATAGACGCCGGAACCGGGCGCCTGTCCCTGCTGGGGTTCCCGCGCGCCGCGCTTCGTTTCACGTCAAGGGCCGGGGCGTCCGGGCGCGCCGTTCGTCCATTCTCCGCGGCGCCGGCTCGGGGCGCCGCTCTCAAGCCGGCGGTCATGCCAGGGACTATCGGCGAGGGGCGCCGGGCTCCGACGGCGCCTCGCGCTCGGCGGAGGGCGCGGCGGGGGCGGGCAGTTCCAGCCACGCCGCCTCCCCGCGCAGCCAGTCCGCGCAGGCCTGCGCGGTGGCGGGCGTCTCGCGGACCCGCAGCGCGCATTCCCAGACCACGCCGACCCGCCAGCCCTGCGCGAGGAGCGCGGCCTGGACCTCGGCGTCCCGGGCGATGTTGCGGGCGAATTTCGGGGCCCAGTAGTCGGTGCGGGTGGCGGGGGTCGTGGCGCGCGGACAGCCCGCATGGCGATGCCAGAAGCAGCCATGCACGAAGACCGCCGCCCGCCGCCCCGGGAACACCAGGTCCGGCCGCCCGGGCAGCCCGCGTCCGCCCAGGCGGTGACGCAGGCCCAGCGCATGCAGCGCCCGGCGCAGGCGCAGCTCGGGCGTCGTGTTCCGCCCTTTGACCGCCGCCATGGTCCGCGACCGCGTCGCCGCGTCGTAGACATCCGCCATGCGCGTCCGCTCCGTTGCCTGCGCCTCGCCCCGCCCCGTCTCGCCTCGCCCCGCCCCGTCTCGCCCCGCCCCGTCCCGTCTCGCCGGCCGACCTCGCCCGCTCCCGCGCCATGGGTCAAGCCCGTGTAGGGCGGGGGGCGCCCATGGGCGTCCCGGCCACGTGCGGAGCCTCCCGCGGAAAGCTCCGATCGTCCCGACCCGCGTCCTCCCGCCCGACGACGGCGGCCGCGCGTCACCCGCCCGGCAATTCCAACCGCCGTCGCCATCCCGAAACGGTCCCACGAGGCGCCGACCCCGCCACGCGCCGCGGGCGGGCGCGCGCCGGCAGCGCGACCGGGACGCGGCGCGCCCGTCCCCCGCCATCTTGCGCCCCGCCCCCCCCATCGCGCAGGATCGCGGCCGCCGATGCGCCCCCCCGCCGCTCCCACACCGGAGCGCGCGGGCCGCGCGGGCCGCAGGGAGGGACGACCATGACCGTGCTCATCGCCGGCGCCGGCATCGCCGGGCTCACGCTCGCGCTCACCTGTCACCAGATCGGCCTGCGCGCCCGGGTCTTCGAAGCCGCCCGGGAGCTCCGCCCCCTGGGCGTGGGCATCAACCTCCAGCCCAACGCGGTGCGGGAGCTGGAAGCGCTGGGCCTCGGCCCCGACCTCGCCCGCATCGGGGTCGAGACCCGCGACTGGGGCCTGCATTCGAAGACCGGGCGCGAGATCTGGACCGAGCCCCGGGGCCGCGCCGCCGGCTATCGCTGGCCGCAGTTCTCCGTGCATCGGGGCGCGTTGCAGATGGCCCTGCTGCGCGAAGTCCGCGCCCGGCTGGGCGAGCATGCCGTCACGCCCGGCGCCCGCGCCGCCGGCTTCGCCACGCAGGGGGAGGAGGCGGTCCTGCGACTCGACGACGGAGGCGAGGCGCGGGGCCGCGCGCTGGTCGCCGCCGACGGCCTGCACTCCGCGATCCGCGCCGCCATGCATCCCGGCGAGGGCCGCCCGATCTGGTCCGGGGCCGTGCTCTGGCGCGGCGCGACGCGGGCGAAGCCGTTCCTGTCGGGCGCCTCCATGGCGCTGGTCGGCACGATGGCGCAGCGCTTCGTCGCCTACCCGATCTCCGCCCCCGATCCCGACACCGGCGAGGCGCTGATCAACTGGATCGCCGAGCTGAAATTCGACCCCTCCGGCGGCTGGACCCGCTCGGACTGGAACCGCCGGGCCGAGGCCTCGGAGTTCCTCCCCCGCTTCGAGGGCTGGCGCTTCGGCTGGATCGACGCCCCCGCCCTGATCCGCGCCACCGACGAGATCTTCGAATATCCCATGGTCGACCGCGACCCGGCGCCGTTCTGGACCGTGGGCCGGACCACGCTGATCGGGGACGCGGCGCATGTGATGTATCCGGTCGGCTCCAACGGGGCGAGCCAGGCGGTGATGGACGCGCGGGCGCTGGGCCGGGCGTTCCTCGACCACGGCGTCGGGCCGGCGGCGCTCGCGGCCTATGAGGCGCAACAGCGCCCGGCCACGTCGCGCATGATCCTCGCCACCCGCGGATCGGGGCCGGACGCCCTGCTGGGCGTGGTCGAGGACCGCTGCGGCGGCGACTTCGATCGGATCGAGGACGTGATCCCCCGCGCCGAGATGGACGCCTTTCAGGCGCGCTGGAAAGGCATCGCCGGGTTGGCGCGGGAGGCGCTGAACGACGCCCCCCCGATCATCCCCGAGGGCGCGCTTGCGCCGGCGGGCTGAGCGCCCGCCCGCCTCTCACGGCCCCGTCTCTCGCGGCCGCGCCCCCGCCTCTCGCCGCCTCTCAGGGCAGCCAGCCCTCCAGGATCGCGGCCAGCGTCAGCGGGATCGCGGCCACCGAGACGAGGGTGGAGACCACGACCAGCCCCGCGACCTCCGACGGCTCGGCCTTGTAGCGCTCGGCCAGCAGGTAGGAGGTCACCGCCACCGGCATGGTCAGCTGCAGGATCAGCGCGTCGCGCCCGATATCCGACAGTCCGAAGATCCGCGCCGCCCCCCAGGCCGCCGCCCCGCACAGGATCACGCGCAGCACCGACATGGCGATGGCCCGCCCCGCGCCCTTCACCGACAGCCGCGCCACCGACACGCCCAGCGTCAGCAGCATCAGCGGAATCGCCATCTGTCCGGCGAGGTCGAGCCCCCGCATCAGGAAGCTCGGCAATTCCCAATCCATGAGCGCGAAAAGCAGGCCCAGCGCCGCGCCGTAGAAGATCGGCTGCTTGGCCGCCTCGGCCGGAGATCCCCCGCCGGAGACCAGCCACACCCCCACCGTGAAGCTCAGACAGGCCATCACCGCGAAGATCACCGCCGCCAGAGCCAGCCCCTCGTCCCCGAAGGCGAACATGGCCACCGGCAGGCCGACATTGCCGGTATTGCCGAAGACCAGCGGCGCCAGCCAGACCCGGACCGACAGCTTGCCGAGCCGGATCGCGACCCATAGCGCCAGGGCCGCGAGCATGTAGGCCGCGAAAGCCGCGCCGGCGAGCGAGGCGAAGAAGGCCGGGTCAAGCTCGGCCCGCGCCAGCGCCGTGAACAGCAGCGCGGGGACCGAGATGGTGAAGCAGATGCGGGTGACGAAATCGACCCGGAACTCCGCCCCGCGTTTCACCCAGGTCCAACCCGCCAGCCCCAGCATGAACACGGGGGCGACGATCTCGAGCACGGTGAGGGCGAGCAGCATGGGCGGACGGTCCGGTTCGACGGGAAGGGGCGGAGCCGGAGGCGGCCCGCGCCGGAAAAGGGAAAGGGGCGGCGGGCCGGCCCGGATCGTCAGTAACATGCGCGTCAGGGAGCGTCGATGCGGCGACGGGCTCCGACGGGCCGCGCGGCGCGCGGCGCCGGGTTTTCGCGCGGATCGCGGCCCGGAGACGGGCGCCGCCGGGCCGAAGAGGCCTTCCGCCACGGCCGCCGCAGACGTCTCGCGCGTGCTGCGGCGCAGCGGCGCGCGGGTGGACAGTCCGGGAACGATTCCCTAAGTTTTGGATGCAAGACTGTTTTCACGGATGGACTGAGACGCGGAACATGGCGACGGGCGCGATCGACAGACAGGCGAAGTTCAGCATCGGGCAGGTGGTGCGCCATCGCATCCACCCGTTCCGCGGCGTGGTCTTCGACGTCGACCCGGAATTCGCCAATTCCGAGGAATGGTGGCAGGCGATCCCGGAGGAGAACCGCCCCCGCAAGGACCAGCCCTTCTATCACCTGCTGGCCGAGAACGAGACGAGCTACTATCACGCCTATGTCTCGGAGCAGAACCTGGTCGTCGACGACTCGGGCCCGGTGGAGCATCCGCAGGTCGGCGAGCTCTTCGGGGACCTGGAAGGCGATCGCTACCGCCTCGCCTCGATCCAGACCCACTGACAACGGTCCTTTGATGCCGGCCCGCTGATCTGGCCCGCTGATCCAGACCCGCTGTTACCGGCCCCTCCGGCCGGGTCTCAGCGGGGCGGTTGCGCCGCGATCCGCGCGAAATCCCCCCGATCCTGACCCCCGATCCTGTCCGCCGTCGCGCCCTGATCGCAGGCTTGCGCGCGCCGATCCGTGCGGGAGCGGCGCCTGCGCCCGCCCGCCGACTGCACCCGATCGCCGGCGCCGCGCGCGCCCGATGCGCCAGGCGGCGCCGTTTCCAGCCGAACCGGAAGCGCCCGCCGCACCGCCGCTGCGCCCGGCCGAGCGCGTTAGGGGAACGCTCACCCCGTCGTCATCGCCGCGCCGCGGTCGCCATGGCCGGCCGGACCGCACCTTGTCGGGCGCTGCGCCTCACGGGGGCGGCGGCGTCCCCCGCTCTCCCATGATGCCGGGGCGCCCGCCCTCCGCCGGGCCCCGCCCGAAATGACAGACCGGACCGCAGAACGCGCCGCGGGCGCGCCGGCGCCTTCGCCACGCCCTCGACGCGGCGCCTGCGGAACCGCGGAACCCGCGCGCCCGTCGCCGCGCCTCACGCGCCCCAGGTCTCGCCCAGCACCCGCGCCCAGTTCTTCCAGCACAGCTTCTCCAGCACCGCGCCGTCGAACCCCGCGCCCCGCAGCGCCGCCCGCAACGCCGGCAGCCCCGCCACGTCCTTGATCGGCGTCGGGATCCGCGCCCCGTCGAAGTCCGAGCCCAGGCCCACGCAATCCTCGCCCATCCGCTCCACCAGATAGACGAAATGCGCCGCCACCGCGTCCAGCGTCTCCTCCGCGTCCATCTTGCCGTCGGCGCGCAGGAAGGCGGTGGCGAGGTTCACGCCGACCATCCCGCCCCGTTCCTTCACCGCGTCGAGCTGGCGGTCGGTCAGGTTGCGCGCATGGGGGCAGAGCGCATGGACGTTGGAATGGGTGGCGACCAGCGGGCGCCCGGAGACCTCGGCCACGTCCCAGAACCCGGCCTCGGTCAGGTGGCTGAGGTCGATCATGATCCGGCGCGCGTCGCATTGGCGGACCAGCTCGCGCCCCGCCTCGGTCAGCCCCGGCCCGGTGTCGGGCGAGGACGGGAAGCGGAACGGCGCGCCATGCGCCCAGATGTTGTCGCGGCTCCACACCGGGCCGAGCGAGCGCAGCCCGGCCCCCTGCAGCACGTCGAGCGCGCGGAACTCGGGGTCGATGCAGTCCGCCCCCTCCAGGTGCAGGATGGCGGCGACCTCGCCGGCCTCGATGGCCGCGGGCAGGTCGGCGGCGCGGCGCAGGATGCGCAGATGGCCCAGCCGCTCCAGCCGCAGCAGGATGCCCGCCTGGGCGATGTTGGCGGCCAGCGCCTCGTCCCGCGCCATCAGGGGGGGCAGGGGCAGGTCGTAGCTGTCGCCGGACATGTCCATGGACATGCCGGCCGAGGGCGCGAACAGCGCGAAGAACCCCCCGCAGAAGCCGCCCGCCTTCATCCGCGGCAGGTCGAGATGCCCATGCGCGCCGTCGCGGAACAGCGCCTCGGGCGACCGCCCCTCCTGCTCCGCCCGCCACAGCTTGAGCAGGATGTCGTTGTGGCCGTCGAAGATCGGGGGGGTGAGATCGGTCATGGCGCGCTCCGGCAGAAGGAATGCGCGCGAGCCTAGGAGGGTTCGCCGGACTTGGAAACCGGGGACGCCGCGGGGTCGGCCCCATCCCCAGCCCCCGCCCCGGCTCCCGCCGCCGCCGCCGCCGCCGCCGCGAGCGCGTCGGCGCGGATCTGGGCCCGCTGCTCCCGATGCAGGACATAGAGACCCGAGCCCGCCACCACCGCGATCCCGACCCAGGTGAGCGCATCGGGGAACTCGCGGAACACGAGCCAGGAATAGAGCGCGGCGAAGACGATCTCCAGATACTGCACCGGCGCCGCGACCGAGGCCGGCGCGTGGCGCAGCGCCATCACGATCAGCAGATGCGAGAGCGTGGCGAAGACCCCGACCCCGGCCAGCAGCGCCCATTCGAGCCCCTGCGGCCAGACCGGATCGAAATGCGCGGAGCCCGAGCCCGCCCCGGCCCACAGCGCCAGCCCCACCACGATCCCGCCCGAAAGCCCGGCCAGCGCCTGCATCGGCAGCACGCCCCCCTGCTGGCCCAGCCGGCGGGTGAGGATCATGTAGAAGGCGAAGGCTGCGGCGGTGCCGAGCGGGTAGAGCGCGGGGACGCCGACCTCCTCGAAACTCGGCTGGATGATCAGCAGCGACCCCGCGAAGCCGATGGCGCAGCCCGCATAGCGCCGCCAGCCCACCTGTTCGCGCAGGAGCGCCGCGCCGAGCAGGGTGAGCATCATCGGCTCCACGAAGAAGATCGCCATGGCGTCGGGGACGGGCATGTGGCGCAGCGCGGCGAAGAAGAACAGCGTGGCGACGGCGATCAGGGCGCCGCGGGCGAAATGGGCGGGCAGGGCGCGCAGGGGGGGCATCGGCTCGGGCCGGATCAGCAGCAGCGCGCCGAGCAGCGTGGTCTGGGTGACGAAGCGGGCCAGCCCGATGACGCCGACGGGCAGGGTGGCGGCGGCGAGCTTGGCGGTGATGTCGATGCCGGGCCCGGCGACGCAGAAGCCGAACATGTAGAGCACGCCGAGCACCGCGCCCGTCGGGGCCGCGCGCCGCCGGACCGGGGCGGCGGAGGCGGCCGAGGGCCGGGATGCGGGGGAGGGGCGGGGCGCGTCGGTCATGCATCGGGCCTATCCGCGCGCAGGGCCGACGTCCAGCTTTCAGGGGGGCGGCTTGCCGGCGGCCCGCATCAGGGAGGGCGGAGCGCTGTCGGACGGACGCTCGGCCTCGCGGCCGTCGCCCCGCCCGCCATCCCTCCGCGCATCGCGGTTGGGCCAACGGTTCGGCGCATGCCCGCGTCGCCCCGCGAGGCCCTTGATCCGGCGTGCCGGGCGACGGCGCCGGGCGTCTCTCGGGCGGGGAGCGGGACACCTGCGGCGCGCGCCGGATCGGCTTTCCCCCGACTGCCGCCCGGCGCAGGAAGGCCGCGCCTCACAGGTTTCGCGCAGGCCTCGGAAGGGGCGCGCCGTCGAGGGGGTCGCGGCGGCCGGACGCCTCGACGCCGCCGCGCGTCAGGCGTTCGCCCCCCCGCCCCCCGCTCATCCGCCCCGCCGCATTGACGCGCCCCGGCCGCTGCGACGACACTCCGCCCCGATCCCTCGCGCCCCCCGGCGCCGCCCCTTCCCCCGCATCCAGGAGCGCCCCATGGCCCACGCCTTCTCCCCGCGCCGCGCCCCCGACGCCTCCGGCCCCGGCGCCAACCGCCCCGACCTCGCCTCGCCCGAGATCCGCGCCGCGCGCGAAGACCTCGCCGCCTGTTTCCGCATGGCCGCCCGCCTGGGCTTCGAGGAGGGGATCTGCAACCACTTCTCGGCCCTCGTGCCCGGCCATGAGGACCTGTTCCTGGTGAACCCCTACGGCTACGCCTTCCGCGAGATCACCGCTTCCTCCCTGCTGATCTGCGATTTCGACGGCGCGGTCATCGAGGGCGAGGGCGCGCCCGAAGCCACCGCCTTCCACATCCACGCCCGCCTGCACGCCGCCCGGCCCTCGGCCCGCGTCGCCTTCCACACCCACATGCCCTACGCCACCGCCCTGTCGATGACCGAGGGCGAGCCGCTGATCTTCGCCGGCCAGACCGCGCTGAAGTTCTATGGGCGCACGGCGGTGGACCGGGACTATAACGGCCTTGCGCTGGATGCGGCCGAGGGCGACCGGATCGCCGCGGCGGCGGGGGAGGCGGATATCGTCTTCATGAAGCATCACGGTGTGATGGTGCTGGCCCCGACCATCGCCGAGGCCTGGGACGACCTCTATTACCTCGAACGCGCCTGCGAGGTGCAGACCCTGGCCCTGTCCACGGGGCGCGAGGTTCGGCCCGTCGCCCCCGAGATCGCCGCCGAGGCCGCGCGTCAGATGCGCGAGGGCGACGCCGAGTCGGCGCGTCTGCACCTGCTGTCCCTGCGCCGGACGCTTGATGCGGAGGAGCCGGGTTACCGCGACTGAGCGGAGGCGAAAGCGCCGCGGGGGCGGGGGGCGGCCCCGACTGCCGAAACGAGGCGGAAGGCGGGTTCTCTTGGCTGTCGCGGGGGGTGTCGGCGCTTCCGGCCGAAGACATGGGGGCCGGAGCCCCCTTCAACATGCCGCGTGAGGCCGACGTCCGAAGGAAGACGCCAGGCCCCCCGCCCATATCAGACAGGCCGAAGGCCGCGTCGCCCGTCCGTCTCCGTCGCCCCGTCGCCCTGGGGCAGTCCGCGGGCGCGACGGCTGTCGCGTGATCCGCCGCATCGGCTTGGCTCCGCGCATTGGCTGCCCCTGGAAGGACGCGCCGGCGTGCTGCGCCCCGCGCCGGAGGCGCCGAGGGTCGAGGCGAGGCATCCGAGCGCGCATCGCCCGGCGATCGGCGGAAAAGGGGGGGCGAAGTTCAGGCCATCGCCCGTTTCCGCGTCCCGGTCATCGCGGCGAGACGCCGGCGTTGGGGATGCGGAGCGCGACGGGACCGCCCTGCGCCGTAGCCCGGTCGCAGGCGGCTCGCCGTCCAGGATGGTCGGCGCTTCGAGCCGCAGGCGCGAACATTTCTTTCAAACCCCGCATCTGTAGGGGGCGGAAGGTCATCGAACGCGGCTGCTACCGGCTCGGGGACCGGCGACGTGCCGCCGCCTCCTTGCGGGGCGCGAGGCCCGGCCTCAGGGCGCCCGGCGTCGGGGCGATCTGCCTGCGGCGGGCTTCGGTTCGAGCCCTGGGGACCGGCGTCGATCACCATGCGCGCCCGTCGCGAGGATTTTCCGCCGGCTCGCCGCGGCACGCATCCGGGGAGGGGCGGGCGGAGAGGGTAGGCGCACGACCCGCCGTCGCCGCCGAGGCCGTGTCGCGACCGGGCAGGCTTGCCCGTCCACGCCGGTCGCGTCCTGCCCGCGACTGCGGATCGCTAGGTGCGCGCGTTGCCGCATGTTTTTCGGCGCGCGGTCATCTCTGGGTGAGCTTGACTGCGGTCAAGCAGGGCTGCGCCGTTGGGGCTGGCGGTTGTGGGGCACATGCCGAGCCCGCAGGCACGACTTCCGCCTGGGCCGCTTTTGACGCAGCCGCCGCGCAGTCGCCTCGGTCCGCTGCTCGGGCCGCCGCCGCTGCCGCGCGTCCGGAAGCCGGGGACCGGAGATGCGCCGGGGGTCTCGGCCCGTCTGGATTGATTTGCCGTGCGCCGGACGGTTTGCCCTGCGCCGAAAGCTTATCCCGTGACCCGGGCGGTTCGCCCTGAGCGGGGCGAATGACCGTGCGCAGGGGGAATGACCGCGCGCAGGGAGGCGCCCCGGCTTGCGTCCGGCCCATCCCCACCGGGCCACCGCGGCCGGGAGGTTCAGGCCAGGGGAGGGCCGCCCGGCGATGCCGAACGCAGGCGGTAGTGATCGACCAGGGCCGCCACTTCCTCGAAGTTTTCGGACTTGTGGAAGAAGGCGGTGACGTTGTCGTTCCGGCTGAACAGGTCCGAAAGCGCCAGGTTGGTGCGCCCGCTGACCACCACCACCGGCAGCGACGGATCGCGGGTCGCGGCCAGGGCGATCAGGTCGAGCCCGTCGCCATCCGGCAGGCCGAGATCCGCCAGCATCAGGCCGAACCGCTCCGAGTTCAGGGACAACTCCCCCTCCGCCTGGCTGTAGGCGAGCGTCGTCTCCATCCCCAGGTCCCCAAGCACCTGTCGCCAACGTTCGGCGACGAGCTGGTCATCCTCCACGATCAGGCAACGCATCTCACGATCCCCTTCGGCTGGCCCCTCCGGCTGGTGAAGCGGAGATCATTTTCCGACGGAAACCTTTCCAGATCGTTATGCGAACCGGTTAAGCCCCGCGGACCGGCGCGCCCGCCGCGCCCGCCGCGACCCGGAGTTCAGGCCTCCAGCCGGGCCGCCGCGGCCGCCCCGGCATGGCGGCCGGTGGCGAGGCAGGCGGTCAGCAACTGGCCGCCGGTCGGCGCCTCCCAGTCCAGCATCTCGCCCGCGCAGAACACGCCGGGAACCGCGCGCAGCATCAGGCCTTCGTCCAGCGCCGCGCGCCGCACGCCTCCCGCCACCGAAATCGCCTCGTCCAGCGGCCGCGGGCCGTCATGGGGCACGGGCAGCGCCTTGAGCAGGCGGGCCAGCGCCAGCGGGTCGGCGGGCGGCGGCTCGCCCCCCGGACCGCGGCCGAATTCCAGCGCCAGCCCGCGCCGCGCCGGGTCCATCTTCAGCGTCTTGCGCAACCGGTTGACCAGGCTCTCGCCCCGGCGGGCGTTGGCGAGGCGGCGGGCGATCTCGGGCGGTTCCAGATCGGGGAAAAGGTCCAGCGCCAGCGGCGCGCCCTCCCGCAAGGCGCGGGCGACGGCGTAGATCCCGCCCCCCTCGATCCCGCGGGCGGATATGGCGAATTCCCCGCGCGCGCGAACCCCGCCGGCGATCAGGCGCACGTTCTTGACCGGGGCGCCGAACAGCGGCGCCATCCGGTCGGACCACGCCACCCGGAACCCCATGTTGGCGGGCTGGAAGGGCGCCAGCGCCACCCCCCGCGCCGCCAGCCAGGGCGCCCAGGCCCCGTCGGAGCCGAGCCGCGCCCAGCTCGCCCCCCCCAGCGCCAGAACGGTGACGGAGGGGGCGCGGGTCGCGGGGCCTTCGGGGGTGGCGAAGCGCAGGGCCCCGGCCTCGGCCCCATCCTCGGCCCAGCCCTCCCAGCGCCAGCCGGTGCGCAGGACCGTCCCCGCCGCGCCCAGCCGCGCCAGCCAGGCCCGCAGCAGGGGAGAGGCCTTCATCGCCCGCGGGAACACCCGGCCGGAGCTGCCCTCGAACGTCTCCTGGCCGAGCCCCTCGGCCCAGGCGCGGATCTCGGCCGGTCCGAAGGCGTCGAGCATGGGGGCGAGCCAGGGCGCCGCCTCCGCATAGGTTTCGCGCAGGCGATCCGCGGGCGCGGCGTTGGTGAGGTTGAGGCCGGAGCGCCCGGCCATCAGCAGTTTGCGCCCGGCGGAGGGCTTGGCCTCGACGATCTCGACCCGGTGGCCGCGGGCGCAGAGCGTCTCGGCCGCCATCAGCCCGGCGGGGCCGGCGCCGACGATCAGCGCGGGGGCGGGATCGGAATCGGGAGAAGGGGTCGCGAGGTCGGTCATGGGGCGCGGGCTCCGGCTGGGACGGGTCCGTCCTCGCACCGGCGGCGGCGGCGGGCAAGGGTGGCGCGCAACGCAGGCCGCCCCGATCCGCCGGCGATCCCCGATCGCCGCGATGTCGAGGGGGCGCAGGCCGGGGGGCGTCTCGTCACAGGCGGCGTCGAGCAGGGGGCGGGGCGTCGCCGCCCCGCGATCCCGACCACGATCAACCGCGGGACCGGCGATCCGGCGTCGGGCTGACGGCGGGTCGGCTCCGGAACAGGATTGTCCGCATCGCTTTCCGCCGTCTCGCCCCGCCATCTTGTTCACGCCGGGTCTGAAGCGTCACGCGGCGGGGCCGGGTTTCCGTCTTGCGGGGAGGGCGCCGCCCGCTCCCGCGCGCGCCGTTTCAGTCCCCGTGCCACCAGCGGCCGGCGATCACCACCCCGGCGGGGCGCAGCATCCGGTCCCCGGTCTCCACCGCCCCGCGCACGTCGGCGAGCGGGAACGCCCCGGCCTCGACCGTGAGGATCGAGGCGTCGCCCGCCGCGCCCTCCCGGAAGGTCCCCAGATCCTCGCGCCCCAGGGCCTTCGCGGGTTCGAGGGTCGACCGCGCGATGACCTCCGGCACGTCCATGCCCAGCACCAGGAACTTGGACATGGTGACCAGCTGATCGTAGGCGGGCCCGTTGATGCAGAAGGCGTGCACGTCGGAGGAGATTACGTCCGGCGGGAACCCCGCCGCCATCATCCCCCGCGCGGTCTTCCAGCCGAATGAGCCCATGCCGTGGCCGATGTCGAAGATCACCCCGCGCTCCCGCGCCGCCAGCACGGCGGGCTTGACCCGGCCCCGGCCGTCGATGGGGGCGTTGGGGAAGGGGCGGTAGCAGTGGGTCAGCACGTCGCCCGGACGCAGGCGGGCGATGACATCCTCGTAGGAGGGCGGCGGCTCGTCGATATGGCACATGATCGGCACGTCGATCTCGTTCGCCACTTCCAGCGCCACGATCAGCGGATCGATCCCCGACGGTCCCGACGCGTGCCGCCCGATCCGCACCTTCACCCCCACGATCACGTCGCGGTTGGCCTCGATCACCGCCGCGCATTCCCGCGCCGCCATCAGGCGCATGTCATGGCTCTCGCCCACCATGATGCCGGTGTCGAAGCCGTAGATGCCGGCGAAGGAGACATGCAGATAGGCGAGGATGCGGGTCTGAGACGGCGCGATCACATGTTTGCGGAAGCCCGCGAAATTGCCCGGCCCGGCGCTGCCGGTGTCGATGCAGGTGGTGACGGCGCATTGGCGGGCATAGGCCTCGGCGTCGACCCCCAGCGAGGTGCCGCCCCAGTAGACATGGGTATGCAGGTCGATGAGGCCCGGGCACACGATCCGGCCGGCCATGTCGCGGATCTCCGATCCCGTCAGCCCGTCGCCGAGCCCGGAGACGCGCCCGCCCGAGAAGGCGACGTCGGTCACCCGGTCGATCCCCTGCGAAGGGTCAATGACGCGGCCGCCCTTGAGCACGAGGTCATGGGTCGCGGTTTCGGCGCTCATGGGGGCCTGGGTCATGGGCGCGCCTCGCGGGCGGAGCGGGGGGCGTGGGCGGTCGGTTCGGGCATCGGGGCGGCTCCTGGCGGGGGCGGCCGGAGCGGCGCGGGCGGGGCGGCGTCCGGATGGCGGCGGAGAGGGATCGGCGTCCGGACGGCGGCGGAGAGGGATCGGCGTCCGGACGGCGGCGGAGAGGGATCGGCGTCCGGAGGCAGAGTGTCCGCCGGCGCAGCGCGACGCAAGCGGGAGGGCCGGCCGGCTGGCGGGGCTCGCGCTCTCGGATCGCGATGACGGCGCCCGCGCCTCCATCCGAAAATTCGCGGAGCGGGCCGAGGTTTTCGACCCCGCCGTCATCCGCTTTCGCCGGGCGCCGGGCTGCGCGAGTTCAAGCCGGCCTCGCTCATGTCCGGGCAAGCAGGGGTCCATGTTCCCCGACCCGACCCGGCGCGACGTCCATGCCGACGGCGGACCCAGCGCATGGCGGCCGCGCCGCCGCGGGCAGCATGGCGCCCCCCGCACACGCCCCGCCGCGCCTCACGCGGCGCAGGGGCGGCTCGCAAGGCGCGCCGGGGTCAGGCGACGGGGGAGATCAGCGGCGCGCCGTTGAAATGGGCGACGAGATTGTCGACCACCATCCGGGCCATGGCGTCCCGCGTCTCCACCGTGCCGCTGCCATGATGGGGCGAGAGCGCGACATTGGGCAGGGCGAGCAGGGCCGGGTCGGGCGCGGGCTCGGCCGCGAAAACGTCGAGCCCGGCGGCGCCGAGCGCGCCGCTCGCCAGCGCCTCGATCATGGCGGGCTCGTCCACCACGCTGCCGCGGGAGATGTTGACCAGCGTGCCTCCGGGCCCCAGCGCGCGGATGACGGGCGCGGAGACGAGGCCCCGCGTCCCCGCCCCGCCCGGCGTCGCCACCACCAGCGCGTCGGCCCAGCCGGCCAGCGCCTCGGCGTCGGGGAGGCGGGCGTAGGGGACGTCGCGCGGAGCGCGGGCGACATAGCCGATCTCCATCCGGAACGCCTCGGCCCGCGCGGCGATGGCCTGGCCGATGCGCCCGAGGCCGAGAATGCCGAGCCGCTTGCCGGTCAGCGTCGGGGTCAGCGGAAACATCCCCTCCCGCGCCCAGGCGCCGGAGCGGACATGGGCGTCGCCCTCCACCAGCCGCCGCCGCGCCATCAGCAGCAGGGCCATCGCCATGTCCGCCACGTCGTCGGTCAGCACGTCGGGCGTGTTGGTCACCGCGATCCCCCGCGCCCGGCAGGCGGCGAGGTCGAGCTTCTCGGTCCCGACCGCGGAGCAGGCCACGATCTCCAGCCCCGGCAGGCGGTCGATGATATCGCGCCCCAGGCCCCGGCCGCCGGTGGTGACCACGGCGCGGATGCGCGGGGCTATGGCGTCGAGCAGGGCGTCCGGGTCCTCGGCCCGGTCATGGCGGTGGAGGGCGAACAGCGTCTCCAGCCGCGCCATCTGGCCGGGGCGCAGGGCGGAGACCACAAGCACGTCGGGGCGGGGTTCGGTCATCGTGTTCTCCTGCGGGATCAGCCGAAGATCGCCTGCGCGGCCAGCATGGCCAGCGGCACGGTCAGGGCGGCGACGACGGTCTGGGTGGCGACGAGGCTGGCCATGAGCGGCGCGTCGCCCCCCATCTGGCGCGCCATGACATAGGAGGAGGAGGCGGTGGGCAGCGCATTGAACAGCACCGCCAGCAGCGCCACCTCGCCGTCGAGCCCGGCGATCAGGCAGGCTCCGGCGGTCAGGGTGGGCATGGCCGCGAACTTGGCGAGGGAGGCGATGGCGAAGAGCCGGGGCGCGCGGCCCAGCGTCTCCCGGTCCAGGGCCGCGCCGACGCAGAGCAGCCCCAGCGGCAGCGCCGCCTGGCCGAGCGCCCTGGCGAAGCCCTCGATCCCCGGCGGCAGGCCCAGGTGAAAGGCGTGCAGGGTGATGCCCAGGACGCAGGCGAGGATCAGCGGATTGCGGGCCAGCGCCTTCAGCGCGTGGGTCAGCCCGGCGCCGGTCCCGCCCTCGGGTCCGGTCCCGGCGGGGACGTAGCGGGCGAAGACCAGCACGCAGAGCACGTTGGCGGTGGGCACGATGGTGGCGATGGCGATGGCCGAGAGCGCGGCGGCCTGCGGGCCGAACAGCGCCAGCGCCGCGGTGACGCCCACATAGTTGTTGAACCGCACCCCGGCCTGGAAGACCGAGGTGAAGGCCCGGGGCTCGATCCCCAGCGGGCGGCGCAACAGGGCCAGCGCCGCGCCGGTGACCAGGATCGGCCCGGCCAGCGCGAAGACCAGTCCGCCGATCGCGACCTCGGACAGGTCGGCCATGGCCAGCCCGTGCACGATCAGCGCGGGGAGCAGCACGAAATAGGCGAGCTTCTCCGCCGGGCCCCAGAATTCCGCCGGCAGAAGGCCGGTGCGGTGGCGCAGGACATGGCCCAGCCCGATCAGCAGCGCCGTGGGCGCCAGCGCGATCAGCAGCGCGCCGATCATGCCGGGCGCGCGGGCGCGGCGCGGAACTCGGGCGCGGTCATGCAGGCGTCCCCCGGAAAGGGCTGTCGCGGCCTTGGCGGCGCGCGGAACGGCGCGTCGCGCCGCTTGAAACGGGCGTGCAGGCTTGATGGCCCCGCGGCGGGGCGATTGCAAGCATCGGGCGCGGGGAACGGGAAGGCCGCGCCCGCCCGCCTGCCGCGCGGACCCGCGCCGCGTCGCGCGAAACGGCGACGCATCACCCCGCTGATCTTCTTCAGCGAAGCGCGGATGTCAGGTCAGGGACGACCGGGAGCGGCGTAGGGGAGGGGGGCGTGGTGCCCGGGGGCGGATTCGAACCACCGACACGCGAATTTTCAATCCGCTGCTCTACCAACTGAGCTACCCGGGCGAAGCGCCGTCGACCGGCGCTGGGGGGTTATTATTGGAACCGCGCGGGGCTGACAAGAGGGGGCCGCGCGGGTTTTTCGCCTGACCTAGCGACCCGCGCGCGCAGGCCGGTCGAGGGCGGCGGCGAGGCGGGCTCGGCCCTCTCCGCGCCCGCCGCTTCTTCAATCGCTTTCCCGGCCGCTGTCCCGGCCGCTGTCCCGGCTCGGATCCCGCGCGTAGTCCTCGGCGTCGGGGGCGTCGTCCTCTTCCGCCGGGATCGCGTATTTGCCGTTGAGCCAGTTGCCGAGATCGAGATCCGCGCAGCGCTTGGAGCAGAACGGACGGTAGGCGGTCACGGTCGGGCGCTTGCACATCGGGCAGGGCATGGCGCTTTTCTCCTGTCGCGGCGACGGCGGGGGATGGGCGGGGGGGCCGCTCAGGGCGCGGGGATGCCGCGGGGCAGAAGCTCGGTCAGCGGCCGACGCTCCCGCCGGCGGGTGAGCTCCATATGGCCGAGGCCCGTCCAGCCGACCATCTGGGTGTCGATCGGGTCTTCCTTCAGCGCCTTGCGCAGCGCCGCCTCCGCCTGCTTGCGGTCGCGTTTCGACAGCGGCGCGAAGTCCACGACCACCTGGCCGGCGAGGCCCCGAAGGCGCAGCTGGCGGGGCAGGTCGGCGATGGCGGCGAGATTGGCCTTCAGCCCGGTCGCGGTGGTGAAGTCGCCGGCGGTGTTCACGTCCACCGCCACCAGGGCCGATGTCGCCTCGACCATCATCCACGCCTCTCCGACCAGGGGCACGCGGGGGGAGAACAGCGCCTCCACCTGCTCCAGCACGCCGAGATCGTCCCACAGCTTCAGGTCGCCGCGCTGCACGTCGTCGGGCTCGGGCTCCACCCAGTCGCGCCAGGCGCGGGTCTCGGCGTCGGGGGCGGCCACGACTTCGCCCGGCGGGCCGCCCTCGGCCTCCGCCGCGCGGGCGGCGTTGAGCAGGGCGGCGAGCGCGGCCACGTCCTCGGCCACCGCATCCGGGTCCACGAAGGCGGCGGCGGAGCGCAGGATGGCGCCGGGCGCGTGCTCGCCGGTCAGCCCGGCTTCGTCCAGCGCGTCGCGGGCGATGACGCGCAGGCGCGCGGCCTCGTCCTCGTCGCGGACCTTGCGGGCGACGTTGATGCCCGGCGCATGGGGGGTGAGGATGGCGTAGCGGCCCTTGAACAGCGGCTCGTCGGTCACCGGCGTGGCCTTGCCGGGCTCCGCATGGCGGGCGACCTGGACCAGCAGCCGGTCGCCCGCTTTGGTCTTGCGCGGCGACTTCAGAAAGCCCTCGCGCCCGTCGCCGAGGTCGAGGAAGGAGGCGCCCAGCGCATCCACCCGCCGGTCCACGCGGGCGTAATGCACCGCCTCCAGCCGCGGCGAGGCGTCGGCCTCGGGCGCGTCGACCAGCAGGTCGGTCAGCCGCCCGTCATCGAGGCAGGCGGCCATGGAGGGCATCCCCTCCTGCTCCAGCAGCGCGATCAGGCGGCCTTTCATGCGGGCGATCCTTCATAGGTCACGGTGAGGCCGGCGCCGGCGAGCAGCCCGGCGGTCTCGGTCAGGGGCAGGCCCACGACATTGGTGTAGCTGCCGTTGATGGCGGGCACGAAGGCGGCGCCGATGCCCTGGATGGCGTAGCCGCCGGCCTTGCCCCGCCATTCGCCGGAGCGGAGATAGGCCGAGATCTCGGCGTCCGACAGGCGCTTGAAGCGAACCTGCGTCTCCACCAGCCGGGTCCATTCCCGGTCGCCGAGCCTGAGCGCGACCCCGGTGGCGACCCGGTGACGGCGCCCGGAAAGCAGGGTGAGGAAGGCATGCGCCTCGGCCTCGTTCTCCGGCTTGCCGAGGATGCGGCGCCCGGCCGCGACCACCGTGTCGGCGGCGAGCACCAGGGCGCCCGTCGCCTCGGGCCGGGCGGCGACCGCGGCGGCCTTCTCACGGGCGAGCCGCTGGGCGTAGGGGCGCGGCAGCTCGGTCCGGCGCGGGGTCTCGTCGATATCGGCGGGCAGGACCGCGTCGGGGACAACGCCGATCGAGGCCAGCAGATCGCGGCGGCGCGGCGAGGCGGAGGCGAGCACGAGGCGCAGGGTCATGACCGGGCCTCGGCGCGGGGGTCCGCGCGCCTGTCCGAAAGGAGGGGAGGAAGGCGGTCCTGCGCGCGCGGCCTTGCGGAGCGCGCGCGCGGGATGATTCGGCCGGGCAGGGCGACTGACCCGCACGCCGGAAGGGCGGCGGGGCGGGCTCTGCGCGCCGGCCGCATGGCGCGCGCCGGGGCGTTGAGGCGCGCCATGGCGGGGTTACTTGAACCGGTAGGTGATGCGGCCCTTGGTCAGGTCGTAGGGCGTCATCTCGACCTGAACCTTGTCGCCGGCCAGCACGCGGATGCGGTTCTTGCGCATCTTGCCTGCCGTATGGGCGATGATCTCATGGCCGTTCTCGAGCTTCACCCGAAAGGTCGCGTTGGGCAGAAGTTCGACAACGACCCCGGGGAACTCGAGAGTCTCTTCCTTGGCCATGCTGTCTCCGGCGCGTGGAATAGGGGGCGTCGCGGCGTGCGGAGGCGCGTCGCGTGGCGGGGGGTATGGCGCGAATGCGCGCGGGATTCAAGGCGCAGCGCGCAGGGCGCGGCCCCATGGCCGTTCGGGCCCTGTCGGCGGGGGCGGCGAAAGCCGGCCCGGGGCGGCGCGCCGGAGCCGGGGTAGAGGGCGGGGGGAGAGGGCGGCGGCCGGCGTTTCCGCGGGCGCGCGGGTCAGCCCGCCAGGCGCGCCTGGGTTTCGGCGACGGCGACAGGCCGGGCGGTCCGGGCCGCCCGTCCGGGGGCGTCCGGCGGCCGCCGCGCGGGGCGCTCGGGGCGGGGCGGCGAATTGTGGCGAAGTCCCGCGCCGCCACCGCCGGCGCATCCCCTTGATCGCGTGCGCCAATCCTGCCGGAGGCGGAGGGGCGGCCCGCCGCAATTGGGGCAAAGTCATGATTTGTCACCGGTTTCCATTGACCGGAACCGGTTCCGCGCCAATTTTCAGGTCACGATCCCGATGCCGAAGCGCCGCGGAAAACCCTGCGGCCGGCTTCGATGACGAAGGAGAATGAGAATGAAAAAGTTCGCCGGTATTTCCGCCGCCGCCGCCGCCGCTCTGATGGCCGTGTCCGCGCCCGCCTTCGCCCAGACCGCCTCCACCACCGCCGACAAGGCGACCGGAGAGGCCCAGTCCAAGATCGAGGTCGGCATGCTGCGCTGCGACCTGACGGGCAAGAGCAACTACGTGGTTCTGTCCAAGAGCGAATACGCCTGCACGCTCGAATCCGAGAACGAGGCCGAGGACGCGGTCTACGTCGCCAAGATCGACAAGATCGGCGTGGATCTCA
The DNA here is from genome assembly GCF_900106695.1 of Albimonas donghaensis. Classification (GTDB taxonomy): domain Bacteria; phylum Pseudomonadota; class Alphaproteobacteria; order Rhodobacterales; family Rhodobacteraceae; genus Albimonas; species Albimonas donghaensis. The sequence continues at coordinate 731,471 of NZ_FNMZ01000001.1, forward strand.
ACCTGACCGAGCAGCAGAAGCTCTACTGGGCGGTGATGTCGTCGACCGACAAGTTCACCACCGACATGATGGACGGCGAGTATGTGGGCGTCAGCGCCGACGCCGCGCTGGGCCTCGGCGCCGGGGTGAAGGTGCTGGTCGGCGGCGAGTCGGACCGGATTTCGCTGCAGCCGGTCTCGGCCAACACTTCCGCCGGCATCGGCGTCGCCGCCGGGCTGGAGAACATGGAGCTGCGCCGCGTCACCGAGTGACCCGGCCGGCCTGACGCCCCGCGGGGCGCGGCCTGACAGCCTGATGAAAGAGGGCGCGTCGCGGGAGCGGCGCGCCCTTTTCGCGTCGCCCCGGCCCCTTCGCCTCCGGCGCGGCGCGGTTCCGCCCGCCTCGTTCAGCGAGACGATGCTTCAACCCGCCTCGTCCAGCGCGGTGATCCTTCAGGCCCCCTCGTCCAGCGAGGCGATGGTTCAGGCCGCCTCGTCAAGCGAGGCGAGGATCTCCCGCAGGAACCGTCGCTCGACCACGATCAGGGCGCCGCGGGCCGAAAGGTCCAGCCCCACCTCGGCCGCCGAAGCGCGGTTGGAGGTTCCGATCCGCGTCCCCGGCCCCAGCGGGAGGCTCTCCAGCGGCCATTCCAGCCCGGTGGAGGCCAGCCCCACGCAGTCGGCCAGCGGATAGATCGAGACCCGCGCCCCCGCCTCCAGCCGCGCCCGCCAGCGCAGGGGCGCGAGAAACGCCAGGTCCTCGCGCCCCGCCAGCAGGATGCGCCGCTCGGGATGCATCAGCAGGGTGTGCAGCGCGGCGAGCGAATGGTCGATGCGCCCGCCGAGAAACCCGACCCCGAGATAGAGCGGCGCGCGCGTCAGGCGCAGGCATTTCTCCAGGTCGGTGGAGTCCTGCTCGGCCACCGGGATCAGCCGGTCGCCCAGCCGGGCGCGCCAGTGGTCGGGGTCCTCGAGACTGTCCATGTCGCCGATCACGGCATCGGGGGCGGGGCCCGCGTCGCGCAGCCGGTTGGCCCCGCCATCCGCCGCGATCACCGCCCCGCAAAGCGGCGCCAGCGCCGCGATCAGGCCCGAGGGCGCGGGGCCTCCGCCCAGCAGCAGGGCCGGGCGGTCGAAGATCAGCGGCGGCGGCGGGGGGGCGTCCGTCATGCGGGCTCCTTGGGGACGGCGGGGGGTCAGCCGCGTTTGGGTCGGGCGCAGGAGGGGCGGGCGGCCAGCTCGGCCATCCAGCGCAGGGTGCCGGTATGGCTGTCATCCGGGCGGACCTTGGCGACCTTGGCGAAATCCAGCGTGGTGTAGGCCACGATGTCGGCGATGGTGAAGCGGTCGCCGGCGATATAGGCGCTCGCGGTCAGGCGCCGGTTCAGCAGGTCCAGCCCGTCGGCCAGCCGCGGGCGATGCGCCTCGGCCAGCGCGGGGACCTGGGCCTCCAGCGTCGCCATGGCGGGATGGGTGTGGCGGAACACGTAGAACAGCGGCATGGCCACCAGCATCTCGGTCCGGCGCACCCATTGCTCGATCTTGGCGGCCTCGAACCCGTCGCGGCCCATCAGGTTGGGCTCGGGGTGCAGGGCCTCGAAATAGCGGCAGATGGCGAGGGTCTCGGTCAGGGTCTCGCCGTCGGTCAGCTCCAGCGCGGGCAGGTGATGGGTGCCGAAGCGGGCCAGGTGCTCGGGCGCGTAATGGGCGCGGGTGGCCAGCTCGATCTCGGTGCGGGGCACGTCCACGCCCTTCTCGGCGAGGAAGATGTCGACCCGGCGCGGATTGGGCGCGGTGGAGCAGGTGATCATGCGCACCGGCCGGGGCAGGGCGGATGCGGGGGCGGATGCGGGGGTGGCGGGCGTGGGGGCGTCGGTCATCGGGCGGTCTCCTCCGGTTTTCTGTGTTGCGGCGCAGAGTGGCGCGGGCGAGGCGGAAAGGAAAGCCGCGACGCGACGACGGGGCGCTGCGGCGGCGTCCGGTTGCGGGCGGGCGGATGTTCTCTTGATGTTCCTGGTCTGCGGCGCGGAGGGCGCGCGGCTCGGCGGAGGATGCCATGACCCTTCGGGGAAGCCGCCTGCGCGGCGCGGCGCGGTTCGAGCTGGCGTCACCGCCCGCCGGTCTCCGGGCCATCCCGAGACGGGCTGGCCGGGCGGCCTGACAGGGCGGGCGGAGCGGGAGCGCCGGGGCGGCTGAGGTTCGGCGGGCTTCGGGTGGACCGAAGCCGCGCGTCGACCCGGGCGAGGGTGGCGCCGCGGCGCCCGCGCGGCCCGTCCGGTCGAAGGGGGAGGACGCCGGCCCCGGTCAGCCCAGCGGGCCGGCCTCGGGGTCTTCGCCGTGATCGTCGCGCTCGCCGGTCTCGCTCGGGCGGCGGCCGCGGAAGCCGGTGGCGAGCACATACATCTCGGCCGAGTCCTTGCGGCTCGCCGGCGGCTTGATGTGGCGCACATGGGTGAAGTCGCGCTTGAGCATCGCCACCAGCTCGCGCTCCGACCCGCCCTGAAGGGTCTTGGCGAGGAAGGTCCCGCCTTCCTTCAGCACTTCGGCCGCGAACCAGGCCGCGGCCTCGCACAGCGCGATGATGCGCAGGTGGTCCGTCGCCCGGTGGCCCGAGGACGAGGCCGCCATGTCCGAGAGCACCGCGTCGGCCTCGCCGCCCAGGGCCGCCTTCACCGCTTCGTCCGCGCCCTCGTCGAGGAAGTCCATCTGCATCAATTCGCAGCCGTCGAGCGGCGTGACCTCCTGCAGGTCCACGCCCAGCACGCGGCCGCGGGGGCGGTTGGGCTTGGCGCCGTCGGCATTGGTCCGCCGCGCCGCCACCTGCAGCCAGCCGCCCGGCGCGCAGCCGAGATCGACCACGCAATGCCCGGTCTTGAGGAACGGGTGGCGGTCGTCGATTTCCGACAGCTTGTAGGCGGCGCGCCCGCGGAACCCGTCGCGTCCGGCCCGCTGCACATAGGGATCGTTGAGCTGGCGCTCGAGCCAGAGGGTCGAGGACAGTTTCCGGCCCTTGGCGGTTTTCACCCGGGTGCGGAGCTCCCGCGCGCCGCGGCCCGAGCCGCCGCCCGTGGCCCCGCCCGCGGGGCCGCCGGCGCCCGAGCTTCCGCCCGACCGCTTGCCGCCGCCCTTGCCGCTTTTCGAGGGTCCGCTCATGCCGTCGCCGCCTGTCTTCCGTTCCGTGGGCGGCCGGATCCGGCCGCCGTCCCGCCCCCCTTCGCGCCGGTCACGCGCCGGGTCAAGCCCCGCGAGGGATCGGGCGGCGCGCGTTTCCCGTCCGCTGCGGGCGAATCCGGGCGCGTTCGGCCCCGGTCGCCCCCCTTCGGCTCCCCCACCGTCGGCTCCGCCCCGTCGGCTCCCCCCATCGGCTGCTCTGGGGGCGGCCTTCCGGTCAGCGCCCGGCGGGCCCCCCCGGGTCAGCCTCGGTCAGCCCCGGCCCGGGCCGGGCCGGCGCAGGGGCCGCCGGGACGCTCGGCCCACATCAGCGAATGCAGCATCCCCTCACGCAATCCGCGGTCGGCGACGCGGATGCGCTCGGCCGGCCACAGGCGCAGGATGGTGTGCAGGATGGCGGCGCCGGCGACGATCAGTTCCGCCCGGTCCGCGCCCACGCCGGGATGCGCCTGCCGCCCGCCGGGGCCGAGGTCGATCAGGTGGCGCGAGATCCGGGTCGCCGCCGCGCGTTCCAGCCACATGCCGTCGACCCGAGCGCGGTCGTAGCGCTCCAGCCCCAGCCGCAGCGCGCCCAGCGTGGTCACCGTGCCCGAGGCGCCGATGATCTGCAGCCCGCCCAGCTTGGCGGCGGCGAGATCCTCCTCATAGGGCAGGAACCCGGCGATATGGTCCTCGAAATGGCAGGCCATGAGCGCGTAGCGGTCGCGGTCCTCGGCCACGTCGGCGAAGCGGTCATGCAGCGTGGCCACCCCCACCGGCGCCGAGATCCAGTCCACGATGCGCGCGCGCGCCGCCCGGCGCAGCTCGGAGCGGTCCGGCCCGCCGCGCCCGGGCGCGAGCGCCAGGATCATGTCCTGCCGCTGGTCGGGGGCGACGCCGACGAGGTCGATCCAGATCAGCTCGGTCGAGCCGCCGCCGATGTCGAAGACCATCAGGCTTTCGGCGCTTTCCTCCAGCAGGGGCGCGCAGCCGGCCAGCGCGAGGCGGGCCTCCTGCTCGGGCGTGATGACCTCGATGTCGAGCCCGGTTTCGCGGCGCACCCGGCGCAGGAAGCCGCGGGCGTTGGCGGCGCGGCGGCAGGCCTCTGTGGCGACGATGCGGGCGCGGGCGACGTCGTGGCGGCGGATCTTGGCGGCGCAGATGCGCAGGGCGTCGACGGTGCGGTTCATGGCCTCGCGCGACAGCTCTCCGCGCGCCTCGACGCCCTCGCCGAGGCGGACGTTGCGGGAAAAGGCGTCGAGCACGCGGAAGCCGCCATGGATGCCGGCGGGCCCGGGCTCGGCGATCAGCAGGCGGCAGTTGTTGGTGCCCAGATCGAGCGCGGCGTAGCGGGACGGCGCCCGGGCCGGGGCGGCCTGGGCGTCGATGCGGGCGGGCCTGCGGGCCTGCATGTGGGCATCGGGCGCCGACGTCACGAAAACACCTCCGCGGCCAAGCGCCGCGCATTTCCCAATGGGTAAACAAGGTTGGGCGGCGGGACAAGGGCGCGAAGCGGCGGCGGGCGCCGAACGTGGCGTAGCGTGGGGCGTAGTGTCGGGCGTAGGGCGGCGCGCAGTGCGGGCGGCCCAGCCGATGGAGCGGTCAGCGCGGGCGGGGCGTCGCCGCGACCGCAGCCGCCGGCATGCGGAGCGGTGAAGCGGCGCCATGCGGTCGGGGCGGGCGGGGCGGACGGGGCGGACGGGGCGGCGGAGATCCGCGAGGCGCGGAGCCGGCGACCGCGTCGGACAGGGTCGCCGGACGAAGGGCCCGGCGCCGCCTCGCGAGGTTCCGCCCGGACCGGGCGCCGGATCCACCGGAGAAGGGGAGGGCGCGCGGCGGCTGCGGGACGTCGACGGGCGATGGCCGCGCGGTCTGCTTTCCGGTCGCCGCTTTCCGCGCACCTGCCGAAACCCGCGCCGCTTCGCCCGCCACCCGCCCCCACGTCTCGACGCCGCGCGGGGCGGGCCGGCGCCGGTCGCGCCACCTCGCCCGCGCGGCCCCCTCTTGGCCTATCGCGCGGCGTCTGGCCTCCGCGCGCCGCTACGGTCTAGCCTTCATGCGGCGGGCGCGGGGCTCGTCGGCAACGGGAGCGGCCCATGGCGGTGATCCTCGAACGACGCTTCGGCCCGCCGCTGGGCGAGGCCCTCCGCGGGCTCGCCGCCGCCCATCCCGGCGCCCGGCTGGAGGTCTGGTGCTTCGAGCCCGCCGCCGCCCGCCGCGCGGCCGAGGCCGCGCTGGCCGCCGAGGGCGTCCGGCTCCGCCTGCGCGCCGCCTGGAAACCCGCCCTGCATGCGCTGCTGGAAGATCCGCCGGCGCCGGGCGAGAGGCTGGACCTCGCGCCCCCCGCGCCGGCCGATCTCGGGCCCGCGCGCTTCGTGCAGGAGCCCTGGCCCGCGCCGGCGCTGTTCGGCCGGGCGCTGCGGCTCGCGCCGCCCGTCCCCTGCGCCCCGGTCGCCGAGGCCGCCGCGGAATGGCGACTGCGCCGCGTCGGCCCGGAGGGATCGGCGCGGGAGACCCGGATCCTCGCGCCGCTGCGCCGGCGCCCGGCGCCGGGCGGCGGCCCGGACGTCCTCGCCGCCTGCGGCTGGGTCCGGGCGACGGCGCGGGACGGCGCGATCCTGCGCGACGGCCCGTGGGAGACGCCGCTGGAGACCGCCCTCGCCGCCGCTTTCGAGGCGCTTGGCGGGCTGGCGGAAGCGGAGGCGTCGCGTCCGGACCGCGACGCGGGGCCGGGCCTCGATATCGTGTTGCGGCTTGAAGGGGCCTTCGAGGCGCTTGAGATGCACGGCTTCCGGGATGACCCGAGCGTCGATCTCGCGGAAATCCTGCATGAGGAGCTGCATTTCGCCGGGCTGGAGATCTTCGCCCGGGCCTTCGGCCTCGCCCCGGGCGACCGGACGCTGCGGGCCGGGCGGATCGTGCCGGTGGTGGTTCCGGCTTCGGGCGAGGCGGGCGTCCGGCTGCGCGTCACGGCCCGACGCCAGCGCCCCGCCGCCGCGCGGACGCGCCGCGCGCCCGGCGCGGCCGCGGGGCCGGGCGAGCGGCCTTGGACGGCGGCGGAGATCCGGGCCGGGCTGGGTGCGCTGGACGGCCTTGGCGGCGCCGCGCGGCGCGAGACCTCGCTGCGCGGGCGGCCGATCGAGGGGCGGGTCTTCGCGGGCGATGGCGCGGGCGTTCTGGTCACCGCGGGCCAGCATGCCAACGAGCCCTCGGGTCCGCCCGCGGCGCTGGCCATCGCCGCCGCGCTGGCGGGCGAGCGCGCGGCCTGCGCGGTCTGCCCGATGGAGAACCCCGACGGTCATGCGCTCTACGCCCGGCTGCGGCGGCTGGCGCCCCGGCACATGCATCATGCCGCGCGCTACACCGCGCTGGGGGCCGATCTGACGCATCTGCCGCCGCAGGCCGGGGAACGGGCGATGCGCGACGGCCTGGCGGCGGAACTGGCGGGCGCGGGGGAAACGGCGGGGGGCGGGGCGGTCCTGCATCTGAGCCTGCACGGCTATCCGGCGCATGAGTGGATCCGGCCCTTCACAGGCTATCTTCCGCGGGGATTCGAGGGCTGGTCCCTGCCGCGCGGCATGCATCTGATCCTGCGCTACCGGGCGGAGGCGGAGGGCCGGGCCCGCGCCGCGCTGGCGGCGGCCGCGGCGGCGCTGGCCGGGGATGGCGAGATCGCGGCGTTCAACGCCCGCCAGCTGGACGCGCTCGCGCTGCATGCGCCGGAAGCGGCCGCGGCCCAGGCGCGGATCGGGCCGGTGGGCGTGGCGGCTTCGGTCGTCGCGGACCTGCCGGTGTCGGCCATGCTGATCACCGAGGCGCCGGACGAGACGGTCGAGGGGCCGGGCTTCACGATGCTGGTCCGGGCGCAGGTCATGGCCGGGCTCGCCGCCGCGCGCGCCTGGCGCTCGACGGTGCGAACCCCGACGGAAGCGTGAACCTCGACGGGAGGGAGGCCGCGCGATCCGCCGATGCGCAGGCGGCGGCCGGGCGCCCGCGCGGCGGGGCGAGGCCGGCGCCCGGCGGAACGCGGCGCGGGTCGCCGGGGCCGCGGCCGGGGCCGGATGCGGGGAGGGTGCTGCGGGGGGGGGCCGCAGGGGGGGCGCCGAAAGCCGGATCAGGCCCCCGCGGTCAGCTCCGCGAACGGGGCGAGGATCGCCTCGGTCAACGAGGGGTCGTCGAAGGCGTGAACCAGGCGCGCCGACTCGGGAGACATCCGCGACAGGGTGGGGGAGAGGGGGGCGAGGGTCGCCTCCGCCTCCGCCCCTCGTCCCAGCGCGCGCAGGCAGGCCGCGCGCAGCAGCCGCGTATGCGCCCAGTCGGGGCGGGCGGCGAGCGCGCGGTCGCAGGCCGCCAGCGCCGCCGCGGGCTGGCCCTGCGCGAACCGGGCCAGCGCCGGCGCCAGCAGCCATTGCGCCGCCTCCGCCGCGCCGGGGGCGGTGGCCAGCGCCCGTTCGGCCCAGGCCACGGCCTCCTCCGCGTCGCCGGACAGGGCCAGCAGGCGGGCCATCTCGCCCAGGGCCGGGGCGAAGCCGGGGGCGAGGGTCAGGGCGCGCAGCTGGTGGGCGCGGGCGGCGGCGGGGTCCTCCATCAACGCCGCGGCGATGCCCAGCGCGTGCTGGGCCCAGGCGTCGCCCGGGGCGCGGCGCAGGGCGCGCAGGGCGAGCTCGCGGCCCCGGAACAGCGCCTCGCGCGGGGCGGGGGACCAGCCGGACCAGCCTTCTTCGAGATGCGAGAAGGCCAGCACCACCAGCTCCGCCGCATCGGCGTCGCCGGCGCGGGCCAGCGGCTCCAGCAGGGCGCGCGCGGCCTCCGCCGCCGCGGGGCCGCCCTGCATGACCAGGCCGCGGGCGCGCATCAGGCGGGTCCAGGAACAGGGCGGCGGGGCGCCCTTGCGGGGGGGCGCGGCGGGCTCCGTCCGGGGCAGGGCGAGGGCGCGGGCGGTCTCGGCCTCCATCAGGTCGGAGGCGAGCGCGCCGGCGAGCATCCGGCCCAGCCCCGCGGCGCGCCCGATCTCTCCGCCCTCCGGCCAGGCGAGCCGGCGCGTGGCGATGGCGGCGGCGTCGCCGGAGCGGGCGGCGGTGACGATCTCGGCGCAGGCGTCGGGGCCGGTCTCTGCGCGCAGGGTGACGGCGTAGTCGGCGGCGCGGGTGAGGGCGGAGAGCCCGATGCCCGCGGCCTCCAGCGCCGCGGGGCCCTGCACGCGCATCCAGCCGATGCGGGCGAATTGCGCGATGGCGGCGTCGGCGGCGGCCTCGGCCAGCGCGCGCGCGGCCGGGTCGGCGCCGTAGGGCACGATGGCGACCAGCGGGCGCGGGTCAGGAGCGGGCGCGCGGGCGACGGTTGCCGGGGGGCGCGCGGCGGAGGGGCGGGGCGCGGCGCCGGGCCTGGCCCGCGCGGCGGGGGCCGAGGGGGCGGGGCCAGTCGGGACGGGGCCAGTCGGGGCGGGGCCGGGCGCCTCGGCCGCGGCCGCCAGGGAGGCCGCGGCGGCGCGGCGGGCCGGGATCAGCGCGTCGAGATCGGTCTCCGGCGGCTCGCCCAGTTCCGCGATGAAGACCGCGCGGGCGGCGTCGGCCTGCCGCTGGGCCTGCGGAACGCGCCCGCCCGCCACATGGATGCGGATCAGGGAGGCGTGCACGTCCTCCTGCAACGGATCGATATCCAGCAGCTTGCGGGCCGCCGCCGCCGCCCGGTCGAGCCGCCCGGCGCTTTCGTCCAGCAGCATCAGGCGCAGCAGGCCGTCGGTGACGGTGGCTTCCAGCTGCGAGTTGCGCGCCGCGATCCAGTCCTGGAAAGGCGCCTCGGCCACGGCCAGAGGGGCCAGCAGGGCGCCTCCGTAGCAGTCCAGCAGGGCCGAGAGCCCGACCGTCTCGCGCGCCGCGCAGGCCGCGTCGACCTGCTCCGCATCGGTGATCACGGCGCCCGGGCGAAGGGCGATCTGGCCGCCCGGCGTCTCCACCGCCGCCTCGAACAGCGGGCCCATCGCGCGCTTCATGCGCCGCAGCTCCTGGCGCAGGGAGGCGCGCCCCTGGTCGGGCGAGCCCTGGGACCACAGCAGGTCCACCAGCACGTCGCGGGTGGCCGTGCGGCCGGGCTGAAGCGCCACGAAGGCCAGCAGCGCCATGCCCTTGGCGCCCAGCGCGGTCAGCGCGGCGCCGCCGGGCGGGCGGGCCAGCGCCGCGCCCAGCATGCGCAGTTCCAGCACCGGCCCGGCCGGGACGGCGGCCGTCTTCGCGTTCTTCCCGTCGCCACCCACGCCTACCGTCCCCATTCCCGTTCGCCCCGCCGCGGCAATGCCGCGCGGTCTTCCGTTTCGCCCGTCGCGCGCCCCGGTTCCAGGTCTCCGCGGCGCGGGTCATCTGGTCGGCCCGGCGCCGAAAGGCTATATGCAGCCGGAGCCCGGAACGCCGACCGCGTTCCCGCACGACATTCCGCGGCGCGCGACGGCTTGGCAAGGCCCAGCTGCGCCCGCGCCGCTCCCGCTTCGACGCCGCTCCGCCGCCCTCCGCCACGGCCCGCGCGTCTTTCGAAAGGACCCTTCATGACCCAGACCGCCGCGACCGAGACCGCGCTCGACGCGCCCTGGACCGGGGCCTGGGGCCTGCCGCCCTTCGCCGCCGCGACGCCCGAGGCGATCCGCGCCGGCTTCGACCGGGCGCTGGCGGCCAACCTGGCCGAGATCGCGGCGATCCGGGACGCCGACGCCGCGCCGACCTTCGCCAACACCGTCGAGGCGCTGGAAGCCGCGGGCCGGGCCATCGGCCGGGTGGCGACGGTGTTCTACACGCTGGCCTCCACCAATTCCGACGACGCCATAAGGGGGATCGAGCGCGAGATGGCCCCGCGCCTCGCCCGCCATTCCGCCGCCGTGTGGATGGACCCCGCGCTCGCCGCCCGGGTCGACGCGGTTCCGACCGAGGGCCTGAGCCCGGAGGAGGCCCGCCTGCTGGAGCAGCTGCTGCGCGCCTTCGAACGCTCCGGCGCGCGCCTCGCGCCCGAGGGCCGCGCCCGGATGGCGGAGATCATGGAGGCGCTGTCGAATCTCTCCACCGCCTTCTCCCAGAACGTGCTCGCGGATGAGAGCGGCTGGACCCTGCCGCTGGACGAAGGCGACCTCGCCGACCTGCCCGAAAGCCTGGTCGCCTCCGCCGCCCGCGCCGCCGCCGACCGGGGCGCGGAGGGGCATCTGGTGACGCTGGCCCGGTCCTCGGTCGAGCCCTTCCTGCGGCTCTGCCCGCGCCGCGACCTGCGGGAGAAGGCCTGGCGGGCCTGGACCGCGCGCGGCGCCAATGGCGGCGACACCGACAACCGCGCCCTGATCGCGCGCATCGTGGCGCTGCGGATCGAGCGGGCGAACCTGCTGGGCCACGCGACCTTCGCCGACTTCAAGCTGGCCCCGGAGATGGCCAAGACGCCCGATGCCGTGCGCGACCTGCTGCTGCGGGTCTGGACGCCGGCCAGGGCGAAGGCGGAGGCCGAGGCCGCGCGCCTGCTGGCCGAGGCGACCGCCGCCGGGGAGGCCGGGGCCAACGACGTGCTGGAGCCCTGGGACTGGCGCTACTGGGCCGAGAAGGTCCGCGCCCGCGACCACGCCGTGTCCGACGCCGAGCTGAAGCCCTATTTCCCGCTGGAGAACATGATCGAGGCGGCCTTCGACTGCGCGCACCGCCTGTTCGGGCTGGAATTCCGGGAGGTCGAGGGCCTGGACCTGCACCATCCCGACGCCCGCGCCTGGGAAGTGACCCGGGGCGGGGCGCCGGTGGCGCTGTTCATCGGGGACTATTTCGCGCGGGCCTCCAAGCGTTCGGGCGCGTGGATGAGCCAGATGATCTCGCAGGAGGATTTCGACCCGGCGGTGGGCGCGGTGCGCCCGGTGATCCTCAACGTGATGAACTTCGCGCAGGGGGCCGGGCGGGGCGACACGCTGCTGAGTTTCGACGACGCGGCGACCCTGTTCCACGAATTCGGCCACGCCCTTCACGGGATGCTGTCGAAGGTGCGCTATCCGTCGCTGGCCGGAACCTCGGTGGCGCGGGACTTCGTGGAACTGCCCTCGCAGCTTTACGAGCACTGGCTGGAAGCGCCGGAGGTGCTGGGCAAGCACGCCCGCCACTACCAGACCGGCGCGCCCATCCCGGCGGCGCTGATGGAGAAGATGCTCGCGGCCCGCAATTTCGGGCAGGGGTTCTCGACGGCCGAATACATCGGCTCCGCGCTGACCGATCACGAACTGCACCGTCTGACCGAAACCGCGGCGGATTTCGACGCGGTGGCCTTCGAGGCGGCGCTGCTGGCGCGGATCGGGATGCCGCACGCGATCCGGGCCAGGCATTCCGCCCCGCATTTCCTGCACGTCTTCTCGGGCGACGGCTACTCGGCGGGCTATTACAGCTACATGTGGTCCGAGGTGATGGACGCCGACGCCTTCGCCGCCTTCGAGGAGACCGGCGACGTCTTCGACCCGGGCGTCGCGGCGCGGCTGGAGGAGACCATCCTTTCGGCCGGCGGGCGCGAGGACGCGATGGAGGCCTGGCTGGGTTTCCGCGGCCGCGCGCCCGATCCGCAGGCGTTGCTGAAGGGCCGGGGGCTCGACGCGGCGGTCTGATCCGGGGGCGTCGCAGGGGTCTCCGGGCGAAGGCCGCCCGGAGACCTGCTTCAAATGAAATCACATTCCGGGGCGGGGCCGGTGCGAATCCGGCCCCGGAACGGGCGGGAACCCGTCATTTCGTCGTTCGATCGCTTTTGAAACCGTTCGCGCGCCGGCTTATTTCCGGCGGAACAGCGGGACCAGCAGCGTCGCCCCGAGGGCGGGCAGGCAGGCGGCGGCGAGCAGGGTGATCTCGGGCCCCGCCAACGCCCGCAGGCCGGCCCCCAGCGCGGGGGCGACCGCCATGCCCAGCATCAGCACCATGGCCACGGCGCCCGAAACCGCGCCGAAATCCTCGGTGCCGGCGGCCTCGACCAGCGTCGTGGGGCGCAGGATGGTCATGGCGCCGACCGCGCCGCCCTGCAGGAACACGAAGCCCGCGGCGGCCCATGGTCCGGCGGCGACGAAGATCAGGGCCGTGGCGGCCAGCGCCATCATCGACAGCGTCACGCAGGACAGCGCCGCCGCCGGCCAACGCGAGGGCGCGAGCGTCAGCGCGATGCGCGAGACCACCTGCATCGGCCCCATGGCCGAGGCCGCGGCGATGGCCACGGACTCGGCCGCGCCCAGTTCGGTCATCAGCGGCAGGACGTTGGAGGCGATCAGCCCGTGACAGATCGAGGCCCCCCCGAAGGCGACCGCCACCCGCGCGGCGCCCGGCCGGCGCAGGGCGGCGCGGAAGCTCGGGCCGCGGCGGCGGGGGCCGGGGGGACGGGGCGGGGCCTCGGCCTCGGCCATGCGGGCGCCGAAGGCGAGCAGGGGGGCGGAGACCAGCCCGGCCAGCGCCGCCATGCCCAGCGTCGCGCCGCGCCAGCCGAAGGCCGCGTCCAGCGCGGACACGGTGGGGAAGGCGACCAGCGTGGCGAAGCCCGCGACCAGCGTCACCGCGGTGATCGCCTTGCGCGCGCCCATGCCGCGGGCGCGGGTCAGCAGGGCGAAGCAGGGCTCGTAGAGGCAGAAGGACGAGGCCGCGCCGACCAGCGCCCAGAGCGCGAAAAAGCTCCACAGGTTCTCGACCCGGCTCAGCATCGCCAGCGCCGCCGCGCCGACCAGCGCGCCGGCGGGCATCATCCAGGGCGCGCGGCCCCGGTCGATCCAGGCGCCCGAGGTCGGCGCGCAGAGCGCGGTGGCGGCGAGGCACAGGCTCAGCCCCAGCGCCGGCGAGGGGCCCTGGCCGGCGAAGGCGTCCTCGTAGCGGGCGAGCTGGGCGGGGAAGGTGTAGAACAGCGCCGACCAGCCCGCGACCTGCCCGAAGGCCAGCAGCATCACCGAGCGGAACCGCGGCGGCCGGCCGGAGGGCGGGCCGGAAGCCGGCGCGGAAGCCGGGTTGGGGGAGGGGTTGGCGGACGGGATGGGGGACGGGCCCGCCGCGGGCGGCGATCCGGTCATGTGCGCGCGCCCGAAGCGCAGGGCGCCCGCCCCGCCCGCCCCGTCCGCCCCGCCCGCCCCGTCCGCCCGGCCTGCGCAGCCTCCGCCGCCGCGCCGACGCGCCCGCGCGCCCGTTTCCGGTGATGCCCGACATCCATGATCCGCGTCCCTCCCGACCGCGCCGCTCTCCGGCGTCTTCGCGCCGTGCGCCCCCCTGCTTGTCCGGGGGCGGCGGCGTGGCGCGGACGGTGGTCTCGCGCTCCGAACCGTATTAAACGGAACCCGAGTCGGCCAAGGGCCGCTCCCGCCCCCGGACCGGTCCGCGCTGTCGCGCCCCGGACCGCACCGCCAGGGCGGCGCGAGGCGTCAGGAGGAGCCCGGCCATGAGTCTCGATCGCAAGGAAATCGCCAAGCGCGCGGCCGCCGCGGCCGCCGTGGCGCTGGTGGAGGACGGCCACCGGCTGGGCCTCGGCACCGGCTCCACCGCCAAGTGGTTCGTCGAACTGCTGGCCGAGCGCGCCAAGGCCGAGGGGCTGGACCTGGTCTGCGTGCCGACCTCGCTGCGCACCGCGCGCCAGGCGCAGGCGGCGGGCCTCAAGGTGGTGACGCTGGACGAGGCCGGCTGGCTCGACCTCACCATCGACGGCGCCGACGAATTCGACCCCGACCTGAACCTGATCAAGGGCGGCGGCGGCGCGCTCCTGCAGGAGAAGATCGTGGCCACCGCCTCGGACCGGATGGTGGTGATCTCCGACGCCTCCAAGCAGGTCGAGCATCTGGGCGTGTTCCCGCTGCCGGTGGAGATCGCGACCTTCGGCTGGGAGACCACCAAGGCCATCGTCGAGGAAACGCTCGAGGACATGGACGTGGAGGGCAAGATCGCCACCCTGCGCATGGACAAGGACGAGCCCTACATCACCGATAACGGTAATTTCATCATCGACTGCCACCTGCGTCGTCTCGGCGATGCGGAGGAGCTGGCGCTGGCGCTGAACATGATCCCCGGCGTGGTGGAGACGGGGCTGTTCGTCGACATCGCCGACAGCGTGATCATAGGCTACGAGGATGGAACCACGGAAATCCTGTCGCTGGACGACGAGGATGACGAGGACGAGGCCGGCTTCGACTGAGGCCTCCCCTGGGCGGGCCGGGGGCGGGCCGGGCGCCCGCCCCCGGCCGCAGAAGCGGGCGCCAAGACGGCGCGTCGGCGCCGAAATCGCGGCGCCTCGGGTGACAATCGCGGCCCCGCGCCCCATGTGGGACGGGAGACGCGCTCCCCCCGATCGCGCAGGCCCCCGCGCGGGTCCACGGGTTCGGGAGCCGGGGTTCCGGGGCCGGGGTCTCGGGCTCCGGGCCGCAGGGCGCGAGGTTGAGGGGAGCCGCCCCGCAAGCCGCCAACAGGAGAGGGCGCATGACCTACGACTACGACCTTTTCGTGATCGGCGGAGGCTCCGGCGGGGTCCGCGCCGCGCGCATGGCCGCCCAGACCGGCGCCCGGGTGGCCTCGGCCGAGGAGCACCGCTTCGGCGGCACCTGCGTGATCCGCGGCTGCGTGCCGAAAAAGCTGATGGTCTACGCCTCGGCCTTCTCCGAGGCCTTCGAGGACGCCGCCGGCTTCGGCTGGACGGTGGGCGAGCGGTCCTTCGACTGGTCCGCCTTCATGGCCGCCAAGAACGCCGAGATCGCCCGGCTGGAGGGCATCTACGCCCGTAACCTGGAGGGCGCGGGGGTCGAGCTGCACCGCACCCGCGCCACCGTCGCCGGCCCGCATTCGGTGCGGCTGGAGGATCACGGCCGGGAGGTCACCGCGAAGCACATCCTGATCGCGGTCGGCGGCGCGCCCTTCGTGCCGGATTTCCCCGGCTCCCAGCACGCCATCACCTCGAACGAGCTGTTCGAGCTTCAGACCATGCCCCGACGGGTGGTGATCGTGGGCGGCGGCTACATCGCCTCCGAGTTCGCCGGCATCCTCAACGGGCTGGGCGCGCAGGTCACCCAGCTTTACCGCGGCGCGCGCATCCTGCGCGGCTTCGACGGGGAGACCGCGCAGTTCGTCCAGGACGAGATGATCCGCAAGGGCGTGGAGATCCGGCTCAACGCCGATGTCGCCGCCATTGAAAAGCCCGAGGTCGGCGGCCTGGTCGCGCTGCTCGACAGCGGCGAGCGGATCGAGGCCGACGCCGTGCTCTACGCCACCGGGCGCTGGCCCAACACCACGGGCCTGGGGCTGGAGACGGCGGGGGTCGAGCTCGGCCCCAAGGGCGAGGTGAAGGTGGACCGGTATTCGGCCACGTCCTGCCCCTCGATCCACGCGGTGGGCGACGTGACCGACCGGGTGGCGCTGACCCCCGTGGCGATCCGCGAGGGCGCGGCCTTCGTGCGCACGGTGTTCGAGGGCGAGCCGACCGCGGCGGACCATGAGCAGATCCCCACGGCGGTGTTCACCCAGCCCGAGATCGGCACCTGCGGCGAGAGCGAGGAAGCGGCCGCGGCGCGCGAGACGGTGGAGATCTACCGCGCCGCCTTCCGCCCGACCCTGCACACCCTGTCGGGCCGGGACGAGAAGATGCTGATGAAGCTCGTGGTCTCCAAGTCGAGCCGCAAGGTGCTGGGCTGCCATGTCGTGGGGCACGCGGCGGGGGAGATGATCCAGCTCGCCGGCGTGGCCATCAAGATGGGCGCGACCAAGGAGGATTTCGACCGCACCGTCGCCGTCCATCCCACCGCGGCGGAGGAGCTGGTGACGATGCGCGAGCCGTCGCGCACGGTCGGGCCCAGGGCCTCGATGGCCGCCGGGTCTTGACCGCGGCGCCCTGACGCGCATGGTTCGTAGGCCGCCGACGCCCGAGGGCGCAGGCGCTGAATTTCCGGGGGCGCGGGACGCGCCGCCGACGAGATGAGGTCCGGGGGCGCACGCGCCGCGGACCAGGGAACGTCCGGCGGCGCGCGGCGCCCCGGACAAGCGATGATCGGCGGCGCTTCGCGCGGTCGAGACCAATCCGGGAGGACGATCAAAGATATGCCCTTCAGCAACAACTCCGGCGGCCCGTGGGGCGGTGGGGGCAAGGACAAGAATTCGGGCTCGGGCGACCGCGGTCCCTGGGGCGGCGGCGGCAGAGGCGGCGGCGGCGGCGGGAATGGCGGCGGCGATCAGGGTCCGGACATGGACGAGCTCCTGCGCCAGGGCCGCGATCGGCTGAAGGTCATCTTCGGCGGCGGCGGTCAGGGCGGCGGCGGCAATCGCGGCGGCGGCGGGGGCTCCGGCCTTCCCGAGGGCATCGGCCGCGGCGGCTGGATCATCGCGATCATCGCCGCCACCGGCGCCTGGCTCGCGGCCTCGCTCTACACCGTCGACACCTCCGAGCAGTCGGTGGAGCTGCGGCTCGGCGAATTCGCCGGGATCGGGAACGAGGGCCTGAACCTCGCGCCCTGGCCGCTCTATACCTACGAAGTCCTGCCGGTCACCCGCGAGAACGTCATCAACATCGGCCAGAACGCGGTCCGCTCCTCCGGCGGGTCCCGGCAGTCCGACATGGGGCTGATGCTGACGGGCGACGAGAACATCGTCGACGTCGACTACCAGGTGGTGTGGAACATTGCGGACCCCGCGCGGTTCCTGTTCAACCTGGCCGAGCCTGAGGCGACCATCCGCGCGGTGTCGGAAGCGGCGATGCGCGAGGTCATCGGCAAGTCCGAGCTCGCGCCCATCCTCAACCGCGACCGCGCCATCGTCTCCCAGGACGTGCAGGCGCTGATCCAGTCGACGCTGGAAGGCTACGAGGCCGGCGTGAACATCGTCCGGGTCAACTTCGACAAGGCCGACCCCCCGCGTGAGGTCATCGACGCCTTCCGCGACGTGCAGGCGGCGGGGCAGGACCGGGTCCGGTCCGAGAACACCGCCGAGGCCTACGCCAACCGCGCGCTGGCCGAGGCCCGCGGCCAGTCGGCCCAGCTGGTGCAGGAGGCCGAGGCCTACAACGCCCAGACCGTCAACGACGCGCAGGGCGACGCGGCCCGCTTCCTCGCCATCCTGGCCGAGTACCGCAACGCCGAGGACGTGACCCGCAAGCGTCTCTATCTCGAAACCATGGAGAAGGTGCTGGGCGACGTCGACAAGATCGTGATCGAGGACGGCGTGTCCGGCTCGGGCTCCGGCGGGGGAGGCGGCGTGCTGCCCTATCTGCCGCTCGACCAGCTTCGCAAGGGAGGGAACCAGTGATGCGGAAACTTCCGATCCTGCTCGTCGCCCTCGCGGTGGCGATCTTCGTGCTGATCAATTCGGTGTTCATCGTCGACGAACGTCAGCAGGCCCTGAAGCTCCAGTTCGGCCAGGTGGTCGGCGAGACGCAGGGCTACCGGGAACCCGGGCTCTACTTCAAGATCCCGCTGGTCCAGAACGTGACCTACTACGAGGACCGCATCCTGCCGCTGGAAGGCGGGGAGCTCGAGATCACGCCGATCGACGACCGCCGTCTGGTGGTCGACGCCTTCGCGCGCTGGCGGATCACCGATCCGGTCCGCTTCCGCCAGGCGGTGTCGAACGAGCTGGCCGCGCTGCCGCGGCTGGAGCGCGTGCTCAACGCCTCGCTGCGCGAGGTTCTGGGCTCGGTCACGTCGGACACCATCCTGTCGGACGAGCGTTCCGACCTGATGACCCGGATCCGCGACACGGCGCGGGCGCAGACCCTGAACCTGGGCGTTCAGATCGTCGACGTGCGTCTTCGCCGGGTGGACCTGCCGCAGCAGAACCTGCAGGCCACCTTCCAGCGGATGCAGGCCGAGCGTGAGCGCGAAGCCGCGGACGAGCGGGCCCGAGGCGAGGAAGCCGGCCAGCGGATCCGCGCCAACGCCGACCGTCAGGCGATCGAGCTGGTCTCCCAGGCCCGCAAGGAGAGCGAGATCATCCGAGGCGAGGCCGACGCGGAGCGCAACAAGGTCTTCGCCGAGGCCTTCGGGCAGGACGAGGAGTTCTTCGCCTTCTACCGGAGCCTCCGGGCCTATGAGAGCGCGATGAAGGGGACGAACACCTCGCTGGTGATCTCTCCCAACAGCGAGTTCTTCCGCTACTTCCTGCCCGGCGGCGCCGACGCGCCGGCGGCGGGCGACCAGTAAGGAGGGCGCGCAGGAATGCGCGACCTCATCTTCGCCCTCGGCGCCATCCTGGCCGCCGAGGGCTTTCTGCTCGCCATCGCGCCGGACCGGATGGAACGGCTGATGGAGACCATGCGCCTGATGGGGCCGGAGCGGCTGCGCTATGCGGGCCTGCTCGCCGCGGCGCTCGGCGTCGGGCTGCTCGCCCTGGCGCACTGAGGCTTCGGCCCGCCCCGCGCTCGCCTCCTCCGGCTCGCTCGCGTCGATGTCCCGTCGGTCTCCGGGGGGGATTCCCGGGGGGGTGTTTGCGGGCCGCGCCGCGCCCGACGCGAAAATTCCCATCCCCGCGCTCTCGACGTTGTGACGGCGCTGAAGCGCGCTATGGTTGCGTGGTGGCGAAAACACCACATCTACGGCGCGGACCTGATCGACCGGACGCGCCCCGCGCCCCGCCCCGCCCCCCTCGCGCGTTGCGCGCAGGGACAGGGGCCGCGCAGAGGCCGCCGGACCAGCTGGAGGACCGAAGACTTGCAGATCCAACCCCACACGGACCGCCGGCGCCCGCTGACCGCGACGCTCGCCATGGCCGCCGTCGCGGCGGGCGCCTTGCTCGCGTTTCAGCCGGCGCCGCAGGCCAACGCCCAGCAGGCGCAGCCGCCCTCGACCGGCCAGCAGCTCGGCGGCCCGCAGCCCGCCGGCGCGCCCACCAGCTTCGCCGACCTGGCGGAGCGGCTGAGCCCGGCGGTGGTCAACATCTCGACCACCACCAAGGTCGCCCAGCCCGACCGTCCGCGCGGCCCGAACCTGCCCGAGAACTCGCCGTTCCGCGAACTGTTCCCCGAGCTCTTCGGCGAGAACGGCCCCGGCGGCGGCGGCGGTCCCGCGCGGCCCCGCGGTTCGCTCGGGTCGGGCTTCGTGATCTCGGCGGACGGCTACCTGGTCACCAACAACCACGTCATCGACGGCGCCGACGAGATCAAGGCCAACTTCTCCGACGGCCGCTCGCTGACCGCGGAGCTGATCGGCACCGACCCCAAGACCGACGTCGCCCTGCTGAAGGTCGAGCCCGACCACCCGCTGGATTTCGTGGATTTCGGCGACAGCGACGGCATCCGCGTCGGCGACTGGGTGCTGGCCATCGGCAACCCGTTCGGCCTGGGCGGCTCGGTTTCCGCCGGCATCATCTCGGCGCGCAACCGCGACATCAACGCCGGGCCCTATGACGACTTCCTGCAGACCGACGCCGCCATCAACCGCGGCAATTCGGGCGGGCCGCTGTTCGACATGGCGGGCAACGTGATCGGGGTGAACACCGCGATCATCTCGCCGTCGGGCGGGTCCATCGGCATCGGTTTCGCGGTGCCCTCCACCATCGTCGAGAACGTGGTGGACCAGCTCCGCGAATTTGGCACCACCAAGCGCGGCTGGCTGGGCGTCTCCATCCAGGAGGTCACGCCGGACATCGCCGAGGGGCTGGGGCTCGACAAGCCGGCCGGCGCCCTGATCTCCACCGTCATCGACGAAGGCCCGGCCAAGAAGAGCGGCCTGCGGAACGGCGACGTGATCCTGCGCTTCGACGGCCAGGTGGTGGAGCAGATGCGCGATCTGCCCCGCATGGTCGCCGAGACCAAGGCCGGCAAGGTCGTGCCGGTGGAGGTCTGGCGCAAGGGCGACATCGAGACGGTGGACGTGACGCTGGGCCTGCTGGAGGAGGACGCGCCGGTCATCAACGCCTCCGCCGACGCGCCGTCCGACCCGTCGCCGGCGGCCGAGGCCCTGGGCATGACCCTCAAGGCGATCGATCCGCAGGCGCGCGCCGAATACAGCCTCGGCGATGAGGTCGAGGGCGTGCTGGTCGAAAGCGTCGACGCCGCCGGTCCCGCCGCCGAGAAGGGCATGCGCCCGGGCGACGTGATCGTCGAGGTGGCGCAGGAGAGCGTCTCCACCCCCGCCGAGGTCAAGGACCGGGTGGAAAAGGCCGGCGAGCAGGGCCGCAAGTCGGTGCTGCTGCTGGTCTCGTCGCGCGGGGAGCTGCGTTTCATCGCGGTGAGCCTCGAAGAGTGACGCCCGCCTGAGCCGCCGGGCGCGCCCGGCCCCGCCGCAACGCCGTCCCCGGTCCGCCGGGGGCGGCGTTTCGCGTTCGGGGTGCGTGGCGGCCTGCTTGCCCGGGGCGCGTGTCCGGGGGATGCTCCGCGCCTGACGGACGCAGGGGAGGGGCGGGGATGGCTGGAACGGATGCGGGCGCGCGGGGGTTTCTCCAGGCGATCCGGGCGGCGCTGGGGGGCGACCCGGATGCCGACGCGGCGGTGACGTTCGAGGGGGAAGGGGCGCTGCGCTCCTGCCTTCCGGTGACGGATCTCGCGGCGGGGTCGGTGGCGGCGGCGTGCCTGGCGGCGGCGGAGTATCGCGCAGCTTCGGGCGGGCCCCCGCCGGCGGTCCGGGTGGATCGGCGGCTGGCCTCGCTGTGGTTCCGCGCCTCGGTCCGGCCGGGATGGGATGCGCCGCCGGCCTGGGATTCGCTGGCGGGCGACTACGCGACGGCCGATGGCTGGATCAAGCTGCACACCAACGCCCCCCATCACCGCGCCGCCGCCCTGCGCGCCCTCGGGCTCGGGTCGGAGGGCACGCGCGAGGCGGTGGCGGAGGCGGTCGCCGGCTGGCGGGCCGAGGCGCTGGAGGCGGCGGTGGTCGGGCAGGGCGGCTGCGCGGCGGAGATGCGTGGACTGGAGGCCTGGCGCGCCCATCCGCAGGGCGCGGCGGTGCGGGCCGCGCCGCTGGTCCTGCTGGACCGGGGCGAGGCCGGCCCCGCCTTGCCGCCCATGGCAGACGCCGCGCGCCCGCTGGCGGGGCTGCGGGTGCTGGACCTGACGCGCATTCTCGCCGGTCCGGTCGCCACCCGCTTCCTCGCCGGGCTGGGCGCGGAGGTCCTGCGCATCGATCCGCCGGACTGGGAGGAGCCGTCGCTGGAACCCGAAGTGACGCTGGGCAAGCGCTGCGCCCGGCTCGATCTGCGGACGGAGCCGGGGCGGGCGCGGTTCCTCGCGCTGTTGTCCGGCGCGGACATGATCCTTCACGGCTACCGCCCCGGCGCGCTGGAGGGGCTGGGGCTGGGGCCCGAGGTCCGCGCCGCCGCGCGGCCGGGTCTGGTGGACGTCTCGCTGTGCGCCTACGGGTTTTCCGGGCCCTGGGCGGGGCGGCGGGGCTTCGACAGCCTTGTGCAGCTTTCCTCCGGAATCGCCGCGCTGGAGATGGCGGCGGCGGGGCTGGAGCGGCCCGGCGCGCTTCCGGTGCAGGCGCTGGACCATGCCGCCGGCTATATCCTCGCCGCCGCCGCGCTGCGCGGGCTGACGGGGCGGCGGACGGATGGACGGAGGATGCGGGCGCGGACCTCGCTGGCCCGCTGCGCGGCGCTGCTGACCGAGGGCGGGGCGGGGCCGGTGCGCGGCGACCTGGGCGCGGCGGAGGCGGCGGACCACGCCCCCGCGCCCGAGCGCACGGTCTGGGGAGAGGCCCTGCGTCTGCGCCCGCCGGCCTTGATCGAGGGCGCGCCCCTGGCCTGGGACCGGCCGGCGGGGCCGTTGGGGACGTCGCCGGCCGCATGGCTTTGAGCGCGACGGCGCGGCGCGGATCCAGGGACGGCTAAGCGCCCGGACGCACGACCCGTGGGCTCGCCCTGCGCCTGCGCGGAGCGGGCCAGCGGCCTGAATGTTCGGGGGCGGAGGGAATGTGCGGGGGCGGCGGGAATGGGCGGGCTCCCGTCGCGAGGGACGGAAGCCCGGTCGGTCAGCGCGCGGCGCCGGCCAGCCATTTCTCCAGCCAGTGGATGTCGTAATTCCCGGCTTCCACGTCCGGGTCGCGGGTCAGCGCGTCGAACAGGGGCAGCGTGGTGTCGATGCCGTCCACGATCATCTCCGACAACGCGCGGCGCAGGCGGGCGATGGCGGTGGGACGGTCCTCGGCATGCACGATCAGCTTGCCGATCAGGCTGTCATAGTAAGGCGGGATCCGGTAGCCGCGATAGATGGCGCTGTCCATGCGCACGCCCAGCCCGCCGGGGGCGTGATAGGCGGTGATCTCACCCGGGCAGGGGGCGAAGTCGGGCAGACGCTCGGCGTTCAGGCGGCATTCGATGGCGTGGCCTTCGGGGCGCAGCGTGGCCTGGTCGAAGGACATGGGCAGGCCGGCGGCGACGCGGATCTGCTCCTTCACCAGGTCGACGCGCCAGACGGCCTCGGTCACCGGGTGCTCGACCTGAAGGCGGGTGTTCATTTCGATGAAATAGAACTCCCCGTTCTCCCACAGGAATTCGATGGTGCCGGCGCCGCGGTAGTTCATCGCCGCGATGGCCTCGGCGCAGGTGGCGCCGATGCGGGCGCGGTCGGCCTCCAGCAGCACCGGAGAGGGGCATTCCTCGAACACCTTCTGGTGGCGGCGCTGGAGGGAGCAGTCGCGTTCGCCAAGATGCACCGCGCGGCCCTTGCCGTCGCCGAACACCTGGATCTCGATATGCCGGGGCGCGCCCAGGTATTTCTCCAGGTAGACGGCGTCGTCGCCGAAGGCGGCCCGCGCCTCGGAGCGGGCGGAAGCGAAGGCGTTGGGCAGTTCGGCGGCGGTGCGCGCCACCTTCATGCCGCGGCCGCCGCCCCCCGCGCTGGCCTTGACCAGCACCGGAAAGCCGATGTCGGCGGCGACGTCCATCGCCTCCTCGGCCGTGGTCACGGCGCCGTCGGAGCCGGGCACGCAGGGCACGCCCAGGGCCTTCATGGTGTCCTTGGCGGCGATCTTGTCGCCCATCACCCGGATATGCTCGGCGGTCGGGCCGATGAAGGCGAGCCCGTGATCCTCCACCACCTGCACGAAGGTGGCGTTCTCGGAGAGGAAGCCGTAGCCGGGATGGATCGCCTCTGCCCCGGTGATCTCGCAGGCCGAGATCAGGGCGGGCATGTTGAGATAGGATTGCGTCGCCGAGGGCGGGCCGATGCACACGCTCTCATCGGCCATGCGGACATGCATGGCGTCGGCGTCGGCGGTGGAATGCACCGCGACGGTGGCGATGCCCAGCTCGCGGCACGCGCGGTGGATCCGCAGCGCGATCTCGCCGCGATTGGCGATCAGGACCTTGTTGAACATCCGATTATCCCCGGACCAGCCTTGCAGAGACCCGGCGGGTCACTCGATGATCATCATCGGCGCGCCGAATTCGACCGGCGAGCCGTCTTCGACCAGGATCCGCTTCACCGTCCCGGCCCGCGGGCTGGGGATCTGGTTCATGGTCTTCATCGCCTCGATGATCAGCAGGGTCTGCCCCTCCGTCACCGCGTCGCCGACCTTGACGAAGGCGGGCGAGCCGGGTTCGGCCTGGAGGTAGACGGTGCCGACCATGGGCGAGGCCACCGCGCCGGGATGGCGGGCCAGCGCGTCGGCGGCGTCGCCGGCGTCGGCCTCGGCCGTCGGCATGGCGACGGGGGCCGCGGCGGGGGCGGCGTAGGTCACGGGCGCGGGCGGCGGCGTCGGGGCGGCGAGCTGACGGGTGACGCGCACGCGCAGCTGGTCGTCCTCGCCATATTCGCGCGCGACCTCGATCTCGCTGAGCTCGGTCTCCCGAAGCAGTTCGGCGAGCTGGCGGATGAAGGCGATGTCGGCGTCGTGATGCTTGGTCATTCGGGGTCGCTGCTCTTGCGAGGCCTGACGGTCGCGGCCGATCTGACGGCGCGGGGCCCCCGGGTGCGTCATCGGGGCGTTTACACGTGCGAGGGGGGCGTTGCCAAGGGGCGTCTGCCACGCCGCCGGGTCGGGAGCGTGACAGGAGGCGCGGCAAGCGGGCGGGGAGCGGTCCCCCCGCGCCGGATCAGCCCTTGCGTTCGCGGGTTTCGGCCACGGTTTCGCGCAGACGGTCGAGCGGCACATAGCCCCGCACGATGCTGTCGCCGATCACGAAGGTCGGCGTGCCCTCGATCTTGAGCACCTTGGCCAGCGAATAGGTGGCCTCGATGGCGCGCTGGATGTCGGGGTCCTTCGAATCCGCCTTGAGCCGGGCGATATCCAGCCCGGCCTCGGCGGCCAGCGCCCAGACGTCGCCGTCCGAGAGCCCGCCCTTGTGATTCATCAGCGCGTCGTTGAAGGCCATGTAGCGCCGGCCCTCGTCCTGTTCGCGCGCCGCCAGCGCGGCCCGCGCGGCGGTGACCGAGCTCGGCCCGAGGATCGGGAATTCCTTGACCACGTAGCGCAGGCCGGGATCGGTCTCCACCAGCTTGCGCACGTCGTCATGGGCCTTCTTGCAGTAGCCGCAGTTGTAATCGATGAACTCGACCACGGTCACGTCGCCGTCGGGATTGCCGGCGACATGGGAATAGCCGTCCTCGAACAGCGCCGCGGCGTTGCGGGCCACCAGGTCGCGGCCTTCGGATTCGGAGGCGATGCGGCGGCGATCCTCGAGCACCTGGATCGCCTCCATGATCACCTCGGGATTGTCGAGCAGGTAGCTCCGGATCTCGGCGCGCAGCGCGGCGCGGTCCTCGGGGCTGAACGCGGACGAGGGCGCGGAGAGCGGCGCGGCGGTCTGGGCCGGGGAGGGCGCCGGGATCAGCGCGGGCAGGGCGGCCAGCGCCAGCGCCGGCAGCAGCGCGCGCAGGGCGGCGCGCAGCGGGCGGGCGGCGAGAGGGGCGGGCTGGGGAATCGCGGTCATGTGCGTCTGGGCTCCGTGGTGTGGGGCGCGGGTGTAAGGGGCGCGGGCGCGGAGGCCGTGCCGGGCAAGCGAGGCGCGCGCGGACCCGTCGGGCGCGCGCGGGTTCGAGGCGGACGCGGCGCAGGCGGGGGCGGATGCGGCGCAGGCCGGGGCGGGGGCGGCGCGGGTCATCGCAGGGCCGCCTCGACGCTGGCCACGATGTCGTCGGCGCGCAGCCATTCGGGGCTGCCATGGGGCAGCAGGTCCTTGGCGCGTTCGGCCATGCGGCGGGCGTCGCGGCCCTGGCCGGTCATCGCCAGACGCTCGGCCGTGGTCAGGGCGGCGCGTCCCTCCTGGCCGGTGCGGGCATAGGCGAAGGCGAGGTCGCGCAGCAGGCCCGGGCCGCCGCCGCGGGAATCGCGCGCGCCCCGCTCCAGCGCCGCCAGCGCCTCGCGGTCGCTCTGCGGCGTGCCGATCGACAGCAGCGCCCGCCCCAGCCCGCCGAGGATCAGCGGCTCGTCCGGGGCCAGCGCCACCGCGCGGCGATAGGGGGCCACCGCCTGCGCGCCGCGCCCGCTCTCCAGCAGGATCTGGCCCTTGAGCTCCTCGTAATAGGGGTCGTCGGGGCGGATCGCGAGCAGCCGGTCCACCTCCTTCACCGCCCGGTCCGGATCGGGCGACAGATGCAGCGCCACCGCCCGGCGCAGGGTGGTCAGCTCGGAATGGTCGTCGGGATCGAGCCGGCTCAGCGTGGCCGAGGGCGTGTCGATGAACGCTTCCAGCTTGGCCTTCATCCGCTCGGTCCAGTAGACCAGCTCCCGCTCCGGCCCCTTGCCGAGCGCGGGCGATTTCGCCGCCCGCCGCTCCATCGCCGAGAGCCGGTCCGCCGACATCGGGTGGGTCAGCGTGTAGGGGTCGCGATAGCGGTCGGAGAACACCTCCTGCCCGCGGAACCCCTCCAGCACCCGGCGCATGCCGCTGGGATCGATGCCGGCGCGTTCCAGATAGGTCAGCCCGGCCTGGTCGGCGGCGGATTCCTCGGCGCGGTTGTAGGTGAGGAAGGCGCGCGAGATCGCGCTCTGCCCGCCGATGGCGATCCCCGTGCCCAGCCCCGCCCCGGCGGAGGAGCCCGCGGCCCCGGCGGCGGCGGCGGCGGCGATGCCCAGGATCAGGGCCGCGATGGCCGGGCCCTGCAGGTTGCCGGCCGCGATCTCGCGCCGGGCGAGGTGCCCGCCGGTGATATGGCCTGTCTCATGGGCGATCACGCCGCGCAGTTCGTCGGGCTTGGCGTAGCGGCGCAGCATCCCGGTGGAGAACACCATGTTGCGCCCCGCGAAGACGAAGGCGTTCGGGGCCGGCTGGTCGAGGATCATGATGTTCACGCTGTCGGGCGCGATGCCCGCGGCGCGGAAGATAGGGTTGGAGAGCTTGGCGAGCACGTGCTCGATCTCCGCGTCGCGCACGAAGCCGGCGGCGGCGGCGGGCAGGGGGACGGCCAGGGCCGCGGCCAGCGCCAGCGCGCGGGGGACGAGCGCGAGCGCGCGGCCAAGGGGCGACCGCCCCATGCGGCCCGGCGCAGGCGCGCGGCCCGGCGCCGACATGTCGGGGGCGGCCGCGGAAACGGCGCGGCGGGCGGAGCGGAGGGCGGTTCGCAGGGTCACGGCTGGGATCTCGGCTCGGCTTTCGCAGGGCGCGGCGGGGGCCGCTGTTGCAGGCTCGCGGCCGGGGCCGCTCGATCCGGACGCCCCGCGCCCGGTTCGGAGCGCAGGACGCGAAAGGCGCGGCGCGGACCGGCCGCAAGGTGAGCGCCGCGACGCCCGGGCGCAAGGCCCGTCGGCGCAAGCGCCGCATGGGGGCGCCCGCGCCCGCGCCGGCCTGGCCGCTTGACCGACCGCCGCCCAGCCCCGAGGGTCGCGATCCTCAGCCCCCCGATAGGAGCCGGAACCGATGAAAACTTCAAGGCGAAGCGCCGTCGATCCTTTCATCGTGATGGACGTGATGGAGGCCGCCCGCACGGCCGAGGCCGAGGGCCGCGACATCATTCACATGGAGGTCGGCCAGCCCGCGACCTCCGCCCCCGCCCGCGCGCTGGAGGCCGCCTCCCGCGCCATGCGGGAGGGGCCGATGGGCTACACGGTGGCGCTCGGCCTGCCGGAACTGCGCGAGGGCATCGCCGATCTCTATCGCCGGCGTCACGGGCTGTCGCTGGATCCGCGGCGGGTGGTGGTGACGGCCGGGTCGTCGGGCGCGTTCACGCTGGCTTTCCTCGCCACGCTGGAGGCGGGGGAGCGGATGGCGCTCGGCGATCCCAGCTACCCGTCCTATCGCAACATCCTCAAGGCGCTCGGCGTGGAGACCCTGCGCCTGGAGACCGGGGAGGCGGATCGCTGGCAGCCGACCGCAGCCGCGCTGACCGCGCCGGGAACGCCGGACTGGGGGGCGCTGCTGGTCGCCTCTCCGGCCAATCCCACGGGAGCGATGCTGGACCGCGCCCGGCTGGCGGACCTGGCCGCCGCGTGCCGGAGCCGGGAGGCGTGGCTGATCTCCGACGAGATCTATCACGGCCTGACCTATGGCGCGCCCGCGGTCTCGGCGCTGGAAGTCGATGACGAGGCCATCGTGATCAACTCCTTCTCCAAGTATTGGTCGATGACCGGATGGCGGATCGGCTGGATGGTCGTGCCCGAGCGGATGATCCGCGTAATTGAACGGCTCGCTCAGAACATGTTCATTTGTCCGCCGCATGTGAGCCAGGTCGCGGCGCTGGCCGCATTGGGGGCGGAGGAGGAATGCGAGGCGAATCGTCTTCGATTCGAACGGAACCGCGAAATTCTGCTCGACGCGCTGCCTCGCGCCGGCTTCGACAGGCTCGCGCCGCCGGACGGGGCCTTCTATCTTTACGCGGACGTTGCGGAATTCACCGATGACAGCCGGAATTTCTGCGCCCGGATGCTGTCCGAAGCCGGGGTCGCCGCCACGCCCGGCGTGGATTTCGACCCGGTTCGTGGGGACAATACGGTGCGTTTCAGCTTCGCGAGGTCTGAATCGGAGATTATCGAAGGCGCCCGGCGGCTTGCCGCCTGGGCCGGGGCGGGTATGTGACGCCGCCGGTTCGCCCCAGTGGTGCGTTGCGGAATTTAGTTGGCCGAATGTGAACGTCGCTGTTCCAAACTCTGAAGAAACGCGTTACAAAGAACATGAACGAGATTGACGGGGCGACTCGGGTTCGCCTGCCTTCCGCTTTCGCGGGGCTCCGGTATCTCGGAAATGGGGAAACGAATCTGGAGATGGATATGTTTAGGGTTACATTCGGATCGCTGGCGGCATTGGCGCTGACGACGGTCGCAGCCAGCGCCGCGACGTTCAACGCGGTGGGCACCTCCAGCGGCGCGATCAGTGGCGATGGGACCGTCACTGTCACCGTCTCTGAGTTCGACCCGTCGTGGGGCACGCTGGACAGCGTGTCGCTCCTGGTCTTCTCGACGGCCTCGACCGCGTCGATCGTGATCACGAACAACGGCGGGACCACCGAAACGTCGACCGTGAAGCTCAACAGCTCGCTGACGATCGCCGACAATGACGGCCTGATCGACTCGATCTTCCCGGCCTCGCCGTATGCCTCGTCCGACTCCACCGGTGCGGTTGAGCTCGATCCGAGCGAAAGCTCGGGCTCGCTGCCGCTGTCGACCGCCTCGTCGGTCGGGTCGTCCTACCTCATCTCGCTGGTGGACGAGTCGAACTTCGTGGGCGTCGGCACCTACAGCTTCGGGTTCACCTTCGACACCGGCTTCGAGACTGAGACCGGTTCGAACTTCACCGTCGCCGGTAGCTCGCTGAGCGATGCGAACGTCACGGTGCAGTACAACTACACCGCGCCGCCGTCGGCCGTGCCTGTTCCGGCCGCTCTGCCGCTGCTCGGTGGTGGTCTGGCGCTGATGGGCTTCGTCGCCCGTCGTCGTCGCGGCTGAGACCACTCGGTCAGATCTGAATTCGGGCGGCCTTCGGGCCGCCCTTTTTCGTTTAAGGGGGGGCGTGCGCTTTCGTGGCCCGGACGCTGGCGGGGCTCGGGGCGAGGGGGGCGTGGGGCCTGTCCAGCCATTCGGGTCAGCCAGGCGCCCTCCGGTGTGGTTTTTAAGGGGAAGGGGCGGGTCGAAGCTCGCCGCGATGCGGCGCCGAGGCGACCGCCCGTCAGGTCCGCGGCGTCGGTAGGCCGAGCTTCCCGCCGGAGTAGGCCAGGGCCGTGGCCGCGACGAGATCGTGTCGGTGGCTGAGACGCCGCGCATGGCGGCGACGCAGCTCCGCGGACGAGGTGTCGGCACGGGAATGAAAAAGGCCCCGGACCTTGCGGTCCGGGGCCTTTTCTTCAGGCGAAGTCGCCGCGCGTCAGCGGCTGAAAGCCCACCATCCGCGCTTCTTCGGACGGCCCTCTTCGCCGCTCTGCGGGGTTGCCGCAGGCTGCTCGGCCATCGCGGGGCTGGTCGCGGCCTCCGGCTCGGGCTCGGGTTCCGGCTGAGGCTCGGGTTCCGGCTGCGGGGCAGGGGTCTCGGCCAGCTCGGGCGCCGGTTCGGGCGCGGCCTCGACGGTCGCCTCCGGCTCGGGCTCGGGCTCCGGCTCGGGCTGGGGCGTCGGGACCTCCGCGGCGGCTTCCGGCTCCGGCGCGGGCTCGACGACGGGCGCTTCGGGCGCCGAAACCGGTTCGGCTTCGGGCGTCGCCTGGGCGGCGTCCGCATCCTCGGCCCGCGGCTTGCGCCGGCGGCGGGTGCGCTTGGGCGCGGGGATCGCGGCGTCGACTTCAGGGGAGGCGTCAGCCGTCGCGACGGGCGCCTCCGCTTCCGGAGCCTCCGCCGTCACGGCCTCGGCCTGGCCCTGCTCATCGCCGGCCGCGGCCTCGTCATCCCGTCCGCCTCGCCGGCGGCGACGACCGCCGCGGCGACCGCGACGACGGCGCGACGCGTCGTCGTCATCCTCGGCCCCGTCATCGGGCGCGGCCGCACGGGCGCGCGGCGCGGGCTTTTCGGCCGCCTCCGGGGACGCCGACGCTTCCGCCACGGCGGCGGGCGTCTCCGCCACCGGCTCGATCACCTCGGCCTCTTCGACCTGATCGTAGTCCTCCAGATCCGGCGGCGCGACCGACAGCGCGGTCACCGCGGCCACCTGGGCCGGCCGGCGGGTCTGGGTCTTCACCTTCTCGATATGGAATTCGGGCGAGAACAGCGCCGGGTCGGGCTGCACCCGCACCACCACGTCATGCTGCGCCTCGATCGCCGAGAGGTGATCCCGCTTGTCGTTGAGCAGGTAGGCCGCGGCCCCCATCGGAGCGTGGATCAGCAGCTCCGGCGCGCGGGCGCGGGCCGCCTCGCCTTCCAGCTGACGCAGGATGGCCAGGGCCAGGGAGGAATCCGCCCGCACGATGCCGGTGCCGTGGCAATGGGCGCAGGGGGCGGTCGTCGCCTCCAGCACGCCGGGACGCAGGCGCTGGCGCGACATCTCCATCAGCCCGAAGGCCGAGATGCGGCCGACCTGGATCCGCGCCCGGTCGATCTTCAGCTTCTCCTTCATCCGCTTCTCGACGGCCCGGTTGTTGCGCGGGTCCTCCATGTCGATGAAGTCGATGACGATCAGCCCGGCGAGGTCGCGCAGACGCAGCTGGCGCGAGATCTCGTCCGCCGCCTCCAGGTTGGTCTTCAGGGCGGTGTCCTCGATGGACCCTTCCTTGGTCGACTTGCCGGAGTTGATGTCGATGGCCACCAGCGCCTCGGTGATGCCGATGACGATGTAGCCGCCGGATTTCAGCTGGACCACCGGGTGGATCAGCGAGGTCAGCTCCTGCTCCACGCCATGCTTGGCGAAGAGCGGCGCGCCGCCCTCATGCAGCACCACGTTGCGGGCATGGCCCGGCATCAGCATGGAGATGTAGTCGCGGGCCTCGCGCCAGCCCTCTTCGCCGGCGACGACGATCTGGTCGATGCCGGTGGCGTAGAGGTCGCGGATCACCCGTTTGATGAGCGAACCTTCCTCGTAGATCAGGCTGGGCGCCACCGACTTGAGGGTGATGGAGCGCACCTGCTCCCACTGGCGCAGGAGGTATTCGTAGTCGCGCTCGATCTCCGCGCGGGTGCGCTTGGCGCCGGCGGTGCGGATGATCAGGCCCATGCCCTTGGGCACCTCGAACTCCGAGGCGATGTCCTTGAGCTTCTTGCGATCCGCCGCGTTGGTGATCTTGCGGGAGATGCCGCCGCCGCGGGCGGTGTTGGGCATCAGCACGCAGTAGCGGCCGGCGAGGGAGAGATAGGTGGTCAGCGCGGCGCCCTTGTTGCCGCGCTCCTCCTTAACGACCTGGACCAGCAGGATCTGCCGGACCTTGATCACTTCCTGGATCTTGTAGCGGCGCTGGAAGATGCGACGGACCGAGATTTCGGCCATCTCGTCGCCGCCATCGCCCTGGTCGTCGTCGACATCGCCCGAGACGGTCTCGGCCTGCGGCGCGTCCTCGTCCGACGCGTCCCGGGTGCGGGAGCGCGAGCGGCGGGCGCGACGGGGCCGGGGCTCGGCCTCGGCGTCCGCTTCGGGCTCGGCCGGGTCGGCTTCGGCGGTGGCGTCGCCCTCGGTCTCGGTCTCGTCGGCGCGGGCGCGGCCGCGGCGGGACCGGCGGGACCGGCCGCCGCGACGGGAGCGGCGGCGGCGGCGGTCGCCGTCCTCTTCGCTCTCCTCGGCGGTCGAGTCGCCTTCGGAGGCGGCGTCGCCCTCGGCGGTCGCCGTTTCGGCGGAGGCGGCGTCGGTCGCCTCGGCGGTGGTTTCCGTGGTGGTTTCGGCGCTCGCTTCCGCATTCGCGTCGGAGGCGGCGTCCGTCGCGGTTTCAGCGGGGGCCTCGGCTTCGGAAGCTTCGGTCGCCGGAGCGTCGGTCACGGCCGGCTCGGCGGCCGGGGTTTCGGCGGCGGCTTCCGTCTCCGACGGGGCCTCCGCTTCCGCTTCGGGGGCAGGGGTCTCGGCCTCGGTCACGGTTTCCGCGGTCTCGACTTCCGCGGGGGCGTCGGCTTCGGCCGGGGTTTCGGCGACCGGCTCGGCCTCGGTCCCGGCGTCCGCAGCGGCCTCGGGGGCCGGTTCGGGCGCGGGCTCGGCGGAGGTCTCGTCCTCCTCCCGCTTGCGCTCGGCGGCGGGGGCGTAGTCTTCCTCAACCCGGTCGTCGTCGCCGGTCCCGGCGCTCTCGGCGATGGAGCTCGGCGGCTTGGCGTCGGGATCGACCTCTTCGATATCGGGGTCGGCCGACGGGGCGGCGTCCGTCTCCTCAGGGGTCTTGGCGGTCGTTTCGGCGGGGGTTTCGGGCGCGGCCTCGGCCGTTTCCGGCGCGGTTTCGGTCTCGGCTTCGGGGGCCGCGGCCTGTTCGATCGCGGGGGCGGCTTCGGCTTCGACCTTCTCCGCGTCCGGCTCGGCTTCGGCGGTGTCCGCCGTCGAGGTTTCGCCATCGGCCGCGTCGCTGTCGGCTTCGTCGCCGTCATTGTCGGAGTCGGAATCGTCGACATCCTCGACCATCATCGAGTCGTCGTCGTTCTCCTGATCCTCGTCGCCGGTCTCCTGGTCGTCCTCGACCTCGGCCTCCTCGGCGGCGCGGCGCGCGCCCCGGCCCTTGCGACGGCCACGGCCGCCGTCCTCGGCCGCGGCGCGCTTGCGGGCCTCGGCTTCCTCCTCGGCCATCAGCGCCTCACGGTCGGCCCGCGGGATCTGGTAATAGTCGGGATGGATCTCGGAGAAGGCGAGAAATCCGTGCCGGTTGCCGCCGTATTCGACAAAGGCGGCCTGCAGCGACGGCTCAACGCGCGTCACCTTGGCGAGATAGATGTTGCCGGCGATCTGCTTCTTGGCGATCGACTCGAAATCGAAGTCGTCTACCTTGTTTCCGTCCGCGACGACGACCCGGGTTTCTTCCGGGTGGGTCGCGTCGATGAGCATCTTCTTGGCCATGGTCTCCTGACCCGGCGCGCCGCCTCCGGCGCCGACCGACCCGGAGGGGCGGGCGGATGAAGACGCGCGTCGGTTGATACTGGGGCGAGTGCCGCCGCGGTCCGGGCGCGCGGAAGGGCCGGCGCCGTGGCGCGGTCTCCTTCGTCGCTGAACCGGGTGTGGGCGCGCATCGCGTTCTGATCTCCTGGCAGGTCCGGCGAAGGGCGCCGTCCGGCCGCAGTCGGGGAGGGGCGAGGGCACGTGAGCCTGGCCCCGATCTCGGCGCCGCGCCGGCGGACGAGATCGCTGCACGGGGCGGGCCTTGGCCCTGTCCGCTGCGAGGTCGTCCCTTGGATCCGGGGCGTCGTCCGAAAAACTTTCGGTTCGTCGCTGCGCCGTGGCTCGTGCGCGCAGGGCGCGTCCCGAACTGGCGGCAGCCTTGACACTATAGCCGTCGGGGCGGCCTGTTGACAATCGCTATCGCACTTGCGCGTCGCAATGTATTCGCGCCCGCAGCGACAGGGCGAAACGACAGGGAAACAAGGGGTTATGCGGATGGCCTGGCGGAGCGGCGCGGTGGGGGCCCATGCAATTCGCGGCATTCGCCGGGCGGCCGGCGCGGCGGTGCTGGTCGCGGCGGGGGCCGGCGCGGCGCTGGGGCCGGGGGCGGGGGGCGCGGCGACGCCGCCGCCCGCGCCCCGATCGTCGCCGCCCGGCGTCGATGCGCCGCCGGCGCGCCCGCAGCCGATCTCGCAACTGGACGAGGCCGCCGCCGCCCTGGCGTTGGCCGGCGAGGCCCGTCTGATCGGGATGCGCCACCATGACGGCCGCACCCGGCTGGCGCTGTCGCTGCCCGGGCCGGGGCCGTGGCGGGTGTTCGCGCTGGACGGGCCGCCGCGGCTGATCGTGGACGTCGCGGCCGGAGGCTGGACCGGGCGCCGGGCGCCGCCGCCGCCCGACGGGCTGATCGCGGGCCTGCGCGCCGGGATGGCCGAGGCCGGCCGCGCCCGGCTGGCGCTCGACCTGGCCGGCCCCGCCCGGCTGGAGGAGGCGGTGATGACCCCGCTGGAGGGCGGCGGCGCCCGGTTGCGGGTGATCCTCGGCCCGGAAACGCAGGCGCGCTTCGCCGAGACCGCCGGCTGGCCGCCCGGCGCGCGGGCCTCGGGCGGGCCGGGGCGGTTCTCGGTGGATCTGCGCGGCGCTCCGGACCCGCGGGCCGAAACCCGGCCGCTGGTGATGGTCGACGCCGGTCATGGCGGCTTCGACCCCGGCGCCATCCGCGGCGATGCGGTGGAGAAGACGCTGGCGCTCGACTTCGCCCGCGACCTCGCCCGCGCCTTGCAGGAGACCGGGCGCTGGCGGGCTGAGCTGACCCGCACCGACGACCGCTACCTGGGGCTGGACGCGCGGGTGGAGCTGGCCGAGGCCGCCGGCGCTTCGGCTTTCGTCTCGATCCACGCCAACACCGTGGCGCGGGGGGAGGCGCTGGGGGCCTCGGTGTTCAGCCTCGCCTCGCGCGCCACCGACGCCGAGACCGGGGCGCTCGCCAGTTCCGAGAACCAGGCCGACCTGCGCGGCCCCGAGGGCCATGACGGCGACGCCGATGGGGATGCCGGAGCGGTCGGCGCGGGCCTGCGCGGCGGCGACGACATCGCCGCCATCATCGAGCAGATCGGGCGCGGCCCCGCGACGCTCGCCTCCCGCGGGCTGGCGGAGGCGCTGGCCGACAATCTCGACGCTGTGACGCCGATGCTGCGCGGGCGGGCCCATGCCCAGGCCCGGTTCCGGGTGCTGCGCTCGACCCGCATGGCCTCGACGCTGGTGGAGCTGGGGTTCCTGTCCAACCCCGCCGACCTCGCCCGGATGCGCGACCCGGCCTGGCGGCGGCTGGCGGCGCGGGCGCTGGCCGCGGGGCTCGACGAATGGCGGGAGGCGGGGGCGGCGCGGGCCTACGCCTCGGCGCCGGAGCCGGGATCTGGCGGCGGTCTCCCCTCCGGACCGGATTCGCGCGGACCGGCGCCGGCGTCGGCGTCGGCGGAGAACTGACGGCGCGGGCTCCCGGGATCGCGCCGCGCGGCGCCGGGCGCGGCATGTCGCGCATCCGGATCGGCCTTGTTCATCAGGCGGATGAACGGCTTCGCGCGCGCGCCTGCGCCGGTCCGCGGAGGCGCCGCTTGGGCGCAACGTCGCGGCCTTCGTCGCATTCCGCCGCAAGCTTGCCCTGTCCGCGCCAAGCGCGCCGCACTATGTAGGCGCTCAGGACCGGGATCACCGACCGGCCCGATACCCGGCGCCCCGCCTGCGGGCGCATATTGCACGCAACGGAGCGACCCTACGGCATGATGCGATTTCTCGCCTGGATGTTCAGCATCGCCTCCATCGGCGCGATCTTCGGGCTCGGCGCCATGGCGGCGCTGGTCTGGCATTACGGGCGCGACCTTCCCGATTACGACGCGCTGAAAAGCTACCAGCCGGCGACCATCTCGCGCGTTTACGACCGCGACGGCGCGATCATGGCCGAATACCTGACCGAGCGCCGGGTCTTCGCCCCGATCGACGAGGTGCCGGACCTGGTGAAGAACGCCTTCATCGCCGCCGAGGACCGCAATTTCTACGAACATGCCGGCTTCGACGCGCTGGGCATCGTCGGCGCGGTGGTGGACTACGCCCGCGGCGGGCGGCTGCGCGGGGCCTCGACCATCACCCAGCAGGTGATGAAGAACTTCCTGCTGACCAACGAACGGTCCTTCGAGCGCAAGTTCAAGGAGATCATCCTGGCCACCCGCCTCGAGCAGGTGCTGACCAAGGACCAGATCCTCGAACTCTATCTCAACGAGATCTATCTCGGCGCGCGGGCCTACGGGGTGGCGGCGGCGGCCGACAACTATTTCGGCAAGGCGCTGGAGAACCTGACGCCGGCCGAGGCCGCCTATCTCGCGGCGCTGCCCAAGGCGCCCTCCAACCTGCACCCGGTGCGCGACCACGACATCGCCGTGGCGCGGCGCGGCTACGTGCTGGATCAGATGCTGCGGGCGGGGTTCCTGACCCAGGCCGAGTTCGAGGAGGCCGACGCGGCTCCGCTGGCCACGGTGCTCGACGGCTCGGTGGAGCCGGAGCTGCCGCCGGTGCCGCCGCGGGACTATTTCTCCGAGGAGATCCGCCGCCAGCTGGTCGGCCAGTTCGGTGAAGAGGCGGTCGAAGGCGGGGGGCTGACCATCCGCGCGACGCTCGACCCCGAGCTGCAGCGCGCGGCCGGCGACGCCCTGCGCGCCCGGCTGGTGAAGTGGGACAAGGAGCGTCAGGGCTGGCGCGGACCTCTCACGCGTATAGAGCCGGCGGCGCTGACCGGCGACGACGGGGCCCCGAGCGAGGACGCCTGGCGCGAGGCGCTGGCCGCCACCCGCGCGCCCGGCGACATTCCCGGCTGGCGCCCGGCCGTGGTGCTGAAGGTCGGCGATACGACCGCGCGCATCGGCATCCAGGGCGTGCCCGAGGACGCGGACGGCCATTACATCGGCGTGGGCGACGCCGGCTGGGCCAAGCCCGAGCTGGAGCGCGGCGGCGTCGGGCGCGCCCCGCGCAAGCCCGCCGACATCTTCGCCGTGGGCGACGTGATCATGGTCGCCGGCGAAACCGAGGACGGGTCCGAAATCCGCGATGTCCCCGGCGACGCGCTCGTCGACGCGGGGCTGGCGCGCTGGTCGCTTCGCCAGATCCCCGAATTGCAGGGCGCCTTCATGGCCATGGACCCGGTCACCGGCCGCGTGCTGGCGATGCAGGGCGGCTTCAGCTTCGAGACCTCGGTGTTCAACCGCGCGACCCAGGCCAAACGCCAGCCGGGCTCGGCCTTCAAGCCCTTCGTCTACGCCGCGGCGCTGGACAACGGCTACACGCCCTCCACCGTGATCCTCGACGCCCCGATCTCCATCGACACCGGCGCGGCGGAGCTGTGGCGGCCCACCAACTCGTCCAACAGGTTCTACGGCCCCTCGCCCATGCGGGTCGGCATCGAGCAGTCGCGCAACGTGATGACCGTGCGGCTCGCGCAGGATGTGGGCATGGACCTGGTCGCGGAATACGCCGAGCGCTTCGGGGTCTATTCCGACATGCCGCACCATCTCAGCTACGCGCTGGGGGCGGGAGAGACGACGCTCTACCAGATGGTCGGGGCCTACGCGATGTTCGCCAATGGCGGCTGGCGGGTGTCGCCGACGCTGGTCGACCGGGTGCAGGACCGCTGGGGCGAGACCATTTTCCGCCAGGACGACCGGCTGTGCCCCGACTGCCGCCAGGACTGGCGGTCGGGGGAGCTGGAGCCGGTGCTGCAGCCCAATTCGCAGCTGATCATGGACCCGGTGACGGCGTTCCAGCTGACCTCGATGATGCGCGGCGTGGTGGAGCGGGGGACCGCGACCCGGCTGCAGAGCCTCGGGTTGCCGCTGGCCGGCAAGACCGGCACCACCAACGAGGCCAAGGACGCCTGGTTCATCGGCTTCACCCCCAACATGGTGGCGGGCTGCTTCATCGGCTACGACAACCCGCGCCCGATGGGGCGGGGGGCCTTCGGCGGCACGCTTTGCGCGCCGGTCTTCGAGGACTTCATGGAGATCGCCATGAAGGACCGTCCGAAGCTGGACTTCCCGTTCCCGCCGCATGCGGTGATGGCCAAGATCGACCGCTCCACCGGGCGGCGGCTGTCGGACGACGCGTCGGGCGCCGGCGTGGCGCTTGAGGCGTTCCGCCTGGGCGAGGCGCCGGCCGTCGGCGAATATTCCGGCGGCGCGGTCATCGAAGGCCGGTTCGACATGTTCGCCGGCGGCGATCTGCCGATGCGGCTGGAGCAGGACGAGCCCTCGTCCGGCCCCGCGTCCGGCCCCGCGTCTGGCGGCGCGCCCGCGGATGGCGGGGGGGGAGGCGGCCAGGCCCCGGCCCCGCCCTCGCCTTCGGGCGGCTTCGGGTCCGGCGGACTTTACTGATCCGACGGGGCGGTACGGGGGGCGCGGGGGCCTTCGGACTCCCGCCGCCCCCCGCCGCCGCATCCCTGCTGCGTTCCATCACTTGAGCCGCGCGCCGCGCCGGTCTATGTCCCCCGGATGCGGTTTCGCGCCCCTTCCGGGCGCGTGCGGCCCCCAGACCCGACCAAGGAGCTCCTCGTCCCATGCGTGCGGAGACCCAGAACCTCATCGCCGAAATCGAGAAGTCGGTGACCCTGCTGCGCCAGCGCGTGGGCTGGGAGACCGCGGAGCACCGGTTGGAGGAGCTCAACGCCCGGGTCGAGGACCCGACGCTGTGGGACGACTCCGTCCAGGCGCAGAAGGTGATGCGCGACCGCCAGCAGCTCGCCGACAAATACGAGCAGGCCAAGTCGCTGGGCCAGGAGCTGACCGACAATATCGAGCTGATCGAGATGGGCGAGGCCGAGGGAGACGCCGAGGTGGTGTCCGAGGCCGAGGCCGCGCTGTCGGCCCTGCGCGACCGCGCCGCCCAGGCCGAGATCGAGGCGCTGCTGGACGGGGAGGCCGACGGCTCGGACACCTTCCTGGAGATCAACGCCGGCGCCGGCGGCACCGAGTCCTGCGACTGGGCCCAGATGCTGGCGCGCATGTATACCCGCTGGGCCGAGGCCAAGGGCTA
This sequence comes from Albimonas donghaensis, assembly GCF_900106695.1. Lineage (GTDB taxonomy): Bacteria > Pseudomonadota > Alphaproteobacteria > Rhodobacterales > Rhodobacteraceae > Albimonas > Albimonas donghaensis. The sequence goes on from NZ_FNMZ01000001.1 coordinate 769,938, forward strand.
CAAGGTCGAGCTGATGTCCGAGAGCGCCGGCGAAGAGGCGGGCATCAAGTCGGCCTCCTACAAGATCACCGGGCCGAACGCCTACGGCTGGCTGAAATCGGAATCGGGCGTGCACCGGCTGGTGCGCATCTCGCCCTTCGACAGCGCGGCGCGGCGGCAGACCTCGTTCTCCTCGGTCTGGGTCTATCCGGTGGTGGATGACTCGATCGAGATCGAGATCAAGCCGAACGAGATCCGGGTGGACACCTACCGGTCCTCGGGCGCGGGCGGGCAGCACGTCAACACCACCGACTCGGCCGTGCGGATCACCCATATCCCGACCAATATCGTGGTGACGTCCTCGGAGAAGTCGCAGCATCAGAACCGGGCCAACGCTATGGCGGCGCTGAAGTCGCGGCTCTACGAGATCGAGCTGCGCAAGCGCACCCAGGCCATCCAGGACGCCCATGACGCCAAGGGCGAGATCGGCTGGGGCAACCAGATCCGCTCCTACGTCCTGCAGCCCTACCAGATGGTCAAGGATCTGCGCACCAACGTGGAGACCTCGGACACCGGCGGCGTGCTGGACGGGGATCTGGACCGGTTCATGGCCGCGGCGCTGGCGATGGAGGTCACCGGCAAGACCCGGGCCGAGGCGATGGCCGAGGACTGATCGCGGGCCCTGCGACGGGGCTTTTCAGGCGACCATGACCAGGACCAGGACCGAAACCGCCGGGCGCAGCGATGCGCCCGGCGGTTCGCGTTCGGGCGCCCGCCGCGCCGCGCTTCCCCCCCCCGCAAGCGGGGAGGGGGGGCGCCCCGAGCCCCGCGCCGGGGGACTATCCTTTCGGATAGGTCGCCGCGCCATCCGCGCCGGCGAACCCGCCCTTCGCTATGTCGCGCGGCGGCTCGGATTTTCGTAGAACTCTCCCTGCAAGCAACGAGGCGCGAAACGGCGCCGCACAGGAGAGCCCGCCATGACCGCCATCGAGATCCACCGGAACGCCCCGTCCCGCGACGACGCCCCCCGCGCCGGTTTCCCGATGGCGCTGCTGTTCTGGGCTCATGCGGCGGGGGTCTCCGCGGGGATCGCGGCCGGGGTCGGGGGGGGCTTCGGCGTCTTCGCCTCGCTGGGCATCGCCTGGGCGACCGCCGTGGCGCTGACCCTGACCCTGCCGTTCCTGCCGCTGATCGGCGCCGGGTTCCGCAACGCCGCCGGCGCGAAGGACGTGGACGCCGACCTGGCCGCCTGGGCCGAGGACCTGGAGGCCGAGCGCGCCGCCGCCGAGGCCCGCAACCGCCGCGCGGCCTGAGATCGCGCCGCTCCTCCCGCCGGAGCGGCGCCCCGAGACGGCCCCGGCCGCGTTGCGGCCGCCCCCTTCGTTCTCACCCCCGAAGCCGGGGCGACGACGACGGCCGGGGCCGGTTCAGGGCGGAGAGGCGACGCCCGCCGACATCGCCGTCGCCCCGAGCGCCCCGGAGCCCCGCTCCGGGGCGTTTCGCATTGCGGAGGCGGGCCGGGCGCCCCCGGAGACGCGAAACGCGGGCCCCGTCGCCGGGACCCGCGTTTCGAATGTCAGGCATGACGGCGGATGGGCCGCCCTGCGCAGGAGGAAAGCTCAGCCCTCGGAGCCGTTGGTGGAACCGGCGGGGGGCGAGGAGATCACCGGGGCCGACTTGCCGCCATCCGACAGCGGGTCGTCGTTGCGCTGGACCGAACCCTCGAAATGGGCGCCGCTCTCGATCGCGATGGTCTTGTGGATGATGTCGCCCTCGACCTTCGCGGAGGAGGTCAGGCGCACCTTCACGCCGCGGACCCGGCCGACGACCCGGCCGTTGACCACCACGTCGTCGGCGACGATTTCGCCGCGGATCGTGGCGCTTTCGCCCACGGTCAGCAGGTGGGCGCGGATGTCGCCGTCCACGGCGCCCTCGACCTGGATGTCGCCGGTGGTCCGCAGGTTGCCGGTCACCGTGAGGTCGGAGCTGAGGATCGACGGCGGCGCCTTGGGCTTCGCAGGGGCCGACGGCGAAGGCGAACCGGTGCGCGGCGGCGCGGCCGGCGCCGGCGCGGCGGGCCGCGACCCGGAGTCTTCGGCCTTGGTGTCGATCGGATCGTTGATCTTCGACTTAGAGAACATTGCGCGCGGCCTCGATGTACTTCATGGGGTTGAGCGGCTTCCCGTTCAGGCGGATCTCGTAGTGGAGATGCGACCCGGTCGAGCGTCCCGAGTTACCCATATCGCCGATCCGGTCATTGCGCGCAACCCGCTGCCCCACCTTGACGCGGGTGGCGTTGAGATGCGCGTAGACCGTCTCGAAGCCGAAGGCGTGGCGGATCTTGATGACCCGGCCGTAGCCCGACTGCCAGCCGGCGAAGGTCACGACCCCGTCGGCGGTGGTGTGGATCGGCGTGCCGCGGGCGGCGGCGAAGTCGGTGCCCGCATGCATGCGCGAGCGGCCGTTCTTGGGATCGCGCCGGACCCCGAAGCCGGAGGTGAAGCGGAAGGCCGCGTGCACCGGCTTGGCCAGCGGCAGCTTGGCGGCGGCGACCTGCATCAGGCTCGCCCGCTCCAGCCCGCCGAGCAGGTTGGCCACCCGCTCCGCATCCTCGGAGACCAGCAGCGGCGAGGCGCTCTCATCCACCGGCAGGAAGGGTCCGCCCTCGCCCGAATAGTCGCGGCGCAGTTCGGCGACGACCTGGTCGGGGTTCACGCCGGCGGCGTCGAGCGCCTTCTCCAGCCCGCCGAGCCCGGCGTCGACCGCGTCCTCAAGCTGGGAGAACAGGCGGGCGCGGGCCTCGGCGGCGCGGCCGCGCTCTGATTCCAGCGTCTCCAGCCGGTCGGCCAGGGCGGCCTGCATCATCACCGCGGCGTCGCGTTCGCGGGTGGTGTCCTCCAGCGCGGCGGTGACGCCTTCGATGGCGGAGGTCCACTCGTCCTCGGCCGCGTCGGCGGCGGCATGGTCGGCGTTCAGCGCCTCCGCCCGGGCGGCGAGCGCCATGCGGGCGCGCTCCGCCTCGTCGCGGGCGGCGACGGCGTCGGCCAGCTTGGCGCGCAGGCTTTCGAGCGCGAGCGTCAGTTCGGATTCCGCGTCCGCGGCCGCGACCAGCGAGGCCTGGCGACGGGCGAGCTCACGGCTCATGACGTCGAGCCGGGCCAGCGCGTCGGAGGCCTGTTCGGCGGCGAGGTCCCGCTGCGCCTCCAGCGCCGCGACCTCGGCGTCGCGGTCCTCGGTCAGCGCGGCGAGCCGGGCGTCGCGATCGGCCTCCAGCGCGGCGAGGTCGGCGACGCGGCGCGCCTCGGCCTCGGCCACCGCGTCGGCGGATCCGCTCTCATAGGCCGCGACGCGGGCGGCGAGCGCCTCGCGTTCGGCATGGTTCAGAAGCAGCGATACCGTGGCGAAGCCGGTCCAGCCCAGGAGGGCCGTGACGCAGGCCGCCGCGAGAAGACCGCCGCGCGTGGAGACGCGGATATGCCGCGCATCGTCGCCTTTCCGGATGGTGAGCCGCCAATCAGGCAAACCACCAACGGCACGCGGTTCCTCCGCGCGGCCATTCGGGCTTGTCATCCGTGTCCCTCGGTGCCTTGCGTCGGGATGTCCTGTCCCTTCGCGTTTTTCGCGTCTTGTTGTGTTTCTGCATCGTTACCCGATGCGCTGCCCGGTGATCAACACGTTTCGAACGGCGGTGATACAGCTGCCCATCGGCAGCCCTGGGCCGAAACGGTCCTGAGGCGACCCCTGCGAGTGGAATCACCCGCTTCTGGAGTGATCGCCGGCTAGAGCCTAAATGGGGAAAGATTAAGGCGGGATTAGCGCGCATCCGGGCCGAGGCGTATCCGCCGTTGGGGAAAGCCGCGCGCTCCGCGTCGCCGCGCCGCGCGGCGATGCTGCGTCAGCGCGCCGCAGACAGGTTCCCGCGTCGCGGGCCGGGGATCGGCGCGCCCCGCCAGGGACTTCGACGGGGCGCGCCGACCGGTCGCAGGATCAGGCGATCTCGCGCAGGGCGGCGAGGACGTCGTCGGCATGGCCCTTCACCTTGACCTTGCGCCATATCCGAACCAGCCGCCCGTCCGCCCCGATCAGGAAGGTGGAGCGGTCGATGCCCATGTATTTCTTGCCGTACATGCTCTTCTCCACCCAGGCGCCGTAGGCCTGGCAGACCGCGCAGTCCTCGTCCGACAGCAGGGTCACGCCGAGATCATGCTTGGCCTTGAACTTGTCGTGGCTGGCGGGGGTGTCCTTGGAGACGCCCAGCACCACGGCCCCGGCGGCGGCGAACTCGGCGCCCAGCGCGGTGAAGTCCAGCGCCTCGGTGGTGCAGCCGGGCGTGTCGTCGCGCGGGTAGAAATAGAGCACGACCGGCTTGCCCTTCAGCTCGGACAGCGACAGCGCGCCGCCGCCGTCGCGGGGGAGGGAGAAGTCGGGGGCCGGGTCGCCGACGGAGATCTCGGGGGCGGTTGCGGGGTCGGTCATGGGCGCGCGTCTCCTGCGAAGTGGAAGGGGGCTGGGGAACGGTCTAGTTTCATCGCGACCGAGGGCAAGTCCGAAACCCGGCCGGGCCCGTCGAAGGACGCCGTGTCGGGGCGCCGTGCCGGGCGCCGTGCCGGGGCGACGTGACGGGCGCCATCACGGGGCGCCCCGCGCCATCGCGCGGCATGGCGGCGGCGGGGCGCCGCGGGGCAAGGTCCGAGGCGGAAGGCGCGCCGGTCGGGCGAGCGACGTTGGCCCGCGGCGGAACGCGGGCGGGGGCAGGGCCTGGCCGGGCGCGACGGGCACGGGAGCGACATGCATCGCAGGCATCTGCACCACCAGCGCGAAGCGGCCGCCGGCCGTCGACGCCACGCGCGCCGCGACGCGCGGCGCGGCGGCGCGGCGGCGCGGCATCTCAACCGGCTGGGCTCGGTCATCGCGGGGGCGCTGCTGCTGACCCTCGCGGCGCTGGCCGTGGGCCATCAGCGCCTGCGCGAGGGGCCGGTGTCGCTCGGGCCCCTGACCACGGTGATCGCGGACCGGCTGGCCGCGGCCTCGGACGGGCTGCGCTTTTCGATCGGGCAGGCGGTGTTCGCGCTGGGCGAGCCGGGGGAGGTCTCGGGCCTGCGGCTGGGCGACGTGCGGGTGGTCGACGCCGAGGGGCTGGAGATCGCGGCGGCGCCCGAGCTGTCCATGCGCTTCCATCTGTGGGACCTGGCCTTCGGGCTGCTGGCCCCGACCGAGATCCACGCGGCCGGCATCTCGGCCGTGATCGAGCGCGACGCGCAGGGCCGCCTGCGGCTGCCGGGCGCGGCGCGGCCGGAAGAGGCGCGGGCGGCGGCCACCCCGGCGGAGCTCGCGGCCCAGGCCAGCGTGAGCCAGAGCGACGCGGCCTCGGCGCTGGTGGCGCTGCTGGCGGGGCAGGGGCCGGGCGACGGCCCGCTGGGCCGCCTGCGCAAGGTCACCGCCGAGAATGTGGACGTCTCCTACCGCGATCATTTCACCGGCCAGAACTGGCGGCTGATCGACGCCGAGCTTTCGGTCGAGCGGCTGGAGGATCGCGATGTGGGCCGGCTCGCCGGTCGGGTGGCGCCGCCGCCGCGGGCGGTGGGCGCGCTGGCCGATCCGGGAGGGGAGCTGGAGGACTGGTCGAATGACGCGGCGGGCCGCGCCGACGACCCGGGCCAGGCGGCCGAGGACTTCGCCGGCCCCGACCTGCTGGCCCTGGAGGCGGAGGGCGACGGCCCCGCCGAGGCGCGCTTCGCGGCGGAGGGCGAGCGGCGCCATGACGACGGCGAGGTGTCGTTCCGCGCCCGGCTCGGCGGCCTGCCGATCGCGCATCTGGCGCTCGCCGCCGGGGCGCCCCTGTCGGAGGCCGCGACTTTCGGCGACCTGCGCGCCGGCGTGCGGGCCCGGGCGAGGCTGTCACGAGAAGGGGCGCCGATCTCCTTCCGCGGCAGCGTGCGCGTCGGCCCCGGCACGCTGGCCGGCGTGCCCGACCCCTTCGGTCGGATCGAGCGGCTGGACCTGCGGCTCGAGGGCGACGAGGGGGCGCCGGGCCAGGTCCGGGTGCGGGGGCTGCGGCTGACCGGCCCGGCGGGCGCGTTGCAGGCCGCCGGCGTGCTGGAGCGGTGGCGGTCGGGGGAGGGCATGTCCCTGTCGCTCGACCTCGACCGGGTGGAGATCAGTCCCGAAGCCGGGTTCGCCAGCGCGCAGACCTATGACGACGGCCGCCTGAGGGCGCATTTCATCCCCGGCGCCGGGCGGATCGAGCTGGAGACGATCCAGCTGGAGAGCGAGGCCGTGACGCTGGCCGCGCAGGGGGCGGCGGAATGGGGGCCGGAGGGGCCGGAACTGGCGGTCGGCTTCGCCACCGGGCCGATGTCGCTGGCCACGCTCCTGGCCGCCTGGCCGGTGACGGCGGGGCCCAACGCCCGGACCTGGGTGGCCGAACATCTGTCGGTTCCTCCGGACCCCGCGGCGGCGGCGGCCGAAGATCAGCCCGATGACGGGGCGGAGGCGGCGGCTCCCGCCGACAGGGGCGTCGAGACGGATCGCGAGGCCCCGGCCGGCGCCGAGGCCGCGCGGGCGGTGGAGGCGTCGCTGGCGCGGGCCGCGTCGCGGGCCGCCGCGGCGAGCAGGGGGACGGGTGGGGAGACGGCCGGCGAGACGGGCGGGGGCGCGGGCGGCGCGTCCGAGGTCGCCGCCGCCTCCGCCATGCCGGGGATCACCGCGGCGCGCGGCCGGTTCTGGACCGCCCCGGGCCAGCCGCCGGAGCTGACCCTCGACTTCGCCTTCCAGGGCCTGCGGGGCGAGGTGCTGGCCGGCATGCCCGCGATCACCGGCGCCGCCGGGCGCGGGCGGGTCGGGCTGGACCGCTTCGACGTGGCGCTGACCCGGGGCGTGACGACGCCGCCCGGAGGGCGGGCCATCGACCTCGCCGGCTCCAGCTTCTCCGCGCCCGACCTGACCGCGAAGATCCCCCACGGCATTCCGGTGGTGCGGGCCGAGGGTCGGGTTTCGGACGTGCTGGCCGTGCTCGACCAGCCGCCGCTGGAGCTGATCCGGAAATTCTCCATGGACCTCAGCTCCGTCACCGGCGAGGCCAGCACCGTGGCGCGCCTGTCCTTCCCGCTGATCCGGGGCCTGCGGCTGGACCAGCTGCAGGTCGGGGCGCGCTCGACGATCCGCGGGGCCTCGGCCCCGGCGCCGGGCGGGCATGGGCGGGTCACCGCGGACAGCCTGTCGCTGGAAGTCGACGCGACCGGCCTGCGCCTCAGCGGGGCGGCCCGGATCGACGGGACCCCGGCGCGGATCTCGTGGCGGGAGCGGTTCGCGGGCGGTGACGCCGCCGATCCGCGCCGGGCGGTGGAGCTGCGCGGGGCGCTGGACGCGGCCATGCTGGAGAAATTCGGCGTCGCCGGCATCGAGATCGGAGAGGCCGCGGCCCCGCTGCGCCTCAGTCTCGGCGCGCAGGGGCCGAACGACCCCGACCGGTTCACGCTCACCGCCGATCTGGGGCCGGCGGCTTTGTCGCTGCCGATCTTCCAGTGGTCCAAGCCGGCGGGATCGCCCGGCGGGATCGAGGTCTCGGGCCGGTTCGCCGATAACGGCGCCATCGAGGTGGAGCGGATGAGCGGCGAGGCCGGGGACCTGTCCTTCGCCGGCGCCGCCCGGATCGGGCCGGAGGGCGACCTGCGCCGCCTCAAGCTCGACCGTCTGGTGCTGGGCGACCTGCTGGATGTCGGCGTGGAGCTGCGCGACCTGCGGGAGGGGCGGATCGTGGCCTCGGTGGAGGGCGCCTTCATCGATCTGGGCGAGCTTTGGCGCCGCGCCGAGGAGGCGGGCGAGGGCGATGACGCGGGGCTGCTGGCCGCTGTCAACGGCGCGGACGACGAGGATGAGGCGCCGGCGCCGGCCGGCGACCCCGCGGGGCCCGGCGGCGCGAGCCGGGACGTGGACCAGAGCCGCGCCTTCGCGCTGGACGTCAAGCTGGCGCAGGCGAGGCTGGTCGACGGGATCGAGCTGACCGCGGTCAACGGGCGCGCCACCCGCGGCGACGGCATCACCCGGGCGACGCTGTCGGGCGAGGTCAATGGCGGGCAGCGGGCCGATCTGCGCTATCGCCGCGGCCGGAGGGGCGGCGGGGGGCTGACGCTGGACAGCGCCGATGCGGGGGCGCTGATCCGCGACCTGGGCCTGTCGGACGAGGTGTCGGGCGGGGTGCTGAAGGTCCGCGGGCGGCTGCCGCCGGGCTCGGACGCGCTGGTCGGCGTGGCCGAAGCCGACGGCATCCGGGTCGGCGGGCGCGAGGCGCTGTCGGGCGTGCTGGACCGCGCCGCGCGCCGCGGGCTGCTCGCCAATCCCGACCCCGCGCGTCCGGGCGTCGAGGGCGCCCCGGCGGTCGAGGGCGGCTATGTCTTCGACACCGTGCGCGCGCCGTTCCGTTACGAGGGGCGGCGGATCCGGCTGACCGATGCGCTCGCCACCGGGCCGATGCTGGCGCTGAAGGTGTCGGGGGACTATGATTTCGGAGCCGGCGCGCTGGACCTGGACGGCGTGCTGACGCCGGCCTACGCGATCAACGGCATCCTCAACGACCTGCCCCTGGTCGGCTTCCTGCTGGGGGGCGAGGGCGAGGGGCTGCTGGCGATGAATTTCTCGGTCGCCGGGAACGCCTCGGACCCGGAAATCTCGATCAATCCGTTCTCGATCCTGACGCCGGGGATCCTGCGGGACCTGTTCTCGGGCTTCGAGTCGCGGGGCGACGCGGCCCCGATCCCGCCGAGCGACCGGCCGGAGGAGCCGGGGCGCTGAGGGGGACTGAGGGGCGCGGGGGGGGGCGCGGGGCGATCCCCGTGGCCCCGCATCCCGACCCCCGCCGCCTGAAACGCGGAAGGGGAGCGGCGCGCCGCTCCCCTTCCCGACTGTCGGCGATGACGGCGGGCCGGGCTCAGCCCAGCCGCACCAGCGCGTGCCGCTTCTTGCCTGCCGAGAGCTTCACGGGACCGCCGGCGAAAGCGTCGGCCCCGATCATCTGGCCCGCATCCGTCACCGGCGCGTCGGCGAGCCGGGCGCCCCCCTCCGCGATCAGCCGCTTGGCGTCCTTGCCGGATTTCGCCAGCCCGGCCCGCACGAATAGCTGGGCGACGGAGACGCCGGCGCCGACTTCCTCGGCGGTGAGGTCGAAACCGGGCAGGTCCTCCCCGGCGCCGCCCTGCTCGAACACCTCGCGGGCGGTGGCCTCGGCCGCCTCGGCGGCGGCGCGGCCGCGGGCGAGCGCGGTGACCTCATTGGCCAGGATGATCTTGGCGGCGTTGACCTCCGACCCCTCCAGCGCGCCGAGCCGCTCGCATTCGTCCAGCGGCAGCTCGGTGAACAGCTTGAGGAACCGGCCCACGTCGGCGTCGGGCACGTTGCGCCAGAACTGCCAGAACTCGAACGCGCCGAGCCGCGCCTCGTTCAGCCACACCGCGCCCGCCGCCGTCTTGCCCATCTTGGAGCCGTCGGCCTTGGTGATCAGCGGCGTGGTGAGCCCGTAGACCTCCTTGCCATGCAGGCGGCGGGTCAGGTCGATGCCGTTGACGATGTTGCCCCACTGGTCGGAGCCGCCCATCTGCAGGCGCACGCCGTGCCGGCCGAACAGCTCCTGGAAGTCATAGGCCTGGAGCAGCATGTAGTTGAATTCGAGGAAGGTCAGCGGCTGCTCGCGGTCAAGCCGCAGGCGCACCGAATCAAAGGTCAGCATCCGGTTGATGGTGAAATGCCGGCCGATGTCGCGCAGGAAGTCGATGTAGCTGAGCGCGTCGAGCCACTCGGCGTTGTTGGGCTGAAGCGCGTCGGTCGGGCCGTCGCCGAAGGTCAGGTAGGCGTCGAAGACGCTGCGGATGCCGGCCATGTTGGCCCCGATGATCTCGGGCGTCAGCAACTGGCGGGCCTCGTCCTTGCCGGACGGGTCGCCGATGCGGGTGGTGCCGCCGCCCATCAGGGCCACGGGCTTGTGCCCGGTCTTCTGCAGCCAGCGCAGCATCATGATCTGGACGAGGCTGCCGACATGCAGGCTGTCCGCCGTGCAGTCGAAGCCGATATAGCCCGGCACGACCCCCGCCATGAGAGCGTCGTCGAGACCCTCCAGGTCGGTGCAGTCCTGCATGAAGCCGCGGGCGATCATGGTGTGCAGGAACTCGGATTTGGGCGCGTAGGTCATGTCCGTGTCCTTGGGCGAGTTTGGTCGGGGCTCTATGCCGCGGGCGGGCGCGGAAGGGAAGGGCGGGGGAGGGATTCGGCGCCCGCGCGGCGGGCATTCCCTCGTCTCCGGGCGCTGGCGCGCCCTTCGCGCCGCCCTTGACCCGGGAGAGCGCGCCCGCCCTGATGCGCGGCGTCTGGCGGAAGGAGCATGCGGATGGAGCCGGTCTGGGCCCTGGGGCTGATGTCGGGGACCTCGTTCGACGGGGTGGACGCGGCATGTCTGCTGACCGATGGGGAGACGGTGTCGGGCTTCGGCCCCGGCGCCGAGTTCCCCTATGCGCCGGGAGAGATGGACGCCGCCCGCGCGGTGCATCGCGACTGGCGGCCGTATCGGGCCGGAACGGGGGAGGCCGCGGCGCTGCTGGCCCGCGCCGAGGCCGAGGTGACCGAGGCCCATGCCGCCGCCGCCGCCCGCCTGCTGGCCCGGGAAGGCGCGCCCGCGGTGGAGATCGCGGGATTTCACGGCCAGACGGTCGCCCATGCGCCGGAGGCGGGCTGGACCTGGCAGCTTGGCCGCGGCGATCTGCTGGCCCGGGGGCTGGGGCGCGAGGTCGCCTGGGACTTCCGCAGCGCCGACATGAAGGCCGGCGGGCAGGGCGCGCCGCTGGTCCCATTCTTCCATCACGCGCTGGCGCGGGGAATGGCGGATGCGGACGGGCCTGTATGCTTTCTCAATCTCGGCGGCGTGGGGAATGTGAGCTGGGTGGACCCCGCGTCCGAGCGCCCCGAGACGCCGGGAACGCTGGTCGGCTTCGACACCGGCCCGGCCAATGCGCCGATCGACGACTGGATGCAGGCGAAGTTCGGGAAGTCCTGCGATTTCAACGGCGAAGCGGCGGCGGCTGGGCGCGTGCATGAAGATCTGCTGGCGCGCAACTCGGTCGCCGAATGGATCTCAAGAAAGCCGCCCAAGTCCCTGGACCGGAACGATTTCGCGCAGGTTTTGGCGGGGATGGAGGGGCTGTCGCCCGAAGACGGCGCGGCGACCCTGACCGCGCTCGCGGCGCGCTGCGCGGCGGGGGCGGCGGCGCATCTGCCCCGGCCCGCGGCGCGCTGGATCCTGTGCGGGGGCGGGCGGCGCAACCCGACGCTCGCGCGCATGATCGCGGAGCGGGTCGAGGCGGAGGTGATCCCGGCCGAGGCCGCCGGGCTCGACGGCGGCCTGATGGAGGCGCAGGCCTTCGCCTGGCTGGCGGTGCGGGTGAAACGGGGGCTGCCGCTGACCTCGCCCGAGACCACGGGCTGCCATGCGCCGACGCCGGGCGGGCGGCTCAGCCGGCCTTAGCCGGGCAGGGTGAGCACTTCGGCCCCGCGGGCGGTGGCGACCACGGTATGTTCGAACTGCACCACCGGGGCGGCGGGAGCGGCGTAGAGGGTCCAGCCGTCGTCGCCTTCCTCGGCCAGGCGGCCGCCGAGCGACAGGAACGGCTCCACCGTCAGGACCAGGCCCTTCTCGATCCGCCGCCGGTCCCGGTTGGGCCAGGTCGCGATCTCCTCGGGATATTCGTGGAGCGAGCGGCCGACGCCGTGGCTGGCGAGGTTCTCGATCAGGGTGTAGCCGCGTTTCGCGGCGAACCGCCCCACCGCCTGTCCGATGCCCGCCAGCGGCCGTCCGGCCGCGACCTGCGCCACGCCGATCCGCGCCGCCTTCTCGCCATCCGCCAGCAGGCGCGCGACCGAGGGCGCGACGGGCCCGAGCCGGAAGCTCGCGCCGGTATCCGCGAAGAAGCCGTTCTTCGACGCCGACACGTCGATATTCACCAGATCGCCCTCCGCCAGCACCCGCGCGCCGGGGATGCCGTGGGCGATCTCCTCGTTCACGGAAATGCAGGTGGCGCCGGGGAAGTCGTAGCAGCTGCGGGGGGCGGAGACCGCGCCCTCGCGCGCCAGCAGCGACTCGCCCAGCGCGTCGAGCTCGGCGGTGGTCATCCCGGGCGCCATGGCCCGGGACATGGCCTGCACGACATTGGCGACGATGCGCCCGATGTCGCGCATCGCCTCCAGCTCGGATTGCCGGGTAAGCGTCAGGACGCGTCCTCGACCGCAGTGCGCGACTGCACGTAGCGCTCCACCTTGCCGGTCATCTCCTCGAGCTGCTTGTCGAAGAAATGGCCCGCGCCGGGGATCACGTCATGGGTGATCTCGATCCCGCGCTGGGTCTTGAGCTTGTCCACCAGCTTGAGCACGTCCGACGGGGGCGCGACGCGGTCGGCCTCGCCGTTGATGACCAGCCCCGAGGACGGGCAGGGCGCGAGGAAGGAGAAGTCATACATGTTGGCCGGCGGGGCGACCGAGACGAAGCCCGAGATCTCCGGCCGCCGCATCAGCAGCTGCATCCCGATCCAGGCCCCGAAGGAGAAGCCGGCCACCCAGCTCTGCCGCGCGTTCGGGTTGAGCACCTGGAGATAGTCGAGCGCCGCGGCGGCGTCCGAAAGCTCCCCGATGCCCTGGTCGAACTCGCCCTGGGAGCGGCCGACGCCGCGGAAGTTGAAGCGCAGCACCGCGAAGCCCAGACGATGAAAGGCGTAGTGCAGGTTATACACCACCTTGTTGTTCATCGTCCCCCCGAACTGGGGGTGAGGGTGCAGGATCAGCGCCAGCGGCGCGTCCTTGGCCTTCTGCGGATGGTAGCGACCTTCCAGACGTCCGTCCGGTCCGGGAAAGATCACTTCTGGCATTCGGGGGGCCCTCGCGCTGGTCGACACAGGCCCGGGATGAGCGGCCGGCGCGTCTTCCCTTCGCAGGGGCGGCCAAGCTTGACTCAATTCCTCGGGCAATCTAGAACTGTTCTAAACTTGCTTCCGGCCGCGGCCGGTTGCGTTGCAGGTAGTCGCCGACAGGTCCCGCGTCAACCGACGGCGGGCGTTTCGCGACGAACGGATGTCCCGAAGGGTCCTCCGTCTCCGCTTTCGGGCGGCCGCCACGACCTCTCGGCAGGTCGCAGCTCCAGGGTTTCGCCGGCCGCGCGTGCGCGGGCGCGGAGCAAGCAGCACCGGGAGGCCGGAGGAGCGGAAGGGACCGCGCCGCCGCTCAGCCCCCCGATCAGGACCATGCAGGCGCATCGCGCGACCGAGGGAGACGAAGGCATGAAGCTCAGCACCAAGGGGCGCTACGCGGTGACCGCGCTGGCCGACATCGCGTTGCAGCCGCGCGAGGCGCTGGTCTCGCTGTCCGAGATCGCCGAGCGTCAGGACATCTCGCTGGCCTATCTGGAGCAGCTCTTCGCCCGCCTGCGCCGCGCCGGACTGGTGGAGAGCGTGCGCGGCCCCGGCGGCGGCTACCGCCTGGCCCGCGCCCCGAGCGAGGTGCCCATCGCCGAGATCATGGCCGCCGTCGACGAACGGCTCAACGCCATGGGCTGCGGCGGGGAGAAGGAGAAGGGCTGCGGCGGCTCCCAGGCGCATTGCCTGACGCATAACCTGTGGGAGCAGCTCTCGGCCCATGTCCACGTGTTCCTCAGCCGGACCACGCTGGCCGACGTGGTGGCCGACAAGATGGTGCCGTGCCCGGCGGTCCCCGATTTCGCGCAGCTTCTGGACGAGGACGCCGCCAGCGCATGAGCCCGCGCCCCAGCGCATATTCGCAGAAGCGCCCCCGCGCCTATCTGGACTGGAACGCCTCGGCCCCCCTGCGGGCGGAGGCGCGCTCCGCCGCGCTCGCGGCGCTGGACCTGGGCGGCAACCCGTCCTCGGTCCATGCCGAAGGGCGGGCGGCGCGGGCGATGCTGGAGCGCGCGCGGGCGCAGGTCGCGGCGCTGGTCGGCTGCGCGGCGGAGGAAGTGGTCTTCGCCTCCGGCGCCACGGAGGCGGCGGGGATCCTCGCGCAGCTGCCCGAAGGGGTGGTGGAGGTCGAGCCGGGTTCGCATCCCTGCCTGCTCGAACAGGCGCGGACGGGCGAGGCGCCGGGGCGGGTGCTGGCCATGACCCCGGGCAACAACGAGACCGGGATGCTGACCCCGATCCCCGCCGCGGCGCCCGGAACCCGGGTGCTGGCCGACGTGACCCAGCTGGTCGGGCGCGCGGAGTTCGACTTCGCCGCCAGCGGCGCGGATTTCGCGATCCTGTCGGGCCACAAGATCGGCGGCCCCAAGGGCGTCGGCGCGCTGATCGTGCGGGGCGCGAGCCTCGACGGCGCCGTGCTCGCCCCCGGCGGCGGGCAGGAGACGCGCCGGCGGGCGGGCACCGAGAACCTGCCCGGCATCGCCGGTTTCGGCGCGGCGGCGGAAGCCGCGGCCGCCGAGCGCGAGGCGGGGGCATGGGACCGGGTCGCCATCCTGCGGGATCGGCTGGAGGGGCGCCTTGAAAGCCTCCCCCATGCGCCCGAGATCGTGGGGCGGGGCGCCCCGCGCCTGCCCAACACCACGCTGATCCTCGCCCGCGGCTGGCGGGGCGAGACGCAGGCCATGCAGATGGACCTCGCCGGCTACGCGGTCAGCTCCGGCTCCGCCTGCGCGTCCGGCAAGACGGCGCCGAGCACCGTGCTCGCCGCGCTGGGTTATTCGCCCGAGGACGCGGCCTGCGGGCTGCGCGTCTCGATCGGGCCCGCGACGACGGAGGCCGAGATCGACGGCTTCGCCGACGCCTGGGCCGAGAAACACGCCCGCGCCACCGCGCGGGCCGCCTGAACCCCCTTCGCGCCGCCCAACGGGGCGCGCGCGCGACAAGGAGACCGACATGGCCGCTCTGGACCACACCGCCCCCGAACTCGTCGCCAAGGACGGGGTGGAGCAGGATACCGTCGACGCCGTCCGCTCGCTGAGCGGGGAATACAAGCACGGCTGGTCGTCCGACATCGAGATGGACTACGCCCCCAAGGGCCTGTCGGAGGACATCGTCCGCCTGATCTCGGCCAAGAAGGACGAGCCGGAATGGCTGCTGGAATGGCGGCTGGCCGCCTACAAGCGCTGGCTGAGCATGGACGAGCCCGAATGGGCCATGGTCCACTACCCCAAGATCGACTTCCAGGATCAGTATTACTACGCGCAGCCCAAGTCCTTCGCCACCAAGCCCAAGTCGCTGGACGAGGTCGACCCGGAGCTGCTGCGCACCTATGAGAAGCTCGGCATTCCGCTGCGCGAGCAGATGATCCTCGCCGGCGTCGAGGGCGCCGACGCCGCCCCCGGGGATGGGCGCAAGGTGGCGGTTGACGCGGTGTTCGACTCGGTCTCCGTGGGCACGACCTTCAAGGATGAGCTGGCCAAGGCCGGCGTCATCTTCTGCTCGATCTCCGAAGCGGTGCAGGAGCATCCGGAGCTGGTGAAGAAGTATCTGGGTTCGGTCGTGCCGTCCTCGGACAACTTCTACGCCACGCTGAACTCGGCGGTCTTCTCGGACGGGTCCTTCGTCTACATCCCCGAGGGCGTGCGCTGCCCGATGGAGCTGTCGACCTATTTCCGCATCAACGCCGAGAACACCGGCCAGTTCGAGCGGACGCTGATCATCGCCGACAAGGGCTCCTACGTGTCCTACCTGGAGGGCTGCACCGCCCCCAAGCGCGACACCAACCAGCTGCACGCCGCGGTGGTGGAGATCGTCGCCCTGGACGACGCGGAGGTGAAATACTCCACCGTCCAGAACTGGTTCCCCGGCGACGCCGAGGGCAAGGGCGGCATCTACAACTTCGTCACCAAGCGCGCCGACTGCCGCGGCGACCGCTCCAAGGTGATGTGGACGCAGGTGGAGACGGGCTCGGCCGTCACCTGGAAATACCCCTCCTGCATCCTGCGCGGCGATGAGAGCCAGGGCGAGTTCTACTCCATCGCCATCGCCAACAACATGCAGCAGGCCGACACCGGCACCAAGATGATCCATCTGGGCAAGAACACCCGCTCGCGCATCGTGTCCAAGGGCATTTCGGCGGGCCGGGCGCAAAACACCTATCGCGGGCTGGTGTCGATGCACCCCAAGGCCACCGACAGCCGCAACTACACCCAGTGCGACAGCCTGCTGATCGGCGACAAGTGCGGGGCGCATACCGTTCCGTATATCGAGGTGAAGAACCACTCCTCGAAGGTCGAACACGAGGCCACCACCTCCAAGATCGCCGACGATCAGCTGTTCTACTGCCGGTCGCGCGGCATGTCCGAAGAGGACGCGGTGGCGCTGGTGGTCAACGGCTTCTGCAAGGAGGTCCTGCAGGCCCTGCCGATGGAATTCGCCATGGAGGCGCAGAGCCTGGTGGCGATCTCCCTCGAAGGCTCGGTGGGCTGAGGCGGGCATGAACCCCTGGGATCGGAAAGGCGCCGGAATGATCGTGAGCACCACCAACAGCCTCGAAGGCCATCGCATCTCCGCCTATCGCGGGGTGGTGGTCGGGGAGGCGATCATGGGCGCGAATTTCGTGCGCGATATCTTCGCCTCGATCACCGACATCGTCGGCGGCCGTTCGGGCGCCTATGAGAGCAAGCTCGCCGACGCCCGCGAGGTCGCCTTCCGCGAGCTGGAGGAGAACGCCGCCCGGCTCGGGGCCAACGCGGTGGTCGGCGTCGACATCGACTATGAGGTCGTGGGCAAGGACGGATCCATGCTCATGGTCTCGGTCTCGGGCACCGCGGTGGTGGTCGAGCAGGGCTGACCCCCAACAATTCCCGGCGCTTGCGCGCCGAACTTCAGACACTGGCGCAACGGCGCCGGACCCGGAACAACGCGGCCGCGCCCGGCGCGCCGCAGAGACAGGAGCCACGACATGCTTGCGATCAAGAACCTCCATGTGAAGCTTGAGGAAGAGGACAAGGTCATCCTCAAGGGCGTCGACCTGACCGTGGAAGCGGGCAAGGTGCACGCCATCATGGGGCCCAACGGCTCGGGCAAGTCCACGCTGAGCTACGTGCTCTCGGGCCGCGACGGCTACGAGGTGACGGAGGGCGAGGCCAGCCTCGACGGCGAGGACCTGCTGGACATGGACCCCGAGGACCGCGCCGCCGCCGGTCTGTTCCTGGCCTTCCAGTATCCGGTGGAGATCCCCGGCGTCGGCAACATGACCTTCCTGCGCACCGCGCTGAACGCCCAGCGCAAGGCGCGCGGCGAGGCGGAGATGTCGGCCGCCGAATTCCTCAAGTTCGTCCGTGAGAAAGCGGCCGATCTCGAGATCTCCCCGGAGATGTTGAAGCGCTCGGTCAACGTCGGCTTCTCGGGCGGTGAGAAGAAGCGCAACGAGATCCTCCAGATGGCGGTTCTGGCGCCGAAAATGTGCATCCTGGACGAGACCGACTCGGGTCTCGACGTGGACGCGATGAAGCTGGTCGCCGATGGCGTGAACGCGCTGCGCGACGCGGGCCGGGGCTTCCTGGTCATCACCCACTATCAGCGCCTGCTGGACCATATCAAACCGGACGTGGTGCACATCATGGCCGATGGCCGGATCATCAAGACCGGCGGTCCCGAGCTCGCCCTGGAAGTTGAGAAGAACGGCTATGCCGACCTTCTCAAGGAGGCCGTGTAAATGGCGGTTCCCGCTCGCAAGATCGACATGGCCGAGGCGCTGCTGGCGGCGCATCCGGCCCCTGGGGGAGAGGCCGGCTGGGCCGCTTCCGCCCGCGCCGCCGCGGCGTCGCGCCTGCGCGCCTCGGGCGCGCCGGTTCGCCGGGACGAATACTGGCGCTGGACCGACCCCGCCTCGCTGACCGCCCCCGCGCCGACCCCCGCGCCGCTGCCCGAGGCGACCGCCCCGGTCTTCGCCGGCGTCGACGCGCTGGAGGTGGTGATCGAGGATGGCCGCATCGTCTCCGCCCCCGAGGGGATGGAGGGCGTGGAGATCGCGACCCTGGCCGACGCCATGTCCAGGGATATCCACTGGGCCAAGGACTTGTTCGGCGTTCTTGAGGCGAACGGGCAGGTTCCGGTGACCCGTCCGCTGGCCGCGCTGAACACCGCCGTGGCCACCGAGGGGCTCGCCATCCGGGTGACCGGCAAGGCCCCGCGCCCGATCCTGCTGCGCGGCCGGCGCAAGAGCGACTCCGCCGACGCGGTGCTGCACCATGTGATCCGGCTGGAGCCCGGCGCCGAGCTGACGGTGCTGGAGGACGGCGGCCCCGGCGCGCGGGTCAACGCGCTGATCGAGGCCGATGTGGCCGACGACGCCGCCCTGCACCTGATCCGCGCCAGCGGACCGGAGGCCGAGCGGCGCGGCGTGTGGCAGCTCTTCGCCCGTCTGGGACGTGAGAGCGCGCTGAAGGCCTTCGCCATCGCCGCCGGCGGCCGGCTGACCCGCACCGAGCAGGTGGTGGAGCTGACCGGCGACGACGCCGCCGTGCATCTCGCGGGCGCCTGCCTGGGCGACGGCGACGACTTCACCCATGACGACACCGTCTTCGTGATCCATGACGCGGAGCGCTGCGAATCCCGCCAGGTGTTCAAGAAGGTGCTGCGCGGGACCGCCAAGGGCGTCTTTCAGGGCAAGATCCTGGTGAAGGAGGGCGCGCAGAAGACCGACGGCTACCAGATCTCCCAGGGTCTGCTGCTGGACGAGCGCGCCGAGTTCCTCGCCAAGCCGGAGCTGGAGATCTACGCCGACGACGTGATCTGCTCGCATGGGTCGACCTGCGGGGCGGCGGACGAGAACGCGCTCTACTACCTGCGCGCCCGCGGCATCCCCAAGCGGGAGGCCGAGTCGCTGCTGGTCCTGTCCTTCCTCGGCGAAGCGATCGAGGAGATCGAGGACGAGGACCTGGCCGAGATCCTGCGCGAGCAGACCGCCGCCTGGGTGAAGGCCGGCGCGTGACGGCCCCCTCGGCCCCTGAAGGCGCGGCGTCCGGCCGTGCGGAGGCCAGCCCTCCGCGCGGCCTGATCGCCCGCATGGCCGAGGCCTACCGGGCCGGCCCGCGGGCCTCGGCGGCGCGGGAGCTGGCCTCGGACGCGCCCGAGAGCCGGATCCTCGCCTACGGGGTCGGGGCCTGCATGGTTCAGGGTCTGGTGACCGCGGCCGGCGACCCGGAGAAGTTCGGGGGCGAGGACGCGGCGGGGCAGGTGGCGGGCGCCATCGTCGCCTCGGTGTTCTTCGCGCCGCTGTTCCTTTACGGCGTCGCGGCGCTGCTGCGGATCGTCCTGCGCGCCGTGGGCGGGACCGGCGGCTGGAAGGCCACGCGGCATGTGGTGTTCTGGGCCTCCTTCGCCGCCACGCCGGTCTACCTGCTGGCCGCGGTCGTCGAGGCCTGGCGCGGCGCCGCCGGGCTGACGGCGATTCCGCCCGGGGCCGCGGGCCTGGCGGCGGGCGCCGTGGCGCTGTGGTTCTGGTGCGGCGGCCTGGCCGAGGCGCATGGCTTCCGCCGGGCCTGGCCGGGCTTCGCGCTCGCCGTGGCGGTGGGGGCGCTGCTGTCGCTCGGAGGCGCGGTATGACCCCGAACCTCCTTCCGCGAAACATCTTGTTCACATTCGCTTCATCCTCCCCTATCCTCTCCCGGATTGCGAGTGGAGTGCAGGCGTATGGCGTATGTTACCGGGTCGAGACTGGACGAGGATCTTCCTCCGTCACTGGGGGAGCGGGTGCTCGAAGGCTGGCGCGACATGCGCGCCTCCACGAAGCGGCTGATCGCCGAGGCCCCGTCGGAGGGGCGCCTGCTGTTCTACGTCGTGATCTCGGACATGGTGTTCTTCCTGTCCTGGACCATGAAGACCGTGCTCGCGCCCACCGCGGCGGCCCAGGGGCAGATGCCGCTGGAGATGGGCGCCTATATGGTGATCGCCTTCCTGATGCGCACCGCCGTGCTCTACGTCTTCGCGGCCGGGGCCTATGCGCTCTGCGCGCTCGTCGGCGGATCGGGAAGCTGGAAGGACACGCGCATCGCGATTTTCTGGGGCACGCTGGTTTCGGCCCCGTTCGGGCTGCTGGCGGCGTCCCTGACCGTGGGGCTCAGCCTGGGCGAGCGGTCGATCCCGGCGCTCGGCGATCCGATTCTGGCGCTGCCGACCTATTACGTGGGGCTGGTGCCGTTCCTGTGGTTCATCTCGGCGGGGCTGGCCGCGGCGCATGGCTGGGTCAAAACCTCGTGGCCCTTCCTGGCGTTGAGCGCGGGGACGGTGGCGTTGAGCGTTCTGGCCGTCTATCTCTCCGCCTGACGGCGTTCCGGCGCGCGCACGGGGCGCGGGCCGCGCGGCGCGCGTCCGACGCCGGAGAGCGCCGCGCATGATCCGCGCCTTCTTGCAGAACCTGGCGGAGGCCTACACGGTCCCCCGTCAGTCGGCCCGCCGCATCCTGGCGGCCGATCCTTCCATGTCCGACTGCGCGCTTATGGTGGTGCTGTCCTTCCTGGTTCAGTCCTGTTTCGGCGTCGCCGCGGGACTGATCGCGGGGGATGTCGCGGGGTTCGCGGCGCTCGGCGCCCGGCTCAGCGAACTGGCCCTGCAATTCGTGCTGTTCGCCGCCCTGACCGCGGGCGCCTTCGCCATCGGCAAGCGGTTCGGCGGCCGGGCCTCGCCCCAGCAGATGGCGCAGGTGATCGGCTGGCACTATCTCGCCACCGCCTTCCTCGCGCCGGCCAACCTGATCGGCGCCTCCTCCATGGGCGACATGACCACGGGCGAGGGGCCGGGGGGGCTGTTCCTGCTGATTCCCCTGTCGCTGGGCGTGTCGATCTGGATGTTCGCCGCCTTCGTGGCCGAGGCCCACGGCTTCAAGCGCATGGGCGGCGTGGTTGCGGCCTCGGTCGCCGGTTTCCTGGCGCTGGGGATGCTGACCATGATCCTGGTCGCCGCCTTCTCGCTGGGGCCGGCGCCCGTTTGATCCGGGCCTGACCCCGTCTCCGCCCTTTGGGAGAGCTCCGATGTACGACGTGATGAAGGTGCGCGAGGATTTCCCCATTCTCTCGCGCGAGGTGAACGGCAAGCCGCTGGTCTACCTGGACAACGGCGCCTCGGCCCAGAAGCCGCAGGCGGTGATCGACGCCGTGACCCGCGCCTACGCCCATGAATACGCCAACGTGCATCGGGGGCTGCACTACCTCTCCAACCTCGCGACCGACCGTTACGAGGCGGTGCGCGAGACGCTGCGCGGCTTCCTGGGCGCGGCGAAGGAGGAGGAGATCCTGTTCACCACCGGCTCCACCCAGGCCTTCAATCTGGTGAGCTACGGCTGGGCCGCCCCGCGGCTGGAGGCGGGGGACGAGATCGTGCTCTCGGTCATGGAGCATCACGCCAACATCGTGCCGTGGCATTTCCTGCGCGAGCGTCAGGGCGTCGTGCTGAAATGGGTGGAGACGGCGGCGGACGGCTCCCTCGACCCGCAGGCGGTGATCGACGCGATGGGGCCGAGGACCCGGCTGGTCGCGGTCACGCACATGTCCAACGTGCTGGGCACGGTGGTGGACGTGAAGACCATCTGCGAGGCCGCCCGCGCGCGCGGGATCGCCACGATGATCGACGGCTCCCAGTCGGCGGTGCACATGCCGGTGAACGTGGCCGATATCGGCTGCGATTTCTACGCGGTGACCGGGCACAAGCTCTACGGCCCGTCGGCCTCCGGCGCGCTTTATGTCCGGGCCGAGCGCTATGCCGAGATGCGCCCCTTCATGGGCGGCGGCGACATGATCCGCGAGGTCGGGCGCGACGTGGTGACCTATAACGACGCCCCCCACAAGTTCGAGGCCGGCACGCCGGGCATCGTGCAGATGATCGGGCTGGGCGCGGCCGTCGAATACATGCAGGGCCTGGGGATGGAGAACATCGCCGCCCATGAGGCCGATCTGCGCGACTACGCGCAGGCGAAGCTGGGCGGGCTCAATTGGCTCGACATCCAGGGGAACGCGCCGGGCAAGGGGGCGATCTTCTCCTTCACGCTGGAGGGGGCGGGGCATCCGCACGACATCTCCACGGTCGTGGACCGCAAGGGCGTGGCGGTGCGCGCCGGGCACCATTGCGCCCAGCCGTTGATGGAGCATCTGGGGGTTTCGGCCACCTGCCGGGCGTCCTTCGGGCTCTACAACACGCGCGAGGAAGTCGACGTCCTGGTTGACGCTCTGGAAACCTGCCACAAGTTATTCGGCTGACAGGTTCGATTTCCGAAGCGATCCGGGGGATGACAGGATGGACGAACGCACGCAGCCGGGGCGCGAGGCGCCGCGCGCCGACGTATTCGGGTTCTCGGCCGGGCATGTCTCGGGGCAGGGGATGCGCAACCTGATGGCGATGATGACGCTGCCCTGGGCGATGATCTGGATGATCCAGTCCGAGATGGTCGCCGAGACCCTGCGCCGGTTCGGCGACTGAGCCGCCGGCCGCCGGGCCCGCGCAGGGCGGCGGCGGTGGGACCGCCGCATGAAAAAGGCCGGGACATGCGTCCCGGCCTTTTTCGTCGCCTGCTTCGGCCCGCAGGTCGCGATCCCGTCGCGCCCTCCGCCCGAGGGCGCGGGGGATCAGCCGTCGCGGCGGGCGTCGGCGAGATTGTCGTGCAGATGCTCCAGCACCCGGCGGAAAGCCAGCACGTCGGCCTCCGACAGGCCTTCGAGCGCCTTGTTGATCGTGTGCCGGGCCATCGGCATGATCGTGCCGATCGCGGCCTCGGCGTCCGGAGTGGGCATGATCCGCTTGGCGCGCTTGTCGTCCGGATGCGGCTGGCGCGACACGAGGCCCCGCTTCTCCAGCCGGTCGACATAGCCGCACAGGGTCATCGGCTCGACGCCCATGCGCTCGGCGATCTCGGTCTGGCGCGCGCCGGCGGCGGCGACGGCGTGGACCAGGGCCCGGGCCTCGCCGGTGGTCAGCTCCAGCCCGGCCTGCGCCACGCGCTTGCCGAATTCGGAGCGCAGAAGCCGGGCGGTGTCCTGCATCAGGAAGCCGAGCGAACGCACGTTCACGCTGGCGTCGTCCGCGGTCGGCGCGCTGTAGGCGGGGGCGTCCCCCTCGCCTGCGGCCGACGGCGACATCGCGCTGTTCGGTCGGTTCATCTGTGCTCCCTCCGCTGATCTGTGATCATGCTTATCATGGGGAGACAGTAAGGGAATCTGATTGATAAGGAAACCCAGTCTCGTTCCGCCACGCGGACCCGGAGACCGCTGTTTTCACCCGGCGCCGGCAGGGGGCGGTCCACCCCGTGTCGAGAGCGCGGGGGCGGCGCGGGGACCGGGCGGGGGCCGCGCCGGGGCGACGCGGATCGCGGGCCATGACGGGCTCCGACGCACTCTTGCACGCCGCGCGCGCGATTGACAGGCCGGGCGTCAGCGGACACGGATAGATCGGGTCGCGCCGGGCGGGCGGCCGCGCCATCCATCCCGGGGCCCATGGCCTCGCGGGGCCTCTCCCATCGAGGCGGATCGGCGCGCATGTCCCCGGCGGCGACTCGGACCGACAGGGAGACGACCATGAGACGAACCCTTCTCGCCTCCGCCGCCATGGCGCTGGGGCTCGCCGCCGCCGCCACCGCAGCCAGGGCCGACGAGATCAAGATCGGCGTGCTGCTGGGCTATACCGGGCCCATCGAGTCGCTGACCCCCGGCATGGCCGACAGCGCCGAACTGGCCATGTCCGAGGTCAACGCCGCGGGCGGCGTGCTGGGCGGCGCCACGCTTACCGGCGTGCGGGCGGATTCGACCTGCGTCGACGCCGCCGCCGCCACCGCCGCCGCCGAGCGGCTGGTGACCTCCGAGGGCGTCGCCGCGATCATGGGCGCCGACTGCTCGGGCGTGACCATCGCCACGCTCAACAACGTCGCCGTGCCCAACGGGCTGGTGATGATCTCGCCCTCGGCGACCTCTCCGGCGCTGACCGACATCGAGGACCAGGGGCTGTTCTTCCGCACCGCCCCCTCCGACGCCCGCCAGGGCGAGGTGCTCGCCTCCATTCTCGCGGACCGGGGCGTGACCGAGATCGCGGTCACCTACACCAACAACGACTATGGCAAGGGCCTGTCCGACAGCTTCCAGGCGGCCTTCGAGGCCAAGGGCGGCGCGGTCCTGATCTCCGCCGCGCATGAGGACGGCAAGGCCGACTATTCGGCCGAGGTCGCGGCGCTGTCGGCCTCGGGCGCCGAGTGGCTGGCGGTGCTGGGCTATGCCGACCAGGGCGGCGTGGGCGTCATCCGCGCCGCGGTCGACACCGGCGGCTTCGAGAAGTTCGCGCTGGGCGACGGCATGTTCGCCGAGAGCCTGATCGACGCCATCGGCTCCGACCTGAACGGGACCGTCGGCTCGGTGCCGTGGTCCGAGGGCGAGGGCGCCGACGCCTTCGTGAAGCTGGCCGAGGATTCGGGCGTGGATCCCGACGGCTCCTTCCGCCGTGAGAGCTACGACGCCGCCGCCCTGATCGCGCTGGCGATCCAGGCCGCGGGCTCGGCCGATCCGGCGGAGTTCAAGGCCAAGGTGCTGGATGTGGCCAACGCGCCGGGCGAGAAGATCCTGCCGGGCGAGCTGGGCAAGGCGCTCAAGATCCTCGCGGATGGCGGCGACGTCGATTATGTCGGCGCCACCAACGTGGAGCTGATCGGCCCGGGCGAGGCCGCCGGCACCTATCGCGAATACGAGGTCAAGGACGGCGCCTACGAGACCGTGACCTTCCGCTGACCCACGCGCCTTCGCGGCCCGGCGCAACCCTTGCGCCGGGCCGTTTTTCGTTTATGCCGCGCGTCGATCGCCATCCCACAGCCCCCTGAACGCCGGAGCCTCCGCGCTTGATCCGAGTCGAGCATCTGACCAAGACCTTCGGGGGCGTGACCGCCGTCGACGATGTCAGCCTGCATCTGCGCGAGGGCGCGATCACCGGGCTGATCGGTCCCAACGGCGCGGGCAAGACCACGCTGTTCAACACCATCGCCGGCGCCTTCGCCCCCGATGCGGGCCGGGTGACGCTGGCGGGCGAGGACATCACCGGCCTGCCGCCGCATGTCCTGTTCTCCCGCGGGGTGCTGCGGACCTTCCAGATCGCCCATGAATTCTCCTCGCTCACCGTGCGGGAGAACCTGATGGCCGTGCCCCCCGACCAGTCGGGGGAGCGCATCTGGAACGCCTGGATCCGTCCCGCCCGCATCCGTGAGGAGGAGGCCGCCAACCGCGCCCGCGCGGAAGAGGTCATCGACTTTCTCCAGATCGGCCACGTGGCGGATGAGCTGGCGGGCAACCTCTCGGGCGGGCAGAAGAAGCTGCTGGAACTGGGCCGCACCATGATGACCGAGGCGCGGATGGTGTTCCTGGACGAGGTCGGCGCCGGGGTGAACCGCACGCTGCTCAACACCATCGGCGACGCGATCCTGCGCCTGAACCGGGAACGCGGCTACACTTTCTGCATGATCGAGCACGACATGGATTTCATCGGCCGGCTCTGCGATCCGGTGATCGTGATGGCCGAGGGCAGGGTGCTGGTCGAGGGCTCGGCCGAGACCGTGAAGAACGACGAGCGGGTGATCGAGGCCTATCTGGGCCGCGGCCTGAAATCCCGTCCCGGGCGGGAGCGCCGGGCATGAGCGGGCAGGACACGGGCGGCCCCCTCCTGTCGGGGCGCGGCATGATCGGCGGCTATGGCGGCGCCGACATCCTGCATGGCGTGAATATCGAGGCCCATGCCGGCGAGATCGTGGTGATCGTCGGCCCCAACGGCGCGGGCAAGTCCACCGCCATGAAGGCGCTGTTCGGCATGATGCCCCTGCGCGAGGGGCGCGTGACCCTGCGCGGCGCGGACATCACCGCGCTGTCTCCGCAGGACCGGGTCAAGGCGGGCATGGGCTTCGTGCCCCAGACCGGCAACGTCTTCGCCTCCATGTCGGTGGAGGAGAACCTGGAGATGGGCGGCTTCCTGCGCGAGGACGACGTGTCGGAGACCATGGAGATGGTGTTCTCCCTGTTCCCGATCCTGAAGGAAAAGCGCCGCCAGCCCGCGGGCGAGCTGTCCGGGGGCCAGCGCCAGCAGGTCGCCGTGGGGCGCGCGCTGATGACCCGGCCCGAGGCGCTGATGCTGGACGAGCCCACGGCGGGGGTCTCTC
Source organism: Albimonas donghaensis (assembly GCF_900106695.1). Lineage (GTDB taxonomy): Bacteria > Pseudomonadota > Alphaproteobacteria > Rhodobacterales > Rhodobacteraceae > Albimonas > Albimonas donghaensis. The sequence goes on from NZ_FNMZ01000001.1 coordinate 796,035, forward strand.
CGATCGTGATGGACGAGCTGTTCGACAAGATCCTCGACATCGCCGCCACCGGCCCGGCCATCCTGATGGTCGAGCAAAACGCCCGCCAGGCGCTCAACATCGCCGATCGCGGCTATGTGCTGGCGCAGGGCGAAAACCGCTACGAGGGCACGGGGGCCGATCTGATGGCCGACCCGGAGGTCCGCCGATCCTTCCTGGGGGGCTGAGGCGATGACCGACATCCTCAACGCGCTCGTGCTGTTCATGAACTTCGTCGGCGTGCCGGCGCTGGCCTACGGGTCGCAACTGGCGCTGGGGGCGCTGGGGGTGACGCTGATCTTCGGCGTGCTGCGCTTCGCCTTCTTCGCCCATGGCGACCTGATGGCGTTCGGGACCATGGTCACGATCCTCGCCACCTGGGGGCTGCAGGCGATGGGGGTGAGCCTGGGCGTGCTGCCCACCGCGCTGCTGGCGCTGCCCTTCGGGGCCGCCGCCGCGGTGCTGGCGGCGCTGAGCGCGGACAAGGCGGTGTTCGCCTTCTACCGCAAGCAACGCGCGAAGCCGGTCGTGTTCTTCATCGCTTCGGTCGGGGTCATGTTCGTGCTCAACGGGCTGGTGCGCATCATCATAGGGCCCGATGACCAGCGCTTCGCCGACGGGGGGCGGTTCCTGTTCAAGGTCGGCGAGTTCCGCGACTGGTCGGGCCTGTCCGAGGGGCTGGCGATCCGCACCACGCAGGCGTTGACGGTGGTGGCGGCGCTGATCGTCATGGTGGCGCTGTTCCGCTTTCTGGAGCGGACCAAGATGGGCAAGGCCATGCGCGCCTATTCCGACAACGAGGACCTGGCGCTGCTGTCGGGCGTGGACCCGGCGCGGGTGGTGCGCTGGACCTGGGTGATCGCGGCGGTGCTGGCGACGCTGGCCGGCGTGCTCTACGGGCTCGACAAATCCTTCAAGCCCTTCACCTATTTCCAGCTTCTGCTGCCGATCTTCGCCGCCGCGATCCTGGGCGGCATCGGCTCTCCCAAGGGCGCGGTGGTCGGGGCTTACATCGTGGCCTTCTCGGAGGTCATGGTGACCTACGCCTATCGCAAGTTCGCCATGTATCTCGGCCCGCAGGACTGGGCGCCGGAGGGGCTGCTGCAACTGCTGTCCACGGAATACAAGTTCTCGGTCAGCTTCCTGATCCTGGTCGCCGTGCTGGTGACGCGCCCCACGGGCCTGTTCAAGGGGAAGGTGTTTTGAGCGCGGGAACCAGAATCGCCGCCGCCCCGGCCTCTCTCTGGCGGGGGCCGCTGCTTTACGCCGGCATGGCGGCGCTGCTGATCGGCGTGGGCGTGCTGCAGGGCTGGAACGTGGCCCTGTCGATCCTGTGCTTCGGGCTGATCTCGGCGATCATGGCGCTGGGGGTGAACATCGCCTGGGGCTATGCGGGGATCTTCAATGTCGGGGTGATGGGCTTCGCCGCGCTCGGCGGGCTGGCCGCGGTGCTGGTCGCCCAGCCGCCGGTGGCCGAGGCCTGGGCGGCCGGCGGCGCGGGGCTCGGCCTCAGCCTTCTGGCCGTGGCGGTCACGGTCGCGATCATCGTGCTGGTCCGCGCCCGCATGGCGCGGGGCGCGGCGCGGGGCTGGGTGACCGCGGCGCTGATCGGGGCGGGCTACGCCGCCGCGCGCGCGGCCTTCGACCCGGCCGTGGACGCGATCGAGGCGGTGAACCCCGCCTCTCAGGGCTATCTGGGCGGGCTGGCGGCTCCCATCGTGCTGGCCTGGCCGGCGGGCGGGCTGCTCGCGGCCCTCGCCGCCTGGGGGATCGGCAAGACCGCGCTCGGCCTGCGCTCGGACTATCTCGCCATCGCCACGCTGGGGATCTCGGAGATCGTCATCGCGGTCCTGAAGAACGAGGACTGGCTGAGCCGCGGCGTGAAGAACGTCACCGGCCTGCCGCGGCCGGTTCCCTACGAGATCGACCTCCAGGCCTCCGCCGACTTCGTGGCGCGCGCCGCGGCGCTGGGGCTGGACCCGGGCGAGGCTTCGGGGATCGCGGTCAAGGGGCTGTACGCGCTGATGTTCGCCGTTGTGCTGGGCGTGCTGATCTGGCTGGCGGAGCGGGCGCTGAACTCGCCCTGGGGCCGGATGATGCGCGCGATCCGCGATAACGAGACCGCGGCGGCGGCGATGGGCAAGAACATCACCCGCCGGCATCTGGAGACCTTCGTGCTCGGCTCCGCCCTGGTGGGGATCGCCGGGGCGATGATGGTGACCTTCGACGGTCAGTTCACGCCGGCGAGCTACAACCCGCTGCGCTTCACCTTCCTGATCTGGGTGATGGTGATCGTGGGCGGCTCTGGGTCCAACTGGGGCTCGGTGCTGGGCGGGTTCCTGATCTGGTTCGCCTGGGTGGAGGCCGAGCCGCTGGGCCTGTGGCTGGCCGGCGGCGTGGTGGCGCTGCTGCCCGAGGGCTCGGCCGCCGCCGATCACGTGCAGGCGGGCGCGCCGCATATGCGGATGATCTTCATGGGGGTGATCCTGCTGACCGCCATGCGTTTCGCCCCGCGCGGGCTGATCCCCGAACGCACGGGACGCTGAGCGGACGGGACGCCGAGCGGGCGGGCGCCTACTCGCCCGCCTTCTCCCCGGCCCGCAGTTCCGGCACCCCCAGCGCATCGGCGAGCCGCGTGGTGGCCGAGCCCGGTCGCTTGGGCTGCGGCTGGTCGGGGCCGGGCGACCAGCCGGTCAGGGTCACGATTTCGAAGGTCGCGCTGATGCGCTCGGGGTCTCCGGGGGCCGGGAAGCGCGCGGCGTAGATCTCGCAGGCCCGCGCGAGGGTGGCGCGGCGCAGCGGCGTGCGGCGGCGCTGCGCGAGGGCGTTGGTCTCGCCCATGGCGCGCAGGTCGCGCATCAGCGCCAGCGGATCGGCGTAGGTCACTTCCAGACGATCCGAATCGACCACCGGCAGCGCCAGCCCGGCGCGCTGCGCGAGCCCGCCGAGCGCCCGGATCTCGCCCATCGGGGAGACGCGGGGCGACAGCCCTCCCTCCACCTCCGCCTCGGCCTCGGCGAAGGCGGCGCGGAGTTCGGCCAGCGTCTCTCCGCCGAAGCCGCAGGCGATCAGCAGCCCGTCGGGGCGCAGCGCCCGGCGCATCTGGATCAGGGCGCCCACGGGGTCGTCCACCCAGTGCAGGGTCAGGCCGAGGATGGCGAGGTCATGGGCTCCGGGCGCGGCGTCGAGGGTCTCGTCCACGGGGGGCGCGATCTCGGTCAGCCGGCCGATCTTGGGATGGGCGGCGAGGGTCTCGGCCCAGTCCGGCGCGCCGGGCCAGACGAGCAGCGCGTCGGGGAAGTCGCGGGCGACGGCGTCCAGGCGCTCCGCCACGGCCTCGGCGGCGGCGGCGTGCAGGAAGCGGGCGTCGGGCGCGGGCAGCGCGCGGCGGGCGCGACGGGAGAGCCAGAGCGCGCGGTCGAAAAGGCGCGGGGGGGCGTCGGTCATCGGCGGGGCCTCGGCTGGCGGGGGCGTGCGGGCGGAACATCGGGGCGCATCGCGGCGCTGGCGCGGGAGCGCGGGGCCTGTATAGTCGGGGGCGGGACACAGGGGAAGGAGGCCGGCTTTGACCGCGACCCGCATCCTGTTGTCCGTTTGCATCCCGTTTTTCATCCGCCGTTGCGGTTTCCCACCCGCCGCGCCTGCGGGCCGGTCGGAGGCGCCGCGTCGAGGGCGCGAGGGCGGCGCGGTTCCGCCCGCGGCGCGCGGCGATGGCGTGCGGGTGGCCCCGGCCGCCCGGGGGACGGCGCGGGCGGAATTGGCGGGCGGGGCGCGGGCGGAGGCCGTCGGGCCGGGCCTGCGTCAGCGTGAGGCGCGGGAAGCAGGCCGGCGCGCGCAGCTTCCGCGGCCCCGCGCCGCGCCGGAGCGCGAAGACGTCCCGCGGCGCCCATGGAGCGGCGATGCGGGGCAGGGCGGAGGCGCCCGCGAAGCCGCGGGCTTCGTGGTGACGGGGCCGCACGCGGAGACGGCGGGCGCGGCGGGTTCGACCGCGCCCCCGCCGTGTCGCTTCGCCCTGGCGGCGAGCACGACGGCGAGCATGGCGGCGAGCATGGCGGCGGGAGGCCCGGCGGGATGAACTGGTTCGCGAAACGGCGCGCGCAGCCGGACGGCCGGGGCGGGGACCGCGGGGCGGATGCTGTCGGCGAAGGCGGCCGGGCCAAGCCTCCGGACCGATGTCATGCGGGTTCTTCTTGCGGGGGACGCGATGCCGAGGCGGCGTCGGAGGCGGGGGTCCCGGCGATGGCCGGGTTCGTGGCCGGGGACGGGGAGACGTGTCCGCCCGGCGCCCGGTTTCCGCGCGCCGCGGGCGGGACGGCGCAGGCCGCGGGCGCGGGACGCGGCGCCCCCGACGCCTGCGGTCGGGCGGTCGGAGAGGGCTTTCGCGAAACGCAGGCAGCGGCGCCGACCCGGCCGCGGTCTGATGCGGGCGGGCATGGCGATGACGGCGCGCAGGCCGCGCACGCCGACCGCGCCCCCGCCGAACCGGCGCCCGACCCGCTCGCGCCCGACCCTCGCGACACCGATCCGCCCGAGGCGCCGGCCCCCCGCGCCTCCCTCTCCGACCACCTGAGGCGCGTCCGGCTCGCCGCCGCCGACCTGCTCTATCCGCCGCTCTGCACCTGGTGCCGGGCGGAGGTGATGGACCCTCACGCGCTCTGTCCCGCCTGCTGGCGCGAGACCCATTACATCGCCCACCCGCTCTGCGATCGCTGCGGCGCGCCGCTCTCGGGTTCCGAGGACGCGCCGTTCTGCGACCATTGCCTCAACCGTCCGCTCGCCTTCCGCCGCGCCCGCGCCGCGGTGCTGTACGAGGGGGTGGGGCGGGATCTGACGCTGGCCTTCAAGCATGGCGACCGGCTCGACATCGCGCGCCCGGCGTCCACCTGGATGCGCCGCATCGGGCGCGACCTGCTGGACGAGGCCGACTGGGTGACCCCCGTCCCCCTCCACTGGACCCGCCTGCTCAAGCGTCGCTTCAACCAGTCCGCCGAACTCGCCCGCCGCGTGGCCCGCGACGCCGGCCGGCCCTATTGCGGCGACCTCCTGCGCCGGAACCGCGCCACGCCGTCCCAGGGCGGGCTCGGCCGGGACGAACGCCGCGCCAATCTGGAAGGCGCCTTCGCCGTGCGTCGCCCGGACCGGGTGCGCGGCGCGCGCATTCTGCTGGTCGACGACGTCTACACCTCCGGCGCCACGCTCTCGGTCTGCGCCGCGACGCTTCTTGCCGCAGGGGCGCGGCAGGTCGAGGCGCTTTGCCTCGCCCGCGTTGCGCCCGAAGCCGACGGGCCTATATTCTCGCGTATCGAGGAAGAGGATCCGTGATGAAACAGGTGGAGATCTATACCAGCCCGATCTGCGGCTTCTGCGTGCGCGCCAAGCGCCTGCTGGATGCCAAGGGCGTGGCCTATGTGGAGCACGACGTGTTCTCCGAGCCCGGCGCCCGCGCCGAGATGGCCGAGCGCAATCCCGGCGCCCGCACCGTGCCGCAGATCTTCATCGGCGGCGCCGCGATCGGCGGCTGCGACGAGCTGCATGCGCTGGAGAGGACCGGCGAGCTCGACGGGATGCTGGCGGCGTGAGCGTGCTGCGCGCAGGCCTCATCCAGACCTGCGCGGGCGACGTGCCGGCGGAGAACCTCGCGCAGACCTCGGCCCTGATCCGCGAGGCGGCGGCCGAGGGCGCGCAGCTCTGCCTCACGCCCGAAGTGACCAACATCGTCACCTTCTCGCGCAGGCTGCAGGCCGAGATCCTGCGGACCGAGGACGAGGACCCGAGCCTCGCCGCCTATCGCGACCTGGCCGCCGAGCTTGGGCGCTGGCTGCTGATCGGCTCGCTGGCGCTGAAGGCGGAGGACGATCCGGGACAGGCGCGGCCGCGCTTCGTGAACCGGTCCTTTCTCATCGACGCGTCGGGCGGAATCGTCGCGCGCTACGACAAGATCCACATGTTCGACGTGGAGGTGGGGGAGGGCGAGAGCTACCGCGAATCCGCCGCCTACCGTCCCGGCGAACGGGCCGTGGTCGCCGACACCCCCTGGGGGCGGATCGGCATGACCATTTGCTACGACCTGCGCTTCCCCGCGCTCTACCGCGCGCTGGCCGAGGCGGGGGCGGAGATCCTGACCATCCCCTCCGCCTTCACCCGGCCCACCGGCGCCGCGCACTGGCATGCGCTTTTGCGGGCGCGCGCCATCGAGACCGGCTGCTTCGTGCTGGCCCCGGCCTCCACCGGCGAACATCCGGTGATCGCGGCCGCGGGCGGGCGCGTGCGGCAGACCTACGGGCACGCGCTGGCGGTCGATCCCTGGGGGGCGATCCTGTCCGATAGCGGCGAATCGGTCGGGGCGAGTCTGGTCGATCTGGATCTGTCCGAGGTTGCGAAGACCCGGGCGCGCATCCCCTCGCTGGCCAATGCCCGAGGGTTCGCCGCGCCTTGACGCAACGGCCTCAAGGACGGGCGCGGATGTTCCGTTTTGAAACGGAGCCGTTGTCGACAGAAATCCGGATGACGTGAACGGAACCTGCGTTTCGCATGCCGAAATTGTTGACAATGGCGCTTCTGACTCTCATGTTAATCATAAGGCGTTCATAGGAAGGGCGGCATACCCAGCCCCGGCTCCCCAGGCCACATCCCTTCCATTGAGCGTCGTCGCAATCTCCTGGTGTTCAGCCAGGGCTGCGTGGTGCGTAGGGACAGCCGGTTCGCCGGCGCGTGTGTTCAAGTCCCAGACGGTGCAAACCGTTCGGCCGCGGGGGCGCCCCACCCCCGCGGTCTTGCATTTTCGGGGACCCTTCCAGCCGCATCCCTTGACCTGCACGCGTGGACCAGCCGGGCCTCACGCGCCCGCGGGGCGGCGTCGGTATTCCCGCATCGCATCGCTCGGGGCTTGACCTTCCCGTGACTGGAACCCCTATCTCGGGGGCGTCAGTCACAGGAGCGCGCCATGAAGGACGCTGCAATCCACATGCCCCAGGGCCGGTCGGACGGAGGCGCGGACGTCGCCTCGCCGCCGGATCACGCCGCCTTGGGGCTCGAGATCACCGGCATGACCTGCGCGGGATGCGCGGGCCGGGTCGAGCGTGCGCTCTCCGCCGCGCCGGGGGTGGGCGAGGTCTCGGTCAACCTGGCGTTGGAGCGGGCCGAGGCGAGGCCGGCCGTGGGCGCCGCGCCGCTCTCGGCCGCCGCGCTCGCCGCCGCGGTGCGCGAGGCGGGGTTCGGCGTGCGGGAGCGGTCGGCGTCGCTCGACGTCTCGGGCATGACCTGCGCGGGCTGCGCGGGACGGGTGGAGCGGGCCTTGGCGGCGGCGCCCGGAGTGATCTCGGCCGAGGTCAACCTGGCGCTGGAGCAGGCGCGCGTCGCCTATGTCCCGGGCGCGACCGATCCCGCGGCGCTGGCCCGCGCCGCCACCGAAGCCGGCTACCCGGCCCGCCCCGCCGCCGAGGGCGCCGCCCCCGCCGCGCCCGACCGCGACGACGCGCGGCGCGAGCGGGCGGAGCTGATCGCCTCGGCCGCCCTGACCCTTCCTTTCGTGGTGCAGATGATCGCCATGCAAGTCGATCCCGCCCTGCGCATGCCGGGCTGGCTGGAGCCGCTGCTCGCCGCCCCGGTGCTGTTCGGCTTCGGCCGCCGCTTCTTCCGCGGGGCGTGGGGCGCGCTGCGGGCGCGGACCGCCAACATGGATACGCTGGTGGCGCTGGGGGCGAGCGCGGCGTTCTTCTATTCGCTGGTCATGCTGCTGGGCCATGCCGGGCCGGGCCATCCGCACCTGTATTTTGAGGCCGCCGCCGTCATCGTCACCCTGGTGCTGGCCGGCAAGGCGCTGGAGGCGCGGGCCAAGCGCGCCGCCTCCGCCGCATTGCGCGAGCTGATGGCCCTGCGCCCCGACACCGCGCGGGTTCTGCGCGGGGGCGTGGAGACGGACGTGCCCATCGCCGAGGTTTCGGTCGGCGACATGGTGGTCCTGCGCCCCGGCGAACGCGCGCCGGTGGACGGCGTGCTGGCCCGGGGCGAGAGCGAGTTCGACGAAAGCCTGGTGACCGGCGAGCCGATGCCCGTCCCCCGCCGCAAGGGCGACCCGGTGATCGCGGGGTCGGTCAACGGGACCGGCGCGGTGCGCATCCGGGCCGAGCGCATCGGCGCCGACACCACATTGGCGCGCATCGCCGCCATGGTCGCCGGCGCCCAGACCGGCAAGGCCCCGGTGCAGCGGCTGGTGGACCGCATCGCCGCGGTCTTCGTGCCGGGGGTTCTGGCCTTCTCCGCCGCCACGCTGGCGGGATGGCTGATCGCGGGGCAGGGCGCGGACGCGGCGTTTTCGGCCGCGGTCTCGGTGCTGGTCATCGCCTGCCCCTGCGCGCTGGGGCTCGCCACGCCCACCGCGCTGGTGGCGGGGACCGGGGCCGGGGCGCGGGCCGGCGTGCTGATCAAGGACATCGAGGCGCTGGAACGCGCCGCCCATGTGGACCTGGTGGCCTTCGACAAGACCGGCACCCTGACCCTTGGCAAGCCGGAGGTGGCGGAGGTCGCGGTTTTCGACGGCGACGGCGACGGCGACGGCGACGGCGACGGCGATCAGGCCGGGCTCATGGCGCTCGCCGCCGCCGTGCAGCAGGGCTCGGAGCATCCGCTGGGCCGGGCCATGGTCGCCGCCGCCGGCGACGCGCCGCGCGCCGAGGCCGAAGGCTTCCGCGCCGTGGTGGGTGAGGGCGCGGAGGCGCGGGTGGCCGGCGCGCTGATCCGCATCGGCCGCGAGACCTTCGCCGCCCCCGGGGCAAGCCCGGACCAGCAGGCGCGCGCCGCGTCCATGGCCGAGGCCGGCCGCACCGTGGTCTGGATCGCGCGCGACGGCCGCCCGCTGGGCCTGATCGCCCTGACCGACGCCGTAAGGGAGGACGCGGCCGAAGCCGTGGCCGCCCTGAAATCCCGCGGCATCGCCACGCTGATGCTGACCGGCGACGCCCGCCCGGCGGCGCAGGCCGTGGCCGCGCGGCTCGGCATCGACGAGGTTCGCGCCGGCATGACGCCCGAGGGCAAGGCCGCCGCGATCGCCGAGCTCTCCGCCGCGGGCCGCCGGGTCGCGATGGTGGGCGACGGCATCAACGACGCCCCCGCGCTCGCCGCCGCCGAACTGGGGGTGGCCATGGGCGGCGGCGCCGACGTGGCGATGGAGACGGCGGGCGTGGCCCTGATGCGCCCCAGGGCCATGCTGGTCGCCGACGCCATCGACATCGCCCGCGCGACCGGACGCAAGATCCGCCAGAACCTGTTCTGGGCCTTCGCCTGGAACGCCATCTGCCTGCCGGTCGCCGCCGCGGGCCTGCTGGACCCGGCGGTGGCGGGGGCGGCGATGGCGCTCAGCTCGGTCTCGGTCGTGTCGAACTCGCTGCTGCTGGCGCGCTGGACGCCGCAGGCTGCGGGCAGGGGGAGCGTGACATGAACATCAAGGACGCCGCCGCGGCCTCCGGCCTGCCGGCCAAGACCATCCGCTACTACGAGGAGATCGGGCTGATCCGCCCGGTCCGGTCGGAGAACGGATACCGGGATTTCTCGGAGGCCGACGCGCACAAGCTGACCTTCCTGGCCCGGGCCCGCGGCCTCGGCTTCGCCATCGAGGATTGCCGGGCGCTGCTGGCGCTATGGGAGGACCGGGACCGCGCCTCGGCGGATGTGAAGCGGCTGGCGGAGGCGCATCTGGACGAGATCGACCGCAAGATCGCCCAGCTGACCGGCCTGCGCGCCAGCCTCTCGGACCTGGTGAGACGCTGCCATGGCGACGGGCGGCCCGACTGCCCGATTCTCACCGACCTGGCGCGCATGGGGACCGGCGCGTCCTGACCTCGACGGCGTGGGCCGGGGCCGACCCTGGGCGAAATTGCCATTGAACGCGGGTCGCGAGGCGCAATCACAGGTTGATTATCCTGCGCAGGAGGGGCGAAGCTGGGACGATGCGTGCGGACGGTGTAATGTTATACTATCCCATGTCATTGAAATTTCACGCCTCTTCCGGTCGCCTCGCTGCTATCGGAGCCTCATCTTATTCCGGATCGGGAGAGCGAAATGCTCCGCAACACCGCCGCTTTCGCCCTGGCGCTCACCGCGCTCGGCGCCTCCGCCAATGCGCAGACCGCCGATCTGCCCCAGGCCGGCAGCGCCTGGTTCGCCGACGGCAAGTCGGTCATCGACGCGCGCCTGGCCCAGCAGCCGATCGCCAAGCGCGCGAAGAACGTGATCCTCTTCGTCGCCGACGGCATGGGGGTGGGCACCAACTTCGCCATCCGCGTCTTCGACGGCCAGCAGAAGGGCATGCTGGGCGAGGAGAACGTCCTCCCCTATGAGACCTTCCCCAACGTGGCGCTGGTCAAGACCTACAACATCAACGCCCAGACGCCGGATTCCGCCCCCACCGCCGGCGCCATGAACACCGGCGTGAAGCAGCGCTTCAACCTGATCAACCTCGGTGAGAACGCCATCACCAAGGACTGCTCCACCGAGGCCGACAACGCGCTCACCACCTTCGGCGAGATCGTGCACGACATGGACAAGTCGGTGGGCATCATCTCCACCGCCCGTCTGACCCACGCCACCCCCGCCGCGGTCTACGCCAAGACCGCCTATCGCAACTGGGAGGACTCCGCGCCCGAGGGCTGCATGGACATCGCCTCCCAGCTCGCCGCCGCGATGAATTCGGGACTGATCGACGTGGCGCTCGGCGGCGGTCGCCGGCACTTCCTGCCCAAGGAGACCACCGACCCCGAGGGCAAGACCGGCCGCCGCAAGGACGGCAAGGACCTGGTGGCCGAGATCACCGCCGGCGGCGCCCAGTATGTCTATGACGACGAAACCGCCCGGGCCGCGAAGCTCGACGGCACGCCGCTGCTGGGGCTCTTCGAGTCGAGCCACATGAAGTACGAATACGACCGCACCGGCGAGCCCTCGCTGGCCGAGATGACCGAAATGGCCATCACGTCGCTGTCGACCAACGCGAACGGCTATTACCTCGAGATCGAGGGCGGCCGGGTCGATCACGCCAACCACGCCGGCAACGCCTTCCGCACCGTGACCGACGGCGTGGCCTTCGCCGAGGCCGTGGCCAAGGCCATCGAGATGACCGATGAGCAGGAGACCCTGATCATCGTCACCGCCGATCACGAGCATTCGATCGCCTTCAACGGCTATTGCGGCCGCGGCACCCCGATCACCGGCCTGTGCTACGGGGTGGATGACCAGGGCGTGAAGCATTCGGACGAGCTGGTGACGGCCGACGATGGCAAGCCCTATCCGGTGATCGGCTACCTGAACGGCCCGGGCTCGGTGCTGGTGAAGCAGGAAGACGGCTCCTACAAGGGCGAGCGGCCGGACCTGACCCAGGAGCAGGCGATGGACCCGGAATACGTGCAGCAGGCGCTGCTGCCCAAGTCCTCCGAGTCGCATTCGGCCGAGGACGTGGTGGCCTGGGCCAAGGGCCCCTACGCGCACCTGCTGGGCGGCACCATCGAGCAGAACGTGATCTTCCACATCATGATGCACGCCGTCACCGCCGAGTGATCGCGGCCCGACCTGCCGGAGGGCCGCGCCGCGCGGCCCTCCGTTGTCCGTTCCCGGATCCGACCCGACCCCGCCGGAGACCCGCATGATCGACCGCCGCCGCCTTCTCGTCCTGCTCGCCATCGCCGCGGTGTCCCCGGCGTTGCGGGCGCGGGCGGCGGAGACGCTGCGGATGCGGGATCTCTATGAGAAGGACCTCAGTTTCTCCGCCCTGGCGCGGGAGCTGGAGGGGGCGCGGGTCGAGGTCTCGGGCTTCATGGCGCCGCCGCTGAAGGCGCAGAGCCGGTTCTTCGTGCTGACCAAGCGCCCCATGGCCGTCTGCCCCTTCTGCGAGAGCGAGGCCGAGTGGCCCGACGACATCCTCGCGGTCTTCGCCAGCCGGGTTGTGGACGCGATCCCCTTCAACGTGCCGATCCTGAGCGGCGGCGTGCTGCGCCTGGGCGCGCATACCGACGCCGAGACCGGATTCGTCAGCCGCGTGAGGCTGGAGCGCGCGACGGTCGCGCGGGCATGACCCGGCCCTTCGCGCCCGCGCGTTTCGCCCCGGCAAGGGCGGCGGGCGCCTTCGTCCCCGATCTGCTTCTGGAGAATGTCGAGGTGCTCGCCCCCGACGGCCGCCCCATCCTGCGGGTCGCGCGGCTGGAGGCGCCGGCGGGGACCGCGCTGGGCATCCGCGGTCCCTCGGGCGCGGGGAAGTCCACGCTTCTGCATGTGGTCGCGGGACTGCTGCCGGTGGCCTCGGGCCGGGTGATGTGGGGGGACGCGGACCTGGCCGCGATGACCGAGCCCGCCCGCGACGCGTTCCGACGGGCGCGGCTGGGCCTGATCTTTCAGGATTTTCTGCTGTTCGAGGAACTGTCCGCCCAGCAGAACGCCGCCATCGCCGCCGCCTGGGCTCCGGCGCGGGATCGCGCGGCGATCCGGGCGCGGGCCGAGGCGCTGCTGGATCGCTTCGGGGCGCCGGGGGACCGGGACGTGGCCTCCATGTCGGGGGGAGAGCGCCAGCGGGTCTCGGCGGCCCGCGCGCTGGCCTGCGACCCGGCCGCGATTCTCGCCGACGAGCCGACCGCGAGCCTCGACCGCGAGAACGCCGACCGGCTGGCCGGCGATCTGCTGGCCATGGCGCGCGAGGCCGGGCGCACGCTGATCGCGGTCAGTCATGACCCGGCGCTGATCGCGTCCATGGACCAGGTGGTGCAGGTGGTGGACGGCGAGGTGCGGGGATGATCGCGGCGCTGGAAACCGCCTGGCTCGACGCCTCCCCCGCCGTGCAGGACGCGCTGCGGCTGGCGCTGCTCCTGGTCCCCGCGCTGGTCACCGGCGCGCTGGCGCTGCGCGGCCAGGCGCCCGGGCCTTTGGTGCGGGCGCTGCTGCTGCGCTTTCGATGGACCAACCTGCTGTTCGCGGGGCTGATGGCGCTGTCGGTCGGGCTCGGCGTCGCGCTGATCGCGCAGGAACGCGCCATCCGCGAGGGCTCGGCCCGCGCCGCCGATCCGTTCGACATTCTCGTCGCCGCGCCGGGGGACGAGATCGGGCTGATGCTTTCGGCCGTCTATCTGCAACCCGCCTCGGCCCCCTTGCTGGGGGGCGACGTGCTGGATCGGCTGCAACGAGACGACCGTCTCACGCTGATCGCCCCGCTGGCCTTCGGGGACAGTCACGCCGGCGCCCCGGTGGTCGGAACCACCGCGGCTTTCCTCGACCGCATCGGCGGTCCGCTGGCCGAGGGGCGGGTCTGGGAGGCCGCGCATGAGGCGGTGATCGGCGCGCGCTCCCCGCTCGCCCTCGGCGACGAGATCGCGCCCGCCCACGGCGCCGGCTTCTCCGCCGATCCGCAGGCGCATGACGGCGCGCATCTGACCGTGGTCGGGCGTATGGCGCCGACCGGGGGGCCGTGGGACCGGGCCGTGGTGGCGCCGGTGGAATTCGTGTGGGCGGTCCATGGCCTCGCCGACGGCCATGCGCCGGGGGCGGAGCGGCTGGGCCCGCCTTTCGATCCGGACCATTTCCCCGGAACCCCGGCCTTCGTGATCTCGACCCGGACGCTGGCCGGCGCCTATGCCGCGCGGGCGAGGCACACGGACGCGACCTCCATGGCCTTCTTTCCCGGCGCCACCCTGTCGCGGCTGCACCTGCTGCTGGGCGACCTGCGCGAGGCGATGTCGCTGATGGCGCTGGCCGCGCAGGGGCTGGCGGCGGCGGGGGTTCTGGGCGGGCTGGTGGCGCTGACCAGGCTCTTCGCCCGCCGCTTCGCGCTGCTGCGGGCGCTGGGGGCGCCGCGGCGTTTCGTGCTGGCGGTGGTCTGGGCCTATGCGGCGACGCTGATGGGCGCGGGCGCGGTCCTGGGCCTCGCGGTCGGGGCGGTGGGGGCGGAGGCGCTGGCCGGGCTGGTCTCGGCGCGCACCGATCTCGCGCTGTCCGCCGGGATCGGCTGGGCGGAGGCGCATCTGGCGGCCGCCGTGTTCTCGCTGACCACCGTGCTGGCGCTGGTCCCGGCCCTGGCCGCCTATCGGCGCAGCCCCGCCCTGGACCTGCGCGCGGGGTGAGCCCCGCCGGCCCGCGCGCCGCGGCCGCCCCTCCGCCTCCCGCCCACATGCCTCCCCCCCGCGCCTCCGCCCTTGCCCCGCGCAGTCGCGGAGGCCATACCCCCCAAAACCGCGGTCCGCGACGCCGCAGGGGCGTTGACCCGCCCGTCCCTGCGCCTAGCTGACCTTCGCCGACCCGCGAGCGATCCGCGCGCCGCGGGACCCTCGCCGCAGATCCGAAGGGCCGACCCATGCTTCAGCGCGCCTCCCAGACCGCAGCCGAGAAAGACGCCCCCGGCGAGGGCCGCCTCGCCCACGCGCCCGCCGATCATCCGCCCCAGCCGCGGGCGAAGATCGGGGTGATGCTGGTCAATCTCGGCACCCCCGACGCCACCGACTACTGGTCCATGCGCCGCTATCTGGGCGAATTCCTCTCGGACAAGCGGGTCATCGACCTCAACCCGTGGTTCTGGCAGCCGCTGCTGCAGCTGGTGATCCTGACCAAGCGCCCGTTCTCCTCGGGCGAGGCCTATCGGGGGATCTGGAACAACGATCTGGACGAGAGCCCGCTGCTGACCACCACCCGCGCCCAGACCGAGGCGCTGGCCGGGCGGCTGGAGGCGGATCTGGGCGGCCGGGTGCTGGTGGATTTCTGCATGCGCTACGGCAACCCCTCGACCGAGAGCCGGGTGCGGGCGATGCAGGAGGCGGGCTGCGAGAAGATCCTGTTCTTCCCGCTCTATCCCCAATACGCCGGGGCCACGACGGCCACCGCCAACGACGCCTTCTTCGCCGCGCTGATGAAGCTGAACTGGCAGCCGGCGAGCCGCACCGTGCCGCCCTATGCCGATCACCCGCTCTATATCGAGGCGCTGGCCCGGTCGGTGGAGCGCGCCTATGCCGGCATGGACAGGCGGCCGGACGCGCTGGTCACCTCCTATCACGGCCTGCCCAAGCGCTACCTGACCGAGAAGGGCGACCCTTATCACTGCCAGTGCGCCGCCACGACGCGCCGGCTGCGGGAGCGGCTGGGCTTCGCGAAGGAGGAGGTGGTGCTGACCTTCCAGTCCCGCTTCGGGTCGGAGGAATGGCTGCAGCCCTACACGGTCGAGGAAGTCGCGCGGCTGGCCGAGGCCGGCAAGAAGCATATCGCGGTGATGGCGCCGGCCTTCTCCTCCGACTGCGTGGAGACTCTCGAAGAGATCAACGAGGAGATCAAGGAGGCCTTCGTCCATGCCGGCGGCGAGCGCTTCGACTACATCCCCTGCCTGAACGATCATCCCGACCACATGGAGATGATCGAGACCATCGTGCGCAACGAACTCCAGGGCTGGATCTGAGCACGGCTTAGCCCAGGCGGCGCGCATCGGGCCGGAGGGGGGCGCTGGGGGCAGGGGGCGCCGCGCCCGAGCCTGCGCCAGGCCGGACGGTCGCGCCCGCGGCGCAAGGCGAACGCGGCGCGGGCGTCGAGGTCGCCCTGGTCCCGGGCGGGAGGATCCCTCGACGCCCGTCCGACATGTCCCGGCGCCGCGGGCGGACCGGCGCGGCCTGGCGCGCGCCCCGACGCGGCGCCTTCGCCGGCCTGCGCGCGTTCCCGGGCCCCTGGTTTGATCCTCGCCGCGGCGTCGCTACATGAAGAGGCGCAGCCCCGATCCCGCGGGGCGCCGAAAAGGAGCCCGTCATGGAATTTCTCGCCATCCCCTGGATCGTCGCCTTCGGCCTCGTGGTCTGGTGGGCCTCCGTCTGGGGACGCTCCGTGCTCTGGGCGGTGATCGGGGCGATCTTTCTCACCCCGCTCATCTGGGGCATCGTGCTGCTGATCCTGGGTCCCGACCGCGCCGACGCCTGATCCCGCGAGGGGGGGGCGAGGGCGGCGGGCGCGTCCGCGCGGCGCCCGGCGATTGACCTGACCGGCGGCGCCGGTAGGCTGCGCGGCGCAGGCGCGGGATCCGCGCCCGAGCCCGCCCCGAATGCCGGCCGACCCGTTCGCCGGCCCGCCGCACCCCCGCAGGAGCGCCCATGCCCGACACGACCGACTTCGGACCCGCGCTGGCCGCGGCCTGCCTCTATGCCGGGCTCAACGCCCTGATCGCGGTCTGGCTCTCGGTCCGGGTGGTGCGGCTGCGCCGGTCGCGCAGCCTGTCCCTCGGCGACGGCGGGCAGCCCGACGCCCAGCGCGCCATCCGCGCCCATGGCAACTTCGTCGAATACGCGCCGCTCGGCCTGGTGCTGGTCACGCTGACCGCGCTGACCGGGGCGCCGCCGCTCGCCGTGCATCTGCTGGGGCTCTGCCTCACCGCCGGCCGTCTCTGCCACGCCTGGCATTTCGTGTCGGCCAACCCGACGCTGACCACCCGCGCCGCGGGCATGATCCTGACCTATGCCGCGCTGGCTCTCGGAGGCCTCGGCCTCGTGGGCCACGCCCTGACCGAACTGTGAGACCCGAAATGAAGGATGCCGGAGCCGATATCGGACCCGATGGCGCCGCGGTGTGCCACGCGCTGCTCGACGCCGCGAAACGCGCCGGGGCCGAGGCCGCCGACGCCGTGGCCGTCGCCGCCGAGAGCGTCAGCGCCGATGTGCGCGGCGGCAGGCTGGAGCAGGCCGAGCGCGCCGAGGGCGTGGATGTCGGCCTGCGCGTGCTGATCGGGCGGCGGCAGGCGACGGTCTCGGCCTCCGACGCCTCGCCCGAGACGCTGCGGGTGCTGGCCGAGCGCGCCGTCGCCATGGCCCGCGCCGCGCCGGAGGACCCGTGGTGCGGTCTGGCCGAGCCCGGCCAGCTCACCGACCGCCGCGACGCCTCCGGCCTCGATCTGGCGGACCCCGCCGATCCGCCGAGCCCCGCGACGCTGGAAGCCATGGCGCGGGAGGCCGAAGCCGCCGCGCTCGCCGTGAAGGGCGTCGCGCAGGCCGAGGGGGCGGGCGCGTCCTGGGCCCGTCGCCGCCTGCATCTGGCGGCCACCAACGGCTTCGCCGGCAGCCATGAGCGAACCACTTCGGGCCTCTATGTCTCGGCCATCGCCAGCGAGGGCGTGGGGATGGAGCGCGACTACCGGGGCGAGAGCCGCCGCCGCGCCGCGGACCTGCCCGACGCCGCCGGGATCGGGCGGGAGGCCGGCGAACGCGCGGTCTCCCGCCTCAACCCGCGCCGGGCCCCGACGGGCGCCTGGCCGGTGATCTACGACCGGCGGGTGTCGTCGTCGCTGGTCGGGCATCTGATCGGAGCGGCCAACGGGGCCTCGGTGGCGCGCGGGGGCTCCTGGCTCAAGACCCGGATGGGGGGGCAGGTGATCCCGAAGGGGCTGGACATCACCGAGGACCCGCTGCGCCCGATGGGCGCCGCCTCCCGCCCCTTCGACGCCGAGGGGCTGCCCGTCGCCACCCGCGCCTTCGTCGAGGACGGGGTGCTGAAAAGCTGGGTGCTGGACCTGGCCGCCGCCCGCCAGCTGGGCCTCGCCTCCACCGGCAACGCCATGCGGGCGCCGGGCTCCACCCCCTCGCCGGGGACCACCAACCTGCGGCTCACGCAGGGAACCCGCACGCTCCAGGCGCTGATGGCGGAGATGGGGACCGGGCTTCTGGTGACCTCGATGATCGGCGCCTCGATCAACCCCAATACCGGGGATTACAGCCGCGGCGCCTCGGGATTCTGGGTCGAGGGCGGCGAGATCGCCTATCCGGTGAACGAGATCACCATCGCCGGGAACCTGAGCGAGATGCTGGGCTCGATCGTTCCCGCGAACGATGCGGAGGAGGAGCGGGTCTCCGTCGTCCCCTCGCTGCTGGTGGAGGGGCTGACGGTTGCCGGGGCCTGATCGCGGGCAGGGGGGCGCAGGGCCGCAGGCGCAGGACGCGGCGGATCTGGCGCTGCTGGTCTCCGCCGCGCGGGAGGCGGGGCGCATCGCCATGCGCCATTTCCGCTCCGACCCCGAGGCGTGGGAGAAGGACGGCGGGCAGGGGCCGGTGTCGGAGGCCGATCTGGAAGTGGACCGGATGCTGCGGTCCGAGCTGGGCATGTCCCGGCCCGACTATGGCTGGCTGTCGGAGGAGACCGAGGATTCGGGCGAGACCCGCGCCCGCCGCCTCGCCTCGCGCCGCTGCTTCATCGTGGACCCGATCGACGGCACCCGCGCCTTCCTGAAGGGGGAGGAGACCTGGGGCCATGCGCTCGCGGTCTGCGAGGGGGGCGAGATCCGGGCCGGGGTGATGTTCCTGCCGGCGCGGGGCGTGGTCTACGCCGCGGCGCTCGGCGGCGGCGCGACCATGGACGGGGCCCCGATGGCGCATTCGGGGCGCACCGAGATCAAGGGCGCCGACGCGCTGGTCACCCAGGCCGGGATGCGGCCGGAGCGCTGGATCGACGGGCCGCCGCCGGTGAACCGGCATTTCCGCGCCTCGCTGGCCTATCGGCTGTGCCTGGTGGCGGAGGGGCGGTTCGACGCCTCGATCTCCGTGGGCGGGGTCTGGGAATGGGATGCCGCGGCGGGAGACCTGATCCTGGCCGAGGCGGGGGCGGCGGTGTCCGACGCCGCGGGCGCGCGCCCGGTCTACAACCGGCCGGAGCCCCGGCTGGCCGGCCTGATCGCCGCCGCGCCGGGCGTGCATGGCGCGATTCTCGCGCGGCTGGCGCCGGGGGGATAGCGGGGCCGCGCGCCCTGCCTCCGTCCCGCCGGTCCCGCCCCCGAACCGCTTGCGCCGCGCGCCTTTTGGCGCGTAGCTGACGCTGCCGCCGCCTTTCAGTCGAGCCGTTACGCCATGACCGCCGCCTCCCGACCGCCCTCCCCCAAGACCGACGACCCCGACGCCGATCCGCGGGGCCTGATCGCCGAGGCCTACCGGATGCCGGACCTGGTTCCGGAGGCGGCGCGCGCGATCTTCTTCGACTGGGCCCTGGGTCGGTCCGGGGGCGAGGGCCGGACCGAGTCCATCGCCGCCCTGCACGCCCGCTACGCCCCGCTCGCGCCCGATCACCCGATGACCGCGGTGCTGGAGGAGGGGCTGGCGCAGGCCGCGCGTCCCACGGGCCGCCGCGGGGGTCGCCGCGGGGGGCGCGCCGGACGCCGGAACTGAGCGCTTTCCCGCCGGGGCCCCGAAGGCGCCGCGTCCCGGTTGCGCCCACTCGACCGTTCCGCCCGCGGCGCGCGGCGGCGTGGCGCTGACGGGACCGTTTTCAGCGGCCCGGGGCAGGAACAGGGGGCGGGGAAGGGTTCGGAGCCGGGATGTCCGGCTGACCCGTCCCGAGGCGCCTGCGCGGCCGCAGCGACGAAAAAGGGGCGCGGCGGGCGCGCCCCTTGCCAATGGTCCGGCCGCCGCGCCGCCTGCGGCCTCGCAGCCCGCGACCGGGTCCCGCGCGCCGCGGGCGGAGCCGCGCCGCCGGGCGCCCGCGCGACGCGGCGCTTGCGTCCTCAGGCCTTGCGGCTCAGCTCTCCCAGCACCCGCGCCCAGGAGCGCGCGCCCTTCCGGAAGCTCTCCATGTCGTATTTCTCGTTGGGCGAGTGCATGTTGTCGTCGTCGTTGCCGAAGCCGATCAGCAGCGACTCCATGCCCAGCAGCTTCTGGAAATGTCCCGCGATGGGGATCGAGCCGCCGCAGCCCACGAAGGCCGCCTCCGTCTCCCACTCCGCCGAAAGCGCCGTGCGCGCCGCCTCGAACTCCGGGGCCGTCACGTCCATGACCACCGCCTCCGAGGAGCCGTGGCGCTTGAATACCACCTCGCAATCGGCCGGCACGAGGCTGGAGACCAGCTCGCGGAAGCCGGCGCGGATCTTCTCGGGGTCCTGCCGCGACACCAGCCGGCAGGAGACCTTGGCCGAGGCCTCCGCCGCGATCACCGTCTTGAAGCCCTCGCCGGTATAGCCGCCGATGACGCCGTTGAACTCGCAGGTCGGGCGCGACCAGATCTGCTCCAGCGCCGAGCGGTCCTGCTCGCCCGCCGGGATCTCCAGCCCCACCGCCCCGAGGAAACCGGCGGCGGAGAAGGGCAGCGCCTCCCACTGGCGGGCGAGATCGGGGGAGATGTCGTCCACGTCGTCGTAAAAGCCCGGAATGGTCACGCGGCCCGTGTCGTCATGCAGGGCGGCGAGGATCTTCGCCAGCACCCGGATCGGGTTCGAGGCCGGCCCGCCATACATCCCCGAATGCAGATCGCGCGAGGCGGCCTTCACCGTGATCTCCTCGCCCATCATGCCGCGCAGCATGGTCGAGATCGCCGGGGTTTTCGGGTCGAACATGCCGGTGTCGCAGATCAGGGCGAGGTCGCGGGACAGCTCCTCGCGATTCGCCTCCAGGAAGGGGATCAGCGAGGGCGAGCCCGATTCCTCCTCGCCCTCGAACAGGATCGAGATCTTCGCGGGCAGGGTCCCGGTCTCGGCCTTCCAGGCGCGGCAGGCCTCGATGAAGGTCATCAGCTGGCCCTTGTCGTCCACCGCGCCGCGGGCGCGGATCACGCGGCGGCCGTCGGGCAGGGTTTCGACCGCGGGGGCGAAGGGATCGGCGTTCCACAGGTTCAGCGGGTCCACCGGCTGCACGTCGTAGTGGCCGTAGAACAGCAGCGACGGGGCGGCGGAGGCGGGATCCGCCAGCGCGTCGCCATGGGCCACGACCATCGGATGACCGGGGGTGGGGCGCAGCTCGGCCGCGAAGCCGAGGCCGTTGAGCTCGTGGACCAGCCAGGCGGCGGCCTCGGCGCAGGCGGGCTTGTAGGCCGGATCGGTGGAGATCGAGGGGAAGCGCAGCAGGGCGAAGAGCCGTTCGACGGCGGCGTCGAGATCGGCGTCGAGCCGGTCGAGAACGGCGGGCAGGGCGGAATGGGACATGGCGCGCTCCGGGCGGGGTGGCTTTGGGGGGAGGCGGCGGGAAGGCCGGGATCGGGGCGGAGCGTGGCGCCGGGAGCGGGCCTTGGCAACCGGGCGGAGGCGCGCCGGGCTCCGGCCTGTCGCGAGGGAATCGGCGGAGCGAGGCGCCGCGTCGAGGCGGCGCCCGGTGGGACCGGCGCGCCCGCGGCGCGTGGCGACCCTGGTGCGGGTGGCAGCGGGAAAGCGCCGAGGGAAAGCCTTGGGGGGGAAAGCGTCGGGGGAAAGCGCCGAGAGGAGAGCGGCCGTGGGCCCGCGAAGGCGGCGCGGGCCGCCGGGCGCCGAGGCCGGCCATGGCAAGGGGGCGATGGCATGGGATCGGGGCCCAGGCCAGCGGAAACGGCGAGGCCGCGCGAGGACGGCCGCGCGCCGCGGGCGGGCCGGCGCCGCGGGCGGGCGCTCCACGCGGCGCCCCGTGCGCCCTCAGTCCCGCGCGGCGCGGCGGCGGGCGAGGGCGCTGTCCCGGTCCTCCACCCCCAGCAGGGGCGCGAGCTGGCGCAGGAAGGCGTCCTCCTCCGGATCCCGCCGCCCGTCCGCCAGCGCCACCGACCAGATCGCCTCCAGCAGGCCGGCGCGCGCCTCGATCGGCACCGCCCGCTTCAGCGCGCGGGTGAAGCGCACCGTGTCGGGGGCCGCGGCCTCGGCCCGCTCGGCCTCGGCCAGCAGCGACTCCGCGCCGGCGGCGGACAGCCCGTGCCGCTCGGCCAGCGCCGAGAGGATCACCTCGCGCTCGCGGCCCTCGTAGTCGCCATCCGCCCGCGCCGCCCGCACCATCAGCGCCGCCAGCGCCAGGCGCGACTCGTCCTCGGGCAGGGCGGCTTCGGATTCGGGCGCGGACAGGAAAGCCAGCAGGGATCGCAGCATGGTCGGGGTCTCCGGGGACGTGGGGGCGGGCGGCGCGGGCGGAGCGCCTCGCGCTTCATATGGCGCGGTCCGCCGCGCGCGGCCACCCGGCATGCGTCCGTCACAGGTTTCCGCTACGCTTCGTGATCCCGGCGCCGATTTTCTTTCGGGAGCCCTTGACGACCTCCGCCCGCCCGAATATCAACCCGGCACTCCCGACGGGGCGGCGACGCGGAACACTCTGCGAAGCGGCCACATACCGGACGGGACGGCGGCTGCGGTTGTAGCTCAGTTGGTTAGAGTACCGGCCTGTCACGCCGGGGGTCGCGGGTTCGAGCCCCGTCAACCGCGCCATCGCCGCCTTCTTCCGCCTCGGGCGGGAGCGACGTTCTACGAAAATGACTGGAAGTTCCCCGACAGGGGGTCCCCCCGCGTCGTTCATGCGCGCGAGCGCTGCGGCTGCCGCGTCGGCCGGCGGCGGGGCCATGGCGTTCGGCGGACCCTGCAGGCCGCGACCGCGGTGTTCATGGGGCCGGGGCGGGGCGATGCGCCGGCAAGATGCACCGGGGCAAGATGAACCGGGGCGGGGAGCTGGAGCGGGGAACCGGGGCGGGACGATCGCGCGGCCGCGGCGATCCGCGCCGGGACAGGACGTCCCCCGGCCTCGCGACCCTGGTTCCGGCGTGTGTCCCGGCGAGGGTCCCCGACGTCGGATCGCGCCACCGCCATGGGGGCGACGCGCCCGTCCTGCAAGCCTTGCCGAGTCTCCACGCGCGGACCGAACCGCGTCCTGTTTCGATCCGGCGCGGCCTTTCGCACCGCAGCAGAGGCGCGGCATGCAACCGCATACCGACCCCGGCCGTCGATTCGAGCGCATTTTCAGCGTCTTGCCGTTGGGGACCGGGAAAATCGTCCCGATTTCCGCCACGTTCCGACCCCGATACGTTCGTCTCCCTTTGTTGACCTCGCCGCGACCCGGCTATAGACGTGAGCCCGTCTGGAACGCCGGGACGCGCGCCGAGGTCGGCGCCTCTGTCCGCGGCCTGCGGGAGGGCTCATGGACGACCTGCTGCGCGAATATCTTCCGATCCTCATCTTCCTCGCGCTGGCCGTCGGCCTGGGCCTGGTTCTGATCCTCGCCGCCGTGGTGCTGGCGGTGCGCAGACCGGACGCCGAGAAGATCTCGGCCTATGAATGCGGCTTCAACGCCTTCGACGACGCGCGCATGAAATTCGACGTGCGCTTCTACCTCGTCTCGATCCTGTTCATCATCTTCGATCTCGAGATCGCCTTCCTGTTCCCCTGGGCCGTGGCCTTCCAGGATGTCGGGCTGTTCGGCTTCTGGTCGATGATGGTGTTCCTCGCGGTGCTGACCATCGGCTTCGCCTATGAATGGAAGAAGGGAGCGCTGGAATGGCAGTAACCCCGACCGGGCAGGGGACCGAAGCCAAGACCGCCGCGCTCGGCGGCGAGATGGTTCCGGCCGCCCGCGCCTCCCTGGCCCCGTCCTCGGCGCTCGCGACCGGGGCCGGCGCCGACAAGGACATCTTCGCCCGCAACCTGTCGGACGAACTGGCGGACAAGGGCTTCCTGCTCACCACCGCCGACGACGTCATCAACTGGGCGCGCACCGGCTCGCTGTTCTGGATGACCTTCGGGCTGGCCTGCTGCGCGGTGGAGATGATGCACACCTCCATGCCGCGCTACGACGTGGAGCGGTTCGGCTTCGCGCCGCGCGCCTCGCCGCGCCAGTCCGACGTGATGATCGTGGCCGGCACGCTGACCAACAAGATGGCCCCGGCGCTGCGCAAGGTCTACGACCAGATGCCGGAGCCGCGCTACGTCATCTCCATGGGCTCCTGCGCCAATGGCGGCGGTTACTATCACTATTCCTACTCGGTCGTGCGCGGCTGCGACCGGGTCGTGCCGGTCGACATCTACGTGCCCGGCTGCCCCCCGACGGCGGAGGCGCTGCTTTACGGCATCCTCCAGCTTCAGCGAAAGATCAGGCGCACCGGGGTGATCGCCCGCTGAGCGGGCGGACCTCAACGAGCCAGGGAGACGCCCAGCCGATGTCCGAAGCCCTCGCAGAGATCGCCGTGCTCATGGAAGCGCGGCTGCCCGAGGCGGTGATCTCCCATGAGATCGCCGTGGGCGAGCTGACCGTGATGGTCGCGCTCGACAAGATCCCCGACGCGGTGAAGTTCCTGCGCGACGACCCGTCGTGCCAGTTCACCACGATGATCGACATCACCGGGGTCGACTGGCCGGCGCGCGAGCAGCGCTTCGACCTCGTCTATCACTTCCTGTCGATGCGCCAGAACCTGCGCATCCGCCTGAAGGCCCGCGTGCGGGAGGACGAGATCGCGCCCTCCATCACCGACATCCACCCCTGCGCCGACTGGTTCGAGCGCGAGGTGTTCGACATGTATGGCGTGCTGTTCTCGGGCCATCCGGATCTTCGCCGGATCCTGACCGACTACGGCTTCCGCGGGCATCCGCTGCGCAAGGATTTCCCGACCACCGGCTATGTCGAGGTCCGCTATGACGAGGAGGCCAAGCGCGTGGTCTACGAGCCCGTCAAGCTGACCCAGGACTACCGGCAGTTCGACTTCATGAGCCCGTGGGAAGGCGCCGAATACATCCTTCCCGGCGACCAGAAAGCGGAGGCGAAGTGATGGACGGCACCGACTTCCAGACGCCCGAACAGCGCATCCGCAACTTCAACATCAACTTCGGTCCCCAGCATCCGGCGGCCCATGGCGTGCTGCGCATGGTGCTGGAACTGGACGGCGAGGTGGTGGACCGGGTCGACCCCCATATCGGCCTTCTGCATCGCGGCACCGAAAAGCTGATGGAGAGCCGCACCTACCTGCAGAACCTCCCCTATTTCGACCGGCTCGACTACGTGGCCCCGATGAACCAGGAGCACGCCTGGTGCCTGGCCATCGAGAAGCTGGTCGGCGTCGAGGTTCCGCGTCGCGCCCAGCTGATCCGGGTGCTGTTCTGCGAGATCGGGCGCATTCTCAACCACCTGCTCAACGTCACCACGCAGGCCATGGACGTGGGCGCGCTGACGCCGCCGCTCTGGGGTTTCGAGGAGCGCGAGCAGCTCATGGTGTTCTATGAGCGCGCCTGCGGGGCGCGGCTCCACGCCGCCTATTTCCGCCCCGGCGGCGTGCATCAGGACCTGACGCCCGAACTGTGCGAGGACATTCTCGCCTGGTGCGATCCGTTCCTCGGCGTCTGCGACGACCTCGAAGGGCTGCTGACCGACAACCGCATCTTCAAGCAGCGCAATGTCGACATCGCCGTCGTCACCAAGGAGGAGGCCCAGGCCTGGGGCTTCTCGGGCGTGATGGTGCGCGGCTCGGGCCTCGCCTGGGACCTGCGCCGGGCCCAGCCCTACGAATGCTATGACGAGATGGACTTCCAGATCCCGCTCGGCAAGAACGGCGACTGCTACGACCGCTATCTCTGCCGCATGGAAGAGATGCGAGAGAGTGTGAAGATCATCAAGCAGTGCATTGAGAAGCTTGATGAATGCAAGGGTGAGCCGGTGATCCACCGGGGCAAGCTCGCCCCCCCCAAGCGGGCCGAGATGAAGACCTCGATGGAGGCGCTCATCCACCACTTCAAGCTTTATACCGAAGGGTTCCATGTGCCGGCCGGCGAGGTCTACGCCGCGGTCGAGGCGCCCAAGGGCGAATTCGGCGTCTACCTGGTCGCCGACGGCACCAACAAGCCCTACCGCGCCAAGCTGCGCGCGCCGGGCTTTCCGCATCTCGCGGCCATGGACCATATCTGCAGGGGCCACCAGCTGGCCGACGTCTCGGCCATCCTCGGCTCGCTCGACGTGGTGTTCGGGGAGATCGACCGCTAATGCTTCGCCGCCTTCATCACGAACAGCCCGAAAGCTTCGCCTTCACGCAAGCCAACCTGGAATGGGCCGAGGGGCAGATCGCCAAGTATCCCGAGGGGCGTCAGGCCTCCGCGGTGATCCCGCTGCTGTGGCGCGCGCAGGAGCAGGAAGGCTGGATCTCCCGCCCGATCATCGAGGTGGTGGCCGACATGCTCGGCCTCGCCCAGATCCGGGTGCTGGAGGTCGCGTCCTTCTACTTCATGTTCCAGCTCGCCCCCGTCGGCCGCTACCACATCCAGGTCTGCGGAACGCTGTCCTGCATGCTCTGCGGGGCGGAGGATCTGGTGGCGGTGTGCAAGGACAAGATCGGGCCTGAGGCGCACAAGGTCTACCGGGACGGCCTGTTCTCGTGGGAGGAGGTCGAGTGCCTCGGCGCCTGCTCGAACGCGCCCATGGTGCAGATCGGCAAGGATTTCTACGAGGACCTGACCACCGAACGGTTCGCCGAGATCCTCGACGCCTTCGCCAATGGCGAGGTTCCGACGCCGGGTCCGCAGAACGGCCGCTACGGGCCGGAGCCGAAATCGGGCCTGACCTCGCTGATCATCCCCGAGGATGAGCGCAACGGGCTCAACGCCTCGGCGCAGCTGGCCGTCGCGCTCGGCGAAACCGTGGCGCGGATCGACGGCACGCAGCCCGTCGCCTCGGCCCAGGTCATCAACACGCCCCGTTCGGGCGGAAACTGAGGGGCGGTCGAGGGGGAATGGGCGCGATGCGCAGCGACAAGGACAGGGCGACCACGAAGCTGGCGAGCATCGTCATCCTCGTCGCCATGGGTCTGTGGCTGGGGCTCAGCGCCGCCGGCGGCGCGCTAGGGCTTCCGGTGCGTTTCGCCTTTCTCATCGACATGCTCTGCCTCGCGGCGCTCGGCTGGGCGCTGATCAATCTGTTTCTGGTCTGGCGCAAGGGCGCCGGGAAGGAGTGACGCGGATGTTCCTGCGCGACGAAGACCGGATCTTCCAGAACATCTACGGGATGAAGGACCGCACGCTGGCCGGCGCCAAGGCCCGCGGCCTGTGGGACGACACCGCCGGCATCATCGGGCGGGGCCGCGACGCGATCCTGGACGAGATGAAGAAATCGGGCCTGCGCGGCCGGGGCGGGGCGGGCTTTCCGACCGGCCTGAAATGGTCGTTCATGCCCAAGGAATCCGACGGCCGGCCGCATTATCTGGTGGTCAACGCCGACGAATCCGAACCCGGGACCTGCAAGGACCGGGAGATCATGCGCCACGACCCGCACACGCTGGTCGAGGGCTGCCTGGTCGCCGGTTTCGCGATGGGCGCGCATGCCGCCTACATTTACATCCGCGGCGAGTTCATCCGGGAGCGCGAGGCGCTGCAGATCGCCATCGACGAGGCCTATGAAGACGGGCTGCTGGGCCGGAACGCCGCGAAATCCGGCTGGGATTTCGACGTCTACCTGCATCACGGCGCCGGGGCCTATATCTGCGGCGAGGAAACCGCGCTGCTGGAAAGCCTCGAAGGCCGCAAGGGCATGCCGCGCCTGAAGCCGCCGTTCCCGGCGAATACCGGCCTCTACGGCTGCCCGACCACGGTGAACAACGTCGAGTCCATCGCCGTCGCCCCCACCATCCTGCGCCGCGGCGCCGACTGGTTCGCGGGCTTCGGGCGGCAGAACAACGCGGGCACCAAGCTTTTCGCCATCTCGGGCCATGTGAACCAGCCCTGCGTGGTCGAGGAGGCGATGTCGATCCCCCTGCGCGAGCTGCTGGACAAGCATTGCGGCGGCGTGCGCGGCGGCTGGGACAATCTCAAGGCGGTGATCCCCGGCGGGTCGTCGGTGCAGTGTCTGCCCAGCCCGGTCTGCGGCGACGCGATCATGGATTTCGACTGGCTGCGCGAGCAGAAATCCGGTCTCGGCACCGCCGCGGTGATCGTGATGGATCAGTCCACCGACATCATCAAGGCGATCTGGCGGCTGTCGAAATTCTACAAGCACGAGAGCTGCGGCCAGTGCACGCCCTGCCGGGAAGGCACCGGCTGGATGATGCGGGTCATGGACCGGCTGGTGACCGGAGAGGCCGAGATCGAGGAGATCGACATGCTCTTCGACGTCACCAAGCAGGTCGAGGGCCACACCATCTGCGCGCTCGGCGACGCGGCGGCCTGGCCGATCCAGGGCCTGATCCGGCATTACCGCGACGAGATCGAGGACCGCATCAAGGCGAAGAAGACGGGCCGCGTCTCGGCGGTGGCCGCCGAATGAACCAGCCCGCCGGACATCACCTGGCCGAGTTCAACATCGGCGTGCTGCGCTACGACTGGGACGATCCCCGCGTGGCCGACTTCGCGGACAACGAGCCGCGCGTGAACGCTCTGGCCGAGCGGGCGGAGGGGTTCGTCTGGCGGCTGAGCTCCGAAGAGATGGAGCGCGCGCAGCTGGACCCGGACGGGCCGTTGGGCGGGAACCCGCGCACGGCCTCGACGCTGTCGGTCTGGACGGACGCGGCGTCGCTGGAACAATTCGTGTGGAACACGGTGCATCGCAACTTCTACGCCCGGCGGGCGGAGTGGTACGACGCGACGGACAGCCAGCGGCTGGTGATGTGGTGGGTGCCCGAGGGAACCCGCCCCAGCGCGGCGGACGGCATGGCGCGGCTGGCGCGGCTGGAGGCCGAAGGGCCCTCCGAGCACGCGTTCGGCTGGTCGGAACTCAAGGACGCGCGGCTCTGGAAGACCCGGGGCTGCGGCGACGCGGAGGCGGCGTGAGCATGACCGATCTGAAGAAAATCAGCATCGACGGCGAGGTGATCGAGGTCGACGGCGCCATGACGCTGCTGCAGGCCTGCGAGGCCGCCGGGGTCGAGGTGCCGCGCTTCTGTTATCATGAGCGCCTGTCGATCGCCGGCAACTGCCGCATGTGTCTGGTCGAGGTGAAGGGCGGTCCGCCCAAGCCCGCGGCCTCCTGCGCCATGCAGGTGCGCGACCTGCGCCCCGGCCCGGAAGGCCAGGCGCCGGAGGTGTTCACCAACACCCCCATGGTCAAGAAGGCCCGCGAAGGGGTGATGGAGTTCCTGCTCATCAATCACCCGCTGGATTGCCCGATCTGCGACCAGGGCGGCGAATGCGACCTGCAGGATCAGGCCATGGCCTATGGCGTGGACTTCTCCCGCTACCGGGAGCCCAAGCGCGCCGCGGTGGACATGGATCTCGGGCCGCTGGTCGGCACCTGCATGACCCGCTGCATCTCCTGCACCCGCTGCGTGCGCTTCATCACCGAAGTCGCCGGCGTGCCGGAGATGGGGCAGACGGGCCGCGGCGAGGACTCGGAGATCACGTCCTATCTCTCGCAGACCCTGACCTCGGAGATGCAGGGCAACATCATCGACCTGTGCCCCGTGGGCGCGCTGACCTCCAAGCCCTACGCCTTCACGGCGCGTCCGTGGGAGCTGCGCAAGACCGAGACCATCGACGTGATCGACGCGCTCGGATCTTCGATCCGGGTGGATGTGCGCGGCCGCGAGGTGATGCGCATCGTGCCCCGCAACCATGACGGGGTGAACGAGGAATGGCTGGCCGACCGGTCCCGCTTCGTGTGGGACGGGCTGCGCCGGCAGCGGCTGGACAAGCCCTATGTGCGCCGCGACGGCAAGCTGAAGCCGGCGACCTGGGGCGAGGCCTTCGCCGCCATCGCCGAGGCCGCCGAGGGCAAGACGGTGTCCGGCATCGCCGGCGATCTGGCCTCGACCGAGGCGATGTTCGCGCTCAAGGGCCTGGTGGGCAGCCTCGACGGCGTGGCCGAATGCCGGACCGACGGCGTGGCGCTGGAGGCGGGGAACCGCGGGTCCTATGCCGGCACCGCGAAGATCGAGGATCTGGACGACGCCGAGCTGATCCTGCTGGTCGGGACCAATCCGCGCAGCGAGGCGCCGGTGCTCAACGCCCGCATCCGCAAGGCCTGGATGAACGGCGCCAAGGTCGGGCTGATCGGCGAGGCCGTCGACCTGACTTATGACTACGACCATATCGGGACCGGCCCGGACGCGCTGGCCGCGACGGTGAACACGCCGGCCGAGGACTGGACGCCGGTCAAGGGCAAGAAGTCGGTGGTCATCATCGGGCAGGGCGCGCTGGCGCGCGAGGACGGCGCCGCGGCGCTGGCCGCCGCGATGAAGGTCGCCGAACTGGGCGAGAGCGGGTTCCTGGTCCTGCACAACGCCGCGAGCCGCGTCGGCGGGCTGGATCTGGGCCTGGTCGCCGAGGGCGGGATCGCCCGGGCGCTGGAAGCGGACGTGATCCTGAACCTGGGCGCGGACGAGCTCGACATTCCGGCCGGGCCCTTCGTGGTCTACCAGGGCTCCCACGGGGACCGGGGCGCGCATCGCGCCGACGTGATCCTGCCGGGCGCCGCCTGGACCGAGGAATCGGGGATCTTCGTGAACACCGAAGGCCGCCCCCAGCTCGCCAATCGCGCCGGTTTCCCGCCGGGCGAAGCGCGGGAGAACTGGGCGATCCTGCGCGCGCTGTCCGCCGCCATGGGCAAGCCGCTGCCCTATGACGGGCTGGCCGCGCTGCGCAAGGCGATGTTCGAGGACGTGCCGCACCTGGCCCGTCTCGACACGGTTCCCGAGAACGCGCATGAGGCGCTGGAACTCGGGGTGCTCGGTCACGCGCCTTACGCCCCGGCGCTCGCCGACCATTACCTGGTCAACCCGATCTGCCGCGCCTCGACGGTGCTGGCCGACCTCTCCCGCCTCCGCGCCCTGCGCGAAGCGAAACCGATGGCCGCGGAGTAAGCGCGATGGAAACCGGATTCTGGTCCGATTACGGCCTTCCCGGCCTGCTGATCCTGCTGCAGTGCCTGGTGGTCACCGTCTGCCTTCTGGTGAGCCTCGCCTTCCTGCTGTGGATGGACCGCAAGGTCTGGGGCGCGGTGCAGCTGCGCAAGTCGATCAACGTGGTGGGGCCCTTCGGCCTGCTGCAATCCTTCGCGGACTTCCTGAAGTTCGCGATGAAGGAGATCGTGGTGCCGGCGGGCGCGGACAAGACCGTGTTCTTCCTCGCCCCGCTGATCAGCTTCGTGTTGGCGACCATCGCCTGGGCGGTGATCCCGTTCAACGCGGGCTGGGTGGTCTCCGACATCAATGTCGGCATCCTGTTCATCTTCGCCGTGTCCTCGCTGGAGGTCTACGGCGTGATCATGGGCGGCTGGGCCTCGAACTCGAAATACCCGTTCCTGGGCGGGCTGCGCTCGGCGGCGCAGATGATTTCGTATGAGGTCTCGATCGGCCTGATCATCGTGGGCGTGCTGATCTCCACCGGCTCGCTGAACCTGACCGCGATCGTCGAGGCGCAGCGCGGCGCCTACGGGATGTTCTCCTGGTACTGGCTGCCGCATTTCCCGGTGATGATCATGTTCTTCATCTCCGCCCTGGCCGAGACCAACCGCCCGCCCTTCGACCTGCCGGAGGCGGAATCGGAGCTGGTGGCCGGCTACCAGGTCGAATATTCGTCGACCCCGTACCTGCTGTTCATGATCGGCGAGTACATGGCGATCACCCTGATGTGCGCGCTGATGACCACGCTGTTCTTCGGGGGCTGGCTGTCGCCGATCCCCGGCCTGCCGGACGGCGTGTTCTGGTTCGTGCTCAAGGCGGTGTTCTTCTTCTTCATGTTCGCCATGGTGAAGGCCGTCGTGCCGCGCTTCCGCTACGATCAGCTGATGCGCATCGGCTGGAAGGTCTTCCTGCCGCTGTCGCTGGCCTGGGTGGTGATCGCCGCCGGTCTGGCGCAGTACGGCGTCCCCGGCTACGCCCGCTGGTAAGGAGCAACTGACATGGCCTTCTCCTACGCCCGCGCCGCGCACTACTTCGTGCTGGCCGACTTCATCGCCGGCTTCCGGTTGGGCTTCAAATACTTCTTCAAGCCGAAGAAGACGCTCAACTATCCGTTCGAGAAGGGGCCGCTGAGCCCGCGGTTCCGGGGCGAGCACGCCCTGCGCCGCTATCCGAACGGCGAGGAACGCTGCATCGCCTGCAAGCTGTGCGAGGCGATCTGCCCCGCCCAGGCGATCACCATCGAGGCCGAACCGCGCGAGGACGGCAGCCGCCGCACCACGCGCTACGACATCGACATGACGAAGTGCATCTATTGCGGCTTCTGTCAGGAGGCGTGCCCGGTGGACGCCATCGTCGAGGGTCCGAACTTCGAGTTCGCCACCGAAACGCGCGAGGAGCTGTTCTACAACAAGGACAAGCTGCTCGCGAACGGCGATCGCTGGGAGCGGGAGATCGCCCGCAACCTGGAGCTGGACGCGCCTTACCGCTGAGGGCGGGCGTCAGGGACCGCGGGCCGTGAGGCGCCGCTGACCGAGGGTCGGAAGAAGGGGGAAAGGGAGATGGCGAATGCACCGCTTGTCCGCGCTTTTTCTCGCGCCGGCGCTTCTGGCGGCGGCGGGATGCGCGACCACCCAGGGCCCCGAGCGGGCCGAGCGGATGGGCGCCCTGATGGGCCGCACGGAACTGTCGCTGGTGCGCGAATTGGGCGTGCCCGACGCGACCGCGGAGGCCGAGGGCCGTCGCATCCTGCGCTGGTCCAGCGCCACGCTGGAGGTCGTGCCCGAACCCTATCCCTGGGGACCGTTCGGGCCCTGGGGCTACGGATACGGCCGGGGGGGCTACGCCTACGGCTACGGCGCCGGATGGGCGGCGCCGCGGACCTACCGTCGCTGGTGCGACATGGAACTGGAATTCGAGCGGGCGGAAGACGCGCCGGAGGCGCCCTGGAGGGCGGTTTCCTGGCGGACCCGCGGAAACGACTGCCGCTGAGCCTCGGGCCGGCGCGCGACAAGAGGATCTGCGCATGACCGTGGCCACGATCGCCTTCTACCTGTTCGCCTGCTCGGCCATCGCGGCGGGGCTGCTGACCGTCCTGGCCCGCAACCCGGTGCATTCCGTGCTGTGGCTGATCCTGGCCTTCTTCTCCTGCTCTGGCCTGTTCGTGCTGGTGGGGGCGGAGTTCGTGGCCATGCTGCTGGCCATCGTCTATGTGGGCGCGGTCGCGGTGCTGTTCCTGTTCGTGGTGATGATGCTCGACGTCGACTTCGCCGAGCTTCGGGCCGGGTTCTCGGATTATCTGCCGGTGGGCGTGCTGATCGGGCTGGTTCTGCTGATCCAGCTCGGCCTGGTGGCCGGGTCCTGGGTCTTCGCCGACGCGGCGCCCCAGCTTCGGACCGCCGTCGCGCCGATCCCCGCGGATGTGGAGAACACCCGCGCGCTGGGGCGGCTGATCTACACCGACTACGTGCTGCTGTTCCAGCTGGCGGGCATGGTCCTGCTGGTGGCGATGATCGGGGCTATCGTGCTGACCCTGCGCCACAAGCCGGGGGTCAAGCGGCAGAGCGTCATCGACCAGATGCATCGCGAGCGTCACGAGGCGGTCGAGCTTAAAGACATCAAGCCGGGCCAGGGCATCTGAGTTCGGGACGAAGGGGACTGACATGGACAGCGCGGCGGGCATCGGCCTCGAGCACTATCTGACGGTGGGGGCGATCCTTTTCGTCACCGGCA
The DNA here is from genome assembly GCF_900106695.1 of Albimonas donghaensis. Classification (GTDB taxonomy): domain Bacteria; phylum Pseudomonadota; class Alphaproteobacteria; order Rhodobacterales; family Rhodobacteraceae; genus Albimonas; species Albimonas donghaensis. Next base: position 829,269 of record NZ_FNMZ01000001.1, read on the forward strand.
TCTTCGGGATCTTCCTGAACCGGAAGAACATCATCATCATCCTGATGTCGATCGAGCTGATGCTGCTCGCGGTCAACATCAATTTCGTGGCGTTCTCGGCGCATCTCGGCGATCTCGCGGGGCAGATCTTCACGCTGTTCGTGCTGACCGTCGCCGCCGCCGAAGCGGCCATCGGCCTGGCCATCCTCGTCTGCTTCTTCCGCAATCGCGGAAGCATCGCGGTCGAGGACGTGAACATGATGAAGGGCTGATCCGATGCTCGAAAGTCTGGTCCTCTTCATCCTGCTCGCGCCGTTCGCGGGTGCGCTGATCGCCGGCTTCGGCTGGCGCTTCACCGGCGAGAAGGGCGCGATGCTGGTCACCACCGGCATCATGATGGTCGCGGCCGTCTTCGCCTGGATCGTGCTGATCGCGCTGCCCGAGGGCGCCGAGAGCCTGTCGCTGTTCCGCTGGATCGACAGCGGCACGCTGGCCATCGACTGGGGCATCCGGCTGGACCGCATGACTTCGGTGATGCTGGTCGTGGTCTGCTCGGTCTCGGCGCTCGTGCATCTCTACTCCATGGGCTACATGGAGGAGGACGAGGCCAAGCCCCGGTTCTTCGCCTATCTGTCCTTCTTCTCCTTCGCCATGCTGGCGCTGGTGACCGGCGACAACCTTCTGCAGCTGTTCTTCGGCTGGGAGGGCGTGGGCGTCGCCTCCTACCTGCTGATCGGGTTCTGGTGGAAGAAGCCCTCGGCCAACGCGGCCGCGATGAAGGCCTTCATCGTCAACCGTGTCGGCGATTTCGGCTTCCTGCTGGGCATCTTCACGCTCTACATGATGACCGACTCGATCGAGCTGGACGTGATCTTCGGGCAGGCCCATCACCTGGCCGAGAGCACGGTGACCTTCCTGTGGACCGACTGGAACGCGGCCGAGCTGGCGTGCTTCCTGCTGTTCATCGGGGCCATGGGCAAGTCGGCGCAGTTCATGCTGCACACCTGGCTGCCCGACGCGATGGAGGGGCCGACCCCGGTCTCCGCCCTGATCCACGCGGCGACGATGGTGACCGCGGGCGTGTTCCTGGTCTGCCGCATGTCGCCGATCATGGAATACGCGCCGATGGCCACCGGCTTCATCACCGTGGTCGGGGGCGTCACCGCCTTCTTCGCGGCGACGGTCGGGCTGGTGCAGACCGACATCAAGCGGGTGATCGCCTACTCCACCTGCTCGCAGCTGGGCTACATGTTCGTGGCGGCGGGCGTCGGCTACTACCAGGCGGCGATGTTCCACCTGTTCACCCACGCCTTCTTCAAGGCGCTGCTGTTCCTCGGGGCCGGCTCGGTCATCCACGCGATGCACCATGAGCAGGACATGCGGAAATACGGCGGGCTGCGGAAGAAGATCCCGGTGACCTTCGCCATGATGATGCTGGGCACGCTGGCCATCACCGGCGTCGGCATCCCGTTCTCCTACGACATCCTGGGCCTGCCGATCGGCTTCGCCGGCTTCGTGTCCAAGGACGCGATCATCGAGGGCGCCTATGCCGCGCACAGCGCAGTCGGCGAGTTCTCCTTCACCCTGCTGGTGATCGCGGCCGCCTTCACCTCCTTCTACTCCTGGCGCCTGATCTTCCTGACCTTCTACGGGGAGACCCGCGACCGGAAGCACTGGGAGCATGCGCATGAGAGCCCGGCGGTGATGATGTGGCCGCTCTACATCCTCGGCGCGGGCGCGGTGCTGGCGGGCATGGTCTTCTTCTCGGGCTTCATCGGCTATTCGTCCGAGGACTGGTTCGGCGCGGCGATCTACGTCAACCACGAGACCAACCATGTCATGCATGACAGCCACTCGGTTCCGGCCTGGGTGAAGCTGTCGCCCTTCGTGGCCATGCTGGGCGGTCTGGCGGTCAGCTACTGGTTCTACATCGCCAATCCGAACCTGCCGCGGGAACTGGCCGAGCGTCATCACGGCGCCTACAAGTTCCTGCTCAACAAGTGGTATTTCGACGAGCTCTACGGCCTGATCTTCGTGCGGCCGGCCATGTGGCTGGGGGCCTTCTTCTGGAAGAAGGGCGACGGCTCGGTCGTCGACGGCGCGATCAACGGGCTGGCCATGGGGGTCATTCCCTGGGTCACCCGGCTCGCGGGCCGCGGGCAGTCGGGATACGTGTTCCACTACGCCTTCGTCATGCTGATCGGCGTCTCGATCCTCGTGACCTGGCTCTCCGTCGGCGGGAGCGCCCACTGATGTCCAACATCCTCACGCTGGTCACCTTCCTGCCGCTGATCGGGGCCCTGGTCCTGATCCTGGTGCTGCGGGGCGAGGACGCGGCCGCCCAGCTCAACGCCAAGGTGGTGGCCCTGATCGCCACCACGGCGACCTTCCTGCTGAGCCTGGTGATCCTGGGCGGCTTCGACGCCTCCGACACCGGCTTCCAGTTCGTGGAGGAGGGCGAGTGGCTGCTCGGCCTCAACTACAAGCTGGGCGTGGACGGGATCTCGGTCCTGTTCGTGATGCTGACCACCTTCCTGATGCCGATCGTGATCGGCGCCTCCTGGGGCGTGACTCACCGGGTGAAGGAATACATGGCGGCGTTCCTGGTGCTGGAGACGCTGATGATCGGCGTCTTCGCCAGCCTCGACATGGTGCTGTTCTACCTGTTCTTCGAGGCCGGCCTGATCCCGATGTTCCTGATCATCGGCATCTGGGGCGGCGCCAACCGCATCTACGCGTCGTTCAAGTTCTTCCTCTACACGCTGCTCGGCTCGCTGCTGATGCTGGTGGCGATGATCTACATGTATGCCGAGGCGGGCACGTCGGACATCCCGACCCTGCTGGCCTACGAGTTCTCGGCCGCGCCGATCACGCTGCTGGGCTGGCACATCGTCGGCGGCGTGCAGACCATGCTGTGGCTGGCCTTCTTCGCCTCTTTCGCGGTGAAGATGCCGATGTGGCCGGTGCACACCTGGCTGCCCGACGCGCATGTGCAGGCCCCGACCGCGGGTTCCGTGGTGCTGGCGGCGATCCTGCTGAAGATGGGCGGCTACGGCTTCCTGCGCTTCTCGTTGCCGATGTTTCCGGTGGCGTCGGAGCTGATGACCGACTTCGTGTTCGCGCTGTCGGTGATCGCGATCATCTACACCTCCCTGGTGGCGATGATGCAGGAGGACATGAAGAAGCTGATCGCCTATTCGTCGGTCGCCCATATGGGCTTCGTGACGCTGGGCATCTTCGCGGCCAACCGGCAGGGCGTCGACGGAGCCATCTTCCAGATGCTCAGCCACGGCTTCATCTCCGGCGCGCTGTTTCTCATCGTCGGCGTGATCTACGACCGGATGCACACCCGTGACATCGCCGCCTATGGCGGGCTCGCGGTGCGGATGCCGGCCTTCGCGCTGATCTTCATGCTGTTCACCATGGGCAATGTCGGCCTGCCGGGCACCTCGGGCTTCATCGGGGAGTTCCTGACCATGGCCGGCGCCTTCCAGGTGTCGACCTGGGCGGCGGCCGGGGCCGCGACCGGCGTGATCCTGTCGGCGGGCTACGCGCTGTGGCTTTATCGCCGCGTGGTGCTGGGCGACCTGATCAAGCAGTCGCTGTCCGCGATCACCGACATGACGGGGCGCGAGCGTCTGCTGTTCGCGCCGCTCGTGGTCGGCACGCTTCTGCTGGGCTTCTATCCCAGCCTGATCACCGACCTGTTCGGCCCCGCGGTCCAGAACCTTGTGAACGGCGTCGACCACGCCGTCGCCGAGGCGACCGCCGACGGCCTGATCCAGTTCGCGGGGGCTGCGCCCGCCGCCGGGGGGACGCACTGACATGCTGAGCCAAGACGTTACGGTCATCCTGCCGGAGATCATGCTGGCGATCTGGGCGATGATCGCCCTGATGGCCGGGGCCTACGGGCCGGGCGACAAGCTGGCGAGCGCGCTGACCTGGGCCACCGCCGGCGTGCTGGCGGTGCTGGGGCTGATCTCGGGGTTCGGGGTCGGGGAGGCCACGGCCTTCAACGGCGGCTTCGTCTCCGACGGGTTCTCGCGCTTCGCCAAGGTGGTGGTCCTGTTCGGCGCGGCGATCATGCTGATCCTGTCGGATGGCTACATGCGCCGCCACGACCTGGCCAAGTTCGAGTATCCGGTGCTGATCGCGCTGGCGACGCTGGGCATGATGGTCATGGTTTCGGCCGGCGACCTGATGGTGCTCTACATGGGGCTGGAGCTGCAGTCGCTGGCGCTCTACGTCATCGCCGCGTTCCGGCGCGACAGCCTGCGCTCGACCGAGGCCGGGTTGAAGTATTTCGTGCTGGGCGCGCTGTCGTCGGGCCTGCTGCTTTACGGCGCCTCGCTGGTCTACGGCTATTCGGGGTCGACCAAGTTCTCCGCGATCGCCGAGGTCGCGGCGGATGGCGGCTCGCTGGGCATGCTGTTCGGCCTGGCCTTCCTCTGCGCGGGGCTGGCCTTCAAGATTTCCGCCGCGCCCTTCCACATGTGGACGCCCGACGTCTACGAGGGCGCGCCGACCCCGGTCACCGGCTTCTTCGCGACCGCGCCCAAGGCGGCGGCGGCGGCGCTGTTCGCCCGGGTGCTCTATGACGGCTTCGGCGGCGCGGTGGCCGACTGGCAGCAGATTCTGGCCTTCCTGGCGGTCGCCTCGATGTTCCTCGGGTCCATCGCGGCCATCGGGCAGACCAACCTGAAGCGGCTGATGGCCTATTCCTCGATCGCCCATATGGGCTTCGCGCTGGTCGGGCTCGCCGCCGGCACCGAGGAAGGGGCGCGGTCGCTGCTGATCTACCTCGCCATCTACGTGTCGATGAATATCGGCGTCTTCGCCTTCATCCTGACGATGGAGCGGGACGGCAAGCCGGTGACCGAGATCTCGGATCTCGCGGGCCTGTCGAAGGCGCGGCCGGGGCAGGCGCTGGCCATGGCGGCGCTGTTCTTCAGCCTCGCCGGCATCCCGCCGCTGGTCGGGTTCTTCGGCAAGTGGTTCGTGTTCATGGCCGCGGTCGAGGCCGGGCTGACGCCGCTGGCCGCGGCCGGCGCGGTGGCCTCGGTGATCGGCGCCTTCTACTATCTGCGCGTCATCAAGATCATGTATTTCGATGAGGCCGGGCAGGGGCTTACCGGCTCGATGCCGCTGGTGCACGGGCTTGCGCTCGGGGTCTCGGCGCTGATCATGGGCGTCGGCTGGCTGCCGGTGGTGAACCTCTTCGGCGTGCCGGTTCTGGCCGAGGCGGCCGCCGCCTCGCTCTTCCACTGACGCGGATGGGCGCGGACTGGCCGCGAGGCTACGGGGTCGAGATCCTGGAGGAGACCGGATCGACCATGGACGAGGCGCGGAGCCGCGCCGCGGCCGGGGTCCCTGGTCCCGTCTGGGTCATGGCGCGTCGCCAGACCTCCGGGCGTGGCCGGCGCGGGAACGTATGGGGCGACCCGGGCGGCAACCTCGCCGCCACCCTGCTCCTGCGCCCGAAGATGGGGGCGAAGGACGCGGCGCGGCTCAGCTTCGTGTCGTCGCTGGCCGTGGCCGACATGCTGGGCGCGCTGGCGCCGGACAAGCGGATCCAGACCAAGTGGCCCAATGACGCGCTGATCGAGGGCGGCAAGGTCTCCGGCATCCTGCTGGAAAGCGAAGGTCAGGGCGATCACCTGGAATGGGTCTCGGTCGGCATCGGCGTGAACCTCGCCCATGCGCCCGAGCCCACGCCCGGCGCGGCCTTTCCGCCGGTGTCGCTCGCCGCCCTTCTGGGCGAGGCCCCGGATGCGGAGGACGCGCTGCGCGAGCTCGCCGCCGCCTTCGCCCGCTGGCTGGACATCTACCGCGCCCAGGGATTCGCGCCCCTGCGCGATTCCTGGCTGGCGCGCGCCGCGCGGCTGGGCGAACGCATCGAGGCGCGGCTTCCGCGCGAAACCCTGTCGGGCGTGTTCGCGGATATCGATTCCGACGGCGCCCTTGTCCTTGAAACGCCGCAAGGCACGCGCAAGATCGCCGCGGCCGAGGTGTTCTTTCCCCAGAACGCCCCCTAACAAGAGCGACCGCTCCCGGAGGAGAGAGCCCCCATGCTTCTGGCCATCGACGTCGGAAACACCAACAGCGTGTTCGCCATCCATGACGGCACGGCCTTCCTGGCCGACTGGCGCTGCGCCACGGACGTGAAGCGCACGGCGGACGAGTATTTCGTCTGGCTCCGTCAGCTGATGAACCATCACGGCATTTCGTCGAGCCAGATCGACGGCGTGGTGATCTCCTCCACCGCCGCGGGCACGCTGTTCAATCTGCGGGTGCTTTCGGACAAGTACTTCGGGCAGCGGCCCTTTATCGTGAACAAGCCGGGCACCGAGATCGGGATCGAGATCCGGGTCGAGCCCAACACCCGCGTCGGCTCCGACCGGCTGGTCAACTCGGTCTCGGCCTTCCGCACCTATGGCGGCGACGTGATCGTGGTGGACTTCGGCACGGCCACGACGCTGGACGTGGTGGGGCTCGACGGCGCTTATGAGGGCGGCATCATCGCGCCCGGCGTGAACCTCGCGCTCAAGGCTCTGGAGAACGCCGCGACGGCGCTTCCCGAGATCGATGTGACCAAACCGGAGAAGGTTATCGGACTGAATACGGTTGCGTGTATGCAGTCAGGCATTTACTGGGGCTACACGTCGCTGGTCGAAGGGCTGTGTCGACGGATCATGGACGAACGCGGAAGGAAGATGCAGGTGATCGCCACCGGTGGTCTTTCGCCCCTGTTCGCCCGTGGCACCGATGTGATCGACGTCGTGGATGGGGATCTGACCCTCCGCGGATTGGCGGCGATCTATGAACTCAACAGACAACAACAAGGCTGAAACGCATGGCAGACGACGCCGAACTGGTCTTCGTGGCGCTGGGGGGCGCTGGCGAGATCGGGATGAACATGTATCTCTACGGCTATGGCCGCGGGGCCGATCGCCGTTGGATCATGGTCGATTGCGGCGTCGGCTTTGGCGACATGGAGACGAGCCCCGGCATCGAGCTGGTGATGGCCGATCCCTCGTTCATCGCCGACAAGGCCGACAAGCTCGACGCGATCTTCGCGACCCACGCCCATGAGGACCATATCGGCGGTCTGGGGCGGCTGTGGCCGATGCTCAAGGCCCCGATCTATGCGCGTCCCTTCACCGGGTCGCACATCAAGCGCAAGCTGGAGGAGGCCGGGGTCAACCCGAACTGCCTCAAGATCGTGGGCACGGACAAGCCGGTGAAGGCCGGCAAGTTCCAGGTCCGCTTCCAGCCGGTGACGCATTCGATCCCCGAGGCCTCCAGCCTCGTGATCGACACGCCCGCCGGCCGCATTGTCCATACCGGCGACTTCAAGGTCGACGAGACGCCCCAGATGGGCGAGGCCTTCGACCTGGAGGCGTTCCGCGCCATCGGGGCCGAGGGCGTGCAGGCGATGATCTGCGACTCGACCAACGTGTTCCTGCCGGGGCATGGCGGCTCCGAGGCCGAGGTGATGGAGCCGCTGAAGGCCCTGATCTCGTCGGCCAAGGGCGCGGTCGCCGCGACCACCTTCGCCTCCAACGTGGCGCGCCTGCGTTCCATCGCGGTGGCGGCGGCGGAGTGCGGGCGGGCCGTGGTGCTGGTCGGCCGGGCGATGGACCGGATGGTGGCCGCGGCCATCGAAACCGGGCAGCTGACCGACTTCCCGCGCACGATCTCGGATTACGACGCCCGCGACGTGCCCTCCGAGCATGTGCTCTACCTCACCACCGGCAGCCAGGGCGAAGGCCGGGCGGCGCTGGCGCGGATCGCCAATGGCTCGCACCCGACGGTGAGCCTGGGCGAGGGCGACATGGTGATCTTCTCGTCCAAGACCATCCCGGGCAACGAGCCCGGCGTGGCGCGCATCTGGAACCAGCTTTCCGAGCGCGGCGTGCATGTGGTGGACGAGGCGACGCCCGGCCTGGGCGGCCGCATCCACGTTTCGGGCCACGCGCGCAAGGAGGACCTGCGGGTGCTCTACGAGGCGCTGAAGCCCCGGATCGCGGTGCCCATGCATGGCGAGCATCGCCACCTGGTCGAGCATTCGGCCTTCGCGGCCTCCCTGCAGGTGCCGGCGATCCCGGCGCCGAACGGGACCGTGGTGGCCATCGACGGGCCCAAGCCGCGGATTCTGGACGAGGTGCAGACCGGGCGTCTCTATCTCGACGGGCAGACGCTGGTCGGGGCGATGGACGGCGTGGTCCGCTCGCGGCTCAAGCTGGCGCGGCAGGGGCATGTCATCATCTCGCTGGTCATCGACGAGAGCGGCGAGCTGCTGGCCGATCCCGAGATCCGGGTGCTGGGCGGGCCGGACAAGTCGCATGGCTGGCCGGCGCCGCTGGCCGACATGATCTACGACGCGGTGGACGACGCCGTGGACGGGCTGCCCAAGAAGAAGCGGTCGGACAAGGACATCGAGGACGCCGCCAACCGCGCCGCCCGCCAGGTCTGCGCCCGCCGCTGGGGCAAGAAGCCGGTGATGACCTGCATCGTGACCCGCCTCGAAGACGAGTGAGGCGGGGCCTTCGGGCCTGACACGCCGGCACGCTGACATGCAGACGCCGGGCGGTGGCCACCGCCCGGCGTCTTTCGTTCCGGATGCCCTGTTGAAGGCCGTGGGCGCTTCAGCCGATGCCGGCGGCTTTCCAGGCCTCGAACCAGCCCAGCGAGCGTTCGGTGTCGGGGCCGGTCACCGGGCCGGTGCGGTATTCGGCCCCGAACCATCCGTCATAGCCCGCCGCCCGCATCGCCGGCAGCACCCGCTCATGCGCCAGGTCGCCCAGATCCGGGCGCAGCCGGCCGGGGGTGGAGGCGAACTGCACATGCCGGATCAGCGGCAGCAGCGGTCCGAAGCGGCGGATCACGTCGCCCTCCATCACCTGCACATGGTAGGTGTCGAACATCAGCCCCAGCTCGGGCCGGTTGATGCGCCGGATGATTTCGGCGGCATGGGTGGTGGTCGACAGGAAGTAGCCCGGGTTGTCGCGGGTGTTCAGCGGCTCCAGCACCAGCCCGACGCCGGCCCTGGCGGCCTGTCCGCAGGCCCACATGAGGTTGGCGTCGAAGGTCGCCGCGGCCTCGGGGCCGGAGGTCTTGCCGGCCAGAACGTGGATATGCGCGGCGCCCAGCGCGCGAGCCCAGTCGATGGCCTCCAGGATCAGGTCCTGGGCTTCGTGCTCGCGGCCGGGCAGGGCGGTGAGGCCGAAGTCGTCGCTGTCCGCGCTATGGGCGCGGCGGGTGTTCACCCCCAGCATCGGGCGGCCGGCGTCGATCAGCGCGGCGCGGATCTCGGCCTGGTCCTGATCGTAGGGCGCGTGGATTTCGAAGGCGCCGAAACCGGCGGCGGCGGCGAGCGGGATGGCCTCGGCCACCGGGCGGTCGGCCCAGAGATAGCCCAGATGGGCGGCGATCTGCATGTCGGTCCTCGTTCGCCGCGTCAACCGCGGGCTTTCTCGCCGGCCACCCACACGGCTTTCACCGCACGGTCGTCGCCCAGCATGATGGTTGCGAACAGCGCCTCGAAGATGTCGCGCGCGCGGGCGGAGCGCTGCGCCAGCACCGGGGTCGCCTTCATGTCGAGCGCGACCATGTCCGCCTCCAGCCCCGGCGCCAGCCGCCCGACCTTGTCCGACAGGCGCATGGCGGCGGCCGAGCCCTCGGTCGCCAGCCACAGCAGTTGCGCCGGGTGGAGCGGCAGGCCGCGCAGCTGCCCGACTTCATAGGCCGCGCGCATGGTGGCGAGCATGGAGAAGCTCGACCCGCCGCCCACATCGGTGGCGAGCCCCAGCGGGATCCCCTGGCCCCGCAGCCCCGCCACATCGCACAGCCCCGAGCCGATGAAGGTATTGGAGGTCGGGCAATGCGCGACGGCCGAGCCGGTCTCCAGGATCGCGGCGCGCTCGCGTTTGCTCAGATGGATGGCGTGGCCCATCAGGGCGCCGGGACCGGCGAGGCCGAAGCGCTCGTAGACCGCGAAATAGTCCTTGTCGTCGGGGAACAGCCGCCGGACCCAGGCGATCTCCTCGGGCTGTTCGGACAGGTGGGTCTGCATCAGGCAGTCCGGATGCTCGGCCCAGAGCGCGCCGGCGGCCTCCAGCTGCTCGGGCGAGGAGGTCGGCGCGAAGCGGGGCGTGACCGCGTAACCGAGCCGGCCGACGCCGCGCCACTTCTCCAGCAGGGCCTTGGAGTCGTCATAGCCCGACTGCGCCGTGTCCTTCAGCCCGTCGATGGCGTTGCGGTCCATCATCACCTTGCCGGTGGTCAGGCGCATGTTGCGCGCCTGCGCGGCTTCGAAGATGGCGTCCACGCTCTCGGGGTGGATGGTGGAGAAGACGCAGGCCGAGGTGATGCCGTTGGCGAGGCACAGGTCCAGGTAAAGCTCCGCCTGGGTCCGGGCATAGGCGGCGTCGCCGAAGCGGGATTCCTCGGGGAAGGTGTAGTTGTTGAGCCAGTCGATCAGGCGGCGGCCCCAGGAGGCGATGATCGCGGTCTGGGGGTAATGCGCGTGGCAGTCGACGAAGCCGGGGACCAGCAGGGCGTCGCCCATGTCCTCGACCTGCGCGTCGGGATGGGCGGCGCGCAGGGCGTCGGCCTCTCCCACCGCGGCGATGCGGTCGCCGTCCATCAGGATCGCGCCATGGGCGGAATGGCGCGCGGCGTCCTCCGGCGGAGTGGAGAACGGGTCGGCGTCGAAGGCCAGGGTCTGGCCCAGGATCAGTCGGGTCATCGAAGGAGGGCTCCGGCCTGGCGGTGCGTGAGAGCGCCATGGGAGCCTGTCGCGCGCCGGCTGTCAAACGGGCGCGGGGCCGCGCCCCCGTCGGATCCGGGGGCGGCGGGGGCGGTCCGGCTCGGGGATCAGTAGGGGACCGGAAGCGGGACCGGGACGGCGGCGCAGAGCGCCACGACGGCGATCGCCGCGAATACGGCGACGGGGGTGAAGAGCGCCTTCATGGGCGACCCTCCTTTCTGTTGTTGCGGCGCGGGGGCCGAGTTGTGGTCCGCGGCGAGTTCGCGCCGGGAGCCGGGATATGGCCCTCCGGCCCGGCGAAGGGAAGTCAGGGGGCGTGACGTTAACGTGGACAAATCGTTGCGCCGTCGCGGTCGCGCCGGATTTCGGGCCGGGTCCATGGCCGCGCCGCCGGCCCGGCCGTGGACCCGGCCATGGAAAAGGGGCCCGGCGTCGCCGCCGGGCCCCTGAAACCGTCGCGCCCGAAGGGGGGCGTCTGGTCGCTTGGTCAGGTCACTTGGGCAGTTCGCCCTCGATCCCCTCCACGTAGAAGTTCATGCCCAGCAGCGTGCCGTCATCCGCCGTCTCGCCCGCGGCGAGCCAGGCCGAGCCGTCCTGCTTGTTGATCGGGCCGGTGAAGGGGTGCAGCTCGCCGGCGATGATCGCCTCCTTGGCCGCGGTGGCCTTGGCGGCGAGATCGGCCGGGATCTTGTCGGAGAACTCGCCGATGCCGACCATGCCCGAGTCGATGCCGCCCCAGGTGTCGGTCGACTCCCAGGTCCCGTCCATCATCGCGCCCACGCGCTCGATGTAATAGGGGGCCCAGTGGTCGATGATCGACGACAGGCGCGCGTTCGGCCCGAACTGCTTCATGTCCGAGGCCTGGCCGAAGGCGAAGATCCCCTTCTCCTCGGCGATGGTCATGGCGGCGGGGCTGTCGGTGTGCTGCATGATCACGTCGGCGCCCTGCTCGATCAGGGCGTTGGCGGCGTCGGCCTCCTTGCCCGGATCGAACCAGGTGTTCACCCAGACGATCTTGAACTTCACGTCCGGGTTCACCGACTTGGCGGCGAGATAGGCGGCGTTGATGCCGCGCACCACCTCGGGGATCGGGAACGAGCCGATATAGCCGATGGTGTTGGTCTTGGTCATCTCGCCGGCGAGCAGGCCGATGACGTGCCGGCCCTCGTAGAAGCGCGAGCCGTAGGTGGAGACGTTGGCGGCGCGCTTGTAGCCGGTGGCGTGCTCGAACTTCACGTCCGGGAACTGCTTGGCCACTTTCAGCGTCGGGTTCATGTAGCCGAAGGAGGTGGTGAAGATCAGGTCGTGACCGGACTGGGCCATCTGGCGCAGGGCGCGCTCGGCGTCCGGGCCTTCGGGGACGGATTCGAGATAGGAGGTCTCGACCTTGTCGCCGTATTCGGCCTCGACGGCCTGGCGGGCCTGGTCATGCTCGTAGGACCAGCCGAAATCGCCGACCGGGCCGACATAGATGAAGCCGACCTTCAGCGGGTCGGCGGCCTGGGCGGCGCCGGCGCCCAGCGCGAAGGCCGCGGCGGCGGCGAGAAGGGAGAGGCGTTTCATCGGGTTCAGGTCTCCTGTCGGGAAAGGTCGGGCCGGTCTGCGCCGGCGGTCCGGGATGAACGATAGCGACCCCCGCCCCGCGCGTCACGGGGGGAATCGCTGCGATGCGGCAAAGGCTTGCGACGCGCCGGGTCACCCCGCCGCGAAGAACGGACGGCCGAGGCAGGCGGGGGCGTTCATGCGGGCCCGCGCCTTGTCGGCGGAGATGATGACCAGCACCACGATGGTCACCAGATAGGGGGTCATGGACAGGTATTGGCTCTCGATCGCCACGCCCATCGCCTGAAGGTTCAGCTGGGCGATGGAGACGCCGCCGAAGATGTAGGCCCCCAGGAAGGCCCGCCACGGCTTCCACGAGGCGAAGACCACGATGGCGAGCGCGATCCAGCCGCGCCCGGCGGTCATGCCCTCGACCCAGAGGGGGGCCGCGACCATGCTCAGATAGGCGCCGCCGACCCCGGCGCAGGCCCCGCCGAACAGGATCGCCGCGGTGCGGATCGCCACCACCCGGTAGCCGATGGCATGGGCCGCGTCGTGGTTCTCGCCCACCGCGCGCAGGATCAGCCCGGCGCGGGAGCGGTTGAGCAGCCACCACACCCCCGCGGTCAGGACCAGCGAGGCGTAGACCAGCCAGTCATGCGCGAACAGCAACGGGCCGATCACGGGCAGGGTGGAAAGGCCGGGGATCGCGAGTTCGGGGAAGGGCGGCGCGGGGATGCCGGAATAGGGCTGCCCGATCATGGCCGCGAGGCCCAGCCCGAACAGCGTCAACGCCAGCCCCGTGGCCACCTGGTTGGACATCAGCACCTGGGTCATGAAGGCGAAAAGCGCGGCCAGCAGCGCCCCCGCGATCAGGGCCGCAAGCACGCCGACGGTGGTCGAGCCGGTCTCCTGCGTGAAGGCGAAGCCGGCGATGGCGCCGACGATCATCATGCCCTCGACGCCGAGGTTCAGGACCCCGGCCTTCTCCACCACCAGCTCGCCGATGGCGGCGAAGACCAGCGGCGTGGCGGCGACGATCAGCGCCACGGCGATGGCGACGGGATTGAGCGCGGACATGTCCATCAGGCGGCCCCTCCCTGGGCGCGGCGGGCGAGGCGGGCCTTGGAGGGCGCGAGCCGGTAGCGGGAGAACACGTCCATCCCCAGCAGGAAGAACAGCAGCATCCCCTGGAAGACCGAGATCGCGGCGGCGGGCAGGCGCATCTCCAACTGCGCGCCCTCGCCCCCGATATAGGTCAGCGCCATCAGCGCGGAGGCCAGCAGCACGCCCCCCGGATGCAGGCGGCCGAGGAAGGCCACGATGATCGCGGTGAAGCCGTAGCCCACCGGCAGAGCGGGGACCAGCTGGCCGACCGGGCCCGCGGCCTCGAAGGTGCCGGCGAGCCCGGCGAGCCCCCCCGACACCGCCATGGACAGCATCACCACCCGCGCCTCGCGGTAGCCGGCGAAGCGCGCGGCGCGCGGGGCCTGGCCGAACAGCTTCAGGGAGAAGCCGTATTCATGCCGTTCCAGCGCGATCCAGGCGAGGACGACGGCGGCGAGCGCGGCCAGCGCGCCCACATGGGCCCGCGTGCCCTCGATCAGGATCGGCAGGGTGGCGCTGTCGTGGAAGATGCGGGATTCGGGAAAGTTGAAGCCGTCCGGGTCGCGCAACGGGCCGGTGACGAGGGCGGACAGCCACAACCCCGCCACGTAGACCAGCATCAGCGAGACGAGGATCTCGTTGGCGTTGAAGCGGATGCGCAGGATGGCGGGGATCAGCGCCCAGGCCGCGCCGGCCGCCGCGCCCGCGAGGCACATCATCGGCAGCACCCAGATCCCGGCGGTGTCATAGACCGCGAGCCCCGCGGCCCCGCCGGCGATGGCGCCGACAATGAACTGGCCCTCGGCCCCGATGTTCCACACGCCGGCGCGGAAACCCAGCGCGAGGCCGACCGCGATCAGGCAAAGCGGCGTGCCCTTGACGAGCAGCTCGGAGCGGGAGAAGTCGTTGGTCAGCGGCTCCCAGAAGATGATGAGGATGGTGCGGACCGGGTCCTTGCCCAGGACCGCGAACAGGATCATGCCGAAGATCATGGTGAGCGCGACCGCCAGCAGCGGCCCCGCCCAGGTCATCACCCGGCTGCGCTCCTTGCGCCGTTCAAGCCGCAGCATCGGCCTTGCCCCCCATCAACAACCCGATCTCCTCCACCGAAGTCTCTCCCGCCGGCCGCGGGGCCGACAGGCGTCCGCCCGCGATAACCGCGAAGCGATTGGAAATCTCCATCAATTCGTCGAGGTCCTGGCTGACCACCATCACCGCGGTTCCCGCGGCGGCGAGGTCGCGCAGGGCCTGGCGGATGGCCTGCGCGGCCCCCGCATCCACGCCCCAGGTGGGCTGCGAGACCACCAGCACGCCGGGCGCCTGAAGGATCTCGCGCCCGATCACGTATTTCTGCAGGTTCCCGCCCGAGAGCGACCCTGCCGGCGCATGGATGCCCGGCGTGCGCACGTCGAACTCCTCGATCACCTTGGCGGCGTAGCCCCGCGCGGCGCCGAGCCGAAGGAACCCGCGGAGCGCCAGCCGCATGCGGGTGCGGGCCGAGAGGAACGTGTTGTCGGTCAGGCTCATTTCGGGGGCGGCGGCATGACCCAGCCGTTCCTCCGGCGCGACGTTGAGGCCGAGGCGGCGGCGCTGGGTGGGGCCGAGCCCGCCGACATGTCTGCCGTCAAGTTGGATCATCGCCGGTGAGACGGGCGTCTCACCCGCCAGAACCGCCACCAGCTCATCCTGCCCGTTGCCCGCGACGCCCGCGACCCCGAGCACCTCGCCGGCCCGCAGCTCCACCGAGATGTCACGCAACGACACCCCGAATTGCGCGGTGGTGATCGCGGTCAGCCCGGTCAGCGTCAGCCGCGCCGCGCCGCTGGTCCCCGAAGGCGCGCCCGGCGGGGCCAGTTCGCGGCCGATCATCATCTCGGCCAGCCCCCGCGCGGTCTCCTCCCGCGGGTCGCAGGCCCCGACCACCTTGCCGCCGCGCAGCACGGTCGCGGCGGTGCAGAGCGCGCGGATCTCCTCCAGCTTGTGGGAGATGTAGAGGATCGCCACCCCCTCCTCCCGCAGCTTTCGGAGCGTCAGGAACAGGGTCTCGACTTCCTGCGGGGTGAGCACGGAGGTCGGCTCGTCCATGATCAGCAGGCGCGGGGATTGCAGCAGGCAGCGCACGATCTCGACCCGCTGCCGCTCCCCGACCGAGAGCTGGCCGACCTGGCGCGCCGGGTCCAGCGGCAACCCGTATTCGGCGGAGACCCTGCGGATGCGCTCGGGCAGGTCGCGGCCCGCCTGCTCCGCGGGCAGGCCGAGGGCCACGTTCTCGGCCACGGTCAGCGCCTCGAACAGCGAGAAATGCTGAAACACGAGGCCGACGCCCGCGGCCCGCGCCTCTCCCGGCGAGCCGGGGGCGAAGGGCGCGCCGTTCCAGAACATGGTCCCTTCGTCGGGGCGCTGCACGCCGTAGATCATCTTGACCAGCGTGGATTTTCCCGCGCCGTTCTCACCCAGCAGGGCGTGGATCTCGCCCGGCTGGACGTCGAAGGACACGTCGGCATTGGCGATCACGCCGGGAAAGCGCTTGGTGACGCCGCGGATCGACAGCAGGGCGGTCATAGCGCCTCCTCGGACCGGCGCGCGACCCCGCGGGAAGCGCGCCATTGCAGGTGATCGGCGGCCACGGACACCGCGATTTCGGCCGGCGCCTTGCCGCCGCGCAGCCCGGCGGATCCCGCCAGCCCGATGGGGCATTCGAGCCGTGAGACGGTCGTCTCGTCATGCCCCAGCGCGCGGAGCCGGGCCCGGAACCGCGCGGACTTGGAGCCCGAGCCGATCAGGCCGAGGCGCGCGAAATCTCCGCGCATCATCAGCCTGTGGCAGATCTCCAGGTCCAGCGCGTGGGAATAGGTCAGCACCAGATGCGCCGCCTGCGCGGGGGCGAGCCCGGTCGCGTCGGCGGGGTCCGGAACCGGCAGGGCGCGGGCATGGCGCGGGATGGGGTCGGGGAAGCGGTCGGCGCCGGCATCGATCCAGGTGAGGTCGAAGGGCAGCCCCTCGAACACCCGCACCAGCGCCCGGCCCACATGCCCCGCGCCCCAGATCCAGAGCGGGGTGAGGCTCGGGGCCATCGGCTCCGCCAGCCAGGGCGGGTCACCGGGGACATAGGTCAGGCCCGGCGCGCCTCCGCGGGCGTCGCGCAGGGCGCGGGCGATGGCGAGCGGCGGGGCGGAGGCGGGCCCGAGGGGGCGAGCGAAAAGCGGGCCCTCCGGGAGGGTCCGGAGGCGGGCGTCGTCCCAACGCTCATAGGCCAGCGTCGCGGCCCCGCCGCAGCATTGCGCAAGCGCCGGACCCAACGGGTAATGCCCGGCGCCGTCGACGCCGCCGGGCAGACGGCGCCGCGCCTCGGCCAGGGCCTCGAATTCCAGCGCGCCGCCGCCGATGGTGCCGTCGAACCCGTGCGCCCAGACGGTCATCGAGGCGCCCGGCTCGCGCGGGGCGGAACCCCGGGCCTCCGCCACCACGACGCGGACCACCGGGCCATGGGCGGCGACCGCACGCGCCAGCGCCGCAAGGTCGAAGCTCATCGACGGGTCTCCCACGGGCGGCCGCGCACATGGTCGACGGCGCGCAGAACCCTTTCCGGGGTCGCGGGGGCGTCGAGCGCCGGGTAGATCGTCCCGTCGCCCGCGGCCGCCACCGCGTCCGACAGCGCAAGAAACGCGGAAATCCCAAGCATCAGAGGGGGTTCGCCAACGGCTTTCGAGCGGAAGATCGTCTCCTCCCGGTTCTCGGTGTCGTAGAGGCGGATGTTCATGTCCGGCCGGTCGGACGCGGTGGGGATCTTGTAGGTGGAGGGGGCATGGGTGCGCAGGCGGCCCGCGTCGTCCCAGACCAGCTCCTCCATGCTCAACCAGCCGAGGCCCTGGATATAGCCGCCCTCGATCTGGCCTATGTCTATGGCCGGGTTCAGAGATTTCCCGCAGTCATGGAGAATGTCGGCCCGGTCGAAGCGGTATTCGCCGGTCAGCGTGTCGATGGTGACTTCGGTGATCGCCGCGCCATAGGCGAAATAGTAGAAGGGCCGGCCGCGGGCCGCGGGCCGGTCCCAATGGATCTTGGGCGTCGCGTAATGGCCCGTGGCGGACAACGAAACGCGGCCCATATAGGCGGCGGCGGCGAGCTCCTCGAAGGTGATCTCCTCGGCCCCCACGACGACGCGGCCGGGCAGGAAACGCACCTGGTCCTCGGTGGTCTGCCAGCGCTCGGCGGCGAAGCGGGTCAGGCGGCCCTTGATCTCGTCGCAGGCGTTCTTCACCGCCATCCCGTTGATATCGCTGCCGGAGCTCGCTGCGGTCGGGGCGGTGTTGGCGGACTTTCCGGTGTTGGTCGCGGTGATCTTCACCCGGTCGAGATCGATCTGGAAGCACTCGGCGGCGACCTGCGCGACCTTGGTGAACAGGCCCTGGCCCATCTCGGTCCCGCCATGGTTCAGATGCACCGAGCCGTCGGTATAGATATGCACCAGCGCCGAGGCCTGGTTCATGTGGGTCAGGGTGAAGGAGATGCCGAATTTCACCGGACTGAAGGCGATGCCTTTCTTCAGAACCGGCGATTGCGCATTGAATTCGTTGATCTTCCTGCGGCGGGCGGCATAGTCGGAGGTCTCCAGCAGCTCGGCGGAGAGCTCGTGGATGATGTTGTCCTCGACCTCCATGAAATAGGGGGTCGTCACACGGTCTCCGCCCGGCCGGTCGTAGTAGTTGAGCGCCCGGATCGCGGTGGGATCGGCCTTCAGCTCGAAGGCGATATGGTCCAGCACCCGCTCGATCGCCACCATGCCCTGAGGGCCGCCGAACCCTCGGAAAGCCGTGTTGGAGCAGGTGTTTGTGCGGCAACGGTAAGAGCGGATGCGAACCGCGGGCAGGTAGTAGGCGTTGTCCGCGTGGAACATGGCGCGGTCGGATACGGGCATGGACAGGTCCAGCGACCAGCCGCAGCGCGCCATCTGCTCGAAGGCGATGCCCCGGATGCGGCCGTCGTCGTCGATCCCGACCCTGTAGGCGATGCGGAAGTCATGCCGCTTGCCGGTGATGGTCATGTCATCGTCGCGGTCGTAGCGAATTTTAACCGGGCGTTTCAAGCGCTTGGCGGCGACGGCGCAGATGCAGGCGAGCGCGTTGCCCTGGCTCTCCTTGCCGCCGAAGCCGCCGCCCATGCGCCGCACCTCGACGGTGACGGAGTGGAAGGGTTCGCCCAGCGCTTCCGCAACCTTGTGCTGGATTTCAGTGGGATGCTGGGAGGAGCAGTGGAGGGTGACGTCGCCGTCCTCTCCCGGAACCGCGAGGGCGGCCTGGGATTCCAGATAGAAATGCTCCTGCGCGCCGATCTCCATCACGCCTTCGATGACGCGGGGCGCGGCCTCAAGGGCCGCGTCGGCGTCGCCGCGGGCCATGACATAGGGCGGTTCGTACCAGCTTTCGGCGGCCATGGCGTCGTCGATGGTCAGGATCGCGGGAAGATCCTCCCATTCGATCAGGGCCTTGCGGGCGGCTTTTCGCGCAAGGAGGTGGGTCTCGGCGACCACGGCGAAGATCGGCTGTCCCTGGAAATGGACCTCGCCATCCTCGGCCAGAAGGGGTTCGTGATACGCGTTGGGGGAGACGTCGTTGCGGCCGGGAATGTCCTCGGCGGTCAGCACGGCGATGACGCCGGGGGCGGCGCGGACGGGCGCGAGGTCGAGCGAGACGATGCGCGCGCGCGCCTTGGGGCTGAGGCCGAAAGCGACGGAAAGACAGTCGCTTGGCGTGGGAATGTCATCCACATAGGTCGCCGCGCCGGCGACGTGCTTGTGGCCGCTGTCATGCTGTTGGGGGGCGCGGACGCCGCCCTTGATCGCGCCGGGGGCGGTCATGCCAGCGCTCCCGCGCCGACGAGGCGGGTTTCCGGAGGCGCCTTCGCGCTTTCGTGGAAGACCTTCAGAAGCAGGTTCCGCGCGGCCCGCAGGCGATATTCGGCGGAGGCGCGCATGTCCGACATCGGCTGGAAGTCGTCGGCGAAGGCGGGAAGCGCGGCCTCGACGGTATCCAGCGTCCAGGGGCGTCCCAGCAGCGCGGCCTCGACCGCGGCGGCGCGCTTGGGGATGCCGGCCATGCCGCCGAAGACGATGGAGGCGGAGGCGACCGTCCCGCTCTCGACCCCGATCAGGAAAGCCCCGAGGGTCGCGGTGATGTCCTGGTCGAAACGCTTGGAAATCTTGAAGATCTTCAGCGCCTCGGGTGTCGCGGGACGCGGGATGCGAACCGCGGAGACATATTCGCCGGGCGCACGGTCCTGCTTGCCGTAGTCGAGGAAGAAGGCCTCCAGCGGGATCACCCGCTCGGTCGCGCCCTTGCGCAGCACAAGCTCCGCGCCCAGCGCGATCAGCGGCGGCGGTCCGTCTCCGATCGGCGAGCCGTTGGCGATGTTCGCCCCGACGCAGCCGGAGTTGCGCACCTGGGTCGAGCCCAGCCGGCGTATCAGCTCCCCAAGATCGGGAGACAGCCGCTCCAGCGCCCCGGCGGCGCGGGCGTAGGTGGCGCCGGCGCCGAGCTCGACGCCCGCCTCCGTCTCAACCACCCGATCGAAATCCTTGACCCGGTTGACGAAAATCATCCGTTCGGGCGCATCCAGCCGCTTGGTGATCCACAGGCCGACATCCGTCGCGCCGGCGACGATCACCGCTTCGGGATAGGCCTCGACCAGCTCCGCCAATTCGGGCTCCGTCACCGGAACATGGGCGGTGCAGCCGCCGCCTGTCATCACGACGGAGCCATGTTCCATCCCCGCCAGGCGCGGCGCGGGGTCGACCTCCCAGTCCGGGGCCGGGAGGTCGTGCATGGCCAGACCGGACTCGAGGATCGGGCCGTAACCCGTGCAGCGGCAAAGGTTTCCCGCCACCATGTCGGCGACGTCCGCACGGCTGCCTCGCCCCGCGGGATAGCCCGCCCACATCGACATGACGAAGCCCGGCGTGCAGAAGCCGCATTGCGAGCCGTGCAGCGCCACCATCGCCTCCTGCGCCGGGTGTTGGCGGTCGGGGCCGGCGATGGCCTCCACCGTGGTCACGGCGGCGCCGTCGAGCATCGGCAGAAGTTGGATGCAGGCGTTGACCGCCCGGCGCACCGGCGCGCCGTCCTCCAGCCGGGTCA
This sequence comes from Albimonas donghaensis, assembly GCF_900106695.1. GTDB lineage: Bacteria > Pseudomonadota > Alphaproteobacteria > Rhodobacterales > Rhodobacteraceae > Albimonas > Albimonas donghaensis. Next base: position 849,801 of record NZ_FNMZ01000001.1, read on the forward strand.
CGCCCACGGTGCAGGCCCCGCAATCGCCCTCGTTGCAGCCCTCCTTCGTACCGGTCAGCCCGCGCGTCTCGCGCAGCCAGTCCAGCAGGGTGGTGCGCGGATCGACGCCCGAAAGCTCGACCGGCTCGCCGTTGAGCAGGAAGCGCAGGCTGTCGCGCATCACGACCCCCGATAGGTCGAATAGCCGAACGGCGAGAGCAGGAGAGGCACATGGTAATGCGCCTCCACATCCGCGATCCCGAAGCGCAGCGGAATGTCCGAGAGGAATTTCGGCGAGGGCAGGCTCGGCGCGGTCTCGTCGAGGTAGGGCCCGGCGTGGAACACCAGCTCGTAGGTCCCGGCGCGGAAGGCGTCCCCCGCCAGCATCGGCGCGTCGGTGCGGCCGTCGGCGTTGGTCACCGCCTCCGCGATCAGGTCGCGGCTGTCCAGCGACAGGCGGAAGAGCTCGATCTTAAGGCCCGCGGCCGGGCGCCCCAGCGCGGTGTCGAGCACATGCGTGGTCAGCCGTCCCATAAGTCCCCCTGTCATCAGGTTCCGACGCGGTTGATCCGCGCTGCTGCAACGCATCAAAGACCGGCGCGGCGGTCTGCGCAAGCGTCGTCAGGACATGAACGTCGGGTTAAGCGTCGGGAAGGCGCGGGCGGGCTCAGCGCGGGGGGCGGGCTCAGCGCGGGGGGGCGCCGGGGTTCTCGCCCTCGGGGTCGGGCATCAGGGCCTCGCGCCGCTCGGAGCGGATCAGCCAGAGGTTCCGGGTGTAGATGAAAAAGCCCAGCGACTGCCCGATGATGAAGACCGGGTCGGCGCGGTAGACGGCATAGGCGAGCAGCACCGCCGCGCCGCCGATGGAGAACCACCAGAAGGCCACGGGCACGACCGAGCGGCGGGCGCGCTCGGACGCGATCCACTGCACGAGGAAGCGCCCCATGAACAGCGCCTGGCCGCCGAGGCCGACGAGGATCCAGGCCAGCTCCAGCCGGTCCTGCGCCCCCAGCACGCCGGCGAGCCAGTCCATCACGCGTCCTCCGACACGACCACGGCGACCTTGCGCCGACGGATCAGCCACCAGACGCCGACCAGGTCGAGCGCGCCGACCATCGCGCGGCCGATATTGGTGTAGTTGGACGCGCCCGCATCCCGCGCCCGGTGCGAGACGTCGACCAGCGCCACCTCGCGTCCCTCGCGCTTGACCAGCGCGGGCAGGTAGCGGTGGATGTGGTCGAAGAAGGGGAGCTGCAGGAACAGCTCGCGCGGAAAGGCCTTCAGCCCGCAGCCGGTGTCGCGGGTGTCGTCATGCAGCAGGGTCCGGCGCAGGGCGTTGGCGAAGCGCGAGGCGAGCTTCTTGGACGCGGTGTCCTGCCGGTCCACGCGCTGCCCGGCGACCAGCCCGATGCGGCCGGTGGCGTCGGCCAGCAGGGGGGCGGCGAGCCTGGGGATCTCGGAGGGCGGGTTCTGGCCGTCGCCGTCCAGCGTGCAGCAGATCGGAGCGCGCGCGGCCCGCACGCCCGAGAGCACCGCCGCGGACTGGCCGCAGGACGCCGCGTGGCGCACCTCGCGCAGCCAGGGATGACGTTGGCGCGCCGCGGCGATGGCGCCGGAGGTGTCGTCGCTGGAGCCGTCGTTGACGAAGATGCATTCGAAGGGCGCGAGCGGCGCGCAGGCCTCGGCGATCTCGTCGGCGAGCCGGCCGACGTTCTCCGCCTCGTTCTTCATGGGCGCGATGACGGTGATCCGCGGGGTCTGCATGGGGCGCGCCGTGTCCTGGTGCGGGGGAAAGGGTTCAGCCCGTATAGCGAAGCCCCGCCGGGCGGCCAACCCTAAGCGGCGGGCGTCGGATCGGCGCGGCGCCACAGGCTGAAGGCGTCGGGGCCCAGACGCGCGCTCTGCACGCAGCGATAACGGCGCGCTTCGGCGAGCCGCGACAGGCCGAGGGGGCCGAGCGCGGGCATGCCCTCCGAGCCGATGGCGGCGCCTCCGGTGAACCAGGCGATCTCGTCGACCAGGTCCGCCTCGATCAGGGCCGCGGCGAGCCGGCCGCCCCCTTCGCAGAAGGCGCGGGTCAGGCCGCGGGCGCCGAGCGCGGCGAGGCAGGCCTCGGGCGAGAGGCCGCCGGGCGCGGCGGCGACCTCGACCAGCTCCGCGCCCAGCCCGCGCAGGGTTTTCGCGCGGGGGGCGTCGACGCCCGGGGCGTGCAGGATCAGCGTGGGGCGGCCGGTGGACAGCAGGCGCGCGGAGGGGGGCGTGCTCAGCCGGGGGTCGAGCAGGACGGGCAGGGGGGAGCGGTCCTCCAGCCCCGCCAGCCGCACGTCGAGCCGGGGATCGTCGGCGCGCAGCGTGCCCATGCCGACGAGGATGGCGTCGGCCTCGGCCCGTATCAGGTGGACGCGGGCGCGGGCGGCGGGTCCGGTGATCCAGCGGCTGTCGCCCGAAGCGGTGGCGATGCGCCCGTCGATGGAGCCCGCCAGCTTGAGCGTCAGCCAGGGCCGGCCCAGCGCGTGGCGGGTGAGAAAGCCTGCGTTGATCTCGCGCGCCTCGGCTTCCAGCAGGCCGGTGGCGACGGCGATTCCGGCCGCACGCAGGCGGGACAGGCCGCGGCCGTCCACCCGAGGGTCGGGATCGCCGGCGGCGGCGACCACGCGGGCGATCCCGGCGGCGATCAGCGCATCCGCGCAGGGCGGCGTGCGGCCGTGATGGGCGCAGGGCTCCAGCGTCACATAGGCGGCGGCGCCGCGGGCGGCCTCTCCGGCCTGGGCGAGGGCCATGGTCTCGGCATGGGGGCGGCCGCCGGGCTGGGTCCAGCCGCGGCCGAGGACCACGCCGTCCTTCACGATCACGCAGCCCACGGCCGGATTGGGCGCGACCCGGCCCAGCCCGCGGCGCGCCAGCGTCAGCGCGGCGCGCATCCAGCGCGCATCGGCGTCATCGAACATGGGGGCTCCGCTTCTGTCTCCTCGCCGCCTGTCTAGCGCGCGGCGCGGGCGGGCGCGAGGGGGGGGGGCGGCGCGGATCAGGGATCCTCGGGCTTGGCGAGGGGGCGCAGCTCGGCCACGAACTCCTCGAAGTCGTCGGCTTCCTGGAAGTTCTTGTAGACCGAGGCGAAGCGCACATAGGCGACGGTGTCGATGCGCGCCAGCGCTTCCATGACGATCTGGCCGATCTCGTCCGACTGGATGTCGCTGTCGCCCTTGGATTCCAGCCGACGCACGATGCCGGAGATCATCTGCTCTATGCGCTCGGGCTCTATCGGGCGTTTCTGGAGCGCGATGCGGATGGAGCGCGAGAGCTTGTCGCGGTCGAAATCCTCCCGCTTGCCGTTCTTCTTCACGACGGTCAGGTCGCGCAGCTGCACGCGCTCATAGGTGGTGAAGCGCCCGCCGCAGGCGGGGCAGAAGCGGCGCCGGCGGATGGCGACATGATCCTCCGCCGGGCGGCTGTCCTTCACCTGGGTCTCGGTGTTGCCGCAGAACGGGCAGCGCATGTTGGGTCCCTCCCATCCGCGAAACGCCGGCAGTATAGGGGCGCCGCCAAGCGTTGGGTAGGGGGCAGGCGCCGGGCGCCAGATATGCCGGGGAGCGGCCGTCCCGCGGGCCGGGCCTCTTCGCCCCCGGGGCGTCGGCGGACGCCTCGATTCGCCGGGAGCGCGCCCTGATTTGGCCTATGTTTCTGAAACTAACGGACTCCCTTATGAGTTGAGTGCGGCCCGACATGCGGGTTGATCCTCAAAGGCAACGAACGGCGGTCGGGGCATGGCCGAGAGTGTCAATTATGGAAACAATAGGGGGTCAAAAACACATTCTGTTATCTGTATATAAAATGTGAATCATTCGTGAAACGAGCCACATTTCCGCCACAATTCGTCAGCTAAACTATTCCTTAAGTTGAATGTCCTTGAGCGGAGCAATGGCATGCGTGACGAAAACGTAAGCGTCGATAATAAGTTGGACTTAGGTCGTAGATCCGGCCGGGTCGGGGTTCTGGCGGGCCTTGGGTTGGCGACTCTTGCCTGGGTGGCGCCGGCGCAGGCGGCCTTCGTGGATCTCACGCTGTTGACCGGCGGTCAGTTGCCGACCGATCCGTATAGCATTGTTGCCGATGACGGAACGATCGTGACCTTCGAAGCGCTGGGGTCGGGGAACAACCTGAGAGCGACGGACTCGGATCTCGATGTGGTCGTCGACGTGGATATTCTCGGCGATCCGATCGAGCTGAGCCTCGTCGGGCCGCTCTTCCAGCACGGGATCTGCGCGGATGACGACGACACCCTGATCCCGATCGAGGACTGCGCGGAGACGCTCAAGGTCAGTTTCGACAGGCCGGTGGACGACCTGGTGTTCGAGCAGCAGGGCGTCAACCTGCTGACCAGCACCGAACTGACCATCGAGTTCGCGGACACCTCGACGCTGACGCTGGATGAGTCCGATCTTCTGGCGCTGAACCTGGACCTTTCGCTGGGATCGCTGGTGGGCGCGAACATGGACGGGCGGACCTTCGACCTCGCCATCTACTCGGGCATCGTCTCGGTCACGCTGGTTCCGCAGGCGCTGGTGTCGACCGGGCTCTATTACGGCGGGTTCCAGTTCGCGGCGGAGGGCGCGGGCGCCAACGTGCCGCTGCCCCCGGCTGCGGCGGGACTGCTGGCGGGCGTCGCGGCGCTCGGCGCGATGAGCCGTCGCCGGCGGCGCAAGGCGGCCTGAGGCCCGGCTCGAGAACGGGGTCGAGGTCGGCGCGGTCCCCTGCCGACCTCGGCCCTTGCTCGGGATCGGCCGAAATGCGTGCCTTGGGTCGGTTCCGTCGCGGCGTCGCTCAGGCAAGCGCGCAGGCGTCGACCCCCGTCGCCTGCGGGCTGCGACGCGAGCGCCCCCGTCCGGTTCGCGAACCGGGCGGGGGCGTCGACGTTGGGCGCCGCGTTTCTCGGGCGTCAGCCGCGCCGCAGATTCGGCCGCGGGTTGGGCGCAGGCCCGAAGGGGCGGGGGTTCGGGGGCGGCGCGCTCACCCCGCGCCGCCGGTCAGGACGCGCAGGGCGCGTCAGAGCGAGGGGTAGATCGGGAAGCGGCGGCAGAGGGCGATGGCCTCTTCCTTCACTTCGGCCTCGATCGCCGCGTCGCCCTCGCCGTTGCTGGCGGCGAGACCGTCGACCACCTTCACGATCATGCGGGCGATCTGGCGGAACTCCGCCTCGCCGAAGCCGCGGGTGGTGCCGGCCGGCGCGCCGAGCCGGATGCCCGAGGTCACGAAGGGCTTCTCCGGGTCGAAGGGCACGCCGTTCTTGTTGCAGGTGACATGGGCGCGGCCCAGCGCGGCCTCGGTCGCCTTGCCGGTGACGCCCTTGGGGCGCAGGTCGGCGAGGCAGAGGTGGTTGTCGGTGCCGCCCGACACCACGTCGATGCCGCCCTTCATCAGCTCGTCCGCCATGGCCTGGGCGTTGGCGACGACCTGGGCGGCGTAGCTGCGGAACTCGGGGCGCAGGGCCTCGCCGAAGGCCACGGCCTTGGCGGCGATGACGTGCATCAGGGGGCCGCCCTGCAGGCCGGGGAAGACCGCCGAGTTGATCTTCTTGGCCACCGCCTCGTCATTGGTGAGGATCATGCCGCCGCGCGGACCGCGCAGGGACTTGTGGGTGGTGGTGGTGGTGACGTGGGCGTGCGGCACCGGCGAGGGATGCGCGCCGCCGGCCACCAGGCCCGCGATATGGGCCATGTCGACCATCAGCCAGGCCCCGACCTCGTCGGCGATGGCGCGGAAGGCGGCCCAGTCCCAGGTGCGGGAATAGGCGGTGCCGCCGGCCACGATCAGCTTGGGCTTGTGCTCCAGCGCCTTGGCGCGGATGTCGTCCATGTCCAGCAGCTGGTCCTGGGCGCGCACGCCGTAGGAGACCACGTTGAACCACTTGCCCGACATGTTCACCGGCGAGCCGTGGGTCAGGTGGCCGCCCGAATTCAGGTCGAGCCCCATGAAGGTGTCGCCGGGCTGAAGCAGGGCGAGGAACACGGCCTGGTTCATCTGGGAGCCGGAATTCGGCTGCACGTTGGCGTAGTTGGCCCCGAAGAGCTGCTTGGCACGGTCGATCGCCAGTTCCTCGGCGATGTCGACGAACTGGCAGCCGCCGTAGTAGCGCTTGCCCGGATAGCCCTCGGCGTACTTGTTGGTCATCACCGAGCCCTGCGCCTGCAGGACGGCGAGGGAGACGATGTTCTCGGAGGCGATCAGCTCGATCTCCTCGCGCTGGCGGCCGAGCTCTTTCTCGATGGCGCCGAAGATCGCGGGATCGCGGTCGGAGAGGCTCTCGGCGAAGAAGCCGGTGTCGCGGGTGGCGGCGTCCATGGCGGGTCTCCTCGGGCTCGGCGCGTATGGGGCGCGCCTGGGACTGGGCGGCCGGGCCGGACGGGGCGCGGCGGCGATTCCAGCGCGTGATACACCCATGCGCCCGGTTTGTCCCGCGCCGGGGCGGCGCATGGCGGCGCGGGAACGACGCGGGAACGGGGCTGGAAAGGCGGCGGGGGCGCATCGATCCTGCGCGGGGCGCGGGCGGCCGGGGCAGGGTCAGGGGCAGGGGCGCCCGCCGGAGGGCCCGCGGGCGGCTCCGGGGCGCCGCGGGCGCGCTGCAAAGGCGGCGCGGGCGGAGAGGCGCGCGGGTGGGAAACGACGGGAGGCCCGGCCCGGACGACGGCCCGGACGACGGCCCGGACGATGGTCTGGACGATGGTCTGGGGCGGCGCCCCGCGGAGGGCGGGGCGCGCGGCCGCACGCGTCCTGCGCGCGGACGCTTGCCCCCGGGCGCGGCTGCGGTCATGGTCGCGATCCGTTCCGGCCGCGCGGCCGGGCCGCCGACCCGGCTTTCGCGCCCCCGCCCTCCGCGCCCCCGCCCTCCGCGCCTCGGACGCCTACGGCCCCGTGCGCCTGTCCCGCGCGCCGCTCCCGGCGCCAATTCGCAGACCGAGACGCCGCCCGTGATGGACCCTCTTCTTCTTCAGCCGCGCATCCACTTCACGCGCTCCGACGCGCCGGTGGCTGTGGAGGCTTTCGAAGCGCTGACCGCCCGCTACGGCCAGGCCCCGCGGGCGGAATGCGACGTGGTGGTGGCGCTCGGCGGCGACGGGCTGATGCTGGAGACCCTGCAGGAGACGCTGGAAAGCGTCGGCGAGGGCGCGGCGCAGGAACGCCGCCCGGTCTACGGCATGCATCGCGGCACCGTCGGCTTCATGATGAACGACTATTCCGAGGACGGGCTGATCGAGCGGCTGATGGCGGCCGAGGCCGCCGCCATCAACCCGCTGCGCATGACCGCCCACCGCATCGACGGCGAGACCCGCGTGGCCCATGCCTTCAACGAGGTGAGCCTGCTGCGCGAGCGTCACCAGGCGGCGAAGATCCGCATCTGCATCGACGGGCGCGAGCGGATGCCGGAGCTGGTCTGCGACGGGGTGATCGTGGCGACGCCGGCGGGCTCGACCGCCTACAACTATTCGGCGCATGGGCCGATCCTGCCGATCGGGGCGGATATCCTGGCGCTGACGCCGATTTCGGCCTTCCGGCCCCGGCGCTGGCGCGGGGCGCTTCTGCCGCGGCATGCGCATGTGGAGCTGGAGGTGCTGGACCCGGAGCGGCGGCCGGTCTCGGCCACCGCCGACAACATCGAGACCCGGCATGTGACGCGGGTGGAGATCGAGCTCGACGCCTCGATCACCCACACGCTGCTGTTCGATCCGGGGCATGGACTGGCCGAGCGTCTGATTCGCGAACAGTTCGCCTGAGCGCCCCGCCCCGCCCCGACCCGACCCGCCTCGCCCCGCCGCGATCCGGCTGGCCTTCGGGCGCAGGACCTGAGAGATACGCGCCCCCGAACCGGCCCCGCCCGGGTTCCGCACGCACCGCGCCGCGGCGACCGGCGGGGTTGATCGACAGGCGCCCCGCGCCTGATGCTGGCGAGACGCGGCGGGCGAGACGCGACGAAGGAGAAGATCATGGCGCTGAGCGTCGGCGAACAGGTCAGGTGGTGGACGGTCGGGCTCGCGGTCCTGATCCTGTTCTTCTGGGTGATGTCGGGCGTCATGCTGCCGTTCCTGGCGGGCGCGGCGCTGGCCTATTTCCTCGACCCCGCCGCCGACCGGCTGGAGGCGCGGGGGCTGAGCCGCGCCGCCGCCACCGCGGTGATCACCGTCATCATGGGCGGGCTGTTCGTCGCCGTGCTGCTGCTGCTGATTCCGGCCTTCATCAACCAGGCCCAGGCGCTGATCGAGCAGGCGCCGGTCTACGCCGAGGCCGTGCGGAACTTCGTCGAGACCCGCTATCCCGAGATGCTGGAGGAGGGCTCGCCGCTGGCGCAGGGGCTCGACACCCTGCGCGGGCGGGCGGACGAATGGTCCATGCAGGCGGTGAAAAGCGCCTGGACGGGGGGGCTGGCGGTGATCGACTTCGTGACCCTGCTGGTGATCACGCCCGTCGTGGCCTTCTACCTGCTGATGGACTGGGACCGGCTGACCGCGCGGATCGACGGCTGGATCCCGCGGGATCATGTGGGGACGGTGCGCAAGCTCGCCTCCGACATCGACAGCGTGCTGGCGGGCTTCGTGCGCGGGCAGCTGACCGTCTGCGCCATCCTCGGGACCTTCTACGCGCTGGCGCTGATGCTGGCGGGGCTGCAGTTCGGGCTGGTGATCGGGCTTTTCGCGGGGCTGATCAGCTTCATCCCCTTCATCGGCTCCATCGTCGGGGGGCTGCTTTCGGTCGGGGTGGCGCTGTTCCAGTTCTGGGACGACCCGCTGATGATCCTCATCGTGGTGGGCATCTTCTTCGCGGGGCAGGCGGTGGAGGGCAACTTCCTGACGCCCAAGCTGGTGGGCGGCTCGGTCGGGCTGCATCCGGTGGCGCTGATGTTCGCGCTGTCGGCCTTCGGCTCGTTGCTGGGCTTCACCGGCATGCTGATCGCGGTGCCCACGGCGGCGGCGATCGGTGTGGTCGGGCGTTTCGCCATCGACCAGTACACCTCCGGGCGGCTCTACCAGGGGCATGAAGGGCAGGCGGAGGCGCAGGCCGCCGCCGCCCGAAGCGAGGAGCGGGCGGAGGTCCTCGCCGCCCGGACCTTCCCCCCGGCGGCGGCCGAGCGCGCCGAGGAAGAGACCCCGGGCTGATGACCCTGACCCGCCAGATACCGCTGGACCTGCCGGTTCGCGCGGCGCTGGGGCGCGAGGATTTCCTCGTGTCCGAGGGCAACGCGCTGGCCGTGGCCCAGATCGACGGCTGGCGGGACTGGCCGGGCCGGCGGCTGGCGCTGGTCGGGCCGGAAGGCGCGGGCAAGACCCATCTCGCCGCCGTCTGGGCGCAGGAGGCCGGCGCGCGGGTGATCCGGGCGGATGCGCTGGCGGAGGAGGATCTCGGCCAACTGGCCGCGCTGTCCGGCGTGGCGGTGGAGGACGCGGACCGGCTGGCGGACCCGGCGGCGGAACGGGCGCTGTTCCACCTGCATAACCGGCTGGAGGCCGCCGGCGGCGCGCTGCTGCTGACCGGGCGCGAGGCGCCGGCCCGCTGGCCCGTGGCGCTGCCCGACCTGCGCACCCGGCTCGCCGCCCTGCCGGTGGCCCGCATCGCCGAGCCCGACGACGCGCTGACCGAACGGCTGGTGGAGAAGCTCTTCGCCGACCGCGGGGTGGAGCCGGAGAAGGGCCTCGCGCGTTGGCTGGCCCTGCGCGCGCCGCGCGACCACCGCGCGCTGGCCGAAGCGGTGGCGGTGATCGACCGCGCCGCGCTCGCCGCCGCCCAGAAGCCGCATCGCCGGCTGGCCAGGCGGGCCCTGGCCGGGCGCCCCGGTTTCGAACACCTGCTGGACGCGGAGCGCGAGCCGGACGAAGATGGCGACGCGGCGCCCTGACACGTCGCCGGACGCCCGCCGCCGAAACGCCGAAATATCCGCCGCCCCGCGCATGAAACCGTCATCAAACCCGTGCAGGTTCCCGCCATGCGAGCCGATTTCCTGAACGCGCCCTGCGCGCCCGCCCCCGACCACCAGCTCTCCTTCGACACCGAAGGGCCCGAGCGGTTCATCAACCGTGAGCTCAGCTGGCTGGGCTTCAACTGGCGCGTGCTCTCGGAAGCCGAGAACAAGGCGCATCCGCTGCTGGAGCGCATGCGCTTCCTGTCGATCTCAGGCGGGAACCTGGACGAGTTCTACACGGTGCGCGTCGCCGGCCTGCGCGGGCTTGTGCGCGGCGGGGTCGAGGTCGGGTCCGCCGACGGGCTGACCCCGGCCCAGCAGCTGGCGCGCATCGACGCCGACGCCCGCGCCCTGATGGACCGTCAGCAGGTGGTGTGGGAGGAGCTGCGCCGCGCCCTGAAGGACGAGCATATCCAGGTGCTCGACCGCCGCGCGCTGACCAAGGCCGACGTGGAGCGGCTGGAGACCTATTTCCTCGAACAGGTGTTCCCGGTGGTGACGCCGCTGGCCATCGACCCGGCCCACCCGTTCCCCTTCATCCCCAACGAGGGCTTCGCGCTGGCGCTGAAGCTGGAGCGGCTGTCGGACGCCGCCCCGCTGGACGCGCTGCTGCCGATCCCCGCGCAGGTGCGCCGCTTCATCCGCCTGGAAGGCGGGCGCGAGGGGCTGGTCCGCTATCTGCCGCTGGAGGAGCTGCTCAAGCTCTTCATCGACCGGCTGTTCCCCGGCTACGCCATGGTGGGCCACGCGCTGTTCAAGGTGCTGCGCGACAGCGACCTGGAGGTCGAGGAAGAGGCCGAGGACCTGGTGCGCGAATTCGAGACCGCGCTCAAGCGCCGTCGCCGGGGCGGGGTGATCCGCCTGAAGATCGCCGCGGGCGCCCCCGCCGACCTGAAGGCCGAGATCACCGACAAGCTGGGCGTGGCCCGCGAGGAAGTGGTCGAGGTCGCCGGGGTGATCGGGATCAAGGACCTGTCGGAGCTGGTCACCAAGGACCGGCCCGAGCTGCTGTTCCACCCCTATACCCAGCGCATGCCGGAGCGGGTGAAGGACTTCAACGGCGATATCTTCGCGGCCGTCGCCCAGAAGGACATGCTGCTGCACCACCCCTATGAGAGCTTCGACATCGTGGTCCGCTTCCTGCAGCAGGCGGCGCGGGACCCGGACGTGGTGGCGATCAAGCAGACGCTCTACCGGACCTCGAAGGAATCGCCCATCGTCGCGGCGCTGTGCGAGGCGGCGGAGGACGGCAAGTCGGTCACCGCGCTGGTGGAACTGAAGGCCCGCTTCGACGAGGCCGCCAATATCCGCCAGTCCCGCCAGCTGGAGCGGGCGGGCGCCCAGGTCGTCTACGGCTTCATCGACTGGAAGACCCATGCCAAGGTCTCGATGGTGGTGCGGCGCGAGGGCGACCGGCTGGTGACCTACACCCATTGGGGGACGGGCAACTACCACCCGATCACCGCCAACATCTACACCGACCTGTCGCTGTTCACCTGCGACCAGGGCATGGGGCGCGACGCGGCGCGGCTGTTCAACTACGTCACCGGCTATGCCGAGCCCGAGGGGCTGGAGCGTCTGCGCCTGTCGCCCCGCACCCTGAAGAAGACCCTGATCGCGGGGCTGGAGGCCGAGGCCGAGCATGCCCGCGCCGGGCGGCCCGCCCAGGTCTGGGGCAAGATGAACTCGGTCATCGACCCCGAGATCATCGACGCGCTCTACGCCGCCAGCAAGGCCGGGGTGAAGATCGACCTGGTGGTGCGCGGCATCTGCGGGCTGCGGCCGGGCGTGTCGGGCCTGTCGGAGAACATCCGCATCAAGTCCATCGTCGGCCGCTTCCTGGAGCATTCGCGCATCGTCTGCTTCGGGGCGGGCTACGGGCTGCCCTCGCGCAAGTCGAAGGTCTGGATCTCCTCCGCCGACTGGATGGGGCGCAACCTCAACCGCCGGGTGGAGACGCTGGTGCCGATCCTGAACCCCACGGTCCACGCCCAGATCCTCGAACAGATCATGGCGGCGAATTTCCGCGACGAGGCGCAGAGCTCGGTGCTTCAGCCCGACGGCCACTGGCTGCGCGCCGAGCCGCCGGAGGGGGAGACGCCGTTCTCCGCGCATGAGTTCTTCATGACCCATCCCTCGCTGTCGGGCCGGGGCAGGGCGGGGGCGGAGGATGCGCCGCGCCTTATCCCCGAGGCGTTCGAGGCGGAGATCGAAGCCGCCGTCGCCGCCGCGCCGCCGGCGCCGGAGCCCGGGCCGGAAGCGGACGCGCAGCCGGCGTCGGTCGCCGAATGACGCCCGGCCCGAACGCCGCGGGCCGGCGTTCGGGCGGCGTCCCCCACCGCTGCTTCCGCCCTTCCCGCGTCGCCCGTCGCCGTCGCGTCATGCGCGCGGGTCGCGCGCATCGCCCTTGACCGACCCGCCCCCGCATGCGAGCGCAGGGGGGCCGGAGCCGGACCGAAAGGAACCGCCAGCGATGAGCGAGCCGTCACGCAAGGGCAAGGCCGGCGCGCGCCGCGCCGCCACGTCGTCCTTCGCCTCCGTCGCCCGCGTGCGGGACCGGGAGTCGGAGCGCGCTCCGACCCGAGTGGGCGTGGTCGATGTGGGATCGAACTCGGTGCGGCTGGTGGTCTACGAGGCCATGTCGCGCTCTCCCGCCTATTTCTTCAACGAAAAGGTGCTCTGCGGGCTCGGGTCCGAACTGGGCGAGACCGGGCGGCTGGCGCCGGGCGGCCGGGTGCGGGCGCTGGCCGCGCTGCGCCGGTTCGCGGCGCTGGCCGATCAGATGAAGGTCGACGCGCTGGACGGGGTCGCCACCGCCGCGGTGCGCGAGGCCGAGGATGGCGAGGAATTCGTGGCCGAGGTGCTCGCCGCCACCGGCATCACCCTGCGCATCGCCACCGGCGAGGACGAGGCCCGGCTGGCCGCCCAGGGCGTGCTGATGGGCTGGCCCGATGCGGACGGTCTGGTCGCGGACCTGGGCGGCGCCTCGCTGGAGCTGTGCCGGGTGGGACTGGGCGCGGTCGGGCGCGGGGTCACGCTGCCGCTGGGCCCGCTGCGGCTGATGAACGTCGCCGGGGGCGCCGCGGCGCAGGACCAGCTGATCGAGGCCTCGCTGGGTCTGGCGCGCGGGGTCATGGGCGCGCCGGGCGGGCGGCTTTATCTGGTGGGCGGATCGTGGCGGGCGCTGGCCAAGCTGCACATGGCGCGCACCAACTATCCGATGAAGGTGCTGCACGAATTCGAACTGCCCGCCGATGAGATGCTGGCGCTGGCCGAGGAGGTCGCGAACGCCGATCCCGAGTCGCTGGCGCGGGAGGCGCCCAGTTCCAAGGAGCGCCTGGCGGTGACGCCGATGGGCGCGCGGGTGCTGGCCGGGCTGATCCGGGCGGTGAAGCCGGCGCAGGTCGCGGTCTCCGCCTTCGGGCTGCGCGAGGGCGTGCTCTACGAGTATTTCCCCGACGCGCTGCGCCAGCAGGACCCGCTTCTGTCGGCGGCGCGGGAGACCGAGCGCCGGCTCGCCCGGTTCCCCGGATTCGGGGCGGAGCTTGCCGCCTGGGTCTGGCCCCTGTTCCCGATGGCGACGCTGAGCCGACGGCGGCTGATCGAGGCGGCCTGCCTGCTCAATGACGTGAGCTGGAACGCCCATCCCGACTATCGCGACCAGGGCGTGTTCGAGGCGGTGTTCCGCGCCAATCTTTCGGGCGTCGGCCATGCCGAGCGCGCCTGGATCGGGGCGGCGTTGCGCTACCGCTACAAGGCGGGGGCGGGGCGGACGCCCTCGCCGGCGCTGTCGCTGCTCACGCCCGAGGAGACCGCCGACGCCAAGCTGCTGGGCCGGGCGATCCGGCTGGGGGCGATGGTCTGCGGCTCGGCGCCCGGCGTGTTGCCCGGATGTTCGCTGGATGTGGGGGCGGAGACGCTGACCCTGCGGCTGGGGCCGGAGGCGACGGCGCTGGCCGGGGAAGTGGTGCTCAAGCGGCTGTCGGCGGTGGCCGAAACCCTGGATCTGCGCCCGGAGCTGACCACCGCCTGAACAATTCAGGCGCGGCCGATGGGGAGCTGCCCCGGGGTCGCGCCCAATTGGTCGCCACTTTACGCGAGCGTCAGCGTGGTGGGTCCGAATGCGGATTTATTCAGGAAAAGACGGCGGGGCCCCAAAATGAAACGGGCCCGCCAAGGCGGACCCGAGACTTGTATCGAGCGCTTCGTGCCTTGCGGCCGTCGCTCTTTCTCCTCCCCAGACTTGCGCCTGTTGTCTTTCGTTGGCCACTTTAACGCTTTGTAAAGGAAGCGCAAGAAAATTGCGTATCTCCGGCACTGGAGTAAGAATGTTCGCCTAACGTCCGCTGCGGTTGCGAAGGAAACGGCGGTTTCGCGCGGGGAATCCCTTCGCGGGCGCCGTATTTCGGCCCGGACCTCGCGGCGGCGCAGCGAAGCGACCCGTCGGCAAGCGATTCGCCGCGTACACGAAGCGGCCATGCGCCGGGGCGCGTCGCCGCCGCCGGTTCCGATCACGCAGAGGCGCGCGCCAGTCGCACGGCGCCGGGTCGGCGGGCGTTGTTGCGCCGCGCGCCGCCATGACCTAACCATCCAACGCCCGTTCCGGGCGCGCTTCGGCCCGTTCCGGGGGCGCCCCCTGTCCAGCGAGACCCGATCCATGCGCCTGAGCCGCTATTTCCTGCCCGTCCTCAAGGAGACCCCCTCCGACGCCCAGATCGCCTCGCACCGGCTGATGCTGCGCGCCGGCATGATCCGGCAGCAGGCCGCGGGCATCTATTCCTGGCTGCCGCTGGGCTTCCGGGTGCTGGAGAAGCTGCAGCGCATCGTGCATGAGGAGCAGCAGCGCGCCGGCCATATCCCGGTGCTGATGCCCACCCTCCAGCCCGCCGAGCTGTGGCGCGAAAGCGGCCGCTTCGACGCCTATGGCAAGGAACTGCTGCGTATCCGCGACCGGCATGACCGCGACATGCTTTACGGCCCGACCAACGAGGAGATGATCACCGACATCTTCCGCTCGGGCGTGTCGTCCTACAAGTCGCTGCCGATGACGCTCTACCACATCCAGTGGAAGTTCCGGGACGAGGTGCGGCCCCGGTTCGGCGTGATGCGCGGGCGCGAGTTCCTGATGAAGGACGGGTATAATTTCGACCTGACCTACGAGGACTCCATGCATGCCTACAACCGGCACATGGCCTCCTACCTGCGCACCTATGAGCGGATGGGGCTGAAGGCGATCCCGATGCGCGCCGACAGCGGACCCATCGGCGGCGACGACACCCATGAATTCCTGGTGCTGGCCGACACGGGCGAGTCCGAGGTCTTCTACGACAGCGCGGTGACCGAGCTGACGCTGGGCGACCGGGCGGTGGATTACGACGACCGCGCCCAGCTGGAAGCCATCAAGGCGGAGTGGACCACCCCCTACGCGCGCACCGACGAAACCCATGACGCCGCCCTGTTCGAGCAGATCCCCGAGGACCGCCGCAAGGTGGGCCGGGGCATCGAGGTCGGGCAGATCTTCTATTTCGGGATCAAGTATTCCGAGCCGATGGGCGCGATGGTGGCCGACGAGACCGGGGCCAAGGTGCCGGTGCACATGGGCAGCCACGGCATCGGCGTGAGCCGGCTGGTCGGCGCGCTGATCGAGGCGCATCACGATGACAAGGGCATCAAATGGCCCGAAGCGGTGGCGCCCTTCGGCGCCGGCATCGTCAACCTGAAGGTGGGCGACCCGGACGTGGACGCCGCCTGCGCCCAGATCTACGCGGCGCTGAGCGCGGCCGGCGTGGACCCCCTGCTGGACGACCGCGACGAGCGGGCGGGGCAGAAATTCGCGACCATGGAGCTGATCGGCCTGCCCTGGCGGATCACGGTCGGCCCGCGCGGCCTGAAGAACGGCGTGGTGGAGCTGACCTGCCGCGCCACGGGCGAGAGCGAGGAGCTTTCCGCCGAAGCCGCCTGCCTGAAGCTGGCCGGGATCTTCGCGGGGCTCTGAGCCGCGCGGCCCCGAAGGGGGGCGGGCCGAGGGGGGCGTCGAGCCCCCCGCGGCCCGCGCCGGGCTTCGCCCGACGGGCGCCCGGATTTCGCCGGGGTTTCCGGCGATGCCCGTCGCGGCCGCCGCCGGAGGCGGCCGCCACCCGACGCAGGAAGGATCTCGCATGAGCGACGCCGCGGGCGACAGGGACACGGACAGGGGCCGGGACAGGGGACGGGGCGGCTCGGCCCCCTTCGCGCCGCATGAATGGCAGATCGCCTGGCGCTACATGCGCGCGCGGCGGCGCGAGGGCGGGATCTCGGTCATCGTCTGGTACGCGCTGGTGGGCATCGCGCTGGCGGTCGGCACGCTGATCGTGGTGATGGCGGTGATGGTCGGCTTCCGGGCCGAGTTCACCGACCGCATCCTCGGCGCCGAGGGCCATGCCCGCATCTATCCCATCCCCGTGGTGCAGGACGACGGGCGCCGGGTTTCGGCCATCGACGACTACGACGCGCTGGCCGAGCGCATCGCCGCCGTGCCCGGCGTGATCCGCGCCGCGCCGATGATCGAGGCGCAGGTGCTCGTGTCCCGCGGGTCCGCCAATTCGGGCGCGGTGGTGCGGGGGATGCGGATCTCGGACCTGCAGGACCTGCCCTATGTCGCCCATCCCGAACTGTCGGAGGGGTCGCTGGAGGATCTCACGCACGGGATCGCGCTGGGCGAGGGCGTGGCGCGCGAGCTGGGCGCCTATGTCGGCGACATGATCACCATGATCCTGCCCGGCGGCCAGGCCACCCCCTTCGGCATGGCGCCCAAGATCAAGACCTTCGAACTGGTCTACGTGTTCCGGGTCGGGCGCGCGGATGTCGACCGGTCCCGGGTCTACATGACCTTCGAGGCCGCGCAGGACTATTTCAACAAGGGCGACACCGCCGACCAGGTGGAGGCGCTGATGGCGCATCCCGACCTGCTGGGCAGTCGCGCCAACCCGACCGAGGCCGACGCGGCCCTGATCCGGGCGGCGGGGCATAACCGGGTGCTGTGGACCTGGAAGGACGCGAACGGCGCGTTCCTCTCGGCGCTGGACGTGGAGCGGGCGGTGATGTTCATGATCCTCTCCCTCGTGGTGGTGATCGCGGCGCTCAACATCATCTCGGGGCTGGTGATGCTGGTGAAGAACAAGGGCCGCGATATCGGCATCCTGCGCACCATGGGGCTGACCCAGGGGGCGGTGATGCGGATCTTCTTCCTGTGCGGGGCGGGGATCGGCACGCTGGGCACGGCCATCGGGGTCGGGCTCGGCATTCTCTTCGTCATCTATATCGACCCGATCTTCGACGTGGTGAACTTCCTCGCCGGCGGCGGCATATGGAACCCGGAGATCCGGATGCTGACCGAGTTCCCGGCCGAACTGCGCTGGCAGGACGTGGCGGCCTCGGCCGGGCTGGCCCTGGCGCTGAGCTACGGGATCACCCTGTTCCCGGCGCGCCGGGCCGCGCGGCTCGATCCGGTGGAGGCGCTTCGCTATGAGTGAGCACGCATTGGAGCTGGCCGGGGTCGAGCGGGTCTACAACGCCGGCGAGCCCGGGGAGGTGCGGGTGCTGACCGGCGCCTCGCTGGCGATCCGGCCGGGTGAGGTCGTGGCGCTGGTGGCGCCCTCGGGGTCGGGCAAGTCGACGCTGCTGCATCTCGCGGGGCTGCTGGACCGGCCGGATGCGGGCTCCGTGCGCATCGCGGGCGAGGCGGCGGAGGCGCTGTCGGACGCGCGGCGCACGGCGATAAGGCGGCGGGACGTGGGGTTCGTCTACCAGTTCCACCACCTGTTGAAGGAGTTCTCGGCGGTGGAGAACGTGTCCCTGCCGATGCGCGCGGCGGGCCTGTCCGCGCGGGCGGCGGCGCGGCGGGCGGCGGCGCTGCTCGACCGGGTGGGGCTGGCGCCGCGCGGGCATCACCGGCCGGCGGAACTGTCGGGGGGCGAGCAGCAGCGGGTGGCGATCTGCCGGGCGCTGGCCAACCGGCCGCGGCTGCTGCTGGCGGACGAGCCGACGGGGAACCTGGACCCGGCGGCCTCCAGCCTGGTCTACGAGATGCTGGCCGGGCTGGCGCGGGACGAGGGGCTGGGGGCCTTGATCGCCACCCATAACCTGGAGCTGGCCGGGCGCATGGACCGCGTGCTGCGGCTGGAGGACGGGCGGGTGGTCGACGGCTGAACCGGCGCGGTCGGGCAGGGCTGCGGCCGCGACGCGAGCCGCATCGGCCCGCCGCGAACGGTCGTTGCAGAAGGAGGCGCCGAAGATGACGGTCAAACGCATCGTCGCCAACATCGCCGCCGCCTACGTCGAGGAGGTCGGCACGTTCTACTCGGAGCTTTTCGGCCTGACTGCCGTGATGGACCATGGCTGGATCGTCACCCTGGCCTCGGAGGAGGTCGCGCGCACGCAGCTCGGCATCGCCTCCGAGGGCGGCTCGGGCGCGCCGGTCCCCGATCTCTCGATCGAGGTGGAGGACGTCGACGCCGTCCATCAGCGCGCCCTGAGGCTGGGGCACGGGATCGTCTACCCGCTGACCGACGAGCCCTGGGGCGTCCGCCGCTTCTATCTGCGCGACCCGACGGGAAAGTTGCTGAACATCCTGTCGCATATCGACTGATCGCCACGAAAAAGGCCCCGGCAGCGATGCCGGGGCCTTTTTCGTAGCGGTCGCGAACGCCCGCGCTGTGCGGGCGCAAGGATCAGCTGGAGACGGTTTCCTTGTCGCCGCCGCCGCTGGGGGCCGCGGCCGGGGCGTCGCCGTCCGACCCGCTTCCCGAGCCGGAGCCGCCGGAGCCTTCGCCGCCTTCGGCCGGTTTCTCCCGGCGGGGACGCCGACGGCGCGGGGCGCGGGCGCGGGGGGCGGCTTCGGCCGGCGGCTCGGCGGCCTCGCCCTTGGACTCGGCCTCCGGGGTCGCGACCAGCGGATCGGCGTCGTCGGAGGCGTCGATCGTCTCCATCCCGCCGGACGCGGCGCCGTTGGAGCCGCCGCCATTGCCGTTCGCCCCGTTGTGAGAGGCGTTGTTGTGGGAGGCGTTGCCGGACCCGCTATGCGACCCGTTCTGGCCGCCGGACTGCCCGCGAGACGACTGTCCGTCGTCGACGGAGTCCCGCGCGCCGTCATTGCCGTTGTGGTTGCGGTCGCGCTGCTGCGACTGCGGCTGGCTGGCCTGCTGCTCGGCCTGGGCCGAGGACAGAAGGCGCAGGTAGTGTTCGGCATGCTGCAGGAAATTCTCGGCGGTCACACGGTCCCCGGAGGTCTGGGAATCCCGCGCAAGCTGCTCGTATTTCTCAATGATCTGCTGCGGCGTGCCGCGGACCTTGCCCTCGGGTCCAGCGCTTTCGAAAACGCGGTTGACCACGTTTCCCATGCTCTTGGGGCGATTGTTCTTACCGCGATTGCGGTTCGACTTCTGCGAAGGTCTCATAGCGTCCGGTTCTCTGCCCGATCGGGTCTCGCCCGATCCCGGCCCGGCCGGCGGGCGCGCATGCCCACGGGCTCCAGGCCACCGAGGCGAACCAGGTCGATGGACCCGGATCCGCGTCTACGATGCGATTGGCTGTTCGCCACGCCCGGCGCATGCGCAATTCCCCTCGCGCAAGGGGCGTCTCCGGCGAACAAGGCGACGTTACACGCAAATTCGCGTCCAAGACAAGCCCGGTTCGGTCTTCAGCGCCGGTATTTCCGCGCAAATCCGCAGTATCAGCGGAAATCAGCTTCGCTTCGGCGAAACTCCAGCGCCCTCGGGCGTCCGTCCAGGTCCGGATGCGCGGCGTGCAGGCGGAAGCCCTGTTCGGCGAAGATCGCGGCGACGTCGTTCTCCTGCCCCGCCCCGATCTCCAGGATCGCGCGGCCGCCGGGCGCGAGCGCCCGGTCGAGCCCGGCGGCGAGGGTCCGATAATCGGCGAGCCCGTCCGGCCCGGCGGCCAGCGCGCCCATCGGCTCCCAGTCGCGGACCTCGGGGTCCAGCGCCTCGACCTCGGCCTCGGGGATGTAGGGAGGGTTGGAGACGACCAGCCCGAAGCGGCCGCGCACCGGGGCGAACCAGTCGCCCTCCAGCAGTTGCGCGCGGTCGGCGACCCCGTGCGCCTCGGCATTGGCGCGGGCGAGCGCGAGGGCGGCGGGGCTGCGCTCCACCCCCATGCCGATGGTCTCGGGCCATTCCGCCAGCAGCGTGAGCAGGATGCAGCCCGATCCCAGCCCGAGGTCCAGCACCGCTTCGGGGCGCGGGCCGTCGAGGGCGGCGGCGATCAGGGTTTCGGTTTCCGGGCGAGGGTCGAGCACGTCGGCGGAGACGGCGAAGCGCCGGCCCCAGAACTCCCGCCCCCCGACGATCTGGGAGACGGGGCGGCGGGCGGCGCGCAGGGCGATGGCGGCGGCGAAGCGCGCGGTCTCGTCGGCCGGGGACGAGTCGGAGAGGCGGGCGGAGAAGGCGGCGGCCTCCAGCCCGGAGGCCCAGCGCAGCAGCAGGCGGGCGTCGCGGGGCGCGCCCTCGATCCCCGCAGCTGTCAGCGTGGCGACGCCGCTGGCCAGAAGATCGGCGCGGGAGCTCATGCGTCCAGCTCCGACAGGCGCGCGGCTTCGTCGGCCTCCGCCAGTGCGGAGAGGATCTCGTCCAGGTCGCCCTCCATCACTTCGCCCAGCTTGTAGAGGGTGAGGTTGATGCGGTGGTCGGTGACGCGGCCCTGCGGGAAATTGTAGGTGCGGATCCGCTCGGACCGGTCGCCGGAGCCGACCTGGCCCTTGCGGTCGGCGGCGCGGGCGGCGTCGGCCTCCTGCCGCTTGAGGTCGAAGAGCCTGGCGCGCAGCACCTCCATGGCGCGGGCGCGGTTCTGGTGCTGGGACTTTTCGGAGGAGGTGACGACGATCCCGGTGGGGATGTGGGTCAGGCGCACCGCGGAATCGGTGGTGTTCACATGCTGCCCGCCGGCGCCCGAGGCGCGCATGGTGTCGATGCGGATGTCGTTGGGATCTATGGCGATGTCGACTTCGGCGGCTTCGGGCAGCACGGCGACGGTAGCGGCCGAAGTGTGGATGCGCCCGCCGGATTCGGTGGCCGGCACCCGCTGCACCCGGTGCACGCCGCTTTCGCGCTTGAGCCGGGCGAAGACGCCCTCGCCCTTGATGGCGGCGGTGACCTCCTTGATCCCGCCGAGTTCGGTCGCGGTCTCGTCCAGCACCTCCAGCTTCCATCCGGCGCGCTCGGCGTGACGGGCATACATGCGCAGCAGGTCGGCGGCGAAAAGCGCGGCTTCCTCGCCCCCCGTGCCGGCGCGGATCTCAAGGATCGCGGGACGGGCGTCGGCGGCGTCGCGGGGCAGGAGGGCGCGGCGCATGGCGGCCTCCGCCTCGGGCAGGGCGGCGTTGAGGCGGGCGAGCTCCTCGTCGGCCAGCCCGCGCATCTCGGGGTCGGCGCGCAGGGCCTCCGCCTCGGCCAGGTCGCGCTGGAGCGTCGCCCAGGCGCGGGCCTGCTCGGCTGCGGGGCGCAGTTCGGCGTAGTCGCGCGACAGGGCGGCGACGTCGCCGCGGCCCTCGGCGAGGGAGGCTTCGAGGAATTCGAAGCGGGCGAGGATCTGGTCGATGGCGTCGCGGGAGATCATGGCGATCTAATCGCCCCACCCGGCGGCGCGGTCAAGGCGACCCGTGGGCCGGCGCCGCGAGCGGAGCGCGCGCCCGGCTGGCCCGTCCGCCGCATGGGAGCGGACGGGTGCGGCAAAGTCCGCGTGCCGGGCGGGACCATCATGCGACGATTTTCGCTTTGCCGTAGCGGAAACCGGGCGCAGGATGGCGGGGTGACTCGCCTCGCCCGCATAATCCGGGCCGCCCGGTCGGCCCGTTGCCGATGCCTCTCGTCAGGCTTCTCGGCGTTTGCGCTGCCGAGCCTGATGCTGCTGAGCCTGGCGGGGCTGAGCCTGGCGGGGCCGGGAATGGCGGCGGAATCAGGCGCGGATCGGATCGCGAGCCCGCCCCCGATCTCCCCTCGATCGGCGGGCGACCCGGTGTTCACGCCGCCGCCGGCCAAGGACGGCTACGCCTATCCGGACTGCTTTTGCGTGAACAAGGGCGGGGAGCGGACCCCGATGGGCGGCTCCGCCTGCATCGAGATCGGTTCCACCCGCTACACCGCCCGCTGCGGCATGTCCCTGAACAACCCCGCCTGGCGCAAGCTGCGCGACGGCTGCGATCCGGGGCCGGGGGTCTTACTGTTCGAGCGGTTCGAGCGCCTGAAGCCAGGCTGACAGCCGCGCCTTGTTGACCCCGAAATCCGACGACCCGAAGCGCGACCGCGAGATCGCGGCCAGCGTCGCGCCCTCGGGCGCGGGCAGGGTGAGGACGGTCACGTAGTCGGGAAATCCGAACACCGAAGAGCGCTGCACATATGTCACGGGGCCGTCGCCGGGCTCGCCCAGCACGCGGCTGGTGCGGGGCTGCGCCAGGACCATCGCGTCCAAGGCCAGCGACAGCTCGGTCGGCGGGGCGGCGTAAACGGGGGATTCGAAGTCGGCCGGCCCGGCGCCGGGCTGCAACGCTTCGGTCGGGGCCACGAGCGCGGCGTTCGTCAAGTCGCCCGGGGCGGAGAGCGGGTCCAGCGCCCAGGCCTCGGGGTCCAGAGGCGCGAGGCGGACGGCCAGCGACAGCACGATGCCGATGGCGAGGGCCAGCGCCGCCGCTCCGAACAGGATTTTGACGATCATCGGTATGGCATCCTGGTCGAGAGGGGCGGAACGGTCCCCGAAGGCGGGGGCGAGCGGTCTATTGAGCGGCCTGGCCGGCGGCGTCGGCTTCGGCCTTTTCGGCGGCGGCGCGCTCGGTCTCCAGCGCCTCGGCCTTCTGCTCCACGAGATCGACGATATGGTCGATCATCTCGCCATTTCCAATCTTGTGATCGGCGACGCCGGACAGATAGACCATGCCCGAACCCGCGCCGCCGCCGGTGAAGCCGATATCGGTCTCCCGCGCCTCGCCCGGCCCGTTCACCACGCAGCCGATGATGGACAGGGTGAGCGGCGTCTTCACATGCTCCAGCCGTTCCTCCAGCATCGCGACCGTCTTGATCACGTCGAAGCCCTGCCGCGCGCAGGAGGGGCAGGAGATGATCGTCACGCCCTTGTGGCGCAGGTTGAGCGACTTGAGGATCTCGTAGCCGACCTTCACTTCCTCGACCGGATCGGCGGAGAGGCTGATGCGGATGGTGTCGCCGATCCCCATCCAGAGCAGGTTGCCGAGCCCGATGGCCGACTTGATGGAGCCCGAGACGCGGCCGCCGGCCTCGGTCACGCCGAGATGCAGGGGCGCGTCGGTGGCGTCGGCCATGGCCATGTAGGCGGCGGAGGTCAGGAACACGTCGGACGCCTTCAGGGAGATCTTGTAGTCCCGGAAGTCGTTGTCTTCGAGCAGGCGGATATGGCGGAGGCCGGATTCCACCATCGCCTCGGGGCAGGGCTCGGCGTAGCGCTCCAGCAGGTCGCGTTCGAGGCTGCCGGCGTTGACCCCGATGCGGATCGAGCAGCCGTGGTCCTTGGCGGCCTTCACCACCTCGCGCACCTTGGCGTCGGAGCCGATATTGCCGGGATTGATGCGCAGGCAGGCGGCGCCGGCCTCGGCGGCCTCGATGGCGCGTTTGTAGTGGAAGTGGATGTCGGCGACGATCGGCACGGGGCTGGCCGCGACGATGGTCTTCAGCGCCCGGGTCGAGTCCTCGTCCGGGCAGGAGACGCGCACGATGTCGGCGCCCGCCTCGGCGCAGGCGCGGACCTGGGCGATGGTGGCGCGAATGTCGTGGGTCAGCGTGTTGGTCATGGTCTGGACGGAGATCGGGGCGTCGCCGCCGACCTCGACATTGCCGACCTTGATCTTGCGGGATTGGCGGCGGGCGATGTCTCGCCAGGGGCGGATGCTCATGCGGCGTTCCTTCGGCGTCCGTTCGGTCTGTCGCTGTGTATCGGCGCTGCGGTTCGGGACCGGTTGCGGCCGATATAGGGGGCGCGGGCGCGGATGGCGAGAGGGCCTTGAGCCGCGGCCGGCGTCAGCGAACCCTGCGGCGCCCTTCGGGCACGCCCTCTTCTCCGGCCGCTGGCGCGGCCTTCGGGTGGTCGGGCCCCCGGCCTCAGAGCGTCTTGAGGTCGGCGCCCGGGTCGGCCAGCGCGTCCGGGTCGGGGCTGCGCCCGGCTTCCAGCCAGCGCTTGCCGGTCATGTAGCCGCGCGGGTCGTTCATGGCGTCGACCGCGATCAGCTCCGCCCCGCGGAAATACCAGTGGGAGAGCGCCCCCGCCCGCGTGCCGGGGCGGGTGACGATGCGGTCCCAGTCGCGGGCCAGGCCGGCGATCTGCAGCTTCACGTCGAACTGGTCGGACCAGAACCAGGGCATCGGGTCATAGTCCACCGGCTCGTCCAGCATGGAGGCCGCGGCGGCCTCGCCCTGTTCGATGGCGTTCTGCACCGATTCCAGGCGGATCCGCGCGCCCCGCCACGGCAAGGAGGCGCAGTCGCCGGCGGCGAAGATCGACGGGTCGGCGGTGCGGCAGGCGGCGTCGACCTCGATCCCGCCGGAGGGCGCGAGCGCGAGGCCCGCGGCCTCGGCCAGCTCCGCATTGGCCTGCACGCCGATGCCGACCAGCACGAAATCCACGTCGAGCGGCGCGCCCTCGGCCAGCACGGCGCGGGCGACGCGGCCGTCGGGGCCCGGCTCCAGCCGCGTCAGGCCCACGCCCTCGCGCAGGTCCACGCCGCGGGCCCGGTGCAGGGCGGCGAACCAGCCGGCGGTCTCGGCGCAGGCGACGCGGCCGAGGATGCGCGGCGCGGCCTCGATCAGCGTGACCCGGAGGCCGAGCGAGACCGCGACCGCCGCCGCCTCCAGCCCGATATAGCCGCCGCCGACCACCAGCAGCCGCCGGCCTTCGACGAATTCGGGGGCCATGGCGTCCACGTCGGCGAGGCTGCGCACGGCGAAGACGCCGGGCAGCGCGCCGCCGAGGGCTTCGGGCAGGGCGCGGGGGCGGGCGCCGGTGGTCAGGGCGAGCTTGTCATAGGCCAGCGTCTCGCCGTCCTGGAACCGCACCGTCTTCGCGGCGCGGTCGATCGAGGCGGCCTTCAGGCCCGTGCGCAAGGCGATGTCATGCTCGGCGTAGAAGGCTTCGGGGCGCAGCAGCAGGCGGTCCCGGGCCATCTCGCCGAGCAGGTATTTCTTGGAGAGGGGCGGGCGCTGATAGGGCGCGGCGGGCTCGTCCCCCACCAGCGTCACCGGGCCGTCATAGCCCTTCGCGCGCAGCGCGGCCGCCAGCGAGGCGCCGGCCTGGCCCGCGCCGAGGATCACCATGCCGGCCATCGCCGCGCTCCCCCTCTCAGCCATCGGTTCAGCGTCCGGTCAGAACGGGATCTCGTCGTCGAGATCCGAGCGGCCGCCGCCGAAATCGCCGCCGCCGCCGCCCGAGGACCGGCCGCCGCCGCCCCCGCCGGAACCGCCGCCATATCCGCCGCCGCCGCCGCCGCCGCCGAAATCACCGCCGCCGCCGCCCTGGCCGCCGGGGCCGTCGAGCATGGTCAGTTCGGAGCGGAAGGGGCGCAGCACGACTTCGGTCGAATAACGGTCCTGGCCGGACTGGTCCTGCCATTTCCGGGTCTCGAGCTGGCCCTCGATATAGACCTTCGAGCCCTTGCGGAGATACTGCTCCGCCACTTTCGCCAGCGGCTCGGAGAAGATGGCGACCGAGTGCCACTCGGTCCGCTCCTTGCGCTCGCCGCTGTTCTTGTCGCGCCAGGTCTCGGAGGTCGCGATACGCAGGTTGCACACCCTGCCGCCGTTCTGGAACGTCCGGACCTCCGGGTCGCGCCCGAGATTGCCGATGATGATGACCTTGTTGACGCTGCCCGCCATGTCCGCCCTCTTCTGCCGTGCCTCGCCCGACTTCCCGCGGGCCGCGCATACGGCTCACGGCGGGGGCCGAAGCGACTCGATTCCGGTCGATGCCGGCTCGGGGGGGACGTTAGCGGCGCGTCCGCGCCAAGGCCATGGCCCCGGAGGCCGGGCGACGCCACGGAGGGGCGGCGGCGGAGGGCGCCGCCGGGGGGCGGGGCGCGGATCGTCCGGGCCCGGCGCGCCCGGCGGACTTGACCTGCGGCGCCCGGGCGGGCGTCATGATCCCGTCGCGAAACCGACCGGCAGACAGACCCAGCGAGGCGAGACATGCAGGATGACGTGGCCCCGCCGCGCCCGGACCATCCCCAGACCCTGGGAGAGCGCCGCCATGACCCGGACGCGCTGCGCCGGGCCTTCGAGTCGGCCGATTATCCCTACGCCACCAAAATGCGCCGCCCGGCCTACGAAGCCCGCAAGGCCGAACTTCAGGTGGAATTGCTGAAGGTCCAGGCCTGGGCGCGCGACACCGGGCAGCGCATCGTCATCGTCTTCGAAGGCCGCGACGCCGCCGGCAAGGGCGGCGCGATCAAGCGGTTCATGGAGCATCTCAATCCCCGCGGCGCCCGGGTGGTGGCGCTGGAGAAGCCCACCGACGTGGAGCGCGGGCAATGGTATTTCCAGCGCTATATCAAACACCTGCCCACCGCAGGCGAGTTGGTGCTGTTCGACCGGTCCTGGTACAATCGCGCCGGGGTGGAGCGGGTGATGG
Source organism: Albimonas donghaensis (assembly GCF_900106695.1). Classification (GTDB taxonomy): domain Bacteria; phylum Pseudomonadota; class Alphaproteobacteria; order Rhodobacterales; family Rhodobacteraceae; genus Albimonas; species Albimonas donghaensis. The sequence goes on from NZ_FNMZ01000001.1 coordinate 876,358, forward strand.
GCTTTTGCGACGAGGCCGAATACATCGAGTTCATGCATCAGGCCCCGGAGCTGGAGCGGATGTGGGCGCGCTCCGGCGTGACGCTGATCAAGTACTGGTTCTCGGTCAGCCGGGCCGAGCAGCGCCGGCGCTTCAAGGCGCGCGAGACCGACCCGCTGAAGCGTTGGAAACTGTCGCCGGTGGACCTCGCCTCGGTCGGGCGCTGGGATGAGTACACCGTGGCCAAGGAGGCGATGTTCCGCCATACGGACACCGCCGACGCGCCCTGGACCCTGATCAAGTCCGACGACAAGAAACGCGCGCGGATCAACTGTATGCGGCACTTTCTTTCGCGGCTGGATTATGCGGACAAAGACCCGGCGGTGGTCGCCCATCCCGACCCGCTGATCGTGCGCCAGGGCACGCGCGGGCTGAGTTGGGCGCGGCCGGCGGACGCCGCGGCGGGCGACGCGGGCGTCATTCCCGCGGCCCGGGCCGGCGGCGATCCGGGGGACTGAAACCCCGCCGCGAGCATCTTCGACCGGGGCGAGCGGGGCCGGGGCTGCTGACAACGTGCTGTCAGCAGCGACCTCGCGCCGCGCGGGCTTGCGTGAATGTTCTCGTTTCGTTTACCATTTTGAGGTCTCGCAACCCCGGCCCGACGGCCTATCTGGAGGGCTTGCGAATTCAGACGGCGCGCGGGGCGGAGAACGATCCATGACTGAGCTCAAGACCATCTCGATCCGCGGCGCGCGCGAGCACAATCTCAAGTCCATCGATGTGGACCTGCCGCGCGACAATCTGGTGGTGATCACCGGGCTGTCGGGATCGGGCAAGTCCTCGCTGGCCTTCGACACCATCTACGCCGAAGGGCAGCGGCGCTATGTGGAGAGCCTGTCGGCCTACGCGCGCCAGTTCCTCAACATGATGCAGAAGCCGGACGTGGACCATATCTCGGGCCTCTCGCCGGCGATTTCGATCGAGCAGAAGACGACCTCGAAGAATCCGCGCTCGACCGTCGGCACGGTGACCGAGATCTACGACTACATGCGCCTGCTTTTCGCCCGCGCCGGAACGCCCTATTCGCCGGCCACCGGGCTGCCGATCGAGGCGCAGCAGGTCTCCGACATGGTCGACCGGGTGATGGCGATGGAGGACGGCGTGCGCGCCTACCTGCTCGCCCCCATGGTGCGCGACCGCAAAGGCGAATACCGCAAGGAATTCGCGGACTTGCGCAAGCAGGGATTCCAGCGGGTGAAGGTCAACGGCGAGTTTTACGAGCTCGACGAGCCGCCGGTGCTGGACAAGAAGTTCCGCCACAACATCGACGTGGTGATCGACCGGATCGTGGTCCGCGAGGGGATCGAGCAACGGCTGGCGGACTCGTTCTCCACCGCGCTCGGGCTCGCCGACGGCATCGCGGTGGTGGAAACCGCGCCGAAGGAGGGCGACCCGGAGCGGTTCGTGTTCTCCGAGAAATTCGCCTGTCCGGTCAGCGGCTTCACCATCGCTGAGATCGAGCCGCGGCTGTTCTCCTTCAACGCGCCCTTCGGGGCCTGCCCGAAATGCGACGGGCTGGGGATGGAGCTCTATTTCGACGACCGCCTGATCGTGCCGGATGAAAGCCTGTCGATCTGGAACGGCGCGCTGGCCCCTTGGGCGAAATCCAAGAGCCCCTACTTCAAGCAAACCATCGAAGCCATTGCGAAACATTACGAATTTGACTTCAAGACGGCCTGGAAAGACCTGCCGGAAAAGGTGCGCGAGGTGTTCCTGCGCGGCTCCGGCAAGGAGGAGATCGCGTTCCGCTACGACGAGGGGGGGCGGGTCTACTCGGTCTCGCGACCGTTCGAGGGCGTGGTGCCCAACATGGAGCGGCGCTGGCGGGAGACGGACAGCAACTGGGTGCGCGAGGAGTTCGAGCGCTACCAGAACAACCGTCCCTGCGGGGCCTGCGGCGGCGCACGGTTGAAGCCGGAAGCGCTGGCCGTGAAGATCGGCGGCGATCACATTGGAATCGTGACGCAAAAGTCGATTCGCGACGCGCTTGACTGGATCGAGGCCGCGCCCGAGGCGCTGTCGGTGCAGAAGAACCAGGTCGCGGCCGCGATCCTCAAGGAAATCCGCGAACGTCTTGGATTTCTTGTGAATGTCGGGCTGGACTATCTGACCCTGTCGCGAGGATCGGGGACGCTCTCGGGCGGGGAAAGCCAGCGGATCCGACTTGCTAGCCAGATCGGGTCGGGGCTCACGGGCGTGCTCTACGTGCTGGACGAGCCCTCCATCGGGTTGCATCAGCGCGACAACGGTCGGCTGCTGGAGACGCTGAAGAATCTCCGCGATCAGGGCAACACGGTGATCGTGGTCGAGCATGACGAGGAAGCGATCCGCGAGGCCGACTACGTGGTCGACATCGGCCCCGGCGCCGGCGTGCATGGCGGCGAGATCATCGCCGAAGGGACCCCGGCGGATATCGCGGCGCATCCGAAGTCATTGACGGGAATGTATCTTTCGGGCGCGCGCGAGATTGCGATTCCGGCTGAGCGGCGCAAGGGCAACGGCAAGTCGCTGGTGGTCGAGGGGGCCAGCGGCAACAACCTGAGGGACGTGACCGCCGCGTTCCCGCTGGGCGAGTTCGTCTGCGTCACCGGCGTCTCCGGCGGCGGGAAGTCCACGCTGACCATCGAGACTCTGTTCAAGACCGCCTCCATGCGCCTGAACGGGGCCAAGCAGGTTCCCGGACCGTGCCGGAGCCTGAAGGGGCTGGAGCATCTCGACAAGGTGGTGGACATCGACCAGTCGCCGATCGGGCGCACGCCGCGTTCGAATCCAGCCACTTACACCGGCGCCTTCACCCATATTCGCGACTGGTTCGCCGGCCTGCCGGAGGCGAAGACCCGCGGCTACAAGCCCGGCCGCTTCAGCTTCAACGTGAAGGGCGGCCGCTGCGAGGCCTGCCAGGGCGACGGCGTCATCAAGATCGAGATGCATTTCCTGCCCGACGTCTACGTCGAATGCGAAACCTGTCACGGCAAGCGCTACAACCGTGAGACGCTCGAAGTTCTTTTCAAGGGCAAGAGTATCGCGGACGTTCTTGATATGACGGTTGAGGACGCCCAGCAGTTCTTCCAGGCGGTGCCCTCGATCCGGGAGAAGATGGACACGCTGATGCAGGTGGGGCTGGGCTATGTCCGGGTCGGCCAGCAGGCCACCACGCTCTCGGGCGGCGAGGCGCAGCGGGTCAAGCTGGCCAAGGAGCTCAGCCGACGCGCCACGGGCCGCACGCTCTACATCCTCGATGAGCCGACCACCGGCCTGCATTTCGAAGACGTGCGTAAGTTGCTGGAAGTGCTCCATCATCTTGTCGATCAGGGCAATTCGGTAGTGGTGATCGAGCACAACCTGGACGTGATCAAGACCGCGGACTGGCTGATCGACATCGGGCCCGAGGGCGGCGATGGCGGCGGCGAGATCGTCGCGGTCGGGACCCCGGAGGATGTGGCGCGCGAGCCGCGGTCGCATACCGGGCGCTATCTCGGCGAGATCTTCGCCGCGAAGGGGCGGGTGGCCGCCGAATAGCGGCCCTCTCAATTCGCGCTTGCATGCTGCTTGACGGATACGCCCGTCGCGCGTCACGCTCCCCTGGTCAGGAACCTCGGACCCGGGAGCAACGCCATGACCGTCGCCAGGATTCTCCGTCAGAAAGGCTCGGCCGACGTGGCCACGATCACCGCCGCCGAAACGGTGGCCGACGCGGCCGCTGCGCTGTCCAGCAAGCGAATCGGCGCGCTGGTGGTGTCGAATGACGGCAAGGCCGTGGCCGGCATCATCTCCGAGCGCGACGTGGTGCGCTGGCTGGGAACGGACGGCGCGACCTGCCTGTCGATGCCGGTGGCGGACGTCATGACGGCCAAGGTCGTGACCTGCGCGCCCGAGGATGACGTGGCCGAGATCATGCAGCGCATGACCACCGGGCGGTTTCGCCACATCCCGGTCATCGACGAGGGCCGGCTCGCGGGCGTGATCTCCATCGGCGACGTGGTGAAGTATCGGATGGACGTGCTGCAGCACGAGGCCGAGGCGCTCACGGATATGATCAAGGGCTACTAGGCCCGTATGCGCGGGGGCGTTTCCGGCGCTTTTTCCTGCCTGGGCCGCTCTTGACCAAGCGGCTCGGATGGTGTCGCTTGTCCTGACGACCGCACGGGAGCGGTTCAAAGAACGGGCGCCCGCGCGCCGGGCGTCAGGACGACCCCGGCCCGCGTCCGCGACCCGGCAGGGAGGGGACATGACGCGCAGCACCACGCGCACGGGCCTTTATCCGGGCACGTTCGACCCGGTCACGTTGGGCCATCTGGACATCATCCGCCGCGCGGCGACTCTGGTCGACAAGCTGGTGATCGGCGTCGCGATCAATCGGGACAAGGGTCCGCTGTTCTCGCTCGAGGAACGGACCGAGATGATCGAGGCGCAGGTCAAGCCGATCGCGGAGCAGACCGGCACGCAGATCGTCTGCGAGCCGTTCGAGAACTTGCTCATCCATTTCGCCGAACAGGTGGGCGCGCAGGTGATCGTGCGCGGCCTGCGCGCGGTGTCGGATTTCGAGTACGAGTTCCAGATGGTCGGCATGAATCGGGCCATGAACGATTCGGTCGAGACCCTGTTCCTGATGGCCGACGCGCATCATCAGGCCATCGCCTCCAAGCTGGTCAAGGAGATCGCGCGGCTGGGCGGCGATGTCTCGAACTTCGTGCCGAAGGAAATCGAGACCCAGCTGCTGACGCGTCTGGGGCGCTGAACCCGGAGCGCCGCGGCGAGCGGGTCAGCGCAGGCCGCCGCCGGCGCGCCGCTCCAGGTCCGGCGGGTCGTCGGCCGGTCGGGAGGCGATGTCCTCCCGGCCGAAGGCGGCCGGGCGTTTGCGAGGGGGGGCGAGGTCGTGTTCGGCCTCGGCCTCCCAGCGCATCACCTCGCGCAGCTGCGCCTCGGGCATCGGGGCGCCGAAATAGAAGCCTTGCAGGTTGTCGCAGCCCAGGTCCACCAGAGCCTCGGCCTGGCTTCTGGTCTCGACCCCTTCCGCGGTGACCTTCATGTCGAGCCGCCGTCCCAGCGCGATGATGGCGGAGATGGTCGTGCGGGCGCGGTCCGGTTTCTGGTCGAAGGCCAGAACGAAGCTGCGGTCCAGCTTCAGCCGGTCGAAGCGGAAGCGCCAGAGATAGGACAGGCTGGAGTAGCCTGTCCCGAAATCGTCCATGGCCAGCGAGACGCCGAGCGCCTTCAGATCTTCGAGCTGGGCCTCCACTTCCTCGACGTTCGAGATCAGGAGGGATTCGGTGACCTCGAGCTCCAGTCGCTCGGGCGCCAGGCCGGACGCGTCCAGCGCGCTGCGGACCGAGGCGATGAGCCCGCCGTCGCGGAACTGCTCCACCGACAGGTTGACGGCGACGGTCAGCGGCTCGGGCCATTGGGCGGCGGCGGCGGTGGCTTCGTGCAGGGCCCAGGCGCCGAGCTGGTCGATGGCGCCGATATCCTCGGCGGCGGGAATGAACTCGCCGGGCGAGATCGGCTTGCCGGAGGCGTCGGTCAGGCGCATCAGCGCCTCGAAGCCGCGGGTGCGGCCGTCTTCGGCCCGGACCAGCGGTTGATAATGCAACGAGAAGCGGTTGCGCAGGATGCCGTCGCGGATGCTGCGTTCCACCTGCCGGCGACGGCGGACACGGGTCTCCATCTCCGGCCGGAAGACGCGCATCTGGCCCTGGCCCAGGGTCCGGGCCTCCTGCAAGGCGATTTCGGCGCGGCGCAGGCCGCCGTCCACGCCCAGCGCGCCTGCGTCCATCCGACAGGCGCCGATGGAGACGCTGACCGAAATCGCCCGGCCCGATACCGTGATCGGCGCTGCGCAACGGGTCGAGAGGCGCGCGAGAATAGGTTCCAGCTGCGCATCGGGCGCGAGGCGCACGACCACCCCGAACATGTCGGCGCCCAGACGCCCCAGGATGTCGCCGCGGCGCAGGCTGGCGCGCAGGCCGGCCGCGATCCGGCGCAGCACCGCGTCGCCGCTTTCCGCGCCATGCAGGTCATTCACCGAGTGGAAGCCGTCGATGTCGATGCAGATCACCGCGAAACTTTCGCCCTCTTTCGCGACCTCCTGCGCCAGGCGGGAGGCTTCGGTGGCGAAACCGGCCCGGTTGGGAAGGCCGGTGAGCAGGTCGCGCTGCGCGATCCGCTGCATTTCGTCCTGCGCCTTGCGGGATCTGCCGCGCGTCGCCAGCCAGCCCAGCGCCGGCGCCCCGAAGCCGATCAGCGCCACCAGCGCCACGCCGACGCCGGCGATGCGCATGGTTTCGGTCATCTCCTCCGAAAAGCTGGTGACGTCGAGATAGATCTCGACATAGCCGGCGAGATCGCCGTTGGGCGCGTGGAGGGGCAGGAACGCCTCCGCGTAGCGCTGCGGGCGGTCGTCGGCGTCGCCGGCGTCGTCGAGCTCGATCACCGTGCGGCCTGCGCGGATCATGCGCCAGACCTCGGGCTGCGCGGCGGCGAGGCTGTCCACGGCCGGGTCGGGCGCGGCCTCGGCGGTGGGTTCGGGCCGGTACCTGCGGCGGGACGCCGGGCGTGCGGCCCGCGCCTCCGACGCTGACGGGAGCGGCGCGGAGGCGTCGTGGATCCGCACATGGGCCAGGCCCCGGCCATTCCAGGTCCGCAGCACCGCGACCTCTCGTCCCGCGGTGTCGAAAAGCTTGAAGGCGAAGGCTTCCTCGATCAGGCCGGCGTCGCGAAGGGCGTCTTCGTCAGCCTCCCTCAGGCCGACGCCGAGCAACTTGCGCGGCAGGTCGGGCAGGGCGCGGCGCATATGCGCGACCCAGGACTGGGCGAGGCGGCTGGCATGCCCTTCCTCCGCCTTGCCGACCGTCCAGATCATCACGCCTTCGAGCGAGGCCACGAAGCACAGGGCCGCGAGCAGCAGAAGGGCGGGCATGCGCAAGCCGCTGGCCCTTCCGCCGATCAAGCGGCCGTTGCTGCGCATCATCAGGCCTCTCCTTCTTCGCATCGTCCCGGCGATCCGGGGGCTCTGGCCGAGGGGGCGTCCGCCTCGGAAGCGGGCGATCCCGCAGGCGCGTGGAAAACTCGTAAGGCCCTGATGCTTACGGGACGCTTAATCGCGGCGCCGCGGGCGTGGTTTGACCCCGGGCGCGATCCGCGATACGCCCCGGATCTCCGGCGTGATCGATCCGCGCCGCGTCCCCTGAGCAGGCAGGAGCCTCCGGTGATGAAACGACTGATCGCCGCGCTTTTCGCGCTGACCCTTTTCGCCCCGCAGATGGAGGCCCTGGCCGTGGAGCAGGACCCGCAGAACACCCTCGTCATCGAGCTCAAGGACGGAAACGTCCTGATCGAGCTGCTGCCGCAGGTGGCGCCCCAGCATGTCGAGCGCATCAAGACGCTCGCCAAGGAGGGCTTTTACGACGGCGTGGTGTTCCACCGCGTGATCGACGGCTTCATGGCCCAGACCGGCGACCCGACCGGGACCGGCCGCGGCGGCTCCAAGCTGCCCGACGTGCCGGCGGAGTTCTCCTCCGTGCCGTTCGAGCGCGGGACGGTGGGCGCGGCGCGGTCGCAGAACCCGAACTCGGCGAACTCGCAGTTCTTCATCATGTTCGCGCCGGGTCACTTCCTCAACGGCCAGTACACGGTCTGGGGCCAGGTGATCGAGGGCATGGAGCACGTGGACAACATCGCCAAGGGCGAGCCGCCGCGTAATCCCGACAAGATGGTCAAGGTCTACCTGCTCGCCGACAAGTGAGCCGGGACTGACGGTTGCGGGCCGGGCGCGAGCTTTTCGCGCCCGGCCCTTTTCGTTTGGGGCCCCGGGCGACGGGGCGGCAGGGACGGACGGGCCGATGCGCGTCGACGATTTCGATTTCGAGTTGCCCGAGGCGCTGATCGCGCTGCGGCCGGCGCGGCCGCGGTCCTCTGCGCGGATGCTGGTCTCGCGCCCCGGGGGGGGCGGAGAGACCGGGGGGGGGATCGAGGATCGGCGGGTCTCGGACCTGGCCTCGATCCTGCGGCCGGGCGATCTGCTGGTGTTCAACGACACCCGCGTGATCCCGGCGCGGCTGTTCGGCGAGCGGCGGCGCGAGAGCGCGGACGGGCCGGGCGTGGCGAAGGTCGAGGCGACGTTGATCGCGCGCGAGGGCGATGCCGCCTGGCGGGCGCTGGCGCGGCCGGGCAAGCGGCTGCGGGTGGGGGACCGGCTGTATTTCGGCGCGGACGGGGCGTTGGGCGCCGAGCTGACCGAAAAGGCCGAGGGCGGCGAGGTGCGGCTGGTCTTCGACCGGGGCGGGCCGGCGCTGGACACGGCCATCGCGGAGGCCGGGGTGATGCCGCTGCCTCCCTATATCGCGCAGCGGCGCGCGGCGGACGCGGCCGACCGGGACGATTACCAGACGGTGTTCGCTTCGAAGCTCGGCGCCGTCGCGGCCCCGACCGCGAGCCTGCATTTCGACGCGCCGCTGCTGGCGGCGCTGGAGGCGGCGGGCGTGCGCTCGACCCGGCTGACGCTGCATGTGGGGGCGGGGACCTTCCTGCCGGTGAAGTCGGACACGCTCGACGGCCACAAGATGCATTCGGAATGGGGCGAGGTGCCCGAGGCCGCGGCCGAGGCGGTGCTCGAGACCCGCGCGGCGGGCGGCCGGGTGATCCCGGTCGGCACCACGGCGCTGCGGCTGGTGGAGACGGCGGGGCGCGAGGACCGCTTTCTGGAGCCCTGGGCCGGCGACACCGACATTTTCATTCGGCCTGGCCATCGGTTCCGCATCGCCGATGGGCTGATGACCAATTTCCACCTGCCGCGCTCGACGCTGATGATGCTGGTCGCGGGGCTGGTGGGGATGGATCGGATGCGCGCCATCTACGCTCACGCGGTGGCGGAGCGGTATCGGTTTTATTCCTACGGGGACTCCAGCCTGCTGTTCCCTTGACCGGGCGCGGGCGCGGGCGGCGGCGGGGGAGGCGGGTTCGCACCCGCCCTACCGCGTGGCGAAGGGCGCGCTCCGGTCCCGCAGGCCCATCTCCCGCAGGCTCAGGTTTCGCAGGCGGATTTCAGCAGGGCGAGGGCGTGCAGGATGGTGGCCTCGCGCACCTTGCCGCGGCCGAGCGCGCCGAACTGGATGGTCTCGGTGCGCACTGGGTCGGTTCCCGCCACGAGGCCGAAACAGACCATGCCCTCGGGCTTGGGGCCGGACGCGCCGGGACCGGCGACGCCGGTGACCGATACCGCGATCCGGGCGCGGGAGCGTTCCAGCGCGCCCGTGGCCATGGCGCCGGCGGCGGGCTCGGACACCGCGCCATGCTCGCGCAATACCGCGCCGGAGACGCCCAGCGCCTCCTGCTTGGCATGGTTGGAATAGACCACATAACCCCGCTCGGCGACGGCCGAAGACCCCGCGATGGCGGTCAGCGCGCCCATGATGAGCCCGCCGGTGCAGCTCTCGGCGGTCACGATTTTCACGCCGGCGGCCTTGGCGGCGGCGACCACCTCGGCGGCGAGCGTCAGGATCTCGGGCGGGAGCAGGTCGTCGGTCATAGACTCAGAGCCATCCATGCGCGATCGCGGCCGCGGCCGTGACCAGGATCGCCGAGATCAGCCCCGCCACCAGATCATCGGCCATGACGCCGAGCGCGCCGGGCAGGCGCTCGGCCGTGGAAACCGGCGGGGGCTTGAGTATGTCGAAGGCGCGGAAAAGAAGAAAGGCCGCGACCCAGCCCGGCCAGGGGAACACATGCGGCGCGGCGTTGGCGAGCCAGAGGCCCAGCGACAGCGGCGCCATGGCGAGCAGCTGGCCGGCGAATTCGTCGGCGATGACCTCGCCCGGGTCCTTCTCGCCATGGGCGGCGAGGTAGCGGTCCGTCGACGTGTAGCCCAGCACGGTGGCGACGATCAGCCCGAAGGCGAAAAGCGGGAAGCCCCCGGCCCAGTGCAGCAGCCAGCCCGCGGGCAGGGCGGCGAGGGAGCCGAAGGTGCCCGGCGCGAAGGGCGCGCGCACGCCGAGGCCGAAGAGGGTCGCGAAGCCGGAAGTGATCATGCTCATCTCAGGTTGGAACGCCGTTCATGGCATCGGCGCGTTCGTCATCGGAACGATCGTCCGCGGGCGGGGCGCACGGCAGGGCGAGGCTTGCCGCGGCCTGGGCCGCGATGCCCTCGCCGCGGCCGGGAAAGCCGAGCCGCTCGGTGGTGGTGGCCTTCACCGAGACCCGGCCGAGGTCGATCCGCAGGATCTCGGCGAGGCGGCGTCTCATTAGATCCGAATGCGGGCCGATTTTGGGCGCTTCGCAGATCAGCGTCACGTCGACATTGACGATGCGCCCGCCGCGGGCGGCGACGCGCTCCGCGGCCTTGGCGAGGAAGATCGCCGAGTCCGCGCCCTTCCATTGCGGGTCGGAGGGCGGGAACCAGCGGCCGATATCGCCCTCGGCCAGCGCCCCGAAGATGGCGTCGGTGAGGGCGTGCATGCCCACGTCGCCGTCGGAATGAGCGAGAAAGCCCCGGTCGAAGGGAATCGAGACGCCGCAGATCGTGACCTGATCGCCGGGGCCGAAGGCGTGGACGTCGAAGCCGCTTCCGGACCGGTATTCGGTATGGGCCGTGGGGGCGGATCGGGCGAGGTCGGCCTCGGCGCGCATGAAATCCTCCGGGGTGGTCAGCTTGATGTTCGCGGGATCGCCCGGCGTCAGGGCCACGGCGAGACCGGCGGCGCGGGCGAGCTCGGCGTCGTCGGTCGCCTCCAGCCCGGTTTCGGCGGCGCGGCGATGGGCGTCGAGGATCGCGGCGTAACGGAAACCCTGCGGGGTCTGGGCGCGGACCAGCCTGTCGCGGGGGAGAAGCTCTCCAGCGAAGCCGTCTGAGTCGCGACGCAGGGTGTCGACGAGCGGCAGGACGGGGCAGGCGGCGGGATGGGCGTCGAGCGCGGCCGCGACGTCGCCCACCAGCCGGGGCGTCGCGAAGGGGCGGGCGGCGTCGTGGATCAGAACGCGCGCGTCGGGGGCGGCGGCCAGCGCCTCCAGCCCCAGGCGCACGCTCTCCTGCCGGGTCGCGCCGCCGGCGACGGGCGGGGCGAGCGGCGCGTCGAGCCCGGCCACCGCCTCGGCATAGGCGGCGACGTCGTCGACATGGATCACGACGGCGATGCGCTCGGCCCCCGCGGCGGCGAGGGCCGCCAGCGTGCGGCGCAGGACCGGGACCCCGCCCAGGCGCCGGTATTGCTTGGGGCCGCCGGGTCCGGCGCGGGTTCCCCGGCCGGCGGCGACGACCAGCGCGTGCAGCATCGGCGGGGGCGCGGTCGGGGAAGACGCGGTTGGGGAAGGCGCGGTTGGGGAAGACGCGGCGGGGGACATCGCGGCTGGGCGCTCCGTGAGGCGAGGGACGGGCCGGGCGGGCGCATCGGCGTGGGCGCGGCGCGGCCGGGGAAGGGGGTTGCGAGTTGTCGCGGGGCGGACGCTACAGCGCGGTCTTGCGCCGCTCAAGGCCCAAGGCTATGCGTTGTCCGTGCATAAGGAATGAGCAGATGTGTGTCTCTGTAGGCAATCTGTCTCTCCGGGATCCGGTAATGCTCGCGCCCATGGCAGGAATCACGGATCTGCCCTTTCGGCGGCAGGTCGCGCGGTTCGGCGCGGGCATGATGGTGTCGGAGATGATCGCCTCGCGCGAGATCGCGACGGGGGATGCGCGTGCGCGCGCCAAGGCGGAGATCGAGGGCGGGCTGGGCCTGACCTCGGTGCAGATCGCCGGGCGCGAGCCGCATTGGGTGGCGGAAGCCGCGCGCCTGGCCGAGGGGCTGGGCGCGCCGGTCGTGGACATCAACATGGGCTGCCCGGCCAAGAAGGTGACGGGCGGGCTCTCGGGCTCGGCCCTGATGCGGGTCCCCGACCTGGCGCTGAGCCTGATCGAGGCGGCGGCGGAGGCGGTCTCGGTCCCGGTCACGCTGAAGATGCGGCTGGGCTGGGACGCGACGAGCCGCAACGCCCCCGACATCGCCCGGCGGGCGGAGTCCGCGGGCGTCGCGATGATCGTGGTGCATGGCCGCGACCGCTGCCAGTTCTACGAGGGCGCCGCGGACTGGACCGCGATCGGGGAGACGGTGCGCGCGGTCTCCATCCCGGTGATCGCCAATGGCGATATCGCCGACGCCGAGGACGCGCGCCTGGCGCTGGCGCGATCCGGCGCGGCGGGCGTGATGGTCGGGCGCGCGGCGCGGGGCAGGCCCTGGCTGCCGGCGCGCATCGCCGCCGGGCTCGCGGGGCGGCGGCCGCCGCCCGAGCCGGGGCCCGAGGCGGAGACCGACCTCTGCTGCGCGCACTACGAGGACATGCTGTCCTTCTACGGAACCGAAACCGGCCGGCGCTGCGCGCGCAAGCATCTCGGCTGGCGGCTGGAACGCGCGCCCGGCGCGAAGCCCCTGATCGCCCGCCTGATGCGCGAGGAAAGCCCCGCAAGGGTGCTCGCCGCCCTGCGGGCCGAACTGCCCGGACTGCTGGCGGAGATCCCCGCCGGCCCCTCCCGCGCCATCGAGGACGCCGCATGACCAAAGAGGCCCGCTGGTCCGCCATCTGGAACGCCGTTCCCTTCGCGGCGCTGCTGTTCGACGCCGAGGACAAGGTGGTCGAGGTCAACAGCGCCGCCGAGGTGTTCTTCGACCTTTCGGCCAAGGTGCTGGAGGGACGCGCCCTGGAGATGCTGTTCGGCCCGAACTCGCGCATCGCCGACCTGGTAGACCAGGTGCGCGGCGGCACGCTCTCGGTCGGCGAGCATGACATGGAGATCGGCTTCGCCGACCGGCCGCCGCGGGTGGCTGACATCCATATCGCCAAGATCGCCGAGACCGGGGGCGACGTGCTGCTGGTCATCCAGCCCCAGTCGGTGGCCGAGAAGATGGACCGTTCGCTGACCCACCGGGCGGCGGCGCGCTCGGTCACCGGGATGGCGGCGATGCTGGCGCATGAGATCAAGAACCCGCTGGCCGGGATCTCGGGCGCCGCGCAGCTGCTGGCCATGCAGCTCGGCGACGAGGAGACCGAGCTGACCGACCTGATCCGCGAGGAGGCGGACCGCATCGCCAAGCTGCTCGACAAGGTGGAGCTGTTCGGGGACAACCGCCTGGCCCAGCGGCTTCCGGTCAACATCCACGACGTGCTGGACCGCGCCAAGCTGTCGGCCGCGTCGGGCTTCGCCAAGCATGTGCGCTTCGCGGAGGAGTTCGACCCGTCCCTGCCGCCGACCATGGGCGATTCCGGGCAGTTGATGCAGGTGTTTCTCAACCTGCTCAAGAACGCCGCCGAGGCGACGCCGCAGGTGGGCGGCATGATCACCATCCGCACGTCATACCGGCCGGGCATCCGCATGGCCTCTCCCGGCGGCGGGCATGAGAGCCTGCCGCTTCAGGTCACCATTTCGGACAACGGTTCGGGCGTGCCGGAGGGGCTGAAGCGGGACATCTTCGAGCCCTTCGTGACCTCGAAATCCACGGGCTCGGGGCTGGGGCTGTCGCTGGTCTCCAAGATCGTGGCGGATCATGGCGGCGTCGTGGAATGCGAGAGCGATCCGGGCTGGACCACCTTCCGGCTGCTGCTGCCGGTGTGGACCGATCCGGCCGAAACCAGGGCGCGCGGCGCCAAGGCGCGCGCGAAGAAGGAGACGAAGGCATGAGCGGCGGTCGGTTGAACGGGACGGTCCTGGTCGCGGACGACGATCGCGCCATCCGCACGGTGCTGAGCCAGGCGCTGACCCGGGCGGGATGCCGGGTGCGCTCGACCGGATCGGCGTCGACCCTGTGGCGCTGGGTGGAGGACGGCGAGGGCGACGCCATCGTCACCGACGTGATGATGCCCGACGGCGACGCGCTGGACCTGCTGCCGGCGATCCGCAAGAAGCGGCCGGAGCTGCCGGTGATCGTGATGTCGGCGCAGAACAACATGCTGACCGCGATCCGCGCCGCGGAGGTCGGGGCCTACGAATACCTGCCCAAGCCCTTCGACCTGCGCCAGGTGATCGAGCATGTGGAGCGCGCCCTGGAAGGCGCCCGCACGCCCGAGGCGGCGTCGCCGGATACGGGCCGGGACGAGGGGCTTCCGATCATCGGCCGCTCGGCGGCCATGCAGGAAGTCTACCGGATCATGGCGCGGCTGATGAACACCGACCTGACGGTGATGATCAACGGCGAGAGCGGGACGGGCAAGGAACTGGTGGCCCGCGCCCTGCACAGCTTCGGCTGGCGCAAGCAGGGCCCCTTCGTGGCGGTGAACATGGCCGCGATCCCGCGCGACCTGATCGAGGCGGAGCTGTTCGGCCATGAGCGCGGCGCCTTCACCGGCGCCACCGAGCGGATGGCCGGCAAGTTCGAGGCCGCGGCCTCGGGCACGCTGTTCCTCGACGAGATCGGGGACATGCCGCTGGACGCCCAGACCCGGCTGCTGCGGGTGCTGCAGGACGGCCAGTTCACCCGCATCGGCGGGCGCACGCCGATCAAGGCCGACGTGCGGGTGATCGCCGCCACCCACCAGGACCTGCGCGGGCTGATCAACGAGGGTTCGTTCCGCGAGGACCTGTTCTACCGGCTCAACGTGGTGCCGGTGCGCCTGCCGCCTCTGCGCGACCGGGTAGAGGACGTGCCCGACCTCGCCCGCGCCTTCCTGCGCAAGGCCGAAAGCGAGGGGCTGCCGCGCAAGGCGGTGAGCTCCGAGGCGCTGGAGGCGCTGAAGTCCCAGGCCTGGCCCGGCAACGTGCGCGAGCTCGAGAACCTGATGAAGCGGCTGGCGGCCCTGTGCGCCGACGATGTCATCAGCCTCGCCGACGTCGAAAAGGAGCTGGCGGCCCGCCCCTCCGCCGTCGCGCCGGACGTGGAGCGGGGGGCGTCGCTGGGGGCCTCGGTCGAGGCGCATCTGCGCGCCTATTTCCAGCTGCATGGCGACGCGCTGCCGCCGCCGGGTCTTTATGACCGGATCCTGCGGGAAGTGGAGCTGCCGCTGATCGCGCTGACGCTCTCGGCGACGCGGGGGAACCAGCTTCGCGCCGCGGACCTGCTCGGCATCAACCGGAATACGTTGCGCAAGAAGATCAGAGAGCTTGACATTCCGGTCACGCGCGGCAAGACGTTGATGTAAAGTTGCAACAGTGGGACGGGCGCTTATCGGCGCCTGGTCCCGGTCCGAAGCCTTGTCCGCCGGTCTCACGATGCGGTCGGGGCGCGTTCCCCGGCGATCGCCCGGCACCTTGATCCGAAAGGCACGATTTGGCCCCGCGCAGCGCCCGCGCAGCACGCTCCCTGATCGACAACGCCGCGGCCTTGCCCGGCGCGGTAATGAAGGGCGGCTGGTCGCGGGCCGCCCGGTTGCAGGTGACGGTGCTGGTGGTGCTTGTCGGCCCGGTGCTGGCGGCGCTGACCGGCTGGGCCCTGTCCGGGGGCGTCGACGGGCCGGTGCGCCAGGAGACGCTGCGCGGGGTCTTCCTGCTCGACGTCGTATACATCCTCGTCATCGCGGGGCTGGTGATCTGGCGGGTCACGGCGCTGATCTCGGCGCGGCGCGCGCGCTCGGCGGGCTCGCGCCTGCATCTGCGGCTGACCGGGGTGTTCGCGGTCATGGCGCTGGCGCCGACCATTCTCGTCGCGGTCTTCGCGACGCTCACCGTCAGTTTCGGGATCGAGGGCTGGTTTTCGGATCAGATCGGTTCGGTCGTGCGCAATTCGCTGGTGACCGCGCAGAGCTACGAGCAGGAGCACCGGCGCCGCATCCGGGCCGAGATCCTGGCCATGGCCAACGACCTCAACCGCGCTGGCGAGCAGGGGATCAACGACGGCCAGCTGGGCGAACTGCTGCGCGCCCAGGCCCGGCTGCGCGAGTTCCCGGAGGCCTATGTCTTCGACAGCTCGATGGAGCTGCGGGCGCGGGGCGAGTTCTCCTACCTTTTCGGGTTCGTGCCGCCGGATACCGAGGCGCTGGCCCGGGCGCGGGCGGGGGAGGTCGTCGTGGTCTCCGACAGCGACGCCAACGAGATCCGGGCGCTGGTCTACCTGCGGAGCTTCTTCGACTACTATCTGCTGGTCAGCCGCAACGTGGACGGCGAGGTGCTGCGCCTGCTGGACGAGACCCAGGACACCGTCCAGCTATACGAGCGGCTGGAGAAGGACCGCTCCACCATCCTTCTGGAATTCGCGATCCTCTATGTGGGCTTCGCGCTGGTGGTGACGCTGGCGGCGATCTGGGCGGGGCTCTATTTCGCGGAGCGCCTGGCGCGGCCCATCGGACGGCTGGCCGGCGCGGCGGAACGGGTCGGCGCGGGCGATCTGGACGTAAGGGTGCGCGAGGAGCGCGGCGACGACGAGATCGCGGTGCTGAGCCGGATCTTCAACCGCATGACCGAGCAGGTGAAGGGCCAGCGCGACGCGCTGGTCGCGGTGAACCACGAGACCGAGCGGCGCCGGCGCTTCATGGCCACCGTGCTGGGGGGCGTGACCGCCGGGGTCGCGCGCCTGGACGCGGCGGGACGGGTGGAGCTGCTGAACGAGGCCGGCGCGCGGATGCTGGGGGTGACCCCGCTGGAGGCCGCGGGACGGCCGCTGGGGGAACTCGCGCCCATGTTCCAGCCGCTGCTGGACCAGGCGCGGGATCGCCGGGCGGGACACGCCACCGACCGCATCCACGCGAGCCTCCAGGGCGCGGACCGGGATTTCCTGGCCCGCGTGGCGCGCACCGCGCCGGACGGGGACGCGGAGGCTTTCGTGCTGACCTTCGACGACCTGACCGAGCTGGTCGCCGCTCAGCGCATGGCCGCCTGGGGCGACATCGCCCGGCGCATCGCGCATGA
This sequence comes from Albimonas donghaensis, assembly GCF_900106695.1. Classification (GTDB taxonomy): domain Bacteria; phylum Pseudomonadota; class Alphaproteobacteria; order Rhodobacterales; family Rhodobacteraceae; genus Albimonas; species Albimonas donghaensis. The sequence continues at coordinate 893,192 of NZ_FNMZ01000001.1, forward strand.
GATCAAGAACCCGCTGACCCCGATCCAGCTTTCCGCCGAACGCCTCAAGGCCAAGTTCGCCGGCCGGCTGGAGGGACGCGAGCGGGAGCGGTTCGACAGCTACTCGGACATGATCGTGCGGCAGGCGGGCGACATCCGCCGCATGGTCGACGAGTTCTCGCGCTTCGCCCGGATGCCGGCGCCGGTGCCCGAGCCCAACGACGTGGGCGAGATCCTGCGCGAAGCCGTGCTGCTGCAATCGGAGGCCGGCGGTTCGGTGATCTTCGAGGCGGTCGAGCACGGCGAGCCCCGCGCCATCCGCTGCGACCGGGGAATGCTGGCGCAGGCGCTGACCAATCTGCTCAAGAACGCCGGCGAGGCGGTGGAGGCTCGGCTCGCACTTCGCCCCGAGCCGCCGGGCCGGGTGCGGGTGGAGCTGACCCGGACGCCGGAGGCCGAGGTGATCCGGATCATGGACAATGGGGTCGGCTTGCCGGAGACAGGTCGCTCTCGCCTGCTCGAGCCCTATGTGACCACGAGAGACAAGGGCACGGGGCTCGGCCTCGCGATCGTCAAGAAGATCGTGGAAGAGCATGGTGGGGGATTCGCGCTGGACGATGCGCCGGAAGGCTGGGACAGGCCTGACGGCGCCGACGCGACGCCCGGGGATGCGCCGCAGGACGAATCCGAGCCCGCGCGGCAGGGCGACGAAAAGCACGCGCCGCGAGGCGAGGCTAAAAACGCGCCGCGAGGCGCGATGGCGGTGATCCGCCTGCCGGCGACGCCGGCGGGCGGCGGCAAGGGGCCCGGAACGGGGACGCCCGAGGGCGGGGGCCCTTCGACGGCGCGCGCCGGGACGGACAATAACGCAAACCGCGAGGCCGATCGCCGCAAGGCGGCGGCGCAGACCGCGGAGACCGAGACGGGGCGCGCAGACCTCGCCGACGGCGGAGAGGCAGGAGCAGGAACGCATGGCTGACATTCTGGTGGTCGACGACGAAGCGGATATCCGCGAACTGGTCGCCGACATCCTGGAGGACGAGGGCCACGCGACCCGACAGGCCGCGGACGCCGACGGCGCGCTGCGGGCGGTGGAGACGGCGCGGCCCGATCTCATCATCCTCGACATCTGGTTGCAGGGCAGCCGCATGGACGGGATCGAGATCCTCAAGACCGTGCGTCGCAACCAGCCGGACATTCCGGTGGTGATCATCTCGGGTCACGGCAATATCGAGGTCGCGGTGGCCGCGGTGAAGCAGGGCGCCTACGACTTCATCGAGAAGCCCTTCACCACCGATCAGCTGATGCTGGTCGCCACCCGCGCGCTGGAGGCGAGCCGCCTGCGCCGGGAGAACGCCGCGCTGAAGGTCTCGGACCAGCAGCAGGCGGAGATCCTGGGCGCGAGCCATGCGGTGGCGGCGCTGCGCCAGAAGCTCGACCGGGTGGCGCGGACCGCGAGCCGGGTGCTGCTGTCGGGGCCCTCGGGGTCCGGCAAGGAAGTGGCGGCGCGCTATATCCACGCGCGGTCCGAGCGGTCAGGCAAGGCCTTCGTGGTGCTCAACTCGGCGACGATCGAGCCGGGCAAGATGGAAGAGACGCTGTTCGGGCGCGAGCGTGACGACGGCGGCGTGGTTCCCGGCCTGTTCGAGAAGGCGCATGGCGGGACCCTGTTCCTCGACGAGGTGGCGGAGATGCCGCCGGGGACCCAGGCCAAGATCCTGCGGGTGCTGGTCGATCAGCGTTTCGCGCGCGTCGGCGGCGCGGACATGGTGCAGGTGGACACGCGGGTGATTTCGGCCACGACGCGGGATCTGGAGGGTCTGATCGGCGCCGGCAAGTTCCGCGAGGACCTCTACCATCGCTTGTCCGTGGTGCCGCTGGAGACGCCGCCGCTGGCCGCGCGGCGCGAGGACATCCCGATGCTGGCCGAGCATTTCCTCGCCCGCCTGTCGGAGAGCGAGGGCCTGCCGCTGCGCCGTCTGTCGGCCGACGCCTCGGCGCTGCTGCAGACCCAGAACTGGCCGGGCAATGTGCGCCAGCTTCGCAACGTCATGGAGCAGGTGCTGATCCTGGGGCAGGGCGCGGGCGATATCCGGCCGGAGGAGCTGCCGTTATCGGCGGGGGAACCGGCGGAGGGCGGCTCGATCCTGTCGCCGGCCATGGCGACGCTGCCGCTTCGCGAGGCGCGGGAATTGTTCGAGCGCGACTATCTTATCGCCCAGATCAACCGCTTCGGCGGCAACATCTCCAAGACCGCGGCCTTCGTGGGAATGGAGCGATCGGCGCTGCACCGGAAACTGAAGAGCCTCGGGGTCGCCACGGTGACCCGCGGCGGCGCGCGCGTGGCGGTGGTCGGCGAGGGCGACGAAGAGGAATTCGAGGACTGAGGCCGGGAGAGGCGGACCCGGCCGACGGGGGCGCCCGGAGGCCGCAGGGCCGTCGATCCGCCCGTTTCCCAGCCTTCCGGGCCTGAGCGCGGGGCGTGCAGGTCGAGGGACGTTCTCGCCACGTTGCAGGCGGTGAGGCGGGCCAGCCTTTCCGACGGGATCAGGTGGACCAGGCGCAGGTTGGGCTGCGTGGGGGCGATGCGCCTGGGGGAGGGGTGCGTCCCGGTCACGCCGCGATGGGCGCGTCGTCGGCGTCCTGGCCCCCGATCAGGGGCAGGGCGCGGGCGGGGCCCCGTGACCGGGCGCGCAGGCCGGCGAGGCCAAGCGTCCGGGGGCGGTCATCCCAACAGGTCCGGCAGCAGAGCCGCGGCGGCCGCGGCGGGGGGCGTCAGGGCTTCGCGGTCCTCGCCGGGACGGAAGCGGGCGCGGAGCGCGGTCGGCATGGCCGGAGGCGCGAGGTGCAGGACCTCGTGGCGGAACGCGGCGGCTTCCTCGGCCCAGGCGCCGGTGAGGGCGCGGGCGGCGGCCTGCGACGCGGCGTAGGCGCCGTGGAAGGGGCCGGTATTCACCAGATCCTCGAAGAACACCGCCCGCCCGGCCGGCGCGGCGCGCAGCAGCGGGTCCACCACCCGGATCAGCCGCGCCGTGGCGCGGGCGTTGACGGCGAAGGTCTTGTCCCAGTCCTTGGCGTCCGCATGTTCGGCCGGCGAGAGCGGCGGCGCGTGCACGGCGGCATGAACCCAGAGGTCCAGCCGGCCCCAGCGCTGGTGGATGGCGGCGCCCAGCCGCTCCAGCCCCGGATCGTCGGTGACGTCGAGCGGGACCAGAGTCGCGCCCGGGCCGCCGGCGGCCCGGATGGCGTCGTCCAGCTCCTCCAGCCCGCCGACGGTGCGGGCCACGGCGATGATTTCGGCCCCACGGGCGCCCAGCGCCTCGGCGAGCGCGCGGCCGAGGCCGCGGGAGGCGCCGGTGACCAGCGCCGCCTTTCCAGAAAGTTCCAACGTCATGAGAGCCTTATTCGGCGGCCTTGAGAGAGATCCGGCCCATCTCGATCATGTCGGAGGGCTGGACGGGGTATTCGCCCGAGAAGCAGGCGTCGCAATATTGGGGCCGCTCGGGGTCGCGGCCGGTCTCCTCTCCCACAGCGCGGTAGAGGCCGTCGAGCGACACGAAACGCAGCGAGTCGACGCCGATATGGTCGCGCATCTCCTCCTCCGACATGGAAGAGGCGAGGAGCTTGTCCTTGTCGGGCGTGTCGACGCCGTAGAAGCAGGGCCAGGCGGTGGGCGGCGAGGCGATGCGGAAATGCACCTCGCGCGCGCCGGCGTCGAGGATCATGTCCTTGATCTTCATCGAGGTCGTGCCGCGCACCACCGAGTCGTCCACCAGCACCACCCGCTTGCCGCGGATGATGGCGCGGTTGACGTTGAGCTTGAGGCGCACGCCCATGTTGCGGATCTGCTCCGTCGGCTCGATGAAGGTGCGGCCCACATACTGGTTGCGGATGATCCCCATGGCGAAGGGGATGCCCGATTCCTGGCTGTAGCCGATGGCGGCCGGCGTGCCCGAATCCGGCACCGCGCAGACCAGGTCGGCTTCCACCGGCGCCTCGCGCGCCAGTTCGACGCCGATGCGGCGGCGGCTCTCATAGACCGAGGCGCCGCCGATGACGCTGTCGGGGCGCGAGAAATACACATGCTCGAAGATGCAGAAGCGTGGGCGCTGCGGCTCGAACGGCATGGTGGAGCGCAGGCCGGTGTCGTCGATGGTCACCATCTCGCCGGGGAGCACGTCGCGGATGAACTCGGCCCCGACGATGTCGAGGGCGCAGGTCTCGGACGCCAGGATCCAGGCGTCTCCGATCCGTCCCAGCACCAGCGGGCGCACGCCAAGGGGGTCGCGCACGCCGATCAGCCCGTCGGAGGTCAGCGCCAGGAAGGAGAACGCGCCTTCGACGCGGCGCAGCGCGTCCTTGAGGCGTTCGGGGATGGTGCGATGGAAGGACCGGGCCATCAGATGCAGCACCGCCTCGGTGTCCGAGGTGGTGTGGAACAGCGAGCCGCGCTCGATCAGTTCGCGCTTGATCTGCAGGGCGTTGGTAAGATTGCCGTTATGCGCGATGGCGACGCCGCCGACGGCGAGGTCGCCATGAAAGGGCTGCACGTCGCGCAGGGTGGTATGGCCCTTGGACCCGGTGGTCGAGTAGCGGACATGGCCGATGCCGGAGCGGCCGGGGAGCTGCTCCATGGTCTCGGCGGAAGTGAAGTTGTCGCGCACGTAGCCGAGTTTCTTGACCACGTTGAAGCCGCGGGACTCGTCATGCGTGACGATGCCCCCGGCCTCCTGGCCGCGATGCTGGAGCGCGTGCAGGCCCAGCGCCACGAAGTTGGCGGCGTCGCCGGCCCCGTAGATGCCGAACAGGCCGCATTCCTCGCGCAGCTTGTCGCCGTCGGGGCTCTCGAACGGGCTGGCGAGCGGAAATCGGCGGGGCTCTTGCATCGGCTGGAAGCTCCCATGAGCGAGGTTGGCGCCGGGGGTGAACATATTCCGGTTCCGGCGGCTTGTCATCGCGTCGTCATGCAGCAGCGTCGCCCGAAAGCGCCGGCACGCCGCCGCATTCGGACATCAGGCTGTTGACCGGATCGAAGAGCCAGGAGGGCAGGGTGGTGGGCAGCTCGGCGCTCATGATCGAGGCGGCTTCGGCGATCATGCCGATCAGGCGCGAGTCGTCGATGATCGCCAGCCGGTCCGTGGGCGGCACCACCTGGTCGTAGATCAGGTAGACCACGGCGGCGAGCACCAGCCCGCGCGCCACGCCGAAGACGAAGCCCAGACCCTTGTCGACCGGGCCCAGCACGCTGTCCTGCACCGCCGAGGAGAACAGCGGCGTGAAGATCGACAGCAGAATCAGCGCGATGGCGAAGGACACCGAGAAGGCGGCGAGCTTCGAGAGCGTGCAGGACGAGGCCAGCATGGGGCCGACGCCCGGAATCTCCTGCAACAGCGGCTCGATGAGCAGGGCGACGTTCAGCGCCGCGATGGCGGCCAGGATCCAGCCGAGGATCGCCAGCGCCTCGCGCGTGAAGCCGCGCGACCAGGCCAGCAGGCCCGAAATCAGCAGCACGGCGAGGATCACCCCGTCCGCGATCGTGAAGCTCATGCGTTCTCGTCCCTCGCCAAGCGCGCGCCGGGGGTCGCCCCCGGGGATCGCCCGTCCCACCAGATGCGGGCGACGCGCGTCCTGCGCATCCCCCGCCCGATTCCGCGCCGGCTTACGCTTCGGCGTCGAGGAGGCGGGCCACCAACCCGCTCAGATCCTCGATTCGGTGCACCGTCATGCCAGAATTCGCGCCCGGCTTCACCTGCGAAGGGGCCAGCGCGACGTTGAAGCCGAGCTTGGCGGCCTCCCGCAGGCGGGTGTCGGTCTGCGGCGCCGGGCGCACGGCCCCTGACAGGCTTATCTCGCCGAACACCACGGTGTCGGGTTCCAGCGCGCGGTCCTGGGCGGCCGAGAGCAGGGCCGCGGCCACGGCGAGATCCGCCGCGGGCTCCGACACGCGAAGGCCTCCGGCGACGTTGAGATAAACGTCCCGGCCGCCGAGCGCCACCCCGCAGCGCGCTTCGAGCACCGCGAGGATCATCGCGAGCCGGCCGCTGTCCCAGCCCACCACCGCCCGGCGGGGCGAGCCGGGGGCGGCGGATCCGACCAGGGCCTGGATCTCCACCAGCAGGGGGCGCGTGCCCTCGACGCCGGCGAAGACCACGGTGCCGGGGGAGGCGCGGCCGCGCTCCGACAGGAACAGGGCGGAGGGGTTGGAGACCTGGGCGAGGCCGCGGGCGGTCATTTCGAACACCCCGATCTCGTCCGAGGGGCCGAAGCGGTTCTTCACGGCGCGCAGGATGCGGAACGGGTGGCCGCGCTCGCCCTCGAAATAAAGCACGGTGTCGACCATGTGCTCGACCACGCGGGGGCCGGCGATCTGGCCCTCCTTGGTGACGTGGCCGACCAGGATGACCGCGGCGCCGCGGGTCTTGGCGAACGCGGTGAGCGCATGGGCCGCGGCGCGGACCTGGGAGACGGAGCCGGGGGCGCTGTCGACCGAATCGAGCCACATGGTCTGGATCGAGTCGACCACGACGACGTCGGGCTTCTCCTCCTCCAGCGTGGCGAGGATTTCGCGCAGGCCGGTTTCCGCGGCGAGCTGCACGGGGCTGTCCTGCAGGCCGAGCCGGGCGGCGCGCATGCGGATCTGGCCGGTGGCTTCCTCTCCGGACACGTAGATGGCCTTGGCCCCCTGGCGCGCGAAGGCGGCGGTGGCCTGAAGCAGCAGGGTGGACTTGCCGATGCCGGGATCGCCGCCGACCAGCACGGCGGACGCGGTGGCGAGGCCGCCGCCGAGCACGCGGTCCAGCTCTCCCACCCCGGCGGACATGCGGGCGGGGGCGGGTTCGGAGCCTGCGAGCGCCACCAGCGGCACGCGGCGAATGCGGTTCTTGCCGGGGCCGGTGGGCTTGGGGAGGGCGGGGCCGAGGCCCGCGTCCTCGGTGATCGAATTCCAGGCCCCGCAGGCGTCGCAGCGCCCCGCCCATTTGCCATGGACGGCGCCGCATTCGGCGCAGGTGAAGGTGGGGGCGGAGCGGGCCATGGGCCGGTTGTGGACGCTCCGCATGCGAAGGGCAAGCGGGGGGCGGAAGGCTATTGCGCGCGGGTGTGGCGGCGCGCGGTCAGCATCGAAAGCGCCAGCGACAGCAGGATGCAGAAGGCGAAGAGCCAGAGGCCCCATGCGGTCTCCACCCGCCCCACGCCGACGCCCTTGACGATGACGATGGTGAGCGCGAGCAGGAACATGTCGGCCATGGCGAGCTTGCCCAGCAGTTCCAGCGCCGGGAGGGCGCGGGGGGTGAGCCGGCCGAAATGCACGGCGGCGAGCGACAGGGTCTTGGCGTAGGGCAGGACCAGCGCCAGCAGAGCCACCAGCAGGGCGAGCGCCGCGTCCGCCTCCCACAACGCGCCGAGGCCGGAGAGGATCGACACGTCCTCGCCGGCCATGAAGGGCAGGAAGCCGGTGCGCGCCACGGGCGCGGTCCAGGCCAGCGGCCAGAGCGGCAGAAGCGCGAGATTGGCGAAGGCGAGATGCCGGGGTGTGATGGGCGCGGGGGCGAGGGTCACGGACGAGGCTCAGGCGAGCAGGGCGAAATCCGTCGCATCTATCTGTGACTCCCCGATGTTTTCGAGCCGCATTTCGCCCGCGCCGTCGAGATAGGCGATGCGCAGGTCGCCACGATGCTCGCGGAAGGAGAGATCGTCGAAATCCGCGCCCCGGTCCAGCGCGATCAGGTCGAGGCCCGGCTGCCAGTCCAGCACCGTGTCCTTGCCGCCGTCGCGGGCGAAGACGAAGATGTCGGCGCCATCGCCGCCCTGAAGCCGGTCCCGCGAGGCGCCGCCGTCGAGACGGTCGTCGCCCGCGCCGCCCTCCAGCCGGTCCCGGCCCCGGCCGCCGCGCAGGTCGTCGTCGCCCTCGCCGCCGCGCAGAAGGTCCCGCCCGGCGCCGCCCTTCAGCAGATCGGCCCCCGGGCCGCCGTCGAGGCGGTCGCCCCCGCCTCCGCCCCTGATCACGTCATCGCCTTCGCCGGCGAAGACACGGTCGGCCTTGCCCTTGGCCGAGATCCGGTCGTCGAGATGCGTGGCGATGAACTCGTCCCGCCCGCGGGACCCCTGGATGGACACCACGTCCTTGCGGTCCACCCAGCGGGCCTTGGGCGTGTCGCCGGGCGCGCCGTAGAGCTGGCGCATGGCCTGGAGATCGAGGCGGCCGAGTTCCGTCGTGTCGTCGCTCCGGTTGTAGGCGAGCACCGTCAGCCCGCCATGCGCGGCGTCGTAGCTGATCGAGGGCTCGCCCGAGAACGGGTGCTTGAAGCCCAGGGCATGGCCGATTTCGTGCAGGACCAGCGAATGGCCGAAGCGTCCGGGGGCGAAGGCTTGCGGATCGCCCGCGAAGCGCGCGTTGAGGAACAGGTCGCCGCCGATATCGTCATGCGTCTGCCGGGTCTGCCGCGCGCCGTCCACGGTCGTCTGATACTGGCCGGGATAGTAGGCGTAGCCGTCGAGCTGTCCGCCGGTGGCGTTGGTCCGTCCGGCCATGCCGACCAGGGCGAAACGGAGATCGCCGCGCGCTGCGTCCGGCGTCTCCACCAGCGCGATTCCGGCGGAGTCGGCCCAAGTCTCCAGCGCCGTCCGGATGCCGTCCTTCTGCGCGGGCTTCCAGTCCTGGTAGCCGGAGAACCGCCCCTTGGCATAGGGCGCGGGGCGGTCGCCGAAGCTGTAGGTGACGACGACGGGCGTGCCGGCGTCCTCCTCCGCGTTCCACCGCAGCCAGGGCTTTCGTCGTCCGGTGAGAATCTGGGTGGAGGTCATCAAGGGGCTCGGCGTCTGGGGTCTTCGTCGGATCGAACGCTAGGTGCGGGGCCGTCAGACGTCCGACGCAAAAGCGCCGCGCCGAGGAAATCGCATCCCGAAGCCCGGAGCCGCCCCGCGGCGCGTCAGCGGATCGCGGCGATGGGGCCTTCGGCGCGACCGTGGATGAACTGGGAGACGTAGGGGTCTTCGGTGGCGTCGAGCTCCCCGACCGCGCCCTGCCAGCGGATCTCGCCCTCATGGATCATCGCCACCCGGTCGGCGATGGCGCGCACCGAGGTCATGTCATGGGTGATGGTCATGGCGGTGGCGCCGATCTCGGTGACCAGCTCGCGGATCAGCTCGTTGATCACGCCGGCCATGATCGGGTCGAGGCCGGTGGTCGGCTCGTCGAAGAAGATGATCTCGGGGTCGGTGGCGATGGCGCGGGCGAGACCGACGCGCTTCTGCATGCCGCCCGAAAGCTCGGCGGGGAAGAGATCCGCGGTCTCCGGCGTGAGCCCGACGCGGCGGAGCTTCTCGATGGCGATTTCGCGGGCCTCGGCGCGGGGGCGGCGATGGGCGCCGTGGCGCATGCGGAAGGCGACGTTCTCCCAGACCAGCATGGAGTCGAACAGCGCGCCGCCCTGGAACAGCATCCCGAACCGCGACAGCAGCGCCTCGCGGTTGCGGGCGGTGGCGCGGGCGCCGTTGATGAGGATTTCGCCGGCGTCGGGCTCGATGATGCCGAGCACGCATTTCAGGGTCACCGATTTGCCGGTGCCGGAGCCGCCGATGATCACCATGCTCTCGCCCTTTGCCACGTCGAGATCGACGCCGCGCAGGACGTGCTTGGGCCCGAAGGACTTGCGGACGCCCTTGAGGGCGATGCGGGACGGGGCCGGGGGATTGGCGTCGGTCATGAGGAGAACAGCGCCTCGGTCAGGATGTAGTTGGCGGCGAGGATCAGGATCGAGGCCGAGACCACCGCGTTGGTGGTGGCGGCCCCGACGCCCTGGGCGCCGCGGCCCGAGTTGTAGCCCTGGTAGCAGCCCATCAGCGCGATGATGAAGCCGAAGGCGGCGGCCTTGATCAGGCCCGACACGATGTCGTCGCCCGTCAGGTATTGCTCGGTGTTGCGGATATAGGCGGAGGGCGCGAAGTTCAGCCGGGTCACGCCCACCAGAAACCCGCCCATGATGCCGATGACGTCGCCCACGAAGGCGAGGATCGGCATGGCGATGGTCGCGGCCAGCAGGCGCGGCGCGACGAGGTATTTCATCGGGTTGGTGGAGAGCGTGGTCAGGGCGTCGATCTGCTCGGTCACCCGCATGGTGCCGAGTTCCGCCGCCACGGAGGCGGAGACGCGGCCCGCCACCATCAACCCGCCGAGCACGGGGCCGAGTTCGCGCACCATGCCGATGGCGACGATGGAGGGGACGACGGATTCGGCGTTGAACCGCGCCCCGCCCGAATAGATCTGCAACGCCAGCGCGCCGCCGGTGAAGAGCGCGGTCATGCCGACGACGGGCAGGGAGAAATATCCGATCCGCAGGAACTGGCGGGCGAATTCCGCCGGATACCAGGGCGGGCGGAAGATGTGGCTGGCGCCGGACAGCGCGAACAGGGTCAGCGCGCCGGTGGCGCGGCACAGGCCCAGCGCCGTGGCCCCGATGGCTGCGAGGAACGCGGCGACGGAAGTGAGGACGATCATCAGGCGGCGGATCCATCGAAAAGGGCGGTGGCGACGTGGCGGCGCCGTCGGACGACCGAAACCGGCCGCGGGACATTCGCAACGGGCGACGGGGTCTTGGTCTCCTGCGCGCCCGTTCCCTGATATATCGACGCCGGCGGCGGGAACCAAGGGCGTGCGGGCCGGTGGGATCGGGTCACGCGAGGCGCCGGGAGGGGAAAGGGTCGCGGCCGAGGAGCTCGGACAGCCAGGAGATGTCCGGGCGGGAGGTTTCCTCCACCGCGCGCAGGATGTGGGTCGGGGGGCTGAAGGTCCGCGCCGTCCTGGCCGATGACCGACAGGAAATCTATGAGCGCGTCGCCGCCGGTCAGCTCCTCCGGGTCGTGGATGCGCAGCGTCAGCCGGTTGCGCCCCAGCCCGCGCTGCCAGGGGCCGAGCGCGCGGCGGCAACGCGGCGGCCGCGGGCGTATCCGGTCCAGCGTCTCGCCGTTGCGCAGGCGGGCGGCACCCTTTCCCATAAGCGCGAGCAGGGCCCGTCGCTTTCGTGGCGCGAGCTGCCGGAAGGTCTCGGAGGTCAGAACCACGTCATCCCCGGCGGCAAGTCGGGCGAGCGCGTCGGCGAGCGCGGCCTCGGCCGCCTCCCGGCCCGGACCCGCCCGGTTCAGCGCCAACGCGCGCTGGATCCAGGTGGCACCGGTCTTGGGCATCCCGATATGGAGATACAGGGTTCCGGGACCGTCGGGGGCGACTGCGCTCCTGGCGGCCCCCGGCGTCACGCGCCGGCCTTCTCGTAGGTCCGCAGATAGCGGGCGCCGAGCCCAGTGAGCACCTCGTAGCCGGTGGTGCCGCTGGCCGCGGCCAGCCGGTCGACGTTCTGGTTGGGGCCGAGGATTTCGGCGAAGTCGCCGGGCGAGGGCTCGGGGATGTCGGTCAGATCGACGGTGATCATGTCCATCGAGACGCGCCCGGCCACCGGCGCCGGTCGGCCGTTCACATAGACGTCGAAGTCTTTCGACAGCCGGTGCAGCCCGTCCGCGTAGCCGATGGGCAGCACGCCGATGCGGCTGGCGCGGCGGGCGGTCCAGGTGGCGCCGTAGCCGACGCTTTCGCCCGCCGGGATTTCACGCACCTGCAGGAACGGGACCATGAGGGTGACGACGTGGCGGGCGTCGACGAAGGGCTCCCCGCCGTAGAGACCCACGCCGGGGCGCACCAGGTCGAAATGGAAGGGCGCGCCCAGCAGCGTCCCGCCCGTGGCGGCGAGCGAGCGGCGGGCGCCGGGGGCGATGCGGGAGGCAAGCTCGGACCGGCCCAGGAAGGCGCCGCGCTGGCGGGCGTTCATGGAGTTCGCGGGCTCGTCGGCATTGGCGAGATGGGACATGACCAGGGTCAGGTCCAGCCCCTCGGGCGGATCGGCGCGCAGGGCGTCGAGTTCGGCCGCGGTGAAGCCGAGGCGGTTGATCCCGCTCTCGATATGCAGTCCGGGGCCGGAGGTCGGGCGAATGTCGTCGCGCGCCGCCAGCCAGGCCTCGACCTGGAAGGGCGAGGACAGGACCGGGCGCAGGTCGGTTCCGCGGAAGGCGGGCGCGTCGTCGGGCATGTAGCCGTTGAACACGTAGATCGCGGGGCCGGGGCCGAGGGTCTCGCGCAGGGCCGCGCCCTCGCCGGCCTGGGCCACGAAGAAGGTGCGGGCGCCGGCCTCGTGCAGCGCGGTCGCGGCGGGGGCGAGCCCGGTCCCGTAAGCGTCGGCCTTGACCACCGCGGCGGCCTCGGCGGTGGGGGCTTTGGCCGCCAGCGCGCGCCAGTTGTCGGCGATGGCGTCGAGATGCACGGTCAGCCGCGCTTTCGATCCCGCGGCGACGGGCCGGGCGGGGATGGAGGCGGACGCGGCGGCGGCGGATGAGGTCATGGGCGCGGCTCCCGCCGGATCAGAAGGCGTCATCGCGTCCGACCTGGGGATAGGCGTCGCGAGCGAGGTCGCCGAAGCGGGTGAACCGGCCCTCGAAGGCCAGTTCCACGGAGCCGATGGGACCGTGACGCTGCTTGCCGATGATGACCTCGGCCTTGCCGCGCACGTTCTCCATGACCTCCTGCCACCTCATCGTGGCCTCCACGTCGGTTTCGGAGGGCTTCTCGCGTTCCTTGTAGTATTCCTCGCGGAACACGAACATCACCACGTCCGCATCCTGTTCGATCGATCCCGATTCCCGAAGGTCCGAAAGCTGCGGCCGCTTGTCCTCCCGGCTCTCCACCTGCCGCGACAGCTGGGAGAGCGCGATGACGGGGATGTTGAGCTCCTTCGCGATGGCCTTGAGGCCCATGGAGATCTCCGCGATCTCGTTCACGCGGTTGTCGGTGCGTCCGGCGCCGCGGACCAGCTGAAGATAGTCGATGAACAGCGCGTCGAGCCCGTGCTGGCGCTTGAGCCGGCGGGCGCGGGCGGCGAGGGTCGAGATCGGCAGGGCCGGCGTGTCGTCGATGTAGAAGGGCATCTTCTCCAGTTCGCGCGCGGCTTCGACGAAGCGGCGGAACTCCTCCTCCTCCATGTCGCCGCGGCGGATCTGCTCGGAGGGCACGCGGGACTGTTCGGAGAGGATGCGGGTGGCGAGCTGCTCGGCCGACATTTCGAGCGAGAAGAACCCGACCTTGCCGCCATTGACCGTGCCGAAGGTGCCGTCGGGCTTCTCGCCCTCCCGGAAGGCCTTGGCGATGTTGAAGGCGACGTTGGTGGCCAGCGAGGTCTTGCCCATGGAGGGACGCCCCGCGAGGATCAGGAGGTCCGAAGGGTGCAGGCCGCCGAGGCGACGGTCGAGGTCGACCAGGCCGGAGGAGATGCCGGCCAGCCCGCCGTCGCGCTGATAGGCGGCGTTGGCGACTTCGATCGCCTCGGTCGCGGCCGACAGGAAGGACCGGAAGCCGCCGTCGGAGCGGCCCTTTTCGGCCAGCGAATAGAGGCTCTGCTCGGCTTCCACGATCTGGTCGGAGGGCTCGGTTTCCGCATCCGCGGCCTGGGCGCGGTCGCGGATCTCCAGGCCGATTCGCATCAGGTCGCGGCGGATGGCGAGGTCGTAGATCGCCTGGGCGTAGTCCTTGGCCGAATAGATCGAGATCGCCGCGCCCGCGAGCCGCGCCAGATAGGAAGCGCCGCCGAGTTCCTTGAGGCCCTCGTCGTCTTCGAGGAAGGTCTTCAGGGTGACGGCGTTGGCCTGGAAGTTCTTCTGGATGCGGCGCGCGGCGGTGGCGAAGATGCGGGCATGAACGGGGTCGTAGAAATGCTCGGCCGCGAGGAAGCTCGCGACCCGGTCATAGACCTCGTTGTTGATCAGGATCGCGCCCAGCAGCGCCTGCTCGGCCTCGATGTTCGAGGGCGAGGCGGCGGGGGCGGCGAGCGCCGTGTTCGCCGGATCCTCCGCCGGCGGGGCGGGGGGAGGCGGGCCGTCGTCCATGGGGGTCTCCGTGCTGGTTCGCCTTTCCCTACACCCGAAATCGGGCCCTCGGGCAAGGCGGCATCAAGGCCCGGCGAGCGTGCGGGTATTGCGCTCCGCCCAGGTGGGAAACATGTTACCACGTGATCGAGACATACGCAGCCAAGGAGCGGGCGATGACCTTGCGGATCAATGACACGGCGCCGGATTTCGAGGCGGACACCACCGAGGGACCGATCAGGTTCCATGACTGGATCGGCGACGGATGGGCGATTCTGTTCAGCCATCCCAAGGACTTCACGCCGGTCTGCACGACCGAGCTGGGGACCATGGCGGGGCTGGCGCCCGAGTTCGCCAAGCGGAATTGCAAGATCATCGGGATCAGCGTCGACCCGGTGGAGAGCCACGTGAAGTGGAAGGCGGATATCGCCTCGGCCACCGGCAACGACGTCGGCTACCCGATGATCGGCGACGAGACGCTGGCGGTGGCCAAGGCCTTCGGGATGCTGCCCTCGGATGCGGGAGCGAGCTCCGAGGGGCGGACGGCGGCGGACAACGCCACGGTGCGCACGGTGTTCGTCATCGGGCCGGACAAGAAGATCAAGATGCAGATGGCCTATCCGATGACCACGGGCCGCAACTTCAACGAGCTGCTGCGGGTGCTGGATTCGCTGCAGCTGACCATGGGGCACAAGGTGGCGACGCCGGCGAACTGGGCGCAGGGCGACGACGTGATCGTGGTCCCCGCGGTGTCGGACGCCGACGCCGAGGCGCAGCACGGGTCGTTCGAGCGCAAGCTGCCCTATCTGCGGATGGTCAAGCAGCCGGGCTGATCGGGACCGCCTTTTCGGTGTCAGGGGCCGCGCGTCGGGCACGACGCGCGGCCCTTTGCGTTGCAGGCTTGCCGGGTCTGGCGCAGCGCAGCGTCGACCAAGGCCTCGGCGGCGCGTCTTGCGGCGCGGGCGGCTGCCTCGGGCGGGACGCCGCGTTCGGTCAGCGCGGCGAGGGTCTCGAAGCCGGTGAGGGCGACCAGCGCGCTCAGCAGGTCATCGAATACGGCCGGGGGCAGCCGGTCGCGGGCGGGGGCGAGGGCGGCGCGGAAGGCGGCTTCCGCCCGCGGGCTGGGGCGGGGCGGGGCGGGCGTCGGGTCACGGCGCAGGCGGGCCTGTTCGCGCAGCGCGAGATGGCGGCGCAGCTGCGGCGCGAGGCGCGTGGCGAAGGCGAGACGCCAGTCGCAGACGGCCAGCGCCCGGTCCGGGGGAGCGGTGAGGCCCGCGAGAATGTCCGGGATGGGGGCGCATTCGGGGTCGGTCACCGCGGCTTCGGCCAGAAGCTCCGGCGACGGGAACTGGCGGTAGGCGGTGGCGCGGGAGAGGCCAGCGGCGCGGGCGGCCTCGGTCACGCTGGGGGGCTTTCCCGCCGCGTAGAGCGCGCGTGCGGCGGCGATCAGCGCGCCGCGTGAGGCGGCGGCGCGGCGGGCGGGAGAAGAGGGGGGCCTGGCTGGGTGGGACATGGCGAGCGCCCCTTCTATCGGGCGTCCGCGGTTTGCATCCGGTTAAGCTTGGGATTGAGACGGCTGTCTCATGCGTCCTTTTCCAACAGCAGCGCGGCGTCGGCCCTAGGGCGCGGACTCATATCTTCGCGATCCAGAAGCGGATTGCGGCGAGTTTGAGGGCGGCGAGGTAATTGTCGGCGCGCCGGTCGTATCGGGTGGCAAGACCGCGGAACTGTTTGATGCGGTTGAAGAAGCGCTCGACGAGGTTCCGCTGGCGATAGACCCACGGACTGAAGCTGAAAGCGTCCTTTCGGATCACGCGCGGCGGGATGTTGGCCCAAACGCCGCGGGCCGCCGCGCCGTCGCGGATCGGGTTTGTGTCGTAGGCGCGGTCGGCGATCAGGGTCGCGCCGGGATCGAGATCGGTGACGAACTCGGTTCCCACCGGCGCGTCGCCCGCCTGGCCGGGCGTCAGCTTCAAGCGGATGGGGCGGCCTTCCGCATCGACCAGGGCGTGGATCTTCGTGGTCAGCCCCCCGCGGGAATGTCCCATGCAGCCATGCCCGCCGTCGTCCTCGGCGGGACCCCCCTTTTTACCGCGGCCCCGTGCTGATGCACGCGGACGCAGGAGCTGTCGATCATCACGATGTCGCCGTCATAGGCCTCTGAGATCGCTTCCAGAATGCGGTCCCAGACCCCGGCCGCACGCCACCGCGTGAAGCGGTTGTAGAGCGTGGTGCGCGGGCCATAGCGCTCGGGCACGTCGCGCCAGGGCGTGCCTGCGCGGAACCTCCAGAGGATGCCGTTGATCACACGGCGGTCGTCCACCCGCGGCACGCCCCGCGACTTCTGCGGCAGCAGCGGCTGGATGATCGCCCATTCCCGGTCGGTCAGTTCGTGACGGCGCATCGAAACCTCCTTCTTTCGGAGGTTGAATCAAAGATGCGAGGTCATGGGAATCCCGTTTATGGGGACGCGCCCTAGGGCGAGGTCACGGCGAGCGGCGCGTCGCAACGACGGGTCAACGCCCGCCCGGCGCGCATGGTGTTGAGCGCGAGGCGATTGGCGAGGGCGTCGGTTTCAGCGGCCATGGGCCTGGCGTCGAGATCGGCCGGGGTCGGCGCCGGTTCAAGGACGCGCGCGGGGCTGGGCGCGTCCTCGGCGCCGTGTCGAGTGATGCGCGGGGCCGCCGAGGTTCGCGGGGCGCGAAAGAATCGCGCCGCAGGAGCGAGGCCGCGTCTGGCCGGACGGGAATCGAAAACGGCCGCGGCGTGCGCCGCGGCCGTTTCCTGTCCGTTGCGTCGGGCCCGCCGAGACGGGCGCGCCGATCAGCGGAGCTCTTCGTCCTCTTCGTCGCCGCGGGGATCGGAGAGAAGGCCTTCGCCCTCCTCTTCGTCCTCGAACAGCTCCTGGATGTCGAATTCGGCCGCCGCGTCCTCTTCGGCGCGGGCGTCCTGGATCGACTTGCCGGAGGCCTGAAGCTCGGCTTCCTCAGCGGACCGCGCGACGTTGATCGCGATGGTCGCCGAGACTTCGGGGTGCAGCACGACGCGGATGTCGTGGATGCCCAGCTCCTTCACCGGCTTGTCCAGCGACACCTGCCGCTTGTCCACCGAGAAGCCGCCCGCCGTCGAGGCTTCGGCCACGTCCCGCGGGGTCACGGAGCCGTAGAGGGCCCCCATGTCCGACGCGGAGCGGATGATCACGAAGCTCTGGCCGTCGAGCTTGTCGGCGACGGTCTGCGCCTCCGCCTTCAGCTCGAGGTTGCGGGCTTCGAGCTGAGCGCGCTCGGCTTCGAAGCGGGAGATGTTGACCTTCGTGGCCCGCAGGGCCTTGCCCTGGGGCAGAAGGAAATTGCGCGCGAAGCCGGGCTTGACGTTGACCACGTCGCCCATCTGGCCGAGCTTCTCGACGCGTTCCAGAAGAACCACTTCCATCTGTCAGTGCTCCTCAGCTGATCGCGTAGGGGAGCAGGGCGAGGAAACGGGCGCGCTTGATGGCGCGCGCGAGTTCGCGCTGCTTCTTGGAGGAAACCGCGGTGATGCGGGAGGGGACGATCTTGCCGCGCTCGGAGATGTAGCGCTGCAGGAGCTTGACGTCCTTGTAGTCGATCTTCGGCGCGTTCTCGCCGGAGAACGGGCAGGTCTTGCGACGGCGGAAGAAGGGCTTGCGAGCCATTGTGCGGTCCTTTCCCTATCAGTCGCGCGGACGGCGTTCGCCGCGATCGCGGTCGCCGAAACGCGGGCGATCGCCACGGTCACGGCCGCCACGGCCGCCGCGGTCATCGCGGGAAGCCTTGGCCTGGAGGACGGCGGAGGGGCCTTCCTCATGAGCTTCGACCTTCACGGTCATGACGCGCAGGACGTCGTCATGCAGGCGCATCAGACGCTCCATCTCCTGGACCGCGGCAGCCGGGCTGTCGGTCTTGAGATAGGCGTAGTGCCCCTTGCGGTTCTTGTTGATCTTGTAGGCCATCGTGCGGACGCCCCAGTACTCGGAGCCCTGGACGTCGCCGCCGTTGTCCTTGAGGATCTGGCCGAAATGCTCGATGAGCCCCTCGGCCTGCGCGTTGGAAAGATCCTGACGCGCGATGAAGACGTGCTCGTAAAGAGCCATCGGTTCACCTGCCATGTTCGGTGCGCTTCACCATGCGGAGGCGATCCCTTCCGAAGCCCGCATACGAGAGGCGCCCTGGTCATCCTTTTTCGGAAGGTCGCGGGCCTATGCCGCATATGCCGGCGGAAAGCAAGGGCGGAGGGGGTTCGGCGGTCGGGGTCCGGGCCGCGCGGAACCGGCCGCTGACCTCCGGGCAGGTTGCGGGGCCGGGGCGTGAAAGGTAAAGCGGGCCGAACCGACGCAGGGAGGGACAGTTCGTGCGCGCATTCCTATTTCCGGGCCAGGGCGCCCAGTCCGTGGGCATGGGCAAGGCCTTCGCCGACGCCTATCCGGCCGCGAAAGCGGTGTTCGAGGAGGTCGACGACGCGCTGGGCGAGAAGCTGAGCGCGCTGATCTGGGATGGCCCCGCCGAGGAGCTGACCCTGACCGCCAACACCCAGCCGGCGTTGATGGCGACCTCGCTGGCCGCGTTCCGGGCGCTGGAAGCCGAGGGGGTGAGCATCTCCGACGCCTCCTATGTGGCGGGGCATTCGCTGGGCGAGTATTCGGCGCTGTGCGCGGCGGGCTCGATCGGCGTGGGCGAGGCGGCGAAGCTGCTGCGCCTGCGCGGCCAGGCCATGCAGGCCGCCTGCGCGCCGGGCGTGGGCGCCATGGCCGCGCTGCTGGGGCTGGGGCTCGCCGATGCGCAGAAGGCCGCCGCGGAGGCCGCCCAGGGCGAGATCTGCGAGGCGGCCAACGACAACGAGCCGACGCAGGTGGTGATTTCCGGCCACAAGGCCGCGGTCGAGCGCTGCGGCGAGATCGCCAAGGCCATGGGCGCCAAGCGGGCGATGATGCTGCCGGTGAGCGCGCCGTTCCACTGCGCGCTGATGCAGCCCGCAGCGGATGCGATGGCCGAGGCGCTCGCGGGGGTGGAGATCAAGGCGCCGGCGGTCCCCGTCGTCTCCAACGTGAAATGCGAGGGGGTCACCGACCCCGAGGAGATCCGCAAGCTGCTGGTCGCCCAGGTCACGGGCGCGGTGCGCTGGCGCGAAGGCGTGCTGTGGATGGCCTCGCAGGGCGTGACCGAGCTGGTCGAGATCGGCGCGGGCAAGGTGCTGTGCGGGCTTGCGCGGCGCATCGACAAGAGCCTGGGCGCCAAGGCGGTGAACGGGCCCGACGACGCGAAGGCGGTCGCGGCCGCGATGGGAGAAGCGTGATGTTCGATCTTACCGGCAAGAGGGCGCTGATCACCGGCGCCTCGGGCGGCATCGGGGGCGAGATCGCCCGCGTCCTGCATGGGCAGGGGGCGACCGTGGCGCTCTCCGGCACGCGGGTCGAGCCGCTGGCGGAACTGGCCGACAGCCTGGGCGACCGGGCGCATGTGACGCCGTGCGACCTGGGCGACGCGGCCTCGGTCGAGGCGCTGCCCAAGACGGCGGCCGAGGCTATGGGCGGGATCGATATCCTGGTCAACAACGCCGGCGTGACCCGCGACCAGCTTTTCATGCGCATGTCCGACGAGGACTGGGACACCGTGCTCCGGGTCAACCTGACGGCGGCCTTCCGGCTGTCGCGCGGGGTGATGCGCGGCATGATGAAGGCGCGCTGGGGGCGGATCGTCTCGGTGACTTCGGTGGTCGGCGTGACCGGCAATCCGGGGCAGGGCAACTACGCCGCCTCCAAGGCCGGGCTGATCGGCATGTCCAAGAGCCTCGCGGCCGAAGTCGCCAGCCGCGGGATTACCGTGAATTGCGTGGCCCCGGGCTTCATCTCCACCGCCATGACCGACAAGCTGCCGGACGCGCAGAAGGAGAAGCTGCTGGGCGCGATCCCGGCCGGGCGGATGGGCGACGCGAACGAGATCGCGGCCTCGGTCGCCTTCCTGGCCTCGCCTGAAGCGAGCTACGTCACCGGCGCGACGTTGCACGTCAACGGCGGAATGGCCATGATCTGAACAGCGGCGACGGGGGGCGGTCGCGAGGATTTCGCGGTTGCCACCCTTCGCCCCTGTGATATAGGCCGGCTTCACGCGGCGGGCCGAAACCGCGTCGCGGCCGGGACTGGCCGACGGCCCCCGAGAACAAATAACGGCAAGCGGCCAGAGCGGCCTGCGAAGAGTGAGGAGCACTCGCATGAGCGACATTTCGGATCGTGTGAAGAAGATCGTCGTCGAGCACCTGTCCGTCGAAGAGGACAAGGTGACCGAGAGCGCGAGCTTTATCGACGACCTGGGCGCGGACTCGCTGGACACCGTCGAGCTTGTCATGGCGTTCGAGGAGGAGTTCGGGATCGAGATCCCCGACGACGCCGCCGAGACGATCCAGACCGTCGGCGACGCGGTGAAGTTCATCACCGAGAATTCCGAGGGCTGAGCCCCGCCCCCCCGCGTCTGCGCCGCGCCGCCCGAATGAACGGGCGCGCGCGGGCGTGATGGCGCTCGGGTTGCAGAGTTTGGGGGGCGCGGCTAGGGTCGCGCCCGTACAGGACACAAGAAACGGAGCGAGCGCGTGAGGCGGGTCGTCGTCACCGGCATGGGATTGCTGACTCCGCTGGCTTGCGGAGTCGAGGAAACCTGGTCGAGGCTGCTGGACGGGAAGTCCGGCGCCGGAAAGATCAAGCATTTCGATGCGTCGCATCTGCCCTGTCAGATCGCCTGCGAGATTCCGCTGGGCGACGGCACGGACGGAACCTTCAACCCCGATGACTGGGTGCCGGCCAAGGACCGCCGCAAGGTGGACCGGTTCATCACCTATGCTCTGACCGCCGCCGAGCAGGCGGTGAAGGATTCGGGCTGGGTTCCGGAGACCGACGAGGACGCCGAACGAACCGGCGTGCTGATCGGCTCAGGCATCGGCGGCGTGGAATCCATCGCCGAAGCCGCGATCACCCTGAAGGAGAAGGGACCGCGCCGCGTGTCGCCGTTCTTCATTCCGGGCGCGCTGATCAACCTGTGCTCCGGCCAGGTGTCGATCAAATACGGCTTCAAGGGCCCGAACCACGCGGTCGTGACCGCCTGTTCGACCGGCGCGCACGCCATTGGCGACGCGGCCCGGCTGATCATGCTGGGCGACGCCGACGTGATGGTCGCCGGCGGGGCGGAGAGCCCGGTCTGCGAAATCGGCGTGGTGGGCTTCTGCGCGTGCAAGGCGCTGTCCACCTCCTACAACGATGCGCCCGAGAAGGGCTCGCGTCCCTATGACAAGGACCGCGACGGGTTCGTCATGGGCGAAGGCGCCGGGATCGTGGTGCTCGAGGAATACGAGCACGCCAAGGCCCGCGGCGCGAAGATCTACGCCGAAGTGCTGGGCTACGGCCTGTCGGGCGACGCCTATCACATCACCTCGCCGGCGCCGGACGGGGACGGGGGCTTCCGCTCCATGTCCGCGGCGCTGCGCAACGCCGGGCTGACCGCCGACGATATCGATTACGTCAACGCTCACGGCACCTCGACCCCGCTGGGCGACGAGATCGAGCTGGGCGCGGTGACGCGTCTGCTGGGCGACCACGCCTCCAACGTGACCATGAGCTCGACCAAGTCGGCGATCGGTCACCTGCTGGGCGCGGCCGGTGCGGTGGAGGCGATTTTCTGCGCGCTGGCGATCCGCGATCAGGTCGCGCCGCCGACGCTGAACCTCGACAACCCTTCGGTCGAATCCGAGATCGACCTCGCCCCCGGCAAGGCCGTGAAGCGGGAGATCAAGGTGGCCCTTTCCAACTCGTTCGGGTTCGGGGGGACCAACGCCTCGCTGATCCTCGGCAAGGTGGATTGAGGGCGCATTCATGCGCCATCTGGCGGCCAACGCGCTGACGATCCTGATCGTTCTGGGCATCGCGCTTGCGGGCGTGATCGCCTGGGGCGTGAACCAGTACCGGGCCGAGGGCCCGCTGACCGAGCCCACCGAAATCTCCATCCCCCGCGGCACGAGCCTGCCGCGGGCGGCGGAGATTCTGGCGGAGGCCGGTGCGATTTCGGATCCGCGCATCTTCCGGCTCGGCGCCCGCTACAGCGAGATGCAGTCGAGAATCCAGGCCGGGGAGTTCGAGATCCCGGCCGGAAGCTCCATGGAATCTGTGCTGATCTGCCTGGTGAACCAGTCCACCTGCCGGCGCGTGGTGTACCAGATCACCGTGGTGGAGGGATCGACGTCCTGGCAGGTGGTCGAGCAGCTGAAGGCCATGGAAACGCTGACCGGCGAGATCGACGAGATCCCGCCGGAGGGTTCGCTGGCTCCCGAAACCTACCAGGCCAATCGCGGCGATACCCGCGCCGAGATGATCCAGCGCATGCGCGACGCGCAGGACGCGATCCTGGCGGAGGCCTGGGAGAACCGGGTCGAGGGCCTGCCGATCTCCTCGCCCGATGAGGCGCTGATTCTGGCCTCGATCATCGAGAAGGAGACCGCGGTCGCCGAGGAGCGGCGGCGCGTGGCCTCGGTCTTCATCAACAGGCTCAACCGGGGGATGCGGCTGCAGACCGACCCGACGGTGATTTATGGGATCACCGAGGGGAAGGGCGTTCTGGGCCGCGGGCTGACCCGCAGCGAGTTGAACAAGCGCACCGACTGGAACACCTATCAGATCGATGGCCTGCCGCCGACGCCGATCGCCAATCCCGGCAAGGCGGCGATCGAGGCGGCGGTGAACCCGTTGGAAACTCGGGATCTGTATTTTGTGGCGGATGGCACGGGTGGGCATGCGTTCGCGGAAACGCTTGTGCAGCACACGCGCAACGTGCAGCGTTGGCGCCGGATTGAGGCGGAGCGCAAGCAAAGTCAGTGACTTGCGGGATATCTCCCTTGAAGTTCGCTCAACCTTGAATTTAACTGTTGACCTCTGGGGCGCTCTAAGGTAGAACTCAGGCAAGCTGGGAAAAGCAGGTCGAAACGGCTCCGGATCACACGATCCGGGGCCGTTTTCGCTTCGGGCGACCCGGGCCTCGTAACGGGAGGGCCCCTGGGGATGACGCGTAGCGACGACTGGGAGGAGCTGACGACGGGTCAGCTGCTCCAGAAGGCCCGACGCACCTGCATGTCTGTGCAGATCACGCTCATGGCGAGGGTCGAGGCCCTCGGGTGGGCCAATGCGGATGCGGTGCAGGCGGACCTGGACGAGAGCGAGGCGGCGAAGGCCTCGGAGATCGCAGACAAGGATCGGGCGGCGCGGCAGGACGGACTCAAGCTGCTGCAAGCCGAGATCACATCGCTTCAGAAATCGTTGGACTCCATCATGGACTGCGAGAGGAAACTTGAGCGGATCATCTCTGAACGAGCGGGACGCCGGTCGGGGGACGTCGATCTCGACGCCGCCCGGCGGGAAGTCCTGGGCGAGCTGGCTAGGCTCGCTGAGCGCGGCTGAGCGGAAGGCCTTCGTCGAGGGCCTCGGCGACAACGCCGTGGCGGCCTTGCCCTGGCTTTTCGAAGTCTGGGGGATGCCGGGACACCAGGTTGCGCCGCCGGGAGACTGGCGGACATGGGTGGTGCTTGGCGGCCGCGGTGCGGGAAAGACGCGGGCGGGGACCGAATGGGTCCGCGCCCGGGTCGAGGGCGGCACGCCTCTGGGGAAGGGGGCGTGCCGCCGGATCGCCCTGGTGGGCGAGACGATCGACCAGGCTCGCGAGGTCATGGTCGAGGGGCCGTCGGGGTTGCGGGCGTGCTCGCCCCCCGACCGGCGCCCGGTCTACGAGGTCACCCGCAAACGTCTGGTCTGGGAGAACGGCGCCGAGGCGCGGTTGTTCTCGGCCCATGATCCGGAGGGGCTGCGGGGGCCTCAGTTCGACGGCGCCTGGAGCGACGAGCTGGCCAAGTGGCCCAAGGGGCGGGCGGCCTGGGACATGCTGCAGTTCGCGCTGCGGCTGGGCGACCGGCCCCGGCAGCTGGTGACGACGACGCCGCGGAGAAATCCGCTGCTGAAGGAGATCCTGGCGGCGCCGGATACGGTGATGACCTCGGCGCCGACTTCGGCCAACGCGGCCAACCTGGCCAGCGAGTTCCTCGACGCGGTGAACCGCCGCTATGCGGGCAGTGCGTTGGGGCGGCAGGAGCTGGAGGGCGAACTGCTCGACGATGTCGAGGGCGCGCTGTGGAACCGGGCGCTGATCGACGGCGGCCGGGTGGCGGTTGCGCCGGAGATGTCGCGGATCGTGGTGGCGGTGGACCCGCCGGCGACCTCCGGGCCCGACGCCGACGCCTGCGGGATCGTGGTGGCGGGGCTGGGCGGAGACGGGGTGGTCTACGTGCTGGCCGACCTGACCCTGCAGGGAGCGGCGCCGTCGGCCTGGGCGGCGCGGGCGGTGAAGGCGCTGGAGGAGTTCCAGGCCGACCGCATCGTCGCCGAAGTCAACCAGGGCGGCGAGCTGGTCGAGACGCTGATCCGCCAGGTCGATCCGCGCACCCCCTACAAGGCGGTGCGGGCGACGCGGGGCAAGGTCACGCGGGCCGAGCCCGTGGCCGCGCTCTACGAACAGGGTCGCGTCCGGCATGCGGGAAGCTTTCCGCTGCTGGAGGACCAGATGTGCGCCTGGACCGGCGAGACCGGGCAGGGCAGCCCCGACCGCATGGATGCGCTGGTCTGGGCGGTGACGGAACTGAGCCTGGGCGCGGGATCCTCGCCTCGGGTGCGGCGGCTCTAGTCCGCCGACCATGCCGCGCGGCGGCTTTTGCTGAAACCGATGAAGCAAGGGAGAAAGCCGATGGCTTTCAATTGGCTGCGTGCGGCTGCGACGGCGCCGGAGAGCCGCAAGACCTCGGCCGTCGGCGCGGCCATCGCCTATTCGGGACCGGGCCGGGCGGCCTGGTCGCCGCGGGATACCGTCTCGCTGACGCGCAACGGGTTCGGGCGCAACGTCATCGGCTTCCGCTGCGTTCGGATGGTGGCGGAGGCCGCGGCCTCCTTGCCGGTGATCCTGAGCGAGGACGGGCGGCGCATGGCGACGCATCCGCTGCTCAAGCTGCTGGGCCGGCCCAATCCGGGCCAGACGCGGGGCGCGTTCCTGGAGACGGTTTACGGGCATCTGCTGCTGTCGGGCGACGCCTATGTGGAGGCGGCCGGGGTCATGGCCTCGGGCACGCCGGCGGAGCTTTATGCGCTGCGCCCCGATCGCATGAAGGTCGTTCCGGGCGCGGATGGCTGGCCGGAGGCCTACGAGTATCAGGTGGGCGGCAGGAAAGTGCGCTTCGACATGACGGCAGAGGCGCAGCCGATCCTGCATATCAAGAGCTTCCATCCGCTCGATGACCATTACGGGATGTCGCCGCTGGAGGCTGCGGGGTCGTCGGTGGATATCCACAATGCGGCCGGCGGTTGGTCGAAGGCGTTGCTGGACAATGCCGCCCGCCCCTCCGGCGCCATCGTCTATCGCGGCGCCGAGGGCGGCACGATGAGCGAGGAGCAGTATCAGCGGCTGGTCGACGAGCTGGAGGAAAACCACCAGGGGGCGCGCAACGCCGGGCGGCCGATGCTGCTGGAGGGCGGGCTCGACTGGAAGCCGATGGGGTTCAGCCCGTCGGACATGGAGTTCCTGGAGACCAAGACCGCCGCGGCCCGCGACATCGCCATCGCCTTCGGCGTGCCGCCGATGCTGCTGGGTCTGCCGGGCGACGCCACCTATGCCAATTACCAGGAGGCCAACCGCGCCTTCTACCGCCAGACGGTGGTGCCGCTGGCGCAGAAGGTGCTGACCGGCATGGCGGGGTGGCTGTCCGCGCAGGTGGGGGAGGTGGTGGACCTCTCCCCCGATCTCGACGCGGCGCCGGCCCTGGCCGCGGAGCGCGAGGCGCTGTGGCGGCGGGTGGCCGGCGCCGACTTCCTGACCGAGGACGAGAAGCGGGCGATGCTCGGTTTCGGCCCGGCGGTCCGGTGATGCGCAACAGCCTGCGCACCCAGTCGGGCGGTTCGAAGTTCCTCTACGAGCCCTTCGACAGCGCGCATGCCCGGATCGAGGCGCTGGAACGCGTGCTCGATGAGCGATGGGCGGCGCTGGAGCGGTCGCTCGACCGGATCGACCATTCGGTCGAGCGCCTGGAGAAGCGGCTCTGGCTGGCGGTCTTCGCCGTCGCCACGGCGCTGGTGAGCCAGTTCGCGGCGATCCTGCTCGATGGCCGACTAAACCCCTGAGGATCAGCACATGACGGAATTTCAGACGTCCGGCCCGAGCGCTTACGGGCTGGAGACGAAGTTCGTCGCCTTCGACCAGGTGGCGACGGTGGCCGATGACGGGCGGATCGAGGGCTACGCCTCGCTTTTCGGGGTCTCGGACCAGTCGGGCGACGTGGTCGAGCCGGGGGCCTTCGCGGCCAGCCTGGCGGCGACCCGGTCCGCGCGGCGGTCGGTCAAGCTTCTGTGGCAGCACGATCCCGCGCAGCCGATCGGCGTGTGGGACCAGGTGCGCGAGGATGATCGGGGGCTGCTCGTGCGCGGGCGGCTGCTGACCGAAGTGCGGCGGGGCGCGGAAGCGTTGTCGCTGCTCAGGGCGGGGGCGGTCGATGGGCTTTCCATCGGCTACCGCGCTCTCAAGGCGGGGCGTGCGCCGGGCGGCGGACGTCTTCTGCAGGCGGTGGAGCTTTGGGAGGTGTCGCTGGTGACCTTTCCCATGCTCCCCGAGGCGCGCGCGTCGGCGGCCAAGTCGGATGACGACGCCATCGACGCCGGCGGCGAGGACGCCGACGACGCGGCGCTGGCGACGGCCCTGGCCGACGCGATCGCCGAGGCGCGGAGCCGCTTCGGCGGCTGACTTGTCGAACCTTCACAGCTTTCGGATGGACGAAGGAAAGTCTCACATGACCAATGCCAATCAGGGCCAGGGCCTCGAAACCAAGTCGGCGGTGGCCGGCTTCCTGCGCGAGTTCGGCGTCTTCCAGGACGAGATGAAGTCCCGCATGAAGGCGCAGGACGATCGCCTGGAAGCCATCGACCGCAAGTCGGCCGGCATGGCGGGCCGCCCGGCGCTGAGCCGCTCGGCCGATCTCGACCTGCCGCATCGCAAGGCCCTGTCGGCCTATCTGCGGTCCGGCGACGACGACGCGCTGCGCGGCGTGACGGTGGAGCGCAAGGGCCTGTCGACCTCGGTCAACGCCGAGGGCGGCTATCTGGTGGACCCGCAGACCTCGGACCGCATCCAGTCGGTGCTGACCGGGGCCGGTTCGGTCCGCGCCATCGCCAATGTGGTGCAGGTGGAAGCCAACGCCTTCGACGTGCTGGTCGACCATGCGGATTTCGGCCATGGCTGGTCGTCCGAGACGGGGTCGGTGTCCGAGACCTCGACCCCGCAGATCGAGCGCGTGTCGATCTCGCTGCATGAGCTGTCGGCGCTGCCCAAGGCCTCGCAGCGGCTGCTGGACGACGCGGCCTTCGACATCGAGGGCTGGCTGGCCGACCGGATCGCGGACAAGTTCGCCCGCGCCGAAAGCGACGCTTTCATCAACGGTGACGGGTCCGATCAGCCCACCGGCTTCCTCGACTACCCGGTGGCGCATGTGAATTCGGGCGAGACCTGGGGCACGCTGAACTACGTGCCGACGGGCGTGTCGGGCGATTTTTCGTCCACCGATCCGGCGGATGCCATCGTGGACCTGGTCTACGCGCTGGGCGCCCGCTACCGCGCCAAGGCGACCTTCGTGATGAACTCGAAGACCGCCGGCGCGGTGCGCAAGATGAAGGACGCAGACGGGCGGTTCCTGTGGTCGGACGGGCTGGCCGCCGGCGAGCCGGCCCGGCTGATGGGCTACCCGGTGCTGATCTGCGAGGACATGCCCGACATCGCCGCCGGGGCCAAGGCGATCGCCTTCGGCGATTTCGGCGCGGGCTACACCATCGCCGAGCGTCCGGACCTGCGCGTCCTGCGCGACCCGTTCTCCGCGAAGCCCCATGTCCTGTTCTACGCCACCAAGCGCGTGGGCGGCGACGTGACGGACTTCTCGGCGATCAAGCTGCTGCAGTTCTCGGCCTCCTGATCGAGGCCCTGGTGATCCGCGGCGCGGCCTGAGCCGCGCCGCGGGGCTCGACCCGGGAGGGTCGGCCGGGGCGCTTCCGCGCGGGATGCTCGCATCCTGCTTCCCCATGTCGTGACCGGGCCCGTGCGGAGGCGCCCGCTTCTTGTCGAAAATTCCCCTGCGGCGCCCTGGGAACGGGGCGCCGCCGGGATATTCGGGAGGGCGTGGCGATGGGCGACTACCTGACCAAGCGTAGCGACGAAACCCGGCCGGTGGCGCTGGCCTGGCAAGGGCTCGCGCCCGGCGAGACGGTCCGTGAGGACCTCGGCTGGATGATCGTGCCGCAGGAGATGGATGCCGAGGCGCTGGTGCTGGTCTGCGCCAACTGCGCGGGCGAGGCGTCCACCGCGGTGCTGCGCGGCGGGCGCGCCGGCCATGTCTACCACGTGTCGAACCGGGTGCGCACCAGCGCGGATCGGGTGCTGAGCCAGGGCCTGATGCTGCGCGTTCTGGCCGCCTGAGGAGGATTTCCGATGATCACGGAACTTGAACCGGCCGCGGTGGCGCCGGTGGACCTGGACGCCTTCGCCGCGCATCTGCGGGTGGCGACGGGTTTCGCGGGCGCGCCGGATGAGGCCGCGTTGATCGAGCGCTGCGCCCGCGCGGCGGGGGCGGGGATCGAGGGGCTGGTGGGCAAGCGCCTGATCCGGCGGCGGTTCAAGTGGACCGTGAGCCGCTGGCGCGACCCGGCGCGGGTGGCGATCCCGCTCGCTCCGGTGGCGCAGGTCAACGCGGTGACGGTGATCGACGCCGAGGGCGTCTGGCAGTCCGTCGACTCGGATCGCTGGGTGCTGATCCCCGACGGGTTCCGGCCGGTGCTCGCCGGTCGGGGCGGGCGCTTGCTGCCCGGGATCCCCGCGGACGGCGTTGCCGAGGTCGAGGTCGTCGCGGGCCATGGCGACGCCCCCGAGGACATTCCCGAGGAACTGCGCCAGGCGGTGATGCTGCTGGGCGCCCAGTATTACGAGCAGCGCCATGCCGCGGCGGAGGGCCTGGATGAGCTGCCCTTCGGGGTGCGCGACCTGGTCGCCCGTCATCGGGAGCTGCGGCTGTGAGCGCCGCGATCCCGATGGCGCCCGTCCTGAATCGCCGGCTGGTGCTTGAAAGTCCCGAGCGCGTTCCGGACGGCGCAGGCGGCGGGGGGCTCGGCTGGTTGGAGCTGGGCGTGCTCTGGGGCGCGATCACGCCGCGCGCCGGGCGGGAACTGGAGCGCGGCGGGCGGCAGGGCAGCCGCGTTTCGCACCGTATCCTGGTTCGCGCCGCGCCGGTGGGCGCGTCGACCCGGCCGCGCGCCGACCAGCGGTTTCGCGAGAATGGCCGAACCTTTCGGATACGGGCGGTTACCGAGGCCGACGCGCGCGGCCGGTTCCTGACCTGCTGGGCGGACGAGGAGACGACGGCATGAGCTACGAGGCATCGGCCGCGTTGCAGGCCGCGATCTTCGTGACGCTGAGCGGGTCGTTGGAGCTCGCCGCGCTGACCGGCGACCGCATCTGGGACACGCCCCCGCACGAGGACGGGACGGGCCACGAGGCCGGGATCTACGTGCTGATCGGCGAGGAGCGGGTCTCGGACTGGTCGGCGCAGGGGCTGAGAGGGTCGGCGCACGAGGTCGAGATTTCCGTTCTCGCCGAGGACGCGGGCTTCGCGGCGGCCAAAGAGGCGGCCGGGCTGATCGATGCGTTGATCACGGGCGCCCTGCCGCCGCTGTCGTCGGGACGCGTGGCGAGCGTCGACTTCGTTGGCGCCAGGGCACGGCGCGAAAAGGATGGCGGGCGCAGGATCGACCTGCGGTTCCGGTTCAGGATCGAACATTAATCCACTGGAAAGGCGAGTGAAATGGCTGCTCAGATGGGTAAGGACCTTCTGTTGAAGGTCGATACGGGATCCGGCTTCGCCACGGTGGCGGGACTGCGGGCGACGCGGATCGCGTTCAATGCCGAGACCGTGGATGTGACGCATGTCGGCTCCACCGGACGTTGGCGGGAGCTTCTGGCGGGCGCAGGGCTGCGCAGCGCCTCGATCTCGGGGTCGGGCGTGTTTCTCGACGCCTCCACCGACGCGACCATGCGCCAGGCGTTCTTCGATGGCTCGGTCCCGATCTTTCAGGTGATCGTTCCGGAATTCGGCACGGTGGAAGGGGCCTTCCAGGTCACCGCTCTGGAGTATTCCGGCCAGCACGACGGCGAGGCGGTCTACGAGGTCTCTCTGGCCTCGGCCGGCGCGCTGAGCTTCGCGGCGGTCTGACATGGCGAATGCGGCGCGGGGCGAGGTGGATCTGGTGGTCGACGGTGTTCCGCGCGTGCTGCGCCTGACGCTGGGCGGGATGGCGGAGCTGGAGACCCGGCTGGGCGTGGGCGGGCTGGCGGAACTGGTGGAGCGGTTCGAGACCGATGCCTACCGGGCCGACGACCTGATCGCGCTGCTGGCGGCGGGGCTGCGGGGGGGAGGTTTCGAGGTCTCCGACGCGGAGTTCGCCGGGATGCAGGTTGCGGGCGGAGCGGCGGGGGCGACCCGGGCCGCGGCGCAGTTGCTGATCGCCAGTTTCGCGCCGCTGGAGCGCTGAGCGATGGCGGATGAGCCGAAAACGCTGATCGACTGGCCGGCCTTGATGCGGCTGGGCCTGGGCGAACTCCGTCTTCCGCCCGACGTGTTCTGGGCGATGACCCCGCGCGAGCTGCGCGCCGCGGTCGGGCCGGAGCGCGAGGCCCGGGCCGCGCGGCCGATGGGGCGGCGCGACCTGGCGGCGCTGGCCGCCCGTTATCCCGACGCCCCAAAACCGGAGAGCGAGGCATGAGCATCTATTCCGACACCGATATCGGCACGGCCCTGCGCGAGGTTTCCAGCGCCGGGGACGGGACCGAGAAGACGGCCGCCGGCGTCTCTGACGAGCTGCGCCGCATGCGCACGGAGATGCGCGACACCACCCGCGAGGCCAAGGGGCTGGCGGGTGCGATCTCGGGCTCGCTGCGCGGCGCCTTCGACCGGCTGGTGACAGGGGGCGGGGGCGCCTCGGACGTGCTGCAGCGGCTGGGCACGGACCTTGCTGGACGCACCTTCGATGCGGCGCTGGCGCCGGTGCACGGAGCGGTGACGCAGGGGCTGACAGGCGCG
Source organism: Albimonas donghaensis (assembly GCF_900106695.1). Lineage (GTDB taxonomy): Bacteria > Pseudomonadota > Alphaproteobacteria > Rhodobacterales > Rhodobacteraceae > Albimonas > Albimonas donghaensis. The sequence continues at coordinate 924,263 of NZ_FNMZ01000001.1, forward strand.
ATCGGGACGGGGATCTCGGGGCTGTTCTCCGGGTTTTCGGCTTTCGCCAGGGGCGGATCGTTCTCGGGCGGTCGGCCGCGGGCCTTCGCAGGGGGCGGGGTGGTCGAGGGGCCGACCCTGTTCCCGATGCGGGGCGGGACGGGCCTGATGGGCGAGGCCGGGCCGGAGGCGATCCTGCCCTTGCAGCGCGGCGCGGACGGGCGTCTGGGCGTGGCGGCGGGCGGGGGCGGCAAGGCGGTCAACATCACGGTCAATATCAACACGCCGGATGTCGCCGGCTTCCAGAAATCGCAGAGCCAGGTGGCGGCGCAGCTCGCAAGGGCGGTCCGTATGGGCCAGCGCAACGGGTGAGGACGGATCATGGCATTTCATGACGTGCGCTTTCCGGACCGTCTTTCGGTCGGGTCCTCGGGCGGACCGCAGCGGCGGACCGAGATCGTCTCGCTCGCCAACGGGTTCGAGCAGCGCAACACCAACTGGGCGGAGTCGCGCCGGCGCTATGACGCGGGCGTGGGGCTGAGCTCGCTGGACGACCTTGCGGAGGTCGTCGCCTTTTTCGAGGCGCGTCGGGGGCAGTTGCACGCCTTCCGCTGGAAGGACCCGATGGATCACAAGTCCTGCCTGCCGGGCGAAGACATCGCGCCGACCGATCAGCCCATCGGAACCGGAGACGGGAGCGAGACCGCGTTTCAGCTGGTGAAGGTCTATCCGGCGGTGGTGAACGCCTGGACGCGGGTGGTGTCCAAGCCGGTCGCGAACTCGGTTCGGGTGGCGGTGGACGGCGAGGAGAAGGTCTATGCGGCCGACTTCATCGTCAACCATGCCTCGGGCCTTGTGACCTTCACCGCGGCTCCCGGCGCGGGCGCGACGATCACCGCCGGCTATGAGTTCGACGTGCCGGTGCGCTTCGACACCGACCGGATCGTGGCGACGTTGTCGGCGCTGGAGGCCGGCGACATCCCCTCGATCCCCGTGGTGGAGGTGAGGGTCTGATGCGGGAATTCGATCTGGATCTGGCCACGGAGCTCGCCTCCGAGGTCAGGACGCTCTGCCGTTGCTGGACCGTGGCGCGCAAGGATGGGGTGGTGCTTGGCTTCACCGACCATGATCTGCCGCTGAGCTTCGACGAAGTGGCGTTCGAACCCGAGACCGGGTTCGCGCGCACCGAGATGGAGCAGACGCTGGGGCTGGGCGTGGACAACGTGGAGGCGTCGGGCGCGTTGCGCTCGGAGGCGATCACGGAAACCGACATCGCGCGCGGGCTCTATGACGGCGCGGTGATCACGCAATGGGTGGTGGATTATCGTGACGTGGAGCGGCGGGCGAAGCTGAGCGTCGGCCGGGCGGGGGAGATCCGCCGCGGGGTCGGCGCGTTTGAGATGGAGGTGCTGGGCCAGGCGGAGCTTCTGAACCGTCCCTCGGGGCGGATCTACCAGCGGCTGTGCGATGCCGATCTGGGCGATGAGCGCTGCGGCGTGGACCTGAGCGGGGCGATGAACAAGACCGGGACCGTAGAGGCGGTGCAGGATGCGCGGCGTTTCGTGGTCGGCGGCAACGCTGCGGGGGAGGAGGCCGGGTTCTTTTCAGCCGGCCGGCTGGAATGGACCTCGGGCGCCAATGCAGGGGCCACGGCGACGGTGCGCTCCTTCTATGCGCAGAGCGGGCAGCGGGTGATCGATCTGTGGAACACGCCCGAGGCGGCGATCGAGCTGGGCGACGGGTTCCGCGTCTATGCCGGTTGCGACAAGACCGCGACCACCTGCAGGGCGAAGTTCGCCAATTTCGCCAACTTCCGCGGCTTCCCGATGATCCCCGGCGAGGATTGGCTGACGGCCTATCCGCGCTCGGACGAGGATCACAACGGGGGCTCGCTGTTCGATGGCTGAGCGTCGGCCGGCGATCGTGGCCGCGGCGCATGGCTGGCTGGGCACGCCCTATCGCCACCAGGCGAGCGTGCGCGGCGCGGGCGCGGATTGCCTGGGCCTGGTGCGTGGCGTCTGGCGCGAGGTGATCGGGCCGGAGCCCGAAGCGCCGCCGCCCTACAGCCCCGACTGGGCCGAGCCCAGCCGTGAAGAGCGGCTCATGGCGGCCGCGTTGCGGCACATGGGCCCGGTCGCGCCTGACGCGGCGCGGCCGGGCGACGCGCTGCTGTTTCGTATGCGCGAACGGGGGCCCGCCAAACATCTGGGCATACTCATCGAGACCGGGCCGGGGGAGGCGCGGATGATCCACGCCTATTCCGGGCGCGGGGTCGTCTCATCGTCCCTCGGGCCATCCTGGCGGCGCCGCATCGTCGCGGCCTTCAGCTTTCCGGAGTAGATCATGGCGACGCTCGTACTAGCCGCAGCCGGCACGGCTCTGGGGACCGCGGCCGGCGGGTCGATCCTCGGCATCGGCGCGGCCGCGATCGGTCAGGCCGGCGGCGCCGTGCTCGGCGCGGTCATCGACCAGAAGATCCTGGGCGGCGGCTCCGACGCGGTGTCGCGCGGGCGGGCGTCGGGGCTCAAGGTGCAGGCCGCGAACGAGGGCGCGCCGATTCCGCGGGTCTACGGGCGTATGCGCGTCGCCGGTCAGCTGATCTGGTCCACCCGGTTCCGCGAGCACGTGAGTGAGAGCGGCGGCGGCAAGGGCGGGCCGACCGCCCGGGACTACAGCTACACGATCAGTTTCGCGGTGGCGCTGTGCGAGGGGCCGATCACGCGCATCGGGCGCATGTGGTTCGACGGCAAGCAGGTCAACACCGACGCGATCCAGTGGCGTCTGCATCGGGGGACTGAAACCCAGGGCCCGGATTCGGCCATCGAGGCGGCGGAGGGCGAAGCGCCCGGTTTCCGAGGCGTGGCCTACATGGTCTTCGAGGATCTGGCGGTCGGCGACTATGGCAACCGGATCCCGCAGATCTCGGTCGAGGTGTTCCGGCGCCCACGCTCGCCCAGGAATGTGGAGGTGGGCGAAGAAGGCGAGCTGCGCATCCACAAGATCGTCAAGGCGGTGGCGATGTCGCCGGGTTCGGGCGAGTTCGTGCTGGAGACGGACCCGATCCGCGTGATCGAGGGCGAGGGGCAGGAGCGCTACGCCAACCTCAACGCCTGGTCGGATCGCACCGATGCGGTGGCGGCGCTGGATCAGCTGGTCGAGGAACTGCCGAACCTGGAGGCCGTGTCGCTGGTCGTGAGCTGGTTCGGCGACGACCTGCGCTGCGGCGAGTGTCGTCTGCGGCCGGGCGCCGAATACGCCGAGACGGTGACCGCGCCCCATGTCTGGGAAGTGGCCGGGCAGACGCGCGATGCGGCCTATCTGGTCAGCCGGGACGGAGATGATCGGCCGATCTTCGGGGGCACGCCGTCGGACGGCTCGGTGATCCGCTATATTCGCGAGCTGAAGGCGCGCGGCATCCGGGTGAACTTCTATCCCTTCATCCTCATGGATATTCCGGTCGGCAACGGAAAGCCCGATCCCTGGGGCTGGGGCGCGGAACAGGCGAAGTTTCCCTGGAGAGGCCGGATCACGACCTCGGCGGCGCCGGGGCAGCCTGGCTCTCCGGACGTCACGGCGGCCGCGATCGACGAGGTCGCCGACTTCTTCGGGACGGCGGAAGCGGACGAGTTCGCGCCCAGCGGGGACACCGTGGTCTACAACGGCGGCTCCGATTGGCGGATGCGCCGGTTCATCCTGCACTATGCCCACCTCTGCGCGCTTGCGGGCGGCGTGGATGCGTTCTGCATCGGCTCGGAGATGCGGGCCCTGACCCAGATCCGCTCGGCGCGCACCGAGTATCCGACGGTGGATGAGTTCATCCGCCTCGCCAAGGACGTGCGCGGCGTTCTGGGTGGATCGACGAAACTCGGCTACGCCGCGGACTGGTCCGAGTATTTCGGGCACCAGCCGGCGGACGGGACGGGAGATCGGCTGTTCCACCTCGACCCGCTCTGGGCTCACAAGCAGATCGATTTCATCGGCATCGACTGGTACGCGCCCTTGACCGACTGGAGGGACGGGCGGGAGCATCTGGATGCGGAGGAAACGCCGACGATCTATGACCTGGACTACCTCGCATCCCGGTTCTCGGCCGGCGAAGGCTATGATTGGTACTACGCGTCCGACGCCGATCGCCTGGCGCAGGTGCGCACGCCCATCGTCGATGGGCTGCATGGCGAGGACTGGATCTGGCGGAACAAGGACCTGAAGAACTGGTGGAGCCGGTCGCACTACCAGCGTGTCGATGGCGCGCGGGAGGAGGACCGGACTGCGTGGCGGCCTCGCTCGAAGCCCGTCTGGCTGACCGAAATCGGGTGTTCGTCGGTCGACAAGGGCACCAACCAGCCGAACGTCTTCGTGGATCCGAAGTCGTCGGAGCATGGCTACCCGCATTTCTCCTCGGGGCTGCGCGACGACCTTATCCAGCGTCGGATGTTGCAGGCGGCGCAAAAACACTGGGGAAAGGCGGCCAACAACCCGGATTCGACTCGCTACCCGGGGACCATGCTGGACCTGTCCAACAGCTATGTGTGGACCTGGGACGCGCGGCCCTGGCCGGAGTTTCCGCGTCGGTTGGACCTGTGGTCCGACGGCGAGAACCACGAATACGGGCACTGGCTGAACGGGCGTGTCACCGCCGGCTCGCTTGACCGGATCGTCGCGGAGATCTGCGACGAGGCGGGGCTTGTGGACGTCGACGTCTCCGGCCTGCATGCGCTGGTCGACGGGTTCATCCAGGACAAGGTCCAGACCCCGCGCGAGGCGCTTCAGGCATTGATGATCGCCGAGGGCTTCGACGCCTATGAGAGCCAGGGCCGGCTGCGGTTCGTCATGCGAGGACAGCAGGAGACCGTCGCGCTGGACGAGGCGGAGGTCGTTGCGGAAGGCGCGGGAGAGGGCCGGGATGTCGAGCGCGTTCGGGCGCCCGAAGGCGCGGCGCTTCGCGAAGTGCGCGTGGGCTTCCTTCGCACCGACGCCGGCTACCAGACCGGGGCTGCGGAGGTCATCAACCCCGACGGGGCCGCGCAGGGCGTGCAGGGCTCGGATCTGCCCATCGCGATGTCGCGGGGCAGGGCGGTGGCCATCGCCGAGCGCTGGGCGCGGGAAAGCGCGGTTGCGCGGGAAACGCTGAGCTTCGCTTTGCCCAACGCCCGCCTGTCGCTGGAGCCGGGAGACGTGGTGCGTTTCGGCGCCGAGGGTCAGCCTGAATTCCGCATCGACCGGATCGCGGAAGGTCAGTTCCGCCGCATCGACGCCACGAGGATCGAGCCGGCGAACTACCAGCTCGGCGCGCGGGCGTTTCCGTCGGAGCCGGAATCCGCGCTCGACGCCCGCACCAGCGCCGGCGCGCCGGGATACAGGTTGCTGGACCTGCCCTGGGCGATCTTCGACGGATCGGAGACGCGGGGCTATGTGGCGACCTGGTCCACGCCTTGGCCCGGAACAGTGGCGGTCTACGGCTCGGATCGGGACGAGAGCTATTCGGCGGTGGGGGCGGCCAACCGGCCCTCCGCGGTCGGGCAGCTGGTCGGGTCGATGGCGAAACGCGAGCCCTGGCGGTGGACGCGGGGGCTCGAGGTGCAGGTGCGGATGCTGTCCGGCGCCTTGAGTTCCGCCGACGATCTGGCGGTGTTCAACGGCGCGAACCTGGCGGCGCTGTCCTCGCCCCTGGGCGGGTGGGAGCTGATCCAGTTCCGGACCGCGGAGCTGGTCGCGACCAACACCTACAGGCTGTCCGGTTTTCTGCGCGGGCTCGGCGGGACCGAGACGTTGATTGGCGATCCGACGCCTGCCGGCTCGATGCTGGTCATGCTCGACAACCGATTGGTGGGGCTGAACCTCGGAGAGGCGGCGGTCGACGTGTCGCGTCATTACCGGATCGGGCCGCAATCGGCGGATATCGGGGACTCGAGCTTCGCCCATGCGGTGTGGACCTGGGCGGGCGCGCCGCTGAAGCCGCATGCCCCCACCATGCTGAAGGCCGAGCGGGCGGGCAACGGCGATGTCACGGTGACCTGGATCCGGCGAGGGCGGCGCGACGCCGACACCTGGCCGGCGGGCGAGACGCCGCTGTTCGAGGAGGCCGAACGCTACCGGGTGCGGGTGCGCGCGCCCGGCGGCTCGGTGGTGCGGAGCGCGGAGACCAAGTCTCCGACTTTTGTCTATACCGCGGCGCAGCAGGCCGGAGACGGCGTCGGCGTCACGGCGACATTCGAAATCGCGCAGATCTCCGCGGCCGTCGGGCCGGGACATGATGGGAAGGTGACGATCGATGGCTGACACCGCCAACCTGGAGCTCCCGTTGCTGGCCGCGGGGCAGGCTCAGAAACACGTCACGGTCAACGAGGCGCTGTCCAAGCTGGATTGGCTGGTGCAGCTCTCGCTCAAGAGCCGCACGCTTGCCACGCCCCCGGGGGGGCCTTCCGAGGGCGACCGTTATGCGGTCGCCCCGGGCGCCACCGGCGCGTGGGCCGGGCAATCGCAGAAGATCGCGATCTATCTCAATGGGGGATGGGACTTCGTGCAGCCGCTGACCGGTTGGCGCGCCTTCGTCGAGGACGAGGGCGCCGAGTCGGTCTTCGCCTCCGGGCAGTGGACGACGCTGACACTGCCGGCGGCGATGGCGGGGGCCATCCAGATCGTGGAGATCGAACATGTGATCAGCGCCGGCGGCGCGCAGACGACCTCCGGGCAGATCCCGCAACGTTCGGTCGTGCTGGGCGTCACCGCACGCGTGAAGGAAGAGATCACCGGCGTGTCGGGCTGGTCGCTGGGCATCAACGAGGCGGAGGCCCGCTATGGCTCCGGCCTGTCCACCGGCGTCGGCGCGCAGGTGCGTTCGGGGCTGACCGCGCCGATGGCCCACGCCAACAACGCTCCGCTGAAACTTTCGCCCGAGGGGGGGAGCTTCACGGGGGGGCGGGTCACATTGCATGTCTACCGGGTGGAGTTGACCGCCCCGCCCGCCTGATCGTGACCGGAATGCGGCGATCACAAGATCGCATGCGTCACAATTCATGATGGGCGCTTGGCTTGAAAACCAAACTCGGGCAACGATCTTTTTCAGACGCGCGCCGTTGCGCGACCCTAGGGAGAGATCGACATGTCCGTCGCCCCGAAGGACCAGGCTCTCGCCAAGCTCGACCCCGTATGGTCGCGCATCCGCGACGAAGCCCGGGACATGGTGGAACGGGAGCCGCTGATCGGCAGCCTCGTCCACGCCACCGTTCTGCATCATGAGAGTTTCGAAGATGCGTTGTCCTATCGCATCGCCCAGAAGCTCGCCGCGGCCGACATGTCGGCGCTGATCCTGCAGGACATCGCCCGACAGATCATGAATGAGGACACAGGCATCGGCGCCGCCGCGCGCGCCGATGCCGTCGCCGTCTACGAACGTGATCCCGCCTGTCATCTCTATGTCCAGCCGCTGCTGTTCTTCAAAGGGTTCCTCGCCGTTCAGGCCTACCGGGTCGGGAGCGCGTTGTGGAAGCAGGGACGACGGGAAGCGGCCTGGTTCATCCAGATGCGGGCTTCCGAGGTTTTCGGGGTGGATATCCATCCGGGAGCCAAGGTCGGCCGGGGCATCATGATCGACCACGCGCATTCCATCGTCATCGGCGAGACGGCGGTGGTTGGCGACAATTGCTCGATGCTTCATTCGGTGACCCTGGGCGGGACCGGCAAGACCGATGGCGACCGCCACCCGAAGGTGGGCAACGGGGTGCTGATCGGGGCCGGCGCCAAGATCCTGGGCAACATCTCCATCGGGCATTGCAGCCGGATCGCGGCAGGTTCGGTGGTGCTCGCTGATGTGCCGCCCTGCAAGACCGTGGCGGGGGTGCCTGCCAAGGTCGTGGGCGATGCGGGCTGCGACCAGCCTTCGCTGAGCATGGATCAGATCATGTGACCCTGCGGACGCGCGCCTGAAACGTGAAACGCCGGCCCCTGGGGGCCGGCGTTTCTTTCGTTTCGGGATCCGGCTCTGGTCGGGGCCGGGTTCCGGCGATCAGGCCAGCATGGCCACCGGGTTCTCCAGCGCGTCCTTGACGGCGGCGAGGAACTCCGCGCCCAGCGCGCCGTCGATCACCCGGTGATCGACCGATAGCGTGACCGACATCACCGTGGCCACCTTCAGCTCTCCGTCCGCGCCGACGACCGGCTTTTTCAGGCCGGCGCCGACCGCAAGGATCGAGGCGTGGGGCGGGTTGATCACCGCGTCGAAGTTCTCGATCCCCATCATCCCGAGATTGGAGATCGCGAAGCTGCCGCCCTGATACTCATGAGGGGCGAGCTTGCGGTCCCGGGCGCGGCCCGCGAGGTCCTTCATCTCCGCGGACAAAGCCGAGAGCGACTTGGAGTCGGCCGAGCGCAGGACCGGCGTGAACAGCCCTCCTTCGATCGCCACCGCGACCGCCACGTCGGAGGCCTTGAACTTCAGCACCCGATCGCCCGCCCAGACCGCATTGCAGTCCGGCACCTGCTGCAAGGCCAACGCGCAGGCCTTGATTATGAAGTCGTTCACCGACAGCTTCACACCGCGCGAGGCCAGCGCCCCGTTGAGTTCGGCGCGGAACGCCATCAGGGCGTCCAGCTCGATCTCCCGACGCAGGTAGAAATGCGGGATGGTCTGCTTGGCCTCCACCAGCCGCAAGGCGATGGTCCTGCGCATCCCGTCCAGCTTGACCTCCTCGAAGGCCACGTCGGCGTAGAGCTTCTTCACCGCTTCCGCGTCGGCCGGCGCCGGGGCGGCGGCCTTCGCGGCGGGGGCGGCGGCAGGCGCTTCGGCGGGGGCGGCGGCGGCGGGCTTCGCCGCCTCCACGTCCGCTTTCACGATGCGGCCCCGCGGTCCCGAGCCCTTGATCGCCGCGAGATCCAGTCCCTTGTCCGCGGCGATGCGACGGGCGAGCGGTGAAGCGAAAATGCGGTCGCCATCCGCATCCTTGGGCGCAGCGGGAGCCGGAGAAGCAGGAGCTGGAGAGGCGGGGGCCGGGGCAGGGGCCTCGGACTTCGCTTCAGGTTCGGGGGCCGGCTCTTCCTTCGGAGCGGGCGCAGCGGGGGCGCCGGCGCTGTCGGCGGCGGACGCGTCTTCGCCTTCCTCCAGCAGCACCGCGATGGGCGTGTTGACCTTCACGCCTTCGGTCCCTTCCTCGATCAGGATCTTCCCGATCACGCCCTCGTCGACGGCCTCGAACTCCATCGTGGCCTTGTCGGTCTCGATTTCCGCGATCACGTCGCCGGAGGAGACGCTGTCCCCTTCCTTGACGCACCACTTGGCCAGCGTGCCCTCCTCCATGGTCGGAGAAAGGGCCGGCATCAGGATCTGGATCGCCATGGTCCGGGCCTCCTCAGCGGTAGCAGACGGACTTGGCCGCCTCGATCACCTCTTGCGCGGTGACCAGGGCGTGCCGTTCCAGGTTGGCGGCGTAGGGCATCGGCACGTCCTTGCCGGTGCACGACAGGACCGGGGCGTCGAGATAGTCGAACGCCTCGCGCATCAGCACGGCGGAGATCTCCGACCCGATCGAGCAGACCGGCCAGCCCTCTTCCACCGTCACGCAGCGGTTGGTCTTCATCACCGAACGGACCACCGTCGCCGTGTCCATCGGGCGGATCGAGCGCAGGTCGATGACCTCCGCCGAGATCCCGTCCTCGGCCAGCTTGTCGGCGGCTTCCAGCGCGTAGGTCATGCCGATGCCGAAGCTGACCAGGGTCACGTCCGAGCCCTCCCGCCAGATCCGGGCCTTGCCGATGGGGATGGTCAGGTCCTCGATGTCCGGCACGTCGAAGGACTTGCCGTACATGATCTCGTTTTCCAGGAAGACCACCGGGTTGGGATCGCGGATCGCCGATTTCAGCAGGCCCTTGGCGTCGGCCGCCGAATAGGGCTGCACCACTTTCAGGCCGGGGATCTGGGCGTACCAGGCCGCGTAGTCCTGGCTGTGCTGGGCGCCGACGCGGGCCGCGGCGCCGTTGGGGCCGCGGAACACGATCGGGCAGCCCATCTGGCCGCCGGACATGTAGAGCGTCTTGGCCGCCGAGTTGATGATCTGGTCGATCGCCTGCATGGCGAAGTTGAAGGTCATGAACTCCACGACCGGGCGCAGACCGGCGAAGGCCGCCCCGACCGCAAGGCCGGCGAAGCCGTGCTCGGTGATCGGGGTGTCGATCACCCGCTTGCCGCCGAACTCGTCCAGCAGGCCCTGCGTGATCTTGTAGGCGCCCTCGTACTCGGCCACCTCCTCGCCCATCACGAAGACGTCGCCATCGGCGCGCATCTCCTCGGCCATGGCCGAGCGCAGAGCCTCGCGCACGGTCATCTTCTTCATCGGCGCGTCGGCCGGCCAGTCGGGGTCGAGCGTCGCGGGCTCGGGCGCCTTGGGCTCCGCCGCCGCCTTGGGGGCGGAGTTCGGCTCAGGCTCCGCTTCGGACTTCGGCTCGGCCTTCGGGGCGGCCTCTGCGGCGTTCTCCGCGTCCGAGGCGTTCTCGCCTTCCTCCAGCAGCACGGCGATGGGGGTGTTGACCTTCACCCCTTCGGTCCCTTCCTCGATCAGGATCTTCCCGATCACGCCCTCGTCGACGGCCTCGAACTCCATCGTGGCCTTGTCGGTCTCGATCTCCGCGATCACGTCGCCGGAGGAGACCTTGTCCCCCTCCTTGACGTTCCACTTGGCGAGCGTCCCTTCCTCCATGGTCGGGGACAGCGCCGGCATCAGGATCTGGATGGTCATGTCGGCCCCCCTCAGGCGTATACGTCGGTCCAGAGCTCGGAAAGATCCGGCTCGGGACTGGCCTGGGCGAACTCGGCCGACTTGTTGACCCGGTCGCGCACTTCCTTGTCGATGGCCTTCAGCTCCTCATCCGTGGCGTCGCCGCCCAGGGTCAGCAGCTCGCGGACATGCTCGATGGGGTCGCGGGTCTCGCGCATCTTCTGCACTTCCTCGCGGGTCCGGTACTTGGCCGGGTCCGACATCGAATGCCCGCGGTAGCGGTAGGTGTTCATCTCCAGGATGTACGGGCCCTTGCCTTCCCGGCAATGCGCCACCGCCTTCTTGGCCGCGTCGCGAACCGCCAGCACGTCCATGCCGTCCACCGCCTCGCCGGGGATCCCGAAGGCCTCGCCGCGGGTGTAGAGCGCCGGGGTGGACGAGCCGCGCTTGAGCGAGGTGCCCATGGCGTACTGGTTGTTCTCGATGATGAAGATCACCGGAAGCTTCCACAGCGACGCCATGTTGAAGGTCTCGTAGACCTGCCCCTGGTTGGCGGCGCCGTCGCCGAAATAGGTGCAGGCGACGTTGTCGTTGCCGCGATACTGGTTGGCGAAGGCCAGCCCCGCGCCCAGCGGCACATTGGCCCCGACGATGCCGTGGCCGCCGTAGAATTCCTTCTCCTTCGAGAACATGTGCATCGACCCGCCCTTGCCGCGGGAATAGCCGCCCTCGCGCCCGGTCAGCTCGGCCATCACCCCGTCGGGGTCCATGCCGCAGGCCAGCATGTGGCCATGGTCGCGATAGGTGGTGATGCGCTGGTCGCCTTCCTTGGCGGCGGCCTCGACGCCCACGACCACGGCTTCCTGACCGATATAGAGGTGACAGAAGCCGCCGATCAGGCCCATGCCGTAAAGCTGGCCGGCTTTCTCCTCGAAGCGTCGGATGAGCAGCATGTCCCGATAATAACCGAGCAGCTCCTCCTTTGACGCATTCGGCTTGCGTTGCCGTGTGGCGGCCATTCCAGGTCCTCCCGTCGTTTCGTCAAGGGGCGCGTCGTTCAGGCGTCTCAGCCGTCTTACCGTCAAGAAAAGCCGGGCGCACGCAATAACTCGGACCGGGAATTGCGGTTTGCGTCGAGGCGCTGGAAGTTTCGTGCGCGCACGTAATGCGTTCAGGCCCCTGGGAGAGCTCTTTCGCGCCGGTTGCGCGCCGCGGAAAAAATCGTGCGCGGCTCGACCGGGCGGCGCGGGGGGTCGCTTCGGCTCAGCGGATCACGATCTCGTCGGGGCGGGCGTAGCCCAGCACCGCGCGGGTCCGCTCGTCGAGCAGGTCGAGATCCAGGTAGCGGTCCGAGAGCCGGTGGGTGAGATTCTCCATCCGCCGCCGCTCGGCGCGGATGCCGACGAGCTGGGCTTCCAGTTCGGCCTTCTCGCGGGTCAGGCGCAGCTGTTCGACCAGCCCGGTGTCACCCTGCAGGGCGGCGTAGCCGAAATAGCAGGTCGCGCCCACAACGAAGAAGCCGAATCCCGCGGCGATGGCTCGCCGCGTCGCGCCGTTCTCGCTCATGTCGTTCATCGCCCGTATAGGAGGCCCGCGTCTTGCGCGCCGGCCGCTGCTCATCGTCGGACGGTTGACCGCCTCTAGCGCTAGTTTGTCACAATTTTGCGGGGATTTGAAGCGCGAAGCTCAGGCGATGGTGGAACGCAGGAAGACCATTATCGCCATGCACATCAGCACCAGCGCGACGTGTCGAAGCCGGTTGCTCGCGCCGGGCCCGCTCAGCCGGCGCTGGCTGCGCAGCGGCTGCGACGCGCGCTTCGGCCGGATCTCACGCGCGGCGGCGCCGGCGGCGAAGATGCGCAGGTGATCGAGAGAGGCGCGCGGATCGACGTCCCGGGCCGCGGGGGCCTGTGGGCGCAGGAGGCTCTTCTCGACCATGACGGGGGGACTCCGGGTGGATGCACGTCCCCGCTTCTAGCCCATTCAGGGTGGCGCATGCGTGAATAGGTGATTCACATCACATGCAGACTCAAGGCCTCGCTGCCCGCGGTTGAACCATCGCCGCCCGCCGCGCCCCCTCCCCGAACGCAAAGCGCCGCGCCGCCCCGAAAGGGGAGGCGCGGCGCGGTCAGGGGGGGCGCGATCAGCCGCGCAGGATGTCGCGGCCGGCGAACTCGGCGGCTTCGCCCAACTCCTCCTCGATGCGGATCAGCTGGTTGTACTTGGCCAGCCGGTCCGAGCGCGCCAGCGATCCGGTCTTGATCTGACCGCAGTTCAGCGCGACGGCGAGGTCGGCGATGGTCGCGTCCTCGGTCTCGCCCGAACGATGCGACATCACCGAGGTGTAGCGTGCGCGATGCGCCATCTCGACCGCCTCGATGGTCTCGGTCAGCGTGCCGATCTGGTTGACCTTCACCAGGATCGAGTTGGCCGCGCCCATGTCGATGCCGGTCTTCAGGCGCTGGGAGTTGGTGACGAAGAGATCGTCGCCGACCAGCTGGCACTTGTCCCCGATCAGGTCGGTCAGCGCCTTCCAGCCTTCCCAGTCGTCCTCGCCCATGCCGTCCTCGATCGAGATGATCGGGTAGTCGGCGACCAGCTTGCCCAGATACTCGGCCATCTGCTGGGAGGTCAGCACCGCGTTCTCGCCGGCGAGGTTGTACTTGCCGTTCTCGAAGAACTCGGTCGAGGCCGCATCCAGCGCGATATGCACGTCATCGCCGGGCTTGAAGCCGGCCTTCTCGATCGACGCCATGATGAAGTCGAGCGCCTCGCGGGTCGAGCCGATATTCGGCGCGAAGCCGCCCTCGTCGCCCACATTGGTGTTGTGACCGGCGGCCTTCAGCCCGGCCTTCAGGGTGTGGAACACCTCCGCGCCCATGCGCACCGCCTCGCGCAGCGAGCTCGCGCCGACGGGCATGATCATGAATTCCTGCACGTCGATCGGGTTGTCGGCATGAGCGCCGCCATTGATGATGTTCATCATCGGCACCGGCAGCACGCGGGCCGAAGTGCCGCCCACATAGCGATAGAGCGGCAGGCCCACGCATTCGGCCGCGGCCTTGGCGGCGGCGAGCGACACGCCCAGGATGGCGTTGGCGCCGAGGCGGGCCTTGTTGGCCGTGCCGTCCAGCTCGATCATCGCGCGGTCCAGCGTGATCTGCTCGGTGGCGTCGAAACCGGCGAGGGCCTCGAAGATCTCGCCATTGACCGCGTCCACCGCCTTCTGCACGCCCTTGCCCTTGTAGCGGTCGCCGCCGTCGCGCAGCTCCACCGCCTCATGGGCGCCGGTCGAGGCGCCCGAGGGCACCGCGGCCCGGCCGAAGGAGCCGTCCTCCAGGGTCACGTCCACTTCCACGGTGGGGTTGCCGCGGCTGTCCAGGATCTCGCGTCCGGCGATGTCGACGATGGCGCTCATGCTCGGTCTCCGTTGTCGGGCCCCGGGGTCTCGCGCGCCGGATGCGGCGCGCCCCGGCGGGGCCTTGGGGGGCGGGTAGGGCGGCGGGTCAGCCGCCCGGGTCGGTTTTCTTGGAAGGGGCGCGGCGCAGCGGGCGGCCGTAGAGCTCCATGCGATGCCCCTTCAGCTCGTAGCCGAGGCGTTCGGCGACCTTGCGTTGCAGGGCCTCGATCTCCTCGTCGACGAATTCGATGACCTTGCCGGTGGCCAGGTCGATGAGATGGTCATGATGCTCGCGCTCGGCGTCTTCATAGCGGGCGCGGCCGTCGCCGAAGTCGACTTTCTCGACGATCCCGGCGTCCTCGAAGAGCTTCACGGTGCGGTAGACCGTGGCGAGGCTGATGCGCGCGTCCTCGTCCGCGGCGCGGCGATGCAGCTCCTCGACGTCGGGATGGTCCGAGGCGGCCTCCAGCACGCGCGCCACGGTGCGGCGCTGGCCGGTCATGCGCAGGCCGGCGGCCTCGCAGCGCTCCAGAATGGTATCGGGCATGGGCCGTCCGTCTCGCCGATCAACGGGGCCGTGATAGACCATGCCCGGGCCAAGTCAAAGGGGAGGGGACGTCGCGGCGCGGACCTGCCCTGCGGGGAATGCGGAGGGGGCCGCGCGTCGACTGTGCGGCGGGTCGCCCCGGCGCGCCCGCGCGGCGCGGGGGCGTGGCGCGGGCGGAACCGGGGGCGGGGGGCGGCCGTTCAGCCCTTCGCGGCCTGTTCGGTCGGGTTCCCGGTCGCCATTCCGGTGGACTTCTCCCCGGCTTTGGCCGCGTCCCACAGCGCGTCCATCTCCTGCAGCGTCGCCTCGGCGGGGGCCTTGCCGGCCGCGGCCAGCCCGGCCTCCACCGCGCGGAAGCGGCGCTCGAACTTGGCGTTGGTCCGGCGCAGCGCAGCTTCAGGGTCGAGCCCCAGCTTGCGGCCCAGGTTGACCATGACGAAGGCGAGGTCGCCGAACTCGTCCTCCATCGCGTCGCGGTCCAGGCGCTCGCGGGCCTGGGCCAGCTCCTCGGCCTCCTCGCGCAGCTTGGCGAGCACGTCGCCCGCCTCCGGCCAGTCGAACCCGACCCGCGCGGCGCGTTTCTGCAGCTTCAGCGCCCGCGTCATCGCCGGCAGGCCCAGCGCCACGCCGTCGAGCGCCGAGACCGGCTCCGCCGGCTCCCCCCGCGCGGCGCGTTCGGCGGCCTTGATTTTCTCCCATTCCACGGTCTGGCCTTCGGCGTCGCGGTCGTCGGCCTGGTCGCCGAATACATGCGGATGCCGGCGCACCATCTTGTCGGCCGCCCCGCGCGCCACCGCGTCGAAATCCCAGGCGCCGGCCTCCTGCGCCATCTGGGCGTGGTAGACCACCTGCAGCAGCAGGTCGCCCAGCTCGTCGCGCAGGTCGGCCATGTCGCCGCGTGCGATGGCGTCGGCGACCTCGTGCGCCTCCTCGATCGTGTAGGGCGCGATGGAGGCGAAGTCCTGCTCCAGGTCCCAGGGGCAGCCGTCGGGCGCGCGCAGGCGGCGCATGATCTCCAGCAGGCGCGGCAGCGCGGCGGAGGCGTCGTGGACGAGCGCGTCGGAGGCGTCGCGGGGCAGGGGAGCGGACATCGGGTCCTCCGGGAAAGGGCGGGACGGAGCGGGGTGGGGCGGAGCGGGGTGGGGCGGGGCGGGAACGCTTCCGGCCTAGCGCCCCGGCGGGGTCGGGATCAATCCCCGAAGCGGGGCCGCGCGTCGAACCGGACAAGGGAGGATAAGGCGCGCCCGCGCGGGGCGGGACCCTGGCGCCGGCGGCGGCGGGCGCGGGCGGCTCCGCGAGGAGACCTGCCCACCCGCGCCCCGGTCGCAACGCCGCGCGGGCGCATCATGGCCGCCGGCGCGCGGGTGGTCGCGCGGCTCCCTCGCGTATCCGCTTCCCGCCCGGCCCGAAACCGGGTAAGCCGCGCGCATGACAGATCCCGATGACCTCCCCGCCGATGACCCTTCCGCCGACGCCCCCGAGGCGAATCCCGGCGCGCGCCCCGTCATCCGCCTGAAGCCCAAGGCCGGGCGCCGCTTCCTCGCCGGCGCCCCCTGGGTCTACCAGGACGAGATCGTCATGGACCGCCGCACCCGGAAAATCCCGGCCGGCGCCGTGGTCGAGCTTCAGGACCCCGAGCGTCAGACGCTGGGCCTCGTCGCCTTCAACGCCGAGAGCGCCATCTCCGCGCGCCTGCTCGACGTCGATCCCGGGGCCGAGATCGACGCCGCATGGCTCGAATCCCGCATCGCCCAGGCCCTCGCCCTGCGCGAGCGGCTGTTCGACAAGCCCTTCTACCGGCTGGTCCATGCCGAGGCCGATTTCCTCCCCGGCCTGGTCATCGACCGTTTCGGCGACGCCGCCGTGATCCAGCCCAACGCCGCCTGGGCCGACGCCCGCGCCGAGGAGATCGCGCAGGCCGTGATCCGCGTCGCCGGCGTCTCCACCGTCGTGCTTAACGCCGGCTCGCGCGCCCGCGCGCAGGAAGGGCTGAGCGGCGAGACCCGGCTGCTCGCCGGCGCCCTCGACGGCCCGGTGGAGACGCCGATGAACGGCGCCGTCTACCTCGCCGACCTCATGGGCGGGCAGAAAACCGGGCTCTACTACGACCAGCGCCCCAACCACGCCTTCGTCGCCCGCCTCGCCCCCGGCGCGCGGGTGATCGACGTGTTCTCGCATGTGGGCGGCTTCTCGCTGGCCGCGCTCGCCGGCGGGGCCGCGTCCGCGCTGGCCGTCGACGGCTCGGAGCCCGCCCTGAAGCTCGCCGCCGAGGGCGCCGCGCGCTCCGGCTTCGGCGACCGGTTCGAAACCCGGCGCGGCGACGCCTTCGACACCATGACCGCGCTGGCCGAGGCCGGCGAGACCTTCGACGTCGTGGTCTGCGATCCGCCGGCCTTCGCGCCCAACCGCTCCGCCTTCCAGAACGGCATGCGCGCCTATGGCCGGGTCGCGCGGCTGGCGGCGAAGATCACCGCGCCGGGGGGCTACCTGACGCTGTGCTCCTGCTCCCACGCCGTGGACCTGGAGAACTTCCGCGGCGCCTGCGCCCACGGCCTGCGCACCGCCGGTCGCGCCGCCCAGCAGATCCGCGCCGGCGGCCCCGGCCCGGATCACCCGAGCCTGCCGGCGCTGCCCGAGACCTCCTACCTGAAGGCGCTGACCTGGCGGCTTCCGTGACAGGCGGCGGGCGGGAAGACGGGCAGGGGGCGGAGGACGCCCCCCGCGCCTTCCTCGACGCCTGCGTGCTGTTCCCGCCATTGACCCGGGGGCTTCTCCTGTCCGCGGCGGCGGAGGGGCTGCTCGACCCCGCCTGGTCCCCCGGCGTGGTCGCCGAATGGGCCCATGCCACCGCCCGCGATCACGGCCCCCTCGCCGCCGAGGCGGTGCATCGCGAGGTCGGGCTCATGGCGCGCCGCTGGCCGATGGGCGAGGCCGCCCCGACCCGCGAGGCCTGCGACGCGCTCTCTCTGCCCGACGAGGACGACCGCCACGTGCTCGCCGCCGCGCTGAAGGCGGGGGCGAGCCTGCTGGTCACCGCCAATCTGCGTGATTTCCCGGCCGCCAAGCTGCGCGACCTCGGCCTCGCCCCGATTCACCCGGACGCGCTGCTCTGGGAACTGGCCGGCCGGGCGCCCGAGGCCATGGCGCGCGCGCTCGCCAACACGTTGCGGACCTTCCCCGCGCTCCAGGCCGACCGGGCAGAGTCGGTCCGCGCCCTCAAGCGCGCCGGCCTGCCGCGTTTCGCGAAACTGCTGCGCCAGGGCGCGCTCGACGCCGGCTGACCGCGATCCCGCGCCTCAGACCGCCGGCGGACGCCCGCCGCGATCCCATTCCGCCTGCAACCGCTCGATCGCCGCGACCCGGGTCTTCGCGGGCGGATGGCTCATCAGCCAGGCGAACCCGCCGGATCCGCGCGGGGTCATCTTCTCCAGCTTCCCCAGCAGGCTGGTCTGCGCGCCCGTATCCAGCCCCGCCTTGCGCATCAGCGCCGCGGCGAAGGCGTCCGCCTCGAACTCGTCGCGCCGGCTCAGCCGGGCCGAGACCAGCTGCGTCAGCATCACCGCGATCCACGGCCCGATGAAGGGGATCAGCCGTCCCAGCAACGCCCCCAACACCACCCGCGCCGCGTTCTGCCCGGTCCAGTCCACCATCCGCCGCCGCGAATGCCCCAGCGCCACATGCCCCAGCTCATGCGCGATGATCGAGGCGACCTCGTCGGCGCTGACCCGTCCCATGGCGTGCTGGTCCAGCACGCCGCGGGTCACGAAGACGCGCCCGTCCGGCGAGGCCAGCCCGTTGAACACCGGGATGTCGTAGACCAGCGCCCGCAGCTCCGGCAGGTCCACCGCACGGCCGAGCCGGCGCACCGCGGCCTCCAGCTCCGGCCGGTCCAGCGGGGCCGAGCGCGCATCGAGCTCACGCTTGGTCCGCCAGGCCGAGAAACGCCAGCTCACCAGCCCGTAGGCGATCAGCGCGAGAAGGGGGAGCAGTTTGAGCATCGCTTACAGATAGGGAGCCGGAGGGCCGCCGCCAGCCATTCCCGCTCCCGATCACGCGCGACGAACGTCCGGAGGCGCGAAAAAGAGTGGGATGGCGGGCGGGGCGTCGGCCGCAGGCCGCGCGTCCGTCCCGACATCCCGCCCGCACGATCCGCCGCGGCGGGCTGGCCTCAGCGGCTCAGCTCCTTCATCGCGGCGCCCAGACCTTCCAGCGTCATCGGGTGCATGCGGCCCCCGAAGATCTCCTGGATCATCTGGATAGAGTGGGTGTATTTCCACTGCCGCTCCGGCACCGGGTTGATCCAGGTGCAGGACGGCCACTTGTCGATGGCGCGTTTCAGCCAGACCTCGCCGGCCTCCTCGTTCCAGTGCTCCGACGCGCCGCCGGGATAGGCGATCTCGTAGGGCGACATGGAGGCGTCGCCGACGAAGATGCACTTCCAGTCCTTGGGGAACTTGTTGAGCACCTCGGCGGTCGGCAGCTGATCGGTCCAGCGCCGCTTGTTCTCCTTCCACACGCCTTCATAGAGGCAGTTGTGGAAGTAGTAGTGCTCCATGTTCTTCAGCTCGGTCTTGGCGGCGGAGAACAGCTCCTCCATCACCTTGATATGGTCGTCCATCGACCCGCCGACATCAAGGAACAGCACCACCTTAACCGCATTGCGCCGCTCGGGCCGGGTCTTCACGTCCAGATAGCCGTGCTCGGCGGTGGAGCGGATGGTGTTGTCGAGATCCAGCTCCTCGTCCGCCCCGTCCCGCGCCCAGCGGCGCAGCCGCTTCAGCGCCAGCTTGATGTTGCGGGTGCCCAGTTCGACATTGTCGTCGAAGTCGCGGAACTCGCGCCGGTCCCAGACCTTCACCGCGCGGCGGTTGCGCGATTCCTTCTGGCCGATGCGCACGCCCTCGGGGTTGTAGCCATAGGCGCCGAAGGGGGAGGTGCCCGCGGTGCCGATCCACTTGGACCCGCCCTGGTGGCGCTTCTCCTGCTCCTCCAGGCGCTTGCGCAGCGTCTCCATCAGCTTCTCGAAGCCGCCGAGCGCCTCGACCTCCTTCATCTCCTCCGGAGAGAGGTGCTTTTCGGCGAGCTTGCGCAACCATTCCTCGGGCAGGTCGACCGCCTCGGCCCCCTCCGGCGCGCCCGAGATCGCCTCGAGGCCCTTGAAGACCGTCGAGAACACCTGGTCGAACTTGTCGATGTTGCGCTCGTCCTTCACCAGCGCGGCGCGGGAGAGGTAATAGAACCCCTCCACGTCGTACTGGACCAGACGTTTGTCCATGGCTTCGAGCAGCGTGAGATACTCACGCAGGCTGACCGGCACCTTGGCCTCGCGGAGGCCCAGAAAGAGATCTACGAACATGGCCCGACACTAACGCGGAGGCGGGCGGGGCGTCGAGCCGGAAAGCGACGTCGGGACGCCTTCGGAGCGAAAATTCAGCAGGCGGATCGCGCGGCCCGGAGACGCGCCCGGTCCGCGGCGCGTCGCCCCGGCGGTCGGCTCAGAAAAAGCCCTGCCAGTCGCCCAGCGAGGCGATGGCGTAGACCGCCAGCGTCGGGGCCAGCCCATGGATGATGCCGTAGCGCAGACGGTCGACGGCGCGCCCGCCGGCGCGCTTCGCCTTGACCCAGCCATAGACGAAGCCGGCGGCGAAAATCAGGATCAGGATCATCGCTGGTACTTGATGAAGGGGGTCAGGGTCGCGATGCGGTCATAGAGGATCCGCGCCGTGTGGTTGAATTCCTGCGTCATCCAGTAGACCGAAGCGCATCCCGCCGCGTCGCCGGCGGCGTAGACCGCCTCGATCAGCGCCCGTCCGGCCCCGGTCCCGCGAATCTCGGGATCGACGTAAAGATCCTGCAGGTAGACCACGTCCTCCACCCGCCAGTTGTGGCGATGGAAGATGTAATGCACCAGCCCGACCGGCTTGCCGTCGCGCAGCGCGATCAGGCCGTGCTGGTCGGGATGCTCGGGCGACAGCATGCGCGCGAAACTGGTCGCATAGACCTCTTCGGCCACGGAGGTCTCGTAGAACTCCAGGTAGCCGGTCCACAGACGACGCCATTCGGCCTCGTCGCTCGCTTCCAGGGGGCGGATCATCAGGGTCATGGGGCGGTTCTGCCCCGCCCGCGCCGCCGCCGCAAGAGGCGGGAGCGCGCAGGGGGCCGGCCGGGACGCGGCGCGGGCGGCGGCGGGCGCTCGCGAAAAAGCCCCGGACGGCGTCCGGGGCTTTCGCAGGTCGGCGAAGGCGGGCCCCGTGCGGGACCCGCGCGCCTCAGCGTTCGCGCCGCGCCATGAAGGCCAGCCGCTCGAAAAGGTGCACGTCCTGCTCGTTCTTGAGCAGCGCGCCATGCAGGCGGGGCAGGGCGTCGGTGGGGTTGGCGCGCAGGTCGGACGCGTCCAGATCGTCCGACATCAGCAGCTTCAGCCAGTCCAGCACCTCGGAGGTCGAGGGCTTCTTCTTCAGCCCCGGCGTGTCGCGGATGTCGTAGAACTGGGTCAGCGCCGCGCGCAGCAGGTTCTGCTTCACGTCCGGGAAGTGGACCTTGACGATCTCGGTCATGGTCTCGTTGTCGGGGAACTGGATGTAGTGGAAGAAGCAGCGGCGCAGGAAGGCGTCGGGCAGCTCCTTCTCGTTGTTCGAGGTGATCAGCACGATCGGACGGATCTTGGCGCGCACCAGCTCGCCGGTCTCGTAGACATAGAATTCCATCCGGTCGAGCTCCTGCAGGAGGTCGTTGGGGAATTCGATGTCCGCCTTGTCGATCTCGTCGATCAGCAGCACGACCTTCTGTTCGGCGTCGAACGCCTCCCAGAGCTTGCCCTTCTTGATGTAGTTGCGCACGTCGCGCACCCGCTCGTCGCCGAGCTGGCTGTCCCGCAGGCGGGAGACCGCGTCGTATTCATAGAGCCCCTGCTGGGCCTTGGTGGTGGACTTCACGTTCCACTCGATGATCGGCAGATCGAGCGCCGTGGCCACCTGGCGGGCCAGCTCGGTCTTGCCGGTGCCGGGCTCGCCCTTTACCAGCAGAGGCCGCTCGAGGGTGATGGCGGCGTTCACCGCGATCTTGAGGTCATCGGTGGCGACGTAGTCGCGCGTGCCTTCGAATCTCATGGGCGTCGCCCGCTCCTTCGCGTCGTTTCCGCAACGTTTCCTCGGAGGCGCCCGGTTCACGGGCGCCGCTTGGGAGATTGGTGGCACATACGGCCGCGTATGGGCAAGGGCGACCGCGATAGCGTCGGACCATATCAGCGGGCGGGCGCCTCGGGAGCGCCGTGCCGAAACCGTGGCGCCGCGCGATTCGGCAAAACGCATGTCAGGGCGCCGCGGAAACGGGCTTTCCGCACCTCGCGCCTTCGCCCGCGCCCCTTAACGAACCTTTCGCGTGACTTAATGCGCACCTGCGGCTATATCCACCGCGGCGGCGCGACGGGAGTGCGGCGCACAGGCCCTCCGCAGCGGGACCCTGCTTGGAGGCCGCCGGCTCCCCTTGATCCCCCGTGCCGCGGGGTGGCAGACGAGCATCGAGGTGCCTGGCGATGAAGTCCGAAATCGTTATGGAAGTCGAGTACTTCCCTTCCGAAGACGAACCGTTCATGAACTCCCGTCAAAAGGAATATTTCCGCAGAAAATTGGTCGAATGGCGTGACAGCATCCTGGCCGAGAGCAAATCCACGCTCGAGGGTCTTCAGGAAAGCGGTCAGTCGGTGCCCGATATCGCCGACCGCGCGTCGGCCGAGACGGATCGTGCGCTGGAGCTGCGCACCCGCGACCGTCAGCGCAAGGTGATCTCCAAGATCGACCAGGCGCTGCGCCGGATCGAGGACGGAAGCTACGGCTATTGCGAAGTGACCGGCGACCCGATCAGCCTCAAGCGGCTGGACGCGCGCCCGATCGCGACCCTGAGCCTTGCGGCCCAGGAAATGCACGAGCGCCGCGAGAAGGTCTATCGCGACGACTGAGCCCGACCCCCGGCCCGCTCGGGCCGGGCGGCGGAGGCCGAGACCACGACGCGACAAGGGCCGGCCTCCATCGGGGCCGGCCTTTCGCATCATGGGGAGACGGTTTCGGCCGAACGCCGCCCGCCCCGGATGGCAGGCGGGTCAGAGCGGCCGTTCCATGAACACCAGGAAATCCGCCAGCGACGGCGGCGCCTCGTAATAGGGCCCCCGGACGACGAAGCCCCGCCGGGCGTAGAGCGCCTGCGCCTCCACCTGGATGCGCCCGGTGTCGAGCCGCATCACCGTCCGCCCCCGCGCCTTGGCCAGCGCGCAGAGCGCCTCGACCAGCCCCGCCGCGACCCCGGTTCCGCGGGCGAACCCGTCGACATACATGCGCTTCATCTCGCAGGCGTCGGGCTCGGGCAGGGGGGCGAACATGGCGCAGCCCGCCGGCCGCCCGTCGAGCCGCGCCAGCAGGATCGCGCCCTCGGGGGCGGCGTGCAGGCGGGGCAGGTCGTCGAGCAGCGCTTCCCAGCGATCCTCGGCGTAATAGGCCTCGATGATGTCCGGGTGATCGACATAGCGGACCATCAGCCATGTCCGGAAGGCGCGGCAGAGCGCGCGGATCGCGGCCAGGTCCTCGGGGGAGGTCGCCTCGGCGATCTCCACGCGGCCGGTAGGGCGGGGCTCGGCGGCGGAGCCTGCGCCGGGATCGGACAGGGGGGCGCGGGTCATCGGGGCCTCCGGGCATGACGCGGGTCGTCGCGTCATGCCGCGCCATTTCCGCCGCCCCGTCAAGCGAGCCGCCGATCCCCGCCCCGAAACGTGAACGGGCGGGCGCCCGAAAGCTCCCGCCCGCCGCGATCCGTCCCTTCGCCCCCCCGTTTCCGGACGGGCGGTTCTTATGCGGCCGCCGTCGGATGCGCCTTCTGGCTGCGCACCTGCAGGCGGTTGAGCGCGTGCACATAGGCCCGGGTCGAGGCCAGGATGGTGTCGGTATGCGAAGACCGGCCGGTCGCGATGCGCCCGTTCTCCTCCAGCCGCACCGAGACGGTGGCCTGGGCGTCGGTGCCCTCGGTCACCGCGCTCACCTGGTAGAGCTGCAGCACGGCGGTGTGGGGGACCAGTTTCTTGACCGCGTTGAAGCACGAATCCACCGGCCCGTCGCCCGAAGCCTCGGCCGAGATCTCGGTCCCGTCGACCTCCATCACCAGCTTGGCGGAGGGGGTGACCGACCCGCAGACCACTTCCAGCGACACGACCTTGAAGCGCTCGGGCGCGCCGTCGGCGCCGGTCTCGGCCATCAGCGCCAGGATGTCCTCGTCGTAGACCTCCTTCTTGGTGTCGGCCAGGGCCTTGAAGCGCACGAAGGTGTCGTTGAGCTGGTTGTCGCCGACCTCGTGGCCCAGATCCTTCAGCTTGGCGCGGAAGGCGGCGCGGCCCGAATGCTTGCCCATCACCAGGCTCGATTCGGTCAGGCCGACCATCTCGGGCAGCATGATCTCGTAGGTCGACTTGTCCTTCAGCATCCCGTCCTGGTGGATGCCGGATTCATGCGCGAAGGCGTTCTTGCCGACCACGGCCTTGTTGTACTGCACCGGGAAGCCGGTGATCTGGCTGACCATGCGGCTGGCGGCCATGATCTTGGTGGCGTCGATGCGGTTCGACCAGGGCATGATGTCGTGGCGCACGCGCATCGCCATGACGATCTCCTCCAGGGCGGCGTTGCCCGCCCGCTCGCCCAGGCCGTTGATGGTGCACTCCACCTGCCGCGCGCCGGCCGAAACCGCGGCCAGCGCGTTGGCCACCGCCATGCCCAGATCGTTGTGGCAATGAGTGGAGATCACCACGTCGTCGATCCCCGTCACCCGCTGCTTCAGCATCCGGATGATCGCCGCGCTTTCCTCCGGGGCGGTGTAGCCCACGGTGTCGGGGATGTTGATGGTGTTGGCGCCGCTGTCGACCGCCAGCTGCACCGCCTGCACCAGGAAATCGTGGTCGGAGCGGGTGGCGTCCTCGGGCGACCACTGCACGTCGTCGGTGAACTCGCGCGCGCGGCGCACGGCGAACTCGATCTTCTCCAGCACCTGCTCGGGCTCGAGCTGCAGCTTGCGCTCCATGTGCAGCGGCGAGGTGGCGATGAAGGTGTGGATGCGGCTCCGGCGGGCCTTCTCCAGCGCCTTGCCCGCGCGCTCCAGGTCGGCGGCGCCGGTGCGGGCCAGGCCGCAGACCACCGAATTCTCCACCACGCCGGAGATCGCCGAAACCGCCTCGAAATCGCCCTCGGAGGCGATGGGGAAGCCGGCCTCGATGATGTCCACGCCCATCTCGTCCAGGTGGCGGGCGATGCGCAGCTTCTCGTCGAGGCTCATGGTGGCGCCAGGCGATTGCTCGCCGTCGCGCAGGGTGGTGTCGAAGATCAGCACGCGGTCGGGCGCGGCCTTGATCTCGTCGGTGATGGGGCCGGCATGAGGGGCGGAAGCGGGCGCGGAGGCGCCGGTGTCATGGGTCGTCATTGGGAATGGTCCTTGGCTTTGTCCGGATGTCGCGCGGCGCGTCTCGTGTCCCCTGAGCGCGCGCGCCGACGTCCCGGCACGCTCAGGGGCGTGTAAGGAGAAGCGCGAGGCCGAGCTCGAACCGCTGTGAAGCGGCGGCAGGGGTGCAGGCGTCCGTGACCATGGCGCGCACTATACGCAGGGCAGGGCGGAAGGAAAGGGGAAAGCGCGTCGGGGTCTTCCGGGCGGATTTCGCCCGAAAGGCCCGGATTTCCCCCGAATCCGCGGCGTCGGACGGCGCGAATCGCGGCTTCGTTGACGTCTTGGAAAGGACGCCGGGCCATCTTCCCGCGATCTTCAGGCTGAAATGACCTTCCTGCGAGGATCGACGTCCATGCCCAGACTGACCATCGCGACCCGATTCCTGATCGCGGTCGGCATTCCTTCCCTGGTGCTCATGTTCTTCGCGGGTCTCGAAGTCAGGCATGCCTGGCTCCAGAGCCGCGCCGCCACGGTGGCGGAGGACGGCGTGGCGCTGGTGCGCGAAGCCTCCGCCCTGGTGCATGAGCTTCAGAAGGAACGCGGGGCCTCGGCCGGCTATCTGGGCTCGGGCGGCGACGCCGATTTCAGGGAACGCGTGCAAGGTCAGCGCCAGCAGACCGACGCCGCCGCCGAACGTTTCGCAGGGCGGCTGGCCGCCTATCGCGTCGCCGGGCTGGAGCCGGTGATCGAACAGGCGGAGGAGGCTCTGGCCATCTCGGCGGAGCTTGAGGCGAAGCGCGACGCGGTGGACGAGCTGCGCATTCCGCTCGGCGACATGGCGGGCTGGTACACGACGCAGATAGGGGAGTTGATCAACATCGCCCCCACCCTGCGCTCGGCGATGACCTTCAGCGAGGGCGACGCCCTGCTGGCCGCGATGACCGCGCTGATCAACGCGAAGGAGCGTGCGGGGCTGGAACGGGCGATGGGCGCCAACGGGTTCGGCAAGGGCGCCTTCGCGCCGGATGTCTACGCGCGGTTCGAAAGTCTCGCCGTGCGGCAGGACGTCTATCTCGACGAATTCCGGGCGGTCGCGCCGGCCGAATCCGTCGCCGCGCTTGATCGCCTGCTCGCAAGCCCCGTGGCGCTGGAGGTGCAGCGCATGCGCCAGGTGGCGTCCGACGGCGTGCGCCTGGGTTTCATGAACGGCGTGACGGGCGGGCAATGGTTCGACGCGATCACCGCCAAGATCAACCTGCTGAGGGGGCTTGAGGCCGAGCTGGCCGAACTCCTGCAGTCGGTCGCGGCCCGGTCCGGCGACAGGGCGCGAACCGGGCTGCTGGTCGTGAGCGTGGCGGTCACGCTGGCGCTGCTGATCTCGTCCGGGCTGGCCTACATGTCGGCCATCGGCCTTGTCCGGCCGCTGGCCGCGATCTCGGCGGCCTTCGCCCGGATCGCCGAGGGCCGGGATCTCGGGATCGACGACCGCACGTTCGATCGCAAGGACGAAGTCGGCGCGCTGGCCCGCAGCGCCCGGGAAATGAGCTACACCGCCGACCGCGCCCACCGGATCACGTCGGCGCTCGACGTGTCGTCGGGCCCCATCGTGGTCTGCAACAGCCGCTTCTACATCACCTACGCCAACCCGGCCTTCCAGAAGCTGGTCGACGCGTCGAGCGAGTATTTCAGGTCCCTGGGCGCCGATGTCAGCGACATCAGCGGCAAGAACATCGACATCTTCCACAAGGACAAACCCCGCATCCGCAACATGCTGGAGGCGCTGGACGGCCAGCATCGCGCGACCATCGGCTTCGATGAGCGGATTTTCGACCTGACCGCGGCGCCGATCATCGACTCCAACAACCGCCGCATCGGCTATGCCATCGTCTGGGACGATGTCACCCAGACCCGGCGGCTGGAGACGCAGCTGCGCGAAGTGCTCGCCGCCGCCGGCGACGGCGACTTCGCCAAGCGCCTGGACTCGCAGGTGGACGACCCCTTCCTGCGCGACGTCGCCACCGGCATGAACCGCATCTGCGATATCGTCGCGACCTTTTCCGAGGACGTCGACCGCGCCGTGCGCGCGCTGGCGGAGGGCGACCTCACCCGGCGGGTCGAAGGCGCCTACGGCGGCGCGCTGGGCACGCTGGCGGAGGGCGTGAACGTCACCGTCGATCGCCTCAACGGCCTGATCACCGACATCAAGTCGGCCGGCGGCCGGGTGCGGGCCGCCTCCGACGAAATCGCCTCGGGCGCCGGCGCGCTCGCCGAACGGGCGGAGAGCCAGGCCGCGGCGCTGGAGGAGACCGCCGCGCTGATGGAGGAGATGACCGGTTCGGTGAAAGCCAACGCCGACTCCGCCTCCGAGGCCCGCGCCGACGCCAATGAGGCCGACGGACGCGCCGACAGCGGCCGGGTGGTGGTGGACGAAGCGGTCTCGGCGATGAGCCGCCTCTCCGACAGTTCCCGTCGGATGACCGAGATCGTGGACGTGATCGCCTCGATCGCCACCCAGACCAACCTGCTGGCCCTGAACGCGGCGGTGGAGGCGGCGCGCGCCGGCGACGCCGGCAAGGGCTTCGCCGTGGTGGCGTCCGAGGTCGGGGCGCTGGCCCGCCGTTCGCGGGAGGCCGCCGACGACATCCGCGGCCTGATCACCGAAAGCTCGGAACGCGTGGATACCGGGGTCGGCCTGGTGGAGCGCACCGGCAACGCGCTTTCGGAAATGGCGGAGGCCATGCGCCGGATCTCGGAGCGTGTCGGGCGCATCGACATGGCGAGCCGGGAGCAGGCCTCCGGGGTCGAAGAGATCAACCAGGCCGTGACCCAGATGGACGAGAACACCCAGCGCAACGCGGCGCTGGCCGACAGCTCCGCCCGCTCCGCCCGCGCCCTGGCCTCCGAATCCGAAGAGCTCGACCGCCTCACCGCCATGTTCCGCACCCATGACGCCGCCCGCCGCGAAGACGGGTCCCGAAGCGCGGCCTGACCCAGATCAGGGGCTCGGATCATTGCAAACCGCGCCGTTGCGCCCGCCGGGGACATTCGGCGGCGGCCGTTTCGCGCGGGGAGCCTGTCACGGTGGCGGCCGCGCTCTCTACTTGATTGCGCTGCTCGGCCTTGGGGGAAGGGTCGAGATGCGCCGCAGGTTCGGTATGGCGTATTCACGGGGGCGCCGCGATGGATGCGCGCCCGGCCTCCTGCGAAGGGCGAGCCCCATCCATCCGTTCGGCTGACGCTCACCTTTCGGGCGCGTATCTCGATGGTCTCCCGGTCATGGCTCCTGCTTGCCGGGTCACAAAGCCCCGGAGGACCCGATCTGTTTCAATCGCTTCGCTGAGCGCCGCCATCGCCAAGGCGTCGGCTTGGATGGGGCCTCAAGCGCGGCGAAACAATCGCCGGGCCCGCGGGCGCCCCGTTTGGCGAGGTCTCGGACCTGTTCTGTGATCCCGCGCGATGCTGACGTTTCGCGCCCCTTCCGCTCCCGGGCGAACGTTACCCGAACGCAAGGGCCTCGGCCGGGATGTCGTGTCCGAATTGCGTGCGCAAGCGGCCAGCGGGGCGCGTTGATCCCTCGGCGACCATCGACCTGCCGCGCGTTCGGTGCCTGCGATAGCGAAGGCGGATGTTCGCCAGTCCCGGTCGCCAGGGGCGTGACGCGCGTCTGCCCTTTCGCCGCTCTGACAGCGCCTTGAGGTCGTCTCGGCCATAACCCGCCAGGCCTCGCCCGCTCGCACAGAAGCGGAACGGTCGCGAGGCGCTTGTTTCGGGATGCAGCGCAGGTGGACGCATCTCCCGCCGCCGGGGCGAAGGAGAGGCTGAAGATCATCCGCACGAGGCCCGGAGCGCGGACGCATATGTTCGCAATTCAGATGCGGATTGCAGCGATCTCGGGAGCAGCGGGATAGTTTTCCCACTACGGTCAGGAGCGTGGCGAGGCCTCGAAATCGTTCGAAACGGTTGAAAAAGCCGCTTCACGAGGCTCCGCTGGCGATTGACCCGTGGGCTGAAGCTGAAGGCGCCCTTACGGATCGTGCGGTGCGGATCGGGTTGGCGGCGCAGGCCCGATCCGCGATCAGGGTCGTGTCGCGCTGCAGGCGGGCGACAAACGCGGTTCCCATCGGCGCGTCGCCGGCCCGGTCGGGTTTCGGCTTCAGACGGAGGGCCCGCCCTTCGGGCGTCCCGCCACGGCGTTCCGGCCCGAACGCGCCGCAGGATGCCGCGGATCACCCGCCGGTCGTCCACCCGTGGCACGCCTCGCGGATTGTGAGGCGGCGGAGGCTGTGATCGCCCGTTCCCGGATCGCGAGGCCTTCGGCGGCGCCCTCTCAGCCGCCGCTCGCCGGGGCAGGGGCGGGTGCGGCAGGAGCGGGGGCGGGGGCGGCGGAGGACGGGGCGCCGTCGAGCCATTCGCCCTCGAAGATCGAGCCGTCGGCATAGGTCATCCGACCCTCGCCCTCGCGCTTGCCCTTCACGAATTCGCCCTCGTAGACGTCGCCGCTCTTGTAGCGGGCCTCGCCCACGCCATCGATCTCCCCGGCCTGCCACTCGCCCTCATAGGTCGAGCCGTCGGGGAAGGTCATCACGCCGGTTCCCTGCTGGAGGCCGGCCTCCCACTCGCCTTCGTAGGCGTAGCCGTCGGCATAGACCAGCTTGCCCCGGCCATCATACTGGCCGGCCGAGAAATGCCCCTCATAGCGCGAGCCGTCGGCGAAGACCGCCTTGCCCTCGCCGTCCAGCCGACCCGCGACCCAGGTCCCCTCGAACCGGTCGCCGTCGGCATAGGTCAGCACGCCGGGGCCCTCGGGCTTGCCGTCGACGAAAGCGCCCTCGTGCACGCGGCCGTCGGGATAGCGGGCCACGCCCTCGCCCTGCATGGCGCCGGCCTTCCATTCGCCCTCGTAGACGAAGCCGTCGGGCAGGGTCAGCTTGCCCTGGCCGTCGCGCAGCCCCTCGGCGAAGCCGCCTTCGTAGACCGAGCCGTCGGGGAAGGCCTCGCGCCCCTGGCCGTGGCGCACCCGCGCCGCCCAGTCGCCCTCGTAGACATAGCCGTCGGGATAGGTGAGCTTGCCCTTCCCGTCGTATTTGCCGGCCTTGAAGCCGCCCTCGTAGCGCACGCCGTCGGCATAGGCGGCGACGCCCTGGCCTTCCAGCCGGCCTTCGGACCAGGTTCCTTCGAAGCGGTCGCCGTTGGGATAGGTCAGCACGCCCTCGCCTTCGGGCTTGCCGGCCACGAATGTCCCTTCGTGCACGCGTCCGTCGGCATAGCGGGCGACGCCCTCGCCCTCGATCCGGCCGTCGGACCAGCCGCCCTCATAGGCGAAGCCGTCGGCGGCGGTGAACTTGCCCTGGCCGTCGCGGCGGTCGTCGTGGAATTCGCCCTCGTAGACGTCGCCATTGGCATAGGTGGCCTTGCCCTGTCCCTCGCGCTTGCCGTCGACGAAGCCGCCCTCGTAGACGTCGCCGTTGGACTGGGCCGCGGCGCCCGCGCCCTCGAACCGGCCGGCGACCCAGGTCCCCTCATAGACGTCGCCGTCGGGCAGGGTCATCTTGCCCTGGCCCTCGCGCAGGCCGGCCTTGATCTCTCCGACATAGACCGAGCCGTCGGGGTAGCGCAGCTCCGCCTCGCCCTGCGGCTCCCCGGCCACGAAGCCGCCCTCGTAGCGGTAGCCGTCCGGACGGGTGAGCACGCCGTGGCCGTCCGGCTGCGAGTTCTTGAACGTGCCCTCGTAGACCATCCCGTCCACGTAGCGCGCGACGCCCTCGCCCTCGATCCGGCCCTCGATCCAGTCGCCCTCGTAGCCGCCGCCCTCGGCATAGGTGATGCGGCCCTTGCCCTGGGGCTTCCCGCCCACGAACGTGCCTTCGTAGACCGAGCCGTTGGGGTATTTGGCCACCCCCTCACCCTCGATCCAGCCGTCCCTGAACTCGCCGACATAGGAGAAGCCGTCCGGCCGCGTCAGCGAGCCCGCGCCATGCTGCCGGCCTTCCCTGAACTGGCCTTCGTAGACCTCGCCGCTGTCATAGCGCTTGGTCTCCACGTCCGACTGGGCGGCGAGATCGATGGGGGCGACGAAGGGCGCGGCCGCGGCCAGCGCGGCGACGGCGCATATGTGACGCAGGCGCATGCCGCGAGGGTCCTCCACAATGGACGGCGCGCCGGACGCGGGGTCGGCGCGGGATCGGGCTGACGATAGGGGCGGCGCGCGGCGCTGGCAACCGGCGCGGCGCCGGGAAACTTCGTTCCGCAGGGGGAGGATAGGGCGCGTTCGCGCGGCCCCGCCGAAGGTCCGCGCCCCGGCGTCCCCCGCCTCCCGCGCCCCCGCGGCGCCCGGCGGTCTTGCGAAGCCGGCTGCGGCGCCTGTAACTGCGCCCCCGGAACGATCCCGGCGCCCACGCCGGATCGCCCCCCGCGCCGCCGCCCCGACCGCGGGGCGCGCCCGACGCGAAGCGGCCCTGCGGAGACCCGACCATGCCCGACGCCTTCCGGCTCACTCTCGCCCAGCTCGATCCCAAGGTGGGCGACGTCTCGGGCAATGCCGAGCGCGCGCTCGCCGCCTGGGCGCAGGGCAAGGCCGAGGGCGCGCATTTCGTGGCGCTGCCCGAGATGTTCCTCGCCGGCTACCAGCCGCAGGACCTGGTGCTCAAGCCCGCCTTCGTCGCCGCCTGCGCCCGCCGGCTGGAGGCGCTGGCCGAGGCGACGGCCGACGGCCCCGCGCTGGGCATCGGCGCGCCGCTGGCGGGGCTTGAGCGGATCGAGAACGCCTATTTCATCCTGTCGGGGGGGCGCATCCACGCGCATGTGTCCAAGCATCACCTGCCCACTTACGGGGTGTTCGACGAAAAGCGCCTCTATCGCTCCGCCGACCCGTCGGGTCCGGTGCAGATCGGCCCGGCCCGCGTCGGCATCCCGATCTGCGAGGACGCCTGGTTCCCCGACGTGGCCGAGACCGCGGCCGAATCCGGGGCCGAGATCCTGTTCGTGCCCAACGGCTCCCCGTGGGAGCGGGGCAAGCACGACCTGCGCATGAATCTCATGGTCTCCCGCGTGGTCGAGACCGGGCTGCCGCTGATCTATCTCAACCGCACCGGCGGGCAGGACGACCAGGTCTTCGACGGCGGCTCCTTCGCGCTGAACGTGCATGGCGGGCTCGCGGCCCAGTTGCCGATGTTCGAGGAAGCGGTGGAGACGCTGACGCTGGAGACCGGCCCCGAGGGCTGGGCCTGCGCCCCCGGCCCCATGGCCCCGGTGCCCGACACGGCGGAGCTGGAATACAAGGCCATGGTCGTCGGCACCCGCGACTACGCCCGCAAGACCGGGTTCTCCAGGGTGCTGCTGGGGCTCTCGGGCGGGATCGACAGCGCCATCGTCGCGGCCATCGCCGCCGACGCCTTCGGGCCGGAGAACGTGCGCTGCGTGATGCTGCCCTCGCGCTACACGTCCGAGGAAAGCCTGCATGACGCGGGCGAGGTGGCGCGCAATCTCGGCGCGCCCCTGATGACCATTCCCATCGGCCCCGGCGTCGACGTGATCGGCGAAACCCTCGCCCCCGCCTTCGAGGGGCGCGAACCCGACGTGACGGAGGAGAACGTGCAGTCCCGCCTGCGCGGCCTCTACCTGATGGCGATGTCCAACAAGTTCGGCGAGCTGCTGCTGACCACCGGCAACAAGTCCGAAGTCGCGGTCGGCTACGCCACGCTCTACGGCGACATGAACGGCGGCTGGAACCCGATCAAGGATCTCTACAAGACCGAGGTCTTTGACGCCTGCCGCTGGCGCAACGCCAACCATCGCCCCTGGATGAAGGCTCCGGCCGGGGAGGTCATCCCGCCGCGGGTCATCGACAAGCCGCCCAGCGCCGAGCTTCGCCCCGACCAGCGCGACGACGACAGCCTGCCGCCTTACCCGGTGCTCGACGCCATCCTGCGCATGCTGATCGAGGGCGACGCCGCCATCGCCGACATCGTGGCGGCGGGCCATGACCGCGCCACCGCCGAACGGGTCGAGCACCTGCTCTACATCGCCGAATACAAGCGCCATCAGTCCGCGCCCGGTCCCAAACTGGGCGCCAAGGCCTTCTGGCTCGACCGCCGCTATCCCATCGCGTCCTCCTGGCGCGACCGAGAGGACGCCTGAGCCCGCCATGACCGACAAGAACCCGAACGAACACGACGACCCGACCGTCACGCCGGACGATGCGCCGGCCGACGCGGCCCCGCTCCGCAAACCGACCCGCGAGGAGATGCGGGACATGTCGGATGAGGAGATCATGGCCGCCCACGGCATGGAGTTGGGCCCCCGCCTTCCGGCCGAATTCCGGCTGATGGCGGGCAAGCAGGTGCTGCTGGCCTTTCTCTGCGCGCTGGCGGTGGGGCTGGTGCTGTCGCGGATCATGGATCCCGAGGGGCCGGGAGGCGACTCGGTCTTTCTGTGGGTCGCCGGCTTGGTCTTCCTCGCCGCCGGGCTGTTCTTCTGGAAGGAAGGGCGGGATCCGCGCCCGATCCTCGTGGTCGACGCGGACGGCATCACCGACCGCGCCTTCGGCCGCATCCCCTGGGCGGACATCGCCGCGTTCCGGATGAACGGCTCGCTGTTCAATCCGGGCTTCGGCTATTCGCTGAAAAAGGGCGTGGCGCCGCAGAAAAAGGCGGTGCTCTACAAGCTGCAGGCGGGGATGAACCGGCTTTCGGCGCTGCCCGAGCGGACCTTCCGCAAGCAGATGGTGGCGGGGGGCTGCGATCCGATGCTGCTCGCCTTCCGCAAGGCGCGCCCGGACCTCGAAACCCGATGACCCTCACCCGTTTCGCGCCCTCGCCGACCGGCCGCCTGCACCTGGGCAATCTGCGCGCCGCGCTGCTCAACTGGCTGATCGCGCGCAAGGCGGGGGGGCGGTTTCTGCTGCGGCTGGACGACACCGACCCGGTGCGCTCGCGGCCCGAATACGCCGACGCGATCCGCGAGGACCTGACCTGGCTCGGCCTGACCTGGGACGAGGCGTTCCGCCAGTCCGACCGGCTCGCCCGCTACGAGGCCGCGGCCGAGCGTCTGCGCGCCGACGGGCGGCTCTACCCCTGCTGGGAGACGCCGGACGAGCTGGCCCTCAAGCGCCGGGTGCTGCTGTCGCGGGGCCTGCCGCCGATCTACGACCGCGCGGCGCTGGACCTGACGGAGACCGAGCGCAACGCCCTGGCCGAAAGCCGCCCGCCGCATTGGCGCTTCAAGCTGGATCGGGAGCGGGTGGAGTGGCGGGACATGATCCTCGGCCCGCGTTCGGTCGACGCGGCCTCGGTCTCCGACCCGGTGCTGATCCGCGAGGACGGGCAGGTGCTCTACACGCTCGCCTCCGCCGTGGATGACGCCGAAACCGGGGTCACCGACATCGTGCGGGGCGCCGACCACGTGACCAACACCGCGGCGCAGATCCAGATCATGCGCGCGCTGGGGGGCGAGCCGCCGCGCTTCGCCCACCACTCGCTGCTGACCGGGCCGGAGGGGGAGGCGTTCTCCAAGCGCGCCGACGCCCTGTCGCTGGGCGCGCTGCGGGAAGCGGGGCAGGAGCCGATGGCGCTGCTGTCGCTGCTGGCGCGCCTGGGCACATCGGACCCGGTGGTCGCCCGCGCCGCGCCCGAGGATCTGCTCGACGGCTTCGAGCTGACGCGTTTCGGGGCCGCGCCGACCCGGCTCGACCCCGCCGATCTCGACCCGCTGACCGCCCGCATCCTGCACGAGGCGCCCTTCGCCGCGGTCCGCCCCCGCCTCGCCGCGCTGGGGATCGAGGGCGAGACCGCCGAGCCCTTGTGGCTGGCGGTGCGCGGCAACCTCTCGCGTCTGGCGGAGGCCGCCGACTGGGCCGCGATCTGCGCGACCGGCGCGCCCCCGAAGGTGGACCCCGAAGACGCCGAATTCGTCGCCGAGGCCCTCGCCCTCCTGCCGCCGCGCCCCTGGGGGCCGACCGCGTGGAAGGACTGGACCGCCGCCGCCAAGGCCGCCTCGGGGCGCAAGGGCAGGGCGCTGTTCCAGCCGCTGCGCCGGGCGCTGACCGGCCGCGATCACGGGCCGGAAATGGCCGCCCTCATGCCCCTGATGCGCGGCCCTCTCCCCACGCTTCCCGGTTGACCCGGCCCCCGCGCGTCCGCCGCGAGGCTTGACGCGGCGCGCTCCATGGCGCCCCCTTCCGCCCGGCGGCGCGCAGGCCGCCGGGGGAAATGAGGGAGCGGGCCCGGCGTGAGCATGGAGGCCGAGGGTCCGGGCCATGCGCCCGGTTCGGGGATGACGCCGGGGGGCGGGGCGGGAGGCGCGGGGCAGGGCGCCGCCGCGCCGTCGCGGTTCCGTCCGCCGCCGCTGCGCCTGTTGCTGGGCCTGCTCATCGCCCTGTGCGTCGCCGCCGCCGCCATCGCGGGGTTCCGCGGCATGCAGACCCTTCGCAGCCTCGAATCCGGGCTCAACGACCGGCTGCGGGTGATCCTCTCGCCCTATTCGGAGACGCAGGACCCCCGCATCTCCATCCTCACCGTCACCGAGGACACGCTGGCGCTGTTCCCCTACCGCTCGCCGGTGGACCGGGATTTCCTCGCCGATCTCATCATCCTGCTCAACGATGCGGGGGTGGCGGCGATCGGGCTCGACATCCTCATCGATCAGCCGACCGAGCCCGCCAAGGACCAGCGCCTGATCGAGGCCATCCGCGATTTCCCCGGCACGCTGGTGCTGGCCTGGGCCGACGCGCGGGCGGGGCTGCGTCCGGCGCAGGAGGCGTTCCTCGCCGATTTCATGGAACGCTCCGGCGCCATCCCCGGCTTCGCCACCGTGCGCTACGATCCCGACGGCGTGGTGCGCCGCTTCGAAAGCACCCTGCCGGGCGCCGAGCCGATGAGCTTTTCCGCCGCGCTGCTGACCGCCACCGACCAGCCGCTGTTCCCGACCGAGGGCCTGGTGGACTGGCGGCGCGAGACCCCCGACGGCTCGCCCGCCTTCCAGAAGATCGCCAGCCAGATCCTGCTCAACCCCGCCATGCCCAGGGCGATGTTCCGCAACTGGTTCGCCGGGCGCTACGTGATGATCGGCGCGGACCTGGAGCAGACGGACCGCCACCAGACCTCGCTGTCCGTGGACCCGACCATTTCCAACCGCACCAATCCCGGCGTGCTGCTGCATGCGCATGTGCTCTCCCAGATGCTCGACGGGCGGGAGGTGCGCGACTTCGACGTGCGCGGCTGGCCCGGCGCGGCGATCGTGGCGGTCATGGCGCTGATCGGCGCCGGCATCGGCATCTGGGGCGGCGCGCTCTACTGGCGGCTGGCGGCGCTGGCGGGGGCGGGGATCGGCTACGCGGCGCTCGCGGTCTGGCTGTCCTCGCTGGCCGGGCCCTATTTCCCGGTGGCGCCCGCGCTGATCGCTTTCGTGGTCTCCTTCGCCATCGGGGGCGCGACGGAGGCGTTCCTGTCCTCACGCGAAAAGCAGTTCATCCGCATGGCCTTCTCCCACTACCTGGAGCCGGCCATGGTCGACCGGCTGGCCCGCGACCGCTCCTCCCTGCGGCTGGGGGGGGAGCGGCGCGAGATCTCCTTCATCTTCACCGACGTGGCCGGCTTCACCGACATGTCCGAGAACCTGGAGCCGGAGGCGCTGGCCGAGCTGCTCAACGGCTATTTCGACGGCATGTCGGACATCATCGCCCGGCATTCGGGGACCATCGACAAGTTCATCGGGGATGCGGTGGTGGCCCTGTTCGGGGCCATGACGCAGGAGCCGGACCACGCGCTCAACGCCATCCGCTGCGCCGCCGAGATGGACGCCTTCGCCGAGGACTACCGCAGGGCCAACGCGCATCTGGGCCTGGGCGTGACCCGGATCGGGGTGCATACGGGCGTGGCCTCGGTGGGCAATTTCGGCGGGCGCAAGCGCTTCGACTACACCGCCATGGGCGACGCCATGAACACCGCGGCGCGGCTGGAGAGCATCAACAAGCGGCTCGGCACCCGGATCACCGTCTCCGAGGCCGCGCGGCTCTCGGCGCTGCGCTACGCCGACGAGACCCGCGGCTTGGCGGAGCTGCGCCCGGTGGGCCGCGTCATGCTGAAGGGCAAGGTCGAGCCGGTGGCGGTCTGGAACCTCGACCGCGTCGCCTCGCAGGCGACGCGGGACGCCTACGGGGCGGCTTTCGCGCGGATCGCGACGGGGAACTGGGCGGAGGGCGGAGCCGACGGCGCGGCCCCGGACCCCGCCGCAGCCCTCACGGCGCTGGAGCGGCTGGCGACGGCGCCCGACGCCCCTTCCGACGCGGCGCAGGACCCGCTGGTGCGCCTGCATCTCGAACGGCTGCGGGCGGGGGAGAGCGACGACCGCATCGTCTGACCCGCGCCTTTTCGAGCCGACCCCTCGAATTGTGAACGGATCGGCCTCGAATTCCCTGCCGTCGGCTGGTAGGTTCATCCTGCGTTACAGCCGATGAGCATAACGTATACGAACTCGCGCCATGGCGTAGACGTCGCCGCCCAAGTTCAAGATTCGACATGTGCGCTTTATCGCAGCGTCCGCATTCCCGCCGCGTTTTGGTGTCAGAGGGGATGAGACCCCCGGACCATGGAGAGTTTCAGATGAACCGGCTAGTCGCAGCCCTGTTCGTCGCGGCCTTCGGGCTTTCGACGCAGGCCGCCGCCGCCTCGGATTTCGTCGTGCTGGAGAGCAATGTCGCGTCCTACGCGCCCGGCTCGGTGATTCCCGGCAATGAGAATGTGCAGCTTGCAGGCGGCGCGCGCCTTGTGATGATCGCCTCCGACGGATCGACCCGCTCGGTGGCCGGTCCCTATGCGGGCGCCATCGCGGATGCCGGCGCCGACGCGCCCGGCGCGCTGGACCGCCTGGTGGCCTCGCGGGAAGAGAAGAACCACGTGGTCGGCGCCATTCGCGCCCCGTCCTGGGATCAGTGACGGACGACGGATGACCGCGGGCGCGCCCGGCGGCGCGCGGGGCGCGACGGCGACCGTATCGCCGCCGCCCGGCCCCAGGGTCGGCGCGGCTGCGGGGACAGGCGCCGCGGCATAGCGCCGGCAGGCGCGGGCCGGTTTGCGGAACACACCCCTGCGCCACAAAAAATCTCCTTGATCTCAGATGGTTAATCGAAACGGGAACGTCATGCCCGTTTGACCGCCATCGCCTCCGGATGCTATTAACGACCTGTTAGCTTTCGTAGCGGCGGGGGGTCTTTTGTTGCAGAGCGAGGGGTGCGTTGGCCGGGGGGTGACCTCGCGGCGCATTGGGCTGCGCGCCGCCGCTGTGGCTTCGCTCTGGGGCGCCGTCACGGCGGCGGCGCGCGCTCCGTCGCCCGAGACGGCCGGCGGGCCCATCGTCCGGGGCCGGAACGCCGCTCCCGCCGATGCGTCGGAAAACGCCTGCATTGCGGTTTTCCGCGGTTTTCGGGCGTTTCCGGCCGTGTTTCTCGCCGCCCTCTGCATTCCCGCCGTCGCCGAGGCCCAGCGTCTTCCCGCCGGTCTGCCCTCGTCGCTGACCAACGCCCCGTCCGCGATCCGCGCCGCCACCGACCGCACCCGCACCGAGGCGGCGGGGCCGCTGGGGCCTGAGTCCGAGCTGCGCTTCACCTCCCAGACCCCGCCCGCCAACGCCCGCGAAATCCGATTCGTCCTGCGCGGCGTGGAGCTCTCCGGCGGCGCCCTCTACGACACGGCCGAGCTTTCCCCGCTCTGGGAGTCCGCGCTCGACCAGGAGATCGACCTGGCCGAGGTCTTCGCCCTCGCCGCCCGCCTGCAGAACCGCTACCGCGACGACGGCTACCTGTTCACCCGCGTCGTGGTTCCCGCCCAGCGCATCGACGACGGCCGGGTGCGGTTCGAGATCATCGAAGCCACCCTGACCTCGGTGACCATCGAAACGCCGGGGCTGCCGCTCGGCCCCATGCGGGAGCTGGCCGAGCGCACCATCGCGCCCTTGCAGGGGCTCTCCAACCCGACGCTCGCGCAGATCGAGCGCACGCTGCTCCTGCTCAACGACATTCCCGGCGTGACCCGCGCCGCCGCCGTGCCCAAGATGGGCGAGGGCGGGCGCGGCGGCGTCGACCTGCATATCAACATGGAGCGCGACGCGGTGGGCTTCACGCTCTTCGCCGACAACCGCCAGTCGCCGCTGATCGGGCGAGGGCTGATCGGCGGGGTTCTGGCGCTGAACTCCTGGTCCCCCGCCGGGGACAGCACCATCGTGAGCTTCTTCAACTCGGCCGATGTCGACGACCCGTTCCCCGACGACTTTCAGGAACGGCACACGATCCAGGTCGAGCATCGCCGCATCCTCGACCCCTCCGGCCTCTGGGGCTCGTTCCGCGGCCTCTACGCCGAGAGCGCGCCGGGCGACCGGGTGGCGATCTTCGACATCACCTCCGACCAGACCGAGCTGACCGCCACCATGGGCTACCCGGCGGTGCGCAGCCGGGCGCTGAAGCTGGACGTGTTCGGCGGGTTCCAGACCATGTCGGTGAACTCGCTGACCCCGGCCATCGGCGGGCTGGGCCAGGATCTGGTTACCGACGACCGGCTGCGCGTCGCCTTCGCCGGAATGCGGGCCGAGTACCGCGACCCCTACGGCTCCGGCGAGGGGCGGGTGGAGCTGCGCGCCGGGCTCGACGTGCTCAACGCCAGCCCCAAGGGCAGCCCGGAGCTGAGCCGCCAGGACGGGGACCCGCAATTCTTCTCCCTGCGCGCCGAGCTGTCGCGGACCCAGCCCTTCGACGACCGGCTCAGCTTCTGGGCCAAGGGCTGGGCGCAGGCCGCGGACCGGCCGCTGCTGGCCTCCGAGGAATTCGCCATCGGCGGGCCGGAGCTGGGGCGGGCCTATCATCCGTCGGAACTCAGCGGCGATCTCGGCGCGGGCCTGTCGATGGAGGTGCGCTACGCCGACCAGGCGCATTGGGGCGATGTCGGCGTGCCTTATGAATTCTACGCCTATGGCGACATGGCCGAGGTGCGCAATCTCGACGGCGGCGCGCCGATCCACGCCTCCCTGGTCTCGGCCGGCATCGGCGTGCGCGCGCAGCTTCCCGGGGCGATGTCGCTGAACCTTGAACTGGCGCGTCCGATCAACCGTCCTCTGGCGCATACCCAGCGGCATGACTGGCGGGTGCTGTTCAGCGCCTCGAAGGATTTCTGATCATGCGCGTCCGCCGCCTCCCCCTGATCCGCGCCGCCCTGCGCCCGGCCCTGGCGCGCAGCGCCGCCACCGCGCTGGGGCTGGCCGCGCTGGGCGTGGCCGGCTTCGCGCCGCTGGCGGTCCCCGGTTCCGCCGCCGCCGGCCCCAGGGGCGGGCAGGTGCAGGGCGGCGAGGCGCGGATCGTCACCCGCGGCAACGTCACCACCATCCGCCAGGGCAGCCAGCGGGTGGTGATCGACTGGGCCAGTTTCGACATCGATCCCAACGACGTGGTGCGTTTCCTTCAACCGGGCGGGGACGCGGTCGCGCTCAACCGCATCCTGTCGGGCATGCCCACGCATATCCGCGGCAAGCTGACCGCCAACGGCAATGTGTGGCTGGTGAACCCGTCGGGCGTGATGTTCCACGCAGGCTCGGTCATCGACGTGGGCGGGCTGGTCGCGACCAGCGCTGGCATCGATACGGACGCCTTCATGGCGGGCTCGGGCCGGTTCGACCAGCCGGGCGAGCCGGGCGCGAAGGTTATCAACGAGGGCGAGATCACCTTCGCCGAGGCCGGGCTCGTCGGCCTCGTCGCCCCCCATGCCGAGAACCGCGGGACCATCCGCGGCAAGCTCGGCCGCATCGTCATCGCGGGGCAGGAGAGCCTGTCCGTCGATGTCTCCGGCGAAGGCTTGTTCGAGATCGACCTTCGCGACGCCGCGAAGATCGAGGGCGCGCAGGCCGGCAATTCCGGCGTGATCCTGGCCGAGGGCGGCACGGTCATCATTTCCGCCTCCGCCGCCCGCAACGCGGTGGAATCCGCGGTTTCGGTCTCCGGCGTCGTCGTCGCGTCCTCGGCGCGGGTCGAGGGCGGGGCCATCGTGCTCGACGGCGGCGCCGGGGGGGTGGAGGTCTCGGGCCGGCTGGAGGCGGCGTCCGCCACCGCCGGCGGCGGCTCGGTCGACATTTCCGGCGGGCGCGTGACGCTGACGGACGCCGCGCGCATCGACGTCTCCGGCGCGACCGGCGGCGGGCGGGTCCGGATGGGCGGCGACATCGCGGCGATCAAGGCCGGGACCGCGCCCGACATGGAAGAGGCGACGCGGACCGAGATCGCCGCCGGCGCCCGGATCAAGGCCGACGCGACCGAGGCCGGGCAGGGCGGCGAGGTCACCGCCTGGTCCAGCGAGGCGACGGCGGTCAGCGGCGCGATCAGCGCGCGCGGCGGCCCGCAGGGCGGCGATGGCGGCTTCGTGGAACTGTCGTCGCGCCTCGGGCTCGGTTTCGCGGGGACGGTGGATCTCGGAGCCGCGGACGGGCGGCGCGGGCTGCTGCTGCTCGACCCGCAGGACGTGTTCATCCGCAACGGCGGCGACCCGATCCTGGGCGATATCGACGGCGACGCCGCGCCGCTCACCCTGACGCTCGACCCGGGTTCGCTGGAATTCTCCAGCGCCGATATCCGGATCGAGGCGACGCGGGACATCCATGTCGAGGACGCCGTGGTCATGCGCGACCCGAGCGCCTCGCTGACCCTGGCCGCGGGCCGCGACCTGTTCCTCCTCGCCAGTTTCGACATCGCGGGCGATCTCTCCCTGATCGCCGACGCGACGGTGTTCGGGGCCGGCGGGCTGCTCCAGCTTCCCGATGGCGAGGGGCTGATCGACGTCGCGACCGGCGTGCAGCTGTTCGTCCCCGACGGCCGGCTGGAGCTGAGCGCGCCCGAGGGCATCGTCGGCGCCGGCATGACCTCGGCCGGGGCGCTGCGGCTCCATGCGGGAGAGGATCTCACGATCCCCGAGACCACGTTCGC
This sequence comes from Albimonas donghaensis, assembly GCF_900106695.1. Classification (GTDB taxonomy): domain Bacteria; phylum Pseudomonadota; class Alphaproteobacteria; order Rhodobacterales; family Rhodobacteraceae; genus Albimonas; species Albimonas donghaensis. Next base: position 966,259 of record NZ_FNMZ01000001.1, read on the forward strand.
CGGGACGCTGTTCGTGCGCGCCGACGGCGCGGTCGAGCTGGGCGGAGGATCCGTCGGCGCGCTCGACGTCTCGGCCTTCGGGGTCGCGGGCGGGATCACCCAGGCCGGCGCGCTCACGGTCGCCGGGACCAGCCTGCTCTCCGCCACGAGGGACGTGACCCTGGCGCTGGCCAATGATTTCGGCGGGGCGGTTACGGTCACCGCCGACAACGTCTCGCTGCGCGACGTGAACTTCCTGGAGATCACCGATTCCGAAGTCTTCGGAGACCTGACCGCCGCCGCCGGAACCGCCGCGGAGACGGTGCAGGTCACGCGCGACCCCTACCAGGCGGCGCTGCATCTGGATGGGGTCGATGTGGGCTCGGGCGCCGGGTCGCTGGTCGCCACCACCGTTTCGGGCGGCGTGGCGCTGGTCAATATCCGGGCGGGCGACATCTCGGTCGCCGGCGCCTCGGGCGGAGCGGTCGCGGGCGACATGCGGGGCCACGCGATCCTGACCGACGGGCTGAGCATCGCCGCCGCGGGCCTCGCCTCGGGCGTGAACGGCATCATGCTCTCCAACCTGCGCGCGGACGGAGCGGTGAGCCTCGCGGGCGCCCCCAACCTGACCCTGCTGGGCGCGAGCTTCGCCCCCGACTTCGGCGTGGACCTCGGCGACGTGCCGGGCCTGCTGACGCTGGAGCGCACGGTCTTCGCCGGCGACATGTCGATCGCGGTGGACGGGGACGTGGACCTCGCCCTTGTGCGGAGCCCGCCGGGCGGGTCGACCGACGGCGATCTGACCATCGCGGCCGGCGGCGACATCCACAAGCGCACCAGCAACGACATCGACCTGATCGCGGCGGGCTTCGGCGTCGGCGCCTATTTCATCACCCTGTCCCCGACCGAGCGGCTGACGGTCGCCGCGCCCCATGCCGGGACCTATGACCGGCTGCTGCGGGTCGCCGGGGACCTCGACCTCGCCGCCGGGGGCGCCATCCTGGTTCCGGGGATCGAGTTCCAGGCCGACAAGCGCACCACCGTCGGGGGCGAGACCCGCCTGGCGGCGCAGGGCGACGTGGTCGTGGACTTCCTCGGCGACGTGACCCTCGCCGGCCTGTCTTCGGAGCGCGACGCGACCCTGCGGGTCGAAGGCGCGCTGGACCAGACCGGGGCCGTCTACGTCGCCGACCGCCTGGACCTGCTGGTAACGGGCGACGTGTCGCTTGGGCTTTCGGGTAACGATTTCAATACGCTGGGCGGGGAAGTCGGCGGGTCGACCCTGCTCGGGGATGCCGACGGCTTGGTGGTCGAGGATTTCCGGGGCGGGGCGTTGTCGGCGTCGACGGTGTCCGGCGACGTGACCCTGCGCGATCTGGTCGTGGCCGGCGACCTCGCGGCGCAGGGCGACCGCCTGACGCTGTCGCGCGGGCGTGTCGACGGCGCCGCCGACCTCGTGTCGCGCGCCGGCGGGCTGACGGTCACCGACCTCGCGGCGGGCGGGGCGCTGGTCGCGAATTCCGCCGGGACCGCCGACTTCTCCCGGGTGTCGCTGGTCGGTCTGCAGGTGGAGGCGACCGACGACATCGTGGTGATCGACGCCGCGGCGGGCGCGACGGCGCTGGCCTCCTCCGCCGGTTCGGTGTCGGTGGAGAACCTGCGCGCGGGGAGCCTTCTGGCCCTGGCCCATACCGGCTTTTCGGCGCATGGCCTGGTCGCCGACAGCCTCGCCGCGGATGCCGGCGGCGGGGTCGTCCTGGGCGGCGTCGCCACGACGGGGACGCTGGACGTCAGCGCCGGCGGCGACATCCTGAGCCTCGCCGACGGGCCGGACAGGCTCGCGGCCTTCGAAGTGGCCGGCCCTCGCGCGGCCCGGATCGGACTGGAGGTCGACGCGATCCTCGGCGATCCGATCCGGGATCAGGTCACCGCGGAGCTCGCCGCCGTCCCGCCGGTTTCGGTGGGGGCGGAGACGCTGAGCGCCCTGATCCACGCCGGAGGGGACGCGCGTTTCGCCGCTTCCAACGACATCTCCATCCTCTCCGAGGCTCCGGCGGAGGGCGGCCTGTTCAACCGTTTCGCCGGTCTGCTGACGCTTCAGGCGGGCGGGGCCGCGACCATCGAGGCCGCCGGCGCCGTCGATGTCGCGGGCGCGGTCGCCGGCGACCTTTCCCTGCGCGCCAACGCGGACGGAGCGGTCGTGGCGGGCGGCGCGCCGGGCATCGCCCAGCATGACGCGCTGTCGGTGGGCGGACATGCGGATTTCATCCTCGGCGCCGGCGCGGACCCCGTGGCGGCGCAGCGGGGCGACGTGTCTCTGGATCGCGCCGGCAACGCTTTCGGCACGGTCAGCGTGATCGCGGGATCGGCCGCCCTTCGCGACGCCGACGGCTTCGCGCTGACCGCGTCGGATCTGTCCGGCCGCCTGACCCTGGGCGGCGGCGGCGTGGCGCAGGCCGGGGATATGAGCCTGTCGACGACCGAGGCCGCGGGCGGCGCCGAGATCCTGGCCGCGGGCGCCCTGAGCCTTTCCGACCTGACGCTCGGCGCGGCCTCGACGCTGGAGGCGGGCGGCGCCCTGAGCGCCTCGGACCTGGATCTGGGCGCCGGGGCGCTGACCCTGATCGCCGGCGCCGGGCTTTCGGCCGATCATGTGACCGCCGGGGCCACGCGGGCGACCGGCGGAACCGGGCTCTCCCTCGCCGCCTCCGCACTGGGCGACGCCACGCTGACCGCGACCACCGGCGCGGCGCGGCTCGACGGCCTGACCGCCGGGGCGCTCAGCGCGACCTCGGGCGACGCGATGACCGTGACCGCGCTCGATGTCGGCGCCGCGGCGCTGACCGCGGGGGCCGGACTGGACGTCTCCGCCCTGACCGCGGACGCCCTGTCGGCGACGGCGGGGGGCGCGTTGAGCGTCTCCACCGCTCAGGTCGCGGGCGATGCGACGTTGCAGGCCGACAAGGCGGTGTCGCTGGCCGATTCCGCTTACGCGGGGGCGCTGGTCGCGGCATCGGGCGCCGGTTTCGGGATGGATGTCGCGGCGCTGTCGGCCGGCGCCGCGGATCTCGCGTCCGGGGACGCGCTGGGCGTGGACGGCGTGGACATCGCGGGCGGGCTCTCCGCCCGTTCCGTCGGCGCGATGACCCTGAGCGCCGTCGCCTCGGGCGCCGCGACGCTCGTCTCGGGCGCGGGGCTTTCCGCAACGGGCCTGGATGTCGGCGCGCTGATCGCGACGGCGGCCGGGGGGCTCTCCCTCGGGACCGCGTCGATCGACGGCGCCGCGGCGCTGTCGGCGGGAGGCGACGCGGCGCTGGCCGATGTCTCGACGACCGACGGGCTGACCGCCGAGGCCGGCGGCGCGCTGACGGCGACGCGGATCACCTCCGGGACCACCCGCCTGGTCGCGGGCGCGGGTCTGGTCGGGTCCGACCTCGACACCGGCCCCCTGACCGCGACGGCATCGGGCGACCTCGCCATCGACCGCGCGGCCGTGGCGGGCGACGCTGCGCTTTCCGGAGCGGCGGTTTCGCTGGCCAACGTCGCGGCGACCGGCGGGCTCTCCGCCACGTCGGTCGACGCGCTTTTCGCCACCTCGATCAACGCGGGCGCCACCTCGCTCTCGGCCGGCGGAGGGCTGACGGCCGCCGGTCTCGACACGGGCCCCCTGACCGCGACGGGATCGGGCGACCTCACCGTCGACGGCGCGGCGGTGGCGGGCGACGCGAGCTTGACGGCAGGGGGCGACGTCACCTCCTCGCGGATGGCGGTCGCGGGCCGCCTCGCGGCCGACTCCGGCGGCGCGTTGGCGGGCGACGACCTGACCTTCGCCGCCTTCGACGGGCGCGCCGGCGGCGCGGCAACGCTCTCCAACCTCGCCGGCGGCGCGCTGGGGCTGGAGGCGGGCTCCGCCGTGCTCTCGGCCTCGGACCTCGGCGATGCGACGATCGTCTCACGGGCCGGCGTCGCCGCCGACGGCGTGACCGTGAGCGCCCTGACCGCCGGCGCGGAGGATGACATCCGCCTGAGCGACGTCATGGCCGCGGGCGACGTCGCGCTCGACGCGGGCGGCGGGCTGGACGTCGCCGACACGTCCTTCGCGTCACTGACCGGCGCCGCGGCCGGCGCCGCCGGGCTGGCCCGCCTGACCGGCGGTGACCTCGACGTCACCGCGCAGAGCGTCTCCCTGGCCGACTCCGCCCTGGACGCCGTCGCGCTCGTCTCACGCGCCGGCGTGATCGCGCAGACGCTCGACCTCGCCGCGCTGGATGCGACCGCGTCGGGCGCCGTCGACCTCGGGTCCGTCGCCGCTTCGGGCGCCATCGCGGTGGAGACCGGCGGCGCGCTGTCGGCGGATGGGGTGAGCTTCGCCTCGCTGTCCGGCGCGGCGGGCGGACAGGCGGTTCTCTCGGCGCTGTCGGGCGGCGATCTGGAGATCGAGGCGCGGTCGATCTCCCTGGCCGATTCCACATTCGAGGCCGGCATGCTCACGGCGCGCGAGAGGATCGCGGTCGCACGCGTCGGCATGACCTCCCTGTCGGCGGATGCGGGCGGGGCGGCTTCCCTGGCCGATGCGACGGCTTCCGGAGCCGTGGAGGCGCAGGCCGGCGGCGATCTGGACGCCGCGCGCGTCGCGTTCGCGAAGTTCAGCGGAACGGCGGCCGGAGACGCGCGTCTCACCGCGCTGACCGGCGGCGATCTGGCGGTGACGGCGCGCGGCGTCTCGCTGTCGGACGCATCGCTGGGCGCCGCGACCGTCGCCGCTTCCGAAGCGGTCGTCGCCAGCGGGTTGACCCTCGACTCGCTCGCCGCGACCGCAGGCGCCGCTGCCGACCTGGAAACCATCGCCGCCACCGGCGCAATCGACGTGACCGCGGGCGGAGACCTGGATGCGCGCGCCCTGTCCTTCGCGGGGCTGACCGCGACGGCGGCGGGCGACGCCGTGCTGAACGGGCTGGCGGGCGGAGACCTCGACCTCTCCGCGCGGAACGCGACGCTCACCAGCTCGACGCTTGGGGCGGCCACGCTCGCCGCGTCCGAAACCGTCGTCGCCGGCGGATTGACGCTCGCATCCCTCGCGGCGACCGCAGGCGGGGGGGCCGATCTCGACGACATCGCCGCCACCGGCGCCATCGACGTGACCGCGGGCGGAGCCGTGGACGCGCGCGCCCTGTCCTTCGCCGGGCTGACCGCCGCCGCCGGCGGCGCGGCCACGCTCACCTTGCTGACCGGCGGAGATCTCGACGTCGCGGCGCAGAGCGTGGACCTGACCGCCTCCACCCTCGGCGCGGTTTCGCTTTTCGCCCGCGACGGGATCGAGGCCGAGGGGCTGGAGCTGGCCTCCCTGTCCCTTGTCGCGATCGGCGCCGCGCGGCTTGCGAACATCGACAGCCCCGGCGCCCTGCATGTCGAGACCGGAGGGGCCTTCGACGCAGGGACCCTCGCCTTCGCCAGCCTCGTGGCGCAGGCCGGCGGCGCGGCGACCATGACCGCCCTGAGCGGCGGCACGCTCGACGTGACGGCCGAGCGGATCGCGCTCCGGGCCTCCCTGCTGGATGACGCGCGGCTCGTCACCGCCCCCGTCGATCCCGAGACCCCGGCCTTCGCGGCGCTGGTCGTCGCGCCGGGCGCGGGCGACGTGACCCTCGAGGCGGTCGACGCGGCCGGCGACATCGCGGTCGCGGCCGAGGGCGATGTCCACGCCGACACCGTCGGTTTCGCCTCGTTCACCGCCACCGCCGGAGGCGACGCCGCGATGACCGCGCTGAGCGGGGGCGACCTGGACGTGACGGCCGGCGAGGTGTCGCTGAGCGCCTCGACGCTCGGCGCGGTCGCGGCCACGGCCCGCGGCGGCTTCTCGGGCGACGGCCTGCAGGTCGCGCGTCTGAGGGCGGCTGCGGGCGGGGACATCGACCTCGCCGACACCGCCGCCGCCGCCGCCATCGGGCTCGACGCCGGCGGCGCGCTGGACGGCGCGGCGCTGAGCTTCGCCAGCCTCGATGCGGCGGCTTCCGGGGACGCGACGCTGACCGGCCTGTCCGGGGGCGACCTCGAGGCGACGGGCCGCAACCTCTCGCTGACCGCAAGCGGTTTCGGCGCGGGCGTGATCGGCGCGGCCGATTCCGTGGTCGCGGAGGACCTGACCTTCGCCTCCCTCGACATCGCGGCAGGGGGCGACGCGGCGCTGGCGCGGCTGGCGGGCGGCGCGCTGGATGCGGCGGCGGGCGGGGACCTCACGGCCGGGGCCTCCGGCTTCGACGGCGCGGCCTTCGCGGCCGGCGGCGCCATGGGGCTGAGCGGCATCGCCGTCGCGGATGACCTCTCCGCCTCCGCCGGCGGGGCCCTGACCGGCGCCGATATCGATGCGGGCGGCGACGCCGCCTTCGCCGCCGGGGGGGCGCTGAATGCGGCGCGCCTGACCGTCGCGGGCGCGCTCACGACCGATGCGGGAGGCGACCTCGATCTCTCCGACAGCGGCTTCGGCACGGCCTCCGGCGCCGTCGGCGGGGACATGCGCCTGGCGCGGCTGAGCGGCGGCGCGGTCGATCTCGACGGCGCCGGCGACCTGGACGGGGCCGAACTGACCCTCGCCGGCGGGGGGCAGAGCGCCGCCGGCGCGATCACCCTCGCCTCCAGCGCGCTGGGCGACATCGCGTTGGAGGCCGGCGGCGCGCTCGACCTCTCGATGCTGGAGATCGGCGAGGGCACGGCCTCCGTCGGCGGCGCGGCGCGGCTCTCGGGGGTCGCGGTGGGCGATTTCGCCCTGGTCGCGGCGGGCGACGTGACGGCCGAGGATCTGTCCGGCGGCGACCTCGCCCTGACCTCCGCGTCGGGCGCGGTCCGCGCGACCCGCGCCGCGCTGCCAGAGGGCCGGCTGGCGCTGACCGCCGCGCTGGGCGTGGATCTCGAAACCGCGCAGGTCGGGGCGGCGGATGTGTCGGCGGGCGGCGGCGCGCGGATCGTCGACGTCTCCGGCGGCGGGCTGACGGCGACGGCGGGCGGCGCGCTGACCGCCTCGGACCTGACATTCGACGCCGCCGGCCTGACCGCGGGCGAGGGCGCCACGCTGACCCGCGCCACGTTCCGGACGCTGTCCCTGGCCGCGGGCGGGGACACCGCGGCGACGGATATCCGCTTCGACAGCGCCACGCTCGACGCCGGCGGACGCCTGACGCTGGACCAGCTCACCGGCGGCGCTCTGACCGCGACCTCCGACGGGGCGCTGGCCGCCGCCGGTCTCGCCCTTTCCTCCGCCCGCCTCGCCGCGGGAACCGACGCCATGCTGAACGCGAGTGGGATCGGCGCGCTGACGCTCACCGCCGGCGCCTCCGCTTCGGTGACGCGGACCGGGTTCGACAGCGCCTCGCTCGTGTCGGGCGCCGGCATGACGCTGGCCGATCTCGAAGGCGACGCGCTGGCCGCGTCAGCGGGTGGGACGCTCTCCGCCGCCGATATCGCGACGCCGGAGGCCCGCTTCGCCGCCGGCGACGACGCGACCCTGACCGGGATCGCCGCCGGGGCGCTGGCGCTCGACGCCGGGGGCGACGCCGCGGTCTCCGAGGTGAGTTTCGAGACCGCCGCGCTGGTCGCCGGCGGCGCGCTGGCGATGACCGGGCTGGAGGGGACAGGCCTCGACGCCGCCGCCGGCCAGGCGTTGAGCGGCGCGGACATCACCGCCGCGCGGGCCGGTTTCGTGGCCGGAACCACCGCCGACCTCACGCGGATCGCCGCCGCGGACCTGACGCTGAGCGCGGGCGGCGCGGGCTCGCTGCGCGACAGCCGCTTCGACGACGCCGCGCTGACGGCCGGGGCCGGTCTGACCCTGGCCGGCCTTGCCGGCGACGCCCTGTCCGCGCAGGCCGGCGGCGCGCTGTCGCTGAGCGACGCCGCGATCGGCCGGGTCGACGCCCGTTCGGTCGGCCCGGCGAGCCTCGCCCGGGTGACGGCGCAGGACCTCGACCTCGCCGCCGAGGGCGATGCGGCCCTGTCGAACGCGCAGTTCGGCACGGCCCGGGTCGCCGCCGGAGGCGGGCTGGCGATGGATGCCGTGTCGGCGGATCTGCTGGTCGCCTCCGCGGGGCGCGACGCCGCCCTCGCCGGGGTCGATGCCGCGACGGCCGAGCTGACCGCCGGGCGGGACGTGACGCTAAGGCAGGGGGACTACGGGCGCCTGTCGCTGAACGCGGGCCGCAACGCCGCCGCGACGGGCGCGCGCATCGACCGGGCGGACATGCGGGCCGGAGGGGGGCTCGCGCTGACCGGGGTCGTGGCGGGAACCCTGCGGGCCGAGGCCGGGACCGCCGCGCTGCGCGATGTCGTGATCGCCGACGCCGACCTGCTCGCCCGCGGCGATGCGCAGGTATCGAGGTCCCGTTTCGACACCCTGACCGCGGAGGCCGAAAGCGGCGACGCGGCGATCGAGACCACGACCTTCTCGACCGCGACGCTCACGGCGGGCGGCGCCATGAGCCTCGCGGGGCTGGAGGGCGGCGTCCTCTCCGCCGGGTCGGGCGGCGGCCTGGACGGGACGGAGATCGTGGTGGGCGAAGCCGCGGTGACGGCGGGCGCCGACGCGGCCCTGACCCGGATCATGGCCGACAGTCTGGCCGCCGAGGCGGGCGGGGATCTGGCCGTCGCGGACCTGGACGCCGTGACCGCCGGGCTGACCTCCGGCGGGACGGCGAGGCTCGACCGGGTGCAGGCCGACACGCTGAGCCTGACGGCCGGGCAGGGCGCGAGCGGCGCGGACCTCACCGTCGCGCGCGCGACGGTGGTCGCCGGCGCCGGCCTGAGCCTGGCCAACGCGACGCTGGACGAGGCGGAGCTTCAGGCGGGCGAGGGGCTGTCGGTCAACGCCGCGTCCGGCCGGGACTGGACGCTCGCCTCGGGCGGGAACATGGCGATGACGGCTCTGACCGTTGGCCTGCTGGCCGCCGAGGCGGGCGGGGATCTGGCCGTCGCGGACCTGGACGCCGGGACCGCCGGGCTGACCTCCGGCGGGACGGCGAGGCTCGACCGGGTGCAGGCCGACACGCTGAGCCTGACGGCCGGGCAGGGCGCGAGCGGCGCGGACCTGACCGTCGCGCGCGCCACGATGGTCGCCGGCGCCGGCCTGAGCCTGGCCAACGCGACGCTGGACGAGGCGGAGCTTCAGGCGGGCGAGGGGCTGTCGGTCAACGCCGTGTCCGGCCGGGACTGGACGCTCGCTTCGGGCGGGAACATGGCGATGACGGCTCTGACCGTTGACCTGCTGGCCGCCGAGGCGGGCGGGGATCTGGCGGTCGCGGACCTGGACGCCGGAACCGCCGGGCTGACCTCCGGCGGGACGGCGAGGCTCGACCGGGTGCAGGCCGACACGCTGAGCCTGACGGCCGGGCAGGGCGCGAGCGGCGCGGACCTGACCGTCGCGCGCGCCACGATGGTCGCCGGCGCCGGCCTCGCGATCGAGCGCGCGGCGCTGGAGACAGCCGGCCTTCAGGCCGGCGGCGAAATCGACATCCGCGACGGCGCCGGCGCAGCCTGGACCGTCGATGCCGGCGGCCGCGCCCTCATCGCCGGGCTCGCGCTGGACACGCTGACGGCGGAGAGCGGCGACGCCCTGTCCCTTGCGGACGCCCGGATCGGGAGCGCGACCCTGACGAGCGCCGGTGACGCGCGCCTCGACCGGGTGGAGACCGGGCGGCTCGACCTCGCCGCCGCCGGCGCCATCGCGGGCGCGGATATCGGGCTCGGCTCGGGCGCGCTGGCCGCCGGCGCGGGCATCGACCTCGGCCGCATCGCCGCCGAGGGGGCGCTGAGCCTCGACGGTCAACGCGTGACACTCACGGACCTTGCGGCCGGCAGGCTCGACGTGTCGGCCGCCGGCGCGCTGAGCCTCGACCGGGCGGCGGTGGCCGGGGACGCCGCGTTCGCCTCCGGCGCCGCCGCGACGCTGGCCCGCGCCCGCATCGGCGGCGCGCTCGACCTAGCCGCCACCGGGGACGCGACGCTCTCGGACGTCGCCGCCGCGACCGCCTCCCTCGACACGCTGGCCGCGCTGACCCTCGGCCAGGTGAGCGTGACCGGCGACCTCACCGCCCGCGCGCGCGGCGGGGACATGGCGCTTGGCCCGCTCGCGGTGGGGGGCGACCTGCGCGCCCGCGCCGGGGCCGGGGACATCCTCTCCCGCGATGGCGCAGCCGCCACCGAGGCCTTTGCGGTCGCCGCGCCGACCCCGGCGACGCTGCCGGGCGACCCGGCGCCGGGCTTCGTCGACCAGACCCAGCCCCCGCAGGTCTTCGCCGAGCTGATCCGGGTGGACGGCGCGGCCTGGTTCGACGCTTCGGGCGCGGTCCTGCTGCCGGGCGGCGCGCGCCTGGGCAATGATTTCCTCAGCGGCGTCAGCATCTTCGCGGGCGACGTCGCGGCGATCTCCGACATCAACGACCTCATCATCGGGGCCGGCGCCGCCACGCTGCCGGGCCGGGGCGAGGTCACGCGCAGCGGCATCCTCGGCTTCGACAAGACGGCCCCCGGCTCGGTCCGCATCGACGCCGGCGGCGCGGTGGTCGAGGCCGCGGGCGCCCGCATCGTCTCCACCGGCGACCTGCTGGTCACCGCCGGCGGCGACATCGACCTGGGCCGGAGCGGCAACCGCATCGACGGCGCCGCGGGGCTCTTCGGCGCGAACGTCACCCTGGCCGAGACCGGGAACATCCTTCTGGGGCCGGTCTCGGCCTCCGGCGACCTCACCGTGCTGGCGGGGGCCGAGGGCGCGCCGGCCTCCGTCACCCAGACCCGCGGGGTGGAGACCGTCGCCCTGCGGATGCAGGACGGGCGCGCCGCGCGGGGGACCGCGAGCCGCTCCGGCGTGCTCGACATCCGCGGCGACGCGGCCTTCGCCACCGGCGCTCCGACCCGACGCACGGTCGAGGATCTGGGGCTCGGGCTGGACCTGGGCCGCCCCGACAACGTCTTCGGCGGCGCGGTCTCGGCGCAGCGCTTCTTCGGCGACGTCCTGATCGCGGAGGAGGCCACCCGCGCCACGCTCGGCCGCGACGCCGACGATGACGGCGTGCTGACGATCCGCGGGCTGGAGGCGGCGGGCGACATCACCATCCGCACCTCCGACGACCTGGTGCTGGCCGGCCGCATGACCGCGTTGACCGACGACATGGACGGCGAACGCGTCGCCGCGCCCGGCGCCGCCACCGATGCGGACTGGCGCGCGCAGGGCGCGCTCGACATCGCCGACGACGACCTGCGCCTGTTCATCGCCGACGGCAAGCTGCTGACCCTCGACACCACCGCGGGGGGCGTCGACGCCGCCGGCGGCATGATCCGCGTCGACCGCGCGGTGGACGGGGCCAACACGCTCTCCACCGCGCGCGAGGCCGAAGCCGTCGCGGCCCGCGGGGGCGCGGGCGCGATCCTTCTCGACGCCGGCGCCAGGGGCGACATACGGGTGCGCGACTGGCTGGGCGCCGGCGGCCCGCTGGGTGAGATCCGGGTGGCCGAGGCGATGGATGTCAGCTTCGGCCAGACTTTCGCCGGCTTCGACGCCGATCCGGGCGACGACCGCAACCGCTTCCTGATGGGCGGGCCGGGCGAAGAACGCGACGTGATCACCGCCTCGGGCCTGGTCATCGACGCCCATGGCGAGGTCACCGTCCACGCCCCCGCCGGCATCATCGCGGTGTGGGAGGGCGACGACGACTATTACGGGGTCAACGCCGCCTACGTGACCTATGGCGAGACCATCGAGCCCGACAGCCTAGAGCTCTACGGCTATATCGGCGAAAGCGGGCAGAAGGCCGCCGGCCTGTTCCCGGTGGGCCCCGAGGGGTCGCAGTTCAAGACCAACGGCTGCGTGGTCGGCGACGTGCAGGATTGCACGGGCATCACGCCGCCGCGGGTGCTGACCCTGGTGCGCCTGCAACGCGCGCAGATCCTGAACGTGGAGGAGGACGACCTGCTGGAACTGTTCGTGTCCTATGGCAATGAGGAGCTGTGGGGCATTCCGCAGACCAACTTCTCCGATGTCGATCTCGAGCGCGCCCGCGAGGAGGCCAACCGCCAGGCCTCCGGCGACGCGGCTCCGGCCGTCCCCTCCTTCGTCAGCTCCGAGCCCGACCGATGATCGGCGCGCGCCTCCATCGTGTCGGGCGTATCGCGCGCGCCGGGCGCGCCGGCATCGCCGGGCTCGCGCTCATGGGTCTTGCGGGATGCGAGGGCGCGTTCCCCACCGACGACCGGGCCGAGGCCACGGGCGAGGCGGATGTCTGCCGCCAGGTCTCCAGCGCCCTGCTGCGCGGCCAGCGCAACAGCTTCGGCCTGAATTTCCGCGCCGCCGAGGACGCCTTCGCCGAGCTTCTGTCGCTCTATGCGCTCGAAGACGTGACCGGCCAGTGCCCCGAGGCGCCCTCCCAGGCCTTCGTGCTGATGAACCAGGCGCTGGCCCATTCCAGCCAGGAACGCTTCGTCACCGCCGACGGGCTGTTCGACCGGGCCGCCGAACTGTTGCAGGGCGAGGAAGCCGGGCGCGACGACTATGAGCGCGACGCGGCCCTGCTGATCGCCTATCGCGCGCAGGATCAGCTCAACCGGTCCGTGCTCGAAGGCGCGCGCGCCTTCGTGGAGCAGGCGGCGAGCGGGCTCGACGACGTGTCGGGCGGCGTGGCGCGTTTCTCCTTCGGCCCGGGCGCGAGCCGCGCGGGGCAGGGGATCGACCTCGCCGGCTCCGGGCTGATCCAGTCCTCCGGCGACGAGCAGTTGCAGGTGATCGAGGAAGCCTCGAACCAGCACACGCTCGCCCATGTGCGGCTGCTGGAGGGGGACGCCGCGGGGGCGGAGCAGGCGATCAACACCGCGCTCGACCTGATCGCGCTGGTGCCGCGGGCCGCCGCCGCCTACCGGCCGCGCTTCCTGTCCCAGCGGGCGCTGATCAAGCTGGAGCGGCAGGACTACGAGGCCGCGCGCCGCGACGCCGCCGAGGCCGCCGACGCCTTCGCCGCGCTGATGCCCGACACCCCGCTGGAGGCCCGCGCGCGGCTGCGCGAGGGGCGCGCGCTGGTGGCGCTCGGCCGGGCGGATGAGGCGCTTTCGACCTTCGAGCGCGGCTTCCTCGTCTACGAGGAGAACCCGGTGGTGGTGGAGTATGGCTCGCTCTGGCCGTTCTTCTCCCTCGCGCTCAACACCGTCGCGCAACAGCCTGCGCGGGAACGGGAAATGGGCGCGCGCATCTTCCGTGCGGCGCAGCTCGTGCGCCAGTCTATCACCGCGCAGACCGTTTCCGGCGCCGCCGCGCTGCTGGGCGAGGGCGACGGCGAGAAAGCCCGCGCCGTGCGCGCCTGGCGCGATGCGAACGAGCGCTACGCGACCCTCAAGGCGCTCCAGGTCCTGCAATTGCGCGACCCGCTCAGCCAGGCCGACCAGGCCCGTTCGCTCGCCGAGGGCGTCTCCCAGGCCCAGGAGGAGGTCGAGCGTCTGCGCGCCGCCCGCGACCGCATCGCCCCCGAATATCAGTCCGCCATCGCCAGCCCCGTGACCCTCGACGCGCTGCAATCGGTGCTGGGCGAGGGCGAGGCCATGGTCCAGGTGCTGATCGGCTGGCCGCGCAGCCTGATCCTGATCATCGACCGCGAGCAGATCACCTACAACGCCATCCCGGTGACCGACAGCCAGGTCAACGTGCTGATCGGTCTGCTGCGCCGAGGGATCGAGACCGACCGCGAGGGCAGGGTGCCCGACTACCGCGCCGACGTCGCCTTCCAGGTGTTCAACCTGCTGTTTTCCTCGCAGCGCGAACGGCTTATGAGCTTCGATCGACTTATTTTCTCAACCTCCGGCGCGCTGCAATCGCTGCCGCTGGAGCTGCTCGCCACCGCGCCGCCGGACAACGCCTGGCGCGCCGGCGACTATACCGGCGTGCCGTTCCTCGGCGCGCAGAAGGCGGTCAGCTACGTGCCGAGCCCGCGCAACCTGGTGGATATCCGCGCCCGCGCCGGGACCTCGGACGCCGCCGGCGCGGTCGCCTCCTTCGCCGATTTCCGCGCCGGGGTGGACCCGGACAAGGTGCTGCGCGTCTCGCGCCTGCCGCAGACCTGCCGGCGTCTGGCGGAGGCCGTGGACCGGGTCGGAGAGCTTCCGGGCACCGCCGCCGAGGGCCAGGTGATCGGCGACATCTTCGGCGCCGACGCGCGCCTCGCCACCGCCCAGGCCTTCAACGAGGACGCGGTGAAGGAGGAGGGCGCCGACGGCACGCTCGCCGACTACAAGGTCCTGCACTTCGCCACTCACGGCATCCTCTGGCCGACGCCGGACTGCTTCACCGATCCCGCGCTGACCGTGACCGCAACGGCGTCGGAGGACAGCGACGGGCTGCTGACGGCCTCCGAGATCCGTCTGATGACGCTGGACGCGCAGCTTGTGGTGCTCTCGGCCTGCAACACGGCGTCGGGCTACCTGACCAGCGCCTCGAACTCGATCAACGGCGCGCGGCAGGCGGCGGGGCTGTCGGGCGCGGGGGGCGAGAGCCTGTCGGGCCTTGCGCGCGCCTTCTTCGCCGCGGGGGCGCGCGCCGTGCTGGCGACGCACTGGCCGGTGGCGGACAAGGAGACGACGGCGCTGATGGGGCGGTTCTTCCGGCTGATCAAGGACGGCGACATGGATTTCGCCACCGCGCTGCGTCTCAGCCAGGCGGAGCTGCGCGAGCGGGTCTCGACCTCGCATCCGGTTTTCTGGGGGCCGTTCGTGCTGATCGGCGACGCGGCCCAGACGCTCTGAGCCGGAGCATGCGATTTCTGCGGAGCCCGTGGGCGGGGGCGAGCCTGCGGGGGGTGTCTCAAGCCTTCGTGTCGTGGGGATGCGTCATTCGTGTAATCAATATTATGTAAAATATTTAGATCGGGACAGATCGCAATCCGACCCAACTGGCCCCGGCAACCCGTTGATCCAAAGACGAATTCCCCCGCTGAGACGCGCTCGGCGCCTCAGAGTTCCGTCGCCGTCTCAGCGACGTCCGGAAACCGCTTGAAGAACTTCCCGAAATTCTCCGGATCGCCGCGGAGCGCGACGCGCATCCCGGCCTCCGTGCTCTCCTGCCGGTCGACGGTCATGTGGGCGTGCAGCCAGGCCAGCGCCGCGCCGTCCTCGGACGGCACCAGCAGCACGCGCGCCACTTCATGCGCCCCCAGCCGCGCGTCCACCGCGTCGAGCAGCGCCGGCACGCCCTCGCCGGTCAGCGCCGAGACGCCGACGGTCTGGGAACTGCGCCCGGTCTGGTTCAGCAAGGCCAGCCGCGCGTCGTCATGCAGAAGGTCCAGCTTGTTGCGGACCTCCAGCATCGCGCCGCGGCGTTCGTCGCCGACCCCCAGCGCCTCCAGCACATTGGCCACGTCGGCATCCTGCGCGTCCGCGTCGGGATGGGACATGTCGCGCACATGCAGGATCAGGTCGGCCTCCAGCACCTCCTCCAGCGTGGCGCGGAAGGCGGCGACCAGCTGCGTCGGCAGGTCCGAGATGAAGCCCACCGTGTCCGACAGGATCACCCGCCGCCCCGAAGGCAGCCGGACCTCGCGCATGGTGGGATCGAGCGTGGCGAAAAGCATGTCCTCCGCCATCACCTGCGCCTCGGTCAGCCGGTTGAACAGGGTCGACTTGCCGGCGTTGGTATAGCCGACCAGCGCCACGATCGGATACGGGATCTTGCGCCTTGCGCCGCGATGCAGCTCCCGCGTTTTCACAACGGTTTCAAGGCGTCGCTCGATCTTCTTGATGCGCTCGGACAGGGCCCGGCGGTCCGCCTCGATCTGCGTCTCGCCCGGCCCGCCGACGAAACCCAGGCCGCCGCGCTGCCGCTCCAGGTGGGTCCAGGAGCGCACCAGCCGGGTCTTGGCGTAATTCAGATGCGCCAGTTCGACCTGCAGCACGCCTTCGCGGGTCCGGGCCCGTTCCCCGAAGATCTCCAGGATCAGGCCGGTGCGGTCGAGGATCTTGACCTTCCAGGCCTTCTCCAGGTTGCGCTGCTGGACGGGCGTGACCGGGCCGTCGATGACGACCAGCTCGATCTCGCCCTCCTTGAAGCGCTCGCCCAGCTCCTCGACCTTGCCGGAGCCGAACAGATGCCCGGGATGCGCCTTGGGCAGCGGCACGACATCCGATCCCGCCACCTCCAGCTCGATGGCGGCCGCCAGCCCCACGGCCTCTTCCAGAGACCGTGCGGCGGGCCGCGCGTCGTCGCGGCGGGGAGACTTGATGTCGGGGTGCAGTACGTGGGTTCGGGTCATCCCCGATGCGTTACGCCTGCTCTTCGGGCTCGTAAAGGGAGATCGGCTGCGACGGCATCACGGTCGAGATGGCGTGCTTGTAGACCAGCTGGCTCTGACCATCCCGGCGCAGAAGCACGCAGAAATTGTCGAACCAGGTGATGACGCCCTGAAGCTTCACGCCGTTGACGAGGAAGATCGTCACCGGAACCTTGTTCTTGCGGATGTGATTCAGGAAGGCGTCCTGGAGGTTCTGCTTGTCGGCCGGCATTTTTTCGCTCCCTCTCTGGGGCTCAGTCTTATGGGGTCGGACGCCTGAGGCGCCTCTTGGGTCCGTCGCCCCCGAAAACACCGGAGACGGCGCAGAATGACCCCTTTATCGCGGATCAAGGGCTTTGCTGCAACTGCGAAATGAGCCCCGCCCCGCGACGGATCGGTTCACGAAACCGTCAGAACCCGCTGCGTCACCCCCGCGCGCCTAACGCCGCCAATAGGCCGGATTGCACAGCGCCACGGCGGCCAGCACCTCGATCCGGCCCAGCACCATGGCCACGATCATGATCGCGCGCGCGGTTTCCGAGGCGCCGGCATAGGTGAAGCCGGTGGCCAGCGGGAACAGCGGCCCGGTATTGGACAATGAAGCCACCGCCGCCGCCATCGCCGCGTCGAAGGTCATGCCCGACAGCGTCAGCGCCAGCAGCGCCAGCGCCAGCGCCACCATGTAGAGCATCACGTAGACCCAGGCGTTGACGATGGCGCGCCGCGACAGCCGCCCGCCCTGGGTGCGCGCCAGATCCATGCGCGAGGGATGCGGCAGGCGCACCAGCTCTCCGATCCCGTGGCGATAGAGCGCGTAGGCCCGGAACAGCTTCACGCCCCCCGCCGTCGTCGCCACGCCGCCGCCCAGCGTGGCCAGCCCCATCAGCATCATCGCCGGGGCCTCGACCTGGGTCCAGGACGCGGCCGCCGACCAGTCCGACGACAGGAAACCCGAGGTGGACAGCACGCCCACCGAGGTCACGAACCCGCCCCACAGCGCGCGCAGGGCGAAGACCGGCTCGCGGGTCGCGGCGCCGAACCCGCCTTCGACCCAGATGCCGTGCAGGAACAGCCACAGCGTCGACAGCCCGACGGCGATGGCCATCAGCTGGATCTCCGGGTCATGCCGCGCGCCCTTCCAGTCCCGCGCCGCCTCCGGTCCCGCCGAAGGTCCGCGCCGGCCATAGGTCAGACGCGAGGCGGCGAGCACCAGCACCACCACCGCCACCGCCTCCGCCGCGCGGTTGCCCTGCCCCGCCAGCCCCCCGGTCAGCGGCGAAATGCCGGAGGTCGAGACCAGGCTCATCGCATGGCACAGGGCCGCGAAGCTCGGCGTGCCGGCGGCGGCCAGCGCGGCGGCGGCCGCCGCGGTCAGCCCGCCATAGACCGGGAAAAGCTGGCGCGCCGCGCGCAGGGTGCGCCGACCGCCCTGCCCCAGCGCCAGAATTCGCCCCGACGCCCCGACCGTCGCGCCCCCCGGCAGGTCCAGCAGCTCTCGCGGGGCCAGGATCGCCACCGCCGCCACCAGCGTCGCGAAGCCGCCGAACCAGCCCAGCATCGCCCGCCACAGATGCAGCGAGGGCGGCGTCCACTCGGCCGAGATCAGCACGCTGGCCCCGGTGGTGGTCATGCAGGACACCGCCTCGAAATAGGCGCCGAACCAGCCGATCTCCGGAACCACCAGGTAGATCGGCGCGGCCGCGAAGGCGGGGGCCGCCGCGAAGACCCCCAGCAGGGTCAGCAGCTCGGCCCGCGCATGGACCCCGATCTGGCCCTTGCGCGCCGCCATCCCCAGCGCCGCGCCGCTGAGCATCACGAACAGCCCGGCGTAGATGAACAGGCGCGACGCCCGCCAGTCCCGCGTCAGCGCCGCCTCCAGCGCCGGCACGAACATCGCCGCGCCCAGCCCGAAGATCACGATGAGGAATATGGGGAACCCGCCCAGCCGCATCGGCCCGGCCCGCGCTCAGAAGAAGTCGACCGAGACGCGGAAGAGCTGCTCCACCTCCCGAACCACGTCTCGCCGCGCGAAGACCACCACCCGGTCGCCCTCCCGGATCACCAGGTCGCCATGGGGCATCTTCAGCCCCTCGCGGCCCAGAACGGCTCCGGCGATGGCGCCTTCCGGAAAGGCCGCGTCGCGCAGCGCCTTCCCGGCGATGGGAGAGGTCGCGAGCACCTGCGCCTCGATCACCTCGCCCTCGGCGTCGCCGACCGCATGCACCGCCCGCACCCGGCCCCGGCGCACATGGCGCAGGATCGAGGACACGGTCGTGGCTCGCGGCACCAGCAGCGCGTCGATCCCGAGGCTCTCCGAAAGCTCGGTCCAGGTCGGGTCGTTGGCCAGCGCGATCGCCACCCGGCAGCCGGCGCGCTTGCCCCGCGCCGCGGCCAGAAGGTTGGTCTTGTCGTCGTCGGTCAGGCTGAGGATGGCGTCGGCGTCGCGCACATTCGCCTCCTCCAGCAGCACCGGATCGAGCCCGTCGCCCAGCAGCACGATGGTCCGTTCCAGCGCCTCCGCCGCGGCCTCCGCGCGCTCCCGGTTGCGGTCGATCAGCTTGACCCGCGGCCGGTCGGCCCGCGCCTCCAGCATCCGCGCCACCTGGCGGCCGACATTGCCGCCGCCCACGATCACCACGCGCCCGATCTTCCGGCCCTCGCGCCCGAACAGGCTGAGCGTGCGGGTCACGTCCTCGGCGGCGGCGATGAAATACACGTCGTCGCCCGGCAGAAGCTGATCCTGCGGCGAGGCCACATGCAGCGAGCCCCCCCGCCGATAGGCCACCACGATCGCCTTGAGGGTCGAGAACAGCTCCGACAACTGCCGCAGCGGCGTGTTGATCACCGGGCAGTCGTCCAGCAGCCGCGTGCCCACCAGCCGCGCCCGGTGGTCGAGAAAGTCCTCGATGTCGAAGGCCTCGGGGTTGGCCAGCCGGCGCATGGCGACGCGGGCGACCTCCAGCTCCGGGCTGATGATCACGTCGATCGGCATGTGATCGCGCCGGAACAGGTCCGCCCATTGCGGCGCGAGGTAGGATTGCGCGCGGATGCGGGCGATCTTCTGGGGCACGGCGAAGACCGAATGCGCCACCTGGCAGGCCACCATGTTGACCTCGTCGGCGAAGGTCGCCGCGATCAGCATGTCCGCGTCCTGCGCGCCCGCCCGCTCCAGCACGTCGGGATGCGAGGCGAAGCCGACCACGCCGTTGACGTCGAAGCTGTCGGTCACGCGCCGCACCAGGCCCGAGTCCTGGTCGATGATGGTCACGTCGTTCCGCTCGCGGCTCAGATGCCGGGCGATCTGGGAGCCGACCTGGCCCGCGCCGCAGATGATGATCTTCATGGGCCCTCGGGCGAGACGCCGCGCGCAAGGATCGCGCGGCCGTGGTCGGGCGGAGACTGCACCCGCCCGGCCTCCGCTGTCAAACCTCCGCGTGGTCGCTGATCGCCGCCTCGGGCCACAGGTCGGGATCCAGCGGGCGCAGCGGGATCAGCCGCGACTCCTCCAGCGCCGCCGTGCGATGGCCCAGCCCCGCGAGGCAGCCGGGATCCTCGGCCATCCGCATGAAGGCCCCGAGGCTCGACTGGCGCACGACCATCACCAGGTCCCAGCGTTCGGTTCCGGGCCCGATCAGCGGCGCGCCGCCCTCGCCCAGCAGGCTGATCGCGCCGCCCGTCGCCTCCAGGAAAGGTCTTGCATGGGCCATGTAGCGCGCATAGGCCGCGCGGCCCGACACCGGATGACCGGGGTCGAGGTCCGGGGCGGCGGAGTAATCCGCGACGTCGCGCAGGCGCAGCAGGTTGAGCATGTCCACCGGACCGTCGAGCCCGCGGCGCATCAGGGCGGCGCCGGCCTCCTCCGTGGGGGCGATATGGCGGCCCGGCGCCGCCGGAAAACCGAGCCGCATCGCGTAGGCGCGGATGTCGGCGGGCCAGGGCGCGGCATGCTCGGCCAGGGCCGCGCGGTCGCCTGCGAACAGCGCGCGCGACGCTTCCTCGAACCCCGGCAGGTCGCCCGCCAGCGCCGCCATGGCGCTGTAGGCGGCGGCCTGCGCGGCGCGCGGGTCGGGCGCGCCCCCGGTCTCGCGCCGGGCCGCGTCCACCAGCCCGCGCAGCTCCGCCGAGGCCCCGCGGCCCCGGCTCGCCAGCCAGTCCCATTGCGTCGGGGTCAGCGTGATCTCGCGCGCCGTCACGCCCAGCCGGGGCCGCCCCCTGCCCCGTTTCGCGGGTTCCGGCGGCTGACCGGGCGCAAGACGCGCGAGCACGTCCTCCGGCCCGCCCCGCAGGTCGAGGTCGATGACCGCGCCGCTCGCGTCCGCGAAGACCAGCGCCGGGGTCTCCGGGTCCGCCTCCTGCGCCGCGCGCACCGCCAGCGCCACCTGGCCCAGCGGCCCCGCCGCGATCCTGCGCCCCGCCGCGAAGGCGGTGGCCGGGGTGGTCGCGTCGGGGCGGGCGGGGGTCTGCGCGGTCATGGCGATGGCTCCGGTGCGGCGGTGCGGTCGAAAGGGGATTGACCATGGCCCACGCACCCTGTCAATAACACCCGGATAAAATAAGGAGCCCTCCGATGACCGCCCCCTGCCCGCCCTCCGCCGAAGCCCGTCGCGCCGCCGTCGCGGCGTGGAAGGAGCGCAAGCCCCTCGCCGGGGTCTACGCCGTGCATTGCCGTCCGGAGGGCGCGGACCAGCCCTCCGCCTGGGTCGCGTCCTCCCCCGACCTGCCGGCGCTGGAGAACCGTTTCGCCTTCACGCTTCGCATGAACAACGCGCCGCATCCCTCTATGAATGCGGCGTTTCGGGCTCATGGCGCCGATGCGTTTTCGATGGAGATTCTCGAAACCCTGCCCGCGGATGCGGAGGACATCGCCCGTCCGCGCCTGCTCAAGGACATGCGCGACGCCTGGGCCGAAAAGCTGGGCGCCAAGCGGATCTGAAGCGCGCCCTCTCCCCCGCAAGGCGGAGAGGGCGCCGCCGGTTCAGTGGATCTTGCGCGCCCGGGCCTTGCCCTCGAACGGGTTCTCGCCCTTGCGCCACAGCAGCCGGATCGGCGTGCCCTCCAGCTTGAAGTCACGCCGCAAGCCGTTGATGAGAAAGCGCTTGTAGCTGTCCGGAAGCTCCTCGGGGCGGGAGCAGAAGACGATGAAGGTCGGCGGCCGCGTCTTGGCCTGGGTCATGTAGCGCAGCCGGATCCGGCGGCCCCCCGGCGCGGGCGGCGGATGGTTCACCGTCATTTCGTAGAGCCAGCGGTTGAGCTTGGCCGTGGTCACCCGCATCTGCCACTTGTCGCGGGCGCGCAGCACCGCCGCGCGCAGCTTCTCCAGCCCCTCGCCCCGCAACGCCGAGACCGGCACCAGCGGCGCCCCCTTCAACTGCGGCAGCAGGCGCTCGAACTCCGCGCGCATCAGCTTCAGCGCGCCCGGCTCGCTCACCAGGTCCCACTTGTTGATCGCCACGACCACCGCGCGCCCCTCGCGCTCGGCCAGGTCCGCAAGCCGCAGGTCCTGGGTCTCGAACGGCTTGTCCGCGTCCAGCAGCAGCACCACCACCTCGGCGAATTTCACCGCCCGCAGCCCGTCGGAGACCGACATCTTCTCCAGCTTCTCGGAGATCCGGGCCTTCTTGCGCATCCCCGCCGTGTCGAAGATCCGCATCGGCGTGCCGTCCCAGTCGGTCCGCACCGAGATCGCGTCCCGCGTGATCCCCGCCTCGGGCCCGGTCAGCAGCCGCTCGTCGCCGATGATGGCGTTGATCAGCGTGGACTTGCCCGCGTTGGGCCGGCCGACCACCGCCACCTGCGCCGGGCGTTCTTCCGAAATCGCGAAGAAGGCGTCGGCGGCGGCGTCGCCGTCCAGTTCCTCGCCCAGCTCGATATCGGTGGTCACCACGTCGGTCCGCGCCTCTTCGGGCAGCGGCTGGTTCAGCTCCTCGCGCAGCGCGTCCAGCGCGGTGTAGAGGTCGCCCATCCCCTCGCCATGCTCGGCCGAGATCGGGATCGGCTGGCCCAGCCCCAGCCTCCAGGCGTCCATCGACGCGTCCGCGCCCTGCCGGCCCTCGGCTTTGTTGACCGCCAGCAGCACTTTCGCGCCCTTCTTGCGCAGGATGTCGGCGAAGACCTCGTCCTGCGGCAGGATCCCGGCGCGGGCGTCGACCACGAACAGGCTGGCGTCGGCCATGTCCACCGCACGCTCGGTCAGCGCGCGCATCCGGCCCGGAAGGCTGGCGGCGTCGGCTTCCTCCAGCCCGGCGGTGTCGATGATGGTGAAGGTCAGGTCGCCCAGCCGCGCCGCGCCTTCGCGCAGGTCGCGGGTGACGCCGGGCTGGTCGTCGACCAGCGCCAGGCGCTTGCCGACCAGCCGGTTGAACAGGGTCGACTTGCCCACATTGGGCCGCCCCACGATGGCGAGCGTGAACATTCCGCGTCTCCCCGGCCCCGCGGGCCGGTCCAGTCGGGAAGGCGCGTCGCGCGGCTCCCCTGAAAAAACGAACGGCCGGCCCGCGAGACGCGGCCCGGCCCCAACATCATGCCTTCCCCGTCAGCGGTAGGCCAGCAGGTCTCCGTCGACGGTGTGCACGTAGAGCGTCCCGCCCGCCGCCGCCACCCCGGTGCGCGAGCCTCCGGGCATCTCGATCACCGCGCCCGGCGCGCCGGTCTGCGGGTCGAAGGCCATCAGCCGGCCGTCCGAGGAGGTGACCAGCACCCGCCCCCCGGCCAGCACCGGGCCGCCGTAGCCGATGGGGATCTCCCGATCCTCGGGGTCCTCCCACGTCTCCAGCGGCGCGCGCCACATGATGTCGCCCGTTCCGATGTCGACCCGCACCACCGAGGGCTCGGAAGTCACCGCGTAAAGCGTGTCCGCGACTTCCCAGACCGGCGACATGGACCCGAAATCCAGCTGCCAGACCCGCCGCCCGTTGCGCCCGTCGAACAGCGCCATGGCGCCGCCGGCATTGGCCGCGACCACCGAAGGGCCGGGGCCGAGCGCGGGGGCGGAGGTCACGTCGGGGAACGCCGCCATCCCCTCCACCTTGCCCGGCGACACCAGCGTCGCCGACCACAGGGTGGCGCCGGATTCGGTGCGCGCCAGCACCAGCTCGCCCGAGCCGTAGGGCAGCGCCACCACGTTCTCCGTGGCCGCGGGGGCCGAGCCGCCTAGATTGCCGGCGCGGTTCAGGCCCGAATCCTTGGTCCAGGCGACCGACCCGTCCTCGGCGTTCAGCGCCACGGCCTTGTTGGCGCGGGTGACGGCGATGACCTTGCCGCCGGCGACCACAGGGGCGGAGTGGATCGGGGCCTGCGCCTGGTGGCGCCAGATCTCCGCGCCGTCCGCGACGTTCAGCGCCGCCACCAGCCCGAACCCGTTGGTGACGTAAAGCCGGTCGCCGACCACGGCGAGCCCGCCGCCGAAGCCGGTGGCCGAGCTCTCCCCGTCCGGCGTGAGATCCACGTCCCAGCGCCGCCGGCCGGAGCCGGCGTCGAAGGCGCGCACCCCGGCCTCGCCGTCGCGCAGGAAAATCACGCCGTCGGCGATCACCGGGCCGGAATCGGTCAGCCGGTCCTCGGCGCCCGGTCCGGCCGACACCCGCCAGGCGAGGCTGGGCGAGGACGGGCCGGCCGGATGACCGCCGGCATGGCCCGCGTCGCCGCCGACCTGCGGCCAGTCGGCCCTGGTCTCGGCGGCGGGGATCGGGCGGGTCTCGCCCGTCACCTCGCCGCCCGGCTGGACCGAGGGGCGGATGGCGATGCGCTCGCCCGGCAGGCGGGGGTCCTCGTCATCCGCGCAACCGGCCAGCGCCGCCGCCGCCGCCAGAACCGCGAGGCTCAGCAGCCGTCCGGGCGCGGGCCGCGATGCGGCGCGGGGGCCGAGGGATTTCCGGGCCGCGATCATTCCGACCCCCCGGCGGCATCCGCGCCGAACAGGGTCATGAACTCCTGCAGCCGCTGGCGCAGGCCGGGGCTCAGCATCGGATCGTCGAGCGCGGTCCGCGCATCCTCGCGCGCGCCCTCGGCGTCGCCGGCCTCCAGCCGCGCCACGGCGCGACGCTCCAGCGCCAGAAGGCGGAACGGGGATTCGGCGCCGACATGGGCGTCCCAGGCGCGGGCGCGCTCGGCGGGCTCCAGGCCCGGCTCGCGCAGCATCACCGCCCGCACGCCGGCCAGCGCCCGATAGATCGGGTCGGCGGCGCCGTCGCTCTCCACCGCCTCATAGGCTTCGGCGGCGGCCTCGGTCTCGCCGGCCTCGGCCAGCGCCGCGGCTTCGGACAGGCGCGCCACCATCGCCGGACCCGCGGCGGCCTCCGCGCTCCCGGCGATGCCGCCGAAGGCCGCGGCGCGCGCGGCGGGGTCCGGGGCCTCGCCGGCGGCGATCAGCTCCGCCCCCACGCGCCGCGCCTCCGCGTCATCGCGCTGGTCGAGCCAGGTGGCGACGCCGGCCGCGACGACCAGCGCCCCGATCCCGCCGATCACCCATGGGCCCCAGCGCTTCCAGACGCGCAGCATGCGGTCGCGGCGCAGCTCCTCGGAGACTTCGTCGATGAAGCTGTCCCTGTCGGTCACGCGCGGCTCCCTGCCTGTTCAGCGTTCTTGCTCGGCTTCCGCGGCCCTCGCGGCCCGCGGCATTTTATACGGCGATCCTGTCGGCATCGCGTCGCAACGCGCCGGAAAACCGCCCATCGCGGCGCGGAAAATCGGCCTGATGGCGACAGGAACCACGTCCGGCTGCGTATACTGGTCACCCGGGGCCGGCGCAAGCTTGCGCCCGGGACGGTCTCGCGCCATGTAGAGCGCGCTTGCCCTTTGCGTAAGGCCGCGGAGTCGCACGACGTCGCGGCGCCTTGTATATCGCCGCGTTCGGGCCCCGCCCGGTATCCGACGACTGACCCCTGGCGCATCCGGTCCCGCCGGCCCGCGCCCCCCGCTCGAAGTGCTGAGAGGCTGCATGCGACTGCTTCCGATGCTGATGGCCCTTGCGGTCGTCGTCGGTCTTTATTTCTGGATCGCTCCGGGCGACGGGGACGCCGCGCGCGCCGCCGCCGACGACGCCGCGACCCCGGCCGCCGCCGCCGGAGCCGACGTCGCCGCCGGAGACGGGGCCGGGGCCGAGGCCGCCCCCCAGACCCGCCCGGTGCGCGTCGTCGCCTTCCGGTCGCAGGCGCAGGACGTCCGCTCCGCCATCATCATGCGCGGACGGACCGAGGCCCACAAACTCGTCGACCTGCGCGCCCAGACCTCCGGCCTGGTGATCTCCGAGCCGCTGCGCGCCGGGGCCGAGGTCGAGGCGGGCGACACGCTCTGCCAGCTCGACCCCGGCACGCGTGAGGCCCAGCTCGCCGAGGCCGAGGCCAGGCTCGCCCAGGCCGAGGCCGATGCGTCCGCCGCCGAGACCCTCGCCCAGCGCGGCCTCACCGCCGAGAACACCGCCAAGGCCCGCCGCGCCGCCCTCAGCGCCGCCCAGGCCGCCCTGCACCAGGTGACGCTCGACATCGACCGGCTGACCATCGCGGCCCCCTTCGACGGGGTGCTGGAGACCGACGCCGCCGAACTCGGCGCCCTGCTCTCCATGGGCGACGTCTGCGCGCGGGTGATCTCGCTCGATCCCATCGACATCGTGGGCTTCGTGCCCGAAATCGACGTCGACCGGGTCAGCGAGGGCCAGGAGGCTTACGCCCGCCTGATTTCGGGGCGCGAGGTGGCGGGCACGGTCAGCTTCGTCTCCCGGTCCGCCGACGACACCACGCGGACCTTCCGGGTGCAGATCTCCGTGGACAATCCCGACGGGACCATCCGCGACGGCCTGACCGCCGACATCGCCATCCCGATGCCCGCCGATCGCGGCCATTTCGCCCCGCAATCCGCCCTGACCCTCAATGACCAGGGGATGCTGGGCGTGCGCGCGGTGGAGGACGGCGTCGCCCGCTTCCACCGGGTCGAGATCCTGCGCGAGGAGGAGGGCGGGCTCTGGCTCACCGGCCTGCCGGAGGAGACGGCGATCATCTATGTCGGCCAGGAATACGCCTCCGACGGCCGTCCCGTGACCCCGACCTGGGAACCCTGGACGGGCGCGTCGCGCGCCGGCGCCGACTAGCGCCCGTCAGCCCGCCGCACCGCCTCCGACCCAGCTTTCGGAAACGTCTGACTCCCATGACCGGATTGCCGCAATGACCGGATTGATCGACTGGGCCGCCGCACGCGCGCGCATGATCTTCGCCTTCATCGTGATGACGGTGGCGGCGGGCGCCTTCGCCTATATCGGCCTGCCCAAGGAGGGCGAGCCGGATATCGACATTCCCATGGTCTTCGTCTCCGCCCCCTTCCCCGGCATCACCGCCGAGGACAGCGAGCGGCTGATGGTCAAGCCGCTCGAACAGGAGCTGTCGGATATCGACGGCCTGGACGAGATGACCGCCTTCGCCTCGGAGGGCTATGCGGGCGTGCTGCTGAAGTTCGAGTTCGGCTGGGACAAGCCCGCCACCCTGGCCCAGGTGCGCGAGGCCGTGGACCGCGCCAAGACCGAATTCCCCGACGGCGGCGAGGAGCCGGAGGTCGAGGAGTTCAACTTCTCCGAATTCCCGATCCTCGTGGTCTCGCTGTCGGGCGACGTGCCCGAGCGCACGCTGCTGCGCTATTCCAAGGATCTCCAGGACCGGATCGAGGGCCTGACCCCGATCCTCGAAGCCGGCCTCGCCGGCCACCGCGAGGAGATGCTCGAAGTCATCGTCGACCCGTTGAAGCTGGAAGCCTACGACATCACGGCGCAGGAGCTGCTGACCGTCGTGGTCAACAACAACCGGCTGGTGGCGGCGGGCGCGGTCGAAAGCGGCTCCGGCCAGTTCGCGCTGAAGCTGCCCGGCAGCTTCGAGACCCCCGCCGACGTCTACGCCCTGCCGGTCAAGGTCAACGGCGACCGGGTCGTGACCATGGCCGACATCGCCGACATCCGCCTGACCTTCGAGGACGCCACCGGCACCGCCCGCTTCAACGGCGACCCGACCATCGCCCTCCAGATCGTCAAGCGGAAGGGCGAGCCGGTGATCGACACCGTGGTCGCGGTCAAGCAGGCCGTGGCGGAGGAGCTCGCGACCTGGCCCGAGCCCCTGCGCGACGCGGTCGACGTCAGCTATTCCATGGACGAATCCAGCCAGGTCGAAGGCATGGTCGCCCAGCTCGAAAGCTCGGTGCTCACCGCCATCGCGCTGGTGATGATCGTGGTGCTGGGCGCGCTGGGCATCCGTTCGGCGCTGCTGGTGGGCTTCGCGATCCCGACCTCCTTCCTGCTGTGCTTCTCGCTGCTGGCCGTGTTCGGCATGTCGATCACCAACATCGTCATGTTCGGCCTGATCCTCGCGGTGGGCATGCTGGTCGACGGCGCCATCGTGGTCGTCGAATACGCCGACCAGCGGATCAATGACGGCGAAGGCCCGATGCGCGCCTATGTGGAGGCCGCCAAGCGCATGTTCTGGCCGGTGGTCTCGTCCACCGCCACCACGCTCTGCGCCTTCCTGCCCATGCTGTTCTGGCCGGGCATTCCGGGACAGTTCATGGGCAACCTGCCGGTGACGCTGATCTTCGTGCTGTCGGCCTCGCTGGTGGTGGCGCTGGTCTACCTGCCGGTGGTCGGCGGCGTCGCCGGGCGGGTCTCGCGCAGCCTCGACCATGGCTCGCAGGCGCTGCAGAGCCGCCTGCCCCGGCTGGTCCGCGCCCTGCTCTTCGTCGTGGTCGCGCTCGCCACCGCCGCGGCGGCCTTCGCGGTCGTGCAGCCCCCGGCGCCCGAGGCCCGCGTCCCCGCCGTCATCGCCGCCGTGGTCCTGTGGCTGCTGCTCGCCGTGGTCTCCGGGTCGTTCCGCGACCATGGCCTGCCCGCCCCCGGCGCCGCCGGCTACCGTCGCACCCCGTTCGGCCGGGTGATGAAGTTCCTCACCGGCAACCCGGTCATGCCTTTCGTCGCCATCGGCGTCGCGGTGTTCGGCGTGGTGTCGGCCTTCGGCTATTACGGGGCCAACAATCTGGGCGTCGAATTCTTCGTGAAGACCGAGCCCGAGCGCGCCGTCGCCTATGTCCGCGCCCGCGGCAATCTCAGCCTGGCCGAGCGCGACCGCCTGCTGCAGGACGTGGAGAACATCGTCATCGACGTGGACGGCGTGGAATCGGTCTTCGCCTTCGCCGGCGAGGGCGGGCTGAACCAGCGCGGCGGCAACGCCCCCAAGGACTCCGTCGGCCGCATCCAGATCGAGCTCGCCCCCTGGGGCACGCGCGGCAATGGCGACGACATTCTGGCCGAAATCGAAAGCCGCATCTCCGCCTATCCCGGCGTCATCTCCGAAGTCGCCCAGTCCGAGGAAGGCCCCCAGCAGGGCAAGCCCATCCAGCTGCGCGTGCGCGGCGACGACTGGGAAGACCTCCTCGCCGCCGCCGCCGAGGCCCGCGCCTTCTTCGACGGGCTCGACGGGCTGGCCGAGATCGAGGACACCCGCCCCCTGCCCGGCATCGACTGGGAGCTGGACGTCGACATCGCCCGCGCCGGACGCTTCGGCGCCGATGTCAGCCAGATCGGGCCCATGGTCTCCATGATCACCCGCGGCGTGCTGCTCGACACCATGCGCCCCGACGACTCGGACGAGGAAATCGACATCCGCGTCCGCTATCCCGCCGAGGACCGGGTGATCTCGACCCTGGACGACATGCGCATCCGCACCTCCAAGGGGCTGATCCCGCTTTCGAATTTCGTCACGCGCTCGCCCTCGCCCAAGCTGGGGGAGATCAACCGCGTCGACGGCCAGCGCTTTTTCGACATCAAGGCCGACGTGCGCGACGGCGTGAACGCCAACGAGCGCATCGGCATGATCCGCGAATGGCTGGAGAGCGAACCCCGCTTGCCCGAGGGCATCGACTGGGCCTTCGTCGGCGACCAGGAGGAGCAGGAGGAAAGCCAGCAGTTCCTGATGAAGGCCTTCGCCGGCGCGCTCGGGCTGATGTTCGTGATCCTGCTGGCGCAGTTCAACTCGGTCTACAACTCGGTGCTGGTGCTGACCGCCGTGGTCATGTCGGTGGCCGGCGTGCTGATGGGCATGATCGTGATGGGCCAGACCTTCTCGATCATCATGACCGGCACCGGCATCGTGGCGCTGGCCGGGATCGTGGTGAACAACAACATCGTGCTGATCGACACCTACCAGGAGTTCAGCAAGCAGATGCCGCGGCTCGAAGCCATCGTGCGCACCGCCGAGCAGCGGATCCGCCCGGTGCTGCTGACCACGATCACCACCATGGCCGGGCTGGCGCCGATGATGTTCGGGATCTCGGTCGACTTCTTCGGCGGCGGCTATTCGGTGGATGCGCCCACCGCGCTGTGGTGGAAGCAGCTCGCCACCGCGGTGGTCTTCGGGCTGGGCACGGCGACGGTGCTGACGCTGGTGGTCACGCCCGCCGCGCTGGCGGCCCGGGTGTGGATCGAGGCCGGGCTGGCCCGCGCCGCCGCCCGCTCGCGCGATGCCACCGCCCTGACCCGTCTGCGCCGCCGGGCCGGCAAGCTCGCCCCCGCGGCGCTGGTCTGGCGATCCGGGGCCGAGCCTGAGGCCGCCGCCGCGGCGCCCGATCCCGTCGCCCAGCCGAACCTCTTTCAGGCCCCGCCCCGCGCAGCGGAATAGACCGCCCCGCGCAGCGGAATAAAGCGCCCCGCGCAGCGGAGTAGACAGCCCCGCGCCGCCGAACAGGCCGGACCCCGAAACGAGAAAGGCCGCCGGGATCGCTCCCGGCGGCCTTTCTCGTTCCCGTCGCGCCCGCGGGCCGGGGCGCCAGGCCTCAGCTCTTGCGACGCCGCCGGGCCAGCGCCAGCCCGCCCAGCGCGGCTGGCAGCAGCAGCCCGGCCGCCGGCAGCGGAACCTCCGAGGTCGCGCCCGCCGCGGCGAACATCAGGTTGTCGAAGCCGACGATGTCGCCGGTGGCCGAATTGACGTCGCGGACCACGAAGGACCGGAAGCCGGTGTCCGAGGTCAGCCCGAGGAACAGCAGGTTGTTGGACTGGAAATTCGCCTCGAAGGTCCCCGCCGATCCAAGCGAGCCGCCGGTCCCGTTCTCACCCGCGAAGGCTTCGATGAAGATGCCGGGCGTGGACGATGCGCTGTCGTACTGGTCGATCACGAAAATTCCCGCCGCGACGACAGGCGCATCGAAAGTGAAGGTCAGCGTGAAGTTGTCGGACCCCGCGACCAGGTGGTTGGAACTCGCGTGAACGCCCTCGCCGGGAAGGGCGCCGGCGTCGTTGCCATCCGCCGGCCCGGCGCCGAACACGACCCCCCCGACCTCGCCTGTGGCGCTCAGCGTCACCCCGATCGAGGTCCCATAGGCGGCGTTCAGCTCCGCCACGCCGTCGCCGGGGTTCACCGCCTCAAAGTCATAGCTGGCGTTGACCACGCCGCCGGCGCCGGTCACCGCCGCGCTCCAGTCGCCGCTGTTGTCCGAGGGGTTGTTCACATAGCTCGTCAAGGCGGCCGCCGGCCCCGCAAGCATGACCACACAGCTTGCCGCTCCGAACGCGGCGCTTCTTGTATTCATGGCGCTCTCCACATGCTGGAGACTACAACATAGCGAGTAAGTTCACTGAATGTCATGTTGATAGTGCGCGGCAGGCGACGGTCAGACCGCCGCCTCCTCCCCCTCCTGCTGGCGGGCCCATAGCTGGGCATATCGCCCGCCCCGCTCCAGCAGCTCGGCGTGCCGGCCGCTCTCGACCACTTCGCCCGCCTCCAGCACCACGATGCGGTCGGCGTCGATCACCGTCGACAGCCGGTGCGCCACCACCAGCGTGGTGCGCCCCGCGCCCAGCCGGCGCAGGCTCTCCTGGATCTCGCGCTCGGTGTCGGTGTCCAGCGCCGAGGTCGCCTCGTCCAGCACCAGGATGGAGGGATTCTTCAGCATCGCCCGCGCGATGGCCACGCGCTGCTTCTCCCCGCCCGACAGCTTCAGGCCCCGTTCCCCCACCACCGTGTCATAGCCCTTGGGCAGGCTCTCGACGAAGCCGTGGATCCGGGCGGCGCGGGCGGCGTCCTCGATCTCGGCCCGGGTCGCGCCCTCGCGCCCGTATCCGATATTGTAGCCGATGGTGTCGTTGAACAGCACCGTGTCCTGCGGAACCACGCCGATGGCCTCGCGCAGGCTGACCTGGGTCACGTCGCGCACGTCCTGCCCGTCGACCAGCACCGCGCCGCCCTGCACGTCGTAGAAGCGGAACAGAAGCCGCCCCAGCGTGGACTTGCCCGAGCCCGTGGCGCCGACCACCGCCACCGTCTCGCCGCCCTCGGCCGCGATGCTCACGCCCTTCAGGATCGGGCGGTCGGGCTCATAGGCGAAGCGCACGTCGCGGAACTCGATCCGCCCCGGGCCGCGCGCCAGCCGGCCGGCGTCGGGCTTGTCGGCGACCTCGGGCGGCTGGTCGAGCAGGCCGAACATCTCCTGCATGTCCACCAGCGCCTGCCGGATCTCCCGGTAGACCGTGCCCAGAAAGCCCAACGGCATGGTGATCTGGATGATGAAGGCGTTGACCATCACGAAATCGCCGACCGACAGCTCGCCCGCCCGCACGCCCTGCGCGGCCATCGCCATCACCGCCACCAGGCCGACCGCGATCACCGCCGCCTGACCCCCATTGAGGAACGCCAGCGAGTTCGCCGTCTTCACCGCCGCGTTCTCGTATCTCGCCATGGAGCGGTCGTAGCGCGTCACCTCCCGCGCCTCGGCCCCGAAATACTTCACCGTCTCGAAGTTCAGCAGGCTGTCCACGGCCTTCTGGTTGGCGTCCTGATCCTCGTTGTTCATGATCCGCCGGATCTTCACCCGCCACTCGGTGACGGCGAAGGTGAACCACACGTAGCCCGCGATCATCGCCAGCACGACGGCGAAATAGCGCCAGTCGAACTCCACCAGGAAGATGATCGCGACCAGCGCCAGCTCCAGGAACAGCGGGAACAGGCTGAACAGCAGGAAGCGCAGCAGGAAGTCCACCGCCTTGACCCCGCGGTCGATGACCCGGCTCAGCGCCCCGGTCTGGCGCTGGATGTGGTAGCGCATGGACAGCGCGTGGACATGGCCGATGGCGGCGCGCGCGAGGCCCCGCAGCGCCCGCTGCCCGACCCGGGCGAAGGCCACGTCGCGCAGCTGCTGAAAGGCCGCGCCCATCAGGCGGGACATCCCGTAGGCCACGACCAGCCCGATCGGCCCGACCAGCAGCGCGAATTCCGCCATGCCGCCCGCGGCCTCGCCCGCCGGCACCTGGTCGGGGGCCAGCGCGTCGACCACGGCCTTGTAGAGGAACGGCGTCATCACCGTCAGCGCCTTGGCCAGCGCCAGCATGACCAGCGCCGCCACCACCCGCCGCTTGGCCCAGCCCTCCCCCTTGGGCCAGAGCCACGGGGCCACGCGCGCCACGATCCGGTAGTCGCCCTGCGCGCCGGCCAGCGTATCGGCGGCGCCCCGGGGCGGGGGAGAGATACGGCGCATGAGGGCTCCTTGGCGGTTCGGCTGGGGATGTCGGCCGGGCGCGAACGGCCCTGGGGGGCATATAGTCCGTCGCGCCGCCCGCGTCTCCCCCCCGCCCGACATGGCGGCCTGCGCCGCGCGTCATGGCGGCGGCGTCGGCCGCAGCGGGGGCCGAAGCCGGGGCTCAATGCGGGGCGAAATTCGGGACGCGCGGAACCTGCGGAGAGGTCAGCGGGCCGGTCGCGCCGGGGGCGCATCGCCCCGAGGCCGGGTCGCGGTCGCCTCCGCGGGGCCGCCGGCGGCGCCCACGGGCAGGTCGAACACCTGGCCCGGATAGATCAGGTCCGGATCGCGGATCCGGTCCCGATTGGCCTGGTAGATCAGCGTGTAGCTCGCGCCCTCGCCGTAACGGGACAGGGCGATGCGCCACAGGTTCGCGCCGGGCTGCACCACCACCCGTCCCTCGGCGAAGGCCTGGGTCACGGCGCCGGCGCTCTCGCGCAGGAAGGGGCTCTCGACCCGGCTCGCCACCTGGCCGCGGTCGTCGATCTCGTCCACCCGCAGGATGTAGCGCCCCGCCCGGTCGAGGGAGGCGAGCTGCACCCGCCACGCCCCGCCCGCCCCGATCAGCGCATCCGCCTGACGGGCGCCGTCCGCATAGACCCGCGCCGTGCGCGCCGGCGTGCCGCGCCCGGTCAGCACCACCTCGCCGGCCTGGCTGTAGGTCACGCTGTCCAGCGTCACGCCCCGCGCGGGGCCGAGCGCGGCGGGGTCCAGCACCGTCACCTCGCCATCCGCCCCGGTCCGGAGCAGCAAGGGCGCCTCCGCCGTCGCCGGGGGCGCGTCCGCGGGCGCCTCGGCCGCGGCGACCCGGCTGTCTTCCGGCGTCTCGGGCGGGGTCGGCGACGTCGCCGGTCCGGCAGCCGTCTCTCCCGCCTGCCCGGCCGCGCGCGGCAGGATCAGCACCGTTTCGGCCGAGGCCAGCGCGGCGGGCGCGGATGCGGGCGCGGCGGGGGCGGAGGAGGTGGCGGGCGCGTCCGGCTTCTCCGGCGCCTCGGCGCTCAGGCTCAGGGACTGCGCTTCGCCCGACGGCGGCGTCGACGCGAAGGCCACGAACTGGCCCGAGCGATCCGCCGTCGCCTCCGCCACCGCCTGACCGTCGAGCAGCACCGTCACCCGCGCTCCGGGCTCGGCCCGACCGGCGATCAGGGCGGCGCCGTCGGGCTCCACCCGCACCACGTCGAAGCTGGGGCCCGCCGGCGCGTCCGTCACCGCGCCCCGTTCGGCATCCGGCGCGGCCGGGGTCGCCGGCGCCGCGCCATCCGCGGCCGGCGGCGAGGCGGGGCCGGTTTGCGGCTCAGCCCGCGGCCCGGTCCGGGACGGCCCGGAGCCGGCATCCGCGTCCTCGCCAGCGTCCGCACCCGGCGCGCCATAGGTGATCGTCCCGCTCGGAACCCGCGTCGCGCCCGTCACCGACCGCGCCTCCGGCAGCGCCGCCGGAGCGCCCCCCTGCGCCACGACCGTCTCCGGCCCCTCCGGCCCCTCCGGCGCCGCGGGGCGAAGCATCCAGCCGAGCGCCCCCGCCGCGGCGATCGCCGCGAAGGCGCCGAACGAGATGATGCGTCCGCTGGCCATGTCCGTTTTTCTCTTGTCACGCCAACCTGTTTGGCGGCTCAACATGCCCTGAACGCCGCCAAAGCGCAATTCATGGCCATTTCGTGACAGTCGGCGCGCGCCGATCCGGGACCCGGTGTCGCGCCCGCGCCGCATTCCCCCGCTCCGCCCCTTCTCAAGCCGGGCCCGCGCCCTTATGCCGGTCTTCCAACCCCGCCCCCGGCCCGTCGCAGGAGATCCGCCATGACCCGCCTCGCCCGCTTCTCCGCCTGCGTCTATTGCGGCTCCCGCGACGGCGCCCGCCCCGAATACGCCCGCGCCGCCGCCCTCATCGGCGAGGGACTGGCCCGGCGCGGCATCCGCCTGGTCTACGGGGCCGGCGACGTCGGGCTGATGGGCGAGGTCGCCCGCGCCGCCCAGCAGGCCGGCGGCCAGACCTTCGGCGTCATCCCCCGCCATCTCGAAACGGTGGAGATCGGCAAGCAGGACCTCACCTCCTACGTGGTCACCGAGACCATGCATGAGCGCAAGAAGGTGATGCTGATGAACGCCGACGTGGTGATCTGCCTGCCCGGCGGCGCCGGCTCGCTGGACGAGCTGTTCGAGGCGCTGACCTGGCGCCAGCTCGGCCTGCATGACAAGCCGGTGTTCCTGCTCAACACCGAGGGCTATTGGGACAAGCTCATCGCCCTTGTCGACCACATGGCGCAGGAGGGGTTCTGCAGCGCCGATTTCGTGCGCTTCATGCAGGTGGAGACAAGCCCGCTGGCCCTGCTCGACCGGATCGAGCAGCTGCGCGGCTGATCCCGCCGCCCCTCCCGCTCCCGCCCCTTCAGCTCCTGCGGCGACGCCGGGCGACGAAGCCCAGCCCGCCCAGACCGCCCAGCCCGACCGCCAGCAGCGGCGCCGCGGCCGGCAGCGGGACCGCCGAGGCGGAGGCCTGGTCGACGGTCCAGCCCAGTTCCGGGGCCGACAGCGCCACGTCATGGATGCGCACGTTGTCCATCAGGCCGGTGACGAACTGCGACCCGCTGTTGTAGCGGGCGCCCACCACCAGGTCCCCGATATTGTCGTCGGCGAGGGTCCCCGTCGTCGCCGCCGAGACCTTCAGGTCGCCGTTCACATAGACCCGCTGCACCGAGCCGTCATAGGTGAACGCCAGATGCATCCAGGTGTCGGCCGCCGGCGGAGCGAAGGACCCGCTGCTGGCGGCGTCGATCGGGGACAGTCCGTCCGCCCAGGTGCTCGCCGCGTTGGTTCCCCAGTCCCCAAGCACCAGGTAGTGGTCGCTATACAGGCTGATGTAGTGGCCCCCGCTGACGTAGCTCGGCCGCTTCACCCAGGTCTCCAGGGTGAAGGTCGACAGGGAGAGCGCGCCGATGTCGACGATCCCGTAATCCCCGCTGCCGTCCAGCGACAAAGCCTGCCCGAACATCCCCGATGCATAGGTGGCGTCGCCCATCAGGGCGAGGTGCTCGCCATTGCCGGAACTGTCGTTCCCGGTCCCCTCGAAGGTGTATTCCACCACCATCGCGGCGGAAGCGGGCGCGGCGTCGGCCCCCGCATCCGCCCGACAGGCCGGGCCCCGCGCATGAAAAGGCCCCGCCCGTTTCCGGGCGGGGCCTCCTTCTCGGATGCGTCGCGCGCGGCTCACATGCGCGAGGCGACGTTCTCCCAGTTCACCAGCTTGTCGAGGAAGTTCGACAGGTAGGCCGGGCGCTTGTTGCGGAAGTCGATGTAGTAGGAGTGCTCCCACACATCGCAGCCCAGCAGCGCGGTCTGGCCGAAGCACAGCGGGTTCACGCCGTTCTCGGTCTTGGTGACCTTCAGCGACCCGTCCTTGTCCTTGACCAGCCAGGCCCAGCCCGAGCCGAACTGCCCGGCGCCGGCGGCGGCGAACTCGTCCTTGAACTTGTCGACCGACCCGAAGGCCTCGGTCAGCGCCTTCTCCAGCTCGCCCGGCATGCCGGTCGGGCCCATCATCTCCCAGAACTGGGTGTGGTTCCAATGCTGGGAGGCGTTGTTGAAGATGCCGGACTGCGCCACCGCATCGGCCTTGTAGGTGCCGACCACGATCTCCTCGACCGACTTGCCGGCCCACTCGGTGCCTTCGATCAGCTTGTTGCCGTTGTCGACATAGGCCTTGTGGTGGATGTCGTGGTGATACTCCAGCGTCTCCTTGGACATGCCGGCGTCGGCCAGCGCGTCATGGGCGTAGGGCAGCGGGGGAAGTTCGAAAGCCATGTGGTTGCTCCCAGTCGAGGCGCGGGGGGCTCCGCGCCGGTTGTCGGAACCCGGAGGGGTCTTGCGCCCTCCGGGCCGCGGCGCCTTCGGCCGCGATCGTATCGGCGGACGGGGCGCGCCGCGTCGCGCGCGGCGGTCCATCCCGTCCTTCGGAAGATGTAGCCCTGCAAGGCGGCGCCTCCAAGGCCAAGACGGCGTGCGAAACCGTCGCCCCCGGATTACCTTGCGTCACATCAGGCGTCGATGCGGCTCCGGGGCGCCGACACGGCGCCGATCAGACGGCGATCAGGGCGGCGGCGACCCGGCGGCCCTCGGCCAGCAGCACGTTGAAGGTCCGGCAGGCGGCCGGCGTCGACATGGGGTCGAGCCCCACGCCCGCCGCCTCCAGCGCCGCGCGGGCCTCACGCGGGGGGAAGCCCACATCCGCGCCCGCGCCCAGCAGCAGCACGTCGATGTCCTCGGCCGCGGCCAGGATCGGGGCCAGCGCCTCCGGCCCCAGCGCCGACAGCTCGGCCACCGGCCAGTCGGCCATGCCGCCGGGCAGCAGCAGCTGGCTGCCCATCCGCTTCGCGCCGCCGATGCGGAAGCCGCCGCCGCCATAGGCCTCGATCGGCGGACGGGCGTCGAAATCGATCTCCAGCATGCGCATCGCGCGTCTCCCGTCGATTGCGTGTGCGCCGGACCCTAGCCCCGGAGCCCGCGCGCGCGAAACCCCCTCGGTCCCGCAACCTCAGTCCGACAACCTCAGTCCCACAGCGGCAGGCCCGACAGCGCGGCGAAGAAGATCAGCCCGAAGGCCAGCCGGCGGAACAGCGTCTCCGGCGCCAGCGGGAACAGGCGCTTGCCCACTTCCACCCCGCACAGGAACAGCGGGGCCAGCACCAGCCCCAGCGCCACCGCCTCGGTCCCGAAGAACCCCGCCCGCCACAGCAGCGCCGCCGAGACGACCGAGGACGCCGCGAACAGCACCACGATATTGGCCCGCATCGCCGCCGGTTCCGCCGAGCGGCCCAGGTAGAACAGCACCACCGGCACGCCCGACAGCCCAGCGATCCCGCCCATCAGCCCCGCGGCCGCCCCCACCGGCGCCCCGATCCAGCGCGGCGCCGCCCCCGTCGCCCGCCAGCCCGAGGCCAGCGCCAGCGCCGCCGCCAGCGCCGCGAGGCACACGAACCAGCGCAGGGTCAGATCGGGCAGCGTCGCCAGCAGCCAGACCCCGACCGGCGTGCCGATCAGCACGCCGCCCAGCATCACCGCCACCTCGCGCCGCGCGCAGCGCCGCAGGCTCTCGCCCAGCAGAGAGAAGGTTCCGAAGGCGTTGAAAACCGTGAGGGTGGCCAGCGCCAGGCCGGCGGGGGCGAAGATCGCGGCGACCGGCATGAACACCAGCGCCACCCCGAAGCCCGAGAACCCCCGCACCACGCCCGCCGTCAGGCAGGCCGCCGCCAGGATCGGAAAGCCCGGCCGCGACACCGCCGCGGCCAGCGCTTCCCATGCCCAGCTCATGCGCGCGTCAGACCTGCGCGCCGCCGAAATTGGTCCCGGCCGGCCCGGTCTTGTCCGGCTTGGACCAGTCCCGCTTCACGCCCAGCCGCAGCACCAGCACCGAGGCGATGAAGATCGACGAATACGTGCCCACCACGATCCCCCAGATCATCGCCAGCGTGAAGCCGCGGATCACCTCGCCCCCCAGCGCCCACAGGGCCACCAGCGCCACCAGCGTGGTGCCCGAGGTCATCAGGGTCCGGCTCAGGGTCTCGTTGATCGACAGGTTCAGCACCTCGGCCAGCGACATCTGCTTGAACTTGCGCAGGTTCTCGCGGATGCGGTCGAAGACGATCACCGTGTCGTTGAGCGAGTAGCCCACGATGGTCAGCAGCGCCGCGATGATCGACAGGTTGAACTCCAGGCTGGTGACCGAGAACACGCCGATGGTCAGCACCACGTCATGGACCAGCGCGATCACCGCGCCCAGCGCGAACTGCCATTCGAAGCGCAGCCAGATGTAGATCAGCATGAAGAACACCGCGAGCCCCACGGCCAGCGCGCCCTGCTGGACCAGCTCGCCCGAGACCTTGGGGCCGACCACCTCGACCCGCCGGGTCTCGATGCCGCCGATGGCCTCCTGCAACGCGGCCTCGACCTGGCCGACGACCTGCATCTGGGCGTTGCCGTCGCCCTCCTGCACGCCGATGCGGATCAGCACGTCCTGCGGCGCGCCGAAGCCCTGCACCGCCACGTCGCCAAGCCCGAGATCGCTGACCGCGGAGCGGATGGCCCCGACATCGGCCGGACCCTCGGTCCGGGCCTCGATCATGATGCCGCCCTTGAAGTCGATGCCGAAATTCAGGCCCTGGAGCGCGGTGACCGCGAGGCTCGCCACGATCAGGACGATGGAGAAGGCGACCGCGATCCTGCGGAAGCCCATGAAGTCGATCTTGGTGTCGTCGGGGATCAGTTTCAGGCGCATGTCCGTCGTCCCTTCCTCAAACCGTCAGGGTCTTGGGCCGCGCGCGCGCGAACCAGACGGCCACCATCAGGCGGGTGACCATGATCGCCGAGAACACCGAGGTCACGATGCCCACGCCCAGCGTCACCGAAAAGCCTTTCACCGGGCCGGAGCCGATGGCGAACAGCAGCACGGCCGCGATGAAGGTGGTGACGTTGGCGTCGATGATGGCGGTGAAGGCGCGCTCATAGCCGGTCTCGATGGCGCGGGCGGGGCCCTTGCCGGCGCGCAGCTCCTCGCGGATGCGCTCGAAGATCAGCACGTTGGCGTCGACCGCCATGCCGATGGTCAGCACGATGCCCGCGATGCCCGGCAGGGTCAGCGTGGCCCCGATCAGCGACAGGATCGCCAGCAGCAGCGCCACGTTGAGGATCAGCGCGATATTGGCGTAGAGCCCGAACATCCCGTAGCTGGCGAACATCACCACCAGCACCGCGCCGAAGGCCACGACCACCGCGATCTCGCCGGCCGCGATGGAATCCGCGCCCAGGTCGGGGCCGACCGTGCGCTGCTCCAGCACCGTGATCTCCGCGGGCAGCGCGCCGGCCCGCAGCAGGATCGACAGATTCGACGCGCTCTCCACCGTGAAGCTGCCCGAGATCTGGCCCGAGCCCCCGGTGATCGCCTCGCGGATGTTGGGCGCGGTGATCACCTCGTCGTCCAGCACGATGGCGAAGGGACGCCCGACATTGGCCGCGGTCACTTCGCCGAAGCGCCGCGCGCCGGCGGCGTCGAAGCGGAAGTTCACCACCGGCTGTCCGGTGCGGCTGTCGAAGCCGGGCTGGGCGTCGGTCAGCCGGTCGCCGGTGATCAGCGCGTCGCGCTCCAGCAGGTAGAACCGCCCCGCATCCTCGGCGTCGGGCATCTTGATCTGGTTGGGCCCCGCCTGCCCCGCCGCGTCGGTCACGCTGTCGACCATGTGAAAGGTCAGCTTGGCGGTCTTCCCGATGATCGCCAGCAGCTCCTCGGCCGAGCCGATGCCCGGCACCTGCACCAGGATCCGGTCCGCGCCCTGGCGCTGGATGGTCGGCTCGCGGGTGCCGGTCTCGTCGATGCGCCGCCGCACGATCTCAAGGCTCTGCGCCATGGTGCGGTCGTCCATCGCCGCGATCGCGCCCTCGGTCAGGCGGATCGAGATGTTGCGCCCCTCCGCGTCGACCTCCAGGTCCGGCCCGCCCGCGCCCAGCAGCCCGCCGCCCACCGGCTGCGCCAGCTCGCGCAGCGCGTCGACGGCGATATCCGCCGCCTCGGCGTCCTCCAGCCGGATCGCCAGCTCCGCCTCGCCGTCCCGCTCGACCCGGCGGAACGGGCCCACCTGGTCGCGCAGCTCGCGCAGCGTGCGCCGCGCCTCGGGCCACAGCGCGTCCAGCCGCTCCGCATGGACATCGTCCACCGCGACCTCGACCAGCAGATGCGCGCCGCCCCTCAGGTCCAGCCCGAGATTGACCAGCGACGAGGGCAGGAACGACGGCCAGGCCTCGGCCTCCGCTTCCGCCTCCGGCCCGGCGGTCCCGGCCTCGATGGCGGCGCGGGCGTCATTGGCGCGCTCGACGGTGGAGTAGAAGGCGTTGGGCGCCGCGAAGACGACCCCGGCCGCGCAGATCAGCAGGACCAGCGCCGTCTTCCAGGCGGGATAGTGGAGCATGGATTTCTCCGTCGCGTCCGCGGCGCGGCGCTCAAGGCCCGGCGCGGGAAGCGGGTGTCACGTGGCCGCGTCCCGCCCCCCGCCGCGCTCCGTCGCCAGCGGCGGGAAGCGCGAGGGGCGGGCCGCGTCGGCGTCGGATCAGCTCTTTTCGGCGGCCGGTTCGGTCTTGGACACGACCTGCGCGATGGTGGAGCGCACCACCTTGACCTTCACGCCCTCGGCGATCTCGACCTCGATCTCCTGGTCGTCGTCCTTGACGCGGGTGACCTTGCCCATCACGCCGCCGCCGGTGACCACCTGGTCGCCGCGGCGCAGGGCGGCGAGCA
The DNA here is from genome assembly GCF_900106695.1 of Albimonas donghaensis. Classification (GTDB taxonomy): domain Bacteria; phylum Pseudomonadota; class Alphaproteobacteria; order Rhodobacterales; family Rhodobacteraceae; genus Albimonas; species Albimonas donghaensis. Next base: position 1,007,326 of record NZ_FNMZ01000001.1, read on the forward strand.
TGTTCTTGTGCTCTTTCGCGCGCTTCTGCTGGGGGCGGATGATGAAGAAGTAGAAGATCACGAAGATCAGGATCAGCGGCACGAAGGAGCCGAGGCCCCCCATGGGACCGCCGGCGGCCGTCTGAGCGTGGGCCGGAGTGATGAACATGCCGCCTCCTTAAGGGGGTCGTTACAGGTCGCGTCCGTCGAGCGCGGGCCGGTCTGAGATGGGGAGCCGGGCCGAGCCCGCAAGGGCGCGCGGACTATAGCCGCGGAGGCGCCGAGCGCAAGGCGGCGCGGCTGCGCATCCCCCGCGCCTCTTCCGCTGGCGCCACGCCCCGTCCCGGTGCAGGATGACCGGGATTTGAACGGGGGGCGGGCATTTGAGCGAGGACGACAGGCCGCAGCCGAAAACCATACTGGAACGCTGGGCCAGTTCCCTGCGCGCCGAGGGGCTGCCCGGCGGTCTCGCCCAGGTCGCCTTCGGCTTGCTGGTCCTCGCCACGATCCTGCTGCTTGGGTTGGTGTTCCGCTTCACCGCGATCGTCTTCGACGCAAAACTCGAACTCGGCCACGAGGGCCTTCGCAATCTCGCCCTCGTGCTCGCCGGTCTCATCGGCCTGCCCTTCCTCGCCTGGCGTTCCTGGACCGCTCACCGGCAAGCGGAGACCGCGCAGACCACCAACATCACCACCCGCATCAACGAAGCCGTGAAGATGCTCGGCGCCGAGAAATCCGTGAAGGGGACCGAGCCGCATCCGATCTGGCGTCGCGCCCCCGACGGAGCCATCGCCCGCGACCCCGACGGCGCTCCCCTGCCCGAGCTGGACGCCGCAGGCGCCCCCCTCACCGAATACCGCTCGACCGAGCGCACCGAGCCCAATCTCGAAGTCCGCCTCGGCGCCCTCTACGCGCTGGAGCGCATCGCCCAGGACAGCCTCCGCGATCACGTCCCGATCATGGAGACCCTCTGCGCCTATATCCGCGAGAACTCCGAGAACCTCGACGAACCCGCCCGCCCCCGCATCGACATCCTGACGGCCCTCACCATCCTCGGCCGCCGCGGCCCGGACCAGCGCGCGCAGGAGGCGAAGCGGACCCCACGCTACCGCCCCGACCTCGGCGGCGCGAAATTCGGGCGCAACGACCTCAGCGGGCTGGCGTTGCAGGGCATGCTTTTCGTCAGGGCGGAGATGGAGTGGGCGATCCTCAGCGAGGCGAGGATGGAGGGGGCGGACCTCAGCTGGGCGAAGATGGAGGGGGCGATCCTCTTCGGGGCGAAGATGGAGGGGGCGATCCTCAGCGAGGCGAGGATGGAGGGGGCGATCCTCAGCGAGGCGAGGATGGAGGGGGCGAACCTCCGCGAGGCGAGGATGGAGGGGGCGAACCTCCGCGAGGCGAAGATGGAGGGGGCGGACCTCCGCGGGGCGGGGATGGAGGGGGCGGCCCTCGGCGAAATTTCGCTATCCTCCCTCGACTGCACCGCGGCTCAGCTTGCCGGGGCGGCGGTGCAGTCGAGGGAGGATAGCGAAGTCTTGCGGATCAGACCTGAACAGGCGGTTGAGATCTTCGCAGATGGTTCGGTGATCCTGCCCGAAGGCGCGGGCTTCGTGCGTCCGGCCCATTGGTGCGCCGAGAAGCTGAACTTCTTCGCCTTCCGCAGCCGTTGGCGCGACTGGCGGGCGCGGAAGAACCTCCCCTGGCCCCCGCCCGGCCGCGCGCTAGCTGACCTGGCCGACCACCCCGCCACCCCCTTCGACTCCCCCGTCCAGCCTCACGAAATCTACGCCCGCTGGACCCCGCCCGCCCAATAACCAACCCTTCCGCTTGGCATACGCCCGGTGCACGCGCGGTGCACGCATGTCACCCCCCATTTCACACGCGCCTTTTCCTCCGCGCCCGGCTGTCGCATAACCCGCCACACCCAAGCGACTCGGCCCCCGGGAGGCTCCCATGCACGACATCCGCCTGATCCGCGAAAACCCCGCCGCCTTCGACGCGGCGCTTTCCCGGCGTGGTGTAGCTTCGGTCTCGAAGTCCCTGCTGGACCTCGATGAATCCCGTCGGGCCGCGATTCTCGCCGCGGAAACCGCGCTGGCCGACCGCAACGCCGCCTCGAAGCAGATCGGCGCCGCCAAGGCCCGCGGCGACAACGCGGAATTCGAGCGGCTCCGCGGTCTCGTCGCCGCCAAGAAGGATGAGATCGCCCGGCTGGAGGAAGAGGCCAAACTGGCCGAAGAAACCCTCCGCAACCAGTTGATGTCGCTGCCCAATATCCCGCTGCCCTCGGTCCCCGACGGCAAGGACGAGGATGACAATGTCGAGATGAGACGTTGGGGCGCCCCCCGCGACTACGACTTTGCGCCCAAAGAACATTTCGACATCGCCGAGCCCATGGGCCTGATGGATTTCGACGCCGCCGGCAAACTCTCCGGCGCCCGCTTCGTGGTCCTCTCCGGCGCCCTCGTCCGCCTGCATCGCGCGCTCGCCCAGCACATGGTCGACACCCATGTCGACCGCCACGACCTGACCGAGGTCTGGACCCCCGTCCTGGTCCGCGACGAGGCCATGCTCGGCACCGGCCAACTGCCTAAATTCGCTGAAGATTCCTATCGCACCGACAATGGCTGGTGGCTGATCCCGACCGCGGAAGTGACCCTCACCAACCTGGTCGCCGAGACCATCCTGCCCGCCGACGCCCTGCCCCGGCGCTACACCGCCCACACCCAGTGCTTCCGTTCCGAGGCCGGCTCGGCGGGCCGCGACACCCGCGGCATGCTCCGCCAGCACCAGTTCGAGAAGGTGGAGATGGTCTCCGTCACCCGCGTCGAGGACGGCGAGGCGGAGCTGGAGCGCATGACCCGCTGCGCTGAGAGCATCCTCGAAGACCTTGAACTGCCTTACAGAACCATGGCGCTCTGCGCCGGCGACATGGGCTTCGGCGCGCGCCGCACCCATGACATCGAGGTCTGGCTGCCCGGTCAGGACCGCTACCGCGAGATCTCGTCCTGCTCGCTTTGCGGAGACTTCCAGGCCCGTCGCATGAACGCCCGCTATCGCCCTGACGCGGAAGCGAAACCGGAGTTCGTGGCCACCCTCAACGGCTCCGGCCTCGCGGTGGGGCGGACCCTGATCGCGGTGATCGAGAATTACCAGCTGGCCGATGGCGGCATCGAGATCCCCGCCGTCCTGCGCCCCCGCATGGGCGGCGCGTCGCGCATCACCGCCGAAGGCAGGCTCGCCTGATCCCGCCCGCCGCCGCGCCGACCAACGCGCGGCGGCGGGCCCTGAATCGAGGCCGGAGACGGCGGGCCGCGACGCCCGCCCCGCTGGACCTCGCGCCCCTGCAAAGCTATGTCTCGCAGGTGCATCATCGGTCCCGGCACGGTCCGGGTCCCATCGGGGGCTCCATGCGAATTCTGATCACCAACGACGACGGCATCACCGCGCCCGGCCTGAAAGCGGCCGAGGACATCGCGCTCGCGATCGCGGGGCCGGAAGGCGAAGTCTGGACGGTTGCGCCCGAGAGCGAACAGTCCGCCGTATCCCATTGCATCTCTTACACGAAGCCCATGCGCGTGACCCAGCTGGGCCCGCGCCGCTTCGCCGTGGACGGCTCACCCGCCGACTGCGTGATCATGGCGCTCGGCCACCTGATGGAACGCGCGAAGCCCGACCTTATCCTGTCCGGCGTCAACCGCGGCTTCAACGTGGCCGAGGACATCTCCTATTCCGGCACCGTCGCCGGGGCCCGCGAAGGCGCGCTGCAGCGCATCCGCTCCATCGCGCTCAGCCAGGCCTATGCGGTCGGCATGGATGAGGGCGACCTGTTCGAGGCCGCCCGCCGCGCCGGTCCCGGCGTCGTGCGCAAGGTGCTCGACATGCCCTGGGATCCGCTGCGGGGCTACGGGATCTTCTACAACGTGAACTTCCCCCCCTGCTCGGGCGACAAGGTGAAGGGCGTGCGCGCTGCGCGCCAGGGTCGGCGGCCCGACAACGCCTTCCGCGCGCAGGAGGAGGTCGCCCCCAACGGCCGCGCCTATTACTGGCTGGCCCATGGCCGCGGCAACGAGCTGTGCGAGGACGACACCGACGCCCGCCTGGGCACGGACGGCTGGGTCACCGTGACCCCGCTGCGCGCCGACGTGACCGCCCATGACGCCATCGACGACGTGGCCCGCGTGCTCGACGCCCCGGCGGAGATCGCCGAGGCATGACCCAGCCCGCGCGGATCGAGGCCGAAGGCACGCCGGAGCAGCGCATGCAGCTGATCTTCGCGCTGCGCAGCCATGGCGTGACCGATCCGCGCGTGCTCGACGCCTTTGAAAAGACCCCCCGCGCCGCCTTCCTCGACCGCTCCTTCAAGGACCGGGCGTGGGAGGATCTGCCCCTGCCGATCGCCTGCGGGCAGACCATCTCCCAGCCCTCGGTGGTCGGGCAGATGACCCAGGCGCTGGCCGTGACCTCGCGCTGCAAGGTGCTGGAGATCGGGGCGGGCTCGGGCTACCAGGCCGCGATCCTGGCCCGGCTGGCGCGGCGGGTCTATTCGCTGGAGCGTCACCGCCCGCTCGCCCGCCAGGCGCGCGAAGTGGTGGAGCGCAGGCTCGGCCTCGCCAATGTGTCGATCATGACCGCGGACGGCGCGCTCGGCCTGCCCGACCAGGCGCCGTTCGACCGCATCCTGCTGACCGCGGCGGCGGAGGACGTGCCCTCGCTGCTGCTCTCCCAGCTTCGGGAGGGTGGGATCATGGTGCTGCCCGTGGGGCAGTCCGACGAGATGCAGCAGTTGCTGCGCATCGAGAAGACGCCCGAGGGGCTGGTCTATTCCGAACTATCGCCGGTCCGCTTCGTCCCCCTGCTGGAGGGCGTGGCGGAGGATATGGACAACTGAGCGGCCCGGCGGATCCGGCCCCGCGAAGGCTGCGATCCGCACCGCCTGCAGAATGCGTAAGGCAGCCATGACCCGACTTTCCATCCTTCCGACCGCCGGCGATCCGAACCGGGCCCGCCCGATCCTCACGCGTGGGCCCCGCGCTTCGGGAACCGCGATGGCGCTTGCGCTGGCGGCCCTGGTCGCGGGCTGCGGCGGAGGCTCCGACAGCTCGCCGCGCAGCGCGCCGACGTCATCGAGCGGCGCGGCCCCGGCCCCCGCGCCGCGCAACCTGGAGACCGAGGCCCCGGATTCCCGCGGCGTGATCGTGCGGCAGGACTATGCCGCGATCATCGCGCGCAGCGGCGACACGGTGCCGGCGATGGCGGCGCGGGTCGGGGTCTCGGCCTCCGAGCTCGCGGCCTATAACGGCCTGCCCACCTCCTACCTGCCCAAGCCGGGCGACGAATTGGTGCTGCCGCCGCGCGACGGCGGCTACGGGTCGTCGGGCGGTTTCTCCGGGGGGCAGGAGGCGACGCTGGATTCGCTCGCCGCGCCGTTGTCGGAGGCCGCGCCCGCCGCCTCCGCCCCGGCCGAGTCCCTGAGCGCCTCCGCCCCGTCCGCCTCCGCCCCGTCCGCCTCCGCCCCGCCCGCCGCCGCCTCGGGCGATGACGGCTGGTCGCCGGCGCTGGTCGCCGGGGCGCTGGACGGGGACGCGACGACGCAGGCCCCGGCATCGGCCGCGGGCGATCCCAACGCGCTCGCCTATCATGACGTGAAATCCGGCGAGACGGTCTATTCCATCGCCCGCACCTATGGGGTGTCGGCGGAATCGCTGGTCACCTGGAACGCGCTGTCCGGACCCAATTACAGCGTCACGCCGGGCCAGGTGCTGGTGATCCCCTCGACGGCCGCGCCGGCCCGGACGGGGCCGACCACGATTTCGGCTCCGGGCACCGTCACCGACGCGCCGCCGCCGCCGAGCGCCGGGGCGCCCCTGCCCCGCGACACGGTCCCCGCGCGGCCGCTGGCTTCGCCGGAGCTGCAACAGTATCAGTCGGACCCGAACGCGCCGATCTCGGCCCCCACGCCGGCGCCCGCCCCGGCGTCCGTCGCCGCGGCCCCCGCTCCCGCCCCGGCCCCGGCCCCGGCGCCTGCCCCTGCGGCCGCCGCGACGCCGGAGCCGGTGTCGGCCACGCCCGCGCCGCCGCCGGGCAAGTTCCTCAAGCCGGTCTCCGGGCGCATCGTTTCGGGCTTCAATCCCGGCACGGGCGCGGGGCGCAACGATGGCGTGGACTTCGCGGCCTCGGCCGGCGACCCGGTGCGCGCGGCGGCCGGCGGCACCGTGGCGCTGGTTTCCAAGTCGTTGGGCGAGTGGGGGAATATCGTGCTGGTCCGGCATTCGGACGAGCTGATGACCGTCTACAGCCGCATGGGCGATGTGACCGTGGTCAAGGGCGCGCCGGTCAAGGCCGGCGACATGCTGGGCAACGTGGCCCCGGGCGACGGCCGCGCCGCCACCCTGCATTTCGAGGTGCGCCGCGGGGCGTTCTCGGAAGACCCGGCCAAGTTCTTCTGAGGGTGAGTGACGCGGCCCCGTCGCGAGGCGGGTTCGCACCCGCCCTACGCGCCGTGGCGCGGGCGGCTCAGCCCAGCTTGACGCCGCGCTTGCCGGCCAGGTCGGTGATGAACTGCCAGGCCACGCGGCCCGAGACGGCGCCTCGGGTCTGGCGCCATTCGATCGCCTCGGCGCGCAGCTCCTCGTCCCCGATCTCGATGCCGTAGGCGTCGCAATAGCCGCGCACCATGGCCAGGTAATCGTCCTGCGAGCCCTGGTGGAAGCCCAGCCACAGACCGAACCGATCCGACAGGCTCACCTTCTCCTCCGTCGCTTCGGAGGGGTTGATGGCGGTCGAGCGCTCGTTCTCGATCATGTCCCGCGGCATCAGGTGGCGGCGGTTGGAGGTGGCGTAGAAGATCACGTTCTCCGGCCGCCCCTCGACGCCGCCGTCCAGCACCGCCTTCAGCGACTTGTAATGCGCGTCGTCCTTGTCGAAGGAGAGGTCGTCGCAGAACAGGATGAAGCGGCGGTCCGCGGCGGCGCGCAGATGGCCCAGCAGCCGGCCGACGGAGGGGATGTCCTCGCGCTGGATCTCGACCAGGATCAGCAGCGTCTCGCGGCCCTCGTTGACCTTCGCATGGGCGGCCTTGACCAGGCTCGACTTGCCCATGCCCCGCGCACCCCAGAGCAGCGCGTTGTTGGCCGACGCGCCGTCGGCGAAACGGGTGGTGTTCTCCAGCAGCGTCTCGCGGGACCGATCGATGCCCACCAGCAGCTCCAGCCCCACCCGGCTGACCTGGGGGACCGGGGTCAGCCGGTCCGGCGAGGCGTGCCAGACGAAAGCGTCGGCGGCGGAGAAGTCCGGGGCCTCCAGCGGCGGCGGGCTCATCCGCTCCAGCGCCGCGACGAGGCGGGTCATCAGGTCTTCGCCGCGGGCGAGCGGGTCCTCGGGCGCGTTCAGGGGGCGGCCGAACCCGGTCACGATTTCGACTCCGCCTCGGCATGGGCTTCGTCGTCCTCCGCCTCCGCCTCCGGCTCGTCGTCGTCCTCATCCTCCTCCTCGGCCTCCTGGCGGGCGCGCTTGCGCTCCGACATGCGGACCAGGAAGATCGAGATCTCGTAGAGCGCGTAGACCGGGATCGCGAGCCCGAGCTGGCTGAGCGGGTCCGGCGGAGTGAGGATGGCGGCGGCGGCGGCGATGGCCACGACCGCGTATTTGCGGGTCCGCGCCAGCCCGTCGCCCGACACCAGCCCGGCGCGCCCCATCAGGGTCAGCAGCACCGGCAGCTGGAAGCAGATGCCGAAGGCCAGCAGGAAGGTCATCATGATGTCCAGGTATTCCCGGACCTTGCCGAGGAATTCCGTGGAGGTCGCGACGCCGTCGTCGATGCCGGTGGTGGTGCCGTAGTCGAGGAAGAACCCGAAGGCCATCGGCGCCACGAAGAAGTAGACGAGGCAGGAGCCGAGGATGAACAGCAGCGGCGTCGCCACCAGGAACGGCCAGAAGGCGTTCTGTTCGTTCTTGTAGAGGCCGGGCGCCACGAATTTCCAGACCTGCATGGCGATGATCGGGAAGGCCAGGAACACGCCGCCGAACATGGCGATGCGCAGGTCGGTGAAGAACTTCTCCTGCAGCGCGGTGTAGATCAGCCGCGGCTCCATCCCCCGGTCGACCAGCGCGTTGTGCAGCGGGCCGGTGAGGATGTCGAAGATCTGCTTGGCGAAGATGAAGCAGATGACCATGGTCACGCCGAGCCCGATCAACGAGTGGATCAGGCGGGTTCGCAGCTCGGTCAGATGCTCGATCAGGGGCGCCTTGCTGGCGTCCATCTCGTCTTCGGTCTCGCTCATCGGCGGGGTCTCACCCTCTCGGACGGGCGCCGGTCGGGCCGGGCCCCGCGTCGCGCGGCGCGCGCGACTGACGTTGCGGGCGCGCGCCGGGCGGCGCCCTCATGCGGAAGGCCGCGCGCCGGGGCGGCGCGGGCCGGGGTCGGAGGGCCGCGGCGCGTCCGGCGCGCGGCCGGGCGGGTCAGGCCGAGCCCTTGGCGTCCGGCGCGCCAGGCGCGGAAGACGGGACCGCAGGAGACGAGACCGCGGGCGACGGGGCCGTCGTCGGCGCGGGCGCAGGCGACGGCGCGGCATCGGCGGCGGCTTTCGCCTTGGCCTCGGCCGCGGCCTTCTCCGCCTCCCACTGCGCGTTGGCGGCGGCGTCCGCGGCGTCGAGCGAGCCCGGCTCCGGCGTCTTCGCCTTGGCCTTGTCGTCGCCGTTGAGGAACGACTCCGCGTATTTGCGCGGCGCGCCCGTCCCGATCTTGCTGTTCCAGTCGGTCATCGACTTCTGCACGTCGCGCAGGTCCTTGAAGTCCGAGCCGTCGGCCGCGTCCTCCATGGTGCGCTGGAAGTCGCGGGCCATGCGCCGCGCCTTGGTAACCACCTGCCCCAGGGTGCGCAGCATCCCGGGCAGGTCCTTGGGACCCACCACGATGAGCGCGAGCGCCCCGAGGATCAGGAGCTCGGACCAGCCGATATCGAACATGAACGTCGCCCTCCGAAGGCCGGATCAGGCGCCTCAGGCGTCCTTCTTCTCACCGTTCGGCGTCACGTCCACGGCGTCCTCGCCGGTGCGCTCGACCTTGCGGGGGGATTCCTCCTCCTCCGCCATGCCCTTCTTGAAGCTCTTGATGCCCTTGGCCACGTCGCCCATGACGCCCGAGATCTTGCCCCGGCCGAAGAGGAGCACGATGAGGACGACGACGATCAGAATCTGCCAGATGCTCGGGGCCATGGCCCTGCCTCCCTTTCGCGTAAAGGCCGCGCGGGGGCGCAGCCGGTCATACGCACATGTATTGGATCGCGCGCCCCGGTTGAAGCCCCGATCGTCGCCTTGGGTTCAGGTCGCGGCGCTGTGACCCGCGGCCGCGCCGCCGGCGGGAAACAGGAAGCAGCGGTCCCGGCGCAGCGACAGCCACAGCCCCGCGCCCTGCTGCGGCAGCCAGGCGCCGGGCACCGTCGCGCGCAGGCGCGAGCCGTCATATTCCATGCGCACCTCGATCAGGCTCTCCGAGCCCATGAACCGCGCCCGCTCGACCCGCCCGCGCGCGGGAAGGCCGTTGGCGATGCTGGGATGGGGGGCGCCGGCGCCGACATCGGCGTCGATCTTCAGGTGCTGGGGACGGATCACGATTTCGACCTCGGCCCCGTCCTCCAGCCCCGGGGTCAGGAAACGGCCGAAGGGCGTCTCGGTCTGGCGGTCGCGGGCGCGGGCGCGGATCACGTTGAGATCCGAGAAGAACGCCGCCGCGCGCAGGTCCGCGGGGTGGTTGTAGATGTGGTAGGGCGCGCCGACCTGCACGATTCGCCCGTCGCGCATCAACGCGATGCGGTCGGCCATGCGCATGGCCTCCTCGGGCTCGTGGGTGACCAGCAGGACGCCTGCGCCCTCGGCCTTCAACAGCGACAGGGATTCGTCGCGCACTTCGTCGCGCAGCCGCTTGTCGAGGCCGGAGAACGGCTCGTCCATCAGCATCACCCTGGGGCGCGGGGCCAGCGCCCGGGCCAGCGCCACCCGCTGCTGCTCCCCGCCCGAAAGCTGGTGCGGGTATTTGGGCCCGTAGCCCTCCAGCCCGACGCGGCTCAGCAGCGCCTCGGCCCGGGACCGCTCCGCGCGGGGGATGCCGAAGCCGACATTCTCGGCCACCGTCAGGTGGGGGAACAGGGCGAAGTCCTGGAAGACCAGCCCGACGCCGCGGGCCTCGGGCGGGGCGTGGCGGGCGGCGTCGGACACGCAGGCGCCGTCCAGCCAGACCTCGCCCCGGTCCTGCCGCTCGACCCCGGCCGCGATGCGCAGCGTGGTGGACTTGCCGCAGCCCGACGGGCCGAGCAGGCACAGAATTTCGCCGGGCGCGACCTCGGCCGAGACGTCGTCGACCACGCGCCGCCCCTCATAGGCGTGTCCCAGTCCGCGCAGCGCCAGCCGCGGGACGGCGTCGCCCGCGGGGCGGTCCGCGACGGGCGCGGCGGAGGGGGCGGAGGAGTTCACCGGCGCGGGGCCTCGGGCTTTGGGGGGTGGGGACGATTATCCGACCAAAAGAGTCAGCAGCGACTAGCAACCGCCGACCTCCGAAGCAAGCGCGGGTCAGACCGGGCGTCGCATGGCGACCCGGCGCGCGGGATCGAAGCCGAGCGCCGCGAGCCGCATGGAGTCGGCCCGGCAGATCTCCGGAATCTCGTCGGCCGGGATCGCTCGAAACCCCATCCGCGCATAGGCCGGGGCGTTCCAGGCGACATCCGTGAAGGTGGTGAGGCAGAGATGCGAGAAGCCCCGCGCCCGGGCGAGCCCTTCGGCATGGGCCAGCAGCGCCCGGGCGAGCCCGCGGCGCTGGAACCGCGGGGCCACGTCGATTTCGGCGACATGCAGGCAGGGAGGCGCGGCGATCAGCCAGGCGAACCCGGCGATGCCGCGCGGCGCTCCGGGGGCGGTCTCGCCCGGCTCGATCACGACAAGCTCCCCCCGCTCCGCCGCCGCGACATGGGCGGCGGCGGGCGCCGCGGGGCGGTCCGCGACCTGCGGATGCGGGCTTGCGCGGAACTGGCGCGCGCATTCGGCCTCGATCGCCGCGCAGGCCGGCGCGTCGTCCGGCCCGCCCTTTCGAATCCGCGGGGGGAGGGTTCCGAGCCCGCTCATCGCCCCGCCCCCGCGTCCCGGCTCACGTGGTCGAGTTGAACGCCCCGCCGTCGAGCAGGATGTTCTGCCCGATCATGAACTTCACGTAGTCCGAGCACATGAAGGCGCAGGTCTGGCCGAAATCCTCCGGCGTGCCGATGGCCTTGGTGGGCAGCGCTTCGGCGCGGCCGGCCTTCACCTCGTCGACGGACTTGCCGGTGGCCTTGGATTCGCTCGCCGCCAGCGCCGCGATGCGATCCGTGTCATGGGCGCCGGGCAGCAGGTTGTTCATGACCACGCCATACTGCGCGACCTGGCGCGAGGTGCCGGCCACATAGCCGGTGAGCCCCGCGCGCGCGGCGTTCGACAGGCCCAGGATCGGGATCGGAGAGCGCACCGAGCCGGAGGTGATGTTGACGATCCGCCCCCACTTCTTCTCGATCATGCCGGGCAGCACCGCCTTGATCAGCGCGATGGGCGTCAGCATGTTGCCGTTCAGCGCCTTCTCCCAGTCGGCCCGGTCCCAGTCGGACCACATGCCCGGGGGCGGGCCGCCGGCATTGTTGACCAGAATGTCCACCGCGCCGCCGGCCATCTCGTTGGCCTGGCCGACCAGCTCGGCCTGGATCGCGTCGGTGGTCACGTCGCCGGGGACGGTCACGACCTGCACCTGGCAGGCGGCGCGGATGGCGTCGGCGGTGGCGGTCAGCGCCTCCTCGCCGCGGGCGTTGAGCACCAGGTTCACGCCGGCCTCGGCCAGCGCCTGCGCCGACCCCCGGCCCAGACCCTTGGAGCTGGCGCACACGATGGCGGTCTTGCCGCGAATTCCGAGATCCATGGGGGCGTCCTCTTGCTGCTTGGGCGTCGCGCGGCCGGCTTCGGCGTCGCGTGGCGCGAACCCTATGGAAGCGGTCGGGGCGCGGCAAGCCGGGCGTGACGGCGCCGGCGCTGCGAAGATCTCTCCCTATCCGGAGGCGCGCCGCCGCCGCGCCAGAACGCCCAGCAGGCCGAGCGCCGCGCCCAGCAGGGTCAGCGAGGCCGGGACCGGGACCTCCGTCGCCCCGCCCGTCACCCCGCCCGTCACCGTGTCCGTCACCGTGCGGGATACGTCCGCCCCCGGGCCCCCGGAGAAGGACGGCGCCCCCTCGCCCCCGCGCTCCAGGTCATCGCCGGAGGTCGCCCCGCTCCCCCCGCCGCTCCCGCCGCCCGATGGCGATGCCCCGAGCGCCGCGGCGCCGTCGTCCGCGAGCCCGGAAGAATAGGGGCCGACTTCCGCCGTCGCGCCGGACGCGAGCGGCGCCTGCGGCGGCCGCCCCGCGCGTTTCGGCCCCGTATCGCCCGCCCCCGTCCCTGCGGGCCATGTCCACGCCCGGCCCGGCGCGGTCAGCGCGAGCGGGGCCACGCAATCGGCGCGCGCCCCGCACACGTCGTCGTCGGACGGCGCCGCCGTGTTCACCAGCGTCAACGGGAAGATCGCGGCGCGCGTCTCGGCGGGCCGCCGCCGCTGCGCGGCGTCGAGCGCGTCGGGGCGCCCGACGCCTTCCGGACCCAGCATGAAGGCCAGGCGCGGGCGACGGGGCGGCGAGGCCGACAGCCCGGTGGGGACGGGCGCCTCGATCCGCTCAGGCCCGGGCAGCGGCGGCGGCGCCCAGTCGGAGGCCGCGAACGCTTCCGCCTCCTCCTCCGCCGCGCCCGGCCATGCCGGCTTGTCGACGCCGACCAAAGCGCCGGCCGCGAGCGTGCCGCCCAGCAAAGTCATCAAGATCGCGCCCTGGCGCATGGCGAAGGTCTCCTGCCCCGCCCCGTCCCTCGCGTTCAGGCCTCTCAAGTTATGTTTAAAAGAGTATTAAACTCCCCCGTTCCGGCCGCCCCCGGCTTGCCGCCGTCTCCGCCCGGCCCTATACCGCGCGCCATGCAGGACCTCGGCCATAACGGGCCCGTGCTCCCCCCGGAGATCGGACGCCGTCGCACCTTCGCGATCATCTCGCATCCCGATGCGGGCAAGACCACCTTGACCGAAAAGCTGCTGCTTTACGGCGGCGCCATCCAGATGGCCGGCCAGGTGCGCGCCAAGGGCGAGGCCCGGCGCACGCGCTCCGACTTCATGAAGATGGAGCAGGAGCGCGGGATCTCCGTCTCCGCCTCCGCGATGTCGTTCGAATGGAACGGGACCTGGTTCAACCTGGTCGACACGCCCGGCCATGACGATTTTTCGGAAGACACCTACCGGGTGCTGACCGCCGTGGATGCCGCCATCATGGTGATCGACGGCGCGAAGGGGGTCGAGTCCCAGACCCGCAAGCTGTTCGAGGTCTGCCGGCTGCGCGACATGCCGATCCTGACCTTCTGCAACAAAATGGACCGGGAAAGCCGCGACACCTTCGAGATCATCGACGAGATCCAGGAGATGCTGGCCATCGACGTGGCCCCCGCCTCCTGGCCCGTCGGCATGGGGCGCGACTTCGTCGGGTCCTATGACCTGCTGCGCAACCGCATGAACGTGATGGACCGGGCGGATCGGAACGTGCGGGGCGAAAGCCTCGAGATTTCCGACATTTCCGACCCGAGGCTCGGGGAGAAGATGAGCCCCGGACAGTTCGAGACCCTGCAGGCCGAGGTCGAGATGGCCCAGGGTCTGCTGCCGAGTTTCGACGCCAAGGCGTTCCGCGAAGGCACGATGAGCCCGATCTGGTTCGGCTCGGCCCTGAACTCCTTCGGGGTGCAGGAGCTGATCCAGGGCCTGTCCGATTTCGCCCCGCCGCCGCAGCCTCGGCCGGCGGAATCCCGTCAGGTTTCTCCTGACGAGTCAAAGGTTTCCGGGTTTGTCTTCAAGGTTCAGGCGAACATGGACCCCAAGCACCGGGACCGGGTCGCCTTCCTGCGGCTGTGCTCGGGTCACTTCAAGCGCGGCATGAAGCTGACCCATGTAAGGTCCGGGAAACCCATGGCGATCTCCAATCCCGTCATGTTCCTCGCCTCCGAGCGCGAGGTGCTGGACGACGCCTGGGCCGGCGACATCATCGGCATCCCCAACCACGGCCAGCTTCGCATCGGCGACGCGCTGACCGAGGGCGAGGACCTGCGCTTCACCGGCATTCCCGCCTTCGCGCCGGAGCTGCTCCAGACCTGCCGCGCCGGCGATCCGATGAAGGCCAAGCATCTCGACAAGGCCCTGACCCAGTTCGCGGAAGAGGGGGCGGCCAAGATCTTCAAGCCCTCGATCGGGTCGGGTCACATCGTGGGCGTGGTCGGCCAGCTTCAGTTCGAGGTCCTGGCCAGCCGGATCGAGCAGGAATACGGCCTGCCCGTGCGCTTCGAGCCGACCCAGTTCACCGGCGCCCGCTGGATCTCCGGTCCCCGCGACAAGGTCGAGGCCTTCATGAAGGCCAACAAGGGCCACATGGCCGAGGATTCCGACGGCGATCCGGTCTACATGACCCGGCTGCAATGGGATCTCGACCGGGTTGAGCGCGATCATCCGGAGGTGACGCTGAGCGCCACCAAGGAGATGCTGGTCTGAAACGCGAAAAGGGGCGGCCCGCGCAGGCCGCCCCTTTCCGATATTCCGCGCGGTCCGGGCCGGTCAGGCGGCGGGTCGCCGACGGGCGTGCAGGCCGCCCAGCAGGGCCAGCGCGCCGGCCAGCAGCACGCCCGCCGCGGGAACCGGAACCGTCGAGACGGCCAGGCCCAGATCCTCTTCGGTCAAGGTGGAGCCGTTCATTTTCCAGTTTTCGTAGTAGCCGTCCGCGTCGGTCGTGAACGCGTTGGAGGCGCCGACCGCCGCCCAGACGCCCGCCGTGAGCTGCACGATCAGCGATCCCGTCTGCGAATAGTCGAGCGTGACCGCCTCGCCCATCGAGACGACGAGGTCGTCCTCGGCGGCGTCGAGCGACCAGCTCACCGGCGCGACGCCGTCGATCAGCATGTCCGATCCATCCTCGAAGCCGCCGCTTTCCACGCCGGTGGCGAGCGTGGCGACGTCCACCAGGGTGAAGCGGGTGATGATATGGCTGCTCGGGATATAGGGCGCGTTGAGCACCGCCACGGTGTCGCTCACGCGGTCGATTTCGAGCGTGAAGGAGGCGAGGGCATTGGCCTGCCCGCTGGTCAGGGCGACCATGAGGGCGCCGAACGCGACGGAGGTGAGGCCCGATCGGGCGAGTTTGCGGTACATGGTCATGGTCCCCATATTAATGCACGCGGGGTTGAAAATACGGCGCTAAGCCTGCAGCCGACGAGGCTGCGGGACGACCGGCGCAGCCGACCGTCGTCGCACTATTAACCCAAGATTAACGACAGGGGAACTGCTGAACGCCGCCGGCCCGACCGGCGTCCGGTTTTTCGCGGCCGACGACGAATTCCCCTCGCCTGCGCCGCGGGGCGGGATAAACTGCTCGGGCGATTTCGCGTTCAACGGAGACCCGTTATGACCCCGACCCGTCCGATCCTTTCCCCCGCCCGCATCGCCGCGGCCGTGCTGTCGCTCGGCCTGCTCTCGCTCGCCGCCTGCAACACCGTCGAAGGCATCGGCGAGGACATCTCCTCGGGCGGCAAGGCCGTGTCCGAGACCGCGGACAAGACCCAGAAGAAGCTGCCCTGACGCCTCGCGTCGCCAGCTCCGAAACGTCAGCGCCGCCCGGATCCCGGGCGGCGCTTTTTCGTTTGGCGTCGTGTCTTTGCCCGGCGATCTTCAGCCGGCTTCGAGCGGCGGAGCGTCCGCCGGCTGCGGGAGGAGGCAGGCTCGGATCGCCCGCCTGCGGCCGGCGAAACCCAACACCCCAAGCCCGCCGATCAACAGCAAACCCGCCGCCGGCAGCGGCACGGTCGCGCCTTCGACCACCGACCAGCCGCCGATCTCGACATCGGCGCCTCCCTCCACCAGGCCGCTGGCGCCGACTGCGGCGAAAACGCCGCTTTCCAGCGTGACCAGGACCGAGCCCTCGACCGGGTCGCCGATGTCGAAGCCGTCGTCCGAATAGAAGTCGAAATAATAGTCGTTGTATCCGCTGTCGGGCGCGCCCGAACTGGCGTAGTTGATCGACGCGCCGCCCAGCGTGAAGTCATTGGCCGGAAAATCCCAGCTATAGGTGTTTTCATACCCGTCCCCGCCCAGGATGACGTCGATCAGCCGGAGCGCGCCGCCGGCATAGTCGGTCGTGCCGGTCCCGACGACCAGCGCCGTGGTGTCCGACTGCCGGTGGATGGTCAGGTCGACGGGCGTTGCGGTCAGGGCGACGGCCTGGGTGACCGGAAGGGCCGCGACGGCGACGACGGCGCCCAGAAGAAATTTCATTCTCGTCTCGCTTTCCCAAAAATGACGGAACGACGCCCGCGGATGCACATATACTGAGCGTTGCACCATTTTTGCCTAAATTCCAGAAAATAGCTCACGCCACGTTCACTCTTTAACCATCACACCCGGCCAGCAAGGCGCCGGCCGCCATAGCCGGCGCTGCCGGCCGTTGTGCGGGAAGGGGCTCGGGGCGGAGGGGCGTCAAGGTGGGATGAGAGGGCCGCGCGCCCCTCTCCGCTTCATTCGGCCGGCCGCCCCCCGGGCGACCCGGGAGACGAGCGACGCGACGACGACGAAGGCCTCGCCCGGGATTTCCGGACGGGGCCCTGCGCCTCGACGCCCCCGCCGCGATCACTCGGCGGCGAGCATCTCCGCCACGTTCAGCAGCACGAACTCGTTGTTCATGGCCTGATCGAGCTGGCGGCCCGAGCTGAACGGCAGGTTGTTGTCCACCGCCACGAGGATATGGGTCTCGTCCACCCGCATCACGTCCTCGATGGTGAAGAAGGGCAGCGTGTAGAGGCCGGTGAGGTCGCGGGCCGCCGCCGTCTCCAGCCGGGCCCGGCCGTCCGGGTCCTGGATGTTCATCAGGTCGATATGGCCGATCCGGCGCACGGTCCCGTCCGCGTCCCGGTCGGCGGTGTCGATCAGCACCACCCGCTTGATCATCGCAGGATGCGGGAAGCAGTCGGGCGCGGCCTCGCCCTCGCATTTCAGCGACGGGTCGCCCTCGCCGTTGTCGCGCTCGATCACCAGCGCGCGGGTCTCGTCGATGAAGTTGAAATCGCCGATCGCCGTCGCGCCCTCGGCCAGCGGAAAGCGGAAGTCGTCGCCGGTCCAGTCGCCCGCCGCGGGGTCGAAGGCCAGCACCCGCAGGAACCGCCCCTCGGCCTCGCCGCCTTCCAGCAGCAGCGGCTTCTCCAGCATCGCCCAGAGCAGGCCGGTTCCCGGCTGAAGCGCCATGCCCTCGTAGCCGCCGGAACGGGCCGAGCGGTAGTCGACGCCCGCCGCGGCCGGGATCCGCATCGCCGGATGGTCGGGGGAGCGGATCTCCGCGTCCTCGACGCGGGTGGCGTGGACGCCGGTGAGCACGCCGTCCAGCGTCGCGGAGATCAGGTAGGGCCCGAACTCCTCGCCGATCCACACGGTGTCGCCGATCACCTGGATCGATTCCGGGTCGAAGTCGGCGCCGGTCAGATAGCGCGCCTCGGTCCCCTCATAAGCGATGCGGAAGGGGGCGACGCGGTTGGGATCGCGCAGCCAGACCTGCTCGACCACCTCCACTTCGCCGCTGTCGAAGTCCGGGTTCATGCGGGTGAAGCTCAGCAGCGCGTCGGGCGAGTTCAGCTTGGAGCCGAAGCCGTTGTCGATGAGCACGAAGATCGAGCCGTCCTCGGCCCGGTCCATGGCGAAGCCCGACAGGCCCTGAAGGGGCTGGCCGATGAAGGGCAGGCGCAGGCCGGTCTCGCGCCCGCCATGCAGGCCGCCGGTGTCGCCGGCCACGGACATCGGGGCGTCGTTGCGCGCGGCCCCGGTGAACTTGCCGGAGATCCAGGCGTCGCGCGGCGCATCGGCCGGCGGCGCGACCAGCGTCAGGGCCGGCAGATAGGCGTGGCCGGCGAGCGTGGCGGAGAACACGGTCTCCTCCTGCGCCAGCGCGGGGGCGGCGAGGAGGGCTGCGAAAGACGACGCGAGCGCGGCGTGGACGAACATGGGGCGGGCGGACATGGGGCGGGCGAACATGGGGCGGGCGAACATGGGACGGACCCTTTCTTCGGGGCGACGGCGCGCCCCCGGCGAAGGAGTGCCGGGGCGGCCGGTCGCGTGAGGATGCGATGCGATGCGGGAAAGGGCTAGCGGCGCATCGCGACGGCGGCGCCACGGGTCCGCGACGGCCGCGCGACATCGGCGCGATGGAATGACGTCGCCGCGACGACGGTCGGCGGCCGCGGGACGCCGGGTCACGCGGAGACCGGGACCGGAACCTCCCCGTCGAGCACCCGCTTTCCCGCGCTCCGGCGCCCTTTTCATTGACTTTCGGCGCATCAAGCGTATTTTCCGCGCCCAAGCGCCATACGGGCGCGCTGACGGGACCGCGCGGAGAACAGCGGTCCGCCTCACCCGACCGCTGACGACCCCGCGAAAGGACCCGATGAACTTCGCTGATCTCGAACTCGACCCCAAAGTGCTCCAGGCCGTTGAGGAAGCTGGCTATACCCAGCCGACTCCGATCCAGGAGCAGGCGATCCCCCATGCGCTGATGGGCAAGGACGTGCTGGGCATCGCCCAGACCGGCACCGGCAAGACCGCCTCCTTCACCCTGCCGATGATCTCCATCCTCGCGCAGGGCCGGGCCAAGGCCCGCATGCCGCGTTCGCTGATCCTGTGCCCGACGCGGGAGCTCGCCGCCCAGGTGGCCGAGAACTTCGAGACCTACGGCAAGTATCATAAGCTCACCATGGCGCTGCTGATCGGCGGCGTGTCCTTCCGCGACCAGGACAAGCTGATCGACCGCGGCGTCGACGTGCTGATCGCCACGCCGGGCCGCCTGCTCGACCATTTCGAGCGCGGCAAGCTGATGCTGACCGGCGTCCAGGTGATGGTGGTCGATGAGGCCGACCGGATGCTCGACATGGGCTTCATCCCGGATCTCGAGCGGATCTTCGGCCTGCTGCCCTTCACCCGCCAGACCCTGTTCTTCTCGGCCACCATGCCGCCGGAGATCACGCGCCTGACCGACACCTTCCTGCACGCCCCGGTGCGCGTGGAAGTCGCCCGCCAGGCGACCGCGGCGGAGACGATCACCCAGGGCGTCGTGCGCCACAAGGCCGCCCGCAAGGACGTCGCCGACAGCGAAAAGCGGGAGATCCTGCGCCGCCTGATCGTGGCCGAGGGCGACACGCTGACCAACGCCATCGTCTTCTGCAACCGCAAGCGCGACGTGGACGTGGTCTTCAAGTCGCTGAAAAAGCACGGCATGAACGTCGGCGCCCTGCATGGCGACCTCGATCAGTCGATCCGCACCAAGACGCTGGACGGCTTCCGCTCGAACGAGATCACCGTGCTGGTGGCCTCGGACGTGGCGGCGCGCGGGCTCGACATCCCCTCGGTCTCCCACGTCTACAACTACGACGTGCCGATCCATTCCGAGGATTACGTGCACCGCATCGGCCGCACCGGCCGCGCCGGCCGCTCGGGCAAGGCGATCACCATCTGCTTCAGCCATGAGGAGAAGCATCTCGACAAGATCGAGGAGCTGCTCGGCAAGCCGGTGCCGGTGATGGACGATCCCATGTCGGGCGAAGAAGCGCCGGTTGAGGCCGAGACCGCGCCCGCGCGCAAGCCCCGGTCCCGCGCCGCCAAGCCGGCGGTGGATGAGGATGAGGTCGCCGCCCGTCCCCGCCGCCGCGCGCGGACCGAGCGCGCCTCGCGCCGCAAGAGCGCGGATGCGGAGACGCCGGAGGTTGCCGCCGACGCGTCCGAGACCGTCGAGCCGCAGGCGGAGGCCAAGGCCGACGCGCCGGCCGCCGACCAGGTGACCGAGGCGACCGCCGCCGAGACCCCCGCGCCGGAAGCCGAGGCCCCCGCGCCCAAGCCCCGCCGCAGCCGTCGCAGCCGCGCCGCCGCCAAGGAGCCCGAGGCGACCGCGGACGCGAAAGCGCCCGCCGCCGAGGCCGAGCCGGCGAAGGACGAGGCGCCGAAAGCGGACGCCGAGCCCGCCGCGGCCGCGGAGGATCCCCGCGACCGGGGCGCCTCCGAGGACCCGCGCGAAAGCCGTCGGGGCCGCAATTCCGGCGCGGGCTCGGAGGACCGCGGATCGCGCCGCGGCCGCAACAATGACCCGGATCGCAACGGCGACCGCAGCAACGACCGCAGCAATGATCGCGGCGGTCGCCGCGGCGGCGGTCCGGTGGTGGGCATGGGCGACCATGTGCCGGCCTTCATGCTGCGCGAAGTCGACGTGAACCGAATCATGCGCGGCGCCCGCGCCTCCTCCGCTTCCGACGAGGTCGAGAGCGATGGCGAGGATGCGGCGCAAAGCGAAGCCGCCTGATCCGGCCTCCGGCGCAGGCCGGGCCGGGTCGACAGGACGCGCAGGATGCGGGACGATCAAGGGGGCGGGCGCGCAGGCGTCCGCCCCTTTCGCATGGCGCCCTGCGCGTAGGGCGGGTGCCAACCCGCCGCCGCGCCCCCGCCGCCTGTGCGTAGGGCGGGTGCCAACCCGCCGCGGCGCCCCCACCGCCTGCGCGTAGGGCGGGTGCGAACCCGCCGCGGCGGCTCCGCCCGGCTCAGCCGGCCAGCAGCATCGCCACGCCGGCGGCCATCGCCGCGACCCCCAGTCCGGTCCGGGCATCCAGGCTGCGGTCGCGATGCACCGCGCGGTTCAGGGCCAGCGTCATCACCGGGTAGCAGGCGACCAGCGGCGCCACGACCGCAACCGGCCCCCGCGCCAGCGCCGCGTAGAGCAACAGCACCGCCGCGCCGTTGCTGATCCCGGTCGCGGCGAACCATAGCCACGCCCGCCCCGGCATCACGGACGCCCGCGCCCCGCGCAGCCGGGGCAGGCCGCGCACCACCGCCAGCACGATGGCGGCGGAGACCAGGTAGCCGATCAGCGCCGCCGCGAATGGATCCGGCCAGGCCAGCAAACCATAGCTCGCCACCGGCTGCGCCAGCCCGCGCAACGCCGCGCCCGCCAGCGGCAGCAACAGCGCCGCGGAGGCCGCCCGCTCGACCGACGCCGCCGCCCCCCGCCCGCGCAGGAACAGAAGGCTCGCGCCCCCGCAGATCGCGGCCACGCCGATCCCCTGCCCGAGGCTCGGCGTCTGACCCAGCCATGCCGCCGCCGCCGCCACCGCGAAAAGCGGCGCGAGATTGCCCAGCGCGCCCGTCAGGTTCGGACCCAGCCGCCGGTTGGAGGCGAAGGTCAGCCAGGTCACCGCCACCGGATAGAACAGCCCCGCCGCCGCGAACACCGCCGCCCCCCGCGGATCGTAGCCCGAGAGGTCCACCGTCGCCGGAGACAGCGCCAGGAACAGCGCCGCCGTCACCGGGATCGACACGCCTGCGCCCGCCATCGGCCCCACGGCCCCGGCGCTCTCGCGCAATCCGAACACCGCCAGCACCAGCGCCAGCGCGAAGCAGAAGGCGGAGCCCAGCGACAGCGCGACCAGCATCAGGTCCAACCGGTTCGCCCTCCGCGCCGGGTCAGAGCGAGACGCCGGTATAGGCCTCGGCCAGCGCCTGCCGCGCAGCGCGGGAGCGCGCCAGATGCGCCAGCTCCGCCCGCTGCATGCGCAGCCCGAAGGCCCCGCTTTCGGGGAACAGGTGCATCAGCGTGGTCATCCACCAGCTGAACCGCTCCGCCTGCCAGACCCGATCCAGCGCGCGGGCGGAATAGGCCTCGACCCCCGCCAGATCGCCCGAGAGACAGGCCGGGATCAGCGCCTCCGCCAGCAGCCGCACGTCGCCGAGCGCCAGGTTCAGCCCCTTCGCCCCCGTCGGCGGCACGATATGGGCCGCGTCCCCGCACAGGAACAGCCGCCCCCGGCGCATCGGCTCGCCGACATAGGACCGCAGCGGCGCCACGGATTTCTCCAGCGCCGGGCCGGTCCGCAGCGCCTCGGCGGTCTCCGTCGGCAGGCGGCGGCGCAGCTCGTCCCAGAAGGCGTCGTCGGACCAGGCCTCGGCCCGCGTTCCCTCCGGCACCTGGATGTAATAGCGCGACAGGCGCGGATTGCGCATCGAGGCCAGCGCGAAGCCGCGGTCATGGCGGGCGTAGAGCACCTCGGCGCTCGCCGGCGGACGCTCGGTCAGCACGCCGAGCCAGCCGAAAGGGTAGACCCGCTCGAACGCCTTCAGCGGGCCCGCCGCCATCGTCCGCCGCCCGGCCCCGTGAAACCCGTCGCAGCCCGCGACCCAGTCGGCGGCGACCTCATGGCGGGCGCCGGCCTGGTCCTGCCAGATCACCCGGGCGCGCGCGTCCTCCAGTCCCTCGACCGCCACCACCTCGGCCCCGTGGATCACTCGCGGGCCGTCGCGGTCGAGCGCCTCGCAGAGGTCGCGCGTCACCTCGGTCTGGCCGTAGACCATCACCGAGCGCCCCACCAGGTCACGGAAATCGATGCGCGTCGCGGTCCCGTCGGAGGCGAGCACGGTCCCGTCATGGACCTGCCCCTCCGCGTCCATGCGCGCGCCGACGCCGGCCGCGCGCAGCAGATCGGCGGAGCCCCATTCCAGCACGCCGGCCCGGATGCGGGACAGCACATGGGCGCGGTCGCGCCGCTCCAGCACCACCGCCTCGACGCCGGCCAGTCCCAGCAGACGCGCCAGCGCCAGCCCCGACGGACCGCCTCCCAGGATCGCCACCTGAACCCGCATGGTTTCCTCCCCGGATCGGGGTCTGCGCCCCGTGATCGGCTTCCTGCATACAAGGTCGCGCCGGTTCCTCCAACGTCAAGCGGCATTCACCCTGCCGCACCCCTGCCATTCATGTTGAAGTCGGGACGCGAAGCGCTGATTATGTCAGGGATTCCGGTCAGCTCCCTTCGTCCGCCGGCCGCGGTTTCACCCTGTCACCCGGCGCTCGCGCCGGTTCCATCCACGCCATGTCCGGGTCCGCCCATGCGCCGAAGCTCTCTCCTCACGGCACGCCAGCTTGACCGGGCCAGCGGCCGTCCCCGTTCCGGGCCGTCGGATGGGGGGCGAGCGCAGGCGCCGCGGCCGCGCGCATGAGCGCGCCGCTCCCCGTCGCGGTGATCGGCGGCGGCCGCGAGGGGCTGCGCCAGGCCGCGCTGATCGAGGCCGATCCCCGCCTGAAAGTGGCCGCGGTGATCTCGCCCTCCGAGGAAGGGCGCGAGCGGGCCGAGTCGCTCGGCCTGCCCACGGCGGCGGAGCTGGAGGATGTAGCCGAGCACGTCGCCGCCGCGGTCGTCGCCCTGCCCGCCGCCAGCCGGGTCCGCGCCTCGGAGACCTGCGCCGCCCGCGGCCTGCCGCTGTTGCTGGCGGGAGGGCTGGGGGCGAGCCTGAGGGATTCCCGGCGGATCATCGCCGCCTTCGCGCAGGCCGGCGCGCCGCTGCTGGTCGGTCATGCGCGGCGCCATCACCCCGCCGCCGCCGCGGCGCATGAGGCCGCGAAGGGCGGGCTGCTGGGCCGGCTGATCGCCGCTGACGCGGTCTGGCACCTGCGCAAGCCGACGCGCTCGCAGGCCTATCCGTTGCGCGTCCAGTCGGGCGAAGGCCCGGTGCTCGACCGGCTGATCCATGACGTGGACCTGCTGCGCTGGCTGCTGGGCGATGCGGCGGAAGTCACCGCCATGGCGTCGGGCGGCGGCGTCTCCGCCGGCCCCTGCGCCGCCGCGACGCTGATCCGCTTCGAGAAAGGCGCGCTCGCCACCGCCATCCTGAGCGAATCCGGTCTCTCGCCCTGGGGCTGGGAGGCCGCGACCGGCGAGGATGACGGCATCGCGCGGAGCGGCGAGGATTGCCTGCGCCTGGTCGGGACGGAGGGAGCGATGTCGCTGCCCTCCCTGACCTATTGGCGCCATGGCGGGGTCGGAGAGCACGACCGCAGCGCGGCCCTGACCCGCCTGTCGCTGCCCTGCCCGCCATCCGACCCGCTGGCCGCGCAGATGGCCCATTTCGCCCGTGTGGCCTCGGGCGCGGCCGCGCCGCTGGTGACCGGCGAGGACGCCCTGCGCTCGCTGGCGCTGGCGCTGTCGATCGAGGAAGCCGCCCGGCGCGGCGCGGCCATGATTCCCGATCCCGAGCGTCCGGACATCTGGGAGCCGACCGCGGCGGCGATCTTCCGCGACCTCGCCGGCCAGCGCCAGCCGGTTTGAACGAGAGACCCCATCGACCTGAGGACCGTCGCCCTGAGGGCCGACGCCCCGGCGCCCGACGCCCTGACACCCGCCCGGACCGGCGCGGGGCGCGAAACGTGGAGTCCCCTCTGGCATTCGCCGTCCCGCCGCGCGAAGGTGCGCCCGCCTGATCACCGCAGCCGGGAGATTTCAACACCATGTCCATCGCCGACGCCTTCGACGCGCATGACGCCACCGGGCTCGCCGCCCTCGTCGCGGGGGGCGAGGTCTCGCCGACCGAACTGCTGGACGAGGCGCTTTCGCGGGTCGATGCGCGCAACCCCGCGCTGAACGCCATCGCCTCGCTGAACGAGGGCGCGGCCCGGCGGATGATCTCGGAGGGCCTGCCCGACGGCCCCTTCAAGGGCGTGCCCTTCCTGCTCAAGGACATTGGGGCGGAGGCGGTCGACTTCCCCGTGTCCTCGGGCTCCGCCCTGCTCAAGGGCGCGCCCTGCCCGGGCGACAGCCGCTTTTACGAAAAGCTCAGGGCCGCGGGCCTGGTCACCTTCGGGCGCACCACTTCGCCGGAATTCGGCGTGGGCCCGGCGACGGAGGCCGCGGTCTATGGCGGGCCGACCCGCAACCCGTGGAACACCGACCACACTTCGGGCGGCTCCTCGGGCGGCGCCGCGGCGGTGGTGGCGGGGGGCATCCTGCCGGTGGCGCACGCCTCGGACGGGGCGGGCTCGATCCGCATTCCGGCCGCGTCTTGCGGGCTCTACGGGATCAAGCCGACCCGCGGCCGGGTGTCGATGGCGCCCTTCGCGGGCGAGGGCTGGGGGGGCATGTCCACCGCCGGCTTCGTCACCCGCACGGTCCGCGACCAGGCCGCGCTGATGGACCTGGTGATGGGACCGGAGCTGGGCGACCCCTACGCCGCGCCCCCCCTGCCGATGAGCTTCGCCGAGGCCGCCAGGACCGATCCGGGCAAGCTGCGCATCGGCGTCCTGACCACCACCTTCACCGGCGACCCGATCCACCCCGAATGCGTCAAGGCGGTGGAGGACGCCGCCGCCCTGCTCAAGGACCTGGGCCACGAGGTGTTCGAGGCCCCGCTGCCCGACGCCGACACCCCGACCGCCATGCGCGCGCTGATGGACATCATCTCCTGCGGCACCGCGCTGAAGCTGCGCTCGGTCGCCGCCGCCCGCGGACGGGAGATCGAGCAGGGCGAGGTCGAGCGCATCGCCTTCGCCTCCCGCCGTCATGCCGAGACCATCGACGGCGCGGCCTATCTGGGCGCGATCAACATCGTGCACGCCTATGGGCGGGCGCTGGCGCGCTGGATGTCGGGGATGGACGTGCTGGTCACCACCACGCTGTCGCAGCCGCCGGCGGAAGTCGGGCGGTTCTCCCACGATCGGGACGATTTCCTGGAGTTCCGGCTGGGGCCGAACGGGGTGCTGGAATATTCGCCCTATTGCGCGGCCTTCAACAGCTCCGGCCAGCCCGCGGTCTCCGTGCCCCTGCACTGGACGCCGGACGGTCTGCCGGTGGGCGTGCATCTCGCGGCGCCTTACGGGGAGGACTGCCGGCTGGTCTCGCTCTCCGCCCAGCTGGAGACCGCGAAGCCCTGGGCCGACAAGCGCGCGCCGCTGGCCAACTTCGCCTGAGGCGGCCTTCCCGCGAAATCCGCCGGGCGCCCCTTCCCCAGGGGCGCCCGGCGGGGCACTCTCCCTCCCAACAAGAACGGGAGGAGACACGTCCATGTCCGACGACATCTGGGAGGCCTACGCGCTGAAATACGGCGAGGTCGCCGCGCGGACCCGCAACATGAACTTCCTGGGCGGCGACGACCACGCCGCCGCCATGCCGCTGGACTTCTACATCTGGGTGCTGCGGCAGGGCGACCGGACGATCCTGGTGGACACCGGCTTCGACCGGGCGGAGGCCGCCGCCCGCGGCCGCGAGGTGGCGCGGGAGCCGGCCGAAGCCATCGCCGCCCTCGGCCTGACCCCCGACGCCATCGACGAGATCATCGTCACCCACCTGCATTACGACCATGCCGGCGGCCTGCGCCATTTCCCCAACGCGCGCTTCCACCTGCAGGAGGCCGAGATGGCCTACGCCACCGGCCCCTGCATGTGCCACGCCGCGCTCAACCACCCCTTCACCGCCGAGCATGTCTGCGACATGGTCCGCCACGTCTTTTCTGGCCGGGTGGCGTTCCATGACGGCGACGCCGAGATCGCGCCCGGCGTCACGGTGCATGCGGTGGGCGGGCATTCCAAGGGGCTGATGTCGGTGCGGGTGAAAACGCGGGAGGGCTACGTCTGCCTCGCCTCCGACGCCTCGCACTATTACGAGAACTACCTGACCGGCCGCCCCTTCCCCATCGTCGCCGACATGCGCGAGACGCTGGAGGGCTACCGCACCATCCAGGCGCTGGCCTCGCGGCCCGAGCTGGTGATCCCCGGCCATGATCCGCTGGTGCGCCGCTTCTTCCCCGAAGTGGCGGGGGGCTTCGTGTTCCGGCTCGACGCGGCGCCGCGGGATTTCGACCCGCTGGGCGCGGCCTGATGCGGCGCCGCTTGCGCCTCGCCTCCCCCGGTCGGGGCGGCTAGGCTTCGCCCGACCTCATCCAGACCCGCCCGCCCCCTATCTCCGCAGGATGCTTCCATGACCCGAGACCAGGCCGTCGCCGCCGCCGCCACCCTAGTCGATGACGGGCGGTTCGAAACCGCGCTGGGCGAGCTCGTCGCCTGCCGCACCGATGGCGAGCCGGCGGGGATCGCGGATTATCTCGACCGGCTGATCATCCCCTGGCTGACCCGGCTGGGCTTCACGCATGAGATCATGGCCAACCCCGAGCCCGGCGGCCCCCCGATCCTGCAGGCGGAGCGCATCGAGGACCCGGCCCTGCCCACCATCCTCACCTATGGCCATGGCGACACCGTGCCCACGATGGAGGGCCGCTGGCGCGAGGATCGCGACCCGCTCGCGCTCACCCCGGACGGCGATCTGCTCTATGGCCGCGGCACGGCGGACAACAAGGGCCAGCACCTGATCAACCTCATGGCGCTGGAGACGGTGCTGGAGGCCCGCGGCCGTCTCGGCTTCAACATCCGCATGGCGCTGGAGATGGGGGAGGAGGCGGGCTCGCCCGGCCTGGCGAAACTGTTCGAGGCCAATCCCGACCGCTTCGCCGCCGACGTGCTGATCGCCTCGGACGGGCCGCGGGTGCGGGCGGACCGGCCGACGATCTTCCTCGGCTCGCGCGGGGCGCTGAACTTCTCGCTGGAATGCAGGCTGCGCGAGGGGGCGCAGCATTCGGGCAACTGGGGCGGGCTGCTGCGCGATCCGGGCATCCGGCTGGCCCATGCGCTGGCCGCGATCACCGACGCCCGCGGGACCATCCATGTGCCGGAATGGCGGCCGACCTCGCTGACCAACTCGGTGCGCGAGGCCATCGCCTCCTGCCCGGTGGGCGAGGAAGGGCCGGAGATCGACCCCGACTGGGGCGAGCCCGCGCTGACCCCCGGCGAACGGGTCTGGGGCTGGAACTCCTTCGCGATCCGCGCGCTGGGGGCGGGGGATGCGGAGCGTCCGGTCAACGCCATCCAGCCGTCGGCCATCGCCCATTGCCAGCTGCGCTTCGTGGTGGGGACCGACGAGGACGACATTCTTCCCGCCCTGCGCCGGCATCTCGACCGCGAGGGGTTCTCCGACGTCGAGATCCTGTTCGACGGCGACGTGGATTTCCACGCGACCCGGCTCGACCCCGACGCGCCCTGGGCGGTGTGGACGGCGCAGAGCATGGAGCGCACCGCCGGCGCCCCTCCGGCGCGGCTGCCCAATCTCGGCGGCTCCCTGCCCAACGAGGTCTTCGCCGACATCCTCGGCCTGCCCACCGTCTGGATCCCGCATTCGCATCCCGGCTGCTCCCAGCACGCGCCGAACGAGCATACCCTGCGTCCGCTCTGCCGCGAGGCGCTGCAGCTCATGGCCGGGGTCTGGTGGGATCTGGGCGAAGGCGGGACCCCTGCCCGCGGCTGACCCGCGCGCTTGCGCCTCCCTTGTTTCGCGACGGCGGCGGGCACAATATCAGCGCGCCGCGGAGAACGGTTTCTCCGCGCCAGGACGGGAGGCGCCGCGTGTCGCCCAATGACCCCTTCGGCCGCGCCCCGGGCGAGCGCCGATCCCTGACGCGCCCGCTGGCGCTGGCGGCGATCGCGCTGGGATTCGCCGGGCTGATCGGGGCCGGCTGGCTGGAATTCGGCGACGCGACGCGACGCCCCGGGCCGGTCGTCGCGCCGGATCCGGGCGCGGCCCCGGATGCGCGGTCCCCCGTCGCCGACCCCGTCGCCGACCCCGCCCGCGCCCCCGCCCGCGCCGCGCGCGTGGAAGACCTGTCCCCGTTCGAGCGGGCCTTCTACCATCGCGGCGCGGCCGGCGTCGCGCGGCTCTACAGGGACGGGGACCGGGTGGGGGCGGAGCTGGAGGTCCTGCGCCTGGTCCGGCGTTTTCCGGGCGTGACGTCGCTGCGCATCGCCGCTGTCCGGCTGGCGGCGGAGCGCGGGGACGCCGCCGCCGCCGCCACCCAGTTCCTCGCCGCGGCGCAGGCCGGGCTGCGCGAGATCGAGCCCTATGCGACCGCGCCGCTCTATGCCGGGATGCGCAACGAAGCGGCCTACGCCTTGGCGCTGAAGCTGCTGGAGAGCAGGAGGGCCGAAGAGACCGCTGCGGCGCCTGAAGATGACGCCGCGTCCGACCCCCCGGAGGTTTCGCCCCCGCCGGCCCATGCGCCCGTCCCCGCGCCCCTGGTCGACGGCGCCGCGGTGATCGCCGCCGGCAACTCGGAATGGTCGGAGATCGACGGCGCGGTGCGGGCCTATATCTCCATGCCCCCCGCCCCGCAGGGACCGCCCCCGGTGATCGGCGGCGCCTCTCCCGCCGCCGCCCTGCTCAACCGCCTGATCGCCGCGGGCCGCGCCGCGGGCAATCACGGCGACTTCTACGAGAACCGCGACGACGACCACTCCCCCTTCGATCTCGCGCGCTTCCCGCTGATCACCCCGGTCGAGCACGCGCCCGAAGCCCGGGTCGCCGGCTTCGCCCGCAGCGCGCCGCTGGGGCTGGCGCTGACCGTGGCGGGAAAGACCGCGCCGCCGCTGTTCGGCAACTCCTCCACCGCGATCACCAAGGGCGAGGGCTGGCGCTCCATCGCCCGGCAGATGGTCAGCTCGCCCGAGACGGCGCAGGAGCTGTGGCGCGAATACGCCTCGAACCAGATCTACATCTATCCCGAGCATCGCGACCACGATCCGCTCTACGGGGACCTGTTCCCGGCCAACACGCCCTATCAGATCGTCACCCAGGGCAGTTCCTGGTCCGACCGCGCGGCGATGGAGAGCGTGGCGACGATCCTCGCCGCCTTCCGCCCCGAGACCAAGGCCGCGCTGGTGCGCGAGCGGCTGATCGCGCCCACGGTGCAGATGATCTGGCGGCGCTGCCAGGCGGGGATCGTGACCGATGCGGACTATCTCTCGCCCCGGGCGCATCCCAGCGTCTTCCCCCCCGAAACCGTCGAGCCCGAGCGCATGGTCCGCATGGCCAACGCGCTCCTGCCCGAAGAGATCCCGCCCGCGCCCCGCCTCCAGCTTCTGGATCAGCGCCGGCCGGCGAAGGGGGTCAGCCTTTTCGGCGACGGTCTGAGCGAGACCCTGTTCGAAACCCCGTCCGCCATCGCCCTGCTGTTCCGCGGGGTGGATGAGCGGATGCGTTTCACCGTCACCGCCGCGGGCTCCGTCGATCCCAACGGCCGGCCGCTGGAATTCCGCTGGGCGCTGATGCGCGGCGATCCCGAGCGGGTGACGATCCGCCCGCTGGGCGATGACGGCCAGGCGGCGGAGATCACCGTGGACTGGCAGCAGGACGTCCCGGTCCCCGGCGATCCGGCCCTGAACTCGCAGCGGGTGGAGGTGGCGGTCTTCGTGGACAACGGGGCCTGGATCTCGGCCCCCGCCTTCGTTTCGGTGGCCTTTCCACCGCGGCAGCACCGGATCTACGGGCCCGAGGGGCGGCTCGACATGGTGGATTACGATGCGCTGTCGCGGCAGGACGTCTACGCGGACCCGTTGCTCTGGCCGCTGCGGGAATGGCGCGACGTGGCGCTGCATGACCGGCAGGGGCGTCCGCTGGGCTGGACCCGCAGCGCCGACGAGTCCTTCGCCCGCTTCACCCGTCACGGCGCGCAGGTGACCGAGACCGACGACCTCGGCCGCCCGGTCCGCGCCGTGTCGATGGCCTATCCGGTGCTCAACGAAGGCCCCTACCAGCGCCGCGTGGCGCAGCTGCCCGCGGGGCGCGAACTGCTTTACGACTATGCCGGGCCCGACGACCTGCAGGGCGTGGCGCGGCTTGCGCCGCCCCGCGCACCGGACGCCGCGGCCCCGTCGTCCGACGGCGCCCCGCCCGCGCCTGCCGCCACCGACGCCTTTTCCGCCGACTGACGCGCGATTTCCGCGCCGCCCGTCAGCCTCTCATCCAGGACCCCCGATCATGACCGACGACCAGCCCTCCCCCGACCCGGAGGCCGAGACCGAAACCGACCCGCTCACGCTGGCCTATGACCGCGCGCTGACGCGGGAGAAGGCGGGCGACGCGCTCGGCGCCGCCGAGGCCTGGCGCGAGGTGCTGGCGCTCGATCCCGCCGACCATGGCGGCGCGGCGGTGCGGCTGGCGGCGCTGGGCGCGGCGGCGGACCCGGACCGGGCCTCGCCGGCCTATGTGGCGACGCTGTTCGACCAGCACGCCGCGTCCTTCGAGGACATCCTCGTGGGCAAGCTCGGCTACCGCGCGCCCGAGCGGCTGGCGCAGCTGATCGAGGCGACCGGCGGGCGCAAGGACGCGGATGGCGACGACACGCTCGCCCTGCTCGACCTGGGCTGCGGCACCGGGCTGATGGCGGCGGCGCTGGGACCGCTCGCGGGCCATGCCACCGGCGTCGACCTGTCCGAGGAGATGCTGGGCGAGGCCGATGAGCGCGAGCTCTACGACGAACTCTATGTGGGCGACGCGGTGGCCTTCCTGCACGCCCCGGCGGAGGACGAGGACGGCGACGTCGCCGGTCCCTGGGACCTGATCTGCGCCGCCGACGTGCTGCCCTATCTGGGCGCGCTGGAGGATCTGTTCTCCGGCGTCTTCGCGCAGCTGCATCCGGGCGGGCGCTTC
Organism: Albimonas donghaensis; assembly: GCF_900106695.1. Lineage (GTDB taxonomy): Bacteria > Pseudomonadota > Alphaproteobacteria > Rhodobacterales > Rhodobacteraceae > Albimonas > Albimonas donghaensis. The sequence continues at coordinate 1,038,727 of NZ_FNMZ01000001.1, forward strand.
GCGTTCTCGACCGAGACGCTCTCCCCCGCCGCCTTCGACGGCCGGCCCTGGCGCATCGGCCCCCACCAGCGTTTCCACCATTCGGAAGCCTATATCCGCGACGGGCTCGCCGCCGCGGGGTTCGAGATCCTGGTGGTCGAGGACTGGGTGATCCGCACCAATCTCGGCGATCCCGAGCCCGGTCACCTGGTGGTCGCCCGCCGCCCGGCCTGAGCCCGGCGGCGGGCGGGCGGGCGGGCGGGCGCGGATTCAGTCCAGTTTGGCGAGGAAGGCGTTGACCGCTTCGGCCACCGCTTCGGGCGCCTCGTTGGGCAGGAGATGGCCGCCCTTGATGCAGGCGTATTCGCCCTGCGGCATGGCGGCGGCCATCTTCTCCATGGTCCGGGCGGGCGCGGTGGCGTCGTCGTCGCCCGCGAGGCAGAGCGCCGGCTGGCTCACCCGCTCCAGGTCCGCGCGGCGATTGAAGGTGGTCAGGCAGCGGACCACGTCGCGATAGACCTTCTCCGGCAGCGCCCCCATCGAGTCGACGAAGCGCGCCACCCGCGCCTCCGACACCCCGCGGGCCTCCAGATCTTTCGCCGAGCCGCGGGCGAGTTCGGGCATGGTCATCCCCTCGTCCAGCGGCTTCAGGCGGGCGGCGAGGAACTGCGTCTTGAAGCTGTCGTCGCGGCCGCCGAAGGCCGGCGAGGTGGCGATGGCGACGAAGGCGCGGACCTTGCCGGGATGGGTCAGCGCGGTTTCCAGCGCCAGCATGCCGCCGAAGGAATGGCCGACGATCACCGCCTCGCCGTCCGCCAGGGCGTCGATCTTGCCCGCCAGCCAGTCGGCGAGCCCCGCGAAGCTGGCCTCGCCGCCCCAGGGCTCGTCGCCCCAGCCCGGCAGGTTCAGCGCGACCGAGCCGGGGACCAGCGGGGTCACGTCATGGAAACTCTCGGCGCCGGCGCCGATGCCGTGGATGAAGATGACGGTCATGCCTTGGGGCTCCTCTCCCGTTGCGGCCGGTCTGGGCGCCGGCGGTCGGGCGACACAGGACGCGGCGCGGGGCGTGAGGTCAAGGCGGCGCGGGGGCCGGGGGACGCGCGGTCGCGGTCCTTCTCCGGTCCCTCTGCGCTCCGCCCGCTCCGGCTGCCCCCGGTTCCCGTGGGGGGCCGGGGCGAGCCGATGCTCCCCCCCGCCCCTGCGGGCAACCCGCGCCCCGGTCGCCTCGCCGCGCGGGCGCCCCCCTGACCACCGGCGCGAGGCGCGTCGCGCGGCGTCCTCGGCGGATCGCCGGCGGCAAGGGTGGTTGCCCCCGCGCAACCACCCGGACCCGAGCGACGCCGCCATCCCGCCGCCGTGGTGGACAGCTCCCCTCCCCGCCGCTAGTTCGATCCCCGGCGCGCCCCGACGCGCAAACCACACGCCGGACCTCCATTCCCATGACCCGTCCCGATCCCTCGGCCGTCCCCTCGGCCGCGCCCGTGGCGCCCATGCCGATCGTCGTCGCGACCGACGCCGCCTCCGCATCCTCTCCTCCCGTCTCCGCCGCCGAAACCCGCCGCGGCTTCATCCTCGTGGCGCTCGGCGTCATGGTCTTCGTGCCCGATGCGCTGGTGATGCGGCTGGTGGACATCGACGCCTTCGCCATGGCGGTCTGCCGGGGCGTGTTCGGCGGCCTGGTGATGACGCTGGGCTGCGTCATCGCCTATGGCCGCGCCCTGCCCGCCGCGATCCGCGCGCTCGGCCCCTGGGGGATCGCGCTGGCCGGGCTCGAGGCCGCCTCGACCGTGCTGTTCTGCCTGTCCATCGCCTGGACCTCGGTCGCCAACGCCATGCTGGCCTTCGCCGCCACCCCGATGCTCGCCGCCCTCATCGCCCGCGTGGCGCTGGGCGAGCGGATCCCCGCCCAGACCGCCGCCGCCATCGCCGCCACGGTCGCGGGCCTCGGCCTCGTCGCCTTCGGGACCTGGACCGAGGGGGGCCTGGGCTTCGCGGGGCTTGCCGCCGGCCTGCTCTCGGCGCTGACCATCGCGCTGTTCTTCGTGCTGCTGCGCGTGCTCAAGGCCAATTCCGCGGCCCCGGTGATCGGACCGGGCTGGCTGCTGGGGGCGGTGATCGCCCTGCCCTTCGCCACGTTCGAGCCGATGACCGCCGGCCAGTGGATCGGCGCCTTCGCCACCGGCGGCGTGATCCTGCCGCTGGCCATCACCCTGGTCGCCTGGGGCTCGCGCTCCCTGCCCGCGGCGGAGACCTCGATGATGACCCTGCTCGAGGTCGTGGCCGGCCCGATCCTGGTCTGGGCGGTGATCGGCGAATTCCCGGGCGCCTGGACGCTGGCCGGCGGCGCGGTGGTGCTGGCCGCGCTGACGCTGCATTCCCTGTGGCGGCTGCGCGGGGGCGCGGGGCGCGCCGCCGCCGCCGCGGCCTGACCCCGCGGGGGCCGGGGCTGGCGCAGCCCCGGCCGGCGAGGCAGGATCGGCCCCGCCAAGCGCCCGACAAGCCCCCCGCCAAGCCCCCGCCCAACCGGAGCCCCGACCCGTGAAATCCCACACCCCGCCCGAGATCCGCCCCCCCTTCGCGCACTATTCCCACGGCATCGAGGTCGGGCCCGGCGCCCGCTGGCTGTTCTCCTCCGGCCAGCTCGGGCTCGCCCCCGACGACAGCCTGCCCGAGGGGGCCGAGGCCCAGGCCGAGCGCGCCTTCGCCAATCTCGACGCGGTGCTCGCCTCCGCCGGCATGACCCGCGCCGACGTGGTCCGGCTGAACAGCTTCGTCACCGCGCGCGAGCACATGGCGGGCTACATGGCGGCGCGCGACCGCTGGGTGGCGGGGCTGGACCCCGCGCCGGCCTCGACCCTGGTCATCGTCGCCGGCTTCACCCGCCCCGAATTCGTGGTGGAGATCGAGATGACCGCGGCGCGCGAGCCCTGAAGGCCACGGTCCCGCGACCTCGCGCCCCATCCGCGCCGCAATGCCTCCGCCTCCGGGGCCGGATCGGTTAACGTCCCCAAGCGCCCCCCTTCGCACGCCGAGCCCGGAACCTGGCCATGCCGAGACCCAGCCCCGTCGCCCCCGCCGCCGACCGCCCCGCGTTTCCCCGACCCCGCCGGCAGGCGGTCCGCGCCGTCGCGGCCGCGCTTTCGCTGGCCCTCGCCGCCGCGCCCGCGCAGGGCGCGGATGTCGGCGGCGGCCTGTTGCGGCTGGTCAACGCCAACGTCTCCGACAAGGCCACGGGCGCGCTCGCCATGCTCGGCATGACCCTGGTGCCGAGCGAGACCGCCTCCACCCTCTACCTCAACACCGGCTCGGGCGAGGGGATGGACTACCAGGCCTCGCAGCTTGGCGGCGCCTTCACGGTGTCGGAGAGCTTCCCGCTCTATCTCGAGGGATTCGCAGGATATTCGCGTTACGATCCGGTCTTCGTCTTCACCGACGGGGTCGACCAGTCGCGGCTGCCCACCAAGTGGACCAGCATCGGCGCCACCGGCGGCGTCGGGTGGGATTTCAAGCTCACCGACACGCTGGTCCTGCGCCCGATCTTCAACGTCGCGCTCGGCCATGTGGAAAGCGACGCCCGTCTGCTCGGCCGCATCGTGTCGAACCGGCTGGATGTGGATCTCGATTTCCTCAAGGACGGGTCGATGACCGCCGGCGGGCTCGGCGCCTCGGTGATGCTCGACTACGCCTATTACCGGCCCGAGCATGAGATCGACATCGAGCTGCGCTACACCCACATGCATCTGGAGCCGATCCTGGGCTCCGACGCCATCAACGCCTCCTCCGACGCGATGACGCTGGGGCTGTGGTCGCGGCTGCGGGTGCCGACCGGGATCACGATGTTCGGAGGGCCGCTGCGGTCGGTGTTCGAGTTCTCCGGCTCGCTCCTGCCCGGCGACCAGGGCGAGGTGCTGCACACCGGGTGGCTGGCGCAGATCGGCACGGGGCTGGAATTCGACACGTCCAAGACCTGGGTGCCGCTGGTCACCCGCACAAGGATCATGCTGCGCTACACTCAGGGCGAGGAGCTGACCGGGTTCTCCGTCGGCCTCGCCGCCAGCTTCTGAGATGGGCGAGGCCGCGCCGGGCAAGGGCGCCGCCGGCCGGCTGGGCGACGTGCTGCGCGAGCTGGTCTATGGCGGCAATGACGGCGTGGTCACCACCTTCGCCATCGTCGCCGGGTTCGAAGGCGCGGGCGCGGAGGGGGCGGCGGAGGTCGGGGGCGCCGCCGTGCTGCTCTTCGGGCTGGCCAACCTCTTCGCCGACGCCACCGCGATGGGGCTGGGGGCGTTTCTCGCCGCCCGCTCGGCCGACGACGTGTCGCGGGCCCGCCATGCGGTCCGCGAGCGGGCGCGGGCGGCGGACCCGGAGGGCGCGAGGGCAGACGTCGCCGCGGCGCTGCGGGCGCGCGGACTGGAGGCGGAGGACGCGCAGGCCATGGCCGGCATCCTCGCCCGCGCGCCGGAGCTGGACGCGGATTTCGCGGATGGAAGACTGGGGCCCGCGCCGGCGGAGGCGGAGCGTCCGGTGCGCGGCGCGCTGGCGACCTTCGCGAGCTTCGTGACCTGCGGCGCGGCGCCGCTCGCCCCCTACCTGCTGGGCGTGTCGGGCGACGCGGCGTTCGGCCTGTCGCTGACGGCCTCGCTGGGGGCGCTGGCGGGACTGGGATTGCTGCGCTGGCGGGTCAGCGACCTTCCCGCGGCGCGCGCATTGGGGGAAACGCTGGCCGTGGGCATCGCCTGCGGGGCCGTCGCCTACGCCGTCGGGCTGGCGTTCCGGTGACCTGTCATTCCGGTTGAGGTTCCGATCGCAACCGCTGGACGCGAAATGGTTTTACCCCAAGCCGGGGCCTTCTCGCCCACTATGTGAAGAGCGCGCGAGAAGAGGTTGATCCGGCTCAGAAATGCAGCGCCCGGCCATAGGCGGACAGAACGCTCTCATGCATCATCTCGGAGAGCGTGGGATGCGGGAACACCGTTTCCATCAGCTCGGCCTCGGTGGTCTCCAGCGTCTTGCCGACTACATAGCCCTGGATCAGCTCGGTCACTTCGGCGCCGACCATATGCGCGCCCAGCAGCTCTCCCGTGCCGGCGTCGAAGATGGTCTTGATCAGCCCCTCCGGCTCGCCCAGCGCGATGGCCTTGCCGTTGCCGATGAAGGGGAAACGACCGACCTTCACCTCATGCCCCGCCGCCTTGGCCTTGGCCTCGGTCAGCCCGACGGAGGCGATCTGCGGGTGGCAATAGGTGCAGCCGGCGATGGAGGTGGCGGGCGTCGCATGGGCGTTCCGCCCCGCGATCAGCTCGGCCACCATCACGCCTTCATGGCTGGCCTTGTGCGCGAGCCACGGCGCGCCGGCGATGTCGCCGATGGCCCATAGCCCCGCCACGCCGGTGCGGCACTGCTTGTCCACGACCACATGCGACCGGTCGACCTTCACCCCGGCCTCTTCCAGCCCGAGCCCCTCGACATTGCCGACGATGCCGACGGCGGAGATCACGGTATCGACCTCCAGCGTCTCGGTCTTTCCGTCCTTCTCGATATGGGCGACGACCTTGCCCCTGGACTTCTCCAGCTTGGCGACCTTGGTGCCTTCGCGGATCTTCATTCCCTGTTTCTCGAAGGATTTCCGGGCGAAGGCGGCGATTTCCTCATCCTCGACGGGAAGGATGCGCTCCATCACCTCGACGACCGTGGTTTCGGCCCCGAGCGTGTTGAAAAAGCTCGCGAATTCGATCCCGATGGCGCCTGACCCGATGACCAGCAGTTTCCTGGGCATCCGGGGCGGGTTCAGCGCGTCCTTGTAGTTCCAGACCTGGTCGCCGTCGCGCTCCAGCCCCGGCAGTTCGCGGGCCCGGGCGCCGGTGGCGAGGATGATGTCCTTGGCGGTCAGCACCCGCTCGCCCTTGTCGGTCTTGACCGAGACCTTGCCCTTGCCGGCGAGCTTGGCCTCCCCGGACACGACCTCGATCTTGTTCTTTTTCATCAGGTGGCCGATGCCGGAGACCAGCTGCGCCGAGACCTTGCGCGACCGCTTGACCACCGCGTCGAGGTCGAAGTCGACCCCCTCCGCCTTCAGCCCGAACTCCTTGGCCCGGTGCATCAGGTGGAAGACCTCGGCCGAGCGCAGCAGCGCCTTGGTCGGGATGCAGCCCCAGTTGAGGCAGATGCCGCCGAGGTGCTCCCGCTCCACCACCGCGGTCTTCAGGCCGAGCTGCGCGGCCCGGATCGCGGCGACGTAGCCGCCGGGGCCTGCGCCGATCACGACGACGTCGAATGAGTCCGCGGCCATGGGCTTTTCTCCCGTCCGGTTGTCCTGTTGTCTTCGGCATTTACCTCACGGCGAGGGCGCGCGTGAAGCGAAAGCGTCGCAAGCATGTTGCGAAGTGATGCGGGATCGGGACCCATTGGGTCCGCGCCGCGCCCGTCAGGCGGCCCTCCCCGCCCGTTCCGCCTGCAGGCGGCGGACCTCGACCATGTAGCCGCCCTCCTCCATCCACGCGATTTCCTCCTCGGTGGAGACGCGGCCGAGGGCGTCGTTGCGATAGGGGAAGCGGCCGAAGCGGGCGATGACGGCGCGATGCGCCTCCGCGTGCAGGCCGCGATCCGGGGTCGGCGGGCCCATGCGGCTATGGGCGAGATGCACGCAGAGATCCTGGTCGGCCATCGCCTCGGAATGGGCGAAGGGGAGGTAGAGGAAATTGCGCGCCTCCAGGGGCGTGGCGAGGTCGTGGCCGGCGGCGATCGCCATGCGCGCGATGCGCCGGGCGCGGGCGTCGGTGGCGAAGCTGAGGCCCGAGCCGCGGAACATGTTGCGCGGAAACTGGTCGATGAGGATCAGCAGGCCCAGGGCGCCGGCGGGCGTGCCGCGCCAATGATCGAAGGCCCCGCCGCGCGCCGCCTTCCAGGTCGGCAGGTAGCGCCGGCGGATCCGCTCATCCAGAGCCTCGCCGCCGCCATACCAGCCGGCGGGCCCGACCTGGTTCAGCCAGAAATCGACGATCTCGCGGGCGGATGCGGTCATGGGGCGGTCCTCTGCGCTTAGGGTCCCGCCAACACGGCGCAAGCGGGGGCGGAGGTCAAGCCCGCGCGGGTCAGGCCCCGCCGCCTCCGCCCGCCCCGGAAAGCCGCTTCTCATGCGCGTCGGAGGAGGGCGGGGGCGCGGTCTCGGGCTCGGGTTCGGAGGCGTCTTCGCCGTCCTGTTCCGATCCCTTCCCGGCCTCCGCCTCCGCCTCCGCCTCCGCTTCGGCCTCCGCCTCGCGCTCGGCCTCGATCTGGGCGGTCTTCTCCTCGGCGTATTCGATCGCGTAATCCGCGGCGACCGGCGTGACGCCCGGCGCGACCGGAGCGTGGACGGCGGTATCCTCCACCGCCACGGCGGGGCGGCGGGTCATGCGCCAGGCGGCGTAGCCGGCCATGCCGCCGAACATCGCGGCGAGGAATCCGAAAAAGGCCCAGGCGCCGAAATAGGACATCAGCGCGCCGACCATCACCGGCCCGCCCACCGCGCCGACCCCGTTCAGGAACAGCATCCCGCCGGAGGCCGCGGCCCGCTGGTCGGGCGCGAGATAGTCGTTGGTATGCGAGATCAGCAGCGAATAGAGCGGGTTGGCGATGCCGCCCACCAGCGCCGACATGGCCAGAACCACCGTGACATAGGCCTCCGCCGCGATGCCGATGAGCCCTGCCAGCGTGCCGATCACCGTCATGATCAGGATCAGGAGACGACGATCCATGCGGTCCGACAGCCATCCGATCGGGTATTGGGTGATCAGCCCGCCCACATAGATCAGCGCCACGAAGACCGAGATCTCCGCCACGGTGAAGCCGCGCTCGGTGCCGTAGACCGAGGCCATGCCGAACACCGCCGAGAACACCGCGCCGAGGAACACCGTGCCCACGAAGCCCAGCGGCGAGGCGCGGAACAGCGCGCCCAGGCTCATCAGCTTGGCGGTCTGGTGCACCGGCGCCGGAGAGACCGAGAGCAGGATCGGCGCGAAGCTCAGCGACACCGCGACCGAGATCAGCACGAACAGCTCATAGCCGCCCGGATCGGCGACGTTGAGCAGCGCCTGCGCCGCCACCACGCCGAGCATCTGCACGATCATGTAGAGCGACAGCGCCTTGCCGCGGGTTTCGTTGGTGGCGCTGTCGTTCAGCCAGCTTTCGGCCACCACGTAGACGGCGGCGAAGCAGGCCCCGACCGCGATGCGCATCAGCCCCCAGGCCCAGACATTGGGGAGGGCGGCGTAAAGGATGAACACCGCCGAGATCACCGAGGCCATGGCCGCGAAGACCCGCACATGGCCGACCCGGCGGATCATTTCGGGCGCGGCGCGGGAGCTGACCAGGAAGCCGAGGAAATAGCCGGACATGACCACCGACATCTCGGTCGCGGTGAACCCCTCCAGCGCGCCGCGGATGCCGAGCAGCGAGGCCTGCATGCCGTTGCCGAGCATCAGCAGGAGCATGCCGAACAGCAGCGCCCAGGTGTTGGAAAGCAGAGCGAACATGGGGGGCCTCATCGCGGGACCGGCGGACCGGGCGCGCGGGAATGGGGAGGGCGTGGGGGATTCGTCCCTCGGATCGGGGCGGACCCTGCCCTTGCGCGCCGCGCGGGTCTTGAGCTTTAGCGACGCCGGGAGTCGGTTTCGTTAATCCCGGCTGCGACAGACTCGACCGAAACCGGCGCGAATGTCCGCGAAGCCTGGAGAGTCCACGCGACCGGCGCGCGGAAGCGTCCGGCTCAGCCCGACCCGTAGAGCGCGTCGGCCCGCGTCTCGAAGGCCCGCACGATGCGCTGCATGGCCTCGTTGAACACCACCCCGATCAGCTTTTGCAGCACGATCGAGCGGAACTCGAAATCCACGAAGAAATCGACGTCGCAGCCGCCATCCTCGCGCGGGTCGAACTTCCAGTGGTTGTTGAGATAGCGGAACGGCCCGTCGAGATAGGCGACGTCGATCCGCCGCTCCTGCGGGAACAGGGTGACGCGGGAGCCGAACTTCTCACGGAAGACCTTGAACGAGATGACCAGATCGGCGTCCAGCACCTCGGACCCGTCGGGCTGCGGGGTGCGGGCGCGGATGCGCGCGGCCGAGCACCAGGGCAGGAACTCGGGATAGGAGGGCACGTCGGCGATCAGGGCGTACATCTGATCGGCGCTGTAGGGCATCGTGCGTTTTTCGGCATGGGTCGGCATGGCTTCAATCCCTACGCGTCCGCCTTGAAACCGCGAAGGGGCGCGGAGGGGGGCCAATCGTCGCGCCCGGGCGAGCGGATCGGGGGCGGGACAAGCAGGCCGCCGCGCCCTATCCTGCGGGCCGACCGCAGGAGCCCAGGGGAGGCACGCGCCATGTGCGCCGCAAACGCGACGACCAGGGGCGCCCGGCCCCGCACCGAAGGCCCGCTGACCGGCCCGGATGGCAAGGCCTACGTGATCGACCAGCTGATCTCGGCCAAGTCCATCGCCGCGAGGGTGGAGGCCTTGGCCCACGAGATCTCGGATCACTTCGAGGGGACCGAGAAGCTGGTGGTGGTGGGGCTGCTGCGCGGCTCCTTCGTGTTCATCGCCGACATCGCCCGCGAAATCGCGCTGCCCATGGAGATCGATTTCATGGAGGCGTCGTCCTACGGCTCGTCGATGGAATCCTCGCGCGAGGTGCGGATCCTCAAGGACCTGCGCGGCGAGATCGAGGGGCGCGACGTGCTGGTGGTGGAGGACATCGTGGACACCGGCTTCACCCTGCATCATGTCCTGCACATGCTGCGCGCCCGCAAGCCGCGGCGGCTGGAGGTCTGCGCCCTGCTCGACAAGCCGAGCCGGCGGGAGGCGGAGGTGGATGTCCGCTTCACCGGCTTCACCATCCCGGACGAGTTCGTGGTGGGTTACGGCATCGACTATGCCCAGCGGAACCGGAACCTGTCCTATATCGGCAAGGTGCGCTTCGTCTGAGACGGACGTCTCACGGGCGGGGGGGGGAGCGCGTGTGGTGGGGGGGGCGCGGCGGGTTTGCACCCGCCCTACGGCGCGGCGCCCCCGCTCGCAGGGCGGGCGCCGATACGCCTCCCTCCCCGGCCGCGCCGCCTAATCCAGTTCGGCGAGCGCGGCCCGCACCCGCGCTTCGGCCGCGCCGGCCTCTCCCGGCAGGCCCAGATCCGCATAGACCCCGGCCAGCGCGCGGTTGGAGGGGACGGACATGGGTTCGAACCCCCGTCGCCGTTCCAGCGCCTGCTGGGCCGCGACCAGCCGGCCGCAGCGGATCAGCGCGTCGAGCCAGAGCTGTTCGAACAGGTCCCGCTGGGCGTGGCTGCCCCCGGCCTCCCACAGCCGCGGCAACGCCTCTCCCAGACGATCCGCCGCCCGGCTCCAGTCGCCCGCGGCATGGGCGGCGATCCCTTCGGCGGCCGGCAGGACCACCTCGGCCCAGACCGCGCGATCCTCGGCCGGGGCCTCGGCGCGGGCGCGGAACCCGTCCATCATCTCCGCCGCCGCCCGCCCCCGGCCCGAGCGCGCCAGCCCGTAGAGATATTGCAGGCTGAGAAACCCGTTGACGAAATCGCCGGTGCGGGGCGCGAGATGCGCGCCCACGTCTTCCCAGCGATCGCCCACGTCGACGCCCGCGATCTCCAGCCGCGCCAGCAGGCTCACGGCGCCGATCTGGTCCTGGGAATAGCCTTTCTCCAACCCCCAGCAACGCTCGTCATAGGCCCGCAGCGCGGCCCCGAAATCCCCCTGGCTGATGGCGAACAGCGCGTAATGCCACCAGTTGTGGCTCAGCATGAAGGAGTTCAGGTCCGTCCAGCTGTCGGCCATGTCCTCCAGGAAGGCCCGCCCCTCGGCGATGCGGCCCTGGGTGAGGTGGATATGGGCGAGCGCGTGATGGGCCCAGGGCTCCCGCCGCTGGATCGCGACGGCGCGCAGGGCGGCGTCCTCGGCCTCGGCCAGCATGTGGCACTGCTCGAACCCGAAGGCGAGCATCCCGTGGCTATGGGCGAGATCCGGCCGCCCCCCGACCACCATGTGCCCCACCGCCAGCATCCCCGGCGCGTCGCCGCGGTTGAACTGGTGGTATTGGGTGATCTTGGCGAGCGCGAGATCCGCGGGATGGGCCGCCACCCCCTCCCGCCCCAGCGCGATGGCGCGGGGCATGTCGCCGTCCGCCCAGGCGGCGAGGGCGGCGAGCGTGATCCGCTCGCGTTCCGTCGTGCCGGCGACGTTCGCGGCGGCGCGGTCCAGCCAGGGACGGGCGAGGGACGGGGCGTCCGGCGTCTCCAGGAACAGGTGCAGCGCGCCGGCATAGGCGTTGGCCAGCATGTTGGACGGGTTCGCCTGCGCCGCGGCCAGCACGTTGGCGGCCCGCTCCTCGTAGCCCACGAAGCCGCCCACGAAATCCGAGATCGCCCCGGCCGTGGCGTCGTCTTCGGCGGTGATCGGGTTTCCGGCCCAGTCTGCGCGCATGCGATCCTCCCGGTTGACCGAGGCGAGGCTAGCGCGCCCGGCCTCCGCCGGCTAGAGATCGAGGCATGGAATGGCGCGACGAAGGGCTGCTCCTGTCCGTGCGGCGGCATGGAGAGGGGGCGGCGATCCTCGACATCTTCACGGCCGGTCACGGGCGCCATTCCGGGGTGGCGCCAGGCGGAGGCTCGCGCCGCATGGCGCCGGTGATGCAACCCGGCGCGCAGCTTTCGGTGGAATGGAAGGCGCGGCTCGAAAGCCATATGGGCGCCTGGCGGCCCGAGCCGATCCGCTCGCGTTCCGCGGCGATCATGTCGGACCGGCGCGCGCTGGCGGCGATCGGGTCCATCGGCGCCCTGCTCGCCTTCCTGCCCGAACGCGAGCCGCATCCCGCGCTCTACGCCCGCACGGTCACGCTGGCCGACGCGCTGGGGACGGACCCGGACTGGCCGGCGCTCTACGCCTTGTGGGAACTGGCGCTGCTGGATGAGCTGGGCTTCGGGCTCGACCTTTCGGAATGCGCGGCCACGGGGGGGCGGGAGGATCTGGTCTGGATCTCGCCGCGCTCCGGCCGGGCGGTGAGCGGGGAGGCCGGCGCGCCCTATGCCGACAGGCTGATCCCCCTGCCCGGCCTGTTCCTCGGCCGGGCCGAGACCGCGCCGGAGGACATCGCCGCGGCCCTGCGCGCCACCGGCCATTTCCTGCGCCACCACGCGGCCCCCGCCTTCGGGCGCGACGGCCCGCCCGAAGCGCGGGAGCGGTTGGCGGCGCTGTTCGGGACCTGAGGCGCGGCGGGTTCGCACCCGCCCTACGGGTGAGACGACCGTCTCAAACCGCCCATCCGTCGCGATTCCCACGGGAGTCGTCGCGGCGAAGGCATGCGGACGCCCCCCGCCCGCGCTAGATGGGCGAGGCAGAACCCGCAAGGAGCCGGCATGACCGACGCATCCCAGGACCCGCTCGTGATCTTCACCCCCTCGGGCCGCCGCGGCCGCTTCGCGTCGGGCACCCCGGTGCTGACCGCGGCGCGGGCGCTGGGGGTGGATCTCGACTCGGTCTGCGGCGGCCGGGGCATCTGCTCGCGCTGCCAGATCCAGCCGGCCTTCGGCGCCTTCGACAAGCATGGCGTGGTCTCCGAGCCCGGCGCGCTGACCGCATGGAACGGGGTCGAGCAGCGCTACAAGGACAGGCGCGGGCTGGCGGAGGGCCGCAGGCTCGGCTGTCAGGCCTGCATCACGGGCGACGTGGTTATCGACGTGCCGCCCGAATCCCAGGTCCACCGCCAGATCGTGCGCAAGCGCGCCGAGGCCCGTTCCATCACCCTCGACCCGGCCCTTCGCCTGCATTTCGTCGAGGTCGACGAGCCCGACATGCACCACCCCTCGGGCGATCTCGAACGCCTGCGCGCCGCGCTGGCCGCGCAATGGGGGGTGGAGGGCGCCGAGGCCCCGCTGCCCGTGCTTCAGCGCCTGCAGAAGGTCCTGCGCGAGGGCGAATGGAAAGTCACCGTCGCCGTCCATACCGCGCATGAGGGCGCGGTCCCGCGCATCCTCGACCTCTGGCCCGGGTTGCGGGAGCGTCCGGTCTGGGGGGCGGCGGTCGATCTCGGCTCCACCACCATCGCCTGCCATCTGGCCGATCTTCAGACCGGGGAGCTGGGCGCGTCGTCGGGCGTGATGAACCCGCAGATCCGCTTCGGCGAGGACCTGATGTCCCGCGTCTCCTATGCCATGATGAACCCCGGCGGGGCGGCGGAGATGACCCGCGCGGCGCGCGCGGCGCTGCGCGGCCTGATGGCCGAGGTGGCGCAGCAGGCCGGGGCCGCGCCCGAGGACATCCTGGAGGCGGTGATCGTCTGCAATCCGGTGATGCATCATCTCGTGTTGGGGATCGACCCGGTGGAGCTTGGCTGGGCCCCCTTCGCGCTGGCCACTTCCGACGCGGTGTCGCTGGGGGCGGCGGAGCTGGACCTCGGCATCCACCCGCAGGGCCGCGTGCAGTTCCTGCCCTGCATCGCCGGCCATGTGGGGGCGGACGCCGCCGCGGTGGCGCTGTCGGAAAGCCCGCAGACCTCGGACGACCTCGTGCTGGTCGTCGACGTGGGCACGAACGCCGAAATCCTGCTGGGCGACCGCACCCAGGTGCTCGCCTGCTCCTCCCCGACCGGCCCCGCCTTCGAGGGCGCGCAGATCTCGTCCGGCCAGCGCGCCGCGTCCGGGGCGATCGAGCGGGTGCGCATCGACCCGGTGACCCGCGAGCCCCGCTTCCGCGTCATCGGCCAGGACATGTGGTCGGACGAGCCCGGCTTCGACGGGACCGCGGTCACCGGGATCTGCGGCTCGGGCATCATCGAGGTGATCGCCGAGATGCGGCTGGCCGGCATCGTGGACGTGGACGGGGCCGTGGGCTCTCCCGACGCCGTGGGCTCGTCCCGCTGCGTGCCGGACGGGCGGACCTTCGCCTATGTGCTCCATGACGCGACCGCGACCGGGGGGCCGCGGGTGACGGTGACCCAGGGCGACGTGCGCGCGATCCAGCTCGCCAAGGCGGCGCTGACCGCGGGGGCGCAGCTTCTGATGGACCGGCGCGGGGTGGAGAAAGTGGACCGCGTGGTGCTGGCCGGGGCCTTCGGGGCCCATATCAGCCCGCTGCACGCGCTGGTGCTGGGCATGATCCCGGATTGTCCGGTGGCGAAGGTGACCTCCGCCGGCAACGCGGCGGGCACCGGTGCCCGCATCGCCCTGCTGGATCGCGGCGCGCGGGCGGAGATCGCGCAGGTGGTGCGCCGCATCGAGAAGATCGAGACCGCGGTGGAGCCGAAGTTCCAGGCGCATTTCGTGGACGCCATGGCCCTGCCCAACAAGTCGATGCCCTATCCCGAGCTGCGCAAGGCGGCGACGCTGCCGGACCTGAAGTTCGAGACCGCGTCCGGCGGCGGCGGCGGCGAGGGCCGCAGGCGTCGCCGCCGGGGCTGATCCGGGGCTGATCCGGGGCTGATCCGGGGCTGATCCGGGCCCGGACGTTGCGGAAACCGCGTCCGGGGCCTAGTCTTGCGGGCCTTGCGCCCTGTTTCGGGGAGACGATGATGCGCCCCTCCGCCGCCATGACCCTCGGGCTGCTTCTCGCGACCGCCGCCTGCGTCGGCGTCCCCGGCGACCTTGCGCCGGCCGGGCCCGGGCGCGCGCCCTCGCAGACCCAGGGCGCGCAGGATGTCCGGTCCGTGCCGGAAGAGCCGATGATCGTGCCGGCCGATGCGATGCCCTTGCGCCCGCGGGCGTCGTCGCTGGATCACCTCACGGGCTCTTTGATGCTGCCCGACCCCGAGCCCGACCCCGAAACGGGGATAGGCGAGCCGACCGAGTTCGCCGGGAGCGAGATCTGCGACCGGCCCGACTGGTGCCGCCATGTGGACGCCGGCGCGTTCGAGGAATGCGCGTGCTGAGCCGCCTCTGCGCGTTGCGCGCCGCGCTTGCGGCGGGACTGATGGCGCTCGGGTCGGCGGTCCCCCTGCCCGCCCTTGCTCAGACGCCGGAGACCGGCGCCGCGGCCCCCGCCGCCCGGAATGAGACCCCGAACAACGCCCCCGCCGAGGGAGATACGGCCCCCGACCCGGCCCCCGGCTCGCTGTTTCCGGCGGGCGGCGCCGACGCCCTGCCCGCGCCGCCCGCGCCCGACGCGTCCGAGCCCCCCGCGCCGCCTCCCGACCCCGACGCGGCGATGCGGGAGGACCGGAACCTCCGGATCATCCAGGCCCTGACCTCGCGGCTCGACGAGATGACGGATGAGGAGATCCCCCGGCTTCGCGCCGAGATCGCCGCCCGCGACCGCCTGATCGCCGACCTCCGGGGCGCGGACGACCTGACCGAGGCCAGGATCCGCATGGATCGCGCCTATCTCGACAGCTGGACCGCCTATTACGACCACCTGGAGGCGTTGCGGGGGCACACCCGCGCGGTCTTCGCCTGGCAGCAGTTCGCCTCGGACGCGACCCTGTGGCTGGTGGTTCTGGTGGTGCTCGCGGGGGTGGGCCTGTCGGTCTACGAGATCACCAACTCCGTGCGCCGGGCCGAAAGGGCCGCCGCCAGGGGCGGGGCCGAGGGCGCTGCGCCGTCGAGCCTCACGCTCAGCCCCGGACAGGTGCAGATCACGTCCGCCATCACCGGGGTGGTGGTGCTGGCGCTGAGCCTGGGCTTCCTGTTCCTGTTCCTCGACCGGGTCTACGACATCGACGAGGTGCACCTGAAATCCGGCGCGCCGGGGGCCGAGGCGCCCGAGTGACCTCGCGCCGCCCCGCTCAGCCTCCGATCACCCCCAGATCCACCACACCGTCGGCCCGGCCACCGCCAGCACCAGCAGCTCCAGCGGCAGGCCCATGCGCCAGTAATCGGCGAAGCGGTAGCCCCCCGGCCCCATGATGATGGTGTTGTTCTTGTGCCCGATGGGCGTGAGGAAGGCGCAGGACGCCGCCACCGCCACCCCCATCAGGAACGGGTCCGGCGGCGCGCCGATGGCCTGCGCCACGCCCAGCCCGATGGGCGCCGCGATCAGCGTCGTGGCGACGTTGTTGAGGAAATCCGACAGGGTCATGGTCACCGCCATCAGCACCATCAGCACCGCCCAGGCCGGCCAGCCCGCGGTGAGCCCGACAATGGCGGTGGCGATCAGCTCGGTCCCGCCCGCCTGCTCCAGCGCCCCGGCCACCGGCACCAGGCAGGCGAGCAGCACGATGGCCTTCCACTCGACCGACTCGTAGACCTCGCGGCCCGAGACCAGCCCCCCCAGCGCGTAGGCCCCCACGCAGCCCAGCAGCGCCACCGGCAGGCTGACCAGCCCGGCCACCGCCGCCCCCACCGCGGCCAGGAAGGCCAGCGCCGCGAAGGCCGCCTTCTCCCGGCGCAGCACCGGCGTTTCGCGCCCCGCCAGCGGCAGCGCGCCCAGCCAGGACATGACGTCGTTCATCCGCTCCGGCGGGCCGACCAGCAGCAGCACGTCGCCGGGCCGGATCGTCAGGCCGCGCACCCGTTCCCGGAACCGCCGGCCCTGGCGGGAGACGCCGAGCAGCGCCACGCCCTGCCGGCTCAGCAGCCGCAGCCCCGAAGCGGTGCGGCCCGAGACCCACGCCCCCTCCGGCACGATGGCCTCCGCCAGGGTCAGGCGGCCGGGGAGCGCGGGCTTGCCGTCGTCGCCTTCCTCGCCCTCGGCCGGATGGTCGAGCCCGGCGGCGCCCATGAAGCTCTCGATCGCGGCGGGCTCGCCCTCCAGGATCAGCACGTCCTCGGCCCGGATCTCCTCATGCCGCGAAAAGCCCGGAAGCCGCCGGTCGCCCCGGATCAGGCCGAGCAGGTTGACGTCATGCTCCTCCAGCAAGTCCCCGAGATCCGTCGGCGTCCTGCCAACGGCCTTGCCCTTCTCGGCGGCGCGGGCCTCGACGGTGTAGAGGCCGGACTGGGGGGCGGAGGGACGCAGGCCCTGGCCGTCGCGGACCGGGATCAGGCGCCAGCCGACGAGGGCGGTGAAGAGGATGCCGATGACCGCGACCACCAGGCCCACATAGGCGAAATCGAACATCCCGTAGGGCTCGCCCAGGGTCTCGGCGCGATACTGGGCGATGACGATGTTGGGGGGCGTGCCGATCAGGGTGATCATGCCGCCGAGGATGGTCGCGAAGCTGAGCGGCATCAGGGTCAGGGCCGGGGAACGCTTGGCCTTTTCGGAGGTCTGAAGGTCCACGGTCATCAGCAGCGCCAGCGCCGCGACGTTGTTGATCACCGCCGACAGCGCCGCGCCGACGCCGGAGATCAGCGCGATATGCAGGGCCAGGGGCCTGTCGGGATTGGAGATTTTCGAGGCCAGCACCTCCACCGCCCCGGAATTGGTCAACCCGCGGGAGACGACGAAGACCAGCGCGATGACCACCACGGCGGCATGGCCGAAGCCCTCGAATGCGGTGTCCTCGGGCACCAGACCGGCGGCGACTCCGACGAAAAGCGTTCCGGCGGCGACGAGGTCGTAGCGCAGTCTGCCCCAAACCAGCAGGCCCAGAAACGCGCCCATCAGGGCGAACAGGGCCGCCTGTTCCTCGGTCATCGGGATCCCCTCTCGCCCCTCCGCAAAGGGGGACGGTAGCGCGGGGGATGTGGCGAAGGAAAGGCGTGCCGGGGGCCGGATTCAGGGGGGTGATCCGCGTGCACGGGGCGTGCACCGGGCGTATGCCAAGCGAAACGCTCGGGTATTCGGCGGGTTTCCGCCGAAATCAGGCGCCCGAACGCTGGCCGTCCCGACCGCCGGCCCCCGCGCTCAGGCCGAGAGGCGCAGTTCGGTGGGGCGGCCGGGATGGTGGCGCGGATGGGGGTGCGGCTCGGCCGCGGGGACGGGGCCGGCGAGGCGGATGCGGTCGAGACGCGCGGGCTCGTAACGCTCCAGCAGGCGCGGCCCGGGGTCGGAGGCGCAGCCGGCGAGCAGCGAGGCGAGGACGAGGGCGGCGAGGATACGCGGCATGACGAGGGCTCCCGGTTGAGGACGGGAGGACTATCGCCGGGCCGGGTTAGAGCGCGGTTTTGGAACGTGGTTGCAAGGGGATGAGGGGAATTGGTGAGGGTGGGGTTAAGGGTGGGGGGCGGGTGGCGGGTTCGCACCCGCCCTACGAGCTGATACGACATCGGTTAGCGCAAGCAGCCTTCTTGAAGGAGGCGCTTCGATACTGATAATATGAACGCGATCGAATAACTGGAGGCAATATGGACCCGCTCTCAATAAAAACTTTTCTTGCTCCCATTTATGAAGCAGCGCGCCCGGTCTACAACGAAGCCAGCAGATTGGTTCACTACACCTCTGCTGAGAATGGGCTAAAAATTCTTTCTAGCAGAAGTATTTGGATGCGAAATACGACATGCATGAATGACTACATGGAGATCGAACACGGACGACGCGCGCTCTCCGAGGCATGGAGATCTGAAGCAGGCCAGGAAGTTAAAGATTTAATCAACACAATGCATAATGATTCAGCATCTAAAATTGAGCGTTTGTTTGACTTATGGGCTCCTATTTTTTCCTCGGATACTTATATTTCATGCCTTTCCATCCATGATGAATCCGAGAATGAGTTTGGCCGACTGTCTATGTGGCGCGCATATGGCGCCTCAAGTGGCGTGGCTCTTGTATTGAACCCCGAGCCGTTCAGAGTGCAAAGCTCCGGTGGAGGTATTTACAGCACCCCGGTCATCTATGCGACTCAAAGTGAGCTCAACCATGAATTTCATAAATTTTCACAGCGGCTGAGTAAATATCACGATTATGTATCATCTCTCACTGAAGATGAATTAGTCCAGCGTGTCTTCAATCTATTTCGAATGCTCGTCATATCACTTAAGCATCCGGGATTTTGCGAAGAGCGAGAGTGGCGGGTTTACTGCCAGCCCAGGTTCGAAAAAGCCCCCCCTATGCAGAAAGAAATCGAAACCATTGGAGGGGTGCCACAGCATGTTGGAAAGCTTAAGCTGGTTAGTAGCCCGGCAAATGGGCTCCATGGTATCGAATTAACAAGCTTGCTAGAGCGCATCATTATAGGACCAACTGAGCATGCCCATATGATACAGCTGGCTTACGTAGAGGCTCTTGAGCAGCTAGGCTTCAGTGATCCCGCCTCGAAGGTCGTGCTCTCAAATATTCCACTTAGGAATTAAAACTCCTCCACCGCCATAACCCCCTCCACCGCCTTGATCGCCCCCGCGATCTGGGGCGTCAGCGGGAAATTCCCCGGCAGGCGCATCTCCACCTCGCAGGGCAGGTCCGGGGCCATCAACACCAGGTTCACCGGGCCGCCCCTCGGTTTCGCGCCCCCCGCATAGGCCAGGCGCGCCTTCACCGCCCCCACCGCCTCCGGGTCATTCAGAAACACCCGCAGGCCCATGGAGGTCGAGCCGCCCGACACCGCCCGGTCGATGGGCTGGGCGGCGCGTAACAACAGCTTCAGCTCGCCCTCGGTCGAGGCCTCGGCCTCCACCGTCACCACCACCAGCGAACCGGGGGTCAGGATCTCGCGGTATTGCTCCAGCGGCTCGGAGAAGCAGGTGGCCTCGTAAAGCCCGGTGGGGTCGGAGAAGCTGACGAAGGCGAAGCGGGAGCCCCGCGCGCTCTTGCGCTCCTGCCGCGCCACCACCACGCCGGCGAGCTTCGCGACCCCGCCGCCGCTGCGCCCGGACCGCGCCGCAAGCTCGGCGTAGGAGACCACGCGCGCCCGCTCCAGCGCGCCCTTGTAGTCGTCGAGCGGATGGCCGGTGAGGTAGAAGCCGACCGCGTCATGCTCCTGCTGGAGCCGCTCGGCGGGCAGCCAGTCCTCGGTGCGCGAGAGGCGGGGTTCGGGCAGCGCCTCGCCCCCCGCCTCGCCGAACAGCGAGACCTGGGAGGAGGCGCGTTCCTCATGCACCGCGTGGGACCAGGCGACGAGGGCGTCGAGGCTCTCGAACACCCGTTTGCGATTGGGGTCGAGGTCGTCGAAGGCGCCGGCGCGGGCGAGCATTTCGAGCGGGCGCTTGCCGATCTTCTTCAGCTCGACGCGGGAGGCCACGTCGAAGACCGAGCGGAAGGGGCCGTTTTCGGCGCGCTCGGTCTCGATCAGGCGCATGGCCTCGGGGCCGACATTCTTCAGGGCGCCCAGCGCGTAGACCACGGCGCCGTCCTTGACGGTGAACAGCGAGGACGAGCGGTTGACGCAGGGGGGCACGGTCTCGATGCCCAGGCGGCGGACCTCACGCTGGTAGATGCCGAGCTTGTCGGTGAGGTGGAGGTCGCAGTTCATCACGGCGGCCATGAACTCGACCGGGTGGTTGGCCTTGAGCCAGGCGGTCTGGTAGCTGACCAGCGCGTAGGCGGCGGCGTGGGATTTGTTGAAGCCGTAATTGGCGAACTTTTCGAGCAGGGCGAAGACCTCTTCGGCCTTCTTCTTGGGGACGCCGTTCTCCTTGGCGCCGTCGACGAATTTCGGGCGCTCGGCGTCCATCGCCTCCTTGATCTTCTTGCCCATCGCGCGGCGCAGCATGTCGGCGCCGCCGAGCGAATACCCGGCCATCTTCCGGGCGATCTCCATCACCTGCTCCTGGTAGACGATGATGCCCTGGGTCTCGTCCAGGATCGGGTCCACGAGGGGGTGGAGAAGGTCGCGGTCCTCGCGCCCGTTCTTGACGTTGCAGTATTTCGGGATGTTCTCCATCGGGCCGGGGCGGTAGAGCGCCACCAGCGCGATGATGTCCTCGATGCAGGTGGGGCGGAGGCGGCGCAGGGCGTCGCGCATGCCGGACGATTCCACCTGGAACACCGCGACGGTGTCGGCGGAGGCGTAGAGGTCGTAGCTGGCCTTGTCGTCGATGGGGATGCGGGCGATGTCGACGTCGATGCCGCGGAGCTTCAGCAGGTCGACGACGCCCTGGATCACCGTCAGCGTCTTGAGCCCGAGGAAGTCGAATTTCACCAGCCCCGCCTGCTCGACCCACTTCATGTTGAACTGGGTGGCGGGCATGTCGGAGCGCGGATCGCGGTAGAGCGGCACCAGCTGGTGCAGGGGCCGGTCGCCGATGACCACGCCGGCGGCGTGGGTGGAGGCGTTGCGCAGCAGGCCCTCGACCTTGGCGGCGTAGTCCAGCATCTCGGCCACGACGGGGTGTTCGTGGGCCTCGGCGGCGAGGCGGGGCTCGTCCTTGAGGGCCTGGGTGATGGAGACGGGTTTCACCCCCTCCACCGGGATCATCTTGGACAGGCGGTCGGTCTGGCCGAAGGGCATCTGCAACACGCGGCCGACGTCGCGGACGGCGGCCTTGGACAGCAGCGCGCCGAAGGTGATGATCTGGGCGACCTTGTCGCGGCCATACTTGTCCTGGACGTAGCGGATCACCTCCTCGCGCCGGTCCATGCAGAAGTCGATGTCGAAGTCGGGCATCGATACGCGCTCGGGGTTCAGGAAGCGCTCGAACAGCAGGGAATATCGCAAGGGGTCGAGGTCGGTGATGGTCAGCGCCCAGGCCACCAGGCTGCCCGCGCCCGAGCCGCGGCCCGGGCCGACGGGAATGTCGTGGTCCTTGGCCCATTTGATGAAGTCGGCGACGATCAGGAAGTAGCCGGGAAAGCCCATGCCCTCGATCACGCCGAGCTCGTAGTCCAGGCGCGCGTCGTATTCCTCCCGCGTCGCGGCCAGGTCGTCGGTTTCGGCGAGGATGCGCAGGCGCTCTGCCAGACCCTCGCGGGACTGGCGGCGCAGCTCCTCCACCTCGTCATCGGCGAAGCGCGGCAGGATGGGGGCGCGGGTGCGGGCGCGGAAGGCGCAGCGGCGCGCGATCTCCACGGTGTGGTCGATGGCCTCGGGCAGATCGGCGAAGCGGGCCGCCATCTCCTCGGGCGATTTGAAATAGTGCTGGTCGGTCAGCCGGCGGCGGTCGTCCATCGACACATAGGCGCCCTCGGCGATGCAGATCAGCGCGTCATGGGCGTTGAACATCTCGGGCCGGTCGAAGAACACCTCGTTGGTCGCGACCAGCGGCAGGTCGCGGGCGTAGGCCATGTGGACGAAGGCGGGCTCGGTCGCCTCCTGATTGGCGGTGCGCGGCTCGTCGTCGGAGGGGCCGTGGCGGTGGATCTCGACATAGAGCCGGTCGGGGAAGGCGGCGGCGAGCGTGTCGAGCAGGGTCTCCGCCCGCTCCCGCTTGCCGTCGCGGATCAGCCGGCCGAGGGGGCCGTCATCGCCGCCGGTCAGGCAGATCAGCCCCTCGGAATGGGCGACGAGATCCTCGGGCGTGATCTGGGGGGCCTCGGCCTCCGCCTCCAGGAAGGTGCGGGAGACGAGCTCCATCAGGTTCAGCCAGCCGGCCTCGTTCTGCACCAGCAGCGCCACGGGGGCGGGATCGGGGGCGCGGGCGTCGGGCCGCGGCGGCGGCGCGTAGCGGAGCGCCATCTGGGCGCCGAGGATCGGCTGCACGCCGGCCTTGGCGGCGGTCTCGGAAAATTCGAGCGCGGCGAAGAGGTTGCCGCTGTCGGTGACGGCGACGGCGGGCATGGAATGCTTGTCGCACAGGCCCGGCAGCTTCTTGGGCTGGATCGCGCCCTCCAGCAGCGAATAGGCGGAGTGGAGGCGGAGGTGGATGAATCGCGGCTGGGTCATGGGGCGAGGATAGGGGCGGCCGCGGGCGGGGGGTAGAGGGGATGCGCGGCGACCAAGGGTAAGGCGGGGGGGCGCCCGACTGCGCGAGGATGCTGGAAACCGGCCCGCGCGCTGATAAGGTCGCCTGACGACAAACCATAAAGGGGAGGGACGTCGAATGGCGCTCTACGAAAAACGCACCTACTCGGTGAAGGTCGGCGAGATGCCGACGGTGCTCAAGCTCTACAAGGAAGAGGGCTGGCCGGCGCTGGAGGCGGGCGGGTTCTCGCACCGGGTGGCGGGGTATTTCGTCTCCGACACCGGGCCGCTGCACCAGCTGGTGCATCTGTGGAAGTTCGAGGATGACGCGGACCGGCGCAACCACTGGGCGACGCTGTTCCAGGACGCCCCCTTCATGGCCTTCGCGGTGAAGCTGCGGCCGCTGCTGACGGCGCAGGAGGTGCAGTTGCTCAACCCCGCGCCCTGGGGCCATCACCCCTGAGAAGAGGGGGGGCGAGCGCCCTGCCCCGCCCCCGGCGCGCGTGGCGCGCGGAGGCACGGCGCGCCGGCGGTCGGCGCGCATGAAAACGCCCGTCGCGGAGGCTCCGCGGCGGGCGTCGTCATTCGGGGTCGAGGGCGGCTCAGCGGATCGCGAGGGCCGCGTGCTGCTCGGCCCAGCGGACGTAGTCGTCGGGGCTGGAGCCGTCGTCGCCGGCATTCGCGGCCTGGAACAGGGCTTCGAGCAGGGCCGCGGCCTCGGCGGCGTCCTGCGGGGCGGGTTCGGAGGCCGGCTCGGGGGCCGGCTCGGGGGCGGCGAGGCTCTCCGGCGCGATCTCCGGCCCGTTGTCCGCGCGCGCGCCCGCATCCCCGGCGGAGGACGGCCCCGCATTGGCGAACAGGCCGGTGCTCTGCGCGGCGGCGGAGGGGAGCACCGGCAGGGTCACGGCCATGGCGGGGGCGAAGGCGACGGTGAGGGCGGCGCGACGGGCGCGGGAGATCGAGCGAGTCATATTGTCCTTCCTTCCGGCCCGTCCCGTTCGCGTCGCATCGCGGCCGGGGGAGCCTTGTTTGCTTGACTGGTGCTCATATGGCGCCCTGACGTAGGGGCCGGGAAGCGGCGCCACGAAAAGACCCCGAAAGCCTTTGACATGCCACGCTTCCCCTGCCATATGCGGCGCAGCGTCGGCGACATGCATCGCCTGGGGCAAGGGGCGGCGTGAAGCGCGAGCGGAGAGACATCCGCTCATGGGCCCTCCCCCGAGGACGCGACCAATCCAACGATCCGATTCACGCGGGCCGTCCTTAACGGGCCCGTAGACCGTCGCGCCTTCCGTGGCGCGGTCCGGTGCGCGCCGTATGAAAGCGACACTGTGAAAGACTTCAATTCGTTCGACCTCGCCGCTCCGCTGCTCAAGGCGCTGGAAGAGGCCGGCTACACGACCCCCACCCCGATCCAGCAGCAGGCGATCAAGCCGGCGGCCGAGGGGCGGGACATCCTGGGCATCGCCCAGACCGGCACCGGCAAGACCGCGGCCTTCGCCCTGCCCCTGCTCGACCGCATCGCCCGCAACCGCATCGCGCGCCCCGGCCATTCCACCCGCGTGCTGGTGCTGGCCCCGACGCGCGAGCTGGCCAACCAGATCGCCGAGAGCTTCCGCACCTATGGCGCGGGCATCCACATCAAGGTCGAGACCGTGTTCGGCGGCGTGCCGATCAACCGCCAGATCCGCGCGATGAAGGCCGGCGCCGACGTGCTGGTCGCCACCCCGGGCCGGCTGATGGACCTGATCGACCAGGGCGCGATGACGCTGTCCAAGGTCGAGGCGCTGGTGCTGGACGAGGCCGACCAGATGCTCGACCTCGGCTTCATCCACGCGCTGCGCAAGATCGTGCCGATGCTGCCCAAGACCCGGCAGACGCTGTTCTTCTCGGCCACCATGCCCAAGTCGATCGCCGATCTGGCCGCGGTCTACCTGACCAACCCGGTCAAGGTCTCGGTCGCGCCGCAGTCGACCACCGCCGAGCGGGTCGACCAGCGCGCGCATTTCCTGCGCCAGCATGACAAGCAGGCCCTGCTGAACGTGGTGCTGAAGGAAGAGGACTACGACCGCGTCCTGATCTTCACCCGGACCAAGCACGGGGCCGACCGGGTGGTGAAGAACCTCGGCCGCGCCGGGATCGAGGCCAAGGCGATCCACGGCAACAAGCGCCAGAATGAGCGCGAGCGGGTGCTGGAGGCGTTCCGCAACGGCTCGATGCGGGTGCTGGTGGCGACCGACATCGCGGCGCGCGGCGTCGACGTGCCGGGCGTGAGCCATGTGATCAACTACGAGATCCCCAACGTGCCCGAGCAGTACGTGCACCGCATCGGCCGCACGGCGCGGGCGGGTGCGGACGGGCTGGCGATCAGCTTCGTGGCCGACGATGAGCGGCCCTATCTGCGCGACATCGAGCGGGTGACCCGTCAGAAGGTCCCCCAGAGCTCGCTGCCCGAGGCGTTCATGCCCGAGATGACGCGTCTCGCGGCCCAGCGGCCCGAGCCGCAGGACGAGGATCGCGGCCCGCGCGAGGGTCGCGGCGGTCATCCGGGCGGCGGGCGTCCCGGCGGGCGCGGCGGGCGTCCCCAGGGCGAGGGCCAGGGGCAGGGCCAGGGTCGGGGCGGCCAGGGCCAGGGCCAGGGTCGGGGCGGCCGCGCAGGCGGCGGCGCCGGCGCCGCGGGCAAGCCCCGTGGCGAAGGCGGTGGCGCCGAGGCCGGCGGCCGCGGTCCCCGTGGTGACGGTCAGAGCCGCGGTCCGCGCGGAGACGCTCCCGGCCGCGGTCCGCGCGGTGACGCCCCCGGCCGCGGTCCGCGCGGCGCGGCGGGCAAACCCGCGGGCCGTGGCGGAGATGCCGCTCCCCGGCGCCCCCGCAATGGCGGCGGCGGCGGCGCGGGCGCTCGTACCGGCCTGTGACCCGCGCGGCCGGGTTCCGGCCGAGGCGCGCTGACGCAACGATCTGAGACCAGGGGCCGGGCCGCCGTGAGGCGCCCGGCCCTTTGCGCGCCAAGGTTTTGGCGCCCGGTATCGGGGCGCGTGGGTCGGGGCGCGCTTCAGGCCCCCCGGCGCGACGGCGGCCAGGCGGGCCGCGCCCCGACGCTCGCGCTCCTGTCACGGTCGGTCCGGCGCGGCCGTCGGATGCCGCGCAGGTGGAACCGACGCCCGTGTCAGAGGTCCCCGAAAACCATCCGCGACGGCGTTGAAGCTTTGGCGCGCCGCGCGAAGGACTGGCGCGCCTCGCCGCCCTCGACCCGCTCTCCCCGCCGCGCGGGCGCATGGGCGCGACCCGCGCGACGGTCGACGCGCGGCTCCCGTCGCGCGCCGCTTGCGCGGACCTCTCCAGCCGGGCGCGCCCTTGCGGGGGCCTCCGCCTGCTCCCCTTTCCTCCCCCGCCTGCCCCACCGTCTGACCCACCGTCTGACCCGCCGCCTGACCCGCCGCCTGCCCCAACACCTGCGACCAAAAAACGTTCTCGGGCGACGCGACGTCCGCATCCCGCGGTCGTCAGGCCGCGTTGACCGCGCGCGAAGCCGGGTCTAGCCATGAAAGGCCTCCCGACCTTCGCCGGCTCCCCGGCATGTCGGGGCGAGGCGATCCGGATCCAGGGAAACAGGCCCAGGGAACCAAGTCATGACCGACGCGATCTTCGCCGAACCGGGCCCTCTCGCCTTCATCGCGGATGTCGCGATCCTGCTGGCGCTGATCTACCCGGCCAACCTGATCGCCTATTTCGGCATGGGCTTCGCCCTGCTGCGGATCAACGACACGCATCCCGACCGCCGCATCCAGAAGCGCCGCGACGGGCTGAGGCGCGCCATCCCCGAGATGAAGGAGAGCTGCGTCTCGATCCTCGTGACCTCGACGCTGCTGGCGCTGGCGCTGACCCTGCAGGGCCACGGCCTGACCCTGTGGACGCCGTGGAGCGGGATCCTCGGCGTGCTCGCCGGAACCGCGCTGATGGTGGTCGGCTACGACACCTATTACTATTTCGCGCATCGGGCGCTGCACACCAAGGCGCTCTACCGCTTTCACCAGTGGCACCACCGATCCGTGGCGCCGACGGCCTGGAGCTCCGACAGCCAGTCGGTGGGCGAGACCGTCCTGATCCAGTCCTTCCAGGTGATCGCGGCCGTGCTGCTGCCGATCCCGGCCTGGGCGCTGATCCTGCACCGGGTCTACGACCACGTGAACGGGCAGCTCGGCCATGTCGGCTACGAGTATTTCGCCGACCGCACCACCCGCTTCCCCTCGCCCTTGGTGTGCACCACCTATCACGACCTGCATCACGAGAAGTTCCGCTGGAATTTCGGCAACTACTTCTCGTTCTGGGACCGGGTGATGGGGACGCTGGAACCCGATTACGACGCCCGCGTGGCGGCGATGGACCCCAAGAACGACGCGAGGCCGGCCGAATGAACGAGACCCCGAAGGGCGCTCCCGACGAGACCCTGGACTTCTCCGACCCGATGCAGCGTCCGCGCTTCGCGGGCATCGCCACCTTCTTCCGCCTGCCGTGGCGCGAGGATTTCGAGGCCGACGCACCGGATATCGGGGTGATCGGCGTGCCCTATGACGGCGGCGTCACCAACCGCCCCGGCGCGCGGCACGGCCCCCGCGAGGTGCGCAACCAGTCGACCCTGATGCGCCGCATCAACCAGGCGACGGGGGCGAGCCCGTTCGAGGTGGCGACGGCCGCCGATCTCGGCGACGTCATCATTCAAAAACCCTACGAGCTGGTCGGCGCCCATGCCGAGATCGAGGCCTTCTACAACCGCGTGGTCGGCGCCGGCATCCGGCCGCTGAGCTGCGGGGGCGATCATTCGGTGGCGCTGCCGATCCTGCGGGCGGTGGCGAAGGACCGGCCCGTGGGGCTGATCCAGATCGACGCCCATGCGGATACGGGCGACAACTACATGGGCAGCCGGTTCCACCATGGCGCCCCCTTCAAGGTGGCGGCGGACGAAGGGCTGATCGACCCGAAACGCTGCGCCCAGATCGGCATTCGCGGCTCGCTCTACGACCGGGACATGTGGAAGTTCAGCCACGAGAGCGGGATGAAGGTCGCCTATATCGAGGAGGTCGAGGACAAGGGCTGGAAGCAGGTGATGGCCGAGGCGCTGGCCTTCGTCGGTCCCGGTCCGGTCTATGTCTCGGTCGACATCGACAGCCTCGACCCGGCCTTCGCGCCGGGGACGGGGACGCCGGAAGCGGGCGGCCTGACCATGCGCGAGCTGCAGGGGATGATCCGGATGCTCGCGGGATTGGAGATCGTGGGCGCGGACCTGGTCGAGGTCTCGCCCCCCTTCGATCAGGGCGGGCTGACCGCGCAGAACGGCGCGACGGC
Organism: Albimonas donghaensis; assembly: GCF_900106695.1. GTDB lineage: Bacteria > Pseudomonadota > Alphaproteobacteria > Rhodobacterales > Rhodobacteraceae > Albimonas > Albimonas donghaensis. The sequence continues at coordinate 1,066,665 of NZ_FNMZ01000001.1, forward strand.
GATGTTCGAGCTGCTCTGCGTCATGGCCTGACGGGACCGCCGGGCGTGGGGCCCCCGTGAGGGAGCCGCGCGTCCGCCGGCCCGAGGGTTGGGCCCAGGCGCCCGCGCGGCGCTGACACCGGCGCGCGGGCGGAACCGGGTCCGGCGGCGCCCGCCCGCGCCCGTGCCACCCGCGGGGCCTGTCCCGGCCGCGCCGGCGCCCGCCCGCCACCGGCGCGACGGTCGGGGCGCGGCCCGGCTGCCGCTGCGGCGCCTCGCCCGACCCGATTTCGCCCCGCAAAGGTTGCGCGCCCGCCTCGGCTCGGCCACATCTTGGGCGCAGGCTCGGCCCTCCTCGCCGGACCGCGACCCGATCCGCGAGGCCGCGCCATCCCGTGAAACGCAAGCTCACCACGATCTTCTACGCCGACGCGGTGCGCTTCGGCGCCTCGATGGAGGCCGACGAGGCCGGGGCGCTCGGCCGCCTCACCCGCGCGCGCGACGTCATGCTGGGCCTCTTCGCCGCCCATGACGGGCGGCTGGTCAACACCTGGGGCGACGCGGTGATCGCCGAATTCCCCTCGGTGGTCGAGGCGGTGCGCTGCGCGGTGGCCTTCCAGGACGCGATGGACGCGCCGGGGGATCCCGGGGCCGACCCCGGGACGGACCCCGCCGCCATGCGCTTTCGCATCGGGATCAACCTGGGCGACGTCATCGACCAGGGCGGCGATCTCTATGGCGACGGGGTCAACGTCGCCGAGCGGTTGCAGGGGCTGGCGGAACCGGGCGGGATCATGGTTTCGGCCGCGGTGCGCGAGCTGACCCGCAAGCAGCTGGTCGTGGAATTCGACTTCGCCGGCGCGCAGACGGTCAAGAGCCTCGCCGAGCCGGTGGAGGGCTGGAGCGTGCGCCGCGCGGTCGAGAACCGCGCGCCTCGACCTGCCCCCCCTCCCGCGCCCCCGCCCGAGCCGCGAACCCGGCCCGACGCCGGACCGGAGGGCCCGCCCGTCGGGGTCGAGTTCGGCCCGCTGACCCGATGGCACGCCTGGTATCACGCCCAGCCCCGCGCCGTGCGCCGGGCGGCGGGGTTCATCCTGTGGTTCTTCGCGCTCAACGTCCTGTTCGGGGGCGTGCTGTCGAATCCGTGGTTCCTGTTCCCCTCGATCCCCTTCGTGGTGATCATCCTGCGCAAGCGCGCCGACATCCCCTTTCCCTGGCGCGCGCCCAAACCGGCGGCGGAGCTTCCCGCCGGCCGCGTCCTGCCCGGCGAGGGGCCCGAGCGCGGCTGACGGCGGGGATTGGGGCCGGGCTTTCGGCCAGGCTTTCAGGGGCCGCCCCGGCGCGGGCGGCCGCGGGCGCGACCGGCCTCCGACGGGGGCTCCGACGGGGGCTCTGACGGGGGCTTTGACGGGCGCTCCGATGGGGGCCCGATCGCGGCGAAGAATTCTCCAAGAATGCGACGCGGATCGCCCCCGGCGCGGGGCGGTCGGGGCTGGACTGCGCCCGCGAGGCCACAGCGGGGCGCGGCGAACACAGCATTCGAAACAAATGATCCGAACGCGAAATACCGGTCCGAAGACGCTTTTCGCGCGCGAATCGCAATTTTCACCCTATAGTCCGGAGAGGGGAGCGAAGGGTGTTGCAGTCACCCCGCGCCCTCACTAGAGAAGCGCGCGAAGCGCCCCCTTTCTGCGGGCAAGGCAGAGCAGGCGATGGACAACGAGCACCCGACCGCGCTCCGTGGTTTCGACTCCTATGAGATGAAACTCGGCGACGAATTGCGCGGACACAGAGCGACGCTCGGCAAGTCGCTTCTCGATGTGCAGCGTGAGCTGCGCATCAAGGCGTCCTATATCGACGCGATCGAGAATTGCGACGCTTCGGTGGTGCCCAACAAGGGCTTCGTGCCGGGCTATGTGCGCGCCTACGCCCGCTATCTCGGGCTCGACCCCGAACATGTCTACACGCGCTTCCGCCAGGAAAGCGGCTTCGTCGGGCAGAACACCGCCGGGGCCGCGCAGCAGCGCGCCGCGGGCGGCCTGCCCTTCGGCGGGGCGCGCGGCCGGATGTCGGGGCTCGCCGGGCTCGCCTTCGGCGGGGCCGGCGCCGCGACCCGCGGCGGCGCGCGGCCGGGCCGGGATCCGTCGCTTTCGCGCTCGCATTTCGCCTCTCCCGTCGGGCGCGCCCGGCCGGTGGGCCTGGGCGTGTCGCTGTCCGACATCGCCTCGGTGGCGGTGCTGGCGGGGCTGGTCTGCGGGCTGGGCTACGGCGCCTGGGCGCTGGTCGAGGATATTCAGCGGGTCGACTTCGCCCCTTCCAATGAGCGCCCCGAACTGGCCGAGGCGCCGGCGACGGTGGCCCTGCCCGGGCTCTCCGTGCAGGCCGCGACCCGCGCCTGGCCGGGGGCCGAAGACGCGCCGGAGGAGACCGACGACGCCTCGCGCCGCGAGGCCGCGCTGGCCGAACTCTACGCCCCGCGGGAGATCGCGCCCCCCGCTGTGGCGGTGCGCGACGGCCCCATCGCGGCCATCGATCCCACGCGCAGCGGGCTTTACGCCCGCGATCCGCGCATCGGGACCGAGGCGGCGAACACCCGCCTGGCCCTGGCCGACGCGGTCAACGGACCGGTGGCGGGCGAGGCGCATCCGGCCGGCGGCCTCGCCGCGCCGCGGCTCGACGGGCTGTCGGTTCCCGCGCCCGCTCCGGGCGTGGCGGGCGGCGCGCCGGGTCTTGACGGCGGCCTGAACGGCGGGCTCGCGGGCACGCAGCTCGCCGCGCTGGGCGATGCGGGCCTGCCCGGGCTCGCCGCGCCCGGGGCCGCGACCCCGCAGCCGCAGACGGGGAGCAAGGGCCTGTGGCTGGTGGTCACCGACCCGGCCTGGGTGCAGGTGAAGGCCCGCGACGGCTCGATCCTGGTGCAGCGGATCATGGAGGCGGGGGAGCGCTGGCTGGCCCCGGCCGATGTGCAGTCTCCGCGGCTGCGCGCCGGCAATGCGGGCGGCGTGTGGGTCGAGGTCGACGGCGTGCTGCACGGGCCGCTGGGCCGACCGGGCGCCGTGGTCAAGAACGTGCCGCTGGAGGCCGATCGCATCGCCGCCGCCTGGCCGGTGGAGACGCCCGCGGCCAACGCCGCGCCGCTCGCCGCCGCCGACTGATCCCGCCCCACCGGCGCGTTTCGGAAGACGTCGGGCGTGCCGAGGCCGCGCGTCGACCCTTGCGCGGATTTCGCCGTCGCGCCCGCGCGGCGCTGCGGACGGGGCGCCCTCCGCCCGGTTTCGCCGCCCCCCGCGTCACGCCTGCGAAAAGCGTGGCGCGGTTCCGGCGGTGGGGTTGCGCTCCCCCGCCGAGCGACATGGGGGCGGACGCGTCGGCTGCAAGTTCCGTCAGTCCCGCGGGCATGGGCCGATATTTCGGAAGCCCCGTCGCGCGCACGTCCGGCGCGCGCGCAACGCCATCGCCAAGTCCAGGCGGGTCGCGAAAGCGCGCGGGCGGCGATCGCAACTTCCGCCGCCCCGCCGACCAACCGCGAGCAGGGCGCCGAACGCGCCCCATCTTCCCCCTGTCCCCGGCCAATTCAGCGCCCCACGCCGCCGCCCGCGGCCTCGCAACCCGCGCCCCCGCAGCCGCGCCGCGCGGGCGCCCCGCCGGCAACCGGCGCGACCGTCGACGCGCGGCCCGGTTTCCGCCCCTGAGACGCCGCTCCCGATTGCTCTCGCCGCCCCCGGCGGCTACAACACCGCCAGGCAGAAAACACCCGAGCAGGCGCATCCTTGACCGATCCCATCGACCCCCCCGAGACCGGCCCCGAAGACGGCTCCGAAAACGGCGGCGGACCCCGCCGTCCCGTCTATGACGGACCGGTGATCGCGGTCGAGGAGGAGATGAAACGCTCCTATCTCGACTACGCCATGTCGGTGATCGTCTCCCGCGCCCTGCCCGACCTGCGCGACGGGCTCAAGCCCGTGCACCGGCGCATCCTCTACGCGATGCACGAGACCGGGAACACGCACGACAAGTCCTACCGCAAGTCCGCCCGTCCGGTCGGCGACGTGATGGGTCAGTACCACCCGCATGGCGACTCGGCGATCTACGACGCGTTGGTGCGCATGGCGCAGGACTTCTCCATGCGCCTGCCGCTGCTGGACGGCCAGGGCAACTTCGGCTCCATGGACGGGGACAGCCCCGCGGCCATGCGCTACACCGAAGTCCGCATGGCCAAGGTCGCGCAGGCCCTGCTCGAGGATATCGAGAAGGACACCGTCGATTTCGTCCCGAACTACGACGGCAAGGACCGCGAGCCCTCGGTCCTGCCCGCGCGCTACCCCAACCTGCTGGTCAACGGCGGCGGCGGCATCGCGGTCGGCATGGCGACCAACATCCCGCCCCACAACCTGGGCGAGGTCATCGACGCGACGCTGGCGCTGATCGAGAACCCGGATCTCGAGATCTCGGACCTGATCGAATACATCCCCGGCCCCGATTTCCCCACCGGCGCCCTGATCCTGGGCCGCGGCGGCGCCCGCAAGGCCTATCATACCGGCCGCGGCTCGGTGCTGATGCGCGCCAAGACCCGGATCGAGGAGCCGCGCAAGGACCGCTACGCCATCGTGGTGGACGAGATCCCCTACCAGGTGAACAAGTCCACGATGATCGAGCGCATCGCGGAACTGGCGCGCGACAAGCGGATCGAGGGCATCGCCTCGGTGGCCGACGAATCCGACCGCCAGGGCGTGCGCGTGGTGATCGAGCTGAAGCGCGACGCGACGCCGGACGTGGTGCTCAACCAGCTCTATCGCTACACGCCGCTTCAGACCTCCTTCGGCTGCAATATGCTGGCGCTGAACGGCGGCCGGCCCGAGCAGCTGGACCTCAAGACCTTCCTCACCGCCTTCATCGCCTTCCGTGAGGAAGTGGTGGCGCGGCGCGCGGCGTTCGAGCTGCGCAAGGCGCGCGACCGGGCGCATGTGTTGTGCGGCCTCGCCGTCGCGGTGTCGAACGTGGACGAGGTGGTGCGCCTGATCCGCTCCTCGCCCGACCCGGCCACCGCCCGCGCGCGGTTGATGGAACGGCACTGGCCCGCCCATGACATCGCCGCCTATATCCGGCTGATCGACGATCCGCTGCACAAGGTGGCGGATGACGGCACCTATCGCCTGTCGGAGCTTCAGGCCCGCGCCATCCTCGACCTGCGCCTGCAGCGCCTCACCGCGCTCGGCGTGTCCGAGGTGACGGAGGAGCTGGAGGAGCTGGCCGCGAAGATCACCGACCTGCTGGACCTGCTGGCCTCGCGCCCGCGGATCATGGGCGTGATCTCGGACGAGCTGATCGCCGTGAAGGCCGAGTTCGCCACCCCCCGCCGCACCCAGTTCGTCGACTATGACGGCGAAATGGACGACGAGGACCTGATCGAGCGCGAAGACATGGTGGTGACCATCACCGCCCAGGGCTACATCAAGCGCACTCCGCTGGAGGACTTCCGCGCCCAGGCGCGCGGCGGCAAGGGCCTTTCGGGGATGAACACCAAGGACGAGGACGTGGTGACCACGCTCTTCGTCGCCAATACGCACACGCCGCTGCTGATCTTCACCACCGACGGCATGGTCTACAAGCTCAAGACCTGGCAGCTGCCCTCGGGCGGGCGCAATGCGCGCGGCAAGGCCATCGTCAACGTGCTGCCGATCACGCCGGGCACGGGGATCGCCGCGGTGATGCCGGTCGACAAGCCCGAGGACGAGTGGGAGAGCCTGCAGATCGTCTTCGCGACCTCGGCCGGCGACGTGCGGCGCAACGCGCTGTCGGACTTCACCAACGTCAAGCGCAACGGCAAGATCGCCATGCGCCTGCCTGCGCCGGAAGAGGGCGCCGAGGGCGTCAGCCTGGTGCGCGCCCATATCTGCGACGAGACCTACGACGTGTTCCTGCTGACCGCGCTGGGCAAGGCGATCCGCTTCCCGGTGCCGGAGGTTCGGGTGTTCAAGGGCCGCGAATCCACCGGCGTGCGGGGGATCAAGCTGGCCGCGGGCGACCGCGTGGTGTCGATGGCGGTGCTGCGCCATTTCGAGGCGACGCCGGAGGAACGCGCCGGCTTCATCAAGTGGAAGCGCGCCACCGCCCAGACCGACGGCGCCGAGCCGGAGGAGGAAAGCGACGAGGACGCGGTGGAGGCCTCGGTGAACCCCGAGCGGATCACCGAGATGTCGGCGGCCGAGGAGATCATCCTCACCATCACCGCGCGGGGCCAGGGCAAGCTGTCCTCCTCGATGGATTATCCGACCCGCGGGCGCGGCGGCCAGGGCGTGTTCGCCATGGACCGCGCCATGCGCGGCGGTCCGATCGTGGCGGCCTTCCCGGTCAACATGGACGACCAGATCATGCTCGCGACCGACCGAGGCCAGTCGATCCGCTGCCCGGTGGCGGGGATCTCGCTGCGCTCGCGCTCGGCGGGCGGGGTGAAGGTGCTGAACGCGGCGGCCGATGAGACGGTCGTCTCGGTGGCCTGGATCGCCGATGACGGCTCGACCCCGCCGGAGACCGACGGCCCCGCGCCCGATGCAGGGCCGGATGCGGGCCCCGATGCGGGCCCCGACGCCTCCCCCGACGCCTCGGCGCCCGCGCCGGAAGCCGGCCCCGACGGCGAGGCCTGAGACCGCGCGACGCCGCCCCGGCCCTGAACGGCCGGGGCGGCGTCTCGTTCGAAATCCGCGGACCGGGGGGCGTCTCCGCCCGGCTCGCGCCGACTGTCGTCACAGCGTCATCGGTTTCGGATACCCGCAGTAGCGTCGCCTTGCGCGATCGTCCCGGGACCGACCGAAAGCCTGACGCATCCATGACTTCCAAATTCATTCTCCTCGCCGCCGTCGCCACCAGCGTCGTCGCCCTTTCCGCCCAGACCGCCGCCGCGCAATGCGTGACGAGCGGCAGCGACGTCACCTGCTCGGGGCTCCAGACCGGCCCGGTCCTGGTCCCCGATGACGACGCCACCGTCACGGTGAACGCCGGCGCCAGCGTCGACGGCGACGGCGAGCACACGTTCGAGATCAGCGGCGACGGGGTCGAGATGACCAATTCCGGCGCGATCAAAAGCTCCGACGGCAAGGAAACGGTGAAATTCACCGGCGAGAACCTGACCCTGCGCAATACCGCCACGGGCGAGATCACCTCCGACGACCGGGGCATCGAATCCGACGGCTCGGGCGCCGGCTTCTCGCTGTTCAACGATGGCGAGATCCTCGCCCCCAACGACGACGCGATGCGCGTGGACGAGGACGACGTGACCGTCGTCAACAACGGCCGGATCGAAGCCGGCGGGCGGGCGCTGCGGGCGCGCGGCGACGACTTCACCATCGTCAACAGCGGCGAGCTGATCTCCAACGGGGACGAGGGGATCGAGGGGCGCGACGGTTTCGACATGACCAACCAGGTCGGCGGCCGGGTCGAGGCCTTCGACGACGGCGTGCAGTTCGGCATCGGCACGCTGCGCAACCACGGCGAGATCATCGGCGGCGATGACGGCATCGACGTGGATGGCGGCCTGATCGAGAATACCGGCGTGATCCGCACAAGCTCCACGGCCTTCGACGCGGCGGGGATCGATATCGACGAGGTCGACGAAGCCGGCGGCACGCCCCCGACGCTGGTGATCGACAACGGCGACGGCGGCCTGATCGAGGGGCAGATCGGCATCTTCGCCGATCCCGCCGCGGTCCACGCGATCGAGATCCGCAATGCCGGCCGCATCGCCGGGCTGGGCGGCGAGGCCATCCACCTCGCGCCCGGGCAGATGGACTCGCTGCTCGAACTGTCGGGCGCGTCGGAGATCGAGGGCGCGGTGATCTTCGGCGGCGGCGACGACACGCTGCTGATCGGCGACCTGACCACGAGCGGCCACCTGTCCAACGGCTTCGAGATCGACGGCGGCGAGGGCGGCGACCTGGTGAGCTTCGCGGAGGGCTATGAGCTTTCGGATCTCTACGACATCTCGCTGGCCGGCGACCTGCTGACCTTCTCCTTCGAGACCCTGTCGGGCGAGGATGCGACCGCGGCGCTGCGCAGCTTCGCGTGGCTGGATATCGGCGGCGCGCGCTACGCGGTGCGCGGGGCCGGCGTTTCCGCGGTGCCGGCGCCGCTGGCGGGCGTGTTGCTGATCTCGGGTCTGGCCGGGCTGGCCGGGGTCGCGCGGCGGCGCCGCGCGGCCTGAGACGACCGTCTCGCCCGTCGCCAAGGCGGCGGGCGAGGCGCTTCGGGCGAACAGGACGCTTTCCACAAACGTCCATCGGCGCTAACAGGGCGCCATGACCCAGATCGAACCCATCCATATCATCGGCGGCGGCATGGCCGGTTCCGAGGCCGCGTGGCAGGCGGCCTCCATGGGCGTGCCCGTCATCCTGCACGAGATGCGTCCGGTGCGCGGCACCGACGCCCACAAGACCGACGGGCTGGCCGAGATGGTCTGCTCCAACTCCTTCCGCTCCGACGACCATGAGACCAACGCGGTCGGGCTGCTGCATTGGGAAATGCGCCAGGCCGGCGGGCTGATCATGGAGATGGGCGACCGGCATTCCCTGCCCGCCGGCGGCGCGCTGGCGGTGGACCGGGACCTGTTCTCGGCCGATGTCACCGCCCGGCTGGAGGCGCATCCGCTGATCGAGATCGACCGGGGCGAGGTGGCGGGGATTCCGCCGGCGGACTGGTCCTCGGTCATCGTGGCGACCGGGCCGCTGACCTCTCCGGCGCTGGCCGAGTCGGTGCGGGGGCTGACCGGCGAGGACGGGCTGGCCTTCTTCGACGCCATCGCGCCGATCGTCTATTTCGACTCCGTGGACCTGTCCAAGGCCTGGTTCCAGTCGCGCTATGACAAGGGCGAGACGGAGGAGGAGCGGACCGCCTACCTGAACTGCCCGATGGACCGGGAGCAATACGAAGGCTTCATCGACGCGCTGCTGGCCGCCGAAAAGACCGAGTTCAAGGAATGGGAAGGCACCCCCTATTTCGAGGCCTGCCTGCCGATCGAGGTGATGGCCGAGCGCGGGCGCGAGACGCTGCGCTGGGGGCCGCTGAAGCCGGTGGGGTTGACCAACCCGCATGATCCGACGGTGAAAGCTCATGCCGTGGTTCAGCTTCGCAGGGATAACGCGCTGGGAACGCTGTATAATATCGTCGGCTTCCAAACCAAGATGAAGTATGGCGCGCAAGCCGAGGTTTTCAAACGGATTCCGGGGCTGGAGGGGGCGCGGTTTGCGCGGCTCGGCGGCATCCACCGGAACACTTTCCTGAACTCTCCCAAGGTGTTGGACGGCGAAATGCGCCTGAAGGCTGAGCCGCGGCTCCGCTTCGCCGGCCAGGTCACCGGGGTCGAGGGCTATGTGGAAAGCGCCGCCATGGGGCTGCTCGCCGGACGGCTGGCGGCGGCGGAACGGCTGGGCGCGCCTCTGGCGAGCCCGCCCGCGACGACCGCCATCGGGGCGCTGCTGAACCACATCACCGGCGGCGCGGAGGCGGCGACCTTCCAGCCGATGAACGTGAATTTCGGGCTGTTCCCGCCGCTCGATCTCGGGATCAAGGGCGGACGCAAGCGCAAGCGCGACCGGGCGCGGGCCTATTCCGAGCGCGCCAAGCAGGACTGGCTGGGCTGGCTGGGCAAGGACGCCGAGGCCGCGGCCTGATCCCTACCAGCGGCCCGTGAGCACGCGGGCCGCCAGCCCGGCCCGGCGGCGGAACTCCGAGGGTTCCGCCTGCGCGAACACCTCGAAGCCCGGACGGGCGGCGGGGCGCAGGGTCTCCTCGGCCCGGAACCCCGCGAAAAGCGCCGGGCGCGCGGCGGGATCGACCTTCCGCCGACGGGCGGCGCTCAGCCGGGCCAACGCGTCTTCGGCTATGTCCTTCAACGCCTTGCGCAGGGTTTCCGGCGTGCGGCCTTCGGCGAGATCATTGCGAACCAATTCGTCCTCGGTCGGGATCGGGTCGCCGCCGCGGGCGTAGAGCGCCGGCAACGCCCGGATCAACGCCGCGGCGCCGGCGGCATGGCCGGCCTCCCGCGCGGCGAGATCGGTCTCCTGATCCGCCACGCCCAGCGACAGAACCCCCAAGCGCATCAGCCCCGCCGCGGTCCCGTCCAGATAGGCGTCGAACAGCGGCCGATCCCCGAAAGCCGGCCCGTGCGGGTCGTAGGAGCGGGCGTCGAACAGCGCCTCGAACAATTCCCGCGGCAGGTCGGCGGCCTCGATGGTTTCGGCCAGCGGCAGCACCACTTCGTGGCGGCGGGGCGCGCGGCCCGAAAAGATCTCGTCCAGCGCATCGCGCCACCATTGCAGGCGGATCTCGGCCAGCGCGATCTCCGACACCACCGAGGGGATGCGCGCGATCTCCAGGTTGAAGGCGTAGAGCGCGTGGAGCCGCCCGGCCAGCGGACCGGCGAGGCGGGCGGTCGCCCAGCGGTCACGGTCGTGATCGTGGACGAGGGCGGCGCAGGCGTCGTAGGTCATCGGGCCTCGGAAAAAGGGGAAGCGGGGCTCGGCGAATGGAGAACGGCGCGGGCCCCTCCCCCCGGCGCGCGGAGGGAGGGCCGCGTCACTCGGCGGGGACCGCGGCCGCGGGCGCGGGCGCCCTGCCCGGCAGCACGGCGGCGTCGGCCCCGTCGCGGATCAGCTTCCAGGTGATCGCGTCGAGCAGCGCCTGGAAGCTCGCGTCCACGATATTGGGCGAAACGCCCACCGTGGACCAGCGCCGGCCCTCGGCATCGGTGGAGTCGATGAGCACGCGGGTCACCGCCTCGGTCCCGCCCGAGGTGATGCGGACCTTGAAATCGACCAGCTTCAGATCCTCGATATAGGACTGGTAACGGCCGAGATCCTTGGCCAGCGCCTTGGACAGCGCGTTGACCGGGCCGTGATCGGCGTCCGACGCCGCGTCGCGGGATTCGGACACGGAAAGCAGGCGCTCCCCGTCCACCACGCAGACCACCACCGCCTCGGAGACGGTGATCGCGTCGCCGCGCGCGTTGATCCGCTTCTCGACGGTCACGCGGTAGCGCTCCACGTCGAAGAAGCGCGGCAGCAGGCCGAGTTCGCGCCGCGCCAGCAGTTCGAACGAGGCCTGGGCGCCGTCATAGGCGTAGCCCTGATCCTCGCGCCGCTTCACCTCGTCGAGGATATTGGCGAGCCGCGCGTCCCCCTTCTCCACCGCGATGCCCATGTCGATGAGGCGCGAGCGCAGGTTGGACTGGCCGGCCTGGTTGGACATCGGCACCACGCGCTCGTTGCCCACGGTCTCGGGGGGGACATGCTCGTAGGTCTTGGGGTCCTTGAGGATCGCGGAGGCGTGCAGCCCCGCCTTGTGGGTGAAGGCGGCGGCGCCGACATAGGGCGCGTGGCGGTTGGGCGCGCGGTTGAGGATCTCGTCCAGCATCTTGGAGGCGCGGGCGAGCTTGGGCAGGTCCGCGGCCTTCACGTTGGTGGAGAAGCGGTCCTTGTAGGGCGCCTTGAGCAGCAGCGTGGGGATCAGCGAGGTGAGGTTGGCGTTGCCGCAACGCTCCCCCAACCCGTTGAGCGTGCCCTGGATCTGGCGCGCGCCGGCGTCGATGGCGGCGAGGCTGCCGGCCACCGCCATGCCGGTGTCGTCATGGCAGTGGATGCCGACCTTCGATCCGGGGATGCGGGCGCAGACGGCGGCGACGATCTCCCCGATCTCGGCCGGCAGGGTCCCGCCATTGGTGTCGCAGAGCACGACCCAGGAGGCCCCGCCTTCCAGCGCCGCGTCGAGACAGGACAGGGCGTAGTCCGGGTTCGCCTTGTAGCCGTCGAAGAAATGCTCGGCGTCGAACAGCGCCTCCCGGCCCAGCGCGGTGAGATGGGCGAAGCTGTCGCGGATGGCGTCGCGGTTCTCGGCCAGCTCGACCCCCAGCGCGGTTTTCACATGGTAGTCGTGGGTCTTGCCGACGAGGCACACGGTGGGAGTGCCGGCGTTGATCACCGCCGCCAGCACGTCGTCATTCTCCGCCGAGCGGCCGACGCGCTTGGTCATGCCGAAGGCGGTGAAGGCGGCGCGGGCGAGCCGCGGCGGCGCGGCGAAGAAGTCGCTGTCGGTCGGGTTCGCGCCCGGCCAGCCGCCCTCCACATAGTCGAGCCCCAGCGCGTCGAGCGCGCGGGCGATGCGGTGCTTGTCCTCGGCCGAGAAATCCACGCCGGCGGTCTGCTGGCCGTCGCGCAGGGTGGTGTCGAAAAGGGTCAGCGTCTCGCGGGTCATGTCAGGTCCTCCAGGCGGGTCCTGTCGAAGCCGGCCCCGCGCTCGGCGGTGGTCCCGGCCTTGGTGGTCTGCACGATCAGACCAGCGGCGTCGAGGGCGGCGCGGATGCGGTCGGCCTCGGCGTAGTTCCTGTCGGCCCGCGCGGCGTCGAGGCGGGCGCAGGCGGCGTCGATGCGGGCGTCGTCGCCGTCGCCATCCGCCGCGGTCTCCAGCGCGAAGCCCAGCCAGCGGGCGGTTTCGACGGCGGGGCGCAGGGTCTCGATATCGGTCTCGGCGGGGTTGATCGCCTCGGAGGCCAGCGCGTGCAGGGCCGCGAGCGCGCCATGGGTATCGAGGTCGTCGCGCAGCCGCTCCAGCACCGAGGCGTGGGGGACCAGCGGGTCGGGCGCGACCATGCCGGCGCGACGATAGCGGTCGGCGAGCCGGTTGAGGCGGTTGAGCGCGGCGCGGGCCTGCTCGACCCGGTCCTCCGTCCAGTCCAGTTCGTCCCGGTAATGGGCGTTGAGCAGGATGTAGCGGATCACATCGCCCGACATCTCGGCCCGCTTGTCATGGACGGTGAAGAAATTGCCGAGCGATTTCGACATCTTGCGGCCGTCGACGCGGATCATGCCATTGTGCATCCAGACCTCGGCGAAGCCGTGGTCGGGGTCGGCGCAGCAGGACTGGGCGCGCTCGTTCTCGTGATGCGGGAACAGCAGGTCGGAGCCGCCGCCATGGATGTCGAAATCGGTCCCCAGCAGGGCCTTGGCCATGGCGGAGCACTCGATATGCCAGCCGGGGCGGCCGCGGCCCCAGGGGGAGGGCCAGCCGGGCTGGGTCTCGGTCGAGGGCTTCCAGAGCACGAAGTCCATCGGGTGTTTCTTGTAGGGGGCGACCTCGACCCGGGCGCCGGCGATCATGTCCTCGGTGTCCCGGCCCGAAAGCGCGCCGTAGCCGGGGAAGGAGCCGACGTCGAACAGCACGTGGCCCTCCGCCTCATAGGCGTGGCCGCGGGCGACGAGGGTCTCGATCATCGCGACCATCTCGGGGACATAGGCGGTGGCGCGGGGTTCGTCGTCGGGGATGGCGACGCCCAGCGCGGCCATGTCCTCGTGATACCAGGCGATGGTCTCTTCGGTGACGCGGGCGATGGCGTCGAGGGGGGCGAGGTCGGGGAAACGCTCGGCCGCGCGGTCGTTGATCTTGTCCTCGACGTCGGTGAAGTTGCGCACGAAGCGGACCTGGCCGGGATAGGTCAGGGCGAGCAGGCGGCGCAGGACGTCGAAGACCACCGCCGGGCGGGCGTTGCCGATATGGGCGCGGTCATAGACCGTGGGGCCGCAGAGATAGACGCCGACGCGGCGGTCGGCGGCCGGGATCGCGGGCTCGGCGCGCCAGTCGCGGGGGATGAAGGCGGCGAGCTCCCCGGTGGCGGAGTTCCGCAGGCGGATCGGGTGGCTGTCTTGGATCGGAGCGGTCATCGGGCTCGGCCTTCGTGGAAAGAGTCGCGTTCGGGCGCCGCGGGCGGGCCGGTCGACTTTTCCTGGGAACTGGAAAGGCTGAGCGCCGCCGCGGACTGGTGTCAGCGGGTAATGCAGATCCGGATGATGCGGAACATGGCGGTCATGCGCGGGCTTATGCCGATTTCGAGGCGGCATGGCAAGGGCCGGTTGCTGGCGCGGCGGACTCCGGCGGGCGGGGCGGCGGATCGGGCCGCGGGGCTGCGGGCGGCGCGCAAGGCCGCGCGTCGACCCGCGCGAGAGCGGCGACGCGGGCGCCCGCGCGGCGTGGAGGCGTCACCGAGGATCCGGACGTCCCCCTCGATCCGCGGCGCGCGGCTTTCCCCGGCGCGGGGCGAGCGGCGGGGGGCGCATCATCCCGTGGCCCCGGAATCGGACCGGGACGCGCCCGCGGCGGCGGCGGCGGCGGCGAGGCGCGCTTCCTCCCGCGTGATCAGCTTGGCGGCTTCGGCGGCCTGCATGGGGCGGCCGAAGAGATAGCCCTGCGCCTCTCTGCAGCCGAAGCGGCGCAGGGCGGCGAGATGGGTTTCCTCCGACACCCCTTCGGCCAGGACCGGGATGCCCAGCGCCCTGGCCTGAAGCAGCGTCGCCTCCACCATCGCGAGGGCCTGCGGGTCCGAGAGCATCCCGTCCACGAAGGCGCGGTCGATCTTGAGCCGGTCGAAGGGGAAGCTGCGCAGCGCGTGCATCGAGGCCAGGCCGGCGCCGTAATCGTCCATCGCCACCCGCACGCCGAGGCGCTTGAGGCCCTGCATCACCTCCAGCAGACGCTCGTGATCGGCGACGAGGCTCGCTTCGGTGACTTCCAGCTCCAGCAATTCGGGGGCGAGGCCGGAGGCGAGCAGCGCGTCCTGCACCGTCTCCACATAGTCGGGCTGGGCGAGCTGGAGGGGCGAGACGTTGACGGAGACCCGGTAGCCTCCCCGGGCGCCGCCCCGGCAGTTCTCGGGCCAGCCGGCGGCGATCCGGCAGGCCTCCTGCAACACCCAGGCGCCGAGGTCGCGGATCAGGCCGGTCGCCTCGGCCACCGGGATGAATTCATCGGGCGCGACCAGGCCGCGGGAGGGATGGCGCCAGCGGACCAGCGCCTCGAACCCGGTGACGCCGCCGGAGCCGAGATCGGCCTGGGGCTGGAAATGCAGTTCGAACCGATCCTCGCGCAGGGCGTCGCGCAGCTCCATCGCCAGGGCTGAGCGGGCGCGGCTGGCCTCGTCCATGCGGCCTTCGTAGAAGCGGACCGGGTCCTGGGGGTCGTCCTTGGCGCGGTAGAGCGCGAGATCGGCGCGGTTGAACAGGGCCTCGGACTCCTGCGCGTCATCAGGCAGAAAGGCGATGCCGGCGGCGCAGTCGACGGCCAGCGCCAGCCCTTCCCATTCCACCGGCCTGGCGATGGCGGCGCGCAGGCGGGCGGCGAAGGCCAGCGCATCCTCGCGCCGGGCGATGGCGGTCTTGAAGGCCACGAATTCGTCGCCGCCGGTGCGGGCCAGGAATTCGCCGGGGCCGAGCGTGTCCCGCAAGGCCGCGGCGATGCCCCTGAGCAGCGCGTCGCCGGCGGCATGGCCATGCACGTCGTTGACCGGCTTGAAGCGGTTGAGGTCGATGCAGACCAGGGCCAGCCGCGCCCCGAGCGCGCCGCTGGCGGCGATCGCCTCTTCCAGCGACTCGCGCAGGTGGGCGCGGTTGGGCAGGCCGGTGAGCGTGTCGTGCAGCGCCAGATGTCGGTAGCGGGCGCGGGCGTCGCGGGTGGCGGACTGGTCGATGGCGAAGATCGCGGCGCCCAGCACCAGCATCATCGCGGCGACCGCGATCACCACCATCGACAGCGCGCCGGCCTCCGTCATGCCCGGAGGCGGCTGCCCCGCCTCCCCCGGAATCACGTCCACGGCGAGAAGGGACAGGGGCACCTGCACGATCATCGACACCCCGAAGACCACCACCGCCTCAAGCCCCGCCCGGTTGCGGTTTCCATAGACCATGCGCGAGGTGGCGATGCCCGACACCGCCATGGTCCAGACATAGGTGACGACCACGAGGTCGGGATGCCAGTGGACCTCCCCCGCCGCATGGGTGGCGATCGCTCCGGCGAAATGCACGCTGGCCGAGACGAACCCGATCAGCGCCCCGATCAGGTAGCCCGCCCATTTGCCGAGCGGCAGCACCGAGAACCAGACGGCGCCGGTGCAGGCGAGGCTGCCGGCCAGCAGCGCCAGCAGCACGATGGCCGGATCGTAGACCTGGGGGATCTCGGGCGCCACGGCGAGGCGGGCGAGCATATGCAGCTCCCACACCGTCGCCCCGGTGGCGACGCCGGTGAGCAGAAGCCACCAGCGGCGCCGGTCCACCGGCTCCGACCAGATGCGCATGTAGAAGCGGACGGCGAGCGCCGCGCACAATACGCCGACCACCACCGCCAGAGCGGCCAGGCCCATGTCGAACGTCGCCGCGGCCCCGTGAGTAGGAAAGATCATGCCGAGTTCCGGGCTGCTCCGCCCCGCCCCGAACCGGACGGCGCGGATGTGAGTTCCGCTGAATCAGGCGCCGCCGCCGGCCGGGCCGCGGCGTCCGGACCGGGATCGGTCCCGGGCGCCGCGATCGACCCGCGTTCTGCGACGGGCGCGGCGATGGGCCCGGAGACGGGTCCGGGGCGGTCCGCGTCGATCGCCGCGCGGCCCGCGAGCTCGGCGGCGGGGACCGGGCGGCCGAAGAGAAAGCCCTGCCCTTCCCTGCACCCCTCCGCCTCCAGGATCCGGCGGCCGGCCTCGGTGGTCACCCCCTCGGCCAGCACCGGGATGCCGAGCGCCCGGCCCAGCATCAGGGTGGAGCGCACGATAGCGGTGGATTGCGGGTCGGAGCCGAGCGTCTCGATGAATTCCCGGTCGATCTTGATCTTGTCGAAGGGGAAGTTCCGCAGCGCGGCGAGCGAGGCGTAGCCGGCCCCGTAGTCGTCCATCGCCACCCGCACGCCGAGCGTCTTCAGCGCCGCCATCACCGCGCGCAGCTGGGCGTGATCCTCGATCATGCTGGCCTCGGTCAGCTCGATCTCCAGCCGCTCGGGCGCGAGGCCGGAAGCGATCAGGGCGTCGCCCACCTGCTCCACGAAATCGGACTGGGAGAGCTGGCGGGGCGAGACGTTGACCGCGATGCGCAGCGACGGGTCCCATCCCGCGGCTTCCCGGCAGGCGGCGTGAAGCACCCAGGTCCCGATATCCCGAATCAGGCCGGTGCGCTCGGCCACCCCGATGAAGGCGTCGGGGCCGAGCAGGCCGCGGGTCGGATGACGCCAGCGGATCAGCGCCTCATACCCCGTCACGGCCCCGTCGGAGAGCAGGGTCTGGGGCTGGTAATGCAGCTCGAACGCATCGGAATCCAGCGCCGCGCGCAGCTCCATCGCCAGGGCCGAACGGTCGCGCTGCGCCTCGTCCATGCGGCGGTCGTAGAGGCGGATGGCGTCTCCCGCCTCCTCCTTCGCCCGGTAAAGCGCGAGGTCCATGCGGCTGAGCAGGGTCTCGGCCTCCTGCCCGTCGCGGGGGAAGAGCGCGACCCCGAAGCTCGCCCCCACCGACAACGCCGAGCCCTGGAATTCCACGGGGGCGGAGGTGGCGCGGGCGAGGCGGCGGGCGAAGTCCAGGGCCTCCTCCTCCGTCGCGCCGGGCTTGAGGGCGATGAACTCGTCGCCCCCGGTGCGCGCGAAAAGCTCCCCCGGTTCCAGCAACGGCTCCGCCGCCCGGGCGATGCCGCAGAGCAGCGCGTCCCCCGCGGCATGACCATGCACGTCGTTGACCGGCTTGAACCGGTCGAGGTCCACGCCGATCACCGCCAGTCCCGGCGAGGCCCCGTCGCGCGCGCCGGTCAGCGCGTCCTCCAGCGCGGTCATGAGAAAGGCGCGGTTGGGCAGCCCGGTCAGCGGATCGTGCAGGGCGAGATGCTGATAGCGGTTCTCGGCCTCCTGCTTCAGGGAGTCGCCGATCATCGCGAATGCGAAGGTCGCCGCGGTCACGATCGCGCACACCGCCATCACCAGGAACCCCAGCGGCGCCGGCTGCATCAGCCCCTTCGGCAGTTCCACGTCGGGGTCGGGCGCCAGCGAGACCGACGCGATGGCGATGGCGATCGCGCCCGGAATCGCGAGTCCGAGAATAGACCGCCCCAGCCGGGGATGACGCCAACGCATGGGCCCGGCATTGAACAGCGCGGCGAGGCCGAACAGCATCGGCGCCAGGACCAGGTTCGCGCCCACCAGCAACGGGTCGAGGATCACCTGCCCCTGCACGTCCAGCGACAACAGGACGGCGATGTTCACGCCGACCGCGGTCAGGCCCAGCGTCCCGCCCCTGACCAGCGCGCGCCAGGCCTCGGGGCGTCCCGACGGATCCAGCCGGAAGGCCACGGACATGATCGCCGCCGACACGCCCAGCGAGAAGATCACCGAGGACGGGTCGTAGCCGAAGGCCATGGGCGATCCGTCGGCGGGGTCGGTCCAGCGGAAACCGAGCACCACCAGCGTCTGCACCGCCCAGACGGTGACGCCGGCCAGCAGGCCCAGCATGGACATCCACAGCAGGCGCCGGGGGCCCTGCTCTTCGTTGACGCGGCTGATGAAGCGGCTGTTGATCAGGGCGATGGAAACGCCGACGAGCGCCGCCAAAAGGGCGATCCTGGGATCATATTGTTCCAGCCAGTTCATTTCGCTCGATTCCGCGCGCTAGGTCTTGGGCCTCCTGCGCTACTCGCTTCGGGTGAACAAACCGCAAAATTCCGGCGCGCGGCGCGCATGTCCCGGCCCGGCCGCGGCGCCCGCCCCACCCGCGGCGTGACAGAACGCAAGACAGGGCGCGCCGCGGGCCGGCATTTGACAGAGCGGCGCGGGCGTGACTGTCTCCGCGGCAAGCGGCGGGGCCCATCGCCCCGCGGACCTTCGCCCCTCGGCGCGCCGCCGGCCCCGAGAACGGCCCCGACCGGAACGGCCCCGACGACCACGACCCCGACCCCGACGACGCTCCCATCGCGTGAGGAACACCATGACGCCCTACGACCTGCTCGCCCAGCCGCTGACCCTGACCCGAGGCCCCGCCTGGAAAAACCGCTTCATGCTGGCCCCGCTGACCAACCGACAGAGCCACGCGGACGGCCGGCTGTCGGACGAGGAATACCGCTGGCTGACCATGCGCGCCGAAGGCGGGTTCGGCCTGACCATGACCTGCGCGGCGCATGTGCTGGAACAGGGCCAGGGCTTCGGCGGGCAGCTGGGGATCTTCTCGGACGATCACCTGGAAGGGCTGACCCGGCTTGCCGACGGGCTGCGGGCGGCGGGCTCGGTCAGCTCGGTGCAGCTGCATCACGCGGGCATCCGCTCCCCCAGGGAGCTGGTGGGCGACATCGTCGGCCCCTCCGACGACGCCGAGACCGGGGCGAGGGCCTTGTCCACCGCCGAGGTCGAGGCCGCCCGCGACGCCTTCATCGCCGGGGCGGTGCGGGCCGAGAAGGCCGGCTTCGACGGGGTCGAGGTGCATGGCGCGCATGGCTACCTGCTCTGCGCCTTCATGTCCCCCGAGCTGAACCGGCGCGAGGACCGCTACGGCGGCTCGCTGGAGAACCGCGCCCGGCTGACCTTCGAGATCGTCGACGGCATCCGCGCCGCCTGCGGGCCCGATTTCCAGCTGGGTCTGCGCCTGTCGATGGAGCGTTTCGGCCTGCGCTTCGACGAGCAGCTGGAGATCACCGCCGAGGTGCTGCGCCAGGGCGTGGTGGATTACCTCGACATGTCGCTCTGGGACGTGAAGAAGGAGCCCTCGGACCCCGATCACAAGGGCCGCACCATGATGGAGCGGCTGGCGGAGCTGCCCCGCGGCCAGGTGCGTCTGGGCGCGGCGGGCAAGATCATGTCCGCCCGCGACGCCGCCGACCTGCTGGCGGCGGGCTGCGATTACGCGGTGATCGGACGGGCCGCGATCCTGCGCCACGACTATCCCAACCGGGTGATGGCGGACGGGGCCTATGTCTCGCCCGCCACGCCGGTGAGCGAGGCGCATCTGGCGGCCGAGGGCCTGTCCCCGACCTTCGTGACCTACATGCGCAACTGGAAGGGGTTCGTGGAGGAGCCGGTCGAGGCGGCCTCCTGAGCCGACCGCCCCGGCGGCCCGACCGCCCTGCCCCGCCGCCGGCCTGTTTCGGGCCGGCGGCGACGGCGCGCGCCGCCGGCGCGTGAGCCCGACGGGACTTCGGCGCGGCCGGGATCGCCGGCCCCGAGCCAAAGCCCGAGCCCGAGCCAAAGCCCGTGCCGGAGCCAAAGCCGGAGCACGATCCCGACCCGCCTGATCCGGACGGCGCCCTGCGGGACCGGCGCCCCGCGCAGACCTCGCCGCATGTGGAATTGTTCACCGATCCGGGACAGCGGCTTCGCTACGCTGCGTCATCTCGCGATCGCGTCCTTTCCAGGAGGTCCCCCATGCCCCGCGCCCAAGTCCTCGCCGCGCCCCTGCTGCTCGCGCCCGTCCTGCTCATGCCCGCGGCCGCGCCCGCGCTGGACGTCACGTCCTATGACAACGGCCAGGTCCAGAACGACGGCGTCTCCTCCGCGACGAACACCAACATCATGACCGGCCGGAACGGGAGCGTGGAGCGGCGGAGCTACTTCCTGTTCGACCTGGGCGGGATCTCCGGAACGGTGACCGGCGCGTCGCTGTCCTTCGCCGCCGGCTCGGCCGCCGCCCCCGACACCGGGCTCTACTGGTCGTTCGACAGCTCCGAGATCCTGACGGCGTTTCAGGTGGACACCGCCCCCGACACGCTGGAGACGGCGCCGGGAAGCGTCGCGATCTTCAACGATCTCGGGTCGGGCGACGTCTTTGGCTCCGGCGCGACGAGCAGCGGCTACAACACCGACATGAACGCCTTCTCCTTCGCGCTGAACGGCACGGCGCTGGCGGATATCGAGGCGGCGCTGGGCGGCGAATTCGCTCTCGGCGGCGCCCTGTCGGACCTGTCGGGACAGGCCTTCGAGTCGATTTTCGCCAGCTCGTCCGGCGCAGGCCTGGCGACCCTGTCGCTGACCGTGGAGGCGAGCGACGTGCCCCTGCCCGCCGCCGCGCCCCTGCTGGCGGCCGGGCTGGGCGCGCTGGGCCTGACGGCGCGCCGGCGGCGGCGTCGCGCGGGCGCGGCGGCGCAGGAAGGGCCGCGGACAACGTGACCCCTCCCGCCCGGTCCCGCATGTTCCGGGCGGGCCCGGCGGAGGCCTGCCGTCAGTTCGCGAGCCCCCTGTCGCCCGCCGCGCTTTCGTCCGTCGCCGCGGCCTCCCGGGCGCGCCGCTCCGCGCCCGAGAACAGCACGTAGTAGAAAACCGGCGCCGCGATCAGCGTCAGGACGGTCGCGAAGGCGAGCCCCCCCATGATCGTCACCGCCATCGACTTGAAGAACGCGTCGGTGAGCAAGGGAATCATCCCCATGATCGTGGTCGCCGCGGCCAGCACGACGGGGCGCAGGCGCGACGTCGACGCCTCGATGATGGCGGCGAACAACGCCCGTCCCTCGCGGCGGACGATGTCGATCTCCTCGACCAGCACGATCCCGTTCTTGATCAGCATGCCGGACAGGCTGAGCAGGCCCAGAAGCGCCGTGAAGCTGAACGGGTATCCCGTCGCCAGCAGCCCGATCACGACGCCGTTCACCGACATCGGCACCAGCAGCCAGATGATCAGGGGCTGGCGCATCGCCATGAACAGCAGGACCGTGATGGCGAACATGATGAGAAAGCTCATCGGAAGCTGCCCGGCCAGCGAGGTCTGCGCGTCCAGCGAGCTTTCATACTCGCCGCCCCATTCCATCGCATAGCCCACCGGCAGCGGCATCGCCTCGATCGTCTCGACGATCTGGTTGCGCGCATCCGTGGCCGTCACATCGGCGGGAATGTTGCCGACGACGGTTATGGTCGGCAGGCGGTCGCGCCGGTGGATGCGCGTGTCCTGAACCTCGTAGGCGAAGCCGTCGACCACCTGGTCGAGCGGGACCAGCGCGCCCGCGCTTTCGGAAAAGATCACCTGATCCGAAATCGTGTAGCCCTCGTCGGGGCTGGTCCGCACCACGATCGGGATCTGGCGGTCGCCTTCGCGGAACACGCCGCCCGACACGCCGTCGGTCGCGAACAGCATCGCCGACGCCACGTCGTCCCGTTCGATGCCGGCGGTCTGCGCGCGGTCCGTCGCATAGAGCGGCTTGATGACCAGCTCCTGCTCCAGCCAGTCGGTGCGCACATGCTGGATCACCTCGGACGCCGCATTGATCCGGTCCATCGCCTCCTCGGCCAGGGCCCGCAGAACCGCGGGATCGCCGCCCGAAAAGCGCACCTCGATGGGATCGCCGCCGCCCGGCCCGAAGACCAGCCTGCGCGTGCGCAGCGTGCCGGCGGGCAAGGCGGTCGCCGCGAACGCCTCCAGTTCGGCGGCGAGCGCCGGAATGCTCTCCAGGTCAGTGGTGCGCACCAGCATGTGGCCGTAGCTGGAGTTCGCCTTTTCGGCCGAGTAGGTCAGGATGAAACGGCCCGCGCCCTGGCCCACGAAGGTGGCGACCGACTCGACCTCGTCGCGCTCCAGCAGCCAGGCCTCGACCACGGCGAGATCCGCGGAGGTGGTCCGGATCTCGGTCCCCTGCGGCAACTGGTAGTGGACCGGGAAGATCGGCGTGCTCGAATCCGGGAAGAACTGCTGCTTGATCGAGCCGAAGAGCATGAAGCAGGTCGCGGTGACGGCGCAGAGCCCGGGTATGACGACCCAGCGCCACCGCAGCGCGCCGCGCAGCGCCCCCGCATAGAGCCGGAAGAGCGGCCCGCCATAGGGGTCCGCATCGCCCACGCCGCCGCGTTTGAAGAAGTAATGCCCAAGCAGCGGCGTGACGGTCAGCGCCAGCGCCCAGGACAGCATCAGGGAGATCCCGATCACCGCGAAGAGCGAGAACAGGAACTCGCCGGTCGCGTCCGGGCTGAGCCCGATGCCGGCGAACGCCATGAGGCCGATGACGGTTGCGCCCAGAAGCGGGATCTGGGTCTTGCCCGCCGCCTCGTCCGCCGCCTCCCGCGAGGTCTTGCCCCGCTGCATGGCGATCTGCATGCCCTCGGCGACCACAAGCGCGTTGTCCACGAGCATGCCCATCGCGATGATCAGCGCGCCGAGCGAGATGCGCTCCAGCGAGAACGCGCCGAGATACATGAACAGCACCGTGCCGAGAACGGTCAGAACCAGCGTGCTGCCGACCACGATCGCCGCCCGCCACCCCATCGCCACCGCCAGCACGGCGATCACGATCGCGACCGACATCGCGACATTCACCACGAAGCCGTTCGAGGCCTCCTCGACCACCACATGCTGCTGGTAGATCGGGTTGAGCGTCACGCCCACCGGGATTTCGGGATCGATCTCGGCCAGCTTGGCGTCGACGCGCGCGCCGACGTCCACGATGTTCTCGGTCGACAGGCCGGCGACGCCCAGCGTGAAGGCCGCGACGCCGTTGTAGCGCACCAGCAGCGAGGGGTCCTCGGCCAGTCCACGATGGACTTCGGCGATGTCCCGCACGTTGATGACCTGGCCCTGGACCCCGACGGTCAGGCCCTCGATCTGGCTGATGCTGTCGGAACCGTCCGGACGTTGCAGCCGCGTGGGCCCGATCGAGCCCGCGTCCTGCACGGAATTGGCGCCGGCGATCGCCTCGATGATGATGCCCGGAGAGATGTTCTGGTTGGCCGCCAGCAGCAGGTCCGGTTCGACATAGATCACTTCGTCCGGAAGACCCGACACCTGCACGTCCGCCACGCCGTCGACCGCCAGGATCTCGCGGCGCAGGAAGGTGGCGAGGTCGTGGATCCCGGCGTTGGACAGCCCCTCCGCCGTCACCGCGAAATAGATGCCGAAGACATCGCCGAAGCCGTCGTCCACCACCGGCGTCCCGACGCCTTCCGGCAACGCGCGGGCGGCGTCGCGCACCTTGGCGCGGAGGTCGGTCCAGATCTCGGGCAGCGCGTCGCCGTCATAGGTCGACTTGATCTCGACCTCGATCAGCGAGGCGCCGGGCGCGTTGATGGAGGTGACGGTGTCCAGTTCGCCCATCTTCTGGATCGCCGATTCCAGGGGTTCGGAAACCTCCTCGGCGACCTCGGCGGCCGAGGCGCCGGGATACTGCGTCACGATCACGGCCTGCTTGATCGTGAAGCTCGGATCCTCAAGACGTCCGATGGAGGTGAACCCCCAGATCCCGCCCAGCAGGCAGGTCAGGATGATCATCCAGGTCAGGATCTGCTTGTCGATGGAAAGACGGGCGATGTTCATATCCGGCGGCCCCCTATCGACCGAAGGCCACGAAACGTCTCGCGTCCTGTCCGTCTTCCAATGCGGCGGCGCCCATCCCCACGATCTCGTCGCCCGCCTCGAGCCCGTCGAGCACCCGCATCCGGCCCGACGCCAGCGGTTCGACATCGACAATCACGCGCCGCAACCTGCCGATGTCCTTGCTCCCGGCCTCGGGCTCGAACAGGAACGCCGACAGCGCGCCGTCCGCGCCGGGCGTCAGCGCGGTCGCCGGCACCACCAGGTCGGACCGGTCGTCATGCAGCACCGCCAGGACCTTGACCGAGGAGCCGGGAAGAATGCGGAGCCCGTCGGGGGGCGCCATGCCGAATGTCAGCTTGAAGGTCTGGCCAATGTTCGAGCTTTCGGCGTTGAACTCCCGCAGTTCGAGCGGGAACACCCGGTTGCTCGCGGGGAACTGGGCGCTGACGGCCACATCGGGGTCGGCGCCCGCGCGCTGGAACAGGACCTCGGGCACGTCGATCTCGATCCGCAGCTCCGACATGTCATGCAGGCGCACGACCGGGGTTCCCGCGCTGATCGTCGTGAAGTTGTCCGTCATCCGTTCGGCGACCAGCGCATCGAAGGGGGCGAGCAGCGTCGCGTCGCGCAGGTCCTTCTGCGCGTTGCGCACCGCGACGTCGGCCAGCGACGCCTCCGTCACCGCGTCTTCCAGCGCGACTTCGCTCACCGACCCGCCCTGGAGCCGCCGGTAGCGCTCGACCATCCGATCGGACTGCGCCTTCTGAAGCTCCGCCTGCTCGAGCGCCAGCTCGAAGGTTTCGAGGTCGAGCTGCGCGACCATCCCGCCCTTCGGCGTCACCGACCCTTCGAGAGCGGGAAACGCGACGATCTGGCCCCCCACCTGAAAGGCGAGATCAACCGTCCGGCGCGCCGCCACCTTGCCGAAGAACGTGCGTTCGTTCCCGTCGTTCTCGGACATGACGGTCACAAGCTTGACCGGCTTGATCGCGTCCTGCGCCGCCGCATGCGACGCGACGGCGAGAGCGGAGACAAGCAGCATTGCGCAACGGTACATGCGATCAGTTCCTTCCGGGCAAGCGTGACTGCGCCATCCGCGTCCGCACCGGGCCGCCCGGCGTCGTGGCGAGCGCCCGCGCGGCGCGGGCGGCTCTTCGACGACCCGCAGCGGCAGGCGGGCGCAGGACAGGCAAGTAGCCGATCGTGGCCGGCATGTCTTCCGCGACGCCGGCATAAGTCGTCGCATCATCCCGAAGGCCGCCGTGATCGGGGGGCCGGCGCAGTCGGCCGTCCTCCGGGCGCGTCCGGCGGTCTGGCCGGCTCAACGCCAGGCGGTCGCGGCCTGCCGGACGCGCCTCGGGCGGCGCGTCTCCGGGCTCATGCGGCCTCTCCCTTTCGCGCCGGCGCCGTGACCAGGCCCAGAAGCGCGGCGTCCAGCGCCGCGATGTCCTCGGCCCCGGTGAGCGTTCCGGCCCCGGCGTCCCAGGCTTCGCCCCAGGCGCCGATCCCGTGGACGCCGCGCAGGTCGGCCCCGAAGAACGGCGCCAGCTGCGCCTGATGGCCCAGCACGCCCGCGCCGGCCCGCGGCCCCGGAGTGGCGGCGAGGAAGACCACCGGCTTGTCCTGCCAGACCTTCATGTCGATCCGGCTCATCCAGTCGAAGAGGTTCTTCCAGGCGGACGTGACCGTGCCGTTATGCTCCGCGAAGGAGACCAGCACCGCGTCCGCTTCGCCGATCCGGTCGAAGAAACGCCGCGCCGCCTGCGGAATGCCGGACGCGCCCTCGCGATCGATGGAATAGAGCGGCATCTCGAAGGCGTCCGGGGCGACGAAGGCGACCTCCGCCTCCGGCGACAGCGTGGAGCGGATGCGCGCCGCGGCGAATTCGACCAGGGCGCGGTTGATGGAGTCGCGGCTGTTGGTGGCGGCGAAAGCCAGGATCTTCATGGTCTCGGTCCTTTCCGACCTTGAACCGGGGCAAGCCTGCGGCGCGCCGGTCAGGCGCGGCCGAGATAGGCGGGAATCTGGGCGCGATGGACGTGGAGGACGCCGGCGCAGAGCAAGCCGAGGACGATGGCGGGGACGGCCGACGGCCCCAGAACCAGCCAGTGCGCCAGCGCCGCGCCGACCATCGTGGCGCCGAGCAGGCCAGCGCCCAGGACCTGACGGCCCGGCAGCCAGAGCAGGACCACGCCGGCGAGCTCGACGAGCCCGGTCAGATACCGGAACCCCTGCCCCAACCCGATCGTGTCGAAGGTCGCGACCATCATGTCGACGCCGGCGAGCTTGGCGCCTCCGGCTCCGACGAAGGCGAGCGACAGCAGAATGCGGAGACCTGTGGAGATGTGCTTCATGACGCTTGCGCCCTGTGTTCATGCGTGGCCGTTCGGTCCCGCAGATGCCACCGGCGGGCGATGCGCACCAGACGCCGAAACGCGCATCATATGCGCGTTGATGCGACATTACCGGCCTGCTAGTCAGGTCGCATGCAATACTGGACGGAACTTCGCACCGCGCTCATGCTCGCCCGCCATGGCTCCGTCAGCGCGGCGGCGGAGGCGCTGGGCGTGCACAGGGCCACGGTCAACCGGCACGTCGATACGTTGGAGGGGGCGTTCCAGACCCGCCTGTTTCAGCGCCACGCCCGCGGCTACGCGCTGACCGAGAGCGGGCAGGAGATGCTGGAGGTCGCCGGTCGCGCCGACGAGATGTTCGCCGATCTCGCCGGCCGCAACCGGGGGCGTTCGGGCCGGCTGTCGGGCAAGCTCGTCGTGACCGCCCTGGCCGGCGCCGCGCCGCTGATCGCGCCGGCGTTGCGGGACTTCCACTTCGAGCACCCGGAGATCGCGCTGGAATTCACGGCCACCGCGGATCTGGCGCGGCTTGAGCATGGCGAGGCCCATGTCGCCTTCCGCGCCGGGCCGAAACCGGAGACGCCGGACTATGTGGTCAGGCTGTTCCGCCATGTCCGCTTCGGTCTCTACGCCAGCCGCGACTATGTCCGCAGGCGGGGGCGGCCGGAGATCGGCGCGTTGGACGGCCACAGCTTCGTCGGCTTCAAGGAAGAAACCTCACGGCTCCCCTTCGCGGGGTGGATGCGGGACCATCTCGGCGCGGGCGCGAGGCTGATCCGGGTGACGGACCCGGAGGTGCTCGGCACGACCGTCAGGGCGGGCCTCGGCATCGGGTTCCTGGCTGAGCACGACGCGGCCCGGGACCCGGACCTGGTCGAGATCCTGCCCCCGTCGGAAGCCTGGTCGGCGCCGATCTGGGTCGTCACCCATGTCGATCTTCATCGCACCGAGAAAGTGCAGCGGTTCCTCGAAAAGCTCTGAACCCCGCCCCGGCCCGGCCTCGCCGCCGGGGTCGGCGTCGGGGCCGGCGTCGGGGCCGAAGCCTCCTGACGGGTCCGCGACAGGCCCCTTGGGACGGCGCGGCCGGATCAGCGGGCGCCCATCGCGTCGCCCAGCTCCCGCTTGCCGCGGGCGGCGAGGGCGGATTGCTCGGCACGCTCGCGGGCTTCGGCGTCGAGCCCGCTGTCCCGGCCCAGATAGACCGTCTGGCTGGGAAAGGCGAAGCCCGACCCCGCTTCCTCGATCGTTTCCTGAAGCTCAAGCAGCAGCGTCTCCTGGATCTCGAGGAACTCGGCGAAGTCGCGGGTCAGGACCTGCGCCCGGACCTCGATGTCGATCGCCGACGCGCCGAAGCCGACCAGCCGGACGCGGGGCATGCCGCCGCCCTCTTCGACCATCGGATGCGAGGCCAGGCGCCGGCGCATCGCTTCGAGGATCCACTCGATCTGCAGGCGCGAGGTCTCGTATCGCAGGCCCAGGACCTGGAGAAACAGGCACTTGTTGCGCACCGAGTAGTTGACGATGTGCATCTTCGCGAGATCGCCGTTGGGCACCGTGGTCAGCGTGCCGTCCAGGCCGCGCAGCCGCGAGGAACGGGGGCCGATCGCCTCCACCGTGCCCGTCGCGGCGCCGTACTGGATGAAGTCGCCGATCCGGAACGGACGGTCGACGAAGATCGAGACGCCGCCGAACAGGTTCTCGACCGTCGATTGCGCGGCCAGCGCCAGCGCCACGCCGCCCACGCCGACGCCGGCCAGGACCCCCAGCGCCGGGATCCCGATGCGGTCGGCGCCGAACAGCAGCACCGCCCCCGCCGCCATCAACCCCCCGACCCGCGCCAGCAGGCGCAGCAGGTGCGCGTCGTAGCTCTGGTCCGGGATCGCGGGCAGAGCCACGATCAGCTCCACGAAGAGATGGCAGGCCAGCAGCATCAGCCAGGCGAAGGCGAGGTGGAGCGCAAGGGTCGTCGCGACCACCTCGCCCTGGGCGAAGGCGCCGGTCAGGTTGCTCTGGTGCACGGCGAAGACATGCGCCTGCCAGGCGAGCAAGGCGAGCAGCGCAGGCGTGGTCATGCGCAGCGCGAGCCCCGCGGACGACTGCCGCCGCAGCCCGGTCCGCCCCATCAGCAGGCCCCAGCCCACCACCAGCGCGCCGGAACCCGCCCAGATCAGCACGGTCAGAACCACCTTCCAGGCCTGCGTCCCGAGGACCGGCGCCGCCAGAAACTCGGGCATCGCCGCGCTCAGCCCGGCGGGAATCGCGGGGCCGGTCCAGGCCATCAGCTCCCGGCTCCAGTCCGCGTGCAGGGTCTGCTGGACGAGCGGCGCGCTGCGGATGCGCGCGTGAAACGCCTCCAGCTGCGAGACGGTGCGCGGGGTGAACAGCCAGTCGCCGGACCGGGGGCCGGAGGCGACGGGGGCCATGACGATCTCGGTCCCGGGGATGGCCCAGCGGGCGGGAAGGTCGGCCGCGTCGTCGCCGCGGATCGACGCCGGATCGAGCGGGGGCAGACGCATCAGGATGTCGAACAGGTGGGTGATCGCGTCCACCGCCGCCTCGCCCCGCTGGGCCTGCGGCGTCTGGCTCAGGTCGAAGACCCGCGCCGAACGCGCCACGGCGGCGGAGATGGCGCGCGCATTCTCGCCGGTCCGCTCCCGCGTATAGGCGAGGAAGGCGGCCTCGATCTCCCGCGATGCTTCGAGGACCGAGCCGTAGGTCGCGCGGGGGCTGGAAAGCTCGAGCGGCGTAAGCGGGTTGGCCGCGCGATCCTGCGCGGCGACGGCCGAGGCGCAGACAAGGAAAGCCAGCGACAGGAACGCTCGGAGCATGGGAGGAGGCCTTTCGTATTTCGGTTCCGGCGCGCGCGGGCGGCCTGGCCAGCCGCCACGCGCCCTCGCGCGGCAGGCGGCGGACCCGGTCCCGGTCGGACGGGGACGCGGCTTGAGACGCGGCTTGAGACGCGGCCTGGGGCGCGGCCTGGGGCGCGGCCTGGGGCGCGGCTGTTTCAACAGGATCCCGCAGGCGCGCGATCGACGCTGCGCGCAGCCTAAACAGGCTTCCCTGGCGGCGCCATACGAATTCCGCTTCCGGAGCCGTCCGCATAATAACGAGCGTCTTCCGCGGGATACCCGCCAAGATTAGGATGGCGCGGCGGCGCCCTTCATGATTTTCTCCGCGCAACGATTACGCTCCGGAACCATATCGGGCCCGGCGGCGAACCCGGCGCCGGCTGCGGCGCCCGGACGAATGACGAGAAGCGCAGGAGATCCTCGATGTCGAAATCCGGACCCGGAACCGATGGCCTGAGACGGCGCGCGCGGCGGATGATTCGGGCGGCTACGCTGGCCGCTTCGCTGGCGGCGGGACCGGCGCTGGCCGAGGACGTGATCTTCACCAACGTGCGGATCTTCGACGGGATGTCCGATTCGCTCAGCGCGCCCTCGAATGTGAGGGTCTCGGGCAATCTGATCGCCGAGGTCTCGCAGGACGGGATCGAGGCGCCCGAGGGCGCGCAGGTGATCGACGGCGAGGGCGGCACATTGATGCCCGGCCTGATCGACGCCCACACCCACCTGATCATGGGATCGATCCCGATGGGCGTGCTGATGACGGGCGAGCAGAACTACATCCAGATGCGCGCCGCCCATGCGGCGGAAGCCTTCCTGATGCGCGGCTTCACCACGGCCCGCGATCTCGCCGGCCCGGTCTTCGGGCTCAAGCGGGCGATCGACGAAGGCTATGCGGTCGGCCCCCGTATCTACCCCTCGGGGGCCATGGTCTCGCAGACCTCCGGGCATGGCGACTACCGCATGATCTCCGAACTGCCCCGCGAGGGCGGCGCCGCGCATTATACCGAGCGCTACGGCTTCGCGGCGCTGGCCGACGGCGATAGCGAGGTTCTGCGCCGGGTGCGCGAGAACCTGATGCGCGGCGCGTCCCAGATCAAGCTGGCGGCCGGCGGCGGGGTGTCCTCGAACTACGACCCGCTGGACGTCTCCCAGTTCACCGAAGCGGAGATGCGCGCCGCGGTCGAGGCCGCCGCCGCCTGGAACACCTATGTGACCGTGCACGCCTACACGCCCGCCGCGATCCAGCAGGCGATCCGGGCCGGCGTGCGATGCATCGACCACGGCCAGCTCGCCGACGAGGAGACGGTGAAGATGATGGCCGAGGCTGGCGTGTGGTGGTCCATGCAGCCCTTCCTGGACGATGAGCACGCCATTCCCTTCCCCGAGGGCTCGCCCCACCGCGCCAAGCAGATCGAGATGTCGAACGGAACCGACACGGCCTATGCGCTGGCGAAGAAATACGGGGTGAATCTCGCCTGGGGGACCGACACGCTGTTCGACCCCGCGCTCGCCACCCGGCAGGGGGAGCAGCTGACCAAGATGGTGCGCTGGTTCACGCCGGCCGAGGTGCTGAAGATGGCGACCCATGACAACGCCCGGCTGCTGGCGCTGTCGGGCCCGCGCAATCCCTATCCCGGCAAGCTGGGCGTGGTCGAGGAAGGCGCGCTCGCCGACCTGCTGCTGGTGCGCGGCGACGTGCTGGCCGAGATCGAGCTGCTGGAGGACCCCGAGGCGAACCTGCTCGTGATCATGAAGGACGGCCGAATCCACAAGGACCTGGCCTCCGAGTGATGCGGGCCCCATGCGTCTGGGCGGACTGGGCGGACTGGGCGGACCGGGAGGCGCGGGAGCGGCGCGGCGACGGAGGCCGAATGCCGACCCGCGCCGCCCGGCTCGCTGAATTCATGGCGACCCCTCCAGGAATCGAACCCGGAACCTGCGGATTAGAAGTCCGCCGCTCTATCCAGTTGAGCTAAGGGGCCGCGATGCGCGCATGCGCGATGCGGGTTTAGCCGTCGGGCGGGCGCGCGGTCAACGGGCTGGACGGTGGGAAGCCGGACGGCGGGGGGATCGGAAGACGGCGGGGGGCCGGAACGCAGCGGGGATGCGACGCGGGCGGTCGCGGGCGCGGATGGCTTCCCCTGCCCCCGCGCCCGCGATAAAGGGGGCGCGGGATATCCCTCCGCCGACCCTGCCCCAGCCGACCCTGCCCGCGCCAGCCCCCCGCCCGCGCCCGCCGAACCGAGGAACCGCCATGACCCGCCGCAACGGCCTGACCTATCGCGACGCCGGCGTGGATATCGACGCCGGCAACGACCTGGTGAAGCGCATCGGCCCGGCCGCCGCCCGCACCCGCCGCCCCGGCGTCGCCGACGCGCTGGGCGGGTTCGGAGGGCTCTTCGACCTCAAGGCCGCGGGCTATTCGGACCCGGTGCTGGTCGCCGCCACCGACGGGGTCGGCACCAAGCTGCGCATCGCCATCGACACCGGACTGCTGGACGGCGTGGGCGTCGACCTGGTGGCCATGTGCGTCAACGACCTGATCTGCCAGGGGGCGGAGCCGCTTCTGTTCCTCGACTATTTCGCCACCGGCAAGCTCTCGGTCGACGAGGGCGCGCGGGTGGTCGAAGGCGTGGCCGAGGGCTGCGTGCGCGCCGGATGCGCCCTGATCGGCGGCGAGACGGCGGAGATGCCGGGCATGTATGCGGCCGGCGATTTCGACCTCGCCGGCTTCGCGGTCGGCGCGGCGGAGCGGGGCCAGACCCTGCCCGTCGCCTGCCAGGCGGGGGACGTGGTGCTGGGGCTCGCCTCCGACGGGGTGCATTCCAACGGCTTCTCGCTGGTCCGCCGGGTGGCGGAGGCGGCGGGGGTCGACTGGGCCTCGCCCTGCCCGTTCGGCGAGGGCACGCTGGGCGAGGCGCTGCTGACGCCGACCCGCATCTACGTGAAGCCGGCGCTGGCCGCGATCCGCGGCGGCGGCGTGCGGGCGCTGGCCCATATCACCGGCGGCGGACTGACCGAGAACCTGCCCCGCGTGCTGCCCGAGGGGCTGGGCGCCGAGATCGACCTGACCGCCTGGACCCTGCCCCCGGTCTTCGCCTGGCTGCGCGACGCCGGCGGGCTGGAGGAGGCGGAGCTGCTGCGGGTGTTCAACTGCGGCATCGGCCTGTGCGTGGTCGTCTCCGCCGGGGCCGCCGAGCGCATCGCCGCGGAGCTGACCGAGGCCGGCGAGACCGTCTATCGCCTGGGCGAGATCGTCCCCGTTGATGAGAGCGCCGATGCGGGCGCCGAGCCCGTGAGCTACCGGGGCCATCTGGCGTGACGGCCAAGCGTCGCGTCGCGATCCTTATTTCCGGGGGCGGGTCGAACATGCTCGCCCTGCTCGACGAGATGGAGAAGCCCGGCGCGCCGGCCGAGCCGGTGCTGGTGATGTCCAACGACCCCGAGGCCGGGGGGCTCGCGAAGGCCGCCGCGCGGGGCGTGGCGACGGCGGCGATCCCGCACAGGCCGTTCAGGGGCGACCGGGCCGCGCATGAAGCCGCGCTGATGGAAAAGCTGCGCGAGGCGGGGGCGGATCTGGTCTGCCTCGCCGGTTACATGCGCATCCTCACGCCGGGTTTCACCGGGGCGTGGGAGGGACGGATGCTCAACATTCATCCGTCGCTGCTGCCCAAATACAAGGGCCTGCACACCCATGCCCGCGCGCTGGAGGCCGGCGACGCCGAGCATGGCTGCACCGTCCACGAAGTCACCGCGGCGCTGGATGACGGGCCGATCCTGGGCCAGGCGCGGGTGAAGGTGGAGCCGGGCGACACGCCCGAGAGCCTCGCGGCGCGGGTGCTGACGCAGGAGCACCGGCTTTATCCCGCCGTGCTCACCCGCTTCGCCGCCGGCGAGCGCGCGCCGATCGCGCTGGACTGAGCGGAGGCCGGGATGGGCGAGCCGATCACCTCGATCCGCAATCTCGGCCCCAAGACGGCGGAGGCGTTCAAGCGCGCCGGCGTCGAGGACGCGGAGACCCTGCGCGCCCTGGGGCCGGACGAGGGCTACAAGCGCCTGCTGCTGGCCGGCGGCGCCCCGCATTTCGCGATGTTCTGGGCGCTGGTTCTGGGGCTGCAGGGGCGGCCGTGGAACGACATCTCCTCGACCGAGAAGAAGGCGCTCCGGAAACGGTTCAACACGGTGAAGCGCAGCCTGCGGGAGGCCGAGAAGCGCCGCAAGGCGAAGGCGCCGACCGACGGGCTCAGCGACGAGGAGGCGCGGCTGAAGCTGGAGGCGGCGCTGGACCGGCTGGGCGTTCGGGCGGTTGCGGGAGACTGAAACGCTCCGGCCGCCCCCGACCGGAGGAGCCGCGCGTCGACGGGCGCGCCCGTGGCCCGGTCGCGCCCGCGCGGCGTTGCGGGCCGGGGCGCTTGCGGGAAGGTCTCCCCCTCTCCGCCGCCGGCGCCCTTGCGATGACGGAGGAAGCGCATAGGTTCGGCTCCGACCCGGCCGACGCGACCCCTCGCGCCGCCGCGGATCGGGAGGCGCCGCATGACCAAGACGCTCAAGGACCTGATGGCGGAGGCCGAGACCGCCGCCCCCCGGATCACCGCCGCCGAGGCCCGCGCGATGATCGAGACCGAAGGCGCGCTGGTGGTGGACGTGCGCGACCCGGCCGAGGTCGCCGCCTCCGGCAAGGTCCCCGGCGCGGTCAACGTCCCCCGCGCCATGCTGGAATTCCGCGCCGATCCCGACAGCCCCGCCCATGCGGAGGGCTTCGAGCGGTCGCGCCCGGTGATCGTCTACTGCGCGTCGGGCGGACGCTCGGCGCTGGCGGGGCGGACGCTGGGGGAGCTGGGCTTCGAGACGGTCCGCAACCTCGGCGGGTTCAAGGACTGGGTGGAGGCCGGCGGCGAGGTCGATAAGGACTGAGACCGGGCCAGCCCCTGCGGCGCCCCGTGCCTGGCCGTGCCGTGCCTGGCCGGGCCGGGACATGAAAAACCCCCGCGCGAAGCCTCGCGCGGGGGTTCTTCGGTTCTCAGACCTGCGCGGTGGGCGCGATCAGCCGACCAGCTCGAGGCCGGAG
Organism: Albimonas donghaensis; assembly: GCF_900106695.1. Lineage (GTDB taxonomy): Bacteria > Pseudomonadota > Alphaproteobacteria > Rhodobacterales > Rhodobacteraceae > Albimonas > Albimonas donghaensis. Next base: position 1,100,967 of record NZ_FNMZ01000001.1, read on the forward strand.
AAGAAGAAGGCGATCTCGATCGCCGCGTTCTCGGCCGAGTCGGAGCCGTGGACCGAGTTCTCGCCGATCGACAGGGCGAAGGCCTTGCGGACGGTGCCCTCGGCGGCTTCGGCGGGGTTGGTGGCGCCCATCACTTCGCGGTTCTTGGCGACGGCGTTCTCACCCTCGAGCACCTGGACCACCACCGGGGCGGAGGCCATGAACTCGCACAGCTCGCCGTAGAAGGGCCGCTCGGCGTGCACTTCGTAGAACTTGCCGGCCTGGGCGGGCGTCAGGTGGATGCGCTTGGAAGCGACGATGCGCAGACCGGCGTCCTCGAACATCTTGGCGATGGCGCCGGTGAGGTTGCGGGCGGTGGCATCCGGCTTGATGATGGACAGCGTGCGTTCGACGGCCATGGTCCGGTCCTCTCGTGATCGGGAACATTCGTTGCGGTCGTCCGGACGGCGCGGGAAGCGCCCGCCGGACGGGTAAGGCGCGCGCCCGATAGCACGGGAGGGGAGAGGCATGAAAGCGCATTTCTTGATGTTCGCTCACTACAACGCATGGGCCAATCGTCGCCTCTACGCCGCGGCGGGGGCGCTGGCGGACGCGGATCGGCGCCGGGACGCGGGCGCGTTCTTCGGCTCGCTCCACGCCACGCTGAACCATCTGCTGGTCACCGACGTGATCTGGCTGGCCCGGCTGCGGAGCATCCAGGGCCCGCCCTGGGGGCTCGATCACATCGCCCATGACGATTTCGCCGACCTGACCGCGGCGCGCGAGGCGCTGGACGACGACCTGATCGCGCATGTGCGCGACGAGGCCGACCCCGCCGGGACCATCGCCTATCGGCGGGTGAGCGCGCCCGACCCCGTCGTGCAGCCGGTCGCGGAGGCGCTGGCGCATCTGTTCAATCACCAGACCCACCACCGCGGGCAGTGCCACGCGATTCTGACCCGGATCGCCGGCGAGGCGCCGGAACTGGACCTGCTCTTCCACCAGCGCGAGGCCGCTTCATGACCGACGCCCCTTCCCCCGCCCCCCTGCGCGCGCCCGTCTGGTTCGAGGACCTGGTCCCCGGCGCCGAGATCCGGACCGAGGGGGCCACGATCACCGAGGCCTCGATCCTCGACTTCGCCGCGCGCTGGGATCCGCAGCCGTTTCACCTGGACGTGGAGGCGGCGAAGGGCTCGATCTTCGGCGGGCTGATCGCCTCGGGCTTCCAGACCATGATGACCGCCTTCCGCCTGCTGCATGCGGAGAAGGTGATGAACCCGGCCTCGCAGGGCTCTCCGGGCATGGAGTCGGTGCGTTGGCTGGCGCCGGTGCGGCCGGGCGACACCATCCGCATGGTGGCCACGGTGCTGGAGGCGCGGGTCTCGGCCTCGCGTCCGCAGCTGGGGATCGTGCGCTGGCATTACAGCGTGCTCAACCAGCGCGACGAAGCGGTGATGGACTGGGTGTCGTCAGGGATGTTCCTGCGCGCGCCCGCGCATCGGCCCGAAGCGACGCCCGGCGCCGGGACCTGAGCGGGCGGCCTGACGGCGGCCCTCGCCCCTCTTGAAGAGGCCCCCCGAATACGTCCCCCGGAAACGCGACGCGGACGACGGGCCTGGGGATGAGCCCGTCGTCCAGCTCGACGCGCCTGGGGTGCACGCGTCGGAACGCTACGCTGGCTGCGCGGAATTTTGCACAACTTTTACGTGCGCGTCACTCTCGGCGCCCGATGGCTGGAACGCGGCCTGAACAAGGCGATATTGTGACCCGACGGCTCCGGCGTTTCCCCGCCGGAGACCTGCCCCCCGGCCCCGTCCCCGCGCCGCTCGCCCTCGACGAGCGCCCCGGCGCGGGCGCGCTGGATCTCCCCCACCAGTTCCCCGCAGTCGCAGCTCAGTTCGACGAGCGCGACCCGAGCGGCGCGCACGGTCTGGTCGTTGGATGAAAGTTGCGCGACGTCCGCGAGAAAGGCCGCGATCTGTCCCGCGACAAGTCCGGCCGAGTTGATCGCGTCCTCGGGCGGCAATTGATAGAGTTCGTCGAGCGTCTTGAAGACCGCGTCTTCCCGCGCCTCCTGGTCGACATCGTGTGCGGTCGTCCTGCGACGCTTGTTCGGCATGGCCGGGTCTCCCTTGGGCCTAGAAGCAGTTCCCTCGCCTGCACCTATGCGACCGAAAGTAGCAACTTGCTGACCGATGGCAAGTTGGCGTGGACGTAAGGCGGCGAAAAAGTTTCCGATCGGTGCGGATTATCCCCGCCGGCCGGCGCAAGGCGTCGCGACGCGCTCCGAACGATTTCACTTCAGAACCGCACGCAGGCGCCGATTTCCGCTCCGGATCGCCGGACAACGCCACGATTTCCGCGGCGCGACGCCGCCCCGCGCAGGTTTCCGGCCCCTGCGCGACGCTGCCGCTTCCCTCTTGCGCTGCGCTGCGGTATCGCCCCCGCATGATCACGCTGCGCGACATAGATTTCTCCATCGCCGGACGGCCGCTGCTTGTCGGCGCCTCCGCGGTGATTCCCACCGGCCGCAAGGTCGGGGTCGTCGGCCGTAACGGGACCGGCAAGACCACCCTCTTCCGCATGATCCGCGGAGAGCTGCACCCCGATGGCGGCTCGATCGAGGTGCAGCCCGGCCTGCGCCTCGGCGGCGTGGCGCAGGAGGCGCCCGGGACCGAGGACAGCCTGCTCGACACGGTGCTGATGGCGGACGAGGAGCGCGCCGCGCTGCTGGCCGAATCCGAGACCACCACCGACCCCGCCCGCATCGCCGAGGCGCAGGAGCGGCTGGCCGCCATCGACAGCCACACGGCCGAAGCCCGCGCCTCCGCCATCCTGCGCGGCCTGGGCTTCGACGCCGAGGCGCAGGCCCGGCCCTGCTCGGAATATTCGGGCGGCTGGCGGATGCGGGTGGCGCTGGCGGCGGTGCTGTTCTCGCGCCCCGACATCCTGCTGCTCGACGAGCCGACCAACTATCTCGACCTCGAAGGCTCGATCTGGCTGGAGAACTTCCTGGCCACCTGCCCGGCCACGGTGCTGGTCATCTCCCATGACCGCGGCCTGCTGAACCGGGCGGTGAACCATATCCTGCATCTCGACCGGAAAAAGCTGACGCTCTACGGCGGCGGCTACGACCAGTTCGAGGAAGTCCGCCGCCTGAAGATGGAGCAGACCCAGGCCGCCGCCGAAAAGCGCGACAAGGCCCGGGCGCATATGCAGAGCTTCGTGGACCGCTTCCGCGCCAAGGCCTCCAAGGCCAAGCAGGCGCAGAGCCGGATCAAGATGCTGGAAAAGATGCGGCCCATCGACTTCCAGGCCGATTCCGACGTGGCCCCCTTCTCCTTCCCCAGCCCGGCCGAACTGCCGCCGCCGCTGATGCAGGCGGAGCATGTGAGCCTCGGCTATGACGGGCGCGCGGTGCTGAAGAACCTCAGCTTCCGCATCGACCAGGACGACCGCATCGCGCTGCTGGGCGCCAACGGTCAGGGCAAGTCCACGCTGGCCAAGCTGATCTCCGGCCGCCTGCCGCCGATGGAGGGGGGCTGGCGCGTCTCTCCGCGGATGAAATGCGGGTTCTTCGCGCAGCATCAGCTCGACGAGCTGGTGGAGGGCGAGACCCCGATCCAGCACATCCAGCGCCACCGCCCCGACACGCCCCCCGCCAAGATCCGGGCGCTGCTGGCCGCGGGCGGGATCAACGCCGACATCGCCATGAACCCGGTGGAGAAGCTGTCGGGCGGCCAGAAGGCGCGGCTGCTGATGCTGCTCGCCGCCCGCGACGCACCGCATACGCTGGTGCTCGACGAGCCGACCAACCACCTCGACATCGAGAGCCGCGAGGCGCTGGCCCTCGCGCTCGCCGAATACGAGGGCGCGGTGATCCTGATCTCCCACGACCCTCACCTGGTGGAGGCGGTGGCGGACCGGCTGTGGCTGGTCAAGGACGGCGGCGTGAAGCCCTTCGAGGGCGACATGGACGACTACCGCAAGCTGCTGCTCGCCGAGCGCGGCGGCGGCGGGCGGCTGGCCAGCCAGGGCGAGAAGGGGCGCGCGAAGAACGGCAAGCGCACCCAGACCGAGACCCGCAAGATCCTCGCGCCCCTGCGCGCCGAAGTGCAGAAATGCGAGGAGCGGATGGCCAAGCTGGAGGGGATGCGCGACCAGGTGGACGCGATCCTGATGGACCCGGACTTCTACCAGAAAAGCTCCAAGACCAAGACCGAGGCGCTGCAGAAGAAGCGGGCCGAGATCGAGGCGGCGATGGAGCGGGCGGAGACCCTGTGGCTCGCCGCCCAGGAGAAGCTGGAAGCCGAGAGCGCCGCCGTCTGACGGCCCCGCCGGCCGGCGGCCCCGACCGGGCCGGCCGGTCGGGCGCGCCCGCCGGAGCAGCGCTCCCCCCCTTGTCGGCGGCGCGTCATGCGCCAGTTTTCCGGACGGACGCCCCCGAACGGAGACCCGCCATGAGCCGCCCCCGCATCAAGGACGAAGACACCTACGAAGCCCTGCGCCGCGACGGCGCGAGCAAGTCCAAGGCCGCGCGCATCGCCAACGCCAGCGCCGACCCCGACCGCAACCCCTCCGCCAGGGGGGGAGCGGCGCCGCCCTATGAGGACTGGACGGTCAAGGATCTCCGCGCCCGCGCCGCCGAGATCGGGATCGACGGGCGCAGCAGGATGCGCAAGGCCGAGCTGATCGAGGCGCTGCGCGACCGCTGACCCCGCGCGGCGGGGCCGGGACGTCCAGCCTCCGGCGGATCAGCCTCCGGCGGCGGACCATGCGGGGCGCGCCTCAGCCCCCCACGCCGCTCCGCCCGGCGCTCGCTCCGCCTCCCGCGTTCCGGTCAGCCTTTCGGCGCGTCCAGCCCGGTGCTCTCGGCCGGCGGGGCGAAGACGTCGACGGCCACCGTGTCCTCCAGCGCCTCGCCGCCATGGACCATGCCGCCGGGGATGTGCAGGACCTCGCCGGGGACCATAACGTAGTCCTTGGCCGCCTCGCCCTCCCCCAGCCGCAGGCGCAGCCTGCCCGACAGGACCAGGGTGAACTGCTCGTTGGGGTGGCTGTGCGCCGGGATCGCGGCCCCGGCGGCGACCACCGCGTGCTGGATCATCGCCTGTTCGCCCGACACCCGGCGCAGGGCGACGCCCGCCACCGGCGTCATCGGCGCCATGTCCTCGAACACGGTTTTCAGATCGGTCATGCGGGCCTCCCTCCGCGCTGCGACAGGCGCGGAGGATGGACCCCGCGGGCGGCCGCGGCAATGCCGACGCGACGCGGCCCTTGCCGGGACGGCGCTTCCGGACGACATGTGGAGGCATGTTCGACAGTCTCTCCTCCGACTCCGTCCCGCGCCTGGTCTACCTGGCGCTGCTCGGCGTGGCGGTGCTCGCCGGGGTCGGGGCGGCCTATCGGGGGCGGCGCTCCTCGGGGCTGCGCGACGCGCTGGTCTGGGGGCTGATCTTCCTCGGCTTCGTCGCCGCCTACGGGCTGCGCGACGACATATCCGGCGCGCTGTCGCCCCGCACCGCGGTGGTGAGCGAGGCGGGAGAGCTGATTCTGCGACGGGGCGCGGACGGGCATTTCCATGCGGCCGCCCAGGTCAACGGGGTCGAGATCAGCTTTCTGGTGGATACCGGCGCCTCGGGCGTGGTGCTGAACGCGGCCGACGCGCGGCGGGCCGGGTTCGCGCCGGAGGCGCTGTCCTTCACCGGGCGCGCGCGCACCGCCAATGGCGACGTGCGGCTGGCCCCGGTGCGGCTGGATCAGGTGTCGCTGGGGCCGGTGGAGGCGCGCGGGGTCCGGGCCTCGGTGTCGGAGGGGGAGCTGTTCTCCTCTCTGCTCGGCATGAGCTTTCTCAACCGCTTCGCACGGGTGACGGTGGAGGGCGACCGGATGATCCTCACGCCCTGACCCCCTGACCCTCTGGTCCTGACCCTGACCCTGCCCCTCCCGCGGGCCGGCGGGCGCGGGCTCAGCCGCTCGTCGCCTTCTTCACCCAGCGCCCGCCGTCCTGCGCCCAGTATTGCGCCGTGATCCCGCCGGCGACTGTCTGTTTCCACAGGCCCCGGGCCTGATCAAGGCGCTGCGGATCGGCGCCGTCGAAGATCACCATCACCCGCTCGAACCCCTTCATCTCCTCCGGCGCGGCGGAGGCGCCGGCGATCAGCATCAGCACGGCGGCGCCGTTCGGGGCCTCCGGCCCGGCGGTGATGTAGACGGGCTGGCCGGCCGGGTCGCCGTCGCCGGCGGTCCCGTGGGGCAGGAACGACTCCTCGCGATAGGTCCACAGCATCCGGTCCACCGCCGCCACCGCCGCGCCCGAGCCGCAGCGCGCCAGCACCCGCCAGCCCCGGCCGAGACATTTCTCGATCAGGTCCGGGGCGGTCTGCTCCAGCGAGCCGTCGGTGAGGTGGTAGAACCAGGCCTCGGCCATGTCGCGCGGGCTCCAGTTGGGGGGCGGGGGGCGGTCGTGCAGCCGTCAGGGGAACGTCGGGCCGGCGCCCAGATTGCGCCGCGACGGCGGGAAGGTCGAGCCCCGGCGCCGCATCGGCCGCCGGGCGCCCGGATCGGAGCCCGCGCCCGTCGCGCCGCAGGCGGGACGACGGGCGCGGGGGGCTCGACGCCCCCCGCGCCCGTCCGCCCCTCGCAGGGGGCCGGCCGCTTCAGCCCGCCTCGCGCCCGCGGACCAGGGCGTCGACGGCGCGCACGCCCCAGCCCGTGGCCCCGCGCGGGCTGAGATCCAGCGCCTCGGAGCGCAGCGCCACCCCGGCGATGTCCACATGGATCCACGGCGTCTCGTCCTTCACGAAACGCTTGAGGAACTGCGCCGCGGTGATCGAGCCGCCGGCCCGCCCCCCGCCCACATTCTTCATGTCGGCCAGCCGCGACTTGATCTGCTTGTCGTAACCCGGCCCCATCGGCATCCGCCACGCGGCCTCGCCGGCGGCCTCGGCGGCGGCGGCGAACTCGGCGCAGAATTCGTCGGAATTGGAGAAATACCCCGCCGTCTCATGCCCCAGCGCCACGATGATGGCGCCGGTCAGCGTGGCGAAATCCATCATCGCGGAGGGCTTGAACCGATCCTGCGCGTACCACAGCACGTCGGCCAGCAGCAGCCGGCCCTCGGCATCGGTGTTGATGACCTCGATCGTGTCGCCCTTCATCGACTTCACGATGTCGCCCGGACGCTGGGCGCGGCCGTCGGGCATGTTCTCCACCAGGCCGACCAGGCCGACCACGTTGGCCCTGGCCCCGCGCAGGGCCAGCCCGCGCATGACGCCGGCCACCAGACCCGCGCCGCCCATGTCCATGGTCATCTCCTCCATGCCCCCCGCGGGCTTGAGCGAGATGCCGCCGGTGTCGAACACGACCCCCTTGCCGACCAGCGCCAGCGGCGGCTCGTCCCCGCCGCCCTTCCACTGCATGACCACGACCTTGGTGGGCGACTCGGACCCCATGCCCACGCCCAGCAGCGCCCCCATGCCGAGCGCCTTGAGGTCGTCCTCCTCGAGGATCTCGACCTCCAGCCCCAGCTCGCCCATGGCGGCGAGGCGGGCGGCGAATTCCTCGGTGCCCAGCACGTTGGCGGGCTCGTTCACCAGGTCGCGGGCGAAGAACACGCCCTCGGCCACCGCCATGTTGGCGCGCGAGGCGCGGGAGACCTTCTCGGGCGCGTCCACGGCGAAAGTCACCGGGGCGGGGGCGACCCGGTCGTCCTCGCCGGTCTTGTAGACGTCGAAGCCGTAGGCGCGCAGGGCGAGGCCGAAGGCGATCTCGGCCACGGTTTCGGGCGCGAGGTCCGCGGCGAGCACGGTGGAGGGCTTGCGTCCGGTCTTGCCGGCCAGCGCGGCGGCGAGCGCGCCGCCCGCCTTGCGGGCGTCGGCCGGGTCGTCGCCTTCGCCCAGCGAGACGAGCAGCAGCAGGTCGGCCTCCAGCCCGGCGGGGGCGGGAATGCGCATCACGGCGCCGGCCTCGCCCTTCCATTCCGTGCCCGAGACGGCGCGGCGCAGGCCGCCGGACATGGCGGCGTCCACGGCCTCGGCGCCGGGGCCGAAGCCCTCGGCCCCGGCGCAGACCGCCACGATGATGCCGGCGGCGGAGGCGAGGTCCACCTCGTCCTTGGCCACGAATTCGATGTCGATCGGCGCGGTCATCGCGGGTCCTCCCAGGAAGCGTTTTTTCGAACGGCGGGGCGCGCTTGGGCCCGCGCATGGGGTCATGCGGCGGGGCGGCGCGCGCGGCCGAGGGCTGCGGGGCGGCTGCGGGGGCGACCAGCCTCCCTGCCGTCCGGCCCCGTCGGGCTCGGCCCATCGACCATGCTCCGCGGCGGCGAGGCAAGGGATGCATCGTCGCGTCGCAGGCCGTGACGGGGGCCACGTCTGGGGCCGCGCCGGGGCGGTTCCGCGGCGACCGTCGCGCGGGGCGGCTGGCGCAGGAGGCGCCGCGACGACCCGGGCGCCAGGCGTCCCCCGCCCACCCGCGGCGCAGGGAGACCGAGCGCCGGGGGGCGACGTCGAAGCCCGCGCGACGCGGCCGCGCGCCGCGGGCGGATCGGCGCCGCCTGGCGCCCGGGTGGTCGCGGCGCTCCCTCCCCCTTCCGGGTCCGCCCGCCCCGCCCCTCCCCGCCCCTCTCCGCACCCCTCGCGTCCCGTCCCTTCCCGCCCCGCGGCGCCCTGCCGCCGGCGCATCACGAAGTTTCCAGCGGCCGGGGCGCCGCATCGCCTTGCCATCGCCCCCCTCCCCCCGCCATTTAAGTCGCCATGAGCAAAACCGTCTCGCGATACGTGATCGGCCAGATCCTCGGGCCCTTCGGCCTGTTCTCCCTCGTGCTGCTGGGGCTGGTCTGGCTCACGCAATCCCTGCAGGTGATCGAGACGGTGGTGGCCTCGGGCCAGTCCGCCATCCTCTTCGCCCAGTTCGCCGTGCTGCTGCTGCCGGTGGTGATGTCGCTGATCCTGCCGGTCGCGGCCTTCGCGGCGGCGCTCTACGCGCTCAACCGCATGTTCGTGGATTCGGAGATCGTGGTGCTGATGTCCGCGGGCATGAGCCGGGTGGCGCTGGCGCGGCCCGTCGCGGCCTTCGGGGGCGGGGTGATGATCGCCATGGCGGTGGTCACGCTCTATCTCATGCCCAGCGCCAGCCGCGAGCTGCGCGGCCAGATGGCCGAGATGGGCGCCGATATCGCCGGGGCCCTGCTGCGCGAGGGCGAGTTCATCACCCCGGCCGAGGGCGTCACCGTCTATGTCCGCCGCACCGCCCGCGACGGCCAGATGGCCGGGCTTTTCGTGCAGGACGACCGCGATCCCGACGCCCGCCTGACCTACACCGCCGAGCGCGCCGCCCTGGTGCGCACCAATGACGGCCCGCGCCTGGTGATGTTCGACGGCGCCGCCCAGCGGCTGAACCCCGACGACCGCACCCTGTCGGCGCTGAGCTTCGACAAGCTGGTCTACGACCTCTCCACCCTGGTGGAGCCGGGGGCGTCGCGCCGGCTCAAGCCCTCGGAATACCACGCCTGGGACCTGGTCTCCCCCAGCGAGGACATGCTGGACGGCCGCCCGCGGGACGAGTTCGTGGCCGAGGGGCATGAGCAGATCTCCGCCCCGCTCTATTCTGTGGCGCTGCCGCTGATCGGGCTCGCCTGCCTGCTGGGGCCGGGCTTCCGGCGGCGCGGCTACGGCAAGCGGGTGGCCGCGGCGGTGGCGCTGGCGGCGCTGTGCCGGATCGCCGGCGTGGCGGCGAAATCGGCGACCTCGGACGTGGCCGAGCTGTGGCCGACCATGTATCTCGCCCCCGCGCTGGGGGCCGGGCTGGCGCTGCTGGTGCTGTGGCGGGGCCTGCCCGGAGGCCAGGGCAGACGCGCCCCGCCGCCCGCCTCTCCCAACTCCCCCGCCCCGGATGCGGGAGCCTCGGCATGATCGGCACGCTGTCCCTCTATATCGCGCGGCGCTTCTTCGGCGCGGCGCTGGCGGCGTTCGTGTCGATCCTGCTGCTGGTCACCCTGATCGACCTGGTGGAGCAGCTGCGCCGCTCCGCGGGCACCGACACCGGCTTCGCGCAGGTGCTGGAGCTCGCGATCCTGCACGCCCCCGCATTGATGCTGGAGATCCTGCCCTTCCTGGTGCTGATCGCCGCCATGGCCTGTTTCTCCCGGCTCGCGCGGGCCTCCGAGCTGGTGGTGACGCGGGCGGCGGGGATCTCGGTGTGGCGTCTGATCACGCCGGCGGTGGTCACGGCGGCGCTGCTGGGGGTGGTCGCCTTCGGGTTGCTCAACCCCCTGTCCTCGGGCCTGCTGCAACGGTTCGAGCGGCAGGAGGCGCGCTGGATCAAGGACCGCACCAGCCTGCTGTCGATCTCCGAGAACGGCCTGTGGCTGCGCCAGGCCGAGGGCGGCGGCGCCCAGGCCGTGGTCCACGCCCTGCGGGCCAATGGCGACGGCACCCAGCTATGGGACGCGACCTTCTTCCGCTTCGGCCCCGGCGACCTGCTGGAGGGCCGGATCGAGGCGACCCGCGCGGTGCTGGAGCCCGGCACCTGGACCCTCTACGACGTGCGCCGCTGGCGGCTCTCCGGGGCCGAGGGCGGGGACGCCCCCCCGAACGGAGCCGCGAACGGAGCCGCGAACGGGGAGGCGGACGGGGTGGCGGACGGCTGGGCTGCGGCGGCCCCCGCGGAGGACGACGCCTCCGAGGGCCTTCCCCCGACGCAGAGCGGCACCGCCCGCGCCATGCAGTGGGAGGATCTCGATTCCCTCACCCTGCCCACCGGCCTGACCCGCGCCCAGATCCTCGAAAGCTTCGCCAGCCCCAAGACCATCTCGTTCTGGGAGCTTCCCGGCTTCATCCGCAGCCTGGAGGCCGCCGGCGTCAGCTCCACCCGCCATCGCATGCATTGGCAGGCGCAGCTCGCCCAGCCGCTGCTGTTCGCGGCCATGGTGCTGATCGGCGCCGCCTTCTCCATGCGCCATGCGCGATTCGGCGGCCTCGGGCTGATGGCGCTGGGGGCGGTGGGGGCCGGGCTGGTCTATTTCTTCCTCGCCAACGTCACCCAGGCCTTCGGGTCTTCGGGCGCGATCCCGGCCCCACTGGCGGCCTGGATTCCGCCCGTGGCGATGACGCTCTGCGCGCTCGGCTTGCTCCTGCATCTAGAGGACGGCTAAGGAGGGAGCCCGAGGCCGGCGATCCGGCGACCGACCAGGAACCGCCCTTGCCCGCGACCCCTCCGACGCCGCCCCGCCCCCGCGCCGCCCAGACGCTCCGGGCCGATGGTTTCGCGCCCCTCCGGGCCGATGGCACCGCGCCCCTCCGGGCCGATGGTTTCGCGCCCCTCCGCGGCCCGTTCGCGCGCGCGCTGTCGGGGGCGGGCGCGCTCGCCGTGGCGGCGGCGCTCCTCCCCCACGGACCGGCCCTCGCCCAGACCGCGGCGGAAGCGGGCCCGAGCGGACTTTCCGCAGCGCTCGGCGCGCAGGAGGTCGAGGGACCGGTCAGCCTGATCGCCGACAAGGTCACCTATGACACCCAGGCCGACAGCCTGACCGCCGAGGGCGATGTCGAGGTCTATTACGGCGACCGCACCCTGACCGCCTCCCGCGTCGTCTACTATCCCGGCCTCGACCGCATCGAGGCGACCGGCCCGATCATGCTGCGCGGGGGCGGCGAGGGCGCGACCGTGATCGCCGATTTCGCCGATCTCGATTCGCGCCTGCGCGACGGCCTGATCCGCGGCGCCCGCGCGCTTCTGCGCGACGACGCCCGCTTCGCCGCCGCCGAGGCGCGGCGCATCGACGGGCGCTACAACGTGCTCAGCCAGGCGGTGTTCTCGCCCTGCGTGGTCTGCCCGGAGGATCCGACGCCCCTCTGGCGCATCCGGGCCGAACGCATCGTCCATGACGAGCGGACCCGCACCGTGCATTACGAGAACGCCACCTTCGACGTGCTCGGAACCCCGATCGCCTGGTCGCCCTATTTCCGGCACCCCGACCCGACCCTGAAGCGCGCCAGCGGACTTTTGCCCCCGATCTACAAGCAGGACAGCAATTTCGGCCAGGGCCTGAAGATCCCCTATTACTGGGTGCTTTCCGACCAGGCCGACGTGACCCTGACCCCCTACATGACCACCGATGACGGGCTGATCATGGAGGGCGAGTATCGCGGCGAGTTCGAGCGCGGCTCGATCAGCCTCGCCGGCTCGATCACCTACCAGGATTACGACGGCGAAGACCGGCTGCGCGGCCATGTCTTCGGGGCCGGGCTCTACCGCTTCGGCGACGGGCTGGAGGCGGGGTTCAGCATCGAGCAGGCCTCGGATGACGGCTACCTGCGCCGCTACGACTTCTCCGACGACGACCGGCTGGAGAGCGAGCTGTTCCTGCGCGGCTCGGACCAGAGCGGCTGGGGCGAGGTCTCGCTGGTCCGCTTCCAGTCCCTGCGCGACGACGAGCCCTTCGGCCAGATCCCCCAGGCCATCCCCACGGTGGAGGGGCGCAAGGTCTGGGACGCGCCGATGGGCGGCCAGTTCGGGCTGGATTTCGGGGGCTACCTGCTCAAGCGCACCCAGGGCCAGGACACCGCGCATGGCTTCATCGGGGTGGATTACGAGAAATCCTGGATCACGACCCCGGGCATCCAGGTCACCGCCTATGGCGACCTGCGCGCCGACGGCTGGCGGTTGCAGGACCAGACCGGGACCGATCCCAGCGAACGCAGCCGCTTCGGACCCACCCTGGCGCTGGAGGCGCGCTACCCGCTGCTGCGCCGCGACGGCGAGGGCGACTGGCTGAGCGGCCTGCTCGGCGAAGGCCCCGTCACCCACCTGGTCGAGCCCATCGCCCAGGCGGTCTTCGCCACCTACCAGGACGACAGCCCGGCCTTCCCCAACGAGGACAGCCAGCTGGTGGAGTTCGACGAGACCTCGCTGTTCTCCCTGCGCCGTCACACCGGCTGGGACGGGTTCGAGGAAGGCTCGCGGCTCAATCTCGGCCTGCGCTACGCGCGGCTGGGCGATGACGGCACGCGCTTCTCCATCGCCGGCGGCCGGGTGCTGCGCCCCAGGGAGATCGGGTCCTTCCCGGCGGGCATCGGGCTCAACAAGCGGGAATCGGACTTCGTGGGGGCCTGGTCGCTGGACCTGCCCGGGACCGTGAAGCTCGCCCACCGGATCCGCGTCGGCGACGACCTTGAGATCAACCGCAACGAGGTTTACGGCTCCACCGCGCTCGCGGGGCTGGAGCTCGCGGGATCCTACGCCTGGCTCGCAAGCGATGCGGTGACGCCGATCGACCGCCATGAAGTCGCCGCGGAGGCGCGTTACGGCCTGACCCGCAACTGGTACGTGGGGGGAGAGCTGCAGCGCGACCTGGAATCGGAACGCTGGGTGCGCACCGAGGCGCTTGTGGGATATGCCAACGAATGCGTGGATTTCGCCGTGTATGTGGGCCGGCGTTTCACCTCGACCGAGGATGTTCCGGCCTCGACCTATTTCGGACTGCGCGTGAACCTGTGGGCGCTGGGGGCCGGCGACGGTCCCGCGGCCCCCGCGGCGGGCGCCTGCGCGCCGAAGCTGCAGTGAGCCGCCGGACGAGACGAGAGGAAAGAGACCGATGACTCCGATCCAGATCCGCCCCGCCGGCCGCCGCCTGCCGATGGCGCGCCGCGGCTTGCGGCGCTCCTCGGGGATGGGCGCGGAGACGGCCCGCCGGGTCGCGCGCGGCCTGGGCTCGGGCGCGCTGGGGCTGGCGCTGGCGCTCGCCGCCGCCGCCCCGGCCCTGCACCCGGCCCGCGCCGCCGCCCAGAGCCAGGCCAACGCCTTCGAAGCCGCCGCCTTCGTCGACGGCAAGGCGATCACCAATTTCGACGTGCAGCAGCGCGCACGCCTGCTGCGCATGAGCGGCGTGCGCGACGAGATCGACCTGGAGATCGGGCTCGAGTCGATGATCGACGAGCGTCTGAAACGCGCCGCCGCCTCCGCCGCGGGCATCGAGATCGACCCCCAGGAGGTCCAGGACGGTCTCGGCCGCTTCGCCCAGGCCCAGGGCGCCGCGACCCCCGCCGCGCTGGAGGCCAAGCTGCGCCGCGCCGGCGTATCGCTGGTCGTGGCCCGCGAGTTCATCGAGACCGAGCTTCTATGGTCCGCCCTGATCCGGCGCGACTATCAGCCGACGGTGGATCTCGGCCCCGGCGAGGTGGAGGACCAGATCAAGGCGCTGGGGCTCGACAAGACCGTCGAATTCTCGTTGGGCGAGATCGCCATGGCGCTGGGGGCGAACCCCGAGCAGGTGCAGGAACGCGCCCGCCAGATCGTCGCCGAGGTGCGCGGAGGCGGCGATTTCCAGGCCGCCGCCAAACGCTGGGGCCAGACCCAGAGCGCGCCGCGCGGCGGCATGGTGGGCTGGGCGCCGGCCGCGCAGCTGCCTCCGCAGCTCTCCCAGATGCTGGAGCGGATGCAGCCCGGCGAGGTCACCGACCCGATCCCCGTCCCCCGCGGCGTGGTGATCCTGAAGCTGGTGGACCGGCGCGAGACCCCGCGCGAAATGACCGACGAGGACCGCGAACGGGTGCGCGTCCAGCTTCTCGAACAGCGCCTGTCGCGCCTGGCGGAGGGTCGCCTGCAGGAGCTGCGGGCGCGGGCCTATGTCGAACGTCGCTGAGCCGGGCGCGCCCGCGGCGCCCGTCGCCCTGACCTGCGGCGACCCGGCCGGGATCGGCGCCGAGATCGCCGCCGGCGCCTGGGCCGCCCTGCGCGACGATCCCGCCTGCGCCTTCTTCCTGGTGGGCGATGCGGACTGGGCGGCCTCGGGCGGCGCGCCCGTCGCCCGCATCGGCGCGCCGGGCGAGGCCCGCGCCGCCTTCGCCGCCGCCCTGCCCGTCCTGCACCGCCCGCTGGCCGCCCCCGCCCCCGCGGGACGGCCCGAGCCTGCGAACGCCCCCATGGTCGTCGCCTCGATCGAGGAAGCCGTGGCCCTGGCCCGCGCAGGCGAGGCCGGCGCGGTCTGCACGCTGCCGATCAACAAGAAGGCGCTCTATGACGGGGCCGGCTTCGCGCATCCCGGCCATACCGAGTTCCTCGCGGCGCTGGCCGGCGTCGCGCGCCCGGTGATGATGCTGGCCGGCCCGCAGCTGCGCGTGGTCCCGGTGACCATCCACATCGCGCTCGCCGACGTGCCCCGCGCCCTGACCGGCGCGCTGATCGAGGACACCGTGCGCGTCGCCGCCGCCGATCTCGCGCGGGATTTCGGCCTGGCCCGGCCGCGGATCGCGCTGGCCGGTCTCAACCCCCATGCGGGCGAGGGCGGCGCCATGGGGCGCGAGGAGATCGAGATCATCGCCCCCGCCGTCGCCCGCCTGCGCGCCGAGGGGCTGGACGTGGCGGGGCCGCTCCCCGCCGACACCCTGTTCCACGCCGCCGCCCGGACGCGCTACGACCTGGCGGTGTGCATGTATCACGACCAGGCGCTGATCCCGATCAAGGCGCTGGATTTCGACCGCGGGGTGAACGTGACGCTGGGCCTGCCCTTCATCCGCACCTCCCCCGATCACGGCACCGCCTATGACATCGCGGGCAAGGGGCTGGCCGAGCCGACCAGCCTGATCGAGGCCCTGCGCCTCGCCGCCTCCATGGCCGCCATGCGCGCCGGGGCGGGTGTTGGCGCGGGTGTCGGGGCGGGCGTCGGGGCGGGCGCGGGGACATGAGCGGCTCTCCCGACGGGTTGCCGCCGCTGCGCGAGGTGATCGCGGAACATGGGCTGGCGGCGAAGAAGGCGCTGGGCCAGAATTTCCTGCTCGACCTCAACCTGACGCGCCGCATCGCCCGGGCGGCCGGCCCGCTGGAGGGCGTCGAGGTGCTGGAGGTCGGCCCCGGCCCCGGCGGGTTGACGCGGGCGCTGCTGATCGAGGGCGCGGCGCGCGTGCTGGCGGTGGAACGCGACCCGCGCTGCCTGCCCGCCCTGGCCCAGATCACCGCGGCCCATGACGGCCGGCTGGAGGTGATCGAGGGCGACGCGCTGGAGGCCGGGGCCGAGGCGCGGATGCGCGGCCCGTGGCGGATCGTGTCGAACCTGCCCTATTACGTGGGCACCGAGCTGCTGGTCCGCTGGCTGGAGGCCGAGGCCTGGCCGCCGGGCTGGGACTCGCTGACGCTGATGTTCCAGCGCGAGGTGGCGGACCGGATCGTGGCCGGGCCGGGCTCCAAGACCTGGGGGCGGCTGTCGGTGCTGGCGCAGTGGCGCTGCGACGCGCGGATCGCCTTCGAGGTGCCGGCGTCGGCCTTCACGCCGCCGCCCAAGGTGACCTCCGCCGTGGTGCTGCTGCGGCCGCTGGCCGAGCCGCGCTTTCCGGCGCCGGCGGCGGCCTTGCGGCGGGTGACCGCGGCGGCTTTCGGGCAGCGCCGCAAGATGCTGCGCCAGAGCCTGAAGCAGGCGACGCCCGACGCGCTGGGTCTCTGCGCGCGCGCGGGGGTGGCGGAGACGCTGCGGGCCGACGACGTGGATCTGGCCGGCTTCTGCGCGCTGGCCCGCGCGCTCTGATCCGGTTTTGCGGAGGGCTCCCCTCTCCGCCGCGCGCGGAGCGGATGCTTCGGGCGTCCCGCAGGCGCCGCCCCGGCGGTCTCGCCAGGCCGCGCCCGGCCGCCTGCGGCGCGCATCGCGGACGGCGCCGGGCGGCCAGGTTTCCTGGGACCGAGGCGGAGACAAGGGACCGGGAGGCCGGGGATAGGGCGGCGGGGAACAGGGGGCGGACCGGAGCCTGATCCGCAGAGCCGCGGGACGGGAGACGGGAGACGGGAGACGGGAGACGGGAGACGGCCGGGACGATCCGATCACGGGGGGCCGGTCAATGGCGCCGTCTCTCACCCTTTCCCGTCGATCGCATTCCCCGGCCCCGCGTCGGGATGGGGGGATGCGACGCGGACGGCGGGAGACGGCCTGGGGTCAGCTATCCGTCGCCGGACATCGGGGCGTCGGGGCCGGGCGGCTGCGTCGCCGGCGCAGGCGTCCGTTCCCTTGGCCCATCACCGCGGCCCAACACCACGGTCTAGCACCACGGCCCGCACCCTTCGTCAGTATCCGTGGCCCGAACCCTTCGTGCCTATCGTTGGCCCCCACCCTTCGTCAGCACACACGGCCAGAACCCTTCGTCCCCATCCGCGGCCGGTCGCCCTGGCCCCACCCTTGGCGCCCCTCCCCTTGCAGGGCGAAGCGCGCCGTCCCGCGCGACGCGGGCATCGGGCGACCGTCGCAGCCTGGCCGCCGGGCCGAGGCGCCGCGCGGGCGCGACGCGGGGGGCCTGGATCCGGTCGACGCGCGGCTCCGCCCTCCGCCACCGCGCCGCCCCTCAGTAGATGTAGCGGATATGCTCCATCCAGAACCGCTCCATCCGCTGGAGCGTGGCGTTGGTCATGGGCAGCTGCTCGGGACCCGCCTGGGTGTCCTCCATCAGCGTCGCGGCGTGGCGGGTGAACAGCTCCGCCACCGTGTCATGGATGAACCTGCCCCGATCCGTCAGCCGGATGCGCACCGAGCGGCGGTCCACCTCGGACCGCTCATGGTGCAGATACCCCGCCTCCACCAGCTTCTTGAGGTTGTAGGAGACGTTGGAGCCCTGGTAGTAGCCGCGGCTTTTCAGCTCACCGGCCGTGACCTCCGCGTCCCCGATGTTGAACAGCAGCAACGCCTGCACCGCGTTGATGTCGAGCAGGCCCAGCCGCTCGAACTCATCCTTCACCACGTCGAGCAGCAGGCGATGCAGCCGCTCCACCAGCGACAGGAGCTCCAGGTAGGTTTCGCCGAAATCCGGAGCCGGCTGAGGTCGGAGGCGCGCCGCGCTCCCGCTGGTTCCGCCGTCGCTCCGCGCTGTCTGGGCGCCCTTGGCCATGCTCGCTTCTCCGCAATCCCGTTTCGCTTGAGCGAAAATTCGGCGGAAATGCCGAATATGACGTTAACGCGGCGGCCATCTTGATGCGGGGTGCGAAAACACCCGCCCCCGCCCCCCTCTCTCAGGCCCGGGTCTCAGGCCCGGGGCGCGATGTCGTGAAACGCCCGCAGGCGATCGATCATCGGCCCATGCGCGGCCGGCGTCGGAACCGCGCCGGAGACCCAGAGGTAGAGGTCCTGGTCGTTCTCCTCCATCAGCGCCTCCAGCGCGTCGAGATCGCAGGTCTCGCGCCGGTCGGCCAGCGCGTCGCACCAGGGACCGAGGATCATGTCCATCTCCTTGGTGCCGCGCCGCCAGCCGCGGATGCGCAACCGGCGCAGGCGGGCTTCCTCGGGACTGTGATCGGGGGTCGACGCGGGGCGCGCCAGGGGGTCGGCCATGCGGTCGGTCATGCGGTTTCCTCCTCGTCCCATAGCCAGGCGGCGCCGCGCACGCCGGAGCTGTCGCCGTGCAGGGCGCGGCGGATCTCGGTCTCCATCACGTCGGAGAACACATGCGGGCGCATGGCGCGGGAGATGCGTTCGGGGGCGACGGAGAGGTTGGAGAGCCCCCCGCCCAGCACCACCACGTCGGGGTCGACGACGTTGACGATCACCGACAGCGCCCGTCCCCAGCGGTCGTAGAGACGGTCCATGGCCGCCTCGGCGTCCGGGTCGCCGTCGGCGGCCATTTCGGCGATGTCGCGGGCCGCGGGGCCCTGCCCCTCGCCGGCGCCGACCGCGCGGGCGAAGTCGCCCTCCAGCCCGGTGCCCGAGATCCACACCTCCAGGCAACCGCGCCGGCCGCAGAAGCAATGGGGTCCGGGCCGCTCGGCGTCGGTGGGCAGGGGGAGCGCGTTGTGCCCCCATTCGCCGCCGATGCCGTTGCGGCCCTCGACGATGCGGCCGTCCACGATCAGGCCGCCGCCCACGCCGGTGCCGTTGATGGTGCCGAAGACCACGCCCGCGCCCGCGCCCGCGCCGTCGGCGGCCTCCGACAGCGCGAAGCAGTTGGCGTCGTTGGCCATGCGCACCGGGCGGGACAGCGCCTCGGCCAGGTCGGTGTCGAAGGGCTTGCCGATCAGCCAGACCGCGTTGCCGTTGCGCACGGTCCGGGTGGCGGGCGAGAGCGATCCGGGGATGCCGACGCCGAGCGCGGGGGCGCGCGCGCCGGCCTCCGCCTCCAGCGCCAGGACCAGGTCGCGGATGGCGCGGACCGAGCCGTCATAGTCGCCGCGGGGCGTCTCGACGCGCTGGCGGGCGCGGATGGTTCCGTCGGGGGCGAGGGCCACGCCCTCGATCTTGGTGCCGCCGAAATCGACGCCGATGCGCATGAGCCGGACCTCCCTGCCAGAGCCGATCCGGGGTAGCCGAGGGGGCGGAGGCTGGCAAGGCCGCGGGGCCGGCGGAGGCGTTCTGGCGGAGGCGTCCCGGCGGAGGCGTTCTGGCGGGGGCGTCCCGGCGGAGGCGTCCCGGCGGAGGCGTCCGGTGATCCGACGGAGAGCGCCTGCGGCGCTCGCGCCCTTGATCTCGGCCCGCGGGGCGCGGCCCTCGGGTCTGGCGACGGGATCGGGGTCCGTCCTATTGATGACGTCGCCCGCCGCCCACGCCCCCCCCGCCCACGCTCGTCGCAGCGCATGCCCGTCGCCGCCCGCGCGCCTGGCCGCCCGCGCCACGCCCGACACGCGCCGCGGGCGGAACCGGTCCGCAGGCGCGCGCCCCGACGCGGCGCCTCCGCGCCCCCTGCACGCCGCCGGATCAGGTCTCTCCGGCCTCGCGCAGCTTCTTCTCCAGCCGGCTGATCCGGTCCAACAGCCGCTGCTGCGCCACCCGGATCTCGCGCAGCTCGGCCAGCGTGGACAGGCGCGCCGCGTCCCCGGAAGTCTCCGGCTGCACGCCGCCCTCGCCCACCCCGGTCAGCAGCCAGATGATCGAGACATTGAGCAGCCCCGCGATCATCTGAAGCTTGTTGGCCCGCGGCTCGGAGCGGTCGCTCTCCCAGTTCTGCAGGGTGGCGAGACGGACCCCCGCGCGGGAGGCGAGCTGGGACTGGGTGAAGCCGAGCGCCTCCCGCGCAGCGGCCAGCCGGTCGCCGAAGGTGGCGGCGTCGTCGCCGTAATAATCGTCGGTCATGCGATCCTTTCCCCCGCGGGTCGCGGGGCGTGCTTGCCGAGGGCGTTCCGGGCGGAGGAGATTCGCCCCCGCGCGCCCCAAGATGCACCGGGCAGGTCGTCGCAGCGCCGCCAGCCCCGGCGCCCCGCGTGCCGGAGGCGACAAGCGCCCCCCGCAGCCCCGGCGCCGTCGCCGCGCAGGATTCGGGCCGACCCGCCCTCCGGCACGTGGCAGAAGGCCCCGCAAGCCGCCCCCGAAGCCGCCCCCTTGGCTCCCGCGCCGTCCGACGCCCGCCCCTCGCCGCCCCTTCCCCCGCTCTTCCCCCCCGCCCCTTTTCCTCGCCCCTTCCAGGAGACCCCCGACATGCGCATGAGCGACCGCGCCTGGCTCTATCTCGCCCTGCTGGCCCTGATCTGGGGCGGCGGCTTCGTCGCGGTGAAATCGGCCCTGGCCGAGATGGGGCCCTTCGCCTCCGTGTTCTGGCGCACCGGGCTGGGGGCCGCATCGCTGTGGATCGCGGTGGCGGCGCTGCGCCCGGCGATCCCGCGCGATCCCGGCTTCTGGGCCGCCTGCGCGGTGATGGGCCTGCTCAACAACGTCATTCCCTTCACCCTCATGGCCTGGGGCCAGCAAAGCATCGAGAGCGGCCTGACCGCCATCCTCAACGCCGCCACCGCCGTGTTCGGCGCCGCGGTCGCCGCCGCGATCCTGCCCGACGAACGCATGACCCCGCGCCGCGCCGTCGGCATCGGGCTCGGCGTGGCCGGGGTCGCCGCGATCACCGGGCCGGAGGCGCTGGGCGGGCTGGACCCGCGCAGCCTCGGCCAGCTCGCGGTGCTGGCGGGAACGCTCAGCTACGCCTTCGCCTCGGTCTGGGGACGGCTGCGCCTGTCGGGCGCCTCGCCGCTGGTCAACGCCGCCGGCATGACCACGATGGCCTTCGCGACCATGATCCCGCTGACCCTGTGGTTCGAGGGCCCGCCCCCGATCGCGCTTTCGCCCGGGGCCTGGGGCGCGGCGCTCTATTTCGGCGTGCTGGGGACCGGCGTCGCCTACCTGCTCTACTACGCCCTGATGCGCGAGGCGGGGGCGGCCAACACCATGCTGGTGACGCTCGCGATCCCGCCGGTGGCGATCCTCGCGGGCTGGGCGGCGCTGGGCGAGAGGTTGTCGCCGGGCGCCTATCTGGGCCTGGGCCTGATCGGGCTGGGATTGGCGGTGATGGACGGTCGCGCGCTCCGCGGCCTCCGGCGTCCGGCCCCGCGACGGGGGCGGCCGGACGCCTGATCCGGGCCGCGCGCCCCTTCGCGCCCGGCCGCGCCGCGTTTTCCGCGCGCCAAAGCGACCCGAATCGCGCCGTCCCGCTTGCCGCGCGGCGCAGGCGGGCTTAACAACGGCCCGCCCCGCGCGGCGCGCGCCGGGGCGATCCGACATATCCGGGAGCATCCCAATGGCCTTCCTCGCCGACAGTCTCGCCCGCGTGAAACCCTCCGCGACCATCGCCGTGACCAACAAGGCGCGCGAGCTGAAAGCGGCCGGCAAGGACGTCATCGGCCTCGGCGCCGGCGAGCCCGACTTCGACACGCCCGACCACATCAAGGCCGCCGCCAAGGCCGCCATCGACGCGGGCGAGACCAAGTACACCGCCGTCGACGGCATGCCCGAGCTGAAGGCCGCGATCTGCGAGAAGTTCGCCCGCGAGAACGGCCTGACCTACACGCCGAGCCAGATCACGGTGTCCACCGGCGGCAAGCAGGTGCTCTACAACGCCCTGATGGCCACGATGAACCCGGGCGACGAGGTGCTGATCCCCGCGCCCTACTGGGTGTCCTATCCCGACATGGTGCTGCTGGCGGGCGGCGAGCCGGTGGCAATCGACACCTCGATCGACACCGACTTCAAGATCACGCCCGAACTGCTGGACGCGGCGATCACGCCGAAGACCAAGTGGCTGATCTTCAACTCGCCTTCCAACCCCTCGGGCGCCGGCTACACGCGCGAGGAGCTCAAGGGCCTGACCGACGTGCTGATGAAGCACCCGCATGTCTGGGTGATGACCGACGACATGTATGAGCACATCGTCTACCCGCCGTTCGAGTTCGCCACCCCCGCCCAGGTCGAGCCTGGCCTCTACGACCGCACCCTGACCTGCAACGGCGTGTCCAAGGCCTATGCGATGACCGGCTGGCGCATCGGTTATGCCGGCGGGCCCGAGGCGCTGATCAAGGCGATGGGCAAGATCCAGTCGCAGTCCACGTCGAACCCGTGCTCGATCTCCCAGCACGCCGCGCTCGCCGCGCTGACCGGGCCGCAGGACTACATCGCCGAAAGCCGGGTGGCCTTCCAGCGCCGCCGGGACCTGGTGGTGTCGATGCTCAACCAGGCGACCGGGCTCAAGTGCCCGACGCCGGAGGGGGCGTTCTACGTCTATCCCGACCTGTCGGCGCTGATCGGCAAGACCGCGCCCTCGGGCAAGGTGATCGAGACCGACGAGGACTTCGCCAACGAACTGCTCGAGGTCGAGGGCGTGGCGGTGGTGTTCGGCGCGGCCTTCGGGGCCTCGCCCTGCTTCCGGGTCAGCTACGCGACGTCGGACAAGACGCTGGAAGAGGCGTGCTCGCGCATCCAGCGCTTCTGCGGCTCGCTGAAGTAACAGGCGGACCCGCTCCCGCCTCCCTCGCGAGGTGGGGGCGGGCGCAAATGGCCGGAGACAGGACGGGGCGCCCTTCCGGGGCGCCCCGTCGTCGTTCCGGGCGCCGCGTCGAGCGCGCGCCGGCGTCGACCTTCCGCCCGCGGCGCGCGGCGACCGGGGCGCGGGACGGCGGGCGTCTCCCAGGCCAGGGGTCGGCGCCCGTGGCGGGCGGGGAGACGGCGCAGCCCGCGCCGGCCTCTCAACGCGCCGCGGGCGCCACGTCGGCCGCGCGCGGGACCGGGACGCGGCGCCCGGCCCGTCAGGCCGGCGTCGGCTCCAGCAGGTCCATCGACGGCATCAGGTCGATCAGGTGGCGGGTGTAGTCATGCCCGGGCGCCTCGAACAGCCGCTCGGCCGGGGCGATCTCGCAGATCGCGCCATGGCGCATGACCGCAACCCGGTCGCACATCTGCCGGATCACCGGCAGGTCGTGGCTGATGAACAGCATGGTCAGCCCCAGCTCCTCCTGCAGATCGCGCAGCAGGTTGAGGATCGTCGCCTGCACCGACACGTCCAGCGCAGAGGTCGGCTCGTCGCAGATCAGGATGCGCGGCCGGCTCGCCAGCGCCCGCGCGATGGAGATGCGCTGCCGCTGACCGCCCGAGAACTCGTGCGGATAGCGCCGCGCCGCCGCCGCGCCCAGCCCCACATGGTCCAGCAGATCGCCGACGATGCGGCGGACCTCGGCCTCGCTCTCGGCCAGGCGGAAGAAGCGGATCGGCTCGGCCACGATGTCCAGCACCCGCATCCGCGCATTCAGCGAGGAATAGGGGTCCTGGAAGATCATCTGCAACGACCGCCGCGCGGCCCTGGCCTTCGGATCGCGGGGCGCGGTGCTGACGTCCTGTCCCATCAGCCGCACCACGCCGGCGTCCGGCTTGTAGAGCCCCGCGATGATCCGCGCGACGGTGGACTTGCCGGAGCCGCTCTCGCCCACGATCCCGAACGTCTCGCCCGGCGCGACGTCGAAGCTGACGTCGTTCACCGCCTTCAGCATCTTCCGGTTCTTCGGCAGCAGCGCCCGGCGCAGGGTGAAGCTCAGGTCCAGCCCCGCCACCGACAGCGCCGGCCCCTCCCCCTTCGCCTCGCGCACGGCGGCGCCGAGCCAGTGGGTCTTCACGTCGATCCGCCGGAAGGCCGAGGCCCCGCCCTCGATATAGTCCACCGAGGCGAAACGCGGCAGCCGGCGGTCCGCCCGCGGCACCGCGGCGATCAGCGAACGGGTGTATTCGTGCCGCGGCGCGCCGAGGATCTGGGCCACGTCGCCCGTCTCCACCACCTCGCCTCGATACATCACGCAGACCCGGTCGGCGATGTTGGCGATCACCCCGATGTCATGGGTGACGATGATGACGCCGACGTTCCGCTCCCGGCACAGGGCCTTGATCAGGTCGAGGATCTGCGCCTGGATCGACACGTCGAGCGCCGTCGTCGGCTCGTCCGCGATGATCAGGTCGGGCTCGCCCGCCAGCGCCAGCGCGATCACCACCCGCTGCCGCATCCCGCCCGAGAACTGGTGCGGATAGGCGCCCAGCCGGGTCTTCGCTTCGGTGATGCCCACGTCGACCAGAAGCTGCTCGGCGCGGGCCTTCGCCTTCGCCTCGTTCAGCCCGAGACATTTGCGGATGGTCTCCACCAGCTGCTCGCCGATGGTCTTGAGCGGGTCCAGCGAGGTCTGCGGGTCCTGGAAGATCATCCCGATGCGGTCGCCGCGGATGCGCCGCATCTCGGCCTCGCTCCGCCCGCGCAGGGATTCGCCCTGGAAGTCGATGCGCCCGCCCGCGACCCGGCCCGGCGGTTCCAGCAGGTCGATGATGGCGGCGCCGATGGTGGACTTGCCGGCGCCGCTCTCGCCCACCAACCCCAGCACCTCGCCGCGCGCCACGCGCAGCCCCACGCCGCGGGCCGCCTTCACCGTGCCGCGGCGGGTGGGGAATTCGACGTCCAGGCCCTCGATTTCAAGCAGGTCAGTCATGGGATCACCGCAGCTTGGGGTTCAGGGCGTCGCGCATCCAGTCGCCCAGCAGGTTGACCGCGAAGACCAGCGTGACCAGCGCGATGGCGGGGAACAGCGTGATCCACCACAGGCCGGAGAACAGGAACTCGTTGCCCACCCGGATCAGGGTGCCGAGCGACGGCGTGGTCGGCGGGATCCCCTGCCCGAGGAAGCTCAGCGTCGCCTCGGCGATGATCGCCAGCGCCAGGCCGATGGTGGCCAGCACCATCACCGGGCGCAGCACGTTGGGCAGCACATGGCGCAGCATGATCAGCCAGGCCGGCAGGCCGATGACGCGGGCGGCCATGACGTATTCCTTCTGGGCCTCGACCAGCGTGGCCCCGCGCGCGACCCGGGCGAATTGCGGCCAGTCGGTCAGCCCGATGGCGAGGATCACCACATAGATCGCGAAGTCGTCGCGCAGCTCCTGCGGGATCACCGCGCGCCCGATGCCGTTGATCAGGATCGCCAGCAGGATGCCCGGAATGGTCAGCTGCACATCCGCGATGCGCATGACGAACGCATCCACCGCGCCGCCGAAATAGCCCGAGATCACCCCCAGCGCCACGCCCAGCGTCATCCCCAGCGCCACCGCCGTCAGCCCCACCAGGATCGACAGCCGCCCCCCGTAGAGGATGGTGGAGAGCATGTCGCGCCCCTGATTGTCGGTGCCCAGCAGATACTGCGCCTGCCCGCCCTCGGCCCAGGCCGGCGGCAGCTTGCCGTCCCAGAGCGAGATCTGCGCCGGATCGAACGGATCGAAGGGCGCGATCAGCGGCGCCGCGAAACAGGCCAGGATCGCCAGCACGGTGATGGTCGCGGCGATGATGGCGGTGGGCGAGCGCGTGAAGGAATACGCGACGTCGTTCTCCATCAGCCGGGCGAAGAACCCCATGCGGCCCTGATGCTCGGGATGGGCGCCGAGCTCGCGCTCGGGCGGAGAGGCGGACGGATCGGGGGCGGACGGACCGGGGGCGGAGGTCATGCGCGGGCTCCTCGGGTCGGCATGGCGGGCGCGGAGGCGGCGGCGGCGGCGGCGGAAGGCGCGGCCATCACGCGGACCCGATGCGGATGCGGGGGTCGATGGCGACGTAGAGGATGTCGACCACCAGGTTGATGATCACGAACATCAGCGCCACGAAGACCAGATAGGCGGACATGATCGGCACATCGACGAAATCCACCGATTGAATGAACATCAGCCCGGTGCCGGGCCACTGGAACACGGTCTCGGTGATGACCGAGAAGGCGATCAGGTTGCCGATGTTGAGCCCGATGATGGTGATCACCGGCACCAGCGTGTTCTTCAGCGCATGGCCGAAATTCACCGCCCGCTCCGACAGGCCGCGGGCCCGGGCGAACTTGATGAAATCGGTGCGCATGACCTCCATCATCTCGGCCCGCACCAGGCGCAGGATCATGGTGGCCTGGAACAGCGACAGCGTGATCGCGGGCAGCAGGATGGAGGCCCAGCCCTCCCGCGTCAGCAGCGAGGTCTTCCACCACCCCAGGTCCACCGTCCCCGACCGCCCCGAGGACGGCAGGATCCGCAGATGCACCGCGAAAAGATAGATCAGCCCGATGCCGATGATGAAGGTCGGCAGCGACACCCCCACCAGAGAGGTCGACAGCAGCACCCGCGACAGCCACGAGTTCCGCCGGATCCCCGTGTAGACCCCCGCGGCGATCCCGAACCCCATGGCGAGGATGGCGGAGACGAAGACCAGCTCCAGCGTCGCCGGCAGCCGCTCCATGATCAGGTCCTCGACCGGGCGGCGGATGCGGTAGGACACGCCGAACTCGCCCTGGACCATGTTGCCGACGAAGCGCGAATACTGGACGAGGATCGGATCTTCGAGCCCCAGCTCCACGCGGATCTGCTGGCGTTGCTCGCGGGTGGCGTCCTGGCCGACCATGTTGTTGACCGGATCGCCGACGAAATTGAACAGCGAGAAGCTGACCGCCGACACCGCCAGCATGACCAGCAGCGATTGCATCAGGCGTCGCAGAATGAAGGCGACCATGGGGGCTCCCCGGTTTCGGGTCGGAACGGCGCGGAACGGAACGGGCGGGTCGGCGCGATGCGCGACGGCGCGGCCGGGACGCCGCCCCGCAGCCGCCTCTCCCCCGCGCCTTTCCCTCGGGAAGGACGCCGCGGCGAGGCGGAGCGGAGCGCGTCAGGGCCAGGGTCAAGATCAAAGTCTGGGCCAGGGTCTGGGCCGGGGGCCTCGCGACATGACGCGCGCGGCGCCCCCCGCCCCGACGACGGCGCCGCCGGGCGCCGTCCGCTGGGCCTGCGCATCCCGGGCCCGCGCCGCAAGGGCGCGGGCCCGGAGACGGACCTTACTCTGCCATGACCACGAAGCGCGGACGCAGGGCGTCGTCGGCCCCGATCGGCGCGTCGACCTTGTCGGACATGCCCCAGGCGATCACCTGATGGTGGATCGGGATATAGGGCATCTCGGACTTCACGATCTCCCAGGCCTCCATGATCTGGGCGGTGCGCTTGGCGATGTCGGTCTCGGTCTCGATCGCGGTGGTGATCTCGTTCACCCGGGCGTTGGAATAGCCGGTGGCGTTCCACGAGCCGTCGCCGGCGACCAGGTAGGAGAACACGTAGTGGCTGTCGAGCGTCGGCACGCCCCAGCCCAGCAAGTAGAAGTCGGTCTCACGCTTCTGGATCTTGGGGAAGTGCTGGGCCTTGGGAATGGCGTCGAGCTTCACGTCCACGCCGATCTTGGCCAGCATGCCGACCACCGCCTGACAGATCTTCTCGTCGTTGTTGTAGCGGTTGTTGGGGCAGTCCAGCTGCACCGAGAAACCGTCCGGATAGCCGGCCTCCTCCATCAGCGCCTTGGCCTTGACCGCGTCGAAGGCGTAGGGCGCGTCGTTCTCGGGCGTGTTGCCGAGCACGCCGGGCGAGGTGATCATGCCGGTGGGGAAGCTCAGCCCCTCCATCACCACGCGCTGGATGGCGGCCTTGTCGATGGCGATGTTCATCGCCTCGCGCACCCTCACGTCGGCGAAGGGGTTCTTGCCCTTCACGTCGGAGGAGGCCAGCTCCTCGGCCCCGAGATTCATGCCCAGGAAGATGGAGCGGATCTGCGACACGGTCTCGACCTTCAGGCCCGACGCGGCCTTGATCCGCTCCAGGTCCTGAAGCGGCGGGTCGAGCACGAAGTCCACTTCGCCCGACAGCAGCGCGGCCACGCGGGTCGCGGCGTTGGAGATCGGGCGGTATTCGATCTTCTGGATGTTGCCCGGGAATTCGCCCCAGCCCCACCAGTCGGCGTTGCGGGTCATCTCGGTCAGCTCGTCCGGCGCGCGGGAGGCGAGCACGAAGGGCCCGGTGCCGTTGGCGTTGCGGACGGCGTAGGTCTCCTCCTTGGCGGCGAAGTCCTGCGGGACCATCACGTCATGCTCTTCGGCCCAGCCGCTGTCCATGATGTAGACCGAGGTCAGCTGGTTGGGCAGGATCGGGTTCGGCCCGTCGGTTTTCAGGATGACGGTCATCGGGTCGACGATCTCGACCGAGGTCACGCCCTTCACCTGCTCCTTCCAGTCCGAGGACGGCGCCAGCGCGCGCTCGAAGGAGAACTTCACGTCCTCGGCGGTGAAATCCTGGCCGCCATGGAACTTCACGCCCTCTCGCAGGGTGAACTTCCAGCCGCCCTCGACGGGCTCCCAGGCGGTGGCGAGCTCGGGCTGAAGCTCCAGCTTGGCGTCGCGGGTGACGAGGCTTTCATAGATCTGGCCCGTCATCGCGATGGTCGGGCCTTCGTTCTGCGAATGCGGATCCATGGTCAGGGCGTCGCCCTGGCTGGTCCATCGGAAGGTCTGGGCCGAAGCCGGGGCCGCGACGAGCGCGAGTACGGCGAGCGATACCCCCCAGCGAGCGAACTTGGTCATGGAACCTCTCCTGTCGGTCATTTTCTGGCCGGTCGTATTTGGGGCCGCGCGTTCATGGGCGCGGACCGACAGACGGTAGACGCAAGAGTCGCACCCGGACAAGACGTGGAATCCGGCGCCGCAGCGGCAGGGCGGTTCTCACGCGAACGTGAGCCACGGCGGGGCGATTTTATTCAGCACTAACATAGTCATGCGGCCTTACAAGCAAATCGCCCCGTCGCCCGCCCCGCCTGCCCCCGCCCGCCCCGCGCAGGCCCCCGGCCGGCCGCAGGCGATGGCGGGGGCGACCACAGGCCGTGGCGCGGGTGGTGACGCGGACCATGACGCGGGCGGTGACGCAGGCGGGGCGGGCCCGCTTGGCAAGCGGACGCGGATCGGCGAAACAGCCGCCCTGCCCTTTCGTCCCGCCGCCTCCGCCCCCGCGCACCCGCCCCCGCGCCTTCCGACCCGGAGACACCGCCCCGTGACCGCCCTCCTGACCGGCTTCGCCATCGGCTGCTTCTTCGCGGTCACTCACCGGACCTCGGAGCTGATCGGGCTGTCGCGACTCAACCAGGGGCTGGTGACGTCCGCCGGGCTGGCGGCGCTGGTGGCGGCCTGCCTCTGGCTCGACGGCTGGATCCTCGCGGCGATCGCGGGCTTCGTGGTCGGGCTCTCGGCGATCCTCGCGGTCTCCTCGGCCCGGCGCTAGGCCGCTCAGGCGCCCCGCCGCTTCCGCGCCTTCGCGGCCTCGATCATCTTGGCGATGCGCAGCCAGCGCGCGAAGGCGATGACGGTGGCGAAGATCAGCCCGTCCCATCCCCCCAGCACATGCCCCCGCGCGAAATAGCCCTTCAGGAACACGAAGGGGAACTCCACCAGCAACCGCGCGCGCAGCTTCCACATCGGCCGCGGTTTCGCCGCCTCCGCCTGGAAGGAGGAATAGGCGTTCTCCTTGGCCACCAGCCCGGCCCAGTCGAGAAACGGGACATGGTGGATCGGCGCGCGCAGCCGCTTGACCGGGCCGGTCGTCTCCACCCGGTCGAACAGCGGATGGTCGCGATAGCGCCCCGCGTCGCGATGGTAGAGCCGCACCACGTCGTAGTCGTTGGCCAGCGGCCGCGGCCGGTCCCGCCCCGGATAAAGGTTGAGGATCTTCGCGCGATAGGCCGCCGGCGCCGGGTCGGAGGCGAGCAGCGCCCGGATCTCCTCCGCCAGCGCCGGGGTCACGATCTCGTCGGCATCGACGTTCAGCCGCCAGGCGTGCCGGCACAGGTCCTCGGCGTGGCGCTTCTGGGCGCCGTAGCCGGTCCAGTCCCGGTGATGCGTCTCCGCCCCCGCCGCACGGGCGATCGCGAGCGTGTCGTCGGTCGAGCCCGAATCCACCACCACCACCTGGTCCGCCAGCCCCTTGAGCGCGGCGAGCGTGCGCGGCAGGCGGGCGGCTTCGTTCCGCGTGATCAGGAAGACGGAGAGGGGGGCGGACACGGCGGCGCTCCGGTCGGGGACGGGAGGGCGAGGATAGGGGCGGAGCCGGGGCGAGGAAAGCCGGCGGGATTCCGGGACGGAGGATTCCGGGGCCGCCCGCCGCGACAGCTCCGTTAGCGGCGGAAACAGAGGCCGCAAGAGAAACCTATAGGCGCCCCAAGGGAAACATGCATGGTTGCGCGTATAACAAGATGAATGAGGAAACGCATGATGCTAACCCTTTTCGGAAACGGAACGCGACTGCTGCGCGGCGTCGCGCTCGCCGGCTGCGCGCTGGGCGCGGCCTCGACCGCCGCCAGCGCCCTGCCCGTGCAATGGGGCGTGGGGAGCGGCGGCAACGGCCACTGGTATGAGCTGGTCTCCGCCTCCCACACCTGGTCGAGCGCGCGGACCGCGGCCCTGTCCAGCAGCCATCTGGGGATGACGGGCTACCTGGCCACCGTGACCAGCGCGGCGGAATACGACTTCCTCACCACGTCGGTGAATCCCGGCCAGACCACCGCCTTTCTCGGCGGCTCGGATGAGGGGGTCGAAGGCGCCTGGCTGTGGATGGACGGTCCCGAAGCCGGCCAGCAGTTCTGGAGCGGCGGTTCCGGGGGAACCGAGCTGATCTACGCCAACTGGAACTCCGGCGAGCCCAATGATCTGACCGGCGAGGACTACCTCACCGGCTGGGCTTCGGGCGCGCTGTGGAACGACGTCCGCGCCTCGCATTCCACCGCCGCATATGTGGTGGAATACGGGCCGGCGTCGACCTCCGCCGTGCCGCTGCCGGGGGCGGCGCCGTTGCTGGTCGCCGCGCTGGGCGGGCTGGCGGTCCTGCGCCGGAAACGGCGCGCTGGCTGAGCGGAACCGGCGGGGGGGCGGCGTCCCCCCGCCCTCGGCCTCTCCCCGTCCCGCCCCCCCGTCCCGCCCCCCCCGTCCGGACCCCGCCCCGGCCCGCCCTCCGACCCGACATTCCGTCCGCTCGCCGCCCCGTCGCAGGCCCCTCGCCGGTCCCGAAACCCGTCGCCCGACGCTCCCGCCCCTGCGCCCGGCCTTTTGTCGCGGCGCAGCGAAACCGGCGCCGGAAGGTTGCCTTTCCCTTGGGACCGGGCCAGAAGGCCCTCGATGCCGGCCGCGCGCGCCCCTGTCCGGGGTCATCGCGCCGCACCCTGCCATGCGTGCCAAGCGAGATCCCGAGATGACCGCACCCAACACGACGCCGATCCCCGAGCTCTTCGTCTCCTACGACAGCGCCGCCAAGCTCAAGCTCGAGGCCGCCGAGCTCCCCTCGTGGGACCTCACCGCGCGCCAGGTCTGCGACCTCGAACTGCTGATGAACGGCGGGTTCAACCCGCTCAAGGGCTTCCTGTCCGAGGCCGACTATGACGGCGTGGTGGAGAACATGCGCACCGCCGACGGCGCGCTGTGGCCGATCCCGATCACGCTGGACGTGTCCGAGAAGTTCGCCGAGGGCATCGCCCCCGGCCAGGACATCGCCCTGCGCGACGCCGAGGGCGTGATCCTCGCGATCCTGTCGATCACCGACAAGTGGGTCCCCAACAAGTCGCGCGAGGCCGAGAAGGTCTTCGGCGCCGACGATCTCGCCCACCCGGCGGTCAACTACCTGCACAACGTGGCCGGCCCCGTCTATCTAGGCGGCCCGATCACCGGCATCCAGCAGCCGATCCACTACGACTACCGCTCGCGCCGCGACACGCCCAACGAGATGCGGGCCTTCTTCCGCAAGATGGGCTGGCGCAAGATCGTCGCCTTCCAGACCCGGAACCCCCTGCACCGCGCGCATCAGGAACTGACGTTCCGCGCCGCGAAGGAGGCCCAGGCCAACCTGCTGATCCACCCGGTGGTCGGCATGACCAAGCCCGGCGACGTGGACCACTTCACCCGCGTGCGCTGCTACGAGGCGGTGCTGGACAAGTACCCGTCCTCGACCACTGCGCTGTCGCTGCTGCCGCTGGCCATGCGCATGGCCGGCCCGCGCGAGGCGGTGTGGCACGGCCTGATCCGCCGCAACCACGGCGTCACCCACTTCATCGTCGGCCGCGACCATGCCGGCCCGGGCAAGAACTCCGCCGGCGAGGATTTCTACGGCCCCTATGACGCGCAGGAGCTGTTCCGCGCCCATGAGGACGAGATCGGCGTGACCATGGTGGACTTCAAGCACATGGTCTATGTGCAGGAGCGCGCCCAGTACGAGCCCGCCGACGAGATCGAAGACGGCGTCACCGTGCTCAACATCTCGGGCACCGAGCTGCGCCGCCGCCTGGCCGAGGGGCTCGACATCCCCGAGTGGTTCTCCTTCCCCGAAGTGGTCAAGGAGCTGCGCCGCACCAAGCCGCCGCGGGCCCAGCAGGGCTTCACCGTGTTCCTGACCGGCCTGTCGGGCTCGGGCAAGTCGACCATCGCCAACGCGCTGATGGTCAAGCTGATGGAGCTCGGCGGCCGCCCGGTGACGCTGCTCGACGGCGACGTGGTGCGCAAGCACCTGTCCTCGGAGCTCGGCTTCTCCAAGGAGCATCGCGACATCAACATCAAGCGCATCGGCTATGTCGCGTCCGAGATCACCAAGAACGGCGGCATCGCGCTCTGCGCCCCGATCGCGCCCTACACGGCCACCCGCCGTGCGGTGCGTGAGATGATCGAGGCCTACGGCGCCTTCGTCGAAGTCCATGTCGCGACCTCGCTCGAAGAGTGCGAGCGCCGGGACCGCAAGGGGCTCTACAAGCTGGCCCGCGAAGGCAAGATCAAGGAGTTCACCGGCATCTCGGACCCCTACGAGGCCCCCGAGACCCCGGAGCTTCGCGTCGATACCGAGGGCCAGGAAGTCGACAACTGCGCCCAGCAGGTGATCCTGAAGCTGGAGCAGCTCGGCCTGATCAACTGATCGCGACGGCCGGCGGGCGCGTCCCGCCGGCCGGCGATCCGGCCCCGTCGCCGCTTGCACGCCCCGTCGCCTCGCCGCGACGGGGCGTTCGCGTTTTCAGTTTCGGTCGCGGTCGCTGTCCCGGTCACGGTCACGGTCACGGTCACGGTCGAAAGACGCGTCCGGGTTAGGCATTTTCAAACGGTTTCCCACGCATGGTCCCCGCATGCGGATCGCCAGGCTCGGCCGGGCGGTCGCGGAAGTTGACGGGGGGCCGGAAGCGTTGGAAAGCATCAAGGCAGAGGACACGCGTCGCGAAAGCTTCGATGACGTCACCGCGCTGGCTTACCGGGTGCTGGAGGAAACGTCCCGACGCGGCATCCCCCCCGATCCCCGCGTGTTCGAACTGTTCTACGTCTATCTCGAAGGCACCGACGCGGAGCTGTCGGAAGCGGTGGACATGCTTCTTCCCGACGGGGAGGGCGCGAGCCTCAACGCCGTCGACCGGCTGTATGAGGAACATCTCGCGCTTGGCGACAAGGCCGGCCGCTACATGGAGATCAGCGCACGCGCGGAGAAGGAGCTCGGAACCCTCTCCGCCTCGCTGGCGCGCAAGTCGGTGGACGACGACCGGTTCCGCGACACGCTGGCCAAGGCGCGGGACGGGATGTCGATCCTGATGCGCCCCTCCACCGCCCGCCAGGTGATCCGCGACATGCTCGAGGTGACGGAGACCTACGCCACCCAGAACGAATTCTTCGCCGGAGAGCTCAGCGCCGCGCATGCCCAGATCGGCATGCTGCACGACGAATTGCGGGAGCTGCGGGAAAGCGCCTTCGCCGATCATCTCACCGGGCTGGCCAATCGCCGCCGCTTCGACCTGGTGCTGGAGCTGGAGATCGACGCCCGCGCGACCAAGGGGCCGTTTTCGCTGGTGATGACGGATGTGGACCGGTTCAAGCGGGTCAACGACCAGTTCGGGCACGCGGTGGGCGATTCGGTGCTGAAGCAGTACGCGCGGCTGATCCGCCAGAACGTGCAGGGCAAGGACACCGCGGCGCGCTATGGCGGCGAGGAATTCGCGCTGATCCTGCCGTCGACGGAGATCCTGGGCGCCCGCCATGTGGCGGAGCGGATCCGCCAGGGGCTGGCGGCGCGCAATTTCGTGGTGTCGGACACCAAGGAACGGCTGGGCGCGGTCACCGCCTCCTTCGGCGTGGCCGAGCATCGGGAGGGCGAGACCGCCGCCGAACTGATCGCACGTTGCGACAAGGCGCTCTACAAGGCGAAGGAAACCGGGCGCAACCGGGTCACGACGGCGAGCTGAGGCCGGAACGACGGAGCCGCGCGTCGACCGCCGCGCGTCCGGCGCCGTCCCGCCCGCGCGGCGCTGATCCGGGGGCGCGGGTTGACCCGGCCTCCAGCTTCACGCCTCGGCCGGCTCCGGCCAGGGGCGCCCTCGCGTCGCCGCGACGCGCAAGGCGCAGGTCGTCGGAAATCCAGACGCGAATCCCGGCGCGCATCCGGGTGAGCCGGAGAACGCCCAGGCTCAAGCGCGCGCGCCGGTCAGCGCAGGACGACCCACGCCGAGGCGACCGCGAACCCCTCGCCGCCGCGCCACCCGTGCCGACCGCAAACCCGGTCGAAGACCCGCGCCCCCCGAAACCGCACGCAAGACCGCATCGCCCCGGCCACTCACGCGCCGCACCGTCGCCACGTGGCCCCGCCAGACGCGCCGCCGCCCGCAACGCCGCGCGGGCGCCCCCGCGCCACCGGCGCAAGGGCTGACGCGCGGCGCCCGCAGGGCCCGGGGGCGCGCGCCGGCTCAGATGGCGGTGCGGCGGCTCTCTTCCACGTAGATCTCGCGCAGGCGCGTCGCCACCGGCCCGGGGCTGCCCGCCCCCAGCTTCACGCCGTCGATCTCCACCACCGGCATCACGAAGGCCGAGGCCGAGGTCACGAAAGCCTCCGCCGCGCCCTTGGCCTCCTCCACCGTGAAGGCCCGCTCCTCGACCGAGATCTGGGCCTCCGCCGCATAGCGCATCAGCGACGCCCGGGTGATCCCCGCCAGCAGGTCGTTCGACAGCTGCCGCGTCACCAGAACCCCGTCCTTCGTCACGATCCAGGCGTTGTTCGACGTGCCCTCGGTGATCTTGCCGTCCTCGACCAGCCAGGCGTCGTCCGCCCCCGCCGCCTTGGCCTGCATCTTGGCCATCGACGCATACAGAAGCTGCGTGGTCTTGATGTCCCGCCGATGCCAGCGCAGATCGTCGAGCGAGATCACCTTCGACCCCCGCTGCGCCATCGGGCTCGCCACGATCGCCTTGGCCTGGGTGAACAGCACCAGCGACGGCGTCATGTCCGCGGTCCAGGCGAAATCGCGATCCGCCGCGCCGCGCGTGACCTGCATGTAGACCGCGCCCTCTTCGACCCCGTTGCGGGTCACCAGCTGGCGGTGGATCTCCAGGATCTCCTCCGGGCTCGCCGGCATCGGGATCTCCAGCTCGCCCAGCGAGCGCGCCAGCCGCGCCTCGTGCCCGGCATAGTCCAGCAGCTTGCCGTCAAGCACCGAGGCGACCTCGTAGACCGCGTCGGCCATCAGGAAGCCCCGGTCGAAGATCGAGATCTTCGCCTCTTCCTCGGGGAGATATTCGCCGTTCACGTAAACGATGCGGGACATATCGAAAGACTCCTTCAGCCCCACAGGGCCGGTTCGGACGGATGAACGCCGGCGGCGTCGAATTGCAGCGGCGCGTCGCGGTCCTCGGCCAGCAGCAACGGACCGTCGAGATCCGTCACCGCCCCGCCCTGGGCGACCAGCAGCGCCGGCGCCATGGCGAGGGACGTCCCCATCATGCAGCCGGTCATCACCTGGTAACCCTCGGCGAGCGCCTGGGCCTTGAGCGCCAGCGCCTCGGTGAGGCCGCCGGTCTTGTCGAGCTTGATGTTGATCATGTCGTAGCGGCCCTTCAGGGCCGGCAGCGAGGCGCGGTCATGGCAGCTCTCATCCGCGCAGACCGGCAGCGGACGCGCCACGTCGGCCAGCGCCTCATCCTTGCCCGCCGGCAGCGGCTGCTCGACCATCGCCACGCCCAGGCGCAGCAGGGCGGGGGCCAGTTCGGCGTATTCCTCCGCCGTCCAGCCCTCGTTCGCGTCGACCACGATGCGCGAGCGCGGCGCGCCCTCCCGCACCGCTTCCAGCCGGGCCATGTCGCCCTCGCCGCCCAGCTTGATCTTGAGCAGCGGCCGGAACGCGTTCTCCGCCGCCTTGGCGCGCATCGAGGCGGGCTCTCCCAGCGACAGGGTGAAGGCGGTGATCTCCGGCCCGGGCTTCGCCAGCCCCGCCAGTTCCCAGACCCGCTTGCCGGTGCGCTTGGCCTCCAGGTCCCACAGCGCGCAGTCGACGGCGTTGCGCGCCGCCCCCGCCGGCATCAGCGCCGACAGCGTCACCCGGTCGAGCCCCGCCATGGGCAGGGCCTCGATCTCCGCGATCACGCCTTCGACGGTCTCATCGTAACGGGCGTAGGGTGTGCATTCCCCCCAACCGCGATGGGTCCCGTCGGTGATCTCCACCGTCACCACGTTCTGCTCGGTGCGCGAGCCGCGCGAGATGGTGAACACCTCGCGCAGCCTGAACACGTCGCGTCGGGCCGTCAGGGACAGTCCGCTCATGCCGCTCACGCCATCATGGCGTCGACGATGGGCCCGACCCCGGTGCGGAACGGGTCGCAGGTGGGCAGGCCGTATTCGGCCTCGACCGCCTTGAGATAATCGGCGGCCTCCTCGTCGGACATGGCGGCGGTGTTGATCGAGATGCCGACCACCTTGGCGCCGGCGTTCACCATCTTCGCCATGGTCAGCGCAAGGTCGGACACCGCGCCGATCGAGGGCACCTGGTAGTCCGGAAGGCCGCGCATGTGCTCGCGGGTCGGCTCGTGGCAGACCACCAGCGCGTCGGGCTGGCCGCCATGGATCAGCGCCAGCGTCACGCCGGAATAGGAGGCGTGGAACAGGCTGCCCTGCCCCTCGATCAGGTCCCAGTGATCGTCGGCCGCGTCCGGCGTCAGCCATTCGATCGAGCCCGCCATGAAGTCGGCGATCACCGCGTCCAGCGGCACGCCGCCGCCGGTGATGAGAATCCCGGTCTGGCCGGTGGCGCGGAAAGTGCAGGGGATCGACCGCTTGGCCATCTCCTTCTCCATCGCGAGCGCCGTGTACATCTTGCCGACCGAGCAGTCGGTGCCCACGGCCAGGCAGCGCTTGCCCTTGCGCTTCACGCCCGAGGCGATGGGGTATTTCACCGTGGGGATGCGCACGTCGTGCAGTTCCCGCCCATGGGCCTTGGCGGCGGCGACCAGCTCGGGCTCGTCGCGGAGCAGGTTGTGCAGGCCGGAGGCGATGTCCATGCCCTTCTCCAGCGCCTCCTTCAGCACCGCTTTCCAGGTGTCGGAGATCAGACCGCCGCGATTGGCGACGCCGATCACCAGGGTCTTCACCCCGGCGGCCACGGCCTCGTCGATGGTCATGTCGGTGAGCTTCATGTCCGCCTTGCAGCCCGGCAGGCGAAGCTGGCCCGCGGCCACGGCCGGGTTCCAGTCCTTGATGCCCTGCGCGACCTTGGCGGCGAGCGGGTCGGGCGCGTCGCCCAGGAACAGCAGATAGGGTTGGGCGATCATGGTGCGGCGGCTCCGTCGTGGTCCCGGGACGTCCGGGGCGGGGTTGAGCAGGGTCCGGAGCGGCATGCGGGAGGCCGGATCCGGTTTCGTCGACAATCCATCACTTTGGACAGGGTGGCGTCAATCGCTGCGAGCGGGAGAAACCGTCCCGTCGCCCGCGACACGCTAGCACCGGCTCCGCTGGAATTCCAAGTGCGCGCAAAATCATTCCACAAGACCCTGGGTCATGCGGAATGATTTTCCTCGTTTGCCGAAAGCGCGCAAGGACTCAGGCGGCGCGCACCGCTCCGGCGGCCAGCGCGGAGCGCGGGGCCTCGCCCTCGGGCGCGTCCCCCCGCCCCTCGCGCAGGGCCGCCAGCGAGGCGTCCAGCCGGCGCAGCGACTCAGGCGCGGGGGCGCGTTCCTCCGGCACGGCGCAGAGCCCGGCGCGGGTCATGACCCGGCCCAGCCAGGGCGAGGCGGTGAACACCGCGAAGGGGATCGACAGCGCCAGCCCCGCCAGCACCGGCGCGGCCCAGGGGATCGCGCCGGGCGCGCCCCAGGCGATCAGCCCGCCGAGGCCGAGCCCCATCAGGCTCTGCGGCCACAATCCGCGGGCCGCGTCCCCCCAGCTCAGCGCATGGGCGTCGCGGCTCTGCCCGGTCCAGCCCACCGCGCGGCCGAAGGGCAGGCCGGCGAGGAAGATCGTCACCCGCAGCGCCACCGCGGGCGCGAGCAGCACCGAGAACACCGTCTCCGCCGCCGCCCCCGCCGCGAACCGCGCCCCGCCGCCATAGCGCGCCGCCCCGCCCGGCGTCAGCGCCGTGTCGATCCAGCCCGCGACCTTGGGCACGAGGCTCATGGCGAACATGGCGACGAACATCACCACCCCGAAAGCCAGATCCACATCCGCGCGCTCCCCGCCGAGGATCTTGGCGGCGCCGGCCAGCGTCATCAGCATCCAGGCCGGCGCGCCGAAATACATGGCGATGGCGGCGAAGATCTGGAAACGCGACATCGGCCGCAGCCCGCGCAGGCCCAGCAGGCGCAGATACTGCATGTTGCCCTGGCACCAGCGCAGGTCGCGGCGGGTGAATTCCATCAGGGTCGTCGGGTTGTCCTCCCAGGACGGGCCCTCGACCGGGATCACCCGCACCTCCAGCCCCGCGCGGCGCATCAGCGCCGCCTCCACCTGGTCGTGGGAGAGGATGTCCCCCCCCAGCGGCGGCCGCCCCGGCAGCCGCGGCAGTCCGCAGCGGGCGCGGAAGGGGGCCGTGCGCACCAGCGCGTTGTGCCCCCAATAGGGCCCGCAATCCCCGTGCCACCAGGCGGCGCCCATGGTGAAACTGCGCATCCCGTGGCGCATCCCGAACTGGAACAGCCGCGCGAAACCGGACGCCGAGGGCGCGCCGACCACCAGGCTCTGCAGGATCCCGATGCGCGGATGCGCCTGCATGATCCGGGTCATGCGCAGGATCGCCTCGCCCGCCATCAGGCTGTCGGAATCGAGCGGCAGGAACAGCGCGTAGTCCCGCCCGCGCCGACGCACGAACTCGCGGATATTGCCGGCCTTCCAGCCGCGGTTGTCGGTCCTGCGGCGATACTCCGCGCGCCCCAGCAGCGGCCGCCACCGCGCGAGCGCGGCTTCCTCCGCCGCCACCGCCCCGGGGTCCTGGCTGTCCGACAGGATGTGCAGGTCATAGGCCGCGCCCTGCCCCGTGGCGTCCAGCGACCGCCGCACCTCCGCCAGCCGCGCCAGCGCCCGGTCGGCGTCCTCGTGGCGCAGGCACAGCAGCACGGCGGTGCGCGCGACGATGGGCGCGTCGCTGTCGCCCGCCGCCAGATGCGGGGCGGCGCGGCCCAGCCCGTCGCGGGTCCCGTGCAGCAGCCACAGGCCCAGGATCGCGTTCCACGCGCCCATGATCGTCCAGGGAGCGCCGATGGCGATGCAGGCCAGGATCACCGCGTCCGAGGCCGAGATCCCCGCCGGCGACAGCATCCGCCACGCCCCCGCCAGCACCAGCGCCAGACCCGCCAGGTTCAGGCCCGCCGCCAGCCATCGCCGCCGGCGCAGGACCGCGGCCGGTTGCAGGCCCGCGGGCGTGCGCCCGCCGGCGTCAGGGGCGCCGGGCGCGTCGTCGGCCGGGGTCAGGGTCGGGATCGGGGAGGGGTCGACGGGAAGGCTCATCGAGGGCTGCGACTCGCGCTGGGGACGGGAACGGGCGACACTGCGCAAAGCAGATACCCTTATGTGACCCAAAACCACCGCGCGGGTTCGGCGGTAAAGTCGAAGTGACCGAAGCGGAGCCCGGTCGCCGCGCCCCGCGCCTCCGCCCGGCCTTGCCTCGCGCCCTTCCGCGGGGCGAGATGGCCCGCATCCTGTCCCGCACCAGCCCAGGCCCCGCATGACCCAGCCCGCCCGCGCGCTCCACTACATCGCCCCCGGCCGCGCCGAGATCCGCGAGACCGCGCTCGGCGAGGGCGAGTGCCTGCTGCGCATGACCCGCTCCGCCCTCAGCCGGGGCACCGAGCGGCTGGTCTTCGAAGGCCGCGTCCCGGTCTCCGAGCACGCCCGCATGCGCGCGCCCTTCCAGACCGGCGATTTCCCCTTCCCGGTCAAATACGGCTACTGCGCCGTGGCCGAGGTGATCGAGGGCCCGCCCGCCCTCCAGGGCCGCATGGTCTTCGCCCTGCACCCGCACCAGACGCGCTTCCGCCTGCCCGCCGCCGCGCTCACCCCCCTGCCCGAGGGGCTGTCGCCGCGGCTCGGCGCGCTCGCCGCCAACATGGAGACGGCGCTCAACGTGATCTGGGACGCCGCCGTCGCCCCCGGCGACCGGGTGGCGGTGATCGGGGCCGGGCTGGTCGGCTGCCTCGTGGCCTGGCTCGCGGGGCGCATTCCGGGAACCCAGGTGACGCTCAGCGACCCCATCCCCGCCCGCGCCGCGACCGCCGCCGCGCTGGGGGTGGGCTTCGCCCCGCCCGAGGCCTTGTCCATGGCGCCGGAGGCGGATTTCGCCCCGGAATCCTACGCGGACTTCGCCCCGGACTTCGATGTGGCGATCCACGCCTCCGCCTCCGAGGCCGGGCTGACCGCGGCGCTGAACCTGTTGGGCGTCGAGGGGCGGCTGGTCGAGGCGTCCTGGTTCGGCGACCTCGCCCCCGCGGTTCCGCTGGGCGGCGCGTTTCACGCCCGGCGGCTGACGCTGGTCTCGTCGCAGGTCGGGCGCATCCCCGCGGCGCGCGCCGCGCGCTGGGACCATGCGCGCCGGATGCAGGCGGCCCTGCGGCTGCTGGCCGAGGATCCGGACCTGGAGGCGACGCTGATCGGCCCCCCCGAGGCCGACGCGCCCTTCGAATCCCTGCCCGCCCGCCTTCCGGCCCTGCTGGCCCGCGACGCCCCCGGAATCGCCACGCTGGTCGCCTATGACTGAGCCGCGCCCCCGCATGGGCGACCCGGCCGACCCGGCCCGTCTTGCCGATGGATGAAACGAGAAACCATCAGGCAGAACAACATGTTCCACTTTGAACCGGCGCATTCCGCACCGCGATCCGCCCGAAGCGGATCATTTTTCCGTGACTCCGATGACGCTTCGGTCGCCTTGACCTGAGCCTCTCCCCGGACAAGCTGGTCAACGAACACGAGAATTTCCAGCGCGTGCGCGTGCCATCGGAGGGCGTCCCCTATGTATGCGGTCGAAGTGCGGGACCATGTGATGCTGGCTCATTCCCTGCCCGGCGAGGTCTTCGGCCCGGCCCAGGGCCTGCACGGCGCGACCTATGTGGTCGACGTGGCGTTCTTCCGCGAGGAACTGGGGCCGGAGCGCATCGTGGCCGATATCGGCCGGGCCCATGACGTGCTGAAGGCGGCGCTGGCCCCGATCAACTACGCCAATCTCGACGCCGTGTTTCCCGGCGAGCTGACCACCACCGAATGGCTCGCCCGTCACATCTTCGACCGCCTGGCCGAAGCGGCCCGCGGGGGCGAACTGGGAACCGGCTCGGAGGGGATCGAGCGCATCCGCGTCACCCTGAACGAGAGCCATATCGCGAAGGCCTGGTTCGAAGGCGCGGTGTGACGATCGCCGCCGCCTTCGCCATCCCGGGCGCGCTCGACACGCCCACGGGCGGCTACGAATACGACCGGAAACTGTTGGAGGCCGCGCCCGCCGTCGGCCTCGCGCTCTCCCATCTGCCGTTGTCGGGCGGGTTCCCGCGCCCGACCCGGGCCGAGGCCGAAGCCGCGATCGCCGCCATGGCCGCCGCCCCCGGCCCGGTGCTGGTCGACGGGCTGGCGCTCGGCGCCCTGCCGGCCGAGGCGATCCCCGAAGCGCTCGGCGCGCGGCTGATCGCGCTCTGCCATCACCCGCTGGGGCTGGAGACGGGGCTGTCGGCGGAGGCGTCCGCACGGATGCTCGCCGCCGAAGCCGCGGCGCTGGCCCGTTGCGCCGGGGTCGTGACCACCTCGCGCACCACGGCGGAAACCCTGCGGACCCGCCTCGGCGTCCCCGCCGCGCGGATCGCGGTGGCGCCGCCGGGGCTGACCCCCGCGCCGCGCGCGCCGCGGCGCCGCGACCCGGCGCCGATGATCCTCGGCGTCGGCACGATCTCGGCGCGCAAGGACTGGGGGACGCTGGTCGCCGCGCTCTCGCGCCTCGCGGACCGGGACTGGACCTGCGCCATCGCCGGCGACGACGCCCGCGACCCCGACGCCGCCCAGGCCCTGCGCGCCGCCATCGAGACCGCGGGCCTCGCCCCCCGCATCCGCCTGACCGGCGCGCTGGGGCGCGCCGCGCTCGACGCGCTCTATCTCGACGCCGACCTTTTCTGCCTGCCCTCCCGCTACGAGGGCTACGGGATGGTGATCGTCGAGGCGATGATGCGCGGCCTGCCCGTGGTGGCCTGCAACGCGGGCGCGGTCCCCGAGGCCGCGGGCGGCGCCGCCCGGCTCGTCCCTCCCGGCGATCCGGAGGCCATGGCCAAGGCGCTGGCCGTCGTGCTCGACGACGCGGAGGAGGCCGACCGCATGGCCGCGGCGTCCCGCGCGCACGCCCTGTCCCTGCCGGGATGGGAGGACGCGGCGCGGATCGTGGCGGGTCAGCTCGCCGGACTTCGCGCGGAACCGCTCCGCGACATGCGGGAGCATTCGGCATGAGCTTTTCCAGCGACTGGCTCTCCTTGCGCGAATCCGCCGACGACGCCGCGCGCGACCGCGGCCTTCTGGCCGCTCTGGCCGACTGGGCGAGGGAAGTCCCCGGCCCGCTGGAGGCGCTGGACCTGGGCTGCGGAACCGGCGCGGGCTATCGCGCGGTCTCGCCGCATCTGCCCAACGCCCGCTGGACCCTGATCGACCGCGATCCCGGCCTGCTGGCCGAGGCCGCCCGGCGCACCGGAGAGCGCACGCTCGCCCTCGATCTCGCGCCCGCGCCGGGCGGCCCGGCCGGGCTGCTGACCGGCGAGGCGCGGGGGTTGATCTCCGCCTCCGCGCTGTTCGACCTGGTGTCCGGCGACTGGCTCGACGGCTTCGTCGCCGCCGCGCCCCCCGGCGTCGCGATCTACGCCGCGCTCACCTATGACGGCCGCGAGCGCTGGTCCCCCACCTCCGCGCACGAGCCCCGGGCGCTCGCCGCCTTTCACGCCCACCAGCGGGGCGACAAGGGCTTCGGTCCGTCGCTGGGGCCGCGGGCGGGGGCGATGCTGGCCTCGCGGCTCTCGGCGCGGGGATGGCGGGTGAAGGTCGCGCCCTCGGACTGGCGGCTGGAGGCGCCGCGCGACGCGGCCCTGATCACCGCGCTGGCCGCCGGCGCGGCGGAGGCGGTGGC
Organism: Albimonas donghaensis; assembly: GCF_900106695.1. GTDB lineage: Bacteria > Pseudomonadota > Alphaproteobacteria > Rhodobacterales > Rhodobacteraceae > Albimonas > Albimonas donghaensis. The sequence goes on from NZ_FNMZ01000001.1 coordinate 1,144,364, forward strand.
CGAAACCGCCGCCCTGCCCCCCGCCGCGCATTTCGCCTGGGCGAGCGCCCGGCGGAAGGCCCAGACGGTGGAGATCGGCCACATGGACCTGCTCGCCCTGCCCCCGGACTAGACGGCGGTCCGGGCGGCGGCGCAGGCGCCGGTTCAGGCGTCGGGCCGGGCCGGGCTCAGAACATCCGGCCCAGCACCCCGTCCCGGTCCACCAGCCCGTGCTTGAGCGCCGCCGCGATATGGGCGACGGCCAGGAACCCGATCAGCAGCCCCAGCGGCCCATGCACGCCGCCCAGCAGGAACTCCGAGACCGCGCGGTCGGGCGCCACCGGCAGCGCCGCGTCGAACAGGCCCCAGACCGGGACCGGCGCCGGGTAGAGGCTGACCCCGATCCAGCCGACCACCGGCGTCGCGATCAGCAGCACGTAAAGCGCCGCATGCACGAGAGAGGAGACCAGCCTCTCCGCCGGGCTCAGCGGCCGCGCATAGGCGGGCGCCGCCCAGACCGCGCGCGCCGCCACCCGCAGAATCATCAGCGCCAGCACGGTGATCCCCAGCGACTTGTGCAGGTCGTAGATCAGGTTGAACCCGCCCTCGCCCAGCACCGCGTTCACCGCCTCGATCTTCCCGGCCTCGTAGCCCTCGATCAGCAGGCCGATGGGGACCAGCAGCAGCACGCAGAGCGCGACGAGCCAGTGCAGCGCCTTGCGCGGAACGGGATAGCTGGCGGGCTTCATGGGCGAGGGTCCCTCTGCTGGCCGCGCGGCGCGGCGCGGGTCTGGCGCGGCCGCGAACCGGCGCGGCCGCCCCGACCATCGCGCCTTCCGCGCCGCGGGTCAAAAGCCGCGTGACGCGCGGCGGCATGGGGGTATGCGCCCGGCGCGGGCCGCGGGGTTCGCCGGTCCGCGGAAAACGCGCCAGCGCGCCTCAGTCCCGCTGCCAGGACCTGCGCAGATCGCAGGTGAACAGCACGTCCCCGTCCTCGAACGCATGGACCCGCGTGACCGGGCGCAACGCCTCGTCGAGACTGTCGACGGGGGCGAGCCGGAACCCCTCCTTCCCCGATCCGAGGATCATCGGCGCGACCAGCACATGCAGCAGGTCCACCGCGCCGGCGTCCAGAAAACGCGCCAGCGTGTCGGCCCCGCCCTCCACCAGGATCCGCCGCAGGCCAAGCGCATGCAGCGCCGCCACGATGGCGTCGGGGGCGAAGCCGCCCGCCTCCGGCTCCAGCGGAACGGCGATGGCCGGGGGCGGCGGGGTCAGGTCGGGACGGGTGATCACATAGACCGGCGCGGCGCCGTCGCTCAGCCCGCCCCAGTCGGCGGGCAGCCGCCCGTTGGGGTCGATCACCACCCGGGCCGGATGCTTGCCGTCGACCCGGCGCACGGTCAGCCGCGGATCGTCCGCCACCACGGTCGACACCCCCACCAGCACCGCGTCCACATGCGCGCGCAGTCGATGCAGGTGGTCCAGCGCCTGGTAGCCGTTGATGTATTTGGAGGCCCCGGTGACGGTGGCGATCCGCCCGTCCAGCGTCTGGCCGAGCTGGGCCACGACGACGGAGCGGGTCTCGCCCGCTTCGGGCATCAGGGGAAGAAGAGCTTCGGCGGGGGCGTAGTTCATCTCGGTCCGTTACCTCGGCGGAAAGGGCGGAAGGAAGACGGCGCGGGGCCGGCGAAGGCGGGGTCGGCGTGATCGGGGTCGGCGTGACGGGTTTCGGCGGCGTCGTCGCCGGCTGAGCAGGAAACTGGCGCGCGGCGCGGCGATGTCCATGAGCGCGCGCGATCCGCCCTGCGGATCACGGCCCCCGGCCCCGACTTTTCCGCACCGTGGACGCGGCGTGGGGCGCGGGGCAAGGCGCGGGGCGGGGCGCATCCCCCGCCACGGCCCCCGGATCGGGTCGCATTCGGCACGCCCGGCCTCACTCGGCCGGCTGCGGCGCGGAACGGCGCGCCGCCCCGCGCCGCGGCGCGGCCTCCGCCGGCGCTGGCGCCGGGGTCGGGGCGGGGGCCGGCGCCGGGCGCCGCCAGGGCTGCGACTTGAACCAGCCCACCGCATAGGCCACCGCGATCAGCGCCGCGAACCCCGCGAGGTTGAACAGCCCCGTCGCCCACAGCCCCCGCCCGGTCAGGTCCAGACCCCAGCCGATGACCTGCGCGAGGAACATCGAGCTGAGGAACACCGCCAGCGACTGCGTGCCGACCTTGCGCACCACCGGCACGAAGCCGGCCCAGCCCGGCCCCGCGATCCAGGCCCGCGCCCCGGCCCCGATCGCCGTCCAGACCAGCGGCGCCAGCGCGCAGAGATGCAGGACCATCACCAGGCTCTGCCGCTCCCACGGGACGAACAGGTCGACGCCGAGGACCGACCGCGCGCCCTCGCCCAGCACGCCGGTCAGCCAGGCGTCGAGCGCCGGGGCCAGGGCGCGGATCTCGTCCACCCAGGCCCAGGGCGCGGTGATCAGCGCGACGCCGGCGCAGATCGCCAGCGCGGCGCCCGAGGCGGCCGCCGGCAGGCGCAGCGGCTGCGTCAGCCGCGCCCCGCCCGGCCCCGCGAGCGACCAGAACACATAGGCCAGCGCCAGGAAATGCAGCCAGCGGAACAGCCCCAGCTCGGTCTTGCGCCACAGGACCTGCGTGGCCTCGCGCCCGGCCGCGATCGCGTCCTGAAGCCACCAGCCGTCGGGCAGCCACAGCCCGTCATGGATGCGGAACCACGCGAAGGGGACCGAGATCAGCAGCACCGCCACCGCCGCCCGAAACAGCGCGCGCGAAACCGGCGGCGCCGGGACCCAGCCCATGCCGAAGGCGAAGCCGGTGAAGAACACCAGCTGCCAGCCGAAGGGGTTGAAGAACCACGGGATCTCCGTCGCCCAGGGGCGCGAGGGCAGGTCCAGCAGGTTGAACTGCGCCGCCAGCCAGATCGCCGCCACCAGCCCCAGCGCGCCGCCCCGGCCGGCCAGCCGATACGCCCCCATGACCAGCGGAACCATGGCCAGGATCACCAGATACATGGGCAGGATGTCGAAGAAATTCGGAACCCAGCGCAGGCTCAGCAACCCCAGCAGCGCCGGCCCGGTATCCTCGAACAGCGGGACCACCGGCACGCGCGCGATATAGAGCTTGTCCGGCGCCCCCCAGCCGCTCGCGTCGATGGCGTAAAGCAGGGCGCAGACCGCGAGCACCAGCCCCACATGCGCCCAGTAGACCTGCCAGACCCGATGCGCGATGCGCGCGGTTCCCATCGGCCAGCCATGGTCCCGGAACGCCGCCCCGAAGGCCAGCGAGGACGCGAGGCCCGAGCAGAACACGAAGATCTCGGTGGCGTCGGAAAACCCGAAGCGCGCCGGGATCCAAAGCGCCCAGCTGTCCAGCGGCACATGCGCGAGCAGGATGATGAACATCGCCAGCCCGCGGAAGAAATCCAGCCGCATGTCGCGGGGCTTCTTCGCGGGGGGCGCGGGGGCCGCGGGCGAGGACCCAGACAAGGACGGGGGCGCCGCGGGCGCGTTTCGGGATGGGTGCGTCATCGTCTCGGGCGGTCTCCCCTCGGTCGTCCCGTCGGACGACCCGCTTGTTCTCGGCGGCGCCATCCATGCGCCGAGCGCATGGATTCGGCGAAATCAATCCACTCAGCGCATCATTCGGCGGCCGTGGCCATGGCCCGCATCTCGGCCCGGCGCGTCTCCAGCGCCGCGCGGCGGCGGGCGCCGTAGCCGTCCTCTCCGCCCCGGCGCGCCGCGCGATCATCCAGCATCGCGCCGGCGCCGTCCACGTCTCCCGCGCGCAGGGCGGCCTCGATGGCGATACGCTCGATCACGTCGCGCTGGGCGTGGGAGCCGCCGATCCGCCAGAGCTGCGGCAGCCCGGCGCGCAGCGCCCGCGCGGCCTCCGCCCACCGCCCGGCCCGGAAGGCGTTGAGCCCCCGCGCGGCGGCGAGCCCGGCCAGCGCGCAGACCTCGTGCTGGTCGTGGTCGAGCCCCTGGGCGTCGCGGGCGATGCGCGCGGTGATCGCGGCGGCCTCCGCGGCGCGGCCCGAGCGGTTGAGCGCCATCAGGTAGTGCAGGTCGGCGAAGACCAGGCAGCCGTCCTCGACCCGCGCGGCGGCGAGCGCGCCGAGTTCCTCCCAGCGCCCGCCGACCGCGACGCCCTCCAGCTCCAGCCGCATCAGCAGCGAGGCGGCGTTGGCGATGTCGCGATAGTCGTCGGAGGGCGTGGCGCGGATGCGGGCGTCGTAGAGGCGCAGCGCCGCCATCGGCCGGCCGCCGTCGATATGGAACAGCGCCAGGTGCCACCACACGTGCAGGCCGAAATTGTTGCAATGCGCCCAGCGGGATGACTGGCCGGCGAGCAGCCGCACCCCGTCGCCCGCGCGCCCGGTCATGTCCATCACATGCGCCACCGCATGCAGCCCCCAGGCGTCATCGGGGGCGAGGTCGAGCCCGGCCCGCCCGGCGGTCTCGGCGGCGGCGTAGTCCCCGGTCTCCTCCCGCGCGAAGGCGGCCTGGCCGAGCACGAAGCCGTGCAGCGCATGATCGGGGCCGAGGCCGGAGGCGGGGGCGAGCGCGGCCTCCGCCTCGCGCCGCATGGCGGGCGCGTCGCCGAGGATGAAGAGGATCGCCTGCGCGAATTTCGCGGCCATGGCGTCGCCGGGATGGGCGCGGGCGGTCCGGGCCATGATCGCCGCGGCGGCGGAGGGGCGGCCGGCGAGGAACGCTTCCAGCGCCTCGACATAGCGCCGCTCGCGCATATTGGCCCCGCCCTGCGCGGCGGCGGCCCGGGCGGCGGCGAGATCGGCGGCGGCGGCGGGGATCAGCTCGGCGCGGGCAAGGAGCATCAGCATCAGCCCGCGGGCCGCGTGGCCCATGGCGAAGCCGGGGATACGGGCCAGCAGGTCGCCCAGCAGCTCCGGCGTGGCGGCGCCATGGGCGAGGAAGGCGCGGGTCGCCGCGTCCCAGGTCTCGGCGGACCGGGCGTCGGGGAGCGTCAGGGCGAGGCCGGCGGCGTCATGCGTCATCGGAGGCTCCGGAGAGGGCGGCTGGCTTTGGGTCGGGGCGCCGAGGGGGCGCCTCGCTCCTACTGATGGATAGGCGGGATTTCGCCTCCGGGGACGGCTTGTTTCGCCGTTTCACCCAATGGTGAGACTTCGGGAGGGAGAGGGGTGGCCGGCGCGAGCAGGACGTGAGGGCGCCGTGAGGTCGCTGTCAGGCCGCCGTCAGGCCGGGGCGCCGCGTCGACGGTCGCGCGGCTGGCCCGCGGGCGCCCGCGGCGCGCTGAGACGGAGTCGCGGGCGGCAAGGCAGCCTGGATCGGCGGCCGGGATCGCGGGGGGGCGGGCGAGTGCGACGGGCGCGCGTCCCCGCGGGATGCCCCCCCCGCGAGGCGCCGGCCCCTGCGGCGAGGGCGCGGGAGGGAAACCCCGCGGGAATTTCGCATGACACCAGGGCTTCGCGGCCGCGCCGCCCGCGCATCTCCCGTCAGCCCCATCGCGACATCCGCCCGAGCGGGCCCGGCCCGCCGCCGCGCGCAGGGACGAGGCCGCGGGCGCCTGCGCAGGTCGGGCGCGCAGGCGCCACGGCCCTCGAAGGTCGCCGGGGTCGGCGCGGCGACGACGGGGGCGATGGCGGGACCGAACGCGGGCTGGACCTCGCGTCGGACCTGCGCCGGACATTCGCGGTCCCCATCGTCGCCGACGACCGTCCCTGCAGAAAGGGCGGGAGCGCGATCGCGGGCGCATCCGGGCGACCGCTATCGCGGGGTCCGAGCTTGCGACGTCAGCCCTTTCGGAGCCCGCCCTCGCCGAAGCGGCGGCGCCGCCCGCGGGCCTGCGCCACGCGCCGCGGGCGCGCCCGTGACGCTGGCGCGACCTGGACGCGGCGCCGCCCCCCGCGTGACGCGGGAGATGCGGGCGGGGCGGGCGGAGGCTGTGGGGCGGCGGACGCCTCCCCGCCCGTCACCAGCTGTTGAGCCGGCGTCAACGCGGGCGGGCTGGCGCGCGGCGCGATGGGGCCGCATGGTTTCAGGCGATCGCGCTTCGTTCCTTCCCAGGCTGTGAGCCAGACCGATGTTCCCGATGTCCCGCCTTTCCCTCCGCCTCGTTTCGCCCCGCCTCGTCTCCCTCCGCATCCTTCCGCGCCCGGCGCGTCGATGACCCCCGGCGCAGCCGCGGAGCCCGCAGCCGACGGCGCGGCTGACGGCGCGGCCGCCTCCACCGGGCGGGCCGCCCAGCCCGGCGTGATCGTCGCGGCGCTGGTCCTGACCGCAGCGCTGCTGGGGACGGCGGTCCGGGCGGGGGGCCTCGGGATGACGGCGCCGGTCCTGCTGGGAGCCGCGGCGGGCTGGGCGCTGCATGGATCGGGGTTCGGCTTCGCCTCCGCCTGGCGGGCCCTGGCGCGGGACCGGCGGGGCGAGGGCGTGCGGGCCCAGATCCTGCTCATCGGCCTGATCAGCGCCGTCGCCTTCCCCCTGATCGCCTGGGGCGAGGCGCTGGGGCTGCCGGCCCGCGGCGTGGTGCTGCCGATGGGGGTCGCCTCGGCCATCGGCGCGGCGATGTTCGGAGCCGGCATGCAGCTCGGCGGCGGCTGCGCGTCGGGGACGCTCTACACGGTGGGCGGGGGCTCGGCGAAGATGGGCGTGACGCTGGCGTTCTTCGTGGCGGGCTCGGTGCTCGCCACCGCGCATTGGGAGGTCTGGGCCGCCCTGCCCGCCACCCGCGCCGGCTGGTCGCTGGTCGGCGGCTTGGGGCCGTTGCCGGCGATCGCGGTCATGGGCGCGGCGCTGGCCGGGGCCTGGGCGCTGACCCGCGCGGTGGAGCGGGGCGGCGGCGCCCCCCGCCCGACGCCCCCCGAGACGCCGCCCGCCGCGCTCCCCGCCGCGCTCCCCGCCGCGCCCCCTTTCACCCGCCGCCTGCGATGGCGCCCCGTGACCGGCGCGCTGGCGCTGGCGGCGGTGGGGATCGGGTGTTTCGCGCTGCTCGGCCGCCCCTGGGGCGTGACCTGGGGCTTCGCCCTGTGGGGCGCGAAGGCGGCGCAGGGGCTGGGAATTCCGGCCGAGACATGGACCTACTGGCAGGGCTGGCGCGGCGCGGCGCTGGCGCGGCCGGCGCTGGCCGACGCGACCTCCGTGATGAATCTCGGCATCGTGGCGGGGGCGCTGTTCTCCGCCGGGCTGGCCGGGCGCTTCGCCCCGACCTGGCGCATCCCGCCCCGCGCGCTGGCCGGCGCCGCGGCGGGAGGGCTGCTGATGGGCTACGGCGCGCGGCTCGCCTACGGCTGCAATATCGGCGCGTTTCTCGGGGGACTGACCTCGGGTTCGCTGCACGGGCTGTGGTGGCTGGCCTGGGCCGTGGCGGGGACCTGGGCCGGGCTGCGCCTGCGCCGGGCGCTGAGGCTCGACCCCGCATGACGTCATCTCGACCGCAAGGAGCGATCCCATGATCCATTTCGCACGACGCCTCGCCGGGTCCCTCGCCCTCCTGCTCATGATCGTCGCGGGCGGGGCCTCGGCGCAGGTTCCAGGCCCCCGCCCCGGCTGGCGGGTGATCGAGACCGCCCTGCCCTATGACGCGCTTCTGCCCCGCCTGCGCGAGGCGGTGCGCGCCGAGAACATGGGCCTGGTGACCGAAGCCGGCCCCACCGAGGCCGCCGCCGGCCGCGGCGTGACGATCCCGGGCAACCGGGTGGTCGGGGTGTTTCGCAACGACTACGCGGTGCGGGCGCTGGGGCTGTCGGTTGCGGCGATGATCGAGGCGCCGATCCGCTTCTACGTGACCGAGAACGGGACCGGGACCGGCGCGGCGCTGAGCTGGAAGACGCCGGGGGCCGTGTTCGCGCCCTATGCGGATGAGGGCGGGGCGGAGCTGGAGGCCTTGGCGGCGGAGCTCGACGCGGTGTTCGAGGCGATCGCGGCGCGCGCCACGGCGGAGTGAGACCGCGCCCGGCCCGCCTCGGCGCCCCGCCCCTGCGCCCCGCCTCTGAGCCCCGCGGTCAGGGAGCGGGGTCCGGGTGAGACGGGTGAGCGCGGCCGGCGAAGAGGCGTTCGGGGGAAAGGCCCGCGCCTTCGGCCGCGGCGCAGGCGGCGTCCCATGCGGCGGGCGGGACCAGCGCCGCGACGGACTGGCCGCGCGCCGCCCTTTGCGCGATCTCGGCGGCGGGCAGCGCCGAGACGGCCAGCCGCTCGGCGTCGCGGCGGGCCAGTTCCAGCGCCTCGGCCGGGGTCTCGGGCGGGTGGACCACGAGGTCGGCCTCCTGCATCCGGCGCACCGCGCGCAGGGGCAGCAGGTCCATGCCGGCCTCCGGCAAGGCGATCAGGGTCAGGCGGCCGTCTGCGGCCACCGCGGGGGCGGCGCCGGCGGCGATGGCGGCGCGCACTTCCGCCACCGCGCCCGCCAGGTCCCCGCCCGCGGCCCGCGCCCGCGGGCCGTCCATGATCCAGTTCCAGAAGCGCCGGGGATCGGGGGCGAGCGCGGTCTCGGCCATCACCGGGCGCAGCCGGGCCATCTCGGCGAGGAAGGCGCCGAGGCCGGGCTCCAGCCAGCCCTCCGCCATGGTCTTCACGCGCTGGGCCATGACCGGGGCCACGCCCTCGGTCCCGATGGCGACCACCAGCGGGTCCCGGTCCACCAGCGCCGGCGTGATCGCCGAGCACAGGCGCGGCTTGTCGACCACGTTGACCACCCCGCCCCGCGCCCGGATGCGGGCCGAGATCCACGCGTCCACCCCCACGCAGCCCGAGGCGCAGAAGGTCGCGACGGCGCGGTCCACCTCGGCCTCGTCGTAGACGCAGGCGACGTGGCGGATGCGGCCTTCGGCGGCCAGGGCGGCGAGTTCGTCGTCCAGCTCCGGCGCCATGACCGCGATGCGCGGGGCGACGCGCAGGATCAGCCGGACCTTCTGGGCCGCCTGCTCGCCGCCGCCGGCGATCAGGACGGGGCGGTCGCGCAGGTCCAGGAACATCGGGAAATAGCGCATGGGGGCTCCGTGGCGGCTGGCTGCGTGAGATGCGGGGGCGGGGGCGGGGCGCAGGAGGTGGGGGGCGGAGAGGCGTCGCGCCTTCAATATGCGGCCCGGGGCGGCGCTGGCCAGCGGCGCGCCGACGCGGGCCCGGCCGCGAGGTCGCGTTGACCGGCTGTCGGACCGGCGGCTAGCCTGGTCCGAACCACGCTCAGCCCGGAACCCTGCATGACCGCCGCACCCGAATCCGCACCCGCCCCCGAAGCCAGCTCCGTAGGCCGCCCGGCGCTGGACATCCGCCCCACCCATCCCGGCGCGCCCGAGGCGCTGGAGCTGATCGCGGGATCGGAGGCCGAGCTCGCCTCCATCTACCCGCCCGAAGTGCGCTTCGCCTTCTCCCCGCAGGAGCTGATCGACGCGGACGTGCATTTCGTGGTGGCCTGGGCGGAGGGGAAGCCGGTGGCCTGCGGCGGCTTCGCGCCGCTCGCCGGCTATGGCGAGCTGAAGCGCATGTACACCCGCCCCGAGGCCCGCGGCCGCCGCGTCGCCGCCGCCATCATCGCGGCGCTGGAGGCGGAGGCCCGCGCCCGCGGCCTGGACCTGATGCGGCTGGAGACCGGCGAGGACAGCCCCGAGGCGATCCGCGCCTATGAACGGGTGGGCTACGCCCGCCGCGGCCCCTTCGGCGACTACGAGGAGAACGGGTCGAGCGTGTTCATGGAGCGCCGGCTGGACTGATCCGGTCCGCCTGCCGGGCGACCTCGACCATGTTGCCGTCGGGGTCGTAGACGTAGACGCTCTCAAGCCGCCCCACCCGCCCGTCGCGCGGCGCGGGGCCGTCGGCGACATCCACCCCCAGCGCTGCGAAATGCGCCAGCCAGTCGGCCAGCGGCGCCGGCGTGAGCAGGCAGAAATGGCCCGAGCCGGTGACCGGGTTGGGCAGCGGAGGCATGCTCTGGCGGCCCTCGCGCAGCAGGCTGATCCGGGCGCCCGGCAGGTCGAGCTGGATGCGCGGCCCGTTGGGCGTGGGCATCGCCACGGCGACCGCGCCGAACACCCGCCCATACCAGTCCGCCGCCGCCTCGGGGTCGGCGACCACCAGCAGCAGATGGTCGAGACCTTCAAGCGGAGGCGGGGTCGGGGACGCGGGCGGGAACGGGGTCATGGCGGGCTCCGGACTGCGAGGGGCCTGCCATCCCTGCTCGCCCCGCAAGGCGATGGCAAGGGGTCAGGCGGCGCGCGAGGACAGGGCAAGGGGCGCGCGACGAGGCCCCCGCCCGCGCGCCCGGCCATTCGCCCTGTCGCGCCGGATCAGAGCCGCGCGCCCGCCACCCACATGCCGCGGATCACCGGGGACGCGTAACCCAGCTTCACCCGCACGAGATCCGCGCGCAGGCCGGGCGCGATCTCTCCCCGGTCGTCGAGCCCGGTGGCGCGCGCCGGAGCGCGGGTGACGGTGGCGAAGCCGCGGGCCATGTCGCCGCCCTCCTCCCCCAGCCGCACCGCGGCCATCAGCAGCGAGGACGGCGCGTAATCCGACGACAGGATGTCCAGCAGCCCCTCGGCCGCCAGGTCATGCGCCGCGACATTGCCGGAATGCGAGCCGCCGCGCAGCAGGTTGGGCGCGCCCATCATCACCGCGATGCCGGCGTCCTTGCAGGCGCGCGCGGCCTCCGGCGTGGTCGGGAATTCCGCCACCCTCGCGCCGTGACGGGCCGAGGCCTCCACATGGGAAACGTCGGTGTCGTCATGGCTGGCCAGCACGGCGCCGAGCGCCCGGCCCCGCGCCGCGGCGGCGTCCTCATGCGTGGCGCTGACCCGCGCGGAGAGGGCGGCGAGGAACGCCAGATACTCGTCCATGTCGGCGGTGGAGCGGCCGTATTTGCCCTCATGGTAGCGGCGCAGCTGGGACACGTCGCGGAACTGGCGGAAGCCCGGCGTGTGGTCCATCAGCGAGAGAATGCGGATCTCGTCCTCGGGGCCGAATTCGTCCAGCTCCTCGACCAGGGTTTCGGAGCAGATCTCGGCCCGCAGGTGCAGGAAATGCGAAATCCGCAGCGCCCCCGCCCGCTTGAGCCCGAGGATCGCGTCCGCCGCCTCGCGGGCGTAGCGGCCGTAATTGGCCTTCTGGAAGGAGATGACCGAGCCCACGCGGATGGCGTCGAAGACGGTGGCGATGCCGACGGAGGCGAGCTCGGCGTCATGGGCGATCACCGCGGCCTCGCGCGGCCAGGAGGCGCCGGGGCGGGGCTCGCAATGACGCTCGAGGTTGTCGGTGTGCAGTTCGATCAGGCCGGGGACGAGCAGGTCTCCGTCCAGATCCTCGCCGAGCCGGGAGGGGCCGGTGGCGATGTCGGCGATCCTGCCGTCGACCAGCCGGACGGAGCCGGTCACCACGTCGTCGGCCAGCACCAGGCGGGCGTTGGAAAGAACGGTTTCAGTCGCGGAAACAGGGGCCTGCGCGCGTTCGCTGAGATCGAGGGTCATGCGGGGCTCCGGTCGGGAAGGGCCAAGGGGGCGAGGGCGGCGAGGAAGACGGCGCGGGCGGAGTCGAGGTCGCCGCCATTGTCGATCGCGCGCACATCCGGGCCGGCGGGGGCGGCGAGGTCGGCGCGGGCGAGGCGCGCGGCGATCTGGGTCTCGGTCTCCCGGCCGCGGGCGGCGAGGCGGCGGGCCAGCGCCTCGGCCGGGGCGGTGATGGCGAGCACGCGGAGCGGCGCGTGGGCGGCGCGGGCGGCGGCGATCACGCCCCGCGAGACGTTGACCACCACCCCGCGGCCCGAGGCGAGGGCCGCGCCGGCCTCGGCCGGGATGCCGTAGGCGAGCCCGTGGGCGCGCCAGGACAGCAGGAACCCGCCCGCATCCTCCCTGCGCTCGAATTCCGCCAGGGGCATGAAATCATGGGCTTCTCCGCCGGCGTCGGCGGGGCGCGTGATGATCCGGGTCGGGAAGGCGAGGTCGGGGCGCGCGGCGCGGGCCGCGTCGATCAGCGAGTCCTTGCCGACCCCCGAGGGCCCGACCACCAGGTGCAGCGTGCCGCGCATCACGCGGCCTCCGACCGGGGGGAGAAGGCGCCGACATCGACGCTGCGGTCGCAGACCCGGGCCCGCGCCTCGGCGTCGTGGAAGATGCCGAGGATGGCGGCGCCGCGGGCCTTGGCCTCCGCGATCAGGTCGAGCACCACGCCCCGGTTCACCGGGTCGAGCGAGGCGGTCGGCTCGTCCAGCAGCAGCGCGGGATATTCATGGGCGAAACCGCGGGCGATGTTCACCCGCTGCTGCTCCCCGCCCGAGAAGGTCATGGGAGAAAGGCTCCACAACGCCTTGGGAACATTGAGACGGGAGAGGAGGTCGGCGGCCCGCGCCTCGGCCGCCCCGCGGGCGACGCCCAGCGACAGCAGCGGCTCCGCCACCACCTCCAGCGTCGGCACGCGCGGCACCACGCGCAGGAACTGGGAGACGTAGCCGAGCCGGTCGCGGCGCAGGGCCGAGATCTCACGCGGGGCGGCGCGGGTCAGCTCCAGCCCGGCGACGCGGATGCTGCCGGCCTGCGCGAGGTAATTGCCGTAAACCATCCGCATGACGGTGGATTTTCCCGAACCCGACGGCCCGGTGAGCGCCACGCACTCGCCCGGATCGACCCGGAAGCTCGCGCCCCGGATCACCGCCAGCACCTGGCCTCCCTGCTGATGCAGGGTGAAGGTCTTGGTCACATCGGCAAGTTCGATCATGGACTTGCTCCCCTTTCCTGCAATCACGCCTGAAGCACCGAGGACACCAGAAGCTGCGTATAGGGGTGCTGGGGATCGTCCAGCACCTGGTCCGTCAGCCCCGTCTCCACCCTGCGCCCGTCCTTCATCACCATCAGCCGGTCGGCCAGCAGCCGCACCACGGCGAGGTCATGGGTCACGATCACCGCCGACAGCCCCAGCTCGCGCACCAGCCCGCGGATCAGGTCCAGAAGCCGGGCCTGGACCGAGACGTCGAGCCCGCCGGTGGGCTCGTCCATGAACACCAGCCGCGGCCCGGTCACAAGGTTTCGGGCGATCTGCAACCGCTGCTGCATGCCCCCGGAAAACGCCGCGGGACGGTCGTCGACACGGCCTTCGTCAATCTCGACTTTCCCAAGCCAGTCAGTTGCTTGCGCGCGGATGTTCGCGTAGTTCCGCGCCCCCACCGCCATCAGCCGCTCGCCGACATTGGCCCCGGCGGAGACGGTCATGCGCAGCCCGTCCCGCGGGTTCTGGTGCACGAAGGCCCAGTCGGTGCGCATCAACATGCGGCGGCGGGGCTCCGACATCTCGCGGATGTCCACGGGGCCGAGATCGCGGGCGTCGTAGACCACCCGTCCCTCGTCCGGATCGCCCTGGCCGGAGATGCAGGAGAGCAGCGTGGATTTCCCCGAGCCGCTCTCGCCCACGATCCCCATGACCTCGCCGGGCCAGAGCTCGAAGCTCACGTCCTGGCAGCCGATGCGGGGGCCGTAGCGGCGGGTGACATGCTCGACCGACAGCAGCGGGGCGGTCATGCGGCTTCTCCTTCGGCGGGCGCGCCCATCGGGCCGCGATGGCCGGCCTCCAGACGCTCGCGGCAATGGTCGGTGTCGGAGCACACGAACATGCGCCCGCCGGCGTCGTCCACGATCACCTCGTCGAGATAGACGCCCGAGGCCGCGCAGATGGCGCAGTCGGCGTCAGCCCCGCCACGCTCGAACGGGTGGTCCTCGAAGTCGAGGCTGACCACCCGGGTGAAGGGCGGAATGGCGTGGATGCGCTGTTCACGTCCCGCGCCGAACAGTTGAAGCGCCGGGGAATTCGAGAGCTTGGGGTTGTCGAATTTGGGGATCGGGCTGGGGTCCATCACGAAGCGGCCCTCGACCAGCACCGGGTAGGCGTAGGCGGTGGCGATATGGCCGTGACGGGCGATGTCCTCGTAGAGCTTCACATGCATCAACCCGTATTCGGCGAGCGCGTGCATCTTGCGGGTCTCGGTCTCACGCGGTTCGAGAAAGCGCAGGGGCTCGGGGATCGGCACCTGGTAGACGAGGATCTGGCCGGCCTCGAGATCCCGCTCGGGGATGCGGTGGCGGGTCTGGATGACGGTCGCCTCGGCTGTCTTCTCGGTTACGGAAATCCCCGCAACCTTCTGGAAGAACTTGCGGATGGAGACCGCGTTGGTGGTGTCGTCCGCGCCCTGGTCGATGACTTTCAGGGTGTCTTCGGGGGTGAGCGTCGCCGCCGTCACCTGCACGCCGCCCGTCCCCCAGCCATAGGGCATGGGCATCTCGCGCGACGCGAAGGGGACCTGGTAGCCGGGGATCGCGACCGCCTTCAGCAGCGCGCGGCGGATCATGCGCTTGGTCTGCTCGTCGAGATAGGCGAAGTTGTATTCGGTGTCCTGCGGGGTCATTCCGCGGCCTCCTTCACGGGGTCCGGGCCGGCCGCAGCCTCGCGGCGCAGGGTGCGGATCAGCTCCAGCTCGGCCTGGAAATCGACGTAGTGGGGCAGCTTGATATGCTCCAGAAATCCGGTGGCCTGGATGTTGTCGCAATGGCTCAGGACGAATTCCTCATCCTGCGCCGGAGCGCCTGCGAAGTCCTCGCCCAGCTCCTGCCAGCGCATCGCGCGGTCGACCAGCGCCATGGAGATCGCCTTGCGCTCGCAATGGCCCAAGGTCAGGCCGTAGCCGCGGGTGAACTGCGGGGGCTCGGTCTTCGAGCCGGCGAACTGGTTCACGGTCTCGCATTCGGTCAGTTCGATATCGCCGATTTCGACGGCGAAGCCGAGCTCGGGGATCTCGGCCTCCACCGCCACCACGCCGACCCTCAACTCGCCCACGAAGGGGTGATTGCGGCCGTAGCCGCGCTGGGTGGAATAGGCGAGCGACAGCGTGAAGCCCTCGTCGGCGCGGGCCAGGGCCTGCAGGCGCAGGGCGCGTGTGGCCGGGAAGGCGAGCGGCTGGCGGGTGAGGTCGGGGGGCGCGCCGGCGCCCGCATCCTCGCGCTCGGGCTGCAACAGGCCCTCGGCGTCGAGGAACTCCGCGATATGCGGCGTGCGGGGCGGCGGCGGCGCTTCGGCGGTTTCCGCTTGCGGGTTGGCCTGCGCCTCCGCGGCCAGCGAGAAATCGATCAGCCGATGAGTGTAGTCGAAGGTCGGCCCCAGCACCTGCCCGCCCGGCGCGTCCTTGAAGGTGGCCGAGACCCGGCGCGACACGGCCATGGCGCCGGTGTCCAGCGGCTCGGAGGCGCCGAAGCGCGGCAGGGTCGTGCGATAGGCGCGGATCAGGAAGATCGCCTCGATCAGGTCGCCGCGCGCCTGCTTGATGGCGAGCGCGGCGAGGTCGGGATCGTGCAGCGAGCCCTCGGCCATCACCCGGTTCACGGCGAGCGTCATCTGCTCGCGGATCTGGGGGACGGAGAGTTCGGGCACGGAGACGTCGCCGCGCCGCGCCTCGGCCAGCCAGGCATGGGCGTTGTCGATGGCGCGTTCGCCGCCCTTGACCGCGACATACATGGCTCAGCCCTCCTTGCGCGTGATGCGGGTGGTGCGCGGCAGGCCCGCGACCCGGTCGCCGGCGACGAGGAACAGGTCGCGGCCCTGCGGGAACAGCGCCCGGTTGGGGGCGTGGAGGGCGGCGACGGCTTCGGGGAGCGTCAGTGTCGCGGCGCCGTCGATGCCGGGGCCGGCGAGGGTCAGGGGCGCGCCCTCGAAACCGGGGAGCAGGACCACGAGGGTCGCGGAGGCGTCGGGATATTCGGGGGAGCCGATGGAGAAGGCGTCGAGCGCCTCGGCCAGCGCCGCGGGGGCGCCGAAGGCGAAGGCCGCTTCGGCCGCGTCCTCGGTCAGCGCGGCGTTGCAGTGGAAGGTCAGCCAGGCGCGCAGGTCCGGGGCGCGCAGCTCGGGAGCGAGCCAGACCGGGGTTTCGCCGTCGCAGAGCGCGAGCGCGAGCGCGCCGGCGGCCTCGGGGAACGGCGCGGGCGGGGTCGCGCCGGGGAGGCGGTTGATGCGGCCGGGGCGGGACAGCGCGTCGAGCAGCGCGCGGAAGGCGCGGGCGGCGTCGAGCGGCGGTTGGGCGAAGCCGCCTTCCAGCGCGGAGCCGGGGGCGGGAACGGGGACGGGAACTGGGGCGGAGCCGGGAGCGGCGGTCATGCGTTCTCTCCGCGAACCATGGTGAAGAACTCGACCCTTGTGGCCGCGGCGCGGGCGGCGCGGGCGGCGGCGCGGGCCTCGGCCTCCTGCGCCAGCGGGTCTAGGATGGCGGCGCGGACCGTCGGGGCGGCCTCGGTCCGCATGAGCGCGTCGCAGAGCGCGGCGATGCGCGCCTTCTCCTTGCCGCGCCCCTGGACCATGGCGTGACCGACGGTTCCGCAGGCGAGGCGAAGGGCGCAGCGGGTGGCGGTCATCTCGCCCAGGTTGAAGGGCGCGCCGACCGCGCCGGCCCGGCCGCGCAGCATCACCGCGCCGGCCTCGGGCGGGCGCAGCCAGGCGTGCTCGGGCGCGAGCCCCGCGGCGGACCAGAGCGCTTCGAGGCGCGCTTCGGGCGCCTTGGCCAGCAGCGACATCCAGGCCTTGCGGGCCTCGATCTCCGGCGAGGGGGGAGCGTCTGGATCATTCATGTCGACAGGTCGCTTTTTTGTCTAGCCAACTAGATAACTGCACAAATATGGTATGGACCTGACAGGACGAGGTTTCAATCTGAAAAGGGTGACGTTCACATGACAGTCGGCGCAGACGGGCCGCCCCGCGAGCTTCCGGGCGGGGGGGGAGCGCGAGAGGAGACGGGCGGCGAGGCGGGCGGCGAAACGGGCGGGGTCCCGGCGCCGGAGCCGGGGCTTGAGGCCGCCGACCCGAACCAGCCGCTCTGGGCGCGCATCCGCGACGTGCTGGCGGCCGAGATCCAGGGCAAACGCTGGGCGACGGGGGAACGCATGCCCTCGGAGACGGCGCTGGCCACGCGTTTCGGGGTCAACCGCCACACCCTGCGCCGGGCCATGGCGGCGCTGTCGGAGGCGGGCATGGTGCATGTGCGCCGCGGCGCGGGGGCGGTGGTCACCCATGCCGCGACCGACTACCCGATTTCGCGCCGGCCGCGCTTCACCGCCTCGCTGAAGGCGGCCGGGCGCAGCCCCGAGCGGCGGTTCCTGCGGCTGGAGACCGTCGCGCCGTCGAAGGCCGAGGCCGAGATGCTGGCCCTGCGCCGCGACGGGCGGGTGCATGTCACCGAGACGCTGAACACGCTGGACGGGGCGCCGGTGGCCTATTCGCGCTCGGTCTACCCGGCCGAGCCCCTGCCCCGCTTCCTCGACGCGCTGCGCGAGAGCGGGTCGGTGACCGAGGCGCTGGCCCGCGGCGGCGTGCCGGACTACACGCGGTTGTGGACCCGGATGACGGCGCAGCGGGCGGGGGCGCTGATCGCGCATCACCTGATGGCGCCCGAGGCGACGCCGCTGCTGCGCGCCGAGAGCCTGAGCGCGGACGGCGCGGGGCGGCCGGTGGAATACGGGCTGACCTGGTTTTTCACCGACCGCATGCCGATCCTGGTCTCCGAGCCGCCCGAGGGCGCCGACGAGCGCTGAGGCCCGCCCCTGACCCCGCGCCCGTCTCCACCCTCGGGCGCGGCGCCGGCGGAGAGGTCGGAGGCGCCGCGCATAGGTTCCGCGGGCGGAATGCGCGCGACCGCGGCGCGCGGAACCCGGGGCGAGGGTGGCGGAGGTCGCCGGGGCCGGAGGCACGAGCGAAACGGCTTGGGGCCGTCTGGCCTGCGGGGCGCGCTCGCGACCGGCGACCTTGAAGCCTGCGCACGGTCTCGGCGCGCCGCGGGCGGGCGGGCGCCGCAAGCGCGCGCTCGACGCGGCGCCTGCTGGCGTCCGGGGCGGCCGCGTGCTTTTTCTGTCGGGATCGCGCCTCACCCGCCCCGCCGCCCCCGAACGGAAGGATCCTCCCGCTTGAAACTGGTTCTCTACGGCGTCGCCGTCTCCGCCTTCGTGGCCAAGGTGCGCATCGCGCTCGACTTCAAGGGCCTGGACTTCGAGGAACGCACGCCGCCGGGCGGCTACGGCTCGGCGGACTACCGGGCGATCGTGCCGGCGGGCTCCGTGCCCGGACTGACTGCGGAGGGGGCGCCCCTGCACGAATCGAACGCCATCCTGGAGTTCCTGGAGGAGATCGCGCCCGCCCCCGCGCTGCTGCCCGAGGGCGCGCTGGCCCGCGCCCGCGTCCGCGCCCTGCTGGGTTTTCACGACCAGCGCGTCGAGGCCGCGACCCGCGCGCTGTTCCCGGTGGTCAAGCGCGACTGGCGGGCCGAACCCGAGACCGTCGAGACCGCCTGCGCCGCCATCGAGGCCGCGCTGATGCGGCTGGACGAGCTCGACGCCCCGGCGCAGCTGCTGTCCGGGGCCGCCCCGAGCTTCGCCGACATCGCCTATCCCTGCACGGTGCAGATGGCGCGGATGCTGGGGGCGGAGATGGCGCGCCCGGTGAGCGCGCCGCCCCGGGTGGAGGCCTGGGTGGAGGCCGCCTCCGCCCTGCCCGCCGTCGCCCGTTCGCTGGAGATCCACCGCGCGGCGATGGAGACGTGGATGGCGGGATTCCGCCCCCGCTGATCCGCGCCGGGCGGCCCGCCCCCGAGCCAACCCCTGAACCAACCCCCGCGACATGTTCGCGGTTTTCCCCCGCCGCGCCCCTTTTCATGGGCGGGTCGGGGGGCTATATAAGCTCTGTCTCCCATCCGGGGGACTATGGCGATAAACGCGCACGTAATAAGCGGCTCGGACCCGGGGGCGGTACCCGGCGGCTCCACCAATATCCCTGCCATCGGTCATTGACGATGGGGTTCGGGGAAGCGAGGGGCCGAAACAGGATCGACGGACGTCTAAAGGTGTTAGCTTTCGCTCGGCAGGATGCCACCGTTACCGGCTCAAATTGTACAGTTGCCAATGACAACCGTGCTCCGGTGGCCGTCGCTGCGTAACGCAGCTTAAACCACCGAACTTCAAGTCCCTGGGCTTAGCCGTTCAGGGCGGGGCTCGCAGGCGCCTGGCAACAGAAGCCTGCACTAATCCCCCCCTTCCGATCTGTTCCGGCGACAAGCTCCGGCATCCGGCCCCGCTGCGCCTTTTCGGGACGCGGCGCGCCGTTCCCGTCCCGGCCCGAGACGCCCGGCCCGGGCCCGCGACCCGCCTCAGCCTGCGGCGCAGGGGCGCGGCGCGGAGGGCATGGTTCTCGGCCGGACGGGTTTCGCTCGCGTCGCCCCGGCGTTAAGGCTTTGCAAACCCCTGTCGACCGAAGGTTCTCCGGCGTCTGGCGGGGGCGGGCCGCGCGACCCGCCGCTCCGCCTTCCACCTGCCGCCGAATCGGATAAGGTCGGCCCGTTCTCCTTCGCCGCCGGGATATACGCATGAGCTCCGACCCCCTCGACTACGGCCGCCTGATGCAGCACGCGCTTCGCGGCGTGGTGCGCGAAGCGCTGGGCGTCGCGGCCGAAACCGGCCTGCCGGGGGAGCACCACTTCTATGTCAGCTTCGACACCTCGCACCCCGGGGTGTCCATGCCCGACTGGCTCGCCGCCCAGTATCCGGAGGAGCTGACCATCGTGCTCCAGCACGAATACTGGGACCTCGCGGTGACGCAGGAGCGGTTCTCGGTCGGGCTCAGCTTTTCCGAGCGGCCGGCGATGCTGACCGTGCCCTTCGACGCCATCCTGACCTTCGTCGACCCCCATGCCGAGTTCGGCCTGAAGTTCGACCCGCAGGAGGGCGACGAGGACGACGAGGACGGCGTGCTGCTGACCGCCCCCGGCGGCTTCGACGACGATGAGGACGACGACGGCGACGGCCCCGATGGCGGCCCCGGCGGCGGCGAAAAGCCCCGCCCCGCCGGCGGCGGCGAAGTGGTCAGCCTGGACCGGTTCCGCAAGTCCTGAGCCTAGGTCGGGCCGGGTCGGCGCGGGCCGGGACTGGGCGACGCGGCGAGAATACGCCGACGCCGGCCCTTCCGGCCTCGACGCACCGGCGCCAGCCCTGTCGGCGCATCTCGCCCTGCCCCGACGACTCGCTGCGCGCGCCCGGCGCGCGACGCGATTGCGCTTGAGACCGGCCCCCGCGCCGTGAAATGCTCCGCCCCGCAGACGCGCGGGGGCGGCGCATTTTACGCGACGCCCCGTTGCCGCTGACTGCACACGACAGTATACGAAGCCGCGACGCCCGCGCGCCGCCCGCGAACGGGACCCAGGACCGCGACCCGCGCCCTCGTCGCCCGGAATTCCACGCCAGGAGGCTCCGCCCATGACCGCCACCCGCACCGAGACCGACAGCTTCGGCCCGCTCGAGGTTCCCTCGGACAAGTACTGGGGCGCGCAGACCCAGCGCTCGATCATCAACTTCCCCATCGGATGGGAGAAGCAGCCGGTCCCGATCATCCGCGCGCTGGGCGTGGTCAAGAAGGCCTGCGCCATGGCCAACAAGGCCAATGGCGACATGGAGGCGGAGATCGCCGACGCCATCATCGCCGCCGCCTCGGAGGTGATCGAGGGCAGGTTCGACGACAACTTCCCGCTGGTGGTCTGGCAGACCGGCTCCGGCACCCAGTCCAACATGAACGCCAACGAGGTGATCTCCAACCGCGCCATCGAGATGCTGGGCGGGACCATGGGCTCCAAGAAGCCGGTGCACCCCAACGACCACTGCAACATGGGCCAGTCGTCCAACGACACCTTCCCCACCGCGATGCATGTGGCCATCGCCATGCAGGCCCGCGACGGGCTGCTGCCCAACCTGCGCAAGCTGCACGCGGCGCTGGAGGCCAAGTCGGAGGCCTTCAAGGACATCATCAAGATCGGCCGCACCCATACCCAGGACGCGACCCCCCTGACGCTGGGCCAGGAGTTCTCCGGCTACGCCCACCAGGTCGCCAAGGGCATCGCGCGGATCGAGGCCTGCCTGCCCGACATCCACGAGCTGGCGCAGGGCGGCACCGCGGTCGGCACCGGGCTGAACACCCGGAAGGGCTGGGGCGAGGCCGTGGCCGCGAACATGGCCGAGATCACCGGCCTGCCCTTCGTCACCGCCCCCAACAAGTTCGAGGCGCTGGCCGCCCATGACGCGATGGTCATGTTCTCGGGCGCGCTGAAGACGGTGGCGGCGAGCCTGTTCAAGATCGCCAACGACATCCGCCTGCTGGGCTCCGGCCCGCGCTCGGGTCTGGGCGAGCTGATCCTGCCGGAGAACGAGCCGGGCTCCTCGATCATGCCGGGCAAGGTCAACCCGACCCAGGCCGAGGCCCTGACCATGGTCTGCGCGCATGTCATGGGCAATGACGCGGCCATCGGCTTCGCGGGCTCGCAGGGGCATTTCGAGCTGAACGTCTACAACCCGATGATGTCCTACAACGTGCTGCAGTCGATGCAGCTTCTGGGCGACTCGGCCTCGGCCTTCACCGACAACATGGTGGTGGGCATCGAGGCCAACGAGGCCCGGATCGAGAAGCTGATGAAGGAGAGCCTGATGCTGGTCACCGCGCTCGCCCCCACCATCGGCTACGACAACGCCACCAAGGTCGCCAAGACCGCCCACAAGAACGGCACGACCCTGAAGGAAGAGGCGATCGCGCTGGGCTTCGTGGACGCGGAGACCTTCGACCGCGTGGTGCGTCCCGAGGACATGATCGGCCCGAAGTGAGGGTCGCGTGACCGAGGCGCGGGATGCCGCCAACCGGGACTCGGCGAACCGGGATTGGGCGGACCAGGATTCGGGGGGCGGCGCTTCGGCGCCGCCCTTCGGCGTTGAGGCCTTCGTCATGCGTGCCGCGGTCGAGGCCGACGCCCCGGCGCTCGCCGCCATCGCGCGGGCGGCCTACGCGCCCTATGTTCCGCGGCTGGGGTTCGAGCCGCCGCCGATGCGCCAGGACTTCCCCGCCGACATCGCCGCTGGGCGGGTCTGGGCGGCGGAATGGGCCGATGGCGGCGGGAGGGACGGCTTGGGGCTTCTGGGCTATGCGGTCGCCCGTCCCGAGGGCCCTGACTGGATGATCGAGAACGTGGCCCGCGCGCCCGACGGCCCTCGGGGGCTGGGCCGGGCGCTGATCGCTTTCGCGGAGGCGGAGGGGCGGGCGCGCGGCTTCGCGCGGGTCGTGCTCTACACCAACGCCGCGATGACCGAGAACCAGGCGCTCTACCCCCGCCTCGGCTATCTCGAGACCGGACGGCGGGAGGAGAACGGGCTGTCGCGGGTGTTCTACGCCAGGGACCTCTGACGGGCGCGGCCTGCGCGGGGCCCGCCCGCGGACCGGCTCAGCGTTGCGACATGCTGGTGCCGTGGGTCGGGGGGCCGATCTCGATATCGCCCGAGCAGCCGGCGAGGACGAGGGCTGCGAGCAGCGCGGCGAGGCCGGCGGGGCGAGGGAGGCGTGCGGGGCGGGTCATGGGCGCGTCCAGTTCGGGTCGGGAGAGGCGCGCGGGCGCGCGCTTCGGGAAAAATCGGTTCGAACAGGGACGGTTGCAAGGGCGCGAAACGTCGGATCGCGCCCTTGTGCGCGGGGCGAAGCGGGCTCAGATTGGCGGCGAATGGCGGCAGGCGAGGACGGGAGAGCCCGATGGCGGACATCCTCAATCTCAGGCAGGCGCGCAAGCGCAGGGCCCGCGACGCGGCGCGGCGCGAGGGCGACGCCAACGCGGTCAAGCATGGCCGCTCCAAGGCCGCGCGAAGGCTGGATGCGGCGGTGACGTCGCTGGAGACGCGGCGGCTCGACGGTCATCGCCGGGATCGCGAGGCGCCGGACCCCCAGACGGACCCCGATACGGGCGCCGACGACGCGCCGGGATCGGCGGGGCCGGACGAGCGTGACTGACCCGAGCGCGCCGGCGCCGGACGCGGCGCCTGAGGCCGATCCCCCGCCCGTGGCCGCCGCCGCCGCCGCCGGCGACCGGGCGCAGACCCATCCCGACTACGCCCCGCCCGAAAAGCGCTCGCTGACCCTGCGCGGGCATCGCAGTTCGGTGACGCTGGAGCCCGACTTCTGGATGGCGTTCCGGGGTCTGGCGGCGGCGCGGGGGCTGGCGATCAACGCGCTGGCCGTGGAGATCGACGAGGCGCGCCCGCCGGATGTCGGTCTCGCCACCGCCATCCGCCTCTATGTGCTGGAGAATGTCCGGAGCGCCTGAAGGCGGCCCGCCCAAGGCGCCGCGACCGACCGGACGCGGGTTTCACCCGGGCGCCCGCGGCGCGCGGAACCGCGGGCGCTTGCGGCGCCGTCTCCGTCCCCCCCGTCTCCCCCTCCGCCCCCGCGCGGCGCTTCGGGCATGGCAACGCCTGACAGGCGCGCCCCCCTCGCCGCGCGCCGCGGGCGGGGCCTCGACAGCGGCGCCGAGGTCGACGCGGCGCTCCCCCCGCGCGCGGCCAGGCGGCGTCTTCAGGCCACGGGCGCCTCGCCGGCGGCCTCGCGGACCATGCGCAGCAGCTCGGTCATCTCGGGGTCGTCGATGCCCAGCGCGTGCAGGCTGTCGAGCAGGTTCTCCAGGTACTCGCGGTTGGTGCCCAGCCGGCCCTCGGCCACCGCGATCCGCGACGCCCGCTCGCGCTGGGAGAGGTCGCCCACATAGCGCTCATGCCGCGCGTCGGCGAGGAAGGCGATGGCCTCCACCGGGCCCTGCGGCGTCTCCAGCGGCACGATCGCGGGGTGATAGGTGCCGGCGATCATCTCGCGCATCCACATGATCCGCGTCTCCTCGTCGGCGATGGCGGCGGGCAGCCGCATCGCCACGCCCTCGCAGGCATGGCCGGGATCCGCGTCCAGCGCCGCCATCAGCCCCGGCGCGTCCGGGGAGCCGCGTCCGCCTTCGAGATGCAGGCAGAAGGCCCGCCGGAACCCGGCCAGCCGCGCGCGCCGGAATTCGGCGGCGTGGATCGCCGGGTCCCAGATCAGCGAGCCGTAGCCGAAGACCCACAGATCCTCGCCCCCGCGCCCGTCCAGCAGCGCGTGGCGGGTGGCCTCGCGCATGTCGTCGGGGATGCGCCAGTCGGGGTCGCCGCCGTCGACCCGGATCTGCGCGTCGAGTTCGGCGATGCGGGCCTCCATGTCGCGGAAGCGCGAGGTCTCCGGGTCCTGGATGCGGCCTTCGAGGCCGGGGCAATGGCGGAAGACGTCGGGGGCGAAAGGCATGCGGGCGGGAAGTCCTCAGGCGAGGGTGAAGGCGACGGCGCCGAGCGCGCCGGCCTCGAAGCGCAGCGAGGCGGGGGCGGCGATGGGCCGGGGCGGAAGGTGGGTTCCGAGCAGCAGCGTCTCGCCCGCCGCCAGCGTCTGGCCGAGCGCGTTGAAGCGGTTGGCGAGGAAGGCGACCGAGTCGAGCGGGTGCATCGGCCAGCCCGGCGTGACGTCGAGGATGGTCTCGCCGTCCTGGGTCACGAGGCTGCGCAGGCCGGTCCAGAAACCGTCGTCCACCTCGTCCGGCGTCAGGCCGGGGCCGCCGAGCGCGAGCCCGCGGGAATTGATGTTCTGGGCGACGATGGCGAAGGGGCGCGGCCCCTTGCCGGCGCGGGGGTCGAGGAATTCGAAGGCGGGGTGAAAGCGGCCGACGGCGGCGGCGGCGGAGGCGCGGTCATGGCCGCCCTCGCGTGGGGCGAGGGGGGATTTGAGGACCGCGGCGATCTCCGGCTCGATGGCGAAGCTGCGGTAGTCGGCGGCTTCGAGGGCGACGCCGCTCGGCACGATCATGTCGGCGAGCACGCAGGCGGCGGCGGGTTCGCCCAGCCCCTGGGAGGCGATCTGGTCGGGCCAGTTCCACGCGATCTTGCGCCCGCCGATCCCGCCATGGTCGGGGGCGAGGGCGGCGACGACGGCGGCCTGCACGGCATAGGCGGCGGCCTTGTCGGGGATCGCGACCTCGCCGGGATCGCGGAACGGGGCGCGGGCGCGGATGTCGGCGACGAGGGCCGCCACCAGCTCCGGATCGGGGGCGGGGGCGGGATTGGGATCGGTCATCTTCGGCTCCGCTTCTGCGTCGGGTCAAGTCGGGTCGGGCTCCCTAACATGGGACTTCGCGGGCCTGGAGGCGAGAGGCATGGCGTCGCCGGGGGCGGGACGGGCCGTTTCCCGAAAGCACGGAGGGCCCGCCCCCCTGCGGGGACGGCGAGGGCGGAGACGAGGGGAGCGCCGCGCCCCCCGTCGCGAGCGCGTCGCCGGGGCGCCCGCGGCGCGCGCGACCGTGGGACCAGGCCGCGCCGCCGCCCTTCGCCCCCCTCCGGCGCGGAGGTCCGTCCGGGGCCCTGCGGGGGGCCGAACGCGCGGCCCGGCGCACGCCTCATTCCCCCCGTCATTCCCCCCGGCCGCGCCGCCGTCCCCCGGCTTGCCATAGGGAAGCCGTGCCGCAGGCGCCCCCGTCTCCGCGCGCCGCGGGCGCCTCCGCGCCACCGGGCGGGCGCGCCGACGCGGCGCTCCCCGGCCCCTCCGCCCAGCCCGCCGTCGCCCCCTCCGGTTCCGGTCCGTCCGGGGATTTCGGCGCCGCAGCACTTGACCCGTCCCCACCGAGGCGCGACCAATGCTCGACCGCGCCCCGCCGCGCCCCCTCCGCACGACCACCCCCCGCCGCCCGACCAACCCCGGAGCCCCCATGCCCGTCATCCCCGAGATCGCCGAGCGCCTGCCCGAATTCGCCGCCATCCGCCGCGACTTTCACCGCCACCCCGAAATCGGCTTCGAGGAGGTCCGCACCTCCGGCATCGTCGCCGGCATGTTGGAGGGCTGGGGCATCGAGGTGCATCGCGGCATCGGCGGCACCGGGCTGGTCGGCGTCATCGAAGGGAACGCCCCCGGCCGCACCGTCGGCCTGCGCGCCGACATGGACGCCCTGCCGATCGAGGAGCGCACCAATCTCGAATGGCGCTCCACCGTGCCCGGCGTCTCCCATGCCTGCGGCCATGACGGCCACACCACCATGCTGCTCGCCGCCGCCCAGCGGCTGGCCGAGACCCGCGACTTTCCCGGCCGGGTCATCGTGATCTTCCAGCCCGCCGAAGAAGGCCTCGGCGGCGCCCGGGCCATGATCAAGGACGGGCTCTTCGACCGCTTCCCCTGCGATGAGGTCTACGGGCTGCACAATTCCCCCTATACCGACGAAGGCGTGGTCGGCATCAAGCCCGGCGTCGCCATGGCGGGCGCGGATTTCTTCGACATCCGCATCCAGGGCGTCGGCTCGCACGGGGCCTCGCCCCAGCATTCGAAAGACCCGATCATGGTCGCCACCGCGCTCGCCCAGGCGCTTCAGACCATCCGCTCGCGCAACGCCCCTCCGCATGAGGCGGCGGTGCTGTCGATCACCCAGATCCATTCCGGCGCCGCCTATAACGTGGTGCCCGACACCGCCACGCTCTCGGGCACCCTGCGCTTCTTCTCCGACGAGGCGCGCGACCGGATGCGCGACCGGATGCGGGAGCTGTCCGCCGGCCTCGCCGTCGCCTTCGGGGTGGAGATCGAGGTCGATATCCGCGACGTCTTCACCGTGCTGGAGAACGACGTGAACCTCACCGACGTGGTCGCCGGCATCGCCGCCGAGATCACCGGGGCCGAGCGCGTGTCGCTGCAATCCGAGGCCGCCACCGGCTCCGAGGATTTCGCCGACATGCTGAAAGCCGCCCCCGGCGTCTATTTCACCGTGGGCCACAAGGGCGATGTGCCCCTGCACAATCCCGGCTTCGTCTTCGACGACGACGTGATCCCGCTGGGCGCCTCTATGCTGGTGTCCGTCGCCGCCGCCCGCCTCGCCGCCGGCTGAGCCCCTGCGGGGCGGCGGAATGGCGTTGCCCGCCGTTCCGCCGTTCCGCCCAGGCCGTCCCCTGTCCCACCGCTTTCGGAGCCCCCATGCCCCGCGCCTATACCCCCCGCGAGATGCTCGAGAAGCTGGTCGGCTTCGACACGACCTGCACCGGATCGAATCTTGCGCTCATCGATTTCGTGCGCGACTGGCTGGCCGAATGGGGGATCGAGGCGACCGTCATCCCCAACGAGACCGGCGACAAGGCGGCGCTTTACGCCTCGGTCGGCCCGGCGGTGGAGGGGGGCGTGATCCTCTCGGGCCATACCGACGTGGTGCCGGTCACCGACCAGAAATGGACGACCGATCCCTTCACGCTGACGGAGCGGGACGGCAGGCTTTTCGGCCGCGGCTCCTGCGACATGAAAGGGTTCGACGCGCTGGCGCTCTGCGCCCTGCCGATGGCGCTGAAGGCGGGGGTGAAGCGGCCGCTGCAGATCGCGCTGAGCTACGATGAGGAGGACGGGATGCACGGCGCCCCGCCGCTGATCGCGGCGATGGCGGCGGGGCTGCCGCGGGCCTCCGCGGTGATCGTGGGCGAGCCGACGGGGATGGCCTGCGTCACCGGCCACAAGGGGATCCTGGAACTGATCGTGCGGGTGCGGGGGCACGAGATGCATTCGTCCCTGCGCCACAAGTCCGTCTCGGCGGTGATGACCGCCGCGCGGCTGGTGGCCTGGATCGACGACCTGCAGGCGAAGACGCAGGCCGCGCCGCTGGCGGGGGCGGAGCTGTTCGACCCGCCCTTCACCACGCTGCATGTGGGGGAGTTCCGGGGCGGCACGGCGCATAACATCACCGCGGCCAACGCCTGGTTCTCGGTCGACGTGCGCCCCTGCCCGCCCGACGACACCGCGACCTACCTCGCCGCCATCCGGGCCGAGGCCGCCCGCATGGAGGCCGAGCTGCGCAAGATCCGCCCCGAGGCCGCCATCGAGATCGAGGTCAAGGCCGACATCCCCGGCTGCGCGGTGGAGGAGGGCGGCGCGGCCGAGACGCTGGTGCGCGCGCTGACCGGCGACAACGCCTCCCACGCGGTCAGCTACGCCACGGAGGCGGGGCTGTTCCAGGGGGCCGGCTATTCGACGGTGGTCTGCGGGCCGGGCGACATCGCCCAGGCGCACCAGCCCGACGAGTTCATCGAGATCGGCCAGCTCGACGCCGGGGAGGCCTTCATGCGCCGGCTGGTGGAGCGTCTGGCCGCCTGACCCTTTTCGCAACGGGTCCGGGCGCGGCCGGCGCGGCTGCGGCGCCTCGCCCGCGACGCGATCCCGGGCGGGACGCCGCCCGTGGCCCGGCTTGCAAGGGGCGGCGGGTCGGGCCATCGTCGCGCGGTCCTTCGCCCGTTCCGGAACCCGTGCCATGCGTATCCTCCGCCCGCCGCTCCGCCGTCTCGCCGCCCCGGCGCTGGTGGCGCTGGTCCTGGCGGGGGCGGCCGCCCTGCCCGGCGCGGCGCGGGCCTGCGATGCGGGCGAGGTGCGCGCGCTTATCGGGCGCGGCTTCACCGATGCCGAAATCGACCGCCACTGCGCCGCCGCCGAGGCGAAGGCGATGGCGGAGGCGCTGGCCGAGGCGCTCGGCCCCGTCGCCGCAACGCCGTCCGGCCCGGAGGCGGATCCGTCGGCCCCGTCAGACGCGGCGGGGGCTGGAGGGGCTGGGAACGGGACTGAGAATGGGTCTGGGGCGGGGGCTCCGGCCGCCGCCGCCTGCCCGCCCACGGCGCTGCGCGGCGACTGGGTGGCCCAGCTTCTGCCCGAAACCGCCGGCGGCGCGGTCGCCGTGGCGCGGCTGTCGGCCCGGGACGCGCAGGCGCTGTGGCGGGTGGGTGCGACGGGCGGCCGCCCGTCCCTCGCGCTCGCCGAGCGGCGCTGGCCGATCCAGCCGGAGCCGTTTCCCGTGCGCCTCGTCCAGGGGCGATGCGAGGCCGGCGTGCTGACCCTGGTCTGGGAAGAGCGGAGCGAGGCCGGCGCCGGCCGCATGGTGGCGCGGGTGATGGCGCCCGAGCCCGGGGCGCTGGGCGGCGCCGTGGCGGAGGCGCTCGCCGCCGCCGAGGATGGGCAGGCGGCAGCCTCCGATATGACCCCCGATACTGGCCCCGATGCGGAAACCGTGGCGCCGGCGCAGACGGACAGGGTCTGGGGCGAATACATGCGGGAGCGTCCGGCCGGCGCGTCCTCGGCCGCCACGCGGGAATTCGGGCGGCTGCGGCTGACCCGCGCCGCGCCCGCCGCCGTCCCCGCCACGCCGCCCACCGCCGGGCGCGCGTCCGATCCCGATGCGCCCGCCCCCGCCGCAAGGGTGATCGCGCCGATCCCGCCATCCGGCGACGCGCAGGACCCGGGCGCGGCCACGCGGCCCGGCATCGCGCGGCTGCCCAGCATCGCGCCGCCCGACCCCGCCGGCGGCCTGGCGGGCCTGCCCGGCTTCGGCGCCGGTCAGGCGATGACCCCGGCCGCGGCGCGCGAACGGCTCGTGCAGTTGCGCGCGGCGCGCGACATGTGCCGAAGCTCCTTCGCCAAGGCCATGGGCGGCGCCGGCAAGGCCGACATGTGCGCGGCCTTCGACGCCACCATCGCGCAGCTGGAACGGATCGCCGGGCTCTGACGCCGCCGGGGCAGGCCTCAGCGGCGGGCCTCAGGGGCGGGAGACGTAGCCCTCGACGATGCGCGCGATGATCGGCGCGGCCTCCGCCTCGGTCATGCCGGTGACGAGGCGCGGGTCGTAGATCACCGCGAAGGCGAGCCAGTCATAGGCGGTCGGCGCGCCGACCCGGGCCGCGTCGTTGAACAGCGTCTCCCGCATCCGGCGGCTGTCGTTGATCGGGCCGAGCGCCTGCAGCATCTCCTCATAGACGCATTCCGAGAGGGCGGGCGAGGATTCCAGCGCCACCACCGAGAACGCCACTTCGGCCGAAAGCGCCGAGCGGAAGCGGACCTCGGCGAAGCAGACCGGCCGTCCGCGGCGCAGGAACGGTTCGGCCAGCGCGTCGAAGCGGGCCTCGGCGCGGGCCGGGTCGGTTCCCGAGATGCGGGCGAGGGTGGCCAGGCTTTCGCGCAGGTAGCCGCGGGTGCCGACGAAGACCATGACGCCCGGAGGCGCCTCCCACAGCTCCACCTGCGCGCGGGGCGCGAGGCGCAGGCCGGTGATGCCCGGCAGGCGCTGGGCGAGGATGCGGAAGGGCTCCCAGAACTTGGGATTGCCGGCGATGGCGCCGTCGTCGGAATAGACCTCGACCGGGACCGGGCCGCGGGGGAAACGGCGCAGGCGGTGGTCGGAGAAGTGGCGGGCGTCGCCGGGAAGCCGGAAGTCCTCGCGCCCGAAGGCGATGTCGTGGACCAGCCGGATCAACGCCTCGGGGTCGAGGCAGGCGGGCTCTCCGGGCAGGCAGATGCGGGGGGAGCTTCCGGCGGAGGGGTCGGGGGACGGGTCGGGGGAGGGGGGCGAGGATTGCGCGGCGGCCGCCCCGGCGGCGAGCGACGCCCAGGCGAGCCCGGCGGCGAGGCCCATGGCCAGGGCCGGGAGACGGACGCCGAGCGCATGGCCGGCGCGAAGAGAGGTCGGCGATCGCATGGGGCGCAGCCTGGCCGGGTTTCGTGGCGGTTTGGGGGCGCCGGGGCTCACGCCCCGCGGCCCGCCCCGGTCCCGCTGGTCCCGTCCCCGGCCTCCCCTTCCCCGCCGTGCCCGTCCCCGCTCTCATCGTCCCCGCTCTCATCGTCCCCGCTCTCGTCGTCCCCGATCTCGTCGTCAAAGCCCAGCGCGTCGAAATCCTCGACCGTCTCGTCGTAGTATTCGCCCGCCGACATCTCCGGTCCCGGCCCGCCGGCCAGCATCATCGCCGCGTGCGCCTCGGCGGCCTGCGCGGCGGGACCGGGGGCTGACACGCCGCGTTCCCGGTAGGGGGTGCGCTTGTAATGCGCCCGGTAGCACTTGGAGAAATGCGAGGGCGAGGTGAAGCCGCAGGCCAGCGCCACATAGATCACCGACATGTCGGTCTGAAGCAGCAGCCGGCGCGCCTTCTCCAGCCGCAGTTCGAGGTAGTAGCGCTTGGGCGAACGGTCGAGATAGCGGCGGAACAGGCGTTCGAGCTGGCGGGTCGACATGCCGACTTCGGAGGCGAGCCGCGCGGCGGAGACGGGTTCCTCGATATGACCGTTCATCAGGTCGATGACGCGGGAGAGCTTGGGATGGCGCACGCCGATGCGGGCGGGGACCGAGAGGCGCTGGTGGTCCTCGTCGCCGCGCAGGTTGGTGTAGACCATCTGGTCGGCGACCATGCCGGCGATGTCGGGACCGTGGGCCATCGACACCAGCCGCAGCATCATGTCCCCGGCCGCGGCGCCGCCGGCGGCTGTCATCGCGTCGCCGTCGACCACGAAGATCTGGTCGGTCAGCTCCACATCGGGGAAATCCTCGGCGAAGCCGTCCTGGTTCTCCCAGTGGATGGTGCAGCGGCGCCCGTCCAGCAGCCCGGCCTTGGCCAGCGCGAAGGCCCCGGTGCAGACCGCCGACATCGCCACGCCCCGCCGGCTTTCCCGGCGCAGCCAGTTGAGCACCCCGCGCGAGGTAGCCCGGGCGACGTCCAGCCCGCCGCACACGATCAGGCGGCTGCCGCGGGGCAGCTCCTCCAGCGCGCCGTCGACCGCGGTGCGCATCCCGCAGGACGCCGCGACGGGGCCGCCGGTTTCGCTCAGCAGTTTCCAGGCGAAAAGCTCGCGGCCCGAGACGTGGTTGGCCAGGCGCAGCGGCTCGATCGCCGAGGCGAAGGCCAGCAACGAGAACCGGTCGAGCATGAGGAAGCTGAGGCGCGCCGGCGCTGCGTCCCGGCCCGCGGGAGCGGGGGAGGACGGCGTGGGCCGAGCGGAGCTTTGACGCGCGTTCATGCCGTCGCCGATTGCCCGCAGGCGGAGGCTGCGTCAAGCCGATTCCCGCGCGGCGTGAGCCGGTTTCACGCCCCCGCGCCCGCCGCGCCGCGCCGCCCCCGCGCCGGCGCCAGGCGGAACGGCCCGCGGGGGGGCGCCGCATCGCCGGCGCGAAGCGGCCGCGAAGGCCGGCCCGGCCCCGCGACGCCAGGCGCCGCCGCGGAGTGTTACCCTGGGTCAACACATGCCCTGCGGCCGCGCGCGGCGCGCAGATTCGCGCATGAACGCCTTTTCCTGCGGGGCGATCTGGTTAATGGTAGGTTTCACAATCCGCCTGAATCCGGGCGTCCCCCAGCGCGTATCGAGGTTCCAGCGTTACATGAGACTGACCGCACACATTTTTCCCCTCGCCGTGGCGGCCGCGCTGCTGGCGACCTCGCAGGCCGGCGCCGTCCCGGTCTCGGCCGACTTCTACGAAGAACTCGACAACCCCTCCTATTCCACCGGGCCGATGGTTCTGCAGGCGCTCTCCGAGCCCTTCGGGATCGGGCCGGAGCTGTCGGTCGCCGACGAGATCTCCAACCCCGAGGATTTCGGCGGCGCCATCGAGGTGGATTTCGACACCGACGGGCTGGGCTTCACGCTCACCCATGAGGGCGGCGCGACGGATTTCGAGACGCTGCTCATCCAGATCACCGATATCGGCTTTTCCAAGAGCCAGAAGCTGATCTCGGTCGTGCAGGACGGAGGCGACCTGATCAACGACGCCGCCAGCGATCCCTATTCCGAGCTGCTGACCTTCGGTGACGACTGGATCGAGCTGTCCATCGACGTGATCGTCTCCAGCGGAAGCGAGTTCTACAACTTCATCAACGAAGGCTCCGCGCATTACTCGCTGGAGACCGCGGACATCCCCCTGCCGGCCGCGGCGCCCCTGCTGGCCGCCGGTCTCGGGATCATGGGCGTCGCCGCCCGCCGCCGTCGCCGCGCGGCCTGAACCGCACGGCCCCGGCCCGACGCGGCCGGCGGCCGGACGGAGACGCCATCGGAACCCCGGCCCTCGCGGCCGGGGTTTTCCGTTCGCGGGGGGGCGCGGGGGAGGCGGAAGGCCGGCGCCCGTCGCGCGGCCCCGCGGGCATGAGACGAGCGTCGGGACGCCGTCGCGCTTCCGCCCCCAACCCGCGCGCCGGAGCGCAACGGGGCCCGCGCGCCCGCACCCTGTTGCAGCGCGGCGAAACGTCAGGCTTGACTACGACCCGCCAATCGGGCGCGCGACCCTTGGAAAACCCCGGCGTTCCGGCTATAGCGGCCCCCCGACACGACCCGTGAAACGCCCCCCGCGCGAGCCGCGCGCGGTCCGGCGACACGATCTGCGCAAGGAACCGATCCGATGGCCGACGCCTGGACCAAAACCAGCTGGCGCAACCGCCCCGCCCTCCAGATGCCCGTCTATCGGGACAAGGAGGCGCTGGCCGCCACCGAGGCCCAGATCGCGTCCTATCCGCCGCTGGTCTTCGCCGGCGAAGCCCGCGCCCTGACCGCGCGCCTGGCCGAGGTCGCCGAGGGGCGGGCCTTTCTGCTCCAGGGCGGCGACTGCGCCGAGAGCTTCGCGGAATTCCGCGCCGACAACATCCGCGACACGTTCCGGGTGCTGCTGCAGATGGCGGTGGTGCTGACCTTCGGCGCCTCGATGCCGGTGGTGAAGGTGGGCCGCATGGCCGGCCAGTTCGCCAAGCCGCGCTCCGCCGACACCGAGACCGTGGGCGAGACTACGCTGCCCAGCTACCGCGGCGACATCATCAACGGCTTCGACTTCACCTCCGCGGCGCGGGAGCCCGACCCCGCCCGCATGTCGCAGGCCTACCTGCAGTCCGCGGCCACTCTGAACCTGCTGCGCGCCTTCTCCCAGGGCGGTTTCGCGGACATCCACCGGGTTCACGCCTGGAACCTGGGCTTCGCCGCCGGCACGCCCGGATCGGAGCGTTATTATGCGCTGGCCGAGCGGATCTCTTCGGCGCTGGACTTCATGACCGCCGCCGGCATCGACCAGGCGACGGAGGAGAAGCTGCAGCGGGTGGACTTCTACACCTCCCACGAGGCGCTTCTGCTGCCCTATGAGGAGGCGCTGGCCCGCCAGGATTCGATCACCGGCCAGTGGGTCGCGGGCTCGGGCCACATGATCTGGATCGGCGACCGCACCCGTCAGCCCGACGGCGCGCATATCGAGTTCTGCCGCGGCGTGATCAACCCGATCGGCCTGAAATGCGGGCCGTCGCTGACGCCCGACGGGCTGCTGGAGCTGATCGACCGCCTGAACCCGGACAACATCCCGGGCCGGCTGACGCTGATCAACCGTTTCGGGGCCGGCAAGGTGGGCGATCACCTGCCCGACCTGATCCGGGCGGTGGAGCGTGAGGGCCGCAAGGTGATCTGGTCCTGCGACCCGATGCACGGCAACACCATCAAGGCCGCCACCGGCTACAAGACCCGACCCTTCGACCGGGTGCAGGGCGAGGTCGGGGAGTTCTTCGCGATCTGCAAGGCCGAGGGCGTTCATGCCGGCGGCGTGCATTTCGAGATGACCGGCCAGAACGTGACCGAGTGCACCGGCGGTCTGCATGACGTGACCGAGGCCGATCTCGCCTCGCGCTATCACACGGCCTGCGATCCCCGCCTCAACGCCGCCCAGGCGCTGGAGCTGGCCTTCCTGCTGGCCGAGGAGCTGGAGAAGGACCGCCGCTCCGACGCCCCGCGCAGCCCGATCGCGGCGCTGGCCTGAGGCCGGCCGTCGCCTCGCCCCGCCCCCGGCGGGGCGCGAGCGCCTCGACGCAAACGACGCCCGACGGCTCCCCGCCGCCGGGCGTCTTCATGACCTGACCGGACCGCCTGCGCATGAGCTCCCATTTCCTCGTCCTGACCTCCGCCGCGCCGCTGGGCGACGATCTGCTCGCGGCCGCCTCCGACCTGGCCGGGGCGCCCGCCCGTAGGCTGGGGGCGGGCGCCGCCGACCTGCCTTGCGGGCCGGACGCGCTGGCCGCCGCCCGGACGCGGTTCACGGGCGTGGACGCGAACCTGGTTCCCGCCGCCAACCGCGAGAAGCCGCTTCTGATCGCGGACATGGACAGCACCATCATCCCGGTCGAATGCATCGATGAGATCGCGGATCTGGCCGGCGTCGGCCCCCAGGTCTCCGACATCACCGAGCGCGCCATGCAGGGCGAACTGGATTTCGAGGGCGCCCTGCGCGCCCGCGTGGCCCTGCTGCGCGATCTGCCGGTGGAGGCGCTGGACCGGGTCTGGGCGGAGCGCATCACGCTCAATCCCGGCGCCGAGACGCTGGTGCGGACCATGGCGGCGCGCGGCGCGATGACGGCGCTGGTCTCGGGCGGGTTCACCTTCTTCGCCGACCGGGTGGCCGAGGCCGCGGGCTTCGCCTTCGCCCGCGCCAACACGCTGATCGTCGCCGACGGCAAACTGACCGGGGAGGTGACCGACCCGATCCTCGGCCGTGAGGCCAAGCTGGAGGCGCTCAATGCCCTGACCGCCGAGCGCGGCCTGACGCCCGCCGACGCCATCGCGGTGGGCGACGGGGCCAACGACCTCGCCATGGTCGAGGCCGCGGGGCTGGGCGTCGCCTATCGCGCCAAGCCGGCGCTGGCGGAGAAGGCGGACGCGCGGCTCGACCATTCGGACCTCACCGCGCTGCTGGCTCTTCAGGGGATCGCCGCGCCGGGATTCGGCTGAAACAATCGCTCCCGCGATCACGACGGGGCGTGATTGGACCGGCCCGCGCCCGGAGCCTATGTTCAGGCCGGGAGCAGACGCCAAGGGAGCCCGCGCCATGATCTATCACCGCCGCCCAAGCTGGCGCCTGCCGGAAAGCGCCGCGACGCCGGAAAGCCTGTTCTGGAACCGTCGCCAGGCGCTGGCCGCGATGGGGTTCGGGGCGCTCTCCGCCGCCCTGCCCGCCCTGCCCGCCAACGCGCGCGAGGCCGGGACCGACTGGACCCCGAAACCGCCGCTCGATCCCGCCTACGCCGATGCCGGCCGCCCGGTGACCGCGGAGAAGATCACCGGCGCCTACAACAATTTCTACGAGTTCGGCTCCCACAAGGGCATCGCGCAGGCGGCGCAGGAAATGCCCACCGACCCGTGGACGCTGGAGATCGACGGACTGGCCGAGAACGCCGGCAGGATCGGGCTCGAGGACCTGCTGGCGAAAATGCCAGTGCAAGAGCGGATCTATCGCCACCGCTGCGTCGAAGCCTGGTCCATGGTCGCGCCCTGGATCGGCTTCCCGCTCGCGGATCTGGTGAAATACGCCGGCCCGACGTCGGAGGCGAAATACGTCCGCTTCCAGACGCTGGCGGACAAGGACTCCATGCCCGGCCTGCGCCAGTCCTGGTATCCCTGGCCCTATACCGAGGGCGTCTCCATCGAGGAGGCGAAGAACCCCCTGCCCTTCATGGTGGTCGGCGCCTATGGCAAGGTCCTGCCCAAGCAGTTCGGCGCCGCCATGCGCCTGCACCTGCCGTGGAAATACGGGTTCAAGTCTGCCAAATCCATCGTCCGCATCAGCTTCGTCGCGGAACGCCCGGTGGGATACTGGGAACAGCTCCAGGCCTCGGAATACGGGTTCTGGGCCAATGTGAACCCCGAGGTCCCGCATCGCCGCTGGAGCCAGGCCGAGGAACGCGATCTCGCCACCGGGGACGAGATCCCGACCCAGCTTTACAACGGCTACGGCGAGGAGGTCGCGGGCCTCTACAAGGGGCTGGACGACGGCGACCGGACGCTCTGGTACTGAGTCGCTCCGGCGCCGTCCCGGCGGGACCGATGCAAGCGAAAACGCGCGTCCGGAGGCTCCGGGCGCGCGTTGTCGTTCGGGGTCGGAAAAACGTTTCCCGCAGGCGCGCGCGGCGGCGGAGACCCGCGGTTCGACCCGCCGCGGCGCGCGCGTTTTCACAGGGATTCACGAAGCATCGCGAAGCGGCGCCACAGTGACGCGTGACTTTTGACACAGTTTCGCCACAGACCCCCACGCGCCGATCACGCAGATCTTTCGCAGCGGCTTCATACCCTTGCCGAGGCGCAGGCAAAAAAAAGCCGGACGCGAACGCCCGGCCAAGTCCAACAGGGAGGTGTGTCCGTCGCGGTGGCGCCACAGGCGCGGCATCGCTCCGTCCACATCCGGGGATATAGAGACGGTGGTTTCGCTGCGCAAGCGAAAGCCGTGTCGCAATCGGTCACGCAAAGGGGGTTTGCCCAAAACGCATGGCTTTTGCGCAACAGCGAAGAAAGCGCCCTCCGCCCCCCGATTCAGGTGGAGAGCAGCCCGTCCCGCTCCAGCTCGGCCAGCACGAAATCACGGAACACCGCCACCCGCTTGGAGCGGCGAAGCTCCGTCGGGTAGACGAAATAGACCGCCGTCGGCTCGGAATGCAGATCGGGGGCGACGCAGACCAGATCGTCCGTGCCGCGCGCCAGATAGTCCGGCAGGGCGCAGATCCCCAGCCCGCTGCGCGCCGCGGCGTAGAGCCCGAAATAATTGTTCACCGTCACCCGCCGTTTGGCCGAGGCGAAATAGGGACCGAGGAACACCTCCCCCGCCGCCACCTGCGGCAGGCCCGGCGAATGGGCCACGAGGCGATGGGACAGAAGCTCTTCGGCCGTGTTCGGCGAGCCGTGCTTGGCGACGTAATCCCGCGAGGCGTAGAAGCGGATGACGACCGAGAACAGCTTGCGCCGGATCAGGTCGGCCTGGTTGGGCTCCCGCATCCGGATGGCCACGTCGGCCTCGCGCATCGGCAGGTCGAGCACGGTCTCGGTCAGGGTCATGTCCACCGACAGATCCGGATAGACGTCGAACAGCCGCTCCAGCCGCGGGGTGAGCCAGAGCGTGCCGAAGCCGATGGTCGCGGTGACCCGAAGCTCTCCGTAAACGTCGTCCTTGGCGTCGCGAATCCGCGCCGAGGCGCCGTCCAGCGTGCGGGTCATCTCCCGCGTCGCGGAGAACAGAAGCTCCCCCTGCTCGGTCAGCAGCAACCCGCGCGCGTGGCGGTGGAAGAGCGTCGCGCCCACCTCCTCCTCCAGCGCCCGGATCTGGCGGGAGACGGCGGACTGGCTCAGATGCAGGGTCTCGCCCGCATGGGTGAGGCTGCCCGCATCGGCGACCGCGTGGAAGATCCGCAGCTTGTCCCAGTCCATCACGGTCCCGTTCCGATCACGCTTCGGGCCGGCCCCCGGAGAATCGGGGCCGCCGGCCGGCGTCGCGACCGGAGCGGCGCGACTTGTCGGGGGAGATTTAACCCGGACGCCTCGCAGCGGTCAAAGTTCGGGTGTAGCCTGTTTCGAAACATCGCCTCTCGGAGACCTCTATGACATCGCCCGATCCGCACGCGACCGCCCGCCATCCGGGCCGGCCCCAGGGCCCGCGCCCCGAATGCGAGAGCACGGCGCCGGGAGCGGTGGCGGCGCGCGGGGTTCGGCGTGGTCGGCGCCTGTCGCGCAGGGGCCCCGCCTCGGCCCTGGCGCTGGTCCTGGCGGCGATGATCCCGGCGGCGCCCGCGTGGCTCGTCCCCGCGCCGGCCGCGGCGCAGAGCGCGGACGCCCCGGTTCCCGCGCTCGAGGGCCGCTTCGAGGGCATCGGGCCGGCGCGGGGTATGAGCCTCGCCATCACCGATGTGGGCGCGCGCAGTCCAGGCGGAACCTTTCGCGATTCCAATGGGGTGGAGGCCGAACTTGAAGGCGGATGGAAGCAGGGCGGACTGGAGGCCGTGCTCGCCTTTCCCGAACGCCAGGTCTTCGTGCGCCTGACCCAGGCCGCGCTGGGCCTGCAAATGGCGGTGCTGCCGCTGGACGCCGACGGCCAGCCCCAGCGGCGCCAGGCGCGGGTGCTCGCCTTCCTGCGCGAAGGCGTCGCGGCGCCCGAACAGCCGGCGCTCTACCAGGACGCCCCGAAGCGGCCGGGACAGGAGCTTGACCCGGACATCTTCCTCGCGTCCTACCAGTTCTGGCCGCCGGAGGGGGTGGCCAACGGCTATGACAATATCGGCGCGCGCTACCGCACCGTGTTCCGACTGTTTCCGCAGATCCACGCGGACATCATGTGGAAGCTGTGCGACGCCGACAGCCAGCGGACGTTGCTGGCGGAGGCCCTGCGCGGCCAGGGCGCGGGCTGCGCCGATCTCGACGCGGCCATCGGCGCCCTTCAGGACAACGGGCGGTTTCCGGACTGGAAGCGCGCGGTGCAGGCCGAGATCGACGCGCTGATGCCCGCGGTGCAATGCGCGCGCGGCTATATCGTGAAGACGTCGGTGTGCGAGCCCGCCTCGAAGCGGATTTCCGACGCGGCGGTGTCGCTGGACACGCTGGGCACCCTGCTCTCCCGCTGGCGCTGAGCACGGGCACGGCCAGGCATGGGGCCGGGAACGGGGCCGGGGGCGCCTCACGGCGGAACCCCCGGCCGCGACGGTCGGGGTCTCGGCGCGGAACGAAGAGCGGCTCAGTTGTCGAAGGGCCGGCGCGGGGGCATCACGTCGTCGAGGCCCTGATCCCCGCCATTCGCGTCCGAGCGGACGCGGAGCGGCAGGCGCAGGCGGGCGCGCAGCTCATCATCGCCGCACCAGGCCCGCGACCAGTCCCGCACCGGCATCAGCGCCTCGGCCAGCGCCAGGCCCTTGTCGGTCAGGCTGTATTCCATGCGGCGCGCCCCCTCCCGCACCGGGGTGCGGCGCAGGATGTCGAGTTCGGTGAGCTTGCGCAGACGGTTGGACAGAATATTGCGGGCGACCCCGAGTTCCCTGTGGAAATCGTCGAACCGGCTCACGCCCCGCTGGCTGGCGCAGACGATGAGCAGCACCCAGCGATCGCCGATTTCGTCCGCCGCGATGGCGAGCGGATCGTCCGCCAGTCGTTCGAAGCTTCCGCCGATGTCTTCCGCCGCAGCCATGGGGGCCCCCTTTGGGGGCGAGCCCTTTCAGGAACCGGAGTATCCGCGTCCAAGGTCTCGCGCTAAACTAATGTGACGTTGATAGGGATATACCAACTTTCTGCGCGTTCAACCACCCGAATGCGCTTCCCGGTCAAAAAGTCTCGCGGCGGCGGCGGTGACGACCTGCGGCTCGACATGGTGCAGCATGTGCCCAACCCCCTCCAGAACATGGAGTTTCGCGTCCGGCGCCAGTTTGGAGAGCGGCTCGGAATGGACCGAAAGCCACACGATTTCATCCGCGGAACCATGCACGATTTCCAGCGGAACGCGCAGGTTCGGGTAGTGACGGCTCTGCTCGGACAAGGCGGGGTCGAGCCGCTCGATGTCCTCGGTATTGTTGCGGAACGTGGCGGGGCGGAGGATCAGCTCGGGCTGGAGATGGGCCATGTAGCCCTCCGGCACGGGCTGGGGGCGGAAGATTCGCGCGGCGGCGGAGGCGCCGTCGTCGTGCAGCGCGGTGAGGCGCAGCACCCCCGCCGCCACCGCCGCGAAGGGGCGCGAGGTGACCACCGGCGTCCAGAAGCCCGGCGGGTCGCCCCAGGGCATCGAGGCGCCCGCGAGGATCACCGCCCCGGCCGCCCGCGCCGGCGCCGCGATCGCCCAGGCCAGCGCCACGGCCCCGCCCCAGGAATGCCCGATCAGCACCGCCCGGCGCAGGCCGAGCGCCCGCGACGCGCCCTCCAGCACGCGCGCCTGGGTGGAGGGCAGCCAGCCCTCGACCGGGGCGCGCTCGGAATGGCCGAGGCCGGGGCGGTCGAAGCAGATCACCCGCACCCCCTGCGCCGCCAGCCGCGGGCCGAGGTCGAAGGTCATGTCGTTCAGATTGCCGGTGGCGCCGTGGATCAGGATGGCGGTGGGCGCGTCCGGATCCTCGGGGCCGAGGGCGACGTAGTGAATGCGCAGCCCCTCGGAGGTGACGAAGCGGCCCGTGGGCGGGTTATCCGCCTCGATCCGGGCCGAGGAGGGGATCATCGCGCAGCCTCCCGCCCCGAGGACGCCGACCGCCGCGGCGCCGCCGAGCAGCGCCCTGCGCCGGGTGAGCACGGGTCCCGTCGGCCGGGCTCCGTCGTCCTGAGAATATGGCATCCATCCATCCGCATCATCCTAGGCTCGCCCCCCAAGATACGGCCCGGATCGCCCGAGGGTTTTCCGACGGGCGGAATAAGCCCGCGCGCCCCCCCCTCACGCCCGCGTCAGGGCGCGATCTGGTGCAGCAGCGTCAGCCAGCCCGAGGCGGTGAAGATCGACAGCGTGGTCGCCACCAGCACCGTCGAGGCCGCCACTCCCGAGGCCCGCGCATACATGGTCGCGAAGAGATAGGCGTTGATCCCCGGCGGCATCGAGGCGGTGACGATGGCCGAGCGCAGGAAGTTCTCCGGCAGCTCGAACACCAGGTCGCTCATCGCCCAGGTGATCAGCGGGTGCAGGATCAGCGCCAGCGCCGAGGCCATCAGCGTCTCGCCGATGCCGTCGCGCACCTTGTAGCGGGTCATCGCGCCCCCCAGCGCGAACAGCGCCACCGGCAGCCCGCCGCGGCCGAGCATCTGCACGCCCTCGAACACCGGATCGGGGATCGGAATGCCGAGCAGGTTCCACGCCATGCCGATGGCGAGCCCGATGGTCAGGGCGTTGCGGAACATCATGCGGGCGGCGGCCTTGGCCGTCTCCAGCCCCGAGCGCCCGTCGGCCCGCGCCATCTCCATCGCCACGATGCCGACCAGGTAGCAGAAGGGCGCGTGGATCGAGAGGATGGCGTAGTTGCTGTCCAGCGCCGCGACGCCGTAGGCGCGTTCGGTCACCGGCACGCCGAGCAGGAGGGAGTTGGAGAACAGCGCGCAGAAGCCGATGGCCACGGCCTCTCCGGGGCGTCGCTTGAAGATCAGGCGCGCGCCCAGATAGCCGACCCCGAAGGAGATCAGCGCCCCGAGATAGAAGGACAGCATCAGCCGCAGGTCGAAATTGGCCGCGAGGTCCAGCCGCACCACGCCCGAGAACAGCAGCAGCGGCATGGCGATGCCGGTGCAGAAGCGCAGCAGCACGTCGACGGCGGAATCCTGCACCAGCCCCGCCTTCACCGAGGCGTAGCCCAGCCCGACGATCACGAAGACCGGCAGGACGATGATCAGAATCTCGGTCACGCGCGGTCCTTCGTTCGGCATGTCGGAAGGGGCGCGCGGCCGGGCGCGCACGCCTTCCGCCCCGGCTGGCGGGGGAGGGTCGGGAAGAGAGGGATCGGGAGGCGCCGCGCGCGGGAAGGCGCGCCGCGATCAGACATCGAAGCGCAGCACCATGCCGTCATGGGCGGGATCGACATTGTCGGGGGTCTCGGCCCGCATGCGTTCGTAGTCCAGGTCCACATGCATGTTGGTCAGCACGCCCCGGCGCACGCCGGAGCGTTCGATCCAGCCCAGCGTCTGCTCCAGATGGCTGTGCGTGGGATGCGGCGTGTAGCGCAGCGCGTCCACGACCCAGGTGTCGGCGCCCTCGACCTCGGCCCAGGCCTCGTCCGTCATCTCCGACACGTCGGGCAGATAGGCCAGCGGCCCCATCCGGAACCCCAGCGCGCGGATCGAGCCGTGCTGGACCTCGAAGGGGCGGAACACGATGTCGCCGCCCTCTCCGAACACCGTGACCGGGCCGTCGATGGTCTTGAGGTTGAGGATCGGCGGATAGGGCGAGCCCTCGGGCTGCACGAAGGCGTAGCCGAAGCGGTCGATCAGGCTTTCCTGGCAGACCGGCGTGGCCCAGACCGTCAGCCGGCGGCGGCGGTTGAAGACGATCATGCGCAGGTCGTCGAGCCCGTGGACATGGTCCGCGTGCTCATGCGTGTAGATCACCCCGTCGAGCAGACCGACGCCGGCATCCAGCAGCTGCGCGCGCATGTCGGGGCCGGTGTCGATCAGGACGCGGGTGATCCCCTGCCCCTCGGTCTCGCGCTCCACCAGCATGGCGCAGCGGCGGCGGCGGTTCTTCGGATTGGTCGGGTCGCATTCGCCCCAGACGTCGCCCAGCCGCGGCACCCCGCCCGA
Organism: Albimonas donghaensis; assembly: GCF_900106695.1. Lineage (GTDB taxonomy): Bacteria > Pseudomonadota > Alphaproteobacteria > Rhodobacterales > Rhodobacteraceae > Albimonas > Albimonas donghaensis. Next base: position 1,186,986 of record NZ_FNMZ01000001.1, read on the forward strand.
GGAGCCGCAGCCGAGAATGGTGAAGCGCATCTCGACGCTCACGCCGCGTCCTCCGCGGTCCAGGCGGCGGCCTTGGCGAACAGGCGGTCGAAATTGGCGGTGGTCGCGGCGGCGAAGTCCTCGACGGATATGCCGAAGACCTCCGCGCCGGTGACCGCGGTCATCGCGGTATAGGCGGGCTCGTTGCGTTTGCCGCGCTTGGGCTGGGGGGCGAGATAGGGGCTGTCGGTCTCCACCAGGATGCGGTCCAGCGGGGCGGAGGCGAAAATCTCGCGCAGGTCCGTGGATTTGCGGAAGGTCGCGATGCCCGACATCGACAGGTAGAAACCCAGGTCCAGCATCGCCCGCCCGAGTTCCGCCGAGGACGAGAAGCAGTGCATGACGCAGGAGAACGCGCCGGCCGCGTGCTCCTCGGTCAGGATGCGGGTCATGTCGGCGTCGGCGTCGCGGGAATGGATGATCAGCGGCAGGCCGGTGCGGCGCGCGGCCTCGCAATGGAGGCGCAGGCTTTCCTGCTGCACGGCCCTGGTTTCGACCGAGTAGTGGTAGTCGAGCCCGGTCTCCCCGATCCCCACCATCTTGGGATGGCGCGCGATCTCCACCAGCTTCTCCACCGTGGGCGGCGATTCCTCGTGGACGTGCAGGGGATGCAGGCCGGCGGCGTAGAACACCGGGGCGTGGGTCTCGGCGATGGCGCGGACCCGGGGCTCGCCCGCCATGGAGGTGGCGATCGAGACCATGCGCGTCACGCCGGCGGCGCAGGCGCGGGCGACCACATCGTCGATCTCCTCGGCGAAGTCGGGGAAATCGAGGTGGCAGTGGCTGTCAACAAGGGTCGGCGGCAAGGAAACGGGCTCCGGACCGGGGCGGGGAGAAGGGCGCGCGCCGGGCGCGTCCGGGGCGCGCCGTCAGCCCCCCGCCGCGCGGCGGGCGGCGGCGTCCAGCGCGCCGAAGGTATCGAGGATGATGCGTTCGGGGTCAAGGTTGACGGCGCGGGCGCGGGCGGCCCGCGCCGGAATGTCCTGCGCGGCCTCGGCCCAGGCGCGGGCGGCGGCGGGGGTGGGCGACAGGCGCGCGGCCAGGACGGCCTCTCCCGGCGCGGCCTCGGGATCCGGCGGGCGGCCCGCCCCGGCGCGGGCGAGGCGCGAGGTCAGCAGGCCGACCAGCCGCAGGGTCGCGTCGAAGCGCGCCTCCGCGTCGCGTCCGGCGGCGGCCGACGCCCAGTCGTGGAACGCCGCCCGGTCCATCCCCGGCGCGCCCTGCGCCAGACGCACGAGGCGGGCGTAAAGCTCCGGCCCGCCTTCCGCCGCCAGCCGCAGCGCCTCGCCCGCCGATCCGTCCGACAGGGCGTGCAGCGCGGCCTCGGCGGGATGCGCCTCGGGCGCGCCCTGCCCGGCCTTGGCGGCCTCCGTGGTCTGGGCGGCGGCGACGGCGGCCGACAGCGCCGGCGGGTCCAGCCGGCGCAGCGCCAGGGCCCGGCAGCGGGAGCGGATGGTGGGCAGGATGCGCGAGGGCGCGTGGCAGACCAGCAGGAAGATCGACCGTTCCGGCGGCTCCTCGATCAGCTTGAGCAGCGCGTTGGCCGCCTGCGGGTTGAGATCGTCGAGCGCGTCGATCACCGCCACCCGCCAGCCGCCATCCGCGGCGGTGTTGGCGAACAGCCCGTGCAGGGCGCGGGCGTCGTCGGCCACGATGCGGGTGCGCAGGCGCTTGGTCTTGTCGTCCCAGGACCGGCGCAGCAGACGCAGGCGCGGTTCGGACAGGGCCATCAGCCGGCGGAAGGCGGGTTCGTCCGGCTCCATCTCCAGGGTGGCGGGCGCGGGCGGCTCCTCCATCCCCGCGCCGAACAGGCCGGGGGCGGGGGCGGGCTGCGCGATCAGCGCGCGGGCCATGCGCCAGGCGAGCGTGGCCTTGCCCACGCCGCGCGGCCCGGTGAGCATCCAGGCATGGTGCAGCCGCCCGCCGGCCCAGGCGTCGAGAAAGGCGGCCTCGGCGGCCTCCTGCCCGAACAGGACCGGGGTCTCGCGCGGATGCGGCGCGCCCTCGACCCGGTCGGCCTCGGGCGGGGTCTCGACTTCGCCCTCATAGGGTTTGCGCGCCATCAGGCGGGCTCCAGCAGCGGGGCGAGCGCCGCGTCCACACGCGCCGCCACCGCCTCCGCCCCGCCCGAGGCGTCGATCAGCCGGCAGCGCGCCGGGGCGCGTTCGGCCAGCGCCCGAAAGCGCGCCCGCACCGATTGGTGAAACGCCAGCCCGAGGCGTTCGAAGCGCAGCTCCTCGCCGCCGCGCGCGACCCCGCGGGACAGCGCGATTTCCGGATCGAGATCGAAGATCAGCGTCGCGTCCGGCTCGATCCCGATGACCAGCGCGTGCAGCGCCTCGGCCATCTCGGGGCTGGGACCGGGGAGCCCGCCGACGCCCGCATCCCGCGCCGCCCCCTGATAGACCCGCGTCGAATCCGCGAACCGGTCGCACAGCACCACCGCCCCGCGCGCCAGCGCCGGCACGATCACCCGCTCGGCATGGTCGCGGCGGGCGGCGTTGAACAGCAGCAGTTCCGAGACCGGCGACCAGCGCCCGGCCTCCCCCTCCAGCACCAGCGCGCGGATCTGCTCGGCCCCGGGCGCGCCGCCGGGCTCACGCGTGGCGACGACTTCGCGGCCCGCCGCGCGCAGACGCTCGGCGAGCCGGCGAAGCTGGGTGGACTTGCCGGCCCCGTCGCCGCCCTCGAAGCTGACGAAGAGGCCGCCGTCCCGCCCCCTGCCCGGCCCGCTGCCCGGTCCCGCCTCCGATACCGTTGCGGCGCCCGGCTCAGCCGCCATCGCCGGCGTCCTGGACCTCGCCCACCACGTCGCGGATCAGCAGGCCCGCGGCGGCGGACAGCCGGGTGAGGTAGCCGCCCCGCGCCACGTCCTCGGACGCGATCACGGGCAGGATCAGCGGCGCCATCTGCGGGGATTCCACCACCAGTTCCGCCACCTTGTCGCCCTTGGCGATGGGCGCCTCGATCGGGCCGTCATAGCGGATGGTGGCGGTCATGCCGCGCTCCGCCGCGAAGGGGACGGTGACCAGCGCGTCCGAATCCACCGTCAGGCCGACCGTGCCCTGCGCGCCCAGCCAGACCTCGGCCCGGCCCAGCGGCTGGCCGGCGGTGTAGAGCGTCGCGTTGCGGAACTCGCGGAACGCCCAGTTCAGCAACCGCTCGGATTCCTGCGCCCGCGCCCGCGAGGACGGCAGCCCGCCGATCATGAACAGCACCCGGCGTCCGTCCCGGATCGCCGAGCCGACCAGCCCGTAGCCGGCTTCCTCGGTATGCCCGGTCTTGAGCCCGTCGGCCCCCAGATCGGCGTAGAGCAGCGGGTTGCGGTTGCGCTGCGCGACGCCGCCCCATTCGAAGTCGGTTTCGGCGAAATAGCCGTAATGTTCGGGGAAATGGGTGATGATGCGGTTGGCCAGGAACACCAGGTCGCGGGGCGTCATCTCGTTTTCGGGATGCGGCCAGCCGGTGGCGTTGCCGAAGGTCGACCGCAGGCCCAGTTCCCGCGCGCGATCGGTCATGCGCGCGGCGAAGGCCTCCTCGGACCCCGCCAGCCCCTCGGCCAGCACGATGCAGGCGTCGTTGCCCGACAGCACGATGACGCCGCGGATCAGGTCCTCGATCCGCACCCGCTCGCCGATCTTGACGAACATCTTGGAGCCGCCCATGCGCCAGGCCTTCTCCGACACCAGGAAGGTGTCGTCGAGCGACAGGCGCCCGGATTCCAGCGCCTCGAACACCATGTTCAGCGTCATCAGCTTGAGCATGGAGGCCGGGGGCGCGGGGGCGTCGGGGTCCTTGGATAGCAGTTCGGCGCCGGTTTCGACGTCGATGACCAGCGCCTCCTTCGCCTCCAGGTCGAGGGCGGCGGCGGGGGTCAGGCCCGGGCCGGCGAGGGCCAGAAGGGCGGCGAGTGCGGGCGCGAGCCCGCGCAGGGCGGAACGGGATCGGGGGGCGGTCATGCGGAGAGGTCGCTCCTGGAAACAGACCCGAGGGCGGTCCGGAGGGGGAGGGTCAGGGCGGCGGCCGGGCGCGGCGCGTCTCCGGCGGCCGGGCGCGCCGGCGGCGAGGGGCTGGCGCTGGGGGCGCCCGGCGCGCCGGGGTCCCGAAGGCCGGCGGCGGCCGCGGAGGGCGGGGCGGGCGGCGGGGCAAGGTCATGCGCCGGGCGGGCCGAGGGCAAGGCGGCGACGCGCGGCCCCTGCCCCGGTCGTTCCGGCGGGCTGACCATGAGCGGCGCGGCGGCGCGGATCGCCGGCGGCGCGGCGGCGACGCTGGCGGGTTCGGCCGCCTGTTCCGGCGTCACCGCCAGCCGCATCGGCGCGCCGGGGATCAGCTCCAGTTCGCGGGCGAGATCGGCCGAGACCACGAACCCGGTCATCCGCGGCCCGCCCCGGATGCCCATGATCCGGGTTTCGACGCGCTTGCCCTCCGGCGTGACGACGATGGCCGCGCCGGCGCGCCGCACCCCGGAATGCGCGATCCAGGAGCCGCCCATGGACGGGCCGCCATCCCAGATCGCCACATCCTCTAGGACGCCGCCCGTCTCGGGCGCGTCCGCGGGCGGGGTCCGGGCCGTCGCCATGGCGCCGGGCGTTCCGGCCGCGGGCTGCGCGTCCGTCGCGGCGGCGGCCGTGGCGGCGACGGCGGCGGACTGGTCGGTCTCCCGCGGCTCGGAGGTCACGGTCTCCGCCGCGTCCGACGCGTGGTCCTGCGGCCCGGCGTCCGGCGCCTGGACGGTCGTCTCCGCGGGCGCAGTTTGGGAGGTCGCGGGCTCCTCGACCTTCGGGCGGCTCGGCGCCGGCGTCGAAGCGGCGGTGTCCGCGGCGGCCTGTTGCGCTGCGCGGGATGCCGCCGTCTCCGCCGACGCCTGCCCCGCCAGGATCACCGCGCCTAGCGCTACCAACCCGAACGCGAAAGGCCCGAACGCAAGAGGATCCCGCGCCATGGCCGCGCCGCGCCATCCGCGCCTGGCCCCAGGCTTTCCCGTGAGCTTCCCAGTGGGTTTCGCCATCGCGCCGGTCATCGCGCATCCTCCGCACACTGCTTCGCCGATCAGGCTACAGGAGCGCCCGTCCGGAGGAAACCGCCCGCGACGGTCTGGACGCGGCCTTCGCGCGGCGCTACCCGATGGGTGAAGGAAGGGTGGCAGAGTGGTCGATTGCTCCGGTCTTGAAAACCGGCGTGCGGCAACGCACCGTGGGTTCGAATCCCACCCCTTCCGCCAATTTTAAGTATTTTAATTTTTATTTTCAGGGCCTTAACTAGCCACATCGCCGGGTCACCCCTCACTTCACCCCTCATTTTCAAAGCGATGCGCTGATGCGCGCTGCGACTCTATCGCTTGTGTTTCGCCTCCCCGCCATGTCGGCTTTCGCGTCGAATGCCCATCAGGCCGTGAACGCCCGGGCGGCGTAGAGCAGGATGAAGCCGAAGGGCGTCCAGCTTTCGTCCCAAGTCAGCGACAGCATCTGAGACCGCCTGCAGCGGCGATGGCCTCGCCGCTCATATCCTCGTCGTCCGCCAATGCCCACCCCCGCAGCCTCCGCATGACTCCGAGGTGAACGCCTCGCGCCCGTCGGGCAAGCGCCCATCGTCCCATCGCGGCTCAGGTCGTCCCGCCGTCGCCACGTTCATTTGCGGTTGTCGGACCGTCTCTCCCCCGCGATGATCGCGCCAAGCCCGCATCCAGCCGGGCGTCCTTCATTCGGGACGAACCCTTTGCGCGACAGTCCGAATTTCTCGCCCCTCGCGGAGCACGACGCGCCGCTGGCCACGCTCGCCAGCCACGCCGAGCGCTATTTCCTCGACGACGCCAACACAGCCCTGATCAAGACCCGCCAGTTCGCCGAACGGCTGACCGTGGTCGTCGCCGAACGCTCAGGCCTCGCGCCGGAGCCGCAGGACACGTTCTCCGCCCTGCTGGGCAAGCTGCGCAGCGCCGACGCGATCCCGCGTGACGTGCTCGACATGCTGCACCGGCTGCGCAAGGAGGGGAACGAAGCGGTCCACGGACATGAGGGGGAAAGGCGGCAGGCGTTCGAGGCTTTGAGGCTGTGCCACCGGCTGGGCGTCTGGTTGCGCGCCACGCTCACCAACCGCCCCGACCTGACGGTCGCCTTCACGCCGCCACGGCTGCAAGACGACGATTCGGCCGAGTTGAAGGCGGAGCGGGACGCCCTCCTGGACGAGGTCGCGCGCCACCAGACCGACCGGGAGCTTGTGGAGCAGGCGCTCGCAGCGGCGGAGGAGGCGCGGCTGGACGCGGAGGAACGCGCGCGTCCGGCGGAGGAGGAACGCGAGGTCTTCGAGGCCCTGGCGCTCGACTTCGAAGCCCGCGCCGCAGCGTTCAAGGCCACGCCGGCGACGGCCTTCGTCGCGGCCGCTTTCGACTCCGCCCGGAACATGGACCTGGACGAAGCCGACACGCGGGTGCTGGTGGATGAGCAGTTGCGCCAGGCGGGGTGGGAGGTCGATACGCGCGAGCTTCGCCATGGCAAGGGCGCGAGGCCGGAGCGCGGCGCCAACCGCGCGCATGATCGGCGCCAAGACCTTCGCGGAGATTTTCGGACTGCACGGGCTGAAGGAACGCGACATCGGACGGGATGCCAAGGAGCATGTCCGCACGGTGCAGAGCCTCGTGCGGCGGGTGCTGGACGCGGCCCCCGAAGATCGCCCGCCAATCGACCAGTACGACCTGATCCTGATCGACGAATGCCACAGGGGCTACCTGCTGGACCGCGAAATGAGCGCGGCCGAGGCGACCTTCCGTGACGAGGCGGACTACGTCTCTAAATACCGTCGCGTGGTGGAATACTTCGACGCCGTCACCATCGGCCTGACCGCGACGCCGGCGTTGCATACGGCGGAGATCTTTGGCGAGCCGGTGTTCCGCTATAGCTACCGTGAGGCGGTGGTCGACGGCTGGTTGATCGACCACGATCCGCCGCACCTGATCCGGACGGCCCTGAGCGCCGCGGGCATCCAATTCAAAGCCGGCGAGACCATCGAGGCCCTGAACCCTCGTACCGGCGAGATCGACACCGCCGAGCTGGAGGACTGAACCGCTCCGGGTTTGCCGGAGGCTCCAACTCCTGAGCCGGATGGAGCATCATGAGCAAGACCACGAACAAGTTTTGCCCTGATGTGCGCGAACGCGCGGTGCGGCTGGTGCTGGACACCGAAGGCCAGCACGGCTCGCGTTGGCGGGCCGTCGTGTCGATCGCCGCAAAGATCGGCTGCTCGGCGCAAACGCTGAATGACTGGGTCAAGAAGGCCGAGGTCGACAGCGGCAAGCGCGCCGGCGTCCCGACCGAGTTGGCCGAGAGGATGAAGGCGCTGGAGCGGGAGAACCGCGAACTGCGCCAGGGTGAGGAGGGTCAGGAAACGGTCCAGTGGATCGTTTCCCCGACGAACGAGATCCTGCGCAAGGCCAGCGCGTATTTCGCGATGGCGGAGCTCGACCGCCGGTCGAAGTGATGGTGGGTTTTATCGACGCGCACCGGGATGCGCACCGGGATGCGCACGGGGTCGAGCCAATCTGCAGCGTTCCGCCGATCGCCCCCTCCACCTGTTACGATCACTTGGTCAGGCGGGCTGATCCCGCCCGGCGGTCGGACCGTGCGCGTCGGGACGAGGCTCTGCGCCCCGAGATCCGGCGTGTGTTCGAGCAGAACTGGCGGGTCTACGGCGTCCGGAAGGTCTGGCGGCAGCTTCGCCGTGAGGGTTTCGATGTGGCCCGCTGCACGGTCGCGCGGCTGATGAAGAGTATGGGTATTCAGGGCATTATTCGCGGCAGGCCGCACAGGACGACGATCCCTGACAGGAAGGCGCCCAGCCCGCTGGACAAGGTGAACCGCCAGTTCCGCGCGCCCGCCCCAAACAGGCTGTGGGTGTCGGATTTCACCTATGTCGCCACATGGAAAGGCTGCGTCTATGTGGCTTTCGTCATCGACGCCTATGCCCGCAAGATCGTCGGCTGGCGCGTCAGCCCCTCGGCGCATGCAGGGTTCGTGCTCGATGCCCTGGAACAGGCAGTGCATGATCGCCGCCCCGGGAAGGGCATGGGGCTGGTTCACCATAGCGACCGCGGTTCGCAATACCTGTCCATTCGATACAGCGAACGGCTGGCCGAGGCAGGCATCGAATCCTCGGTCGCTTCAGGGACTTACGCGGCCCCACTGGGGCCACGGTCCCCTTTCGCCGTCGGCGACAGCTACGACAACGCGCTCGCTGAGACGATCAATGGGCTGTTCAAGGCCGAGGTCATCCACCGCCGCGGACCGTGGCGCAGCTTCGAAGCTGTCGAATACGCGACCCTCGGATGGGTGGACTGGTTCAACAACCGCCGCCTTCTCGAGCCCATCGGGAATATCCCGCCAGCCGAAGCTGAAGCAAACTTCTACACGGCTCCGGAAACTGAAAACATGGCCGCATAACTAACCGTAACCAGCCTCCGGCAAACCCGGCGCGGTTCAGTCACGCCCGCCCCGCATCGGCCCGGCCGCAAATCAGCGCTTCCAGCCCCGCCTCAAGTCCTCCGAACAAGCGCATGAGAACGGCCCGTGGCCGAGGCTTCTTCCGCCGCTCGCGCGCGGTCCGATGGTCTCGCGCGTGAGATGAGGACGCCGGTCGTCCTCGCCGTCACCCCAAGCCTCGCGCGCGTCGGAGGATAGCCCGGCCCGCCGCGCAGGCGGCGGGCCGGGAGGCGTCAGGGGCCCGCGTTCAGGTGGCCGCCAGCCGCGCCTGGCGGTTGTCGCGCCACACCCAGGCCGCCAGCGCCGCCGAGACCACGCCGCCGACCAGCGTCGTCGCCAGCCCCGGGAAGCAGAAGGCGAAACCCGCCGCCGCCATCGGGATCCGCAGGATCGGGCGCACCCTGCCCGCCCCCAGCAACCAGCCCTCGAGCCCGCCGGACAGCACCATGATCCCCACCACGATCGAGGGCAGCACCCAGATCAGCGGCGTCAGGTCCCCCTGCAGCACCAGCGCCGGCTGGAACAGGAAGAACAGCGGCACGAAGTAGATCACCACGCCCAGCCGCATGGCGGTGAAGGAGGTCTTCATCGGCTTGGCCCCGGCGATCGTGGCCGCCAGGAAGGCCGCGGCCCCGACCGGCGGCGTGATCACCGACAGCATCGCGTAGTAGATGATGAAGAAATGCACCGCGATGGTGTTCAGCCCGCCGACCTCGATGATCGCCGGCGCCAGCGTCACCGCCAGGAAGATGTAGGCGACGATGGCGAGCCCGGCCATGCCCATCACGAAGCAGGCCAGCACCCCGAAGAAGACGATCAGGTAGATGTTGCCGCCCCCCATCGCCACCAGCCCCGAGGTCAGCGCCCCGGTCACCCCGGTGATGGTCAGCGCCGAGACCACGAAGGCGATGGGCAGGATGATCGCCGCGGTCTGGGTGACGAGAATCCCGATCTGGCGCGCCGTCTCGAACAGGCGGCGCGGGGTCATCATCGTGGCGCGGTTCAGGAAGGACAGCCCGATCATCAGCACGCAGGCGTACCAGGGCGCGTAATATTCCCACCGCATGTAGAGCAGGCCCCAGATCAGGAAGGCCAGCACCGACAGATACGGCCAGCCCCGCACCAGGACCGAGCGCAGGGGCGGCGCGTCGCCCTCCGTCCCGCCCTTCATGCCGGTCCGCGCCGCATAGGCGTCCACCTGCAGCATCAGCCCGAAATAGAACAGCAGCGAGGGCAGGATCGCCGCCACCATCACGGTGGCGTAGTCGACCCCGATGGTGATCGCCATGACGAAGGCGATGGCCCCCATGACCGGGGGCATCACCACGCCGCCGGTGGAGGCGCAGGCCTCGATGGCGCCGGCGTAATGGGGCGGATAGCCCACCTTCTTCATGGTGGGAATGGTGATCGAGCCGGTGCCCGCGATGTTGGAGAAGATCGAGCCCGACAGCGATCCGAAGAACCCCGAGGCCACGATCGAGACCTTGGCCGGCCCGCCCCGGTACTTGCCGAACCCGGCGTTGGCGAGGTCGATGAAGAACTGCCCCGCCCCCGTCGCCAGCAGCACGCCGGCGAAGACCAGGAAGCCGAGGATGATCTCGGCCACGATCTTGGTGGTGATGCCCATCATGCCCTCGGTGCGGAAGACATGCGCCTCGATCATGCGCTCGAAGCTGTAGGGAATGCCCATCAGCAGGCCGGGGAAATAGTCGGCGACCAGCGGATAGGTCCCCAGCACCAGCACCACCAGCAGGAACGGCAGCCCGCCCGAGCGACGCGCCACTTCCAGCATCAGCAGCCACATGACCACGCCCGCGGGCACGTTCATCCAGCCCGCCTGCAGGATGTCCCAGGCGTGGGCGGCGAACCAGAAGCTGATCCCGATCACCGCCACGGCGGCCGCGATGTCGTAGAGCGGCAGCTTGCGCTGGCGCGGCGTGGCGGGCAGCGCCACGAAGGCGGCCGCCGTGAACAGGCCGATGAAGATCCAGTAATACTGCCCCTCCAGCAGCCGCTGACCGGCGATCGGGATGCCGAACACATAGGCGAGCCCCATGCCCAGGCCCGAGAGGCACAGGATCACGAAGACGATGCTGACGGGGGAGAAGAGATCGCCCAGCCGGGTGATCTCGGAGGGGGGCGTCGCGTCCTCCGGCGCTTGCGGCGGGTCGGCGGCGATGTCGGTCATGGGGAGACGATCCGGTTCCAGGGGGCGGGGAACGGGCCCGCGCCGCGCCCCGCGTCCCCCGGCGACGGACCGGCGAGGGCGTGGAGAGGACGGCGCGGGCCGGATTGGCCAGGTCGCGAACGGCGCGCAGGCTCGAAAGCCGGCGCGGCGGCCGGGGCGGGAGGCGACGCGAGCGTCGGGCCCAGAGCGGGGCCGGAGTCGGGGCCAGAATCCGAGCCGGGATCGGGGCCGGGATCGGGCCAGAGCCGGGATCGGGCCCGGTCGGGACGCGCCCGTCCGGGCTCCGGCCCCGATCCCCGACCCGACCCCAGACCCGAACCCCAGACCCGAACCTCAGGCGTCCGGCCTCAGGTCACGGGCCTCAGGTCGCGGGCCTCAGGTAACGGGCCTCGGACGGCGGGGCTCAGAGCCGCGAGCGGAAACCCTCGAGGTCCTTGGTGTGCTTCTCGATGATCGCCAGGAACGCCTCGTCCTGGAAATCGGGCCGCACGCCCTGCTCCTGCGCATCGGCCATCGCGGCCTCCCGCGCCTCCATCCAGGCGTCCATCTTCTCGATCGCCGCCTGGTTCCAGACGTCGTCCTCGTCGGTCCACTGCCCGATCTCGCGCAGGTAGCGGACCGTGCCCTCATGCACCGGCAGGGGCGTGCGGTCGAGATAGCCGCGGAACAGCTCCAGCGACATGCGCGCCGCCAGCGGATGGGTGCCCTTGTAGGCGTCGTGGGATTCGTTGAGCCACTTGGCCATGTTGTAGACGAACTCCGCGTCCGCATCGGCCGGGACCGAGTAGACGAAGTTCGAGGTCACGCCGTCCACGCCCTGCGCGGTCTTCACCCCGAGGCTCATCGTGGAGGGCACGAGCATCGGGCGATGTTCGAGATAGCCGGCCCAGCCCTCCTTGTTGTCGAGCGACATGGGCAGCCAGCGGATCGAGCCCGGGGCCCCCTCCATCTCCGACAGCACCGAGGAGATCGGCGCGCAATAGGCCACGTCCGACTTGCCTTCGACCACCGAGCGGCAGTTCTCCGCGTAGCTGGAGGCGGGGACGTATTCGATCTTCTCGGCCGCCTCCTCCTGCGAGATGCCGAGGAAGGCCGGCAGCGCCTGGGTCACGGTCATCGACATGGGCGGGGAGAACATGCCCTCGGTCACGCGCACGCCGCCTTTCTTGATGTCCTCCATCGACTTGATGTCGGAATCGCCGGCGACGACATAGCCCCAGGGGGTGTCGTTGTGGTGCCACATCAGCCGCTGCGGCCTGGGCTGGGTGGCCGAGTAGCCGCCGATGCCCTGGATCTGGAAGCGCATCTCGGCGGCCGAGACCGAGGAGATGGCGATGTCCTTGCGGTCGGTCAGCCGGCGGTAGCGCATCGGCTCGTTGTCCTCGGGCACCACGCGCACCACGGCGCCCTTCTCCTTCTGCAGGATGGGCGCCCAGCCGTTGGTCGAGGCGAAGCTGCCGCTGGACGTGCCGGCGGTGCCGATCACCAGCAGGCGCGGCCATTCGTAATCCTGGGCCGAGGCGGAGCCTCCGACCGCGAGGCTCATGGCGGTCGCCAGCAACGTGGCGACGCCGGCGCGAGGCGCAGTGCGTGTCATGTTCTTTCCTCCCGAGACGACCTTCGTGGGCCGTCGCTGTTATGGTCTTCCGGGTCGTGGCCCAGGGCCGCCGCGCCGTCCCTTGAGTTGACCGGCGCGTCGCCCTGACAAATGCCAGTCTGCCTTCGACCCGCCCTCGGCGTCAATCGCGATCCGCGCGATCCGCGTCGCGGCCTCGCAACCGCCGCGGCCGGCGTCGGGGGCCGGCGACGGGGGCCGGCGATGGGGGCCGGCGACGGGGGCCGGCGACGGGGGGCGGCGATGGGGGGCGGCGAGCGGCGCGGCGGGGAGGGGCGCGGCGGGGGGCGTTTCGCCGCTTCGGTCGCGCGCCCCTCCCCGCCTAGGCTGCGCGGGGCCCGACTCGCGCGGGCCTCCCCCCGCCCCAACCGGAAAGCCCCCCATGAGCGACGCGCCCACCGTCTCCGAGGATCTCTACACCGCCACCATCAAGCATTTCGGCTCCCAGCCCGAGCCGCCCTTCGAGGATGCGGAGCGTCTCACCCGGCTCTGGGGCCGCAACTGGGGTTGCGACAACGACGTGGGCCGGCTGCGCGCCGTGCTGATGCATCGGCCGGGCGCGGAGTTCGACGTGATCGACCGCTCCCGCCGCATCAACGAGACCGGGACCTTCGGCGACATCGAGGCCGGCTGGTACTGGCAGAGCGACGAGATCCCCGAACTGCACGAGCTTCAGGCCCAGCATGACGGCCTCGCCGACCTGCTGCGCGCCGAGGGGGTCGAGGTCCACTATGTCGACCGCGTCGAGGGCGGCCGCTTCAAGACCGTCTACACCCGCGACAGCGCCATAGCGGTGAAGGGCGGGGCCATCGTCTCGCGCATGGCGCCGCGGATGCGGCACGGGGAGGAGCAGGCCATCGCCCGCACGCTGGCCAATCTGGGCATGCCGATCCTGCGCACGCTCAACGGCTCGGCCATGTCGGAGGGCGGCAGCTTCGCCTGGCTCAACCCGCAGACCGCGGTGATCGGCCGGGGCATCCGGGTCAACGACCAGGGGATCGAGCAGATCGCCGACGTGCTGCGCCATCAGGGGGCGGAGCTGCTGGTGGTCGATCTGTGCGGTTACTCGATCCATATCGACGGGGCCATGGTGATGGTCGACAGGGATCTCGCCCTCGTCGATCCGCGGCAGTTGCCTTACGTGTTCCTGCAACGGCTCAACGCCATGGGGATCGAGACGGTGGAGGTCTCGGCCGACGACAACGGCTGGATCATCAACGGCCTCGCCATCGCGCCGAGGCGGATGATCATCCCGCGCGGGATCTCGGAGGCGACGCGCGAGGCGCTGGCGTCGCGCGGGGTGACCCTGCTGGAGATCGACTATGACCGGGTGCAGCTGAACGGCGGCGGCGTCCACTGCTCCACCTGCCCGCTGATCCGCGACCCGGTCTGAGGGGGTCGGGGGCCGGTCGGGGGCCGCAGCCTGAGCCGGGGGGCGGATGCAGGGAGGGTCAGCCGATCTCCCCCGCCCCCCCAAGGCGCCTCCGGCCCGGTCAGGCCGCGCAGGAGGAGCCGGTCGCCCTCGCCGAAGTCCGGTTCCACGCCCCGCCGCCCCACGACGGCCAACGCCTCGCCCCCCACGACCCCGTGGCCATCGGCAGGCAGCATGCAGGGATCGCGCCCGTCGGCCAGCGCGCGCGCACCCAGATACCCGGCGCGCCGTCCTGGTTCTTGTCCACGATCTCGATCCCGTGGAGCGCGCCCCGGGTCAGACGAAGCCGCCCGCCCCATCGGCGCGCAGGCAGGCCACCGCCTGGCCGCCGCCCATGTCGCGCAGGGCCGGGACCTCGGTCCGGCAACGGTCGACCGCGTGGGGGCAGCGGCCGGCGAAGGCGCAGCCCGGCGGCGGGTCCAGCGGGCTCGGCGGATCGCCCTGGATCGCGGCCGCGCGGCGCCGGGGCGCGCCCGCCCGGCCGACGGCCCGGTCAGCGGACGGCGCGGCCTCGATCAGCGCCCGCGTGTAGGGGTGCAGGGGGCGGGCGAACAGCGCGCGCTTGGGCGCCCGCTCCACGATCCGGCCCAGATACATCACCGCGATCTCGTCGCACAGATGCTGCACCACCGCGAGATCATGGGAGATGAACAGGTAGGTCAGCCCCAGATCCCGCTTCAGCCGCGCCAGCAGGTTGAGGATCTGCGCCTGGATGGCGACGTCGAGCGCCGAGACCGGCTCGTCGCACACGATCAGCTCCGGCCCGCTGGCCAGCGCCCGGGCGATGCCGATGCGCTGCCGCTGGCCGCCGGAGAACTGGTGCGGGAACAGCGCCTGCTGCTCGGGCCGCAGGCCGACCAGCGCGAACAGCGCCTCCACCCGCGCCTGGCGGCCGGATTTCGGCCCCACATCCATCAGGTCCAGCGGCCGGCGCACGATGGCCCCGGCGCGCTCCCGCGGGTTCAACGAGGCGTAGGGGTCCTGGAAGACGATCTGCACCCGCCGGCGCATCGCGCGCAGCTCCCGGCCGGAGATGTGGGTCACGTCCTCCCCCCCCAGCCGGATTTCGCCGGCCGCGGCCTCGGCCAGTCGGGCGCAGGCGAGGGCGGCGGTGGTCTTGCCCGAGCCGCTCTCCCCCACCAGCCCGAAGGCCTGGCCGCGGGGGATGGCGAAATCCACCCCGCCGACCGCATGCACCACGCCGCCGCGAACCGGGAAGCGGACCTCCAGCCCGCGCACGTCGAGCAACGGGGCCTCCGCGGGGACGGCCGCGGACGCCGAGGGCGGCGAGGGCGCCGGAACGGTCATCGCGCGCCCTCCGCGTCCAGCCAGCAGGCGACCGAGCGGCCGCCGGGCGAGGCGGTGACCGGCGGAAACTCCCGCCCGCAGACCGGCATCGCGCGGGGGCAGCGCGGGGCGAAGGCGCAGCCGGGACGGGCCAGCGCCTCGGCCCCCGGCACCAGGCCGGGGATCTCGAACAGGGGTTCGGGGACGTCGGGCGGATCGGCCACCAGCCGGGGCACGCAGTTCACCAGCCCGCGCGCATAGGGGTGACGCGGGGCGGCGACGAAATCGGCGGCCGGCCCCTCCTCCACCTTGCGGCCGGCATACATCACCATCACGCGGTCGGTCATCTCGGCCACCACCCCGATATCGTGGGTGATCAGGATCACGGCGGTGTTCATGCGGTCCTGAAGCTCCCGGAACAGGTCGAAGATCTGCGCCTGCACGGTGACGTCCAGCGCGGTGGTCGGCTCGTCCGCGATCAGCACCTGCGGCTCGCAGACCAGGGCGATGGCGATCATCACCCGCTGGCGCATGCCGCCCGACAACTGGTGGGGATAGTCGCCCACCCGCCGCTCCGGCGCGGGGATGCCCACGAGGCGCAGCATCTCCACCGCCCGGTCGCGGGCCTCGCGCGCAGACAAGCCCAGATGGGCGCGGGCGGTCTCCGCGATCTGCTCGCCCACGGTGAAAACCGGGTTGAGCGAGGTCATCGGCTCCTGAAACACCATGGAGATCCGGGCGCCGCGCACCCTGCGCAGCCGGGCTTCGGCGGCGGCGACCAGCTCCTCGTCCCCCAGCCGGATGGAGCCCGAAGCGATCCGCCCCGGCGGGTTCGGCACCAGCCCCATCAGCGCCAGCGCGGTCATCGACTTGCCGCAGCCGCTCTCGCCCACGATGCCCAGCGTCTCGCCCTCATGCAGGTCGAAGGAGAGGTCGCGCACCACCGGCGCGTCCTCCCCCCGCACGCGGAAGGCCACGGTCAGGTCGCGCACGGACAGCAGCGGGGGGGTGGGGGTCATGCTCATCGCTCCCTCAGGCGCGGGTTCAGCGCGTCGTTCAGCCCGTCGCCCACGAGGCTGATGGCCAGCACGGCGAGGAAGATGGCGAGGCCCGGAAAGGTCACCGCCCACCACGCGTCGAGCACATAGGGCCGGTTGTCGCCGATGATCCGCCCCCAGCTCATCGCGTTGGGATCGCCGAGGCCGAGAAAGGCCAGCCCCGCCTCGAACAGGATCGCGGTGCCGGCGCTGAGCGCCGCGGAGACGATCAGCGGCGGCGCCGCGTTGGGCAGGATCACCGCCCAGATCAGCCGCGCGTCCGACGCCCCGATCGAGCGTTCGGCCCGCACATAGTCCATCTCCCGCAGCCGCATGAACTCGACTCGGGTCAGGCGGGCGGTGGAGGTCCAGGAGACCGCGCCGATGGCGATGGCGATGTTCACCAGGCTCGCGCCGAAGAGCATGACCACCACCATGGCCAGCAGCAGGTTGGGCAGGACCTGGAAGAATTCCGTGACCCGCATCAGGGCGTTGTCGATGCGCCCGCCATAATAGCCCGCGAAGGCCCCGACCAGAACGCCGATGGCGACCGTCAGCGCGGCGGCCGAGCCGCCGACGATCAGCGTCACCCGCCCGCCATGGATCAGGCCCGCCAGCAGGTCGCGGCCCACATAGTCGGTGCCCAGCCAGTATTCGCTCGCCCCCGGCGGGGTCAGCGGCATCCACACCATGTCGTCGGGGCTGACGGAATAGAGCGCGGGGCCTAGCGCGGCCTCGGCCAGGACCAGCAGCAGCAGGGCCAGCCCGATCATCGCCGCCCCGTTGCGGCGGAACATCCGCCAGGCCTGACGGGCGGGGGAGACCGGCTCGGGGACGGGCATGGGGGGCATGGGGGGCATGGAGGTCATGACGGGGGGCTCGCTCATCGGGCGCCGATCCTCGGGTCGATCAGCCGATACAGCAGGTCCACGGCGATATTCACCGCCACCACCATAAGGGCCGAAAAGAACAGGATGCCCAGCAGCGTCGGGCTGTCCCGCCGCAACAGGCTCTCATAGGCCAGCGTGCCGAGCCCCGGCCAGGCGAACACCGTCTCCACCAGCACCGCGCCCGACACGACCTGCGCGAATTGCAGCCCGGCGAAGGTCACCACGGGCAGCAACGCGTTGCGCAGGGCGTGCTTGTAGACCACCAGGAAGCGGCTCAGTCCCTTGGCCCGCGCCGTGCGCACATAGTCGGAGCCGAGCACGTCCAGCATGCTCGCCCGCGCCAGCCGCGAATAGAAGGCGAGGTAGATCGAGGCCAGCGTCAGCACCGGCAGCACCATATGCGCGGCCACATCCGCCGCCCGCCCCCAGGGCCCCATCCGGCCCGCGTCCACCGAACTCATGCCCGAGATCGGCAGCACCGGCAGCGCCACGGAAAAGGTCAGGATCAGCAGGATCCCCACCCAGAACACCGGGGCCGAGAAGCCGGCCAGCGACAGCAGCGTCACCAGATGGCTCAGCCAGCCATTGCGGTTCTGGGCCGAAACCACGCCGAGGAAACAGCCCAGCAGCAGCGCCAGCGTCAGCGCCGCGCAGACCAGCAGCAGGGTCGCCCCGATGCGGTCGAGGATCAGCCCGGTCACCGGCTGATCGTAGTAGAACGAGTGCCCCAGATCCCCCTGCGCCACCCGGCCCAGATAGGTCAGAAGCTGCACGTGAAAGGGACGGTCGAGCCCGTAGCCCGCCCGGATCTCGGCCAGAAGCTCGGGCGTGGCGCCGCCCATCTCGCCGGCCAGAACCTCCACCGGGTCGCCGGGGGCCATGTGGATCAGCGCGAAGTTGAACACCAGCACCGCCAGCAGCAGGCCGGCGGCGTTCAACAGGCGTCGGCTCAGGGTGCGGATCATCGCGGCTCGCTCGACAGGGGCTGCGGGGACGGACGGAACGGGGGCGTGGCGCGACGGCCGGCCCCGCCCTCCCGAGGAAGGGCGAGCCCGGCGCGGGCGGAGATCACTCGGCCGAAACCGTCATCTCGTCCCAGGGGGCGAGCGGCCCGAAGGCGCCGTCCGGCGCGCCCTCGACCCGGGCGCCGAGGATGGTGGTGGTGAACTCCTCCGGCATCCAGATGAACACCTGGTCGGCCACCGCCTTCTGCTGGATCTCGGCGTAGATCCCCTTGCGGACGTCGAAATCCTGCTCCACCGCCGCCGCGTCCAGCAGCGCGTCCATGGCCGGGTCGCAATAGCCCTGCGTGTTCGACCAGATCACGTTGCGGATGTTGTCGCAGTCGAAATGCCGGTGCACGCCGATCACCGGGTCGGGATAGTTGAAGGACCCGTTCAACGTCGCCTCGTAGTCGAAGCTGGAGATGCGGCTCACCCAGGTGCCGAAATCCGGGGCGCGGCGCAGCTCCACCGAGACGCCCAGCTTGCCGAGCTGGGCGCGGATGTATTCCGCCATCGGCCCGTGCGACTGCAACGCCCAGCTGGGCACGTCGAGCGTGAAGCCGAAGCGCGCGCCGCCCGACCCCGCCGGGTAGCCCGCCTCGTCCAGCATCGCCGCCGCCTTCTCCATGTCCGGCTCAAGCCGCGGCACGTCGGCGGTGTAGAACGGGTTGCCGGTATGCAGCGGCCCGGTCCCGACCTCGGCCCGGCCGCCGAACAGCACCCTGGCCACGAATCCGGTGTCCAGCGCCATCGCCAGCGCCTGGCGCACCTTCACGTCGGCGAAGGGCCCGTCGCGCAGGTTCATTTCGAGATAGTGGATGTAGCCCACCGCCCCGTAGCCGTCCTTGCTGACGGTCACGCCGCCGGCCTCCTCCAGCCGCTCGGCGTCGGTGGGCTTGGCGCCGGAGAAGGGCGCGTAGTCGATCTCCCCCTTCTCGACCATCAGCATCCGGGTCAGCCCGTCCTTGACCAGCGGGAACACGATGCGGTCGAGCTTCGGGCGGCCCTCGATGAAGAAATCCTCGTTCTTCACCAGGATCAGTTTCTCGGCGGGGTTGTTCTCCTCGACCTTGAAGGGGCCGGAGCCGACCACGTCGGTCATGTTGCGCGGGTGCTTCTTCACCTCCTGCCCGTCGCCGTAGACATGCCGGGGCAGGATCGGCATCAGCAGCGGCTGCAGGGACAGAAGCAGGCCGGGCGCGGGCTCGGACAGCTTGAAGACGGCCGTGAGGTCGTCGGGCGTCTCCACCGTCTCGACCTTGCCGAACATGGCCGGGCCGAACGGGTGATTGGCCTTCACCACATCGAGCGAGAACGCCACGTCGGCCGAGGTGATCGGCGCCCCGTCATGGAAGGTCGCGCCCTCGACCAGGCGGAACGTGTAGGTCAGCCCGTCCTCCGAGACCTCCCACCCCGTCGCCAGATAGGGCTCGGCGCCGTAATCCGCGCCGATCAGCACCAGCCCCGCGAAGATCTGGGAGCCCGGCACGCCGGTCGCCGCCCCTGACTGCACCCCGGGATTGAGCGAGCGGTAGCCCGAGGTGAACGCGGTCAGCGTCCCCTCCGCCGAGGCCGCCAGCGGCGCGCCGAGCGCGCCGGCCAGGGTCGCCATCGCGGCGAGCAGGGATGCGGGGCGGGGACTGGAGGGGCGGGGACTGGAGGGGCGGGCGCTGGAGGGGCGGGCGCTGGAGGGGCGGGCGCTGGAGGGGCGGGGACGGGGCGCGCGGGCGAGCGGGGGCCGTGAGAACGGCGCGGGCGCGCGGAACAATCGGGTCATGGCTCAATCCTATCCTGTCGGGGCCCGCGGACTGAGCGCCGCGGCTGACAAAACGGTTGTCGCGAATCTGAAAAATTGCAATGATTTTTTCACCAAGGCGAAATCGAGCGAAAAGACCTTCAACATGGCGAAAGCTAGAACGCGGCGCGACGTCCCCCCCTTCCCGGCGCAGGACCGGCCCGCCCCGAAGGATACGGCCTCCCCCGGCGATCAGCCCGTGGGCCAGCAGATCCGCGAGCTTCGCCGCGCCCGCGGCCTGACGCTCAGCGAACTGGCCGCCGCCGCCGGCCGCTCCATCGGCAACCTGTCGGAGATGGAGCGCGGGCTCAGCCCCATCACCATCGAGAGCCTCGACGCCATCTCCCGCGCGCTGGGGGTGACGGTGAACTGGTTCTTCTCCGGCGCCGCCATCGCGCCGCCCGAGGAACGCGACGTGGTGGTCCGCCGGGCCGCGCGGCGGGAGCTGAACCTCGGCCAGGCCGGCACGCGCGAAGAACTGCTCTCCCCCTCCCTCTCCGGCCAGCTGGAGATGATCCTCACCACCTTCGCCCCCGGCGCCGGCACCGGAGAACCCGGCCGGACCCGCAAGGGCGAGGAAGGCGGGCTGGTGCTCTCGGGCCGGCTTGAGCTGCATGACGGCGACCGCACCTGGCTGCTGGAGGAAGGCGACAGCTTCCAGCTTCGCGGCGACGGCGCGCACTGGGTCCGCAATCCGGGCGCGCGCGACGCGGTGGTGGTCTGGGTGATCACCCCGGCCAATTACTGACCCCGAACCCCAACACGAACGGAGCCCCCGCCATGACCGACCCGAGCCAGATCACGGTGTTCACGGCGCGGCGCATCCGCACCATGAACCGATCCAACCCCGTGGCCACCGCGGTGGCGGTGCGCGACGGCAGGATCCTGGAGGTCGGCACGCCGGAGACCCTGCGCCCCTGGCTCGACGCCCATCCCCACACCGTCGACGACCGCTTCCGCGACGCGGTGCTGATGCCCGGCTTCATCGACCCGCACCTGCACCCGACGCTGGCCGCGATCCTGCTGCCCTGCCATTTCATCACCGCGCTGGAATGGCGCCTGCCCAACCGCGTCTCCCCCCCCGTGACGAGCCAGGAGGCCTACATGGCCCGGCTGACGGAGATCGAGGCCGGGCTCGCGGACCCCGCCGAGCCGCTGATCACCTGGGGCTATCACCGCATCTGGCACGGCGCCGTGACCCGCGAGATGCTCAACGCGGTGTCGTCCGAGCGCCCCATCGTGCTCTGGCAGCGGTCCTTCCACGAGGTGGTGGCCAATGACGCGGCGATCGACTGGATGGGGCTCGACCGCGCCGATCTCGACCGCCACCCGCAGGTGGAGCCGTCGACGGGGCGCTTTTTCGAGACCGGGCTGTCGCTGGCCATGCGGGGCATGAACCCTCATCTGCTGGCGCCGCAGCGGTTCTCGGGCGGGCTGGAGCTGGTGAAACAGGCGATCCATTGGGGCGGTCACACCACCATCGGCGAACTCGCCTATCCGCTGGCCGACGACGCCGGCGAATGGGCGGCGCTGAAGGCGGCGCTGGACGGCGACGACGTGCCCTTCCGCACCCATTTCGTCCCCCGCGGCGCCCTGCGCGGCGCCTTCGACGCCCAGGGCGCGGACCTGGCGCGCATCGACGGCTACGCCGCCCGCAACACCCATCGCCTGCGCTTCGGCAACGGGGTCAAGCTTTTCACCGACGGCGGGTTCTTCGCCGAGCTGATGCAGGTGCAGGAGCCCGGCTTCATCGACGGCCATCACGGCGAATGGATGATGGCGCCCGAGGCGTTCGAGCGCGTGGCCCGCGATCTGTGGCACGCAGGCAAGCGCATCCATGTGCATTGCACCGGCGATCTGGGGGTGGAGCTGGCGCTGGACGTGCTGGAGCGCCTGCAATTCGCGCGCCCGCGCTTCAACCACCGCTTCACCATCGAGCATTTCGGCCTGTCGACGCCCGAGCAGGTCCGCCGCATCCGCGATCTCGGCGCGCTGGTCTCGGCCAATGTCTACTATGTGCATGAGCTGGGCGAGGCCTACTGGCAGCGCTCCATCGGGCATGAGCGGGCGTCGTCGATGTCCCGCCTCGGTGCGCTGGAGCGGGAGGGGGTCACCACCGCCCTGCATTCCGATTTCACCATGGCCCCGGCGCTGCCGCTGAACTCGGCCTGGGTGGCGGTGAACCGGGTGGCGGAATCCGGCGCGGTGATCGGGGCGGAGGAACGCATGAGCCTCGACGCCGCCATGCGCGCCATCACCATCGACGCGGCCTATGTGCTGGGGATGGAGAACGAGATCGGCTCGATCCGCGCCGGCAAGGCCGCCGATTTCACCGTGCTGGGCGAGGACCCGTGGGAGGTCGACCCGATGGCGCTGCGCGACATTCCCGTTCTGGGCACGGTGTTCGAGGGCCGGCATTTCCCGGCGGCGGGCTGAGCCGTGGCCCCCGTCCTTCCCGGGTCCGGCCGCATCCCCGTCACGCTGCTCTCGGGCTATCTCGGCGCCGGCAAGACCACGGCGGTCAACCGCCTGCTGGCCGCGGGCGCCGGGCGCCGGCTGGCGGTGCTGGTCAATGATTTCGGGGCGGTGTCGGTGGACGCGGCGCTGATCGAGGCGCGGGACGCGACCACCATCAGCCTCGCCAACGGCTGCCTGTGCTGCGCGGTTTCGGACGATCTGGGCGGGGCGCTGGACGGGCTCGCCGCCCTGCCCGAGCCCCCCGAACAGGTGCTGATCGAGGCGAGCGGCGTGGCCCACCCCGCCCGCATCGCGCGGATGGCGGGGGGCTGGCCGGGCTTCGCGCTCGACGCCGTGGCGACGGTGGCGGACCCCGAGACCCTGCGCGCCCGGGCCGCCGACAAGTTCGTGGGCCGGCTGGTGCGCGACCAGGTGGAGGCCGCGGACCTGCTGCTTCTGTCGCGCGCCGATCTGGCCTGTCCGGCGGCGGTGGCGGACGCGCGCGCGCTGCTCGCGGGGCTCGCCCCCGGCCGCCCGGTGCTGGACGCCGCCGAGGCCGCCGCGGCGCCCGATCTGCTGCTGGGCCCGCTGGTCTCCGGCGCCCAACCCCGCCCCCTGCCCGGCCCCGCGCCGCACCCGGCCTTTTCATCCCGCATCTGGACCCCGCCCGGCCCCATCGCGCCCGAGCGGATGCGCGAGATCCTCGCCGCCCTCCCCGCCCCCATCCACCGCGCCAAGGGGTTTTTCGTGACCCCTGACGGCGCGACGATGCTGGCCCAGCGGGCCGGGGCGCGGGTGGAGATCGCCCCCGCCGCGCCCGCCGCGACCGCCATCGTCCTCATCGCCGCCGGCCCCGCCGAGACGCGCGAAAACGCCCTCCCCCGGGCCATCGCCGAACTCGACGCCGCCCCTTTCCAAGACACCCGCCCCGGAGACGCCGCGTGACCCAACCGCTTCCCGCCCATGCCCGCGTCGTGATCGTCGGGGGGGGCGTCGTGGGCTGCTCCGTCGCCTATCACCTGGCCAAGCTCGGCCTCACCGACGTGCTGTTGCTGGAGCGTCGTCAACTCGCCTGCGGCACCACCTGGCACGCGGCCGGCCTGATCGCGCAGCTTCGCGCCTCGATCAACATGACCCGGCTCGCCCGCTATTCGCAGGAGCTTTACGGCGCGCTGGAGGCTGAGACGGGCGTCTCAACCGGATTCCGGCGCAACGGCTCGATCTCCGTCGCCCTGACCGCGGCGCGGATGGAGGAGCTTCGCCGCAACGCCGCCATGGCCCGCGTGCACGGGGTGGAGGCGGAGGTGATCTCCCCCGCCGAATGCCTCGATCTGCACCCGATGCTGGACCTGACCGGCGTGGTCGGCGGCGTGCATGTCCCGCTCGACGGCCAGGGCGACCCGTCCAACATCACCCAGGCGCTCGCCGCCGGCGCCCGCCGCCTCGGCGCCCGCATCGTCGAGGGCGTCAAGGTCACCGGCGTGATCCGCGAGGGCGGCCGCGCCGCGGGGGTGGAGACCGCGCAGGGCCGCGTCACCGCCGAAATCGTGGTCAACTGCGCCGGCATGTGGGCGCGGGATTTCGGGGCCGCCGCCGGCGTCGCCGTCCCGCTCCACGCCGCCGAGCATTTCTACATGGTCACGGAGCCGGTGCCGGACATGCCCGCGCATCTGCCCACCCTGCGGGTCCCGGACGAGTGCGCCTATTACAAGGAGGACGCCGGCCGCATCCTGCTCGGCGCCTTCGAGCCCGTCGCGAAACCCTGGGGGATGGAGGGGATCCCCGAGGACTTCTGCTTCGACGACCTGCCCCCGGATTTCGAGCATGTCGCCCCGATCCTCGAAGCCGCGCTGGCCCGGATGCCCGCGCTGAACGGCGTCGGCATCCGCACCTTCTTCAACGGGCCCGAATCCTTCACCCCCGACGACCGCTATCTGCTGGGCGAGGCCCCGGAGCTGCCCGGCTTCTACGTCGCGGCGGGCTTCAACTCGGTCGGCATCCAGTCCGCCGGGGGGGCCGGCAAGGCGCTGGCCGAGTGGATCGTGGAGGGCGAGCCGCCCTTCGACCTGTGGGACGTGGACATCCGCCGCATGGCCCCCTTTCAGGCCGGCAAGCGGTTCCTGCGGGCGCGGGTCTCCGAGACGCTGGGCCTGCTCTATGCCGACCACTGGCCCTATCGCCAATACGCCACCGCCCGCGGGCTGCGGCGCACGCCCTTCCATGACCGCTGGGCCGCCCTGGGCGCCTGTTTCGGCGAGACCGCGGGATGGGAGCGGCCGCACTGGTTCCTGCCCGAAGCCGCCCGCGCCGCGGGCGAAACCGCGGAATACCGGTATTCCTGGGGCCGCCAGAACTGGTTCCCCCATTCGGCCGGGGAGCATCGCGCCACCCGCGAGGGCGCCGCGCTCTACGATCTTTCGGCCTTCGGCAAGATCCGGGTGGAGGGACCCGACGCGCTGGCCTGGCTGGACCTGGTCTGCGCCGGCGACCCCGACGTGCCCGCGGGCCGGCTGGTCTACACCCAATGGCTCAACGCCCGCGGCGGGGTGGAGGCCGACGTCACCGTGGCCCGCCTGTCGGAGACAGCCTTCCTGGTCATCACCCCCGCCGCCACCCTGCGCCGGGACATGGCCTGGCTGACCCGCGCCGCGCCCGAGGGCTGCCGGGCGGTGGCCGTCGACGTGACCTCCGGCGAGGCGGTGCTGGGCCTGATGGGGCCGCGATCGCGGGAGATCCTGGCCGCCGCGACCCTCGACGACGTGTCGGCCGAGGCGATCCCCTTCGGCGCGGTGGCCGAGATCGAACTGGGCATGGCCCCGGTCCGCATCCACCGGGTCAGCTATGTGGGCGAGCTGGGCTTCGAGATCTACGTCTCCGCCGACTTCGCCGCCCATGCTTTCGAAGCGTTGTGGGAGGCCGGGGCGCCGCTGGGCCTGCGGCCGGCGGGGATGCATGCGATGGATTCCTGCCGGCTGGAGAAGGCGTTCCGCCATTTCGGCCATGACATCACCGACGAGGATCACGTGGTCGAAGCCGGGCTCGGCTTCGCGGTGAAGGCCAAGCGCGCGCCCGGCCGCTTCGGCCCCTTCATCGGCCGCGACGCGGTGCTGAAAGCGCGTGAGACGGGCGTCTCACGGCGTCTGGTGCAGTTCCTGCTGGAAGACCCAGAGCCGCTGCTCTTCCACGGGGAGCCGATCTGGCGGGGCGAGACCCTCGCCGGTCATGTCACCTCCGCCGCCTATGGGCATACGCTCGGCGGGACCGTGGCGCTGGGCTATGTGGAGACCTCGCCGGAGGAAAGCGTCGAAGACCTGCTCGCCGCCGATTGGCGGATCGAGAGCGGGTCGGGCCGCCACACGGCGCGCGCCAGCCTCAGGCCGATGCTCGATCCCTCGGGCGCGCGGATGAAGGGCTAGGCGTCTCCTAGCAGTAGGGGCGCCTGGCGGGGGCGAGGGGCGGCGGGTTCGCACCCGCCCTACGGGGGTGGCGAGCGCCGGGCGCCCCCCCAACAGGAAGGCGCCCGGGCGAGGGCGTGGGGGGTGGCGGGTTCGCACCCGCCCTACGCCGAATGGCCAGCGGCCGTCTGGCTCAGGCCCACTCGCCTTTGCGGAACACCGGCGTCCGGTTCCCGTCGGCGTCGAGCCCGTCGATGTCGATCTCCCCCGAGCCGATCATCCAGTCCACATGGATCGCCGAGGCGTTGCCGCCCTGCGCCGCCACCCTATCCGCGTCCAGCCCCTCGCCGCCCCTGAAGCACTTGGAATAGCACTGGCCGAGCGCGATGTGGCAGGCGGCGTTCTCGTCGAAGAGGGTGTTGAAGAACAGGAGCCCCGACTGCGAGATCGGCGAGGAATGCGGCACCAGCGCCACCTCGCCCAGCCGCCGCGCGCCCTCATCGGTGTCGATCAGCTCCAGCAACACCTCCTCGCCGGCGGCGGCTTTCGCCTCGACGATGCGGCCGGCCTCGAAGCGGACCTCGATGCCGTCGATCAGGCTGCCGCCATGGCTCAGCGGCTTGGTGGAGCGCACGACCCCCTCCACCCGATGCGCGTGGGGGGTGGTGAACACCTCCTCGGTGGGGATGTTGGGGTTGCAGGTGATGCCGTTGCGCGCGGTGGAGGCGCCGCCCATCCACTCATGCCCGTCGGCCAGCCCCACGGTCAGGTCCGTGCCCGGCCCCGAGAAATGCAGGGCATGGAAGGCGCGCGCGTTCAGCCAGTCGGACCGCTTGCGCAGCGTGGCGTTATGCGCCTCCCACGCGGCCACCGGGTCGTCCTGGTCGACGCGCGACGCGGCGAAGATGGCGTCGGCCAGCTTGCGCTGCGCAGCCTCGGGGGGGAGGTCGGGGAACACCCGGCTCGCCCAGGCGGCGCCGGGCCAGGCGACGATGTTCCAGTTCATGTCGAAGCGCGTGATCCGCTCCCGCGCCGGGCCGTAGGCCATGGCGTTGGCCTTGTTGGCGCGGCCCACCTTGTCCGGGTCCTGCCCGGCCAGCAGCAGCGGATCGTCGCCCGCCACCGCCAGCCGCGCCGCATTCTGGTCGAAGGCCTTGCCCATGCCCTCGTAAAGCCAGGCGGGGGCGCGGTCGAAGCTCGCGTCATCGGCGTTCTCGTAGCGGGCCAGCGCGATCTCGGGGTCCGACAGGATCGGCGTCACCACGCCCGCCCCGGCCTTGTAGGCATGGACCGCGATGCGGCGCACCAGCGGCAGAGCCTCGGCCGGAGCGGTCAGCATCAGGTCCTGGCCGGGCTGCAGGTCGAGCCCCACCTTCACGGCGAGCTCGGCCAGGCGGTCCAGCTTCTCGGCGTCGATGGGGGCGTCGTTGGGGAGGGAGGTCATGCAAGGCTCTCGCATCAGGTTGCGGGGGCGCGGGGGCCGGGGGGAGTCGAAGCCCCCCGGCGCGCGCTCATTCCCGGGTGAAGATACGCTTCCCGTCGGCCTGCGCCACCCCGCCCGCGGTTCCGACCGGTTCCGCGGCGCCATCGGTGAGGAAAGCGATCAGCGCCTCGTCCTCCGGCCGCACATGGGCGAGCGTGCGGGCGCCGTCCGCGGCGCGCCCCATCACCGCGCCGCCGCGGGGCGCGCCCTGACGGTCGTAATGCACCGCATAGGTCTCGATCGTCACCGGGCCGAGATGGTCCTCGCGCATCTCCGGCGCCGGGCCGCGCGCCGCATCCGCCCGGGCCTGCACGTCCGACTCCTTCGGGAAGGCGGCGGCCGGGATCGGGGCGCCCGACAGCACGATGGAATGGTTCGTGGTCACGATCCCGCCATTCGCATAGAGCAGCCCGCGCCGGCCCGTCCCCCGCAGCGCCTCGGTCATCGAGGCGACGGCGTGGGACATGTAATTCGCCACCGGCCCGCCGCCGAAGGTCAGCCCGCCGAAGACGGTCATCGGCCGGTCGACGTCCCATCCCAGCACGCGCCGCGCCATCTTGGGCACGCAGGGGAAGCAGGAATAAAGCTCGACCAGATCCAGCTCCCCCGCCTCCATGCCGTTGAATTCCAGCGTCGCGGTCAGCGACGCGATCATCGAGGGCGAGCGGTCGTAGCGGTCCCGCGCCAGCGGATCATAGGGCTCCTGCGCCCCCGCCCCGTGGCCGACGAAGACCAGCGCCTCGTCCGCCAGCCCGCGCCGGCGCGCCTCGGCGAGGGACGTCACGATGAACCCCGCCCCCTGGTTGACCGAGGAATTGGCCACCATCAGCTTGTTGTAGGGGAACGAGATCCGACGGTTGTCGGGCGAGGGGGTGACGATCTCCTCGGCCGTCTTGCCGGTGCGGATCCAGGCGTGGGGGTTGTCGCGGGCCACCGTCGCCAGCCCCTCCCAGATGCGCCCGTTCTCGGTCTGGGCCTGGGCGAGGCTCAGCCCCTCCGCCGCCCGACCGGCGTTCTCGTAGAGCGGATAGAGGTCCACCGGCGCGATCAGCCCGAACTCCTTGCGCAGATCGGTGAGCTTGCGCTTGGGATTGGCGCGCATCAGGTCGGGGGGCGGCGCGCCCGCCTCCGCCGCGCGACGGGCGAGCTGCGCGGCCGTGCGCAGCGCCTCCGCCCCGGTCACCGCCACGATGCGGCTTTCGCCCGCGCCGATGCGGTTGGCGGCCTCGTTGAGCAGCCGCACCGGGCTGTCGCCATGGGGCATGTCGGTGGTTTCCAGCCGGGCGGGAGAGGCCCCGAAGGCCGCCGCCAGCTTTTCGGGGATGCCGGTCAGGCCCAGATAGGTGATCTGGTCCACCGTCGAGATCCCGTCGAGATCCGCCAGCCAGCCGCCCCCCGCGTCCTCATCCGCCCGGCGCAGCGACGCCTCCATCAGGCCGAGCGTGTCGAGCCCCTGGTCCGGGTCCGAGGGGCGGTCGTTGATCTGCCCGACCCCGACGATGACGGGGATGCGTTCCGCGTCCATGGCGGTCTCCTTCGTTCTGTCCCTCCGCGCGCGCGGCTCCCCCCCTTGGTCGCGCCCCGCCGCGCCCCGGTCTTGCGGCGATCGGGGCCGGGGCCTGCGACCCCTTGCGCCGCGACGCAAGGTCAGCGGGCGCCGGGCTTGCCAGCCTCGTCCCCCTGCCCCACGCTTCGCGGCGAAACCCCCACAGTCCTCGGCGAAACAGGGAGACGCGCGTGAAGCACCTCGACGGCCATCTCGCCCCCGGCGGCGACATCCGCATCAACGGGGCCGCCGCCGGCCCGCTGAAGGGCCTGAGCTTCATGGCCAAGGACCTGTTCGACGTGGCGGGCCACGCCACCGGCGCCGGCAATCCCGACTGGGCCCTGACCCATCCCGCGCCCGAGACCCATGCCTGGGTCGTCGCCCGGCTGCTCGACGCCGGCGCCGATCTGACCGGCAAGACGATCACCGACGAAATCTCGCTCGGCCTGCTGGGCGAGAACGCGTTCGAGGGCACGCCGCTCAACCCCGCCGCCCCGGACCGGGTTCCCGGAGGGTCGTCGTCGGGCTCGGCCTCCGCGGTCGCGCAGGGGCTGTGCGATACCGCGCTGGGGACGGATACCGGCGGCTCGGTCCGGGTCCCGTCCAGCTTCTGCGGGCTCTACGGCATCCGCACCACGCATGGGCGGGTGAACCGGGCCGGGATGCTGCCGCAGGCGCCGGGATCCGACACCATCGGCTGGATGACCCGCGACGCGGCGACCTTCGCCCGCGTCTCCGCCGTGCTGCTGGACGAGGCGCTCCCCCCGCTCGCCCCCGCCGGGCTGGTGGTGGCCGAGGACGCCTTCGACTTCGCCGCCCCCGCCGTGACCGCCGCCCTGCGCCCCGCCATGGACCGGCTGGCTTCGCTGCTGGGGGGCGCGCGGGCCGACCGGCTCGCCCCCCATGCGCTCGCCGACAACGGCCGCGCCTAGCGGGCGCTGCAACTGGCCGAGGCGTGGGAGACGTTCGGGCCCTGGGTGACAGCGGAAACCCCGCGGTTCTCCTATCTTGTGGCCCGCACGCTGATGTTCGCGTCCTCCGTGCCCGCGGCCGACATCTCCGCCGCCGCGCTGGTGCGCGACGAGGTCCGCGGCCGGCTCGCGCGGCTCACCGCCGACGGCGCGGTGATCTGCCTGCCGACCACCCCCGACCCGGCGCCCCGGCGCGGGCTCCCCCTGCCCGACCAGGACCGGGCGCGGGACCGGATCAACACGCTCTGCGCCCATGGCGGGCTCGCCGGCCATCCGCAGATCAGCCTGCCCCTGGGCGAGGTTGACGGCGCCCCCGTCGGCCTGTCGCTGATCGCGGCGCGGGGCGAGGACATGAAGCTCGCGGCCATCGCCCGGGCGCTGGAGGAGACCGCATGACCCCCGATCCCACGCAGGGCGCCCCCGACCGCACCCCCAACATCCCCGAAGTGGTCGCCGAGATCACCGAGATCTTCGAGCGCTACGAAAAGGCGCTGGAGGACAAGGACGTCGACGTGCTCGACGCGACCTTCTGGAACTCGCCCCACACCATCCGCTACGCCCTGCACGAGAACGGCTACGGGTTCGAGGAGATCCACGGCCATCGCACCCGCCGCCCCCCCGGACCGGGGATCAAGGAGCGGCGGATCCGGCTGGAGATCCTGACGCTGGGCCGCGATTTCGCCACCACCAACCTGGAATTCAAGGTGCGCGGCAAGGACGAGATCGGGCGCCAGAGCCAGACCTTCGTGCGCTTTCCCGACCTGGGCTGGAAGGTCGTGGCCGCGCATGTGTCGGTGATGTCCGACCCGCTCTGGTAGGCGGAACGCCGTAGGGCGGGCGCAAGCCCGCCGCCGCCCCGCGCCCAAGGCGCGGCGAACCGCCGGAACGGCAACCGGCAAGTCGTAGGGCGGGCGCAAGCCCGCCGCCCCGCTCACAGCCCCCGGAAGGCCTGCAACCAGCCGAGCCCGTCCTCGGTCCGCCCGCTGCGCGGCCGATACTCCGCCCCCACCGGCGCGGTCCAGCCCAGCCCCGCCAGATGCGCGAGCAGGTGGCGGAAATCGACCTCGCCCGCGTCCGGCTCTCCCCGGTCCGGCACGGCGGCGATCTGCACATGGCCGATGACCGGCAGCAGGGCCGACAGGCGGCGCGTCAGGTCGCCCTCCATGATCTGCACATGGTAGACGTCGAACATCAGGCGCAGGTTGGGGCGGGCCAACGCCTCGATCACCGCCAGCGCGTGGCCGGTGCGGCTGAGGAAATAGCCCGGCGCGTCGCGGGCGTTCAGCGGCTCGATCAGCACGGTCAGCCCCCGCGCCGCGGCGAGGTCGCAGGCCTCGGCCAGGTTGGCGCGGTAGGTCGCCTCCGCCGCCGGGCCCTGCGCCACGCCGGCCAGCACATGCACCGCGCCGGCCCCGATCGCGGCGGCGTAGTCGACGGCCTGCGCAACCGCCGCCATCGCCTCCGCCTCGCGCCCCGGCAGCGCGGTCAGCCCGTTCTCCCCCTCCCGCCCGCGAGAGGCGTTGAGGCCGAGCACCGGCAGCCCGGTCTCCTCCAACGCGGCCCGGACCTGCGCCGCGGGCGTGGCGTAGGGCCAGTGCAGCTCCACCGCGTCGAAGCCGTCCGCCGCCGCCGCCCGGATCGCGTCGGGCAAGGCGCGGTCGGTGTAGAGAAACCCCAGATTCGCCGAGAACTTCATCCGTCCCACTCCACGTCGAATTTATCCACCACCGCCCGGACCTGGCCCGCATCCAGCCCAAGCGCCCCGGTCCCGCGCAGCAGCAGGGCCAGCTTCGCCGTCTCCTCCAGCTCCTCCATCGCGAAGACCGCGGCTTCGATGTCCTTCGAGGCGACCACCGGCCCATGGTTGGCCAGCATCACCGCGGAGCGCTTGCCCCCCAATCCCCGCACCGCCTCGCCCATGCCCGCATCGCCCGGCACGAAGAACGGCAGCAGCCGCACCTTGCCCAATCGCATGAGCGCGTAGGGGGTCAGCGGCGGCAGGAAGTCGTCGGGATCGTCGACGGGCAGCATCGACAGCGCAACGGCATGGGTCGAATGCAGATGCACCACCGCGCCCACGCCCGCCCGCGTGTCGTGAAAGGCGGAATGCAGCGGCATCTCCTTGGTGGGCCTGTCGCCGGACACCAGCGCGCCCGCCGCATCCAGCCGGCTCAGCCGCGCCGGGTCCAGCCGCCCGAAGCTCGACCCCGTGGGGGTGACCAGCAGCCCCCCGTCCGCGGTCCGGGCCGAGATGTTGCCCGACGCCCCTCCGGTCAGCCCGCGCGCGAAAAGCGAGCCCGCCCAGAAGCATATGTCCTCGCGCTGTCGGTTTTCGGCGTGGGTGTCGGACGTGACGATCCCGCTCATCCCGCCTCCCCCGCCAGCACCCGGTCGGCGCGCTCGAAGAAATCCGCCTCGCCGAAATTGCCGGATTTGAGCGCGATCGCCAGCTCCGGCCCGGCCCGCAGCGCCGGCACGCCGGTCGCGATATCCGGTCCGAAGGCGAGCTGGGTCAGACCCAGCCCCTCGACCACGGCGCCCGAGGTCTCGCCCCCCGCCGCGATCAGCCGGGTGACGCCGCCCGCGACCAGCAAGCGCGCGGTCTCGGCGAACAGCGCCTCCAGCCGGGCCGCGACCTCGGCCCCGCCCCATGTCTCCTGCGCCTCGCGCACCGTTTCGGGGTCGGCGGAGGAATAGATGAGCGGCAGCCCGTCCTGCGCCGCGGCCCAGTCGGCCAGCGCGGGCGCGTCGACCTCTCCGGTCATCGCGGCCAGCGCCGTCACCTCGCGCGCCGGGGCGCCGGAGGCGATATGGGCCGCGACCTGGCCCCGCGTGGCGGCGGAGCATGAGCCCGACAGCGCCGCCGCCCGCCCCGCCTGCCCGTCCCATTGCGCCTCGCCGCCCGCCAGCAACCCGCGGACCGCGAAATTCGCCGGCAATCCCAGCGCGATGCCCGAGCCGCCGGTGATCAGCGGCGCCTCCGCCGCGGCCTCTCCCAGCGCCATCAGGTCCGCGTCGCGCACCGCGTCGGCGATCACCAGCCGCCGGCCCAGCCCCTGCTCGGCCGCCAGCGCCGCGCCGATCGCGGCGGCGCCGTCGAACACCACGGAGGCCGGCACATGGCCCACCGGCCCGCGTGTCTGGCGCGCCAGCCAGCGGCGCAGGTCGGGGTCGGTCATCGGGGTGATCGGATGCGCCTCCATCCCGCTTTCGCTCAGCAGGCGGTCGGCGACGAAAAGATGCCCCTGGAACACCGCCCGCCCCGCCGCCGGGAAGGCCGGGCAGACGATGACGCCGGACGCGTCCAGCGCCTCGGCCAGCGCCTCGGCCACCGGGCCGATATTGCCCTGGGGCGTGGAATCGAAGGTCGAGCAATACTTGAACAGGATCTGCCCGCAGCCCTGCGCCCGCAGCCAGTCCAGCGCCGCCAGCGACTGCGCCACCGCCTCCGCCACGGGGATCGAGCGGGATTTCAGCGCCACGATCCCCGCCTCCACTCCCGGATCGGCGGGGCCGTCGGGCACGCCGACATATTGCACCGTGCGCATTCCCCCGCGGGTCAGCGTGGCGCCCAGATCCGAGGACCCGGTGAAGTCGTCCCCGATGCAACCCAGCAGCATCATTCCTCTCCCGGCAGGGTCAGCCCCGCCTCGCGCGCATAAAGTTTCGCCACCGCCGCGTCGTCCTCCGCCCCCCAGCCGGCCTCCACCGCGGCGCGGAACCGGGCGAGCGCGGTCTCGGTCATGGGAACCGGCAGCCCGGCGCCCGCGGCGATGCCGGCGACGATCCCGAGGTCCTTGGGCCAGATGGTCACCGCGGAGCGTGGGGCGTAGTCGCCCTCCGCCACATGGGGTCCGCGATTGGAGAACATCCATGAATCGCCTGCGGATACGCCGATAACCTCAAGCACTTTGTGAAGATCGAGACCGAGCGCGGTCGCGAACCCCATCGCCTCGCCCATCGCCGCGATATGCACCCCGGCGAGCAACTGGTTGACCGCTTTCATGGCCGAGCCCGCGCCCGGCGCCGCGCCCAGATCGTGCACCGTCTCCGCCATCGCATCCAGCGCGGGGCGGGCGGCCGCGAAGGCCTCCGCCGTCCCCGCGGCCATGATCGAAAGCCTGCCCTCCGCCGCCTTCGCCGCCCCGCCGGAGATCGGCGCGTCGAGGTAAAGGAGCCCCCGCGCCTCCGCCTCCGCCGCCATCTCGCGGGCGAAGTCGGGGGGGACCGTGGCGCAGCCCAGGATCACCGCGCCGGGGCGCAGATGCGCGGCCCAGCCGTCGGGTCCGAACAGCACGGCGCGGCTCTGCTCGGCGTTCAGCACCACGCAGACGAGGATGTCCGTCTCCGGCCCCGCGGCGCCGGGCGCCCCCGCCTCGCCGCCGAGCGCGGCCAGCGCCTCGACCCGCTCGGCGGAGAGGTCGGCGCCGAACACCCGCCGCCCGCCCGCCAGCAGGCTGCGCGCCATGCCGAACCCCATGGAGCCGAGGCCCACGACCGTGCAGGTCGCCCCGCGGGCGCTCATGCCTCCGCCCCCCAGCCGATCCGCGCCATGTGGCGGCGCAGGAGGGCGTCGAAATCCGCGTCCGCCTCGAAGCCCAGCGCCCGCGCGCGGGGACAGCGGATCTCTCCGGGCCAGCTCGCCACGATGGCCTCGATGGCCGGGTCGGGCGCGGGCCGGATGCGCGCGGCGACCTCCGCGCCCGCCAGCCGGCCCAGCGTCGCCACCATCTCCGCCACGCTCACCGACACGCCGGGAAGGGTGAGGGTCGTCTCCCCTTCCAGCGCCGCCTGCTCCAGCCCCGCGGCGTGGAACACCGCCGCCAGCGCCGCCTCGGGCGAGGCGAGATGCAACCGCAGCCCCGGCCCCACGGGCAGCACCGCGGGCTCGCCGGCCAGCGGCTCGCGCAATATGCCCGAGGCGAAGCTCGACGCCGCCTTGTTGGGCTTGCCCGGCCGCACCGAGATCGTGGGAA
Source organism: Albimonas donghaensis (assembly GCF_900106695.1). Lineage (GTDB taxonomy): Bacteria > Pseudomonadota > Alphaproteobacteria > Rhodobacterales > Rhodobacteraceae > Albimonas > Albimonas donghaensis. The sequence goes on from NZ_FNMZ01000001.1 coordinate 1,221,572, forward strand.
ACCGCAGCGCGCGCCCCAGCACGAACCCCTTGCGCGAGGCGTCGCGCACCAGGATTTCGCCCATCAGCTTCTGCGCCCCGTAGGAGGACCGCGGCGCCGGCATGCGGTCGTCGTCGATGCTGTCATTGTCCGGGCAGGAGAACACCGCGACCGAGGAGGAGAACAGCAGCACGGGCGGGGCCGCGAAGCGCCGGCACAGGTTGAGAAGCTCCAGCGTGCCCAGCAGGTTGACCGAGACCCCGAGGTCGAAATCCGCCTCCGCCGCGCCGCTGACCACCGCCGCGAGATGGATCACCAGCCCCGGCGAGGCGGCCTCGATGGCGGCGGCGGCGCCCGCGTCCGTCAGCCCGCCCCCCAGCGCCCGGACCCGCAGGTCCGCGGCCTCCAGATCCGCCATGGCGGCGGCGTCCAGGTCCAGCGCCAGGATCGCCTCGACCTCGCGCTCCGCCCCGTCGACGGTCAGGCGCGCGCGGGTCGCGAGCTCCGCCATGACCATGCGCCCGATGAACCCCGCGGCCCCGGTGACCAGTACCTTCATGGCGTCTCTCCCTCCCGTTCGGCGCGCGAAGCTGAGCCGCGCGCGCGCCCCATGTCAATCGGCGCCGCGGCGGCGTAGATTCCACGAGACGCGGCCGCCGGAGGATCGTCCATGCCCCAAACCCCCAGGCTCGACGCGCTGGTGCGCGACATCGCCGAGCGGATGGCGGCGGCGGAGGAGCGCGGCCGCGTGGCGACCTATATCCCCGAACTCGCCTGCATCGATCCGGCCCGTTTCGGGATCTCGGTCTGCCTCGCCGACGGCCGCCGGATCAGCGCCGGCGACGCGACGCGCCCGTTCTCCATCCAGTCGGTGTCGAAGGTCTTCGCGCTGGCGGTGGCGCTGGGGCGGATCGGGGACGGGCTCTGGAGGCGCTGCGGGCGCGAGCCGTCCTCCAACGCCTTCAACTCCGTGGTCGACCTGGAGCTGGAGGGCGGCAAGCCCCGCAACCCCTTCGTCAACGCCGGGGCCATCGTGGTGACCGACGCGATCCTCGCGGGCCGCACCCCGAAGGAGGCGCTGGCCGAGATGCTGGGCTTCGTGCGCGCGGCGGCCGGCGACGACGACATCTACATGGATGCGGGCCTGGCGCGGTCCGAGAACCTGACCGGCCACCGCAACTGGTCGCTGGCGCATTTCCTGAAGTCCACGGACAACCTGCTGCACGACTGCGAACTGACGCTGGGGACCTATTTCCACCAATGCGCCATCGAGATGAGCTGCGAGCAGCTGGCCCGCGCCGGGCGTTTCCTGGCGGGGCTGCGGGCGGAGGACGACCTGATCTCGCGCCGCAACGTGCGCTCGATCAACGCGCTCATGATGACCTGCGGGCATTACGACGGCTCGGGCGCCTTCGCCTACCGGGTGGGCCTTCCGGGCAAGAGCGGCGTCGGCGGCGGGATCATGGCGGTGGTTCCGGGGGTGGCGTCCATCGCGGTCTGGTCGCCGGGGCTCGACCGCTACGGCAACTCGCTGCTGGGCACCCAGGCGCTGGAGGCGCTGTCGGAGGGGATGGGCTGGTCGGTGTTCAACGTCGGGTGAGGAGGGCGCGGGGGGGCGAGCGGGGGCCGCGGGTTGGCGCCCGCCCTACGGGACTTGGCGGGTTGGCGCCCGCCCTACGGGACCTGGCGGGTTGGCGCCCGCCCTACGGGACCTGGCGGGTTCGCACCCGCCCTACGGGACCCGGCGGGTTGGCGCCCGCCCTACGGGATCTGGCGGGTTGGCGCCCGCCCTACGGGATCTGGCGGGTTGGCGCCCGCCCTACGGGATCTGGCGGGTTCGCACCCGCCCTACGGGACCCGGCGCCGAATGGAAAACGGCCGCCGGATCGCTCCGGCGGCCGCTGCGTTCAGGGGGTGGCCCCGCGTGAGGCCCCGGCTCAGGCCAGGTCGAAGCGGTCCGCGTTCATGACCTTGGTCCAGGCGGCCACGAAGTCCTTCACGAACTTCCCGGCATTGTCGTCCTGGGCGTAGACCTCGGAGATGGCGCGCAGGATGGCGTTCGAGCCGAACACCAGATCCGCCCGCGTGGCGGTCCATTTGGTCTGGCCGTCGCGACGGTCGCGGATCTCGTAGAGACCCTCGCCCACCGGCATCCAGCTATAGGCCATGTCGGTCAGGTTGGTGAAGAAGTCCGGGGTCAGGGCGCCGACGCGGTCGGTGAAGACGCCATGCGCGGTCCCGCCATGGTTGGTCCCCATCGCCCGCATGCCGCCGACCAGAACGGTCATCTCGGTCGCGGTCAGGCCCAGAAGCTGGGCGCGGTCCAGCATCATCTCCTCGGGGGAGACGACGTAGTCCTTCTTGAGCCAGTTGCGGAAGCCGTCGGCCAGCGGCTCCAGCGCGTCGAAGCTGTCGGCGTCGGTCATCTCGTCGGTCGCGTCGCCGCGGCCCGGCGCGAAGGGCACGTCCACATCGAAGCCCGCGGCCCTGGCCGCCTGCTCGACGCCCACATTGCCGGCCAGCACGATGATGTCGGCGAGCGACGCGCCCATCTCCTCGGCGATCGGCTCCAGGATCCCCAGCACCTTGGCGAGCCGGGCGGGCTCATTGCCTTCCCAGTCCTTCTGCGGCGCCAGGCGGATGCGCGCGCCGTTGGCGCCGCCCCGCATGTCCGACCCGCGATAGGTCCGGGCGCTGTCCCAGGCGGTGGCGACCAGATCGGCCGTGGTCAGGCCCGCGGCCGCGATCCTGGCCTTGGCCGCGCCCATGTCCCAGAGCGTCGGGCCGGCGGGGACCGGATCCTGCCAGATCAGGTCTTCCTGGGGCACGTCGGGGCCGACATAGCGCGCCTTCGGGCCCATGTCGCGATGGGTCAGCTTGAACCAGGCGCGGGCGAAGGTCTCCGAGAAGTAGTCCGGATCCGCCATGAACTTCTGACAGATGGCGTTGTAGGTCGGGTCGACCTTCATCGCCATGTCCGCGTCGGTCATCATCGGCATGCACTTGATCGAGGGGTCCTCGACGTCGACCGGCATGTCCTCGGGCTTGATTTCGATGGGCTTCCACTGATTGGCGCCGGCGGGGGACTTGGTCAGTTCCCACTCGTAGCCGAACAGCAGGTCGAACCAGCCCATGTCCCACTGGGTGGGGTGGGTGGTCCAGGCGCCCTCGATGCCCGACACCACGGTGTCGCGCCCGATGCCGCGGCCCTTGGTGTTCATCCAGCCGATGCCCTGGTATTCGGGGCCGGCGGCCTCGGGCTCGGGGCTCAGGTTCGCCGGATCGCCGTTGCCGTGGGACTTGCCGATGGTGTGGCCGCCGGCGGTCAGCGCCGCGGTCTCCTCATCGTTCATCGCCATGCGGGCGAAGGTCTCGCGCACCTGGGCGGCGGTGGCCATCGGGTCCGAATTGCCGTTCACGCCCTCGGGGTTCACGTAGATCAGACCCATCTGCACGGCGGCGAGCGGGTTCTCCATGGTCTCGGGCCTGGAGACGTCGTCGTAGCGGTTGTCGGAGGGGGCCAGCCACTCCTTCTCCGCGCCCCAGTAGGTGTCCTTCTCCGGCGACCAGATGTCCTCGCGCCCGAAGGCGAAGCCGAAGGTCTTCAGGCCGGCGACCTCATAGGCGATGGTCCCCGACAGGATCATCAGGTCGGCCCAGGAGATCTTGTTGCCGTATTTCTTCTTGATCGGCCACAGCAGGCGGCGGCCCTTGTCGGTGTTGACGTTGTCGGGCCAGGAGTTCAGCGGGGCGAAGCGCTGGTTGCCCGTGCCGCCGCCGCCGCGCCCGTCGGCCAGACGGTAGGAGCCCGCGGCGTGCCACGCCACGCGGGCGAACATCCCGACATAGGAGCCCCAGTCGGCCGGCCACCAGTCCTGGCTCTCGGTCATCAGGGCGCGCAGGTCGTTCTTCAGCGCCTCGACGTCGAGCTTCTTGAGCTCTTCGCGATAGTCGAAGTCCGGACCCATCGGGTTGGTCTTGGAATCATGCTGGTGCAGGATGTCCAGGTTCAGCGCGTTCGGCCACCAGTCCATGACCGCGCGGCTCATGGCGGTCTGGCCGCCGTGCATCACCGGGCATTTGCCCGCGGTATCGTTCCCGTCCATCTGGAAACCCTCTCCTCGGCTTGGGCCGCGCATCGGTCGGGGGCGCGGCGAATTCCTGGCTCAGGGGCCGGGCCGGCCCGTCCCCGGCTTCGGGGGGCGGGCGGCGGCGACTCGCACCCCCTGTGTAGGGGAGCCTTGTAGCAGTTTTTGGAATTAATAAAATTTGGATATTCCAATGGGGGTGATAAGCTGAGGCTATGAGCAATCTGACCATACGCCAGCTGCGCTACTTCGAGGCCCTGTCCCGCCATCGCCATTTCGGACGGGCGGCGGAGGCCTGCGCGATCTCCCAGCCCGCGCTGTCGATCCAGATGAAGGAGCTTGAGGCGATGCTCGGCGCGCCGCTGATCGAGCGCGGCGCGCGCCAGCTGCGCCTGTCGGAGCTGGGCGAGGCGCTTGCGGTGCGCGCCCGCGACATCCTGCGCGCGGTCGATGAGATCGAGGACCTCGCCCGCGCCTCGCACGGGACCTTCTCGGGCCGGCTGCGCATCGGGGTGATCCCGACGGTGGCGCCCTATCTGCTGCCGGGCCTGATCCAGCACCTCGCCGCAGCCTATCCCGAGCTCGACGCCATCCCGCGCGAAACCGTGACCCAGACCCTCGTGCGCGACCTGCTGGAGGGGCGGCTGGATCTCGCCATCGTGGCGCTGCCGATCTCCGAGCCGACCCTGCGCGAGGCCCCGCTCTTCCAGGAGGAATTCGTGCTGGTCCGCCCCGAGGCCGACGCCGCCCTGCCGCCGCCGAGCGCCGCGAACCTGCGCGAAATGCGCCTGCTGCTGCTGGAGGAGGGGCATTGCTTTCGCGACCAGGCGCTGAGCTTCTGCAAGCTGTCCAACGCGCCCCCCCGCGACCTGATGGAGGGCAGCTCGCTCTCCACTCTCGTGCAGATGGTGGGGGTGGGCATCGGGGTGACCCTGATCCCCGAGATGGCTGTGGCGGTGGAGACGGCCTCCGCCCCGGTCTGCGTCACCCGGCTGGAGGCGCCCCGCCCGACCCGGACCCTCGGCATGGTCTGGCGCAAGTCCTCGCCGCTGGTCGAGCATCTGGAGCGGATCGCCGAACAGGTGCGCCTTTTCGGGGAACGTCGCGAGCCCCTCGCCTGAAGCGCCCCGGCGGAGGGCGATCTCAGGCGCCCCGCTCTCCCATGCGCCCCCCCCCCCCCCCCGCCCCGACATGCCGGGGGTTTCCCGCCCGCCCCGCCCGGCGCAAGCTGGGACGACGCCCGCCCGCCGCCGCCGCCTCACGCCTCCCCCCCTCACGCCTTCCCGCGGAAGGAGCCTCCATGCCCGCCCCGACGCCCCTCGTCCTCTCCGCCATCCTTTCGGCCCTGCTTCTGGCGGCTCCGGCCGCGGCCCAAAGCCTCGAATTGCGCGACAGCACCCGCATCCGCGACAAGGCGGCGGGCTTCGACGAGCCTTCGGGCCTGTCGCTCTCGGCCGACGGCGGCTTTCTGTGGGCGGTCAGCGACAACGCCCCCGAGGTCTTCCGGCTGGGCTTCGACGGCAAGCTGATCCCCGGCCCGCGCCCCCGCCTGCCCTGGCCCGACCAGGCCGAGGGCGTGGCCGCGACCCCGGACGGAACCGGGCTGATCGTGGTGCGCGAGGACGGCGCCCGCGTGGCGCTCATCGACATCGCCGGCGGAGAGACCCGCATCGACCGCGCCCTGCGCGACATGGAGGGCTGGGACGACTTCGCCGCCCTCCTCTCCGGCCCTGCGGACGGAGAGGACGAGAACGGGCTCGAAGGCGTCGCCATCGCGCCCCTCGACGGAACCGTGTGGCTGTTGCGAGAGGCCGAGCCCCGGCTGCTGATCGCGCTTTCCCCCGACCTCGCGCGGATCGTCTCGGTCCGAAGGCTGGACGCCGCCGCGGGGTTCGACGACGCGATGGACCGGGACGGGCGGCTCGACGTCTCCGGCATCGCGGTGGCGGCGGCGGGGTTCTGGATCGTCTCCGACCGGGGGCGGCGGGTGTTCCTGCTGCCCCGCGACGGCGGGGCTGGCCCGGCCCTGTCCTGGCCGCTGGCGCGCAAGGACGGCGACGACCCGGACCTGCTGAGCGACGCCGAGGGCGTGGCCTGGGATCCAGGCCGCAACATGCTTTTCGTGGTCAGCGACGCGAAGAAGAAGTCCCGGCTGGTGAGCTACGCCCTGACCGACTGAGCGCTCCTCGACCGGCCGCCAACCGGCGCTTGCCCGCGCCGCCCCGCGAGCCTATCGAAAAGGAGGCGCACGCCGCGCCGAGGATCGCCCCATGCCGCAGACCGTCTCGCCGCTGGCGCTGTTCTCCAACAAGACGTTCCGCATGTTGTGGCTGGCGGCGCTGACCTCCAATTTCGGCGGGCTGGTGCAGTCGGTCGGCGCGGCCTGGATGATGACCACGCTCTCGGACAAGCCCTCGATGGTGGCGCTGGTGCAGAGCTCGGTGACGCTGCCCATCGTGATCTTCTCCCTGCTCGCGGGCGTGCTGGCCGACAGCTACGACCGCCGCCGGGTGATGCTGACCGCGCAGAGCTTCATGTTCGTCGTGTCGATCGCGCTGGCCGGCATGGCGGTGGCGGGGCTGCTGTCGCCCTGGCTGCTGCTGGGCTTCACCTTCATGATCGGCTGCGGGACGGCGCTGCATCTGCCCTCCTGGCAGGCCACCATGGGCGATATCGTGCCCAAGTCGGACCTGCCCTCGGCGGTGGCGCTGAACTCCATGGGGTTCAACCTGATGCGTTCGGTCGGGCCGGCGGCGGGGGGCGCCATCGTCGCCGTCGCCGGGGCCGCCGCCGCCTTCGCGGTCAATGCCGCGAGCTATGTGGCGATCATCACCGCGCTGCTGCGCTGGCACCCCGCCGCCCGTCCCCGCACTCTCCCGCGAGAGCCGCTGGGCGCCGCCTTCGCCGCCGGCCTGCGATATGTGGCGATGTCGCCGAACCTGATCCGCGTGATCCTGCGCGGCGCGATGTTCGGCATGGCCTCCATCGCCGTGCTGGCCCTGCTGCCGCTGGTGGTGCGCGAGCATCTGGACGGCCGCGCCTTCGTCTACGGCATCATGCTGGGCTGTTTCGGGCTGGGCGCGGTGGCGGGCGCGCTGATGAACGCCCGCCTGCGCGCGCGGTTCGAGAACGAGGCGATCGCGCGCGGCGCCTTCCTCGCCCTTGCGCTGGCCTCGGTGACGCTGGCGCTGAGCGGGGCCTATCTGCTGACCGGGGCGGCGCTGCTGCTGGCCGGCGGGGCCTGGGTGGTGGCGCTGTCGATGTTCAACGTGACCATCCAGCTCTCCACCCCGCGCTGGGTGGTGGGGCGGGCGCTGGCGCTCTACCAGACCGGGACCTTCGGGGGCATGGCGGCGGGAAGCTGGATCGCCGGCCTGCTGGCGGAGGCGCATGGCGTCGACGCCGCCATGCTCGTCGCCGCCGCGGCCATGTGCCTGGGCGCCGCGGCGGGCCGGCTCCTGCCGCTGCCGGCCTTCGGGGTGCTCGACCTCGACCCGCTGGACCGCTTCCGCGAGCCGCCGCTGCGCCTCGACCTCACCCGCCGCTCCGGCCCGATCATGGTCACGGTGGACTACATCATCGCGCAGGCGGACGTGCCCGCCTTCCTTTCGGTCATGGCCCTGCGCCGACGCATCCGGCTGCGCGACGGGGCGCGGCAATGGACCCTGCTGCGCGACCTGGAGAACCCGGATGTCTGGACCGAGAGCTACCATGTCCCCACCTGGGTCGAATATGTCCGCCACAACGCCCGCCGCACCCAGGCCGATCTGGACGGCTACGAGCGCCTGCTCGCCCTGCATCGCGGCGACGCCCCCCCGAAAGTGCGCCGCATGATCGAGCGTCAGACCGTGCCCCTGCATGACGACACGCCCCTCAAGCCCCCCGCCTGACCGCCCTGAAACCGCCCTTTGACCGCCCCCTCGCCGCGGCGCTAGACTGGACGCGGCAACCAACGGGAGACGCCTCATGGCCGGCGGCTGGGCGCGCGACGGCGCGGTGAACGAGCAGATCGACGCCTCGATCCAGGACGAGCTTTCGCGCCTGCGCGCCACGACCGCCCCGCGGGGCGAAAGCCGCACCCATTGCGTCGAATGCGAGGAGCCGATCCCCGAGCCCCGCCGCGCCGCCCTGTCCGGCGTGCGCCTGTGCATCGAATGCCAGAACGAACGCGACGCCGCCCCCGTGGTCCGCGGCGGCGTGAACCGCCGCGGCTCCAAGGACAGTCAGCTCAAGTAGGCGCCGCTTCGGGCTTGCCCGCGGGCCCGCGATCGGATAGTTCGCGCTCCCTCGCGCCTTAGCCCCGGGGGATGCGGACAATGCCCAGCGACCTTTACGACGACACGCTCGCCATCGACTTCGGCACCTCGAACTCCGCCGTCTCGATCGTGGAGGACGGCCGCCCCATGCGCCTTGCGGTGGAGGGCGCCGCCGACACCCTGCCCACCGCCGTGTTCTTCCCCGCCGACGGGGCGCCCATGCTGATCGGCGCCGCCGCGGCGGAAGCCCTGATCGAGGGCGAGGAGGGCCGCTACATGCGCGCCCTGAAAAGCGTGCTCGGCACGCCCCTGCTGCATGAGGAGCGCCGCATCGGCGGGCGCCGCCGCACGCTGGCCAGCGTGATCTCCGCCTTTCTCCTCGCGCTCCGCCAGCAGGCCGAGCGGCAGGCCGGCCGCCCCTTCCGCCGGGCGCTGTCGGGGCGGCCGGTGCATTTCCACTCCATCGACCCCGAGCGCGACGCCCAGGCCCAGAACGACCTGCGCGACTGCTACTACGCCGCCGGCTTCGAGGAAGTGGGCTTCATGTTCGAGCCGGAGGCCGCCGCCCTCTCCGCCGCCGCCGAGAGCCATGCCGAGGGCCTGCGCGCCAGCGAGACCGGGCTGATCGTCGATATCGGCGGCGGCACCTCGGATTTCTCGGTGTTCCGGCGAGCGGGAAGCGATGTGCGCATCATCGCCTCGCACGGCGTGCGGCTGGGCGGCACGGATTTCGACCACGCGGTGTCGATGACCCATGCCATGCCGCTGCTGGGCCTGGGCGGAGAGCTGCGGCGCACCTTCGGCAAGGGCCTGCTGCCGGTGCCCAACGATCTCTTCGCCGAGATGTCGACCTGGGCCAAGATCCCCTTCCTCTACACCCCCGAAACCCTGCGCGAGGTGCAGGAGATGGTGCGCGAGGCGGTCGAGCCCGAGCGCCTGTCCCGCTTCGCCAAGGTCATCGACAACCAGCTGGGCCACGAGCTCGCCTTCGCGGTGGAGGCCGGCAAGATCGCCGCCAACGTCCCCGCGGGGTCGCCCGAAGCCGCGGCCGCCCGCATCGACATGTCCCCGATCGAGCGCGGGCTGTTCGCGCCGATCTCGCCCGCCTCGATGGACGCGTCGCTCTCCGAGTTCCGCGCCGGCCTGCGCGAGGCGATGCAGGAGACGCTGCGCCTCGCCGACCTGCCCGCCTCCGGGATCGGCTCGGTGGTGCTGGTCGGCGGCTCGTCGCTGATGGGGCTGGTGTCGGAAGAAGCGGTCGCCGTGTGCCCGGAGGCGCGCCTGAGCCGGTCGGACGCGTTCTCCTCCGTCGTCGACGGGCTGGCCATCGCCCTTTCCGGCGCGCCCGCCGCCGCGGCCTAGACGGCGCCCGCCCTAGGCCCGCGAAACGGTCCAGGCCAACCCGTCGCCCTCCGGCGCGACCTCCACCGACATGAAGGCGCGGTGGGAGGCGACGGCGCCGCGCCACAGCTCCGTCCAGGCCGCGAGCAGGTCGTCGCGCGCCGCGCCTTCCAGCCCCCGCGCGATGCGCAGCCCGGACTGGCGGATCACGGCCTGCGATCCCGAGACCTCAAGGGCGGTCTCGTCTCCCATCCCCTCGAACATGGCGGCGAGGAAGCCCGCGGCCTCGGCCGGGCCGCCATCGACGCCGCCCACCGCCTCGGCCATGCGCGGGTAATGCTGCAAGCCGGTCAGCCGCGCGGACAGGCCCGCAAGCTCCCGCGCCCGGTCGCGCCCGAGCACGCCCGCCAGCTCCGCCACCCCGTTGCGGCAATATTCCATCGCGTAATTGCGCGCCGCCTTGTCCAGCCGCGCCTGCGGCCAGTCCTCCGCCGGCGGCTCGGGCTGGGCGGCGGGGTCGAACTCCGGCGGGCGTTCGTCGGGGGCGAAGACCAGCCGCTCGTCCTCCGCCAGATCCCGGTCCGCCTCCCGGAAGTAGCCGCACAGGCCGAATTGCCCGGTCATGTCCTCCGACACGCACACGAAGCCCAGCCGGGGATTGCCCAGCGACACGCCGTTCTGCGCATACCACCCCCGCAGGAACCCGCGCGAGGCCTCGACCGGGACCCCGCAGATCGTGGGCCCGTCATACATCCAGCGCGGATAGCGGAACCGCACCCAGGCCTTGCGGGGGCCTTCCTCCATATACTCCACCCGCACGCCGCCGACCCCGTTGGACAGGACGTGGTAGCGGGCGCAGGCGACGGCGTGGGGCAGCCCTTCCAGCCCCAGTTTCCCGAAGCTGGACAGGAACTTGGCGTGGTGCTGACGGCGGAAGAGGCGGAACATCCACTCCCCCGTCGCCTCCGGCCCCTCGCGGGTCGCGACCATCAATTGCAGGCCCAGCAGCCACTGGTGATGCAGCGTCGCCTGCGCGGCGACGGCGGCGGCCGCCGTATCGGTCGCGGCGTCGGTCGCGGTGTCGGTCGCGGTGTCGGTCGCGGTGTCGGTCGCGGTGTCGGTCGCGGTGTCGGTCGCGGTGTCGGTCGCGGTCATCCGCTCGGCCCTCCCTCGGTCCTGTCGGCGCCTCTGCGGGGCCTGTCGGGCGCGACCCTAGCCCCGCTCCACGATCTTGGCGAGGCCGCCCGCCCGTCCCCCTCCGGCGCCGCGCAACCGTCACGCAACCGCAGCCGAACCGACGCGGCCCGGTCACGCGCCGGGCGTATCCGGGGCGGACTCCCCCACGGACCCGAGAGGACCCCGCCCATGAACCGCCCCATGTCCACGCCGGAAACCGCCGCCGCGGCCGAGGCCGCGCTGCCCGTGCTCGGCGTCTGCCTGCCCAATGACGACATCGAGGCCCAGCTCGACTGGATCGTGCAGGACCAGCGCGATCTCGAGGTGCAGGACTTCTTTTCGGCCGAGGTGCTGGACGGCGACTGGCAGGCCGTGGCGGCGCGCACGCGCAAGCTGCTCGCCGCCCATACCGGCCGGCTCGGCATTCACGGACCGTTCTGGGGCTTTTCGCTCGGCACCATGGACCCGCTGATCCGCGACGTGGTGCGCAAGCGGATGGACCAGGGTCTCGACGTCTGCGAGGCGATCGGCGCCACGCAGATGGTCATTCACTCGCCCGCGACCACCTGGGACTACAACAACCGCCACCACCTGCCCGGCGCCTACCGGATGTTCGACAACGTCCATGCCAGCCTGGAGGCCGCCGTGGCCAGGGCCGAGCGGCTGGGCGTCGTGCTGGTGCTTGAGAACATCGAGGACAAGGACCCCGCCGAGCGCGTGCGCCTGGCCGAAAGCTTCGGGAGCGACGCGGTGCGGGTCTCGGTCGACACCGGCCACGCCCATTACGCCCATCGCTCGACCGGCGCGCCGCCGGTGGATCACTACATCCTCGCGGCCGGGGACATGCTGAACCACGTGCATATCCAGGACGCCGACGGCTATGCCGACCGGCACTGGGCGCCGGGGATGGGCGACATCCTCTGGGGCTCGGTGTTCAAGGCGCTGGAGCATTGCGGCGCCGCCCCCCGCCTGAACCTGGAGCTGCGCGACAAGTCCGGCGTGCAGCCCGCCGCCGAGTGGTTCAAGGCCCGCGGCCTCGCCCGATAGGCCGGGCGGAACGAAGCTCGCCCGATAAGCCGGGCGGAAGAAAAGGCGCCCGACAGGCAGGGCGCGACGGGGCGGACGGGGGAAACCCCGGCCGCCCCGTTCGCGTTTCGCCACCGATAACGGGGGCGAGAACGGAGGGCGGAGGACGGCGGGTTGAAACCCGCCCTACGGCGTGGCGCGACGCCCGTAGGGCGGGTGCGAACCCGCCTCCCCCCCGACGGTCAGACGCGCCCGCCCTCCGCAAGGTAGGTCTTGCCCCGGTAGCGCAGCCGGGTCAGGCGCTGGCGGAACCCGCCATGCGAGACCTCGTCGGTCAGGGTCTCGGCGGGCTCGGCCGCGGCGCCCCAGGCCTCGTCCAGCACCCGTCCCTGGCCGAAGGGCGCGGGCGCTCCCAGCGCCGCGAGGATCGTCGGGGCCACGTCCACGATCCCCGCCGGACAGTCCAGCGCCCCCGGAACCACGCCGGGCCCGGAGATCGCCAGCAGGGTGTTCAGCTCCCGCCGATGCAGCCCGCCATGCATGCCGCCGCCGACCGGGATGCCGCCGGTGAAGACCCCCAACCCTTCGAAGCCGAATTCGTCCGGCCCGTCGCCCGAACGGCAGACGTAATGCAGGTCCGGCGCCCGCGGATGATCGCCCGCCACCAGCGCGACGGGCAGCGTCCCCGGCAGCGCCTCACGCGCGAAGACCATCCCCATCCAGTCCTGCGCCATCAGCCACTCCGCCAGCTCCGCCACCGGGGCGGCGGGGCGCAGGGCCCGGATCTCGCCCGAGGCGCCCCGCGTGATCCCGAAATCGTCGCTGGGCCGCGGCGCCGCCCCGGCGCGGAAGCCGGCGGCGCGAAGCTCCGCCTCGATATCCACCTCCCGGTCCACGGTGATCTGCCCGTGATCCGACATCGCCACGATCAGCGCATCCGCCGGCGCCGCCGCCCGGATCGCCTCGAAGGCCCGGTCGCAGGCGGCCAGCGCCTCCCTCGCCTCCGCCGAGCCGATGCGTCGGTAATGGAAGGTCGTGTCCGGCTCCGGAAACCAGACCAGCGCCAGGTCCGGCGCCTCCGCCAGCCCCATGTCGCGGATCACCGCCTCGGCCCGCGCCACGGCCGCCAGCCGCGGCATGTCGGGCTCCGGCAACGGGCCGTGCCGCGCGACCGACGCCGCGACCGCCTCCGGCGTGCGGGTGTGATCCTCCCCGTGGATGGAGAAGGTCCAGTGCCCCGCATGCTCCGCCGCCCCGGCGTTGACCAGGAAGGCCGAGCCCGAGGACCCGCAATGCGCCGCCACCATCCGCCGGCCCGACGCCGCCAGCGCGCTCCCGAGATCGGGGGCGGTGATCACGGCGCCCTCGGCCTCCGCCAGCGCCTCCAGATCCGCCCGCCGCGAGGTGTCGAGCGGCCGCCCCGTCACCACGCGCGGCTGGTGGAAGGCGTTGCCGACCACGCCATGATCCCGCGGCCAGGCGCCGGTGGCCAGCGCCGTGGTGCAGACGCGGGTGTAGGAGGGGAACACGGTCCGCGCCTCCCGGAACCAGGCGGCGCCGCCGAGAAAGGCGGAAAGCGACGGCATCGTGTCAGCCGTGATGCGATCCGGTCTCAATCCGTCGAACACCACCACGATCACCTGCCCGACCTGTCGCATATCCATTCCTTTCGATCCGTTGCGCGCGGACCCTCGCACGGCTTGCGCGGCGGTTTGATGACGTCCCGGCGACGCGGGCCAAGGGCCTGATGCCGCAGGGCTTCCCGGCGCAGACCGGGACCGGCCCCGGCCCCCGCGCCCGCGCCGCGACAAAGGTTCGCGAAGCTGTCGCCGCTCCGTCGCACGCCGCCCCCATCCTCCGCCCCCGGACCCGACGGGGCCTCGCCGCCCCGCCCTCTCCTCCAGCGACCGGAACCCAGCCGCATGACCTTTCCCCGCCGCCTTCTGAGCCTCGCCGCCGGCGCGGCCCTGCTCGCCTCCACCGCGCTCGTCGCGCCGGGCGCCCAGGCCGCCGACCGCCCGACGATCACCGTCGCCGTGCAGCAGATCGTCAACGCCGGCGCGCTCGACGTGCTGCGCGAGCAGTCGAATGTCGGCGCCCGCGTGTTCTACTCGATCTACGAAGGCCTGATCGACTTCGAGCGCCAGACCGACGACCTGCCCCAGAAGCCCGGTCTCGCAACCTCCTGGAAGCGCATCGACGACCGCACCGTCGAGCTGACGCTGCGCGAGGGCGTGAAGTTCCACAACGGCGACGTGATGACCGCCGAAGACGTGGTCTTCACCTTCTCCCCCGAGCGGTTCGGCACCCTGCCCGAGCAGGTCGAGGCCCAGAAGGAGGGCGCGACGCTCTTCACCTCCTCCGCCGCCACCGCCACCAAGGGCAAGGTGCCCCCGCCCGAGGTCGCCGCGGTCGCCAAGCGCGCCTGGCCGAACCTCGACCGGGTCGAGAAGGTGGACGACATGACCGTCCGCTTCATCTCCAAGGTTCCCGATCCCACGCTGGAAGGCCGCATCTCCCGCGGGGGGGCGCAGATCCTGTCCAAGCGCGCCTATCAGGAGGCCGCCACCTGGGCCGACTTCGCCCGCGCCCCGGTCGGCACCGGCCCCTACAAGGTGGTGGATTTCCGCCCCGACAACGTGCTGGTCCTGGCCGCGCATGAGGACTACTGGGGCGGCGAGCCGCCGATCAAGGAGCTGCGCTTCCTCGTGGTCCCCGAGGTCGCGTCCCGCGTGAACGGCCTGCTGTCGGGCGAATACGACTTCATCACCGACGTGCCCCCGGACCAGATCGCGCTGGTCGAGGAAGACCCGGCCTTCGAGGTCGTCGGCGGCCCGATCACCAACCATCGCCTGATGGTGTTCGACAAGAACAACGGCCCGATGAAGAACGTGAAGATCCGCCAGGCGATGACCCACGCCATCGACCGCGAGCTGATCGTGGACGCGCTGTGGGGCGGCCGGACCAAGGTGCCCGCCGGCCTGCAGTGGGAATATTACGGCGACATGTATCTCGCCGACTGGGAAGTGCCCGCATACGACCTCGACCTGGCCAAGAAGCTGGTCGCCGAGTCCGGCTATGACGGCTCGCCGATCACCGTGCGGGTGCTGAACAACTACTACACCAACCAGGTCTCCACCGCGCAGATCAACGCCGAGGCCTTCCGCCAAATCGGTCTCAACATCGAGATCGAGATGAAGGAGAACTGGCAGCAGATCTTCGACACCGAGAGCGGTCCGCGCATGGTCCGCGACTGGTCGAACTCCGCGCCCTATCCCGATCCGGTCTCCTCGATCGTCAACCAGCACTGCCAGAACGGCCAGCAGCAGCAGGTCGGCGAGTGGACCAACGAGGAGTTCAACGCGCTCTGCATCAAGCTTGAGACCTCGACGGATCTGGAGACCCGCCGCAACGCCTTCCAGCGGATGCTGGAGATCGCCGAGCGCGAGGACCCCGCCTACACGGTCCTCCACCAGAACGCGATCTTCTACGGCAAGCGCGCCGACATCGCGTGGAAGCCCTCGGCCCTGCTGTCGATGGATTTCCGCGCCGGCAACTTCGCCGTCGGCTCCTCCAACTGATCGGCTGACCTGACCCTCGCGCCCTCCGCCGTCATGGCGGGGGGCGCGCCTGTTTTCCGCCCCCCGTTTCCAGTCCCGTCACGGATGCGCCCCATGACCAACCCGCTCGATCCCCTGAAACCGCTGGTGTCGCTGACCGGCATGACCATCGATTTCGACATCGGCCGGCGCTATGTGCGCGCCCTGCACGGCGTCGACCTGGAGGTGATGCGCGGCGAGACGCTGGGCGTGGTCGGGGAAAGCGGCTGCGGCAAGTCGATCACCTGGCTGGCCGCCGCGGGGTTGCTGGACGACCGCGCGCGGGTCGGCGGGTCGGTCCGGCTGGCGGGGGAGGAGATCCTGGGCGCCCCTGAACGTCGCCTGGCCGCCATCCGCGGCGGGCGCGTGGCGCTGATCTTCCAGGACCCGTCCTCGTCCCTCAATCCGGTGCGCCGCATCGGCTGGCAGATCGGCGAGGCCCTGCGCCTGCATCGCGGGCTGCGCGGCGCCGAGGCGCGGGCCGAGGCGACGCGGCTGCTGGAGCGGGTGGGCATCTCCAACCCCGCCCAGCGGCTCGATGAATATCCCCATGAGCTGTCGGGCGGCATGAACCAGCGGGTGATGATCGCCATGGCGCTGGCGGGCGAGCCCGAGCTGCTGATCGCGGATGAGCCCACGACCGCGCTGGACGCGACGATCCAGGCCCAGATCCTCGACCTGCTCGACGACCTGCGGGCCGAGACGGGGATGGCCATGGTGCTGATCTCCCACGATCTGGGCGTGATCTCGGACATGTGCGACCGGGTGGCGGTGATGTATTGCGGCCGGGTGGTGGAGACGGGGCCGGCGGCGCGGGTGTTCGACGCGCCCTCGCATCCCTACACAAGCGGGCTGATGGCGGCGCTGCCGGATATCGAGGGGCCGCGGCGGCGGCTCGACGCCATTCCCGGCGCGGTGCCCGCGCCCCATGCGCTGCCGCCGGGCTGCGCCTTCGCCCCCCGCTGCGCCGAGGCCGGGGCCGATTGCGCCGCCGCCCTGCCGGCGCTGGGTCCGCTGGGCGGCGGCCATCTCGCCGCCTGCCTGCGCCGCGGCCCCGACGCCCGCCCGCGGGAGGGCGCGCCCGCGTCCTCCGCCGCCCCCCACGCGGACGCGCAGGCTCGGCGCGCGGCGCGCCAGCCCGCCGAGGCCCGCCCGTGACCGCCCTGCGCGCCCCGGTCTTCGTGCCGACGCCCGCCGAGGCGCCGGCCCGCCCGCCGCAATCCCAGCCGCGATCCCCTTCGCGCCCGCCGTCCTCTCCGACGCCTTCCGCCCGCGCCTTGCGACGGTTCCGCCGGGCGCCCTCCATCGAGGGTGCGCGCCAGCCGTCCCCGGCGTCGCGCCGCGACGCCGCCGGCCGCGCTTCGCGGCCGGGCGCGGGCGAAACGCCCGCGCGGACGGCGCCCCCGCCGGGCGCCAGGCCGCGCCGCCGCCTGGCCGCGCCCGCGCGCCTTCATCTGACCGCCCTGCCCACGGATCCCCGCCGATGACCTCGCCCGACCTTTCCGCCCCCGCGACCGAGGGCGAGACGCCCCTGCTCTCGGTCCGCGGCCTCGCCCGCCATTACCCCGTCCGCCTGCCCGGCGGTCTGTTCGGACGGCCCGGTCTGCTCAAGGCCGTGGACGGCATCGACTTCGACCTGGCCCGCGGCGAGACGCTGGGCCTCGTCGGCGAATCCGGCTGCGGCAAGTCCACCACCGCCAAGCTCGCGCTTGGCCTGATCCCGCCCTCGGCCGGCGAGATCCGCTTCGACGGCGCCCCCGCCCCCGCCCCCGCCCGCCAGGACGCCGCCTGGCGCGCCCGGCGCCGGCGCATGCAGATGGTCTACCAGGACCCGCTCGGCGCGCTGGACCGCCGGCTCGGCATCCTCGACCAGATCGCCGAGCCCTTCGCCATCCACGCCCCCGCCACCCCGCGCGGCGAGGCCCGCGAGCGCGCCGCCGCCCTGATGGACGCCGTCGGCCTGCGGCCGGACATGGCCGCCCGCTTCCCCCACGAGCTTTCCGGCGGCCAGCGTCAGCGCGTGGTCATCGCGCGCGCCCTCGCGCTCGAACCCGACCTGCTGGTCTGCGACGAGCCGGTCTCCGCGCTCGACGTCTCCATCCAGGCGCAGGTGCTCAACCTGCTCGACGACCTGCGGGCGCGGACCGGCTTCGCGTCGCTGTTCATCAGCCATGACCTGAAGGTGGTCCGGCAGATGGCCGACCGGGTGGCGGTGATGTATCTGGGCCGGATCGTCGAGGAAGGCCCGCCCGAGACCCTGTTCCGCGCGCCCCTCCACCCCTATGCGCAGGCGCTGGTCGCCGCCGTTCCCGTGCCGGGCCGCCGCCGGGCCCGCACCGCCCTGCGCGGCGACCCGCCGAACCCGGTCGACGCGCCCCCGGGCTGCCCGTTCCACCCGCGCTGCCCCGTAGCCATCGCCCGTTGCGCGACCGAGCGTCCGCCCCTGCTGCGCGACGCCGGCCGGGCCGTGGCCTGCCACCTGGCCCCCGCCTCGCCCGCTCCCGCCTCGCCGACCCCCGCGTCGCCCCCCCACGCCGCCGTTTCCGCCGCCGCCTGAGAGATCCCAAAGAATGCTTCGCTACCTGCTCTCCCGCCTCGGGCGCGCGCTGGTCACGCTGGTGCTGATCGTCTCCGCCGCCTTCATCGTGCTGCGCCTCTCGGGCGATCCGGCCATCACCATTCTCGGCCCCGAGGCCCCGCCCGAGGCCTACGCCGCCTTCCGCGCGGCCTGGGGGCTCGATCAGCCGATCTGGATGCAATACCTCAAGTATTTCGGGGCCATCGCCCAGGGCGACCTCGGCAATTCCATGCGCGACGGCCGCACCGCGCTGGAAGTGGTGGGCGAACGCGTGCCGATGACGCTGGCCATCACCCTGCCCGCCTTCGCGCTGAACCTGCTGATCGGCCTGCCCGCCGGGATCTTCGCCGCGCTCAACCGCAACACCTGGGCGGATCGGGCGATCATGGCGGGCTCGGTCATGGGCTTCACCGTGCCCAGCTTCGTGATGGGGCTGGTGCTGGCGCTGATCTTCGCGGTCAAGCTGCGCTGGCTGCCCTCGGGCGGGTCCGACACCATCTCGCACGCCATCCTGCCGGTGGTGACCATGGGCGTGATCGGGGCGGCGGTGATCGCGCGCTTCACCCGCTCGGCCATGCTGGAGGTGCTGGGGCAGCCCTATGTGCGCACCGCCTCGGCCAAGGGCCTGGTCTGGCGCGAGGTGATCGTGGGCCATGTCCTGCCCAACGCCGCCATCCCGACCCTGACCATCATCGGCTTCATGGTCGGCAGCCTCGTCGCCGGCGCCGTGGTGGTGGAGAGCATCTTCTCCTGGCCCGGCGTCGGGCGGCTGCTGGTGACCGCGGTCGCCAACCGGGATCTGGCGGTGGTGCAGGTGATCATCCTGATGATCGGGACCACCATGGTCGGCGCCAATCTCGCCGTCGATCTCGCCTATGGCTGGGTCGATCCCCGGCTGCGCACCGCCCGCCTGAAAACCGCCTGAGGGAGCCCGAGACATGTCCGCCATTCCCGACCCGACCTCCGAGCCGACCTCCCCCGCTTCGGGCAGCGTGTTCACCGCCAAGGCCGGCGCCCGCGCCTTCTTCGAGGCCTGGCCCCCCATGGTGCTGATCGCGCTCGCCTGGATCGCGCTGTGCCTCGTGGTGGTGGCCTTCGCGCCGCAGATCGCGCCCTATGATTTCCTCGCGCTCGACCTGCGGGCCCGGCTGATCCCGCCCGTCGGCATGGGGGGCGACTGGGCGCATCCGCTGGGCACGGACGAGCTGGGGCGCGACGTGCTCTCGCGCCTGATCCAGTCGGTGCGGGTGTCGATGGTGATCGCGTTCCTCTCCACCCTGATCGCGGCGACGCTGGGGGTGAGCCTGGGCTTCCTCGCCGCCTGGTTCCGCGGCCGGGTCGAGCAGGCGATCCTGATGCTGATCGACGCCCAGGCCGCGATGCCCTTCATGATCATCGCGCTGGCCGCGCTGGCCTTCCTGGGCAACTCGTTGACGCTGTTCACCATTCTTCTGGGATTCCACGGGTGGGAGCGGATCGCCCGCATCTCCCGCGGGCTGGCGATCGCGGCGCAGGAGCAGGGCTACGCCGCCGCCGTGCGCGATCTGGGCGCGAGCCCCTGGCGGATCTACTTCCGCCATATCCTGCCCAACATCGCCTCGACCCTGATCGTGTCGATGAGCCTGAATTTCCCTGAGGTGATCCTGCTGGAATCCGGGCTGTCCTTCCTCGGGCTCGGGGTGCAGCCGCCGCTGACCAGCCTCGGCAACATGGTCGGCTACGGGCGGGACTACATCCAGTCCGCGCCCTGGATCATGCTGGCCCCGGCGGCGGCGATCGTGATCACGACGCTGGCGATCTCGGTCATCGGGGACTGGCTGCGGGACCGGTTCGACCCGACCCTTCGGTGACACGCGGGCGGAGCGCGCGGATGGCGGGTTGAAACCCGCCCTACGGGGGCGGCGCGGTCATGCGCCGCCCCCGACGCGTTCCGCGCAGCCCCCCACGCGTTCCGCGCCGCCCCCCACGCGTTCCGATCAACTCTCGCCCCCGCGCGACCCGACCGGCTTGCATCGCCACCGATTCAGGCGCATCCCCTGAGGCTCCCCCCCAACGCCTCCGGTCACCGCCACGATGTCCCGTCTCGCTCCGCCCGAAGCTCCGCTCTCCGCCCTGCAGAAGGCGCTGCGCTTCCATTGGGGGGTGCTGCTGCTGATCTGCGCGGTGGCGTCCATCGGCTTCCTGATGCTCTATTCGGTGGCCGGCGGCGATCTCGACCCCTGGGCCTCGCGCCAGATCACCCGTTTCGGCATCGGCATCGCCCTGATGATAGTCGTCGCCATGATCCATATCCGGATCTGGCGCGCGCTCAGCCCGCTGGCCTATCTCGGCTCCATGGGCCTGCTGGTGCTGGTCGAGGTCATGGGCGCCACCGGCATGGGCGCGACCCGCTGGATCGACCTGGGCTTCATCCAGCTCCAGCCGTCCGAGCTGATGAAGATCGCTCTCGTGCTGGCGCTGGCGCGCTATTACGACTGGCTGGGCGAGGGCAAGGCCTCCCGCCCGCTCTGGCTGATCCCGCCGATCCTGCTGATCCTCGCGCCCATGGCGCTGGTGCTCAAGCAGCCGGATCTCGGCACCGCGCTGCTGCTGGGGCTGGGCGGGGCCGCGGTGATGTGGCTGGCGGGCGTCCACTGGCTCTATTTCGCCACTGCGGCCGCGAGCGCGGCGGCGCTGGTCTACGCGGTGCTCGAATCCCGCGGGACCGACTGGCAGCTGATCAAGGACTACCAGTTCCGCCGGATCGAGACCTTTCTGGACCCCGAGAGCGACCCGCTCGGCGCCGGCTACCACATCACCCAGTCGAAGATCGCCTTCGGGTCGGGCGGGATCTCGGGGCGGGGCTTCATGCAGGGCACCCAGACCCGGCTGAACTTCCTGCCCGAGAAGCACACCGACTTCATCTTCACCACCCTGGCGGAGGAGTTCGGCTTCGTCGGCGCCTCCGCCCTGCTGATCCTCTACGCGCTGATCGTGCTGTTCTGCACGGTGTCGATGCTGCGCAACCGCGACCGGTTCGGGGCGCTGACCACCGGCGGGCTGACCATGACCTTCTTCCTGTTCTTCGCGGTGAACATGGCGATGGTGACGGGGCTCGCGCCCGTGGTGGGGGTGCCGCTGCCGCTGGTCTCCTATGGCGGGTCGGCGATGATGGTGCTGCTGATCGCCTTCGGATTCGTCCAGTCCGCCCATATCCACCGCCCGCGGAGCTGACGCCCGCCTCCGGTCGCCCCCCCCCCGACCGTGCCTCCAGGCGCCCCCGTTCCGGTTGCCCCGCCTCTCCGGCTCGGCTACGCGATGCATGCTGCAACCGCGAAGGGGATCCCACGCCATGACCGCCGAAACGCTCACCATCCTCTTCGCCGGCCGCGAGGCGCAGCGCCACGAATGGGAGGCCCCCCTGCGCGCCGCCGCCGCCGAACAGGGCGTGGACATGCGCCTGTTCATGACCCCCGAGGAGGTCGACCCCGCGGAGGTCCACGCGCTCATCTACAATCCCAACGGCCCGGTGAAGGACTTCGCGCCCTACACGAACCTGCGCGCGGTGCTGTCGCTCTGGGCCGGGGTGGAGAAGATCGTGGGCGACGACCGCATCCAGGTGCCGCTGGCGCGCATGGTCGAGCCCGGCCTGACGCTGGGCATGACCGACTGGGTCTGCGCCCATGTCCTGCGCCATCACATGGGGATCGACGCGCATCTGGCGCTTGCGCCCGGCGAGTGGCCCCAGCGCATCCCGCCGCTGACCCGCAACCGCAAGGTCGGCGTGCTGGGTCTGGGCGAACTGGGGACCGACGCCGCGAAGATGCTCGCCGCCCTGCGCTTCGACACGGCTGGCTGGGCGCGGTCCCGGCATGAGATCGAGGGGGTCGAGACCTTCCACGGCCCCGAGGGGCTGGAGGCCATCCTCGCGCGATCCGAGATCCTGGTGCTGCTGCTGCCCGACACGCCCGACACCACCAACCTGCTCGACGCGCGCCGGCTGGCGATGCTGCCCGAGGGCGCGGTGATCGTGAACCCCGGCCGCGGCCCGCTGATCGACGACGACGCCCTGCTGGCGGCGCTGGACGCGGGCCGGGTCGGCCACGCCACGCTCGATGTCTTCCGGGTCGAGCCCCTGCCCGCCGATCACCCCTACTGGGCGCATCCCAAGGTCACCGTGACCCCGCATATCGCCTCCGCCACCCGGCCCGAGACCGCCTCCGGCGCGCTGGTGGAGCAGATCGGCCGCCTGTCTCGCGGAGAGCCGCTGCTGCATGTGGTGGACCGCCGGCGCGGCTACTGAGCCGCCCGCGCCGCCGGCTCAAGCGCCCCCCGCCCCCTCCCCGCACCCGCCATCCGGGGGCGGGGCGGGGGCGCGCGCCGACCGCTCTCCCCACGCCCCGCGCCGCAGCGCAGCAGGCCCCGGCCTTCGCCGAGCGCCGGCCCTGGGCCGAAATCCCGACCCCGCCGCGAAAAAGTCGCCCGGACGCATGGGCGCCGCGCTGCGCCGCGTTGCGAAACGCCGCCCGTCTTCTTACGTTCCACGCTTCCCGCGCGCCTCCGCGCCGGCGCTGGACCCCCACGCCGCCCCCATAGCCCGACCGGAGCGCCGCCCATGGCCCGATCCCCGCGCCCCAGCAAACCCGGCCGCAAGGCGCGCGCGCCGCGCCGCAGTTTCCTGCAGCGCACCCGGGCCAATTTCCTGACCGGCCTGGTGATCGTCGCCCCGGTCACCCTGACGCTCTACCTGGTGTGGACCTTCATCACCTTCGTGGATGAGCGCATCGTCCCGCTGGTCCCGGCCGTCTACAATCCCAACACCTATCTCGGCGTCGACATCCCCGGCTTCGGGCTCGTGGTCTTCGTCGTGTTCACCGCCGTCGTCGGCTCGGCCACCAAGAACCTGTTCGGCCGCCAGCTGGTCCTGATGGCCGAACGCTGGGTGGACCGCATGCCCATCGTGCGGTCGGTCTACAACGGCGTGAAGCAGATCATCGAGACGGTGCTGACCCAGTCCCAGGGCGCCTCGTTCAAGGAGGCCTGCCTCATCGAGTATCCGAGGCGCGAGGTCTGGGCGCTGGCCTTCGTCTCCACCGACACCCGCGGCGAGATCCCGCCCAAGGTCGACGCCCACAACCGGCTCATGACCCCCGGGGCCGCGCCCGAGCCGATGGTCTCGGTGTTCCTGCCGACCACGCCGAACCCGACTTCGGGGTTCCTGCTGTTCGTGCCCCGCAAGGACGTGGTGACGCTGGACATGAGCGTGGAGGAGGCGGCGAAGCTGGTGATCTCCGCCGGGCTCGTGGTGCCCCCGACGGCGGAGGAGCGCGCGGCGGGCGCGGCCAGACGCGGCCCCAACGGCGCCCCCCGCCCGGCCGCGGTCGCGCCGGCGGCGGGGACGGCCCGCGCCGCCCCCGCCCGCGCCGCCCGCCCCGAGACGGTGCGCAGCCGCCCCCTGCCCGACACGCCGCGCAAGGGCTGACGCGGACGCCGGGACGGCCCGGACCGCGGCCCCGCCAGGCGTTCCGGGGGCGCGCCGCCCCCGCCGCTTGCGCATGCGGCGGCGCCTGTGTTCCGCCCTTGCCCGGACGGCTCGCGCATCGGCCCACGCTCCGCCCGGCGCCTCCGGCGGGGCGTCTCCCCAAGGCCCCCTTTCCCCTTGGTCGCGCGCCTCGCCTCGTCACCGCATGATCCCGTCTCGTCCGCAGGAGCCTTCGCCCGATGCCGCCCGATCCCTCGTCCCTGCCCCTGCCCCTGCCTCTGGTCGGCCCCGGCCTGACCGGGTTCGCCACGGGGTTCTCGCTGATCCTCGCCATCGGGGCGCAAAATGTGTTCGTGCTGCGCCAGGGGCTGGCGCGGCGGCATGTGTTCTGGGTGTGCCTGGTCTGCGCGGTCTCCGACGCCCTGTTGATCTCCGCCGGGGTGGCGGGCTTCGGCGCGGTCGCCCAGCGGGTTCCGTGGCTGGAAACGGCGATGACCTGGGGCGGGGCCGCCTTCCTCGCGGTCTATGGCGGGATGCGCCTGCGCGCCGCCTGGAAGGGCGAGGACGGGATCGACGCCGCCGCCGGCGGGCCCGATCCGGGGCTGCGGGCGGCGCTGCTGGCCTGCCTCGCCTTCACCTGGCTCAACCCGCATGTCTATCTCGACACGCTGGCGCTGGTCGGCGCGGTCGGCGCGGGGTTCGAGGGCGCCTCCCGCCTCGCCTACGGGATCGGCGCGGCGACGGCCTCCTTCGTGTTCTTCTTCGGCCTGGGCTACGGCGCGCGCCTGCTGGCGCCGCTGCTGGCCCGGCCCCGCGCATGGCGGGTCTTCGACCTGGCCGTGGGGCTGCTGATGTGGGCGCTGGCGGCGGGTCTGGTCCTGCGTTGAACCGGCGCCGGCCGGGGGCGGCGCGGCGCGGGACCGGCTATTCCGCCCGCCACCACACGTCCGGCAGCCAGCCGGACCAGTCGCCGTAAAGCGGCAGCCGCTCCGGATAGCCGAGCCCCTTCCAGTAGGCGATCCGACTGGTCGGCGCGTGCCAGAGCGGGATCACGTAGATCCCCGTGGTCAGCACCCGGTCCAGCGCCCGCGCCGCGGCCTGGAAATCCGCCGGGTCCTCCGCCGCCAGCAGGGCGTCGATCGCCGCCTCCGCCGCCGGACTGTCGACGCCGGGATAGTTGCGCGTGCCCGGCGCCGTCACCCCCTCGCGCCCCCAGTAGAACCGCTGCTCGTTGCCGGGGCTGAGGCTCATCGCCCAGGTGTTGACGATCATGTCGTAGTCGTAGTCCGACCGCCGCGCCTGATACTGCGCCCCGTCCACCAGCCGCACCGTCGCCTGGATCCCCAGCACCGACAGCGACTTGGCGAAGACCTGCGCCGCCGGCTCCCAGGCCGGGCCCGACAGCAGGATCTCGAAGCGGAACCGCTTGCGCTCCGGCCCCATCAGCACGCCGTTCTGGATCTGCCAGCCGGCCTCCGCCAGCAGCCGCGCCGCCTTGCGCAGGTTGCGCCGGCTGCGCCCCTCTCCGTCCGTCTCCGGCCAGGCGAAGTCCGATCCCAGCGCGCCCTCGGGCAGATCGTCGGCGAAGGGGGCCAGGATCTCCCGCTCCGCCCCTTCCGCCGCGCCCTCGAAGCCCAGCGGCGTGCCCCCGAAAGGCGAGCGGATGCGGGCATAGGCCCCGCGGTTCAAGGTGTTGTTGATCCACTCGAAATCGAAGGCCTCGGCCAGCGCCCGGCGCACCCGCACGTCCTTGAACAGGTCCCGCCGCGTGTTGAACACGAACCCGGTCAGGCCCGAGGGCCGCTGATGCGGGATCTCCGCGCGCGTCACGTCTCCCCGCTCCGCCGCCGGAAAGCCGTAGCCCTCCGCCCAGCGGTCCGGATCGCCGTCGCGGAACACGTCGATATCGCCCGCGCGGAACGCCTCGAACCGAGCGGATTCGTCCTTGAACCACTCGTAGCGGATCTCGTCCAGGTTCCACAGGCCGGCGTTCAACGGCAGATCCGCCCCCCACCAGTCCGGGTCCTTGCGGAACACCACCCGGCGCCCCGGCTCCGCCGACTCGACCACATAGGGGCCGGACGTCACCAGCGGCTCCATCGAGCTTTCCGCGAAGTCGCGCCCCTCGAACGCCGCCTTCTTGAGGATCGGGCGCAGGCCGATGATCAGCGGCATCTCGCGATCGGGCGCGTCGAAATGGAAGCGGACCGAGCGCGGCCCCGTGACCTCCGTGCGCGAGACCTTGTCCCACGAGCTTCGGAACCCCGGCAGCCCCTTCTCCGCCAGCACCTCCATCGACCAGATCACATCTTCCAGCGTGACCGGGGAGCCGTCGGAGAATCGGGCCTCCTCGCGCAGTTCGAACTCCACCCAGGATCGGTCGGGCGGCGTCTCCACCCGCCCTGCGAGCTGGCCGTAGAGCGTGAACGGCTCGTCCCACGAACGGGCGAGCAGCGATTCGACCATAAGTCCGCGCACCGCCCAGACCGAACGGCCCTTGAGAATGTAGGGATTGAGCGAGTCGAACCCGCCCAGTTCGCCCAGCACCAGCCGCCCCCCCTTGGGCGCGGCAGGGTCCGCATAGGGAAGATGGTCGAAGTCCGGCGCCAATGCGGGCGCGCCATGCATCGCAAGACCATGTGTCGGCTCGGCCCCGGCCCCCCCGCATATGGGCGCCAGCGCAAGCGACAGCGCCAGCGCCAGCCTGCGGCGCATTCGCCCAGATTCTTCGCTAATGCCCCTTAACCCCGCGAAGACGCCAAACTTTCGCTTGCCAGCGGCAGGTGCGAAACCATATCCTGCCCTCACTGCTCGATAGGTTTCTTGCCTGTATGAAACCTGCCTCAACACTTGACGCCCTCCTTGGAGGGCGTCTTTTTTTCGCCCCCACACTGCCCTGAAGTCGTTCATCTTCGCTCCCGTTGCGCGCCGCGTGTCCGGCCGTGTCGGCGGCGGCGATCGCGTGCGCGCGTGATCGGCTGCGCGCGTGATCGCGGCCTGGGCCCGCGTGCTGGTCCGCGACCGCCCGTCCTTCAAGCGCCCGTCCTTCAAGCGCGACCTCCGGCGACCCGGCGCCCCGCGGCAGGACGTCCGCTTTCCTTCCGCTCGCTTTCGCACCTGCGAAGTCCTAGTTCTAGAGGCGGAACGGGGCTCGCCCATGGTCCGCCCCGCAGGACCCTAGTCATGCACGGAGCGAAAAGCGACATGTCCATCAAGGGAAAAACCGCCGTCGTCACGGGCTCGAATTCGGGCATCGGGCTCGGCATCGCCGAGGTCCTGGCGGCCCGCGGCGCGAAGGTCGCCATCAACTCCTTCTCCGACACCGAGGAGGACCACGCGCTCGCCGCCAGGATCGCGAAGGCGCACGGGACCGAGGTCATCTACATCCAGGCCGACATGTCCAAGGGCGACCAGTGCCGCGCGCTGGTGGAGACGGCGGCCGATAAGCTCGGCTCCGTCGACATCCTGGTCAACAACGCCGGCATCCAGTTCGTGTCGGCCATCGACGAGTTCCCGGCCGAGAAATGGGACGCGATCATCGCGATCAACATGTCCTCGACCTTCCACACCACCGCCGCGGCGCTGCCGATCATGCGCAGGAACGGCTGGGGCCGGGTGGTCAACATCGCCTCCGCCCACGGGCTGACCGCCTCGCCCTTCAAGGGGGCCTATGTGGCCGCCAAGCACGGGGTCGTGGGCTTCACCAAGGTCACCGCGCTGGAAACCGCGCGCGAGCCGATCACCTGCAACGCCATCTGCCCCGGCTACGTGCTGACGCCGCTCGTGGAGGCGCAGATCCCCGACACCATGAAGAAATACGACATGGACCGGGACACGGTGATCCGCGAGGTGATGCTGGAGCGTCAGCCCTCCAAGGAATTCGCCACCACCGAGCAGCTCGGCGGCTGCGTGGCCTTCCTGTGCTCGGACGACGCGGCGCAGATCACCGGGACCACGCTGTCGGTGGACGGCGGCTGGACCGCGCTCTGACCGGAGGGCGCGCGAGGGTGCGGTGTGACAAACCGGGTTTCCCCTGCGGCGCCGTTTGAATACCAATGAACCCCCTCCGCCGGGCGCGCGCCGCGCCGGCGGGGGCGAAAATCGGCGCACGCGCGGCGCATGTCCGGTGCGCGCCGCGCGCACGCCCGATCCGAGGGCCTATCCGAGGCCCGAACCGAGGCCCGAACCGAGGAGCGTCCCATGGCTCGCCGCAAGACCAAGACCGTGAACCTCGCGCTCCAGGGCGGCGGCGCGCATGGCGCCTTCACCTGGGGCGTGCTCGACCGCGTGCTGGAGGAGGAGGCGCTGGAGATCGAGGGCATCTCCGCCACCTCGGCCGGCGCCATGAACGCCGCGGCGCTGAAATCGGGCCTGGTGCGCGGCGGCTCGCGGGAGGCGGCGAAGGAGACGCTGGATTCCTTCTGGCGGTCGGTTTCGCGATCCTCGCCGGGCCTGCCCAACCCGCTGCTGGAATGGGTCCGCGCCTGGGACCCCACCACCCCCAACATCGCCGACGCGATCGAGGCCGGGGCCCGCTGGGGGATGGGCGACGCGCTGACGCGCATGTTCTCCCCCTACGATCTGAACCCCTTCAACATCAATCCGTTACGCGACCTTCTTGTCAAACAGCTTGACTTCGACGCGGTCTGCGAAGGCGAGGGGCCCGACCTGTTCATCTGCGCCACCAACGTGCGCACCGGCAAGGCGCGGGTGTTCCGCGGGAACGAGATCAATTCCGAGGCCATCCTCGCTTCGACCTGCCTGCCCACGGTGTTCCAGGCGGTGGAGATCGACGACCCCAGGACCGGCCGGCGGGAGGCGTTCTGGGACGGCGGCTATACCGGCAATCCCGCTTTGTGGCCCCTGTTCTACGAAACCAGGTCCAGCGACGTGATCATCGTCCACATCAACCCGATCATGCGTGAGGAAGCCCCCTATACCGCGCGGGAAATTCTCAACCGGGTCAATGAGGTGGGGTTCAATTCGGCGCTGATGGGCGAACTTCGCGCGGTCAATTTCGCCCGCCGCCTGATCGCCGAGGGGCGCATTCCGGAGGGGGCGATGAAAGCGGTGCTGATCCACTCGGTCGCCGATGACGAGACCATGCGCCAGCTCGGCGCGGCCACCAAGATGTCGCCGGACTGGACGCTGCTGCAGAACCTCAAGGAGGCCGGGCGCACGGCCATGGACAAGTTCCTGAAGGAGAACTGGGCCAATCTTGGTGAACGGCCCAGCGTCGACCTCTCCGCCCTTTACGGCTGAGGCCCGGCCATGCGCGTTCTGGTGCTGGACCATGCCGATATGCCCGGCCCGGATGCGGCGGTCGCGCATCTGGCCGCCCGCGGGGCGTCGCCCGAAATCGTCCATGCCTGGAAGGGCGATCCGATCCCCGACCTCGCCGGCTTCGACGGCCTGATGGTGATGGGCGGGCCGCAGATGGTCACCGACCTCGCGGACCTGCCCTGGATGGCGGAGGAGATCGCGACGCTCCGCGCCGCCCTCGCCGCCGGCCTGCCGACGCTGTGCATCTGCCTCGGCGCCCAGATGCTGGCCCATGCGCTGGGAGCGAAGGTCGGCCCGCATCCCGAGGGCCGGCTCGCCTTCGGGTTCGAGCGGCTCCACGCCCTGCCCGTCGCCCCCGGCGCGGCCCCGAACCCCGTTCCCGACGGGCTCGCGGTGCTGTGCGGCAACGCCCAGGGATTCGCCCTGCCCGAGGGGGTCGAGCCCCTGGCCGCCGGGCGCGGAACCTGGCCCAATCTCGCGTTCCGCACCGGCTCGGCGCTGGCCCTGCAGTTCCATCCGGAGGTGACGCGGCCGATCCTGTCGACCTGGCAGGCGGAGTGGCCCGGGGCCCATGATCGGCCCGGCGGACAGCCGCGCGCGACGCAGGACGCGGACTTCCCCCGGCTCGACCCGCCGCTCAAGGCCTGGCTGCGCGGGATGCTGGACGCGCGCTTCGGCCTGCTCCCCGCGCCGACGAAAGCGGGCGCGCCCGCATTTCGGTCGCAGAGTTGAATTGATTCCCGGCGCGATCCTCCCCACATTGGCCCCATGATAACGCTGGACATAATCTCCGATCCGATCTGCCCCTGGTGCTATATCGGCAAGACCGAGCTGGACCGGGCGCTGGCCGCGCATCCCGACCATCCGTTCGAGCTGCGATGGCGGCCGTTCCAGCTCAATCCCGACATGCCGCCCGAGGGCATGGACCGGCAGGAATACCTGGAAGCCAAGTTCGGCGGCCCCGAAGCCGCGGCGAACGTCTATGGCCGCATCGCCGACGCCGCGAAGGAGTCGGGGCTGGAGATCGACTTCTCCCGCATTCCCCGCACGCCCTCGACGCTCGACGCGCATCGGCTGATCCGCTGGGCCCGGCTGGAGGAGGCGCAGACCCCCGTGGTCGACGCGCTGTTCCGCCGGTATTTCGAGGACGGCGCCGACATCTCCGACCCCGACGTGCTGGTCGGCATCGCCGAGGAAGCCGGGATGGAGGGCGACATGGTGCGCGCGCTCCTGACCAGCGAGGCCGACGCCGCCGAGGTGCAGGAGGAATTCGACGCGGCGCGCGAGATCGGGGTCAGCGGCGTGCCGACCTTCCTCGTGGGCGGCAAATACGTGATCCAGGGCTGCCAGAAGCAGGAGACCTGGAGCGACATGATCGAGGATATCCTGCGCCTGATGGCCGGCGACCCGATGCTGCGGGCGGCCAATGACGACGGGCCGGTCAAGGGCGCCTCCGCGCAGGGCGCGGCCGAGGACTGACGCGCCCGCCCCGGACGGGAACGGCGGGGCGCGAGAGGAAGAGGACGCGACGCATGTTCGGGCTCGACAACATCCTTGAAGTCATCGAGAGCGACCCGCTCACCCGCTGGCTGCTCGCCGCCATGGCGCTGCGCGCGGCCTGGAGCGTGGTGTGCTGGCGCAAGTGCCGGCTGTCGGGGGCCGCGGCCGACGACGCGCTGGAGGTGATCGAGGCCCGCAGGCAGGCGCTGTGGCGCCACAACATGCGCTTTCTGCTGATCATGCTCGCCGGCATTTCGCTGGCGGTGGTGGGGCTGTTCGGACTGGCCAGGGGCGGCGCCGATCACCCGGTGGCGCTGGTGATGCTGGTCGGCGGCATGTATCTGTTCATGACCGAGCCGGTGCGCCTGCAGATCCAGGACGCCGAGGACCGGGTCGCCGCCTCGGCCCTGCGCGGCGACGTGGAGGCGCATCGTTTCTCCCAGTCCATGCTGCGCGGCAGCCATCTGCACCTCGTGATGATCGAGGTCGGCGTGGTGGTGGCGCTGGGGCTGGTCATTCTGGCGCTCAACGGCCGGATGATCATGCCGATCATGATGAGCTACTGAGGACTGCGCGCGCGGGCGGCGGGGGGCGGCGGGTTCGCACCCGCCCTACGCGGGCGGCGCGGTCCCGATCAGGTCCGGCCGCCCTGCCCGGCATCCGGGGTTCCTCCGCTCCGGGCGACGGGATAGCGCCGCTCAGGCCGCCTTCCTGCCGTTCCCGGCCAGTCGGGCCAGGTCCCGGGCGATGGCGAAAGCGCCCTTGAGCCGGTCGCCCTCGGTCGCCCAGTCGCGGCGCACCACGACCTTGTTGTCCCGGATCTTCGCCAGCCCGCCCTGGTCCTGCAGCCAGCCCGCCAGCCCGGCCGGGTTGGCGAACTTGTCGTCCCGGAACATCAGCGTCGCCCCCTTGGGCCCCGCATCCAGCTTGGCGATCCCGGCCCGGCGGCACATGGCCTTGACCCGCACCACGCGCAACAGCATCTCGACCTCGCGCGGGGGCTTGCCGAACCGGTCGTGAAGCTCGGCGGCGAAGCCCTCCAGCTCGGTCTTGGTCTCCAGCCCCGACAGCCGCCGATAAAGCCCCAGCCGCACGTCGAGATCGGGGACATAGGCCTCCGGGATCATCACCGGCACGCCGAGCCCCAACTGCGGCGACCAGTCCCCGCTGTCCGTCGGCACGTCGACGTCCCCGGCCTTCATGCGCGCGATCGCCTCCTCCAGCATGTGCTGGTAAAGTTCGAAGCCGATCTCCTTGATATGCCCGGACTGCTCCTCGCCCACCAGGTTGCCGGCCCCGCGGATGTCGAGGTCATGGGAGGCGAGCGTGAAGCCCGCGCCGAGACTGTCGAGGCTCGCCAGAACCTTCAGCCGCTTCTCGGCCCCGTCGGTCAGGCGCTTGCGCGGCTCGGTGGTGAAATAGGCGTAGGCGCGCAGCTTGGAGCGCCCGACCCGACCCCGGATCTGGTAGAGCTGCGACAGGCCGAACATGTCCGCCCGGTGCACGATCAGCGTGTTGGCGCGGGGAATGTCGAGCCCGGATTCCACGATGGTCGTGGCCAGCAGCACGTCGTATTTGCCGTCGTAGAAAGCGTTCATCCGCTCGTCGAGATCGCCGGCGGCCAATTGCCCATGAGCGGTGACGAAGGTGATCTCGGGCGCCTGCTCACGCAGGAAGGTCTGCAATTCGTCGAGGTCCGAGATGCGCGGGACCACCACGAAGCTCTGCCCGCCGCGGAAATGCTCGCGCAGCAGGGCCTCGCGGACCGTCACCGGGTCGAACTCGGCGATGTAGGAGCGCACGGCGAGCCGGTCCACGGGGGGCGTGGCGATCACCGACAGCTCCCGCACGCCGGACATGGCCAGCGACAGGGTGCGCGGAATCGGCGTCGCGGTCATGGTCAGCACATGGACGTCCGAGCGGAGCTCCTTCAGCCGCTCCTTGTGGCGGACGCCGAAATGCTGCTCCTCGTCGATGATCAGCAGGCCGAGATCGTTGAACCGGATGCCCTGGGCCAGCAGCGCATGGGTGCCGACCACCACGTCCACGGTCCCGTCCGCCAGGCGCTTGCGGGTGTCCGCGGCCTCCTTGGCGGGCGTGAAGCGCGACAGCTGCCGGACATTGACCGGGAAGCCGCGGAAGCGTT
Organism: Albimonas donghaensis; assembly: GCF_900106695.1. Taxonomy (GTDB): domain Bacteria; phylum Pseudomonadota; class Alphaproteobacteria; order Rhodobacterales; family Rhodobacteraceae; genus Albimonas; species Albimonas donghaensis. Next base: position 1,254,005 of record NZ_FNMZ01000001.1, read on the forward strand.
CCGCGAAGGTCTTGGCATGCTGACGCGCGAGCAGGGTCGTGGGCGCCACCACCGCCACCTGCGTGCCCGAAAGCGCGGCGACGAAAGCCGCGCGCAGCGCCACCTCGGTCTTGCCGAAGCCCACGTCGCCGCAGATCAGCCGGTCCATGGGCGAGCCCGCCGCCAGGTCGCCCAGCACGTCCTCGATGGCGGCGAGCTGGTCGTCGGTCTCCTGGTAGGGGAAGCGGGCGCAGAACTCGTCCCACGACCCCTGAGGCGGTTCGAATTCCGGGGCCTTGCGAAGGGTGCGTTCGGCGGCGATCCGGATCAGGCGGTCCGCCATGTCGCGGATCCGCTCCTTCATCTTCGCCTTGCGGGCCTGCCAGGCGCCGCCGCCCAGCCGGTCCAGCAGCGCGGTCTCCTGCCCGTAGCGGGACAGCAGCTCGATATTCTCCACCGGCAGGTAAAGCTTGTCGCCCCCGGCATATTCCAGCGCGGCGCATTCGTGGGGGGCGCCCAGCGCGGTCACCGTCTCCAGCCCGGTGAAGCGGCCGATGCCGTGCTCGACATGCACCACCAGGTCGCCGGCGGAAAGCGACGAGGCCTCGGACAGGAAGTTCTCGTTGCGCTTGCGGCGTCGGGGGCCGCGGATCAGGCGGTCGCCCAGCACGTCCTGCTCTGCCACCACGGCGAGGTCGGCGGTCTCGAACCCCTGCTCCAGCGGCCAGATCGCGAGGTTGACCAGCCCCGCCTTCGCATCGGCGAAACGGGAGACGAGCCGCGAGGCCGGGGCCTCGTGATCCTCCAGCAGGGTCTTCACCCGGTCGCGGGCGCCCTCGGAATAGGTGGCGAAGATCACGGTCTTCTTCGCCTTCAGCAGGGCGCGCAGATGGGTGGCGAGGGCGTCGAAGACATTGCCCCCTTCCTGCGCGCGCTCGGCCGCGAAGCCCCGCCCGATGCGCCCGCCCATATCCACGCAGCCCGGTCCCGGCGGCTGCGGCAACGGCGAGAATCGGCGCAGCGGCCGGCCCGAAAGCGCCTCGATCCATTGCGCCTCGGTCAGGTAGAGGCGTTCCGGGGGCGCGGGCTTGTAGACCGCGGCGCCGAGCGCGGGCTTGTCGGCGAGCGCCGCGCGGCGGGCCTCGTAATGGTCGGCGATCATCTCCCAGCGGGAGGCGCGGGCTTCCTCGATCTGGTGATCGAGCGCCACAGGCGCGTCGGGGAGATAATCGAAGATCGTCTCCATCCGCTCATGGAAGAAGGGCGCCCAATGCTCCATGCCCTGCTGCTTGCGGCCGGCCGAGACCGCCTCGTAGAGCGGATCGTCGAGGCCGGCGGCGCCGAACGCCTCCCGGTAGGCGGTGCGGAAGCGGGCGATGGCCGCGTCGTCGAGCGTGACCTCGGAGACGGGGGCGAACTCCACCCGGGGGATCTTCTCGATGGTGCGCTGGGTCTCGGCGTCGAAGCGCCGGGCGCCGTCGAGCATGTCGCCGAAAAGATCGAGGCGGACCGGGGATTCGGCGCCCGAGGGATACACGTCCACCACCCCGCCGCGGATGGCGTAGTCGCCCGGCTCGGTCACGGTGGGGGCGCGGTTGAAGCCCATGCGCGCGAGGTAGGCGCGCAATTCGTCGAGATCGAGCGGACGGCCGACTTCAGCGGTGAAGGAGGCGGCGCGGACCGTGTCGCGGGCCGGCACGCGCTGGGCGGCGGCGGCGAGCGTGGTGAGGATGGCGGCCCGCGGCGGGGCCCCGTCGGCGAGCAGCGCCAGCGCGGCCATGCGGGCGGCGGCGATGTCGGCGTTGGGGGAGATGCGGTCGTAGGGCAGGCAGTCCCAGGCCGGGAAGCGGATGACGGGGAGGTCGGGGGCGAAGAAGGCCAGCGCCTCGGCCAGCGCGGCCATGCGCTGGTCGTCGCGCGCGACATGGATCACCGGCCCGCCGGCGCGTGCGGCGAGGTCGGCGACGAGCTTCGCGTCGTAGCCTTCCGGCGCGCCGCCGGTGCGCACGGTTCCGAGGGAGAGAGGGGCCTGTTCCGCCATGCAGGCCAGATAGCGTCCGGCGCGGCGCCGCGCAAGCGCGGGCATGGCGGGATGCGGCGCGGGGCGCGGCCAGAGGCGCGTGCCGGGCGCGCCACGCCGGCGAGGGGAGCCGCGCGTCGACCGTATCGCCCGTGGCAGGGCGCGCGCCCGCGCGGCGAGGCGAGGGGGGCGCCCGGCCGCGCGGTCTCGGGGCTCCGGCGTCGCGATGAAGCCTTCAGGATCGGGTAGTGATCGCTCTCTCCGGGGGAGGGCGGGCGTCGGCCCGTTCGCAAGACTCGCCTTGCGACGGACCGGCGCAGAAGCGCTCCGTCGCCGGGGGAATGCGGGCCGGCGGCAGGCGCGATGCGTGCGCGGCCCATGATGGGAAAACCGGGAACCGGGCCGCGGCGGCGACGATGCGCCGGAAGCGCGCGCGTCACGCGGATCCGGTCGCCGTCCCTCCCCGCCCTTCATGGACGACGCCTGCCGCCGCCGACCCGCACAGCCGCCGCATGGCTGGGCCGGGCCATTCGCCCTCGCGGGCTCTGGGCAGGAGCCTTGTCACAGGGCGGCGCCGCGGGCGGCCTCGGGATCTGCGCGCGGGCGAACCGCCGCAACGCGCTCGCCGCGACTGCGCAGCGTGGCGAAGGGCTTCGGCAAGGGATCCGCAAGGCGCGGGACCGCCGCGGTCCGATCCTCACGCCCTTGGCAGGACGCTCCTTCCATACCTGCGCAAGGATTGCGGCCGCCGACCCTGACCGTGCCCGGGGGGGTATGGCTGAGGGGCGCGCAAGACAGGCGCAGCGAAGGGGCGGGGCGCAGCACGGCCTCGGGGAGGAGACGCGCGCGCCGCTCCCGCGCTGATCGGAGGCTGCGGACATGCCGCTCCTTGCCCGCGCCAGAGGCGACCGCCTCGCCACGCGCCGCGAGCGGGCGCGCGACAACGGCGAGCGCGAGACGCGGCGCCTCGGGCCGCCGGCCGCCCCGCCCTACGCCTCCGGCAGCAGCGCCAGCATGCCGCCGGGCTGGCGGACCAGGCGGCCGGCGAGCTCCAGTTCCAGCAACACCTCCGCCACCGCCGACAGGTTCGCGCCCGACAGGCGCAGAAGCTCGTCCTCCTCCACCGGCGCGAGGCCCAGCAGCGAGGCGATCTCGGCCCGCAGCCGGCGGTCGTCCTGCGGCGCGGGCGGCGGCGCCGCAGTCTCGGCGAAGCCGTCGGGCGCGAGCCCCGGCGGGGCGGCCCCTCCGGCTTCGCCCTGCGGGTCCTCCGCCCCGGCCTGCTCAAGGCTTTCGACCACGTCGGCGGCGTCGCGCACCAGCGACGCGCCCTGTCGGATCAACTGGTTGCCCCCGGCCGAGCGCGGGTCGAGCGGCGAGCCCGGCGCGGCCAGCACCTCGCGCCCCTGTTCCAGCGCGAATTCGGCGGTGATCAGGGAGCCGGAGCGGGATGCGGCCTCGATCAGCACCACGGCGCGGGAGAGGCCCGCGATCACCCGGTTGCGCCGGGGGAAATGCCGGGCCTGCGGATCCGCGCCCATGGGGGCCTCGGCGATCAGGGCCCCGCCCTCGGCCGCGATGCGCTCGGCCAGCGCGGCATGGTCGCGCGGATAGACCTGCGCCACGCAGCCCGCCAGCGCCGCCACGGTGCCGGTGGGCAGCGCGCCTTCATGCGCCGCCCCGTCGATCCCGCGCGCGAGGCCCGAGGCCACGATGAAGCCCGCGGCGCCGAGCTCCGCCGCCATCGCGCGCGCCAGCCGCAGCCCCATGGCCGAGGCGTTGCGCGCGCCCACGATCGCCACCGTGCGGGCGCGCAGCGCGCTTGGGTCGCCGCGCAGCCAGAACACCGGGGGCGGGTCGGGGATGGCGGCGAGGGCGGGCGGATAGCCGGGCTCGCCCAGGATCACCAGGCGGGCGCCGGCGGCGGCGCCCGCCTCCATCTCCCGCGCCGCGGCGGCCGCATCGAACGGCGTCATGGCGCCGGCGCCGCCGCGGCGGGCGAGTTCGGGCAACGCGTCGAGCGCCCGGGCGGGGTCGCCGAAGCGGCGCACCAGCCGGATATAGGTGGAAGGGCCGACATTGCGGCTTCGGGCGAGGCGCAGGGCCGCCATCGGGTCGACCGCCCGACGAGGCGGCGAGGACGGCGCGCCGCGCGCGGTCGCGATCGCCGCGTCGCGTTCCCCGTCCTGCGCCCTGCCCGGCGCCCTCCCCGGATCCGCGCCCGCGCCAAATCCGGGGTCGATCCCGACACCGATCCCGGCGCCGCGCCCCGAACTCTGGCCCGCATCCCGGGCCCGGCCCCGCCCGATGCCGGGGTCGGCCCCCACGCGGTTCCCCGCGAAATCGATCCGCGCCTGCATGCCGCCTCCGTCCCTGGCTCCGTCCTGGAGCCTCGAAGGCGATCAGACCCTGTTATGGTTAAACCACCGTAAACGCGGCGGCCGGGTCAGCTTTTGCCGCCGATCCGGCTTTCCTCGCCGCGCAGGATGCGGCCGATGTTCTGCCAGTGCCGCGCCCAGACCAGCGCCGCCATGACAGCCGCCAGCAGCACCGCCTCCAGCGCCCCGAAGGCCCAGAGCGCAACCGGCGCCGCCAGCGCCGAGGCCAGCCCCCCGACCGAGCTGATCCGGGTCAGCGCCGCCGCCCCCGCCCAGGCCGCCAGCGCGCAGAGCCCCGCCGGCCAGCTCAGCGCCAGCGTCACGCCGAGCAGCGTCGCCACGCCCTTGCCGCCCCGAAACCCGAGCCAGACCGGGAACAGATGCCCCAGCACGGCCCCGAGCCCCGCCAGCGCCGCCGCATCCGGCCCCCAGCGCCCGGCGATCAGCACCGCGACCGCGCCCTTGGCCGCGTCCAGCAGCAGCGTCGCCGCCGCCGCCTTCCTGTTGCCGGTGCGCAGGACGTTGGTCGCCCCGATATTGCCCGAGCCGATCTTGCGCAGATCCCCCAGCCCGAACAGGCGCGAGGCCAGCACCCCCATCGGGATCGAGCCCAGAAGATAGCCGAGCGCCAGCGCGGCGATCAGCCAGGGGGCCGCCGCCTCGATCCCCGGCGCCGCGGCCGTGGGATCGACCAGCGCGCGCAGCCATTCCGGCGCGAAGCGGATCATGCGGTTTCCTCTTCCGGCGCGAAGACCCGTGCGCCCGCCACCCAGGTCCCCCGCACCTTGCCGGTCATCCGGCGCAGGTCATAGGGCGTGTTCTTGGACCGCGAACGCAGCCCCGCCCGATCCAGCACGAAGGGCGCGCCCGGATCGAACAGCACCAGGTCCGCCGGCGCGCCGGCGGCGAGCCGCCCGGCCTCCAGCCCCAGCAGCCTGGCGGGCGCGAGGCTGAGCCGCGCGAACAGCGCGGGCAGGTCCATCGCCCCCCCATGAACCAGTTGCAGGGCCGCGGGCAGCAGCGTCTCCAGCCCCACGGCGCCGGGCGCGGCCTGCTCGAAGGGCAGACGTTTCAGCTCCTCGTCCTGGGGAAGATGGGCGGAGACGATGACCTCCACCAACCCCTCGGCCACGGCGGCGACCAGCGCCTCGCGGTCCTCCTCGCAGCGCAGGGGCGGGTCGAGCTTGAAGAAGGTGCGGTAGGGCTCGATGTCCAGCTCGTTGAGCGTCAGGTGATGGGCCGAGGCGGAGGCCGAGACCGGCAGGCCCGCGTCCCGCGCTCTCGCCAGCGCCTCCAGCGCCCCGCGGGTGGAGACCTGGTCGGCGTGGTAGCGGGCGCCGGTCAGTTCGACCAGCGCGAGGTCCCGCTCCAGCATCATGCGCTCGGCCATGGCGGGGACGCCGGGGAGCCCGAGCTTGGTGGCGAAGAAGGATTCGGTGGCGCAGCCGCGCGCGGCGAAGGCGGGCTCCTGCGGGTGGTGGATGACCAGCGCGCCCATCGAGCGCGCATAGGTCAGGCAGCGGCGCATGACCACCGGGTCGGCCACCGCGTGGTCGCCATCGGAGAAGGCCACGGCCCCGGCGTCGGTCAGAAACCCCATTTCCGACATCAGCTTGCCGTCGCAGCCGCGGGTCAGCGCGCCCATGATGCGGACGTTCACCGGGCAGGCCTCGGCCGCGCGCTGGGCGACGAAGCCGAGCACGGCGGCGTCGTCGATGGGCGGATCGGTGTCCGGACGCACGGCGAGCGTCGTCACCCCGCCCGCGGCGGCGGCGAGCCCTACCGTGCGGTAGGATTCGCGGTGCCGCGCGCCAGGTTCGCCCACATAGACGTTCATGTCGACGATGCCGGGGGCGAGCGCGAGCCCGCCGCATTCGGTGGTCTCGCCCAGCTCGAAGGCCAGCTCGCCCGGAGGCGCGACGGCGGCGATGCGCCCGTCCTCGATCAGCAGATCGCCGGGCGCGTCGGTCCCGGCCTCCGGGTCGATCAGGCGGGCGTTGCGCAGCAGATGAGGGCGGAGGAGATTGCGGGCGGTCATGAGTCCTCCGAGGACATTTGCACCAGTTCCTCTTCAACAAGGTCGGACGCGGGCAGCATGCGCACCGGCCCGCTGAACGTCGCATGCAGCCGCCGCAGCGCATCGGCGAGCCAGGCGTGATGGGCCGGCCACGCGCTCTTGTCCGAAAAATCCGCGATCGGCTTGTCGCAGCAGACCCGGCAGGCCCGGCTGCTGGGCAGCTCCTGCCAGTCCAGCGGGCCGCCGAAGGACGATTCCGCCTGCTCGCGCTCCTCGCTGAGCATCGCGAACCAGCGCTTCGCGACGCCCGGCGTCGCATGGTCGATATAGAACTCGGCGCGGATATAGCCCGCGCGGGCGTTCACCACCGCGCCCAGTCGGAAATTCGTCCGTCCGATCGGATACTCCGTCCAGGACGAGGTCGTCGGCGCCTTGCGCGGCAGCAGGCCGTTCGCCGGCAGCGAGGCGGCGAAGGCGGTCCAGAAGTCGAACATCCGCTGCTGGTGTTCCGTGCGCTCGCCGCTCGTGTCATTCGCGGCCGCGGCCACCGACCGGGACCAGTCGTTCGGCTTGGAGACGAGGTTGAACTTCGGCGCCAGCGGGCTGTCCCCGATCCGCCACAGCTCGACCTCCACCGCGAAGAAGCGGAACTTGGCGGCCGTGATCTCGTTCAACCAGTCGAGCGCGGCGCGATGCTCGTCGGTCACGGCGCGCGCGATCCAGATGATCGTCGCGGCGTGCAGACCGGCGGCATAGGTGATCAGCTGCCCGAGATGGCCGTGATCGGTCCGCTCCAGCTGGTTCTCGATCAGCACGAACTCGTCGCCGCCGGAGACCCGCGCCAGAATGTCCGCCCGAAACGGGCCGACCCTGCGCTCCACCGCCTCGACCTCGAGCCCGTCCGGGCCGTAGCCGAGCGTTTCCGCCAGCAGAGAGATGTTCTCCGGCTGCGCCAGCCACGGGGTGAAGTCCAGCGCCTCATGCGCCCAGGCTTCATGCAGGTCCGCTTTCTCCAGTCGGCCCAGCGCGCTCATCCCCGCTCCCTCGCCCCGGCCAGAAGTTCGAGCACAGCCATGCGCACCGCCACGCCCATCTCCACCTGCTCGCCGATCACCGAGCGGGCGGGATCGTCGGCGACCAGCGCGTCGATCTCCACGCCGCGGTTCATCGGGCCGGGATGCATGACGATGGCGTCGGGCGCGGCATGGGCGAGCTTCTGCTGGTCCAGCCCCCAGCGATGGAAATACTCGCGCTGGGAGGGGACGAAGGCGCCCTCCATCCGCTCCTGCTGCAGGCGGAGCATCATCACCACGTCGGCGCCCTCGATCCCCTTCTCCATGTCGTGGAAGACCTCGACGCCGTAGCGGTCGATATCGGGGGGGAGCAGGGTCGGGGGGGCCACGACGCGGACCCGGTTCTCCATCATCCCCAGCAGGATCATGTTGGAGCGCGCCACGCGGGAATGGGCCACGTCTCCGCAGATCGCCACCGTCAGCCGGTGCAGGCGGCCCTTGCGGCGGCGGATGGTCAGCGCGTCGAGCAGCGCCTGGGTCGGATGCTCATGCCGCCCGTCGCCGGCGTTGATCACCGCCGCGTCCACCTTGGCCGACAGCAGCGCCACCGCGCCCGAATGCTGATGGCGCACCACGATCAGGTCCGGATGCATGGCGTTGAGCGTGGCGGCGGTGTCGAGCAGCGTCTCGCCCTTGGACATGGACGAGGTGCGCACCGACATGTTCATCACATCCGCGCCCAGCCGCTTGCCGGCGATCTCGAAGCTGGCCTGGGTGCGGGTGGAATTCTCGAAGAACAAGTTGATCTGGGTGAGCCCGCGCAGGGTGGCGCGCTTCTTGTCCCGCCCGCGGTTGAGCGCGACGTAGTCCTCGGCGAGGTCGAGGACCGCGGTCACGTCGGCGGGGGCGAGCTGCTCGATGCCCAGCAGGTGGCGGTGGGCGAAGGCGGGGGCGGCGTCCGCGATGGAAATGGCTGGTCTCCTCCGGCGTCGGGCGCGGGAGCGGACGGGCCGCGGGATCCGCCGGGAGGACGGGTCCGTGACGGGCCCGGGCCTCCGGCGCCTCTGCGCCGCTTATGGCGCAGGGGGCGGGCGGCGGGCAAGCGCCGATCGCGACCCGCGGGCCGCAGCGTCGGGACGCCGCGCGACGACCGTGGCGCGGGCGACGCCGGAGCGCCCGCGCGGCGAGACGGGCCGGTCGCGGGCGGAAAGGGACGCGCGCGGCGGGCGTTCCGCCCGGATCTCCACCGCCAGGCGCCGGACCTGCCCCGCCGCGCCCCCAGCCAGGCCGCGCCTTGCGATCAGCCCGTCGGCGCCCCGAGGCCCCGCGCGCGGCGCGGCGCCGAGGCGAAGGGAATGCCCGCCGCAGGCGGGCGCCGCAGGCGGGCGCCGCAGGATCCCTCCGGACCCGGCGCGCGCGGCGCTTGACCGTCGCGCCCCGCCGCCGCTTCACTGCCCGAAACGCGCCGCCAGGGAGGATACGCGCATGTACACCGTCGTCGGAGACCCCAGGAACCGCACGCGCCGGGTGATGTGGATGCTGGAGGAGCTCGCCCAGCCCTACAGGCTGGAAATCGCCGAGCCCCAGTCCGATCGCCTGCGCGCCGTCAATTTCACCGGCAAGGCCCCCGCCCTGCTGGTCGAGGGGACGGCGCTGGGCGACTCGGTCGCCATCGTCACCTTCCTCGCCGACCGCCACGGCGCCCTGACCCATCCCGCCGGCACGCTGGAGCGCGCCCGCCAGGACGGCGCCACGCAGTTCATCGTCGACGAGCTGGAAGGCGCCTGCTGGACCGCGGCCAAGAACCGCTTTCTCCACCCCGAGGACAAGCGCGCCGACGTGGAGCCCACCTGCCGCTTTGAATGGGACATGGCGCTGGAGCGGCTGGACTGCCGGCTGGGAGACGCGCCCCACCTCGCGGGCGAGGACTTCACGATCCCCGATCTGCTCGCCGGCCATACGCTGCGTTGGGGGATGAAAATGTTCGGCTGGCCTGCGCCCGAGGGCCGGCTGGCCGCGTATCACGCCCGCATCTCCGACCGTCCCGCCATGGCGGCCGCCATCGAACGCGGCAGGCAGGCGCTGGCCGCCGCGTCCTGAGCCGCGCCCCCCCCGCCTCGCCTCCCCCCACCGCGCCCGAACAGGAAAGGGGCGGCCCCGCGCGGGGCCGCCCCTTCCCGTTCCCGAACCCGTCGCGCCGGTCAGGCGGCCAGCTTCGCCGCCAGTTTCGCCACATGGGCGCCCTGCTGACGGGCCATCGACAGCTCCGTCTCCGTGGGCTGGCGCGCGCCGTCGGGCCCCGCGATCGTGGCGGCGCCGTAAGGGCTGCCGCCGCGGACCTCCCCGACCTGGCCCAGCTCCGGCGTCGAATAGGGCAGACCCGCGATCACCATGCCATGGTGCAGCAGGGTCACATGGGTGGTGAGAATGGTCGATTCGTTGCCGCCCCCGGTGCCGGTCGAGGCGAAGACCGACCCCACCTTGCCGATCAGCTCGCCCCTGGCCCAGAGCCCGCCGGTCTGATCGAGGAACGTCCGCATCTGCCCCGACATGTTGCCGAAGCGGGTCGGCACGCCGAAGATGATCGCGTCATAGTCGGCCAGCTCGGAAGGCGAGGCCTCGGGCGCCTCCTGGTCGGTCTTGCCGCCGGCGGCCTTGAAGGCGTCCTCGGGCATGGTCTCGGGCACGCGCTTGACGAACACCTCGGCGCCCGCCTCCACGACGCCGTCGGCGACCGCCTTGGCCATGGTTTCGATATGGCCGTACATCGAATGGTAAAGCACCAGAACCCTGGTCATCGCTCGCTCCTGCATTTCGGTCGAGGCGGCCGGGCGCGGATCGCGCCCCGGCCATCGCCATCGTTGCGCAGGACGTGGGGCGGAGGCGGCCCGGGGACCAGCCCGGCGCCGCGCCACGAATTGTGTTCACTTCGGAAACGACGACGCGCCGGCGCGCCTTTACGCAGGGAAGCACGCGCCTTGCGCGCGGGCGGCCGGCGAATGACCGCCCGCCCCTGCCCGGGCTTTTTCGGGCGCGCCCCGCTGACGCGGCCCCCCCGAAACGCCCCCCGTAACGCGCCCCCGAAACGCGCGCCCGTGACGCGCTCGCTCGCCGCCCGCCGCCCGCCCGGCGTCGCGCCGGGACGGGCCTTGCGATGCGGCGGCGCCCTCATGCGGACGCCGGCGCGGATCAGACCAGTTCGGCGGCCCGGGAGGCGGCGAGGGAGAGACGCGCCGCCTCGGCCCGAAGCTCCTCCAGACGCTCGCGGTTCTCCTCGACCACGTCCTCGGGCGCCTTGGCGAGAAAGCCCGGATTGTCGAGCTTGCGGGCGATGCCGTCCGCGTCCTTCTCCACCTTCTTCAGGGCCTTCTCCAGCCGCGCCTTCTCGGCCGCGCCATCGACGATCCCGGCCAGCGGCAACGCCACCGCGCCGCCCTCCAGCGTGATGGTCACGGCGCCCTTCGGAGCGGTCTCCACCGTCTCGATCCCCTCGATCCGCGCGAGCCGGGAGATCAGCGCCGCCTCGCCGTCGGCCAGCGCCCGCAACGCGTCGTCCGCCTCCAGCACCAGCAGCGGCAGACGGGCCGAGGGCGGCACGTTCATCTCGGCGCGCACCGAGCGCACCGCCTCGATCAGCGCGATCAGCCGGCCGATGCGGCGGTCGGCGGCCGGGTCGGCCAGCGCCTCGGCAGACAAGGCGGGCCAGTCGGCGTGGATCAGCATCTTGGGCCGGTCCGCGATCTGGCCCCAGAGCTTCTCGGTCACGTAGGGCATGAACGGGTGCAGCATCACCAGGCACTGGTCCAGCGCCCAGGCCAGCGTCGCGCGGGTCTCGGCCTTGGCGGCCTCGTCCTCGCCCATCAGCAGCGGCTTGGAAAGCTCCACATACCAGTCGCAGAACACCCCCCAGACATGGGCGTAGAGCGCGCCGGCCGCGTCGTTGAACCGGTATTCGGCCAGCCCCGCGTCCACCACCTCCCGCAGGCGCGCCGTCTCCCCCACGATCCAGCGGTTGAGCGGCGCGGTCGCCGAGGCCGGGTCGAATCCCGGCACGGGGACGCATTCGTTCATCTCGCCGAAGCGGGCGGCGTTCCACAGCTTGGTCGCGAAGTTGCGGTAGCCCGCGACCCGGGACCTGGACAGCTTGATGTCCCGCCCCATGGCGGCCATCGAGGCCAGCGTGAAGCGCACCGCATCCGCGCCGAACTCGTCGATCAGCTCCAGCGGGTCGATGACGTTGCCGAGGCTCTTCGACATCTTCTTGCCCTTCTCGTCGCGGACGAGCGCGTGGACATAGACGTCGTGGAAGGGCTGGACCGGCGCGCCGGCCTCGTCCTTCATGAAGTGCAGGCCCATCATCATCATCCGGGCGACCCAGAAGAAGATGATGTCGAAGCCGGTGATCAGGACCGAGCTGGGATAGTATTTCGCCAGTTCCGGCGTCTGGTCCGGCCAGCCCAGCGTGCCCATGGGCCACAGGCCGGAGGAGAACCAGGTGTCCAGCACGTCGGGGTCGCGGGTCAGCGCGGTCGGCGCGCCGAAATGCGCGTCGGCGGCGGCCTGCGCCTCGGCCTCGGTCGCCTCGCAGAAGAAGGTCCCGTCGGGCGCGTACCAGACCGGGATCTGGTGGCCCCACCACAGCTGGCGCGAGATGCACCAGGGCTCGATGTTCTCCATCCAGTGATCGTAGGTCTTCACCCAGTTGGCGGGGTGGAAGGTGGTGCGGCCGTCATGGGCGGCGGCGAGCGCCTCCTTGGCCAGCGCCTTGGCGTCGACGAACCACTGGTCGGTCAGCCAGGGCTCCACCGCGACCTTGGAGCGGTCGCCATGCGGGACCACATGGGTCTCGGCGTCGATGCCGTCGAGCCAGCCCTGCCCCTCGGCCAGCGCCACGATGCGCTTGCGGGCCTCGTAGCGGTCGAGCCCCTCCAGCGCCATCGCCTCGGGGTCGGGCGCGCAGCCGTCGAGGAAGGCGTCGTTGCGCTCCAGCGTGATCTCGGCGCGCGAGGTCATGACGTTGATCAGCTTCAGGCCGGCGCGCTTGCCGACCTCGAAATCGTTGAAGTCATGGGCGGGCGTGATCTTCACCGCGCCGGTGCCCTTGGTCGGGTCGGCGTGCTGGTCGGCGACGATGGGAATGCGGCGGCCGACCAGCGGCAGGACGACCGACTTGCCGATCAGGCCGGCGTAGCGGGGGTCGTCGGCGGCAACCGCGACGCCGGTGTCGCCCAGCATGGTCTCGGGCCGGGTCGTGGCGACGACGATGTAGTTCCGTTCCTCCCACGCGCTGGGGTCGTCATCATCCGGCGTCCAGTTGCGGGTGGTCTGCTCGCCGTCGATCTCCTCGCGCACCACGGGGTGGTCGTAGGTCTCCCCGTCCGCGAGCGTGTAGCGGAAGCGCCAGAGATTCCCCTTCTCCTCCACCTGCTCGACTTCCAGGTCGGAGATCGCGGTCTCGAAATGCGGGTCCCAGTTCACCAGCCGCTTGTCGCGGTAGATCAACCCGTCCCGGTGCAGGCCGACGAAGACCTTGAGGACCGCGTCATGGAAGTTGCCGTCCTCGCCCGCCGGGGCGCCGGGGGCGCCGGACATGGTGAAGGCCATGCGCGACCAGTCGCAGGACGCGCCGAGGCGGCGGAGCTGGTTGAGGATGGTCGAGCCGCTCTCGGCCTTCCACTCCCAGACCTTGGCGGTGAAGGCCTCGCGGCCCATTTCGCGACGGCTGGGCGCGCCTTCGGCGGCCAGCTTGCGCTCCACCACCATCTGGGTGGCGATGCCGGCATGGTCCTGGCCCGGCTGCCAGAGCGTGTCGAAGCCCTGCATGCGCTTCCAGCGGATCAGCGCGTCCTGCAGCGTGTTGTTCAGCGCGTGCCCGATATGGAGCGAGCCGGTGACGTTGGGCGGCGGGATCAGGATGGCGAAGGTCTCGGCGCCGGGCCGGGCGTTGGCGCCGGCGGCGAAGGCGCCCGCGCGTTCCCATTCGGCGTAGATCTCGGGCTCGGCCGCGGCGGCGTCGAAGGTCTTGTCCATGCTCATGGCGGAAGCGGTCCGGTTGCTCTGCGTCGGGGGGCGATCGTGGCGAGGCGATCGTATGGGTCGGGCGCTTCTAACCCGTGGGGGCGGAAGGGGGAAGCCCGGGGGCGCCCGCCGGAGCCTCGGGCCGGGGGGACGGGCGGGCGGTTTGCGGAGGGAGCGGCCGCGTCCGCCGGCCCGCGGGTTGGGAGGGTCCGCTCGCGGCCGCGGTCGAAGGGGGGCGCCCGGCGGATCCGTTTCGGGGCGGCGGACGCAGGGGCGGCGGGCGGAGACGGGAAGCGGGGGCGGGAAGCGGGGCCGGCTCAGCCGCGCGGGTCGGAAACCGGGGCCGGAGCGCGTTCCCTCTCCCGCCCCGCGACGGCGAGGTTTCTCGGCCGGGCGTCGCGCACAAGCAGCTGCTCCGAGAACTGCGTCTCCCCCGCCTTTCCCGCCCAGGGCAGCGCGAACACGCCCTCCCCGTCAACCCAGTCGCAATGCCGGTGCTCGGCCCCGAACCAGGGCGCCGCGCAGGCCGCCGCCGCGTCGAGCCCCGGACCCGGCATGAGAAAGGCCGCGCCCGAGGCCGGGTCAGCCCCGCCCAGCGGCACATTGGCGCCCGGAAACACGAAATCCGACGCGGTCGGCGCGGCGGCGAGCTCCGCCGCCGTGGGCAGCCGCCAGCCCCCCGACGCAGGCAGGTCGAGATCGGCGAGCGCGGCGGGAACCGGCGCCGCCCAGGCCCAGTCGAGCCCGTCGCGGGTGATATAGGCGTTGGCCGGCGCCTGAGATCGCGCCAGCCCGGCGAGCCCGCCCGCGCCGGCCCCCCGTCTCGCGGCGCCCTCTCCCCCAGAGCCCTGCCCGCCAGCGTCCGGGCTCGCGATCCCGCTCCCGGCCGGCGCATCGGAAAGCGCCCGCCCCGTGCCGGTCGCCGGGGGCGCGCCGCCGGCGAGGCCGAAGGCCAGCGCCGCGGAAAGGGACGCCGCGCCCATGCGACGAAGGCTCCGAAGAACCGCGGCGGGGGCGACGCCCACGCCCCCGGCTAGAGAGAAAGCGGGACGGGATGACGGAAGGCGGTTCATGCGGCGGATCCATCTGCAGCTTCTCGCAGATGCGAAGCAAATCCGGCGCCAACTTGTGCGGCGCAGCATAGCCCCTCCCGCGCCCCGCTCTCCCGCCCTGCCCCGGCGCCGCCCGCGCCACGGATCAAAGGCCGCGCGAGCGCGCCGACGCGGCCAGGCGCCCCGGCCGACGCGCGGCTCCCCTCAGCCCGCGCCCCGCCCGATACTCACCCCCCGCTCACCACCTGCGGTCAAGCTTGGTCGACAACTGCACCAACGTCTCGATCCCCTTCACCCCCTCCACCATCGCGATCCGGTCCAGCGCCACGTCCAGCTGCGAGGTGTCCGGCGCCCCGATCTGCGCCGCGAGGTCGAAGCGCCCCGAGGTGGTGTGCAGGCTCTCCAGCTCCCGCATCCGCTGCAACTGCGCGCCCACCGCCGCCGCATGCCGCGGCTCCACCTGGATCAGCACATAGGCCCGGATCATCGCCCCCGGCGCGGTCTCGGCCCGCACCGTGTAGCCCTTGATGACCCCGGTGCGCTCCAGCTTCTCGATCCGCGCCTGGACCGTGGTGCGCGCCAGGTTCAGCCGGCGCGCCAGCTCCGAGGCGGGCGCGCGGGCGTTGCGCGCCAGCAACCCGAGCAGCGCGCGATCCGTCTCATCCAGCGAGTCGGCCATGTTTCGTCACCTTGCTGATGCTTTCGTCATATCGCCTGCAAAATACATCATTTCGCGCATTCTGTCAGGTCGATTTAGACCGCATATCGCGCATCCTGAAGTGACTGAACCAAACACGGCGACGGAGCTATCCGACCGATCCAGACTATCACCGCGCAGCAGAAGGATTGCAGCGCCATGACCCAGGTTGCCCCCCTCTGGACTTCCCTCGAAGCCTTCGTGGCGCAGGAGCAGCCGGATGAACCGGTGTTCTTCCTGTCGCCCGCCGCGGTCACCGCAGGCGCGCGCCGCTTCCTGGACGGGTTCCCCGGCCTGGTCACCTATGCGGTCAAGTCCAACCCCTCGCCGGCCGTGCTGATGGGCATGATCTCCGCCGGGCTGCGCGGCTTCGACGTCGCCTCGCCCGAGGAGATCCGCCTGATCCGCTCGCTCTGCCCCGAGGCGGCGCTGCACTACCACAACCCGATCAAGTCCCGCGACGAGCTGCGCTTCGCCCATGCCGCCGGCGTGCGCACCTATTCCGTCGACAGCCGCGCCGAGATGGCCAAGCTGATCGAGGTCCTGCCCGCCGAGGGAACCGAGCTTTCGGTCCGCTTCCGCATGCCCGTGAAGGGCGGCGCCTATGACTTCGGCACCAAGTTCGGCGCGACCGAGGCCGAGGCTGTGGAGCTGGCGAAGATCGCCGCCGCGGCCGGCTTCGACGTGTCGCTGACCTTCCACCCGGGCACCCAGTGCAAGCGCACCGAGGCCTACGTCTCCTATATCGAGGCCGCCGGCCGCATCGCGCGCGAAAGCGGGGTTCGACCCGGCCGGCTCAACGTGGGCGGCGGTTTCCCGGGCGGCCTCGCCGAGGGCGCGCCGGAGCTGGAGGTCTATTTCACCGCCATCCAGGCCGCCGCCATCGCGGCCTTCGGCGCCGATCACCCGGCCCTGGTCTGCGAGCCCGGCCGCGGCATGATCGCCGGCGCCATGGCGCTGGTGACCCGCGTGAAGCTGGTGCGCGAGGACGGCGCGGTGTTCCTGAACGACGGCGTCTACGGCGGCCTGGCCGAAGCCCCCCTGACCGGCGACGTGCCGGCCTTCCGGGTGACGCGGGCCGACGGCTCGGCGGTGACCGGCCCGGTCGAGGGCCGGGTGGTGTTCGGCCCGACCTGCGATTCCATGGACCGGATGCCCGGCACGCCGGACGTTCCCGTGGCGATCGAAGAAGGCGACTTCGTGATCTTCGAGGGCCTGGGCGCCTATGGCACCGCCACCGCCACCCGGTTCAACGGCTTCGGCCCGAACCGGGTCGAACTGGCCGAGACGCTCGGCGCCGCCGCGATCATGTCGGAAGCGCTGGCCGCCTGAGCCGCCCCCGGGCCGGGTCCCGCGCCTGCGGCGCGACGGACCCGGCCGTTCTCCATCCAGCGATCCGGGCGCGGGCGCGAGCCGTCCGCGAAGGGTCGCGCCGTTCGCCCGAGGGCGAACGATGACGCCCGCGCGGCGGCCTTTCGGCCGGATCGCGCGGGCGTTTTCATGTGTCTTGGCGGGTCTTCGTGCGTCGGGGCGGGGCTTCAGGGCGTCGGGGCGCCCGGCCGCATCAGCCGGCGCCGGGGCCCTTGCTCTTCTCGGTCTCCATCTCCTCGACGGCGCGTTTCACTTCGCGGGCCACGAGATGGCGGATGTTGATCGAGATGCGCTCGCCCAGCGGACCGGCGAGCTCGTCGCGGATTGCCTGGCGGATCATCGCCAGCAGCTCGTCGCGATCGCGCGGCAGGCCGGCGGCGGGGAACGGCGGGGGCGCGCCCGTGCCCTCTTCAGCCGACATCGCCTGGCGAAGCGCCTGGGAGGTCGGCAGGGCGGAAGCGGGGCGGCTCGTCGCGGCGGGCTCCGCGGGGGCGGCGGGCGCCGGAGAGATCGGCGGGGTCCGCGTCACCAGCGGCGCGCCGGCCGGGGCCGGGATTGGAGCAGGCTCGGGCTTCGGCGCAGGCGCCGCCTCGCGGATCGGGAACGTCTGCTGATCGAAGCCGCCCGACGACGGCGCAGGCGACGGCGCTGGATCCGGCGAAGCCGTGGCCCCCGGCGCGGGGAACGTCTGCTGATCGAAACCGCCCGACGACGGCGCAGGCGACGGTGCGGGATCCGGCGAAGCCGCGGCCCCGGGCGCGGGGAACGTTTGCTGATCGAAACCGCCCGACGACGATGCAGGCTGCGGCGCGGGCTCCGGGGCGGGCGCGGGGTCGGGCGCGGCGTCGGGCGCGGCGTCGGGCGCGGCTTTCGGCGTGGGGAAGGTCGACTGATCGAACCCGCTCGACACAGCGGGCCGGGGCTCGGAGACGGGCTCCGGCGCGGGCGAAACCGGCGACGCGGCGCCGGGCCAGACCGGCTCGGACGGAACCGGCGACGGCGCGGGCGTGTCGATCCGCCGGGTGAGCACCAGCGGCGGCTCCTCGTCCGGCGCGGGGCCGAGCGTGGGCAGCGGCGGGCGGGCGGGCATGTCGCCCGGACCGCCCGGCCCGCCGACCCGCATCGCCGCGGTCAGCTGCAGGGGCCCCGAGGCGCTCGAACCCGCGTCCGGACCGCGGCCGGCTCCGGCCGCGCGCTCTTCCGCATCCAGGTTGCGAATGGACGCGAGAAGCTCCGCCTTGGACGCCTTTCCGGCCTCGTTCTCGTGCATTTCGACCCCTTCCGAACTGGCCCGAATACGCCCGGCCGCCGGCGTCCGCACCCCTGCCCGACCCGTCGCCGCCCCCCGCGCGCCGATGCTCGGCGGGGGAGGCGGCGCGGTCATGTCAGGGCCGGTAGCGGTTGCTCCACTTCACCGACTCGTCCTGATACCAGCCGTTGGGCACGCGCTCGACGTCGGTCGGATAGGCCTCCGGATCGTAGCGCGCCACGTCCAGCCCCAGATGCGACACGGTCAGCGAGCCGACCGCCGACAGCAGCGTGTAGCCCGCCACGTACTCGTCGCGCAGCGAACGGTAGAGCTCCGCCCGCGCGAGCTGCAGCTCCTGGTCCGCGTCGAGCACGTCGAGCGTCGTGCGCGCGCCCAGCGTCGCCTCTTCCTTCACGCCGTCGAAGGCGATCTGGGCGGCGCGGATCTGCTGGCGGGCGGCGGTGATCGAGATCCGCGAGACCTCGAGCCCCGACCAGGCGTTGGACACCTGCTGGCGCACCTGCCGGCCGATGGCGTGGATCAGCGCCTGGCGCTGCGCCAGGCGGGCCTGCGCCTCACGCACCAGCGAGGGATTGCGCCCCCCGGACCACAGCGGCACCGAGGCCCGCACCCCGACCGAGGCCGAGTTGCCGTCGGTCACGCTGTTCTCGATCAGCAGCCCGCCGTCGGTATAGGACAGGTCGCCCTCGAGATCGACGGTCGGCAGCATGCCGCCGAGCGCCCGCTTCACCTCGTATTCGGCCTGCTGCACGTCGTAGCGCGCGGCGACCAGCAGCGGATGCGCGGCTTCGGCCAGGGCGATGGCCTCACCCTCGGTCGCGGGCAGGTCGGGCAGCGGCGGCGGCTGGGTGAGATCCTCGGGCAGTTCGCCGATGGCGACCAGGTAGGCCTGGCGGGACCGCGCCAGCGAGCCGGTCGCAGCCGCCAGCGTCGAGCGCGCGGCGGCGAGCCGGGCCTCGGCCTGGCTGACGTCGGTGCGGGTGACCTCGCCGACCTCGAAGCGGTCCTGGGCGGCGCGGAGCTGCTCCGAGATCACCCGGACGTTGGAACGCGACACGCCGACCAGCGCGATGTCGCGCCGCACGTCCTCATAGGCCGTCACCGCGGCCAGCAGCACGTCCTGCTCGGTCGAGGTGAGGTTGGATTCGCCCGAAGACACCGCCGCCTGCGCCGAGCGCGTGCCGTTATAGGTGCGTCCGCCGTCATAGAGGTTCAGCGAGCCGGAGACGCCCAGCGAAAACGGGTCGGCTTCGTCCCGGCTGCGCGGCAGGGCGGAGGCGCCGCTCTCCGAAGTGCTGTAGCCGTAGGAGGCCGAGGCGTTGGCCGCCCCGAGTCCGGCGGCGCGTTCCTGCACCTCGTCCTCGTTCAACGCCCGCAGACCCGCGCGTTCCGCTGCGAGCGTCGGGTTGTTGGCGTAGGCCTTGGCCATCGCGTCGGCCAGCGTCTCGGCGCCCGCAGGCGCAAGGCCCGCCACGAGCGCGCCGAACGCCAGCCCGAAGGTCTTCAATGTCATGCCGGTCATCCCGCCGATTTCAACGTCGTCCTGCCCGGAACCGGTTCCCCCGAACCGGCGCCCAGCGCGAACACTAGCGGAGGCGCCTCGATCCGGAAAGGTCAAACCGGCGCGGGAGGATGCCGGGCGAAGCGCGCTCAGAACTCGAAGGCGGGGGCCTTCTCGAAGCCTTCGAGAACCGGGGCCGCGGCGTCGAACACCCGCCAGGCGGACAGCGCGCCGTTGACCTTGGTCAGCACCTCGCAGCGCCCATAGGCGCCGGACATGCGGATCAGGACCATGCGTCCGCCCTCGCGCAGCTGGTCGGACAGCGCCTGGGGGACCTCTTCGACCCCGCCCTGGATGAAGATCACGTTGTAGGGCGCGTGGTCCCCGGCGCCCTGATCGAGCGGACCCGGGACGACTTCGGCGTTGTGGGCCTCAAGCTCGGACAGCGTCTCGGCGGCGGCGCGGGCCATGTCCTCGTCGCTCTCCACCGCGATGACCGCGGCGCCAAGTCGCGCGAGCACGGCGGTCGAGTAGCCGAGGCCGCAGCCCGCATCCAGCACCAGGTCGTCGGGGCCGATATCGGAGGCCTCGATCATCTTGGCGAAGGTGCGGGGGTCGAGCAGCACGCGGCCCGGGGCCAGCGTCAGATGCTCGCCCGCATAGGCGACCGAGCGCAGGGCGACCGGCACGAACCGCTCCCGCGGGATGGTGAGCATCGCCTCGATGATCGGATAGGAGGTGACGTCCGAGGGGCGCACCTGGTTGTCGACCATGGCGGTGCGGGCGGCGGCGAAATCGCTCATCGGGCTCTCCGATCCTGCGTTGATGCACGTTCCGGGCCCCTCGCGGCCCCTTCAGCAGGCGATGCCACAAGACGGCGCCGCGCGCAATGCGGCGGGACGCGGGCGCCGCCGGGAAAGCGCACGGGATCCGGCGGATCGGCGCGGGACGCGGCGCGCAGGAGGGGGCCGCGACGGGTGCGAGGGGCGCGCGGGCGGGGATTGGCGCAGGGGGATCATGCAGGCCGCCCCGCCGCTTTCGCCGGGCCTTGACCTGTTCGCGGCGACCCCCTACACGCTGGCCCCGGATGGCGACGTGGCGGAGTGGTTACGCAGCGGATTGCAAATCCGTGTACACCGGTTCGATTCCGGTCGTCGCCTCCATCCCCTCACCTTCCGTATCGGCATGACCCACGCCCGCGATCCGCGGCGCGCGACGCCCGTGCCGAGGGCCTGCTCCCGCCGCCTCGACGCCCTTGCCCGCCATCCGGCGCGCTCGGCGGCGCGGTTGATTCGGCCGCGGCGCGGGATTTTCCCCGCGGAATCAATGCTTCGTCAGGCTTACAACCCATCTGGGCGCCCGCCCGGCGCGCGGTCGCGCCCGGCCCCGCACGGGGCCGGTTTTCGTTATGCATCAACCATATGGCGGCGTTCCGCGGCCGCCGCCCGCCGCGTTGCGGAAACCCGGATGCGAAGGCTTCATTATTGTAATGGTTCCAAAGATTTGCATGGAGGTCGGCCACATGCATACTTGTCCGCGACCCCGGCGACGTCCCGCCGGCCCTCGATCCCGGAGCGCGCCATGCAGACCCTCCAGACGCCTGAGCCGGCCCCGCGCGAGAACAACGGCCTGTTCGCCTCGCTGCTCGAAGCGCTCGTCCCGCCCCTGCCCCCGATCGACGCCGAGGACGATCCGGAGCACAAGGCGCGCGAGCTGGCCTTTTACGAGAGCCTGGCCTTCTCCGCCTCCATCTGAGGCGACGCCCGCCCGCCGGGCCGGGCCGATGACGTCCGTCACCGCCGAGGGGGATGCGGCCTGATCCGGGCCGCGAGACACGGCATCGCCGGCCATCGTGGCCGGCGTTTTTTCGTCGCGGCCCCAAGCCGGCCCCGGGCCAGCCCCGGTGGCCCGGGGCGTCATGTCCCGCCCAAGGCGCGGGATGAAGACAAGGCGGCGGCCCGCGCGGGCATCCCCAGCGCGCGACCGCCGCCTTCCACGGGAGCGGACCGAAAGCCCCCGTGGACGCGCGTCCCGCCCGCAGCCGCCCCAGCCGGCGCGGCGGGGCGCGCCATGATCCGCGCCACACCCGCGCGCCCTGCCCAAATCGCACTCACTCGGCAAGGCCGCCCGCCCGCCATCGCTGCGAAATTCGGCAATTTCGCTTGACGCAGACGTCCGGCGATGCGTCCATTTCGCAATGCAGCAACGGCGCGATCCGCACGGAGGGGTGAACCATGGCAATGACGGGACTGGGCACGGAGGCGCAGCTCAAAGACCCTGACTACATGCCGCCGCTGGCCAAGGCGGCGCCGCTGGGCGTGCAGCATGTGCTGTCCATGTTCGTGTCGAACGTCACGCCTGCGATCATCGTCGCGGGCGCGGCGGGCTTCGGCTTCGGCACGCCCGGCGTGGGCGAGCTGATCTACATGATCCAGATGTCGATGCTCTTCGCCGGCGTCGCCACCCTGTTCCAGACCATCGGGCTCGGCCCGGTCGGCGCGCGCCTGCCCATCGTGCAGGGCACCTCCTTCGCCTTCCTGCCGATCATGATCCCGCTGGTCGCCGGCAAGGGCGTGGACGCCATGGGCGTGATCGCCGGCGGCGTGGTCGCGGGCGGCGTCTTCCACGGCCTGCTCGGCACGGTCATCGGCCGGCTGCGCTTCGCGCTGCCGCCGCTGGTCACCGGGCTGGTGGTGCTGATGATCGGCCTGGCGCTGGTCAAGGTCGGCATCCAGTACGCCGCCGGCGGGGTGCCGGCCATCGGCACGCCGGAATACGGCTCCGCGCAGAACTGGTTCGTGGCGCTGGTGGTGATCTTCGTGACCCTGGGGCTGAAATTCTTCACCCACGGCCTCGCCTCGCTGGGCGCGGTGCTGATCGGGCTCATCGCGGGCTACCTCGTCGCCCTGCCGCTGGGCATGGTCAGCTTCGGCAATGTCGGGAACGCGGGCTGGTTCATGGCGCCCGATCCGCTGCATTTCGGGCTCGACTTCACCGCGTCGGCGATCATCGGCTTCTGCCTGATGGGCGTGATCTCGGCCATCGAGACGGTCGGCGACGTCTCGGGCATCTGCAAGGGCGGCGCCGGGCGCGAGGCGACGGCGAAGGAGATCTCGGGCGCCACCTTCGCGGACGGCCTCGGCTCGGGGATCGCGGGGCTGTTCGGGGCGCTGCCCAACACCTCCTTCTCCCAGAATGTCGGCCTGATCGCGATGACCGGGGTGATGAGCCGCCACGTGGTCACCCTCGGCGCGCTGTTCCTGATCCTGTGCGGGCTGGTGCCCAAGGTGGGCGCGGTGATCTCCACCGTGCCGATCGAGGTGCTGGGCGGCGGCGTCATCGTGATGTTCGGCATGGTCTGCGCCTCGGGCGTGTCGATGCTGGCGGACGTGGCCTGGGACCGGCGCTCCATGGTGATCTTCGCGGTGGCGCTGTCGGTCGGCCTCGGCCTGCAGCTGGAGCCGGGGGCGCTTCAGCACCTGCCCGACACGCCGCGGATCCTGCTGACCTCCGGTCTGCTGCCGGCGGCGGGGATCGCCATCGCGCTCAACCTGGCGCTGCCCGATCCGGTGACCGAGGACCAGATGGAGGAGGTCTCCGGCGGCATGGCCGGTCAGGGCAAGACCTGATCCCGGCCCGCCGCTCAGGGCGTATCCGCGCCGCCGCCCCTCTCCCGGGGGCGGCGGCGTTCTCTTGCCCGCCCCCCCGCCCGCCGCTACCCCTTGGACAACCTGACGAGACGCAGGACCAGGGAGGAGACGCCCATGCGCGTGCTGATCACCGGCGCCGGAGGCTTCATCGGCCGCGCCCTGACCGAGGCGCTGATCGCCCGCGGCTGGCTGGCCGGACCGGGGGGAGAGGCCCGCCCCGTGACCGAACTGATCCTCGCCGACCGCTACGCTCCGCCCGACCCCGGCGCGCCGTCCCCGATCGTCACCCGCCAGCTGGGCGGCGACCTGACCGATCCCGCGACCTTCGAGGCCGCGCTCTCCCCGCCCCCCGACGCCATCTTCCACCTCGCCGCCACCCTGACGCTGGAGGCGGAGCAGGACCCGGTCCGCGGCTGGGAGATCAACGTCGAGCTGCCCCGCCGCCTGCTGGAGGCCGGGCGCGTCGCGGGGAATTGTCCGCGGCTGGTCTACGCCTCCTCCATCGCGGCCTTCGGCGGGGACCTGCCGTCGCAGGTATCGGACGCCCAGGCGCAGACGCCCACGACCTCCTACGGGACCGCCAAGGCGATCGTGGAGCTGCTGATCAACGACTACGCCCGCAAGGGCCATGTGGACGGGCGCGCGTTGCGGCTGCCCATCGTGCTGACCCGTCCCGGCGCGCCGGCGCCCGCCGTGTCGGACAGGGTGGCCGCCATGGCGCGGGAGCCGTTGCGGGGGCGCGCGGTCGCGGCGCCGCTGGGCGAGGAGGACCGCTTCCCCGTGGTCTCGGTGGGTCGGGTGGCGGCGAACCTGTTGCGGATGCATGACCTGCCGGCCTCCGCCTTCGGGATCAGCCGCGCCGCCAATCAACCCGGCCTGACGGTCTGCGCCGCGGACATTCGCGCGGCGCTCGCCCGCGCCGCGGGGCCGGATGCCGCCGCCCGCCTGACCTGCGCCCCCGATCCCGACGTAAGGGCGGTGGTGGCCGGCTGGCCGCGGGACTTCGTGACCGGGCTGGATTTCGACCCGCCCCTCGCCCCCGACCCGGATTTCGACGCGGTGATCGCCGATTTCCTGACGCGCGAGGCGCGGGCCGCGCCCGGCTGAGCGCCTCTCCCCCGCCACGCAGCCCCCGCGCCGCAGTCCCGCCCTCCGCCGCGCGGCGCGGGCGCGCCCTCGCGATCCGCGCGCCGGTCGACGCGCCGCTCCCTCCGCCGGCCCGGAGCGCGCCCCGTCTGGCGCTCGCCCCCGACGCCGCGTTACTCTGCCGGCCGGGGAACGCCCCGCCGCCCGCCCCGAACCAGACCCAGACCCAGACCCAGTCCCGAACCAGACCCGAACCAGACAAGGGCCCGCCAAGAGCCCGACATGAGGACCGCATGACCGCCGAGCCCGCCCGCCTTCACGACCTGCTCGCCCTGTCCCGGGAGCGCGGCGGCCCCGCCTTCGTGGACGAGGCCGGCGCCCCCGTGACCGCCGCCGCGTTCGACGCCCGCGTCGCGGGGACCGCCGACTGGCTCTCCGCCCAGGGATTGCGCGCGGGGGATTGCCTCGCGGTCTGGCTGGACAACGGGCTGGACTGGCCCGCCCTGCTCTTCGCCGCCGCCCGGCTCGGTCTGCGCGTCGCCGCGGTCAACACCCGCTACAAGGCCTTCGAGCTGGAGCACATAATCGCCCGCTCCCACGCAAGCCTGATCGTGCTGGGCGCGGGCGAGGGCCGCTCCGACCATCTCGCGATCCTGGCCGAGGCCGACCCCGCCAGGATCCCCGAGCTGACCGCCATCGCCGTGCGCGGCCCCCTGCCCGAAACGCCGCCCCTGCCCGGCCGACGCCTCGCGGCCTTCGACCCGGTTCCGAGCGTCGCCGCGCCCGCCCCCGACCAAACCTCCGACCCCGACGTGCCGCTGATCTTCTTCACCACTTCGGGCACCACCTCGGCCCCCAAGCTGGTCACCCATTCGCAGCGCACGCTCGCCCTGCACGCCCATCGCTGCGCCTCCGCCTTCGGCTTCGACGCGCCGGGCGCCGGGTTCCTCGCCGCCATGCCGTTCTGCGGGGTGTTCGGGCTGTCCTCCTTCCTCGCCGCCGTCGCCGGCGCCGCCCCCGCCCACATGATGGCGCAGTTCGACGCGGCCCACGCCGCCCGCATCATCCGCGCCCACGGGCTGAGCCACATCTTCGGCTCCGACGAGATGTTCCGCCGCCTGATCGAGCTGGACGAGCCCGCGCTCGCCGCCTCCGCCTGCTGCGGCTTCGGCGCCTTCACCCCCGGCCTGGGCGAGATCCTGCGCGCCGCCGCCGATCGCGGCGTGCCGCTGCGCGGGGTCTACGGCGCCTCGGAACTGCACGCGCTTTTCGGCATCCAGCCGATGTCCCAGCCGGTGGCCGAGCGGATCAAGGGCGGCGGCGCCCCGGCCTCCCGCGAGCGGGCCGAGATCCGGGTCCGCGACCCCGAGACCGGCGCGCTGCTGCCGCCCGGAGAGACCGGGGAGCTGGAATTCCGCTGCGACACGTCTTTCCTGGGCTATTTCGAGAACCCCGAGGCCACGGCCAGGGCGGTGGACGCCGAGGGCTTCTATCGCTCCGGCGACATCGGCCATCTGCGCGGCGACGGCACCTTCGTCTACGCGGCGCGGGGGGGCGACGCGATCCGGCTCTCGGGCTTCCTCGTCGACCCCGCCGAGATCGAGGAGGCGCTGCGCGGCGTCGCGGGCGTCGGCGACGCGCAGGTGGTGGGGCTGGAGATCGGCGGCCGCCTGCGCCCCGTGGCCTTCGTGATCCCCGACCCCGCCGCAACGGGGGCTTTCGACGAGGCGAAGGCGCTGGCGGAAGCCGGCGCGCGGCTGGCGCATTTCAAGACCCCGGCGCGGCTGTTCCCGATCGACGCCTTCCCGGTGACGCAGAGCGCCAACGGCGTGAAGATCCGCAAATCCGAGCTGCGCGACATGGCCCGCGCCCGCCTGGAGGCCCTGGCGGAGACCTGAGCGGCGGCCCCCGCACGCCCCCCCCCGCACTGCGCGCGTTCCGGGCCCGCGCCCCGGCTCGCCGCCCGGCGCGAAGGCCCGCGCAAGGCGCGTCTCCCGCCCCGGTTGTTTCAATTTCCTGACGCGCGAGTCGCCTTTGGGGGTGGATCAACGGCCCATTCCGGCCTATCCGGGGGACTGGACCGCGTCGGTTTCAGGACCGAAGCATGACGGGCCGGCGCCGCGACTACGGGAATTTCTCCTGCGGTCGCAAGCGGATCGAGGCTCGGCCCCGGACCAGGCCAGCCCCCCCGCGGGCGCCCGGCCCTCAACGCGCCGACGGGCGCAGCAAGACCGCGCCGGGCGACGCGCGGCGCAGACGGCGAAGGAATGCGCGACATGGCCTACCGCCTCTACCAGCTCGTGATCTGGGCCTACGCGGCCGGCTACCTGTTCGCGCTGACCGTGTTCGCCGTCGGCACCTGGGGCCTGATGGGAGCGGAGCGCGATCCGCTCGCCGGCGTGTTCCTGCTGCCGCTGGGCCTGCCCTGGACGCTGCTCTGGGACAATGGCGAGGGACCGCACGGGCCCTGGCTGGCGCTGACCGCGCCGCTGGGCAACCTGCTGCTGATCGGCGCCGTGCGGCGCACCTTCGCGGCCGGCTGAGCCCTCCGCCGCCGGATCCGCCCCTCCCGGCGACCGAAGCCGCCCGCGGCCTCAGTCCAGCGCCAGGGTCGACACGAATTCCCGCGCGTCCGGCGGCAGGGCCCGCAATTCGCGGGACCGGCGCAGCGCGTCGAGCGCCGCGCGCCCCGCCTCCAGCTCCGCCACCGGCGCCGTTTCCCCGACCTTAACGAGATCCGGGAAAAAGCCCTTCCGCCCGGTCTTCTCGCCCAGCCAGGCGTCGATCGGGGCGAAGCGTTCCGCCAGGCGCGCGCGGTTGTCGGGGCCGAACATCTCGATCTCCCGCGCGCCATGGCCGGTCAGCTTTTCGCCGGCCTGGATCAGATGCTCGCGCAGGCGCCGGGCGGGGGCCTCCTCCAGCTCGGCGTTGGCGCGGCGCGCGACTTCCATCAGCGCCGGATGCACCGAGGGGTTGGCCGAGCGCACCTCCTCCAGCCCCTCGGGCAGCTCCAGCCCCGCCCGCGTCGCGAAATCGGCGACCGAACCGCCGGCGGACAGCACCTCGGCATAGTCGCGGATATCGAAGGACGCGTCGGGGAACGCCTCGAACCAGGGTTCCAGCATCCGGCGATAGTCGAAATGGATGCCCTTCCAGTAGGTGTCGAGCGCGTCGACCCGCAGCGCCGGCACATTGTGGCCGAACTTCAGGCGCTGGCTGTGCCAGGACACCAGGTAGGTGTCCGGACGCCGCAGGGTGCACAGGATGCGCACCCGGCGCGCGCCGGGCAGCGCGCCGGCGAGTCGGGCCAGCAAGGCCGGGTGATCGGCGCCGAAATTCGCGAAGACCTCGGAGCACAGCACCACGGCGCGAGGACTCAGCGCCTCCACCTGGGTGCGGATGGCGCGGAACATCTGGTTGGAATGCGGCAGCTTGGGATGCCAGGGCGGGATGTGACGGCCGGTGTCGTCATGCATCATGCGGAAGGCCAGCGCGTTATGCGGCTCCCGCTCGTTCAGGCGCAGCGGCGCGCGCCGGGCCCCGGTCCTGGCCGCCGTGACGGCGCCCTGCCCGCGGCCGGCGGCCCGGACCGCGGCCCCGAGATTGGCCGCCATCCCCTGCGGCTCCACCGCCGGATAGAGGATGCCGGCCCGCGCCAGCGGCAGCCAGTTGCGCGCGAGAAACATCTGAAGCGCCGAGGAGCCGACCTTGTGGTGGCCCATGAACAGGATCAGGTCCATGCGGCGCCCCCCTTGCCTGCCATCTGGCGGCGCATCCCGGCGCGCGCGGGGGCAGGACGGGCGGGGGCGGCGGCGGTCGTCGCCGTCATCCCCCGCCCCGCCGGCCGTCCCGGTCTGGTGACGCAGGTCGCCGTCATGCTCCGCTCCCCCCCGGTCCGGCTCATGCGAACCTGCGCAGCAAGGCGGGCCGTCGGGACGCGGCGGCGGCGTCCTCGGCCTGGGTCTCGTCGTCGTCGTCATCCTCGTCGTGGTCGAGCCCGGCGGCGGCCTCCAGCTCGGCGATCCGCGCGCGCGCGTGCCAGAGCTCGCGCGCCATCTCCCGCAGGGCGCGGGCGACCGCGGCGCTACGGCGAAGCTCCTGCGGGGTCAGCACCTTTTCGGGGGCGATCACCTGCGGCGCATCCACCGCCGTCGCCGCCGCCCGGTCGAAGGCGCGCTGGAAATCGTCGCCGCCGAAGAATTCCTCATCGCAGGCCCGGGCGTCGTCGAGATAGTCGGCGCGCACCTCCGCCAGCAGCGCGCGGTCCAGGCGCAGCCGCTCCCCGCCGCCTTTGTCGCCCTCGCCGCTCAGCTCCTGCAGCGCCCAGGACAGATGCCGCACCGCCTGCGAGGGCAGCTTGCCGCCCCGATGCATGGCCAGCACCAGCGCCAGGTCCCGCACCCCGAGCGAGGTGTTGACCGACGTGGTCTCGCCGACCGTGACCGGCGCCCCCTCCAGCGCCAAGTCGAGGAAATCCTTCACCACGTCGCCCCCCGCAAGGCGCGAACGGACCATCGGGCGCACGGTGTAGCGGTCCCCGAACACCTCCCGCCAGCGACGCAGGCGCGGAGCGTATTCGAACAGGCCCTTGGCGCGCGAAGTCGCGTGGAACGCCTTCAGGCTGCCCACCGCATGGCCCAGCTTGGCGCGCTCCTGGTAGCTGGACACCAGCCGCTCGGCATGGGGGCGCACATAGGCGATGATGCGCGTCGTCTCGGCATAGCGCGGCAGGCGACGGCGCAGCACGCGGTCCAGCAGCTCGGGGTCGGCGTATTCGAACCATTCCCCCGACACGATCGCCACATCCGCGTTCGAGGCGTTGAGCTGCTGCGACAGCGCCTTGAACGCGGTCTTGCGGCGCGGCTTCATCCGCGGCTTGTAGAGCGTGGCGGCCAGCGCGCAGTGATGCAGCCGGCCTTTCTCCACCGGGTAGAGCACGGAACGTTCGGGGCTCTTGAAAGCGCCGGTCTGAAGCACCGTCTGAATCGAGGTGCTGCCGGTCTTGCAGTCGCCGACATGCAGGCAGAGGCTCTTGGTCACGGGGCTCCTCGCGCTTCGGGCCGGCGGACGCGGGCTCGGGGGCCCGGGCCCGGCGCCGGCGGGACGGTCGCGTCATTCGCGCAGGCGCGTCCACCGAGCCGTTGCTAGGACATTGCCGAGCCGGTCTCAACCTCGGCGGCGCGCGAGTCGCCACCGCCGGGGGCCGGCGCGACGAGATTTCGCGGGGAAACGCGGCGAGACCGAGGCGAATCCGGCCGCGCGTGCGGCGGGATGGGACGGTTTCAGCGGAAAACCCGGACCTCGACGCGGCGGAACGCGGCGCGCGCGCCCGCCCAACCGTGCGATCCGGCCCGAAAAGCGCGTCTTCCGACCCCCGAACGCCCCCTGAGCGCCTGTCCGAGCGTCCCCGCGCACGCTCCCGCGCCCTGCGGGGCTTGCCGCGTCCCGGCGCTTCGGACTACGAGACCGGGGCAGACATGCGGGGAAGGACGCGGGACCGGAGACGCCGGCCCGACCGACAAGACGCCGCGCAGACCCACGAGCAGGCGAGACCCATGGATCAGACCTCTTCCGATTTCGGCCGTCCGGCGGCCGGTGACTCCGTGACCGACACGGCTTCCGCCGCGGAGACGGGCGAAACGCGCATGGAAGAGATCCTTGTCCAGCGCCTGCTCGCGCCCGAACCCGGCATCAACACCCAGCCGCGCCTGTTCCATCGCGGCGTCGGCGGCGCGGGCTGGGATTCGGCCGAACGGGGCTATTACGTGCGCCCCGACGCCCGGCTGCGCTTCGACAGCTGGTTCAACGCCTTTCCCGCCTCGGGCTACGATCTCGACCCCGACGACCGGGTGGTGCTGCGCCTGCGCGGCCGCGGCGCGGGGCTGCTGCGCATCGGCATGACCCGGCTGGGGCGCGACGACGAGATGCTCGTCTCCCGCTCCTTCGACCTGCGCGCCGGCGAGACGCTGGAGGTCGAGCTGCCCCGGCTGATCGACCCCGGCCTCGTGCATTTCCGCATCGTCGCCCGCCGCGCCGTGATCCTGCGCGAGGCCGACTGGCTGGTGCGCGCGCCCGCCTCGCGCTTTCGCGACGTGCATGTGGCCGCGGTCATCACCACCTTCCGGCGCGACGCCGAGGTCCAGGCCTCCTGCGCCCGGCTCGACGCCTACATGAAGGCCAATCCGGATGTGGCGGAGCGGTTCTCCCTGACCGTGGTGGACAATGGCGGCGATACCGACACGGTGCCCTTCGAGGGCGGCCGGGTCATCAAGAACCGCAATCTCGGCGGCGCCGGCGGCTTCACCCGCGGCCTGCTGGAGGCCAGGGACGGCGGCCGCGCCACCCATGTGCTGTTCATGGACGACGACGCCGAATTCTTCGCCGAGAACCTGCGCCGCACCATCGCCGCCCTGCGCCTGGCCCGCGACCCGCGCGCGGCCATCGCCGGCGCCATGATCCCGGCCAAGGACCGCTGGAAGATCTGGGAGAACACGGCGCTGTTCGACAAGCTCTGCATGCCCTTGCAGAAGGACGTGAACCTGCGCCGGTTCGAGCAGGTGATCGGCATGACCCGGCCGCTCGGCCATCTTCAGAACCGCTATGCGGGCTGGTGGTATTTCTGCTTCCCGCTGGCGAAGGTGGAGAAGCTGCCCTTCCCCTTCTTCGTGCGCGGCGACGACGTGTTCTTCAGCCTCGCCAATGACTTCGACATCCGCACCCTGACCGGCGTGGCCTCGCACCAGGACGATTTCGTGTCCAAGCGCAGCCCGCTGACGGCCTATCTCGACAGCCGCTACCACGTCATGCAGATGCTGCTGCACAAGTCCCTGCCCGACGATGAGAAGACCCTGCGCGACCAGCTCTGGTTCCTGTTCCGGCAGTGGAACGAGAGCTACCATTACGGCTCCGCCGCCGCGGTGGTGCAGGCGATCGAGGACGTGACCCGCGGCTCCGAATTCTGGGACGAGGACCCGGAGATGTCGGCCAAGCGCGCCCAGATCAAGGCGCTGGCCCCGGAGGAGAGCCAGATCCGCCCCCAGCGCTGGCGCCGGTCGCGCGTGACCCCGGTGAGCGAGAAGAAGCACACCTCGGGGATCTGGAAATTCATCCGCAAGATCACCCATCAGGGCCACCGGGCCCCGGCCTTCATGTTCCACACCAAAAGCGCGATCTTCCCGCTGGAGGGCCGCTTCCGACCCAACCAGGTGTTCCTGCGGCGCGAGGCGCTGGTGGTCGATCCCAAGTCGGGCGTCGGCTATCGCCTGCGCCGCGATCCCAAGCGCTACTACGAGAACAACGCGAAGTTCGAGGCCGCCTTCGCCGCCCTGCTCGCCCGCCTGCCGGCGCTGCGTGAGGAATTCGGGCGCGAGGATCTGCCGCTGATCTCCGAGGACGCCTGGCGCCGCAGACTCGGCATGCCCAAGGCCTGACCCGCGGCGGCGGGCGCAAGGACTGACCCGCGGCGGCGGGCGCGCTCAGGGACGCGCGCGCATCGCACGCGGTTTCGGCAGGGCCGGCGGCGGCGTCTTCGGCGGCGTTCCGGGCGGCGGGGGGCTCAGAGCTTGCCGGCCGCGGCCAGCCGGCGCCGGCGGCGGATACGCTTGCGCCAGCCCAGCTCGCCCCATTCCGCCTGCTTGCGCACCTCGCCCACCGTGCGCCCGGCGGCGCGTCCGGCCTCGGGGCCGAGCCGCGGCACGCGCGCCCGGCGCAGGCCGGCCGCCTTCTGTTCGGCGGTCATGCGGGCCAGCATCTCCATCAGCAGCTTGCGCAGGGCGCGGCCGGCCTCGGGGCTCAACCGGTCGGTCCCGACCTCGGGCCAGTCCGACAGGTCGTCGGCGAAGCGCAGCGGCGCCCCGTCCGGCCCCCGCCAGTCCGCCTCCAGCCGCGCGTTGAACGGCGCGCAACGCGCCATCAGCGCGGCCGCCTCGGCGCGCGACGGCTTCAGGGACGGCCCCGATTTCGTGGCGGCGGCGGCGGCGGCGATCTCGCGCCGCTCGCGGGGGCCGAGCCCGGCCTCGCGCGCTTCCATCGCCATCAGGGCGCGGGCCGCGCGGATGCCGCGGCGGGGGCGCAGGGGCGGCTCGGGGCCGAACAGCTCCGCCGGCAGCCCGGCGAGCCCGGCGAGGGTCGCGGCCAGGGTCGGCGCGGCCTCCGGCTCCGGCGCGTCGCGGGGGTCGACCAGGGCGTGCACGGCGTCGGCCCCGAAGGCCGCGCGCCAGCGATCCAGGCGGGCCGCGTGGTCCAGCCGGCCTTCGAATTCCGGCCGCCAGCTCGGCAGCGCCCGCGGCTCGGTCCCCCACAGCCGCGCGGCCGGGGTCAGCGCGCGCGGGGCCGCGGCGGGCGCCCGCTGGGCGACCAGCATCCGGTCCTGGCGCGGCAGGCAGGCCACGATGTCGATGCGCTCATAGACCTTGCGCAGCCCCTCGGCGAAACCGGCGATCAGGGCCGGGTCCTCCAGCCACCACAGCCGCTCGGACGAGCCCAGGCAGATCTCCGCCCGCGGCTTGCACAGCGCCAGCGCCCGGCGCAGCCCGATCCGGGCGCGGAACCCCTCGCCCCGGCCGCTCAGCTTCACCATGGCGTCGAGATTGGGCCGCCCCCCGGCGAGGTCGGAGGCGTCGAGCCAGCAGGCGCCGGCGCGCTCCAGCGCCTCGGCCCGGCGGGCGAGGCGGCTCTGAAGCGGCGCCGCGCCGGCGGCGGGCGCGCCGATATGCACGATGAGACGGGCCATGCCCAGGCGTTCCCCCTGACCGTGGCGGCCGGGGCCGCGGGCGGGGTTCGAGTGACATGGAGCGGCCGGGACTGTCAATCGGCCCCGCCCCGTGCCGCCCCGCCGCCGCCGTCCCACCGCCCCCACCGCGCCCCGCCCCCGCGGCGCCCCGCCCGCCAGCCTCGCGCCCCGCCCCCTTCGGCGGAGGCGGGTGGGTGGGCGGGGCCTCCGCCGAAGGGGGCGGCCGGGCGTCGGCCCGGCCCTGCGCCCGGCCCCGCAGGCGCCCCCCTGCGACCCGGGCGCTCGGTTGCCGCAGGCAGGCGCCGCTGCTAGGGTCCGCGCGCCTCGCCTCAGGGGGCGGAAAAGCGATCGGGAACGGGGATTCATGGGACGCATCTGTCTGGTCGGCGCGGGCTTTTCCGGCGCCGTCATCGCGCGGCAACTGGCCGAGGCCGGCCTGCCCTGCCTGGTGATCGACGAACGCGACCACCCCGCCGGCAACTGCCATACCGAGCGCGACGCGCAGACCGGCGTGCTGGTCCACCGCTACGGCCCCCACATCTTCCACACCGGCGACGACCGCGTGTGGGACTACGTGAACCGCTTCGGCGAATTCATGCCCTTCGTGAACCGGGTGAAGACCACCGTCGGCGGCTCGGTCTACCTGCTGCCGGTGAACCTGCACACGATCAACCAGTTCTTCGGCAAGACCTTCTCCCCGGCCGAGGCCCGCGCCTTCATCGAATCCCGCGCCTCCATGGACATCGAGGATCCGCAGAGCTTCGAGGAACAGGCCCTGCGCTTCGTCGGCCCGGAGCTCTACAAGGCCTTCTTTCACGGCTACACGCTCAAGCAATGGGGGATGGAGCCGACGCGCCTGCCCGCCTCGATCCTCAAGCGGCTGCCGCTGCGCTTCAACTATGACGACAACTACTTCAACCACCCCCACCAGGGCATGCCCCGCCACGGCTACACGCCGATCGTGGAGGCGATCCTCGACCATCCGCTGATCGAGACCCGCCTGAAGGCCCGGTGGGAGGACCAGACCGAGACCTTCGACCACGTCTTCTATTCCGGTCCCCTGGATCGGTGGTTCGGCTACGACCTCGGCCGGCTCGGCTACCGGACCCTGGATTTCGAGGCCGAGCGCGCGGAGGGCGATTTCCAGGGCTGCGCGGTGATGAATTACGGCGACCCCGACGTGCCGTTCACCCGGATCTCCGAGCACAAGCACTTCGCCCCCTGGGAAGAGCACGACAAGACCATCGTGTTCCGCGAATATTCGCGCCTCTGCGGCGCGGACGACATTCCCTATTACCCGATCCGCCTGCTGGATGAGAAAAAGCTGCTCACCCAGTACGAGGAACGCGCGGCGGAACTCGACGGCGTGACCTTCGTCGGACGGCTGGGGACGTATCAATACCTCGACATGGACGTGACCATCGGCCTGGCCCTGGATGCGGCCGAGGCGTTCCTCGCCCGGCGCGCCGCCTGACCGTCACCGCCGCCCCCGGCATGACCGCCGCGCCGCCCCCGTTCCCGCCGCCCGCGCTTTTCGCGCTGCGCGAGGTGCTGGACCCCGCCGGGCCGGGGCCGGACGCGCTGTGGCTGAAGGGCTCGGCGGCGGAGATGGGCGCCGAGATGGGCGCCGAATTGGGCGGGGGGACGGGTGCGAAAACGGCCGCGAAAACGGGGGGGGGACCGCGCTTCCCGCTGGACCTCGCCCCCGGCGCGCGGCTTTCGACGGACACCTGGTTCAACGCCTTCCCGCTGGCCTGGTGGCGGGCCCATGCCCGCCCCGACCCGCTGGTCTTCGCCTGGGAGGGCGAGGGGGCGATGACCGTCGCGCTGTTCCACGCGCCCGCGTCGGGCGGCCCGCCCGTCCTGATGGCCCGGATCGAGACGGAGGGCGCCGGCGCCCTGCCCCTGCCCGAGCCCGAGCCCGCCGCCCCCGGCCGCCTCTGGGCTGAGATCGAGGCCCGCGGCCCCGCCCGCCTCATCGCCGCCCGCTGGGCCACGCCCGTCCCGCCCGCGCCCAACGGCCGCCTGACCGTCGGCCTCTGCGCCTTCGGGCGGGAGACGGCGCTGACCGCCCTCGCCCGCGGACTGCTTGAGGCGGCGAAGACCACGCCCGCCCTCGCCCGCGTCATCGTGGTCAACCAGGGCGATCCTTTCGACGACCCGCAGCTCAACCGGCTGCTGGAGGCGCCGCTGTTCAGGGTGGTCGCGCAACCCAATCTCGGCGGTGCGGGAGGGTTCGCCCGCGGGCTCGCGGAGGCCCTGGCGGCCGAACCCGGCCCCGGCCATCACCTGATGATGGACGACGATATCGAACTCGACCCCCGCATGATCCCGCGGCTGGCGGCCACGCTGGCCCGGCTGGCCGGCCCCACGGCGATCGGCGGCGCCATGCTCGACGCCCGCGCGCCGGGGCGGATGCACGAAGCGGGCGCGGTCATCGGCCGCTACGGCGTGGTCCGGGCTGTGGGCCATGACGCGGATCTGTCCGCGCCCCCCGCCGAGCTGCTCTCCGGCGCCGCCCCGGTGGATTTCAACGGCTGGTGGTTCTTCGCGGTCCCCCGCGACACGGCCCGCGCCGCCGGCCCGCCGGCCCCGGTGTTCCTGCGCGGCGACGACACCGATTACGCCCGCCGTCTCGCCGCCGCCGGGGCGCCGACCGCGACGCCGCCGGGGCTGGGCGTCTGGCACGAGCCCTTCTACGCCAAGGCCACCAGCTGGCAGCACTATTACGACCTGCGCAATCGCCTCGCCTGGTGCGCCGCCCATGCGGGGCCGGAGGGCCTGCCGGGCGCGCTCGACCTGCTGGAGCGGATATGGAGCCCCGCGCTTTCCGGCGACCATGCCTGCGCCGCCTGGCGGATGGCCGCGCTGCGCGACTTTCTCGACGGGCCGGCGATCCTGTCCCGCCCCGCCGACGCCGTGCATGCCGGAGTGCTGGCGCTGGCCGCCGGCCTGTCGCCGGAAGCGGCGCCGCCGCCCGACGGCCTGCCCCGGCTCGCCCCCGGCCGGCCCGAGACCCATGGCGATCATGCCAAGGGCTTCGCCCGGGCCATCGCGGGGGCGCTGGTCGGGCTGGTCCGCCGCCCCGCCTCCGCCCCCTTCGCGGTGATCCCGGACCGGGAGGCCGCGCCGGGCCTCGTGCGGATGCGCGCCCATGTCCGGGCGGGGCGCGAGGATGCGTGGTTCCGCCTGCACCGCCCCCGCCCCGGCCTCGCGCTGGCGCAGGCGGCCCGGGCGCTGGCGCTCGTCCTCCGCTACGCGCTGCGCGGCCGGGCGGCGGCGCGCGGCTGGGGGCCCGGCCTCGACGCCGCGCGCGCCCCCGACGCCTGGGCCGCCCGCTTCGCCGCGCCCCGGAGCCACGACGAATGCCCCGACGAATGCCCCGACGCATGACCGCCCCGCTCGCCCCCCGCGCCGTGGTGATCATCCGCATAGGGGCCTCGCATCGCGTCTCCGGCTGGGCCAAGACGCCCCGCGCGGCCCGCGACTGGGACCTGGTGCTGTCGCCCTATCAGGACATCCCCGACCTGACGGAATTCGAGCCCGACGCCGTGATCCCCGAGGCGGGCGGCAAATGGGACGCGCTGCACAAGGTGCTGACCGGCAACCCCGATCTCATCGACCGCGCCCCGCTGATCTGGCTGCCCGACGACGATATCGAGGCCGATGAGACGACCGTCTCACGCCTGTTCCGCATCGCGGCGGAAGCCGGGCTGGCGCTGTCGCAACCCGCCCTGACCCCGGACAGCCAGATCTCGCATTTCATCACCGTGCGGAACCCGCTGACCCGCCTGCGCCGCACCGATTTCGTGGAACTGATGGTCCCCCTGATGACCCCCGACGTCCTGCGCGCCGTCCTGCCGGAGATGGAGGCGCGGCCCGCCGCCAAGGGGCTCGACTTCATCTGGCAGGATTTCGCGCCGGAGGGCGCGGTGGGGATCGTGGACGCGGCCGCGGTGGGCCATCACCGCCCCATCGGCCAGCACCTGACCGGCCGCGCGAAAGCCGCGGGCATCGACGTGGACGCCGAGCGGGATGCCTGGATCGAGGCGCGGGTCGGGAAATGGCGCCGCCCGCTGGCGCTGGGGCCCGGCGGTCGGGTCGGGGCCTTCGCCGCGGCGGCGGCGGGGCTCGTCGTCAGCCCCGGCGCCTGGCGCAAACGCCACGCCCTGCGCATCGCCAAGCACCTGCGCGCGCAGTTGCTGGAGCCGTCGGCCCGGCGGGTCCCCCCGCCGGGCTGAGGCCGGTCATTCGAACCTGGGCTCCGAGGTCCAGTCGAAGAAGGCCGGCATGTCCGCCGGCGGGACCTTGGTGTATTCCGGCGTCCGCTTCTCCCCGAACGCGGTCACGCCCTCGCGCCCGTCCTCCATCGACAGCTGGAAGATCGCGCGGCTGTCCATCCTGTGCGCCTCCATCGGGTGGCTCGCCCCCGCCATCCGCCACAGAAGCTGCCGGTTGACCGCGACCGAGACCGGCGAGACCCCGTCGATATAGCGCCGCGCCGTGGCCCGCGCCGTGGCCATCAGCTCCTCGGGCTCGACCACCCGGGTGGCGTAGCCGCCGCGAGCCAGCTCCTCGGCCGGCAGGATCTCTCCCGACATGGCCCAGTCGAGCGCGGTGGACATGCCCACCAGCCGCGGCAGGAACCAGGACGAGCACGCCTCCATGCACACGCCGATCTTGGCGAAGACGAAGCCGATGCGGGCCTTCGAGGACACGATCCGCGCGTCCATCGCCAGCGGCATGGTGGCGCCGATGCCCACGCCGACGCCGTTGATCGCGGCGATCACCGGCTTGGTCATGCGGAAGATGCGCAGCGTGATGGTTCCGCCGGTGTCGCGGATCCTTTCCGCCTCGGGGCCCAGCGGGTCCACGCTTTCGTCCAGGCCGAAGACGTTGCCGCCGGTCGACAGGTCCATGCCCGCGCAGAAGGCCCGTCCCTCGCCGGTGAAGATCACAGCGCGCACCTCGGGGTCCGCGTCGGCGCGGTCGAGCACGGCGAGGATCTCCGCCGCCATCTCCACCGTGAAGGCGTTGAGCCGGTCGGGCCGGTCCAGGGTGACGGTGCAGATGGCGTCTTCGACGTCGTAGCGCAGGGTGGTGTAGGTCATGCGTCTCTCTCCCGGGGCGGCCGCTTCAGGGGGCCGCGTCGGGGGCGGAGCCTAGGGCGCCCCGCCGGGGGATGCGAGAGGGGCGGGCGACAGGCCGGGGCTTGCCGGGCCGGGGCTTGCCGGGCCGGGGCTTGCCGGGCCGGGGCTTGCCGCGCGGCGCGCGGGCCTGCAGGCTGCGCCCATGTCCCGCCGCGCCCGCAAATCCGCGACGCCCCCGCCGGCCGCGCCGCCGGAAACGGGGGAGACCGCGCCGGTCTGCCCGCTCTGCCCGCTCTGCCTGCGCCCGATCCCGGCGGGGGCCCGCGCCTCTCGCCACCATCTCACGCCGCGGCTCAAGGGCGGCGCGAGGGGGCCCGCCCCCCTGCTCCACCAGATCTGCCACAACGAGATCCACGCCGCCCTGAGCGAGGCCGAACTCGCCCGCGCCTATGCCGCGCCCGAGGCCCTGCGCGCGCATCCGGGGCTCGCCCGTTTCATCGCCTGGATCGCCTCCAAGCCCCCGGATTTCCACGCGCGATCCCGGCCCAACCTGCGCAAACGCCGCGCGCGCGGGCGCTGAGACGGCCGCCCCGACCCGTCCCGCCGCCTCCGCCCAGGCCCGTCCCACAGGGTGCGACGTTATTCCGAGGGATTTCGTCGGTTTTCTCTTGGCGCCCGCCGCGCCGCGCCCCATGTTGGCCCCAGGTTCCCTCCGCTCGCCCCGGATCGGGACTCTTCGCTCGACGGAACGGGAAACCGCCCTATGATCGTCTGTCACTGCGCCCGGATCCGGAGTTCGGACATCCATGCGGCCGTCGCCTGGATGCGCGCCGCCGACCCGCATGGACTGATCACGCCGGGCAAGGTGTATCGTGCGCTGGGCAAGCGCCCCGAATGCGGCGGTTGCGTCTCGCTGTTCGTGGATGTCCTGCGCGCCGACGAAAACACCGGGGTGCCGCCCGTTCTGCGGGGTCTGCGCAGCCCCGCGAAGCGGAGAATGAAATGAAGGGCGATCCCAAGGTCATCGAGTATCTCAACAAGGG
Source organism: Albimonas donghaensis (assembly GCF_900106695.1). Taxonomy (GTDB): domain Bacteria; phylum Pseudomonadota; class Alphaproteobacteria; order Rhodobacterales; family Rhodobacteraceae; genus Albimonas; species Albimonas donghaensis. The sequence goes on from NZ_FNMZ01000001.1 coordinate 1,292,918, forward strand.
TCTGCGCAGCGAGCTGACGGCGGTGAGCCAGTACTGGCTGCACTACCGGCTGCAGGCGGACTGGGGGGTGGGCAAGCTCGCCGCCAAGTCCCGCGCCGAGTCGATCGAGGAGATGCACCACGCCGACAAGTTCATCGACCGCATCCTGTTCCTCGAAGGCCATCCCAACCTCCAAGTCCTTGATCCGCTTCGCATCGGCGAGACGGTGAAGGAGACGCTGGAATGCGACCTGGCCGGCGAGCACGACGCGCGGGCGCTGTATAAAGAGGCCCGGGAATATTGCGAGAGCGTGGGCGACTACGTCTCCAAGAACCTGTTCGAAGAGCTGATGACGGACGAGGAAGGCCATATCGACTTCCTCGAAACCCAGCTCGACCTGCTGGAGCGGATCGGGGTCGAGAAATACGAGCAGCTCAACTCGGTGAGCGCCGATACCGCCGAATGAGGCGGGCCCCCGAGGGGGGCGTTTCGGCACGGCTCAAGAAGGCCCGCGGCGGGGACGCCGCGGGCCTTTTTCGTGCGGATTTCGGGGGGGTGACATGCGTGCGCCTTGCGTGCACCGCGCGTATGCCAGGTGAAAGGGTTGGTTATTCGACCGCTTGACCCGGCGCGATGGGCGCGGCCTTCTGGTCAGGATTGGTTAATCGGACAGGGGCGGCGCGGTGCTGGAGATCGAATACGGGCGGGAGGAGTGGAACCAGAACCCCGACGCCGCCTATACGGAAGCGGTCCGCCGCATCCGCCTGACCCGCGACGCGAAAGACCCCGAGGACCGCAGGACAATCTGGTTCAGCGACCTCGGCGCGCTGCGGGCGATCCCGCCGGGATTGGGGGAGGTCGAAGGGCTCGAAGCGCTGGAAGTCGGGGACGGCGAGACGCCGGATGGAAAGTTCCCCGCCCCCTCCCAAGAGATCGAGTCGCTCGCGCCGCTGGCCGAGGCGTCTGACCTCCGCCGCCTCAACCTGCGCGACACAGGGGTGACGGACCTTTCGCCTTTGGCCCGCCTGCCCCGCCTGCGGGTTCTTGATCTCGGCAATAACCCGCAGGTCGCGGATATCGCGCCGGTCGCCGTACGCACGGGGCTGCAGACCCTCAACCTCAGCGGTACGCGGGTCGCCAGTATCGCGCCGCTTGTCGAATGCACGGGGCTGCAGAGCCTCGACCTCAACCGCACGAAGGTCGCGGATATCGCGCCGCTAGCCGGATGCACGGGGCTGCGGAGCCTCGACCTCAACTTCACGCAGGTCGCGGATATCGCGCCGCTCGCAGGATGCACGCGGCTGCAGAGCCTCGACCTCAACAGCACGAAGGTCGCGGATATCGCGCCGCTCGCCGGGTGCACGGGGCTGCAGAGCCTCGACCTCGCTCGCACGCAGGTCGCGGATATCGCGCCGCTGCTTCGGATCGGGAGGTTTCCGGCAGGGGACGGTAAGTATCTCGACATTGAAGACACGCCCGCCGCGCGCAGCGATCAGGCGCTTGAAGCGATTTCAAAGAAGACTCCAGGCGTTCAGGCACGGGAGGTGATCGACTGGCTGCGCGAAAAGCACCCGGAGGCGGAAGCGGAGGCGGACGCGCCCTCGGCGCTTGAGGAGCGCCTGGCCGAGGCGAGCCGTGTTGATGTTCGGTTGCGCGAGGGGCCGGATGGCGCGCATATGATCGCGCTCGACCGGCTGGGGCCGGAGGGCGCGGCGCGGTTCGATCCGCAGGCCCAGGCGCAGCGGCTCGACGGGTTGCGGGCCAGCGCCGATGACCTGATCGAGGATGCGGGCGTCGCGGGCGCCTCCGGCCAGGTGCCCGAGGAATTCACGATAGCCTTGCGGCGTTATCGCAAGCGGCTCGACCGCGACCCGGTGAACATCTTCGAGCTGGAACCCTCGATCCGGCGCATCGACAGCGCCCTGCGCTCCGCCGACCGGCCGGAATTCGACCAGATGATGCGGCCGGGCTTCATCGGAGGGTTGGAGGCGCTGGTCGCGCATCACGACAGGCTGAAACCCTATTTCGAACCGCCGAGCGAGGTGGAGCGCCGGCGCGACGCCGCCCTGCCCCCGGTGCGCGCCGATGCGGACCTGGAGGCGCTGCGCGACACGGTCGCCGATATCGCGGAGAAGATGCGGGACCTGGAGGCGACGAAAATCGCGGACGGCTCGCTCGCCGGCGTCGCGGATGCGGCGACGCAGGAGATCGACGCGGAGAAGGCGCGGCCCGGCGAGGCCCAGAGCCGGGGGCGGCGCATCCTGCGGGGGCTGGGCGGCATGGCGGCGCGGCTCTCCGGCTTCGCGCGCATGGTGCGGGAGGGCCGGAAGGTCTGGAATGTTGGCAAGGCGTTCTTCGAGAGCGAGGAATGGCGAGCGATCGAAGAAGCGCTTTCGAAGGCGCAGGAGAAATTCGCGGAGCTGTTGGCCGACGCCCTCGACCCGCTTGATGCGCCTGACGAGGACGACGATCCCGAGCCCTGACCCCGCCCCCCCTGCGTCCCCCCGCCCCTCGACATCCACGCCGCAGCGCGGCAAACCTTGCTGCCGTGTGGGACCGAAACCGAGGGCAAGACCATGGATTACAAGGCGATCACCGACACTTTCACCGAACTCGCGCTCAAGGCGGGAGAGGTGATCCTCGAGGTCTACGCCTCGCCCGATTTCGACGTGAAGTCCAAGTCCGACGAAAGCCCCGTCACCGAGGCCGATGAGAAGGCCGACGCCCTGATCTCGGCCGGACTGCGCGAAGCCTTCCCCGACCTGGCGCTGGTCACCGAAGAGCAGGCCGCGACCCATGGGCAGTCGGTCTCGACCTTCCTCATCGTCGACCCGCTCGACGGGACCAAGGAATTCGTGCAGCGGCGCGGCGAGTTCACCGTGAACATCGCGCTGGTCGAGGACGGCGTCCCGACCCATGGCGTGGTCTACGCCCCGGTGCTCGGCCGCCTGTTCCGCACCCTGCCCGGCGGCGGGGCCGAGGAGATCAAGCCCGACGGGACCGACGCGACGCCGCTGAAGGTCGCGACCCCCGACAACGCGGCGCTGAAGGTCGTGGCCTCGAAATCCCACCGGGATGCGGCGACGGACGAATACATCTCCAAATACCAGGTGGCGGATTTCCTGTCGGCCGGCTCGTCCCTGAAGTTCTGCCTGCTGGCGGCCGGGGAGGCGGACCTGTATCCGCGGCTGGGCCGCACGATGGAATGGGACACGGCGGCCGGCGACGCGGTGCTGCGCGCGGCCGGCGGCGAGGTCCACGCCTGGGAGGGCGGCGCGCTGAAATACGGCAAGGAGGGCTTCGCCAACCCGTTCTTCATCTGCTTCGCCCCGGGCGTCGAGCTGAAGGACCGCTGAGACCATGCCCGCCCCCCGCGCCGCCATCGTCATTCCCGCCCGCTACAAGTCCTCGCGCTTTCCCGGCAAGCCGTTGCAGGCGCTGCGCGGGGCGGACGGGGTGTCGAAATCCCTGATCCAGCGGGCGTGGGAGGCGGGGATGGCGGCGCAGGGCTTCGCCGAGGTGGTGGTGGCGACCGATGACGCCCGCATCGCCGAGGCGGCGGAGGGGTTCGGCGCCCGGGTGGTGATGACTCCGGAGAGCTGCCGCAACGGAACCGAACGCTGCGCCGCCGCCCTGCCGATGCTGGAGAGCGATCCGGAGGTGATCGTGAACCTTCAGGGCGACGCGCCGCTGACGCCGCCATGGTTCCTGGAGGCGCTGCGCGACGCGATGGCGGACCAGAGCTTCGACGTGGCCACCCCGGTGCTGCGCTGCGACGCGGAGGCCCATGCGGCCTTCCTGGAGGATCGCGCGGCGGGGCGGGTCGGGGGCACCACGGCGGTCTTCGACCGGTCCGGGCGGGCGCTGTATTTCTCCAAGGAGGTGATCCCCTACACGGGGCGCACCTTCGCCGCGGCCGAGACCTGCCCGGTCTTCCACCATGTCGGCGTCTACGCCTACCGCCCCGGCGCGCTCGCGGCCTATGCGGGCTGGCCGGAAGGCGGGCTGGAGACCTGGGAGGGGCTGGAGCAGCTGCGCTTCCTGGAAAACGGCGTGGCGCTGAAATGCGTCGAGGTCGAGGCCCGGGGCCGCGTGTTCTGGGAAGTGAACAACCCGCAGGACGTCGCCCGCGTCGAATCCGCCATGGAACGCGCCGGCATCCTGTGAAAGGATCGTATCCGTTCCGGCAACGATGGCCGCATGGCCGCGCCGGGACGTCAGGGAAGCCCGAACCCGCCGCGAAACCGGACCCGCGTCGAGACAACGCGCGTAAAAGCCCGCCGAAAGGTGCGCCCGGTCACGGAATGGTCACGGGCCCCCGCCAATAACGACCCCAGCGCGCCGATGCGCGCCGCCGGCCGCCCCTGTCGCGGGACCCGGCGCAAACCTGATCACAAGCCCCGCGGCGCAGCCTGCGCCGGGGCGAAAGAGGACGATATGGGCAACAAAGTCACCAAGGCCATCTTCCCGGTCGCGGGGCTGGGCACGCGGTTCCTGCCGGCCACCAAGGCGATCCCCAAGGAAGTGCTGCCGCTGGTCGACAGGCCCCTGATCCAGTACGCGATCGACGAGGCCCGCGCCGCCGGGATCAAGGAATTCATCTTCGTCACCTCGCGCGGGAAATCGGCGCTGGAGGATTATTTCGACCTCGCCCCCGAGCTTGAGCGCGCGCTGGAGGAAAAGGGCAAGACCGACCTGCTCTCCGAAGTGCGCAAGGCCAACATGGACAGCGGCCAGATCGCCTATGTGCGCCAGACCGAAGCGCTCGGCCTCGGCCATGCGGTGTGGTGCGCGCGCCGCCTGATCGGCCCGGAAGAGCCCGTCGCGGTGCTGCTGCCCGACGACGTCATCGCCTCCGAGACCCCGTGCCTCGAACAGATGATGGACGCCTACATGGAGACCGGCGGCGCCATGGTCGCCACCATGGAAGTCCCGCGCGAGCAGGTGTCCTCCTACGGCGTGCTGGACGTCGAGGACGACATGGGCCGGCTGGTCAAGGCCAAGGGCATGGTCGAGAAGCCCAAGACCAACCCGCCCTCCAACCTCGCGGTCATCGGGCGCTACATCCTGCCGCCGTCGGTGTTCACCACGCTCAACGACGGGCAGAAGGGCGCGGGCGGGGAGATCCAGCTCACCGACGCCATCGCGCGGGAGATCAAGGAAGGCCGCGACGTCTACGGCTACCGCTTCCAGGGGCGGCGCTTCGACTGCGGCTCCAAGTCCGGCTTCCTCAAGGCGACGGTGGCCTTCGGGCTGGCGCGTCCGGATCTGGGCCACGAATTCTCGGACTTCCTGCGCGACACCGTGGCGGGTCTGAGAGCTGCCGAGTAACTTCAACTTCCACGCTTAAAGAACGGAACTCATGGCGAGAATTCTGGTCACCGGCGGCGCCGGCTATATCGGTGCGCATGGCTGCAAGGCCCTGCGCGCCGCGGGACACGAGCCCATCGTGTTCGACAATTTCCGCACCGGCTGGCGCGATGCGGTCAAGTTCGGGGAGATGATCGAGGGCGACCTGCTCGACCTCGACGCCCTGAAGGCGGCCTTCGCCCAGGCGAAGCCCGAAGCGGTGATGCATTTCGCGGCCCTGTCGAATGTCGGCGAGTCCATGGCCGACCCGGAGCTTTACTGGCGCAACAATGTCGGCGGCTCGCTGAACCTGCTGACCGCGATGCGGGATGCGGGCGTGGGCTCGATCGTGTTCTCCTCCACCGCCGCGACCTATGGGGAGCCGGACGAGGACCCGATCACCGAGACCGCCCGTCAGGCCCCGATCAACCCCTACGGGGCGTCGAAACTGGCGGTCGAGAAGATGCTCGACGATTTCGAGAAGGCCCACGGCATCCGCTCCATCGCCTTCCGCTACTTCAACGTGGCGGGCGCGGACCCGGAGCGGCAGGTGGGCGAGCATCACGTGCCCGAAACCCATCTGGTGCCCAATGTGCTGGATTCGGTGGCCGGCGCGCGCGATGCGCTGACCATCAACGGCACGGACTACCCCACCCCGGACGGGACCTGCATTCGCGACTATGTGCATGTCATGGACCTGGTGGACGCGCATGTGCTGGGGACCGAGTGGCTGCTGGCGGGCAAGGAGAGCCTGCGGCTGAACCTCGGGACCGGGTCCGGGTTCTCGGTGCGCGAGGTCGTGGACGCGGCTTCCGAGGTGGTCGGCGAAACCGTGCCGATGAACTACGGGCCCCGGCGCCCCGGCGATCCGGCGCGGCTGGTCTGCGACGGGACCCGCGCGCGCGAGGTGCTGGGCTGGTCGCCGGAACGGTCGGTGATGGCGCAGATGATCGGCGACGCCTGGGCGTGGCGGCAGACGGGACGGTATTCGCGCTGAGGCGTGAGGCCTGCCTTGCGCTGAGGCGCGGGCGGGGGGGGGCGCCCTCCCCGGAAGCCACGGATGGAACGAGGGAAACGGGGGCGCGGCGCGTCCCCGTTTCACGTTTGCGAGGGCGGGGCGCGGGCGGCGCGGCTTTCCGTTGACACGGGCGCGCGATGAACGGAGCGTGACGCCTGTTCGTTCGCCGGATCGGCCCGCGGGGCGCCCGGCTTCCCGCATGGCGTTTCCGGGAGAGCCCCGCCGATGAAGCCGCCCTCCGCCCGCCTCGCATGACGGTTCCGAAGTTGCGCCGTCTGCTCGACCTGACCCGCACCGTGGCGCGGGCCGGCCGGACCATTCCCGGGGCCATCGACCGGGCCGAGCGCGCCTGGGCCGCCCGGCTGACGGCGCAGGACGGCGCGCGGTTCCTGGTCTCGGCCGGGCCGCGGCACGCGCTGCTGGACGGCGCGGGGGCCGCGGCGCTGATCGCGGCGCTGGACGGGGGGGAGGAGCTGCCGCCCGCCGATCTGCGCGGCGCGTTCTCACCCTGGCGGACCGAGCGGCAGCGGCGCGCCGACAGCCTCGCGCGTCGGCTCGCGCTGGGCCAGGGGGAGGATCTGGGCGCCCTTCTGGGGGCGGAGCGGGGGCGCTTCCTTTACCTGAACGTGGCGCAGGCGCAGCTCGACGCGGCGCGGCTCAAGGCGTTGCGGGCGGGGGGGGCGGCGCAGGCCGTGGCGCTGTGCCATGACCTCGTGGCCCTGGAGCGGCCGGAACTGGCGCGGCCGTCGGAGCCCAACCGCCTGCTGGCCTTTCTCGGGGCGGCGGGGCTTTGCGACGGGCTGCTGCATGCGACGCCCGCCACCGCCGACATCGCCGCGGCGCATCTGGAGAGCCCGCCGCCCTCGCGCATCGCGCCGCTGGGGCTGAGCCCCCTGCCCCCGCCCGGACCGGACGCGGCGCCGGCGGAGACGGAGGGCGGTTTCGTGATGCTCGGCGCCATCGAGCCGCGGCGCAACCATCTCGCGATGCTGTGGATCTGGCAGCGGCTGTGGGACGAGCTGGGTGAGGCCGCGCCGCGGCTGTTCATCCTGGGCCGGCGCGCCTCGGAAAGCGAGATGGTGGCCGACATTCTCGACCGCGCGCCGATGGCCGGGCGCGTGGTGTTCGAGCGGAGCGAGCTGGGCGACCCGGAGGTCGCGGTCCGGCTGGCGAGCGCCCGGGCCATGCTGGCGCCGAGCTTCGCGGAGGGCTCGGCCCTGGCGGTGGCGGAGGCGCTGGCGCTCGGCTGCCCGGTGATCGCCGCCGACATCCCCGAATTGCGGGCCGAAGGCGGGGCGGCGCCGGATTACATCGACCCGCTGGACCTGCCCGCATGGCTGGAGACGCTGCTCGCCTACGCCGATCCGATGGCGGAGGGGCCGGACCCGCGCGCCGCTCAACTGGCCCGGATCGAGGCCTGGCGGCCGCGGGACTGGGCCGCGCATTTCGAGGCGGCGGAGGATCTTTTCGCGCAGATCGGCGCCTGATCCCGCCGGGTTGAAGATACGGAGGCGCGGGTTGGGGCACGCGGCGCAGGGGGGCGCGGGTTGGGGCGACCTCCTGTCACGCAGGCATCACGGCGACTCGCGTTGATGGTGACGGACGGCGCGGTCGCGCCGCTCGGGCGGAGGGGAAACCGCCGGGGCGGAGGCACAGCGGCTCGCCAGGTCCGACGTCCCTTCGCGGGGGGGGTCGGGCGTCCTCTCCGGGCCTGCTGCGCGTGGCGCGCGGGCCGTTCGCCGGGCCGCCGGCGACGGGGAGCTGAGGGGGCCGGGCGGCGACGCCCGGCCCCTTTCGGGTTTCCGGAACGGCGGGCGCGGCGGCGGGGCGCGTCAGCCCCCGCAGGCCTCCGCCGCCAGCGCCGCGAACCGGTCCGCATGGACGGGGGCGAGGCCCATGTGCAGCTCCGGCGCCAGCGCCGCGGACCAGTCGATATCCGGGGTCTCGGGATCGGCGGCCAGCGCCTCGGCCAGCGTGACCGCCTGCGCCGCGGCGGCCTTGCAGGCGCGCCCCACGGCGTCCTGGGCGGCGGGGCGCGGCATGCCTTCGGAGACCATCCGGAAGGTCGCGGCCTCGGCCAGGATCACCCCGCCGCCGGCCGCCATGTTGGCGCGCATCCGGGCCGGGTCCGGGCGCAGGTCCTCGGCCAGCGCCTGCGCGTGGCGCGCGGCCCCGGCGGCGGTCAGGCACAGTTGCGGCAGGGCCAGCCATTCCTGCATCCAGGCGGCGCCGTCCCGCTCATGCCCCGCCAGCATCGCCTGTTGCAGGGCGGAGGCCAGGGGGCCCGCGTGGCGGGCGAGCGCCGCCAGCGTCTCGGCCCCCACCGGGTTGGCCTTGTTGGGCATGGTGGAGGAGCCGCCCGAAGCCCCGGCGGCGAGCTCTCCGACCTCGGTCTGGCCCAACAGCGCCACGTCGAGCCCGAATTTCCCCAGCCCCCCCGCAAGAATGCCGAGCTGGGCGGCCAGTTCGGCCACGGAATCCCGGGCCGCGTGCCAGGGCAGGTCCGGGGCGGCGAGCCCCAGTTCCTCGGCCAGGCGGGGCGGCACGGCGGCGGCGTCCGGCCCCATGGCCGCGAGCGTGCCCGCGGCCCCGGCCAGCGAGACCTGGAGCAGCCGCGGGCGCAGTTCCGCCAGCCGGGCGCGGGCGCGCAGGACCGGCCCGCCCCAGATGGCGATGCGGGCGCCGAAGGAGGTGGGGGCGGCGGCCTGCCCGCGGGTGCGCGCCGCCATGGGCAGGTCGCGCCAGCGGGTCGCGGCGGGGCCGAGGGCGGCGAGGATCGCCAGCAGGCGGGCGTCGAGCTGGTCGAGATAGGCGCGCAGCCGCAGGGCCAGCGCGGTGTCGACGATATCCTGGCTGGTCGCGCCGAAATGCACCCAGGCGGCATGTTCCGGGGCGCCCATCGCGGCGCGGAAGGCGGCGACGAAGGCGGGGACCGGCACGCCGGCGGCGGCCGTGCCGGGGGCGAGCGCGGCGGGGTCGATGACCAGCTCGCGCGAGGCGCGGTGGATGGCGACGGCGGCGGTCTCGGGGATCAGGCCGAGCGCGCCCTGGGCGCGGGCCAGTCCGCCCTCGACCAGCATCATGGCGCGCAGCTCGGCGGGGGCGGAGAACAGCCGCGCGGCGTCCGGATCGGAGACGAGATCGCGCAGCATCGGGCTGTCGAAAGGCGTGGCGGACATCGCGGGCTCCGGATGCGGGAGAGGGCGGGCCGGACCATGCGACGCCCGGCCCGAAGGCGCAACCGGGGCGGGGCGGAGCGGGGCGGGGATCGGCGCCGGGCGGCCTGCGCGGTGAGGCGACCACGCGGCCGGCGGGAGCGTTGGTCGCAGGCCGGAGCGGACGGACGGGGGCGCAGCGGGCGCGAAAACTCACGCCCGGCGGGAAAGATGGCCACGGACGGGACAGGAGACGGGGCGGCCGCGGCGCGGGGGCGAGGCGAAGCCTCGTCCGAAGCGCGCGGCGCCCCCGCCCCCCTCCCCTCGCCGAGCGGAGGCAGGCCGGGGGCGCGGGGTCAGATGTCGAAGAACACCGTCTCCCGCTCGCCCTGAAGCCGGATGTCGAAGCGGTAGACGCCCGGGCCTTCCTGCGCCGCGATCAGGGTCTCGGCCCGCGCGGGCGGGTCGATGCGCGCGAGCACCGGGTCCTCGGCGTTGGCGCTGGCTTCGTCGGGGAAATACATCCGCGTGTGCAGCCCGATATTGATGCCCCGCGCCACGATCCAGAAGGTGATGTGCGGAGCCATCAGGCGGCCGTCCTTGAAGGGGACGCGGCCGGGGCGCAGGGTCTCGAACATCCATTCGCCGGTATCGCCGTCGGCGGCGGCGCGGCCGAAGCCTCCGAAGGCGCCGTCGGCGACGCCGCGAGGCTCCCCGATCCCGGCATGGAGCCCGGCGGCGTCGGCCTGCCAGATCTCCACCAGCGCGTCGCGGACCGGGGTTCCGGCCCCGTCCCGGACGCAGCCGCGGATCGTCACCCGCTCCCCCTGCGCGCCGGGGTCGAACACGGCGCGGCCGAGATCCTCGGGATAGACCCCCTCGATCCCGGAGAAATTGGGGGTGAGGCCGATATGCACATAGGGGCCGGCGGTCTGGGAGGGGGTCTCCTTGAAATAGCCGTTGAGGTCGTTGGGCAGGTCGTGGCGCAGGCGGCTCATGTCACAGACCCTCCATCCGGTTTTCGAACAGCGTCGAGCGGCGGCCGCGCAGCACGATGTCGAAGCGGTAGGCGAGCGCGTCCATGGGGATGGCGTTGCGCAGGTCGAGCGGCGCGATCAGCCGCTCCACCGCCGCGCGGTCGGGGATGGTGTTCACGATGGGGCATTTCCAGATCAGCGGATCGCCCTCGAAATACATCTGGGTGATGAGGCGCTGGCCGAAGCCGTGGCCGAAGAGCGAGAAGTGGATATGGGCGGGGCGCCAGTCGTTGGGGCCGTTGGGCCAGGGATAGGGGCCGGGCTGGATGGTGCGGAAGCGATACCAGCCGGCCTCGTCGGTGATGCAGCGCCCGCAGCCGCCGAAATCCGGGTCGAGGGGGGCGAGGTAGCTTTCCTTCCGGTGGCGGTATCGGCCGCCGGCATTGGCCTGCCAGACCTCGACGAGGGCGCCGGGGACGGGGCGGCCGTTCTCGTCCAGCACGCGGCCATGGACGATGATGCGCGGGCCGACGGGGGTGTGTCCGGGGCGGGCGAAGTTGAGCGTCAGGTCGTCGTCGAGCGGCCCGAGCTGATCGTGGCCGAAGACCGGGCCGGTAAGCTCCGACAGGGTCGAGTCCAGCGCCACCAGCGGACGCGAGGGCGAGCGCAGCACCGAGGTCTTGTAGCCCGGATCACAGGGCTTCGGGTGCCATCCGTTGCGGTCGCGGGTGAAGTAGGCCCCTTCGGGGTGGGCCATGTCGCTTTCGAATTCCATCGCCGCCTCCTGCGCGATCGTTCCCCCCTGGGGGCGTCCGCGGCGCGGGCGCCCGGCCGGGCTCCCCCCCGGCGGCATGCGCGGCCTTTCGGGCCATGGGCCGGGCCTTTCGCCCCCGGCGGGGCCGGCCGCCCGCCCCTTCGCCCAGACGAGCTTTCGCGCCTACGCTCCTGCGCGCCTTCGCCGCCCCGCCCCGTCCGGTCCGCTCCGCTCCAGTCACGCCGGGCCAGAGACCGGACGCCCGAGCCGCGCCTCCCTGCCGGGGCGGCGCGGGCCGGTGCGGGACGGCGCGCGTCAGTCCCTGGTCGGCGCGTCGCCCGAGCCGGACGGCTCCGGCGCCCCGCCGGCGTCGGTCGCCTCGCGCTCGGCGAAGACCTGCTTGGCGATGCGAAAGGCGGTGTTGGCGGCCGGCACGCCGGCATAGACCGCCACGTGAAGCAGCGCCTCGCGCAGGTCTTCGGGGCTGGCCCCGGTATTGGCGGTGGCGCGGGTATGAAGCGCGAACTCCTCCTCCCGCCCCAGACCGGCCAGCAGCGCCAGCGTGATGAGCGACCGCTCCCGCTTGGTCAGCTGATCCCCCGACCATACCGTGCCCCAGGCCCCTTCGGTGATGAAATCCACGAAGGGTTTGTCGAAAAGCGTCGCGGTTCCCTGGCTGCGGTCCACATGGGCGTCGCCCAGCACGCTGCGCCGGGTCGCCTCGCCCATGGCGCGGCGGGCGGCGCCCGGGTCGGCTGCGGGGGCTTTGGTCTCGGTCATCATCCGATCTCCGACAGAAAGGCGGTCAGCATGGCCGCGCAGGTGTTGGGATGCTCGATGCAGGGCAGATGCCCGGCCTCGCGCACCAGCTCGAACCGGGCGCCGGCGATCAGATCCGCGGTCGCCTCGACCACGGCGGGGGGCGTGGCGCCGTCCTCGTCCCCGCAGATCGCCAGCACCGGCACGCTGATCCGCGCCGTGGAGGCGCGCAGATCCGCGTCGCGCAGCGCCCGGCAGCAGGCGGCGTAGCCCCGGCTTTCGGTGCGCGAGAGCATGGCGCGCCAGGCGGCGAGCTCCGTCCTGCGATGGGCCTGGTAGGCCGCCGAGAACCACTTGGCGATGACCCCGTCGGCGATGGAGGCGACGCCCTCCGCCTCGACCTGGGCGATCCGGCTTTCCCAGCTCATCGGCTCGCCGATGCGCGCGGCGGTGTCCATCAGCACCAGCGCCCGGACCAGATCGGGACGCCGCGCCGCCAGCGCCTGCGCCACCATGCCCCCGATCGACAGCCCCACGATCACCGCCCGCTTCACCTCCAGGTGGTCGAGCAGCGCCGCGAGATCGTCGGCCAGCTCCTCCACCGTGCAGGCGTCGGAGGGGGTGTCGGACAGGCCGTGGCCGCGGGTGTCGTAGCGGATGATGCGCAGCCGCGGGCCAAGCCGCGCGACCATGTCGTCCCAGATCCGGAAATCGGTTCCCAGGGAGTTGGAGAACACCACCGGGGTCCCGCCCCGGTCGCCCTCGTCGGCGTAGTGAATCGCGGCTCCCTTGACGTCGAGCGCCTGCATCGCGTGTCCTCCCCTGCCCGCGCCGCCCGCCCCGCCCCGCGCCGGCGGCCCCGGCCGGGCGCGGGCGAGGTCCCCTGCGAGGGGGCTCGGAGCGGCGGATCACGAACTTGTATAGAGCGTTGAGCGCCCCGCCAACCCGATCCCGGCGCCCGGCTCTGGTCAGCTGCGCGGAACGGACTAGTTGCCGATGCACAGGCAAAGGAGGCCGAACATGGCCGCGAAAGACACGGACGGACGGACCGGACAGGTGAGAGCCATCACCCGAGCGGTTTCGGTGATGCGCGCGCTTTCCGACAGTCCCGAGGGGCTGACCCTGTCCGAGACCGCGCAACGCGCGGGGCTGGCCGCCTCGACCGCGCACCGCATCCTCACGACGCTGGAGAGCGAGCGCTTCGTGCGCTTCGACGCGGGCACGGGGTCGTGGCAGGTGGGAGTGGCGGCGTTCACCGTGGGCGCGGCCTTCGCGCGGACCCGCGACGTGATCGTGATGGCGCGGCCCTATATGCGACGGCTGATGGAGACGACCGGCGAGACCGCGAACATCTTCCTGGAATCGGGCGGCGAGATCGTGTGCATGGCCCAGGTCGAGAGCCGCCATGCGATGCGCGCGCTGACCCGGGTCGGCGGGCGCACCAAGATGCACTGGTCGGGGGCGGGCAAGGCGATGCTGGCCCATATGCGCCCCGAGCACGCGAAACGCGTGATCGAGGAGCACGGCCTGCCCCGCGCCACGCCGCGCACCCTGACCGACCCCGACGCCCTGGCCGAGGCGTTGGAGCGCGCCCGCCGCGACGGTGTGGCGGTGGACGACGAGGAGCACGCCGAGGGCCTGCGCTGCATCGGCGCCGCGGTGCTGACCGAGACCGGCGCCCCGGCCGCGGCGATCTCCGTCTCCGGCCCCAAGAGCCGGATCGGGGACGAGCGCCTGTCCCAGCTGCGCGAGCTGGTGGCGCGGGTGGCGGGCGAAGTGACCCGCGAATACGGCGGCCGCCCGCCCGGAAGCTGAGGGGGGGGATCCGAGCGGGCGAAGCCGAGGGTCCGGCCCCGGCGCCTTCGCCGCGGCGATTCCCTCCCGAACCCGCGCCTCGCGCCCGGATCCGCTCCCGCCCCCTCCCGGCCCCGAAACCCGCCCCGAGACCCGCGCGCTGGCTTGCATCCGCCCCGCGCCATGCGCCCTCGCCGCGCGCAGTCCCGCCCCGGGCCGGCCCCCAGGTCTCGGGGCCGGGGCCGGTTTCCGCAGGGCGCGACGGGCGTCCGCCTCCGTTTTCGCCCTCCCGCCGCGCCCGCGTCCGACACGTCTCCGGTCCCCGCCCAGCCCCCGCCCAGCCCCCGCCCAGTCCCCGAAAGCCCGTCATCCGGCCGCGCCCCGCGCCTTCCGACCGGCGCAATCCGCCGCAGGATGCGAAAGGCGCCCGCACCCTCTGGACGCGCCCCATCGCCCTTGCTATACGCCGCCCAGCCGACAAGGCGCGGGCTGATCCGGCGTAGCTCAGTGGTAGAGCATCGGACTGTTAATCCGCTGGTCGTAGGTTCGAATCCTACCGCCGGAGCCATCCCGCACCGAGGCCTCCCGAGAGGAGCGTCTCACACGGCCTTTCCCTGATATCGAAGCGCGTCCCGGGCAACTCGGGTCCCGGGCGGGTCTTGCGCGCCCTGCGCGTGCTTGCCCTGTGCGTGGGGCCGAGCCCTGCGCGCCGGCACGTCGCGTCGGGCGTGACGGAGGCCGAAACGCGCGTCCCGACGCGCTCCCCCGCCGGCGCCGTCTCTCTTCCCCTTGCCCCCACTTCCCTCTTCCCTCTCCCCCCTCGCCGCCGTCTCCGCGCCGCGCGGGCGCCCCGGCGCCGTCCGCGGGCGGGCCGACGCGCGGCTCCGGACCCCTGACGCTGCGCCGCCCGCCGATCCCCCGCCGCGACCCCCTGCCGCGAGCCCTCGCGCAGCGGCGCCGCAACCTGTATCGGTTTCCCCGCCGGGGCGGGCCGCCCCGAGCCTGCGCCCGCGTCGTCGCGCCGTCCCGCACGGCCCCGCCCTCGCGCCGCGCGCCCAACACAAGTCGGCCCGAACGGAGGATGAAGATGACCGCCCAGCCCGCCCCTGACGCCCCGCGCGGCCCCCTGCCCATGCCCGGCATCGACCCGGGCCTCGCCCATGCCGCCTCGGCGCTGACCGTGGCCGACCATTTCGCGGCGCGCGTCCGGCTCGCCCCCGACCGGCCGGCGGTGGCGGACGGGCGGCTGGCGCTCAGCTACGCGCAACTGGACGAACGCGCCGCCCGGCTGGCGGGGGCGCTGGCCGCGCGGGGCGTGGCCCGGGGCGACCGCGTGGCGGTGCTGGCGGAGAATCGCGGCGAGTTCCTGGAGCTGTTCCTGGGCTGCGCGCGGATCGGCGCCATCGCCTGCTGCCAGAACTGGCGGCTGGCGGATGAGGAGCTGCGCCACTGCCTCGGCCTCGTCGCCCCGACCCTGCTGCTCGCCTCCCCCCGCTTCGCCGAGACCGCCGGGCGCGTCGCCCCGCAGGGCTGCGCCGCGCTGGCCTATGGCGACGCCTACGAGGCCGCGCTGGCGGAGGCCCGGCCGGCGCCGGCCGACCCGAACGTGGACCCCGAAGACGGGCTGCTGATCCTCTACACCTCGGGCACCACGGGGCTGCCCAAGGGGGCGCTGATCTCCCACCGGGCCGAGATCGCGCGGGCCATGGTGGCGGCGACCGACCTGCCGACGGGCCCCGAGGACGGGTTCGTGGCCTGGGCGCCGCTGTTCCACATGGCCTCGGCCGACACGGCGCTGGCGACCCTGATGCGGGGCGGCAAGGTGATGGTGATGGACGGCTTCGACGCCCCCGCCCTGGCCGAAATCGTATCGCGGGAGCGGATCGGCCGCCTGACCCTGATGCCCGGCGCCATCCAGCCCTTCATCGACGCGATGGCCGCCCAGGGCCTGCCCGCCGCCGGCGTGAAATACGCGGGCGTCATGGCCGACCTGGTGCCGCGGGACCAGATCGCGGCGGTGACCCGGCTGCTCGACGCCCCCTACCTGAACACGTTCGGCGCGACCGAGACCGGCTCCACCCCCGTCTCCGCCGGCATGATCCCGGTGGGCGCGCGGCCCGAGCGGCTGGACAAGACGCTCAACACCTGGTGCCGGACCCGGCTGGTGGACGCGGACGACAACGAGGTCGCGGATGGCGAGCCCGGAGAGATGGCGGTGCGCGGGCCGACGCTGTTCTCGGGCTACTGGAACAACCCCGAGGCCAACGCCAAGGATTTCCGCGGCGGCTGGTTCCACATGGGCGACATGTTCGTGCGCAACCCCGACGGGACGCTGAGCTTCGTGGACCGGTCCAAGTATCTGATCAAGTCGGGGGGCGAGAACATCTACCCCGCCGAGATCGAGCGGGTGCTGCTGGCCGATCCCCGCGTCTACGACGCCTGCGTGGTGCGCAAGGCGGATGCCAGATGGGGCGAGACGCCGGTGGCCTTCGTGGCGCTGAACCCGGGCGCGGAGGCGACGGAGGCGGAGATCATCGCCAGCTTCGACGGCCGCATCGCGCGCTACAAGCGCCCCTCCGCCGTGCGCTTCGTGGAGGATGCGGACCTGCCCCGCTCCACCACCGGCAAGATCAAGCGGCATGAACTGGAGGAGCGGCTGCGCGAGGGCGGCTGAACGCCGGGCGCGCGACGGGCCCACGGCGGGCCCACGGCGGGCGAGGGAGCCGCGCGTCGACCCGCGCGCTGGCGGCGCCGGAGCGCCCGCGCGGCGTTGCGGGGGGCGGCGCGGGCGGCGAGGTCTCCCCGCCCCCGCCCTCATCGCGATCCGTCGCGATCCGTCGCGATCCGTCGCGATCCGTCGCGATCCGTCGCGATCCGTCCGGGGCCGGGCGCCGGAGCGCTGGGCGCGAACCCTCGCGTCCCCCCGACACGCCGAAGGCGGACGGGGGCGCCGGCCGGGTTGGGGCGCGCCCGCGCCCGGCCTTCAGCCCATCGGCCCCGGCGCGTCGGTCAGGCCGGCGCCGTGCCGGCCAGCGCCGAAACCACGTCCTGCGCCCGCACCACGCCCCGCGGCGCGCCGTCGGGGCCGGTGACCCCGACCTCCGCCGCGCCGTCGCGCAGCATCTCCATCACCTGGGTCAGCGGCGCCGAGACGCCGACCGTCGGCGCCTCCGGCCCGGCCATCCCCTCGCCCAGCGCATCCCCGGCCCGCAGCACGCCCAGCGGGTTCATATGGGCCACGAAATCCGCCACGTATTCGTTCGCCGGCTTGCGGATGATGTCGCGCGGGGTGCCGCATTGCACGATCCGCCCGCCCTCCATGATCGCGATGCGGTCGCCCAGCTTGAACGCCTCGTCGAGGTCATGGCTCACGAAGACCAGCGTGCGCTTGAGGTTCTTCTGAAGGTCCAGAAGCTCGTCCTGCAAGCGCGCCCGGATCAGCGGATCGAGCGCCGAGAACGGCTCGTCCATCAGCAGGATCGGGGCCTCGGTCGCGAAGGCCCGCGCCAGGCCCACCCGCTGCTGCATCCCGCCCGAAAGCTGGCCGACCTTGCGATCCGCCCAGTCCGAGAGGCCCACGAGATCGAGCTGGCGGCGCACCTTGTCGTCGCGCTCGGCCCGGCCCATGCCGGCGAGCTCCAGCCCCAGGCCCACATTCTCCGCCACGTTGCGCCAGGGCAGCAGGCCGAACTGCTGGAACACCATCGCCACCCGGGTCGCCCGGATCTTCCGGAGCGTCCTCGCGTCGGCGGCGGTCACGTCGTCCATGCCGCTCTGACCGTCGGAGATCAGCACCCTGCCCCGCACCACCGGGTTCAGCCGGTTGACCGCGCGCAGAAGCGTCGACTTGCCGGACCCCGACAGGCCCATGAGCACGAGGATCTCGCCCTCGGACACCTCCTCGGAGCAGTTGTGGACGCCGAGAACCTGCGACGTCTCCTCCTGCACCCGAGAGCGGGACATGCCCTTGTCCATCAGCGGCAGCGCCTGCTGCGGGCGGCCGCCGAAGACGATGGAGACGTTGTCGAAGATGACCGCCTTGCTCATTTCGCCCGCCCCCCGATGCGCAGGATCCGGTCGAGCAGGATCGCCACGACCACGATGATGAAACCGCTTTCGAAGCCGAGCGCGGTGTTGACCTGGTTGAGCGCGCGCACCACCGGCACGCCGAGCCCGTCGGCCCCGACCAGCGCCGCGACCACGACCATGGACAGCGACAGCATGATGGTCTGGTTCAGCCCCGCCATGATCTGCGGCAGCGCGTAGGGAAGCTCGACCTTCACCAGCTTCTGGGTGGGGGTGGCGCCGAAGGCCTCCGCCGCCTCAAGCAGCGCGGGGGGCGTGGAGGACACGCCCAGATAGGTCAGCCGGATCGGCGCGGGCAGCACGAAGATCACCGTGGCGATCAGGCCGGGCACCATGCCGATGCCGAAGAACACGATCGCCGGGATCAGGTAGACGAAGGTCGGCAGCGTCTGCATCAGGTCCAGCACCGGCTGAAGCCCGGCATAGAGCCTGGGGCGATGGGCGGCGTAGATGCCGATGGGCACGCCGACCGCCATGCACACGATGCAGGCCGAGAGCACCAGCGTCAGGCTCTCGGTCATCTCCTCCCAATAGTCCTGGTTCATGATGAACAGGAAGCCGAGGAAGGTGAAAAGACAGATCTTCCAGTTGCGCTGCAGCGCCCAGGCGATGGCCACCGCCACCGCGGTGACGATCAGCGGATGCGGGGTCTGAAGCAGCCAGAGCAGCGCGTCGATCAGCGCGCTCATCACATCGGCGAGCCCGTCGAAGAACCATCCGCCATTGTCCTGAAGCGTGTCGAAGAAGGCTTTCGCCCATTTTCCGACCGGGATCTTGTTGTCGGACAGCCATTCCATGCAGGGGTCCCCTCCGTGCTCGCGTCTGGTCGCGCCGGGTCATTCGGCCGGGTCATTCGGCCAGGTCATGCGCCCGGATCTTGCGGCGGGCGGGCGCCGACCGTTCCCTCGACGGCGCCCGCTCCGCATGTCAGGCGGGGGGCGCGCGGCCCCCCGAAACGCCGAAGGGGGCGGGCCTAGCGGACCCGCCCCCCCTGGGACGTCTCAGAGCCCGAAGGCCTCGGTCACGGCGGCCAGACCCGGCTCGCCGTCGACCGTGGTGACGCCGTTCAGCCAGGCGGCCACCGCGTCGGGATTGGCCTTCATCCAGGTCATGGTGGCGTCGTCCGCATCCTCGCCATCGTCGAGGATCTTGCCCATGATCTCGTTCTCCATCGCCAGCGAGAACTTGAGATTGTCGAGGAAGGCCCCGACATTCGGGCACTCGGTCGCGAAGCCCTTGCGGGTGGTGGTGTGGACCACGCCCTCGCCGCCGAAGAAGTCCTCGCCGCCGGTGAGATACTTGAGCGAGTAGTTGGCGTTCATCGGGTGCGGTTCCCAGCCCAGGAACACCACCGGCTCTTCCTTCTTGTAGGCGCGCCCGACCATGGCCAGCATGCCCTGCTCGGAGCTTTCGACCACCTCGAAGTCCTTGAGGTCGAACTTGTTCTCTTCGGTCAGGGAGACGAGATAGGTGTTGCCCTCGTTGCCCGGCTCGATCCCGTAGATCTTGTTGTCGAGCTCATCGGCGAACTTGTGGATGTCGGCATAGGTCTTGAGACCGGCCTCGTAGGCGTAGGTCGGCACGGCGAGCGTGTACTTGGTGCCTTCGAGGTTGATCGCGACCTGCTCGATCTCGCCCGAGTCGAGATAGGGCTGGATCGCGCCCTTCTGGGCCGGCATCCAGTTGCCCAGGAACACGTCCACGTCGTCGCTTTCCAGCGAGGCGAAGGTGACGGGGACCGACAGCACCTTCACGTCGACATCGTAGCCGAGCGCTTCGAGCACCTGCTTGGCGGCGGCGGTGGTGGTGGTGATGTCGGTCCAGCCGACATCGGAGAAGACGACCTCGTCGCAGGCGGCCTGGGCGGTCAGCGGAGCGCCGGCCACGGCGGCGAGAACGGCGGCGCCGGCGACGGCGCGGGCGCGACGGGCGATGATGTTGCGATGCATTTCGGCTCTCTCTCCCGGTTGAGCTTGGGACGCGGGTTGATTTTGATTGATGCCTCAATCAAAAACGAACCGTCCGCGGATGTAAACGCTTGTGTGGATCGGGTGGGATTGCAATGCCGAAAGTCGGGATGGAGCCGCTGCGTCGCGACGCGCTGATCCGCGCCTGCATCGCGGAGATCGGCGAGGCCGGATCGCTGAGCGTCACCGTGGGCCGCATCGCCGCGCGGGCGGGGGTGTCGCCGGCGCTGGCGCATCATTACTTCGGCTCCAAGGACCGCATCCTGCTCGCCGCAATGCGCCATATTCTCAGGGAGTTCGGCCTGACCGTCCGGCTCGGGCTGGCCGGGGCGAACGACCCTGAGGCGCGGGTCCGCGCGATCGTCCGTGCCTCGTTCTCGCCCGAGCAGTTCAGCCGCGAATGCATCGCCTCCTGGCTGGCCTTCTACGTCCTGGCGCAGACCTCTCCGGAGGCGGCGCGGCTGCTGCGGGTCTATGCCGAGCGGCTCGATTCGAACCTGGTTCACGGGCTGCGTCCGCTGGTCGGCGAATCGGATGCGAGGCGAATCGCGCAGGGCCTCGCCTCGATGATCGACGGGTTCTACATCCGCTGCGCGCTTCAGGACCGGGCCCCCGACGGGGCCGGCGCCGAAGCCGCGGTGAACGACTATCTCGACCTGTGCCTGGCAAGGGAGCACGCCGCTTGAGCCGCCGTCCCAACATCCTCGTCATCATGGTGGACCAGCTGAACGGGACCCTGTTCCCCGACGGCCCCGCCCCCTGGCTGCACGCCCCCAACCTGGCGAGCCTGGCCGAACGCTCGGTCCGCTTCGCCAACGCCTACAACGCCTCGCCGCTCTGCGCCCCGGCGCGGGCGGCGTTCATGGCGGGCGCCCTGCCCCGGCGCACGCGGGTCTATGACAACGCGGCCGAATTCGCCTCCGACATTCCCACCTACGCGCATCACCTGCGCCGGGCGGGCTACGCCACCTGCCTGTCGGGCAAGATGCATTTCGTCGGCCCCGACCAGCTGCATGGCTTCGAGGAACGGCTGACCACCGACGTCTACCCCGCCGATTTCGGCTGGACGCCGGACTACCGCAAACCGGGAGAGCGCATCGACTGGTGGTATCACAACCTCGGCTCGGTGACCGGCGCGGGGGTGGCGGAGATCACCAACCAGCTCGAATACGATGACGAGGTCGCCTATAACGCGGTCCGCAAGATCTACGATCTGGGGCGCAGGCGCGATGACCGCCCCTGGATGCTGACGGTCAGCTTCACCCACCCGCATGACCCCTATGTGGCGCGCAGGCGGTTCTGGGATCTCTACGCCGACTGCGACCACCTCGCGCCGCGGGCGCCGGACATGGGCTACGACGCGCAGGACCCGCATTCCAAGCGCCTGTTCGACGCCAATGACTGGCGCAAGTTCGACATCTCGGACGAGGACGTGGCCAGGTCCCGCCGCGCCTATTTCGCCAACATCTCCTATGTGGACGACAAGATCGGCGGCATCCTCGACGCCCTGCACGGCACGCGGCAGGAGGAGGACACGGCCATCGTCTTCGTCGCCGACCATGGCGACATGCTCGGCGAGCGCGGGCTGTGGTTCAAGATGAGCTTCTTCGAGGGCGCCTCCCGCGTGCCCCTGATGATCGCCGCGCCGGGGCTCGCGCCCGGGCGGGTGGAGGCGCCGGTCTCCGCGCTCGACATCACGCCGACGCTGGCCGACATCGCGGGCATCGACATGTCCGAAATCTTGCCCTGGACCGATGGCGAAAGCCTGATGCCGGTGGCGACCGGGGCCGCGGCGCGCGAGACCCCGGTGCGCATGGAATACGCGGCCGAAGGCTCCTACGCGCCGCTGGTCTGCCTGCGCGGCGAGCGGTGGAAATACATCCACTGCGAGCTGGACCCCCCGCTGCTGTTCGACCTGGAAGCCGACCCGGACGAGCTGACCAACCTCGCCGCCGACCCCGCCCACGCGCCGGTGGTCGAGGCCTTCGCGGCGCGGGTGCGGGAGCTGTGGGACCTGGAGGCCTATGACGCCGAGGTCCGCCAGTCCCAGGCCCGCCGGCTGGTGGTCTACGAAAGCCTGCGCAACGGCGCCTATTACCCGTGGGATTTCCAGCCGCTGCAGAAGGCGTCGGAGCGCTACATGCGCAACCACATGGACCTGAACGTGCTGGAGAACGACCAGCGTTTCCCGAGGGGCGAGTGATGACCGCGCAACCGATCGCAAGCCATTTCGTCGATGGCCGTTACGTGGAGGACGAGACCGGGGCCGAGTTCGTCTCGCGCCATCCGGCGACGGGCGAGGTCATCGCCCATCTGCATGCCGCCACCCAGGCGGTGATCGAGGCCGCCTTCGACTGCGCCGCGCGCGCCCAGAAGGAATGGGCCGCCTGCGCGCCGGCCGAGCGGGGCCGCGTGCTGCGCGAAGCGGCCCGGATCCTGCGCCGGGACAACCAGGCGCTTTCGGAGCTGGAGACGCTCGACACCGGCAAGCCGATCCAGGAGACGCTGGTGGCCGACGCGGCCTCGGGCGCCGAGGCGCTGGAATATTTCGGCGGCATCGCCGCGGGGATCGCGGGGGAGACGATCCCCGTCCCCGGCGCCCATGTCTACACCCTGCGGGAGCCGCTGGGCGTCTGCGTGGGCATCGGGGCGTGGAACTACCCGATCCAGGTGGCCTGCTGGAAGGCGGCCCCGGCGCTGGCCTGCGGCAACGCCATGGTCTTCAAGCCCTCGGAGGTCACGCCGCTGACCACCCTGAAGCTGGCCGAGGCGCTGGTCGAGGCCGGCGCCCCTCCGGGCCTGTTCAACGTGGTGCAGGGCATGGGCGAGGTCGGCGCGGCGCTGGCCGCCCATCCCGCCTGCGCCAAGGTCTCGCTGACCGGGTCGGTCCCCACGGGGGCCCGCGTGGCGGCGCAGGCCGGCGCGCGGCTGATCCCCGCGACCATGGAGCTGGGCGGGAAATCGCCGCTGATCGTCTTCGACGACGCGGACCTGGAGGACGCGGTGGGCGGCGCGCTGCTGGGGAATTTCTACTCCGCCGGGCAGGTCTGCACCAATGGCACGCGGGTCTTCGTGCAGTCGGGCATCCGCGACGCCTTCATGACCCGCCTGCTGGAACGCACCGCCGCCATCCGCATCGGCGATCCGACCGATCCCGACACCCATATGGGCCCGCTGATCTCCGCCGAACATGCCGGCCGGGTCCGCGCGGCGATCGAGGCGGGGGAGGCCGAGGGCGCCTCGCGCCTCACGCAGGACGCGCTGCCGGATCTGCCGGGGCTCGACTCCGCCGCCTTCGTGCCGCCGACCATCTTCGGGGGCGTGACCGACGACATGAGCCTGGCGCGGGAGGAGATCTTCGGCCCGGTCCTGTCGCTGCTGGATTTCGAAACCGAATCCGAGGTGATCGCCCGCGCCAACGGCACCCCCTTCGGGCTCGCCGCCGGGCTGTTCACCCGCGACGTGACCCGCGCCCACCGGGTCGCCGCGGCGCTGGACGCCGGGGTGTGCTGGATCAACTGCTATAACCTCACCCCGGTCGAGGCGCCCTTCGGCGGCGTCAAGGCCTCCGGCATGGGGCGGGAGAACAGCAAGGCGGCGGTGGAGTTCTACACCCGCCTGAAGACCGTGAACCTGGGGCTCGTCCCCGTCGACAGCCCTTACTGAGGAGCCGACCCATGATCATCGTGCATGGACGCGCCACGTCCACCAATGTCCAGAACGTCATGTGGTGCGCGGCCGAGCTGGGGCTCGACGTCGACCGCCGCGACGTGGGCGGCGCCTTCGGCGGAACCGACACGCCCGAATACCGCGCCATGAACCCCAACGGCGTGATCCCGACGGTGGAGATCGACGGGACCGTGCTGTGGGAAAGCGCGGCGATCGTGCGCTGTCTCGCGGCCATGCATGGGGACGAGACCTTCTGGCCGCGCGATCCGCTGACCCGCGCCCGGCTCGACAAATGGGCGGAGTGGGGGCGGGCGACGCTCGCGCCCCGCATGCAGCCCTTTTTCCTGCAGCTGATCTTCGCCCGGCCCGAGAACCGGAACCAGGCGGTGATCGACGCCGCCCGGCCCCCGCTGAAGGCGGCGCTGGGGATTCTGGACGCGCATCTGGCGGGCTCGCAATGGATCGGAGAGGATTTCTCCTTCGCCGACATCCTGCCGGGCGTGCTGATGTATCGGGCGCATGAGCTGGGGCTGGCCGGCGACGACCATCCCAACGTGAGCCGCTGGTATCGCGATCTCGCCGCCCGCCCCGCCTACGCGACCCACGCCATGGTCCCCTTCGACAGCCTGCGCCCGACATGACCGGCGGCGCGGGAGAGGTCGGCATGACCGGGGCCGCCGCCCTGCAGGCGGATTACGTGATCGTGGGCTCGGGCTCGGCGGGCTCGGCGCTCGCCGCGCGGCTGTCGGAGGACGGCCGGCATTCGGTGATCGTCATCGAACATGGCGGAACCGACGCCGGCCCCTTCATCCAGATGCCCGCGGCGCTCAGCTACCCGATGAACATGTCGCGCTACGACTGGGGCTTCGCCTCCCAGCCGGAGCCGGGGCTGAACGGGCGCAGGCTCGCCTGTCCTCGGGGCAAGGTGCTGGGCGGCTCGTCCTCGATCAACGGCATGGTCTATGTGCGCGGCCACGCCCGCGACTTCGACCATTGGGCCGAGATGGGCGCCGCCGGCTGGAACGGCGCCGCCGTCGCCCCCTATTTCCGGCGGATGGAGCACTGGCATGACGGCGGCCATGGCGGCGACGCCGACTGGCGGGGGACCGACGGCCCCCTGCACGTGACCCGCGGCCCGCGGAAGAACCCGCTGTTCCACGCCTTCGTCGAGGCCGGGGCCCAGGCCGGTTTCGGGCGCACCGACGACTATAACGGCCAGCGCCAGGAGGGCTTCGGCCCGATGGAGATGACCGTCTGGCAGGGCCGCCGCTGGTCCGCCGCCAACGCCTATCTGCGCCCGGCGATGAAACGCGGGAACCTGCGGGTGGTCCGCGGGCTCGCCCGCCGGGTGGTGATGGAGGGCGCCCGCGCCACGGGGGTGGAGATCCGCCGGGGCGGCCGCATCGAGGTGATCGGCGCGCGGGCGGAGGTGATCCTGGCCGCGTCCTCGATCAACTCGCCCAAGCTGCTGATGCAGTCGGGGATCGGGCCGGGGGCGCAGCTCGCGGCCCACGGGATCCCGGTGATCGCGGACCGGCCGGGGGTCGGCGGCAACCTCCAGGACCATCTGGAGGTCTACGTGCAGCAGGCCTGCACCCAGCCGATCACGCTGAACCGGCACTGGAACCTGATCGGCAAGGGGCTCGCCGGGGCGCAGTGGCTGTTCTTCAAGCGCGGGCTCGGCGCCTCCAACCAGTTCGAGAGCGCGGCCTTCATCCGGTCCCGCGCCGGGGTGGATTACCCGGACATCCAGATGCATTTCATCCCCATCGCCGTGCGCTATGACGGCAAGGCCCCGGCCGAGGGCGAGGGCTTCCAGATCCATGTCGGGCCGATGCGGGCGACCTCGCGCGGGGCGGTCACGCTGGCTTCGGCGGACCCGGAGGCCGCGCCGGAAATCCGCTTCAACTACATGTCGACCGAACAGGACGTGGTGGATTTCCGCCGCGCCGTGCGCGCCGCGCGCGAGGTGCTCGCCCAGCCCGCCTTCGCCCCCTATCGGGGCAAGGAGATCCAGCCCGGCGCCGCGGTGCGGTCCGACGCGGAGGTCGACGCCTTCGTGCGCGAACATGCCGAGAGCGCCTATCACCCCTGCGGCACCTGCCGGATGGGGCGGGCCGACGACCCGGGCGCCGTGGTGGACCCGGAGACGCGGGTGATCGGGGTCGAGGGGCTGCGGGTGGCCGACAGCTCGATCTTCCCGCGCATCCCCAACGGCAATCTCAACGCGCCCTCGATCATGGTGGGGGAGAAGGCGGCGGACATGATCCTCGGCCGCGCCCCCCTGCCCCCCGAGAACGCCGAGCCGTGGATCGCGCCGAACTGGCGGGAGAGCGACCGCGAGGGCGTCTGACGGCGCCCGATCGGTCCCTGCGCGCGGGCCGCAGGCTGCGGGGGCGGAGCGCGCGCCGTCCCCGGCCAGTCCCCGCCCCGGCCTGCCCCGGTCCGGGCGTCCGCGGCGCGGCCGAAGGCGGTTGCGCGGCGCGGGCGTAAACTCGGGGCGCGGCGCAGCCTTCGGCCGCGACCTCGCCCCCCCCGGCGCTGGGCGCGGGACCGGGCCGCTTCGGCCGAGCGCCACCGACCGGGCGGGCGCCGGCGTCCCGGCCCGCCTCCGGGCTCAGAAATCCAGCGTGGCGCCGATCGACCAGCCGATCATGTCGTCGCCCACCAGAACCGAGCCGCGGATCGCCCCGCCCTCGATATAGGGGAACGTCTCCCGGTCCACGACGCGGATGCCGGCCCCGACCTCGCCATAGCCGGTGAAGCCGAGCGCCGCGCCCTGCGACCCGATCAGCGACGCGCCGCCGACGAAGCCGATCCAGCGCAGATCCCGCCCCATCAGGGTGGCGCCGGTCGGCCCTTCGAACTCCGCATGTCCGGTCACGGTGTCGAAGGCGGAGGCGCTGCTCCGCTCCCACGCCGGGTCGGAGGCGTCGACCACATCGGCCCAGAGCCGCGTGTAGCGGCCCGCGAAGCTGAAATCGATCTCGTCGGTGAAGGGCGCGTCGTAGAGCAGTTCCAGCGCGCCGCCATAGAGCAGGCTGTCCACGCGGGCGTTGAGCAGGATGCCCCGGGTCGCGGCGTCGGCGAAGCGGGCGCCGGGGCCGGTGAACTCACTGTCGTCCTCCACCCGGCTGTAGCCGATCAGCGCCACCGGGCGGACGCGCAGGCCGGGAGGGCCGTCGAACTCCACCCCCGCCCCGCCGATGGCGGAATAGGTGCTGAGATCATAGCGGATGTCGGTGGGGCCGCGGGTGGGGTGGAACTGCGCGCTGTCCCTTTGCGACAGCGACGACCAGCCGAACACCCCTTCGACAAAGGGCCGGGCGCCCGCGGCCATGTCCGCGAACGTGTAGCCCATCGGGAAATTGGTGGTGCTGATCGTGTCGCCGTCGATGGTGTAATGGGCCGAGCTCAGCCCCTTCTCCCCGGCGAAGAGCGCCAGCGCCTGGTAATCCGAGGCCAGCGGCGAGCGGCTGAGCACGCCGCGGTAGATGTCGCGCGAGGCCGCGACGCTCTGCGCCGACGCCCCCCCCACGCCCAAACCCAAACCCAAACCCAAGCCCGCAACCGTCATCACCGCCCGGATCGTGGCCGAAGCGAACCCCGCGCGGCCTGCGACGCGGATGACGGAGGGCGATGAGGTCATGAACGCAGGCTCCAGAATCGACATGCACTCTGGTTTTACGCGATACGCCCCAACCTGTTAACCCTCCGTCACCCGCCCTGTCGCGACAAGTCTCCGGGTCTGGCGCGGGGCGGCCTCAGCCCGCCGCCTCCAGCGCCTTGCGACGGTCCTCGTAGCCTTCGTAGGAGGCCTTCAGGACCGCGTGGTTGAGCAGGACCACCGCCCGCGGGGCCCCGGTTTCGAGATCCGACAGCGTGGTGCGGGTCCAGTAGGATTCCGTGCGCCCGCTCTCGGCGATGGCGGCGATTTCGCGGTGCACGCCATAGGTCTCGCCCACGAACAGCGGACCGTCGATCAGCCGCATTTCGAGATCCGCGTAAAGCCCGATGGCCGGCCCCTTGACCGGGAAGCCGGCGGACTTCGACCCGTAGGCGGCGAGCACCGAGATCATCTCCATCGGGATCGCCGCCCGCCCCCAGGGGGAGGCCGCGTCGTCGGAATAGGCCGGCATGTTCTCGGTGATGGCGTCGAGCTTGCGGCGCAGGGTGAACGGGTAGAGGTCGCCCATGTGGTCGTCCATGCCCATGGTCGCCGTCTCCCCCGCCCGGCCGGTCATGCCGAGGCGCAGATCCTCCAGGATCACCAGCTTGCCCGGCGGGCGCAGGCGGGCCTTGCGGGATTCGAGCAGCGTTTCGGAATGGTCGGGGCCCAGCGTGGCGGAGGCGTCGAGCACCCGCGTGCCGTCGGCCTTCTCGGCCCAGCACTCGGCCCGGCGGGCGCCGTCCTCGGGCATCCGGACGAAGGCGCGGACCTCCTCGCCCTCCACCACCATGTTGAGGAAGTGGACCGAGAGGCAGCCCTGCTCGAACCAGGCCTGGCCCCAGATGCGGCTCAGCAGCGGCTCGAACTGGGAGAAATGCGTCGGCCCCTCGATGGGGCCGGCGCGGAAGCCGAGCTTCTCGGCCATGGCGTCGTCGTGGATGGATGTGTGGCCGTCATAGGCCTGATCGGCCAGCATCTGCCGGGGCGCGCGCAGCGGCCCCGACAGGATGCCGTCGGTCAGGGTCAGGGGCGTGTCGAACATTGGGGTCTCCTCCTCCCGTTCGCCGCCGCCTCGTCCATGCCGGTTCCCCCCGGCGCGTCAGCCCATATGCATGAGGCTGGGCAGCCAGAGCGAGATCCCGGGGAAGGCGATCAGCAGCGCCATGATGATCACTTCGCAGCCCAAGAACCAGAGCACGCCCTTGAAAACCGTCTGCAGGGGCACGGAATCCCCGGCGACGTTCTTCACCACATAGACGTTGAGCCCCACCGGCGGGGTCAGCAGCCCGACCTCGATCATCTTGACCACGATCACGCCGACCCAGATCAGGTTCATGTCGAGCGCGTCGAAGGCCGGCAGGAACACCGGCAGGGTCAGCAGCATGACTCCGATCGGGTCGAGGAACATGCCCAGGATCAGGTAGACGATGGACAGCGCGATCACCAGGCTGACCGGGCCCAGCTCCAGATGGCTGACCAGGTCCGCGATGAAGCCCGGAATGCCCGCCATGGCGAGGAAGCGGGTCAGCATCACCGCGCCGATGGCGAGGAAGAACAGCGACGAGGTGGTGCGCAGCGCGTCGCGCACCGAGTCGCCGAGGGTCTTCTTGTTGAGGTTGCCCATGAAGGCGCCGATGATCAGCGCGAAGGCGGCGCCGAGCGCGCCGGCCTCGGTCGGCGTGGCCATGCCCGAATAGATCGAGCCGATCACGCCCAGCACCAGCACCGGCATCGGCCAGACCTGGAGCAGCGCCTGGAACTTCTCGCGCCAGGTGACCTTGATCGCGACCTTGGGGGCGAGCGAGGGATCGACGATGCAGCGCCCCACGATCATCACCGTGTAGAGCGCGGCGGTCAGCAGGCCGGGGATCAGGCCGGCCATCAGCAGCATGCCCACCGACTGTTCGGTGAACCATCCGTAGATGACGAAGGCGATGGAGGGCGGGATCAGCGCCCCGAGCGTGCCCGAGGCCGCGACCGTGCCGGTGGCCAGCGCCTTGTCATAGCCGAACTTGAGCATCTCGGGGATGGCCAGCCGGCCCACCGCCGCGGATGTGGCGATGGACGACCCCGACGCCGCCGCGAAGCCCGCGGCGGTGAAGTTGGTGGCCACCGCCAGCCCGCCTGGAAGCTCGTTCAGCCATAGCCTCGCGGCCGTGTAGAGCGAACTGGTCAGGCCGGTCTGATAGGCGACCGCGCCCATCAGCAGGAACATCGGCACGGCCGAAAGCTCCCACGACGAGGCGAAGTCATGGGGCAGCGAGCCGATGAGGCCGAGCGCGGCGCCCTTGGAACGCACCAGCCAGATCCCCACGAAGGAGACCGAGCCGAGCGCGAAGGAGATCGGAACCCGGAGCGCCAGCAGCACCATGATGGCGGCCACGCCGAGATAGCCGATAGTCAGATTGTCCATGTCGTTTTCCTGCGGATCGGTATCTGGGACGCGCTCAGGCGGCGTGATCTTCGGTGGGTTCGTGGGGCTTGGGCTCGGAGATCAGCCGCTTGCCGGTGGCCGCGAAGCTGAGATTGTCGAGCGCCTGCAGCGCCAGCCACACCAGCATCAGGGTGGCCCCGATGGGCAGGAACCAGCGCGCCGGCCAGACCTGCATGTGGAAGGTCGCGGTCTCCCACTCCTCGCCGCGCTCGGTCATCTTGATCGCCTTCTCGATCGAGCTGTCGAGCATCGTGCCGACATAGAGCAGGCCGATCACGCAGCCCAGCAGCTTGACCGCCGAGAGCGCGCGGGGCGCGAGCTTCTGGGTGAACATCTCGACTTCCAGATGCTCGTTGTCGCGGGTGACCACGCCCAGGGGCAGGAACACCAGGGCGACCATGTAATAGCTCGCCACCGTCTCCAGCGTGGTGGGGATGGGCCAGTTGAAGAAATGCTTCATCAGCACATCGAGCGCCACCTGGGTCATCATCAGCAGCATGATCGCGCCGCCGATCAGGCCCACGGCGCCGGAGATGGCTGAAGCGATCTTCTCTATGGTTCGCATGTCGGTCTTTCGGTGTCGGAAGTGAGGGACGGCGTTGTCGTCCGGATCAGCGGCGGGCGCCAGATGCGGGGCGCGATACGGCGCGGCGCGCGGCGATGAGGCGCGACGCGGAGGGGGCGGGGCCATGGCGGCGCCGGGCGGATCGGTCCTCCTGCGGACGGGCCGCGGGGACGGATCGGCCCGGCGCCGCGAGGCGGGGGCGCGCGGCGCGGTCCCGGATGCGCGCGCGGTTCAGGCGTCGGGCCCCGGACCGGACGGCGCCTCGGGCGGGCGCCGGGACCGGGGCCGTGACGGGGGCCCGGACGGCGGCTCTGGAACGCGAGACGGTCATCTGTCGGACCTGGCGGCCTTCGGGAACGGCCCCCCGGCGTCGGGGGGCCGGAGAGGCGGGCCGCAGGGCCGGGACGGCGGGCGCGAGGCCCCCGTCCCGGTCCCCCCGGCCCGGCCGGGGATCAGTGCTCGATCTTCGAGAAGATTTCGGTGCGCAGCGCCTCGGCGTAGGCGGCCTTGTCGTCGCCGACCTCGGCCACGATCCCGCGCCACTTCTCGACCAGATCCTTGTAGCCCTGGACCACTTCCTCGGCGTTCTCGATGCCGTCGGCCTTGCCCTGCTCGGCGGCGGCGGCGTACTCGGTCGGGCGGATCTCGGCGATCTTGTCGGCGAGGTCCTTGTCGGCCGGGTAGACGACGGCGCCGGCTTCCTCGGCGGCGGCGATCGCCGCCGCGTCCTCGGCGGCGTAGGCCCACTGGATGTTGGCGATCAGGTCCGGCAGACCGTCGATGATCGCCTGACGCTCGTTCGGCTCCAGATCGTCCCAGACGTCCTGGTTGAGGTTCATCACCATCGAGCCGATATAGGCGCCCAGCGGATCGGACACGATCGACTTCACGAAGTCCTTGATGTTGTAGGCGGTCAGCCAGGCGGCGGAGCCGACGGAGCAGTCGGCCTGGCCGCGCTGCATGGCCTCGTACATCTCGGCCGAGGTGATCGACACCGCGGTGCCGCCGAGCGTGTTCATCAGCACGCCCATGCGCGAGGTGGCCCGCGCCTTCTTGCCGGCCAGGTCATCCAGCGAGGTGACCTTGGACGTGCACATCAGCACGTAGGGCGAGGTCGAATACCAGGCCAGCGGCTTGACGCCGTTGCGCTGGTAGTCGTCGAGGCAGGCCGGGCAGTGCAGCAGCTGGTATTCGTTCATCGCAGCGGCGAAGGCGAGCACGTCGTCGGCGGCCACGAACAGCGAGGACAGCAGCGCCGAATGCGGCAGGTCGCTCTTGACGTAGACATCGACCACGCCGGCGGCGTCGAGCACGTTGTCGCCGACCGCGCCCAGAAGCTCCTTCGGGCCGCCCATGGCGCCGCCGAAGAAGGCGGTCCAGGTGATCGAGCCGTCGGTGTCGGCGGTGATCTTGTCGAAATAGGGCGTCATGCCTTCGGTGTTCACCGGATGCGTGGTCGAGATGTAGTGGCCGTAGGTCAGCTCGCGGGCCATGGCCGGCGCGGCGATCGTCGTCGCCACGGCGGTTGTGAGCGCAAGCGCGGTCCGGGTGATGTTCATGTGGTTTCCTCCCTTTGGATGCCTTTGTTCCCCGCCGGTCCTCGATGCGCCTTCGGCGCGCCGGGGACCGGGAAGTCTTTTCTTGGGCGCAAGTTACCCTCGCGCTCGTCGCCAGACAAGGAGCAAAGCGAAACCCCGGACCGCCGTGCGGAACACCCGCTCGGGGCAGGACCGCCCGGCGGAAGGTCCCCGGCTTGTTCAGCCGGCTGATGCTTTCCCCCTTGCGCGGGCGATGGCGGCGGCCTCCCTCGCGCGCCGCCATCGCCCTTGTCGTTCGCCCTGGTCGATCCCGCGTGTCGAGCCCGGCCGGTCGCCCCGGCCCGGCCCGACCGGCCGGATCAGTAGTCCAGCTTGTCGTAGATCTCGCGCTTCAGCGCGGCGGCGTACTTGGCTTTGTCGTCGCCGACCTCTTCGGACATGATCTTGCGCCACTTGTCGACGGTGGCGCGGAAGCTGGCCACGATTTCGGCGGCGTCGTCGATGCCGTCCTCTTCGCCCTGCTTGATGGCCACGTCGTACTCGCCCTCGCGGAAGGCGGCCACGGCGGACATGAAGTCCTCGGACGCCTCGACGACCTGGCCGTCCTCACGGGCGGCGACCTCAGCCATGGCGGCGTCGGCCTCCTCCAGGTAGACCCAGTTGATGTCGGCGGTCATCTGCGGAATGTTGTCGATGATCGCCTGCTTGTGGGCCGGCTCCAGGTCCTCCCAGCGGTCGGCGTTCATGGTCAGGACCATGGTGCCGTAATAGGCGCCCAGCGGGGTGGACACCACGGACCGCACGAAGTCCTTGATGTTGTAGGAGGTCAGCCAGGCCGCCGGCCCGACCGCGCAGTCGGTGGAGCCGCGCTGCATGGCCTCGTACATCTCGGCCGAGGTGATCGACACCGCGGTCGCGCCCATGCCCTGCATCATCGCGCCGAAGCGGGACGAGGTGCGGACCTTCTTGCCGGCGAGCTCGTCGAGCGTGCTGACCGGCTCGGCGCACATCAGCACATAGGGCGAGGTCGCGTAGTAGCCGAGCGCGACGATTCCGTTATCCTCGCGCTCCTCGGCGCAGGAGGGGCAGTTGAGCAGCTCGTGCTCGGCCATCGCCGCGCCGTAGAGCCGGCTGTCGTCGGCGGTGGCCAGCAGGCCCGAGATCATCGCGGACACGGGCAGCGAGGACTTGGTGTAGACGTCCACCACCGCGCCGGAATCGAGGATGTTGTCGCCGATGGCGCCCAGCAGCTCCTTCGGCCCGCCCATGGCGCCGCCGTAGAAGGTGGTCCAGGTCAGCTCGCCGCCGGTGGCTTCGGTCACGCGGGCGAAGAACGGGTCGAGGCCGACGGAATGCACCGGGTGGGTGGCGGAGATGTAGCCGCCATAGGACAGCTCCTCGGCGCCCGCGGGGGCGGCCAGCGCCACGGCGGAGGCGGAGACGGCGGCAAGGACGGCGGCCCGGGAGCGCGCGCGCGCGCTCGACATCAGGGTCATTCGGTTTCCTCCCAGAAGGGTGCGATTTCGATGATGCGCCGGCGCTTCTCGGCCGCTTGGCACTGCGGGGGCGAGATTGGAACAGCCGCGCGGCGCACTCCCAGAATATGGCCAGAATCGGTGTTTCACAAGGCGATCTCGGAATATTCGCTCCGCTATGCGGAATGAACTTGCCGCAGGGCGAACCAATTTCAGACGCGAACCGTCCGTTCCGCACGGACCTCGCGGCGCGCTGCGGCAACCGGGGCGTCCGGCGGCGGCGGACGGTCGCGACGCAGGCCCGCCCCGCCCCGCGCCCCGCCGGCCCTCCGCGCCTCCAGGTCGCACCACGCGCCCCGGACCGGCGCCTCGATGGCCCGCGCGGCAGGGCCGCCCGCGATGTCGGACGGCCCTCGCGCCGGGCCCGCCTCGGGGCCCGACGGGCTTTCCCGCCCGGCCTCAGCCGGGATCGTTGGTCATCACCACCGTGCCCGAGGCCGCGAACATGCCCCCGACCCCGTGACAGACCGAGACCCTGGCCCCCTCCACCTGCGCGGGGGACGTCCCCCGCATCTGCCGCACGCTCTCCTGCAGGGCGTACATGCCGTACATCCCCGAATGCATGTAGCTGAGCCCGCCGCCATTGGTGTTGAGCGGAAGCTTGCCGCCGGGGCGGGTGTTGCCCTCGGCGATGAAGGCCCCGCCCTCGCCCTTGCCCACGAAGCCCAGGTCCTCCAGCCCGTAGACCGGCAGATGCGCGAAGGCGTCGTAGATCATCAGGTGATCGACTTCGGAGTGCTTGAGCCCGGCGCTTTCGAAGGCGAGCTTGCCCGACATGCGGAAGGCGGCGGAGGAGGTGAAGTCCTTCATCTGGCTCACCACCGGGGTCTCCGCGCTTTCGCCGGCGCCGCGGATGTAGACGGGCTTCTGGCGAAGGTCCTTCGCCCGCGCGGCCGAGGTCAGCACCAGCGCGCCGCCGCCATCCGTCACCAGGCAGCACATCAGCTTGCGGAACGGCCAGCAGATCATCTTGGAGTTCAGGACGTCGTCCACGGTGATCGGATCGCGGAAGCTGGCGCGCGGGTGGAAGGCGGCCCATTCGCGCTGCACCACGGCGACCATGGCGAGCTGCTCTTCGGTCAGCCCGTCATCCTTCATCTTGCGCATCACCGGGATGGTGAAGCGCGACGGCGGGATGGAGACGCCGTAGGGCGCTTCGAACTGCGCGTCGAACTGGGAGGGGAAGACCGGCCGGCCGAGCACGCCCACCCGGTTCCGCCCGCTCTCGCCATGGGTGATGAGCACGGTTTCGCACAGGCCCGCCTCGATGGCCGCCACCGCATGGCGCACATGCACCATGAAGGAACAGCCGCCGACGGAGGTGCCGTCCGCCCATTTCGGCACGATCCCGAGGTAATGCGCGACCTCGGTGGAGTTGTGGCCCGCGGTGGCCACGCCGTCGATGTCGCGCACGGTCAGGCCCGCGTCGGCGATGGCGTTGAGCGCGGCGTCGGCGTGCAGGCCGATCTGGGAAAGCTCGGGGATCTTGCCCAGCTCGGTGGTTTCGGCGGCGCCGACGATGGCGACGGAATTGGGGATCATTTCGGCGCTCCCGCGGGTTTGAACTGCGGGAGGGTGATGGCGTCGGTGATCTTCTCGAACGTCACCTCAAGCGGCATGTCGAGCACCAGCGCCTCGGGCGTCTGCTCGCATTCGAGGATGTTGGCCATCATCCGCGGGCCTTCCTCCAGCGCCACCACCGCCACCGCGAAGGGAGGCTTCATCCCCGGCGCGCCGAGATGGTTGATGATGTAGCTGTAGAGCGTGCCGCGGCCCGAGGCGGTCTCCACCTTCACATCGCGCGATCCGCATTCGGGGCAGAAGGGGCGGGGCGGGAAATAGGCGTCGCCGCAGGCGTTGCAGCGCTGAAGGCGAAGCTCGCCCGCCTGGGCGCCGTCCCAGTAGTGCCGGGTTTCCGGCGTCGGGGTGGGGACCACCCGATCGGTCGTGGACACGTCGATATTCCTTTTCTCAGGCGCTCAGGGCGCGACCGTCGCGCGGCCCTGGTCGAGCACGACCACGTCGCGCTCCTCGACCACGGCGCGGAAAACGAAGGCGCCGCCGCCCTCATCCCAGATCTCGGTGCGGATGGTCTCGCCCGGATAGACCGGCGACGAGAACCGCAGCGACATGGACTTGAGCCGGTCCGGCTCCGACCCGCAGCATTCCCGCAGGATCGCCAGCCCCGCCACGGCGTAGGAGCAGAGGCCATGCAGGATTGGGGCCTTGAAGCCCGCGGTCGCCGCCACTTCGGGTGACGCATGAAGCGGGTTCGGATCGCCGGAAAGCCGATATATAAGAGCGGCCTGCGGAAGAGTCTTGAAGCTGTTTACGAGGTCCGGAGCCCGATCCGGCAAAGGCGGGGCCTTGGGCTTGGGCTTGGGCGTGCCGCCGAAACCGCCGTCGCCGCGCGCGAAGGTGGTCGCGGTCAGCGTGGCCAGCTTCTCGCCGGTCGCCTTGTCGGTCAGGGTCCGCTCCAGATAGAGCAGCGCGCCCTTGCCCTCCCCCTTGTCGGAGATCTCGGCCACCCGGGTCCGGCCGATCACGGTCGCCTCGGCGGGCAGCGGCGCGTGCAGTTCCATCCCCTGCTCGCCATGCAGGACCTTCTGCCAGTCGATGCCCGACTCCGGGTCGCGGACCCAGAAGCCGGGCCCGGCCAGCACCACCGCCATGGTCGGCAGCGCCGCGAAGCCGTCCTGCTCCTCGAAGAGAAAGCGCAGCTGCGCCGCGTCGAGCGGATCCCCCCCGAGCCCGACGCCGAGCGCGTAGAGGATGGAATCCTTGGAGGTGTAGGCGTGCTCCACCGGCTGGAACGGCCAGTTGAGGATCTTCTGTTCGTCGATCATGTGCGTGTTCCCTGCCCCGTCCCGCTCAGATCGGGTCCCAGGTGAAGATGTCGGACGACCGGTCCAGCGGATAGGCCGAGCCGGCGAAGGCCGGCAGCGCCGTCTCGACCACGGAGGTCGGGGTCCAGCCCTCGGCGGTGTGGACCGAGCGGATCGGGCGGTTCTGCGAGAAGAGATACATCTCGTTGCGGCGCACGCCGAAGATCTGGCCGGTGATCTTGCGGCCCTCCTCGGTCGCCAGCCCGGCGACCAGCGGCGCGATCTTGGCCGGCGTGGACTGCTTGGCCTTCTCGATCCGCTCGGCGTCGGCCTCGGAATTGATCGGGATGGTGCCGACGAGGCGCGACCAGGCGAAGGGCGCCACGCAGTTCGACGACACGCCGAAGCGGTGCATGTCCAGCGCCAGCGACTTGGACAGCCCGATGATGCCCATCTTGGCGGCGGAATAGTTGGCCTGCCCGAAATTGCCGATCAGCCCGGAGGTCGAGGTGAAGTGCACGAACACGCCCGAGCCCTGCGCCTTGAAATGCGGGGCGGCGAAATGGGAGGTGTTGAACGAGCCGTTGAGGTGGACGTTGATGACGATGTCCCATTCCTCGGGCGTCATGCGGTGGAAGATCACGTCGCGCAGGATGCCGGCGTTGTTCACCACGCAGTCGATCCTGCCGAAGGTGTCCACGGCCTGCTCGACCATGGCTTTGGCGTCCTTGCGGTCGGCGACCGAGCCGAAATTGGCCTCGGCCTCGCCGCCGGCCTCGCGGATGGCGTGGACCACTTCCATGGCCGGCACGTTGGAGGCCGATTCCGCCTCGCCCTTTTCGTTGGAGCCGAGGTCGTTGACGATGACCCTGGCGCCCTCGGACGCCATCAGCAGCGCGATTTCGCGGCCGATGCCGCGGCCGGCGCCGGTGACCAGGGCGACCTTGCCCTCCAGAAGCTTGCTCATGCGGTTTCCTCCGTCTGGGGCCGGCCGTCGTCTCTGCGGACGCGCGCCGGCGGGGGCCGTCCACGGCCCTGTGCGATGATGATCCTCGGGAACGGGGACGCCTTGCGCCGAACGGCCCGACGCGACGCAGCCCGTGCGGTCGCGTGCGTGATCGCCGCCTGTCGCGCCATGCGCGGTCTCCCCCCGGTTTCGCGCCCCCGCCGCGTCTCGCCGTCGCGACTCGCCCCTTTCGGAGCGGTCAGCGGGGTGCTATGAGTTATTTGTTATAACAACCGTGGCCCCGCGCCGCGCCGCTGTCAAGCCGCAGCCGCGCGGCGCGAGGGGCGCGCACCCGGCCCAAGTCCTGGGAGGAGGACCCCCATGCTCAACACCCGCTCCGTGCTCGAACCCGAACACGAGGATTTCCGCCGCGCCGTCGCCGCTTTCATGGAGCGCGAGGTGGTCCCCAACTATCCCGAATGGGAGAAGAACGGCGTCGTGGACCGCGAGGTCTGGCCCAAGGCCGGCGAAGAGGGCCTGCTTCTGATGACCGCGGCCGAGGAATACGGCGGCGCCGGCGTCGACTTCCGCTACGCCGCCGTGCTGAACGAGGAGATGTCCAAGCGCGGCATCTCGGGCCCCGGCTTCGGGCTGCATTCCGACATCGTCGCCCCCTATTTCACCCATTACGGGACCGAGGAGCAGAAGCAGCGCTTCCTGCCCCGCATGGCCAGGGGCGAGATCATCGGCTCGATCGCGATGACCGAGCCGGGCGCGGGCTCGGACGTGCAGAACATCAAGACCACGGCGCTGAAGGACGGCAACGAATACGTCGTCTCGGGGGCCAAGACCTTCATCACCAATGGCGAGCTGGCCGACTTTGTGCTGGTCGCCGCCAAGACCGACCCGTCGCTGGGCGCCAAGGGCATCAGCCTGATCGTGGTGGAGACCAACCGCGAGGGTTTCTCGCGCGGCAAGAAGCTCGACAAGATGGGCGAGAAGGCCCAGGACATCGCCGAACTGCATTTCGACAATATCCGCGTCCCCCCCGAGAACCTGATCGGCGAGGAGGGCAAGGGCTTCAAATACCTGATGGAGCAGCTTCCGCAGGAGCGTCTGGGCCTGGTCCTGAAATGCTGCGCCTCCATGGAAGCCGCGCTGGAATGGACGCTGGAGCACGTGAAGCAGCGCCAGGCCTTCGGCGGCGTGCTGCTGGACCTGCAGAACACCCGCTTCAAGCTGGCCGAGTGCAAGACCGAGACCCAGATCGCCCGGCTTTACGCGGACCGGCTGCTGGAAATGCACATCAAGGGCGAACTCGACGTGGCCACCGTCTGCGGCGCCAAGTTCTGGATGTCGGAGCTTGAGCAGAAGGTGATCGACACCTGCCTTCAGTTCTTCGGCGGCTACGGCTACATGATGGAATATCCCATCGC
Source organism: Albimonas donghaensis (assembly GCF_900106695.1). GTDB lineage: Bacteria > Pseudomonadota > Alphaproteobacteria > Rhodobacterales > Rhodobacteraceae > Albimonas > Albimonas donghaensis. Next base: position 1,331,374 of record NZ_FNMZ01000001.1, read on the forward strand.
CAAGGCCTATATCAACGCGCGGGTTCACAAGATTTACGCAGGGTCCAACGAGATCATGCGCGAAGTCGTCGCCCGCACCCTCTGACCCGCCGCGCTTGCAGCCGGAGGGCGGCCCGCGCCGCCCTCCGCGAAGGACCGCCATGGCCGCCGACGACCCCGCCCTCCGCGCCGATCCCGCCCCCGATCCGGCCCCCGATCCGGCCCGCGACCCGAACCGCGACCCCGGCGCCGGCTGGGCGCGTCCCATCGCGCGCGAAAACCTCAACGACCGCGCCTATCTCGCGATCCGCGAGGCGCTGACCTCCGGCCACCTGATGCCGGGCGAGACCCTGCGCCTGCGGCCGATGTCGGCGCGGTTCGGGATTTCGGTCACCCCGATGCGGGAGGCGTTCATCCGGCTCGTCTCGGAAAAGGCGCTGGCCTTCGACGCCCGCGGCACCGTCGTGGTGCCCGAGCTGACCCGCGCCGAGATGACCGAGATCGGGGCGATCCGCGCCGATCTGGAAGGGCGCGGCGCGGCGGAGGCGGCCCTGCGCGCCTCGCCCGAGGCCATCGACGCGCTGGAGGCGATCCATCGGCGCATCGTCGCCCTGCACAAATCCGGCGACTATCGCGGCGCGGTCCAGGTGAATTCCCAGTTCCACCTGGAGCTCTGCCGCATGTCCGAAGGCCCGATCCTGCTGGAGCTGGTCGAAGGGCTGTGGGTGCGCACCGGCCCGACGCTCTGGCACGCCGACGCCGCCCGCGCGCCCCGCTGGCGCCCCGGCCCGCATGTGGACCTGATCGCCGCCCTGCGCGCCCGCGACCCCGACGCCGCCCGCGCCGCCATGCGCATCGACGTGGACCGCTGGCTGCGCGGCTATCTCGCCTACGCCGCCGATACCGAAACCCATGACGCGGCCCCCGCGCCCGCAACGCCCGCGCCGCCCCGCTCCGGCTGACGCAAGCCATGCGGGCGGCGACGGGCGCACAACAACACGAAGACGACCCCGGAGGAGACGACCCCATGACCGCGCAGACCCGCGACCCCGCCCCCCATTTCCGGGATGATGAGCGCCACCCGGCCGTCTGGGCGGCGAAGACCCCCGACCGCCCGGCGATCATCGACGCCCGCGACGGCTCGGTCATCACCTACGCCCAGTACGAGGCGCGCTCGAACCGGGTCGCCCACCTGATGCGCGCCGCGGGGCTGAAGCCCGGCGACCACATGGCCGTGTTCCTGGAGAACCGGCCCGATTATTCGCTGCTGGTCTGGGGCGCCTGGCGGGCGGGGCTGCGGGTCACCGCCATCCCCACCCACCTGACGCCAGACGAGATCGACTACATCCTCGCCGATTGCGGGGCGCGGCTGCTCATCACCTCCGCCGCCAAGGCCGATGTCGCGGCGCAGCTGCGGGCCGCGGGCGTGCCGGCCGAGGCGCGGTTCATGATCGACGGGGCCGCGCCGGGCTTCGTCGCGCTCGAACCCGCGCTGGCCGCCCTGCCCGACACCCGCATCCCCGATGAGGTCGAGGGCATCGAGATGCTCTATTCCTCCGGCACCACCGGCCGCCCCAAGGGCGTGCTCAAGCCGCTGCCGCCCGAGCCCTTCGGCACGCCGTCCCGCGGCTTCCTGTTGGCCGCCACGCGCTGGGGCTTCGACGAGAACACGGTCTGGCTGCATCCCTCCCCGATGTATCACGCGGCCCCGCTGGGCTACGCGCTGCGGGTGATCCGCTTCGGCGGGACCATCGTCTCGGTCCCCCGCTTCGACCCGGAGCAGTGCCTGGCCCTGATCGAGAAGCACCGGGTGACGCATTCGCAATGGGTGCCCACCCATTTCGTGCGCCTGCTGCGGCTGCCCGAGGAGGTCCGCGCGAAATACGACGTCAGCTCGCTGAAATCCGCGATCCACGCCGCCGCCCCCTGCCCGGTCGACGTCAAGAAGGCGATGATCGCCTGGTGGGGGCCGGTGATCGACGAATACTACGCCGGCTCCGAGGGCAACGGCATGACCACCATCAGCTCCGAGGAATACCTGCGCAAGCCGGGCTCGGTGGGGCGGGCGCTGATCGGAAAGGTCCGCATCTGCGACGATGACGGAGAGGAACTGCCGGTCGGGTCCGAGGGCGTGATCTTTTATTCCGACAACCCGGTCTTCGAATATCACAACGACCCCGCCAAGACCGCCGAGAGCCGCAACCGTCACGGCTGGAGCACGCTGGGCGACGTCGGCTACCTGGACGAGGAGGGCTATCTGTTCCTCACCGACCGGCGCAGCTTCATGATCGTCTCGGGCGGGGTGAACATCTACCCGGCGGAGGTCGAGAACCTGCTGATCTCCTGCCCCGGCGTGGGCGACGTGGCGGTGATCGGCGTGCCCAACGACGAGTTCGGCGAGGAGGTGAAGGCGGTGGTGGAGCCCATCAACCCCGCCGCCGCGGGGCCGGAGCTGGAGGCGGACATCATCGCCTGGTGCCGCGCCCGGCTGAGCCATGTGAAATGCCCGCGCTCGGTGGATTTCGTGGACCGGCTGCCGCGGGGCGACAACGGCAAGCTCTACAAGCGCAAGATCCGCGACGCCTACTGGGAGGGCCGCGGCCGCCGCATCGCCTGAGGCGCGTCGCGCCGGCCCCGCGCGCGAGGCGCGAAATCGGGAGACGTCTCCGCCCGCGCCCCCCCCTCGGGCCGCGCCGCGGGCGGGAGGTCTCAGCCCTCGCGCGGGCGGACGCGGCGCCTCCCGCCCCACAGGAGGCGCCGCGTCCACCGGAGCGCCTGTCGCGCGGTCCCGCCCGCGGCGCGCGGCGGGCGGCGGCGCATGTGGCGAGGGCTCTTCCCCGCCGGGTCGGCTCTTCCCCGCCGGGTCGGCCCTTCCCCGCGCCTCCCGCCTGCCCCCGCCTGCGGCCCCCTCCCCCCCGCCCGCGGCCCCTCCCCCCTGCGCCCCTCCCCGCACGCCCCTCCCCGCACGCCCCCGCCTACGACCAAGGTCCGATTGATCGCCGGCTCTTCCCTGCGATGCTCGTCAAAGGCCCGGAGAGGCCGGGCGGCAACGACACCAGCGGAGGATACGCACATGGCCTGGACCACCCCCGAACTGCACGAATTCGCCTGCGGCATGGAGATCAACATGTATTTCCCGGCCGAGGACGAGCGCGACCAGGACCTGTTCTGAGCGCGGCGGCCGCGACGCCGGGGCGCCCTTCCATGTCTCCTCTCCCATGAAGGTCATCCTCCTCGGCGCCGCGGCCGGCGGCGGCCTGCCCCAGTGGAACTGCGGCTGCGTAAATTGCGACGCCGCCCGCGCGGGCCGGCTCGCGCCGCTTACCCAGTCCTCGCTGGCCGTCTCGACGGATGGCGCGGCCTGGGCGCTGATCAACGCCTCCCCCGATATCGGCGCCCAGCTGCGCGCCGCCCCGGCGCTGCACCCCACCGGCCCGCGCCGCTCGCCGATCCGCGCGGTGCTGCTGACCAACGGCGACATCGACCATGTCGGCGGCCTCCTGACCCTGCGCGAGAAACAGCCCTTCGACCTGCGCATGACCGGAGAGATCGCCGCCGTCCTCGCCGCCAACCCGATCTTCGGCGCGCTGGACCCCGCCCTCGTCCCCCGCCTGCCCGTGGCGCTGGACGCCCCGTTCGAGCTGCTGCCCGGCCTGACCGCCACGCTTTTCGCCGCCCCCGGCAAGGTCCCGCTCTACCTGGAGGGCGAGGGGGTGGAGACCGCGCTGGAAGGCGAGCAGACCGTGGGCGTGAGCCTGGTCTCGGGGGCCTCGCGCGTCGTGATCCTGCCCGGCTGCGCGCGCGTGACCCCGGCGCTGGAGGCGCGGATCGAGGGCGCGGACCTGCTGTTTTTCGACGGCACCCTGTGGGAGGACGACGAGATGATCCGCCTCGGCCTCGGGACCAAGACCGGCGCCCGCATGGGCCATATGAGCATGTCCGGCCCCGAGGGCTCGATCGCCGCGCTGGCCGGGCTTTCGGTCGGAACGCGGGTCTTCGCGCATATCAACAACAGCAATCCCGCCCTGCGCCCCGACGGCCCCGAACGCGCGGCGCTCGAGGCCGCCGGCTGGATCCTCGGACAGGACGGCATGGAGTTCGAGACATGAAGCACGCGCCCCCCCCGGCCGACGGACAGGCCCCGGATCGCCGGACAGCCGCCCCGCGCCCGCCCGCGGACGAGGCGCAGACCCCGGACGCCTTCGAAGCCCGTCTCCGCGCCATCGGCGCCGCGCGCTACCATGACCGCCACCCGTTCCATCACCGCCTGCATGGCGGCGACTGCACCCCCGACGAGGTCCGCGCCTGGGTGATCAACCGCTTCTACTACCAGTCCCGCATCCCGATGAAGGACGCGGCCTTCATGTCCCGGGTCGAGAGCCCCGCGCTGCGCCGCGAATGGCGCTCGCGCATCGAGAACCACGACGGCGGCGCCCCCGGCGAAGGCGGCATCGCGCGCTGGCTGCGGCTGGCCGAGGCGGTGGGGCTGGACCCGGCCTATGTGGCCTCCGCCCACGGGGTGCTGCCGGCGACCCGCTTCGCGGTGGACGCCTATGTGCGCTTCGTGCGCGATATGCCGCTGCTCGACGCCGTGGCCTCCTCGCTGACCGAGATGTTCGCGCCCAGGATCCACGAGGACCGCATCGCCGGCCTGCTCAGGCATTATGATTTCGCCGACGACCGGGCGCTGAGCTATTTCCGGACCCGGCTGAAGGAGGCCCCGGCCGACGTCGCCTTCGGCCTCGCCTGGGTGCTGGACCATGCGCGGACGCGACCCGAGCAGGATGCCGCCGCCGCCGCGCTGACCTTCAAGACGGACGTGCTGTGGAGCCAGCTCGACGCGCTCTGGGCCGCCTATGTGGAGGGCCGCGTCCCTCCCGGCGCCTGGCGGCCGGGCGAGGGCATGGCATGAGCGGGGGCGCCGGCGCCGCGCCCCCCGCCGCGCCTGCGGCGGCGGGGCCGCGCGCGCCCGCCCCGCCGCCGCCCCACGGCCTTTCCCCGGACTGCCGCCCCCGCCTGCTGCGTGGCGTGCGGGTCAAGCATGACGCGGTGCGCGGGGTTCCGGTGCTGCTGGCGCCCGAGCGGGTGATCCGGCTCGACCCCATCGGCGCCGCGATCCTGGAGGAGACCGACGGCGCCCGGACCTTCGCCGAGATCGTCGCCGCGCTCGCCGCGCGCTTCGACGCCCCGCGCGACCGGATCGAGGGCGACGCCGGGCGCTTTCTCGCCGCGCTCGTCGCCCGACGCATGGCGGAGGCCCCATGACCCGCGCGCCCGACCCCCTCGCCGCCCGGGGCGCGCCCCCCGCCCCCACCCCCGCCCCCGCGCCCGCCCCCCCGCTGGCGATGCTGGCCGAGCTGACCCATCGCTGCCCGCTCGCCTGCCCCTATTGCTCCAACCCGCTGGAGCTGACGGCGCGGGCGGGCGAGCTTTCCACCCTCCAGTGGGCCCGGATCTTCGAGGAGGCGGCGGCGCTCGGCGTGTTGCAGCTGCATCTGTCGGGGGGCGAGCCGCTGGCGCGCCGGGACCTCGAAGAGCTGGTGCGCGCGGCGCGGGGCGCGGATCTCTACACCAACCTCATCACCTCGGGCATCGGGCTGACCGAACGGCGGCTGGACGCGCTGGAGGCCGCCGGGCTCGACCATGCGCAACTGTCCCTGCAGGGCGTGGATGCCGCCAGCGCCGACGAGATCGGCGGCTATCGCGGCGGCTATGTCCGGAAACGGCAGGCGGCGGCGTGGATCGTGCAGCGGGGCGTTCCGCTGACGCTCAACGCGGTGATGCACCGGCGCAATCTGGACCGGCTGGAAGAGACCATCGCCCTGGCCGAGACCATGGGCGCCCGGCGGCTGGAAGTCGCCACCGTGCAGTTCCACGGCTGGGCCGCGAAGAACCGCGGCGCGCTGATGCCGACGCGGGACCAGGCCAGGCGGGCGGGCGAAGTGGTGGCGGCGGCGCGCAGGCGGCTCGCGGGCCGGCTGGTGATCGACTATGTGCCGGCGGACCACCACGCGGACTATCCCAAGGCCTGCATGGGGGGCTGGGGCTCGACCGGGCTGAACGTGACGCCGGACGGGACCGTGCTGCCCTGCCACGCGGCGCAGAGCATCCCGGGGCTGGTCTTCGACAATGCGGCGCAGCGGCCGCTGGCCCGGATCTGGCGCGAGGGCGCGGCCTTCCGCGCCTATCGCGGCGATGACTGGATGCAGGAGCCCTGCCGGTCCTGCGACCGCAAGGGCCGGGATTTCGGCGGCTGCCGCTGCCAGGCGATGGCGCTGACCGGGGACCCGGCGGCGACGGACCCGGTCTGCGTGAAGTCCCCCCACCGCGCGGCCCTGGTCGCCGCGGCGGAGCGCGATGCGCACGACGCCGCCGCGACGCTGACCTGGCGGGCGGCGGCGAGCTAGACGGCCCCCCCTGCCCTCGATCCCGCCCCCCGCTCCGAAGCGCCGCGTCAAGCGCGCGCCGATGGCCCGGTCCCGCCCGCGGCGCGCGGCGACGGGGCCGCCTGCGGACCCGTTTCCTGATGGCGGGCGACGGCGAGGGTCGGAGACGGCGCCGCCGGGCGCCCGGCCGAAGCGCGCCGCGGGCGGGACCGGGACGCCGGGCGGAAGGGCCGTCGCGGCGCTCCCCTCCCCGCCGCCCGCGCGCCCCTAGCCGGGGGGGACGGCGGCGGCCAGCAGCAGGCTCAGCCGCTCCGGATCCACGGGCTTCTCCAGGTAGGACAGCCCCGCCGCCATGCAGGCCGCGCGCAGGGCCGGGGTGCGGTCCGCCGACATGATCGCCGCCGGCATCCGCCCGTAACGCGCCCGCAGCGCCGCGATGCAGTCGAGCCCGTTGCGGCCCTCGTCCAGGTGGTAGTCCACCAGGGCCACGTCCGGGGCCACGCCGACTTCCTCCAGCAGCGCCAGCGCCTCGCCCTCCGACGCCACGTCGAAGCAGGACACGTTCCAGCTCTCCAGCAGGGTCGTCAGGGCGTGGCGCAGTTCGCGGTCATTCTCCACCACCAGCGCGATCAACGCATCCAGCCCCCGCGTCGCCGGCGGCCGCGGCGCGACCCGGCCCCCCGTCCGCGTTCCGCCATCGGGGCCGCGGCCCTCACGGCCCTCACGGCCCTCGCGCGCCTCTCCCCGCACATCCGCCCGCGGCAGGGTCAGCAGGAACCCCGCCCCCCGCCCGGGCTCGGAGACCAGCTCCAGCCGGTGATCGAGCAGCGCGCAGGCCCGTTCCACGATGGCGAGGCCGAGCCCCACCCCCTCCGACATCCGCCCGGGCCGGTCCAGCCGCTGGAACTCCTTGAAGATCAGCTCGCGCTTGTCCGCCTCGATCCCCGGGCCGGTGTCCCAGACCTCCAGCCGCAACCCGTCGCCCCGCCGCCGCGCCCCCACCAGCACCCGCCCCCGATCGGTGTAGCGGATGGCGTTGGCGATCAGGTTCTGCAGCACCCTCCGCAGATGCGACGGGTCGCTGTCCACATGCCCCCGGCAGTCCATCACCCGCAGTTCCAGCCCCCGCGCGCGGGCCATCGGCTCGAACTCCTCGCGCAGGGGCCGCAGGATGCGCGAGACCGGGAACACCGAGCGCTCCACCGCCGCCTGCCCGCTGTCGAGCCGCGAGATGTCGAGCAGCGAGGCCAGGATCCCCTCCACGCTTTTCAGCGCGTTCGCCGCCCGCCCCGCCACCTGCCGCGGGCCGTCGTCCAGGTCCATCTCCCGCAGGGAGGCGAGGAACAGCTTGGCCGCCGACAGGGGTTGCAGCAGGTCATGCGAGGCCGCCGCCACGAAGCGCGACTTGGAGGCGTTGGCCCGCTCCGCCTCCGCCAGCGCGTCGGCGAGCGCGAGCGTGCGTTCCTCCACCCGCGCCTCCAGCGTCTCGTTGGCCCGGCGGATGGCGGCGACGGCCTCGCGCTCGGCGGTCACGTCGGTGAAGGAGATCACGAAGCCCGCATCCGGCATCTCCTGCGCGAAGACGTCGAGCGTCGACAGCCCCCGGTGGCGCACCTCCAGCCGCAGCGGCGGCCGGGCGCGGCGCCGCGCCACCCAGTCGGTCAGCCGCCGCTCCGCCCCCGGCGCCCAGGCCAGATCGAGGGAGAACCGCTCGTAGAGCGTCTCGAAGGACCGCCCGATGCGCAGGGTATGGGCGGGCGGGCCCAGCAGCTCGCGCAGGCGGCGGTTCCAGCCCACCAGCAGGCCCTGCGCGTCGAAGATGCAGATGCCCTGGTTGATATGGTCGAGCGTCGCGCGGATCAGCCTCGCCTGATCGTCGAGCAGCCGTTCGCGTTCGGCCCGCTCCAGCCGGATCATGTCGGTGACGTCGGTCTGCAGGATGGCCGAGCCGCCGTCGGGCGTGCGGTATTCGTTCACCTGGATCCAGCGATCGCCCGCGAGCCGCACGTTGAACGACGACTGCGGCTCCCGGTGCCGGCGCAGGCGGGTTTCGGACCAGGCGGCGGGGGACTGGCCGGACGGCAGCGACAGATGCGGCGAGCGCGAGATCGCGTCCACATAGTCCGAAAAGCTCAGCCCCGGACGCAGGGCGCGGCGGATGTCCGGCATCCCCAGCCCGAAGCGGGCGTTGAACATGACCAGCCGGTCCTCCGCGTCGAACAGCGCGAAGCCCTCCTGCACCGCCTCGATGGCGTTGGAGAGGTCGGCGCGGGCCCGGTCGGTGGCGGCCCGCGCCAGCCCCAGCCGAGCGTTGGTGTCGTTCAGCAGGGCGAGCGTCTGCTCCAGCTCGGTGGTCCGCGCGCGGACCTCCTCCTCCAGCGTCAGGGCGCGCTGGAACTGGGCGTAGGCGGCGCCGTCGGGCGAGGCCGAAAGCTCCACCCGCCGCATCAGCGCGGCCGCGATGCGGCGCAGCTTGGCGGCCTGCCGCTCCGGCGGCTCGGACGGGTCGGTGAGCCAGTCGGCGGCGGAGTCGTCCGTGGGGGCGGTCATGGGGCGGTCATGTGGCGGGGATCATGGCGCGCGCTCAGGCCGGATCGCGCCGCGGCGGGATAGCGCCCTCGGGCCGGTAGATCGCCACCCCGGTCAGGGTCTGGTTCACATGCACGGAATTATACTGCTCCCCGAAGGTGTTGAACCCCACGACCCGCCCGGCCGACAGGATGTCGGAGATGGCCCGCGCGGTCTGGCTCCGCTCCGCCGCCACCCGCCGCAGCACGCAATCGCAGGCGAGGATGCCGGCCGGCGCGCCCTCCGCCTCCAGCGCCTCCAGCGCCTCGCGCAGGTTGGCCTCGGCGTCCATCGGCTCGGCCAGCGTCAGCACCAGCCCCTCGTCGATGGCCGAGAAGAAGGCGAGGTCGCCATTGGGCTCCACCTTGCCGATGGCCCGCACATGGTGGCGCCCGCCGACCGAGACCATCACCGGATGCTCCGAGAAGATCAGCGGCGACAGCTGGTCGGGATCGAGCCCCAGGATGCGGGCGTATTCGCGGGCCGCGGGCTCGGCGTTGATCTCGCGCACCAGCCGGCGTTCGGGATCGGCGCCGGTGACCACCATCTTGCGGGCGGTGGGGCGCAGGTTGTCGAAGTTGAAGACCTTCACCCGATAGGCGGAGCGCACCAGCGCCAGCACCGCGGCGTCGGTGTGGAACCGCCCCTCATGCAGCACATAGGCCCGCCCGAAGATCAGCGCGTCCCCGGCCGAGCCGCCGAACAGCGGCATCGACCCCAGCGCCGCGCCCAGCGCCGCCACCAGCGGCTCCTCGCGCATCGACATGCCGTCGACCATCAGGAAGGCGAATTCGTCGGTCCAGCGCGGCGCCTCTCGGGCGAGCTCGGCGCGCAGCGACGCGGCGCTTTCCGTGGCCGCGGCCCGGCGGAACCCCGCGAGGTCGGAGACGAAGCAGATCCGCGCCGCGAAATGCGCCTCCGGCAGGCCCACGGCGACGATCTCGTTCTCCGCGTAGCCCTGGGCCGAAATCTCGCCGGCCGTGGTGCAGCCGATGACATGCGCCCCCCCGAAGGCCCCGGAGGCCGCGCGGGCCACGGCGTCGAGATCGGCGGAGGAGGACACGAACAGGATCACGAGCGCCATCGGTTCCGCCGACAGCGCCTCGGATAGCGCGGAAAGGGCGACGGCCGCGTTCTCAGCCGGCGCATGGGCGGCGACGAAGCCGGATATGCGCGGATCGAGACCGGCCGCGCGCGGCGCGGGCCCGTCATCCAAGGGCGTTCTCTCCCTGCCGGGTCTCTGGCGGACCCCTGATCTGGGGAAAAGGCTAGGGGACGCCGGGCGCATCGCGCAAGATGTTTCGATAGCGGGCGTTCTGGGCGATCAGCACCGCCTGGGTGCGCGAATGCACGCCCAGCTTGCGCAGGATCGCGGTGATATGGGCCTTCACCGTGGTCTCGGCGATGTCGAGGTCATGGGCGATCTGCTTGTTCAGCTTGCCCTCGCAGACCGCGTCCAGGATGCGGGCCTGCTGGGGGGTCAGCAGCGCCAGCCGGTCGATGGCGGTCTCGGCCTCGCCCTCCGGGCCGTCGCCCTCCACCGCCACGAAGCCGTCGGGGCGGAACACGGCCCCCGCCCGGATCGCGGCGAAGGCGCGGGCGAAGGCGTCGCGCGGGGACTGCTTGGGCACGAAGCCCGCCGCCCCGGCGCGCAGGACGGAGGCGACGATCCGGTGCTCCTCCATCGAGGAGATCACCACGATCGGCGTCGCGCCCGCCAGGCGTTTCAGCCGGATCAGCCCGTCGAGCCCGTTGACGTCCGGCAGGCTGAGGTCGAGCAGGATGATGTCGGGGGCCGCGCCCGCCTCCAGCGCCGCGGCGGCGGCGGCGAGCCGGTCGGCGGCGGCGATCTCGGCCACCCCCATCTCGCGCAGCATGAGGCTCAGCGCCTCGCAGAACAGCGGGTGGTCGTCGACGATCAGGGCGCGGGCGAAACCGGCGCCGGCGGGCTCGGACATGTCGGCGGCTCCCTCGTGGCGCCCCGCGTCGGCGGGCCCATCGGCGGATCCATCGCCGGACTTGGCGGCGGGCGCGGGCGGGCGCCCGGTCGGCGTCCCGGCACGCGTCCCCGAACGCGCCCCCGCGGGCATGGACCTGTCGCGCAGAACGATCATGACCTGGACCTCCCGTCCGGCGCGCCTCTCCGCCCCCTGTCGGAGGGCTGTGCGGGGGCGCGCCTGGTTGCGTCGTCGGCTTCGGATGCTAGCCGCTTCCCCGCGGGAAAGCGAGCCGGCGGCGGGCTCGGCGCGCGCCCCGGGCGAGGGGGCGCGCGCCGGATCGGCCTCAGTTGGCGGCGACCTGTTCGGGGATGCGGAACGTCCAGACCATGCCCCCCTGGTTGAGGTAGTTCACCGACTTGGCGACCTCCCCGCCCCAGAGCGGCACCGCCCCGCCCCAGCCCGAGACGACCGAGACCATCTGCGCGCCGTCCTGTTCCCAGGTCACCGGCTGCCCGACGATGCCGGAGCCGAGCTGGAAGGACCACAGCTCCTCCCCGGTCTCGTCGTCGAAGGCCTTGAAGTCGCCCTCGGGCGTGCCGGTGAACACCAGCCCGCCGGCGGTGGTCATCACCCCGCCCCAGAGCGGCGCGGGATTCCTGAACTCCCACTTCACCTCGCCGGTCATCGGATCCATCGCCTTGAGACTGCCGATATGGCTCTCGTAAAGCGGCTTGATGGTGAAGCCCGCGCCCAGATAGGCCGCGCCCTTCTTGTAGCTGATCGGCTCGTTCCAGATATCCATGCCCCATTCGTTGGAGGGCACGTAGAACAGCCCGGTCCGCTGGCTGTAGGCCATCGGCATCCAGTTCTTGCCGCCCAGGAAGCCCGGCACCGCGAAGATGCTTTCGCCCTTCTTGCCATCCGCCGCGGCCGTGGGATCGCCGGGGCGGTTGTCCTCGTTGAAGATCGGGCGGCCGTCCTCCCCGATGCCCGAGGCCCAGGAGATCTCGTTCACGAAGGGATGGGCGGAGACGAAGGCCCCGTCCTCGCGGTTGAGCACGTAGAAGAACCCGTTGCGGTCGGCGGTGGCGAAACGCTTGTTCCCGTCGGCGTCGGTATAGGCCACCACCTCGTTCACGCCGTCATAGTCCCAGCCCTCGCGCGGGGTGGTCTGGTAGTGCCACTTGATCTCCCCGGTCGCGGGGTCGATGCCCAGCCGCGAGGCGGCGTAGAGGTTGTCGCCGGCATTGCCCTCGGTCGGCGCGCCGGCCGCGCGCAGATGGGAGTTCCACGGCGCCGGGTTGCCGGTGCCGAAGACCAGCGTGTCCGTCTCCATGTCATAGGAGCCGCCGAGCCAGGTCGCCCCGCCGCCGGTCTTCCACATGTCGCCGGGCCAGGTCGCGTTGAGCGTCCCGGTCATGGTGCTTTCCTCGCCGTTGAGCGTGCCCATGTGGCCCTCGATCACCGGGCGGGTCCACACCATCTCTCCGGTTTCGGCGTCGCGGGCCTGGACCTCTCCGACGATGCCGAATTCGCCGCCCGAATTGCCGGTGATGATCAGCCCGTTCACGATAAGCGGGGCGGCGGTGTAGGAGTATCCCGCCTTGTAATCCGCGATCTTCTTGTTCCACACCACATCGCCGGTCTTGGCGTCCAGCGCCACCAGCCGCGCGTCCAGCGTGCCGAAATAGACCTTGTCGCCATAGAGCGCCGCGCCCCGGTTCACCACGTCGCAGCAGGGCAGGATGCCTTCGGGAAGGCGGGCGTCGTATTGCCAGATCTCCTTCCCGGTCTTCGCGTCGATGGCGTAGATCCGCGAATAGGAGCCGGTGACATACATCACTCCGTCCTTGATCAGCGGCTGCGCCTCCTGCCCCCGCTGCTTCTCGCCGCCGAGGGAGAACGCCCAGGCCGGAACCATGCGGGCCACGTTCTCCTTGTTGATCTGGTCCATGGGGCTGTAGCGCTGAAGATGCCGGCCCATGCCGTTGGTCACCACCTGGGTGACGTCGGCCTGGTCCCCGGCGAGGTCCATTTCGGTGACCTGCGCCAGCGCGACGGTCGGCGCGGCCAGCGCCATGGCGGACGCGGTCATGGACAAGAGCAGTCGTCGCATGGTGTTCCCTCCCTCGGGATCTGGTTTGTCGGCCCGTTCTCCCGGGCTGGGCCGCCACGCGAATCCGAACCTCCCTGGTCCGGCCGCGGCCTCTGACCCGACTATCCCGCCTGCGGGGCTCACGCGGAATTGCACTTAGGTCCTAGGCGTTCGCGCGAGGGGAGAAATTGCTGAGTTCGCAATGGCTTGCGACTCGCCGCGCGGAGGCGCGACCGGCGGCGGGAGGGCGCGGGCCGCGAGGTCTCAGAACAGGTTGGGCCGGTATTTCGCCTCGTCGGCGTCGGGCGTCACCGCGTCGGGGTCGTAGCCCGAGGCCCGCATCCGCTCCGCGATCTTCAGGCCCTGCGCGGCGGCCCGGTCGACCATGGCCCGTCCCGCCGCCTCGTCCCGCGCCACTCCGCGGCCGCGGATCAGGGCGAGCCCGTAGTTGAATTCCCCCACCGGGTCGCCGGTTTCGGCGGCGCGGCGGGACCATTCCGCGGCGGCCTCGGGGTTCTCCGGACCGCCGAGGCCGTTGTCCTCCATCTGGCTCATCCAGGTCATGGCGCCGGCATAGCCCGCCTCGGCGCAGGCCTCGAAGACCTCGCGCGCGCCGGCATGGTCGCCGGATTTCGTCAGCATGTAGCCCTGCGCGCAGACCACCATGCCGACCTCGCCCTCCCGCGCCCTGGACAGCGCGGTCTCCAGGCTCATCTCGTTGGGGTTCAGCTCCCCGCCCGGCGCGTCCTCGGCCAGCGCCGGGAGCGGGAGCGGGAGGAGAAGGGCGAGGAAACCTGAACGGATCATCGGGACATTCCTTCGTCAGGCCTTGCGCTGCGCAAGCCCGCGGGCCGGGTCGTAGCCCCGGACCGCCAGCCCCGCGAACACCGCGAAGGCGAGCAGCGTCCAGCCCAGCGCGGCGGGCTCCAGCCGCGCATGGAGCGCGAAGCGGATCAGCTCCACGCCCTGGGTGAACGGGTTGACCGCGCAGATGTCGCGCAGAAGGGTCGAGCTCTCGGCCATTTTCCACAGCGGGTAGAGCGCGGTGGACAGGAAGAACATCGGGAAGATCACGAAGTTCATCACGCCGGCGAAATTCTCCAGCTGGCGGATGAAGGACGACAGCGCCAGCCCCAGCGCCCCCAGCATCAGGCCGGAGACGACCAGCGCCGGCAGCACGGCGACATAGCCCCCCCACGGCATGACGATGCCGAAGGCCGCGGCGATGGCGAGGAAGGCGTAGACCTGAAGAATGGAGATCGCGCAGCCCGCCGCCAGCTTGCACATCAGCAGCCAGGGCCGCGGCAGGGGGGAGGTCAGCAGCAGCCGCATCGACCCCATCTCGCGGTCGTAGACCAGGCTCAGGCTGCTCTGCATCCCGTTGAACAGCTGGATCATGCCGCACAGGCCGGGGACGATGTAGACCTCGTAGGGGATATAGGTCTCGTAGGGCGGGATGATCGACAGGCCCAGCGCCGAGCGGAAGCCGGCCGCGAACACCACCAGCCAGACCAGCGGGCGCACCAGCGCGGCGACGAAGCGTTCCCGCTGATGGACGAAGCGCAGCGCCTCCCGCGCCACGATGGCCCGCAGCGCGATCAGCCACGGCCCCGGACCGGGGGCGAGGGCGGCGGGGACGTCGGGAAGCGCGGTCATGCCGCCGCCTTCCCGGTCATGGTCAGGAACACGTCGGTCAGCGGCCTCGGCCCGGCGATTTCCTCCGCCGGCCCCTGCGCCGCCACCCGGCCGCGATGCAGGATCACCACCTCGTCCTCGTCCCGCACCTCGTCCACCAGATGCGTGGCCCAGAGCACGGTGATCCCCGCATCCCGCCCCAGGTCATGAACATGATCGGTGATCGCCCGCCGCGCGGCGGCGTCGAGCCCCACCGTCGGCTCGTCCAGCAGCAGCACCGCGGGGTCATGCATCAGGGCGCGCGCGATCTCGGCGCGTCTGCGGTGGCCGCCGTTCAGGGCGCGCGCCTTCTCCCCTTCCCGCTCGCGCATGTCGAGCCGGTCGAGCGCGGCGTCCGCCCGCCGCGCGGCCTCGCGCCCGCCGATGCCGTGCAGGGCCGCGAAATAGGTCAGGTTGCGATGCACGGTCAGGTCGAGATCCAGCGTCGATTGCTGGAACACCGCCCCGATCCGCGCCAGCGCCGCGCGCGGCGCGCGCGAAAGATCATGCCCCGCCACCTCGATCCGCCCCGAGGCCGGGCGCATCAGCCCGGTGAGCAGCGCGAACAGCGTCGACTTCCCCGCCCCGTTCGGCCCCAGCAGGGCGCAGAACTTGCCCGGCGGCGCGGCGAAGCTCACCCCCTCCAGCGCCTTCCTGCCGCCCCAGGCGAAGCTCACGTCCGCGACGACCAGACCGGAGGAGGCGCCGCGCGAGCTCATTCGATGGTGACCTCCAGCCGCTGCCGGTCGCCCCGCGTCCCGGGCACGGCCAGCACGTAGCGGCCCGGCTTGATGGCGATGAAACTGATCTCCACCGTCCCGGCCTCGTCGAATTCGAGGCTGTCGAGCCCCAGCGGCCGGATCTCGATCCCCTCGATGACGATTTCGTCGATCCAGATGGCGCGGAAGAACCCGGCCCCGGCCAGCGCGATTTCGCCCGATCCGTCGGCCTCGATCTCGATCTCGTAATAAGTCCCCGATTTCAGGACCAGCGGCGCCTCGGCCAGCGGTTCCCCGACCGAGAGCAGGATCGGCGGCAGGTCGGCGCGGTTCTTGCCCGCCAGCAGGCCCGCGGGGCCGAACCCCTCCGCCAGCGCCGGGGCGGAGACGGAGACGGAGACGGAGGCGGCGAGCAGCGCCAGGCAGGCGGCGAATGACGTGAGGCGGCGCATGGTCAGCCCTCCTTCGGGGTGGGGCGGGCGGCGGCGCCCCAGGGGAAACGGCCGACCTTGATGGACTTGATGGCTTCGCGGCTTTCCACGTCGATCACCGTCACGTCGCCGGAGACGCCGTTGGTGGTGAACAGCCGCCGGTGATCGGGGGAGAACGCCATGTGCCAGACCCGCCGTCCGACAAGGATGTAGTCCACGACCTCGTAGGTTTCGGCATCCACCACGGCGACATGGTTGGACGGGCCCAGCGCCACGAAAACCGTGCGGCCGTCGGGGGTGAACTCGAACCCCACCGGCTGGATGCGGTCGTCATGCACGCCCTTGATGTCGAAGCGGATCTTCGCAAGCTCCGCCTGGTCCGCAACGGCGAACACCGTCACCGTGCCGCCGATCTCCGACGACACCCACAGCTCCGTCCCCCGCCTCGCGAACTCGGCATGGCGGGGGCGCGAATCCACCAGCGTGTTGGCGAACAGCACGTGGGTCCCGGTGTCGATCCAGTGCGCCATGTTGGTGGTCTCGGACGTGGTGATGGCGATGCGCCCGTCCGGCGACACGGCCATGCCCTCCGGCTCGATCCCCACGTCGATCTGGGCGATGACGCGGCGGGTCTCCACGTCCACCACGGTGGCGATGGCGTCGTCCTCGTTGGCGATGTAGAGCCGCCGGTCGTCGGGATGCAGGGCGAACTGCTCGGGGTCCTCGCCGGAGGGGAGGTTGTGCAGGATCTCCCCCGACGCCGGGTCCATGACCTGCACCGCGTCGGAATCCGAAGCGCAGATATAGACGCGGGAGAAGTCGTGCGAGAACACGATCCCCCGCGGCCGTTCCCCGGTGGGGATCGTGCGGGTGACCTCCAGCGTCTCGGTGTCGATGACGCTGATCGTGTCGTCCTTCTCGTTGGTCACCCAGATCTCGTCCGCCGCGGCGGGGGCGATCCCGGCCAGCAGCGCGAGCGTGATGGCGCGGATCATCCGTTACCTCCCTCGAAGGCCCGGCAGGCGCTTTCGGGCGCATCCTGGCCGAGCGTGTCCATCTCGTTGCGTTGGTGCAGGAACCCTTCCAGCGGCGCCATCGCCACCAGCCCGCGGGGATGGGCGAGCGGGATCGGCTGGCGAAGCTGCCCGTTCCAGGCCCGAAAGCTGAGCGGACGGCCCTTGAAGCCCGCAAGCTCGAACTCCGGCCCCAGCATGTAGGCCCGCAGCCGCCCCGGCTCGGCGGAGACGGCGCGCGTCGCGGCCTCGCCCACCGCGCGCAGGGCGGCCCAGGCGGCGTAGTCCTCGGGCCGCATGTCGCGCCCCGCCAGCGCCCGGAAGCGGGACTGAAGCTGGCTCGCCCCCCATTGCTCGGCCTGCGGGGTCCAGGCGGAGGGGACCAGACCCTCGGACCCGGCGAAGAGCCGAGGCTCCCAGGTGTTGAACATCATCCAGCGGGCGAAATCGCCCTGCTCGTCCGCGACCAGCAGCACGTCATGCGCAGGCAGGTTCTGGGTGAACAGCGGCGCCTCCTGCCCCGCCAGCCGGCGGATATCGGCCGAGGCGTGGTCCCAGACCTCCCGCCCCCGGATCCGCAGCCCGAATTTCCGCGCCGCGGCGGCCAGCGCCCCGGCCCATTCGGCGTCGCCCTCATGCGTGCCCTCGATCATCGCCAGCTCCGTCCAGCGGCGGGCGGCGAGGAACTGCATCAGCGCATCCGCCCGCATGGCGAGGCTGGGAAAGACGTGCAGGACATTGGCCCGGCAGCCTGCCCCGCGCAGATCCGCCTCCGGCGCCGCGGCGTTGAAGATCAGCGCGCCCTCGGCCTCGGGCAGATCGGCGATGGCGGTCAGCGTCGCCGCGGGGGCGGAGACGACCAGCAGCCCGGTCTCCGACAGCAGCGCGCGGGCGGGGGCGAGCGGATCTTCGCCCGGCGGGATCACCACCTCCGACAAGGCGAACCGCTGGCCCAGGAACCGCCCCGACGCGGCGTTGTCCGCCAGCCCCAGCCGCGCCCCGGCCAACCCCAGATCCTCCGGCGCCGGGTCGAGATTGGAGAGCACCGGCGGCCGCGCCGCCCGCGCCTCCAGCCACCCCACGCGCAGCGCCAGCGGATCGGCCCGCGCCGACGGGGCGAGGGCCAGCAGGGCGGCGAAAGCGGCGGCGAGGGAACGGGTGCGGATCATGGGGCGGAGCCTAGCCGCGGCCGCCCGCCGCGGGACATTGGACCAAAGTCTCGCCCCCCGGATGCGCCCGCCCCCGCCCTGTCGCCATAAGGTCGAATACCGGCCGCGCCGGACCGCATGCTAGCGCTGGGATCAACAGCACGAAACCAGCCGACAGGGAGACGGCCGATGACCGGACCGGGGCGCGGGAAACCGCTTGGACAATTCGCGATCGCGACCGGCGCCGCCGCCGCCCTGGCGCTGGGCGCCGCGGGGCTCGCCCTCGCGCATGGAGACGTCGCCCCCCAGCCGGTGGAGACCGGCGCCCTGCCCGATCTGGGCGAGGACTGGCTGACCGAAAACCCCTATCGCGACGCGGGCCCGGAGGTCTGGGCCGAGGCCATCGCCATCGGCGACAGCGGCTACAACCAGAACTGCGCGCGCTGCCACGGGCTGGGGGTGATCTCCGGCGGGCTCGCCCCCGACCTGCGCTACCTGGAAGCCGAGGAATACGGCGACGAATGGTATGCGGAGCGGTTCCGCACCGGCTACACCCAGAACGGGATCACCAAGATGCCGGCCTTCGGGGAGCTGCTGGGCCAGAAGGCCGCCTGGGCGATCCGCACCTATATCGAGACCCGCCCCGACGACGGCGCCATGGACGCGCATTCCGACCGGCTGAAGGCCATCCGGGACGCGCTGTCGGCGATGGACGCCGCCGCCCCCGACGCCGACCCCGCCCCGGACCCGGAGGCCGTCGAGGCCCTGCGCGCCGAACTGGAAGCCATCGCCGCCGAGGTGCCCACCGCCTCCGGCGCCCCCGTCGCCGACAGCGCCGCCTATCGCGCCGCCGCCCGGCTGTCCGGTCCGAAGGCGGACCTGAATGCGGCCGCGGAGGTGCTGACCATCGGCCTCTCGGCCGCCCACTGAGCCGGCCGGAGGTCCCCCGGTCATGGCTCGCGCGCGTCGCCGCTTCGCTCCCATCCCCGCCGTCCCGCCCCGGGGCGGCCCGCCGGCCCGTCGCAACGCCCGCCCCGGCTTGCGCGCGGCGCTCAGGGTCCTGCCGGCGATGATCTTCGCCGCGGGTCTGGCGGGGGAAGCGGCGGCGCGCTGCGAGGATGTCGTCCCGCAACCCAGGCCCCAGAACGCCTCGCGCGACTATGTGGGCCAGTCGCTGGACGCCATCCGCGAACGCGGCTTCATCCGCTTCGCGGTCTACGAGGATTTCCCCCCCTGGTCCTGGCAGGGCCCGGACGCCGCCCCGATGGGCGTCGACATCGCGCTGGGCCGGATCATCGCCGAGGATCTCGGCGTCGCCCCCCGCTTCGATTTCGTGACCCCCGCCGAGACCTATGAGGCCGACCTGCGCAACCATGTCTGGAAAGGGCCGGTGGTGGGGGGCTCGGCCTCCAACGTGATGCTGCACGCGCCCTATGACTCCCGGCTCGCCTGCCGGGTGGAGCAGGTGGTGTTCACCGGCATCTACTTCACCGAGCGCGTCGCCATCGCCTATCGCGAAGACGCCTATCCCGACGACGCGCCCGTCCCCGCCTGGTTCCGCTTCGACGCGGTGGCGGTGGAGAACGACTCGATCGCGGATTTCTACCTGACCTCGCTGGCCCGCGGCGCGCTGGCCGGCAATCTGCGCCGCTTCCCCACCACCGCCGCGGCCATGCGGGCGCTGGCGGCGGGGGAGACGAAAGCCGCCATGGGCCCGCGCGGGGAACTGGAGGCCGGGCTCGTCCCCGGGCTCGCCCTGCACGCGCCGCCCCTGCCCGGCTTCGCCCGCGGATCGTGGATGCTGGGGGTGGCGGTGCGCCATTCCTGGCGGCCGCTCGCCTATGCCGTCGACGACGCGGTGCAGGCGGCGGTGGCGGACGGACGCCTCGCCGCGATCTTCGAGGCCCACGGGCTCACCTGGGAGAAACCCGACTGGTGAGCCCCTCTACGACTTTGGTCGCATGGCGCGTCGCCGCGGCCCGTCCCTACTCTTGTTCACCGACCGCCCCCGAAGGAGGCCGCCCCCCATGGAAATGACCGGCGAAACCGTCATCCGCGCCCCCCGCGGCGACGTGTGGTCCGCGCTCAACGACCCCGACGTGCTCAAGGCCTGCATTCCGGGCTGCGAGCGGCTGGAAAAGACCTCGCCCACCGACATGGAAGCCGACGTCACCCAGAAGGTCGGCCCGGTGAAGGCCAGGTTCAAAGGCGCGGTGACCCTGGAGGACATCGTGGAGGGCGAAAGCTACCGCCTGGTCGGAGAGGGCAAGGGCGGCGCCGCGGGCTTCGCCAAGGGCGGCGCGCATGTGCGCCTGTCGGACCACGACGAGGGCACGCTGCTGTCCTACGAGGCCGAGGCGCGGGTGGGCGGCAAGCTGGCGCAGCTGGGCTCGCGGCTGATCGACGGGTTTGCGCGCAAGATGGCCGACGAATTCTTCGCCACCTTCAAGGCGCAGGTGGAGGGCCCCCCCTCCGCTGAAACCGCCGCCGCGATAACCGACGCGGACACCGATGCGAGCAACGCCGCGAGCACCGAGGACACCGCCGCGCGCGAACCGGCGATGGCCGGCGCCGCGCCCGAAAGCAAAAGCTGGATCAGGAAGATCTTCTCCTGATCCCGCTCCACGCCCAGACCCGTCACGGCGGCCCCCGCAGGGAGGCGGGGCGCGCGCCGCAACCAACCGAGCCAACAGCCAGGGGAGGACATTCCGGATGCCCGGCATCAAACTGACCGTCAACGGCAAGACCGTCGAGAAAACCGTCGAGGGCCGCACGCTTCTGGTGCAGCTGCTGCGCGAGGAACTTGGCCTGACCGGCACCCATGTGGGCTGCGACACCTCGCAATGCGGCGCCTGCCTGGTGCATGTGAACGGCGAAAGCGTGAAATCCTGCACCATGCTCGCCGCCGCCGCCGAGGGCGCGGAGATCACCACCATCGAGGGCGTCTCGTCCCGCGACGGGACCCTCAACGTGGTCCAGGCCGCCTTCCAGGAGCATCACGGCCTGCAATGCGGCTTCTGCACCCCGGGCATGGTGATGTCGATCACCGACCTGCTGCGGGTCAACGCCTCGCCTTCGGAGACGGAGGTCCGCGAGTGGCTCGAGGGCAATATCTGCCGCTGCACCGGCTACCACAATATCGTCAAGGCGGCGCTTTCCGCGGCCGAGACCCTGCGCGGCGCCCAGCCCGTCGCGGCGGAATAAGGGAGGATTTCGGATCATGGCCAAGGATTTCGGCATCGGCGCCAGCTCCAAGCGGCGCGAAGACAAGCGGTTCCTGACCGGCACGGGACGCTACACCGACGACATGAACAAGCCCGGCCAGGCCTATGTGCATTTCCTGCGCTCGGACATGGCCAGCGGCAGGATCAACGGCATCGACATCGCGGCGGCCGAGGCCGCGCCCGGCGTCATCAAGGTCTTCACCTCCAGGGACTTCGAGGCCGTGGGCGGCGTGCCCTGCGGCTGGCAGGTGACCGACAGGCACGGCGAGCCGATGAAGGAGCCCAAGCACCCCGTGCTGGCCGAGGGCTTCGTGCGCCATGTGGGCGACCCGATCGCCGCCGTGGTGGCCGAGACCCGCGCCCAGGCCCGCGACGCCGCCGAGCTGATCGAGGTCGATCTCGAAGAGCTTCCCGCCGTCGTGAACCTGCGCGCCGCCGTCTCCGGCGGGACCGCCGTGCACCCGGAGGCCCCCGACAACCTCTGCTATGACTGGGACTTCCCGGCCGAGAGCAAGGACGCGGTGGACGAGGCCATCCGCAACGCCCACCACGTCACGGTGCTTGAGCTGGTCAACAACCGCCTCGTCGCCAACCCGATGGAGCCGCGCGCCGCCATCGGCGAATACGACGCCGCCGACGACCAGCACACGCTCTGGACCACTTCGCAGAACCCGCATGTGATCCGGCTGCTGATGGGCGCCTTCGTGCTCGGCATCCCCGAGCACAAGCTGCGGGTCGTGGCGCCCGATGTGGGCGGGGGCTTCGGCTCCAAGATCTACCACTACGCCGAAGAGGCCTTCGTGACGCTGGCCGCCAAGGTGCTGAACCGGCCGGTGAAATGGACCTCCGACCGGGGCGAGGCCTTCATGTCCGACGCCCATGGCCGGGATCACGTCTGCAAGGTCGAACTGGCGATGGACGCGGAGGGGCATTTCCTCGCGCTCCGCTCCACCACGCTGGCCAACATGGGCGCCTATCTGTCGACCTTCGCGCCCTGCATCCCGACCTGGCTGCACGGCACGCTGCTGGCGGGCAACTACAAGACGCCGCTGATCTTCACCAATGTCCGCGCGGTCTTCACCAACACCGTGCCGGTGGACGCCTATCGCGGCGCCGGCCGGCCGGAGGCCACCTACCTGATCGAGCGAACCGTGGACAAGGCGGCGCGCGAGATGGGGATCGACCCGGCGGAGCTGCGCCGGCGCAACTTCATCACCCAGTTCCCCTACCAGACGCCGGTGGCGGTGGAATACGACTCCGGCGACTACAACGCGACGCTCGACAAGGTTCTGGAGGGCTCCGACCGCGCCGGTTTCGAGGCACGCAAGGCCGAGAGCGCGTCGCGCGGCAAGCTGCGCGGCTACGGGCTCGCGCATTACATCGAGGCCTGCGGGATCGCGCCGTCCTCGCTGGTCGGCGCGCTCGGGGCCCGGGCCGGGCTTTACGAGGCCGCGACGGTGCGGGTGAACCCGACCGGCTCGATCTCGGTCTTCACCGGTTCGCATTCCCACGGGCAAGGCCATGAAACCACCTTCGCCCAGGTGGTCGCCGACATGCTCGGCGTGCCCGAAGACAGCATCGACATCGTGCATGGCGACACCAACCGCGTGCCCTTCGGCATGGGCACCTACGGGTCGCGCAGCCTCGCCGTCGGCGGCTCGGCCATCGTGAAGTCGGTCGACAAGATCGTGGCCAAGGCCAAGAAGATCGCGGCCCATCTGCTGGAGGCGGCCGAAAGCGACATCACCTTCGAGAACGGCCAGTTCTCCGTCCAGGGCACGGACAAGTCGCTGGCCTGGGGCGAGGTCTGCCTCGCCGCCTATGTCCCCCACAAATACCCGATCGAGACGCTGGAGCCGGGGCTGGAGGAGACGTCGTTCTACGATCCCGCCAACTTCACCTATCCCTCGGGCGCCTATGCCTGCGAGGTGGAGGTGGATCCCGAGACCGGCAAGGTCGAGGTGCTCTCCTTCACCGCGGCGGATGATTTCGGCAACGTGGTCAACCCGATGATCGTCGAGGGGCAGGTGCATGGGGGGCTCGCCCAGGGGCTCGGCCAGGCGTTGATGGAGGGCTGCGTCTACGACGAGAACGGCCAGCTCATCACCGCGAGCTTCATGGACTACGCCATGCCGCTGGCCAAGGACCTGCCCTCCTTCACGGTGGACAACTCCGCCTGCACGCCCTGCACCCACAATCCGCTGGGGGTGAAGGGCTGCGGGGAGGCCGGGGCCATCGGCAGCCCGCCGGCGCTGGTCAACGCGGTGCTCGACGCGCTCTCGGATTACGGGATCGCGCATATCGACATGCCGCTGACCCCGTCCAAGGTCTGGGCCGCCATCGACGCCGCCCGTCCGGCCGCGGCCGCGGAATGAGGTGCGGCGGGCGCCGGCGGCCCGGCGCCCGCCCCTCGACCCTATAGGGAGAGACACATGTACAACTTCGATTATCTCCGCCCCGCGAGCCTCGCCGAGGCCGTGGAGGCGATGAAGGGCGAGGACGCCCAGGCGATCTCCGGCGGCCAGACCCTGATCCCGACGCTGAAGGCGCGGCTGGCCTCGCCCTCGGTGCTGGTGGACCTGTCGGGCCTGGCCGAGCTGAAGGGCGTGAGCCGGGAGGGCGACAAGCTGGCCATCGGGGCGGCGACGCGCCATGCGGACGTGGCGGGCTCGGAGGCGGTGCGCTCCGCGATCCCGGCGCTGGCGGCGCTGGCGGGCAATATCGGCGACCCGGCGGTGCGCAATCGCGGCACCCTCGGCGGGTCCGTCGCCAACAACGACCCCGCCGCCTGCTACCCCTCCGCCGCCCTGGCGCTGGGGGCGACGATCCACACCTCCGCCGGGCGCGCCATCGCGGCCGACGACTTCTTCCTCGGCATGTTCGAAACCGCGCTGGAGGAGGGCGAGCTGGTCACCCGCGTCGACTTCCCGATCCCGACGGCGGCGAACTACCAGAAGTTCGAACAGCCGGCCTCCCGCTTCGCGCTGGTGGGCGTGTTCGTGGCCCGCTTCCCGGGCGGGGCGCGGGTGGCGATCACCGGCGCCTGCGAAGGCGGCGTGTCGCGCTGGGATGCGGCGGAGGCGGCGCTGTCGTCGGACTTCTCCGCCGGCGCGGTGACGGGGATGGCCTTCCCCGCCGACGCGCTGATCGGGGACATCCACGGAACCCCCGCCTACCGGGCGAACCTGATCGGCGTGCTGACCAGGCGCGCCGTGCAGGCCTGCGGCTGAAAGCGGTCTCCTCCCCGTTCCGTCGCGGCCGGGGGCGGCCCTTCCCTTTCGGGGGAGGGGCCGCCTTTTTTCATGTCAGGATCAATGCAGGCGGCGCATGGAAACCCGCGGAATCGATGCGCTGGGCGCATCGTCGACGTTGCGGGCCGCGGGCCTCAGGCCCGGATCCGCAGCACCGGCCCCCGCCCCGGCCCCCGCCCCGGCCCCCGCCCTGGCCCCCGCCCCGGCACGGCGAGGATGCGGCGCAATCCGGGCAGCCGCGCGGGCAGATCGCGCAGGGCGTCCTCGTCCAGGAACACCGCGGCGGTCGACACCGCGTCGGCCAGCGCCGCCGAGGCCGCCTCCACCGCCACAGTGGACCAGAGCGGCCCCCGCCCCGGCTGACCGGGATGCGCGATATGCGCCGCCCGGCCCGGCCCCAGCACCAACGCGGAGGGGGAGGAGACGGCGAGCCCCGCGGCCTCGATCCGCCGCGTCTCGACCAGTCCGCGGGCCGGGTCCTCGACCCCTACCCGCCAGCGCCCTACGCCGGCGCGGATCTCTCCCGCATCGACCAGCGCGTCGGGAAAACCGTGCGCGCGCAGGACCTTCGCCACCAGATCGGCGGCCAGGCCCTGGGCGGCGCCGTTGAAGGTCATCGCCATGCCCGGGCGCGCGAAGCGCAGGCCGGCCTTGTCGGCGCGCACATCCTCCAGCCCCACCGCCGCCCGCCCCGGCCCGGAAGGCTCGCCCCGCGCCAGGGCGGCCAGCAGCGGCTGCACGGTCGGATCGAACGCCCCTCCGGTCGCCGCATGGACCCGGCGGGAAAGCGCCAGCAGGCCGAGAAACGCCTCCGCCGGTTCGGCGAGCGCGCCGTCGCGGTTGAGCCGCGACAGCGCCGAATCCGGGCGATGCAGGGAGAATTGCGCCTCGATCCGCGCGATTTCGGCCCGCGCGGCGGCCAGCGCGGGGCGGGCGAGGTCCTGCGGCCCGCGCAGGCTGATCGCGGCGGGAGCGCCCAGCGCGGTCCCGCGCCAGCGTGTCACCGCATCCCGCGCCGCAAGTCCGCCAAGGCCAAGCGCCGCGGTCCCCGCCACCAGAAAACGACGCCGCCCGATCCCGGAACCGATCCTCCCCCCGATCATGTCGAAAGCTCCGCCGCAGGGCGCGTCGCGGCGGGGCGGCGCGCGGGCAAGGCGCGGCCGCGGGCGGCCAGCACCAGCGGCACGCAGCGGGCCGGGTCGTCGTGAAGGCTCACGCAATCAAGGCACTGGAAGCACTCGGCATAGTCGATGCGGCCCGAGGGCTCGATCGCGCCATAGGCGCATTTCACCCGGCAGAGCTGGCACGGCGCGCCGCATTCCGCCCGCCGCGCGATCCAGTCCCGCCCCCGCAGCGCCCCGCCGATGGCCATGAACGCCCCCAGCGGGCAGACATAGCGGCAGAACCCCTTGAACAGCACCAGCCCCAGCCCCAGCCAGGCGACCGCATAGGCGACATAGAGCCATTCGCGGTCGAAGCCGGTGGTGATGGCGGTCTTGAAGGGCTCGATCTCCGCCGCGATCTCGATGCGGTCGGGGGCGAGGAACAGGGTCGCGACGAGCGCCGCGAGGAGGACGTTTTTCACCCGCTTCAGGCGGCGGTCCCAGCGGGGCGCGGGCTCGATCCGCGGCAGGCGCAGGGCGCGGCCCAGGTGGTGGGCGAATTCCTGCAAGGCGCCGAAGGGGCAGAGCCAGCCGCAGAAGAACCCCCGCCCCCAGGCGACGAAGCCGAGGATCGCCGCCCCCCAGACCAGCAGGGAGAACGGATCGTAAAGGAGGAAGTCGAAGGACCCGCCCTCGACGCCTGCGCGGATCACGCCCAGCACCGTGACGATGGAAAGCTGCCCCTGCCCCCACCAGCCCACGAAGACGGTCATGGCGGCGAGCACGCCCAGCCGGACCGGCGTGAAGGCCCGCAGCCCCGCCAGCCGGTTCATCCCCGGCCCCAGCGCCGCCGCCAGCCCCGCCAGCCCGAGCCCCAGCGCCGAGAGGTCGAGGGCCCGGCCCCGCAGCGCCTCGGCGAAGGGGGAGAGGGGGGCGGGGGTTTCGGGGCGCTGGAAAAATCGCTCGGGGGTCGCGATTTCGGCGTCCAGCGTGCGGGTTCCGACCTGCGGCTGGAACACGCCATGTTCGCGCGGGGCGAGGATGGAGAGCGTCCAGGGCCGCGACGGGTCGAAGCCCAGCCGCCGGTCGGCGCGCAGGATCAGCGCGGCGCCGCGGTCCACGGCCTCGACCAGCGCGGCGGGGGCGTCGGGGGCGAGCTCCACGAAGAGATCCGCGTCGCGCAGGGCGACGGGAAGGTCGTCCTGCGCGGCCGAGACCCGGTCGGGGGCGGTGTTGCGCACGAAGCCGTCGGAGACGAGGCCGTGGCGCGCGGCCTCCACCACCAGGATCGGCTCGTCATGGGGGGAGATGGCGAGGAAGTCGCGCAGCTCGGCCAGCGTGCCGGGGGCGAGCGCCGCGCGGGCGATGGCGGGGGGGCCGAGATCCACCACCCACAGGTCGAGATAGGGGGCCTCGGGGGCGTCGGCCGCCTCGGGGTCGTCATCCTCCCACAACGAACCGGCGAACAGCGCCTGCATCCGGGCGTTGCTCACCACATGGCGGGCGGCGATGCCCTGCGCCTGCAGCGCCGCCCAGTCCAGCGGTTCGTCATGGGCCGGGTCCGGCTGCGCCGCGGGGGGGCGCACGACGCCGCGCATCCGGTCGCGGGCGACCTCGAGCGCGGCGGCGAGGATGCTCTCATGCGCGATGCGGACGCTCGCCGTCGCCTTGGTCACGCCGTCCAGATAGACCAGCGCCGAGGCCTCGCCGGCCTGGCCATAGGGGGTGCCGACCACCATCGGGCTGGCGATGGAATGGCCGCGATACTGCTCGAAAAAGGCGTGGAACGGGGCCTCGCCCAGGCCGGAGACGAAGATCGGCTCGTTATGGGAGAGCAGGCGCACGTCGATGAAGCGGGCCTGATCGTCGAGCATGACCAGCGCGTCGATCGGGGCGCCGGAAAAGCCGGGCAGCGGGGCGAGGGGGCCGGTCTGGAAGACGTAGCCGGCGGGGGCGCCGCCGGAATTGAGCAGGGTCCAGACGCCGCGGTCGTCCACCGGCGCGCCCAGCGCGTAGGGGGGCGGGACGAGATCGGCGAGCGCGGGCTGGGCGAGGGGCGCCACGGCCGGGGCGGCGGCGAGGGGCGGGGCGTGCGGGGCGCAGAGCAGCAGCGCGCCCGCCAGGCTCGCGGCGAGGCGACGGGGCGCGCGCGGGCGGGGAATGCGGCGGAGGAGACGGGCGAGCATGGGGCGAGCCTAGAGCCGCGGCGCGCGAGCGTCCCTTCGACCAAGGTCGGAGCGGGCGGCGGGCGCGGAGGCCGCGCGTCGGCCCGCCCGAGGGTTGCGAGGGCGCGCCCGCGCGGCGCGGGGACGGACGCGCGTGCGGTGAGGAGAGCGGGTGGAGAACGGCCGGCGCGGGCGGGGCGGCCGGGGCAAGCGCAGGGCGCGAGGACGCGGACGGAGATCGAGGCGAGACCGTCCGGGCCTTGACGCGGGTTTCGGGGCGGGTTTCGGGGCGGGTCTCGGGGCGGGTCTCGGGGCGGGTCGCGGGGCGGTCAGCCGCAGCGCCGTCCCGCGACCCAGACCCAGACGGGCGCGTCCCGCCAGGCGCCGGACATCACATAGGCGAAGCCGATCCCGTAATCCGCGGCCTGCGGCGAGACCATGTTGGCGTGGTGGCCGGGGCTGCCGCGCCATGCGGCCAGAACCTGGTCCGCGCCGCGCCAGTTCAGCGTGAGGTTCTCGGCGACCCAGCACCAGGCGTAGCCGGCGTCGCGGGCCCGGTCGCCCACCGAGGAGCCGTCGTGGCCCACATGGTCGATCAGCCCCTGCCCGGCCAGCGTCATGGCGTGGCCCTGGGCGGCGGCCTCCAGCGCCGGATCGCGGGCGAGACGCGGCAGACCGGCCTCGGCGCGGAACGTGGCGAAGCGGGCGTCGAAATCGGCGCGGCCCGCGGCCAGGTCATCGGCATCGGGGGCGCGGCCCGCCGGGGCGGCCATCAGAGCCCCCGGCCGCAGGACGCCGAGACCGGCCCCGAGGCCCAGCGCGATCCGGCCCCCGAGGCCCAGCCCGACCCCGATCCCGGCCAGCGCCTCACGCCGAGGGAGCGCCGGAGGCATCGGTCGCCGCCACGTCGCCGGCATGCAGGATCGGGGCGGCGTCGGCCGTGTCGGGGGCGAGCATGTGGGCCACCCGTTCCAGCGAGGCGACCAGCATCGCCTTCTCCCAGTCGTCGAGCTTGGCGAAACGCTCCGCGAAGCGGCGCTGCAACGGGTCGGGCGAGGCGTCCAGCGCCGCGGCGCCGGCCTCGGTCAGCGACAGCCAGTACTGGCGACGGTCGCTCTCGCCCCGCCGGCGCAGGACCATGCCGCGGGCCTCCAGCTTTTCGATCAGCGCGGTGGCGGTGGCCTGGGCGACGCCGACCGACTGGGCGATCCGGGTGGGCGTGGACTCGGCCCCGTCGCGCAGATGCTCCAGCACCATGAGCTGCGGCGTGGTCAGGCCGGTCTCCCGCGCTAGGGCGCGGGCGGAGGTTTCGGTCGCGCGCAGGATCCGCCGCATGGCGACGAGCGCGGTGGTCAGACGGTCCTGCATGGGGCTTGCGACTCGCTTGGACGCCGCGCGGTTCGGCGGCGACGCCATTCTAGACGGCTGGGCGGGCGGGGAAAGATGTCCGAGGATTGTTCGATCTCCAAAGGTTTGAGGATGCTCCGAGCCCGGATAATTTTGGCTCCCGAACATTCTTGGCGCGGGAATAACCACATTATTCCCCGGCAAGCCACTTCAAAAACTAGTTTTTTCCGTCAACTGCCGTTTTTTTGGCCAGAGAGTGCTTCGGTATTGAAACCTCATGTGGGGGCTTTATATTCCTCGTCAACCGAAACAACCGCGACGGACCGATGCCTAGAGACACCGCCATGATCGACCTCCCCGACCTGCGCCGCCCCGAAAGCTCGGACGGCGCGGCGGTGTGGGAGCTCATTCGCGATTGCCAGCCGCTCGACCGCAATTCGCTCTACTGCAACCTGCTTCAGTGCGACCACTTCTCGGATACCTGCGTCATCGCGGACCGGGATGGGGAGACGCTGGGCTGGATCTCGGCCTATATCGTGCCCGACAAGCCCGACACGCTGTTCGTGTGGCAGGTCGCCGTGTCCGAGGACGCGCGGGGCATGGGGCTCGCCGGCAAGATGCTGGACGAGATCCTGGACCGGGACGTCTGCGCGGATGTCGAGCGGATCCAGACCACCATCACCCGCGGCAACGCCGCGAGCTGGGCGCTGTTCCGCCGCTTCGCCGATCGCCGCGACGCGCCGATCGAGAGCGAGGCCCACTTCACCCGCGAAGAGCACTTCGAGGGCCGCCACGACACCGAGCACATGGTGGAGATCGGCCCCTTCGGCGCGCTGCGCCGCCCCGATCTGAAGCGGGCCGCCGCCTGATCGGACCGTGATCGAGACCGCCGGAGCCCGACCGCCTGACCTGCGGGGGCCCGGCCAAAGGCAAGAAGCCGATTTCGGGACGCCGCCGGCGCGCACGCCGCCCGCCCCGACCTGACTGACCCCAGACACGACGCAAGCCGCCTGCGCGAGACCTCGCGCGGGCGACGCTGCGCCGACATCGAGAGAGAGGACGATCATGACCGCCTCCACGACCCAGACCGCCGACGCCGCCGACATCTACACCCGCCGCGAGTCCGAGGCCCGCTCCTACTGCCGGTCCTTCCCGACCAGCTTCGCCACCGGGCGCAACGCCACGCTGACCGACGAGGACGGCCGGGACTACATCGACTTCCTCGCCGGCTGTTCGTCGCTGAACTACGGCCATAACGACCCGGACATGAAGCAGGCGCTGATCGAGCACCTGACCCAGGACGGCATCGGCCACGCGCTGGACTTCCACACCGCCCCCAAGAAGGCGTTCCTGGAGACGTTCGAGCGGCTGATCCTTCAGCCCCGCGGCATGGACCACAAGGTGATGATGACCGGCCCGACCGGCACCAACGCCGTCGAGGCCGCGATGAAGCTGGCCCGCAAGGTGACCGGGCGCGAGACCATCGTCGCCTTCACCAACGGCTTTCACGGCATGACCATGGGCGCGCTGGCCGCCACCGGCAACGCCGGCAAGCGCAACGGCGCCGGCATGGCGCTGTCGGGCGTGGCGCGCGCGCCCTTCGAGGGCGCCTTCGGGGCCGACGTGGACACGCTCGCCCAGCTGGAGATGCTGCTGGAGAACCCGTCCTCGGGCTTCGACATGCCCGCCGCCTTCCTAGTGGAGCCGGTGCAGGGCGAGGGCGGGCTCAACGCCGCCTCGCGCGAGTGGCTGGAGGGGCTGGGCCGGCTGGCCAAGCGTCACGGGATCCTGCTGATCCTCGACGACATCCAGGCCGGCTGCGGTCGGTGCGGCACGTTCTTCTCCTTCGAGGGGATGGACGTGGAGCCGGACATGGTGCCGATGGCCAAGTCGCTGTCGGGCTACGGCCTGCCCTTCGCCGCGCTGCTGCTGAAGCCGGAGCTGGATATCTGGAAGCCGGCCGAGCACAACGGCACCTTCCGCGGCAACACCCACGCCTTCGTCACCGCCCGCGTGGCGCTGGAGAAGTTCTGGGCCGACGGCGCCTTCCAGGCCGAGCTGGCCGAGAAGGCCGCCTACCTGGAGACCCGCCTTGAAGCCATCGCCGGGATGCTGCCCGACGCCCGCCTGAAGGGCCGCGGCTTTTTCCGGGGCGTGGACGTGGGCTCGGGCGAGCTGGCCGCCGAGGTCTGCGCCGAGTGCTTCGACAAGGGCGTCATCATCGAGACGTCGGGCGCCCATGACGAGGTGGTCAAGGTGCTCGCGCCGCTGACCATCGAGAAGGAGCTGCTGGCCCGCGGGCTCGACATCGTGGAGGCCGCCGTGGCCTCGCGCGTCGCCGCCCGCTCCCCCGCCGTCTCCGCCAACATCGCCGCCGAGTGAGGCCCGCCGGGCCCCGGCGTCACGCCGCGGCCCGCGCCCCCTCGACCCCGGACCAAGACAAGGAACACGACATGATCATTCGCGATTTCAACAAGATCAAGGGCACCGAGCGCGAGGTGGCCGACGCCCGCTGGAAGTCCGCCCGCATGCTGCTGGCCGATGACGGCATGGGCTTCAGCTTCCACATCACCACCATCGAGGCGGGCTCGGAGCACACGTTCCACTACAAGCACCACTTCGAGGCGGTGTGGTGCGTGTCGGGCGAGGGCTCGATCGAGGACCTGGCCACCGGCGAGGTGCACGAGATCACCCCCGGCGTGATGTACGCGCTGAACCTGCACGACCATCACACGCTGCGCGCCAAGACCGAGCTTCAGCTCGCCTGCTGCTTCAACCCGCCGGTGACCGGCACGGAAGTGCACCGCGAGGACGGCTCCTACGCGCCGGCCGAGGACGACAAGGCGGCCTGAGCCGCCCGTCCCCGACGCTGAGCCCACCGTTGACGCCCGCCGGTCCGCCGGCGGGCGCTACCCGAACGAACGAGGCCAGGGCATGACCCGCCACGACCAGATCTCCCCCTCCGCCGCCCAGAACGACCGGCCCGCCGGCCTGCACACCGTCGAGAAAATCGGCGGCACCTCCATGAGCCGCTCGGACGAGCTGCTGGGCGGGCTCTTCATCGGCGACCGCGAGGAAGAGGCGCTGTATAACCGCGTCTTCGTGGTTTCGGCCTATGGCGGCATCACCGACCTGCTGCTGGAGGCGAAGAAGTCCGGCGCGCCGGGCGTCTATGCGCTCTTCGCCAACGCCGACCACGATCACGGCTGGTCGGAGGCCCTGAACGTCGTCGCCCGCGCCATGTCCGAGGCCCATAACAAGGTCCTGGAAGAAAGCGCCGACATCCGCGCCGCCGAAGATTTCGTGCGCGAGCGGATCGAGGGCGCGCGGTCCTGCCTGATCGATCTTCAGCGGCTGTGCTCCTACGGGCATTTCCAGCTGGACGAGCACATGATGACCATCCGCGAGCTGCTCTCGGGGCTGGGAGAGGCGCATTCGGCCTTCGTCACCGCCACCCTGCTGCGCCGCCATGGCGTCAACGCCCGCTTCGTCGACCTGACCGGCTGGCGCGACGAGAGCCAGCCCGACCTGGACGAGCGGCTGGACCGGGGCTTCGAGGATATCGACCTGGCCCGCGAGCTGCCGATCGTCACCGGCTACGCCCAGTGCCGCGAAGGCCTGATGCGCGAGTTCGACCGCGGCTATTCCGAGGTCACCTTCTCCCGGCTCGCGGCCCGGACCCGGGCGCGCGAGGCCATCGTGCACAAGGAATTCCACCTGTCCTCGGCCGATCCCAAGGTCGTGGGCGCGGAGGCGGTGCGCAAGCTGGGCCTGACCAATTACGACGTGGCCGACCAGCTTTCCAATCTGGGCATGGAGGCGATCCACCCGAGCGCCGCCAAGACCCTGCGCCAGGCGGGCATTCCGCTGCGCGTGACCAACGCCTTCGAGCCGAGCGACCCCGGCACGCTGATCGACGCCGAATATGGCGGCGCGACGCGGGTCGAGATGGTCACCGGCCTGCCGGTGCTGTCGCTGGAGGTGTTCGAGCAGGACATGGTGGGGGTGAAGGGCTATGACGCCCGGATCCTCGAGGCGCTGACCCGTCACAAGGTGCGGATCGTGTCCAAGTCCTCGAACGCCAACACGGTGACGCATTACGTGGACGCCTCGCTGAAGCTGGTGAAGCGGGCGCAGAGCGATATCGCGGCCTCCTGCCCCTCGGCCCGGGTGCGGGCGCGCAAGATGGCGCTGGTCTCGGCGATCGGCCGCAACCTGGAGGGGCTGTCGGTGGCCCGCCGGTCGCTGCAGGCGCTGGAGGCGGCGAAGGTGCCGGTGCTGGCGCTGCAGGACAACGGCCGCGCCGTGGACGTGCAGCTTCTGGTCCCGGCCGAGCGTCAGGACGACGCCATCCGCGCCCTGCACCACGAGCTGATCGAGCGGGCCGAGGCCGAGGGCCCCGCCGCCGACGCCCCGGCGCCCGAGGCCGGGTCCGTGGCGGCCCCCGCGACCCTGCGCAGCGTGGCCTGACCGGCCCCCCTGCCCGTCGGCCCTACCGGCCGGTTTCGGGCCGACGCGAAGAAAATCCAGCGCCGCGCGGGTGACCGCGCGGCGCTTTTTCGTGGCGGTTCCGGCCGTGTGGCGCGACGTCAACGTCCCCGGCGCGCAGAAAAGTTCCATTGAGATACCGTTAACCGGTTGCGACGGCTGGGTTAACCTTTCCATAGTCGGAGCGCTTCCCGCCGCGGCGGGTCTGAAACCGCGCCGCCCGGGGGATGTCCGCCCCGGCCGCGCCCGGACGAAGGGGATCCCACATGGATGCCATCATCGGATTTCTCAACACGGTGTTCTGGGGATACGTCCTCATCTACGGCCTGCTCCTCGTGGGCCTGTATTTCACGATCCGGCTCGGCGCGCCCCAGATCCTGCATTTCGCCGAGATGTTCCGGGTCATCCTCGGTTCGCGCAGCTCCAACCGGGCGGACGGGATCTCGCCCTTCCAGGCGCTGACCATCTCGCTGGCCAGCCGGGTGGGGACCGGCAACCTCGCGGGGGTCGCGGTGGCGCTCTATCTCGGGGGGGCGGGCGCGATCTTCTGGATGTGGATGGTGGCGCTGGTCGGCATGGCCACGGCCTATGCGGAATCCACCCTCGCCCAGCTCTACAAGGTGCGCGGGCCGGAGGGCATGTATCGCGGCGGCCCGGCCTTCTACATCGCCCGCGGGCTGAAGGCGCCCTGGCTGGGGGGCGTGTTCTCGGTCTGCCTGATCATCTCCTTCGGGCTGGTGTTCAACGCGGTGCAGGCCAATTCCATCGCCGACGCCATGGAGGGCGCGTTCGGCCTGCCCAAGATCGGCACCGGGATCGTGGTGGCCGCGGTGGCGGGCGTGGTGATCTTCGGGGGCGTGCGCAAGATCGCCTCGGTGGCCGAACTGGTGGTGCCGTTCATGGCGGTGATCTACCTGGCGCTGGCGCTGCTGGTGGTGGTGATGAATATCGAGGCGGTGCCGGGGATCCTGGCGCTGATCGTCAAGTCGGCCTTCGGGTTGCAGGAAGCGGCCGGCGGCGTCGCGGGGGGCGTGGCCGCGGCGATGCTCAACGGGGTGAAGCGCGGCCTGTTCTCGAACGAGGCCGGCATGGGCTCGGCCCCCAACATCGCGGCCTGCGCGACGCCGGACCCGCATCACCCGTCGTCCCAGGGCTTCGTGCAGGCGCTGGGGGTGTTCATCGACACGCTGCTGATCTGCACGGCGACGGCGATCATGATCCTGCTGTCGGGGGTGATGGAGCCGGGGTCGGGCGTGACCGGGGCGCAGCTGACGCAGCTGGCGCTGGAGGCGCATATCGGCGCGGCGGGATCGTGGTTCATCGCCATCGCCATCCTGTTCTTCGCCTTCACCTCGATCATCGGCAACTACTCCTACGCGGAGAACGCGATGATCTTCCTGGGCTTCGGCGGCAAGCCGGGCTTCATGGCGCTGCGGGTGGTGGCGCTGGCGATGGTGGTCTGGGGCGCCTATCAGAGCGTGGCGACGGTGTTCAACGCGGCCGACGCCTCGATGGGGCTGATGGCGACGATCAACCTGATCGCCATCGTGGCGTTGTCGGGGACCGTGGCGAAGCTGACCCGGGACTATTTCGCGCAGCGCAAGGACGGCAGGGAGCCGACCTTCGACGCGGCCGACTATCCCGAGCTGAAGGACGAGATCGACGCGGATATCTGGTATCGCAGGGAGGGCTGACCCCTTCCCCTCCGCGGCGCCCGGTCCGGTCGGGATCGGGCGCCGCGACCACCGGCCCGAGAGCGGCGATGCCGCGCCCGCGGCGCAGGGCGACGGGGGCTCCCGGCTCCACCGCCGAGGGCGGGAGACGGCGACGCCCGCGCCCCCGGCTCCGTGCGCCGCGGGCGGGACGGGGCGGCCGGGCGCGACCTGGACGCGGCGCCTTCGGGCGCGGGCGGGGGCGCGGCGGCACGGGCCCGCGGGCACGGGCGGGCGCGGGGGCGCTCAGTCCTCGCGCGTCATGCCGGCCGGGCCGCGGCGATAGCGCAGGCTTTCGGCGGGGACGAATTCCAGCGCGCCCTCGGCGGCGAGATGCCGGGTGATCGTCACCCGGTCGCCCTCGGTCTCCACCAGGTTGAAATCGTTCTCCTGCCCGCGCAGGCGGCTCGACAGGCCGGTGCCGGCATGGGCCTGCACCGCGCCGGGCCGCAGGGCGCCGGCGCCGCCGTCCCGCCCGGGCGCGAGCGGGCCCACATGCCAGCGATGCAGATGGCCGGTCAGCACGAGGTCGACGCCGCCGGCCAGCGCCTCGGCCCCCTCGCGGGCGCCGCGCATCAGGGACTTGCCGTCGCCGCGCAACCGCTCGAACGGGTGATGGGCGGCGACCACGCGCAGCGCCGGCGGGGCGTCATCGGCCAGCGCGAAGGCGGCGCGGACCCGGGCGAGCTGGGCCGCGTCGATGCGGCCGCGCTGCCACTCGAAGCGATCCACCGTGTTGACGCCCACCACGTGGAAGCCGTCTCCCCGCCAGCTCGGCTCCAGCTCGTCCGAGACATGCGCCCGCCAGCCCCGCCATGGGCGGAACCAGCGCGACAGCGGGCGATCCAGCGGCACGTCGTGATTGCCGGGCACGCAGAGCACGGCGCCCGGCAGCCGGTCGATGAAGGCCCGGGCTTCGGCGAACTGGTGGTCGCGGGCGCGCTGGGTGAGATCCCCGGAGATCACCACGATCTCGGGCGCGAGCGCATGGGCGGCCGCGATCAGCGGCTCGACCAGTTCGGGCAGGACCTTGCCGAAATGCAGGTCGGAGAGATGCAGGAGACGAGGCATGCCCCCCGCCTACCCGGCCGCCTGCGCCGAGACCAGACCGTCGCCCTCCGCCGCGCCGGCTTCGGGCGCCGCCACCCGCAGCACGTCGTCGAGTCGCCGGAAGCGGAACGGGCCGTCGAGCTTGGAGCGCTCGCCGTCGCGGGCCACGAGGCGGCGGGGGCGGCGGGTCTCCATCAGGATGTCGCGGCCATGCACAAGCTCGAAGTCCCGGCCCGGCTGCAGGCGGCCGACCGCGAGATCCACGGCGAAGCGGATCAGGCCGGCGGGCGAGGTGTCGGGGGCGAGGAACAGGGCGAATTCGCCGTCGCGCACCCGTTCGGCGGCGTCATGGAAGCCGAACTGTTCGAGCTGGAAGCCGTTATTGGCCACAAAGGCGAGCGGGGTGCGGACCCGGCGGGCCTCGCCGTCCACGGTCACGCGGGCGAGCAGCGGGTGACGGAACTGGGCGAGCGTCACCACCACCGACCAGTGCGCCGCGATGCGGGAGCGGCCGAAGCGGTTGTAGACGCCCTCGCGCGTTTCCAGGATCGAGGCGTAGGCGCCGAGGCTGGCGTTGTTGAGGAACACCCGTCCGTTGACCTCGCCCAGCGGCAGCGGCCGGTCGGAGGCCTCGGCGAGCAGGTCGATGGCGGCTTCGGGGTCCTCGGGGATGCCGAGGCTGCGGGCCACGTAGTTGAAGGTGCCGAGCGGGATCACCCCCAGCCGCGGGCGGGCGCCGGCGCGGCGGTCCTCTCCCGTGGGCCCCTCCTCTCCCGCGGGCCCCGCCTCGCCCGCGATGGCGGAGGCGACGGCGTTGATGGTGCCGTCTCCGCCGGCGGCGGCGACGGTGGGAAAGCCCTCGCGCACGGCGGCGCGGGCCTCGCGCTCGATATCGGCGCCCCGGCGCACGACCCGCAGGTCGAAGCGGCCGGGATGGCGGTCGAAGGCGCGGCGCAGGACGTCGAGCCCGTTCGCGCCCAGCTTGCGGCCGGAACCGGCGTTGACGATGACCCGGATGTCCGGGTCGGTGCGGGTCGTGTTGACGGGGCGCATGGAGCGTCGGTCTCCTTTCGGCGGGGTCGGTAGAGGACATAGGGCGCGGCGGGGCGCGATCACGGCGCGGATCGGGCGAATTGCGGCGCCGCCGAGGAAATCGGCCGGCGACTGGCCTGCGATGGCGAGGGAGCGCCGCGACGAACCGGACGCGGGCGGAGGCGGCGCGCCCGCGGCGCGGGGCGACCGGGCGCCGGGTGGCGCCGGGGTCGGGCCGGACCAACAAGGTGGGGATCGGGGAATTGGGGATCAGGGGATTGGAGACCAGCAGATCGGCGAATAGTGGACTGCGCGCCCCCCTGCCCTGCCCGCCCTGAGCCGCGCGCGTCCTTTGGCCGGCGCCCGCATCCGGGCGCGCCGCCTCGACCTTCGTCGGCGGCCCGCATCCGGAAACCGATCCGCACGCGCGCCCGGTTCCGCGCGCCGCGGGCGGAACGGCGCCGTCATCGGTCGGCCCGCGCGGCGCCGCCGCACGGGCCGCCGGCGCGGTCCCCGGAGAACTGGGGCCGCCCGCGCCTCGGGAGAAGGCCCGGCCGGCCGTCCCAGGGGACCCCGTCGGTCCCGGGATCGCGGAAACCGCCGCGATCGGAAACGGGTCGCGGGGGCGCCGCAGGGACGCCCCCGCAGGGTCACGGGATCACGAGGACTCGGCGTGCACCACTTCGCCGAACCGCTCCCAGCTTTCGCCGTTGAAGCGCATCAGCTGCATGGCCTCGATCGGCGCGGAGTCGGTGGGCGAGGTGTTGAGCGTGATGCCGGGCAGCAGCAGCGGCGCCGCGACATCCTCCAGCGACGAGGCCGCCTTCATGATGTTCTCGCGGCTCAGGTCGTCGCCGGCCCGCTTCAGCGTCTCGACCATGGTCCAGGCCGAGGAATAGCCGAACACCGTGAAGGACGAGGTCTGGTCGCCATCCGGATACCACTTGTTCATGAACTCGCGCCAGGCCAGCAGCGCGGGATCGTCCTTCCACTGCGGGTCGTCGGCCTCCATCAGGTAGCCCGCGGAGATGAGCCCCTTGGAGGCCTCGAGCCCCGCCGGCTGCAGCACCGAACCGACCGAGATCGACACGTTGTTGAGGAAGCGCTCGGCCTCCCAGCCGATTTCCGCCGACTTCTTGATCGCCTGGGCGGCGAATTTCGGCGTGGCCACGATGAAGAACACGTTGGCGCCGGAGGCCTGCAGGTTCAGCACCTCCGAATCCACCGTCGGCTGGGCGACCTCATAGGGGGCTTCGGCGATCAGCACCTCGTCGACGCGCCCGCCCAGGCCCGACTTGAGCCCGTGCAGGTAGTCCTTGCCGTAGTCGTCGTTCTGGTAGAGCACGGCGATCTTGGGATTCTCGACATTGGCGAGGATCCACTGGGCGTAGATCGCGCCCTCGGTCGGGTAGTTGGGCTGCCAGCCGGAGGTCCAGGGGAAGTTCTCCGGATCGTTCCACTTGGACGCCCCGGTGGCCACGAACAGATGCGGCACCTTCTTCGCGTTGACGTATTTGTGGATCGCGGTGTTGGTCGGCGTGCCCAGCGTGCCGAACAGCACGTCGACTTCGTCCTGCTCCACCAGCCGGCGCACCTGCTCCACCGTCTTGGGCGGCGAATAGGCGTCGTCGTAGCTGATGAACTCGATCTGGCGGCCGTTGACCCCGCCCTCGGCGTTGATCATCTCGAAATAGGCTTCGACCGTGCGCCCGATCTGGCCATAGGCCGAAGCCGGGCCCGAATAGGGGTTGGTGTTGCCGATCTTGATGGCGTCCGCCGCCATCGCCGGCATCGCGGTCAGCGTCGCCGCGCCGGCGGCCGCCGCTGCCATAAGGGTTCTTCTGTTGATCATTTTCATTCCCTCCCAACCCGCGCAGGTTGATCTACGGTCGCCTTAGGGTCTGGATGCCTTACGTTCCGTAACCCGAGACGAGACGGGGCCCGATCCGGCGCGGTGCGGATCGGGCCCCGTAGCTCCCTCCTGCCCGGAGGGAATTCGGTTATGGGCGCGGCGCGCGGTCCCCTCCCAAGGGCCCGCGCCGCGCGTCGGTCGGATCAGTCGACCGTGATCACCTCGCCGAAGCGCTTCCAGCTTTCGCCGTCGAACTTCTGAAGCTGCATCGCCTCGATCGGGGCGAAGTCGTCCTCGGCGGTGTTGATGAGGATGCCGGGCAGCAGCAGCGGCGCGTCATAGTCCTTGAGCGACGCGGCGGCGGCGAGAATGCCCTCGCGGCTGAGATCGTCGCCGGCCATCTCCAGGGTGTGGACGATGGTGGCGCCGACCGAATAGCCGAACACCGTGAAGGACGAGGTCACGTCGCCTTCCGGATACCACTCGGCCATGAACTCGCGCCATTCCAGCAGCTCGGGCGAGTCGGCGAACTGGGCGTCGCCTTCCTCCATCAGGTAGCCGGCGGAGATGATGCCCTTGGAGGCCTCGAAGCCCGCCGGCTTCAGCACGCCGCCGACCGAGAGCGAGACGTTGGTCAGGAAGCGCTGGGCCTCCCAGCCGATCTCGGCCGACTTCTTGATCGCCTGGGCGGCGAACTTGGGCGTGGCGATGATAATGAAGACGTCGGCGCCCGAGGCCTTGAGGTTGATGACCTCGGAGTCGACGGTGGGCGCGGCGACCTCGTAGGGCGCTTCGGCGACCAGCATGTCGACCTTGTCGCCGAGGCCTTCCTTGAAGCCGTTGTAGTAGTCCTTCCCGAAGTCATCGTTCTGATACAGCATGGCGACCTTGGCGTCGGGCATGTTGTCCATGATGTACTTGGCGTAGATCTTGGCCTCGACGACGTAGGACGGCTGCCAGCCCATCGTCATCGGGAAGTTTTCGGGGTCGTCCCACTTGGCCGCGCCGGTGGCGAGGAACAGGTGCGGCACCCGCTTGGCGTTGATGTATTTGTGGATGGCGGTGTTGGTCGGGGTGCCGAGGGTCTGGAACAGGGCGGTCACTTCGTCCTGCTCGACCAGGCGGCGCACCTGCTCCACCATCTTGGGCGGCGAATAGCCGTCGTCATAGGAAATGAATTCGATCTGACGCCCGTTCACGCCGCCCTTGGCGTTGGTCATCTCGATATAGGCGTTGATGGTCTTGCCGATCGTGCCATAGGCCGAGGCCGGGCCCGAATAGGGCATCACGTTGCCGATCTTGATCGGGTCTTCGGCGAGCGCCGGACCGGCGACCAGCGCCGAGGTCGCGACGGCGGCCATGAGCGCGCTGCGTCTGGTGATCATGTCTCTTCTTCTCCCTTGCCGTCCGGGGACGACTGTTTTGCAGGGGACCGTCGCCTTTTCCGGCGATCTGCGTCCGGCGCCTCGGGGACCCTTTCCCCGTCCGGCGCGCCCGCCCCGCCCCCTTTCGCGGGGCCGGGCGGGTCTGTTGGGCGGCGTGGGCGCGGGGCCTCGCCGCCTTGAGGTTTCAGCAGGTCGTCATGGCGACGAGTCCGCCGAAAAGCTCTTCCCCATCGGGGTCGCGGCGGCCGCGGCCGTCAGAGCATCCGCTTGACCCGCGCCAGGCCGGAGCGGATCAGACCGCCCGCGCCCTGCGGGGCGAGGTAGATGACGGCGATCAGGAAGAAGCCGTAGAAGGCGCCCGCCAGACCCTTGGAGATGTCCTCGGCCACGTTGGGGATGAAGACGATGAACAGCGCCCCCAGCAGCGCGCCGGGCAGCCAGCCCACGCCCCCGATGACCAGGCCCACCAGCAGCGCCACGGAGAGCGCGAAGGTGAAGCTGTCGGGCGCGACGAACTGGATGACGATGGCGCCCAGGCAGCCGGCGACGCCGGTGAACATCGCCGAGATCCCGAAGGCCGTGGCTTTGTAGACCGCGGTGTTCACGCCCATCGAGCGCGCCGCGATCGGGTTGTCGCGGATCGCCATCAGCGCCCGCCCCGTCCGCGAACCCACGATGTTGCGGGCCAGCCAGTAGAGGAACAGTCCGATGACCAGCGTGAAGAAATAGAGCCACTGGTCGGGGTTGAGCACCGCGTCGAGCCCGAAGGGCGCGTCCGGCTTGATGATGACGATGCCCTGCACGCCGCCCGTCCAGTGCTCGAACGGGGAAAGCTTGAGCAGCTGCGGCGTCGCCACCGCCAGCGCGAAGGTGGCGAGCGCGAGATAGACGCCCTCCAGCCGCAGCGCCGGCAGGCCGAACAGGAACCCCGCCACGAAGCACAGCACGCCCGCGATGGGGATGGTCCAGCCATAGGGGACGCCCTGCATCTCCATCAGGATGGCGGCGGTGTAGGCCCCCACCGCATAGAAGGCGCCGTGACCCAGCGAGAACTGGCCGTTGATGCCGGTCAGCAGGTTCAGCCCGAGGATGGCGATGGCGTAGACCATCACCTGGGTCATCTGGAAGATGAAGAAGTTCTTCGAGGCGAAGGGCAGGATCACCGCCCCGATCACCAGCACCGCCAGCACGATGGTCCCGAGCGAGCTGCCCGACTTCTTGGCGCTTGCAGCGGCGGCCCGCGGGATCGCGGGGCCGCCGGTCATGTTTTCTTCCGAGGTCGCCATGTCAGACCCTCTGCACGGTGCGGCGGCCCAGAAGCCCCGCGGGTTTGATCAGGAGCACCGCGACGATCAGGAACAGCGCGATGGGAAGCTTCAGCTCTCCGCCGATGACGGGGATGTAGGTGCCGGCCAGGTTCTCGATGATGCCCACCAGGAACCCGCCGAGCACCGCGCCCGCGGGCGAGGTCAGCCCGCCCAGCACCGCGCCGGCGAAGCCGTAGAGCAGGATCGAGAGCATCATGTTCGGCTCCAGGAACACCACCGGGGCGATGAGCACGCCGGCCACCGCGCCGATGGCGGAGGCCATGCCCCAGCCCAGCGCGGTCATCATCGACACCTTGACGCCGACCAGTCGGGCGCTGTCCGGGTTCGCCGCCGCAGCCCGCATCGCGAGCCCCATGCGGGTGAAGCGGAAGAAGGCCCAGAGCATCACGAGGACGACCATGGTCACCCCGATCATGCCCGCCTGATGCGTGCCGATCGGCGCGCCGGGATAAAGCGGCCCGTCGCCGAACGGGGACGGCACCGCCTTGATGGTGAAGTCCCAGATGAAGCCCGCGAAGGAATTGAAGATGGCGAAAAGCGCGATGAAGATCACGATATGCGACAGCACCGGCGCGTTCTCGATCGGCTTGAACACGATGCGCTCGACCGCGAAGCCGCCCACGAAGCTGATCGCGATGACCAGCGGGAACACCGCCCAGTAGGGCAGGCCCCAGGCCAGAAGCTGCCAGGCGATGTAGGTCGAGAACATCGCCATTTCGCCCTGGGCGAAGTTCAGGTGGTGGATGGCCTGGTAGATCATCACGACCGACAGCGCCATGCAGGCGTAGATGCCGCCCGTCGCGAAGCCGGAGACAACCTGCTGAATGAAAAGGTCCATGTCCCGCTCCTCAGTAGCCGAGATACGAGGCGCGCACCGACTCGTCCTCACGGATGGCTTTCGCCTCCCCGGACATGACGATGGACCCGGTCTCGATCAGGTAGGCGTGGTCGGCGATGCCGAGCGCGAGCGAGGCGTTCTGCTC
The DNA here is from genome assembly GCF_900106695.1 of Albimonas donghaensis. GTDB lineage: Bacteria > Pseudomonadota > Alphaproteobacteria > Rhodobacterales > Rhodobacteraceae > Albimonas > Albimonas donghaensis. Next base: position 1,374,247 of record NZ_FNMZ01000001.1, read on the forward strand.
CACGATCAGCATGGAGACGCCGGCTTCGCGCTTCACGTCGGCGAGGATCTCGAAGATCTGCTTGGTGATCAGCGGCGCGAGGCCGAAGCTGGGCTCGTCCAGCAGCATCAGCTTGGGACGCAGCATCAGCGCGCGGGCGATGGCCAGCATCTGCTGTTCGCCGCCCGAAAGCGTGCCCGCCTGCTGGGTGCGGCGTTCCTTGAGGCGCGGGAAGAAGTGGAAGGACTTCTCGATATCCTCATGGATCGACTTGTCGTTGGGCCGGGTCATGGCGCCGAGCTGCAGGTTCTCCTCCACCGTCAGGGTGGTGAAGGTGCCGCGGCCCTCGGGCACCTGGGCGACGCCCAGACGCACGATGTTCTCGGTGGACATGCGGTCGATGCGCTTGCCCTCGAAGGTGATCTCGCCCTTGCGGCGGATCATGCCGCAGATGGCGCGCAGCGTGGTGGTCTTGCCGGCGCCGTTGGCCCCCAGCAGCGTGGTGACTCCGCCGTCGGCGATGTCGAAGTCGATGCCGCGCAGAACCGTGAGATCGCCGTAGGACGCCTCCAGCCCGCGGACTTCCAGGATATTGCTCATGCGTCGCCGCCTCCCAGGTAGGCCGCAACGACCTCGGGGTTCTTCTGGACCTCCTCGGGGGTGCCTTCGGCGATCTTGCGGCCGAAGTTCATCACCACCACCCGGTCGGAGACCGACATGACCAGCGCCATGTGATGCTCCACCAGCAGGACGGTCACGCCGCGCTCGTCGCGCACCTTGCGGATCAGCGAGCCGAGCTCGTGGACCTCGTCGTGGTTGAGGCCGCCGGCGGGCTCGTCGAGCAGCAGCAGCTTGGGATCGGTGGCCAGCGCGCGGGCCAGCTCCACCCGCTTCTGGGTGCCGAAGGGCAGGCCCGCGACCGGCAGGTCGGCGACGTCCTCCAGCTCCAGCCAGCCGATCAGCTCGTTGACGTTGGCGTCGATGGCCTCGCCGCCCTTGCGGACCCAGGGCAGGCGCAGCGCGTCGGAGACGGGATCGGACTTGGAGGCCGAATGCGCGCCCACCCGGATGTTGTCGCGCACCGAGAGGTTGGAGAACGAGGCGACGTTCTGGAAGGTGCGCCCGATGCCCATGCCGGCGATGCGGTGGGCGGGCTGGTCCAGGATGGTCTTGCCATGCAGCTGCACGTCGCCCTCGTTGGGCGTGTAGAGCCGGCTGAGACAGTTGAACAGCGTGGTCTTGCCCGCGCCGTTGGGTCCGATCAGGCCGAGGATCTCGCCGTCATGGATGTCGAATTCGACTCCGTCCAGCGCCACGATCCCGCCGAAGCGGACGGTGACGTTCTTGACGGAGATGACGGGGACGCCCCCGCCCGGCGCCATGCCGGCCGCGGCGACGTTCATGCCGTCACCGCCGGGCCGCGGGCCGTGGTCTCGGGTCCCTGTTCCACCCGGAGCGGCGCCGCCGAAGCGGACATGGCCGCGGCGCGGTCCGAAGACCGGCTCATCGACCGATTGAAATACATGCGACGAACGCCGCGCGATGAAGTCATCGCGCCGGCGTTCGGAACCTGGGTTCCGAACATCTTTCCTCCCCTGTCTCCCTGTCCGGTTGGCCCGGATCACCTTGGTTGAACGCGGATTCCTACAGATTTGCAAGGGTCGATCAAGCGATGAATTAAGAAGCCATCCTTAGGACTTGACTTCATGGCGATGACTTGCGCTGCGGGTGCGAGAACTTGCGCGGCGCCGCCGCGCGCCGCGACTTCCCGCGCAGGCGCGGCGCGGCGCGGCGCAAGCCCAAGGGAACGCCTAACAAATGTCAGTTTCCGGCGATGCAGCCTGCGCGCGAGCCTTATGGAGGGGACGCCGGGCCGGACCGGAAAGCGCCGTCCCGGCCCGCGGCGCGGGGCCGGGCCGCGACGTGACGTCAGGCGCCTGCGACAAGGTTTCGCCAGGCCGCGCCGCCGGGGCGAGGCGCGGACGGACGGGGAACCGGCGGCGAACGGGCGGGGCCGCGGGACTTCGAACTCCGGCCAAGACGCTGAGGCGATGCGGGATTCGCGGCGCCGGCCCGCCGCAGGACCGAGGCTCCGCGCGGCTTCCGGGGTCGGAGGCGGCGCAGGCCCCGTGGCGCCGCCCGCGCCCGGGCGCCCGCGCCGCCGGCCCCCGCGCGAGAGCGGACAGGCCGCCGGATCCCCAGGGCGCGCCTGACCGGAGACGCCGCCTTCCGGTCCCGCGCCCTGTCGCGCCGCCCCCGGCTCGCTCCAAGCTCGCCCTGGCTCGTTTTACGCGACGCCCTCCGCGCGCCCGGCCCGCCCGGGCAGCGCACGGCGCGTCGCGAACCGCATCCGCGGCGCCGCTCCCGCCATTGCGCGGCGCCTGCGAAACGGCGAGGGTCGGCACATGGACCTCGGCGTTTTCGATATTTTCAAGATCGGCGTCGGCCCCTCGAGCTCCCACACCATGGGACCGATGCTGGCCGCCGCGCGATTCCTCGACGCCCTGCGGGACGGGCGCGACCGCATTCCCGGCGCCGGCCCCCCGGCCCGGCTGGAGACCCGGCTGCACGGGTCGCTCGCCTTCACCGGCAAGGGCCACGCCACCGACCGCGCGGTGCTGCTGGGGCTGCTGGGCTTCGCCCCCGCCACGCTGGACCCCGACAGGGCGGACGCGGCGCTGGCCGAACTGGCCGCCACCAGGCTGGCCCGGCCCGAGGGGCTGCCGCCGCTGAGCCTCGACCCGGACGCGGACGTGATCTTCGACTACGGCCCCGCCCTGCCCCATCACGCCAACGGCATGGTGATCTCGGCCCATGACGCGCTGGGCGAGCTGCACATGACCGAGACCTATTACTCGGTCGGCGGCGGCTTCGTGGTCACGGCGCGGGAGTTCGAGCAGGGCGCGGCGGGAGCGCCGCCCCCGCCCCCGCCGCATCCCTACGCCAACATGGCCGAGCTTCTGGCGCGGGGGCGGGAGACGGGACTTTCCATCGCGCGCATGGCGCGGGCCAATGCCGACGCGCGCTACGGCCCCGCCGCGCTGGACCGGGAGCTGGACCGGCTGTGGGAAGCGATGTCGAGCTGCATCGACCGGGGGCTGGGCCAGGAGGGGGAGCTGCCCGGCGGGCTGCGCGTGCGGCGCCGGGCGAAGACCATGCGCGACCAGCTGGAGGCCGAGCGCGGGATCAACGTGCCGGGACTGGGGACGGCCTCGGACTGGCTGGCCTGCTACGCGATGGCGGTGAACGAGGAGAACGCGGCGGGCGGGCGCGTGGTGACCGCGCCCACCAACGGGGCGGCGGGCGTGCTGCCTGCGGTCACGCGCTGGTATGTGGACCACGCCCCCGGCGCCCGGCGCGAGACGGTGCGCGACATGCTGCTGGTGGCCGGCGCGGTGGGCGCGATCATCAAGACCAACGCCTCGATCTCGGGCGCCGAGGTGGGGTGCCAGGGGGAGGTCGGCGCGGCCTCGGCGATGGCGGCGGCGGCGCTGTGCTCGGCGCTGGGCGGGACCGACGCGCAGGTGGAGAACGCCGCCGAAATCGCGCTGGAGCACCATCTGGGCATGACCTGCGACCCGATCCGCGGGCTGGTGCAGGCGCCCTGCATCGAGCGCAACGCGATGGGCGCGGTGAAGGCGGCGGCGGCGGCCTCGCTGGCGCTGCGGGGGGATGGCGCGCATCTGGTGCCGCTGGACGCCTGCATCGAGACCATGCGCCAGACCGGGCGCGACATGGACGAGCGCTACAAGGAGACCTCGCGCGGGGGGCTGGCGGTGAACCTGCCCCAGTGTTGAGGCGGGGCTGAGACGGGGCTGAAACGGGGTTGAGACGGGGCGCGCGATCGCGGCGTCGCGGATGAACGCCCGGCGCGCCCCCTGCGGGCGGCCGTCGCCCGCAGGAGGATGCCGGCCGAGACGCGCGGGGACCGATACCGACCCGGTCCGGACCGGCCTTTCCCGGCGAGGCGACGGCGGACGTCCTTCGCGAGGGCCCGCCGCCCCGCGGGGGAGGCCCTCGGCCGAGTCCCCGAAAAGAAAGGGGTCCGGAGAAGAGGGGTTAAGGCCGGCGCCCGAACCGGCTAGGCTGCGCCCAGCCCGCATTCCGCGAACGGACACCGCTTGATGACCTCCACGCCGCCCGCCTCGGCCGACCCCGCGCCCGCCAATCCCGTCGACCTGATCTCGGAGCGCGCCAAGGCGGTGCGCGCGGCCCGGCTGACCTATCTCTCGCCCGCCAAGCTGCTGCGAATCGAGCGCCTGCTGGCCGAGATCCGCGACGCCCGCGTGCCCGGCGCCCTGCTGGAATTCGGCGTGGCGCTCGGCGGCTCCGCCATCCTGATCGCCGACGAGGCCGACCCCGAGCGGCCCTTTCACGGCTTCGACGTGTTCTCGATGATCCCCGAGCCGACCTCCGCGAAGGACGACGACAAGTCCCGCGAGCGCTATGCGGTCATCCGCTCGGGCGCCTCCAAGGGGATCGGCGGGGGGGAGGACTATTACGGCTATCGCGACGATCTCCACGGCGACGTGCTGCGCAGCTTCGCCGACTTCGGGCTGGACCCGGAGGCGGCGTGGATCCGCTTTCATGTCGGGTTGTTCGAGGACACGCTGCCGGGGGTCGAGACCGGCCCCGTCGCCTTCGCCCATGTGGATTGCGACTGGTACGATCCGGTCACGCTGTGCCTGGGCTGGCTGCGCGACCGGATGAGCCCGGGGGGCGCGATCATCCTGGACGATTACCACGACTACGGCGGCGCGCGGACGGCGACGGACGAGTTCATCGCCGCCCATCCCGGCTTCGCCTTCGAGCCCGGCCCCAACCCGGTGATCCGCAAGCTCTGACCCCCGGCGCCGGCCGGAGCGGCGTTGCGGCGACGGCGAACGCCGCGTCATGCCGCGTTGCGGCGCGAAAGCCCCGGCGCCGCCGCCTTGCCGCCACCTTGAGGCCCCGTTTGCGCGCGCGGATTGACAGGCACGCCGCGGAGACGGGGTTCCGGCGTGCGCGGAACGTCGCAGCCCTCTCTCTTGGGCTCGGACGCGCTAGCTCAACCCCGTGGCGGCGCTATGAGAGGCGAAGGACCCGACCGTTCGCGACGCGCCGGGTCCGCGTCCGACGTCGCCCGGACCCGTTCTCGACGGGAGGGCCGGCGATCCGGGCGCGCCTCTCCCCCACCGCCAGCCGAGCGCCCGTTCCGGGCGTGCCGGGACGGCCCAGACCAGGAGCGTGACGACGTGCGGATCCTCGCCCCCATGAGCGCCCAGGCGAAGGCGCCCGTCGCGGCCCGCCCCGGCGCGGCGAGCCCCGTCGCGATAGGTCCCGCCGCGATAGGCCCCGGCGCGATAAGCCCCGACGCGACGGGCCCCGACGCGACGAACCCCGGCCGCCTGCCGCCCTTCGCCGCCCCGCGGGGCGGGGCGGATGCGCTTCGGGTCCGCCGAAACGGCGTCCGCGGCGAGGCCGGACGCCTCCGGTCGGGCCGACGGATGTCGCCCCCTCTCTCCGGCCGCGCGCAGGACGCGCGGTCCGGCTTCCACCCAGGGACACGGCCGCCCCCGCGGCCGCAGGCCCACGCATGACGGAGACCACGCCCCCGATGCCCCGCGACATGAGCCCGGACCGCGCCCCGGACGCGACCGCCCGTCGCCGTCACCCCGACGCGACGGCCCCTTCCCCCACGCCGTCCTCCCCGGCAGCGCTTCGCGATGCGGCACAGTCCGGAACGCCGCCGTCCCCCGCGGCGCCCACGGCGGCCCCGCTCGACCGTCGGCGCTTCATCCTCGCCGCCTCCGCCGGCGGCGCGCTGGGGGCGGGCTGGATCGCCTCGCCCTTTCCCGCCGCCGCCCAGGACACGACCCAGGCCCAGGGCGACCCGACCCCGCCCGCCGCGCCCGCCTTCGGATTCGAAACCGTGCTCCAGGCCGCCCGCGACCGGGCGCGCGAAAGCCACCAGAACCGTCGCCAGACCCTGTCGGGCGTGTTCTCGGACCTCGACTACGACGCCTACCGCGCCATCCGCTACCGCGAGGATCACCGGATCTGGCGGGGCGAGGGGCTGGGCTTCGAGATCGACCTGATGCCCCCGGGCGCGATCTATCGCGACGTGGTCGACATCGCGGTGGTCGAGGACGGCGCGGTCCGGCCGCTGCCTTTCGACCCTTCCGCCCTGCATTTCGACGAGGCCCGCTTCGGCCTGCCCGACGGCCGCGCGCCCGAGGGCGCGGCCGAGGGCCACGCCTGGACCGGCTTCCGCCTGCGCTATCCCATCAACCGCCCGGAGATGCATGACGAGATCTCGGTCTTCCAGGGCGCGAGCTTTTTCCGCGGCATCGGGCGCGACCAGATCTTCGGGCTCTCGGCCCGGGCGCTGGCGATCAACACCGGCGCCCCCGGCGGCGAGGAATTCCCGGTCTTCACCCGGTTCTGGCTGCATCGCCCGTCGCGCAACGCCACCGAGTTCAAGCTGCACGCCCTGCTGGAGAGCCAGTCGGTCGTGGGCGCCTACGAGTTCCTGGTGCGTCCGGGGGCGGAGACGGTGGTCGACGTCCGCTCCACCCTGATCCCGCGGGTGGAGCTGACCCAGGTGGGGATCGCGCCGCTGACCTCGATGTATTTCTTCGGGGCGAAGGAGCGTGGGCGCGTCGACGACTATCGCGACGCGGTGCATGATTCGATGGGCCTGCAGATGCTCACCGGCCATGGCGAGCGGCTGTGGCGGCCGCTGGCCAATCCCGTGACGCTCCAGCTTTCGGCCTTCCAGGACGTGAACCCGCGGGGCTACGGGCTGGTGCAGCGTCGCCGCGCCTTCGAGGACTACCAGGACGCCGAGGCGCGCTACGAGAAACGCCCCTCGGCCTGGGTCACGCCGCTCGACGAATGGGGCGAGGGCGACACGATGCTGGTGGAGATCCCCACCGACAGCGAGTTCAACGACAACATCGTCTCGTTCTGGCGGCCCCGCGGGGCGCTGGCGGCGGAGCGCGAGCATCCGTTCGCCTACCGGCTTTACTGGTGCGCGCTGCCGCCCGACGAGGCGCCCTCGGCGCGGGTGCGGGAGACGCGGGCCGGGCGCTCGGTGAACGAGGGCGAGCGGCGGATGCTGGTGGTCGATTTCGACATCGGCGAGCGTCCGATCGGCGCGCTGCGGGCGCGGGCCGAGACCTCGGCCGGCAGGATCATGCATCTCAACCTGCGCTCCCTGCCCCGGACGGGGGTGGCGCGGGTGGTGATCGGCTTCAACCCGCCCGACGCGGGCGGGGCGGAATTCCGCCTGCAGCTGGTGAAGGCCGAGGGCGGGGAGCCGGTGTCGGAGACCTGGCTTTACCGCTGGACGCCGGCATGAGCGGGGTCGGCGCCGCCTCCCCGTCCCCGTCCCCGGCCCCGTCCCCGGCGCCCCGGTCGCCCCGGACGGGGGGCGGCGACGCGCCGGACCGGCCGGTTCCGGGAGAGGACCGGCTGCGCATGGTCCCGCAGGATCTGGGCCGCGTCCCGCCGCGGGGCCGGTTCGCCTGGCCCGGCCGGCGGGTGCTGGCGGCGCGCGCGCTGTCGCTGGGCGGCGCGCTGGCGGTGACGTGGATCGGCGCCGACCAGATGATGCAGGCCTTCGAATCCGACCGCATCAGCGCGCTGCAGATGGCGCTGCGCTTCCTGTTCGTGCTGACCTTCGGCTGGATCGCCTTTCCCGCCTGCGCCGCGCTGGCGGGGCTGCTGCTGACCCCGCGCCCCCCGAAAACCGACCCCGAGGCGCCCCTGACCGCGCGCACCGCCATCGTCATGCCGGTCTACAACGAGGACGCGGCCGAGGTGATGGGCGCGCTCGCCGCCATGGGGCGGGGGCTGGCGGCGCTCGGCCATGCGGATGATTTCGAGATCTTCGTCATCTCCGACACCCGCGACGCCGACGCCTGGAGCCGGGAGACCACCGCCTTCGCCGCGCTGCGCGAGGCGCTGGGCGACCCGGCCTCGGGCGGGATGGCGGCGTGGTATCGGCGGCGCACGCTCAACACCGGGCGCAAGGCCGGCAACGTGCAGGATTTCGTCGAGCGCTGGGGCGGGCGCTATGACTTCATGCTGGTGCTGGACGCCGACAGCCTGATGCTGCCCGAGACCATCCTGGAGATGGTGCGCCGGATGCAGGCGGCGCCGCGGCTGGGCCTGTTGCAGACCACCCCGGCGCTGACCGGGGCCGAGACGCCCTTCGCCAAGCTGCAGGAATTCGCCGGCGGGCTTTACGGCCCGGTGGTGGCGCGCGGGGTGTCGGCCTGGCAGGGCGACGACGGCAATTTCTGGGGCCATAACGCGGTGATCCGCGTGCAGGCCTTCGCCGACAGCGCCGGCCTGCCTGAGCTGCCCGGCCGCAAGCCCTTCGGCGGCCATGTGATGAGCCATGATTTCGTCGAGGCCGCCCTGCTGCGCCGCGCCGGCTGGGACGTGCGCATGGACCCCGACCTGGAGGGAAGCTGGGAGGGGCTGCCGCAATCGCTCTCGGCCTTTTCGGTGCGCGACCGGCGCTGGGCGCAGGGCAATCTGCAACATGCCGCGGTGATCGGCGCCCGGGGGCTGCGCTGGCCCAACCGGCTGCATATGGCGATCGGCATCGGGTCCTATCTCGCCTCGCCGGTCTGGCTGCTGATGCTGCTGGTGGGGCTCGCGATCACGGTGCAGGCGTCGTGGTATCGGCCGGAATATTTTCCGGCGACTTTCCAGCTTTTCCCTTCCTGGCCGCGTTTCGACGCGATCCGGATGACCTGGCTGTTCGTGGGCGCGATGGGGGTGCTGCTGCTGCCCAAGTTCATCGGGCTGGGGCGGGCGCTGGCCAGCGGCTCGATCCGCCGCCGATACGGGGGCGGGCTGCGGGTCACGGCGGGCGCGGTGGTGGAGCTGCTGCTCTCCGCGCTGATCGCGCCGGTGATGATGCTGATGCAGAGCCGGCATGTGGTCGACATTCTTCTGGGGCGGGATTCGGGGTGGAACCCGCAGACCCGCGACGGCGTCGCCCCGCCCTGGCGCGAGGCGATCGCCGACCATGCCGGCCATGCGGCGGCGGGCGCGCTGCTGGCCGCGGCCCTGCTGGTGACCCAGCCCGAGGTGCTGATCTGGCTGTCGCCGGTGGTGGCGGGGCTGCTGCTGGCGCCGATCCTGTCGCGCCTGGGCGCCGATCCCCGGGTCGGCGCGGGCTTCGCCCGGATCGGCCTGCTGGACACGCCCGAGGCCCGCGCGCCGCATCCGCTCTGGGCCCAGGCCGAAGCGGCGGCGGAGCGCATCCGCCGCAACGGGGCCGAGGGGCTGTCGGATCTCGCCGCCAACCCGGTGCTGGCGGAGGCGCATCTGGCGGCGCTGGCCGGGCCCGCGCCCTCGGCCGCCGAGGACGAGTCCCGCCATCTCGCCGCCCTGACCGCGCGCGCCAAGATCGAGGCGGCGCGGGATTCGGGTCAGGCGCTGGGCTGGCTGACCGCGCCCGAGCGGGTGGAGCTCGCCGCGCGTCCGGAACTGCTGGAGGCGCTGGCCGCCCGTCCCGCGCCCCTGCCCGCTCCCTCGCCCGCCCCGTCCCCGCGCCGCAAGCCGCGGGGGACCGGGGCCGGAGGCGGGACGAAGCGCGGCGGCGGCGACGCGTGAGCCGGGGTCAGAGCCAGCCGCGCTCCCGATAATAGGTCTCCGCCCCCGGATGCAGGGGGGCGTGCAGGCCGTCGCGGATCATTTCGGCGGCGTCGAGCCCGGCCAGCGCCGGGTGCAGGCGGTTGAAGCGATCGAAATTGGCGAAGATCGCGCGGGTGAGCCGCCGCACCACCGCCGGGTCGATGTCGGCGGTGGTGACCAGCGTCGCGCGCAGCCCGAAGCTGGGCACAGGGTCGGGCGCGCCGCGATAGACCTTGCCGGGGATCTCGGCGCGGGCGTAGCCGGAGGGGCCCGCGATCAGCTGCTCCGCCCACCAGCCCCGCGCGGGCAGCAGCCGGGCCTCGGTCGCGGCCATGGCGGCGCGGGTGCCGGCATTGGGATGGCCGACCATGTCGACCACCGCGTCCAGCGTGCCGCGGGCCAGCGCCGCGGCGCGGGCCCGGGCGTCGAGCTGGCTGATCTCGGCGAAATCGGCCAGCGAGCGGCCCCGCGCCGCCATCGCCGCGGCCAGCGTGGCGCGCCGGCCGGAGCCCGCGGCGCCCACATCCACCCGCATCCCGCGCAGGTCTTCCAGCCGGGTCGCGCGGGTGGCGTCGCGGGCGACCAGGGTGAACACCTCGCGGTGCAGCGACAGGACCGAACGCAGGCGCCCGAAGCCGCGCTGATCGAACCGGCCGAGCCCGGCCCAGGCCTCGCGCTGCCAGTCGGACTGCACCAGCGCGAACTGGAACTGGCCGCCGCGCAGCCCTTCGAGATTCTCGATGGAGCCGGAGGTGGCGGGCGCTTCGCAGGTCAGCGGGGCGGCGTTGGAGGCGGTGGCGTTGGAGGCGGGGGCGTTGGAGGCGGGGGCGGAGGCGGCCTCCCGGTCGCGGGAGACGAAGCGGCAGATGGCCTGGCCGATGGCGTAGTAGACCCCGTCCGGATCGCCGGAGCCGATGACCAGCGCGCCGGGGCGCGGGGCCACGTCCGCCTCGTCGGCCCGCGCGCGACCGGGGCCGAGCGCCAGCGCCGCGGCGCCGATGCCCAGACCCATACCCAGTCCCAGACCCAGCCCCAGACCCAGCGCCTTGCGCCGGTCGATCTCCGCCCGATGCCCCGGAGCGTCGCGCCCGCTCATCCGCCATCTCCGAATCCATTGCGCGTCCGGCGTCGCGCCCGGGCGACGCCGCGCGGCCTCCGCCGGAAGCGCAGACGCTAGCCTTCGGTCGTGGGGCCGGCAAGCCGCGCTCCGGGCGCGCGCGGGCGGGCGGACCCGGTCGGGGCGCACGATCTCGCGAGCCTGGGCCGCGCCGGGGTCGCGAGCCGGGGTTGCGAGGCGGGGTTGCGAAGCGGGGCGCGCGATACGACGAGGAGGGGCGGTTGCGCGCGACCGATGCGCCGTCGAGTATGGCAAGCCGGCGGGGCGCGGGCCTATATTGCGCGGGAGGGGCCGGCGGAACGCGCCCCACCCCGCCCCGCCCAAATCGACTCGTCCCGGCCCGGCCCGGCCAGCCCCCCGGGCTTTCCCGCCCCCGACCCCGAAGGACCGCCCGCTTGGAGATCGTCGTCTTCGCCGTCGCCGCCTTCGCGCTGCTTCTGGCCATCGCCGCCTTCGCCGCGCCCGCGGCCCGGGCCTCCGGCCTGCCGCTGCCGGTGGTGGTCGCCTCGCTGGGGCTCGCCTACGGGGTCGCGACCTCGGGCTTCGGGCTGGACGTCTCGGGGGGGGCGCTGGACAGCTACGACCTGTGGTTTCTCGACCAGATGGCGCTCGACAGCTCCAGCCTGCTGCACGTGTTCCTGCCGCCGCTGCTTTACGAGATGGCGCTGTCGGTCAACACCCGCCGCCTGCTGGAGGACTGGGTGGTGGTCATGGTCATGGCCGTGGTCGCCGTCGCCGCCGCCACCGCCGCGGTGGGGCTGTCGGTATGGGGGGCGTCCTCGATCGGGATCATCGCGGCGCTGATGCTGGGCGCGGCGGTGGCCACCACCGACCCCGCCGCCGTCATCGGCACCTTCCGCGAGATCGGCGCCCCCCGCCGGCTGGTGGTGCTGCTGGAGGGCGAGAGCCTGCTCAACGACGCGGCCGCCATCGCCATCTTCTCCGCCCTGCTGGCCGCGGCGACGGCGGCGGCGGCGGGGCCGCTCGACGTCGCTTCGGACTTCGCCTGGGGGTTCTCGGTGGGCGCGGCGACCGGGCTGGGGGCGAGCTTCGCGGCCTCGCGCGCCTTCGCGCTGCTGGGGCGCTCGGCGGTGGCGGAGGCGTCGCTGACCGTGGCGCTGGCCTATGGCGCCTATCTGCTGGCGGAGCAGGGATTCGGCGCCTCGGGCGTGGTGGCGGTGGTCTTCGCGGGGCTCGCCACCGGCTCGCAGGGGTTCATCCGCATGGGGCCGGGCAACTGGGCGACGGTGCGCGCGGTGTGGAGCCAGATCGGCTTCTGGGGCAACGTGCTGATCCTGCTGATCGCCGCGGCCCTGACGCCGGGTCTGCTGCTGTCGCTGGACGCGCGGGACGCGGCGCTGGTCCCGCTGGTCTATGTCGCGGCGCTGGCGGCCCGCGCGCTGCTGCTGTTCGCGGTCCTGCCGGGGCTGGCGGCGGCGGGGCTGACCGCGCCGCTGTCGCGACCGCGCCGGATCCTGCTGCTGTGGGGCGGGGTGCGCGGGGCGGTGACGCTGGTGCTGGCCCTGTCGCTGACCGAGCTGATCGCGCTGGGCGAGGATTCGGCCCGCGTCGGCGCCATCGCCGCGGGCTACGCGCTGATGACCCTGCTGATCAACGCCCCGACCCTGGCGCTGGTGACGCGACGGCTGGGGCTGGACGCGCTGACGCCGGCCGATCTCGCGCTGCGGGAGCGGATCGTGGCGGGGTCCTTCGCGCGGGTGCGGCGGGTGGTGGCCAACCTGGCGGCGGAACGCGACCTGGACCCGGACATGGTGGCCTCGGTGCAGGAAAGCCTCGACGCCCAGGCGCGCGAGGCCGCGGCCCATGCCGACACCGAGGCGCGGGGCGAGCGCATCCCCTTCGGCGAGCGGCTGCGGCTGGGGCTGGCGATCCTGTCGGGCCAGGAATCGCGCCTGGTGCGCCGGGCCTTCGAGGAAGGCGCCATCGGCCCCCGCGCCACGCTGCATCTGCGCCTGACCGCGGACCGGCTGGCGGATGCGGCGCGGATCGGCGGGCGCGAAGGCTACGAGGCCGCCGCCGACGCCGCGCTGACCGCCGCGCGCCGGCGCCGGGTCGCGGCCTTCCTGCATCGGCGCCTGCGCTGGGACCGGCCGCTGCGCGAGGCGATCGAGCTGGATCTCACCGCGCTGACCGAGACCGAACGGCTCCTGCGCGAGCTCGACCGCTTCGCCGAGACCACGGTCACGCCGATGATCGGGGGCGACGCCACCGCCAATCTCCGCCTTCTGCTCGCCGACCGGCTGGCGGATGTGCGCGCGGCGCTGGACGGGCTGGAGGCGCAGTATCCGGATTACACCGCCGCCATGGACCGGCTGCTGCTGGCCCGCGCCGCGATGCGGCGGGAACGCCAGCAGGTGGAGCGGCTGCACCATGACGGCGTCATCGGGCCGGAGCTGTTCAACGACCTCTCACGCGATCTGGACAGCCGCGACCGCAGGCTGGGCCGGCCGCCGCGGCTCGACCTGGCGCTTTCGGCGCGCGAGCTGGTGGACCGCACGCCGCTGTTCGAAAGCCTGACGCCCGAGCAGAAGGCCCGGCTGGCGCGCCTGCTGCGCCCGCGTTTCTCGACGCCGGGAGAGGTGGTGCTGGAGGAAGGGACCCGCGGCGACCACCTGTTCATCGTCGCCTCCGGCGCGCTGGAGGCGCAGGGGGCGGGGCGCGTCACGCCGCTGGCCAACGGGGATTTCTTCGGGGAGATCGCGCTGTTCGCCCCGGCGAGGCGGCGGCGCACGCGGGTGGTGTCGCGCGGCTATTGCCGGCTGCTGACCCTGTCGCGGCGGGATTTCCAGCGCCTGCTGGACAAGGAGCCGGAGGCCGAAAGCCTGATCCGCGGCGCCGCCAAGCGCCAGTTCGACCTGGGATTCGGCCAGACTCGGGGCTGACGCGGGGCTGACGCGGGGCGCCTTCGGCTGCGGGGGGGAGCTGCGGGGGGGGGAAGGCGGCGCGGCCCGGCGCGGGGGTCAGTCCCCCGGGGCTTCGGCCGCGTCGCGGTAAAGCCGCACCACGTGGATGCGGGCGTCTTCGAGATGCTCGCGCAGCTCGGTCTTCAGGCGTTCGGCGTCGCGGTCGCGGATCGCCTCCATCAACGGCTCATGGGTGCCGGCCAGCGTCACCGGGTCGTTGTAGAGCCGCCCGACGATGGCGATGCCGGCGCGCAGTTCGGTCGAGATGTGGTCGAACAGCTTCACGATGCGCCGGTTGCCGCCGATCTCGCACAGCATGCGGTGAAAGGCGTAGTCCTCCACCACCAGCTCCTGCGCCTGCCCGGCCTCGGCCAGCTTGTGCAGCAGCGCCACCTGCGCGGTCAGCCGGGCGACGTCGGCCTCGGTGATCCGGGCCATGGCGGTTTCGGCGGCGTGCAGCTCCAGCGCTTCGCGCAGGTCGTAGATGTCGGCCAGCTCGTCCGCGTCATAGGCGTGGACGAAAAAGCCGCGGCGGGGATGCGAGACGATCAGGCCCTGGGATTCCAGCAGGCGCAGCGCCTCGCGCGCCGGGGCGCGGGAGGTGCCGAGTTCACGGGCCAGCTTGGCCTCCGCCACCTTGGCGCCCGGACGCAGGCGGCCGTCGCCGATGGCGCGCACCACCTGGTCGGCGATACGGGTGACCAGGTCGTCGCTTTGCAGCGCCTGAAATGTGGTCGACGGCGGCGCCGCAGCATCGTCGTTAAGCATGTTCGGCCGATTCCCCCCACGATCCCGCAGGATTTAACACAATTCCGCAGCGGCGCCCCCGACGCGGCCCCTGGAAACCGGCCCGCGTCACAGTGGCGTCCAAGCGCCTGCCACCTGTCAGGCGCCTGCCGCGCGCTGCGTTTTAGGTGATCCGAAAAATAGCCGACTGTCGACAGTTGATTTGTCCAGATTTTCGCCGCAGTCTTCGCTGCGACGCAATAGAATCGCCTGTCCCGCCGGGCAGGTCCAGCCCTTCGTCTCCGTGACCCGGGGACGCCCGACCCTGTTCCGCCGGATCGACGGCGCGGACGGACCAAGCTCGCCAGACCCGCCCGCAAGGAGCCCGCATGACCCTGCACAGCCAGTTCTCGGCCGATCTGCCCGCCGAGCGCGTGCACCTCGCCGCCGCCTATCGCCTGATCGCCGAATTCGGCATGGACGACAGCATCTTCACCCATATCTCGGCCCGCGCCCCGGCCGAGGAGGGCGAGCACGCCTTCCTGATCAACCCCTACGGGCTGCGCTTCGATGAGGTCACCGCCTCCAACCTGGTGACGGTGGATATCGACGGCGAGATCCTGCGCGACGAATACGGCGCCGGGATCAACAAGGCCGGCTACACCATCCACTCCGCCGTCCACAAGGCCCGCCCGGACGTGCATTGCGTGCTGCACACCCACACGGTGGCCGGCGTCGCGGTGAGCTCGCTGGAGGAGGGGATCCTGCCGCTCAACCAGTGGTCGCTGGAGTTCCACAACCGCGTGGCCTTCCACGACTACGAGGGCATCGCGCTGAACCTCGAGGAGCGCGAGCGCCTGATCGCCGATCTGGGCGACAAGAACATCATGATCCTGCGCAATCACGGCATGATGACCTGCGGGCGCAGCGTGGGCGAGGCCTTCTCGGCCGCCTTCAACCTGGAGCGCGCCTGCAAGGCCCAGCTCGCCATCATGGGGTCGGGCATGACGCCCCGCTTCGTGGGCGAGGAGCTGGCCGAGTTCACCGCCCGCCAGAGCGAATCCTGGGGCGACAAGCAGGCCGCGTCGGGCAAGCCGGACCCGGAATGGGAGGCCTATCTGCGCTTCATCAAGAAGCGCCAGCCGGACTTCGACGTCTGAGATGAACGCGCCCCTGCCCCTCCAGCCGACGCCAGAGGCGGCCGCCCGGCCCGCCACGGTCGTGTGCCTCTCGGTTCCCTTCGACCTGAAGAAGATCTTCGGCGGGCTCGATGACGCCCGGCTCGTGCTGCGCGATCCCGAAGAGATCGAGCGGCCCGAGGACGTGACCGCCGCCCTGTGCTGGAACCCGGCCGACGACGCGTTCGACCGCTTCCCCAACATCCGCCTCGCCGCGTCCATCGCGGCGGGGGTGGACGGGATCCTCGCCTGCCCCTCCCTGCCCGCCGGGGCGGTGGTGACGCGGGTGCGCGACGACGCCCAGGCCGACCTGATGGCCGGCTACGCGGCCTTCGCCGTGCTCTGGCATCACCGGCGCATGGGCGACTACGTGGCGAACCAGGCCGCGCGGAAATGGGTCCGGTCGTTCCGGCCCGCCGCCCCGGCCGCCGTGCCGGTGGGCGTGCTCGGCTACGGGCTGATGGGCCGGGCGGTCGCCCGCGCCGTCGCGGCGCTCGGTTTCCCGGTGATCGCCGCGGCGCGGTCGGGCGGAGAGGCCATGCCGGGGGTCGAGATCGTCTCCGGCCCCGGCGCCATCGAGACCGTCGCCGCCCGCGCCAAGATCCTGGTCAACGTGCTGCCCCTGACCGCCGAGACCCGCGACGTGCTGAACGCGGATCTCTTCGCGAAAATGCCCGAGGGCGCCGCGCTGGTGCAGATCGGGCGGGGCGAGCACATGGTCGAGGACGACTTCCTCGCGGCGCTGGACGCCGGGCGCATCGGCTCCGCCACGCTCGACGTGTTCCGTCAGGAGCCCCTGCCCGAAAATCACCCGTTCTGGACTCATCCGCGTATCATGATGACCCCGCACAAGGCCTCCGACACCTCGCGCGAGGAGACCATCCGCCAGCTCGGCCTCGCGCTCGACCAGCTCGAGGCGGGCCTCAGACCGGACGCGGCGGTGGATCGGGAGGCCGGCTACTGACGCTCTCCCGCCCCCCCGCCCGCGCCTGACCCGCGCGCCGTCCCACTCTCATCGAACGACCCCAAGGAGCCGCCCCACATGACCGCCTTCAACATCCGCCCGGAGCCCCGCGCATGACCGAAACCAACGCGGGCGTCCTCGCCGACAAGATCCTCGTCGGCGGCAAGATCTGGTGCGGGCTGGAGGAAGGCTTCGCCGAGGCGCTGGCCATCGCCGGCGACAAGGTGCTGGCCGCCGGGACCCGCGCCGAGATCGAGGCGATGGCCGGCGACAACACCGAGGTGATCGACCTGGGCGGCAAGCTCGCCACCCCCGGCCTGAACGACGCCCACATGCATCTGCACATGTACGGCTTCAACATGCGCCAGGTGGACCTGCGGGCCCGCGACGGCGTGCGCTCGGTCGAGGCGCTGCTGGACCGGATCAGGGAGGCCGCCGCCAACGCCGAGCCCGGCGCCTGGATCGTCGGCCGGGGCTATGACCACGACAAGCTGGCCGAGCAGCGCCACCCGCACCGCAAGGAGCTGGACGCCGCCGCCCCGGACAACCCGGTCTACATCGTGCGCGCCTGCGGCCATGTCGGCGTCGCCTCGACCCGCGCGCTCAAGATCGCCGAGATCGGCCACAACACCCCCGACCCGTTCGGCGGCACCATCGGCCGGGCCGAGGGCGAGCTGACCGGCTGGCTGGCCGAGACCGCCCGCGAGCCCGTGCATCGCGCCATGCCGGCGCCGACGGTGGACGACATCGTCGACAGCATCGAGTTCGCCGGGAAGAACCTGCTGAGCTACGGCATCACCTCGGTGATGGAGGCGGCCATCGGCATCCGCGACGGCATGGACGAAATGCGCGCCTATCAGAAGGCCCATGCCGCCGGCCGCATCCCGGTGCGGGTTGCGGGCGTCATCATGGGCGATCCGGAAAAGAACCTTCTGGATCAGTGCCATGAAGAGGGGCTGATCACCGGCGTCGGCGACGACATCTTCCGCATTGCGGGCGTGAAGCTGTTTCTCGACGGCTCCGCCGGCGGGCGCACGGCCTATATGAAGACCCCCTACGAGCCGACGGCCGAAGGCCAGCCGGACAATTACGGCCTGCAATGCCAGACCGCCGAGACCACCGAAGAGATCGTGATGAAGGCCCACAAGTGGGGCTACCAGGTGACCCCGCACGCCATCGGCGACGCAGCCATCGAGCAGATCCTGGTGGCCTATGAAAAGGCCCAGGAAGCGCATCCGGTCGAGGATCGCCGCCACCGTATCGAGCATTGCGGCTGGCTCAGCCCCTCGCAGATCGAGCGCATGGCCAAGCTGGGCGTGATCCCCGGCCCGCAGCCGACCTTCATCTACTTTTTCGGCGACGGCTACGAGGCCTGCCTGGGCAAGGAGCGTCCGCAGTTCTGCTACCCGATGAAGGCGTTCATGGAGGCGGGCGTGCACCCGTCGGCCTCCACCGACTGCCCGGTCTGCGACATCGACCCGTTCGCCAACATCTACGCCATGGTCACCCGCACCACCGACAGCGGCGTGGTGCTGGGCGCGGACCAGCGGCTGACCGTCGCCGAGGCCCTGCACTGCTACACCTATGAAAGCGCCTACGGCGTGCATGACGAGGCGCGCAAGGGCCGGCTGATCCCGGGCCAGTACGCCGATATCGCCGTGTTCTCGAAGGATTTCTTCGAGATCGACCCCAAGGAGATCCTGACCACGGTCTGCGAGATGTCGATGCTCGGCGGCGACGTGGTCTATCGCCGGGAGGACCCTTCCGCATGATTTCGACGATCATCGACCGCCTGCTGCTGTCGATTCCGGTGCTGCTGGGCGTGCTGCTGTTCGGCTTCCTGCTGCTGCAGCTCGTGCCCGGCGATCCGGCGCGCGTGGTGGCGGGGCCTTCGGCGGCGCCGGACGTGGTGGAGGCGCTGCGCGTCCAGATGGGGCTCGACCAGCCGATCCTGGTGCAGTTCTGGGCCTATATGGAGCGGATGTTCACGGGCGACCTCGGGCGCTCGATGATCTCCAACAAGGAAGTCACCGCTGAGCTCGCCGCCGCGATCGGCCCGACGGTGGAGCTGATGCTGGCCTGCATGATCTGGTCGATCCCGCTGGGGATCGCCATGGGCACGATGGCGGCGGTCAAGCGGGGCTCGATCGTCGACCGGGCGATCATGGCGATCTCGGTCGCGGGCGTGTCGCTGCCGATCTTCTTCGTGGGCCTGCTGGCGGTGCAGTATCTGGGCGTGCTGTGGCTCAACCTGCCCTTCATCGGCCGCGGCGGTCCGCTGTGGAGCTATGACGGGCTGAGGCACATGATCCTGCCGGCCCTGTCGCTGGGCGCGATCCTGGTCGGGCCGGTGGCGCGCATGACCCGGTCCTCGGTGCTGGAAGTGCTGAAGCTCGACCATGTGCGCACCGCGCGGGCCAAGGGCCTGTCGGAACGCTCGGTGATCCTGCGTCACGGGCTGCGCAACGCCCTGATCCCGGTGGTCACGCTGATCGGCCTTCAGGCCGGCTACCTGCTGGGCGGCGCGGTGGTGACCGAGACCATCTTCTCCTGGCCGGGAATCGGCCGGCTGGTGGTGGGCGCGATCCTGTCGTCGGACTTCACCGTGGCGCAGGGGGCGATCCTGGTGTTCGCGCTGGGCTTCATCGCCATCAACCTGATCGTCGACGTCCTTTATTCCCTGCTCGACCCGAGGGTTCGCAAATGACCATGGCCGCGACCGAAACCCCCGAGCCGAAGACCGAGACGGCCTCCGCCGCCACCCCGGCCGCGAAGCCCGAGGACGCGCCCCCCCCGCGCCGCGCCTCCTGGGGCCGCCGCCTGATGCGCGACCGCGCCGCGGTGGCGGCGCTGGGGACGCTGGCGATCATCTGCCTGGCGGCGCTGTTCGCGCCCCTGCTCGCCACGCATGATCCCTACGTCAACACCCGCTCGGTGATGACGCCCCCGGCCTGGCAGACCGGCGGGGACATCGCCTACCTGCTGGGCACCGACGGCCAGGGTCGGGACATCTTCTCCCGCCTGCTTTACGGGGCGCGGCTGACGCTGCTGATCGGGCTGATCTCGGTCGGGCTCGGCGGCTTCGTGGGCTCGATGATCGGGCTGCTGTCGGCCTTCTACCCGAAGATCGACGCCTGGCTGATGCGCTTCATGGACATGCTGCTGTCCTTCCCCGCCATCCTGCTGGGGCTCGCCCTGGTGGCGGTGATGGGCCAGGGCGCGGTGCCGGTGATCATCGCGCTGGCGATCTCGTCGGTGCCGGACTGCGCGCGCATCGCGCGGGGCATCGCCTCGGGCGTCATGAAGATGGAGTTCATCGAGGCCGGCCGCGCCGTGGGCCTGTCGGACGCGGCGCTGTTCCGTCGCTACCTGCTGCGCAACTGCATCTCCTCGATCATGATCTTCATCTCGCTCCGTTTCGGCCAGGTGATCCTGATCGGCGCGGCGCTGTCCTTTCTCGGCCTGGGCGCGCGTCCGCCGCTGGCCGAGCTCGGCATGATGGCGAGCCAGGGGCGGGACTTCCTGCTTTTCGCGCCGCATATCGCCGTGATCCCTTCCGTCGCGATCTTCGTCATCGTGCTCGCCGCCAACGTGGCAGGCGACGCGCTTCGCGACGTGCTCGACCCCCGCCTGCAGACCTGACCGCCGGGTCGGCAGGCAAACCCCGCGCGATCCCGCCGCAGAAGCGGGGCCGTTTATCACCCTGGACCATGACAATGATCCGACAAGGAGGGCTCCGTCCCATGAAAGTTTCCACCCGGACCCGCAACCGCCTCGGCCTCGGCGCGGCGCTGGCCGTGTCGCTGCCGGCGCTGGCCTCGGCCCAGACCGTGACCATCCTGCGCCAGCAGGACAGCAACAAGTACGACCCGCCCGCGATCACCGCGCTGTCGGGCTCCGAGGTCCTGTTCATGATGGGCGACACGCTGGTCGCGCTGAACGAGGACATGCAGACCATCGAGCCGCTGCTCGCCAAGTCCTGGGACGTCTCCGAGGACGGCAAGACCTACACCTTCCACATCAAGGAAGGCGTCAAGTTCTGCGACGGCAAGCCGATGACCGCCGAGGACATCGCCTATTCGATCAACCGCTGGATCTCGCCGGAGCTCAAGTCCGGCGTGGCGTGGCGCGCGGGCGACGTTAAAGAAGTGGTCGCGCTGGACGACTACACCCTGAAATACGAGCTCAACGCCCCCTATTCCGAGCTGCTCTACCAGCTGGCCCAGTCCTTCGGGACCGTGGTCGACAAGGAGAACGTCGAGGCGCTCGGCGCCGATTTCGGCGTGACCGGCTTCAACGGCACCGGCCCGTTCTGCTGGGAAAGCTGGGACCCGCGCAACGAAATGGTCCTGACCAAGCATGAGGGCTACAACTGGGGCCCGCCGATGTATGGCGAAGGCGCCGCCAAGGTCGACAAGGTGATCTGGAAGATCGTGCCGGAGGAATCCACCCGCACGGTGGCGCTGCTCACCGGCCAGGGCGACGTGTCCTACTACGTGCCCTATATCGGCCTGGGCAAGCTGCGCTCGATGCCCAACATCGAGGTCGTCCGCTCCGACGCCGCGTTCTGGACCAACTACATCGGCTTCAAGATCGACAAGCCGGGCGTGAGCGATCCGGCCGTGCGCGAGGCGATCAACCTGGCGGTCAACCGCGAGGCGATGGCCGAGGACATGTTCTTCAGCGAGGTCGACCCGGCCTATTCCTACGTCTCCAAGGGCGCGCTGGACTACAACGCCGAAGTCGATGCGCACCTGATCAAGTACGATCCGGACGCGGCGGTGAAGGTGCTGGAGGACGCCGGCTGGATGCTCAACGCCGACGGCGTGCGCGAGAAGGACGGCGTGACGCTCGAGCCGGTCATCTACACGTTCACCGGCGAATGGGCCAAGACCTCCGAGGCGGTGCAGGCGGACCTGCTGAAGGTCGGCATCAACATGCAGATCCAGCCCTATGACGCGACGGTCATCTGGGGCAAGCTCGCCACCCAGGAATTCGACATGTACACCATGGGCTTCCCCTATGTGTCGACCGGTGACGCGCTGAACCTGTACTTCCGTTCGGCCAACATCCCCTCGCCGAACCGGATGAACTGGGACGATCCCGAGACCGACAAGCTGCTCGCCGACGCCGCCGCCGCGACGACGGACGAGAAGCGCGCCTCCGACTACGGCGACGTGCTGCTGAAGGTGCAGAAGGCCGCCGTCTGGCTGCCGATCTACGAAAAGCCGATGCAGGTCGCCTACGTCAAGAACATGGCCCCGATCAAGCCGCACAACATCTACGGCGCCGGCCTCTACAAGGGCCTGCAGCTCGCGTTCACGGACTGATCCGACGCGATCGCGCGGCGCGGGGGCCTTCGGGCCGTCGCGCCGCGCCCCCGATCCCGCGCCGCCCGCCCCGGCGGACGGCGCCCCCCTGCCCGACCGTTTTCCAACCGACCGACACGACCATCCGGAGCCCAGAGCCAGCATGACCGAGACCGCCGCCGCCATCACCGTCATCCGCGACGCCGCCTGGATCGTGGCCTGGGACGAGGCCGGCGCCCGGCACGTCTACAAGCAGCGCGAGGACGTCGCCTTCCAGGGCGACCGCATCCTGCAGGTCGGCGGCAAGTACGAAGGCCCCGCGACCCGCGAGATCGACGGCCGCGACATGCTGGTGTCGCCCGGCTTCGTCAACGTGCACTCGCACCCCTCCTCCGAGCCGATGAACAAGGGCATGCTGGACGAGCTCGGCTCGAAGCGGCTCTACATGTCGTCGCTCTACGAATTCATGCCGCTGTTCAGGCCGGACCCCGAGGGCGTGCAGCACTGCGTGCGCGTCGCCCTGTCGGAACTGCTGATGTCCGGTGTCACCACGGTCTGCGACCTGTCGGTGCCCTATGAGGGCTGGCTGGACCTGCTGGCCGAGAGCGGGATCCGCGCCTACGCCGCGCCCATGTACCGCTCCGCCCGCTGGTTCACCAAGAACGGCCACGTCGTGGAATACGAGTGGGACGAAGCCCAGGGCGAGCGCGACATGGACGCCGCCATGGCCGTGGTCGAGGCCGCGCAGTCCCATGCCTGCGGGCGGCTCGGGGGCATCGTCTCCCCCTCCCAGATCGACACCTGCACGCCGGAGCTGATCCAGGCGAGCCACGCCGAAGCGAAGAAGCGCGGCGTGAAGATGACCCTGCACGCGGCCCAGTCGATGGTGGAGTTCCACGAGATCACGCGCCGCCACGGCATGACCCCGATCCAGTGGCTCGACAGCCTCGGCGTGCTGGACGACAACCTGATCATCGGCCATGGCATCTTCCTCAACGACCATCCCTCGGCCAACTGGCCGCTGGCGGATGATTTCGAGATGCTCAAGGCCTCCGGCGCCGCGGTCGCGCACTGCCCCACCGTTTTCCAGCGCCGCGGCATCACCATGCGCACCGTCGGGCGGTATCTGCGCAACGGGATCAAGGTGGGCATCGGCACCGACACCTATCCCCACAACATGCTGGAAGAGCAGCGCAACGCCCTGTTCAACTCCCGCGTCATGTCGCAGAACGTCTACGACATCCGCACCGAGCAGGTGTTCGACGCGGCCACCACGGGCGGCGCGGCGATCCTGAACCGCGACGACATCGGGCGGCTGGCCCCCGGCGCCAAGGCGGACCTGTTCCTCGCCGACCTGACCCATCGCGCCATGCGCCCGATGCGCGACCCCGTCTCCACCCTGATCTACGTCGCCGCCGAGCGCGCCGTGACCGACGTCTTCGTCGACGGCCGCCAGGTGGTGAAGGATCGCGACGTGGTGGCCTTCGACCTCGACCGCGCCCTGGACGGGCTCGAGGCCGCGCAGCGCCGGGCCGAGGCGCAGTTCCGTCAGCTCGACTTCGCCGGTCGGTCCCATGCCGAGGCCGCCCCCTACGTCTTCTCCAACGAGGGCGCCGAATGACCGCCAAAGCCTCATCTCCCGCCGTCGATCCCGACGCGCCGCTGCTCGAGGTCAAGGACCTCAAGGTCCATTTCCATACCGAGACCGGGGTGTTCCGGGCGGTGGACGGGGTGTCGTTCTCGGTCCGCCGCGGGGCCACGCTGGGCATCGTGGGCGAATCCGGCTGCGGCAAGTCGGTGACCAGCCTCGGCATCATGCGCCTGATCGCCCAGCCGCCGGGCCGCTACGCCGGCGGCGAGGTGAAGTTCGAGGGCCGCGACATCCTCAAGATCTCCGAGCGCGAGATGCGGGGCCTGCGCGGCGGCCGCATGGGGATGATCTTCCAGGAGCCGATGACCTCGCTGAACCCGGTCTACACGATCGGCGACCAGATCATCGAAAGCCTGCGCGCCCATGGCGTCGCCGACCGCAAGGCCGCCCGCAAGCGCGCCATCGAGATGCTGGACCTGGTGAAGCTGCCCTCCCCCGAGACGCGGGTGGACGACTTCCCCCACCAGTTGTCGGGCGGACAGCGGCAGCGGGCGATGATCGCGCTGGCGCTGGTCAACGACCCCGAGCTGCTGATCGCCGATGAGCCGACCACCGCGCTCGACGTCACCGTGCAGGCGCAGATCCTGAGCCTGATGCGCGACCTGCGCGAGCGCACGGGCGCGGCCATCGTGCTGATCACCCATGACCTCGGCGTGGTGGCCGAAACCTGCGACGACGTCGTGGTCATGTATGCCGGCCAGGTGGTGGAGAAGGCGCCGGTGGCGGAGCTGTTCTCCGGCCCGCAGCATCCCTACACGCTGGGGCTGATGGCCGCCGTGCCGCGGCTCGACGCGCAGACCGACCGGCTGGAGACCATTCCCGGCTCGGTCCCTCCGCCCTATCTCCAGCTTCCCGGCTGCCGCTTCGCCTCGCGCTGCCCGCTGGCCACCGACCATTGCCGCGCCGCGCCGCCGCCGCTGCGGGAGATCGGCCCCGGCCGCTCCGTCGCCTGCTGGCGCGCCCCCATCGAGGAGATCGCCGCATGAGCGCCGCTTCCGTCCCCTCCGGCAAGGCGCCGGTGCTCGAAGTCGAAGGCCTGACCAAGCATTTCCCGATGAAGGGCGGCCTGTTCGGCCGCACCACCGGCGCCGTGCAGGCGGTGACCGACGTGTCGTTCTCGGTCGCGCCCGGCGAAACCCTGGCCATCGTCGGCGAATCCGGCTGCGGCAAGTCCACGACGGGCCGCGCCCTGCTGCGGCTGCTGGAGCCCGACAGCGGCGCCGTCAGGCTGGACGGGGAGGACATCATCGCCCTGTCGCCCAGCCGGCTCCAGGCCGCGCGGCGGCAGATGCAGATGGTGTTCCAGGACCCGTTCGGCAGCCTCAACCCGCGCATGAACGTGCGCGAGACGCTGATGGAGCCGATCCTGCTGCATGGCGTCGCCACCGGGGCGGCGGCGGAGAAGCGGGTGTCCGAGCTGCTCAAGACCGTGGGCCTGTCGGACTACCACGCCGACCGCTTCCCGCATGAATTCTCCGGCGGCCAGCGCCAGCGCATCTGCATCGCCCGGGCCCTGTCGACCCGGCCGCGGCTGATCGTGTGCGACGAGCCCGTCTCGGCGCTGGACGTGTCGGTGCAGGCGCAGATCGTGAACCTGCTGCAGGATCTGCAGAAGCAGTTCGGCATGGCCTATGTGTTCATCTCCCACGACCTCGCGGTGGTGCGCCATATCGCGAAGCGGGTGGCGGTGATGTATCTGGGCCGGGTGGTGGAGCTGGCCGACGCGACCGAGATCTTCGCGCGTCCGCACCACCCCTACACCCGCGCCCTGATCGCCGCCGCGCCCAAGCCCGTGCCCGGCGCGGTGCTGGGGCGCGAGGAGGTGAAGGGCGACGCGCCCTCCGCCCTGCGTCCGCCCTCCGGCTGCGCCTTCCACCCGCGCTGCCCGATGGCCCAGGACCGCTGCAGGACCGAGCGGCCCGAGCTGCGCCGCGTCGGCGGCGCCATGGCCGCCTGCCATTTCGCCGAGGCGGTGGCCGACATGGGCGCCCAGGTCGAGGCCGCGCGCCCCGACGCCCTGCTGCGTCGGCTGGACGTTCTGGCCAAGGCCCGCGCGGAGGCCGCCCAGCCCGCCGCCTGAACGCCGCGCCCGTTCCCGTCAATCACGCCCCCCTCCCCCTTTGCGGGGAGGGGGGCGTTTTCGTTTGTCCGGACAGGTCATCGCCTATTTTTCGGGCGCCTGGATCGCCAATCCATAACCTACGCCAATTTATAAATCGGAAAATAAATCAAAGATTATGTTTTCGGCATGGTGCGCCGCAGCGAAACCGTCATAATCCGAGTCGTCCCGTCGGCCCGACCCGCCGGCGCGGACCAATTCCACGGACAAACGGCCCGAAACGCGGCCCGAGACGACAGCAAGGAGGCTCCCACATGAAGACCCTCATCGGCGCGCTCGCTCTGTGCGCCCTCGCGACGGCCGCGGCCGCGCAGGACAAATACACCACCGGCGTCGACGGCACCTTCGCCCCCCATGCCTTCCCCAAGCTGGGCGGCGGCATCGAGGGCTTCAACGTCGATCTCGTCGAAGAACTGCGCACGCGCCTCGGCGCCGAGATCGAGCTGGTCGCGACCCAGTGGTCGGGCCTGCTGCCCGGCCTCGCCGCGGGCACCTACGACTTCATCTCCGCCCCCACCACGATCACCGAGGAACGGTCCGAGAACCTGCTCTTCACCGAGGGCTACCTGAACACCGACTTCCTGTTCGTGGTGAAGGCCGGGACCGAAGAGGTCACCGATCTCAAGCAGTTCGCCGGCAAGACCATCGCCGTGAACAAGGGCGCGGTCTATGACAGCTGGGCCCGCGGACTGGCCGACGAAATCGGCTGGACGGTCGAATCCTACGGCACCAACGCCGACGCCATCCAGGCCGTGCTTTCGGGCCGCGCCGTGGCGAACGTGGCCGGCAACACCGCCTCGGCCTGGGCCGCCAAGCAGAACCCGCAGCTGGAGATCTCCTATCTCCATTCCACCGGCCTGGTCTGGGGGATGCCCCTGCGCAAGGACAGCGAAGCGCTGCGCCAGAAGCTGGAAACCGCCATCGAGTGCATGAAGATCGACGGCACCTTCGCCGAGATGCACGAGAAATGGTTCGGCTTCACCCCGCCCGAGGGCGCCGCCGCCGTCACCCCCCTGCCCGGCTGGGGCCAGCCCGGCTTCGCCGGCTATGTCGACGACGGCCACGAGCCGTCCTGCTGATCGGTTCCCGCTGATCCGATCCCCAGGGCCGGTCCCCTCCCGTCGCGCGGAGGGGGCCGGCCGACGCCGCGGGCGTCGCATTCCGTCGCCTCCCGTCGCCGCGCCTCCAGGACCGCCAGATGACCCTCCCCATCCTCGAACTCGCCGGCCTTCGAAAATCCTTCGGAGAGCTTGAGATCCTCACGGGGATCGACCTGAAGGTGACCAAGGGCGAACTCGCCTTCGTCATCGGGCCGTCGGGCTCGGGCAAGTCGACCATGCTGCGCTGCTGCAACCTGCTGGAGCGCCCGACCTCCGGCGCGGTGATGCTGGAGGGGCGCAACATCGCCGCCTCCGGCGTGCGGCTCGACCCGGTGCGCCGGCGCATCGGCATGGTGTTCCAGAGCTTCAACCTCTACCCGCATCTCGACGCGCTGGGGAATGTGAGCCTGGCGCTGCGCAAGTCGCTGAAACTGCCCCGCGCCGAGGCCGCCGAGCGCGCCGCCGCGGCGCTGGAGCGGGTGGGCCTCGCCGAGCGCGCCCGCCACCACCCCGCCCAGCTTTCCGGCGGCCAGCAGCAGCGCGTCGCCATCGCGCGCGCCATGGCGCTGGAGCCTGCGGTGATGCTGTTCGACGAGCCGACCTCCGCGCTCGACCCCGAGCTGGTGGGCGAGGTGCTGGCGGTGATGCGCGAGCTGCGCGAAGCCGGCATGACCATGGTCGTCGTCTCCCACGAGATGCGCTTCGCGCGCGAGGCCGCGGACCGGGTGATCTTCATGGACCAGGGCGCGATCGTGGAGCAAGGGACCGCCGAGGAGATCTTCGGCGCCCCGAAAAGCTCGCGCCTTCAGGCCTTTCTCGCCCGGCAGGCCGCGTGATGGACTTTTCGGACGCTTTCCTGAACGCCACGGTGCTCCAGAAATACGCGCCCTCGATCCTGTCGGGGGTGTGGGTCACGCTGTATCTGTCGGCGATCATCGTCGTCGCCGGCACCGCGCTGGGCCTGATCCTCGCCTGCATCCGCGCCTGCGGCTGGAAGGCGGTGAACTTCGTCATCATCGTCTATGCCGACATCCTGCGCGCGCTGCCGCCGCTGGTGCTGATCCTGATCGCCTATTTCGGGCTGCCGGGGGTGGGGGTGCTGTGGTCCTCGAACCTCGTGCTCTTCATCGTGCTGACCCTGATCCTCGCGGCCTTCGCGGAGGAGATCTTCTGGGCGGGCATCACGTCGGTCGGCAAGGGCCAGTGGGAGGCGTCGCGCTCCACCGGGCTGGGCTTCGCGCAGACGCTGTTCTGGGTGGTGCTGCCGCAGGGCGTGCGCATGGGCCTGCCGCCGCTGACCAACCGCGCCATCGCGGTGACCAAGATGACGGCGCTGGGATCGGTCATCGGGGTGCCCGACATCCTCAACCAGGCCACCACGGCGCAGAGCTTTTCGGGCAACGCCTCCCCCCTGACCCTGGCCGCGCTGGCCTATGTGGCGCTGTTCCTGCCCTTCGTGCTGCTGGCGCGCTGGCTGGAGACCCGCTTCGCCTGGAAGAGGACCTGAGCCCGTGGAACAGATCGCGCAGCAGTTCTTCAACCTCGACATCATGAAGGCCAGCTTCCCCATGCTGATGGAGGGGCTCAAGATCACCTTCCTGCTGGTGCTGGTGGTGGTGCCGCTGGGGCTGATGGGCGGGCTTGTCGCCGCCATCGCCTCGGGGGCGAAATCCCGCTGGATCCGCTGGCCGGCCTACGCCTTCGTGGACTTCTTCCGCTCGATGCCGCCGCTGGTCCTGCTGATCGCGGTCTATGCGGGGCTGCCCTTCGCGGGCATCCGGCTCGACCCGTTCGCGGCGGTGGCGCTGGCCTTCCTGCTCAACAATTCCGCCTATTACGGCGAGGTCTACCGCGCCGGCATCGAAGCGGTGAGCCCGGGCCAGACCGAGGCCGCGCGCTCCACCGGCCTGTCGGCGCCGCAGACCATGGCCTATGTCGTCCTGCCCCAGGCGGTGCGCAACGTGCTGCCCGACCTGGTGTCGAACACGGTGGAGGTGGTGAAGCTGACCTCGCTCGCCTCCGTCGTGTCGTTGTCGGAGATGGTCTACCAGGCCGACATGGCGCGCTCGGTCACCTACAACGCCTCGCCGATCGTGCTGGCGGCGGGCGTCTACCTGGTCCTGCTCTGGCCCGTGGTCCGGCTGATCAGCCGCCATGGCCGCAAGATCGCATCCTGAACGAACACCCAAGAACGCCACCCAAGAACGCCACCGGAGGAAGACATGCGCGAGATCACCGTCGGCGGGGCCCAGATGGGTCCCATCCAGAAGGCCGAGAGCCGCGAGGCCGTCGTCGCCCGCATGATCGTCCTGCTGGAGGCGGCCGCGAAAAGGGGCTGCGACCTGGTCGTCTATCCCGAGCTGACGCTGACCACGTTCTTCCCGCGCTACTGGATGGACGACGAGGCCGAGATCGACGCCTGGTTCGAGCGCGAGATGCCCAACGGCGCGACCAAGCCGCTGTTCGACCGGGCCAGGGAACTGGAGATCGCGCTCTGCCTCGGCTACGCGGAGCTGACGCCGGAGGGGGATCACTACAACACCCAGATCCTCACTGACCGCACCGGCGCCATCGTGGGGAAATACCGCAAGGTCCACCTGCCCGGCCATTCCGAATACGACACCGAGCGCGCCTTCCAGCACCTGGAGAAGAAGTATTTCCTGCCCGGCGATCTCGGCTTTCCGGTCTGGCGGAACATGGACGCCTGGATGGGCATGATGATCTGCAACGACCGCCGCTGGCCCGAATCCTGGCGGCTGATGGGGTTGCAGGGGGTGGAGCTGGTGGTCTTCGGCTACAACACGCCCTCGGTGAATTCCCAGATGGGGGGCGAGGGGCTGGAGAAGCGGCTTTATCACTCGGAGCTGGTGATCTGCGCGGGCGCCTACCAGAACGCGACCTGGGCCGTGGCCGTGGCCAAGGCGGGCGACGAGGACGGGCACCCGCTGATGGGCGGGTCGATCATCGTCGATCCCAACGGCTTCGTGGTGGCCAAGGCGCAGACCGAGGGCGACGAGCTGATCACCGCCGTATGCGACATGGACGCGACGGTGTTCGGCAAGGAGACGATCTTCGACTTCGCCCGCCATCGCCGGATCGAGCATTACGGCCCGATCACCGCGCAGACCGGCGTGAAGACGCCGGAGGCCTGAGCGCCGGAGGACTGAGACATGGACACCGATCTGCTCTCGCTCGACCCCAGGACGGTCTACAAGCTGCTCTGCGCCGTGGCGGTTCCGCGGCCGACCGCCTGGGTCACCACGCTGGGGGAGGACGGGACGGTCAACGCCGCCCCCTATTCCTTCTTCAACATCTTCGGGGAGCGCCCGGCGCTGGTGGTGCTGGGCTTGCAGCATCGCGAGGACGGGACGCCCAAGGACACCACCCGCAACATCACCCGCACCGGCGAGTTCGTGGTCAACATCGTGACGCCCGAGCTGAAGGACATCATGGTCGAGACCGCCGCCGCCTACCCGCCCGAGCGGGGGGAGCCGGAGGCGGTGGGGCTCGACGTGGCCCCGTCCTCGCAGGTGGCCCCGCCCCGGCTGGCGGCGGCGCCGGCGGCGCTGGAATGCCGCAAGCTCACCTCGCTCAGCTTCTCCGCCCAGCGGGATCTGCTGATCGGCGAGGCGGTGGCGCTGCATACCCGCGACGGGCTGCTGGACCCGGAAACCATGCGGATCGAGTGGGAGGGGCAGTTCCCCCTCGCCCGGCTGTTCGGGGACCGCTACGCTCGGCTGGTGGAGATCGAGCCCGCCCCGATCCCGGCCCCGAAACCGCTCTGACCGGCCCCGCCGATCAGACGATCTGACGACCTGACCAGACCAGACCCGAACCAGAAAAACGGCCCCGGAGGATCCCCATGCCGCTCATCGACCGCAACACACGCGGCGTCTACGTCATCGCCGCCACCCCTTTCGCCGATGACGGCGCGCTGGATCTCGGCTCCATCGACACGCTGGTCGACGCCTATGTCGAGGCCGGCTGCGACGGCATGACCATCCTCGGCGTGATGGGCGAGGCGCCCAAGCTGTCGCCCGAGGAAAGCCGCGCCGCCATCGCCCGCTTCATGGCCCGCGCGCCGAAGGATTTCGGGACCATCGTCGGGGTCTCGGCGCCCGGCACCGACAACCTCGTCCGGCTCGCCCACTCGGCGATGGAGGCCGGGGCCGCCGGCGTCATGGTCGCCCCGATCCCCGGCCTTGCGCTGGAGGCGGCGCTGGTCGGCTATTACGCCCAGGTCTGCGAAGCGCTGGGGCCGGACGTTCCCGTGGTCTTCCAGGATTATCCGCAGCTGACCGGGGTGAAGGTCGCCGCCTCCACCATCCTGCGCCTGACCCGCGATTATCCGCAGATCGTCATGCTCAAGCATGAGGACTGCCCGGGCCTGTCGAAGCTTCAGGCGGTGCGCGAGGGGTCGGGGACCGCCGACACGCCGCGCCTGTCGATCCTGTGCGGCAATGGCGGGATCTACCTGCCGCAGGAATTGCAGCGCGGGGCCGACGGCGCCATGACCGGCTTCGCCTGGCCGGAAATGCTGGTCGATGTCTGCCGCCTGCACCATGCGGGCAAGGTCGACGAGGCCGAGGACCTGTTCGACGCCTGGCTGCCCCTGATCCGGCACGAGCAGCAGCCCGGCATCGGCATCGCGCTGCGCAAGGAGGCGCTGAAGCGCCGCGGCGCGATCAAGTCCGCGAAGATCCGCGCGCCGGGGCCGAGCCTGTCGGCGGCCGATCTCGCCGAACTCACCCGCCTGATCGCGCGCACCGAGGCCCGCGTCGCCGCGATCGGCGGCCGCACCGGAGGAAAACTCGCCGCATGACCTACGACCTCGTCATCAAGGGCGGCACGGTCGCCACCGCCTCCGATACCTTCCGGTCGGATGTGGGGATCAGGGACGGCAAGATCGTCGCGCTGGGGCTGGGGCTGGAGGCGCCGGACGTGATCGACGCGACCGGCAAGCTGGTGCTGCCCGGCGGGATCGAGGCGCATTGCCATATCGCGCAGGAAAGCTCCTCGGGCGGGATGTCGTCGGACGATTACTGGACCGGCTCCGTCTCCGCCGCCTTCGGGGGGAATTCCTCCTTCGTGCCCTTCGCCGCCCAGCATCGCGGCATGGGCGTGACCGAGACGCTGGAAATCTACGACGGCCGCGCCGCGCCCAACTCGGTCATCGACTACGGCTACCACCTGATCATCTCGGACCCGACCGAGACGGTGCTGAAGGACGAGCTCCCCGCCGCCTTCGCCCGCGGCGTGACCTCCTTCAAGGTCTTCATGACCTATGAGAAGACCCGGATCGACGACCGCCAGTTCCTCGACATCCTGACGGTGGCCAAGACCCATGGCGCGGTCACCATGGTCCATGCCGAGAACCACGGCATGATCCAGTGGATGGTGGAGCGGCTGGAGGCCGGCGGCCATACCGAGCCGCGCTATCACGCCCCCTCCCACCCCGCGATCGCGGAGGCGGAAGCCATCTACCGCGCCACCTCGCTGGCGCGGCTGGTGGATACGCCGCTGGTCATCGTCCATGTCTCCACCCCCGAAGGCGCGCGGATCGTGCGCGACGCGCGGGCCGAGGGGGCCAAGGTCTTCGGCGAGTCCTGCCCCCAGTATTTCTTCCTGACCCGCGACGATCTCGACCGGCCGGGGATGGAGGGGGCGAAATACATGTGCTCGCCCCCCCTGCGCGACACGGCCACCCAGGAGGTGCTGTGGAAGCATCTTCAGACCGGCACGTTCACGCTGTGGTCGTCGGATCACGCGCCCTACCGCTATGACGAGACGGGCAAGCTTGCCAACGGCCCGGAGGCGCCCTTCAAATCCATCGCCAACGGCATGCCCGGCATCGCCCTGCGCCTGCCGCTGCTGTTCTCCGAAGGGGTGGGAAAGGGGCGCATCACGCT
This sequence comes from Albimonas donghaensis, assembly GCF_900106695.1. Taxonomy (GTDB): domain Bacteria; phylum Pseudomonadota; class Alphaproteobacteria; order Rhodobacterales; family Rhodobacteraceae; genus Albimonas; species Albimonas donghaensis. The sequence goes on from NZ_FNMZ01000001.1 coordinate 1,406,859, forward strand.
CAACGACTTCGTGGCGCTGTCCGCGACCAACGCCGCCAAGCTTTACGGGATGCACCCGACCAAGGGCACGATCTGCGTGGGCGCGGATGCGGATATCGCGATCTGGGATCCGGACCTGAAAAAGACCGTGACCGTCGCCGATCAGCACGACAACATGAACTACACCCCGTTCGAGGGGATGGAGCTGACCGGCTTTCCCGTCACCGTGCTCAACCGCGGCCGTCGGATCGTGGAGGGCGGGGAGCTGAAGGCCGAGCGCGGCTCGGGTCGCTTCATGGCCCGCAACACCGCGGACATGACCGGCCGCCCCGGCGCCACGGTCCCCGAACTGGACCCGGCCACCAATTTCGGCGCGAGGATCGCCCCATGACCCCCTCCCCTTCCGTTCCCGGCCCCATCCTGCTGGTGAACCCCAATTCCAACGAGGCGGTGACCGAGGGGATGCGCGACGCCGTCGCCGCGCTGGCCTTTCCCGGCGCGCCGGCGCTGGATTGCCTGACGCTGGCCGAAGGCCCCTTCGGGGTGCAGACGCAGGTGGAGAGCGACCAGGTGGTGATCCCGCTGGCGAACCTGGTCAAGTCGCGGCCCGACGCCTCGGGCTTCGTGATCTGCTGCTATTCGGACCCGGGCATCGACGCCTGCCGGTCGGTCGCCGCCTGCCCGGTCTTCGGCATCCAGGAATGCGGCGTGCTGGCCGCCATGGCCCGCGCCGACCGGTTCGGGGTCATCGCCATCGCCGAACCCTCCGTGCGTCGCCATCGGCTCTACATGCGCCGCATGGGCGTGCTGGACCGGCTGGCGGGCGAGATTCCCCTGAACATGACCGTGGCCGAGTCCCATTCCGGCGAAGGGACTTTCGCCAGGCTGGAGGAGGTCGGCGGCCAGCTGATCGCCCAGGGTTCCGAGGCCATCGTGCTGGGCTGCGCCGGCATGGCCCGCCATCGCAAGGGGCTGGAGGACCGGCTGGGCGTGCCGGTGATCGACCCGGTGCAGGCCGCCGCCGCCATGGCGCTGACCACCGCCATGCTGCGCGCCGCCGCCTGACGGGCGCGGGCCGCTCCATGAAGATCGCCGGATGAAAATCGAGCGCCGCAACGACCTGTCCCTGCGCCTGCTGGAAGTGTTCGGCGCGGTGATGCAGCACCAGACCACGGTGCGCTCGGCCGAGGCGCTGGGGATCTCGCAGCCCGCCGTCTCCACCGCCATCAAGGCGCTGGAGGCGCAGGTGGGCTTCGCCCTGTTCGAGCGGCGCAACCGCCGGATCCTGCCCACCGAGGAGGCGCTGGACCTCTACCGCGAGGTCGAGCCGATCTTCGCCATGCTCCGCTCCGTCGAGGGGCGGGTGCGCGACCTGCGGGCCGGGGCGGCGGGCAAGCTGCGGATCATGGCGACGCCGCCGCTGGGGCACTCGCTGGCGCCGGTGGCGCTGAAGCGGTTCCTGGACGCGCGGCCCAACGTGGTGATCGACTTCGACGTGCGGCGGGCGGAGACGGTGGCCGAGTCGGTCGCCGTCGGCGCCGCGGACATCGGCCTGGTGCTGCTGGCCGCGCCCCGCTCCGGCGTCGAGATCGAGGAGATCGCGGACGCCGACATGGTGGCGCTGATCCCGCCCACGCACCCGCTGGCGGCGCGCGACGCCATCGCCCCGCCCGAGGCCGCGGCGGCCGGCTTCGTCGGCCTGCATACCGGGTCCCGCCTGGGCGAGATCCTGCGGGAATCCTTCCGCTCCGCCGGCACGCCCTACGCGCCGCGGGTCGAGGTCCGCTATTGCCATACCGCCGCCGTGCTGGCCCAGGCCGGGCTGGGCGTGGCGGTGGTCGATCGCTACACCGCCGGCTTCATGCAGGGGCCCGACCTGGTGCAGCGGCGGTTCCGGCCCGCGATCTCGGCGCCCTGCTGCCTGCTGACCCGGGCCGACGCGCCCGTCTCCCAGCTCACCCGCCATTTCGCCGACGACATCCGCGCGGCCGTGCGCGCCGACGCCGCGCGATGACGCGGGATTTCGCGGCTTGGCGCGGCGGGCCGGCTGGGGAATAGTCGCGGCCTGCGCCCCGCCCTCCCTGCGCCCCCGCCGTCCGAGGACCTCGATTTCATGGCCGTGATCCTGCGCCGCCACCGGCTGCTCTACCTGCCCGTGCCCAAGGTGGCGAACACCTCGCTCAAGCATTTCTTCTTCGAGATCGAGAACGGCCGGCGCTTCGAGAACTTCATCGTCAACGGCGTGCGCAAGCATATCCACACCGCCTGCTATCCCTCGCGCCGCTTCCGCCGGCTGGCGCTGAACGAGGTGAGCGACCTGCACCGCATCGCCGTGGTGCGCGATCCGCTGGACCGCTTCGTGAGCGCCTACAACAACCGCGTGCTCCACCATCGGGACATGACCGCGAAGCCCGGCAAGCTGAAGGCGGCGGGGCTGGACCCGATGCCGGGGATCAACGAATTCGCCGCGCGGCTGGAGGATTACCGCGCCGCCCATGTCTCGATCCGCCATCACACGCTGCCGATGACGGCGTTCCTGGGCGAGGATGCGGGGTTCTTCCACAAGCTCTACGACATGCGCGATTGCGACCGGCTGGCCGAGGACGTGCTGGAACGGGTCGGCGGCCCACGGATCGAGCTGCGGCGGATGCAGACCGGCAAGAGCCCCGACCCCGCGCGGCGCGAGGACCTGGAGCCCGCCAATCTCGCGCGGATCAAGGCGTTCTACGCGAAGGACTACGCGACCTGGGGCCGGGTGTTCGCGGCTTGACCGGGGGCTTGACCGGGGGCTTGGTCGGGGGCGCGGGGGCGCGGCGGGTTGAAACCCGCCCTACGGGCCTGGCGCCCTTCCCGCCGCGGCCCTGGCCCTGTTCGGCGGCGGCGCGGCGTGATCTGGGGACGGGCATGAGCCCAGTCGCCCCCCGCCCGCTTCGCCGCCCCACATGAGCGTCCCCGCATGAGCGTGTTCGCGACCCTGGCCGAGGCCACGCCCACCGTCCCGGTCCTGCTCGCCTCCGGCGCCGCGGTGCTGGGGGCGGCGGTGCTGCGCGGGATCACCGGCTTCGGCTTCGCGCTGGCGGCGGCGCCGCTGCTGGGGATGTTCCTGCCGCCCGCGCAGGGGGTTGCGGTGGTGATCCTGATCCAGGTGATGATCGGGCTGCGCGACGTGGCGGCGCTGCGGCGCAGCCTCGACATGCCATCGCTGAAGCGTCTGTCGCTGGGGGCGCTGATCGGGACGCCGGCGGGGGTGTGGCTGCTGGCCTGGCTCGACCCCGCGGCGCTGCGGATCGCCATCGCCGCCACGGTCGCCATCGGGCTGGCGCTTTTGCTGCGCGCCCCCGCCGCGTCCCCCGACGCCCCGCCGCCCGAGGACTGCCGCGAGGCGTTTCCCGCGGGGCTGGCGGCCGGCCTCTTCGGCGGGCTGGCGGCGATGGCGGGGCCGCCGGCGGTGGCCTATTTCCTGCGCCGGCGCACGGCCCCGGCCACGGCGCGGGCCTCGTTGATGTGCTTCTTCTTCGCCACCTCGCTCATGGCGCTGCCGGGCATGGGCATGGCGGGGCTGGTGGACCTGCCGACCGTCGTGCTCTCGGTCCTGTGCCTGCCGCTGATGCTGGGGGGCGCATGGTTCGGCGGGCGCATCTTCGCGCGGACCTCGGAGGCCGGCTACCGCAAGCTCGCCATCGCGGTGCTGGCGGTGATGGCCGCGGCCTCGGCGCTGCGCGGGATCGCCGGGCTGATGGGATGATGGGATGATGGGATGATGGGATGACGGCCGGCGGGCCGGCGTCCTAGCCCGCCACCTCCCGCACCGCGTCGGCCAGCTGGGCGATGCCGGGGGCGATCCGGTCCAGCGGGATCGCCGCGAAACCCAGCCGCAGCCGGTCCACCGGGGGCGCCTCGCGCAGGTAATGCACGTCGCCCGGCTCCACCAGCACGCCGCGGGCGCGGGCCGCCTGCGCCACCGCCCGCGCGTCCAGCCCGCCCGGCAGCCGCAGCCAGATCGCCGAGCCGCCGGAGGTCGCGCGCAGCTCCGCCTCCGGCATCCGGGCCGAGATCTCGGCCATGCAGCGGGTCCAGCGCGCCGCCAGCCGGGCGCGGGTGCGGCGGACATGGGCGTCGAGATGCCCCTCGGCCATGAAGATCGCCATGGCCCGCTGATCCAGCGCCGGCGGGTGGCGATACATCAGCCGGCGCAGGGCGCGCAGCTCTTCGATCAGCGCCGGCGCCGCCACCACGAAGCCCAGCCGCAGGCCGGGGAACAGCGTCTTGGTCAGGCTGCCCGCATAGATCACCCGCCCCCCCGTGTCATAGCTCTTCAGCGCCGCGCGGGGCGGGCCGATATGGTTGAGCTCATGCTCGTAATCGTCCTCGATGATGAGGAAATCCGCCTCCCGCGCCCGCGCCGTCAACGCCATGCGCCGGTCCAGCGGCAGGGTCACCCCGGTCGGGCATTGATGCGAGGGCGTGACGCAGACGAGATCGCAGGCGTCCAGCCGGTCCGAGACGATCAGCCCCGCGCCATCCACCCGCAGGGGCGCCAGCTCCGCCCCCGCCGCCCGAAAGATGTTGAAGGCGTCCACATAGCCCGGATCCTCCAGCCCCACCCGCAGCCCCGGCCGGGTCAGCGCCTGCGCGATCAGGTAAAGCGCGTTCTGCGAGCCCACCGTGACCAGCACCTCCTCGGCCCGGGCCCGGATGCCGCGCTGGGGCAGGATGCGGGTCAGGATCTGGGCGATCAGCATCGGGTCGTCGCCATCCACCTGGTCGCCGATCCACGCCTCCACATGCCGGTTGGAGCCCGCCGCCCGCACCGCGTCCCGCCAGCGCGCCACCGAGGCGTCGTCGACCGAGACCTGCCCGTAGAGGAACGGATAGGGATAGCGCCGCCAGTCCGAGGGCTTTTCGATGTTGCGCTGGGCATGGGCGTTGAGCGCGAAGCGGGCCTCCCAGTCCGCGGGCGCGTCCCCCTCCGCCCCGAAAAGCGAGGCGGTGCGGGTGTCGCCGCGCAGGGCCGAGACCTCGCGCAGGTGGCGCTCGTCGATGAAATGGCCGCGCCGGGGGATGGAGCGCAGGAAGCCGTCGTCGATGAGCTGCTGGTAGACCAGCACCGCGGTGTTGCGCGACACGCCCGCCAGCGCCGCGAGATCGCGGGTCGAGGGCAGCGGTTCATGCGGCGGCGCGGCGCCGTCGAGGATCGCGTCCACCAGCCGCTCGCGCACCTGTTGCTGAAGCGTGCGCTCGGCGGTCATCGGCTTGCGGAAATAGGGGTCGAGCATGGGCGGTCCTTTCGCCGCGCCCGCGCCGCCGAAGCCGGGGGGAGAGGCCGGAGGGGGGAGGCCGGGGCGCGGGCATGGCCCGCGAACCATGCCCGTTCATCGCCCCTGGCGCCATAGATTCCGGGCGCTGGCTCTATACCCGCGTTGCGGCGCCGCAATAGCGTTTTGATGCGATGCGGAACCGGACGCGGCGCGCTGCGCGGACGGCCCGGACCATATCGCCCACAGGCCCTGACGCGCCCGCCGGGCGACGCGCGGGGCGCCAACAGGGAACCGCTTCGATGACCGATTTCACTTCCAGGGCCGGCCTCAGCCGCCGCGCGATCCTCAAGGGCGGCGCGACGCTGGCCGTCGGCCTCGCCGCCCCCGCCATCGTCAGCCGCCGTGCGCTCGCCTCCTCGGGCGAGCTGAACATCCTGATGTGGTCCGACTACCTGCCCGAGACCTTCGTCTCGGCCTTCGAGACGTCCACCGGGATCAAGATCAACTTCACGGGCATCGGCTCGAACGAAGAGATCATCAACAAGATGAAGGCCACCAAGGGCCGCGGCTTCGACATCGTGTCGCCGACCAACAACCGGTCGCTGCAATGGCAGCCGCTGGAGCTGCTCCAGCCCATCGACATGACCCGCGTGCCGCTGGAGAACGTGAACCCCGCGATGGCCAAGATCGGCGAGGTCGACTGGGCCTTCGGCGAGGGCGTCTACTGGGCGCCGCATATCTGGGGCACCGAGGGCATCGCCTGGCGCACCGACCTGTTCACGCCCAAGGGGGTCCTGCCCTCCTACGGCGACGTCTGGGCCGACGAGAACGCCGGCAAGACCATGGGCCGCGGCCATTCGATGATGCTGGGCGCCGGGCTCTACATGGAGACCATCGGCGAACTGGCCCCGGGCGACGTCTGGAAGGCCTACAAGACCCCCGAGGCGATGGCCGAGGTCTGGGGCAAGATCACCGACTGGTGCATCGCCAAGAAGGGCAACGTGAAGCTGCTGTGGAACGACGCCGACACCCAGAAGAACGGCCTGCTCAATGAGGGCGTGATCGTCGGCCAGACCTGGGACGGGCCGCCGCTGGCGCTCAAGACCGCGGGCGAGCCGGTGATGTATGCGGCCCCGCTGGAAGGCGCGATGGCCTGGGTCGACGGCATCGCCATCCCGACCGGCGCCGAGAACATCGACGCGGTCTACGAGTTCCTGAAGCACGCCTACATGCCGGAGCTGGCGGGCGAGGCCATCGACCACCACGGCTACAACTCGCCGGTGCTGGGCGCCGACAAGTTCGCCGGCGCGGCCTATGCCAGAAACTTCGCGGACGCCTATCCGGGCGACGCGCTGGCCAACCTGAACCCCTGGCCGGCCGAGCCGCAGTGGTATGCCGACGCGCGCACCGAGTTCGTCAACAGGTTCACCTCCGCCTGACCGGCGCCTGAGCCGACGCGCGGACCGGGGGCGCCCCCGGTCCGCGCTTTTCGTTCGACCCCGCCCCCCTTTCCCCCTGTCACGTCTCCGGAGTCCCGATGACCAAGGACATCACGCTCGACTATGTCTCGGTTCAGTTCGGCGATTACGTCGCGGTGGACGGGGCGCATCTGACGATTCAGGGCGGCGAGTTCTTTTCCTTTCTCGGGCCCTCGGGCTGCGGCAAGACCACCCTGCTGCGCTGCATTTCGGGGTTTCAGGAGCCGACGGCGGGCCAGATCCGCATCGGCGGCAAGGACATGCGCGGCATCGGCCCCAACAAGCGGCCCACGGCGCTGATCTTCCAGAACCTCGCGCTGTTCCCGCTGATGAGCGTCGCCGACAACATCGCCTTCCCGCTGGAGGTCCGCGGGGTGGACCGCAAGACCCGCCGCAGGCGCGCCGACGAACTGCTGGAGCTGATCGCGCTGTCGGGCCAGGGCGACAAGAGGATCTCCGAGCTGTCGGGCGGCCAGAAGCAGCGCGTGGCCATCGCGCGGGCGCTGGCGGTGGAGCCCGACATCCTGCTGCTGGACGAGCCGCTGTCGGCGCTCGATCTGAAGCTGCGCCAGCACATGCGCCGCGAATTGAGGGCCATTCAGAAACAGGTCGGGCTGACCTTCATCTACATCACCCATGACCAGGGCGAGGCGCTGACCATGTCCGACCGGGTCGCGGTCATGTCCCGCGGCCGGATCGAGCAGGTGGGCGACGCGCGCGCCGTCTACGACCAGCCCCGCACCGCCTTCGTGGCGAGCTTCGTGGGGGAGAACAACGCGCTGACCGGCCGGGTGCTGGGGCGGGAGAACGGGCTCTCCACCCTTGACCTCGGCCTGCCGGCGCCGGTGCGGGTGGCCACCGCCTCCGGGCCGGGCGCCAAGCTCGCTCCGGGGGCCGAGTGCATGGCCTTCGTGCGCCCCGAGGCCCTGCGCCCCTGCGCCCCGGACGCGCCCAACGCCTTCCCCGCCACCGTGATCCGCGAGGAATTCGAGGGCGCCCAGCGGCATCTGGTGCTGGAGACGCCCGGTCCCGGTCCCGCCGCTGGTCCCGCCGCCGGTCCCGCCGCCCCGCGCGAGCTGCGCATGACCCTTGTGAACGACGACCGCGACGCCGCCTTCGGCCCCGGCGCCGCGATCAGCGTCGGCTTCGCCCCGGACATGGCCTGCGCCCTGCCCCCGGGCGAGCTGGCCTCGGCCTGAGGGGGCGCGCCATGTCGGGTCTCCGCGCCTTCTTCGCCGGCTTCGTGGACCGCAACGGGCTGCCCGTCGCGATCTATCTCGGCCTCGCCGTCACAATCTGGGTGTTCCTGCTGGTGGCGCTGCCGCAGCTGGCGATGCTGGATTTCTCCTTCCGCCACAACCTGCCCCCGTCGAAGATGGGCGGGCCGGAGGACGTCTACACGCTGGAGCAGTATCGCTATTTCTTCCTCGGCTCCGAGATCGGGGGCGGCGACTGGAACGCGCTGGATATCGGGGTGCTGTTCAAGACCCTGCTGGCGGCGGTGGCGGTGACGCTGATCGACCTCGCCATCTGCTATCCGGTCGCCTACCTGCTGGCGCACTCCGCCAGGGGGGCGGCGGGGCGGCTGATGGTGCTGGCGCTGATCGTGCCCTTCTGGGTCAACGAGATCCTGCGCGCCTTCGCCTTCCGCATCCTGTTCGGGGCCACCGGCGTGATCAATGAAGCCGGCATGGCCATGGGCCTGTGGTCCGCGCCCATCGACTTCGTGGGCGAGGACGTGGCGCTCTATGCCGGGCTGTCTTACGCCTACATCCTGCTGATGATCTTCCCGCTCTACAACGCGATCGAAAGCCTCGACCGCAACCAAATCGAGGCCGCGCGGGACATGGGCGCGAGCCGCATCCAGGTGCATTGGAAAGTGGTGATCCCCTACGCCAAGCCCGGCATCGCCTCGGGCTCCACCATGGTGTTCATGCTGACCGCGGGGGCGCTGGCCGCGCCGCAGATCCTGGGCGGGCCGTCGAACCTGTGGTTCACGCAGATCGTCTACCAGTGGTTCAACGACGGCGGGAACTGGCCGCGCGGCTCGGCCTACGCGATCGTGCTGCTGGCGGTCTGCATCGGCTTCGTCATGCTGATGATGCGCGTGTTCCGCGTGTCCATCGGCGCCATCGGACGGTGAGGAGCCCCGCCATGACCAAAGGCCCCGCGCTCCTGCTGCCCGTGCTCTATCTCGCGCTGTTCTTCGCCTATCTGTTCGGCCCGCTGGCGATCATGGCGATCACCGCCTTCAACTCGGCCGGGTTTCCGCGGGTCAGCCCGTGGGAATGCCTGACCTTCGGCTGGTTCGGCAAGCTCGCCCAGGACACCCGCCTGCTGGAGGGGATCGGCAATTCGCTGATCATCGGGGTGGGCGTGGTGCTGATCGCGGTGCCCATCGGGCTGGCCGCGGCGCTGACGCTGAGCCAGGTGGGGCCGCGGCTGCGGGCCTCGCTCTACACCGTGTTCATCGCGCCGATCCTGGTGCCCGGCGTGGTCATCGGCCTGTCGACGCTGATCTTCTGGGACCGGCTGGGGGCGATGATCGGGGCGGATTACGACACGCTGTTCTATGACGGCATCTTCCTGACCATCGCCGGCCAGGTGACCTTCATCGCCGCCTATTCGATGCTGGTGTTCCTGTCGCGCATCTCGCGCTTCGATCCCACCCTGACCGAGGCCGCGCTGGACATGGGCGCCACCCCCACCCAGGCCTTCGTGAAGGTGCTGCTGCCCTTCATGGCGCCGGCCATCGCCTCGGCCGCGGTGCTGGCCTTCCTCGCGTCGATGGAGAACTACAACACCACCGTCTTCACCGTGGTGGCCGAGAGCACCTTCACAACCGTGCTCGCCTCCAAGGTCCGCTATGGGCTCGACCCCTCGATCTCAGCGGTGGCGGTGATCATCGTGGCCTTCACGCTGATCGCGGCGACGGTGTTCGAGATGGGCAAGCGCCGCCAGACCCGCGCCGCGTCCGGCCTGCTGGCGCTGGACCGGCCGGTGCTGAGGCTGATCGCGCATCCGCTGTTCGTGGCGGGGCTGATGGCGGCGCTGGTCGGCGGCGTGGTCTGGACCGGGGCCAACCATGACAGCTCGGTCTGCGAGATGCAGGTGCTCGACGACAAGCGCGCCGTGCAGGAGCGGCTGGAGCAGGAGCGGCGCGAGCGGATCGAGGCGCTCACCCCCGCCCCGTCCGCCCCGTCCGCGCCCACCCAGTCCGCGCCCGGCGGCGCCTTCGCTCCCGGTTCGCTGGCCCCCGGCGGGTCCGCGCCATCCCCTGCGCCATCCCCTGCGCCGGCCCCCGCCCCGTCCGCGCCCGGCGGCGCCTTCGTCCCGGGGGCGCTGGCCCCGGGCGGGGCCTTCGCGCCCGGCGGGCTGGCGCCCTCGGGGTCCGTCGACAACTAGGCGGCGGGACGGGGCGGAGGCGGTCGCGTCCGCCCTGCGCCCCCTCGCCGCTGCGGGCCTCCTCTTTGAAATCGCAAGCGAAATCCGTCGCCCGACCGCGGCGCGAGCGCGCTCGCCCCTGCGGCGAACTGAACGTCTGAAGCTATTTCGCGGAAAGTGAGCCTATTCACCGCGGATTCCATACCGTTACGTTAACTGTTCCATGAACGAAGACGATCAGGGAGCGCGCGGATGAATGTTCTGAGCCTTGCGAGCCTCGCCCGATTCGGCGTCGCCCGCCCCGCGGACCTCGCCGCCCGGAGCTGAGCGATGTCGCGCAAGTCCGTCCCCGCCTCCGGCGCGTATCCGCCGGCCTCGGCCGCGCCTGTCCCGCGCGCCGACATCCCCGTCGCCCCCGCCCCCGCCCCCGCCTCCGCGTCCCGGCGCAGGGCGGCCCGCGGCGCCGATGCCGGGCCCGGGCTGGCCCCCTTCGCCCGCGCGCGGCTTGTGGGCGACGCGCCCGCCTTCCGCGCCGCGCTCGACATCGCCGGCCGCGCGGCCCATGTCGCCGCGCCCCTGCTGATCCACGGCCGCACCGGCACGGGCAAGGAGCAGCTGGCCCGCGCCATCCACTATTCCGGCGACCGCGCCGAGCAGCCCTTCGTGCCGGTGAACTGCGGCGCGCTGACCGAGTCGCTGCTGGAGAGCGAGCTGTTCGGCCATGTCCGCGGCGCCTTCACCGATGCGCGCGCCGACCGCGACGGGCTGGTGGCGCAGGCCGAGGGCGGGACGCTGTTTCTCGATGAGGTCGACGCCCTGTCGCCCCGCGGCCAGGTGGCGCTGCTGCGCTTCGCGCAGAGCCGCGAATACCGGCCGGTCGGCGCCCCCGCCCCGCGCCGGTCCAGCGCGCGGATCGTGGCGGCCTGCAATGGCGACCTGCCCGCCGCCGCCGCCCTGGGCGACTTCCGCGAGGACCTGTTCTGGCGCCTCGCAGTGCTGGTGATCGAGCTGCCGACGCTCGCCGAGCGTCCCGGCGACCCGTCCCGGCTGGCCGCGCATTTCCTGCCCGCGATCTGCCGCCGCTTCGGCCTGCCGGCCAAGCGGCTGAGCCCGGCGGCCGAGGCGGCGATCGAGGCGCATGACTGGCCGGGCAACGTGCGCGAGCTGGAGAATTTCCTGCAATACGCGGTGGTGATGACCGATGGCGAGGTGATCGACCTCGCCCCCGGGCGCAGCGCCGCGCTCACCGCGGGGGCCGAGGCCGCGCGGGCGGCCTGGCCGCAGCCCGAGATCGCGCTCGGGCCCGGAACGGCGCGCCCCGATCCCCATGCAGGGGGCGCCGCGCAACCCTCCTCCGGGGCCTGCGCGGCGGACCCCGACGCCCCTGCAATCCCCGCGCCGACCGGTGGTTTCCACGAGGCCAAGGCCGCCGCCGTGGCGCGGTTCGAGCGGGACTACCTGCGCGCCGTGCTGGCCCGGGCCGGGGGCAATGTCACCCGCGCCGCCGAGCTTGCGGGGACCGAGCGGCGGACGCTCGGCCGGCTGCTGAAGCAACACGGGCTGCGCGGCGCGCCCGACGGCTCGGCCTGAGCCGCGCGCCCGCCCGCGCCCCGGTCCGGGGCGCGCCCCATATCCGGAGCCCTCGGGGCGCGTCGCCTCCCTGTCGCGCTTCGTCCGCTCCGGATCCTCCGCCCCGGCGCCCTCCCCCTGGCGTCGGGGCGATTGTTTTTCCGGGGCGCCCGACCTTCCGCGCAGATCGCTCGCGCCCCTCCGGGTCGGGCCTCGTCCGGCCGGGTCGCGGGCGACCCGATACCGGGTCCGGCGCGACCCGCCCGGCGCCGCCAGTAACTTTCTTTACCTTACTTTTCAACAGATTAACCACCTGGCACGCCGCTTGCCATGACCTCCCCCAAGGAACCTGACCCAGGGAGGCTTCGAGCCTTATGTGCGACGGCTGCATGGACTGGATCGACCGGGTGGCGGAGGAGATCGAGGCGCATGTCTCGGAGCATCCCCACGCCTCCGACACCGTCTCGGGCATCGCCGAGTGGTGGATCGGCCAGCGTCGCTTTCTGGAAGCCGAGGACCATGTGGAGGCCGCGCTGGACCGGCTGGTGGATCGCGGCGCGGTCGAGCGTCTGGCCCGCCCCGGCGCGCCGGACCTGTTCCGCGCCGCCCGCGCCGCGCCTGCGGGGCCGGGAGGCGCGCATGGCTGACACCCGCGCCATCATGGCGGTGGGCGAGGCGCTCTCGACCCTGCTGCGCACCGCCTACCAGCCCGCCGATTTCGCCGCGGACCTGGAGTTCCGCACCATCACCCCGCGGGAGACGACCGCCGGCCAGATCGCCGCCGGGGTGTCCTTCCTGCTCTACCGGATCGTGCCCAACGGCGCCCATCGCACCCCCGCCGGCCGCTTCGACGCGCAGGGGCGCCGGCGGCAGAGCCAGCTGCCGCTCGACCTGCACTTCCTGATGACGGTCTGGGGCCAGGAGGCGACGCTTCAGAACGCGGTGGCGGGCTGGGCGCTGCGGATGATCGAGGACAGCCCGCTGCTGTCCTCCGGCCTGCTCAACGCCGCCGCGCCGGGCGCCTTCCGACCGGAGGAGGTGGTGGAGATCGGGCTGGCGGAACTGTCCAACGAGGACCTGCTGCGGATCTGGGAGTCGATGGGGGCGAACGCCGCCTACCAGCTCTCGGTGCCTTACGTGGCCCGCGTGGTGCGGATCGAGAGCCTGCTGCCCGAGCCCGGAACCGGCGGCGTCCCGGTGCAGGAGCGGGCGCCGGATTTCGGCCTGCTCACCCCCGAAACCGCGTTGGGGGAATAGGGCATGACCGTCGAGATCATCGAGCGCGACTCCCGCTTCGCCCCCCTGGGCATCCGCTTCTGGGACGCGGCGCTGGACCGGGCGGCGGAGGAGCCGATCGTCGCCCTGGCCTTCCCCGCGGGCGCGCCCTTCGCGACCCCGGTGCGGGGCCGGCGCACGCTGTCGGGGGCGCATGCGTTTCTCGGCCTGCCGGGGATGGGCGCGTTGGAACGGGGGGGCGGGGCGGACCCCGGCTCGCCCCCCGGCTCCCCTCCCGGCTCGCCCCCCGCGACCCGGCCCTATGTGGTTCAGGTCGCGGACCCGTCGGGCACGCATCTGCCGATCGCCTTCGGGCTGGACCTGCCCCTGCCCTATCGCGGCCTGTTCCTGGGGCCGGGCGCGGGGTCGCCGGTCTCGCAGCCGGGCTTCCTGCTGTTCCCCGCGCCCACGCGGCGGCGCCCCGGCTGGCTGGCCGCGGTGCGCGGCGAGATCGGGCGCGCCGACGGGACCGGCCCCGCCGCCCATGCGGTGGTGGAGGTCGAGGACCCGGACGGCGCGGTCTGGACCGGCATCTGCGACGCGCAGGGCCGTTTCGCGGTGCTGCTGCCCTGGCCCGCCCCGGCGGTGGCGCCGGCGGGCTCCCCCGGGCTCGGCGGCGGCGCGCCGCTGTCGGGGCAGTTCTGGACCCTCACGGTCGCGGTGCGCCTCGACCCGGCGGGCCTGCCGGTCCTGCCCGGCGCGGGGCTGCCGGACCTGGGCGACGTGCTCGCCCAGCCCGCCGCGGAGGTCTGGGCCGACGCGCCCGGGGACGGCGGCGCCCCCGCCCCCGACTGGACCGGCCGGCTCGACCAGGGGGAGGAGCTGATCCCCCGCACCGCCGGCCTGTCCCGCCTGCTGGCCGGACCCGCGCCCCCATGACCCGCGCCCCCATGACCCAGCGACCATGACCGACCCGCCGAGCTGAGGGCGGATCGCCGCCCGGCGCCCCGCCCCGATCCATCCCCGCTCCAACCCCGCCCCGCTCCCGGCTCGCGCAGAGCCCCGACCCAGACCCCGCAGCGGCCCCGCCGCCCCGCCTGAGAGGATCCGATCATGCCCGAATATCTGGCGCCCGGCGTTTTCGTGGAGGAAGTCAGCTTCCGCCAGAAGACCATCGAGGGCGTGAGCACCTCGACCACCGGCTTCGTCGGCCCGGCCCGCTTCGGGCCGACCGAGGGCGAGCCGCCGCTGCTCACCTCCTTCTCCGAATTCGAGCGCATCTATGGCGGGCTCGACAACCTGCGCCTCGGCGGGGTGGAGGCGCCCAACTACCTCGCCCATGCGGTGCGCGCCTATTTCGACGAGGGCGGCAAGCGGCTCTATGTCGGGCGGCTGTGGAACCCGACGGTGGACAGCCCGCCCCTGTCCGGCCATTCGACCTGGCCCGACGCCGCGACCTCCCCCGATCCGGGCTTCGCGCTGCGCGCCCGCCATCCCGGCCGGGCCGGCGACATGCGCGTGGCGCTGGCCTTCAAGCTGGGCGAGAACGCGCTGGTCGCCGCCGCGGGCGGGCCGGAGCTGCGCGGGGTCGCGCCCTTCGACACGGTGCTGGCGACCCCCGCCGGCAGCCCGGCGGGCCAGGCCGAGCTTTACTGGGCCGAGCGGATCCAGGACCCGGTCACCGGCGTCGACGCCTTCCGCCTGCGCGACGACGATCCGGTGGGCCCGCCCGCCAGCCCCGCCTTCACGCTCGACATGTTCGACGCGGTGCGGGTGGTCACCGTCTCCGTGATCCTGCGCCAGCCGGGGCGGTTCGCGGATGAGCAGACCTTCCCCGGCCTCGCCTTCCACCCCGCCCATCGCGCCGCCCTGACCCGCGCCTTCGCGGCGGAGCCGGAGCGGCGCGCGACCTTCCTCTACACGCCCCTGGTCGTGGACACGGACCTCGCCAACGGCGCCGCGCTGGCCGAGGCGCTGACCGCCCTGCCCAACGCCGATGACGGCACGCCGGTCATCGACATCATGCGCCAGGCGGCGGCCGACCCGTTCATCCCCTCGGCCGAGGCGCTGACCGCGCGGCTGGCGCTTTCGGGCGGCGACGACGGCGACGCGCTGGTGGCCGCGGACTACGCCGGCCAGGGCGACGCGCCCAAGACCGGACTGGCGGCGCTGGAGGATCTGGAGGACATCTCCATCGTCGCGGCCCCCGGCGCATCGGCCGACGCGGTGACCGGCCCCGGCGTGATCCGCCAGCTGATCGGGCACGCCGAACGCATGCGCTACCGCATCGCGGTTCTGGACTCGGTGGAGGGCATGCTCCCCGCCGAAGTCCGGGCCCTGCGCGGCGCGATCGACAGCACGCGGGCCGCGCTCTACTACCCCTGGGTGGTGGTGGACGACCCGCTGGCCGACGGCGAGCCGCGGGAGCTGCTGCTGCCCCCTTCCGGCTTCGTGTCGGGCATCTACGCGCGCAACGACGCCGAGCGCGGGGTGCACAAGGCCCCCGCCAACGAGGTCGTGCGCCTCGCCTCCAACTTCGAATTCCTCATCAACCAGCGCCAGCAGGAGGCGCTGAACCCCGAGGGCGTCAACTGCCTGCGCTTCTTCGAGGGCCGCGGCTTCCGGGTCTGGGGCGCGCGCACCGCGTCCTCGGACCCCGAGTGGAAATACGTCAACGTCCGCCGCTACTTCGCCTTTCTCGAACGCTCGATCGAGAAGGGCACGCAATGGGCGGTGTTCGAGCCCAACGGGCCGCGGCTCTGGGCCAACATCCAGCGCACGGTGGAGGATTTTCTCTACAACGAGTTCGTCTCCAACCACCTCGCGGGGCGCAAGCCGGCGGAGGCGTTCTTCGTGCGCTGCGACGAGACCACCATGACCCAGAACGACCGGGACAACGGACGGCTGATCTGCCTGATCGGCGTCGCCCCCCTGCGCCCGGCCGAGTTCGTCATCTTCCGCATCGGCCAGAAAACCGCGGACGCCCGCGGCTGACGCGCGCGGCCGACCCTCTGATCCAGGAGAACCATCATGGCCACCGAACGCGAAGGCATTCCCTACAGCCAGTTCAACTTCCAGGTCACCATCGGCGAGGACGGGCCGGAGCGCCCCCAGGCGGGGTTCCAGGAGATCTCGGGCCTGGGCATGGAGATCACCGTCGCCGAATACCGGGCCGGCAACGCCAATGACAACGCCCCGATCAAGGTGACGGGAACCTACAAGGTGCCCGACATCACGCTCAAGCGCGGGCTGATGGGCTATCTCGACCTCTACCGCTGGCTGGACGAGATCCGGAACGGCAATCAGACCGACCTGCGCACGGTCAAGATCGACCTGCTGTCGGAGGACCGCCAGACGGTCGCGATGTCGTGGAAACTGCTGAAGGCGCGGCCGATCAAGTACACGGGGCCGTCGCTGAACGGCAAGGGCACCGACGTGGCGGTGGAGGAGCTGGTGCTCGCCGCCCACCGCATCGAGATGGCCTGAGCCCGCCCCGATGCGCCCCCTGCCCCCCTTCCCCTCCGGCCGCCTGCCCGGCGTCTACGTGGAGACCGCCGCGATCCCGCCGGCGGACGCGCTGCCGCGCATGGACATCGCCGGCTTCGTGGGCTTCGCGGCCTCCGGCCCGCTCTCGGTCCCGGTGGCGGTGGAGGATCCTGGCCGGTTCCGGGAGATCTTCGGCCCGGACCTGGCGCTCGCCCGCGACGAGACGCGGGGGGAGACGCGGACCTCCCTGCTCGGCGGCGCGGTGGAGAGCTTCTTCGCCAATGGCGGGCGGCGGGCCTGGGTGCTGCGGGTGGCGGATGCGGAGCGGATCGCGACGCTGGCCTTCCCCGCGCCGGGAATGGAGACCGCGAACGGGGCGGGCGTGACGATCCCGGCGCGCGCGCCGGGGATGTGGCCGTCGGCGCTGGCCTGCGGCACGCGGCTGACCCGGACCCGGCTGGTCGCGACCGGGCCGCTGGCCCGGGTTCCCCTGCCGAACGGGCTCGTCGACTGGGCGCTGACCGTGGCCCCCGGCCCGGTCCCGCCGGTTCCGGGCGACCTGCTGGAACTGGGCTTTCGCCCCGACGGCCAGCCGGGGCTGGTGGCGCTGGCCGAAGTCACCGCCGCGGCGCCGGGGCCGGGGGGCGTCGCGCTGTCGGGCCGGGTGCTGCGCTTCCGCCGCCGGGCGCCGGAGGATCCCGGCACGCTGGGGGTGGAGAATCCGGGCCTTGCGCCGATCCCCACCTCGCAGGCGGCGCTCGCCGCCGGCCTGCCCGCGCCGCCCGACACCGTGAACCGCCTGCGCTTCGACCTGATCGCCTGGCGGGGCGAAGGCGTGGCGGCGCGGCTGGAGGGGCTGGCCTTCTCGCCGCTGCATCCCCGCTTCTGGGGGGCGCTGCCGGATGACGCGCGCCTCTTCGCCCCGCTCGACGGCGCGCCGCGCCCGAGCCTCGCCCCCGGCCGCGCCGCGCTGATCGCCGAGGCGACCGCCCCGCGCTTTCCCTTCGCCGCCGCGCCGGACGCGGGGCTGACCCTGCCCTGGGGCATGGCCACCGCGCCGGGGCGGGCGAGCGCCAACGGGCCGGAGATCCCCGCCGGCCCGCCGCTCGACCTCGACGGGCTGGCGGTGTTCGACGACCGCCTGTTCCTCGACCCCGATCTCGCCCGCGCCGACGCCGCGGTGCTGGCCGAGGCGATGGAGGCCAAGCGCTCCGCCTCGCTGGCCCTTCCCGGAACCTCGGCCGAGACGCCGCCCACCGGCCTGCACGCGCTGTCGGCGGCGCCCGAGGTGTCCATGGTCGCGATCCCCGACGCGGCGCATCGCGCCTGGACGCTGGAGCCGGCGGCGGAGCCCGCGCCGCTTATCGCCCCCCTGCTCGCGCCCCCCGCCGAGACGCCGGATCAATGGGGCCGCCACGCGCTGAGCTGGTCGCCCGCGCCCGGCGCGACCCGCTACCGGCTGGAGCGCGCCGCGGACGCGGATTTCGCCGCCCCGACCGTCACCCTGACCGAGGACCCCGAGGCCGCGCTGGCGCTCGACCCCGACTGCCCGACCGGGTTCGCCTTCCGGGTCCGGGCCGAGCGGGCCGGCGAGGTCGGGCCGTGGTCCAACACCCGCCTCGCCCAGCTTCCCCCCGACGCCTTCGCCGCCTGCGCGACGCCGGAGACCCCCGACACGCTGATCCTGGCGGAGGCCGCGCCGGGCTCTCCGCCCCGCCCCGGCCTCGCCTGGTCGCGGGAGGCCGACGCGCCGCGGCCGGGCGAGACGACGGACCTGCAATCCTCCGCCACGCCGACCTTCGAGGCGCCGGAGGACGAAGCTCTCCCCGCCCCCGACATCGACATGGACTGGACGCCGCCGCAGCCGCTGACCGCCGGCCGCTGGTTCCGGGTGCGGCTGACCCGCGACGGGGCGCATGGGCCGTGGTCCAACGCCGTGCGGCTGGCGCCCGAAACCCGCGCCGACTTCGCCATGGTCCCGGTCGACGCCCACGCCCCCGGCCCGCTGATCGCCATTCACCGCGCGCTGATCCGCTTTTGCGCCGCGCGCGCCGACGCGGTGGCGCTCCTGTCCCTGCCCCGCCATGCGCAGGCGGAGGCGGCGGAGGCGCATCTGGCCGCGCTCCTGCCGCTCACCGCGCCGGGCGATCCGGCGGGCGACCCGGCCGGGGCGCGGCGGGTGCCGGCCCTGTCCCATGCGGAGGAAGGCGCGCTGTCCTACGCCGCGCTCTTCCACCCCTGGATCGGCGTCGCCACGCCCGAGCGGCAGGGCTTTCTGCCCCCCGACGGCGCCGCCGCCGGCCTGCTCGCGCGGCGCGCCATCGCCGAGGGGGCGTGGATCTCGGCCGCCAACCAGCCCATCGCGGGGGGCGTCGCGCTGTCCCCACGCCTGCCCCGCCCCGACGCGGCCCGGCTCATCGACCTCCAGCTCAACCCGCTGGTGGCGGAGCCCGGCGGCTTCGTCATCCTCAACGCCGACACCCTGTCGCGGACCGAGGAGCTGCGCCCCCTGCCCGTGCGCCGGCTGATGATCCTCCTGCGCCGGCTCGCCCTGCGTGAGGCGCAGACCTACGTGTTCGAGCCCAATTCCGACGATTTCCGCGCCCTCGTCCGCCGTCGGTTCGAGCGCCTGCTGTCGCTGATCCACCAGCGCGGCGGACTGAAGGGCGCCACCCCCGCCGCCGCCTTCCGGGTGGAGACGGGCGCCTCCGTCAACTCCGCGACCGCCATCGACCAGGGCCGCTTCCTGGTGGAGCTGCGCGTCGCGCCGTCCCGCCCGTTCCGCCATCTCACCGTCCTCTTGCTCCAGACCGGACCGCAACAGGTCCAGGTCCGGGAGGCCTGATCCATGCTCGCCCCCTATTCCGCCTTCAACTTCAAGGTCCGCCTGCAACTGGACGGCGAAAGCCGGCCCTTGTGCGAGGGCGCGTTCTCCGAGGTTTCGGGGCTGGAGATGTCGATGGACGCCGAGACCATCCGCGAGGGCGGCGGCAATCTCCGCCAGATCCACCTCGCGGGGCCGGTCTCCTATGGCAATCTTACGCTCAAGCGCGGGATGACCGAAGGCCTCGACCTGTGGCGCTGGTTCCGCGAGGTGAACGCCCGCCGCGACCTGCGCGCCTCGGGCGAGATCGCGGTGCTGTCGGCGGACCGGGAGACGGAGACGCTGCGCTTCGCGCTCACCGGCTGCCTGCCGCTGAAGCTGAAGGCGCCGCCGCTCAACGCCACGGACGGGACCATCGCCATCGAGGAGATGCAGATCGCCTACGAGACCCTCGACATCGCGGAGGGCGCGTGATGCCGACCCCGACCACCCTGCTCAAGGCGCAGATGCAGCCGATCTCCTGGGACGACCAGGGCCAGGTCTCCGAGACGGGGGAGGCCATCGCCGTGCAGTTCAACCCCGAGAGCCTGAAGGTCGCCTATGCCAACAAGTCCGCGGGCGGCGACCAGCGCGGGGGATCCGCGGTGCAGTTCGTGGGCTCGGGCACCACCAAGCTGACGCTGGACCTGTGGTTCGACGTGACCGCCGCCGCCCCCGACCGCCCCGCCGACGACGCCGACGACGTGCGCCGGCTGACCGAGAAGGTGGTGAATTTCATCAAGCCCGAACCCTCGGACGAGGCCGACAAGTTCGTGCCGCCGGGCATGCGCTTCCTGTGGGGGACGTTCCTGTTCGAGGGCGTGGTGGAGTCGATCAACGAGAGCCTGGAGTTCTTCTCCGAGGCCGGCAAGCCGCTGCGCGCCAAGCTGGGCCTGTCCATCGCCAGCCAGGACATCCAGTTCGTCTTCGGCGCCCAGTCCGCCGACGGGGTGAACGCGGGGCCCGCGACGCCCGGCGCCCGTCCGGTGGCCTCGGCGCGGGAGGGCGACAGCGTCCAGCAGGCCGCGGCGCGCGAGGGCCGTCAGGACGACTGGCAGTCCATCGCCGACAACAACGACATCGACAATCCCCGCGCGCTGAGCCCCGGCCAGCCGCTCGACATGTCCAACTGAGGGGGCGCGCCATGCCCGTCATCATCAACGAATTCGAGATCGTGGCCGACGCCCCCGGCGCCGCCGCCGCGGGCGCCGCCGCTCCGCAGCAACCCGCGGAGCCGGCCCCGGCCGCCCCGACGAAACCCGCCGACATCTCCGAAACCCTCGGCCATCTGCGCGCCCGGGCCCGGCGCCTGCGCGCCACCTGAGCCGACCCGAACCCGCCCCGCCCCGCCCGCCGCGCCCCTGATCCGGAGCCCCGCCCGATGAACGACATGGCCGCCACGCCGCTGCACTATTCCGCCCGGCCCGCGCTGACCCTCGACGGGGCCCGGCGCGCGGGGCTGGAGCAGGGGCTGATCTCGCTCGCGGTGGAGGAGACCGCCGAGGGGCTCGCCCATGCGGAGCTGTGCTTCGGCAACTGGGGCGCGGCCCGCGGCTCGGTGGATTTCCTCTATTTCGACCGGGGCCTGCTGGAATTCGGCAAGGCCGTGGGGGTGGAGATCGGGGCGGGCGAGGCCGGCGGGGCCGTCTTCTCGGGCCGCATCACCGCGCTGGAGGGCCGCTTCCCCAAATCCCGCCCGCCCGAGATCATCGCGCTGGCCGAGGACCGCTTCCAGGACCTGCGCATGACCCGCCGGTCGCGGACCTTCGAGGACGCGGACCTCGCCGCCATCGCGCAGGCCATCGCCTCGGATCACGGGATGCGCGCGGATGTGGACGCCGAGGGGCCGAGCCTGCCGGTGGTCTCCCAGCTCAACCTCTCGGATCTCGCCTTCCTACGCGACCGGGCGCGGGAGGCCGGGGCCGAGGTCTGGGCGGAGGGCGACACGCTCCATGTCAAGGCCCGGGCCCGGCGGGGCGAGGACCCGGCGACGCTGACCTACGGGCGCAACCTTCAGGAACTGTCCGTCACCGCCGACGTGGCGGGCCAGTGCACCGCGCTCATCGTCTCGGGCTGGGACGTGGCGGCGCGCGAGGGCCTGACGGCGGAGGCGAGGACCGACGCGCTGGGAGCCGAGAACGGGGGCCAGTCCGGCGCGCAGGCGCTGGACGCGGCCTTCGGCCCCCGTCCCGACCAGGTGGCCCATACCCTGCCGATCACCCAGGTCGAGGCCGACGCCTTCGCCGCCGCCCGCTTCCGCGCCCGCGCCCGCCGCTTCGTGCAGGGCGAAGCCATCGCGGAGGGCGACGCCCGCTTGCGGGTCGGGCGCGGGGTCACGCTCAAGGGCTGCGGGCCGCTCTTCGACGGGGCCTACACGATCACCCGCGCGCGGCACGAATTCTCGCTCGAAACCGGCCTCCTGTCCCGCATCGGGATCGAGCGCCCCTGGATCGGGAGCGCCTGATGTTCTTCCCCCCGTTTTCCGGCATGTCCCAGCCGGCCGAGGACGAGCGGATCCCCGCCGGCCCCGGCGGCCTGTTCCACGGGGTCTATCCCGCGCAGGTCACCGACATCGCCGATCCGCTGGGCCAGGGCCGGGTGCGCATCAGGCTGCCCTGGTCGCCCGATATCGGCGACGGCGAGGGCTGGGAGGCCTGGGCCCGCATCGCCACGCTCTTCGCCGGGGGGGGCCGCGGGTCGTGGTTCATCCCCGACGTGGACGACGAGGTGCTGGTGGCCTTCGGCGCCGGCGACCCGCGCCATCCCTTCGTGATCGGCGGCCTGTGGAACGGCGTCGACGCCCCGCCCGAGGAGATGGACGGCGGCGGCGAGAACAACCTCAAGACCCTGAAATCGCGCAACGGCGTCACCGTGCGCTTCGACGACAGCTCCGGCGCCGAACTGCTGCACCTGGAGACGCCGGGCGGCCAGACCGTGACGCTGAAGGACGGGCCCGGGGCCATCGAGCTGGTCGATTCCAACGGCAACTCGGTGAAGCTGGAGACCGCGGGCGTCACCGTGGACTCGGGCGGCAAGGTCTCGGTCTCGGCCTCGGTGGTGGAGGTCTCGGCCTCCATGGTGAAGGTCGATGCGGGGATCTCGAAATTCTCCGGCACCGTGCAGGCCGACACGGTCATCACCAATTCGATCATCGCGGCGTCCTACACGCCGGGGGCGGGCAACATATGGTAGCCCACGCCCACCTGCACGAGGTCCGCTGGCTGGCCCCCCAGCCCATGTGGCGGCAGTCGCCCGCCGCCGCCAACGGCGCGCCCGCGCGCCCCGCGATCCTGCGCTTCGCCTCCGACGCCTTCATGGAGGAGCTGATCGCGGCGATGGAGACCCGGCCCGAGCAGCTTCCCGCATGGCTCGCCCGGCCCGAGACCTGGCGCGCCCCGATGCCGGGACCGGACGTGGCGGGGCTGGCGACGCAGGCGCCGGTGTCGGAGACACGGCGCCGCCTGACCCGCATCGCCCGCGGGCGGGGGGCGGGGGGCGCCCTGCCGGTTCCCGCCGCGCCCGACCCGGCGCCGGAGCCCCTGAAGCTTTATCAACCCGCGCAGGGGCGGTTCTACCTGGTGGCGGCGAGCCTGGTGTGCCAGCTCCCCGGCCTGCCCGACCGCGCCATCGAGCGTGGAAACCAGGAGAGCGCCGGTTGGCTGCTGCGCCGGCTGGTCCCCGCCGTCGCCGGGACAGTGCCGGACCCCGAGGACCCCGCCACCGCCGAATACGCCTGGACCGCCGCGCCCGGCGTGCAGGGCGGCTACGCCTGGACCCGCATCCCGACCGAGGCCGGCCGCGCCCGCATCCAGCCGGAGGAGGAGCGTCAGGCCCTGTTCCCCCTGACCTGGAAGGCCGGCGCGGGGGCCGAGACCGGGCGCGCCCGCCGGATGCTCGCCGGCATGATCCCGGTGGCCAAGCGCGAGGCCTATCTCGCCGCCCCGATGCGCGAGCCCGACGCGCCGCTGCCGGGATCGTCCACGCCCGTTGCCTCCGCCGACCCGGCCGACGACCCGCGCACGCTGCTGTTCCGGCAGGAGGTCATGGCGCCCTGGATCAACCTGCATGATTCCGCGCTGGTGCAGGCGCGCGCGCTGCTCGACGACACGTCCGCCGACGGCCGCCCCGCCGCCCGCGACCTGATGCGCCGCGCCCGCGCCCAGGCGCAGACCGCCGGCTGGTTCCTGCTGCTGGATCTCGCGACCTTCCTTCAGACGCACATGCCCCGGGTCTGGGACGCGCTGACCGGCGGCGCGCCCGCCCCCGCGCTCACCGCCGCCGAGACCGCCCTGCGCGACGCGCTCGCCGACACGCGGATGACCGACGAACTGGTCGACGCGCTGGGCGACGCCCATGGCGGCCACGACATCCCCCAGACCCTGCCCGAGGCGCTGGAGGCCATCACCGCCCCCGGCGTGGCCGAGGCGCTGGAGGCCGCGCAGATCGAGCTGGACCTGACCCTCGCCGCGGGAACCGACGGCTGGCCGGGCTTCCTGTGGATGCCCGCCCATCCCGCGGTGGCGATGGATTTCAGCCCGCTGGGCTCGCCCTCCGCCGCGCCGCTGCTGGCCGGCCCCTACCCGCCGCTGGACTTCGACGCGGAAAGCTCCATCGAGGCGCTGGCCGCCCTCGTCGCCGCCGCCCTGCCCGCGACCCCCGCGGCGCCCTTGCCGGAGCTGTCTCCGCCCCCCGCCGGGGTCAATGCGGGAGAGGACGCCTGGTATGTCATCCGCTGCGCCTATGAACGCCCCAACTGCCAGGGCTTCGCGCGTCCGGCGATCTCGCGCCCCTCCGCGCCGTTCCGGATGGCGAGCTTCTTCGACGCCGACGCGCCGACCCGCCCCATCCGCATCCCCATGCCGCTCGACATCTCTCCCGGCGCGCTGCGGCGCTACAAGAAGGGGGCGGGCTTCGTGCTGTCGGACATGTTCTGCGGACAGATGGGCGCGATGCGCAAGCTGACCTTCGTGGACCTGGTGCTGTCGGTCCTGCCCTGGCCCTTCCACAAGGACCTGCCCACGCCCTCCCCCGCGCCCTGCGCCGACGGCGGCTCGAACCCGTTCGGGCTGTTCATCTCGATCTCCATCCCCATCGTCACGATCTGCGCCTTCGTGCTGATGATCATCATGGTCACCCTGTTCGACCTGATCTTCCGCTGGCTGCCCTGGCTGATCGTGGCCTTCCCCATTCCCGGCCTGAGGGGCAAGAAGCCATGACCGCCACCGGACGCGCGCTGGGCCGCGGGATCGCCTTCCCGCCCCGCATCGACGAAGAGGGCCGCATGGCCTGGTCGGAGGGCGTGGAGAACATCCGCGAGTCGATCCGCATCATCCTGACCACCGAGCGGCTGGAGCGCGTCATGCTTCCCGCCTTCGGGGCCGGGCTGAAGCGGTTCCTGTTCCGCCCCGACACCGCCGCCACCCACCGCCTGATCGAGGAGGCCATCGCCCAGACGCTCAAGCGCTGGGAACGCCGGATCGAGGTCGAGAGCGTGCGCGTCGAAACCGATCCGCGCGCGCCGCAGGCGGTGCTCGCCACCCTCCGCTATCGCCTCGTGCGCGACGGCAGCCGCGAAGAGATGCGGCTCGGCGTCCAGCTCGGCTGACAGGAGCGTTCCCCATGCCCCTCCCCGATCCCGTCCTCGATCCGCGCGGCTACCGCGAGATCCTCAACGAGACGATCCGCCGGATCCCGGCGCACAACCCCGAATGGACCAACCATTCGGACAGCGATCCGGGCATCACCCTGCTGCAGCTTTTCGCCTTCATGGCGGAAAGCGTGATCTACCGCGCCAACCGCATCCCCGAGCGCAACCGGCTGAAATTCCTCCGCCTGCTGGGGGTGACCCTGCGCCCGGCTTCCTCCGCCCGCGGGCTGGTCGCCTTCTCCCGACCCGCCGGGCCGCTGGAGGCCGCGACGCTTTCGGGCGGCGTCGCGCTGACCGCCGCGCGCATCCCCTTCCGCACCGAGGCCGGGCTCGACGTGCTGCCGATCGAGGCGGGGGTCTTCTACAAGCGCCGCCTGACCGGGGACGAGCGCGACGCGGCGGAGGAGACCTGGGCCGATCTCTACGCCTCCTTCCAGTCGCCGCCGGGGGATGTGACGAGCCTCGATTTCTATGAAACGCGGGAGATGACGGCCCCCAGGGCCGGGGTCACGCTGGACGCGCTCGACGTCTCGGGCGGGACGGTGGACGGGCTGTGGCTGGCGCTGTTCGCCCGGCGCGGAGAGGATCCCGACGACGCCCGCCGGGCGCTGGAGGGCAAGACCCTGTCGCTCGGCCTGCTGCCGGCGCTGGACCTCGACGCCCGCGTGATCGAGCCCGACCGCGCCCTGCGCGACGAGACCCGCGAGGCGCTGGTGTTCGAGATGCCCAATCCCGACGCCCCCGCCGGGTCCGGCCCCGCCTATCGCCGGATCCCCGCCGCCGCCGACGCCGACCCGCTGACCCATCCGGCGGTGATCGAGCTGACGCTGGGCGACGCCGACACCCTGCGCACATGGGAGGCGCTGGAGCCGCTCGAAGCCGGCTCCGGCGACTATCCCCCGCCGCTGGATGACGAGGCGCGGGCGGCGCGGCTGATCACCTGGATCCGGGTGCGCCTGCCCGCCGATGCCTCCGGCGCCGGCGGCCAGCCCGCCTTCCGCGCCTCATGGCTGGGGATCAACGCCGCCGCGGTCACCCAGCGCGCCCGCGTGACCGCCGAACTGCTCGCCCCCGGCGACGGAGAGCCCGACCAGGCCGCGACGCTCGCCAACACGCCCGTCATCCCCGACAGCCTGCGCCTGACGGTGAATGGCGAGGTCTGGTCGCGCATCGACGACCTCGCCGCCGCGCCGCCCGAGGGGGGCGGAACCTCCGCCGCCGCCCTTGTCGCCGGCCCGACCGACCCCGCGCCCTACGCGCCGCCGGCGGAGGCCGCGGCGAAGGTCTTCACGCTCGACCCCGAAAGCGGGGAGATCCGCTTCGGAACCGGCCTCGCCGGCGCCCGCCCGCCCCGCGGCGCGGTGATCCTCGCGGCCTATGACCATGGCGGCGGGCCGGAGGGGCGGGTGGGGATCGGCGCGATCTCCAGGGGGGAGCTGCCTTCGGGGGTCAAGGTCTCCAACCCCGCGCCCACCTGGGGCGGCGCGGCCGGAGAGACCGTGGCCCAGGCCGAGGCCCGCATCCCCGGTTTCCTCGCCCATCGCGACCGGCTGGTGACCGAGCCCGACTTCCGCGCCATCGCCGAGGCGACGCCGGGGGTGGATATCGGGCGGGTGGAGATCCTGCCCCTGCTGCATCCCGACCAGCCGACCGATGCCGCGCCGGGCGTGGTGACGGTGCTGGTGATCCCCGCCGACGATCCCCGCAATCCGCGGGCGCCGAAACCCGACCGGCTGTTTCTGGACGCGGTGGTGCGCCATCTGTGCCCGCGCCGGCTGGTGACGACGGAACTGCATGTGCTCGGCCCGGATTACGTGGACGTGATGGTTTCGGTCGCCGTGGACGTGGCGCCGGGCCGGGCCCGCGCCCCGGTGCGCGAAGCGGTGAAGGCGGCGATCGAGACCTTCCTCTCGCCCCTGACCGGGGGGCATGACGGCGGCGGCTGGCCGCTGGGCCGGGCCGTGGACGCGGCCGAGCTGCTGGTGGTCGCCGCCCGTGTCGAGGGGGTGCAGCGGGTCGGCGGGCTGCTGCTGGGCGACGCTGCGGGCCCGCGGGCGACGCCGCTGACGCTGGGCCCGCTGCAGCTCCCCCGCCTCGCCGCCTTCTCCGCGGCGACGGAGGGCGACCCGACCCCGCTCGACGCGCTGACCGGAACCGCGCCCTCGGGCGTGGCCGGCCCGAACGCGACCCCGATCCCCGTCGTGCCGGACCTGTGCTGATGCCCCAAGCCCTCGCTCCCTGCCCGCCTCAGCACGCGCCCGCCCCCGCGCCTTCCGCATGGCCCGGCCCTGCGCGCGCAGGGGCCGCCTCCTGCGCCGCGTTCTCCGCCGCGACGCCTGACGCCCCCGCCCCCCGGTCCCCGCGCGGGCGCCGAAGGGGCGGGCCGCCGCACCCAGATCCTCGTCCCGCCCGACGCCGCGGGCGCCGCTTGCCCGCAGACCGGCCCGGGCGCGCGCGCTTCGGCCCGGGAGCCCGCGCATCCGGCCGGATCCTCGCGCGCGGCGTCTCTCGCTCTCCGGATTCGTCGACGACGCCGGTCTTTCCCTCCCGCCCCGCGGCCCGCGCCGCGGCGGCCGTCCGCTGAGGTCCCGCCATGGACGCCAACGGAACCCGCTTCTCCCTGCGCTACGGCGCCGCCGATTGGGCCGAGCCGCTGGCCGCGCCCGGCAGCCGCGACGTGGCCTTCGACGCCCGCGACGGCGCCGTGGCGCTGGCCGAGGTCGCCCGCCTGATCCCCGTCCCCGACAGCGCCGCCGCCCTGACCGAGGCCGAACGCCGCGGCGCCGACCGCGACCGCTTCGGGTCCTGGTACTGGATCGACGCCGACCGCCGCCGCATCCGCATCGCCCGCGGAACCGCCCCGGCCGCCGATTTCTGGAGCGTCGACCAGCTCGACGCCCCCGCCTGCCCGCCGGAAGAGGCCGACGCGGACGACCTCTTCGCCCCCGCTCTCCCCCCGACGCCCGCGCATGGCGACATGCGCCTGTCCGGTCTCTGCGTCACCACCGGCGACTATCTCGCGGTCGGCACGCTGCGCCCGGCGGGGCTGCTGGTCTTCGACCTCCACGGCTCCGGCCCGCCCTTCCACCGGACCTGGCCGGAGGAGGCCCGGTTCCGCCCCTTCGACTTCGAGGCCACGCCGGACGGCGGCCTGGTGATCCTGGAACGCGCGCTCGACCTCGACCCGCCTGACCCTGATGCCGACCCCGACCCCGGCCCCCGCCACCGCCGGCTCGACGCCCGCTTCCGCCCGGTCCCCACCGGCGCCGACCTGACCCTGGCCCCCGAGGCGCAGGCCCTGTTCCGCGTCCCCGGCGCGCCCCCGGAGACCCGCCCCGAGCTGACCTTCCCCGAGGCCTGGCCCGCCGATCTCGGCTCCCCCGCCCCGGTGCTCGCCCCCCGCGCCATCTGCGCGCTGCCCGACGGCGGGGTGCTGGTGCTCGACACGCCGCAGAGCGGCCCGTCCTCCATCGCCCGTTTCGACGGGGATCAGCCGCGGGGCGAGGTGGTTCTGGACGCCGCCCTGCTGGCCTTCATGCTGGGCGAGGGCGCGGCGATCCGGGCCCATGACATGGCCTTCCTGCCCGATCCCGACCAGCCTCCGGGGCCGGAGTTCGCCGGAGACCTGGCGGTCGCCTCCGAGACCGGCGACCAGGCCTTTCGCTTCCGGCTGACCGGGGACGCGGACGGGTTCGCGCTGGCATTGCTGCCCGACCACCTGCCGCTGCGCCGCTTCGCGGGCCGGGGGATCGTGGCGGCGGCGGGGCGCGCGCATTACGACCTGGACGAGCGCTGGCTGCCCATCGCCGCCCGCCCCCAGCGCCGCCACCGCGCGGACGGGGTCGTGGCCGGGCTGATCTTCGACGGGCGCGCTCCGGGCTGCGTCTGGCACCGGCTGGTCTTCGACGGCCGCCTGCCCGAGGGCGCCTCGCTGACCGTCGAGAGCCGCGCCGCCGACGACCCCGCGACGCTGGCCGACGCCGAATGGCGGACCGAGCCCGCCCCGATCCGCCGCGGCGGCGGGCCGGAGACCCCGCCCCGCCTGCCCTTCGGCCCGGACGGAACCGTCCTGCCCGCCACCTGCGGCGGCTCTCCCGACCGGGCCGGCACGTTCGAGACCCTGTTCCAGGCCGCCGCCGGCCGCTGGCTGGAACTGCGCCTGACGCTGGCGGGGGGCGGGCGCGTGTCGCCGCGCATCCAGGCGCTGCGGGTGCATTACCCGCGCTTCTCCTACCTGGAGCGCTACCTGCCCGACGCTTATCGCGAGGACCCCGTCTCCGCCGCCTTCCTCGACCGGTTCCTGGCCAATCCCGAGGGCATGTTCACCACGCTGGAGGACCGGGTGGCCGCGGCCGAGACCCTGTTCGACACCCGCACCGCCGCGCCCGGTCACCTGGACTGGCTCGCCGGCTGGCTGGGCGCGACGCTGGACCCGGACTGGGAGGACTGGCGCCGGCGGCTGTTCATCGACAACGCCGAGCTGCTGTTCCGCTGGCGGGGCACCGTGCCGGGCCTGCGGGCGCTGCTGTCGGTGGCGGTGGACGACTGCCCGGATCTCGACGCGCTCGCCGCCCTGCGGGCCGGGCGCCCGGCGCTGGACGACCGGCCGGGGCGGGAGATCCGGGTGGTGGAATCCTTCCTCCTGCGCCGCTTCGGCGGGGTCGAGCTGGGCGATCCGGGCGGAGAGACCGCGGCCCCCGGCCTCGCCTTCGCCGCCGAGGGCGCGCCCTACGCCCCCGAACAGGGCGCGGGCCCGCTGCATGACGCCTGGCGGGATTACGTGACCGGCCTCCACGCCCCCGATCCCGCACCGGCCTCCGACGAGGCGCGGGAGGCGGAGACCCTTGCCGCCGTCGCCGCCGCCTGGGGGCGGCCGCTGAATTCGCTCTCCGCGCTCGCCCTGTCGCCGGTGGTCCCGGCCTCGGCCGGGGAGGCCGCCGACTGGCGCGCCTTCCTCGCCGGGCCGGTGGGCTTCGTCCACGCCGCGGTCGCGCAATCCGACGCCCCGGCCTGGCGCGGGTTCCTGGAACGTCGCTACGGCGCCGTCTCCCGGCTCAACGCCGCCTGGCAGCGGCTGGGAGACGCCGCCTTCCCCGGCTTCGCCGCCATCCCCCTGCCCGCCGAAGGCGACTATCCCGCCGCCGGCGCGCGGCTGGAGGACTGGCTGGGCTTCGTCACCTCCGCCCTGCCCATCGCGCGGGCGGCGCACCGGTTCTCGGTGCTGGTCCCCGCCGCGCCGGGCGAGCCCCCCTCCGCCCGGTCCCTGAAGGTCGAGCGGGTGCGCGCGCTGGTGGCGCGCGAAAAGCCCGCCCACGCCGCCTTCGACGTCCGCCCGTTCTGGGCGCTGTTCCGGGTCGGGGACGCCCGGCTCGGCATCGACACCACGCTGGGCGAAAGCGCCCGCTTCGCCGCCATCGAACTCGGCCGCTCCGCGCTGGCCGAAGGCAATCTCGCCTGGGGCCTGCCCTGGACCGCGCCCGATCGTCGGGTGGTGGGACGGGACGCGCCCGGGCCGACGACAACCGGGGAGACGAGACCATGAGCTGCGGCTGCACCGCCTGCCAGGAGGCGCTGACCCTGGATCCGTGGAAGCGGGTCCGCTACGCCCACGGCCTTGTGCTGGGGGTCGAGGAATTCCTCCAGGAGGAGCTTCGGTTCCTCGACGCCGAGCGGCGCGCCAACCGCGCGCTGCACGGCTACGGCGCGGTCTGCGGGCTGGACGTCCAGGTCCGCGACAGCGCATCGGGGCCGGAGATCTTCGTGTCCCCCGGCCTCGCCATCGACCCCAGGGGCCGCTGGATCCGGGTGCCCGACGCCCGCTGCGCCCCGATCAACGAATGGCTGCGCCGCAATCCCGACGCGGTCCCGGCCGAGGACGGCTCCCCTCCCGCGCCGCTGACGCTCGCGCTGCGGCTGTGCTACCGGGAATGCGACACCGATCTGGTGCCGATCCCCGGCGGCGCCTGCCGCACCGAGGACGAGGCCATGGCCCCGTCCCGGATCGCGGAGAGCTTCGCGCTCGATCTCGGCCTCGACGCCCCCGACCAGACGGAACTTGAGGCCGTGCGCGCCTTCGCCTTCCTGGTCAACCGGCTGGACCCGGTGGAGGACGCCTCGCCCGCCCCGACCCTGACGCTGGCCGAGTTCGAGGCGATGGTGCGGGCGCTGGCCCCGCTGGGCTCGCCCCCCGGATCGCCTCCTGGCAGCCCGCCCGCGTCGCCCCCCGCCTCCCCCCCCGGATCGCCCGCCGGTTCGCCCGCCGGATCGCCCGCCGACATGACCCTCGAAGTCCCGGCGGAGGAACTCACCGCCTGGCTGCGCGCGGCCTTCCGCATCTGGGTCACGGAGGTCCGCCCGGCGCTTCTGCCCAACGGCGCGAACTGCGCCGGCGGGACGCCGGAGGAGGACTGCATCCTGCTCGGCCATCTCACCTTCCCCACCGCGCAGGGCGCCGCCGGCCCGGTGGTGGACGGCGCGGCCGAGGCGGTGGAGCTGAACGAGGACGGCCGCCCGGTGCTGGTCCACACCCAGCTGCTGCAGGAGATCGTGACCGGCGGCGGCGTCTTCGGGGCCGAGGGCACCGTGGTCCTGCCCGCGCCCGAGCCGACGGTGACCGACCATGGCGCGCTCACCGGGCTGGGCGACGACGACCACCTGCACTACCTCGCGGTGCTGCCGCGCGAACCCGCCGCGACCGACGACCGCCTGCTGCGCGATCTTTCGGGCGGCGGAACCGCCACCCTTTCCGACATCCGCGCCGCCACCGCCCCGGGCGAGGCGATGCCCCATGGCCAGGGCGCGGGCGGAGACCTGTCGGGAACCTACCCCGCCCCCACCGTGACCGGGCTGCGCGGGCTCGCCCTGCCGACGCCGAACCAGGGCCAGGTGGGCCGCTATCTGCGCCTGACCAGCGGCGCGACGGGCCTGCGCTGGGACCTCGCCGCGCCGACGGTCTCGGGCCCGCAGGAATACGACCAGGAAGAGGACCTCACCCGCGTTCTGGCGATCAGCTGGGTTCACAACGCCTTCCATGACTTCGCCTTCGACCTCGACGGCAAGGTGGTGCGCGGGCTTGCGCTGGCCTTCGGGCGGGACACGGTCGGCGACACCGCCGTCAACATCGGCGTGACCCAGACGCCGAACGGGCCGATCATGACCGGGGGCTCGCTCGACGCCTCCTCGTTCAAGCTTTTCGTGGAACGGCCGATGGATCTTCCCGGCGGTCTCGTGCAGCGGCTGCGGATGCCGCCGGTGGACCTGATCCCGATCGAGCCCGACGTGGCCCCGGGGGCGACCCTGTTCTCCAGCGGGCGGGCGGCGGCGGACGGGAAGAGCGCGGCGGCGGGCGCGCTGATGGTGTTCCCCGACGACGCGCTTCTCCAGATGCTGAACGCCCGCTTCGAGATCGAGCTGCTGGGCGAACATGTGCTGGACGAGGACGGCCGGGCCATCGACGCGGAGTTCCTGCGCGCCCGCCTGCCCTCGGGCGACCGGCCCGACGGCGCGGATCGCGGCGTGCAGGGCGGCCACCTGATGAGCTGGCTGACCCCGCGCGTCGACGGGATCGACGGCGACGGGCCGGGCTTCCTCGCCGCCGACAGGCGGACCGGCGGCGACGGGGGCGGCAAGGTCGCCTTCGCGCGCGCCACCGTGGCGGACCTGGTGGAGGCCGCCGACATCCCCGAACGCACCGCGATGAACATCATCAACGCCCGCAACGCCGGAAAGGTGTCCGCGGCGGGCGAAGCGGAGGCGCTGCGCGCGATCCCGAAAGTGGGCCCGGCGGTGATCCGCCGGCTGACCAAGTCCGACCGCATCGCCTTCGACGCCTGAGCCGGGACCGACAGGGGAGCCCGCCATGACCTACCGACTGGAAGAGCCGATCCTCGAAGACGGCGTCCGCTTCGTGAACTTCTTCGAAGGGCGCATCCTGACCGGCCGCGACCTGACCGACGAACAGGCCGCCGACCGCGCCCAGCGGCTGCGGCTGGGCCGGGCCGTGGGGGCCGGCGTGATCTCGGGGCTGGAGGTGACGCGGGACGCGGCCCCGGATGGGGGCGGGGCAGCGGGCGGCGGCGCGGGAGGCGCGGCGGCGCCCGTGGTCTCGGTCGCCCCCGGCCTCGCCGTCACCGCGGAGGGCGAGGCGCTGGAGCTGCGCTCGTCGCGAACCGTGGCGCTCGCCCGCGCGGCGGAGGCGGCGGACGCGGCCTCCGACGACCTGTTCGGCCCCTGCGCGGGGCAGGCGCCGGGATCGGCGCTGCCGGCGGGGGTGGGGCTCTATCTGCTGACCCTCGGCCCGGCCTCGGGCTTTCAGGAAGAAGCGCCGATGGCGGGGATCGGGGCGGCGGAGGCGGGCGTGGGAACCGGCTGCGGCAAGCGCTACGCCACCCGCGGCGTGGCCTTCCGGCTGATCCGGGTGGACCAGGCGCTGGCGGCGGGGGGCGGGGCGCTGGCCGCCGAGATCGCCGGGCTGATGACCCGAACCGACCTGCCCGGCCGCTCGCGGCTGCGCAACCTCGCGGCCAACGCCCTGCACGGGACCGGCGCGCGGGACGG
The DNA here is from genome assembly GCF_900106695.1 of Albimonas donghaensis. Classification (GTDB taxonomy): domain Bacteria; phylum Pseudomonadota; class Alphaproteobacteria; order Rhodobacterales; family Rhodobacteraceae; genus Albimonas; species Albimonas donghaensis. Next base: position 1,440,294 of record NZ_FNMZ01000001.1, read on the forward strand.
CTTCGCCCGCGATCCCTTCGCCACCCTCGCGGCGGGCGGCGGCTCGTCCTGGGCGGCGCGGGGGCTGCTGGACGCGCTGCGGGAAGGGGACGCGCCCCTGCTCGCCCCCTGCGAGGTCCCGCTGGCGCTGATCCACTGGACGCTGGCCGGCATCGGCTTCGTCGACGCCCCCGCGGCCCGGCTGCGGCCCGGCGCGGACCCGCTGGCCCAGCCCTGGCCGCTGGTTCACGCCGCGCGGGCGGAGGCGCAGTCCGAGGCCCTGCGCGCCCAGTTCCAGGCCCAGCACGCCTGGCTGACCGCCGCCCTGCCCGCCAACGCCTTCCAGTCGGCGCTGCGCGACTACCGCTTCCTGCCCGCCACCGGGCTGGTGCCGAGCTTCGGCGCCGACAGCTTCTTCCAGGGCATACCGACCGAGGGCCCGACGACGATCCCCGCCGCCCGCATGCTGGCGGTGCTGGAGGCCGGCCGCGCCTGCCCCGCCATCGACCTCATGGCCGACCCGCGCCCCGCGATCCGCCTGATCCGGGTGGAGGGAACCGAGGGCTGGTATCTGTTCGCCGACGCCCGCCTGCCGCTGGCGGAGGCCCAGGCCGCGCGCATCGCGGCGCTGGAGGACGCGGTCTCGGCCCTGCAGGAGGCGCTGGCGGCGCCGGCCACGGTGCGGGGCGGCGCGCGCTACCGCCCCAATTACGCCGCCGCGCTGATCGACGCGCCGATCGGCGGGCTGACCATCCTCGCGCTGGACGCGGCGGGGAACGAGGCCGGCCGGACCGTGACCGAGCCGACCGGCGCCTACGAGATGAAGCTGCCGCCGGGGGTCTACCGGCTGACGACCCTGAGCGGGCCGAACTCGCCGCAGCATTTCGGGGTGGTGCTGGAGCCGGGCGACCAGCGCCGGCTCGACTTCATCTTTCTCCAGCCGCCGCAGGAGATCCGGTGACCGCCCTCGCCGCCCCTTGCGCCCCGCCTCGGCCCGGGGCCGCGCGCCGACCGTCGCGCCAGTCGCCCCGGAGCGCCCGCGCGGCGCTGAGCCGGGGCGCGCGCGGCGCCGTCGCGGGGCGGAGCCGTCGCGCGGTCCCGCCGCCGTCGCGCCGGCGGGCGCCGGGGGCGGAGCGGGCCGGCGCCGGACGCGAAACCGGAACCGAGGATCGGAAGATGGCGCGCGCCCGCCGCGCCCGGCCCGCGCCGAGGCGCGCTCCCCCGCAAGGCCCCCCGATCGGTCGGGAGGGCCGCGGCGCCCCCGCCGTGACGCGGCGAGGCGCGGATCTTCGGACCGCCTCCCCAACGCCCTCCCTCCGCCCCAGTCCGCGCCCCCGACGGCCCGGACGACCTGCGCGTGTAAGGGCGCGGCCCGCGAAAAGCCCCGGCGGCATCGCTCCCCCCCATGCGAGCGCACGCGTCTTGACCGCCGCGCCGCCCGCCCCTTCGGCAGCACGCTCCTGGCGTGCGGCGCCTCCCGCCGCCGGTCTTCCGGTCGCCCCCCGTCGCGCCGCGGACACCGGCCCGGACCTGCCGCCCCGTGAACAGCGGCCCCGTGAACAGCGACCCCGTGAACAGCCGCGCCCCGGCTGCATGCGCCCGTCCCGCCTTGGCGCCCTCCCCGCCCCCTCGCGCAGGCCCGGAGCCGGGGCGCGCCCATCGTCGCCCGCCGCGCCGGCGCACGCGGGCCCCGAGACCCCGGCGACACCGCCTGTGCGGGCGCCTCTGCGGCGGCCTCGTCCTCTGCGCGGCTCGATCCTCCCCTCCGCCCCACCGGAGGCGCCGCGATGACCTCCGCCCTTTCGATCCGCCTCGCCCGTGCGCATGGCGCCATCGGTCCCGCCGCCGCCCGGCGCCTGCGCGGCCGGCTGGAGGCCTGCGACGCCGAGGCGCCCGGCGCGCCCTCCGAGATCCTGATCCTGCGGCGGCTCGTCGATCCCGCCCCCGGCGGCCTCGTGCCCGGCGCGGCGGGGGCGCGCGCGGGGGAGGCGGCCGGCAGGGCCCGGTGGCGACGGGCGCTCGAAGCCTCGCTGGAGCGCGCCCGGGCGCGCGCCGCCCGGCCCGCGCAAGGTCCCGTGCCGCCGGGCGCCGAGGCGGTGCGCTTCGCCGACGCCGCCGAGGCGCTGGCCTGCCTGATCGAGGACGCCGCCGCCGGCCGCGCCGCCCTGCGCTGGTGGTGGCGGGCCTGGCCGCCCGAGGCGCCCGGCGGCGACGTCATGCCGGCGCGCCCTGCATCGCCCGGCGCGACGCTGCCCGGCCGGACCGGCGGCGGCGCCGGGCGGGGGTGGGGGGGCGCCGGAGCGGGGACGCGCATCGCCCGCTGGCTCGCCGCCGATCCGGGCCGGGCGGCCGCGGCCATCGCGGTGCTGTGGGCGCGCGGGCGGGCGGCGGCGGCGCTGGCCCCGCTGGGGCCGCGGGACGCGCTGGCGCTCGCGGTCCAACTGGGCGCGCCCGCCGCGCCCGAAACCTCTCCGGCCCCGAGCCGACCGCCCCCTGCCGCCGCCCCGGACCCGCGCCGCGGGCATGGCGCGCCGTCCCGCTCCGCCTCGCCCTCCATCCCCGGAGACGACCCGCCCGGCGCCGTCGCCTGGCTGATCGCCGTCGCCCGCGCCCGACACGCCGTGCCCGCGGCGCAGGGCGAGGCGCTGGCCGCCCGCGCCGCCATGCTGCTCGTCCCGGGATCCGGCGTCGGCCCCGCGCGCGGTCCCGCGCCCGACGCCGAGTCCGGCCCGACCCCGCATCCGGCCCCGGACCCGGCGGGGGAGGTCCGCTCCACCCCGCGCGTCGGGGGCCCTCTTCCCGACGCCGGGGCCGGGGCGGATGCCGGGCCCGCGCGCCCTGCCGCCGGCCGGCCGCGCCCGGACCCGGCTGACATCCCCACCCCCGCGCCCAAGACCGAGCCCGACACCGACCCACCCGCCGCGGCGCGCATCCCGCCCGACCCGGCGGCCGATCCGGTCCCGGAAACCGGCCTCGAAACCAGCCGCGCCGGCGCCCTCTTCCTGCTGCATCTGTTCGAGCGCCCGGACCTCGCCCCCGCATTGCCCGAAGCCGCCCGCGCCGCGCCCTGGACCGCCGCCGCGCGTCTGGCCGCGGCGCTGCATCCCGACCCGTCGCCCCCCGGCGCCCCGGACCCGCTCGCCGCCCTGATGGAGGCGCTCGACGGCCCCTCCGACGCGGCCCCCGGCGGCGCCTCACGGGACCCGGCGGAGGCCGGCCGCCTCCGCGCCGCGCTCGACCGCGCGCTGGACCCGATCCTGCCCGACCTGCGCGCGCGCCTGGCCGCGGCCATGGGCGTCGCGCCCGAAACCGCTGGCCCCCGGCTGGTTGCGCGGCGCGGCCGGGTCTTCGTCACCGCCATGCATGTCGACCTGACCCTGGCGCTCCGCGACGCCGACGCAGGCGTCCGGCGGGCGGGGCTCGACCTCGATCCCGGCTGGCGTCCGAGTCTCGGACGCATCCTCGCCTTCCACTATCGCGACTGAAGGAGCCCGCGCCCGATGACCGCCCCGTTCTCCTCCCCGCGCCCCGCCTTTCCCGGCCCCGCATACGAGGCGCCGGGCCGACGCCCCTCCGCCGTGGCCGCCTCCCCCGGCCATCCCGCCCCGCTGGAGGCGCTGCCCCGCGACGCCGCCGGATGCGCCGGGCTCTGGCGGCTCGCGGCCGCGCTCGCGCTGGCCGAGCGGCTGGACGCGCTGGGCGAGGACGGCGCGGCGCTGGCCCGGGCGCATCCCTTCCTCGCCGCCTATCGCGAGGCCGCGGAGCAGGCCGCCCCCGGCCTCGCCGCCGCCCGCTGGCCCGCCCGCCTCGCCGCGTGGGAGCGGGGGGCCGACCCCGCCCCGCCGCTCGCCCGCGCCGCGGGGGCGCTGGGACTGAGCGGGGCGCAGCGCCTCGCCCTCGCGCTCGCCGCGCTGCCCGGCGACGACAGCCGCTTCGCCGGGCTCTTCGCCGACCTGCAGGGCCCCGCCGGGCCGCGCGCGCCGACCGCCGAGACCCTCGCCCGCCTGCTGGGCATGGACGAGGCCGACGCGCCGCGCGCGCTGACCGCGCCCCTGCTCGCGGCCGGCCTGCTGGAACCGACGGACCCCGACCTGCAACGCGCCGAACGCCCGCTGCGCATGCCCGACGCGCTGCGCGACGCGGCGCAGGGCGTGGCGCTTGCCGGGGGCGCGGGCGCGGGGTCGTGCGCAGGGGAGGCGCCCGATGCGCCCCGCATGACCCGGCCCGGGGACGCCCCGCGGATCGAAGACCTGATCCACCCGCGCGACTTCCTCGCCCGCCTCGCCCGCCTGCCGGCGATGCTGGCGGGGGGGCGTGCGGACCTGGTGATCCTGCGCCGCATGCCCGGCGCGGATGCGGCCGAGATCGCCGCGGCGCTGGCCCGCGGGGCCGGGCTCGGCCTGCTGCGCCCCGGCGCCTCCGCCGCCGCCGACCCGCTCCGCGCGCGGCGCGCCGGGGCGCTGGCGCTGCTCTGCGGCGCGGCCCTGCTGCTGGAGCGCGACGCCGCGCCGTCCGAGACCGTGGACCTGCCCCCGGCCCTGCCCGGCGGCCTGCCCACCTTCCTCGGGCTGGGGCGCGAGGGCGGGATCGCGCCGGACCGCCTGTCCCGCGCCGTGACGATCGAAATCCCCTTCCCCGGGCCCGACCTGCGCGCCCGGATCTGGCGGGCCGCGCTGGGCGACCTTCCGGTCACCGACCTGCCCGCCCTGCGCGACCGTTTCCAGCTGCCCCATGGCCATATCCGCCGCCTCGCAGCCGCCGCCGCCGGGGAGGCGCGGCTGGAGGGCCGCGACGCCATCGCCCCCGACGACGTGCGCCGCGCCGCCCGCCAGCTGGGCCGGCAGGAGCTGGACGGGCTCGCCGATCCGCTGGAGGCGCGGGGGCGTTGGGACGACCTCGTGGCCAGCCCCGCCGCCACGACCCTGTTGCAGGAGCTCGCCGCCCGCGCCCGCCACCGCGAGGCGCTGCCCGACCGCCTGTCGGAGCGCCCCGGCCGGGGCCTGCGCGCGCTGCTCACCGGGCCGTCGGGAGCGGGCAAGACGCTGGCCGCGCGCATCTTCGCGGCGGAGCTGGGCATGGACATCCACCGGGTCGATCTCGCCTCCGTCGTCTCCAAGTTCGTGGGGGAGACGGAAAAGAACCTGGCCCGCCTGCTGGCCCGGGCCGAGGCGCTGGACGTGGTGCTGCTGATCGACGAGGGCGACGCCCTGCTGGCCCGGCGCACGGAGGTCAAATCCTCCAACGACCGCTTCGCCAACATGGAGACGGATTTCCTGTTGCAGCGGCTGGAGTTCCACCAGGGCGTGGTGCTGATCACCACCAACCTGGCCGAGAGCGTCGACCCCGCCTTCCAGCGCCGCATGGACGCGGTGATCCCCTTCGCCCGCCCCGGCCCCGAGGCGCGCCGGCGGATATGGGAGCTGCATTTGCCCGAAGGGACCGACCTGCCCCCCGGCGCGCTGGAGCGGCTGGCCCGCAGCTGCGCGATGACCGGCGGCCAGATCCGCAACGCCGTGCGCCACGCCGCCGGGCGGGCGCTGGAGGACGGGGCCCTGCTTGGCGAACGCCACCTGCGCGCCGGGGTGGCGCGGGAATACCAGAAGGCCGGGGCCATGGCGCCCCTGCCCCCGGAAGACGCGGAGGGCTCGGACCGTGAGCGCGGCGCGGGAGGGGCGCCGCGGGCGCGGGTCTCGGGGTTCGCCGCGGCATTGGGGCGGGCGCGCGGCCCCGCCGGACAGGACGGAGGATCCCGGTCATGACCCGTTCCCGCACAACCGCCCGCGCGCCCGGCGCCGCCGGCCCGCGCCCCGCGCCCGCCGCGGCTCCGAAGGGCCGCGCCGCCCCGGCCCCGGTCTCTCCCGCCCTGCAGGCGGCGCCGGCGCTCTCCCCGCTCGCGGGGGTGCAGCGCAAGCTCGCCGTGGGTCGGGCCGGCGACGCCTATGAACGCGAGGCCGACGCCGTCGCCGACCGGGTGACGGCGGGCCAGCCCGCGCCGTCGATCTCCGCCATCCCGGCCGCCGGCCTCCCCGGCGCCCAGCGCAAGACCGGGATGGAGGAGGAGGACACCGGCGACACCGCCCAGGCGAAGGCCGAGGAGGAGGAGGCCGTCCAGGCCAAGGGGGAGGAGGAAGAGGCCCAGGCAAAGGGGGAGGAGGAAGAGGCGCAGGCCAAAGGGGAGGAGGAGGAGGCCCAGGCCAAGGGGGAGGAGGAGGAGGCTCAGTCCAAGGGGGAGGAGGAGGAGGCTCAGGCAAAGGGGGAGGAGGAGGAGGCCCAGGCCAAGGGGGAGGAGGAGGAGGCCGCCCAGCCCAAGGAGGAGGAGACCGAGGAGAAACCCGTCCAGGCCCGCGCCCGCCGCGACGCGGATTCCAACCGCCCGCCGCGTTCGGAGACGGAGGCCGCGGTGGCCTCTCCCGGCGCCGGCAAGCCGCTCGACCCCGACACCCGCGGCCGGATCGAGGGCTCGACCGGCGCCGACATGTCGGATGTGCGGGTGCATGACGACGCGCGCGCGGGCCGCGCCGCGCAGGGCATCGGGGCGCGGGCCTTCACCCATGGCCGGGACATCTGGCTGGCGCCGGGCGAAAGCGCGCGGGACACGAAACTCATGGCCCACGAAGCCGCCCATGTGGTCCAGCAGACCGGCCCCGGCCCGGCGGCGCGGGGGGCGGGCGCGGCCTCCGGCGCCGCCCCCGCCCAGCCGGCGCCGGCGCTGGCCCCCGCCGGCGGCGTCGTGCAGCGCACCGGCGGCGCCCATGGCGGAGGCGCCGATACCGGCGGAACCGGCACGGGGACCGGCGCCGCAACCTCCGGCCCGCCCAAGGTCGCGTCCCACGGCCACGAAGTCGACTTCACCGGCGGCAAGAAGAAGATGACGATCAAGTCCATCTCCCTGCCCAACAAGCCGGGCAAGGACAGCGTCTCCGGCCCGTTCAGGACCCGCGCCCCCGGCACGCGCGAGGACGACCCGCAAAAGGCCTGGCTCGACGCCGTCACCGTCTCCGACACCGCGCTCACATCGGCGCTGCCCGACGCCAAGGGCTTCGCCACCGCGCCCGACGCGCCCTCCGAAAGCCTGATCTTCATCCTCAAGGTCAAGAGCCAGGACTCCTACGTCGTCGGCACCCGCGCCGACATCGCCGCCCAGTCGAAAATCCCCACCTGGCGCTCCAACGGCAATCACGACCGCATGGAGGTCGACCATATCAAGGAGAACCAGATCGGCGGCGCCGACGGCATGGCCAACTACCAGCTGCTCGACAGCCGCGCCAACCGCGGCGCCGGCAACGCCCTGCGCGACGAGATCAAGAACCGCATCAACTCCGCCAAGGCCAGGCTGAAACAGAAGGGCGAGGCGGACGGCGTGCTCTCCGCCGCCCAGATCGCCGACCTGTCGAAATCCCCCGACGACATCCGCAAGGATTTCGAGGTCGAGTTCCTGTCCCAGACCGCCACCAAGCTGCCGATCGGCGGGCGCGGCTACGACTGGCAGCGCGGCCAGATCGAGAGCGGCGAGCATGTGGGCGCGCTCACCCTCAAGGACGCCAAGAGCCTCTCGGCCGACGAGCAGAAGCGGTTCCTGGGCGATTCCAGCCAGCTGGTGATCTATCTCGGCCGCGGCGCGTCCTCCCCCCGGCATGTCGCCTGGGACGGCGCCAACGGCCCCACCGACGGCCGCCAGGATCGCTGGATCGGCCAGCATCTCGACCTGGTGGACGTGGGCCCGCACGGCAATTCCCCCACCCAGGTCGTCGCCGAGGTCTACGCCCGCCACACGAAGTTCAAGCAGCGCACCATCCAGATCCCGATGTCCGAGATCGGCGGGCGCAACTACGCCTTCCGCCTGCCCGCCGACTACCGGTCCTCCGAGATGCTGGAATTCGAAGGCTGGAGCCCGATCCGGATCGACAGTTTCGGGATCGAGGAAGGCGGCATCGGCGTGCGCGGCAAGCTGATGCCCACCATCCCGATCTTCAAGCCGGGCTCGGAGATCGACTTCGCCGTGCAGGACGGGGAGATCACGCTGTCGAAGACCTTCTCGGGCGACGAGTTCGACATTCCCGGCCCGGTGAAGATCGCGGGCTCCTCGCTGACCCTTTCGGCCACCGGGGGCTCGGACGGGTTCAGCGCGGCGCTGGACGGGCGGCTGGAATTCGAGGTCGACCGGGTCGGCAAGGGGTTCCTCGGCGCCTCCGCCGGCACGTCGGGAGACTTCGCGGCGGAGGGCGAGTTCGACTTCGACCCGACGCTGTTCAAGGGCGCCGACGCCAAGGTGAAGGTCGCCTACAAGGACAGCAGGTTCACCGGCGAAGGCACGCTCAAGATCGGCGAGGACCAGATCAAGGGCATCAAATCCGCCGAGATCGAGGTGAAGTTCGAGGACGACGTCTGGACCGCGGCAGGCACGGTCCAGCCCAAGGTCCCCGGCGTGACCGAGGGCGCGCTGGAGATGACGTTCGACCCCGACGGCGGCTTCGAGATCACCGGCCGCCTGACGCTGGGCAAGGACATTCCCCGCCTCAAGTCCGGCCACCTGGAGGCCACCGTCACCAAGTCCGGCGAGGACTGGAAGCTGAAGGGAACCGGCAAGGCCGAGCTGGACATTCCCGGCGTCGCCGCCTCGCTGGAGGCCTCCTATGACGACGGCGCCTTCATGGCCGAGGCGAGGCTCGGCTACGAGAAGGGCATCGCCAAGGGCGAGGTCACGGTCGGCGCCTCCAACATGCCGCCGGGCGAGGACGGCGGCCGCCCCTCCGGCGATCCGGGCGAGACGCTGACCCTCTGGGGCGCGGGCTCCGTCACCCTGCGCTTCACGCCCTGGCTGGAGGGGACCGTGGGGATGAAGGTCAATCCCGACGGCTCGATGGAGGTCAAGGGCAAGGTCGCCATGCCCGACGAATTCGAGGTCTTCCCCCAGAAGAAGATCGAGAAGGAGCTGCTGTCCATCGGCGTGGACATCCCGCTCGTGGGCGTCGCCGTGCTGGGCCAGCGCATCGGCATCTTCATCACCATCGGCGGATCGCTGACCGCCTCCGCTTCGGTGGGGCCGGGTGTGCTGAAGGACACCGAGGTCGAGGTCACCTGGAACCCCGAGGACGAAAGCGCAACCCGCGTCACCGGCGGCGCCCGCTTCGTGGTGCCGGCCGAGGCCGGGCTGCGCATGGCGATCACCGGCGCGCTGGGGGCGGGCATCCCCGTGGTCTCCGCCTCCGCCGGGCTGGAACTGGGGGGCACGCTGGGCGTGAAGGGCGAGGCCTCGGCCGGCGCCACCCTCGAATGGACCCCCTCCGGCGGGGTGAACATGGAGGCCGATGTGAAGGTGGAGGCGCAGCCGAGCTTCACCTTCGACCTGACGGGGTTCGTGGACGTGTCCGCCGATCTCGTGCTCGACACGGTGGAGCTTTATTCCAAACGCTGGAAGCTCGCCTCGGTCGAATACGGCTCCGACATGAAGGTCGGCGCCAAGCTCGCCGTGACGGTCGAGAATTCCGAGGTCAAGCCGATCTCGGTCGACGATATCGAGTTCATCACCCCCGACATCGACCCCGTGGCCACCGCCAAGGGCCTGATCAAGTCGCTCGCCTGAGCGGCGCCGCCGAACCTATTTCCGCAAGGAGACACGCGATGACCCATGATCCCGCCGCCTCCCGCAGCCTGAACAACCAGGCGGTGATGCTGCACATGGCCGGAGAGGCCGCCGACGCCATCCGCGCCTACGAGGCCGCGTTGGCCGAAGACCCCGACAACGCCACCGCGCTGAACAATCTGGGCTATCTGCTGTCCCAGCAGGGCGACTGGGCGGGGGCCGAGGCCCGCTATCGCGCGGCGCTGGAGATAGAGCCGGGCAAGGCCTCGGCGCTGGCCAATCTCGGGGCGGCCCGCGCGGCGCAGGGGGCGCTGGACGAGGGCCGCGCGCTGATGGCCGAGGCGGTCTCCGCCGACCCCGCCTCCGCCGCCGCCTGGGACGGGTTGGGACGCCTGGCGCTGGTCGCCGGCGACCTGCCCGCGGCGGAACGGGGGCTGCGCGAGGCGCTGGCCCTGGACGGGCCCGCCGACGGGACGGATGGCGGGCCGAACAGGGGGGGCGGGGCCGGACGCATGGTCACGCTGGGGGCCGTGGTCGGCGCGCAGGGGCGGACGGCGGAGGCCGCCGCGATCCTCGAACAGGCCGTCGCCATCGCGCCCGAGGACGCCGCCGCCTGGCGCCAGCTCGGCGTCATGCGCTTCGTCCGGCAGGATCTGGGCGCCGCCACCGAGGCCCTGCGCGAGGCCCTGCGCCTCGCCCCCGCCGACGCGCCCGCGCGCCGGCATCTCGGCCTCGCCCTGCTGGCCCGCGGCCGCGCGGCGGAGGCGGAGGCGGAGTTCGCCCGCCTGCTCGACCACGCGCCGGGAGACTGGGAGAGCCGGACGGACCTCGCCATCCTGCGCCTTGACCGAGGCGACGCGGCCTCCGCGGCGGCGCTGCTCGACGGGTCGGACGCGGCGTCCGGGGCTGACGACCGCGCCCGCTTTTACCACGCCGTCGCCCAGGACCTCGCCGGAGACCGTGCCGCCGCCCGCCCGCGGCTTGCGGCGATGATCGAGGCCGCCGGCCCCTACGCCGCCCGCGCCGCCCGCTATGTCGAGGACCGCCCGTGACCCCGGCCTCGGCCTCGGCCGCAGGCCCTCTTCACCCCGCCCCGCCCCGCCCCGACCCGCACCGGAGCCGCCGATGACGCCGACCCGTCCCGACCCGCGCCCCCTGCCCGCCGCGCTTTCCGATTACCGCGACCGCCACAAGGGCGCCTCGGTGATCGTGGCGGGCTGCGGGCGCTCGGCGGCGGCGCTGTCGCCCCGGCCCGACGCGGTTGTCATCGGGGTCAACGACATCGGGCGGCTGGTCGATCCGGATTACCTGGTGATCCTCAACCCGCCCGAGCAGTTCCGCGGCGACCGCTACGCCCATGTCCGCGCCACCCGCGCCCGCGCCGTCTTCGCCTGTCTCGACCTGCCCTTCGCCCATCCGCGCAAGGTGCGCATCCCGCTCGGCCCCCGCGGCGGGACCGCGCCCGACGCCGCCGGGCGCCTGCCCTGCACCCGCAACTCGCCCTACGTGGCTCTGATGCTGGCGCGGCTGATGGGGGCGGCGCGGATCGGGCTGATCGGGGTGGATTTCACCGACGACCACTTCTTCGCCGCCTCCGGCCCGCATCCCCTGACGCGGGAGCTTCGCCGGATCGACGCCGAATACCGCGCCGCCGCCGAGACCGCCCGCAAGGCCGGGGTCGAGGTGGTCAACCTCTCGGCCGAAAGCCGCCTCACCGCGCTGCCCCGGATGGGCCTGGACGCCTTCCTCGAACGCCCCGCCGGCGCGCCCCGCCCGAAGCCGGCGCCCGCCGCCGCCCGCGCCGCCGCGCCCGCGCCCGAGGCCGGAACGCCCCGCCGCGTGCTGCACCTGTCGCTCACCAATTGCGCCGGCGCCCTGTGGAACCTGCACGGCCTGCTGCGCGACCATGGCGAGGGCGTCGAAAGCCGCGTCGCCACCGCCTCCGCCGTCACCGCCGGGCGGCGCTACCCGACCGACATCCTGATCCACGAACGCGCCCGCCTCGCCGAGGCCATCGAGGCCGCCGACCTGATCCACTTCCACAACACGCTCGACCGCGCGAGCCCGCAGCTCGCCGCCCATCGCGGGGCGCTCGCCCGCAAGCCGGCGGTGCTGCAGATGCATTCCGAACCCGCGGTGCTGCGCGCCTTCTTCCCCGGCCGCCCGCCCCAGGCCCGGCGCGACATGCCGGTGCTGGTCGTCGCCCAGAAGCAGGCCCGCTTCCTGCCCGACGCGACGCCCGTGCCCAACGCGCTCGACATCACGGCGCCCGCTTTCCGCCCCGCCCCGGCGGACGAGACCTCGCCGCCCACGATCCTGTTCACCCCCACCGATCTGCGCGACTACCCCGCCCGCCCCGACACCTGCCGCGGCAAGGGCTATCGCGCCACCGCCCGGGCGCTGGCCCGGCTCGAGCGCGACGGGATCGCCACGCCGCTGCTGCGCACCGGGCTGGATTTCGAGACCCTGACCCGCCTGCGCCGGCGCGCCGCCATCGGCATCGACGAATGCGTCACCGGCGGCCACCACCTGACCTCGCTGGAGCTGATGGCCCAGGGGCTGGTGGCCGTCGCGTGGCTCGACGACCGGATGCGGGCGCTGATCGCGCGGGTGACGGGGGCGTCGGAGGCGGGGCTGCCCTGGCTCTCCACCCCCATGGCCGGGCTGGAGGAGGCCCTGCGCGGACTGCTGGCCGAGCCCGCGCGGCTCGCCGAAATGCGCGCCGCCGGGCGGGCGTGGATGGAAGCGCACTGGTCCCCCGCCCAGGTCCTCGCCCCCTATCTCGCGGCCTATGACCGGGCCGAGGCCGAGTTCGCCGCCCCCCGCCCCCGGCGGGCGGAGACGGCGCGCCCCGCGCCGCTCCCCCCGTCCCGCGCGCGCCACGCGGCCGCGGCGGCGCGCGATCCGCTGACCACACCCGGCCCCGACGGCTGGATCCGCGCCGAACTGCCCGGCCGGACCCCGCCCCGCCGGTCCGAGGACTTCGCCCAGTCGATCCGCCTCGGCCCCGACCTGCTCGCGGCCCGCGACGCCTTCGCCGGGGCCACGGCGCATATTCTCGGCAACGGGCCGTCGCTGGGGGACACCGACCTCGCCGCCCTCGCCCCCGACCTGGTGATCGGAACCAATGCCAGCCCTCGCATCGAACCCCGGCTGAGCCGCGCGCCGGATGTCTACTGCGTCTCCGACCGCCGCTTCCTGGAGGGGGCCGAGACCCGCGCGCTGGCCGGCGCCTCCACCGCCCGCCTGAAGATCTTCGCCGGCTACTGCGCGGGGTTCCTGGACGACGGCGCCGTGAACCATGTCCGCATCCTGCCCGGCGACGGGATCAGCGCGGACCTCGCCCGCGGCGTCCATCACGGCTGCTCGGTGGCGATCTTCGCGGCGCAGGCGGCGTTGTGGCTGGGGGCGCGGCGGGTGGTGCTGCATGGCTGCGAATTCGACTACGGCGCCGGACGCTTCGCCGCCGCGGACCGGGCGCGGCCGCATGACCGGGGGAACTGGCCCCGCATCGCCCGCAACGCCGAGGCGCTGGCCCGCGCGCTGACCGCCCGCGGCGGTCGGCTGGAGGTCGCAGGCCCCTCGCGCCTGACCGGCGGGTTCGGAAGCGAGCCCGTGCCCGGCGTCCATCGCGCGCCGCTCCACCGCCGCCCGAGCGGGCCCGAGCCGCCCGCCGCCGCCGCCGCCCCCGCCACCGTGGCCGCCGGCGAATAGCGCGCGGTCCGGCCGCCGCCGCCGCGACCTAAAGCAGCCGCAGCCGCCGGATCAGCCAGGCCGAAAACGCCGCCACGCCGGCCAGCGCCCCGGCGAAGGCCCCGAACGCCCAGGGCGCCGACGTGCCCGGCATCCCCGCCAGGTTCACCCCCATGAGCCCGGTCAGAAATCCCAGCGGCAGGAACACCGCCGTCACCAGCGACAGCGCATACATGGCGCGGTTCATCCGCTCCGCCGCCCGCCCGGCCAGCTGCTCGCCCAGCGCCGCGGCGCGGTCGCGCATGGCGTCCAGGTCCTCCACATAGCGGGTCAGCCGCTCGGCGGTCTCGCCCAGAGAGGCCCGGTCGCCCTCCGCCAGCAGCGCCGCGCGGGTCCGGCGCAGCGCGTCCACCGCATCGCGCTGGGCGGCGATGTAGCGACGCAGCGGGATCGCGGCGCGGCGCAGGTCGGCGATCTCGGCGCGGGCGGCTTCGGGGGACGGCGCCGCGGGGATGCCCGCGGCCGGGGACGCGCGCCCGGCGGCGCGGGCGGCCTCGGCCGCGGCCTGCGCCTCCAGCGCGTCTTCCAGCGCCGCCAGCCGGTCGTCCATGTCGTCCAGCACCGGCCCCTTGCGCTCGGCCAGCTCGTCGGCGAGCGCGGCGAGGAACGCCCCCGGCCCCGCCGGCCCCCGCCCCGCCTCCGTCCGATCGTGCAGGTCCTTCACCGCCAGCAGCCCGCGCCGCAGCACCACCGAGATCACCCGCCCCGGCGTCGCCCAGACGCGGATCGAGATCATGTCCTCCGGCTCGGCCTCCGGCGTCAGGTTGACCCCGCGCAGGATCACCAGCGCGCCCTCGCGCGGCCCCTCCCCCAGCAGCTGGGCGCGGGGGCGGGTGTCCTCGTCCAGCAGCGCCTCGATCACCAGGGGCGGCACGGCGTCGCCCGCCTCCGCCGCCGCGTGGGAGAGCCAGGCCGCGGTCCCCGGCGCGTTGCGGTCGAGATGCAGCCAGCGCCAGCCGCCCTCGGGCGGCGGGGCGGCCGGGGCGGCGGCGTCGAAGGCCTCGGCCGGGACGGGCGACGCCGCGCCGTCCGGGGCGATGTCCCAGCCCCACAGCAGGACCGGGGCTGCGACGGGAACGGGCTGGGTCATGGCGCGGCGGCTCCTGCCTTTGGGCTCGCGAGAGCCGGGGACAGGCAAGCTAGGGTGCGGACTCATATGTTCGCAATCCAGAAGCGGATGGCGGCGAGCTTTAGCGCTGCCAAGTAGTTGTCCGGTCTGCGGTCATAGCGAGT
>NZ_FNMZ01000006.1 GCF_900106695.1 Albimonas donghaensis
ATCGCCGCCGTCAGCGTCGTCTTGCCGTGGTCGACGTGACCGATCGTGCCGATGTTCACGTGCGGCTTGTTGCGCTCGAATTTCGCCTTGGCCATTGGGTATCTCCGTCGTCTCTGGGGGCTCCGCCGGGGCGCGCTTCCCTGAAGCGCGCCCGCGAGCCGTCATCCGTGGATCAGGCGTATTTCGCCTGGATTTCCTGGCTGATGTTCGAGGGCACCGCTTCGTAGTGGTCGAACAGCATGGTGAACTGGGCCCGGCCCGACGACATCGAGCGCAGGTTGTTGATGTAGCCGAACATGTTGGCCAGCGGCACGAAGGCGTTGATCGCCACCGCATTGCCGCGGGCGTCCTGTCCGGTCACCTGGCCCCGACGCGAGGTCAGGTCGCCGATGATGCCGCCGGTGTATTCCTCCGGCGTGATCACCTCGACCTTCATCACCGGCTCGAGCAGCTTCGCGCCGGCCTTGCGAAGGCCCTCGCGCATCGCGGCCCGGGAGGCGATCTCGAAGGCCAGAACCGAGGAGTCGACGTCGTGGAAGGCGCCGTCGATCAGCTCGACCTTGAAGTCGATCACCGGGAAACCGGCCAGCGGACCGGAGTCCATCACCGACTTCACGCCCTTCTCGACGCCCGGGATGTACTCCTTGGGGATCGAGCCGCCGACGATCTTGGACTCGAAGGAGTAACCCTCGCCCGCTTCCACCGGCATGATGACCATTTTCACCCGCGCGAACTGGCCGGAGCCGCCCGACTGCTTCTTGTGGGTGTAGTCGATCTCGGCCTCGTGCGAGATGGTCTCGCGATAGGCGACCTGCGGGGCGCCGATATTCGCTTCGACCTTGAACTCGCGCTTCAGACGATCGACCAGGATGTCGAGGTGAAGCTCGCCCATGCCCTTCATGATGGTCTGGCCCGACTCGATGTCGGTGGAGACGCGGAAGGACGGGTCCTCGGCGGCGAGCCGCTGCAGACCCTGGGACATCTTCTCCTGGTCGGCCTTGGTCTTCGGCTCGATGGCCAGCTCGATCACCGGATCGGGGAAGGTCATCGTCTCCATGACCACCGGCTTGGCCGGATCGCACAGGGTGTCGCCGGTGGTGGTCTCCTTGAGACCGGCCAGCGCGATGATGTCGCCCGAGCCCGCCCAATCGCTCTCTTCGCGATTGTTCGAGTGCATCATCATCATGCGGCCGATGCGCTCTTTCCGACCCTTGGTCGAATTGAGCACGGAGTCGCCCTTGGAGATGATGCCCGAATAGATGCGGGTGAAGGTGAGCGAACCGACGAACGGGTCGTTCATGATCTTGAAGGCCAGGCCCGAGAACGGCGCGCTGTCATCGGGACGACGCTCGATGTTGCGGGTCTCGGTCTCGTCGTCCGGCGAGAAGCCCATGTAGGGCGGCACGTCGAGCGGGCCGGGCAGGAAGTCGATCACGGCGTTCAGCATCGGCTGCACGCCCTTGTTCTTGAAGGCCGAGCCGCAGATCACGGGGACGAACGCCATTTCCAGCGTGCCCTTGCGGATCAGACGACGGAGAGTCGCCATGTCGGGCTCTTCGCCCTCCAGGTACTTCTCCATCACCTCGTCGTCCATGTCGACGGCGATCTCGATCATCTCGGCGCGCATCTCGGCGGCCTTCTCGGCGAGCTCGGGACGAATGTCCTGAACCACCCAGGAGGCGCCCAGATCTTCGCCCTTCCAGGCCCACTCCTTCATGGTGATCAGATCGACGTGACCTTCCAGCTCGGCCTCCGAGCCGATCGGGCACTGGATCGGCAGCGGGGTGGCCCCGGTGCGATCCTTGATCATCTTCACGCAGTTGAAGAAGTCGGCGCCGATCTTGTCCATCTTGTTGACGAACACGATCCGCGGGACCTTGTAGCGGTCGGCCTGACGCCAGACGGTCTCGGTCTGGGGCTCGACGCCGGCGTTGGCGTCCAGCACGCAGACCGCGCCGTCGAGCACCGCCAGCGAACGCTCGACTTCGATGGTGAAGTCGACGTGGCCGGGGGTGTCGATGATGTTGAACCGGAACCGAGCCTCATCGGGCGTGTCGCCGTAGATGCCGGTCGGGTTCACGCCGTCTTCGGTGCGGAACCAGAACGTGGTGGTCGCGGCCGACGTGATCGTGATGCCGCGCTCCTGCTCCTGCTCCATCCAGTCCATCGTCGCGGCGCCGTCATGGACTTCGCCGATCTTATGGGACTTGCCGGTGTAGTAGAGGATGCGCTCGGTCGTCGTGGTCTTGCCAGCATCGATATGCGCCATGATACCGAAGTTACGGTAGCGCTCGAGCGAGTATTCGCGGGCCATCGGTCTCGTCCTGGTTCCGAAGGTTTAAGGCAGGATTACCAGCGGTAGTGGCTGAAGGCCTTGTTGGCCTCCGCCATCTTGTGCGTGTCTTCCCGCTTCTTGACGGCGGTGCCGCGGCCGTTGACCGCGTCCAGCAGCTCGTTGGCGAGCCGCTCTTCCATGGTGTTCTCGTTCCGCTTGCGGCTGGAATCGATCAGCCAGCGGATCGCCAGGGCCTCGCGCCGCTCGGGGCGGACTTCCACGGGGACCTGGTAGGTCGCGCCGCCAACGCGGCGGGAACGGACCTCGACGGACGGCTTCACGTTGTCCAGCGCCTCGTGGAACGCTTCCACGGGCTGGCGGCGAAGCCGGTCCTCGACGCGGGTGAGCGCGCCGTAGACGATGCTTTCGGCGGCGGACTTCTTGCCGTCGTACATCAGGTTGTTCATGAACTTCGTGAGAATGCGGTCGCCATACTTGGCGTCCGGCAGGATCTCACGCTTCTCGGCGCGGTGACGTCGCGACATGTCTCAGATCCTCACTTGGGCCGCTTGGCGCCGTACTTGGAACGGCGCTGCTTCCGATCCTTCACGCCCTGGGTGTCGAGCACGCCGCGGAGGATGTGATAGCGCACGCCGGGAAGGTCCTTGACGCGGCCGCCACGGATCAGGACCACGGAGTGCTCCTGAAGGTTGTGACCCTCGCCGGGGATGTAGGAGATCACCTCGAACCCGTTGGTCAGACGAACCTTCGCGACCTTGCGGAGCGCGGAGTTCGGCTTCTTCGGAGTCGTGGTGTAAACGCGCGTGCACACGCCCCGCTTCTGGGGGCAGGCCTGCAGATGCTGGGCCTTCTGGCGCTTCGGTTTGGGCTGCCGGGGATTCCGGATCAGCTGCTGGATGGTCGGCATCGGGCCCTGACCCTTTCGCTGCTTCCCTGATCGCGCCGGTCTCGACCCTCTGGCCGCGGCGCCAAAAACGACGTTGCGCGCTCCGCTTTGGGCGAAGCACGAATGACCGCATGACCCCGTGGCCGGGGCCCTGCGGCGAAATCCAGAGGATCGAGGCGCGAGGCCCGGATCTTGACCGCCAATCGTCGGCATTCTGGTCAGGCCGCAGACACGACTCGCTGCGACCGGAGTGGGCGGAACCTACGCAGGGTCCGGGTAGCTGTCAACAGGCGCTTTACGGCTTCGCGACAGCGGCATGGCGGCTATGCGGCGCGCGTCAGGCCCCGTCAAAATCCTCAACGTTTTCATATAGTTGCCGAACGGCATCGGCAAGCGCCTCGTCGATCTCCGAAAAGGCGCGGGCGATCTCCGTGGCCTGGGCCGCGTCATCGGTGAGGGAAAGCCGGCTCAGGGCCGCGATCCCGTCGAGCGTGCGGGCCAATTCCCGCTCGAACTCTTTCAATCCCGGAGCGTCTGCCGCCGTGAAGGAATCGCCCCCCCCTGTCGAGGGCATCGTGAAATACGCCATGCTATTGTCCCCGCCGCGCCGGGCAGCGGCCCGTTCCAGTGTGCGTTGTCTCTCAAGGATACATCCATGGAGTAGTCGCGCAACAGGCGATTTCTGCTCCGGAAGTATTCCAACTAGTTGACCCGAAAACGGAAACTTCCGCTCGGGAAAATTGTTTTTCGGAGTCGATTTCGTGAACAAAAAATGACTTGAACCTCGAAACGCATCGCGCCCGAACCGCGAAAACGGTCCGGGCGCGTGCTGGATCGGCGCCTGCGGCAGGCCCTGCCCCGGGTCGGACCCGGGCCAGGGCGACGGCTTATTCCTCGCCGAAGCCGGCGTCGGAGGCGGGGGCCGGGATCGGCTCGGGCTCGGGCGCCATCGCGGCGGCCTCGGCGGCGGCGGCCGCGGCCTCCGCTTCCTGCGCCGCGATGATCTTCGCGTCGCGATCCGAGGCCACCTTCTTGACGCGGGAGGTCGCGCCGCCGGTGCCCGCCGGGATCAGACGGCCGACGATCACGTTCTCCTTCAGGCCCACGAGCTTGTCACGCTTGCCCTGCACCGCCGCCTCGGTCAGCACCCGGGTCGTCTCCTGGAAGGAGGCGGCCGAGATGAAGGACCGGGTCGACAGCGACGCCTTGGTGATGCCGAGCAGCACCGGCTGACCCTGCGAGGGCTTGCGGCCCGCCGCGATGGCCTTCTCGTTGACCTCGTCGAACTCGACGCGGTCCACCTGCTCGCCGGCCAGGAAGGTCGTCTCGCCCATGTCGGTGATCTCGATCTTCTGCAGCATCTGCCGCACGATCACCTCGATGTGCTTGTCGTTGATCTTCACGCCCTGCAGTCGGTAGACGTCCTGCACCTCGTTGATGAGGAAGTCGGCCAGCGCCTCGATCCCCATGATGCGCAGAATGTCATGCGGCGCCGGGTGGCCGTCCATCAGGTACTCGCCCTTCTGGATCTGGTCGCCTTCCTGCACCGCGATGTGCTTGCCCTTGGGCACCAGGTACTCGACCGGGTCCATGGTTTCGTCGAGCGGCTCGATGGTGATCCGGCGCTTGTTCTTGTAGTCGCGCCCGAACTTCACGATGCCGTCGATCTCGGCGATGATCGCATGGTCCTTGGGACGCCGCGCCTCGAACAGCTCCGCCACCCGCGGCAGACCGCCGGTGATGTCCTTGGTCTTGGCGCCTTCGCGCGGGATACGCGCCAGCACGTCGCCGACCCGGATGTCCTGCCCGTCCTCGATCGACAGAATGGCGTCGACCGACATCGGGTAATGCGCCGGGTTGCCGTTGCCCAGACGCACCGGCTCGCCCGTCTCCGGGTCCATCACGATGATCTCGGGCTTCAGCTCGTTCCCCTTGGGGGCCGAGCGCCAGTCGATGACGATGCGCTGGGCGATGCCCGTCGCGTCGTCGGTCTCCTCGCGCACCGAGATGCCCTGGTTGAGGTCGACGAACTTCGCCCGGCCCGCCTTCTCGGCGATGATCGGCAGGGTGTAGGGGTCCCATTCCGCCAGCTTCTGCCCGCGGGAGATCTGGTCGCCCTCGTTCACCAGCAGACGCGCGCCGTAGGGCAGCTTGTGGGTCGCCCGCTCCACCGGGATGGCGCCGCGGCGATCCATGATGGCCAGCGTCACGTTGCGGCCCAGCACGATCTCCGCGCCGTCCTGATCGGTGATCAGGTTGCGGTTGCGGATCTCCAGCACGCCCTCCTGGCTCGCTTCCATGAACGAGTTGTCGGTGACGTTGGCCGCGCCGCCGATGTGGAAGGTGCGCATGGTCAGCTGGGTGCCCGGCTCGCCGATCGACTGCGCCGCGATGATGCCCACCGCCTCGCCTTCGTTGACGATGGTGCCGCGGGCCAGGTCGCGCCCGTAGCACATCACGCAGACGCCGTCCTGCAGCTCGCAGGTCAGGGGCGAGCGGACGTGGATGTTGAGCACCCCCGCTTCCTCGATGGCGTCGACGTGATGCTCCTCGATGATCATGCCCTCGGGGTGGATGACCTCCCCGGTGATCGGGTTGATCACGTCCTCCAGCGGCGCGCGGCCGAGGATGCGCTCGCCCAGCGACGCCACCACCTCGCCGCCGTCGATGACGGCGGAGGCCTGGATGCCCTTGTCGGTGCCGCAATCATGCTGACGCACGATGCAGTCCTGGGCGACGTCCACCAGACGACGGGTCAGGTAGCCCGAGTTCGCCGTCTTCAGCGCGGTGTCGGCCAGACCCTTCCGGGCGCCGTGGGTGGAGTTGAAGTACTCCAGCACGGTCAGGCCTTCCTTGAAGTTCGACGTGATCGGCGTCTCGATGATCTCGCCCGACGGCTTGGCCATCAGGCCGCGCATGGCGGCCAGCTGGCGCATCTGGGTCGGCGAGCCGCGGGCGCCCGAATGGGACATCATGTAGATCGAGTTGGGCTCGAGCTCCCGGCCCGCGTCGTCCCGCTTGACCGAGGAGATCTCGACCATCATCTCGGCCGCCACCTTGTCGGTGCACTTGGCCCAGGTGTCGACGACCTTGTTGTACTTCTCGCCCTGGGTGATCAGGCCGTCGAGATACTGCTGCTCGAACTCCTTCACCAGCTCGCGCGTCTCGTTGACGATCGGCCACTTGGTGTCGGGGATGACCATGTCGTCCTTGCCGAACGAGATGCCGGCCTTGAACGCCTCGGTGAAGCCCAGCGACATGATCCGGTCGCAGAAGATCACCGACTCCTTCTGACCGCAGTGGCGGTAGACGGTGTCGATGACCTCGCCGACCTCCTTCTTGCGGAGCAGGCGGTTCACAAGGTCGAAGGGGGTCTTGGCGTTCAGCGGCAGCAGCTGCCCCAGCCGCATGCGGCCCGGAGTGGTCTCGAAGCGCTTGATGACCTCCTCGCCGGTGTCGGCGTCGATCTGGCGAACCCGCGCCTGGATCTTGGAGTGCATGTGCACGAGGCCGCCCTGCAGGGCGTGCTCCACCTCGTCCATCGAGCCGAAGACCATGCCCTCGCCGGGCAGGCCGTCACGGGCGATGGAGATGTAGTAGAGCCCGAGGATCATGTCCTGCGACGGCACGATGATCGGCTTGCCGTTGGCGGGCGACAGCACGTTGTTCGTCGACATCATCAGGACGCGCGCTTCCAGCTGGGCCTCAAGGCTCAGCGGGACGTGCACGGCCATCTGGTCGCCGTCGAAATCCGCGTTGAAGGCCGAGCAGACCAGCGGGTGAAGCTGGATCGCCTTGCCTTCGATCAGCACCGGCTCGAAGGCCTGGATGCCCAGACGGTGCAGGGTCGGCGCGCGGTTCAGCAGCACCGGATGCTCGCGGATCACCTCGTCGAGGATGTCCCAGACTTCCGGACGCTCCTTCTCCACCAGCTTCTTCGCCTGCTTGACCGTCGAAGACAGGCCCTTGGCGTCGAGGCGCGAATAGATGAAGGGCTTGAACAGCTCCAGCGCCATCTTCTTGGGCAAGCCGCACTGGTGCAGCTTCAGCTCCGGCCCGGTCACGATGACCGACCGGCCCGAGAAGTCGACGCGCTTGCCGAGCAGGTTCTGGCGGAACCGGCCCTGCTTGCCCTTGAGCATGTCGGCGAGCGACTTCAGCGGGCGCTTGTTGGCGCCGGTGATGACCCGGCCGCGGCGGCCGTTGTCGAACAGCGCGTCGACGGATTCCTGCAGCATCCGCTTTTCGTTGCGGATGATGATGTCCGGCGCCCGCAGCTCGATCAGCCGCTTCAGACGGTTGTTGCGGTTGATGACCCGGCGATACAGGTCGTTGAGGTCCGAGGTCGCGAAGCGGCCGCCGTCCAGCGGCACCAGCGGGCGCAGCTCGGGCGGGATCACCGGGACGACCGTCATGATCATCCACTCGGGCCGGTTCTGGGACTCGAGGAAGTGCTCGACCAGCTTCAGCCGCTTGATGATCTTCTTGGGCTTCAGCTCGCCGGTGGCTTCGCTCAGGTCGATGCGCAGCTGCTCGGCGGTGGAGTCCAGGTCGATCTCGGACAGCATCTCGCGGATCGCCTCGGCGCCGATGCCGGCCCGGAAGGCGTCCTCGCCATACTGGTCCTGCGCGTCGAGGTAATCCTCTTCCGACAGCAGCTGACCGTGCTTCAGGTCGGTCAGACCCGGCTCGATCACCACGTAGTTCTCGAAGTAGAGGATGCGCTCAAGGTCGCGCAGCGTCATGTCCAGCATCAGGCCGATGCGGGAGGGCAGCGACTTGAGGAACCAGATATGGGCGACGGGCGCGGCCAGCTCGATATGGCCCATGCGCTCGCGACGCACCTTCTGGAGCGTGACCTCGACGCCGCATTTCTCGCAGGTGATCCCGCGATACTTCATGCGCTTGTACTTGCCGCACAGGCACTCGTAGTCCTTGATCGGCCCGAAGATCCGGGCGCAGAACAGACCGTCCCGCTCCGGCTTGAAGGTCCGGTAGTTGATCGTCTCCGGCTTCTTGATCTCGCCGAAGGACCACGACAGGATCCGCTCCGGCGAGGCCAGAGTGATCTTGATCTCGTCGAACGTGCGCGGCGCGGCGACCGGCGCGAAGACGTTGCTGATTTCCTGGTTCATAACGGTGCTCCGTCAAAGGGCCCGAAAGAGGGGACGTCCCGGGCGCGCCGCGGAGGGGGATCCGCGGCGCGTCGTCATCGGGACGCTCATTCGCTCTCGGAGTCGCTGTCCAGCAGCTCCATGTTGAGACCCAGGGACCGGATCTCCTTCACGAGCACGTTGAAGCTCTCGGGCACGCCGGCCTCGAAGTCGTCTTCGCCCTTGACGATCGACTCGTAGACCTTGGTGCGCCCGGCCACGTCATCCGACTTGACCGTGAGCATCTCCTGCAGCGTGTAGGCGGCGCCGTAAGCCTCCAGGGCCCAGACCTCCATCTCGCCGAAGCGCTGGCCGCCGAACTGGGCCTTGCCGCCCAGCGGCTGCTGGGTGACGAGGCTGTAGGGCCCGGTCGAGCGCGCGTGGATCTTGTCGTCCACCAGGTGATGCAGCTTCAGCAGATACTTGACCCCGACGGTGACGTTGCGGGCGAACTGCTCGCCGGTCCGGCCGTCGAACAGCTCCGACTGACCCGAGACATGGAACCCCGCGCGCTCCAGCGCGTTGTTCACGTCCGGCTCCTTGGCGCCGTCGAAGACCGGGGTGGCGATCGGCACGCCGCGGCGCACGTTCTCGGCCGCTTCGAGGAACTCCTCGGCGGTCATGTGCTCGGTCTCCGCGTCGAACACCTCATCGCCATAGGCGTGACGCATCTGATCGCGAACCGGCTCCATGTCGCCCGAACGGCGATAGGCGTCGATCGCCTCGCCGATCTGGGCGCCGAGGCCGCGCGCGGCCCAGCCCATATGGGTTTCGAGGATCTGCCCCACGTTCATGCGCGACGGCACGCCCAGGGGGTTCAGCACGAAGTCCACCGGGGTCCCGTCGGCGAGGAACGGCATGTCCTCCTCCGGCACCACGCGGGAGATGACGCCCTTGTTGCCGTGACGGCCGGCCATCTTGTCGCCCGGCTGCAGCTTGCGCTTCACCGCCACGAACACCTTGACCATCTTCATCACGCCCGGCGGCAGGTCGTCGCCCCGACGCACCTTCTCGACCTTGTCGTCGAAACGGCTGGTCAGCACGCGCTTCTGGGCGTCGAACTGCTTGTTCAGCGCCTCCAGCTCCGAGGCCTCGGCCTCTTCGGCAAGCGCCAGCTGCCACCACTGGCCGCGGCTGAGCGTGCCCAGCAGCTCCTCGGTGATCTCGGCGCCGGCCCGCACGCCCTTGGGGCCCTTCACCGCGGTCTTGCCGAGGATCAGGTCCTTGAGACGCGCGTAGATGTTGCGCTCCAGGATGACGATCTCGTCGTCCCGGTCACGGGCCAGACGGTCGATCTCCTCGCGCTCGATCTGCAGGGCGCGCTCGTCCTTCTCGACGCCGTGCCGGTTGAACACGCGCACCTCGACGATGGTGCCGTGATCGCCCGGCGGCAGGCGCAGCGAGGTGTCGCGCACGTCCGAGGCCTTTTCGCCGAAGATGGCGCGGAGCAGCTTCTCCTCCGGCGTCATCGGGCTTTCGCCCTTCGGCGTGATCTTGCCGACGAGGATGTCCGCCGGCCCGACTTCGGCGCCGATATAGACGATGCCCGCTTCGTCGAGATTCCGCAGGGCTTCTTCACCCACGTTGGGAATGTCGCGGGTGATCTCCTCCGGCCCGAGCTTGGTGTCGCGGGCCATCACCTCGAACTCGTCGATATGGATCGACGTGAACACGTCGTCCTTCACGATCCGCTCGGAGATGAGGATGGAGTCCTCGTAGTTGTAGCCGTTCCACGGCATGAACGCGACGAGCACGTTCTTGCCGAGCGCCAGCTCGCCCAGGTCGGTCGAGGGACCGTCGGCGATGACGTCGTTGGCGCCGACCCGGTCGCCCACCTTCACCAGCGGACGCTGGTTGATGCAGGTGTTCTGGTTGGAGCGCTGGAACTTGCGCAGACGGTAGATGTCCACGCCCGGATCGCCCGGGTCCATGTCGTCGGTGACGCGCACGACGATGCGGACCGCATCGACCTGGTCGATGATGCCGCCGCGCCGCGCGGTGATCGCCGCGCCGGAATCCCGCGCCACCACTTCCTCGATGCCGGTGCCCACATAGGGGGCCTCGGCCTTCAGAAGCGGCACCGCCTGACGCTGCATGTTCGAGCCCATCAGCGCGCGGTTGGCGTCGTCGTTCTCAAGGAACGGGATCAGCGAGGCCGCGACCGAGACGAGCTGCTTGGGCGACACGTCGATCAGGTTGATGTTCTCGCGCGGGGAGAGCATGAACTCGCCGCCCTTGCGGGTGGACACCAGGTCGTTCTCGAACCGCCCCTCGTCGGTGAGCTGCGCGTTGGCCTGGGCGACCGTGTAGCGCATCTCCTCCGTCGCCGAGATGTAGATCACCTCGTCGGAGACCTGCCCCTCGATGACCTTCCGGTAGGGGGTCTCGATGAAGCCGTAGCGGTTCACGCGAGCGAAGGACGCGAGGCTGTTGATCAGACCGATGTTCGGGCCTTCCGGCGTTTCGATCGGGCACATCCGGCCGTAATGGGTCGGGTGAACGTCGCGCACCTCGAAGCCCGCGCGCTCACGGGTCAGACCGCCCGGCCCGAGGGCCGAGAGACGCCGCTTGTGGGTCACTTCCGACAGCGGGTTGGTCTGGTCCATGAACTGCGACAGCTGGGACGAGCCGAAGAACTCGCGCACCGCGGCCGCCGCCGGCTTGGCGTTGATCAGGTCCTGCGGCATCACCGTGTCGATATCGACCGAGGACATCCGCTCCTTGATCGCGCGCTCCATGCGAAGCAGGCCGACGCGGTACTGGTTCTCCATCAGCTCGCCGACCGAGCGCACGCGCCGGTTGCCGAGATGGTCGATGTCGTCGATCTCGCCGCGGCCGTCGCGCAGTTCGACCAGCGCCTTGATCACCGCGATGATGTCTTCGCGGCGCAGCGTGCGCTGGGACGGATCGGCGTCCAGCTGCATGCGCATGTTCATCTTCACGCGGCCGACCGCGGACAGGTCGTAGCGCTCGGAATCGAAGAACAGCGAGTTGAACATGGTCTCCGCGGCGTCGACCGTCGGCGGCTCGCCGGGGCGCATGACGCGGTAGATGTCCAGAAGCGCCTGCTCCCGGTTCATGTTCTTGTCGACGTCCATGGTCTTGCGCATCCACGGGCCGATCGACAGGTCGATGTCGAGCGTCGGGATCTCGTCGAAACCGGCGTCGAGCAGCTCCTGCACGTTGTCTTCGATCAGCTCGGAGCCGGCCTCGATATAGATCGCGCCGGTTTCCTCGTTGATCAGGTCGCAGGCCACGTAGCGGTTGTAGATCGTCTCGAACGGGGCCAGCGTCTCGGAGATGTCGCCACGCTCCAGGATCTGGTTGATCCGGCGCGGGGTGATCTTCTTGCCGGCCTCGAACAGGACCTCGCCGGACGCGGCGTCGATCACGTCATGGTCGGGCTTGGTGGCCTTCAGACGCTCGCCGCGGAACGGGGTCGCCCAGCCGTCCTTGACGCGGCGATAGGGGACCGTGTCGTAGAACTCCTCCATGATCTGGTCCTGGGTCAGGCCCAGGGCGTAGAGCAGGGAGGTGACGGGCAGCTTGCGGCGGCGGTCGATGCGCGCGAACACCACGTCCTTGGCGTCGAACTCGAAGTCCAGCCAGGAGCCGCGATAGGGGATCACGCGGCTGGCGAACAGCAGCTTGCCCGAGGAATGGGTCTTGCCCTTGTCGTGGTCGAAGAACACGCCGGGCGACCGGTGCATCTGGGAGACGATGACGCGCTCGGTCCCGTTCACGACGAAGGTGCCGTGCTTCGTCATCAGGGGCATGTCGCCCATGTAGACGTCCTGCTCCTTGATGTCCTTGACGGACTTCGCCTCGGTGTCCGGGTCCACCTCGAAGACGATCAGGCGCAGGGTGACCTTCAGCGGCGCGGCATAGGTCATGTCGCGCTGCTGGCACTCCTCCACGTCGTATTTGGGGGGCTCGAGCTCGTAACGAACGAACTCCAGCACCGCGGTCTCGTTGAAATCCTTGATCGGGAACACCGACTGGAAGACGCCCTGCAGGCCCTCCCCGTCGGTCGGCTCCACGCCGTCGCCGCTGTTGAGGAACAGGTCGTAAGACGACTTCTGGACCTCGATCAGGTTCGGCATCTGCGCGACTTCGCGGATGCGACCGTAGCTGCGGCGAATGCGTTTGCGAACGGAATGCGTCTGGGCCATGCTCAACCTCTGCCTTCAGCGTCGTCAGCCGGCGGGGCGACCGGCCGCGACGCGTCCGCAATGGGCGCGGATCCTATTCCACGCGAGCGTCCCACGGCCCGCGACCCGGATCCCGCGCGTCCTCCGGGGCGTCCTGGAAAAGCCGGACCGGGGCGCAGACCTGCGCGGCGGGGCTCTTCGAGGGCGCCCGAGACGACGCTCGGACCGCTCCAGTCCCCCCCCTTTTCGCCGGGCGGTCCTGAAACGCGTCGCCCGGCCCCGCGAAGTCGCAGGGCCGGACGCTCTATTCATGGCATGGCTGACGCCATGCGCAAGATCACTTCAGCTCGACCTTGGCGCCGGCCTCTTCGAGCTTCTTCTTCATCTCTTCGGCTTCTTCCTTGGAAGCCTGCTCCTTGACGGCCTTGCCGCCGGCCTCGACCAGGTCCTTGGCTTCCTTGAGGCCCAGGCCGGTGATGGCGCGGACTTCCTTGATCACGTTGATCTTCTTCTCGCCGGCGGAGACGAGGATCACGTCGAACTCGGTCTTTTCCTCTTCGGCGGCGGCGGCTTCGCCGGCCGGACCGGCCATCATCACGGCGCCGCCGGCGGCGGGCTCGATGCCGTAATCGTCCTTGAGGATGTTCTTCAGCTCGTTGGCTTCCAGCAGGGTCAGGGCGACCAGCTGCTCGGCGAGGGACTTGAGATCAGCCATTGTTCTCTTCCAGTTCCAGTATGTTTGCGTTCAGGCCATCGTCGCGGTCACGCGGGAGGCCTCAGGGTGCGCAGCACGCCTTGATCACGCGTCCTCTTTTTCCGTGATGGTCTTGAGGACGCCCGCGATGTTGGTCGCGGGGGCCGTGATCGCGTTGATGAGGTTGGACGCGGGGGCGAGCAGCGAGCCGACGATGGACGCCAGCACTTCCTCGCGGGACGGCATCTTGGCCAGAGCCATGACGCCTTCCGCATCCAGGACCGTCGCGCCCATGGCGCCGCCAATGATGACAAGCTTGTCATTCTTCTTGGCGTATTCCTCGATCACCTTGGCGGGCGCCACGGGATCTTCGGCATAGGCGAGAACGGTCTGCCCCGTGAGATGGGCTTTCAGCCCCTCGCAGGGTTTGCCCTCAAGGGCGATCTTGGCGAGCGTGTTCTTGGCGACGCGGACATGCCCACCGGCAGCCCGCATCTTGATGCGGAGATCCGACATCTGCGCGACCGTGAGACCGGCGTAGTGACACACCACGACCGACCCGGACTCGGCGAAGGCCTTGTCGAGCTCTTCGACAACGGCGGACTTCTGCGCTCTGTCCATGGTTCGCTCCAAGTTCATGGGAGGCTCGCGCCTCCCGGCTCCAAGCGCCGCCGGGGTGAATCCCCGCCGACGGTTCAGGTCCCGTCCGGGTCCCGAGCCAAGGTCGCCGCACGCGGCGAATTGGAACTCGTTCCCCGTCTATGGCGGGAGATTAAGAGGACCCGAGGGCCCTCGCCCGCCGTCTCGGACGAGAGGGGCGTCCGGATCGCTCCGAAAACCCCTTCACACCGGCCCGGTCCCGCCCCCGAGGGGACGGAACCGATCCGGATCTCACTCGGCGGACGTGGAGGCCACGTCGACCGACACGCCCGGCCCCATGGTGGAGCTGAGCGAAATCTTCTTCAGGTACACGCCCTTGGCGCCGGTCGGCTTGGCGCGGGACACCGCGCCGACGAAGGCGCGGATGTTCTCGGCGATCTGCGCGGCGTCGAAGGACGCCTTGCCGACGCCGCCATGCACGATCCCGGCCTTCTCGACGCGGAACTGCACTTCGCCGCCCTTGGCGTTCTTGACCGCCTGGGCCACGTCCATGGTCACCGTGCCGACCTTGGGGTTCGGCATCAGGCCGCGGGGGCCCAGCACCTTGCCCAGACGACCGACGATCGGCATCATGTCCGGCGTGGCGATGCAGCGATCGAACTCGATCTTGCCGGACTGGATGGTCTCCATCAGGTCCTCGGCGCCCACGATGTCGGCGCCGGCGGCGGTGGCCTCATCGGCCTTCGGGCCGCGGGCGAACACCGCCACGCGCACCGTCTTGCCGGTGCCGTTGGGCAGGGTCACCACGCCGCGGACCATCTGGTCCGCGTGACGGGGGTCGACGCCCAGGTTCATCGAGATCTCGATCGACTCGTCGAACTTGGAGGTGGCGTTGGACTTCACCAGGGACACGGCCTCGTCGAGCGGCAGGAATTCCTTGCCTTCGACGGCGGCGCGGTTGGACTTCGCGCGCTTGCTCAGCTTAGCCATGATCAGCCCTTCACCTCGATGCCCATCGACCGGGCGGAGCCCAGGACGATCTGCATCGCCGCTTCGATGGTGTTGGCGTTGAGATCGACCATCTTGGCCTCGGCGATCTCGCGCACCTGCTTGACGGAGACCGAGCCGGCCACGTCGCGGCCCGGCTTCTGCGATCCCGACTTCAGCTTCGCGGCCTTCTTCAGCAGGAAGGACGCCGGCGGAGTCTTGATCACGAAGGTGAAAGACTTGTCCTGGTAGTAGGTGATGATCGTCGGGCACGGCGCGCCCGGCTCCATCCCCTGGGACGCCGCGTTGAATTCCTTGCAGAACATCATGATGTTCAGGCCGCGCTGACCCAGCGCGGGGCCGATGGGCGGCGAGGGGTTCGCCTTGCCCGCAGGCACCTGCAGCTTCAGGCTGCCGATGATCTTCTTGGCCATCTGGCCTCTCCTTCATCCCGCGCTTCGGGTCGCGTCCCGTCGCGCTTCACGGTTAGCGGTACGGCTTCGGCGACGCGTCGCCCCGGCCTCCCGCGCCTGACGCCTCAGCCCGTCTTCTGGACCTGGGCGTATTCCAGCTCGACCGGGGTGGACCGGCCGAAGATCGACACCGCCACCTTCAGGCGGGCGCTGACCTCGTCGACTTCCTCCACCATGCCGGTGAAGCTTTCGAACGGGCCGTCGGTGACCTTCACCTGCTCGCCGATCTCGAAGGTGATGGCGGGGCGCGGACGCTCCACGCCTTCGGCGACCTGGGAGATCAGCCGCTCCACTTCCGAATCGCGCAGCGGGGTCGGACGGCCCATCGGGCCGAGGAACCCGGTCACCCGGTTGGTGTCCATGACGAGGTGATAAGCCTCGTCGGACATCTGCATCTTGACCAGCACGTAGCCGGGCATGAATCGTCGTTCGGTCTGGACCTTCTTGCCGCGGCGAAGCTCCACGACCTCTTCGGTCGGCACCAGAACCTCTTCGATCTGGTCTTCCAGATCGTTCTGGCGCGCGCCCTCCTTGATGGCCTCGGCCACCTTCTTTTCGAAATTGGAGAGCACGTGGACCGTGTACCAGCGCTTGGCCATACCGCCTGTCTCGACCTCGCTTCGGGGACCCTTGAACCGGGCCGCCTTTGCCTCAAAACACCAAGCGCGCGGCCTGCGGGACCGGACGTCCCGAATCGCTGCGCGCCATGATGCGTGATGGGAGCGCCCCGACTATCCTCGCGTCCGCCCGAAGGCAAGGGCGAAGTGCCGGCGCGACAACGCCGCCGGAACCCCCGAACGGGCCGGCGGCGCCTGCGTCGGGCCGGGGGCTCAGAGCCCGAGGCGGAAGATCTGATCGATGCCGAGCGCGATGATCTGGTCGACGGTGAAGAAGAGGATCGCGGCCAGGGTGGCCATCACGAACACCATGATGGTGGTGACGATCGTCTCCTTGCGGGTCGGCCAGACGACCTTCGCCGCCTCGGCGCGGACCTGCTGGACGAACTGGAGCGGGTTGGCGCCGGCCATGTCGGGATCTCCTCAGCGGGTCCGTGGGGGCGCCCGCCGGAATTCGGCGGCGCCGCCCGGGCGCGCGTCCGGTCCGGGCCGGAGACGCGCCTCGAATTTCGCTGGCAGGGGCGGGGGGACTCGAACCCACGACCCTCGGTTTTGGAGACCGATGCTCTACCAACTGAGCTACACCCCTCCAGCGGAGGCAGGCTCTACCGGCTCCCAGATGGGAGGTCAAGCGGCCCCGCGCAAGACGGAGCCGCTCAAGGGCCGCAGGGCCGCCGAACGCAGCGTCAGGCGGCGTCGCGGCGACGCTTGCGGGCGACGACCCCCATGCCGACGAGCCCCGCGCCCAGCATCGGAAGCGCCGCGGGCAGCGGCACCGCCGAGACCTCGGCCTTGGAGGTGACGAAGCTCTGGGTGTCGCCCTCGGCGTGGTTGAACGTCACCACCGTGGTCATCGAGAACGGCGAGCTTCCGTCGATGTCCTCGAAATAGTCCTGCGAGAACGAGTCGAAGGCGGCGCCGGACGCGGAGAAGGCGAAGGCGTCCCCGATCTCCTCCGCCATGCCGTAGGCGGCGTTGGACGGGTCCCAGAAGGCCTGGACCGTGACCTCGTCCGCCGCGAAGCCGCCCAGCGAGTGCTGACCGAGCCATTCGTCGGACCCGAGGGTCAGGCCCGTCTGGGTGGCCATGAAGGTCAGCGTGCCGTCGTCGGCCAGGCTGTTGCCCTCCAGCGACAGGGCCAGGTCCGGGGTCGGGCAGCCGGAGGCGCAGCCGCTGACCTGCGCGGAGGTCAGCCCCCATTCGGACAGGGCCGGGGAGCCGGGCGCGGAACTGTCGAAGTCGATGGCCCCGACGGTCGGGTCGGTGTCGCCGACGCCATTGTCGGCGACGTCGACCTGGCCGGCCGAATCGAGCATGCGGATGGACAGGGCGTCGGCCGGCCCCGTCGCGGCGACGCAGAGCGCCGTGGCGGCCGCGAGCGTCGCGGTCCGATTGCGGTCGAAAGATATCATGGGTGGTCTCGTCCGATTTTTCTCGCAAATACGCGCGATCTTCGCCGGAATCCCCGAAACACGACCAGGGAATCCCACTAACGCCCTTACGCTCACAGTATACGGCGCCGAAATTGTGGCGACGCCCGATATAATCGCGCGTTTACTTTGCGTAATAACATATTGCTGTCAGGAAAATTAGCGGCCGTTCAGGAATTTGTTCAGAAGAACTCAAGCGCATTTCGCAACGGTGCGCAGCGTATTCAGCTCAGGACACCCCCCGCCCGGTTTGCGCGCCCCGGAAACGCAACGGGCCGGCCCGTCATTCCGACGGACCGGCCCGATCGTTCTCGCCGCCGCGCAAGCCGGCGAAGGCTCAGCCGGCGAAGCACCAGCGCAGGACCGCCTTCTGCGCGTGCAGACGGTTCTCGGCCTCGTCGAAGATGACCGAGTGGGGACCGTCCATGATCTCGGAGGTCGCCTCCTCCTCCCGATGCGCGGGCAGGCAATGCATGAACAGCGCGTCCGGCGCCGCCTTGGCCATCAGCGCCCCGTTCACCTGGTAGGGACGCAGCTGGTTGTGGCGGCGGTCGCGGGCGCCCTCGTCGTCATGCATCGACAGCCAGGTGTCGGTGACCACCAGGTCCACGCCCTCGGCGGCCTTGAGCGCATCGCGCTCGATCCGCACGTCAGAGCCCTGCGCCCGCGCCCAGGCCACGATCTCCGGGTCCGGGTCCAGCGTCTGGGGTCCGGCGAAGGTCATGTCGAAGCCGAAGCGCCCGGCCGCGTGCAGGAAGGAGGCGCAGACATTGTTGCCATCCCCCGCCCACAGCACGCGCTTGCCGGCGACCGGACCGCGATGCTCTTCCCACGTCATCATGTCGGCCATGATCTGGCAGGGATGCGAGTGGTTGGTGAGCCCGTTGATCACCGGGACCGTGGCGTGCTCGGCCATCTCGATCAGGGTCGAACGCTCGAAGGTCCGGATCATGATGGCGTCGACATAGCGCGACAGCACGCGGGCGGTGTCGGCCACCGTCTCGCCCTGCCCCAGCTGCATCTCGGAGCCGGTCAGCACCATGGTCTCGCCGCCCATCTGGCGCACGCCCACATCGAAGGAGACGCGGGTGCGGGTCGAGGGCTTTTCGAAGATCAGCGCCACCACCCGCCCCTTCAGCGGCAGGTCGTCGTCGCGCATGCCCTTGGGCCGCCCCGCCCGCGCGTCCTTGACCGCGCGGGCGTCGGCGATGATGCCCTTGAGCGTCTCGGCGGGGACCTGGTCGAGGTCGAGGAAGTGCCGCGTCATCCCGCCGCCTCCCGCTGCGCCGCCTCCACCGCGACGCAGGCGGCGTCGAGGCGCGCCATGGCCTCGTCGATCTCCGCGTCGGTGATGTTCAGCGGCGGCAGCAGGCGGATGGCGTTGTCCGCCGCCGGCACCACCAGCAGCCTTGCGTCATAGCCGGCGTTGACCACGTCCATGTTGGCCGCCTTGCAGCGGATGCCGATCATCAGCCCCTCGCCGCGAACGCTTTCCAGCACGGTGGGATGGGCGGAGATCAGCCCCTCCAGCTTCTGGCGCAGCGCCCCGGCGAGGCGGTTGACCTCCTCGAGGAAACCCGGCCCGGTCACGGTCTCCATCACCGCCACGCCCACGGCGCAGCCCAGCGGGTTGCCGCCATAGGTGGACCCGTGGGTGCCCGCGGTCATGCCCGCCGCGGCGCGCTCCGTCGCCAGGCAGGCGCCCAGCGGGAAGCCGCCGCCGATGCCCTTGGCGATGGCCATGATGTCCGGCGTCACCCCGGCCCATTCATGGGCGAAGAGCTTGCCGGTGCGCCCGACGCCGGTCTGGATCTCGTCCATGATCAGCAGCAGGCCCTCGGCGTCGCAGATCTCGCGCAGCGCCTTCAGGAAGGCGCGCTCGGGCTGGATGATCCCGCCCTCGCCCAGGATCGGCTCGATGGCGATGGCGGCGGTTTCGGGTCCGATCAGCGCCTTGACCGACTCCAGGTCTCCGTAGACCGCGTGGTCGAAGCCCGGCAGCAGCGGGCCGAAGCCCTTGGTCAGCTTCTCCCCGCCCGCGGCCGAGATGGTGGCCAGCGTCCGCCCGTGGAACGACCCTTCGAAGGTGATCACCCGGAACCGCTCGGGGTTCCCCGCATGGGAGTGGAACTTCCGCGCCATCTTGATCGCGCATTCCATCGCCTCGGCGCCCGAGTTCGTGAAGAACATGGTGTCGGCGAAAGTATGCTCGACCAGCAGCTCGGCGAGCTTCTCCTGGTTGGGGATCCGGTACAGGTTCGAGGTGTGCCAGAGTCGTCGCGCCTGGTCCTCCAGCGCCGAGACGAGCGTCGGATTGGCGTGCCCGAGCACGTTCACCGCGATGCCGGCGCCGAGATCGAAGTAACGGTCGCCTTTCTCGTCAATCAGCCATGGGCCCTGTCCCTCGACGAATGCGAGGGGCGCCCGAGCGTAGGTCGGCAGGACGGGCGTGATCACCTCTGAACTCCTTCGGAACCGGCCGGAATGAATCGAAAACGCCCCGCGCGGCGGCCGGACCGTGCGGAGCGGAGGCGGATTGGTCGGGGATCGCGTCCGAAATGTCAAATGAAAGGCGTGTCCGGGCGGGCGAAACCGGCCCCGTCAGCGCCGGCGGCCGGCGAGGGAGCCGCGCGACGACCCGCCCGCCGGCGGCGCCCGGACGCCCGCGCGGCGCCGAGGCCGGGCGCGGGCGGAACGCGGGCATGGTCACCGGGGTCGGGCGCTCGGGTCTGAAATTCGCCCATGGCGGCGTCCTTCGCAGCCCCCGCGACCGCGCCGCCCTGGCGAAACGATGCGCCCCGGCAACACCCAACTGCGCGCATTCATCCCCAACACATTGGCAAGGGGGCGCAATCGCCCGCGCCGTTGAATTTCTCAACGGTCAGGTCTAGCGACGTTCACGGGGATGACTCGAAGCGGAGCGCGTGGGGCGCGCCGCAACGCAAGGGGAACCGCCATGGCCGCAGGTCTGCAACAGCACCCGCTCCACACGATGCTGGACGAGGGCGAATACTACGCCACGGTGATCCGCGTGCAGCGCGCCGGCTACAATCTCGACACCTACGGCGCGGTCGCGGGCGCGGATTCCGCCGGCTACCTGATCCAGTACGAGAACGCGCCCGACGTCACCACGACGGTTTACGAGGGCGACCACCTCTCGGCCTGGATCGCCATCTACAACGAGAACAGCGGCGAGATCCGCGGCTTCGGCCTGGGCGACGACGAGGCCGGCCACCTGCGCATCTCCGGCTTCGACTCCGACGACGTGGAACGGGGCGTGCGCGCGGCCTACAATTTCTGGACCGATGTCGAGAATGTCGGCGGCGTGTGGACGGCGGAATTCGCCGACAACTTCCGCAACAACGGCGCCTCGCGCCAGGGCATCCGGATCGAGACCGGCGCCGAGAGCCGCTACACTAACGACCACGGCTTCATCCACGGCAACGGCTCGACCGTCGAGACGGTGCAGACCATCTCCATCGACGGCCTGCTGGAGAACCCCTGGTACGACTGGTCGACCGGCGAGGACGGCGACCTGCTGTCCGGCCTCACGTTCGGGCTCGACCTCACCTATGTGGATTACGCCGACGCCCTGCTGGTCGACGACGCGGACGAGGGCGCGGACGGGGGCGGGGACGGGGACGGCGGCCTAGGCGAGGGCGAGACCTCGGGCGGCTCGGATGACGGGACCTCCGGCGGCGGCGGCGGCGACGCGGCGGCGGTGGAATTCCACTACGGCGCCCGCGGCGCGGACCGGATCGCCGGCGACGCGGGAAATGACTGGATCTGGGGCTATGGCGGGCGCGACGTGCTCAAGGGCTTCGGTGGCGACGACGAGCTGCGCGGCGGCGCCGGCCGGGACACGCTGATCGGCGGCGGCGGCGATGACCTGATCGCAGGCGACGGCGGCAAGGACACGCTCAAGGGCGGCCGCGGAAACGACGTGCTGGAGGGCGGCCGCGGCGATGACAAGCTGGTCGGCGGCGGCGGTGACGACCTGCTCTACGGCGCCGGCCGGCGCGACACGCTGATCGGCGGCCGCGGCGACGACCTGCTGGACCCGGGCGCCGGGCGCGACGTGCTCAAGGGCGGGGCCGGCGCGGACTGGTTCTGGTTCTTCAACGACTACGGCCGCAACACGATCAAGGATTGGGAGGACGGCGTCGATCTCATCCAGATCACCAGCTACAACGCCAGCGGCCTCGAGGACCTGGAGATCCGCGACGTCCGCGCCGGCGCCGCGATCCGCTGGGAGGGGACGACGGTGATCCTCGCCGGGCGGAGCGCGGCCGAGATCGGCGCCGACGACTTCGACTTCGGCTGATCCCCCCCCTTCGACGGCACATCCCGAGGGCGGCCCAACGCGGGCCGCCTTTTTCGTCGCGCCCCGCCCGTCGCGGCACGCGCCGAATCGCCCGGAGCGCGCCGCCCCCGGTCGCGCCGGGGTGGGCGGGCGGGAGGCGCGGCCGGGGGCGGCGCGCGGCCCGCCCCCTCGAACCGCGGCACGAAAAAGGGCGCGGCCGGCCCCTCGGCCAACCGCGCCCTTCATGTTTCCGACGCCCCGAAGGGCGGCGATCAGGCCTTGCGCAGGTCCGGCGGGGTCGCCTCGGCCACGAAGGCCTCCAGCGCCTCCTCCAGCCCCAGGACCTTCGAGCCCTGGGCCCCCAGCCGCCGCACGGCGACCGAGCGGTTCTCGACCTCCTGCCGCCCCACGGCTAGGATCGCCGGGACCTTGGCGAGGCTGTGCTCGCGGACCTTGTAGTTGATCTTCTCGTTGCGGGTGTCGGCCTCGGCCCGGATGCCGGCGGCGCGCAGGGCCGCGACGACCTCCGCGGCGTAGCCGTCCGCGTCCGAGGTGATCGTCGCCACCACCACCTGTTTCGGGGCCAGCCACAGCGGGAAACGCCCGGCATGGTTCTCGATCAGGATGCCGAGGAACCGCTCGAACGACCCCAGGATCGCCCGGTGCAGCATCACCGGGCGCACGCGCTCGTCCTGGTCGTTGACATATTCCGCGTCCAGCCGGTCGGGCAGGTTGAAATCGGCCTGGAAGGTGCCGCACTGCCATTCCCGCCCGATGGCGTCGGTCAGCTTGAAGTCCAGCTTCGGGCCGTAGAAGGCGCCCTCGCCCGGATCCACCTCATAGGGCAGGCCCAGCGCCTGGATCGCCTTCTCCAGCGCGGTCTCGGCCTTGTCCCAGACCGCGTCCGAGCCCACCCGCGTCTCCGGCCGGGTCGACAGCTTGATGTCGAAATCCTCGAACCCGAGATCCGTGTAGACCGTCGACAGCAGCCGGATGAAATCCGCGCATTCCGCCTCGATCTGGTCCTCGGTGCAGAAGATATGCGCGTCGTCCTGGGTGAAGCCGCGCACCCGCATCAGCCCGTGCATGGAGCCCGAGGACTCGTAGCGGTGGCAGGACCCGAACTCCGCCAGCCGCAGCGGCAGGTCGCGATAGGACTTGAGCCCCTGGTTGTAGACCTGGACATGGCACGGGCAGTTCATCGGCTTGAGCGCGTTGGTCCGCTTGGCGTTCGCATGCGCGCCGGCCTCCGACCCCTCGTCAACCTCGGTGATGAACATGTTCTCGTGGTAGTTCTCCCAGTGACCGGAAGCCTCCCACAGCTTGCGGTCCACCACCTGCGGGGTCTTGATCTCCTTGTAGCCGGCCAGCGTCAGCCGGCGGCGCATGTAATCCTCCAGCGCCCGGTAGACGGTCCAGCCGTCCGGGTGCCAGAACACCATGCCCGGCGCCTCGTCCTGGAGGTGGAACAGGTCCATCTCCCGGCCGATGCGGCGATGGTCGCGGCGCTCGGCCTCCTCCAGCTGGTGGAGATGGGCTTCGAGATCCTTGCGCGACCGGAACGCCACGCCGTAGATGCGCTGGAGCATCTTGTTGCGATGATCGCCGCGCCAGTAGGCGCCGGCCACCTTCATCAGCTTGAAGGCGTCCGGCGGCACCTGCCCCGTATGGACCAGATGCGGGCCCCGGCAGAGGTCCTGCCAGTCGCCGTGCCAGTACATGCGGATCTTCTCGCCCTCGGGGATCGCGCCGACCAGCTCCACCTTGTAGGGTTCGCCGTTGGCTTCGTAGAAGGCCACCGCGGCGTCGCGCTCCCACACTTCGGTGCGGACCGGATCGCGCTTGGCGATGATCTCCCGCATCTTCTTCTCGATCGCCGCGAGATCGTCGGTGGAGAACGGCTCCTCCCGGTCGAAATCGTAGAACCAGCCGTTGTCGATCACCGGGCCGATGGTGACCTTCACGTCGGGCCACAGCTCCTGCACCGCGCGGGCCATGATATGCGCGCAGTCGTGGCGCACCAGCTCCAGCGCCTCGGCCTCGTCCTTCATCGTCACCAGCGCCACCTGCGCGCCGTCTTCCAGCGGCGCGGTCAGGTCGACGAGCCTGCCGTCGACCTTCGCCGCGATGGCGGCCTTGGCGAGCGACTTGGAGATGTCGGCGGCGAGGTCGGCGGAGGAAGCCCCCGCCGGCATAGTCCGCGTCGCGCCGTCCGGCAGGGTCACGGTGACCTGCCGGGCCTCGACCGAGCGGTTCTCGGGACGGGCGGCGTGCGCGTCGGACATGGGGTTCACTCCAATGGGTGCGTCCCCGCTCGGGTCTCGAACGGGGCTTCGGTCTGGTTGCGTGCCGGCGCCGGGCGGTTCGCGCCGCCCCAGCGTCGTGGCGCGCACCATATGAGGGGGGGCCGGCCTGTCAAGGAAAGCCGGCGGCGGGGGACGCGGCGGGGGGCGCCCCGGCCCCGTCGCCCCCGGGCGCGTCGCAGCCGTATTGACCCCGCCTCCGCGCGACAGCATCTTGCAGACCGCTCGACGCCGCCGGCCCATTTCCGGTCGTCCCCCGGCGAGAGCGGCTTGCAGGCGCCTCGCCCCGCGGCGCGCCCCGTGACGTCGCCCCGGACGCCTGCTCCGGACGCCCTGCCCGGTCGGCCCCGCCACGGACCGTCCCACTCAACGGAGCCTGACATGTCCCCTGCCCGGATCTCCCCGCGCCGCCGCCCCGGTCTCTTTCGCCTTTCGGCGCTGGCGAGCGGGGCCGCGCTGGTCTCCGCCGGCGCCGCTTCGGGGGCGGAGCGGATCACGGGTTCGGTCGGCGGCTACATGTATATCGGGGCCGGCGTGACCGACGCCTCGATCTCCGGCGACACCGAGCTGGTCCTGATCCGCGACGGCGAGATCCACCTCAAGGCCCGGGGCTCCAGCGATTCCGGCCTCAACTTCGCGGTGCAGGTGGAGGTGGAGGCGTTCACCTCGGCGCTCGACCAGATCGACGAGAACTGGGCCCGCGTCGACGGCGCCTTCGGCGAGGTCTGGGTCGGCGGCGCCGACACCGCGCTCAACGAATACGGCCAGGTCGGGATCGTGTTCGCCACCGGCCCCTACAACTATTACGACGCCGACATCTTCGTGGCCCCCGGCGGGGTGGGCATGGTCGGCAAGGACGACGCGCTGTCGATCCGCTACGGCCTGCCGGAGAACCGCTACGGGATCCGCGCCGGCGTCAGCTACCAGCCCGACGCCACCGCCGACGGGCTCGGCGACACCGCGCGGTCGCTGCCCCGGGCGGGCGCCGGACCGCTGCGGGCCGATCACCAGGTGGCGGTGGGCGCCAGCTGGAGAAGCCCGACGCCCTATCACGGCTTCGGCCTGTCGGTGGGCGGCGGCTACCTGAACTCGGACGGCCCGGCCGGGACCGAGATGATGCATGCCGGCGCCGAGATCACCTATACCACCGGCGAGGACCTCGTGACCCTCGCCGGCTTCTGGAACCGCCGCGACGGGCGCGGGCGCACCGACCATGTGGGGCTCGGCGCCATGTACCAGTTCGACGCGTGGAAGATCGGCGGCGGCGTGATGACGGCCAACGGCACGGCGGACGCGTTGCACGCCACCTTCGGCGGGACCTACCTGCTGGCCCCGGGCGTCGACGTCAGCGCGGCGGTGGAATACGGCGAGGCGGACCTGAGCCTGGTGGGCGAGGGCTACGCGGTGCTGACCTCGCTCAACATCCGCTTCTGATCGCGCGGGCGGCCGGGGGCGCCCCCCTCGGCCCCCGCCCGGCCGCTCAGCGGCGCATCAGGCGGAACACTTCCGAGGCGCCCCAGCCCATGGCCAGCGCCACGATCAGCGCCAGCAGGCCGTATTGCAGCGGCGCCTCGCGCGACAGGGCGAACAGCCAGCGCTC
This sequence comes from Albimonas donghaensis, assembly GCF_900106695.1. GTDB lineage: Bacteria > Pseudomonadota > Alphaproteobacteria > Rhodobacterales > Rhodobacteraceae > Albimonas > Albimonas donghaensis. The sequence continues at coordinate 25,494 of NZ_FNMZ01000006.1, forward strand.
CAGCCCCACCTTGCGCACGCCGACGACGGTCTCGTGCAGGTCGATCACCTGTCGGTCATGCACCAGGAACACCCGCGCCACGTAGTCGCCCTCGACGATGTTGGCGGGAAGCGCGACATGCGTGGTGAACAGGGTGGACTCGATCACCTCCACCTCGATCGGCGCCTCGACATACAGCCCCTGCGCCCGCCGCAGCCGGATCACCGCCTCGCGGAACGCATCCGGGTCGGCCACGTCCGAGGCCGCGCCGATGGTCCGCACCTGGCTGTCCAGCGCGATGCGGTGGCGCAGGTTCTCGGTGGCGCTCAGCACGTCCCGAAGCGGCCCGGTGGACGCCACCGCGTAAAAGCTCGGCGCCGCGTCCACCACGGTCGAGGCGTTGTTGGCCCAGACCCCGAACATCCGCGCCTTGCGCCGCACCGTCACCGGCGCCGAGGGGCCGGAGATGGTGACGATCACGTCCGGCTCGCCGGTCCGCGCCGGCGCGTTGCGCTTGATCGCCCCGAACACGAAGATCTCGGAGCCCGCATAGGTCGTGGTGATCGACACCTGGTTGTGGCTGAGCGCGGCCACCACCCGCTCGCGGTCCGGATCGGACCGGGCGTCTTCGCCGGGAGCGCCCCGCCCCTCGGGCAGCACCAGCACCTCGCCTCCGCCGGGCGCGACCGTGGCGCCCGGCGTCTCCCGCCCGCCGGCGGGGGCGCCCGGCGGGGCGGAGGGCGCTTCGCCCTGCATCGTGCGCGGGGCGCCGGAGCCGGAGGGGGCCGGCGGGGTCGCGTCATCGGCCGCGCCCTGGCCCAGCGCCGCGGGGGCGACGGCCCACGAGGCCCCCAGCGCCAGCAGCGCGCACAGGCCGGCGGCGATCACGGCGCGCCCCCGCCTCATGGCGCGGCCGCCAGGCTGTAGAGCTCGGCCGGCGTCGCCACCAGGTCGAAGGCGATCTTCAGGCACACCGCCAGCACCATCAGCGCCAGCCCGATGCGCAGCTGCTCGGCCTTCAGCTTCATGCCGAACCGCGCGCCGACCTGCGCGCCGGTCACGCCGCCCACCAGCAGCAGCAGCGCCAGCGCGATGTCCACGGTGAAGGTCTGGGTGGCGTGCAGCAGCGTGGTGACGCCGGTCACGAACATGATCTGGAACAGCGACGTGCCCACCACCACCGCCGTCGGCATCCCCAGCATGTAGATCATCGCCGGCACCATGATGAAGCCGCCGCCGACCCCCATGATCGCCGACAGAAGCCCCACCAGCGCCCCGATCAGGAACGGCGGGATCACCGAGATATATAGGTTCGAGGCCCGGAACCGCATCTTCAGCGGCAGCTTGTGGGCCCAGCCCCGCCGCCGCTGGCGCCGCTTCGGCGCGGTCCCCCTGCGGGCGCGGATCATCGCGCCGAGGCTCTCGATCAGCATCAGCCCCCCGACCACGCCGAGGAACAGCACATAGGTCAGCGAGACCATCAGCTCGACCTGGCCCAGCGCGGTCAGCAGCTCGAAGATCTCGACCCCGACGAAGGAGCCCGCGACGCCGCCCGCCAGCAGCACCCCGCCCATGCGGAAATCCACCGCGCCGCGCCGCCAATGCGCCAGCACGCCGGAGAAGGAGGCCGCGCAGATCTGGTTGGCCCCGGTGGCCACGGCGACCGCCGGGGGAATGCCGACGAGCATCAGGAGGGGCGTCATCAGGAAGCCGCCGCCGACGCCGAACAGGCCGGACAGGAGGCCGATCAGCCCGCCCAGTCCCAGCAGGACGAAGGCGTTCACCGAAACCTCGGCGATGGGCAGGTAGATGAGCATGAAGGCTCCCGATGTCAGGCCCGGATTACAGCCCGCGGGCAGGCCGCTTGGCAAGCGCGCTCGGGGAAAAACTCCGTGCGCCGGGTGTGCTTCTTCGTCCCGCGCACCCCGGATCGCGACGGCGCGGGGCCGCCCCCCCCCGCCTTCTCCCCCCGCCGCGCGCCGCCTCCGCGCCGCCGGGTCGCGGGGGGGGCCGGCGCGCGGGGCCGCGACCGGTCCCGGCCCCGTCAGGCGTCGCGCGTGACGGGGCCTGACGGGGTCACCGCGCCTCCGCCGCCGCCATCGCCGAGGCGTGGTCGGCGCCCGGCTTCTCGTCCTCCACCGCGCGGCGGGCGGCGGCGCCGACGGCCGCCTTCTCGTCGTGGTTCAGCGGGCGGTCGGGCATGTTGGGGATGCGCACCGTCACCTCGCGATGGGCGAAGTGGATGCCCTCCTTCTCGAACAGCTCCCGGATCTCCTGGTAGACCAGCTTGCGCGTGGTCCACTGGTCGCCCGGCCGCGTCATGTACTTGATCCGGATGATCATCGCCGAGTCCTCCATCATGTAGACGCCCTGCGATTTCAGGGGCTGCACGAATTTCGGACCCTCGATCGGGTGCTCCTTCAGCCGCTCGCCCAGCTTCTTGACCAGCTTGCGCACCTTGTCGACATCGGTGTCGTAGGTCAGCCGCAGCGGCAGCTTCATCATCACCCAGTCGCGCGAGAAATTGGTCAGATGCGCGATCTCGCCGAAGGGGATCGTATGCAGCGCGCCCAGGTGGTGGCGCAGCTGGAACGAGCGCAGGGAGATCTTCTCCACCGTCCCCTTGACCGAGCCGACGTCGATATACTCCCCCTTGCGGAAGGCGTCGTCGAGCAGGAAGAACATGCCCGACAGGATGTCCCGCACCAGCGTCTGCGCGCCGAAGCCCACCGCGATGCCGACGATGCCGGCGCCCGCGAACAGCGGCGCCACGTTGACCCCCAGCTCCGTCGCCACGATCACCGCCACCGAAATGCCGATGGTCACCAGGATCGCCGAGCGGAACAGCGGCAGCAGCGTGCCCAGCCGCGAGGCCGCGGAGGCGCCGCCGCCCTCGTCCCCCGGCTCGCCGACGATGTCGTCCCCGCCCTCCGCCTCGATGCGCTGATCGAGCCAGATGCGCATGGCGTGATAGGCGATGTAGCCGAGGAACAGGGTGTCGATCACGTCCTGCGAGCGGTCGAAGAACGAGCCGTCGGCGAAGATGCCGGAGCCGCCCCAGACCCGGATCAGCGCATAGGCCCCGGCGCCGAGCGAGAACAGGCTGACCACCCGGCGGGCCAGGTCCTCGAAGCTGCGCATCGTCCGCGTGGGGCGATAGGTGCGGGAGGCGGGCTCGGGCGCGGGCGCGGGCGGGCGTTCCGCGCCGGGCCGGGGCGGCACGCTGACCGGGCCGCCGCCCTCGTCGTCGCCGTCGCCGTCCATGTCGCCCACGTCCATCCGGCCGGCGGCCGGGACGGCGCCATCGCGGGCGGGGCCATCGGGGGCGGAGCCATCAGGGGCGGGGCCATCGGGGGCGGGGCCATCGGGGGCGGGGCCGGGAGCAGGCTCGGCCCGGCGCAGCGGGTCCGGCCCGGCCGCGGCCGGGCCGGCATCGGCGCCGGGGTCCGCGGGCGCATCCGAAGTCGGGTCGGAGCGCGCGTCCAGCGGCGGGATCTCGACCCGCGGATGCGTCCGATGGCCGTCCTCAAGTCCATCCCCGGGCGCCGTCGCGGCGTCCCCCGAAGCCGGCGGCTGGCCGTCCAGCGGCGGCGCCCCGTCCCCGCCGGGCGAGACCCGCGCCGCATCCGCGGCCCGCGCGGCGTCGGCCTCCTCCTGCATCCGCCGCGCGGTGCGGGAGCGATGGAAAAGCTGCTCCACCGCGTAGAGCCCCGCGGCCTGCGACAGCAGCGCCAGCAGCAGGGTCAGGAAGGCGCCCGCCAGCAGCGGCACCACCTTGTCCAGCCCCATGACGTTGCGCAGCGCCTCCTCCACCCAGGCGGCGAGGAGATAGACGGTGATCAGCGGCGCCCAGATCTTCGCGCCCAGCGCCGAGATCCACGTGCTCTCATACGGGCTGCGGCCCCGCAGGATGGCGCCCGACACCGCCGCCCGGTTCACCCAGACCAGCGTCACCGCGGCGACGAAACTGACGAAACCCAGCACGATGGCGTTCAGGCGCACCAGCTCCGTGCCCACGCCCATCTCGTTGAGCCAATAGGTGTACCCGCCCGACGTCACCCCGAAGGCGGTCAGCCCCGACAGCCAGAGATAAAGTCGGCGCGCATCGGCGTCGCTCATCCTCGGCACGCGGTATTCGGGCAGATAGGGGCTCAACGTCATCCGCCAGGCGGTGTCGGCGGCGATGAAGGTCACGTAGCACAGCACGATCAGGCCGGCGGTGGCCTGGGTCGGCGCGTGCTCCTCGAACAGGAAGATGCCGAGGCCGAGCGAAATGGCGGTGATGATCAGCACCGCCACCAGGGTCATTGCGAAGCGCAGCGCCAGCACCGGAATCTTGCCCGACAGGTCGTTGGTCCGGAACCGCCGCTGGGCGGTGATCATCAGCGGCCGGGCCAGGTAGATGCCGTAAAGCCCCGTGACCGCCCGCCCGATCAGGATCAGGATGGCGGTGACCAGCGCCACGCCCGCGAAATAGCCCCGATGCCCGTCGGGGCTGGCGGCGTCGAGCCGCGTGCCCATGCGGGTCAGCCCGTCGCGCGCCTCGCTCAGCATCCGCTCCAGCCGCTGGCGGAACACGCTGACATTGCGGGTGGAGCGACGCAGCATGCTGGGCTGCTCCTGCGCGCGGGCCGCGTCGGCGATCAGGCCGTAGGTCGCGAGATCCGGCGGCCGCGTCACGGCGCCGGGCTCGGTCGCGGGGCGCGACATCTGAGGGGCGGGCGCGTCCTCCTCCGACTTTCCGGCGGGGGCGCCGAACAGGCGGCCGTAGTCGATCACCTGCGCCTGCGCGCCGCCCCATCCATGCGCCGCGCCCCGGTCCCGGTCCCGGTCCCGGTCGGACGACGGCCAGGGCGCCGCGCACAGGATCGCGGCCAGCGCGACCAGCGCCAGCGCCCGAACCCAACCCGCCATCCGGCTCGCCCCGGCTCGGCGGGACTGCGCCGCGGCCTCGGATCGCCGGAACGTCCGGGAGATCTCCGGCGCGTTTCGCATCATGTTCTGTCCGCCCTTCCGTCAACTCGCGACAGCATATGCCGATCACGCCCGCCGCGTGCAAGAAACCCGGGCTTCGACCGTCGCGGCCGCGCCCCTTTGACGTGGGGGAATCCCGCCTCCTTGGCCTTCGAAGCGGCGCCCGCCATGCGCCGCGCCCCGCAGGACGCCGCGGCCGCACGCCGCGCACCCGGCCCGAGGTCCGCGCCGCACATGATATCAAGCGCCTCGCAACACAAGTCTTTTCCGCCCCGACCGGCGCGCCGCCCCGCCCGCCCGCATGCCGCATCCGCCGCGCGCCGGTTTCGCCGCTTTCGCAGCGCAGCGTTTCCGGATAGCGTCGAGGGGACGCCGATGAAACGCGCAGCGGCCTTTGGGGGGAGCGGCATGAGACATCCACGCTCCGCCCGGCCGGCACGCGATCATGGACGACCCGCAGGGCGAGCAGACGAGGGCGGACTCACCGGATGACGGCCCCCAGGGACAACGGCGTCTCGATTCACGCCGCCAAGCCGCGCCGCCGCGACCGCGACGACGCCCCGTCGGATGTGCGCCGCCGCGCCCTGCTCTACAGCCATGACACCTTCGGCCTCGGCCACCTGCGCCGCGCCCGCACCATCGCCTCGGCCCTGACCGAGCGCGACCCCGGCGTCGCCGCGCTGATCCTCACCGGCTCGCCCATCGCCGGGCGCTTCGACTTCCCCGACCGGGTCGACCATGTGCGCCTGCCCGGCGTGGTGAAGCTGGCGGACGGCGACTACGCCTCGCACAATCTCGGCATCTCGATCGAGGACACGGTGGACCTGCGCGCCTCGATCATCGCCGCCACCGACGCCGCCTTCGCCCCCGGCCTGCTGCTGGTGGACAAGGAGGCCTGGGGCTTTCGCAACGAGATGGGCGACGCGCTCGCCGCCGCCAGCGCCCGGGGCACACGGGTGGTGCTGGGCGTGCGCGACGTGCTCGACGACCTGCCCTCGCTGGCCGCGGAGTGGAAGCGCAAGGACCACGCCGACGCGATCCGGCGCTATTTCGACGAGATCTGGGTCTACGGCCTGCCCGAGATCTGCCGCCCGCTCGACGGGCTGGGCCTGCCGGACGAGGTGCTCGACCGGGTGATCTACACCGGCTACCTGCGCCGCGAGGCTCCGGACTGGCCCGCGGATGTGGGCCTCGCTCCCCCGGACGAGCCCTATGTCCTGGTCACCACCGGCGGCGGCGGCGACGGCGAGGGGCTGATCGACTGGACCCTGCAGGCCTATGAGACCGACCCGACGCTCGGCCCCCATGCGGTGATCGTCTACGGCCCCTTCCTGCATGCCGAGCGCCGGGCCGAATTCGACCGCCGCGCCCATGCGCTGAAGGGCCGGGTCAGCGTCATGAGCTTCGATTCGCGGATCGAGCGGCTGTTGTCCGAGGCCTCCGGCATCATCGCCATGGGCGGCTACAACACGTTCTGCGAGATCCTGAGCCTCGACAAGCCGGCCGTGATCTCCCCCCGTATCCGGCCGCGGCTGGAGCAGTATATCCGCGCCGAGGCGGCGGAGCGGCTGGGCCTCGCGCGCATGCTGCACGCGCCCCGCGACGGCTACGGGCCCGAGGCGATGATCGCCGCCATCCGCGGACTGGCCACCCAGCCGCGGCCTTCCGAGATCTCCATCCCCGGCCTGCTCGACGGGCTTGACCGGGTGGCGGAGCGCGCCGCCGCGGCCTTCGACAGCGCCGCGCGCCCGCAGGCCCGCCGCGCCTGAGCCCGCTTCCGGACGACGCCATGACCTCCCAGACCCGCGCTTCCGCCCCGCCCGTTCCGGCGGAGCCCCCTTCCGCCCCCCCGCTCGCGGTCGTGGTGAAAGGCTATCCCCGCCTGTCCGAAACCTTCGTGGCCCAGGAGCTGCTGGCGCTGGAGGCCCGCGGCCATGCGTTCGAGATCTGGTCCCTGCGCCACCCCTATGACGACCGCACTCACCCGCTGCATGACCGCATCCGGGCGCGGCCCCGCTACCTGCCCGAATACCTGTATCAGGAGCCGCTGCGGGTTCTGCGCGGGGTCGCTCGGGCGGTCCGGATGCCGGGCTTCGGCGCGACCGCGCGGCAATGGCTGCGCGACCTCGGGCGCGACCGCACCGCCAACCGCGTGCGCCGCTTCGGCCAGGCCTGCGTTCTGGCCGCGGAACTGCCGGAGGGGACGCGGTTCCTCTACGCGCATTTCCTGCACACGCCCGGCTCCGTCGCCCGCTACGCCGCGGCGATGCGGGGGGTGGAGTGGGGGATCTCCGCCCATGCCAAGGACATCTGGACCATCCCGGACTGGGAGAAGCGCGAGAAACTGGCCGACGCGCGGTTCCTGGTGACCTGCACCGGCTCGGGCGCCGAGCATCTGCGGGGGCTGGCGCCGGACCCCGCGCGGGTGGGGCTGGTCTATCACGGTCTCGACCTGACGCGCTTTCCCGACCCGCCCGCGCGCGCGCCCCGGGCCGAGGGCGCGCCGCTGGTCCTGCTCTCGGTCGGGCGGCTGGTGGCCAAGAAGGGCTATGACGACCTGATCGAGGCGCTGGCCGCCCTTCCCCCCGGGCTCGACTGGCGGTTTCGCCATGTGGGGGGCGGCGCGCTGAAGGACGCGCTTTCCGCCCGAGCAGAGGCCGCGGGGATCGCGGACCGCATCGCGTGGCTCGGCAAACGCGACCAGACCGAGGTGATCGCCGAAATGCGCGGGGCGGACCTGTTCGTCCTGCCCTCCAAGATCGCCGGGGACGGGGATCGCGACGGGCTGCCCAACGTGCTGATGGAGGCCGCGAGCCAGGCTCTGCCGATCCTGACCACCGCCGTCTCCGCCATCCCGGAATTCATCCAGGACGGGGTCCATGGCGCCCTCGTCCCGCCCGGCGACCCCGCCGCGCTCGCCGCCCGGATCGAGGCCATCGCCGCGGCCCCCGAGGCCGCCGAGGCCCAGGCCCGCGCCGCCCGCGCCCGTCTCGTCGCGGAGTTCGGGATGGAGGCCGGGATAGACGCGCTCGACACCCGCCTGCGCGCCGCCCTCGGCGACGCGGCGCCTCCGCTCGCGGCGTCCGCGAGCCCTGCGCCCGCCTCTCCGTCGCGGGCCGCCCGATGACCCGCCGCGCCGCCGCGGGCGGCGCTTCGCGGCGGCCGACGGCGACCGTGCGGGTCGCGCCGGGGCGCAGCGGGCCCGCTTGCGCCCGGCGTCGCGTTCCGCCCCTTCCGCCGCGCCGTCCCCTCTCCGGCCGACGCCGCGCCGCCCCGCCGGCGCGCCGCGCCTGACCCCACGCGCCATGGCCTCTCCGCCCCTCCGCATCGCCTTCCACGCGCCGATGAAACCAGCCTCGCACCCGACGCCTTCGGGCGACCGGCGCATCGCCCGGCTGACCCTGCAGGCGCTGGAGCGCGCCGGCTTCGCGCCCTTCGTGGCCTCCGAGCTGCGCACCCTCGACATGGCCGGCGCCCCCCTCCGCCAGGCCGCGCTCGAACACCGCGCCCGCGACGAGGCCGCCCGGCTCGTGGGAACCCTGCGCGCCGATCCCCCCGCGCTCTGGCTCACCTATCACAGCTACTGGAAGGCCCCGGACCTGCTCGGCCCCAAGGTCGCGCGCGGGCTGGGCATTCCCTATGTGGTGACCGAGCCCATCCTCTCCCGCCGCCGCCGCGCCGGCCCCTGGGCGGGCTTCGCGGCGGCGGCGGAGGCGGGGATGCGCGCCGCGGACCTGTTGCTGTGGTCCACGCCCCGCGACCGGCCGGGGCTGGATTTCCTCGGCCATGACCGGCTGGCCGAACTGCCCCCCTTCGTCGATCCCGGGCCGCCTCCCGCCCCCCGCGCGCGCCAGACGTCCGGGGGGCGGGGGGCGCCGCTGCGCCTGCTGGTCGCGGCGATGATGCGGCCCGGCGACAAGGCGGCCTCCTACGCCCGGCTCGCGGCGGGACTGGCCGCGCTGCCCGCCGCCGCTCCCGACTGGCGGCTCGACATTCTCGGCGACGGCCCCGCTCGGGCCGAGGTCGAGGCGATGTTCGCCCCCCTCGCCCCCCGCGTGCGCTTCCGCGGCGCGGTGTCCGACCCCGCCGAGACCCGCGCCGCGATGGAGACCGCCGACCTCCTCCCCTGGCCCGGCGTCGGCGAGGGCTTCGGCATGGTCTACCTGGAGGCGCAGGCCGCCGGCCTCCCCTGCCTGGCCGAGAACCGCCCCGGCCCGGCCCATGTCCTCGTCCCCGAGGCCGCGGGCGGCCTGCCCCTGACCGACCCGGCGGCGCCCGGCGCCTACGCGGCCGGCCTCGCCGCCGCGCTCGCCTCGCCCGAGCGGCTCGTCCGCGCCGGGGCCGCGGCCCGCGCCCATATCCTCGCCCGCCACGGGATCGACGCCGCCGCCGCCCGCCTCCGGGCCCTCCTCCTCCCCCTCATCGAAGGCGCCCCGCGATGACCGTGACCGAGCCCGCCCCGTTCGAAATCGGCCTCCTGCGCCATTTCCCGACCCTGTGGAACGAGGAAGGCCGTCTGCAGGGGCGCACCGACATCCCGCTCGCCCCCGCTTCGCGCGCCGCCCTCGCCACTCTCGCCCTGCCGCCGCGCTGGCGGGGCCTGCCGGTGATCTGCTCGCCGCTCGGCCGCGCGGTGGAGACGGCCGAAGCGCTGGCGGCGGGGGCCCCGATCCGCCTCGACGACCGGCTGGTGGAAATGCATATGGGCGACTGGGAGGGCCGCATCGGCGCGGACCTGCTGGCCGACCCGGACTGCGCCTACCGCCCGGTCGAGGACTGGGGCTGGGACTTCCAGCCGCCGGGCGGCGAGACCCCGGCCCAGGTCGCCGACCGCGCCGGCGCCGTGCTGGCGGAGCTCTCCGGCCCGGCCCTGATCGTCTGCCATCGCGGCGTGATGCGCGCCCTGCTGGCGCGGGCCACCGGCTGGAACTACCGCGGGCCGGAGACGTTCCGGATCAAGCGCGCCTCGGTCCACCCGGTGACGATGCGCGGCGGCCGCCCCGACGGCGCCGCGAAATTCGAGCGGCTGGTCCCGCGATGACCCCGCCCCTGCGCCAGCCCCGCGCCCGGCCCCGGATCGCCTATCTGGTCACGCATCTGATGGGCTCCGGCCACCTGGTGCGGACCCTGGCGCTGGCCCGCGCGGCGGCGCAGGCGGGGGCGGAGGCGCTGGTGATCTCCGGCGGCAGGCCCCTGGCCCATGTGGACGCGACGGGCGTGGACCTGCGCCAACTGCCGCCGCTGATGTCGGACGGGCTCGACTATCGCAACCTGCTGCGCGCGGATGGGACGCCCGCCGGCCCCGAGGACTACGCCGACCGCCGCGCCCGCATCGCCGCGATCCTGCGCGACGCCGCCCCCGACGCGCTGGTCTGCGAACTGCACCCTTTCGGCCGTCGCAGCCTCGCCGCCGAGTTCGAAACGGCGCTGGAAGCCGCAGGCGCCGCCCCCGCCTGGGTCTCGATCCGCGACGTGCTGGAGCCGCCCTCCAAGCCCAAGCGCGTGGCCCGCACGCTGGAGGCGCTGGCCCCGTTCCGCGCGGTGCTGGTCCATGGCGACGCCGCCGCGATCCCGCTGGAAGCGAGCTGGCCCGGCCCCGACGCCGGCCCCCCGCCGCCCGCGGGCCTCGGCCGCCCCCTGAGCTACACCGGCTATGTCTGCGCGCCCCCGCCCGCCGCCGCGCCGGACGGCCCGGGCCGGGGCGAGGTGCTGGTCGCCACCGGCGGCGGCGCCATCGGCCGGGCGCTTCTGGAGATGGCCGCCCATGCCGCGACCCGTTCCCCCCTGCCATGGCGCCTGCTGGTCGGCGGCGCCGATGCGACGGCGGAGGCGGCGCGGCTCTCGGCGCTCGGCCCGGCGATGGCGGAGCCCGCTCGGGCGGACTATCGGGAAATGATGGCGCGGGCCGCCGTCTCGGTCAGCCTCGCGGGCTACAACACCGCCGTCGAGGCCGCGCTGTCGCCCACCCCCGCCCTGCTGGTCCCGATGGAGGAGGGCGGCGAGCGCGAGCAGCTGATCCGGGCCGAGGCGTTCTCGAACCTCCCCGGCCTCGCCGCCGCCCGCATCGGCGCGCTGACGCCCGAGACGCTGGCCGAGCGGGTTGACGCCCTCGCCCACGCGCCGCGCATCGCCGCCCCGCTGCGCGCCGACGGCGCCGCCGAAAGCGCCCGGATCATCCTGGGAGACCTTTGAGCCAGGCGCCCCCGGCGCGACGTCGCGCGGGCGCGACGGCGCCGCCCTCGTCCGGGTCGACGCGCGGCTCCCTCCGCCGAAACCGGGACGGCCTCAGGAATAGGGGTCCAGCGCGTCCCGCAGCCCGTCGCCGAGGAAGTTGAAGGCCAGCACCACCAGGATCACCGGGATCATCGGGGCCAGCAGCCACGGATAGATCTCGACCGCCGTCAGATCCAGCGCGTCGTTCAGCATCAGCCCCCACGACACCGCCGGCGGCCGCAACCCAAGCCCCAGCAGGGACAGCGCCGTCTCGCCCAGGATCATCGTCGGGATCGACAGCGTGGCCGAGGCCACCAGGTGGCTCATGAAATTCGGCATCATGTGGCTGCCCACGATGCGGGTGGTCGACGCGCCCATAAGCTCCGCCGCGCGCACGTAGTCCTCTTCGCGCAGGCTCAGGAACTTGGAGCGCACGGCCCGCGCCAGCCCCGGCCAGTCCAGCAGCCCCAGGATCACCGAGATCATGAAGAACACCGCCACCGGCCCCCAGTTGGCCGGGATCGCGGCCGACAGCGCCAGCCAGATCGGCAGTTCGGGCATGGAGCGGATGATCTCGATCGACCGCTGCACCGCCGCGTCCAGCCAGCCGCCGAAATAGCCCGCGAAGCCGCCCAGGACCATGCCGATCCCGAAGCTGATGGTCACCCCGATCAGCCCCACGGTCAGCGACAGCTGCGCCCCGTGCAGCAGGCGCGAGAAGATGTCCCGCCCCAGCCGGTCCGCCCCGATCAGGTACAGGTCCGAGCCCTCAGGCGGACAGATCAGCCGGAACGCGGTCTCCCCCAGGCCGAGGAAGCTCCATGGATCCCCGCAGGAGGTCAGCCAGCGCAGCGGCCTGGGGTCGTCGTAATCCGCGGTGAACTTGGGCTGGAACGTCGCCATGTCGATCTCGGAGACCGTCGGATAGGTCACCAGGAAATGCCCGGCGGTGAAGATGTCGATCTCCTGAGGGGGCGCGTAGATGGCGTCGGTGTTGCGCGCCTGCGGGTGATAGGGCGCGAAGAACCCCGCCACCGGCAGCATCAGATACATGATCAGCAGGAACAGCCCCGACAGCACCGCCAGCTTGTTGCGCTTGAACCGCCGCCAGATCAGCGTGGTGGTCGAGGCGTCCAGGTCCTTGCGGTCCAGCGCCTGAAGGTCTGTCTCCGCGTCCCAGGGCTCGTCCGAGATCCAGTGCCCCGGCCGGCGGCCCAGATCGCCGCCGCCGCCGCCCAGCGCATGCGGGTCGCCGGCCTGGCGGTCGCTGTCGTCGCCGCCGGTCATCGACGCCTCCCCGAGAAACGGATGCGCGGATCCAGCACCGCCAGCAGCAGGTCGGAGACCAGCATCCCCGCCAGCGTCAGCACCGACACGAACAGCAGGATGAAGCCCGACAGGAAATAGTCCTGGGACCGCAGCGCCGACAGCAGGATCGGCCCGATGGTCTGAAGCCCCATGACCAGGCTGACCAGCACCGAGCCGGAGACGAGGCTCGGCAGCAGGTTCCCGATATCGGCCACGAACGGGTTCAGCGCCATGCGCAGCGGGTATTTCACCACCGTGTTCACCCGGCTCACGCCCTTGGCCCGCGCCGTGGTCACATAGGGCTTGCCGAGTTCATCCAGCAGGTTGGCCCGCAGGCGGCGCACCATCGCGGCCATGCCCGAGGTGCCGATGACGATGATCGGCACGATCATGTGCACCAGGATGTCGCCCAGCTTGGCGAAGCTCATCGGCTGGTCGGCGTATTGCTTGTCCATCAGCCCGCCCACCGGCAGGCCGAACCATTGCGCGCCCTTGTGGTAGAGGATCAGCGCCAGCAGGAAGTTCGGCGTCGCCAGCCCGATATAGCCCACGAAGGTCGCGAGATAGTCGACCCAGGTGTTGGCCTTCACCGCCGCGATCGCCCCCAGCGGCAGCGCCACCAGATAGACGAAGACGATGGCGAAGGCGTTCAGCGCGATGGTCATCCACAGCGCCTCGCCCACCACTTCGCCCACCGGCTTGTCGAGCTCGAAGGACCAGCCCAGATCCCCCTGAAGGATGCCCGAGAACCCGTGCGGCCCCGGCCAGAACCCCATCCAGATCAGGTATTGCTCCCACATCGGCTTATCCAGCGCGTATTCCTGCATGAGGAACCGGGCCTTCGACACCGACGCCGCCTCGCCCGAGGCCTGGAGCTGCTGGATCTGGTTGGTCAGCACATCGCCCGGCGGCAGGTTGACGATCCAGAAGATCAGCATGGAGACCAGCAGAAGGGTCCACAGCATGGTCCAGAAACGGCGGAGCGCGTAGGCGGCCATGGTCTCAGCGCCTCCCGCGCATGGGGGCCCGGCGGACCGCCGGAGGGGCGATCACGGGGACGGCGGGCGGGGCGACGGCCGCAGGCCGAGCGCCCGTCCCGGCGCGCCCCGCCAGGTCAAGAAGGAGGAGGCGGAAGCGGGTCACGGCTGGAAAAAGAACTCGTCCATCCGGTGAACGCCCATATGGGCGCCGGGATCCCAGGTCCAGATCGCCTGCTTGGGCACGTTCTTCAGCCGGTTGTTGACGATGATCGGCTGCGGCGCCGCCGAGATCAGCCCGATGGCGAAGACCTGATCGGCGTGAATGTCCAGCATCTCGTTCCAGGCGGCTTCCCGGCCTTCCTCGTCGCGCGCCTCCATCCAGGCGTGGTGCAGTTCCAGCAGCCGCTGCGCGGGCGCGATCGCCGGCGGCTCGCCGGCCTTGCCGCGGGTCTGGAAATGCTGCCCCCACATGGGCCAGGAGAAATTCGCCTGGTCCACCGGGGCCAGATCGTCCGGCGGCGTCTCGGGCGTCGGGATGCCGTTGTTCCAGCCATACCAGACCGGCATCATCGCCGACCCCTGATAGGCCGAGTTGCGCAGGATGTCCCGGTCCAGCGGCCGGTAGATCAGCTTGACGCCGACCTCCCGCCAGCTTTCGGCCACCAGCTCCAGCGCATCGGACTCCGCGTTGCGCTCGCCCGCGCTCTCCACCACGATCTCCAGCCGCCGCCCGTCGGGCAGCAGCCGCGTGCCGTCGCCGTCCCGCGCCTCCAGCCCCAGCGCGTCCAGCATCGCCCCGGCCTTCTCGGGATCGTAGTTCGCCCAGGCATGGGCGCGGGCGTCGCTGTAGAACGGGCTGCGCTGCAACGGCGCCACCGCGCGCTCCTTCGCCAGCCCGTAATAGAGCGACTTGTTGATCGCCTTGCGGTCCACCGCCAGCGACAGGGCGCGGCGGAAATCGGCGTTGCGGAACAGCTCCCGGAACGCCGCGTCCTCGTAATTCATGTTGGGATAGAGCGCGATCTCCGACCCCGCCCCGTTCGACCACAGATAGGTCGCGTAGTTCCCCGTCGGCTCGCCCTTTTTAAGCACCGGCGCGTCCGAGAAGGTCAGCGAGCGCACCTGAAGGTCGCTCTCGCCCAGCGTGACCTTGGAGGCGACGAGCCCGCCGGCGGCGATCTCCGTCTCCACCCGGTCGGCATAGGGCAGCTGCACGCCCTGCGCATCGACGCGGTGATAGAACGGGTTGCGGGTCAGAATGTAACGCTGACCGTTGGACTCCGACCGGTTCACCCAGGGCTGCAACGTCGGCAGCTCCGGATTGTCGAAGTTGTACATGTTGTCCATCTTGTTATGGAGCTGCGCCCAGTTGCGCGACTTGGTCTTGCGCATGGTCTCGGCCAGCTTCTCCACGTCGGCGTATTTGGCGTGGTAGGTCTTCATGTAATGCGCCGGCCGGTAGATGAACGGCGGCCGCGCATCGGCCAGCGACGGCAGGAAACGCGGGTTCGGCGCCGCCCATTCGTAGCGGATCGCGGTCTCCGACAGCACCGTGACCTTCGCGGGCTGGCCGTCCACGATCATCAGCTCCGGCGGACCGGAGGGCGCGAGCTCGGGATTGTTGGCGACGTCCTCCCAGTAGTAGCGGAAATCTTCGGTGGTGAAGGGCGCGCCGTCCGACCACTTGTGCCCCTTGCGCAGGTGGAAGGTGAAGATCCGGTCGTCCTCGACCTCGACCTCGCGCAGGATGTCGGCGGCCAGTTCGTAGTCTCCGGTCCAGCCCACCAGCCGGGCGTAGCCGTAGACCACCATGTAGCGGATGTCCCGCGACCGGGTGAAGATGGTGCGGATGGTGCCGCCCTGCACGCCGAATTCGCGGCCCTTGTCGGGCAGGTCCACGACCAGCGGCTCGGACGGAAGCCGGCCCGCGGCGGCGGGCAGCGCGCCCTCCGACACCGCCTTGGCGAGGAACGGGCTCTCCTGCACCGGGACCTGGGCCCGGACGGGCGCGGCGGCGGAGGCGGCCGCGCAGGCCATCGCGACGACGGCGAACCGGCGCGCGAGACTCAGGGGGCGGAAAATCATCGTCATGCGGCGCACCTTACGAAATGTCCGGGGGCGACTTCCACCAATCCCGGCGCCTGATCGCCCGAATAGGCGAAGGGCTCGGGCCAGGTCTCGGGCTCGCCCGCCCCCCGCGCCACCGCCGCCAGATCGAGCCGCCGGCTGAGGTCGGGCTCCGGCGACGCGGCGATCAGCGCGCGGGTGTAGGGATGTTGCGGGTTCTCGAACAGCAATGTCGCCGGCCCCTCCTCCACGATCCGGCCGCGGCGCATCACCGCCACCCGGTCGGCGAGGTCGGCCACCACCGTCAGGTCGTGGGAGATGAACAGGTAGCTCAGCCCCATCTCGTCGCGCAGCTCCTTGAGCAGCGCCAGCACCTGCGCCTGCACCGACACGTCGAGCGCCGAGGTCGGCTCATCGCAGACCAGCAGCTCGGGCTCCAGCATCAGCGCGCGGGCGATGGAGATGCGCTGCCGCTGCCCGCCCGAGAAGGCGTGCGGAAAGCGCGACAGGTGCTCGGGGCTCAGCCCCACCTTGCGCATCATCTCGGCGGCGCGCTCGCGGCGTTCGCGGTCGCCGCCCTTGCCGTGGACGCGCAGGGGCTCGGTCAGGATGTCCATGACGGCCATGCGCGGGCTGAGGCTCGCATAGGGGTCCTGGAAGACGATCTGCACCCGCGCCCGGAAAGCCTTCAGCGCGGCGCCCGAAAGCGCGGTCACGTCCAGCACCTCGCCATCCGCGCCCTTGAAGCCGACTTCGGCGCCGGCGTCGGGCTCCTCGGCGCGCAGCATCAGCTTGGCGATGGTGGACTTGCCCGACCCGCTCTCGCCGACCACGGCCATGGTCTCGCCCCGGCCGACGGCCAGCTCGACATTCCGCACCGCCTTGATCTCCGGCGCCGCCGCCCCGATGCCCGAGCGGCGCCCGGCATAGGTCTTGGACAGGTTGCGCGCCCAGAAGATCGGGTCCGGCACGCCGCCGTGATGCACCGGCTTGCCCACCGGCAGTTCCGGCGCCGCGGCGATCAGGGCGCGGGTGTAGCCGTGGCCGGGACGCTCCAGGATGTCCTCGGTGGTCCCGGTCTCCACCACCCGCCCCTTGCGCATGACCACGACCCGGTCGGCCATGTTGGCCACCACGCCCAGGTCATGGGTCACCAGGATCACCGCCAGCCCCATGTCCTTCTGAAGCCGCTTGATGAGGTCGAGCACCTGCGCCTGCGTGGTCACGTCCAGCGCCGTCGTCGGCTCGTCCGCGATCATCAGATCGGGGCCGCAGACCAGCGCCATGGCGATCATCGCGCGCTGGCGCAGGCCGCCCGACAGCTCGAACGGATAGGCGTCATAGGCCCGCGCCGGGTCGGGGAAGCCGACCTGGTCGAAGACCTCCAGGCAGCGGTCCCGCACCGCCGCGCCGCGCAGGTCGGTATGCAGGCGCACCGCCTCCGCCGTCTGGTCGCCGATGGTGTGCAGCGGGGAGAGGGAGCTCATCGGCTCCTGGAAGATCATCGAGATGCTGCCGCCGCGCACCGCCCGCATGTCGGACCGGCTCAGCGCCAGAAGGTCCCGCGGCGGGCGCCCGTCGCGCCCCGCGAACATCGCCGTCCCGGCCGAGACCGAGGCCCCCTTGGGCAGGATGCGCAGCAGCGCCTTGCCGGAAACCGTCTTGCCCGAGCCGCTCTCGCCGACGATGGCCAGCGTCTCGCCGCGCATCAGGTGGAAATCGACCCCGGAGACGACCTCCATGCCCGTGCGCCGGTCGCCGAAGCGCACGCCGAGGCCCCGGACGTCGAGCAGCGGGGTCGACGCCCCGTCCTCCGCGCGCCCGGAAGCGCGCGTTTCGGTCCGCATCGCGCGGTCGGACGCCATCACCGTCCCGCCCCCAAGCCGTTCTCCCCTCGATCCGGCGCGCCCCGCCGCTGTCCGTGCGCCCGGACGCCCCGTTCGGGACGCGGGCCGGCATGCAGCGTTGCGCGAGATCGGGAGCATGTCGCGACGGACGCGGGAGGGCAACCGCTTTCGGCGCATTCAGCAAAGCTTCATGCGGACGCGAGCGCGAAACCGTCCCCAAAACCGGCGGGCGGAGGGAAGGCGGCGGGGAGGGATGGCGTGCGGGGCGACGGCCGCGAGGCCGAGCGTCCGTCCGACAGCACTCCCCCCCGCCTTCCTCCCGCCGCCGCATCCGCGACAAGGGCGCCGGTTGACCCCGAGCCGCTTCAGCCGCCTCGTTGCGACGACGAAGCCGCCTGCGCAGGAACCTCCATGTCCGACGAAAACCCGTTCAAGACCCGCATCCCCTCGCCCGCTTCCCGGATGCTGGGCTGGACCTTCGTGTCCTATGACCGCGAGGCGATGGTCCTGCGCCTGGCCTTCGACGGCAAGCCGGAGTTCCGCAACCCCGCCGGCGTCATCCAGGGCGGCATCCTGTCGGCGATGGTCGACGACACCTTCGGCCCGCTGGTCGGCGCGACCCTGGGCAAGTTCGGGGTCACCGTGGACCTGACCACGCAATTCCTGCGCCCGGTCCTTCCCGGCCCCATCACGACCGAGGCCCGGATCCTGCGCCGCGGGCGCTCGGTGGTGTTTCTCGAAGGCGACTTGATGGACGCCGGGGGCAAGCTCTGCCTGCGCTGCACCGCCAGCTTCTTCGTGCCCGAGAAAGACCCGCGCCCGAACCCGCAGCCGCTGGCCGCCGCGCCCTCCGAACCGGCCCCGCAAAGCTGACGGCCGGCCCCGCCCGGCTCCCGCTCAGCCCGGCTCCCGCTCGGCCCGGCCCGCGCTCAGCCCGTCCCGTCGCGCCGCCGCTGGCCGAACAGCACCTTGTCCGCGCCCGGCGCCCGCGCCGCGCGCAGCTCGATCGCCAGGTTGCGGCCCTTGTCCACCGCGGGCCGCGCCGCCAGCCGCTCCAGCCATTCGGCCATGCGCGGGGTCTTCGACAGGTCCTGCTCTTGCTTCTCCCACAGGCTCGCCCAGGGGAAGATCGCCATGTCGGCGATGGAGTAGAAATCCCCCGCCACGAAGGGCCGGTCCGCCAGCCGCGCCTCCAGCACGCCATAGAGCCGCTCGACCTCGTTGCGATAGCGGTTCTGGGCGTAGGGCAGCACCTGCGGCGGCTCCAGCGTCGGGGCGTAGGCGAGGAAATGGTGCGCCTGCCCGGCCATCGGCCCGACCCCGCCCATCTGCCACATCAGCCATTGGTCGACCTCGATCCGGTCGCGCTCGGTCTCGCCGTGGAAACGCCCGGTCTTGCGCGCGAGATATTGCAGGATCGCCCCGCTCTCGAAGATCGAGACCGGCGCCCCGTCCGGCCCGTCGGGATCGACGATGGCGGGCATCCGGTTGTTGGGCGAGAGCTTGAGGAAATCCGGGGCGAACTGCTCGCCCTTACCGATATTCACCAGGTTGAGATTGTAGGGCAGCCCCATCTCCTCCAGCGCGATGGAGATTTTCCAGCCATTGGGCGTGGGCCAGTAATAAAGCTCGATGGGCGCGGACATGGCGAAGCTCTCCCCTGGGGCGGCCTTGGGAACGGGCCGGGTCGTCGCCGACAGTAGAGGGCGCGTGACGCGGCCTACAAGCCGCCTCGGCGGCCGCGCACGGGAATGGGAACGGCGACGGCGCCCGCGACGGACCGGAGCGCGTGCGGACGAAGGATCAGGCCGCCGCGCCGTCTCCCGGCCCGGGACGAGCCGGACGGACCGGGCGGGCCAGCGCCCGCAGCGCCGCCGGCAACCAGCGCCGCCCCTGCGCCGGGGCGCGGGTTTCGGCCCGGACCTCGGGGCGGGTTTCGGGCCGAATTTCGGGCCGAATTTCGGGGCGGGCCTCCGGACGGGGCGCGCGCAGGGGCGCGAGGCGGGACCAGCGCGCCTCGAACCCTTCCGGCGCGCCCGCCGCCCGCATCGCCGGGATCGACCACGCCCCGCGGTCGCGCAGGATGGCGCGGTATAGCTCCATGGCGCCGGGGCGGGTGTAGAAACTCCAGTGGCAGACCCGGCGGGCGACGGGGGCCAGCGGCGCCCCCCGCCTCTCCGCCCAGGCCTGGAAGGCCGGCGCGTCCAGTTGCAGGTCGATCCAGTCCGCCCGCCGCGCCGGCGCGGCCTCCATCCCCGCGACCATGCCGCCGCCGCGGCCCGGTCCCATGCCGTTGCGCATCCCCGGTCCGGAAGCGGGCCCGGCCCGGCCCAGCGCCTGCGGCCGGCGCCCCTCCACCCGTGGCGCCGCGGCCTCGAACAACAGGTCGAAAGCGTCGTTGTGCCGGGCCGCGAAGTGGTAGACGGCAAGCCCCCGCCCCCGTCCCGCCCGCTCCGCCGCCGCCATCGCCGCCGCGGCGACCCCGGCATCCTCCGCGGCTCCGAGCAGGATCGCGCGCCCCACCCGCCCGCGCACGGCCGGCGAGGCGATGGCCGCCAGCGCCACCCGCGCCCCCAGCGAATGCGCGAACAGGTCCACCCGCAGGTCCGGCCGCGCCGCCCCGATGCAGGCGATCAGCGCCGCCAGCGCCTCCCCCGCCCCCGCTGCGCGGGCGTAGACCGAGGCGAAGCCGTTGCGCGCCTCCCGCGCCAGGCTGGCGCCATGGGGTTCGCAGGCGTCCCAGCCGAAGCCCAGGCACAGCCCGTCGCCCCGCAGATCCGCGGAGAATCCCAGCGCCGCCGGCCAGTCCGCCAACGCGCCCCTGGCCCGCGCCTCCGGGTCCGGTCCGATGCCGCCGTAAAGCTGGATATGGGGGTCGCGCGCCGGGTCGCCGGGGCGGTAGCGGTAGCCATGCAGCAGGATCGCCACAGGCGCTCCCCGCGGGACCCGCGCCAGCGCCCGCCCGAGGTCCGCCGCCTCGCCGCACGCATTCCGAACGAGGAGACCCCCTGCCCTCGCCGTGACGTGCAACAGCGCCATGGTGATGTCCTGCTCGGTCCCGTCGCGGTCTCGCTGCCGCGTCCCCGGTCCGATAGCGCAAGTTTGCAACATGGGAGTTGCCATTCGGTGACCAAAGCGCGACGGCGGGCGGATTCTCCGACATTTTTCGTGAAATCAGGCGGTTTCGTCGCCCCCGCCCTGCGCTTGACCGTCCCGGCGTTTCGTCCTACCCGGAAAGACGTGGCGATTTGGCAGACCGGCTTGCGGGCCACGTGAAACATTCCGCTAAAGAGGTCGGGCGCGGGCCATGCCCCGCGATCCATCCTTCTTGAGACCGGTCGGATTTCGTCGAGGAGCCGGGGCCCGACCCCGGATGCAACGAATGACCGACACCCATACCAAGACCCTCCGCCCCCGCACGCGCCTGGTTCACGCCGGCACGGCCCGCTCGCATCACGGCGAGATGTCGGAGGCGCTCTACCTCACCCAGGGCTTCGCCTATGAGAGCGCCGAGGCCGCCGAGGCCCGGTTCCTCGGCGAGGCGCCGGGCTTCATCTACGCCCGTTACGGCAACCCGACCGTGCGCATGTTCGAAGAGCGGATGATGGCGCTGGAAGGCGCCGAGGACGCCTTCGCCACGGCCTCCGGCATGGCCGCGGTCAACGCCGCGCTGTTCTGCCAGCTCAAGGCCGGGGATCACGTGGTGGCGGCCAAGGCGCTGTTCGGCTCCTGCCTCTATATCCTGGAGACGCTGCTGCCCCGCTTCGGGGTCGAGTGCACCTTCGTCGAGGGCGCCGATCTCGACGCCTGGCGCGCCGCGGTCCGGCCCGAGACCCGCTGCGCGCTGATCGAGAGCCCCTCGAACCCGACGCTGGAGATGATCGACATCGCCGCGGTGGCCGAGATCGTGCACGCGGTCGGCGCCCGGCTGATCGTGGACAATGTCTTCGCCACCCCGATCTTCCAGCGGCCGCTGGAGCTGGGGGCGGACATCGTCCTCTATTCCGCGACCAAGCATATCGACGGCCAGGGCCGCTGCCTCGGCGGCATCGTGCTGGGGACGGAGGACTTCATCCGCGGCGAGTTCGACCCCTACATGAAACATACCGGCGCGGCGATCAGCCCGTTCAACGCCTGGGTGATGCTCAAGGGGATGGAGACGCTGGAGCTGCGCTGCCGCGCCCAGACCACCTCCGCCGCGCTGGTGGCCGACGCGCTGGCCGGCCATCCGCGGGTGAAGAAGGTGATCTATCCGGGCCGCGAGGATCATCCCCAGCACGCGCTGGCCAAAAGGCAGATGGAGACCGGCGGCCCCATGGTGGCCTTCGAGATCGAGGGCGGGAAGGAGGCCGCGTTCCACGTCATGAACGCGCTGAAGGTCATCCTGATCTCCAATAATCTCGGCGATTCCAAGAGCATCGTGACCCACCCGACCACGACGACCCATCAGCGCCTGTCGGAGGAGCAGCGGCTCGGCCTCGGCATCACCGGCGGGTTGATGCGGCTGAGCTGCGGGCTGGAGGATCCGGCGGACCTGATCGACGACCTGGTGCAGGCGCTCGAAGCCAACTGAGCCGGTCGCCCGGCCCAAGCGAACTTGGGCGAGGGAAAAGGGGCGTCCGGCGCGGGTCGGGCGCCCCTTCCGCGTTCCTCCCGGTGGAGAGGGCGCGCAGGCGCCGCGCATCGGTCGCGCGGGCCGGGTCCGGGCGCCCGCGGCGCGCTGACATGTCGGCGCGGGCGGAGACGGGCGCGGGAAGGCGGCGGTTCGGCCAAGACGTCGGCCGGGGCCGCTTCGGCGGATTCGCAGAGAACAGGCGCGGGGAATCGGCTATCCCTGTCGGGGCCATGCTGACACTGCCGCCCCCTGACGCCCTGCACGACGCGCTCGATGCCGGCGACCTCGCCTTCGAAGGCCATGCCTGGGCGCTCGACCCCGCCGCCGGGCTGTTCCACCGTTTCGCCTGCGCGCGCATCCCCCCCGCGCGCGCGGACCGCGCCTTCCGCGACAGCCTCTCCGCCTGCCTCGACGCCGGCTTCGCGCCCTGCCCCGCCTGCCGCCCGCTCGCCACCGCCGCCGCGCCCGACCCGCTGGTCGCCCGCATGGTCGCGGCGCTGGAGGCCGAGCCCGGCCGGCGCTGGCGCGAGGCTGACGTCACCGCGCTCGGCCTCGACCCCGCCGACCTGCGCAAGCGGTTCCGGCGGCGGCTGGGGCTCGGGTTCCTGCAACTGGCCCGGGCGCTCGCCCCCTCGCCCCGCGCCAGCCGGCCCGAGCCGCCCCCCGACCCCGCGGCCGCCGCAGCCCCCGAGGTGATGGCGGAGCTCGAACGCCTGCTGGACGAGGCCGGAGCGCCCGACGACGCCCCCGCGGCCGTCGCGCTCCATGCCGACTGGATCGCGACGCCCATCGGCCCGATGCTGGCCATCGCCGACGCCCATGCGCTCCACGTCCTGGAATTCGCCGAACGCGCCGCCCTGCCCGGCGAGATCCGCGCGCTGCGCGCCGCCGCCAACCTACCCATCGGCCGCGGAACCACCCCGGCGCTGGAAGCGACCCGCGCCGCCCTCGCCGCCTATTTCGAGGGGCGGGACCTGGCCCTCGACGTTCCCGTGGCGCGCAGCGGCACGCCCTTCCGGCAGTCGGTCTGGGACGCGCTGCGCCGGATCCCGCCGGGGCGGACGCTCAGCTATCTCGGCCTGGCCGAGGCCATCGGCAATCCCGCCGCCACCCGCGCCGTCGCCCAGGCCAACGGGGCCAACCCGATGGCCGTCGTGGTGCCCTGCCACCGGGTGATCGGCGCCGACGGCTCCCTGACCGGCTATGGCGGACTGCTCTGGCGCAAGACCTGGCTGCTGGAGCACGAGGCCCGCCACGCCCCCGCCGCCTCGCCCGAGGGGGCCATGCCGACCGGAGACGCGCCATGACCGCCGCCGACCACGCCGCCCGCCTGGCCGCGTTCGCCGCCCTGCACCGGGCGGGCGACCCGCTGATCCTGTGGAACATATGGGACGCCGGAACCGCCCGCGCCGCCGAGGCCGCCGGGGCCTCCGCCGTCGCCACCGGCAGCCTGTCGATCGCCGGCGCCCAGGGCTATCCGGACGGCGAGGCGATCCCGCTCTCCCTGCTCCTGACGCTGGCGGAACGGATCGCCGCCTCGGTCGCCGTCCCCCTCAGCGTGGATTTCGAGCGGGGCTATGCGGCCGACGCGCCGGCCCCGGCCCAGGCTCTCGCCGCCGCCGCCGCCGCGCTGGCCGCGACCGGGGCCGTGGGCGCGAACCTCGAGGACGGTCTGCCCGAGGGCGGAACCCGCCCCGCCGCCGAGCAGGCCGCCCGCATCGCCGCCTTCCTCGCCGGCGCGGAGGCGGCGGGAACCCCGCTCCTGGTCAACGCCCGCACCGACCTGTTCCTGCAGGAGAAAGACGCCGCCCGCCACGCCGCTCTGGTCCCCGAGGCGCTGGCCCGCGCCCGTGAATGGGCCGAGGCCGGGGCCGGCTGCTTCTACCCCATCGGCCTGTCGGACCCGGGCCTGGTCGCGCAGGTGGTCGAAGGCTCGCCGCTGCCGGTCAACATCCTGGTCCGCGGCGGACGGGCGGAGGTCGAGACGATGGCCGCCCTCGGCGTCGCCCGGATCAGCTTCGGCCCCGGCCCCTGGCGCGCCGCGATGGCCTGGGCCGAGGCGCAGGCGCGCGAGCTGACCGCCGCCGCCCCGCGCTGACCCCCGCCCCGCCCGCGCTTCACCCGACGCCCTGCGTCGCGCCCTGCGTCGTGCGCCCTGCGCGTCGCCGGGGCGTCCTCGCCCTCCGCCCGCCACGTCGCGCCCGCCACCTCGCGCCCCTCGCCGCGCCGCCTGCCGCCCTCCCGTCCCCGCCACGTCGCCCCTGTCCCCGCCTTCGCCGCGGGGTTGACGCCTCGCCCCGCGCCCGCGAGCGTCGCCCCCCCCCCCCCCCCCCGCGCCGGAGCCCCCCGATGACCGCGCTTCCCAACGACCTCGCCACGGAGCTCACCGCCTTCCGCCGCGACCTCCACCGCCACCCCGAGCCCGGCGCCGACACCCCTCGCACCGCCGCCCGCATCGCCGACCGGCTGGAGGCCGCGGGCCTCGCGGTCACGCGCGGCGTCGGCGGGCATGGGGTGGTGGCGACGCTGACCCGCGGAACCGGCGGCGCCGTGGGGCTGCGCGCCGACATGGACGCCCTGCCCATCGCCGAGGCGACCGGCCTGCCCCACGCCTCGATGCGTCCCGGCGCCTTCCACGGCTGCGGCCATGACGGGCACTCGACGATGCTGCTGGGCGCCGCGCTCGCCCTCGCCGCCGACCCGGAATTCGCCGGAACCGTCCATTTCATCTTCCAGCCGGACGAGGAGAACGGCGCCGGCGCCCGCGCCATGATCGCGGACGGGCTGTTCCACCGCTTCCCCATGGACGCGGTCTACGGCCTGCACAACATGCCGGGTCTGCCCGTCGGAACCCTCGCCATCCAGAGCGGCCCGGCCATGGCCTTCGAGGACAATTTCGAGATCCGGGTGCGGGGCGCGGGCGGCCACGCCTCGGCCCCGCATCTTGCGGTGGACGCCATCGTCGCCGGCGCCGCGGTGGTCGGCGCCCTGCAGACCGTGGTCGCGCGGGGCGTGGACCCGGATGACTTCGCCGTGGTCTCCGTCACCGGGTTCGAGACCGACGGCGCCCGCAACGTGCTCGCCTCCAACGTCCTCATCACCGGCGACTGCCGGGGCTATTCGCTCGCGACCCGGGACCTGCTGCGCGCCCGGATGCGGCAGGCGGCCGAAGGCGCGGCGGCGGCCCTGGGCGCGCGGGCGGAGATGACCGCCGCCCAGTCCTTCGCCCCGCTGGTCAACCCGCCCGAGCACGCCGCCCGCTGCCTCGCCGCCGCCGCGGACGCGGGCGCCCCGACCCATCCCGACTACGGCCGCATCGGCGGCGCCGAGGATTTCGCGGAGATGCTCGCCCACCGCCCCGGCGCCATGGCCTTTCTCGGCAACGGGACCGAGGGGCCGCACGGCGCCTCGCTCCACAATCCCGGCTACGACTTCAACGACGCCGCGATCCCCGCCGGGGTCCGCTGGTGGGCCGCGCTGGCCCGACGGGCCTGCGCCGCCGGATGAGCCCACCTGGTTGTCCAGGACGCGCCGACCTGCGAGGACGGCTCCGCCGCCGCGTTTCGCCGGGAGACCCCGCCTTGCCGAATTCCCCCTTCAGCCGCCTCGGCGCGCTCGGACCCGCGGTGTCCGCGGCGCCAACGAAAGAGGTGCTCCGCGCCGGTTCGGGGGCGCTGGTCGGGCTTGCGCTGGTCGGGCTGGCGATGGCGGGCCTGGCGATGTGGGAAACCGCCGCCGGCGCGCCCTGGCTGGACGGGCGGCTCGGCCTGCACCTGATCGCGCCGTTCGGCGCCAGCGCCGTGCTGCTCTTCGCCGTGCCCAACAGTCCGCTGGCCCAGCCCTGGCCGGCTGTGGTGGGCAACACGATCGCCGCGCTGGTCGGCGTCGCGGTCTGCCTCACGGTCCCCGAGCCCATCCTGCGCGTGGCGCTCGCGGTCGGGCTGGCGGTGGCCGCGACCCTGCTGTGCCGCGCCGTGCACCCGCCGGCGGGGGCGGTGGCGATGACCGCCGCCCTGAACCCGGACGCCATCGCCGATCAGGGCTTCGCCTTCGCGCTCGCCCCCGTCGCGACCGGCACGGCGCTGCTGGTGCTCGCCGCCATGGCCTGGGCCCGGCTGACCGGACGACGCTATCCGCGCCGCCCCTTCGACGCCGCCGCCGAGCCGCCCTCGCCCATCGCCCGGCTGGGCCTGGGAGAGGCCGAGCTGACCGGGATCCTCGACCGCTACCGCCAGAGCCTCAATCTCGGGGTCGAGGACCTGGCCCGTCTGATCGGCGCCGCCGAATTGCAGGCCGCCGGCCAGCGCGCCGGCCCCCTGACCGCCGCCGACATCATGTCCCGCGATCTGGTGACCGTGCGGCCCGAGGCGCCGCTGGGCGAGATCGCCGACCTGTTCCGCCGCCGCCGCTTCGCCTCCCTGCCCGTGGTCGACGGACAGGGCCGGTTCCTCGGCGTGATCTTCCAGATCCACCTGATCGCGCGGGCGCGCAACGACGCGCTGCGCCTGGACCGCGGCTTCGGCGCGGCCATGGCCCGGCTGGTCGATCCCCGGCGCGAGAAGCCCCCCCGCGCGGCCGAGATCATGTCCGTCGCCGGCCCTCGCGCCACGCTGGTCACTCCGATCGCGGCCCTGCTGCCGCTGATGGCCGATGGCGATGTCGAGGCGATCCCGGTGCTCGCCCATGGCCGCATCCTGGGCATCGTCACCCGCACCGACCTGGTGGCGGCGCTGGCCCATGGCAGCCTGCGCGCGCCCGACGCGGCGCCCGGGCGGGAGGCGGGACCGCCGAAGGGCTGACGCCGCCCCCAGGCGCCGCGCGCCAGTCCGGCCCGGCGGCATCACCCCGCCCCCATCGCGCGCCCGGCGCGCCCCCGCGCGACGCTTCGCGTTGACAGGCGACGCCGGGGCGGGCGATGCATCTGGTCGACATGCCCGACCTGCGCTCCGCCATTCACCTCATCGGCCTGCTGGTCGCGGCCCTCGGGCTGTCGATGCTGGCGCCGATGGCCGCCGACCTGATCGACGGCGACGCCAACTGGCGCGGCTTCGGCGTGTCCGCCTTCCTCTGCGCCGTCACCGGCGGGCTGATCGCGGCGGCCAGCAAGACCCCGCGCGGCGCCCGCGGCCTGTCGATCCAGGAGACCTTCCTGCTCACCTCGCTGTGCTGGCTGCTGCTGCCGGTCTTCGGCGCCCTGCCCTTCATGTTCGGCGCCCCCGGCGCCACCGTCACCGACGCCTTCTTCGAGGCCATGTCCGGCCTCACCACCACCGGCTCCACCGTGTTCTCCGGGCTCGACCACATGCCCCGCGGCACGCTGCTCTGGCGCGGCATGCTGCAATGGTTCGGCGGGGTCGGCATCGTCGTCGTGGCCATGGCCTTCCTGCCCGCCCTGCGCGTCGGCGGCATGCAGGTGTTCCGCTCCGAGGCTTTCGACACCTTCGGCAAGATCCTGCCCCGGGCGGGCGAGATCGCGATCTCCATCTCCTGGGTCTACGCCGGGCTGACGCTGACCTGCATCCTCGCCTACGCCGCCTGCGGCATGTCGCTGTTCGACGCCGTGGTCCATGCCATGACCTCGATCTCCACCGGCGGTTTCGCCAATTACGACGCCTCGCTGGGGCATTTCCCGCCCCAGGTCGAATACGTCTCCTCGGTGTTCATGCTGCTCGCCTCGCTGCCCTTCGTGCGGCTGGTGCAGCTCGCCTCCGGAGAGGCCCGGCCGATCTTTCGCGACGAGCAGGTGCGCGCCTTCCTGCTCGCCATCTTCGCCTTCGCCCTGGCCATCCTCGCCTTTCGCATGGTCACCGATCCCGTCCCCCACGCGGCCGGGTTCGAACAGCACCTGCGCGAGACGCTGTTCAACACCGTCTCGATCATCACCGGCACCGGCTACGCATCCGAGAACTACGTCTCCTGGGGCTCCTTCCCCGCGGCGGCCTTCTTCCTGATGGGGCTGGTGGGGGGCTGCGCGGGGTCGACCTGCTGTTCGGTGAAGATCTTCCGCTATCAGATCGTCGCCGCGGCGGTCTGGAGCCAGATCCAGCGCATCCACTCCCCCCACGGGGTCTTCGCGCCGCGCTTCGCCGGGCACGCGGTGGACGAGGACGTGATCTCCTCGGTCATGGGGTTCCTGTTCATGTTCTTCCTGACGCTGGCGGTGCTGTCGGTGGCCATGGGGATGCTGGGCTACGACACGGTGACGGCGATCTCGGGGGCGGCGACGGCGCTGGGCAATATCGGGCCGGGGCTGGGCGACATCATCGGGCCGGCGGGGAATTTCGCGCCGCTCTCCGACGCCGCCAAATGGCTGCTGGCGCTGGGCATGCTGCTCGGGCGGCTGGAGCTGATGGGCGTCTACGTGCTGCTCACCCTGTCCTTCTGGCGGGGCTGAGGCGGCGCTCGGCGACGGCGAGGGCGCCCGGCGACGGCGACCGGGACGAGCCGCGTTCAGGCGAAGACCCCGTGCAGGAACCACGCCCCGAGCCCGCCCGGCGCCGCGCCGCCGCGTTCCTCGAAGATCCACAGCCGCTCGCCGGTCTCGGTCTCGATCCGCCAGTAATCCCGCGGCCCGCCGCGCCAGGCGGGGTCGTCCAGCCACCATTCCGGCGCGATCCGCTCGGGGCCCAGCGCATCGCGCACCCGCCGTTCGCCCCGGCGCCACACGAAGGCCTCCGGCGGGCGGGCGGGACGGGTCAGGCGGATCGGCTCGGGATCGAACAGCGCCAGCGGCCGGGCGCCGGGCGGGGCCACGGGGCGCCATCCCGTCGAAGGCGGCCCCGACCAGGCGGCGGCGGCGAGATGGGCGCATTTCTCCGGCAGGTAACTGTCGCCCGGTTGCAGACGGGTCAGACGCTCCAGCCCGATCCGCGCGCCCATCCGGCCGAGCAGGTCGGAGAAATCCGCCCCCCCGCCCGGGGCCATGCGGGCCTGCGCCTCGGCCCTCGCCTCGAAATGCCCGCGCATCCGGCGGTCCGACAGGGGCTCGACCTGCACCGCCTCCAGCCGCACCGCGTCGACCCCGAACCCCGCGTCGAAGGCGTCCAGCGCCCGCTCGAACAGTCCCGCCAGCCGGGCCGGATCGCGCCCCGGCCGCGCCAGCCCCACCTCCTGCGCCTGCTCCCCCCCGTCCACCCGGCGGATGGCCAGCCGCAGGCGGCGCGCGCCCAGCGCCTCCGCCTCCAGCCGGGCGCAGAGCCGCTCCAGCAGCCGGGCCAGCGCGGCCTCCAGGTCGGCGCGCAGGCCGATGGGCTCGGGCAGGGTCAGGCGGGCGGCGTGGATGCGCGGCGGCGGGGCGGGAGAGACGGGTTCGGGCGCCGCCGCCAGCGCCTGATCGAGCCGCGCCGGAAGCTCCGCCCCGAAGCGGCGGGCGAGCGCCGCGCGGGGCATCCCGTAAAGGTCTCCCACGGCCCGCAGGCCCAGCCGCATCAGCGCCGCGACGGTGGCCGGCGGCAGGCGCAGGCAGGCCACCGGCAAGGGCGCGAGCGCGGCCCGCGACCCGCCGGGGGGGGCGATGGCCACGGGCGGCGCCTCGCCCCCGGCCTCCGCATCCCCGCCGCGCCGGGCGCGCGCCCAGCCGCCCCGCCGCTGCGTCCCGCGGGACGGCGCGCGCACCCGCGTCGCATGGGCGTCCTGGCGGATGGCGTCGCCGGCGGCGTCGCGCGACGGGCCCGGCGTCTCGCCCCCATGGCGGGCCAGCGCCCAGGCGCCGCCGCGGCTGTCGGCGATCCCGGCCCGCGCGCTCAGCCCGAAATCCGCCAGTTCGCGCACCATGCGCGCCGCCATCTCCGCCTCTCCGCCGAACAGGTGCGCGCAGCCGGTGATGTCCAGCGCCAGCCCCCCCTCGCCGCCGCGCTCGGGCGTGTCCTCCCACGCCTCCGCCGCCGCCCAGGGCGAGAACCGCTGCGCCCAGCGCAACAGGCCGGCGCGGAACCGCAGCTCCGCGCCGCGGTCCCGCATCCGGGTGGAGAGGTCGGGCAGCATCGCCCGCGCGTCGGCCAGCGCCATGCCGGGCGCGAGGCCCGCCGCCAGCGCCGCCCGGTTGACCGAGATCAGCCGCAGGCCCAAGGCGAGGTCCTCGGCCACCGCGAAAGGCGCCCAGCCCCCGTCCCTGCGCCCGCTCCCCCCGTCCCCGTCCCCGGCCCCGTCTCCGTCTCCGGCCGCGCCGTCCGCCTCCTCCGCCAACCCGTGATGGGCCATGCCCGGACGGCGCAGCTCACGCTCCGCGGCCAGGAGCGGCAACCAGAGGCAGAGGATGCGGCGTCGGGACATGCAGGGTCTCGGAGCGACTCAGGCGAGAACGTTCTTGATATGTTCTCATTTTGCGCCCCCCGCATCCCGGAGTCGAGCCGCCCCCGGCCCCGCCCCTCTCCGCCAGCCGGAACCGCGCCCCGCCCCTCGACGCCCCTGCCAGGCGGACCGCTTCCGGGCGCCGCGCGCCGGCGCGACGGCCGGGCGTCCGCGCGGGCGGGCGGGTGGGGCGCGGACGGTCGGGCGGCGCGCCGGCGCGCCCCCGGCCGCGAAAAAGGCCGCCCCCCGGCAAGGGGGGCGGCCCGTGTTCCGCCGTCAGGCGACCCGGCGTTCCGGCTCAGAAGTTGAGCGACAGGTTCCGGTGCGAGGCCTCGCAGGCCGCCACCGCCAGCGCCACGTCGTTGGGCATCCGGTCCAGCGCCCGCACGCCGATGGAGCTGCCGATGCCGCCGACATAGGCCTGCAGCCCCGGCGCCAGCTCCTGCTCCGCCCGGCTCCGCCAGGCCAGCTCGGCGTCCAGCTCCGCGATCGCCTCATCCAGCGCGGCGCGGGCCAGATCCTCGTCCGGGTCGTCCGAGCGCAGGGTCTTGCGCGCGTCGTTGACCGCCGAGCGCACGTCCGAGGCGCCGTCGATCTCCCCCACCGCCGAGCGCAGCTCCGACACAGGGTCCACCAGGTCGGCGGGCGCCGCCTGGCCGATGCGGTCGCGGAACGCCTCCAGCGCCGGCCGGATGTCGCGCAGCGCGTCGACCGCCCGGATCAGCGTCAGCGTCTCCAGCGCCGGCGACGCGGCGTCCTCGCCGGCCCGACGATACTGGCGGCGCAGGTTCTGCTCCTCGCGGTTGATCTCGGCGAAGGTCTTGTAGGCCGCGTCCCACTCAGCCGGGATCCGGCCGCGCAGCTCCTCGGCCTCCAGCATCAGGGTCTCGATGCGGGCGGCCTTCTCGGCCTTCTCGGCCTCGATGCGCGGCCCCTCGCCGATGGTGCGGTTGATCGAGGTCTGAAGCTCCTTGGCCTCGGTCTCGGCCCGGCCGATGTCCCGCTCCAGCAGGCGCACCCGGTCATGCAGCGGACGATACTCCACCGCCGCCGTCTGCACCCGGTCCGCCGCCTGCCCCGCCTCGGGCAGCAGGCGCAGGGCCTCCTCGGCGCTGTCGAAGCTCTCCGACAGGGCCTTCGCGGTCCGCTCCGGCAGGTAGGACAGATCCAGCCGCCGCGCGTCCGAGATGGCCGAGCGGATCGCCCCGCCATTGTCCTCGATCCGCGCCAGCGCGTCCTCCTCCAGGCACATCTGCAGACGCGGGTTGCGGGGCGGCGGCGCGGTCTCGGCCGTCAGCCCGACCCGGTTGGGCAGATAGTTCACCAGCGGCGGATAGAGCCCGACCACCATCAGCCCGATCAGCTGCAGGGAGATGAAGGCGATCACCCCCTTGTAGATGTCGGTGGTCTTCACCGCGGCCGGCGCCACCCCGCGCAGGTAGAACAGCGCGAAGCCGAAGGGCGGCGTCAGGAACGAGGTCTGGATGTTGAGCCCGATCATCACCCCCAGCCAGACCGCGGTGATGTTCGCGGTCGGGTCGGCCAGCAGGATCGGCGCCACGATCGGCACCACGACCACCGCGATCTCGATGAAGTCGAGGAAGAACCCCAGCACGAAGATCACCGCCATGACGATGACGAACTGGGTCCAGAACCCGCCGGGCAGCCCCTGCAGGAAGTGGCGCACGATCTCCTCGCCGCCGAAGGCGCGGAAGGCCGCGGTCAGCACCGCCGCGCCCAGCAGGATGATGAACACCAGGCTCGTGGTCTTGGCCGTCTCCAGCATCACGCCCTGCAGCGTCTGCTCGATGTTCATCACCCGGATGCCGGACCAGACCAGCGACGCCAGCAGCGCCGCGGTGGCGGCCAGCGCCAGATACAGCCCGGTCTGGTCGTCCTCCGGCCCCAGCGCCTTGATGTTCAGGGACCAGTTCTCCCCGATCACGTAGAGCGCGATCAGCGACACCACCGCGATGATCGCCGGCGTGTAGGCGCCCGGCGCGTCCTCGCGCAGGCGGTAGCCCGCCATGATCAGCGCGCCCGCCGCGCCGATGGCGCCGGCCTGGTTCACCGTCGCCACGCCCGCGATGATCGATCCCAGCACCAGGAAGATCAGCGCCAGCGGCGGCACCAGGATCAGGATGGTGCGGCCCCAGAAACGCGCGTTGCGCTCGCCCTCGAAGGGCACGGCGGGGGCCAGCTTGGGCCGCAGGATGGCGAAGCCGAGGATGAAGGCCATGTAGAGCCCCACCAGCAGCATCCCCGGCACGAAGGCGCCCAGGAACATCTCGCCCGCCGAGGTGCCGGACACGTCGAGCTCGGAGGGCATGGAGATCTCGCCCGTCGCCGCCTTGTGCAGCGCCTTGCGCGCGTTCGACGCCTGGTCGGTGGCCGAGGCCAGCTGGTCGGCCAGGATGATCAGCACGATCGAGGGCGGAATGATCTGCCCCAGCGTGCCCGAGGCCGCGATGGTCCCCGTCGCCAGCGGCTTGGAATAGCCGTTGCGCATCATCGCGGGCAGCGAGATCAGGCCCATCGCCACCACGGTCGCGCCGACGATGCCGGTGGTCGCCGCCAGCAGCGCGCCCACGAACACCACCGCGATGCCCAGCCCCCCCGGGATCGGGCCGAAGAGCTGGGCCATGGCGACCAGCAGGTCCTCGGCGATCTTGGACCGCTGCAGCATGATGCCCATGAAGATGAAGAGCGGAATCGCGATCAGCGTGTCCCGTTCGACCTCCCAGTAGACCCCTCGCAGGTTGGTGACGCCGGCCGACAGCCACTGCGCCGGCCCTCCCACCGCGAAATAGGCGTCGGTCGTGCCCTCGAGCACATAGCCGGTGAGCGCGGCGGCCGCGATGGCGATGATCGCCGAGCCCGGCAGCGCGAAGGCCACCGGAAACCCGGAGCCCAGCGCCAGGGCCATCAGCGCGATCAGCACGAAGATGAAGACGACTTCCATGTTCTACCCTATCCCTTGGCCGGCTCAGGACACCGAAGCGCCGTCATGCTCGCGCGCGCCCGGATCGCCACGGCGATCGGCGACGGCATCGAGCAGCATGGCGCAGAACTGGATCAGCATGGTCATGGCGAAGATCGCCAGGAACCCGGCCATGAGGTACTTGACGTACATCCCGAAGCCGGTCTGCGTGACCTCGAAATTCAGCAGCGGCGCCATGATGATCGACGTGCGCGAGGTCATCCCCAGCATCATGATCGTCCAGCACAGCACGATCCCCAGGATCAGCGCGCCGATCGCGTTCACCAGCCCCTTGGTCCTGCTGGAGAAGCCCGCGTAGAACACGTCGACCCGCACATGCCCTTCCTCCAGCAGCGTGTAGGCGGAGGCGAACAGGAACAGCGCCGCGTACCAGAACCGCACCAGGTCGCCCATGAACGCCTGCTCATAGGCGAAGATGAAGCGGCTGAGCACGATCATCAGCTCCGCCGCCACGATCAGCAGCGCCAGCCAGGTGAAGCCCAGGGTGCGGGTGAAGAAGGCGGTGACGAAGCCCAGGACCAGCAGCGGGATATGCACCGTCGGGCCGCGGAACAGCGGACGGGCCAGGTCGTTGGCCAGCGTCTCGCCGACCAGCACCGGCAGGATCTCCTCGACCCGCAGGAAGGAGATCACGGCGTCGACCAGCCCGACATAGAGCACCGCGAAGAAGGCGCCCCGGATCACCCAGGCGTTGAAGTCTGTGATGCGGTCCGCATCCTCGCGCAGGCCGATGACCGGCGTGCGGAACACGAAGGCCGCCGCCGCCGCGATCCCGGCCGGATAAAGCAGCAGCAGCAGCCAGGCGCGGATGTCGCCGCCGCCGGCCAGCGCCTCGCCCGGGCCGGGCACGCCGACGATCAGCGTCAGCCAGGTCTCGAACACGAAAACGCCGAGGCAGAACAGGTTCGCCCAGGCGACGAACCGGAACAGCCGGTCCACACCGTCATTGCCGCCGGCGCGTCCGATGCGCCGGATGGGATCCGTGGCCGCGGTCATCCGATCCTCCACCCCTGAAAACGTTTGGCGGAGCGGGGAAAACCCCCGCCCGCATCCGAAGTCAAGCGGAGACCGGCGTCCCGGCGCCCATAAGGCGCCGGGCGATGCGGGCGGGACAGACCTGCGGTCAGACCCCCAGCACGCGGTTCCGCTCGTTGACGAAGGACGTCTCGAAGCCCTTCATGTAGCCGGCCAGTTCGCGCAGGTTCGACTGGAACGAGGCGTTGATGCGCTCGGCCAGATCCGAATGGGCGGCGGTCTCCTCGAAGACCTCCTCCGCCGCTTCGCCGAAGGCGTCCCACGTGTCCTCGGAGAAGTTGCGCAGCTCGACGCCGTTCTCCTCGACCATGCGCTGCAGGTACTGGCCGTTCAGCGCGTTGGACTCGTCGTAGGAATAGGCGAATTCCTGCTCGGTCGCCGCGTTGATCACCGCCTTCTCGAAGTCCGAGAGGCCGGCCCACCATTCCGCGTTCATGCCCAGCGCCATGCCGCCGGCCGGCTCGTGCATGCCGCCGGTGTAGTAGTGCTTGGCCGCGTCGAAGAATTTCATGAAGTAGTCGTTGTAGGGACCGACCCACTCCGTCGCCTCGATCGCGCCGGACACCAGCGACTCGTAGATCTGGCCGCCGGGCAGCGACACCACCGAGACGCCCAGCTTCGACATCACCGTGCCGCCGAGGCCCGGGATGCGCATTTTGAGCCCGCGGAGATCGTCCACCGACTCGATCTCCTTGTTGAACCAGCCGCCGGCCTGCGCGCCGGTCGACCCCGCCGGCAGCGCCTTGACGCCGAATTCGCCCGACAGCTCGTCCCAGAGCTGCTGGCCGCCGCGGAACTTCAGCCAGGCCGAGTATTCCGGGTGCGTCATGCCGAACGGCACGGAGGAGAAATAGCTGAACGCCGGGTGCTTGCCGGCCCAGTAGTATTCCGCCGCCGAATAGGCCTGGGCGTTGCCCGAGGCCACCTCGTCGAAGGCGTCGAACGCCCCGACCCGCTCGCCGGCCGCGAAATACTGGGTCACGATCGCGCCGCCCGACAGGGCGGTGATGCGGTCGGCCAGACGCTGCGCCGACATGCCCACGCCGGGAAAGTCCCGGGGCCAGGTCGAGACGATGATCATCTCGCGGCGCGCCTGCGCGACGGCCGGCGCGGCGAGCGTGGCGGCGGCGGCGCCGCCCAGCGCGGCGCCCCTCAGAAACTGGCGGCGTTCCATGTCGAACTCCCTCGGAAGCGGATGAGGCCGGGCCGGACGCCCGCCCCTCGGACGGAAGCGGACCTAGCCGAGCCGTCGCGGCGTCACAATGCGCCGCCCGAGAGAATCCGAAGGAACCCATAGTATTCCGCGCAATTTTCGGACAACATCCATGGGTCGCCGAAAAATGCCGTGGGGTCAGAGCGTTGAGTTGCCGCTGCGGCGCCCCCTCCGCGCCCGGGCGCGCCGAATCGCCCCGCCGGAGGCGGCGGGCCTCGGCGTCGGACGGTCCGGAACGGGCGTCGGTGTCGCGCATGGGCGGCTGCGTCCACGCCCCGTTTCGCCGCGCCACGGATCCCCGGGCGCCGGCGGCGCGGGACGCGCGCGCGACGGGCGGGAACCGGGATGCGCGGGCGCGGGGCGCCCTTCCCTTGAAACGAAAAGGCGGACGGCCCGACGCCGTCCCCCCGGATCTGTCAGCGGTGGCCGGCGCCGCGAGGACGCCGGCCGTTCGGGCGCGGCTCAGAGGCCGAGCACCCGGTTGCGCTGGTTCACGAAGCCGATCTCGAAGTTCTTCATGAAGCCGCCGATCTCCTTCAGGCTCGCCTGGAAATCGTCGTTGATCTTCGACGCGAGCGCGGAGTGATCCGCCGTCTCCTCGAAGACCTCGGCCGAGGCCTCGCCGAACGCGTCCCAGACCTCGTCCGAGAAGTTCTCGACCTGCACGCCGTGCTCGTTGACCAGCTTGCCGAGGTAGACGCCGTTGTTGGCGATCGCCTCTTCGGCCTGGTTGGCGAGCTCTTCGTAGCAGGCGGCGGTCAGCATGGCCTGCTCCCACTCGGTGAGCGAGCCCCACCAGGAGGCGTTCATCCCGAAGGACAGCCCGCCGCCCGGCTCGTGCATGCCGGCGGTGTAGTAGTACTTGGCCGCTTCATAGAGCTTCATGAAGTAGTCGTTGTACGGCCCCACCCACTCGGTCGCCTCGATGGCGCCCGACACCAGGTTCTCGTAGATCTGGCCGCCGGGCAGCGACACGGTGGACACGCCCAGCTTCGACATCACCGAGCCGCCGAGGCCCGGAATGCGCATCTTGAGGCCCTTGAGGTCGTCCGGGGTCTCGATCAGCTTGTTGAACCAGCCGCCGGCCTGGGTGCCGGTGGCGCCGCAGGGCAGGCATTTCAGGCCGAACTCGCCGGCCAGCTCGTCCCACAGGGCCTGGCCGTTCTTGAACTTGATCCAGGCGTTCCACTCGGAGTTGGTCATGCCGAACGGCACCGAGGTGAAGTAACCCCAGGCCGGGTGCTTGCCGATCCAGTAGTAATCCGCGGCGATATAGGCCTGCGCGTTGCCCGACGCCACCTCGTCGAAGCTGTCGAAGGCGCCGACCCGCTCGCCGGCGGCGAAATACTGGGTGACGATCCGACCTTCGGTCAGCTCGGTGATGCGCGCGGCCAGCCGCTGAGCCGAGGTGCCCAGACCCGGGAAGTCCCGGCCCCAGGTGGAGACGATGATCATCTCCTTGCGGCTCTGCGCGATGGCGGGGGCGGCCAGACCGGCCGCGGCGACGCCGCCGAGCGCGGCGCCAGTCAGAAATTGGCGTCTTTCCATGAGTCCCTCCCTGTGGATCGGGTCGTGCCGGGCTCCCCCCCGACAAGACGACTGGGGCGAATAAACCAGACGCGGCTGGTTCCCACAATCGCATTTTCGCCGCTTTTTCAGGGCGCGACGCGCATACTTGCGAGTATGTCGTCCTGTTGTCGGCAATTCGATGCGGATTGTGTCCGACAGTGCCGAATGTGCCCTAACGTCGTCCCGACCCGAGCCGTTCGCGCGCCCCGGACCCGCTCGACCCCCGCGGCGTCGCGTCCTTGGCGCGCGCGGGGCCGGCGGTGCTAACCCTGAGCCCTCCATTTCGGCCGCCGCGGGGAAGCACGGATGACGGTTCACCACATCATGCCCGATCACGAGCTCGGCGGCGGCGGGGTGATGATCGCCCGCCTCGTCGGCGCCTTCGCCGCGCGGGGCGAGGCCGCGGGACACATGGTCGTGCTGCCCGAGAACACCGAGCCCCGGCAGCGCGACCTGTTCAGGGACCTGCCCCACCGCTTCGGCGCCTTTCCCGGCCGCGGCTCGCTGGTGAAGATGGCCAGGGCCATCGCCGCCGGCGCCGCGAAGGGCGACGTCATCCACGCCCACGGCTCCCGCGCCGCCATGGCCGCGGCGCTCGCCGCCGCGGTCCGGCGCGACCTGCGCGTGGTCTACACGGTCCACGGCTTCCACGGGCTCGCCCAGCCCGGCCCGCTCGGCCTGCGCGCGAAGATCGAGCACCTGCTCGCCCGCCGGGTCGACGCCACCGCCTTCGTGTCCGAGGCCGACGCGGCGCTCGCCCGCGAACACGGCCTGCGCCATCGCGGCCCCGCGCAGGTGATCGAGAACGGCATGACCATCCCCGCCGCCGACCCCGACGCGGCCCGCGACGTCGACCTGCTCTTCGTCGGGCGGCTGGTCTACCAGAAATGGCCCGAGGCCTTCGTGGAGACCGCGGCCCTCGTCCCCGGCGCCCCGCGGGTGGTGATGATCGGCGCGGGAGAGCTCGCGCCCGTGATCGACGCGCGGCTGGCGGCGCTCGGCCTCGCCGATTTCACCCGCCATGACGGCCTCCCCTCCGAGGAGACCCTGGCCCTGATGCGCCGCGCCAAGCTGGTGGTGATGACATCGCGCTGGGAAGGGCTGCCGACCGTGGCGATCGAGGCCGCCATGTCCGGCGCCCTGCTCACCGGCTTCGACATCCCCCCGACCCGCGGGATCCTGGGCGAGGCGGCGGACGCCTGCCTGACCCCGGCCGAGCCCGCGCAGCTCGCCGCGCGCCTCGCCGCCCTGCTCGACGACGACGCGGGCCGCGCGGCGCTGGCCGGCCGGCTGGAGACCGACGCCCGCGCCCGCTTCGACGCGGGCCGGATGGCGGACCGCTACGCCGCGCTCTACGCCGCGCTCCCCGCCCGCTGAGCGCTACTCGGCCGCGGCCGCCTCGCGCTTCGCCGCCTCCTCGTCGCGCAGTTCCTTGCGCGACAGCTTGCCGACCGGCGTCCGGGGCAGCGCGTCGCGGAATTCCAGCGCGCGGGGCATCTCGTGCCGGCCCAGCCGTTCCTCCAGGAACGCCTGCAACGCCTCCAGCGAAAACGGCGCCGCCCCCGCCTTCAGCGTCACGAAGGCCTTGGCGCTCTCGCCCCTGTAGCCGTCCGGCACCCCGATCACCGAGCATTCGGCCACGTCGGGATGCTCGTAGACCGCCTGCTCGATCATCTGCGGATAGACGTTGAACCCGCTGGAGATGATCAGGTCCGACTTGCGGTCCACCAGGTAGAAGAACCCGTCCTCGTCCATCCGCCCCATGTCGCCGGTCAGGAACCAGCCGTCCACATGGCTGGCGGCCGTGGCGTCGTGGCGGTTCCAGTAGCCGGCGGTGACCGGGACGCCGCGAATGGCGATCTCTCCGACCTCGCCCGGCGGCAGCGCGCGGGTCGGCTCGCCGTGGTCCACCACCCGCATCTCCATCCCCGGCAGCGGCACGCCGATGGTGCCCGGCCGCGCCGACTGCGCGCCCTCGGGGACCGAGGTGCCGGCCCCGCAGGTCTCGGTCATCCCCCAGCCGCCCAGCAGGGGCAGCCCGGCCTTGCTCTCGAACCTGCGCCCCACCTCGACCGGCAGCGGCGCCCCGCCGGACCCGGCATTGGTCAGCGAGGAGATGTCGCGCGTCTCCATCCCCGGATGCGCGGCCATGGCGATCCAGATGGTGGGGACGGCCGGGAAATAGGTGATCTTGTGGGTCTCGATATCGTCGAAGGCCTGGTCGGGATCGAAGCGCATGCGCAGCACGATCCGCCCCCCCGTCTCCGTGGTCCGCATCAGCACCACGGCCAGCGCGTAGATGTGGAACAGCGGCAGCACGCAGAGCGTCGCGCCTTCCTCGGCCAGCGCCGGGTCTTGCGCGGTCCAGGCGTTGTAGGACCGCACCGCGCCCACCAGGTTGCGATGGCTCAGCATCGCCCCCTTGGGCAGTCCGGTTGTCCCCCCGGTATATTGCAGCAGCGCCACGTCGTCGGGGTCGGAGGAGCGGTCGGGCCGCGTCTCCGGCGCCCCGGAAAGGAACGCCCCGGCGTCGATCACCCCGGCCCGCTCGGGCAGAGGCGCAAGCGGGACGGAGAACGGTCCGAACGCCCCCTCGTCGCACAGGATCACGCGTTCGATCACGCCCTCGTCCAGCAGATGCAGCGCCATCTTCACCAGCTCGGGCAGGTTGATGGTGACCAGCGTCTTCGACCCGGAATCCGTGACCTTGTGCGCCAGCACACGGTAGGGATCGAGCGCGCTGAGATGCGCGACCCGCCCCCCCGCCGCCAGCGCGCCGTAGAAGAAGAACGGATGCCACAAGGTGTTGGGCAGGTAGAGCGCCAGCGTGTCCCCGCGCCCGAACCCGTCCGCGGCCAGCGCGTTGGCGGCCTGCCACACCCGGCGGCCCAGCGCCTCATAGGTCAGGTCCGGCCCGCGATAGCTGATCGCCACCTTGTCCGCATAGCGCGCCACGGCGGCGGCGAAGGCGTCGGGGACGGTCTCGTCCGTCAGGGAGACGTCCCAGCGCACGCCTTCGGGGTAATGCGCCTCCCACGGATGAGGGGGCCGCGCGCCGGCGGTGTCGGTCATGCTGATTTTCCTCCCGGGGGCCGCCCTGTCTGCGCGGGCTGGCCGTCATCGTTTGACCGCAACGGTAGGGAGAGGGAGGCCGCGGCGTCAATAGCCCCTGCGGAGAGGGAGGGGACGAGGGGCAGGGACCGCGCGGCCCCGCCCCCCGTCCTGATCGGGCGCCCTTACTCCGCGGCCCTGGTCGCCGCCGCCCGGATGCCCGAGATCGTGGCGAAGGGCGAGATCGCCTCCACCGACGACTTCGCATGGATCACCACCGGCCCGTCA
Organism: Albimonas donghaensis; assembly: GCF_900106695.1. GTDB lineage: Bacteria > Pseudomonadota > Alphaproteobacteria > Rhodobacterales > Rhodobacteraceae > Albimonas > Albimonas donghaensis. The sequence continues at coordinate 65,923 of NZ_FNMZ01000006.1, forward strand.
TGGGCCAGCGCCGCGTCCACCGCCTCGGCGGCTTCCTCCGGCGTGGTCACGGTCAGGCCCAGCGCCCCGAAGGCCCGGCCCCAGGCCGCGAAATCGGGGTTCTTCAGCCGGGTGCCCGCGATCCGGCCCGGGAAGGCCTTCTCCTGGTGCAGGCGGATGGTGCCGTAATAGCCGTTGTCGGAGATCACGATGATCGGCGTCGCCCCCTCCGCCGCCGCGGTGGCCAGCTCGGACCCCGTCATCAGCACCCCGCCGTCGCCGCAGAACCCCAGGACCTTGCGGCCGGGGAACCGCAGGGACGCCGCGATGGCCGCCGGCACGCCCAGCCCCATGGCGCCGCCCGCCGCGCCCAGCGCCTGCGTGGTCCCGTCCCAGGGCCATTCCGAATGCACCCAGCCCGAGAAGTTGCCCGCATCCATGGTCAGGATCGCGTCCTTCGGCGCCTTCGCCGCCAGCGCCCGGATCATGTGGCCGAAATCCAGCCCGTCGGGCCGCGCCTCCGGCGCCTTGTCGCGCATGGCGCGGGCGTTGGCGTTGATCCCCGCGGCCCAGTCGGCGCGGCCGGCGGGAAGTTCCGCATTGCGCTCGGCCAGCCCCTGCAGGAAGGCCACCGGATCGGCCGCGAGACCCATCTCCGCGGCGATCACCTGCCCGATCACCCCGGCATCCGCATGGACATGGATCAGCGGCTGCTCCGGGACCGGCGCCCGGGGGAAGCTCCACCCCTGCGTCGGCGTGTCGGCCAGCCGCGTGCCCACCGCGATCACCAGGTCGGCCTTCTTCAGCGGCTCGATCACCGCCGGCGGCAGCTTGAAGCCCAGATGCCCCGCGTAAAGCGGCGAGGCGTTGTCGAACAGGTGCTGGTTCTTGAAGGTCAGCGCCACCGGGATGCCATGGGCCTCCGCCGCGCGGGAAAGCGCGGCGCGCCCCTCCTCCGACCCCACGCCATGGCCCGCGATGATCAGCGGGCGCTCGGCGCGCGCCAGCATCGCCATCGCCCGGTCGATATCGGCGGATGCGACGCCGGCCCGCGGGATCGGCATGGCCGGGACCACCGGGGCGGAGGTGAACTCCTCCAGCATGTCCTCGGGCAGCACGATGATCGCGGGGCCGGGGGTCGGCGAACAGGCGGCCTGCACGGCGCGGGCGACCACCTCCGGAAGCTGGGAGGGGTCGTTCACCTCGCGCACGAACTTGGCCATGCCGCCGAACATCTGGGTGTAGTCGACCTCCTGGAAGGCGCCGCGCCCGCGCTCCCATTTCGCGACCTGGCCCAGCAGCACCACCAGCGGCACGCCGTCCTGCTCGGCCAGGTGCACGGCGATGGAGATGTTGGTCGCCCCCGGCCCGCGCGACGCGGCGCAGAGCCCGGGCCGGCCGGTCAGCTTGGCGTCGGCCGCGGCCATCAGCCCGGCGCCGCCCTCATGCCGGCAGACCACCGTCTGGATGGTCGAATCCTCCAGCGCGTCGAGAAAGCTCAGATAGCTCTCCCCCGGCACGCAGAACATGCGGTCGAAGCCCTGGGCCTCGAGGCAGCGCGCCAGCAGGTCCGCCGCGCGCATCCCGCCCGGTTCCGTCATCTCGGTCTCCTCCCGATCTCGTTCTCGCCGGCGTCTCGGAGCGGCGGTCCGAAGCGCCGAGCGCCCCCGCGACCCCAGGCCGGATTGACCCGGATACTCGCGCCGGGAAGATTTCGCCGCAACCCGCCATCCGCGCAACCCGCGGATATCCCCCGCGCCCAGGCGCCCGAGCCGCCGCACGAAACGGATCCTCCCGACGCATGCCCCAGGACACTATCTCGCCGCCCCTGCCCGATCACGCCTATGACCCGCTCGCCGCCGAGCCGCCCTATCCCTACCAGGAGCTGATCGGGTTCCGGATCGTCGAATGGCGGGAGAACCACGCGGTGGTCGAGCTGCCGGTGGCGACGAAGCACTACAACCGCCACGGGCTGCCGCATGGGGGCGTGCTGGCCTCGCTGCTCGACACGTCCTTCGGCTTCGCGTCCTGCTGGTGCCCCTATCCGGGCCGGGTGCGGCGCGCGATGACCCTGTCGCTGACCATGAACTACGTCGGCCAGCTCAAGGGCGACACCATGCGCGCGACGGGCTGGGTCACGGGCGGCGGGCGGCGCAGCTTCTTCGCCGCCGGCAAGATCGAGGACGATACCGGCGCGCTGCTCGCCACCGCCTCGGCCGCGATGCGCTGGCGGGGCAATGGCGGCGACCCGATGGGCGATCCCGTCGACCACTGAGCGACGGCCCGCATGGGGGAGTGGGGAGGGAGCCGCGCGACGACCCTTGCGCCGCTTTCCCCCGGGCGCCCGCGCGGCGCTTCGCCGGGGTCGCAGGTTGACCGGGGGCGGGCGTCGTAGGGCGGGTTTCAACCCGCCTTTCGCGGCGCTTTCCACCGTCGCGCCGCCCTTCCCCCTCCCGCGGATCACCGCCAGAAGCGCGGCGCCTCCGACAGCAGATCCCACATCTCCCGCGCGCGGGCCCAGTCCTGCTCGGCCTTCGCCTCCAGCCGCCCCAGCATCCGCCCGGCGGCGCGCTGCGCCGCGGGATCGTCCTCGGCCGGGGCGCCGGGGAGCGTCAGCACCGCCTCCACCATCGCCGCGTCGTTCAGCGCTCCGAACAGGTTCTGAAGCTTCTTCAGGGGCTTGCGGAATGGCTGCACGACCTCCGCCGGATAGAGCGGGGCGAAGAAATCCACCCCGTAGCGCAGCTTCTTGAGCTCCTTGCGCAGCTCGTGCCGGGCGTCGATCGACAGCGTCTCCAGCCCCTCCGCCCCGCGCCGCGCCTTCTTCCAGCGCTTCTTCAGCCCCTCCGCGGCGGCGGCCTCCACCGGGCGGGCCAGCAGCGCGGTCTGCCCATGGTCATGCGGGCGCAGCCAGCCGCGCAGCTCCACGAAGGCCGAAAGCTCGATCAGGAACCGCCGCGCCTCCGGCCCCGCCAGCGCGGCGCGCAGATCGGCGCGCGCCGCCTCCCGCCGCGGCGCGATCGCGGCGGCCAGCGCCTCCAGCCCCGCGGCATCGGCATCCCGCGCCTCCGCCGTCTGGGCCCCCGCCATCCGGGCGGCGCGGGGCAGCATCTCCTCGGCCAGCACATCGAGATCGCGCAGCCGCCCGGCCTGCCCCGCAAGGCTCCGCGCCGCGTCGTTCAACCCGCGCAGGGCCGGCCCGTCCAGCTCCCCCCGAAAGATCGCGAACAGGCTGCGCAAGCGCCGCAGCCCGACCCGCAACTGGTGCGGTCCGCCGATCTCGTCGCCCGCCAGCACGCAGGCGACATTCGCGTCGATCTGGGCCAGGCAATCGCGCAGCATCCGCGCCGCGGCGGCCTCCGTCGTCTCTCCGGGGATCAGCGCGGGGGGCGCGGCGTGGCGCGGCGCGGGGGCCGGAACCGCGGGCTCCCCCGCCGCCAGCGCATAGCCGCGCGCCGACTTGGACAGGCCCGAGAACCGCGCCGGGATCTTCGCGAACAGCGCCCCCGCCATCGCGTAAAGCGCCCGCGGATCGCCGGAGGTCAGCTCCAGCTCCGCCTCGCGCAGCGGCGCCCGGACCCCGCCGGCGACGATCTCGCCCACGTCGATGGCCAGTTCCGCCGCCCCGCCCTCCGCCGCCAGGTCGCGCGTGGTCCGCTCCATCACCGTCTCGAACACCGGGGAAAGCGGAGCGTCGCCGATCGCGTCCTCGACCGCCGCGCGCAGATCCGCATCCGCGATCAGGTCGAAATCGAGCCGACCGCCCGGCGCCGGCGCCTCATCCTCCTGCACCGCGAACAGCCCCGTCCCGGCCCCCGAGCCGCGCTTGACCGTCTGCACCCAGCCGCGCCCCACCTTGCGCAGCCGCAGCGCGATCTTCGCCCGACGCAGCGCCTGGTCCGGCGTGTCGAAATAGATCGAGCGCAGGCGGCTGCGTTTCGCGGGGGCTTCGGCCATGGCGCGAAGGGCGGGCGCGCGGCGGAGCGCGGCCTCGCCGGCCTCGTCCAGCAGGAACTTCAACTCGATCTCTGTCATGCGACGTGATTATGACACCCGCGCAGGCGGGACAAATGTCATATTTCGCAACCTGGGATTGCGCGCGACCCGCCGTTCATCCCCCGCCCGCCGCCAGAGCGATCCAGTCATCCTCCGAAATCACCTCGACCCCGAGATCCTCCGCCTTCTTCAGCTTCGAGCCCGCGCCCGGCCCCGCGATCACCAGATCCGTCTTCGCCGAAACCGAGCCCGAGACCTTCGCGCCCAGCGCCTCCGCCCGGGCCTTGGCCTCGGCGCGGGTCATCTTCTCCAGCGTGCCGGTGAAGACGACGGTTTTGCCGGCGACCGGGCTGCCCTCGGCGCGCGCGGGGGGCGGGCTGGGCGTGAGATGGGCGAGCAGGCGGTCGATGGCGCCCCGCTCCTCCGCCCCCGCCAGCCCGTCGGACAGCGACAGCGCCAGGATCGGGCCGATGCCGTCGGCGTCGACCAGCTGGCGCCATGCGGCCTCGGCCTCCGCCGGGACCTCCGCCGCCTCCCAGGCCGCGGCGCGGGCTTTCGTGATGGCCGCGCGCCGGCCCGCGTCCTTCGCGGCGGCGCGTTCCTCCGCCTCCGCCGCGTCGGCCTTGCGATGCGCCAGCGCCCCGGGGCGGGCCGCATCCAGCGCCTTCGCCAGCGGCGCCCAGCCGCCATAGAGCCGCGCGAGATCCAGCGCCGCGACCTCGCCCACATGGCGGATGCCCAGCCCGAAGATCAGGCGTTGCAGCTCGACCGTCCGGCGCCCGTCGATGGCGTCGAAAAGGTTGCGGGCCGAGGTCGCGCCGAACCCCTTGATCTCCGCCAGCGGCGTGGCGGAGAGCGCGGCGAGCGCCTCCACCAGCGCCGCGCGGGCGGCTTCCGGGTCGTCTTCCGGCAAGGTCCGACCCAGCGGCGCCAGCAACGCGCGATATTCGGCGAGCAGATCGGCCAGCCGCTCCTCCCCCGCCAGCCCGGCGACGAACCCCTCCGCATCGGGCCCCTCGCGGGTCGGGCGCAGCAGTTTGGCGCCGGATTGGTCGCGCGCGGCGAGGTCGAAGATGTCGGCGGGCTCCGCGATCCAGCCCAGCGCGTGGAACAGCTCCACCTGCTTGGCGCCCAGCCCCTCGATATCCAGCGCGTTGCGGGACACGAAATGCTTCAGCCGCTCGACCCGCTGGGCCGGGCAGATCAGTCCGCCGGTGCAGCGCCGCGCGGCCTCCCCCGGCTCGCGCACCGCCGGCGACCCGCAGGCCGGGCAGGTCTCGGGCGGGGTCCAGGGCCGGGCGTCCTCGGGCCGGCGCGACAGGTCCACGTCCAGCACCTTGGGGATCACGTCGCCGGCGCGGTAGACCGTGACCGTGTCGCCCGCGCGCAGGTCCCGCCCCTCCCGGATAGGCTCGCCGTCCGATCCCAGGCCGGCGATGTAATCCTCGTTATGCAGCGTGGCGTTGGAGACGACGACGCCCCCCACCGTCACCGGCCGCAGCCGCGCCACCGGCGACAGCGCGCCGGTGCGGCCCACCTGGATCTCGATTTCCTCAAGCACGGTGGTCGCGGTCTCGGCGGGGAACTTGTGGGCGATGGCCCAGCGCGGGGTGGCGGAGCGGAAGCCCAGCCGCTCCTGGTAGTCCAGCCGGTCGACCTTGTAGACGACCCCGTCGATATCGTAGCCGAGGCTGGCGCGCGCGGCTTCGATCTCCCGGTGATGGGCGATGGCCTCGGCCGGGGTGGCGACCCGCGCGGCATGGGGATTCACGTTGAAGCCCAGCGCCTTGTAGCGCGCCAGAACCTCCGCCTGGGTCTCCGCCAGGGGCGCCGAGACCTCGCCCCAGGAATAGGCGAAGAAGCGCAGCGGGCGCTGGGCGGTGATGGTGGAATCGAGCTGGCGCAGACTGCCGGCGGCGGCGTTGCGCGGGTTGGCGAAGGCCCTGGCGCCGGCCTCCGCCTGCCGTTCGTTGAGCGCCGCGAAATCCGCATGGGTCATGTAGACCTCGCCGCGGACCTCGAGGATCGCGGGCGCGTTCTCCAGCCGTTCGGGGATGTCGGAGACGGTGCGGGCGTTGGCGGTGACGTTCTCTCCGGTCTCGCCGTCGCCGCGGGTGGCGGCCTCGACCAGCACGCCGCGCTCGTAGCGCAGCGAAAGCGAGAGGCCGTCGATCTTGGGCTCGGCCACCAGCGCCAGTTCCGCCTCGGCGTCCAGCCCCAGGAACCGGCGCAGGCCGGCGACGAACTTCTCCACGTCCTCGTCGGAGAAGGCGTTGCCCAGCGACATCATCCGCACGCGATGGCGGACGGTCCCGAAGCCTTCGGCCGGCGCGGCGCCGACCCGTTCGGACGGGCTGTCCTCGCGCTTCAACTCCGGAAACCGGGCCTCGATGGCGCGATTGCGGCGCTTGAGCGCGTCATAGTCGGCATCCGCGACCAGCGGCGCGTCGGCCTGGTGATAGGCCGCGTCCAGCCGGGCCGCGAGATCGGCCAGCCGGGCGAGCTCGGCGCGCGCGCCGGCCTCGTCCAGATCCTCGACCGCGACCCCCGCATGGGGGCCGGCGGCCAGGTCCGGCTGCGCATCCGCCGCGCGGTCCCGAAACTCTGGTTCGGGCGCGGCGTCCCCCGCGGGGGTTTCGGTTGCGGATGGATCGGCATCCTGCACGTTGTCGGGCGGCATGGGGTCCTCGCGGCTAGGCTCGAGGCTCAATGTCCGACCGGCGATCCGTCCGTCAACCCGGAGCGCGCGTCAGCCGGCGCTGGCGGCCAGCGGTTCGGCCATCGGCGTGGGGTCGCGCAGCACATATCCGCGTCCCCAGACCGTCTCGATATAGTTCTCTCCGCCCGTCGCGCCCGAGAGCTTCTTGCGCAGCTTGCAGATGAACACGTCGATGATCTTCAGTTCAGGTTCGTCCATCCCTCCGTACAGGTGGTTCAGGAACATCTCCTTGGTCAGCGTGGTGCCCTTGCGCAGGGAGAGCAGCTCCAGGATCTGGTACTCCTTCCCCGTCAGGTGCACCGGATGACCGTCGACCTCCACGGTCTTGCCGTCGAGATTGACCTTGATCTTGCCGGTCTCGATGATCGACTGGGCGTGCCCCTTGGACCGGCGGACGATCGCGTGAATGCGCGCGATCAGCTCCTCCCGGTTGAAGGGCTTGGTCAGGTAATCATCGGCGCCGAAGCCGAAGCCCTTGATCTTGTTGTCGGTATCGTCGAGCCCCGACAGGATCAGGATCGGCGTGTCGATCTTGGCCACGCGCAGCTTCTTGAGCACGTCGTAGCCGGTCATGTCCGGCAGGTTGAGATCCAGAAGGATCAGGTCGTAATCGTAGAGCTTGGCGAGATCGATCCCTTCCTCGCCAAGATCGGTGGCGTAGACGTTGAGATTGGCGTTGCGGAGCATCAATTCGATGCTCTGCGACGTGGCGGGATCATCCTCGATCAACAGGACGCGCATGAACGCTCCTCCGTGCAGGTTCCGGTTGCGTGGATCCACCTTCCGTCACAAAGGTAAATGAATTCCTACCACCTTAACGCGAGTTAAGAACACTTTTCAACTTCTGGTGGATCGGTAGCGCTGCAGGGCCGTGGTGCGCAGGGCGTTGATCCCGTGCGACGACACGGCGGTCAGCCAGCCGTCCAGTTCCTCCGCCGAAAGATCCCAGGTCTCGCAGGCTTCCTCGACGGAGATCAGGCCGCCCTTCACCGCGGCGACCACCGCCGCCTTGCGCCGCGCCACCCAGCGACGGGTCGTCGGCGACGGCAGGTCCTTGCGCGTGATCCGCGCGCCATCGGGCCCGACCACCGAAGTCGGGTTCTCAGTCGTGTCAATACGCATAGTCTCGCTCCACCACAGTTTCACTCACCCGGGGAGAACGCTATCCGCAGCGGGTTTCGCGATGGTGAATCGCGGGAAATTCAGGGTCGGCGCCGCCTCGGCGCCTTGCTGGCGCCACCGACGGAGCCTATGAAACCCGCAGGAAAATGGAGGCTGCGATGGCCCTCGACCGACCTGACGACCGCTCCGGCGACCGGCATGACGAATCGCCCCTGACCAACTCGCTGGGCCTGCCCGGGGCGCCGGCGCAGACGCGCGTGGTCGCCGCCATGTCCGGCGGCGTGGACAGTTCCGTGGTCGCCGCGATGCTGTCGCGCGAGGGCTACGACGTGGTCGGCGTGACCCTGCAGCTCTACGACCACGGCGCGGCGCTGGCCCGGAAAGGCGCCTGCTGCGCCGGCCGCGACATCTATGACGCGCGCCGCGTGGCCGAAACCATGGGCTTCCCGCACTACGTGCTCGACTACGAATCCCGGTTCCGGGAGGCGGTGATCGACGATTTCGCCGATTCGTACCTCGCCGGCGCCACCCCGATTCCCTGCGTGCGCTGCAATGAGCGGGTGAAATTCCGCGATCTGCTCGACACGGCGCGCGAACTCGACGCCCAGGTGATGGCCACCGGCCACTACGTGCGCCGATTCGACGGCGCGCACGGGCCCGAGCTGCACCGCGCCGCGGATCCCGCGCGCGACCAGTCCTATTTCCTCTTCGCCACGACGCGCGAGCAGCTCGCCCGCCTGCGATTCCCGCTCGGCGACCTCGCCTCCAAGGCCGAGACCCGCGCGCTGGCGGCGGAATTCGGTCTCGGCGTCGCCGACAAACCCGACAGCCAGGACATCTGTTTCGTGCCCAACGGCGACTACGCCGCGGTGATCGAGAAGCTGCGCCCCGGGGCCGGTCAGCCCGGCGAGATCGTGCATCTCGACGGTCGGGTGCTGGGCGAGCACCAGGGCCTGATTCGCTACACGGTGGGTCAGCGCCGGGGGCTCGGCATCTCGGCGCCCGAGCCGCTGCACGTCATCCGGCTGGAGCCCGAGACCCGCCGCGTCATCGTCGGCCCGCGCGAGGCGCTGGGTCTGCGCCGGATCCCGGTGGCGGAGGTCAACTGGCTGGGCGACGGCGATTTCGAGGACGCGCCCGAGGGCGGCTGGGAGATCGAGGCCCGCGTCCGCTCCACCCGCCCCTCGGCGCCGGCGCGGGTGCGTCCGCTGGGCGGCGGCAGGGCGGAGGTGGAGCTGGCCGCGGCCGAACAGGGCGTCGCCCCCGGCCAGGCCTGCGTCTTCTATGCGCCTGAAGGCACGCGCGTTTTCGGCGGCGGCTGGATCACCCGAAGCTGATCCTCTCCTGCCGAAGGCGACCCCGCCTCCCTGGCGCGGCCCGTCAGTGGGTCCAGGCGCCCTTGCGGTCATGCGAGAAGTTGGAGCCGTAGCCGCGCGCGCGGATATTCGGCTTGCGCACCTGCGGTTCGATCACCTGGGCGGCGATGCCGTGGCGCGCGGCGTAATCCACCGCGGCGTCCTTCGACGGAAACTCGATCCGCACCTGGCCCTGGGTGTCGCCGGAGCCGGTCCACCCCATCAGCGGGTCGATGCGCTTGGCTTCTTCGGGGGCGAATTCCAGCACCCAGTTGGCGGTGCGGGCGGTCCCCGACTGCATGGCGGTTTTCGCGGGTTTGTAGATTCGCGCGAACATGGCAGGTCTCCTCGGCCGGTTGGCCGGATATGAACCGTCGGGCGGGGCGCTGGCAAGCGCCGGGGCGTCGCGGGCCGGGGCTCCCGTCCGCGCCCCATTACGGCACAGATTAGGTAAAGGTTCCATTACGCCATGAAAACAGGGCGTTAGATGCGCGCGGATCGGGCGAATCGCCGACCCCGGAAACGATCCGGAAACGGAATCGGTGCATAACCCCTCTCGGGTGGCGGAGGCTTCGGTCTCCGGCAGAGCGAGAGGCTCCCGGCGCGAAACGCGCCGCGGGCCGGACGGCGCGACGCAAAGGGCCAGGGGTGGCCGATGCGCTCGGGTCCGGACGGTCTGCTCGGAGAATGGGACAAGGGGCCATGGGCCGGCTGAACGCCGGCGAGCCGGGCCCAACGCCGGTCGAAGCGCCGCGCAATCCGGAAGATGCGGAACGGATCGCGACCGCCGGGCTTCGCCCGCCGCGGGCGCAGGTCACGGATCGGAGGCCCCATGGGTGGAGGCTCCGTCCGCGGCCGGCGGGCCAACCCGGACGGGGCGGTCCGGCTCCGCGTCCGTCCGGCGCCGCGGGTCCAGGGGTGGGGCTGCGGCGCCGGAGGCCGTGTCGGCGGGGTCGACGCGGCATGGGGCCCCCAAAGCGCCTGGCCGGGGCCTCCTGAATGTCTCCCGATCTCATGGACATCCGCGCAGCAAGGCGCCGCGTCGAGGGCGCGCCGGTGGCCCGCAATCGCCCGCGGCGCGCTGCCAGGGTCGCGCTTGCGGACAGGACGCCCATCGCGGACGCCGCGCCTCCCTGCCCAGACCGGTCCTCTCGCCCGCACCTCGATGCCGCCGCCCGGCCGTCTCCGTCACGCGGAGGATGTCCGTGCCCGCCCCAGCGCCCGATTGCCTGAATTCCCGCCCCCCTTCTCGGCCAAACGCCGATCGATGCGCCCTCAAGGCCCAGCCGCAGGCGCGCAGATCATCCGGCGATCCAGACTGCGCGGCTCCTTCGGCGCATCCCCTCGCAGCGCGGCTCTCAGCCCGCCCCCATTCGGACCGGGTCGCGAGGTCCCAAGCCGTCGGGCCATCCAGGCTCGACCCGAAGCACGCCCTCGCCATGCCCCTCCGCCTTGCCGTTAAGGCATGGACCCAAGGGCAGGGCAACACACGCAACTAATTGACCGGGTTCTGAAATCAGGCGCCCCGCCCGCGCCGAAGGCCGCATGACGGGAACGGGGAGCACCCGCAAGATCACGAGATCCACAGCGAATCCCGCAGGCGCCTCGCGCTCGCGGCCTGTCATCGCGATGTCCGCCCCTCCCCCGTCGCCAAGACGCTCAGTCGGGGACTCGAGGGGCGCGCTTCAGCCCGGGACCTGGCCATCCTCGGCGCCGTCGCAGCGCGCCGCGGGCGCTCGCGCTCAACGGGCGAGACCTTTGCGCGGCGCCCCGGAGGCCGGACGGCCCAGGGCTTCCCGGGCATAGCCCCCCCGAAAAAGAGAAAGCCGGCCCCGTTCCCCGGGGGCCGGCTTGGCGACGTGGCGCCAGATGAGGCGCGACTACGCGCCGTCGTTATCAGACCTTCCAGCCTGAATATGGTGACCGCCGGCCAGACGCTTGGGAGCGAGGGGTGGGGTGGGTGGTGCCGCGCCCGGCCGGCGATCTTTCTTGTTGCTCCGACTTGACCCTACATCCAGCAGGGGAGAGCCGGCAACAAGAAACTCAACCTTTGCGTGTTTCGCTGTGGCTCCGTTCAAGAACCTCCGATTTTCGGCTGCGAGCTTGATTAACCCGCCGACAAGGTCAATCTCGGGTAAAACGGTGAAGAGAGGGTTAAGACATGACTGTGGATTCGCTCGTCACCATCCCTGAGCCGCGCAGGCGCGAAAAGCTCGAAGGGGGTGTCCGACTGGTCATGGAGACCGAGTACACCGCCGCCGGAGACCAGCCGACCGCCATCGCCGAGATCGCCGCCGGCGTGGAAGCCGGCGACCGCGACCAGGTGCTGCTCGGCGCCACCGGCACCGGCAAGACGTTCACCATGGCCAAGGTCATCGAACAGACCCAGCGTCCGGCGATCATCCTCGCGCCCAACAAGACGCTGGCCGCACAACTTTATGGCGAGTTCAAACGGTTCTTTCCCAACAATGCGGTCGAATATTTCGTCTCGTATTACGACTACTATCAGCCCGAGGCCTATGTCCCCCGATCGGACACCTACATCGCCAAGGAATCCCAGATAAACGAGCAGATCGACCGGATGCGCCACGCCGCCACGCGGGCCCTGCTGGAGCGTGACGACGTCATCATCGTCGCTTCGGTGAGCTGCATCTACGGCATCGGCGCCGTCGAAACCTACGGCGCGATGACCCAGGATCTGGTCGCGGGAAATGAATACGATTTGAGACAGGTCATGCGCGAGCTGACCGCCCAGCAATACAAACGCAACGACGCCGCCTTCACGCGCGGCGCGTTCCGGGTCCGGGGCGATTCTCTCGAAGTCTGGCCCGCGCATCTCGACGACCGCGCCTGGCGATTCTCCTTCTTCGGCGAAGAACTCGAATCGATCGCCGAATTCGACCCCCTCACCGGGGAGCGGATGGCCGACCTGCAAAAGGTCCGGATCTACGCCAACAGCCACTACGTGACCCCGCGCCCCACCATGCAGCAGGCGGTGAAGGGCATAAAGGCCGAGCTGCGCCAGACCCTCGACCGGATGATCGCCGACGGCCGCCTGCTCGAGGCCCAGCGCCTCGAACAGCGCACCAACCATGACATCGAGATGCTCGAGGCCACCGGCGTGTGCAACGGCATCGAGAACTACTCCCGCTATCTCACCGGCCGCGGCCCGGGCGAGCCGCCGCCCACGCTCTTCGAATACATCCCCGACAACGCCATCGTCTTCGCCGACGAATCCCACGTCTCCGTCCCCCAGCTGGGCGGCATGTATCGCGGCGACTACCGGCGAAAGTTCACGCTGGCCGAACATGGCTTCCGCCTGCCGTCATGCATGGACAACCGCCCCCTCAAGTTCGAGGAATGGGACGCGATGCGCCCGCAGTCGGTCTTCGTCTCCGCCACCCCGAGCGCGTGGGAGCTGGAGCAGTCCGGCGGCGTCTTCACCGAACAGGTGATCCGCCCCACCGGCCTCGTCGATCCGCCGGTGGAGATCCGCCCGGTGGAGACCCAGGTCGACGACCTGCTGGACGAGGTCCGCAAGGTCGCGCTCGCCGGCGGCCGGGTGCTGTGCACCACGCTGACCAAGCGCATGGCCGAAGACCTGACCGAATACATGCACGAACAGGGCATCCGCGTGCGCTACATGCATTCGGACATCGACACGATCGAGCGCATCGAGATCCTGCGCGACCTGCGTCTGGGGGCCTTCGACGTGCTGATCGGCATCAACCTGCTGCGCGAGGGGCTCGACATCCCCGAATGCGCGCTGGTGGCGATCCTCGATGCGGACAAGGAGGGGTTCCTGCGCTCCGAGACCTCGCTGATCCAGACCATCGGCCGGGCGGCGCGCAATGTCGACGGCCGGGTGATCATGTATGCCGACCGCATCACCGGCTCGATGGAGCGCGCCATGCGCGAGACCGACCGCCGGCGCGAGAAGCAGGTGGCCTATAACGAGGCGCACGGGATCACGCCGACCACCATCCGCAAGAACATCGAGGACGTGCTGGAAGGCGTGTGGAAGGGCGACACCGACGCCGCCCGCATCACCGCGCAGGTGGAGAAGGGGCCGAAGGCCGGGGCCAACCTGCAGGCGCATCTGGAGGCGCTGCGCAAGGACATGATGAAGGCCGCGGAGAACCTGGAATTCGAGGAGGCCGCCCGCCTGCGCGACGAGGTCAAGCGGCTGGAGGCGGTGGAGCTCGCCGTCGCCGACGACCCGCTCGCGCGTCAGTCGGCGGTGGACGCGGCGGTGGAGGAGGCGAGCAAGGCCTCCGGCCGCTCCAGCGCCGGCAAGGCGGGAACCCGCACCTATCGCGGCAAGAGCCAGAAGAAGCGCTGAGCCGCGCGTCGACCGGCCCGATGATCGCGGCCGGACGCCCGCGCGGCGCGTCCCCGGCAGCGCCTGCGGCCCGGTCTCTCGGCTCCGTCCCGCTCCGCCTCGGGCGGGACGCGCAGGGCCGCGCCTGACCCCCGGGCGCGGCCCTGCGCGGCCGAGGGACAGAGAGGGTATGCGCGCGGCGACCGGAGGCGTCGAAGGGATCGCCGCGGCGCGCCCCGAGCCTGCACGCGGGAGGGGAGACGCGGCGGCCCCTCGCCCGATCCTGCTTGCGGGATCGGAGCGCCCGGGTCCGAGGGAAGCGCGGCGCCGCGCGACGGACCGGGCGGGCGTCCGCGTTGAAGCGGGAGACGCAGGGGAAACCCAAGAGAAACGCAGGCGACGCCCGCAGGCCGCCTGCGCGAACGGACAGGGAGGGGATTGTCCATGCAATCGCAACGCCTCACGCTTCCGGCGCGCTTCGCCGCCGGACTCGCCTTGCTGCTCACCGGCGCGCTGTTCGGCTTTTTCTACGCCTGGGTCTGCTCGACCATGTGGGGGCTGGATGCGGCCGACCCGCGGGTGGCGATGGCGGCCATGCAGGCGATGAACGCCTCGGTGCGCAACGCGGTGTTCGCCCCGGCCTTCTTCGGCGCCGCTCCGGCCTGCGCCCTGGCGGCCGCGGCCGCCTGGGGCGCCGGCGCGCCCGCGGCGGCCCGAGCCTTCGGGCTCGCCGCCCTGCTGGTGCTGGCGGGCTGCGTGGCGACCTTCCTCGTCAACGTACCGATGAACGAAACGCTGGGCGCCCTGCCCGTTCCGGAATCCCGCGAGGACGCCGCGCGCATCTGGGCCGCCTATTCGCCTCGATGGCAGCTCTGGAACCAGATCCGCGCGGCGCTCTGCGGGGTCGGGCTGCTGGCGGCGGGGGCCGGGATCGCCGCCCTTGCCCGCGCCGCGCCGCGCGCCGCGTGATCGGCGGACGAAGGCCCGGGGATCGAGGTTCGGACCGCCTTCGGGCCGCCTTCGGCCCGTGCGCGCGGGCTCACCGCCCGATCAAGCGCGATCACATGCAGGATCAGGCGCTTCCGCGGTGGGCGGCCCCGGCATAGGTGGCGAAGCCTCGCCCTCTCTCGCAGGATATCCATGCGCATGCCGCCCAGACCCGCCCTTTCGACCCTGATCCTCGGCGGCATCGCCGGCGAAATCGCCTTCGAAGCCTATGCCTGGCTGCTGTCCCCGCGTCTGTTCGGCGTGACCCTGGAACCCGCCAACCTGATCGTCGGTCTGGCGCGGACCCTGTTCGGGCTCGACCTCGGCTACTGGACCGCGTTCGGGCTGCATTTCGCCATCGGCGCCGTGGCCTTCTCGGCCGTCGTGACGCTGGTCCACATGGCGACCCGAACCAGCCTGCCGCTCGCCGGCGCCATCGCGGGGGTGCTGCTCTGGTTCGTCGCGCAGGGCTTGCTGGCCCCGGCCATGGGGCGGAGCTTCATGATGGGCTTCGGCGCCTACACCCAGTCTTCGTTCATCGCCCATGTCGGCATGAGCGTGATCATCGGCCTGACCATGGCGGGCCTCTCTCGGGCGCGGCGAGCGCCGGCCCCGACCTGAACCGGAAGGCCGACGCGAAACGGCCGCGCCCTGCCGGACGCGGCCGTGCTCATCTCTCCCCCCGCCCGCGACGCCCCGTGAGGCCCCGCGAGTCGGCGCGATCAGGTCAACGGAACAGGAAGACCGGGATCCGGCAGCCGCGCAGCAGCTCCTCGGTCGCCGAACCGAGGATCATCGAACGGATGCGCGAATGCCCGTAGGCGCCCATGACCATCAGGTCGGCGCCCCAGCGCTCGGCCTCCCCGGAGATCGCGGCGGCGGGCGCCCCCTCGATCACGTCGGTCTCGGCCTCGATCCCCGCGCCGGCCAGCATCGCCCGCGCGCCCTCCAGCCCGCGGCGCGCCTCGGCGCTGTCCTCGCCGGCCCGCACCAGGCGGAAGCGCAGGCCCTGCGTGGTCGGGCTGCGGGACATGTGATCCACGGCCTTCAGGCAGCTCGGGCCGCCGTCGAAGGCCACCAGCACCTTGCCGATCTCATGAAAGGCCCGGCTGGCCACGAAAACCGGCCGGTCCGCCACCCGCGCCACCCGCTCCAGGTTCGAGCCGAGATGGCCGGAGGCGAAGTCCGCCGCCTCGCCGCGCTTGCCGATCACCAGCATGTCGGTCGCCGCGCCCTCGGCGGTCACGGCGGCGGAGACCTCCTCGACCAGGTCGCCGATGCGCAGGCGGGTCGACACCTGCTCCACCCCCGCCTTGCGCAGGATCGCCTCGGCGTCCTCCAGGATCGCCCGGCCCCGCGCCTGTCCCAGCTTGGACATGCGGGCGTCGAGCTCGGCCAGCTCCTCCAGCAGCGCGGTGCGCGCGCCCAGCGCCAGCGCCCCGCTCAGGTCCGCCGCGGCCGGCGAGCGCCGCCCGATGACATGCAGAAGCTCCACCGACCGGCCCGAGCGCGTCGCCAGCCAGGCCGCGTGCTCGCACACGCTGCGCGAATAGTCCGACCCGTCGACCAGGGCCACCAACTTGCCGCTCATCGCTTCCCCTCGCGTCTTGCCTGCGCATGCCGCCGGTTCGCCCGTCGTTCCGCGCCTGTGTCTGCGTCAGGTATGCGCCGAAGGGGGGCGATAGTCACGCCCCGCCCCCTTCGCGCCCCCGGCTCAGTGCCCGCCCAGCGCGTCCATGGCGCCGGGCTTGTCATGCATCGCGAGCTTGTCGACGATGGTCTCCGACGCCTCGTTGAGCCCGAGGATGTCCACCTCGGCCCCTTCGCGGCGGAACTTCAGCACCACCATGTCCAGCGCCGCCACCGAGGAGATGTCCCAGATATGCGCGCGGCTGACGTCGATGGTCACCCGGTCCAGCGCCTCGCGGAAGTCGAAGGCCTTGGAGAACACGTCCGCCGAGGCGAAGAACACCTGCCCCTCGACCACATAGGTGCGGTGACGCCCATCCGCCGACAGCTCCGAGCGCACGCCGAAGATCTGCGAGATCTTGGCGGCGAAGAAGATGCCCGACAGCAGCACGCCGACCAGCACGCCGATGGCGAGGTTATGGGTCCACACCACGCAGATCACGGTGGCCAGCATGACGATGGAGGAGGAGCGCGGATGCGTCTTCAGCTGCTTGAGCGAGGACCAGGAGAAGGTGCCGATCGACACCATGATCATGATCGCGACCAGCGCCGCCATGGGGATGCGCCCCACCCAGTCGCCCAGCACCACGATCATGAACAGCAGAAACACGCCCGCGAAGAAGCACGACAGCCGCCCGCGCCCGCCGGATTTCACGTTGATCATCGACTGGCCGATCATGGCGCAGCCCGCCATGCCGCCGATGAAGCCGGTGCACAGATTGGCGATCCCCTGCCCGACGCATTCCTTGTTCTTGTCCGAGGGCGTGTCGGTCAGCTCGTCGACCAGCGAGGCGGTCATCAGGCTCTCCAGCAGGCCCACCGCCGCCACCGCCGCCGAATAGGGCAGGATGATCTGCAGCGTCTCCAGCGTCAGCGGGATGTCGGGCAGCAGGAAGACCGGGAAGCTGTCGGGCAGCTCGCCCATGTCGGAGACGGTGCGGATGTCGAGCCCGAAGCCCAGCGACACCGTGGTCAGCACCAGGATGCAGACCAGCGGCGACGGGATCGCCTTGGTCACATAGGGGAACAGGTAGATGATGCCGAGCCCGGCGGCGACCATCACATAAGTGAGGTAGGGCACGCCGATCAGCTCGGGCAGCTGCGCCATGAAGATCAGGATGGCGAGCGCGTTGACGAAGCCGGTCATCACCGAGCGCGAGACGAAGCGCATCAGGTTGCCGAGCCGGGCGTAGCCCGCGCCGATCTGGAGCACGCCGGCCAGCACGGTGGCGGCGAGCAGATATTCCAGCCCGTGATCGCGCACCAGCGTGACCATCAGCACCGCCGTCGCCGCCGTGGCCGCGGAGATCATGCCCGGACGCCCGCCGCAGATCGCCGTCAGCACCGCGATGGAGAAGGAGGCGTAGAGCCCGACCTTGGGGTCCACGCCCGCGATGATCGAGAAGGCGATGGCCTCGGGGATCAGCGCGAGCGCCACCACGAGGCCGGCGAGCAGGTCTCCGCGCGGATTGCGCAGCCATTCCTCGCGATAGGCGTTGAGGTCGAACATGGGGCCTCCAGCGGTCTGCTGCGGGGATCGTGCGGTGGGGACGGGCGGGCGCGGGCGCGCGCCGGCGCCGGCCGTCGGGGAACCGGGGCTGCGCTTCGTGCTTTAGGCGGAAATTCCGCTGCGACGCAACAGAAGCGGGCGCGATTGCGACTTTCGGCCCGGGGCGCGGGGGACGTCCGGCATGCGGGCGGGGGGGCGCGGCGGCCCGGGCTCCGGACAAGAAAAAACCCCGCTCGGAGGGAGGACCGAGCGGGGTTCAGGACCCATCCGCATGCGCCAGGGAGGAGGCGCGCCGCGGCGGTCTCGCGGACGACGTCAGGAGGGAGGACCCGACGCCGCCGTTTCGAAGGAGCCCCGACCGGAGGGAGGACCGGCCGGGGCCTTCGGACCTACGGCAGCGCCAGGGAGGAGCGCGCTGCCCGGAGGTCGTCGGATATCGTCGGGAGGGAGGACCCTTCGATATCCGTCATTCCGCGGCCCTGCGGGGAGGGAGGACCCCTGGGGCCGAGGAAAGCTCGTTAAGGCGCGGCGCTCAGGCGGCGCGGCCGGCGGCGGGGGCCGCGGCGAACAGGCCGCGGATGCGGGCCGACATGCCGGCGAACAGGCCGCGGAGGGTTTCGGCGCGCATGCGGCGGGCTTCGAGGTCGATGCGGGCCATTTCGATGCGGTAGTCGTTGGTCATCTGTCGTCTCCTGCTGCGCCGCGCCGCGCCTCGCGTCGGTCGTCCCGGGGGGCTGGTCCCTTTCGGGGAAAGCTCCGGGCCGGTCGGCGGTCGCTGGTCGTGTGCGGCTCGTCTCGTTCCGTTGGGAATATAATCGGGTTTCCTGATCGTTTTGTGCAGTGCATCAATTTCGAAAGCCGGTCTGCACGGAGTGCATGGCTGGGCCCGAACTGTGCGCTGAGCGGCGCCCTGAAAACAGGTAAGGCGCTGACGCCGCAGCGTAAGCACCTTTTTCGCCCTTTACGATAGGTAACCAGGCCTGTCCGAATCCGGCGCCGCACCCGCACCCCGTGCCCGGACCCCGTTGCAGGCCGCCGAGTCGGGCGACTCGGCCGCCCGCGCCTTTTGTGCAGGTGCGAAGATCGCGCCCCGGCCCGCGCCCTCAGGCGCGGGCGAAGACCCCGGGGAACGCGCCCGGCGCGCCGGCGGTGTCGAGCCAGGTCGCCATATGCTCGGCCAGGGAGCGGAAGCAGACCAGCTCGAACGTCTCGGGCGCCTCGCCCACCTGCGCGAAGGCCGCCGCCACCTGCCCCAGCCGCGTGCGGCGGAAGTCGCCCGGCCCGAAAGCGTCGGGATGCAGGTCCACCGGCGCGGCCTTGGCCAGCGCCTCGCGGGCGCCGGGGCCCTCCAGGCGGAACAGGGCGCGGGCTTCGGACAGGTCCACGGCCATGGCGAAACCGTCGCCGAAACCCGCCCGGATCGCCTCCAGCATCGCCGGAACCTCCTCCGCGGGCAGGAACAGCAGCAGCTCGTCGGGGCTCATCCAGGCGAGCCGACGCGCGCCCGCCGTCTCGATCCGTCGCGGGGCGGGGAGGGGGACCCCGGCGGCCCCGGTCACCGCGCCCGCAAGGGCCGCGTCGCCCAGGTCGAGCCGCAGGCCGATCATGCCGCGCCCCGCCACCCGCGCCCAGCGCATCGCGCCGCCCGTCATCTGGTCAGCCATTCTGCCGCTCCCCGTCCGGATCGAAGAACACCGGCGACACGATCTTCGCCGGGATCGGCGCGTCGGCGCCGTTGGACATGCGCACCACCTCGCCGATCCGCTCGGGCCCGCGTTCCAGCAGCGCCATGGCGATGGAACGGCCGAGCGTCGGGGACCAGTAGGTCGAGGTCACGTGCCCCGCGGTGCGCGCGCGCCCGTCCTCGCGCAGGTCCTCCAGCGCATGCGCCCCGTCGGGGATCACCTCCGCGGGGTCCTCGGTCTCCAGCCCCACAAGGCGCAGGCGGTCGGGGCGGACGAGATCCGACCGTTCCATGCCGCGCTTGCCGATGAAGTCGGTCTTCTTCTTCGACACAGCCCAGCCGAGGCCCAGATCCAGCGGCGTCACCGTGCCGTCGGTCTCGTCGCCGATCATGATGAAGCCCTTCTCGGCGCGCAGGACATGCATGGCCTCGGTGCCATAGGGGGCGATGCCGAATTCGGCCCCCGCCTCCGCCACCTTGTCCCACATCTCCTGGCCCCGCCCCGCGGGCACGGCGAGCTCAAAGCTCAACTCGCCCGAGAAACTGATCCGGTAGACCCGCGCGGGAATGCCGGCCAGCTCCCCCTCCGCCCAGCCGAGGAAGGGCAGCGCCGCCCCGTCCAGCGCCATGCCGCCGAGCTTTTCCAGCACCGCGCGGGCCTTGGGACCGGCGACGGCGATCTGGGCGTATTGCTCGGTCAGGTTGGCGACATGGACCTTCAGGTCCCACCACTCGGTCTGGAGCCATTCCTCCATCCAGGCATGCACCCGGTCGGCGCCGCCGGTGGTGGTGTGGACGAGAAACGCGTCCTCCGACAGCCGCGCGGCGACGCCGTCGTCGAACAGGAACCCCTGCTCGGTGCACATCAGCCCGTAGCGGCATTTGCCCGGTTTCAGCGAGGACATCATGTTGGTGTAGAGCAGGTCGAGGAACCGGCCTGCATCCGGTCCCTTCACCAGCAGCTTGCCGAGCGTCGAGGCGTCCATCATGCCGACCCGCTCGCGCACAGTGACGATCTCGCGGGTCACGGCGTCCTTCACGCGCTCCCCGTCGCGGAGAAAGGCGTAGGGGCGCCGCCAGTCGGCGACCGGCTCCCAATGGGCGCCGTGGCGGTCATGCCAGGCGTCCATCGGGGTTTTCCGGACGGGCTTGAACAGGGGGCCGCGGGCCTCCCCGGCCAGGGCGCCGAGGGTGAGCGGCGTGTAGGGCGGACGGAAGGTGGTGGTCCCCACCTCCGGGATCGCGGCGCCGCGGGCCTCGGCCAGGATGGCGAGACCGGCGATGTTGGAGGTCTTGCCCTGGTCGGTGGCCATGCCGAGCGTGGTGTAGCGCTTGGCGTGCTCGACGCTCTCATAGCCCTCGCGGGCGGCGAGCTGCACGTCGGCGACCTTCACGTCGTTCTGGAAGTCCAGAAACGCCTTGGAGGCCAGTTTCGGCGGCATCCTCGCGGGAGAGGTCCAGACCGGGCGCAGGTCGCCCTCCGCCTCCGCATCGGCCACGGGGGAGGCGGCGGGGATGGGGGAGGGGGAGACGGGCTCGCCCAACCCTTCCACCGCGCGCAGACCGGCGGCATGGGCGTCGGCCATCGCCGTGGGGGCCTGAAGGCGGCCCGCGGCGGTCCCGGCGGCGATGACGAAGCCGGCGCCGTCATGGGACAGCGGCGGACGGTCGGGGTCGGGGCGGAACAGCGCCTCGCCGTCGTCCCAGAGCAGCTTGCCGCCGCAATGGCTCCACAGATGCACCACCGGCGACCAGCCGCCGGCCATGGCGACGCAATCGCAGGCGATCCGGTCCTCGGCCCGGCCCGACCCGTCGATGCGCCCGATCTCGACGCCCGAGACCTGCTTGCGGCCCAGCGCCCGCATCACGCCCATGCCGGACCGGATCAGGATGCCGGCGGCGCGCGCGGCCTCCACCAGCGGGCCCGCGGGCGCGTCGCGGGCGTCGAGGATCGCCGGAACCTCCAGCCCCGCGGCGTTGAGCGCCAGCGCGGTGCGGTAGCCGTCGTCATTATTGGCGGCCAGCACCGTGCGCTCGCCGCAGGCCACGCCCCAGAGGTCGAGATAGTCGCGCACGGCGCTGGCCAGCATCACGCCGGGGCGGTCGTTGCCGGCGAAGGCCAGCGGACGCTCGATGGCGCCGGTGGCGGCGACGATGCGCCGGGCGCGGACCCGCCACAGACGCTCGCGCAGGCCCGAGGCGCCGGCGGGGCGGGGCGCCTGCTCGGCCACCAGCGCGTAGCCGTGATCGTAGACGCCGGCGGCCTGGGCGTTGAGCCGCAGGGTCACGTTGGGCATGTCGGAAAGGCGGGCGACGGCGTCCGCCGCCCAGTCCGCGGCGGGGCGGCCGTCGATGGTCACGCCATCCGTGGCCGCGCGTCCGCCCCACCAGCCGGACTGCTCCACCACCAGCACGCGGGCGCCCGCGGCCCCCGCCGCCAGCGCCGCGGCCAGGCCCGAGGTCCCCCCGCCGGCCACCAGCACGTCATAGGTCGCGTAGAAATATTCGTAGCGGTCCGGGTCCGGCCCGTCCGGCGCCCGGCCCAGCCCGGCGGCGTTGCGGATCACCGGCTCGAACAGGTGTTTCCAGGCCTGGCGCGGGTGGATGAAGGTCTTGTAGTAGAAGCCGGCCGGGAACAGCGGCGCGGCGAAGGCGTTCAGCTCGCCCACGTCCATTTCCAGCGACGGCCAGTGGTTCTGGCTCGCCGCCTCCAGCCCGGTCCGCAGGGGCTGGGTGGTGGCGCGGGTGTTGGGGACGGCGCCCGCGCCCGCGCCGATGGCGGCGAGGGCGTTGGGCTCCTCCGCGCCGCTGGCCACGGCGCCGCGGGGGCGGTGATACTTGAAGGACCGGCCCATCAGCACTTCGCCATTGGCGAGCAGCGCGGAGGCGAGCGTGTCGCCCTCGAACCCGCTCAGGGCGCGGCCGTTCCAGCGGAACGGGGCGGGGCGGGCGCGGTCGATCAGCCGGCCGCGGTCGGGAAGGCGGCGGGCCATCAGGCATCTCCCTCGGGCTTGGCGGCGGGTTTGGCGGCGGGGGCCGGCTCCCAGCCGGGACGGCGGGCGCGGATCTTCGCGAGGATCTCCTCCGGCGGCGCGGTCACGTCGGCGGGATAGGCGCCGAACACTTCGAGGCTCGCGGTGCAGCGGGCCAGATGGAACCACTTCCCGCAGCCGAAGACATGGCGCCAACGCTCGAAATGCACGCCGCGCGGGTTCGCGCGCTCGAACATGTAGCCGGCGAAGGCGTCGTCGGAGGCGCCGGGACCGAAGCGCTTGAGATGCGCCTCGCCGCCGGGGTGGAATTCGGTCTCCTCGGCGGAGACGCCGCAATGCGGGCAGGTCAGCAGCAGCATGGCAGGGCTTTCGGCCACGAGGATACGGCCCGCGGCGCGGAGGGCGTGGCGCAGGCGGACGGGAAGGGCGAAGTCGGGAGGGAAACGCAGCGCGGCGCGCCGCGCCCGGAGGGGCGGGCGGCGCGCCGGCGGGTCCGGAAGCGCCCGGACCGGATCAGGAGAGGGGCGGCCTCAGCCGTCCTTGTTGACGTCCACGTCGGGCAGTTGGATGGTGACCGAGGGTTCGTCGGAGCCGAAGGGCGCCTGACCCGTATAGGCCATGTATCCGAGACCAGCGACGGCGACGAGAAGCCCGCCGACCACGAAAGCCAGCGCCGAATTCGAGCCTTTGCCGTGATTGCCGGCCATGTCCTTGTCTCCTTGCGTTCGATGACGTTGCTCGAAGCAGGTGGAGCCGGCGCGACGGCCGTCGAGGAATACGGCGCGAATACCTTCATTGCGGCGAGATTTTGGCGGAGCGGGCGGGCCATCAGTGGGCCACCGCCGCGGCGACCGACTCGTCGATCATGCGTCCCTCGCGGAACCGCTCCATCCCGAAGGGGCCGGCGATCGGGTCCGCGCCGTTGGCCAGCATCGAGGCCGTCGCCCAGCCCGAGCCCGGGATCGCCTTGAACCCGCCGGTGCCCCAGCCGCAGTTGATCCAGATGCCGGGCACGGGCGTGGGCCCGATGATCGGCGAGCGGTCGCCGGTCATGTCCACGATCCCGCCCCATTGCCGCAACATGCGCAAGCGGGAGATCACCGGGAAGGTCTCGACCAGGGCGCGGACCGTCTCCTCCACATGCTGGAAAGACCCGCGCTGGGTGTAGTTGTTGAACCCGTCGGCGCCGCCGCCGATCACCAGCTCGCCCTTGTCGGACTGGGACAGGTAGCCGTGAACGGTGTTGGCCATGACCACGCAGTCGATCACCGGCTTGATCGGCTCGGACACCAGCGCCTGAAGGGCCACCGATTCCACCGGCAGGCGGAAGCCCGCCATCTCGGCCAGCACGCCGGAATGTCCGGCGACGACGATGCAGAGCTTCTTCGTGCGGATCGCGCCGCGGGTCGTCCGCACGCCGGTCACGCCGTCGGCGTCGCGGTCGATGCCGGTGACCTCGCAGTTCTGGATGATGTCCACGCCCATCTCCGACGCCCCGCGGGCATAGCCCCAGGCCACCGCGTCATGGCGCGCGGTGCCGGCGCGGGCCTGCCACAGCCCGCCCAGCACCGGGTAGCGCGGCCCGTCGATATTGAGGATCGGCACGATCTCGGCGCAGCGGGCGGGGTCGACCATCTCGGTCTCGATCCCCTGGGCGCGGTTGGCGTGGGCGGTGCGCTCATAGGCGCGCTTCTCGTGCTCGGTCTGGGCCAGCATCAGCACGCCGCGGGGCGAGAACATGATGTTGAAGTTGAACTCCTGGCTCAGCGTCTCGTAGAGGCCGCGGGCCAGCTCGTAGATCTTCGCCGAGGGGTCGCGCAGGTAGTTGGAGCGGATGATGGTGGTGTTGCGCCCGGTATTGCCGCCGCCGAGCCAGCCTTTCTCCAGCACCGCCACCTTCCGGACGCCGTGATTTTTGGCGAGGTAATAGGCGGTGGCCAGCCCGTGCCCGCCGCCGCCGATGACGATGACGTCGTATTCGGCCTTGGGCTCGGGCGAGGCCCAGGCGCGCTGCCAGTCCTGGTGGTGGCTGAGCGCGTTGCGGGCCAGCGCGAAGACCGAATAGCGGGCCATGGGTCGGGTCTCCTGATCGCGGTTC
Source organism: Albimonas donghaensis (assembly GCF_900106695.1). Lineage (GTDB taxonomy): Bacteria > Pseudomonadota > Alphaproteobacteria > Rhodobacterales > Rhodobacteraceae > Albimonas > Albimonas donghaensis. The sequence goes on from NZ_FNMZ01000006.1 coordinate 90,376, forward strand.
GGGGCGGGCGGTTCGGGTCTGGATGCGCGAAGCGGGCCGCGCGTCCCGACCCTATCGCGCGGAGCGGCTCCGACAAGGCGCGCGAATGCGCCGTCCTGTCATGCGAACGCGACAGCGCGCGCGGTGGTCGCGGGGTCGGGGGGAGATCGGCGCGGCGCGGGGCCGCGGCGGGGCGGCCTCCCGCGGCCGCGCCCGCCCCCCCCGCGCGAGGCGCATCGCAGCGGCATCGCGGCGGCGTCTCGGTGGCGTCTCGGCGGCGTCTCGGCGGGCGCGGGTCGGCGGGCGCGGGCGGGGGCGGGTCCGGCGCCGGCCCGCGCCCGCCGCGGCTTCGCGCCTCACGGCGGCGTCGGTGGACGTGGCGGCGGGGCGGGGTTAAGTCCGGACCAGACGTTCCGCGGCTCGTCCGCCCTTTCGGAGCCCGCACCGCATGGCCTTCTGGCTCGCCGCCCTGCTTCTCGCGCTGATCTGCGGCGCCTGGCTCGCGCGTCCGCTGCTGGCCGGGCGCGCCGCCGCGGCCCCGCGCGCGGCCCATGACCTTCAGGTGTTCCGCGACCAGCTTCGCGCGGTGGAGCGCGACGTGGCCCGCGGCGTGCTGCCCGAGGCCGAGGCCGAGGGCGCGCGGGCCGAAATCTCCCGCCGTCTGCTCGCCGCCGCGGCGGAGGCCGAGGCCGCGGCGCCCGCCGACGCCGCGCCGCGGGGCGCCTCGCGCCTGCTGGCCGCCGCGCTGGGCCTGCTGCTGCTGGGCGGCGGCGCCGGGGTCTACGCGATGATCGGGGCGCCGGGCCTGCCCGACCGGCCGCTCGCCCAGCGCCTGGCCGACATCCGCGCCGCCGAGCCGCCCCGCCCCTCCCAGGCCGAAGCCGAGCGGCTGGAGGCCGACCGGCGCGCCGCGGAAGCCCCGGCGACCGCCGCAGCCCCCCTCGCCGACGACCCGGAAACCGCACGCCTGCGCGACCTGGTCGCCCGCCTGCGCGGCATTCTCGAGGACCGCCCCGACGATGTGCGCGGCCGCCGCCTGCTGGCCGACAGCCTGCTGCGGCTGGAGGACCCCGCCGGCGCCCAGGCCGCCATGCGCGAGGCCGTCGAGCTTCAGGGCGACGCCGCCCCCCCCGCCGACCGCGCGGCGCTGGCCGAGACCATGATCCTCGCCGCCGGCGGCTATGTCTCGCCCGAGGCGGAGCGCCAGCTGGGCCTCGCGTTGCAGGCCGAGCCCGGGCAGCCGGTGGCGCGCTACTATGCGGGGCTGGCGCTGGCCCAGACCGGCCGCTACGGGCTGGCGCTGCGCTTCTGGCGGGCGCTGCTGCGCGAGGGGCCGCAGGACGCGCCCTGGATCGCCCCGATCCGCGCCCAGATCGGCGAGCTGGAGCGCATCGCCGCCGCCGCCGGCGACCTGCCCCCCGAGGCGCCCGGCGGGTCCGGGTCCGGGGCGCTCCCGCCCGGTCCGTCCGAGGAGGATGTACAGGCCGCGCAGGACCTCTCCCCCGAGGATCGCGACGCGATGATCCGGGGCATGGTCGCCCGGCTGGAGAACCGGCTGGCCGAGGATGGCGGCCCGCCCGAGGACTGGGCGCGGCTGATCTCCGCCTATGGCGTGCTCAACCGGCCCGAGGACGCGGCCCGGATCTGGAAGGACGCCGAACGCGCCTTCGCCGACGCGCCGGATGCGCTGAACCGCCTGCGCGGCGCCGCCGTCGACGCGGGCGTCACGGAGGCCCTGGAATGACCGACGCGCCGAAACCGCCCGCCTCCGCCGGGCCCGCGCCGATCCTCGAATCCCCCCAGGCCGCGGATTTCGCGGCGGGACTGGTCCGGGGCGGCCAGCTGATCGGGCTGGACCTGGGCGACAAGACCATCGGGGTCGCGGTCTCGGACGAGGGGTTCCACATCGCCTCGCCGCTCTCCACCGTGCGCCGCAAGAAGTTCGGGGCGGATGTGGCGAAGCTGGTCGAGATGCTGGACGGGCGGACCGTGGCGGGCTGGGTGCTGGGCCTGCCGGTGAACATGTCCGGCGACGAGGGCCCGCGCTGCCAGTCGACCCGCGCCTTCGCGCGCAACTTCTCCCGCCTGCGGCCCGAGCCGATCCTGCTCTGGGACGAGCGCCTGTCCACGGTGGCCGCCGAGCGCGCGCTGCTGGAGGCCGACGCCTCGCGCCGCCGCCGGGCCGAGGTCATCGACCATGTCGCCGCGGCCTATATCCTTCAGGGCGCGCTGGACCGGCTGGCCTCGGTGCGGGCCGAGGGCGGGCGGGCATGACCGACGACCTCTGGCGGCGCGACGAGATCGAGAGCCCCTGCACCAATATCTGCCAGATCCATCCGGGCGCGCGCATCTGCATCGGCTGCCTGCGCACGGGCGAGGAGATCGCCGCCTGGTCCCGCCTGAGCGCCGAGCGCCGGCGCGAGATCATGGCGGACCTCCCCTCCCGCGCGCCGCGGCTGCGCGACCCGGCCAACCGCCCCTCCCGCCGCCGCGAGCGCTGAGGGCGGAGCCGCGCGACGACCCGCGCGCCCTTGACGCGGGGCGCGCCCGCGCGGCGCCGAACCGGGGGCGAGAGCGGCGACGAGGCCGGGCGGGCGGGCGTCGCTCGACGCCGCAGGCGGCGGGCGCGGTCGCGCCGGCCGGGCCCGCCGGGCCGAAACGGATCGGGCGGCCCGGTTCAGGCGGCCCGGTTCAGGCGGCCCGGTTCAGGCGGCCCGGTTCAGGCGGCGGGGATCAAGCCGCGTGGGCGGGGGCGACGGCGGCCAGCGCCTCCTCGATCAGCTCCGGTCCCGCATCGGCCCGCGTCGAGGCCGAGGACAGCACCTGCCGCCAGCGCCGCGCGCCCTTGCGTCCCGCGAACAGGCCCAGCATCGGGCGCAGAACCCGGTGCAGGCGCTCGCCGCGGGCCATCGCCTCCTCCGCGTAGTCGATCATCGCCCGCGCCGCGGCGTCGGGCGTCGCATCCGGGCCCGGCTCCCCGAAAATCCGGCGATCCGCCGCGGCCAGCACCGCGCCCGGATCGTGCCAGGCCGCGCGCCCGATCATCACCCCGTCCACGCCCTGCGCCAGGAACCCCTCGGCCGCGTCCAGCGAGGCGACGCCGCCGTTCACCACGATCTCCAGCTCCGGGCGCCGGGCCTTCTGCGCGACCGCCAGCGGGTAGTCGAGCGGCGGGATGTCCCGGTTCTCCTTCGGGCTCAGCCCCTGCAGCCAGGCCTTGCGGGCATGGATCGCGAAATGGCTCACGCCGGCCCCGGACACCCGGTCGATGAAGGCCGGCAGCGCCGCCTCCGCCACCTGGTCGTCGACCCCGATCCGGCATTTCACCGTGATCTCCGGCCCGCCCTCGGCCCGGCTCGCCGCCGCCATCGCGCCCACGCAATCGGCCACCAGCCCCGGATCGCGCATCAGGCAGGCCCCGAAAGCGCCCGTCTGCACCTTGTCCGAGGGGCAGCCGACATTGAGGTTGATCTCGACATAGGGCCAGCCGCAGGCGATGCGCACCGCCTCGGCCAGCGTCGCGGGGTCGGAGCCGCCGATCTGCAGGGCCACCGGCCCCTCCCGCTCCGGCGAGAACGCCAGGTGGCGCGCCGCATCCCCGCGGGTGATCGCCGAGGCCACCACCATCTCGGTATAGAGCAGCGCCCGGCGCGACAGCAGCCGGTGCAGGACCCGGCAATGCCGGTCGGTCCAGTCCATCATGGGCGCGACAGAGAGGCGCCGGTCCGGTTTTTCCATGCGTGCTCCGCGTCCTGCTTGTCTGCGCCGTCTTGTCCGCGCCGTTTGCCCGCGCCGCCTTGCCCGCGCCGCCTTGTCCGCGCCGTTCGACGGCGGCGGGCGCGGGGGCCGGTGGGGTCCGCGCCCGCGCCGCGGGCCGCGGGCGCGCCGCGAACGACGCTCGGCGCCCCCCCCCCTCGGCGGTGCGGCGCAGCTGGCCGGGCGCCGGGCGCATCCGACGCCGCGGCGCGCCTTTTAGCACGCCTCCGCCCAACTGCCACACCCCTCGCCAACCGCCGCCCGCGCGCCCCGCGCCCGGTTGACCTGACCCGCCCCACCGGGCATCTACGCCGCGTTCCGGTTCCGCGCCGGGGGCTCGCCCCTCCGGTCGGACGAAAAAGGGAACGCGGTGGGGCCTCCGCAAGGGGGCCGAGTCCGCGGCTGCCCCCGCAACTGTGAGCGGCGAGCCGACCCTCGACATGCCACTGGCCCCCCCCCGCGCGATGCGCGGGAACCGGGCCGGGAAGGCGAGGGCGCGGCCCTGACCCGCGAGCCAGGAGACCTGCCGGCGCCTCGTCATCCTTCCTTCGTGCGGGGCGCGCGCGGGAGCGGTTCGATCCGCAGCGGTGATTTCGCAGTCGTCGTCTGAAGGGTCGAGATCTTCCCCCCGGAAGCCCCGTCCCCGGACACGGATCCTGCGTCGCCGGGCCAAGCCCCCCGCGCGACGCGCCGACACGAAGGGGACCCCATGTTCCGCACACGCCACGCGGTCTTCGCCGCGCTTCCGCCGCTCGTTCTCGCGGCGCTTCCGCTCTCGCTCCAGGCGCAGGAAACGGCCGACGCCGTGGAGCTCGCCCCCGTGGTGATCTCCGGCGGGCTCACGCCCATCGCGGCGGAGCGCTACGGCCGCGCCAACTCGGTGATCACCGCCGAGGAGCTGGAGGACCGCCAGATCACCTACGCCGTGGACGCCCTGCGCGCCCTGCCCGGCGTCGCGGTCAGCCGCACCGGCGGCTTCGGCGGAACCACCCAGGTCCGCCTGCGCGGAGCCGAAAGCAACCACACGCTGGTGCTGATCGACGGGGTCGAGGTCTCGGCCCCCGAAACCGGCGAATACGACTTCGGCGGGCTGCTCGCCGCCGACATCGCCCGGATCGAGGTGCTGCGCGGCCCGCAATCGGCGCTCTACGGCTCCAACGCCGTGGGCGGCGTGATCTCCATCACCACCAAGGGCGCCTCCCGCCCCGGCCTGCGCTGGTCGGGCGAGGCCGAGGCCGGGACCGACGGGACCGGCGCCGTGCAGGGCGCGGTCCGCGGGATGGGGGAGATCGGGTCGTTCTCGCTCTCGCTCGCCCGGCGGGAGACGGAGGGGTTCGACATCTCCGGCACGCCGGGCGGCGAGGAGGACGGCGACCGCAACCTGACCTTCAACGCCCGCGGCGAGATCTTCGCCAACGACTGGCTGACGCTGGGCGGCACCGCGCGGGTGGTGGACCGGCATTCGGACACCGACGGCTTTTTCTTCGCGGCCCCCGACACCGCGAGCCTGGTCTTCGACGACGCCTCCGCGCTCGACCGGCAGGAGGCGTTCGGCGCGCTCTTCGCCATCGCCGAGCAGGGGCGCTTCCGGCATGAGGCGCGGGTCTCCTACCTGAACGCCGACGACGCGACCACGCTGAACGGGGCGGATGTCACCGACACCACCTCGACCCGGCTGCAGATGTCGGCGCAGTCGACCATCGGCCTCGATGCGGGGGCGCTGGAGGCGGCGGATCACACGCTGACCGCCAAGGCCGACTACGCGCGCGAGACCTTCGTGAACAACGACCCGGCGCTGGTGTTCGACCCCAGCCAGCTCGACCAGCAGTCGCGCGCCCTGTTCGGGCTGGCGGCGGAGTATCGGGGGACGTTCCTCGACGCGGTGGACGTGCAGCTCGGCGCCCGCCACGACTTCAACGACGATTTCGACGACGCCACCACCTGGAGCGCCGGCGTCTCCTGGCGCGTGGCGGGGACCGGGACGCGGCTGCACGGCTCGGCCGGGACCGGCGTGCAGAACCCCACCATGTTCGAGCAGTTCGGCTTCACGCCGGGCCAGTGGCAGGGCAATCCGGACCTGGAGCCGGAGGAGAGCTTCGGCTGGGACATCGGGATCGAGCAGCGGTTCTGGTCGGATCGCGCGATGATCGACGTGACCTATTTCCGCCAGGACCTGACCAACGAGATCGGGACCGTCTACGACGCCGCGTTCGTGGGCACGCCGGTGAACCTCGCCGGCACGTCGGAGCGGCAGGGGATCGAGGTCGCCTCCACCCTTCAGGCCACCGACCGGGTGACGCTGGGCTTGACCTATACGTGGCTGGATGCGGAGGATCCCACCGGCGCGGTCGAGGTGCGCCGGCCCGAGCATGAGCTGGGGGCCAACGTGACCTTCGCCTTCCTCGACGGTCGGGCGCGGGTGACGGTGGACGGGCGCTATGCGGCCGGGAACCGGGACCTGGATTTCCGCGCGCCCTACGTCCCCAATTCGCAGGTGAAGCTGGGGGATTACATGGTGCTGAACGTGGCGGCCTCCTACGCGGTGAGCGACACGGTCGAGGTGATCGGCCGGGTCAGCAACGCGCTCGACGCCGACTACGAGGAGCTGGACGGCTACCAGACGCAGGGCGTGGCCGCCTATGCGGGTCTGCGGGTCCGGTTTTGAACCTGCCCTCCGGCATGCGACGCGCCGCCGCCATGACCCTCGCAGGGGCGGCGGCGCTGGCGGGGGCGGCGCTGGCCGTCCCCGCAACGGACCCGGCGCCCGGCGCGCCGGCGTCCGCGCCCGCGCCCCGGGGCGAGAACGAGGCCCCCCGCCGGGTGGTGTCGCTGAACCTGTGCACCGATCAGCTCGCCATGCTGCTGGCGGCGCCGGGGCAGTTGCTGTCGGTCTCCAGCATGGCTTCCGACCCGCATGTCTCGGCGATGCGGGACCGGGCCGGGGCGTTCGCGGTCAACCACGGGCGGGCCGAGGAGATCTTCCTGATGCGCCCGGACCTCGTGCTGGCCGGGACCTACACGGCGCGGGAGACGGTCTCGATGCTGCGCCGGCTGGGCTTCCGGGTGGAGACCTTCGCCCCCGAGGCCGATTTCGACGCGATTCGCGCCAATATCCGCCGCATGGGCGCCCTGCTGGGCCGCGAGGCGCAGGCCGAGGCGATGGCGGCGGAGATGGACGCGAGGCTGGAGGCCGCCCGCCCCGCCCCGGACGCCCCCCGCCCGCTGGCCGCGCTGCTGGAGGCGGCGTCCTGGTCCTCGGGCGCCGGCACGCTGGCCCATGAGATCGTCACCGCCGCCGGCCTGCGCAACCTGGGCGCGGAGCTGGGGATCACCGGCATGGCCCGCCTGCCGCTGGAGCGGCTGGTGATGGGCGCGCCGGACCTGCTGATCGCCGCGCGCCCCTACACGCCGCCGTCGCTGAGCGAGCAGGGGATGCGCCACCCGGCGCTCGACCCTCTTCAGGCGCGGGCGGGGCGGGTGGCGCTGTCGGACGCCCGCTGGGTCTGCGGCGCGCCCTTCACGGCGGAGGCGGTGGCGGATCTCTCCGCGGCCCGCCGGGCGCTGACCGGGGAGGGGCGCTCCGCGGCGCTCGTCCCCGCCGCCCCCGCTGCGAACGCGGTCGCGAGATGACCCGCCCCCTGCCCTATCCCTGGCTTCTGGCCGCGCTGGGGGTGCTGGTCGCGGCGCTGTTCTGCGTGTCGCTGCTGGTCGGGCCGGCGGGGCTGGGGTTCTTCGATTCCCTCGCCGCCCTGCTGGCCGGACGGGGCGAGGCCGAGACCCTGGTGATGCGCGAGATCCGCGCCCCCCGCGCCGTGCTGGGCCTGATGATCGGGGCGACGCTGGGTCTGTCGGGCGCGGCCCTTCAGGGCTATCTGCGCAACCCGTTGGCCGAGCCGGGGCTGCTGGGCGTGACCGGCGCGGCCTCGCTGGGGGCGGTGGCGGCGATCTATTCGGGGCTGTCGCTGATTTTCCCGCTGGCGCTGCCGCTGATGGCGCTGGGGGGCGCGGGGCTGGCCTCGATGCTGCTGATCGGGCTGGCCGGGGCGCGGGGCGGGGCGCTGACCCTGATCCTCGCGGGCGTGGCGCTGTCGGCGCTGTGCGGGGCGCTGACCGCGCTGGCGCTGAACCTGTCGCCCAACCCCTTCGCGGCGACCGAGATCATGTTCTGGATGATGGGCTCGCTCTCCGACCGCTCCTGGACCCATGTGGGGCTGGCGGCGCCCTTCATGCTGGCGGGCTGGGCGGCGCTGGGCTTCGCCGGGCGCGGGCTGGACGCGCTGACGCTGGGCGAGGACGCGGCGGCGAGCCTGGGCGTGCGGCTCGACCGGCTGCGGCTGGCGGTGGTGCTGGGGGCCGCGGCCTCGGTCGGGGCGGCGACGGCGGTGGCGGGGGGGATCGGCTTCGTCGGCCTCGTCGCGCCGCATCTGCTGCGCCGGGCGGTGGGGGCGCGCCCCGCCCGCCTGCTGCCTGCGGCGGCGCTGGGGGGGGCGGCGCTGCTGCTCGCCGCCGACATCGCCGTGCGCCTGATCGCGCCGGAGCGGGACCTGAAGCTCGGCGTGCTGACCGCGCTGGTGGGGGCGCCCTTCTTCCTGCGGCTGGTGCTTTCGACCCGGAGGCGGCTGGCATGAGCCTGCTGACCCTGCGCGGGCTGAGCGTGCGCCATGGCGACCGCGTGGCGGTCCACCCCACGGACCTGGAGATCGGACCGGGGGAGCTGGTCGGGCTGGTCGGGCCGAACGGGGCCGGCAAGTCGTCGCTGATGCGGGGGGCGCTGGGGCTGGCGCGGGCGGGGGGCGAAAGCTCGCTCGCCGCGCTGCCTGCGCCCGCCCGCGCCCGCGCCGCCGCCTGGCTGCCGCAGGCGCGCGAAATCGCCTGGGCGGTGACGGTGGAGACGCTGGTGGGCCTTGGCCGCCACCCGTTGCGCGCGCCCGGCGCGCCGCTGTCCGGCGCGGACCGCTCCGCCATCGCCGGGGCCATGGCGCGCATGGACATCGCCGGTTTCGCGGACCGCCCCGCCACCGAGCTTTCGGGGGGCGAGCAGGCCCGCGTGCTCATCGCCCGGGCGCTGGCCCAGCAGGCGCCGCTGACCCTGGCGGACGAGCCCGCGGCGGGGCTGGACCCGGCCCATCAGCTCGCCTGCATGGGGGCCTTCGCGGACCTGGCGGCGGAGGGGCGGGCGGCGGTGGTGTCGCTGCATGACCTCGGGCTCGCGGCCCGGTTCTGCACGCGGCTGGTGATGATGGCGGGCGGGCGCGTGGTCGCCGACGGGGCGCCCGACGCGGTGCTGACCGCCGACCGCCTGCGCGAGGTCTACGGGATCGAGACGTTCCTGACCCGCGCCGATGGGGCGCTGGTCGTGCAGCCCATGACCCTGTCGCGCCCGTGAGCCCGCCGCTGCTGACCCATCGGCTCGCGCGGCCATGGCTGGTGGCGGAATTCCCCCGCCCCCTGCGGGCGCTGAGCTGGGCGCCGCATCGTCCCGGCCTGGTCGAGACCGACCTCGTGGCCTGGCGCGAGGTGCGGGACGCGGATCTGGGCCCGGATTTCGACGCGCATGACTGGCTGGCCGGGCAGATGGCGGGGCGCGGTATGGCGGACGCCGTGGGCCTGCTGACCTCCCGCGACGTGTCCTCCTTCACGCTGGCGGAGGCGGAGACCGAGGGGATCCGCGCCGCCTGCCTCGCCACGGTCGGACTGGGGAATGCGGAGCGGGCGGGGGATGCCCGGCAACCGGCGGAGGCGCACAGGCCCCTCGAAAAGCCCCATATCGGGACCATCAACCTGGTGGCGGCGGTGTCGGCCCCGCTGTCGGAGGCCGCCTTGATCGAGGCCATGTCCATCGCCGCGCAGGCCCGCACCCGCGCGGTGATGGAGAGCGGCCGGCGCCTGCCCGCCGCCGGGCCGGCCACGGGCACGGGCACCGATTGCGTGGTGGTCGCGGCGCCGCCGGGAGACGTCCGCCATGCCGGCCTGCACACCCCGGTCGGCGAGGCGCTGGGCCGCGCCGTCCACGATGCGGTCGCCGAGGGCGCCCGCGTCTGGATGCGCGCCTATGGCGGCGCCGGGTAAGCGCCCCCCGGAACGAATCGTCGGCGTCGGGGGCCTGCGGCCTCGGCCGCGAGCGAGGGCTGGAAGCGCTCCCGGCGTCGGCAAGGTCGGGGGCGGAGAGGTCATGAGGGGCGAGCCGGGACTCTGCCATCGCGGCGCAGCTGTCGAAACCGGGCGCCTCGTCTGCGAGGCGGATGCAGACGCGCCCGGCCGGCGCCCGGCGATGCACCCGCGTCAGCCCATGGGCGGCCGGGTCGAAGTCCGGCCCCATACCCCGGGCCCGGAGCAGACGGTCGTCCGGTTCACAGGTCCGCTGGCGACAGGGGCGGACCAGCCTGGCGACCCGGCCGCCCATGGGCTCGGCCCGAAGGCCCGGTGCGGAGGCGGGAAAGAACCGGCCGCGCGCGCCGGGGGGCGGGTCTCCTGGCGCGGCGCGGGCGCCGCAACGCAGCGATCGCGACAGGACGCGGCGTTTTTCAGACCTGCGCGCTCGGGTCGCCAGATCGCGCACGGGGGCGCCGCGCCGGGGGAGAGACCGGGCGGGGGCCGTCAGGCCTCGGCGGCGCCCTGCGCGCGGGAGGCGCGGCGGGTCAGCGCCATGCGCCGCGCGAAGGCCGCGATGAAGATCGCGGTCAGGATCAGGATCACCGTCGGGGCCGGGGCGCTGTCGAGGAAAAAGCTCGCATAGGCCCCGCCCAGCATCGAGACCAGGCAGACCGCGCAGGCCACGGCCAGCATCCGCCCGAAGCTGCGCACCAGCAGGAAGGCGATGGCGCCGGGCGCGATCAGCAGCCCCACCGCCAGGATCAGCCCGGTGGCGGTCAGGGTCGCCACGATGGTCAGCGACAGCGCCGTCAGCAGTCCGTAATGCAGCCACCCCACCGCCAGCCCCGAGGCCCGCGCCTGCGCCGGGTCGAAGGCGTGCAGCAGCAGATCCTTCCACTTGGCGAGCAGCCCGACGGAGACGCCCAGCGCGATCAGCCCGGCGGTCCACAGATCCTGCGTCCCCACGCCGAGCATGTTGCCGAACAGCACGTGATCCAGGTGCATGTCCGAGGAGATCGAGGTGTAGAGGATGATCCCCACCCCGAACATGCCCGAGAACACCACGCCCATCACCGTGTCCTGCTTCACCCGGCTGTTCTGCGCGAGATAGCCGGTGGCCACCGCCGTGGTCATGCCCGCCGCGAAGGCGCCCAGGATCAGCGGCAGGCCGAGGATATAGGCCAGCACGATGCCCGGAAGCACCGCGTGGCTGATCGCGTCGCCCATCAGCGCCCAGCCCTTCAGCACCAGAAAGCAGGACAGCAGCGCCGTGGGAAAGGCCACGATGGCGCAGATCCAGAAGGCGTTCTGCATGAAGGGGAACTGGAAGGGCAGGAGCAGGGTCTCGGTCATGTCCGGGCCTCCCGCTCGGCGGGCGCGGGGGCGGGCGCGGGGGCGGGCGCGGGGGCGGCGGCGGAAAGCTCGGCCTCGACCGCGGCCTCCTCCCGCGCCAGCGCCCCGGCGGCCTTGCGCTTCGCCGCCAGCAGCCCGTGCCGCGGCGCCCAGACGAAGGCGGCGAGGAAGATCGCGGTCTGAAGCGTCACGATCACGCCCCCGGTGGCCCCGTCGAGGAAATAGCTCAGATAGGCCCCGAAGAACGAGGTCAGCGACCCGATCGCCACCGCGATCCCGATCAGCCGGGGGAAACGGTCGGTCAGCAGATAGGCCGTCGCCCCCGGCGTCACCACCATGGCGATGACCAGGAACGCCCCCACCGTCTGCATCGCCGCCACCACGCAGGCCGACAGCAGCGTGAAGAACACCGCCTTCAGCAACCCCGGCCGCAACCCGATGGAGCGCGCGTGGCTCTCGTCGAAGAAGGTGACCATCAGGTCCTTCCACTTGGCCAGCAGCACGGCGAGCGACACGAAGCCGATCAGCGCGAGCTGCAATGTGTCCTCGGGCGTGATGGCGAGGATGTTGCCCATGGTGATGGTCTGGATCGACACCGCCATCGGGTTGACCGAGACCATGAACAGCCCCAGCCCGAAGAAGGCGGTGAAGATCAGCCCGATCACCACATCGGCCTTCAACCCCGAGCGGTCGGAGAGGAACAGCATGGCCGCCGCCGCCAGCCCGCCCGAGATGAAGGCGCCCAGCGCGAAGGGCAGACCCAGCATGTAGGCCCCCGCCACCCCCGGCACCACGGAATGCGAGAGCGCGTCGCCGATCAGCGACCAGCCCTTCAGCATCAGATAGGCCGAGAGGAACGCGCAGACCCCGCCCACCAGCGCCGAGACCCACATGGCGTTGGTCATGTAGGCGTAGCCGAAGGGTTCCAGCAGCAGGCTCATTCCGGATCCTCCCCGCTTCGAACCGCGGCGGCCCCGGGCCCGGCCTTCGCCGCCCGGACCTCGACCTCGTGCCGATGGGTGCGGTCGCCGTATTGCACCAGCGGACGCTCGTCGTCGGTCAGGATCGAGACCCGGCGCGGGTCGTCGTCGTCGTGCAGATCCTCGCCGCCGAGCGTGAAATGGCGCAGGACGCCGCCGAAGGCGCGCTCCAGGTTGGCGCGGGTGAACACGGCGTCGGTGCGCCCATAGGCCAGCACCGTGCCCTTCACCAGCACCGTCCGGTCGCAGAACTCCGGCACCGAGCCGAGATTGTGGGTGGAGACCAGCATCACCCGCCCCTCGTCGCGCAGCTCCCGCAACAGGCCGATGATCTGGGCCTCGGTCTTCACGTCGACGCCGGTGAAGGGCTCGTCCAGCAGGATCACCCGCCCCTCCTGCGCCAGCGCCCGGGCGAGGAACACGCGCTTGCGCTGGCCGCCCGAAAGCTCCCCGATCTGGCGCTTGCGGAAATCGGCCATGTTCACCCGGTCGAGCGCGTCCGCCACCGCCGCCCGGTCCCGCGCCGAGGCCCGGCGCAGGAAGCCCATATGGCCGTAGCGGCCCATCATCACCACGTCCTCGACCAGCACCGGAAAGGCCCAGTCGACCTCCTCGGACTGGGGGACATAGGCCACGAGGTTGCGCTTGAGCGCCTCGCGCACCGACATCCCCAGCAGCTCGATCTCGCCGGCCGCGGCGGGGACGAATCCCATGATCGCCTTGAACAGGGTGGATTTGCCGGCGCCGTTGACCCCGACCAGCGCGGTGATCGTGCCGCGGGGGATCTCGAAGCTCGCCCGGCGCAGGGCGGTGTGGCCGTTGCGATAGGTGACGGTGACGTCCCGGGCGCGGATGCCGCCCCCCGGCTCGCAAGCGTCGGGTTCGCGGGCGTCGGGCGCAAGGGCGTCGGGGGCAAGGCCCGCTTCGGCGCCCGGCGCGGCCCCGGGGCCGTCCGCGGTCGCCTCCGGAGCGGCGGAGGCGGGCGGGGTCGCGGCGGGGCGGTCGTCAGGCATTCGGAACGGTCCTTGCGGCGGCTGGGAGCGGCGGCGCGCCCGGCGGCTGGGAGAGGACCGGGCGGCGGGGAGGCGGCGGGCGGGTCCTTGTCGTCAGTTCATTCCGGCTTCGAGCCCCTCGGCGATGGTGCGCGAGGTGAGCGCCAGCATGTCGAGATAGGTCGGCGCGGGGCCGTCCGGCTCGGACAGACTGTCCACATAGAGCTCCCCGCCGTAATGGGCGCCGGTCTCGCGGGCCACCTGCCTGGCCGGCGCGGTGTTCACCGTGCTTTCGCAGAACACCGCGGGGATGGCGTGGTCGCGCACCCCGTCGATCACCGCGCGCACCTGCTGGGGCGTGCCCATCTGGTCGGCGTTCATCGGCCAGAGATAGAGCTCCGCCATGTCGAAGTCGCGGGCGAGATAGCTGAACGCGCCCTCGCAGGTGACCAGCCAGCGGCGGCTTTCCTCGATCCGCGCGATCCGGGCCTGAAGGGGCTCGATCACCGCGCCCAGCTCGGCCTTGTAGGCCTCGGCGTTGGCTTCGTAGGCGGCGGCGTTGTCGGGATCGTGCGCGGCGAAGGCGGCGGCGATGTTGTCAATGTAGATGCGGGCGTTCGCCAGCCCCATCCAGGCGTGGGGGTTGGGCTTGCCCGCATAGCTTCCGCCGCCGATGGGCAGCGGGTCGATGCCGTCGCTGAGCGTGACCGAGGGCACGTCGCCCAGATTGGCCAGGAACTGCTCGAACCACAGCTCCAGGTTCAGGCCGTTCCACAGGATCAGGTCGGCGTCATGGGCGCCCACGATGTCCCGGGGCGTGGGCTGGTAGCCGTGGATCTCGGCGCCCGGCTTGGTGACCGAGACCACCTCCGCCGCGTCGCCGGCCACGTTGCGCGCCATGTCGGCGAGCACGGTGAAGGTGGTGACGACCTTCATCTTCGCCGCGGCCGCGCCGGGCTGCGCCAGCAGCGCCGCCAGAGCCAGCGCCGCGCCGCCGAGCCTGCGCGTTGTCGTCGACGTCATCGGTCGGATCTCCTCGCAACCCTCGTCATCGGGCTTTACCTTGAGAATCATTCTCAGGAAGTCAAGGTTATTGCGAACGGTTCTCAGGATTGTCGCAGGCGGGGCGCGGAGGGGCGACCTCGCGGCCCGTTGGCGCCCGCGCCCGGCCGGGCCTAAGACTGGCCCCATGCAGGACGCCGCCCCCCCTCCCGACCGGCCGGACCCGCCCGCCTCCCGGCAGGGCGCGGTGCGGCGCGAACTGGGGCTCGCGCTCTACGCGCTGCAATTCCTCACCCGCATCCCGGTTCCGGCCTGGGTCGGCCATGCGCCGGACATGCTGGCCCGCGCCGCGCGCTGGTATCCGGCGGTCGGGGGGCTGGTGGGGCTGGCGGCGGGCGCGGTGTTCGCGGGGGCTTCGGGCTTGGGCCTGGCGCCCCTGGCGGCGGCGGCGGCGGCGATCGCGGTCTCCATGGCGCTGACCGGGGCGCTGCATGAGGACGGGCTGGCCGACACGCTGGACGGGCTCGGCGGCGGGGCGACGCGGGAACGCGCGCTGGAGATCATGCGCGACAGCCGCATCGGGGCCTATGGCGCGGCGGCGCTGATCGCGACGCTGATGCTGCGGGCCGGGGCGCTGACCGGGCTGGGGCCGGCCGAGGGGTTCGCGGCGCTGGTCGCCAGCCATGCCGCGGGCCGGGCCGCCATCGTCGGCGCGCTGCGTTTCGCGGGCTATGCGCGGACCGAGGGCAAGGCGTCGGCCGTGGCCGGCGGATTGGCGCGGGGGACGCTGGCGGCGGCGCTGGCGATCGCGGCGGCGATCTGCGCGGCGGCGGCGGGGCTCGCCGGGCTCGCCGGGCTCTGCGTCGGGCTGGGGGCCGGGGCGCTGATGCTGCGCCGGCTGGTGCGGCGGCTGGGCGGCTATACCGGCGACGGGCTGGGCGCGGTGGAGCAGGCGGCCGAGATCGCGGCGCTTCTGGCGCTCGCCATCCTGCTGGTCGGGCCGTGAGCGCCCGGCCGCTGGTCATGCGCCACCCTGCGGTGGCGGCTGCGCCGGGGCTCTGCTACGGGCGCCGCGACCCCGGCCTCGCGCCCGGATGGGAGGCGGCGGCGGATGCGCTGCGCCCCCGCCTTGCGGACCGGGGGTCGATCATCGCCTCTCCCGCCCCGCGCTGCCTTCTGCCCGCCCGGCGCCTGGCCGCGGCGCTGGCCATCCCGCTGCGCGTCGATCCGCGCTGGCAGGAGCTGGATTTCGGGACCTGGGAGGGGCGCCCCTGGGCCGGGATCCCGCGCGCCGAATCCGACCCCTGGGCCGAGGACCCCGAGCATCGCGCCCCCCCGCAGGGCGAAACCTTCGCCGCCCTGCGCGCCCGCGTGGCCGAGGCCTGGGCGGAGGCCGAGGCCGCCCCCGCGCCCCTCGTTCTCGCCCATGCCGGCCCGATCCGGGCGCTGCGCATGGCGCTGGCGGGACTGGATTTCGCGGCCGCTTTCGCCTGGCCCGCGCCCCATCTCACCCCCCTCGATCCGGCCGCCTGACGGCGCGGCGAACCCGCCCCCCTGCGTCGATCCTTCGTCCCGGCCTTGGTTTACCGGCTCGCCGCAACATGTTCCTCTGAAACCGTCCCGCCGCGAGGAGCCCCTGGAGGAGCCCCGAGATGACCGCGCAATCCGCCGCCGCGACCCCCGGCACCCCTACTGGCGAAATCTACGACCTCGCCGTCATCGGCGGCGGCGTGAACGGCTGCGGCATCGCGCGCGACGCGGCCGGGCGCGGCCTGAAGGTGCATCTGTGCGAGGCTCAGGACCTGGCGCAGGCCACGTCCTCGGCCTCGACCAAGCTGTTCCATGGCGGGCTGCGCTATCTGGAGTTCTACGAATTCAGCCTGGTCCGAAAGGCGCTGATCGAGCGTGAGACCCTGCTGCGCGCCATGCCCCACATCGCCTGGCCGCTGCGCTTCGTGCTGCCGCACTCGCCCGGCCTGCGCCCGGCTTGGCTGCTGCGGCTGGGCCTGTTCATCTACGACCACCTGGGCGGGCGGAAGATCCTGCCCGCCACCCGCACCCTGAACCTGCGCGAGGCCGAGGTGGGCAAGCCGCTCAAGCCCGAGCTGACCCGCGGGTTCGAATATTCCGACTGCTGGGTGCAGGACAGCCGGCTGGTGACGCTGAACGCCCGCGACGCCGCCGACCGCGGGGCCGAGATCCGCACCCGCACCCGGCTGATCCACGCCAAGCGCGAGGACGGGACCTGGCTGCTGACCCATCGCGACGAGGCGACCGGAGAGACCTCCGAGATCCGCGCCCGCGCCCTGGTCAACGCCGCCGGCCCCTGGGTGGACGACGTGCTGCGCACGATGCTGGGGCTGAACGCGCCGGCGCATATCCGGCTGGTCCGCGGCTCGCATATCGTGACCAGGAAGCTGTTCGACCACGACCGGGCCTACATCTTCCAGAACGCCGACGGGCGCATCGTCTTCGCCATCCCCTATGAGGGCGACTACACCCTGATCGGCACCACCGACCGCGACCACCGCGAGGACCCGTCCGAGGCCCGCTGCACCGAGGAGGAGGCCGATTACCTGCGCGCCGTCGCCTCGGAATATTTCGCCCGGCCGATCGAGGCCGAGGACATCGTGTGGACCTATTCCGGGGTCCGGCCGCTTTACGACGACGGGGCCAAGTCGGCGACCCAGGCCACGCGGGACTACGTGCTGCAGGTGGAGGCCGAGGGCGGCGCGGCGCTGCTCAACGTCTTCGGCGGCAAGATCACCACCTATCGCCGGCTGGCCGAAAGCGCGCTGGAGAAGCTGGCCCCGCATCTGCCGAAGATGGGCAAGCCGTGGACGGCGGGCGTTCCTCTTCCCGGCGGGAACTTCCCGGTGGACGGGGTTCCGGCCCTGACCGATCGGCTGCAGGCGGCGCATCCGTTCCTCGCGCCCGGGCAGGCGGCGCGGCTGATCCGCACCTACGGCGCCGAGGCGGCCGAGATGCTGGAGGGCGCGTCCTCGGCCGAGGACATGGGGCGGGACTTCGGCGCCGGGCTGACCGCGCGCGAGGTGCGCTGGCTGATGGACCGCGAATGGGCGCGCGAGGCCGAGGACGTGGTCTGGCGGCGCACCCGGCTCGGGCTGAGGATGACCGCGGATCAGATCGCGGCGCTGGACGACTGGATGAAGGCGGCCTGAGCGGCGGGAGGCCGGAGGCGCGCGGCGCGGCGCCCCGGCCGCCGGACCGCTGCGCCCGCGTCGATGCCATGCGAGACGCGCCCGGCGCAGGTCGATGCGCCGGGCTCGGCGGGGCGCTGGCGGCGAGCAGGTCCGCGGCGACGTCTCCTGCCGCTCCCGCCTGCCCCCGGTCGCGCCGCCCGGCCGCAGGCGCCGAGCAAGGTTCCACGACCCCGCCCCCCGAGAACACGGCCCGTGGCGCGTCTCTTGCGCCCCCGGCCCGGGCGTCGGGGCGGACGTCCTGCGCATCGCGCCGGGCCACCGCGAGCCGCCCGCCCCGCCGCGCGCAGCCGTGAGCCGCGCGCCGCGGGCGCTGGACATGCCGCCCCGGGCGCCCGAGGCTCCGGCCCCGATCCCGGCGCCCTTCCGCGCGCCGCCGACCGGAGCCTCGCGATGTCCCCCAGCCGCCCCCGCAAGCCCGCCAGCCCCGCCAAGGCCGTCTCCGCCCCCCCCGCCCCTGCCGTGCTGGGCAAGGCCGGCGACGTGGCCCTGCGCCAGGCCATCGTCGACGCCTGCCGGGGCATGAACGCCTCCGGGCTCAACCAGGGGACGTCGGGCAACATCTCGGTGCGGGTGGCGGAGGGGATGCTGATCACGCCCTCCTCCACGCCCTATGACCTGATGGGGCCGGAGACGATCTGCGCCATGCGGCTGGATGCGGGGCCGGAAGCGGCGACGGGGCCGAAGGCGCCCTCGTCGGAATGGCGGTTCCACCGGGACATCCTCGCGGCCCGGCCCGAATTCGGAGCGGTGGTGCACGCGCATCCCGCCCATTGCACGGCGCTGGCCATCGCCCGGCGGCCGATCCCGGCGGTGCATTACATGATCGCGCTGTTCGGCGGCGACGACGTGCGCTGCGCGCCCTACGCCACTTTCGGCAGCCAGGCCCTGTCCGACCATGCGCTTGCGGCGCTGGAGGGACGGTCGGCCTGCCTTCTGGCCAATCACGGCATGATCGCCTGCGGCCCGACCCTGGCCAGGGCGATGGCCGCGGCGGTGGAGCTGGAGGCGCTGGCCCGCCAGTATTGCGCCGCGCTGGCGCTCGGCGCGCCGCATGTGCTGACGCCCGCCCAGATCGCCGACACGCAGGCCGAGATCGCCCGGCTGGGTTACGGGAAGTAGCGCCCTTCGCCCTTCATGCGCAGCGGCAGGCCGGCGGCGACGAAGACCACATGCCCGACCGCCGCGGCGATGCGCTGGTTGAGCCGCCCCTGGGCGTCGCGGAAGGACCGGCCCAGCGGCGTGTCCGGCACCAGGCCCATGCCGATCTCGTTGGAGACCAGCAGCGTGGGGACGCGGGCCGAGGCCAGGGTCGCGATCAGCGCCTCGGCCTCCGCCTCCGGATCGCGGCCGGCGCCGAAGAGGTTCGACAGCCACAGGGTCAGGCAATCCACCATCACCGCGTCGGCCCGGCCTTCGGGGGCGGCGGCGTGGGCGCGTTCGTCGGCGTCGGAGACCTCGCCCACCTGCGCCAGCGCGCCGGCGAGGTCGGTGGCGGCCTCCAGGGTGCGCCAGCCGGGGCCGCGCTCGGCCCGGTGGCGGGCGATGCGCGCGGCCATCTCGGGGTCGCCGGCCTCGGCGGTGGCGATGTAGACGCGGTTGGGGCCGAGGGACTCGGCCCAGTCGAGCGCCGCCCGGGTCTTGCCCGAGCGGGCGCCGCCCAGGATCAGCGCGTGCCGCGCCAGCGTGTCGGTCATGCCCCGCGTCTCCCCTTGCGCCGCGGGTCCCGCCGCGCCCCGCCTGCAACAGCTAGGCCGGGGGCCGCCCGGATGGCAACCGCGACGCGCGGGCGGCGGGGTCGCGGGGGGGGGTCGGGGCGGGAGGGAAACGGCGACGCAGGCGCCGCGTCCCGCGCCCGCCAGGCCGCGCCGTTGCGCCCGCGGCGCGCGGCGACGGGACGCGGGCTGCCAGGGGGCGGGCGGAGCGGGCGGAAGCAAGGTCCGGGCCGCGGCGCCGCCGGCGGGCCATGCAGGCGGCCTGATGTGGAAAACCCCGCCTGGGGGCGGCGCGAGGTGGAGGCGCGAGGTCGGGACGGGGGCGGGTCGACCCGTCCCTGCCCGCCGCCCCCCGCCCGCGCGGCTTGCCGCCCCGCCGGGCCGCCGATAGGGTCCGCCCCGCCCGCCCGCCCCGCCTGCCCCGGCGCCCGCCGCGCCCGGCCGGCCCATCCGTCGCTGATCCCGGAGCCGCCCCCGACGTGACCTTGTCCGCAACCACCTCCGAGCCCTCTTCCGCGCCCGTTACGCCGGACCCCGCCCTCGACGACGCCATCCGCGCGGTGATCGACGGCAAGACCAAGCCGCTCGGCGCGCTCGGCCGGATCGAGACCCTGGCCGCCCGTCTCGCCCGCCTTCAGGGCACGACCGCCCCGCGGATGGAGCGCTGCACGCTCACCATCTTCGCCGCCGATCACGGCATCGCGGCCGAGGGCGTCTCGGCCTTCCCGCAGGAAGTCACCGTGCAGATGGCGCTCAACTTCCTCGCCGGCGGGGCGGCGGCCAATGTCTTCGCCCGCACGCTCGGGGTGCAGCTGCGGGTGGTCGACGCCGGCATGGCCGAGCCGGTGGACCACCCCGCCCTCGTCCAGCGCCGCATGGGTCCCGGAACCGCCAATTCCGCCGTCGCGCCCGCCATGTCCCCCGAGACGCTGGCCGAGGCGCTGGCCTCCGGCCGCGCGCTCGGCGCCGACGGGGACGCCGACGCCTGCGCCTTCGGAGAGATGGGGATCGCCAACACCTCCGCCGCGACGCTGGTCATCCACAAGCTCTCCGGCTTGCCGATCGCGACGCTGACCGGGCGGGGCACGGGGCTGGACGACGCGGGGCTGAGCGCCAAGCGCGCGGTGCTGGAGCGCGCCGCGGCGCGCACCGGCGCGCTGCCCCCCGAGGCGGCGCTGGCCGAGTATGGCGGGTTCGAGATCGCCATGATGGCCGGCGCCATGATCGGCGCGGCGCAGGCCCGCCGGGCGGTGATCGTCGACGGCTTCATCGCCACCGCCGCCGCCATGGCCGCGCAGGCCATCGCGCCGGGCTGCGAGGCGGCGTTCGTCTTCGCCCACCGCTCGGACGAGGCCGGCCACGCGGCGGCGCTGGAGCATCTGGGCGCGCGCCCGCTGCTGGACCTGAACCTGCGGCTGGGCGAGGGCACCGGCGCCCTGCTGGCCTGGCCCCTGCTGCGCGCCGCCGCCGCCATGATGACCGACATGGCCAGCTTCGAGAGCGCCGGCGTCGCCGGCAAGACCTGAGCCGATGGCCCCGGCCCGCCCCATCACGGGCCATTCCCGTCCCCGTCCGTGCCCGCGTCCGCCCCGCACCGGACGCGCGGGCGAGGCGGTGGAGACCGCCGTCGCCGGGCATTTCGGAGAGCTGATCCAGGGCCGGCTCGGCCCCTCCGGGCCGCTGGCGCTGATCACCCTGCCCTGCCCGGCGCTGGTCGCCCGCGTCCGGCTCGCACCCGGACCGATGGCGCTGCGCGATCCCGCCGGGCTGATCCCGCGCCGCCATGCCGCCGCCTTGCTGCGCGCCGGGGCGGGGGCCGGGGCGCGGGAGGGGGCGGGGGAACGCGAGGGCCCGCCCCGCCGCACGGCCCGAGGCCGCGCGACGATCGCCGCCGACATGCCCCCCGGCGGCGGGGCCGGGTCCTCCACCGCGGCGCGGCTGGCGCTGCTCGCCGCCGCGGCGCGGAGCGCGGGATGCGAAGCGCCCTCGCCCGAGACCGCCGCCCGGCTCTGCCTCGCGCAGGAGGGGGCCACCGATCCGCTGATGTTCGCCGCCCCGGCCGAGCGGCTATGGGCCCCGCGCGAGGCGCGCGCGCTCGCCCCCCTGCCGGCCCTGCCGGGGATGGTCGTCGTCGGAGGGTTCCTCGGCCCCGGCCGGCGCACGGATGCCCGCGACCTGGATTTCGCCGACGTGGCCGACCTTGTCGCCGCCTGGCCCGACGCCGCCGGGCGCGGCGACCTGGCCGCGCTCGCCGCGCTGGCGGAGCAGAGCGCCCGGCGCAACCAGGCTCGCCGAGGCGGGCCCGACGACGCCCCCCTGCGCGCCGCCGCCCGCGCGCATGGCGCGCTGGGGATCGCCGCGGCGCATACCGGCTCGGCCCGGGGGCTGATCTTCGCGCCGGGGGCGGGCGACCCGACCGCCGCGGCCCGCGCCCTGGAGGCGGCGGGGCTCGCCCGCGTGGGGGTCTTCGCCGCCGCCGCCCCGGCCCCGCAAGCCGATGCGACGCCCGAGGCGCCTCGCATTCCGGATGCGGAATTCGGTAACCTCGGCCATGCTATCCCCGCGGTTCCCGCCGCACGCGCTTCGGACGAGAGAGCTTCGCGATGACCGCCGCCGTCATGCTGATCGCCCTGCTGATCGACGTCGCCGTCGGCTGGCCCGACCGCTTCGCCCGCGCCATCGGCCATCCGGTGATCTGGATGGGCGCGCAGATCGACCGGCTCGACCGGCGCCGCAACCGCCCCGAGGATGACCGCGAGACCCGCCGCCGCGCCGGCGTCCGCGCCGCGCTGACCGTCATCGCCACCGCCGCCGTGCTCGCCATTCTCGCGCTCATGGTCCTGCCCGGCGGCCCGGTCGGGGCCTTCGGGGCGGCGGTGCTGGCCTGGCCGCTGCTCGCCGCGCGCTCGCTGCACGACCACGTCTCCCCCGTCGCCGCGGCGCTGGAGGCCGGGAACCTGCCCGCCGCGCGCGAGGCCGTGGCCCGCATCGTGGGCCGGGACGTGAGCGCGCTGGACGAGGCCGGGATCGCCCGCGCCGCGCTGGAGAGCCTGGCCGAGAACGCCTCGGACGGGGTCTCGGCGCCGCTGTTCTGGGGATTGGTGGCGGGGCTGCCGGGGATCGCGGCCTACAAGGCGATCAACACGCTGGATTCGATGATCGGCCACCGGACCGAACGGCACGAGGCCTTCGGGCGCTTCTCGGCCCGGCTGGACGACCTGGTGAACTGGGTCCCGGCGCGGCTGACGGGGGCGAGCTTCGCGGTGGTCTCGGGCCGGCCCGGGCGGCCGATGGCGGTGATGCGGCGGGACGCGCCGCGCCACCGCTCGCCCAATGCCGGCTGGCCGGAGGCGGCGATGGCCGCGGCGCTGGGCGTGCGCCTGTCCGGGCCGCGGGTCTACGGGCGGCATGTGGCGGACGAGCCCTGGCTGAATCCGCGCGCGCCCGATCCGACCGCCGCCGACCTGCGCCGGGGGCTGCGGCTGTATCGGCGGGCGGTGTGGCTGTGGGCCGGGCTGCTGGCGCTGCTGGCGGTCGCCGGGTGAAAGGACACGCGATGAGCGGGAGCGCGCCCCTCCGCGACCATGGCGGCGATCTGGCCGCCGCCGCCGCGCGCCATGGCGGCGCGGCGGAGGACTGGCTGGACCTGTCCACCGGCATCAACCGCCGCCCCTGGCCGATGCCCGCGCCCCCCGCGCCGGTGTTCCGCGCCCTGCCCGGCGCCGAACTGTTCGAGGCGGCGGAAACCGCCGCCCGCGCCGCCTGGTCGGTGCATGCCGGCGCCGCGATCCTGCCCATGGCCGGCGCCCAGGCCGCGATCCAGCTGGTCCCGCGCCTCGCCCCCCCCGGCCGCGCCGCGATCCTGTCGCCCACCTATAACGAGCACGCCGCCGCCTTCGCCGCCGAGGGCTGGCTGGTCGAGACCCCGACCGACCCCGCCGCCCTGTCCGGCTTCGACGCCGCGGTGGTGGTGAACCCCAACAACCCCGACGGCCGCGCCCATGCCCCCGAGGCGCTGGAGGCGCTGGCCGAGCGCGTCTCCCTGCTGGTGGTGGACGAGAGCTTCGCCGATCCGCTCCCCGACCTGTCGCTGGTCCACCGCCCGGGCCGCCCCGGCCTGGTGGTGCTGCGCAGTTTCGGCAAGTTTCACGGTCTCGCCGGACTGCGGCTGGGCTTCGCGCTGGGGATGCCGGAGACGATCGCCCGCCTGCGCGAAATGGCCGGCCCCTGGGCGGTGTCGGGCCCTGCGCTGTGGGTCGGCGCGCGGGCGCTGGAGGATCGGGCCTGGGCGGCGGCCATGCGCGGTCAGCTCGCCCGCGACGCCGCCCGGATGGACCGGCTGGCCGAGGCCGCCGGCTGGCGCCTTGCCGGCGGCACGCCGCTGTTCCGCACTTATCGGACCCCCGACGCCGAGGCGACGCGGGAGGCGCTGGCCCGCGCCCGCATCTGGACCCGCGCCTTCCCCTATTCGCCGACCTGGCTGCGGCTCGGCCTGCCGGGGCCGGAGCCGGAATGGGCGCGGCTGGAGGCGGCGCTGGAGCGGCTTTGAACGGGAGCGCGGCGGGTTGGCGCCCGCCCTACGACGCGTCGTCCGGCCCGTAGGGCGGGTGCGAACCCGCCTCCCCCCCCGCCGCCTATCGCGCCTCGGCCGCCAATCGCAGAAGACCGTCCACGTCGAGATGCGCCTCCAGATGCGCGGCGAGGGCGTCCAGCGCCGCCTCGACCTCCGCGCCATAGGACGTGCCCGAAGCCGCGACCCCGAACCCGTTCAGGAAATCCGCGCGGAACGCGTCCTCCGCGAACAGGCCGTGCAGGTAGGTGCCCATGATCCGCCCGTCAGCGGAGACCGCGCCCTCCGCCCGCCCCGCGATGTCGAGGAAGGGGCGCGCGCGATCCGGCCCCTCGGTCCGGCCGATATGCATCTCGTAGCCGGTCACCGTCCGCCCGGTCCCGACATGGCGGGCGGAGACCCGCTCCAGCCGCTTTTCGGGCCCCATCGCGGTGTCCACGTCCAGCAGGCCGAGGCCCGGGGTCTCGCCCGGCTCGCCCTCGACGCCGCCTTCGTCGATCACCCGCCGCCCCAGCATCTGGTAGCCGCCGCAGAGCCCCAGCACCCGCCCGCCCCGCCGCACATGGCCGGCGAGGTCCACGTCCCAGCCCTGCGCGCGCAGAAAGGCGAGGTCGCCGCGGGTGGACTTGGAGCCGGGCAGGATCACCAGCCCCGCGTCGCCGGGCAACGGCGTCCCCGGCGGGATCATCTCGACCGAGACCCCGGGCTCCAGCTTCAGCGGGTCGAGGTCGTCGAAGTTGGCGATGCGCGACAGGACGGGGCAGACGACCTTCAGCCCCTCGCGGCGGGTGGAGACCACGTCCAGCGCGTCCTCCGCCGGCAGTCTGGCGGCGTCGGGGAACCACGGGACCACGCCGAAGCCGGGCCAGCCGGCGCGGGCCTCGATCATCCGGTAGCCGTCGGCGAACAGCGCCGGGTCGCCGCGGAACTTGTTGATGACGAAGCCGCGGATGCGGGCGGCGTCGGCGGGGTCGAGCACGACCCTGGTGCCCACCACCTGCGCGATCACCCCGCCGCGGTCGATGTCGCCGACCAGCACCACCGGCAGGCCCGCGGCCTCGGCGAAGCCCATGTTGGCGATGTCGCGCGGGCGCAGGTTGATCTCGGCCGGAGAGCCCGCGCCCTCCACGATCACCAGGTCGGCCCCGGCGCGCAGGCGGGCGTAGCTTTCCAGCACCGCGCCCAGCAGGGCCGGCTTCATGGCGCCGTAGTCGCGGGCGCGGGCCGTGGCGACGCGCTTGCCGTGGACCACGACCTGGGCGCCGATATCGGTCTCCGGCTTCAGCAGCACCGGGTTCATGTCGGTATGCGGCGCCACCCCGCAGGCCATCGCCTGCAGGGCCTGGGCGCGCCCGATCTCGCCGCCATCGGCGGTGACGGCGGCGTTGTTGGACATGTTCTGCGGCTTGAACGGCCGCACCGCCAGCCCGCGGTTGCGCGCGGCCCGGCACAGGCCCGCGACCAGCGCCGACTTGCCGACATTGGAGCCGGCGCCCTGGATCATGATCGCCGCGGACAAGGGCGCGGCTCAGATCACGCCGAGCCGCGTCCAGGCGGCGAGGGTCTCCGGGCGCAGGGTCAGGTGAATGCCCTCGGGGCGCTTGTCGCGAGCGATCAGCAGGTCGATCATCCGGTCCTTGGTCTGCGACTTGGTGGGCAGATGGGCGCGGAAGAAGCCCTTTCGGTTCTCCACGAGGCGCGCGGCGACATGGGTGAAACGGTCCATGCTGAAGGCGGCCTCGGCCTCCTTCACCGAGATGCCGGGATTGGCGTGCAGCAGCGCGATGGCCTCGGCCTCGTCATACTGGTTGGGGGGGATGTCGCCGAAGGCGGTGAAGATGGTCTCCTCCAGCCCCAGCCCCTCGGCCTTCGCGGCCCAGCCGTCATGGATGGCGTCGAGCTCGGGGCCCGGCTCGGCCTCGCCGCGGCGCAGAAGCTCCTGCTCGCAGGCGGCGACCAGCGCGTCGAGCCCCTGGGCGCGGCCGCGCTCGGCCCACAGCTTCAGGATCTTGCCCGAGGTCTCGGGCACGGCGTCGATGGCCTTGGCCACCTTCTCCTTGGAATAGGCGGACATGGCGGTAAGCTCCTGAAGAAAGGGACGGGATCCCCTTCATCGCGCCACGGCGCGCCGAAGACCACCCCGGTTCGGCATCCGAGCGCGAATCCGCAGGGAGGCGGCGGCGCGCGGAACGCTGGCGAGCGGGGCGCAACAGTCTGCGATCCAACGGTTTATCCGCACTCGCCGCGCCATGACGCAACGTCGCCATGGCGCTTGCGGCCCCGCGCCGATCCTCCCGAAGCTGCGTTTCGGATTTTAGGCATCGCCGCGCTTGCCCCGAAGGTAAAGTCGGAATAGGTCCGGACTTCTGCACCGCAGCATAAGCGAGCGCGCGCGCAACCAGCCCCGGGGAAGACCGTTGAGAAAAGCGCCGTCGACCAATCTCCGCAACATCGACCGCCTGCTCGGCCTGTCGATCGCCGTCCTGTTTTGCGGCTGTTTCTGGCTGGCCGCGGGGGTCCTGATCTAGCGCCGCGCCGGCGGGCCGCTCAGAACTCCACCCCCGCCTGCGCCTTCACGCCGGAGCGGAACGGGTGCTTGACCAGCTCCATCTCGGTGACGAGATCCGCGGCCTCGATCAACGCCTCGGCGGCGTTGCGGCCGGTCAGCACCACATGGGTCATCGGCGGCTTCTCGGCCGCGAGGAAGGCGGCCACCTCCGCCGCATCCACATAGTCGTAGCGGATGGCGATGTTGATCTCGTCCAGCAGCACCATGCGATGCCTGGGGTCGCGGATCAGCTCCTTGGCCTTGGCCCAGGCGGCCTGGGCCATCTCGATGTCGCGGGACCGGTCCTGGGTCTCCCAGGTGAAGCCCTCGCCCATGGCGTGGAACTCGCACAGGTCCGAGAACCGCTCCTGGATCAGCGCCCGTTCGCCGGTCGCCATGCCGCCCTTGATGAACTGCACGACGGCGGTGGGGAAGCCGTGGGCGATGCAGCGGAAGATCATGCCGAAGGCGGCCGAGCTCTTGCCCTTGCCCTTGCCGGTATGGACGATGACCAGGCCTTTCTCATCGGTCTTGGTGGCCATGATCTTGTCGCGGGCGGCTTTCTTCTTGGCCATTTTCATGGCGTGGCGGGCATCGTCGGGGGCGGGCTTCCCGGTCGACGCGGAAGGGGCGTCGGGGGCGGGGTTCGCGGGCGTTTCGTCGGTCATCGGGGTCATCCTTTCGCGGCGGCGCGAAGCTCGGCGCCGAGGCGGTCCCGGAGGAGGTCCATCAGCTCCGGCTGCATGAAGGTGTAGAGATCGGGGATATCGAGGTCGATGATCGTCCGCCCCCGCATCCGCGCCCCGAAACGGGCGCTCAGCGCCGCCTTCTGGCGTTTCTCGAACACGTAGATGCGGTGCGCCCAGTCGATCTGGTCGGGGGCGAGCGGGCTGTCCGTGCCCGCGGTCAGCCCGGCGAAATCGGTGCGCACGCCGGTCCAGCCCTCGAAGGTCTGGGCCGCCGTGGGGGCGCGGTTGCGGGCGAGGCCCGAGACGAAGAGCGCGCGGATCATGACGGGGAGCCTTCGGTTGCGGCCAGCCGCTCCAGCAGCGCGCGGGCAGAGTTGGAGCGGGGGCGCCAGAGGCCGCGCTCGATCGCTTCCTCCAGCCTTTGCGCGATCTCGCGCAGGGCGGCGGGGTTGGCGTCCTCGATGAAGGCGCGGGTGTCCTCGTCTTCAAGATAGGCGGCGTGGACCAGATCGAAATGGTGGTCGCGCACGGCATGGGTCGTGGCGGCGAAGGCGAAGAGGTAATCGACCGTCGCCGCGATTTCGAAGGCGCCCTTGTAGCCGTGGCGCTTGACCCCGTCGATCCATTTCGGGTTGACGGCGCGGGCGCGGACCACGCGGCCGATCTCCTCGTCCAGGGTGCGGATCACCGGGCGTTCGGGGCGGGAATGGTCGTTGTGCCAGATGCGCGGGGCGGCGCCGCGCAGGGTCTCGACGGTGGCCGCCATGCCGCCCTCGAACTGGTAGTAGTCGTCGGAGTCGAGAATGTCGTGCTCCCGGTTGTCCTGGTTCTGCACCACCGCGTCAGCCTGGCTCAGGCGGGCGGCGAAGTCGTCGCGGGCGGCCTCGCCTTCCTCCCCCGCCCCGTAGGCGTAGCCGCCCCAGTCGAGGAAGGCGGCGGCGAGATCGCCGCGCCGTTCCCACAACCGTTCGTCGATCATCGCCTGCAACCCGGCCCCGTAGGCGCCGGGTTTGGCGCCGAAGACCCGCCGCGCGGCGCGCGTCTCGCCCAGCGTCGCGGAGTCCGTGCGGAAACGGGCGGCGGCGGGGTTGTCGGCCGCGTCCTCCTCCAGCCGCATGATCGCAGCGGCGGCGGAGGCGACGAGGTCCATCTGCGCCGGAAACGCGTCGCGGAAAAAGCCGGAGACCCGCAGGGTGACGTCCACCCGCGGCCGCCCCAGCGCGGTGATCGGGATGATCTCGAACCCCGTCACCCGGCGCGAGGCGTCGTCCCAGACCGGCCGCGCCCCCATCAGCGCCAGCGCCTGGGCGATGTCGTCGCCCCCCGTCCGCATGTTGGCGGTGCCCCAGGCGGTCAGCGCCATGGCGCGGGGCCAGTCGCCTTCCTCCTGCGCGTGCCGCTCGATCAGCGCCTCGGCCGAACGCCAGCCCAGCGCCCAGGCGGTGCGGGTCGGCACGGCGCGGCTGTCCACCGAGAAGAAGTTCCGGCCCGTCGGCAGCACGTCGAGCCGCCCGCGGGTGGGGGCGCCGGAGGGGCCGGGGGCGACGAATTTCCCATCGAGCCCGCGCAGCAGCCCCGCCATCTCCGCCGGTCCGGAATTTCGCAAGGCCGGGCGGATGCGGGCGTTGATCTCCGCCATCACCGCCGCCGTGGCGGGGCCGGGCGCCTCCGCCTCTCCGTCCACCAACGCGCAGGCGAACAGCTCCAGCCGCTCCACCGCGTCGCCCATGGTCCGCCAGGCGTCCCCGGTCAGCCCGGCCAGCGCGTCGGGACGAGGGCCGGCCCAGGCCGCGGCCATCGGGCAATCGAGCGGGTCGAAATCGAGCGAAAAATCCGCGGCCAGCGCCCGGATCAGCGAGGCGTCGCCCCCCGCCCCCTGCCCGCGCGGCACGCGGGCCAGCGCGACGGCGAGGTCGCGGGCGAGGCGTCCCTCGGGCGACAGTCCGAAGATGTGGAGGCCGTCGCGGATCTGGCTCTCCTTCAGCTCGCACAGATAGGCGTCGAGCTTCTGCAGGCGGGCGTCGTCGTCCTCGCCCGTCGCGACCCCCGCATCCACGTCCAGCCCGGTCGCGGACATCAGCGACAGGATCTCGCCGCGCAGATGGCCGATGCGGCGGGGGTCGACGCCGGCGGCCTCGTAATACTCGTCGACCAGCGCCTCCAGCGCGCGCAGGTCGCCATAGGTCTCGGCCCGGGTCAGGGGCGGGGTCAGGTGGTCGACGATCACCGCCTGCGCCCGCCGCTTGGCCTGCGTGCCCTCGCCGGGGTCGTTGACGATGAACGGGTAGAGATGGGGGAGCGGGCCGAGCGCGACCTCGGGGAAGCAGGCCTCCGACAGGGCCAGCGCCTTGCCGGGCAGCCATTCGAGATTGCCGTGCTTGCCCATGTGGATCAGCGCATGGGCCCCGAATTCGTCCCGCAGCCAGAGATAGAAGGCCAGGTAGTTGTGCGGAGGGGCGAGGTCGGGGGCGTGGTAAGTGTCCTCGGGGTCGATGTTGTAGCCCCGCGCCGGCTGGATGCCGACGACGACGTGGCCGTAGTCGAGGATCGACAGCGCGAAGCCGTCGGGGCCGAGGAACGGGTCGGCCTCGGGCGGCCCCCAGCGGGCTTCGACCGCGGCGCGGGCGGCTTCGGGCAGGCGGGCGTAGGCGGCGCGGTAGGCGGCGAGGCTCAGGCGCGCCCCGCCCTGGCGCGCGGCGCGGTCGGTCAGCCAGTTGGTCGGGCCGGCGAGCACCGCGTCCATCAGCGCCTCGCCCGTATCGGGGGCGCCGGTCACGCGGTAGCCGGCGCCGGCCAGCGCGCGCAGCGTCCCCACGGTGGCGGCGGGGGTGTCGAGGCCGACCCCGTTGGCCAGCCGCCCGTCCTTGTTGGGATAGTTCGCCAGCACGATCCCCACGCGCCGCGCCGTCGCGGGCGTCCGGGCCAGCCGCGCCCAGTTGGCGGCGAGCTCGGCCACGAAATCCACCCGGTCGGGGCGCGCCCGCCAGGTGGCGATGGGGCATTGCGCGGCTTCGTCGCGAAAGGCCGCGTCCTTGAAGCCGATGGCGCGGGACAGGATGCGCCCGTCGACCTCCGGCAGCGCCACGTTCATGGCGATGTCGCGGGCCGACAACCCGCGCAGGCCATCGGCCCAGCCCGACTCGGTCCCGCTGGCGAGCACGGCCTGCAGCACCGGCGCGCCGGTCCGGTCCAGCACCGTGCCCGCCCCGCCGCCATCGGGCGAGCCGACGGCGAAACTGGTCAGGTTGACCACCGCGTCGGGGGGCGTGCGGGCGAAGATCGCCTCCAGCGTCGCGGCGGAGACCGGATCCTTCAACGACGCCACGAACAGCGGCAGCGGGTTCGCCCCCCGCGCGCGCAGCGCCTCGCACAGCGCCTCCACCGGGGCGAGGCCGGCGCCCTGCACCAGCGCCCGGTAGACGACGACCGCGACCACCGGCGCGCCCTCGATCCACCCCGCCTCCGGGTCGCCCAGATGGCCGGCGCGCAGCAGGGGGCGGGCGGGCTCCGGGGCCGGACCCTCGCCCAGCATGAAGCGCGCGTGGCGCAGCAGGTTGCCGGCGTTGTCGGGCCCGCCCTCCACCGCATAGGCCCAGAGCGCGGACCAGTCCCCGGCCGAGACGGTGGAGAGGCGTTGCAACGTCTCGTCCGGCTTGTCGTCGCCGGGCAGCGCCGCGAAGGGGATGCCGGCTTCGTGCAGGCGGGCGGCGAACTGCTCCAGCCCGTAGCGCCAGTAGGCCGCCCCGCCCAGCACCCGCGCGATCACCAGCCGGGATCGCGTCGCCGTGCGGTCGAGATAGAGGTCCACCGAATAGGGATGCGCCAGCCAGCCCAGCGAGGCGAGGCGCAGGGACGGCGCCTCGCCCGCCTCCTCCAGCCGGGCGCGGGCGGCGGACAGCGCCGCCAGCTCCGCATCCGCGGCCGAGACGAACACCACGTCGGCGGGATCCTGGGCCGGGTCGACCGGCTCGGTCCCGTCGGAGATCTCGCCCGGCTGGGCCGCGAGCAGGTGCATCAGGCGGCCTGCGCCCGCGCCGCCGCTTCCAGCGCCGCCGCCACCGCGGCCCGGTCGATCCCGGCGAGGCCGATGACCACCAGCCGCGTCGCCCGGGGATCGGCGCCGAAGGGCCGGTCGTAATGGGCGTCCACCCGCGGGCCGACGGCCTGGATCAGCAGGCGCATGGGCTTGCCGGCGACGGCGCAGAAGCCCTTCACGCGCAGCAGGTCATGGGCGGCGATGGTCTCGGACACCGCGCGCTGGAAGGCGGCGGGGTCGGGAAGCTCGGGCAGGTCGACGGAGAAGGACTCGAATTCGTCATGGCCATGCTCGTGCTCATGCTCATGGTCGTCGTCATGGTGATCGCCGTGATGATCGGCGTCATCGTCGTGGTGATGGTGGTGGTGGTGCAGCTCGTGGCGCGCCTCCATGTCGTCCTCGGCCCCGATGCCGAGGCCGAGCAGCACGGCCGGGTCCACCGCGCCCATGGCGGCCTCGATCACCTGCACGCCGCGGCGGGCGCGCCCGCGCAGCCGGGCCGCCAGCGCCGGGGCGCCGCCCTCCATCAGGTCGGCCTTGTTGACCACGATCATGTCGGCGCAGGCGAGCTGATCCTCGAACAGCTCCGACAGCGGCGTCTCATGGTCGATGGACTCGTCGGCGGCCCGCTGGGCGTCCACCCTGGCCTCATCCGCGGCGAAGCGGCCCGCGGCCACGGCCGGGCCGTCCACCACCGTCACCACGCCGTCCACGGTCAGCCGGCTGCGCACTTCGGGCCAGTTGAAGGCGCGGACCAGGGGTTGGGGGAGGGCGAGGCCCGAGGTCTCGATCACGATATGCTCGGGCGGGTTCGGACGGTCCAGCAGCGCGGTCATCGCGGGCAGGAAGTCGTCGGCCACGGTGCAGCAGATGCAGCCGTTGGCGAGCTCGACCACGTCATCGTCGGAACAATTCTCGACGCCGCAGCCGCGCAGGATCTCGCCGTCGACGCCGAGCTCTCCGAACTCGTTGACGATCAGGGCGATGCGCCGGCCATGGGCGTGGGTCAGCAGGTGGCGGACCAGCGTGGTCTTGCCGGCGCCGAGAAAGCCGGTGACGACGGTGGCGGGGATCTTGGCCATGGGGGGTCTCCCGGAATGGACAGGCGCGGCGGGGAGACCCCGCCGCGCGTCAATTCTCAAGCCCGGCGCCCGAAGCGGAACGCCGAAGGGTCGGAGGGATCAGGCGCCCGATCAGGCGGGGGCGTGCAGGCGCGGCGTCACCAGGCCGGCGCGCGACAGCCCGCGGGCGCCCTTGGCGGCGCCGAGCACGGCGAGGTCCACCAGCGGCTCGATCGCCACGACCAGCATGTAGGCGCCGCCGAAGGCCGCGATCTCGGTCAGGTTCGACACCGCGAAGCCCTGACCGTAGAGCGCCCAGAACGCCACCCAGCCGACCACGCCGCCCTGATAGGCGGTGGAGAGCGCCAGCGCCTGGCGGTAGCTCAGGTCCACATAGGCGGTGTTCGGCGCGATCAGCCTGCGGGCCAGCGCCTGCAGGGCGAAGAGCGGAACCAGCAGCGTGGTCACGTTCATGCCGTACTGGGGCAGGTCGAAGGGCGCGAAGATGAGCCCCTGCGCCGCGAGGCCCAGCGCCAGGCCGATGGCCGCGGGCGCCGCGCCGAAGATCAGGAACAGGGTCGAGCCGAGGATCAGGTGAACCTCGGACACGCCCACCGGCCAATGCGGGAGCACCTCGAAGAAGCAGAAGGCGGCGACGGTCGCCGCCACGATGCGCGCGGCCAGCGAAACGGCGCCGGAGTCGCGCAGCGCATCGCCGGCGAGCTTGAGCGCGTAGGCCCCCGCGCCGGCGGCGGTCACGTAGCTGAGCGCGATCTTGGCGCCGTCGACGACGCCCGGTTCGATATGCATGTCTCTGTCTCCTCGCCACGTCACACCCGACGGGCCTGGGGTTTCATCGACGCGCGGCAGGTCTCCTGGCTCGCGGCTCCGGAGGGGGTCTCGGTCCCCTCCACGTGCGCCCCGCCTTCCCGTTTCCGGTGGCCTGAGGGGCGCGCTCGCCGCATACAGTCGCGGGGGCGGCTGCGGCTTCGGGCCCCCTGCTTGGGTCGACCCTGTCCGCATTCCCGTTTTGATCCGGGGCAGGCTGAAGCCTGCCCGTAGGAACCGTGCGTGCGGTCAGGTTTCCGCGACGCGGAACGCCCTGTCAAGCGACGCGAAGGGCAGGCGCGGGGCGAGACCCGCCCCCGGCGGGGCCGCCTCAGCCCCCGGGGGACAGACGGGCGCGCGCCCAGGCGACGGCCTCGGCCGGGTCCTCGAAGGTCTCGCCTTCCGGCGCGGGGGGGCGGGCGATCAGCAGCACCTGCACGCCCATCGCCGCGGCGACGTCGAACTTGGCGCCGTCCGGCCCGCCCGAGTCGCGCGCCACCAGGTGGGTGATGGCATGGCGGGCGAGCAGGTCGCGCTCGTCCGCCTCGGCATGCGGCGGGCGGGCGACGATGACGCGGATGTCCTCGGGCAGGCCCGCGACCGGGCCGGGCTCGGCGACCCGCAGCCACAGGCGCAGGCCGGGGGCGGCCCCGCCGTCTCCGCCCAGGGCGCGGGCGAGCGCGGGGGCGGAGCCGCGCCCCGTCGCCGCCAGCGCCCGCGCGCCCCGCGGCAGGGCGGCGAGCGCGGCGGCCAGGTCGGGGAAGCGCGGCGCGCCCCCGCGCCAGGGCGGCCGGCTCAGCACCGCGCGCGGCAGGCCCAGCCGGTCGCAGGCCCCGGCCGCGTTGGCGGAGATGCGGGCGGCGAAAGGGTGGGTGGCGTCGATCACCGCGCCGATCCGCTCGGCCTCCAGCCAGGCGGCGAGGCCCTCGGCGCCCCCGAAGCCGCCGGAGCGGGTCTCGACCGGAAGGGGCCGGGGCCGCTCGGTGGCGCCGGCGAGCGAGGCCACCACGCGCAGCCGCCCGGCCTCATGCTCCGGTGCCAGCAAGTCCAGCGCCGCCCGGGCCTGCGCCGTGCCGGCGAGCACGAGGACGGACGGGCGGTCGGGGTCGGCGTCGGGTCCGGGGGGCTCGGCAGGGGCGGAACGGAAGAAGGGCATGGCGCGACGCTCCTGCGGCGGGGTCGATCGGGGGGGGGCGGCGGCGGGGGTCGCGGGCGGGGATCGGGGTCGCGCGCGAGGCGATAAAACGCATCGGGCGGGAGCGGCGCAAGCCCCACGCAGCGGCGCCTGCGCCAGGCCGAAACACACCGGCCCGCCGACGGGAGCTCCGCCTCCACCGGCCCGAGAGCGTCGCGCCGGCGCCCGCGGCGCGTGTCACCCGGCCGCCAGGCGGCGCCGGAGGCCGCGCCAGCGGCCGGAGATATGGTCTTGCCCGGCACGGGCGCCGCCGGGTTGACGGAGCCGGATTGAAGGGGCCGGGTTCGGGAGGCCAGGTTCGGGAGGCCAGGTTCGGGGGGGAACGCCGATCAGGGGCCGACCTCGGCCAGCACCGCGCCCTTGCGGTCCGCGACCAGCACCGCCACCGCCACCGGCGCCCCGGCCAGGGTGCGCAGGGCGGTGGCGCGCGCCTCTCCGGCGATGGCGGCGGCGAGGCGCGGGGCGTCCTCCCCCGCCATCTCCAGCGCCTCCAGCACCGTGAGCGCGCCTGCGATCCGCCCCGGATCCGCCACCCCCGCCCGGGCCGCCGTCGCCGCCAGCCGCGCGAAATCCACCTGGCTGCGCCCCGAATGCAGGTCCAGCGCCCCCTGCCCCAGCTTGGCGAGCTTCGCCGCCCCGCCCGCCAGCGTCAGCCGCGGCAGCGGACGCCGCGCCAGGTATTTCAGCACCCCGCCCGCGAAATCCCCCATGTCCAGGCAGGCGTGCTCCGGCAGCCCGTGCCGCGCCCGCACCGCCGCCTCCGACATCGCCCCCGTCGCCGCGGCCGCATGGGTCAGCCCCGTGGCCCGCGCCACGTCGATGCCCCGGTGGATCGAGGCGATCCAGGCCGCGCAGGAGAACGGCCGCACGATCCCCGTGGTCCCGAGGATCGACAGCCCCCCGACGATCCCCAGCCGCCCGTTCCAGGTCTTCTCCGCCAGCGCCGCGCCGCCGGGGATCGAGATCTCGACCTCCGCATCCGCGGGCAGGTCATGTTCGGCCGAGACCTCCTCGATCGCGGCCCGGATCATGGCGCGGGGGACGGGGTTGATGGCCGGCTCGCCAGGCGGGATGGGCAGGCCGGGGCGGGTGACGGTCCCCACGCCCTCGCCGGCGCGGAACAGCACGCCGGCGCCCGCGGGGGCGCGGCGGACGGTGGCGACGATCAGGGCGCCATGAGTGACGTCGGGGTCGTCGCCGGCGTCCTTCACGATGCCGGCGCGGGCGAAGTCCCGGCCGCCCCCCCGGCCGATCTCGCGCAGCGCCAGCGGGAAGGCCACGGCCTGGCCCCGCGGCAGGACCAGCGGCGAGGGATCGAGCCATCCGCCCCCCAGCAACGCGCCCCAGGCCGCCCTGGCCGCCGCCGCCGCGCAGGCGCCGGTGGTGAAGCCGGTGCGCAGGGGGCGGGCGCCGGGGGCGGCGTCCTCGTCGGAGGCGTCAGGGGCGGGCGAGATCTCGGGGGTCATGACTGCACGAGCCTATCTCCGCCCGCCTCCCCGCGCCAGCGCGGCCATCGACCCCGGCGGCCTTCCCGCGCCGCCTCTCGCCTCTCGCCTCTCGCCTCTCGCCTCTCGCCTCTCGCCTCTCGCCTCTCGCCTCTCGCCTCTCGCGGAAATCCGGCCGCGAGTCGTCAGCCGGGTCAAGGCTCGCGAAACGACCGGCGCAACCGGCCCGGCCTTGAGGCGGCTGAGGACCCGCATCACGCTTGAACAAGGCCCGCCTCCGGGCCGTCTCGGCGGAACCGCGCTCTTGCCCGCCACCCGCGATGCCCCCGCCGATCCCTGGGTCGGCGCCCCTCCCGCTCCCCTCTCCCCACGGGGAGAGGGACAGGAAGAGGGGGCGCCCGAAGGCCGCCTGCGGCCGCAGACATCCGAATGCCCGGAACGGGCGCCGCCGACCTCCCCCGCCGCAATCCGATGACCCGCCGCGTAATCGACCCAGCCCCGCCGGGCGCCCATCCTCCGCCGCAAGCCCCCGATCCCCGGGGCGCCCAAGCCGAAGGAGATCGACATGACCCCGCCCCTCGCCGCCCGGCTGCGCCCGCTTCTGCGCCTCGACGCCGCCGCCTGCCTCGTCATGAGCCTCGCCCTGCTGATCGCCGCCGAGCCCCTCGCCCGCCTCACCGGCGTGCCCTCGGCGCTGCTGACCTGGGCCGGGGCCGCGCTCCCGCCCTGCGCGGCGCTGATGCTGCTGGCCGCCGGCCCCCTGCCCCGGCTCGCCGGGCTCGTCGTCGCCGGAAACGCGGCGTGGGCGATCGCGAGCCTCGCGGTCCTCGCCCTGGTTCCCGCCAACGGGGCGGGCGTCGCCCTCGTGCTCGCGCAGGCGGCCGTCGTGGCGGCGCTGGCCTGGGCCGAGGCCCGGGCGCTGGCCGCGCGCCGCGCGGACGCGCGGGCCTGACCCGCGCCCGCGACCGGCCCCGCCGACGCGCCGCCTATCCCGCGGCGGCGCGCCGGCGCAACGCCTCGCCGGTCGCGTCATCGGCGGGGAAGAAGCACTCCAGCGCCAGTTCCGACAACGTCACCTCGGTCGGCGTCCCGAACACGGTGGTGGTGGACAGAAAGCGCAGCGTCTCGCCCCCCGGCTCGCCCCCCATCTCGCCCCCCATCTTGATCGTCAGTGGGATCGCCACCCCGGCCAGCGGATCCGGCCCCGGCGGCCGGCGCGGCGCGTCGGGGGCGGGATAGCCCGCCAGCTCGTCGGCGAGCTCCCCCAGCCCCGCCTCCCCGGTCAGCGCCGCCTGGACCCGCAGCCGTTCCAGCACATGCCCCCGCCACTCCGCGAGGTTGAGGATGCGCGGCGCCAGTCCACCCGGATGCAGGCTCAGGCGCAGCACGTTGACCGGAGGCGCCAGCAGCGCGGGGTCGGCGACCCCCTCCAGCAGCCACCCCACCGCCGCATTCGCCGCCACCAGCGTCCATTCGCGATCCACGGCGAGCGCCGGGAACGGCTCATGCCCCTTCAGGATCCGCTCCACCGCCGCCTTCGCCGCCGCCATCTCCGGCGCGTCCAGCCCGCGCTCGGGGTAGACCGGCGCGTAGCCGGCGGCGAGCAGCAGGGCGTTGCGCTCCCGCAGGGGGGCCTCCATCCGCTCGGCGATGCGCAGCAGCACCTCGCGGCTGGGCTGGGCGCGGCCCGATTCCACAAAGCTCAGATGGCGCTGGGAGATCCCGGCCTCCAGCGCGCAGGCGAGCTGGCTGAGCCGGCGACGCGCGCGCAGGGCGCGCAGATGGTCGCCCAGGCTGGGCGCCGGGCGGGCGCGGGAAGAGGCGAAGGGGGTCATGGGGCCTCGCGCTTGGACGGATGAGGAGGGGCCGAGGCTAGCCCCGCCCGCGCCGCCGGTCGATGACCTCGCGGGTAATCGCCCCGTCTTCCGCCGTTCCTCCAGCCGTTCCTCCCGCCGTCCCTCCCCTCCCCTCGCCCCCGGCCCTCAGCCAAGCTCGAACGTGGTTACGCCGAAGGTCCGCTCGATCGGCAGCTTCGGCGCCCGGCCGCGATACATGCGCGCCGTCTCGAAGGCCGGCGCCAGACCGGCGGAGCGGGCCAGCGCCATCGCGGCCCCATGGGGCTCGGGCACGTCCAGCGCCACGGTCGCCCCGGCCGGGATGTCGGCGCAGAGACCGGAGAACAGCGCCTCCGCCGCCTCCCGGTCATCGGCGAAGAGCGGCCCGATCTTGAAGCCCTGCCGGCAGCTGCGGATCACGCCGTAACCCGCCACGTCGCCGTCGCGCAGCGCCACCAGGCCGCGTCGCCGGGCCGGGCCGGGACCGGCCCAGAGCGTGGTGAATTCATGCCGCCAGGCGGGGAAGAACGGCCGGTCCCAGACCGCCACCGCCGCGATCTCCGCGGCGCCGATCGGGCGCAGCTCCACCCCCCGTGGCGCGGGGGTCCGGGCAGGGGCGCCGGTGAAGCGGATGTTGCGGCCCGCGAGCCGGAAGCCCTCCTTGCGGTAGTTGTCCTGCTGGGCCGGCACGCCGTCGAGCCCGATCACCCGCCCCTCCAGCCGCGCCATGCCGGCGCGCCATGTGGCGATGCCGTCGCCCGTGCCGCGCCGGTCCGGGCGCACGATGTAGAAGCCGAGAAACCCGTAATCCGGCCCGTAGCGCACCACCGAGATCGAGGACACCGCCCGCCCGTCCCGGAAGCCCATCAGGAACCCCTCCGGGTCGGCCGCGAAAAAGGCCGTGAGGTCGTCCAGCCCCGGGTTCCAGCCCTCGGCCGCCGCCCATTCCACCGCCTCGGCGAACTCGGCCTGGCTGGCGGAGCGGATCAGGAGCGGGGCGGTGTCGGACATTGGCGGCAAGTCCTTGCGGAGGAGCGGAGCGGCGTGGCGCGTCCGGTCGGGACGCGTCGGGGAGGCGGGGCGCAGGGCGCAGGGCGGCGGGGGAATCGCGCCGGGGCTGCGGGGCAGTCTGCCCCGCCGGGCCCGGTCGCGCGCGTCCCGCGTGGGCGCCGGGCGACGCAGCCCCGGCCCGCGTTCCCGCCGCGCAACACCGGGCGGGAGACGACGGGCGGGAGACGACAGGCGGGGGACCACGGGCGGGGGACGATGGGGGCGCCTGCGCGCCGCCTTTCGCCGAGGCGCGCGCCGTCCCGCCTCTCGCCCGGTCATGCGGCGGGCCGATCCGGCCGCGCCCGCCGGGGCCCCGTGATCGCGCCGCCGCATTCGCCGCCCCGCGCAGCCCGCGGCCCGCGCCGCCTGGCGCCCGGCCTTCCACGCGCCGCGGGCGGAACCGGGACGCGGGCGGGGCCTCGACGCGGCGCCCGGCGCAGCGGCCCGGATCACGCCCGCGCCTCAGCCGGCGCGGGCGCCCAGCCTCATGCCGGGCAGGTCGTGCAGCGTCTCGGCCAGGCGCACCGCGGCCGACACGCCCTCGATCACCGGCAGCCCGAACCGCGCCGCCATCCGCGTCGCCAGATCCGCCATCCCGGCGCAGCCCAGCACCACCGCGTCGATCCCGTCCTCCGCCGCGGCGCGGCCGATCTCCGCGGCCACCCGCTCGGCCGAGCCCTCGGGGTCCGCCTCAAGCTCCAGCACCGGCACGCCGGAGGCCCGCACCCGCGCGCAGCGCCCGGCGAATCCGTAGCGGGCGATGTTCTCCTCCAGCACCGGGATCGAGACCGCCAGCGTCGTCACCACCGAGAACCGCGTCCCCGCCAGCATCGCCGCGGTATAGGCGGCCTCGCCGATGCCGATGACCGGGATCCGGGCCTTCGCCCGAAGCTCCCACAGGCCGGTGTCGTCGAAACAGGCGATCACCGCGGCCTCGGCCCCCGCGGCGACCTCCTCGTCGAACACCCGGAACAGGCCCGGCAAGGCCGCCTCGCCGTCCTCCGCCCCCTGGATCGCCGGCGGGCTCTCCCACGGGTTCACCGCGCGCACCCGCGTGCCCGGCCCGGAGGCGGCGGACGCGGCCTCGCCGATGGCGCGGGTCATGGCCTCGGTCGAGTTGGGGTTGATGACGCTCAGCCGCATCTCAGACCATGCCCCGCCCGGCATCCGAGGGCGCCCTGGACCGGCGCCGGCGCATCAGCGCCACCCCCCCCAGCGCCCCGCCGATGATGAGGAAGGAGAACACCGTGGTCATGGTCCCCAGCGCATAGAGCACCGGCGTCGTCACATTGGTGGTCATCCCGAAGATCTCCAGCGGCAGGGTGTTGTAGCTCCCCGCGGTCAGCAGGGTGCGGGCGAATTCGTCATAGCTCAGCGTGAAGCCGAACAGCGCCACCCCGATCAGGCTCGGCCCGATGATCGGCAGCACGACATGGCGCACCGTCTGCCAGGGGGAGGCGCCGAGGTCCCGCGCCGCCTCCTCGTAGGATTTGTCGAAGCGGTTGAACACCGCGAACATGATCAG
This sequence comes from Albimonas donghaensis, assembly GCF_900106695.1. Classification (GTDB taxonomy): domain Bacteria; phylum Pseudomonadota; class Alphaproteobacteria; order Rhodobacterales; family Rhodobacteraceae; genus Albimonas; species Albimonas donghaensis. Next base: position 130,249 of record NZ_FNMZ01000006.1, read on the forward strand.
CAGCCCGAAGGGCAGCGTCCAGGTGAGCTGGGAGCCGAAGCCCGAGGTCGACCAGTGCACGTCGATCCCCGCGATGTTGAACATCAGCCCCACGCCCAGCGAGACCAGGATCGACGGGATGATCAGGCTCGCCACCGTCAGGTAGAACAGCCAGGACGCCCCGAAGAACCGCCGCCGGAAGGCCAGCCCCGCCATCACCGAGACCACGACCGTGGTCACCATCACCATCAGCCCCAGCGTGACCGAGCGGTAGAAGGCCCCCCAGAAATCCCCCACCGCCTGCTGTTCGAACAGGTCGAAGAACCAGTGCGTCGACCAGCCCCGCATGGGGAAGGTCAGCCCCCCCTCCGGCCCCTGGAAGGACAGGATGCCGATGGTCACGATCGGCCCGTAGAGAAACAGCACGAACAGCGCGAAGACCGCGCCCAGAACGTAGAAGCCCCAGCCCCGCTTGCCCTCCATCTCAGAGCTCCTTCCGGATATCGACCAGCCGCAGCATGACGGCGATCATGATGAGCACGGTGATCAGCAGCACCACGGCCGACGCCGCGGCCGCCGGGTATTGCAGCAGCGCGATCTCGTTCTGGATGATGCGCCCGACCGAGGCCGACTGGCTTCCCGACATGAAGCGCACGGTGATGAAATCCCCCATCACCAGCGTCACCACGAAGATCGAGCCGATCATCAGCCCCGGCTTCGACAACGGCAGGATCACGTTGGTGAGGATCTGGAAGGGCGAGGCGCCGTTGTCCCGCGCGGCCTCGATCAGGCTGCGGTCGATGCGCATCATCGAGTTGAAGATCGGGACCACCATGAACAGCGTGTAGAGATGCACGAAGGCCAGCACGACCGCGAAATCGGAGAACAGCAGGAACTCCAGCGGCGTCTCGATCAGCCCGGCCTGGAGCAGCACCTCGTTGGCCAGCCCGTTGCGCCCGAGAAACGGGATCCAGGAGATCATGCGGATGATGTTCGAGGTCCAGAACGGCACCGTGCAGACCAGGAACAGCGCCACCTGCCAGACCGTCGAGCGGACGTGGAAGGCCAGGAAATAGGCGACCGCGAAGCCGATGGCGGCGGTGAACGCCCAGGCCATCAGCACGTAGGAGAATGTCTTGACGTAGGTGTCGAAAGTGACCGCGGAGGTCAGCAGGTATTCGTAATTCTCGAAGGTGAAGTCGGGATAGAAATCCCACTCGTTATAGCCCCAGAACGACACCGTGACGATCACCGAGATCGGGATCACCAGGAAGATCGCCAGCAGGATCGCGAGCGGGCTGACCAGCAGCCAGGAGGCCAGCCCCTCGGACAGGACGCGCACCGGCGCGTCAGGCGCCTTTTCGGCGAAGGGGGCGGCTTCCATGGGGGTGTCGGACATCGGGCCTCGCAGGGGCGCTGGGGTCGGAGGGGCCGCGCCCCCCGGACAGGGGACGCGGCCGGCCTATGCGCGGCCGTGGGGCCGCGGCTCAAGTCACGCAGCCCTCGGGCCGCGGCTCGCGTTACGCGGCGATCAGGCCACGGCTCGCGTCACGCGGCGATCAGGCCGCGATGAACTCGTTCCACTTGCGGACCATGTACTTGTTCTCGTCCATCACCGCGTTCCAGCAGGCGACGCGGCCCATGCGCTCCTCGAACGAGCCGCCGTCGCGGACCTCGCCGACCTGCGCCATGGGCGAGCCCTGCGGGTTGGTGATGACCTCGGTGGCCTCCTTGCCCTCGAACCAGTAGCCCCACTCGTTCTCGGACATGAACAGCTTCGAGGTCTCGGGCACCGCCGAATAGTAGCCCTGGCGCATCAGGAAGCCGCCGACCCAGCCCGAGAGATACCAGTTGATGTATTCGTAGGCCGCGTCCAGTTCGAGCCCCGACAGGTTCGCCGACAGGCCCAGCCCGCCGCCCCAGGACCGGTAGCCCTCTTCCAGCGGCTGGTAGACGCAGGGGATGCCCTTCGACTTCACCGCGGTGATCGCCGGCGACCACATCGACTGGATCACCACCTCGCCCGAGGCCATCAGGTTCACCGACTCGTCGAAGCTCTTCCAGAAGGCGCGGAACTGGCCGGCGCGCTTGGCCTCGATGAAGATCGCGATGGTCTTGTCGATCTCCTCCTGGGTCATGTTGCCCTTGTCGCCATACTGGATCTCGCCCATCGACTCGCAGACCATGGCCATGTCCATGATCCCGATGGCGGAGATGTCGAGGATCGAGGCCTTGCCCTTGAACTCGGGGTTCAGCAGCTCGGACCAGTTGTTGATCGGGCGGCCGATCAGGTCGGGGCGGATGCCCAGCGTGTCGGCGTTGTAGATCGTGGGGATAAGCGTCATCCAGTTGGTCTGCTCATCCGCGAAGGCGCGCGCGCCCGGCTCCGGCACGAAGCCGACGCTGTGGGGGGCGGTGCCCTGGGCGATGGTGCTTTCGGGCGTCAGCTTGCCGGATTTGAAGATGCCGACGATCTTGTCGTAGTTCTCGATCCGGGAGACGTCCATCGCCTGCAGGTTGCCGGCGCCCCAGACCTTCTTGCAGATCCAGTATTCGATATCGGCGATGTCGAAGGACTTGGGCTGGGTGGCGGCGCGCTGGGTGACGCTGTCGCTGTCCAGCGCCGTCATTTGCAGCGTGAAGCCGAGGTCTTCCTTCACCTTCTCCGCCACTTCGTTGAGGTTCGACACGCCGGTGCCGAACTGGCGCAGGGTGACGTCCTTGATGTTCTGCGCCCAGATCATCGGCGCGCCGATGACGCCGGAGCCGACGGCGGCGGCGCCCACGGCGGCGGTTCCCTTCAGCAGCGCGCGGCGGCTGACGCCCTTGGTCTCGGTCCTGTCCATGATGTCCTCTCCTTGGTTCCCTGTCGGCGGCCGGGTCTGCGGGCCCGGCCGGGTCTGCTTCGGTCGGATCGGAAGGCGGGCCGCGCTCAGGCGGCCAGCCGGTGGGCGTCCTCGGGTTTCCAGGCCAGCATCACCTGCTCGCCCGGCGCGACCGGATCGGCGAAGAACCGGCCGTCGGGCAGCACGGCGGTCAGTTCGCCCAGCTGGTCCGCCTGCAGCGCCACCGACACCGTGGCCCCGAGATATTCGATGTCGCGCACCGTGGCGGGCAGCCCCATGCCGCCCTTCATCACCGCGATCCGGTCGGCGCGCACCGCCACCGGGCCCGAGCCGTCGTCGACCACGTTGTGACCGCCGATGAAGCGGGCGACGAACTCGGTGCGCGGCGCGCCGAAGACCTCGCGCGCGGGGGCGGCCTGCTCGATCCGGCCGGCGTTCATCACCACCACCAGATCGGCCAGCGCCAGCGCCTCGTCCTGGGAATGGGTGACATGCACGAAGGTCAGGCCCAGCTCGCGCTGGATCTTCTTCAGCTCCCCCCGCATCCGGACGCGCAGGAACGGGTCGAGCGCCGAAAGCGGCTCGTCCAGCAGCAGCGCCTGCGGGCGGGTGATCAGGCTGCGCGCCAGCGCCACGCGCTGCTGCTGGCCGCCCGAAAGCTGGGCCGGCAGGCGGTCGGCGAAGGCGGTCATGTCGACCAGCGCCAGCATCTCGGCGGCCCTGGCCAGGCGCTCGGCCCTGGCGACGCCCTTCATCTTGAGGCTGAAGGCGACGTTGTCGGCGATGCTCAGATGCGGGAACAGGGCGTAGGACTGGAACATCATCGACGTGCCGCGCCTGGCGGGGGGCAGCCCCGTCACCCGCTTGCCGCCCAGCATCACGTCCCCGTCCGAGGCGCTCTCATGCCCCGCGATCATGCGGAGCGTTGTGGACTTGCCGCAGCCCGAGGGGCCGAGCAGGCAGCAATAGGCGCCCGACGCGACCTTGAGGTCGATGCGGTCGACCGCGAGCGCGTCGCCGTAGCGCTTGGTCAGCGCGACCAGTTCCAGAGTGGCGTCCTGGCTCATGCCTGCGGTCCTCTCGCTGTCGCCGGGGCTCGGCGCCTGTCGTGCGGGTCAAGCTCAGCAAGCGCCATGCCAAGCCCGCCACGGACGCGCGGGCGGGGCGCCGCCGCTTGCGCAGGCGCCCCGGGCGCCGCAGCAATGAGCAGAGGCCGCCTGTTATGGTCGCAATCGTATACGATCGCGCTTGCCGCGCTTGCGCGCCGGCGCGCGGCGTCGCATTTTCCGCGGGCGCGGTGCGCGACAGCCATCGCCCGGATTCCATCGGGAGCTTCCCATGCCGCAGTGGTCGCGAGACGCCCCGCGCCCCCTCCGCACAGCCCGCCCCGCCTTCGCTCCGGCCGACCGGTTCGTGACGGGCGGGGGCGCGACGGGCGGGGGTGCGACGGGGGGCGGGGCGACGGGGGGTGGGGGCGCGACGCCGGAGGCCGGGCGCCTGTTCTCCCTGCCCCCGGGCCGCGCGCTGGAGATCTGCGGCAGCCTGCACCGCGCCATTCTCGAACATCGCATCGCGCCGGGCGCCAAGCTGTCGGAGGACGAGGTCGGCGAGCTGTTCGGCGCCTCGCGCACCGTCGCCCGCGCCGCCCTGCACGCGCTCGCCCATTCCGGCCTGGTGACGATGGAGCGCAACCGAGGCGCCTTCGTCGCCCGCCCCGACAAGCGCGAGGCCAACGAGGTCTTCGAGGCCCGCGCCCTGATCGAGCCGCGGGTGGCGCGCATGGCCGCGGCCCATGTCGGCGCCGGGACCGACGCGGCCGGAACCGGAGAGATGGCCGCCCTGCGCGCCCATCTGGACGCCGAGCACGCGGCGGTCGCCGCCGACGACAAGGGCCGGGCGCTGTCGCTGTCGGGGGAATTCCATATCCGCCTTGCGGACATCGCCGACCAGCATGTGCTGGCGGGCATGGTGCGGGGGCTGGTGGCGCGGTCGTCGCTGATCATCGCGCTCTACTGGCGTCGGGTCGACACCACCTGCGAAAGCCACGCCCACCACGCCCTGCTCGACGCGCTGGAGGCCGGCGACGGCGACGCGGCCGAGGAGATCATGCGCGGGCATATCGTCGACCTGCGCTCGGGTCTCGACCTGGGCGATCGCGGCGCGCCCACGGCGACCCTCGCCGAGGCTCTCGGCCGCTGAGGCGGGCGGCGCCTCGTCCTCGGCGTCAGGTCAGTCGACGATATCGGCGCCGGGGGCCGGCAGGCCCTCGGGGCGCAGGCCCTGGGCGGCGGCGGCGATCAGGCCGAGCGTCTCGGCCGCCTCCACCGCGCCGGCGGGCGGGGCCGCGTCGAGCAGACGGGACAGCTCCCGCGCCGCTTCCGCGTGGTCGCCCGCGGCGGCGGCGGCCACCATGCGCCCGAACGCGGCTTCGTCGACCGAGGCGGACAGGCTGGTCAGCGGCCCCGGACGCAGCCTGCGCCGCGCGGCGCCGGCCATCAGCGTCACCAGCAGGTCCATCGCCTGCACCGCGCGCTCGGCGGCCCTGGCGTCCAGCGCCTCGGCCAGTTCGCGCCGCAGGGCCCAGCGCCCGTCGGGGCCGACCCGCATCAGCCGCAACGCCAGCGCCGCCCGCCGCTCCACCGGCGGCAACCCGGCGAAACGCCGGGCCGGGCCGGGACCGGCCTTGTCAGGACCGTGGGGTCGGGCCGGAAAGGTCATGCGCGCGGCCCTCCCGGACCCGGATCAGGCGGCCCGGCGCGCGGGCGCCGGAAACCGCGGTCTCGGTCGCGGCCGCGCCGGGCGGCCGCGTCGGTTCACTTGGTCAGGATCAGCTTGCGCTGACGGGTGACCCGCAGGGTGTAGACGGCGCCGTCCAGCACGATCCGCGCCTCCTGCCCGCCGCCGGTCAGCGCCCGGGCGTCATGCACCGGCGCGGTGTCGGCCGGCAGACGCGCGGCGGTGGAGACGGGGGCGGGGGAGACGGGCGCGGGCGCGGAAACCGGCGTCGCCTCCGCCTGGTCGAGCCGGGCGCGGTCGGCCACCGGACGGCCGGCGAGCGACAGGGCGGGCCGGGCCGAAAGCGCGGGGCCGGCGCGATGACCGGACGCGTCGGCGCAGGCGAGACCCAGCACGGGGCGGGAGCGCAGTTCGGGCCGGCTCATCGCACGCCCTCCATCCGGTCCAGCCAACGCTCCAGCGACATCTCCAGCCCGCCGGCGGCGCCGGCGAAAAGGGCGAGGGCTTCGTCACGCTCGGCGGCGCGGCGCAGGGGCGAGGGGGCGGTCAGGGCGCCGGCGCGAGGCGCAAGCGGACGGTCCTGGAACAGGTCGCGCATCTGGGGTCTCCGGACTGTCGATCGACGCGCGGAGCCGGCATGTCCGGGGGCGCGGCGGTCGGTTTGGCGGTCGGTCCTGGCTTCCCCGAACCGGCGCGGCGAGCGCGACGGGGTGGCTGTTTCCTGAGGACTTTATGAGCCGAATCTCCGCCCCCGGTCAATCCCGACTTTTTCAATCAGGTATATCCGGCCCGCTTTTTCCGCCCCGGCCTCCCCGCGATCGCCGCGCGCGCGCCCTCGCGCGCCCCTCCCCGACGCCGCGCAGGGCGTCATTCGCCCCCTGCGCCCGCTCGTCGCACCGTCGCGCTTGACGCGGCGCCGCCGATCCCTGACGCTGCGGGAAAAGCAAGAAGAGACCGAACAAGAAATCCAGGGGAGGAATACCATGATCCGCACGCTGAGCGCGGCCGCGATCGCGGTCGCACTGACCGGACAGATGGTCGTCGGCCAGGCTGTCGCCGCCGACATCAAGCTGCCGTCCACCATGGCGGTCACCGCCTATGGCACGACCTCGTCCGGCTACGGCCAGATGGTCGCCGTCGGCGCCGCCCTGCAGGAGGCCGCGGGCGTCAACCTGCGCATCCTGCCCGGCAAGAACGACATCGCCCGCATGGAGCCGGTGCGCCAGGGCAAGGTCCCGATCTCGGCCATGGGCGTGGGCGTCTACATGGTCCAGGAAGGGGTGTTCGAGTTCGGCTCCGAGCGCTGGGGCCCGCAATCGGTCCGGCTGCTCTCGATCAACAACGCCGGCGACACCGGGCTGGCGGTCGGCGTGGCCAAGGACGCCGGCATCGAGACCTACGCGGATCTCAAGGGCAAGCGCGTCGCCTGGGTGAAGGGCGCGCCGGCGCTCAACACCAACATGGAGGCCTATCTGGCCTATGCCGGCCTGACCTGGGACGACGTGGAGAAGGTCGAGTTCGGCGGCTACGGCGACAGCTGGAAGGGCATGGTCAACGGCTCGGTCGACGCGGCCTACGCGATCATGACCTCCGGCTCCGCCTTCCAGATGGAGGCCTCGCCCCGCGGTCTGCACTGGCCGACGATCGACCCGGAGAACAAGGCCGGGCTGGACCGGATGCAGGCCATCGCGCCCTATTTCGCCCCGGCCATCGCCACCAAGGGCGCGGTCGCCGCGACCACCGAGGGCGGCATCCCCACCGCCACCTACCCCTACCCGGTGATGATCGCCTACGCCGACCAGGACGAGGATCTGGTCTACAACTTCACCAAGGCGATGTTCGAGCTTTACGACACCTACAAGGGCAAGGCCCCGGGCATCGACGGCTGGGCGATGAAGTTCCAGAACCTCGAATGGGTGGTCCCCTACCATGACGGCGCGATCCGCTACTACAAGGAGGCCGGCAAGTGGACCGACAGCGCCCAGGCCCACAATGACGGGCTGATCGCGCGCCAGAAGGTGCTGCAGGACGCCTGGGCCGCGCTGGAGGCCGAGGCCCCCGAGGACTGGGACAGCGCCTGGGTGGCCGCGCGCCGCGAGGCGCTCGCCGCCGCCGGTCTGCCCGCTGTGTTCTGAGATCCCGTTCCGGGGGGCGGCGACGTCCCCCGGACCCCGGACCACGGACCACGGACCACGGACCACGGCGTCACCGCTTGACCGATGGCAAGCACTGTCCGACAATGCCCGGATAGAATGACCGTTTCGCACAACAGACCGAAACGGCGCCACCGGAGGAGATCCCAGATGACCTATCAGAGCCCGGCCCGCGCGGCCGGCCTTGTCAGCGCGCTCGCCCTGGGGCTGGCGACCAGCGTCGCGGCCCCGGCCTCGGCCGAATTCACCCTGCCCGACACCGTCGCGATCACCGCCTACGGCACCGGCTCGACCGGATTCAACCAGATGGTCGCGGTCGGCGCGGCCTTCAAGAACGCCGGCGTCGCGCTGCGCGTGCTGCCCGGCAAGAACGACATCGCCCGCGCCGCGCCCCTGCGTCAGGGCAAGGTGCCGTTCTCGGCCTTCGGGGTCGGCGCCTACATGATGCAGGAAGGCGCGTTCGACTTCGCCGACGACTCCTGGGGGCCGCAGCCGGTCCGGGTGCTGATGACCAATTTCGCCGGCAAGCTCGGCCAGGCGATCGGCGTCGCCGCGGATGCGGGGATCGAGACCTATGCCGACCTCAAGGGCAAGCGGGTGTCGTGGATCAAGGGCGCGCCCGCGCTGAACGTCAACGCCGAGGCCTATCTCGCCTATGCCGGCCTGACCTGGGACGACGTCGAGGTCGTGGAGTTCGGCGGCTATGGCGACAGTCTCAAGGGGCTCGCCAACGGGCAGATCGATGCGGCCTTCGCCTCGATGACCGCCAGCGGCATGTTCCAGGCCGAGGCCTCGCCCCGCGGGCTGCACTGGCCGCGCATCGACCCCGACGACACCGAGGCCCTGGCCCGGATGCACGCGATCGCCCCCTATTTCCGCACCATGGTCGCCACCGAGGGCGCCGTGGCCGGGACCACCGAGGGCGGGATTCCCACCGCGGGCTATCCCTACCCGGCGATGATCTCGCTGGCCGATCAGGACGAGGATCTGGTCTACAACTTCACCAAGGCGATGTACGAGACCTTCCCCGACTACAAGGGCACGGCGCCGGGCATCGACGGCTGGGCGCTGGAGCAGCAGTCCCTGTCCTGGGTGGTCCCCTACCATGACGGCGCGATCCGGTATTACCAGGAGGTCGGCGTCTGGAACGACGAGCACCAGGCCCATAACGACGCGCTGATCGCCCGGCAGAAGGTGTTGCAGGACGCCTGGGCCGCGCTGAAGGCCGAGGGTCCCGCCGACTGGGACGCCGCCTGGCCCGAGGCCCGGCGCGCCGCGCTCGAGGCCGCCGGCCTGAAGGTGGTGTTCTGAGGCCGGACGCTCCAGATCCGGGCCCCGTGACGGGCCCGGAGCCGAGGACCGGCGCGGCTGCGGCCGCGCCGGGGCGTCCCGCCGGGCTCCGGCCGCCGCCATCGTGATCGCGATCCCGCGGCCGGCCCCGACGGGCCGGCCGCGCCCCTCGCCCTTCCCTTCCCTCGTCCGGGACCGACGCCCCGCTGCGCGCGCGGCGGCCCCGGCAAGCACAGGCTGACACGACATGGACGAGGCCGAACGCCGCGAGCTCGAAGGAGCCGCCCCCGCCCCCCTGCCCATGGCTGCGCGCATCGCGATCATCGCCGGCACGATCGCGGCCGTCGGGCTGGCGGCGCACCAGCTTTTCAACTGGCAGCTTTTCGGGATCGTGCTGATCGAGGGGCGATACCTGTATCTGCTCGGCGGCGTGTTCCTGGCGCTGACCTTCCTGGTCTTCCCCGCCTCGCGCATACGCGGGCCCGGCCTGCTGGACTGGATCCCCGCGGCGCTGTCCGCGGCGGTGGGCGTCTATTTCGCCTGGTCGGCGGACACCAGCCTTGAGGAAGGCTGGGAATACGCCGCGCCGGACACCGCGGTCTGGGCCTCGGTGCTTTACTACCTGCTGATCCTGGAGGCGACGCGCCGGGCCGGCGGGCTGGTCCTGTTCCTGATCGTGGCGGCGTTCTCGCTCTACCCGACCTTCGCCGACGTGATGCCCGACCCGCTGACCGGCTTCGCCTCGCCGTTCCTCGATCTCGCGCCCTATCACATGATCTCGAACGAAAGCTCGTTCGGCATCCCGATGAACGCCTTCGGCAACCTCGTGATCGGCTTCATCGTGTTCGGCGCCGTGCTCCAGCACACCGGGGGGGGCAAGTTCTTCAACGACCTGGCGCTGGCGCTGGTCGGCTCGTTCCGCGGCGGCGCGGCCAAGGTCGCGATCTTCGCCTCGGGCTTCATGGGGTCGATGTCGGGCTCGGTCATCTCCAACGTGCTGACCACCGGCGCGGTGTCGATCCCGGCGATGAAGCGCACCGGCTTCTCGGCCCGCTACGCCGCGGCGACCGAGGCCTGCGCGTCCACCGGCGGCGTGCTGATGCCCCCGGTGATGGGGGCCACGGCCTTCGTCATGGCCTCCTTCCTGTCGCGCCCCTATGTGGAGATCGCGCTGGCCGCGGCGATCCCGTCGATCCTCTACTATTTCGGGCTGTTCGCGCAGATCGACGCCTACGCCGCCAAGCGCGGGCTGAAGGGCCTGGCCCCGGGCGAGGCCCCGACCCTGCGCAAGACCTTCGCCGACGGCTGGCCCTATGTGGCGGTGTTCGCGCTGCTGATCTTCTTCATGGTGGCGCTGCGCCAGGACACGCTGGCGCCGTTCTACGCCACCGCCCTGCTGCTGGTGATCAACCAGGTCATGAAGAAGCAGCGCTTCACGCTGAAAAGCATGGGCGACCTGATCGTGGGCATCGGCCGCGCGCTGGCCGAGCTGGTGGCGGTGCTGCTGGGCGTCGGCCTGATCGTGGGCGCGTTCTCGGCCACCGGGCTCGCCGGCACGCTGGTCAACGAGCTGGTGTTCATGGCCGGCGACAGCGTCTTCGCGCTGCTGGTGATGGGGGCGATCACCGCCTTCATCTTCGGCATGGGGATGACGGTGACGGCCTGCTACATCTTCCTCGCGGTGGTTCTGGCCCCGGCGCTGGAGCAGGCGGGGCTGAACGTGCTCGCGGTCCACATGTTCATCCTCTACTGGGGCATGGTCTCCTACATCACGCCGCCGGTGGCGCTGGGGGCCTTCGCCGCCGCCACCATGTCGGGCGCGAGCCCGATGCGGACCGGGTTCGAGGCGATGAAGCTGGGGGGCGTGATCTATCTCGCGCCGTTCTTCTTCGTGCTGAACCCGGCGCTGGTGGGCGAGGCTCCGGCGATGGAGGTCGCGGTGACCATGACCACGGCGCTGATCGGGGTGTTCTTCATCTCGGGCTCGCTGCAGGGGCATGTCAGCCTGGTCGGCGACCTGAGCGACGACGCCAAGGGTTATGCGCTGCGGGTGATGCTGTTCGCCGGCGGGATCTGCATGGCGCTGCCGGGGGAGGGCCTGCTGGGGCTCGACCGCTGGGCGCTGAACGGCATCGGGATCGCGCTGGCGGCGCTGCCGGTGCTGTCGGCGCGGGCGAGGGGGTCGCGAGCCGCGACCACCGCGCCCCAGCTCTGACCGGGAGCGCCGGCCCCGCCGCATGCGGGATGAAAACCAGGGGGCGGTCCGCATCGGGCCGCCCCTTTCGCGTCGCGGCCCCGCGGGCCGGGGCGACGTGGGCCGGAGTGGGACGGGTCGGAGTGGGGCGGGGCCCGCCCTACTCCGCCCGCCGCGCCGCCAGCGCCGCGCGCAGCCGGGCCGAGGCGGTGCGGCCCAGCGCCAGCGGCGCCTCCCCCCCTTCCAGCGTCACATGCGCGAGGTTGCGGTCCCGCGCCACGATCCGCCGGACCCGGTCGAGATTGACCATCACCGAGCGGCCCAGCCGGTGAAAGGGCGGATCGGGCAGCTGCGCCTCGAACTGGCTGAGCGTGCGCAGGATCAGCAGGCTGGGCTCGTCGGCCAGGTGGACGCGGGTGAAATCCCCCTCCGCGGTCAGCGCCGCCAGCCGCGCGGGCTCGACCAGCAGGGTGCGGCTGGGCATCCGCAGCTCCAGCATCTCGGGGGGCGGCGCATCGCCCGCGCCCCCTTTCGCGGCGTCGGCCAGCCGGCGCCGCAGCCGGCGCAGGGCGTCGGCCAGCCGCTCCGGCGTCACGGGCTTGAGCAGGTAGTCCGCGGCCTCGATGGCGAAGGCGTCGACGGCGTGGCGGGAATGGGCGGTGACGAACACGACGCAGGGGGCGGGGCGGGACGGGGCTCCCAGCGTCTTCATCAGCTCGAAGCCGTCGCCTTCGCCCAGGTCCACGTCCAGGAACACCGCGTCCGGGCGCGCCGCCTCGATCGCCGCGCGCCCTTCGGTCAGCGAGCCCGCGGCGCCGACCAGCTCGACCTCCGGATGCGCGGCCAGCAGCCGGGTCAGCGCCCGGATCGCCAGCGGCTCGTCATCCACGATCACGACCCGGATATCGGTTCTCCTTCCAGCACCAGCGTCGCCGCCACGTCGTCGCCCTCCTGCTCCAGCGTCAAGTGATGCCGGCCCGGATAGTGCAGGGCAAGCCGGGCGCGCACGTTGGCCAACCCGATCCCGGTGCGCGACCCTGCCGGCGCCGCCTCCGACAGGCGGCCGGTGTTGCGGATCGCCACGCGCAGGGCGGGGCCCTCGACGCGGATCGCCAGCTCCACCCGCCGGGGCGCGTTGCGGCGGCCATGCTCCACCGCGTTCTCCACCAGCGGCTGCAGCAGGAACCCCGCGATGCCCCGGCCCAGCGCCGCGGTCTCCACGTCCACGGTGGCGCTCAGCCCGTCGCCGAAGCGGGCGCGCTGGACTTCGAGATAGGCCGAGACCGCCTCCACCTCCTCGTCCACCGACATCACCAGCCGGTCCATCGCGGTCAGCGAATGGCGCAGGAACAGGGTCAGCTCGCCCAGCGTGTCGGCGGCGGCGGCGGGGTCGCCGCGGAATTCCTCGGCGATGCCGTTGAGCGCGTTGAGCAGGAAATGCGGGTCCAGCTGAAGGCGCAGGCGTTGCAGCTCGGCGCGCAGGGCGTCGGCCTCGGCCTGGGCGGCGCGGCGTTCCTCGGCGCGGCGGGCGCGCTCGGCGGCGGCCCAGAAACAGGCGAGGCTCCAGCAGGCGTAGACCAGGCAATAGTAGAAGCCGACCGAGAGCATGGGGCTCAGCAGCAGCCCCTCGGGCATGGCGATGCCCATCGCCGGCCGCGCCACGTCCGCGACCAGCGCGACCACGCCGCCGGCCGCCCCCGACAGGACCAGCAGCCAGCCCAGCGCGGGCGCGTCGAGCCCGCCGACGAAACCCAGCCGCCGGTAGATCGCGGCGATGCCCACCGCCTGCCCCGCGATCAGCGGCGCCAGCGCGACGGTCAGCGCCAGCGCGTCGAGGGGGTCGTGATAGATGAAGATCCGGACCACGAGATCGGCGACGAAGAACGCCGCCCAGCCGGCCAGCCGCAGGCCGCGGGACGCGGGATAACTGTGTTCCAGCCGATGCATGGCGCCCCCCTGCGCGGCGACGCCCCGGAGCCGCCGCGAGTCGCCCCTCCGGGATAGCCGCCGCCCCGCGGCCGGGCAAGCCGCGCCCCCTCCCCGCCCTCGGCCCGGGCCGGTTCACCGACGAAGGCGCCGGTTTCATCGATCACCCCGCCCCGGCTTCTGGCCTTCCGCGACGTGACATGCGGGAAACGCCCCGAGCCGCTCCGCACGGAGGGCGTGGCAAGGTAATGGGAGGGCCGGGACATGAGCGATGGCGAAGGTCGGATCTTCAGCGTCGAGATCGGCGCGGGCGACATCGAGGGCTTTGACCCCACCCGCGACAAGCTCGATCTCGGCGGCGTCTCGGTCCACAATTTCATCCCGGTCGACACGGCCTCCGGCGCCGGCTTCATGAACCCTTGGTCGGGTGAGGTGGTGGTGATCGTCGGCGTCTCGCTGGGCCAGCTCACCGTCGACAGCTTCCTGCCGGTGGAGAACGACCACCTGCGCCAGTGCCTGGCCGGCGCGCTCGCCTGGGCGCATGCCGAGGCGATGGGCGAGACCGCCGAGCCCGGCGTGGTCTTCGCCCGCTCCCACCAGCCGGGGCGCATCGACCGGGTGGCCTTCGACCCGGCCACCGACGTGGTGGACTTCCGCCATTACGGCACGCGCGAACAGCTCTCCATGGTCGACGGGGCCGAGGGGGTGGTGATCTCCAACGCCGGGACCGGGCAGGCGCTGATCCTGCTGGGGGTGAGCGTGGCGGAGCTGGGGGTGGAGAACTTCCGCTTCTATTCCGCCCAGGTGCGCGAGGATCGGCTGCATCTGCAACTGGGCATCGGCCCGGTTCCCGACGCGCAGATCCTCGACCAGGACATGCCCGTCGCCGGCACGCACGACTGGCCGACCGAGGCCGGGCCGGGCACGCCCCCCTCGGGCGCCGAGGGCCGGGTGTTCGAGATCGACTGGCGCTGGGGCGAGGATATTCCGCTGCAATTCGATCCCGCCGCCGACCGGCTGGATTTCGGCTGGTTCCGCGCCGACCAGTTCACCGTGACCGAGGCCGGGGGCGCGGTGGTCATCGCCATCGACGGCAACCAGCAGACCTACCGGCTCGACGGCGTCACGCTCGGCCAGCTCTCCATGACCAATATCGAGGCGCGCAACGAAGGCGCCCGGGCCGAATGGCGCGCCTTGCTGGATGCGGCGGAACCCGCGCCCACCGTCTCGGTGGCCGACGCCTCTGTGACGGAAGGCGACGCCGGGACCGCCGCGCTGAGTTTCGTCGTCACGCTCTCCGCCCCCTCCGACGGGACGGTGGAGGTGGACTGGTCCACCTTCGCCGGAACCGCGCGGGCCGGCGAGGATTACGCCCCCGCGCTCGGCACGCTGGTTTTCGAGGCCGGGGAGACGCGCAAGACCGTCACCGTCGACGTGACCGGGGACGCCCTGCACGAACTGGACGAGACCTTCGGCCTGCGCCTCGCCGCCGCCCGGGGCGCGCGGCTGGGCGACGCCGAGGCGCTCGGGACCATCCGCGACGACGATCCGGAGACGGATCCCGGCGAGCTTCCCGCCGTCTCCGTGCTCGACCTCACCCTTGCGGAGGGCGACGCGGGGCGGACGCATCTGCATGTGATGCTGCGCCTGTCGAAGGCTTCCGCGCAGGCGGTGACGGTGGATTTCGCGCTGGTCGACGGGACCGCGCGGGCCGGAGAGGACTACGAGGCGCAGTCCGGCACGGTCACTTTCGCGCCGGGCGAGACCTCGGCCGCGATCCACGCCAACGGGCTCGGCGATCTGCTCGTCGAGGGCGACGAGCGCTTCCGCGTCGTGCTCTCCGCCCCGGTCAACGCCGTCATCGCCGATGGCGAGGCGACGGTCACGCTGACCGGCGACGACGAAACATCCCCGGTCCTCCCCGAAATCTCCATCGCCGACGCGCAGGTGACGGAAGGGGATGACGGGACCCGGACCGTGACCGCGCAGGTCACGCTATCCGCCCCCGCGACGCAGCCGGTTTCGGTGCAGTGGGCCTCGGCCGACGGCTCGGCGCGCGCAGGGGCGGACTATTCGGCGGCGTCGGGGCGCATCGACTTCGCACCGGGCGAGACGGAGGGGTCCGTCTCGATCCAGGTGCGGGGCGATGCGGCCGTCGAAGGGGACGAGGCCTTCGCCTTGCGGCTGAGCGACGCTGTGGGGGCGACGCTGGGCCGGGCGGAGGCCTCGATCCTCATTCTGGACGATGACGAAGCGGCCCCCGAGGGCGACGGCGCGGTGGATTACGCGGTGCGCAGCGACTGGGGCGCGGGCTTCGTGGCCGACATGACGGTCGCCGGCGGCCCCGAGGGGCTGGACGGCTGGCAGGTCGCGTTCCGCGCGGATTTCGAGATCACCAACATCTGGAACGCCCGCATCGTCTCCCATGTCGGGGATCTCTATGTGCTGGAGAACATGGGCTACAACGCCCGCGTCTCGGCGGGGGGAGAGACCGGGTTCGGCTTCCAGGCCGGCGGCGGGGCGGCGGATTCGCTGACCGGGCTGACCCTGAACGGCGAGGATGCCGGCGGGGGCGGCGGGGGCGGCGGCGGCGGCGGCGAGCCCACGCTCCCCGAACTGTCCATCGCCGGGGCGCAGGCGGCGGAGGGCGACGACGCGCTCGTCTTCGCGGTGACGCTCTCCGAAGCCTCCGACGCCCCCGTGAGCGTCGCCTACGCGACCGGCGACGGGACCGCCGCGGCCGGCGCGGATTACGACGCGGCTTCCGGCACGCTGACCTTCGCGGCGGGCGAGACCGCCAAATCCCTCCGCGTCTCCCTGCGCGACGACGCGGCCCATGAGGGCGACGAGACGCTGACTCTCGCGCTGTCCGCCCCCTCCGGCGCCACGCTGGCGGAGAACGAGGCGACGGGGACCATCCTCGACGACGACCCGGCCCCGCGCCCCGGCCTGAGCATCTCCGACGCCGCGGCGACGGAGGGCGGGACGGCGCCCGGCTGGTTCTCCACCGACGGCGCGCGGATCGTGGACGCGGCGGGGAACACCGTGCGGCTGGCCGGCGTCAACTGGTTCGGCTTCGAAAGCGACACCCTCGCGCCCCACGGACTGTGGACGCGGGGCTATGCCGAGATGATGGACCAGATGGTCTCGCTCGGCTTCAACACCATCCGGCTGCCGTTCTCTTCGGAAATGCTGCGGACCTCCGCCGCGCCCAACGGCATCGACTTTTCGCAGAACCCGGACCTCGCGGGGCTGTCGGCCATCGAGATCATGGACCGCATCGTGGACTATGCGGGCGAGATCGGGCTGCGGGTGATCCTGGACCACCACCGTTCGACCTCGGGCGCCGGGACGTCGGGCAACGGGCTCTGGTATGGCGAGGGCGGGCATACCGAGGAAAGCTGGATCGCGGACTGGGAGATGCTGGCCGCGCGCTATGCCGACGACCCGACCGTGATCGGCGCCGACCTGCATAACGAGCCCCATGCCGGGACCTGGGGCGGCGGCGGGCCGACCGACTGGGCGCGGGCGGCGGAGGCGGCGGGCGACGCCATCGGCGCGGTCAACCCCAACTGGCTGATCCTGGTGGAGGGCGTCGGCGCCTATCAGGGCGACAGCTACTGGTGGGGCGGCGCGCTTCAGGGCGTGCGCGACCGGCCGATCGAGCTCGAAATCTCGGACAAGCTGGTCTACTCGCCCCACGACTACGGCAATTCGGTCCACGCCCAGCCCTGGTTCCAGCAGGACGGCTTCGAGGACGACCTGCCCGACATCTTCCGCGAGGCCTGGGGCTTCATCCAGGAGGAGGGCATCGCCCCGGTGCTGCTCGGCGAGTTCGGCACCAAGCTGGAGGACCCCAAGGACACGCCCTGGTTCGAGGCGCTGACCGCCTATATCGCCGGCGATTACGACCATGACGGCGATCTCGACCTGCGCCCGGGCGAGGAGGGGATGAGCTGGACCTACTGGTCGTGGAACCCGAATTCCGGGGACACCGGCGGCATCCTCGCCGACGACTGGCGCACCGTTCACGACGACAAGCTGGCCTATCTGGAGCCCCTGCAATTCGACCTGCCCGCGGGCGGGGGGAACGCGCGCGCGGTGTTCGACGTGACGCTCTCCGCCGCCTCCGACGCCGAGGTCACGGTGGGCTGGCGGACCCTTCAGGGTTCGGCCGACGAAAGCGACTACGAGGGCGCGGCCGGGCTCCTGACCTTCGCGCCGGGGGAGACGCGCAAGACCGTGTCCATCGAGGTCCTCGCCGACGGGATCGAGGAAGGGGCCGAGGATTTCCTGGTGATGCTGGTCGATCCGGACGGGGCCGACCTGATCGACGCCGCCGGGCGCGGGGTCATCACCGACGCCGCGCCGGCCGAGGCGGCATGGATTTCGGAGGCGGACGCGCTGATCTTCTGACGCGCCGCCCGACCGGCGCCGCCCCGCAGGGGACGCGGCGCCGGAGACTTCCGGGGAGGAAACCAACGCTTCCGCTCACTCAACCCCGGAACTCGCCCCGGCCGTGGTCCCCGCGCGCCGGGGCGATGCTATTCAGGGCCCCGGTTTCCGGGTCTGGCTTTCGGGGGCTGGCGTTCGGGTCCCGGCTTTCGGGACGCCGCCGCAGGTCCGGGCGGCCCGGCGCCGCGCCCCCGCACGCCCCCCCACGCACGCCCCCCACGCACGCCACCCACGCACGGGGCACGCAGGGGCACGCGCGCCCTGCGACCGTGAACCCTGCCCCGCCTTCTGGCACTCGCCTTCGCGAGCCCCTAAGTCTCACGCTTCCGCCCGCCCCCCAGGGACCGCTTGCCACAGGGACCCCGCATGCTGCGCGACCGACTCCGCAATGTTCTCGACGCGCCGGCCTTCGAGCGGGCGATCGTCGGGCTGATCCTGCTCAACGCCCTGACCCTGGGGCTGGAGACCTCGGCCTCGGTCAACGCCGCCATCGGCCCGATGCTCTTCGCGCTGGATCGCGCCATTCTCGCGGTGTTCGTGGTGGAGCTGGCGCTCCGGCTCTATGTCCGGCGGCTGGCCTTCTTCAACGATCCCTGGCGGATCTTCGACCTTGTGGTGGTCGGCGTGGCGCTGGTCCCCGCCTCCGGCCCGCTGTCGATCCTGCGCGCCTTCCGCATCCTGCGGGTGCTGCGCATGGTCTCCGTGGTGCCGTCGATGCGCCGGGTGGTGACGGGGCTGTTGCGCGCGATTCCGGGCATGGGCTCGGTCGTGCTGTTGATGTCGCTGATCTTCTACGTGTTCTCGGTGATGGCGACGAAGCTGTTCGGCGCGGCCCATCCCGAATGGTTCGGCGACCTGGGCGAAAGCGCCTACACCCTCTTCCAGGTGATGACGCTGGAAAGCTGGTCCATGGGCATCGTGCGCCCGGTGATGGAGGCCTATCCGCAGGCCTGGCTGTTCTTCGTGCCCTTCATCCTGATCACCACCTTCGCCGTGCTCAACCTGTTCGTCGGCATCATGGTCGATGCGATGCAGAGCCACCATGAGGCGGGGGAGGAGGCCGACGTCGCCGCGGCCGCCTCCAAGGCCGCCGCCACCGACGAGCGCGCCGAGATCCTGGCCGAACTGCGCGCCCTGCGGGCCGAGGTCGCCGCCCTGCGCGCGGAGCGGAACGAGGGCGCCTGAGGGGAGGGCCTCAGCTCCCCCGGCGGTCGTTCCAGATCTTGGTGACGTGGCGGATGCGCCCGGCCTCGGTCTCCATCGCGTAGACGTAATCGGCGGCGATGGGCGCGGGGGCGCCGTCCTTGCCCCTGGCGGTCCCGAGGAACACGGCGAAGGCCAGCACGGTCGCGCCGTCCTCCGTCACCGCGTGATGCTTCAGGTCGTAATGCGCATCGGGGATGGAGATGCAAAGCGCCTTCATCCACTCGGCGTAGCCTTCCAGCGTCTTCACCTCGTCCAGCGATTTCGCCTGGCAGGAGAAGGTCGCGTCCGGCGCGCACCACTGGCGGCAGACCTCCCAGCCTTTCCCGGTTTCGAGCGCGTCGAAGAACGCCATGACGGGGCCGGAAATGGGGCCGGCGATGGGGGCGGCGGCTGGATCGGTCATCGGTTCTCTCCTGGTCGCGGGCGGATGGCGGCGGGCGGGGGTCGAGGCGCCAGCCTGGCACGGACGGCCCGACGGCCATTGCGTCAAGCGGGGGTCGGGCGAAGGGCGGACCTTCCGGAACGCCATGAGACCGGGGACGTCCTGTCCCGCCGCGGGGGCGATGCGGGGGGCGGCGGGCCGTTCCTCTCCCCGCTCTCCGCTCCGCATAGGTCGGCGCGGCGCGCGCCTCGTCCCGGCCCTTTCCCAAACGGTTGAAATTTTCGCTTCACGGCGCCTTACGCGTTGGTCATAGTCGTGTTGCGCCGCATCAACGACGCCGCCCGGGGGAACCCCATGCCGCCAATCGCCCGCGCCTATGTGCGCCGGATCGACAGGATCAACCGCGCCGTGGGGCGGGTCGCGATGTGGGGCATCGTGGCGATGATCGCGGTCCTGTTCTGGTCGGCCGTGTCCAAGACCGTGTTCCTGCCCTCGCTGTGGACGCTGGAGGCGGCGCAGTTCCTGATGGTCGCCTATTTCCTGCTGGGCGGCCCCTATTCCATGCAGACCGGGGACCATGTGCGCATGGACCTGCTCTATTCCCGCTGGTCGCCGCGCACCCGCGCGATCGTCGACAGCGTCACCTGCCTGGCGCTGATCTTCTACCTGACCTTCCTGCTGCTGGGGGGCCTCAGCTCCACACAATACGCCATCGCCTTCGGCGAGCGCTCCTACTCCGCCTGGCGGCCCTATATGTGGCCGATCAAGACCGTGATGTGCGTGGCGATCCTGCTGATGCTGCTCCAGGCCATCGCCCAGCTGATCCGCGACATCGCCGCCGCGCGGGGCGAGCCCCTGCCCCCCTTCACCCCGACCGAAGGGCCCGCATGACCCGCATCCCCACGCGCGCGGGGTCCGTGGCATGAGCTACGAGGCCATCGCCCTCCTGATGTTCGCCTCGATGATGGTGATGCTGCTGACCGGGCAGCGGGTCTTCGCGGCGATCGGCGTGGTGGCGGTGGCCTCCG
This sequence comes from Albimonas donghaensis, assembly GCF_900106695.1. Taxonomy (GTDB): domain Bacteria; phylum Pseudomonadota; class Alphaproteobacteria; order Rhodobacterales; family Rhodobacteraceae; genus Albimonas; species Albimonas donghaensis. The sequence continues at coordinate 150,444 of NZ_FNMZ01000006.1, forward strand.
CCATCGCGCTGTGGGGGGGCGGGGGGTTCGAGCTGGCGTTCTCCTCGGCCATGAAGCTGATGAAGTGGTATCCGCTGCTGACGCTGCCGCTGTTCATCTACATGGGCTACATGATGTCGGAGAGCGGCATCGCCGACGATCTCTACGAGATGTTCCATGTTTGGTCGGGCGGCCTGCGCGGCGGGCTGGCGGTGGGCACCATCGGGCTGATGGTGGCGATCTCGGCCATGAACGGGCTGAGCGTGGCCGGCATGGCCATCGGCGCGACCATCGCCCTGCCCGAACTGCTCCGACGCGGATACGACAAGGTCATGGTGACCGGGGTGATCCAGGCGGGGTCGAGCCTCGGCATCCTGGTGCCGCCCTCGGTGGTGCTGGTGCTCTACGGCATGATCGCCCGCGCGCCGGTCGGGCAGCTGTGGCTGGCGGGCGCGGTCCCGGGGCTGATGATGGCGGGGATGTTCATCCTCTACATCGTGGCGCGCTGCCGCTTGCAGCCGCATCTGGGCCCGGCGCTGTCGGCCGAGGAACGGGCGCGCATCACCCGGGCCGACAAGATCGCCTCGCTCAGGGCGGGCGTCTGGCCGCTGCTGATCTTCTTCTTCATGACCGGCCTGTTCGTGATGGGCGTCACCAGCCTGGTGGAGTCCTCCGCCGTCGGCGCGGTGTCGGCCACGCTCGCCGCGCTGGCCAAGCGCCGGCTCAGCTACGCGGTGCTGGAGGCGACGGTGCGCAAGACGCTCGGCATCTCCTGCATGTTCATGTGGATCATCCTCGCCGCGCTGTGCTTCGGCGCGGTCTTCGACGGGCTCGGCGCGGTGCGCGCGGTGGGGGATTTCTTCACCGAGGATCTGGGGCTGAGCCCGTGGGAGATCCTGATCCTGATGCAGCTCAGCTACATCGTCATGGGGACGTTCCTGGACGACACCGCCATGCTGGTGATCGTCGCGCCGCTCTATATCCCGCTGGTCAAGGCGCTGGGCTTCGACCTGGTGTGGTACGGCGTGCTCTACACGATCACCTGCCAGATCGCCTACATGACCCCGCCTTTCGGCTACAACCTGTTCCTGATGCGCGCCATGGCGCCGCCGGAGATCGGGATCACCGACATCTACCGCTCGATCATCCCCTTCGTGGGGGTGATGCTGCTGGCGCTGGTGCTGGTGATGGCGTTTCCGCAGATCGCGCTTTGGCTTCCGGGCCTGGTCTACGGCTTCTAGTTCGAGCGACAAGCGCCCGGGAAACGGGCCATCCTTCAACAGTGGAGAACCCCGATGAGCCAGAGACCCCCGATCAATCCGAGACGCCGTTTCCTCAAGGGCGCGGGCCTCGCCGCCGCCGGCGCGCTGGCAGCGCCCGCCATCGTCAAGGCGCAGACGCCGATCAAATGGCGCTTCCAGACCTATGCCGGCGCGGCGCTGGGCGAGTTCGTGACCAAGCCGATCATCGACGCGATCAACACCGCCGCCGCCGGCGCGCTGGAGATCGAGCTTTATTACGCCGACCAGATCGTCCCGACCGGAGAGCTGTTCCGCGCCCTGCAGAACGGCGTCATCGACGCGGTGCATTCGGATGACGACTCGATGGCCGCGCCCGTGGATATCGCCGTCTTCGGCGGCTATTTCCCCATGGCCACCAAGCAGATCATGGACGTGCCGGTGCTGTTCAACCAGTATGGCCTGAAGGAGATCTGGACCGAGGCCTATGACGAGGTCGGCGTCAAATGGCTGTCGGCCGCGGGCCAGGACCCGTGCCATTTCAACACGAAGAAGAAGATCACCTCGCTCGACGACCTGTCGGGGCTGCGGCTCTACACCTTCCCCACCGCCGGGCGCTTCCTGAGCCAGTTCGGCGTGGTGCCGGTGTCGATCCCCTACGAGGACGCCGAGGTCGCCGTGCAGACCGGAGAGCTCGACGGCATGGCCTGGTCCGGCATCACCGAGGACTACACGGTGGGCTGGGCGGACGTGACCGACTATTTCCTGCTCAACAACATCTCGGGCGCCTGGATCGGGTCCTTCTACGTCAACCCGGACGCCTGGGGCGCGCTGACGCCGGAGTTGCAGGCGCTGGTGATGAGCTGCATCGAGGCCGGGCACTTCTATCGCACCCAGTGGTATTGGGGCGGCGAGGCACGGCTGCGCGCCTCCGGCGAGAAGCTGGAGCTGACCTCGATCCCCGCCGCCGAGTGGAAGCAGGTGGAGGACGCCGCCAAGGTGTTCTGGAAGGAGATGTCCGAGACCTCCGACCGCGCCGCCCGCGTGGTGAAGATCTTCGAGGACTACAACGCCGTCCTGGAGAAAGCCGGCCCGCCCTACGGCCTGGGCTGATCTCTTCGCGGGGCCGCGCGCCCCGTCCCGCCGAAGCCGCCGCCCCCCCGCCGACCGGGGGGCGGCGCGCCGCATTCCAGCCCGCGCCCGCGGGCGCCCGAAGCAAGAGGCCCCGACATGCCCGGCAAACTGACCCTCACCGACCTCTCGGAACTGGCCAAGGCCGGCGAGATCGACACCGTTCTCGTCGTGCAGGTCGACATGCAGGGCCGGCTGATGGGCAAACGCTTCCACGTCGACTTCTTCCTCGACGGCGCGTGGGAGGAGACGCATGCGTGCAACTACCTCCACGCCACGGACATGGAGATGGAGACCGTGCAGGGCTACGCCGCCACCTCCTGGGCGCGGGGCTATGGCGACTATGTGATGAAGCCCGATCTCGACACAATGCGCCGGATCCCCTGGCTGGAGGGCACGGCGCTGGTGATGTGCGACGTGCTCGACCACCACGGCCATGCCCTTGTGCCCCATGCCTGCCGCTCGGTCCTGCGCGGGCAGGTGGAGCGGCTGGAAGCGAAGGGCTGGACCGCGCAGATGGCGTCCGAGCTGGAATTCTTCCTGTTCAAGGAGACTTACGAGGAGGCGCAGGCCAAGCGCCATCTCGGCCTGACCCCGATCAGCGCCTATAACGCGGACTACCACATCTTCCAGACCACCAAGGAGGAGGACGTGATGCGCGCCGTGCGCAACGGGCTGAACGGCGCCGACGTCCCCGTCGAGAACTCCAAGGGCGAGGCCGATGCGGGGCAGGAGGAGATCAACGTCCGCTACGCCCCCGCGCTGGTGATGGCGGACCGGCACGCGATCATCAAGAACGGGGTGAAGGAGATCGCCTGGAAGGCCGGGCGCTCGGTCTCCTTCATGGCCAAGTGGGATTACGACCGGGCGGGGAATTCCTCGCATATCCACATGTCGCTGGCCGGCGAGGACGGGGGGAACCTGTTCTTCGACCCCGACGCCCCGCATGGCATGTCGGCGACCATGCGCGCCTGGATGGCCGGGCTGCTGGAGCATGCGGCCGAGATCACCTGGTTCCTCGCGCCCAACATCAACTCCTACAAGCGTTTCGTGCCGGGGACCTTCGCGCCGACCCGGATCGTGTGGTCGATGGACAACCGCACCGCCGGCTTCCGTGTGGTGGGCGAGGGGACCAGGGGGGTCCGGGTGGAATGCCGGATCGGGGGGGCGGACCTGAACCCCTATCTCGCCATGGCGGCGCTGATCGCGGCGGGGCTGGACGGGGTGGAGCGGGGGCTCGACCTGCCGCCCGCCTTCGCCGGGGACGCCTATGGCTCCGAGGATGCGGGGGAGGTGCCCGCGACGCTGCGCGAGGCGATGGCGCTGCTGGACGGCTCGACCTTCCTGCGCGGAGCCTTCGGGGACAAGGTGGTGGACCACTACGTCCACGCCGCCCGGATCGAGCAGATGGAGATGGACCGCCGCGTCACCGACTGGGAGCTGAAACGGGGGTTCGAGCGAAGCTGAGCGCCGGCCCGGCCGCACGCGAGGGAGGCCGCGCGTCGACCCGCGCGCCCGCCGCGCCGGTCTCGCCCGCGCGGCGCTGCGGCCGGGGGCGCCTTCGGCCCGGTCTCCCGTCCCCGCCGCCCCGCGACGGGGCCGCCGGCGCCGCCCTGTCAGGGCCGCGCGGGCGCGGGGGCGGCGACCGGCGCGACGTTCGGCGCGCGGCCTCCTCGCCACGCCGCCCCGCGCGCGCTCCGCCGTTCCGCGTCCCCGGCGCTCTTGCCAACCCGGACCGGCCCGCGTCAGGGTCGGACCCGTCGCCCCGCCAGACAGCCGTTTCCAGAGCCCAGAGCCCAGAGCCCAGACCCGAGCCCCGCCGACAAACCCCAGCACCAGGCCCCAGCCACCAGAGCCTCCGGACCCCATGACCGCCACTCTCCAGTGCATCTCCCCCATCGACGGCGCCGTCTTCGCCGAGCGCCCGGCGGCCTCCCCCGACCAGGCCTCCGCCGCCGTCGCCCGCGCCCGCGTCGCGCAGACCGCCTGGGCCGCCCGTCCGCTCGCCGAGCGCGTGGCGCTGGTCCGCGCCGGCATCGCCGCGCTCGACGCCATGTCGGACGAGATGGTCCCCGAGCTCGCCCGCATGATGGGCCGCCCGATCCGCTATGGCGGCGAAATGGGGGGCGTGAAGGAACGCGCCCTGCACATGGCCGACATCGCCGAGACCGCGCTGGCCCCGCGGATCATCGAGTCCTCGCCCGCTTTCGAGCGCCGCATCGCGCGCCGCCCCCACGGCGTCGTCTTCGTCATCGCGCCCTGGAACTACCCCTACCTGACCGCCATCAACACCGTCGCCCCGGCGCTGATCGCCGGCAATGCGGTGATCCTCAAGCACGCCTCCCAGACCCTGCTGGCGGGCGAGCGCATGGTCCGCGCCTTCGCCGCCGCCGGGATCCCCGAGGACGTGTTCCAGAACCTGTTCCTCAACCACCAGACCACCGAGGCGCTGATCGCCGCCCGCGCCTTCGACTTCGTGAACTTCACCGGCTCGGTCGGCGGCGGCCGCGCCATCGAGCGCGCCGCGGCCGGAACCTTCACCCCCGTGGGCCTGGAGCTGGGCGGCAAGGATCCGGGCTATGTGCGCGCCGACGCCGACCCGGTCGCGGCCGCCGACGGGCTGATCGACGGGGCCATGTTCAACTCCGGCCAGTGCTGCTGCGGGATCGAGCGGATCTATGTCCATGAAAGCCGCTTCGACGCCTTCGTGGAGCGCGCCGTGCAGATCGTCTCGGGCTACCGGCTGGGCGACCCGCTCGACCCCGATGCCACGCATGGCCCCATGGCCCATGCCCGCTTCGCCGCCGTGGTCCGCGCCCAGCAGGCGGACGCCATCGCCCGCGGCGCCCGCCCGCTGATCGACCCCGAGCTGTTCCCGGCCGACGACGGCGGCGCCTGGCTCGCCCCGCAGGTCTATGTCGACGTGGATCACACCATGACGATCATGCGCGAGGAGAGCTTCGGCCCGGTGATCGGCGTCATGCCGGTGCGGGACGACGACGAGGCCGTGGCCCTGATGAACGACAGCGACTTCGGCCTGACCGCCGCGATCTTCACCGGGGACGCCGAAGCCGCCGCCGCCATCGGCGACCGGCTGGAGACCGGCACCGTGTTCATGAACCGCTGCGATTACCTCGACCCGGCGCTGGTCTGGACCGGCTGCAAGGACACCGGCCGCGGCGCCGCGCTGTCGACGCTGGGCTACGACGCGCTGACCCGTCCCAAATCCTACCATCTCAGGAAGACCTGAATGACCGCCTCGCCCCCCTCCCCGACCGCCAACTGGAGTTACCCGACCGCCATCCGCTTCGGCGCCGGGCGTATCGAGGAACTGCCCGCGGCCTGCGCCGCCGCCGGCATCACCCGGCCGCTGCTGGTCACCGACCGCGGGCTGGCGGCGCTGCCCATCGCCGCCACGGCGCTGACGCTGCTGGAGGGGGCGGGGCTGGGCCGCGCCATGTTCTCGGAGGTCGATCCCAACCCGCATGACGGCAATCTCGCCGCCGGCGTCGCCGCCTATCGCGAGGGGCGCCATGACGGGGTGGTGGCCTTCGGCGGCGGTTCCGGGCTGGATCTGGGCAAGCTGATCGCCTTCATGGCCGGGCAGACGCGCCCGGTCTGGGACTTCGAGGATATCGGCGACTGGTGGACCCGCGCCGACGCCCAGGCCATCGCCCCCATCGTCGCCGTGCCCACCACCGCCGGCACCGGGTCCGAGGTCGGGCGGGCCGGCGTGCTCACCAATTCGCAGACCCATGTGAAGAAGATCATCTTCCATCCCGGGCTGCTGCCCTCGGTCGTCATCTGCGACCCGGCGCTGACCACCGGCATGCCCCGCGCCATCACGGTCGGGACCGGCATGGACGCCTTCGCCCATTGCCTGGAGGCCTATTGCTCCCCCCACTATCACCCCATGTCCCAGGGCATCGCGCTGGAGGGCATGCGGCTGGTGATGGAGAACCTCGCCCGCGCCGTCGAAACCCCCGACGATCTCGAGGCCCGCGCCCATCTGATGAGCGCGGCGGCCATGGGCGCCACCGCCTTCCAGAAGGGGCTGGGGGCGGTGCATGCGCTGTCTCACCCGGTCGGGGCGGTGCACAACACCCATCACGGCATGACCAACGCGGTCTTCCTGCCGACCGTGCTCGCCTATAACCGCCCGGCGGTGGAGACGCGGATCGCCGCCGCCGCCGCCTATCTGGGGATCGACAACGGCTTCGACGGGTTCATGGAGGCGGTGATCGCGCTCTGCGCCGAACTGGGCGTGCCGCCGACGCTGACCGCGCTGGGCGTGGTCGAGCCGGATCTCGCCGCGCTGGCCGAGATGGCGGCGCAGGATCCGTCCTGCGGCGGCAACCCGATGCCGCTGGACGCCGCGACGCTGGCCGACCTCTACGCGCAGGCGCTGTGATGGGGATGGGTGAACGTCCCTCCATGATCCTGCGCGGCGCGCGGCTGGCGGGCGGCGCCGCGCCGGTGGACAAGACAGTGGTGGACGTGGCGGTGGCCGGCGACCGGATCGTCGCCGTCGCCCCCGCCCTGCCCGGGGCGGAGGGGGCGGAGGAGATCGCGCTCGACGGCCGCCTGCTGTTCCCCGGCTTCGTGGAAAGCCATGTCCATCTCGACAAGTCCGCGCTGACCGACCGCTGCGCCGGGGCGCCGGACCTGCCCTCCGCCATCGCCGCGGTGGCCGCCGAAAAGCGCGCCTTCACGGTGGAGGACATCCACGCCCGCGCCTCCGAGACCCTGACCCGCTGCGTCCTGCACGGCGCCACCGCCATGCGCACCCATGTGGAGGCCGACCCCCGCATCGGCCTGCGCGGCTTCGAGGCGATCAAGGCGCTGCGGGAAGACTTCGCCTGGGCCATCGACCTGCAGATCTGCGTGTTCCCGCAGGAGGGGCTGACCAACGATCCGGGGACCGAGGCGCTGCTCGACCAGGCGGTGCGGGAGGGGGCGGACCTGATCGGCGGCTGCCCCTATGCCGACACCGACCCGACCGCCCAGATCGCCCGGATCTTTTCGCTCGCGCGGGAATACGACCTCGATATCGACTTCCACCTGGACTTCCACCTCGACCCAGCCCGCATGGACCTGGGCGAGATCTGCCGGATGACCGAGGCCCATGGCATGGGCGGGCGCGTGGCGGCGGGGCATGTCTCGGCGCTCTCCGCCCTGCCCCCCGACGAAGCCGCCGCCTGGGCGCGCCGCATGGCGGATGCCGGCGTGGCCCTGACCGTGCTGCCGGCCACCGACCTGTTCCTGATGGGGCGGGAGGCGCGTCACCTGACGCCCCGCGGCGTGGCGCCCGCCCATGATTTCCACCGCTGCGGCGTGACCTGCTCGCTCGCCACCAACAACGTGCTGAACCCGTTCACGCCCTTCGGCGACGGCTCGCTGCTGCGCATGGCCAATCTCTACGCCAACGCCGCCCAGCTGGGCGCGGCGGAGGATCACGCGCTGTGCTTCGACATGGTGTCGTCGGCGCCGGCGCGGCTGATGGGGCTGGATTACGGAGTGCGCGAGGGGGCGCGGGCCGACCTCGTGGCGCTGGACGCGCGGTCCGAGGCCGAAGCCGTGGCGACCCTCGCCCCGCCGCTTTTCGTGGTGAAGAACGGGCGGCGGACCGTCACCCGGCCGGCGCCGGTGCTGCACGGACCGGGGGTTGACCGGCCTGCGCCCGGCCCTGTCTGATCGGGCGATGGATGCGCCCGATCCCGCCCGCCCCGGCCTGCCCGAGTTCCGCGCCGCCGCCGCTTCCATCACCGGCGCCGCGATCCGCACGCCGCTCATCGCCTCGGCCCTGCCGGGGATGGAGGCTCTGCGGCTGAAGCTCGACTGCCTGCAACCGACCGGCGCCTTCAAGATCCGCGGCGCGCTCAACGCCGTGGCCCGGCTGGCGCCCGGCGCGCGGGGGGTGGTGTGCTGCTCCACCGGCAATCACGGGCGGGCGCTGGCCTGGGCGGCGGGGCGCGCCGGCATCCCCGCCGCCATCTGCCTGTCCGCCCTGGTGCCCGAGGCCAAGGTCCGCGCGGCGGAGGCGCTGGGCGCCAGGGTGATCCGCATCGGAACCTCGCAGGACGAGGCCCAGGCCGAAGCCGACCGGCTGGCGGAGGCCGAGGGCCTGACCCCCGTCCCCCCCTTCGACCACGCCCATGTCATCGCCGGCCAGGGCACGCTGGGGCTGGAGCTGATCGAGGATGCGCCGGATCTGGAAACCATCCTCGTCCCCCTGTCGGGCGGCGGGCTTGCGGCCGGGATCGCGGCCGCGGCCAAGGCGCTGAAGCCGGGCGTGCGGGTGGTGGGCATCTCCATGGACCGGGGCGCCGCGATGGCCGCGAGCCTCGCCGCGGGGCGCCCGGTGGAAGTGGCGGAGGTCGCCTCGCTCGCCGACAGTCTGGGCGGCGGGATCGGGCTGGAGAACCGGCTGACCTTCGCCATGTGCCAGGACCTGCTCGACGACGTGGTGCGGGTGACGGAGGCCGAGATCTACGCCGGAATGCTGGCCCTGCTGGAGGGCGAGCGGGTGGTGGCCGAAGGCGCCTCCGCCGTCGCCCATGCCGCTGTTCTGGCGGGAAAGATACGGCTGACCGGCCCGACCGCCGCGCTGATCACCGGGCGCAACGCCGCCCCCAAACAGATCGCCGCCATCGCCGCCCGGGCGCCCGTCCGGCTCGGCGACATCACCGTGGAGGCTCCCGCATGACCCAGGCTCCGACGCCCCCGATCCTGATCCTGACCGAGGCCGAATTGCGCGCCGCGGTCCCGCTCGACCTCGCCGCCGTGGACGCCACCGAAGCGGCCTTCGCGGCGCTGGCCCGGCCCGGCGCGCGGATGCCTCCGGTGCTGTCCATGGACCTGCCGGAGGCCAATGGCGAGGTCGATGTGAAAACCGCCTTCCTGCCCGGTTTCGACGCCTTCGCCATCAAGGTCAGTCCGGGGTTCTTCGACAATCCCAGGCTGGGCCTGCCGAGCCTCAACGGGTTGATGTGCGTCTTCTCGGCGAAGACCGGGCTGGTGGAGGCGGTGCTGCTCGACAACGGCTACCTGACCAATATCCGCACCGCCGCCGCCGGGGCCGTGGCCGCGCGCTGGCTGGCGCCGGAGCGGGTGGAGACGGCGGCCGTGCTGGGGGCGGGCGTGCAGGCGCGGATGCAGATGATCGCGGCGCATCTGGTGCGGCCGTTCGCGCGCGGGTGGGTCTGGGCCCGCGATCCGGCGCGGGCGGCGGAGGCGGCGGCCGAGATCGCATCGGCGACGGGGGCCGACATCCGGGTCGCCGCGACCCCGCAGGAGGCTGTTTCCGCTTCGCAAATCGTGATCACCGCGACCCCCTCCACGACCCCGGTCCTGCAGGCCGGGTGGCTCGCGCCCGGGCGTCATGTGACGGCCATGGGATCGGACCAGCATGGCAAGAACGAGATCGCGCCGGAGGCCCTGGCGGCGGCGGATCTCTATGTCTGCGACCGGGTCTCGCAGGCCGCGGCGATGGGCGAGTTGCGCGCGGCCCGCGAAGCGGGATACCTGCCCGGACCGCCGCCGGAACTGGGGGAGATCGTGGCCGGGCTCCGCTCGGGCCGGCTGACGGAGGCCGCCGTGACGATCTGCGACCTGACCGGAACCGGCGCGCAGGACACCGCCATCGCCGCCCATGCGCTCGCCGCCGCCCGCGCCGCCGGCGCCGGCATGGCCCTTCCCCGCTGAGGAGATTTCTCGAATGACCTCGCTCGCCATCACCGCCGGCCCGTTCCGGTTTCTCGGCGTTCTCAATGAGCTGCAATGCCCGCGCACCTGCGCGGCGGTGCGCGCGGCGCTGCCCTTCGACGGCTCCGTGATCCATGTGCGCTGGTCGGGAGAGGCGGTCTGGGCGCCTCTGGGCGACCTGGATTTCGGGGTGCCCTACGAGGACCCGACCTCCTATCCCGCGCCGGGGCAGTTCCTGCTGTTTCCGGGCGGCGAGGGGCGGATTTCGGAGACGGAGATCCTGCTCGCCTACGGGCCGTGCCGCTTCGCCTCGAAGGCCGGGCAGCTGGCGGGGAACCCGTTCGCGTCCATCGTCTCGGGGCTCGACAAGCTGGCGGAGCTGGGACCGATGACGCTGCAGAAGGGCGCCCAGAGCCTCAAGATGGAGCTGATCGAGGACGCCTGAAACGGGGGGTGACAAGCGTGCACCGGGCGTGCGCCGCGCGTATGCCAAGGGAATGACTCGGGTATTAGGGGCAGGGCGCGCGTTCGGAGAGGGAGGAATGCGGGTTGGCGCCCGCCCTACGACGCGCGGCGGTGTGAGGCGTCAGGCGAAGCCGACGCTTGTGCCGTGGCGCCGACCCGGATCGCAGGTTGGACGGAACAGGCGGACTTTCGCGCCGAGCGCGGCCAAGGTCTGGCCCGAGCCCAATCCATCGCTCCGCACGCTCCCGCGAATGTCAGCTTGCGTTGTCTCACCCGCTTTGGCGCCCCCAAACCTATCAGAACTCGCAGCGATTTCGCCAAAGGGTCCTGACTATGGATTTTTCAGCGACTCCAGCGAAGCGTCGGCGCGGGTTGAGAACGGCCGTTTTTGGTTTATCGATCCTAACAGGAGTTCTCTGGCGAACTTGAAGCGACTGATGCCGCTTGGCGCGTAACATCCATCTATGTCAGAGATTGCTCATGACTTTTGACCTGAAAAACGCCCTTAGTCTTCCTGACATTCATCACTCTGTCGGCAGACGCGACGAGGTATTGAAACGTTTCGGACCGCGCTTCCGCGACCCGTCGATCCTCACGGCGCAAGACTATCACGACTTCCTTAGTATTAAGCACAATCATCATTGGTCGGGATTGGAACGCCTTGGCCGCCGCGCAGCAAATGACATGGACAACCTTCGTGCCGCTGTATCCATCCTTGTCGATGAAGCTGCGCCGCTTTCAAAAAGGTTCGATAGGGCTCTGTCGATGGTTCATGGTGTCGGTGCGGCTACGCTCTCGCCGATGTTGCTGCTTGCATATCCTGATCGTTATGGCGTTTGGAATGGCACCAGTGAGCCGGAAATGCGGGATCGCGGTATTTGGCCGACCTTTCCTATTGGGTCATCAGCTGGAACAAAATATGAGATTATCAATTCGGTACTGATCGACCTGGCGGAGAAGCTCGGAGTTGATCTGTGGACGTTGGATGCCCTCTGGTGGGCCAGCAAGTTAGAGCGCCAGGACAATGGAGAGATCAAGAACGCCAGATTCAAGGCAGTCTGGAGTATGGCGAACGAAGCCGAGCAAACCGCGAAGCAATCGTACGGCCAGATCGTTCAGCGCACCGTCAAAAACAAGGACCTCAGGCTTTCAAAAGAGGCGCTCATCGCGCATTTAAACGAGTTATTGGATGAAACTAGCAATCGTTGCGCAATCACAAGTCTAATCTTGCAGTTTGAAGGTTCAGACGAACATTTGAGACCTTCTCTAGATCGCATTGACAGCAACGGTCATTACGAAGCCGGGAATCTACAGGTCGTGGCGCGCTTCATAAATTTTTGGAAGAGAGACACCGAGGACACTGAGTTCCGGAGGCTAATCGCCGTTGTACGAGGCGAATAGCATACAGACTTCCAAACCCATCGCTTCTGTCACCGGCGAAATCCACCGTTTCCGGAGCGCGGTCCGAAGCGGTGGTCGGCGGTTCGGCACATCGTCCGCTCACCGGACCCTCAACCGCGGAAATCCTGTGTCGGGTTCGGGTTGGAAATGCCCGACGCTCGACAGTCGGCCGTCCCGGGGTCGGGACGGCCGTAGGGCGGGCGCCAGCCCGCCGTTGCGGAACGGGTCCGCTCAATACCCCCGCAGCGTCGCGAAACGGTCGGTGTGGAACCGCTCGTCGCCGAGCATCTGGGCGGCGGGGCGGGCGCGCTTCATGTAGAGGCCGATGTCGTATTCGTCCGTCATGCCGACGCCGCCATGCATCTGGATGCCCTCGTTGGTGGCGAGGTCCGCGACCTGCGCCGCCTTGGCCTTGGCGAGGCTGACCAGAAGCGGCGTGCGCTCCGACCCCTCGTCCAGCGCCGAGAGGGCGGCGAGGACCGCCGACTTCACCAGCTCGATCTCCGCGAAGAGATGCGCGGCCCGGTGCTGGAGCGACTGGAACGTGCCGATGATGACGCCGAACTGCTTGCGCTCGTTGATATAGGCGACCGTGCGCTCGAAGGCTTCGAGCGACAGGCCCAGCAGCTCCGCGGACAGATGCGCGGCGCCGATGTCGAGCACCTGCGCCAGCGCGCCGGCGCCGGCGCCCACGTCGCCCAGCGCCACGGCGGGCGTCCCCTCGAAGCGCAGGATGGCGGCGTTGCGGCTGTCGACCATCACGGTCCGCTCGACCTCCAGCCCCGCGGCGCCGGACTCCACGAGGAACAGGCCGACCGCCCCGTCAGGCGTCTTCGCGGAGACGACGATCCTGTCGGCCACATGCCCGTCGGCGACGTTCAGCTTGGCGCCGCGCAGGGTGTAGCCGTCGCCCGCAGGCGTCGCCTCGGTGTCGACCTGGGAGGGACGGTGGCGGCGGAATTCGTCCACGGCCAGCGCCAGCAACAGCTTGCCCTCGGCCACCCTGGGCAGGATGTCGGCCTTCTGCGCCTCCGACCCCGCCAGCGTCACGGCGGAGACGCCGAGCACCGCGGTGGCGAAGAGCGGCGAGGGCGAGAGGTTGCGGCCCGCCGCCTCCATCACCAGCCCCATGGCCACGTGACCCATGCCGGCGCCGCCGAATTCCTCGGGGATCAGCGCCCCGGCGAAGCCCATCGCGGCCATCTCCGCCCAGGCGTCGCGGGAGAAGCCGTCGGCGTCCTCCGCATCACGCACCCGGCGCAGTTCCTTCACGGGGAGCTTGTCGGCCATGAAGCGCTCGGCGCTGTCCTTCAGCATCCGCGCGTCGTCGTCGAGAACCAGATTGACCATGTGCTTCACCCGAGCCCGAGGATGTTCTTGGAGATGATGTTGAGCTGCACCTCGGTGGTGCCGCCCTCGATCGAGTTCGCCTTGGTGCGCAGCCAGGCGCGGGGAAGCGCGCCGCCCTTGTGGGCCTGGCCTTCCCAGACCATGGCGTCGGCGCCCTCGGCGGCGATGGCCAGTTCGTAGCGGCGCTTGTTGAGCTCAGTGCCGTAGTATTTGAGCATGGCGGAGGCGGCGCCCACGCCCTGCCCGGCCTTGGCCTCGGCGTTGATCCGCTCCGACGTCAGGGCGAAGGCCATGGCGTCGAGATCCCAGCGGGCGACGTCGGTGCGCAGCATCGGGTCGTCGAGCTTGCCGTCCGCATCCATCCCGGCGGCGTCGGCCACCAGTTCCCACAGCGCCTTGTCGCCCGAGGCGGTGCGGCCCATGCCGGAGATCATCTCGCGCTCATGGGTCAGGAGATACTTGGCGTAGGTCCAGCCCTTGTTCTCCTCGCCCACGAGCTGGGATTTCTCCACCCGCACGTCGGTGAGGAAGGTCTCGCAGAACGGCGAGGCGCCGGAGATCAGCTTGATCGGCCGGGTCTCGACCCCCGGAGTGGCCATGTCGAAGAGCACCAGGGAGATGCCGAGCTGCTTCTTGGCGTCGGGGTCGGTGCGCACCAGGCAGAAGCACCAGTCGGCCTTGTTGGCGTAGCTGGTCCAGATCTTCTGGCCGTTGACGATGTAATGGTCGCCATGGTCGATGGCGCGGGTCTGGAGGCCGGCGAGGTCGGAGCCGGCGCCCGGCTCGGAATAGCCCTGGCACCAGCGGATCTCGCCGCGCACGATCGGGGGAAGGTGCTGCTTCTTGAGCGCCTCGGAGCCGTATTTGAGCAGCGCCGGGCCGATCATCCAGATCCCGAAGCTGTCGAGCGGGGAGCGGGCGTGGATGCGGCCCATCTCCTCGCGCAGGATCTTGGCCTGTTCCTTGGAGAGGCCGCCGCCGCCGTATTCGGTCGGCCATTCGGGGGCGGTCCAGCCGCGCTCGGCCATCCGCTCCATCCACAGGCGCTGGTCCTCGGACTTGAACTGGGGGTTGCGCCCGCCCCAGCAGCGGTCGGCGTCCTCGCGGGCCGGTTCGCGCATGGATGCGGGGCAGTTCTCTTCGAGCCAGGCGCGGGTGTCGGCCCGGAAATCCTCCAGATCGAACATGTCGATCCTCCCTATGACGTGGCGCGCCGCTCGGGCGGCGTCTTCGGGGGGGAGGATACATGCGGGTCGGCGGGGGGGCCAGCGGGAACATACGCGCAGGAATGTCGGGCTTGGGGAGCGCCGCGTCGGGGGCGGCGCCGGTGGCGCGGGAGCGCCCGCGGCGCGCGGGGGCCGGGCGCCGGGTGGAGAGGGGGCGAGCGGCGGGGGCCGGGTCAGAGCCGGCGGCGGGTGATGCGGGGGAGCATGGCGGTCGTGCCTTCGAGGGTGCAGAGCTCGGTCGCCGGGGTGGTCACGGCGTCGGCGGCGGCGGCCATGGCGAAGGCCAGCGCGTCCTCGAAGGGGCGGCCCTGCGCGAGCTGGGCGCAGAGGCCGGCCACGAAGCTGTCCCCGGCGCCGGTTGAGGAGACGACCTCCACCCGCGGGGGCGAGACCTGCCAGGCGCCGTCGGGCGTCGCCGCCGCGGCGCCGTCGCCGCCCACGGTGACGATGGCGATGCGGGCGGCGCCCCGGTCCACGAGATCGCGGGCGAGGGCGGCGGCCCGGGCGAGGTCGATTTCGGGCAGGCCCATCAGCTCGGCGCCCTCATGGCGGTCCATGCGCAGGACCTCGGCGCCGGTGTTGGGCAGGGCCGCGTCGAACAGCGCCGGGCCCGAGGTGTCGATCACCACGCGCGCGCCCCGCGGGGCGGCGAGGGCGCAGAGGCGGCGGGGGAAGTCGGCGGGCGCGCCCTCGGGCTGGCTGCCGGACAGGATCACGATGTCGTCGCGGTCCATCAGGGCGGAGAGGGCTTCGAGCGCGCCCTGCCAGGCGGCCTCGTCCCAGGGGGCGCCGGGCAGCACGAAGCGATACTGGCCGCCGCCGGCGCGGTCGTGGACGGCGAGCGACTGGCGGGTCTCGGCCTCGACCTCGTGCCAATGGGCGGCGAGGCCCTGCGCCTCGGCCAGGTCGCGATAGCTGCGCCCCAGCGCCCCGCCGATGGCGATGAAGGCGAGGGTCTCGCGCCCGAAGCGGGCCAGCGCGCGGGAGACGTTGGCCCCGCCCCCGCCCGGATCGAGCCGGGGGGCGGCGCAGCGCATCTTGGCGCCCTCGACGAGCCGGGCGACCTCGGTCGTCTGGTCGAGGGCGGGGTTGAGCGTGACGGTGAGGATGCGGGGCATGCGGGTCCGGGGCGGCGAGGAACGGGGGGGAGCGTGGCGAAAGGCCGGCCGCGGGCGGGGCGTCCGGGATCGGGGCCGAGCCTAGCGAAGGGGGGCGGGACGATCCATGGACGCGCGGTCGCGGGGGGGGGCCATGTCCGCCCGCCGGCAGGGGAGGACCGGATCAGGGCCTGCGGGAATTCCGGCGCCGACGACATCGTGTTCGTGAACGCGCCGTTCGCCTGACGGGATCGGGTTCGGGCGGGTTCGGGTTCGGGCGGGATCGGGTTCGGACGGGGGGAGCCTCCCCGCCCCTGCCCTCCTGCATCGGCGCAAGACCCTTGCCATTCGCCGCCGCAGAGGGGAGCCTCGCGCGCATGAGCATCCCCGAGCTTCCCCCCTGCCGCATGACCCTGCGCCTGGTCTTCGACTGCGGCGCGATGATCGGCCCCGGCAAGGCCTCGCTGCTGGAGGGGATCCGCGACCGCGGCTCCATCGCCGCGGCGGGGCGGGCGATGGGCATGAGCTACAAGCGCGCCTGGATGCTGGTCGAGGAGATGAACGCCGCCTTCCGCGCGCCGCTGGTCGAGCGGGTGCGCGGCGGCGCGCGGGGCGGCGGCGCGGCGCTGACCGAGGCGGGGGCCGCCGCGCTCGCCCATTACCGGGCGCTGGAGGCGCGGGCCGCGCTGGCCGGCGCCGCGGATATCGAGGCGATCGCCGCCCTGCTTCCCGGCCCGTCCGCCCCGCCCGGCTCGCCCGCCCCGTCAGGGGACGAGATGCAGGTGGCGGAAGCAGGCCCCGCCGAGGCCTCCGCGGAGAAGGATATGGCCGAGCGGAAATAACGCTTGCCAAACCGTCCCTGACGCAGCGATATTTCCGGCGAGACCTATCGCTTTCCTTCGCCTGTCCGACGCGCCGCCAGCCCGCAAGCGAGCCGCGCCGCCGCCCGAGGCCTCGTCCCGTCCCGGGGGAGAACGCCCATGACGTGCCACAGCGCCTGCACCAGCCCGCTTCGCCTCAACCGCCGCAGCGCGTTCCGCCGCGCCCTGCGCCGCTGCGGGGGGGCGCTGTTCGCAGCCCTGGCGGTGGCCGTTCCGCTGACCTGCGGGGCCGCGGACGCCGCGCCCTCGGATCCCGAGCCGCCGAAACTCACCATCTTCGCCGCCGCCAGCCTGAAGACCGCGCTGGACGAGATCGCCGAGGCCTGGCGCGACCGGACCGGCGGCGCGCTGGCGCTGTCCTATGCGGGGTCCTCCGCCCTGGCCCGGCAGATCGAGCAGGGGGCGCCGGCGGATCTGTTCGTGTCGGCCAACGCGGCGTGGATGGACCGGCTCGACGCCGCGGGCCTGCTGCGCGAGGGCAGCCGCCGCGACGTGGCGGGCAACGCGCTGGTGCTGGTCGCGCATCGCGACGGGGCGGACCCGGCGGGGGACTCGGCGGGGGACCCGGCGCCCGAGACGCTGGCGCCGGGGGCGGACCTCGTGGCCCGGCTCGATGGCGGGCGGCTGGCCATGGCGCTGGTCGACGCGGTTCCGGCGGGGATCTACGGTCGCCAGGCGCTGACCTCGCTGGGGATCTGGGAGGCGACGGCCCCCCATGTGGCCCAGACCGACAACGTGCGCGCGGCGCTGGCGCTGGTCGCGACCGGCGAGGCGCCGCGGGGCGTGGTCTACGCCACCGACGCGACGCCCGAGCCGCGGGTGCGCATCGCGGGCGTCTTCCCCGCCGGCGCGCATGACCCGATCGTCTATCCCGCCGCCGCCGTGGCCGACCCGGCCGCGACGCCGGAAACGGTGGACGCCGCGCTCGCCTTCCTCGACTTTCTCTCCGGTCCCGAGGCCCGCGCGGCGCTGACCCGGCAGGGCTTCGCGCTGCCCGATTGAGGCGGCCGGACCGACCGGGGGACGAGAAGAGGGACGCGCAGGCATGCAGGATGGAGGGGTGTGGCTCGACCCCGCCACGCGCGAGGCGCTGGCGCTGTCGCTCAAGGTCGCGCTTTGGTCGACGCTCTGCGCCCTGCCGCCGGCGGTGGGGGTGGCGCTGCTGCTGGCGCGCGTGCGCTTCCCGGGCCGCGCGCTGCTGAACGGGGTCGTGCATCTGCCGCTGGTGCTGCCGCCTGTCGCCACCGGATACCTTCTGCTGATGCTGTTCGGGCGCCGCGGGCCGGTGGGCGGCTGGCTGGAGGAGACGTTCGGCCTGGTGCTGGCCTTCCGCTGGACGGGGGCGGCGCTGGCCGCCGCGGTGATGGCCTTTCCGCTGATGGTGCGCGCGATCCGGCTGGCGATCGAGGCGGTGGACCCGAAGCTGGAGGCCGCCGCGGCGACGCTCGGCGCGCCCCGCTGGGCGGTGTTCGGGCTGGTGACGCTGCCGCTGATCCTGCCCGGCGTACTGGCCGGGGCGGTTCTGGGCTTCGCCCGCGCGATGGGGGAGTTCGGGGCGACGATCACCTTCGTGTCCTCCATCCCCGGCGAGACGCGCACCCTGCCCGCCGCCATCTACGCCCTGCTGCAATCGCCGGGCGGAGAGGACGCGGCGCTGGTCCTCGTGGCGATTTCGGTCGCGGTGTCGATGGCGGCGCTGCTGGTTTCCGAGGCGCTGGCGAGCCGGGTCGCGCGGCGCATCGGGGCGGGGTGAGGGCATGGGGCTGTCGGTGGACATTCGCCATGATTTCGGGGGGCCGGGAGGGTTCTCCCTGGACGCGCGGTTCGACGCGCCGCCGGGGGTGACGGCCCTGTTCGGGCGCTCGGGCTCGGGCAAGACCACGGTGGTCAACGCCGTGGCCGGGCTGCTGGCCCCGCGGGAAGGGCGGATCGCGCTGGACGGGGAGGTTCTGTTCGACGCGGCCTGCGGACCCCGGCTGGCCCCGCATCGGCGGCGGCTGGGCTATGTGTTCCAGGAGGCCCGGCTGTTCCCGCATCTGAGTCTGCGGGCGAACCTGGCCTTCGGGGCGTGGTTCGCGCCCGGCCGCGCGGCGCCGGGGGAATTCGACCGGGTGGTGGAGATGCTGGGCATCGGCCCGCTGCTGGATCGGCGCCCCGGCGCGCTTTCGGGCGGAGAGAAACAGCGGGCGGCGATCGGGCGGGCGCTGCTGTCGCGCCCCCGGATGCTGCTGATGGACGAACCGCTGGCGGCGCTGGACGAAGCCCGCAAGGCCGAGATCCTGCCTTATCTGGAGCGCCTGCGCGACGCGGCCGGGGTCCCGATCCTCTATGTCAGTCACGCCATGGCCGAGGTCGCCCGGCTGGCGACGACCGTGGTGGCGATGGAGGCGGGGCGCGTGGCGCGGGCGGGGCCTGCGGCGGAGGTGCTCTCGGATCTCGAAGCCGCGCCGGCGCTGGGACTGCGCGACGCGGGCGCGTTGCTGCCCGGCGTGGTGGCGGCGCATCACGCCGACGGGCTGACCGAGGTTGAGGTCTCGGGCGGCCGCCTGCTGCTGCCGCGGATGCGGGCGGCGCCGGGGACGCGGCTGCGCATCCGCATCGCGGCGCAGGAGGTGATCCTGTCGCGGACGCGGCCGGAGGGGCTGTCGGCGCTCAACATCCTGGCCGGAGAGGTCGTCGGGCTTCGGGTCGGCGAGGGCGGCGGCGCGCTGGTGCAGCTGCGGGTCGGCGAGGATCTGCTGCTGGCCCGGATCACCCGCCGCTCCGCCGCCGCGCTGGAGATCGCGCCGGGGGCGGCGTGCTGGTGCGTGGTGAAATCGGTGGCCGTCGCCCGGACCGATGTGGGCCGGGCGACGGGCTAGGCTCCGTCCCCGCCCCCCTGCCCCGCCCGTCCCGCCCGTCCCGCCGCGCCCGTCCCGCCTTGCCCGTCCCGCCCCCGGCGGCTATGCCGGAGGCCGACCGCAAGCGGAGAACCCCCATGCCCCATATCCTGATCTGCCGCGACCGCGCCGGCGCGCTGGACACCCGTCTCGCCAATCGCGACGCCCATCTCGCCTATGTGGCGGAGACCGGGCTCGCCACTTTCGGCGGCCCGATGATCGACGACGCGGGCGCCATGTGCGGCTCGATCCTGATGCTCGCCACCGACGACCGGGCCGAGGCCGAGGCCTGGGCCGCCGCCGATCCCTACGCCAAGGCCGGCCTGTTCGAGAGCGTCGAGATCAAGGCCTTCAAGCACGTGATCGGGGCCTGAGCGCATGGCGCTGTGGCTGTTCAAGTCCGAGCCCAACACCTGGTCCTGGGACGACCAGGTGGCCCGGGGCGACGCGGGCGAGCCCTGGGACGGGGTGCGCAACTACCAGGCCCGCAACAACATGCGGGCGATGAAGGTGGGCGATCTCGGCTTCTTCTACCACTCGGTGAACGAAAAGCAGGTGGTCGGCGTGGTCGAGGTGATCGCCGAGGCGCATCCCGACCCGAAGACCGACGATCCGCGCTGGGAATGCGTGGACATCCGCGCCGTGGCGCCGTTTCCGCGGCCGGTGACGCTGGCCGAATGCAAGGCCGAGCCGCGGCTGGAGGGCATGGCGCTGGTCGCCAACACCCGCCTGTCGGTGCAGCCGGTGACCGAGGCCGAATGGGCCGTGGTCTGCGAGATGGGCGGCTACAAGGCCCCCTGACGGGCGCCCCATGACCCGCGCCCCATGACCCGCGTCGCGCCTGTGCGTCGGGGGCGGAGGCGGGGGCGGGGGCGGGTGTCTGGGCGGGCGCGGCGGGTTGAAACCCGCCCTACGGATGTTTCGCAGCGCGCGCGGGGGAGGCGCCCGCCTTCCCCGCCCCGCCGCCGCCCTCTCAGATCTTGAGATGGGCGAGCACCCGGTCCCGCGCCTGCGCGTCGTTGTCGCCTTCGTCGTCGATGGCGCCGAGCTTCAGCACCGCCCAGCGATCCGCCACCGACAGCGCGAAATCCAGGTTCTGCTCGACCAGCAGCACCGCCGTCCCGTTCTCATCCCGCTCGGCCCGCAGGGCGGCGGCGATGCGGGCGACGACCGTGGGCTGCAACCCCTCCGAGATCTCGTCGATCAGCAGCAGCCGCGGGCGCAGCATCAGCGCGCGCGACAGGATCAGCATTTTCTGCTCGCCCCCCGACAGCGTGCCCGCCTTCTGCCCCAGCCGGTCGAGGAAGAACGGGAAATGCGCCGCCACCCGCTCCAGCGCCCCCGGCAATTCCCTGTCCGAGCGCAGGGCCAGCCGCAGGTTGTCGCGGATCGACAGGTCGACGAAGAGCGGCTGCTCCTGCGGCGCGTAGCCGAGGCCGGAGGCGACCAGCGCCGCGGGCGTGGCCCCGAGGATCGAGACGCCGGCGCGGCGGACATCCCCCGCCCGCGCGGGAACCAGACCCAGCACGGTCTTCAGCAGGGTCGACTTGCCCATGCCGTTCTTGCCCATCAGGGCGAAGATCTCGGCCGCGCGCACCTCCAGCGCCACGCCGTTGAGCACGTCATGCGCGCCGTAGCCCGACCGCAGGTCGGTCAGCGCCAGCACCGGCGCGGTTTCGGTTTCGGGGTGGGGCGCCGAGTTGGGCGCCGAGTTGGATGCGGGGTTGGATGCGTCAGGCATGACCGCCTCCCGAATAGATCTCGCGCACGGTGTCGGAGTTCACGACAGCCTCCACCGTGCCGTCCAGCACCAGCCGCCCCTGATGCAGCACCACGATGCGCGAGGAGATGTCGCGCACGAAATCCAGGTCATGCTCGACAAGGATCGCGGCGCAGCCCAGCTCCGCGGTCAGCTTGCGCAGCACCGCGCCGATGGTCGCGCGCTCGGTCTTGGTGAGGCCGGCGGTGGGCTCGTCCAGCAGGATCAGGCGGGGTTCGAGACAGACCACCATGGCGAGCTCCAGGCTCTGCTTCTGACCATGCGAGAGCAGGCTGACCGGCGCGCCCAGCATGCGGTCGAGCCCGGTGAGCCGCAGGATCTCGATGGCGGCGGCGGGAAGGGCCAGCGTCTCGGCCGAGGCCCAGGGGCTGGGGCGGTCGATGGAGACGCGGGCCATGCGCAGGCACTCGGCCACGGTCAGGCTCTCGAACACGCTGGCGACCTGGAACTTGCGGCCGACGCCCAGCGCCACGATCCGGTCCGGGGTGAGCCCGTCGATGGAGCGGCCGGCGATCTCGGCCTCCCCGCCCGAGCGGGCGTCGCCGTCGGTGAGGCAGCGCATCAGCGTGGTCTTGCCGGCGCCGTTGGGCCCGACGAGGGACACGAGCTCGCCCGGCCGGATCTCCAGGTCGATGCCCTGGAGAACCTTGTGCGCGCCGTAGGACTTCGACAGGTCGCGGACCGCCAGCAGGGGGGCGGAGAGGTCGGAGAGCGGCGCGGCCCCGGGTTCGGCGGCGGGGGGCGCCTCGACCAGCGGCGGGGCGGCGCCCATGGCGGGGTCGCCCCCGCGGCGCCCGAATCCGCGGGTGACCAGCGCCGCCAGCCCGTTGGGCAGGACGATGATCATGGCCACGAACAGCGCGCCGATGACGAGCTGCCACAGGAACGGCATCTCGCCCGACAGGGAGGCGGACAGCCAGTCGATGCCCAGCGCCCCCAGCACCGGGCCGAGCACCGTCGCCCGCCCGCCGAGCGCGGTCCAGACCACCAGCTCGGTCCCGAAGACGAAGGAGCTGATCTCGGGCGCCACCACGCCCGACGCGTTGGCGTAGAGCCAGCCGGCGAAGCCCGCCGCCGCCCCCAGCGCCGCGGTCAGGCGGATCTTGATGCGCTGGGGCGAAAGCCCAAGATAGGCGCAGCGCAGTTCGTTGTCGCGGATCGCGGTCAGCACCCGGCCGGCATCGGACTTCACGAAGACCAGCGCCGCGACCGTCATCGCCGCGAGGCACACGCCCGCCAGCCGGAAATAGCCGTCGAGCGACAGGTCCATCCCCCAATACCCCACGAGGCCGGAGGACGACCCGGTGGTCGCTCCGCCCGCATAGATCAGCTGGGTGACCACGATGGGCACCAGCAGCGAGATCACCGTGGCGTAGAAGGCGGTGGAGCCGTGATAGAAGCTCATCCAGCCCACCAGCCAGCCCATCGCCGCGGGGATCAGCACCGCCGCGACCAGCGCCAGCGCCAGCAGCGCGGGGGAGGATCCGACATGGGTGAGGATCATCGCGGTGGCGTAGGCGCCGACCCCGAAGAACGCCGCCTGGCCGAAGGTCAGCACCCCGGCGAAGCCCCAGAGCAGGTCCACGGTGATCGCCAGCATGGCGTAGATCATCGAGCGGGTGAGCACGTTGATGGTGAAGCGGTCGAAGACCTCGGGCCCCAGCAGCGCCAGCGCCAGCAGCGCCGTCCCGGTCCCCGCCAGCAGCGCCAGCCGCGGGGCCGCGCGGCGGCGGCGCGAGGGTCGGGAGGCCGACGTTTCGGAAAGCGCGGGGGCGTCAGACATTGGAGAACCCTTTCGGCCGGATCCGCAGCACCAGCGCCGAGAGCACCGCGACGGTGATCCCGCCCAGGATCGGCGAGACGAAGGTGGAGACGATGACCTGCGCCGATCCGAACAGCAGGCAGGCCACGGCGAGCCCGGCGAAGGACGACCCCGCCGCCATCACCAGCATGAAGGCGCCCACCAGCCAGCCGACGCCCATGGTCGGGTCCACCGAGGTCAGCGGCGACAGCAGCGCGCCCGCCAGCCCCGCCAGCCCCGCCCCCAGCATGAAGGTCGCCGCGCGCACCTTCGCGGTGTCGAGGCCCAGCGCCCGGGCCAGATGCTCGTTCATGATGACCGCGCGCGCCGACAGGCCCAGCCGGGTCCCGTCCAGCAGCAGCGCGAAGCCGCCCCCGATGACCAGCGCCGCGGCCAGCGTGAACAGCCGGTAGAGCGAATAATCCACCCCCGCGAAGGACACCGCGCCGGGCAGCAGGCTTTCGGTGAACTGCACGTCGCGCCCGAAGCCCAGCGTGATCAGCTGGCCGACCACGATGCCCAGCCCCCAGGTGGCGAGGATCGCGTCCAGCGGACGGTCGTAGAGCGGGCGGACGATGAAACGCTCGGTCAGTCCCCCGAGCGCCGCGCCGACGACGAAGGCCAGCGGCAGCGACAGCCAGGGCGTGATCCCCGCCTGCGCGCAGACCACGGCGCAATAGCCGCCCACGGTCAGCCAGGCGCCATGGGCGAAGTTGATGATCTTGAGCACGCCGAAAATGGCGAGCAGGCCGGAGGCGACGATGAACAGGATCGCCGCCGTGGTGATCATGTCGAGCGCAAGCGTCATCGCAGGGCGTTCCTTGTGCGGGATGGGGGCGGCGCGCGGCGGGGAGACGGGGCGCACCCCGCCTCCCTTCCGGTCGCGGACCCGATCAGAGGTTCGGGCACTGCTCGCCCGGGTCGACGTTCTCGAAGGACGACACCACCTTGACCGAGCCGTCGGCCTGCACCTGGCCGAGATACATGGTCAGCGGCGCATGGTTCTGCCTGGACATGGTGATATCGCCCCGCGGCCCGGTGACCGTGACCTCCGGCAGCGCCGCCAGCACGGCGCGGGTGTCGGTGTCGCCGGCCTTCTCCACCGCCGCGGCATAGGCGAAGACGGCTTCGTATTGCGGGACCGACAGGTCGTTGGGGGTGCGCAGCTCCTCCCCGAACTTGGCCTTCATGGCGTCGAGGAAGGCGGCGTTGGCCTCGCTCTCGATCCCGGTCACGTAGCTGGCGGAGATCAGGATGCCCTCCGCGTCCGCGCCCATCGCCGCGGCCGTGCCCTCGTCCACCGCGAGATTGGCGTAGGGCAGGCTCACCCCGGCGCCGCGCAGCTGCTTGGTCAGGGTCACGTTGGGCGCGCCGCCCGCGGTGGAGGTGATCAGCGCCTCGGCGCCCGAGCTCTTGAGGTTGGAGATGATCGCCGTCCAGTCGGTGCCGTCCATGGGCAGGTAGTCGTCGCCCACGACCTCGCCGCCGGTCTCGGCGATATACTTGGCGGCGAATTCCAGCATCCCGCGCCCGAAGGCGTAGTCGGAGCCGATCAGGTAGTATTTCGTCGCGCCCTCGGCCATCAGGTAGTCGACGACCGGGGGAACCTGCTGTTCGGGCACCCAGGCGTTGACGAAGAGATAGGGGGAGCAGGACCGCCCCTCGTAGAACGAGGTGTAGATATAGGGCACCCGGCCGCGCTGCACCGCGGGAAGGCCGGCGTTGCGGGCGGCCGAGGTCTCCATGGAGATCAGGACGTCGACCTCCTCCTTGAAGATCAGGCTGTCGAAGGCCTTCTGGGCCCCCGCGGCGCCGGAGGCGTCATCGGCCACCACCAGCTCCAGCGGCCGGCCGAGCACGCCGCCCTTGGCGTTGATCTGCTCCACCGCCAGTTCGGCCGCCTGCACCACCGACGGCGCGACCACCGAGTTGGCGCCCGACAGGCCCACCGGCACGCCGATCCTGATCGGGTCGCCGGACTGGGCGAAGGCGGCGCCGGAGGCCAGCGCCAGCCCCATCGAAAGGGCCGACGCGGCGAGCGCGGGGAAAATCCGGGTCTTGGTCATGTCACCTCTCCTGCGGTCTGGGACGTCTTGTCGTCTGCGTTCGGCGCCGCGTCCGGGTCCGTCGGACCGAAACCGGGGCCATAGGCGTCTTCGCGCCGATCGCTCAGCACGTTGTTGCGGGGGGTCACCTGGCGCGTGGCGGCGGCGGCGCCGGGCGTGGCGCGGGCGAGCAGGATCTCCTCGGCGTCGGCCGAGGCGGGCCCGGCGAGCAGGAAGCCCGTCGCGTCCACGATCACCGAGCGCCCGATGAAGGGCTGCCCGCGCTCCACCCCCACCCGGTCGGCGCAGGCGATGATCAGCCCGTTGGAATGCGCCGCGGCCTGGTGGAGGATGTTGGCCATGGCCGAGGCGTCCTCGGGCTGGCCGGGCATGGGCACCCAGTTGGTCGGGACCGCCACCACCTGCGCGCCGGCCAGCGCGTAGCGGCGGAAAAGCTCGGGGAACCAGCCGTCGTAGCAGACCGCCAGCGCGATGCGGCCCAGCGCGGTGTCGAAGACCGGGGCCTCGGGCGGCGAGCGGTCGAAGACCGTGGTCTCCCCGTCCCACAGATGCAGCTTGCGATAGGCCCCGATGAAGCCGTCGGGCCCGAACAGCGCCGCGGAATTGTGGAACCGCCCCGCCCGCGCCTCGGCGAGACCGGAGACGATGTGCACCCCCAGCTCCCGCGCCAGCCCCTCCAGCCGCCGGGACGGCGCGCCCGAGGGGATCGGGGCGGCGAGCCGCGAAAGCTCCGCCCGGTCGGCGAAGACATAGCCGCTGTCGGCGAGTTCCGGGGCCACGATCAGCTCGGCCCCCTGCGCGGCCGCGGCGCGCGCGAGACGGTCGAGCGCGTCGAGATTGGCCTCGACCTCGCCGATCCTCGGTTCGAACTGGAGGCAGGCGATGGTGATCGCCCGCACGTCCTTGCTGGAGCTCATGCCCCCTCCAAAACGCAAAAAGCCCCTGGCGCGGTCGCGATATGCGATCCGCAAGCCAAGGGCTGCATAGCCTGAATGTGAATGGCGGCGACCCTGCCGCGCAGGAGCGATGCTGCTCCTGTAACCAGAATCGACGATTCGACGGTCCTGGTCAAGCCCGCTTCTTGAGCGTCCGGAACGGGGCGCCGCTAAATCAGGCGCCCGAGCCGCCCTGCGGCGGCGCCATGCGCAGGCCGAGCTTCTGCATCGTCTCATGCGCCTGGATCACATGCTCCGCCACCGAGGACAGGGCCGCGCGCTCGGCGCTCGCCTGGTCGCGGATCAGCCGGTAGGCCGCGTCCTCGTCCAGCCCCTGATGCTCGACCAGCAGCTTCACCGCGCGTTCGACCACCCGGCGGCCCTTCAGCGTCTCCTCCAGCTTGCGGACCTTGGCCGAAAGCCGGGTCTCGTAGCCGCGCCGGTGACGGGCGAGCGCGAACTGGGTCAGCACCCCCGCCGTGCGCAGGGGCTTGGAAATCACGCCGTGCACGTTGAGATCGACGATGGCCTTCAGCGCGGTCGGCGTCTCGTAGGTCACCACGGCGATGATCGCGGGGCCGCCGTCCTCCAGCCCGACCGACAGCGCCAGCGCCTCGGGCAGCCGGTCCTCGATGGCGAGGAACACCGCGTCCACATCGTCGGGCAAGGGGGCGGGCACGGGCCAGGCCTCGCGCACGTCGCAGCCCAGCCGGCGCAGATGGTTGGCGAGCAGCGCCCCGTCCTCGTCCGGCGGATGCGCGACCAGCACGCGGGCGCGGCGCAGATCCTCCAGGATCCGGCGCGCGCCATCGTTGCGCCCGCCCCGAGCGCCCCTGCCGACGCTTCCCTGCATATCCCCCCGCATGGGCCCGCCCCCCGTCAGACCGGCGCCGCCGTCCACGCTTCCTCGAAGCGCGTGACGGCGAGCCAGGGGTCGGGGCGCACGGGGCGATCCGCGGTCCAGGCGAGGTCGAAGCCCCCGTCGGACCGCGCCACGCCGATGCGCGGGGTCAGCCACATGTGGCGGGTCTCCGGGTCCATGCGCACCGGCCCGCCGGGGGCGCGCATCTCCAGCCCCAGGGCCGCGTCGGACAGGCGGCGGGGGTCCATGGACCCGGCCTCGGCCAGCGCGCGGGCGAAGAGATGCACCTGCAGATAGGCGGGCTCCGACCAGGTGGTGGGCGTGGCGTCGGGGCCGAAACGGTCGCGGAAGCGGCGCACGAAATCGGCGTTCTCCGCCCCCGGCAGCCCGCTGAAATAGGTGGCGGCGAGCACGTGGCCATCGCATTTCGCGACCCCGATCTCCCGCATCTCGGTTTCGGCCATGGTGAGGGAGGCGATGGGGCGCGCGTGCCGGTCGATGCCCGCGGCGTCGTAGAGCCGGTAGAACTCCCGCGCCGTCCGCCCGACGAGGGTGGAGAACACCACGTCCGGGGCGAGCCGGGCGACCTCCTCCATCTCCGCCGCGATGGCCTCGGGGGAGGCGAGCAGCGGCAGGTGGCGTTCGCCGGTGATCTCCCCGCCCCGGCTTTCCACCAGGTCGCGCATCACCCGGTTGGATTCGCGGGGGAACACGTAGTCCGCGCCCAGCAGATGCACCCGCCGCGCCCCGCGCGCCATCAGCCAGTCGGCCAGCGGGAAGATGGTCTGGTTCAGCGTGGCGCCGATATAGAGGATGTTCTCCCCGTATTCGAACCCCTCGTACATTGAGGGGTAGAACAGCAGGCCGTTATAGCGCTCCACGATCGGCAGCACCGCCTTGCGCGACGCGGACATGGAGCCCCCGAAGATCACGGAGACGTCGTCCTCCGCCAGCATCCGGCGGGCCAGCGCACGGTATTCGCCGGAATCGCCGCCCGGGTCGTGGACGACGGGGACGATGGGGCGGCCCAGCACGCCGCCGGCGCCGTTGATCTCGGCGATGGCGAGCTCGGTTCCCAGGAAATGCTCGGTCTCGGTGACCGAGGTGGGGCCGGAGCGGGAGAACAGCACCCCCACCCGCCAGGCCTCTCCCGCAGCGCCTGTCGCGGGGGCGGCGGCGGTCGTGGGCGCGGGGGCGGTCGCGGGCGGGGTCATCGGCGGGACTGCTGGATCATGCGGGGCTTTCCGGCGGGGGGGCGGACGGGATCGCGGGACTGTGCCCGCGCGCGGCGGCGCCGGTCAATCGGTTGCGGCTGCGGAGATATCTGACCTAAGGTCTTCGCGTGTGCGGAATCAATGCGAAGCACGTGACTCAGGTCGCATCCCGGCCGGGCGCTTCGTGCCAGAGTCGGACGAAACGTCCATGGCGTCGGCAGCCGGCCGCGCCGCGTCGTGAAATGTACTGGCGCCGGGATGCGGTCGTTCGGATGGCGACGGTCCCGAGCCCATGGGGGAACTCGGAATGTCCATTGCCACGACCTACGACTACGATCGGATCAGCGACGACGACCCCGTGCTCGTGAGCGGCGCCGGCCTTAGCGGGCCGCAGATCGCGTTTCTGAGCGGCGGCGCCTTCGCGCTGGCCTGGTCGGAGGCCGGGCAGGCCCGCCTCCAGGTCCACGAAGCCGACCTGACCGCCCGCTACGCCGCGCCCAAGACCCCGGGGACGGAGCTTGACGGCGACCACCTGCTGGGCTCGGACGTGTCGCTGGATGTCTACCAGGGGACCGACAACATCACGGTCGCCTGGCGAGAGACCCACGCCAGCGAACCCGCGGGCGTGCAGTCGGTCAGCTACCAGGCGTCGAGCGGGGCGCGGCTGACCCATGGCAATGAGCGGATCTTCCCCAATTCGGCGTCGGCGACCGATGTCAGCTACGAATCCGGCTCGTTCTTCGCGGGGAGCGACTACCACTTCGTCACGGGCATGGAGGGCGGCCGTCCGCAACTGCGGATCCACCTGCTCGACTTCGCGACCGGGGCGCCGTTCGAGATCGAGGCCATCGTTCCGACCCGCAATTTCGGCGGCGACATCTATTCCAGCCCGGTTTCGGCCTATGACGAGGAGCGCCGCGAAGTCGGCCTCGCCTGGGTGCGGGAGGCCTCCGACGGGACCGTGACGGTCAACGCGCGGACCTACTATCGCAACAGCAACGCCAACTGGATCAGCGACACCGTGGGCCTGACGCTCGACGGCGTCGCGGGCGGCGCGGAGGCTTCCCCCAGCATCGCGGCGGGGCCGAACGGCTTCCTCGTCGCCTATGTCTCCGACATCAACGAAATCAGCGCGGTCTGGGTGGATCGCAGCGGGTTCGGGACCGCCTTCGTGGTGTCGGGCGCGGGCGACGCCGACAGGGCCAAGACGAACCCGGTGGTGGAGATCCTGCCCTCGGGCCACGCGGTGATCAGCTGGACCGAGCTGTTCTCGGGCGCGGACACCGACGTCTATTCCCGCGTGCTGCTGGTGGACGAGACCACCCGGTCGCTGACGGCGATCTCCGACATCGCGGCGCAGGGCTATTCCGGCGGGGCGGATGGGGAGAACGCGCTGAGCTTCGACGACAGCGGCGCGGTGCGTCATGTCTGGACCTCGGAGACGGGCGGAACCGTCGAGATCATGTCCGAGCTCTGGCAGCTGACCGCCCGCCACGGGCCCGCGGTCAGCATCTTTGACCCGACCCCGCACGAATACCGCGACGGCGCCCCGCTGAGCGGCATCCGCGATATCGTCACGGCGGGGACGGGGAACGACCTGATCGAGACCTCGGGCGGGGTCGACCGGCTCTATGCCGGCGGTGGCGACGACCGTGTGGTGATCCTCGCGGCCGAACACCTGGTGGACGACCTGCTGCTGAGCGGGGACGAAGACAGCGGGACGGGCGACGGCGACGTGCTGGAGATCGCGGGCGCGGCGGCGGCGGGCGACTACGACCTGCGCGGCGTTCTCGTCGCGGACTTCGAGACGCTGCGCTTCGGCGAGCCGGGCGGCCCGGCGCCGAGCGACGTGACGCTCCGCATGAGATACGCCCAGGCCGTTACGCTGTCGAATGCGGGGATGGTCATCGAGGACGGCGGAACCGGCTCCCGGGTCGCCATCCATCTCGACGCCCTCAACCCCGACGGCGATCTGCGGAACATCGCCGTCGATCCCGCCGCGCCCCCGCTGCTGGAGCTGGCGGGCGACGGCGGCGCCAATGACATGACCGGAACCGCGCGCGCCGACGTGCTGCGCACCGGCGCCGCCGGGGGCGGGACGGACACGGTCGCGGGCCTCGGCGGCGCGGACGAGATCATCCTGGGTTCGGGCGTGCAGCACGTGGTGGGGAGCGTGGCCGACCATGACGGCGACGTGATCCGCGACCTGAACCTGGGCGACGAGATCCGGATCCAGGGGACCGCGCTCACCGGCTACGGCGTGACCTTCGCGGATGTCGCGGACGGGGTCGAGGTCACGCTGGACGAAGACGACGACGGGACGCCGGAGGCGCGCCTGCTGCTCACCGGCTCGGTCGTCGCGACGGCGATGACGGTGGAGCGCACGGCCGCGGACGCGCTGCGCCTGGTCGCCGCCCCGCCGCCGGAGGCCCGGAACGACGACCTGGACCTGATCCGCGAGGACGAGGTCCAGGTCTTCGACCTGTTCGCCGACAATGGCGAGGGCGAGGACACGGGCCGCGGCGACAGCCTGCGCGCGGTGAGCCTGGATCTGGAATACGGGGACGGCGACCCCTTCACCCTGGTCGCAGACGGGCCGGCCTTCACCGCGCCGTCGGGCACGATCTATTCGCTGAGCAGCCTGGGGATGCTGACCGTCGACGTGCGCGACGGCTTCCAGTCGCTGCGCAACACCGACCTGAGCTATCTCGGCGGCGAGTACACCGTCATGGACGACACCGGCCGCAGCGCGACCGGCGTTTTCGACCTGCGGGTCCAGGGCCGGTCCGACCCGGTGCAGGTCCGCGACGACGCCTTCGTGGTGAACGGGGGCGGGATCCATGAGTTCCGGGTGCTCGACGACAACGGCTCGGGCGCCGACGTCTTCATCGACGGCGCGCTGGGCCATATCGACGCCCGCGTGACGGACGACACGTTCGGCCTGTTCGTGGAGCCCACGACCTCCGAGCCATATCTGCGCTATGCGATGGACGCCGGCTACTGGGCGCTGGGGGCGGGCGAGCAGGCGGTGACCACGGCCTATTACTCCGTCACCACAGACGGCTACCAGGCGACCAGCGAGGAAGCGGAGATCACCATCACCCTCAACGGGGTGAACGACGCGGTCATCGCCAATTACGACCAGCTCACCGTGGCGGGTCGCGGCACGTATAACGGCAACCTGGTCACCGGGCGCAATCCCACGGGCAACGCCGACACGATCCGCGAAGACACCGACCGGGACGTCAACGACGTCCTGCGCGTCATCGCGATCAACGGCGAGGCGGCGGCTGTCGACACCGCGATCACGCTCGATGACAGCAGCCGGGTGCGGATCAAGGACACGGGCGAATTCTGGGTCGTGGCCTCGGACGTCTACGCCGAGATGCGGGTCGGAACCTATTTCGAGCAGCACCTGGACTACACGGTGTCGGACGGCAAGGGCTCCACCGGCCGGGAAACCTTCACGATCCGGCTGGAAGGGCTCAACCAGTCGCCGGTTCTGGTCAACGACCTTGTCGAGGCGCGCGACGGACAGCTGATCTCGCTCAACGTGTTCGACGACAACGGCGGCGGCGGGCCCGACCAAGACCCCGAGGGCGGGCCGCTGGTCGTCACCAGCCTCGACGGCGACGACCTGGGCGCGGACGGCACGCATGTGACGACCTTCTCGACGGCGATCGGCGATGTGCGGGTGCGGCTTAACGATGACGGCCGGATGTGGATCGATACCGACGGCATCGACGACGCCGCCACGCCGGACGACGAGGCGAGCCTGAATTTCGCCTACGAAGCCCGGGACGAACATGGCGACAGCACGCTGGCCCGCGTCTACCTCACCCTGCGCGGGCACGACGAGGCGCCCGAGCCGGAGGACGACCGCTTCACCCTCTACGAGGGGGACGCCGCCGTCGCCATCAACCTGCTCGCCAACGACGTGGACCCGGACGCGACCGCGGGCGGCTTGCGGATCGCGTCCTTCGACGGCCGCGACGCCGACGCTCCGGCGCATGACTACGGGCGCTTCTCGATCGAGGTGGGGACCGGCGAGCTCCTCCACATCAGTCTTGACGAAAACCGGTCCCTGAAGGCCGGCGAGGAGATGGAGTTCGACTTCGACTACGAGGTGGCCGACGCCTACGCCACCCGCAGCGCCACCTTGAGCCTGACGCTGATCGGCGAAGACGATGCGCCGACCGTGGCGCAGACCCCGACGCTGGTCGCGCAGCAGGGCCGGACCGTCGGCTTCGACCTGGAGGAGCTGTTCGGGATCGAGGACCTCGACGGCGACCCCATCGTGGTGGACAGCTTCCTGTCCGCCCCCGGCGGGGTCGACGTCGCCCATGACCTCCCCGGCATGACCGTGCGGATGAAGCCCGACGGGCTGTTCTACATGCGCGCCGACAGCGCCGCGGACTACGCCTTGCCCGCGGGGTCGCTGGAGCCGACGACGCTGAGCTTCTCGCTCGCCGGATCGGAGGAGGTCATTTTCTTCGACGTCGCGCTGGAGGGGGGGCAGTCCGCGCCCGAGGCCGGCGACGACGACTATGACGTGAGCCCCGGCGGCCTGTTCTCCGCGGTCGACCTGCTGGACAACGACGGCGACTTCGACGGCGATCCGTTGACCATCTCGGCGGTGAACGGGCAGGCCGCGCGGGTCGGCGAGGGCTTCGACCTGCCCGAGGGCGGCCGCCTGCGGGTGATGGAGGACGGCCGCTTCTGGTTCGATCCCGACGGCGATTTCGACGACCTGGACGGCTATGCGGCGGATGTGGGGTTCACCTACACCGTCTCGGACGGAATGGGCGGGACCGACGTCGGGCAGGTATCGCTGACCGTGCAGGACAACAGCGCCCCGACGGCGGTCTCCGACGTGGTCGTGGCCACCATCGACCGCACCCACTCCCGCAACATCCTCGAGGACGCGCCGGGTTCGAGCGGCGCGGATACCGACCCCGACGGTCACGACATCCATGTCAGCGGCCTGTGGCTCAGCGACGGCACGTCGGCGCCTGTGGGCGCCAGCTTCGACCTGCCCACGGGCGGGCGGATGCGGGTCAACCCCAACGGCGACATGTGGTTCGTGCCGGAAGACGACTACGACTATCTGGCCCCGGGCGAAGCCGTGCTCCAGTACTTCACCTACATGATCTCCGACGACCGCGGCGGCTTCGACGGCACGGCGCTCGACCTGCTGATCACCAACGACGACCGCGCGCCGGTGGCGGTCGACGACCTGTTCGAAACCCCGTCCCAGGGCACGCGCAAGTTCAACGTGCTGACCGGCGACGGCTCAGGCCCCGATTCCGACCCGGATGGCGACGCGCTTCAGATCGTTGCGGTGGACGGCGATCCGGGGGCGGTCGACCAGGCGATCTCGGGCGATTTCGGCCGCTACCGGCTGAAAGCCAACGGCGATCTCTATTTCGTCCCCGAGGACGCCTTCGACGACCTCGCCCCCGGCGAGTCCGTGCGGGTGGACCTGGGAACCTACCGCATCTCCGACGGGCGAGGCGGGTTTGACGAGGCGACTTTCTCGGTCAACGTCTCCGGACCGCCCGTGCCGCCGGCGGCGCAGGACGACCATTTCGACGTGCGGCCGGGCGCGACCTTCGCCAGCGACGTGTTCGCGGACAACGGCTTTGGCGAGGACAGCGACCCGGGCGGTCCGGGCTTCACGGTATCGAGCTTCGAGGGCTCGGCCGACAATGTGGGCGAACGCGTGGACCTCGCGGATGGCGGGGCGGTGCGATTGCTGGCGGACGGGCGGTTCTGGTTCGTGTCCGACGGGGATTTCGCGGACCTGATCCCGGGGGAGAGCCGCCAGACCTCGTTCTCCTACGCCATCGCCAACGCCGCCGGGGGGACGGATGCGGCGGTGGCGACCTTCACGGTGACGGCGCCCAACGCGGCGCCGGTGGCGAATGACGACGAGTTCGTCGTCAATCCGACCGCGACCTTCTCCCGCTCCGTCTTCGATGACAACGGCCATGGCGCGGACAGCGATCCGGAGGGGCAGGCGCTCACGGTTTCGAGCGTCCTCGGCTCGGCGGCCAATGTGGGCGAACGCGTGGATCTGCCGGGTGGCGGCGCGGTGCGACTTCTTCTGGACGGACGGTTCTGGTTTGTTCCGGACGGGGATTTTGACGGCCTCGCGGCTGGGGAGTCCTTCCCGACGGGGTTCGACTACGCGATCTCGGACGGTCATGGGGGTGAGGACGCCGCCTATGCCTCGTTCACCGTGCAGGCGCCGGAGACGCTGGTGTGACAGGCCCGCGCGCCGGCGAGTTCCCCGGCGCGCGGGCCCCATGGCGGGTCCGGCAGGGAACTGCCGGCATCGCATCGCGTCTGTGTCCGGCCTTCGATTGGGATGTTCGCTGGAACGCAACGACCCCCCGCGATGGTATCGCGGGGGGTCGATGTGTATCACTGGTTGCGGGGGCTCGAACACACCGAGAGCGAAAGAGGGCATTCGCCATCGCGGTGTAGATCGTGGGTCGTAGCCGACGCAGCCTCCAACGTGCCGCCAGACTGGTCGTGCCGCGGTAAATACCGGCATGGATCAATCACGTCAGACCTCTCGATTTTGGATAGTCTTGCTCGCACTGGGCACGCTCATCGCGACAGCAGGGATCGTCTGCTATGCACTGCTCCACCCTGGAGCCCTGTTGTCCGGGCTCGACGCGGGCTTCGCTTACCAGCGCTGCATGACGGAGATTGAGAAGCGCATCGAGGCAGGTGATCTCGCGAGCTTCGAAGCCCAGCAGTTTCGCTACGACCCCCATGGCCTCACAGGCATCCGGCTGCTGATCGAGATCGAGCACCCGGACGGGACCGGTTCGACGTTCTACTCGGGGTGCACGTTCAGATGAGACGGGCTCGCCGTTCAAACCTCGATTCCGGTCATCGCGGCCACCGCTGCCTGCACCTAGGCATAAAGCTCCACCTTCATCTCGCCAGCGTCGATCTCCACGATCACCGTTAAACGGGCAGGACGATCGCGCAACCCGTTCTTCCCGGACTCTTTCGACCAGCCTCAAACGGTGTGTGGGGCGATATGGCTTTCATGGGCGAGGCCGGATACGGGGCAATGCATGGGTTCAGTTCACCGAGTGACTCGCAATCAGGAACCCCGCTATAGGTTTGGCTATCCTGCAGAGCATAGCTGACCTAAGGAATGTGATCGAACTATGCCATCGACGCTAGACTAGAGCGCGCAACGCGCCCGCTATCTAGATTTCCCAACGCAGAACACTAAAATGACTTGCTACTATCCAGGCTGCGATGCTCCAGGAACGACGAAGGAGCACATTCCGCCGAAATCATTTTTCCCCGACGATGAGCGCGATCAACTTCTCACTGTAAGGTCATGCGAAAAGCATAACAATCGCAAATCAAAAGATGATCTATACGTTCTCGCTCAAATATGCCTAAACGCATCCCCGCACAATCGTGCGCGCGAGATATTTGAACTTAGAGTCAAGCCGCAGCTTGGATTCAACAATGGCGCACTTCGAAAGCGCCTCGCGAAAGGCTCTGTCATAAACACGGATGGCTCTGTGGGTTATAGAGTTCAGGTTTCGAGATTAGATGACTTTTTTGATCACCTTTGCTTCGGTCTCATCTTCAAGGCCTGCAAAGCGTCCCTGCCAAAGCGCTACAAAATTCGCCACATCTACCATTCCCTGTCCGGAACTGCAGACCTGCGCGAGTTGCAGCTTCAGAATGAGCTATTGAGATTTTATAGCGCCCCGCTTCCTGAAATTCTCGACTTTGGGACGCCGGGAACGGTCAATACCAAAATATATAGGGCGAGAATTACAGGGGTTCCTCATTTTCAGTCCAGCATAACAATTACCCACACGTTTTTCGGAAAATTCTTGGTGACATCGATGCTCTCCAACATCATTGGAAACGAGCAAGGCAATAACCGTCAAAACAAGCCAGACGCCCCCACCTAGAACCCACCCGATCTTCTGACACGCCCCCCACCCCAGATGGCAACACGCAATCCAGTAACAATTATCTCCGCTCTCAATTTTCACTCCATCCGGAAGGGGTGTCGGCAAGTAGCGCCACCCCAAGACTTCTCATTCGCTCGCCTGATGGCGCTTCAGCAGATTGGCGCACATACCAACGAATGAAGCGCTCTACTTCATCGGAGATCACCTCGTCCACTTGGCTGAACTGGACGCGCTGATCAACGATCCTAAAACTATCACCCCATCCACGGACCTTTCTATCGACTGCCACCAAGGCCTGGGCGAACCGTGGCTCGGCTCGCCGAGGCAGCTTTGTGGAGCGACCTATGTCACGGCGAGCCTTGGAGAGATCACCTCGAACCTCTTGTATGAGCCTCTGCTTCGCATCCCTCGATACACCAACTTGGCAACCTCGGAAGTGGAACGACAGAAAATCAAAACCATCGGCGGAGTCGCCAAAAGACGCCTTCGCCCCGCCTCGCCGCGGGGTGTGCGCTTCTAGCCCGAGACCATTGAGAATTTTCAAGCCCCGCTCCCAGGCTTTGTTCACCGCTCTCTGATTTGGTCCTAAGATCACGAAGTCGTCGATGTATCTGACCATCGTGATGCCGCGGTCGTTCAGTGCAGCATCGAATTCCGCGAGAACCACGTTGGCGCAAAAGGCTGACAGCGACGACCCCTGCGGCACACCAATTTCACCATCGGGGAATAGGCTCAGCCATTCCCTGACGAGTGGGTCATCGGCATTCTCCAGTTCAACCCTTAGGCCACGGACGATCAGATCGGCGAACTGATCTTCGCGCGTCTGCGCCCTGACGAACTCGATCACCTGGCCCGTCGGGACCCGGGTAAAGAAATCGCGGATATCCGACCTGATGAAATGACGCCCGCCACCTTCCACCGCTCCTTGAATCAGACGGACCGCTGATTGGGCCCCTCGGCCCGGTATCCCGCCAACAGAGGTTGGCGTTCGGAGCGTCTCGGGGATTGCACCCAGTCGCGACTTGAGGCTGGGGGACTCGCTTTGGAGCGTGTCTAGAATGGCACGCTGAACGATCCGGTTCATCACTGGCGACACCACGATGGGTCGCGGGTCTTTCCCACTGCGGGTCTTGAGGACACCTTTCTGAAGACTGAATTCGAAGGTTCCTGCCCGCAATGCCTCATGGAGGGCTCGGATAGAACGAGCCGGATTCTGCTCGATGCGGGCGGCATCTTCCGCCGTCTTTCGGTTTTTTGAGTAGAGTGCCTTGGTGCGGACTGCAATCCAAGCCGACCAGAGGGTCTGAAACTTCCTCACATTGAGTGTCAGCTTCGCCGATGTGCCGCGTGTTCGGTCGGAGTCCATCATTGCCGCGGCCAACTCCGACCCTTCACGCTCGGCGTCCCTCGGAGCGTGACGACCAGCCGAGACTGGCCTCCACGACGATCCGCACGTCACCGGCAAGACCGGCTCGGTGCCCGGCTTCCGCGCCCACCACGTCCGAGGACCTGGGGCCGAGGCCGAGAAGGGCCGTGGTCAGCACCGCAATCGCGGTGAGAACCAGAGCCGCCCGGGGGCGGCGAGTGGTGTGGTCGGGTCGCATGTTCTCAGTCTCCACCATAGCAGGTTTTTGACCACGTCAAGCGCTCCCGGCCCCCGGCCCCCCGCCTGATAAATTGCCCTATCCGCCATGTGACATGCATTCAGGTGCACCGCGGCCATGGCGTTAAAGGCGGCGAAGGGTCGGCGTCCCTCGGAGCGTGACGACCAGCCGAGACTGGCCTCCACGACGATCCGCACGTCACCGGCAAGACCGGCTCGGTGCCCGGCTTCCGCGCCCACCACGTCCGAGGACCTGGGGCCGAGGCCGAGAAGGAGCCTTGACGTAAGCGCAAGCCCATTCATTTTCAAGACCAAACAGCGTCCCTGATCGAAGCTCAGGCGGGAGCGAGGCCGCTGCATCTCCCAGCAGCGACCTAGACTCGACCGAACCTCCGGTTGCGCAAGCCCCTCTCCTCCCCCAACTTGGGCAATTATGTCCGCTCGATGAATCCGAGGACGAGAAATGTGTAATGCCCACAACCATCATCCAAAATGTAATTGCGGGTGGGGCGGAGGCGTTGGCGCGGGCGGGTTTGGACGCGGGCTCTTTCTTCGTCGTGCAGCGCCTATTGAGACCCCCGCCATACGCGCCCGGCTACCCGCGGACGTTCCAGGATTCGAGTGGCATAGCCGATATCGGCAAACTTGGGAGTCATTCACCGATCCAAACGCATCCTGTCCCGTTTGCGGCGCGGCGGTCTTCTTCTATCAAAGTCGGCACGGCGGACGTGTCTACTTCGACGAATTGGGACCACCCTGGCCGAAACATCCCTGCACAGACACGCGGGGATTGACATACTCAGAGACAAAACTCGGGGGAGCATCGAACAAAATCGAGCCGTCGATCCCAACGAGGTTCGATGGAATGAATGAGTGGACCCCGATACTCGTGCGAGACGTCATACAAAATCCGAGCGCAGATATTTTCGAAGTCAGCAATCGATCTGGGCGATGGCACCGAGCATTAATCGAACTTCCGTCAGGTGATTTTCTGGACAGGCCGATTTTCTGGCGACCTACGGAAAATCAGTTTCTGGCTGAAATTTCTTCTTTCGAAAGCCACCCGGACAGCGAATTTGAGCCCATCTACCAAACAATCCCGCTTTGGATTGACGAAATCGATACCGCACGGCGACTACTCACCCAAGCACCGCTTTCACATCCCGCAGCGCTCGAAAAGCAGCTTCGGTTCCTCTACCACTTCAACCAACTTCCGGGAAGGGAGAGTCGTCTCGCTGACCCGGTCAGAAAATCGCTGCGGGAAATACTAAAAATCTCACGCGCAGGCTACAGCTTGGCAAACGTTGCGCTTCTTGTTCTTCATCTCAAATTTGGCCGCATCGAGTCGAGTTCAAAGCACCAAGATCGGCTTGCTCAGACCATTCAATATCTCAGATCAGAGAGATACTTTATCGATGTCCCGGACATCCGGTTCCAACCATTTCGACATGACCTATCCAGATATGTTCCCAAGCTAAGACTCCCACGCTCGGTCAATACTCGATCCTGATTAATGCCTTCCACACTTAAGACTTGGTCGCGGCCTAGCTCTCGAATACGGTCGTTTTCGATAATCAAATCGGGTCCTGACCGACACACCAAATCACTGAGCCGAACCAGTCTCAATATCCTCTCTTAAAACCCAGCACTGATCCCAGTATGTTCAGATGAGTTTCAAGAATCGAGAGGACCGGAATGCTGATTGGGTATGCTCGTGTGTCGACCAGGGACCAGTCTCTCGATGGTCAACTTGACGCCCTCCACAGGGCGGGATGCGAGAGGGTATTCTCGGATGTCGCATCGGGTGCCCGCGATGATCGTCCGGTTCTTCAGGAAGCCCTGGCCTATGCCCGCCCCGGGGATGTGATGGTCTGTTTCAAGCTGGACCGGGTGGCCCGCTCCCTACCGCATCTGACCAATCTGGTCGCCGATCTTAACCAGAGACGAGTTGGGCTGAAGAGCCTGACCGAAGAGATCGACACCGGCACCCCGGGCGGGAAACTGGTGTTCCACATCTTCGGGGCCATCGCCGAGTTTGAACGGGACCTGATCCGTGAGCGAACCCGGGTCGGGCTGGACGCCGCCAGGAAACGAGGACGGTTTGGGGGTCGTCCCGTGAAGATGACCGGAGAGAAGATCGCCGCGGCACGGAGCCTGCTGGAGGATGGGCGTCCGGCCACCGAGGTCGCGACCGTCTTAGGGGTTTCCGTGGCCACCCTATACCGTCACTGTCCCGCCCGCCGGGATGTGGCCCCGGCGGGGTGATGCTCGTGTGATGTGGGTCAGATGGCCAAACTGATACCCACGGAGGTCCCTACATAGACGCGGGTCGGTTCGGGCACGTCCGCAGACTTGTAGGTAAGCTCCCGAGTGACGCGCCGTGGCTTCGGTCTGTGCGTGTCGTCGCTGCGGTGAACTTCGACCTTGCAGTAGCCGTGCAAGTTCTCAAGCCACCCCTCGTTCAGGAACATTAATGTTTCTTCGTGAGTATACCATTCCTGAGCATACCCAGACTCGTAGGAGAACGTCAGTTTGTCGAACCCGGTATCGTGGAGAAATATCGCCAACTGACGGACAGCATGATCACGGTCTAGTTCATCGGGGACCGACGACACCGGCACCTGAGGACCAAGAACGGTTGTTCTGAGATTCCGATTCAGGTTGCTTGGGACCATTTTCACCCTTCCGGAATTGAGAGCACCTATCGATGGGCTGGACTTGGACACATATTTCACCAACTTCAAAAGGTTTCCCAGAACGGTCTTGTTTTTATCGAATGGCCTCAAATGAACTCGCCGCCAGCCATTTGCCGGAAAGGTTTTCTTAAGAGCCGCCTTCAGTGGGGCCACATCCACGGCCCGAACAAGGAGGTGGCTGCTGAGCACCCATCCACCTGCATCGTCCACCTCCCAGCCGAGGTCTCCGGCGGCCTTGCTGAGTGTCTTTCGTTTTATGAAGTCCTCGCCGGAACGAAGGTCGGGCTCGAACGTGCCGAACATGACGATGCCACGTTGGCTATTGGTCATGGCCTCGCCGATCTTCTCCATCGACAGACGGGCGTCACCGATTTGCTTGGCCAGCGTTTCCAGGTCGGGGGCGAAGTCCATTACCACTGTGAGGAAATAGAGTTGGTTCCGAACCTCTGGAAAGAAATACCGGGTGGCCCCGGTCATGAGATTCAGCCCATGGACCTGCCGGGCGAGGGGGCAGAGGATGCTATCGTATCCGGAGCGCCTCGGATCGCCGCTGAACATCTCGCTCAGGTCGCGGGCTCGGCTATGATGCGGGTCGCGGTTCAGTGCATTGAGGGTGTGCTTGAATATCTTCAGGTCTTTGACAAGGAACTCGCTCTGAAGAATCCCCTCGCAATCGCTTCTGATCCGGTTCTTGAACGACTCCGAGAAGGGTCCGCGGACACCCAAGGCCCGTTCGACCTTTCCGTCCGTCGCTGAAAGCCTCTGCTCGTAGATCGCCTGAAGGTTAGGGGTAACGCATAGATCACCCTTCTTCTTTTTTTCCATGATTAATCTCCTGTCTGCGGAAATGAGCGTGTCTCTCCCCCGCAGATAGGTAGCTCCGACGTCAGGGGCGACGGCGGCACCCTGAATCTTTTTCTTTGGCTAGAGGTCGGATTGCCTCGCCACCTTGATGTCCAGCGACTTCGTGCTTTTCTGAACGCTGATCAGAGGTGATGGAACTCGTCGGTCACGCCCCCGGTTACCACTGCACATACACCCCCATGGTCTCGCCGGTATCGTCGATCTCACAGGTCATGGTCCGGGTATTCCGACCGCCGAACCCGTTCCGGGCGCTGACCTCGAACATGTAGGCCCACCGGTTCGGATCGGTGCGGTGCTCCCGGGTC
Organism: Albimonas donghaensis; assembly: GCF_900106695.1. Taxonomy (GTDB): domain Bacteria; phylum Pseudomonadota; class Alphaproteobacteria; order Rhodobacterales; family Rhodobacteraceae; genus Albimonas; species Albimonas donghaensis. The sequence continues at coordinate 191,885 of NZ_FNMZ01000006.1, forward strand.
GTGGGAGGCCACGAGAATTCTCCCGAACTGGGTTCTCTCAACCCGGCACGGACCTGCGTCTGGCAGGCTTCATACCCGGGATATAGCACGAAGTTGATCAGCCCGGTGACAATCCCCCCGAACAGCAGCCAGACCAGGACCAGCAGCGACCCTCCGGTCATCAGCAGCACGATGATCGCGAAACATCCCTGCACGCAGCCCGCGGGCTGATCGTCTTCCGAAGCGTTCGTCACGCCTTTTCCCCTCGATCATTCTCGCTGAGCTTTGGCTCGACCTGAACCAGGTCTCCCGCGGTGACCTCTCCACGTGTCACCTTGATGATCGCCGCCATTAGGCCGCGCCGCGGCACCACGCGCCCGTTCACCACCCGGGAGATGGTGGCGGGAGTCGTGCCGACGCTTTCGGCGAAGCGCACCGCTGGAACCCCATTCATCCGCAACCAATCGCCTAGCTTCATGATTTGCGAATTGCGGTTTTCGTAACGATTCGTCAATCCCTTCGAGTTCTTCTCGAAGCCGCGTCGGGGCTGGCGGAGAATTACATTTTATGCAATCCGACTCTCATGGCTGACGCACCCTCCAGAGCCCGGATCGCCTCCACCCTTCGCAAGGCGAGGGAAGCTCGCGGCATGTCGCTGGACGAGGCGGCCCGGCATCTCGGGATTTCGACCGCATCGCTCTCCCGGATGGAAACCGCGGTCTCCGGCGTCGCCGCGGATCGGATCGAGGTGCTGGCCAGACTCTATCAGGTCAAGATTCAGGATATCTTCGAAGGACAACTCACCGGGATGCCCGGGATGGTCGATCAGGACCGGATGCATGAGGCGGTCCTGCTGGTGCTGGAGACCGCCCGAACGATGCGGGTCAAACCCTCTCCGGCGAAGGTCGCGGACCTGGTCGTGCAGGTCTACCGTCGGGAGGTCGAACGTCTCCTGGCCGATCCCGGTGCCGCGGTCAGCTTCTCTCCGGCCCAGCACGACGAGTTTGTCCGAACCGCTCTTCGCCCCTAGCGATCACCTGCGTCGGCCACCGCCACCGCTGCTGCCGGGGAGATCATGCAGAAACCGAATGCATTCGCGAAGGCTCTCCACGCCCTGAGGAGTCCACCCATCCCGGTTCATTGCCTGAACCTCGGTCCGGGCATTCACCGCAGCGCTCCCAACCCGTGCATCGATCCGCCGGGTCTCCGCCTGATGTTGGTCGATGAAGTCTTGGCCATGCGCCACGATGAAGTGGCCGAACGCGCCCACTGCTCCCGCAAGGTCGTCGTGACTGAGGGGAATCGCCCCTCGCTGAGCCGCTGGATCGGCGGCGGAAAGCGCGACGGCGCACAGGGTCGCCTTGACGAAATCATCCTCGCTGATCTCCTCGGAACATCCCGAGAGAGCCATCAGGACCGCCGCGAGTAGCGAGTTGAACCGAGCAGGTCGCTGAACGGAACCTCGCGGATATCCGGCGGGACCCCATCCAAACCAATCCCGGAGGCCGATCATCGGCGGAGGGCCTGTTCGCACAGCGCAAGCCACCGACCGTCCCGCAGCGCCGCACCCAAAGCGTCCGGATTTTGATATGCGACCTGCACGGATTCACGGAGGAAACTCCACAGCCGAGCATCGAGATTATAGGCGGATTCGATGACGCTCTCCGCAGCCGAGAGCGGCAACCCCTGCTGGCCATAGCCGATCGCGGCTTCCACCGCGGGTTGGTAGGCGCTGCACATGCTGCGTCCGATCTGTGCGAGCACCACCGACCCCTCTTCGGCACCCGCGGGTCCCGCCGCCATCACCACCACCACCACGCAAATCATCCAACGCATGACCCCTCCCACGCAAAACCCACAACCGGATCGACACTCAGTTCAATATTTACGTATTGCGGATTTCGCAAGATTCTCCCTGTCATCCGCGTCACCGACAGGCACATCCTGCAACGACCACGATCATTGAATAGGATCGGCGCACGAGGGCGTCGACGGGAACCGGATGTTCGCCGCGCAGGGCCTGGACTATGGCTAGGGAGGGAAAGTTGACTGACGGCACCGCGACGTGGCTCGCCGGGAACGAATGGCTGCAGTCGCGCTGGGCAGGGATGACGAACCAGCAGAAGCTGGTCTGGACCGCAAGGCGAACACCCTCTCTCCGAGCCCTGCATCGTGAGAGCGGGTCTCTGGGGGTCTCCCGACTCGGCCAAAGGGCGGTGGATCGCCTAGCGACCCTTGATGATGAGGCCGACGAGCACTGACACCCCCGTCGGCCCACTCAGTGCCAGTCCAATGCGTGGCGGCGGCACCGGGACGCCCCCGATGCCGCCGCTGTTCAGCTTCTGATGCGATGAACCTCAGGAGGCAGTCACCCCTTCCGTGATGACGATGGCAGGGCCGCCATTCCACTCAGAGTCCCTAGGATAAACCCGAGCTTCGCTGCAGCCCATCTCGACCACCTCGACCGACGTGGGGCGGACGACGACTTCATGGTCATAAGCGAAGACCGTGAAGACGTCGGACTTGCGCACGGTCGCCCGGATCACGAGGGGATCGCCTCCGTTCCGGAACGCGAACCACCGAGCCACGCCCTCATGGGTGGTGAAGGACATGCCCTTCGCGGCGATGTCCAGATCAATGTCCGAAACCCCGCGCCACACGACGAACTCGTCCGGCAAGGCGTCGAAGAAATCCCGATCCCGTTCGTCTCCGTCTTCGCCGTTCGACAAAAGCTCCCGAGGACTCTCGATCTGCGTCGGTCGCATCCGACGAGCGAATTCGAGAGCCCACTGGTTCGTGTTGGCCGGGACAGTTCCCGCGGACTCGTGGCTGCGAGTCAGCCCGTCCTTCCACACTCCCCAGCACGCCCGCCGCATGGCAGCGGCATGCAGGGGGTTGCTGCGCCGTCCCGGCAACTTTGCGAAGTCGAGCAGCGGCAGGTGGGCGTTATGGATAGACCCATCCCTACCTGCGGTGTGGATCATGATCTCCCGGATGTCCCGGTAAATCTGATCCGAATCGAGCCGCGGCGAGTAGGCATTCAACCTGAGCGCCGCCTCCCGGGCCTCCTGAGCATTGGTGTATCGTGCGAGATCGCTGAGCGCTCGCTGCTGCGTCATAGTGAAAGACATTTTAGTTTCCTCGTTGTAACAGATTCGACGGCAACCAGTATACTTTCGGGCAAACGTAAGTCACCGCAGGTGCATCTTAGCATATATATTGCATCTTGTAAAGCTTTTTTCGAAAATTTTTTTGCCATCCGCCCTCTGTCCGAATTTTTCATTGTAAAATTGATAATGTGATTGGCGAGCGAGGCTGTCTCGCGTGGCATCTGCCGTGTTCCGGTTGGAAATCAAAATACAAATCAAATTCGTAATCGTGCGCATCGCTAGCGCTCGGGTGACTCCCACAAAGCCGAGCCTGGGCAAGTCCCGATACGCGCGGTGCATCAATACGGAACCTGTCGAAAACGTATCGTCCCCGACAGACCAGGTCGCTCGCGCAATTTATCGCTAGATCGAAGACATCGTTGCACCTACATGGCCATAACCACGAGGGCTTGACCAACTAGGACTTTGAAAATGGAAATTTACATATCCGACGACTCCTGCTTCTCCTCCCGCAGTCGCGCAATTAGGGATGCGAGACTCAAAGCCACTGACGGAGGGATCGACCGCGTCCTCGGGAAGGGCAAACGGTTTGCCCCGGGATTCAAGAGGATGGCGCGAGGCGACCACGAGGGAATCCTGCAATTGCCTTATCTGCGGCATGACCTTGAGGCGCTGAGGAGAATTCTCAATGCGCTGGACAGGGACCCCCGGCATGCAGGGGCCGATGATCTGATCAAGATGTTCAAAGACAACCCGAGTGTGAATGGATACGACTCCATCCTCTGCCCCATCGCACGACAGGTCCGCTGCCTAGACCTCCAGACGGGTGCCATTCGGTATTTCTACCCGGAAGTCCGAGGCCAGCTTTCCCTCGTGACGATCATCATGGGGTTCGCCGAGAGCCTCGACGCCCTCGAAATCAAACTGGCCGAGGCCAGATCGTCCATGGACCAGATCGCAAAGGTTGTGACGAAGGCCGGTCGGGGCCTCGTAGCGTTCGGGGCGTTCGAACCGGACCTGAGGAGCGAAAGTGAATTAAACGAGAGGCGGGACCTCGCCAGGGCGAAGGCCGAGCTTGGCTGGGATGTCGACCTGATGAGCGACGAGGAATGGGCGTTCTTCGCGCCCTTCGTGATCGAGACCGGTGCTAAGCGGGGCCGTCCCCCGAAAGATCACCGCCAGGTTCTGGACTACGAGTTCTGGATCGCCCGAACCGTCTCGGCCTGGCTGGACCTGCCGGACAGCTTCGGTCCCTGGGCCTCAGTCTACCGCCAGTTCCGACGATGGGCCCTGGCCGGGGTCTGGGACCTGATCCTGGAGGCCCTGATTGAGGCCGACGGACCGCCCGCCCGCGTCCTGCTTGCCCAAAAACGCCCCCGATAGTGTCCATCATCCCTTCAAGGACACTATCGACACTTCAGCAGACCCGGCAGAGCAGCGAGGCCGGACGCTTACAAATCACCCCTGGTCGAACTGCTCGATCCGATCCAGCCCATGCGTCCCTAGCCCGGACCGTCGGGCGCGCCCTGATGCATGATCCGGGCTAGTCACCGGCTACAAAGTGCTCCACATCAAAACCTAACAACCGGATACCGCGAATGGAGCGATTATTGAATGGAGGACGTTTGGCGTCTCCCCAACCGAGTAACTCCATGACACAGGCTTCACCGAACCCGCTGAGCTTATAGCTGCCGTATACGCAGTCATAGGCACGCTCAATCGCATCGCCGGAGCCTGCCAGGAGATAGCGAACTGTTCGCACTACGGCCTCGAGCGTGTTTTCCTTCTGGAAGTCGATGCGCAGCCTTTCGAGGCCGGTCAGGTTCTCCCCGATATCCTTGGAAACAAAGCGCAAGCGTTCCAAAAAGGCGTGGCAGCCTGTCAGGTGTCGAAAAAGATCGTCAAAACTTAATTGTTCCAACTCGCTCGGATCGCAGAGGAAAGTCCGTATGTTCGCGATGTTTTCGATCTCTTTAGATGCTTGATACATATCGCTTTTCGCAATGTCTTTTTCGGATTGCCAGACCTGCACGTATTCGGCAATCCGCGCTGCCCGATCCTTCGGATCGTTGAGCAGCGACGTCTCACGCCAACCACCGCCGCTGCCTTGTGTTAGACGCAGCCATCCGAGGAATCTTCCCATTTCGATCTGGGGGTCCTGGCCTGCATATTCTGGTCGACCAAAGCCATGCTGTTGGGCGACTTCGAGAACTTCGTGGTGCGCAGGCACCAAGACTTCGTCATATTTCCTGCGAAACGTTTGGATGAATGTGCGCTCTTTAGATTTTTTTTCGCTGCCAACGACGACGCTCTTGGGGGCAGCAGGCTTCACGAATTTGTGGATGAATTTCTCGAAGGCGTCCTCATCTTGGGGTTTTTCCTTCGATTTGAACGCCTTTTCATATTCACGGAGCACTTCTTCGTTCAAAACGTCTGCGTCGCTCCACAAGTCGTCAAACAGGCCAGGCAGCGAGTGGAAAGCCTCATCCCGACCCTGCCTTAATAGAATTGAAAGTTCCCGATTTGATTTAAGGCCGCTATCAGTGAGGTTGGCAGACCCAATAAGCGCGATATCGTCGACGATATACAGCTTCATATGGAACCTGGCGGCGGTGAAATACCGGGTTTTGACCCGTGGGTTCTCAAGGGCTTTCCTAAGTGCATCCGGTGTTGTGATCGGAGAAAACCGGACGATCAGACGAACATCACACCCTTTGTCGGTCAGAGCCCTGATGGGATCATTTGTCGTGAAGAACGGCGCAGCCAGCAGCCCCGATCTGGGGTGCGGTCCTGTGTTCATAAAAAAATTGATGGTGAACCCCGTTGCGCCCGTGTTTGCGTATAATTCTGAAAGCGCCATTGCCGAGCCTATCCATTTGTATGTGAAATATTGCGGCTATCCAAATGAAACACCTCAGGACCAGGAGCCGCCTTCTATCGGGTCTAAAATGGCGCTTCCCGCTGATCGATCGGGATTTTTTGAGGCAGGCTCCCGAACTACGCTGCGCTAGGAATGGACGGAAGCTCAGGGCCGATCAAGCTCATTTCAGCCAACACCCCGAAAGTCTGAAAGGTCCGCTGAGCTTGCCAGCGCTGGGTCGTGGCCTTCGCAGCAGCCGCGAACGGCAGCTATCGGGTGCGTCAATGTCGACTCACGCGGCACGCCAACGTCTGCATGGGGACGAAAGTGACCTTTCAGGGTAGAAGCTCGCGGATTTCGTGCGCGGCGTCCAGGTATGTTCGGGCAGGACCAGAGCGCTCCTGTGAAACTCCTCGACGCGCCGGAGGACCGTATCGCGAACTTCGCCCCCCCCCCAACGGCACCGCCCCCCCTTTCCCCCGGTGGTGACGCGGTGACGGGGGTTCTATATCTTTGAATTCGAGAGATTCTGGCGTCCGCGTTGGACCAATCAGCCACCCCACGTCCCGGCGGGATCACCCCTGATCGAACTGCTCGATCCGATCTATCCCATGCGTTCCTAGCCTGATCAGACCAAGCCGACCGGCCTGCAGATGGAGTTGGTCAAGCTGGTCCCGATGATCCCAGACCCATTCCCGTCGACCGTGGGGGCTCATCCGGTTCCATCGGGTTTCGATCCACGGATGCTGATCAAACCGGTTATCTTGGGCGATCTGCTCGATCTGGCGGAGCAGATCATCGGTTCGCATCTGGCCCAGTCGGTCCAGTGCTCCCGCGGTGACCCGCATCCGAACCCACCTGGTCGAGCCAAAGCCCAGGATGGTCAGCAGAGGAACGATCACCCCCATTTGGATCAGATCGATCCGGGTGAGTGCGGGAAGATCAGCCATGATGATCTCCCCAAGGAGGTCGATCAAACCGAGGATCGACCAGAGCAGGACCATCCCCAGCAGGACCCCGAGGCCCGCACTGAACCACCTCAGCAGGGGTCTTTGATGGAACCACCCGAGGAGCAGACCCGCGAGAAGGGGAAGAACCAAGATCACCATGGGGAAACCGCCGTTGAATGAATCAAAGAATCCCGAGGGCCGATGCCGTCGGAGTTGGACCGGATCATGATGGGGGATCGGGCCAATCGATCAGGGTTCGAGGGGAAGCATTCGTGATCGCAAAGATATGGAACCCCCGTCACCCTGGTTACCGCGTCACCCCTCGGGAACCGGTTCCATCTCGGGTAGCTCCCGATACCATTGCTCGACCGCTTGCCCGAGCAGTTCCCCCAAGGGGATTCCGGAGGTCTCTTTGACCTCCCGCAATCGGTCCAAAGCCCGCTCGGGAATTCTTCGAACCGTCCACTTCTCCACCATATGCATATGCGTCCTCCTATGGGTCAGGAGTATTTATGCGTCGTAATGGATGATATCCACAGAATCTAGACCAGATGTAGAGTCCGTTAAACCTTCATTTGTCGGACGCCACTTTGGACTCCACAAATTAGACTGATACCGATATCAGATGTGTTCGTAAAACCCGTGCGATTCACTTCAGTCCGTCTGGGGTTTCCGCACAGCCATTTCCGCACATCCGATCCGGGAGGCTCCGATAGCCAAGAAGCTCGCCTATGTCCGCACCAGCACGCTGGATCAGACCAACGGGCTTCAGGCCCAGATCGACGCGATCCTCCGGCATGACCCGCAGGTGGATCGCAGGGACATCTATATCGAACAGATAGCCGGAGCCCTCAGCGCCGCGCGACGTCCCCGACTGACCGCGCTGCTGGACCAGCTTGAGCCCGGCGACATCATCTATGCGCATAAGATCGATCGGGTCGGACGGAGCACCCTGGACCTGCTGACGATCGTCGAACGGGTCCGTGCCAAAAATGCCAAACTCGTCTCGATCAGCGATGGCATCGACACCGGGTCCGGCGTCGTGGCGGAGGTGTTTCTGGCGGTTCTCGGCGCGGTGGCCAGCTACGAACGCGCCCTGATCTCGGAGCGAACCCGGAATTCCCTGAACGTGCTGAAGGCACGTGGAGTCCAACTGGGTCGCCCCCGGAAGATCACCCCCGCGATGGTTCGGCAGGTGAAGACCCTGCATGTGGACCCTGAGCTTTCCGTCGCCGAGGTCTGCTCCTCCTTGGGAATCTCGAGAACGTCGTATTACACTGCCCTGCGCCAGCCCAACTGACCGGACCCGGCATGGCTCGGGTCAGATTCCACAACCCGCAACTCGCAGACACCCACGCAGGACGTTCCAGAACCCGGTCGACCGGGAACCCTCAAGGAACCATGGCGTCGACCATCAGCGCACCGGTTTGGGCTCGGCTTATCTCCCGCACTTCCTCCAGCATGTCCCAGGCGTCGTCATCGATGCCGCAGATGGAGTTTCTCGAACGCTCCAAATCGGTTTCGCCTTTCGGCTATCTACCCGTCCGGCAGGAACGAGGGTCGACCTTGGAGCGCCCGAGAAGTTGTCACGGTCGCATTCAAGGCGGAAGCCCCCGCCGGCGAAAGGAGGAGACCGCGGAAGGAATGCCAACCGACCCGCTCGACCGTGAAGCCTTCACAGCCGTGATCGCTCCGACACATGATGCTCAGGGCCACGCCCGCCGCGCCAACGAGAGCCGTCCCGAATCTCTAGGAGAATTTGATCATTCGCAGGGTCGAAAATGGCCGAGGCGGGGGCCGCCTCGACCAACCCAAGCATTGACCCATTAGGCGCGACGGTCAAATTGCTCGGATAGATCGGCCTGCTTCGCCGTAAGCGGAACCGACAGCCAACCCGCTTCCTCAGCCGCAATCTTCGCGACAACCGCATCGATGACATCGCGTCGGGGCTGCGAGAAGAGCAAGTCGCCGATCCAGACGATCATGTTCGCCACCTGCTGGGCGGCGAGGCGGCCGCGTCCGACTGCAAGGCTGAGATCGGCGGCATTGACCTGTCCATGTTGATCAAACACCACATCGATGCTTTCGTTCTGACCCGGTTCCAACACCCACCGAGCGAGCCAGTCGCTGTCGCACCGGAGCAACATGCCGACACTGCAGATTTCGACGACGCAACCCTTCGCGCCCCGCTTGTTGGGAAAACCTATCGAGAAGTGGGCCACATGAAGTGCATCATTGGCTGGGTCGTCCACCACTAAGGTCAGTTCCGTCTCGGTTTGTTCGCGCGGCCAGCAACAGGTGAAAACCCGCTCCGGACGTGAACTGACGTCCAAAATCAGGCCGTCCACTAGGTCCTGCTCCAGAGGCGCAGTCGACGTGTTCGACGCAAGGATGGCGCGCACTTCCTGCCGATCTCGCTTGGGCCGATCCAAGTGGAATTGCCCCCTTGAATCTGATCCCAGCGCGATGATTGATCGGCTTCCTCGCTCTTCAGCCGCGTAGTTCGCATCCATGATGTTCATGGCATCTCCTTTCAATTACGATTTTCAAGAACTTGAATTTCAATCAGGCTGCAGCGCGCCTAATCGCTCGACCTGCTCAAGGATGTCCCCAAAACACTCTTCGGGATCAGAGGCCACGAACCAGATCGAAGATATCCCATTTGACGTTGCGTCCGCTACTTCACGCACCAAATTGGCGTCTTTCAATTCACAGGCGGTGGCGATTTTCCATAGTTTTAGCCACCCGCAAATGTATAAAACAGCCTATTCATCTCGATCATATCACTCGAAATCTCGATGCACCTTCTTCCACACTCAGAATATTTTCCCACCTTCTCCTGACACCACGTTGCTGAGCGCTCGGGTTCATCCGCGATGATATCCAAGTTTTTTTCTATTCATTCACCTCACCTCAGGACAGCCGCTTTAGCGGCTTTACAAAATATGACTGACCTTAAGAGCAAACAACTGGTCGACATTGCGGCGTCTCTTCTGCCGCCAGGCATCAACGATGCTTCATATATGGGCGCACTTTGGCAACTGCAAGCTTTTTTTATTACTTAAAATAGTATTTTTATTAAAGTCAATATACTTAAAGATGTTTTTTCGCGAGAAATGCACTTTTTTATATGCTTGATGTCTATTTCGACGCTCCAGAGATGCCTGAGAATTGATCCATGATTCTATGAAGGCTGTTCATCTCGAACACTCCGCATGACGCAATTCGACGTTGTCTCGACGTCTCGGTTTCCTGAACGGGGAACAGGCACGGAAGCCACTCCGGTTGCCACGACGACGGCTGTCTGAAATCGTGCCCGCCAACCGAACGGGGGCGAAAACCACAATGGATCCGATCACTCAGGACCAGATTAACAAGGCCGCATGGGGGGCCTGCGACACCTTCCGGGGCGTGGTCGATCCGTCGATCTACAAGGATTTCGTCCTCACCATGCTGTTCCTGAAATATCTTTCGGACGTGTGGAAGGACCATCGCGCCGAATACGAGCGGCAGCATCGCGAGCACCCCGACCTGGTCGATGCCCTGATGAAGCAGGAACCCTTCGTGCTCCCTGAGGGCGCGAGCTTCGACGCCCTTCACAAGCGCCGCCACGAGCCCGGCAACGGTGAGCGGATCGACAAGGCCCTCCACGCCATCGAGGAAGCCAACATCGCCAAGCTCCGGGACGTGTTCCAGGACATCAGCTTCAACTCGAACAAGCTGGGCGACGAGGAGCAGAAGAACGACATCCTCCGCCACCTGCTGGAGGATTTCGCCAAGCCAGCGTTGGACCTGCGTCCGTCCCGGGTCGGCCGACTGGACATCATCGGCGGTGCCTACGAATACCTGATCTCCCGTTTCGCCGCCTCCGCGGGCAAGAAGGCCGGGGAGTTTTACACCCCCGCCGAGGTCTCCGACCTGATCGCCCGGCTGGTCGACCCGCAGGAGGGCGACGAGATATGCGACCCCACCTGCGGCTCCGCCTCCCTGCTGATGAAATGCGGACGCCTGATCCGCGACCGCACCGGCAAGCGCCGCTACTCCCTGTTCGGTCAGGAGGCCATCGGCTCCACCTGGGCGCTGGCCAAGATGAACCTCTTCCTGCATGGCGAGGAGAACCACCAGATCGAATGGGGCGACACGATCCGGAACCCCAAACTGCGCACATCGGACGATCTGCTGCGCCACTTCGACGTGGTGGTGGCCAATCCCCCGTTCAGCCTTGAGAAATGGGGCGTGGAGAGCGCCGAGACCGACCGTTTCGGCCGTTTCCGCCGGGGCCTGCCGCCGCGGACCAAGGGCGACTACGCCTTCATCCTGCACATGATCGAGACGCTAAAGCCCCGCACCGGCCGCATGGCGGTGGTGGTCCCGCACGGCGTGCTGTTCCGCGGAGCCGCGGAGGGCAGAATCCGCCGCAAGCTGATCGAGGAGAACCTGCTGGAGACGGTGATCGGCCTGCCGGAAAAACTGTTCTTCGGCACCGGCATCCCCGCGGCGATCCTGGTGTTCCGCAAGCGCAAGACCGATCAGGACGTGCTGTTCGTGGACGGCAGCCGCGACTACGAGGAAGGCACCAACCAGAACCGTCTGGGCGAGGCGCAGGTCGCCCGGATCGCGGAGGTCGTGGCGGGTCGGGCGAGCGTGGAGAAATACGCCTATCGGGCGACCCGGGCGGAGATCGAGGCCAACGACTTCAACCTGAACATCCCGCGATATGTCGACACGTTCGAGGAGGAAGCCGAGATCGACCTGATGGCGGTGCGCGCCGACCGGACGCGTCTTCGGAGCGAGCTTTCGGATTTGGAAGACCGGATGGACGGCTACCTTCGGGAGCTTGGGCTGGCATGAACCATCATGGCCAGCGCCTCGGGGACTACTTCACGAGCCGCCGCGAACGAGGGGCGGATGGGCTCCCCACGCTCTCGGTAACGCTCGACCGGGGCTTGGTTCGACGCGACAGCCTCGACCGCAAGACCGACACCAACCTCGCCCCGCATGAACACCTTCGGGTGCGTCCCGGCGATATCGCATACAACATGATGCGGATGTGGCAGGGCGCGTCAGGGCTGGCGTGCGAGGAAGCTCTGGTGAGCCCTGCCTACGTGGTCCTCGCGCCCCGCAAGAACCTTGATCCGCTCTTCGCCTCCTACCTGTTCAAGCTTCCAGAGATGATTCACCGTTTCTGGGCCTACTCATACGGCCTCACCGAGGACAGGCTCCGTTTGTATTTCAACGACTTCAAACGGATACCGTGCGCGATCCCCCCGCTCCCCGAGCAACGGAAGATCGCGGAAATCCTCTCGACCTGGGACCGGGCCATCGAGACGACCGAGGCGCTGCTGGCCGCCGCCAAGGCCCAGAAACGCGCCCTCATGCAGACCCTCCTCACCGGCAAGCGCCGCTTCCCGGAGTTCGAGGGGCAGCCGTGGCCCGAGCGCGCTCTGGAGGAGATCGTCACCATCAAATCCGGCGGCACCCCTAGCAAGGCCAGCCCCGAAAACTGGGACGGCGACCTGCCGTGGCTCTCGGCCAAGGACCTCAAAACTCACTTCCTGTCGGATTCAGAGGACCACCTGACCGAGGCGGGAGCCCGCAGCGCAAAGATCGTGCCCGCCGGGACGATCCTCGTTCTCGTTCGCGGCATGACCCTGATGAAGGATTTCCCGGTCGGCATCACCACCCGAAAGGTGGCGTTCAATCAGGACGTCAAGGCTCTGACCCCAAAACCAAACGTCTCGGGACTGTTCCTGTCCTACGCCCTCGCGGCGCGGAAGGCGCAGTTCATGAAGCTGGTGAATACCGCCAACCATGGAACCGGAAGGCTCGATACCGGCCTAATGCTCGCGGTCCCGATTGGCGTCCCAAAGCCCGCCGAGCAAGATCGGATCGCCGTCTCCCTACGGGCATGTGACGAGGAAATCGGAATTTTCGATAGCCAGGCCCGCACCCTCCGCACCGAAAAATCCGCCCTGATGCAGCAACTCCTGACCGGCAAGCGTCGGGTCCGGGTCTGACATGTCCGAGTTCTCCGACTTCATCGTCTTCGTGGATGAAAGCGGGGATCACAGCCTCACCTCCATCGACCGGCAGTTCCCGGTCTTCGCCCTTTCCTTCTGCGTGTTCGACAAGGTCGACTATATCAACCGCGTGGTCCCGGCGGTGCAGGCGCTGAAATTCCGATACTGGGGCCACGACGCGGTGATCCTGCACGAGCATGAAATCCGCAAGAGCAAGGGGGATTTCACCTTCCTGCTCACCAACCGGGCGCTGCGGGAGGGTTTCTACGCCGATCTCCACCAGATCGTGGCGGATGCGCCGTTCCGGGTGATCGCCTCGGTCATCGACAAGGTGAAGCTGACCGAAAGATACGCCAATCCGTGGAGCCCCTACGAGATCGCTTTGCATTTCTGTCTCGAACGGCTTCTCATGTTCATGCAGGGGACAGGTCAGGCGGGGCGGCGGGTTCACGTGGTTTTCGAATGCCGGGGCAAGGAGGAGGACGAGAGCCTCGAACTCGCCTTCCGTCGCATCGTCGCGGGGGAACGCCAGTGGGGCTATCGACAGCATCGGTTCTCGGACCTGGAATTCGAGCCGAAATTCGCCCGGAAGTCGACCAACTCGACCGGTCTGCAGCTTGCCGACCTGACGGCCCGGCCCCTCGCGCTGAAGACGCTCCGCCCTGATCAGGCGAACCGCACCTACGCGGTGCTCGCCGAGAAATTATATGCGATCAAGGAATTTCCATGAGCCAGAAAAGCAAAAGGGCCCCGGTTTCCCAGGACCCAGATGCCGACCGGGTAATTCCCAATCCATGGTCAGGATATAGGCGGGGCGCTTCGATTTTGCAAATGTTCCGGGGCCGGATCGGCGATCATGCCTGAGGATCGCAGCACCCCCGACACCCGCGAAGAGGCTGCGGCCAAGCTCCCCGCCCTGCATGTGCTGATCGCCATGGGCTGGAGCTATATCGGCCCGGCCGAGTGCCTCGCCCGCCGCGGCTCCGACCGCTCGGTGCTGATGGGGGATGTGCTGCGGGAGCGTCTCGCCCGGCATCGGTTCGACTGGAAGGGGGAGCGTCGGGCGCTCTCGCCCGCGGGGATCGAGCAGGTGATGCGGACGCTCGCCTCGCCCGGGCTCTCCGCCGGATTGGGCCAGGCCAGCCAGGAGGTCTATCGTCACCTCACCCTCGGCATCACGGTGATCGAATTCGTCGACGGCCAGCGACATGCGGTGACCGTGCCCCTGATCGACTGGACGGACGTCTCGGCCAACACGTTCCATGTGACCGAGGAATTCAGCGTCCTGCGCACCGGCGGCCAGCAACGCTATCGCCCTGACATCGTGTGCCTGGTCAACGGCATCCCGCTGGCGGTGATCGAGGCCAAGCGCCCCACCGGCGCGTCCCGCAGCGAGGCGATGGTCCAGCAGGGCGTCAGCCAGCACCTGCGCAACCAGATGGGCGATGGCATCCAGGACCTCTACGCCTATGCCCAGCTTCTGCTGTCGATCTCCGGCAGCGAAGCTCGATACGGGACCACCGGCACCGACAGGAAGTTCTGGTCGCTGTGGCGGGAGGAGGGGATAGGGGCGGGGGAGATACAGGCGATCCGCTCCACCAAGCTGTCCGGTGCGCAGAAAGCCTCCCTCTTCGCCGACCGCCCGAAATCGGCCTGGGACCGCTACGAGTCCCTCCATGCCGGGCCGGTTCTGACGACCGAACAGGACGAGACCCTCGTCGGCCTGCTGCGCCCCGACCGGCTGCTGGAATTCGCCCGGTTCTTCATCTTCTACGACAGCAAGCTCGGGAAGATGGCCGCCCGCTACCAGCAGGCGTTCGGCGTGAAGGCGATGCTGGCGCGTCTCTCCGGTCGGGGGTTAGACGGGGCTCGCGAAGGCGGGGTGGTCTGGCACACCACGGGCTCGGGCAAGTCGAACCTGATGGTGCTGCTATGCAAGGCGCTGCTGCTGGACGCGGGGCTGGCGAACTGTCGCGTGATCGTGGTGACCGACCGGATCGATCTGGAGAAGCAGCTTGCCGGGACCTTCATGTCCGGCGGGGCCTTCGGCTCGGCCGTGGCGACGAAGAAGGACGGGGAGCGGGCGAAGACCGACTCGGGGCGCGATCTGGCCCAGCGGATCGGCTCAGGGACCGAACGGATCATCTTCACCCTACTGCAGAAGTTCAACTCGGCGACCAAGCTTCCCGAGTGCCGGAACGATTCAGACCAGATCATCGTGCTGGTCGACGAAGGGCACCGCTCGCAGGGGGGCGAGGCGCATGAGCGGATGCGCAAGGCCCTGCCCAACGCGGCCTTCGTCGCCTTCACCGGAACGCCGCTGCTGAAGGAGGACAAGACCCGCAACAAGTTCGGCCCGATCCTGCACGCCTACACCATGCAGCGGGCGGTCGAAGACGGCGCGGTGACGCCGCTGGTCTACGAGGAGCGCAAGCCGCTGATCGACTTCAATGAAGAAGCCATCGACATTCGCTTCGAGAAGATCGCGGATGGGTTGAGCGAAAATGAGAAAGCCGATTTCAAGCGCAAATTCACAACGCGCGGGATGGTCTACGGCGCGGTAAATCGGATCGATCTGATCGCTCGGGACATCGCCGAGCATTTCCAAGAGAATTTTGCCAAGTTGGCCCCCGGCCTCAAGGCCCAGCTTGCCACCGACAGCAAGCTCTCGGCGATCCGATACAAGCGTGCGCTCGATGCGACCGGAATGGTGACCAGCGCCGTGGTGATCTCGGCCCCGGATTCTCGGGAGGGGCACGATGAGGCGGACGAGGCCAAATCCCCGGAAGTTCAGAGGTGGTGGAAGGCCAATTTCGGCGCTGATCCCGAAGCCTACGAGGCCAAGGTGATCGAGGACTTCGGCACCGACGGACCCCCGGACATCCTGATCGTGGTGGACAAGCTGCTGACCGGCTTCGACGAGCCCCGCAACGCCGTGCTCTACATCGACAAGAACCTGAAGGGTCATAACCTGCTGCAGGCCATCGCCCGGGTGAACCGGCTGCGCGAAGGCAAGGATCGCGGTTACCTGATCGACTACCGCGGGATTCTGGCCGAACTCGACACCTCGATCCGGGACTATCAGGACCTCGCAGAGCAGACCCAGGCGGGCTACGAGATCGACGATCTGGCCGGGACCATCGCCAACGTCTCGACCGAATACAAACGCCTGCCAGGTCTGCATGACGCGCTGTGGGCGATTTTCCGCGATGTGAAGAACACGGAGGACCATGAGCAGTTCCGCCGAATCCTCATGCCGGTGCTGCGCGAGGATGAGACAGGGCGCTCCTACGACCAGAACCAGAAGGTCCGGGAGGATTTCTACGAAGCGCTGACCGCCTTCGGAATGTGCTTGAAGCTGGCCCTCTCGTCTCGCTCCTTCTTCGAGGACGGCGCGTTCTCCGAAGCTCAGATACGCACCTACAAGAAAGACCTGAAGTTCTTCACCGAACGCCGGATTCAAGCCCGCCGGGACGCGCAGGAAGAGGTCGACTTCTCCGTCTACGAAGGCCAGATCAGGCGCATGATCGATCAGCAGGTCATCGGAAAGCAGATCGCGGAACCGGAAGGGTTCATCAGCCTTGGCGACCTTGGTCAGTCCGACGATCCGGTGACGTGGTCGGACGAAAAAACCCGCACCGAAGCCGACCTAATCAAGACCCGCATCCGAAAGACCATCGAGCAGGACCTGCTGGACGACCCCTACGCACGCAAGGTGTTTTCGGAACTGCTGCGTCAGGCGATCCGCGAAGCCGAGGCCCTTTTCGACCACCCCGGCAAGCAATACACCCTGTTCAAAGACCTCGAAGAGCAGGTCCGCAACCGCAGCACCCCGGGCATGCCCGCGGCGCTCGAAGGCAACCGAATGGCGCAGGCGTTCTTCGGCGTTTTGCTGATGGACCTCGACGAGGACGCCAAGGCGGCGCTGGGCGAAGAGACCATGACCGCCGAGGCCCTGCACATCGACCAGATCGTGGAGGATGCCATCGCCGCGAATGCGATCAACCCCGCCAGCATCGAGGCCGCCATCCGCCAGACTCTCCTGCCCCGCTTGTTCCGTCTTCTCGGCGGCCTGCACCCCGCCAACACGGTTCTGGATCGACTCGTCGAGGTCGTCCGGGCGGGTGCTCTAGGCAAAGGCTCCGCATGAGAAACGGTGTCCTCGCCTATGGCGACGAGCGGGTTCCCTACACGATCCACGAGGTCTCCACCCGCACCAGCCGGATCGCCATCCACGTCGATCCTGACGGCTCGGTTCAGGTCGACGCTCCTCCCGGCGAACCCGATGAGAAGATCGATCAGGCCGTCCGTCGCCGAGCCCGATGGATCGTCACCCATGTGGCTGACGCCCGCGCCCGGTTTCGACACGTTTCCTCCCGTGAACATGTCTCGGGCGAGCAGGTTCTGCACCTTGGCCGCCGCTATGTCCTGAAGGTGATCGCCGACCAGGACAGCCCCGGACAGGCCAAGCTGGTTGCCAACCGTTTGGAGGTGCGCCTGCCCGACCCCACCCCGTCCACCGTCCGAACGCTGGTTCGACTGTGGCACCGGGATCGGGCCCGCAGCTACTTCCGCAAGCGGATCGCCGCGCTCTCGAAGACGCTCTCATGGGTGCCTGCACCGCCGCCGTTCGAGCTTCGAGTGATGACACGCCAATGGGGCAACTGCGCCCCCGATGGGCGGATCGTCCTCAATCCCAACCTGGTGAAAGCGCCTCGGGACGCCATCGACTACGTGCTGGTGCATGAACTCGCGCACCTGAAGCACCACAACCACGGCGTGGAGTTCACACGGCTGCTGGATCAGGTCCAACCCGGCTGGCGCGAGATCAAGGCCCGACTTGATGCGATGGTCGAAGTCCTGAACGGGTAGCGCACCGACTTTGCCGAAGCCGCCGATCTCAGTGGCCTGAAGTTCGCTGGGTCCACCGAGGTGAAGGACGTCAGCGTGACCTCGGGCGATCAGTCAGCGCTGCCCGGCACCGACGAGGTCAGCACATCGAAGTCCGCCGATCTGGTCGCAGTGACCATCTCGGAGATCATCCGAATTATGAACCAGCGGCTCAGCTTGGACCTCACCGGGAGCGTCCGTCTGGTCATGGCCCATTGAGCCGTCGACATGATCGACGAGCCTAGCGTCCGGTTACAGGCGACGATCAATCCGTTCGTCAACTTTTCCATGGCGAATGCAGACATGTTAATGGAGACGGCATTCCCCCGAAATACGGAAGCCCCGAAGTGCTGATCAAGTTGCTGGCGAATGAAAAGCCTGGGAGATATTCCGAGACGCACTCCTCAGCCCCGCCTACGAGAGGGCAGATGCTTAATCTGACGCTGTGCGCGAGATTTCACTTGAACCTAGGCCCCGTCGTTCCTACCTCTTCCAGGATTAAGCGGCGTCCCCTTGCCCGGATACTCCTGGGCCGAACCACGTTCAGGGCAAGCTAAATTGTTGCACTCGGCTGCATGTTGCAGGCGTCCCTGTTCGTGCGCGTCGGCCACCGGTGCCGGACATGGAAACCCCGGACCCTGAATATGCAGGGTTTGCAATGGATACGTCTGTCGACAGACGAGAATTGAAAGACCATCCGAGTTCCGCGGGCGAACACGATCACCACAAAGGGAAGCTAAAAGCGTTGGCTCGGGTGCTCGCCCGTCAGGCGGCGCTGGACTATGTCCGAGAAGGCGGCATTCTGGACGAGGGGGGTCGCCCATGCTGAGAGTCGCCATCTACGCCCGCTATTCGACCGAAATGCAGAGCGCAGCGTCCATCGACGACCAGGTGCGCGAGTGCAGGGCCTATGCCGAACGCATGGGGTGGAACGTGGTCGAGGTCTACTCCGATGCTGCGCTCAGCGGCAGTTCTACGCAGCGCCCCGGCTACCAGCGTCTCTGCTCGGACGCTGAACGCAAGAGGTTCGACGTCGTTCTGACCGAGTCCATGGACCGACTATCGCGCAGCCTCGCCGACACGGCCTCGTTCAACGATCTCCTAACTTTCTATGGCGTCAAAATATTCACCATCAATATGGGTGAGATCACGCCGATGCACGTCATGGTCACCGGCTTCGTTGGTCAACAGATGCTGACTGAACTTCGGGAGAAGACGAAGCGAGGCCAGAGGGGCCGGGTGGCCAAAGGCAAGTCCGCTGGCGGTCTCGGCTATGGCTATGCCGTAACGGATGTCGGGGGCCGCGTTGTGGTGCCGGAACAGGCCGAAGTCATCCTGCGCATCTTCCGGGAATACGCCGCGGGCGTCAGCCCGCGGGAGATCGCCCGTGGCCTGAACCGCCATCACATCCCCGGCCCTAGTGGAGCGGTCTGGAAAGACACGACGATCCGAGGGCAAAGGGACCGCGGCACCGGCATTCTCAACAATGCCGCGTATGTGGGGAAGCTCATCTATGGACGGACCAGCTACGTGAAGGACCCGCGCACCGGAAAGCGCGTGTCGCGCCTACAGCCCGAGGATCAACACCTCGTGACGGAGGTGCCCGAGCTACGGATCGTCCCAGACGATCTCTGGAAGGCGGTGAAGTCCCGCCAGGAGATGGTCACCTTGGAGATGCCCAAAGACGGCGACGGGAACGCACTGAACCGGGCGCACCGAAAGACCCACGCCCTGTCTGGTTTGATAACCTGCGGGCTCTGCGGCGGGCCGATGGCGATCACCGGCGGCGGTCGCTATGGCTGCTCCCGTTACCGCGCTTCCCGGACCTGCGAGAACAGCAAAACGATCCCACGAGAGGAGGTCGAAAAGCGGGTCTTCCGCGGTCTCAAGACCCGCCTGTTCGACATCGATATCGTCGGGGAGTTCATGGCCGAGTTTCAGCGAGAGGTCGCCCGGATTCGAAAGGAACGGGCGAGCCGGGCTGTCGCGCAGCGAAAGCGCTTTTCGGAGATCGACGTCCAATTGGAACGATTGGTAGATGCTCTTGCCAATGGCATCGACGATCCGCTGATCGGGTCCAAGATTAAAAGCCTTCGGGCCGAACGGAATGACCTGCTCCAAGCTATCGGAGATTCCTTCGACGAGACGGTCATCCCGATCTCGAACATGGAGGCGATCTACCGGTTACAGGTTGCCAAGCTGATCGATGGTTTGAGCGACCCGATGCTCCGTCAAGACGCGATCTCAGTGATCCAAAGCCTGGTGGAGAAGGTGATCGTGACGCCGACTGGCGAAGGGTTCGCCGTGGACATCCACGGCGAGCTTGGAGGCATCCTGGCGCTGGTTGAGGGTGGAACAGCAAAACGCCCCGAGCAATTGGCATCGGGGCGTTCGCTGTCAGTGGTTGCGGGGGTAGGATTTGAACCTACGACCTTCAGGTTATGAGCCTGACGAGCTACCGGGCTGCTCCACCCCGCGGGTGTTTTGTTATCGTGA
>NZ_FNMZ01000013.1 GCF_900106695.1 Albimonas donghaensis
ACGCTGGACAAGATCAGCGCAGGTCTACGGGGGGCCGGGAAAGCAAACGAAAAGGACTGAGGTAACCGAGAAGTATCAGGGCTAGCGCAGGGTGAATTTACATAATTAACCGGCAGTAACCGGATTTGCTGTTGGGGATTTTCGGACGCCTTGCCCAGACGCGCCCCCCCGGGGCGGGCGCGTCGGGCTCCGCGAGGTCAGGGCCGGTGACGGGGAGGAGGAGGGGGGCGGCTTACGGCCGGCCGCGCTTCTCCGACCAGCTGGTGCAGAATTTCAGGTAGTGGCGGTCGGGGTTGCGGGGCTCGATCTCTTCGGCCTCGCACCAGCGGCGCCATTCGGCCTCCAGGTGGCGGACGTCCCAGCCCGGCGCGTAGGCGCGGGCCTCCTGGTAGGTCTCGGGCATCAGGCGGCCGACCTCGACGTCGAAGACGGCCGGTTCCCGGCGCAGGCGGAAGACCACCATGTCGGTCTCGGTCAGCTCCACCGCGTAGTCGGGCATGTGGGCGTGGGCCGCGTCGGCCTCGGCGATGCGGCCGACCTGCTGGCGGAAGACGCGGAGTTCCGAGGTCGAGCCGACCTTGAGATGCAGCTTGGTCAGCGAAATCCGCCAGTCCGTCTGCATGCCGCAATGCTTGCGGGCGATCTCGTAGATCCGCCGCTCCAGCGGTTTGCGCAGGCGGAAATAGTCGCGGTGCAGCGTCAGGACCTCGTGGGCGCGGATGGCGTTCCAGGTCCAGTCCGACAGCTTGGCCTCCACCTCCACCATGCGCCCGCCTTGCGTGCGGCGGATGATCTTCACCTGGTCGATGAGGGAGAAGGCGGAGGTGACCTCCTCCCCCCCCGTGACGATGTTGGTGACGATCTGGGTGCCCTGCAGGCGCAGGAAGGCGGCCTGGAGGCGCTCATAACCCGCCCCGCCCCCGGCGCGGTTGGTGGCGCGCATCAGGTCGGCGGCGTTGAAGCGGACATAGCGCGAGGGCTCGCGCCCCTCGTTCATCGCGGCGACCAGCTGGGAGATGCAGAAGATCAGCACGTCGCGGTCGTGGATGGTGGCGAGGCCGGCGTCCGAGGGGCGGACCTCGATCCAGTTGCGCCCGTTCTCGTAGCGCAGACGCCGGGTGTCGGGGCGGGTGGAGAGCGAGAAGATCGGATGCTCCATCGGCGCCATGTCGCCCTTGGGCGTGGCGTCGAGGATATCGCAGACGAAGAAATCGCCCTGCGGGTAGCGGTCGGGGTCGAGCGGGTTGGGGACGGCGCCGTGGGGCCGATGGGGGGCGGTCATGTCCATGGTCCCTCCCGTCCTTCTGGCGGAGGCGACGGGCGGGCCGGACCCGGAAGCGGCCGGACTGGTCCTTCGTCGCCGGATTGGTCTAGCATCGCCGGACTGGTCTTTCAATGCCCGAGTGGTCTTTCATCGCCGGACTGGTCTTTCATCGCCCGAGTGGTCCTTTGGAATCGGATTGGTCCTTTGGAGTCGCTGGAGTGGTGGTTTGGAATCGGAGGAGTGGTCCTTTGGAATCGGGGCGGTCTTAAAAAATGTTTTATTTCAATGGCATGCAAAGGTTATCCACAGGCGTAACCCTATATATAACTCTATTTAACACCCCAGCTGGCGGGATAGGGGCGTCGCGACCCCGGAACCCGGCCTGACAACGGCTGCGAAACCGCTCGGCAACGGCGCCCGTGACGCGGCGACGCTGGATTCACGACCCTCCTGCCTTTAGAGGGAACGACGGAAACGACGCCGAACGAGGAGAACGACGCATGGACGTGCAGACTCTGGAGATCCCGGACGTCAGGATCATCCGCCCGAAGAAGCATGGCGACCATCGCGGCTTCTTCTCGGAGGTCTACAACAAGCAGGCCTTCGCAGAGGCCGGGATCGATCTGGACTTCGTGCAGGACAACCACTCGCTGTCCGCCGAAACCGGGACCCTGCGCGGCCTGCATTTCCAGACGCCGCCTTTCGGGCAGGACAAGCTGGTGCGCTGCGTGAAGGGGGCGATCCTGGACGTGGCGGTGGACCTGCGGTCGGGGTCTCCGACCTACGGGCGTCATGTGGCGGCCGAGATCACCGCCGAGGGCTGGAACCAGATCCTGGTGCCGATCGGCTTCGCGCACGGGTTCATCACCCTCGTTCCCGACACCGAGGTGATCTACAAGGTCACCAACTATTACGCCCCGGCCCATGACAAGGGGATCCTGTGGAGCGACCCCGCGCTCGGCATCGACTGGCCGCTGCCGGCGGGTAGGGCGGTGCTCTCGGACAAGGACACGAAGCAACCGCTGCTGGCCGACATCCCCGCGCCGTTCTGACCGCGGCCGGACCGGTGACGCGCGCCATGACCGGGTTCCCGCGCCACGAGGAGACGCTGCCGATGCTTCGCATCGGGGGCGGGATCATGGTGGCTGCCAGCTCCTACCTCGCCGACCGGGTGGTTCCCGCGCCTGAGATCATCCACCTGCCTCCGATCGCCGTCGGCCGTGAAGGGGCCCTGGTGCTGGAGAGCGGTCCAGGCGTCGCCCGCGCGACGAAGACGCGGCCGGGCGGGTTGCGAGGCCTCGCGCGGCGGCTGCTGGGGCGGGACACGCCCTCGACCCCGATCGAGGCGCCGGACGGGCGCATGGTCTTCGATCTGCGCACCCGGTCGCCCGAGAACTGGGCGCATTTCCTCAACAACCATCTGCCGCTGGTGTTCCACGCCTGCGACGTGGCGGGGCTGGACTGGAACCAGACGCTGCTGGCGCTGCCGGCCCGGACCCCCGGCCATATCCTGAAGGCCGCCGCCCTGTTCGGCTTCGAGACGCTGGCCACGGACGCGCCGGTGTCGGGCCGGGTCGTGCGGTTTTCGGCCGAGCCCTGGATCGCGATCCGCAGCCGGCGGGCCGACTGGGCGCGCCTGCCCGCGGTCGACGCCGCGCTGCGCGCCGCGGGCGTGCGCGGCGGGCCGGAGGACGGGACCGGGGCGGGGCGGCGGGTGTTCATCTCGCGCCGCGACAGCCGCAAGCTGGCCAACGAGGCCGAGGTCATGGCCCTGCTGACCGCCCGCGGCCACACGCGGATCTATGCCGAGGACCTGACCCCGGCCGAGCAGATGCGCCTGGTCGAGGAGGCCGAGGAGATCGTGGCGATCCACGGCGCGGCGCTGGCTCCGCTGCTCTACCGCTCCGGCGGCGCGCGGCTGCGGCGGCTGGTGGAGCTGTTCCCCTGCGGGCATGTCACCAACGTCTACCGGGCGATGGCCGAACAGGTCGGGGTCGAGTGGATCGGCGTGCGCGGCCGCATCCGGCCCGAGCATATCGCCCCGGCCTATGATTTCTCGAAGCCGTTCGACCGTTATTCGCTGCAGGATTTCGAGATCGATCCCGCCGCGCTGGAAACCGCCTTCGACCTGCTGGACGGCGCCGACGTCGCCGGGCGGGCGCAGGCCTCAACAGGAGAGGCGTCATGACCGCCCCGACGACCCCCAAGGTCTTCTGCCTGGGCTTCCAGAAGACCGGCACCACGTCGCTGGGCCTGGCCATGTCGCAGCTCGGCTTGCGGGTCGCGGGCTATCGCGAATTCCGCGGGCTGGCGACGCGCGAGGATCTGGACTGGCCGCAGGTCGAGGCTCTGGCGGTGGAGCTGGCCGAGACCCATGACGCCTTCAAGGACACGCCCTGGCCGGTGCTCTACCGGATGCTGGACGCGCGCTATCCCGGGTCGCGCTTCATCCTGGTGACCCGCGATCCGCAGGCCTGGATCCGAAGCGCGGCGCGGGATTTCGCCGATCATCCCAACGCCATTCACCAGCTGATCTACGGCTCGCCCTATCCGCTGGGTCACGAGGCCGCGTGGCTGGCGCGCTACGAACGGCACAACCGCGAAGTCCGCGACCATTTCGCCGACCGCCCCGGCGATTTCCTGGAGATAGAGACCGGCTCCACCGGGTCCTGGGAGCAGCTCTGCGGGTTTCTGGGCCTGCCGGTTCCCGACCGCCCCTGGCCCCATGCCAACACCGCGGGACGCAAGCGGCTCAAGATGGCCTGGTGGAAGACCCGCGAGCGGGCGCTGCGCCAGGCGGGCCGGCTGCTGGGACGCTGAGCGGGGGGATGCTGGACTTGCCGAAAGCCGCCCCTGTAGACAGGGGCCTGGCCGTGACGCCCTCCAAGGCGCTCGGATCGTCAGGCGCCGAGGCGCAGCTCATCGACATCGCTCCCGGTTCTGAGGGGAACGGGTCCGCGCCGGCGAAACGGTCCGGCGCGCGGCCGGGAGCAGGACAACCATCCAACGGGGATTGCAGACCATGACGCGCGTGCTTGTGACCGGGGCGGGGGGCTATATCGGCACCACGCTGGTGCCGATGCTGCTGGAGGCGGGCCATGAGGTCCGCGCCGTCGACCGCTTCTTCTTCGGGAATGACCTGCTGCCCAGGCATCCCAAGCTGGAAGTGGTGGTCGAGGACAGCCGCAAGCTGCCCGAGGCCATGCTCGAGGGCATCGACGCGGTGATCGACCTGGTGGCGATCTCCAACGACCCGTCGGGGGAGCTCTTCGAAACCGCCACCTACCAGATCAACCGCGACAGCCGGGTGCGGACCGCGCGGATGGCGAAGGCCGCGGGCGTCAAGCGCTATGTGCTGCCCTCGTCCTGCTCGATCTACGGCTTCCAGGAAGAGGGCGTGATCGCCACCGAGACCACGCCCACCAACCCGTTGACCGTCTACGCCAAGGCCAACGAGATGGCCGAGCAGGCGATCCTGCCGCTCAACGGCGACGGGTTCTGCGCGGTGGTGCTGCGGCAGGCGACGGTCTACGGCCTGAGCCCGCGGATGCGCTTCGACCTGGCGATCAACGGCATGACCTACGGCGCGTGGAAGACCGGCAAGCTGCCGCTGATGCGCGACGGAAGCCAGTGGCGCCCGATGGTGCATGTGAAGGACACGGCCTCGGCGCAGATCTTCATGCTGACCGCGCCGGCCGAGAAGGTCGGCGGCCAGATCTTCAACGTCGGCTCGGACGAGAACACCTATCAGCTGGGCGCGCTCGGCGAACTGGTGGCCTCCTACGTGCCCCGCGACGTGACGATCGAGTGGTATGGCGACGCCGACGTGCGGTCCTATCGCGCCGGCTTCGACAAGATCGAGGCGCTTGGCTGGAAGGCGCAGCGCACCGCCAAGGACGGCGTGATCGAGACCTGCGTGGCGCTGGAATCGGGTGCGGTCGACAAGACCACCCAGACCATCACGCTGGACTGGTACAAGCAGCTCGCCGACTGGCACAAGCGGATCAAGGACGTGGAGCTCTACGGCGGGATCATCGAGATATGAAGGTTCTGCTGCTGGGGCCGAACGGCCAGCTCGGCCATGACATCCAGGCGGCCCATGCCGCTGCGCCGGGGGGGATCGAGCTGATCCCCTTCGGCCGCGCGGCGCTCGACGTGTCCGCGCCCGGCACGGTGGCCGAGACGCTGGCCGGGATCGAGTTCGACGCCCTGGTCAACTGCACCAGCTACCACAAGACCGACGAGGTCGAGGACAACGGCTCGCTGGCCATGGCGGTCAACGCCCACGCGCCCCAGGCGATGGCGAAGGTCTGCGCGGACCGAGGCGCGCGGTTCATCCATATCTCGACCGACTACGTGTTCGGCGGCGACCGGGGGCGGGCGGCGCCGCTGGCCGAGGACGCCCCGACCGCGCCGGTCAACGTCTACGGCGCCTCGAAGGCCTTCGGCGAGACGCTGGCGGGGCTGGCCGGAGAGCCGGCGGTGCTGCGCGTCGCCTCGCTCTACGGGGTGGCGGGCGCGTCGGGCAAGGGCGGCAACTTCGTCGAAACCATGCTGCGCTTCGGGCGCGAGCGGGGCGCGCTGAAGGTGGTGGCCGACCAGCACATGTCGCCGACGGCGACGGCCGATATCGCGTCGGTGATCCTGAAGATGCTGGCCGAGGGGGTCGAGCCCGGCCTCTGGCACGTGGCGGGGGGCGGCGAAGCCACCTGGCACGCCTTCGCCTCCGAGATCATCGCCCAGGCCGGCGTGAAGGCCGAAGTGACCCCCTGCGCCAGCTCGGAATTCCCGACGCGGGCGCTGCGCCCGGGCTATTCGGTTCTGGATACGTCGAAGCTGGCCGCGGCTTACGGCCCTATGCCCGACTGGCGCGAGAGCCTGGGGCGGTATCTGCGGGCGAAGGGGCATGTGGGGGGCTGAGGGCTCGCGGACCCAATCGGGGTCGGTTTCGCAACGAGATGGCGACGGGAGAGGCGATATGGGCGTCGCTCCCTGTCCGCCAAGGTCGTGCGGGGGAACGACGCGAATTGGGCGCGATTTCATTCAAGTGATTGTGATTTAATATATTTCTGGATCGCGCCGACAGTTCGAAAACAGCGCATGTTGAGACATGCCAAGGGTCTCAGGCGCTGATGTCGTCAAATGCGGCCTTCGGCGCGGCTCCACCCTGGTTCATGCCGCGATCCTGACGACGATCGCCGCCAAAGGCCGAGCCGGGTTCGAGGTCATGTCCGAAAAGGGGCGTCGGAACCCCAATCCTTCACGCGACATACCGGCCATCTCATCCGGTGATCGAACACCTGCAAGCGCAGCGGAACGAGAGCGTCATTCAGAGGGCTTCGAGACCCGACTTCGGGGCGCGGGATATCGAAATACCTCGGCTTCCGCTCATGGCGTCGGCGGGAGGGTCTGTTCTGGCCGCCCGCTTGTCAGCGCGGGAAGCGGTCGGAAGATGTCTCGGGGCGGCCGCCGATGCCGGGGCGCATTGGTCCGGAACGACCCGGATCCGGCCGGGGCGCGGATGGGCGTGGTGAGACCGGGGTCTGAGGTTCGGGTCCCCGGGGGCCGGGTCGCTGGGGGCCGGGTCGCTGGGGGGCGGGATGCCCGGGCCGCGTCGCGGACGGCCTGCGGAGGGCATTGGCGTTGCGGGCCGGGGCGGCGGCCTGCTGCTTGGCGGAGACCGGGTTGGCGGCCAGCGCCTCGGCCCGACCGAGGATCGCGCCGGCGATCAGCCAGGTCAGCGGCGTCATGCCGGAGTTGAGCAGCAGGTCGAGGTAGTTGACGCACAGCACCAGACAGAGCGTCGTGGTCTCCAGCGACAGATCGGGATGGCGGCGTTGTCTGAACAGCGCGAAGATCGGCAGGGTCAGCAGCCCGAACTGGGCGATATAGCCGAACCAGCCATAGACGCCGAAGGTGATCACCCAAAGTCCATCGGTGATCGCCTGGTCCCATCCCTTCGTCTCGTGGAAGACCCGGTTCCTCGCCCAGGACCCCCAGCCGAAGACCGGTCGCTCATCGGCCTTGGCCAGCAGCAGGTCCTCGTTGTCGAACCGGAATTCCAGCGACTGCGCCCGGTTCGGCGATATCTGGTTGGCCATGGATACAAGGGTGTCCGTGGGCACCAGGTCGAGACTGCGCACCGCGGGATAGAGCAGCGTCACCGCCGCCACGATCACCGCTGCGCCGATCTGCATGCGCCGCCCGGCGAGCAGCACGAGGGGGAGCATGACCAGCGCCGAGGCCAGCGCGCCCACCGACTTCGACAGCACCAGCATGATCCCGAGCCAGGCGGCGCTCAGCTTCCAGCCGCCAAGCGCACGCGGCTTCCGCTCGCCCGGCGCGGGCGACTTCAGGACCCGGATCAGCGCCAGGGCGACGAGAAAGGTCATCGACATGTAGAGCGCGAGCTTGAGCCCGTGCAGCAGGAACACCTGCGGGCGGAAGCCGTCGAAGCGCTTGGTCTGGATGAAGTCGTGGGGGAAGAAGCCGTAGACCCAGCTGTGGATCTGCGGGCTGAGCCGGATCTCGACCAGCATGGGGATCGTGTAGACCAGCGCCGCGGCGACCATCGCCGCCATCAGCGTCCGGACTCCTGCGGGATCCGAGAGCAGCTTGCGCCCCAGCAGCAGCGGCAGGATGGTGATGATCTGCTGCATCACCAGCGAAGCCCCGTCGTAGAGCGCCATGCCCTTCAGGACGCGCGGGCCATAGATCAGCGGTTCGGGATTGAGATAGGTGGTCGCCAGCGGCCCGAGCGCCAGCATCAGGATCAGAAGCCGCGCCAGTTTCGATCTGGGCAGCCATCCCGGCCGCTCATCGTCCTTGAGGGGAGTCGCGGCGGACGCCGTTCCGACGCGACGGCTCCGCTTCAACCCCACGCCTGCCAGGCACAGCGCGAAGGCGGCGAGCACCGGACCGTTGTCGCGATCGAGCGGGGGCAGCAACGGCAGGTCGATCGAGGTCGCGCTCGGCAGCAGCAGGTAGCCGGCCAGCAGCGTCCAGACCAGCGCCGAAGCGCGGGGCCTCTTGCGAAACAGCGCCACCGCCACCAGCGGCCAGACGAGCAGCATCGCATAGGCGAAGAGGTTGGGCATCACCTGCTCTCCTGGCCGGGCCCGGGCTGAAGATCGCGGCGCCGGGGGCGGGAAACTGGCGGCAGCGATAGCGCATGCCGGCCGGATGATCCAGCCGACCGACTCGAGGTGCAGCATCAGCGGCATCCGCCGATGCGGAGAGGGGCCCCCGGATTAGGACGCGGATGCGTCCAGATGCTTCCATCCGCCCCAGATCTCGCGGGTTACCGGGAAGCGGGCGGCGCAGTCTTCGTAGACCGGGCGGTATTCCTCGGCGATCCGGGCCTTGGCCGCGTCGCTGATTTCGGAGGTCTTGTCAGAGGTGTTGAACCGGTTCTCCACGAGTTCGGGCTTCGGCGCGAGGCCGAGGAAGCGCGACAGGCGTGCGATTTCGTCAGCCTCGAACATGGTCTCGTAGAAGCCGAAATGGATGTCCTCGGGCGCGAAGGCCGCCTCCAGGTTGGCGAGGGTGCGGTGATAGTCGGTCAGCAGATGGCAATGCGCCGTGGCGTGATAGGCGAGCAGGTTGCTCTCGGTGTCGCCGTCGATGCGGATGTAGCGCTCGGGCCGGCCCATGCGTTCGACCATGCGCTGTTGGCTCCAGCACCGTTCCACCGGGTCGCGCATCAGGAACACCGCCTTCACCTTCACCCCGCGCCGGGCGAAGCCGTCGCGGATCCGGCGGAAGGTGTCGGCCGAGAGCCCGGTATAGGTGGGGGTCAAGTCGCCGGTGAGCCGCACCCGGTGACGACGGTAGATCCGGTTGTAGAACCGGAAATAGGCGGCGGGAAAGGTGCGGAAGGTCCAGCGGAACAGGTCGCCGCGGTCCTTGACGTCGAAGAGCTTCACTTCGAACTCGCCGAACTCGGGCTGGGTCGCGGTCTCCCAGACCCGGATCTCCTTCATCACGCCTTTGTGGTATGCGTCGAAGGACAGGAGGTATTCATGAAGCCAGGTGGTGCCGCCTTTGACAGCGCCGGTTCCGAGCACGAAGGTCTTGTCCATTGAAATCTCCGTTCCCTGCCGCGCCTCTGGGCTTCGGGCACCCAACGCGGCGGCCCGGGGGGTGTCAATT
Source organism: Albimonas donghaensis (assembly GCF_900106695.1). Taxonomy (GTDB): domain Bacteria; phylum Pseudomonadota; class Alphaproteobacteria; order Rhodobacterales; family Rhodobacteraceae; genus Albimonas; species Albimonas donghaensis. Next base: position 9,416 of record NZ_FNMZ01000013.1, read on the forward strand.
GCGCGCCCCGTCTCAGGGGCGTATCAGCCCGCCGCGACCGGCACGGCGGGCAGTTCCCCCAGCGCGAGCGACGAGGTCCGGCCAGTCGCGGCGGATCGCGGCGTAGAAGCGTTCGCTGCGCGCGGGGTAGATCAGGCGGGAGAACGGCGTGGCCCCGCCCCGCGAGAAATACGAGCCCTTGGCGAGCGTCAGCCGGGGCAGATGCGCGGCCGGGAACCCGCGCAGGCGGGAGGCGACCGCCACCGCAGAGAGCGCCGCGCAGTTCACCACCGTGCGGGCCTTGAGGCGCATTTTCAGGACCGCAGGTCGATAGGGGCAGGGGGGGCGCGGTTGATGCGTGCTGTCGCACCCCTCTGGCAATCGGCGGTCGGTTGTTGCGTTATGCGCGTGGGCGCGGGACGGGAGACGCGGTCTTGTCCGCTTCGCATCGGCCCTTCGCGTTTGCGGCTGCGTCCGGCGCGTGGGATGGAGGGGGGGGAAGGATGTCGATTTCGAGCGCGCGATGAAGGGCTATCGTCGCGACATCGATGGTCTGAGGGCCATCGCCGTGCTGCCGGTCGTGTTCTCGCATGCCGGCGTCGCCGGCTTCTCCGGAGGGTTCGTCGGCGTCGACGTGTTCTTCGTGATCTCCGGCTTCCTGATCACCGGGATTCTGGCGCGGGAGATCGACGCAGGCCGTTTCTCGTTGCTGGGCTTCTACGAACGGCGGGCGCGGCGGATCCTGCCGGCGCTGTTCGCGATGCTCACCATCTGCCTGGCGGTCGGCTATGCGCTGTGTCCGCCCTGGATGTACTCGGCGCTGGCCAAGTCGGCGGTGGCGACGATCTTCTTTTCGTCGAACATGTGGTTTCTTTATTCCACGGGAGATTATTTCGGGAATTCGGCTGAGTACGAGCCGCTCCTGCACACCTGGTCCCTGGCTGTGGAGGAGCAGTTCTACCTGGTCTTCCCGCTGCTGCTGTGGGGGCTGGCGCGCTGGCGGAAGTCCTGGACATTGGCGGTCATCGCCGGCCTGTCGGCGGTCTCCTTCGTCGCGGCGGTCTGGGCGACGCAGGTGGCCCCGCTGTCGAATTTCTTCCTGACGCCGTTGCGGGCGTGGGAGCTGGGGCTGGGCGCGCTGCTGGCGCTCGGCGCCTTTCCGGGCACGGCGCGCCGGGGCGTGGTCGAGGTCGTGGCGGCGGCGGGGCTGGCGGCGATCTGCGCCAGCATCGTGCTGCTGACCGCCGAGACGCCGTTTCCCGGCCTGGCCGCGGCGCCGACCTGCCTCGGCGCCGCGGCGATCATCTGGGCGGGTGGCCAGCGCCAGACCTGGACGGGCCGGCTGCTGTCGACGCGGGCGGCGGTGGGGGTCGGGCTGATCTCCTATTCGCTTTACCTGTGGCACTGGCCGCCGCTGGTCGTCGCGCGCCTGTTCGGCGGGAGCGCGCATATCGAGGCGGGGCCGGCCGCCGCCTTGATCGTCCTGTCGCTGGTGCTGGCCGTGCTCAGCTGGCGCTTCGTGGAGCGGCCGTTCCGGGCGCGCCCGGTCGCGGGGCCCGAGGGACGGAGGTCCGGCTTCGGGCGGGGGGCGATCTTCGCGCTGTCGGGGATCGGGGCCGCGGCGCTGACCTGCGCGGGCGTGCTGATCTACGCGACCAACGGGGTCGAGGGCCGGGTGCGCGACGGCGCCCAGGACGCCTATGAGCAGGCGACTCGCCGCTCGGGGCTGGAAGAGCGCTGCCTGCCTGCAGGCCGACTGTGCACCTTCGGCGCGCCGATAGAGGAAAGCGGCGGCGTCCGGACACTGATCTGGGGCGATTCTCACGCGGCGGCCATGCTGCCTGGGCTGGAGGCTTGGCTACGCGGGGTCGGGCGGACCGGGGCGGCTGCGGTCAAGCTCGGATGCCCGCCGCTGTTGGGTCTGATCCGGCGTGATCTTGGGGTCGGGCATGACTGCGCAGGGTTCAACGCTGGGGTTGTGGACTGGCTCGACGCCCATCCAAACATCGATACCGTGGTGCTTGTCGGTCGCTGGGCCTTGATCGCGAGCGGGACCCGCCCCTCGAACGAGACCCAGAAGGTTCCTGTGCTGGCCCTCGCGGCGCCTCTGGCGGGCGAAGATACGTCCGCCCCTGCCGAGATCTTTGAGACCGGACTGCGGGACACGCTGGCTGCGCTGCAGGCGCGAGGACGAAAGGCGATCCTGATCGAGGGTGTGCCCGAAGTTGGCTTTAATGTGCCCAGGGCCTTCATCGCCCAGGCATTCCTTGGCATCCCCCCTCCGCCGACGCCGACCCGGGCGGACTACGCGGCCCGCAGCGCTCCGGTCGACGCTGCTTTTGACCGGGCTGAGGAACGTTTTCCGATCGAGCGCCTGTCCGTGGCGGATCTGATGTGCGCGCCGGACTGCCGGATCGTCGCGGAGGATGCGCCTCTTTACCGCGATGACGATCATCTTTCCATCCAGGGCGCCCGCTGGCTGGTGGCCAGGTTGTTCAAGTCAATCGAATAGCAGATGGTCGAAGGCTCGCCAGCCGCAAAGCCGGCTGCTAGGGCTCGGGCATCGGCGTTCGTCGCCAGGGATCATGGGATGGATCGGATGGATCGGGCTATGGCCTTCCACCTGCCGGGGAATCCGGCGGGCGACGGGACGGGCGGCGTGCGCCTCAACATGCCGACGCGCGCGGCGCTGATGGCGGCGGTGGAGGCGGATCTGCGCGCGGGGCGGGGGTTTGCGCTGGCGACGCTCAATCTGGATCATCTGGTGAAGCTGCGCGGCTCGGCCCCGTTCCGGGCGGCTTATCTGGCGCAGAGCTACGTGGTGGCGGACGGCAATCCGGTGGTGTGGCTGTCGAAGCTGGCCGGGCGGCCGGTGGAATTGGTCCCGGGATCCGAGCTGGTCGGCCCGCTGGCGGCGCTGGCCGCCCGGCTGGGGGTCCCGATGGGGCTGCTGGGGGCGGATCAGGCGACGCTGGACGCGGCGGCGGCGAAGCTGGAGGCGGAGAATCCCGGCCTGCGGGTGGTGGCGCGGATCGCGCCGCCCTACGGGCTGGATCCGGCCGGGCCGGTGGCGGATGCGTGCCTCGACGAACTGGCGGCCTCGGGGGCGCGGCTCTGCCTGCTGGCGCTCGGCGCGCCCAAGCAGGAGATTCTCGCGGCCCGGGGGCTGGAGCGGGTTCCGGGGATCGGCTTCGCCTCGGTGGGCGCGGGGGTGGAGTTCGCGGCCGGGACCCAGGCGCGGGCCCCGGCGCTGGTGCGCAAGCTGGCGCTGGAATGGCTGTGGCGGCTGGGGCGCGAGCCCAAGCGGCTGGCGGCCCGCTACGCCGCCTGTTTCGCGATCCTGCCGGGGCTGGCGCGGGATGCGCGGCGGCTGCGGGGGCAGGGGTAGGGGGGCGCTTACCCGCCCTTGTATTCGATCAGCCGGGCCGGGCGGCGGCGCAGGCGGCCGAGGGCGTAGCCGAGCGCGCCCTGCGTCTCGGGGAATTTGCCGAGGGTCATGAAAAGCGCCGTTTCCCACGCGTCGCGCCCGAAACCGCCGCGGCGGGCGAGGCGCAGGACCTGCAGCGGGTAGATCCCGGCCAGCAGCAGGGCGGCGGGGTGGATCAGGATCGCCGCGGCGAGGATCAGGGCCGGCAGCGCCGCCCCCCAGGTCAGGGCGCGGATCAGGCCGGGGATGCAGTGACGCTCGGGGGCGGCGCCGTGCATCGCGGCGCCCTCGGCCCAGGCGTGGCCCGAGCGGCGCATGCGGGTCCACCATTGCCCGAAGCGATGCATGTCGGCGTCGTGCAGGGTCATCTCGGCGTCGAGCCGCCGGATCTCCCAGCCTTGCGCGCGCAGGCGGACGCAGAGCTCGGGTTCTTCGCCCGCGATCAGGGTCGGGTTGTAGAGGCCCGCGGCCTCGATGGCGTCGAGCCGCATCAGCGCGTCGCCGCCGCAGGCCCTGGCGGGGCCGACGGGCGTGTTCCATTCGCGGTCGCAGAGGCGGTTGTAGACCGAGGCCTCCGGGAAGCGCTCGCGCCTGCGGCCGCAGGCGACGGCGACGGACGGGTGTGCGTCGAGGCAGGCGAGGGCCGCGGGGATCCAGCCGGGATCGAGGATGCAGTCGCCGTCGACGAACTGGACGAGCTCGGGGCGGGGGCCGGTCTCGGTCAGGCGGGCGATGCCGGCGTTGCGGGCGCGGGCGGCGGTGAAGGGCAGGGTCATGTCGAGGGAGACGACCTCGGCCCCGCGCGCCCGGGCCGCCTCGACGCTGCCATCGGTGGAGCCGCTGTCGACGTAGACGATGCGCCCGGCCTGGCCCTGCAGGGCGTCGAGGCAGGCGAGCAGGCGCGCGCCCTCGTTGCGGCCGATGGCGACGGCGGCGATGCGCGGGGCGGCAGTGCGGGTCAGTGTCATGCCCTGCGTAGGGTCCGGCTCATTTCAGGAACCGCTTGGCGATCTCGCCTTGGCGCAGGACGATGCGCCGGTGCGCGGCGCGCAGGCCGAGCCGGCGGGTGATCTTCTCGCCCAGCACCACGTTCGCGCCGTAGCGGCGGATGGCGAAGCGCCAGACGTCGCGCTTGTTGGCGGCGGTCAGGGCCAGACGCTCCAGCAGGCCGGGACGCACGGGAGCGTGGCCGCTGGGGGCGTAGCCGCGCGAGGTCAGCAGCGGGCCCAGCTTGCCCTCCACCAGCGCCAGGTCGCGCGGCGAGAGCTTGCGGCGCCACTGCTCGACCAGGGTGGGGTCGGGCGGCTCGTAGGTCGAGTTTCCGTGATAGTCGAGCATCGTCGCCGAGAACGGCAGGCCGAGGAAATCGCAGACCCGGCGCAGCTGCCCTTCCAGGTCGCGGAACAGGGCCTCGTAACGCAGCTCAAGAACGTTTTCAGGTTGGATCAGGGGCGCGGCCTCGTCCCATTCCCGCTCGGTCCCGATCCAGTGATCGACGCCGAAATAGGTGTTGCCCGCCCAGCCCATGCCGATCGAGGACCGCGCCACGTCGCGCGGGTCGCGCAGCATGCGGATCACCCGGACCCCGGGCAGCAGCCGGGCGGCGTCGGCGATGCCGCGATGGATGTTGAGCGCGTAGAGCCGCCCGTCGGCGGGGCGGATCTGGTCGATCATGTCGGCCAGCAGGGCCTCGCCGTCCAGCCCGGGGCGGAGCGTCGCGCCCCGGGCGAGGAACACGCGGTCGACCTCCAGCGCCGGGCGGTCGTAGCGCCAGACGCCGGCGGGATCGCGCGCGATGTGGTCGAACAGGAAGTCGGCCTCGCCCGGATTGCGGATGCCGCCATGGTGGTTGAGCATCAGCCGGAACACGGTGGTGCCCGAGCGCAGGGCTCCGAAAACGAGGACCGGCGGCGGGCCGGCCAGGCCGGGGCCGGCCTGCGGGGTCGCGGAGGCCTGGATCATCGGGGCCCTTTCGGTGCGGTCGGCCGGGAGCGGGCCGGGGTGGCTGGGGGGCGGATCGCCGGCGCGCGCGATCACCGGGCGGCGGCCGCCGCCCCCACATGGTCGATATGGTCGGGCAGGTCGTCCATCGCCGGGCGCAGGAAGTCGAGGAGACGCGCCTCGGCGGCGTCCGCGCTCTCGCCCGGCAGCACCGGCGTGGTGAGGCGGACGAGGGCGCCGTCGGTGCGGCCCTCGAGCGCGCCGGACCACAGCAGCATCATCTTGGCCTTGTAGTCCGAGGCGATGCGCCGCCCGCTCTGGTCGAACCAGTAATAGACCAGAAGCTCGGTCATGCCCTTGCGGATCAGGGCGCGGTTGACCGGGAACGGGTCGATCGTGCCGAGCTTGCCGGCGAGGTCCACCACCTCGATCCGCTCCATCTCCCAGCCGCCGCCGGGCAGGCAGATCTCGGGCGAATGGATGCCGCCCTTGGTCTGGTCGAGATACCAGGCCGAGAAGAAGCTGACCGCGGCCGACTCGCCCGGGCTGACATAGTTCTGCGACAGGTAGTCGTTGGCGGCGAGGGTCTTGGCCACCCCCGGCTCGAGCACCGCGGGAAGGCCCTCGGCCTGCCAGTCGCCGATCTGGCGCGGGAAGCTCGCCAGCGACAGCCGGTTCTGCGGGGCCTGCACGCGCACGTCCGCCACCTGCCAGGCCGCCGCGCCGGCCCCCAGCAGCACCATCGCCGTGATCAGCGCCCGCGAGGGCCGGGTCAGCAGCAGGCGCTGGAACTGGGGCATGATCTCATCGAAATCGAGGTCCAGCGCCTCCGGGAGCGACATGCGCGGCGCCGGCTGCAGGGCCAGCATCAGCCAGGCCAGCAGGAACATGATCAGGATGCAGCTGAGGAACACCACCCAGCCTTCCATCAGATGGGCGAAGCCCTCGGCCTGGTCGATGCCGTAATTGTTGACCAGCACGCCGACCAGCGCGATGCGCGCCGAGTTCATGAACACCGCCAGCGGCACGGCCGACAGCAGCAGCACCGCCTTGTGCCAGGTCGGCCCGCGGTAGAGCACCGCGAAGATGTAGCTGAACGACATGATCGGGAAGAGATAGCGCAGGCCCGAGCAGGCCTCGGCCACGTGCAGCCTGTAGATGCCCAGATCGATGATGTTGCCGTCGAGGAACACCGGCGTGCCGATCACCTGCAGCACCCAGACGCCCAGCTCGGACGACATGAACTGCAGGACGGTGGAGACCTTGTAGTAGAACAGCCCCGGCAGCGGCAGCATGAAGCACAGATGCAGGACGGGGGGCCAGAATTCGCGGCCCTGCTTCCAGCCGAAGCTGATCAGGACCATGCCGCCGATCCACAGGATCATGGCGTAGGCGACGATGTCGCCGATATGGGCGAACTTGCCGACCAGCGCGATCAGCATGGCGAAGACCACCAGCGCCACGCCGGGCCAGCGGTTGGGGATGTCGCCGTGGCGGGGGGGCACGGTTTTCAGCTGGCGCAGGAACAGGAAGCCCGAGAGCAGCGGGATCAGCGGCCCGTGGCTGTATTCCGCGAGCTGCCAGGCCTCGATCAGGGTGGCGATGCCCTCGCGGAAATAGACCCCGGCGAAGGCGAAGGCGAGGACGAGGCAGACGAGCCCGAGCATCCCCTCGCCGCCGGCTGCGTCGCGCGTCCTGGCGGTGATGGTCTTCATGGCGTCCCCGCTTGTCGCTGGCGTCGGCCGCATCCGCGCCGCCGCGCCTCAGGGGCGGGCGTGGCGAGCGTCCGGCATCCGTTCAGGCGATGCCAAAGCGCAGCGCCGCTGTCAACGCAAGCGTCGCCGCGGGGGGCGCACGGTTGCGTGGGTCGGGGCGTGGGTCGGGGCGGGGGGCGGGCGGATTCACCTTTTGGAAACCAATAAACCGGACGTTGTGCGGAGGTTTTTCATCAAACCGTCCGCAAGGCGCTCCCGCGCCCGGCGACGGCCGAGCGGAGAGGCGCGGCTCCATGGCGACGACGATCTTCAAGGCGATCCCCGACAACCGCGCGGAGGCCCGCCGCGAGGCCGACGGCGGGGCGGGCGCGCAGGCGGGCGGGCGGACGGGTGCGCAGGCGGGCGCGACCCGGACCCTGCCCGCCGGTCTCGACGGGGTCGTGGAGCGGCTCGGCCGCGGCCGCCGCATCCTCTTCGCCCCCGGTCCCGGCGACGTGGAAGGCACCTGGCGGCGCTGGCGGGCGGGGGAGGATGATCCGGGCATCGCCGCGCTCGCCTATTCCGCCCAGGTCTACGAGCTGGCCGCGCGGCTGGGCGCGAGCCTGGAGGTGCGGACCGAGGCGCCCCCCACGGCCGACGCGCCCCGCGATGCGACGGACCCGGTGGCCTTCGCCCATCTCCCCGCCCGCGCGGGAAGCGGCGCCGGCCACCACCTGCGCCAGATCCGCCACGCCTTCGAACTGGCGCGCGAGGCGCGGCGCACCGGGGCCGAGCTGGTCATCTGCCAGCGCTTCCTCGGCCATTTCTGGCCGCTGGCCGCCGCGCGGCTGGGCGGGACCCGGCTGGTGATCTCGCTGCATAACGGCTTCTGGCCCGCCCATCGCGGCCCCAACCGGCTGGAGCGGGCGATCGGCGCGCTCAACGGCCTCGCCCTGCGGCTGGCCGGCGCGCGGGTGATCTGCGTCAGCGAGGCGGTGCGCGAACAGGCCCTGCGCATCGGCCTGCGCGCGGAGGCGGTGGACGTCCACATCCCCCAATACGCCGAGCCCTGGCGCGACGCCTGGACCCCGCGCCTCCCCGACCGCCCCCTGCGCCGGCTGGTCTATGCGGGCCGGATCGAGGCCGACAAGGGCGTGTTCGACCTGCTCGGGGCCTTCGCGGGCCTGGCGCGGGCGCATCCGGAGCTGCGGCTGGAATTCCTCGGGGCCGGCTCGAAGCTGGAGGCGCTGCGCGAGGCGGCCCGCGCGGCGGGGCTGGAGGGGCGGGCGGACTTCGCCGGCCACCTGCCCGGCGATGCGCTGCGCGCCCGGCTGGCCGACGCCGACCTGCTGGTCTGCCCCACCGGGCCGGGGTTCTCGGAGGGTCTCGCCAAAACCCCGATCGAGGCGGCGTTGCTGGGCGTGCCGGCGCTGCTGAGCGACGGCGTGCCCTGCGCGGCGCTGCTGGCGGGCGCGACGGAGACCTTCCGCGCCGGCGACGCCGCCGATCTCGAGGCGCGGATCGCCGCCCTGATCGCCGCGCCGGCGCGTCTGGCGGCGATGAACGCGGCGGCGGAGCGGCTGCGGGAACGGTTCTTCGACCGGCGGCTGGGGCTGGGCGCGCGGCTGGCGCTGGCGGCGGACGCGGCCTTCGAGGGGCGGCGGACCTCCCCCGCCCGGAGTCTCGCGACCGAGCCCCCGGTCCGCGCCGCGGCGGGATGACGCCGTGGCGGCGGCCGCTTGAGGTGGCGGTCGCGGCCGCTTTCCCATAGTTTCCAGCGAGGATCCGCGGTCGGATCCTGATCGAGGCGCATAGCGGCCGCGCAGGGGATTTCCAACGAGCATGCAGACAAGCGACTTTCCGCGCATCGAGAAGATGTCCCGATGACGGAGACGGCGCCCGGAGCCCCTGCCCCTGCCTCCGACCCTGCCTTCGCCTCCGACCCCGCCTCCGACCCGACGCGGACGCGCGAGCTGCTGGTCTCGGTGATCAACTACCGCACCGGGGACATGACCCTCGACTGCCTGCGCTCGCTGGTCGACGACATGGGCGACATCGACGGCGAGATCGTGGTGCTCGACAACCGCTCGGGCGACGACAGCCCCGACCGCATCCAGGCCTGGATCGACGCCCAGCCTGCGGGGACGCCGGTGCGCCTGATCCGTGGCGCGGAGAACGCGGGCTTCGCCGAGGGGCACAACATCGTGTGCCGTGAGGTCAGTGCGCGCTTCTACCTGATCTTCAACAGCGACGCGATGGTGCGTCCGGGCGCGCTGCGGGCGATGCTCGACCGCGCTTATGCCGAGCCCGAGGCCGGCGTCATCGGCCAGCGCCTGGAATGGCCGGACGGCGAGCCGCAGGTCAGCTGCTTCCGCCATTTCACCCCGATGAGCGAGCTGATCCGCGGCGCGCAGACCGGGCCGGTGACCAGGCTGCTGAGCCGCTGGGACGTGCCGCTGCACGACATTCCGCCCGCGCCCGAGGACATCGGCTGGGTCAGCTTCGCCAGCGTGCTGGTGCGGGCCGAGGTGCTGGCCGAGGTCGGGCCGCTCGATCGCGGCTATTTCATGTATTTCGACGACGCCGACTATTGCCTGCGCGCCCGGCGCGCGGGCTGGCGGGTGGTCTATGAATACGGCGCGCGCGTGATCCACCTGCGCGGCGGCTCGGGCCCGGTGAAGGCGCTGGCGAAGGCGCGCAAGCGGGGGCCCGCATACTATTACGCCTCGCGCACCCGCTACCTGCATCTGGCCAACGGCCATGCCGGGCTGCTGGCGGCGAACCTGATGTGGCATCTGGGCCGGGGGATCGCGCAGCTGCGCCGGCTGGCGGGCAAGCCCGTGCCCCAGGCGGCGGAGCACGAGGCTTCGGACATCTGGATCAACTTTCTCAGCCCCCGCGGCGACAGCCGCGCGCCGGCCGGGGCGCGGACCGAACCGGGGGCCAAGGCATGACCCGTCCCGACTTCGTCATCATCGGCGCGATGAAATGCGGGACCAGCACGCTGGCCGCCCAGCTCTCGGCGCAGGAGGGCGTGTTCGTCACCACGCCCAAGGAGCCGAACTTCTTCTCCGACGACCCGGTCTACGCCAAGGGCATGGGCTGGTATGAATCGCTCTACGACGCGGCGGCGCCGGGGGATCTGAAGGGCGAGGCCTCGACCCATTACGCCAAGTCGCCGACCTGGCCGAATGCGGCCGAGCGGCTGCACGCGGCCGCGCCGGGGGCGAAGCTGATCTACCTGATGCGCGACCCGGTGGCGCGGCTGGTGTCGCATTACATCCACGAATGGACGATGGGGAAAGTCCCCGCCGGCGGCATCGAGACGGCGCTGGAGACGATGCCCGAGCTGATCGACTACAGCCGCTACGCCATGCAGGCCGCCCCCTGGCGGGCACGCTTCGGCGACGGGAACCTGCTGCTGCTGCGGCTTGAGGACATGAACCGCGATCCGCAGGGGACGCTGGACCGGGTCGGGGCGTTTCTGGGCCGCCCGGGGGCGTTCCGCTGGGCCGAGGATCTGGGCGCCCAGAACGTCTCGGCCGAGCGCATCCGGCGGTTTCCGCTCTACGACCTGGTGATCGAGCATCCGGCGGCGGCCTGGCTGCGCCGGACCCTGGTGCCGCAGAGCCTGCGCGACGCGGTCAAGGGGCGCCTGCGGATGCGCGAGCGTCCCAGCCTCGACGACGCGGCCCGGGCCCGGATCGAGGCGCTTCTGGCCGAGGACATCGCCTTCTGGCGCGCGGCGGCGGGCTGAGCGAAGGCGCTGGCGGCCTTCGCTGGCGCAGCATAAGGTCCCGCCCTTCCGGCGCGGACGTCTGGACCACATCGAACAAGGAGACACGACGCTCATGCTGCAGGTCTGGCGCAAGCTGATGGACATGCTCGACGCGCGCGAGCGGCGGCGGTTTCGCCTGCTGCTGGCGATGATCGTCGTGATGGGCTTCGCCAACATGGGCGGCGTCGCCGTGATCATCCCCTTCCTCAGCATCCTCGCCAAGCCGGAGCTGGTCGAGACCAACGCCATCCTGGCGGGCGTCTATCAGGGCCTCGGCTTCCAGAGCCGGCAGGATTTCCTGCTGGCGATGGGGGTGATGGTGTTCGTGGTGTTCATCGGCTCGGTGATGATCCGGATCGTGACCGCCTGGGCGCTGTTCCGCTTCGGGTCGATGCGCAACTACTCTATCTCGACCCGGCTCCTGCGGGGCTATCTGGGCCAGCCCTACGCCTGGTCCCTGGGCCGGCACAGCGCCGACCTGGTCAAGACGGTCATGGGCGAGACCGCGGTGCTGGTCAACGGCGTGGTGATCCCGTTGCTGGAGGTGATCTCCAATGCCGTGGTGGTGCTGGCCATGGTGTCGTTGATGGTGCTCGCCAACCCGCTGGCCTCGCTGATCATGGCGACGATCGTGGGCGGCAGCTACGTGCTGATCTTCGTTGTGGCGCGCCGGATGCTGCTGCGCATCGGCCAGCAGCGCTTCGACGCCAACCGCGCCTGCCATCGCATCGCGCAGGAATCGATGATCGGCATCAAGGAGATCAAGGTTCTGGGGCTGGAGGCCGAGGCGCTCGGCCGCTACCGGGTCCCGGCCCTGCGCCTGGTCGAGGCCCAGGCCGCCAGCCGCACCCTGTCCGAGGTGCCGCGTCACCTGCTCGAGGGCATCGCTTTCGGCAGCATGATCCTGGTGCTGGTGGTGCTTCTGGCCATGGAGAACGGGGATCTGTCGGCGGTGCTGCCGGTGGCCGGCGTATACGCGCTGGCCGGCGCCAGGCTGATGCCGGCGATGCAGGCGATCTATCGTGGCATCAGCCAAATTCGCTTCAACAAGCCCACCCTCGACTCCCTGCACCGCGAGGTGCTCGAAGCCGACGGCCAGACCTTGCCCCCCGCCTCCCCGCCCGAGCCGCTGCACCTGCGCGAGCGCCTCGCGCTGCGCGACGTGACCTACGCCTATCCCGCCTCCGAGCGCACCGCCCTGCAGGGCATCTCGCTCGAGATCCGGGCGAATTCCACCGTCGGCATCGTCGGCGGCACCGGGGCGGGCAAGACCACCGCCATGGACATCCTGCTCGGCCTGCTGCCGCCGCAGGGCGGGGCGCTGGAAGTCGACGGGGTCGCGGTCGAGGGCGAGGACATGCAGCGCGCCTGGCGCCGGTCCATCGGCTACGTGCCCCAGCAGATCTTCCTCACCGACGCCACGGTGTCGGAGAACGTGGCCTTCGGCATCGCGCCCGAGGACATCGACCACGACGCGGTCGAACGCGCCGCGCGCATGGCCGAGCTGCACGACTTCGTCACCGGGGAGCTGCCTCAGGGCTACAAGACCATGGTCGGCGACCGCGGCGTGCGGCTTTCGGGCGGGCAGCGGCAGCGGATCGGGATCGCGCGGGCGCTCTATCATGATCCGGACGTGCTGATCCTGGACGAGGCGACCTCGGCGCTCGACAACATCACCGAGCGGGCGGTGATCGACGCCGTGGCGCGGCTGGGCGGGAACAAGACCATCATCATGGTCGCCCACCGCCTGACCACGGTGCGCAATTGCGACGAGATCTTCCTGCTCGCAAGGGGCGAGGTCTCGGCCAGCGGGACCTACGACGAGCTGATCGAGCGCTCCGAGGTCTTCCGCGAGATGGCGCAGGGGGGGAGCTGAGGGGGCGCAGGCCCCCCGATCCGCCCCCGCCCTCCCAAATCTAAACTTCGCGTAAACCTTGACCTTGTATGGTCAGGGTCTCGCGTCGCCGTGTCCCGCCCTGTCCGGACCCGCCGGCCGTTTCCCTGTCCGAGCCATGTCAGCGCCACGCCCCCGGCCCGATCCTCGCGGGGCCGCGCCGGGAGCACGCCATGCACAATCCCTTCGACAACCGCAGCCTGTCCCTGTCCGGCCCCGCCCGCGACTACCTGCCCGTCGTCCCCAGCGACGCCGCGCCCCTGAGCCAGGTCGCCGTCGCGCTTTACATCGAGACCGGCGGGCGGGTGGTCTTCGTCTCCGAATCCGGCTTCCAGCGCGATGTCGAGGTCTCCGACTACGGCTGGATCCTGTGCGGCGTGTCCAGGGTGCTCGCCACCGGGACCACCGCCGCCGGCATCCACGCCATGGTCATGAACTGAGCGGGGGCGGCGCATGTTCTCCAACGATTTCCGGCGCCTCCCGGCGCTTGACCGTCGCGCGCCCGCGGGGCCGCGGCTGACCCTCGACGACGGCGTGGTGCTGGCCGAGGCCCGTCCGGGCGCGGCCCCCCGTCTCGTCGTCGACAATGGCGCGATCGCAGCGGAGGCGCGGGACTGATGGCCACTCTTCCTCCCACCACATTCTACTGGCGCCCCGTGGGCGGCGCCGACGACGCCTGGACCGAGGCGCCGGGCGGCGCGTTCTCCCCCGGCGTCGGCGTCGCGGTCGAGGCGGTGAGCGTCGGGGCCTCGCGCCGGCGGACCATCGTGGCGGACGCGACCCCCGTCGCCTCGGGGACCCTGCCGGACCGCGCCTTGCAGGCGGGGGGGACGGGGCTGTTCGGGGCGGGGGCGCCGTTCTCGGGCGGGAACCTGCGCTTCGCGCTGCTGGGGGCGCCGGCCTGGGCCTCCATCGACGTCGCCACCGGGCATGTGAGCTGGAGCGCGCCGGCGAGCGCCGGGGCGGCGGGGACCTGGACGGTGCGCGCGTCCAACGCCGCCGGGTCGGTGGAGCGCAGTTTCGCGGTGACCGTGGCGGCCGGCGCGCAGCCGCGGACCGAGGTCTGGGTGATGGTCGGCCAGTCCAACATGATCGGGCGGGCGAGCTATGACGGGCTGGGCGCGCACCCCGCGGGCGTGCTGCAGGTGGCGCGCACCGGCTCGATCAGCGGCGGGACCGAGGGGCAGCTGGTCGCCGCCGCGCATCCGCTGGACCATGTGAACCCCTACGGGGCCTCGCAGATGGGGCTCGACATCGCTTTCGCGGACGCCTGGGTCGCGGCGCATCCGGGCGACACGCTGGTCTTCGTGCCCTGCGCCGAGGGCGGCACGGGGTTCGGAACGGGGGGCGGGGCGGCGCGATGGAACCCGGGCGACGACCTCTACGAGGCCGCCGTGGCGCGGGCCAACGCGCTGTTCGCGGCGCATCCGGAATTCGAGCTGGGCGGCTTCTGCTGGCACCAGGGCGAGACCGACGGGACCCCCGCCGCCTATGAGGCCGCGCTGCACGCGATGATCGCGGCGATCCGGGCCGATGTGACGGCGGCGGGGGCGGACACGCCCTTCATCCTCGGCGGGCTGGGGGCGTTCGCCTACACGGGCAACACCGACATGACCGGCCGTCAGGCGGCGATCGAGGCGGTTCCGGCCGCCATCGCCCACACCGCCTATGCGTCGAGCGCGGGGCTGACCGACAAGGGCGATTCCCTGCATTTCGACGCCGCCTCGCTGCGGGTGCTGGGCGGGCGCTATCACGCCGCCATCGCCGCGGCGCAGGAGAATGCGGGGGCGGCGACGGTTCCGGGCGCTCCGGGCGGGCTCGCGGCGACGGCGGGGAACGGGCAGGTCTCGCTCGCCTGGTCGGCGCCGGGGTCGAATGGCGGGTCGGCGATCACCGACTACCTGATCGAGGTCTCGACCGATGCCGGCGCCTCCTGGGCCATGGTGTCGGACGGGGTGTCGACGGCGACGGGCTGGGTCCATGCCGGGCTGAGCAACGGGACCGCCTACGCCTATCGGGTGTCGGCGGTGAACGGGGTGGGGACCGGGGCGGCCTCGGGCACGGCCTCGGCCACGCCGAGCTCGGGGGCGACGGTTCCGGGCGCGCCGACGGGTCTGGTCGCCACGCAGGGGGATGCGCGCAACGATCTCTCCTGGACGGCGCCGGGGTCGAATGGCGGATCGGCGATCACCGATTACCTCGTCGAGGTCTCGACCGATGCGGGCGCCTCCTGGGCCACGGTGTCGGACGGGGTGTCGACGGCGACGAGCCACGCCCATACCGGGCTCGCCAACGGCACGGCCTATCTCTACCGGGTGTCGGCGGTGAACGGGATCGGGACCGGGGCGGCGTCGGGGACGGCCTCGGGCACGCCGGCGGCGGCGGGCGGTTCGGTGAACGTGGCGGCGTTCTCGCATGGCGAGGATGCGGCCAATTCCGCCTCCTTCGCCTTCACCGGGCTCGCCGTCGCGCCGGGCACGCTGATCCTGGCGGTGACGGGGCGGGAGTCGAACCCGCTCGACATCACCTCGGTGACCGTCGACGGGCTGGCCGCGACCGAGATCGTCCAGGTCCGTCCGGCCGACCAGAAGCAGACGGTCGGCTTCTACCGCATCGCCACTTCGGCGAGCACGGTGAGCGTGGCCGTCGACTTCAACCGCAATTCGTCGCGCTGCGGCGTGGCTTTGTGGTCGCTGACCGGGGCGGATGCGGCGGCGGCGAGCAGCGTGAACGCGGTCGACGCCAGCGGCGCGGCGGAGGTGCAGACCACGGCGGCCCTGACCACCGTCGCCGGCGGGCGGGTGCTGGGCTACATGGTCGACAGCTCGTCGAGCGGCCCCTACGCCTGGTCCTCGCCGCTGGTCGAGCGGCTGGCCTGCACCTCGATCGAGTCGACCTTCACCCATGGCGCGGCCGACGCGGCGGCGACCGGGGCGGCGACGACCCCGGGGGTGACGGTGGCTTCGGGGCATGCCAACGGCATCCTGGTCGGCGTCCACGTGCCGCCGGCCTGAGCCGGGGCGGCTTCGCCTCCGCCGCCCTCCCGGCCCCGCCTTCGCAGGCGGGGCCGGTTGCGTTTCAGCGGCTCATTTCACCCCTTCGAACACGTAGAGGAAGGCCGCCGCCGCCGGCAGCCCGCAGGCCGGCGCGCCGGTGGCCTCGCCCATCTTGAAGCGGGCGGGGTCGGCGGGCGGCGCGAGGTCGAGCGTCTCGATCTTCACGTTGTCGGCCGTGACGTTCTCGGCGTCGTAGGGGGCGGCCATGCGGTGCAGGGTGACCTTGGCGGCCGAGCGGAACGGCAGCGCGATCTCCACCGGCGTGCAGCCGTCGTCGCCCTTGACCGGATAGTCGGGGATCCGCCGCGACAGCACGAAGACGTTGAGCCGGTCGCCCTTGCGGGTGGCGTAGACCGCGGTCAGGGGGGCGTCGTCGACTTCCCTGCGCCGGCGCGCCTTGGGCAGGTCGGCGGTGGGGGTGGCGAGCGTGTCCACCTTCACCATGTCGCCCAGCCCCTCGCGGTTGAGCAGCGAGATCAGCTTCCACGACGGATAGGTCTGTCCGCCGTCCTGCCACAGGGCGTGGGTGGTCCAGCGCAAGCCATCGTCGAAGGCGAAGAAGTTCTGCAGCCGGTAGCCGACCTCGGCCTGGGCGAGGAAGTTGTCCAGCGTGGCGGTCCCGGTCGCCTGGCTCTTCATCACCTGTTCCTGGATCCGCGATTGCTCGTCGTTCAGCCGCTTGCCGTCGACCTTCATCACGTAGCCCGGGCCGCTCTCGTAGGTTCCGACCTCGATGCGTCGCCCGGTCTCCCGCGACAGGCGGCTCGCATATTCGACTTGCTGGCGCGCCTTGGGCAGGCTGCTCTGCGAGACCCAGTTGAGATGCGTGAAATAGCTCGCGGGCTCCAGCTTCGTCAGGTTCTGGCCCGCATCCCAGCCGCCGATATAGGGCGCGACGGTGATCAGGTCGGACCCGGGCGAGAACCGGGCGGCGTCGGACCCGTAGGAGCTGCCGTTCCGGCCGCCGATCACGAAGGTCACCTTGTCGTCGAGCCCGGCCTTCGCCCACCACGGGCTGGCGCGCAGGGCGGCGATCACCTGCTCCTGGAACATGCCGTAGACTTCGCCGGCCTTGTAGCGGTCGCCGGTGACGGCGTCGCGCATGCCCTCGAAGATCCAGGGCCGGAAGATGCCGTTCCAGGTTTCGTTGCCCAGTTCGAAATAGATGCGGTCGAAGGCGTCGGTCCAGGGGGCGGCGCGGCCCTGGCGCGCGCGTTTCGCGGCCCAGGGCCCGGCCCCGGCGGGGGCGGCGAGGTATTCGACCAGCCCGGTCCATTCCTCCGGCGTCAGGTGCGGCTCGATCTGCAGCCACGGGTCGACCCCGGCGCGGTCCATGATCCCCAGCTGCTGGGGCAGCGTCGCGCTGCGGTCGGTGCCGCCAGCGAGCCCGCCGGCGTTGGTGAGCTGGGCGAGGTCGTAGGTCTTCACCTCGGTCCGAACCAGCGCATGGGTGCGCAGCGCCGACATCCCGGAGGCTTCGATGCGGTCGTAATCCTCGGACATCAGGTCCAGATACGGCGTGTCGGCCCGGTAGATGCGGAAATTGTCCACGTCGAACACGCCCGGCCCCGTCAGGGTCAGGACCAGGCCGTTGCGGCCCTTGTCCAGCATGGTGGGCGGGGTGAACTCGGCCGAGACCTTGCGCCATGTCGGCCCGGTTTCGAAGATGATCGGGCGGATCGACTTCCGGTAGGCGCCCGAGTTGTCGAAGCCGAACACCGCGCGCCCCGGCCGCTCGCTGCGCAGCCAGGCCTCGACGCGGTAGGCCTGGCCGGGACGGAGCACCTCGTACCAGTCCTGATCGGGGCTGCCGACCACCCCCCCCTGAAGCGTGGCGGTCTTGCCGAAACCGAGCCGGAGTTCGAGATAAGTCTCGCCGGGATCCGTCACGGGCGTGCCGGCGGCGTGCGGGCGCAGGGACCAGCGCTCGTCCGGATCGGCGCCCGGGTCCGGCCAATCGGTGATCGCCCTGGTCAGCAGGGCTCTCCGCCCGCGGGAATCCCAGATGCGGTCGTTGGCGAAGCTCTCGCGCGACAGTTCGGTGAATGCCTTGCGCAGCATGATCAGGTCGCCCTTGCGCACCGCCGCGCCCCCGGCGCCGCCTTCCAGGCCGAGGAAATGGCCCGCATGCCGCGCCGGCGGGGTCCAGGAGCGGTAGAGCGCGTAGCCTTTCGCCTTCGTTCCGCCCTGGCCGGGGCGCCACGACAGCCAGGAAGCGCCGTCGGCGTCGCGGGTCACCTCCAGGTCGCGTGGCGCCGCGGGCGCCGTCGCCGCGCCCTTGGCCCCGATCTTCAGATCGTCGCCGAAGGCGATCATGCCGGGGAACGCCTCCTTCTTGCGCCGGGCGTCGCCGGCCGGGCTGCGGGCCTGCGCCGTCTCCGAGGCCGGCGACAGCGCGCCGTCCGGGCCGATGGCGCGCAGCATGAACCAGGTGTCGGCGTCGGGCCGGTACCAGGGCTCCCAGGACAGCTCGATGCGGGTGCGGTCCCCGGGGATCATCTGCTCCTTGCCGTGGCCCACCTTGTCCCAGCCGCTGGCATGGAAGCCGCCTTCGGCGATGCGGTCGCGGCGAACCAGGCGGAAGGCGCCGTTCTCGATGCGCCAGACATCCACCTCGGCCCCGTCGAGCGCGCCGTCGCGCAGCGAGTAATAGCGCGAGATCGCCTGCGGATCGCCGATCACCCGGTCAGGCGCGTCTTCGGTGGCGAGAAAGCCGTTGCGATAGATCGTCGGTTCGAAGCCGCCGCCCTCGACCAGCCGGCTGCCATTGGCCAGGCCCCGCCCGATCAGGGTGGCGGCCACCGGCGGCAGATCGGGGTTGATCACCGTTTCGGTCACCGCGAAGCGGGCTTCCTGCGACCGGGCGCCCTCGCTTCCCGCGCCCAGCAGGGCGAGTCCGCTCAGGATGAGGATGGCCAGGCCCGCAAGGCGGCGACCGCGGCCTCGGGGGGGGCGGGCATGCGCTGGCGTCCAGGCTGGGGGCGTGACGGGCATTCAAGGCTCCTTTGGGCCTGGCGCCCGCAATGTCGGGCGTCCGGAGGCGCGTGTTCCCGGTCCCTCGGGGCCGCGGCGCCCCTGTCCTGGCAGGGATCGGGGGCCGCGCCTGGGAGCGGACGGATCGGGGGACCTTGCCTGCCGATCGCGGCACGGAAAAGGCTTGCGCGGCGCTTCGCGGCGCCCATCCTCCGGCCGGCGGTCACGTTCCCGAGATCGGAGGCCGCGCCCTCAGCGCCCCACGCCCACATAGCGGAACCCCGCCGCCGCCGCCTCTTCGGGCGCGTAGACGTTGCGCAGGTCGGCGAAGCCGTCGCCCGACATCACGCCCTTCAGGCGCGCCAGATCCAGCGCGCGGAACTGGTTCCACTCGGTCAGCAGCACCACCGCGTCGGCGCCCATCGCCGCCTCGTAGGCGTCCGCGGCCCAGGTGACGCCGGGCAGCAGCGCCTCGCCCTCGCGCCGGCCCTGCGGGTCGGTGACCGAGACCTTGGCCCCGCCCCCCACCAGCGCCGGCACGATGGTCAGCGAGGGGCTGTCGCGCATGTCGTCGGTCTCGGGCTTGAAGGTCACGCCCAGCACCGCGATCCGCTTGCCGTTCACCGACCCGCCGCAGAGGTCCAGCACCTTGTCCACCATCCGCCGCTTGCGGGCGTCGTTGACCGCGATCACCGTCTCCACGATCCGCATCGGCAGGGCGTGGTCCTGCCCGATCCGGGCCAGCGCCGCGGTGTCTTTCGGGAAGCACGACCCGCCATAGCCCGGCCCCGCATGCAGGAACTTGGACCCGATCCGCCCGTCCATGCCGATGCCCCGGGCCACGGCCTTCACGTCGCCGCCGACCTTCTCGCACAGGTCCGCGATCTCGTTGATGAAGGTGATCTTGGTCGCGAGGAAGGCGTTGGCCGCATATTTGATGATCTCCGCGCTTTCCAGCGAGGTGAACATCACCGGGCTGTCGCGCAGCGAAAGCGGCCGGTAGATCTCGCGCATCGCGGTCTCGGCGGCTTCGGATTCCACGCCGCAGACCACCCGGTCGGGGCGCATGAAATCCTCGATCGCCGCGCCCTCGCGCAGGAATTCGGGGTTGGAGGCGAGCTCGAAGCGGATCTTTCGGCCGGTCTCCTCCAGCCGCGCCGTGATCACCCGGCCCACCTCGCGGTTGGTGCCGACAGGGACGGTGGATTTCGTCACCACCACGGTCCCGTCCTCGATCACGTCGGCCAGTTCGCGGGCGGCGGCGTAGACATAGGTCAGGTCCGCATGCCCGTCGCCGCGGCGGGTGGGGGTGCCGACCGCGATGAACACGGCCCGCGCGCCCTTCACGGCGGCGGCGAGGTCGGTCTCGAACGCCAGCCGCCCCGCGGCGACGTTGCGGGCCAGCATGTCCTCGAGCCCCGGCTCGTAGATCGGCACGCCCCCGGCGCGCAGCGTGGCGACCTTGGCCTCCAGCTTGTCGACGCAGACCACGTCATGGCCGAAATCCGAGAAGCAGACCCCCGAGACCAGGCCCACATAGCCGGTTCCGATCATCGCGATGCGCATAGGCGTCTCCGTGGCTGGCGTGGCGGCTCCGGGCGGAAGCGCCGGGAACGGTGGTAGAGGATGGGGTCGGGGGACGGCAAGCGCGAGAGGTGCGGCTCAGAACCCCGCGGCGCGGTCCAGCTTCAGCCGCCGGGCGCAGACCAGCGCCGCGAGCGGCCCGGCGATCCCCGCGACGGTCCCGAGCGTCACGTGGACCGCCAGGTTCTCCACCCCGGCCGCGCTCAGCGCGATGCGAGTCGCCGCGGCGAACACCACATGCATGAGAAACACCGCCATCGCCCCCTGCCCGATCACGGTGAGACCGCGTCCGGCAAGCCCCTTCTCCGCCTCCGCCTCCGCCAACCCGCCGACGAGGCCCGCGACCAGCGCCGTGAAACCGCAGGCGGCGCTCACGGCCAGCAGCGTCCGCGCCCACGGCCCCGGACCCATGCTCTGGTCGATCGCGATGCACAGCGCCACCACCGCCGCCCCGGCCAGCGCCCCGCCCCGCCCGATCCGCCCCAGCCTCGGCGCCCCCGCGGCGCAGAGCACCCCGAGCGCGAAATAAGGCAGGTTGCGCATCGCCGGCGCGATCCACACGGCCAGCGCGTTCTTGTCCGCGCCGTGAAAGAGCGCGATCGCCGCCCCCGCCGCCATCACCCCCGTCGCCGCCAGCGCGACGCGCCCGCCCCTGCCCGCCGCCCGCAGCACCGCATAGGCGGCAAGCTGGATCAGGAACAACGCCCAGACGAACCAGAACAGCTCGAACGGCGGCAGGGGCAGGCGCAGCAGGTCCCCGGCCGAGGTCGGGTGGTTGACCCCGCCCGGGGCCAGCAGCCGCAGGCCGATCAGCAGATAGGTCCACAAGGCCATCGGGTAGAGCAGCCGCCAGGCGCGGCCGCCCAGGAACGCCCCCGGCGCGCGGCGGATCATGGGCGGAAAGACCAGCCCGGACAGCAGGAAGAACAGCGGCATGTGAAACAGGTAGATCGCCCGGTCCACGCTCTCGAACAGCGGCCCGGTGGCGAGCACCCCCGCCTCGTGCAGGCCGCGCCAGACATGGCCGAACACCACCAGCGCCACGGCCGCGCCGCGCGCGATGTCGAGCCAGGCGATGCGCGGGCGCGTCCCGGCGGGACTGCGGACAGGTTCCAGGTCGCGTTCTCCCCGATCACGCTCCGCCGCCGCCGCGCAGGGCCCGTCCACATCGCCGGGCGGAGCGCGAAGGTCAACGGGCCGGTCTGCGTCCATGCGCCCTCAGCACCGCCGGATGGTCTGCGGGCTGACCCGGAACAGCGCCGCGATCTCTCCGACCCGGCGCCCCTCCGCGTCGCGCATCCGCCGGACCTCGACCTTCTGGGCGGGGCTCAGCGCCGGCGGCCGCCCCCCTGCCCTGCCGCGCCTGCGCGCCGCCGCCAGCCCCTCGCGGGTCCGCTCCGAGATCCGCTCCCGCTCGAACTGCGCGATGGAGGCGAAGACATGGAACACCAGCCGGCCCGCCGGGGTGGTGGTGTCGATGTCCTCGGCGAGGCTGCGGAATCCGGCCCCCCGCGCCCCCACCGCGTCGACGATATCGAGCAGGTCGCGCAGGGAGCGCGCCAGGCGGTCGTATTTGGCGACCACCACGACGTCTCCGGCCCGGATCTGATCGAGCATCCGCTCAAGCTCGGGCCGCGCCCGCGTCGCGCCCGAGATCCGGTCGGCGAAAATGCGTTCGGCCCCGGCGGCGCTCAGCGCATCGGTCTGGCCATCGAGGCTCTGGTCGTCGGTGGAGACGCGGGCATATCCGAGGATCATGTCGTCACCCTGCCGAAAACCTTCCAGAACCGCCAGAGTTTTGGCGCGGGGTTTTGGGAGGGCCAAGCGATTGATTGGAGAGCATGGTGGCGAAGGCGCCCAAAACGATCGTTTCTGGAAAGCGACTTGTGGGAGCGGATCAATGGACCTGCCTGCACGCCGGATCGGCACGATGGTAAACTGCAAACATGAATCGGATCGGGCGCAGAGCATTTTTGGGAACCGGCCTGGCGTCCACCGGTGTCGCGCTTGCCTATGGAGGCGTCTCCCTCCGCGTGCATTCCACGCCAGAACGCTTTCCGGATTTGACGGACGATCACCTCGCCAGCCTCAAACAGGCGAACGCCTCGTCTTCGCGCGTTCTGGTGGTGGGAAACTCGGCGACGATCGGATCCAGCTTTCTCGAGAACCTGTCTTCTTCAGATTCACCCGCCATGGCGGGGGTCCATTTTTCTCGAGCTTCGGCGAATGGCGCACGCCTTGTCGAAACATTGCGCCTCCCGACGTTTCGCGCGCTCCTTGAAGAGGTCGACTGGAACGTTCTGGTTCTTCAGGATTTTTCGTCAACGGCCTTGAGTTTCGGTGATCGGCAGGCGTCGATTCTGGCCATACGGGCCATGGCCGGTTTGGCCCGTCCTGCGTCGATCGTTCTGTTTCCCCATTGGCCAAGCGCCCCGGGGCACCGGGTCTATGACGGCGGGCTGGGATTTCGTTATCGGACGCCCGAGAACATGGCCGACTATGCGGCGAGAAGCCAGGCTCACTACGAAAACGCCGCGAGGCAATGCGGCGGGCATGTCGCGCCCGTGTTGGAGCATTGGATGGCGGCCGTGAACTCGGGTCAGCAGCTTTACCTCGCGGATCGACATCACGCGAACCAGATGGGATCGAAGCTCGCGGCGCGCGCCGTATGGCGGGCTGTGTCTTCCTGTCTCTAGAGCGCGGACTCATGTCTTCGCGATCCAGAAGCGGATGGCGGCGAGCTTGTGAGTCCGCGTCCTGGCGGAACATGCTCGCCGTTGATGCGCCGACCATCATGCTTCGGCTCGAAATCCGCCGCTCGTCGTTCCGCTCCAACAGCACGGCGTCGTCCAGGCGCAGTTGTTCGGCCGCCTTGCGCCAGGTTTCGCCGGCATGGTCCGCCCAGGCTTCCGGTCCGGTTCTCAGGACTCACGGCCGCGGAGAGCCGCAGGCGCCGGGCGCATCACGACGCGTCAGGGGCCGCCGGATCGGCCGCGTCCCGCTCCAGCATCCATTCGAATTCCGTGCCGGACAGACAGGCTTCGATCTCGTCGAAATTCGTCACCGTGCTCGACATCGGGAACGGATTGGCCTTGCTGTTGCGCACATTCGCCCGCTCCGGCGCGATCCCCAGGAACCGGCAGATCTTCTCATAGGCGGTCGCCGGGCCCTGCGCGTCGATATCCGCCTCGTATTCCACCTCGAGCAGGTTCTGATCGCGCAGGAGCGCGCGAACCTGCCGGTGGGCCTCATCGACTTCGCGCAGATACGAGATCAGGGGACGGCCCGGCGCGCTGCCGGTGGTGATCTTCTCCGTATCGAGGTGAAGATGCTCCTGTCCGGCCCGGTCCCTGGCCGACATATGCCAGGCGCCGCGGGCGATGCTGGCATAGTGCGAAATCACGTGCCTCAGCGTGTTGCGGCGGGTGAGCAGGATGTAATGCGTGACGCCGGCCGCCTTGCACTGCTCCAGAAATTCCTGCGTCGTGGCGCCCAGAATGGCCGGATACTGGTCGGCCAGAATCTTGAATTCGAACCCGTAGTAACGATCGCCCGAAGTCGCGAACTGTCGCTTCATCCAGCGCCCGAAATCCAGCCGCTTCACCGCGTCGCCATAGAGCGAGCCGGCCTTGCGCGGCAGCTTGCCGTCCCAGTGGATCGCGGGGTTCTGGTCCAGCATGTTGGCCAGCACGGTGCTGCCGCAGCGCCCGACATGCAGCATGACCGCCACGCCGGGGCGGCGCCGGGCGGATCGGGCGTGCAGCAGCTGGTCGCCGCGTCGCGCCAGGCGCCGGCCGTAGGGGCGCAGGCCCTGCGGCAGCCAGGATGAGATCTTCGTTCTCAGGCTCGTCATACGCGTCGTCCGCCTTTCATGCGGCAAGCTCGCCGATCGCCGTCCGGACCGGATCCGCGCCCGCCGCGGGATCCGTCAGGCGCACAGCATGCGCTGGAACTGCAGGATGGACCGGGCGTTGCTCTCGATGCCATCGTCCACGTGGATGGTGATGCAGGGGCGGCCGAGGGACCGGGCCTGCGCGCAGATCTCCTCGTAGAACCCGTCCTCCAGCGCGGTCTGCGCGCGCAGCTCCTCGTCCGAGGCGAGATGCTGGAAGATCCCGCGCCTCCGTCGCTTGGCGGCGCGTTCCTGGAAGCGGGCTGCGACCAGCTCGGGGGTTCGGGCGCGCACGTGCACGAAGGCTCTGCGCTCCCACAGAGGCGCCGTCCTTTCGACCCCGAGATGCAGGATCTCCCGCGCGAAGTGCTTGAACAGGCCTTCGTCGAGCAGGAAGCCTCGTGGATAGACGTTCGCCGACAACATCAGGCTTTCATCGATGATCTGGGTCATCTGACGACACAGAGTCAGCTTGCGCCGCGCGCTCAGCATCGACCCTTCCAGAAGCTGCAGCTTGTTGTAGAAGATCTCCATGATCAGGCGCTCCATCTCCGGCTTGGGATTGACGGGTTCGACGATGGCGAGGGCCTTCAACTGGGAATGAAAGAACCATTGATGCTTGAGGGATCTGTGAACCCGGCCGGCCAGCGTCGACTTCCCGACGCCCTGGGCCCCGATCAGTTCCACAACACACCCAGAGGATGGCGCTTTCGGATATGAATTCAGTGGCTTGGGCGTTTTAGGCCCGAGCAGAAGCTCAAGAGCTCGCCTTTTCGCAGAGCCGATCCTGAATCGAGCATCGTCCAGCTTACGAACATTTGCGATCTTTGGGGGCATTCATCGCCACGCTGCCGACCTGGACTGGGTCTCGAGGCTGCCACGCATGCCTCAAGGCCGTTTCCAATATGGAATTCTTCTTCTTCACGATAAAATTCGCAGACGGGAATGGAAAGGTCCATCATGAACAGGCGCCCGGGCCCGCCATCCCGAGATGGCAAGGCCGGTGGCGCGCGGCGCGCGGCGCATCAGGAAGGGAGCGCCCGCGCCGAAGCGGAGCGGCTTACCTGCACGCGGTTCGCGGCCCGCCAGGCGCGGCGCCCGCTTCACACGCAGGCCTGCGCCTTCACAGCGTCCCGCCTTCGCCATGCGAACGGGCTGATCAGGGCCGGCGCGCAATAGTCCCGCCTGGCGCAACCGCCCCCCTGCGACCCCGCCGCAGACCTTCACCGGGACGAACGGGTGGATTTCCCACCGGCCCGCCCCCTAAACAGGGCGGGGCATTCAGGCGGGGGCCTCCTCTCCCGTCAGCCGCCGCGCGCAGGCGCCCCGGGTTCGCCCGACGGCCAGGAACGGAGATCGAGATGAAGGGCATCGTCCTCGCCGGAGGCTCCGGCACCCGGCTCCACCCCGTGACCATCGGCGTCTCCAAGCAGCTGCTGCCGGTCTACGACAAGCCGATGATCTACTATCCGCTCTCGGTGCTGATGCTGGCCGGCATCCGCGAGGTGCTGATCATCACCACCCCCCATGACGCCGGCCAGTTCCGCCGCCTGCTCGGCGACGGCGCCCAATGGGGCATGTCGATCAGCTACGCCGCCCAGCCCTCCCCCGACGGGCTCGCCCAGGCCTTCGTGATCGGGCGCGACTTCGTGGGCGACGACAACGTGGCGCTCGTGCTCGGCGACAACATCTTCTACGGGCACGGCTTCGTCGACCTGCTGGAAGCCGCCGCCGCCCGCACCTCGGGCGCCACCATCTTCGGCTACCGCGTCTCGGACCCCGAACGCTACGGCGTGGTGCATTTCAACGAGGCGGGCCTCGCGCTCGACATCGAGGAGAAGCCCCTCGCCCCCAAATCCAGCTACGCGGTGACCGGCCTCTATTTCTACGACAACGACGTGCTCGACATCGCCGCCTCCATCGCCCCCTCGCCCCGTGGCGAGCTGGAGATCACCGACGTCAACAAGGCCTATCTCGACCGCGGGGACCTTTATGTGGAGATGATGGGCCGCGGCTACGCCTGGCTCGACACCGGGACCCACAAGTCGCTGATGCAGGCCGGGGCGTATGTGGAGACCATCGAGGACCGCCAGGGCCTCAAGGTCGCCTGCCCCGAGGAGATCGCCTGGCGCATGGGCTGGATCGACACCGAGGCGCTGCTGGCCCTCGCCGCCCCCCTCAAGAAGTCGGGCTACGGCGTCTATCTCGAGCGCATGGTCCACGAGCGGGTGTTCTGAGGCCCGCCCCGCGCTTGCGCAGGCCGGGGGCGCGGGGCCTGCCGGAGGCCGCCCCGCCGCCGGCCTGCGCTTCTTCACCGTCTGCGGCGAGTGGGGGCGCTGGTCCGCCCGCCCCCCCCGCGCCCGCCGCGCCGGACCCTGATTTCGACCGCCTCGCCCCCGACCCCGCCCGCTCCTGGGCCCGGCCCTCGGGGCGCGAGGCGGTGCGCGAGCTGCTCCCCATGCAGCCGGGCGACGTCGAGGCCACCTTCGCCGACGTCGCCGCCCTGGAGGCCGAAGTCGGCGTCGCCCCCAAAATCCCGCTCGAAGAGGGCATCCCCCGCTTCGTCGCCTGGTTCCGGGCTCGCGAGGGGCTTTGAGCCTCCCGAAATTTCCTTCCTCTTCCGTGCCGGAAACAGTAAGAAATACACTGACGCAGCGCGCTCATAACGCCTGATCAGAACCGAAAGCGGCGGCAGCAGGCCAGCGCGGATATTCTGATCGAGGGATGTCTGATGAGCGATATTGGAGCGAGAGACATGCCCCACCCGGCCGTCGCCAGCCCCATGGTCAAGCCCTTCGGATCTCATGCCGTCCGGGCGCCGATGGCGGCCCTCGCTGCGCTGGCCGCAGGCATGGCGAGCCCTGCCGAAGCGCTGACGATGGACGTGTTCCTCATCGCGACGCAAAGCGCGCCGGCGGCGACCTCGAGCACGCCGTTCTCGGTCGCAACCACGGTGGCGTATCGACTGACCGACTTGAACGGCAACAAGAAGGCCAAAACCGCGACACTGGTCGACGATTTCACCTTCGATGTCGGCGCCGCGCTGAGCTACAACAGCGATTATGCGAACTTCGACCCGTCGGATCCGGGGATCGTTGACGAGGGCGAAGTCGGGGCCGGCTCCGCCGCTCTGATCCAGGCGGAGATCAGCCTCTGGGACGATGTCGGCATCGCCGGCGGCGGCCCGGAGACGCATCTGGACGTGGGCCGGAACACGGATATCGTCTTCAATCCCGTCCCCGGCGGCTTTCAGGATCTGATCATCGCCGAAAGCGGGGCGCTGACGCCGTTCATGTTGAGCCTCTGCCCGGACGTCGCCTGCGGCGCGGGCGAGGTGATCTTCGGCGGCTTCGCCACGGTTCTCGAGCCGTTCCTGGTCGGGCTCCCCGAATTCGCGCTGGAGGAATCCGCCGACGAGACCGAGATGGACCAGGCTTTCCTGTTCAGGTTCTCCGACCCCGTCTTCGACTACGTGCGCGTGAGCGAGCGGGGGAACAGGAGCTTCTACACCGGCGAACGCCTGGAGATCGATTTCATCGGGGTCGGCGCGGCCGCGCCCGTGCCGGTTCCGGGGGCGGCGCCGCTGCTGGCGGGCGGTCTGGCCTGTCTCGTCTGGTTCCGCCGTCGCGGGCGCAGGCCGGCGTGACCCGCGGCGCAAAGGATGCGCCGAGGATGGGCCTCTGCCGCGCCCGATGCCAACGGAGCCGGGTCGAGCGCCGTGTGACCCGTCTTCGGGCGGGCTGAGACGACAAGGATCAAGCGACCCCGGCGGGTTGCGTTCCCTCGGTCCGTGAAGCATTCGGCCGCGCCGCGCGGAAGGGGGGGGCTTCGATCAATATAAATATATTAATAACAATAACTTAACAGATTTATCCTATAGGCTGGGGCTGGTCTCCAGGGCTTCGCTTCCTCGCCTCTTGCCGGTTTCGCGCGCGAAACCTCCTGACCCTCCCCCCTGCCCCGTGCTAGGCTCCGCCCCAAAAGGACCGCGCAACCGAACCCGGAGCCCGGCCATGAGGCATGAGCAGACCCCTATTCCGGACCCCGACCAGGGCCCGCCCCTCGGCCCGCCCGTCGGCGTCGAGCGCTTCGCCGAGGCCGCGCGCCTCTGCGCCGAGGGCCGCGAGGATCTCGCCCGCCGCGGTCACGCCCCCGACGGCGTCCGCCGCCTGCGCGCCTTCCCGCTGGCCGAGGCCGCGCGGCTCGCCGGCCTCGCCCCCGCCGCGCTCCGCAAGGCGCTGCGCGATGACCCCGCCCTGCCCCAGGGCGAGCCCGAGACACCCGGCGCGCCCCCCCGCTTCGCCTTCGACGACCTGATGCGCCTGCGCGCCCGTCTCGCCGCGAAACCGGGGGCGAAACCCGGCGCCGCCCCCCTGCCCGCCCGGCCCGAAGGCGCGGCGCCGCGCATCCTCGCGGTGGCCAATTTCAAGGGCGGGGTCGGCAAGACCTCGCTGGCGGCCCACATCGCCATGGCCGCGGCGCTGGACGGGCTGAAGGTGCTGGCGGTGGACCTGGACAGCCAGGGCTCGCTGACCTCGCTCTTCGGCGCGCGGATCGAGGACGCGTGGGAGACCGCCTATCCCCTGATCGCCCGCGACTACGCCCACGCCCGCACCGCCGCCGGCCTGCCGCTGGACGACGAGGCGCTGGAGCGGGCCGCCGCCATGTCCCCGGCCGACGTCATCCGCCCCACCCACTGGCCCGCCATCGACCTGATCGGCGCGCAGCTCGACCTCTACTGGGCCGAGTTCCAGATCCCGGTCTGGCGCCTCGCCCTGCGGTCCTGGAAGCTGTGGGACGGGCTGGCCGACGCGCTGGAGGAGGCGGCGCGGGACGGGGGCTACGATCTCGTCATCCTCGATACGCCCCCCGCGCTCGGCTACCTGACCATCAACGCGCTGGCGGCCGCCGACCTGCTGCTGGTGCCGCTGGGGGCCTCGTTCCTGGAGTTCGAATCCACCGGGCGCTTCTTCGACATGCTGCACGCCACCTTCGCCTCGATCGAGGAGGGGGAGGCGTCGGGAACCCGCTTCGAATGGGACGCGGTGCGCTGCGTGCTGACCCGCTACGACGCCGCCCAGCAGGCCGAGATGGCGGCGCTGATGGCGCATTGGTTCGGCGACATCCTGGCGGGGCGCAGGCTCGACCTGACCGCGCTGGCGGGGCAGGCGGGGGAGCAGACCCGCGCCCTGCTCGACGCCGATCCGCGCGACTTCAACCGCGAGACCTACGCGCGCGGCCGCGACGCCTTCGACCGGGTCTGGGAGGAGATGCGCGGCCTCCTGCTGACCGCCTGGGCGCGCGACGTGGACGAGGGGACCGGCCCGGTTCGCCGCGAAACCGAGGAGACCCGCTGATGGCCCGCCGTCGCCTGACCCTGCCCGCCGCGGATGACGCGCCGACCCCGGCGCCCGCGCCCCGCCGCCCCGCCGCCCCCTTCGGCGGCGCGCCCATCGCGGCGGCCGCCGGCGAGGCCGCCCGCGCCGGGGCCGAGGCCGCCCGCGACGCCCGGCTGCTCGCCCAGGCCGAGGCCGAAGGGCGGCTGCTGATCGACATCCCGCTCGACCGCATCGAGGCCGAGCACCTCGCCCGCGACCGCGCCCCCCGCGCGGTGGAGGACGAGGAGACCGAGGCCCTCGTCGCCTCGCTGCGCGCCCATGGCCAGCGGACCCCGGCGGAGGTGCTGGCGCTTGGCGAAGGGCGCTACGGGCTGGTCTCGGGCTGGCGGCGGCTGGGGGCGCTCCGGGCGCTGCACGCCCAGACCGGGGAGCCGCGCTTCGGGGTGCTGCGGGCGCTGGTCCGCGGGGCGGGGCAGGGGGACGGCCCCCCCGCGGACGCCGCCGCCTATGTGGCGATGGTCGAGGAGAATGAAATCCGCGTCGGCCTCAGCCCCTATGAGCGGGGCCGCATCGCGGTGGTGGCCGCCGAGCGGGGCGCCTTCGAAAGCGTCGAGGCGGCGGTGGACCGGCTGTTCGCCGCGGCCTCGAAGGCCAAGCGGTCGAAGATCCGCAGCTTCGCGACGCTGCATTCGGGGCTGGGCGACCTGCTGCTGCACGCCCCCCGCATCTCCGAGCGGCTGGGCCTGCGGCTCGCCGACCTGCTGCGCGAGGGCGGCCCCGCCGTGCGCCGGGAGATGCGCGCCGCCCTGGCCGACGCGGACCCGGAGCGCGAGGCGGAGGGGGAGCTGGCGCTGCTGGCCCGCGCCGCCGAGGCCGCCGCGGCGCGCATCGGGTCCTGGTCCGAGCCCGCCGAGGAGGTTTCGCGCGCGAAACGGGGGGGGCGCCCGCGGCGCGAGGAGGTCTTCTCCCGCGCGCTGGTCCCCGGCCTGCGCCTGACCGGCTACGCCGAGGGCGAGCGGGTGGTGTTCGAGCTGTCGGGACCGCGGGCGGGGGAGCCGGAGGTGCGGGAAAAGGCGCGGGCGCTGCTGGAGAGATTGGGCGATTGAACCCGTTTAAGTCATTGAAAATAAAAGATTTTAAAGAGCGCGGCGGGCGTTCCGCAGGGCGACGCGCTCCGGTCCTGCCGCATCGCGGCGCATGACCGGCCCGGCTATGCTCGCGCGCCGCAGCGGCGGAGCGGGCTCGAATTCGAGGGGATCAAGATGAACGACGCGGAACCCATGCGCACGGCGCCCGGACGCGCCATGGAGATCGTGTCGCTGGAGGGGGTCAGCTCGGTCGCCTTCGTCGAGGCGGCCTTCGCGCTTTACGACGCCGGGACGCCGTTCTCGATCACCCGCAAGGAGATCGACCTCGGCGCCTATCCGCAGCTGGTGGTGACGCGGACCATCGCGGTCGCGGCGGATCCGGGCTGGGGGCGCTTCGCCCATGCGCCGCGGACCGACGACGCGCCGGCGCAGATCGTGTTCACCTCGGGCACCGAGGGGGCGCCGAAGCCGATCGTGCTGAGCCATCGCAACCTCGCCGACGTGGTGGCGCGGTTGAACGAGGTGATGCAGGTCACGGACGAGATCCGCGAATATATCGGCGTGCCGGTGACGTATTCGTTCGGGCTGGGCCGCGCGCGGGCGGTGTCGGCGGCGGGCGGGGCGTTCTTCCTGCCGGCGCGGTTCGACCCCTCGGAAATCCGGGCGATGCTGGAGGCGGGGGAGATCAACGCGGTCTCGGCCGTGCCCAGCCTGTGGCGGATGGTGCTGGCGGCGCCCGAGGCGATGGGGCGGGCGGGCGAGAAGGTCCGCTGGATCGAGATCGGCAGCCAGTACATGAGCGGGGAGGAGAAGGCGGCGATGAAGCGGCTCTTCCCCAACGCGCGGATCGTGCAGCATTACGGGCTGACCGAGGCGTCGCGCACGGCGTTCCTGGTGGTGTCCGAGGAGACCGGCGAGGCGCTGGAGAGCGTGGGGCGGGCCACCGGCTCGGCGGCGGTGGAGATCGACCCGGAGGGGGCGATCCGCATCCGCGGCGACCATGTGGCGACGGGGATTCTCGGGGCGGACGGGCGGGTCGCGGCCCTGGCGGGGGCCGACGGCTGGCTGACCACGAAGGACCGCGGAGAGATCGGGGCGGACGGGCTGCTGCGCTATCTCGGCCGGCTCGACGACCAGATCAACATCGCGGGGATCAAGCTGGCGGCCGAAAGCCTCGAGGCGGAGATCAACGCGCTGGTCAACCTGCCGGGCGCTTTCGCGGTGGCGGCGATCCCGGATGCGCTGCGCGGCGACGGCGTGCTGCTGGCGCTGACCGAGGACTTGGGGGAGCGGGGCGAGCTGGTGGAGGCGGCGGCGGGGATCGCGCTGCGGGCCCGCGGGCTGGCGCAGGGCGGGCTGGTCAAGGTGCTGCATGTGCCGGGCCTGCCCGTGACCGACAGCGGCAAGGTGCGGAGGCGCGCGCTGCGCGAGATGCATATCGCGCGGCTGGCCGAGCCGGGGCTGGCGGGCGCGGTGGGGCTGGGCGACGCGATCGAGGCGGGGCCGGACGCGGACCTGACCGAGGGCGAGCGCCGGGTGGCGGACGCCTGGCGGCGGGTGGTGGGGGCGGCGGATATCACGCCGGGCCTGACCTTCTACGATGTGGGCGGGGATTCGCTGAGCTCGGTGCAGATCGGGCTGGTGATGGAGGGCGCGGGCTTCGCGCGCGCCGCGGTGCGCGCCACGCTGGAGGGCCGCCCGGTGCGCGAGGTGGCGTTGCTGGACGGCGCCGGGGCGGGGGGCGAGGCGGGCGAGGCGGCCCCGGCCGAGCTGCCGCGGCGCACGGTGGAGAGCTGGTCGATCAACGCGGTGCGCGGGCTGATGGTGCTGTCGGTGCTGATCTCGCACTGGGGGCCGGGGGTGTTCGAGCGGGTGGGTCTTGCCGCGGCGGCGGACCGCTGGATCAGCATGATCTACCGGATGGGCACGCCGGGATTCTCGTTCGTGTTCGGGCTGGGGCTGGGCTTCTTCATGCTGCCGGGCTTCGCCAGGAACCGGCCCAGCGTGGCGCGGCGGCTGCGCGCGGCGCTGGCGCTGGTGCTGGTCGGGATGGCGCTGATCGCCGCCGCCAAGCTGGGCGGGCTGGCGATGCGGGGGGGGGCGATCGACGGCGGCGACGTGGCGCGCGCCTTCTACAGCGTGCTGGCCTATTACGCGCTGGCCCTGACCACGGCGATGCTGTGGCTGGAGGGGTTGAGCCGGGTCTCCCGCCCGGTTCCCGTCGCGCTGCTGGTCGCGGCGGCGATGTGGGGGCTGTGGGAGATCGCGGGCCCGCTGATGGCGGGGCCCCACATGAACACCCTGCTGGAATGGCCGCGGATGATGTTCGGCGGCGGCGGCTACACCTATTTCAAGGTCTCGACCACGGCCTTCCTGGGCCTGGCGCTGGGGGCCTGGCTTTCGCGGCGCGAGGACGTGGCGGGCGCGCAGCGCCTGCTGATCGGGGGCGGCGGCATCGCGCTGCTGTTCGCCGTGCTGGCCGCGATGGACATCTGGGGGGCGGGGACGTTCGAAACCCGCGGGGCGCCGGTCTTCAGCAGTTTCCTGGGGGCGCTGCTTTACGCGGCTTTCGGGACGCTGATGCTGGGCCTGTTCATGGCGCTGACCCGACGCTGGAACCGGCTGGGGGCGATCCCGCGCGGGATCGCCCAGGCGCTGATCGTCACCGGCGGGCTGGCCCTGCCGATCTTCGCTTTCCATGAGGTGGTGATCCCGACCAAGGATATGCTGCTGCTGGCCGGGCTGCCGGGCCTGGTGGCGCTCGCCCTGCCGCTGGGGGCGTTCCTGCTGGGCATCGGCTACGCCTGGCGGCGGTTGTTCCGCATGTATTTTCGCTAGAAACCGGCCCGGCGGTTCCCCTTGCCGCGTTGCCGGTCGCCGTCGCCGGGTTTAAGCGGAGGGAGGCTGATCCGCCCCCCGGCCCGAAAGCCCCACGGTCCGAAAAATCCCCGCGCCGGCGGGTAGAAGGAGCCTCGATGAGCTATGTGCTGATCTCGCCCTGCCGGAACGAGCAGGACTACATGCGCCGCACGCTGGACTCGGTGATCGCGCAGACCGTGCGGCCGGATCTGTGGATCGTGGTCGACGACGGCTCCACCGACGACACGCCCGCGATCCTGGCCGAATACGCCGCGAAGCATGACTGGATCCGCCCGGTTCCCAAACCCGACCGCGGGCATCGCGCCGTGGGGCCCGGCGTGATCGAGGCGTTCTATTTCGGGCTGAGCCAGATCGAGATCGATGACTTCGAGTTCCTGTGCAAGCTCGACCTCGATCTCGACCTGCCGCCGACCTATTTCGGCGGGCTGATCGCGCGGATGGAGGCGGATCCGCGCATCGGCAGCTGCTCGGGCAAGCCTTACTTCCGGGCGGGCGGGCGCATGGTCTCCGAGAAATGCGGGGACGAGATGTCGGTGGGCATGACCAAGTTCTACCGCCGCGCGTGCTTCCAGGAGATCGGGGGCTTCGTGCAGGAGGTGATGTGGGACGCCATCGACTGCCACAAGTCGCGGCAGCTCGGCTGGATCGCGTGCAGCTGGGACGACCCGGAGCTGCGCTTCGAGCATCTGCGCCCGATGGGCACCTCCCAGACCGGGGTGCTGACCGGGCGGATGCGGCACGGGTTCGGGCAGTATTACATGGGCAGCGATTTCTGGTTCTTCACCGCCACCTGCGTCTACCGCTTCGCGCATCCGCCCTATCTGCTGGGCGGGCTGGCGACCTGGTGGGGCTACATGCGGGCCTGGATCAAGGGCGCGCCCCAGCATGGCGACGCGGGCCTGCGCGGCTTCATCCGCGACTATCAGCGCCGGGCGATCCGGGTCGGCAAGGGCCGGGCCACCGCCGAGGTCGTCGCCCGTCAGACCCCGGTCTGGGAGGCGCGGGGGGGCGCCGCCTGACTTCGCCCCGGCCCGCCAAGGCGCCGCGCGGAGTCCGAGGCGAGGCGGGACTTCGGAGCGGAAATCGGGGCCGGGGTCAGCTGACGTTCAATCAACCGACCCCGAAACAACCGACCCGAAAACAACGGCGACAGGCTCGGCCCGTCCGGGACCGAGCCGGCCCCGGGGTCAGCGGGACAGCAGCCCGCCCGCGTTGCGGCGGGCGATCTGGGTGGGCAGGGCGGCGTTGTCGAAGACGTATCCGAAAAGCGCCACGTCGCGCGCATAGAGCGCGCCGACCCGGGCGATCATCTCCGCATCGTAGGCTTCCGCGTAGCCGCGCGGGGCGGCGGCGGGGGTGGCGTTGTCGTGGTTCAGCCGGGCCTGGGGGTTCACCCGGCGGCGCAGCGTGTCGAAATCGGCGTCGAGGGTCTCGTAGAACCCCACGAAGTCGATGGGATGATCGCCGTCCCGACCCCGCAGAAGCGCCTCCTGCGGGATGAAATGCACGTAGGAGCGCAGCCGCAGCTCGTCGAGCCAGTCCATCACGAAGCCGCGGAAGCTGTGCACGTCCTTCAGGTTCGCTTCCGCCCAGGCCCGGTTGCGCGGAGACATGCCGCCGCTCTTGAGGAACCTGTAGGCGGAATAAAGCCGGTCCCACGGGTTCCGCACCACGGTGAACTTGAAATAGTCGCGGAACTCGCGGGCGGAAAAGATCAACTGGTAGTCGGCGATCGTGCGATGCCCGCCGGCGAGATCGCCGTAGAGGCTGCGGCACACCGAGACCCCCGCGGCCTTGGGCAGATGCACGAAGATCGAGCGGGTGGCGTCGAAGCCGGTCGCCGAATAGCCGCCCGTGGACTCGCCGCGCCGCCAGGCGCGGCGGGCGCGGGCTCCCGGCCGCGCCGCATGCAGCGCGCGCCTCAGTTCATGGGTGATGATCGACATCTGGGCTCCTGGTGGGGCTGGCGGGCGGGGGTCAGGAAGCCGGCGCGTTCGGGATGCGCACCGGCTCGGCATGCTCCAGCTTCATGTGGGCGAAGGCCGCGGCCAGGTGGTCGCGCCGGGTCAACTCCCAGCGCGACGGGGTGAGCGCGGTGCGCTCCGAGGTCTCGAACGCCTTGAGGAACGCGGCGTAGCGCCGGCGCCGCGCCGCGGGGAAGTTCCATTCCAACAGCAGCCGCAGCCGCAGGCAGGCGCGGCGGAACGGCCCGATCCGGCGCGGCGGCGCGGCGGCCTTGCGCCGGGCGTCCTGGATGGTGTCGGCGAACTCGGTGTCCTCGGATCCCCCGCGGGTGACGAACTTGGTCTGGGTGGCGAGACCGGGAATGCATTTCCAGGTGCGCAGGGCGAAGAAGGCCACCGAGACCTCGTTGAACATGAAGAGATCCACCGGCCAGTGGAACGCCTCGGACAGGCGCAGCAGCTTCTCGGCCCCGGCGCGGCTGACGAAGTAGCTGCCCGTGGAGTTCTCGCGGCCGAGCGCGCGGCGCATGGTCTTGCCCTCGCCGATCGCCACGCCCGCGACCCCGCAGAGCGTGTCGCGCGGGTGATAGTCGAGCTTGAGCACGTCGATCCCGGCCAGCCGGGCGGCGGGCAGGTCGAGCCGGCCGTAATCCTGGCTGACCACCACGTCGTCCTCGAGCACATAGGCGCCGGGGACGTCCATCTCCACGATCCGTTTCCAGACCGTGCGATGGGATTCGAAGCAGCCGACCTCGCCCGGGCTGAGCGGGGCGTAGAAGGCGTTGGCGGCGGCCTTCATGTCCGCCTCGCGCTTGCCGTCGACGCCCTTGATCCAGATCGGGGAGAGGCCGAGGGCGTCGAGCTGCAGCCGCATGAACTCCCGGCGAGCGGTGTGGCGCTCCAGATTGATGACGAAGATGGGATAGGTGTCGCCCATGAGCATCTCCTGCAACGCCTGCATATCTCAAGGTCGGCTTCTATCGCCTCCAGACCCGGTTGCAAATGCGCGGGTCAGGCGGACGACCAGATGAAGTCCGGCGCAGGCCTGAGCCCCTCGGGCAGGGCGCCGGCGGCGCCGCCCTGCATCAGGGCCTTGAGCCAGGCGGCTTCGCGGGCGGAGTCGTAATCGGCCGCGACCCTGGCCCGGCCGGCCTCGCCCATGCGGGCGCGCAGGGCGGGGTCGTCGAGCAGGGTGGCGATGGCCTCGGTCAGGGCGGGGACGTCGCCCGGCGGGACGGTGAGGCCGGAGACCCCGGTCTCGACCAGCTCGCCCACGCCCGCCACCGCGCTGGCGACCACGGGGCGGCGGCTGGCCAGCGCCTCCATCAGCACCACGGGCACGCCCTCGGCGAAGGAGGGCAGGACGAAGATGTCGGCCTCTTCCATGTGGCCCGCGACCTGGTCGGGGGTCTGGTAGCCGGCGAATTCCACGGCGTCGGTCAGGCCGAGGGCGGCGGCGCGCGCCTCCAGCCAGGCGCGGTCGGGACCATCGCCGACCAGGCGCAGGCGGAGGCCGGGGCGGGTTTCGCGCAGGCGGGCGAAGGCCTCGAACAGCATCGGCAGGCCTTTGACGCGGGCGAGGCGGCCGACGAAGAGCAGGCGGGGAGCGGCGGCGTCGTCAGCGGCGGCGGCGGCGGCGTCCGTCCGGGACGGGGCGGCGTCGTAGAGCGCGGGGTCCACCCCGCAATGCACGAGGCGCAGCTTGCCCCAATGGGCGGGGTCGGAGAACAGCATGCCCTGGCTGCGGCAGAAATGGCTGATGCAGGCGACGAAATCCGCCCGCGCGATCTTCACGTCGAGCCGCCAGCGATAGGGCTCATAGAACAGGGTCGGCCCGTGCATGGTGAAGCCGAAGGGGATGTCGGCGAGTTCGGCGGCCAGCATGGTGACGGTGCAGCTG
Organism: Albimonas donghaensis; assembly: GCF_900106695.1. Lineage (GTDB taxonomy): Bacteria > Pseudomonadota > Alphaproteobacteria > Rhodobacterales > Rhodobacteraceae > Albimonas > Albimonas donghaensis. The sequence goes on from NZ_FNMZ01000013.1 coordinate 46,805, forward strand.
GAATCGCCGAAATGGTTGTGCAGGCGCCGCGCGCCGGCGCCGCGCAGATGGGCGGCGAGCACGCCCGCTTCGAGAAAGTAGAACAGCTGGTAGAGGAAGGCTTTCGGCCCCGGCGGGCGGGTGCGGATGGCGAGGCCGAGCGCCGACAGCCAGCGGCGGGGCGCGGCCGCGAGGACCGAGGCGTGGGCGCGGAGCAGGCGCGCGGGGCTGCGGGCGGTCTCGATGACGTGGAAGGTGCGGGCGGCCTCGGCGCGCTCGGCCTCGCCCAGCAGCTGGTCGGCGCCGGCGCGGCGGATCGAGCAGGGCAGGACCTCGACGCCGAGGGCGCGGAGCGCGTCCATCTCGCGCTGGATGAAGGTGTGGGAGACGCGGGGATGCTCGCCGGTCAGGTAGGCGACGGGGGAGGGGGGGGACGCGGACATGGAAGACTCCGGGGCGGGCTCCGGGGCGGCCTCCGGGGCGGGGGCGCCCTTGTATTCGATGATGCGCCCGCGCTCGCCGCGGGCGTGGGCGCGGGCGAAGCGCAGGGCGCCCATGGCCTCGGCCGGTTTGCCCAGCATGGTCAGCGCGCCGTAGAGGCGGGCATGGGCGGGCGGATCGCCGAAGGCGGCGCGGCGGTGGCGGGCGATGCGCAGGGCCATGGCCGGGTAGGCGAGAAGGGCGAGGAGGGCCGCGGCCAGCCCCCAGGGCCCGAGGCCGGGGACCAGAAGCGCCAGGATCAGGGCCGCGAGAATCCCCGCCGGGACCGCCATGCCCCAGAAGCGCAGGCGGGCCAGCGGGCGGCGGTTGTAGCGGTCGGGCTCGGACCCGTAGGCGGCGGCGCCCTCGGCATAGGACCAGCCGGTGCGCTCGGTCCGCTTCCACCATTGGCCCCAGCGGGTCATGGCGGCGTCGTGGAGCGTCATCTCGGCGTCGAGGCGGGCGAGGCGCCAGCCGCGGCCGCGCAGGCGGCGGTTCAGCTCGGGTTCCTCGCCGCAGATGAAGGCGGGGTCGAAGCCCGCCACCGCATGGAAGGCGTCGGCGCGGTAGAGCGCGTCGCCCCCGACGGCGGCGGCGGGGCCTGTGGGCGTGTTCCACTCCATGTCGCAGAGGCGGTTGAAGGGGGAGGCGTCGGGGAAGCGTTCGCGACGGCGCCCGGCGACGGCGCAGAGGCCGGGGTCGGCGAGCAGCGCGGCGCGTCCCGTCTCCAGCCAGCCGGGTTGCAGGGTGCAGTCGCCGTCGATGAACTGGATCAGGGCCGGGGGGGCGGGGAGGGCGGCGAGCGCGGCGGCGCCGGCGTTGCGGGCGCGGCCGGCGGTGAAGCCCTGGGCGGTGTCGAGATGCACGACCTGGACGCCGAGCGCCTCGGCCCGCGCGGGGCTGCCGTCGGTGGAGCCGCTGTCGACATAGACCATGGGCCCGAGCAGGCCGGCGTCGGCCAGCGCGCGGGCGGCCTCGAGGCAGGCGACGAGGCGGGCGCCCTCGTTGCGGCCGATGGCGACGAGACCGATGACGGGATCGGGGCCGATGGCGGGGGTCATCCGCGGGCCTGCCGCGCAGGACGGGTCGCGGCGCAGGTTTCGGGGCGGCGGAGGACCTTGGGAGGGGCGATCATGTCGGGCGCGTCGAACCTTGATGCGGGGGGATCGGCGGGCGGGGCGGCGGGCCATCCTAGGCGGCGGGGCCGGGCGCAGCCAGAGCCGAAGGGGGGGCCGCGGCGACCCGCCCCTTCGGGCGGGGGGCGGGGGGAAGGGAGAGGCGCTCAGGCCGGGCCGAAAACCTTGTCGAAAAGCTCGGGGATCTCGTGGCGCGACAGCAGCCGGATGCCGGTTGCGGCGGCGAGGTCGCGGGCGCGGACGGGGAAGGGGGCGTTGGTCAGGACGCCGGCCGCCTCGACGCCGTAACGGGCCTTGCCGGCATGGGCCTCCTGCACCGCCTTGGCGCCCGCCGCGCCGCTCCGGAGCTTGCATCGCAGCCCCGGCGAGCCGCCGTCGCGCCGCGCGATCACGTCGATCCCCTGATCGTCCGAGCCGATGGTGGCGGTCGCCTCCGGCCGAAGCCGGTCAGGGCCTCGGCCCCCCAGGCCGCGACGGCGCGGCCACTGAAGAGGGGAGCGAGGGGCAGGGCGGCGGCGTCGAACCGGCCTCGCGGCGCTGACGGGCGCCAGCTCGGCCGCCTCGTCGGGGGCGATCAGGTCCGGGTCGAGGGCGATGCCGGCGAATGCGGGCGGGATCAACAGGATTGCGCCGGATCGGGACGGGGGCGGAGGCCGCCACGCCTTACCGGCTCATCCGGGGGCGTCCGTGGCGGGGGCGTCCGTGGCGGGGTCGCCCTCGACGGGGGCGGACTCAGCCAAGGACCCCAGCGCCCGGGCCAGCGCCTCGGCGCCTGCAAGGCTGGGATGGTTGGTGTCGAAATAGAGCGCGCGGCCATCCCGCGCGCCGTAGCAGGCGCGGGCGTCGCAGAAGGCGGGGGGGAGGGGCGGGGTCTCGACCCCGAGCGCGCGCAGGCGGGGCAGGAGAGCCTTCAGCTCGGCCGTGCGGGCGGCGTGGTAGGATGGGGGAAGGGCCTCGTGCGGGCCGTCCTCGGTCCAGCGCAGCCGGATCCAGCTCTCGACCGGCTGGACCAGTTCGGGGACCGCGGGGGCGAGGATCACCCGGCGGCCCGAAGCGCGCAGCCGGGTGGCGAGGGCGATCAGGGACTCGGCATAGAGGGCGCGTTTTTCGGCGGCCCCTTCGGGGCTGTCGGGAAGCGGCGGGCCGGAAAGGGGGCCGAGGATGCGATCCGTCCGGTCCGAGGGCGACGCGGCGAGGTCGGCCTCGGTCTTGCCATGCAGGTAGATGGCGTGGCGCCAGGACAGCGCCACCGGGATCGTGGGGCGGGCCTCCAGCCAGGCGACCGCCGCGGCGGTCCAGGCGGTGCAGCCGGGATTGTCGGGGTTGTCGGAGGCGAAGGTGAGCGCCGGCGGGCAGGCGGAGGCGGTGAGCTCGACCAGGGTTTCCCCGGGGGGCAGGCGACGGGCGAGGACATAGGCGAGCTCCACCCCGTGGCTGTCCCCCAGCACGGCGAGGGCGGGGGGGCGGGCGGAGGCCTGGCGGGTCGGCCGGCCGTCCGCCCCGATCCGGCAGGCGCCGTCGGGGCCGATGGCCAGCATCCGCCCGGGCACGTGGTGGCAGCTATCGCGCAGGGGGGAGGGGCGGGCGCTGTCGAAGAGGGCGACCTGCCAGGGCGCGAAGCGAGCGGGGGCGAGGCCCCCGGTCCGGTCGGCGACGAGGCCGACCGCGACCAGCGCCGCCAGCGTCCCCCCGGTGAGCGCCAGGAAGGGACGGGTCGGCAGGCGGGCGGGGTCGCGGAACGGTTGCTCCACGAAGCGCCAGGAGGCCCAGGCCAGCGCCAGGGTCAGGGCGGTGAGGGCGGCCATCAAGACCGGGGAGGGGGGGGTGAAGCTCGCCAGCCGGGCGAAGGCGAAGACCGGCTGGTGCCAGAGATAGGCGGAATAGGAGATCAGGCCGAGGGCGGTGAGCGGCGGCAGGGACAGGAGGCGGGCGGCGGGGCCGCCGGGAAAGACCAGGATCAGCACGGTTCCCGCCACCACCGGCAGGCAGGCGAGGCCGGGGACGGGCGCCGAGGGCGGGACCAGCGCCAGGCCCGCGAGGATCAGCGCGAGACCCGCGGCCCCCGGAGCCCCCCCCGCCCGGCTGCGCCGCGACCAGGCCTGCGCGGCGGCGAGGCGGGCGGCGAGCCCCCCCGCGAGGCCCGGGGCCAGCGCCGCGCCCGGCCGGGTCAGAATGCCCGCCAGCGCGCCGGCCAGCAGCTCCCACGCCCGGAAGGGGGGCAGGTAGAAGGCGGCGGAGGCGTGGGGGCCGCGGGCCGCGATCTCGGCCGCCGCGAGGCTGGCCAGCAGGGCGGCGAATAGCAGGGCGGGGACGGCGGCGGGGCGCCGCCAGGCGAGGAGGAGGAGGGGGGGGAAGGCCAGATAAAACTGCTCCTCGACGGCGAGGGACCAGGTGTGGAGCAGGGGCAGGGTCTCGGCCGCCGGGGTGAAATAGTCCGAGGTGAGGAAGAAATACAGGTTGGAGGCGGAGAGCGCGGTGGCGACCAGGCTCTGCCCCATGGCGTCGAAGCGGTCGGGGGCGGCGAGGAGCCAGGCGGCGGGGAGGCAGGCGAGGCACATCAGGGCCAGCGCGGGCAGGATGCGCCGGGCGCGGCGGATCCAGAAGGCGCGGAGCGAGAAGGTCCCGCGGTCGAGCCCGGTCGCCATCATGCCGGCGATGAGGAAGCCCGAGAGCACGAAGAACAGGTCGACGCCCAGAAAGCCGCCGGGGAGCGGCGCCCCGGCATGGGTGGCGATGACGGCGCCCACGGCGATGGCGCGCAGTCCGTCGATGTCCTTCCTGTGGCGCATGGCCGATCCCGCCCGCTCGTCCCTGAGGCGAAAGCCGCCCGGGAGGATTGCAGGGGGTTTAGGTGAATTTTCTCCTAATAGACAGGAGAAGGGGGTGACATGCGGTTCCCCCGGGGCGGAAGGCCGCCCCCGGGGGGGCTCGTCCTGCGAGCGCGGGTTCAGGCATCGGCCGCGCGCCGACGGATCAGGCGGCGGCGAGCCAGTCGATCTGCGCCCCGGCCAGATCGTCGATCTCCAGACCTGCGAACAGGATCCGGTCGTCGCCGAAATCCAGCGCCACGCGGCCGCGGCCGTCGATCCAGGCCATCTCGGCCAGGTCCTGGCCGGTCAGCGCCGCGTCGCCGAGGCCGTGCAGCTCCAGCCGGTCGCCCTCGGCGACCGAGAAGTCGCGGATCACGTCGCGGCCGTCGCCGGCGGCGAAGACGAAGACGTCCGCCCCCGCGCCGCCGGTCAGGGCGTCGTCGCCCGTCCCGCCGGCCAGCACGTCGTCGCCGTCCCGGCTCTGCAGCCAGTCGCGGCCGCCCTCGCCGTGGAGCACGTCGTCGGCGCGGCGGCCGAACATGGTGTCGTTGAAGTCGGATCCGTGGATGCAGGCGGCGTCGCGGACCAGGGCGGCCAGGGCCTCGCTGGTCTCCAGCGCCGTGCCCGACAGCGGCGCGCCGTCCTTGCCGATGCGATTCTCCTGCAGCGAGGCGTAGGCCGCGGTCACGGCGACGCCGCCGATCTCGACCTGGAAGCCCTTCTGCGCGACCAGATAGGTCGCCTCGGGGTCCTCGCCCGCCGCACGCAATTCCCGACCGAGGGCCGAGGCGCGGTTGACCGCGTCGATCAGCAGGCCGACTTCGCCGGTCTCGGCCCGGCAGGCGCCGGCGGCGTCGAGGACGACCAGCTCGCTCAGGCCGGTGACCGTGGCGGCGGCTTCTGGCGCCACGGGGTCCGCCGGGTCCGCCGGGTTCGCCGGGTTCGCCGGGTTCGCCGGGTTCGCCGGGACGGCGTCATCGTCCAGATTGGGCGCGGCAATCAGCGTCTGGGCGAGGGCCAGCGCCTCGGGGGTGATCTCGGTCCCGTCCTCGAACAGCAGGCGCTCGACGTTGATCAGGTAGTCAGAGCCGTCCGGCCCGGTGAGCCGCCAGCCGTCGCCCTCGGCCTCGATCACGTAGGCGATGGCGGCGCCGGCGAAGACGGCGAGGTCGTCGCCCGCCCCGCCGTTGAGCCCGTCGTTCCCGGCCCCGCCGACCAGGATGTCGTCGCCGTGGCGGCCGATGAGGAAGTCTTCCTCCACGGTGCCGACCAGCACGTCGTCGGTCGCGATCCCGTCCGCGTCGCCGGTGCGGGTCACGCCGTGCAGATAGGCGTCGTTGGCCTCGGCCCCGTCCCACCAGGGGTCGGTCTCGGCGCCGAGACGGTCGAGCAGTTCGGCGCGGGGGTTTTCGTCGCCCAGCGAGGAACGAAGGCCCCAGGAGCCGGAGGCCCGCGCCGAGCCCACGGCGACGAACTGCATGAAGGGGCCGTCGCCGATCTCGGCCCAGCCGTCGAACAGATGCTGGTAGAGGTCGGCCATCTGCTCGGAGCGCACGAAATCGCGCATGAAGGCGTCGAGCTCGGCGTTGTTGGCGGCTTTCATGGTGTGCACGTGCTGGCCGCCCTCGTAGGCGATCAGGTCGAGCCCGCGGTCCTCGGCCACCGCCTTTTGCCGGGCGAGGGCGGCGAGGGTCTGGGGGACGGAACTGCTGTAGGTCGGGTCGAGCAGCTTGTCGTGCAGCCAGGTCATGGCGTCGACGTCAGGGTCCTGGATCGCGGCCAGAAGCTCCGCGCGCTGGTCGGCCTTGGCCGTGACCCGGTTGCCGAAATAAGTGGTGACGGCCAGCGCGTCGAACACCTGGTCCGGGGCGACGGCGGTCTCGGGCTCCAGCTCGAACCAGGTGACGGGGTCGAGCAGGTCGTTGCTGCGATTGACGCTGCCCGCCCAGGCGCCGAGCACCTTGACCAGGCGGGCGTCGGCCTCCTCGCCGAACACCTCATCCCAGACCATCGCCATCTCGGTGGCGAGCTTGGCCTGGTAGTGGACCAGCGCCTTCCAGTCGTCCGGGGCCACGCCCCAGTCGGCGACGGCCATGTCGCGCAGGTCCTTGGTCTGGTCGAAGGCCCAGTTCCAGGTCTCGTTGGAGAATTCGACGCTGGCGGTCAGGCGCGGGTCGAGATGGTCGCGCACATAGGTGGCGAATTCGCGGACATACTCGGCGTCGGCCCCGTGGGGCATGGTGAACCAGGGATCGGTCCCGGCCTGGTTGGCGAGCTCGACCATGATCTCGACCGGCACGCCGTTGTTCATCCAGGTCGCCTGGTCGAGCGTCGGCCGGTCGGCCCAGCTCTGCGTCATCTCGGAGTCGTTGACGTCCATCCAGTCCATGAAGCGGAGCTGGCCGGCGTCCTGGATGCGGGCGAGGAAGTCCGGGTTGAAGATCGCGCCGGCCTCGACCAGGTCGACATGATCCTCGCGCACCACCGAGATGTCACGGATGTAGTCGCCGGTCCCGTTGGGATCGGTGCCCTCGATAATCAACTGGACGCTGCCCAATCCAGAGGTTTCGAAGACGATGCGGCCCGGCTCCGATTCCAGCACCTCGGCGCTGAGATGGAGACGCAGATCGCCCTCGCCCTCGTAGGTGAGCACATAGACGCCGGCGCGGCTGTCGGCGGCGTCGGGGGCGCCGCCCCAGGACCAGATGGAGACGAACTGCTTCAGCCCTTCGGGCATGGATATGGGCCAGCCGTTTTCGTCGAGAACGCCGGACTGAGCGAGCGCCTGATAGTTCAGCTTGGGGGTCCCGTCGGTCGGGATTCCGCTCCACGGCCGCATGGTCCGGGCGATGTCGAGGAACGGCATCTGGGTGGACCAGTCCTTCACCGCCTCCAGGTTCCAGGCGAGGACCGGGGTGGAGTCGCCTTCGGCGGCGGTGGCGGTCGGCAGATCGGCATACGCGGTCATCAGGGGGGCTCCGTAAGCTACGCTGGACAAGATCAGCGCAGGTCTACGGGGGGCCGGGAAAGCAAACGAAAAGGACTGAGGTAACCGAGAAGTATCAGGGCTAGCGCAGGGTGA
>NZ_FNMZ01000028.1 GCF_900106695.1 Albimonas donghaensis
CTGGACGAGGCCCCGACCGGCCTCGCCCTGACCGGAACCGCCGTGGCCGAGAACGCCCCCGGCGCCGTCATCGGGACCGTCGCGGGGACCGACCCGGAGGGCGCGCCCCTGACCTGGAGCGTCGACGATCCCCGCTTCGAGGTGGTCGGCGGGACCCTGAAGCTGAAGGACGGCGTGGCGCTGGATCACGAGGCCGGGGGCGCGGTCGACCTGGTCCTCACCGCCACCGACCCGGCGGGGAACGCCACGCCCCATGCCGCCACCCTCGCCGTCACCGATCTGGACGAGGCCCCGACCGGCCTCGCCCTGACCGGAACCGCCGTGGCCGAGAACGCCCCCGGCGCCGTCATCGGGACCGTCGCGGGGACCGACCCGGAGGGCGCGGCCCTGGCCTGGAGCGTCGACGATCCCCGCTTCGAGGTGGTCGGCGACACGCTCAAGCTCAAGGACGGCGTGGCGCTGGATCACGAGGCCGGGGGCGCGGTCGACCTGGTCCTCACCGCCACCGACCCGGCGGGGAACGCCACGCCCCATGCCGCCACCCTCGCCGTCACCGATCTGGACGAGGCCCCGACCGGCCTCGCCCTGACCGGAACCGCCGTGGCCGAGAACGCCCCCGGCGCCGTCATCGGGACCGTCGCGGGGACCGACCCGGAGGGCGCGCCCCTGACCTGGACCGTCGACGATCCCCGCTTCGAGGTGGTCGGCGACACGCTCAAGCTCAAGGACGGCGTGGCGCTGGATCACGAGGCCGGCGGCGAGGTCGACCTGGTCCTCACCGCCACCGACCCGGCGGGGAACGCCACGCCCCATGCCGCCACCCTCGCCGTCACCGATCTGGACGAGGCCCCGACCGGCCTCGCCCTGACCGGAACCGCCGTGGCCGAGAACGCCCCCGGCGCCGTCATCGGGACCGTCGCGGGGACCGACCCGGAGGGCGCGCCCCTGACCTGGAGCGTCGACGATCCCCGCTTCGAGGTGGTCGGCGACACGCTCAAGCTCAAGGACGGCGTGGCGCTGGATCACGAGGCCGGCGGCGAGGTCGACCTGGTCCTCACCGCCACCGACCCGGCGGGGAACGCCACGCCCCATGCCGC
>NZ_FNMZ01000014.1 GCF_900106695.1 Albimonas donghaensis
GGGTTTTCGGACGGTTCAGACCGGCGGAGGCGCCGCCCATCGGCGGAAAGGGGCGCGAGACCCCGCCGCCATCGCAACCAAGGAGACGATCATGATGTTCAACCGATACATGCGCGGGATGTCGAACGGCGGCATCGCCACCGGCGAGGCGCTGACCAATGCAGAGCTGCAGGCCCGCGTGCCCTCGATCTTCGCCGCGGAAGCGCATGAGAGCCGCAGCGCCCGCTTCACCCCCGTGCCGACCATCCAGGTCCTCGACGGGCTGCGCGCCGAGGGGTTCGAGCCCTTCTACGCCCAGCAGGCCCGCAGCCGGATCGAGGGCAAGGCCGCTTTCACCAAGCACATGGTCCGCCTGCGCCATCGCGGCCTGACCAATGGCGAGGACGCGGCTTTCGAGATCATTCTGGTCAACGCGAACGACGGGACCAGCTCGTACCAGATGATCCCCGGCTTCTTCCGTTTTGTCTGCGCCAACGGGCTGATGGCGGGCGAGACTTTCAACGAGGTGAAGGTTCGGCATTCCGGCGACGCCGTGTCCGAAGTCATCGAGGGCGCCTACACCGTGTTGGAGGAAGCCCCGCGCATCACCGAAGCCATATCCCGCTTCAAGGGCATCGTGCTGGAAGACCCCGAGCGCCTCGCCCTCGCCGAGGCCGCGCATATGCTGCGCTTCCCAAAGGCGCATGAGGCGCAGCCGACGCCGGCCCCGGTCCAGGCGGATGCGCTCGCCCTGCCCCGGCGGCGCGAGGATCGCGCAACGGACCTCTGGACCGCGTTCAATGTGGTCCAGGAGAACGTGATCCGCGGCGGGCAGCGCGGCATGGTGCGCACCGATCGCGGGTACAAGCGCCGGACGGTGCGCGAGGTGTCCGGCATCGATCAAGGCAAGGCGTTGAACCGGGCGCTCTGGACCCTGACTGAGCGCATGGCGGAGCTGAAGGCGGGCTGAAGATCGGAGGGGCGGGGGGTGATCCCCGCCCTTTCCCCGAGCCGAGACACCGCCGAAGCGGGCCGGACGCTGCGCGCCCGGAAACCTCTCGCCCCGCCCTCTGTCGAGGTCGGAAAGCCCGCCCGCCCACCCCTTTGGGGCTGACGGGCGATCTATTTCAAAATCGGCATTCATGTGATCCCTGGGAAATCTCGGCCTAGAGGAGGGGAGACAGTTTTCGCGAAGTGCTCTGAGAGAGTTAGATTCTGTTAGAGTCTGAGTTACGGGGTTTTCGGGGTGGGGCTAGGCATCTGATACAGCAGCATAAAAACCACTTTTGACGCCTCCCGCGGTGTGTGAAGTGACGAAAGCCGGTGTGCAAAGTGACGAACGCCGGTGTGCAAAGTGACGATGACGTCGCCGAGTTATCCACAGGCCACATTTTGCCGTTGGTGTGTGGAGTGACGAACTTTCTTGACCAGTGGTGTGTGAAGTGCCGATACTCCAGATGGTGTGTGATATGACGAATCTCGATGTTGTGGGGGCGTGTGTGAAGTGACGATAGATCGCTCGCCCTTGCTGCCGGATCGGCATCCTCAACGGGATCTGTTTGTCTGCGACATCGTCGATGCGGTGCCGAAGGGCGACATGTCGTCGATGGAGCACCCTGTGTTTTCGCTCTCGACCAAGCCGGACATGCGGCCCCGCCGCTACGAACGGGGCGGCAACTGGATCGAAATTTCACCGTCGCGCTATGGGATCGCCACGGTTCATGATCGGGACGTGCTCATCTACTGCATCAGCCAGTGCATGGCTGCGCTGAACGAAGGGCGCCAGGTCCAGCGTTCGATGCGGTTCAAGGCCTATGATCTTCTGGTTGCAACCAATCGGCAGACATCAGGGCGAGGCTACGAGCTTCTCAAGGATGCGCTGCGACGGCTCCAGGGCACCCAGATCGAGACTAACCTGCGCCAAGGCGGCAAAGAATACTTCAAGATCTTCGGTTTGGTCGAGTCGGCGCAGATCGTCCGTGAGACCCGGGACGGTCGAATGCTTGACGTCGAAATCACCCTCTCCGACTGGGTCTGGGACGCGATTGAGAACAACAACGTCCTGACCATGTCCCGGCAATATTTCCAACTTCGGAAGCCGTTGGAGCGACGTCTGTACGAGCTGGCGCGAAAGCACTGCGGCATGCAGCCGGAATGGAAGATCGGCCTTGATACGCTGCGGGAGAAATGCGGCTCAGGGTCTACCGACAAGGAGTTTCGTCGCCTGATCGGAAAGATCATCGTGGACGATGAGCAGCACGACCACATGCCAGACTACACCTTCACGATTGAAGGCGACAATGTCGTGGTCCGGCCCAAGCGGCTAATCGACGAGCAGCTTCCTCTGCCGAACCTGTCATCGCTGCACCTGAAAGGCGACACCTACGACGCGGCACGCCGCGCGGCGCCGGGCTGGGATGTGCACCATCTCGAAACCGAGTGGCGGTCGTGGGTCGTCGATAAGGGCATCGCCGTGAAAGACGCAGACCGGCACTTCGTCAGCTTCTGCAAGAAGCGCGGGCCGTATCGCTGATACGGCGCTTGGTCGGGCGTCCATCCCACGGCCCCGTCTCCGTGCTTCCGGATGCGCGCTCAGCTCCGAGTTGCCTGGGATGTGCGACGCTCTACGCGTCGCCACGGCTTGCCGGTGCGATCTCCGGCTTGTTGTAGGCGGCGAAGAGCCGGTTGAGTCCTTCAGCCAGCATGTCCTCCATCGTCCGGCCCTGCTCGGCCGCCAGGAGCTTCAGCTGATAGCGCACCTGGGGCGGGTAGTGGCCCGTGATCGCCTTGGTCCCGGCCCTGCTTGGCTGCTTCGCGGTCGCTTTCGGCTGAGGCTGCGGCTCGGCCTGTGGCGCGACGGCGGTGTTCACGGCTGTTGGGACCGTGGTGGCGCGCGTGCTGCCGCCGGCCTCGCGCATGGCATCGGCGATGGATGGGCGTTTAGACATGGTCAGCGCTCCCCGGCGTCACTTTCGGCAAGTCTAGAAGTATACTTACATACTCGTAAACTTGTCTAATCTCGCTTGCGGCCTTGCTCCGCGGGTCAATCTCTACAGCGCCGGCCCCTTGCGCATAGGCGTCTTGGAACGTGATGCGGTCGCCGATGGTCGCTGGACAGACAGGCATCCCCTGCTGTTCGAGCCATTGGGCGGTTTCGGTATGGCGATTGCCGAAAGGCTTGACCCGCGTCAGCACGGCGGCCCGCTGCTTGTCTCCCGCGAGGTTGATCAGGTCGGTGGTGGCCCGAATGGTTTTCAGGTCGATCACCGAGGGCTGCAACGGCACCAGCACCAGGTCCGCAACCCGAGCGCCCGCGAGCGCAGCCTGCTCAGTACGTCCGGCGGTGTCGATCAGAAGCAGGTCTACGCCCATGTCGCGTGCGCGGTTGATCACGGCATCGATGCGGGCGGGTTGTGCGTCGATGACGACCGGCGCGTCCAGCTGGCGGATGTCGCTCCATTCGCAAGCGCTGACCTGTGGATCGAGATCGATGATGGCGACGGTCAAACCCGCAGCGATGGCTTCGGTTGCAAGCGAGATTGCCAGCGTGGTTTTGCCGGTCCCGCCCTTCTGGCAGATGAGCGCTATGGTCTTCATGCAGACTTGCATCCTTGTCGTACAGACTAGAAGTATACTTTTATGCTTGTAGCCGCGCTGAGGAAGCCGCTCAAGGGCCTTGCCCTTGCAGCATGTGGATCTTCAGACGGTGCGGCACGCAACGCACACCCGCGCGGGGGCGCCGTCGCACGGAATGCTCGCCACCTGGCTCAGGGCCATGTCTGCGGGCGATGCCGGAGCTTCTGGTCAAGATAGCTGCGCTCGGTCTTGCCTGCGACAGGAGCAGACGTTCGGGACCTGCTACCGATCGCGACATAGAGGATGCCGCTAAGGCGGAGGCGGCAGGCTGGGCGTGGCTACGGGGCGCGATCACTCAGCGGAGGCTGAGCGTGACGAGTTCACTCCGGCCGCCCCCCCACAGACGTCTGCTTCGACGGGCAGATGGGAACGCGGACCGTAGTCCACCTGAGCCACGCCAGCGGCGCTGTGCGGGCGGGCGGTCTGGATGGCGCCCGTGGTCTCTCCGCTGAAGTGAGGTAGTTAGTATAGAAGTATACTTTCCATTATGTATGCTTCTCATCTGCATCGCCAATCGCCTACCGGCCAGGCAGCCCCTCTCCGGCTTGCGACCTCTGGTCTTTGTCGGCGCGCGCGCATCGCGGCGGACCAGAGGCGGGTGACTGAAGCAGTCCACAGCTGGCCGCTCATCTGCGACCGCTCAAGCGCCCCCGAGGCCTATGCCTCGGGGCTATGCAGTTCGATCTGAAGTGCTGATCAGCCCTCCTCTCTGAACTGCCATGCCAGCGCCTGGGACAGGATCATCCGCCCGAGCCGCCCCTCCTGCAGGATCCCCAACGGATCGAGCAGCTCGCGCGCCCGCGCCCAGGCAGCGGCGTCCATCGCCCGCCCGACCTGGATCGACTCCGACCTCCGCGGAGGCTCCGGGCTGAGATCGCGGACTTCGCCCGCCAGCAGCGCCGCCTCGTAGTCGCGCAGGGCGTTGGCGAGGATGATCCGCAGCGCCTGCTTCGCGCCATAGACCGCCTCGGCCCGGTCGAAGAGAGCAGAGCTGCCCGGGGCGGGCAGGGGCACGCTCGCCTTGATCGTCACGGTGGGCCCTCGTGCGCCTTCCTCGTCACGTGGAACCTGTCTCCGTCGGCGCGGCCTCGGCGGCGGTGCGGGCGCCGCCGCCGAGGCCGCAGCAGGGGGGCTCTCTCGGGCAGGGGCGGGCGATGCGGGCAGCGCCGGCGCGCCATGGCTGCGCAGCTCGACGAAGGCGGGGATGTCGGGGCCGGGGCGCTTGAGGGGCATGGTCAGGCCGCCTCCATCGCGTCCAGCATCTCGGCCGCCAGAGCCTCGGCCTCGCGCAGCGCAGCCCCGGTATGACCCGCCGCGATCCGCTTGCCCGGCTCCTGCTGCAACGCGGCGTGGTGCAGGTGCAGATGCCCCAGCCCCTTCAGATCCGCGAAGACCCGGCGCGAGGAGAGCCGCGCCTCGAAGATCGGCAGGGTCTTCAGGATCTCCAACCCATCACGCTCCCCGGCCGAGAGCCGCCCAGGCGTGACCCGGTTTATCGCGAGGCCGAGGGGCCGAAGCTCGCCTGCGCTGCGCATCAGCTCGATGACGTAGCGCAGGGTCTGGAGCGCCTCGTCCACCTCGATCGAGGAGAGGTTCGTCGGCACCACCGTCAGCGCGGCGTTCAGCAGGATGGTCTGGTTGAACTCCGACCCACCGCCGCGGGTGTCGACCAGGGCGATCTCGCAGCCGTTCGCCTCGGCGGCCTCGAAGGCCGCCTCCAGCGCGTCGAGATCGAGCGCCGGGTAGAGGGCGCAGCGGGCATCCCACTGGCCGCGGGCCTCGGCATGGCGGCGCCAGAGCGCGAGGGGCTGGTTGTCGTCGGCCTCGAACAGGGCGATGCGGCGGCCGCGCGCGGCGAGCATCGCGGCCATGGCCATCAGGGTCGTGGTCTTGCCGCAACCGCCCTTGAACGAGGTGAAGGCGATCAGCTGCATGGGCGTCTCCGTGGACCTGAGCGGAGGGGCGAGCCTGTAAAGCTGCAGACCTGCATTTCCGCAGACGGGCGGATCCGCAGGTCTGCAAAGCTGCAAACGAGCACGCTTGCAAACAGGCGTTTCCGCATTCGTGCAGATCTGCAAATCAGCGAAACTGCGTCCCTGCAATCCTGTATTTCTGCTGCTCCGCAGAGCTGCATTTCTGCAAATGGGCACATGCCATCTTGTTGGACCGCATGTGAATATCTCCTTCGAGGGGGATTCAACCGTGGCAGGATATATGCGGATGTAGAACATCCCCTCTGACCTCCCCCGAAAGCGCCGATCATGACTTCCGACGACCGGGTGAACCCCCCCACGGGACAACGCCCGCCTGCGCCCTCAGGCCGCGCCGACCGCACCATCTCGATCCGCCTGACCGAGGCAGAACTGGCCGAACTCGACGCCCGCATCGCGCCCCTGGGGCTGAAACGGAACCGCGCCCTGCGCATCGCCGCGCGCCGGATCGGGGGCTTCGTGGAGGCCGATCCGGCCGAGCTGGAGGCGCTGAAGCACGCCGCCGCGCAGCTCTCGGGTGTCGCGCGGAACATCAACCAGATCGCGCGCGTCGCGAACCGGACCGGCGATCCGCATCTCGCCGCCTTCCTCGAGGAGCGCCGGGATTTGGGCAAGGAGCTCTCGCGCCTCGCCGCGCAGCTGCGCCGGATGATGGACCTCGCGCAGCGACGCGAGGACGGTCTGCGGCGGCTTGAGGAGGCGTGGCGATGAGCATGGTCGCGGAGATGCTGCGCCGGGGCAGGGCGGCGCCGGCCCATGTCTCGCCGGTCGACGCGGTGATGGGTGAGGACTGGGCCGAGGTGGATTTTTCCCACGGCGCACGCCGTCCGACGCGGGCCGCGCTGATGGCGGCGCATCGCCAGGACATCCGGCCGGGCGGGGCGCCGATGCCGCCCGCTCTGCCGGGGCGGCGGGAGCAGATTGTCGTGAAGATGGTCCGCACGGGCGGCGCCTCGAACGCCGCCGGGCTGCGCGCGCAGCTCAATTACCTCAGCCGCGAGGGTGGGGTGGAGGTGCAGCGCTCGGAAGACTTCTTCGGCATCGGCATGGATGCGGAGGAAATCGAGAACGTCATCTCCGCCTGGAACATGCCGGGGGGGCAGCGGGGCGGGCCGGACCGGACCTCGCATTTCATCGTCAGCTTTCCGCAGAGCATCGATCCCGCCGCCGCCGAGCGCGCGGGCCGCGCCTGGGCGGAGGAGATGTTCGGCTCCGGCGCCTATGGCGGCGACTGCTTCGACTACGTCACGGCCTTCCACACTGACCGCGCCCACCCGCACATGCATGTGGTCGTTCACCGGCGCGGGCTCGACCATGACGGTTGGCTCAAGGTCTCGCGTCGCTCGGACGTGAACTACCAGTCGATGCGCGCGCTCGCCGCGGAGATCGCGCAGAGAGAAGGCATCGAGGTCGAGGCGACCCCGCGCCTTGCCCGCGGGGTCGTGGCCTTGCCCATTCCCGACGCCGAAATCCGCCGCGCCGCCGAGCAGGGCAGAGCGCCGATCGCGCCCGAGCACACGCTCCTCGGCGCAGCCAGAACGGCCGCTGCGATCGTCCACTACGCCCGTCGCTTCGCCGCCGAAGCGGCGCTGCTGGAGGACCGCGCCCCGGCGCTGGCCAAGCTGCTGCGCGAGGCCTCCCAGGCCGTCGCGGAAGGCCGCGAGCTGACCGAGGCCCGGATGGGCCGTCCCATCGATCCCGAGGAGGAAAAGACCATGGCCCAGACGTTGGCGGGCGCCCGGCAGGAGGCGCGAGACAAGATCGCCGCTGTTGACGCGCGGATCGAGGCGATGCGCGATCCCGTGGAGCAGGTGAAGTTCCAGCGCCAGGCGGCGATGATGAAGGCTGAGGCGGCGCCGGTTCTGGGCGACGCGGGGTTGATGAACTTCGCCAGGCCCGCCGAGCAGGGGCGGTATGCCGGGTTGCCTGCCGGCGAGGGGCGCGTTGACGCGATCCGAGCCGAAGCCGACCGCCGCGTCTCGGCCATCGCCGAGCGCGCGGGCCTCAACGGCGCCGCGATGGTGGAGCGATATTCCGGCGGCGCGCCCTCCCGTGCCCTGGCCGAGAGCTATGCGAAGTCGGAGGCGAAGGAGCGCGAGAACCGCCGCGCGATCACCGGCGCGCCGGAGGAGACGGCGGCGCAGCGCGACGCCGCCCTGACAGCGATGCATCGCGAGATCGGCGCGGTCTATCGGGCGGCGCGGGAGCTGGCGCGGCAGGAGGCAGGGCGCGACGAGGCGCCCGCGGCGGATCGAGCCACTGCGCCAGAGAAGGCGATGCCTGAACGCGCCACGCCGTCGCCCACGCGAGACGCCGGGGCAGGGCAGGGGCCCACATCCCGCCCCGCGCCCAGGGACGATGCCGATGACCAGGCCCGCCGCGAGCAGGAGCGCGCCCGGCGCATCGCCGCCCGCAAGGCGCGCGGCCGCGACGGCGGAGGGCACGGGCTGTGAGCCTCGCCCGGAACGACGCCCGCCGCGAGATCCTGACCCTCGCCGCCATCGGCCTGCTTGCTGGGCTGCTGCTCGGCAACCTCGCCGCCGGGGCCTTCGCCGCCTGGCGCACCGGCGGGACCGTGGGGGAGACGAGCTTCGCCACCTTCCTCGCCCACGCGCCCTGGGCCGTGGGGCGGGTGACCGAGCCGTTTCGCACCGGCCTCGCCATCCTCGCCGCCACCGGCCTCGCCTGCGCCGCGCTTCTCCCCGCGATCGCGCGCCGGCCGCAGCTCACCTCCCACGGCGCCGCCCGCTGGGCCAAGCCCGACGAGATCCGCCGCGCGGGCCTCTCCGCCCGGATCGATGCGCTGCAGGGTCCGATCTACGCCAAGCTCGGGGCGCCCGGCTCCAGCGCGCCATACCTCACCTCCTCCGAGATCCCGCATTCGCTGATCGCCGCGCCCACCGGCTCGGGCAAAGGCGTCGGCGTGGTGATCCCGACCCTGCTGACCTGGCGCGGCTCTGTGATCTGCCTCGACGTGAAGGGCGAGAATTTCGCGAAGACCGCCCGCCGCCGGGCCGCGCTCGGCGACCGCGTGTTCAAGTTCGCGCCCTATGATCCGGAGGGTCGCACCCACCGCTGGAACCCGATGGACGCTGTGGCCGATGCCGCCCCTGCCCGCCGCTTCACCGAAGCGCGCCGCCTCGCCGCTGCGCTGATCGTGGCGCAGGGCAACGCCACCAGCTTCCTCGAAGGCGCACGCGAGATTTTTGCGGCAGCCGCCTTGCTGGCTTGCCAGCGCGGCCGCCCGAACATCGGCGAGATCTACGACGCCCTCTCCGCCCCCGGCGAGCTGTTCGACTTGTTCGAGACGCTGGCCGAGGAAGCTGCAACTGAAGAAGCCGCCCGCATCTTCCGCCGCATGGCCGGGATGGAGAGCCGGATCCTCTCCTCCTACCTCTCGGTTCTGGCGGACGGTGGTCTCTCGCTCTGGGCCGACCGCATGGTGCGACGCGCGACCGAGGCGACGGACTTCGACATCGCGCAGATGCGGCGCGATCCGGCCTCGGTGTTCATCGTGGTTTCGCCCAACGACCTGATCCCGCTGGCGCCGCTGGTGCGGCTGCTGTTCCAGCAGACCGTCGCCCTGCTGCAGCGCGCCGAGCCGGGGGCGGACGAGCCATACCCGGTGCTTCTGCTGCTGGACGAATTCGCGTCCCTCGGCCGGATGGAGGCCCTGCAGCAAGGCATCACCACGCTGCGCAGCTATGGTGGCCGGGTGATGATCGTCGTGCAGTCCATCGCCTCGCTGCGCGACGGGCGGCTCTATGGGCGCGAGGGCGCCTCGGTGTTCTTGGCGAATTGCCGCCTGCAGCTGTTCATGGCCCCGGCGGACGAGGAGACGCCAGAATATGTGTCCCGCGCCATCGGCGACTTCACCCGCCGCGCGCGGTCGAAATCCTGGCGGATCGGCGCCTGGGAGACCTCGATGCAGGAACGTGAGGAGGGCGCCCGCCTGATCCGCCCCGAGGCGCTGCGCCAGCTCGGGGAGCGCAAGGTGGTGGCGCTGATCCAGAACCACCCGCCGGTGCTGGCCGAGCGGGTGACGTATTTTGAGGACAAGGCGCTGGCGCCGCTGTTCCAGGGGCAGACGGGCGCCGCGCCTGAACCGCGCTCGCTGGACGGGGCGGCGGCGAACCCGTTGGCGGCGGCGGGGCAGGGGAGGCGGGGGGAGGAGTCGGCAAGACCTGCGCCAGTCACCGTGGAGCCCGTCCCCCCGGGAATTGCGCAGGCCACTGACGAGCACGACCCCGAACCCGCAGTGGCGGTGGACGAGGCCACCCCGCAGAGCCAGGTGCGAGAGGCGCCGGCGGCCGAAAAGGACGAGGAGGACGGGACACCCACGACGAAACCCGGCGTGAAAGACTGTGCCCGCATCTCTCACGCTTTCGATGACCTGCTCGCGCGGGTGGAGGAGGCGGAGGTCAGGTTCGCCGCTCCCCCTGTCGGTGCCGGGTGCTGCGCTGGTCGGTGGCAGTCACCTCCGCTGCCTGAGGTGAAAGAGCTACCGTCAAGTCGGGCGGGGGGCGGCCGTTCGGCGGGCACCGCATGAATGACCAAAATGCACAGGAAGCTGCCCGAGGCCAGCGTTGGCCTTGCTGCCTTGCCTAAAGTATAGCGCGACAATATGGGTGAGGATGAGAACCTCAGTGACACAGTTCAAGGGCCGTTGCGGATATCAGCAAGCCTTTCGGTTCTTCCGGATCGGTTGGCGAGCGTTACAGCAAGGAGCGGGTCCTTTTCGAACGAGCCGCCTATGATCGCCAAAATAGGTCGCTGGCAGCGGTAGGATCGGTCTTCGGCAATTTTCTGAATTGCTTGTAGGTCATCCGAACTTGGGGATGGATGATAAGCAGGGTGAGAGTGCCACTCGCCTAGATAGTGGCTTCCGGCAGACCAGGAACGCCTAAGCAGCCAGTCCAGACCCGAGCGCCCTCGGATGAACCAGGTGGGGCCAGCCTCGGAATCAGACGGTGCAGCGGTTGCCTTCTCTACCCATGCGGATGAAAAGTCTGAAGAGTAACGCCCGATCAGAACTCCGCCTGTTTCGTTACCCTTCGCCGCGGTTGCCGCCGCAACCATGTCTCGGATCGCATTCGAAGAGAAGGTCACCACGGCACCGCCTGCGGACTTGAACCGGGCGCCTATCTCAACCTGCTCTGTAGTCAACGCAGCCCCCGTCGCCCAAATAGTGAATGCCGCAGGCGTCGGAGCGGGAGGCGAGCGCGCTCAAGATCACCCTCGCCCCGATGCCGGACCAGAGCTGAACATCCGCCGGGTTGGCGGGAAACACCGGGTGCCAACAGCCGATCCCTTCCATGACCGCCGCCCGCTGGACCGGTTGACCGAGGCTTTCGATTAGTGTCGAGAAGCGATGAATGACTTCGGCCGCGGCTAGCGCGGTCCCGTTCGACACCCAAGTAAGTAGCCCTTCCGCGGCCCAAGTCATCGACAACGAAATGAAAATTTTCTCGCGGTGCCAATCGATTCGCCCTATAGCACGCAGAACCGAATTTTCGCCGCTACAATCGAGGATGACGTCATACTCATCATACGGCGGATCGGACTGCACCCGTTCGGGGAAAGCCGATGACGCCGCCCTCGATCGCATGTCTGGCTGAACACGATTGAGCCGGTCTACAAGGCTCTCCGCCTTGTTGCGACCGATGTCCGTGAGATCGAGCGAGTGACGGCAGAGGTTGCCGGCCGAAAGGATATCGCGGTCCTGGACATCGATCTGGGTGATCCCGGAACGTGCAAGGGTCTCCGCCACCTGGCTGCCCAATGAACCGGCGCCAATCATCAGAACCTTGAGGTCGTCGACTGCGGGCTGCTCACGCATCCGAGTCCGCATCTGGTCGGGTGCCCAGTTTTCACACTTGCTCCAGGTCAAGCGCCGCCCCGAATGTGCCAAGTTGCCGTCGTGTCGCTCGCGATTTGGCTCCGTGTTTCGAAATCCGTCTATCTTCGCATTCTTCTTTGTCAGGGGGATGTCGGTGATCGCCAACCAGTGCATGCGGGCATCTGCGTCGCCGAACCGCTCCGGGACCGGGAAACCCAGCATCAGCACCGCACGCCCTCTAACTTCAGTGCGCCGTACCTGGCGACCGAGTGTTCTCAGGATCTCGCCCAGATCGTGCCCATCATTTTGTAGGCAAACGCGCAGTTCGTTATAGGTGCGCGGCAGTTGCCACGCGCCCATGATGGGAAGTGATGCAAGGCGCAGCCATCGGCATGCGACATCCATCGTGGAGGCTTCAGAGATGCGGTCACCCCATTGGGGAGCATGCAGAGATGAGCCGTCCTGCCCTGACCACGACCGCACCGCCACGACGCTTTTTTGCTTCGACACTTCGACCAGCGCGGCGCCCCCAGATCGGTCACCCGCCGAAATCCACCTCCCCAGATCGGTGTCGCTCTCGGAAAAGCCGATCAGCATGGAGCCGCCCGCTCCCGGCAGCGGAGGCATCTCGAAATGATCTCCGGGAAGATGAAGGCGGCCATTGCTGGCCGCTTCACACCATTTGCCGAACCGGTCGATTGCCCAAACAAGACGATCAGTCAGATCAGACGGCTCATCGGTTCCGCCGAGCCGCTCTCCCCAGACTAAGCTAGACTCCGCTATGCAGGGATGACCATCGCGCCACGGCTTGTCTTCTACCGCATCGCCAACAGGGTTCTGATGCGGATATGTGTCCCGCGGTCCAAGGACGACATCAGGAAACACGGCGACTTTCGCTGGGAAGCTGCTCGTCTCGACGACCAGATGCCAGCCACTTTCAGCCGGAAACCCGTGACCGCCCGGCACTTGCACCGTGACCGGCAGCGACAGAGTCCGCCCTCTCCACTCCTGCCATCGGCCGCCTGAGGAAACTGGACCAGCACCTCCGGTAAGGAGCTCCGTCACGGGAAGCAGTGCGGGCGGAAGCGCATCG
The DNA here is from genome assembly GCF_900106695.1 of Albimonas donghaensis. Lineage (GTDB taxonomy): Bacteria > Pseudomonadota > Alphaproteobacteria > Rhodobacterales > Rhodobacteraceae > Albimonas > Albimonas donghaensis. The sequence goes on from NZ_FNMZ01000014.1 coordinate 12,539, forward strand.
GCTTCCAGAGATCTCACGCGAAACGATCCGATCTAGCGACGGAAGTCACAGCGGGCGGCGCGGCAAATTGTGCCGGAACCCGATCGCCCCCGCGCGGGGGCGGAAGCGGGAACCGGTCGCCCAACATCCGCCGCCACAAGGCGCCGGACACGGCGGCGTCTTCCGCTTCCAATGCCTCTCGGGCTAGCGCCGCGAAGCCGTTAACGATCTCCACGAAGGCCTCGAAATCCTCAGGGGAAAGCCGAGCAAGCACGTTGTGCTCCGCTACTCCATGGTCCGCCAGCGCCGGGACATCCCGAGCCCGGGCACGCGAAAGCCACTGGTCTCGGAAAGCCTCGAAGACTTGGACGACCCCTTCCGCGGTCGTCAGGTCTGAGCCGTCTTCGAGCAAATACCCGACCATGTGTTCGAGCGGATAACCTTTAGGATACTTTGGAAGCTTTTCCGCTTTCTCGAGACGCCACCATTTTATGACGCGAACCACGTTCAGATAGGTCCGATTTGTCCGGCGGTTTTTCTCAGCGGTCCACGAGATCTGGAGAAGAGGATGGGTCCGCCCCCAGGTCTTGGTATCGCGATCCGGGAGCCAGAGCGGGTTATCCTTCCAACCTTGGGGGGGCGCGTCATCGAGCACCTGGGTGACGCTTTCCGTGAGCATCGGGGCGGGACGCCCGAGTTCGTCGAACACGTTGCGCTGCCGCCATCCGACATTGAGGCGCCAGCTCATGTCGTCTTCGAGCGTGTCCAGCGACCGTGCCGCATCAGACCGATAGATCGCCGCGATGTCCGAAGCCGCGGTCAGGCTCGCATCTTCGGTAATACCATGCGGCGTCCCTGAGGGGCGCGGTAGCGCGGTAATGACCAAGTCCATATCGACCGCAGACATGGTGATACCGAAGGATCGCCCCTGAGGGCGCCACTTTTCTTTGTAGTACTTGTCGAGAAACGCCACGAAGAGGTTCATAGCGTCTTCAGGTCGGACCTTCTCATGGTCGATGTTGGTAACCACAACGATATCGACGTCCGGACGCTTTTCGCCGAGCGGCCGTATGGCTGTCGCCCGACGGATGCTGCCCTGCAGAAAGGTGGAGACGACAATATTCTTCAGATCAGAGTCGGCCGCCAGGCGGTCTCGAAGCGTTTTCGCAGCGGCCCGCCAGGCCTCTTGCTGAGGGTCCGTTGGCCGGATCTGACTGAGGAATTCCTTGAACTGCACATCCAGCTTCATGCTGAAAATCCATATCCGCGATGAACCATTGGCAATCGAAGCAACGAGACAACCAGTGTTCCGGCGCAGAATGTGGTGTGGTCGAGGCGTTCGCCATCAACATAAAGGGGTCGAGCGCCGCAGATCAAGAGCCCACGGTCAAGTTTCGAAGCTCGGATAGTAGGATCCGTCCGTTTCCCGCGTGAGGTCGAATTCGTAGAGCACGCAGGGTCCCAGCATCTGGGTTTGCTGACCAAGGTAAAAGGAAAACGCGTTCGGTGCGGACAGGAAGACGTGCACCCTGCCTTTGACGGCAATTGTGTTCGAAACCTCTTCAGCCGCGAGAGATGCTATTCTCAGAGCGTGTTCGCCACCGCGGATGGCCTTCAGCCCGGCACCTTCTTCAGGGATCACGTGCAGGATCTTCCCTACCGACGGCAGGGCCCGCGCCACATACTGCTCCACTTTCGGAAGCGCATTCCGAGCCAAGCTCAGCACCAGCGCGATGTCATCACCCTCACCTGTCCGGATCTCTGTTAAAATCGGCTCCGGCCCGGGCCTCTGGTCGTGAGTGTCCCAGACCTGCCGAGAATTTCCATAGCCGATCTGCACGAGTTCGACCGCCGCACCGGACTTGAGGTTGAGGCTTGTCCCGGCGAGGAAGGCAATCGATGCGGGTGCCTCCAAGAACAATCGGATCTCAGGACCTTGTGCAAGTTCGGATGAGAGAAACGCGCGAACCTGATCGCGAACGTCGTGCCAGCTCCGGTCGGCGCGAAGAAGGCGACCCTTGAAGTGATCTTGCAGAACGAGCGTGTGTTCTGGTGCGGCCAGCGCGATGTCAGCAGGCAGCGCGCGCGGCTCGTAGGTGTTGATAGCCACCCCTCTCTTAGCGCCACCTTTGAGCGGGATGAACCAGCCTTCCTCGTCGCACAGCTTTCGGAAGGTGGCCCGGTCTAGACGATTGATATTCTTGCTCACCAGGGTCCGTGCGGCCTCATCGTAGATGAAGGTGCTTTCGGCGTCGCGCCCCTGAAGTCTGACCAAGCGAAAATGCAGGGCCACATCATCGCGAAGCGCATCCAGCGACTTTGCACCCTTCTCGATGTGGAATCCCTCTAGAACGGACCGAAGCTCTTCGTCCGAGTTCAGCTCGAGATGCTCGCGCCAAAGCTTCCGGACCTCCCCCATCCGGCTGCGGTCGGTGGTTGTATTGAAGAGCTTATCGAGCCTGAGCGATCCGTCCTTGCCGCTCACCAATTCCGTGAGTAGGTCCCCCTCCTTAAGGCTGTAGGTCGTGACGAAGTGGAAGGCGGAGTTAGGTTCGCAATCGGTCTTCGCATTGCGCAGGCGCTGTAGTAACGAGACGGCGGTGGCGCGCAGGAAATCGGGATTGACAAGATCCGCATATCCGAAATGGCCGCTGTCGTCGGTGTGCCATTTGATCTGGAAGTACTCGGCGACAATGCGATCCGGGCCGCTCGTGTTGCGCCGCCCCGGATTGTATTTCACTACGATGTCGTCGAACGCTTTCGGGCCATCTGCCTCGAAACTGACCTCGACGACGTCAGGCCGATCGTCATCCAGAAGCGCCGCGGCGTGGATCCAGAACCGCCGGGACTGGTAGTTGTCCCCATGCCAGCGCGATGTGATATTGGCCATGCTTATCTTCCCGAAGGGATCCCTGTTGCTTCAAAGGCAAGTCAAAGAAGGACTTATGAGGTTCCGTGGGGAAAGCCACCAGAGAGCCTCGGACATGGCGTTGTATTACTGAGACGGACTCATGTTGTGAATCCTGAACGTTAGATTCGGGCCGAAACCGCCTCACTCCTCTCCCATCACCTTCACGCCCAGCACCCCGCGGCGCCCGCCCTTGCGCCCCAGCTGCACCACGAGATCCACGCTTCGCCGCGAATAGTCCAGCAGCTCGGCGCGGGTCAGCGTGGTTCCCGCACGCAGGGCCATCCCGGCGAGGCGCTCCAGCGCGAGGTCCGGCGTGTCGGCATGGATCGTGGTGAGCGAGCCCGGATGTCCGGTGTTGATCGCTTCGAGGAAGTCGAAGGCCTCGGGGCCGCGCAACTCGCCGAGGATGATGCGGTCGGGCCGCATGCGCAGGGCGCTTTCGAGCAGCAGGGCGGGGGACCGGGGGCTGTCTCGGCGGCGCTCGGCGATCAGGGGGATGGCGTTGGGGTGGGGGAGGAGCAGCTCCCGCGCGTCCTCGATGGTCAGCAAGCGCTCGGCGGGATCGACCAGCGCGAGCAGCGCCCTCGCGAAGCTGGTTTTGCCGGAAGAGGTGCCGCCGGAGATCAGGATGTTGAGGCGTTCGGCGACGGCGCGCTGAAGGAGGGTCTGGAGCTCACCCGCTTCTGCGAGATCGCGCAGGGCGGCGAGGCGAGCGCCTCGCTCTGCGTCCGCGTCGCGGCTTGCTCCATCGAGGAACCTGAAGGCCGACAGCTCCGGTCGCGCCTCCCCGAAGGCGCGGAAGGAGAGCGCGGGGGCGCCCTCGACCGCGGGCGGGGCGGCGATCTGCAGGCGCAGCGGACGGCCGAAGGCGGTGAGGCGGCCCGAGCCTAGCGGATGCCGCTCGCCGAGCGCGTTGTTCGTGGCGCCGGCGAGATTGCGCGCCATGGCGGCCTGGCGCTGGGGAGGCAGGCTCAGGTCGAGCGGCTGCATATGGGCGGCGCCGTGCCGCTCGATCCAGGCGCCGCCGTCGGGGTTGATCGCGATCTCGGAGGTGGCGGGATCGGCGATGAATTCGCGCAGGGGCGCGAGATCATGCTCGGCGAGGGTCGCGGGCGCGTTCATCAGAACACGAGATCCCGATTCACGATGACGGAGATCCGCGCTCCTTGGTCGACATAAATCACCGGGGGCAGCCGCAGGTATTCGGCCATCACGTTCTGGGTCGTGCGGCGGGCGTCGTCGCCGACCTGCTCGGCGGCGTCCTGCGAGTTCGCGTCCGATCCTGCGGCAAGGTTCGGGGCGAGGCTGATCAGCGAGATCAGCGCGGCGGAGCCGAAGCGTTCGGCGAACCGCGTGTCGAGCTCGCCATCCTGGCCGGAGCGGCCGATCGCGTCGGCGCCGTAGCCGCCGAGCGCGACCGAGACGCCCTCGGGCGTGACCGCACGGCTCCAGGCGACCTGCGCGCGGGCTTGCGCGATGGAGACATCCGCATTGTAGCGCCCGATCAGCCGCGTTCCCTTGGGCAGCAGCACCGCCGAGCCGTCCCAGGACCAGACGTCCTGCGAGATCGCGGCGCGCACGATCCCGGGCAGCTCGGTGCTGATCGCGGTTTCCAGCACCGCGTCGAGCGAGGTTCCCTGCACGATGGTCCGCGCCGGATCGCCGATGGCGCCCGCCTGCGCGATGTCATGGGTGGCGATGGAGGCGGCCTCCATGAAGCGTTCCTTGCCGGACAGGCGGCGCGAGGGGCCGGGGGCGGCGCCCGAAGCAGCCAGGGTTCCGGCATCGAGAACGATGCCATCCGAGGCGACCTGCGCCTCCTGCAGGGCGCGACGGCGGGCGCGTTCCTCGGCGTCGCGGCGCGCGGTTTCGGGGTCCGTGGCCGAAGCGGGTTCGCCCGAGGCCTGCGCGGCGAGAGCTGCGCGGTGGCGCTCCTCCATCAGAACGCGCTCACGGTCGAACTGGGCGCGCAGGGCCTCTGCCTGGTCGTCAAGCAGGGCGCGGATTTCGCCCGCACGGGCGGCGTCGGCGCGGCGCATTGCGGCGAGCTCGGCCTCGAGCGCGGCGAGGCGGGGGTCTTCGCGCGTAGGCTCTTCCCGCTCTTGCGGCGGAGGCGGCGGAGCGATTTCCAGCGACGGCGGGTCCGGCTCGGCCTGCCGGGGCAGGGTGATTTCGGTGGAGATGCCGGGCGCGTCATAGCCAGCCTCCTGCATCTCCTCGGCCGAGGAGGTGCGGGCGAAGAACGCGGTGACCTGCTCGGGCGCGAGCAGCAGCGCGCCGACCCCGGCGAGCAGGGCTGCCAGCGCCGCGCCGCCGAGCAGGCGACCCGGAGCGCGGCGGGGGCCGCCTTCCATCGCCTCGCGGCGGGCGGAGAGAAGGGTGTCGCGATCCTCGCTCATCGCTCGGGCGCCTCGCGGCGCGAGGCAGGGGCGGCGACGGGGCCGAGCGCGGCGCCATGGGCGATGGCGGCGGCTTCCTCCCCATAGCGCAGGGTCCAGCGGGCGGAGACGCGGTCGGCGGTGAAGCCGTCTGCGTTCTGGACGGTGTTGACCAGGGCTTCTTCGCCCGCGGCGTCCACCGCGAAGAGCGCCGGGCGCGGGGCGTGCCGGGGCAGGCGGAAGGTCGTTTTCACCCCGTCGTCGAACACGGCGAGCGGCCTCAAGGCGGCGTCTCCCGCCCAGTGGTAGTCCCGGTCCTTCGGGCGCGAAGCGGCAAGCGCGGCGGCGCGAGCCTCGGCGGCCTCTTCCTCGGGATAGGTGAAGCTGACGCGATAGGCGTGGTGGCGCGATCCGGCTTTCAGCCAGCGGGCCCGCAGCTCGAACACATAGGACCGTCGGTCGGTGATGACGTTCATGTTGCTCGCCGCCCCCGCGATCAGAGGTTTGATGGCGAGCACGTCGCCGCGCTGCAGCCGCACGATCTGCCACGACGCGCTGTCGCCGACTGAGACCGACTGGATCGCCTCGCCGGGCGCGAAGCGGATATGGGTGATGAACTTCATCGCGAGGTCCAGCCGGAACACCTCGTCCGGGTCATAGGCGAGGCTGCGGATGCGCGGATCCGGCCCGACCGGACGCGGAGCGACCTCGGCGATGACGGGCGAGGCGATCAGGGCGGCGAGGAGCAGGATTCGCATTCAGCCCTCCCTCGGACGCAGGGTCTCGGCGTCGACCCGGTAACGGGTGACGGTGAAGCCGAGCGGGTTGGCCCAGACCTGCTCCAGCGTTCGCTCGACGCGGGGACGGAAAGCGAAGCCGATCGTGGCCACGAAGTCGCGCTCCACCGGCTGGATCCCGGGCTTTTCAAGACGGCGGACGAAGCGGACCTGGGCTGCATCCTCGCTCAGGATCGAGACCGCGCGCACGCGGACCGAGATCCGCGTCTCGGCGCCATAGAGGTTCGGCGGATAGTTTTCCGCCGCGGCGGTCCAGAGGGCGCGAAGCGAGACGTCGGCCTGGCCTTCGGAGAGGCCCGCGACCATGGGAATGCGCTCGGCATTGTCCGCGGGATCGTAGGTCTCGCGGGAGGCGACGTAGCGGACCAGTTCCGCCTCGCGCACAGCGTTGCGCTCGGCGAGAGAGCCTGGGCGGGTGGAGACGACGAGCTCGCTCTCGCCGGTGCTGCGGTCGACCATCACCACATAGGGGCGGATTTCCTTCAGCGGCAGGGCCATGGCGAGGGCGAGCGAGGCGCCCAAGGCCGTCAGCAGCGAGACCCCCGCCACGCCCCAGGCGATGGAGCGCTGTCGGCGCAGGGAGAAGAACAGCTCGGTTTCAAATGCGAGCGCGGTCGAAGCGGGGGAGGGCGGCATGGGGACTCCGTCGCGGAGCGCGGCGCCATGGTCGCCGCGGCTGATCGGGTGAATGGGGCGGGAGGGTCAGGAGCGGTCGGTGACGACCGGGCCTGACCGGCGGGCGTCGCGCGCCTCGCCGCGGGACTTCGCGGCGCTGTAGACGCCCGCGCGCCCGGCCTGGCGGGTGGCCGAGCCCGGCGCGAGCTGGCCGCGCTCTGCCTCGCGCTCGCTGAAGGCGCGGGAGCGTTCCTCGCGAATCTTCGCGTTGCGCTCCCAGTCGCGATAGAGGCTCTGGATGCGGCTCGCGCCCGGATCGGGGGTGCGGGCGGCCCCCAGCGCCGAGGTCACGGCGGCGGAGACCGGTCGGGCACGCTCCTGCCCCGCGGAGGCCGCAGAGGCGCCGCCGCGCGCGGCGCGCGCCGCCATGCCGGGCCCGTCCGCGGTGGCGACGATGGAGCCTGCGAGCCCATTCACCAGCGTCGGCACCTGGATCATCAGGAAAATCGCGGCGACCCCGACGATGATGAAGCCGGCGGCCTCGCTCAGCTCGGCCGCGCCGCCCGCTTCGTCGATCATCTCCTGCCCGATGCCGACGATCGCGCCCATGACGCCCGCCAGCACGAGCGGGATCAGGGCGAAGCCGATGGCGAACTTGGCCCAGGCCTCGAACAGGTTGGAGGTCGCTTTGAACATCAGCGCGGTCAGGAAGACCGGCGCGAAGGAGACGGCCATCGCCAGCCCCACTTTGCCGAGCGCGGCGACGATGATCGCCACGCAGGCCATGAGCGCCCCGATCAGCCAAACTGCGAAGGACATCAGCGAGATCGAGTAGAAGGCGCTCTCGTCCGCGAGAACTTCCGAGAAGTCGAAGAGCTCGGTGATCATCTCGTCGAGGGCGACGTTGAGGTTCGGCGCGCCGGTTGCACCGAGCAGCTCGGCGCCGATCGCCCCCGGCGTGTTGGTGAGGATGTCGTAGAAGGGCTGGAACTGCGCCCAGCTTGTCGCGACCGCGGTGATGGCGACGTAGCGGACCGACCATTTGAGGTAGTCGGCCATCCGCACTGGCGCGAACTGCAGCGCGGCGTTCGCGCCGATGAAGCAGATGCCGACCACGCCCATGGCCTGCAGCATGGTCGCGACCTCGCCGCCGAACGTGGCGAAGACGCCTTCTGCGTAGCCCGCGATCTTCTCGTCGATCTTGTCGAGCGTGTCCTGGATGAATGTCGCCACCGAGCAGCTCCTTTGATCTTGTCTGCTCGTACTCAGCGCCCGCGCGTGATCGCGCCGACGCTGCCGCAGAACTTGATCGCGTCCCGGAACCCGTCGTTCTCAGCCTGCAACGCGAGAAGATGCGGGCGCAGAGCGCCTGCAGAGAGGCCGTGGAGGTCCTCCGGCACCATCGCCGCGATGGCGTTCCAGTCCCTGCGTCCCTTGAGGCAGGAGATCTCGTAGGGTTCTCCCGCAGCGAAGGCCTCGCACTGGGCGCGGACATAAGCGGCATCCCAGCGGACTCGATACTCCTGCAGGATCGAACGCATGCCGGGATTGTCGGCGCGGGTCTGCAGCTCGCTTTCGTCGACGCTGCTGGAATAGCTGCACCCGAAGGACCGCTTCTCCTCCGCCGCAGCAATGCCAGCCGCCGCTGCCAGCGCGGCCGCCAGGATCATCGTCTTGCGCATCATGCTTCTCCTCACTCTTCCCGGCCGACGCCCTGCAGGAACCGGCGCTGCGCCGCGCGGTCCCGGGCGGAGGCCGCCGCTTCCGTTCCCGCCGACCCGGCGGCGGCGGCCTGCACGCGAATGCTCTCCGAGAGCAGCACCGCCACCTCCGCCAGGATCCGGCTGTTGAGATCGACGCTCGCCTTCAGGTCCGTCGTCGTCCCGATCGCGGCGATCATGTCGCCGACCCGCTCCATCGCCGCATTGGCGCGGCGGTAGCCCTCCTCGGCGGTCGCGACCGCCGCCATGCCCGCCCCCGCCTGCACCGCGAGCGCGCGGTCCTGCCCTTCCTCCGAACCGCGGAAGGCGGCGAGGGCGCCGAGGTCGAGTTCTTCGCGCAGTTCCGCGACGCGGTCGGACAGGTCCGCCCCGGCGCCCGGCAGCGCGCTTCCTTCGATGGCCGATGTCACGATCCCGTCGAGACTCTCGGCGGCCTCGCGCGCGGCGATGTCGGCGGCGCCGTTCAGCAGCGTGCCGAGGGCGCGGGGGCCGGTCAGGACCTCGAGTTGGCGCTGCATCTCCTCGATCTGGCGCAGCTCGGCCTCGTAGGTCTGTTTGAGCTGCTCGATCTGCTGGACCCATTGCGCGAGGGCGGCGGAGTCCACCACCGGCACGCCTGCGGCCAGCGCGGGCGAGGCGGTCAGCAAGGCGGCGGAGACGAGAAACCGGCGGATCATCGGGGCGCTCCGTTGTTGATCGGCTCCCACTCGCAGCGGGTCGCGGCGCAGGGCCAGGTCTTCGGCGCGGGATCCGCGCAGGCGGCGAGCAGCGCGAGCAGGAACAGGGCTATGAGGCGCATCAGGCATCTCCTTCGCGGGCGGGCCCCCCGCCCAGCACCGCCAGCAGCGGACCGAGGGCGGCGAGGTCGAGATCCACCAGCGCGCCGCGATCGCCGGTGCGGATCGCGGCGAAGCGGCGGCCGCCGGGGCTTTGGGTCAGGAAGGCGGTCTCGGCGTCGCTCAGGCCGAGCGGGGCGAGCTCGGCCGCGGTGAACCGGCTGGACGGGAAAACCAGCGTCGCCGCGATGCTCTCGAGGATCGAGCCGCCGGCGCGGCTCTCGGCGACATGGGAAACGCGCTGGGTCAGCATGACGAGCGCGACGTTCTTCTTGCGCATCGTCAGCATCCAGTCCTTGAGACGCGCCTCGAAATACCCGTCGTCGAGCAGCTTCCACGCCTCGTCGAGCACGATCAGGGTCGGGCGGCCGTCCTCGACCATCCGCTCGACCAGGCGGAACGCATACGAGAGCCAGGCGGTGCGGATGGCGGGGGCGTCGAAGATTTCGGTCAGGTCGACGCCGGAGATGTCGCTGGCGAGGTCGAGCGCATCCTCGCCCTCGCCAGCGAAGAGCCAGCCATGCTGACCGCCGGGGGCCCAGCGGCCCATGCGGGTGAAGAGGTCGCCGCCATCGTCGATGCCGCGCAGGGCGGCGCGGAAGTGGTCCGCCGTCTGCAGGGCAGGGGCGGTGTGGGCGTTGGCCTCGACGGTCTGCGTCAGCGCCTCACGCTGCTGGGCGGAGAGGGGCCCATCCTCACGCGAGAGCAGGGCTTCGAGCCAATCGGCGAGCCAGGCGCAGCCGTGCGCGTCGGTCTCGGTCGCGAACGGGTTGAAGCCGGTGGGGGCGCCCATGCGAATTGCGGCATAGGAGCCGCCCATGGCGCGAACCGGAGTCTCGAGCCCGCGGTCCTTGTCGAAGACGAGGATGCGCGGGGACAGCCTCTGCATCTGCGCCATGAGGAAAGCCATGGAGGCGGATTTGCCCGAGCCCGTCCGCCCGATCACCAGCGCATGGCCGACGGTACGGTCGCCCGGCGCGCCGGGGAGGTGGAAGCCGAAGCGGTATGCTTCATGGCTGAGGGTCGGCAGCACCGCGACTGGCGCGCCCCAGGGCGAGGCATCCGCTGAGGAACCGGGGCAGGGAGCGTGGAGCGCAGCGAGATCGGCGAAGTTGCCGGAGGAGATCATCGAGGCCCGCGCCCTGAACCCGTAATTCCCCGGCGCCTGCGCGAAGTATGCCGCGCGGGCGCCGATGCTCTCGCGCACCGCACCGGCGCCCGCAGCCTGCACCGCGCCTCGGATCTGCGTGGCGATCTCGTCGAGCCGGGCGGGGCTTTCCGCGGTCGCCATGATCGAGAGATGGTGCAGGCCGAAGCCCGCGCGCCCCGAGGCGAGATCGTCCGCGGCCTCCTCCAGCTGCAGCGCCAGCGAGCGCGCCGCGTCATCGGCGGCGCGCATTTGGCGCAAGGTGCGCTGGATCCGGGCGAGCGCGTCATAGGGATTGATCGGGGTGTAGCTCTGGCTGAGCAGCGTATCCTCCGGCAGGTCCAGCCCCGCCAGCGCGCCAGGCGTTGTCTGGGCGGGATAAGCCTTGAGCGTGATCATCGCGCCGAAGCGGGTCTCGGCGGCGTCGAGCCCGGGCAGGGTGAAGCCATCGCCCCGGAAATGCAGGTCCGAGGTCACGAGGCTGTCGGCAATGGTCGCGAGGCCGAGCGGGTGCACCCGCGGGCGCCACGCGCCGGAGACGGTCGCGCCCAGCATCCCGAGCCATTCCGGGCTCTCGCGCGTCAGACGGCGCGGCCCCGCTGCTGAGAGGACGGCCTGCATGTGGCCCATGATCTCGTCGAGCCGGGCGATACGTTTGGCCAGGGCCGCGCGCTGCGCCGGGACGCCGCCGCCGGTCAGCCGGGCGCGCAGGCCCGCCGCCTTCCCCGGGCGCAGCAGGACCGAGACCATCATGCGGCGGCGGCGCAGGCCCAGGCTGCGAAGGTGCGCACGCCAGGCGGCGTCCAGTTCGGCCGCGAAGCCATCGTCGGACACCGCGGGAACCTCCGGCGTCTTGGGATGCGAGAGCCGGTGGATGTAGAGCGCGGCATCCGGCGGCAACTCTGCCGCGCAACGGCTCATGGCCTCCGACAGGTCCGCGATGGCCGCGTGCTCGGCAGTGAGCGGGTCGAGCCCCTCGACGAGGAACGAGCCCATCACATCGCCGTCGCGCAGGAGGATCACGTCCTTCCGAGCGAAGCAGAGCCAAGGCAGAAAGCCGGACAGCGCCTGCTCGCGCGCCGCCCCGGGCGGGGCGACCGCCCGCAGCCCGAGGGTGGACCTCAGATCAAGCATGGTAGGCGAAACCCTCGCCGCGGAACCAGCCGGGGGTCGGGGGCGTGCGGCGCAGGGCGGTGAACACCACGTCGCCGATCCGCGGATCCCAGGCGGCGAGCGCGCGCAGCACGGCGTAGCTCAGCGCCGCGCTGGCGCCGAACCAGAGGAACGACAGGGTGGCGATGAAGCCTCCAACCGAGACCCCGGTCAGCAGCACCAGATAGCCCATCGGCAGGCCTGCGACGCTGACCGGCCGGGTCAGCGCCTGGAAGCAGGGCCGCGCGCTCATGCGTAGCCCGAGAGGATCGTGCCTGCGCCGAAGATGATAGCGAGCCCGACCACGACGGACACGGCCGAGATCCAGTTCATGCGGCCAGTCGCGAACATCACGCCGACCACGGCGAGCGCCACGAGGCCGATCGCGCGCCCAAGCTCTCCGGTCAGCGTGTCGCCGATGGTGGTGAACATGTTGGTGATGGGCGAGAGCTCCTGCGCCATAGCCGCGGTGGCGACGAAGGAGAGCGCGGCCGAGAGGCCGAGAGCGCGCAGCGCGCGGGTCAGAATTCCCATATTCCGGTGTTCCTGTGCTGGTCGGTCGGGGTGGGGGAGGCGGGGGCATGCGCATCGCCGGTCAGCGCGGCGACATAGGCGCGGGTCTCGGGATAGGGCGGCACGCCGCCATGGCGCGCGACAGCCTCGGGCCCGGCGTTGTAGGCGGCGAGGGCGAGGGGCACGTCGCCGAAGCGTGCAAGCTGCGCGGCGAAGTACCGGGCGGCGCCGTCGAGGTTTTGGGCCGCGTCGAACGGGTCGGAGACGCCCAGATCACGCGCCGTCTCCGGCATCAGCTGCCCGAGCCCCTGCGCGCCCTTCCGCGAGACCGCGCGCGGGTTCCAGCCGCTCTCGCGCTCGATCAGGGCAAGGAACAGAGCGATGAACTCGGTGGCGGAGAGGCCCGCCGCGCGCGGTCCCGCGCCGCCCGCGTGGCGGAGGGCGGCAGTCTCGGCGAGCGCCTTCAGCGCCACCTTGCTGGAGAAGTCAGGCGCGCCTGCGGCAGGCGTCGGCGGGCGGACCTGCGCCTCGCCGCCCGGCGCGAACTCGATCACCGTCGCGATTGCAGGTGCCGCGAGCAGGCAGAATCCGGCCGTCAGGAGAGTCAGGCGCCGCATCGCTCAGGCCCTCGGCAGCTGCTCGAACGTCGCCTCGCGGTGAGGAGAGGCGACGAGGGCGTCGCCATGCTGCTCTGCATCCAGACCGCGCATCGCCTGCCTCCCTCCGGCTGATTGCGGAACCACGGCGCGCAGGAATCCGAAGCGCGGGCGAAGACCCGCGGGTCATCCCCCGCCCGAAAGGCGCGGGTCGTCCTGAGCTGTTCGGTGGCGAGGGGCGAACGGTTCTCGCCAAAGGCGAGTGCGTGCCGGGCCCCGTGCTTCCGCTTGAACGCGACGACCGCCGCCGCGCCTCAAATCGGGGCGATACTGTCGGGCGCGGAGTCCCGGGTCAACAGTGAAAGTATCTCTTATTCTTGCCGCATTTATTTATAGAGTATGAAGCTCGAAGCAGTCCGTTTAGGGCTGTTCGTTCAGCGCCGATTTAATCTCTTGGCGCGCATGACGAAGAGATGAATTTTAATCGCACTTGGCTTGAATAGAACGCTTGGCTAGTCTCCGCCGGATCAACCGCAGAGCGAAGGACGCAAGACACGCCCGGCGCGGACAGGCCCGCGCCGAAAAAAAGAAAACCCCCGATGATCGGAGACCATCAGGGGCTCGGCTAACGCCGTCGTTTGACAGCTCGACGTTAGCCGTTTCCCCAAGCGCTGGCAAGAAAAGACGCCCTCGGGCGAACAGAGAAGCTGTGCCTGCGCTTCTGGTCTCCGTGAGGAGAGCAGCGAATGACCACCCCCACCCGTCGCGGCGATGCCGCCGTGGCGCGCCGAAAGGCCTTCCTTTCCAACCTGCATCGCCTGCTCGACCAGGCGGCGGCGACGCTCGGCCTGTCTGATGCCGTTGCGACCACCGCGCATGATTTGATCAACCGCATTCCAGAGGACGCCCCAGGGCCGATCAGCCCCGCCGGCGTGGAGCGCCTCGCGGCCCTGCGCGGGGTCGATCCGCGCACCATCCGCTACCGTATCCGCAAGCTGATTGACGTGGGGCTGGCCGAGAACCTCTGCCAGGACGGCGGGCGGCGCCAGGTCGTCCGCGACCGGCAGGGTCGCGTCGCCGAGATCTACGGCATCGGTTTCTGGCCGCTGCTCGACCGTGCCGCGGAGATCGAGGCCGCCGCCGAAGCCCGCCGCAGATCCGTCGACGAGCACGCCCGGCTGCGGCGCGAGATCAGCGCCATCCGCCGCCGCCTACGGCCGGTATTTGAGGCGGGACGCGCGGCGGCGGAGGCCTGCGTCGCATGGCGCAGTTTCCCGCGCCGGCTCGCCCATCTTGGCGTCGAGCGTCTGCGGGATCTCTTCGCCCGCGTGCAATCCCTGCTGGAGGCGGTGGAGGCGCCCGGCGCCGCCTGTGGACAACTCGCCGAGAGCCGGAAAAATCGTTCCGACCGGCCGGAAAAATCCGAGCGCCCATACAGAACACATCAATTCTCTTCAGAGACCTGTAATCCCGCGGAGGCACGCCAAGCCCGTGCGATCGCTTGCGGTCTCCAGTACGTCACCCTGCCGATGGCGCTCGAACTCCTGCCCTGGGACTGGCGCGACGACTTGAACCGCTACGGCGCGCCGAGCTGGGAGGCGGTGACGCAAATCGCCTGCGAACGGGCGCTGCGCGAAGGGCTGCGGCAGGATGCTTGGAGCTGCGCCGAGGCCGCCTTGGGCCGATCCGGCGCCGCGGTGCTGGCGCTGACCGCCTTTGCTGGGGCTGAGGCGCGCGGCGGCGTTGTGCGAAACCCCGGCGGATGGGTCCGGCGGATGGTGGAGCTGGCCGAGGAAGGGCGGGCTCAGCTGCACCGCTCGGTGTTCGGATTGCTGGCGGAGGCCGAAGCGGCGGTGCCCGGCGAAAGCGAACCTACTCGCGCAGGTACTTGACCAGCGCCGCGATCGCCAGCACGGCCAGCACGATCAGCAGCAGGCCCAATAGCCAGCCGAAGCCCATGCCGAAGCTCATCATTCCATCGCCCATCGCATCACCGTACATCGCGAATTCCTCCTGCTTGCAGTGCGGCGGCGGACGAGCCCGCAGCCGTGACGCCTGCGCCGCCGTCGACCGGGAGCGGTGGCTGCCTTGGCCTTGCCCGGGTCAGTCCGGGCCGTGCAGACGGGCCGCCCGCAGCCTGAGCGCGTTGCCGATCACCGAGACGGAGGACAGGCTCATCGCCGCCGCGGCGACTACCGGCGACAGCAGAAGGCCAAAGACCGGGTAGAGGACGCCCGCGGCCAGAGGGACGCCGGCCGCGTTGTAGACGAAGGCGAAGAACAGGTTCTGGCGGATGTTGCGCATGGTCGCCTCGGCCAGCCGGCGGGCGCGGACCACGCCGTTCAGGTCGCCCTTGACCAGCGTCACGCCCGCGCTTTCGACCGCCACGTCTGCGCCGGTGCCCATAGCGATGCCGACGTCGGCGGCGGCTAGCGCGGGGGCGTCGTTGACGCCGTCGCCGGCCATGGCGACGGACAGGCCCTCGCCATGCAGGCGCTCGACCAGGGCGTGCTTGTCCTCGGGCGAGACCTCGGCGTGGACCTCGTCGATGTTCAGGGCCTTGGCGACGGCGCGGGCCGTGGCCTCGGCGTCGCCGGTGGCCATGACGATACGCAGGCCCGACGCGTGCAGGGCGCGGATCGCGGCGGGCGTCGTCTCCTTGATCCGGTCGGCGACGGCGACCAGGCCCGCGGGGCGGCCGTCGGCGGCGACGAACATCGCGGTGCGGCCCTGCTCCTGCAACGCGCGGGCGCGGGCGGCGAGCGGGCCGGGGTCCACGCCCAGGTCCGCCATCAGCGCGGCGTTGCCCAGCGCGACGGCGCGGCCCGCGACGGTCCCGGTCACGCCCTTGCCCGTCATCGCCTCGAACTCCGTCGCGTCCAGGCGTTCGGCCCCCCGCGCCTCGGCGCCGGCGACGATCGCCTCGGCCAGCGGGTGTTCGGAGCCCCGCTCCAGCGCGGCGGCGAGGGACAGGAGTTCGGCCTCGGAGAGGCCGTCCGCCGGTTCGGTGTCGGTCAGGGTGGGCTTGCCCTCGGTGAGGGTGCCGGTCTTGTCAACGATCAGCACGTCGACGCCGGCCAGCCGCTCCAGCGCCTCGGCGTCGCGGATCAGGACGCCCGCCTGCGCGCCGCGGCCGGTGGCGACCATGATCGACATCGGGGTCGCGAGACCCAGCGCGCAGGGGCAGGCGATGATCAGGACCGAGACCGCGGCCACGAACGCGTAGGAGACCGCGGGGGACGGACCCAGCGCGACCCAGGCCGCGAAGGCGATCAGCGCCACGCCGACCACCGCCGGCACGAAATACCCCGCGACCCGATCGGCCGCCGCCTGGATCGGCGCGCGGGACCGCTGGGCCTTCGCCACCATCTCGACGATGCGGTTCAGCGTGGTGTCGGCGCCGACGTTCCCCGCGCGCATCAGGAACGTGCCGCTCTTGTTCAGGGTGCCGCCGGTGACGGGCTCTCCTTCGGTTTTCTCGACGGGCACCGGCTCGCCGGTGATCATGCTCTCGTCGACCGAGGAGCGGCCCTCGACGACCTCGCCGTCCACAGGCACGCTTTCGCCGGGGCGCACGCGAAGGACGTCGCCGGAGCGCAGGGCGTCGAGGGGGACGTCCTCCTCCGTCTCGCCGGTCACGCGGCGGGCAGTCTTGGGGGCGAGGTCCATCAGGGCGCGGATGGCGTCGCCGGTTCGCTCGCGCGCCGCCAGTTCCATCACCTGGCCGACGAGGACCAGGACCAGGATCACCGCGGCCGCTTCGAAGTAGACCGGAGCCATGCCCATGGAGTCGCGCATCGCCTCGGGGAAAACGCCGGGGGCGAGCAGCGAGACGACCGAGAAGACATAGGCCGCCCCCGTCCCCAGCGAGATCAGGGTCCACATGTTGGGGCTGCGGTTGACGATCGAGGCCCAGCCCCGCTTGAAGAACGGCCGACAGATCCAGACCACGGGCGTGGCCAGGGCGAACTGGACCCAGCCGAAGGCGCGATGGCCGATCCAGTCGGCGAAGGGCAGGCCCAGGTGGGCGCCCATCTCCAGCACAAAGATCGCCAGCGCCAGCGGCGCGGTGATCGCGAGGCGACGGCGGAAGTCCACGTATTCGGGGTTCGGCCCGGCGTCGGCCGAGGGGGTCATCGGCTCCAGCGCCATGCCGCACTTGGGGCAGTCGCCGGGATGGTCCTGCACGATCTCGGGGTGCATCGGGCAGGTGTATTGCGTGCCCGCCGGCATCGGCTCGGGCGCCGGGCGACCGCCGAGGTATCGCTCCGGCTCGGCCTCGAACTTCGCCTGGCAGCCGGCGGAGCAGAAGTAGAACCGCCCGCCCTCATGCTTGGTCATGTGGGCGGCGGTGGAGCGGTCGACGTCCATGCCGCAGACCGGGTCCCTGGCGGTCAGGTAGTCGCCGGGCGCGGCGACGAACTTGCCGGGGCAGCGCTCGGAGCAGAAGTGGAAGACATGGCCGTCATGCTCGGCGGTCGGCTTGCCGGCCTCCGGGTCGACCGTCATGCCGCAGACCGGGTCACGGACGACCGGACCTGCCTGGCCGTGGTCATGGCCGTGGCCGTGGCCACCGTGAGAATGGGCGGCTTTCGCCGGGGAGTCAGGGGGGGCCATGGGGGCGCTCCGCGCTCGGGGGACCATCACGGCCCCTGATGTAGGTGTTCCAGCGACTGGAAGGTCAAGGGGCGGAAGACCCCCTGACGCCTCCCACCCGCAGAGCGAAGGGACGCTTCAGGTCGAAGGGTGATGGTGATGCCCGCCCGGCTCGTCGGCCTGCGGTGCGCTCACCCAGTTGCCGACCCAGGCGCGTTCCAGGACGAAGACGACCCCGATCAGCCCAGCCGCGATGGCGACGATCCAGGGATCCTCCAGCAGCTTGGCGCGGCCGAAGGCGGCCAGCACCACGAGGTCCAGCCCGATCGCCGTGCACAGAATCCAGCCCCGCGCTCCGACCCGGGCGCGCAGCCGTCGCAGGATGCCGACCTGCACGATCACGTCCATGGTCAGGTAGAGGAACACCCCCAGCGAGGCGATGCGGCCCAGGTCGAACAGGACCGTGGCCAGCGCCGCCAGCACCGCCACATAGACCAGCAGGTGGCGCTGGATCGGCCCCGACATGCCGAAATGGCTGTGGGGGATCATCTTCATCTCGGTCAGCATGGTCAGCATCCGCGACACCGCGAACAGGCTCGCCAGCACGCCCGAGGCGGTGGCGACCAGCGCCAGCGCAACCGTCAGCCGGAAGCCCCAGGGGCCCAGCGTCGGCTCGGCCGCGCGGGCCAGCGCATAGTCCCGCGCCTCCACGATCTGCTCGAAGGTCAGGCCGCGGGCGACCGCCCAGGCGACCAGCAGGTAGGTCGCCGTGCACACCACGATCGAGATCGCGATGGCGCGCGCCACGTTGCGCTCGGGCGAGACCATCTCGCCGCCGCTGTTGGTGATGGTGGTGAAGCCCTTGAAGGCCATCACCGCCAGCGCCACGGCTGCAAGGAAGCCCGCGGCGGAGCCCTGCGGGGCCGAGGACGCCTCGGGCGCGCCGGCGGCCCACAGGGCGGCCGCGCCGAACGCCATGATGCCGCCGATCTTGATCGCGGCCATCACCAGCGAGGCGCGCCCCACCGACTTCGATCCCGAGCGGTTCACCAGGAAGGCGAAGCCGATCAGACCCACGCCCAGGACAGGCGCCAGCCAGTGGTCGGACCCCAGGTCGAAGGGCCTGAGCGCGTAGGTCCCGAAGGTCCGGGCCACCAGGCTCTGCGCGATGATCATCGACAGAGCCATCAGCATCGAGGCGCCGGCGGCGACGGCCCCCACGCCCCAGGCTTTCTGGAGGATCATCGCGATCCCGCCCGAGGATGGCCAGACCCGGGTCATACAGGCGTAGGCATAGGCGCTGAAAGAGGTGACCACCGCCCCGGCCAGGAAGGCCCATGGAAAGGCGGGGCCGGCCAGCTCGGCGATCTGGCCGGTCAGGGCGAAGATGCCTGCACCGATCATCACCCCGGTTCCCATCGAGACGCCGCCCAGCAGCGTGATGCGTCGTTCGCGGTCGTCATGATCCATGACGGGGCCTCCTGTCGTCGTATCTCTGGTCTGGTTCGCGTCGCGCGCCCGGCGCGACGCCGGGCCTGGGCGAAGGCCGGCGGAAGGATGAGGCGGCGTGGGCGGTCCCGCGTCGCCTCCGCAGGCGGCTGCGCTGTCCGCGGGTCATGCCGTTTCCATGGGACATGGCTCCCGCGACGCCGGCGACAACGCCGAGGCCGGCGCGGTCCGGGCCGGGGCGAGATGGGCCAGCAGCTCCTGGTAGCGCACCCGCACGTCCTCGACCGCCTGGTAGTGGCGCAGCAGTTCGCGAAGCGGCGCGGAGAAATCCTTGTAGGCCGCCAGCACCGCCACCAGCGCGCCCAGGGTCAGCCGGCCCTCGATCACCAGCCAGCCGCCGATGGCGTAGAAGAAGAAGGGCGTCAGCGAGGCGAGGAAGTTGCTGACCGACTTCATGAAGAACTTCTCGCGTTGCAGGTTCCGCCGGATCGACTCGATGCGCCGGAAGCCCCCGCAAACGTCGGCCAGGCCCTCGCGCGGGGCGAGGCCGAGGCGGGCCTCCGGCCGCAGCGACTGACCGGCGAGCTCGCCGCCCAGGGTCCGCATCTCGGCGACCCGGGCGCGGGCCAGCCGGTTCACCCGTCGCTGAAGGCGGGGGATCACCACCAGCTGGACGGGCAGCAGCGAGACGGCGGCCGCGCCCAGCACCGGGTCCTGCATGAACATGAAGGCGAGGATGGTCAGGAAGGTTCCGCCCTGGAACACCGGCAGCACGATGGCCTCGGCCGCGAAACCGCCGATCGGCTCGACCTCCTGGGCGATCAGGGGGATGGTTTCGCCGCGCCTCGGGCCTCCCGCGCCGGCGCGCCAGCGGCGGTAGATCGTCAGGCGCAGGCGGCGCAGCACGCGCTCGCCCACCCGTCCCTTCGCCACGTTGATCGCGAATTTCAGCGCCCCGCTCGTCATCACCGCGACGAGGTAGAGCGCGCAGAGCAGGAACAGGAACTCGAGCTGGTCGAAGCTCCATAGGCCCGCGGTCAGCGGAAAGCCCTCGGCGTCGATGGCCCGGTTCACGATCAGCTTGGGCAGCTCCAGCGCGGCGTAGAGCACCGGCAGCGCCGCGAGGCTGAGGCCCAGCAGCAGCGGCAGCTCCGCCCGGGTCCAGCGCAGCACGAAGGCGTAGACGCCCGGCTCGAACCCGGGAACGGGCGGCGGCGCGGCGCCGGCGGGACGTCCGCGGGCGCGCAGCGCCGAGACCAGCCGCCACAGAGCGAGCGCGGCCAGCGCGATCGGGGCCCAGACCAGCGTCAGGTGAAAGACCGGATGCACCCAGCCGGGCGTGTCCGCGGTGATCTCATGGCCGACCGCGTGGGCGACCGCATGCATCAGGTCATGGGGGATCTGAAAGAGGAAAGTCGCGTCCATCGGCGTTCGGCCCGGTCTGCGCGTCCGCCCCGGCCGGACGAGTCCGGCGGGGAGACGCCCCCGGGTCTCGCCGGGGGCGTCCGTCTTCGGGACGACGGATCAGAAGAGGATCTTCGTCCCCACAACGAAATAGACCGCGTCCGTCGCCTCTCCCGAGGCCCGGCGCAGGTCCGCGCTGTCGCCGAAATACCGCTCGTAGTGGACGCCCACATAGGGCGAGACCAGGCGGTCCACGACGTCGTAGCTCAGCCGCAGCCCGGCCTCGAGCTTCGGCCCGAAGGCGCCGGCGTCGATGGCCCGGTCGTCGACCAGCGGGACCGAGACCTCGACGCTCGGCGTCAGGATCAGCCGGTTGGTGATCAGCGCCTCGTAGTCCAGTTCGACCCGGGCGAAGGGCTTGTCCGAGACGAACAGGTCGGCGTCCACCTCGAACCACTGGGGGGCGAGGCCATGCACGCCGACGACGCCGTAGACCCGGTCCGGCCCCTCGGGAGTCGAGACCATGACGCCCCCCACGGCGTCGAAGAAGGGCGAGATCGGGACCTGGACGCGGGCCTGGTTCTCCAGCGTCTCGAAGGTTCCGGGGCCGGTCAGCAGCTCGGCCTCCGAGCGCCACACGAAGCGGAGCTCGTCGGTTCCCGCCACGGCGTCGAAGTCCCAGGCGAGGACGTCCTCGTCCTCGCCGAAGCGGTAGTCCAGCTGCTCGACCTGGAGGCCCCAGATCGCCGGTTCGGCCAGCGCCGGCCCGGCCGCGGCGATCAGCGCGAGGGCGGGAAGGATGCGGGTCGCGTGCATGGTCTCAACCCTCGTCATGCGCATGGGAATGGGCGGCGGCGGCCGGCTCGGCGCCGTGATCCGCGGCGGGCATGTTCATCGCCTGCTTCGGCGCGCCCTCGACGATCACCTTGCGGAACATGCCGCCGGCCATGTGGTAGGACAGGTGGCAGTGGAACGCCCACTGGCCCGGCGCGTCGACCTCGGTCTCGGTGTAGAGCGTCGTGCCCGGCGCCACGCTGACCGTGTGCTTGATCGGGTCGCGTGCACCCGAGCCGGTGTCGAGGATGGTCCACATGCCGTGCAGGTGCATGGGGTGGGTCATCATCGTCTCGTTGACGAACTTGAAGCGCACCCGCTCGCCCATGCGCAGGCGGATCGGCTCGGCGTCCTCGTATTTCACGCCGTTGATCGACCAGATGTAGCGTTCCATGTTGCCGGTCAGGCGCAGCTCGATCTCGCGCGTCGCCTCCCGGTCGGGATAGAGCGGGGCGCGGGCCTTCAGGTCGGCATAGGACAGGAACTTGCCGCCCTCCGCCGCCTCGGGCGTCAGCCCGCTGCCGGGCGCGTAGAAGGGGTCGCCGCCGGCCATGCCGGAATGGTCCATGCCGGGCATGGAGCCGTGGTTCATCCCCTCCATCCGCGAGCCGTCGGGCATCGTGTGGCCGCCGCCCGCCATCCCGGCGTGCGCGTCGCCCGCCATGGTCGACCCGTCGGGCATGACGTGCCCGCCCCCGGCCATCGCCGCATGGGCGTCACCGGGCATCGTGGAGCCGTCCGGCATCACGTGGCTCGCGCCGCCCTGGCCCATGCCCCCATGGCCCATGTCGCCATGATCCATGCCCTCCATCATGCCCATGTCGGCCATGGTCAGGCGCGGGGCGGGGCGCAGGTCGGGGATCTCGGCCGCCATGCCCTCGCGCGGGGCCAGCGTGCCGCGGGCCATGGCGGTGCGGCCCATGGATTCGCCCAGCACCGAGTAGGCGCGGTCCTCGGTCGGGCGCACGATCACGTCATAGGTCTCGGCCACGCCCAGGCGCAGCTCGTCCACCACCACCGGCAGCACGTCATTGCCGTCGGCGGCGACCACGGTCATCTCCAGGCCAGGGATGCGCACGTCGAAATAGGTCATCGCCGAGCTGTTGATCAGCCGCAGCCGCACCCGCTCGCCCGGCTTGAACAGGCCCGTCCAGTTCGCCTCGGCGTCCCGCCCGTTGATCATCGGCGCGAAGCCCTGCACGTCCTCGACGTCGGTGGGCATCATGCGCATGTCGCCCCAGGCCGCCCGGTCCGCCAGCGCCGCGCCTAGGCCCTTCTCGCCGGCGTCGGACAGCAGGTCGAACAGGGTGCGCTGCTGGCGGTTGTAGTAGTCGGCCGAGAGCTTGAGGTTGCGGAACACCCGATCCCCGGAGTGGGGATGCTTGTCGGTGAACTGCACCACGTAGTCGCGGTCGTAGCGGTAGGGTTCGCGCGCCCTCGGCTCGATCACGATCGCCCCGAAGGCGCCGTCCGGCTCCTGGAAGCCGGAATGCGAATGGAACCAGTAGGTGCCGCTCTGCACGATGGGAAAGCGGTAGGTGAAGGTCTCGCCCGGCTTGATGCCGGGGAAGCTGATGCCGGGCACGCCGTCCTCCTCGAACGGCAGGATCAGCCCGTGCCAGTGGATCGAGGTGTCCTCGGACAGGTTGTTGGTCACCCGGATGGTCACCTCCTCGCCTTCCTGGAAGCGGAGGACGGTGGGGATCTGCGAGCCGTTGTAGCCGATGCCGGACTTGGTGAAGCCGGCGGTTTCGATGCGGACCGGATCGACGGTGATGTCGTAGGTCCCGGCAAGGGCGGCGAGCGGCGCCAGGGCGGCCGTCGCCAGCGCGAGCGTGCGCGCCAGACCAGATGGCGTCATGGTCGGTTTCCTGATGTTGGGGGCGTGAGGACCGACGCGCCGCGGCGGCGCGTCGGTCCGTCGTCACGTCAGTGGTCGATCGAGACCGAGCCGACCATGCCGGACTGGTAGTGTCCCGGCACGTTGCAGGCGAACTCGATCGCCACGTCGGCGTCCTCGGGGAAGGTCCACACGATCTCGCCGGACTTGCCCGGCTCGAGCAGCACACTGTTGGGATCGTCGTGCATCCCGTGGCCCATCGAGGCTTGCATCTTCTTCGCGGCCGCCATGTCGACATGGTCGGGCATCAGCACGCCATGCTGCATCATCATCATCATCTCGTCCTGATGCGAGGCATGCATCTCGGCCGTGCCGATGTTGAACTCGTGCACGAACTCGCCCGCGTTCCTGATCCGGAAGCGGACGGTCTCGCCCGCCTTCACCTCGATCGTCTCGGGCTCATAGTAGTTGTCATGCAGGGTCACCTCGATCGTGCGCGAGGCGGCCGAGGCCTTGCCCGGCATGCCGGTCGGCGAGGCGCCGTGGCCGCCGTCGTGGGAACCGGAGGCGAAGGCGGCGACGGGAGTCGCCACGACGGCTGCCGCCGCAAGGCGCAGCAGGTTGGATTTCAGCATAGTGTCCTCTTTGAAGCTGAAGGTCGGAGACGAAAGCCCCGGGAAGGGCGTTCGGCCGTTCAGCCTCGCGGAGGCGGCGTCTCGAGCTCGGGCGTCGCGAGCTCCGCCAGCTCGGTCGATGCGGAGGGGTGTCGGATCGGACAGGGCGCCGGTTCGAAGCCCTGGACGGTCTGGCCCGGCGGCAGCGCCGTCGCGCAATGGGCGATCGACATGTCGCAGACGCCGCCCTCGGGGATCATGTGATGACCCGCGTGCGCCATCCGGTCGGCCGCCGACGCTCTGGCCGCCGCGTCATGCGCAGATGCGCCCGACACGCCGCCCGCGCAGAGCGCGGCGACGATCGACAGAACCAGGACGAGGCGGGCGACAATGGACACGAGGCAGCAGATAGGGGTTCCCCTTGCTGGAAGGTCAAGAGCATTCTTGCGCGGGCCCGATGACGCCGACGATCTCCTCCGGCTTGTGCTTCTTCCTCGGCATGGATCCTCCTCGTCGCCTCAACCGACATTATGGGTGGACCCGCTTCAGGGGGGCCAGCGGGCTGAGCGGCTCTGACGCGTGCACCGCTACCATCCGCTTTAAGGAGAGATCGAACCACGATGGCCGCGGCCGCGCGCGGCCAAAGAGGTCAGCGCTCCGCCCGCTCCAAGGCGCTCTTTCGCTCTTGCCAGTCCGGCATGACCCGCTCCAGCAGCCGCCAGAACGCAGCCCCGTGGTGATGCTCGATCCGGTGCGCCAGCTCATGGGTCAGCACGTAGTCGATCGCCGGGGTCGGCATGCGGATCAGATCGAGGTTCAGCGTCAGTCGGCCGGCAGGGGTCATGGAGCCCCAGCGCTTCTCCATCGCCCGGACCTGCCATTGCACGGGGCGCACCGCATCGGGATCAGGGAACCGGGCGCAAGCGAGTTCCAACCGTTCGGCAAAAACCCGGCGAGCTGTCCCGCGATACCACTCCTCGACCAGCCGGCGCGTCTCCTCCCGGTCGCTCGGCGCGTGCGAGAGGACATGCAGGCGGCCGCGGACCAGACGCACTTCGGACCGGATCCCGCGCTCGACCTTCAGCCGATAGGCGCGGCCGCGGTAGCGGTGCGTCTCGCCCGGCAGGTGCTGGCGGGGCAGGGGGGCATCCGCCATGCCACCGAGCTCCCGCCGCTGGCGGTCGATCCAGGGCATCCGCTTCAGAAGCAGCGCTTCCACCTTCGCCAGCGGAGCGTCGAGCGGAGCGACCGCCTCGATGGCGCCCTCCGGCGTCACCGCGATCTCCAGCGTCCGCCGGTCCCGGCGCAGCAGCGTCCAGGCGACCTGTCGCGTGCCGTAGGTCAGCACATGAGGCTCGCTCATCGCGGAAACTGCGCCTTCGCGATGCGCAGAACCGTGTCGACCAGCGCGTCGATGGCCTCGTGCGAGACCTCCAGCCCATGGTCCGGCGCCATGTCGAACAGGTAGTCGTCGAGCGCGTTGCGCAGGGCCTTCTGCTCATCGTCATTGGCCCAGAACCGAACGATGAGCCGCTTGCGGATGATATCGGCCAGATCGCGGGCGACGAGGACTGCGGCGTCCTCGGGGGCGTCTTTCAAGGCCGGCATCTCCCGTATCGCGCCAAAGAATGCCTGGGCGGCAGGGTCATCCCGGATCGGCGCCGGGGCCTCCGCGCGGTGGGGCTTGCCAGCGGCCTGCTCGGCCAGATCCACGACCTTCGAGAGGTATTCCTTCTCGCTCATCCGCTTGGCGCGATAGGCGTCGATCGTTTGCTTCAGCATCTCCGAGAAGCTGGCGTAGAGCGCCGGATCCTCCTCCATCCGCTCATTCAGGGTGCGGCGGGTTGCGCTGGCGATGGCGTCGGCCTTGGAGGCGTCGGAGATCTTCTCCTCCTCCAGCACCTTGCGCATGCCCTCCCGGTCGGTGATGTCGATCAGGTCGACGATCGGCATCGGCGGCGCAGACTGCACCTCGCGATCCAGCAGGGCGCGCAGCTGCGGCTCAAGCTTGGACATGTCCATCGCGTCGCCGAAGCGGCGCTGCACCGAGCGGCGCAGACGTTCAAGCCGCACGAAATCCTTCGACCACGCGTCGAGCTTTTCGCGCGGATGGATCTCGATCGCCTTCTCGGAGCCGAGGGCGATGTCCAGCGTTTTGCCGAATGCCCGCAGCGCGGCGACGAAGGCGTCACGGCGATCCTGGGGCGCAAGATGCTCTTCCAGCGCCTCGGCATCGGTCTTGTCGCGGACCTCGCGGAACACGTCCCAGACCTCGCCATGGCGCTGGGGCAGCTTGCGGATCTCCTCGCTTACGTCATGGAGGGCGCCGACGACGTCCTCCTCCTCATAGCCCTCCAGGCTGCTGTAGGCTGTCAGCGCCTGATCGAGGTTCTCCAGCAGACCTTCGTAATCGATGACGTAGCCGAACTCCTTCTGGGTCTCGCCGATGGTGCAGAGCCGATTGACCCGCGCGATGGCCTGCAGAAGCCCGTGCTCCTTCAGCCCGTTGCACAGGTAGAGAACCGTGTTGCAGGGCGCGTCGAATCCGGTCAGCAGCTTCGAGACGACGATGAGGATCTCCGGTTCGTCGCCGTTCTTGAAGCGCTCGACGATGGTCTCCTCGTATTTGTCCGGGTTGCCGAAGCGCTCCATCTGGGCGTCCCAGAAGGCTTTGACCTTGTCGCGCGACGGGCTGTCGAGGCTCTCTGGCCCTTCGCGCTCATTCGGCGGGGAGATCACGACCTCGGCGCTGACCTCGCCGAGGTCGTCGAGGATCTCCTTGTAGCGGATCGCCGCCGCCTTCGAGGGAGCGACGAGCTGTGCCTTGAAGCCGGTGCCCTTCCATGTCTCCTTGAAATGGCGAGAGATGTCCTCCGCCCGCGCATAGATCGCGCTCTCGGTCTGCGCGAGGAGATTCTTGCGGCTGTATTTGCGCCGCAGATCCGCTTTCTGCGCGTCGGTGTAGTCCTCGGTCACACGCTCGAACCAGGCGTCGATGGTCTCCGGGTTCACGCTCTGATCGACGAAGCGGCCTTCATAGAGCAGCGGCACGACGGCGCCGTCCTGCACCGCCTGGTCGATGGTGTATTTGTGGATGATGCCGCCGAACCGGTCGGCGGTGCTCTTGTCCCGCTTTAGGATCGGCGTGCCGGTGAAGCCAAGATAGCAGGCTCGCGGCAGCAGGGTGCGCATCTGGGCCGCGAAGCCGCCCTGCTGGGTGCGGTGGCTCTCGTCGACCAGGATGAAGATGTCCTCGTCCTCATCAGGTTCCTGCCCGACGCGCATCGCCGTGTCGAACCTGTTGATGACCGTGGTCAGCAGGCGCTTGCCAGCACGCAGCTTCTCCAGGAGATCCCGCCCGGTGGAAGCTCGCTCCGGTTCCAGTTCGCAGGACACGAAGGTGTCCTTGATCTGCCGCTCAAGGTCCCGGCGATCGGTGACAATCAGGATCCGCGGCGCGGCCACCTGGGGCGAAAAAATCAGCGCGCGGGCGAGCATCACCATGGTCAGCGACTTGCCCGAGCCCTGCGTGTGCCAGATCAGCCCGTCGCGGCGCTTGCCCGTGCTGTCGCGCTCGGAGATCCGCTCCATGGTCCGGCGGATGCCGAAGAACTGCTGATAGCGCGCGACCTTGCGCACCCCGCCGTCGAAGACGGTGAAGATACGCGTCAGCTCCAGCAGGCGTTCGGAGCGGCAGAGCGCATGCAGCATGCGGTCCTGCTCGGTGATCTGACGGCGGAACTCGGATCTCGCCTCGAAGAAGCCGCGGTGGCGGGTGAATTCGCCGGAGAACAGGGCGGCCATCTCCTCGGCCGGGGGGCGGCGGTCGAGCAGGGCCTCGATCTCGGCATCCTGCGTCTCCTC
The DNA here is from genome assembly GCF_900106695.1 of Albimonas donghaensis. Lineage (GTDB taxonomy): Bacteria > Pseudomonadota > Alphaproteobacteria > Rhodobacterales > Rhodobacteraceae > Albimonas > Albimonas donghaensis. Next base: position 39,785 of record NZ_FNMZ01000014.1, read on the forward strand.
CTCGCGCCAGCGGGCCCAGAAGCGCTGAGGCGTGCCGACGGTCCCGTAGATCCCCTCGCGCCGGTTCACGCCGATCAGCAGCTGCGCGAAGTGGAACAGGTGCGGGATCTCGGCCGCGCCCTGGTAGGCAAGCAGCTGGCTCGACGCGTCCTTCACATCATGATCGGCGCCCTTGCATTCGATCACGCCGAAGGGGACGCCGTTGACGAAAAGAGCGATGTCGCAGCGGCGCGTATCCGAGGCGCCGACCCGCTCGACGCTCATCTCCGGGGACGCCTGGAAGCGGTTCCGGTCGGGCCGCTCCCAGTCGACATAGGCCATGTGCTGGCTCTTGCGGTCACCCTCCACGGTCTTGGAGATCGTGGCCCCCAGCAACAGCCGATCGTAGATCTCCTTGTTCGTGCCCACGAGCCCCTTCAGCGCGGTGCGGTCCGGCATCAGCTGCCGGACCGCCTCTTCCGCATCGGCCTCGTTGAAGCGATGAACCTCGCCGCGGCGCGCGAAGCTGTTCGTCTCCAGCAGCCAGCTCTTCAGAACGCCCTCCAGCAGCACGCGGCTGCGCTTGCCGCGCAGGGCTTCGGCCTCGGCGCGGGGCAGGATCTCCCACCCCATCGCGGCGAGGAGCTGAAGCGCGGGGATCTGGCTGTCCGCGGCTTCGGAGGGATCGAACGCGGAGCTCATCGGGCCTCTCCCGCCTCGGCCGTCGGACCGAGCTTGAAATTTCGGCCGGCCGGGTGCATATCCTCGTCAAGGATTGGGCATTTCCCGGTCGACGAAGGGGCTCTGGATCTTTCCGGGGCCCTTTTGTTTTGCGCGCTCATGGGAACACCTTCGTCACCCGCAGCTTCGGCGACAGCGTCTCGAAGGCCCGGTTCGGCTGGCCGGGGCGCATCGTGTTCAGGGCGATGGGCCGCGCCACCAGATCCGCCATCTGCAGGCCGACCGAGTTGCTGGCCTTGGGCGTGAACAGCGGCTCGAAGCTCATGTCCGAGAAGTCGGGCGCATTCCATCCCCAGCGCGCGCCGTTCGCGCAGATGCGGCGGAACTCCAGCTCCAGCTCGCCGTCCTCCTTCGCGCCGCGGCTCTCAAAGCAGACATGGGTGAGGCGTCCGGCCTGGCCGTTCCGGCGCAGGAGATGGAGCAGCCGCTCCATGCAGAAGCGCAGCGCGATCTCATAGGGGTTCCAGGGATTGGGATAGCGGTCGACGAGCCGCGGCTTGTCGATCACCGAGGCGATGATCTCGAACGGCGCCTCGGCGATCAGGTCCGAGATGCCGCCCATGAACCGACCGCGCAGGGCCGGATCGGCGCGCAGGAAGGTGAAGGGCTGCTGCTGTTTCCGGATCTCGTGCTCATGCAGGATCACCTCGTCATGCCCGAAGAACTCGAACTTGAACCGCTGGAAGGCGGGGGTGACCTGGGTGATGTAATCCTCCTTGCGCAGGACGCAGAAGGCGAGCGCGAAGACCGGGAACTGCGGGTCGATCCCCGTCAGCCCGTGATCGCCGCTCTCATCCACGAACACGATATGGTCGGAAAACGCGGTCAAACGGCAGGCTCCGCAGGCGCCCGCCATGCGCCGGTCACGGTCAGGAGCTTCTGCATCAGACCGCGCTTCTGGCGTTTCAGGGCGTCGAGGTGGGCTTTCGAGGTGGCGAGGTCCTGCGCCGCCAGGTCGATGGCCGCCGCGATGGCCTGCTGCTCGGCGAGCGGCGGGACCGGGAAGGGCAGCTTCCTGAACTCCTTCCAGCGCAGCGAGCCGCGACGGTCCACGGAGGCGCTGGTGGCCACCGAGAACATGTGCCGGAAGACGCTCGTCTTCAGGACCCGGAACGCATAGTCGGCGTCGACCTTCTTCGCATCGAAGCGAAACACGCAGTAGATCGGGCTCACCACGCCGATGTCGGCGATGGTCTGAAGGCCGATGGAGCCTTCCTCGACATGGTTGCTCGGGAAGCCGAAATCGCCGCGGGCGATGATCTTGTAGCCGCTGAGATCGGCGCTGAAGATCTGCTTCTTGAAATACTCCAGCGAGCGGACGAAGCCGTCATGCTTGGAGCAGGACAGCACCTCGGACACCGCGCCGTCGGCATTGGTGCGCGAGACCTCCTTGGCCAGGTCGCCGATCTTCGCCACACGCCAGGCGGCAGGGACGTTGAACCACCGCGCCTCCTGCCGCGCCGAGGCGTCGCCGAAATTCGCCAGCCGGGCGCCGCCGAAGACGAGCCGGAAGGTGATCGCGTCCAGCCGCCGCCGCTTGGCGTCGATCAGGCGGGAGGCGGCGTCGATCGCCTCGTCCCAGGTCCGCAGGATCCCGGCGATCCGGCGCTGTTCGGGGAGAGGGGGAACCGAAACCACCTGTTCAGTGATGTCGGACTTGTGGACATGAACCAAGCTCGACTTGAAGCCATGGGATTTGGCTTCAACCCGCCGTGTCACCAGCTGCAGAGCCGCATGAAGCCAGTGCAAGTCCACAGCTGCCTTCGGCGTGACGCGGTAGATGTGCTGGTTGAGAACGCCTCTCGGCCCCGGCCAGATCGTGGGTCCGAAGGAGACGCCTTTGACGCCGGCCCATGCGAACAGGAGCTCCCCTGGCTCCACGATCCAGTTCTTGCGCGGCTCGCCGTCGAAATAGTTGAATTCCTGCGACCCGTTGAGGTTCTGGATGCGAATGATCGGTAGACCGTCTTTCGCCCAATCTTTCGGGCGGAAGCCGTTGCCGTTGGTGAAAGTGCAAATTTCGCCGAGGCTGCAGCGCTGCCCATGGTCAAGCATCAACGCCCAACTCCTTCAGGCAGGCCGCCATCTTCGCGCGCACCGCATCCAGCTCGGCTTCGATCCCGGCGATCTCCTTCTGCACGCCGGCGACGTCGATCTCCTCCTCCGCCTCGAAGGTGTCGACGTAGCGGGGGATGTTCAGGTTGAAATCGTTCTCGGCGATCTCCTCAAGCGTGGCGAGGTGCGAATACCGCTCCTGCGCCTCGCGGCTCGCGAAGGTCTCAATGATGCGGTTCGCGTGGGCCTCGGTCATCACGTTGACGGTCTTGCCCGGCTCGAACTCCCGGCTCGCGTCGATGAAGAGCACGTCGGATCGGTCCTCCAGCGGCCCGCCCTGTTCGCGGCGACGGTCGAAGACCAGGATGGCGACCGGAATGCCGGTGGTGGTGAACATGTTCGCCGGCAGGCCGATCACGGCGTCGAGCAGGTTTTCGCGGATCAGCGCCTCGCGGATCTTGCCTTCGGCGCCCGCGCGGAACAGCACCCCATGGGGCACGACCACCGCGACCCGGCCCGCACGGCGGCGGGCGATCTCGATCATGTGGGTGATGAAGGCGTAGTCGCCCTTGGATTTCGGCGGGATGGCCCCGTCCGCGCGCCAGTAGCGCTTGAACTGGTCGTCCGGCGCGGCGTCGGCGCCCCATTTGTCGAGGCTGAAGGGCGGGTTCGCCACCACCACGTCGAAGGTGGAGAGGGCGCCGTCCTGCGCGATCAGCTGCGGATCGTTGAGCGTGTCGCACCAGCGGATGTCGGCGGCGTCGGCCCCGTGCAGGAACATGTTCATGCGGGCCAGCGCCCAGGTCTGGCCGTTCACCTCCTGCCCGAAGAGCGCGACGTCGCGGCGGCCGGTCCCGTCCGCAGGAACCTGCTCGGCTGCGCGGATCAGCAGCGAGCCGGAGCCGCAGGCGGGATCGCACACGGTCTGCCCGGGCCCGGGCGCCGCGAGGCGGGCGAGGAGCGCGGAGACGGCGGAGGGGGTGTAGAACTCGCCCGCCTTCTTGCCGGCGTCGGAGGCGAACTTGGAGATGAGGTAGATGTAGGCCTCGCCGATCACGTCCTCGGAGACGCGCGAGGGGCGCAGGTCGAGCGCGGGCTTTGAGAAATCGTCGATCAGGTGGCGCAGGCGGCGGGCGCGGTCCTTGGGCTTGCCGAGGTTGGACTCCGAGTTGAAGTCGATGTTGCGGAACACGCCGTCGAGCTTCTTCTTGTTGGCGTCCTCGATATGCTCCAGCACGATGTTGAAGAGCTCGCCGATGTTGGCGCGGTCCTTGCGGGCCTTGAGGCTGTCGAAGGAGGCGCGGAAGCGGTCGACGACGGCCCCGGCCTCGTCCTTGATCTCGATGACGGGCAGCTGGAAACGCTCGTTGCGCATGCGCCGCTCGATGCGGATGTCGCGCTGGTCCTCGGGAAGGTCGGCGAATTCCCTGGCGTAGGCGGCGCGGTGGTCGTTCCAGACGTCGGTGACGTATTTCAGGAACAGCGCGACGAGGATGTAATCCTTGTAGGAGCCGGCGTCGACGACCCCCCGGAAGGTGTCGCAGGCCGCCCAGATGGCGTCGTTCACTTCGCTCTGCTTGACGGTGTCGGTCATGGGGGCTCCTGGGGTCAGTCGGCGGCGCAGAGGGCGGCGAGGAGGCGGGAACGGGCCCGGGACAAGTCCTGGAGCAGCGCGGCTTCGCGGGCCTGCAGGTCGACCACCTCGACGATGAGGCGCTGCCGGGCGATCGGAGGGAGCGGGATCTTCATGGCGGCGATCTCCTTCCGGCCGAGCATCGGGATGGACGTGCCCTGCATCTGCGCCTCGGCGCGGGCGCGGGTCGACGGCAGGTTCAGTATGGCGGCGACGTAGCGGGGGTCGGCTCGGCCCTGATCCGCCACCCGCAGCACGATCAGGGGGGAGAAGGGGACGACGACGCCGGGCGGGCCAGCGTAGGCGACGGCTCGCAGGCCGCCGCGCGCGAGAAGGACCACGTCGTTTTCCTCGAGAGCGCGCAGGCCGGGAAGCGCCTCATCAGGCAGATGATGCAGGCGCTCCATCCGCCCCGCGGCCAACATGTCGAGCGCGCCCGAGGTCAGGGCGCGGCGGCTTCCGCGGTCAGCCTCCGGCAGGGCGCCGCGCATGGCGTTCGCCATGCGCAGGTCGGAGATCTCCGAGAGGGAAATCGAATCGTTCATCATGAAGTCATGATGGAGATGCCTGCGGTTTCGTTCAAGTGATGTAGAACGTCTACATCAAAATTAGCTTTCGGAGCTTCTCCCTGCAGCGCGACAGGCGCGAGGCGCCCTGTCCGAAAGGGGATCGTTCTGCGGACAGTCCGGCAAGGGCGCTCTGACGCTCGCAGCGCCGTATCATTTGAATGGTCCGTTTTGTTTTGCAGTGAAGGGGCCTCAAGCGTTACAGTCTCGCCATGACCGCCGCCCGTATCGGATACGCCCGCTGCTCCACCGACCGCCAGGACCTGACCGCGCAGCGCGAGGCACTGCTGGCGCTCGGCGTTTCGGAGGACCGCATCTATGTCGACCATGGCCTGACCGGGCGGAATCGCACCCGCCCCGGGCTCGACCAGGCGCTTGCCGCGGTGCGCGAGGGAGACACGCTGGTGGTCGCCAAGCTCGACCGGCTGGCGCGGTCCGTGCCCGACGCGCGGGACATCGCCGACCGGCTCTCGGCCCGCGGCGTGAAGCTGGCGCTCGGCGGAGCGGTCTATGATCCGACCGACCCGATGGGGCGGATGTTCTTCAACATCCTCGCCACCTTCGCCGAGTTCGAAAGCGACCTGATCCGTCTGCGAACCCGCGAGGGCATGGCCGTCGCCCGCGCCCGCGGCAAGCTGCGCGGCAAGAAGCCCAAACTCTCCGACCGCCAAGCGAAGGAGCTGCGGCGGATGTACGATACGGGGGAGTACTCGGTGAGCGATCTCGCGGAGGTGTTTTCGATCTCCCGCCCGACGGTCTACCGGACGCTGCAGCGGACCGGCGCAGGGAGTTGAGCCCCCACCGGCCACCCCGGAACCACCTCCAGCGACGCAGACAGGGGATCTGGAGCCGGTCAGAAGCGGCGAAACCACGGAGGCCGCTCCTGGGAAATGAAGGACGTCGCCACCAGCGCCTCCGCTGCAACCTAGGCCCCATCATGTTTACACTTATAGGATATAGGTTGACATATTTGCCGGCATGCCCAACATATCCGCCATGGAAGTTGACAGGTCCCTCATAACCGCTCTCATAGAAGCCGCCATGGCGGCGGACTACACTGCCGTGCGGCGGCTCGGCGGCCAGATCGCGAAGCGAATGGCCGAACAGAACGATCTTGAGGGCGCGAAATCCCTTCAGAACCTATTGCGCAAACGGGGCGTTCCGCTTCAAGCGTCAGGTTATGCCGAAGCGCTGCCTCGGGACGCCGGATCGCGACTGCCTCTTATCGAGGAAGGACAGTGGCCGACCACACCGATCATGCTGGGCGGCGACGCGGGGCGAACGATCTCGCAGTTCATCGAAGATGCACAGCATATTGGCCTTCTGGCCGAGAAAGGCGTCTCTGCACGCCTCGGACTGCTGCTCTATGGACCGCCTGGCACCGGCAAGACCCTACTGGCGGGCCATATAGCCGCGTCGCTCCGACGACCTCTATATGTGGCGCGCCTCGACTCGCTGATCTCGTCCCGGCTGGGCGAAACCGCCAAGAACATCAGGGGCATATTCGAGTTCGTACCGTCACGGAATGCTGTCCTTTTCCTCGATGAGATGGATGCTATCGCGAAGCTGCGAGACGACCGGCACGAACTGGGCGAACTGAAACGCGTGGTGAACACCGTCCTTCAGGGGCTCGACTCTCTAACCGATGACGTTGTGACGGTCGGCGCAACCAACCACCCACACCTTCTTGATCCGGCGATCTGGCGGCGCTTTCCCTACAAGGTCGAGCTGAACCTGCCCGACGAGGATGTGCGCGCCAGCATGTGGGAGCACTTCCTGTTCCTGGGCGATGACGGTCGCAAGGATGACGGTCGCCTGCTGGCTCGGGTCTCAGACGGGCTCAATGGCGCGGACATCGAAAACATCGCGCTGGCGGCACGGCGCCGGGCGATCTTGAGCAACCAGGATTCAAGCCTTGCGCATATCCTGCTGGCCGTAGGCGCGTCGCGCAGCGGCAACCCCCGGCTTCTTGATAATCGTGAGTTGGACACCGCTGACAAGAAGACGCTGACGCGGCTGCTGCACGATAAAGGCGGCATCAGTCAATCGGACATCGCCAAGATCGTTGGCGTCAGCCGCCAGATGGTGCATCGTTATTTGAAGGAGACGCTTGATGGCTAATACCCCCCGGCGTCCGCTTCTGAATCCCGTTCTTCGTTTCACCAAGGACCCGCAGCCTGAGGGCGTGTCGGGGGGCGGAAAGAACGCGGCCAGCATCATGACGGATCGCCTGCCCACCCAGCGGAGGGCGCTGTCGAGACAGTTTCGCGATCTTGCGGCACGAGCAGAGCAGCAGCCGCGCTTCGATGGCTGCGTGGTGCTTTACGCGGCGATGTTCGACGACTCTCTTGCGCCAAGCTACACACCCAAGGACCTTTTTCAGGCAACGCGGAGCGCGCGCCTGATTGCGCCCTATCGTTCGGGATACCTGGTCGAGATCGCGGCGGATCAGCTCTCGCAATACGCGAACCTCGTCGAGACCAGCGGCGCCATCAAGGATCAGGTGGATATCTCGCGCATCGAGGCTGTTCGGTTCTTCGAAGGGGCAGATGCAGGCAGAGCCGCAAGCCTTGACGCGATTTGGGACGCCGCGCCGGAAACAGACGCGGGCAAGGCCTTCGTCATCTGGCTAATGCCCTTGCGCGGTCGCGATGCCGCCGAACACCTGATCCAGAGATTTGCCGCCCTGCGCGACGGCGCGATCGTGCCGCCCCCGCCGCTCCTGACAGGAGTCGATGTTGGCGCGGATACCGATGTACCGGCGGCCATGCGACGCGCAGTGAGAGCCGCGGCGGCAAGCGGCGACCGCATCGGTCTTGCTATGCGCACCTATCGCCAGCACCGCCGAGCTCGGACAACTGTTCTGGTGCCGTCACGCTCCGCACTCGACCAGCTGATCGCCTCGGGCACTGTGTTTCGCATTGAGCCCGTGCAGCCAATCAACTCGACTTCGCCAGGAGAGGGTAGGGAACCCGACCGCCCTTTGCCGGGGGATCTGACGACGCTGCCGATCGTCGGCGTCGTTGATGGTGGGCTGACGGCAGCATCCTACCTTCCTGCGGAAGCCTGGCGCGCACCGCCGCTAATCGCTGACGGTGCGGCTGATGCCCCACACGGGAACCAGGTCACGTCCCTCGTGGTGCAAGGGCATGACTGGAACAACAACCTGACCCTGCCGCCGCTCTATTGCCAAGTCGGCACGGTTCAAGCGGTGCCTAAAAGGGACGCGCGAGTCATTGTCGATACACAGGACTTCGTCGCCTATCTCGATGGGGCGATGGGAGCGAACCCGGAAACCCGGGTATGGAATTTCTCGCTCAATCAGCCGGAATCCTGTGACCTCGAAGCAGTGAGCCCCCTTGGGCATGACATCGCGATGCTGGCCAGAAAGCATCGCGTTCTTCCAATCATCTCTATCGGCAACAAGCCGGGAACGCGGCTTCAGCCGCCAGGCGATTGCGAGGCGGCGATCACCGTTGGCGGCAGGGTGCATGACGACAATGGCGATCCCGGAGGCGAATGCCCAGTCAGCCTTACCGGGCCTGGGCCGTCCAGCATGCTGAAGCCTGACCTCTCGCACTTCTCTCACGTCCGCGCCTTGGGCGGCGTGCTCACCAGAGGATCGAGCTTCGCCACCTCCCTGACATCCCCGCTCGCGGCGCACACGATGGAGCGGGTGCGCGAGGCGTCGCCCGATCTCGTGAAGGCGTTGCTGCTGCACAATTCGGACGGGATGAACTTCGATCCGGCGCTCGGCTTCGGCACGCCGACAGCGGCATCGTTGCCCTGGGAGTGCAGGCCCGGCTTCGTCACGCTGCAATGGCGAGCGTCGCTCCGCCCGAACGCCGCCTACTATTGGGAACTGCCCATCCCGGAATCCCTGAAGAGGACCGGCAAGCTGAAGGGCATTGGAGCTTTGACGGCAATCCTTAATCCGCATCCGATGGTGACGGATTATGCTGGACCCAACTACTTTAGCGTGCGCCTCGAAACGGCACTGCAATACCAACGCGGAAGAAATATAAATAATACTTCTAAGTTTAACAACCTTCTCGGGTCCCTAGATACGGGAAAAGTCACCGAGCAGGAGGCTCGGTCCCTTGATCACAAGTGGAGCCCGGTGCGGCATCACAAGAAAGCTTTCCATAGAGTCAGCTTTGAAGGCGATTCACTGCGCGCCTACGCCAGAATCTATGCACGTGACCTATATCTATACGGTTACACCGGTAGTGATGAAATTCCCCAAACGGAAACGGTTTTCGTATTGTCGCTCGGGACCGGCGACGAGAATGATGATGTGTATAACGAGCTGCGCGATCAGCTCGGCGCTTTTGTCGAGACGGCGGTCGTCGAGGCAGATATCGACGTGGACAATGAAGGATTCTGAGCATGAGCAAGGATAAGGACAGGACCATCTACCGGCGTTCTTCTGACAACAAGTGGGTTGATAAGCGGAACGACGCGGGGCGCGGCTTTGTCTTCGACACGCAGGCCGCTGCGATCGCCTCGGGTCGTGAGAAGCTCGTCAATGCCGGAGGTGGCGAGCTCACAGTTAAGGGGCGCGACGGAAAAATTCGTAGCAAGGACACGCTCGGCGGTGGCAACGACCCTATGCCGCCGCGTGATCGCGAGCACTGATCACCCATAGCCGCACCAGCGACGCAAAAAGATGGGAAGTCAGCGCGTGGCAGCCACGCGCAATTGCAGATACGGTCAGAACTTCCCCTGTCAAAATAGGGGCGTACGAATTAATAATTGTCTGCCGGTCTGAAAATTCAGCAATGACGCCTTAATCTATCTGAGGACGGAAATGAGCCTGGGCGTTTTCACGGTGGAGCCGCGAAAACGCCGGGCTGTCGGGTGTAGCTTCATTGGCGATTCAACAAGGATCTGCGACCCGAACGTCTCAGGATCCCTGATTGGAGACATCGCTTTGACCCGTATCGCCGCCAGAACCGCCCTTGCCCTTGTCGGCTTGACAAGCCTTGGGCCATCGCAAGCCCGAGCTCAAAGCTACGACATCGACTGCAAGCTGATCCTGTGCCTCGCGGGCGGGTTCCCCTCGGGCTGCGCGGACGCGAAGGCGTATATGATCGACCGGATCACCTCGGTCCCGCCGAAGCCGCCTATCGGCTTCTGCGCGATGTCAGACGGGTCCGAATACACCGACTACCGCCTCGATTACGCCTGGGTTTCCCCCGCCTCGGCCGAGGGCTGGGTCTGCCCGGACGACAAGCTCAAATACTTCCGCGCCACGCACGAGGATCGAGGCGAAACTCATGTCCAGGTCTTCTGCTACGACCAGCGTGTGGTTGTGCAGGCCGGCTGGCGCGACGAGGAGCCGACCTACGCCTGGCTCGGCCGCAGCGTCCCGGAGCGCTCGGATTTCCGCATCGCGGTCACGATCTCCCCCGGATCCGAGGACGCGTATGACTCCGGCGTCCAGCGGGTCGAGACCGGCATCGGGCGTTGGTACGGAAACGTCTACGTCTCGCACTGAGGCAGCGCGAGCTTCCCTGCCCTTCTCGGTCGGCTGACGGTTCGCTTGCGACGGCGTAGACCGTTCGGGCTAAGACCTGAGCTCCCAGGATCCATCTCTCCCCGATCTTTGACGATCTGATCACGGTCAGGCCCGGACGCCTCCCTGTCGGGACCGCGCTCCTGAGGTTTCGCTCGGCCTGCGGCCTCCCTCCACCCCGAGCCGGCGCGCCCCGCCCTCCCTGCGGCCGGATGCGGGGCACGCGGTCTCGGCCCGAGCCCCCTGCCCCGCGGCCGCATGGTCGCGCGAGGCCCTCCGTCTCGGCCCGTCCGGGTCTGGATCGCTGGCGCAGAAGCAAGCGGGCGATCCGCGCGGCGGATCGAAATCGGAATGCGGCCAGGGCCGAGGATCGACACGCGAGGGGACAAGCCCCTCGCGCGCTCACCCCGGCCCTGGACATCTTTTTCTCTCCTGTCCGCCCAGCAGACCCGCCCGGCAGGGTCAAGAGCGCGATCCGCGCCTCCGGGGCGAAGCTTCCGCAATTTCCTCCCTCGGCTGCGCCTCCTCCGGAAATGACGGCTTTCACCCCTCCGGCACGGCAGACCCCGGCCGCCCTGAAGGGCGGGCTCGGGGTCGCGTCTCCTGACCCTGCCGCGCGCGCCCGCGGGTCGGGCTGCGCCCTCCCCCGCTCTGCTCCGCCGAAAACACGGGGTTTTCGGACGGTTCAGACCGGCGGAGGCGCCGCCC
>NZ_FNMZ01000015.1 GCF_900106695.1 Albimonas donghaensis
GGGGGGGGGGGGGGGGGGGGGGGGGGGGGGGGGGGGGGGGGGGGGGGGGGGGGGGAGGCGGGGGGGGGGAGGCGGGGCGCGACCGGCGCGCAACCTCCCGCCGCGCCCCGCTTGACCTCGCGCGCGCGTGGCGGTTGAGTTCGCGCCCGAGCCGTCGGGCCCGCCGCCCCTGCCCCCGCGGCTTTCACCAGGTGTTCCCCCGCATGTCGCCGCGCATCCTCATCCTCGCCTTGAGCTCGTTTTCGGTCGGCACCCAGGCCTTCGTCTTCGTCGGGCTGCTGGACCGGATCGCGGCCGATCTGGACGTGTCGGTCCCCGCGGCCGGGCAGCTCGCCACGCTCTATGCCCTGGCCTTCGCGATCTGCGCCCCGGTGCTCGGCGCGCTGGCGGCGGGGCTGGAGCGCCGGCGGCTGCTGGTCGGCGCGCTCACGCTGCTGACCGCGCTGAACCTCACCGCCGGCTTCGCGCCGGATTACGGGACCCTCGCGCTGATCCGGGTCGCCTGCGGGGCGGCGGCGACGCTGATCGTGCCGGTGGCCGCCGCCGCCGCGGCCTCGCTGGCTCCGCCCGAGGCGCGGGGCCGCGCGCTGTCGGTGGTCATCGGCGGCATGACCCTGGCGCTGGTCGCCGGCATCCCGCTGGGCAGCGTGGTCGGAGACCTGTTCGGCTGGCGCGCCTGCTTCGCCTTCGCCGCCAGCCTCTCGGCCGCCGCCGCCATCGCCATCCGCATCGTGCTGCCCCCGGCCCCCAGCGCCGACCGGCCCGGCCTCGGCACGCTGAGCGTGGCGCGCGAGCGGCCGGTGGCGCTGCATCTCGCGGTCACCTTCGCCTCGCTCGCCGCGGCCTTCTGCGTCATCACCTATGTGGCCCCCATGGTCAGCCTGGTGGCGGGGCTCAGCGGGGCCGGGGTCGGGCTGATGCAGGCCTGCTCGGGCGTCGGGGCCATGGCGGGGGTGGCGCTGGGCGGTCGGGCCTCCGACGGGCCGGCGCCGGGGCGGGCGGCGAAGACGGCCTTCGGCGTGCTGCTCGTCACCCACGCCGCGCAGGCGGCCTTGATGCTGACGGCGCCCGACATCGCGTCGCAGGCGGCGTCCGGCGCCCCTCCGCACCCGATCCGCGCCGTGGCGATGGGCGCGACGCTCTTCGCCTCCACCGGGTCGATGTTCTTCATCACGCCGATCCTGCAGCGCCGGCTCGCGGCCCTGGCCCCGCGCTCGCAGGCGGTGGCGATCGCGCTCAACGGCTCCATGGTGTTCTTCGGGCAGGCGGCGGGCGGCGCGATCGGAGGCGCCGCCATCGCGCTGGCCGGGCTGCCCTGGATCGCGGCGGCGGGCTTCGTCATCACGCTGGCCGCGCTGGGGCTGTTCGCGGCCGCCGACCGGGCCGCCTCCCGCGCCGGGGTCCCCTGAGCCGCCGCCCCGCAACCCGCCCCGCAACCCGACCCGCGACGATCAGCACGGCCCCCGCCCGCTTGCGCCCGCGCCCGCGCCCGCGCAGGGTTCGCGCATGACCGATGCGCCCGACCTCCCCGCCGACACCCTGCTCTACCTCACCCGCGCCGACCTGGAGGGCCTCGGCCTGACCGCGCGCGACATGACCGGGGCGCTGTCCCGGCTGGTCGGGGCCCTGCCCACGGGCGAGGCGGTGAACACGCCGAAGCGGGCGATCAACTTCCCCGACGGGCGGCTCTACATGTCGATGCTGGCCTATGGCCCCGCCGGCGCGGCCGAGGCCCCGCCCACACGGCTCGCCACCAAGTCACTGGGGCTCGCCCCCGCCAACGCGGCCCGCGGGATCCCGACCATCTCCGCCCTGATCTGCCTGCATGACGCCGAGACCGGCCGCCCGGTCGCGGTCATGGACGGCGACTGGATCACCGGCGTGCGCACCGCGGCGCTGTCAGCGCTGGCCGCCCTGCACCTGGCTCGCCCCGACAGCCGCATCCTGTCGCTGATCGGAACCGGCGTGCAGGCGCGCACCCATCTGGCGCTGTTCTCCGAGCTGTTCCCGCTGGAGGAGGTCCGCCTGCTCGGCCGCGGCCGCCCGAACCTGGAGAAGGTCGCCGCCGACGCCCGCGCGCTGGGCCTTTCGGTCTCCGAGCCCGGCGGGCCCGAGGCGATGCTCGACGGCGCCGACCTCGTGGTGTCCTCGGCCACGCCCAGCCCGGAGCTGCCGCGGTTCCTCGACCCGGACCGCCTCGCAACCGGCGCCTTCGCCTCGATGGTGGAGCTGGCGCGGGCCTGGCGGGTGGACCGGCTGGAGGGCCGCGCGCGGACCTTCGTCGACGACCGCGCGCAGGAGGCCGAGATGCCCGACCCGCTGGTCCCCGCGGCCGCCATTTCCGGCGACCTTTCGGACCTGGTCACCGGCAAGGTCGCCGGGCGCGCCGACGACGCCGAGCGTCTGGCCTTCGCCTTCCGCGGCCTCGCGCTGGGGGACCTGGCGCTCGCCGGCCTGTGCTTCGACCGCGCCGTCGCCGCGGGGGTCGGCCTCAGCCTGCCCCGCTGACGACGCCGCCGACGCCGCGCCGAAGCCCCCCTGTAGACCGACCCCGACGGGCGCCGTCGAGCGCCGCGGGGGCGGGGGCGGGGCGTCACTCGACCCGGGTCAGCACCGCGGTTTCGGAGATCTCGATCTGGATCTTCGCCCCGGGCTCCTGGGTCGCGAGGAACTCCTGCGCCTCGGGCGAGGGCACGAAGTTGCGCAGGGTCCGGCCCTCGGGCGTCTGGGCGACCATCACGAAGCTGACCGGGTTCCACGCCTCCAGCACCACCACCGAACGGGTCAGCCGGCCCGAGACCAGCGCCGCCTGACCGCCCATGGCGGCGGGGAGCGAGATGGTCTCCACCGTCGTCGCCTCCTCGTCCCCCGCCTCGGCCGGACGAGCGGAGATGCCGCGGGTGACCATGCCCTTGATGAGGTCGCCGGGCTTCACGTTGATCTGGCCGGCCTCGGCGTCGGGCGCGCGGACCGAGACCTCGCCGGTGTCGAGGTTGCGCAGCAGGATCTGGCGGCTCTCCGCATCGACGGTCAGCACCATGGCGGTGAATTCTTCGGTCTCGGCCACTTCCACGCCGTTGCCGGCGGCGCCGAACAGCATGCCCGAGCCTCCGGACGACGGCTGGATCGGCTGGGCGGCCTGGGCCTGCGCCGCGGCGTCCGAAACGGCTCCGGAAACGCAGACCGCGCCGAGTCCGACGCAAAGCGTGGCGGCCAGCATGTGAGCGGTCGGGTGACGTCGGATCATGGCGGGGCTCCCCAAAAATTAACCGGGGTCAGGGAAGCCCGCGCGGGCCCGTCGGGTCAAGCCCGATGACCCGCGCCCCGCGCCCCGCGGCGCGCAGGCGCGGCATCCCCGAAACAGGGCCGCCTACGCCGCCCACGCCCTGCGCCGCCCCGCCCCGCCCCCCGGCCCGCCCCCCGGCCCTGCGCCCCCCCGGCCCTGCGGCGGTCGACGCCGCGGCATTGACATTCGGGCCGGCGGCGCGTATCGCCTCGCCCGATCCCCGGAAGCCCGAACGCTTCCGGTCCCCGTCGTCGACGGGGATCGACTCCGGCCAGCGCGTTGCGCCCGCCGGAGCCGTCGCGTTTTGCGCAGCCCCCGGGGCGCGCCGCCGGGGACCCGGTTCCAGAGACGACGCCGGGACCGAAACGACGCAACCTGGCCGCCGGGACCTCCCCGCCGCCGCAGACGATGAAGGAGCGCCGGCCATGTTCGAGAGCCTTTCCGAGCGCCTCTCAGGCGTCTTCGACAAGCTCACCAAGCAGGGCGCGCTGTCGGAGGCCGACGTCTCCTCCGCCCTGCGCGAGGTGCGCGTGGCGCTGCTGGAGGCCGACGTTTCGCTGCCGGTGGCCCGCGATTTCGTCAAGCGCGTGCAGGAGAAGGCCGCCGGCCAGGCGGTCACGAAATCCGTCACCCCCGGCCAGCAGGTCGTGAAGATCGTCCATGACGAGCTGGTCCACGTGCTGGCGGGCGACGAGCCCGAGCCCGGCCGCCTGCGCGTCGACAACCCGCCCGCGCCGATCCTGATGGTCGGCCTGCAGGGCTCGGGCAAGACCACCACCACCGCCAAGCTGGCGATGCGGCTGGCCCAGCGTGAGAAGAAGAAGGTCCTGATGGCCTCCCTCGACACGCGGCGGCCCGCGGCGATGGAGCAGCTGCAGGTGCTCGGCCTTCAGATCGGCGTCGACGTGCTGCCGATCGTGGCGGGCCAGACCCCGATCCAGATCGCGAAGCGCGCGCAGAGCCAGGCGGCGATGGGCGGCTACGACGTCTACATGCTGGACACCGCCGGGCGTCTGCATATCGACGACACGCTGATGGACGAGGTCATCCAGGTCCGCGACGCCTGCCGCCCGCGCGAAACCCTGCTGGTGGTCGACGGCCTGACCGGTCAGGACGCCCTGAACGTGGCGGAGCAGTTCGACGGCAAGGTCGGCGTCTCCGGCGTGATCCTGACCCGCATGGACGGCGACGGCCGCGGCGGCGCGGCGCTGTCGATGCGCGCCGTGACCGGCAAGCCGATCAAGTTCGTCGGCCTGGGCGAGAAGATGGACGCGCTGGAGGAATTCCACGCCGAGCGCGTCGCCGGCCGCATCCTCGGGATGGGCGACATCGTCTCGCTCGTCGAGAAGGCGCAGGAGACCATCGAGGCCGAAGAGGCCGAGCGCATGATGAAGCGGTTCCAGAAGGGCCGCTTCGACATGAACGACCTGCAGAAGCAGTTCGAGCAGATGATCCAGATGGGCGGCATGGGCGGCCTGATGGGCATGCTGCCGGGCATGGGCAAGATGCAGAAGCAGATGGACGAGGCGGGGCTCGACGACAAGATCCTCAAGCGCCAGATCGCCATCATCCAGTCGATGACGAAGGAGGAGCGGAAGACCCCCGACCTCCTCAAGGCCAGCCGCAAGAAGCGCATCGCGGCGGGCTCGGGCACCGATGTGGCCGACGTGAACAAGCTTCTGAAGATGCATCGGCAGATGGCCGACATGATGAAGAAGATGGGCAAGATGGGGACCAAGGGCCTGATGCGCGGCGGTCTCGGCGCGCTGATGGGCAAGGGCGGCGGCATGCCGCCGGGCATGGGGGCGCCGGGCGGCGCGCCCGGCGCGGCGCCCAAGCTGCCGGCCGGTCTCGGCGGCATGGGCGGCATGGGCGGCGGAGGTCTTCCGGGCCTCGGCGGCGCCGCGCTGCCCCCTGGTCTCTCGGGTATGGGGAAGAAGAAATGATCCGCGGATTCGCGCCCTCTCCGGGCTACGGCCTGCCGTCCGCTCCGGCGCCCGCGCAGGTCCCCGCCTTCGCGCCGCCCGTCGGCCCCCGCCCCGGCAAGACGGCCCCCGGCAAGACGAGCCCCGGTCAGTCGGTCCGGGGTCTTGTGGGGGAGACCGCCCGATGACGCCCGCGCTCTTCGCGATGAGCCCGCGCTTCGCCGCGGCGCCCGCCGATCCGTCGGATCCGCCGGCCCCGGCCCGCGCCCCCTTCGGCGCGCTCTTCGCCGACCCGGCGGCGCCGATCCTGACCGCGCGGCTGCGCCTGCGCCCGGTGACGGATGCCGACGCGCCCCGCTGGGTCGCCTTTTTCGCCGGGGCCGACGCGCGCTTCGCCGGCGGCCCGATGCTGGCCCGCGACGCCGCCGCCGCCCATGAAGCCGCGATGGCCGACTGGTCGCCCTGCGGCCCCGGCCACTGGACGGTGGAGCGGCGCGACGATCGCGCCTGGCTGGGTCACGTGGCCCTGATCGCCCGTCCCGGCTGGGAAGCGCCCGAGCTGCGCTGGTCCCTGACCCGGGGCGCCGGCGGGGCCGATGTCGCCGCCGAGGCCGCCCGCGGCCTGCGCGACCGGGCCGCGGCATCCGGCGTCGCCGAGCTGGTCTGCTTCCTCCACCCCGAGGATGCGGAGGCCGCCGAGGTCGCCCGCCGGATCGGCGCCCGCCCGGACCCGGCCTCCCGCGCTCCGCTGCGCGGCGCGCAGGTCTGGCGGCGCCCGCTGGCCCCCGCCCCCGCGGTTGAGACGGAGGCCTGGCGATGACCGACGCGCCCGACCTGCCCGGCGCCGAAGCCGCGCCCGAAACCGACGCCGAGCGCGCCAGCCGCCTGCTGGCCGGCCTGCGCGGCGATATCGACAACCTCGACGCCATCCTGGTCTACACCCTGGCGCAGAGGTTCAAGGCCACCCAGGCGGTCGGCCGGCTGAAAGCCGCGCATGACCTGCCGCCCGCAGATCCCGACCGGGAGGCGCGCCAGGTGGAGCGTCTTCGCCGGCTCGCCAACGACGCCGAGCTGGACCCGGTCTTCGCCGAAAGCTTCCTGGCCTTCATCATCCAGGAAGTCATCCGACACCACGAGAAGCTGAAAAGCTGACCTTTCCGGGCACGAGGCGCCCCGCGCCCCCCGGCCCCTTCCAAGGAGAACACGACCATGGCCATCAAGATCCGTCTCGCCCGCGGTGGTTCCAAGAAGCGCCCCTTCTACCGCGTCGTCGCCGCCGACAGCCGCATGCCGCGCGACGGCCGCTTCATCGAGAAGCTGGGCACCTACAACCCGCAGCTCGCCAAGGACGACGAGAACCGCATCAAGCTCGACGTCGAGAAGATCCAGGAGTGGATCTCCAAGGGCGCCCAGCCCACCGACCGCGTCGCCCGCTTCCTCGAGGCCGCCGGCGTCCGTGAAAAGGCCAACCGCGCCAACATGAAGAAGGCCGAGCCGGGCAAGAAGGCCGTCGAGCGCGCCAAGGAGCGCGCCGAGAAGGAGGCCGCGATCGCCGCCGCCGCCGCCGAGGCCGCCGCCGCTCCGGCCGAAGCCCCCGCCGAGGCCCCGGCCGAGGAAGCCTCCGCCGAGTGATCGGCGCGCGCGCCGTTCCGCCCTCGCGGCGGTTGGCGCGGGCCTGAAGACCGGACGGGGGCGGGCGTCGCGACGCCCGCCCCCGTCGCCGAGTCCGGGGCGGGTTGCGGTCACGGCCGGAAACCGCCTCTGCGGAAGATGATGCACGGAACAGGGCGGGACATGACCGGCAGGGACGACCCCATCGGAAAGGTCTGCGTCGGCGTCATCGCCGGCGCGTTCGGCATTCGCGGCGAGGTGCGGCTGAAAAGCTTCTGCGCCGAGCCGGAGGCCATCGCCGACTACGCCCCCCTGACCGACGCGGCGGGGCGCGAATACTCGCTGGTGATCGACCGCCCGGTGAAGGGCGGCTTCGCGGCCCGGCTCGGCGGCGTGCCGACGCGCGAGGCGGCCGAGGCGCTCAAGGGCGTGCGTCTGTTCGTGCCGCGCGACCGGCTGCCCTCGCTGCCCTCGGACGAATTCTACCACGCGGACCTGATCGGCCTGCCGGTCGCCGATGGCGGCGGGCGAAAGCTTGGCCAGGTGCGCGCGGTGCATGATTTCGGCGCCGGCGACATGCTGGAGATCACGGGCCCCGGCCTGTCGCAGCCGGTGATGCTGCCTTTCACGATCGACACGGTGCCGATCGTGGACCTCGCCGCGCATCGCATCGTCGCCGACCCGCCGGCGGGCCTGTTCCCCGACGACGGCGCCGAGGATGACGCGGCCGGAGGGGAAACCGACGCGGAACCGGGCGCGCAAGCCGGCGACGACATCGCCGCCCGGAAGGACGAAGCGTGAGCGACGCGCCCGAAGGCCCGGACGAGGCGGCCTCCGAAAACCCCGCCGCCGCCCCCGCCGAAGCGCCCTCAGCCGAAGCCTCCGAGGCCGCCGCCCCCTCGCGGTCCCACGGGCGCATCGCGGTGCGCCCCACCCGCCGCCCCCGCGACCTGATGGAGGAGACGCGGGTCAAGAACGCCTGGCTGGCCCGCGTTCTGACCCTGTTTCCCGGCATGTTCCCCGGTCCGCTGGGGGAATCGCTGACCGGACGGGCGCTGGCCGAAGGGCTCTGGGCGCTCGACCGCGTGGACCTGCGCGAATTCGGTCTCGGCCGGCACCGGGCGGTGGACGACACCCCCGCCGGCGGCGGCGCCGGCATGGTGCTGCGCGCCGACGTGGTCTCCGCCGCGCTTGACGCGGCCCCCACGCCGGGGCCGGTGATCTGCCTGTCGCCCCGCGGCCGCCCCTTCGACCAGGCCTTCGCCAAGGCCTTGTCGGAAGGCCCCGGCGCCACCTTCCTGTGCGGCCGTTTCGAGGGCGTGGACCAGCGCGTGATCGAGGCCCGCGGCATGATCGAGGTCAGCCTCGGCGATTTCGTCATGACCGGCGGGGAAATCGCCGCGATGGCATTGATCGACGCGACGGTAAGGCTTATACCCCGCGTCCTCGGGAACGCCGAGTCGGTGGAGGAGGAATCCTTCTCCCACGGACTGCTGGAAGCCCCGCACTACACCAAGCCCGCCCTCTGGGAGGGGCGCGAGATACCGGAGGTCCTCCTCTCCGGCCATCACGCCCGGATCTCGCAATGGCGGCGCGAGGAGGCCGAAAGGCTGACCAAGGAAAGACGACCCGATCTCTGGCGGGCGCTCCGCGGCGAATAGGCCCCGGACCGGACCCGATGGATGGACCAGAGCGCTCGGTCGCCCACACGTCCGCCCCCCCGCATGACGGGAGGAAGGCGGCTTTTGAAAGGACCGAAGGCCATGAACCTTCTTCAGCAGATCGAGCATGAGCACGCGCTCGAGCTCGCCAAGGACAT
The DNA here is from genome assembly GCF_900106695.1 of Albimonas donghaensis. Taxonomy (GTDB): domain Bacteria; phylum Pseudomonadota; class Alphaproteobacteria; order Rhodobacterales; family Rhodobacteraceae; genus Albimonas; species Albimonas donghaensis. The sequence continues at coordinate 8,642 of NZ_FNMZ01000015.1, forward strand.
CCCCGATTTCTCCGCCGGCGACACCGTGCGCGTCGGCTTCAAGGTGACCGAGGGCACGCGCACCCGCGTCCAGGCCTTCGAGGGCGTCGTGATCGGCCGCAAGGGCGGCAACGGCATCGGCGGCTCGTTCACCGTGCGCAAGATCTCGTTCAACGAGGGGGTGGAGCGCGTGTTCCCCATCCACTCGCCGAACATCGACTCGATCACCGTGGTCCGTCGCGGCCGCGTGCGGCGCGCCAAGCTGTATTACCTGCGCGCGCGTCGCGGGAAGTCGGCGCGCATCGCCGAGAAGACCAACTACCGCGCCAAGCCCGGCATGTCCGGCGGCCGCGCCCTGCCCGCCGCCGAGTAATCGGCGCAGGCGGCGCGAGCCTCGCGACGGGCGGCCCCTCAGGGCCGCCCGTTTTCGTTTGGGGGGGCGCGGCGCGGAAGCCGGACGGAAACCTCTCCCACCGCCTGTCGCCGCCGGCTGGCGATGCCGGGGCGGAGGGCGGCGCGCCTGAATGCGGGCGGTCGCGCAGGGCGGCAGGCCATGGAAGTTCCGGACGCGATCGCGTTGGCGGCGGCCGCCGGGGCTGACATCGCCGCGACCGGCGCGGTTCCGCATGTCGGGCACGCATCTCGACGCCGGCCAGAGCCGGGATGTTCGCGCGCGCGCCGCCGCAGAAGCCTGCCATGCCGTCGCGCCCCTCTCCCCGCCGCTCGCTGCGTGACCGCGCATCGAAACCCGCGTCCTTCGGAAATCGAGGCCGATCGGCGGCGCCGGCGGGACGCGGCCGCGGGGTCAGCCCCGGCGCGAAAGCGCGGCCTCCCCCTCCCGACGCCGGCCTCCGGGCGGCCCGGGGACGCAGGGCGGGGCGATGCCGGGGGCGCAGCCCCCGCGCGAGGGCCGGCCGGCGCGCCCCGCCTCCCCCCGCCTCCGCCGCCCGCGCGGTCGTGATCCATCGCGCGCAGGCGGGGCTTTCAGAACCCGCCCGCTTGCCACATGATCCCCCGCACGCGATCGGACCGACACGCGAAGGCCAGGTCAGGGAGGCCGCGCCGACATGACCCTCACCCCCAGCCGCCCCACCCCCGGCCTCACCCCCCGGCCCGCCCACGCGCCCGCGGAAACCGGCGTCGCCGCCAACCGCCGCCGCTGGGACGCCCGCGCCCGCATCCATGTCGAGGACCGCACCGGCTTTTACGGCGTCGACGCCTTCCGCCGCGCCGCCGGCCCCGAACCCGAGGCCTTCGAGGATCTCGACCGCGCCGCCCTCGGCCCGGTCGAGGGCCTGCGCATCGCCCATCTGCAATGCCATTTCGGCCTCGACACGCTGCGGCTGGAACGGCTCGGCGCCCGGCCCGAGGGGCTCGACTTCTCCCCCGTCGCCATCGCCGCCGCCCGGAGGCTGGCGGCCGAGGCCGGGCTCTCCGCCCGCTTCCACGAGGCCGACGTCCGCGACGCCGCCGCCGTCATGGGGCCCGCGCGCTTCGACCTGGTCTTCGTCACCTGGGGCGCCATCAGCTGGCTGCCCGAGCTGACCCGCTGGGCCGGGCAGGCCGCCGCCCTGCTGGTCCCCGGCGGGCGCCTGTTCCTGCAGGACGCGCATCCGGCGGCCGAGCAGCTCGACCTCACCGCCCGCGGCCTCGTCCCCAGCTTCGACTGGCGCACCCCGGCCGACGCGCCGCTGCGCTTCCACGATCCCGCCACCTATACCGGCGACGACGCCCCCCTGCCGCCCGAGCCCGATCACAACTGGATCCACCCGGTCTCCGACATCGTCACCGCGCTGCTGTCGGCGGGGCTGGAGATCCGCTCGATGTCCGAGCATGACACGCTGGTCTGGGACATGTGGCCCGGGCTGACCGAGAAGGGGCCCGACGGGCTGTGGCGCCTGCCCGAAGGCCATGTGCGCGTGCCGCTGAGCCTGACCGTCACCGCCGCGAAGCCCGCCTGATCCCCCAACCACACCCGACCCGACCCGACCGGAGTCGCACCCAGGAGACGCCATGCCCCCCGCCGCCGCTCATATCGAACCGGCCCGTCCCGCCCGCCCCGGCGCGCCCGGCCTGACCCGAGGCCCCGACGCGCCGCGCGCGGCCGACGGGCGGCCCTGGCCGGGCGCTGTCCGGGCGCGCAGGCTGATCGCGGCGGCAGGCCTCGCGGTCGGGCTTGCCGGCGGGCTGTTCGCCGGCCCCGCCGCGGCGGAATGCGGGACCGGGGACGCCCCCTGCGCGGTCGGCGGCGCCTTCGGCGACGGCGCCTATCACGTCCTGACCCCGCCCGGCGACGGCCCCTTTCCCGGCGCCATGGTCCTGCACGGCTATGGCGGACAGGCGGCGGTCGTCATGCGCACCCCGGTCATGGTTGAGGCGCTGCTGGCCCGCGGCTACGCCGTCATCGCCCCCCAGGGCGCGGCGCGACGCGAGGGCGACAAGGGCGGCGCCTGGAACGCCTTCGGGGCCGAGGAGCGTCGCGACGACGTGGCCTTTCTCAACGCCGTGGCCGCCGACGCGGCCTCCCGCTTCCGGATCGACCGGGGGCGGATGATGCTCGCGGGCTTTTCCGGCGGCGGCATGATGACCTGGCGCGTGGCCTGCGCCGCGCCCGCCAGCTTCGCCGCCTACGCCCCCATCGCCGGCCTGCTTTGGCGCCCCCTGCCCGAGTCCTGCGCGGGCCCGGTCCGCCTGTTCCACATCCACGGCTGGTCCGACCCGGTGGTCCCGCTCGAAGGCCGGGCGGTCGCCGGCGGACGGGTGGTGCAGGGCGATCTTTTCCGCGGCCTCGACCTGCTGCGGGAGACCAATGGCTGCGAAGGCGACGACCCGGACGGCTTTCTCGTCGAGGGTCCTTTCATGATCCGCCGCTGGACCGACTGCGCCCCCGGCTCGGCGCTGGAATTCGCGCTGCATCATGGCGGCCACCTGGCCCCGGCGGGATGGGGAGATCTGGTCGCCGACTGGTTCGAGGCGCTGGGGATCGAGCCCTCGTGAGCGCCCCGACCCCAACCCCGACCCCATCCCCATCCCCCGCCGCCTCTCCCGCGCTTCCGGTGGCGATCCCGCTGGTCGTCACGCTGGTCTTCTTCGCCGCCAATTCGGTGCTGGGCCGCGCCGCCCTGGGCGAGACCGCGCCCGGCGTCGCCCCCGACCCCGCCGCCTTCACCGCGCTGCGGCTGGTTTCGGGCGCCGCGATGCTGGCGCTGATCGTGACGGCGCGCGAGGGGGCCTCGGGCGCCGCCGGCCTGCTGGCCCGGGCGCGCTGGATCTCGGCCCTGTCGCTGCTGGGCTACGCGGCCTTCTTCTCCGCCGCCTATATCGGCGTCGCCGCGGGTCTGGGGGCGCTGGTGCTGTTCGGCGCGGTGCAGGTGACCATGTTCGCCGGCGCCCTGTGGGGGGGCGAGCGCCCGCCGCCGATGCGCTGGCTGGGCGCGGTCTGCGGCATGGCCGGGCTCGCCTGGCTGACCGCGCCGGGGGCCGAGGCGCCGCCGCTGGTCCCCGCCCTGCTGATGGCGGGCTCGGGCGTGTGCTGGGGGGTGTTCTCCCTGGCCGGGCGCGGCTCCACCCGTCCGGTGGCGGACATGGCCGGGGCCTTCGCGCTGGCCGCCGCCGCCGCCGTGCCGCTGTGGCTGGGGGCGGCGGCGCTGGGTCTCGCCCCCGGGCTGGGGCTGCGCGAGGCGGGGCTGGCCGTCGCCTCGGGGGCCGTCACCTCCGCGCTCGGCTACGCCATGTGGTACGGGGTGCTGCCGCGCATCGACGCCACGCTGGCCTCCGTCGCCCAGCTCACCGTGCCGCTGATCGCGCTGGCCGGGGGCGCCCTGTGGCTGGGCGAGGTCCCCACCGCCCGCTTCTGGGTCGCCGCCGCGCTGATCCTGGGCGGGATCGGGGCCGCGACGCTGGTCTCCCGGCGCCGCTGAGGCCCCCCGCCGCCGCCCCGCCTGTCGCAAATCCCGCATCCCCCGTCGCCAAGCCGCCGCCGCGCCCCCGCCCCGCCCGCTAGAACGGAGACCTGACGAGGCGAACGGGGCGGAGGATGCCGCGATGAAAACGCAGGCGCGGGCGGTGGTGGTCGGCGGCGGCGCGGTGGGGGTCTCCATCGCATACCACCTTGGGAAGGCCGGCTGGGACGTGATCCTGCTGGAGCGGGACGAGCTGACCTCCGGCTCCACCTGGCATGCGGCCGGGCTGCTGCCCCTGTTCAACATGTCCTACGCGGTCGGGCATATTCACGACTACTCGGTGAAGTTCTACGCGGGGCTGGAGGCCGAGACCGGCCTCAATCCCGGTTTCGCCCGGGTCGGCAACCTGCGCATGGCGCAGACCGACGCGCGCATGGACGAATTCCGGCTCTACGCCGCCACCGCCGAAACGGTGGGGGTGGAGCATGAATGGCTGACGCCCGCCCAGATCAGGTCCCGCTGGCCGCTGGTGCGCACCGAGGACCTGAAAGGCGCGCTCTTCCATCCCACCGACGGCTACATCAACCCCGCCGACGTGACCCAGGCCATGGCGCGCGGCGCCCGCGGCTTCGGCGTGGAGATCCTGCGCAAGGTCCAGGTGGACGCCTTCGACCGCGACGGCGACGACTGGGTGGTGACCGTCGCCCACATGGTCGAGAAGGGCGGCAACCTCGTTCCCTCCGGCGAGACGTCGAAGATCCGCTGCGAGCATGTGGTCTCGGCCACCGGCAACCACGCCCAGGCGACCGCGGCCAGGATCGGCTGCTACATCCCGGCGATGCCGGTGGAGCACCAGTATATCGTGACCGAACCCGACCCGGCGCTGGTCGAGTTCCGCAAGACCATGCCGGAGCACCCGGTCCTGCGCGACGCCGACGCCAAGTGGTATGTGCGCGAGGAGCGCGGCGGCTGGATCCTCGGCCCCTATGAGCGGGGCGCCCCCGCCTGGGCCAAGTTCGGCGTGCCCGAGAGCTTCCGCGCCGATCTCCTGAAGCTCGACCTCGAGCGGATCGAGGAAGAATACATGTCGATGATCCACCGGATTCCCTCCTCGGAGTCGGTGGGCCTGAAGGACGATTACAACGGCCCGATCTGCTACACCCCCGACGGCAACCCGCTGGTCGGCCCGGCCCCGGGCGTGGAGAATTTCTGGTTCGCGGAGGGGTTCTCCTTCGGCATCACCGCGGCGGGGGGCGCGGGCCACTACCTCGCGCAGGTGATGACGGAAGGCGAGGCCGAGATCGACATGTGGTCGCTCGACCCGCGCCGCTTCGGGCGTTGGGTGAACCGCGAATACGCCGCCGTGAAGAACGAGGAGGCCTATGAGCATGTCTATGTCCTCCACCACCCTGACGAGGAACGCCCGGCGGCGCGGCCCCTGAAGACCTCGCCCTGCTATGACCGGATGAAGGCGGCGGGGGCGCAGTTCGGCTCGGTCAACGGGTGGGAGCGGCCCAACTATTTCGCGCCGCAGGGCTTCGACGACCACGCGGCGCGGTCCTTCCGGCGCGGCGGCTGGTGGACCTTTGCGGAGGCCGAGGCCCGCGCGGTGCGCGAACGGGTCGGGCTCTACGACGCCACGGCCTTCGCCAAGACCCGGATCAAGGGCCCGGGGGCGACGGCGTTCCTCGACTGGCTGACCTGCAACAGGCTGCCCAGGGTCGGGCGCATCAACCTGACCTATGCGCTGACCGACGCCGGCACCGTGCGGACCGAAGCCACCATCGTGCGGCTGGCCGAGGACGACTATTACGTGGTCACCGCCGGCGCCGCGCAGGCCTATGACCAGGACTATTTCGAGAAGGAGGCCGCGAAGAAGCGCGCGGCGTTCGGCTGGATCGAGGTGCAGGACGTGACCGCGCAATGGGGGGTGTTCGCGCTGGCCGGCCCCGCCGCGCGCGAGGTGCTGCGGCCGCTGATCGTGGACGCGGACCCGGCCTCGGCGCTGTCGAACAAGCGGTTCCCCTGGCTTTCGATGCGCGAGATCGACCTGGGCATGGTCCCGACCATGGCCATCCGCGTCGCCTATACCGGCGAGCTGGGCTACGAGCTGCATCATCCGATCGAGATGCAGAACCACCTGTTCGACGCGCTGATGAAGGCCGGCGCGCCCCATGGCATCACCCTGTTCGGGGCGCGCGCCCAGAACTGGATGCGGCAGGAGAAGTCCTATCGCGCCTTCGGGTCGGACATCGGGCGGGACGCGAGCCCGCTGGAATCCGGGCTCGACCGCTTCGTGGACCTCGACAAGACGTTCCGCGGCAAGGCGGCGATGCAGGCGCTGGGGGTGCGGGCGAAATGCGTGACCCTCGCCATGGACGGGCCGGAGGACGCGGACCCCTGGGGCCGCGAGGGTCTGTTCCACGGCGGCGAGGTCGTCGGGCGGCTGACCTCGGGCGGCTGGTCCGTGACGCTCGGCCGGCGCATCGGGCTGGGCTATGTGCGGCCGGAACTGGCCGTGCCGGGCACGGCGCTGAAGGTGCGGATGCTGGGCGAGCTGCATGACGCCGAGATCATCGAGGACAGCCCCCATGACCCCGAGAACGCGCGCCTGCGGGTGAACGGCTGAGCCCGGCCCGGCCCCTTCGCGCGATCATGCGAGGGGGGGGCCGGAGACCTGGCCCCCAAAACGATGAACGGGGACCGCGCCCCCGCGCGATCCCCGTTCGACGAACAGCCATGAGCAACGCCGCCGTCCTCTGGTCCGCGAAGCACGCCTGGTTCAGCAGACATCCTCGCGCGCTCGCCGCCGGGTCCTGAGATCATCCGACTGTCTTCCCCATGGATGACCTCGGACCCCGACGGCTCGCCTGCTTCCACACACTCACCGCAAACCGTGGAAACAGACTTGAGCGATTCGGCGTGACTGGGCCGTGACTGGACCCCCAAAAAATTCAGCTGATCGCGAGCGCCCGCGAAAAAATCTCGCGATCCACGTTGCCGCCGGTGGCGATGGCGATGGCGGCGTCGCCCTCGATCGCGTCGGGTCGAAACAGGGCGGCGGCCAGCGCGACCGCGCCGCCGGGTTCGACGACGATCTTAAGCCGTTCGTATGCAAGCGACATTGCGCGGAGCGCCTCCGCATCCGAAATCGCGAAACCGGGTCCGGCGCGCCGTGACAGGATGGGAAAGGTGATTTCGCCCGGTTCCGGGGTGACGATGGCGTCGCAGATCGACTTGCGACCACCCGTCGCAGGCGTGCGTTGGTCTTTCATCAGGGAGACCGCCCAGTCGTCGTAGTCCTGCGGCTCGGCGGTGCGCACGCGCAGGCCCGGCGCCTCGGCCTCCAGCGCCAGCGCCACCCCGGCGGCGAGCCCGCCGCCCCCGGTGCAGACCATGACGTCGGCGGCGCTCACCCCGGCCTCGGCGGCCTGTTCGGCGATCTCCAGACCGCAGGAGCCCTGCCCGGCGATCACCATGGGCTCGTCATAGGGTTTGACCAGCGTCAGGCCGCGCTCGGCCGCGAGGCGGGCGCCGATCTCCTCCCGGCTCTCGCGGTCGCGGTCATAGGTGATGACCTCGGCCCCCAGCGCGGCGGTGTTGGCCAGTTTCAGGCGCGGCGCGTCGGCGGGCATCAGGATCACCGCCGGAATGCCGTGAAGCTGCGCCGCATAGGCCATGCCCTGCGCGTGGTTGCCCGAGGAATAGGCGAAGACCCCGCGCGCGCGCAGCTCCGGGTCCATGGCCGAGATCGCCGACCACGCCCCGCGGAACTTGAAGGAGCCGGTGTGCTGCAGGCATTCCGCCTTCACCAGCACCCGGCGCCCGGCGATGTCGTTGAGGAACGGGCTTTCCAGCAGCGGCGTGCGGCGCACGACGGGGGCGAGACGCGCGGCGGCGGCCCGGATGGCGGCGATGTCGGTCATGGCGGGTCCGGATGGTCAGGGAAACGGAATGGCTCAGGCGGCGGGGGTGGACAGCGCCGCGGCGCGGGCCAGCAGGGCGTCGATGGCCGCCACGCTCTCGGGTTCGTCGAGCAGGGGGACATGGGCGCGGTCGGACACCGTCGCGATGGCCACCCGTTCGGGCGCCACGGACTTCATCCGCGCCAGGGTCTCGGCCGAGAGAATGTCCGAGTTCTCGCCCCGCAGCACCAGCACCGGGCAGGCGGCGAGCAGGACGAACATCCCCCACAGATCCGGCGGGGCGGAGCCGTGCTCCACCGCCGCGCGCAGGGCCTCGCCCTGGGCGGCCAGCGCGTCGCGCAGGCGCAGGTCGTAGCGCCATGCGAGGCCCTCGGGCGTCTCCTTCGCCGTATTGGCCGCGATTTCGCGCCACTGGGCCGGGGTCAGCTTCGGGGCGCCGGCGCGACCGGCCTCCGCCAGCTGCGCGGCCAGTTCGTCCAGCGTGGCGGCGGCGGGGGGCTTGCCCACATAGGCCATGATCCGCTCCAGCCCGCCGGGCGCGATCTCGGGCCCGACATCGTTGAGGATCGCGGCCCGGATCCGCGCCGGGGCGATGGCCGCCGTCACCATGGTCAGCAGCCCCCCGCGCGAGGTTCCCAGGAACACCGCCGAGGCCAGCCCCAGGTGGTTGAGCAGCGCCAGCGCGTCGCCGGCCTCCCGCGGGACGTCGTAGGTCATCGGGTCGGGCGCGTTGTCGGAGGCCCCGCGCCCGCGGCTGTCGAGCCGGATCACCCGATGCGTCGCGGACAGCCGGGCGGCGACCCCGGCGAAATCGTCCATGTTCCGGGTCAGGCCCGCCAGGCACAGGATCGGCATGCCGTCGCGCGGGCCTTCATCGGCATAGGCGAGGCTGAGCCCGTCGGCGGTCTTGAAACGGTTGACGGTCACCATGTGGCGGCGAGCTCCGGTATGACGCGCAGATCCTCGGCGATTTTCTGCGGGGTCCAGGGAAGGCGGTCGAGCGGGTCGCCGTTGCGGTTCACCCAGACGGTGCGGAAGCCGTAGCCGGCGGCGGCGGCGGCGTCCCAGCCGTTGGAGGAGACGAACAGCACCTCGCGCGGGGTGCGCCCGAACGTGTGTCCCACGAGGTCGTAGACCACGCGCGCCGGCTTGAACACGCCCACCGACTCCACCGAAAGCACCTCGTCCAGCACCGCCTCCAGCCCGGCCGAGCGCACGGCGCCGTTCAGCATGGCGGGCGAGCCGTTGGAGAGGATCGCCGTCTCCAGTCCCGCCTCCTTGAGCGCGGCAAGCATGGAGGGGACCTCGGGATAGGCGTCGAGCTCGAAATAGAGGTCGAGCAGGAGCTGGCGCTCATCCGACGCGACGCCGCCCACGGCCTCCAGCGCGTAGTCCAGCGCGTCGACGGTGACCTGCCAGAAATCCGTGTGAACGCCGGCGGTGGCGCGCAGCCAGGAATACTGCAGCTGCTTGAGGCGCCAGATTTCGGCGATGCGCGGCCAGGCCTCGGCGAAGCGCGGATGGGCCGGGTCGGCGGCCAGGCGTCGGGCGGCGGCGGCGACGTCGAAAAGCGTGCCGTAGGCGTCGAATACGCAGGTGGCGATGGGCATGGCGGAGCGTCTCCCTCCCGGGGGGCGGCTCGGGGGGCCGCGGTCGGGGCGGAGCATCGCCCGCGGGCCGGGGGGAAGGCAAGCGAGGGCCGGCGGCGGACGCGCGACGGTGATCGGGCGTGCGCGGGGGGCGGGAACGGGGCGTGGCGAGGGGGAGGGCGAGGGACGGTTCCCGGCGGGTGAGGCGCGAGGTTCGCGCGCCTGCGGCGGAGGGAGGCGAGCCTCGCTTCGCTCGGGTTTCGCCTGCGGCGGGCGCGCGGGTCGCGGTGGCGGGGCGCCTGACGGTTGGGGATTGGCGGTTGGGGGTTGGCGGCGAGGCGTTGGCGGATTTCGGATCAGCGATCCGCCGCCTGCCGCTCCGCTTCCCCGCGATCCCCTTCCCGGCGGTCCGCCTTGGAGCCCCGCGCCGGAGCGCCTGAATCGCGGCGCCGGCCCCCTGGAACGGGGCCGGCGTCGGAAGTCAGGCTGACCGGGCCGGGCGGTCGAGACGTCGAGACCTTGCGGTTCCGGCCGCCTCGCCGAACACGCGCGCCGCGCCGGGGCCGTTCCTGCGTTCAGGCCCCGATCGACGGGACCGCGCCCGCGATCAGCGGACGGCGGGGTGCATCAGGCTCGCGGCCAGCGCGGCTTCGCCGCTGCGCAGCAGGCGGGCGCCGACCGCGTGGGCGGCGATCCGGTCGAGGCACTGGCAGCAATCCTCCAGCGCCGAGGCCTGGGTGGCCAGCGCCGACAGGCCCAGCCCCGGCGCCAGCGACGCCAGCGCGCGGGCGACATGCGACAGCGCGGTCCAGCTTTCCTCGGCCAGCAGACGCTCCACCGCCACCAGCAGGTCCGTCGCCTCCATCAGGCCGTCGTCCAGCGCCTCGGTCATTTCGCCGGGCAGCAGACCGCATTCCAGCGCCTTGAGCGCCTCCAGGTCCAGGACGGTCTCCCCCGCCGGAGGGGCCAGTTTGGTCACGCTCGCCATCACGCTGTTCCTTGCTCCTTGCGTCGGCCATGCCGCCGGGCGGCCCGCAGCGGGGGCGCCGAGGCGGATGCGAGGCCCGACGCCGCTCCACCGCCGTCGGTTATGGCGCGACGCGGTGAAAGGGTCGTTGACGCGGAGGGGGATTCGCGGATTTCGGCGCGGGATCAGCCTTAACGGGCCGGCACCGCGCCGAAATCGGCCGGAAGCGGGATCAGGCCAGCGCGGCGGCGGGCCGGATCGTGCCGGTGAGCACGCCGCGGCGGTTGCTCTGCTCGGGGGTGAGCAGGGCCGCGAAGCCGGGATCCGCCGCGCTCGCCACCCCGAGGCGGGCGAGAATCGCCGCCATGGCCACCGCGGCGGCGCGCCCGGCGCCATCGTCGATCTTCACCGCGACGCCGAGCCCGCGGCCGGGGATGATCGCGGTGAACACGCCCTCGGCGCCCGATTTCAGCGCGACCTCGCCGCCCAGCGCGCGCATCAGGACGGTCGCCGGCTCCCGCTCCCCGCCCACCAGCGCGGGGTTGGCGCGCATGGCGTCGACCAGCCGCCGGGCCGCCGCCGCCCGCGCGCCGCCGATGGCCGAGGGGTCCGCCATCCGCGCCATGGCCCGCGCCAGCCCGGTCAGCGTGCAGGCGAAATTGGGGGCCGAGCAGCCGTCGATGACATGGCCCAGCCCCTCGTCGTCGCCGGTCATGGCGTAGAACGCCTCCTTCGCGGCGCGCTGCACAGGGTGGTCGGGCTCGATATACTCCGAGCCGCCGCCAAGGCGCCGGTTCAGCGTCAGGAAGCCGGTATGCTTGCCCGAGCAGTTGTTGTGGGTCTGGTCGGGGGCCTCCTGGGCGCGGATCAGGCCCTCGCGCGCGTCGCGGTCGTCGGGGGACTGGGAGCCGCAGCGCAGGTCCGATTCGGCAAGGCCCAGCTCGGCCAGCCAGGCGCGCACCGGCACGGTATGGATCGCGGCCCCCCGATGCGAGGCGCAGGACAGCGCCAGCCGGGAGGGGCAGAGGCCGGCGTCGTCGGCGGCCCCGCTTTCGACCAGCGGCAGGGCCTGGAGCATCTTGCACGAGGAGCGGGGCAGCATCACCCGCCCGGCGTCCCCCCAGGACGCGACCACATCGCCGGAGGCGTCGCAGACCACGGCCGCCCCGCGATGCACGCATTCGACGAACGCGCCCCGAATCACCTCGACCAGCGGGGCGGAGCCGGCGAAGCCGCCCGAAGCGGCGGCGGCGGCGGCGGAAAGGTCAGTCATCGAACAGCTCCTCGGCGAATTCATCGCCCAAAGCGGTGCGCAGACGCCCGAGCGCCAGCCGCATCCGGGATTTCACCGTGCCCAGCGGAACGTCCAGCGCCTCGGCGATCTCGACCTGGGTCATGCCCACGAAGAAGGCCATGCGCACCACGTCGCGCTGATCCTCGCCCAGCGCGCGCATCGCCTCGCGCACCTGCGCGTCGCGGTCGGCGGCGGCGGCCGAGGTCTCGGGGTCCTCGGGCGCGTCGGGCTGGAACAGCGGGTCGTCGGGGTCGGGGGCGGCGCGGGTCTCGCGGCGCAGGATGTCGATGCGCCGGTTGCGGGCGATCGCGAAGATCCAGGTGGAGACGCCGGCCTTGGAGGAATCATAGAGCGCGGCGCGCCGCCAGACCGAGACCATGACGTCCTGCGACGCCTCGTCCGCCACGTCGGCGGGGGCGCCGCCGCGCATCAGGTAGGCCTTCACGCGCCCGGCATAGCGGGTGAAAAGCAGGGCGAAGGCCTCCCGGTCCTCGTCCCGGGCCATGCGGCGCATCAGGTCGACGTCGCTTTCGACAGCGGCTTCCGCCCCGGGCGGCGTCCCGATCTCCGCCCCGATCTCCGCAGCGCCCGCAAGCCCGCCGGCCGCGCCGGCGCGGCCGGCGGCGGGACGCTCCGCTTCGGACGCGGTCGCGCCGCGGGCCGGATCGCTGGTGGAGGGGTCGTCCATCTCGGCGGGAAACTTCCGTGTTTTCGCGGCGCGCCGCATCGGGGGCGCGCCCAGGGGGGGCGCCTTTCGCGCGGGTGGGGCCTCACCCCCGGCGGGGTGGCGTCGCAGGCCCGTTTGCGTCTAGATTAGGGGTCGGCGCGTCGACTGGAAAGACGGTTCGGCGCGGAACGGCGTTATGAGCCCCAACGGAACCCGGCCCACCCCGAAACAGCGGGCGGAGCGCGGGACGCGGCGGGGCGCGACGTCGTTCGGAGCAGACGTCAGTTACGAACCAGAACGACGAACCCGGAACGACGAACACAGGCGGAACGAGGCGAGCATGAAAGCGGAGGCGAATCGCGGGACCCGTCCGGCGCGGACGCGGCGCGGCGGCCGGATCGGCGCGGCGCTGGCGGCGGGCGGACTGGGCATGACCGCGGCGATCGCGGGCGCGGCGATGACCACGGTCATCAGCCCGACCCCGGCGGCGGCGCAGCAGACCACCAACCGGGTCGAGGCGTTCAGGGACTGGTCGGTGTTCAAGGCCGATGCCGGCGGGCCGGTGTGCTGGGTGGTCACCCAGCCCCAGTCCTCGGTCGCGACCCGGGGCGGCAAGCCGGTGCAGGTGCGCCGGGGCGAGATCTACCTGACCGTCGCCGTCCGCCCCCGCCAGGGCGTGACCAATGAAATCGCCATGGTCGGCGGCTACCCGTTCAAGGACGGCTCCACGGTGAAGGCGGCGATCGGCGACAAGTCGTTCTCCATGTTCACCGAGGGCGAGAGCGCCTGGACCTACCCCGCCGACGACGCCGCCATCGTGGCGGCGATGAAGGCGGGCACGGCGGCAGTGTTCACCGGGGTGTCGTCCCGCGGGACCACCACCACGGACCGATTCTCGCTGCTCGGCTTCACCGATGCGCTGACCTCGGCGCAGCGGCTGTGCAAGTGACCTGATCCGGGCGGCGGGGCGGCTCCCCGCCGGCGGGCGACCGTCGGCGTGGACGAAGCCGCCCCGGATCGCTATATGGACCCCAAGTCGCGCTCCCCGGTCCGCCGGGGGGCGTCGTTTCGTTTTCCGCCTGTTTCCTCGGAGGCCCGCGACATGACCCAGCCCGCCCCCTCGGCGCGACCTGCGCCCGCGACGCCCCCGATCACGGCCGACACGCCCGGCTTCGCCGCGCGCCCGGTCGAGGGTCTGCGCCCGCTGATCGGCCTGACCCGCCCCGCCCTGCAGGCGGCGCTGATCGACGCCGGCATCCCCGAAACCCAGTCGAAGATGCGCGCCGGACAGGTCTGGCAATGGCTCTACGCCCGCGGCGCCACGGATTTCGCGGAGATGACCAACCTCTCCAAGGGCATCCGCGCCCAGCTGGCCGAGCATTTCCGCATCGACCGGCCGGAGATCGTGGTCCGCCAGGTCTCCGCCGACGGGACGCGCAAATATCTACTGCGGCTGGCCGGCGGGCATGAGGTCGAGGCGGTCTACATCCCCGAAGAGGACCGCGGCACGCTCTGCGTCAGCTCGCAGGTCGGCTGCACGCTGACCTGCACCTTCTGCCACACCGGCACCCAGAAGCTGGTCCGCAACCTGACGGCGGAGGAGATCGTGGCCCAGATCCTGGTCTGCCGCGACGATCTGGGCGAATGGCCCGTCGCCGGTCAGCGCCCGCCCGAGCGGCGAATGTTGTCCAACATCGTGCTGATGGGCATGGGCGAGCCGCTCTACAATTTCGAGGGCGTGCGCGACGCGATGAAGATCGCCATGGATGGCGAGGGGCTGAGCCTGTCGCGCCGGCGGATCACGCTGTCCACCTCCGGCGTGGTGCCCAACATGGCGAAGGCGGGGGCGGAGATCGGGTCGCTGCTGGCGATTTCGCTGCACGCGGTGCGCGACGAGCTGCGCGACGTGCTGGTGCCGATCAACAAGAAGTGGAACATCGCGACGCTGCTGCAGGCCTGCCGGGACTATCCGCGCCTGTCGAACGCCGAGCGGATCACCTTCGAATACGTCATGCTCAAGGACGTGAACGACTCGGACGCGGACGCCAAGCGTCTGGTGCAGCTGATCGCGGGCATCCCGGCGAAGATCAACCTGATCCCGTTCAACCCCTGGCCGGGCTCGCCCTATGAGCGGTCGGAATGGGACCGGATCGAGTCCTTCGCGGAGATCGTGAACCGGGCCGGCTACGCCTCTCCCGTCCGCACGCCGCGGGGGCAGGACATCATGGCCGCCTGCGGGCAGCTCAAGTCGGCGACCGAGCGGGGGCGCAAGCGCGCCTCCGACATCGCCGCCGAAGCCGCCGGGGGCTGACCCCGGCCGGACCGCCCTGCGTCGCCGCGGATGCGGGGCGGATGCGGGCTGACTGGGGGGGCGCGACTGGGGGGGGGGGCGGCGCGGCGGCGTTCTCGCCATCACGCGTCTTTGATCGGCGCGCCCGGGGCCGCCGGTCGCGGGCGGCGCCAGCGCAGGGTCCGCGATCCCGGCTCAGCGCCCTTTCGCGGGCGAGAGGCGGAAGGTGACGACGGCGAAGAGCGGCGCCAGCGCGGTGAGAAGCCGCGCCGGGCCCGCTCCCTGCCCGCCTGCGCCCTGCCCGTCCGCCCCTTGCCCGCCCGCCATCACCGCCATGACCGCCGCGCCGACGGCCAGCAGCACCATGATCATCCGCGCGTCCGAGACCCGCAGCCGGGGGGCGCGCCCCAGCACGCGCCCCGCGCAGAGCGCCACGAGCACGCCCCCGACCGCCAGCGCCGCCCAGCCGGGAGCGCCTGGAGCGCCCGGTCCCGGCCCCTGCATGGCGAAGGGCAGCAGCTTTTGCAGGATCTGCGCGATCATGATCCAGGCCAGTCCCCAGATCGCCATCAGCGCCGCCACCCGGAAGATCCGCTGAGTGGCGCTTTCGCTGCGGGCGATGCCGCCGAGGCCGTGATGGACGGTCCTGCCCGCCGAGCCTCTTACGGCGCCCTCCCCGGCCCCCGCGGACGCTCCACCCGCCGAGTCCGCCCTCGGCCGCGCATTATGGGTCGCCATGATCCGTCTCCGCCTCCGCCGCGCCGGGACCGCGGCGCGGTCCGTTCCCGCTCAGGGCACTCCGAAAAGATTAAATCCAGGTGAGCGGCGGCCGCGCCGGCTCGAACGTTCCCGCCCCCCTTGCCCCGCCCCCCCCTTGCCCCGGACCGCCGCTCCGGGCCACAAAACCCCGGCGCATCCGCGCCAAAGCACCGGAGGACCCCAGATGACCGACCTGCCCCAGACCATGCGCGTGGTGGAGATCTCGAAGCCCGGCGGGCCCGAGGTCCTGGTCCCCGGAACCAGGCCCGTGCCGACCCCGGGCGCCGGCGAGATCCTGATCAAGGTCGCCGCCGCCGGCGTGAACCGGCCCGACGCCCTGCAGCGCGCCGGCAATTACCCGGTGCCGCCGGGCGCCTCCGACCTGCCGGGGCTGGAGGCGGCCGGAACCGTCGCCGCCGTCGGGCCCGGCGCCTCGCGCTGGAAGGTCGGCGACCGGGTCTGCGCCCTGCTGCCCGGCGGCGGCTACGCGGAATATGTCGTCACCCCCGCCGACCACGCGCTGCCGGTCCCCGACAGCCTCGACCTGACCGAAGCCGCCTGCGTGCCCGAGACCTTCTTCACCGTGTGGATCAACGTCTTCGACCGCGTCGGCCTGCAGGGGGGCGAGTCGCTGCTGGTCCATGGCGGGTCCTCGGGCATCGGCTCCACCGCCATCCAGCTCGCGGCCGCGCGGGGCTGCCGGGTGTTCACCACCGTGGGCAACGCCGAGAAGGCCGCCTTCTGCGAGGGCCTGGGCGCCGAACGCGCCATCAACTACCGCGAAGAGGACTTCGTGGAGGAGGTGAAGGCCCTGACCGACGGCGCCGGCGTGAACGTGGTGCTGGACATGGTGGGCGGCGACTACATCGCCCGCAACATCCAGGCGCTGGCCCCCGACGGGCGGCTGAGCTTCATCGCCTTCCTCGGCGGCCCCAAGGCGGAAATCAACTTCGCCCAGGTGATGATGAAGCGGCTGACCATCACCGGCTCGACCCTTCGCCCGCGCACGGTGGCCTTCAAGGCGGAGATGGCCAAGGCGCTGGAGGCCGAGGTGTGGCCGCTGCTCGCCTCGGGCCGGATCGCGCCGAAGATGCACGCCACCTTCCCGCTGGAGGACGCCGCCAAGGCCCACGCGCTGATGGAAAGCTCCACCCATATGGGCAAGATCGCGCTGGTGATCTGAGGCCGCCCGCGGATCGGCGGGAGATGTCCGGCGCCCAGCGCCGGGCGTCTCCCGTCCCCGCAGCGATCAGCCGTCCGGATCCGAATGCAGGTCCGAATGCAGGACCACGATCGCCTGCTTGAGCGCATCCGAGACGTCGGGACGCTCCATCGAGGCGGCCTCCCGCTCCGCCCAGATGAGCATGCGGGTCAGGGCCAGCCTGCGCCTGGCATCGCCGGAATCGGGCGCGCCGGTCCCGTCATCGCGGGCGGCGCTTTCGCTCAGGTCGTCTTCCGACAATCGAGGCCCCATCGGTCCTGCGTCCCACGGCCCGCTCACGCTGCGCTGCCGCCGATCGGGACATGCGGCGGCGCCGGCCGTCTCGGCACCCTGCACGAATGGTTGGGCGCCAGCAACCGCTCCCCGAGCGGAAACGAAATCCAGGGGAGATGACGCCCGCCGGGAGTCCCGCGGGAAGCCGGGCCTTTCCTCAGGCCGCCAAATGGACTATATGCCCGGCAACCCCCCTCGACTCTCGAACGATGGTCGCCGGCTCCGCCGGATTCGACCCGGGTCCTCGGACCGAGGGAAGATTTATGCCGGGAGACGACCGATGAGCGATTCGCTGCCGCTGATGCCCAAGGCCACCGCCGTCTGGCTGGTGGACAACACCACCCTGACCTTCACCCAGGTCGCGGCCTTCTGCGGCCTGCACGAACTTGAGGTGAACGGGATCGCCGACGGCGAGGTGGCGCAGGGCATGAAGGGCTTCGACCCGGTCGCCAACAACCAGCTCGATCAGAAAGAGATCGACCGCTGCGAGAAGGACCCGACGACCCGCCTGCGTCTGAAACGGACCCAGTCGATGGAGGGCGAGGCCCGCCGCAAGGGCCCCCGCTACACCCCGCTGAGCAAGCGGCAGGAGCGTCCGGCGGCCATCGCCTGGCTGGTGCGCTACCACCCCGAGCTGTCGGACGGTCAGATCTCCAAGCTGGTGGGCACGACCAAGCCGACCATCCAGGCGATCCGCAACCGCACCCACTGGAACGCGCAGAACATCCAGCCGGTGGACCCGGTGGCGGTGGGCCTGTGCAGCCAGGTCGAGCTTGACGAGGCCGTGCGCAAGGCGGCCGAGCGCAAGCGGCGCGAGCGCGAAGAGGTGATGACCCACGAGGAGCGGCTGAGCCTGCTGTCGACGGACGAGAGCCTTTCGGCCCGTCCCGAGCCGCGGATGCCCTCGAACATCTCGGGGCTGGAGAGCTTCAGCCTGATCGAGCAGGACGAGGAGGAGGATCCCCGCGACAATCGCGGGCCGGTCAACCCCGACGACCTGTTCAACCTGCCCGGCGGCTCCGACGACGACGACGAGGACGAGCAGCCCCGCTGATCGCCTCGCGGCCGCATGGTCCGGGCGACGCCCCTCCTGCGCTGAAAGATCGAACGAGGGCCCCCGGGACGGTCGGGCGGCCCTCGTTCCGCATTCGCTCCACATCGCCCCGCCCGACCGTCCCCGCAGCAGCGGCGGTTTCGACGTGCGGCGCCCCCCCGCGCGCCGGGGAATGGGGCGAAGGTCCGGCCGGGGCCTCAGCGGATATCGACCCAGACCAGCCGGTGATCGGAGCTGGCGGGAAGCCGCCCGCCCTCCACCAGCTCGGCGCGGGGATCATCGGGCGCGGGCCACCAGACGCCGGCGCCGGTCACCTCCCACTCGGTCGAGGGCAGCGCGAAATCCACCCGCAGATTGCCCGGCCCGCGCTCATCCCGCCAATCGGCGGTGTCGCGGGCGGGATCGCCGCGATGGCGCGCATTGGCGCCGCCCTGCGCCTCCGCCGCCGCGGCGCCGCCGGGGCTGGTAGGGGCCGGGTCCTGCACGCGGGGATGGGTCAGCAGGGCGCGGATGCCCTCCCGGCGCCCGTCGCCATCGGCGGGGTCGGCGTTGAGATCGCCCAGCACCACGAAGCCCTCGCCCGCCGCCAGCCCGCCCTCGCCCCCCGCATCGTCGCGGATCCAGCCGGCGCCGGAGACGTAATCCGCCCAGAACCGGATCTCGTCATGATTGCGGCGGCCGTTGCGATCCTCCGCCCCGTCGAAGACCGGCGGCGTCGGATGGCTGATCAGCAGGTGAAGCCGGCGCCCGTCGGGCAGGACCGCGGGCAGGTCCAGGTGGGTCTTGGAGGAGAGGCGCAGCACCCCCTCGGCCTCACGCGGGTAGAAGCGGGTCGGCATCAGCCCGCCCGGCATGTCGGACCACAGCGTCCGGCGGAAGCTGCGCGCGGCCTCGACGTCCAGCGGCAGGCGCGACAGCACTGCGATGCCGTATTGCCCGGCGAATTTTCCGTAGCCCTGCGCGTCCCCCGGCCCCGCCGGATCGCCGTCGCCATCCAGGTCGAGCCCCGTCGGCACGCCGGTGTTCACCTCGGGCGCGTAGCGGTGGGCGTAGTCAAGGCCGGGGGTCCCGTCGGGCGCGGTCTCGGCCAGCAGCGCGGCCAGGGCGGTGACGGCGAGACCATCGGCGTCGTGGTCCAGCTCCAGCACCGCGATCACGTCCGCGCGCACGTCGCGCAGGATGGCGGCGAAGGCCCGGACCTGGTCCTGGCGGTCGAGGATGGCTTTCCAGATCAGCCCGGCGCCCCGGCGCGACAGCGAGGCGTTGAACACCGCCACCCGGATCGCGCCGGCCTCGGGCGGGGGCGGCCAGTCCGGGGACGGGGCCGGGGACGGGGCCGGGAACGGGGGCTGGGTCGGGGTCAGGATCGGGGCCGCGACCTGCGCGACGGATGCGGAGGGCGCGAAGCCGAGCCCGAGCACAAGGGCCGCGGAGGCGAGCCAGGCGCAGGCCGCGCCGCGCCGCCGCATGGGGGCGCGGCGCGGCCTGCCGCCGGCAAGCGGCTCGAAACACGCCCGATCCCGCACCGCCCGATCCGCCGAAGCGGCGCGAAGCTGGGGGCGGCTCACGCCCGGCCCGCGCGCTCGGCCCGCTCGGCGAGCCGGGCGAGGCGCAGGATCGCCGCGCCCCTCACCACCAGCATTCCCGGCGTCGCCGCCCAGATCGTCGCCGACCAGGTCAGCGCCAGCGGCGACAGGAAGGCGTCCGCATCGACCATCGTCGTCGCCGCCCGCCCGACCACCAGCAGCGCGATCGGCAGCGCCAGCGCCGTCACCACCACCTGCGCCCCCAGCCGGCGCAGCCGGGCGGAGGCCTCGCCCTCCGTCGCGGGCTCGAAGGTCGGCATGTTGGTCCAGGGGTTGAAGCGCTCCGGGTCCCGCGGCCAGCGACCCGAGAGGATCACTCCCAGCGCCGCCAGCGTCGCCGCCGCCGAGGCGACCAGCGCCGCCGAGGCCGCGGCCAGCGCGCTCGGGTCCGGGCCGCGAGCGGCGGGCCGGGCCAGGCTCTCGGCCGCCATCCGGGCCGGGCTGAAGCGGAAATCGAGCCAGGAGGCGAGGTTGGCGAAGGGCGCCGCAGGCCCTCCCGGCCCCGAGGTCGCCTCGCACAGCGTCACCGTGCCCAGCACCGCGCAGATCAGCGCGAAGCGCAGCCGGTTGACTGGCGGGGCGAAACGGAAATCGATCATCGAAGGGGTGCGCGCGCCATATTCCAGCAGCACGAAAAGGGCGGCGGCCGCGGCGGGCACGAGGCTGGCGACCACGCCGTCGGCGCCCTCGCCCTCCGCCCCCCGGAACGACATCGCCACCGCCGGCGCCGAAAAGCAGACCAGCACAGCCAGCGCGCGCGCCGCCGCCCCCTGCAGGCGCCCGGGCGCGAAGCGCAGCCGCCACAGAAGGACGTGAGGGAGGCGCGGGTCCCCGGTCACGAGGCCCCCGCCGTCAAGTCGCCGCCGGCGTCACGCGGGCCCCGCCATCGGGGCTCAGCCCGCCGCGGCGAGCCAGGGCTGGCGCAGCGCCGCCTGGGCCTCGTAGGTGTCGATGGCCTCGCCCTTCTCCATCGTCAGCCCCACATCGTCGAGACCGTTGAGCAGGCAATGCTTGCGGAAGGCGTCCACCTCGAAGGCGATTTCGCCGCCATCGGGGCCGCGGATCACCTGGTTCTCCAGGTCCACGGTGACGATGGCGTTGGCCCCGCGCTGGGCGTCGTCCATCAGCTTGTCCACGTCCTCCTGCGGGAGCACGATGGGCAGGATGCCGTTCTTGAAGCAGTTGTTGAAGAAGATGTCGGCGAAGCTGGTGGAGATCACGCAGCGGATGCCGAAATCGGCCAGCGCCCAGGGCGCGTGCTCACGCGAGGAGCCGCAGCCGAAATTGTCGCCGGCGACGAGGATCTTGGCCTCGCGATAGGCGGGCTTGTTGAGCACGAAGTCCGGCAGCTCGTTCCCGTCGGCGTCGTAGCGCATCTCGTCGAAGAGGTTCACCCCGAGGCCCGAGCGCTTGATGGTCTTCAGGAACTGCTTGGGAATGATCATGTCGGTATCGACGTTGATCAGCGGCAGGGGGGCGGCGACGCCCTCGAGTTTCGTGAACTTGTCCATCATGCGGCTCCTTTGCGGATGGCTTCGGGTAGCGCGTCCGGGACCGATAGGCAAGACGGGGCCGCGTCGGATCGGCGCGGGGGGGGGCAGGCGCGGGGGGGGCGGGGCCCGCCGGCGCAGCCCGGCGCCGGGCCGAGGGGGCTCGACGCCCCCGAGGGACGGCCACCCGGAGCGCGCCGGGGGCCGAGCCGCGCCGTCGCCTAGATCACACCGGGGGCCGGGCGCAGCTTCACATGCGGGAACCGGCCGGCCATGGAATGCGCGTGCACCCAGGCCACCTTGCCGTAGCTGTTGTCCTCCAGCCGGACCTTCTTGCCCAGCAGCGCCCCGGCGAGCCCAACATGCAGCCGGTTGGTCTCGATCACCCTGTAGCGGTCCAGCGCGTTGAGGAAGTTCAGCGCCACCCGCCGGGCGAGGAATTCCGGCGTCACCCCGGCGCGGAACACATGCGGCAGGTCCACATTGTCCGGGGGGATCGGACGGGCGGTCTTCTCGCCGTCGGTGCGGAACACGCGGATCACGTCGCCCTCGGGAAACGTCGTCGCGGCGCGGGCCTCCCGATCCTTCTTCATCCGCTCGAAATCCACGCGACGCGGGATCTCCAGCCGCGGCAGGCCCCAGGGGTTGCGGCGCAGCTCGTCGAGATCCAGCAGGAAGGCGAGATCGTGCATCAGCTTGCGGTTCGCGCGCGGCGCATGTTCGGCCAGATGGGCGAGCGAGCCCCGCTCCCGCGCGATCAGGGTGGCGTTGTCGCCGAGATCGGCCAGCAGCGCCTCCTTCCCCTGGAAGGTGTGGGGCAGGATGATGAGCTGGTCGAGCTCCTTGTAGTAGCGGCGCAGGAAGCGTTCGCCATGGGCGTACTGCTTCACGAAGTTGCCGCCGCCGGCATAGATCAGGGTCTTGCCGCGCAGGTCCTCGTCATGGTCGTCGAAGCGCACCACCCGGTATTTCAGCCCGGCCCGACGGAAGGCCTGATAGGTGGCGACCGCGATCAGGCTGTCGCCGCCGTTGCCGTGATTGGGGCAGAACACCACCTCGCGCCCGCGCAGACCGCGCAGCATCCGGTCGAGGTTTTCGCGGAATTTCGGGAAATGCGGGGACTTGCGGACCGTCGGACGGTCGGTCGGCGGACTGGCCGGGTGGGGCATGTCGCCAGCGGGCATGGGCGCCTGCATGGGTCGGGGTCCTTCGGGCTGGGGCATTGGGCGGGCTGAGGCATTGGGCGGGCCGGGGCGGTGAGCGGGCCGGGGCATTGGACGGGCGCGGGCTGAGACAGGCCGCTTGCGCGCCAAGTCTCAACCGGGGGACGGCGCGACGCAACCGAAACGCGCGCATCAACGCCCCGCGCCGGAACGCGCGCATCAGCCTCCCGCGCCGGAGAGCCCCGGCCCCGCCGCCGCGAACGCGAAACCCCCGCCCGGTCTCCCGGGCGGGGGCTTGAGGTCTTCGCCGTGGCGTCGAACGATCAGTTGAGCGAGGGATCGATGCCCTTGCAGGCCTCGACCAGGCCCTTCACCGCGTCGATCGACTTGTCGAGCATGGCCTTCTCGGCCTTGTCGAGCTTGATCTCCACGACCTTCTCGATGCCGGCGGCGCCGATCACCGTCGGCACGCCGACATAGAAGCCGTCCAGCCCGTAGGCGCCGTCCACGAAGGCCGCGCAGGGCAGAACCCGCTTCTGGTCCTTCAGGTAGCTCTCGGCCATCGACACGGCCGAGGCGGCCGGGGCGTAGAAGGCGGACCCGGTCTTCAGCAGGCCCACGATCTCGGCGCCGCCGTCGCGGGTGCGCTGCACGATCGCGTCGATCTTGTCCTGCGTGGACCAGCCCATCTCGACCAGATCGGGCAGCGGGATGCCGGCGACGGTCGAATAACGGGTCAGCGGCACCATGGTGTCGCCATGGCCGCCCAGCACGAAGGCCGAGACGTCCTTGATCGAGACCTTGAACTCTTCGGCCAGGAAGTAGCGGAAGCGGGCGCTGTCCAGCACGCCGGCCATCCCCACGACCTTCTCCTTGGGCAGGCCCGAGAACTTCTGCAGGGCCCAGACCATGGCGTCGAGCGGGTTGGTGATGCAGATCACGAAGGCGTCGGGGGCGTGGGCCGCGATGCCCTCGCCGACCGACTTCATGACCTTGAGGTTGATGCCCAGCAGGTCGTCGCGCGACATGCCCGGCTTGCGCGGCACGCCGGCGGTGACGATGCACACGTCAGCGCCCGCGATCGCGGAATAATCGTTGGCGCCGGACATGGCCGCGTCGAATCCGTCGACCGGCGAGCTCTCGGCGATGTCGAGCGCCTTGCCCTGGGGCGTCCCCTCGGCGATGTCGAACAGAACGACGTCGCCGAGCTCCTTGAGCCCCACGAGGTGCGCCAGCGTGCCGCCGATCTGGCCCGCGCCGATCAGCGCGATCTTGGGTCTGGACATCTTGAGCAGTCTCCCGCGAATGGTGTCATCCGGGAGACGGGGCTACTCCCTTACGTCTCCTGCCGCAAGCGCGAACGGCGCGAAACGAGGCGCATCCGCGTCCGGAAGCGGGCGGATATGTGGCGCGGCGCGCGCCGCCCTTCCGGCCCGCGACGCGGGGAGCGCGCCTCGGGGCGGGACGGGAAAACCGGGCCAAACCCACGCGCCAGCGCGGATTTCCGGCAGGCGTGGGCCACGGACGGGCGAGGTTCCGGGACCGCCGCGGCGGCGGCCTGCGGGGGTGGGCTGCGCGCAACATCACGTCGCGGCGCCGAGCCGGGGGCCGAGGCGCCGAAGAGGCGCTCGGCGCCGGCGCCGGCGGCCCCGCGCGTCCTTTCCCAAGGCGCCGCCGCGGGACCCCGCCGCGAGACCTTGCCGCGGAAAGCCGGCTTGCGGGCGACGCCGGGCGCGTCCATCGTTCTCCCAGAATCCGCCAGGACCAAACCGCCAAGACCCAGCCTCGACGCCGCCCGATCCGGCCTGTCGCGGCGCGTTCCACCGCTCTTTTCGGCGGCGGCGCGCCTTCCGCCGCGCCGCCCGGGTCCGCGCCTCCAGCACCGGAGCCTCGATGGGACCCGACATCACCGACCCCCTGTTTCTCGCCGCCGCCGCGGCGGCGGTCCTCATCGCGGGCATCTCCAAGGGCGGGTTCGGGGCGGGGGCGGGCTTCGTGTCCACGCCGATCCTGTCGCTGGTCGCCTCGCCCGAGGTCGCGGTGGGGGTCCTGTTGCCGTTGTTCTGCGTGATGGATCTGACCGGCCTGCGCGCCTATTGGGGCAAGTGGAGCCGGGCCGACGCGCAGGCGCTGATGCTGGGGGCGATCCCCGGCATGGCGCTGGGGGCGGCGCTGTTCGCGATCATCCCCACCGACGGGTTGCGGCTGCTGATCGGGCTGATCGCGCTGGGCTTCGTCGCCTTCCAGGCGGCGCGGGCGCGGGGGTTCCTGGGGGCCGGGGCGGCGAGGCCTTTCTCCCGGGCGCGGGGCGGGTTCTGGGGGATGGCCTGCGGCTTCACCTCCTTCACCTCCCATGCCGGGGGGCCTCCGGTGGCGGTCTACCTGCTGCCCCGCGGGCTGGACAAGCTGACCTACCAGGCGACGACGGTGATCCTGTTCTGGTTCGTCAACGCCGCCAAGCTGGGCCCCTATTGGGCGCTGGGCCTGTTCGGAGACGGCCAGCTGGTCGCCGCGGCCTGGCTGGCGCCGCTGGCGGTGGTCGGGTTCATGGCCGGGGTCTGGGCGCACAAGCACGTGCCCGACCGGCTGTATTTCCAGCTGATCCACACGCTGCTGGTGCTGACCGGCGGCAAACTGGTCTGGGATGGCGCCGCGGGGCTCTGGGGCTAGGGCGCGGACTCATATGCTGGCGATCCAGAAGCGGATGGCGGCGAGCTTGAGGGCGGCGAGGTAATTGTCGGCGCGCCGGTCGTATCGGGTGGCAAGACCGCGGAACTGTTTGATGCGGTTGAAGAAGCGCTCGACCAGATTGCGCTGGCGATAGACCCACGGACTGAAGCTGAAAGCGTCCTTGCGGATCACGCGGGGCGGGATGTTCGCCCAAACGCCGCGGGCCGCCGCGCCCTCGCGGATCGGGTTGGTGTCGTAGGCGCGGTCGGCGATCAGGGTCGCGCCGGGGTCCAGATCGGCGACGAACTCAGTTCCCACCGGCGCGTCGCCCGCCTGGCCGGGCGTCAGCTTCAAGCGGATGGGGCGACCTTCCGCATCGACCAGGGCGTGGATCTTGGTGGTCAGGCCGCCGCGGGAATGTCCCATGCAGCCATGGTCGTCACCCCCCT
>NZ_FNMZ01000025.1 GCF_900106695.1 Albimonas donghaensis
GGTTGCCCCGGGAGCATCATGGCCACCGATGTAAGGGGGGCATTTTTGGACGCCGATCACCCCGCTACGGGGTCACTTTTCCATGCCGCTTCACACCTACACCCCCGCCGAATGCGCCAACTGCTTCAGCGCATGCGGATATGATCCAGACTGGTAGGATTCCGCTCTAGTCTAGGAAGTGCGAATGAGACTTGGTCGCCCGGCGCCCGGGGCGGGCGTTACGCGACCGGCGCGAGCGTGGGGCAGGGACGCCCTGGCGGTGGTGCGGATGCCGGCTGATGATCGATGTCGAGGCGTCCCTGGGGGATCACCGCCGCCAATCTATCCGCGGCGGGGCTCGAAGCTCTGGCGGGCAAAGGCTTCCTAATCTGCTCTATCCTTACCACCGGCCTCGGCGCCAGCCTGTGGACGGCGCTCAAGCCCTGATCTGGCGTAAGGTGGGCGCCAACCTTGCTTCCCCGGCCACCACCCGCGCAGAGGCGGGTTGGCGCCCGCCCTGCGGCCCGGATCGCATCCCCGGGGCCATGGGCTCAGTACGCGAACCGCGCCCCGAACTCTGCCGTCAGCCATTCGAGGTCTGCGGTCCAGTCATTCGCCGCCAGCCGCCGCCTCGGATGCGCCCCCTGACTTTTCAGCAAGAAGCGCAGATGGCGCTGGATTTGCTGGTAGCGTTTGCGGGTGCCCGGTGTGCCCCAGATCGCCAAGTAGTCCGGGCCAAAGGCGTTGGGCAGGTGGTCGCTGACGGCAGAGGCGAGGATCGCGCGGCGCTCCCCTGGCAATAACGGGCTGGACGCGCCGACGCGATAGCCTAGCAGGTTGATCGGACTGTTCTTGTGAAGGGCCGAGAAATCGATCTCTCCCTTGTCAGCCCGCATCTGCGCCCGGGCGCGTGCTCGGGCTCGGGCGCGAACAGGCTCTCGCTCTTTCGCCGCGGCGCGGGCCTTCCGCTGCGCCTCCGCGTGTTGAGCTGCCCGATCGTTGGCCTTGGCCTGAGCCTTCCTGCGCACTGCCGTTTCGGCCTGCGCCCTCCGCCTGGCTTGCGCCTCGGCTTGCTGCCACGCTGTCCGGCGAGTCTCTTCGTCGGCCTTCTCCTGGATCCCCGCGCCAGCCCGCGCATCGGCTCGCTCCTGAGCCGCGGCCCTCGCCCACGCGTCGCCGCGGGCATCGGCACGCCGCAAGTCAGCGAACTCTGCACGCTTGCGGTAGTAGTCCATGAGCGTCGGCCCGCTCGACACCTGTGCGTCCGGCTTTTCCTGCCGCGGCGGCACTCCTCGCCAGACGCTCCATGCCCAGATGGCGACGAGTAGAACCAGCCCGATGAGGAACAGCCATTCGAGAGTGTCGTCTTGCATCGCCAAATTCCGCCGCTCGACCAAGCCCGCTATGAAGGTATCCGAGAGTCTTCTGAGGTGGTCCCCCTTTCTCGGACAGGTTCGCGGCTCTGCTAAGCTTGGTTCAGATCCTCGTCATGCCGCTGCGTCGTAGCCGAGCGGGACCGCA
>NZ_FNMZ01000020.1:0-2500 GCF_900106695.1 Albimonas donghaensis
TGGTTGCGGGGGTAGGATTTGAACCTACGACCTTCAGGTTATGAGCCTGACGAGCTACCGGGCTGCTCCACCCCGCGGGTGTTTTGTTATCGTGATGAGAGACGAATTGGATGCGGTTTACGGGTCTGGCGGCGACCTACTCTCCCACGGCTTAAGCCGCAGTACCATCGGCGCGGCGGGGCTTAACGGCCGAGTTCGGGAAGGGATCGGGTGTTTCCCTCGCGCTGTGACCGCCAGACCTGTGAACCGCATCCAGCGTCGAGTTTCGGGGGCGTGGGAAGCGGCCTGTGGCCGTTTCCGCGCGGCCCTGAGGCTCGACGATGTGATGAGATGAGACTCTTTCCAAGTCAGTGCTGTTCATGTGTTGAACTTGCTGGTCCGGAGACGTTGGTGTGTATTCACACCGGCCGTCTTCCGGGACGGGTCAAGCCTATCGAGCAATTAGTACCAGTCGACTGCACGCATCGCTGCGCTTTCATCCCTGGCCTATCGACGTGGTGGTCTTCCACGGCTCTCAGGCGAGACCTGGTTTTGAGGGGGGCTTCCCGCTTAGATGCTTTCAGCGGTTATCCTGTCCGTTCATAGCTACCCAGCACTACCCTTGGCAGGATAACTGGTCCACCAGTGGAACGTCCACCCCGGTCCTCTCGTACTAGGGGCAGCTCCTCTCAAGTCTCGAACACCCACGGCAGATAGGGACCGAACTGTCTCACGACGTTCTAAACCCAGCTCACGTACCACTTTAATCGGCGAACAGCCGAACCCTTGGGACCTGCTCCAGCCCCAGGATGTGATGAGCCGACATCGAGGTGCCAAACGATGCCGTCGATATGGACTCTTGGGCATCATCAGCCTGTTATCCCCGGCGTACCTTTTATCCGTTGAGCGATGGCCCTTCCACGAGGGACCACCGGATCACTATGGCCGTCTTTCGACTCTGCTCGACTTGTCAGTCTCGCAGTCAGGCTGGCTTATGCCATTGCACTCGTCGAGCGATTTCCGACCGCTCTGAGCCAACCTTCGCGCGCCTCCGTTACGATTTGGGAGGCGACCGCCCCAGTCAAACTACCCGCCACAGAAGGTCCCGGATCCAGGTTCATGGACCGCGGTTAGACATCAAGCGAATGAAGGGTGGTATCTCAAGGAAGGCTCCACAAGAACTGGCGTCCCTGTTTCAAAGCCTACCACCTATCCTGCACATCACGCGCCTGATGCCAATCTGAAGCTGTAGTAAAGGTGCACGGGGTCTTTCCGTCTGACCGCGGGAACCCCGCATCTTCACGGGGAATTCAATTTCGCTGAGTCTACGTTGGAGACAGCGGGGAAGTCGTTACGCCATTCGTGCAGGTCGGAACTTACCCGACAAGGAATTTCGCTACCTTAGGACCGTTATAGTTACGGCCGCCGTTTACCGGGGCTTCATTTCGGAGCTTGCACCCCTCCATTTAACCTTCCGGCACCGGGCAGGCGTCAGACCCTATACGTCGTCTTGCGACTTCGCAGAGCCCTGTGTTTTTAGTAAACAGTCGCCACCCCCTGGGTTGTGCCCCTCGCCTCTGGTTGCCCAAAGACGAGGCCTCCTTCTCCCGAAGTTACGGAGGCATTTTGCCGAGTTCCTTCAACGTAGTTCTCTCAAGCGCCTTGGCATACTCTGCCTGTCCACCTGTGTTGGTTTAGGGTACGGTCTGATGGAGTGTTGTTTCCAGGAACCGCTCAGCAGCCCCTCCAATCCGATAAGGAGGAACTACACCTGCGATCCGTCACGCTCTCCTGGCTCAGGAATATTCACCTGATTCCCATCGCCTACGCCTTTCGGCCTCGGCTTAGGGGCCGGCTCACCCTGCTCAGATTAGCTTCAAGCAGGAACCCTTGGACTTCCGGCGAGAGGGTCTCTCACCCTCTTTGTCGCTACTCATGTCAGCATTCTCACTTCTGTTCGCTCCACGGGTCCCTCACAGGCCCGCTTCGTCGCCAACACCGGTCCGACCATCCCTGGGCTTGCGCCCAGGCAAAGTCGGAAGGTGTTTAGAACAGAACGCTCCGCTACCAGTGCTTACGCACTCCAAAGCTTCGGCTCGTGGCTTGAGCCCCGTTACATCTTCGCCGCAGGACAGCTTATCTAGACCAGTGAGCTGTTACGCTTTCTTTAAATGATGGCTGCTTCTAAGCCAACATCCTGGTTGTCTTGGCCGTCCCACATGCTTTCCCACTTAGCCACGAATTAGGGGCCTTAGCTGTTGGTCAGGGCTGTTTCCCTTTCCACGACGGACCTTAGCACCCGCCGTGTGTCTGCCGCATAGTGTTCCTCGGTATTCGGAGTTTGGTTAGGCTCAGTAAGGCTGTGGGCCCCCATCACCCATCCAGTGCTCTACCCCCGAGGACATTCGTGCGACGCTCTACCTAAATAGATTTCGCGGAGAACCAGCTATCTCCGAGTTTGATTGGCCTTTCACCCCTAGCCACAGCTCATCCCGACCTTTTTCAACAGGTGTGGGTTCGG
>NZ_FNMZ01000017.1 GCF_900106695.1 Albimonas donghaensis
GATCGCCCCGATCGCGATGGAAGAGAAGCTCCGCTTCGCCATCCGTGAAGGCGGCCGCACCGTCGGCGCCGGCGTCGTCTCCAAGATCATCGAGTGAGGCGCCCCGGCTTCGGCCGGTGAGCTTCGCGCGACGCGGCGGGCCGTCCCCTCGGGGGCGGCCCGTCGGCGTTTCCCGGGGGGGCGGGAGCCGCGCGTCGACCCGGCGGGAGGCGGCGCCGGACCGCCCGCGCGGCGTTGCATCGGCGGGAATGCGGCGCGGGGGCGGGCGTCCGGGGCGGAGGCTCTCCCGGCGACGGGCGACGGGCGAGGGACGAGGGACGAGGGGGGGGACTGACGACGGGAGGCTGGCGGCGGGCCTGGGCGCGACGGGCTCACGCGCTCGTCGGTTGCGCGGCGCGCGACGGGCGGCTCATGCTCGCGCGGTGACACCGCGTCACCCGACCCTCGCCGGCCGCCGGACCACCCGCCGCCGGATCCAAGGAGCGCGCCCATGGACGACCGCCTCGCCTCTCCCGCCTCCCTCCCCGGTTCCGCGGGGGCCCGCCGCCTGACCGCTGCCGATTTCGACCAGGAGCTGCTGGAGCTCTACGACTTCTATGCGCATGGTCGCATCACCAAGCGGGAATTCCTCGACCGCGCCGGAAAGTTCGCGGTGGGCGGGCTGACCGCCGGCGCCCTCCTGTCGATGATGAGCCCGGACTACGCGCTGGCCGAGCAGATCAGCTTCAACGATCCCGACATCCGCGCCGAATGGGTGACGTATCCGTCGCCCGACGGCCATGGCGATGTCCGCGGCTACCTGGTGACCCCGACCAACGTCACGGCCCCCATGCCCGCCGTGCTGGTGGTGCACGAGAATCGCGGGCTGAACCCCTATATCCGCGACGTCGCCCGCCGCGCGGCGAAGGCGGGGTTCCTGGCGCTGGCCCCCGACGGGCTGAGCTCGGTCGGCGGCTATCCGGGCAATGACGAGGCGGGGCGCGCGTTGCAGCAGTCCGTCGACGGCGCGAAGCTGATGAACGACTTCTTCGCCGCGACCGAATGGCTGATGGGGCATGAGGCCTCCACCGGCAAGGTCGGCTGCGTGGGCTTCTGCTATGGCGGGGGCGTGTGCAACGCGCTGGCGGTGGCGTATCCGGAGCTGGGCGCCTCGGTCCCCTTCTACGGCCGCCAGCCCAAGGCGGAGGACGTGGTGCGCATCAAGGCCCCGATGCTGATCCAGCTGGCCGAGCTGGACACCCGCATCAACGAGGGCTGGCCCGCCTACGAAGCCGCCCTGCAAGCCGCCGGCACGCCCTATGAGGCGCACATCTATCCGGGCGTGAACCACGGGTTCCACAACGATTCGACGCCCCGCCACGACGCGGCGGCGGCGGAGCTGGCCTGGACCCGCACCCTCGCCCATTTCGACGCGCATCTGCGCTGAGCCCCGCCTTGCGCCGGGGGGAGCAGGCGCCTAGCCTCGCGCCTCCCCCCTCCGGACGCATGAGACCCGCGATGACCGACACCTACGGCTCCCCCCTGTTCGCCGCCCTGCGCGAGGCCCGCGCGGCGGAATGGGAGGCCTATGTCGCCCATGACTTCGTGACCCGGCTCGGCGACGGGACCCTGCCGCGCGAGGCCTTCCTGACCTATCTGCGGCAGGATTACCTGTTCCTGGTCCACTTCGCCCGGGCCTGGGCGCTGGCGGCGGCGAAAACCGACCGGATCGAGGAGATGCGCGCCTGCGCGGGAACCCTCCACGCCCTGATCGGGGAGGAGATGAAGCTCCATATCGCCATCTGCGCCCGCGAGGGGATCGACGAGGCCGCTCTGGCCGCCGAACCCGAAGCGCCGGAGACGCTCGCCTATACCCGCTACGTGATCGATGCGGGGCTTTCGGGGGACCTGCTCGACCTGCTGGTCGCCCTGATCCCCTGCGTGATGGGCTATGGCGAGATCGGGCGGCGGCTGGAGGGCGCGGCGCCCGGCGGGCTCTATGCCGAGTGGATCGGGACTTACGCCGATCCCGGCTACCAGCAGGTGTGCCGGGAGGTCGGCGCGCTGCTGGAGGGGGTGGCCGCGCGGCGGCTGGGCCCCGACCCCGCCGCGTCGCCGCGCTGGCCGGAGCTGGCGGCGGGGTTCGGAACCGCCTGCCGGCTCGAAGCGGATTTCTGGGGAATGGGGCTCGCCGCCGGCTGAAGGACGGGGGCGAGGCGAGACCGGATGCCTCGCCGCCCTTGCCCCGGACCGCCGCCCGGCGCCATGCTCGGGGGACCGCAACCCGCCGGACCGCCGGCGACGCCAAGGAACAGACCGATGGACCTGCCCCGCATCTGACCCGCCGACCCCCTTTCGCGACAGATACGGGAGCGCCTCCATGCCCGCCCCTTTCCTCGACGCCGCCGCGCGTCATCCCCTCCGCCTGCCGGACGGGACGGTCCATGCCAACACCGTCCACCTCGCCCGCGTCATCGACCATCCCAACATCTCGGTCGGCGACTTCGGCTATGCCCATGATTTCGAGCCGGTGACAGACTGGGCCGCCCGGCTCGCCCCCTATCTGCATCCCGGCGCGCCGGAGCGGCTGGTGATCGGCCGGTTCGCGCAGGTCGCCCACGGGGTCCGCTTCGTCACCGCCTCGGCCAACCATCCGCGGCGAGGCATCTCGACCTATCCGTTCGGGATTTTCCAGACGGAGGTCGCGACCGACTGGGCGGCGCTGGCCGGGCCGCATCCCGATACGGTGATCGGGGATGACTGCTGGCTCGGCCATGGCGCGACCCTGCTGCCGGGGGCGCGGCTGGGCGCGGGGGTCATCGTCTCCGCCGGCGCGGTGGTGCGGGGGGAGGTCCCGGCCTTCGCCATCGTGGCGGGGAACCCGGGGCGCGTTGTGGCGATGCGGTTTCCGCCCGACGCGGTCGCGGCGCTGGAGGCGGTCCGCTGGTGGGACCGCCCCACCCCCTGGATCGAGGCGCATCGCGCGCTGATCGAGGGCGGCGACATCGCGGCGCTGGCCCGCGCGGCCGACGGCGCCGGCTGGGCGCCGGGACTGGAAGAGCCGCTCGCGATCCGCGCGGGCGGCGGGACGACGCGACCGGGCGCGCGCCCGAGCGAAAGGACAACGTCATGAAGACCGTGACCGCGGGCGACGCCCGCATTCCCGCCCTGGGCTTCGGCACCTGGCAGCTTCGCGGGGCCGAGGCGACCGACATGGTGACCCGCGCCCTTTCCGAGGGCTGGCGGCACGTGGACACCGCCCGCATGTATGGCAACGAGGCCGAGGTGGGGGCGGGGATCCGCGCCGCCTCCGTCCCGCGGGACCAGGTGTTCCTGACCACGAAGATCTGGCCCGACGATCACGCCCCCGACCGGCTGCGGGCGGCGGCGGAGGACTCGATCCGGACGTTGGGCGTCGGCGCGCCGGACATGGTGCTGTTGCACTGGCCCTCCAAATCCGTGCCGTTGGAGGAGACGATCCCCGCGCTCTGCGCCCTGGCGCGGGACGGGCTGGCCGGCCATGTGGGCGTGTCGAACTTCCCGCGGGCGCTGCTGGCGCAGGCGGTGGCGCTGGCGGATGCTCCGCTGGCGGTGAACCAGGTGGAATATCACCCCTGGCTCGACCAGACCCCGATGCTGGAGGCGCTGGCGGGGCAGGGCATGGCGCTGACCGCCTATGTGCCGCTCGCCAAGGGCAAGGCCGCGCAGGACGAGACGCTTGCGCGCATCGGCGCGGCCCATGGCGTGTCCGGGGCGACGGCCTGCCTCGCCTGGCTGCTGGCCCGCGGCGCCATCGCCATTCCCAAGACCGCCAACCCGGCGCGCCTGGCCGAGAACGCCGCGGCGCTGGACGTGACCCTGACCGGCGC
Source organism: Albimonas donghaensis (assembly GCF_900106695.1). Classification (GTDB taxonomy): domain Bacteria; phylum Pseudomonadota; class Alphaproteobacteria; order Rhodobacterales; family Rhodobacteraceae; genus Albimonas; species Albimonas donghaensis. The sequence continues at coordinate 3,849 of NZ_FNMZ01000017.1, forward strand.
GGAGATCGACGAGATCTCCGCGCTTGCCATCCCTGACGGGCGGCTGGTGTCGGGGGTCAACGGGATCGCCCCCGACTGGGACTGACCGGCGCCCGTCGCCCGGACGCGAAAGGGCGGCCCCGGCGGGCCGCCCTTTCGCCTGCTTCCCCGCGCGGGCGCGGCGCGATCACTCCACCCGGCTCAGGCGCAGGCGGTAATACTTGCCGTTGGGCAGCATCATGTCGGCCTCGATATAGCGGCGCTGGTCCTGCTGGTAGAGGATGGCATGCGCGTTCAGCACCATGATGTGACCCGACAGCGTGAAGGCCCCCAGCCAGCGCTGCGGCTTCGGGTCCACGCCGGGCGCGTTCCAGCGGATGATGCCGCTGGCGAGATTGCCGTTCACGTCCATGATGGTCAGCACCGCGTCGCCGACCGGCGGGCCGTCCACCTCGAAATAGCGCATGTCGATGGGGGCGAGCAGGCCCGACCAGACGCCGATGTAACGATCGGGATTGGTCGGGTCCATGCGGACCTCGCGGATCGCGCCGCCGCCATCCTCGAAGCGGCCGGCGGGGGGCGGACCGGGCAGCACGTCGTCGGAGAGGCCATCGCTCTCGTTCACGATGGCGGGGCCGGAGACCGGGCCGTCGCGCCCCTGGGCGAGCGCAGGGGACAGGACCGGCGACAGGGCCGAAAGCCCGACCAGCGCGGCCAGGGCGATGAGCGGAAGGGACAGGCGGGCGGAGGCGGGCATGGGAAGCTCCTTGCTCCTGGGAGACGGGCCGCGGGCTCAGATGAGACCGGCGGCGAAACGGGCGGCGTGCCAGCGCTCGCCGCTCAGGCTCAGGCGCAGGGCGGCGACGGGCAGGGGCGCCCAGACGGGAACGTGGTCGGGCTCGCTCGGCGGACCTTTGCGCAGGCCGGGGCGGCACAGGTAGACATGGCAGACCTTGCGCGCCCAGAAGCCGTAGTCGGGCATGTAGCAGTAGCGTTGCCAGGCCCCGAGACGGCGGATCGGGGCGATGGACCAGCCGGTCTCCTCGCGCACTTCGCGGTGCAGGGCCTGGAGGGTGCTTTCGCCCGGGTCGATGCCGCCGCCGGGCAGCAGCAGGGACTCGCCCTTGTTGGGCGTGGCGGCGAGCAGAACCTGGCCGTCGTCGCGCAGGATGAGCGCATAGGCGCCCGGCCGGTCGCGGTAAGGGGCGGAGGCGCGCCAGGATTCTCCGAAACGTCGCATGGCGCGCATCTTTCCCCCGGGCGCGCCGGGACGCCAAGCGGCGCGGCGCCGCGGACAGGGAAGCGGGGGCGAGGGAGGCCGGCCGGGGACGCCGCGCGACGACCGGCCCGAGGGGGGCGCCGGGGCGCCCGCGCGGCGAGACGGCCGGGCGGGCCTGTGGCCGGGCGAAGTCGGCGCCCGGCGGCGCGGCAAGGCTTGCCTGGGCGCCCCTGGCCGGGCGAGGCTTGGCGACGCCCCGTCGCGGCGGGGTGGCGCCGGGCGGCGCGGATCGCTATGTGTCGCGGCCGCGGGGCCGTCGGGCGACCGGTTTCGGCGCCGAAGCGCGCCGCTTGCGTCCCTGCCCGGCTGCCTGGCCGTCCGACCGACCACCCGCCGACCGCCCGCCGACCGACCGCCCGCCGTCCGCCGATCCCGAACACCCGCACGCCCTTCCGCATGCTATCCGGAGCCGCCGCCATGAGCCTCGACAACGCCGCCGCCCCCTTCGCCGCCCCCGGCCAGGCGCCGGGCGATGACGAGGTGCTGCCCTTCGCGCTCGACCGTCCCGACATCCGGGGCCGGGCGGCCCGGCTCGACGCCTCGCTCGGCCGGATTCTGGAGCTGCACCGCTATCCCCGGTCCATCGCCGGCCTGCTGTCCGAGGCGGCGCTGCTGACCGCGCTGATCGGCCAGACCGTCAAGCTGCGCTGGCGCCTGTCGATCCAGGTCCGCGGCGACGGCCCCGTGCGCCTGATCGCCACCGACTGGTTCGCCCCGGAAGCCGAGGGCGCGCCCGCCCGCATGCGCGCCTATGCCGGCTACGACCCCGAGCGTTTCGACCCCGAGGCCCCGGTGTTCCCGCAGCTCGGCAAGGGCTATTTCGCGATGATCGTGAACAATGGCGAGGGCCAGCCCTATCAGGGGCTGACGCCGCTGGCCGGCGGCTCGCTCGCGGCCTCGGCCGAGGCCTATTTCGCCCAGTCCGAGCAGATCGCCACCCGCTTCTCGCTGGCCGCCGCCGAGCAGATCGGGGCCGAGGGCGGTTCGGCCTGGCGCGCCGGCGGGCTGATGCTGCAGCACATGCCGCCGGCTTCGCCGCTGATGGCGGGCGCCCCGGACGGGCGCGCCGGCGGCTCGGGCGAGGACGGGCTGCTGGCGGCGCGGGACGTGGCCGAGATGGCCGGCTCGGGCGAAGCCTGGAACCGGGTCAACATGCTGCTCGACACCGTGGAGACCCATGAGCTGATCGGCCCGCTGGTCGCCCCCGACCGGCTGCTGCTGCGCCTGTTTCACGAGGAGACGCCGCGGGTCTGGCCGCCGCAGAAGGTGGATTTCGGCTGCACCTGCTCGCCCGACAAGGTGCGCCGGGCGCTGCACCAGTATTCCGCCAAGGATCTCGGCCACATGACCACCGAGGACGGCAAGGTCACCGCCGACTGCCAGTTCTGCGGGTCGCATTTCGAGTTCGACCCGGACAAGCTGGGCTTCGAAGCCGAAGAGTGAGGCGGCGGCGCCCCGGGCGCCCCCCCGCTTTCCCCGGCGGGTGCGGAAGTTCAGCCGTTGGCGGCGGCGATGAAGGCGTCCACGTCGGCCTCGCTCGTCGCCCAGTTGCAGACCAGGCGGCAGGTCAGCATCTCGTCGTCCGGCCCCTCCAGCGACTGGTCGAAGGGCCACATGTAATAGCGCGCGCCGGCCTCGTGCAGGCGGCGATGCATGGCGCGGGGCAGGGCGGGGAACAGCGCGTTGGCCTCCACCGGATGGTCGAAGCGCGCACGTCCGCCGGCCTTCAGCCCCGCCGCCAGCCGGTCCGCCATGGCGTTGGCCCGGCCGGCGAGGTCGAGCCACAGCCCCCCCTCCAGCCAGCGGTCCATCTGGGCCGACATGAAGCGCAGCTTGGAGAACAGGTGCCCGCCCCGCTTGCGGCGCAGCTCGAACTCCCAGCCCTTGGCGGCGAGGTCGCCGAAGCGGTCGCCGTCGAAGAAGATCACCGCCTCGGCCGCCATCGCGCCGTTCTTGGAGGCGCCGAGGCAGAGCACGTCCACCCCCGCCTTCCAGCTCATCTCCGCCGGGCTTTTCCCCAGCCGGGCGCAGGCGTTGGCGAAGCGGGTGCCATCCATGTGCACCGGCAGCGACTGGCCGCGGGCGAGGGCGGCGAGGGCGGCGACGTCCTCGGGCTGGTAGACGGCGCCCAGTTCCGTGGCCTGGGTGAGCGAGAGCGCCCCGCGCTGCACGTTGTGCACCCCGGCGCGTGCGGTGAACCTGAGCGCGCGGGCGAGCCCGGCCTCGGTCATCCGGGCGTGCTCGCCGTCGATCAGGGTCAGCTTCGCGCCGCCGGTGTAGAACTCGGGCGCGCCGCACTCGTCCTCTTCGATATGGGCGTTGCGGTGGCAGAACACCGTGGTCCAGGGCGCCGTCACCGATCCCAGCGCCAGAGCGTTGGCCGCGGTGCCGGTGGCGACGAAATGCACGACGGCGTTCGGGGCCTCGAACACCTCGCGCACCCGGTCCTGGGCGCGGGCGGTGATCGGATCGGCGCCGTAGGGCATGGCGTGGCCGTCATTGGCCTCCATCACGGCCTGCATCAGCTCGGGCGCGGCGGGGCCGGCGTTGTCGGAGGTGAACCACATCAGAGAAACCCTTCCACGGCGTGATCTTCCAGATCGTCCTCGTCGACTTCCCATTCCGGGACCAGCTTGCCCGGCGCGTTGACCCCGTTGGCCGGAATGCCGGCGCGGGCCGGGCCGTCGGGGCCGGCGAGCAGGGGGTGCCATTCCGGCAGGTCCCGGCCCTCGGCGAGGCGGCGATAGGCGCAGGTCTCGGGCATCCACTCGCTGGCGTCTTCCAGCGTGTCCGGGGTCAGGATCACGCAGCCGGGGACCATGACCTTGCGCAGCGAGTAGTTCCCGCAGCGGCAGGTGTCGGGGTCGTAGAGCCGGCAATGGATGTTGGTATAGGCGAGCGCGCCGGTGTCCTCGTCCTCCAGCTTCACCAGGCAGCAGCGGCCGCAGCCGTCGCACAGCGCCTCCCATTCCTCGCGCGTCAGGTCGGCGAGGGGCAGGCGCCAGAAGTCGGGGCGGAGGGCGGTGGGCTCGGAGGTCATGAAACCTTCTCTGCCTTTCCGCGCGGGCGGCGTCCAGCGGGGCGATGCCGCGGGGGGGCGAAATCCGGCGGAAGGGGGCCGCGCGTCCACCCGGACGCGGGTGGCGCCCGGGCGCCCGCGCGGCGCTGGACCGGGGGCGCCTGGGGGGGCGAGGGCTGGGGGCTCTCAGTCCTCGCGCCGCACCGTGCGGCCGTGGCGCAGGATCGCCGCGGCGGCGACGAGCCCGCTTAGGCCCACGACCCCGAACACCTCGGTCCGGTCGAGCCCCGCGGCCAGCAGCGCCATCGCGACCAGGGAGGAGCCGACCATGCCCAGCGAATCCATGACATTGGAGCAGGCGACGAAGCGCGCCCGCTCCGACGCGGGGGCGAGAAAGACATAGACGGCGTTGAGCGGGACCACATAGAGCCCCGCGAACACCGCCAGCAGCACCGCCGCCCCGAGCACCGGCCAGGCGTCGGCCCGGGCCAGGAAACCGGCGGCGTCGAGCTGCGGCGCGGCGCGGTCCAGCCCCTCGCCATAGGCCGCGCAGGCCGCCCAGAACAGCGCCGCCCCCAGCGCCATGCCCGCCGCCCCGATCGGCGGCAGGGTCAGGTCGATGCGCCCCCGCGTGACCCGGTTGGTCAGCGCCGCCCCCAGCGCCAGCCCGGTGACGAAGGCCGCCAGCAGCATCAGCGCCGCGTCCTCGGAGGCGTGCAGGGTCTGGCTGGCGATCGGCAGGATCAGGGTCAGGAAGGCGGCGCCGGCGTACCAGAACCACTGGATGCAGAGGATGGCGAAGAACGGCTCGGGGCTTCGCCGGCAATCGCGGATCACGTCGCGGATGGCGCGCAGCGGGTTGTGGTCGATGCGCGGCGGGCGGCCCTCGGGCGGGGCCGGCGGGGCGAGGAAGGCCGCCCCCCAGCCCAGAAGCGCAACCGCGAGGATGACGGCGGAGACCCAGACCTCGCCCCCCGGCAGCAGCGCGACCTTCAGCCCGAGGATCTGGCCCAGGATGATGGCGAGAAAGGTCGCCGACTGCACCAGCCCCGCGCCGGCCATCAGCTCCCGCCCCGCGAGATACTGGGGCAGGATCGCGTATTTCACCGGCGCGAACACCGCCGACTGCGCCCCCATGAGGAACAGGAGCGCATAGAGCGCGGGCAGCGACTCGGCCATGAAGGCGAGGCCCGCGGCAGCCATCAGCGCCACCTCCGCCCCCTTCACCCAGCGCATCATGCGGGCCTTGTCGACGCCGTCCGCCACCTGGCCCGCCACCGGGGCGAAGAGCGCGAAGGGCAGGATGTAGAGCGCGCCCGCGGCCAGCACCAGCATGTCGAGATCGAGCGCCAGCCGGTCGGCCAGCCGCCAGGTGAGCAGGGCCATGAAGCCGTTCTTGAACACCTGGTCGTTGAAGGCGCCGAGGAACTGAACCCAGAACAGCGGCGCGAAACGGCGGGCGCGCAGCAGGTCGGCCTGGCGCACGGGCGGCATGGACCGGGAAGCCGAGGCGGGGGCGGGCGGGGGCGAGGGCGCTGTCATGCCGTCCAGCAAGCGACGTGGCGCGGGGCCGGGTCAAGAGGCCGGGGGCGCGCAGGCCGCGCGATCCCCCGGCCGAGGGCTCGAACGGGGCGCCCGCGCGGCCGGGAGAGGGGGCCGGGAGAGGGGGTGAGGGCGGACAGGTTCCGGGCGGCGGGGGGAGGCGCCTCGCATCTGCGACGGAGGTTCGTCCGGCAGGGGCCGAAAGAAGCGGAAGCGGCCGGGGGCGCCATCCGGCTTTCAGGTCGCGCGGGGATCGTCCGGCGGTGAAGCCGCGCATCCGACGAGACCGGCGCCGGGGCCCATGCCCGAACCCGTCCCGCGGCGGTCGGCGCCGCTCTCGTCCGGTCGACCTCGCCGCGCATGGCGGTCCGGCGCCGGCGGCGCGACGGTCGAGGCGCGGCGCTCCCGAAGGGAGGGCGGGGCGCGCGATCCGTGGCATTCCACGCGAGTTCGGCTTGCCCGGCCCGGCGTCCCGGCGCATTCAGGCGAGGCATGGTCGAATTTCTCGTCGCCTACGCGGCCTTCCTCGCCGCCCATGTCCTGCCCCGCCTCACCGGCGCGCGGGATCGCGCCGTCGCGCGTTTCGGCCGGGGCGCCTACATGGCGGGCTACGGCGTCCTCTCCGTGGCCCTGCTGGTCTGGCTGGTCTCGGCGGCGCTGCGGGCGCCCGTGCTGGAGATCTGGGCGCCCTCGCGGCCGCTGATGCTGGCGCCCCATGTCTTGATGCCGCTCGCCTGCCTGCTTCTGGCCGGGGCCGCCGCCCGGCCCAATCCCGGCTCGGTCGCCTTCGTCGGCGGACCGGCGCCCAAGACCGCGGCGGGCCTGCCGGCGCTGATCCGTCACCCGGTGCTCTGGGCCTTCGGGCTCTGGGCGCTGGGGCATGTCGCGGCCAATGGGGACGTCGCCGCGGTCGCGCTTTTCGGCGGCTTCGCCGTCTTCGCCTTCGCCGGAATGGCGGTGCTGGACCGCCGGGCGGCGCGGGCCGGGATCCCGCCCACGGCCCGGGGGCCGTTCGTCGCCCGCCTCGCGCGGGCCTGGTCGCCCCGGCTCGCGGTCGAGATCGCGGCGGGGCTGGCGCTGTGGGCGCTGCTGCTGGCCCTGCACGGACCGGTGATCGGGGTCGATCCGCGCGGCTGGCTCTGACCCCGCCCGCCCTCAGGCGGCGGCCCGCTGCGCCGCGGCCCGCGCCTCGGCCCGGCCGGCCACCAGCCGCACCCGGCGCGGCGAGGCCTGCCAGATGCAGATCATCGACGTCATCGAGAGCGCCAGGCAGATCCAGAAGCCCACCCGGTAATCCCCGGTCGCGTCATGGATCCAGCCCATCGCCCAGACCCCGGCCCCCGCCCCGAAATTGGCGATCAACGAGATGGTGGAGAAGATCTGCGGGAATTTCCGGCCCTGGAAGATCTCCGCCGGGATCGCGCCGAACATGGCCGAGAGCCCGTTGCCCAGCAGCCCTTGCAGCACCACCATCGCCCAGAGCAGCGCCATGGTCGGCGCCGCCTCCAGCGCCAGCAGCAGGCCCGAGGCGGCGACGAAGCCGGTCAGCGCCAGCGCCCAGCCCAGCTCGCGCCCGATGCGGTCCGAGAGCGCCCCGATGCCGATCTGGCCGAAAATCCCGAAAAACGCCACGCCGCCGAGCGCCAGCGCGGCGATCGCCGGGTCGAAGCCGATCTCGATCAGGAAGCGGGTCTGGTGGACCTGGATCGCGTACCAGATGAACAGGCCGCAGAAATAGCCCACCGCGATCCACCAGAACCGCGCCGTGCGCAGGGCGAGGCGCAGGGTCCAGTCGGTCTCGGCCCAGGCGCGGTCGACGATGGGATCGGCATGGAGGGGGGGCGCGCCCGCGATCGGGGCGGCGTCGCCGTCGGGGCGCAGGCCCATCTCCTCGGGCCGCATCTTCTGGAACAGCAGGTTCAACGGCACGATCGCGGCCACCGTCACCAGCCCGACAGCGAGGCAGGCGGTGCGCCAGCCCTCGGTTTCGATCAGCCATTGCATGGCGGGCAGCAGGGTGACGCCGCCGACGCCGACGCCGGCGAAGGCGAGCCCGACGGCCAGCCCGCGATTGCGCACGAACCAGTTGGGAATGAACATGGAATGCGAAATGTAGCTCATCGCCATGGAGCCGTTGACGGCGAACAGCCCGAAGCAGAGGTAGAGCTCCACCGGGTTGGTGATCCAGCGGGCGGCGAGATAGCCGCCGCCGACCATCAGCGCGCCCATCGGGATGGTGGCGCGCGGGCCCCAGCGGGCCATGGTCCAGCCGACGATGGGCAGGAAGAAGGTCGAGGCGATGAAGCCGACCGAGAACGCCCCCGCGGTCATGCCCGAGTCCCAGCCGAATTCGTCGATCATCTCGGGAAACAGCAGCGAATAGCCGGTGCGCGCTGTGATGGCGACGCCCATGGTGACGAAGGCGATGGCGATCACCACCCACCCGTAATAGAGGCGCGGGCGGGCGCCGGCGGCGGCTGACATGACGGATTTCCTCCTCGGACCGCGCATCTGACGGCGCGGATTCGGGCGAGGATAGGGGGAGCGCGCGGGGCGCGGCAAGTACCCGCGGGGTCATCGCGGCCGGGCTGGAGCCGCGCGTCGGGCGGGGCGAGAGCGGCGGCCGGACGCCCGCGCGGCGTGGGAACCGGGCGCATGCTGGACCGGGGGGCGGCCGGAAAGCGCGGCGCACGGGGCGGGCGTCAGCGGCAGCCGCCGGGCGCGCCCTGCGCGTCGCGCGGGGGCGAGCGCAGGCAACAGGGGGCGGGGATGGCGACCGAGGCGAGGCGGGCGCCCCAGGGGTGTCGCGCGGATCCGCCGATCCCGGTTCCGGGGCGTCGGCGGGCCTTGGAACGGGACGGCGGCCGGCCGGTTCGCCCCCGCATCTTCCGCCCCTCGGCCCGCCCGGCCCCGGAAGCGCGTCGCACCGGCGACATGCCCGAGCTTGATGCGCTGCGAAGCGGCGAGCGCGCCCTGGCCCCGACCACCCTGAGCCCCAGCCACCCTGAGCCCCGCCGCGCCCGCGTCGGGCGTCCCTCCCGGCCCGAAGGCGTGAGCGGGACGCGCAAGGCCGGGCGCGGGGGCGCCGGGTTCAGGCGTCCGGTCGCGCGAGGCCCGGCCCTTGAGCCGGGCCGGTCAGTAGGTCGGGTTCTCCGAGGCGCCGAACGGATCTGAAGACCCCGAGTCCGCCATCACCGGATCAAAGCCGTCATCGGTCCCGGCGCCTGCGCCGCCCGCATCCGCGGCGCCGGGGTCCTCCGCATCCGGTTCCTCCGCCGGCGTGACCTCGATGGTCAGGTCGAGCGAGGCGATCGGCGCGCCCTCGTCGGCCTGGGCGGTCAGTTGCGCCTCGATCCGACCCGTGAAGCCGGCCGGCGGCGCGATGTCGAGATCGGTCAGGTCCCAGCCCTCGAGGTCCAGCGGACCGCCATCCGAAATCACGGCCATCTCGCCGTTCAGCACGATGGTGTTCTCCGGCAGCCCGGTCAGCGTCAGCCGCGGCGTCTGCCCGGGCTCCAGCCCCGACAGGGCGACGTCGAATTCCGCCAGCCCGTTCACCGCCACGGCGTCCTCGCCCGTCCACTCCGCCCGATCCGCGGTCAGCGTCAGGGCGTTGTCCGCGCTGCCTTCCAGCACCTCCGGCCGGAAGGCCAGCGAGTCGATGCGGGCGCCGTCGAAGTCCCCGGCCTCGCTGACGGCATGGATCTGGATCACGTCGCCATCGTTCAGCTCGACCCCGGAAATCTGAACGGTGCGGAAGGACAGGTCGTTCCACCCGTCCCCCCCCGTGCCGCGGTTCAGCGAGACGGTGGAGACCAGCTCGCCGTTCACCGAAAGCTGGATGAAGCCGTCGCCGTCATTCTCGTCGATCATGCGCATGGCCACGACGTAATCGCCGGCCTCCCCTTCGAAGATGGTGGAGGCCGAGCCCGACAGGTTCTGATCCTGGGTGAGGTTGGTCTTGTCCACGCGCAGCATCGCCCCGCCCTCGGCGAACTCGAAGTCCTGGCGCACGTAGCTTTGCAGGGTCATGTCCTCGGCCTGGATCACGGTCAGGGTGGCGGGGTCGTAGGGCGCCGAGGCCATGACCTCGCGCAGCTCGATATTGTCGAGCGCGAGCGAACGGGTGGTCGAATAGCTGAGCGATTCGAACCTGATGTTATGGGCGCCCGCAGCAAGATCGAGATCCACCGAAAAGCCTTCCTCCCCGGACCCGCCGGGAATGACGTTGCCGATCGCCTGACCGTCCACCATCAGCCGCACGGCGTTGTCATGGCTGTACCCATGCTTGAAGGCGTTGAAGGTCAGCCGGTAGGTCCCGTCATCCGCGACCGTTACATTCTGCGAGATGGCGCTGCCCGTGGTCAGATGCGCGATGGCGTCGCCGTCCCCCTGTCCGTGGCCGATATCGGTTTCCAGAAGCGTGGCGGGCGAAAGGCCGGTCGAAGTCCAGCCGGCGACCGTATCGAAGGTTCCGGCGGGCAAGACGCCGAGGCCGTTGTCCTCGAAGCTTCCGTTCACGATCAGGTTGCGGCCGAGCAGTTCCTTGTCGTCCACGTCGATCTGGATGAGCCGGGTCTCGAACGCGCCATGGGCGCCGCCGACGCCGACTTCGACGAGGTACTGGTTGTCGCCGGAGGCCGAACCGCCGTCGAGTTCCGGCGCCTCCTTGAAGCGCAGCACGCCGGTATCCGGGTCGATGGCGAACTTCGCCGCGTCGGCGCCGCCGGTGATGGCGAACTGCATGACGTCGCCCTCCGGGTCCTGGGCGGCGAGGTCGATGACGAAGGTCGTGCCCTCATCCACCACCAGCAGGCCGCTGTCGGGGATGTTGGTGAAGCTCGGGCTCAGCCCCCCGGTGACGGAGAGCGTGGCGGTCGCGACATCCGTCCCGCCGCGGCCGTCGTCCACGGTGTAGTCGAAGGCGACCGGCGCGCGCTCGCCCGGGGCGAGATGGCCGAAATCGTGGGCTTCGTCGAAGGCCATCATGCCGTCCGCGCGCACATAGACCCGGCCGAGCGGCAGGTCGACCCAGCCCCCCTCTCCGATCGCCTGGCCGTCGACATGGGTGATGCGCAGCGCATCGCCGTCGCCGTCCAGGTCATTGGCCAGCAGGTTGGGACCGCTGACCCGCCCGACTTCGTTCAGCCGCTGGTATTCGAAGCTTTCCCCCTGCGCGACGGGGGTCTCGTTGATGTCGGTCACATCGACCACGAAGGGTTGGGCGGCGGCGTTTCCGGCGGGATCCGTCGCGGTCAGCGTCAGGGCGACCGTCGGCTCGGTCTCATGGTCGAGGCTGATCCCGTCCTTGAGCTTGAGCGTGTCGCCCACGATCTCGAAGCGGGCGTCGTCGACGCTCCAGGTCAGGGCCCGGCCCTCGGGGTCGGTGGCGGAAACGGTGGCGATCGCGGCGCCGGCGGCGTTCTCCTGCACCGACGGGTCGGTGAGGGAGAGGCCGGACGGGGCCTCGTCCACGTCATCCGCTTCGAGGGTGATGCTGTGCGTGGCGGCGTTCCCCGCCGGATCGGTCGCGGTGAGGGTCAGCGTGACCGGCCCGGCCTCGTGATCCAGCGCCACGCCGTCCTTGAGCTTCAGCGCGTCGCCGACCACCTCGAAGCGGGGGTCGTCGACGGTCCAGGTCACCGCCTGGTCCTCCGGGTCCGCGGCGTGGAGCGTGGCGACCTGCGCGCCGGCGTCGTTCTCCTCGAACGCGGTGTCGAAGGCGCGCAGCAGGGTCGGCGCCTCATCCACGTCGCTCACCGAGACGGTCCGGTTCAGCACCGTGGCGTTCCCGCCCGGGTCGGTCGCGGTGAGCGCCAGGTCGATCTCCGCGCCCGCGTCGACATCGACGAAGCTCGCGCCCTCGCCGCCCATCACCACCCCGTCGACCAGCGCGGTGATCCCGCTCGCGCCATGGTTCTCGTACCAGATCAGCTCGACCGTCGCGGGATGGTCGCCGTCGACGCTCAGGCTCCAGTCATCATAGGCGAAGCCGCGATTGGCCTCGCGCCGGCCGACCTCGACCCCGTCTATCAGCAACAGGTAGCCGTCATCCGAGCCGATGCGGAAGCTGTGGGTCCCGGGGTCGAGGTCGAGGAAGCCGGTGAAGCGGTAGACCGTCGTCGCGATGCTCGCGGGAACGGTCCCGGTCAGCGAGCCCGCGTCACCCCCCAGCAGGTCGGCGAGGGAGGCGCTGTTGGAAATGTGGGTCGTCGCGCCCTGGGGATAGTCGATGGCGGTCGCGACGAAGCCGGCCTGCGCGGCGCCGGCCGAGATGACGGCCTGGGCGTCGGCGATGGAACCGAGGGAGACGTCGGCGTCCCAGACCTCTCCGCGCAGCCCTTCGACGATGGAGTCCCGGTCGAGGCTCACGCCGTCCTTGAGCTTGAGCGTGTCGCCGACGACCTCGAAGCGGGGATCGTCGACGCTCCAGGTCAGGGCCGCGCCCTCGGGATCGGTCCCCGCGACGGTCCCGATGACGGCGCCGGGGGCGTTCTCGGCCACGGCGGTTCCGGTCAGGGCGAGGCCGGTCGGGGCCTCGTCCAGATC
>NZ_FNMZ01000018.1 GCF_900106695.1 Albimonas donghaensis
CGCGGCGCTGTGATGCCGCCTCTTCGTCTTCATCTCGTTCGTCCTCGATCTGCGACGAACCAAGCTTAGCCGCCTGTCTGGGAAGCGGGGACCACATCAGTGGAGATTGGCTCCGCTTTTCCAAGCATGTGAAAACTTACGTTAGTGAGTGAAACAAAATTGACATAATGCCGCACTCGCCTCTAGTCTGACAGATGTCAGCCCAACCAAGGAAGGTCGGATCCGCTCCGGCTTGACCCATAAAACCAGGCTGGCAGGGAGGAAGACATGCGCAGACTCGGATTGGTGGCTTCGGCCGCCGTCGTTCTTGCGTTCGCCGCCCCATCGACGGGCGTCGCGCAAGAGGACACCCTCGTCGCCGCCTTCGCGGCCGAGGCCACCACCCTCGACCCGACCCGCTATTCGGCCGGCGTCGACACCTACTTCATCGGCCAGATGTTCGAACAGCTGGTGAAAGTCTACCCGGACGGGAGCACGCAGAACTGGCTCGCCGAAAGCTGGGAGCTGCAGACCGGCCCCGACGGCCTGCCGATCATCGACGTGAAGATCCGCCCCGGCGTGACTTTCCACAACGGCGACCCGCTGACCTCGGCCGATTTCGAATTCGTCTACAGCCGCCTGAAGGACCCCGCGATCTCGCGCTGGTCGCATTATCAGGCCAACGTCTCGGAATTCGAGATCGTCGACGACCTGCACTTCCGGCTGCACTTCTCCAAGCCGGACGCCACATACGTCGTCAACAACCTCCAACTTTGGGCCATGCCCAAGAAATACTTCGAGGAGGTCGGGGACGAGGCCTTCGGCCAGAACCCCGTCGGCACCGGCCCGTGGAAGTTCGTCTCCCGCTCGATCAAGGAGGAGCTGCGGCTCGAGGCCTATGACGGCTACTGGAACCAGGAGCACCGGCCCTCGGTCAAGAACCTGGTCATCAAGGTCATCCCCGAGGACCTGACCCGCGTCGCCGCCTTCCAGACTGGAGAGGTCGACTGGATCGACGCGGTGCCGCCCGCCATGCTCGCCGACGTGAAGGCGATGGACGGGGTGGCGACCGCCTCGCGCGTCTCGGGCAACAACCTCTACCTCGCGCTCGACCTGATCCCCGAGGACTCGCCTTTCCGCAAGCTGAAGGTGCGGCAGGCCGTGGCCCATGGCTTCGACATGGACGCGATCATCGAGAGCGTGCTGTTCGGGCAGGGCGAGCGCTACGCCGAGGTCGGCAAGGGCTCCACCGGCTACGACCCTGACCTGAAGCTCTACGACTACGACCCCGTGCTCGCGAAGAAGCTGCTCGCCGAGGCGGGCTATCCCAACGGCTTCGACGTCGACTGCATCAACCTGACCACCCCGCGCGAGCCCAACATCAAGGAGATGGGCGAGGCGATGTACGCCTATCTTTCTACCATCGGCATCCGCTGCAAGATGCAGAACGTCGAATACGGCGCCTGGATCAGCCTCGGGCGCCGGGCGCCGGACACGCCGGCGCTCAACGGGGCGATGTATGCCACGATGTGGGGACATGGCGTGCCCGGCGATCCCGGGATCCCTTGGGGGGGCCACCTGCACACCTACGCGCCCGACGGCGGCTGGGGCAGCTATTCCTGGAACAGCGACGCCAGCCTCGACGCGGCCATCGAGGAGAGCAACACCATCATGGACCCCGTGGCGCGGGAAGCGAAGCTGCGCGAGATCGGCAAGATCAAGCATGAGCAGGTGTTGGGCGGCATCACCACGTACCGCCCTCTCGTGACCTTCGCCTGGCGCGAGGACAAGGTGGACTACACGCCCTGGCCGTGGCCCGGTTTCTGGCGGAATTTCCAGGAGATCGGCTTGAAGAAGTGAGCCCCGGCGTCCGGACGCGCCCTCGCGCGCCCGGACGCCGCCTTCCCTTTCACGACTTCAGGAGCCGCCGCGCATGGCCAGCTATTTCGCGCGCCGGGTGTTTCAGGGTCTCCTGAGCATCGTCGGCGCCAGCCTCGTCATCTTCCTCATCACACGCCTCAGCGGCGACCCGGTGGTGCTGATGCTCCCCCCCGAAGCGCCCGAGGAAGTGGTCCGTCAGGTGCGTGAGAGCCTTCGGCTCGATCTGCCGATCTGGGAGCAATATCTGGGTTTCGCCTGGGACGCGCTGCATGGCGACTTCGGGCGGTCCTACCGCTGGCAGATGCCGGCGCTGGACCTCATTTTGGAACGCCTGCCGGCCACTTTGTATCTGTCGGTGGTGGCGCTGGCCTTCTCGATGGTTATCGCGGTGCCGTTCGGGGTGCTGTCGGCGGTCTACCGGGGGTCCTGGTTCGACCGCTTCGCCAAGGGCTTCGCCATGCTGGGGCAGGCCATGCCGAACTTCTGGATCGGCCTGCTGATGATCATGCTCTTCTCGGTCAAGCTCGGCTGGCTGCCGGCTTTCGGGGCGGGAACGCCCGCGCATGTGATCATGCCGGCCATCGCGCTGGGCTGGTATCCGGTGGCGGCGCAAACCCGCATCGTGCGCTCGGCGATGCTCGACGTGCTGGATAGCGACTACATCCGCATGGGCCGCTCCGTCGGGGCGCCGGAGCGGGTGCTCGTCTGGAAATACGCGCTGCGCAACGCCGCGATCCCGCTGGTGACCATGCAGGGGGTGTATTTCGCGGCGATGCTGGGCGGGTCCTTCGTGGTCGAGGTGGTGTTCGCCTGGCCCGGCATGGGCCGCACAGTGGTCGAGGCGCTGTTCTCGCGCGATTTCCCGGTGGTGCAGGCGGGGGTGCTGTTCTCGGCGGTGGTGTTCGTGGCGGCGAACCTGCTGGTGGATCTGAGCTACGGCTTCATCGATCCGAGGATCCGTCATGGCCGTTGAAGCGGACGTCCCTGCCGCGACCGCGGTCCGCGCCGGTGGGCGGCGGTTCCGGGTCCTCGCCGCCGGCATCCCGTATCTGTCGGGCGGCCTGCTGCTGCTGTTGATCGTCGCCGCGGTCTTCGGCGATGCGCTGACGCCGCATGACCCGACGCTCCTGAACCTGCGCGCGGCCTTCATGCCCCCGGCCTGGGTCGAGGGCGGGAGCTGGGCGCATCCGTTGGGCGCGGATAATCTGGGCCGGGACATCCTCGCCCGGATCATCTCGGGCGCCCGGGTGTCGCTGGTGGTGGCGCTCTGGGCCATCGTGCTGTCGGGCGGCATCGGCGCGCTGGTCGGCATGATCGCCGGCTATTTCGGCGGCTGGGCGGACGTCATCATCATGCGGCTGGTCGACATCCAGATGTCGATCCCGTCGCTGGCGCTGGCGCTGATCCTCGCCGCGGTGCTCGACCCCGGTCTCGACACCGTGATCATCGTCATCGTGGTCTCCTACTGGGCCTGGTACGCGCGGCTGGTCCGCTCCGAGGTGCTGTCCCTGAAGGAGCGTGACTACGTGGCGCTCGCCAAAGTCGCGGGCTGCGGACCGTTCACCATCTTCCACCGCCATCTCGCGCCCAACATCGTCAACACCATGCTGGTGCTCGCCACGCTCCAGATCGGCCAGGTGATCATCTTCGAGGCCTCGCTCAGCTTTCTCGGCCTCGGCGTCCAGTCCCCCGACATCTCCTGGGGCCTGATGCTGGCCGATGCGCGCGGCTACATCACCAACGCCTGGTGGGCGATCACCATGCCGGGCGTCGCCATCATGCTCACCTGCCTGTCGTCGAACCTCTTCGGCGACTGGCTGCGCGACGCGCTCGATCCGAGGAGGCGACAGCTTTGACCCCGGCCCTGAAAGTCGAAAACCTGGTCACCGAACTGGCCCTTCGCCGCGGCGTGCTGCGCCCGGTGGACGGCGTGAGCTTCCATGTCGACCCGAGCGAGACGCTGGGCATCGTGGGCGAGAGCGGCTCGGGCAAGTCGATGACTTGTCTGTCCCTGCTGCGCCTGCTGCCCAAACCCGGCGGGCGCATAGCGTCTGGTTCGGTGGTCGTCGGCGGGCGGGACCTGACCCGGCTGTCCGAAGAGGAGCTGGCGCGGGACTGGCGCGGGCGGCGGATCTCCATGGTCACGCAGGACCCTATGACCTCGCTCAACCCCGTTTACACAGTGGGCGATCAGGTCGGCGCGCCGCTGCGCTACCATCGGCTCGCCGAAGGGATGCGCGCTGTGCGGGCGGGGGCGGCGGCGGTGCTGGGGCGGGTGCGGATCCCGAGCCCCGAGTCGCGGCTTGACGAATATCCTCACCAATTCTCGGGCGGCATGCGGCAGCGCGTGGTCTCCGCAATGGCCATCGCTTGCGAACCTGAAGTGATGATCGCGGATGAGCCGACCTCGAACCTCGACGTCACCATTCAGGTGAAGATGATCGACCTCTATCGCAAGATCCAGGAGGAGACCGGCGTCGCCATCGTGCTGATCACCCATGACATGGGGGTGGCGGCCTCGATCTGCGACCGCATCGCGGTGATGTATGCGGGCCGGATCGTGGAGACCGGCCCCGCGCGCCGCATTTTTCGAGCGCCCGCGCATCCCTACACCCGGGCGCTGCTCGACTCGATCCCGCGGCTGGGGCGCAAGTCGCGCCGCCTGACCGCGCTGGGGGGCCAGCCGCCCGACCTCGCCAATCCGCCGACCGGGTGCCGGTTCGCCCCCCGCTGCGCCCTGCGGGTGGCGAAGTGCGCGGCCTACCCCCCCGATGCGGCCTTGGGAGAAGGCCATTCCGCCGCCTGCTGGCTGGCGGGGAATGAGGCCGATCATGCTGCTTGAAGTGCGCGGATTGAAAAAGCATTTCCCCGTTGGTTCCGGCCTCTTGGGTCCCAGCGGGCTGGTCAAGGCCGTAGACGGGGTCAGTTTTGGCGTCGAGGAGGGCAAGACCTACGCGCTGGTCGGCGAATCCGGCTGCGGCAAGACCACGGTCGCCAAGCTGATCCTGCTGCTGGAGCGACCGACGGCGGGCGAGGTGCTCTATCGCGGCACGTCGGTGGCGGGGCTCTCGGGCTCGGCGCTCGGCTTCTTCCGGCGCGAGGTGCAGGCGGTGTTCCAGGACCCGTTCTCGTCCCTCAACCCGCGTCTCAGGGTCCGCTCGATCATCGCGGAGCCGATCCGGGCCAACGAGAACATCGGCCGGGCCGAGCTCGACCGCAGGATCGAGGAGGCGCTGGACATCGTCGGTCTGCCCAAGGGTGCGGGGGCTCTGTTCCCTCACGAATTCTCCGGCGGCCAGCGCCAGCGCATCGCCATCGCCCGCGCGCTCGCCATGCGGCCCAAGGCGATGGTGCTGGACGAGCCGACCTCGGCGCTCGACGTGTCGATCCGGGCGCAGATCCTCAACCTGCTCTCCGACATCCAGGACGAGTTCGGCGTGGCCTATCTCATCATCGCCCATGACCTCGCGCTGGTGGAGCATTTCTCCCACGACACCGGGGTGATGTATCTCGGCGCGATGGTGGAGCAGGGACCGACCGAGACCGTGTTCGGGAACCCTCAACACCCCTACACGGAGGCGCTGCTCGCCTCCGCGCCCCGCCCTGATCCGGACCACCGGCCGACGCCCGACGTGATCCTGGGTGAGATTGGCAGCGCGCTGAACCCGCCCTCGGGCTGCCGCTTCCACCCCCGCTGTCCGCACGCTTTCGGCCCCTGCGCCGGGACCGACCCTGCGCCGGTCGATACCGGGCCGGGCGCCTGGGCGCGCTGCCATCTGCTGACCGAGAACGCCATGGAGAAAGCCGAATGAAACCGCTCACAGGTCTGGTCGTCATCGAACGTGGAGACGGGGTCGGCATCCGCTTCGCTGGTCGTCTGCTGGCGCAGCTGGGCGCGGCGGTCTCGCGACCCGACGGACCTGGGACCGAAGCGGTCGGCTACGGCGGGGCGGCCGGGCGGGCCTATGCGGCTTGGCTCGACGATGGCAAGGCGACTGGCACGCCCGAAGCGCCGGCGCTGGCGTTGATCGAAGAGGGCGGCCCCGACGCCCCCGGCGCCCTGACCGCCGAGCTCGGCTGGTTCGACCCCGAAGGTCCGCGCGCCGGCTGGCGGGGAACCGATTCCGTGGTCGAGGCGCTCGCCGGCCTCGCCTCCACTTTCGGCGAGGCCGACGGCCCGCCGACGCTGGCGCAGGGCGAAGCGCCCCAGATCATCGCCGGGACGACGTTGTGCATCTCGGCGCTGGGCGGGCTGATCGGGCGGCGCGGTGGCTGCGGGCCCGAGCGGGTCTCGACTTCTGTCCACGAGGCCGTGACGGTCATCACCGAGGGCGGGCCGATGGGGTTCGTCAAGGGCGGGCCCGCTTCCTCCCGGCGGGGCATCAACCGCTACTGGCCCACGTTCCCGCAGACCAACTGGCCGACGGGCGACGGCTGGCTTGGGGCGACGTCCCTGACCCCTGCGCAATGGCGGGCCCTGTGCGATTTGGCGGGCCTGCCCGAGATGGGCGCCGATCCGCGTCTCGCCGAGTCCGAGCAGCGGGTTGTCAACGCCGAGGAGATTTCGAACGCCTTCGCGCCAAAGCTGGCCGCGCGTTCCGCTGTGGAGTGGGCGGCCGAGGGACAGGCGAGGCGCGTGCCGTTGGCCGTCTGCGCGCATCCGGGCGAGACCCCGCAGGATCCTCATTGGCAGGCCCGGGGCAGCTTCGCGCCAGTGCTGGGGGCGGATGGGGTCGTCGGTCCGCGCGCGCCTTACATCATCGAGAAAGGCGCCCCCCGGCAGGGCGCCGACCGTCACGCGCCGCTCCCGGGCCTGCCGTTGGCGGGGCTTCGGGTGGCGGATTTCGCCATGGGCTGGTCGGGGCCGCTGGCCTCGCGCCATCTTGCCGATCTTGGGGCCGACGTGGTCAAGATCGAGTCCCGCTCCCATCCCGACTGGTGGCGCGGCTGGGACGACATGGCGGACATGGACCCGCCCCCGCAGGAGCTGCGCCCCGGGTTCATCGGCATGAACCGCAACAAGCGCGGCGTGCTGCTCGACACCACCAACCCGGATGAGGTGGCTCTGGCCCGCGCGCTGGTCGCGGGGGCCGATGCGCTGGTGGACAATTTCGCTCCCGGCGTGCTGGGGCGCCTTGGCTTCGATGCGGCGACCGTGCAGGCGCTTTCGCCGGGCCTCGTGCATGTCTCGATGGGAGCTTTCGGCGCCTCCGGGCCGCAGGCGGGTTGGCGCGGCTACGGCTCCACGGTCGAGCAGGCGTCCGGCATGTGCTTCGTCAGCGGCGAGGCGCACTGGCCGCCCGCCTTGCGCCACATCGCCTTCGGGGACGCGGTGGCGGGCCTGTTCTCCGCCGTCGGCGTGCTGGCGGGGCTATGGGGGCGGGACCGGCAGGGCGGCGCGGTGATCGACCTGGGCCAGGTGGAATGCCTGTTCCAGATCGCCGCCCCCGCCTGCATCGCAGAGCAGGTGACCGGCGCCCCCGTGCCGCGCACCGGTTCCCGCCGCCCCGACGCCGCGCCCTCGGGCGTGTTTCCGGCATCGGGCGAGGACGCCTGGCTGGCGCTGGAGGTGCGGACCGAGGCGGAATGGCGGGCGCTCTGCGCGGTTATGGACCTCTCCGATCTGGCCGCCGACGCGAGCCTGGCCGACGCGTCCGGACGCCTTGCGCGCGCGGACGAGATCGCCGCCGTCATCTCGCGCTGGACCTCGACCCGCGATCCCGACGAGGCGGCCCACGCCCTGCAGGCCGCCGGCGTCCCCGCCGCGCCGGTCATCCGCCCGCATCTGCTCCATGAGGAGCCGCAGCTCGCCGAGGCGGGATACTGGCGCTGGCTGGACCGCCGCTACATCGGCCGCCATCTCGTCGCCGGGCCGCCCTACCGGCTCGACGGCGCGCGGCCGGACCTCCGTCGCCCCGCCCCCGTGATGGGCGAGCATGACGATGAGATCATCGCGCCGCTGCGCGCCTCCGCGGCGGCGAAACGGGAAGGAGCCGCCGCGAAATGAACGCCATGCCCGGCGCGGCGCTCCATGCGACGCGCCGGGAAACGCCCCCGGCCTCCGCGCAGCCGCCGGCGAGCCCGCACGCATGAGCTGATCCCGGCTTCCCCCCATTCCCGCGGCGCACGCGCGCCCTTGGCCGCCTCCTCAGGAACCTTGACCGCATGAGCCTCTCGACCCTTCTCATCGCCAATCGTGGCGAAATCGCCATCCGCATCGCCAACGCCGCCCGTGACATGGGCCTGCGCACGGTCTCGGTGCATCCCGAGGACGACGCCGACAGCTTGCATACCCGCCGCGCCGACGCGGCGATGCTGCTGCCGGCGCAGGGGGCCGCAGCCTATCTGGATATCGAGGCGGTGATCCGCGCGGCGCAGGATGCCGGCTGCGACGCGGTGCATCCCGGGTACGGCTTCCTCGCCGAACGCTCCGACTTCGCCGCCGCCTGCGCAGAGGCGGGGCTGACCTTCGTCGGCCCGACGCCGCAGCAGCTCGACCTTTTCGGCGACAAGGCCAAGGCGCGGGAGGCGGCGGTGGCCGCGGGCGCGCCGGTCAACCGCGGCATCGACCGCGCCGTCAGCCTGGAGGAGGCCCGCGCCTTCCTCGCCGATCTCGGCCCCGGCGGCGCCATGATGATCAAGGCCATCGCCGGGGGCGGCGGCCGTGGCTCCCGCGCCGTGCTTTCCCCCGACGAGGTGGAGCAGGCCTTCGCGCGCTGCGCGGCCGAGGCGAAGCTCGCCTTCGGTCGCGGCGACCTTTATGTCGAGGCCTTCATTCCCCGCGCCCGCCATGTGGAAGTGCAGATCCTCGGCGACCGCCACGGCGCGGTCGCGCATCTGGGCGAGCGCGAATGCTCCGTGCAGCGCCGCTACCAGAAGGTGGTGGAGATCGCGCCGGCCCCGTCGCTCGACCCCGGTCTGCGCGACGAGATGATCGACGCGGCCCTGCGCATCGCGCGCAGCGTCTCCTATCTCAACCTCGGCACCTTCGAATTCCTGGTCGACGACACCGGCCGCCCCGGCGCGCAGCCCTTCGTGTTCATCGAGGCCAACGCCCGCCTGCAAGTCGAGCACACGGTGACCGAGGCGGTGACCGGCGTCGATCTGGTGCAGACCCAGCTGCGGCTGGCCGACGGCGCCTCGCTGGCCGAGCTGGGGCTGGACGATCCCGCCGTCGCGCGCCCGCGCGGCTACGCCGTGCAGGCGCGGGTGAACCTGGAGACCATCGGCGCGGACGGTTCCGTCCGGCCTGGCGGCGGCACGCTGACGGCTTATGAGCCGCCGAGCGGGCCGGGCCTGCGCGTCGATGGCTTCGGCTATGGCGGCTATCGGACCAGCGGGCTCTATGACTCGCTTCTGGCCAAGGTCATCGCCCATTCGCCGGCGCCGGAGCTTCCGGCCGCGGCGGCGCGTGCGGGGCGGGCGTTGTCCGAATTCCGGCTCGAGGGGGTGCGGACCAACCTGTCCTTCCTTCGCGCGATCCTCGCCCATCCCGATTTCCTCGGCGGGCGCACGCACACCCGATGGGTGGACGAGGAGATCGCCACGCTGGCCGTGGAGGACGCCGCGCCGGAGGCGGCCCCGGCCGGCGACGGCGACGCGGGCGGCTATGCCGGCGCCCGCGTGGACCGCGACGATCCGCTGGCGCTGTTCAAGCATGACGCCGCGGTGAAGGTCGCGAAGGCGGCCGCGCCCGAAGCCGCGCCGGTCAAGGATGGCGCCGTGGGTCTGGTCGCGCCGATCCAGGGCACGATCGTCTCCATCGACGTGACCCCGGGAGATCGCATCGCGCTCGGTCGCCAGGTCGCCGTGGTGGAGGCGATGAAGATGGAACACGTCATCACCGCCGACCGCTCCGGCGTGGTCCGCGAGGTGACCATGTCGCCCGGCGATGTGGTGCGCGAGGGCTGGCCGCTTGTTTACCTGGAGGAGGCCGAGGTGGACGCGGGCGACGCCCTGGCGGCAAGCGAGGCGATCGACCTCGATCACATCCGCCCCGACCTGCAGGAGGTCTTCGACCGCCACGCCATGACCCTGGACGAAAACCGCCCCGAGGCCGTGGCCAAGCGCAAGGCCCGCGGCTTCCGCATGATCCGCGAGAGCTTCGACGAGCTGTTCGACCCGGAGTCCTTCAACGAATACTGGCCGCTGATCGTCGCCCATCGCCACCAGCGCCTCGACCTCGACGCCCTGCGCCGGACCACCCCTGCGGACGGGGTGGTGGCGGGAACCGGCTCGATCAACGGCGACCTGTTCCCCGACGATCGCTCGCGCGCGATCGCGGTCGCCTACGACTATTCCGTGCTGGCGGGCACGCAGGGACGACGCAACCACTACAAGCAGGACCGCATGTTCGAGCTCGCGCAGCGCTTCCGCCTGCCGGTGATCCTGTTTTCGGAGGGTGGCGGCGGGCGGCCGGGCGACGACGACACCGGCCCGCGGGTCGCCGTCGACACCCACACCTTCACCACCTTCTCCCAGCTCTCGGGCCTGGTTCCGCTGGTCGGCGTCAACAACGGCCGCTGCTTCGCGGGCAATACGGCGCTGCTGGCCTGCTGCGACGTGATCATCGCCACGGAGGCGTCGACCATCGCCATGGGCGGTCCCGCCATGATCGAGGGCGGGGGCCTCGGCGTCTATGCGCCCGAGGATGTCGGGCCGATGTCCTTTCAGGTGCCCAACGGGGTGGTCGACATCCTGGTCAAGGACGAAGCGGCGGCGGTGGCGACGGCGAAGAAATATCTCTCGTACTTTCAGGGGACGGTCGAGGACTGGACCGCCCCAGACCAGCGCGCCCTGCGTCATGTCGTGCCGGAGAAACGCACCCGCCTCTACGACATGCGCGACGTGCTCAACATCCTCGCCGACGAGGGCAGCGTGCTGGAGATTCGCGAGAAGTTCGGCGTCGGCATCATCACCGCCTTCATCCGCGTCGAAGGGCGCCCGATGGGCGTGATCGCCAACAACCCGCATCACCTGGCGGGCGCGGTGGATTCGGACGGCGCCGACAAGGGGGCGCGGTTCATGCAGCTCTGCGACGCCTACGACATTCCCGTCCTCAGCCTTGTGGATTGCCCCGGCATCATGGTCGGCCCGGATCACGAGCGCACGGCGTTGGTGCGTCACTGCACGCGGCTGTTCAACACCGGCGCCAACATGACGACGCCGCTGTTCACGGTCATCGTGCGCAAGGCCTACGGGCTCGGCGCGCAGGCGATGTGCGGGGCGGGCACGCTGGTCGGCTTTTTCACGGTCGGCTGGCCGACGGCAGAGTTCGCGGGCATGAACATCGAGGGGTCGGTGAAGCTCGGCTACCGCAACGAGCTCGCCGCCATGGATGACCCTGCGGAGCGCAAGGCCGAGTTCGACCGCCGCGTCGCCAGCGCCTACGAGACGGCGCGTGCGGTCAACGCCGGCATGGGCGGCGGGCTGGACGACGTCATCGACCCGGCGCTGACGCGGGACTGGATCGCCAACGGACTGCGCCGCCTGCCGCCCGTGCCCGCGCGGACGGGCAAGAAGCACGCCTGGATCGACACATGGTGAGCGCGCGGTGACGGGCCTTGTCACGCTAGAGCGTCAGCCCATCTGATTGAATCGAAGGGGATTCCCCTCGGGGTCTCGGTCTGATTCAAGATATCCGCCGGGGAAGGAGGCCGGCGTACA
>NZ_FNMZ01000030.1 GCF_900106695.1 Albimonas donghaensis
CTAGAGCGGAACCCGACCTGATTGAATCGCAGGGGATTCGCCTCGGGGTCTCGGTCTGATTCAAGGTGTCTGCCGGGGACGGAGGCCGGCGGATATGTCGAAAGCCCTCTCGCTCGATCTTCGCACCCGTGTTCTGCAGGCGGTGGCCGACGGCGCCAGTCACCGGCAAGCGGCGGCCCGCTTCGGCGTCAGCGCCACGAGCGTCAGCCGCTGGCGGGCGCTGGCGCGGGAGCAGGGCGACGCTCGCCCCGGGCCTCTCGGCGGAGACCGGGGCTCCGCCCGCGTCGAGGCGCAGGGCGCGTTGATCAAGGCGCTCGTCGGCGCCACGCCGGACATCACCGTGGAGGAGCTGCGCGCGGCTCTGCGCGAGCACGGTCACGTCTTCGGCTACGGCACGCTCCAACGGTTCTTCCGCCGCCATGGGATCACGCGCAAAAAAGACCGCGCACGCCAGCGAGCAGGAGCGGGTCGAGGTCCTGAAGCGCCGCCTGGCGTGGTTCGACGGGCAGCTCGACCTGGATCCCGACCGCCTCGTCTTCATCGACGAAACCTGGGCGAAGACCAACATGGCCCGCACCCACGGCCGTTGCCGGCGCGGCGAACGCCTGCGCATGGCGGTCCCCCACGGGCACTGGAAGACCACCACTTTCGTCGCCGGTCTGACGCGCCGGGGCATGGTCGCGCCTTTCGTGATCGGCGGACCGATCAACCGCGTCGCTTTCGAGACCTCAGTCCAGCGCGTGCTGGTCCCCGAGCTGCGCCCGGGCGACGTCGTGATCATGGACAACCTGTCGAGCCACAAGGGGCCTCGCGTGCGCGACCTGATCGAGGCCGCAGGCGCGGAACTGCGGTTCCTCCCGCCCTGCAGCCCCGACTTCAACCCCATCGAGAAAGCGTTCGCCAAGCTCAAGGCGCTCCTGCGAAAGGCTGCCGAGCGAACCGTCGAGGGCCTCTGGGCCGCCATCGGCCGCATCGCAGACGCCTACACCCCCGCCGAATGCGCCGACTGCTTCAGCGCATGCCGATACGATCCAGACTGGTAGGATTCCGCTCTAG
>NZ_FNMZ01000027.1 GCF_900106695.1 Albimonas donghaensis
ATGGCCAAGGCGAAATTCGAGCGCAACAAGCCGCACGTGAACATCGGCACGATCGGTCACGTCGACCACGGCAAGACGACGCTGACGGCGGCGATCACCAAGTACTTCGGCGACTTCAAGGCGTATGACCAGATCGATGGCGCGCCTGAGGAGAAAGCCCGCGGGATCACGATCTCGACGGCGCATGTGGAGTATGAGACGGACGCCCGTCACTACGCCCACGTGGACTGCCCGGGCCACGCCGACTACGTGAAGAACATGATCACCGGCGCCGCGCAGATGGACGGCGCGATCCTGGTGGTGAACGCGGCCGACGGCCCGATGCCCCAGACCCGCGAGCACATCCTGCTGGCCCGTCAGGTCGGCGTGCCGGCGCTGGTGGTGTTCATGAACAAGGTCGACCAGGTCGATGACGAGGAGCTCCTGGAGCTCGTCGAGATGGAGGTGCGCGAGCTGCTCTCCTCCTACGACTTCCCGGGCGACGACATCCCGATCGTGGCCGGCTCGGCCCTGGCGGCGATGAACGGCGAGAACCCGGACATCGGCGAGACCAAGATCCGCGAGCTGATGGCCGCCGTCGACGAGGCGATCCCGACGCCCGAGCGTCCGATCGACCAGCCGTTCCTGATGCCGATCGAGGACGTGTTCTCGATCTCGGGCCGCGGCACGGTGGTGACCGGCCGCGTCGAGCGCGGCGTGGTGACGGTGGGCGAGGAGATCGAGATCATCGGGATCCGTCCGTCGCGCAAGACGACGGTGACCGGCGTCGAGATGTTCCGCAAGCTGCTGGACCGCGGCGAAGCGGGCGACAACGTGGGCGCGCTGCTGCGCGGCATCGGCCGTGAGGACGTTGAGCGCGGCCAGGTTCTGTGCAAGCCGGGTTCGGTGAAGCCGCACACGAAGTTCGAGGCCGAGGCCTACATCCTGACCAAGGAGGAGGGCGGCCGCCACACGCCGTTCTTCGCGAACTACCGCCCGCAGTTCTACTTCCGGACCACGGACGTGACCGGGACCGTCGCGCTGCCCGAGGGCACCGAGATGGTGATGCCGGGCGACAACCTGAAGTTCGAGGTGACGCTGATCGCCCCGATCGCGATGGAAGAGAAGCTCCGCTTCGCCATCCGTGAAGGCGGCCGCACCGTCGGCGCCGGCGTCGTCTCCAAGATCATCGAGT
>NZ_FNMZ01000004.1 GCF_900106695.1 Albimonas donghaensis
GTGCCCCGGTTATCCGGTCGGTCCGAACTCCAGGAGATTTCCCCCGTGTCCCATGCCGACCAAAGCGAGCTCTCCAACCTCATCTGGTCCCTCGCCGAGCTCCTCCGCGGCAACTACCGGCAGTCGGAATACGGGCGCGTAATCCTCCCCTTCGCCGTCCTCCGCCGGCTCGACTGCGTGCTGGAGCCCACCCGCGCGGTCGCCATCGAGGAACACAACAAGCGGGTCGCCGCCGGGACCAACCCGGAACCCTACGTGCTGCGAAAGACCGGCCTGACCTTCTACAACGCCGTGGACAACGACCTCGCCGGCATCGCGGGCGACCAGGACAACGTCGCCGCCCACCTGCTGGCCTATGTCGACGGCTTCTCCCCCGCCGTCCGCGACATCTTCGAGAAGTTCGAGTTCGCCGACCAGGTCGACCGCTTGCGCAAGGAGGACCTCCTCCTCGAAGTCGTCCAGCAGGTCGCCAACTTCCCGCTGCACCCCTCCAAAGTCACCAACATGCAGATGGGCCTCGTCTTCGAGGAGCTCATCCGCCGCTTCGCGGAAGCCTCGAACGACACGGCCGGGGAGCACTTCACCCCGCGCGAGGTCATCCGCCTCATGGTCCACCTGCTGTTCACCGAGGATGACGACGTGCTCGACGGCAAGCAGGTGGTGCGCACCATCTACGACCCCACAGCGGGCACCGGCGGCATGCTGTCGGTCGCCGACGAATACCTCGCCGACCACAACCCCGACGCCCAGTTGGTCATGCACGGGCAGGAGCTTAACGCCCTCTCCTACGCCATCTGCAAGGCCGACATGCTGATCAAGGGGCAGGACGTCTCCAAGATAGTCAACGGCAACACCCTTTCCGAGGACGGCCACCCGACCGAGCGCTTCGACTACATGCTCTCCAACCCGCCCTTCGGCGTGGACTGGAAGAAGGTCCAGCGGGTGGTGGCCAAGGAGCACAAGGAGCAGGGCTACGACGGCCGCTTCGGCCCCGGCCTGCCGCGGGTCTCGGACGGCTCGCTCCTCTTCCTCATGCACCTGCTCTCGAAGATGCGGCTCGCCCAGAACGGCGGCTGCCGCTTCGCGATCGTCCTCAACGGCTCCCCCCTCTTCACCGGCGGGGCCGGGGGCGGGGAGAGCGAAATCCGCCGCTACGTGCTCGAGAACGACCTGGTCGAGGCCATCGTCGGCCTGCCTACCGACATGTTCTACAACACCGGCATCTCGACCTATGTCTGGGTCCTGACCAACCGGAAGCCCGAGCATCGCCGCGGACTGGTCCAGCTGATCGACGCCTCCTCCTTCTGGGTGAAGATGCGCAAGTCGCTGGGCGCGAAGCGGCGGCAGATGTCGGAGGACCACATCGCCACCGTCGCCAACCTCTTCGGCGGCTGCTTCGAGGCCCGCCTCGCCACCGTCTTCGACGCCGAGGGCCGGGAGGTCGAGCGCGCCGTGGTGACCGACGACGACACGCCCCCCGCAGCCCCCGAGGGCGGTCGGGTGAAGCTCGCCCCCCTGTCGCTGCTCCTGCGCAACGAGTCCTTCGGCTACCGGCAGATCACCGTGGAGCGTCCGCTCCGTGACGCGGACGGCGCGGTGGTCACCGTTCAGCGCGGCAAGCGCAAGGGAGAGCCCATGCCCGACCCGGCCCTGCGCGACACCGAGAACGTGCCCCTGACCGAGGACGTGGCCGCCTACATGGCGCGCGAGGTGCTGCCCCACGCCCCCGACGCCTGGGTGGACGAGGACAAGACCAGGGTCGGCTACGAGATTCCCTTCAACCGGAATTTTTATGTGTTCGAGCCGCCCCGGCCGCTGGAGGAGATCGACGCCGAGCTCGACGCCGTGACCGCGAACATCCGCCGGATGATCGAAGAGCTGGCGTCATGAGATACGATGGTCTTCCCGTCCTTGATCACAAGGCAACCAGCAACGCTGTCGTGGCTATGCTGACTAGTCACCCAAACTTGTCTATACGCTCAGTAATTCCGCCGGATGGATTACTCAGATGTTGCGCAACGCGCGGAAACTCATCGCTTGCATTTCAACTAAATATGGTGAGATTTCATAATATTTGGGTGCACGACCGCGACCTCAGGGGCGCCAGTCTGGAAGGCATCCCGTTTGAACCCTATGACCCGAACATATACTTTGCGACCATGCCGGACCGCAGGCTGTTCAAGGAAGATTTTTTCGACAAGACCAAGCCGCTGACATGCTTCAAGGTTACCGATATCTGGCAGGCGGCGCGCATCATTCTTGCGGTTGCCGGCGATGGTTCTCCGGCATGACGAAGCGCTATGCGGAGTATCGCGACAGCGGGGTGGAATGGTTGGGGGAGGTTCCGACGCATTGGCGGCTGACCCGGCTGCGATTTGCCGTGACACTCAATCCATCACGCACTGAGGTTACTGACCTGCGCGAGGACGCGGAAGTCAGCTTCGTTCCCATGGAAGCTGTCGGCGAGCGCGGCGAGCTGAGCTTGTCTCAGACGCGGCCGGTATCCGAGGTGTCGTCAGGCTACACCTACATGCGTGAAGGCGACGTTACGTTCGCCAAGATCACCCCGTGCTTCGAGAACGGCAAGGGGGCGATCATGCGAGATCTGGTGGGCGGCATCGCGTTCGGCACCACCGAGCTTACGGTTCTCCGCGCCCGGCCGGATACCACCGACCCCGCGTTTCTGGCGCGCCTGCTCGGCTCCCCGATTTTTCGTCGGACTGGCGAGGCCGCGATGTATGGCGCAGGCGGTCAGAAGCGAGTTCCGGACATCTTCGTCCGCAACTTCAGTCTCGCCCTCCCCCCTCTCCCCGAACAGCAGGCCATCGCCGCGTTCCTCGACCGGGAGGTGGGGAAGATCGACGGGCTGGTGGAGGCGCAGCGGCGGCTCATCGCGCTGCTGGCCGAGAAGCGCCGCGCCGTCATCTCCCACGCCGTCACCCGAGGCCTGAACCCCGCCGCCCCCCTCAAACCCTCCGGCGTCGACTGGCTGGGGGACATCCCGGCGCATTGGGTGCGCACAAAAGCCGGATTCTACATCAAGGTGATCTCAGGCTTCGCATTCCCCTCCACGGGCTTCCTGCATGGGGGTGACGGCGAACGCCTCCTGAGAGGCACGAATGTTGGGGTAGGGCGTATCGATTGGGATGATGTCGTCTATTGGGCAAGAGAAGAGAACGACGGACTTGAGGGCTTTGAGCTGGAGGATGGGGACTTGGTCCTAGGCATGGACCGTCCTTGGATCAGTGCCGGCGTCAGAGTTGCGCGCATCTCAGCGAAAGATCTACCATGCCTGCTGCTTCAGCGGGTGGCATGTATTCGACCTAAGCCGGCGCTTCACAGCCGCTACCTTGAAAGCCTGCTGGCCACCGATGCCTTTGTTCACCATTTCCTTCCTGAGACCACTGGCGTGAGTGTTCCCCACATAAGCCCAAAGCAGATCGTGGAATTTCCCATTCCGCTCCCCCCTCTCGACGAGCAAGCCGCCATCGTCGCCTACGTCGACGCCCAGACCGGCCGCCTCGACGCCCTCTCCGCCGAGGCCGAGCGCGCCGTCTCCCTCCTCCTCGAACGCCGCGCCGCCCTGATCTCCGCCGCCGTCACCGGCAAGATCGACGTGCGCGACGAAGCGGAGGCGACGGAGGCCGCATGAGCGAGCCCGGCTCCCACACCCTGCGCCTCGTCCAGGCCCTGCGCGCCCGTGGACGGGAGCTCGCGTGGCTGGAGTTCAAGGAGAACAACAAGG
This sequence comes from Albimonas donghaensis, assembly GCF_900106695.1. Lineage (GTDB taxonomy): Bacteria > Pseudomonadota > Alphaproteobacteria > Rhodobacterales > Rhodobacteraceae > Albimonas > Albimonas donghaensis. The sequence goes on from NZ_FNMZ01000004.1 coordinate 3,746, forward strand.
ACCCCGACCTCATCGGCCGCCTGCTCTCCGCCCTGTCCAACGGCGCGACGCTCGAGGGGCGGTCCTGCGGCTACGTGGTCTGGGGCGTGGAGGACGCGACGCGCGACGTGGTCGGAACCGACTTCGACCCCGGACGGGCCAAGGTCGGCGCGCAGGAGCTGGTAAGCTGGCTCCTCCTCAACTGCCAGCCGCGCATCCATCTCCGCTTGGCCGAGGCCCTGATCGAGGGCAAGCGGATGATGATGGAGATTATTGCGGAAGCAATAAATCAAGATGATGCGCTGGAGATTCGCCTTCTTGATGGTGAGCGACGCTCGCAAAGAAGTTTTCGTTCGTAGCTGGCAAAGTAGAGCTCGCCGCCGAAAGGCACGCACAGCCAATGGGCCTAGATATATGTTAGGAGATATTTGATCAATGTTGGCGATTATCACGGAAGAGCAGATCAGGGAGATCGAAAATAAGAGATCTCTAGTGGGTGTATTTTTGGATAGGGCCTACAATCTTGAAAAAATAGAATGGATACTTGAGGCAAGGCGTGGTTTTGATTTGCATGCTGGAGATTCCTGGCATTTACTGCTTCCTATTCAATCTGGACGTCGCGTCGGCTATCAGTTGCACGAGAAAGTTCGCCCCGAAGATTTTGGAATCCAACTTGCGGCTGCGATCATAGACAGGCTGGAGATCGGGTTCGCAGATCTTCCTTGCGTTGCCTTTAGAGCAATGGACCAAGAGTTCTTCTACCTCAAGCTCGGAGGAAGGAGTAGGCCAGAATTTTTGGAAGAAATTGGAAGAATTGCTGATATATCCAGAAGATGCCAAATAGAAAGCAATTCCGAAGGGCAAGAATTTCGTGAATATGTCAATATGCATGTGGCGAACCACATGAGAAGAAGGCGAATTCTCAGTGCCGCTAGGAGTGCGCTCCCCGCGATTGGAGCCCTGATTGGCGGAGCGGTGGACGTTAGAGAGCTCGTGTAGCTCTAGATGAGTGCGGCTACGTTCCCTTTCCGCCTTGTAAGGGGGTGAGCTGCGCGCATCCTGTGGCGGACGGGCCTGTGCGAGGAGCGGGGCAGCGGAATCGACAAGGTGGTGGAGCAGACCGAGCTTTTTCAGTTGCCGCCGCCGAGCTGGGCGGTGTCCGGGGATTGCTCGGTCGCGACGATGTTCGCGCATCGGCAGCTTCGGGAGATGGACAAGGACTTGCGCGTCCATGCCCGCTACCTTCATGCAAGCTTACGTTGGGTCTCGCATGAGCCGATCACCAACACGACCCTGCGGGACCGCTTCGGCATCGACCCGAAGAACGCGGCGGCGGCGTCCCGTATCATCCGGGATGCGCTGGAGGCGGGGGTCATCAAGCCGGTTGACCCGAGCCAGGGGAAGCGGAACGCTCGGTATACGCCCCACTGGGCCTGACTTTGTTTGATGGTTGTTTGATGAAGTGGGGCGGCCGAGTGACAGGCTCAATGCCAGCCCATTGAAGTTCCTGCAGGTTCCTGGGCCGGGTTGTTTGATGCGAAGCACGCCTGGGGGCGTTGCAGGGGGAGCGCGCCATGAACGTCCACCATGAGATCGGTCTTGAGGACGAGATCTGCGCCTCCCTCGCGGCGGCCGGCTGGCTCTACGATGAGGGCGACGCGAAGCGCTACGATGCCGAGCGGGCGTTGTTCCCCGAGGACCTCGTCGCATGGGTGCGGGAGACGCAGCCTGACGCCTGGGAGCGGCTTGAGGGGACCTGGGGGGCATCGGCCGCTGACAAGCTTTGCGACTCCGTGCGGCGCGCTCTGGACCGCTCAGGCGCCGTCCACGTCCTGCGGCGGGGCATCGAGATGGTGGGCCTGCGGCGGGAGCTGCAGCTCGCCCAGTTCCGCCCGGCCATGGGGCGCACGCCCCGCTTGCTGGAGCTCTACGCGGCCAACCGTCTGCGCGTGGTGCGGCAGGTGCGCTATGCGGTGGACGCGGGGGACTCGATTGATCTGGTCCTGTTCCTCAACGGCATCCCCGTCGCAACGGCCGAGTTGAAGACCGACTTCACCCAGTCGGTCGACAACGCCGTGGACCAGTATCGGCTCGACCGCCCCCCGCACCCCAAGGGGAAGCGGGCGGAGCCTCTGCTCGGCTTCCCCGGCGGGGCCATCGTTCATTTCGCGGTGTCGGACTCCGCGGTGAAGATGACCACGAAGCTGGAGGGGGAGAAGACCTTCTTCCTGCCTTTCAACCAGGGCGACCGCGGGGCGGCCGGCAACCCGCCGAACAAGAACGGGCACGCGACGGCCTACCTCTGGGAGGAGGTCTGGGCGCGGGAAAGCTGGCTCGAGATCATCGGCCGCTATGTGATCGAGGAACGCGACGACAAGTCCGAGATCAGGAAGCTGATCTTCCCCCGCTACCACCAGCTCGACGCCACTCGGAAGATCGTGAAGGCGGTGCGGGAGGAAGGGCCGGGGGGCCGCTTCATCATCCAGCACTCGGCGGGGTCGGGCAAGACCAACTCCATCGCCTGGACCGCGCATTTCCTGGCGGACCTTCACGACGCCGAGGACCGCAAGATGTTCGCCACGGTGATCGTGGTGTCCGACCGGCGCGTGATCGACGGTCAGCTGCAGGACGCCATCTTCAGCTTCGAGCGCAACACCGGCGTGGTCGAGACCATCAAGGGCGAGGGCGGGTCGAAGAGCGGGCAGCTGGCTGAGGCGCTGAAGGCCGGCAAGAAGATCATCGTCTGCACCATCCAGACCTTCCCCTTCGCGCTGGAGCAGGTGCGCGCCCTGACCGCGGCCGAGGGCAAGAGCTTCGCGGTGATCGCGGACGAGGCACACAGCTCGCAGACCGGACAGGCGGCGGCGAAGCTGAAGGAGATGCTGTCGGCGGAGGAGCGGGAGGCGCTCGAGGATGGCGGCGAGCTGAGCGCCGAGGACATCCTGAACGCACAGATGACGGCACGCGCGCGAGAGACCGGCGTCACCTACGTGGCCTTCACCGCCACGCCCAAGGGCAAGACCATCGAACTTTTCGGGCGGCGTCCGGACCCTGCGCAGCCCGGCGGACCGGATAACCTTCCTGGCCCATTTCACGTCTACTCGATGCGGCAGGCCATCGAGGAGGGCTTCATCCTCGACGTCCTGCGCAACTACACCCCCTACGATCTGGCCTTCAAGCTCGCCCAGCGCGCCGAGAACGGCGAGCTGGAGGACGCCTTGGCGGGGGCGGGCGATGCGAAGGTGGACAAGAAGCAGGCCACCTATGAGCTCATGAGGCTCGTCGCCCTGCACCCCTACAACATCAGCCAGAAGGTGGCGCTGATCGTCGAGCACTTCCGACGCAACGTCGCCCCGCTGCTGGGAGGGCGGGCCAAGGCCATGATCGTGGTCCACTCGCGCAAGGAGGCGGTGCGCTGGAAGCTCGCGCTCGACCGCTACATCGCGGACCAGGGCTACAAGCTGGGGGCCCTGGTGGCCTTCTCGGGCGAGGTGCAGGATGATGAGGCTGGCGGGGAGGGCCTGACCGAGAAGAGCGAGCGCCTGAACCCCGGCCTGCGCGGCCGTGACATCCGCAAGGTGTTCGACGGGGCCGACTACCAGTTGCTGCTGGTCGCGAATAAGTTCCAGACCGGTTTCGATCAACCCCTGCTGTGCGGGATGTATGTCGACCGGAAGCTGTCAGGCATCCAGGCGGTCCAGACCCTGTCGCGCCTCAACCGCTGGGCTCCGGGCAAGACCACCACCTATGTCCTCGATTTCGCCAACAGCGCAGAGGACGTGCTCAAGGCCTTCCGGACCTACTACGAGACCGCGGAGATGGCGGCCGAGACCGACCCCGAGCTGGTCTTCGACCTGCGCCGCAAGCTGGACGCCACCGGGTTCTACGATCAGCACGAGGTCGACCGAGTGGTGGAGGCCGCCCTCGCCCCCAAGGCGTCGCACAAGCGGCTGTCCGCCGCCGCCGCCCCCGTCGCCGACCGGCTGATGAAGCGGTTCGCCGCAGCCAAGCAAGAGCGTGACGACGCCCTGCGTGCGGGTGACGAGGCGACCGCCGCCAGCGCCAAGGACAGGATGGATGCGCTGCTCCTCTTCCGGTCGGACTGCCAATCTTACGTCAGCCTCTACGGGTTCCTCTCGCAGGTGCTCGATTTCGGGTCGACCGAGCTGGAGAAGCGCTCGATCTTCTACCGGCTGCTGACACCGCTGCTGGAGTTCGGACGGGACCGGGTGGTGGTGGATCTCGGCGAGGTCGAGCTGACCCACCATCGCCTGATCAAGCGGGAGGATGCCGCGATGGCGCTCGGGGCCGAGCCGGGGGCGAAGCTTGCCGGCATGACGGCCGTGGGCGGTGGTCGGGTGCAGGACAAGAACGCCGTGCTGCTGGCCGAGATCATCGACAAGCTCAACGATCTCTTCGGGGCGGCGGCCAGCGAAGAGAACAAGGTCAACTGGTTTCGGGCGCTCATGGACACTACGGCTGCGAACCCGAAGCTTAAGGCTCAGGCCCGGCACAACACGAGCGACCAGTTCGACTCCTCTCCGACGTTGGACAACTGCATCGAGGATGCGGTGCTGGGCAACGAGGAGGAGTTCGGGGCGATGACGGCGGTTGCGCTCAACAGCCCCTCCAAAATGGCTGCGCTGAAGGACCTGCTGCTCAGGGTCGGGGGGCTCTATGAGCGGCTGCGCGAGGAAGCGTAACCTCCCGAAAACAACAGATCACGTCCCACCCTGCACCTTCACCCTGACATCAGTCAGGCCTTCCAGCAGACGATAGACCGAGGCGCGGCCGATGCCGAGGCGCTTGGCAATCTCGGTAGCCCCGAGGCCTTCGCCGCGCAGTCGGGCGACCTCGTCGCGGTCGATGGTCGGCTGACGCCCCTTGTAGACCCCGCGCGCCTTCGCCCGGTCGATGCCCTCCCGCTGACGCTTGCGGATGATGGACCGCTCGAATTGGGCGAACGCCGCCATCATGTGGAGCTGGAGGCGGGCGAAGGGGTCGTCCACGGCGTCCTTGCCGGCTTTGAAGGTGAGGCGCTCCGTCACGAACGACACGGTAACGCCCTTGCCGTTCAGCTTCTCGATGATGTCGAGAAGGTCGCGCATGTCCCGGCCAAGGCGGTCGAGGCTGTGAACCTGGACCTCGTCCCCGTCCCTCGCGAAGTCGATCAGGTCGCGCAGGGCGGGGCGGTTGCGGTCCGCGCCGCTGGCCTTCTCCTCGAAGACCTTGTCGGCGTCGGGGAACTGCTGGCGGTCGAGGTTCTGGTCCTCGGAGCTGACACGGCGGTAGGCGATCATCATGGTGGGCATTCCGTCTTGCTGGGGTCTAGAGCCACCATGAATCGTGCGGGATGGATTTACAAGACACCCTTATGGAGCGCATTCCGTGTCTCGCGTAGTCGCCTTGCTGAGGTAAACCCCACCGAGACAATCGGCCGAGCAGCCCCGACGCCTCCGCCGTCCCCCCGCCCTCCCGCTGATCGACGACATCTCACAGCCCCCCGGCAGGTGAGAGATTCCAGCTGGAGCGCAGCCGGTGCGCCGCGGGTGACAGGAGGCGTCGCCCGCGAAGCCGCAAGCGCCCGCGCCGTCAGAAAGACCACCCCCCAAGGGGGGAGATCGCGGACCCTTAGATATGATTTCACCCGCTCGGATCTTTCGGTTGGAAAGTCCGGCTGCCTTGGCGAACCTCGACGCGGACGCCTCCGACGACGTTCAGGGCGGCCGTTCGGGGCCTTGCCAGCGCCCTCGGTCGCCTCAGCCGGGGGGTGGAGAGGGGGCAACCGCGGACGGCTGCTCTCCCACCCTCCCGCTCGGCCGCTGGGCGTCATCCGCTCGCGGGCTGCGGAGCCCTCCCGGTTTCAAGCCAGGTCAGCAGCAGGCCCCGCATCCGCTCCGAAGGGATGAACAGCTCGACCGGCTCGTCGTTGCGGATTGCCGACCGCCAGATCCATTGGACCATCTCCGAGAGCGCATAGGCTTCGGCGTTGAAGGGCAGGCCTCCCGCCGCGCAGTGGTTGGCCAGCACCGGGAGGGGGAAGATGTTCGCGAGGTAGGCGAGGGAGGTCTTGTGGGCATGTTCGTTGGTCGCCCTGGCGTTGACCGGGATGAAGCCCCGCGTGTAGCCCTCGCCCTGCAGCGCTTCGCGGTGGTCTTTGAAGGTGGTCCAGGCATTCACGCGGGATTTCGTCTTCGCGACCGTCCTGAAGTAGTATGTGGCCGCGCCCCGGAGCTTCTTTGCCTCGACATACCCATTGTCACTGTCCCGCTTCAGCCAACTGGACGACAACGGCTGTGAGCGGCGCGCTCCGGGCTTCTGACGGGGGCTGCCGACCCGGTTCGACTCGCCGTCGTATATCTCGAGGTTCCGAGCGATCTGAGCCAGCCGCGGACGGTCATCCACCGCGCTGCGGTCCATCAGCCTGCCCTCGTGCACCGTCTTCCGCGCCCACCGAACCCCATGCGAACGGAACCAGCTCTCCATCAGCGACCCCTCGAACAGGTAGGTGAGGACGAAGACCTCGGCGAAGGGCTCCAGGGCGCTGATCGGGAACTCCCAGATCAATGGACCCGCGGGGCTTTGGTGGAGGCTGCCTTGGATGCAGAGGCCCCGCTCCGTCGAGAACTTGCCGTAGTAAGCTGATGAGCCTGCGTCGTTCCAAGTGAGCCGGCCCCGGTCATCTCCGACCCTCATCAGGCCTCCGCCAAACAGCAGCTTGCGGTCGCCCGGCGTGATTTTGAATTCCTCCACCGTGGTCAGGGCCTCGTCGATGATCAGGACATAGCGACGCCTGCGGACCAACTCGACATGCTCGGGCGTCAAGGCCCGGAACAGGGCGTGGGTCGTGCAGATGTTCTCTCCCGAAGCGAGAAGCTCCAGCAGGTGGTCGGCCTTGCGGCAGCCGAGCTGGAGCGGTTGACGGAACCCGACGGTCGGGCATGACCGGATGACCCGCTCTACTTCTTTCAGCAGAGGGGCGACGTAGATGTAGCGCGTCGCGTCGACCTCGCCGAGAAGCCGCCGGCCTTTGGCGCGCGTGACCTCGTCTTCGAGTTTCTTCATCATCCAGGTCGTCTTTCCCGACCCCATGATGGCGTCGACCACGGTAATCTCGGGCATGGGCTTGGAAGGACGGGAGTGGGGGTGGGGGTGCATGGTGGAGGTGATCATCTTGGTCCGATCATTGAATGTGGTTGGGGTGACCTGACCCACCAGAACCCCGTCGTCCCCCTCCTTCCTCTTCTAAGGATGGGGGTCGTATCTCCCTCAAATCATTTGGGAAATTTGATCACGGTCGGGTTCGGAAGAGCACGAAACCCGCGTCGCTCGGCAAGCCGCATGACGGGGCTGCTCAAGGGAAGGGTCGCCTCGGCCGCCGATCAGGGCGAGGAGGTGCTGGTGGCTTCTGTAGTCGTTGGTGCGGAGTAATGAACCATCGACGCCTGCATCACCGGACTTCGGTCACCCCGGTCGCTGCCCTCAGAGGGTGTCGACCCGGTCCCTTGGCTGGATCGAGGCAATGATGGAGGGGGTCGGGGAGCCATGGGGCGAGGGACCATGCGCCAGCCTGCGGCCCGGATGCGGGAGAGGGGGCAGCCGACATTCGCGCCGGCGGGGCGTCTGCTTGATGGCCGCCCCAGCGCCCATGTGTCGGGGTTGGCGGCATCTGCGGCCGAGCTGATGCGCCTTTGAGCTGCGCCGGAAGCTGGGATGAGGGGGGGCGGGATGTCGGAGGCATCCGCCGGCGGGTCCGTCAGATCTGGTCGGTGGGGACGCTCGTCCCCCGATGCGGGCGGAATGTGCACGGTAGTCGACGTGGCCCTCGGCTGACGGCACCGTCTTGCTGCCGCTCATCTGCGGATGTCGGGATGTCGGAGGCGCTGTCGCCGGCCGAGAAGGTGGAGCCGGTCCTCCTGATCAAGCTGCGTCCCCAACATCAGCAGTCCATCCATGGTCCCGCCCGCCTCGCGCTGGGAAGCCCCCAAAGGCCCTTCCAGATGCCAGCCTCCCAGTTCCGCGTCTCGCTTGCAAAGCGCCCTCCTGATGGCGCTGAGGGCCTCTTGCGGGGCCTTCGGGCGGCGACGGCCTGACCACTGGCCTGTCGGCTCAACTGCGCATCTGGCGTCGTGATCGGCGCTGCGCACGGGCAATGGAATTGAAGTGCCTGAGCGTTTCCGCTATGAGGTCCGTGACGGACAACAAGGTGAATTGTGCCACATCATGTCGATTTTCTATTGAATATCAGTTGCTTAGGCTTTTGAGCGAAGAGTCCCTGTCTCTCCGCCACCATGCCCGCCTGACGGCATGAAACCACATTAATAGCCGGAACCGGGCGCGATAGCGGCCCTCAGTTCGTCCCTCACCTTTACGGTGGGAGCGATCTGAGCCATCGCGCGCGCCCGTGCGCATCACGTGACATTCACGAGTGCGAATACCTAGTTCCGCGCACCTCAAGTCGGGCTGTTGACTGCCCCCCCTTGGGAATCGTCGCGCCTCGGCTCTGGCCCCATGAGCGGGAGCCTCCTGACGGCTCGGATTCGATTCATCGTCCGAGAGGAGGAGGTTTCGCTGCGCCGTCACGACCTGAGCGACCGGGAATGCGCGATCCATCCAGCCGCCGCCGCCGCCGCAGAAGTCTCACGGCGTGCCGCGGGTGGACGAACAGCGGGTGATCCTCGGCATCCTGCGGCGATTGCGGGCCGGAACGACGTAGCGGGGGCCAAGCGATCGCGGAAGTCGGTCCGCGCAGGTTATGGATCCTGGCGAGGACGCCGACGCGCGATTCCCCTAGTGTCGCCGTCACCGCGAGGTCCCCGAACGGACCACGCGACAACGCCTCGAGACCATCGACGCCGCCCAATGCGCGCCGAGAGCCCGAGTCCGGCGCAGCCCGCGCCGCAGCAAGGGAAGGAGCCCCCCGATGAGCCAGGACCACACCCCCGTCGACCTGTTCGCCCCCGAGACCCTCGGCGCCCGGCTGGTCGAAGAAATGTCCGACGCGCTGGTCGTCTCCGACCGCGAGGGCGCGATCCGGGTCTGGAACAAGGCGGCCGAGCGCATCTTCGGCTTTTCCGAAGCCGAAGCTCTGGGCGAAAGCCTGGACATCATCACGCCCGAGCGGCTGCGCGCCCGCCACTGGCAAGGCTACGACCAGACCATGCGCACCGGGCGGACGCGCTACGGGGCCGGCGACCTGCTGTCGGTTCCCGCGATCCGCAAGGACGGGCGCACGATCTCGGTGCAGTTCTCGATCCTGCCGCTGACCGACGCGGAGGGCGAAATGCAGGGCGTGGCCGCCATCATGCGCGACGTCACCGACGACTTCGCCGAGCGCAAGGCGCTGCGCGCCGAACTGGCGCGACTGAAGCGCGGCTGACCTCCGCTCGCCCACACGGACGCTGGCCCCACGGACGCTTGTCCCACGGACGCTTGCCAGCGGGACAGGGCGCGGTCTTGCGTCGCCGTCGTCACGGCGGCGGCGGGCTTGACCCGCCCCATGCCGGGGACCTATCGCTCGCCCGAAGGCCGCGATGGCGTCGCGCCTCGACAACGCCAGCGGGCGGGGCGTGCCGCATCCCCCCTCCGCGTCGGTCGCCCCCGGTTTCGTCCTGAACGCCCGGATGCCCCGCCCTGTTCCGGCGGGGGTCGAGCATGGAGTCGTGGCGATGACCCTTGTCCTCCGCTTTCCGTTCCTTTCGTTTCGCGGCGCCGCGGGCGTCGATCCGGGCATGATCTTCATGACCGCCGCGATGCTGCTGCTGCCGGTCGGCGACACCCTGTCCAAGCTGCTGGCCGCCGAGATGGACCCGCTGGCCGTGACCTTGTTCCGGCTGCTGGCCCAGGGGGCCTTTCTGTTGCCGGCGGCGGCGCTCCTGCACGGGCGGGGCGCCGGTTTCGCGTTCACGCGCGGGGCCGTCCTCTCGGGCTGCCTTGTGGCGGGAATGCTGGCCAGCCTGATCTCGGCCTTCGCGGTGATGCCCATCGCCACCGCCATCGCGATCTTTTTCGTCGAGCCGCTGCTGCTGACCCTGCTGGCCGGCCCTCTGCTGGGGGAGCCGCCGGGGCCGCGCCGGCTGGCGGCGGTGGCGGTCGGCCTGCTGGGCGCGCTGGTCGTGATCCGGCCCGGCGGCGCCGATTTCGGCCCCGCCATGCTGCTGCCGCTGATCGCCGCGACCTGCTACGCGCTCAACATGGTCGTGCTGCGCAAGGCCGGCGCCCATACGCCGGTGCTGAACCTGCAATGCGGCGCGACCCTGGTCGCCGCGGGGATCTCCCTGCTGGCCGTGGGCGCCCTGGCGACATTCGGCGACATCCGCCTGCCGCTGACCACCCTGCCCGGCTGGAGCTGGTGGGCGATCGCCGGCTCGGGTCTCTGCGCCGCGCTGAGCTTCGCGCTGATCGGCGAGGCCTTCCGGCGGACCGAAGCGCGCACGCTGGCGCCGTTCCAGTATCTCGAGATCCTGGGCGCCACGGCGATGGGCTTCCTGGTCTTCGGCGACTTCCCCGACGCCGCCACCTGGCTGGGGGTGGCGATCATCCTGGGCTCGGGCCTCTATATCGTGCAGCGGGAGCGTCGCATTCACCGCCCCCCCGCGCCCCGGGCCGCCGGCCGGTCCTGAACGTCCGGCGTCCGCCTCGACGCCGGCCGCCGTTCCGGAGCTCAGCCGATCAGCGCGGGAAGGAAAGTGACGATCTCGGGGAACAGGACCAGCAGGACCCCGATCACCAGGTCGACGACCAGGAACCACACGATTCCGCGGAAGATGCCCGAAAGCGGGATCAGGTCGCCGACCACGCCCTTGATGACGAACACGTTCATGCCGACCGGGGGCGTGACCATGCCCACCTCGAGCAGCTTGGTCAGGAACACGCCGAACCAGATCAGCGACCAGCCCGCGTCGCCCACGATCGGCAGCACGATGGGCAGGGTCAGCAGCATCGCCCCGATCGGCTCCAGGAACATGCCCAGCACCAGGTAGATCAGGGCGATGCCCAGCACGATCATCACCGGGTCCGCCCCGAAGCCGGTCACCGCCTCGGTCAGGAACACCCCCGCCCCGCTGAGCGCCAGGAACCGGATCAGCAGCGCCGCGCCGCAGCCGATGATGAACAGCGTCGCCGTGGTCATCAGCGTCTCGCGGATCGCGTCGATGAAGGCGCTCCGGGTGAGGCTGCGGGTGACGAGCGCGATCAGGGTCGAGAAGGTCGCGCCGAGCGCGCCGGCCTCGGTCGGCGTGAAGAAGCCGCCGAACAGGCCCCCGAAGATCAGCGCGATCAGCGCCGCGATCGGGGCCACGTCGCGAAAGGCGGCGAAGCGCATCCGCCAGGTCACCTCCTCCTCCACCCGCGGGGCGAGGGAGGGATCGAGCGTCACGCGCACGACGATCAGCGCCGCGTAGCCCAGCGCCGTGATCAGCCCGACGACGGCGCCGCCCAGGAACAGCTGGCCGATAGAGACCTGCGCGATCATCCCGTAGAGGATCATCAGGATCGAGGGCGGGATCAGCGCGCCCAGCGTCCCCGCGACGGCGAGCGAGCCGGTGGCCAGCCGCGCGTCGTAGCCGTAGCGCGTCATCTCGGGGATCGCGATGCGCCCCATCGCGGCCGAACAGGCGACCGACGAGCCCGCCACCGCCGCGAAGCCCGCCGCCCCGAAGATCGAGGCGATGGCCAGGCCCCCCGGCAGCGCCGAGGTCCACAGCCGCGCGAAGCGGAACAGCCCCGCGGTCAGCCCGGCCGCGAAGCAGATGTAGCCCATCATCAGGAACATCGGGATCGAGCTCATCGTCCAGGTCGCGGCGAAGGTGTAGGGGACCAGCGACAGCGTCCCCCAGGCCGCGCGCTCGCCCCCCACGATCCACAGGCCCGCGAAGGAGACGGCGATCAGCGCGAAGGCGATCGGCACGCGCATCGCCACCAGGACGAACAGGATCGCCACGCCGGTCAGGCCGATTTCGATATTGCTCATGTCGGAAAGGTCCGGTGTCGGGCGGGGGACGGGCTCATTTCGGCGGCGCGAGCCGGCCCAGCGCGTATTCCAGCAGGCGCAGGGCGCTGATCAGGGTCATCAGCGCGCATCCCGCCGGCAGCAGGAAATAGCTCGGCCAGGTGGGGATGCGGGTCCCGAACTCGACCGAGAAACTGTTGATCCTCCACTTGGTCAGCGCGTCGAGCGAGGCGCTCCAGGTCAGCAGCGCGAAGACCGCGACGGCGATCAGCAGGGCGAAACCGGCCATGTGGCGCTGCGCGCGGGGCGGCGCGAGATGGGCGGCCGCGTCCATCGAGATGTGCCCGTCGATCGCCTGCGCATAGGCCAACGGCAGGAACGCGCAGGCCACCATGTAATAGTCCGAGACGATCAGCGTCGTCCCCGGCAGCGGGCGGCTGAGGAAGGGGCGGGTAAGCACGTCCAGCGAGACGTGAAGCATCATCAGCACCACCGCGATCCCCGCGACGATCATGGCGAGGGTCACGAGGCGGTTGGTCACGGCGAAGACGGTCTTCATCCCGTAGCTCCGGGCAGGTCAGGGTCCGCGGGAAACGGCGGGCGCGGCGGCCGTCCGGGCCGCCGCGACTGTCGAGGGGGGGCGCGGCGACCGCCGCGCCCGAGGGGGGCTCAGTTCAGGCCGTAGGTCGCGTAGTCGACCTTCGCCAGGACCTCGGTCCACAGCAGATCGGCCAGGGCCGCCTGGTCGGTGGGGTCGAGCGGATCGGTCAGACCCTTCCACTTCGCCAGCAGCTCCTGGAACGTCGCGGCCTTGGCCTCGGCGTCCCGCACGCCGTACTGCTCGGAATAGAGCTGCACGATGGTGTCCACATCGGCGCGGGTGAAGGCGGCGGTCGCCTCGACCAGCGAGGCGTCGGGCTCGTGCACCTCGATCCCCATCTCGCGGGCCCTGGCCAGGTCGGTCCGCGCCTGGCGGACATAGGCGGTGGACATGAAGGCGGCCGTCTCGGCCATGCCGCGGGCCATCATCTCGCGCTGCTCGACGCTCAGGTCGGCCCAGTAGCCCAGGTTGAAATGGCCGATGCCCGTGCCCCCGAAGGTGCCGCCGGGAACCGCGAGGGTGATCCCCTTCACCACGTCGAAGAGCGAGAAGTTCGACATCTCGCCCACCGCGTTCACGGTGCAGTCGATCAGGCCCTGGTTCAGCCCGTCATACATCTCGTTGCCCGAGATCGAGGAGGCCGTGGCCCCCATCGCCTCGGTCCAGCGCCGGAACGTGTTGGTCGAGGAGCGCAGGACCTTGCCCGCGACGTCGTCCAGGGTCGTCAGCGGCTCGCGGCACAGCAGCGAGAACTGCGTGCCCGGCGCCGTGGCCAGATAGACCTGGTTCTGCGCCGCGATCTGCATGCGGCAGTCGGGGCAGTTGAAGATGATGTATTCCATCATCGCCCCGGCCATCGCCGCCGCGATCGAGGTCGGCTGGCCGTCGATATTGGCGGCCATCGACAGGTCGGCGGGGAAGTTCGCCTCCGAGAACTCGTTCTGGAAATAGGGCGTCAGCACCATCGACACGTCCGCCACGCCCGAGGTCAGCCCCGGAGAGGCCTGGCGCAGGTCGAGCAGCGTCAGGGCGAAGACCTCGGCCTCGATCTCCGAATTCGCCTCGACGTATTCGGCGAAGTGGTCGTAGGTCGCGCCGATGATCGACTGCGCCGGATAACCGTGGGCGATGCGCAGGCTCTGGGCGCCGGCGGGCGCGGCGGCGAGGCCTGCCGTCAGCGCGGCGGCGAGCGTAAGGGTCCGTTTCATCAATTCCTCCCGGGTAGGTCGTTCTTGTCCGCGCCGGCTTCGGCCGGCCGCAGGCTCCAGTCCGCCGGGTTCAGCCGGCGGAGCTGGAAGAGATCGGACGTGCGCGCGTACCAGCCCGGGTTGTGCAGGCGGGAGACGAGGGCGAGCGTGGCGGTGTCCACCCGCATCCGCTCGACGTCGAGCAGCGCGTCGCGGATATGCATCGCCACGATCTCGCCCAGCGCGATGCCCTGCGCCTCGCCCAGCGGGATCGCCTGGAACAGGCGGCATTCGAAGGCGACCGGCGCCGCGAGGATCCGCGGCGCGGCCACGAGATCGCCGGGCCGGGTCTCCAGCCCCGCCTGAAACAGCTCGTCGACCTCGGGGCCGAAATCCATCGCGGTGACGTTCATCGCCTCCAGCAACGGCTCGTCCACGAGGTGAACGATGAACGCCTGCGTCTCGAGGATGTTGGCCCAGCTGTCCTTCCCCGACGCGGGGCCGCGCGGCTCGAAGCCCAGCGCGAGCAGCGGCGGGGTCGATTGCAGGCAGTTGAAGAAGCTGAACGGCGCGGCGTTCGCCCGTCCCTGCCCGTCCAGGCTGGTGGCCAGCGCGATCGGCCGCGGCGTGACGGTCGCGGTCAGCAGCTTGTAGCGATCGCGCTCCGACAGGGTTTCGAAGTCCAGCCGCACGGCGGCGCCTCCCTGATGCGTTTCCTCTGGCGACCCGATTCCGGGCGTTTTGCGCAATCTAGTTTCGCTGGGCGAAACATGCAATAAACAAACGCGGCTGATTGCGGAGCCGTTCGCCGCGTCGCGCGGTCGGTGGCGAAATCCTTTCGGTTGGACGATGATGCCGTTCCAGCGACGGACCGAGGGAAGGACGCGATGACGAAGACTGGCAGACCGCAGCGCGGAGACGGCGCGGACGCCCCGCCCTCGCCCAAGCGCGAACGCAAGGCCTCGCGCTCGGCGATGCCTCTGATCTTCGACGACGACGACCTGTCCGAGGAGCTGAGCGCCGACCGCAAGTTCAACTGGTCGCTGGCGCGCGGGCTGGAGATCCTGCGCGCCTTCTCGGGGGGCAACGCCTCGCTGGGCAACGGCGAGCTGGCGGAGATCACCAAGCTGCCCAAGCCCACGATCTCGCGGCTGACCTACACGCTCAAGCAGCTGGGGTATCTCCAGCTCAACGCCCGCTCCGGCAAGTTCGAGCCGACGCCCGCGATCCTGGCGCTCGGCTACCCGGTGATGTCGACGATGAAGATCCGCATGATCGCGCGCGACTACCTCCAGCAGCTCGCCAACGAGGTCGGGCTGACGGTGGCCATCGGCGGGCGCGACCGGCTGGGCATGATCTACGTGGACGCCAGCCACCCCTCGACGATGATGACCCTGCGCCTGGACGTGGGCAGCCGGGTGGACATCGCCACCTCGGCCATGGGGCGGTCCTTCATGCACGGCATTTCCGCGCCGGAACGCGAGCTGCTGCTGGGCGTGATCGAGCAGCGCGCCGGCGACGACTGGCCGACGCTGCGCGACGCGATCCAGCGCAGCTTCGACGAGATCGACCGCCGCGGCTTCTGCATCGTGGACGGCGAGTTCCAGGAGGATATCCGCGGCGTCGGCGTGCCGCTGGTCGCCTCGGACGGCGGCGCGGTGCTGGCGCTGAACGCCGCCGGCCCCCGCTTCGCCGCCACGCTGGAGACGCTGGAGACCGTGGTCGGCCCCCGCCTTGTGCATCTGTCGCGCTCGGTCGCGCCGATGCTCAACCGCTGAAAAAACGAACCGGAGGAACCGCATGACCCCTGACCACGAGACGCCCGCCGGCGCCGTCCGCCGCACGCTGGAGAACGGGATCGGGACCCTGATCCTCGACAATCCCGCCGCGCGCAACGCCATGTCCGCGCCCCTGCAGGCCGACCTGATCGAAGGGCTCAAGGTGCTGGGCGCGGATCCGGAGTGCCGGGTGATCGTGATCGCGGGCGCCGGCGGCCATTTCTGCGCCGGCGGCGACGTGAAGGGCATGACCACGCTCGACGGCGACAACGCCTATGACAAGCTTCTGAAGATGCAGGAGATGGTCCGCGGCGTGGTCGAGGCGCCCAAGCCGGTGATCGCCGCGGTCGAGGGCGTGGCGGTGGGCGGGGGCATGGCGCTGGCCTCGGCCTGCGATTTCGTGGTGGCCGCGCGCGACGCCCGCTTCGCCTCGGCCTTCGTGAAGATCGGTCTGATGCCGGATCTGGGCGCGATGTGGACGCTGAGCATGCGCATGGGCCTGGGCCGGGCGCGGGCCTTCCTGATGTCGGGCGAGATCATGGGCGCCGGGGCCGCGCGCGACGCCGGCATGATCGAGGAGGTCGTCGAGCCGGGCCAGGCCCTGCCCCGCGCCCAGGAGATGGCCGCCGGTTTCGCCACCATGGCGACCCGGGCGCTGGCGCGCACCAAGTCCTACATGGCGCGGATGCCGATGGGCTTCGACGAGGCCCTGAAGCTTGAGGCGGACGCCCAGACCGCCTGCATCATCTCGGAGGATTTCGCGGAAGGCCGCGCCGCCTTCCTCGAAAAGCGGGCGCCGGTTTTCAAGGGGCGCTGAGCCCCCCGGGCCGGGGGCGCTCCGCAAGAAGCGCCCCCTTCAGAGCGACCGCCCAACGATCTCCAGCATCACCTCGCTGGCCCCGCCGGCGATCCGCTGGTAGCGGCTGTCGGCCCACAGGCGCGAGATCGGGTATTCCTTCATGTAGCCGTAGCCGCCGTGAAGCTGCAGGCAGATGTCGAGCACCCGGTCCTGCATCTCTGTGCCCCACAGCTTCGCCATCGCCCCTTCCTCGGGCGTCAGCTCCTTCGCGATCTGGGCGGCGAGGCAGCGGTCGACGAAGGCATGGCCGACCTCGATGTCCGTGGCGCAGCGGGCCAGCTGGAAGCGGGTGTTCTGCAGATCGAACAACGTGCCGCCGAAGGCCTGTCGCTGCTTGACGTGCTCCAGCGCCCAGGCCGTGGCGGCCTCGGCCACCGCGACGGTGTTGATGGCGATGATCAGCCGCTCCCAGGGCAGGTTCGCCATCAGCATGCCGAAGCCGCGCCCCTCCTCCCCCAGCAGGGCCGAGCCGGGCAGGCGCACGTCATCGAAGAACAGCTCCGCCGTGTCGGCGGCGTGGGTCCCGATCTTCTCCAGCTTGCGGCCCTTGCGGAAGCCCGGCAGCGAGGTGTCGACGAGGAACAGGCTGACGCCCCGCGCCCCGGCCGAGGGGTCGGTCTTGGCCGCCACCACCACCAGGTCGGCGGTCCAGCCGTTGGAGATGAAGGTCTTCTGCCCGTTCAGGACATAGCCGTTCCCGTCCCGCTTCGCGGTCGTGCGCAGCGCCTTCACGTCGGAGCCGCCCGAGGGCTCCGTCATCCCGATCGCCGCGATCGCCTCGCCCGTGGCCATCCGGGGCAGCCATTCCCGCTTCTGCGCCTCGGTCCCGTAATTCAGCAGGTAGGGCGCGATGATGTCCGAGTGCAGCGACCAGCCCGGACCGGTGAGGCCGAGGCGATACTGCTCCTCCAGCAGGATCGCGGCATAGCGCTCGTCGACGCCGGCGCCGCCGTATTCCTCCGGGATCAGGGTGCACAGCCAGCCCTGCCGGCCCATCTCCCGCCACGCCTCGCGTGAGACTTCGCCGGCCGCCTCCCACTCGGCGTTGCGCGGCAGGAACTCGGTCTCGAAACAGCGGCGGACGGTGTCGCGGAAGAATTCGTGCTCGGGCTCGAACAGGGTGCGGCGCATCGGGGGCTCCGGGGATTGAGGGGGGAGGGGTCGGATGCGCGGCCTCAGCCGGCGCCATGGCCTTCCCAGTAGGGGGCGCGCAGTTCGCGCTTGAGGATCTTGCCGGCCGAGCTCAGCGGCAGCGGCTCGGTCCGGATCTCGACCCGGCGGGGGCATTTGTAGGGGGCCAGACGCTCGCGGCAGAAGGCGATCACCGCCTGCCCGTCCACCTCCGCGCCCGGGCGCGGGACGATCAGGGCCAGCACCGTCTCGCCCCATTGCGGGTCCGGCGCGCCGATCACCGCGCATTCGGCGACGCCCGGGATCTCGGCGATCACGTTCTCGACCTCGATGGCGAAGACGTTCTCGCCCCCGGTCTTGATCATGTCCTTCAGCCGGCCCGCGAGGAACAGGAACCCGTCCTCGTCCAGCCAGCCCAGGTCGCCCGAATGCATCCAGCCCGCGCGCAGCGCCTCGGCCGTCTCCTGCGGGCGGTTCCAGTAGCCCTTCATCACGTTGGGGCCGCGGATCACGATCTCCCCGACCTCGCCCGCGGCGGCGCGCGAGCCGTCCTCGCGGCGCACCTCCACTTCGCACAGCAGCCCGGCCTGCCCGCAGGAGCGCCGCTTGGCGGCGTGCGGGCCTTCGGTCACCGCGTATTTCCCCGGCAGCATCGTGGCGATCGAGGAGACCTCGGTCATGCCGTAGCCGTGCACGAACCGCGCGTTGGGCAGCAGGCTCAGCGCGCGGCGAAGGGTCTCGTCCTCGATCGGGCTCGCGCCGTAGAGGACCTTGCGCAGGCTCGACAGGTCGCGCGTCCGCGCGTCGGGGTGGTCGAGCAGCATCTTGATCATCGTCGGCACGAACTGGGCGTGGGTCACGCCGCAGGTCTCGATCCGGTCGAGGCAGGCGGCGGAATCGAAGCGCGGCACATAGGCATGCGCGCCCCCCATCATCGTCACCGCGAAAGTCGAGGTCCCGTCGGCCAGATGAAACATCGGGGCCGAATGCAGGTAGATCGAGTCCTGCGTGAACTGCAGCGAGGCCAGCGCGTTGATCGCGTTGGCGCAGAGATTGTCGTGGCTGAGCATCACGCCCTTGGAGGCGCTGGTCGTCCCCGCCGTGTAGTAGAGGCCCGCCAGATCCTCGCCTCCCCGCTCCGCATCCGCGACGGGTTCGGCGAACGCGGCCAGGTCCTTGTAGGGGACCAGGTCCGCGCCGCGGTCGTCGGCCGCGCCGATCAGCACCGTGCGCGCCCAGGCGGCGGGCCGCGGGGTCATCCGCCGGGCCAGGGCCAGGCCTTCGGCGTCGGCGATCAGCACGCCCACGCCGGCGTCCTCCATCAGGAAGGACAGCTCCATCGGCGTCAGCCGCCAGTTCATCGGCACGGCCACGGCCCCGCACCAGGGCACGGCGAAGAGCGTTTCGAGATAGGCTTCGCCATTGAAGGCCAGGATGCCCACCCGGTCCCCCGGCGCGATCCCGAGCGAGCGCAATCCCCCCGCCAGGCGGGCGACCCTCTCGATCGCCTCCCGATAGGATCGCCGCCCCTCGCCCGAGACGCGGATCGCGCCCCCCGGGTTCGTCGCGGCCGCACGTTTCAGGCCATGCGTCAGTTGCATGCGCGCTCCTCCCCGAGGCGTCCGTCCGACCTCCCGCAGCCGATCCGCAGCGGAAGGGTCATGGTCAAAGGCGGCATAGCAGTTTCGCCTGGCAAAACTCAAGAACGCATTGCCGCCCCAGCCGCGCGGGCGCCGACGCACGCATCGAGACCAGACGGGAGCCCCCTGTGGGAGTTCTTCGGCAAGAAGCGGGGTTTTGCTGACCTGCCCTGGGCGTCGGCAGGCGCCGGGCGAAGGCAGGAGAACGTCCGGCGACACGCCCCTCCCCTTCCGGCATTCTCAGCCGGGGGACCGGGCCGCGCCGTCACGGCCGCCAGCCTGCGTCCGGCCCGGGGACCGGACGCAGGCGACATGCTCACATCAGCGCGTCGGGCGCGGTCACGGTAAAGGTCGCGACCGCCGTGTCGGTGCCGCCGAAGCCGTCCGAGATGGCGTAGGAGAACGAGGTCTCGGCGCTTTCGCCCGGCGCGAGCCCGTCGAAATCCCCGTCCGCCACGAACCAGAACCGTCCGTCGGACAGCAGCCGCACCGCGCCGCCATCCGCGAGGTCCACCCGCTCGCCCACATTGGCGGCGGATCCCTCGAAGCTCGACACCGTGATCGCCTGGCCATCCGGATCGCCATCGGCGCCGAAGCCGTTGTCGTCGAACACGGATCGGGCGTAGACCGCCGAAGGATTCGTCGCGAAGGCGTCGTCCTGGGCCACCGGCGGCGCGTTCGGCGCGGTCACGGTAAAGGTCGCGACCGCCGTGTCGGTGCCGCCGAAGCCGTCCGAGATGGCGTAGGAGAACGAGGTCTCGGCGCTTTCGCCCGGCGCGAGCCCGTCGAAGTCCCCGTCCGCCACGAACCAGAACCGTCCGTCGGACAGCAGCCGCACCGCGCCGCCATCCGCGAGGTCCACCCGCTCGCCCACATTGGCGGCGGATCCCTCGAAGCTCGACACCGTGATCGCCTGGCCATCCGGATCGCCATCGGCGCCGAAGCCGTTGTCGTCGAACACGGATCGGGCGTAGACCGCCGAAGGATTCGTCGCGAAGGCGTCGTCCTGGGCCACCGGCGGCGCGTTCGGCGCGGTCACCGTGAAGGTCGCGACCGCCGTGTCCGTGCCCCCGAAGCCGTCCGAGATGGCGTAGGAGAACGAGGTCTCGGCGCTTTCGCCCGGCGCGAGCCCGTCGAAATCCCCGTCCGCCACGAACCAGAAGCGTCCGTCAGCCAGCAGCCGCACCGCGCCGCCATCCGCGAGGTCCACGCGCTCGCCCACGTTCGCGGAGGCCCCCTCGAAGCTCGAAACCGTGATCGCCTGGCCGTCCGGATCGCCGTCGGCGCCGAAGCCGTTGTCGTCGAATACGGAGCGGGCGTAGACCGCCGAAGGGTTCGTCGCGAAGGCGTCGTCCCGGGCCACCGGCGGCGCGTTCGGCGCGGTCACGGTGAAGGTCGCGACCGCCGTGTCGGTGCCGCCGAAGCCGTCCGAGATGGCGTAGGAGAACGAGGTCTCCGCGCTTTCGCCCGGCGCGAGCCCGTCGAAATCCCCGTCCGCCACGAACCAGAACTGTCCGTCAGCCAGCAGCCGCACCGCGCCGCCATCCGCGAGGTCCACCCGCTCGCCCACATTGGCGGCGGATCCCTCGAAACTCGACACCGTGATCGCCTGGCCATCCGGATCGCCATCGGCGCCGAAGCCGTTGTCGTCGAACACGGAGCGGGCGTAGACCGCCGAAGGATTCGTCGCGAAGGCGTCGTCATGGGCCACCGGCGGCGCGTTCGGCGACGTCACGGTCAAGCTCACCTGCGCCGCATCGCTCAGTCCCAGCGCGTTGACCAGCGTGTAGGTGAAGCTCACCGTCCGGCTTTCGCCGCTGGCGAGGTCGTCGAAATCGCCGTCCCGCGCGAACCAGAACTGGCCGTCGGCGTTCACCCGCACGCGCCCGCCTTCGGCCAGGTCGAAGCTGACGCCGACGCGGGACGCCTCGCCGTCGACGGCCGAGACTACGGTCGCGAGGCCGCGATCCAGGTCCGGCCCCAGCCCCCCGTCCGCCATCACGTTCTTCGAGAAGACGCCCCCCGTCACGCCCAGCGCATAGGCGTCGTCCACCGCGTCCGGCGTCGCCACCACCGCCGCGGCGCCCAGATCGGGCGCCCCGCTGCGGATCGCGACCCCGTTGGCCGCGATGGGCAGCGGCTCGCCGAAATCGAAATCGTCGTCCACGTCGTTGATGTCCAGCGGCAGGACCCCCGGATCGCCGCTGGCGAGCGCCGGGTTGGACGCGTCGAGCCTCAGCGCCGCGGTCCGCACCGACCCGCCGTTCGCGGCCAGCGTCGGCGCGCCGTCCGGCTCGATCCCCGCGAACACGTCCGCCAGCGTCCGGGGCCCGTCGGCCAGCACCGTCACCGTTCCCGGCGTGTTCAGCGTCCCGCCCGTGGCGTCGGCCGCGGCCCCCAGGATGACCCCGCCCGCCAGCGTCGCGACGCCGGCGCCGTTCACCGAAAGGTCCTGGTCCGCCGAGGAGAAGGCGAGGTTCCCCGCCAGGATCGAGTTGCCGATCGTCAGCCCGCCGGAGTCGCCGTCGACCTGAACGCCTCCATAAGCGCTGCTCGCGACATTGCCGGTGATCGTGCTTTGCGTGATCGAGCCCTCGGTTCTGAAGAACCAGGCCCCGCCGCGCTGAAAACCGGCGGTGTTGTCGGCGAGGGTGAGGTTGGCCAGCGCCACGTTGCTGTCGAAGATCGCGATCCCCCCGCCCGCGTTGCTCGCCATGTTCTGCGCGACGGTGACGGAGCCCATGGCGAGCGTCGAGTTCCAGACCGCCATGCCGCCGCCATAGCCGGCGGCGTTGCCGCGGAACTCCGTGTTGGCGACGCGCAGGTCGCCGGCGAAGGCGTAGAGACCCCCGCCGAAACCGCTCGCGTTGCCTTCGATCACGCTGTCGCGCAGGTCGAGCGAGGCGTTGTTCACCAAGATCCCGCCGCCATTTGCGAAACCGGCGTCGCCGCCGGTCACCACAAGGCCGCTCAGCGTGGCCGACCCGCCCGAAGTCACCGACATCACCCGGCTCAGCCCCTGCCCGTCCAGGGTCACGTCGGCGGTGCCGTCGCCGTCGATATCGCCGTCGATGCCGACATCGCCGGTGATCCCGATCTCTCCGCCCGCCAGCAGCAGCCTCGGCGCGCCGACCCCGGCCCCGGAATCGAGCGACGCGTCGAAGGTGATCAGCCCGCCCGTCGCCGCGGCGTTCGCCACCGCCACCGCTTCGCGCAGGGAGACGAGGCCGTCGTTCTCGTCCACCACATCCTCGACCGTGGTGACGATCAGCGCCGCCGGGTCGAGCGGGGACGGGTCGAGCGGCGCCGCTTCCAGCGCGCCGACATCGGTCTGGTTCCAGTCCCGCGCGGCGCCGGCGGCGTCCTGCGACAGGCGCTCGCTCACGTCGCCGTCCCCGTCGAGGTCCAGCGCGTCGTCCGCCACAAGGCCCGGGTCGGTCACCGCGCCGCCGAGCGCGGGATTGTCGGCCGAGAGCTTCAGGGCGACGGTGCGCCCGAAGCCGCCATTGTCGGCCGCGAGCCCGCCGCCGGTCGCGCCGTCGATCTGCGCGAACAGGTCCGCCGCCGGGGCCACGGTCGCCACGGGCGCGGGCGCCCCGTTCTGCAGTTCGGCAGCCGTTCCCAGGATCAGCCCGCCGCCGCTGGCGAGGTCTTCCAGGAGATAAGCGTCATTGCCCGCACCCGCGTCATTGCCCGCGAAAATCGAATTGGTCGCGGTCATGGTCGCGCCGTCGCCGACATAGAGCCCGCCGCCCAGGTTGGCGGCGTAATTTCCGGTGACGGTGGAGGACTGGACGACGACCGTGCCCCGATAGGCGTCGATGCCGCCCCCGGAACCGTGGGCGTGATTTCCATGCACCACGCCGTTGACCAGCACCAGGGACGCGGCCGGGTCCTCCATCTCGATTCCGCCGCCAAAGATCGCGCTGTTTTCGGCGATCTCCGCGTTGACGAGGGTGGCGTCGCCCGTGACGTTGATCCCGCCGCCTTCCGAGCCGGCGGTGTTGCCCTTCAACACAAGATCCCGCCCGCGGAGCGTCGAGCCGGCCCCGAGCGCGATGCCGCCGCCGTCCGAGGACGCGATGTTGTCCGAGATGATCGCGCGCGACAGCATCAGGGTCGACTCGCCGTCGATCAGCAGCCCGCCGCCGCTGATGGCATCGCCATCGGTGAAGTTCACCCCGTTGATGGTCGCGTCGGCGCCGCCGGTCACCTGCATCACGCGGCTGAGCCCGCCGGCGTCGAGCGTGACGTCGCCGTTCCCGTCGCCGTCCCGGTCGCCCTCGATGATGACATCGCCGGCGATCTCCAGCTGCGTCCCGTCCAGCGCGATGGTCCCGCCCATGGCGAAGGTGATCCGCCCGCCGGCGACGCCCGTGGCCTCGACCAGCGCGATGGCCTCGCGCAGCGACAGCAGGCCGTCATCGGCGTCGACCACGTCCAGAAGCGTGGTGACCATGGCGCTCGCCGGATCCGAGGTGGATTCGTGGGCGCCGATGTCGAAGATCGCCCCGCGCTCGACCATGCGGGCGTCGACGGGCATCGTCTCGTCCGTCGTCCCGTCGCCGTCGAGATCCTGCGCGTCGCGCCCGACCGACCCGTCCGCCCCGCCCAGCGCGGGATTGTCCACGCTCAGCGCCAGGGCCGCGCTGCGCACCGGACCGCCGTTGTCCTCGACCCGCCCGCCGCCGGTCCCGGCGTCGACCTCCGCGAACAGATCGGCGAGGGTCAGCCCCTCGTCATCCAACACCGTCACCTTGTCGGCCGGCGCCGCGAAGGCCCCGGACGGGGTGCGCGCCTGCGTGCCCAGGATCACGCCCCCCGCGAAGTCGAGATCCTGCCCCGCGAGGAACATGTCGTGGCCCGTGATGACCGAAGCCGCCGCGTTGCCCGCGAAGATGCTGTTGGCGACCGAGGACTGGTGGTCGGAGGACACGAACATGTAGATCGCGCCGCCGCGCCCCCCGGCGGTGTTGCCGGTGAAGGTCGAGGAGACGACGCTCAGCGCCCCGTTCCACGCATCGACCCCGGCGCCGCCATTGACCGCGGAATTGCCATGGACGGTGACGTTGACCAGCGACAGCGCCCCGCCCCCGTCGAGGTCCACCCCTCCGCCCCATTTGCCGGCCGAGTTGCCGCCGATCTCGGAATTGAGGAAGGTCGCGTCGCCGTTCACGATCAGCCCGCCGCCGTAGAGGCCGGTGGCGTTGTCGATCACCGCGGTGTCGCGGGCGGTCAGCGTCGCGCCCGAGGCGACGTGAATGCCCCCCGCGCCGCCGCTGGCCGTGTTGTCGCCCACGGTCACGCCGGTCAGCGCGGCCGAGCCGCCCGATTGCAGTTCCAGCCCGCCGCCCTTGCCGGTGACGGCGCCGTTGATCAGCGACAGGCCGGACAGGATCGCGTGCCCGCCGGTGACCTGCATCACCCGGCTCGCGCCCTGCGCGTCGATGGTCAGGTCGGCGGCGATCGACATGTTCGCGGCAAGGCTGAGCTGCCCCTGGGAGAGCAGCAGCACGCCGCCCGCCAGGGCCGCGTCGAGCTCGATCCCGGGTCCGTCGCCCGCCGCGTGGAGGCCGGTAT
Source organism: Albimonas donghaensis (assembly GCF_900106695.1). Classification (GTDB taxonomy): domain Bacteria; phylum Pseudomonadota; class Alphaproteobacteria; order Rhodobacterales; family Rhodobacteraceae; genus Albimonas; species Albimonas donghaensis. The sequence goes on from NZ_FNMZ01000004.1 coordinate 28,451, forward strand.
TGGCCAGCCCGATCGCCTCGCGCAGCGACAGCCCTCCGCCGTCCGCCATTTCCTCCGCAAGCGTGCCGTTGTCGAAAAGCTCGTCGTCCAGGGTGTCGACGGTGAACGTGGTCATGCTGTCGGTCTCTCCGTGAGGGCCGGCGAAGATGCCGCGGCGTGCTGGTCGGGAATGATCCGGAAGGCGCGGCTGTCGCTGAGGTCGTTCCAGAACGCCATGCCGGAGAAGCGCTTGAAGAGATCGGGCGGCAGGATCGTCCGGCGCGGCCGCGGGGCCACCACCGGATGCACCCGATGCAGCCCGTCGAGCCCGAGCTGCGCGTCGTAGGCCGGCGCGTCGTATTCGACCGCGGCGAAGTCATGCGCGAAGGCGGGCTCGCCGAGGAATTCGTAGAGCAGGCCCATCACCTCGGCCGGACGCCGGGTCAGCAGATCGTAGTCGACCAGCACCAGGCGGTCGGCATGCTCGCCGTAGCAGGCCTCGCGCAGCGCGTGCCAGGCGTAGCCGACGAGCCGGTTGGCGGAGGCCAGCGCCTCCAGCCGCGTATAGACGGTGGCGCGCTCGGCCGGCGTGTTGAACAGGCGGGTGTTCTCGAAGGCGTTGGCGCGCCATTGCCGCTCGAGGCTGTCCATGACCCAGGCCACGTCGCGCACGCAGCAGATCAGCCGGGCGTCGGGGAACAGCCGGAGCAGCGCCGGAAGCTGCGCGGTCCAGGCCCGGTTGGTGTCGAAGATCACCGGCTGCTCGCGGTCGGCGTAATAGCTCTCGAACAGTCCCCGCAGCAGGCGCGCGCGCTGCTCGGCGTCGACCATGGCCGAGAGCTCCGTCCCCGCCGAGACCTGCGCGATCACGCTTTCGAACAGCGTCGCCACGGGCGAGGACATGCCGGCATGGAAGCGCGGATTCTGGCGCAGCAGCGCGCCAAGCAGCGTCGAGCCGGAGCGCGGCAGGCCGGCGAGAAAATGAAAGGTCATCCTGCGCCCGGACCGCACGGCCAGGACCGCCCGGCGGCGCGTGCGCGGGGAACGCGCGGAGCCTTTCCGGCGGCCGTCATCTCCCGCCTTTCAAGGCCGTCGCCGGCGCCTGGAACGGACCCGAACGGCAATATCTGCAGGCTATATTCATAAAACGCATCCTATCGCTCCCCTGGTCGGATTGATAGCGCGACGCAGCGCGCCGCGGAAGAACGCGTGCCCGAAACCCGCGGTCCGGTCCCGCGGTCCTCACCCGCGCCGACGCGGCCGACATGACCGCCATGCGCGGTCGCGGCGCGCCGGCGGCCCGGTCAGGGCGGAGGTTTCGGAAAAGCGGGCGATGCTTCGAGACGGACGCCCTGCGCCGAGCATGGCCCCGGCGCTCACCCTGTGGGAGATCGGGCCGCGCCTCGTGGAAGACCGGCCGCCGCGTCTTCCGCCTGCTGTAGGATGTGGAGGCCGTCATCGCCGGGAGCCGACGGGTTGGCGCCGCCGGAGGCTGGGCCAAGCCGTCGCCGCGAAAGAGCGCGAACGGGAACACCCGCGGAACATCTGCGGCGCAGAGTGTTCCTCGGGCGATTCTCGTAAGTCATTGAGATTAATGGCGCACCGGGGAGGATTCGAACCCCCGACCCCCAGATTCGTAGTCTGGTGCTCTATCCAGCTGAGCTACCGGTGCAGGGCGCTGCGGGCTCTGCCGCGGCGCGTGGCGGTGTGTAGCGAGCGGGCGGGGGGGATGCAAGAGGGGAATTTCACTCAAGGCGTCGCGACCTTGCGGCGCCCCCGCACGTCCCGCCGACAGCCCCCGCGAACTTACGCTAGGTCACGCCAGGCCGGGCGCTCTCCGGGCGCGGACGTCGCCTCGAAGGCTCCCCGCGCCACCGCCCGCGCCACGCAGTCCGCCGCCGCCGCGCCCAGCGCCGCAAGCGCCCGCAGGCGTCCCCTGCCCTCGCCCAGCGCCGCCCGCCCGGTGGCCAGGCCGAAAACCGTGTCCCCGTCCATCGGCGAATGCGACGGCCGGATCGCGCGGGCGTAGCCGTCCTGCCCCATCATCGCGAGCCGCAGGCACTCGGCGGTGCCCAGGTCCGCGTCCGTCGCCACCACGCCGATCGCCGTCGCGGCCCCCGGCGGCGGCGGCGGGCCGGCGAAACGGCTCTCGGCGGGGAACGGCTCGGCCGAGGGGCGCCAGTCCGGCCCCGGGCGGAGGCCGCCGAACTCGGGGCGGCCGTCGATCTCCTGCTCGAAAGGCCAGGCCCAGAAGGCGCGCGAGCCCGGCATGGTCACCGCGCCCACCGGGTTGACCGCCACCAGCGCCGCCACGGTCAGCGGCCCGCCATCCGCGGCCATCCCCGGCAGCACCATGGAGGCCGAGCCCAGCCCCCCCTTCAGCGCCCCCGCATTGGCCCCGCGCCCCGCCCCGACCGAGCCGAGGGCGAAGCGCCCGCCGGACCCGGCATCGGCCGCCGCCAGCGCGGCGCGGGCGAGCCGGGGATGAGGGGGACCGCCCTCCGCGGCGAAGGCGGCGCGGGAATGGGGGCCGAGGTCATAGAGGATCGCCGCCGGCACGATCGGCACCGGCGGATGCTCGGGATGCACGGCGAGCCCCCGCCCCGAGGCCGAGAGCGCCGCCGCCACCGCGTCCGCCGCCCCGAGCCCCAGCGCCGACCCGCCCGAGAGCACAAGCGCATGGACCCCGCCGACCTGGTTCTCGGGGGCGAGCGCCTCGGTCTCTCGGGTGCCGGGGCCGCCGCCGCGCACATCGACCGCGGCGCGGGCGAAGGCGTCGGGCAGGATGAGCGTGACGCCGGTGCGGGCGGTCTCGTCCTGGGCGTTGCCGACCGAGAGGCCGGCGACGTCGGTCAGCAGGTTGAGCGGGCCGGGCGCGGGGCGGTCGGTCATGCGAGGTCTCCGGATCGTGTCAGGCGCAAGGCGGGCGGGATCGCGCGCCGGGGGTAGGCAGGGCCGGCCAGGGCGGCAGGGGACCGGAAATCGCCGCGGAGACAGGCCCCGACCCGCGGCGGGCGGCGGGGCCGCGGCGATACCGCGGACGGGCCGATACTGCGGAGGGGGCGATACTGCGGACGGGCCGATGCGGAGGGGGTCACGTCTCGTCCCGCTTGCCGGCGCCCGACGCGGCGCCGGGGCGGCGGACGAAGGCGCGGATCACGCCGCCGGCGCCCGGGCCCGCCTCCGACCCCGCGTCCCGGTCCGGCGCGGCGGGGGAAGGCTCGCGCTCCTGCCCGGCCGTCGGCGCGGGCGCGCCATCGCCCGCGGACGGAGGGTTGAAGACCGCGCCGACGGCGGGCAGCGACAGGCGGAACCACGCGCCCTCGGTGGTGGAGCCCGCCAGTTCGACCGAACCGCCATGGCTGCGCGCCAGCTCCGCCGCGATGGCGAGGCCCAGTCCCGCCCCGCCCCGGGTCTGCCCGCCCTTGAACGGGGTGAACAGATGGGCGCGGGCCTTCTCCGGCAGGCCGGGCCCCTGGTCGGTGACGTCGATCACCACCCGCTCGCCCTCCAGCCGGGCGGCGATGCGCACCTCGCCGCCCCGCCCCGCGGTCTCCATCGCCTGGCGGGCGTTGCGGGCGAGGTTCACGAGGATCCGGTGCAGCTGATCCGGGTCGGCCGGGGCCGCCAGCCCCTCCGGCGCGGCGTTGACGAAGCGCACCTCCCCCGGCCCCGCGGCGCCGGGTTCGAGCCGGTCGGGGAACACGCTCTCCCCCACTTCCTCGACCAGCGCGCGCAGGGCGGTCATGCGGATCACCGGCGCCGGCTCCTCGGCCTTGCCGTAGTCCAGCGTCGAGGCGCAGAGCGTCGCCGCCCGGTCCAGCGCCCGTATGATCTTGGGCCCGACCCGCGCCACGCCCGCATCCGCCGAGCCCTCCAGCCGGTCGGCCAGCAGCTGCGCCGTGGCCAGCATGTTGCGCAGGTCGTGGCTGACCTTGGCCAGCGCGGCCCCCATCGCCGCCAGCCGGGCGCGCTGACGCAGGGCGGCGCGCAGCTCGGTCTCCAGCCGGGCGAGCGTGGCCTCGGCCTCGGCGATCTCGGTGATCGAGGAGGCGGGGCGGATGACGCGGGAGCCGTCCTCGGGGTCCTCGGCGAAGGCGCGCATGTTGTCGATGACCCGGGTCATCGGGCGCACCAGGAAGCGGCGCAGGGCGAGCGCGATCAGCACGCCCGTCACCGCCGAGATCACCAGCGACAGCAGCAGCACCCGCAGCGCGTAATCGGCCATGGCCCGGCGCAGCTGGCTTTCGCGCATCGTCGCCTCGATCGCCACGCCGCCGCCATGCACCGGCATCCCGATCACCCGGATCACCCGGCCGCGGGGGGCGAGAAACGTCGCGAAGGCGTCGCGGATCAGGCCCAGCGCGCCGGCGTCGCGCAGGTCGAAGGTGGCGTTCACCGTCAGCGCCGGGGCCGGCAGCGCCAGGATCAGCTCCCGCGCCTCGTCCCGCCGCAGCACGATGTTGAGCACCTCGGAGGTCTTGAGCAGCTCCGTCTCCAGCTCCGGCGTCACCATGTCGTCGGGCGTGGCGAGCAGGGCCAGCGAGGCGATCTGGGCGCGCTCCAGGCGCTCGGTCAGCCAGGCTTCGCGGAAGCGGGCGACCGAGGGCACGAAGATCAGCACTTCGGTGATCATCACGAAGACCACGGTCAGCGCGAGCAGGCGGCCCGAGAGGCTTCGGAACAGCATGAGGCGGGGTCCCCGCGGCCGGTTCGACGGACGCGCCTCCGGCGGGGCGGCGGCCGGCGGCGAGGGGTTCGGGCGTCAGCCCTTCAGTCACCCGGCCGGTCGCGTCCCGCGTCGCGCGCGATTGCCGCGATCCTAGTCCTGCGGTAGGACGCGCGCCAGTGGCCGTGCGCCCCGACGCGTCGCGCAGGAGCGACGCGCGAAACGCTGGCCGTCCTGCGCGCGCCTTTCGGCCGCGCCATTGGGAGGGGTCGAGCGATGCCCAGCACCGTGATGCAAGCGACACTGGCCGGGAAGACCCTGCGGGTGGCCGCGCGTTCGGAGGCCGAGCGTGAGTTCTGGGAGGCCCTCGCCCCCGGCGCCGCCGGCGGGTGGGAGGACGAGACCCTGGCCTGGGTCGCCGCCCGCGCCCGCCCGGGCACCGTCTTCGTCGATATCGGCGCCTGGATCGGGCCGGTCGGCCTGCTCGCCGCCCGGCTGGGCGCGCGGGTGGTGGCGCTGGAGCCCGATCCGGTGGCCCGCGCCTCGCTCGAGGAGAACTTCGCGCTCAACGGCCTGCGGGCGGAGGTGATTCCGGCCGCCCTTCATGCCGATGGCGACGGGCTGACGCTCTATGGCGGGCGCAAGGGGCTGGGGGCCTCGATGACCTCGGCGCTGGGGGTGCATCGGGGGGAGCCGGTGCATGTCTCCACCGTGACGCCGGCGGAGGTCGCGGACCGGGCCGGGCCGGGTCCGGCGCTGATGAAGGTGGATATCGAGGGGCACGAATACGCGCTGGGCGCCGAACTGGCCGCGCTGCGCGCGCGGCTGGGGAGCCTTCGGCCCGAAACCGGCGCCGCGCTGCACCTGTCGCTGCATCCCCGCCAGCTCTGGAAGAAGTATCGGCGGGACTGGAAGCTCTTCGCCCGGCGCAAGTCCTTCGAGGCGACGCGCGCGCTCCTGGCCGGTTTCGGCGAGGCGCCCATGCGGGTCTCGGGCGAGACCGAGCCGCTGACGCAGGAGCGCCTGCGCGCCCGCTTCGGCCCGGTCTACGCCAACAACCGCAATTTCGCGGTGGAGATCGGGGACTGACCCGCGCCGCCCTCATGGCCCGAAGCGCGCCCCGTCCCGCCCGAGACGTCGCCGCCGGCGCCCCCCGCGCCCGCGCGCCGCGGCGGAACGCGACGGCCGGGCGCGACTTTCGGCGGCGCGCCCGGCCGAAAGGCCGCCTCTCCTATCCCATCCTATCCCAGTCGGGCCAGCAGCCGCACCACGCGCCTGACCATCGGGCTCTCGAACAGCCGGGGTGAGAAATGTTGGCCGGCGGCGCGTTTGGACAGCTCCCCCAGCGTCGGATAGGGCGCGATCATCCCGGCCACGGCGCCCAGCTTCATCTTCGCCCCGATGGCGAGCGTCCAAAGCCCGATCAGCTCTCCCGCCTGGGCGCCCACGATGCCCGCCCCGACGGGCCGCCCCTTCACCACCAGCAGCTTCAGAAGCCCCGCCGTCGCCCCCTCCGCCACCGCCCGGTCGGAGCCGGCGAAGGGCACGCGGATCACTTCCAGCCGGTCGCCATGGGTCGCGCGGGCCTCGGCCTCGGTCGGGCCGACGCGGGCGAGCTCGGGGTCGGTGTAGACCGCCATCGGCATGGCGCGGGTCTCCGCCGTGACCGGCAGCCGGAACAGGGCCGAGCGGATCACCAGCCCCGCCTGCCAGCCCGCCGAATGGGTGAAGGCCGGCAGCCCCGCCGCGGCGTCGCCGATGGCGTAGACCCGGCGGTTGGTCGTGCGCAGGCCCGCGTCCACCTTCACCCCGGCCCGGTCGGCCGCGATCCCCGCCGCTTCGAGGTTCAGGCCCGAGACATCCGGCGCCCGCCCCGTGGCCACCAGCAGATGCGAGCCGGTCCAGGACCGCCCGTCCTCCACCGCCAGCCGCACGCCGCCCGAAGGCGCGGGACCGGCGCCGACCGAGGCCGCGCGGGCGCCCTCCACGATCTCGATCCCCTCGGCGCGCAGCGCGTCCAGCGCGATGGCGGCGAGCTCCGGGTCCTCGCGCCCCAGCGCCCGGTCGGCCTCGATCACCGTCACCTCGCAGCCCAGCCGGCGATGCGCCTGCGCCATCTCCAGCCCGATCGCCCCGCCGCCGAGGATCAGAAGCCGGGACGGCGCCTCGCGCAGCCCGAAAATCGTCTCGGAGGTCAGGTGCGGCGTCTCCGCCAGCCCAGGGATCGGCGGGATCGCGGGCTTGGCCCCGGTGGCGATCACGAAGCGCCGGGCGCGGATGCGGGTTCCGTCGGCGGAAACCTCGTCGGGCCCCTCGAACCGCGCGAAGGCCTTGAGGACGGTGACGCCGAGCCCCTCGAACCGCTCCACCGAGTCATGCGGCGCGATGGCGGCGATGGCGGCCGCCACATGGTCCTTGGCCGCGGCGAAGTCGACCGCGACCGGCCCCGCCGTCACCCCGAAGCGCGCGCCCGCGGCGGCGTGATGCGCCGCCTTGCCCGCCGCCAGCAGCGCCTTGGAGGGCACGCAGCCGGTGTTGAGGCAGTCGCCCCCCATCTCGCCGGCCTCGATCAGCACCACCGACGCGCCCATCTGCACCGCGCCCGAGGCCACCGACAACCCGCCCGAGCCCGCGCCGATCACGCACAGGTCGGGGGTCAGGATCCGTTCGCTCATGCCTTGGTCTCCGTTTCGGGTTGGGGCGCGGGTTGGGGCGCGTCTTCCAGCGCCGCGGCGGTCTGCGGGCGCAGGGCGCGCAGGATCATCGGCAGGGCGGCCAGCAGGCTCAGCCCCGCCAGCGGACCGAGGATCGGCCAGGTGAAGATGATGCCGAGTTCCGGCGCCTCGCCCCGGTCGAAGACCTCGCCCAGCCCGGCGCCCACCCAGGTGTAGACCGCCGTGCCCGGCAGAATGCCCACGAAGGTCGTCCACATGTAGGTCCGCAGCCGCACGCCCAGGAAGGCGGGGGCGAGATTGGCGAGGAAGAACGGCACCGCCGGCACCAGCCGCATGATCAGCAGGACCGAGATCTGGTTGGTCTCCGCCCCCCGCCGCAGGCGCGCCATGAAGCCGCCGCGCCCCTTCAGCTTCGCCTCCAGCCGCGCCCCGAAAGCGGAGCGGGCGGCGAGGAAGATCGCCGTCGCCCCCAGCGTGGCCGCGACCGCGGTCAGCGCGGCGCCGGTGAAGAGCCCGAACAGGAAGCCTCCGGTCAGGGTCAGGATCAGGGCGCCGGGCAGCGACACCGCGACGGCGGCGGCGTAGATCGCGATATAGACGAGGCCGGCGCGCAGGGGGGCCGCGTCGCGCCAGGCGATCAGCGCCTCGCGGTTGTCGGCCAGCGCCTGGAAGGACAGCCGGTCGCCCAGGCCCCACCACGCCGCCACGGCCGCGAGCAGCAGGCCGGCCGGAGCCGCCCAGCGCCGCCAGGCGGGGGCGGCGCGGGCGGCGGGGGCCGAGGCGGACGGCGGGCTCTCCGGCGCCGGCTCGGGCCGGGGAGCGCCGGGCGCTTCGGCGAGGGGGGCGCGGGTCGGGGCGCTGGGCATTTGGGGCTCCTCGGGCTTACGGAACGGGGCGCGGGGGGGCGGGACGTGCGGGCAGGACGGTGGGGCGGGCCGGGAATCGGCCCGGAATCGGTCTCGGTCAGGACCGCGCGCTGCGGCTCTGGGGTGGATATGCCGCCTCGCTCCGCGGCGCGGATAGGGGTCTCACGGCGCGTTGATGGGCTGCGACGGGAATGTTTCAGCCCGCAGAGCCCGCCGGAAGCGCCCATCGGCCGGGTTCCGCCCTCCGCGAGCCCCGGTTCCGGCCCCCGGGCATTGACAGCCGGCGGGGCGGGCTTTATCCGACGCGCTCCGGTTTACAGACGCCGTGCGCGCGGTCTGGGAGACGGGCGGCATTCGGGCCGCCGCTCCGGATCGATATCGCAGCGGCTGGGGTCGTCCAGAGGCCCCGCAAAAGGAGAAAGAGCGATGAAGCGCACGTACCAGCCGAGCCGGCTCGTCCGCAAGCGCCGCCACGGCTTCCGCGCCCGCATGGCGACGAAGAACGGCGCCAAGATCATTGCGCGTCGTCGCGCCAAGGGCCGCCACAAGCTGAGCGCCTGATTCCGCGCCGCGCCGCGCGCCTGCCAGAGGCGGGCGCCGGCGCGCGTGCGAATGCGGCCGGGACGGCGCCTGCGGGCGTCGGGGCCGATGGCGACGATGCGGCGAGACATGTGGACAGGCCCGGCCTTGCGCCGGGCCTGCCGCGATTCCGGCGTCGCGTCCGCGCGATGTTCGCGCGCCTCGCCCCCGCCTGACAGGGGCGGCGACGCGCGGCGCCCCGCGAGCGTTCAGGCCCGTGTGAACGTCCAGGCCCGGGCGAGCGTTCAGGCCCGGCGCCGCCAGGCCTGACGCCCCGCGTGGCATGACGTCCACGGCCATGCCAGCCCTCCGCCCGCCCCTCCGCCGGAGGCTTGGGCGGACCGTTCCGACCGGCCCCGGAGGCCCGCGCCGATGACCGCGCTCCCCCCGTCCGATCCCTCCGCCCCCGCGCCCCCGGCGCAGGCGGCTCAGGACGTCGCCCCGGACAAGGCGGCGGGCGGGGCGGCGGGCGGGGCGGCGGGCGGGGCGAATGGCGGGGCGACGGGCGCGGAGCCCTCGGTGGCCCCCTCGGTCGCTCCCCTGCCCCGCGCCGCCTTCTCCACCCTGCGCCGGCGCAAGGAATTCCTCGCCGCCGCCAACCGCGGGCGCAACTGCGCGACGCCGGGCCTGATGCTCCAGGCCCGCCTCCGCCCCGGCGACGAGCCGGCCGAGACCCCGGTCCGCATCGGCTACACCTGCTCCAAGAAAGTCGGCAACGCCGTCGCCCGCAACCGCGCCAAGCGCCGGCTGCGCGCCGCCGCGGCGGCGGCCATGCCCGCCGCCGCCCGCGCCGGATGGGACTATGTGCTGGTCGGCCGCGCCGCCGTGACCGCCGCGCGTCCCTTCGCCGAGCTGGTCGAGGATCTGGCCGGCGGCATCGCCCGCCTCCACGCCCGCGAGGACGAGGGCCGGCCCGAACGTCCCCGCCCCCCCTCCGGCCGACGTGGAAAGGGTGGGGGCAAGGGCGGCAAAGGCGGGAAAGACGGAAAAGGCGGGGCGAAGCCGGCCGGACATCCCGCAGGCAAGCCCGCGGGCCGAGGCGGCGCATGAGCCCGCTGGCCCGGGTCTTCGCGCTGCCGGTCCATGCCTATCGGCTGCTGGTCTCGCCCTGGCTCGGCCGCAACTGCCGGTTCGCGCCGACCTGCTCCGCCTATGCGCTGGAGGCGCTGGAAACCCACGGCGCCCTGCGCGGCGGCGCGCTGGCGCTGCGCCGGGTGCTGCGCTGCCATCCCTGGGGCGGCGAGGGTCACGACCCGGTGCCGCCGAAGCGCTGAGGCCCGGCGCCCCCGCGCCATGGTCGCGGCGCATGGGCCGGGCGCGCCGGGCGCCGCGCGGCCCGGCTTTCCGGTCAGCCGCTGCTCAGCAGTTCCCGCAGCAACAGCGCCGGCGCCATGCCTGGCGCGATGCGCTGCGCGTCTCCGCGCGCCGCGCGATCGGGCATGTCCGCCCTCAGCATCGCCGGGCCCGAGCCCGCCGGGAATGTCCAGGCCGCGCGCCCCAGATGCATCGCCTCGCCGGCGCCGAGCCGCAGCTCGTCCTCCGCCCCCGCCTCGGCCGTCCGCAGCGAGACCGCGACGCCCGGCTCGCCCGCCAGCGGCGCCACCGCCGACAGCCGCCAGCGCCCGCTCGGGGCCAGCCCGTAGGCCACCGTGCGCCCCGCGCCGGTCCGGGAACAGCCCAGCCGCACGCGCTCGCCGGTGTCGATCTCTTCAAGCTCCAGCGTGACCGGGCGGGGCGAGGCCTCGGCCCCGCGCCCGGCCGTCGCCTCGACGAAGACCAGCGCGACGCCCCGGTCGGCGAGGCTGCGCGGGGTCGCGCCGGCGATCTCCTGACCGCAGCCCAGCACGGTCTCGGGGCGCAGCGGCGGCGGGCCTCCGTCCTGCCCCTCGGCCCCGCAGGCCCCGAGCAGGGCCAGGGCGCCCGCGACGAAGACCCCGCCGCGAAAGCGCGGACCAACGGCCGGACGGGCGCCGGAAGGGGCGAGGGCGCGGCGATGCCCGGGACGGGCCGGACGGGAGGAGGGGAGGGGGGAGGCGTGCGGCATGGCTCCGGCCTTTGCGAACGGGACGAGCGGATCGGCTGGGGCCGAAACCCTAGTCTCCTTGCGGAAACCTCCGCAACCGGGCCCGCCGCGTCAAGCCGCAAGGGCGAGGGGTGTAGGGCGAGGGGCGAGGGGCGAGGGGCGAGAACCGCCGCAACCGCCATCCCGTCGCGCGGCGCCAAAATATTCCGAGTCCCGCGCGCCCTGCCCCACCCCCGGAAGGGCGCCGCGCCGGCCGGGCCCCCTGCCGCCATGGGCGCCCGCCGCGCGAAAGGGCCTGCGAAGACGGCAGGCGCGACGCCAGGAGATGCGCCGCGCCTCTCCGCCCTGGGCCTTGCCAGCGCCCCGCCTGCGCGACGGACGCGCCGGCAGCGCCGTTCGACAAACGCGCCCGCGCCCGGCCCCCCCGGCCGGAGCCCTGCAACCGCGCCCCGGCGCCGCCCGCCCGCCGTCTCGGCGCGGCGCGGGCGCCCCGGCGCCGCCTACGGGCCGGCCGACGCGCCGCTCCCTCCCCCCGGGCCCCATCGATTCCGGTTGCGCGCGCCCCGCCGCTGGCCTAGCTCTGCCCCCATGCTCGACGCCGAAGACGACCTGCCGCGCCTGCTCGCCGGCGCCCCGAACTCCACCGAGTTCCGCAAGCTGCGCAAGCGCCTGGTGCGCGAGACCCGCGCCGCGATCGAGGCCTATGGCATGGCCCGCCCCGGCGAGCGCTGGCTGGTCTGCCTCTCGGGCGGCAAGGACAGCTACGCGCTGCTCGCCGCCCTGGTGGAGCTGCGCTGGCGCGGCCTCCTGCCCGTCGACCTGCTGGCCTGCAATCTCGACCAGGGCCAGCCGGGCTTTCCCTCCACCGTGCTGCCCGAATTCCTCGAGCGCATGCAGGTGCCCCACCGGATCGAGTATCGCGACACCTATTCCATCGTCACCTCCAAGGTGCCGGAGGGGCGGACCTATTGCGCGCTCTGCTCGCGGCTGCGGCGGGGCAACCTCTACCGCATCGCGCGTGAGGAGGGCTGCCAGGCGGTGGTGCTGGGCCATCACCGGGACGACATCCTGGAGACGTTCTTCATGAACCTCTTCCACGGCGGGCGGCTGGCGACGATGCCGCCCAAGCTGGTGAACGAGGACGGAGACCTGACCCTGCTGCGCCCGCTGGCCTATGTGTCGGAGGCCGATTGCGCGAAATACTCGCGGCTGATGGGCTATCCGATCATCCCCTGCGACCTCTGCGGCAGCCAGGAAGGGCTGCAGCGCATGCAGGTCAAGGCGATGCTGGACGGGTGGGAGAAGAACAGCCCCGGCCGCCGCCAGGTGATGTTCAAGGCGCTGACCAATGTGCGCCCGTCGCATCTGGCCGACCCGAACCTCTTCGATTTCGCCGGCCTGATGGCGGGCGGCCCGCCTCCCCACGGCGCCAATGCCGAAGCCGCATCGGGGGCGGGAACGGGGGCGGGGACGGGGGACGTGCCGGACCTGATGGGCTCGGGCGGGTTGCGGGCCATGGCCGCGCTCGCCGCCCCCCGCGAAAACCTCCGCGAAAACCCCGCCGAAGACGATCACGACGAGGACCGCCACGCGAACCACTGAGCCGGCGCCCCGCGCAGCCGGACCGAGAAGGGAGCCGCCCATGCCGCCGAGCGTGCTGGAAACCTGCCTCTACGCCGAGGATCTCGACGCCGCCGAGGCCTTCTATCGCGATGTGGTGGGGCTGGAGCTGATCCTCTCCGAACCCGGGCGCCACCGCTTTTTCCGCGCCTCGGGCGGCATGGTGTTCCTGTTCGACCCCCGCGCCACCCCGATCCCGCCGCCCGAAGGCGCCCTGCCCGTCCCGCCCCATGGCGCGCATGGGCACGGGCATGTGTGCTTCTCCGCCGAAGGTCCGGGCGTCGAAGGCTGGGCCGCGCGGCTCGAGCAATGCGGGGTGGAGATCGAATCCCGCGTCGCCTGGCCCAACGGCGCCCTGTCGATCTACTGCCGGGACCCGGCCGGAAACTCGGTGGAATTCGCCGAACCGCGGCTCTGGGGGCTCTGAGCCGGCCGGAAGGGCGTCGACGCCCCCCCCCCCCCCCCCCCCCCCCCCCCGGCCCCGCCGCCCCCCCCCGCGGCAGTGAAAACTTGCCCCGGGTCATACGCGCGCGTATGGCTTGCTGCGGCGCCGCGCCATGATGACGCCGCGCCGCAGCAAGAGAAGGACCTGCCCCTTGAGCGATCCCGCCTCCAGCCCCGAGACCGCCCCCGGCTCCGCCTCCCGTCCTGTCGAAGAGCCGGTGACCAAGCTCTTGCGCCTGCTCGATATCGAGCAGCTTGAGCTGAACCTGTTCCGGGGCGACGGCGGCGGCGGCGACACGGTGATCCGCATCTTCGGCGGCCAGGTGATCGCCCAGGCGCTGGCCGCGGCCTGCCGCACGGTGGAGGGGCGGACCTGCCATTCGCTGCACGCCTATTTCATCCGCCCCGGCGACCCGTCGATCCCGGTGATCTACGAAGTCGACCGCGCCCGCGACGGCGGCAGCTTCACCACGCGGCGGGTGATCGCGGTGCAGCACGGCAAGCAGATCCTGAACCTCGCCGCCTCCTTCCAGGTGGAGGAGGAGGGCTATCATCACCAGCACGACATCCCCGACGTGCCCGGTCCCGAGGGCCTGCCCAGCCGGTCCGAGTTCCGCGGCGCGCTGGCCGAGGCCTCGGGCAACGCGCGGCTGGCGGAGATGGTCAAGAATTTCCCCATCGAGATCCGCGAGGTCGACCCGGTCAACCCGCTGGCGCCGGTGGCCTCGGGCGACGTCAACCACGCCTGGATCCGGGTGTCGCGCCCGATCGAGGCGGAGCCCTGGATGCAGCAATGCATCATGGCCTACGCGTCGGACATGAACCTGCTGAGCTCGGGCAGCCGGCCCCATGCGGTGAGCTGGCTGTCGGGGGACATCATGTCCGCGAGCCTCGACCACGCCATGTGGTTCCACGGGCCGGTCAAGGCCGACGAGTGGCATCTCTACACCATGGACAGCCCCTTCGCGGGCGGGGCGCGCAGCTTCAACCGCGGCCGCATCTACGACCGGCAGGGGCGCCTGGTGGCCAGCGTCGCCCAGGAAGGCCTGATGCGGCCGATCAAGAAGAAAGGCTGAGCGCGGGCGGGCGCGAAGGCGCCGCGCAAAGCGGGCGCCAGGCCGCCCCGTTCCGTCCGCGGCGCGCGGAGCCGGGGGCACGGGCGGCGCCGGGGGCGGGGCGCAGGCGGCTGACGCCGAACGGGCCGCCGAACGGGACGCGGGACGACCCCAGGGCGCGGAACGGACGCAAGACGCGGAACGGACGCAAGACGGGGCGCCGCGCGGCGTGGCAGCCTTCGCGCCTGCGCGGCGGCGGACCACGGCTCCGCCGCAAGGCCGATCCAAGAGCCAGTCCCGGAGGACCCCCATGCCCCATGCCACCGCCCGCCGCCCCCGCGCCGAGAGCCCCCGCGCATGAGCGGCGGAACCCTCAGCCTGCGCGCCATGCAGTGCATGACCCTCGACGGCCCCGACGCGCTGGCGCTCAACACATTGCAGAGCCCGCCCCCGGGGCCGGGCGAGGTGCGGCTTCGCCTCGGCGCCTCGGGCGTCAATTTCCCCGACCTGCTGATGACCCGCGGCCTCTACCAGCACAAGGCCGAGCCGCCCTTCATCCCCGGCCTGGAGGCCGCCGGCACGGTGGTCGACATGGGCGAGGGCGTGACCGGCTGGGCGCCCGGCGACCGCGCCGTGGCGATGACCGGCGCCGCCGGCGCGGGCTTCGCCGAGCTCACCACCGTCGCCGCCGACCTGCTGCTGCCGGTGCCCGAGGGCATGTCGGACGTGGACGCCGCCTGCCTCTATGTCGGCCATTCCACCGCCTGGAACGGGGTCGTGGACCGCGGCCGCCTGCAACCGGGCGAGACGCTGGTGGTGACCGGCGCCGCGGGGGGCGTGGGCCTGGCCGCCGTGCAGCTGGGCCGGGCCATGGGCGCGCAGGTGATCGCCATCGCCTCCTCCGAGACCAAGCGCGCCGTGACGCTGGAGGAGGGCGCGCATCACGCGCTCGACCCCGCCGACCCGGACCTGCGCGACAAGGTGAAGGCGCTGACCGGGGGCGTGGGCGCGGACGTGGTCTACGATCCCGTGGGCGGGCGCATGTTCACCGAGGGCGTGCGGATGCTGCGCCCCGAGGGCCGGCTCGCCATCATCGGCTTCGCGGGCGGGGAGATCGCGCAGTTCGGCTCCAACATCGTGCTGATCAAGGAGATCGAGCTGATCGGCGTGCGCGCCGGGCAGTATGGGCGCCGGCATCCGGACCGGAGGCTGGCGGCGTGGAAGCGCATGTCCGCCTGGGTGGCGGACGGGACCTTCCGCCCGCGGGTCTCGCGCACCTTCCCGCTGGCCGAGGGGGCGGCGGCGCTGAAGGCGCTGGAGGACCGCTCGGTCATCGGCAAGGTCGCGGTGACGATGGACTGACGCGGGGGACGGGACTTCGGGGGCGAGCGTGGCACGGACCCGCCCCGCCTCCCGCTCTCCCCCCCCGCTCGCCCGCCGCACTTGCCGATGCCCGCCGGCTTCAATAAGTCCGAAGCGCGGCGGCCGCGCCGCAAGCTCGAAGGAGACGCGCATGTTCACCGGGATCGTCACGGATATCGGCGAGATCGCCACGCTGGAGCGGACGGGCGACCTGCGCGCCCGCATCCTCTGCACGCCCGCCACCGCGCGCGCCGACCTGGGCGCCTCCATCGCCTGCGACGGCGTCTGCCTGACGGTGGTCGGCGCCGGCGAGACCGACGGGCGCGGCTGGTTCGACGTGGACGTCTCGGCCGAGACGGTGTCCAAGTCCAACCTCGCGTCCTGGGCGCCCGGATCGCGCATCAACCTGGAGCGCGCCCTGAAAGTGGGCGACGAGCTGGGCGGCCATATCGTGACCGGCCATGCCGACGGGGTGGCCGAGATCCTGTCGGAGACCGACGAGGGCGACAGCACCCGCGTCCTGTTCCGCGCCCCCGGCCCGCTGGCGAAGTTCATCGCCCCCAAGGGCTCGGTCACGCTCAACGGCACCTCGCTGACCGTCAACGAGGTCGAGGGCGACGTGTTCGGCGTCAACCTGATCCCGCATACCAAGCAGGTGACCACCTGGGGCGACCGCAGGCCGGGCGACCGGGTGAACCTGGAGATCGACACGCTCGCCCGCTACGTGGCGCGGCTGGCCGAGGCGGGCTGAGGCGCGCCGCCGGCCCGCAGGGAAACGCCATCGACGAAAAAACGGCCCGGGCTCCGACAGGAGACCGGGCCGTTGCGCTTCTGGAAAAGGGCTTGTGCGGCAATCGGATCGTCGCGGAGGCCAGGGCGCGAAGAACGCCCCCCGAGGTCCCTCTCCGGGCCGGCCGCATCCCGCGCCGAACCGGAGCGGGATCACGCCGCCCCCGGACATGTTCCCATCATGAAGCTGAACAGGATGACGCGCATACCTCGCATGAGGTATGTTCCGCGGGAATATCGTGTTGCGGGAGCCGGCCATGGCGCAGCCGAACTATGCGGAACCGGGCGCGCTCGCCCGGCTGGCGCTCGCCATCACGCTGGGCGACGCGGCGCCGGACGCGTTCCTGCACGCCCTCTCCGCGCTGCCCGAGGTCCGCAAGGCGGTGTTCTTCGAGCTCGACCGCGACGGCGGCGCGCATGACGAACACTTCGCCGCGAACATGCCCGACAGGGCCTGGGACCTGTACTATGCGCGCTACCACGCGCTCGATCCCTGGGCGGGGCCGGTGCTGGCCTCCGGCGAACGGTTCAACACCGCGAGCCGGCTGGTGTCGCTGGACAGCGTGAAGCGCGGCGAATTCTACAACGACTTCCTTCGGGCCAAGCGGCTTTTCGACGACGCCGCCTCGGTGACGACCCCCACCAGCTGTGGGAAGGTCGGGGCGCTGGCGCTCTACACCGAATTCGGACACGGCGCCTTCGAGGACGCGTCGCTGCGCGTCATCGCGGCCGCGGCGCCCGATATCGAGATGTTCATGCGGCTGCGCGACCGGGCGATGCGGACCGCCGACGGCGAGGCGCTGCATGCGGCGCACCAGGGGGCGGGGGCGGGGCCGAGTCCGGCGGCGCTGGTCGACGGGGCCTTGCGCGTGCTGGTCGCCGATCGTGAATTCGAAAGCCCCGCCGGTCCGGAAACCGACGTCCCCTGGCGGGTGATCCACGGGCGGGCGGAACTGCGCGACCGCCGCGCGCAGGCCCGGCTGGAGGCCTTCGCCGCCGCCGGCGCGCGGCTCGGCGCCTCCGGAGCGGCGCCGCTGGACCTGCCCTTGCTGGAGACGGCGACGCTGCGGATGGAGGCGCGGCGGGTGGTGGTCGCCGATCCGCTCTGGAAGGCCGAGCGGGGGGCGACGCTGATCTTCGTCTCGCCCTCCGCCGCCGCGGTCGCGGCGCGACGCCGGCAGGGGCTGATCGCCCGCGGGCTTACCGGGGCGGAGGCCGACGTGGTCCTGCTGCTGGCGGCCGGCGCCTCCCCGGCCGAAGCGGCCTCGGCGCGCGGGGCCGCGCGGGCCACGGTGCGCGTGCAGATCCGCGAGGCGATGGGCAAGCTCCACTGCCATCGCCAGTCCCAGCTCGTGGCGGCGGCGCTGGCGCTCTGACCTTCCGCGCCGCCCTCCCGACATGCGAAAGGGGCGGCCACGGGGCCGCCCCTCGTCGGTTTCCGGTCCGGATACGGCTCAGTCCGCGGCGCCCTCTTCGGTCATCGCGGCGTAGACCATGCTCTTGAGCCAGGGCCGCATCTCGGACCCTTTGGGCCGCGACTGGATCATGAACACGACCTGCAGGTCGTTGACCGGATCGTTCCACCAGGCCGTGCCCGCGGCGCCGCCCCAGCGGTATTCGCCGGCCCGGCCCATGGTCGGCGCGACGCCGTCCGCCAGCCGCACCGCGACGCCCAGCCCGAAGCCGTAGCCCGGTCCGGGCAGGTAATACTTGCCCGGCTTGATGCGGTCGCCGAGGTGATCCGAGGTCATGAAGGCCACGGTCTGCGGCGACAGCAGCCGCGCGCCGTCCAGCTCGCCGCCGTTCAGCAGCATCTGGGCGAAGCGCGAATAGTCGTCGAGCGTGCTGACCAGCCCGCCGCCGCCGGATTCGAAAGCCGTCTCCACCCGCGGATCGGAGAAGTCGTAGGGCCCGACCTTGCCGTATTGGGGATAGGGCTCGGCGATGCGGTCATGCTGGGCGGGGTCCTCCACCCAGAACGCGGTGTCCTCCATGCCCAGCGGCGTGAAGATCATCTCGTCCAGCGCGACGCCGAGGGACTTGCCCGACACCGCCTCGACCACGGCGCCCAGCACGTCGGTGGCGCGGGAATATTCCCAGACCTCGCCCGGCTGATGCTCCAGCGGCAGGCCGGCGAGCTGGTCGATCATCTCCATGTTGGTCAGCGCGGAATCGCCGGCGCGGACCTTGAGATATTCCTCCCGCGCCGGACCCGCGCCGAAGAAGCCGTAGGTCAGCCCGGCGGAATGGCGCATCAGGTCCTGGATCGTGATCCTGCGTTTGGCCGGCTCGGTGATCAGCGCGCCGTCCGCGTCGCGGCCGGTGGCGACCTGCAGCTTGGCCAGCGCCGGCAGGTGCCTGGCCACCGGATCGGACATGGACAGGCGCCCCTGCTCCGCCAGCATCATGATCGCCACCGAGGTGATCGGCTTGGTCATGGAATAGATGCGGAAGATCGTGTCGCGCGCCATCGGCGGGCCGTCCGGCGCCACCTTGCCGAGGGTGGAGGCGTGCACGATCTCGCCATGACGCGCGATCAGGATCGAGGCGCCGGGCATGTCGCCGGCCTCGATCGCGGCGGTCAGGCGGCTGTCGATGGTGGCCAGCCGCTCGGGGTCGAAGCCGAGCGCGGCCGGATCGCCCTGCGGCAGGGGCTCGGCGAAAACCGGGGTCGCGAACGGCGACGCCAGCGCGATCACGGCCGAAAAGGCCGCGGCGGCAAGGGGTTTCATGGTCATCCTCCCTGGGATCGTCTTGTTCGTTATGCGCCGCGCGGGGACGGGCGGCGCCGAAATGCTATGGGAGGCTTACGCGCCGATCAACCGCGGAACGCCCCGCGGCGGCGGCGGCGCGGCGTCCGGGACGCGCGCCGCTCCCGGCCGCTCCCGCGCCGTGAACAGACCGTTCCCGGGCCTTCCGCCTGCGCCCTGCCTCTGGAACTCGGGGCCCGGGCGCCATAAGTCCGGACGCAACGATATTTCGGGAGGGGACGAGGGACTCATGGCCGACACCGACTTCACCGACGCCATCTCCTCGGTCGAGGACATCATCGAGGACGCCCGCAACGGGCGCATGTTCATCCTCGTCGACCACGAGGACCGGGAGAACGAGGGCGATCTGGTGATCCCCGCCCAGATGGCCACGCCCGACGCCGTGAACTTCATGGCGATCCACGGCCGCGGGCTGATCTGCCTGGCCATGCAGGGCGAGCGGATCGACCAGCTCGGCCTGCCGCTGATGGCCTCCAACAACCAGTCCCGGCACGAGACCGCCTTCACCACCTCGATCGAGGCGCGCGAGGGCGTGACCACCGGCATCTCCGCCCATGACCGGGCGCGGACCGTGTCGGTGGCCATCGACCCGCGCTCCGGCCCCTCCGACATCGCGACGCCGGGGCATGTGTTCCCGCTGCGCGCCAAGGACGGCGGCGTGCTGGTGCGCGCCGGGCACACGGAGGCCGCGGTGGACATCTCGCGGCTTGCGGGGCTGAACCCGGCCGGCGTGATCTGCGAGATCATGAAGGAGGACGGGACCATGGCCCGCCTCCCCGACCTGATCGGCTTCGCCCAGAAGCACGGGCTCAAGATCGGCACCATCTCGGACCTGATCGCCTATCGCCGCCGCCACGACAACCTGGTGCGCGAGACCGCGGCCCGGGCGATCCATTCCGCCCATGGCGGCGAGTGGCTGCTGCGCGTCTTCGCCGACGCGCCCGGCGGGGGCGAGCATCTGGCGCTGAGCAAGGGCGACCTGAACGCCCCCGGCCCGGTGCTGGCGCGGATGCATGTGCTCAACCCGCTCGACGACGTGCTGGGCGCCAATCCGGAACGCTCCGGCCATCTCGCGGCGGCCATGAACGCCATCGCCGAGGAAGGCCGCGGCGTGGTGGTGATCCTGCGCGACCTGTCGCCGGGGATGCTGACCGCGGCGCTGGGGGGCGAGGCGCCGGGCGTGTCGCCGCAGACCCTGCGCCAATACGGGATCGGGGCCCAGATCCTCGCCGCGCTGGGGGTCCATGAGATGACCCTGCTCACCAATTCCAAGGCGCCGAAGGTGGTGGGGCTGGAGGGCTACGGGCTCTCCATCGCCGGCACGCGCGCCATTGCCCACGACTGACGCGAGGAGCCCCCGCCATGGCCAGCACCGACCAGGACGGAACCCTGCCCGCCCCCAGCTTCGAGGGCCGCGCCCCGCATGTGCTGCTGGTGGCGGCGCCCTTCTACCGCAAGGTCGCCGACGGCATGATCGCCGGCGCCCGCGCGGCGCTGGAGGCCGCCGGCGCCACGCATGAGCTGATCGAGGTCCCCGGCGCGCTGGAGATCCCGGCGGCCATCCGGCTCGCCCATGCCCGCGGCGGCTACGAGGGCTTCGTGGCGCTCGGCTGCGTGATCCGCGGCGAGACCTACCACTTCGAGCTGGTGTGCAACGAAAGCGGCCGCGGCCTGACCCTGCTGGGGCTGGAGGGCATCGCCATCGGCAACGGCGTGCTGACCACCGAGGACCTGGCGCAGGCCGAGGTCCGCGCCGATCCGGCCCGCATGAACAAGGGCGGCGGCGCGGCGGAAGCGGCGTTGCACCTGATCGCGCTGGCCCGCCGCTTCGCGGCCTGATAAGTCCGGCGCCCGCCTACAGGGAATCGGCCTCCGCGCGCATGTTTCGCCGGGGGCCGGCGCCCCTCGCTGTTTGACCGCTCCGGAGCCGCCGCCATGCCTCGTCCCCCTGTCTCCCCCGCAAGGGAAGAGCGCCGCCTCCAGCGGTCCGCCGCCCGCCTCGCCGCCGTCCAGGCCCTGTTCCAGATGGAGGCGTCCGGCGAGGACTGGCGCGAGATCGCCAAGGAATTCGAGACCCATCGTTTCGGCCAGACCGTCGAGGGCGACGAGTATCGCGAGGCCGACCCCGAGCTGTTCCGCGCCCTGCTGGAGGGCGCCGTGGACCGGCAGGCGGAGATCGACCAGGCCACCCACCGCGCGCTGGTCGAGGCCTGGCCGATCAACCGCATCGACCCCACCCTGCGCGCCCTGTTCCGCGCCGCGGGGGCCGAGCTGCGGACCCGCAAGGACACGCCCCCCAAGGTGACCATCGTGGAATTCGTCGACGTGGCCCGCGCCTTCTTTCCCGAGGGCAAGGAGACCGGCTTCGTCAACGCCGTGCTCGACCGCATGGCGCGCGAGGCGCGGCCCGAAGCCTTCCGCTGAACCCCGCCCGCGACCGAGCGGGATGCGGACGCGGGCGCGGGCGCGGGCTCTGTCCGCGTCCTCACGCTTTCTTCACTGCTCCGGCACTAGACCCATCCGACGGCCGACCGCCGTCTGACAAGGTCCGATATGCCCGGGGACATGAGCGCAAAACTGACACTGGCCGCGATCCTCGGCCTGTTCGCGATCTACGCGGCCGGGTGCGGGGCGCTGATGCTGCGGCAGGCGGAGGCGATGCGCAGCGCCGACCTCTCGGTGCAGGCGATGCAGGCGGAGGAAACGCAGGCCGCGGCGCTGGCACGGCAGGCCCGGCGTCTGCTCGACCCCGATGCGGATCGCGCGGAGGCGCTGGACCGCTTCTCCGCCCTGCTGCGCGGCTTCCGCTCCGGCCGCTTCGCCCAGCCACGGCTGGAGGATGAGACGCCTCGCCAGGGCGACGCCCTCAACGGCGAGGATGAGGCGGCCCGGGCGTTCCAGTCGCTGATGCGCGCCGCCGCGGCCATCGCGGAGAGCGCCGGGGCGGATGACTGGGACGCCGGAAGCGAGCGGTTCGATGCGTTCCGGGACGCGTCGCCCGGCGCGTCCTCCTCCCCGGCCGGGGCCCTCGCCACCGCCGACCAGGAAGCCCTGGCGCAGGATCTGGAAGCCGCCGCCCACGCCCTCGCCTTCGCCCATCGCGGCCGGCTGAACCGGGAGAGGCTGGAAGCCTCCCGCGCCGAGTCGCGGCTCCGCAACCTCGCGCTGGCCGGCCTCGGCGGCGGGGCGGCGCTGTTTTTCGGGCTTGTGCGCTTCGGGCTCGCGCCGCTCGCCCGGCGGATGAACAGCCGGGCCGACACGCTCGAATCGCTGCTGGCGCGGGAGCGGGCCGAGGCCACCCATGACGCCGCCACCGGCCTGCTCAACAGCCGCGGCGTGCGGGAGCGTCTGGCCAAGGCCATGGCCGCGCCGGACTGCCGGCCCGCGCTGCTGCACCTCGCGCTCGACCACGCCCGGCTGACCCGCGGCGCGCTGGGGGCGGACCGCACGGACCCCGCCCTGCGCGCCGCCGCCCGCCGGCTCGCCGCCCTGCTGCGCCCGGGGGAGACGCTGGCCCGCGTCGGGCTCGGCGAATTCGTCGTGGCCCTCGATCATGTCGCGGCGCCCAACCAGGCGGAGGCCGTGGCCCGCCGGCTCATAGACGGCATGAACCGGACCATCGTCGAGGATGGCGAAGTGCTGAGCCTGCCGGTCCGCGCCGGCGTGGCGGTGTCGCTTCAGCGCGACCGCGACCCGGACGCGCTGCTGTCCGACGCCGCGCTGGCGCTGGACGAGGCGGTGCGGGCGGGCGACCGGCGCTGCGCGCTCTACGCCCCCGCCATCCGCGCGGCGCAGGAGGCCCGCGCCCTGACCGCGGTGGAGCTCGCCGGCGCCTTCTCACGCGGGGAGATCGTTCCCTATTTCCAGCCGCAGGTGCATCTGGGCACGGGCGCCCTGCTGGGCTTCGAAAGCCTGGTTCGCTGGCGCCACCCCGAGCGCGGCGTGCTGGGCCCGTCGGAATTCGTGCGCATCGCGGAGGAGACGGGCCAGATCGAGCGGATGGGCGATGTCGCCATGCGCGCCTCGCTGGCCGCTCTGGCGGAATGGCGCAATCTCGGGCTGGGAGTGCACCATGTGGCGGTCAACGTCTCGGCGCGGGAGCTGCGCGACCCCGCGCTCGCCGACAAGCTGGCCTGGGACGTGGACGCCGCCGGGCTGAGCCCGCGCAACGTGGCGCTTGAGGTGCTGGAGAGCGTGCTGGTCGAGGACGACCACGACCCCGCGATCCGCACCGTGGCGGCGCTGGCGGCGGCCGGGTTCTCCGTGGAGCTGGACGATTTCGGGACCGGCCACGCCTCGATCAACAATCTCCTCAAGATGCGGGTGCACCGGATCAAGATCGACCGCGCCTTCGTCACCGCCCTCGATCGGCGGGAGGAGAGCCGAAAGATCGTCGGCGGCATCGTCGGGCTCGCCTCCAGCCTCGGCATCCAGACCCTGGCCGAGGGGGTGGAGACGACGGAGGAAGCCGCCGCCGCGCGCGCCCTGGGCTGCGAGCTGGCGCAGGGCTTTCTCATCGGCCGCCCGATGCCCCGAGAGGCGGCGGAGCGCTGGATCCGACACTGGGATGCGGAGGCCTTCATGCGCGCCCTCACCGGGGTTGAGGACGCGGCGCCGGGCCTCTCCGGACGCGCCTTCGCGCCGGGGCGGATGCGGCAGGGCTGAGCGCGCGTCGGGGCCGCGCCGGCCGCGGGCGTGGTCCGCATCGCCTCCCGCAGCGTCGGGCGTCGACCGATGAAGGGGTGGATGCAAGCGGCCCTTGGCCATCGAAGCCAGGCGCCACGCTCCGGCGCCCCGGCCGGCCCCAGGGCGACCCGCTGTCGGAGGGCGGGCCCGCCCCGGATGACGCGGCTCTGGCGGACGGTGCCTCGGACCCTGCCCCGGCGCCCGTCCGATAGCCCGATACACCGGCCTCCACCGGCGCTTGCGGCCGCCCCGGCACGAAACCCGGCGCGAAACGTGAAAGGGGGGACGCCGATGCGGCGCCCCCCCCCTCTTGTCTTCCTACCGCGGCGGCGCCGGTTCCCCGAGACGCCGCGGGCGAAGCCGCCCTGTCAGGGCGACCCGATCAAAGCGCCTCGTCGGTGATGGCGTGGGTCCAGGCGCCCTCGGGGGCCTTGGTGATCACCGGGTCCGACCCGCCGGCCAGCAGCGATTCCACCGTGCGCTCGTAAGCCGCCGGGTCCAGCGCGCCGTTCGAGCCCGCGGTCAGCTTGGCGATCTCGCCCATCATCCGCTTCTGGTGCTTTTCGGTCTGGGCGCCGGTCGCGTCGTTCTCCAGCACGATCTCGGCGGCCTCGTCCGGGTTGGCCTCGGCGTATTTCCAGCCCTTCATCGAGGCCCGCACGAACTTCACCATGGTCGCGGCGAATTCGGGATCGGCCAGCTTGTCCTCCAGCGCGTAGATCCCATCCTCCAGCGTGGCGACGCCCTGATCCTCGTATTTGAAGGTGATCAGATCGTCCTCGGAGATGCCGGCGTCGATCACCTGCCAGTATTCGTTATAGGTCATGGTCGAAATGCAGGCCGCCTGCTTCTGCAACAGCGGATCGACGTTGAAGCCCTGCTTGAGCACGGTCACGCCGTCCGCGCCGCCCTCGGTCGGGATGCCGAGATGGCCCATCCAGGACAGGAACGGGTATTCGTTGCCGTAGAACCAGACGCCGAGGGTCTTGCCCGGGAAGTCCTCCGGCGTCTTGATGCCGCTTTCCTTGAGGCAGGTCAGCATCATGCCCGAGGACGTGAAGGGCTGGGCGATGTTGACCACCGGCACGCCGCGTTCCCGCGCCGCCAGCGCCGAAGGCATCCAGTCCACCATCACGTCGGCGCCGCCGCCGGCGAGCACCTGCACCGGGGCCACGTCCGGGCCGCCGGGGAGGATTTCGACGTCGAGGCCCTCTTCCTCGTAGAACCCCTTGTCCGCGGCGACGTAATAGCCGGCGAACTGGGCCTGGGTGACCCATTTGAGCTGCAGGGTCACGTCCTCCGCCTGGGCGGCGGGGGCGGCGAGGCCCAGGGCCGCGGCCAGCGCCGCGCCGAGTTTCAGAGCTTGGGTCATCGGTCTCTCCTGTTGCTTCCGACGCGCTTGCGGCGCCTGTTGGCTGTCAAATCGCTACCGCGGCGCGGAAGCGTGGTCAAACTCCGTTCACGCTCCGCCGCGGCGCCTTCGTCGCAGGCGCCGACTTCTCAGGCGAGGCTCAGTTCCGAATGCGCCTTGAGCACTTCTCCGCCGTTCTCCAGCCGCAGCAGATAGGCCGGGTTGTCCGGCGTCGCGTTGCGCACCACGCGGGTTCCCTTGATCACCCGCTCGACGCGCTCGGTGTAGACGGTCTCGACCCGGCCGGCGCCGGAGCCGCGGCCCCAGGCCCAGGTCACCCGCTCGCCCTCGCCGAAGGGGGTCATGCGCGCGCCCCCCGCTGCGAGGGATGCCAGAAGGTCACCGCCTGCTCGATCAGCGCGATGATCCCGTAGAAGGCCGACCCGGCGAGCGCCGCCAGCGCGATCTCGGCCCAGACCATGTCGACGTTCATGCGCCCGACCTCGGTCGAAATCCGGAAGCCCATGCCCACGGTGGGGGTGCCGAAGAACTCCGCCACGATGGCCCCGATCAGGGCGAGGGTGGAGGCGATCTTGAGCCCGTTGAAGATGAAGGGCGCGGCCATCGGCAGGCGCAGGCGCAGCAGGGTCTGGCGATGGCTCGCCGCCCAGGTGCGCATCAGGTCGAGCTGCATGCGCTCGGCCGCCTTCAGCCCCTCGACCGTGTTCACCAGCATCGGGAAGAACACCATGACCACCACCACCGCGGCCTTGGAGGGCCAGTCGAAGCCGAACCACATGACCATGATCGGGGCGATGCCGACGATGGGCAGCGCGGCGACGAAATTGCCCACCGGCAGCAACCCGCGCTGCAGGAAGGGGGAGCGGTCGATGGCGAGCGCGCAGACCACCGCCGCGGAGCAGCCGAGCGCGTAGCCGATCAGGACCGAGCGCAGGAAGGTCTGGGAGAAGTCCGCGTAGAGGATCGGAAGCGACCCCGCGAAGCGCGCCGCGATGGCGGAGGGCGGCGGCAGCAGCACCGGCGGGATGCGGGCCCCGACGGCGACGGCCTCCCACAGGAACAGAAGCGTCGCGCCGAAGATCAGCGGGATGGCGAGGCGCAGGGCGCGGTCTCCGCCCCCGCCGGACTGCCCCACGCGGGCCGCCAGCGCCGCCACCAGCGCCCAGGCGCAGGCCCAGGCGCCCAGCACCAGCGCCCAGCCCCAGGCGGGCATGCCGTCCCGCGCCAGCATCAGCGAAATCAGCCCCAGCCCCAGGGCGGCCGGGGCCAGCAGCAGCGGCTGGCGCGCCAGCCCGTTGAGCGCGAGATCCCGCATCACACGCCCCCCGCCTGTCCGCGCCGCGCCAGCGTGATCCGCCCCGCCAGCCCGACCAGCGCCACCAGCACCGCGGCCAGGGCCGCGGCGGCGAAGAGCGCCGACCAGATCTGCACGGTCTGTCCGTAATAGCTGCCGGCCAGCAGCCGCGCGCCCAGCCCCGCCACGGCGCCGGTGGGCAGCTCGCCCACGATGGCGCCCAGCAGGCTGGCCGCGACCGCGACCTTGAGGGAGGCGAACAGGTAGGGCGTCGCCGCCGGCCAGCGCAGTTTCCAGAACACCTGGCCCCGGTCCGCCGACCAGGTGCGCATCAGGTCCAGCTGAATGGCGTCGGGCGACCGGAACCCCTTCACCATCCCCACGGCGACGGGGAAGAAGCTGAGATAGGTGGAGATCAGCGCCTTGGGGATCAGTCCCGACAGGCCGACCGCGTTCAGCACCACGATGATCATCGGCGCGATGGCCAGGATCGGCACGGTCTGCGAGGCGATGACCCAGGGCATCACCGACAGGTCCATGGCCCGGTTGTGGACGATCCCCACCGCCAGCGCCATGCCCAGCGCCGTGCCGAACACGAAGCCCAGCATCGTCGCCGACAGCGTGATCCAGCCATGGTAGACGAGACTGCGCTTGGAGGTGATCTTCTTCTCGAAGGTCGTCTCCCAGATCTCCACCGCCACCTGGTGGGGGACGGGCAGCACCGGGCGGTCCTGCGCCATGGTGTTGGCGAGCATCGTGGCGAAGGGGACCTCGGTCTTGGCCCGCGCGGCCTGGTCCCGCTCCCATTGCAGGTTCAGCCCGGCGGCGGCGACATACCAGAGCGCCAGGATGGCCGCGACCACCGTGAGCACCGGAAACGAGGCGCGCAGCCTGTTCATCGCGCCCCCGCCTCAGTCATAGGAGTGCCCAGCCCGCAGCCCCTCGCGCACCCGGTGGGCGACGTCGAGGAATTCGGGGGTCTCGCGGATGTCCAGCGGGCGCTCACGGGGGAGGGGGCTGTCGATGATCTCGGTGATGCGGCCGGGACGGGGGCTCATCACCACGATCTTGGTCGAGAGATACACCGCCTCGGGGATCGAATGGGTGACGAAGCAGATGGTCTTGCCGGTCTCGTCCCACAGCTTGAGGAGCTGTTCGTTGAGGTGGTCGCGCACGATCTCGTCCAGCGCGCCGAAGGGCTCGTCCATCAGCAGGATGTCGGCGTCGAAGGCCAGCGCCCGGGCGATGGAGGCGCGTTGCTGCATCCCCCCCGAAAGCTGCCAGGGGAATTTCTTCTCGAACCCCGCCAGTTCGACCAGCTCCAGCACCCGCGCCGTGCGGGCGGCCTGCTCGGCCCTGGAAAAGCCCATGATCTCCAGCGGCAGGCGGATGTTGCCGCCGATGGTCCGCCACGGATAAAGCGCCGCGGCCTGGAACACATAGCCATAGGCCCGCGCCAGCCGCGCCTCCTGCGGCGTCATCCCGTTGACCGAGATCGCGCCGGAGGACGGCTGCTCCAGGTCCGCGATCACCCGCAGGAACGTGGTCTTGCCGCAGCCCGAAGGCCCGATGAAGGAGACGAACTCGCCCTTCCCGACGTCCAGATCGACGTTCGAGAGCGCGTGGACCGGCCCGTCATTGGTCTGAAAGGTCAGGTTGAGGTCCCGCGCCTCGATCACGGCGCGGGAGGCGGCGGCGGCTGGGGTCGCGGAGGACGCGGCCTGGCTCATGGGCGCTCAGACCCCCGAGGGGATGTTGAGCGGATCGCGGTCGATCCGCCGCGGCGCGGTCAGCGCCTTCCACTTCGACAGCGCCTGGTTGGGCGCCGGGAAGGCGGGACGCGGGATGAATTTCCCCCGGCCGGGTTTGGGGGAGACATTGGAGCCGGCGGACCAGACCACTTCCCCGCGCGAGAGCGTGTAGCGCGGCAGGCCGTTGACCTCGAACCCTTCGAAGACGTTGTAGTCGATGATGGATTTCTGCGTGGCGGCCTGGATGGTCTTGGAGGCCTTGGGATCCCAGACCACCAGATCCGCGTCCGCCCCGACGGCCACCGCGCCCTTGCGGGGATAGCAGTTGAGGATCTTGGCGATGTTGGTGGAGGTGACGGCGACGAATTCCTCGGGCGTCAGGCGCCCCGTCTCCACCCCCCGCGACCACAGCACCGAAAGCCGGTCCTCCAGCCCCCCGGTCCCGTTCGGAATCTGGGTGAAGTCGTTGAGGCCGAAGCGCTTCTGTTCGGTCGAGAAGGCGCAATGGTCGGTGGCCACCACTTGCAACGAGCCCGCGATCAGCCCGTTCCACAGCCCGTCCTGGTGCAGTTTCGAGCGGAAGGGCGGGGACATCACCCGGCGGGCGGCGTAGTCCCAGTCCTTGTCGAAATACTCGCTCTCATCCAGCGTCAGGTGCTGGACCAGCGGCTCTCCGTAGACGCGCATCCCCTTCTGGCGGGCGCGCCGGATGGCCTCATGCGCCTGCTCGCAGGACACATGCACGATGTAGAGCGGCACACCGGCGGCGTCGGCGATCATGATGGCGCGGTTGGCGGCCTCGCCCTCGACCTCGGGGGGGCGGGAATAGGCGTGGCCCTCGGGGCCGGTGACGCCCTCGGCCAGGTATTTCTGCTGAAGCTCCGCGACCACGTCGCCGTTCTCGGCATGGACCAGCGGCATGGCGCCGAGTTCGGCGCAGCGCTTGAAGGACGCGAACATCTCGTCGTCCTGCACCATCAGCGCGCCCTTGTAGGCCATGAAGTGCTTGAACGTGTTCACGCCGCGGTCGACGACCCATTTCATCTCGTCGAAGATGGTCTCGTTCCAGCCGGTGATGGCCATGTGATACGAGATGTCGACGCAGATCTGGTCCTTCGACTTGCGGTCCCAGGCCTCGATGGCGTTTTTCAGCGAGCCGTC
This sequence comes from Albimonas donghaensis, assembly GCF_900106695.1. GTDB lineage: Bacteria > Pseudomonadota > Alphaproteobacteria > Rhodobacterales > Rhodobacteraceae > Albimonas > Albimonas donghaensis. The sequence goes on from NZ_FNMZ01000004.1 coordinate 57,547, forward strand.
CTCGCCGGGCAGGCAGAAGTCCACCAGCATGGTGGTGCCGCCGGCGGCCGCCGCGTAGGTGCCGGACGCGAAGGTCTCGGCCGCGGTGGTGCCCATGAAGGGCATTTCCAGATGGGTGTGGGGGTCGATGCCGCCGGGAATGACATAGGCGTCGGAGGCGTCGAGGGTCTCGTCCCCCGTCAGGTTCTCCCCGATCTCGATGATCTTCTCGTTCTCGACCAGAACGTCGGCCTTGTACGAACGGTCGGCGGTGACGACGGTGCCGCCCTTGATCACTGTAGTCATTTTTGCACACCTTCTGATAGAACTTTGCCGCTCACCCCCAACTCCGACAGAGAAAAGAATATAGCGCCAACGAAAATTAAGTAGATCGCCGCCCTGTAGAAGCGATTCTGGCGACGACGCTCGACTTCATTTTCAGATACAGCTTCGTCCGTGTTCTCACAAAGTCCGCGAAATATCATTCCGAACGCGATGCCGTCTTCAATCGCCTTGTCCAGGCTTTTGTAGTCTGCACCTTGCACATGCATCTTCACGGGCATCGCCGACCAAGCGCTAAAGAAAAAAGCCAATATAAATAGCAGCACTGAAAGCACCAAATAAGGCTTGTTGGTCCAAGCTTCACCATCTCCACGGACCAACGCCGCAGCAGCTATGGATACCCCCGCAAGAACAAGTGAACGTTGATCGGCCGCCAGCCCAAATCCATTCTGAGCCTCGAGGCGTTTCTGACATGCGGCATATGCTTCTCGCCAAAACGCGAGTTCCGCTTGCTCCCTAAGCCGCCTTTTCTCACTTCCCATGTTAGCACCGATTGATTAGTTTGGAGGGAGTTGAAATCTCGAGGACCAAGCAATGTCTGGAAACGGCAAAAAACCTCCGACAAAAATTGGGAAACCTGAGAGGCTAGAGAGAAGCGCGATTTTGAATTTTGAGACTAGGCGAATTCCTCCAGCACTAAGGGACGCAACTAACGTTTCAAAGTCGCGTCTACCGAGCGAAAAGCCTGACACACCGAAGAAGTAGTTTCTCACCCCACGATCTCCGCCGTCTCCAGCACCGCATGCAGCAGCACCGCGGTCCCGGCCGCGGCCCATTCCTTCGAGATCTCTTCGTCCTCGTTGTGGCTCAGCCCGTCCACGCAGGGGCACATGATCATCGAGGTCGGGGCGACCCGGTTGATCCAGCAGGCGTCGTGGCCGGCGCCCGAGATGATGTCCATGGAGGAATATCCCAGCCGGTCCGAGGCCCGCCGCACCGCCGCCACGCAGCCCTCGTCGAAGGTCACCGGGTCGAAATGGCCGGTCGCCTCGATCTCGATGCCCAGGCCCAGCGCCTCGGCGATCTTCGGGGCCTCGGCCTCCAGCTCCGCCTTCATGGCGTCGAGCGTCTCCTGGTCGGGGGAGCGGAAATCGACGGTGAACACGGTCTTGCCCGGGATCACGTTGCGCGAGTTCGGGTAGACCTCCACATGACCGACGGCGCCGACCGCGCGGGGCTGGTGACGCATGGCGATGGTATGGACCAATTCGGTGATCCGGGCCATGCCCAGCCCGGCGTTGACCCGCATCGGCATGGGGGTCGAGCCGGTATGCGCGTCCTTGCCGGTCAGCGTGACCTGAAGCCACCACAGGCCCTGGCCATGGGTGACGACGCCGATATCCTTGCCCTCGGCTTCGAGGATCGGGCCCTGCTCGATATGCAGCTCGAACATCGCCTTCATCTTGCGGGCGCCGACTTCCTCCGCCCCGATCCAGCCGATGCGCTGGAGTTCGGTGTGGAAGGAATGGCCCTCGGCATCCACCCGGTCATAGGCCCAGTCGAGCGTATGCACCCCGGCGAACACGCCCGAGGCCATCATGGCGGGGGCGAAGCGGGTGCCCTCCTCGTTGGTCCAGTTGACCAGCACGATGGGATGTCTGGTCCTGATATTGAGGTCGTTGAGCGTCCGGACCGCCTCCAGCCCGCCCAGCACGCCGAGAATGCCGTCATAGCGGCCGCCGGTGGGCTGGGTGTCGAGATGCGAGCCCATGTAGACCGGCGGCAGTTCCGGGTCCTCGCCCTCGCGGCGGAAGAACATGGTGCCCATGCGGTCGACGCCCATGGTCATGCCCGCGGCCTCGGCCCATTTCTGGAAGAGGCGGCGCCCCTCGGCGTCGGCGTCGGTCAGCGTCTGGCGGTTGTTGCCGCCGCGCACGCCCGGGCCGATCTCGGCCAGCTCGTGGATCGAGTCCCAGAGCCGGTCGGCGTTGATCTGAAGGTTGGAGCCGAGTTCCGTCATGTCGAGGCCGTCTTTCCGCCGCCGGAAAGCGGCTCGTCGCTGGGGCTGCGTCGGGGTCCGGAGAGGCGGCGGGCGGGCCGGTCTCCGGCGAAAGCGCTTGCGGTGTGTTAACCGTCTGGTCAAACTTCACGCTATCAGGACCGCAGGTCCGGTCAACACGAAAAAGCCGCGGCCCCCGGGTCACGCGGCGCCCTGCCCCGGAGGAGCCCCGCCATGACGGCGACCGTCCCGCCCCCCCTGTCCGCCCCCCCGGAAGGGCGGCGGCGTTGAGCGCGCCCCCGCAAGGCCCCGACTCGGATCCGGCCCCCGATTCCCCCCGCGCCGCGCGCACCAAGCGGCGGACGCGCATCCAGGCGGAGAACGAGGAGAAGATCCTCGACTCAGCGCTCGACGCCTTCGCCCAGCACGGGTTCCGCGGGACCACGCTGGACCAGATCGCCGAGGGCGCGGGCATGTCCAAGCCCAACCTGCTTTATTACTTCCGCCGCAAGGAGGACATCCACGCCGCCCTGATGACCCGCCTGCTGGAGGAGTGGCTGGAGCCGCTGGAGGCGTTCTCGGCCCAGGGCGACCCGATGCGGGAGATCCGCGCCTATATCCGCCGCAAGCTGGAGATGGCGCGGGAGAAGCCCCGCGAAAGCCGGCTCTTCGCCTCCGAGATCATGTCGGGCGCGCCGCGGATCGAGGAATACCTCTCGGGCCGGCTGAAGGCGCTGGTGGATGAGAAGACGCGGGTGATCCGGGCCTGGATCGCGGATGGCAAGATCCGCCGGGTGGACCCGCATCACCTGATCTTCGCGATCTGGGCGACGACCCAGCATTACGCGGATTTCGACGTGCAGGTGCGGCTGCTGCTGGACGCGAAGGCCGGGGCGGACGGGCATCTGGACGACGCGGCGCGGTTCCTGGAGGAGCTGTTCCTGCGCGGCCTGGCGCCGGGGACGGAGCCTGACGGGAGCCCCGGCGCGGGGTCCGGCGGGAGAACAGGCGCGGGCCCCGACGGGAGAACGGGCGCGGGCCCCGACGGAAAAACGGGCGGCTAGGGCGCGTCCCCATAAACGGGATTCCCATGACCTCGCATCTTTGATTCACTCTCCGAGAGGAGGAGGTAACGATGCGCCGTCACGAACTGACCGACCGGGAATGGGCGATCATCCAACCGCTGCTGCCGCAGAAGTCGCGGGGCGTGCCGCGGGTGGATGACCGCCGTGTGATCAACGGCATCCTCTGGAGGTTCCGCGCAGGCACGCCCTGGCGCGACGTGCCCGAGCGCTATGGCCCGCGCACCACGCTCTACAACCGTTTCGCCCGATGGCGCGCGGCCGGGGTCTGGGACCGCATTCTGGAAGCGATCTCAGAGGCCTATGACGGCGATATCGTGATGATCGACAGTTCCTGCGTCCGGGTCCACCAGCACGGGGCCGCGGTAAAAAGGGGGGTGACGACCATGGCTGCATGGGACATTCCCGCGGCGGGCTGACCACAAAGATCCATGCGCTGGTCGATGCCGAGGGCCGCCCCATCCGCCTGAAGCTGACGCCCGGCCAGGCGGGCGACGCGCCGGTGGGAACCGAGTTCGTCGCCGATCTGGACCCCGGCGCGACCCTGATCGCCGACCGCGCCTACGACACCAACCCGATCCGCGAGGGCGCGGCGGCCCGCGGCGTCTGGGCCAAAATCCCGCCCCGCGTGATCCGCAAGGACGCTTTCAGCTTCAGCCCCTGGGTCTATCGCCAGCGCAATCTGGTCGAGCGCTTCTTCAACCGCATCAAACAGTTCCGCGGTCTTGCCACCCGATACGACCGGCGCGCCGACAATTACCTCGCCGCCCTCAAACTCGCCGCAATCCGCATCTGGATCGCGAAGATATGAGTCCGCGCCCTAGCCGGGCGCGGCCCGCCGCGGTCCGCCCGGCCCGGCCTCCTCGCGTCGCGCGCCGCCCTGCTCGGCCGTCCCGCCCGGCGGGCAGCCGTCGCCCGGGGCGAAGACGCCGAACATGCCGGTGGTCAGCACCGCGGAGACCGCCCGCTCCGGCGCCGCCGAATGGCCGGAGCGGCGCGCGTAGTCCCCGGTCATGCCCGAGGCCTTGAGCGTGGCGATGTCGACGACCAGCGCCGGCGACCGCTCCTCCCCGTATCGCAGGTTGAGCCGGCCGGGCATCTCCTCCAGCCGCAGGGGCCAGGTGGCGGCGGTCACGCCCAGGCAAGCGGCGACCTTGGCGGTGAAGCGGCGGCGGATCTCGAAGGCGGGTTCGGAGGCCACGGCGTCGATCTCGGCCGAAGCGGCGGTGGCCAGCGCCCAGCGCGCGGTGGTCCCTCGGGGGCCCAGCACGTCCTCGTAGCGCAGCATCGGGGCTGTCACCGCCAGCCCGACCAGAGCCAGCGCGGCGGCCCCCACGCCGATGCGCGCGCGGCGCATGGAGCGGTCTCTCGTCATCGTCGCTCCCGGGATACGCAGGAACAGGTGCGGAATACGCGGATCGGGCCCGCCCCGCCGCGACGTGCGGCGGGGCGACTCAGGCGGTCATCTTGGCGCTCAGCGGTTCAGGATGTCACGCAGCTCGACCATGTTGGCGCGGGCGCGAAGCACTTTCTGCCCCATGACCGAGAGATGATCGGGCGAAATCGCGCCGTCCTCGCGCCCGTTGGAAACGACCATCGGGTTCAGCTCGGCGCCTTCGGCCAGATGCGCCTCCATCCGGTCCCAGACCTGGCCGAGATCGGACTGCTCGATCGACTTGCCGAAATCCATCTTCACCGCCTGCATCAGCCCGTGCAGGGCGAAGAGCTGGCCGCGGGCCTGGTGGAACAGGTTGTCGGCGCGGAAGTCGAACCAGCCGCGGTTGTTGCCGTCGGCGGGGATGAACTCCTTGCGCTGCACGGACCATTGCGTGGCATTGGCCCGCTGGGCGAGCTGCGAGGCCATGGAGCCGAGATCGGCGGCCAGCCGGTCCACCAGCGTCCGCAGGTTGTCGCGGCGCACGTCGAACAGCGCGTCGCAGGCGGCCAGACGCTCGTTGTAGCGGCGGTAGAGCGGGATGGCCCCGCGATAGGAGGTCGAGGCCGCCTCCATCACCGTCTGCAGCTGGGCGTCGAAGGGGTTGTTGAGCACCCAGGCGCGTTCATTGGTGCGCAGGCGCGACTGGGCGGCCTGCAGATCGGCGTCGGCGGTGGAGGTGCCGCGCACCCGGCCCAGCGTGTCGGCGAGGTCGAGCGAGACGCGGCGCACCATGCTCAGCATGCCGATCTGGAACGAGGCCTTGTTGTCGAACCAGGGCGTGTCCTCGAAGTCGACCAGGCCGAAGAAGCCGAGGTTGTACTGGGGCGCGCCGGGGATCCAGTCGTTCTGGTTCACCATCAGGTCGATGAGACCGATCTGCATCTGCACGACGCGGGAGGGCGCGCAGGTCAGGGTCTCGGAGGAGCCGGCGGTGGTGCTCTCGTCGTTCACCTCCACCGGGGCGTCGGCGGCGGTCGTCGCCGGGGCCGGGCCGGCCACCTCGCCGCGGGACCCGGGCGGGGGCAGGATGGTCTGGGGATAGGCCAGGTCCATGCCGGGGTAAGTGGTGGTGCGCCAGGTCAGGATGCCGAGATAGCCGATGCAGAACAGGATCAGCAGCACCGGCAGGGCGCTGACGAGCCGACGCATCAGGCTGCGTTTCTTCGGGGCGAACGGGTCGGTGGGATCGGGCTTCCTGCGGCCGATGCCGAAGAGCAGGCCGATCCGCTCGAGGAGTTCGACGAGGAAGTCGATGATGCGGGTCATGGGCCTCTCCGTTGCTGCGCCGGGATTTTAACTAGCGGCTTCGCGACGGGCTTCCAAGGCGCATGGGCGCGCAGGGGGGCGGAAGTCGGCGCGAGGATCGAGGAAAGCAGGCGCCGCGTCCGACCGGACGCGGGCGGAACCGGCGCGCCCGCGGCGCGTTGCGATGCGGCGCCGGGCGGCGCGGGAGCAGGCGGAAACGGCGCGCCCGGATCCCGCATGGACGGCGTGGGCGGCGGGCGGGGCGGGGCGGGCGCCGGGCTCCGGAAGGCCGGGCCAGTCGCCCCATGGACACTGCTCCGCGCGACTTGTCCCGGCCGGCGAGGTTCCACCCGCCGCTCCCCGCCCGAGACGGCGCCGCCGGGCGCCCCCGCATCAACGCGCCGCGGGCGCCCGGCCGCGGCCAGGCGTCCGGGTCGTCGCGGCGCCCGCGCCGGCCTCTCGCCCTCAGGCCTCCGCCGTCGCGGCGTGGTCGAGGAAGAATCGCGCGATCCGCGTGCCCATCGCCGGACTGTCGATCGGCTTCGACAACCCGTCCAGCGCCGCGCGCGCCACCGGCTCGGGATAGAGCGTCCCGATCCGTTCCTCGATCAGCCCGCGCGAAAACGCCGCGCTCATCTCCGGATGCGGCTGCCAAGAGATCGACGGCCCGTCCGTCCAGGCCAGCCCCGCCAGCGGACAGAACGCCGACTCGGCGATCACCCGGGTATGCGGCGGCTGCGCCACCACCTGGTCCTGGTGCGAGGCGATGATCGAGATGTCCTCGCCCGCCTCCAGGTCCCGATAGGTCTGCACGCCGATTCCCCAGCCCTTGCCGCTCTGCTCCACCTTGCCGCCCAGCGCCTGGGCCATCAGCTGATGCCCGAAGCAGATACCCACCAGCGGCAGGCGGGCGGCGTGGATCTCGCGCACCAGGGCCTCGGCCCGGCGGATCCAGGGAATGTCCTCGTAGACCCCGAAGCGCGAGCCGGTGATGAGCCAGCCGTCGGCCTCTTCCGGTCCTTCCGGGAAATCGTCCTTCAGCAGGGGCCAGGCGCGGAATTCCAGGCCATGCCCGGCGAGCAGCCGCTCGAACATCTGCGGATAGGTCCCATGGGCCTCCTGCAGATCGCGGGGCGGGAAGCCGGTTTCGAGGATGCCGATGCGCATGACGCTCCTTTCGAGAGGCGTTTGGGGAACGGGGGGAGAGGCGGGCGGAACCGCGGGGCCGCGACGTGAGCGCGCGCCGCTTTCTTTCGGCCGCGCGCCGTCGCAATATAGGGGCTCACGCCGCCTGCGTCAGCGCCCTCGCGCGCGGGGCCTCGCGTCGCGCGCCGCACGGCTCCCGCCTGCGCCCTCGCCTGCCCGGCCGACCCTTGCGAGGGCGGGTCGGGGCGGCGCGAGGGCGCAGGCGGGGGCCGCGCCGCGCGCCCGCCGCCTCCGCCCCCGCGGACCGTCCCCACGCCGGACGCGCCCCTTTTCTCAAGCCGCGCCGCATCCCGGACGCGGCTCACCGCCTGGAACCGGACCCGTCTCTGAATGAGCAAGCTCGCCCCCGAGATCAGCCTCGCCGTCTCCCCCGAACTCGACACGCCGGACCTTCAGTCCCTGCGCGACTGGATCCGCGCCCACCGGGTCGAGGAGATCGAGTGCGTCACCCCCGACTTCGCCGGCATCGCGCGCGGCAAGGTCATGCCCGCCTCCAAGTTCCTGCGTGAGAGCGAGATCCGCCTGCCGGTCTCGATCTATTTCGCGGTGATCACCGGCGAATACGCCGACGTGGACCACCCCGAGCTCTATTCCGACGGCGACATCACGCTGGTCCCCGACCTGACCACCGCCCGCGCCGTGCCCTGGGCGGGCGAGGCGTCGCTGCAGATCATCCATGACGTGGTCGACCGCCACGGCGTGCCGATTCCCTTCGCCCCGCGCGAGGTGCTGCGCCGCGTGCTGCGCGCCTACGAGGCCAAGGGCTGGACCCCCGTCGTGGCGCCGGAGCTGGAATTCTACCTCACCAAGCCCAACACCGACCCCGACTATCCGCTGGAGCCGCCCGTGGGCCGCTCGGGCCGCCAGTCCACCGGTTCCCAGGCCTTCTCCCTGTCCGCGGTCGACGAATACGACGCGGTGATCGAGCATATCTACGACTACGCCGAGGCGCAGGGGCTGGAGATCGACACCATCATCCAGGAGGCCGGGGCCGCGCAGCTCGAGGTCAACATGATGCATGGCGACGCGATGAAGCTCGCCGACCAGGTGTTCCTGTTCAAGCGGCTGATCCGCGAGGCGGCGCTGCGCTGCGGCTCCTACGCCACCTTCATGGCCAAGCCGATGGCGCGGCAGCCGGGTTCGGCCATGCATATCCACCAGTCGGTGCTGGACCGGGACGGGAACAACATCTTCACCGCCCCCGACGGCGAGGCGAGCCCGCTGTTCGAGGCCTTCATCGGCGGCCAGCAGAAATACCTGCCCGCCTGCTCGGCGCTGACCGCGCCCTATGTGAACTCCTACCGGCGGCTGGTGAAATACATGTCGGCGCCGGTGAACCTGGAATGGGGCTACGACAACCGCTCCACCGGGCTGCGGGCGCCGCGCTCCGACCCGCGCGCCCGGCGGGTGGAGAACCGGCTGACCGGGGCCGACGCCAATCCTTACCTCGCGCTGGCGGGCTCGCTCGCCGCCGGCCTGATCGGCATGGAGGAGGGGACCGCCCCCCGCCCGCCCGTCACCGGCGGCGCCTATGACAACGCCCGCGACATCCCCTATTCGCTGCTGGAGGCGGTGGACCTGCTGCAATCCTGCGAGCCGATGGCCGAGCTGCTGGGCCGCGATTTCGTGAAGCTCTACGGCACGCTGAAGCAATTCGAATACGATCAGTTCATGACCGTCATCAGCCCGTGGGAGCGCGAGCACCTGCTGCTCAACGTCTGAGGCCCGCGGGCCGGCTGAACCGGCTTCGCGCGACGTTCGGGCCGCGCCCCCTGTCGGGGGGCGGCTTGCGCGTCGCGCCCCTGTCCCTATCGGAGCCCCGATGATCACGACCCTTTACGCCAACGAGACGCAAGGGACCCATCCCCCGTCCTGGTACGTCGCCTCGGCGCCCGCCTTCCCCGACCAGCCGCAGCTCGACGGGACCGAGACCGTGGACGTCTGCATCATCGGCGCCGGCTTCACCGGGCTGTCCACCGCGCTGCACATGGCGGAGCGGGGGCTGTCGGTGGCGGTGCTGGAGGCGCATCGCGTGGGCTGGGGCGCCTCGGGGCGCAATGGCGGACAGATCGGCGTGGGCCAGCGGCAGGACCCGGAGGCGGTGGCGAAAATGGCCGATCCCGGGCTGGCGCGGGCGTCGTGGGAGATCGGGCGCGACGCGGCGGATCTTGTGCGGGACCTGGTCGACCGGCACGGCATCGACTGCGGGCTGAAAGCCGGGCTGCTCTACGTCAATCACCGCGCGCGCTACGACGCGGGGTCGAGAGCGCATGCGGCGTTCCTGCGCGACGAATACGGCGCCGATATCGAATATCTGCCGCCGGAGGAGGTCCGCGCGAGGCTCGGCGCGGCGGGCATGTCGGGAGGCCTGTCGATGCCGTCCGGCGGGCACCTGCATCCGCTCGCCTTCGCCCGCGGTCTGGCCCGGGCGGCGATGGCGGCGGGCGCGCGGATCTTCGAGCGGACCGAGGCCAGCTGGCTCGACGGGACCCGCGTGATCGCCGCCACCGGAGAGGTGCGGGCCGAGCGGGTGGTGGTCGCCTGCAACGGCTATCTCGGCGGGCTGCTGCCGGAGGTCGCGGCGAAGGTCATGCCGATCAACAATTTCATCATCGCCACCGAACCGCTGGACGAGGGCCTCGCCCGATCCCTGATCCGGGACGACGCGGCGGTGGCCGACAGCCGCTTCGTGGTGAACTATTTCCGCCTGTCGGAGGATCGGCGGATGCTGTTCGGCGGCGGCGAGAGCTATGGCTGGACCTTCCCCAAGGACATCGCGGCGCTGGTCCGGCCGCGGATGCTGGCGCTGTTCCCGCAATTGGCGGAGGCGCGGATCGACCATGCCTGGGGCGGCACGCTGGCGATCACGCCGACCCGCCTGCCGGTCTGGGGAGAGATCCGGCCGGGCGTGTTCAACGCCTCGGGCTATTCGGGCTCGGGGGTGGCGCTGGCGACCATGGCCGGCGCGGTGCTGGCCGAGGCCGCGTCGGGGGACCGCAGGCGGCTCGACATCATGTCCGCCCTGCCCGTCCCGCGCTTTCCCGGCGGCGCGTCGCTGCGCCGACCGATCCTGACCGCGGCCATGCTGCTGGCCCGGCTGCGCGACGCGCTCTGATCCGCCGGGGCGGATGCGCCGCGTCGAGGTCTCGCCCCCTGGGCCGGTTCCGCCCGCGGCGCGCTGGACCGGAGGCGCCGGATGGCGACCGTGCCGACGGCGCCCGGTTGCCCCGCGCCGCGGGCGGAACCGCGAAACCCACGGGCGGGTCGTCGCGGCGCTCCCGCGCTGGTCGTTCCTGAAACCGTCGAGGGGTGGCGTGCCGGCGTCGCCCGCCGAAAACGAAAACGGGACGCCGAAGCGCCCCGTTTCGATCCGTCTCCCCGTGTCGATCCGTCCCGAGACCCGAAAGGCTCAGGCGCCGCCGGCGGCGGCCGCGCCGAGCGGCTGGGGCTCCACGCCGATGGCGCGGCACACGTCATAGGGCAGATCGGGATTGTTGAGCGTGTAGAAGTGGATGTGCTCCACCCCCTCGGCCAGCAGACCGTCGCACTGCTCGGCGCAGATGGCGCGGCTCAGGGTCTCGGTCATGCCCTGCTCGTCGGCATTGCCATAGGCGGTGACCAGCCAGTCCGGGATCGTCGCCCCGCAGCCCGCCGCGAACCGCCGCATCTTGCCGAAATTCTCGATCGGCAGGATGCCCGGATGGATCGGCGCGGTGATCCCCGCCTTCGCCGCCGCATCGCGGAAGCGCAGGAACAGATCGTTGTCGAAGAAGAACTGGGTCAGCGCGCTGTCCGCGCCCGCATCCAGCTTGCGCTTCAGGTTGTCGAGATCCTCCGCGAGATCCGCCGAGTCCGGATGCCGTTCCGGATAGGCCGCGACCGAGATCCGGTCATGCCCCGCCGCGCGCAGCCCCGTGACCAGCTCCGCCGCGTTGCGGAACCCGTCGGGATGCGGCTCGAACCGGTCGGCGCCCTTGGGCGGGTCGCCGCGCAGCGCCACCACCCGGCGGGCGCCCAGCTTGCGGTAGCCGTCGGCCTCCTCCAGCGTCTCCTCGCGCGTGGCGCCGACGCAGGTCAGGTGGCCGGCCACCTGCAGGCGGGCGCGCTCCAGGATCGCCTTGATGGCGTTGCGGGTGCGGTCGCGGGTGGTGCCGCCCGCGCCGTAAGTCACCGACACGAAACTCGGCGCCAGCGGCGCCAGCCGCTCGACCGAGCGCCACAGCCGCATCGCCCCGTTGGGCGTGGCGGGGGGGAAGAACTCGAACGAGATGGACAGGCTGCGGCCGGACGGATCGGTCACGAGGGCTACTCCACGAATGGGTTCTTTCGGCGCGGCCCCCGCTGCGCGGGACGCGAAAGCGCTTCCCGCCTTCATACGGTTTTGTTCGCGACGCTTCAACGTCGCTTTGCGGCGCCGCGGCGCCGGCGTCCGGGCGCGGCCCGCGAGCCGGGGTTTGACGCAGCGTATCCTGACTCACGCCGCTCAAGAACCTCTGAACGAAACCCGGACGCGCCGCGACGCTTTCGCGCGCCGTTCAGGCCCCGCCTCCCCCCGCCGCCCCCCGGAAACACCCCGCCCGCCGGAGCCGCGCGGAGGCGACGCCTGCCCGATCCGCGCGAATCCGCAGCGACGCCGCGAGCCGATGTCGCGTTTCTCGCGCATGCCGTCGCTCCCATCACGCGAACGCGCCCCGCGAGCGCGTATCCGGGATTGAAGGCGAGGCGGTATCGGACCGGACCTTCCCCGCCCGGAGGAGACGGATTTGGCGCAGATCACGGTGGTTTGGTGGCGGGACATCCCCGCCCAGGTGATCGCGGGCAAGGGCCGTCGGGGCGGCGCCAAGCGCCAGCTCCCCGAGCGGTTCGAGCAGGCGATAGACCGCTGCGCGATGAAGGTGGGGGCGAAGGAGTCCGACGCCTACCTGGCCGAGTGGCGGCGCGGCGCGCCCTACCAGGTCGAAGCCGGGAGCGACGAGGCCGCGGCGGAGGCGGAGGCCGCGAGGCTCGACGCCGAATACGGGCCGGAGAAGATCAGGGCCCTGATCGCCAATGACGGCCGCGAGCCGGGCGACGGGGCGGAGACCCAGTAACGGGGCGCAAGGGCGACGGTCGCCCGAGCCCCAGCCAAGGAGGGCCGGACATGTCCCGGGTGATCGACTTCCTCGCGCGGCGACGCGCCGTCTCTCCGTCCTCGCCTTCGGCCGCGCCCGCGGAACAGGCCGGCTTCCTGCGCGGCTTCTCGGTCGAAGTCATGCCGCGCACCGCCGCGAAGATCGCGCGTTTCGCCGATCTCCTGCCCCGGGGCACGCGGGTCTACATCGCCCATATCGACGGCACGCCGATCGAGGACATGGTCTCCACCGCCCGCCGCATCGCCGGCGAGGGCTTCGAGGTCATGCCGCATTTCCCCGCCCGCTCTATCCCCTCCAGGGCCGCGCTGGCCGACTGGATCGACCGCTACCAGGGCGAGGCGGGGGTGACCTCGGCGCTGCTGCTGGGCGGCGGCGTGTCGGAGCCGCGGGGGGACTTCCACTGCTCCATGCAGCTGATGGAGACCGGGCTGTTCGACCGCGCCGGCTTCCGCCGCCTGCATGTCGCCGGCCACCCCGAGGGCAACACCGACATCGACCCCGACGGGTCGGATCGGAACGTCATGGCGGCGCTGCGCTGGAAGCAGGCCTTCGCCGAACGCAGCGACGCCGAGATGGCGCTGGCCACCCAGTTCGTATTCGAGGCCGCGCCGGTGGTGGACTGGGCCGCGCGGCTGCGGGCGGCGGGGGTGAACCTGCCGATCCATGTCGGCGTGGCCGGGCCCGCCAAGCTTCAGACGCTGATCAGATACGCGCTGGCCTGCGGGGTGGGGCCCTCGGTCAAGGTGCTTCAGAAGCGGGCCATGGACCTGACCCGGCTCGCCCTGCCCTTCACGCCCGACGAGGTGCTGGCCGACCTCGCCGCCGCCCGCGCCGCCGACCCGGACCTGCAGATCGCGCAGGTGCATTTCTTCCCGCTGGGCGGCATCGACAAGACCGCCGAATACGCCGCCGACCGGGCCGAACGCGGGGTCGTCCGCTACGCCTGATCGGCGGGGCGGGGCGCCTCGCGGGCCGGCCCCCTGACGAGCCCCGCCCCTCACGCCAACCGGGTTCCCGGCCGTCGGGCGCCTCCGAGCCCACGCCCGCCCGTCATCGCCCGCCCTACCCCGCCAGGCCCCACAAGGATCGCATCGCGCATGACCCGCACCATCGTCGAGTCCAAGTCGAAAACCGTCGTCATCGGCTTCGACGAGCCGTTCTGCGTCATCGGCGAGCGCATCAATCCCACCGGCCGCAAGAAGCTGGCGGCCGAACTGGAGATGGACGACTTCTCCACCGTCGAGAAGGACGCGGCCGAGCAGGTGGCCTGCGGGGCGATGATCCTCGACATCAACTCGGGCGCGGTGTTCTCCAACCGGATGGAGGCCGACCCCCGCTACGCCGACAACAACTTCGTCGAGCCGATGCTGATGAAGGCGCTGATCGAGCGGGTGCAGGCCATCGTCGACGTGCCGCTGTGCATCGACAGCTCGGTCCCCGGCGCGCTGGAGAACGGGCTGGAGGCCGCCGAGGGCCGCCCCCTGCTCAACTCCGTCACCGGGGAGGAGGAGCGGATGGAGCTCGTCCTGCCGCTGGTCAGGAAATACAACGTGCCGGTGGTGGCGATCTCCAACGACGACACCGGCATTTCCGAGGACCCCGAGATCCGCTTCGCCGTGGCGAAGAAGATCGTCGAACGGGCCGCGGATTTCGGCATTCCCGCCCATGACATCGTGGTCGACCCGCTGGTCATGCCGATCGGGGCCATGGCCACCGCCGGCAAGCAGGTCTTCGCGCTGGTGCGCCGCCTGCGCGACGAGCTTGGCGTGAACACCACCTGCGGGGCCTCCAACGTGTCCTTCGGGCTGCCCAACCGGCACGGGATCAACGCGGCCTTCCTGCCGATGGCGATCACGGCCGGAATGACCTCGGCGATCATGAACCCGGTGCGCCCGCAGGAGATGAACGCGATCCGCGCCGCCAATCTTCTGATGAACAACGACCCTCACGGCATGGCCTGGATCCAGGCCAACCGCGAGCCGACGCCCGAGGGCGAGGCCCCCGCCGGCGCCCGCGGCGCGCGCGAGGGCCGGCGCCGGCGCCGCGGCTGACGCCCACCGCTGGCGGCGGCGTCGGCGCAGGCGCCGGGCCGCGGGGGGAACAGCGGCGGTGGGCCTGTCCCGCCGCTGCACGACAGGGCGCCCGAAGGCCCGCCCCCCTGCGCAACCTCGCCTGCGCAAGCCGCGATGCGACGCCCCCCCGTTCCCGAAGCTGACGAACGCGTTCCAAAGGCGGTCAAATCGAAAAGGCCCCGGGCGCCGGGCTCGCCCGCCCACGCCTCCCCGACCAGGCCGCCGCGCGGAGGGGTCGAATGGACGCGCGTCCGCGACCCACTTCGCGGACGCGCGTCCGGGCTGCGGCCCTGCGCTTGCCGGCCCCGTGCGGCGCGGTCGCGCCGCCGTCCGGCCCCGCCCGTCCCGCATCGCGGCCAGCCGGGCGAACGCAGCAAGGTCCAGTCCGTTCCCACCGCCAGCGCCTCCGCCAACGCCTCCGGGCCGCCTCCCCAGTGGAGCGGCGCGGGACGCGCGGGACGCGCGGGTTCGCGGCCGAAGAACCGCGCGCGACGCCCTCGACGGGCGCGCGCGTCCGTCGAGGGCGTCGCGCCCCGGGGCGGCGCGGGAACCGCTCCATTTCCGGTTGATTCGGAGCGGATTGCAAGCCTGTTCATGGGCGAAGCGCATCCGGTCCGGCTGGAGACGTCGCCGCCATCGCCCCCGTCGCCGCGCGCCGCGGGCGAGCGGCCGCCGCCCGCGCCCGGGTCGACGCGGCGCCTCCCCGCTCATCCGTCGGCACGCGGCGGCCGGCCTGGCCGCTCCCCGGGGGTCGGGACCGCAGCCCGCGCCGCAGCGGTTCAACCGGCCCCTCGGCGCCGCGGACATGCGCCCGCGGCGGGTCTTGAAACCGGGTCTTCCAGCCGGGACGTCCGGGCGCCTGACCGCAAAAGTTTTGAATTCCACGATCACGCGTTGTGATATTGTCCCTCACAACGCTTCGCTTGCCTTCGCGTCCAAGCCCCGGCTACCTGACCGGCGCCATGGTTTCCGCATCCGACACACCCCCCGCCTCGCCCTCCGCGCCGCTCCCCGATCCCGACCGCCGGGCCCGGCGCAATGTCGTGGTGCTGGTCATCGCCCAGGCGACGCTGGGCGCGCAGATGCCGGTCAACTTCGTGCTGGGGGGGCTGGCGGGACAGATGCTGACCCCGATCCCCTGCCTCGCGACGCTGCCGATCTCGCTGATCGTGCTGGGCTCGATGCTGGCTGCGCCCAATGTCTCGGCGGTGATGGGGCGCTACGGGCGGCGCGCGGGGTTCTTCATGGGGGCCGCGGGGGGCGCGACCGGCGCGTCGCTCTGCGTCGCGGCGCTGTTCCTCAATTCCTTCTGGCTGTTCCTCGCAGGCGCTTTCTGCACCGGCATCTATATGTCGGCGCATGGCTTCTACCGCTTCGCCGCCGCCGACGGGGCGTCCGACACGTTCCGGCCCAAGGCGATCTCCTGGGTGATGGCGGGGGGGCTGATCTCCGCCGTGATCGGGCCGCAGATGGTCAAGCTCACCTCCGACATGCTGGCCCCGGTGCCCTTCGCGGGCGCCTACGCCTTCGTGATCCTGCTGAACCTGGTCGCGTGCTCGGTGTTCTGGTTCCTCGACTCGCCCAAGCCGGCGAAACCGCAGCCCGGCGACGCGAAGGGGCGCTCGGTCGGGCAGCTTCTGCGCACGCCGCGCATCCTGGTGGCGATGATCTGCGGCATGGTCTCCTACGCGCTGATGAACCTGGTGATGACCTCCACCCCGCTGGCGGTGGTGGGCTGCGGCTTCGCGCAGGCGGACGCGGCGGATATCGTCATGGTGCACGTGCTGGCGATGTTCCTGCCCAGCTTCTTCACCGGCAACATCATCAACCGTTTCGGCGTGGAGAAGGTCATCGCCACCGGGCTGGTGATCCTCGCCGGCGCGGGGATGGTGGCCCTGGCGGGCGTGGACCTGCTGAACTTCTACGGCGCGCTGTTCCTGCTCGGGATCGGGTGGAACTTCGGCTATATCGGCGCGACCTCGATGCTGGCCGGCGCCCATTCGGTGGCCGAGCGCAGCCGGGTCCAGGGCATGAACGACTTCGCGGTGTTCGGACTGGTGACGGTGGCCTCGGTCAGCTCCGGCGGGCTGATGAACTGCTGGGGCGGCGATCCGCAGACCGGTTGGGCGGCGGTGAACTGGGCGATGATCCCGTTCCTGAGCCTGGCCGGCGCCGCGCTGATCTGGTTCGCGCTGCGCAAGCCCGAGGCCGCCTGACGGCGCCTCGGGGGGCCTTCGCCTCCGGCGCCCTGCACGACGCCTGTCCCTCAACGTCGCCCGCCCCCGGCGACGCCATGCCCCGAAGGCGCGGCCTCCGCCCGTAGGCCCTGCGGCCAGGCGGCCGCGGCACGCCGGCTCAGGGTCGGCGGCGCGGCCGGCGGACGCCCAGGCGCCCGTCTCCCGCCGCTTCGCGACGCGCCGCGCGAGGCCTTCGCCCCGCGAATCGATGAGAGGAAGAGACGCGCCGCGCTCGGCATGAGCGCGCCGCCGACGCCCGAACCGGCCCGGCCGCGCGCGCCGTCCCCAAGGCGCCGCAGCGGCGCCTGCCGCCGGCCCGCCTCGGGGACCGGCGGCGTGGCGTCGCATCAGTTGTTCGTCGCGCCCTCGGCCACGGCGGAACCGGCGTTGGCCAGGTTGCCGAAGACCTGCTGCAGGATGGTCAGCTCGCGCCCGAAGGTGGGCGTGGTGCGGGTCACCAGGTTGATCACCCGGCCGTCCTCCAGCCCGTAAAGATCGGTCGAGGCGAGCGTGCCCTGATCGTCGAAGCGGATCGCCACAACGCGGCGCTCGGTCACTTCGGGGGCGTTGTAGGCCAGGGTCTCGACCCGCGAGGACACGTAATACCACGCGTCGTTGCGCATCACGCCGGCCGTCGAGGGACGGCCGATCTTGGCGGTCACCGTGGCGGCGCTGTCGATGCCTGGCTCCAGCTGCGCCAGTTGCGCCTCGGCCGGGGCGTAGCCGTGCACGCGCACGACCGGCTCGCAGGCCGCGAGCGCCAGCGCGGCGAGGGCGCCCAGCGCGAGCGTCGCGCCCCGCGGACGCCGCCGCGGCGCGACGGGCGCGCCCGACGCGCCCCCGGCCGACGCGGCGCCGCCGATCGTTCCGTTGATGGAAGTCATGCGCGGGTCCCGCACCTGAAAACCCCGTGTCTTCCGGATCATCACCGCTCCCGGGTCATCGCGGCCGGGCCGCTTGGGCCGGCCAGTCCGCGCCCCGGACGCGCCCCGCGCCGTGGCCGCGAAGCCGCGGCGGGTGCGGGCGGGCCAAGGTCGCCGCTTGCAGGCCTTGCCTAGCGCGCGCATGTTCGCAGTTCAAGCGGCCCCGCCGCCCGAGCCACACCGCCGGCCTCGCCGTCCGTCCCCGGACCGGTCCTGCGCGCCGCATCGCGGCCCAGGGCGATACGAGGCCGATGCGACCCGCCCCGCGCGAAGGAGTAAGCGCCATGTCCCGCTCCGCCGCCGCCGTCCCGGCGCCCGAATTCTCCCGGCCGGTCCGGGTCAACGATCTGCCGCCCAACGGCGACAAACTGCAGGCCAAGGCCGGCGCGGAGGAGCGCGCCGCCCTCGCCCGCCGCTTCGGCGTGAAGAAAGTGGAGCGGTTCGGCTTCCGCGGCGAGGTGCGCCCGGAGGCCGACGGCTGGCGCGTGGAGGGCGAGGTCCGCGCCCGCGTGGTGCAGCCCTGCGTGGTGACGCTGGAGGACGTGGCGCAGGAGCTGGCGGAGCCGTTCTCGCGCCTCTACCTGCCCGGCGCGCCGGAGCCGGACCTGGCCGATATCGACCCCTCCGAGGACGACGACCCGCCCGAGCCTCTGGGCCATCGCATCGATCCCGGCGAGGTCGCGGCGGAGATCGCGGCGCTGGCCATCGACCCCTATCCGCGGGCCCCGGGCGCGACCTTCGCGGCGCCCGCGGTCGGTCCCGACGGCGCGGAGGAGGAGGACGGCGCCGCCCGTCCCTTCGCCGCCCTCGCCGCGCTGCGCGAGCGCCTGGACAAGGACGACGGCTGAGTCGGGGTCCACGCGCCATGCGCCTCACCTCCTGCCTGTCCCCGTTCCCGCCCCTGGCTGCGCCCGTGTCCCCGCCCCTGGCCGCGCGTGCGCCTGGCCGCCCGCAGGTTCCGCCTGTCCCGACCGGGCGCCGCGTCCTCCCGCCCGCGGGTGGCGAGGGCGCGCCCGCGGCGCAGGGAACCCGGTCGCCGGGTGGCGACGTGGCCACCTGCGCGACGCCCGAACCGCGCCGCGGGCGGAGCGGCCGCACCCGCGCCACGGTCGTCGCGGCGCTCCCGTCCGAGCCCCCCGCGCGCCGCGCGGCCGCCGCGCGCCGCAGGCCCCGTCATGACGCCCCGGCGCCGGACCGACCGCCTTGCGGGCGCGACGAAATTCTCCGCTCCGGCCCCGCCGCGGGCGCCGCCCGAGCCCGGCCGCGCGCCCCCCTGCGCGCCGCCGCTTCCGCGCCCCTCGGCCGGCCCTTGCGCTCGCTCGGGTTTCGCGTATGTTCGCCGCTCCTTTTTCACGGGATTCGGCGGCTCTCCGCGGGACCTCTCCGGCGCATCGGCGACGGGCGGTCCGGCAGGGGAGCCGAGAGGGTCCCGGCCCATACGCGCGGCCACGCGGTCGCCGCGGTCAACCGGAGATCGAGACCATGGCGGTCCCCCAGAATCGAACCACGCCGTCGAAGCGCAACATGCGCCGCTCGCATCATGCCCTGTCCGCCTCGAGCTACGCCGAGTGCCCGAACTGCGGCGAGCTGCAGCGTCCGCACCATGTGTGCGGCTCCTGCGGGCACTATGCCGGCCGCGAGGTCGTCAGCATGGTCGAAGAGCTCGACCTCGACGACGAGTCCTGATCGCGGCCGCCCTTCCCCGCGCCTGACCGGGCCCGCATTCGCGGGGCTCCCGGTTCCGGCGCGGCGGAGGGGACCGGCGCGGCGCGGACCTCGCGTCGCGCTCGTCGGAACGCTGCGCGAGCACGCCCCTGCGCCTGTCCGGGCTTCGGCCCGGTCGCAGGCTCTGTCAGGGGCTGCGGACAAGGCGAGACCCGCGCGCCATCGCGCACGGGAATCGCGCGGCGAGACGACCTCGGCCGGGCGCCGCCCCGGCGCATATCCCGGGATCGCCGCGCCCTTCGCGGGACGCGGCGCCGGAACGCCGCCTTGCGCATGCTGCGCCTCGACCGGTCCGGACTCTCTCATGAAACGGTCGCCGAAGCGCATCAGATGACCTTTCTCAGCTCCTCCCACGACGACGATGACGACGACGGCTTCAGCCGTGGCCGCAATGACGGGCCCGCCCGCGGCGGCGTGATCTCGGTCGACGCCATGGGCGGCGATCGCGGCCCGGCCGCGGTGATCGGCGGCATGTCGATCTCGGCCCGCCGCAATCCCGACATCCGCTTCATCGTCCATGGCGACGAGGCCGAGCTCACCCGCCTGATGCGCCGCCGCGGCGCGCTCGCGGAACGCACCGAGATCCGCCACGCGCCCGAGATCGTGCCGATGGGGGCCAAGCCCTCGAAGGTCATGCGCCAGGCCCGCGGCACCTCGATGATGAGCGCCCTGCAGGCGGTGAAAAGCGGCGAGGCCTCGGTGGCCGTGTCCTGCGGCAACACCGGCGCGCTGATGGCGCTGGCCATGCTGGCCCTGCGCCGGGCGCCGGGCGTCGACCGCCCCGCGATCGCGGTGTTCTGGCCCTCGCGCGGGCCGGCGGGTCACAACATCGTGCTGGATGTGGGCGCCGATATCCGCGCCGATCCGCGCAATCTGCTGCAATACGCGGTCATGGGCGCGGAATACGCCCGCGTCGGCCTCGGGCTCGAACAGCCCCGCGTCGGCCTGCTCAATGTCGGCGCCGAGGAGAGCAAGGGCGGCGAGACCCTGCACGACGCCCATGAGATGATCGGCGCCGCCGCCGGGCGGACGGGCGCGGGGTTCTCCTATGTCGGCTTCGTCGAGGGCGGGGACATCCTGTCCACCCGCTGCGACGTCATCGTCACCGACGGATTCACCGGCAATGTCGCGTTGAAGACCGCCGAAGGCACCGCCAAGCTGATCTCCGACAGCCTGAAGGACGCGTTCCGCCACACCTGGCTGTCGCGGCTCGGCGCGCTCGCGGCCTGGACGTCGCTGCGGCGGCTGGGCAAGCGCATCGACCCGCGCCGGGTCAATGGCGGCGTGTTTCTCGGGCTCAACGGATCGGTGGTCAAAAGCCACGGGTCCGCAGACGCCACCGGCGTGGCCTCCGCCATCAAGCTGGCCGCGACCATGGGTCTGTCCGGCTTCGAACGTCGCGTGGCCGAACAGGTTGCCAACACCTTCCCCGGCCGGGAAACTGCGCCCGGGGAATCGACCAGGAGCGGGAAGAGCACAGGATGACCGTCACGCGCGCCGTGCCCATGGGATGCGGCCACCATCTGCCCGACCGGGTTGTCGAGAACGCCGAGTTCGCCGCCACCCTGGATACGACGGACGAGTGGATCCGCTCCCGATCCGGCATCGAGCGCCGGCATTTCGCAGCGAAGGACGAGAAGACCTCGGACCTCGCCATTCCGGCCGCCGAGCGCGCGCTGAAGGCGGCGGGGCTGGAGGCGTCGGATATCGACGCCATCGTGCTCGCCACCGCCACCCCGGACGAGACCTTCCCCGCCACCGCCACCCGCGTGCAGCAGGCCATCGGCATGCGCTCGGGCTTCGCCTTCGACATCCAGGCGGTCTGCGCGGGCTTCATCTACGCGGTGGCCACGGCGAATTCGCTGATCGTCTCGGGCCAGGCGAAGACGGTGATGGTGATCGGGGCGGAGACGTTCTCGCGCATTCTCGACTGGACCGACCGCTCCACCTGCGTGCTGTTCGGCGACGGCGCCGGCGCGCTGATCCTGACGGCGGAGCAGGGGGCCGGCACGCTGACCGATCGCGGCGTGATGTCGGTGAAGCTGCATTCCGACGGCGACCATCACGACCTGCTCTATGTGGACGGCGGGCCGTCCTCCACGGGCCGGGCGGGCTGCGTGCGCATGCAGGGGCAGAAGGTCTTCCAGCACGCGGTCAACAAGCTGGCCGCGGTGGCGCATGAGGCGCTGGACGATATCGGCGCCACCTCCGCGGATGTGGACTGGATGGTGCCCCACCAGGCCAACAGCCGGATCATCGAATCCACCGCCCGCAAGACCGGGCTGCCGATGGAGAAGGTGGTGATGACCGTGCAGAATCACGGCAACACCTCCGCCGCCTCGATCCCGCTGGCGCTTTCCGAGACGGTCGCCGCCGGGCGCATCGCCAAGGGCGACCTGCTGCTGATGGAGGCCATCGGCGGCGGTCTGGCCTGGGGCGCCGCGGTGATGCGCTGGTAGGTCTCCGACGCGCGCCCGGGCTGCGGATCCCGGCGCGACAGCGACGCGTCTCGCTCAGGCCGGGACTCAGCCGAGCCTCGCAACGAATTGACCCGTTGTGATTTTTTCGGGCGGCGCGGGATTGTCGCGGCGCCCCGACATCGCGCCCGCCCCGGCGCCTTGACGCCGCGCCCCATGGGGCCGGGACGGTTTCGCCGCCGTCCTGAACCCATCTCTGCGCCGCTCTCGCCAAGTCATTGACATTGACTCTGAAATCCCCGCGCGCCTACGTTCTTCCCGCGGTCGGAAACAGTTCCGGCCGATGATCAACGCATCAACGCGGCCTCGGTCGCGGCAGAACGGCGGGGGGCCTGCGGATGGCGAACAAGACCCACACGCGGCTGGACCTGACGGAAGCGGTCTACCGGGAAGTCGGCCTGAGCCGGAACGAATCGGCCGAGCTGGTCGAAAGCATTCTGGCCCATGTCTCGGACTCCCTGGTGAAGGGCGAGACGGTGAAGATCTCCTCCTTCGGCACCTTCCAGGTCCGCCAGAAAGGCGCCCGCATGGGCCGCAATCCCAAGACCGGCGAGGAAGTGCCGATCGAGCCGCGCCGGGTGCTGGTGTTCCGCCCCTCGCATATCCTCAAGGACCGTATCAACGCGTCGCTGAGCGAGTGAACGTCGGCGGCGACGGGGGCCTCGCCCTCCGCGCCTGACGCCCCCCTCCTTTCCGGTCGTCGGCGCGCGCTTCGCGCCGGCGCCCTGCCCGACCCAGACAGCGTTCGCCGAAGCCGCGACGGAGCCCGCCCCGCATGGACAAGTCCCCCGCCGCGTTCCGCACCATCTCCGAAGTGTCGGAGACGTTGGACGTGCCGGCGCATGTGCTGCGCTTCTGGGAGTCGAAGTTCCCGGCGGTGAAGCCGGTGAAGCGGGGCGGCGGGCGGCGCTATTACCGGCCCGAGGACGTGACCCTGCTGGTCGGCATCCGCGAGCTGCTCTACGATGACGGCCTGACCATCAAGGGCGTCCAGAAGATCTTCCGGGAGAAGGGCGCGCGCCACGTCACCCGCCGCGGCGCCGAGCATCTGGGCGAGGCCTTGCCCGAGGATGCGGCCCCCGCGCCCAGTCCTGCGCCGGCGCCCGCGCCCGCTCCTGCCCCCGCGCCGGAAGCGGAGGCCGCGCCGGAGCCGGTCCTTGATCTCGCCCCCCCCGCGCCGGCCAGGGCGCCGGAGCCCGCCCCCCCGGCGACTGAAAGCGCGACGACCGAAGCCGAGCCCGACCCGGCGCCCGCGCCCGCCGAACCCGACCCGGCCGACGCGGAACGGATTCGCGCCGCCATCTCCCGCCTCGAAGCCCTGCGCGACCGTCTGCGCTCGGAACCCGCGCCGCGAAGCTGAGATCGTCGCCGTCGCCGACTTCATCGCCGTCGCCGTGGCGCCCGGCCGCGTCCGAAATCCCGTGAAAACCGCCTCCGCCCCCTGCCCTTGCGCAAGGCGTCGGAAATTCACGCGGGCCGGGTCTTGCCACGGGTCGCGCGCCCGTCTAAACCCCCGCTCGAACGGGCTGTAGCGCAGCTTGGTAGCGCGTCCGTCTGGGGGACGGAAGGTCGTGAGTTCGAATCTCGCCAGCCCGACCAGTTAAGCGCCAGCCGGCAACGGCTGGCGCTTTTCGCATGCGCCGGCCCCCCAGGCCGACCAGAAGGGGAGGCACGCGGATGGCCCAGTCCGGAACCGACGCGCAGGGGAACGCCCCCGCCGGCGTCCTCCCCTCCCAGACCCTGCGGGCGATGATCGCCTCGGGCGCCATCTCGGCCCCCGGCGGCGTGCCCGAGGCGCTGATCCAGCCCGCCAGCCTCGACCTGCGTCTCGGCGACCGCGCCTGGCGGATCCGCGCCTCCTTCCTCGCCGGACAGGGCAAGACCGTGGCCGAGCGTGCCGAGCGATTCTCCATGCATGAGATCGACCTGCGCCCCGGCGCGGTCCTGGAGAAGGGCTGCGTCTACCTCGTGCCGTTGCAGGAGCGGATGCGCCTGCCCGGCGACGTCTCGGCCATGGCCAACGCGAAAAGCTCGACCGGGCGGCTGGACCTGCTGACCCGGCTGATCGCCGACAACGGGGTGGAGTTCGACCGGATCGAGCCGGGCTATGACGGCCCGCTCTACGCCGAGATCAGCCCGCGGTCGTTCTCGGTGCTGGTGCGCCCGGGGATGCGGCTGAACCAGATCCGCCTGCGCCGCGGCGATCTCACGATGGACGACGACGCCCTGCGCGCGCTGCATGCCGCGGAGCGGCTGGTGGACGGTGAGGCGCATATCGACGGCGGGCTGGGCTTTTCCGTGGACCTGACGCCGCGCGGCGCGGCCCCGGTGGGCTGGCGGGCGCGCGCCCATGCCGGGCTGATCGACCTCGACCGCATC
The DNA here is from genome assembly GCF_900106695.1 of Albimonas donghaensis. GTDB lineage: Bacteria > Pseudomonadota > Alphaproteobacteria > Rhodobacterales > Rhodobacteraceae > Albimonas > Albimonas donghaensis. The sequence continues at coordinate 81,723 of NZ_FNMZ01000004.1, forward strand.
GGCGCCTATGAGCCGACCGAATTCTTCGACCCGATCCATCCCGCGCCGGGCGGCGGCGTGATCCTCGATCCGGGCGCCTTCTACATCCTGGTCAGCCGCGAGGCGGTGCATATCCCGCCCCTCTACGCCGCCGAGATGCAGCCCTATCACGCCATGGCGGGCGAATTCCGCGTCCACTACGCGGGCTTTTTCGACCCCGGCTTCGGCCATGCCGCGGCGGGGGGCGCCGGGGCGCGGGGCGTGCTGGAGGTGCGCTGCTACGAGGCCCCCTTCGCGCTGGAGCATGGGCAGGTGGTCGGACGGCTGGTCTACGAGCCCATGGCCGAGGCGCCGGACCGGCTTTACGGAACCGATGTCGGCTCGAACTACCAGGGCCAGGGGCTGAAGCTCGGCAAGCAGTTCCGCGACCCGGCCTGAGGCGGACCGCGGGCGCCCTCCCGCCCCCATCAGACGTCACGTCGCCTTGCGCGCCGGATCGAGGCGCCCTTGAGTGGCCGCCCGGACGGGCCGCGCCAGGAGGGCGCGCCCGCCGCCCAGACTGACCGGAGACTTCCGATGTCCCACACCCCCGAACCCATCGGCGAAACCCTGTCGCGCAACTGGGGCTGGATCGCCGGCGCCGGCGCGCTGCTGATCGCCATGGGCGTGCTGGCGATCCTCGCGCCCTTCTTCGCATCGGTCGCCATCGGCATGTGGATCGGGTTCGCCTTCCTGATCGCCGGCATCGGGCAGGTCGTGCAGGCCATGCGCGACGGCGGCTGGAAGGAATCGCTGGGGCACATGCTGATCGGCGCGGTCTACGTGATCGGCGGGCTGCTCGCGATCTTCGATCCGCTGGCGGGGCTCTTCGCCTTCTCGCTGATCGTTGTGGTGATGCTGGCGATCTCGGGCGGGGTGCGGCTGGCGCAGGGGCTGCGGATGCGGCCGGCCAAGGGCTGGGGCTGGATGGCGGCCTCGGGCGCCGTGGGGCTGGCGGCGGCGCTGATCATCTACGCCTCCTTCCCCGGCGCGGCCTTGTGGCTGCTTGGGCTGCTGGCCGGCATCTCCTTCGTCATGGACGGAACCACGCTGCTGGGCCTGGGCCTGGCGGCGCGCAGGGCCGGGCGGGGCTGAACGCCCCCTCTCCAGGGTTTGCAGCCGGCGGATAGAGGGCGCGCGCAGGGTCGCGCGCCCTTTCCTCTGCGCCGCCGCCGCGCTATTCCGGCCCCTGCCCGGGGTCTGCGGCCCGGGCGGCGCCGGGAGTTCTCATGTCGTTTTTCTCGAAGCTCAAGTCTCGCCTTACGAAGTCCTCTTCGCGGCTCGACCAGGGGCTGGACGCGCTGATGGAGACGGGCGAGCCCGAGGCGCCCGAAGCCGCCGCTCCGGCGCCCGTTGCGGAGCCCACGCCCGAACCGCAGCCGGCGCCGCGAGCCGAGCCTGCGCCGGCGCCCGCGCCCCGAACCGAACCGGCCCCCCTATCGACGCCCGTATCGACGCCCGAACCGGCCCCCGCGCCGGCGCCGCAGGCGGAGGCCCCGAAGCGCGGCTTCTTCTCCCGCCTCATCGGCGGCGGCGGAGAGCCCGCGCCCGGCGCCGCGACCTCCCCCCCCTCCGCCCCCAGAGCGCCCGAGCGCAAGCGGGTGCTCGACGACGATCTGCTCGAACAGCTGGAGGAACTGCTGATCTCCGCCGATCTGGGGGTGGACGCGGCGCTGCGCGTCTCCGCCAATCTGGCCGAGGGCCGCTTCGGCCGGCGCGTCGGCGCCTCCGAGATCAAGGCCCTTCTGGCCGAGGAGGTCGCCCGCGTGCTGGAGCCCGTGGCGCGGCCCCTGCCGCTGACCGGGCTGAAGCCGCAGGTGGTGCTGGTGGTCGGCGTCAACGGCTCGGGCAAGACCACCACCATCGGCAAGCTCGCCATGCAGCTGCGCGGCGCCGGCAAGTCGGTGATGATCGCGGCCGGCGACACGTTCCGCGCCGCGGCGGTCGAACAGCTTCAGGTGTGGGGGGAACGCGCGGGCGTGCCGGTGATGACCGCGCCCCAGGGCTCGGACCCCGCGTCCCTCGCCTTCGACGCGCTGACCCGCGCCCAGGACGAGGGCGCGGACCTGCTGCTGATCGACACCGCCGGACGCCTCCAGAACCGCGCGGACCTGATGGCGGAGCTGGAGAAGATCGTCCGCGTGATCCGCAAGAAGGACCCCACCGCGCCGCATGACACCCTGCTGGTGCTGGACGCGACCGTGGGCCAGAACGCGCTGAGCCAGGTGGAGCTGTTCCGCAAGGCCGCCGACGTCACCGGGCTGGTGATGACCAAGCTGGACGGCACCGCCAAGGGCGGCGTGCTGGTGGCGCTGGCCGACCGTTTCGGCCTGCCGATCCACGCCATCGGCGTGGGCGAGAGCATCGAGGATCTCGCCCCCTTCGACCCCGAGGAATTCGCCCGGGCGCTGGTCGGCATGGCCGGACCGGAGGACATCGCGTGACGTCGCCGCCGCCTCGCGCGCTCCGCCCGGAGACGCGAACATGCTGACGGACCTGGTGCTTTCCGTCGAAGGCACCGAATTCGCGGCCACCCTGGCCCTGATCCTCGCGCTGTGCTCGGCCTTGGCCCATGCGGTGCTCGGCACGCTTCAGAAATCCCGCTACGACCCGTGGGAGGCGCGGGGCGCCATCGACGCCTTCGTCTTCGTGATGGCGCTGATGGCCGGGCTTTTCATCCTGCCCTGGCCGGAACCCGAGATCATCCCGATCCTTTTCGGGGTCTGGGCCATCCACCTGTTCTACAAGTCCCTGCAGGCGCTGGCCTATGAGCGCGGCGCCTTCACCGTGGTCTACCCGGTGGCCCGCGGCACCGCCCCGATCTGCACGGTGATCTTCGCCTCCATCGCCTTCGGAGAGCATTTCGAGCCCGGCCAGTGGCTGGGCGTCGCGATGCTGTCGGGCGGGATCATGTCGCTGTCGGTGGTGAACCTGCGCGGCCGTGCGGTGTCGCTGCAATCGGAGACCATGCTCACCGCGCTCGGCCTCGCGCTGCTGACCGGGGTGATGATCGCGGTCTACACCACCTATGACGCCTGGGGCATCCGGCAGAGCGCGGACCCCTTCACCTTCATCGCCTGGTTCTTCGTGGCGGACGGGTGGAGCTTTCCGCTGATCGCCTGGCTGCGCCGCCGCAGGCGGGCCGAGGCCGACCGGCTGCCGCTGCGCCCGCTGATGTGGCGGGGGCTGGCGGGCGCGCTGATCGCCTTCGTCAGCTTCGGCTGCGTGATGCTGGCGACCCGGCTCGACAAGGTCGGCGAGGCGGTGGCCCTGCGCGAAACCTCGGTGATCTTCGCGGCCCTGCTGGGCTGGCTGGTCCTGCGCGAGCCGCTGGGCCCGGCCCGCGCCGGCCTGATGGCATTGATCGCGCTGGGGGCGGCGATGGTGGAGCTCGCCTCCTGACCCCAGGCGCGGCGCCGGCCCCCGCCTCCTGAGCTGACGTCGCAGCGTCGCGCGGGGCGGCTGCTCGGCTCCGATCCGGGCGCGGCCGCCTTCGACGATCCGATCCGCCCCGCCTGTCCCGCCCGCCTGTCCCGCCCGTCTGGCCCGCCCGTCTGGCCCGCCCGCCTGCGCCTGACGCGAAAACGCCCGCGTCGGCCGGGGCGCGACGCGGGCGTTCAACCGATGACGGACGGACCCGGGAGCCCGGGCGCGGAGACGAACGGGGTGTGAAAACGCCGCCGCCGCGCCGGGGGCCCGACGGGCCTCGTCCGCCGTCGGATCAGGTCACGACTTGGGCAGCAGCACCGTGTCGATCACGTGGATCACGCCGTTGGACTGCTCCACGTCGGGCTGGGTCACTGAGGCGACGTTGCCGTTCTCGTCCTCCAGCATGATGATCCCGTCCTTCTCCCAGGCGATCAGGTCGCAGCCGCCGATCGTGGGCACGACATGCTTGCCGCCATCGTCGGCGATCATGCCCTCGATGGCCGACGACATCGCCTTGGCCGAGACCACGTGGCAGGTCAGCACGGTCTGAAGGGTCTTCTTCATGTTGGGCTTGAGCAGGCTGTCGACCGTGCCCGCCGGCAGCGCGGCGAAGGCTTCGTTGGTCGGGGCGAAGACGGTGAAGGGCCCCTCGCCCTGGAGCGTCCCCGCGAGGCCCGCGGCCTTGACGGCGGCGACCAGGGTCGTGTGGTCCTTCGAGTTGACCGCGTTCTCGACGATGTTCTTGTTGGTGTACATCGGCGCGCCGCCCACCTGCGGATTGGCGGCGTAGGCGACGGTGGCGACGCCGGCGACGGCAGCGGCGGCGAGGGTCAGGGCGCGAAAGGCGTCTTTCATGGCGGAGATCTCCCGGTTGGTGCGTCGTCCCGCCAGCGGGGACGTTCGAGGGGAGTTACCGGCGCCGCGCGGGAAAAGTTTCGCGCACACGGTTCCGTGATCGCCGCGCGGCCTTTCGGGCGAAACGCCGCCGCGCCCGCCGGCCCGCTCTTTTCGCATGCGGCGCTGGCGCAAGCCGGCGCGGGATGGTTCTGTGTTCCCTGATCAGAGCCGCCAACCGGCCGACAAGGAGGAAACCCCGCATGACCGACTACACCCAGATTATCTACGATGTGACCGACCGGGTCGCGACCATCCGCTTCAACCGCCCCGACCGGCTCAACGCCTATACCGGGACCATGGCGGACGAACTGCGCGCCGCCATCTCGGAGGCCTCGGCCGACGCCGGCGTGCGGGCGATCGTGATGACCGGCGAGGGCCGCGGCTTCTGCGCCGGCGCCGACATGGAGGTGCTGCAGGGCATCGGATCAAGCGGCGGCGAGATCACCAGGAAGGCGGCGGAGCCCGACTTCTCCGCCGCGCCGGGCCCCGACGTGACCGCGGATTTCCCGGGCCGCTTCGGCTACATGTTCGCCTGTCCCAAGCCGATCATCGCCGCCATCAACGGCCCCTGCGCGGGGATCGGCATGGTGCTGGCGCTGTTCGCCGACCTGCGCTTCGCCGCGGCCGAGGCGCGGTTCACCACCGCCTTTTCCGCCCGCGGGCTGGTGGCGGAGCATGGCATGGCCTGGCTGCTGCCCCGGCTGGTGGGCGAGGCCAACGCGCTCGACCTTCTGCTGACCTCGCGCAAGTTCGACGGGACCGAGGCGCAGGCGCTCGGGCTGGTCAACAAGGCGATCCCGGGGGCGGATCTGATGGCCCATGTCCACGCGGTCGCGAAGTCCATGGCCGATGAGGTCTCGCCCCGCTCGATGGCGGTGATGAAGCGGCAGGTGCGCGCCTCCTACCACCAGAGCTTCGCCGAGTCGCTCACCGCGGCGGATGCGGAGATGGACGGCAGCTTCAAGGCGCCGGACTTCAAGGAAGGCGTGCAGAGCTTCGTGGAAAAGCGCGCGCCGGCCTTCGCCAGCGTCTGAGCCTCACGCTCCGATCCCGCGTCCGGCGCCGGCCCGAAACGGCCCCGCCGGGCGCCCCCTTCTCCGCGCGCCGCGGGCGCCCCCTTCTCCGCGCGCCGCGGGCGCCCCCATTTCCGCGCGCCGCGGGCGCCCCCATTTCCGCGCGCCGCGGGCGCGACGCCCCAACCCGGCGCCCGGGCCGACGCGGCGCCCCCGCCCCGCCGTCAGGCGCCGCCGGTCAGGTCCTGCGCGACCATCAGCGCGTTGCCGTCCGGATCGTAGAAGGTGGCCGTGGCCACCATGCCCTCGATCACCTCGGTCTCGCCGTCAAAGCGCACCCCCGCCGCCTCCAGCCCCGCGCGCGCCGCCGCGATGTCGGCCACGCCGAAAACCGGGACCGTGTTGCCGGGGCTCGGCTCCGCCTGCTCGCCCAGACCCAGCGTCACGCCCTCGGTCAGCGTGGAGAGCTCGCTCCAGCCCGCCTCGTCGGCGTGGTAGAGCGGCGCGAAGCCCAGCATCTCCGCGTACCACGCGGCGCTGGCATGGCGATCCCGCACCGAGATCGCGAGGGTTATCGTGGACTGGAGCGAGGCGGCGGGCATGGGCTTCCCTTTCCGGCATGAAGTATATTAACTATACAAAATGGACATTGAGTTTCTTGTCAAGCTGACTGCGCGCGCCTGGTCGCTCAGCATCCTCGCCCGACTTGACGCCGGGGTTCCCGGCCGGCAGGCGCCGCTGCTCGCCGCCACGGGCGCCGGGCGGACCGCCTTCGCCCAAAGCCTCGCCCATCTGCACGCCCTGGGCCTGCTGGAGCGCAATCCCGGCCATGGCCACCCGCTGCGCCCGGAATTCCGACTCACGCCCCAGGGCCGCGCCGCCGCCGCCGCCGCCGCGCGGATGGAACGGGCGGGCGCGGGCGAGGCGCTGTTGCGGCGGGCCTGGACCGCCCCCGTGCTCGCCGCGTGCCGGGAGCCGCGGCATTTCAACCAGATCCGCGCCGCGCTTCCGCCCATCACCGACCGGGCGCTGTCCCAGTCGCTCAAGCGGCTGGAGACCCAGCGTTGGCTGCGGCGCGAGGTGGCCGCGGACCGGCGCCCGCCGCGTCCCGTCTACCAGGCGGTCGATGCGGGGGCCGAAATCGCCCGCGCCGTCCAGGCGCCCCTCCCCGTCCCTATCCCCGTCCCCGCCCCCGCCCCCGCTCCCGCCCCGGCCCCCGCGCCCGGCAGGCCGGCCTGAGACGGCTCCGCCCGGCGCCCCCGCCTCAGCGCGCCGCGGGCGTCCGGGCGCAGTCGGGTGCGCGCCCCGACGCGGCGCCTTTCGCATCCCTGATATCCGCCGCCCACGCCTCGAATGTCCGACAATCCGACTTGACGCCGCCCCTCCCCCGTCGCACCCCTGAGCCAACCGTCCAGCCACCGGAGCCCGCCCCATGACCCTCGACGACCTGCTCGGCCAGCTCGAGATCCCCGCGATCGTCGCGCCGATGTTCCTCGTCTCCAACCCCGCGATGACGCTGGCCGCCTGCTCCGAGGGCATGGTCGGCTCCTTCCCCGCCCATGGCACCCGCACGCGCGAGACCTTCGAGGCCTGGCTGATCGAGATGCGCGAAGGCATGGCCCGCCTGCACGACCGCGACCCCGCCGAAGGCAAGGTCGCCCCCTTCGCGGTGAACCTGGTCATGCACGCCTCGAACGAGCGTCTGGCCGGCGATCTCGACCTTGTGGTGCGCCACAAGGTGCCGCTGGTCCTCACCTCGAAGTCCACGCCCGAGGGCGCGGTGGAGCGCATCCACGACTATGGCGGCATCGTCCTGCATGACGTGGCCTCCAGGCGGCATGCGGAAAAGGCGCTGGCCGCCGGGGTCGACGGGCTGATCGCGGTGGCCGGCGGCTCGGGCGGGCATTGCGGCACGCTCAACCCGTTCTCGCTGGTCAACGAGATCCGGCGGATGCATTCGGGCGCGGTGGCGCTGGCCGGCGGCATGACCACCGGGCGCGACGTGATGGCGGCGGAGGCGATGGGCGCCGATCTCGCCTATATCGGCACCCGCTTCATCGCCACGGAGGAATCCGACGCCGCCCCCGGCCACAAGCGCATGATCCTCGACAGCGTGGCGACCGACGTGATGCTGTCGTCCGCCATCGACGGCGCGCCGGGCAACTGGCTCGCGCCCAGCCTGGTCGCCGCCGGCATCGACCTGGAGGAGCTGAAGGTCACCCGCCCCGGCCGCATCCAGTCCAACCACGAGAAGAAGCGCTGGAAGGACATCTGGACCGCCGGGCACGGGATCGGGAATATCGACGACGTCCCCTCCACCGCCGCGCTCTGCCGGCGGCTGAAGGCCGAGTACCGCGCCGCGCGCGAGGGGTTCGGACGGCGGCTCGCGCAGGACGCCGCCGCGGATGAGCGGGCGGCCTGAGAAGGGCCGCGCCCGCCCGGATTTCGCCCCTGCCGGTCAGCCCCCGGGATCGGCATCGGACCCGGCATCGGGCGCGGCGTCGGGCGCGGCGCGTTCGGTCGGGCTTTGCGGGGGATGCAGCCGCAGGCGGGCCACCTGCGCCAGGTGGTCCGATCCCGGGACCGGGACCATCCGGATCGACAGCACCTCGACCGAGGGCGTGACCATCATGTGATCGATGGCGAGCCCCAGCCAGGGCCGCAGCGCCCGCGCCGCCGCGCCCGCGCCGGGCAGCCAGCTCGGCCGCCATCCGCCGACCTGGCGGGCGCGGAGCGCGCCGGCGATCTCCGCCAGTTCCGGGGCCCAGGGCGGGGCGTTGAAGTCGCCGACCGCCACCAGCGGGTCGGCGGCGATCTGCCCGAACTGGGCATGTCCCGCGCGCTGGTTCACATGGCTCTGGAAAAACGGCGAGGCGAAGTGCACGCCCACCACCCGCAGCATCCGGCCGGGCGCGATCTGCACATCCACCGCGCTGCGCGCCGGCATCCGGCGGAAGAACAGGATGCGGGGGCTGAGCCGGGCGGGATGCGGGCTCAGCGCCGTGACGCTGATCCAGGGATAGCGCGCGAGGACCGGGTCGCCCAAGGGCGCGGCGGCGGGCGTGTTCAGCGCGGCGGCGAGGGGGCCGCCCGGGCGGGCGTCGGCTTCGATCAGCACGGTCACGTCGGGCGAGAGCGCGGCCAGCGCCGCCAGCGCCTCCTTCATGCGGGGGTTGCCCCTGCGGATGTTCGCCGAGACCAGGGTGATGTCGATCGGCCCCCCGTCTTCGACCTCGCCCCCGTCTTCGACCCCGCCCCCGTCCTCGCCCCCGCGTTCGGGCGCGCCGATGGCGGCGGCGGCGGACAGGCCGGGCGCCGCCGCCCGCCCTTCCGCGGGGGGCGCCTGCGCTGCGCGCCAGACCGGGCCCAGCCCCGTCCCCACGCCCCACCCGGTCGCGAGCCCCAGCCCCAGCCCCCCTGCCGCCAGCGCCATGCCCAGCGCCGCCGCCGGCGAGGGCCAGCGCAGCAGCGCGATCCCCGCCGCGGCCAGCGCCGCCAGCACCACCAGATGCAGCCGCACGGCCTGCAGCGCCACCAGCGCCTGCTGCGCCAGGTCGAGCGGAACCCAGCCGGGGATCGGATCCGGCGTCATTTCCCGGGCGCCCTCGCGCCGCCCGCGCCCGGGCGGGCGAAGGCGACGGCTACGGCGACGGCGCTGACGCGCGGGCGGAAAGGACGTGCGGCGCGGCGCATGGCGGAACTCACCCGGAAAAGGAGACGCGACAGTCCCCGGGGCCGCCGCGGTTTCCCAAGTCCTGACCTCGCCCGGAGCGCCATGGCAAGAGCGCGCGGCGCAAGCTGTCGTGAAATCCGCCGCGACGCCGCTCGGCCCGCCTCCCCGCGCCGCCCCGCAGGCCGCGACGCGGCCGGAGACGAAAGGAATGCCTCGCAGAGGCGCCGCCGAGCCGCCTTCCGCCCTCGATCACGCCCGCCGCGGGATCGGATCGTCGCGCCTCCGTCACCGCGTGTTAACCCTTCTCGCCGACTGTTTCAGGCGCCGCCCGACCGCGCCCCGGCGACCCCGCGGCCCCACGTCGCCCCGGTCCGGCCCTTGATAGGGCGCCCCGCGGCGCCGCAGGCTCGCCAGCAGGGGACGCCGACGCAAGCCGCCCGGCCCGCGACCGCGCCCCCCGCCTCGCCCCGCGCGCCCGCGCCCCGCCGGCCGCCCTTCCGACCACGGAGCCCAGATGCCGGCCATCGCCCCCGCCTTCTCCGCCGCCGAATACGCCCGCCGCCTCGCCCTGACCCGCGCCGAGATGCGGGCCCGCGGCCTCGACGCGCTGTTCTGCGAAGACCCGTCCAACATGGCCTGGCTGACCGGCTATGACGGCTGGTCCTTCTACGTCCATCAGGGCGTGCTGGTGACCCACGACGCCGACCCCTTCTGGTGGGGCCGCCGCATGGACGCCGAGGGCGCCAAGCGCACCGCCTGGCTCTCCGACGACCGCCTGCGCTCCTACAACGACGACTTCGTGCAGGCCGTCGACCGTCACCCGATGCAGGACCTCGCGGCCCTGCTGCGCGAGCTCGGCCTCGCCCGCGCCGCCATCGGGGTGGAGCTGGACAACTACTATTACTCCGCCCGCGCCCATCTCACGCTCGCCCATGAGCTGCCCGAGGCGCATCTCTCCGACGCCACCGCCCTGGTGAACCGCCTGCGCGCCGTGAAATCGGACGAGGAGCTGGTGTTCATGCGCCGCGCCGCGAAGATCTCCGAGCGGATCCAGGACGTGGCCTATGAGAAGATCGAACCCGGCCTGCCCAAGAACCTGCTGGCCGCCGAGATCATGTCCGAAGCGCTCAAGGGCTATGAGGAGGACGGCGAGCAGATCTGGGGCGACTACGCCGCCATCGTGCCGATGCTGCCCTCGGGCCCCGACAGCGCCGCCCCGCACCTGACCTGGGACGGCCGCCCCTTCCAGAAGGACGAGGCGACGTTCTTCGAGCTTTCGGGCTGCTATCGCCGCTACCACGCGCCGTTCTGCCGGACCGTTTGGCTGGGCAAACCCCCGCAGGAGATCCTCGACGCCGCCTCCGCCGTGGCCGAGGGGATCGAGGAGGGGCTGGAAGCCGGCCGCGCGGGCGCGCGCGCGTCGGACGTGGCGCGCGCGCTCTATTCGGCGCTGCACCGGGCCGGGCTGCAGAAGGAGGGGCGCTGCGGCTACGCGATCGGGCTCAGCTATCCGCCGGACTGGGGCGAGCGGACGATTTCGCTGCGGCTTTCGGACGACACGGTGCTGGAGCCGGGGATGACCTTCCACTTCATGCCCGCCCTGTGGACCGAGGCCTGGGGGCTGGAGATCACCGAGACCATCGTGATCCGCGACGACGGCCCGGCCGAGTGCCTCTGCAACCGCCCGAGGGAGCTTTTCGTCAAGGATTGAGCCGGGACCGCGGGGGCGCGGCGGGGTCGGTCCCCGCCTTCCCAGCCCCCGCCTTCTCCCCAAGCCCCGCCTTCTCAGCCCCGGCCTTCTCCCCAAGCCCGGCCTTCTCCCCATCTTCGGGCGCCTCGCCCGGCTCCCCCGCCTCATGCGCGAGCGCCGGGCCGAACAGCCGCGCGGCGGGGGCGGCGGTGGCCCCGTGCAGCAGGGCCGAGACCGCGACCGCCACCGCCGCCAGCGCCAGGATGGCCTCGCCATGGACCAGCGCGCCGCGGTCGAGCGCCAGCAGCGCGAACAGCGCCGTCGCCAGCCCCCGCGGCCCGAACCAGCCCAGGAACAGCCGCGTCCGCCACCCCGCCCCGGTCCCCGCCAGCGACAGCCAGATCGCCAGCGGCCGGATCGCGAACAGCGACAGGGCCAGCAGCGCGAGCTCCGCCGGCTCCACCCGCGCCAGGGCGCCGGGCAGAAGGGTCAGCCCGATCAGCAGGAACGCGCCGAGAACCAGCAGCCGGCCCTCGTTCTCCAGGAACTCGCCGACGAAGCCGCCCAGCGGCGAGGGACCGCGCGTCCGCCCGCCGTTGAGCCCGTCGCCAAAGGCCAGCCCGCCTGCGAAACAGGCGACGAAGGCGTTGCCGCCCAGGGTCTCGGCCAGGAAATAGGCGGCGGCGACGGCGGCCATGGCGGCCAGGCCCTCGGAATCCGCGCTGGTCAGCCGCCGCGCCCCGGCCGCCGCCAGCAGCCGCCCCGCGGCCAGGCCGACCGCGATCCCCGCCGCGATCCCGAAGCCGATCTGCGCCGCGGCGAAGCCCAGCCAGTCCGACCAGTCGGCGCCCCCTCGCCCCGCCACATCCTCGGCCGCGGCGAGCGACGCAAAGAGCAGCACCGCCGGCAGGGCCAGCCCGTCGTTCAGCCCGCTCTCCACCGTCAGCGCCCGGCGCACCCGCATCGGCAGCGCGGGGTTGGAGACCACCGCCTGCCCCAGCGCCGCGTCGGTGGGGGCGAGGATGGCGGCCAGCGCCGCGACCTCCCAGACCGGCCAGCCGGGCAGCAGCACCAGCCCCGCCGCCAGCCCCAGCGCCATCGCCAGCGGCAGGCCCAGCGCCAGCATCCGCGCCGGCCACAGATGCGCGCGGATCAGCGCCCGCGCATCGGTGCGCGAGGCGTCGGCGAAGAGCACCAGCGCCAGCGAGACCTCCGCCACCAGGTCGAAGGCGAGCGCCTGCGCCGCGCCCTCGCCGAACCCCGCATGCGCCAGCCCGAAGCCAAGGGCCACGAAGACGATGGGCGCGGTGATCGCCGTGGTCGCGAGGCGCCGGTAAAGCGCCGCGTAGGCGAAGACGACGATGGCGATGAGCAGCAGCGCGGAAGGAGGCATGGAACCCTTGGCGGATGACGCGGGCCGGATGGAGGGGGGCGAATGACGGGGGGGCCGGATGGCGGGGAAGGACGCCCTTCCGCAAGACTGCGCGTCCTTTCCGCGCCGGCGCAAGACCCCGCCGCGCCCGGCGCAAGACCCCGCCGCGTCCAGCGCAAGACCCCGCCGCGTCCGGCGCAAGACGTAGACGCGCCCGGCGGGCCGGGCGGCTCAGACCGCGAGCGGCGACGCCTCCGGCCAGGTCAGCCCCTGGCGGGCCAGCGTGCGGCGGAAGGCGGGCCGGGCCGCGGCCGCCGCGATCACCCGCGCGAGGTTCGGCCAGGTCCACATCGGACGCGGCATGTCCCGGCTCCACCGCGCCAGCATCGCCAGATGCAGGTCCAGCGCCGAAAAGCCGGAGGCGAGGAAGCTCGTCTCCCCCGCCACCGCCTGGTCGAGCAGCGCGAAATCCGCCTCCAGCCTGGCGATGCCGGCGGCGCGGACGCGGGGCTCGTCCTCGGGGCCGGCGGCCCAGCGCTCGGGGTAGAAATATTCGTGAAAGGTGACCTGCGGCGTGGTCGTCAGATGGAACAGCCATTGCAGGAACAGCGCGTGGTCCCGCCCGCCCGGCGCGGGGGCGAGGGCGGCGCCGGGCCGGGCGCCGGGATGCGCGCCGATCAGATGCAGCAGGATCGCCCCGGTCTCGAACAGCGTCAGGTCGCCGTCGATCAGCGTCGGGATGCGCCCCGAGGGGTTCAGCGCCAGGTAGTCGGGCGCCTTCTGGGCCCGCGTCGCGCGGTCGAGCAGACGCAGCTCGTAGTCGAGCCCCAGCTCCTCCATCACCGCCTGGGGCGCGATGGCGGCGGAGCCGGGGGCGTAATAGAGCGCGAGCATGGGCGGAGGCTCCGGGGTCGTGGGAAGGATGCGGGCGAGCGCGGGGACCTGAGCCGATTTCGCCGCGCCCGGCAAGGGCGGGCGCGCGGGGCATGGCCGCCGGGACCACCGGCGGCGAGGTTCCGGACGACACGGGCGGCGACCGGCGCATGGCCGACCTCGGAGAGGCCAGGTTCGAGGGCGGAGCCGCCTGAACGACGAAGGGCGGCCCCTGCGGACCGCCCCTGCGTCGTCTCCCGTTCCTTTGGCGGCGTCAGCCGACCCGGTAGTTCGGGCTCTCCTGGGTCATCTGCACGTCGTGGACGTGGCTCTCCCGCAGGCCGGCGCCGGTGATCCGCACGAAGCGCGAATTGGCGTGCATGTCCGCCACCGTCCGGGCGCCCGTGTAGCCCATCGCCGCCCGCAGCCCGCCGGTGAGCTGGTGCAGCACCGCCCCCGCCGCGCCCTTGTAGGCGACCCGGCCCTCGACGCCCTCGGGCACCAGTTTCTCGGCCGTGACCTCCTTCTGGAAGTAACGGTCGGCCGAACCGCGCGCCATGGCCCCGACGGAGCCCATGCCGCGATAGGCCTTGAAGGACCGCCCCTCCCACAGGATCAGCTCGCCCGGGGCCTCGTCGGTGCCGGCGAGGATCGAGCCGATCATCGCGCAATGCGCCCCCGCCGCGATCGCCTTGGCGAGGTCGCCGGAGAACTTGATGCCCCCGTCGGCGATGACCACGGAGCCATGCCGCGCGGCTTCCTCGGCGCAGTCCATGACCGCGGTCAGCTGGGGCACGCCCACGCCCGCCACGATGCGGGTGGTGCAGATCGAGCCCGGGCCGATGCCGACCTTCACCGCGTCCGCGCCGGCGTCGATCAGGGCGCGGGTGGCCTCGGCGGTGGCGACGTTTCCGGCCACCACCTGCACGGCGTTGGACAGCTTCTTGATGCGGGTCACCGCCTCGGCCACGGAGGCGGAATGGCCATGCGCGGTGTCGATGACGATGAGATCGGCCTGGGCGTCGATCAGCGCCTCGGACCGCGCGAAACCGGCGTCGCCGACGGTGGTCGCGGCGGCGACGCGCAGCCGGCCCAGCCCGTCCTTGCAGGCGCGCGGATGCAGCACCGCCTTTTCCAGGTCCTTGATGGTCAGCAGGCCCGAGAGCCGGCCTTCGGCGTTGACCACCAGCAGTTTCTCGATGCGGCGATCATGCATCCGGCGCCGCGCGTCTTCGGGCGTCACGGGCTCGGTCGCCACCACCAGGCGGTCCTGGGGGGTCATCATGGCGCGGACCGGGGTGGCCTCGTTCTCGGTGAAGCGCATGTCGCGGTTGGTGAGGATGCCGATGGGGCGGCCCTGCCCGTCGACGACCGGAAAGCCGGTGATCTTGTAGCGGGCCTGCATGGCGCGGGCGTCGGCGAGGGTCTGGTCGGGGCCGAGCGTGATCGGCTTGTAGACCATGCCGCTTTCGAACCGCTTGACCCGGCGCACCTGGTCGGACTGCTGGTCGATGGTCAGGTTGCGGTGGAGCACCCCGAGCCCGCCGGCCTGGGCCATGGCGATGGCCATGTCGCTCTCGGTCACGGTGTCCATGGCGGAGGACAGGAGGGGGATGTTGAGTTCGATTTCCTTGGTGACGCGGGTGCGCAGGTCGGCGTCGGCGGGGAGGACTTCCGAGGCCCCGGGCACAAGCAGCACGTCGTCGAAGGTATAGGCCTCGCGAATCTCCATGGGGTCCTCTTCAGGGCTGGGATCGGTTGGCGCTTCCCTCTGTCATGGTCGGGGCGAAAAGAAAAGCGGCGGAGAGGCCGCAGGGGGGCGGAAAAAGGGGGGTGATTTGCGTGCACGGGGCGTGCACCGCGCGTATGACAAGCGAAAGACTCGGGTATCGGGGGCGAGGGCCGGGTCAGGAGGCGGCGGCGGGAGGCGCGGCGGCGTCGTCCGGGAGCCAGCGGGCGCGGGCCTCGGCCAGGTCGCGATGCTCGAACGCCTCGGGCGCGAGCCTGCCGGCATAGAGCGCCTCCGCCGCCTCGAAGCGCCGCGCGGCCCCCTCCCGATCCCCTTCCGCCGCGGCCAGTTCGCCGAGCGGAAGCAGCACGCGGCCGATCCTGGGGTTTCCCTCGCCGAAGACGGCGCCGAGATCCTCCGGCAGCCCCGCCGCCGCCTCCCGCGCGCCCGTCACATCGCCGAGCCGCGCCCGCGCCGCGACCAGCAGGGCGCGGGTGGTGAGCGTGTGGGGATGCGACGCGCCCTTCACACGCTCCTCGTCCGGCAGCAGCGCGCGCCAGGCCGCCTCCGCCTCCGCCGCCCGGCCCTGGTCGAGCTGCGCCCGGGCGATGGAGGCGCGGGTGGTGAGCGTGTCGGGATGCGACGCGCCCTTCACACGCTCCAAGTCCGGCAGCAGCGCGCGCCAGGCCGCCTCCGCCTCCGCCGCCCGACCCTGATTGAGCAGCGCACGGGCGAGCTCGTGGCGGGTGGCGAGCGTCCCGGGATGCGACTCGCCCTGCGCACGCTCGTAGTCCGGCAGCAGCGCGCGCAAGGCCGCCTCCGCCTCCGCCGCTCGGCCCTGCGAGAGCGCGAGCGAACCTTGAACGCTTCTGAGACTCAGCGTGACGGCGGCGTCAGGTCCCTGGGTGCGTTTCGCGGCCTCCAGAGCCGGGTCGAGCACTTGTTCGGCGCGCATGTGGCGGCCCCCGAAAATCGCGCTTTCGATCATCCGGAACCGGACCCGGAGCCCGAACTCCCCGTCCGGGTTGCGGCCCGCGGCAGCGGCGGCTTCGAGCGCGCGTTCGGCGACCGCTTCGGCCAGCCGGTAGCGGCCGCGCTCGAAGAACTTCGCGGCGACGCGACGCAGAACGTCCGGGTCCTCCGGCGCGGCCTCGATCTCGCCCAGCAGGGCGTCGCGTTCGGCGCGCTCGGTCTTCGCGGCCTCGGTCTCGGGCGTTCGCGCCTCGGCGTCGAGAAGGGCGTCCACCGTCTTCAGCGACGCCTGGGCGTCGAGGTCGTGGGGATCGGCGGCGATGGCGCCCATGGCGTGGCGGCGGGCGGCGAGCAGGGCGGATTCGCCGTATTCGACCTGCGCCAGCCGCGCTTGCAGGAGAACGCCGTAGGCGTCCTTCAGGGCGGGGGCGTGCCAGTCGACATAGGTCTCGGCCTCCGCCTCGGCGGCGGAGAGGGAGGTCCTGCGCGCCGTCGCCAGCGTCTTGCGGAAGCGGTCCGGGTCGAGCTGGTCGAGCAGGTCGGCGTTGGCGTCGCGTTCCTTGCGCAGGCCCTCGATGATCCCGAGCTGCTTGTCCAACCGGGCCTTGAGGTCCCGTTCCGTGCCGACGAGCACGTCCACGCGTTTGTTGACGCGGCGCACGAACCATATGGCGACGCCGAAGACCGCGCCCAGAACCAGCGCGACGAAACCGATCTGCGCGACCGGCCCTTCGGTCTTGAAGTCGATCAATACGGCGATCAGAAAATCCGCGACGGCGTTCATGGCGCTCCCCCTCTATTGGGGAAAGCTGCCACAGCGCGCCGAGGCGATCGACAGGTTCGTCAACGCAGCCGCGGGGAAGCGGGCCGGATCACCCCCCCGTGACGCTCATGTGGCGGGTGACCTCGCCGCGGACCTCGCGTCTCGAATAGTCGAAGTCGTGGCCCTTGGGCTTGCGGGTGATGGCCGAGCGGATCGCCGCGCGCAGGGGGGCGTCGTCGGACGAGGCGCGCAGGACGTCGCGCAGGTCGGCGTCGTCGTCCTGGCCGAGGCACATGTAGAGCTGGCCGGTGCAGGTCAGGCGCACGCGGTTGCAGCTCTCGCAGAAATTATGGGTCAGCGGCGTGATGAAGCCGACGCGGCCGCCGGTCTCCTCCACCCGCATGTAGCGGGCGGGGCCGCCGGTGTTGAGCGGGATGTCGGTGAGGGTGAACTCCTTCGCCAGCTCCTCGCGCACCTCGGTCAGGGGGAGATACTGGTCGAGCCGGTCCTCCTCGCCCATGTCGCCCATAGGCATGACCTCGATGAAGGTGATGTCCATGCCGCGTTCGTGGCACCAGCGGGTCATCGAGCGGATCTCGTCGTCATTGACCCCGCGCAGGGCGACGGCGTTGATCTTGACGTGCAGCCCGGCCTCCTGCGCCGCGTCGATGCCGTCAAGCACCTGGGCGAAGCGGCCCCAGCGGGTGATGTCCTTGAACCGGCCCTCGTCCAGCGTATCCAGCGAGACGTTCACCCGGCGCACCCCGGCGTCGTGGAGCGGCCTGGCGAAGCGGCGCAGCTGGGTGGCGTTGGTGGTCAGGGTCAGCTCGTCCAGCGTGCCCGCCTCCAGCCGCCGGCCCATGGCGTTGAAGAAGGTCATGATGTCCCGGCGCACCAGGGGCTCGCCCCCGGTGATGCGCAGCTTGCGCACGCCGAGATCGACGAAGGCGCCGCACAGACGCTCCAGCTCCTCGAGGCTGAGGAGGTCCTTCTTGGGCAGGAACTGCATGTGCTCGGACATGCAGTAGACGCAGCGCAGGTCGCAGCGGTCGGTGACCGAAACGCGCAGATAGGTGATCGCCCGGGCGAAGGGGTCGACCAGCGGCGGCAAGGCGGCGGCGTCTGCGGCGCGGGTCTCGGCGGGGGTCTCGGCGGGGGAGGTCATCGCGATCCTTTTGCAGCGCGGGACCGGAGGGCGGGGGCCCGCGCATGTGTCCAGAAGCTAGGCGCTGCGCAGCGGTGCGGCAAGACCGGGGGCGCGGGACTTTGGCGCCGCCGCCGTGATGCGCAGGCGCGGGATGCGGAACCGCAGAGTGGAGCGATCGGCGTCAATCGCCGCGAAAACGGCGGACGAATTCCGGATCACGATCAATTTACCTGGCGTCCGTCACCCAAAAGCCGTGAGCGGGCATGGAAGCGCAACCCTGACGTGCTACCCTTGTCCGGTCATGGAGCACACGCCTTTCCGCGCCTTCGTGCTTGCGGTGGACGCCGCGCCCACCCCGGAGGCCGTATGGCTCGCGGCCCACGGGTTCGCGCGCGCCTCGGGCTATCCAAGGCTGCTGGTCACGGAACATCAAGAAGAGGCGGTCTTCGCGCCCCGCTTGTTGCTGTCGCAAGACGCGCCGCGCGACTTCGAGCGGTTCTTCGGCTCAGACCGCGACCCTTCGGTCGATCCGGTCGCCGCGCAGGCCCTGAAGGGGCCGGAGCCGTTCCGGCTGTTCGATCCCGCCTGGCGCGGCGCGTTCTCCCCGGAGGAAGCGCGCTTCATGGCCGTGGTGCGAAGCACGGTGCCCAACGACGCGGTCATGTTCGGCGTCTTCGGTCCCGAAGGGCGCCACGCGGTCTGCGCGCTGGGGTTCGATCCCAGGCGCCAGCGTCCTTCGCACGAGACGGCGCTCGCGATCCGGACGGCCTGCCAGATCGCGCATACCGCCGCCGCCCGCCTGCACGCCGCGCAACCGGCGCCGCGGCCTGCGCCGGCGGAACCGGCCGCGGCGCCCCGGCCGCTGCTCAGCGCCCGGGAGAACGAGGTGATCCACTGGGTGGCGCGGGGCAAGTCGAACTCGGTGATCGGCGACATCCTGGGATGTTCGGCGCACACGGTGGACACCCATCTGCGCCGGATCTTCGCCAAGCTCGAGGTCAGCGACCGCATCTCGGCGGCCGTGCGGGCGGTGACGCTGGGGCTCACCTCGCCCTGACAAGCGGCTGGCCGCCGCCCCCTGCGAGGCGGAGAAGGGCGTGACGCGGGGCCGGGCGCGCAGGCTCCCGCGTCACGCGATCACGGGACTCACCCACTAAAGCAATCATAGTTAATTAGCCCGCGCCCAAGCTGGACGTCCCGAAAGCGTGCAACTCCGGCCGGGCTCGCCTTGTGAAAAAACGTTATTGCACGCCCACGGAGTTGTTGCCCCCCGATGCGTAGAAGCCCCTGCCCCCCGCCCGGCGCCGACGAGGCGCCCCCCGAGCCCCTTCGCGACGCCGCCGACGGATCCCAACCGCTGCGCCTTCTGCAGGAATGGCGGGCGCTCGACATGTCGCTCCAGTCCATGCGCGCCAGCGCGGCCCGCAGTCTCGCGGCGGAGGCGGAACTGGAGGACATGCTGAGGACGCTGGAATCGGCGCAGCGGCAACTGGCCCGCGACATGGCCGAGGCGCCGGCGGCGAATGACGACGACCTGCTGGCCAAGCTGCTGTTGTGGGAGACGATCACCCGCGCCGAGGCGGAGGACGACGACGAGGCGGCGATGCCGGAGGATGATCCGAGGATCGGGCTGGTCCTGTCCGTCGCCGCCAGCCTGCGCCGGCGGCGCGCGATGGGCGCGGGGAACGGAAGCGCCGCGGGCGACGCCCAGGGCGGAGCGACGGAACCGGCGCCCGCGTCTCGGGAAAGCCTGAACGGCGCGATCCGCCTCCCCGCCTCCGCGCCCCGCGCGGGGGAAGAGCGTCAGCCCTGCCGCGACCGCTGATCCTCCGCGCCTCCTCCGCCGCCCCCCCTTCCGGCCCCGCCGGCGTCCCCGGGCGGGCGGCGAGGCCGGAACGAAAGGGGGGGGAGCGCCTCAGCCCTCGATCAGGGCCGCGGCGGCGTCGGCGTCCTCGAAGGTCGGGCGCAGGGCCTCGAACGCCTCCTCGGCGGTTTCGACGAAGCGGAACAGCTCCAGGTCGGCCTCCGAGATCGTGCCGGATTCGGCCAGCGCCTCGAAATTGATGATCGAGCGCCAGAAGGACTCGCCGAACAGCAGCACCGGCGCCGGCGCCATGCGGCGGGTCTGGATCAGGGTCAGCGCCTCGAACAGTTCGTCCAGCGTGCCGAAACCGCCGGGGAAGGCCACGATCGCCTCCGCCCGCATCAGGAAATGCATCTTCCGGATCGCGAAATAGTGGAAGTTGAAGCTGAGCTCCGGCGTCACATAGGCGTTGGGCGCGCTTTCATGGGGCAGCACGATGCCCAGCCCGATGGAGCGGCCGCCGGCCTCCAGCGCGCCGAGGTTGCCGGCCTCCATCACGCCGGGGCCGCCGCCGGTGACGATGACATGGCGCCGGCCGCCGGCGGCGATCGAGGCCTCGGTGCACAGGGCGGCGAAGCGGCGGGCCTCCTCGTAATATTTCGCGAGCCCCGCCAGCGTCGGCGTGCGCGCATCACCGGCCTGGTCGGGCGACGGGATGCGGGCGCCGCCGAAGAAGACGACCGTTGAATCCACCCCGGCCTCGGTCATCAGCAGCTCGGCCTTGAGCAGTTCGAGCTGCAGGCGCACCGGGCGCAGATCCTCGCGCTTCAGGAAATCCTGATCGCGGAAGGAGAGCTGGTAGGCGGGCGATTCGGTCTGCGGCGTGCGCGGCTGGCGCTCGGCCGAGGCGATGTCCTCCTGGGCGGAGCGGAAGACGGAATGGCGCTCCTCGGCCTTGGCGCGCTCGACCGCGGGGTCGAGGGGGCGGCCGGCGGCGAGGGGGGCGGCGGACCGGGGGAAGGCGGGCGTGTCGGACATGGCCGTGGGACTTTCGCGATACGAAGAGCGCGGCCGGGGCCGGCGCAGGGCGCGCGCGGGGGCCGGGATGCGGCCGGCGCGCGGAAACGGACGGGGCCCCGCCGGCCGCTTCGGGGCGGCGTCGGGGCGGCGATGGGGCGGCGATGGGCCGGGGCGAAACAGCTCGCCCGTGAGCGGACCTCGCGCGCGGGAGCGATTGCGCGCGGCGCCCGCCCCCTCTATAGCCTGCGCCGGAACCCGATGCGATGGGATGCGGCGGCCGGCCTGCGGTCTCGCTTCCCCGAACCGAAGCGCGCCCCGACCCGCGCCCCGAACCACGCGTCGCTTCGCCCGCCGCCCCAGGCGCGGGCCGGCGCCGACGACCATACGCCTTCGCGACAGTCCATCACGACAGTCCATCACGACCGACCAGCCGGAGACCCGCCATGACCGACGCCCACGCCGCGCTCGAAACCGCCATCGAAGCCGCCTGGGAGGCGCGGGACGGCGTCACCTCGGCCACCAGGGGCGAGACCCGCGACGCGGTCGAGGCGGCGCTGGAGCTGCTGGATTCCGGCAAGGGCCGGGTCGCCGAGCGCGGCGCGGACGGGACCTGGGTGGTGAACCAGTGGCTCAAGAAGGCGGTGCTGCTGTCCTTCCGCCTGACCGACATGGCGCCGATCCCCGGCGGACCGGGCAAGTCCGACTGGTGGGACAAGGTGCCCTCCAAGTGGGACGGCTGGGACGCGGCCAAGTGGAAGGAGGCCGGGTTCCGGGCGGTTCCGGGCTCGATCGCGCGGCGCTCGGCCTATATCGCGCCCGGCGCGGTGCTGATGCCCTCCTTCGTCAATCTCGGGGCCTATGTGGACGCGGGCACGATGGTCGACGCCTGGGCCACCGTCGGCTCCTGCGCGCAGATCGGCAAGGACGTGCACCTGTCGGGCGGCGTCGGCATCGGCGGCGTGCTGGAGCCGATGCAGGCCAACCCGACGATCATCGAGGACAACTGCTTCATCGGCGCGCGCTCCGAGGTGGTCGAGGGCGTGATCGTGCGCGAGGGCTCGGTGCTGGGCATGGGCGTGTTCCTGGGCCAGTCCACCAAGATCATCGACCGCAACACCGGCGAGATCTTCATGGGCGAGGTGCCGCCCTATTCGGTGGTGATCTCGGGCTCGCTGC
This sequence comes from Albimonas donghaensis, assembly GCF_900106695.1. Lineage (GTDB taxonomy): Bacteria > Pseudomonadota > Alphaproteobacteria > Rhodobacterales > Rhodobacteraceae > Albimonas > Albimonas donghaensis. The sequence goes on from NZ_FNMZ01000004.1 coordinate 103,299, forward strand.
CCGGCAAGCCGCTGCCCTCGGGCGAGCCGGGGCCGAGCCTCTATTGCGCGGTGATCGTGAAGCGGGTGGATGCGGGGACGCGCTCCAAGACCTCGATCAACGACCTGCTGCGGGACTGAGGCGGGACATGAGCGACGACGCCCCCAGACGCCCGAAGACGGCCAAGGTTCCCAAGCCCGAGCGCGCGCCGCGTCCCCAGCAGGTGTTCACCCTGCTGGTGGAGGTGGGGCGCGCGGCCGAGGACGGGTTGCCCGAGGGCGCCACGGGGGCGGCGCTGATGTGCTACGCGACCGGGGTGGATGAGGCCGAGGCGGTGCGCGAGACGGTGGCGGTGCTCAAGACCGCCGACCTGAACCCGCTGGAGGTCACCGGCTGGGGCACGTTGCAGGAGCGGGTCGAGGCCGGTGAGGACATCGGCCCGGAGGACCGCGCCCTGATGGACCGCGCCCGCGCCGACAACGCCGTGATCGTGGCGCAGGTCCAGCCCTTCTTCGACTGAAGGCGCCTGCGGGGCGGCCGAGCGGGGCGGCGGTTCATCGCCGGCGGGTCCGCCCTTTCCCGCCGGGTGGGGAGCCGCGCGACGACCCGGACAAGGGCCGCGCCGTTGCGCCCGCGCGGCGCGTCGCCCGGTCGAGGGCGGAGGCGTCCCCTGCCCCCGGCCTTGCGCCCCCCCCCCAAAAGCCGCAGCGAGACAAGACCCGAGCGAGAGTCGGGGCGGGTCAGGGCTCGCGCCGCGACGGGCGCGGCCGGCCTGGCCTGGCCTGGCCTTGACGCGCCCCGACTCTCGCGCACGCCTGGCCAGAGCCCGCTGCGGGCCGTCTCAGGGAAACGCGCGCCTCCCCGACGCCGCCGCGACGCCATTCGGTCGCGCGCCGCCTCGCCGCCCGCGCCCGGGGCCGCCGGCGCCCCGCCCGCCGCGCCGCGCGGGCGCCCCCCGCCCCACCCGCGCCGCGGCCGACGCGCGGCTCCCCCGCTTGCCAGCTGCGCGCCGGCGCCCCACCCTCCCCTCCGCCTTCCAAGGAGACCCGAAGCCGATGTCCGCAGAACTCGACCCGCTCGATCCCGTCGCCCTCACCTCCGCCCTGGTCCGCTGCGCCTCGGTCACGCCCGAGGAGGGCGGCGCCCTGGTCCTGCTGCAGGGCCTGCTGGAGGCCGAAGGCTTCCGCTGCACGCGGGTCGACCGGAACGGGATCGCCAACCTTTACGCCCGCTTCGGGGAGCAGGGCCCGGCGCTGGGCTTCAACGGGCATACCGACGTGGTGCCGACCGGCGACGTTTCAGCCTGGACCCGCCCGCCCTTCTCCGGCGAGATCGCGGAGGGAAAGGTCTGGGGCCGCGGGGCCTGCGACATGAAATCGGGCGTGGCCGCCTGGGTCTCGGCCGCCATCGCGGCGGCGCGGGGCGGGGTGCGCGGCTCGCTGGTCCTGATGATCACCGGGGACGAGGAAGGCGACGCCCGGGACGGCACCGTGGCGCTGCTCGACTGGATGGACGCGCAGGGCGAGCGCGTGGACCATTGCGTGGTGGGCGAGCCGACCTCGCGCCAGGGATTCGGCGACATGGTGAAGATCGGGCGGCGCGGCTCGCTCAACGCCCGCATCATCGCGCGCGGGCGGCAGGGGCACTCGGCCTATCCGCACATGGCGCTGAACCCGCTGCCGGCGCTCGCCGGGCTGTGCGCGCGGCTGGCGGCGCATGAGCTGGACGCGGGAACCGACCATTTCCAGGCCTCGACCCTGGCGCTGACCTCGATCGACACGGGCAACATGGCGACGAACGTGATCCCGGCCGAGGCCTCCGCCCGGCTCAACATCCGCTTCAACGACGCCCATGACGGGGCCGGGCTGGTCGCCTGGCTGGAGGCGGAGGCGGCGAAGGCGGCGGAGGAGAGCGGCGTCGGCTTCGAGCTGCGCGCGCGGGTGAGCGGGGAGAGCTTCCTGACGCCGCCCGGTCGGCTGTCGGACCTGCTCTCGGCCGCGATCGAGGCGGAGACGGGGGCGGCGCCGGAGCTGTCGACCTCCGGCGGCACTTCGGACGCGCGCTTCGTGAAGGCGCATTGCCCGGTGGCGGAGTTCGGGCTGACCGGGCTGACCATGCACCAGACCGATGAATACGCGCCGGTGGACGAGATCGAGCGGCTGCGCGCGGTCTATGCGCGGGTGATCGCGGCCTATTTCGCCTGAGGCGGGCGGGCTTTCGCCCCCCGCTGCGAGCGGGGCGCCGGATGGCGGCGAGGGAGCCGCGCGTCGACCCGCGCGACGGCGGCGCCGGCGCGCCCGCGCGGCGCGGATCCCGGGATGCGGGTGAAGAGGTTCGGGGCGGCGCGGCGTCGCCCCCCCGCTCATCCGGACGAGCTCGGGGGCGGGCGCCTTTCGCCGGAGGCCGCCGGGCGCCTGGGCCTGACGGCCGCGCGGGCGGAACCGGGACACCGGCGGAGCGGCGGTCGCGCGGCTTCCCTGCGCGGGGACCGGCGACAGGCGTATCCAAGGGTTTCGGGCGACAAAGCATGGCAGGCCGCAAAACAGGCGAACGCCGCCAACCGCGCCAGATCCCGACAGCCCCGACAGCGCCGCCGCGGGCCTTGCCGCCGCTGGCCCCCGCCATTCGGCTGTCGGCGGAGTGGAAACCCGCGCGGGCGCTGGTGTCCGGCCGCGCCGCGGCGAAGCAGCCGACGCCGCGGACTTTCGCGGGCTGCGCCTGGGGCGGCTGACGAATGCGCCCCAGATCGGCGGCCCCTTTGGCGGCGATGACGTCGCGCCTCGGGCAGCGGCCGGGCCGGGACGCGCGCCCCGGCGCAAGAGGCGAAGGGCTGGGGCGGCCCCGCCCCCTTCTATCGCCTCCCCGGCCTTCCGACGCATCGGAGCGCGGCGGCGGGACGGGAGACGGCGCAACCGGAGATCACGTCTCCGGGCCGCGCGGGCGCCCGGGCGCAACCGGCGCGAGGGGTGTCGCGCGGCTTCGCCCCCCCACTGCGCCTCCCGGTCGCCCCCCCCGCCGACGCCCCACGAAAAACCCCCGCGCCTTGCGGCGCGGGGGGGCGAATTCCGGGTCCGGCGCGCGGCCGGCGCGGGCCGGTCAGGCGGCGGCGCGGGAGATCAGCATCTGGCCGATTCGATCGGCGGCGTCGGTCTCCTCGATCCGCTCGACGGCGGCGAGCTCGCGGATCAGACGCTCAAGCGCGGCTTCGTAGAGCTGACGCTCCGAGTAGGACTGCTCGGGCTGATCCTCGGCGCGGTGCAGGTCGCGGACCACCTCGGCGATGGAGATCAGGTCGCCGGAGTTGATCTTCTGCTCGTATTCCTGCGCCCGGCGGGACCACATGGCGCGCTTCACGCGGGCGCGGCCCTTCAGGGTCTTGAGCGCCGCATCCACGATGTCGGGCGAGCTGAGCGAGCGCATGCCGACGGAATTCGCCTTGGCGGTGGGCACCCGGAGGGTCATCTTGTCCTTGTCGAAGGAGATGACGAACAGCTCCATGTGAGTGCCGGCGACCTCCTGCTCCTCGATCCGAACGATCTGCCCGACGCCATGGGCGGGATAGACCACGAAATCATTGGGCCGGAAATCTGACTTCTTCGCGCCGGTCTTGGTCATGTGAGATCGCCATCCTTCTTGTGCAGGCGCCCAGGCGAACACGGCAGGCGCCAAGGCGACGAAAGCCCGCGCTCCGCTTGCCAGGAAGCGGCGCTTCGGGATGACTGTCGCTATGGAACCGGAACCGCTTGCGGCCTCTGCAGGAGGCCGGCGCGCGTGGGCTGCCCTTCATGTTGTGACAACAATATAGCACAACACGCCCCTGATTCCCAGAGGCGCCGCCCAACGCATGATCAACGGGCGCCCGCCATGCAGGCGCCGAAGCGAAACGCCGGCCTTCGCGCGGCGCCCCGCGAGGCGATGTCGCCCCGCCGTCTCCGCCCCACGCTCCCCGGCCGGACCGGAGACGCGGCGCGCAGGTTCAGTCGCCCTCGCCCGGCGCCTCGGAGAAATGGGTCTCCAGCTTGCCTTCCATGCCGTCGAACTTCTCCGCGTCCTCGGGATGGTCGCGACGGGTGGTGAGGTTGGGCCAGGCCTCCGAGAACTTGCGGTTGAACTCGACCCAGGTCTCCATGTCCGGCTCGGTATCCGGCTTGATGGCCTCGGCCGGGCACTCGGGCTCGCACACGCCGCAATCGATGCACTCGTCGGGATGAATGACGAGCATGTTCTCGCCCTCGTAGAAGCAATCCACGGGGCAGACCTCCACGCAATCCGTGTATTTGCAGCGGATGCAGTTGTCGGTCACGACATAGGTCATCGGCGGGGCTCTCCTGGGGCCAAGCTTGGGGCCGCGTATCGAGGCCGTTCTAGGGGCGGGAAACCGGAGGTGCAAGACACCGCGCCGCGACAATAGGGACGCGGTGGGCGTGGGCCGCGGAGGGACGCGCGCGGACAGCGGGCGGACGGCGGGCGGCGCGGGGCGGCTCAGTCGCCGGAGCCGTCGCCGCGGCCCCGGAGCCGGTCGAGCGCCCGGCGCTCGGCCCCGGTGGGGCGGCCGGCGCCGCGGTCGCGGGGGGCGGGAGGCGCGGTGGCGGGGTCCGGGGGCGGGGCGCGTTCGCCCGGCTCGGGCGGCGGGGCGAGGTCTTCGTAGAGCATCCGGGCTTCGGGCGCGGGGCCGCGGCGGGTTCCGGGGGCGAGGATCCGCACGACCCGCACATGGGGCCCGAGCGCGAAGGTCAGCACGTCGCCGGGGCGCACCGACTGGGCGGATTTGGCGGCGCGGGCGCCGTTGATCCGCACGCCGGTGTCGGAGACAAGCCTGGCCGCCACGCCGCGGGACTTGGCGAAGCGGGCGTGGAACAGCCATTTGTCGAGGCGAATCGCGGCGTCGCCCATGGAAACGGGCCCGGAGGCGTCGCCCCCGGGCCCGTCCGAGCGGGGGTTTCCCCCCGCCGCCATCTCAGTCCTTGTTCTTCAGCGCCATCAGGGCGGCGAAGGGATTGTCCGGATCGACCTCGTTGCGGCGCTTGTCGCGGGGGGGCGCGGCGGAGAATTCGCGCGGACGCTCTTCCCGCGGGCCGCCCTTGCCCTTGCCGCCCTTGAAGCCCTTGCCGCCGTCGCGACGCCCGCCGCCGCCGCCGGGACCGCCCGGCCCCTGGCCGGGACCGTCGCTCCGCCGGCCGCCGCCGCCGCCGCCGCCGCCGCCCTTGCCGCGGCCACCGCCGCCGCCGGGCCCGCGACCGCCGCCATCGGCGCGCGCGCCGGGCTCGCCGCGGGCGGCCTGGTCGCCGCCGCCGCCGCCGGCGTGACGCCGCGGACCGCGCCCGCCGCCGCGCGGACGGGGGGCCCAGGTGAAGGTGTAGAAGACCTGCATCTCCACCGGCTCGGCATTGGCCTCGCCGTCGGGCGCGGCTTCGGCCGCCGTTTCGGATTCAGCTTCCGCCGGCGCATCCGCCGGCGCGTCTGCCGGGGCCTCAGCGGGCGTTTCGACCGTCACCTCTTCGGAAGCCGCTTCGGGCGCGGCTTCTGCGGGGGCTTCTGCGGGGGCTTCTGCGGGGGCCTCCGCCTCGACCGGCGCTTCGGCCTCGGCCGAGGTTTCCGGTCCGGTTTCGGACCCGGCTTCGGCAGGCGCCTCGGGCGCGGTCTCGGCGGGCGCCTCGCCGCTTTCGGCCTCGACGCTCTCGGACCCGGTTCCGGCGGCCGCCGGCGCGTCGGTTTCGCCAGGCGCCTCGCTCGGGGCGGCCGCTTCCGCGGGTTTGATCGCGGGCGCCGGGGTCGGGGCGGGGGCGGGCTTGGGCCGCTCGCCCTTCTCCGCCTTGAAGCCCAGACCGGCCATCAGGTCGGCGAACTGGTCCAGCGTGCAGCCGGTGATCGACAGCATGTCCGCCGTCGCCTCGAAGCCCGCCCGCTGATCCTGACCGCGCAGCAGGTCGGCCAGACGCTCCAGCATGTCGATGCGGATCGCCCGCTCGCCGGCCAGGCGGTAGCCTGCGCGCGACCAGAAGCCGCCCGGCATGCCCTCGACCGCGGGAATCGTCACCAGGCCCGGAGGCGGCGGCGAGGGATACTCGTCGAGCTCCTCCCACAGCGCCCAGAGCGCGATGCGCAGGCGGGTCGGCGCGGGCTTGAGCAGCGCCGGCATGAACACCGTGTGCTGGCCGAAGCGGACCCCGTGCTTGCGCAGCAGGCCCCGGCCCTCCTGGTCGAGCTCCTTGACGTCCTTGGCGATCTCCTGCCGCGGGATGACGCCCAGCGTCTCCACCAGCCGGTAGCCGACGCCCTTGGCGAGCCCCACCAGGGCCTCGTCGTCGCGCATCTTGGTCAGCGGCTCGAACAACGCCGCGATGCGGCGGTTGATCCAGTGGGTCAGCCGACGCTCGACCTTCTGGCGCGCGTCGTCCGCGGCCATGTCGTCGACGAAGGCCACCACGCCCGGCGCCAGCAGGTCCGGCCCCTTGGCCAGGCGCCCCACCGCGTGTTCGCCCCACATCAGCCCGCCCTGTTCGGTCAGGTCGATCTCCGTGTCGGGCGCGTTGTAGAATCGGTCCGCGCGGCGCGAGAACTCCGCCTCCAGCGCCTGCGTGGAGGCCGCGCGCAGCGTCTTGGCCTCATCCCCCGTCGCGCCGGGGTCGGGCGTGAAGCGGAAGCCGTCGAGACGGCCCAGCACATGGCCCTCCGCCGACACTTCGCCCTGATCGTTCACCTCGGCCACCAGCCTCTCCTTCTGTTTCAACCGCCGCATCAGCACCGAGGTGCGGCGGTCGACAAATCGCTTCGTCAGCGCCTCGTGCAGCGCGTCGGACAGGCGGTCCTCGACGTCGCGCGCCGTTTCCCGCCAGGTCTCCGGCGCCTCCACCCAGTCGCGCCTCTGCGCCACATAGGTCCAGGTCCGGATGAAGGCGAGCCGCTTCGACAGCGCATCGATGTCCCCGTCGGTCCGGTCCACCATGCGGATACGCCCCGCCATCCAGTCGGAGGGTATAGCGCCCCGGTCCGACAGGAGGAACCGGTAAATCCGGCTGGTCAGCGCGGCGTGTTCTCCGGGCGATACCTTGCGGAAGTCCGGGATCTGGCAGACCTCCCACAGCTTGCGCACCGCCTTGCCGTCCGCGGCCATGCTCCGCACCGCCTCGTCGTCGGCCAGCGCGCGCAGGGTGGCGAGGTCGTCGGCCTCCCGCGCGCGGACCAGACCCGGAAGCTCGGGCGGGCGTTCGAGCGAGGCGATGAGCGCGTCCACGGTTCCGAAATCCAGCTTCGGATTGCGCCACATCAGGCGTCGAACCGGCGCGAAGCGATGGTTTTCAATGGCCTCTATGACTTCCGGGTCGAGCGCGTGGGCCTCTCCGGTCACGCCGAAGGTGCCGTTTTCGGTGTAGCGCCCGGCCCGCCCGGCGATCTGGGCGAGCTCATGCGGGCGCAGTTCGCGATAGCCGCGGCCGTCGAACTTGCCGAGGCTGGAGAAGGCGACATGCCGCACGTCCAGGTTCAGCCCCATGCCGATGGCGTCGGTGGCGACCAGGTGATCGACGTCGCCGTTCTGGTAGAGCGCCACCTGCGCGTTGCGGGTGCGGGGCGACAGCGCGCCCATCACCACCGCCACCCCGCCGCGCTGGCGGCGCATCAGCTCGGCGATGGCGTAGACCGAATCGACCGAGAAGCTGACCACGGCCGAGCGCGAGGGCATCCGGCTGAGCTTCTTGCCCCCCGCATAGGCGAGGGTCGAATAGCGGTCGCGGCGGGTGAAACGGGCTTTCGGGATCAGGGCGGCGATGGCGCCGCGCATCGAATCGGACCCGAGGAACAGGGTCTCGTGCAGGCCCCGGGCGCGCATCAGGCGATCGGTGAAGACATGGCCGCGATCGGGATCGGCGCAGAGCTGGATCTCGTCCACGGCGACGAAATCGGCGCCGATCTCCATCGGCATCGCCTCGACCGTGCACACCCAATACTGGGCGCGGGGCGGGGCGATCTTCTCCTCCCCCGTCACGAGGGCGACGACGGAGGGGCCGCGCAGCGCGACGATCCGGTCATAGACCTCCCGCGCCAGCAGGCGCAGGGGCAGGCCGATGACCCCGGTGCGATGGGCCAGCATCCGCTCGATCGCGTAGTGGGTCTTGCCGGTGTTGGTGGGGCCCAGCACGGCGGTGACGGTCGCGTCGCGGGGATGACCGGGCGCGGCGCCCTTGGCGGCGGGAGCGTCGAGCATCCGGGGCGTTCCCTCCGGGTTCGAGGGCGTGGCGGGGTCCGGATCGGGCGGGGGGCCTGAATGCGGACCGGGCGAGGCCGGGGCGGCGGGGGCGCGAAGGCGCGAGGCGAGTCGGGCGCGTGGGATCGGGCGCGTCTCGGGACGGTAGCGGGCGGGAGGCTCCGGGGCGAGGGGGGAGGCGAAGACGGGCGGGCGGAGGGGCGGGGGCGGAGGGCGGCGGCTCGGCTCGGGCGATCAGATGCCGCGGCCGTCCACGCTGGTCGCCAGCCGCGCGATGGCGTCCTGCGCCTGCTCGATATGCGGGTTGATGCGCGCGGCCTCCCGCCAGGCGGTCAGGGCGTCCGCGTCGCGGCCGAGCTGTTCGAGGATCACCGCGAGGCCGGTCATCGCCCCGTAATGCCGCGGCTCCAGCGCCAGCACGCGTTCGATATCCGCCAGCGCCTGGCCCAGATCGCCGCGCAGGTAGAAGGCGGTGGCGCGCAGGTTCCAGCCCTCGGCGAAATCGGGGGCGTGATCGGTGACGGCCCCGAAATGCTGAAGCGCGGTGGTCAGGTCCTCATGCTCCAGCGCCTCGCGCCCGCGGGTGAGCAGGAGGTCCATGCTGTCGGAGCCCGAGCGGTTCCAGATCCGCCGGATCTGCGATTCCGCCTTGTCGGCCGCGGCCTCGTCCCCCTCCGCCAGGTCGGCGAAGAGCGCGTCGAGCCGATCCGCGCGCGCCGCGTCGGCGTCCAGCGTCGGGTCCAGATCCGGGTCCACGAGCGGCGGAGACGATTCGGTTTCGGACCCCGGAGCGGGCGCGATCAGGGTCGCATCGGGCATGACGGGCGCGGCCCCGGGCGCGCCGGGGGCCGACTGGGCGAAGGCGGGGCCGCCCGCGACCCCGAAAGACGCGACGGCGCCGGTCAGGACCGAAAAGACGGCCGCGTGGATAAGAGCTGTTTGGCGCATCACGTCTGGCAGTTTAGCGTTGCGCGTGCGAAATGCGAGCGTCGCGCGCGCGACGTCCGCGTCAATTTCTCGGGATCGGCCCGGGACCGGAGGCGGGCGCCGCCGCGTCACGGCAAGACATCCGCGCGGGAGACGACCGCGCGACGACGCCACGATCGGCCGAAAGGACACCAGGCGATGAGCGAGACCCTGAACGAAGCCGCCGAACTGCTGCGCGAGCGGCTGGACGGCAACTCGGTGAACGGTTCGGTGAAGTTCGATGTCGAGGGGCTCGGCGCCCTGCGCATCGACGACGACGTGGTCAGCGTCGACGAGGGCGGCGAGGCCGACTGCACCATCTCGGCGGACGAGGAGACCTTCCGCGGGCTCGTCTCCGGCGAAACCAGCCCGACCTCGGCCTTCATGACCGGCAAGCTGCGGGTCGACGGGGACATGTCGAAGGCGATGGCGCTCGCCTCCGTCCTGTCCTGAGGCGCGGAAGATGAGCGCGCCGGACGTGGGCGGAGACGGCGGCGAGGCGCCCTGGCTGGGCGGGCTCGCGGGCGGGCCCGCGCCGGCGCGTTGCGAATGGCTGGGAGACGGGGCGGGCACGCGGCTGCGCGTCGCCCTGTGGCCGGCGGAGACGGGCGCCGGGGCGGGGACGGGGTCGGGCCCCGGGTCGGGGACGGGGGCGGGCGCCGTCCCGCGGGGTCACGTGATCCTGTTCCCCGGCCGCACCGAATACCTTGAGAAATACGCGCCGCTGGCCGGGTTGCTGGCGGCGCGGGGCTTCGCGGTGGCGTCGCTCGACTGGCGGGGGCAGGGCCTGTCGGACCGGCTGGCGGGGCGACTGGGCCATGTGGGCGATTTCGCCGAGTTCCAGCGCGACGTCGCCGCCCTGACCGCCTGGGCGCCGGTCGCCGCCCTGCCCGGCCCCCGCGTGCTGGCCGCGCATTCCATGGGCGGCTGCATCGGGCTGCGGGCGATCCTGACCGGGGCGTTGTCCTCGGCCGATGCGCGTCCGGCGGCGGCGATCTTCTCCGGTCCCATGTGGCGCTTCGGGCTGACCGGCGTGACGCTGGCCGCGGCCCGCTTCCTGTCCTGCGCCGCGGTGCGGCTGGGCTTCGGCCGCCACGCGGCCCGCAAGGGCGCGCCGGACAGCACCTATGTGCTCGACGTCGGATACGACGGCAACCTGCTGACCCCGGACCGCCCCGTCTGGGACGCGCTGGCCGAACAGGCCCGCGCCCATCCCGAGCTGACGCTGGCCATGCCGACCTGGGGCTGGCTGGACGCCGGGTTCCGGGAGACGGCGGCCCTGCGCGCGGCCCCGGCCCCCACCCCGGCCGTGCCGCGGCTGCTGCTGCTGGGCGCGGAGGAGGCGATCGTGTCGCCCGAAGGCGTGCGCGCGCACGCGGCCCGGGGCGAGGGCGCGGAGCTGGCGGTGATCGAGGGCGGCCGGCATGAGACGCTGATGGACGCCCCCGACAGCGCCGTGGGCCGGCAGGTCTGGGCGGCGATCGACGGGTTCCTGGCGAAGCAGGGCATCTAGGCGCGGCGCGAGGACGGGTTCGCGCGAGGATGTCAGGGGACGGGGGCGGCGGGTTCGCACCCGCCCTACCCGTCTTTCGCGTGGGCTGAAGGGCGGGAGCGAACCCGCCGCCCCCCACCGCCGCCTCACACCGGCGGCAGATCCCCCTGCGCCCGCTGCGCGTCGAAATCGGCGGCGAAGGCGTCGAGCCTCCCGGCCTCGATCGCGTCGCGCAGGCCCTGCATCAGCTCCTGATAATAGTGCAGGTTGTGCCAGGTCAGCAGCATCGAGGCGATGATCTCCCCCGACCGCACCACGTGGTGCAGATAGGCGCGGGAATAGCCCGAGCAGCAGGGGCAGGCGCATTCGGGGTCCAGCGGCCGCGGGTCGTCCTTGTGACGCGCGTTGCGCAGGTTCACCGGCCCGCGGCGGGTCAGCCCCTGCCCCGTGCGGCCGGACCGCGAGGGCAGCACGCAGTCGAACATGTCCACGCCGCGCCGCACCGCCCCCACGATGTCGTCGGGCTTGCCCACCCCCATCAGGTAGCGCGGCTTGTCGTCGGGCAGCTGGCCCGGCGCGAAGTCGAGGCAGCCGAACATCGCCTCCTGCCCCTCGCCCACCGCCAGCCCGCCGATGGCGTAGCCGTCGAAGCCGATGGCGGCGAGGGCCTCGGCGCTCTCGCCCCGCAGATCCTCCTCCAGCCCGCCCTGCTGAATGCCGAACAGCGCGTGGCCGGGGCGGTCTCCGAACGCATCGCGCGAACGCTGCGCCCAGCGCATGGACAGGCGCATGGACTCGGCGATCCGCTCCCGGTCCGCGGGCAGCGCCGGGCATTCGTCGAAGCACATCACGATGTCGGAGCCGAGCAGCTTCTGGATCTCCATCGAGGTTTCGGGGGAGAGCATGTGCTCGGACCCGTCGATATGGGAGCGGAATTTCACCCCGTCCTCGCTGAGGCGGCGCAGGTCGGCGAGGCTCATCACCTGGAAGCCGCCGGAATCGGTGAGGATCGGGCGATCCCAGTTCATGAAACGGTGCAGGCCGCCGAGGTCATGGACCCGCTGCGCGCCCGGCCGCAGCATCAGGTGATAGGTGTTGCCGAGCAGGATGTCGGCCCCCGTCTCGCGCACCGAGCCGGGCAGCATCGCCTTGACCGTGGCGGCGGTGCCCACCGGCATGAAGGCGGGGGTGCGGATCTCGCCCCGCGGGGTGGAGAGCGCGCAGCGCCGGGCCTTGCCGTCGCGCGCGCTGATCTGGAAGTCGATGCCCTGGGCCACGCGAGCGCCCTCCGATGCGGTTGGGGATGAAGCGGGCTGCATATCGCCGCGCGGGGACGGGGGAAAGGGCGGGAAAGCGGGCGCCGCGCACTGGACGCACCCCGTCGCGGTTTCTATATCGTGGGGCAGCACCCCGATCCCACGATCCGTCGCAAGGATATCCCATGGACGGCGCAGAGCCGCATACCCCGGCCGAGGGCGAGCCGCTCATCGGCGAATCGACCCCCGATCACCCGCTCTATGACTCGGTGGTCGAGGCGTGCCGCAGCGTGCACGACCCCGAGATCCCGGTGAACATCTACGACCTGGGCCTGATCTACCGCATCGCCATCGACGCGGAGGCGAATGTGGAGGTCGACATGACCCTGACCGCCCCCGGCTGCCCGGTGGCGGGAGAGATGCCCGGCTGGGTCGCCGACGCGATCGAGCCGCTGCCCGGCGTGAAGGCGGTGAACGTGACCATGGTCTGGGATCCGCCCTGGGGCATGGACATGCTGTCGGACGAGGCGAAGCTGGAGCTGGGCTTCATGTGAGCCGCGCGCCGCGCGGGTGACGATTTCGGGGGCCGGGCGAGAGGATCGCCCGGCCCTTTCCGCGTCCGGCCCCTTGGCGCGCGGGGGGGCGCGCGCGGGGGGCGGCGGCCTCAGCCGAGCCCGGCCCAGGCCAGCCCCTGCCCCAGGGCCGCGGCGCCGGCGACGACGATGACCGGCGACAGCTTCGCCTCGACCAGCGCCAGCCAGGCGGCGAGCGCCGTGACCGCGCCGCCCGCCGTGGCCGCGCCCTGCGCGAAGACCGGATCGTAGAGCGCCGCCAGCAGCAGCCCGACCACCGCCGCGTTGACGCCCATGAGCGCGGCGCGGGCGCCGGGGCGGGCGCGGATCGCGGCCCAGAAGGGCAGCGCGCCGGCCACCGCCAGAAATCCCGGCAGGAAGATCGCGGCCAGCGCCACGCAGGCCCCCGCCGCCCCCTCCGCCATCCAGCCCAGAAAGGCGGCGAAGGTGAAAAGCGGCCCCGGAACCGCCTGCGCGGCGCCGTAGCCGGCCACGAAGGCGTCGGCGGGGACAAGGCCGCGGGCCACGGTCTCGGCCTCCAGCAGGGGGAGCACGACATGGCCGCCCCCGAACACCAGCGCGCCGGAGCGGTAGAAGCCGTCGGCGAGCGCGGCGAGGGGGCCGAGGCCGGCGAGCAGCGGGCTCAGCGCCAGCAGCCCGGCGAAGGCGGCGAGGCAGGCGGCCCCCGCGCGCCGGGAGATCGGGGAGGAGAGGCCGGAGCCCGGAGCCTCCGCCGCCGGTTCGGGAAGCAGGAAGAGCCCCGCGAGCGCGCCGAGCCCGATGGCGCCGAGCTGCCCCGCGACCCCGGGCGCCAGCAGGGCCAGCGCCGCCGCGCCGCCGGCCAGCGCCTTTCGACGCGCGTCGGGGGCGAGGCTGCGGCCCATGCCCATCAGGGCCTGGGCGACCACCGCCACGGCCGCCGCCTTGAGCCCCATCAGCCAGCCGGCGCCGCCGAACCCGCCTGCGCCCGCGCCGGCCACGCCCGCCGCGAAGCCCGCCATCAGCAGGGCGGAGGGCAGCGTGAACCCGGCGAAGGCGGCGAGCGCCCCCGCCCAGCCGGCCCGCAGAAGGCCCAGCGCGAAACCGAGCTGGCTGGAGGCGGGACCGGGCATGAACTGGCACAGGGCCACGAGCTCGGCATAGGCGGCCTCGTCCAGCCAGCCCCGGCGCGCCACCACCGCCTCCCGGAAGAAGCCCAGATGCGCGGCCGGGCCGCCGAAAGACGTCAGGCCGAGGCGCAGGAACAGCACGAAGACTTCCGCGGCCCCGCCCGGGGGGCGCGGGACGGGACGGGGGCCGGGATGGAGGCCGGGATGAGGGTCCGAACGGGGCGCCGCGCCGGGGCCGTCCCCGGCCGGGGACGCCGCCGGCGGCGTCCCGGCGGCGCCTTTCGGGGCGCCTCCGTCCGATCCCGTTTCCGCGATCCCGCCGCTCGCCATGCGCGCACCCTCTTTTCTTCATGCTCTTCGCGACATAGATGACGTAGCAGACGCCGCCGCGTCCAATGACGCTTGCATGACGCGGTCCCGCGCCCCGAAGATTCGCCGTCCGGCGCCCGCCTGCGCGCGCGGCGAGGATGCGTCGACGACGCGGCGCGATTCGGCTATCATCGCCGCAAGCGGACAGGAGAGAGCATCATGTTCGGACTTCCCGGCCAGGCGCCCGTCACCCTGACCCCGGCGGCCGCGGCCCATGTGCGAAAGCTGATGGACAAGGCCGCGGGCGAAAGCGCCGGCCTGCGCATCGGCGTCAAGAAGGGCGGCTGCGCGGGCATGGAATACACCATGGACTTCGCCCCGGCGGCGGAGCCCCATGACGAAGTGGTCGAACAGGACGGCGCCCGGGTGATGATCGCCCCCATGGCGCAGATGTTCCTGTTCGGGACCGAGATCGACTACCGCACCTCGCTGCTGGAATCGGGCTTCGTGTTCAACAACCCCAACGTCACCGAGGCCTGCGGTTGCGGCGAATCGGTCAAGTTCGGGACCGCCTGAGATGGCCGTCGCGGGGCCTGCCTGCGAGGATCATCTGCGCGAGCTGTTCGGCGGCCTCGGCGACATCACCCTGCGCGCCATGTTCGGCGGCGCCGGCGTCTATTGCGACGGGGTGATGTTCGCGCTGATCGACGGCGAGTCCACGATCTTCCTGAAGGCCGAGGGCGTTCTGGCCCGGGCGCTCGCCGCGGGCGGGTCCGAGCCCTTCACCTATCAGCGCGACGGCGCGGCGCGGACCATCAACTACTGGCGCATGCCCGAGGACGGGCTCGAGGACCCGGCGGAGGCCCGGCTCTGGGCCTCCCGCTCGCTCGACATCGCGCGCGCCGCCCGCAAGGGCTGAGCGCGCGGCGCCCCTCCTCCCCCCCCGACCGACGAACACCGTTGAACGGCGCGCAGGCGCCGCGTCGACCCCAGCGCCTGCGTCGCGGTCGCGCCCGCGGCGCGGATCGGCGTGCCGCGGGTTGAGAGGGGCGCCGGACGGGCGTCGACACCCGCCCGCGACGGCAGGCCGTCTTTCCCCCTGCGGCCCGACGCGCTACCGCTTCGGCGACACCTAGGGACACCGCATCGAGGATCAGGAGAGGTCATGCGCCGCAAGCTCGCCGCCGGGAACTGGAAGATGAACGGGCTCGCCGCCCAGCTCGCCGAGATCGACGCGCTCGTCGCCGCCTGCCCCGCGCCCGGCTGCGACGTGCTGATCTGCCCGCCCGCCACCCTGCTGGCGCCGATGGCGGCGCGGGCCGCGGGCTCGGCCGTCGCCGTCGGCGGGCAGGACTGCCACCGCAACGCCTCGGGCGCCCATACCGGCGAGGTTTCGGCCGAGATGCTGGCCGATGCCGGCGCCACCGCCGTCATCCTCGGCCATTCCGAGCGGCGCGCCGACCATGACGAGAGCGACGCCGCCGTCGCCGCCAAGACCGAAGCCGCCTGGCGCGCCGGGCTGCTGGCCATCGTCTGCGTCGGCGAGACCGAGGCCGAGCGCGACGCCGGACAGGCCCTGAACGTGGTCTCCCGCCAGCTCGCCGGCTCCCTGCCCGAGGGCTGCACGGCGGCCAATCTCGTGGTGGCCTATGAGCCGGTCTGGGCCATCGGCACCGGGCGCACGCCCTCCAACGACGACATCGCCGAAATGCATGTCCACATGCGCAAGGAGCTGACCGCCCGCTTCGGCGAGGAGGCCGCGGGGATGCGCCTGCTCTATGGCGGGTCGGTCAAGCCGGGCAACGCCGCCGAGATCTTCGGGCTGTCGGACGTGGATGGCGGGCTGGTCGGGGGCGCGAGCCTCAAGGCCGCGGATTTCGCCGGGATCGTCGACGCCGCCGGCTGATCGGAGCGCGGGGCCACGCGCCCCCCTTTCCTTCCGGACAAAGCGAAACCGGCCGCGAACCCCCCAAGGTTCGCGGCCGGTTCCATGTTCGGCCCCCAGCTCGGTCGATCAGCTCGCGAGGAGCTTGTTCGCCTGGCCGATCCAGTCGTCGCGCACCGAGCGACCCTTGAAGGTCGTCAGGTTGTCGTCGATCCAGGCCAGGTTGGCCTCGTTCATCGAAGCCACCTGCGCGAAGGTGTAGATGCCCATGCCGTTGAGCTCGGCTTCGAGCTTCGGCCCGATGCCCTTGATCAGCTTCAGATCGTCGGTCACGTCCGGCGCGGCGTCGTAAAGCAGCGCCGGGGCGGCGGTCGCGGTCTCGGCGACGGCCTCGGAGGTGGTCTCCACAGCGGTCTCGGCGGTGGATTCGGCAGCGGTCTCGGCGGCTTCGGTCGCCGCTTCGATCGTCTCGACCGGCTCGAGCGCCTCGGTCCCGCCCGGCGCGGCTTCGGCCATGTCGTCGGGAATGGCGGGCGCGGCGGTGGCGGCCATGGCTTCGGCCACGGCGGCGCCGGCGTCGATCTCGGCCTCCACCACGTCCCGGGCCTTGGCCGTCGCCCGCGAGGCCGCCTTCTTCGCCTTCGCGGGGGCGGCCAGAGCCGGCGCCGGCGTCTCGGCCGCCGGCGGCGCCACGGGGAAGGGCATCGCCGCGTCCGGCGTGAGTTTCAGGAACGCCGCGAAGCGATAGGGCACGCCGAAGAACGGCGCCAAGGGCGAGAAGCTCATGGCGTAATCGCGCAGGGACTCATCCTCGCGCTTCATCAGGGAGAACCCGAGCGCATAGTCCGCATTCATCACGGAGCCTTTCTCTGTCGTTCTGTGGTCGTTCTGTCGGCGGTCGATCCGGGCGTCTTTCCTGGATCGATCCCGCCTTTCGCAGTGCGGCGACGATAGCGCAGATTTTTGTGCAATGCAACATCAGGCAGGCGACGTCGCGTCGAGATATCCACCTGCCGTTGTATGGCGATAGGCGGGAACCCGTGGATCGGCCGGCGCGACGGCCGATTTTTTCGATCGCATATCGGAAGGTCCGGGACCTCGGCCGGCGCCGCCCCCGACTCGCGGTCGGAACGGAAAACGCCCCGGCCCGTCGGACAGGACGGGCCGGGGCGCGAAGGCGGGGGAAAGGGATCGGGGCGCGTCGCCCCATATCGGATCGGGCGCGGATCAGGCGAGGATCAGGCGCGGGTCACGCGGCGGCGGGTCCGCCGGCGCGGCGACGTCGGACGGGGGCCGCGTCCTCCTCCGCCTCCGCGGGCGCGGCGGCGAAGCCGAAATGCTCCGACAGGCGGGTCAGCGCGATCTTCAGCACCACCTTGCCCGAGCGCGCCGACCATCCCATGCGGCGCTCGGTGGCCTCCAGCCCTTCGAGGAAGCAGCAGGCGCGCAGGGCGGCGTCGTTGAGCCCCGGCCCCAGCGCCTGAAGCGCGGCGGCGACGCGGGCGCGGGCCTCGGCCGGGCCCTCGGCGGGGGTGCGGCCGGAGCCGCGGGCGCCGCCATTGCCGCCCGGCGTCAGGAAGCGCGCCCAGTCCTGCGCCACCCGCGGGCCCATCTGGGCGCGCTCGAACAATTCGCGCAGCATCTCGCCGGCGGCCACCTCGCTGGAGGTCAGGAAAGGCTTGCCGTCCGGCCCCTTGCGGCGGGCGAGCCACCCCAGCGGGGTCTCGCCCATGTTGACCGCGAGGCTGCGGGCGCCGCCCTCCTCCTGCACGCGCCGCACGCCCGGGACCTGGTGCTGCCGCGCGAAGACGCCGGGGGCCTCGGCCATGCCGGCGGCCTCGGCGCCCGCCCGGTTCAGGCCCGCCCCCATGCCCGGCAGTCCGGGTGCGAGACCGGGGCGGGCGCGGGCGCGGGCGTCGCCGTCCTCGCTCAGCGTCCGCTTGAGCCAGGCGCGGCCGACCGAGGTGATCTCGTAACGCGCCATGCTGGCGCCGGTATGCACGCAGTGGATCCACTCCTGCGCGGCGAAGCCCCTGGCCATTTCCAGCGGGGTTCGGGCCAGCGTCAGAAGCGAGTCGTCGGCTTTCTTGAACACGCAGGCGACCTGGGCGCCGCGGGCCAGCGCGAGAAAGGCGCGAGGCTCGCTGAGACGGCGCAGGATGCGGCGGGCTTCCTTGGCCAACGCCCGCTCATCGGGGGCGCCCAGCCCGGAGGCGGAGGATTTTCGCGCCCGGGACGCGTCCGGACCGGGCGTGGCGGCGGGCATCGCGACGGTCCGATTCGAACCTTCGGGCGTTGCGCGTGGGGTCGGGACTGGGACTGAGGGGGACAACGCACTCTCCTTGGCAAGCGGCGCGGGGGCGCCGGGGTCGCGCGCGACGGCCTCGATCCGGGTCAGCAGATCGTCGAGGAGGGGATCGTCGCGGCGCTGCTCCACGCGCCTGACTGCGCGCAGAACCGTAGACGGGTGGCGCCCCGAAACCGCGGCCAGCCGGCGCAGCGGCTCTCCCAGCGCGACATGCGCGAGGTAGAGCGCGGCGTCTTCGGCGCGCAGCCCCCGCCCCTCGCACGACAGGGCCTGGCCGGTGAGGAGACGGCAGGACTGCAGGTGTTCGGCGGCGGGCATGGCGGGGCTTCCCTATGACGGCATTCGTCTAAAATTCACGCTATGGTTGATTCCTGAACAACTGATTAAACCCCTGTGGACAAGTTCGGGAAGCGCCATGCCGTTCAACCATTTGGATGGTGGGCGATCTGTGGACAGCGCGCGCTGCAATCGGAAGTTGCGCAACACCCGTTCGGGCGGAGGCAGGATGATGGCGGAAACCAAGACGACGTGAAGGACAAGGAGCCTTGCCATGATGACCTTCGCCGCCCCCCGCCGGACGATGCGCGACGCCGCCCCCCGGAACGTCCGCGCCGCGCCGCGCGCCGCCGAACCCCGAACTCGCGAACCCCGTATTCTGGAGGCCCGCGCCCCGGAGACCCGCGCCCCGGAGGCCCGCCCCTGCCGCCGCTCGGCCGAGCCGCGCCGCCCGGCCGCCGCCTCGCCCGTCCCGATCCACGCCCCCGCCGACCCGAAGGCGGACGCCTCCGCCCCCGCGGGGGAGATGCGCCGCCCCAGGGTGCTGGCCCGCGCCGCGCGCGCCGGCGCCGCGCTTTACCGGCGCGAGCATCACCTGCGGCTCGCCCTGCCCGGCGCCGCGACGGTGGCCGCGCGCGATGTGATCGCGCGGCTGTCCGCGCTGGAGGCGGATCTCGACGCCGCGCGCCGCGCCGGTCGCCCGGACTACGCGCCGCGTCGTCATGTGCTGGTGCTGTCGGCCCTGTTCGCCGAGACCGCATCGCGGATGGCGGGGGCCTGAGGCGCCGCCTCGCCGCCCCGCCGCCCCCCCGCCCCGCCACCCTGGGGCCCCGCGTCGCGCGGAGCGCGCCCGAAATGATCCGGGCGCGCGCGATCAGGTGAAGCTGTCGGGCTCCGCCGCCTTGCGCGCCGCCACGAAGGATTCGAGCGATTCGGCCACGCCGGGATCGAGCGCCGGGGCCTCGTAGTCGCCCAGCATCTTCTTCCACCGCGCCTCGGCCAGGCGCGCGGTGTCCGGGGCGCCGGCCTCGGACCAGGTTTCGAACGGGCGGTAATCCAGCGTCCGGGACCGCCAGAACGCGTCCTTGAAATTGCGCTGCGTGTGCTGGCAGCCCAGATAGTGCCCCCCCGGCCCCACCTCGCGGATCGCGTCCATCGCCTGCGCCTCCTCGGAGACGTCGACGCCCCGAGCCATGGAATGCAGGACGCCGAGCTGATCCTCGTCCATCACCCATTTCTCATAGGACGAGACCAGCCCCCCCTCCAGCCATCCGGCCGCGTGGAGCATGAAGTTCACGCCCCCGGTCAGCGCGGCGTTGAGGGTGTTCGCGGTCTCGTATCCCGCCTGCGCGTCGGGCAGTTTCGACCCGCAGAGCCCGCCGCCGGAGCGGAACGGCACCCCCAGGCGCCGCGCGAGCTGCCCCGCCCCCCACAGGATCATCGAGGCCTCGGGCGTGCCGAAGGTCGGGGCGCCGGAATTCATGTCGATCGAGGTGACGAAGGCCCCGAAGATCTGCGGCGAGCCCGGGCGCACCAGCTGGGCGTAGGCGATGCCGGTCATGGCTTCCGCCAGCACCTGGGTGAGCGTGCCGGCGACCGAGACCGGGGCCATGGCGCCGCCGACGATGAAGGGCGAGACGATGCAGGCCTGGTTGGCCGCCGCATAGACCTCGAGCGCGCCCATCATGGTGGCGTCGAAGTTCAGCGGCGAGTTGATGTTGATCAGCGAGGTCATCGCCGTGCGGTCCGCGAGCCCGCCCTGATCGGCGAAGAGCAGCTCGCACATGGCCACCGAATCGCGGGCGCGGGAGGGCTCCGTCACCGAGCCCATGAACGGCTTGTCGGTCAGCGTCATATGGGCGTGCAGCATGTCGAGATGGCGCTTGTTGACCGCCACATCGGTCGGCTCGCAGACCGTGCCGCCGGAATGCTGGAGCCAGCGGGACATGTGCCCCAGCTTCACGAAGTTGCGGAAGTCGGCGATGGTCGCGTAGCGGCGCCCGCCCTCGTTGTCGCGCACGAAGGGCGGGCCGTAGACCGGGGCCAGCACCAGGTCCTTGCCGCCGATCTTCACCGAGCGTTCGGGGTTGCGGGCGATCTGGGTGAAGCTGGCCGGGGCGGTGGCGCAGAGACTGCGGGCGAGGCCGCGGGGGATGCGCACCCGGTCGCCCTGCACGTCGGCGCCGGCCTCCTTCCAGCGGGCCAGCGCCACGGGGTTGTCCATGAAGGCGACGCCGGTTTCCTGAAGCACGGTCTCGGCGTTGGTCTCGATGATCGCGAGCGCCTCCTCGTCCAGCACCTCGAAATTCGGGATGCGGCGGGTGATGGCGGGGGCGGCCTCGACCACGCGGGCGGTGCGCTCGGCCCGGCGCGCGGCGCCGCCGCCGCCGCGGGCGCGCCGGCGGCCGGCGGGCGCCTCGCCGGACGCGGGGGCCGCCGCGGGGATCTGGGTCTGGTCGGAATGGGAGAAACCGTCGCCGTCCGCCATGGGAACCTCCTCGCGCGGGGATTCGGGTCACGCTCCGGCTCGCGGGGGCCGGAGGCGTGGTTTCCCGCAACCTAGAGCGCGGCGCCGCGGCGCGCGCCACGAATGCGCCGCCCCCCCGCGCATCTGCGACATGGACGGGGCGCGAAGCGGGCCGAACGATCGGGGGAAGGCGGAAGAGCGGGGCGGCGTCGCGGGCCCCGGCGGTGGGACCGGTTCGCAGGCCGCGCGTCGACCGCGGCGCCGGTCGCGAGGTCTCGCCCGCGCGGCCGCCATCGTGGCGCGCATGTCGCGGGCGCGGACGGCGCGGCCCGTCCCCTGCCCCGCCCGTGCTTCGCGCGCGGGAGAAACGCTTGCGGGGCTCCGGGCGGCACGCGGCGCGCGAAGCGACGGGCCAGGCCGCCCCGGTCTTGAAGCGCCCGCGTCCCGCCAGGCGCCGCCGCACGCGCCCCCGCCGCAGCGCCGCGCGGGCGCCGCGTCCCGACCCGCGCGACGGCCGACGCGCGGCTCCCGGCCCTGCCCCGCCCCGCCCCACGCCCCGCCCCGCGCCCGGCGCCGCGCCCGGCGCCGCGCCAGTCCCGCCCCTGCGCCTTCCCGCCCCCTGCGCCCTCCCGCCCGCTTGCGCGCCCCGGCCCCGCGCAGTAGCAAGCGCCATGACCCAGCCTGCGCATGACCTGATCCTCATCCTCGACTTCGGCTCCCAGGTGACGCAGCTGATCGCGCGTCGTCTTCGCGAGGCCGGCGTCTACTGCGAAATCCACCCCTTCGACCGGCTCGACGCCGGGGCGCTGGCCGAAAAGGCGCCCAGGGGGATCATCCTCTCCGGGGGCCCCGCCTCGGTGCTGGATGAGGGCGCGCCCAGCGCGCCCGAAGCGATCTGGGGCCTCGGCGTCCCGATCCTCGGCATCTGCTACGGGCAGCAGACCATGGTCCGCCAGCTCGGCGGCCAGGTCGCCCCCCATGACATCCGCGAATTCGGCCGCGCCCAGCTGACCATCGGCGACGCGCATCCCCTGTTCGAGGGGCTCGCCCCCGTCGGCGGGGCCGAGCA
The DNA here is from genome assembly GCF_900106695.1 of Albimonas donghaensis. Lineage (GTDB taxonomy): Bacteria > Pseudomonadota > Alphaproteobacteria > Rhodobacterales > Rhodobacteraceae > Albimonas > Albimonas donghaensis. The sequence continues at coordinate 125,190 of NZ_FNMZ01000004.1, forward strand.
GGTGTGGATGTCCCATGGCGACTCGGTGGCCGAGCTGCCCGAGGGTTTCCATGTCATCGCCCTGTCTCCCGGCGCGCCCTATGCCGCCATCGCCGACGACGCGCGCCGCTTCTACGCCGTGCAGTTCCACCCCGAGGTCCACCACACCCCCTGCGGCGCCCGCATCCTGCGCAACTTCACGCATGAGATCTGCGGCCTGACCGGCGACTGGACCATGGCCGCCTACCGCGCCGAGGCGGTGGAGAAGATCCGCGCCCAGGTCGGCGACGCCAAGGTGATCTGCGGCCTGTCCGGGGGCGTCGACAGCTCCGTCGCCGCGGTGCTGATCCACGAGGCCATCGGCGACCAGCTCACCTGCGTCTTCGTCGACACCGGCATGATGCGGATGGGCGAGGCCGAAGAGGTCGTGACCCTGTTCCGCGACCACTACAACATCCCCCTGATCGCGGCGGATGAGAGCGACCGCTTCCTCGACGCGCTCGAAGGCGTCACCGATCCCGAGAAGAAGCGCAAGATCATCGGCGGCCTCTTCATCGACGTCTTCGACCACCACGCCTCGGCCACAGGCGGGGCGGATTTCCTGGCGCAGGGCACGCTCTACCCGGATGTGATCGAGTCGGTGTCCGTCTCCGGCGGGCCGTCCGTGACCATCAAGAGCCACCACAATGTCGGCGGCCTGCCCGAGCGCATGAAGATGAAGCTGGTCGAGCCCCTGCGCGAGCTCTTCAAGGACGAAGTCCGGGCCCTGGGCCGCGAACTCGGCCTGCCGGAGGCCTTCGTCGGCCGCCACCCGTTCCCCGGCCCGGGCCTCGCCATCCGCTGCCCCGGCGAGATCACCCGCGACAAGCTGGAGATCCTGCGCAAGGCCGACGCCATCTACCTAGACCAGATCCGCAAGCACGGGCTCTACGACGACATCTGGCAGGCCTTCGCGGTGCTGCTGCCGGTGAAGACCGTGGGTGTGATGGGCGACGGGCGCACCTATGAATATGTGCTGGCGCTGCGCGCGGTGACCTCGGTCGACGGGATGACGGCGGATTACTACCCGTTCCCGCATGACTTCCTGGGCGAGACCGCGACCCGCATCATCGGCGAGGTGAAGGGCGTCAACCGGGTGGTCTACGACGTGACCTCGAAACCCCCGGGAACCATCGAGTGGGAGTGATCCTCACGCGCGACTCCGCAAGCTGAAGGCGCTCCTCCCCTGGGGCGCCTTTCGCGTTTCGGGACGGGGCTCGCCGCCCGCGCCCGCCGTCACGCCCGCCGCCCGCGCCCGTCGCCACGCGCGCGCCGGGCGCAACGCCGCGCGGGCGCCCCCGGCCCCGCCCGCGCCACGGCGGTCGCGCGGCCCCGGGCCGTCCTCGCCCCGCCCCGGCCGCATCCGCCGGCCGCGGCCCCGCCTCCCCCCTCGCCAAGCCCCGACGCCTGCGCCAGACTGCGCGCCGAACGCCGCCTCGACGCGGCGACCCACAGGGAGGAGGACCCCATGGATCTGAACCTGCGCGGCAAGACCGCGATGATCACCGGCGCGTCCAAGGGCATCGGTCTCGCCACCGCCGAGGCGCTGGCCGAGGAAGGCGCGGATGTCTGGCTCGCCGCCCGCTCCGCCGATCAGCTCGAAGCGAACTGCGCCGATCTCGCGGCCCGCTTCGGGGTGAAGGCCACGCCCTGCCCCGCCGATATCCGCAACCCGCAGGACCTGGCCCGGCTGGCCGCCATCGCCGAGGGGCTGGACATCCTGGTCAACAACGCCGGCGACATCCCCGCCGGCCGCATCGACGTGGTGGACGAGGAGACCTGGCGCCATGCCTGGGAGCTGAAGGTGTTCGGCTACATCAACCTCTGCCGCCCGGTCTTCGGGGCGATGAAGGCGCGGGGCGCGGGGGTGATCGTCAACATCATCGGCGCGGCCGGGGAGACCTTCCCCGCCGGCTATATCGCGGGGGCGGCGGGCAACGCCTCGCTGATGGGCTTCACGCGGGCGCTGGGGTCGAACTCCCTGCATTCCGGCGTGCGGGTGGTGGCGATCAACCCCGGCCCGGTGGAGACCGACCGCATGATCACCCAGGCCCGGCAGCGCGCGACCGACCAGTTCGGCGATCCGGAGCGGTGGCGGGATATGCTCAAGGGCATGCCGCTGGACCGGGCCGCGAAACCGCGGGAGATCGCGGACATGGCGGCGTTCCTCGCCTCCGAGCGGTCAGGCTACACCACCGGCACGGTGATCACCATCAATGGCGGCGGCGCCCCCGCCTGACCCTGAGGAAGCCGCGCGGGAGCCGTCCCGCCCGGCCGCGCCCGGGCGCCCGCGCGGCGTTGCGACGGGGGCGCCTGGCGGGACCGTCTCCCCGCTCCGCAGGGGCCGCGCGGGGACATGGCGAGATCGCGCGAGATCGGGCGAGGTCAGGCGCGGTCGGAGGCGGCGAAGAAACCTCCCCGCCCTCGTCCCCCGCGACCCGCCGCGCGGGCGCCCCGGCGCGGCCTGGCGCGCGGGACGTCGCGCGGCGCCCCCCGCCCTCAGCCCGACACCACGATGCCGCCGTCGAGCGCGATCACCTGCCCCGTGACGTAGGACGACGCCTTCGAGGCGAGGAAGATCGCCAGCCCCGCCGCGTCCTGCGGGCTGCCCACGCGCCCCGACGGGTTCCGCGCGCCCACCGCGCCCCAGTCCACGCCCTCGGTCTCGCCGCCGAAACCCACGCCCGTCGACAGCATCCAGGTCGGGAACGGCCCCGGCGCGATGGCGTTTACCCGGATATGCTCGCCCGCCAGATGCGAGGCGAAGACCCGCGTCATGTAGTGGATCGCCGCCTTGGCCGGCCCGTAGGAGAGGTTGTCCATCGACGGCGTCCGGATCCCGTCGATCGAGCCGATATTGATCACCCGCGCCGGCGCCTCCGGGCTCGCCGCCGCGCGCAACTGGGGCAGCAGCGCCTGGGTCAGGAAGAACGGCCCCTTGGCGTTGGTGTCCATGACCTTGTCCCAGCCGACTTCGGGGAACTCGCCCAGCTTCGCCCCCCAGGCGGCGCCGGCGTTGTTGACCAGGATGTCCAGCTTCGGCTCGCGCGCCGCGATCTCGCGGGCCAGCGTCTCCACCCCCGCCATGCCCGAGAGGTCCGAGGGGATGGCGATGCACTCGCCGTCATAGGTCTCGGAAAGCCGGGCCGCGGTCGCCTCGCACACGGCCGCCTTGCGCGAGGAGATATAGACCTTGGCCCCCGCCGAGAGGTAGCCGGCCGCGATCATCTCGCCGATCCCGCGCGAGCCGCCGGTGACGAGCGCGACGCGCCCCTTGATGGAGAACAGGTCGGAGAAATCGATGGACATGAGGGGCCTCCCACAGCGTCTGCCGCAGCGTTTGCGCGCTTCGCGTTTCACGGGGCTCCGGGGGCCGGCGCGCGGCGGTCGCTTCCGGGCCTCAACGAGGCCGGGGCCGGACCGACGCGCGGCCCACGGGGCCGGGGCCGATCCTGTCATTCGTCAGTCCGCTTGAAAACACCTCGCGCCGCGGGGCGCGGGCGACGCCCTCGCGAGGCCGCAACGCCCCCCCGCGCCGGGCGCCGCAAGGTTCCCTGAAAAACCTGCGAGAAATCCGTCCCATCCCTCTTGCGTCCCCCCGAGCCGCAGGCTACCTAGCGCCCCGTCGGGTGATTAGCTCAGTTGGTAGAGCAGCTGACTCTTAATCAGCGGGTCGTAGGTTCGAACCCTACATCACCCACCATTATCAAGCACTTGGCGTGCGCACCGTCCGACTGTCCGAGGCCGTCCGAGTCGGACGGAATTCGGACGGCGAGACTGAAAACGGCCTCCCGCTTTGGGAGGCCGTTTTCATTTGGTTGGCGCTTCGATGGCTTTCCTGCGCACGCTTGGCGACCCGCGCCAGGCATTCCCGGGTGAAGTCGTCGACGACCGCCAGAACGCGGAACCGCCGCCCGCCGGTGAACGCGTCGGAGACGAAGTCCAGCGACCATCTCCGGTTCGGCCGATCCGGGATCTCCAGCGGCCGCCGCGTTCCCAGAGCCCGCTTGCGGCCGTCGCGGCGCTTCACCTGCAGCTTCTCCTCGGCGTAGAGCCGCCTCGGCTTCTTGACGTTCATCCTGACGCCCTGCCGTTCGAGCATGACGTGGACGCGCCTGCAGCCGAAGCGTCGGCGCTCGGCCGCGACCTCCCGGATCTTCGCGCGCAGCTCGGCGTCGTCGCCGCGCCGGCCGACATACCGGATCGACGATCGATCCACGGCGAGAACGGCGCACGCCCGACGCCGGCTCGCCCCGTGCGTCCCGCACAGATGCGCCACCGCCGCCCTCTTCGCATCGGGCTTCACCATTTCTTTGCCGCCACGTCCTTCAACATGGCGTTGTCGAGCATCGCGTCCGCCAGCAGCCGCTTCAACCGGGCGTTCTCGTCCTCCAAAGCCTTCAACCGCCTGGCGTCGGACACCTCCAGGCCGCCGAACCGCGCCTTCCATTTGCAGAACGTCGCCGAGCTGATCCTGTGGCGGCGGCAGACATCCGCCGTCGCCACGCCGCTCTCCTGCTCCTTCAGGATCGCGATGACCTGCTCCTCGCTGAACCTTGATCGCTTCATCGTCCGTCGCCTTCGTCACGACGGAACCTACCTCGGGATGGAGGAAAATCAGGGTCTCAGGTCAAAGGCTACGACGCCGGGAAACGCATCCATGGGCGCAAGCGGCATATCCTGACCGATACCGATGGCCGCCTGCTGGGAGTCGAGGTCCATTCCGCCGACGTTCAGGATCGCGACGGCGCGAAAGGCATGCCGAAACGGTGGCGGCGCGGCCACCCCTTCGTCGGGCGGGTCTACGCAGACGGCGGCTATACCGGACGCCTCATCGCCTGGGTGCGGACGAACGCCCATGTCGCGCTGGAGATCGTGAGGCGGCCGCGCGGCGCGACCGGGTTCGTCGTGATCCGGCGTCGCCGGGTGGTCGAGCGCACCTCCGCATGGATCACGAAGCACCGACGGCTGGTCCGAGACCACGAGCAGCTCAACCGCGTCGCCGAAGCTCTGATCATCATTGCGGCTATCGCAACCCTCGTCAGGAGGCGGTGAATGGCCCTCTCAAACGCACTATGAATGAGCAACACGATCCGAAATGGAGCCGTTCGCTGGATGGAACGCATGTTGCCCGGATATGGAAAACACCGCTTCACGGTCCCAAATTCGGCGCCTGCGCCATCTTCTGCTTGATGAACGACCTGAACTGCCGGACCCTAAGCGGCTCGATCCCGCCGGGCGGGCGCATGAAGTGAATGTTCCACTCCGGCACTATAGTATAGCCGTCCAGGACAGATACCAGTTCACCACTCTTGAGGTGCTCGGCGACTTCCCATGTGCATTTGCGCGCGATGCCGAAGCCGGCGAGGGCAGCCTCGGTAACACCCTCCGCAAGGTTGGTGACGAAACGCCCCGAGACTTTGACGGCGTCCTCCTCTCCATGAGGCCCTTTGAATTTCCAGTTCTGCAATGCGTCGCGAATTACGCAGTCAAAATGAACCAGATCCCGTGGCGTTTTCGGCGCGCCCATCGCGTTCAGGTAGTCTGGAGCCGCAACCAGAATACGCGGACATGAACTCAGCTTTTGCGCCTTGAGGCTCGAATTTTCCAGAGCACCCATCCGGATAGCGCAATCGAACCCGTTGTCCACGATGTCAAAAACCGTATCGCTGAGGTGGAGTTGCACCGTCAAAGCCGGATGCATCGACAAGAATTCCGTCACAAATGGCGCAATGTATTTCCGCCCGAATGAGGCGGGTCCAGCCAATCGCAAAGTGCCCCGCAAGACTTGATCTGCACCACTTACGTCAAGCATGGCGTCCTGCACGGTCTCGAAAATCCGCTCCGCATGTTTCAGCAACCGCTCGCCTTCAAGCGTCACGCTGACGCTTCTGGTTGTGCGGTGCAAAAGCTGCGCCCCCACCTCGGATTCGAGCGCCTGAATGCGTTGGGTCGCGCTCGTCGGCGACAAACCGAACTCCGCGCCGGCCTTGCCGATGGCCCCCAGGCGCGCTGCCCGAACGAACAATTCCAGCAATCTCAGATCGTTAATCATTATTTGTCACGGCCAAATAGTCTATTTACTTTTGACACCATTATCATCCCTCAGGCCCATAGTATCTCACGCCATGCAACCCGCCAAGACGCTCTGTCCACGAGAGTATATGACATGATGAAACACGCCCTTCTGCCCTTGGCCGCCATAGCCCTGTCGCTCAGCGCACAGCAATCCGTCGCGCAAGAAGCCAACGAGATCGTGAAGTTTTCGGATGTAACTTATCAGCCGCTCAACCCAGCGCGCGGGGACGCAAGCCCGCAGGCCGGTGTGCTGTGGGGGGACATCAGCAAAGACGTTCCAACCGGCGCCATCATCAAGTTCGGAGAGAACTTTTCTTCTCCGCCCCATATTCACAATATCACCTATCGGGGCATCGTTATCGAAGGCGCTGTCCACAATGACGATCCCGATGCCGCTGATATGTGGATGGGGCCGGGCTCTTTCTGGTCACAGCCAGCGGGTGAGCCACACATCACCTCCGCAGCGGCAGAGGGCGGCGCTACAATCTTTCTGGAAATTCTTGAAGGTCCTTATCTGGTCCAGCCGACCGACGAGGCTTTCGATAACCACGAACTTCCGGTGAACTTGGATTCAAGCAACGTTGTCTGGCTAAGCACGGATGATGTGACATGGATCGATCAGCCGGCGGCCAAGGACAACACCGCCGCCCCGCAGCTCGCCTATCTTTGGGGAGAGACCCGCGCGACGAACGCAACCTTCCTGAAAATTCCGGCAGGAACCTCTGGCACGCTTGAAAGCAATGCCGGGTTGCTCCGGGCCGTTACGATCTCTGGGAAAACTGACCTGACAATCCTGGAGGGCCCCACAGAAAACGCGTTGGTTCCCGGCAGCTATTTTGGCTCGGAAACGGGCGGAACATACGATCTGTCTTGCCTCCCCGAGGCTGACTGCATGCTGTATGTGCGGGCGGAAGGCAAATACACTTTCACGGGGAAGTGATTGCAGTGGCGCGGTCGCTTGAAATCTGGATGCGATTCCTCGTTCAAGCGACCGCGGCCCATTGGAAAAGGAGATACCGAGCTCCTGTCTCTTTCCTCCCCCGCTTCCCGAAGTTGAACAAATCGGCACGCGGGCATGACACCTTTTTTGCAGATATTACTTCAGACACCAAAGCCTCAGGGGTTCGTGATACGTCCGCTTTCTCTATTATATTTTCCGATATTTTGAACCCGCAGTGAACTTCTCATTTCCGCCCAAGCCGACCCATGCGGATAGGCTGCCTTGAAGGCTTGGCGGGCATGCATTGGGCGATAGCGCGCTAACCTAGGCGTGGGCTCCATGGGCCGGCCCTCTCGCCTCACCGGCCTCCGCATAGCCTCCACCGCCCGCCCTGCCCCGGCCTGGGAGGCCGGGTTGTAGGTGATCCCCAGCCGCACGTCCTTGTCCGACTGGTTCCCCATCCCGTCCGCCCGGTCGCGGTCGCTGGCGCCGCCCTCGCGCGCCCACCAGGCCCAGCTCCGGCGCAGGTCGCGGAACTGCACGTCCTTGATCGGGGGCATCGTCCGCGCCGCCCTGGCGCGGACCTTGGCGAAGTGGGTTCGGAAGTTGTCGGGAAGGTAGGCGGCGCCCTCGGCATTCAGGATCAAGGGCCCCTCGCCCTTCGCCTCCGCCCGGCGAGCTTCAATCAACGGCGCCAGCTCGGAGTGCACGGGCAGCACCGCCGCCTTCTGCTTGCTCCCCTGCTTCGCTTTGGAGCGCAGGAAACGCCACATGCCGTCCGGTCCGAAGTTCTCCACCCGCGCCGCCAGCACGTCGGCCTGGCGCTGGCCTTGATACCAGGCCACCGCAATCGCCAGGCGCATCCCGGCCAGGCCAAGATCCTCGGCTGCGGCGCAGAGGGCGTCGAACTCCTCCCAGGACAGCACCCGGTCGCGGGGCGGCGGCGTCTCCATCCTCAGGCGCACCGCCGGGTTGGCCGCGATCCAGCCGCGCAGCTCGCCATAGCCCAGCACCACCGACATGACGCGGATGTCATGCTGGGCGATCCACTTCCCGTTCTCGCGGTAGAGCGTTTCATACCACTCGCGCAGGATCGGCTTGGTGAAGGCCGCGGCCTGCGTGGCGCCCCACTTCTTCTCGATCCGCCGCAACGTGGCGTCGTAGTCGCGCCGGGTCGCCTCGCGCAGCTTCGTCCAGAGGGGCGAGCGTCGATACTCGGCCGCAAGGCGGGAGAAGGTGCGCCCGCCCCGATCCCGCACGGTGATCCCGTTGCGGGCGTCGTCCACCTTCCGGTTCAGCGCCGTCGCCTGGCGCATCGACCAGGTGAGGCGGTGCGGATCGAGCGGCACGGCCTCGAAGCCGAACGCCTCGCGCTCGGCCTTGGTCGGCTCCCACCACAGCCGCCAGCTTTCATCGGCCCGCTGACGCTGGCGCACGCGGGCCGGCACGGGCTCGATGTCGTCGAGCGGCCCGGCCTCCGGCTTCGACTTGGCGGCACGGCCCTTCATGCCGTCCTCGCCATGCGCATCATCACGGCGCGGTCCACGGCCAGGTCGGCCGCAGCCATGCCCGGCACCCCTTCCACCCGGGCCGGCGGGCGATTCATCCAGGCGACGATTTCATCCCGCCGCCATCGGAGCGGGCAGACGGCGCGCTGCTGGATCGGTTCCGGGAAGCCCTCGTCCTCGACCAGGCGCGCGCGGGCGCTCAGAAACGTGTCGGCCGAGGCGTAGCCGATCAGCTTGGCGACCTCGGCCGATGTCAGGAACAGCCGGCCCTCGCCGCGGGGGATACGGCGCCTGGTCATCGCCCTGCCCTCCGCAGCGCCTCGCGATCTTCGGCGGAACGCGCGGCCGGGCGTCTCGGGGGGAGACCCGCGATGACCGGCGAACGCTCCCCGGTCATCGCTCTTGCGCTCCATGCCATGGCCTGCGCCGTGCGGGGGCGGACCCGCGCGCCGGACGGCGCAAACATGGCGGCGGAGAAGGGCGACGTTTCGCCTCCGCGATCGCGATTTGCGTCGCCCGCGGGCGGGCGCCAAGTAAAAGAAACCCGCGGGCGGGCGCCAAGCAAAGGCAACCCGCGGGCGGGCGCCAAGTAGAAGGGATCCGTGGGCGGGCTCCCATCAAAGGAACCCGCAGACGGGCGTCAGTTCGCATGGCCCGCGGGCCGGCGCCGGAAAGCGACGAGGCCCGGATGGGGCCGGGCACGGCAGGGGGGGCGCAAGCCGCATGACGCATGCAAGGGCGCGGCGCGACGCCGACTGTCCCGCCCGCCGGGCCGCGGAGCGCATCCTCGCCCCGGCGCGGCGTGAGCTGACGCGGGCCGGGCTGCTGTCCGCGCTCGCCGGCGCGCTCTGGCCGGTGCAGGCCGCCGCCATCGCCTGGGCGGTCGCGGCCTGGGCCGAGGGCGCCGACCCGCTGCCCCCCGCCGCCCTCGCCGCCGCCGTGCTGCTGGCCTGCGGCGCGGCGCGGGCCGGGCTCGACCATCTCGCGGGCGGTCTCCTGTTCCGCGCCGCCGACCGGGTGCTGGCCCGCGAGACCGAGGCCCTGCTGCGGCGCGAGGCCCGCGCGCCCTCGGCCCAGGGCTCGTCCGCCGCCGCCGCGCTGATCGTCCAGAAACTGCCCCTGCTGCAGCCCTGGATCACCCGCCACCACGTCGCCATGACCCGGGTGCGGATCCTGCCCCTGCTGCTGCTGGCGCTGGTCTTGCCGATCTCCTGGCTCGCGGGGCTGACGCTGCTGGTCGCGGGGCCGCTGATCCCGGTCTTCATGGCGCTGGTGGGCATGGCGGCGGAGGACGCCTCGCGCCGGCAGCTGACGGAAATCGGCTCGATGAACGCCCTGCTGATGGAGCGGCTGTCGGCCCTGCTCGACATCCGCCTGCTGGGGGCGGAGGCGCGGGCCGCGGCGGATTTCGAGACCCGGGCCGAGGCCCTGCGCGACCGCACCATGGCCGTGCTGCGCATCGCCTTCCTGTCCTCGACGGTGCTGGAGCTGTTCGCGGCGCTGGGGGTCGCGCTGGTGGCGGTGTTCGTGGGATTCTCCCTGATCGGGGAGATCGGGATCGGCGCCTGGGGCACGCCCCTGACATTGGGCGAGGGGCTGTTCGTGCTGCTGCTGGCGCCCGAGTTCTTCCAGCCCCTGCGCGACATGGCGGCCGCCTGGCATGACCGGGCCGCGGGGCTGGCCGTCGCCGCGGAGCTGGAGGCGCTGGACGCCGAGCCCCGCATGGCCCCGCCGGGCCGGGGCGAGGCCGCCGCGCCCCTGCCCGGTCCGCTCTCGGTCCGGCTGGAGGGGGCCGCGGCCGCCCTGCCCGGCCATGCGGTGGCGCTGCCGGATCTGGCCCTGGGTCCGGGGGATAGCCTGGCGCTGACCGGGCCGAGCGGCGCGGGCAAGTCCACCGCGCTGGCGGCGCTGGCGGGGCTGGCGCCGCTCGCCTCCGGCCGGATCGAGGTCTGCGGGCGGGCGCTGGACGCCGCCACCGCCGACGCCTGGCGGGCGCGGCTGGCCTTCGTCCCCCAGCGCCCGCATTTCCCCGACGCCCGGCTGGGCGACTGGCTGGACCCGCGCGCCACCGGGGCCGATCCCTGGCCCGCCCTGCGCCTGGCCGAGGCGGCGGAGATCGTCGCCCGCCTGCCCGACGGGCTCGACGCCCGGCTGGGAGAGACCGGCGGCGGCGTCTCGGGCGGGGAGGCGCGGCGGCTGATGCTGGCCCGCGCGGTGATGGCGGGCGGAGACCTGGTGCTGGCCGACGAGCCCACCGCCGACCTCGACGCCGAGACCGCCGCGAAGATCATCGCCGCGCTGGCCCGGCTGAAGGCGCGCGGCGTGGCGGTGATCGTGGCGACCCATGACCCCGCGCTCGCCGCCGCCATGGACCGGCGCGCCGCGATCGCCGCGCCCTCGCCCGCCTCCGCCGAGGTCCCGGCATGAGCCCGGTCCTCCAGGTCATCCGCGTGCTGCTGGGCGGGGTCGAACGGCGGGCGGTGCGCCGCGCCATGCTGCGCGGCGCGGCGCTGAGCGTGGCGGTGCTGGCCATGGGGGCGGCGCTGCTGGGTCTGTCGGGCTGGTTCGTCACCGCCGCCGGGCTGGCGGGGATCGCGGGCATCGGCATCGGTTTCGACATGTTCCGCCCCTCGGCCGGGGTGCGCTTCCTGGCGCTGGGTCGGGCCGCGGCGCGCTATGGCGAGCGGGTGCTGACCCATGACGCCACCCTGCGGGCGCTGACCGCGCTGCGGGTGTCGCTGCTGCGCGGGCAGGCGAGGCGGGACGCGCGCGGGCTGGCGCGGCTTCGGGGGGAAACCGCGCTGACCCGGATCGTGGCGGATGTGGACGCGCTGGACGGTCTGGCGCTGCGGGTGCTGCTGCCCGCCGCGGCGGGGCTGGCCGCGCAGCTGGGCGCCGCGGCGCTGCTGGCCTGGCTGGTCGGCTGGCCGGTGGCGCTGGCGGTGGGGCTCGGGTTCCTGCCGGCCTCGGCCTGGATCCTGGCCCGGCTGGCGCGGCGCGGGCTCGCCCCCTCCGACCGGCTGGAGACGGCGCGCCAGTCCCTGCGCCGGGGCGTGATCGACATGATCCGCGACCGCGAGGCGCTGATCCTCGCCGGGCGCCTGGGCGCGCGGGAAACCGACCTCGTCGCGCTGGACGCGCAGGCGAGGGCCGGCGCCGCGGCGCTCGACCGGGCGGAGCGGCGGGCGGGGTTCGCGCTGGCCTGCACGGCCTCGGTCGCGGCGGCGGCGGCGCTGATGGCCGGGGCCTGGCTGCTGTCGCGGGGCGCGGTGGATCCGGCGCAGGCGGTGATCGGGCTTTTCGTCGCCCTGGCGCTGGCCGAGACCGTGCTGCCCCTGCGCCGCGGCTTCGCGGAGCTGGGCCGCATGGTCGGCGCCGCGCGGCGCATCGCGCCGGAGACCCGCGGCGCCCCCCCGCCCGCCGCCGCCCCTTCGCACGCCGCCCCCCTCGCCCCGCTCCTGCGCGTCGACCGCCCCGAGGCCGCCTTCGACCTGGGCCCCGGACAGACCGTCGCGCTGACCGGCCCTTCCGGCGCCGGCAAGACCACGCTGCTGCTGCGCATCGCCGGGCTCGCCCCGGGCGGCGGCGTCGCGATCTCCGGCCGCGCCCCGCGCGACTGGCCCGAGGGCGACCTGCGCGCGCAGGTCGCCCTCCTGCCCCAGCGCAGCGCCCTGATCGCCGGCACGGTGCGCGAGAATCTGGCCCTGGCCGGCCCCGCCACGGACGAAGAGATGCGCGACGCTCTCGCCGCCGCGGGACTGGAGACCGCGCTGGCCCCGCGCGGCGGGCTGGACGCGCCCCTGGGCGAGGGCGGCGCGGGGCTGTCGGGCGGCCAGGCGAGGCGCCTCGTTCTGGCGCGCGTCCTGTTGAAGCGACCCGCGCTTCTGATGCTTGACGAGCCGACCGAGGGGCTCGACAACTTCATGGCCGACGCCGTTCTGAACGGGGTTCGGCGGGCGCTTCCGCACGCGGCGATCCTCGTCGCCCTGCACAGAGGCGCGGACCATCCGGTATTCGACCGGGTCGTCCCGCTTCGGCCCGTTCCATACGGTGACGCGACCCCGCGTCCCGAAGCGGAGACCCGATGCGGCGAAATCGCCGCGCTCCCTCCGCTTCGGTGACCTTGTCACCGACCTCGGCGGACGCCCGGCGCCATAACCGCCCGACCGCGCCGCGAGGGGCGAATGCTCGCCCCCCGTCGGCGGCCGCGCTACCGGGAGACCCCAATGGAGCTCGATGTCGTCGAGCTGTCTCGCCTGCAATTCGCGATGACGGCGATGTTTCACTTCCTGTTCGTGCCGCTGACCCTGGGCCTGTCCGCCCTGGTCGCGATCATGGAGACCGTCTACGTCATGACGGGCCGCCCGATCTGGCGGCAGATGACCAAGTTCTGGGGGATGCTGTTCGGCATCAATTTCGCCATCGGCGTCGCCACCGGCATCACCATGGAATTCCAGTTCGGCATGAACTGGTCCTATTATTCCCACTATGTCGGCGACGTCTTCGGCGCCCCCCTGGCCATCGAAGGCCTCATGGCCTTCTTCCTCGAAGCCACCTTCGTTGGCCTGTTCTTCTTCGGCTGGGACAGGCTGAAGCCGGTGCAGCACCTCATGGTGACCTGGCTGGTGGCCATCGGGTCGAACTTCTCGGCGCTGTGGATCCTCATCGCCAACGGCTGGATGCAGAACCCGGTCGGGGCCGAGTTCAACCCCGACACCATGCGCATGGAGATGACCTCCTTCACCGAGGTCCTGTTCAACGAGGTCGCCCAGGCCAAGTTCGTGCACACGGTCTCGGCGGGCTACGTGACCGCCTCGGTCTTCGTGCTGGGCGTCTCGGCGTGGTATCTGCTCAAGGGCCGGCACACCCGGCTCGCCCGGCGCTCGATCACCGTGGCGGCCTCCTTCGGGCTGGCCTCGGCGCTGTCGGTGGTGGTGCTGGGGGATGAGAGCGGCTATTCGGCCAGCCACACCCAGAAGATGAAGCTCGCCTCCATCGAAGCGATGTGGGAGACGCATCCCGCCCCCGCGCCCTTCACCGCCTTCGGCCTGCCCGACCGCGCGGCGCGCGAGACGCATTACGCCATCGAGATCCCCTGGGTCATGGGCCTGATCGGCACGCGCTCGACCACCGAGATCATCCCCGGCATCGACGAACTGGTGGCGGAGGCGGACGCCCGCATCCGCTCCGGCCTCATCGCCTATGACGCGCTGATGACCCTGCGCGCCGACCGCGCCGACGCCCCCCAGGTGATCCGCGACCGGTTCGAGCGTCACTCCGCCGATCTCGGCTTCGCCATGCTGCTCAAGCGCTATGTGGACGACCCGCGCGACGCGACCGAGGCCGATATCGCCATGGCCGCCGACGACACCGTGCCCGGCGTCGCGCCGATCTTCTGGGCGTTCCGGATCATGGTGGCGCTCGGCTTCGCCTTCATCGCGATGATGGTCTATTTCTTCTGGCGCTCGTCCTTCCGGCAGCAGAGCTACCCGCGCTGGGCGCTGCGCATCGCGGTGGCGATGATCCCCGCCCCCTGGATCGCGGCGGAGATGGGGTGGTTCGTGGCCGAATACGGCCGCCAGCCCTGGACCGTGGACGGGGTGCTGCCCACGGCGCTGTCGGTCAGCCATCTGGGCGTGTCGGACCTGCTGTTCAGCCTGGCCGGCTTCTTCCTGTTCTACACCGTGCTGTTCGTCGTCGAGATGGGGCTGATGCTGAAATACATCCGCAAGGGCCCCTTCGAGGACGTCGAGGAGACCGAGGCCTGGGAGGCCCGCCACGAACATCGCCTGAGCACCCATGACGGCCGCGGCCCGTTCGCCGACGCCGCGATCAACCCGGCGGAGTGAGCGACATGATCCTGCATGAACTCATCGACTACGACGTGCTTCGGGTGATCTGGTGGCTGCTGCTGGGCGTGCTGCTGATCGGCTTCGCGATGACCGACGGCTTCGACATGGGGGTCGGCGCGCTGCTGCCCTTCGTGGGGCGCACCGACGTGGAGCGCCGGGTGGCGATCAACACCGTCGGCCCGGTCTGGGAGGGCAACCAGGTCTGGTTCATCCTCGGCGGCGGCGCGATCTTCGCGGCCTGGCCGCCGCTCTACGCGGTCAGCTTCTCGGGCTTCTACCTCGCCATGTTCCTGATCCTCGCGGCGCTGATCGTGCGCCCCGTGGCGTTCAAGTATCGCTCCAAGCGCGACGGGACGGCCTGGCGCACGACCTGGGACTGGGCGCTGTTCGCGGGCGGCGCGGTCCCGGCGCTGGTCTTCGGGGTGGCGGTGGGCAACGTCCTGCAGGGCGTGCCGTTCGAGCTGACGCCGGAGCTGTTCTCGCTCTATCCCGGCGGCGCGCTGGCCAAGCTCTTCGGGCTGCTCAACCCGTTCGCGCTGCTTTGCGGGGCGGTGTCGCTGTCCATGCTCGTCACCCATGGCGCGGCCTGGCTGGCGCTGAAGACCGAGGGCGTCGTGGCGGCGCGGGCGCGGGCCATCGGGTCGGTGACGGGCCTGCTGACGCCCGCGGGCTTCGTGCTGGCCGGCCTGTGGCTGTCGGTGGGGATCGAGGGCTACGCCTTCGCCGGAGAGGTCGCCACCGACGGCCCCTCCAACCCGCTCTACAACGACGTGGTGCGCACGGCGTCCTGGATGACCGCCTACGCGGAGCGGCCCTGGATCGCCATCGCCCCCCTGCTGGGGCTGGCGGGGATGGGCATGGCGTGGCTGGGGATGCGGGCGGGGCGCGAGGTCTCCACCCTGCTGTGGTCCAAGCTGGGGATCTTCGGCGCGATCTCCACCGTCGGGCTGACCATGTTCCCGTTCCTGCTGCCGTCCTCGCGCCATCCGAATTCGTCGCTGTCGGTGTGGGACAGCTCGTCCTCGCACCTGACGCTGTTCACCATGCTGGTGGCGACGGTGATCTTCATGCCGCTGATCCTGCTCTACACCGCCTGGGTCTACCGGGTGCTGTGGGGCAAGGTCACCGAGGCCGACGTGGCCGACAACTCCCACAGCTACTGAGAGGAGATGCGCAGATGTGGTATTTCGCCTGGCTCCTGGGCCTGCCGCTGGCCGCGATCTTCGCGGTGCTGAACGCCATGTGGCTGGAGATGCAGCGCGACCGGATCCTCGCCGACGAGGACGAGACGCGCCGGCCCGCGGTCTCCGACTGACCGCCGCGATCGACCGGAGATGCGTTGGGGGGGGGAGGCGCGGCGCGGCGTCTCCCCCCCCTTCGGTTTTCGCCCCCGCGCAGGTTGACGCGCGGCGGGGGCCGCATCCAGGGTCGCGGTGAAAACCACAGACGCCACGCGTGAAAGGGGGCCGCCCCATGGGCCAGACCAGGATGAGCTGGATCGACCGTTTCCCCGGCCTCTCCCGCCTGCCGCCGGAGGTCCGCGCCGATCTCGAATCCGGGGGAAAGGTCGTCTCCGTCCCCGCCGGCGCCGCGGTCTTCGCGCCCGGCCAGTCGGCCGACAACCTGCTGCTGCTGCTCGACGGCGTGGTGCGGGTCCAGCAGCGCTCCGACACCGGGCGGGAGGTGACGCTCTACCGCGTCCATGCCGGGGAAAGCTGCGTGCTGACCACGGCCTGCATGCTCTCGCACGAGGCCTATTCCGCCGACGGGGTGGCGGAGACCGAGGTCTCCGCCGTCGCCATCCCCCGCGCGGTCTTCGACGACCTGACGGGACGCTCCCCGGTGTTCCGCGCCTTCGTCTTCGCGGCGTATTCCCGGCGCATCGCGGACCTGTTCGCGCTGATCGACGACATCGTGTTCCAGCGCATGGACGTGCGCCTCGCGGCCCGCCTGCTGGAGCTGGCCGATGCGGACGGCGTGGTCCACGCCACCCACGCCGCCCTGGCGAGCGAGCTTGGCACGGCGCGCGAGGTCGTCTCCCGCGCGCTGGCCGAGTTCCACCGCCGCGGCTGGGTCGCGCAGGCCCGGGGCGAGGTCCGCCTGCTCGGCGCCGAGGGTCTGCGCCGGCTGGCCCGCCCCGCCGGAGACCGCTGAGCCCCCGGCGTCAGGTTCGGTGACTTGGTCACCGTGTCCGACTCGTTCCCCGTGCGATGACCCTTCGCACAGGTTCCGAGGAGGACGTCATGACCCGCAACATGGGCGCCATCGACCGCGCCATCCGCATCATCGCCGCCGTCGCGCTGCTCTACGCGGCTTTCGCCACCGATCTGACGGGAGGCGGGCTGGTCCAGGTCGCCGCCGTGCTGGTGGCGGCGGTGTTCGCGCTGACCGCCGCGGCCGGGCACTGCCCGCTTTACCGGATCGTCGGGTTGCGCACCTGCCGCCGCGGCTGATCCGCCCGCGCCCGCGCCCCGGACGCGCCGTCCCCCTGCGGTCGGCGCGCCCGGATCAGGTCCGGCGGCGTCCTGCCGTCGGCCCGCCCGTCCGGCGCCCCGTCGACAGGGACGGCCGCCGCCAGCCGCAGGCCTCGCGCGCCTCGGAGAAGCGCGGCGCGACCATGTTCCTGCGCAGCCTGCCGGGGATCGTCTTCTTCCCCCCTTTTGACGTCAGCACTCATTTCGCCATCCCGCGCGTCCCTCTCGCGCATCCGGACCGCCCCGCGGGAGGGTGGCGCAGGGCGCGGGATTTTCGGGACGGCCGGGGCGCCCGGGCTGGCCCGCGGGCCGAACCTGCGGCAATGCTGGCCATGCCAAAACCCGCCGGCTTGGCTAGCATCGACGGAGCGAACGCCAGATTTCTCCGCGACGCGCGCCCCCGCATCCCGGGCGGCGCCGGCGTCCCCGCCCCCCGGCCCGGGCCGCCGCCCGGACCCACGACAGACGGAAATCCGATGACGGTTCTGAGTTGGGACGAATGGTCCGCCCGCGACGGCCTGGGACTGGCCGAACTGGTCCGCGCCGGCGACGCGACGCCCGAGGAGCTGGCCGCCCAGGCCGCCGAGGGCTGCGCGCGGGTCGACCCCGAGATCCGCGGCGTGGTCGAGCTGTTCGAGGACGCCGTCGCCGACGCCTCCGTCAACGGCGCCGACCCCGCGGGCCTGTTCGCGGGCATCCCCTTCGGGCTCAAGGACCTCGGCCCCACGCTGGCGGGACGGCTGCAGGAACAGGGCTCGTTCTACATGGAGGAAAACCGCCCCGTCGCGGACGCCTTCCTGACCTCGAAGATGAAAGCCGCCGGGCTCAACATCATCGCCCGCACCACGACGCCGGAATTCGGCTGCTGCAGTTCGGCCGAGAACCCCGCGCTCTACGTCACCCGCAACCCGTGGAACACGGATTACACCTCCTGCGGGTCCTCGGCGGGCTCGGCCGTGCTCACCGCCGCGGGGGCGCTGCCGATGGCGCATGGCACCGATGGCGGCGGCTCGATCCGCATTCCCGCGGGGGTCTGCGGGCTGGTGGGGCTGAAGGCCTCGCGGGGGACGTTCTCGGTGGCGCCCTACGCCTCGGACCTCGCGGCGCCGGTCTCCACCCAGGGTTGCCTCACCCGCTCGGTGCGCGACACGGCGGCCTTCGCCGACGCCTGCCGGGGCGGGGCGCCGGGGGAATACATGCCCTACTGGTCCCCCGAAATCCCCTTCCTCACCCAGATCGAGCGCGACCCGGAACCGCTGAAGATCGCCGTTTCCCACGAATGGGGGCCCTACAAGGCCACCCCCCATATCGCGGCGGAGCTGGAGCGGGTCGCCAGGATGTTCGAGGCGCTCGGCCATCACGTCGAATGGCAGGCGCCCAAGGTGGATCTCGAACGCGCCTACGCCGCCCAGACCACCTGCTACATCACCCAGTTCGCGCAGACCGTGAACAACCTTCTGCGCGCCCGCGGGATCGCCTCGCCGCCGCCCGACCTGATCGAGCCCATGAACATCCGCATCTGGGAGGCGGGCAAGGACGCCTCCTTCACCGAGCGGTCGGACATGCAGCTCGCCTTCAACGACACCTCCCGCGCCTTCGGGGCGTTCTTCGAGGAATGGGACGTGATCCTGACCCCGATCACCGCGCGTGAGACGCCGCGGATCGGGACCATGGAATACCTCACCCGCACCGACGAGCCTTCGCCCCACGCCTGGTTCGAGAACCTGTGGGGCTTCTTCGCCTACACGCCGCTGAACAACCTGTGCGGCACGCCGGGGATCTCCCTGCCTATGGCGCGCCACGCCAACGGGCTGCCGCTGGGGATGCATCTGCAGACCCGGCAGGGCGGGGACGGGCTGCTGCTGCAGCTCGCGGCCCAGGTGGAACGCTCGCTGGGCGGCGACTGGCACGGCGGCGCGAAACCCGCCGTGCATGTGGGCGCGGCAGGCTGAAGGCGGCGGCAGGCTGAAGGCGGCGGGGGGCGCCGCCGCCCCCCCGCGTCAAAGCCGGGACTGGTTGACCCGCTGGGAGGTCTTCTCCGCGCTCTCCACCCGCTCCGAATAGCGGTCCGTCAGCGCGGCGGAGCGGGCGCGGGTCATCCAGGTGAACTTCATCAGCTCCTCGCACACGTCGACCAGCCGCAGATAGAGCGGCGAGGCCCGCATGCGCAGGTCGTCGTCGAACTCGTCCCAGGCGCGGGGGACGGAGGACTGGTTGGGGATGGTGACCATCCGCATCCACCGCCCCAGAATGCGCATCTGGTTGACCGCGTTGAAGCTTTGCGACCCGCCGCTGACCTGCGCCAGCCCCAGCGTCTTGCCCTGCGTCGGGCGCACGCCCCCCGTCGCCAGCGGGATCCAGTCGATCTGGGCCTTCATGATGCCGGTCATGGCGCCATGCCGCTCGGGCGAGACCCAGAGCATCCCCTCGGACCAGATCGCCAGGTCCCGAAGCTCCCGCACCCTTGGATGCGAGGGGTCGGCGTCGTCGGGCAAGGGCAGCCCGCTGGGATCGAAGCGCCGCACCTCGGCCCCGAACCAGGTCAGCAGCCGCTCCGCCTCGTCGCCCACCCCGCGCGAGAAGGACCGCGCCCGGACCGAGCCGTGCAGGATCAGCAGGCGCGGCCTGTGGCCGGGATCGTCCGGCGCGGCGTAGAGCGTGGGGTCGATGGGGCGAAGCTGCTCGGGGTCGATATGGGGCAGGCCGTCGATCATGCGCGGCGTCTCTCCTTGTTCGAGGTCAGGGGGTCGGGTCGTTCGGGGTCGGGTCGTTCGGGGCCGGGTCGTTCGGGGGGGGACGTTCGGGGGGGACGTTCGGGGGGCGGCAACGGCGGAACGGCGCGCCGGCGCGCACCGTTCCATGGCGGGCGGCCGGGGCGGGCCGCGAGGGAGGGGGCCGGATCAGGCCGCGACGGGCGTCGCCGTCTCGGGCCGCAGGCGCCCGGAGGCGAGCGCCGACAGCGCCACCAGCGCCGTGGCGGTCCCCAGCATCAGCGCCAGCCCGCCCAGCTGATAGGTCAGCCCCGACAGCACCGTGCCCAGCAACCGCCCCCCGGCATTGGCCATGTAGTAGAAGCCCACGTCCATGGTCACCCGCTCGGCCTTCGAAAAGGCGAGGATCAGGTAGGAATGCAGCGAGGAGTTCACCGCGAACACCGCGCCGAAGGCCAGCAGCCCCGCCACCAGCGTCAGGGTCAGCCACAGCGCGGGCCCGGACGAGGCCAGCGCGGCCAGCGTCAGCGCCGCGGGCACGGCCGCCAGCGCCCAGGCCCAGCCGCGGGCCGCGCCGATCAGCTCCGCCTCCGGCCTGCGGGCGGCGCGCAGAAGGCGCGGGGCCGCCGCCTGCACGCCGCCGTAAAGGATCACCCAGACCGCCATGAAGGTTCCGATCAGGAAGAAGGCGGCGCGCTCCTCCATCCCCGCCTGCTCGGCCAGCACGGCGTGGAAATAGATCGGGATGCCCACCACGAACCACACGTCCCGCGCGCCGAACAGACACACCCGCGCCGCGCTCAGCCAGTTGACGTTGGCGGACTTGGAGAACACCTCCGAGAACTTGGCCCCCTTGCGCCCGCGCGGCAGTCCCGGCGGCATGAAGACCAGCACCGCCACCAGGATCGCGGCCAGCGCCGCCGCCATGCCCAGCACCGCCCCGACGAAGCCGACGACGCCCAGCAGCGCCGCCCCCAGCAGGAAGCCGAGCCCCTTCACCGCGTTCTTGGAGCCGGTCAGCGCCGCCACCCAGCGGAACAGCCCGCCTTCGCCCGAAGGCGCCAGCAGCTTCACCGCGGATTTCGAGGACATCTTGGCCAGGTCCTTGGCCACCCCGCTCGCGCCCTGCACCGCCATCACGAAGGCGACGGAGACGCCCACCGCCCAGTCCGGGTCCAGCTGCGCCAGCGCCACCAGCGCCGCCACCTGGATGCCCAGCCCCGCGTAAAGCGTCGAGGTCAGCCCGAACCGCGCCGCGATCCAGCCGGCGCAGAGATTGGTGACCATCCCCGCGATCTCGTAGAGCACGAACAGATAGGCCAGCTGCACCGGGCTGAAGCCCAGCGTGTGGAAATGCAGCAGCACCAGCATCCGCAGCGCGCCGTCGGTGAGCATGAAGGCCCAGTAGGCCGCCGTCACCGCGATATAGGCGGACAGGCCCTCGGGCCGGGCCTTGGGCGCGCCCGCCCCGCTCATCGCGCCCGCCCCGCCATCAGCGCCACGTCGACCAGCCGGTGCGCATAGCCCATCTCGTTGTCATACCACGCGTAGATCTTGGCCTGCGTGCCGTTGACCACCATCGTCGACGGCCCGTCCACGATCGAGGACCGCGTGTCGTTGGTGTAGTCGGCGGAGACCAACGGCCGGGTCTCGTATCCCAGGATCCCCTTCAGCAGCCCGTCGGCGGCGGCCTTGAACAGGGCGTTGAGCTCCTCCACCGAGGTCTCGCGCTCCAGCTCGAACACGCAGTCGGTCAGCGAGGCGTTGAGCAGCGGCACCCGCACCGCGTGGCCGTTCAGCCGCCCCGTCAGCTCCGGATAGATCAGCGTGATCGCGGTGGCCGAGCCGGTGGTCGTCGGCACCAGCGAATTCAGCGCCGAGCGCGCGCGCCGCAGGTCCTTGGCCGGCCGGTCCACGATGGTCTGGGTGTTGGTCACGTCATGGATCGTGGTGATCGAGCCGTGCCGGATCCCGATCGCCTCATGCACCACCTTCACCACCGGGGCGAGGCAGTTGGTGGTGCAGCTCGCCGCGGTCAGGATGCGGTGAATCTCCGGGTCGTAGGTCGCGTCGTTGACCCCGTAGACGATATTGGCCGTCGGCCCGTCCTTGACCGGGGCCGAGACCACGACCCGCTTCACCCCGGCCTCGAAATAGGGGGCGAGCGCCGCCTCCGACTTGAAGACGCCGGTGCAGTCGATGACCACGTCCACGCCCTCCAGCGGCAGGGCGCGCAGGTCGCGCGTCCCGATGAAGGGCAGGCGCCTGCCGTCGATGGTCACGCTCCCGGCGTCATGGGCGAACTCCGCCGCCCAGCGCCCGTGCACCGTGTCGAATTCCAGCAGATGCGCGTGCATCTCCGGATCCCCGACCGCATCGTTGATCCAGGCGATCTCCGCCCCCCGCTCCAGCAGCGGCTTCAGGGCCAGCTTGCCGATCCGGCCCAGCCCGTTCAGCGCGTAGACGGTCATGCGGTCTCTCCGGTCGCCTGGCGGCCGATCTCGTCCACCGCGCGCTGCAACGAGATCCGGTCAAGCGACGCGAAGGGCAGCGCCGCGAAACCCCGGATGCGGTTGGCGAGCGACCCGTAGGCCTGCTGGAAGGCGAGGCTCTTCTCGGCGTCCGTGCCCTCGGCCTTCACCGGGTCGGGCATGCCCCAATGGGCGCTGACCGGCTGGCCGGGCCAGGCCGGGCATTCCTCGTTCGCCGCCCGGTCGCAGACGGTGAACACGAAATCGAAGCCCGGCGCGTCGGCCCCCTGGAATTCGGAGACGTTCTTGGCGCGCAGGCGCGACACGCCATGGCCGTTGCGCTCCAGCACCTCCAGCGCGAAGGGGTTGAGCTCGGATCGCGGCAGGGTTCCGGCGGAGAACGCCTCGAACCGGTCGCCGGCCTCCTTGCGCAGGATCGACTCGGCGAAGATCGAGCGGGCGGAATTGCCGGTGCAGATGAACAGGACCTTGTAGGGCGTCGCGGACATGGGTCTGGGTTCCGGGTTCAGGCTGGGAAAGGCGGGGGCGCAAAGCTCCAGGCGCCCGCGGCAACAGTCGAGCAGGAGATAATCGAAGCTCCGTCGCGTCTCCGTCATGTCGATGGCGTATCGAAGCGACGTGCCGGCGCGTTCCTGGCTCACCAGCCCGGCCTGCATCAGGGCCGCGAGATAGGCCGAGAGCGTCGAGGACTTGAGCCCCAGCGCCTCCGCCAGCTCCCCCGCCGGCACCCGGTCGGGATAGCGGCGCATGAGCAGGCGGAACACGGCCAGCCGCTGCGGATGGCCGAGGGTGGCGAGCCGATCTGCGATTTCTTTCTCCATATTTCATGAATATCCGAAATAATGCCCTGCCGAAAGCCCGAAACGGCGGTGTCGCGAACTCTTCACAAACCCGCCGCCGCGCCTCCCGCAGCGCGACCATTCGGCCCGCCCCGGCCCGATTGCCGCCCGCCCGCGCGGCCCGCATAGTTCGGCTTTCCGACGCGCGCCCGGCCCGGTCCCCACGCCGTTTCGCCCTCCGCGCGCCTCCCGTCTCCGGGCCCCAGGCGGCCCCCGAACCGCGCGGGCCGCCCCTGCGCAGGAGATCCCCGAATGAGCGACATGTTCGACGTCATCGTCGTCGGCGCCGGGTCCGCCGGCGCGGCGCTGGCCGGGCGGCTGTCGGAGGATCCGGGGATCCGGGTCCTGCTGCTCGAAGCCGGCGCCGACTGGCGCGGCGACGACGTCCCCCATGCCGCCCGTTCGGCCAACATCTACCCGTTCATGTTCCGCCCCGAGCACCAGGCCGCCTGGCAATGGCCGGGGCTCCGCAGCCGCCGCACCGCGGTGCAGGAGCCCCGCCACTACTGGCGCGGCCGGGGGCTGGGCGGGTGTTCCCTGGTCAACGCCCAGATCGCCATCTGGGGCGTCGGCGCCGCCTTCGACGCCTGGGCCGAGGCCGGCTGCGAGGGCTGGTCCGCCGCCGAGGTCCTGCCGCTGTTCGCGCGGATGGAGGACGACCCGGAAATGGCCCATGCCAACCATCACGGCCAGGGCGGCCCGATCCCCATCCACCGCGCCCCGCAGGACAGCTGGGGCCCCGTCGACAAGGGCCTGCGCGACGCCGCCCTGGCCGCCGGCCATCCCTGGAACCCCGACCTCAACGCCCCCGACGGCGAGGGCGTGTCCTGCTACCCGATCAACAGCCGCGGCCTGCGCCGGGTGACCACCAATGACGGCTATCTCGACCCGGCCCGCGACCGCCCCAACCTGACCATCGTCGGCCAGGCGCTGGTCGACCGGGTGATCCTGGAGGACGGCCGCGCCGTGGGCGTCGAGGCGCTGATCGACGGCGCGCCCCGCACCTTCCGCGGCCGCGAGACCGTGCTCTGCGCCGGCGCCGTGCATTCGCCGACCATCCTGATGCGCTCGGGTTTCGGCCCGTCCATGCAGCTCCGCGCCCATGGCATCGAGGTGAAGCGCGAGATGCCGGCCGTCGGGCGCAACTTCATGGACCATCCGATGCTGCGCATCACCCTCCAGCTCAAGCCCGAGCACGCCACCTCCGACCCCGACCAGCGCCACACCAACTGCTGCGTGACCTATTCCTCCGGTCTGGGCGAGGGCGGGGTCCGCGACATGATCCTGATCGGCTTCAACCACCGCAACGACGCCGCCGACGGCGCCCCCGACCCGCGCGGCACGGTGGGCATCGGGCTTTACGACGCGTTCTCGCGGGGCGAGGTCACGCTGGTCTCCGCCCGCCCCCAGGACGACCCGGTGGTGGAGGAGAACATGCTCTCCGACCCCCGCGACCTGGTGCGGATGCGCGACGGCGTGCGCCGGATGCGCGACATGGCCCGCCAGCCCGGCCTGCGCGACATCGCCGAGCGGTTCGGGCTGGCCGATTCCGGGGTCAGCCTGGAGGACGCCGCCGCCCTGCCCGACGCCGCGCTCGACGCGCTGATCCTGGCCCATGTGGGCGACATCCAGCACGCCGCCGGCACCTGCCGGATGAGCGCGTGGAACGATCGCGAGGGCGTGGTGAACCCGGATCTGGGCGTGAAGGGCGTGCCGGGGCTGCGGGTGGCCGACGCCTCGATCATGCCGATGGACTGCCGGGCCAACACCCACATGACCTGCGTGATGATCGGCGAATGGCTGGCCCAGCGCCTGCGGGAAGAGGCCCGCGCCGGCGCCGCCGCCTGACCCTCCCGCCGGGCGGGGGGCGCCTCGCCCGCCCGGCGAGGGCTGGCGTTCCGGCGCCATGCCCGGGATAATCGTCAGAACCGGACACCCCTCGTCGCCGCGGCGTCAGCGGCGACGGACGGACATGCAGGACAGGGAGGCGGCCCGATGCGCAAGCGCCGCGAAGACGGCGACGTCGGCCCGGAAGACCATGACCACGGGCCTCGCCCCGCGCCGTTCCAGGCCCGGCGCCCCGGCCAGGGGAGCGCCCCCTCCCCCGTCCTATCCCCCGGCCCCGTCCCCAGCCCCGCCCCCGCCTGCTCGCAGGGTCGCGCCCACCCGGGCGCCGCCTGCGGCTGCGGCCGGGATCACGCCGATCCGGACTGGGCCGATTACGGCAAAGACCGCGACGAAGCCGCCCCGGCCCCGCCCCCCGTCGACCTGAATTTCGACCGGGGCCCGGCGGAAGACGGGAACTCGGACGCCCCGCGGGACCCGATCGCCGGGGCCGATGTCGGGGCCGGGAGCAACGCCCGCGCGCGCAACGACGGCTTCGCCGCGGTCAACCGCCGGATGCTCCGCGCGCTGGGGGTGCTGGCGGTCAGGCTCGCCTCCGCGCCGGGCGCGGGCAAGTCCACGCTGCTGGCGCGCACCGTCGAAGCGCTCGCCGCCCGCCCCGCCTCCCGCCGCGTCGCGGTGATCGAGGCCGACCCGCGGGCCGCCGAAGCCCCCGACCGCACCCGCCCCGACAGCACCCGCCCCGCCGACGCGCCCCCCGACGTCCCCGCGCTGCGCATCGTCACCGGCCCGGACCGCGACCTGGACGCCCAGATGATCCAGCTGGCGCTGGGTCGGCTGCCGCTTTCGCCCGGCGCGATCCTGTTCATCGAGGATGCGGACGCGCCCGCCCGCCGGCCCCCGCTCGACCTGGGCGAAACCGCCGCGGTCGCCCTGCTGTCGGTCGCCGAGGGCGAGGCGGCGGCGCTCAAGCGTCCCGAACGGTTCGCCGGGGCCCGGCTGGCGATCCTCTGCAAGACCGACCTCGCGCCCCATTGCGACGTGGATCTCGACCGCTGCGAGGCCGATCTGCGCCGCGCCGCGCCGGGGATCAAGGTGCTGCGCCTTTCGGCCCGCACCGGCGAGGGGATGGAGGCCTGGCTGGACTGGCTCGCCGCCGCCGCCGCCGAAAACGAAGCCGAAGCCGAGGCCGCCGCCCCCGGCTCCGCCCCGCCCCCTCAGACCGGGCCGAAATAGTCCCGATGCTGGGCGATGATCTCCGGCAGGCGCTCGATCGAGCCTGACAGGTGCCGGCGCATGGCGTCGGCGGCGGCGTGACGGTCGCCGGCCTCGATCGCCTCCAGCACCGCCGCGTGCCCCTCCACCACCGAGCGCATCTTGCTTTCCCGCGGCAGGTCCAGCGCCCGCACCCGCGCCATCTGGCTGGAGCGGTCGGCGACCAGCCCGTGCAGCGGCGCCTGGCCGGCGGCGGCGAAAAGCTCCCGGTGGAAGTCGGAGTCGAGCCTGCGGAACAGCTCGATCTGGCGCATGTCGTCGGCCAGCGCCGCCTGCATCTTCAGCACCCCCCGCGCCTTCAGCAACACCGCCCCCGGATCCGCCGTCGAGGCCAGCGCATGCGCCACCTCGCACTCGATCCCGGCGCGCAGGAAGTTCTCCTGCCGCAGCTGCGCGGGGTCGATCAGCGTCACCTCGGTGCGCGACTGGCGGAAGGTCGCCACCAGTCCCACCGTCTCCAGCTGCTGCAACGCCTCGCGCACCGGCGACTGGCTGACCCCGAAGGCGGCCGCCAGCTCGGACCGCGACAACCGCGTCCCCGGCGGAAGCTGCAACGAGATGATGCGCGCGCGCAGGGTCTCGTAGACCAGCGCCGAGGCCGGCACATGCGCGCTGGGCAGGGGCGGCTCGGCGCCCGGATCGCTGGCCTGCGCCAGTCCGCGTGGGGTCATCGGGGCCTGCGCCCTCCTTGTCGGTTCGCCGCTCACATCAGGGTCCGCGGCAGGTAGGTGGACAACCACGGTACCGCGGTCAGCACCACGAAGAAAATCGCGAGCGCGAGAAAGAAGGGCAAGGACGCCCGCGCATAGGCGCCCGTCTTCACCCCGAGAACGCCGCAGACGGTGAACATGATCACCCCCACCGGCGGAGTCAGCCCGCCGAGATTGATCAGCAGCACCATCAGCACCCCCATATGGATCGGATCCCACCCCGCCTGGACCAGCATCGGCATGACGATGGGCGTCACCAGCAGGATGTTCGCCGCCCCCTCCAGGAACATGCCCGAGATCACCAGCACCAGCACCACCAGCGCCAGCACCCCCACCGGGTCGGAGGTCAGCGCCGTCACCGCCTCGGCGCTATGCTGGGGCGCGCGTTCCAGCGTGATGGCGTAGCCCAGCACCCCGGCCATCATGATCAGCAGCATGATCATGCCCAGGTCCTGCACCGTGTCCTCCAGCGCCGCGCGCATCCGGGCCAGCGTCAGCTCCCGGTAGATCACCCGGCCGATGAAGGCCGCGTAGAACACCAGGAAGGCCCCGGCCTCGGTCGCGGTGAAGATGCCGAAGCGGAAGCCCACGATCAGGATCACCGGGAACATCAGCGCCCAGACGCTCTCGCGGAAGCTCGCCCACAGGTCGCGCGCCTTCGGCGGGGCGGCGAGGTCGGGGACGTAGCCGCGCCGCTTCGCCACGATCCAGGCCGCCAGCATCAGCACCGCGGTCAGCAGCGCGCCCGGCAGGATGCCCGCCAGAAACAGCCGGCCGATGGAGACCTCGTTGATGAAGCCGAACAGGATCAGCCCGATGGAGGGCGGGATCGTCGCGGTGATGATCGACCCGAAGGCCAGGATCGCCGCAGCGGTCGCCGGCGCATAGCCCTGCCGCAGCATCGAGGGGCCGAGCAGCCGGCTCTCCATCGCCGCATCCGCGACCGCCGAGCCGGAGATGCCGCCCATCATGAAGCTCAGCACGATGGAGACCTGCGCCAGCCCCCCCGCGATCCAGCCGGTCAGCAGGCGGGAGAAGCCCACCAGCCGCTCGGTGATGCCCGAGGCGTTCATCAGGTTGCCCGCGAGGATGAAGAACGGCACCGCCAGCAGCGGAAAGCTCTGGGTGGCCGAGACCATCTTCTGGATGGCGACCGAGGGCGGCATGGTCCCCGAGAACACGAAGACCGGGATCGCCGCCAGCCCCAGCGCGAAGGCCACCGGCTGGCCGAGGAACAGGAACAGCGCGAACAGCGCGCCGATCAGCAGCAGCATCACGCGGCTCCCTTGGGTTCGCGGGGCGTTGAGGGGGGTGTTGAGGGGGGCGTTTCGGGGGGCTCCCCGGCCGCGGGCGCGGCGCCGGCGGGGTCGGAGGCCAGCAGCCGCGCCAGGTTCACCAGCAGGGTGCGCAGCAGCAGCCCGAAACCCGCCAGCATCGAGGCGTGCAGCCACGAGCCGTGCATCTGCGTCGCCCCGATCAGCCGGGGATGCATCAGGATCATGTTGCGCCAGGCGTGAAAGGCCAGGAAGGCGAGCAGCGCCGCCAGCACCAGGTGATTGAAGATCGCCAGCCGCCGCGCCGCCCGCGGGCTGAGCGCGTCGACCAGAAACGACAGGCCGAAATGCCGGTCCCTTTGCAGGGCGAGGTCGGCGGCGAAGATGCACAGCCAGGCGAACAGCAGCTGCGCCACCTCCACCGACCAGATGATCGGGACCCCGACGGCGCGGGACACCGACGCCCCCGCCACCAGCGCCACGATGGCGGCCAGCAGGAGGAGGGCCAGCCAGCCCTCCGCCTGCCGCAGGCGCGCATCGAGACGGGCGATCAGGCCCATGCCGCCGCCCCCTCCGCGCCGGCCGTCATCCGCGGATCACTCACCGAGCACCCGCTTCACGATCTTCGCCTCCTCCTCTAGGTTCAGCTTGGCGTAGACGCCCGACACCGCCTCCTTGAACGGCGCCAGATCGACCTCCGACACGGTGACGCCCGAGGCGGCGACGTCGGCCAGCGCCTTCTCCCCCAGCTCGATGGTCAGGCCGGAGGCGTAGCGGCCGTCCTGCACCGCCAGATCGCGCACGATCTTCTGATGCTCGGGCGAGATGCCGGCCCAGGTGTCGGCCCCGATCACCAGGGCGGTGACCAGCTGGATATGCCCGGTCTTGGTGACGTTCTCGATGACCTCGTAGAGCTTGGCGCCCCAGATCGCGGTCGGCTGCGCCTCGGCGGCGTCGAGCGCGCCGAGCTGAAGGGCGGAATAGACCTCGCCCCAGGCGATCGGCGTGGGCTCGGCCCCCATGGCGCGGATGGTCTCGATCCAGATCGGGGCGCCGATGGTGCGCATCCGCACGCCCGCCAGGTCCGCCGGCCCGGTCACCGGCTTCTGGGTCAGCGCATGGCGCGGGCCCTGATACCAGTTGGAGGCGAGCATCACGAGCCCCGCCTTCTCCTCCAGCGCCGCGCCCCAGCCGAGATATTCGTCGCTCAGCGCGAACGTGTCGGCCTGCTCGTAGGTGTCGAACAGGAACGGCGCCGACATGATCGCCAGCGACGGCACGAAGGCCGACAGGCGGGCGACGTCGGTGACGGCGCCGACATTGGCCCCGGCGCGGGCCTGGTCGAGCATCTCGGTGGTGTCGCCGAGCTGGGAGTTGTGGAACACCTCCACCACCACCTCGCCGCCGGTGGCCTCCTTCACATCCGCCGCGAATTTCTCCAGCCCCTGCCCCATCGGGTCGTTGGGCGCGAGCACGGTGCCGATGCGCAGCGTCGTCTCCGCCGCCGCCGGTCCGGCCAGCCCCGCGATCCCCGCCAGCGCGATCAGCGCCGCGGCGGACACCGAACCGCGCCGCGCGGCGCGCGCTTCCGTCCTTCTGGTCCTGGTCATGTCGTCCTCCCTGCCGGCCTGATCGGCCAAACTAATATTTCAGTTGTGGTGAAACACTAGAAACGTCATAGATGACCTGTCAACGGGATTCCGGCGGCGGCGGGATCGCCGGGCCGCGCGACGGGACGCGGGGGGAAACGGGGAGGCGAGGGTGAGCGAACGGCGCGATCCGGCGGAAACTTCCGCTACGGCAGGATTTTCCCCGATGACCGAGACCTGCGCCGAGCTGGGCGAAAGCCCCGTCTGGCGCGCCGAAGACGACATGATCTGGTGGGTCGACGTGGAGGGGCTGCGCCTGCTGCGCACCGATTCCCGCGGGCGCACCCGCTCCTGGTTCACGCCCGAAGCGCCGGGATTCGTCCAGCTCGACGCCGCCGGCGCGCCGCTGGTGGGCATGGGCGCCGGCCTCCACCGCTTCGACGAGACGACGGGCGCCTTCGCCCGCCTCGCCGCCGTGGACGCGCCGGGCCGGCGCTGCAACGACGCCTGCGTGGACGCGGCCGGGCGGCTCTGGTTCGGGACCATGGACGTCGACAACCTCCGCCCCAACGGCGCGCTCTATGTCATGGGCCCCGACGCCGTTCCGCACCTGGTGCAGGAAGGCTTCCGCACCCTCAACGGCCTCGCCTGGGACGCGGCGCGCGAACGGCTCTTCGTCTCCGACAGCCACGCCCGCGCGCAGACCCTGTGGACCCTGCGCCTGCGCGACGACCGCCCGCCCCTGCGCGAGGTCTTCGCCCGCTTCGACGCCCTGCCCGGCCGGCCCGACGGCGCGGCGATGGACGCCGACGGGCATTGCTGGATCGCCGGGGTCGGCGGCGCCGAACTTCTGCGCTTCGCCCCCGACGGGCGCATCGCCGCACGCGTGCCCACGCCCATGGCGCAGCCCACCAAGCCGGCTTTCATCGGACCCGACCTTGGGCGCATGGTGCTGACCTCGCGCCGGGGGCCCGGCGGGGGGGGGCGACTCGCCGCCTGGGACGCGGCTCGCGCCATGGGCGTGCGCGGCGTCCCCGCCCCGCGCTGGCGCGGCCCCGCCGCCGCCGCCAACACAGAAGACAAGAACAAACGTCAGGAGGACAGACCCGCATGACCGAGAGAAAAACGCCCGAGACCCTGCGCAGCGCCCGCTGGTTCGCCAAGGACGACATGCGCAGCTTCGCCCACCGCTCGCGCATGATGCAGATGGGCCTCGGCCCCGAGGACTGGGCGGGCCGCCCGATCATCGCCCTGATCAACACCTGGTCCGAGGCCCAGCCCTGCCATCTGCACTTCCGCGACCGGGCGCTCGACGTCAAACGCGGCATCCAGCAGGCCGGCGGCCACCCGATGGAGCTTCCCGCCCTGTCGCTCTCCGAGAGCCTGGTGAAGCCCTCCACCATGCTCTACCGCAACCTGCTCGCGATGGAGGCGGAGGAGCTGATCCGCTCCCACCCCGTCGACGGCGTGGTGCTGATGGGCGGGTGCGACAAGACCACTCCGGCGCTGGTGATGGGCGCGATCTCGGCCGGCGTCCCGATGATCTACATGCCGGCCGGGCCGATGATGCGCGGCCATTATCGCGGGCGGTCCCTGGGCTCGGGCTCGGACATCTGGAAATACTGGGACGAACGCCGCGCCGGCGCCATCGACGACAAGGAATGGACCGAGATCGAGGGCGGCATCGCGCGGTCTCCCGGCCATTGCATGACCATGGGCACCGCCTCGACCATGACCGCCATCGCCGAGGCGATGGGGCTGACCCTGCCCGGCGCCTCCTCGATCCCCGCCATGGACGCCAACCATGTGCGCATGGCCGCCGGCTGCGGCCGCCGCGTCGTCGACATGGTGTGGGAGAACCTGACGCCCGACGCGCTCGTCACCCCCGCCTCGGTGCGCAACGCGGGGGTCACGGCGATGGCCATGGGCTGCTCGACCAACGCCGTCATCCACCTGATCGCCATGGCGCGGCGGGCGGGCGTGACCTTCGGGCTGGACGACTTCGACGCGCTGGGCCGCGACGTGCCGGTGATCGCCAATATCCGCCCCTCCGGCGACCGCTACCTGATGGAGGACTTCTACCTCGCCGGCGGCCTGCGGGCGCTGATGGCCCGGCTGGGCGAGCGCATCGACCCCAGCCCGATCACCGTCACCGGGCGCCCCATCGGCGAGACGCTGACCAACGCGCAGGTTCATGACGACGACGTCATCCGCCCGCTCGACAACCCGATCTATCCCGAGGGCGCGCTGGCGGTGCTGCGCGGCAACCTCGCCCCCGACGGCGCGGTGATGAAGCCCTGCGCCTGCGCCCCCCACCTGCTGGTGAACGAGGGCCGGGCGCTGGTCTTCGACAGCTATCCCGAAATGAAGGCCGCCACCGACGACCCGGATCTGGATGTGGAGCCCAACGACGTGCTGGTGCTGCGCAACGCCGGGCCGATCGGCGGGCCGGGGATGCCGGAATGGGGGATGCTGCCGATCCCGATCAAGCTGATCCGCCAGGGCGTGCGCGACATGGTGCGCCTGTCGGACGCGCGCATGTCGGGGACCTCCTACGGGGCCTGCATCCTGCATTGCGCGCCGGAGGCCGCGGTGGGCGGCCCGCTCGCGCTGCTGCGCACCGGCGACCGGGTGGCCGTGGACGTGCCGGGCCGGCGGCTCGACATGCTGGTGGACGAGGCCGAGCTGGCGCGCCGCCGCGCCGAATGGGTCGCGCCCGCGCCCCATCACCCCCGCGGCTACGGCGCGATCTTCGCCCGCCACGTCACCCAGGCCGATCAGGGCTGCGATCTCGACGTGCTGGCGCCGGTCCCCGGCCCCGGCATCCCCGAACCCGACATCTTCTGACCCCGCCGCATCCGCCGGAAGGACCCGCCATGAACCCCCAGACCCGCGACCGCCTGATGGGCGTCACCTGCGCCACCCTGACCACGGCGCTCTACAAACGCGGCCTGCGCAACGTCTTCCTGCGCGGCGTCGGCCCGGTGGACTGGAAGGGCCGCAACATGGTCGGCCCCGCCTTCACGCTCCGCTACATCCCTGCGCGTGAGGACCGCAACGGGCTCGACGTCTTCAGGAACCCCGACCACCCCCAGCGCGTCGCCATCGAGACCTGCCCCGAGGGCCATGTGCTCGTCATCGACAGCCGCATGGACGCCACCGCGGCCTCGGCCGGCGACATCCTGGTGCGGCGCCTGATGAAGCGCGGCGGCGAGGGGGTGGTGACCGACGGCGGCTTTCGCGACAGTCCGGCGATCGGGCGGCTGGGGATCCCCGCCTACCACCAGCGGCCCTCGGCGCCGACCAACCTCGTCAACAACGAGGCGGTGGAGATCAACGGCCCCATCGGCTGCGGCGGCGTGGCGGTGTTCCCCGGCGACGTGATCGTGGGCGACGGCGAGGGCGTGGCGGTGATCCCCGCCCATCTCGCCGACGAGATCGCCGAGGAGGCCGAGGAGATGACCCGCTTCGAGACCTTCGTGGCCGAGCAGGTGGACGCCGGCCGTTCCATCACCGGCATCTATCCCCCGACCGATCCGTCGGTGTCCGGCGAATACGCCGCCTGGCGCGACGCGGCGCGGGGCTGAGGCGCGGGGCGCGTCACCCTGCGAGGTAGCGGTCCACGGCGCCGTTCACCAGCGTCTCGCGGGTCTGGCCGACGCGCGCCAGGGCGCCGTCGTCGAGCTGGTTGATGCGCGCGATCTCGGCGGCCGTCGCGCGGGCCGAGGCGACGGAGGAAACCCCGCGGGAGAGCGCCCGGAAGGCGGCGGAGGAGGAAGAGCGGAAGGCGGCGGCGAAGTCGAGGGCGATCATTTGAACGGAGTCCGGGTCAGTGGGTCGGTCGATGTCATGGCCCGCATGTAGGCCGGCCGTCGCCGCCGAGGCGCCCCCGATCGCGCATAGCCGGCTTGCGCCGCGCGGGCGGAGGCCGCCCGCGGCCCCCCGCTTCCCGGCCCCCGGCCCCCGCCTCCGCCTCCGCCTCCGCCCTCCGGATCTCAGAGGGTCAGGACCACGCGCCCGATCGCCTCGCGCCCGGTGACCAGGCCCATCGCCTCGCGGAACCGCTCCAGCGGCAGCGCGGCGTGGATCTTCGGCGCGATCCGCCCCTCCGCCCACCACTCGGTCAGCTGCGCCACCCCGGCGCGATACATCGGCGCGAACCGCGCCCGCTCATCGACCACGCCCCAGCCCACATACTGGCCCATGTTCAGCCCGCAGACCGAGATGTTCTTCAGCAGCAGGATGTTGGACGGCACCTGCGCGATGTCGCCCCCCACGAAGCCGATCACCACATGGCGTCCGTCGTCGGCAAGGCAGCGCAGGGAGCGGTGCAGCACCTCGCCCCCCACGGTGTCATAGACCACGTCCACCCCGCGCCCGCCCGTCGCCTCCGCCACATAGTCGCGGAAATTCACCTGCGTGGAGTCGATGACGTGATCGGCCCCGGCCGCGCGCCAATAGGCGGCCTTGGCCTCGCCGCGCACCACGGCGAAGGTCTCGCAGCCCATGACCCGCGCGATCTCCATCGCCGGAAGGCCGACGCCGCCCGCCGCGCCATGCACCATGACCTTGTCGCCGGGCTTGATCCCGGCCCGCCAGACCAGCCCGCCATAGGCGGTCATCCAGGACATCGGGACCGGCACGCCCTCCTGCATCGGGCGGCCCTCGGGGATCTCGAAGACATGGCGGGCATGGACCACCACCTGCTCCGCGTAGCCGCCGAAATCGAGCACCGCGAAGACCCGCTGCCCGGCCCGGAACCCCGACTCCGCGCCCGCCTCCAGCACCTCGCCGGCCACTTCGGCGCCCGGCGCGAAAGGCGTGGGCAGCTTGCGCTGATACTTGCCCGCCACCATCAGCGTCGTCGCCCAGCTCACGCCGGAGACCTTGATGCCGATCCGCACGTCCTCGGCGCCGATCGGGCCGGGGACGGGGACGTCCATGATCTCCAGGTCGTCATAGTCGCGGTAGCTCTCGCAGATCACCGCGCGCATGGTCTCGGTCATTCCCATCCCCCTCAGATCGCCCGGTCCCGGCCCTGCCAGAACCCCTCGCGGATCACCCGCTTGAGCACCTTGCCCACCGGGCTGCGGGGCAGGTCCTCCCAGAACTCGTAGCGCTTGGGCGTGTTGACGCCCGACAGCCGCTCCCGCGCCCAGATCCGCAGCGCCTCGGCGTCCAGCGACGCGCCGGGCGAAAGCTGCACCACCGCGGTCAGCGCCTCTCCCCAGCGGTCGTCCGGCGTGCCGATCACCGCGCAGTCCTGGATGGCGGGATGGCCGAGCAGCACCCGCTCGACCTCGCCGGGATAGATGTTGAACCCGCCAGAGATCACCATGTCCCGCTTGCGGTCCACCAGGTAGTAATAGCCGTCCGCATCCCGCCGACCCAGGTCGCCGGTATGGTGCCAGCCATGGGCGAAGGTCTCGGCGGTGGCCTCCGGATTGTTCAGATAGCCGGCCATCACCTGGTTGGAGCGGACCACGATCTCGCCCACCTCGTCGTCGCCCAGCAGCGCCCCGTCCTCGCCCATGATGGCGAGCTGGGTGAACGGCCCCGGCCGCCCGGCGGAGGCGAGCCGATGGGCCAGCGCCGGGTCCGCGGCCGCGTCCGCGTAGTCCTTCGGCCCCATCCAGGTGATCGACATGGCGACCTCGGACTGGGCGTAGAACTGGGCGAAGCAGGGGCCGAAGATGTCGATGGCCCGCCGGATCTTGTCCGGCGACATCGGGGCCGCGGCGAACATGAAATGGCGCAGGGTCGAATAGTCGAAATCCCGCGCCCTGGGGTGGTCCAGCATGGCGTAGATCACCGTCGGGGGCAGCATCAGGTCGGTGATGCCGTCCGCCTCGATCAGCTCCATGATCCGCTCGGGATCGGCCTTGCGCAGCAGCCGCACCATGCCGCCCAGCAGGAACACCGGCGGCGCCAGCCCGCCCGCCGCATGGGTCATCGGCGCCGCCAGCAGATAGCGCTGCGGGGTCTGCGCGCCCCACAGGATCGCATAGGCCGCCGCGTTGATCTCATGCGCGAGATAGCTGTGCGGCACGCCCTTGGGCCGCCCGGTCGTCCCCCCGGTGAAGTTCAGCCGGTAGAGCGTGTCGCGGTCGGTCATCTCCGCCGGCGGCGGGACCGGGGCGCCGTCGTCGCCCTCGATCAGGCTGCGCAGGCCGGGCCGCCCCGCGTCGTCGCGGTCCAGGCACAGCCCCGCCGCCACCGTCTTCGAGCGCGCCACCCATTCCGCCGCCTCTTCGGCATGGTCCGAGTGGTAGATCAGCAGCTTCGGCCCGGTCAGGTCGAGATTGCCGAGATTCTCCTCGAAGGTGGAGCGGGGGTTGAGCGGCACCCACACCGCCTCCGCCCGCCCCAGGCCGAGACAGGCGACATAGCCCCAGGCGTCGTTGGGGGTGATCACGGCCACCCGGTCTCCCGGCCCGATCCCCAGCCGGTTCAGCGCGCGGGCGATGGCATGGGTGGCCTTCCGCGCCTCGCGGTAGGAGATCGTGCGCTCGTCGTCCTTCAGGCACGGCGCGTCGGGCGCAAGCATCGCCCCGCGGTCGAACAGGTCGATGACCCTCATGATGCGGTTTCCACCCTGTTGGTTTCTTGGTTTCGCTGTGCAGTACTAAGGATCGCATAGCGTGCGGTCAAACCAAGTCTCGCGCCGGCGCGCCCGCGCGTCTGGCCCCTCCGCCGGCGATGCTCTATTCCGGGAGGCGACGGGGCGGACCTCCGCGCCCCGGGGGGATGTCATGCTGCGCCTGCTTCACAGTTCCGATCTGCATCTGGGAAAGCGCTACGGCCGCATGCCCGAGGCGCTGCGCGGGCGGCTGACCGAGGCCCGGCACGGCGCGCTGGAGCGTCTGGCCGACGCCGCACGGGCCTCCGGCGCCGCCCATATCCTGATCGCGGGCGATCTCTTCGACGCCGAGACCCCGGCCCCCGCCACGCTCCGCCAGGGGTTTCAGGCGATGGCCGCGGACCCCGCGCTGACCTGGGTGATCCTGCCGGGCAACCACGACTCGCTGGCGGCCGACGAGCTCTGGCCCCGCGCCGCCGCCGAGGCCCCGGCCAATGTCCGCCTGGCGCTCTCGCCCCGGCCCATGGACCTCGCCCCCGGCGCCGTGCTGCTGCCGGCCCCCTGCCCCTCGCGCCGCCCCGGCCGTGACCTGACCGAGTGGTTCGACCGCGCCGAGACCCCGCCCGGCGCCCTGCGCATCGGCCTCGCCCACGGCGCCGTGCAGAGCTTCGGGGAGGAAGGCGCCGTGGACGTGCTCGCCCCCGACCGGGCGCGGCGGGCGGGGCTCGACTATCTCGCGCTCGGCGACTGGCACGGGCAGGTGCGCATCGACGCCCGCACCTGGTATTCCGGCACGCCCGAACCCGACCGCTTCCTGCATCGCGGCCCGGGCGCCGCGCTGGCCGTCACCCTCGACGCCCCCGGCGCGCCCCCCGCCGTCGCCCCCATGGAGACCGGCGATTTCGGGTGGGAGACCGCGGAGCTGGCCCTTCTCCCGGGCGAGGACCCCGCCGCCCGCCTCGCCGCCGCCCTGCCCGCCCCGGCCCGGCGCCGACGCACCCTGCTGCGCATCCTCGCCACCGGCCGCGCCCGCCTGCCCGAGCGCGCCGCCTTCCTCGCCGCCGCCGACCACGCGGCCCCGGATTTCGCCTATGCGGAGATCCGCGCCGACGCCCTCGCGCTCGAACCCGAGGCGGCGGATCTCGACGCCATCGACCGCGCCGGGGCCCTGCGCGACGCCGCCGAAGCCCTGCTGGCCGAGGCCCGCGACCCCGCCCGTCCCGCCCCCGACCGCGCCGCCGCCGCCACCGCGCTGGCCCGCCTGCACGCCTACGCCGCCGAGGATGCGGACGAGGGGGCCCCGGCATGATCCTGCGCGCGCTCCGGCTTGGAAACGTCCGCCGCTTCGCCAATCGCGGCGTGGCGATCGAGGGGATCGGCGACGGCGTCAACGTGCTCTCCGCCCCGAACGAGGAAGGCAAGTCCACCTGTTTCGACGCGCTCAACGCGCTGGTCTTCGTCCCCTACACCTCGTCGGCCGCCGCCGCGAAATCGCTGCGTCCGCATTCCGGCGGCAACCCGCTGGTGGAGGCGGAATTCGAGTTTCCCGACGGGACCTTCCGCGTCGCCAAGCGCTGGCTGGGGGCGAAACGCGCGCTGATCCATGACGCCGGCTCGGGGCGGCTGGTGGCGCAGGGCGACGACGCCGAGGCCTGGCTCTCCGCCCGCCTGCCGGGCGGGCCGCGGGGGCCGGCGGGGCTGCTCTGGGTGGCGCAGGGGGGCGCGGAGCTGGGCGCCGCCGACCGGGGCGCCCGCGAGGACGCGCTCGCCGCCGTGGCCGGAGAGGTCGAGGCCCTGACCGGCGGCCGCCGCATGGTCCGCGCGCTGGCCCGGTGCAACGAGGAGCTGGCCGCGCTGGTCACCGCCACCGGCCGCCCCAGGACCGGCGGCGACTACGCCAGCGCGCTCGACGCCGCCCGGCAGCACGAACAGGCGGCCGAGGCGCTGACCGCCCGCGTCGCGGCCCTGCGCGACACGCTCGCCCGCCGCCGCGCCGACCGCGCCCGGCTCGCCGCGCTCACCGACCCCGAGGCCATGACGCGGCGGGAGGCGGAGCGCGCCGCCACCGCCGCCGCCCTCGCCGCCGCCGCCGCCCGCGCCGACCAGCTCGAAGCCGCCCGCGCTCGCGAAGGCCTGGCCGAGACCCAGGCCCGCGCCGCGGCCGAGACCCGCGCCCGCGCCGCCCAGGCCGCCCGCGACCGGGCCGAGGCCGCCCGCCTCGCCGCCGCCGCCCGGGCCGAGGCCGAAACCGCCGCCGCCGCCGAAGCCGCCGCCGACACCGCCCGCGCCGCCGCCACGGAGGCCGCCCGCGCCGCCGAGGCCGCGCTTGCCTCCGCCCGCGCCCAGGCCGCCCGCGCCGAGGCCCGCGCCCGCGCCGAGGCCGCCGCCGCCCGGCTCGCCGAACTGGAGACCCGCCTCGCGGCCGCCGAAGCCGCCCGCACCCGCGCCGAGACCGCGCAGGCCGAGGCCCGGGCCCTCGCGCTTCCCGACAAGGCCCTGGATACGGTCGAGGATCTGGAACGCCGCCTCTCCACGCTGGAAGCCGCCGAGGCCGCGCAGGCCATGCGCTTTCGCATCGACTACGCCCCCGGCGCCGCCGGCCGGGTCCGGCGCGACGGCGCGGCGCTGGAGGATGGCGGCGGCGGCGCGGCGCTGGGCGAAACCCGGCTGGAGATCGACGGCATCGGCCGGCTGACCCTGATCCCCGCCCCCGGCGCCGGCGCCGAAACCGCCGCCGCGCTGGCCAGGGTGCGGGAGACGCGGGATGCGGCGCTGACCCGGCTCGGCCTGCCCGATCTTCCCGCCCTGCGCGCCCGCGCGGCGCAGGCCGCGGCGCTGGCCCAGGCCGCCCAGGTGGCGGCGGCGGAGGCCCGCGCCTCGGCCCCCGACGGGCTCGACGCCCTGCGCGCCCGCATCGCCGCCCTCAAGGCCGAGGCGCGCCCCCCCGAGGCGCCGCAGGACGCGCCCGCCGAAGCCCCCGACCTGCCCGCCGCCGAGACCCGCGCGGCCGAAACCCGCGCCGCCGCCGCCGCCGCTTCCGCCGCCCATGCCGCCGCGCGCGAAACCGCGATCCGGACCGCCGCCGACGCCAGCCACGCCGAGACCGGGCTGGCCCGGCTCGACGCCGCCCCCGCCGCCGACCCGCAGGCCCTGCAGGACGCCGAGACCCGCGCCGCCGAGGCCCTCGCCGCCGCCCGCGCCGCCCGCGAGGCGCTGGAGGACGGCGCCGCCGATCTCGACGCCGCCCGCGCCGCCGCCGACCGCGCCGCCTCCGTGGTCGCCGCCGCGACGGAGGAAATCGCCACCCTGCGCGCCGCCATCGCCGGCCATGACGCCGCCATCGCCGCCCGCGCCGAGGAGGAGCCCGAGGCCGCGCTGGCCGAGACCGCCGGCCTGGCCGAAGCCGCCCGCGCCAGGGCCGACCGGCTGGCGGTCGAGGTCGCCGCCCTCACCCGCCTGAAATCCGCGCTGGAGACCGCCCGCGCCGCCGCCCGCGACCACTATTTCGGCCCGGTGATAGCGGAGCTGCGCCCCCTGCTCGCGCTGCTGCTGGAAGATACGCCCGGCGGCGGGGCGGGCGGCGGCGGGGCGGGCGGCTTCGACCTGCGCTTCGACGAAGCCAGCCTGCTGCCCGCGGAGCTGGAGCGCGGCGGCGTGGCCGAACCCGCCGCGATCCTGTCGGGAGGGATGCGCGAACAGCTCGCCCTGCTCACCCGGCTCGCCTTCGCGCGGCTGCTGGCCCGCGGCGCGCAGGGCGCCGCGCCGGTGATCCTGGACGACGCGCTGGTCTGGTCGGACGACGACCGGATCGAGCGCATGTTCAACGCGCTCCACCGCCAGGCCCGCGACCTCCAGATCCTGGTGCTCACCTGCCGACAGCGCGCGTTCGAGCGGCTCGGCGGCCGCCCCCTGCGCATGGTCGACTGGACGCCTCCGGAATTGTGACGGCAAGGGCACGGCGGGGGGGGGACGGCGGGCGGGGCGACGGCTCCCGACGGGAGCCGAGCGCCCGACCCCGTCCCCTCCCTCAGACCCGGAGCGTGACGGGCAGCTTCGAGAAGCCAAGCACGAAATTGGACATGACCCGCTCGGCCTCGCCGGTCACTTCGACCCGCTTGAACCGCTTCTGGATCTCCTCCCACAGGATGCGCAGCTGCATCTCCGCCACCCGGTTGCCCATGCAGCGATGCACCCCGAATCCGAAGGACAGATGCGACCGCGCCTTGGCCCGCGCGATGTCGAACTCGTAGGGATCGTCGAAGAAGGCGTCGTCGCGGTTGCCCGAGACATACCACATCACCACCTTGTCCCCCTGCCGGATGGTGCGCCCGCCGACCTCCACATCCTCCAGCGCCGTGCGCCGCATATAGGCCAGCGGCGTCTGCCAGCGGATGATCTCGGACACCATGTTGGGGATCACCGCCGGGTCCGCCGACAGCCGGTCATACTGCTCCGGGAAATCGTTCAGCGCCATCACCCCGCCGGAGATCGAGTTGCGGGTGGTGTCGTTCCCCCCCACGATCAGCAGCATCAGGTTGCCCAGCAGGGTCATCGGGTTCTCGGCCATGTCCGCCGTGGCCGGGTCATGGGCCATCAGCGAGATGAAGTCGAAGCCCGGCTCCCGCGCCTGCCGGTCGCGCCACAGCCCGGTGAAGCAGCCGACGCATTCCATGAGGATCTTCTTGCGCTCCTCCGGGTCCAGCGAGTTGTTGCCCACCTGCGGGGTCGAGGTCACCACGTCCGACCAGAAGGTCAGCTTGCGCCGGTCCTCGAAGGGGAAGTCGAACAGCGTCGCCAGCATCTGCGTCGTCAGTTCGATGGAGACATGCTCCACCCAGTCGAACTCCTCGCCCACCGGCAGCCCGTCGAGGATGTCGCAGACCCGGCCGCGGATCACCGCCTCCAGGTCCTGGAGCCGCTTCGGCCCCACGCCCGGCATCACCGGCTTGCGCCACTTGGCGTGAATCGGCGCGTCGGAGGAAATGAAGCTCTCGGAGCGAAAGCTCTCGTCCCGGTCGCCGATGAAGATGCCCTCGGCCGAGGAGAACTGCCGGTGGTTGGTGTCCACCGCCACGATGGTCTCGTAGCTCGACACCGACCAGTAGGCGCCGAACTCGCTCTCGGCGCAGTAATGCACCGGGGCCTCGGCGCGCAGCCGGTCGAAGAACGGCCAGTGCAGGTTCCGCGCGAAGCGGTCGGCCTTGGAGACGTCCAGCCTGGCCAGCGGCGTGGACCAAGCCTCTTCGCGCGCCTGCGCCAGCGCGGCGCCGATGGCGGAGTCGGTGGATTTGAGCATCGGTGTTTCTCCCTGGGACCCCGGTCGCGGCGCCCCTCCCAAGGCCGGCCCGCGCCGTTGATTGACGCGCAGGATAACCCGACCCGCCCCCGCGCGCCACAACCGAAGGACAAGGGAACGCCACGGAAATCGCCTCTGGCCAGAGCGCGCCCGGCCGGGGCATGGTCTGCCGGCGGCGCGCCTGACGTTGGTCAGGCGCGGGAGGTCAGGCGCTGGGGTCAGGCGCTGGGGTCAAGCTCCGGGGTCAGGCGCCGGCCGCGACCGAAGGCGACGACAGAAGCGGGGGAGGGTTCGATATGCGCGCGGCATGGTACGACCGGCAGGGACCGGCGGCGGAGGTGCTCCAGGTCGGAGATCTCCCGACCCCAGAGCCCGGCCCCGGCGAGGCCCGCGTCCGCCTTCGCGCCTCGGGCGCCAATCCCGCCGACATGGCGCGCCGCGCCGGCCCCGCCCATGTCATGGAGGGCCCGCGCATCATCCCCCATTCGGACGGCGCCGGCGTGGTCGACGCGGTCGGGCCCGGCGCCGATCCCGGCCTGATCGGGCGGCGCGTCTGGCTCTATAACGGTCAGCGCGGGGGGCGCGCGCATGGCACGGCGGCGGAGGCCATCGCGCTCGACGCCTCGCTCCTCACCCCCCTGCCCGATCATGTGAGCTTCGAGGAGGGCGCCTGTCTCGGCATCCCCTGCATGACCGCCTGGGCCTGCGTGCATTCCGACGGGCCGGTGACCGGCAGGACGGTCCTGGTCACCGGCGGCGCCGGGGCGGTGGGGAACTACGCCGTCCAGCACGCCGTGCGCGACGGGGCGCGGGTGATCGCCACCGTCTCCGACCCCGAAAGCGAGGCGGCGGCGCGCGCGGCCGGCGCCCATGCGGTGCTGCGCCGGGACGCGCCCGATCTCGCCGACGAGATCCTCGAAGCCGCCTCCGGCCCCGTCGACCGCATCGTCGAGGTGGATCTGGGCGGCGACGCCGCCGTCGCCCAGCGGGTGATCGGCGTCAACGGCGTGATCGCGGCCTACGCCTCCAGGGGCGACCCGCGCCCGGCGCTCGACGTCTACGGCCTGCTTCGGCGCAACGTGACCCTGCGCATGTTCCTGCTGCCGATCTCGCCCCTGCCGCTGCGGCAGGCCGCGCAGGCGGCCATCGCCGCCTGGCTCTCCGACCCCGCGCAGCCGGCCCGCCACGCGGTCGCCGCGCGCTTCCCGCTCGCCGACATCGCCGCGGCGCACCAGGCGATCGAGGCCGGGGGCAAACGCGGCACGGTGGTTCTGCTGCCCGAACGCTGACCCCGCCCCCTCCGATCGCCCCGTTAGATCGCCCCGTCAGACGGCGCCGTCAGACCGTCCCGCGCCCCGCCCTCCGCCCGGCCGGGACCGCCCGGCGGCGCCCGCAAGTGGACATTCCCCGCCCGATGCGCCAAGCCTTTGGTTTGGTCCCCAAGGAGATCCGATGACGCCGTCTCGCGCTGATCCCAACGCCCCGCCCACCGCCGAAAGCGCGAAGGATGAGCGGTTCGCCGCGCCCGAGACCGAGGGCGCCGCGCGGGAGAGCGCCGGCGACGCGCCCTCGACCTCGCGTTCGGCCATGCAGCTGGGCCTGGACGAGGAAACCTCCGAGCGGCTGGCGCGCGACCGCAAGTTCGTCTGGGCGCTGGCCCGCGGGCTGGAGATCCTACGCGCCTTCTCCGCCCGCCCGGCGCCGCTGGGCAATTCCGAGCTGGCCGAGATCACCGACCTGCCCAAGGCCACCATCACCCGCCTGACCCATACGCTGACCGAACTGGGCTATCTGCGCCTGATCCGCCGGCTGGGGAAATACGAGCCCACCGCCGCCCTGCTGACGCTGGGCTACCCGGTGATCTCCTCGCTGCGGGTGCGGCTGGTGGCGCGGGAGCCGATGCTCAAGCTCGCCTCCGACGTGGACCTGTCCATCGCCCTCGCCGCGCGGGACCGGCTGGGCATGATCTACGTGGACGCCTGCCACCCGCCCTCGATGACCACGATCCGGCTGGAGGTCGGCACCCGCGTCGACATCGCCACCACCGCGCTGGGCCGCGCCTTTCTCGCCGGCATCGACCCGTCCGAGCGCGACTACATCTTCGAGCGCCTGGCCCGGAAGCTCGGCCCAGCCTGGCCGGCGCTGCATGTGCGGGTGCTCGATTCCATCGCCGAGGTGGAGGAGCGGGGATTCTGCATCGTCGACGGCGAATGGCAGTCCGACATCCGCGCGGTGGCGGCGCCGGTGATCTCTCCCGACCGGTCCGAGGTCATGGCCCTGAACGCCGCCGGCCCGCTCTTCGCCGCCAGCCGCGACACGATGGAGCGGGAGGTGGGCCCGCGCCTGGTGCATCTGAGCCGCGCCATCGGACCGATGCTCAACCGCTGAAACGCGTGCGGATCGGACGGGTCGGGCGGATGGGACGGAGGGGCGCGAGGCTGCCGGGCCTTGCATTCCGACGTTCCGCAGCGCAGAACTGACCGAAGAAACCAGAACGGCGCGCACGCGCCGCGGGAGGAACCATGTCCGACGCCCCCA
The DNA here is from genome assembly GCF_900106695.1 of Albimonas donghaensis. Lineage (GTDB taxonomy): Bacteria > Pseudomonadota > Alphaproteobacteria > Rhodobacterales > Rhodobacteraceae > Albimonas > Albimonas donghaensis. The sequence continues at coordinate 169,209 of NZ_FNMZ01000004.1, forward strand.
ACCAGGCCGATCCCGGCAGGGTTCTCGTGACCCGTGACGGCGGGGTCGCGACCCTGACGCTCGACTGTCCCAGCAAGCGCAATGCATTCACTCCCGACATCAAGACCGGGCTTATCGATGCGCTCAGCGCATCGATCGAGGATCGTGATGTCCGCGTCATCGTCATCACAGGCGCCGCGGGGCACTTCTCCGCCGGCGGCGACATCACCGGGATGACGAAGTTCGCCGGCGCGCAGGAGGGGCGGGAGTCGCTGCTCAAGCTGCACCGTCTCACCCGCCTGATCGTGGACTGCGAGAAGCCGGTGATCGCGGCGGTGGAGGGCGCCTGCGCGGGCGGGGGCCTCGCGCTCGCGGCCTCCTGCGATATCGTCATCGCCGGCGAGGGGGCGAAATTCTCCTGCGGGTTCCACAAGATCGGCCTGATGCCCGACCTCGGCGCGGTCTGGAGCCTGCCCCTGCGCATGGGTCTTGGGCGGGCCAAGATGTTCATGCTGATCGGCGACCCGATCTCGGCCGCCGACGCCTGCCGCGACGGGCTGTGCGAAAAGGTCGTGCCCACCGGCGAGGCGCTGGACGCGGCCATGGCCATGGCCGGCAAGATGGCGAAATCCGCCCCGATGGCATTGGGTTACACCAAATCGGTGCTGGCGCGGATGCCCGACGGGCTCGACGCCATGCTGAAGGCCGAGGCCGACGCCCAGTTCGCGCTGATGGCCTCCGACGACTTCCGGGAGGGCCGGACCGCCTTCCTCGAAAAGCGCGCGTCCAGGTTCACCGGCCGCTGAGAGAGGGACCGATCATGACCGACCAGGCCAACGCCCGTCCCGCCGAACCCGGCCCCTCCGATCCGCTCTGCGTGGGGGTCCGCCACGGGACCACGCAGGTGATCTGGATGAACGATCCCAGGCGCCGCAACGCCCTCAGCCTCGAAATCCGCTCGGTGCTGATCGCCGAGATGGAGGCCGCCATGGCCGACCCGGAGGTCCGCGCCATCGTGCTCGCGGGGTCGGGCGGGTGCTTCTGCGCCGGCGGCGACATCGCGGGGATGAAGGACATGAAGGCCGGCGCCTCGCGCGCACGGTTGCAGGACATCCACCGGCTGGTGCGGCTGATGCATTACGGCCCCAAGCCGGTGATCGCCGCGGTCGAGGGCTGGGCGGTCGGCGGCGGGCTGTCGCTGGCCGCGGCCTGCGACGTGATCGTGGCCTCGCGGGAGGCGAAGTTCGCGCTGAGCTTCGCCAGGATCGGCCTGATGCCGGACCTCGGCGCCCTGCAGGCGCTTCCGGCGCGCATCGGGGTGGGGCGCACCAGGCTGCTGGCCTACACCGCGCGCACCATCGACGCCGAGACCGCCGCCGCCTGGGGCGTGGCGGACGAGCTCTGCGCCCCCGGCGAGGCCGTCGCCGCGGCGATGAGAATGGCGGAGGAGACCGGGCGTCTGGCGCCGCTCGCCATCGCCGCCACCAAGCAGACGCTGGCCCGGGCGCCCCAGGGCATGGACGAGCTGCTGTCCGGCGAGGCCGACACCCAGGCCCTGCTGTTCTGCACCGACGACCTGAAGGAGGGCGCCGCGGCCTTCCTCGAAAAGCGCCCGGCCGAGTTCCGCGGGGCCTGAGGCCCGCCCCCTTCGCCGCAGGCCGGCGGAGGGGGAGGCCCGCCCGCGCGCCATGCGCAGCGCTTTCATATCGCACGCGTTCTTCCCGCCGCCCTCCTGCATCTCGCGCGGATTTCACGCTCCCGCCCGCGAAGGCCGCCCCCTCGGCTTGACCTTTCGCGCCGGGGACGGGCTATGTGCGGGAAACGCCGAGCTTCCGCCGCCCGTCGCGCCGCCGCGCGCCCGGGGACGGCGGCGGACAAGATGGAGGAAGCCATGTTCCCGCGCCACCTCGCCCCCGATCCCACACGCCGCCTCGCCCGCGGCCTTGTCGCCGGGCTTGTCGCCGGCCTTCTCATCGGGGCCGGCGCGCCGGCCCCCCGCGCCGCCGCCGCCGATGCCGACGACGTGGAAGCCCGCTCAACGCCGCGCTGGAGGCCTACCGGGCCGGCGACATCGCCCTGGCGCGCGAGGAGACGGCCTTCGCCGCCACCCTGCTCGACCAGCTCAAGGCCGACGATCTCGGGGCCTTCCTGCCCGAGCCCCTGCCCGGCTGGACGCGGGAGGAGGGCGGCGACGCCGGCATGGCCTCGGCGATGTTCGGGGGCGGGCTGGTGTCCCAGGCGGTCTATGTCCGCGACGGCGAAAGCATCGAGATCACGCTGGCCGCGGACGGGCCGATGGTCACCGCGATGTCGGCGATGTTCTCCAACGCCATGGCGCTGAGCGCCATGGGCAAGGTCTCGCGCATCGGCCAGCACAAGGCGGTGACCGACGAGGACGGCGAGATGCGCGCCCTCATCGCCCGCCGGGTGCTGGTGTCGGTGTCCGGAGACGCCGGCCCCGAGACCAAGGCGGCCTATTTCGAAGCGATCGACCTCGACGCTCTGGCGGAGTTCTGATGACCATGACCGAAGATCGACGTCCCACCCTCGCGGTGGTTTCCGGCGGCGCGCCCGACGCGCCCTCCGACCCGTCCGCGCCCACGGCCGGGGCGGCCGCGCAGGTCAACGGCGACGACGCCCTGCCCGACAGCGCCGGCGCCCCCCTGGTGATGGACGAGCGGGTGGATCCCTGGCGGGTGGCCTCCTGGCATACCTCCCTGGGCCGGACCGATGCGGAGCCCGCGCCCGGCGACCCGCTGCCGCCGATGTGGCATTTCCTGTTCTTCCCCGAAGTGCAGCGCCCCGAGGGCCTGGGCGTGGACGGCCATCCGCGCCCCGGAGGTTTCCTGCCCGACACCGGCCTGCCGCGCCGGATGCGCGCCGGCGGGCGGATGGAATTCCTGGCCCCGCTGCCGATCGGGGCCGAGGCGCGCCGGGTCTCGGTCATCCAGAACGTGGCGATCAAGCAGGGCGGATCGGGCTCGCTGGCCATCGTCACCGTGCGCCATGAGATCTCGGGCCCCGACGGGGTGGCGATGCGCGAGGAGGAGGACCTGGTCTACCGGGCCGCGGCCTCGCCCGACGACAAGCCCCGCCCCAAGGCGCCGGCCAAGGACGAGACGCCGACCTTCAGCCGCGACTTCACGGCGGATCCGGTGCTGCTGTTCCGCTATTCGGCGCTGACCTTCAACGGGCACCGGATCCATTACGACCTGCCCTACGCGACGCAGGAGGAAGGCTATCCGGAGCGGGTGGTCCACGGTCCCCTGATGGCGCAGCTGCTGGCGGACCTGCTGCGCGACAAGACCGGCAAATGGCCCAAGCAGTTCGACTATCGCGCGGTGTCGCCGATTTTCTGCGGGCAGACCTTCCGGCTCTGCGGGCGGACCTTCGGGGACCAGGCGGAGTTGTGGGTGCTCAACCCCGACGGCGGCCTGGCGCTGGAGGCGAAGGCGAAGCTCTGACGTCCCCCAGGGGCTGAACGGGGGGCCTAACAGGGGCGGGGAACGGGGGGACGGCGGGCGGGGCGATGCGCCCCGCAGGGGGCGCGAGCGCCCGACCCGACGTCGCCCCGACGTCACCCCGCCGCGCTCCCCCGCCGCCCTCCCGCGCGCCCTCCCCTGCGGCGCGCAGGACGCGGGACGCTTGACGCGACTGCCCGCGTATGGAATTCCCCGCGGCCCTCAGGCGCCCTCATCCGCGCCGGGCAGCCCGATCCGGAGGTCCCGCCATGTCCCGTCCCCGCTTCACCCCGCTGGTGCAGTCCCTGCCCTCCACCGTCCCCTTCGTCGGGCCGGAGACGCAGGAACGGGCCATGGGCCGCGCCTTCAAGGCCCGCCTCGGCGCCAATGAAAGCGTGTTCGGCCCCTCGCCCGCGGTGCAGGCGGCCATGCAGGCGGCGCTGCCCGACATCTGGATGTATGCCGACCCCACCCACCTGGCCCTGCGCGAGGCGCTCTCGGCCCGCCATGACGTGCCGGTGGAGAACATCGTGGTCGGCGAGGGCATCGACGGGCTGCTGGGCCTGCTGGTGCGGGTGCTGGTGTCGGACGGCACGCCGGTGGTGACCTCGCGCGGGGCCTATCCGACCTTCAACTACCACGTCACCAGCTTCGGCGGGCGGCTGGTGCAGGTCCCCTATCGCGACGATCACGAGGATCCCGACGCGCTGGTCGCCGCCGCGCATTCGGAAGGCGCGCCGCTGGTCTACATCGCCAATCCCGACAACCCGATGGGGTCCTGGCATGGCGCCGAGGTGATCGAGGGCATGCTCGACGCCCTGCCCGAGGGCTGCGTGCTCTGCCTCGACGAGGCCTATATGGAATTCGCCCCCGACGGGACCGAGCCGCGCATCGACCCCGAGGACGACCGGGTGATCCGGATGCGCACCTTCTCCAAGGCCCAGGGCATGGCCGGGGCGCGGGTGGGCTACGCCATCGGCTCGCGGCGGATGATCGAGGCCTTCGGCAAGGTGAAGAACCACTTCTCCATGACCCGCCTGTCGCTGGTGGGGGCCGAGGCCGCCGCCCGCGACGCGACCTGGATCCCCCATGTGCGCCGCGAGGTGGTCGCCGCCCGCGCCCGCATCGCCGCCATCGCGGAGGCCAACGGGCTGACGGCCCTGCCCTCCGCCACCAATTTCGTGGCGGTGGATTGCGGGCGCGACGGCGATTTCGCCAAGGCGGTGCTGTCGGCGCTGATCGAGCGCGGGGTCTTCGTGCGCATGCCCTTCGCCGAGCCGGAGAACCGCTGCATCCGCGTCTCGGCCGGCACGCCGGAGATGCTGGACGTGCTGGAAGCCGTGCTGCCCGAGGCGCTGGCCGAGGCCCGCGCCGCGCGCTGATCGCGGGCCGCCGCCGGTCTCACGCCTCCGGCGGGCCGGCCAGCCGGCGCAGGCGCAGCATCGCCCCGAAGGCGCAGAGCGCGGCGACGAAGCCCGCGGCCACCGGCGCCATCGGTCCGCCATGGGTCGAGAGCGCCGCGAAGCCCGGCGGCGCCGCCGCGAAGGCCACATGCATGGGCAGGCCCAGCCGGGTCCAGTGTCGGGCGTAGGCGGCGGGGTCGAAGACCTCCAGCGGCAGGGTGGCGCGGGCGACCGACATCAGCCCGCTCGCCGCCCCGTAGATCAGCGCGAAGGCCACGGCGCCCGCGGTCCCGCCCCCGGCGAAGGCCAGCACCAGGAAGGCCAGCGGCATGGCGGCGGTGGCGCCGATGGCCAGCCCCATCGCGGTGGACCGGCCGCCCAGCGCCATGTCCAGCGCCCGCGCGCCCACCTGCGCGACCCCGACCAGGGCCGCGACCAGCACCGCGGTTTCGGCATCGAGGCCAAGCGCCGCCAGCACCTCGGGCAGCGCCACCATCAGCCCCCAGGTCACCACCCCGATCAGCGAAACCCCCAGCGCCAGCCAGGCGAAGCGCGCGGTCTCGGCCCCGCGATAGGCGCGAATGACGGGCGCCGCCCCGCCCCCCGCCGCGCTGAGATGGTCCGCGGGCCGCGGCCCGGGCGCGAACCAGTGCAGCGGCAGGCAGACCAGCAGATGCAGCGCCGCGAAGACCAGCACCGTGCCGCGCCAGCCCAGGCCCGCCTCCAGCCAGAGCATCGCCGGAAAGCCCACCGGCGCCGACAGGCCCGAGATCAGCATCGCCGCCCCGATGCCCTTGCGCGCGCCGGGGCCAAGGCGCTCGGCCAGCAGGGCGTAGGCGCCGGTCGAAAGCGCCAGCGCCCCGCCGACGCCCATCGCCGTCCAGGCGACGAAGTAGCCGACCGGCCCCTGCACGACCGCGAGCCCCGCCAGCGTCAGCGCCAGCAGGGCCGAGCCCGCGGTCAGCACCGGCCGCGCCCCGTGCCGGACCATCACCGGCCCCAGCAGCGGCGACGCCACCGCCAGCGACAGAAGAAAGGCCGAGGCCGCCGCGAAGGCGGCGGGCAGCGACATCCCCAGCGCCTCGCCCATCGGCCGGCCCAGCACCGCGGGCGCGTTGAAGGTGGTCCCCCAGCCGATCAGCTGGGTGACGGCGACGGCGACCACCAGCCGCAACGATCCGGCGGAGCGGGGAGGGGACGGCGCGGGCGCGGTCTCAGGCGCGGGCGCAGTCTCAGGCGCGGGCTCAGGCGCGGGCTCAGGCGCGGGCGCGGGCTCAGGCGCGGGCTCGGGGGATGGGCGGGGGCGCGGTTCCCCGGCCGCCCGCCCGTCCGGGGCGTCGCCGGCGCGCGCGTCGCTCACCGGTCGCTCCGCGCCATGCGCCGCTCCAGCCAGCGCACCGACTGGGAGACGGCGAGGATCAGCACCAGATATTCCAGCACCAGCACCGTGTAGATCTCCAGCGGCCGGTATTCCGTCACCACCAGCTCGTTGGCCCGCCGCGTCAGCTCCTGCATCCCGATGACCGAGACCAGCGCCGACATCTTCAGCATGTAGGCGAACTGGTTGGCCAGGGGCGGCAGGATGTGGCGCAGCGCCTGGGGCAGGATCACCTGGCGCATGGTCTGGGTCCAGGTGAGACCGAGCGCCTGGGCGGCCTCGGTCTGGCCCTTGGGCACCGACTGGATGCCGGAGCGGAAGATCTCCGCCTCGAAGGCGCTGTCGGAGAGGGCGAGCGCGAACACTCCGGCCCAGAACACGTTGATGGCGATGCCGGCCACCACCGGCAGGCCGTAATAGACCCACAGGATCAGCACCAGGATGGGGATGGCGCGGAACACCTCGACATAGACCATGTTGGCCCGCCGGCCCCATTTGTTCTTGCCGATGGCGGGCAGCGCCACGATCAGCCCGGCGAGGATCGAGATCGCCATGGCCGTGACCGAGAGCAGGATCGTGTCCCAGACCCCGCCGATGAGAAAGCCGAGATTGGAGCGTCCGGCGGGTGTGAAGGGCGAGACCACGTACCACCCCCATCCGCCGCCGCCCGCGCCCTGCCCGCAGCCGGCCAGCAGCAGCGCGGCCGCCATCGCGGCGAGGGCGACGGCGCGGCGCGGAAGCGCGGAGCGGCCCGGCGCGTGGATCGGGGCGCGGCCCGGCGCGTGGATCGGCGCGTGGATCGGCGCGGGGCCCGACATGTGAATCGAGGCGCGGCGGGCGGGCGCCGGCGCCGGGCGGAGGCTTTGGGGGATCATCGGAAGGCGTCTCCCTCGCGGCGCGGGTCGCGGCGGTTCGGCGGGACGATAGACGCCGGCTCCCGCCCGCGAAACGCGCGGAGAAGCCGCGGCCGCTTTGGGAACGGGGCTTTCGGGTGGGCTTTCGGGGGGGCTTGCGGGGGGGCTTTCGGGCGGGGCGTGCGGATGGGGCGGGGTGGCGCCGCGCCCGGACCGCGCAGGGCCGGCAACGGGGAGGATGGCGAAGGCAGCGGCGCCAGGGGACGTTTCGCCGGCCCCGCGCCGCCCATCAGGCGGCCGGCTGCGCGGGGCGGGTCGCAACCGCAGCCCGCAGCTAATCCCCCCCGATCCTGACTTTTCTCCGCCGCGCGCGACCTTTCCCCCAGGGCCCCCGGGCCGCCCGGCGCCCGGCCGAAACGCCGCGCGGGCGACACGGCGACGACCCGCGCGCCGGTCGACGCGCGGCCCGGGTCGCGGTCCGGGGCGCGCGCTGAGAAGGCGGGCCGTCATCGGCGCCGTCACGCGCGGCGGCGGGCCTGTTCACCTTCATGTCAAGTTTGCGCGCGCCAGCGCCAAGTTGAGACTGACAGCCCCGTCCAACCTGCTATCGTGGCCGCGCGGCGGGTCCGCGCCCGGCCCCGCCGGCCGCCCCGCCCCGCCCGATCCGCCGGCGCGTCCCGCGCCAAACCCGCCCGGCGCGTCCCGCGCCAAACCCGCCCGGCGCGTCCCGCGCCAAATCCGTCCGGCGCGTTCCGCGCCAAACCCGCCCGGCGCGCATCCTGCGCCAGCCCCTTCCGGCGCCCCCGCGCCGCCCCGTCCCGGCGCGCGACCCGCGCCCGGACGGCGCCCATACCCGGCCCGGAGGCCCGGCGCGCCCCGCTCGGGCCGCCCCACGCCTCCGCCGCCCGACACGGAGTGAGACATGCGATCCATCCTCGCCCTCGGCCTGGCGGCCGCCCTGGCGCTCGGCGCCGCGGCCGGCGCCCAGGCCCAGTCCGCCCTCGGCGAAATCCTCAACGGCGGCGTGCTCAAGGTCGGCACCACCGGCGACTGGAACCCGATGAGCGTGCGCGACCCAGCCTCGAATTCCTACAAGGGCTACGACATCGACGTGATGGAGGCGCTGGCCGCCGATCTCGACGTCGAACTGGAATTCGTGCCCACCGACTGGAAGACCCTGGTCAACGGCGTGGTGGCCAAGAAATACCACATGACCGGCTCGGCCTCGATCAGCCCGGCGCGCATGAAGGTGGCGGGCTATTCGGACAGCTACCTCACCGTGGTGATCCTGCCCTTCACCACCAACGAAAAGCTGGAGCGGTTCAAGGACTGGGACGACATCGACCAGTCCGACGTGATCGTGGCCACCACGCTGGGCACCACCTTCGAGAAATACGTGAAGGAATGGTTCCCCAACGCCCGCATCAACGTGGTCGAGGCCCCGGCCCGCGGCTATCAGGAAGTGATCGCGGGGCGCGCCGACGTGTTCGTGACCTCGAATATCGAGGGCGCGACGCTGATCGAGAAGTTCCCCAACATCGCCCGCGTGCAGGTGAGCACGGCCCGCTCGCCCTCGCCCATCGCGATGCTGCTGCCCCAGGACGACCAGGTCTGGATCAACTACGTCAACAACTGGATCAAGGTGAAGAAGCTGGACGGGTTCTTCCAGAAGACCGCCGTGAAATGGGGCCTCGCCGCCGAGTAAGGCGCAGCCGCCCGCCTCCGCCCCGGCCGGGTTCAGCCCGGCCGGGCGCCCGCTCCTCCCGCCCCCGCGCCCGCCCCGGCCGCGCGCCGGGTGGCGGCGGAGATGGCGGAGAGCTGATCGGTCAGCCCCGCCCCCGCCCCCGGAAACGCCCCGTCCAGCGCCGCCGTGCCGATGGTGAACCCCGCGGCGCCCGAGGCCGCGGCGGCCTCGATCCGGCCCGGATCGGCGATCGACCCCGCCATGATCACCGGCTTGGGCGTGGCCCGGCACACCGCGCGCATCAGCGCCGGCACGTCCCCCGCATGGCGATAGGCCAGCAGGTCGAGCCCGTGGACGTCGTCCCGCTCCGCCAGCCGGGCGGCGGAGGCGGCGATCTCCTCCACCCCGCCCTCCAGCACGCTGGGATGCCCGGTGATCCGCCCCGGAAACGGCGAATAGCGGATCCCGGCCGAGGCCAGCACCGGCGCCACCAGTTCCGCCCGCGTGCCGCCCAGCAGGTGATCCACCCCGATGGCGGCGGCGACGGAGGCCGACCGCAGTTCGGTCTCCGCATCCAGCGACACGACCTCCAGATAGGTCGTCGCCCCGCCGGCGCGCAGGCGGGCGTTGAGCAGGGCGAGCTCGCGTTCCGGCAGGCCCACGTCCTTGAACCCGATATGGCGCAGGCCGAGCGCCAGCGCCGTCTCGGCATGGGCCATGGCGTCCGGCACGGTGCGGTCGTTGCGGGTCAGCATGAAGATGAAATCGAAACTCATCGGCGGCGCTCCCTGTGCGGCGCGGGCGGGCGGACTGGGCCGGGCGGGCTGGGGCGGGCGGGCTGGGACGGGCGGGCTGGGGCGGACGGAATGGGCCGGGCGGACTCGGGCGCGCGCCCAGCATCGGCCCTGCGCGCGCGATTGAAAAGCGCCGAGACGCCGCCCGGATCGAACCGCCCCCTCCCATGCGGACCCGTCCCAATTCGGCACTGACGGTTGAAGGGCGCGCCGCGCGGGCTAGCCTTCTTCCCGACTCCATCGGCCCCGCCGCGCCCTTTCCCGGCGCCCCCCGGCCCCTCGCACGATCCTCCGCAGGCCGCGCCCGCATGACCGGCGCGCCGCATGAAAGGAATTGCCATGACCGCCCGCGCCTTCCGCCCGCCCCCCGCCCCCGACAACCGCGAGGGCGCCCCCCGCCGCGTGGGGGTGGAGCTGGAATTCGCCGGCATCGCCCCGGCCGACGCCGCCCGCGCCGTGGCCGCCGTTCTGGACGCGACCCCGCGTGAGACCGGCCCCGGCGCCTGGGAGGTCGACGGCCCCGGCGGGACCTGGGAGATCTATCGCGACAGCGCCCTGCGCAAGACCGAGCGGGGGCGGATGCTGGTGGACCTCGCCGCCTCGGTGATCCCGGTGGAGGCGGTGGCCCCGCCGCTGCCGCTCGCGGAACTGCCGCGGGTGGAGGCCGCGGCGACGGCGCTGCGCGAGGCCGGCGCCTCGGGCACCCATGACGGCGCCCTGCTGGGGCTGGGGATGCATCTGAACGTCGAGGCGCGGTCCACCGAGGCCCGCGACCTGGTGCCGGTGCTGCGCGCCTACGCGCTGATCGAGGACAGCCTGCGCGCCGCCGATCCGATCGACCTGGCCCGCCGCGCCCTGCCCTTCGTGGACCCGTTCCCCTCGGCCTTCGCGACGGCGGCGGCGGCGGGCGCGGACTGGGATTTCACCGCCATGGCGGACGCGTATCTGGACCACAACCCGACCCGCAACCGGGGGCTGGACGTGCTGCCGATCCTCAAGCTCGTGGACGCGGCGCGGGTGGAGGCGGCGCTCGGCTCCGAGATCAAGATCGGCGCCCGCCCGGCCTGGCATTACCGCCTGCCAGACTGCCGCATCGACGAACCCGACTGGTCCGTCGCCCGCGAATGGGGCCGCTGGCTGCTGGTCGAGGAGGTCGCGGACCGCCCTGAATTGCTGGAGGCGCTGGCCGCGGCGCGGCTCGAATTCGACGATCAGCTGCTGGCCCTGCCCGGCGAATGGCGCAAGCGGTCCGACGCGATCCTGGAGGATGCGGGCCTGTCTCCCTCCGCCCGCATGGCCGAGGGGTCGCCGGAGGAAGCGGCATGAGGGGGGCGTCGCTGGGGCGGATCGCCCAGGGGCTCTGGGCGGCGCTGATCGGTCCGGACGATCGGCCGGTGATCGGGGTCACCTGCTCGCGCCGCTCGGGCTGGCGGATCTTTCCGCTGATGCGCCTGTCGGTGGCGGCGGCGGGCGGCAGGGCGCTGCGCTGGGACGAGGCGCAGGACGTGGATCTCGACGCCGTGGACGGCGTGGTGATCGGGGGCGGGGACGACATCTCGGCCGAGCTTTACGGCGGAGAGCTCATCGCGACCTCCCGCGTGGACCCGGAGCGCGACCGGATGGAGCTGGCGGTGATCCGCGGCGCGCTGGAGCGCGGGCTGCCGATGCTGGGGATCTGCCGGGGGTCGCAGATGCTCAACATCGCGCTGGGCGGGAACCTGGACCAGGACGCCTATGCGACCTACGGAAGCTCGGACCCCACCCGCACCATCCTGCCCCGCAAGACCGTGCAGGTCGCGGCGGACAGCCGGCTGGCGGCCCTGGCGGGGTCCGAGCCGATGGTGGTGAATTCGTTGCATTCGCAGGCCGTGGACCGGCTGGGTGAGGGGCTGCGGGCGGTGGCGCATGATCCGTCGGGCATGATCCAGGCGGTGGAGCGGGACCGCGAGCCCTTCGCGCTGGGCGTGCAGTGGCATCCCGAGCATCTGGTCTACGCCCGCCGCCAGCGCCGCCTTTTCCGCGGGCTGGTCCGCGCGGCGGCCGCCGGCAAGGCGCGGCGGCCGCATCTGGAAGCGGTGGACGCGATCGAGGCCTGAGGCGCGCGAAAGGCGGCCGTGCGGGCGGCGGCGGCGGGGGCGGCGGGTTCGCACCCGCCCTACGCGGAGGGGACCGAGGCGCGAAGCGCCGCAAGGGCGCCGCAGCCGGCCATACCGAAAGAACGAACGCGCCGGCCGGGGCGGACCCGGCCGGCGCGCGGCGTTGCGGACAGAGGAGGCGCCGGCGGCCTGCAGGAAGGTCCAGGCCACGCAGCCTGTCCGCCACCACGGCCGCGCTCCAGGGAGGAGAACGCGGCCGATCCCTCAGCAGAGCGTATGGCTTCCTCAGGCGACCCGCGAAGCCGCCTGGGCGAGGCTGGCCCGGCAGTCCGCCACGATGCGCTCGATCAGCTCGGCGCAGGTGGGGATGTCGTCGATCAGCCCGCAGACCTGGGAGGCCCAGACCAGTCCGCCATCGGTGTCGCCCTCCTCCAGCGCCGCGCGGCCGCGGGCGCCGGCGACGAGGGGGTGGATGTCCTTGAACTCGGCGCCGCCGGGGCGGGTCTCGATGGCCACGACCTCTTCGGACACGGCGTTCTTCAGAACCCGGCCGGTGTTGCGCATGGTGCGGAAGATCAGGATCGTGTCGCGCTCGCCGGCCCGGACGATGGCCTGCTTGATGTTGTCGTGGATCGGGGCCTCGGCCACCGCGCAGAAGCGGGTGCCCATGTTGATGCCCTCGGCGCCCAGCGCGAAGGCGGCGGCCATGGTGGCGCCGTCGCCGATGCCGCCCGAGGCGATCAGCGGCACCTTCACCGCGCGCGCCGCGGCGGCGAAGAGCACGAGCCCCCCGATGTCGTCCTCGCCGGGATGGCCCGCCGCCTCGAACCCGTCGATGGAGATGGCGTCCACGCCCGCGCGCTCCGCCGACAGGGCGTGGCGCACGGCGGTGCATTTGTGCACGACCTTGCCGCCGGCGGCGTGGATCTGCTCGATGAATTCCTTGGGGCTGCGCCCGGCGGTCTCGATCACCTTCACGCCCGCTTCCAGCGCGGCGGAGAGGTATTCCGCATAGGGCGGCGGCGAGGCGGCGGGGAAGATGGTCAGGTTCACGCCGAAGGGCTTGTCGGTCATCTCCCGGCAGCGGGCGATTTCCCTGGTCAGATCCTCGGGCGTCGGCTGGGTCAGCGACGTGAGGATCCCCAGCCCCCCCGAATTGGAGACGGCGGAGGCGAGCTCCGCCCGCCCGACCCATTGCATGCCGCCCTGGATGATCGGGTACTGGGTGCCGAGAAGCTCGGTGACGCGGGTCTTCATCTGGGTTTCCTCCTGGTCGGGCGCGGCCTCTGCGGGGGCGTCCCGAGGGTTCGGGGGGTGGCGCGCGGCTCTCAGCCGAAGCCGAGGGCGGCGCGGATCTCGCGCTTCATGATCTTGCCGTTGGCGTTGCGGGGCAACGGGTCGATGCGGAAGGTGAAGCTTTCGGGGCGCTGGTAGTCGGCGAGCGCCGCCGCGCAATGGGCGGCCAGCGCGGGCTCCGACAGCGGCCCGTCTGGGGCGACCAGCACGGCGTGGACCCGCTCGCCCAGCACAGGGCAGGGTTTGGCGATGACGGCGGCCTCGACCACGCCGGGGAAGTCGTGCAGCACGCCTTCGACCTGCGCCGTGAAGATCTTGAAGCCGCCGCGGTTGATCATGTCCTTCTTGCGGTCGTGGACATGGACGAAGCCGTCCGCGTCCTTCGAGCCGATGTCCCCGGATTTCCAGAAGCCGGCGCAGAATTCGCGCGCCGTGGCCTCGGGGTTCTCCCAGTAGCCCGGCACCACGTTGGCGCCGCGATGCCACAGCTCTCCGTGGACGCCCGGGGGGCATTCGCGACCGTCATCGTCCATCACCACGATCTCCGCGCCCGGAGCGGGGAGACCGACGGAGAGGCGGCGGGCGGAGGTCTCCTCGGCCCGCATGACGGTGATGGGGGAGGACGTCTCGGTCGCGCCGTAGCAGTTCACCAGGCCCAGCGAGGGGACCTTGGCCGCCATCCGCTCGATGGTCGGGGCGGGCATGGGGGCGCCGCCGAACAGCCCGAGGCGCCAGGCGGAGAGGTCATGCGCCGCCGGATCGTCCTGGTGAAGCAGGAGGTTGTACATGGCCGGGACGAGCACGACGAAGGACATGCGCTCGGCCGCGGCGGTGGCGAGGAAACGGGCGGCCTTGAACTCGCGGATCACGATCAGCGGCGCGCCGGCGGCCATGGCGGCGTGCAGACCGGCGACGAGGCCGGTGACATGCGACAGGGGCGCCACCACGCACATGCGGTCATCGGCGGTCAGCCGGCAGGTGCGATTGTAGATCAGCGACGAATGGATCAGCCCCAGATGGGTCAGCACCGCCCCCTTGGGCGTGCCGGTGGTGCCGGAGGTGTAGAGGATGGTGGCGGGCGCGTCCTCCTCCGGCACGGCCGCGGGGGGGGCCGCGTCAGGGTCGACGCGCAGGGCGGCGTAGGGCTCGAAGCCGGGGACGGGGGCGGCGCCCAGCGCGAAGCGGCGGGTCAGCGCCGGGGTCTCGGCCGGATCGGGAAGGCGGGCGGCGGCGGCGGGTTCGGCGATCACCACCCGCGCGCCGGAATTGCTCAGCGCATGGCGCAGGCCCGGCGTCTGGTCGCGGGTCGAGAGCGGGACCAGCACCGCGCCGAGCCGGGCGACGGCGTAAGCCAGCGCCACGAATTCCAGCCCGTTGCCAAGCAGGATCGCCACCCGGTCCCCCTGCCCCACGCCGGCGGCGGCGAGGCCGGCGGCGAGCCCCCGGACCTCGCGGTCCAGTTCGGCCCAGGTCAGGCGGCGGCGCGCGGGCGCGCCGTCGTCGAGGATCAGCGCCTCGGCGTCGGGACGGGCGGCGAGGGCGGCGGCGAGCATGGCGTGCAGATGGGGCGGCCGGTCGGGAAAGCAGGCCACGACCCGCTCCCCGTAATGCCGTTCCCGGCGCAGGGGGAAGTCCCAGGCGTAGCCGCCCGCTTCCCCGCGCCCGCCTGTTCCGCCGCCCTCCTCCACGTCAGTGGGCCTTGACGTAATGGGCCATGTTGGCGCCGATGCGGCCCTTGGCCTTGCCCAGCTCATCGCGGGCGATGACCATGAGATGCACCTCGTCCGGCCCGTCGATGAAGCGCAGGGCGCGGCCCCAGGTCCACAGATAGGACAGCGGCGTGTCGGGCGTGATGCCCGCGGCGCCGAAGACCTGCATCGCCCGGTCGGTGATCGAGGTCTGAAGCCGCGCCGCCACCACCTTGATGGCCGACACGTCCACCCGCGCCGCCTTCGGCCCGTCCTTGTCCATCTTCCACGCGGCGCGCAGCATCAGCAGGCGGGCCTGGTCGATGTCGAAGCGGGCCTCGGCGATCCAGTCCTGGATATTGGCGCGCTCGGCCAGGGCCTTGCCGAAGGTCTTCCGCTCCAGCGCCCGCTCGCACATCAGCTCCAGCGCCAGTTCGCACTGGCCGATGGTGCGCATGCAGTGATGGATGCGCCCCGGCCCCAGCCGCGCCTGCGCCAGCATGAAGCCGTCGCCCTCGGAGCCCAGCATGGCGTCCACCGGCACACGGACGTTTTCGTAGAGCACCTCGGAATGCCCCTCGGGGGCGTGGTGGTGCATGATGGCGACGTCGCGCACGATCTTCACGCCGGGCGTGTCCATCGGCACCAGGATGAAGCTGTGCTTCTTGTGGCGGTCGGCCTCGGGGCTCGGGTCCGACACGCCGAAGACGATCGCCAGCTTGGCGTTCGGGTGCATCGCGCCGGTGGAGAACCACTTGCGCCCGTTGATGACGTATTCGTCGCCCTCGCGGATGATGGTCGTCGACAGGTTGGTGAGGTCGGACGAGGCCGCGTCCGGCTCGGTCAGCCCGACGATGGAGCGGATCTCGCCCATCATCAGCGGCTTGAGCCAGCGCTCCTTCTGCGCGGGCGTGCCGAAGCGGTGCAGGATCTCCATGTTGCCGGTGTCGGGGGCCGAGCAGTTGAAGATCTCGGAGGCCCAGGGCACGCGGCCCATGATCTCGGCCAGCGGGGCGTATTCGAGGTTGGTCAGGCGGGTGCCCGGCTCATCGTCGCCCAGGCCCGGCATGAACATGTTCCACAGGCCGGCCTCGAAGGCCTTGGCCTTCAGCGGCTCGATCACCTCCAGCGGGTAGGTCCCGGCGGCGGCGAGTTCGTGGAACTTCTGGTTGGCCGGCAGGATGTGGGACTGCATGAAGTCCTCGAGCCGGTCCATCAGGCCCAGGGTCTTGGCGGAATATTCGAAATCCATGTGCGGACGGGTCCTTGTGCGGGGTCAGGCCGCGGTCCAGCCGGCGGAACCGGCGAGGATCGCGGCGGCCTTGGCGGCGGCGGGGGCGGAAAGCGCGCCGACCGCGGCGGCGTCCTCCCCCGCGGCCGAGCCGGCCTGGTGGCGCGCCGCGATCCCTTCGAAGATCACGGCGAAACGGAACAGCGCGAAGGCGCGGTGGAAGGGCGAGAGCGCGGTGTCGGAGCCGCCGGCGGCGGCGTAGGTCCGCGCGAAGCCGGCGAGGTCGGGAATGCCGAGACGGTCGAGGTCCAGCCCCTGCACGCCGCCGAGCTGGCCGGGCTCGAATTCCCAGAAACAGGCGGCATGGGCGAGATCGGCCAGCGGCTGGCCCAGCGTCGACAGCTCCCAGTCCAGCACGCCGAGCACGCGGGGCGCGTCCTTCGCCCAGATCACGTTGCCGATGCGGTAGTCGCCATGCACGATGGTGGGCGCGTCGTCGGCCGGCACGTTGGCCGCGAGCCAGGTCGACAGCGCCTCGATATTGGCGTCTTCGCGGGTGCGGGCGGTGTTCCAGTTGCGGGTCCAGCGGGCGATCTGGCGGGCGAAGTAGTTCTCCGGGCGCCCGAAGCCCTCCAGCCCCGCCGCGGCCCAGTCCACCCCGTGCAGGCGGGCGAGCACGCGGGCGAGATCGGCGTAGCCTTCGGCCCGCTCGGCGGCGGACCAGCCGGGAAGCGCGCTGTCATGCTCGACCCGGCCGTCAAGACGCTCCATCAGGTAGAAGGCGGCGCCGATGACCTCGGGGTCCTCGACCAGCGCGATCATGCGCGGGGCCGGCACGCCGGAGCCGTCGAGCGCGGCCATCACCCGGTATTCCCGGTCCACCTGGTGGGCGGAGGGCAGCAGATCGCCGTTGGGCTTCTTGCGCAGCACCAGCGCGCGGCCGCCATGGTCGACGAAATAGGTGGGGTTGGACTGGCCGCCGGAGATGCGGCGGATGCGGACCTCGCCGCCGCCCAGATACGCCGACAGGCGGGCGGGGTCGAAATCCACCGGCCCCTCGATCAGGCCTTCGGGGCCGGAAGTCGCTTCGCTCATGCCTAGGGTCTCGCTCCTGTCCGGTCCTGCGCT
Source organism: Albimonas donghaensis (assembly GCF_900106695.1). Classification (GTDB taxonomy): domain Bacteria; phylum Pseudomonadota; class Alphaproteobacteria; order Rhodobacterales; family Rhodobacteraceae; genus Albimonas; species Albimonas donghaensis. Next base: position 186,201 of record NZ_FNMZ01000004.1, read on the forward strand.
CACGCTTTGGGTTCCGCGCCGGGGCGGGCGCCGCCGGGGACCAGCGGCGCGATGGGCACGTCCATGGGCAGGCCGGCCATCTCGTAGCCGCGGCGGAAGTCGCGGATATGCTTGCGCATCCAGTCGCCGGCGCGCGCGGGATCGCCGGCGCGGATCGCCTCGATCATGCCGGCATGGGCGTCGACCTGGCGGCCGGGGGCCTGCGGCAGGCGCGGCACCAGCGCCTCCATCCCCGAATAGAGCAGGAAGCCCACAGGCTCGCGGGCCAGCATCAGGGCGCGGTTCTTGCCCGCGGCGGCGACGAGGCTGTGGAACTGGGTGTCGAGCGCCACGATCTCGCCGCGGGCGTCGGGGGCGCCGGCCTCGGCGGAGGCGGTGGCGGCCGTGAGGCGGGCGTGGTTGGCGTCGAGCCGGGCGATGTCCTCGGCGTCGGCGTTGCGCGCGGCGAGCTCGGCGGCCAGCGGCTCGGTGGCGATGGCCGTGGTCCAGAGTTCGTCGAAGGTCACTTCCAGCAGGCGCAGGGCGCGGGACGATCGGGTGGCGAGGTCGCGGGACCGCGGGATCGACACCACCAGCTTGCGGGGCGAGGCGCGGCGCACGAGACCCTCGGTCTCCAGCTTGCGGATGCCCTCTCGGATGGTGGAGCGGTTGACGCCGAAGAGCGAGGCCATCTCGACCTCGCCGGGGAGCTGTTCGCCGGGACGGAGGCGGCCGTCGAGGATGCGGGCCTCAAGCTCCGCCGAGACCATCTGGTAGGCGTGCGCCACCTGAAGCGGCTTGGCATCGAGCCCCATGGCGGCCATCCTTTTCCTGCCCGCGAGCCGTCGCGCGCCCTGGATCGGCGGGTCGAGCGCGGGGACCACGGCGCCGGCGCGCGTGGATGCGCGCGGCTCTGTATGTTTGTCGGACATTACTAAGGGAGGAAGCGAAGTCAACCGCTTGCAGGCGCGCCGCCGACGGTCGCGCGGGCCGCGCCGGGGCGCCGCGGCGCGCGGGAACCGGGGGCGCGGGCGGCGAGGGGCGCCCGGTCCGGCGGCATGGCCTCAGATCGGAGGGATGGCGCGGAACTTGGGCGGCATGAACAGGTCGCGCCGGGCCGGGGCGCGGGCGAGGATTTCCAACAGCCGGGCGCGGGTTTCGGACGGGTCGATGGCGTCGTCGAGCCCGAAGCCCTCGGCCCCGCCGAAGGGGGTGACGCGGGTCCGCATCTCCGCCACGCGGGCGGCGCGGGCGGCGGCGGGGTCCTCGGCGGCGGCGAATTCGCGGCGGTGGATCACCTCCACCGCGCCCTCGATCGACATGGCGCAGATCTCGGCGGTGGGCCAGGCGAAGCTGGCGTCGGAGTCGAAGCTGCGCCCGCCGCACATGGCGAAATAGCCCAGCCCGTAGCCCTTGCGCAGCACGACCGAGACGCGCGGCACCGTGGCCTGCCCCAGCTCCGCGATCAGCTTGGCGGAGCGGCGGCCGAGCTGGGTCTTCTCCGCGCCCGATCCGATGAAGAAGCCCGGCACGTCGATCAGGTAGATCAGCGGCAGCCCGTAGGCGTCGCAGGTGGCGACATGGCGGGCCATCTTCTCGCAGGCCGCGGCGGTCAGCATGCCCCCCAGATGCAGGGCCTGGTTGGCGAGGGCGCCCACGGGGCGCCCCTCCAGCCGGGCGAAGGCGCAGACGGCGTTCCTGGCGAAGCTCGGCTTCATCTCGAACGCGGAGCCTGGGTCGAAGATCCCCTCGATCACCTTGCGGACGTCATAGGCGCGGCGGGTGTTGGCGGGCACCAGCGACGCCAGGGCCTCGGCGCGGGCGGCCTCCGCGGCCGGGTCGGGCGCGGGGGCCGGGCGCAGGGCGGGCTCGGCGCGGGCGTTGGAGGGGAGATAGGCGAGGAAATCCCGGATCGCGCCCAGCGCCTCGGCCTCCGTGTCCACGGCGAGGTCCGCGAGCCCGTGGCGATCGACCTGGGCGGAGGCGCCGCCGAGCGTCTCCTTGTCGATGACCTCGCCGACGCCGGCCTTGACCAGCGCCGGACCGGAGAGACCCATGTAGGATCGTCCCCGCACCATCACCACGAAATCGGCCAGCGCCGAGTAGTTGGTGGGCGCCGCGAACCCCGCCCCGAGGATCGCCGCGGCCATCGGAACCCAGCCCGACATGCGCGCGAGATCGTGGAACAGCGGGTTGGCCCAGGCGTAATGCCGGCTGTCCTGACCCGACGAGATCCGGTGCCCGCCGCCGTCGAGCAGCATGACCAGCGGGCAGCCCTCGCGCAGGGCGCGGCGGGCGGCGTGCTCCAGCTTGACCGAGCCGATGACGCCGGAGGACCCGCCCTCCACGGTGAAATCCTGGGAGACGAGCACCACCGGGCGGTCCTCGGCCCGGCCGATGCCGTAGATCATGCCGTCGGCGGGTTTCTCGCCGGGGGCGGCGTCCTCGTCGCGGGCGAGGCCGCCGATCTCGCGGAAGGTTCCGGGGTCGCAGAAGGCCTGCGCGCGGGCGCGGGCGGTCATCTCGGCGCGGGCGTGCTGGCGGGCGACGGCTTCGGGCCGGGCCGCGTCGTCGGACAGCCCGCGCAGCCGGGCCAGGTCGGCGCGGCGGGTCGCCATGTCGTCGGCAGCGGGGGCGGGGGTCGGGGTCGGGGCGGTAACCGGCCGGGTCATCGGTCGATCCGGGCGAGCACCTGGCCCTCGGCCACCGCCTCGCCGGGGGCGACGAGCAGTTCGGCGACCACGCCGGGGGCGGGGGCGGGCACCGGGATCTCCATCTTCATGCTTTCGAGCACCAGGATCTCGTCCCCCTCCGCCACCTGCGCGCCGGGGGCGAGGGCAACGGTCCAGACCGTGCCGGCCACTTCGCTGATCACCTCGATGCGGGTCGTCATGGCATGTCCTTTCCGGGGGGCGAGGGAGAGCGGCTCATGGCGCGGAGATGTCGCGCAGGATCCGGTCGCAGGCGTCGACCGCGTCCTCGGGCAGCCGCGCGGTGTCGCCGGCGCCCAGATGTTGCAGGCACAGCCCGTGGATGATGGAGAGCAGCACGCCCGCGGTGCGCTCCAGGTCCACGCCGTCGCGCAGCTCGCCCGCGGCCTCGGCCTCGCGCAGGTGGCGCAGGAAGCCCTCGCGGTAGGTGGCGTGGAGCTGGGTGACGCGCGGGGCCAGCTCGGGCTCCGGCCCCGAGGCGTCGACCATGAGCTGGTAGAGGCAGATGGCCGCCTCGGAACTGTCGCGCACGCCTTCGCCATGGGCGAGCACCCGGGCGCGCAGGGCGGCGAGGCCGGATTTGCCGGCGAGGCGGCTTTCCAGGTAGCGGTCGAACCAGGCGAGGGACGCGTCCATGACCGCGCCGAGCAGGGCGAGCTTGGCGCCGAAGCGTTCGGCGGGCAGGCCGCGGGAATAGCCGGCGGCGAGGCCGATCTGGGCGAGGCTCGCGCCCTTGGCGCCGTGGCGGGCGATCAGGGTGATGGCGGCGCGCAGCATCCGGCGGTCGGATTCGCGGCGACGTTCGGCCTGGGCGCGGCGGGCCGGAGGCTCGGCCGGGTCCGGGGCGGGGGCGGGGGCGGGGGGCGGCGCGGCGTCGGCGCGGCCGCCGAGCGCCGGGACCGGGCCGGGACCGAGCGGGGCGGGACCAAGCGAGGCGGGGGCGTGCGGGGCGGGGGCGTGCGGGGCGGGACCACGCGGGGCGGGGGCGCCCTGCCCCGCGCGATCGCCCTCGGCTTCGCCCATGGGCGCCGCCGCGTCCGCTGTCCCATGCTCGCCGGCCGCGTCTCTCGCGACCGCCCTGGCGCCGGCGGCGGCGCCCAGGGCCTTCGCCCCCTGCGACTCGCGCGCCGTCTTCGCCACGCCGGCCTTCCGCCGCGCCGCGTCGTCGCTATTTCCGTCCGAGGCCCCGCCTGAGGTCATGCCCGCTCCCTGCCGCGGGCGCCGGCCGGGCGCGGGCGTCGTCGCCCCGCCCGCCTCGCACGCCCCGCGCGTCATCCGCCGATCTTCTCGCGCCGCACCCGGACCCCGGCCGCCTCGCGGTCCCAGGTGTCCCGGGTCACGCCCGTCTCCCGCAGCTCCAGCTTGCGGACCTTGGCCGTGGGGGTCTTGGGCAGCGCCTCCACCACCCGGATGTAGCGGGGCAGCATGAAATGGGCCATGCGCGGGACGAGAAATTCCAGCAGCGCCGCGGGGTCGAGGCTGCGCCCCGGCGCAGGGGCGACGACGATCATCACCTCGTCCTCCGAGACCTCGGAGCGCACCGCCACGGCGGCGCATTCGTTGACGTCCGGATGGGCCAGCGCCTCGGCCTCGACCTCGTAGGAGGAGATGTTCTCGCCCCTCCGGCGGATCGCGTCCTTGATCCGGTCCACGAAGAAGAAGTTGCCGTCCGCATCCCGCCGGAACCCGTCGCCGGTGTGGAACCAGCCGTTGCGCCAGGCTTTCGCGGTGGCCTCCGGGTTCTTGTAATAGCCGGAATTCAGCACCCAGGGCGCGTCGGCGCGCACGATCAGCTCGCCCGCCACGTCCACGCCGACCTCGCAGTCGTTGTCGTCGACGATCCGCGCCTCGATCCCCGCGCGCGGCCGGCCCGCGGCGTGCACGATGGTGGGATCGAGCCCGGTGACGATGGGCACGCTGACCTCGGTCATGTTGAACAGCGACATGATCCGCACGCCGAAACGGGCGGAGAACTCGGTGGCGTCGAAATCGTAGGGGATCAGGCAGACCAGCCGCAGCGGGTTGTCGGCGTCGCCGGGGGAAGGGGGCTGCTTGGCGAGAAACTGGGCCATGACGCCGAGCAGGATGACGAAGGTCGTCTCCGTCTCGCGGATCATGTCCCAGAAGGTCTCGGTCCGGAAGGACTCGATCATCGAGAACGAGCCGCCGCGGGCCAGCATCGTGTGACAGGGCAGCGTGCCGCCGACATGGAACAGCGGCAGGTTCGCCATGTAGCGATCCTCGGGGCCCAGCGGCAGGGCCTCGCCGGTGGCGGTGAGATGGGCGTAGGACGACAGCACCCCCTTGGAGGGGCCGGTGGTGCCCGACGTGTAGATGATCGACTGCACGTCCCAGGGCTGGAGCGGACGGGCGAGTTCCGGCGGCTCGGCGCCCTGGGGGGCGAGCGCGTCGGGGCCGTGGAGGGTCAGGCCGGCGCAGGGCGACGCGTCGCCGGCCAGCCGCACCAGGGTTTTGAGGCGCGCGGTCGGCACGTCCTCCAGCCTCGGCGCCAGGTCGCGATGGGCGACGATCACCTCGGCGTCGGAATTCTCGATGACATGGGCGAGCAACCCGCCCCTGTAGGCGGTGTTGATCGGCACATAGACGGCGCCGAGATAGTTGATCGCGTACCAGGTGCGCAGCGCGTCCTGCCCGTTCGGCAGCCAGGAGACCACGTGGTCGTCCTGCTTCACCCCCAGGGCGGCGAGCCCGGCGGCGGCCTGGCGGACCTCGGCGCGCAGGCGGGCGTAGGTCCATCGCTCGCCATCGGGGAAGACGGCGTAGACCTTGTCCGGCGTCTCCGCGGCGCGGCGGTCGATCAGGGTCCGGGTCACGCAGTCCCGCGCGGCGGGCAGGCGCGGGTCGATCGGGGTCTCGGTCATCGCGGCATCCTCCCGGATTGGGCGGCCGGCCCGCATCTGGCGGCGGGCTCGGCCGAAGATCATGTCACCAGGCGTCGATCCAGGCGTGTTTCTTGCCGTTGGGGCCGCGGCCGAGCCCCTGCCAGGGCGTGTCGAGCGCGGAGGAGATCCAGTCCCGCGTCTCGGCCGGGTCGATCACGTCGTCGATCTCGAACAGGCTGGCGGCGGACAGCGCGGCGCCGCGGGAATATTCGGCGGCGACGAGGCGCTGGAACTCGGCCTCGCGCGCTTCGGGGTCCTCGATGGCGGCGAGCTTGTCGCGGAAGCCGAGCCGCACGAAGCCCTCCAGCCCCATGCCGCCGAATTCGCCCGTGGGCCAGGAGACGAGGAACAGCGGGTTGTGGAACCCGCCCCCCGCCATGCCCTGCGCGCCGAGCCCGTAGCCCTTGCGCAGCACCACGGTGAAGAACGGCACGGTCAGGTTGGCGCCGACCAGGAACAGGCGCGAGCAGTGGCGCACGAGGCCGGTCTTCTCCGCCTCCGGTCCCACCATGTTGCCGGGCGTGTCGCAGAGATAGAGCACCGGCACGTCATGGGCGTCGCACACGGTCATGAAGCGCGCGGCCTTGTCGGCGGCGGGGCTGTCGATGGCGCCGCCCAGATGCATGGGGTTGTTGGCGACCACGCCGACGGGCTGGCCTCCCACCCGGATCAGCGAGGTGATCATGCCGTGGCCGAAGCCGCGGCGCAGCTCCAGCACCGAGCCCTCGTCGGCGATCAGGTCGATGGCGGCGCGGATGTCATAGGCCTGCCGGCGGTTCTCGGGCACCACATGGCGCAGGCGGCGCTGGTCGGCGGCGGTCCAGTCCTTCACCGGCCCCTGGAAATAGGAGAGGTAGCGCTTGGCGACGTCCACCGCCTCGGCCTCGTCCTTGACCAGCACGTCCACGACCCCGTTGGGGACCTGCACGGACATGGGCCCGACTTCCTCGGGGGTGTAGACGCCGAGCCCGCCGCCCTCGATCATCGCGGGGCCGCCCATGCCGAGATTGGTGTTCTCGGTCGCGATGATGACGTCGCAGAGGCCCAGCGCCGCGGCGTTGCCCGCGAAGCAACGGCCCGAGACGACGCCGACCATGGGGGCGAGGCCGGAATGCCCCGCCATCATGTGGAAGGTGGGGGTGTCGAGCCCGCCGGAATTGATGAAATCGGTGTCGCCCGGCCGCCCGCCGCCGCCCTCGGTGAAGAAGATCAGAGGCAGGCGGCGGCGGTTGGCGATCTTGAGCAGCCGGTCGGTCTTGGCGTGGTTCTTCCAGCCCTGGGTGCCGGCGAGCACGGTGTAGTCATAGGCCAGCACCGCGCAGCGGGCCTTGTCGGCGTCGAAGCGGTCCCCGTTCACATGCCCGACGCCCGCGATCAGCCCGTCGGCGGGGGTGCGGGCGATCAGGTCCTCGATGGGGCGGCGGGTGCGCTGGGCGGCGATGACCAGGCCGCCGTATTCGGTGAAGGAGCCGTCATCGGTCAGGTCGGCCACGTTCTCGCGCGCCGTGCGCTGGTTGGTCTTGCGGCGGCGCGCCACGGCGTCGGGGCGGGCCTCGTCCAGCGTGATGCGGCGGCGCTCCATCGCCTCAGCGAGATCGGGGCGGATATGGTCGAGGTCGATCTCCGCGGTCTCGGCGGCATCGGCGCCGAGGCTTTCGTCCGGGGCGTAGATGGCGACGGGCTGGCCCTCGGTGGCCATCTCGCCGGGCTTGACCAGAAAGCGCAGGACGCGGCCGGCGGAGGGGGCGGCGACCCCGTGCTCCATCTTCATGGCCTCCAGCACGATGACCCCGGCGCCGGCGGGGATCTCCGCTTCCGGCTCGACGGAAAGCGCGATGACCGAGCCCTCGATGGGCGCGCGCAGGAACTCCGCGCCCTCCGGCAGATCGGGAAGCGCGTCGGGGGCGCCCGTGGCGGCGGCGGCGGCGTGGGGCTCGGCGGCGACGGCGTGGCGGGCGGGATGCGCGGCCTCGGCGGTCAGCTCGGGGCCGTGGGCTTCGAGAAAGCCGGTGTCCACATCATTGGCCAGGAAATCCGCGCGCCGCAGCAGGTTGCGCAGGATGGCGGCGTTGGTGGCCACGCCCTCGATGCGGAATTCGCAGAGCGCCCGGTAGGTCCGCCGCACCGCCGAGGCGTAGTCGGAGGACGGGTCATGGCAGATCAGTTTCGCCAGCAGCGTGTCGAAACCGGGATTGGTGCGGAAGCCGGCGAAGCCCGCCGTATCCACCCGCACGCCGGGGCCGGAAGGCAGGTCGAAGGCCGTCAGCGTGCCCGAGGCGGGCTTGATGAGGCCCTTCGCCCCGTAGGTCTCGGCGTTCAGGCGAAGCTGCACCGCGAAGCCGCGGGGCTCGGGCGGGGGACCGGCGAGGCCGAGATCGGCGAGGCTCGCCCCCTCCGCCGCCCGGATCTGGAGTTTCACCAGGTCCAGCCCGGTGACTTCTTCCGTCACCGTATGCTCGACCTGGAGGCGGGGATTGGCCTCCATGAAGGCGAACTGATCCTCGGGCCGGGCGGCGTCGCGGTCCACGAGGAATTCGAAGGTGCCGAGCGCGCGGTAGTCGGCGGCGCCCGCCATGGTCAGCGCGGCGTCGAGGATGCGGGTGCGAAGGGCGGGGTCGAGGAAGGGGGCCGGCGCGATCTCGACGATCTTCTGGTTGCGGCGCTGGAGGGTGCAGTCGCGTTCCCACAAATGCGTCACGGCGGCGCCGTCGCCCAGCACCTGCACCTCGATATGGCGGGCGCGGCGGATCAGGCGCTCGGCATAGACCTCGTCGGAGCCGAAGGCCATTTTCGCCTCCGACCTGCAGCGGGCGTAGGCTTCTTCGAGATCGGCGGCTTCGGTCACCCGGCGCATCCCGCGGCCCCCGCCCCCGGCGGCGGCCTTGATCATGATGGCGGCGTTCGGCCCGAGGCCGTCGAAGAAGGCGCGGACCTCCTCCAGGGACGCGTTCCGCCCGGTCCCCGGCAGCATCGGCACGCCCAGTTCGGCGGCCAGCGCGCGGGCGGCGGACTTGTCGCCGAAAAGCTCCAGCGCCTCCGGCGAGGGGCCGACGAAGGTCAGCCCGGCCTCGGCGCAGGCCCGCGCGAAGCCGGCGTTCTCCGACAGGAACCCATAGCCCGGATGCACCGCGTCGGCCCCGGCCTCCACCGCCGCCGCGACGATCCCGGCGGCGTCGAGATAGGCCCGCGGGCCCACCCCCTCCAGCGCCACGGCGCGGTCGGCCTTGCGCACATGCAGGGCCTCGGCGTCGTCGGCGGAGAAGACGGCGATGGTCTCGATCTCCATCTCCGCCGCGGCGCGCATGACGCGGACCGCGATCTCGCCCCGGTTGGCGACGAGCAGCCGCCGGATCGGACGCGGGGCGGAGGAGGCGGCTTCAGACATCGGGAACTCCGGAAAGGGGGAACAGGGACGAGCCGGGGGCCGGCTCAGTCCATCAGCTCGGGCAGCCAGGTGATGATCTCGGGGAAGGCGATGAACAGCGCCACCGCGATGGCGTCGGCCACGAGGAACCACAGGATGCCCTGGAAGATCTTGGTCAGGCTCACGTCGTCGCCGACCACGCCCTTGATGACGAAGACGTTCAGGCCGACGGGCGGCGTGATCATCCCGATCTCCAGGAACTTGGCGAGGAACACGCCGAACCAGATCAGGTCGATGTCCTCGGCCCGCAGGACCGGCAGCAGCACCGGCAGGGTCAGCAGCATCGCCCCGATCGGGTCGAGGAACATGCCGAGGAAGAGATACAGCGCCGAGATGCCCAGAATAAGCATCAGCGGGTCCGCCTGCAGCCCGATCACCGCCTGGGCGATCAGCTCTCCCGATCCCGACAGCGCGAGGAAGCGGGTCAGCAGGTTGGCGCCGATGGCGATGAGGAACAGCGCGGCGGTGGTGGTCAGCGTCTCCTGCACCGCGGCCCAGATCGCCGGCCCGGTGAGCGAGCCCTTGGACCAGGCGATGACGATCGAGGCGAAGGCGCCGACGGCCCCGGCCTCGGTCGCGGTGAACAGGCCCACGAACATGCCGCCGATCACCACGATCAGCAGGGCGAGGACGGGCCAGGTCTCCTTCAGGTGGGCGATGCGTTCGGCCAGCGGCGGGCGGGTGGAGAGCCGCGGCGCGCAGGCGGGGTCGATAGCCGCGCGGATCCAGATGACCGCGATATAGAGGATGGCGGTGACCAGCCCCGCGCCCACGCCGCCCATGAACAGCTTGCCGATGGGGGCCTCGGCGAAGACGCCGAACAGGATCAGCAGGATGGAGGGCGGGATCAGCGCCCCCAGGGTGCCCGCGGCGGCGATGGAGCCGGTGGCGAGGCCCTTGTCATAGCCCGCGCGCAGCATCTCCGGCACCGCGATGCGGCCCATGGCGGCGGCGCAGGCGACCGACGATCCGGTGACCGCCGCGAAGCCCGCGGACCCGATGACCGACGCGATGGCCAGCCCGCCGGGCAGCCGCGCCATCCAGCTTCGGCACGCCTCGAACAGCCCGCGGGTGAGGCCCGCATGGTAGCACACGAAGCCCATGAGCAGGAACATGGGGATCGACGACAGCGTCCACTTGGCCGCGAAATCGTAGGGGACGGCGGAGAGGATGCCCCAGGCGGGCCGCTCTCCGATCAGGATCCAGACGCCGCCGAAGGAGACGCCGATCAGGCTCAGCCCCACCGGCACGCGCAGCAGCAGAAGGATGACCAGCAGGGCCAGTCCGAAGACGCCGATGACCTCGTTGCCCATGGCTCAGACCCCGCGGGTTTCGTCGGGCGCTTCGGCGGCGTCGGCCGGCTGGTCCAGCGGGACCTCGCCCATGGCGCCGGAGATCCCGGTGACGGCGGAGGCGGCGCGATAGAGCAGCACGGCGGCGAACAGGCCGAAGCCGATGGGCAGCACGAAATAGCCCGGCCAGGTGGGCATGTTGATGTCGAGCTCCTGGATATAGGTGCCGGAGCGGAATTTCTTCATCGCCTCGAACCACAGCCGCCAGGCGATGCCGGCGCAGCCCAGTCCGCAGACCAGCGCCACGATCCCGCCCAGCGCCCGCTTCCACGAGGCCGAGAGATGCGCGAAGACCAGCTCGACCGAGATGTGACGGTTGAGCTTCTCGGCCAGGGCCAGCGGCGCGAAGGCCACGAACAGCATGTAGTAGTTGGCCACGAGGATGGAGGTCAGGGGGATCGGCCAGGAGATCAGGTTCTTCAGGGCCACGTCCGCCACGATCTGAAGCATCATCAGGATCACCGCCGCCGCGCCCAGAAAGGTCGCGGCGACGATGAGCCAGCCGAGCAGCCGGCCGATCAGGGTCATGTCGGAGACCCGCTCAGTTCAGGACGGCGGCGTCGACCTTCGAGAAGATCTCCGCATTGTAGAGCTCGGCCACCGCGTCGATGTCGCCCGCGTCGATCCCGGCCAGCAGGCCCTCCCACTTGGCGATCAGCTCCAGCATCCGGGCGACCTGGGCCTCGGCGTCGGCGATGCCGTGCTTCTCCATGTTGTCCTTGGCGACGGTCTTGATGTCGTCCTCGCGGAACTTGACGGAAGCCGCGTGCAGGGCCTCGGACGGCTCGACCAGCTCGACGCCCACCGACGCGGGGTCGGCCAGCAGCTTGGCGTTGTCCTGAAGGTAGGTGACGGTCGCCCAGGCGGTGGCGGAGCCGGCGGCCTCGAGGAAGGCGCGCTTGTCGTCATCGCCCAGATTGCCCCACAGGTCCTTGTTCACGGTGTACATGGAGTTGCCGTTGAACAGGCCGATCGGCTCGTTCAGCAGGTAGTCCACGACCTCGCCCAGCGACAGCGACTGCAGGATCTCGGGGGCGTGGGTGTTGCCGTCGAGCTGACCCTGGGAAATCGCCTCGTAGATGTCGTTGGCCGAGAGCACGACCGGCGTGGCGCCCATGGCGTCGACCCAGCGGCCATAGGGGCCGAAGCCGCGGATCTTCTTGCCCGAGAAATCCTCGGGCGTGGTCAGCGGATCGACCGACATCATGTAGTAGGGCCCGGTCACGACCATGCCGAGGAACACCTGGTTCTGGTCGGCGTATTCCTTGAGGCAGGGCGCGCAGGAGAACATGAACTCGTTCACCGCGCCGGCCATCACCACCGGGTCGGTGGTCGCGGTGGCGAGGTCGCCCACCAGGTTGGTGTTGGGAAACTCGGCCCGGTGATAGGCGGGCACCACGAAGGCGCCGTCGGCGATGCCGTCGCGCAGGCCGGTCATCGACTCGGCGAAGTTCAGCAGCGAGGCCTCGAAGATCTTGCCGGTATAGGCGCCGTCGGTATTGGCCTCGATGTTGTCGGCGAACTGATACATGCCGCGCACCAGCGCGCTGGAGCCGGACATGCCGACGGCGATGCGCAGCTCTTCGGCCTGGGCCGGGGCGGGGGTGGAAAGCGCGGTGGCGCAGAGCAGCGCGGCGGCCGCGGGCACGGCGAAAACGCCGCCGAAACGGGTCTTGGTCATCTGGAGACTCCTCCCTGAGTCGCTATGCGGGGCGACTCGGGTCGCCTCCTTATGGTCCGACGCTACGCATTTCATGGTCAGCCAGCAAGTTTTTTCAAACCGTCGTTTTCCGTTGACATTCTCCCGAGTATGTCCCGGGATGCCGCCTTGAGGAATCCACGCGCCGCCCGGCATGGGGCGGGCGAAAGGCACGCGGATCAACCGCGGCCGACCTCGGGGGAGGAGACGAGAACGCGGGGGCCCTGTCCCCGCGGGATGCGCCTGCGCGCGTCACGACCCCTCCCTCCCATCGGCCCCAGACGGGCCGGGCGACGCGCCCGGACCGCGGCGGGGCGCAAGCCGCGGGGAGGACGCGCATGAAGATGCTGGCGGAGGGCAATCCGAACGTGATGCTCGTCGGGCCGGACCGGGTGTTCTACAACGGTCTGCTCGGCAATACCGGCAAGGAAAGGCAGCTGGGGGGGTTCGCGATCTACACCGCCCCGGTCGGAGATTTCGAAATCGCCATCGAGGACGGCCCCAAGCGGCGCACCCGCATCGCGGCCGTGTCGCCGCATGTGCGCCACCGGATCACCGCGGAGGCGAACCTGATCGGCTCGGTGGTGATCGAGCCCGAAACCGTGGCCCCGGGGGAGCTCGACGCCCTGGCGCGCCGCACGCTCGACGCGCAGGAGGCCGCGCGGATGCATGCCCGCATCGCCGACGCCAAGCGGCGGCTGGATGGGTCGGAGGACCTGTCGGGCTTTTCCACCGAGGATTTCGACGCCCTGCTGCTGGGGGCTCCGCTGACCCGCCGGCATCTCGACACCCGCGTCGAGGGCGCGGCGCGGGCGCTGCGGGACCTGGGCGCCGACCAGCCGGTGGCGGCGGAGGATTGCGCGATGGAGGCGGGGCTTTCGACCTCGCATTTCCTGCATCTCTTCACCCGTGAGACCGGGCTGCGCTTCCGCTCCTGCCGGATGTGGAAACGGGGCCGGGCGCTGCTGCGCCATGTCACCAGCCCCGAGACGCTGACCAATGTGGCGCTGGACCTGGGCTATCCGGACAGCACGCATTTCAGCCACTCGATCCGCCGGATCTACGGGCTGACGCCGCGGTCGATCTTCAAGGGCTCGCGGGAGCTGGAGATCGTGGAGGGGGCGACGGCGGCGCACTGAGCGCCGCGCCGCGCCCCCCTGCCCTGCGTATCGGTCCGCGCGCGCCTTCACGTTTCCGCCTCAGGCCTGGGGCGCGAGGCGCGCGAGCACCTGCCCGGCGGAGACCTGGTCGCCCTTGCTCACCAGCATCTCGGCGACCTGGCCGCCGCCGCGCAGGCGCTGGACATGCTCCATCTTCATCGCCTCCAGCGTGACCAGCGGCGCGTTGGGGGCGACGGTCTCGCCCGGCGCCGCATGGACCGCGGCCACCTGCCCGGTCATCGAGGCGCGCAGCACGCCGTCATCGGCCCCGTCCTCGGCGGTTTTCGCGGGCGCGTGGGCGAGGTCGGTCAGCGCCAGGTCCACGCTCCCCGCAGAGATCCAGATCCGCTCCCCGTCCCGCGCCCAGGCGAGCCGCGCCGTGCGGCCGCGCCAGCGCAGGGCGGCGGCGCCGGGGGTGAGAGAGACGACCGCCACGGGCTCCGGCGCGGCGTCGCCCAGGGTCACGGACCAGTCGCCGGTCGCGCGGTCGCGGGCGATGGCGGCCTCGCGGGTCGCGCCGCCCATCGCGAAGCGGATCGGGGCGGCGAAACCATGGGCGAGCGGGTGGGCGCGGAAGCCTTCCGCCGGCAGGGGCGCGGCGGTGAGCAGGACCAGCAGGGCCGCGGCGGGGGCGAGGGCTTCGGCGGCGTCCGGGTCCGGATCGGTGAGCGCGGCCCCGAGGCGGGGGCAGAAGTCGGTGCGCGCCTCGCCCGACGCGAAGTCCGGATGGGCGAGGGCCCGGACCAGGAACCCCCGGTTGGTGGCGAGCCCCGGAACCGCCGTCCGTTCCAGCCCTGCGATCAGGGCCAGCCGGGCGGCCTCCCGCGTCGGGCCGGAGGCGATCAGCTTGGCGGCCATGGAGTCGTAATGCGGCGAGATCTCCGTCCCCGTCTCCAGCGCCGTCTCGACCCGCAGACCGGTCGGGGCGGACCAGAGCGCCACGCGCCCGGTCTGGGGGAGGAACCCGGCTTCGGGATCCTCGGCGCAGAGCCGCGCCTCGATGGCGTGGCCCGTGAGGCGGATATCGGATTGCGTCAGCGGCAGGGGCTCTCCCATCGCGACGCGGAGCTGCCATTCCACGAGGTCGAGGCCGGTGATGGCCTCGGTCACCGGATGCTCGACCTGGAGACGGGTGTTCATTTCCATGAAGTGGAAGCCGCCCGCCTCGTCGAGCAGGAATTCCAGCGTGCCCGCGCCCTCGTAGCCGATGGCCTTCGCCGCGGCGACGGAGGCGGCGCCCATCGCCTCGCGCAGCGCCGGGGTCACGGCGGGCGAGGGCGCTTCCTCCAGCACCTTCTGGTGGCGGCGCTGGACCGAGCAGTCGCGCTCCCCCATGTGGACGGCGGCGCCGAAGCGGTCTCCGAACACCTGGATCTCGACATGGCGGGGGCGGAGGATGGCGCGTTCCAGCAACACGCGGTCGTCGCCGAAGCCGGCCATGGCCTCGGACCTGGCGGAGGCCAGCGCGGCGGGGAAGTCGGCCGCGGCCTCCACCAGCCGCATCCCGCGGCCGCCGCCGCCCGCGACCGCCTTGATCATCAGGGGGAATCCGACGTCGCGGGCGGCGGCGGTCAGGGCGGCTTCGGATTGGTCGGTCCCGTCATGGCCCGGCACGCAGGGCACGCCCGCCGCCGTCATCGCGGCCTTGGCCGAAGCCTTGTCGCCCATCGCCCGGATCGCCGCGGCGGAGGGGCCGACGAAGACCAGCCCGGCGGCGGCGCAGGCCTCCGCGAAGTCGGGGTTTTCGGACAGGAACCCGTAGCCCGGATGGATCGCCTCGGCGCCCGAGACCGCGGCGGCCGAGAGGATCGCGGCGATGTTCAGATAGCTTTCGCGCGGGGTGGCCGGGCCGATGGCCACCGCGAAATCGGCGGCGCGGACATGGGCGGCGTCGCGGTCCGCTTGGGAATAGACGGCGACGGTCTCCAGCCCCATGGCGCGGGCGGTGCGCATGACGCGCAGCGCGATCTCGCCGCGATTGGCGACGAGGAGGCGGCGGAAGGGGGTCGGGCGCGGCGCGCTCATGGCCGGGCCACCGCGAACTGCACGGGGCGCGGGGCGCGGGCGTCGCCCTCGGCGCAGATGCGCAGGGCCAGCGCCAGCACGGCGCGGGTGTCGCGCGGGTCGATCACGCCGTCGTCCAGCAGGCGGGCGGAGGTGTGGAAAACGTCCATCTGGCTCTCGAATATCTCGGTGATGCGGGCGGTCTGGGCGGCCAGCGCGTCCTCGTCGGGTTCCACGCCCTTGCGGGCGGCGCCGGCGCGGGCGACGATCTCCATGGTGCCCGAAGCCTGCTCGGCCCCCATCACCGCGGTGCGGGCGTTGGGCCAGGCGAAGCAGAAGCGGGGGGCGAAGCCGCGCCCGCACATGCCGTAATTGCCGGCCCCGAAGCTGGCCCCGCAATAGAGGGTGATCTGGGGCACGTTGGCGTTGGTCACCGCCTGGATCATCTTGGAGCCGTGCTTGATCATGCCGGCTTCCTCGAACGCCCGGCCGACCATGTAGCCGGTGGTGTTGTTGAGGTAGAGGATCGGCGTGCCGGTCTGGCAGCAGGCCTGGATGAAATGGGTCGCCTTGTTGGCGCCGGCGACGTCGAGGGGGCCGTTATTGGTGACGATGCCGACCTGCTGACCCTCCACCCGCGCGCGCCCGACGACAGTGGCGGGGCCGTAGCCGGCGCCGGTCTCCTCGAATTCGGAGCCGTCGACGAAGCGCGCGATGACCTCGCGCATGTCCACCGGGCGGCGATGGTCGGAGGGCATGACGGAGAGCATGTCCTCGGGGTCGCAGGCCGGGGCCGGGGCCGGTTCGGCGGGCGCGACCCGGTCCCAGCCGAGATCGTCGACGATCCGGCGGGCGATGCCGATGGCGTGGCGGTCATCCTCGGCCATGTGGTCGCCGAGGCCGGAGACCGTGGTGTGCATGACCGCGCCGCCCAGCTCCTCCTCGGTGGCGACTTCGCCGGTGGCGGCTTTCAGCAGCGGCGGACCGGCGAGGAAGGCGCGGGTGCGGCCGCGGACCATGACGATGTGGTCCGAAAGGCCGGTCTGGTAGGCGCCCCCCGCCGTCGAAGACCCGTGCGTGACGGTGATGACCGGAAGGCCCGCCGCCGACAGCCGCGCGAGGTTGCGGAAGGTCGAGCCGCCATGGATGAAATCCTCGACCCGGTAGGCCATCAGGTTGGCGCCGGCGCTTTCGACCAGCTGCACGTAGGGGAGCCGGTTCTCCAGCGCGATTTCCTGCGCGCGCAGGGCCTTGTCGAGCCCGTAGGGCTGCAACGCCCCCGCCGCGATGCCGCTGTCCGAGGCGTTGATCATGCAGCGCACGCCGCGGATCACCCCGATGCCCGCGATGATGCCGCCGCCGGCGATGCTCTTGTCCGCGTCGGGCGTGTCGCAGCGATAGCCGGCCAGCGTGGAAAGTTCGAGGAACGGCTGGCCGGGGTCGAGCAGCAGGGCCACCCTTTCGCGCGGCAGAAGCTGGCCGCGGGCGGCGAAGCGGGGGCCGGCGGCGGCGGAGCGGGCGCGGGTGCGCGCCTCGATCACGCGCAGGCGGTCGAGGGCGGCGAGCAGTTCGGCGCGGTTGGCGGCCTGGGCCTCGGCGGCGGGCGAGAGGGCGGTCTCGATTCGGGGCATGGGCGGCGGCGTCTCCCTTTCGGCCTCTCTGACGGGGCCTGCGATGGAAGGGAGCCTAGCGAACGGTTCCGGAACCCCGCTTGCGCGGATCGCGGGAGAGGGCGGACGCGGCGCAGCGCCGCCGGATCGGCCTGCCGGAACCGGCGGCGTGCCCGACCGGGAGCGGCGGGGTCGGGGTCGGGACTCGCGGACGGCTGCGCCGCCCGCCTCGCCCGCCCGCCGACCCCGATCCTGCGCCCGCTATTCCGCCGCAGACGCGGTTTTCGTCAGCGTGTCGAAGATCGGCGTGAAGCCGCCGAAGACCATGCGGCGGCCGTCGAAGGGCATGGGATCGCCCGGTTTCGGCATCCGCGGATCGGCCATGATCCTGGGCCAGCCCGCGTCATGGGCGGCTTTCGAGGGCCATTCGACGATGGAGAACACGCAGGTTTCGCCCTCCTCCGCCGCGATGGCGCGGAGAAAGTCGGTGACCTCGCCGCGCATCAGGTCATCGCCCCAGCCGTCGGTGCTGCGCAGGGCGCCGGCGTCGCGGAACACGGCGTCGATATTCGCGGCGCTGGCTTCGAAGGCGGCGCGGTCGGCGGTCTTCACCGGGATCAGGCAGCCGTTCACATAGCCGGCGGGGATCGTCTCCGGCATCGGCCCCAGCGGCGCGAAGCCGGAATAGATCATGCGCTTGCCGTCGAAGGGCATGTCCATCATCTCCGCTATGCGCGGGTCGGAATGCATCTTTGCATTGGCGGCGTCGCGGGTGGCGCGGTCGGGATATTCGCACCAGGAGAACACGATCGCCTCCTCCGCCGTCGCCTTCACGGCGCGGCGGAAATCGGTGAGTTCGCCGTCGGGGACGTCATCCTCCCAGGCCTCGACCATGCGGGTCATGCCGAACTCGGCGAAGATCGGGGCGGCCATCCCGGCCAGCGCGAGATAGGCGGCCTTGTTCGCCTTCGGCACCGCCACCACGAAGCCATCGAAATAGGACATCGGATTTCTCCTCCCGTCGCGCCATCCCCCGGACCGCGACTCGCGGCCGCCTTCGCAGGCGCTTGACTGTTTAGGTTGATATCAACATAATCAGCTCATGTCAAAACCCCGCACGCCCCCCGATGCGAGCCGCGCCGCGACCGAGGCCGGACCGGTGCCCTTCGCCACCACGCTGCATGTGCGCGACCATTGCCTGTGCCTGGCCGCCCAGCGCGCGGCGCGGGCGCTGGCGCGGCGCTTCGATGCGGCGTTGAAGCCGGTGGGGCTGACCAGCGGGCAGTTCTCGTTGCTGATGTCGCTGAACCGGCCGGCGCCGCCGAATCTCGGGTCGGTCGCGCGGCTGCTGGCCATGGACCGCACGACGCTGACCGCCAACCTCAAACCCCTGCGGAAGCGGGGATGGGTGGAGAGCCTGCCCGACCCGAAGGACGGACGCGGGCGGCTGCTGAAGCTGACCGGGGCGGGGGCGGAGGCGCTGGCCGCCGCCGTGCCGATCTGGACGGAGGTTCACGGCGCCGTCGACGCGGAACTGGCGGAGGCCGGGCCCGGGGACCTGCGCGGCGGGTTGCGGGCGCTGGCCTGAGGAGGGGACCGTCGGGACGGCGGGTTCGCCCCCGCCCTGCGGGGTGGCGCGGGGGCGCGAGGCCCCCGGCCCGGTGTGGATCAAGCGCGGTGCGAGTCGGGCTCGCGCCCGCCCCCGAGCGCCGCCAGCCTCAGCGGCCCTTGTAGACCGCGGGGCGCTTTTCGAGGAAGGAGCGCGGCCCCTCCTTCGCATCCTCCGAGGCGAAGACCGGGGCGGCGAACTTGCGCTCCATGTCCATCGCCTCCGCCTCCGGCCGGCCGAGACAGGCGCGGGCCGACTGCCGGATCGCCTTCACCGCCAGCGGGCCGTTGCGGGCGATCTTGCCGGCGAGCTCATAGGCCTCGTCCAGCACCTTGTCCCGGGGCACGACGCGGTTGAGGAAACCCATCTCATAGGCCTGTTCGGCGGTGACCAGATCGCCGGTCAGCAGCAGTTCCATGGCCCGCGCGTAGGGCAGCTGCCGCGGCAGGCGCACGGTGGAGCCGCCGGCGGGGAAGATCGCCCATTTGACCTCCTGCACGCCGAATTTCGCGGTGTCGGCGGCGATGCGCAGGTCGGTGCCCTGCACCAGCTCCATCCCCCCCGCGATGGCATGGCCGTTGATCGCCGCGATCACCGGCTTTTCCACGTCGAAGTTCCGCAGCAGGCCCTTGTCGCCGAGATTGGGCTCGGAGATGTAGCGGCGGTCGAAGTCGTCCGCGGGCTCCTTCGACTTGGAGATCAGCGGGATCAGCTTGCCCAGATCCGCGCCCGCGCAGAACACGTCGCCCTCGCCATGCACGATCACCACCCGCACGTCGTCGTCGTCGCGCGCCGCCACGAAGGCGTCGGCGAGCCCGCAGAGCAGTTCGGGGTCGAGCGCGTTCTTCACCTCGGGACGGTTCAGGGTCAGGCGCAGGATGTGGTCGGCCTTCTCGATCAGAAGCTTGGGCATGGGGTCTCCCTCGGGTTCCTGGACGGTGGGGTCTCAGGCGGTTGCGGTTTCGGGTTCGGCGGCGAGCCGGGCTTCCAGCTCGTGCCGCTTGATCTTGCCGGTGGCGGAGCGGGGCAGCTCGGCCTCCGCCACGAAGCGCACCGCGCGGGGCGCCTTGTAGCGGGCGATGGCGGCGCGGCAGAGCTCGATGACCGCGGCCTCGGTCAGGGCGGGGTCGCGGGCGGCGACGAAGGCCACCGGGACCTCGCCCCATTTCGGGTCCGGGCGGCGGACGACGGCGGCGTCGATGATGCGGGGGTCGGCCAGCAGGACGCGCTCGATCTCGGCGGGGTAGATGTTCTCTCCGCCCGACTTGATGAGGTATTTGCGGCGGTCGACGAAGCTGAGCGTGCCGTCGGGGTTGCGCGTGAACACGTCGCCCATGCGGAACCAGCCATCCCGAAAATCCCTGGCGTTGACCTCCGGCGCCCCCCAGTAGCCGGAGAAGAGACCGGGGCCGCGCACCGCCGCCTCTCCCGGCTCGCCCGGGGGGACGTCGTTTCCGTCCTCGTCCAGCAGGCGCAGGCGCGACCAGGAGGATTGCCGCTTGTCCAGCGTGGTCGGCGCGACCCCGATCCCGATGCGCCCGCGCGAGGCGGGGGCGGAGCCGGTCTCGGTCGAGCCGAAGGTGTTCAGATAGGGGGCGTTGAGCCGTGAGGTGACGGCGACGAGCTGGTCATGGGGCACCAGGTCCGCCATGACGCCGGCATAGCGCACGCCCACCGGGTCGCCCCCGTTGCGGTCGAGCGCATCGAGGAAAGGCGTGATCATGCCGGGCATCAGGGTCAGGCGGCCGAGCTTTTCGCGGGTGACGATGGCGGCGAGCCGGTCCGGGTCGAAGCCGTCGGTGACGAAGATGCGGCCGCCCTGCATCAGGGTTCCGAAGACCGAGTCCGTGGACACCATGTGGAACATCGGCGCCCAGGCCACGAAGCCCTCGTCGGGTTCCACATGCAGGTCGGTGGCGCCGCACATGGCCCGCGCGATCTCGGCGCGGTGGGAGATCAGGGCGCCCTTGGGCAGGCCCGTGGTGCCGGAGGTGTAGAGGATCACCAGCCCGGACTCGGGGTCGAGATCCGGCGGGGCGGGCGCCTCGGGCGCGGCGGAGAGCGCGGCCTCGTAAGGCGCGCCGAAGGTCAGCGGCGCGGAGGCCAGGCGGGCGGCGAGCTCCGCGTAGCGCGGCGAGGCCAGCGTGGCGCGAGGAGCGACGAGGCCGAGGCAATGGGCCAGCTCCGCCTCCGCCAGCCGCCAGTTCTGGCAGCACAGGATGAAGCCGCCGCGGGCGCAGGCCATCAGCGCCTCGACATATTCCGCGCGGTTCTCGGACAGGATCGCCACCCGGTCGCCGGGCGCGAGCCCCCGCCCCGCCAGATGCCCGTGCAGGGCCGTCGCCCGCGCGGCGAGCGCGCCATAGGTCAGCACGGCGTCGCCGAGGTCGAGCGCCACGGCGTCGGGGGCCTCGGAGGCGCGCTCGAAGAACATCTCCCAGACGGTGACGGCGCCCGTGCGACGGGCCGTGGCGGGGTCGATGCCGTCGCGGGCCGGGAGGATCGGGGTCATCGAGCGGTCTCCTTGAAGGACCGGCGCTTGCGGTCGCGGACATCGTGGGTCTTGGCCTCGGGGGCCTCTCCGGGGGCGAAGATCGCCGCGGGACGGCCGCCCGCGGCGGGGCGCGCGCCCGACGCCGCCCTCGTCGCGTCGCCGCGCGTCATGTCAAAGCCCCATCTGGCGCACGGCGAGGTCGCGCATGATCTCCTCCGACCCGCCGCCGATGGCCTGGATCTTCACCTCGCGCCACACGCGCTCGATCAGGTTGCCGCGCATGTAGCCGGCGCCGCCCATGATCTGCATGCCTTCCGAGGCGACGTATTCCAGCGACTTGGTGGCGTGGAACTTGGCCTTGGCGAGCCCCGCCACCGGGATCTCGCCCTCGTTGATCTCCCAGCACAGCCGGTCCACCCAGCTTTCCAGCGCGTCGACGCGGGCCGACATCTCCGCGATCTTGTGGCGGATCACCTGGTGCTTGATGAGCGGCTTGCCGAAGGTCTGACGCTCCTGCGCCCAGTCGATGGACTGGTCGAGCACCCCCTTCATCATGCCCAGCGACTGGGCGATCAGGGTCAGCCGCTCCAGGTTGAAGTTGGACATGATGGAGGCGAAGCCGCGGTTCTCCTCCCCCAGCATGGCGGAGGCGGGGACGCGGGCCTCGTCGAAGCTCAGCAGGGCCTGTTCGGCGCACCACCAGCCCTGTTTGCGGTCCATGGCGATGCGCGAGAAGCCCGGCGCGTCGGAGGGGACGAGGAACAGCGAAACGCCCTCGATCCCCGGGCCGCCGGTGCGGGCGGCGACGACGAAATGGTCCGCCTTCATGCCGCCGGTGATATAGGCCTTCTGCCCCGAGATGACCCAGTGGTTGCCGTCGCGCACGGCCCTGGTGCGCAGCCCCGCCACGTCGGAGCCGCCCGAGGGCTCGGTGATGGCGAGGCTGGACCCGGTGCGGCCGGCGATCACGTCGGGGAGGATGCGGGCCTTGGTCTCCTCGTCCGCCAGCTTGACGATGGGGTCGAGCGAGATGCCCCGCCCGCCCACCGCGGCCATGACGCCCGAGGAGCAGCGCCGCGCCACCTCCTCCGCCCAGGCGGCGCGCATGAAGGCGTCGTCAAAGCCCAGCCCGCCCCATTTCTCGTCGATGCCGAAGCCGAAGACGCCCAGCGCGGCGACCTTCTGGTGCAGCTCCCACGGGACCGCGCCGGCCTCGTCCCAGTCGTTGATATGGGGAACGAGCTCGGTCCTGGCGAAGCGGATGACCTGGTCGCGGAAGGCCTGGCGTTCCTCGGTCTGGAAAGGGCGGGGCATGGGGTCTCCTGCGGATTGCGGCGGCAGGATGATGCGCGGCGCGGGCGCGGCGGCGCTTGCGTGGAGAGGGGGGCGTCGGGCGGCGCAAGCGCACCGGTCAGGCGAGAACGGCCTCACTGACAGGTCGGCGCATCAGCCGCGCCGCTGCTATAGCGACGCCGCGTATTGCTTTCCCGAGTGCTGCCCGTTCGCGCGGGAAACAAGGGCGCCATCTCGGAATTGGCGATCGCTCGGCGCCCGAACGATCATTCGTTCTTCACAAGACGAAGGTCGGGAATTGCGGCTCCCGGCTCCGGTTGGGAAGGAGTGGGGGCGCTTAATGCGATCGCCATACCCCTCAATGCGCTGGAAATTTCCGGGAACCGCCCAGCTTCATCCGTCGGCAATGACGCGAACCGGCTCGCTTCCGCTTCGAGTTGAATACTCATCGACTCTCTAAAGGCATCACCTTCAGGCGTCTGTGAAAGCCATTTAACCAGCTCTATCAGCACCGAATCCTGGACCATAAGACTAGCTTCGATCGCCGCCAGCCGCGCGTCGATTTCAACATTTTTCCGATCAGCCATCACATATCTCCCATCGCAAATCTGGGCCCCAAGGGACCCTGATCGTGCTTTTACATTCTGCTACAGACCAATCTTTAGTCAATTCGGCACTCTCCCCCCAAAATGGATGCGCTGCGCAAGCCGATTTTATTTCGAATTTCAGACGCCAAGCGAAAAAGCGCTCCCGCCCCGGCGAAGCTGGCGGCGAACGAATTGTCACGGATCGCATCTTCCCGGGACCAACCGAAAGTTCGGAACCCGTCATCTCCGCCAGCGTAGCCCAAGTCTGGCGATGCAGGGCCACGCCGCCCCCTCCCCCCGCCCCCCTCCCCCCGTTTACGCAAGCGGCCCGTCCCGCCGCCCCGCTACGATTCCTCCCGAAGGCGTCGGCGCTGGAAAAGCCCGGAAAGCGGCTCGGCGGCGCCCGGGATGGGAGGATCACGACATGCTCGGCATGATGATGGACGCGCCCCTGCTGCTCTCGGGCCTCATCGACTACGCCGCCGACAGCCACGCGAAGCGCGAGGTCGTCAGCCGCGAGCTCGACGGCCATGTCGCCCGCGAGACCTATGCCGAGGCCCGCGACCGCGCCCGCAAGCTGGCGCAGGGGCTGGAGGCGCTGGGCCTGCAGGAGGGCGAGCGGCTGGGCGTGCTGGCCTGGAACACCCGCGCCTATTTCGAGATGTTCTACGGCGTGCCCGGCATGGGCGCGGTGCTGCACACCATCAACCCGCGGCTCTACGAGGACCAGCTCGTCTACATCATCAACCACGCCGAGGACGCGTGGTTCGCCTTCGACGCCGGCTGCATCGACCTGGTGCGCGCCGTGGCCCCGCAGCTGACCACCGTGCGCGGCTGGATCTTCATGGGACCGCGGGAGGCGCTGCCCGACGACCTGAACCTCGCCCGCGTCGAGTTCTACGAGGAGATCCTCGCCGCCCAGCCCGGCGGCGGCGAATGGCCGGAGTTCGACGAGAACCGGGCGGCGATGATCTGCTACACCTCGGGCACCACGGGGAACCCGAAGGGGGTGGTCTATTCGCATCGCTCCATCGTGCTGTCGGTGGTGTTCATGATGCTCGGCGACACGATTTCGGGCTTCCGCTCCGGCGTGACCGAGACCTTCATGCCCTTCGCCCCGTTGTTCCATGGCGGCGGCTGGTTCGGCCCGTATTCGGCCCCGCTGATGGGCGCGAACCTGGTGCTGCCGGGGCGGGATTTCACCGCCACCGCGCTCTATGACCTGCTGGAGGACGAGGGCGTGACCCTGTGCTTCGGCGTGCCGACCATCTGGATGATCGTGGTCAACTGGATGAAGGACCACGGAAAAACCTTCTCCACCCTGCGCGCCACGGTGATGTCGGGCGCGAAGCCGCCGCGCGCGCTTCAGGCGGCGTTGTTCGATCTGGGCGTGGAACCCATGCAGGGCTGGGGGATGACCGAGACGCTGGGCTCGTCGCGCATGGCGCTGATCGGGGGAATGGCGGACCTGTCGCGCGAAGAGAAACTCGACCGCTACCAGTTCGGCGGGCGGCGGACCTTCGCGACGAAATACCGGCTGGAGGACGATGACGGGAACCCGGTGCCCTTCGACGGCGTGTCGCGCGGGCATCTGCTGGTGCGCGGGCCGGTGGTGGCGGGCGGCTACCTCAAGCTGGGCGAGGATCCCGAGGGCAGGCGGCCGGGCGAAATGAAGGACTGGCTGCACACCGGCGACATCGCCATCCTGCACCCCGACGGGCAGATCGAGATCGCCGACCGCTCCAAGGACGTCATCAAGTCGGGGGGCGAGTGGATCAGCTCGGTCGAGCTGGAGAACGCCGCCATGGGCCATCCGGAGATCGCAGAGGCCGCGGTCATCGCCATCGCGCATCCCAAATGGCAGGAGCGTCCGCTGCTGGTCTGCGCGCGGCGCGCCGGCGCGACCGTGACCGGGGCGGAGGTCATCGAATTCCTGCGCGGCCAGGTCGCCGACTGGTGGCTGCCCGACGCGGTGGAGTTCCTGGACGAGCTGCCCCGCACCGGCACCGGCAAGATCTGGAAACTGAAGATCCGCGACGCGTTCGAGGGCTATGAGCTGCCGCTGACCGCCGCCGGCGGGACGGCCCCGGCATGAGCGCCCCCGCCACGCCGCTGCGCATCGGCGGCGCCACCGGCTACTGGGGCGACAGCGGCATGGCCACGCCGCAATTCCTGAAGGCCGGGGCGGTGGACGCCATCGTCTTCGACTATCTCGCCGAGATCACGCTTTCGATCATGGCCCGCGCCCGCGCCACCGACCCCGCGATGGGCTATGCGCGGGACTTCGTGACCGCGGTGCTGAAGCCCAACCTGGCCGAGATCGCGCGGCAGGGGGTCAGGATCGTCTCCAACGCCGGGGGCATGAACCCCGAGGCCTGCGCCGACGCCGTGCGCGACCTGATCGCGAAGGAAGGACTGGGGCTGAAGGTGGCCGTGGTCTCCGGCGACGACCTGGTGGCGAAGGCGGACACGCTGGAGGCGCATGAGATGTTCTCGGGCGCGCCCTTCCCGGACCCCGCGAAGATCGCCTCGATCAACGCCTATCTCGGGGCCGCGCCCATCGCCGCGGCGCTGCGGGCGGGGGCGGATTTCGTGATCACGGGGCGGGTCGCCGACAGCGCCGTGACGCTGGGCCTGTGCATGGCGCATTTCGGCTGGGGGGCGGAGGACTGGGACCGGCTGTCGGCCGGCACGCTCGCGGGCCATATCCTCGAATGCGGGGCGCAGGCGACCGGGGGGAACTTCACCGACTGGGAGGAGATCGCGGGGACCATGGCCGACATCGGCTATCCCGTCGCCGAAATCGCCCCCGACGGAACCTTCGACGTGACCAAGCCGGAGGGGACGGGGGGCCGCGTCTCGGTCGGGACGGTGGCCGAGCAGATGCTCTACGAGATCGGGGACCCGCAGGCCTACCTGGTCCCTGACGTGGCCTGCGATTTCTCCGCCGTGCGGCTGGAGGAGATCGCCCCGGACCGGGTCCGGGTGACCGGGGCGAAGGGCCTGCCGGGGCCGGCGACGCTGAAGGTCTCCTGCACCTGGATGGACGGGTTTCGCGGCGGAATGCTGTGGACCTTCGCGGGGCCGGGATCGGACCGCAAGGCGCGGGCCTTCGGGGCGGCGGCGCTGACCCGGGCGCAGGGCGCGCTGCGGGCCTCCAATCTCGGGGATTTCTCGGAAACCTCGATCGAGGTCATCGGCGCCGACAGCCAGTATGGCGATTTCGGCCAGGCCGGGGCGCCGCGGGAAGTGGTGCTGAAGCTGGCCGCGCGGCATCCGGACAAGGCCGGGATCGGGCTGCTGATCAAGGAGGTGACGGGCCTGGGGCTCGCCGGGCCTCCGGGCCTGTCGGGCTTCGCGGGGGGGCGGCCGAAGCCGTCGCCGGTGCTGCGGCTGTTCTCCTTCGTGATCCCGCGCGAGGCGGTCCCGGCCGAGGTGCTGCTGGAGGGCGCGCCCGTCCCCCTGCCCGCCCCGCCCGAGACGGTCTTCGCCGCCGCCGACATCGTCCGCCCCCCGGCGCCCCCGGCCCCGACCGAGCCCGCCGACGCCGCCGTGCCGCTGATGGCGCTGGCCTGGGGGCGGTCGGGGGACAAGGGCGACAAGGCCAATATCGGGATCATCGCCCGGCGCCCCGAATACCTGCCCTGGCTCTGGGCCGCCCTGACGCCCGAGGTCGTGGCCGCCCGCTTCGCCCATTTCGTGACGGGCGGGGTCGACCGCTTCCTGCTGCCCGGCCCACCCGCCATCAACTTCCTGCTGCACGAGGCGCTGGGCGGCGGCGGCGTGGCGAGCCTGCGCAACGACCCGCAGGCCAAGGCCTGGGCGCAGCTTCTGCTCGACATGCCGATCCCCGTGCCCCGCGCGCTCGCCGACAGCCTCACCGGAACCGGACCCGCTTCATGACCACGCTGCCCAAGACCGAGACCCTTCGCCTGACGCTTGACGAGGGATGGCTGACCATCCTTCTCGACCGGCCCGAGAGCCGCAACGCACTTTCCAACCAGATGGCCGACGAGATCACCGCCACCTTCCACGCCATCGCCGACGACCGGACCGTGCGCGGCGTGACCCTGCGCGGCGCCAACGGAACCTTCTGCTCGGGCGGGGACCTCAAGGGGTTCAAGTCGGACCTGCAGGGCGGCGACGGCGGCGTGGCGGCGGCGGCCGCGGCCAACGCCAAGGGCGGGGAGCTTTACGACCTGATCAACGAGGCCCCCCAGCCGGTGATCGCGCTGGTCGAGGGCGCGGCCATGGCCGGGGGGCTCGGCATGGTGTGCTGCGCCGACCTGGTGGCGGTGACGGCGGACAGCAAATACGCGCTGACCGA
Organism: Albimonas donghaensis; assembly: GCF_900106695.1. Classification (GTDB taxonomy): domain Bacteria; phylum Pseudomonadota; class Alphaproteobacteria; order Rhodobacterales; family Rhodobacteraceae; genus Albimonas; species Albimonas donghaensis. The sequence continues at coordinate 213,353 of NZ_FNMZ01000004.1, forward strand.
GACGCGGCTCGGCTTCCCCCCCGCCCAGATCGCCCATTTCGTGGTGGAGCGCGTCGGGCTCGCCGCCGCCCGCCGCCTGACCCTGACCGCCGCCCGCTTCGACGGGCGGGAGGCCGGGCGCATCGGGGTGGCCGACGCGGTGGTGGCGGACGCCGCGGGGCTGGAGGCGCAGGAGGCCGCGTGGCGGGCCGACATCCTCTCCGCCGCGCCCAACGCCAACGCCTGGACCAAGCGGCTGCTGTTCTCCTCGCGCCGGCTGTCGCGCGCCGACCAGCGCGCGCTCGCCGGCCAGGGGTTCGGCGAATGCCTGATGGGCCCCGAAGGGCGCGAGGGCGTCGCCTCCTTCATCGAGAAACGCCGCCCCTCCTGGGCGCCGGCGAAACGCTGAGATCCGAAAGGCTCCCCCCATGAAAAACGTGCTGTGCGAGACGCTGGGCGTCGAATTCCCGCTTTTCGCCTTTTCCCATTGCCGGGACGTGGTGGCCGAGGTCACGCGGGCCGGCGGCATGGGCGTGCTGGGCATCGTGTCGATGTCGCCCGAGCAGCTGGAGGCCGAGCTGAGCTGGATCGACGAACGGGTCGACGGCAAGCCCTACGGCGTCGACCTGATCGTGCCCTCCAAGTTCATCGGCAAATCCGAGGGCGACGGCCGCGCGCCCGACCCCGCGCAGGTGCTGGCCGGCCTGCCGGAGGAGCACCGCGCCTTCGCGGCCGAGCTTCTGAAGGCCTCGGGCCTCGACCCCGACATCCCCGACGCCGACCGGATCGCGCGCATGCGCTCGGGCGCCAACATGACCGCGGAGGGCGCGCATGCGATGATGGACGTGGCCTTCTCCCACCCCATCAAGCTGATCGCCAACGCGCTGGGCGTGCCGCCGAAGGAGATGCTGGACCGCGGCAAGGCCGAGGGCGTGCCGGTGGCGGCGCTGGTCGGCACGAAGGAGCACGCGATCCGCCAGGCCTCCGCCGGGGTCGACGTGATCGTGGCGGCGGGGGGCGAGGCCGGCGGGCATTGCGGGTCGATCTCCACCATGGTCCTCGTGCCCGAAGTGGTCGAGGCGATGAAGGATTTCGGCAACCGCCCGGTGCTGGCGGCGGGCGGGATCGTCACGGGGCGGCAGATGGCGGCCTCGATGGCCATGGGGGCCGCGGGGGCGTGGTGCGGCTCGGTCTGGCTGACCACGGCGGAGGCCGAGACCAACGCCGCGGTCAAGGCCAAGATGCTGACCGCCAGCTCCTCCGACACGGTGCGCAGCCGGGCGCGGACCGGCAAGCATTCGCGCCAGCTCCGCTCGCCCTGGACCGACGCGTGGGAGCGCGAGGGCGCCCCCGACCCGCTGGGCATGCCCCTGCAATCCCTGATATCCGAACCGGCGCTGGCGCGGATCAACAAGATGGCCGATGCCGGGCACGAGGGCGCGCAGGCGCTGGCCACCTACTGGGTGGGCCAGGGCGTGGGCCTGATGAACGAGGCCATGACCTGCCGACAGGTGGTCGAGGGCTTCATGGAGGATTTCGCCGGCGCGCATGAGACGCTCGCCGCGTGTTTCGATTAAGGGAGAGGACCCCGCATGGAACAGGCCGAGGATTTCCGGGCCGAGAGCCGGGCGCTGCATGCGCTGATCGCCCCGCTGGACGGCGCGGCGATGGCGCAGCCCACCGCCTTCAAGGGCTGGACCATCGACGCGGTGATCCAGCATCTGCATTTCTTCAACCAGGCCGTGATCCTGTCGATCCGCGACCCGGAGGGGATGGCGACCTTCCTCGCCCCCCTGCGCGCGGCGATGGCGGGCGGGCGGACCATGGTGGACTACACCAACGAGGCGCTGGACGGGCTGACCGGCCCCGCGCTGGTCGCGACCTGGGCCGAGACCTGCGAGGCCACCGCCGACGCCTTCCTGGGCGTCGATCCCAAGGCGCGGCTGAAATGGGCGGGGCCGGACATGTCGGCGCGGTCCTCCATCACCGCGCGGCTGATGGAGACCTGGGCCCATGGGCAGGAGATCTACGACCAGCTGGGCGTGGTGCGCGAGGACGCGGACCGGATCAGGAACATCGCCGTGCTGGGGGTGAACACCTACGGCTGGACCTTCGCCAACCGCGAGGAGACCCCGCCGGAGCCCAAGCCCTTCGTGCGGCTCGACGCGCCCTCCGGCGCGGTGTGGGAGTTCGGGGAGCCGTCGGAGAGCGAGCGGGTCGAGGGTTCGGCCACCGAGTTCTGCCAGGTCGTCGCCCAGACCCGGAACATCGCCGACACCTCGCTGAAGACCACCGGGCCGAACGCGACGCGCTGGATGGCGATCGCGCAATGCTTCGCCGGCAAGCCCGAAACGCCCCCGGCGCCGGGCGTGCGGGGCATCCGCAAGGGCTGAGGGGGCTGGGGCGGTGGCGGTGGTGGGGGGCGGGGGATGGCGGTCGAAGCCCCCCGCCCTGCCCGGCGGTCGTGGCGGGATGGCGCCCCGTCGCGGGGGCCCGCGCAGGGTTTCGGGGGCGAGCCCCCGGCGATTCGCGTCGCCGCGCGCGTTCATTCGCCTGCAAACAAGGACATGGCGGACCCTGATGTCAGGGGCACGCGCCGCCGGCCGGCTTCCCGGCCCCATCGCGCGCAAAAAGCGCCCCGCGCCGGCCCGCCCGCGACAACGCGCCTTGCCCGGCCGTCGTCAGGGCGTCATTCAGAAATCCTAACGTCCCGCGCGCTTCAACAGACCACGGAGACCGTCATGCGCCTGCAACCGCTCCTCCTCGCCGCCGGCCTCGCGGCCGCCGCGGCGCTCGCCGCCCAGCCGGGTCTCGCGCAGGATCGCGTGTCCATCGGGCTCCAGCAGGAGCCGACGGTGCTCGACCCCACGGCGGATGCGACGGCCTCCATCGACTCGATGCTGGCCCACAACGTCTACCAGAGCCTGGTGCAGGTGAACGAGAAGGGGGAGATCGTCCCCGACCTCGCCGCGTCCTGGGAGGTGTCGGAGGACGGGCTGGTCTACACGTTCGCGCTGGTCGAGGGCGCGACCTTCCATGACGGGGCCGAGTTCGGTTCCTCGGACGTGAAGTTCACCTTCGACCGCGCGATGGCCGAGGACTCGACCAACCCCAGCAAGAGCATCTTCAAGCCCATCGCCTCGGTGGAGACGCCCGACGCCTCGACCGTCGTGATCACGCTGAGCCAGCCCGACGCCTTCTTCCTGTTCGGGCTGGGGGAGGGCGACGCGTCCATCGTCGATCCGGCCTCGGCCGAGACCAACGCGACCAACCCGGTGGGCACCGGCCCCTACCGCTTCGCCGGCTGGACCCGCGGCGACCGCATGACGCTGGAGGCGGTGGAGGGCCATCGCGAGGCGTCCCCGGACATGATCCGGACCGTGGTCTACCGCTTCATCCCCGACGCGCCGGCGGCGGTGGCGGCCCTGCTGGCCGAGGAGATCGACGCCTTCCCCGGCATGCCCGCGCCCGAGACGCTGGCCCAGTTCGAGGCCGATCCCCGCTTCACCGTCGCGGTGGGCTCGACCGAAGGCGAGGTGATCCTGGCGCTGAACAATTCGCGCCCGCCCTTCGACGACCTCAAGGTGCGGCAGGCGGTGGCCCATGCCATCGACCGGCAGGCGATCATCGACGGCGCCTATTACGGCTACGGCACGCCCATCGGGTCGTTCTTCCCCCCGCATAACGCGGCCTACGTGGACCTGACGGGGATGTATCCGCATGACCCCGAGAAGGCCCGCGCCCTGCTGGCCGAAGCCGGGAAGGAGGGGGTGGAGATCACGCTCCGCCTGCCGCATTTCGCCTATGCCAAGCGGTCGGGCGAGATCCTGCAGGGCCAGCTTCAGGCGGCGGGGTTCGAGGCGAAGATCGAGAACGTGGAATGGGGCTTCTGGATCGGCGAGGTCTACAAGCAGAAGAACTACGACGCGACGGTGATCGCCCATACCTCGCCCAACGACCTGGGCAACTTCGCGCGCGGGCCGGAATATTTCTACGGCTATGACGATCCCGCCTACACCGAGCTGTGGGCGAAGATCCGCGCCGCGTCGGACCCCGAGACGCTGGCCGAGCTTCAGGGCGAGGCGCAGCGCCATCTGGCCGAGAACGCGGTGCATGGCTTCCTGTTCCAGCTGCCCAAGCTGGGGGTCTACAAGGCGGGGCTCTCGGGCTACTGGGCCTCGTCCCCGGTGCTCTACGCGCCGCTGAAGGACCTGCGCTGGAACTGAGACCCGGCCCGTCCGGCTTGCGCGGCGCCTCCGGAAAGGGGGCGCCGCGTCGACCGGCCCGCGGGTCGGGACGGCCCGCCCGCGGCGCGCGGCCCCGTGGCGCTTGCGGCGCGGGCGCCCGGCCGGCAAGGTCCGGAAAAGCGCCCCATCCCCGACAAGAGGAGGCCGCCGGATGATCCGGCTGCTGGCCACCCGCATCTCGACGTTGATCGCCACGCTGGCGGTGGTCTCGGCGCTGGTCTTCGGGGTGATGAACGCCCTGCCCGGCGACCCGACGCTGGTGATCCTGGGCATCGATTCCACGCCCGACGCGCAGGCCGCCCTGCGCGCGCGCTTCGGGCTGGACGCCCCGCTGGGCGAGCGATACCTGGCCTGGATCGGCGGCGCGCTGACCGGGGATTTCGGGGAGAGCTACAGCTTTTCCGTCCCCGTCTCCGAGCTGATCGCGGAGCGGTTGCCGGTCACGCTGCCGCTCGCCCTTCTGGCCATGGTCCTGACCGGGATCGCGGCGCTGGCGCTGGGCGTCGGCGCGGCGCTGCATCACGGGCGGCCCGGCGACTGGGCGGCGATGACGCTGAGCCAGTTCGGGATCGCGGTGCCGGCCTTCTGGCTGGCGATCCTGCTGGTCCTGCTGTTCGCCGTGCATCTGCGCTGGCTGCCGCCGGGCGGGTTTCCGGGCTGGGATGACCCGCTCGCCGCCCTGCGCGCGCTGATCCTGCCCGCCACCGCGCTGGCGCTGGTGCAGTCGGCGATCCTGGCGCGGGTGACGCGATCCTCGATCCTCGAAGTCATGCGGCTGGACTTCGCCCGCACCGCGCGGGCCAAGGGGCTGAGCCGCGGCCAGACCATGCGCCGCCACGTGCTGCCCAACGCGCTGATCCCCATCGTCACCATCGTCGGGCTGCAATTCGCCAATCTGGTGACCGGGACCATCGTCATCGAGAACGTGTTCTACCTGCCCGGCCTCGGCCGGCTGATCCTGCAATCGATCACCAACCGGGACCTGTTCACCGTGCAGGCGCTGGTGCTGTTCTTCGCCACCGTGGTGGTGCTGGCGAATTTCCTGGTGGACCTCGCCTATATCCTCGTCGATCCGCGGCTGCGCCGCCCGGCCGCGCGATGAGCCCGCGCGGGATCCCGACCGCCGCCCCCCGGATGGGCCGTCTGCTGCCCGTCGCGGGGCGCGCGGGGCTGATGCTGGGCGGCGTGCTGGTGGCGCTGGTGTTCCTCGCGGCCGGCGTGTCGCTGGTCTGGACCCCGCATGACCCGACCGTGATCGTGGTGACGGCGCGGTTCCAGCCGCCCTCGGCCGAGCATTGGCTGGGGACGGATCAGCTGGGGCGGGACGTGGCCTCGATGCTGATGGTCGGCGCCCGGCATTCGGTGACGGTGGCCCTGCTGGCGGTGGGGATCGGGGGGAGCATCGGGACCGCGCTGGGCCTGGCCGCGAGCGCCATCGGCGGCTGGGTCGAGGAAGCGGTGATGCGGATCGCCGATATCGGCTTCGCCTTTCCCGCGCTGCTCTTCGCCATCATGCTCTCGGCCATCTACGGGCCGTCGCTGAGCAATGCGGTGGCGGCCATCGCCTTCATCAACGCGCCGATCTTCGCGCGGGTGGCGCGGGGGTCCTCGGCGCTGATCTGGCGGCTGGATTACGCCATGGCGGCGCGGGCGGCGGGGCGCAGCCGGGCGGCCATAGCGCTGGCGCATGTGCTGCCCAACATCTCCGCGGTGCTGCTGGTGCAGGCGACCATCGAGTTCGCCGTGGCGATCCTGGCGGAGGCGGCGCTGAGCTATCTGGGCCTTGGCGTGCAGCCCCCGACGCCGTCCTGGGGCCGGATGCTGTCGGAGGCGCAGACGCTGCTGTTCCTGGAGCCCATGCTGGCGATCTGGCCGGGGCTGTGCATCGTCGTCGCCGTCATCGGCTTCAACATGCTGGGCGACGGGCTGCGGGACGCGACGGACCCGCGGCTGGCGCGGGCGCGCTGAAACGCGCCCGCAGGCCGGCGCTCAGGCCAGCATGCCGCCGTCGATCTGATGGACCGAGCCGGTGATGTAGCTGGCCTCGTCGCTGGTCAGCCAGGCGATGAGGCGCGCGACCTCGGCGGCCTCGCCATAGCGACCCATGGGGATGCGGGACTCGACCTGGGCGCGCACCGACGCCGCCTGCCCCGGCGCGCGGCCATCGTCGAGCGAGGCCATCATCCGCGTGTCGATCGGTCCCGGCGCCACCGCGACCACCCGCACGCCATCCGCCGCGCCTTCCTGCGCCGCCGAGCGCGTGAGCCCGATCACCGCATGCTTGGAGGCGACATAGGGGCTGAGCCCCGCCGCCCCGCGCAGCCCGGCGACCGAGGCCAGCAGCACGATGGCCCCGCCGCCCTGCGCCTTCATCCGGGGCATCAGGTCCATCAGCCCCAGCATCACGCCGCGCAGGTTCACGGCGATCACCTTGTCGAATTCCTCGATGGAGAATTCGCCGATGCGCTTGATCGGCCCCTCGATCCCGGCGTTGAGCACCGCGCCGTCGATCCGGCCCAGGCGCCCGCGCCCCGCCTCATGCGCCGCGGCGACCGAGGCCGGGTCCGACACGTCGCATGCCATGAAACAGCCCTGCTGGCCGATCTCGGCGGCCAGCGCCTCCAGCGGTTCGGCGTCGCGGTCGAGCAGCCACAGCCGCGCGCCCTCGTCGGCCAGCCGCAGCGCGGTCTCGCGCCCGATGCCGCCGGCGGCGCCGGTCAGCAGGATCCCTTTTCCGTCGTGGCGGCCCATGCGTCTCTCCCTTGGCTGGTAGGGGGGCAGAGGACCAGACGGGGGGCCGGGGCGCTTGCGTCGAAGGGGGTCTCAGCCGCCGCCCATATGGCGGGCGAGCGGGGCGGCGAGCCCGACCGACGCCTTGCCCGGCGGGCGGGCCAGCCCGCCCTTGCAGGCGCCGCCGGGGGCGAGGCGGACCAGCATCTCCGCCTGCATCACCGCCGCGGCGATGGGGTCGACGGCCACGCAGGGGAAATCCGGCCCCATCTCGAAGGCCATGCCGGCCAGGGGCGCGCCGCCGAAGATCACCACATCGGCCCGATCCTCGCGCGCCGCGGCCAGGGCGAGATCCACCAGCGTCTCGCGCATGGTGGCGGCGACATCGGCCACCGGCCCCTCCGCCGCGGGGGGCGTGCGCAGGCCGGCGAAACGGGGGGCGAGGCCCAGCGCCTCGACGGAATCGAGGAACCAGGACGACATCAGCGGCGTGAAGGTGACGATCGAGAACCGCTCCCCCAGCGGCAGGGCGGCCATCATCGCCGCCTCCGCCATGCCGGTGACGGGGAGGTCGAAAAGCTCCCGCGCCGCCTTCAGCCCCGGGTCGCCGAAGGCCGCGATGACCACCGCGTCGGCGCCCTCCAGGTTCCCGGCGATCATCTCGAGCGCCACGGCGCCGGCGATCTGCGCCTCGGAGCGGGACGAGATGTAGGGGAAGCCATGGGTGGCGGTGAGCGGCACGATCTCCGTGCCCGGCGCGGCGACCCGGCGGGCGACGGCGGCGAGCCGGTCGGTCATCGCCTGCGTCATGTTCGGATTGACCAGCAGGATCTTCATGCGGCGGTCTCCGGCGCGGCCGACGTGGCGGGGGTCCATTCGGGCAGGCCCGCGGCCTCGCGCCAGCGGGCGGCGATCCGGGCGCGGGTGGCGAACCAGACCTCGCCCGAGGCCGACATGCGGTCCAGCAGCGCCTCCAGACCGCCGATGCGGGCCGGGCGGCCGATGATGCGCAGATGCAGGCCGACCGACATCATGCGGGCCTCGGTCGCGCCCTCGTCCATCAGGCGGTCGAAGGCGGCGAGGCAGTAGCGCGAGAAATCCTCGGCATGGACGAAGGCCCCGCCGGGTTCGAAGCGCATGTCATTGGTGTCGAAGGCGTAGGGGAGCAGGACATGGGGGCGGCCGGCGACCTGCGCGATGCGGGGGACGTCGTCGTCGTAGCAGTCCGAATCGTAGAGGAACCCGCCATGCTCCCCCAGCAGACGGCGGGTATGGGGGGAGGAGGCCGAGCGGGTGTGCCAGCCCCGCGGCGCGACGCCGGTCGCGGCCCCGACGGCGGCATGGGTGCGGGCGATGATCGCGCGCTCCTCGGCCTCGGCCATGCCGGCATGGGTCTCCCACAACCAGCCATGGCACGACGCCTCGTGACCCCGGCGCGCCAGATCCGCCATCAGCCAGGGCAGCCGCGTCGCCGCCCGCCCGCAGGTGGAGAAGGTGGCCGGAACCCCGTGGCGGGCGAGCGTCCCGGCGATGCGGCGGTAGCCCGCGCGGGGGCCGTAGGCGTAGTGGCTTTCCATGCAGGGATCGGGGGCGCCGACGACTTCCTGGCGGGCCTCGTAGACGCTTTCGTTGACCGGGTCGCCATCGGCGACGGAACGTTCGGCCCCTTCCTCGACATTCACCACGACGGAGACGGCGAGCCGCGCGCCTCCCGGCCAGGGGGCGGCGGGGGCGCCGTCCCAGGCTCCGCGGAAATCCCGCCGGTCGGTCGAGGTCATGGGCCCTGCCCCCCGTTGCTGCTGCGCGTCGCCGAAGGGGTGAGCATGACCCGACCCGGCCGGCTTCGCCAGAGCGGGCGGCGGCGCCCTTCGCCGCGGGGGGGGCGCCGCCCTCAGGCGACGCGGGCCGGGGCCGGGGACGGGTCCGATCGGCCGCACGGCGCGCCCAGCGCCATGGCGGGGTATTTGCGGCACGCCAGTTCCAGCACCAGTTCGGCCGCGGCGCCGAGCAGGCGGTCGTCGGCCGGGGCCTCCGACACCTGGCGGATATCGCGGCCAAGGCCCATGGCGGCGGCCTCGGTCGCGTCGATCACGCCCAGCGGCAAGTCCGGCGACAGCCTCCGACGCGGCGCCGGCCGATACGCCCAGCACAGGGGCGTGTGGCGCCGGTCGGATAGGATCGCCGCGGCAAGCGTGCGCAGCCCGTCCCGCGGTCCTTCCAGGGCCTGGATGTAGCTGTGCGCGTCCCAGTACAGCGCGCCCGCGCAGCCAAAGCCGGGATTGCGCCGCTCCGCGCTGCGCAGGACATCGAACATGACGGCGGCCGGCGGATCGCGCCAACAGCTTCGCATCACGAGCAAACTAATTTTTTGATCAACACTTGTCATTACGAAACTGTTTCTCCTGTTCAGCAGCATATCGAGCGATTTCGCTGAAAATCTCCCTAAAAACTCAAGGTTAATGGTTCGTTAATCAGCCGGGAGCCGCGCCGGGCGGCGTCTTTGCGTCACGCCGGGCGACGCGTCGTCAGGGGGGCGCCGTCGCGGATAATGGCACGATTATTGCGATGCAAATGACTGAAGAGCGCCGCGCGCGCCGCCATAACCAACAGGAGAGACCCATGTTCTTCCCCCGCACGCTCGCCGCCCCGCTGAGCCGGCTCGCGGTCGCCGGCGCCCTCGCGCTGGGCGCCGTCGGCGCCGCCGCCCCGGCCTCGGCCGAAGACTGGCTGATGGCTTCGGGCTATCCCGAAGACAACTTCCTGACCAAGAACCTCCGCATGTTCATCGAGGAAGTGGGCGAGAAATCGGACCTGACCATCGACCTCCAGTCCAATGACACGCTCATCAAGCTCAACGCCATCAAGACGGCGGTGCAGCGTCAACAGGTGCCGATCGGCGAAATCCGGCTCGGCGTTTACGGCAACGAGGACCCGATGTTCATCCTCGCCGGCCTGCCCTTCGTCGCCTCGACCTATGAGCAGGCCTGGGCCCTGAAGGATCTTCAGAAGCCTTACTTCGACGAGGTGTTCGAGGACGCCGGCCTGATGGTGCTGTTCTACCAGCCCTGGCCGGGCCAGGGCTTCTACACCAAGACCCCGGTGAACGGACTTGCCGATTTCGAAGGCAAGAAACTGCGCATCTATTCGACGGCCACGCAGCAGATGGGCGAGATGCTCGGGTTCCAGGCCACCATCCTGCCCTTCGCCGAGATCCCGCAGGCCTTCTCCACCGGCCTGATCGAGGCGCTGTTCACCTCGCCCCAGACCGGCATCGACATCCAGGCCTGGGACAACACCGACCACTTCACCTATGCCGGCGCCATCTATTCCAAGAACGCCGTCATCGTGAACAAGGACGCCTTCGAATCCCTGCCCGCCGAGACGCAGGAAGTGATCCTCGCCGCCGCCGAGACCGCCGAGGCCCGCGCCTGGGAGATGTCGGCCGCCACCACCAAGGAGCAGATCGGCGTGCTCGCCTCCAACGGCATGACCACCACCGACGCCCCCGAGGAAGTCGTGACCAAGATGGTCGAGATCGGCGGCGAGATGATGAAGGGCTGGCGCGAGACCGCCTCGCCGGAGGCCATCGCCGTGCTCGACGCCTATCTCGAAGCCCGCTGAGGCGGTGAACGTGAGCGACCGCGTGGCCTCCCCCCTGCGCCGCACGCTCGACGCGATCTACCTCGCGTCGGGCGCGCTTTCCGGCATCTGCCTGGTCGGCATCGCCGTGACCATCGTGGCCCAGGTGGTCGGGCGGGAGCTCGGCTTCGTGGTCGATTCGACCGAGACGGCGGGGTTCTGCCTCGCCGCCTCGACCTTCTTCGGGCTCGCCTACGCCTTCCGGGGCGGGGCGCATGTGCGGGTCACGCTGCTGATCCGCTACGCCGGGCCCCTGCCCCGCAAGCTGGTGGAGCTGTGGTGCATCGGCTTCGCCATCTGCGCCTTCGCCTACTTCCTCTACTGGGCGGTGGACCTGGTGTATTTCTCCTGGAAATTCAACGAACTAAGCCCCGGCCTGCTGGCGATCCCGTTCTGGATCCCGCGGCTGGCGATGGCGGTCGGATCGGCCGTCTTCCTGCTGGCGCTGGTCGATGAGTTCATCGCCGTCGCCCGGGGCGGGACGCCCACATACGAAGCCAATGCCGAGACCGCGCTCGGCGATCTTCCGGAGGCCGGGGAATGAGCGTCGATCCAGGCATGATCGCCCTGATCCTGTTCGGGGTGATGGGGCTGCTGCTGGCCTCGGGCATCTGGGTGGCGGTGTCGCTGACCGCCGTGGGCTTCGTGGCGATGTCCCTGTTCTCCAAGGCCCCCGCCGGGTCGCTCATGGCGGCCACGGTCTGGGATGCGAGCTGGAACTGGGCGCTGACCGCGCTGCCGCTGTTCATCTGGATGGGCGAGATCCTGTTCCGCACCCGCCTGTCGGAGGACATGTTCCGCGGGCTGTCGCCCCTTGTCGGCCGGCTTCCCGGCGGGCTTTTGCACGTCAACGTGATCGGCTGCGGGGTCATGGCGGCGGTGGCGGGATCGTCGGCCGTGACCTGCGCCACCGTGGGCCGCATGTCGGTGCCCGAGCTGAAGGCGCGCGGCTATGACGAACGCCTGATCATCGGCACGCTGGCGGGCTCCGGCACGCTGGGACTGCTGATTCCGCCCTCGATCATGCTGATCGTCTACGGGGTGATCGCGCAGCAATCCATTTCCCGGCTGTTCATCGCGGGGGTCGTGCCCGGGGTGATGATCATCGGCCTGTTCATGGGCTATGTGGCGATCCGGGCCAGGCTGAACCCCTCGCTGGCGCCGCCCTTCACCGAGCGGCTGACCTGGCGCGAGAAACTCTCCCGCGCGAAGCTGCTGATCCCGGTGGCGCTGCTGATCGCGCTGGTGATCGGGTCCATCTACGGCGGCGTGGCCACCCCGACCGAAGCCGCGACCATGGGCGTGTTCGGCGCGCTGGGCCTGGCGGCGTGGTCGCGCTCCCTCACCCGGGCGAGCTTTTTCGAGGCGCTGATGGGCGCGGTGCGCACCTCGACCATGATCGCCTTCATCCTGGCGGGCGCGGCGTTCCTGTCGATCGCCATGGGCTTCACCGGGGTGCCGCGGGCCATCGCGAAATCGGTGGAGGCGTGGGAGCTGTCGCCCTACGCGCTGCTGGCGGTCCTGACGGTGCTCTATATCGTGCTGGGCTGCTTCCTGGACGGGGTGTCGATGATGGTGGTGACCGCCTCGGTGGTGCTGCCGATGGTCAGCGATGCGGGCATCGACCTGCTGTGGTTCGGCATCTTCACGGTGATCGTGGTGGAGATGGCGCAGATCACGCCGCCGGTGGGGTTCAACCTGTTCGTGCTGCAGGGCATGACCGGGCGGGACATCCTTCAGGTGACGCGGGCGGCGATGCCGTTCTTCTTCCTGATGCTGCTGGGCATCCTGCTGATCGTGATCTTCCCGGGCATCGTCACCTGGCCGGTCAGCTACATGGTGAACTGACCCGGACGCCCGCCGCCCGCATCGCCGGACATGAAGAAAGGGGGCCGCGAGGCCCCCTTCGCGTTGCGCCCCGCCGCGCGACCGCCGCCCATCCGCCGTCGATCCGCCGACCGAACCCCGGCGCGTCGGGGGAGGGCGGGCGGGCCGCGCGCCGGGGTTCGGTCGGCGCCCGGCGCAGGCGGCGCCCCTATTCGCCCGCCTGCGTCGCGCCTTCCGCCGGGACCAGCCCCGCCTCAAGGTCCGCCGCCACGCGCGCCGGGTCGCGGTCCTCGACCGGCCCGATCCCGCCGCCGCCCGGCGTCAGCACCACCAGACGCTCCCCCGGAGGCACCATCTGGAAGCCCTTGCCGCGGAATGCGGCGCCCGACGCGAGCCCGACATAGCCCGGCGCCCCGTCGCCCCCGCCCTCGGCGCCCCTCGCGGGATGCTCGATCCGGTCATAGGCGGCGAGCAGCTCGAAGGGCTGGCCGATGCGGCTTTCGACCTCGATCCGCTGGCCAAGCCCGCCGCGGTCGCGCCCGGCGCCGCCCGAGCCCTCTCGGAACTCCTTGGCCCAGAACACCAGCGGCGTGACGGCCTCCGCGATCTCCACCGGGGTGCCCTTCACGCCCGAGGGATAGGCCGTGGCCGACAGCCCGTCCTTGCCCGGCCGCGCGCCTGTCCCCCCGTTCGAGGTCACCGCCATGGTGAACCCGTAATTCCCGCCCTCGGCCGCGGCCACCCCGCGCACGTTGAGGTTCCACAGGCAGGACGTGCCCTCCGCCGGCACCTTGTCGGGCACCGCCTGGCGCAGCGCCCCGAACACCACGTCCGGCAGCATCTGCCCGGTGACATGGCGGGACGCCACCGGCGCCGGCTTGATGGCGTTGAGGATCGAGCCCTCCGGCGCCGAGACCGTCAGCGGCCCGAGCGACCCCGCGTTGTTGGGCACGCCCGAGGCCACCACGCAGCCCAGCCCGAACACCGTGTAGGCGGTGGTGTAGCTGAGCGGCACGTTGATCCCGCGCGGCGACTGCGGCGAGGTCCCGTCGAAATCCACGTGGATCCCGGTCTCCGACACCGTGACGGTGCAGGCCAGCCGCACGGGCGCGTCATAGCCGTCCACCACCATCTCCGACGACCAGCTCCCCTGCGGCAGCCTGGCGACCTCGGCCAGCACGGCCTCGCGGCTCCGGGTCAGGATATGGTCGGCGAGCACGTCGAGGCTCTCCAGCCCGAACTCCCCCATCATCTCCGCCAGCCGCTTGCAGCCGACGTCATTGCAGGCGGCGAGCGAATAGACGTCGCCCTCGGTGTCCACCGGCAGGCGGGTGTTGGCGCGGATCATCGCCATCAGCGTCTCGTTCAGCACGCCGCCGTCGGCGAGCTTGAGGAAGGGGATGTAGAGCCCCTCCATGAACACGTCCGTCGCGTCGGGGCCGAAGCCGATGCCGCCGATGTCCATCAGGTGCGAGGTGCAGGAGAACAGCGCCACCGGCTTGTCGCCCAGGAAGCAGGGCGTTGTCAGAACGAAGTCGTTGAGGTGGCCGGTGCCCATCCAGGGATCGTTGGTGATGTAGATGTCGCCGGGCGACATGGTCTCCACCGGGAACCGCTCGATGAAGTATTTCACCGATTCCGCCATCGAATTGACGTGGCCCGGCGTGCCGGTGACCGCCTGGGCCAGCATCCGGCCGTCCAGGTCGAAGACCCCGGCGGAAAGATCGCCGCATTCGCGCACGATGGGGCTGAAGGCGGTGCGCAGCAGGGTCTGGGCCTGCTCCTCGACCACCGCGATCAGGCGCGCCCACATGATCTGCAGGTCGATGGGGCTCAGGTCGCTCATGCCGCGTCCTCCCGGCGTTCCAGAACTAGGGCGCCGCCGCCATCCACCGTCAGGTCGAAGCGGTCGGTCAGGTAGGTGGTGGTCGCGTCCTCGACGATCAGGGCGGGGCCCTTCAGCTGCGCGCCGGGGGCGAGCGCCGAACGGTCCCAGACCCCGACCTTGCGGGATTCCCGCGCATGGGGGTCGAAGACGATGCGCTCGCCCGACGGCGGGGGCGCCGGAAACGCCGCCACGACCGGCGGCGCGACGGCCGCGACGGAGGCCGCGCCGACGGAGACCGACCAGGACAGGATCTCGATCGCCGCGCCGGGGATGTGACGCTCGAACAGTTTTCGGTAGGCGGTCTCGAACGTCGCCCGCACGGTCTCGCCGTCGGCGGGCTCCAGCGCCCGCAGGGGCAGGTCCACCGCGATCTCGTGCCCCTGCCCGGCATAGCGCATGAAGGCGGCGCGGGTCTCGGTCACCGGGCCCTCCGCGCCCTCGGCCAGCGCGCGGGCCTCGGCCGCCATGCCCTCCAGCAATTCGGTCGCGGCGGGGGCGTCGAAGGCGTCGAGCCGCATGTAGCGGCTTTGCAGCGTCTCATAGGCCACCGGCGCGCGCAGGAAGCCGACCGCCGAGCCGACGCCCGCATCCGCCGGGATCAGCACCCGGGTCAGGCCCAGCTTCTCGGCCACGCGGGCGGCGTGCAGGGGCGCGGCCCCGCCGAAGGCGATCAGCGTGTGATCGGCGAGGTTGGCGCCGCGCTCGACCGCATGGACGCGGGCGGCGTTGGCCATGTTCTCGTCCACGATCTCCGACACGCCCAGCGCCGCCATCTCCACCGACAGGTTCATCGGCTGGGCCACGTCGCGGCTCAGCGCCCCGGCGGACCCGGCGGCGTCGAGGCTGAAGGCCCCGCCCGCGAAACGGTCCGCGTCGAGCCGCCCCAGCGTCAGGTCCGCGTCGGTCACGGTCGGCAGCGTCCCCCCGCGGCCATAGCAGACCGGCCCCGGCTCCGACCCCGCGCTGTCCGGGCCCACGGCGATGGAGCGGGTGGCGTCGAGACGCGCGATGGAGCCGCCCCCGGCCCCGATCTCGATCATCTCGATCACCGGGATGCGCACCGGCAGGCCCGAGCCCTTGAGGAACCGCGCCGAGCGGTCGACCTCGAAGGTCCGCGCCTTCAGCGGCTCGCCATCCTCGATCAGGCAGATCTTCGCGGTGGTGCCGCCCATGTCGAAGCTCAGGGTGCGGGCCTCCGACCGGGACGCGGCGATGTGGGCCGCGAGGATGGCGCCGCCGGCGGGGCCGGATTCGACCAGCCGGATCGGGAAGCGGCAGGCGGCGTCCACCCCCGCAAGCCGCCCGCCGGAGGTCATCAGGCGCATCGGGGCGCGGCAGCCGCGCGCCTCCATCGCCGATTCCAGCCGGCGCAGGTAGCTCGCCATCAGCGGCTGCACATAGGCGTTGGCGACGGTGGTCGAGGTGCGTTCGTATTCGCGGATCTCGGGGCAGACCTCGGAGGACAGCGACACCCACAGCTCGGGCGCCTCCTCGGCCAGGATCTCGCGCACCCGGCGCTCATGCGCGGGGTTGGCGTAGGCGTGCAGGAAGGCGACGCCGACCGACACGGCGCCCGAAGCGACGATGCGCGCCGCGACCGCGCGCACCGCGTCCTCGTCCAGCGCCAGCAGGGGGGCGCCGGTCACGTCCATCCGCTCGGGCACGGTGAAGCGCAAGGCGCGGGGGACGAGCTGGGCGGGCTTGTCGATCATCAGGTCATACTGATCGAAGCGGCTCTCGTCGGCGATGTCGAGCACGTCGCGGAACCCGTCGGTGGCGATCAGGGCGGTCTTCGCGCCCTTGCGCTCGATGATGGCATTGGTGGCGAGCGTGGCGCCGTGGACGAAGACGGTCACGTCCTCGAACCCCGCGCCGATGCGGGCGAGCACGGTCTCCGCCCCTTCCAGCAGCGCCTTTTCCGGGGCGCCATGGGTGGTCAGCACCTTGACCGAGACGCGGGTCTCGCCCTGTTCGGCCACGATGTCGGTGAACGTGCCCCCGATATCGGCCGCGAGTCCTATGCCGGTCATGCGTGCGGGTCCTTTCGTGTTGCGGGTCGTGTTGCGGGTCGTATTGCGGGTCGGGCCGCAGCCTGCGGCGGACGCTTTCACGCAGCAAGCGTCATGCCAGTTTCAGGCCCGAACCCGCCGCCGGAAGGTCGACGCAGCGTCGTCCGGGGCCGACGCCGGGAGGGGGGGCGACGGCGCGGTCAGGCGGGCCGCCGCGTTGGCGCGCGCCGGCGCCCGGAGAACAGGCGCCCGGCCGGGAAAACCGGCAGGTCGCCGCGGTTCGCCCCCGACCTCGGCCGCCCCCGCGGCGCCGGGGCCATCGCATCGCCGCCAGTCCCACGCCGAGGACCGGCATCAATGCTGCGGCGCAACGAAAAGGCGCTTGACGCCCCCCGCCGCCGCCGATACCCAACCATCTGGTCGGAAAAACTATCAGGATTCTTTATAATGGGCCGTCGCCGCTCCGTGGACCGGGATGCCTTGCTCGACGCCGCCGAGACCGTGGTCCGGCGCGACGGCGCCGCGCGCCTGACGCTGGAGGCCGTGGCGGCCGAGGCCGGCATCTCCAAGGCCAGCGTGCTCTATGATTGCGGGTCCAAATCCGGGCTGATCGCCGCCATCGTCGAACGCCGGATGGCCGAAGGCGCCGCCCGCATGCGCGCGCTGGAGGTCGAATGCGGCGGCGGCGCCGACGCCTGCGTGCGCTCGCGCATCGCGCTGGCCGCCGAGGACGACCCCAACATCGACCGCGAAGTCATCATGTCGATCTGCGGCGCGATGGCCGCCGATGCGGCCCTGGCGGAGCCGATCCGCGCCGAGATCGGCCGGCTCATCGCCGAAATCCGCGCCCGATCCAGCCAGCCGCGGGGCGCGATGCTCGCCTTTCTCGCCGTCGAGGGGCTCCAGTCGATGGAGCGCTTCGACATCCACAGATTCGACCCCCGGGACCGCCGCGCCCTGCTCGCCGACATAGAGCGTCTGGCCGCGCAGGACCCCGGGGGCTGGCCCCATCACGACCACGCGCCCGCGCGGGCGGAGGCCGAGCCGCAGGATGCGCTCCGCCCCGACGGCGCCGGCGACGGGCAAGGAGACGCCTGATGAAACCCTTCCGATACGCCGCGCCCGCGGCCGCCCTGCTGGCCGCGCTGCTGCTGGCCGGTTGCGACGACGATCAGGCCAACGGCGCCCCCGCGGCCGGCGGCGGCGGCGGGCGCCCCCCCTCCCCCGTCGCGGTGATCGAGGCGACGCCCGCCGCGATCCCGCTGGTCAACGAACTGCCCGGCCGCATCGCCCCCACCCGCATCGCGGAGGTGCGCCCCCGCGTCTCCGGCATCCTGGTGGAGCGGGTGTTCGAGCAGGGCTCGGTGGTCGAGGCGGGCGACGTGCTCTACCGCATCGACAGCGACCAGTTCCGGGTGCAGGTAGAGCGCGCCGAGGCGCTGCTCGACCAGGCCGAGGCGACCCGCAAGGCCGCCTCCCAGTCCGCCGCCCGCCAGGTGGAGCTGCGGGAGCGCAACGTGGTCTCCGCCCAGGCCTTCGACGACGCCAACGCCGCGCTGGCGGTGGCCGAGGCCGGCGTGGCCGTGGCCCGCGCCGCGCTGGCCGCGGCGCAGCTCGACCTGCAGCATGCCGACGTGCGCGCGCCCATCGCCGGCCGCATCGGCCGGGCGCGGGTGACGGAGGGCGCGCTGGTCACGGCCAACGCCGTCGACAGCCTCGCCACCATCCAGCAGCTCGACCCGGTCTACGCCGACTTCACCCAGTCCGCCGCCGACCTGATGGCCCTGCGCCGGGCCCATGAGAACGGCGGGCTGACCCGGTCCGAGACCGGCGAGGCGCAGGTGCGCCTGCTGCTCGACGACGGGTCCGAATACGCCCATGACGGCAAGCTGCTGTTCACCGAGGCGACGGTGGACGCATCCACCGGCCAGATCATCCTGCGCGGCGAATTTCCCAATCCCGACGGCGACCTGCTGCCCGGCATGTATGTGCGCGTGCTGATCGAACAGGGCGTGCAGACCAACGCGCTGGCGGTGCCGGTGCAGGCGGTGCAGCGCGACATGGGCGGCAAGCCCCAGCTCTATGTGGTCGGCCCCGAGGGCCGCGCCCAGGTGCGCCCGGTGACGGCGGGGCGGGTGGTCGGCGACCTCTGGGTCATCGAGCAGGGCCTGAACCCCGGCGACAAGGTGATCGTCGAGGGGTTCCAGAAGATCGGACCCGGCGCCCCGGTGGCGGCGGAACCCTGGAGCGGCGGCGCCACGGCCGCCGCCCGGACCGCCGACGCCGGCTGATCGCGCGAAGATCCGAGGACCCAAACGATGCCCGCCTTTTTCATCGACCGCCCGATCTTCGCGTGGGTGGTGGCGATCTTCATCGTCATCGCCGGCCTTCTGGCCATCCCCATGCTGCCGATCGCGCAATATCCCAGCGTCGCCCCGCCCCAGGTGCAGGTGACCACCTACTATCCCGGCGCCTCGCCCGAGGACCTCTACCTGTCGGTCACCAAGCCGATCGAGGAGGAGCTCAACGGCGCCGAGGGCCTGCTTTACTTCGAGAGCACCTCCGACGCTTCCGGCCAGGTCCAGATCACCGCGACCTTCGAGCCGGGGACCGCGCTGGAACAGGCCTCGGTCGACGTGCAGAACCGTATCCGGCGGGTGGAGCCGCGCCTGCCCTCGGTGGTCACCGACCAGGGCATCGAGGTCGAGAAGGCCTCGGCCGGCTTCCTGATGGTGGTGTCGCTGATCTCCACCGACGGAACGGTGGACCCGGTGGGGCTGGGCGACTACCTCAGCCGCAACGTGGTGGGCGAGGTCCGGCGCATCGACGGCGTCGGCGGGGCCACCGTGTTCTCCGCCCAGCGGGCGCTGCGCATCTGGCTCGACCCCGACCGGATGCTGGGGCTCGACCTCAACGCCGACGACGTGATCGCCGCGGTGCGCGCCCAGAACGCCCAGGTCGCGGCCGGCAAGATCGGCGCGGCCCCCAACCCGACCTCCCAGCAGATCACCGCCACGGTGCTGGTGGAGGGGCAGCTCGACAGCACCGAAGAGTTCGACGACATCGTGCTGCGCGCCAATGCCGACGGGTCCTCCGTGCGGCTGTCGGACGTGGCGCGGGTCGAGATCGGGGCGGAGAGCTACACGTTCTCCTCGCGGCTCAACGGTCAGCCCTCGGCGGCGCTGGGCGTGCAGCTCGCGCCCACGGGGAACGCCATCGCGACGTCCGCGGCCATCCGCGACAAGATGCAGGAGCTGGAGGCCTTCTTCCCCGACGGGATCGAGTATCAGATCCCCTACGACACCTCGCCCTTCGTGGAGCTGTCGATCGAGAAGGTGCTGCACACGCTGCTCGAAGCCGTGGGCCTGGTCTTCGTGGTGATGTTCGTCTTCCTGCAGAGCTTCCGCTACACGGTCATTCCCACGCTCGTGGTGCCCATCGCGTTGCTGGGCGCCTGCGCGACCATGCTGGTGGCGGGATTCTCGATCAACGTGCTGACCATGTTCGCCATGGTGCTGGCCATCGGCATTCTCGTCGACGACGCCATCGTGGTGGTGGAGAATGTCGAGCGCATCATGTCCGAGGAGGGCCTGTCCCCCAAGGAGGCCACCAAGAAGGCCATGGGCCAGATCCAGGGCGCGATCATCGGCATCACGCTGGTGCTGACGGCCGTGTTCGTGCCGATGGCCTTCTTTCCCGGCGCGGTCGGCGTGATCTACCAGCAGTTCTCGCTGACCATGGTGGTGTCGATCCTGTTCTCGGGCTTCCTCGCGCTGTCGCTGACGCCAGCGCTGTGCGCGACATTCCTCAAGCCCGTGGCCAAGGGCCATCACGCGACCAAACGCGGGCCGTTCGGCTGGTTCAACAAGGGTTTCGACCGGCTCACCCGCGGCTATGGCTGGCTGGCGCGGCTGTCGATCCGGCGCGCCGGCCTGATGATGCTGATTTACCTCTGCCTGCTGGGCGGGCTGGGCTGGGGCTGGACGCAGCTTCCGTCCTCCTTCCTGCCCAACGAGGATCAGGGCTTCCTGCTGGTCGACATGCAGACCCCGCCCGAAGCCTCGGTGAACCGCACCCTGGACGTGATCGAGACCATGGAGGGCATCTTCGCGCGCGAGGACGGGGTGGAGACGGTGATCGCCATCCAGGGCTTCTCCTTCTCCGGCGTCGGGCAGAACGCGGCGCTGGCCTTCGTGCCGCTCAAGGACTGGTCGGAGCGCGGACCCCAGGACAGCGCCCAGGCCATCGCCGGACGCGCCACCATGCAGCTTCTGGGGATCAAGGACGCCATCGCCTTCGCGCTGTCGCCGCCGCCGATCCAGGGGCTGGGCACCACCTCGGGCTTCGAGTTCCGGCTCCAGGACCGCAACGGCGCGGGTCAGGCCGCGCTCAACGCCGCGCGCCAGCAGCTGATGGCCGCGGCGGCCGAAAGCCCGGTGGTGACGGGGCTGCGCGTCTCCGGCCTGCCGGCCGCGCCGCAGCTGCGCCTGATCATCGACCGGGAGAAGGCCAACACCTTCGGCGTGCAGTTCGCCGCGATCAACGCCGCGCTCTCGGCCAATCTCGGCTCGGCCTATGTCAACGACTTCCCCAATGCGGGGCGGATGCAGCGGGTCACGCTGATGGCCGAGGACCGGGCCCGGATGCGGCCGGAGGACCTGCTCGACCTCAACGTGCGCAACGTGCATGGCGGGATGGCGCCGCTCAGCGCCTTCGCGACGGTGGAGTGGATCCGCGGGCCGCTGCAGGTGGTGGGCTACAACGGCTATCCGTCGGTGCGCATCTCCGGCGCCTCGGCCCCCGGCTATTCCACCGGCGAGGCGATCGCGGAGATGGAGCGGCTGGCCGGCGAGCTGCCCCAGGGCTTCGGCTATGAATGGACCGGCCAGTCATTGCAGGAGATCCAGTCCGGCGACCAGGCGCCGTTCCTGATCGCGCTGTCGATCCTGTTCGTGTTCCTGCTGCTGGCGGCGCTTTACGAAAGCTGGGCGATCCCGCTTTCGGTGATGCTGGTGGTGCCGCTGGGGGCCATCGGCTCGGTGCTCGCGGTGATCGAACAGGGCATGTCCAACGACGTCTATTTCAAGGTCGGCCTGATCGCGATCATCGGCCTGTCGGCCAAGAACGCCATCCTGATCGTGGAGTTCGCCAAGGACCTGGCCGCCGAGGGCCGTGACCTGATGGAGGCGACGCTGGAAGCCGCGCTGATCCGCTTCCGGCCGATCGTGATGACCTCGCTGGCCTTCACCCTGGGCGTGACGCCGCTGGCGATCGCGACGGGGGCGTCCTCGGCCTCGCAGAACGCCATCGGCGTCGCGGTGCTGGGCGGCATGATCTCGGCCACGCTGCTGGCGGTGGCCTTCGTGCCGGCCTTCTTCGTGTTCATCATGCGCCGGGTCTGGAAGGACGGGAAGGCGCCGCGGCCGGCGTCGGAGCCCCCGCGCCCGCGCCCGGAAGAGGCGCCGACCAACATCTTCACCGCCTGACCGGCGGGGACGGCACGCGACAGGGGGGGGCGCGCGGGGAACCGCGCGCCCCCCTTCGCGTTCGCCCGAGCCTCCGCGCAAGTTTTTTTCGCAGGCGCGGGCTAGAAGCGGATATGATAAGGTCTCCATAATACGCCGCCGCTTCGCGCCCGGCGCGCCGCGCCATGCGCAGGCGCCGCCGGAGCGGAAGCCGCCCGAAGACCGCAAGACGCCCGAGGAAAGGACCCCGCATGCCCCGAGACGATCAGGCCGCCGCCCCCCTGCCCTTCGCCGCGCCCCCCGCGCCCGGCGAGGCGATCGAGGCCGCGCCGGGCGTGCTGTGGATGCGCTTCAACCTGCCCTTCGCGCTGAACCACGTGAACATCTACGCGCTGGAGGACGGGCCGGGCTGGGCGGTGCTGGATACCGGGATCGGCGACGAACCCACCAAGCTGGCCTGGGAGGCGGCCTTCGCCGGCCCGCTGCGCGGCCGGCCGCTGACCCGGGTCATCGTCACCCATCACCATCCCGACCATGTCGGGCTCGCCGGCTGGCTGTGCGAGACCCATGACGTCCCCCTTCATATGGGGGAGACGGAATACCTGACCTCGCGCTTCTACCTGTCGGGCCGCGACGCGGTGCATGGCGACTTCCAGCGGGATTTCTACAGCCGTCACGGCATGGACGCGGGCCTGGTCGAGGCGGTGGTCGGGCGCGGGCATCGCTATCTGGAGATGCTGACCGGCATGCCGCCGCGCTTCGTCTCGATGGATGCCGGCGAGACGCTGGACATCGGCGGGCGGCGGTTCGAGATCCTCAAGGGCGGCGGCCACGCCCCCGACCAGGCCATGCTGTTCTGCCGGGACGAGGGGCTGTTCTTCGCCGCCGACCAGGTGCTGCAGCGGATCACGCCCAACATCTCGGTCCACGCGCCCCAGCCGGAGGGCGACCCGCTGGGCCGCTTCTTCCGCTCGCTCGCCGCGATCAAGGAGACGGTGCCCGACGGAACCCTGACCCTGCCCGGCCACGAACTGCCGATGACCGCCCTGCACCGGCGGGTGGACGAACTGCGCGGCCATCACGACGCCCGCTGCGACCAGATCATGGAGATGGTCGCCGAGGGTCCGCTGACCACCGCCGAGATCACGCCGCGCCTGTTCCGCCGCCAGCTCGACGCGCACCAGACCAGTTTCGCCTTCTCCGAGGCGCTGGCCCATGTGAACCGCCTGCTGTGCGACGGGCGGCTGGTCGCGGCCGACGATGACGGCGTGATCCGCGTCTCCGCCGCCTGAGCCCTGTCGATGCCCGGCCCCCGCGGGTCGCGGCGCCCCCCCGCCCGAGGTCGGGGAGCGGGGGGGCCCGGGCCGGGCCGGGGTTTCAGGCCGCCGGACAGGGCGGCCTCTCCCCCCTCGCGTCCCGCCTCCGGCCGGTCTAGGTTGCGCGCGCCCGCCCCCTCCCTCGCCGGAAAGACCCCACGCGCCCGATGACGGATCTCACGCCCCTCCTCCGCTCAGTTTTCGGCTTCGACGCCTTCCGCCCCGGCCAGGAGGAGATCGTCTCGGCCATCGAGGCGGGGCGCGACGTGCTGGCGATCATGCCCACCGGCGGCGGCAAGTCGTTGTGCTTCCAGCTCCCGGCGCTGGCGCGCGAGGGGGTGACGGTCGTGGTCTCCCCGCTCATCGCGCTGATGCGCGACCAGGTGGCGGGGCTGCGCGAGGCCGGCGTGGAGGCCGGGGCCCTGACCTCGGCCAACGCGCCCGAGGAGAACGAGCGCATCTTCGACGCCATCGACCGCGGGACGCTGAAGCTGCTCTACCTCGCGCCCGAGCGGCTGTCCTCCTCCCGCGCCCTGCTCGCCCGGCTGAACGTCAGCCTGCTGGCGGTGGACGAGGCGCATTGCGTCTCCCAGTGGGGGCATGATTTCCGGCCGGATTACCTGAAGATCGGCGACCTGCGCCGCAGCCTCGGCGACGTGCAGACCGCGGCCTTCACCGCCACCGCCGACGAGGAGACCCGCGAGGAGATCGCCGCCAAGCTGTTCGACGCGGCGCCCGAGACCTTCCTGCGCGGCTTCGACCGCCCCAACCTGTTCCTGGCCTTCGAGCCCAAGACCCGGCCCCGCCAGCAGCTGATGGACTTCGTGCTGCCGCGCCGCGGGCGGTCGGGCATCGTCTATGCGGGCTCGCGCAACAAGACCGAGGTGCTGGCCCAGGCGCTGCGCGACGCGGGCATGCCCTCGCTCGCCTATCACGCGGGGCTGGACGGGCCGGTGCGCGCCGAGGTGCAGGACCGCTTCGACCGCGAGGACGGCATGGTGATCTGCGCCACGGTCGCCTTCGGGATGGGCGTGGACAAGCCCGACATCCGCTTCGTGGCCCATGCCGACCTGCCGAAATCGGTGGAGTCCTATTACCAGGAGATCGGGCGCGCCGGCCGCGACGGGGCCCCGGCCGACACGCTGACCCTGTTCGGCGCCGAGGACATCAAGCTGCGCCGCATGCAGATCGACGAGAGCCCCGCGCCCGAAGAGCGTCGCCGCGCCGATCACCAGCGGCTCAACGCGCTTTTGTCGCTGGCCGAGGCGCCGGGCTGCCGCCGCCAGACCCTGCTCGCCTATTTCGGGGAGGCCCGGCCCGAGCCCTGCGGGAATTGCGACCTGTGCCGCAACCCGCCCGTGCTTTTCGACGCGACCGAGGCCGCGCAGAAGGCGCTGTCCGCGATCTATCGCACCGGCGAGAGCTTCGGGGCCGAGCACATCATCAACGTGCTGATCGGCAAGACCGATGCGCGGGGGGAGCGGCTGGGCCATGACCAGCTCGCGGTCTACGGGCTGGGCCGGGACATGGACAAGGGAACCTGGCGCGGCGTGCTGCGGCAGCTGCTGGCGCTGGGGATGGCGGCGGTGGACGGGCGCACCGGGGGCTGGCGGCTGACCGAGGAGGCGCGCCCGGTCCTGCGCGGCGAGACCCGGCTGCAATTGCGCAAGGACGCCATGGCGCCGCGCGGCGCGGGGCGGCCGGACGGGCGCGCCGCCCCCTCCGCCCTGGTGGACCCGGAGGACGAGGCGCTGCTCGCCGCCCTCAAGCGCCTGCGGCGGGAGCTGGCGGAGGCGCAGAACGCGCCCGCCTACATCGTGTTCCCGGACCGCACGCTGATCGAGATGGCGACGAAGAAGCCGCGCAGTCTCGATGAGATGGGGCGGATTTCGGGGGTCGGCGCGGCCAAGCTGGCGCGCTACGGCGCGGCCTTCCTGGAGGCGCTGACCGGCGCCCCCGCGCCCGAGGAGCATCCCGCCCGCAACCGCCTGTCGGCCGCGGCGGCGCGAGGGGCGGGCCGCAACGGGGCGCGGGACGGGGACGGACCCGACGCCGGCGCGCTTTTCGACGCGCTGCGCGCCGCCCAGACCTCGCTCGCCCGCGGCGCGGACGGGACCGGCAAGCCGCTGGCCTGCACCGCGGCCACGCTCGCCAAGATCGCCGAGCGCCGCCCCGCCGACCTGGAGACGCTCGCCGGCATTCCGGGCATGAGCGCCGCCAAGGCGGAGCGTTTCGGCCCCGCTTTCCTGTCGATCCTCGCGGGCGACCCGGACGCCTGATCGGCGACGACGCGCGTCTCGCCCGCCCCCGAGCGCGCCCCGCAAGGACCGGCCCGCGCGATCGCGCGCCCCCCTGACCTCAGGAAAGATCCGCGCGCGATCCGCGACGTCGGGCGCGCCCGGCATGTCGCGGCGTGTCGCGGCGTTCCCGGGCGGCGCCGCTCCGGCCGCGGCCGCTCTCCCACGGCTTCCGGCCCTTTCGCCGCCCCGGACGGAGCCGCCGCGGGGGGCCCTTCACACCGGGCCTTTCACACCGGGCCTGCGAACGGGGCCTGTCTCACGGCGTCCCCTCTCCTCCGGAGCGGCCCGGCGCCTCAGCGCGGGCCCCGCGCGCGAGGCCGCTCCGCTGATTGGTCGGCGCGCGTCCGCTCCGGTCGCCAGACGGTGCCGAAAACATGATCCCAAAGCGGGCTGGTGACGCCGAAATTCGCCGTCTCGTCCCGGTGGTGGTGGATCGCGTGATGGCGGCGCAGGACCCGCCCGATGCGGGAGGTCATGGGCAGCTGGTGGCAGGCGAAATGCACGAACTCGTAGGCCGCGAACCCCGCCGCGCCGCCGGCCAGCGCCGCCAGCGCGAAGCCCGCCGGGAAGCCCAGCGCCAGCATCCCGGCCAGCAGCGACGCCCCCAGCGGAAGGGCGAAGCCGTGCCGGCCGCTGACCACGTCGTCCGGGTCCTGCGGATCGCGATGATGGCTGCGGTGGCCGGGGAGCAGCCGACGCACCCGCCGCAGTCCGGGCGCGCGCGGGGTCCAGTGCAGCACGAAGCGATGCAGCAGATATTCCAGCAGGCTCCACCAGATCAGCCCGTAAAGCAGGCCGAGCACCGCCTCCGGCCCCGACGCCGCCGCCGCGCGCCCGCCCGTGAGCCCGTCCAGCGACAGCGCCGCCGCGAGCAGCAGGGCCGAGGCCGGGGCGAACACCCGCGCCACGCGGGACAGGTCGGGATGGCGCGCGGCGGCGCGCAGGGTCAGGGCGCGGCTTGGGCCCGGCGCCTGCGGCGATGCGGTCTGCGTTGCGGGCGATATCCGGGGCTGCGTTCGGGGCGGCGATCCGTGGGGCGGACCCTGCCGCGATCCGGTCGATCCCGACGATCCGGGGGGCGAGGCTCTCATCGGCGGCTCCTGCCTGCGCGCCGCGAGCGGGGCCGGCGGCTTGTCTGCGCCCAGACTCGGCCCTCAAGGCTAATACTTCTTTAAAGGCCCGCCCTCCGCCCGCCCCGAACGCTCGCCCCGAACGCTCGCGCCGGACGCCCGCGCCGCGTTGCGCCGGCGCGCCCGCCGCCCTAGTCTCCGCCCCCGTTCCCCGCGCAGGCCCCCGGCCCGCCGGACCGCCAGCGAAAGGGCCCCCGATGCGGATCGCCACGTTCAACATCAACGGCGTCAAGGCGCGCCTGCCCGCACTGCTGGACTGGCTCGCCCGCGCCGAGGCCGACGTGGTCTGCCTCCAGGAGATCAAGAGCCAGGACCATACCTTCCCGCGCGAACCCTTCGAGGACGCCGGGTGGAACCTGGAGACCCACGGCCAGAAGGGCTTCAACGGCGTCGCCATCCTGTCGCGCCGCCCGATCGAGGACGTGACCCGCGGCCTTCCCGGCGACGATGCAGACGAGCAGGCCCGCTATATCGAGGCCACGATCTCCGGCGACGCCGGCGGCGCGATCCGGGTCTGCGGGCTCTACCTGCCCAACGGCAACCCGACGCCGGGGCCGAAATACGACTACAAGCTCGCCTGGATGGAGCGTTTGCGCGCCCGCGCCGCCGAACTGATCGCGGGGGAGGAGACCGCGCTGCTGGCCGGCGATTTCAACGTGATCCCCCAGCCCGAGGACGCCGCCCGCCCCGAGGCCTGGACCGAGGACGCGCTGGCCCTGCCCGAAACCCGCGCCGCCTGGCGGCGGATCGTCAACCAGGGCTGGACCGACGCCATCCGCGCCTTTCATCCGGGGCCGGAGGTCTACACGTTCTGGGATTACCAGGCCGGCGCCTGGCAGAAGAACGACGGCATCCGCATCGACCATCTGCTGCTGAGCCCGCAGGCCGCGGACCGGCTCGCCGGCGCCGGGGTGGACGTGGCCGCGCGGGGGGGAGAGAAGCCTTCGGACCACACGCCCGCCTGGGTCGACCTCGACCTCTGATCGCGCCGAGGCCGCTCGCCCCGGCGCCGCCCTCGGCCGGGTTCGGGGCGGCGCCGGCGCCCGGCCGACGCCCGCGGGCCCGCGGGGGCGCCGCTTCCGCCGTCCCCCCCCCCGCGAGGCGCGCCGCGTCGCCCCGCCCCGCTTGCGCATGGGCCCTGGCTTCCATAGGTAGCGCTCAGCATCCCAAGGAGTCCCGGACCAGATGAGCGTCACGCGCGAAGACATCCTCAAGGCGCTGTCGCGCGTCAGCGACCCCGCGACCGGCAAGGACCTGGTCGCCGCCGACATGGTGCGCGCGCCCGGCTTCGACCCGGAGACCGGTCTCGCCCGCTTCATTCTCGAAGTCGATCCGGCCCGCGGCAAGGCGCTGGAGCCCCTGCTGAAGGCCGCCGAGGCCGCCGTCTCCGCCCTGCCGGGGGTGACCAGGGTCTCCGGCGTGCTGACCGCGCACGGGCCGGCCGCGGCGCCCTCCGCCGCCGCCCCCGCCCGCGCCGCGCGCCCTGCGCCGGACGGGCCCGCGCCCTCGCTGAAGCTCGGGCGCCATCCGACCCCGCAGGCCTCGAAGAAGCTGGCGGGGGTGGACCGCATCCTCGCCGTCGCCTCGGGCAAGGGCGGCGTGGGGAAATCCACGCTCTCGGCCAATCTGGCGGTGGCGCTGGCGGCCGAGGGGCGCCGCGTCGGCCTGCTCGACGCCGATATTCACGGGCCGTCCCAGGCCCGCATGATGGGCGTGTCGGACCGCCCCAAATCCGACGGCGAGACCATCCTGCCGCTCCACGCCCATGGCGTCACCGTCATGTCCATCGGGCTGATGCTGCCCGAGGACGAGGCGGTGATCTGGCGCGGCCCGATGCTGATGGGCGCGCTCCAGCAGATGATGAACCAGGTGCGCTGGGGCGATCTCGACGTGCTGATCGTCGACCTGCCGCCGGGCACCGGGGACGTGCAGCTCTCGCTCTGCCAGAAGGCCGAGGTGACGGGCGCGCTGATCGTCTCGACCCCGCAGGACGTCGCCCTGCTCGACGCCAAGAAGGCGGTGGCGATGTTCCGCAAGCTCGACGCCCCGATCCTGGGCATGATCGAGAACATGTCCGGCTTCGTCTGCCCCCATTGCGGGGGGGAGAGCCATATCTTCGGCCATGACGGCGCGAAGGAGGAGGCCGGACGGCTGGGCCTGCCCTTCCTGGGCGCGATCCCGCTGCATCTGGCGATCCGGGTGGCGGGGGACGACGGCGCCCCGATCGTCGCCCGCGATCCCGACGGACCGCAGGCGGCGGCGTTCCGCGCCCTCGCCCGGCGCCTGATCGGGGAGGGCAAGGCATGAGCGGTCACGGAACCGGAGACGCGCCGGGCGGCAAGCCCCCGGCCGCCGCCAAGTCCCGCGCGAAATCCGCCGCCAGGCCCGCGGCCGCGCCGGTCGCGCGCATCGCCGCCGCGGATGTGGAGGCGATGGCGCTGGCCCTGCCCGGCGCCGCGTCGGGCGGCCATTTCAGCGCGCGGGACGTGCGCGTGTCGGGCCGGATCTTCGCCAGCCTTCCGGCGGATGGCGGCGTGGTGGTGCGCCTGACCGCCGATCAGCAGGCGGCGTGGTCCACGGACGCGCCGGGCGCGCTGGCCCCCATCGCCAGCCGCTTCGCCCCCCATGGCTGGACCCGCGCCGACCCCGCCCGCCTGAACCGCGAGCAGGCCGCCCGCCTGGTGCGCAACGCCTGGGAGAACGTGGCCCCCCAGCCGCCGCGCGGCCCGCAGCCGCCGCGCCGCGCCGCCCGTCGCCGCTCGGGCGCCTGAGCGGAGCCTTGAGACCGCCGGCGGGGCGATTCGCCTCGCCGGCGGGATGCGCCGGTCCGCGGCGGGGATTCGCGGCCGCGTCGCGCCCCGGCGCCC
The DNA here is from genome assembly GCF_900106695.1 of Albimonas donghaensis. Taxonomy (GTDB): domain Bacteria; phylum Pseudomonadota; class Alphaproteobacteria; order Rhodobacterales; family Rhodobacteraceae; genus Albimonas; species Albimonas donghaensis. The sequence continues at coordinate 242,750 of NZ_FNMZ01000004.1, forward strand.
CGCCGGAGGCGCGCGTCCCCGCGCCGTCGCGCAAACGAGGCGCGCCCCGTGCCGGCCTCACGGCGCGATTTCGGCGCCACGGCATGAAAAAGCCCGCCCGAGCGCCTTTTCCCGCCCGGCCGGCCCCGCTAGACAGCGCCCGTCGCGACCCGTCGCCCGGCCCTTGGCCGAGCCCGTCGCGACCCCGCTCACCGTCCGTCGTCCGTCGCCGCCCGGTCCCCCCGCGCGGCCATGACGCGGCTCATGTCGGCGGCCCGCGCTTGCGGCGCCGCCGTCCTGCCGACCATGCTTCACCGATGCGTCCGCAGCCGCCCCGCGGCCGACGCATCCAAACAGGAGGGCGACCATGCGCCTGCGCCTCGGTTGCCGGATCGCCTACGATCTGGCCGCGCCCACGCCCATCATCGCGCTGCTCAACGTGCATCCCTCGCGCGAGAGCTGGCTGGAACAACCCGACCGCCTGCGCATCTCCCCCGCCGTGCCGGTGGAGAGCTATCGGGACGGCTTCGGCAACTGGTGCGCCCGCTTCGTCGCGCCCCAGGGTCGGGTGGTGATCTCCACCGACGGGATCATCCATGACGACGGCCAGCCCGACCCGCAGGACCGCGAGGCCGGGCAGTCCGCGGTCGAGGACCTGCCCGCCGAGACCATCCAGTTCCTGCTCGGCTCGCGCTATTGCGACACCGACCGGCTGATGGACGAGGCCTGGCGGCTGTTCCAGCACACCAAGCCGGGCTGGGAGCGGGTGCAGGCGATCTGCGAATTCGTCAACGGCCACATCACCTTCGGCTATGAGCACGCGCGCCCGACCCGCACCGCCTGGGAGGCCTATAACGAGGGCGTCGGCGTATGCCGCGACTACGCGCATCTGGCCGTCGCCTTCTGCCGCTGCCTGAACATTCCGGCGCGCTACTGCAACGGCATCGTGTCGGATGTGGGGGAGCCGCCGCCCTATGCGCCGATGGACTTCGCCGCCTATATGGAGGTGTGGCTGGGCGGGCGCTGGCATGTGTTCGATCCGCGCAACCTCAAGCCCCGCATCGGGCGGGTGCTGGTGGCGCGCGGCCGGGACGCCGCCGACGTGCCCCTGACCCAGAGCTTCGGGCCCGCCAACCTGGCCGAGTTCGCGGTCTGGATCGATCCGTTGTCGGACCCGATGATTCCCTGAACGACGCCCCAACTTAACGACGAACGGGAAGGCCGGCGCGCACCGGCCTTCCCGCGAACGCGCCTGCGAACGCTGGTCTTCAGGCCGGCGCGGGCGGCGCCTCGGGCGCCGGGCCGGGGTCGGGGGCGGGAGCGGGCGCAGGGACGGGCGCGGGCGCCCGCAGCCAGCGATGCACGAAGGCCAGCTTCTCGCGCGCCGGTTCGGGCAGCACGAACGGATAGAGATCCGGCTGCCCCATCGCCCGGTTGACGTGGTTGAGCGCGAGGCCCAGCGCGCAGGCCCGCTCGATCAGCGCCGCGGCGTCGGTTTCGGCATAGGCGTCGTAGCCGGCCGGCAGATCGGGCGAGGACAGGCCCGCCGCCTCGAAACTGTCGGCGATGTCGGTCAGGTGCAGCAGATGCGCCGTGCTCTCCGCCCAGTCCTCATGCGCGTGGCAGGACGCGTATTCCGACACGAAGCGCGTCTGCCAGTCGGCGGGCGGGCCCTCGGCGTAGTGCCGCTCCAGCGCCGCGCCGTAATCCTCCCGCTCATCCCCGATCAGCGCCCGGAAGCCGTCGGCGAATTCCGGGGTCTGCACCAGCCGCATCTGCAGGAAATGCGCGAGCTCGTGGCGGAAATGGCCCTGGAGGGTGCGGAACGCCTCGCCCAGGTCTTCGCGCCGCTTCACCCGCTCGGCCGGATCGGCCTCCGCGAGATTGATGGTCACCAGCCCGTCGGCATGGCCCATGATGACGTCGGCGGGGCCGTGGCGGGTCTCCTCGGCCAGCAGGTGGAAGGACGGGCGCGGGCCGGGGTCTTCGGGCCCGAACCAGCCCCAGCGGGCGAGGTTGGTCAGCACCCAGCGCTTGGCGGCCTCGGCCTCGGCCCATTGCTCGGCGGCTTCGGGGACCACCGGGTCCGGGGCCACATCGGTCATCATGCACGACCGGCAATAGGCGCCCGGCCCGTCGGAATCGGCGCGCCAGTTGCAGCGGATCACCGTGCGGTTGGCGCAGGGCCGCGCCTCCGCATCCGCCAGCGCGACGAAGGCGGCGGCGTCCGGGTCGAAGGCGACCTCGGCCCCGCAGCTGCAGGCGAGGTTGCGGAAGTAAACGGTCGTCCCGCAGGCGGGGCAGGCGAACAGGCGCATCTGGCTCTCCGTGTCGCCGCGGCCCGGGACCGGCCTGGCGGCGGTCCCGGGCTCGGGGCATGAGGTCGGTCGGGCCTGGCCGGGGTCGCGCCGCGGGGTCGCGAGCGCCCTTCCGTCAGGCGGAAACGGGGTCGAGCCCCTCGGCCTCCAGCGCCGCGCGCACCGGGGCCCGGGTCTCCATCCGGGCGCGGTGGGCGGCGACTTTCGGGAAGTCGGCGGGGTCGAGCGAGTCGCCCTCCATCCAACGGGCGACGGTGTAGAGATAGGGGTCCGCGAGCGAATATCCATCGCCCATCGCCCAGGGCCCGTCGCGGAGGCATTCGTCCTCCACATGGCGGAAGGCGGCGCCGACGGTCTCGGGCGTCTTGCGGCGCATGTCCTCGTGGGAGGAGGGGTCGTCGGCCCAGCGGGAGCCGCGGAACTTGTGGGCATGGGCGACATGGAGCGTGGCGCAGAGGAAGGCGACGAGGCTGTCCATGCGCGCCCGGGTCCAGGGATCGGCGGGGAGAAGGCCGGCCTCGGGGTGGGTGGCTGCGACATAGCCGAGGATCGCCGGGGTTTCGGTCAGCACGCCGTGGTCGGTGACCAGCGCCGGCACCCGGCCCTTGGGGTTGATGGCGAGATAGTCGGGGCCGCGCTGCTGGGAGGACTTGAAGTCCACCCGCGCCAGTTCGAAGGCCGCGCCGGCGTCGCGCAAGGCGATGTGGGAGGCGAGCGAGCAGGCGCCGGGCGAGGAATAGAGGGTGAGCATGGCGGGGCTCCGGGCTGGATGCGCGCGGCGGCGCCGGGAAGGGAGCCGCAGAACCGCACGGGGCGCGGGCGGCGTCAAGCGGGGGCGATCTGGGGCGCGGGCGGCGGCATGGCGGCGCGGGCGGGCGGAGCGCCATGCCCGCCCGCGGCTCCCCCGCAGCCGAGGACACGGGCGCGGGCTGTCGATGCCCCGGCGCCGGCGCGAGCGGTTAGCTTGCGCGCGGCTTTACGCAGCGGCCGCTGGCGCGGATAGTCATGCCGCCCGTCCCCTGCCCGCGCCCGCCCCTCGCCCCCGGAGCCCCCATGCCCGCATTCGCCCCCATCTGGGACCTCGCCGCCGCGCGCCACGGCGGAGACGCGGCGCTCGAAGCCCTGCTCGACCGCCCTGCGACGCCCGAGGCGCTGCGCGCCGTGTCCGACGCCGAGTGGCTGGGCGACATGACCCGCCGCGTGTTCTCCGCCGGCTTCAGCCAGAAGGTCGTCGCCGCCAGGTGGTCCGCCTTCGAGGCGGCGTTCGAGGGCTTCGACCCCGGCCGCTGCGCCATGCTGGACGAGGACGCGCTGGACCGGCTCGCCTCGGATCCCGGGCTGATCCGCAACCGGGCCAAGATCGCCTCGGTGCGCGAGAACGCGGCCTTCCTGCGGGCGCTGGCCGAGACGCATGGCAAGCCCGCCGGCCATGTCTTCGCCGACTGGCCGGCCGAGGACCATGTGGGCCTGCTGGCGCTGCTGAAGACCGAGGGGACGCGGCTGGGCGGGATCACCGGCGCCTATCTGCTGCGCGGGCGCGGGGTGGACGGGTTCATCCTGACCCCGGATGTGGTGATGGCGCTGAACCGGGAGGGCGTGATCTCCGGCGCCGGCGTCTCGAAATCCGCGATGCGGGCGCTGCAGGCGGCCTTCGACGGCTGGCGGGCGGAGACCCGGCGGCCGATGATGCAGCTCAGCCGGGTGCTGGCGCTGTCGGTCGGGGCCTGAGCCGGGGCGACGCGCCGCCGGGCCGGCCTGTCAGACCGCGCTGAACGTCGCCGAGGCCCGCGCCACCACCCGGTCCCCCGCCATGACCAGCGCATCGACGAAGCCCAGACGGCGCCCCGCGCGGATCACGCGGGGCCGGACCTCCAGCCATTCGCCGAGCTGGCCGGAGGCGACGTAGTCCAGCGACAGCGACACGGTGACGGCCCGCGCCGGCGCCGGCGCCTCGCCGTCGTCCGCCGCCGCTCTCGCGCCCAGCGCGCGGCCATAGCTCAGCCCCATGGCGTTGTCCGCCAGCGCCGCGATCACCCCGCCATGGGCGAACCCGCGGGAATTGCAGTGCGCCTCGCGCAGCCGGAGGCCGAGCCGCACCGCCTCCGGCTCGACGCAGGAGAAGAGCGGCTCCCACGGGTCGGTGACGGGGCTCTTGCGGAAATGGGGGGCGAAGCCTTTCGGGGGGAGCGGGTCGGGCGTCATGCGGGGATCTCCTGGCGGGCGGGTGGGGAGCAACGAATCCTGACACATGTCCGCCTGAGATGTCAGAAAATTGACCCTGCGTCGACGGCGGCGCAGGCGGGACGCCGGGGCGGGCGTGAGGGCGTGAGGGCGTGAGGCGGCGGCGCTTCCCAGCCGGCCCGGCTTGTGCGAGTCTCGTCACCGAAGCCTTCGACTTGCCGGATGGACCCGCCATGCCCTTCGCCCGCCCCTGCCCGCCGCCGCGGCGCTCCGGCCGCGCCGCCATCGCGCGCGCGGGTCGGCTGGCCTTGTCCCTGACGCTGGCGCTGGCCGGCGCGGCCCTGTCCCCGGCGCTGGCCGCGAGCCCCCGGCCCGCGCCCCCCGCGGAGGCCCCCCGCTTCACCGCCGCCGAGGCCGCCGCGCAGCGCGACGCCCTGCGCGCCCGGGGCGAGGCCAGCCTCGCCGAAGCCCGCGCCGATCTGCCCGCCGACGCGCCGCCCCCGCCCGCCATGGCCCCCGATTTCCTCCTGACGAACCAGACCGGGGCCCCGGTCGGGCGCGACGCGCTCGCGGGTCGGCCCTGGCTGCTGTTCTTCGGCTATATCGTGGACCAGAGCCTGTGTTCGGCCTCCCTGCCCCGGATCGCGGGGGCGGTGAACATCCTGGAGGATGCGGGCGTCGAGGTGACGCCGGTCATCGCGTCCATCGACCCCGCCCAGGACCGTCCCGGCCCCATGGGCCCGGCGCTCGCGCGGTGGCACTCCCGCATGGAGGGGCTGACCGGAGAGGCCGAGGCGCTGGCGGACCTGCGCCGCGCCTTCGGGGTGGAGCTGGAGCAGGTCGGCGTGCTGCCCGACGGCGCCCCGATCTGGATCCATGGCGGGCTGCTCTACCTGGTCGGGGCCGATGGCAGGGTGCTCGCCGCCCTGCCCCCGCTGATGGAACCGCGCAGGTTGGCGGAGGTGGTGGCCCACCTGCTCTGATCCGGCCATGATCGAGGTCAAGGCGGGCGCCGCCGGGCGCCGCGAAACTGATCCGGCCGGACCCGGACGCGCCGATCCGGGAGGGGCCGAAGGAGAAACGCCCGATGACCGAAACCGAGCCCCCCGCGCCCTCTTCCACCTCCCCCTCTTTCACGCCCCCCTCTTCGACGCCCCCCGCGCCCGCGCCGTCCGCGCTCACGCCGCCCGGCGCCCGCGCGCCGACCGGCATGCGGCCCATGCCCCGGGTCCGGCGGATCGGCTTCGACGACCTCGCCTTCGCCCTGCGCGCCGGCGTCGCGGACTTCCGCCGCGCCCCGCAATTCGGCCTGTTCTTCGGCGGCATCTACGCGGCCGGCGGCTGGCTGTTCTACTGGCTGCTGGCGGTGGTCGAGGCCCCGTGGCTGATCCTGCCCATCGCGCTGGCCTTCCCGCTGGTCGGACCCTTCGTGGCGGTGGGGCTCTACGACGTCTCCCGCCGGCTGTCCCGCGGCGAACGGCTGAGCTGGAGCGCGGTGCTCGGCGTGGTGTTCGAACAGCGGCGGCGCGAGCTCGGCTGGATGGCCTTCGTCGTGCTCTTCATCTGCTTCGTGTGGTTCTACCAGGTGCGCACCCTGACCGTGCTGTTCCTGCAGAACATGAGCTTTTCGAGCGTCGAGGGCTTCCTGACCGTCGTGCTGACCACCACCAGCGGGCTCGCCTACCTGGCGGTGGGCACGGGGGTCGGCGGGTTCCTGGCGCTGACGCTGTTCTCCACCACCGTGGTCGCCATCCCGCTGCTGCTGGAGCGGGACCGGGATTTCATCACCGCCATGATCACCTCGATCAAGGCGGTGACCGCCAACCCCGTCCCCATGCTGGTCTGGGCGGCGGCGGTGACCGCGACCATGATGATCTCGATTCTCGCGGGGTTCCTGGGGTTGCTGGTGGCGCTGCCGATCCTCGGCCACGCCACCTGGCATCTCTACGGCCGGCTGGTGGAGCCGGAGCCGGCGCCGGAGACTGAGACTGAGACTGAGACTGAGGCCGGCGCGGCGCCCTGACCGCGCCGCGCCTCAGCCCCGCAGACAGGGGGCGATGAGGGCGCGGGTGGCGTCGTCGCAGAAGGCGGCGTCGAGGCTGGCCCGGGCGATGGCGCGGAACTCGGCCTCGTCCCAGCCGAAGGCCGAGGACAGGCCCGCATATTCCCGCGTCATGTCGGTGCGGAAAAAGGGCGGGTCGTCGGTGGACACGCCGACCGACACCCCCGCCTCGCGCAGGCGGGCGATGGGGTGGTCGGCCCAGTCCTCGTAGACCTCCAGCGCCAGGTTGGAGCCGGGACAGGTCGCCAGATGCACGCCCCGATCCGCCAGCCGGGCGACGAGCCGCGGATCCTCGATCGCCCGCACGCCATGATCGACCCGGTCGAGATGCAGCGCGTCGAGCGCCTGGGCCACGCTTTCGGGCCCGCCGAATTCGCCCGCATGGGCGGTGAGGCCCAGCCCCGCCTCCCGCGCGATGGCGTAGGCGGGGGCGAAATCGGCCGGTGCGTGCATCCGCTCGTCCCCCGCGAGGCCCAGCCCCACGATCCGCGGATGCCCGGCGCCGACGGCGAGCCTGGCCGCCGCCACCGCGCGCTCCGGCCCCAGGCCGCGGATGCAGGTGGGGATGAAGCGGGCGACGATGCCGGTCGCGGCTTCCGCCGCCGCGGCGCCCTCGGAGATGGCGGCGAGATATTCCGCCCAGCGCCCGGCGTCGCCCTCGGCCACATGGTCCGAGGAGATCGCCAGTTCGGCGTAGAGCACGCCATGCGCGGCGCAGTCCCGCAGCACCGCCTCGGCCAGCCTGCGGTGGTCGTCGGGGGTGGCGAACATCGCCGCCACCCGGTCATAGGCGGCGAGGAACTCGGTGAAGCCGCGCCAGATGTAGAAGCCGTCCGGGCCGATCAGGTCGTCGGTGGGGATGCCGCGGGCGTCGGCCATCTCCCGCACCAGGGCGACGGGGGCGGCGCCCTCGATATGCAGGTGCAACTCGATCTTGGGCAGGGCCTTGAGCGGGCTCATGGCAGAGGACCTCCTTGCAGGGGGCGGCCGGCGTCGAGGAAGCTTTCCCCGTGGGCGCCGGGGGCGAGGCCCAGATGCGCGGCCAGCGTCTCGCCCACATCGGCGAAGGCGCGCAGGCCGGCGGAGCCGGGGGTCAGCCCCGGCCCGGCGCAGAGGGCGGCGACCCGTTCGCGGGTATGGTCGGCGCCGGTCCAGGTCGGGTCGTTGCCATGGTCGGCGGTGACGATCAGCAGGTCGCCGGGGCGCAGGGCGGCCAGCGCCTCGGGCAGGCGGGCGTCGAACCGCTCCAATGCGGCGGCATAGCCGGGCACGTCGCGGCGGTGGCCGTATTCGCTGTCGAACTCCACGAAATTGGCGAACACGAAATCGCCCTCGCCGGCATCGCGGATCGCCCCCACCGCCAGGTCGAACAGGGCCATGTCGTCCTTGCCCTTGAGGCTTTCGGAAATGCCCGCGCCCGACATGATGTCCTTGATCTTGCCCACGCCCACCGTGCGCCCGCCCGCCGCGACCACCCGGTCGCAGAGCGTCGGCTGCATCGGCGGCACCGCGTAGTCGCGCCGGTTCGGGGTGCGGTGGAAATCCTCCGCCGAGGCCCCGACGAAGGGCCGCGCGATCACCCGCCCCACCAGCAGACCCAGGTCGTCGAGGATGGCGCGCGCGACCTCGCACAGCCCCAGCAGGCGGTCGAGCCCGAAGGCCTCCTCATGCGCGGCGATCTGCAGGACGGAATCGGCGGAGGTGTAGACGATGGGCTGGCCGGTCCTGACGCTCTCCTCGCCCAGCCGGGCGATGATCTCGGTCCCCGAGGCGTGCTGGTCGCCGAGGATGCCGGGGATCGCGCCCTCCGCGATCAGGCGCTCGGTCAGGACGGGGGGAAAGGACGGCTCGGTCCGCGGGAAGTAGCGCCAGTTCCGCGACAGCGGCGCGCCCGCCAGCTCCCAATGCCCGGTGATGGTGTCCTTGCCGGGCGAGACCTCCTGCGCCACGGCCCAGGTGGCGGCGGAGGCCGGCGAAAGGCCCGGCGGGAACACCCCGCAGGCCGCCGCGCAGGCGTCGCCGAAGCCCAGCGCCGACAGGTTGGGCAGCGACAGCGGCCCGGCGCGGCCCATGTGATCGGCCCGCCCCTCGGCGCAGGCCTGCGCGATATGCAGCAGGGTGTTGGACCCGGCGTCCCCGAAATCGGCGGCGTCGGGCGCGCCGCCAACCCCGACGCTGTCCATGACGAACAGGAACGCCCGGCTCATCCCGCATCCTCCGGGCCGAGCCGGGAGAGCACGGCCTCCGAGTCCTCCGGCGCCGCGTCGCCCACGGTGTAGGCGGCGAGCACGCGGGCCGCGGCGCGGTCGGCGTCGTCGCGGGTGGCGGCGTGGATGCGCGCCAGCGGGAAATCCCCGTCGACCAGCGCGCCGATGCCGGCGCAGTGGCTCAGGCCGACGCGCGGGTCGATCTCATCGGCCGCGCGCCGGCGCCCGCCGCCCAGCTCCACCACCGCGGTGCCCAGGCCCCGCCCGTCCACCGCCTGCACGAGACCGGAGGCCGGCGCCGGCACGTCGACCACCACAGGCGCGTCGGGAAGGTAGGCGTCGAACCGCTCCACGAAATCGGCCGGGCCGCCCAGCGCCGTGACCATGCGCCCGAAACGCTCGGCGGCGGACCCGTCCTCGAAGGCCAGCGACAGGCGGGCGCGGCCGGCCTCCGCGTCCTCGGCCAGCCCGGTGAGGAACAGCAGCTCCCCGCCCAGCGCCACGGTCACGTCCCAGAGCCTGGCGTCCACCTCCGCCCCCGTCAGGAAGCGCACCGCGTTGGCGACTTCCAGCGCGTTGCCGCAGGCGGACGCCAGCGGCTCGTCCATGCCCGTGACCAGCGCCGAGGTCCGGCAGCCGGCCCCGTTGGCGACCCCGACCAGGGAGGCGGCCAGCGCCTCGGCCTCCGCCACCGTGCCCATGAAGGCGCCGGAGCCCGCCTTCACGTCCAGCACCAGCGCGTCGAGCCCGGCGGCGAGTTTCTTGGACAGGATCGAGGCGGTGATCAGGTCCAGGCTCTCGACCGTGCCGGTCACGTCGCGGATGGCGTAAAACCGCTTGTCGGCGGGCGCGATCTCCGCCGTCTGGCCGATCACGGCGCAGCCCACGTCGCGGACCACGCGCTCCAGCGCCTCGGGCCCCGGCGCAACGTCGTAGCCGGGGATGGAGGCGAGCTTGTCCAGCGTGCCGCCGGTATGCCCCAGCCCGCGCCCCGAGATCATCGGCACGTAGACCCCGCAGGCCGCCAGCGCCGGCGCCAGCATCAGGGAGACATTGTCCCCCACCCCGCCGGTGGAATGCTTGTCGGCCACCGGGCCGGGCAGGTCCCAGCGCAGCACCTCGCCGCTGTCGCGCATGGCCAGCGTCAGCGCCACGCGCTCATCCATCTCCAGCCCCTTGAAGAACACCGCCATGGCGAGCGCGGCCACCTGGCCTTCGGTCACCGCGCCGGAGGTCAGGCCGTCAACGAAAAAGCGGATCTCCTCCGGGGTCAGGACCCCGCCGCCGCGTTTCTTGAGAATGATCTCCTGGGGGAGCATGTGATGTCCTGTCGCCGAATGCCGCGCGGAGAGGTCGGCGTCTCCGCCCCTCGCCGCGCCTTTGCGGTCCTAGATAGCGCGCCGTCTCGACCCGATCCACCACCGGAGCGTGCGCGGCCGCCCCGCGCTTTGCGTTCCCGGCGGCGGCGGCGGGACGGTCAGTAGCCCTCGCCCCGCGCGTCGCCCGCGCCGCCGCCGAGCGTGTCGAGCAGCGCGTCCAGCAGGCCCGAGGCCCCGAAGCGGAACGTCGTCGGCCCCGCCCAGTCCGGCCCCATCACCCTGGCGGCGATGTCCAGATAGGCCGCGGCCTCGGCCGTGGTGCGCACGCCCCCCGCGGCCTTGAAGCCGACCCGGCCCCCGCCATGTTCGGCGATCGCGGCCAGCATGAGCTCGGCGGCCGAGAGCGTGGCGTTGACCGGGACCTTGCCGGTGGAGGTCTTGATGAAATCCGCGCCGCCCTGGATGGCGAGGCGCGCGGCCTCGGCGATCATCTCGCCGTCCTCCAGCACCCCGGTTTCGAGGATCGCCTTGACCGGCGCGGTCCCGGCAGCGCGCTTCACCCGCTCGACCCGGGCGCTGACGCCGGCGCCGCGGCCCTCCATCAGGTCGCGATAGGGGATCACCATGTCGATCTCGTCGGCGCCGTCGAGGATGGCGGCGCGGGTCTCCTCCATCGCCTGTTCGTCGGTGGCGAGGCCGGTGGGAAAGACCACCACCGTGGCGACCTTCACATCCGGCGCGACGATGCGGCGGGCGAGCCCCGCGAAGCGCGGCCAGACGCAGAGCGCGGCGACCGAGCCGTAGGGCGTCACCGCCTTGGCGGCGAGCTCGCGGATCGCGCCCTCGTCGCAATCGTCGTTGAGGTTGGTGAGATCGAGACAGGCCAGCGCCCGCGCCGCGGACTGCGCGAGGGTCGGCTCCGGCGTCTCGGAGGCGGCGGCGGCGGCGTCGGTGTCGGTCATGCGAAGCTCCTGACGAAGGCGCGGACCAGGGCGCGGAACCGGGTCAGGGCCTTGGCGGCCTCGGACTTGGTTTCGGCATGGCTGAGCGGCTGGCCGGTCATTCCGGCCGCGTAATTGGTGACGACCGAGACCGCGGCGACCTCGAGCCCGAGGAACCGGGCGAGGATGGTCTCCGGCACGGTGGACATGCCCACCGCGTCGGCGCCGAGGATGCGGGCGGCGCGGATCTCGGCCGGGGTCTCGAAGGACGGGCCGGAGAACCAGGCGTAGACGCCTTCGTTCAGCTCCGGATCGGCGGCCTTCAGCCGGGCGCGCAGATGCGGCGCGTAGGCGTCGACGAGGGACACGAAACGGTCGTCGGTCGCCTCCCCGATCAGGGGGTTCAGCCCGGACCAGTTGATGTGATCGCAGATCGACATCAGCGCCCCCGGGGGCATCTCGTCGCGCAGGGAGCCGGCGGAGTTGGTCAGCAGCACCGCCTCCGCCCCCAGCGCCCTGATGGTCTCCAGCGGCGTGCGCATGACGCCGGCGTCGCCGTCCTCGTAGTAATGCGCGCGGCCCGACAGCAGCGCGACCCGCACGCCCTCCAGCTCCCCCACCACCACGGCGCCGGCATGGCCCGAGACGCCGGAGACGGGGAAGCCGGGCAGGTCCTCGAAGGGAAAGGCGTGGGCGCGGTCCAGCTCGGAGGCCAGCGCGCCGAGGCCGGAGCCGAGCACGAGGCCCAGGCGGACCGGCGCGTCGCCGGCGCTGGCGCGGATCTTGTCGGCGGCTTCGGTCATGCGCGCTCCTCGGTCTTCGGCGGGCCCGTCCTCGGCCGACGGGGCGACCGTCGCCCGTCCGGCTCACGGGACCGCAGGTTTCGGCCGGCGGTCTTTCGCATCTAGTCTTTTTGGACGCCGCGCGCCAGTTGAAGCAGGGTGGCGGAACGCAGAGCGTGAAAGGGAACCATAGTGATGACGCGGAATGACAGGATCACGGCGCAGGCCGGGCGGGTGGCGAGCGGGCTGGCCGGCACGATGATCGCGGCGCTGGCGCTGGCCGGCTGCACGCCGCAATCGCCCGGCATGGGTGCTGCGATCGAGAAGCCGGCCGCGGGCGCCCCCGACGCCTCCGCCGGCCCGAGCCTGACCTCGGACGGCTACGGGCCGCTGGGCGTGGGCATGAGCCTCGACAACATCGCCCACGCCTTCAGCCCCGAGGGCGGCGGCGAGCTGATCGGCCGGGCCGGCGGCGACGCCTGCCTGGAAGGCGTGCCCACCGGCGCCCCCGAGGGCCTGCGGGTGATGGTGGAGAACGGCAAGCTGACCCGCGTGACCCTGGGCGAGGGCGCGACCGCCCGCACGTCGCTGGGCGTGGGCGTGGGCGACCCGGCCTCGGCGGTGGAGGCGGCCTACGGGCATCGCGTGGTCACCGACGCGGCGCGTTTCGACCCGGCGCCGGCGCAGGTGAAGACGGTCTGGACCCGCAACGGCCCGACCGGCCGCCGCCCCACCGCCGACGAGACCGCCCGCGGCCTGCGCTTCGAAATCGGCGCCGACGGGATCATCCACACCATCCACGGCGGCGGCCGCAGCATCCAGTATGAGGAAGGCTGCTCCTGACGCCCCTACCGGGCCGCGAGGCGCGGCAAGGGGGGCGGAGGCCGACCGTCCGCCCCCCTGGCGCAACACGCGTAGGGCGGGCGCCAACCCGCCGTCCCCCGGCCTGAAACGCCGCGCATCGCATACCCGCCGACGCGCGCCGCGCCCCGGCGTCAGCCGTCCATGGCGAAGCCGGCGGGCAGCAGTTCGGCCAGGGTCCAGCTGGCGCGGATGCCCTCGGCGTTGGCGGAATGGACCACCGTGTCGGGCCGCCCGAACTCCGCCAGCCGCTGACGGCAGCCGCCGCAGGGCGTGAGCGGGGTGGAGAGCTCTCCGGCCACCACCACTTCCTTGATGATGCGATCGTCGTCGGTCTTCGCGGCCATGATCATGTGCGAGATCGCCGTGGTCTCGGCGCACCAGCCCTCGGGGAAGGACTGGTTCTCGATATTGGCGCCGGTGAAGATGCGCCCCGACTCGGTGCGCAGCGCCACCCCGACCGCGAAATCGGAGAACGGCGCGTAGGCCGACTTGCGCGCGGCGAGCGCGGCGTGGAACAGATCCTCGGGGCCGGTCACAGGCGCATCCTCAATGTTCGACGAGCGAGGCCGGCGCGGCGGGGTCGCCCGCCAGCTCCAGCTTGCGCCACACGCCGCGATGCACATGCGCCGCGGTGGGCTGGGTGATCTCGCGCCAGTTCGCATAGACGAAATCGTCGGCCAGATGGGTGAGCGCGATGGACAGCACCCCGAAATGGCAGGCGAGCACCGGCTTTTTCGCCCCGCTTTCGCGGATCGCCATGAGCGCGGCCTGGGTGCGGTCCCAGACCTCGTGCATGGTCTCGGACCAGGGCGCGCGGAAATGCCGGTCGCCGGTCACCTGCGGGGCCAGCTCGCGCATTTCGCGCAGGGCGGAGGCGCTGATCTGCCATTCCTGAAGGCGACCGTCGACGATGATCTCCAGCCCCATGCGCTTCGCGAAGGGCTCGATCGTCTCCTGGCTGCGCCGGTAGGGCGAGGCGAAGATGGCGTCGATCCCCTCCCCCTCCAGCCGGTCGGCCAGCCGCACGGCGTCGGCCGCGCCGCGCTCGGTCAGCGGATCGCACAGCCCCTCGCCGGATTTCTCGCAATGGCGGAGGATGACGAGATCCATCTCCCGCAGGGTCGGGTCGGCATGGTCGCGCATCATCGCTCCTTCACATAGGGCGTGCCGCCGGCCTTGGGCGGAACCGCCTTGCCGATGAAGCCCGCCAGCAGCACCACGGTCAGGATATAGGGCAAAGCCTGGATCAACTGAACCGGGGCGGCGCCGATCAGCGGCAGCTCCTGCCCCTGAAGCCGGATGGCGGCGGCGTCGAGGAAGCCGAACAGCAGGCAGGCGAACATGACCTGGATCGGCCGCCACTTGGAGAAGATCAGCGCGGCCAGCGCGATGAAGCCCTTGCCCGCCGACATGTCCTTGATGAAGCCCGCCGACTGGGCGACCGCCAGATAGGCCCCCGCCAGCCCGCACAGCACGCCTGCGCAGACCAGCGCCAGATAGCGCATCCGCACCACCGAAATGCCGGCCGTGTCCACCGCCGCCGGGTTCTCCCCCACCGCCCTCAGCCGCAGCCCGAAGCGGGTGCGGTAGAGCACCCACCACGAGAAGGGCGCCGCGGCGAAGGCCACGTAGACCAGAAGGTAGTGCCCGGACAGCAGCTCGGAATAGATGCCGCCGATGACCGGCACGTCCGCGAGGCTTTCGGCGAAGGGCAGCTGGAGGGTCTGGAACCGCTCGCCCCCCATCAGCGGCGGCGTGCGGCCGCCCTGGTGGAACCAGGCCGTCCCCAGCAGCGCGGTCAGCCCGGCCGCCAGGAAGTTGATCGCCACGCCCGAGACGATCTGGTTGCCGCGATAGGTGATGCAGGCCAACCCGTGCAGCAGCGCGAACAGGATCGAGGCCCCCATCCCCGCCAGCGCCCCCAGCCAGGCGGAGCCGGTGACGCTCGCCGTCGCCGCCGCGGCGAAGGCGGCGATCAGCAGCTTGCCCTCCAGCCCGATGTCGAAGACCCCCGAACGCTCGGCGTAGAGCCCCGCCAGCGCGGTCAGCAGCAAGGGGGTCGAGAGCCGGACGGTCGAATCCAGCATCAGGATCAGCGCGTCGAACATCTCAGGCCTCCCCGGTCTTGCGGGCCGGCAGCGCGGCGAACAGCCGGGCGACGGCGGGGCGGAACATGAATTCCAGCGCGCCGGCGAACAGCACCACCAGCCCCTGGATCACCACCACCATGTCGCGGGTGATCGCCGGCATTTCGAAGGCCAGCTCCGCGCCGCCCTGGTAGAGGATGCCGAACAGGATCGAGGCCAGCACCACCCCCACCGGATGCGCCCGCCCCATCAGCGCCACCGCGATGCCGACGAAGCCCGCGCCCCCCGCGATGTCGAGGAACATGCGGTTCTGGTCCCCCATCACCGGGTTCATCGCCATCAGCCCCGCCAGCCCGCCCGACAGCGCCATGGCGACCAGCGTGATCTTCACCGGGCTGATCCCGGCATAAACCGCCGCGGTGGGGTTGGCGCCGAAGGTCCGGATCTCGTAGCCCAGCCTTGTCCGCCAGATCAGCGCCCAGACGAAGACGCAGGCGGCGAGCGCGAGGAAAAAGCTCATGTTCGCCGGCGCCCCCCCGATGTCCTGCCCGAAGAGCGCGAGGAACCCGTCGAGCTTGGGCAGGCGGCCGGCCTCCTCGAAGGTGCGGGATTCCGGGGCCATGGCGCCGGGAACCTTGAGCACGTTGACCAGCAGGTAGACCATCAGCGAGGCGGCGAGGAAGTTGAACATGATCGTGGTGATCACGATGTGGGAGCCGCGCTTGGCCTGGAAATAGGCCGGGATCATCGCCCAGCCCGCGCCGAACAGGGCGCCCCCGATGGCGGCGAGCGGCGCGATGATCCACCACGGCAGGTAATGGTCGAGCGCGAGGCACACGAGCCCGACCCCCAGCCCCCCGATATAGGCCTGCCCCTCGCCGCCGATATTGAACAGCGAGGCGTGGAAGGCCACGGCGACGCAGAGCCCGGTGAAGATGAAGTTCGTGGCGTAGAACAGCGTGAACCCGATGCCCTCTCCGAAGCCCAGCGCGCCGTAGAGGATATGTTCCACCGCCTCGATCGGGTCCTCCCCGATGGCCAGCACGACCAGGCCCGCCACGACGAAGGCCGCGATGAGGTTCAGCAGCGGGATCAGGCCGAGGTCGACCCAGCGGGGGAGTTGGGCGTTCATTCCACATCCTCGGTGAGCGAAACCTGATATTCCTTGAGGGTCTGACCGCCCTCTTTCAGTCGCCAGGATGTCCGGCCATTGACATTTCGACCGTAAATCACCGCCGCGGCCTGACTGGGACTCGAAAACGAGACGTCGCGCATAAAGCGAAGTAGGTTGCCGCCGGATGCGGGATCGTCGGCGAGCGACCCGTCCTCGACAAGAGAATTTCTGAGGTTCTCCACGGGATTGCTTGCATGATCCGGCTTCGCATCCGCGGTCGAACCCGCTCGCACAACGACTTCGCCATCCACCAGAACGGCTTCGGCGGCCATGCCCCTCTGGGCGGCGCGAAGGCGCAAGGCCAGCGCAGTTGAAGCGGCTCCAGCAGTGCTGAAGGCCGGCTCGACCTCATCTTCGCTCTCGCTTTTCGCCAGCCTGCTCGCGGCAGACGCCCGCAAGATGTCGTATCCCAGAACAGGCAGAATGATTTCGACCTGAGCGCGAAAGAACTCCATGTCGGAGACATCAGATTCCGGGAGGACGCCTTGCGTGGGCTCGATGCGGTTCAGCACGATGGAGCGCCCCGCCGATTTCGCCAGTTCGGTGAGGCGATTTTCCAAGTGGCGCGCATGAGCCTTCGTCAGGTTTTGATCCTTGCTCGTCACAATGCAAAAACTTTCGAAGAAGTCTTTTTCATCGGACTTGCTATGTTGCGCGAGCCGCTTGCCGACGTCATCTGACTCACCGACATAGACTTCTCGACGCCCTGACGCGTCGAGAGGATCGCCGAACAGAAAATAGACCCCCGTCCGCTTCGCTTCCGGGCGCTGCAACACCTCCGGCAATCGCTCGCGCGGCGCGCTAAGCGCATGGCCGGACCAATTCATGATCTCCGCGGTGACGATCCCTTTCGGGTTGCCGTCCACCAGAAACATCCGCACCGTTCGACCTCGCGAACTCACGCCGCCTCCCCCTTCTCGACGCCGCTCATCAACAGCCCGATCTCCCGCTCCCCGGCGTCGCCTGGCAGCTCGCCCATCACCCGACCGTCGAACATGACCAACACCCGGTCCGACAGCGCGCGGATCTCGTCCAGCATCGTAGGGCGGGTGCGAACCCGCCGCGCCCGGTCCCAACCCCGCGCTCCATCGGCCGCCGAGGACGGCGGGTTGGCGCCCGCCCTACGCATGGGCGGCCTCGACGCCGCTCATCAACAACCCGATCTCACGCTCCCCGGCATCGCCGGGCAGCTCGCCCATCACCCGACCGTCGAACATGACCAATACCCGGTCCGACAGCGCCCGGATCTCGTCCAGCTCCACCGACACCAGCAAGATCGCCTTGCCCGCATCCCGCAGCTCGATCAGGCGGCGGTGGATGGCCTCGATGGCGCCGACGTCCACGCCGCGGGTCGGCTGGCCGACGATCAGGACGGCGGGGTCCTGCTCGATCTCGCGCGCCAGCACGATCTTCTGCTGGTTCCCGCCCGAGAAATTCGCGGTCTTCAGGTCCGGCGCCGGCGGACGCACGTCGAAATCCTGCATGTGGCGCCGGCAGGCCTCGAGGATCGCGCCGCGGTCGAGGAACAGGCCGGAGCGGTATTCCGCCCGGTCGTGATAGCCGAGGATCACGTTCTCCTTGGCGTCGAACTTCGTCACCAGACCCATGCGGTGACGGTCCTCGGGGACATGGGCCAGCCCCTCGGCCCGCAGCCCGTTCGGGTCGGTCCCCGCGCAGGGCTTGCCGCAGAGCGTGATCTCGCCCGAGGCCAGCGGCCGGATGCCGGCGATGGCCTCCAGCAGCTCCGACTGCCCGTTGCCCGCGACGCCCGCGACGCCCACGATCTCTCCGGCGCGGACCTCGAGGCTGACGCCGCGCAGACGCTCCACCCCCTGCCCGTCGACGACCCGCGCGTCCTCGACCTTCAGGCGGATCTCGGCCGGGTTCGCCGGCCCCTTCTCCACCCGCAGCAGCACGCGGCGGCCGACCATCAGCTCGGCCAGCTCCTCCACGCTCGTGCCCGCCGTGGGCCGCGTCGCCACCATCCGCCCCTGCCGCATGACCGAGCACGAATCGGTGATCGCCATGATCTCGCGCAGTTTGTGGGTGATCAGCACCACCGTCTTTCCCTGCGATTTCAGCTGGGCGAGGATGCGGAACAGCTGATCCGCCTCGTCGGGGGTCAGCACGCCGGTCGGCTCGTCCAGGATCAGGATATCCGCCCCGCGATAGAGCGCCTTGAGGATCTCCACCCGCTGCTGCTGCCCCACGGGAAGGTCGCCGACGATCGCGTCGGGGTCGACCCGCAGGTCGTATTCCCGCTCCAGCCTCACCAGCTCGGCCCGCGCCTTCGCCCGGCCGCGGTTCAGAAGCGCCCCGCCCTCGGCCCCGAGCATGACGTTCTCCAGCACCGTGAACGGCTCGACCAGCATGAAATGCTGATGGACCATGCCGATGCCGAGCGCGATGGCGGCCTGGCTGTCAGGGATGGAGACCTTGCGCCCCCCCACCAGGATGTCCCCGGAATCGGCCTGGTAGAAGCCGTAAAGGATCGACATCAGCGTGGATTTCCCCGCGCCGTTCTCGCCGATCACGCCGTGGATGGTCCCCGCCTCCACCCGCAGGGCGATGTCGCGGTTGGCCTGAACCGCGCCGAAGCTTTTGGAGATGCCGACCAGCTCGATGGCGGGCGGGCGGCGCTGGCCGGGCGAGGGGGGCGCTTGCGGGGTCACTTCACTGGGCACGGCCCCTCCGTGGTGCTGTCATGGACCTTGATGCGGCCGTCGGCGATCAGTTCGGCGGCCTCGTTGACGGCCTGCTCCATATCGGGCGAGATCAGGTCGCGGTTGTGCGCGTCCAGCGCCCAGCCGATGCCGCCCTCGGCGACGCCGAGGCTGGAGATGCCGGGTTCGAAATCCGCGCCGGCGGCCGAGAACACCTCCTGCACCGCCACGTCGACGCGCTTGAGCATGGTGGTCAGGATCTGGCCGGGATGGATCCAGTTCTGGTTCGAATCCGTGCCGATCCCCAGCACGTCGCGGTCGGCGGCGGCCTGAAGCACGCCCAGCCCTGTGCCGCCGGCGGCCTGCATGACCACGTCGGCGCCGCGCTCGATCTGGGAAATGGCGAGTTCCGCGCCGCGGGCCGGGTCGGTCCAGGCGGCGGGGGTGTCGCCGACCATGTTGACCAGCACCTCGGCCGAGGGGTTGGCGGCGCGCGCGCCCTGGATGTAGCCGCAGGCGAACTTGCGGATCAGGGGGATGTCCATGCCGCCGACGAAGCCCAGCACCTGGGTCTTGGAGGCCATGACGCCGAGCAGCCCGACGAGGAAGCCGCCCTCATGCTCCCGGTAGACGATGGAGCGGACATTGGGCTGGTCGACCACCGAGTCGACGATGACGAAATGCGCGTCGGGATATTCGGGGGCGATCTTGGCCATGGCCTGGGCGTGGGTGAAGCCGATGGCGACGATGGGGTCGAGCCCGCGGCGGGCGGCGGCGCGCAGCGCCTGCTCGGACTGGGCGGGGCCGTCGATCTCGAACTCGGCGAAGGTCTCGCCGGTGCGCTCGGCCCAGGCCCTGGCGCCGTGGAAGGCGCCCTCGTTGAAGCTCTTGTCGAATTTTCCGCCGGTCGAATAGACCAGTCCGGGCTCGGCGCGCAGGCCGTCCGGGACGGGGATCGCGGCGAGCGCGGCGGCGAACAGCGCCGCGGACAGGACGGCGCGGGGCGAGAGCGCGGCGCGTGCGGCGCGGGGCGAAATCGCCGCCGCGGCGGCGCGGAGCAGGCGGGTCATGCCGTGTCTCCAGAGGAGGCGCGGGGCCGGACGCGGGTGGGGCCGCGGGGCCGGGCCGGCGGGACGAGGACGGGCCCTGCGGTTCAGGGCGGGAGGGGACGGGCGCGGCCCGGCGCGACGCGCCGGGCCGCCTGCGAGGGGGAGACGGACGGACCCGCGCGGGACAGGGCCGAAGCCCCGCCCCGCGCGGTCCCGCCGCCGCCTGATCGGCAGAGGCCGGAGCCGCAGGGGCCGGATCAGTAGGGGCAGGCGCTGTCGGACATGTAGTCGTGGACGGTGATCTCGCCCGAGATGATCCTGGCCTTGGCGTCCTCGACCGCGGTCAGCATGTCGGCGGTCACCAGGTCCTTGTTGTTGTCGTCCATGGCGTAGCCGACGCCGCCCTCGGCGAGACCCAGCACCTCGAACCCGGTGGACCACGCGTCGTTCTTGACGTCCATGAAGGCGTCGTAGACGGCGACGTCGACGCGCTTGAGCATCGAGGTCAGCACCTGGCCCGGGGCCACGCCGTTCTGGTTGGAGTCGACGCCGATGGCGAGCTTGCCTTCGTCGGCCGCGGCCTGGATGACGCCGATGCCGGTGCCGCCGGCGGCGTGATAGACCACGTCCGCGCCCTGGGCGAACTGGGACTTCGCAAGCTCGCCGCCGCGCACGGGATCGGTCCAGGCGGCGCCGGTGGTGCCGGTCATGTTGGCGAAGATCTCGCTATCCGCCGAAACCGACTTCACCCCGCCCTTGTAGCCGCATTCGAAGCGACGGATCAGGGGGATGTCCATGCCGCCGACGAAGCCGACCTTGCCGGTCTCGGAGGCCATCGCGGCCATGACGCCGACCAGGTAGGAGCCCTCCTGCTCCTTGAACAGGATCGAGCGGACGTTGGGCAGGTCGACGACCATGTCGACGATGCCGAAATTCACGTCGGGGAATTCCTTGGCGACCTTCTCCACCGCCGAGGCCTGCGAGAAGCCGATGGCGATGACCGGGTTGTAGCCGCGCTGCGCATAGCGGCGCAGGGCCTGCTCGCGCTGGGCGTCGTTCTGGATCTCGAAGCCGGCGTAGTCGATGCCGGTCTCGGCCTTGAACGCCTCGGCGCCGGTATAGGCGGCCTCGTTGAAGGATTTGTCGGCCTTGCCGCCCAGGTCGTAGACCACGGCCGGCTTCACCTCGGCCAGGGCGGGAGCGGCGGCGGCGACGGCGCCGAGCGCGAGCGCCGAGGCGGCGGCTTTCAGGGTGCGGATCATCGTGAGGGTGTTCCTTTGCCTCGCGGACCGGTCGTTGGCCGGTCCTCCTGTCGGATGCGCTGGACCTCCGACCCGACGGCGCGCCCAAGGGACGCGGCCCCCGAAGGCGAGCGCGGTCCGGGCGCGGGACCTGCTGCGGCGACCACGGTCGCGCGGAATCGGGGACAGGGCAAGTGTCGACGCAGGGGAAACGACGCGCCCGCGGGCGATTCCGCGGCCTGGCGGGGCGCGTATCGGGCGGCGGTGATCCGTTTCGGGATCGGAACGGGTTCGAAATGGCGCCGGCGCGCGCCCGTCCCGACCACGATCCCGCGAGCGCGCCGTGGGAAGGGCCGCGCCGGTTTGCCTTGAGCGGAAACCGGCCTCTATCTGGAGGACGGGAAACGGATGGAACGGAACGGATGGCACGGGACGTCATGGATCGGGACGCACGGCCGCAGGGCCTTTCGGGCGGGAGCGTGGGGGAAGGCGCCGGGAAGCGCGGCGACAACCGCGAGGGAGGCGCCGCGAGTCGCAGCGACGACCCCAACATCGCCGACTGGCTGATGCGCCGGGCGCTGCGCCAGACGCGGCTCTCCGACGCCATTCCGGCGCTGGGGCGCAAGCTGGCCGCGGCGGGCCTTCCAGTGGCGCGGATCAATGTCGGGGGGTTCATGCTGCACCCGGTGCTGGGCGCGCTGGACCTGACCTGGGACGCGCAGTCCGAGGGCGCGGCGCGGTCCCAGACCCGCACCCGCCGGGCGCTGGGGTCGGAGGCGTTCAAGAACGCGCCGTTCTACTACCTCTTCTCCCGCGATCTTCCCGAACTCCGCCACCGGCTCGCCGATCCGGAGGCCCGCACCCGCTTCCCCCTGTTCGAGCGCCTGCACGAAGAGGGGCTGACCGACTATCTCGCGCTGTATGTGGGGTTCGAGAAACCGCTGGCGGCGCCGCTGGACGACGGGGTCGAGGGCACGGAATGCGCCATGTGCTCTTTCGCGACGCGGGATCCGGAGGGGTTTTCGGAAGACGACCTGGCGCGGCTGCGGGCGCTGGCCCTGCCCATCGCGCTGGTCATCAAGACCGCCATCGCCGACAATTTCGCCCAGGCGCTGCTGGACACCTATCTGGGCCGGCTGTCGGGACGCAACGTGCTGACCGGGCATGTGCAGAAGGGCGACGGGCGGCTGATCGACTGCGTGCTGTGGTACAGCGACCTGCGCGGCTCCACCGCCCTGTCCTCGGAGCTGGAGATCGAGCGCTATTTCAGCACGATCAACGACTATTTCGACTGCACCGCCGAGGCGGTTCTGGACCATGGCGGCGAGGTTCTGAAGTTCATCGGCGACGGGGTGATGGCGATCTTCCCCATCGACGGAGAGACCCGCACCGCCGAGGCCATGGGCCGGGCCGCGGCCGAGACGGCGCGGGATGCGCTGGCCCGCGGCCATGCGCTGAACCTGCGCCGGGCGCGGGAGCGGCTGGACCCCATCGCTTTCGGGATCGGGCTGCATGCGGGGCGGGTGATGCACGGCAATGTCGGCACCGACCGGCGCCTGGACATGACCGTGACCGGCCCCGCCGCCAACCAGGTGGTGCGGCTGGAGACGGCGACCAAGGCCGCCGGCGTGCCGGTCATCGCCTCGGCCGAGTTCGCGGAGCTCTGCCCCGAAGAGATGGTCCCGATCGGCGCGCGCGAACTGCCCGGCATTCCCG
Organism: Albimonas donghaensis; assembly: GCF_900106695.1. Classification (GTDB taxonomy): domain Bacteria; phylum Pseudomonadota; class Alphaproteobacteria; order Rhodobacterales; family Rhodobacteraceae; genus Albimonas; species Albimonas donghaensis. The sequence continues at coordinate 265,333 of NZ_FNMZ01000004.1, forward strand.
GCCTGACCGAGCTGTTCGCCCTGCCCGAGGATGTCGCCCCCGAAGACGCCGACGCCGCGCCGCAAGACGACGTCGCAGGCTGACGGGGGCCGGGGGGGCTGACGGGGGGGGCTGACGGCGGCTGACGGGGGGGGCGACGCTCGGCCCGCGGGGCTTCAGCGGCTCCAGGTCGGGTGGAAGAGGCCGCCGGGCGACAGGGTGAAGATCTCGCAGCCGTCCTCGGTCACGCCGATGGAATGCTCGAACTGGGCCGACAGGCTCTTGTCCCGCGTCACCGCGGTCCAGCCGTCGGCCAGCGTCTTGGTTTCGGCCCGGCCGAGGTTCACCATGGGCTCGATGGTGAAGAACATGCCGGGGCGCAGCACGGCGCCGGCGCCGCGGCGGCCGAAATGGAGGACGTTGGGCGGCTCGTGGAATTCGCGGCCCAGGCCGTGGCCGCAGAAGTCGCGCACGACCGAGCAGCGCTCGCTCTCGACATAGGCCTGGATGGCGGCGCCGATGTCGCCATAGGTATTGCCCGGCTTCACCTCGGCGATGCCGCGCATCAGGGCCTCATGGGTCACGTCGATCAGCCGCTCGGCCCGGCGAGCGGGCTTGCCGGCGACATACATGCGGCTCGAATCCCCATACCAGCCATCGACGATGACGGTGACGTCGATGTTGAGGATGTCGCCGTCCTTCAGCCTTTTCGGCCCCGGAATGCCGTGGCAGACCACGTGGTTGACCGAGATGCAGGAGGCATGGCGATAGCCGCGGTAGCCGATGGTGGCGGAGACCGCGCCGGCGGCGTTCACCGCGGCCTCGATGCGGGCGTCGAGCTCCCCGGTCGCGGCGCCGGGGACCACATAGGGGGCGATCTGGTCGAGGATCTCGGCGGCGAGACGCCCGGCGACGCGCATCCCCTCGAAATCCTCGGGACGGTAGACCCGGATGCCCTCGGCGGTGACGGCCGGCTGAGAAACGTCCATGGCCTGATCCTTCTTCTTCTCGCGCAATCTGCGCGCAGTCTACTCCAACCCCGATGGGGATGCGATGTCCGCGAGGTCGCGGCGGCGTGATCCGGGGTCCGCGCGGCGGCGCCCGAGGGGGGGCCGCGTGGGTTCGGGGGCCGATATAGGCGCGGCGGGCCCGCGGCTCCACCCCTGCGCCCGGGCGACCGCGCGACAGGCCGGGCGGGAACGGCGCGGGTATCTCGGGTCGAGTGTCTCGGGGGGGCTCGGGGGGGGGGGCGGCTCGGGCCTCAGCCCTCCACCGGCAGGGCGGGGCCGATGGAAACGCCCTCGGGCGTGATGCGGGCGGCATGGGCGACCGCCTCCACCCCCGCGGCGCGGGCGCGCACGAAGGCGGCGGCATAGGCCGGATCGATGTCGTCCGCCACCGCCATGCGGGCGCAGTCGGTGCGCTGCACGACATAGAGCATCGCCGCCCGCGCGCCCTGCCCCGCCATGGCGGCGAGGTCGTCGAGATGGCGCGCGCCCCGCGCGGTGACCGTATCGGGGAATTCCGCCAGGCCCGGCGCGCGGGACAGGCTGACCGCCTTCACCTCCAGCCAGCAATCGGGCAGGCCCGGCGCGCTCAGCAGGAAGTCGACGCGGGATTTCTCCCCGTAGCGGACCTCCGGACGCGCGGTCCCGTAGGCGGCGAAGGCGGGAATCGCGCGGGCGGCCAGCGCCTCCGCCACCATGCGGTTGGGCAGGCCGGTGTCGACGCAGGCGAGACCGCCCTCCGCCAGCCCGGCCAGCTTCCACGACCATTTCAGCTTGCGCCTGGGGTCGGCCGACGGCTCCAGCCAGACCGGGGTTCCGGGAGCGGCGAGCCCGGTCATGGCGCCGGGATTGGCGCAATGCGCGGTGACCTCGCGTCCATCGGCGAGCGTGACGTCGGCCAGAAACCGCTTATAACGGCGCAGGAGCACGCCTTCGATCAGGGGGGCGGAGAAGTTCATGGCCCGCGGTCTGGACCGGGGCCGATGCGAAAGGCAAGTGGCATGAGCGAGGCGCAGCCGACTTCGGCGATGGTGGTGATCGGGGACGAGATCCTCTCGGGCCGCACCCGCGACAGCAACATGCATCACCTGGCCCAGGTGCTGACCGAGGCCGGCGCGCCCCTGCGCGAGGTGCGGGTGGTGGCCGACGAGCGCGAGGAGATCGTGGCCGCGGTGCGGGAGCTGGCGGGGAAATACGACCACGTCTTCACCTCGGGCGGCATCGGGCCGACGCATGACGACATCACGGCCGAAGCGGTGGCGGCGGCGTTCGACACGCCGATCTCGGTGCGCGACGACGCGCGCGCGATCCTGCTGGCCCATTACGGCGATCCCGAAAAGCTGACCGAGGCCCGGCTGCGCATGGCCCGCATTCCGGACGGAGCGGAGCTGATCGCCAACCCGATTTCCGGGGCGCCGGGGTTCAAGCTGCGCAATGTGCACGTGATGGCCGGCGTGCCGATCATCTTCAACGCCATGGTCGAGAGCCTGCGCCCCACCCTGCGCGGCGGCCCGAAGATGCTGAGCCACGCGTTCCGCATTCCGGTGGCGGAGGGCGACATCGCCGGGCCGCTGTCGGCGCTGGCCGAGGCGCATCCCGCGATCAGCTTCGGCTCGTACCCGTTCTACCAGGGGGGCTACGGCTCGACCGTGGTGGCGCGTTCGACCGATCCGGAGGCGCTGGCCGCGGCGGCGGACGGCTTGCGGGCGATGTGCGGGGCGCTGGGCGCGAAGGACGTGACCGAGCTGCCCCCGGTCTGACCGGCTCGCCCGGGCGGCGGCGGACGGCGAAGACGGCGGGGACGGGAGCCGCGCGTCCGCCGTGGCGCGGGGGGCGGCGGTCGCGCCCGCGCGGCGCCGAGAGGCCGGCGCCCGGCGGCGAGGGTCGAAGGGCGGCCCCGTCGGGCTCCCCGGACGCCCCGGACGCCCGGGATGCGAGGGCGCCTCTTTCCGCGGCGGCGCGGCTCCGTTAATCGGGGGACGTCCCCCGCTTGGCGGAATTGGTAGACGCACGGGACTTAAAATCCCTTGTCCACAGGGCGTGCCGGTTCGAGTCCGGCAGCGGGGACCAGCCCGCCCCCCGGCTCAGAACCGGGCGGGCGAGACATCCGGGTCCGGGGCGCGCCGGCCCGCCGCCATCTCGGCCGCCATGCGCCCGATGCGCGGGCCCGCGGTCAGGCCCACATGCTGACCGCCGAAGGCCGCGACGACCCGCTCCGCCCCCGGGACCGGACCGATCACCGGCAGGCTGTCGGCGGTGGAGGGGCGGTGGCCGAGCCAGTCGGCCTCGCCCTCCCACGCCATCCCGGGCCAGAGCCGCGCGGCGGCCCGGCGCAGCAGCGCCGGCGGGCCGGCGGTGGGGCCGGCCTCGGTCCCGCCGAACTCCACCACCCCGCCCAGCCGCACGCCGCCCGCCATCGGCGTCGCCGCCACCTTCAGCGCGGTGGCCATCCAGGGATGCGCGGGACGGGCGTTGGAGGCCGAGCGCAGGTGCAGGTGATAGCCGCGCTCGCTCTCCATCGGGACATCGCGGCCCAGCCCGCGGATCAGCGGGCGGGAATGCACGCCGGCGGCGAGCACCACGCGGTCGGCCCGCATCTTCGCCCCGCCGACCAGCGCCACCCGGCCCTCCCCGTCGAGCGCCGCGACCTCGCCGCGCCGAAGGGTTCCGCCCTCCGCCACGAAACGGGCGGCGAGCGCGGCCACATAGGTGCCCGGGTCGTGAATCCAGCCATGGTCCGGGTAGATCGCGGCGAAGCCCCATTCAGGGGCCAGCGCGGGGTCGCGGTCGCGCAGGGCGGCGCCCTCGGCCAGCGCGGGCGTCATGCCATGGGCGCGGCGCAGGGCGTGGCCGAAGGCATCGGCCTCGTAGGCGGCGCGGTCGCGGTAGAGGAAGCCGTAATCGCCGGTGCGGATCAGGGCGGCGGCGTCGGGGGCGCCCTCGGCCAGCGCCCGGTGCTGGTCGACGGCGTCGGTCAGCAGGCGGGCGAGCGCGGCGGCGATGCGGCGGACCTCGTCCTCGCGCCCGTGGCGCAGGAAGCGGACCAGGAAAGGCGCCAGCCGCGGCAGATGGGACCAGCGCAGGAACAACGGCCCGTCGGGGTCGAGCAGCATTCCGGGCGCCTTGGCGAGCAGCCCCGGCTGGGCCACCGGCACGATCCCGGCGCGGGCCAGGATGCCGGCATTGCCGTAGGAGGCCGCGGCCGGATCGCCGGGCGCGGCGCGGTCGATCAGCGTGACCCGCCAGCCGAAGCGCAGCAGCCAGGTGGCGGCCGAGACCCCGGCGATGCCGCCCCCCACCACAATGGCGCGCCGCCCGGCATCGGGGTCTGGGCGCCGGGGGGTCTCGTCGTCGTCGTCCATCGCCCGATCCCTCGCCCGATCCATCGCCCGTCTCCGGTTTGTCCGGGGGCAGGCTCCGGCCGGAGCGGGGCGCTGTCAATGCGCCCCCATCGCCGGCGCCCCCGATGGGCGACCCGCCCGCGCCGCGCCGCGGCTCGAAGGCCGCCAACCCCGCGGCGGGCGCCCGGTCCAGGGCCGCGCGCGGGACCGGCGGCCCCACGGCGCGCCCCGCGGGCGCCGGCGCCGGGCTCCGCGCCGGCGCGCTCTTGCCCGCTCGCGCGCTTTGGGGTTGAGTGCCGCGCCCGCCCCCGCCCCCGCCCCAGCGCCTCGTCCCGCCTTCCCGGAGAGCCCCATGTCCGCCCGCATCCTCATCCTCAACGGCCCCAATCTGAACCTGCTGGGCCTGCGGGAGCCCGAGATCTACGGGGCGGACACGCTCGCCGACATCGAGACGCGCTGCCGCGACCGGGCCGAGCGGCGGGGCGCCGATCTCGACTTCCGCCAGTCCAACCATGAGGGCGCGCTGGTCGACGCCATCCAGGCGGCGCGGGGCGATCGCGACGTGATCATCCTCAACGCCGGAGCCTATACGCACACCTCCGTCGCCATCCTCGACGCGCTGCGGGCCTTCGAGGGGCGCGTGATCGAGCTGCACCTGTCCAACACCCATCGGCGGGAGGAGTTCCGCCACCACTCCTACGTCTCGTTCCGGGCGGACGGGGTGATCATGGGGTTCGGGGCGCCGGGCTACCTGATGGCGCTGGACGCGGCCTGCGACATGGCGGAGGCGGCATGACCTCCGCCCCCGATCCGACGGCCCCGCTGGCGGCCGGCGAGGGCCGGTCGCGCGACGACCGCCCGCTGGCCGCCGCCGCATGGATGTGCGGCGCGCTGTGCTGCTTTTCGGCCATGGCCGTGTCGGGGCGCGAGGCGGCGGCGGAGCTCGATACGTTCGAGCTGATGTTCTACCGCTCGGTCATCGGGGCGGTGGTGGTGATCGGGGCGCTGATCTTCGCCGGCAAGATGCGCGAGGTCCGCGCCCGCCGGCTGGGCCTGCATCTGGGGCGCAACATCGCGCATTTCGCCGGGCAGAACCTGTGGTTCCTGTCGGTCACGCTGCTGCCGCTGGCGCAGGTCTTCGCCTACGAGTTCACCAACCCGCTCTGGGTGGCGATGCTGGCCCCCCTGCTGCTGGGCGAGCGCTTCCGTTGGAGCCGTCTCGGCGCCGCCGCCATCGGCTTCACCGGCATCCTGGTGGTGGCGCAGCCCTGGCAGGCGGGCGGCGCGGTGGGCGGGTTCGGCATCGGCCAGCTGGCGGCGCTGGGGGCGGCGCTGGGCTTCGCCTTCACGGTGATGAGCACCAAGGTGCTGGGCCGGACCGAGAGCACGGCCTCGATCCTGTTCTTCATGACGGTGATGCAGGCGGCGATGGGCCTTGTCTGCGCGGGCTGGGACGGGGACATGGCGTTTCCCGCCGCCACCCTGCCCTGGGTGGTGCTGGTCGCCTTCTGCGGGCTGGGCGCGCATTTCTGCGTGACCACGGCGCTGTCGAAGGCGCCGGCCTCCATCGTGTCGCCCATGGAATTCGCGCGGCTGCCGATGATCGCGGTGGTGGGCATGCTGATGTATGGCGAACCGCTGGAATGGTCGCTGGTGGCGGGGGCGGCGCTGGTGCTGGGGGGCAATTTCCTCAACCTGCGGGCGGAGCGGCGGCGGGCGGCGGGCTGACGCCGCGGCCCCCGCGCCTCATCCACGGCGCCCCCTGCGTCCGCGCGTCCCTTCCGCGGCGCGGGAACCCGTGCTATCCGCCGCGCGGCTGATACCGGACGCCGAACGAAGGACCAGACATGAACCTCGACGCGATCCCCGCGGGCAAGAACCCGCCCTCCGACATCAACGTGGTCATCGAGATCACCGGCGGCGCCGGCGGCGGCGCGCCCGTGAAATACGAGATCGACAAGGACTCGGGCGCGGTCTTCGTCGACCGCATCGTCAACACGCCGATGTTCTACCCCTGCAACTACGGCTTCGTGCCCAACACCCTGCATGCGGACGGCGACCCGACCGACGTGCTGGTGCTGTGCGACTTCGACCTCGCCCCCGGCGTCGTCATCCGCTGCCGCCCGGTGGGCGTGCTGAAGATGGAAGACGACGGCGGCATGGACGACAAGCTGATCGCCGTGCCGGTGGAGAAGGTCGACCCGTTCCAGGCCGGCATCCAGGACCTGACCGACATCCCCCAGAAGACCCGCGACCGCATCAAGCACTTCTTCGAGCACTACAAGGATCTCGAAGAGGGCAAGTGGGTGAAGGTCATCGGCTGGGGCGACAAGGCCGAGGCTGAGACCATCCTCAAGGCCTCGCTGGACGCGATGAAGAAGTAAGCGCCGCCGCACGCGACGCCGAACATGCGAACGCCCGGCCGATCGGCCGGGCGTTCCGCGTCTGGGGGGGGCGTTTCGAAACCGCCCCGCCGGACGCCCGGCGCCCGGCAGGGATCGGACGCCGTTCAGGCCGCGCGACGGCGCCGGCCCGGCGCCGCGAACGCGTCGCGCCGGGCCCGCCCCGCCCTTCACAAGCCCCGCCCTTCACAAGCCCCGCCCTTCACAAGCCCCACCCTTCACAAGCCTCGTGGCTTGGGCTACCCGATTGGGGTCGGCGCGCCCCGTCCGGGGCCTGCGCCCGCCCAGGAGGACCCGCAGATGCTCTATCCCGACGCCGCGAGCTGGCGCGCCGCCGAGCGCCGCTCTCTCGCCCTGATCGGCATGTCCGGCGTGGGCAAGACGCGGCTGTCGAGCCTGCTGCGCGACGAGGGCGACTGGTTCCACTACTCGGTCGATTATCGCATCGGCACCCGCTATCTGGGCGAGCGGATCACCGACGAGTTCAAGCGCGAGGCGATGAAGTCGCCCAAGCTGCGGGAACTGCTGCGCTCCGACAGCCTGTCGCTGCGATCGAAGCTGAGCTTCCACAACCTCACGCCGCTGTCGAACTGGCTGGGCAAGCCCGGGGACCCGGAGCTCGGGGGCATGGATTTCGACGAATACGTCCGCCGCCAGCGCCTGCACCGGGAAGCCGAGATCGCCGCCATGCTGGACGCGCGCGGCTTCGCCGATCGGGCGCGCGAGCTTTACGATTACGACCATTTCGTCTGCGACACCTCCGGCTCGATCTGCGAGGTGGTGGAGCCTGACAATCCCCGCGACCCGGTGCTGAGCGCGCTGAGCCGGGCCATGCTGCTGGTCCATATCCGCGGCGGCAGGGCGCATGAGGCGGCGCTGAAGGCGCGGTTCGACCGGGCGCCCAAGCCGATCTACTACCGCGAGGAAATGCTCCAGGGCTTCTGGACCGAATACCTGGCCGAGACCGGCCAGACGCCCGAACAGGTCGACCCGGACGCCTTCATCCGCTGGGGCTTCGCCCGCCAGATCGACGCGCGCCGGCCGCGTTACCAGGCCATCGCCGACGGCTGGGGCGTGACGGTGGAAGCCGACGAGATCGCCGAAGTCGAAACCCCCGAGGCGCTCTTCGAAGTGATCGCGCGCGCCCTTGAACGCCGCGACGCCGCGCAGATGTGAGAGCGGCCGCGCCGCGGCCGCCGAACCTCGAAAGGCCCTGATCCCGACCGCCGCTTTCCGAAAGCCCCCTGCCAGGCGGAGCGCGCCCCGACCTCCCCGTCCGCGCGCGCCCCCCGTTCAAGAGGCCCGACCGCCATGCCCATCAAGATTCCCGAGGGACTTCCCGCCATCGACGTGCTCGACCGCGAGGGCGTCATGGTGATGTCCGACGCCAGCGCCGCGCGTCAGGACATCCGTCCACTGCATGTGGGTCTTCTGAATCTGATGCCGACCAAGGTCGCGACCGAGATCCAGTTCGCCCGGCTGATCGGCTCCGGCCCGCTTCAGATCGAGCTGAGCCTGATCCGGATGACCGAACACCAGAGCCGCAACACCTCGGCCGAGCATCTGGAGGCGTTCTACGCCCCCTTCGCGGAGATCGAGGCCTCGGGCCGCAAGTTCGACGGGCTGATCGTCACCGGCGCCCCGGTGGAGCGTCTGCCCTTCGAGGCGGTGACCTATTGGGACGAGCTGGTGCGGATCTTCGAATGGTCCCGCACGCATGTGCATTCGACCTTCGGCGTATGCTGGGGCGGCCAGGCGATGCTCAACCATTTCAACGGGGTGCCGAAGCGGGACCTGCCGAAGAAGGCCTTCGGGATCTACCGCCACACGGTGCTGGCGCCGGCCTCGCCCTATCTGCGCGGCTTCGGGGACGTGTTCGAGACGCCGGTGAGCCGCTGGACCGAGAACCGGGCCGAGGACATCGTGCGCGCCGGGGGGCTGGAGATCCTGGCGAGCTCGCCCGAGGTCGGCCCCTGCCTGGTGCAGGACGCGGGCGCGCGGCGGCTCTACATGTTCAACCACCTGGAATATGACCGGGAGACGCTGGGCGCCGAATATGAGCGCGACGTCGCTTCGGGCGGCGAGGCCCAGATGCCCCTGCGCTATTTTCCCGACGACGACCCGACCCGGTCGCCCAGGGACCGCTGGCGCAGCCATGCGCATCTGCTTTACGGCAACTGGGTCAACCAGATCTACCAGACCACGCCCTACGAGATGGAGCGGATCGGCCTGGGCGAAGCCGTGGACGCCGCCGGCTGAGCCCTCGGCCCGGCGCCTGGCCGTCCCCTAGCGTGAGGCGCCCGCGGGCCGTTGGCGCGGCGGAACCGAGGGTTCCCGCCGCGGCGGCGCGGCGGCGGGCGCGTCCTCCAGGCCCAGCAGACGGGCGAGTCCGAACCAGCGGCGACGGACCGGCGCCGGCGGCGCGGCCGGCCGGGCGGCGAGCGGCGCCGGTCCCCGCTCCGGCTGCGGCGGCGCCTCCGCGGCGGGCGAAGGCGTATCCGGGGCGCCTGTCGCCCGGGCGTCTCTGGCGGGCGCGGGCGGCGCGCTTGGGGGCGCGGGCGCGGGCGCGGCGCGCGGGCCGGCTGCGGACGACGGCGCGACGACCCGGCGTGCGGCGCGGTCCGCAACGGGCGTGGGCGGCGACGCGGCCTGCCAGCGGGCGGGTTCCGGCTCGGCCCCCCGCTTGCCGGCGGGCGCGGCCGCGCTTCGCGCCTTCGCGTCGGCGGCCTCCGCCGCCGCCGCCCGTTCCCGGCGCCGCGTGGCCCAGCGCCGGCGCACGGCCTGGGCCCGCGTCCGGCTTCGGGGCGGCCCCTCCAGCGGCAGCTCCTGCTGGTCGGGATGCGGCTCCGCCTGCCAGTCGGTGTTGCGGCGATCTCCCGGCGCCGGCCCCTCCAGCGTATCGCGCGAGACCATGTTGCGCAGCGTGCCGGCGATGCCCGAGCGCCGCGCGCCCGGCGCGCCCGGCGCGCCCGCGGCCGCGGAGGGCAGCGCCGCGCCGATGAAGGCGGCGCGGGCCTCCGCGGCTTCGCGGGCCTCGGCTTCGGCCTCGCTCTCGGCTTCCGCATCCTCGCCTTCGATCTCGGGCGAGGGCAGCTCGACCCCATGGCTTTTCGCGCGCAGGCGCAGGCGGACGTCGGCCTCCCGGAACCGGATCAGCCGGGGCTCCAGCCCGTCGAGGATGAACCGCGCGTCGCGGCGGGAGGCCTCGGTGTCGATCAGCGCGCCGACGGGCGCCGAGAACATGCCGAACACGGTGTCGCGGATGCAGGTGCTGTCATGCACCAGCCCCTCCAGCAGGCCCATCGCGTCCATGTCGATGCGCACGCCGTTGCGGCTGGCGGCGAGGCGCAGGGCGTCGGCCGCGGCCTCCATCTCCGCCTCGAAACTGTCGTGGAGCGCGCGCAGGCGCAGACGTTCCGTCTCCGGGATCGCCTCCCCCTCCGCCAGATGGCGCAGGAAGCCGAGCGCGCCGCGCTCGTCGAAATAGAGCCGCCGGATGCGTCCCAGGATGACCGCGGCGCGGAGATCCCATTCGACGCTGGCGAAGCGTGATTCCAGGGTCAGGGTGACGCTGAGCAGCCGATCGAGGCTGCGCAGTTCCTGCTCGACGCGGTCATTCCAGTTCGGCAAGGCGCATCCTCCGGCCAGACGGGGCGGGACCATAGGACCGCGCGGTGAAGGAGAGGTTCAGGAAACCGGTGAACGGCGCGTCTCCGCCCCGCCCCGCCCCGGGCGGTTCCCGACGCCGCGGGCGCGCATGGCCGATTGGTCTCCCCCCTCCGCCCGTCTATAAGGGCGCGATGAGCGATGCGGGCGAAGAACGCGGAAACGGGCGCGGGGGCGAGGAAGGCGGACGCGCGCGGCGCGGCTACCACCACGGCAACCTGCGCGAGGCGCTGGTCGAAGCCGCCCTGCCCCTGATCGCCGAGCGCGGCCCCCAGGGCTTCACGCTTGCCGAAGTGGCGCGGGAGGCCGGGGTCTCCGGCGCCGCCCCCTACCGCCATTTCAAAGGCCGCGAGGACCTGATCGCCGAGATGGCGCGCCGGGGCTTCGATCTGTTCGCCGACCTGCTGGAACGGGCCTGGAACGGCGGCGAGCCGTCGCCGATCTCGGCGTTCGAGAAAATGTCGCGCGCCTACCTGCATTTCGCGCGGGCCGAGCCGGGCATGTATATCGCCATGTTCGAAAGCGGCGTGACGGTGGGCGCGGACCCGGCGCTGCTCGCGGCCTCGGACCGGGCGATGGAGGTGATGCGCCGCGCCTCCGAGGCGCTGGTGATGCGCCTGCCGCCCGAGAAACGCCCCCCGGTGCAGATGATGTCCTATCACATCTGGGCGCTGAGCCACGGGGTGGTGGAGCTGTTCGCCCGCGACAGCGCCGGGCGCAAGGCCTCGATCTCGGCCGAGGACCTGCTGGAATCGGGGGCCATGGTCTACCTGCGCGGGCTCGGGCTGATCCCCGGCGCGGACTGACCGCCAGCGCTGATCCGCGCACTGGACGCTGCGCGTTTCGCGCCGTTACGTTTTCCCCGACCGAGATCTCAGGGAGTTCCGCATGGACATCGCCAAGCTGGTCGTCACGGCGCGCCGGATGCGCGCCAAGTCGTCCTACCACGACGCCGCCACGCTCGGCTCGGCGCGCATCGCGCAGAATGCCGACCAGATCCGCGGCGTGTTCATGCATATCCACAAATGCGCCGGCACATCGGTGATCAACAAGCTGCAGGCCCAGCCGGAGACGATCTGCTGCGTGGCGCGCCCCGGCGATTTCGACGGCCGCACGGGGCGGGAGCGGATCCCCGACGAGATCTGGAACCGGGCGAAGAAGTTCACCTTCGTGCGCAATCCCTACGCGCGGATCTACTCGTCGTGGACGATGTTCTCCAAGGCCTGGATGTGGCGGCTGGTGTGGAAGGACTTCGACGCCTTCGTCGAGTCCATGTATTTCTGCGACGTCGACCGGCAGTTCATTCGCCATGAAGCGCCCGAGAGCGAGTTCAACGCCACGCTGGACACGGTGATCCATCACTGCTCCAGCTTCCACAACCCGAAATACCATATCGACGAGATGGACCATATCGGGAAGGTGGAGACCATGTCCGAGGACATGGACGCCATCTCGAAGATGCTCGGGGTCGACATCGGCTCGGTTCCGCATCTGCGCAAGAGCACGGGCGGCGGCGGCGGGAGCTACCGCGACCATTACACCGACCATTCCCGCAAGCTGATCGCCGACAAATACGCCGCCGACCTGGAGCGGTTCGAATACAGTTTCTGACCGGGGCGCGGGCCGCGCGCGCCGGGCCTATTCCAGCGCCCGGATCTCGTCGCTGGCCAGCCGCAGGCGGGAGGACAGCTCCCGCGACAGGTTTTCGAGAATGGCGATGAGGATGCCGGGGCGGGTCCGCGCCAGGTCGCGCAGCCGGTCGACGCCCAGCGCGTAGGCCACCACCGGCTCGTCCGCCACCACGTCGGCGGAGCGCGCGCCGCCGTCGAGCAGCGCCATCTCCCCCACCGACAGGCCGGGGCCGAGGCAGGCCAGCCGGCGGACCCGCCCGTCCTCACGCGGGACGGTGACGGAAGCCGAACCCCGCGCGATCACGAACAGCGCGCGGGCCGGGTCGCCGCGGCGCAGGATGGTCTCGCCGGCGGCGAACTGCATGGGCTGGACGATCTGCTCCAGCTCGCGGCAATCGTCCTCCGACAGGCCCTGGAACAGGTCCAGCTCCTTCAGCGCGTATTTGGCCCCGTGGCGCAGCTCCGGCGCGGCGGCGAGGAGGGCGTCCTCGCTCAGTTCCAGCGCCGCGTCGGCGTCCTCGATCAGCGCCAGCCGCGACGTCCCCAGCGCCTCGGAGACCTCCGACATCGCGGCATGCAGGCCGGCCAGCGGGCCTTCGGCGGTCAGGTGGGACAGGATCAGCGACGCGTCCCCGGGCGTCGACGCCTCGGTCATGTGGCGCATCAGGCCGATGGCGGCGGCGTCGGCCGATTGCGCGCGCTTGAAGTCGAGGATCAGGCGGTCGGTCTCCCCGGCCAGCGCCGCGGCGCGTCGGAGCAGACGCTCGACCGAGCCGAAATAGAGCTCGCCCTGCACCTCGATCACCGCCACCCGGGCGCCGCGGGCGGCCAGCAGGTCGCGCTCCCTCGGGGTGCGCAGGCGCTTGGAGGCGACCTTGTCGGCCCGGTATTCGCGCCGGATCACCGCGCGCACATTGGGCCGGGCGTTGAACACGTGCAGGCCGAAGGCCGAGGAGACCGCCTTGCACGCCTCCACCCCGCGCACCGAATTGCCATGCGCGTCGAGCCGCGGCGACCAGACCCCGATGCCGAGCTGCCCCGGGATCACCGCGATCACCCCGCCCGAGACGCCGCTTTTGGCCGGCACGCCGACCTCGTAGGCCCATTGGCCCGCGTAATTGTACATGCCGCAGGAATGCATGAGCGTCAGCACGTCGCGCACCGCCAGCGGATCGAGCACCTTGTCCCCGGTCAGCGGGTTCGCGCCGTCATTGGCCAGCGTCGCGGCCATCACCGCGAGATCGCGGCAGGTCACCGACACCGCGCATTGCTTGAAGTACAGGTCGAGCACATCCTCCGGGTCCCGCCGGATCATGCCGGAATTGAGCATCATGTAGGCGATGGCGCGGTTGCGGTGCCCCGTGGCGTGCTCCGACCGATAGACGGAGTCGTCGATGCTCAGCTCGCGCCCGGCGAACTGGGAGAAGAGCTCGCGCATGTTGCGCTCGCGCTGGGCCATGGTGGCCCCCTTCATCAGCTCGGCCACCGCGATGGCGCCGGCGTTGACCATCGGGTTGAAGGGGCGGTTGTGGACGTCGTCGAGGATGATCGAGTTGAAGGCCTCGCCGGTCGGCTCGACGCCCACATGGCCCAGCGTGAAATCCACGCCGTATTCGCGCAGGGCGTAGCCATACATGAACGGCTTGGAGACGGACTGGATGGTGAAGGGCTCGGCCTGGTCGCCGACGCCGTAGACCTGGCCGTCGACGGTGGCGATGCAGATGGCGAGGCCGTCGGCGTCGGCGCGGCTGAGTTCGGGGATGTAGTCGGCCACCGCGCCGCGCACGTCGTCGGCGAGCCGCCCGCGCAGACCGTCGAGCCAGGCTTCGATCGTGGCGCCCGAGGGCGTGGCTGCCGCGTTTTCGGGCGTATCCCTGCCGTCCATTCCCATGCGCGCGCCTCCCCCGATCCATTTCTGTTGACGAAGGCGAAGCAAGAACCCTGCCATTATGGCAGGTTTCGCCCCCTTCGACGGTCCGCCGCGGTGGGGCCGCGAGGTCGGTCGGGCGAGGCGCGCGCCCTTCCGAACGGCCTCGCGCTGGCCATGCGCCGCCCGAGGCGCTAGGGAACGCGCCAGGCGCCCGACCGGCGCCGCCCCCTTCGATCCGCCCTCCGGAGCGCGCCATGACCCGACCCGACGACGACCGCGAGCCGACCGCGCCGGATGCTTCGGGCGCGGCGCCTGTGGCCAGCGCCGACCCGCTGCAGCCCGATCTGGTGATGGAGCCCCCGCGCAACGCCAAGGAGGCCCGCAAACAGGCCCGCCGGCGCGCGGCCCAGGCCGACTGGCGCTCGGAACTGGAGGGGAAGGGCGCGCGGCTGCGGGCCTGGCTCGACATGCTCTTCGCCGATCACGCGGTCCTGCGCTATGTCTTCCTCAACCTGCACCCGGTGGGCGGCTCGGCCTGGCGTTCGGCCCAGCCGCTGCCTCACCAGGTGCGCCGCATGGCCCGGCGCGGCGTGCGGGCGGTGATCTCGCTGCGCGGCGGCGTGCTCTTCGGCTCCTACCCGCTGGAACGCGAGGCCTGCGAGGCGATGGGGATCGAGTTCCGCCGCGCCGTCCTGCGGTCGCGCGGTTTGCCCAGCCGGGAGGAGCTAGCCGCCCTGCGCGCCCTGATCTCCGAGATCCCGACCCCGGTGCTGTTCCACTGCAAGTCGGGCTCGGATCGGGCGGGCTTCATGGCGGCGCTGTGGATGATCGAGCGCGAGGGGGCGACGGCGGCCGAGGCGCAGGGCCAGCTGTCGCTGCGCTACCTGCATCTGAGCCGCGGGCCGACCGGGATCCTCGACCTTTTCTTCGCCCGCGCCGCCGAGGCCGAGGCCCGCGGCGTCCCCTTCGACCGCTGGGTGGACGAGGAATACGACCGCGACGCCCTGCTGGCCGAACATCGCGCCGGCAAGAAGAGCCTGGGCGCGCGGATCTCCGGCTGGATCACCGACCGGCTGCTGCATCGCGAGTAACCGGGGGCGCGCGATCGCCCCCCCGCACGTGAGGTCGGCGCGCGATCAGCGGGCGTCGGGCGGCGCTTCGGGCATGAGCGGAATGTCGGGGGCGGTCCCTCCGGCGAGCGCATCCGGCGCGATCATGTCCGAAGGCGTGGGCCGGCGCAGCGCCTCGACCTCGCGTCGGGTGAGACGGCCCAGCGGATTGGCCGCCGGATCGGCCAGCGGATTGGCCAGCGCCGCGGCACCGGACCCGCCCCCGGCCTCCACTGTCACCGCCATGTCCCCGAAAGCCTGGAATCCGAACGGTCCGATCAGGCCGGCCGAAGCGCGGGGCGCGGCGATGTCGATGCGCGGATACGGCCCCCCGGTGACCGCGACCGAATAGGTCCGTCGATCGGGATCGTCGAGCGCCCGGTGGACCTGGAAGGCGGCTTCCCGCGGCCCGATCTCGCCCCGCGCCATGGAGGCCAGCGCCGCGCGCCCCGCGCTCCGCATCCCGACCTCGGCGCGCACCACGACCAGCCAGTTGGCGAAGGCCAGCACCATGAAGGCCGCCACCGGCGCGACCAGCGCGATTTCGGAGGCGCCGCGCCAGCGGCGCGGACGGGCGAAAGCGGGCGCGGAGGCGCGGTCGGAATCGTCGCCTGGCATCGGCGCAGCGGGCCTTCCCGTGGGTCGATCCCGGCGAACGGCCGGGTTCGGAAGCGGACGAGGTTACGCGGTTGAGGCAGGCGACGCTGGAGGCGGCGGCGAAACGCGAACGCCGCCGCCGGCCGATGCGGCGCCGCCCGGAACGACGGGCGGCGCGGAGGTGGGCGGCGCCGGGATGGACGGCGCCGGACGGATCAGAAGGGCAGCTTCATGCCCGGGGGCAGCGGCAGGCCCTCGGCGGCCTGGGCCATCTCGGCCTGGGCGGCTTCGGCGGCGTTCTCCTGGGCGGTGCGGATGGCGGCGATGATCAGGTCCTCAACCGCCTCGCGGTCCTCGGGCACGAACAGGGACGGGTCGATGCTGAGGCCCCGCAGCTCGCCCTTGCCGGAGACGCGGGCCTTGACCATGCCGGCGCCGGCCTCGCCCTCGGCCTCGATATTGGCGATGCGCTCCTGCGCCTCGGCCATCTTGCCCTGCAGCTCCTGCGCCTTGGCCATCATCTTGGCCATGTCGCCGATGTTACCCAGTCCCTTGAGCATGGGAGGCTCCTTGTCGTCTGGCCGCCCGAGGGGGGCGGCGGAATGTCGGGGCCGGCGGGGGAGAGGCGGCGGAGAATCGCGCCCGGCCCCCCACGGCGCGGCGGATGGTCAGCATATGCGCAACCTCGCGCGGCGCGGCAATGTCGGATCGCGGATCGAATGCCCTGCGGACGGCTCCGCGAGGCGCGGATCAGGGGCGTTCCTCGAAAACGTCGACCGGGTCCCAGCCCTCCCAGTCGTCGTCGTCCGGGGTCTCCTCCCATTCCGGGGCGGTCTGGGTCTCCTCCGCCGGGGCCTCGGCGCCGAAGGCGCGGGTGGCGAGGATCTCGGCCTCCGGAAAGGCGTCCATGGCGGCGCGGACCAGCGGGTGTTCGCGCAGGCGGGCATGCAGGTCGTCGCGCTCGGCGTCGCGCTGCTCCGCGACCGTGGGGGCGCCGCCGGAGGCTTCGACCGACACCATCCAGCGGGCGCCGGTCCACAGGCGCAGACGCTCGGCCAGGTCGGCGGCGAGGCTCTGGGGCGCCGAGGGCGACGGCTCGAAGGCGATGCGTCCGGGCTGGTAGGACACGAGCCGCAGCCCGGTTTCCACCGTCACCAGAAGCCTTGCGTCGCGCTTTTCGCGGATCAGGGCGAGCACGTCGTCGAAAGCGGGCAGCGCGGCGACGGCGGCGGAGACCTCGGGCTGCGGGGTCGGCGCCGGGGCGGCGTCGCGCGGTTCCGGCGTGGCGGAGGCGAGCGTCGGGCGCGGAGCCTCGGCGCGGGGCGCGGAGGCCTGCGCCGGCGCATGGGCGGCGGCGGGCGCCGCGACCGCCCGGAAGGCCCCTCCCGACGCCTGGGCGCGGGCGCCGCCGCCATTCCCTCCGCCGCCGCCCCCGCTGCCGCCGCCGCCGCTGCCGCCGCCGCCGCCCGGAGGCGACCCGGGCGCGGCGCCGGCCGGGGCGCCGCCCTCGGCGGTCAGACGACGGATCAGGTCCTCGGGGCTCGGCAGATCGGCGACATGGGTCAGGCGGATGATCGCCATCTCCGCGGCCATCATCGGGTTGGAAGCGGCCGCGGCCTCCTCCATCGCCTTGAGCAGCATCTGCCAGGCGCGGGCGAGCGGGCGCAGGGCGAGGCGCTCGGCATAGTCCCTGGCCCGCGCCCGGGCGTCCGGCCCGGCGGTGGGGTCGTCGGCGGCTTCCGGCGTGATCTTGGCGATGGAGATCCAGTGCGTGACCTCCGCCAGATCCCGCAGCACCGCCAGCGGATCGGCGCCTTGCGCATATTGCTCCGACAGCTCCGACAGCGCCGCGGCGCAGTCGCCCCGCATCACCGCCTCGAACAGGTCCAGCGTGCGCCCCCGGTCGGCGAGGCCGAGCATGGAGCGGACCTCATCCGCCGACGTCTCCCCCGCCCCGTGGGCGATGGCCTGATCGAGCAGGGAGAGCGCGTCGCGGGCCGACCCTTCCGCCGCCCGCGCGATCAGGGCCAGCGCGTCCTGGGCGACCTGCGCGCCCTCCTTCTCCGCGATGCCGGAGAGATGGGTCATCATCACCTCCGGCTCGATCCGGCGCAGGTCGAAGCGCTGGCAGCGGGAGAGGACGGTGACCGGGACCTTGCGGATCTCGGTGGTGGCGAAGATGAACTTCACGTGCTCGGGCGGTTCTTCGAGCGTCTTGAGCAGCGCGTTGAAGGCGGAGGTGCTGAGCATGTGCACCTCGTCGATGATGTAGACCTTGTAGCGCGCCGAGGCCGCCCGGTAGCGCACCGCGTCGATGATCTCGCGCACGTCGCCGACGCCGGTGCGCGAGGCGGCGTCCATCTCCATCACGTCCACATGGCGGGATTCGGCGATGGAGACGCAGGGCTCGCAGACCCCGCAGGGGGAGACGGTGGGGCCGCCCCGCCCGTCCGGCCCGATGCAGTTCAGCCCCTTGGCGACGATGCGGGCGGTGGTGGTCTTGCCCACCCCGCGCACGCCCGTGAGGATGAAGGCATGGGCGATGCGGTCGCTTTCGAAGGCGTTGCGCAGGGTGCGCACCATCGCCTCCTGCCCGATCAGGTCGGCGAAGGTGGCGGGGCGGTATTTGCGGGCCAGCACCTGATAGGCGGGCTTCGCCTCGGGAGACGCGTCGTCGGCCATGTGGGCTCCGGCCTCGATGGGGGCGGGTCCGGCGGGGGCCGGGCGCCCCGGAAGGGGTTGAGGCGGAGGGTATGGGGCGGGCGGGCGGAGGGCAAGGCGGCGAGGGCGCCGCGTCCGAGGTTCCGCGGGTTCGGGCCGGGCGCCCGCGGCGCGCTGAAGCGGGGGCGCGGGTGGCGACGGGCGCGGGGCGGCGGGCGCGGTCAGCAGAGGCGCGGTCAGCAAAGGCGGGGGGGGATGCGCGGCGCGGCCCGGAAGCCCGGCCCCGGACACGACAAAGCCGCCCCCGAGGGAGCGGCTTTGAGGGTGAGAGGCTGGAACGCGACCCAAGCGGGACTCGTTGCGGCTGCTTCCTTCCGGACCTGACCGGGTTGGCGAGGCGCCTGCCCACGCCAACCTCTCAAGCCGGGAGATACTGAAGACGGCCGCCGATTTCAAGCCCTGCGGGTCGGGTTTCGCCCGCCGGCCTCACCCGCCCCCGCCTTGCGCGTTCCCGACGGACCGGTCCATATGTACGCAAAGCGAATGACAAGGGGAGAGCCCGGACGATGAGCGAGACCACGCCCGCGAAGATGCCGGAGCCGATGATCCCGGAACACGAGATCACCTTCGCCGGAGGCGTCCGCGACCGCGCCGACCGCATCCGCGACAACGCCGTCATGGTCCGCCGCTTCTGGGACGATTCCGCCGCCCGCGTGCTGCCGCTGTGGCGCGGCAAGCCCCTGCTGGTGGAGCCTGAGGGCCCGGACGGGGCCGAGCCGCAGGCGCCGGTCAGCCTCGGCTGGCTGCCCACCGATCACCCGGTCCTGGAGGGCCTGGAGCTCGACCCCGTTCTGCTGGGGCTGGACGATCCCGAGGGGCGCCCCTCGGGCCGGTTCGCCGTGGATTTCTCCGCCTGGTCGGACCCCGCCGCCCCCGACGGCCCGCCGTCGAGCTTCCGCGACCCCACCGCCAACCGCCACCCGGACCTGCCCGCGGATCATGTCTTCGTCGACACCCGCATGGCGATGGCCCGGCTGACCACCCAGGACGCCGCCGACGTGGCCGCGGCCAAGGGGGTGCTGGAATGGCACCTCTCGCACCCGTTCTGCGCCAAGTGCGGGTCGCGCTCGAAGATGTCCCATGCCGGCTGGCGGCGCGACTGCCCCGCCTGCGGCGCCCAGCATTTCCCGCGCACCGACCCGGTGGTGATCATGCTGGTCGTGCGCGGCTCCCGCGTGCTGGTGGGTCGCCAGCAGGCCTGGCCGAAGGGCATGTTCTCCCTGCTCGCGGGCTTCATGGAGCCGGGCGAGACGCTGGAGGCCGCCGTGCGCCGCGAGGTGGACGAGGAGGCGATGATCCGCGTGGGCCGGGTCGCCTATGTCGCCTCGCAGCCCTGGCCCTTCCCCGCCTCGCTGATGTTCGGCTGCGCGGCGGAGGCGCTGGACGAGGACATCCGCATCGACCCCAAGGAGCTGGAATCGGCCATGTGGGTGGAGAAGGACGAGATGCGCGAGGCGCTGGCCGGCCGCCATCCGGTGATCGCCCCGGCCCGGCACGGCGCCATCGCGCGTTTCGTGCTGGAAGCCTGGGTCGAGGGCCGGATTCCCGATTTCGGCTGAGCGCCGCCGGGCGTTTTTTCCGCGCCGCCGGGTTCACAGAGCGCCGGCTCCCCCCTAGGTTGCGTATCCGGGCCGGTCTGCGGGCCTTTCCGCGGGCCGGTCCGGATATCGATGACCAGACCAGATGGAAGGGAGACCCCGCCATGCGTATGGAAGATGTCGAGATCCAGGCCCGCTCGCTCTATGAGCAGCTGGGCCCCCGCGCGATCGCCACCGCCGCCCAGCGCGCCGTGCGCCATGAGGAGATCGGCGAGGCCGAGGAGGCCGAGCGCTGGCGCCGCATTCAGGCCCGCCTGACCGAGAAGCGCGGCGCCCACCAGAGCTGACCGCCGCGAACGCCCTTCGGCCCTCGCCGCGTCGGCAGCGCCGCGCCGGGGCGGGCCCTCCCGACCCGGGCGCCGGCCGCGCCTCCCATGTCTGACCCCTGGGAGGCGAACCCCGAAGCATGGCGTTCCCGCATGGCGCTCCGGCAGCGGACATGTCTCACGTCGCGCGACGCTCACGACGCGCGACGGCGTTCGGGCTCTGTCCGCAAGCACGCGACCCGGAGCCGGGGGCCCGACGCCCCCCCCGAGCCCCCCGGCTTCCGCCCGGTCCCATCCCGGAGCGCGGCGTTGGATCAGACCTTCTTCACCCGCTCCCGGTAGGGATGCGACGGGTAGACGCCCAGGATCCGGCGATGCGAGGTGAAAAAGCCCAGCTCCT
This sequence comes from Albimonas donghaensis, assembly GCF_900106695.1. Classification (GTDB taxonomy): domain Bacteria; phylum Pseudomonadota; class Alphaproteobacteria; order Rhodobacterales; family Rhodobacteraceae; genus Albimonas; species Albimonas donghaensis. The sequence continues at coordinate 285,920 of NZ_FNMZ01000004.1, forward strand.
CCATCGCGTTGCGCACCGAAGGGTCTTCGGGATGCCCCTCGATGTCGGCCAGGAACTGCGTGGCGGTGAAGGACCCGCCGGCCATGTAGCTCTCCAGTTTCACCATGTTCACGCCGTTGGTCGCGAATCCCCCCATCGCCTTGTAAAGCGCGGCGGGCACGTTGCGGACCTCGAACAGGAAGGTGGTCAGCACCTTGGGAGCGGAAGGTTCGGCCTCGATCTTCTGGCGGCTCATGACCAGAAAGCGGGTGGCGTTGTTCTTGTTGTCATGGACGTCGCGGGCGAGGATCTCCAGCCCGTAGATCTCCGCCGCCAGCTCGGAGGCGAGCGCCGCGCGCCCCGGCTTCGTGGCCTCCGCCACCATGCGCGCGGAGCCGGCGGTGTCCGCCCCGGTGATCGGGCGGATGCCGTGACGGCCGAGGAAATCCCGGCACTGCCCCAGCAGCACGGTGTGGGACATGGCCTCGGTCACGTCCTCCAGCCTGTCCCCGGGGCGGCCCATCAGCTGGATGGCCACGGGCACGAAGGTTTCGCCGATGATGAACAGGCCCGAGCCCGGCAGCAGCGCGTGAATGTCGGCGACCCGGCCATAGGTGGAGTTCTCCACCGGCAGCATGGCGAGTCGGGCCTCGCCGGAGCGCACCGTGGCGATCGCCTCCTCGAAGGTGGCGCAGGGAATCGGCTCGAGGTCGGGATAGGCCTGGCGACAGGCGAGATGCGAGTAGGCTCCCGGCTCTCCCTGGAAGGCGATGCGGTCTTGCTGGCTCATGGTCTCCCGCTTCGGGCGTGATCCGCCGCCGATGCAAGACGTCTTGCAACGGATTGGAACCGCCCTCTTTCCGGTCAATGGGTCGCGCCTTATACGCCTTGCGGGCGGGGTCGGGAAGCGGCTAGGAAATCGCAACCCAGCCGCGCCCCGGGCGCGACCGCTCCGACCCTGCGCGCCTGTCGCGGATGGGGTCGACCTGGCGGCCCCCGGCGGAAGCGGGGCCAGGACTGAAAAGGGGTCAGGACGCTATGGACTCGATGGAGATCAACAAGATCATGGGAGCCGTGGTCGGCTCGCTGCTGATCTATCTCGGCGTTCAGTTCTTCGCCGACCAGATTTTCCACCCCGCCGGACACGGCGATGAACACGACTACGCCTATGCCCTCGAGATCGAGGAATCCGGCGGCGGCACGGAAGAAGAGCAGGTCGATTTCGGCGCCCTTCTGGCCGAGGCCGATCCGGCCCGCGGCGAGCGGGTGTTCGGCAAGTGCAAGGCCTGCCACAAGCTGGACGGCACCAACGCCACCGGCCCGCATCTGGACGGCGTCGTGGGCCGCGCGGTCGACGCGGTGGACGGCTTCGCCTATTCCGGCGCGCTGGAAGCGGTGGTCGACACCTGGTCGCCGGAGAACCTGCAGCACTTCCTGGCCAACCCGCGCAAGTTCGCGCCGGGCACCGCCATGGGCTTCGCCGGCCTTCCGAAGATCGAGGACCGCGCCGCGCTGGTCGCCTATCTTCAGACCCAGGGCGGCTGACGCCGCCATCGCGGCCCGCGCCTTCGCGGATCGCCTTCGGATCGAAAACGCCCGCCGGTTCCCCCGGCGGGCGTTTTCCGTTTTCGCCGTCCTGTTCCGCCCGCGCCCCGGATCGCCCTGCGATCCGGCGGCCCGCCGACCCCGCCCCGCTTCGGGCGGGCGAGGCGGGCCGCCCTCCCTCCCCGCGCTCCGGCCCCCGCCACGCGCCCCGCACACGCGTGCGACGGAGCAGTCCGGGTCATGCGTGGAAAATTCGAGGGCGCCTCTTGCAAGGCGGCCCGGATCGCCCATCTATGTAAATGTGATTTACATTCACATCGCGCCATGGGGGCGCATCGTGCCGCCAAGGCGCATCGAGACACGGGGATAGCAATGGACAGGATCAAGGATCTTCTGAGACGAGGCGAGGCCACGCTGGACCACTGGGGCAAACCCGGCTGGATCGGCGCGATGGTCTTCCTCTTCATCCTGGCGTGGCCGCTGGGCCTCGCCTTTCTCTTCTACATGATCTGGAGCGGACGTATGGGCAAGGGCTGCAACTCGCGCTGGAAGCGCAACCGTCACGGCGCCTATCAGTCGAGCGGCAACGCCGTGTTCGACAGCTACAAGGAAGAGACGCTCAAGCGGCTCGAGGAAGAGCAGACCGCCTTCCAGGACTTCATGGAGCGGCTGCGCCGCGCCAAGGACCAGGCCGAGTTCGACCAGTTCATGGACGAACGCCGCCGCGGGCCGGCGCCTTCCGGCGAAGCCACCGCCTGACGCGCCCGCCCCAAGCGGGCGACGCCGCGCCCGGCGACCCTCGCGGTCGCCGGGCGCGCGCGCGTTCGCAGCCCCCCCGACGGCGGCAAAGCCCCGACGCCCGGTCCGTCGATCCGTGTCGCCCGCGACGCAGGGCGCCCGCCGCCATCACCCATGGGATCGCGGCGATGATGACGAGACGGTGACCCCCTGCTAGGGTCGCGACTCGACGCCCCATTTCGCGCAGAGGTCCATGAGCCACCATCAGGGAAAGATCGCGCCGCAGTTCTTCGTGACGGCTCCCCAGCCCTGCCCCTATCTCGAGGGCCGGGCGGAACGAAAGCTCTTCACCACCCTGCGCAATCCGGACGCCGCCGCGGTCAACGACTTCCTGTCGCTGCGCGGCTTTCGTCGTTCGCAGGGCGTCGTCTACCGGCCCTCCTGCGCCGGCTGCAACGCTTGCCTGTCCACGCGAATCCCCGTCGACGGCTTTCAGCCCGGCCGCACCCATCGGCGGGTGATCGCGCGCAACGCCGATCTCGCCCGCGTCGCCGTGGGCGCGCAGGCGACCGAAGATCAGTACGAGCTCTTCCGCCGCTATCTCGACCATCGCCACGCCGATGGCGGCATGGCCGAGATGGACGAGTTCGAGTTCTCCGCCATGATCGAGGAGACGCCGGTCCGCACCCGCGTCGTCGAATACCGCCGCGCCCCGGATCGCGAGGCCGGGGAACGCGGGCCCGACGTGCTGGTGGGCGCCTGCCTGACCGACGTGCTCTCGGACGGGCTGTCGATGGTCTACTCGTTCTTCGATCCGGCGGAGGAGCGGCGCTCGCTCGGCACCTACATGATTCTCGACCATCTGGAGATCGCGCGGGCCGCGGGTCTGCCCTATGTCTATCTCGGCTACTGGGTCCCGGGTTCGCCGAAGATGGATTACAAGGCGAAGTTCCGGCCCTTCGAGATCTACCAGGCCGACCAGTGGAAACGCGTCGACGCGCCCGAGACGGTGAAGGCCGAGGTGCATCCCCTGGCCGTCGACCCGATCGCCGAGCAGGTCGCCAAGCTGATGAACGGCTGAGGCGGCTCGCCCCCTCCCCGTCGCGCCCCCCTGCTCGGCCGCCCGTCTCAGCCTTCCGGGCCGAAGCCCGAATCGTAGCCCTCCGCCGCCAGGTCGCCGCCCAGCGCCAGCAGCGCGCCCAGTCGGCCGATCTCGTCCGAGCATTTGGCGCCCGAGCCGTTGCCCACCGTCACCGCATAAAGACACTCTCCCGCCTGATGAATCAGCGGCGCCTTCCAGGCGTTGAACGAGGTCACGCAGGCGGCCGAGCCCAGCGAGGCGTAGCGCAGCCCCGGCATCAGCTCGCACAGCATTTCGGTGAGCTTGTCGCGCACCGCGAGGTCGCCTTCGGTGCGGAACCACTCCGCGATCTCGGCATCCGTGGTCAGGGGCTGATCCATCGGGTCGCCGCCGATCTTCATGTACCACCTGCCATCGGGATAGGGCAGCGGCGGCAGCAGATAGGGGGCGGCGCGGGGATCGTCGGGCTCCCATACCAGGGTGGGCATGGCGGCGAGGCGCGCGCGCTCGGCTTCGTCGATCTCCAGCAACGCCACGGTTCGGGCGTAGACGTCGATCTTCGGACGCTGGGGCAGCAACTCGCGGGACCAGGCGCCGGCGGCGATCACCGCTCTGGGCGCGCGGAACACGACCCCGTCGGCGCAGCGGACGCTCGCCTCGCCGGCGGTCTCGTCGATGGCCACGACGTGGGAGGCATGGCGCGCGGCGCCCCCCGCCGTGGCGAGCGCGATCTGGGCGCGGACCAGCGCCCGCGGGTCGATGCAGCCGGCGCCGCTCGGCTCATGCAGGGCGACCGTGCCTTCGGGGAAGGCGAAGAAGGGGAAGGTCTCCGCCAGCGCCGCGCCCTCGTAGCGGACATGGGGGATGGATTGCGCCTCGGCCACCGCGAGCGTGCTGGCCATGAAACCGGTGTTGGAGCCGTCCAGCGGCCCGGCCATCATGCCCCCTGTCTCGCGGAAGAAGGGGATGCCCGAGGCGGCTTCGATCCCCGCATAGCGCCCGATGGCGCGGCGCGACAGGCGGGCCCAGTCGCCGCGCGCGTCCAGCGCCCGCGTGATGCGCCCCGAATCGTGGTGGCTGGCGAAGGGGGCGGCGTGGGTGGCGCGGGACACCGGCTCGTCCGGGCCGAGCAGCAGGACCTTCGCCCCGGCCTCGGTCATGTGGCGGGCGCAGGCGGCGCCCATCATGCCGGCGCCGATGACGATGGCGTCGAAGGTGTCGGGGGTTGCGGTCATGGGGATCTCCGGCGCGGACGGGCGCGGGGATGCGGCCCGAGGGATCATCATGGCGATGGGCGCGGCGGCGGAAAGGGGGCGCGTGGGGGAAATCCCGCGCCTGGCGCCGAGGCCACCCCGCCCCGCCCCGCGCCGCCTGTCAGAGCACCAGCTGCGTCTGGGTCACCAGCGCCACGTCCTTGCCGTCGGCCCGCGTTATCCGGGTCTGCCAGACCGAGAGCCGGGCGCCGATCTTCACCGGGGTGGCGACGGCGGTGACGGTCTCGCCCTCCGGCCCGGCGCCGAGGAAGTTGGTCTTCGATTCGATGGTGGTGGTGCTCTTGCCCTCGGGCAGGTTCAGCACGGCGCCGATCGCGCCCACCGCATCGGCGAAGGCCATCACCGCGCCGCCATGCATGATGTGACCCGCGGTGCAGAGATCCGGCCGGATCACCAGCGTCGCCGTCACCTTGTCCCTGGTCGCCTCGACCACCTCGACGCCCATCAGCTTCGAGAACGGCATGCGGTCGGCCATGTTCGCGGTCATCTCGCCACTCCTCCCATGTTGTTTCGGCCATGGGAGGGCGCCCCGCGCAGCGAAGCAATGACCTTGCAGGTCATCGCGATCAGCCGAATTCGGCCCGGTAGCTGGTGGCGATCAACGACACATGGTTTTCGAGCGGCGGCCGCAATTCGAACGCGCCCGGCTTGCGGTCGATATCGTGCAGACGCATCAGCACCCAGGCGTCGCGGCGCGCCTCGGAGACCCGCAGCTCGTTGCGCGAGATGTGGAAGGGCGTGCGGTTCCAGCCGCGCGTGGTCTTCACCTCGATCAGCCGCGGGCGGCCGTCCTGCTCGAAGCTCTCGATGTCGTAGCCCGCGCCATCGCCCCGGGTCTGGGAGGTCCAGTCCACGCGGCGCGCGAGGTCGTCCCGTCCGACGGTGCGCAGGGCGGCGCGCTCATGCTCCAGCGCCATCTCCTCCCCGGCCCTGCCCAGCGCGCGGTTGCGCTCGTCCCGCTCCGCCGCCCCGAAGCGGCGCGCCGTAGCTTCAGCTTGCTCGGCCTCCTTGGGTTGAGCTTGATTGGTCAGAGTAGGCGCAGCGCGGAACAAAAGCGTGGGAAACTCCGCGAAGCCGGCGGTGCCGCCAATTCGCATCGCAGCATCCCATACCGGCGGGCGTTCAACCCAATCCGGATGAAGCGCGAGCCAGCGGGCGACAGCGTCTTCGAGCGATCTCTGGTAGTTGAACAGCGGCTTGTAACCGGCGATTCGTGTTTCGCCTGCTGACTGAAGAATGGCGCTGATGTTACGGTGCTTGTATTCGATCGCAGTTTCCGGCCGACCGATACGTGCGCAAAGCTCCCGCCTGTGCTCGCTCTTGTTGAGCCGCCGCCCCGCGCGTTCCTCTTCAAGCATGGCGAAGTAGTCCGCCACCGTCAGGTCATTGTCGTTGTCGCTCCAGGGTCCATCGCTCATTGTGCCAAATCAGGACAATGGGCATTCTAGGTCAACGAAAAAAGCGCCCCCGACGAAAAAGGCCGGCCGCGTGGATCACGCGGCCGGCCCGGTTCGGAGGCGGGAACGCTCAGGCGCTCGCGGCCTGCTTGTGGACCGAATTCGCCACCAGGTCGTCGACCACCGCCGGCTCCGCCAGGGTCGAGGTGTCCCCGAGATTGCCGGTGTCGTTCTCGGCGATCTTGCGCAGGATGCGGCGCATGATCTTGCCGGAACGGGTCTTGGGCAGGCCCGGCGCCCACTGGATCACGTCGGGCTTGGCGATGGGGCCGATCTCGGTCCGGACCCAGTTCGCCAGCTCGGTCTTCAGGGCGTCGGAGGGCTCGACCCCCTCCATCAGCGTCACGTAGCAGTAGATGCCCTGCCCCTTGATGTCGTGCGGATAGCCGACCACCGCGGCCTCGGCGACCTTCTCATGGGCGACGAGGGCGCTTTCGACCTCCGCCGTGCCCATGCGATGGCCCGAGACGTTGATCACGTCGTCGACCCGCCCGGTGATCCAGTAATAGCCGTCCTCATCCCGCCGGCAGCCGTCGCCAGCGAAGTAGTAGCCCTTGAACATCTCGAAATAGGTGGAGATGAAGCGCGCGTGGTCGCCCCAGATCGTGCGCATCTGGCCGGGCCACGAGTCCTTGATCGCCAGCACGCCGGAGACCGCGCCCGAAAGCTCGTTCCCCTGGTCGTCCAGCACCACCGGCTCCACCCCGAAGAACGGGCGGGTCGCCGAGCCGGGCTTCAGCGGCGTCGCGCCGGGCAGCGGGGAGATCAGGATGCCCCCGGTCTCGGTCTGCCACCAGGTGTCGACGATGGGGCATTTCCCCTTGCCGATGACCCGGTGATACCAGGACCAGGCCTCCGGATTGATCGGCTCGCCGACCGAGCCGAGGATGCGCAGGGACGACAGATCGCATTTCGTCACCCACTCGTCGCCCTTGCCCATCAGGGCGCGCAGGGCGGTCGGGGCGGTGTAGAAGATCGAGACCTTGTGCTTGTCCACCACCTGCCAGAAGCGCGAGGCGTCGGGGAAGGTGGGCACGCCCTCGAACATCAGGGTCGTGGCGCCGTTGGCCAGCGGCCCGTAGAGGATGTAGCTGTGCCCGGTGACCCAGCCCACATCCGCCGTGCACCAGTAGACCTCGCCGTCCTTGTAGTCGAAGACGTGCTCATGGGTCATCGCGGCGTAGACGAGGTAGCCGCCTGACGTGTGCACCACGCCCTTGGGTTTGCCCGTGGACCCGGAGGTGTAGAGGATGAAGAGCGGATCCTCGGCGTCCATCTCCTCGGGCGGGCAATCGGCGGAGGCGGTCTCGGCCAGGTCCTCGTAGCGGAAATCCCGGCCCTCGACCCAGTCGATCTGGCCGCCGGTGCGGGTGCAGACCAGCAGCTTGACCGAATCCTTGCAGCGGCGCAGCGCCTTGTCGGCATTGGATTTCAGCGCCGTGGCGCGGCCGCCGCGGGGGGCGTGGTCGGCGGTGATGACCAGCCTGGCCTCGGAATCGTTGACCCGGTCGGCCAGCGCGTCGGGCGAGAAGCCCGCGAAGACCACCGAATGGATCGCGCCGATCCGCGCGCAGGCGAGCATGGCGTAGGCCGCGACGGGGATCATCGGCAGATAGATCACCACCCGGTCGCCCTTGCCGACCCCCAGCCCCTTCAGCACGTTGGCGAAGCGCGATACCTCGTCCTTGAGCTGGGAATAGGTGATGTGCTGCGCGGCCTCGGACGGATCGTCGGGCTCGAAGATGATGGCGGTCTGGTCGCCCCGGGTCGCGACATGGCGGTCGATGCAGTTGGCGGCCACGTTCAGCGTGCCGTCGTCGAACCAGCGGATCGAGACGTCGGGGTAATCGTAGTTGACCGCCTTCACTGTCGAATAGGGGCGGATCCAGTCGATGCGCCGCCCGTGATCGTCCCAGAACGCGGCGGGGTCCTTCACGGAGGCGGCGTACATCGCCTCGTAGCTCTCCGCGGTCACCGAGGCGCTCTTGGCGACGTCGGGGGACACCGGAATCACGGTCTCGGTCATGGGGCGTGGTCCTCCTGAATGTCTCTCGGACGCGCGCCGTCGGGCGTCGCGCGCCCATTCGTTAACGGATGGGGCGGTTGAGGTCGCCCCATCCTTTAGGGTCAGATGGCCCCTCGGCTCAGATCGCCAGATATTCCTGGCGCAGCGCGGCGTCGTTGAGCACCGCTTCGGCGGTTCCGTCGAACACCACCTGTCCCATGTCGAGAATGATCGCACGGTCGGCAAGCTGCAAGGCGGCGATGGCGTTCTGTTCGACGATCACCGTGGTGATGCCCAGTTTCTTGATCTCGGCCAGCGTGCGCTCGATCTCCTGCACGATCACCGGAGCGAGGCCCTCATAGGGCTCGTCCAGCAGCAGCAGCTTGATGTCGCGCGCCAGCGCCCGGCCGATGGCCAGCATCTGCTGCTCCCCGCCCGAGAGGGTCACGCCCTCCTGCATCCGACGCTCGCCCAGACGGGGGAAAAGTTCGTAGATGCGTTCGATCGACCAGCCGATGGGCGGCGCGATCTGGGCGAGCCTGAGGTTCTCCTCCACCGTCAGGCCGGCGATGATGCGCCGGTCCTCGGGCACCAGGGCGATGCCGTGCTGGGAGGCCTCGTGCGCCTTCATCGAATGCACGGGCTTGTGGTCCAGCCAGATCTCCCCGTGCTTCAGGGCCGGGTCGTCGAGCCGCGCGATGGTGCGCAGGGTCGAGGTCTTGCCCGCCCCGTTGCGGCCCAGAAGGGCGACGATCTCGCCCTCGTGGATGTTGAAGTTCACGCCCTGCACGATGTAGCTCTCGCCATAATAGGCGTGCAGGTCCCAGGCGGAGAAGTAGGCCGGCGGCGTGCCGGAGCTGCGCGGGTTCGGGGTTTTCCTGACCGCGGCGAAGGCGGCGTCGTCGACGATGCTCACAGGTGCGCTCCTCCGAGATAGGCTTCCTGGACCTTGGCGTTGCCCTTGATGTTCTCGGGCGCGTCCTCGACGATCACGTGGCCCTGCGCCAGCACCGAGATCCGGTCGGCGAGGCTGAACACCACGTGCATGTCGTGCTCGATCACCACCTTGGTGATGTTGCGCTCGGAGCCGATGCGCTTGAGCAGGTCGATGGTGGCGTTGGTGTCGGCCCGCGCCATGCCGGCGGTGGGCTCGTCCAGCAGCAGCAGCCGGGGCTCCTGCACCAGGCACATGGCCATCTCCAGCCGCCGCTTGTCGCCGCGCGACAGCGACCCGGACGGCATGTTGCGCCGGTCCGCCATGGCCACGTCGGCAAGCGCGCGCTCGGCCTTGTCGCGGATCTCCGCCTCCCGGCTCAGCGGGTGCCAGCCATGCAGGCGGAAGGCGCCGTCGCGCTGCGCCAGCGCCGGGATCATCACGTTCTCCAGCACCGTGAGATCCTCGAAGATCTCCGGGGTCTGGAACACGCGGGAGACGCCCGCCTGGTTGATCTCGTGGGGCTTCTTGCCGATCAGGCTCTGCCCCGCGAAGGTCACCGTGCCGGTGTCGGGCACGAGACGCCCGACGAAACAGTTGAGCAGCGTGGACTTGCCGGCGCCGTTGGGCCCGATGATGGCGTGGACCGTGCCCTCCATCACCGTGAGGTTGACGTCATCGAGCGCCTTGAGGCCGCCGAAGCGCTTGTTGACGCTCTGAACTTCGAGGATCGGGGTCATGGCGCCCTCACTCTGCGGGGGCGGGACGCGACTGCGCCTCGCCGGACTGCGGGTCCGCCTTGGAGCGGGAGGTGAAGAGCCGGCCGATGCGCTGGGCGCCCTCGATCAGCCCGCCGGGCAGGAAGGTCACGATCAGCATGAAGATCAGGCCGAGCGTCAGGTGCCAGCCCTCCCCGACGAACAGCCCGAGCACCGCGGAGACCGCGTTGTTGAGCCCGTCGGGCAGGAAGGCGAAGACGCCGTGCAGGGTCGAGTCGTTGATCGCCGAGAAGATGTTCTCGAAATACTTGATCAGCCCCGCGCCCAGCACCGGCCCCAGCAGGGTGCCCGCGCCGCCGAGAATGGTCATCAGCACCACCTCTCCGGAGGCGGTCCACTGCATCCGCTCGGCGCCCGCCAGCGGATCCATCGCCGCCAGCAGCCCGCCGGCCAGGCCCGCGAACATGCCCGAGATCACGAAGGCCGCCAGCGTGTAGGGCTTGGTGTCGAGCCCGGTGTAGCTCATCCGGTTCTGGTTGGACTTCACCGCCTTCAGCATCATCCCGAAGGGCGAGCGGAACAGGCGCATGGAGATCCAGAAGCTCAGGATCAGGATCAGCGCGCAGACGTAGAAGCCCATGTTGAACTGCAGGGTCATGCCGGCGAGCGACGTCTCCCAGGTCGAGATCATGTCCAGCCCGAAGAGATTGGAGGCCGGGGCCTGCCCCTCCGCCGCGGCGTCGAGGATGCGGGGGTCGGACAGCGTGATCTGAAGCCCGGTCTCGCCATTGGTGATGGGCGTGAGCACCGAATAGGCGAGGTTGTAGCACATCTGCGCGAAGGCCAGCGTGAGGATCGAGAAGTAGATCCCCGACCGGCGCAGCGAGATGAAGCCGATGACCAGGCTGAACAGCCCCGCCACGATCACCGAGAAGATGACGGCGGGAATGATGTTCATGCTCAGCAGCTTGAACATCCAGACCGCGGCGTAGGACCCGACGCCCAGGAAGGCCGCATGGCCGAAGCTGAGATAGCCGGTCAGGCCGAACAGGATGTTGAAGCCGATCGCGAAGATCCCGTAGATCGCGAATTTCTGCAGGAGGTCCGGGTAGCCCGCCCCGAAGGGGGCGAGGATCACCGGGCCGGCGAGCACCGCGATCGAGAAGACGATCAGCAGCAGGGTGTCGGAGGTCTTGGTGTTCATGGGATCAGGCCTCCATCACGCCCTTGCGGCCCAGCAGGCCCCGGGGGCGGGTGAGCAGGATGACGACGGCCACCAGGTAGATGATGATCTGGTCGATGCCGGGGAGGATCTGCTTGACCTCGTTCATCGAGGCGAAGCTCTGCAGGATGCCGAGCAGAAAGCCCGCGGCGACCGCGCCGGGCAGCGAGCCCATGCCGCCGACCACGACGACCACGAAGCTCAGGACCAGGAAGTCCATGCCCAGGTGGTAGTCGGGCGACAGGATCGGGGTGTACATGACCCCCGCCAGCCCCGCGACGACGGCGGCGAGCCCGAACATCAGCGTGAAGCGCTTGTCGATGTTGATGCCCAGCAGGCCGACGGTTTCACGGTCCGCCATGCCGGCGCGGACCACCATCCCGAAGGTGGTGAAGCGCAGGAAGCAGAACACGGCGCCCAGCACCGCCGCGGCGAAGAGGAAATAGACCAGCCGCCACAGCGGATAGACGATCACGCCGGCCTCCATCCCGAAGGCGGCGCCGAAATCGGCCATGCCGGACAGGGTGTCGGGGGCGGGCTGGGGAATCGGGTTGGCGCCGAAGAAGGCCTTGATGATCTCCTGCAGCACGATGGCCAGGCCGAAGGTCACCAGGATCTGGTCCGCATGGGGGCGCTTGTAGAAGTGGCGGATCAGACCGCGCTCCATCACCAGGCCCACCAGGAACATGAAGGGCAGCGCCAGCGCGATCGAGACCGGCACCGACCAGTCGATCAGCCAGGTCCCGGCGTCGCCGAACCAGGCCTCCGCATAGGGGGTGCGCAGCTCCAGCGGCGTGCCCCAGGCGGTCTTCTCGGTGTCGGACAGGACGATCTTCTGGAGGGTCAGCAGCTTGTTGATGGTCACGGCGCAGAAGGCGCCCAGCATGAACAGCGCGCCATGGGCGAAGTTCACCACGCCCAGCGTCCCGAAGATCAGCGTCAGACCCAGCGCGATCATCGCGTAGGCGGAGCCCTTGTCGAGCCCGTTCAGAATTTGGAGTAGAATCGCGTCCATCGCGCCGGCTCCCGTTGGCTGGCCCGTTCGTGGGGGTCACCGATTTCGCGGGGTGGGGATCGCCGGCGACGGGGAGGAGATCCGCGGCCGACGACCCCCGATGACGCCGACCGCGCGAGGGGCGCGGCCGACGTTTCGCACTCAGGCGCGGATCACGCGCCCGGGTTGCACTTGCCCAGCTCGCCGCCGGCGAACATGGGATGGTCGACCGGGTAGGTCACCTGCTCGGCCGGGGTGACGTCCACGACTTCCAGAAGGTCGAACTGGGAGGTCGGGTTGTCCTTGCCCTTCACGACCAGCACGTCCTTGAAGCACTGGTGATCGCCGGCGCGATACAGCGTCGGGCCATTGCCCAGGCCGTCGAACTGGTAGTCCTCCAGCGCCTCGGCGATGGCGCAGGGGTTGAACGACCCGGCGCGCTGGGCCGCGTCGGCGTAGAGCAGGGTCTGGCAGTAGGTGGTGTGCGCGGCCTGGGACGGCGGGAAGCCGTATTTCTGACCGAAGGAGCGCACGAAGGCCTGGGAGCCCGCGTCCTGCAGCGACCAGTGCCAGTTGGTGGAGCCGAAGATGCCCTTCACCGCCTCGCCCGCGCCCTGCGCCATGAGGCGGGAATAGAGCGGGACCACGATCTCGAACTGCTTGCCGTTGACCTGCTTGTCCTTAAGGCCGAACTGCACCGCCTGGGTCAGCGAGTTGACCATGTCGCGGCCGTAGTGGTTCAGGATCAGCACGTCGGCGCCCGAGTTCAGCACCGGGGTGATGTACTGCGAGAAGTCGCCCGCGCCCAGCGGGGTGCGCACCTTGTTCACCGTCTCCCAGCCGAGCCCCTCGGTGGCGGCGGCGATCGACTCCTCCTGGGTCCAGCCCCAGGTGTAGTCGGCGGTCAGGTGATAGGCCTTGCGGTCGGCCCCGTACTGGGCCTTGAGCACCGGCGCCAGCGCCGCGCCCGACATGTAGGCGTTGAAGAAGTGGCGGAAGCCGTTGGCCTTCTTGTCCTTGCCGGTGGTGTCGTTGGAATGGGTGAGGCCGGCCATGAAGATGACGCCCATCTCCTGGCACAGGCCCTGCACCGCGATGGCGACGCCCGAGGACGAGCCGCCGGTGATCATGATGGCGCCGTCACGCTCGATCATGCGCTTGGCCGAGGCGCGGGCCGCGTCGGACTTGGTCTGGGTGTCGCCGGTGACGAACTCCACCTTCTTGCCGTTGATGCCCGAGCCGCTCAGCGCCTTGGAGGAGAAGGTGGCGAGCATGCCGCCGTCGCCGCCGCCGTTGAGATGCTCGACCGCCAGCTCGTAGGCCCGCAGCTCGTCCGCGCCCTCCTCGGCGTAGGCGCCGGTCTGGGGGACGTTGAAGCCGAGGGTGACCGTGCCGCCCGTCGGCTCGTTGGTATAGGCGTAGGCCGGGCGCGACCAGACCATGGGCGCTGCGATGCCGGCGCCCGCGACCGCGGAGGTCTTGAGCAGGCCGCGGCGGCTGATGGTGAATTTCGTCATGTAATCCTCCCGTTGAGGACCGGGTTTCGCGACCCGGCCAGTTCCGTTCCGATCAGCGTCCCGGGACGCTGATCGCCGGGGGTCCTGGCCTGCCGACGCCGCGGTCGCCTCCCTGGCTCGCGGCGTCGGCGCGTCGGGGCTCGAACCCGGGGCTGACCATGGGCCGAGTTGTTCAAGATGTCAACAAGTGCCTGTTATTGTTGGATTTTTTTGTTGATTTTTGACGTGCTGCACATGCGAACTTGTCAATTCTCAACTTGCGGCATAAAAAAGGCACGCGGCGCAACGGCTTGCGCCCTGCAAGATGAACGGGCCGGCCGGCCGTTTCGCATCGCAACAGGAACTCGCCCCTGGCGGGAGGACCCGCGCCCATGCCCACCACCATGATCGGCCTGCGAATCCGCGAACGCCGCCGCGCCGCGGGCCTGCGCCAGGTGGAGCTGGCGGAGCGGATGGGAATCTCCGCCTCCTATCTCAACCTGATCGAGCGCGAGAAGCGGCGCGCCTCTCCCGACCTGGCGGCGCGGGCGGCGCGGGCGCTGGGGGTCGATCCTTCGGAGCTTGACGGCGCGGTGGAACGGCGGCTCGCCGACCGCATGGCGGAGATCGCGGCGGACCCCGAATATTCCGACCTCGGGCTGGACGCCGACGCCGCCCGCGACCTGCTGGGCCGTCATCCGGGCTGGGGGCGGGCGCTGGCCCGGGCCTGGGCCTCGCGGCGGGAGGCGGCGCGCACGGTGGAGGCGCTGTCGGACCGGCTGACCCATGACCCGTTCCTGTCGGATGCGGTGCACCGGATGCTGACCCATGTGGCCGCCATGCGCTCGACCTCCGAGATCCTGGAAGGCGTGGACGACATCGAGCCCGCCCAACGCCGGCGCTTCCACGAGATCCTGCTGACCGAATCCACCCGCGCCTCGGAAGTTTCGGAGAACCTCGCCCGCTTCTTCGACGCTGCGCATCAGGGGGCGGAGGCCTCGACCCCCGTGGAGGACGTGGAGGAGGCGTTTCTGGATGCCGGCAATCGTTTCGCCTCGCTGGAGCCGCCGGAGCCGGTCGGCGGGGCGGACGCGCATCCCGAGGCGATCTACGGGGCCCTGCGCGCGACCCTGCCCGGGGGCGGCGCCGCGGTGGCCCCGCCCGAGGCGCCCCCGGTGGTCCGACGGCGCGCGCTGGGCGAGGCCGTGGCCCGCCAGCGGCTGGCCGGCGCCATCGACGCGGAGATCGACGCCCGCCCCCGCCTGCGCGACGGCGCGGCGCGGCGGCGGGCGGAGGCGGCGCTGATCGAATACGCGGTGGACGCGATGCTGATGCCCGTGGCGCCCTTCGCCGAGACGGGCCGGCGCCTGGGCTGGGACCTGGACGCCATGGCGGCGAGCTTCGGGGTCAGCTTCGACGCCGCCGCGCGCCGTCTGACCTCGCTGGGCGGGGTCGCGGCGACGGGCGTCGGTTCGGGCGGCGTCGGCTCCGGCGGCGGTGGGGCGATCGGCGGCGGTTCGGGGGGCGGCGGTTCGGGGGGGGGGGGGGCGCCCTCGCTCGCCACCGGCGCGCCGCGGGCGGCCTATGTGCGGATCAACGCGGCCGGGGTGGCGCTGCAACGGCGCCTGCTGCCCGAGATCACCCTGCCCCGCCACGGCGCGGCCTGCCCGCTCTGGGCGCTTTACCGCGCGCTCTCCCAGCCCGGCGTCACCCTGCGCCAGCTCGCCGAGTTCCCGTCGGGCGAGCGCGCGGTGTTCGTGGCCCGGGCCGAGCCGCCGGAGGCCCCGGCCTGGGGCCGCCCGCTCCAGCAGCAGGCGAGCCTGATCGCCCTGCCCGGCGAGGCCGCCGCCGCCACGGTCTACGCCCCCCGCCCGCGCGAAACGCCGGAGCCGGTGGGGCCCAACTGCCGTGTATGCGCCCGCGAGGATTGCCGCTGGCGCGCCGAGGATCCGGTGATCGGCTGAGGGGGCCCGCGGGCCGGCCTGTCCTTTCGCCCCGATGGCCCCCCGCCCCCCAATGGCCCCGCCCCCCGGATGGCCCCCCCCGGATGGCCCCGGCGCGTCCGATGCCCCGGCGCCCCGGAGGCCGCGCCCCGAAACGGGGCGCGGCCGGGCGAGCCGGAGGGGGCTCGACGCCCCCTCCGGCTCGATTTCGCGCGACGCCCGCCGCTCGCCTCTTCCCTTCCGCCCGCGTCCGCGCTATCGGCCCGCCATGACCCAAGAGCCTGAAGACGCCGCCCGCCTGATCCTCGTCACCCCGCCCCGCGCGGCGCTGGAGACGTTGACCGCCGCCCTGCCCGACGCGCTGGCCTCCGGCCTGGTGGCGACGGTGCGGCTCGACATGCCCGGCGCGCCGGAGGACGAGATCCGCCGCGCCGCCGACGCGCTGCGGGTGATCTGCCACGCCGCCGACGTCGCCCTGGTGATCCGCGACCATTTCCGGATGGTCCGGCCGCTGGGCCTCGACGGCGCGCAGGTGGACCTGAAGGGCGCGTCGCTCAAGAAGATCCGGGCGGAGATGGGCGAGGACGCCATTCTCGGCGTCGCCTGCGGAACCTCGCGCCATGACGGCATGGTGGCCGGCGAGGCGGGGGCCGACTACGTGCTCTTCGGCCCGTTCCGCGCGCCCGAGGGCCTCGGCGCCGGCGAGACCGCGCCCATGGAGCTGTTCGAGTGGTGGGGCGAGATGATCGAGACCCCCTCGATCGCCGAGGGCGGCGTGACCGTGGAGGACGCGGGCGCGCTCTCCGCCCATGCCGATTTCATCGCGCCGGACGTCTCGGTCTGGGACGGCGATCTCGTCGCCAACCTGCGCCGTTTCCAGGCCGCTCTGGACGACTGACCTCCCGCGCAAGGCGAGCGTGGAGCGACCGCGGGGGGCATCGAGCCCCCCGCGCCCGCCCTCGCGCGAGCGCTCGGTCAAACGGCGCCGGCGCGCGGCAATTCAGCGGTCGGCGGGTTGCGGGGGCTGCGGAATGCGGGCGACCACGCCGGCGTTCACCGCCTCCCAGCTCCTGATCGCCAGGGCCTTGCGGTCGGGCATGTCGGCGATGCGGATGGGGTCATGGAAGACCACGTCGGCCTCGCCCCCGAAGCTCAGCGTCAGCACCGACCAGACATGCGAGCCGAAATCCATGTCCCGCCACCAGCCGTAGAACACGTCCGGCAGGCCGGATTTCGGGTTGGGCCGGTAGATCACGCTCACCGGCTGCACCCAGGCCACGTCGCGCAGCTCGGGCGCGGTCAGCGCGGCGAAGAGCGTCGAGCGGAAGGGCAGCACCCGGCGTCCGTCGGTGGACGTGCCCTCGGGGAAGAACAGCAGCCGCTCGCCGGCCAGCATCCGGGCGCGCAGTTCGGCCTCCTGAGCGCGGGCGGCGGAGCGCTTGCGCTCGATGAACACCGTCCCGCATTGCTGGGCGATCCAGCCGACGCCGGGCCAGCCCCGCACCTCGGCCTTGGAGACGAAGGTCAGCCGCGCCGCGCCCACCAGCACGAAAATGTCGGACCACGAGGCGTGGTTGGCCACCAGCGCCCCGCCATGGGCCATCGGCGTGCCCTCGACCCGCACGCGCAGGCCGACCAGCCGCCCCACGACGCGGCCCCAGAACCGCTGCACGACGACCCTGCCGCGAAAGCGCGGCGCCAGCCGCTCCACGCCCTTCAGGCCGAGGTAGAGCCCCAGCAGCACCGCGGTGACCAGCACCGCCGCCAGCAGCCGCGCATAGGCGGCCAGCTTGCGGAGCGGCCCCGGGCGCGGCAGCTCCGGCGGCTCGGGGCCGAGCCACTGGAAATCGTCGCCGGTCTGCTTCGAAGCCTTCCCCGACCCCACGGGAGGCGCGGCCGGCGCGGCCGTTTCCGGCCGCTCGCTCACGCGCCCTTCTCCCGCCCGTAGAAGTCGCGATAGCGCGCGACCATGCGGGTCGTGTCCATCAGCAGGCACACGTCGACGGTGTTGAAGTCGTGATCCACGAAGGCGCCTTCGCCCACCGAGCCGCCGAGCCGCAGATAGGCCTTGATCAGCGCCGGGATCTGGCGCGTGGCCAGCTTGCGGTCCACCGCCTCGGCCGGCATGCGGTTCATCTCGGTATAGCTTTCCTCCAGCGCCCGGACCCGCAGGTCCTCGGGCGCCAGGTGATTGTGGTGCAGCAGGCTCAGCGCATGGGCCAGCGGCTCGGGATCGGCGCCGTGGAAGGACGCCACGCCGAACATGATCTCGATCCCGCGCGCGGTGACGTATTCGCCCAGGCCCGTCCACAGCAGGTGCATCGCCGCCCCGCCGCGCACTTCGGCGCCGACGCAGGAACGGCCGAGCTCGACCACCTCCCGGTCCAGCCGCTCCAGCTTGCCGAGGTCGTATTCCGTGGCCCCGTAAAACCCGATTCCGGCCCGGGCGCGTTCCCGGGTCATCAGACGGTAGGCCCCCGCGACCCGATCCAGCGGATCGTCCGAGGCGCTTTCGTTGTCGATCAGGACCAGATGTTCGAAATGCGCGTCGTATTCGTCGATCTCGCGACGCAGCGCGCGCTCGTTGTCCTTGGCCGAGGCCCCGAGCTCCTCGACGAAGACGCGGTATCGCAGGCGCTGGGCGCCGGCGATGTCGATCTCGTCCCGCGCAAGGCGGACCGTGAAGCGACCGGCGTCGATCTCCATGCGGCAAGCTCCTGTCTGCGCCGGTCTGCGGCGCGCGCGCGGACCATATGGAAAGGCGCTTCCCGGCGCAACGGCCCGCCCTGCGGTCGGTTGACGGATTCGTGACGCCGCGCCGCCACGCCCCAGACGCGAGTCATTGACCCGCAGCACGCCCTGCGCGAGCATTCAGTCGTCGAACAGCAGTTCCAGCTCGACCCGGGAGCCGTCGATGACCTGCTTGCCCGCGTGCTCGAAATTCACCGTGATCCGCCGGCCGATCACGGATTGCACCTGTCCGACGCCCCAATCCGGGGCCGCGGGAAGGCGCACGCGGGCGCCGGGTTCGAGGAATTCATTCATTTTTAACCTCGTGGGCCCAGCGTCCGGCCGTTACGTTTCAAGGAGATGCGCGACATGACCGACGCCGCCCCCCTGCGCCCGCAGAACGTGAGCGCCGCCCTGCCCGACCCGGCGGAATTCGGCGCGATGCTGTGCTCGCGCATATGCCATGACCTGATATCCCCCGTCGGGGCGATCGGCAACGGGGTGGAGCTGTTGCAGGAGCTTGACCGCGGCGCGACGGAAGGGGCGGAGCTTCAGCTGATCGGCCACAGCGCGCAGATGGCCTCGGCCAGCCTGCAGTTCCTGCGCATCGCCTTCGGGGCGGCCTCGCCCGGGGACGTGATCGGCATGTCGGCGGTGCAGCGCACGGCGCGGCTGTGGTTCTCGTTCCAGCGGCCGGAGCTGCTCTGGGTCGACGCGGGGGGGGAGACGACGCGATCCTGCGCAAGGTTGCTCTTCAATTTCCTGCAGATAGCCGCATCCAGCCTGCCGCGGGGCGGGGAGGTGTCGGTGGTCGCCACCCGGGATTCGGCGGGGGAGAGCCTGCTGGAGGTGACGGCGGCGGGCCCGGTCGTGTCCCCTTCGCCCGAGGCCGGGGCCTGGCTTGCGGGCCGGGCGACGGAGACGCCTGCCGGGCCGCGCGACGCCCATTACCTTGCCGCCGCGGCCCATGCCCGGGCGGCGGGCACGGTGATCTCGCTTCACAAGGACGAGACCTGCCTGCGCCTGACCGCCGACATGCCCCCGGGGGTCTGAGCCGGTGGCGGCGGCGGCCCCGTGGGGCCCTCGAAAGGGCTGGAAAGCCGGAAGCCGCGGCAAGGAAGCGACATCCGCTCGCCCGGATCGCGAGCGCGCGGGGCGCCGATTCGCGTGGACCAAGGTCCGCCGTGGGGCGGCGCGGCGGCATTGACGAACGGCGCCTTTCACCGAACCGGCGAAGACAGGCCGACGCGCCCTGTCCGGAGACATGACTTGGGGGGGCCGGCGCCCCGCCCCCTTCACCCGGGGCGCCGCGCAGCGTCGGCCTGGGGTCTTCACGGTCGTGTCCGGCGCCTCGTCGGACGGAAGGCCGGGGCGGCCGCCGCCCCGGCTCCCGGCGCCCGGCTCAGACCTCTTCCAGCGTCTCGCGGAAGTGGCGCATGTTCTCGCGGTAGCGCTCGGCGGAGGCGCGCAGGCCGTCCTTCTCCTCGTCGGTCAGCTCGCGCACCGGCTTGGCGGGGGCGCCCAGCGCCATCCAGCCGGCGGGGATCTCCTTGCCCTCGGTGACCAGCGCGTTGGCGCCGATCAGGCAGCCCTCTCCGATCACCGCGCCGTTCAGCACCACCGCGTTCATTCCGATCAGCGACCCGTCGCCCACGGTGCAGCCATGCAGGATCGCCTTGTGGCCCACGGTCACGTCGGCGCCCACGGTCAGCGGCACGCCCGGATCCGCGTGCAGCACGCAGCCGTCCTGGACGTTGGAGCCCGCGCCGATGGTGATCCGCTCCTTGTCGCCGCGCAGGACGGCGTTGAACCAGATCGAGGCGCCTTCGGCCAGCGTCACCGCCCCCATCACCTGGGCGCCCGGGGCCACCCAGAAGTCACGGTCCTCGGGCAGTTCGGGCTCCACTCCGTCGAGGGCGAAAATGGGCATCAGCTTCTCCTGTCCTGGAATTCGCGGTTCAGACCCTGCACGAAGCCCACCAGCCCCGGCCGGCGCGCGCGGCGCAGGCGTTCGGCGGCGAGGATGCGGCGGATCTCCTGCTCGCAGCGGTCGAGATCGTCGTTGATCAGCACGTAGTCATAGGCGTCCCAGTGGCTGATCTCGTCGCGGGCGCGGGCCATGCGATGCGCGATCACCGCGTCGGGGTCCTGGGCGCGAGCGCGCAGCCGGCGCTCCAGCTCGGCGATGGAGGGCGGCAGGATGAAGACCGAGGCCACGGCCTCGCGCAGCGCCGAGTTGCGCAGCTGCTGCCCGCCCTGCCAGTCCACGTCGAACAGCACGTCGCGCCCGGCCTCCAGCGCCGCTTCGACCGGCGCGCGGGGGGTGCCGTAGAAGTTCCCGAAGACCTCGGCATGTTCCAGCAGCTCGCCGGCTTCGACCATCGCCTCGAACTGCTCGCGCGTGCGGAAATGGTATTCGCGTCCGTCGACTTCGCCCGGCCGCGGGGCGCGGGTGGTCGCGGAGATCGAGAAGGAGAATTCCGGATCGTCGGCCAGAAGCCGGCGCGAGATCGTCGATTTCCCCGCCCCGGAGGGCGAGGACAGGATGAACAGGATGCCGCGCCGGGTCTCGGCCTGGCGACGGGCCTCGGCGACGTCGGAAGCGGGGGCGGAAGCGGGGGCGTCGGTCATTCGATGTTCTGCGCCTGCTCGCGCATCTGGTCGATGACGGTCTTGAGCTCCAGCCCCGCCTCGGTCAGGAACGTGAAGTCGGCTTTGGAACACAAGGTGTTGGCCTCCCGGTTGAACTCCTGGACGAGGAAATCGAGCTTGCGGCCCACCGGCCCGGCGGCGGCCAGCAGCCGTCGCGCGGCCGTCGCATGGGCGCGCAGGCGGTCGAGCTCCTCGCGCACGTCGCCTTTCACCGCCAGCAGCGCCAGTTCCTGGGCGAGCCGGTCGGGGCTGAGCTCCGCCGGGGCGCCGGCGGCCTTCAGCGCGTCGATCTTGCGGGTCAGGGCGGGGCCGGCTTCGGCTGCACGGGCGTCCGCCGCGGCCTCGGCCTGGTCGGCCAGCGCCTCGACCCGGTCGACCTGGGCGGCGAGGATGTCATGCAGGGCGGCGCCCTCGGCCTCCCGCGCCGCGATCAGGGCATCGAGCGCGGCCTCCCCGTCGGCGAGGATCAGCGCGTCCTGGGCGGCGCGGGCCTCGGGGCCGGCGTCGGCCTCGTCCTCGGCGGGCTCCATCACGCCCGGACGCAGGATCAGCGCGTCAGGGGCGATCGGGGCGACCGCGAGCCCGACGGAGCGCGCCGCTTCCGCCGCCTCCATCGCGGCGGAGAGCCAGGCGCCCAGCGCGGCGCGGTTGATTCGCATCGCCGGCTGACCCGTATCGCGCGAGATCCGCAGCGAGGCCGAGACCGAGCCGCGCCCCAGCCGGGCGGCCGCCGAAGCGCGGAAGGCTTTCTCCACGCCGTCGCGTCCCTCGGGCCCTTTCCAGCGCAGATCGAGGCCCCGTCCGTTGACCGAGCGCAGCTCCCACCGCCAGGCGGCGCGTCCATCGCCGCCCTCGAGGCTCGCGAATCCGGTCATGCTCTGCACCTGCGCGGCCCTCCGAACGCCAGCCCCGCGCCCCTTGGCGGGCGCGCGTGGCGGACCATAACGGCCCCCCGCCAAGGGGGCAATCGCGCGGCCCATCCCCTTAGTTTCATTGGGCGAGCCGCCGGGGTCTCAAAGGGCCGGCCCTCAGGCGCCAAAGGTCGAGACCACCGCGCAAAGGTATAGTCCGGGCCCATTAACGATGATCGCCGGGACGTTAACCCAACGCTCGCTCGGTATATCGACAGATTTGGGTAAAAGTTTCCTTGAAGCGAGCGGGTTCGGTCGCCGCGGCGGGGGCGTCGCGGCCATCCCTGAAAGGGGGGAGGCGGAACCTGGAACGGGACCAAGGGCCGTGACGCCGGGGGCGTCTGCATTGGCACTGGATGGGGTTAAACGAAAATGATACGAAATTATCGGAAAATCGATAGCGTCATGGAAAACCCGAACACCCAGACTCTGTATCGCTACTGGAACGAACTCCGCGCGGGGCGTGATGCGCCCGGCCGGTCGGAGGTCGATCCGCGTCGCATTTCCGGCTCTCTCGAAACCATGTTCATTCTCGAAGCCCGCGACGACGGGCAGATGCGGTTCCGCCTGGCCGGCACCCGCCTGTGCGAATGGCTGGGCATGGAAGCGCGGGGCTGCATGGCCGAAGCGGTGATGGCGCCGGGGCATGAGCAGGAGCTCTCCGACCTGGCCCGCCGGGTCCTGCGGTCGCCGGGCGTCGGCGTGATGCGGCTTCGGGCGGTGGACAACGCCGGCACCGACTGGTCGGGCGAGGCGCTTTTGCTGCCGCTGCGCTCGGAGCTGGGGGATCTCGCCCGGGTGATGGGCTGCGTGAACCTCGACGCGGTGGACCGCCGGCGCAAGCCGCAGCCGCCGCTGCGCCTGCGCAGCCTCGGCAGCCGGCTGACGCCGATCGAGATCGATCCCGGCCTCGCCGCGCAGGACGCGTCCGCGCGCATGGCGGCCGATCCGCTGGGCGCCCTGCGCGCCCCGGACGGCGGCAAGACCGGCGGCCCGTCCCGCGGCTTCGCCGAAGCGCCCGCCGGTTTCGGCCACGCCCCCCGCGAGGACGCGGTGGAGCATCGCCCGCAGCTCACGGCGATCGAGGGCAATCCCTCGGCGCCCCGTGACGCCGACCCGACGGCTCCGCGCCGCGGACGGCCCAACCTTCGCCTCGTCAAGGACTGACCGGGACGAAGCGGGCCGGGACGTCCCGTCAAGGGACCTGACCCCCGATCATGCCGTCGTGGCGGCGCGCGTCCCTCTGGGGGGGATGAGCGCTGGTGTGTGGACGGCCGGCATGGTTGACCCGTAAGGGATGAGGCGGCGCGCTATTGGGGAAGCGAGGCGCCTCGCGCGATACGCCGCGTTGTCCCGGCCCGACCCGAATGCGCGTCGCTCAGTCCGAAGCCGGCTGGGCGGCGCGCGCCAGGAAATCACTCAGATCACCGTAGCCGGTGAGGCGACGCTCGTGCAGAAGGCCGAGCCGCGCCGCGGCTTCGCGGCCGAGCCGCTCCAGCTCCGGGTCCTCGACCTGGGCGAGATGGACCAGCCGCTCGTAATTCCCGAACAGCATGTCCCGAAGCTCCGGCCGCCGGTCGAGCCCCATGGGCCGCCAGACGAAGGCGTCGAACTGCCGGACCAGGAAATCGGTCAGGTAGAAAGCGGTCATCTCGGCGTCGCCGCGGGCCGCGAAGGCCGCGTTTCCGTCGAAAAAGCTGTAGCAATGGGGGCCGGGGATCATCTCCACCCCCAGCGCGTCGCAGCGCGCCTGCAGCCGGCCGCCGGTGCCGCAATCGGCGTAGACCACGAAGGGGTCGCGGGCGGCGGCGCGTTCCTCGGCCACGGCGCGGGCGACTTCGTCGGGGATCAGCTCCGGGCGCAGATGCAGCTTTGCGGGCAGGCAGCGCAGGTGCAGATGGGTCCAGCCGTTGACCCGGATCAGCGCCAGGATCTCATGCGCCAGCGCCCCGCAGGCGATCAGCGAGGCGCCGCCCGAAGCCGGGCTCGCGGCCGGCGCGTCGCAGCCGGTCTCGGTCAGGGCGTCGTCGGCGGGCGCCCCGGCCTGCGCCGCCTGCCGGGCGGCCCGCGTCCCGGCCGCGGCATGGGCGGCGGCCCGTGCCGCGGCGCGCCCGCCGGCCCCGCCCCGGCGGGCGGGGCGGGCGGCGGGACCGGGGGGCTCGGCGTCCTGGGTCATGGCATCCCTCCTGCGCCGCCCGCCCCCGAAGGACGCGGACGGCGCGGAGACAGGGTTGGCGAGACCGGGCCGGAAAGCTCGGTCAGGAGGCTCAGTCGGGCGTTCAGTCGGGCGGGCTCAGTTGGCGTGCGCCTGGTTGTGCTTGCGCGCGGCGACCAGGGTCTTGGCCGTCTCCACCGCCACGGCCGCGTCGCGGCAATAGGCGTCGGCGCCGATGGCCCGGCCGAATTCCTCGTTCAGCGGCGCGCCCCCGACCAGCACCACGTAGTTGTCGCGCGTGCCGTTGGCCTTCAGCTGGTCGATGACCACCTTCATGTAGGGCATGGTCGTGGTCAGCAGCGCCGACATGCCGAGGATCTGGGCGTCCTCACGCTCCAGCGCCTCGATATAGGCCTCGGCGGCGTTGTTGATCCCGAGATCCACCACGTCGAAGCCCGCGCCCTCCATCATCATCGACACCAGGTTCTTGCCGATGTCGTGGATGTCGCCCTTCACCGTGCCGATCACCATGGTGCCCATCTTCGGGGCCCCGGTCTCGGCCAGCAGCGGACGCAGGATGTTCATGCCGGACTTCATGGCGTTGGCGGCCAGCAGCACTTCGGGCACGAACAGGATGCCGTCCCGGAAATCGTCGCCCACGACCTTCATGCCCGCGACCAGCGCCTCGGTCAGCAGCCGGTAGGGCGTCCAGCCCCGTTCGAGCAGGATGTTGACGCCCTCCTCGATCTCGTCCTTGAGACCGTCGTAGAGGTCGTCGTGCATCTGCTGGACCAGCTCGCCGTCATCGAGCTCGCTCAGGACGATATCGTCATCTTCATCGGCCATGGAGCGCCCTTCCTGTCCGCCGCCCAACGCCCTGCCAATCTAGGGCCGGCGCGGGCTCCGCGAGAGGTCAAACACGACGCAACAATCGGGCATTGGCGACGCCGCGGGCGCTCCGGCCGCCTTCGGGGTCAGCCCTGGGCGGCCTGGGCGGAGGCCAGATCCCGCAGGCGGGTGATCATCGCGCGCAGTCCGTTGGAGCGCTGGGAGGACAGCGCCTGGTCGAGCCCGAGCCGCGCGAACTGGGCCTGGGCGTCGGTGGCGAGGATCTCCGCGGCCGGCCGGTCGGCGAGCAGCGTGTGCAGCAGCGCGATCAGCCCGCGCACGATCAGCGCGTCGGAATCGCCGGTGAAGCCGAGCGCGCCGTCCGGCCCGATCCTGGGCGCGATCCAGACCTGGCTGGCGCAGCCGTCGACCTTGGTCTCCGGGCCCTTCAGGGCGTCGGGCATGGGGGGCATCTTCTTGCCCATCTCGATGACGTAGCCGTAGCGGTCCTCCCAGTCCTCCAGGAACTCGAAGTCGGCGACGATATCCTCGAAAGCGGCGGGGGGGGCGACGGTCATGGCGGGCTCCTTGTTCCCGGCTCACGTAGTCCGGGCGGGCCCCCGCCGCAAGCGCCGCGCCCGGGCGAGGACGGGGGACGCCGGGAGGGACGGGAAATCGGGGGGAGGCCGGGGCGCCCCGCCCTCTCCGCGAAGCCGCCGTGAAACGGACGCGGGGCGCCCCCTTCCCTTTCGCCGCGCCCTGTGGCGTGATGCCGGCCGCTCCGCGCCGCCCCCGCCCTGTCGCGAGATGGGCGAGCGCGAGAGACCGAACAACCGATGAGGAGACGCCGCATGACCACCGCGCCACGGGACGAGCATCACGGCCTGACCGCGCCGTCCGGGCCGTCGGGGCCGTTCGGGCGCCGCGGCGGCCGCGCGCGGACGCGACGGCTGCTCGCGGCCGGACTGGCCGGAGCCGCGGCGCTGACGGCGGCGGGCTGCGAGACGATCAGCGAGAACACGCCCGATGTCGGCTTCACCCTGCTGGAGCCGAGCCAGAAGCCCAAGCCGGAAGCCCCCGACGTGATCGCGGAGGCCATCCGCCGCCCGGTGGCCGAAGTCGGCGCGCTGGAGCTTGGAAAGATGCGCAACGGCACGCTGCTGACCGCCCATGGCGCGGCCCCGACCATGGGCTGGTTCCAGCCGGCGCTGCTGCCCCGCGGCGACGGGCCGAGCCCGGACGGGTTCCTGGAATTCGACTTCGTGGCCGCGCCGCCGGAGCTCAACGGCGGCGCCGCGATGCCCGTCGGCACGCCCGTGCAGCGCAGCCTGCGCGCGGATCGCCCGATCCTCGATTCCGCGCTGGCCGGCGTGGCGGGGCTTCGGGTCTATTCCGCGACCGGCGTCGCCGCGGTGCGCCTGGCGCCCTGATCCCGGGGCCAGGCGCGCGGGGGGCGGCGGCGCCTCCTCTCTCTCCGAAAACGCGAAAAGCCGCCGGTCGCCCGGCGGCTTTTCGCGTCTCCTCCCCCCGGCGTCGCGCCGGCGGGGTCAGTCGTCGAACTCGACGATCTCCACTCCGCCCCCATGGGCGCTGAGCGCGATCTCCCCGCGCTTGAGCTGCAGGGCCAGCTCCCCGAACGCCGCCCGACGCCATCCCGACAGGGCCGGCACCTGGGGCTCGTCCTCCCCCGCGATGGCGGTCAGCTCGTCCGACGAGGCCAGCAGCTTGGGCGCCACGCCCAGATCCTCGGCCCGGCTCTTGAGCAGAACCTTGAGCAGGTCGACCAGCGCCTCCGAGGTCTTGCGGGTCGGGCGCGGGGCCTCCTTGGGGGGCAGCGCGTCCTCGGGCGTCTCCATGCCCTTGCGCACGGCCTCCAGGATCTCCGCGGCCACGTCGCCCTTGCGGCCTTCGCGCTGCAGCAGGCGCAGGCGCGACAGCTCCTCCGCCGTGCCGGGGCGGGCCGAGGCCACCTCCAGCAACGCGTCGTCCTTCAGCAGGCGCGACCGCGGCACGTCCTTCTCCTGGGCCCGCCGCTCCCGCCACTCCGCCAGGGCCGCGGCGACCGCGAGGAACCGGGGCGAGGAGGAGCGGGTCTTGAGCCGACGCCACGCCTCCGTCGGCTCATTGCGATAGGTGTCGGGATTGGTGAGAACCGCCATCTCCTCCGCCACCCAGGCGGCGCGGCCGGTGCGGTTGAGCCGCGCCTCCAGCACCTCGTAGATCTGGCGAAGATGGGTGACGTCGGCGAGCGCGTAGTCCAGCTGCTTTTCCGACAGGGGCCGGCGGGCCCAGTCGGTGAAGCGCGACGACTTGTCGAGCCCCTCCTTGCAGATCTTGCGGACCAGCGTCTCGTAGCCCACCTGATCGCCATAGCCGCAGACCATGGCCGCGACCTGGGTGTCGAACAGGGGCGTGGGGATCAGGTCGCCCAGCTTCCAGAAGATCTCCAGATCCTGGCGGGCGGCGTGGAACACCTTCACCACGGAGGTGTTCTTCATCAGCTCGAACAGCGGCGCGAGATCCATGTCCGCGCCGGCGATCGGGTCGATCAGCGCGGCGCAGTCCTCATCGCCCGGATAGGCGACCTGGGCGAGACAGAGTTGCGGCCAGTAGGTCCGCTCCCGCAGGAACTCGGTGTCGACGGTGATGTAAGGGTGTTCGGCGCAGCGCGCGCAGAACGCGACGAGCGTTTCCGTGTCCGTGATAACCAGCATCGCCTGCGTCGCCATCCTCCGCGCGTGCGTTCCATCCTGAAATCCGTCAGACGCTATAGCCTGCCCGCGACGGGGTTCACAAGGCGTGAAACTCTTCCGTCACATGGCGGACCAGCGCCGCGTCCCCGGGGTTGAGCGCCCGGATGCGCGCGACCAGCGCTTCGGGCAGGTCCGCAAGCCCCGCCCGCCCCTTCGTCGCCCGCGTCACCGGCAGGGGGGAGAGCGGTCGGCCCAGCGCCTCGGCGATGCGGTCCATGAAGGCGGGAAGCTCGGGCACGGGGGCGGCGAGCCACAGTTTCTCGTCCACCGCGCGGCGGGCCGCGTCCGCGTCGGGGCGCCCTCCGGCGAGCTGCCGGCACTGGTAGTCGCGCTGGTATTTCTCGGGGGCCTTCTCGATCGCCGCCACGAAATCCTCCAGCGGCAGGTCGTAGAGCGCGTGGTCCAGGCAGTCCGAGCGCGCCCGGTCCCGCTTCTTCGCCATGAACGCGTGGTCGGAGACGAAGCGGTCGGCCGGGTCGCGCACCACGGTGATGTAATGCTTGGGCCGCGGCGAGGGCGGCTCGGTCCCCAGGATCATGTGGGCGGCGAAGAAGGCCTGATCCTCGGCCAGATGCACCGGCCGCCCCGTCGCGCGCCGGGCGAGGATGGCGAGGTCCTCGCCCAGGTTGATGGCGGCGCGGCGCAGGGGGCCATGGATCGCGAGCACCCCGGTCTCCGCCCGCTCGGCCGAGCCCCAGTGGGTCCGGTGCGGCGGATGGGCGCCCAGCGCCTCGAACAGCACCGAGGCGAGCGCGGTGCCGGCGGTCTTGCGGATGTGCACGAACACGATCTGGTCGGTTTCGGGGTTCGGCGTGACCTTGCGGTAGAGCATGTTTCGACGTTCCGGGCGCGGTTTCCCCGGTTGTGCCACGGGCGGCGGCCGGGGGCCAGCACCCCCCTTGCATTACCGATACTGACGACCTATGTTTCGGTAACAAACCATAACCTCAGTGCCGGAACTCAGCCAATGCTGCCCCTCCCTTGGTATCTGCTCCTCGCTACTGCTTTTCAGACCCTTGGCTCCCTTCTCGATGCGCTGCAGAACCTCGGTATCTTGTAACTTCGCAGCATCGAGAGATCTTCAGAGTGTCGGATTCGAATGGCGAGAGCTTTGGCCAGCGCTTCGGAGCGCTGGTCCTAGCTGCGCGTGAAGCGAAAAACTGGTCACAAGAGATGCTGGCTGCCGAGGCTCTCGGAAATCCAGATCGAAAAGGCGCCGTATCGCAGCTTGAGACGGGCAAGGTGCCGAAGCCCCGCTACGGTACCGTACGGAACTACGCTAGGGCGCTCGGCCTGACCGACGCGCAGATCGAGGCCTGCCGCCCGCCCGACTCGCCCGAGCCGAACCGGACGGTCACGGACGAACTGCGGCTGTCCAAGGAGATGCTGAAAACCTTAGCTTGGGATTTTGGCCATGCGAACCCGCGCGCCGCGGTGGCGGAGTACGAGGCGTTCCTGCGCGACAAGGCGACGGAACTGCGGGCGCTGCAATCGCGGATCGAGGCGATGGGCGCGGCGGAGGGGCGGATCGCCAACCTTATGGGCGCGGCGGAGGGCGCGCTGGAGGCGGGCGATTTTCCGGAGGCCGACCGCCTGCTCGCCGACGCCGAGGAGATCCAGCAGACCGAGCACACCCTCGTCCAGGTCCGCAAACAGGCCCACATCCGCGAGACCCGCGGCGACGCGGCCCTGCTGAACAACGACGCAGGCACGGCGTTCGTCCACTACGACGCCTCCGCCGCGATGTTCGATCCGTTCGACAGGTTGGAGGGGGCGGAGCGGCGCCACCGGCTGGCGGAACGCCTGTATCGGCATGGGCTGCGCTTTGGCGGATCAGGCCTGCAGGGCTCCGAGGCGCTGCTGCATCTCAACCTGGACACCTACACCGAAACCGAAACGCCGGTCGAATGGGTGAAAACCCAGAACAGTCTCGCCATCGCCCTCGGGACCCAGGGTGCCCGCGCCGGCGGCGAGGCGGGGATGCGCCTCCTCTCCCGCGCCGTCGAGGCCTGTGAGGCCGCCCTGCGCGTCTACACCGAGGAAGCCCATCCGGTGCAATGGGCCATGACGCAGAACAACCTCGCCATCGCCCTCCGGAGCCAGGGCGAGCGCGCCGGCGGCGAGGCGGGGATGCGCCTCCTCTCCCGAGCCGTCGAAGCGTATGAGACCGCCCTGCGCGTCTACACCGAAGACGCCCATCCGGTGCAATGGGCCATGACGCAGAACAATCTCGCCAACGCCCTCCGGAACCAGGGCGAGCGCGCCGGCGGCGAGGCGGGGATGGGCCTCCTCTCCCGGGCCGCCGAGGCCTGTGAGGCCGCCCTGCGCGTCTACACCGAGGACGGCCATCCGGTGGACTGGGCCATGACGCAGAACAACCTCGCCATCGCCCTCAAGACCCAGGGCGCGCGCGCCGGCGGCGAGCCGGGGATGCGCCTCCTCTCCCAAGCCGTCGAGGCCTATGAGGCCGCCCTGCGCGTCTACACCGAGGACGCCCATCCGGTGGACTGGGCCATGACGCAAGAGAATATCGGGCGCGCCTTCATGGCGATGGCCGAGGCGGCGCCGGGGGAGGCGGAGGCGCGGTTGCGCGCGGCGGTGGCGGCGTTCGACCGGGCGTTGACGGTCTTCGATCCGGAGACGATGTCCTTCAGATACGAAGCGGCGACCTCGGCCCGCGCCGAGGCCGCCGCGCGTCTGGAGGCGCTCAGTCCCGCGGGATGACGCGGAGGCCGAGTTCGCGGAGCTGCTCGTTGGTCGGGGCCGCGGGGGCGCCCATCATCAGGTCCTCGGCCTTCTGGTTCATCGGGAACATGATCACGTCGCGCAGGTTCTCCGCCCCCGCCAGCAGCATCACGATCCGGTCCACCCCCGGCGCGATCCCGCCATGCGGCGGCGCCCCGAACTTGAACGCCGAGATCATGCCGCCGAAGTTCTCGTCCACGAACTCCCGGCTCTGCCCGGTGATCTCGAAGGCCTTGTACATGATCTCCGGCTTGTGGTTCCGGATCGCGCCCGACGACAGCTCCACCCCGTTGCACACGATGTCATACTGGTAGCCCAGCACCGAAAGCGGGTCGTCGCCCTCCAGCGCCTCCATCCCGCCCTGGGGCATGGAGAACGGGTTGTGCGAGAAGTCGAGACGCCCGGCTTCCTCGTCATATTCGAACATCGGGAAGTCGACGATCCAGGCGAGCTCGAACCGGTCCTCGTCCAGCAGCTTCAACTCCTTGCCGATGACGTTGCGCGCGCGCCCCGCCACGTCGAGGAAGGAGGACGGCTTGCCGGCCAGGAAGAAGGCCGCGTCGCCCAGCCCGAGGCCCAGCTGCACGCGGATCGCCTCCGACCGCTCCGGCCCGATATTCTTGGCGAGCGGGCCGGCGGCGACGGTCTCGCCCCCTTCCTCGCGCCAGAAGATGTAGCCCATGCCCGGCAGGCCTTCCTTCTGCGCCCAGGAGTTCATCCGGTCGCAGAACTTGCGCGACCCGCCGGTGGGGGCGGGGATGGCGCGGACCTCGTTCCCCTCGGTCTCCAGCATCTGCGCGAAGATCTTGAAGCCGGAGCCCGCGAAGTGCTCGGACACCACCTGCATCTCGATCGGGTTGCGCAGGTCGGGCTTGTCGGAGCCGTATTTGAGCAGGGACTCGGCGTAGGGAATGCGCGGGAAGGTCCCGGTCACCGGCCGGCCGCCGCCGAATGTCTCGAACACGCCGCGCATCACGGGCTCGATCGCCTGGAAGACGTCTTCCTGGGTCACGAAGCTCATCTCGATGTCGAGCTGGTAGAACTCGCCCGGGGACCGGTCGGCGCGGGGGTCCTCGTCGCGGAAGCACGGCGCGATCTGGAAATAGCGGTCGAAGCCGGCCACCATGATCAGCTGCTTGAACTGCTGCGGCGCCTGGGGCAGCGCGTAGACCTTGCCCGGATGCAGACGGGACGGCACCAGGAAG
Source organism: Albimonas donghaensis (assembly GCF_900106695.1). Taxonomy (GTDB): domain Bacteria; phylum Pseudomonadota; class Alphaproteobacteria; order Rhodobacterales; family Rhodobacteraceae; genus Albimonas; species Albimonas donghaensis. Next base: position 317,286 of record NZ_FNMZ01000004.1, read on the forward strand.
TCGCGCGCGCCCTCGGGCGAGGAGGCGGTGAGGATCGGGGTCTGGTATTCCAGAAAGCTCTGATCGGTCATCGAGGACCGGAGGTGCGAAATCACCTTCGAGCGCAGGATGATGTTGTTGTGCAGCTTCTCCCGGCGCAGGTCGAGGAAGCGATACCGCAGGCGGGTCTCCTCGGGATATTCGACATCCCCGAAGACCGGCAGCGGCAATTCGCCCTCGACGGCGCCCAGCACTTCCATGTCGCGGGCGTAGACCTCGATGTCGCCGGTATCGAGCTTGGGGTTCTTCAGGTCCTCGGCCCGGGCCTTGACCGTGCCGTCGATGCGGATCACCCATTCGGCGCGCACATCCTCGATCCCCTTGAAGGCGGGGCTGTCGGGGTCGGCGATGACCTGGGTGATGCCGTGATGGTCGCGCAGGTCGACGAACAGCACGCCCCCGTGGTCGCGGACCCGGTGGACCCAACCGGAGAGGCGGACCTCCTGGCCGACATGCTCGGCACGGAGCGCGGCGCAGGTATGGGAGCGGTAGGCGTGCATAGGGGGCGTCCTCGGGCGACGGTCGGAACAAGGGCTCGACGGTGGCGGTCGGGTTCCATGCTGGCGGGCGGAATGTCAAGAGCGCAGGGGCCGCTTCCGCCGCCGCGCAGGCGTTTCGGGCGCGGGCGGAACACGGGCGCCGGGCGGCTCAGTAGCGGAAATCCCACTGGTCCAGGTGGACCCCGGCGGCGCCGCGGAGGATGACCTCTCCGCCCTCGAAGGCCAGCGCCAGGTCGCGGCCCTGGATCGAGGGGGTCAGATCCCAGGGCGTCAGGCCGAGCCCTTCGAGGTTGATGACGTCGCGCCCCTTCTCGAAGTCGAGAATGAAGCCGCGGCCGCCGGTCAGCCGGAACTCGAACCGGTCGTCGGCGGCGAGACGCGCGAGCGCGTCCGGGATGTCGGCGGCCTCGGGCGGCTCGGCCCCGAGGAGGGCTTCGGGGGGGGCTTCGGGGGCGGCTTCGGGCGGCTCGGAAGCGTCCCGCCGCGCGGAGGGCCCGTCCGTCTCCGGCGCTCCGGCCCAGTCGGCATGGCGGCGGCGGGTCACGGGCTCACCGCGCCATGATAGAAGAAACGCCCGAGGCCGGAGGTGAACAGGATCATCCCCGCCAGCGCGTGCAGCACCACGGCCCAGAGCAGGTTCCCCCGCGGCCGCGACAGCCACGCCATGGCGAAGATCGCCCCGCCCGAGACGGTCAGCGCCAGCGCCACCCAGTTCCACAGGAACAGATGCGCGAGCCCGAAGACCAGGCCGTTGACCGCCACCGCCACCCGCCGGTCGGGAAAGAGCGCGCCGTAGCGGCGGAAGAACAGGGTGCGGAACAGGATCTCCTGCGGCAGGGCCGACAGGAAAGGGTAGAGCAGCATGATGGTCAGCCACAGATCGGGCGCGCGGCGCGGCAGCCCCAGCATGGCGTGAGGCATCAGCCAGGCGACCAGCCCGAAGGCGAACGCCGCCGTCACCGCGACGAAAGCCGCGGTCAGCAGCGCGCCCGTCCGCCCCGGCCCGAAGGCCGGGCCGCGCAGCAGCTCCGCCCATCGGAAGCCCGGCGTGATCGCCAGCAGAACCAGCCCCGCGACGGACGACCCGATCAGCACCGTCCACATCATGCTCGGCGTCAGGGCGAAGGCGAGCAGCAGCGGCAGGCCGAGATAGAGCGCCCCGAACTCGATCGCGAGCCGGTGGCGGCGCCCTCCGCCGTCGCCCGGCGCCGTCGCCGCGGCGGCCTCGGCGGAGGCGAGCCCGACGCTCATGCGCGGGCTTTCGACAAACGGAGCGGTCGCGCGGTCGGGGTCATCGGCGGGCCTTTCCTGCTCGGCCTGCCGGCGGGATCGCGGGCGGCGCGTGGGGATAGAGGTATTTCATGGCGGCCCCGGCGCAAGGCCGAGGCGCCGCGCATCAACGCGAACGCCGCCGACCGGGGTCCGGTCGGCGGCGCTTTGCACGATCCGTCAGGGCGAACCGGAGGCAGGCCCCCCGATCAGCCCTCCGATCAGCTCTCCGATCAGCTCTCTGTGGCGGGCACGATCTTGATCTCGACCCGGCGGTTGGCGGCGCGGCCGTCGACGGTCTCGTTGCTGGCCACGGGCTGGGTCTCGCCCATGCCGGCGGTGGCGATGCGGGCGTTGGCGACGCCGCGCTGGATCAGCTCGGCCGCGACCGAGCGGGCGCGGCGCTGCGACAGCTGCATGTTGTAGGACGCGTCGCCGGTGGAATCGGTGTGGCCGATCACGTCCACATAGCTCGACGGATACTTGTTGAGCGTGCGGGCCACCCGGTTCAGCGGACGCTTGAAGTTGTTGGTGACCTTGTCGCTGTCGGTCTGGAAGGTCACGCCGCCGGGCAGCGTCACCAGCAGGGCGTCGCCGGTATTGGTCACGGTGGCGCCGGTGCCTTCCAGGTCCTTCTGGAGCTGCCGCTCCTGGCTGTCCAGGTAGGTGCCCGCGGCGGCGCCGGCGAGCATGCCGATGCCCGCGCCCACCAGCGCGTTGCGGCGATCGTCGCCGCCCACCAGCAGCCCGGCCGCGGCGCCGAGCCCCGCGCCCAGCGCGGCGCCGGTGCCCTGGCGGCGGGTGACGCCGTTGTCGTTCACGGTCTCGGCGCAGCCGGCCAGCAGGGCCGCGGCGCACATCGCCATGCCGGCGACGCGCAGCGAACGGCGCGAACGGGCCGGAGCGGCGACGGCGGGGGTTCGAGCGGGGACGGCGAGGGTGTCGATCATGCGTAGGCTCTCCTGTCGCGTCATTCGGTTCTGTCGCCGGACGGCGACCGCCGCCTTCTCCGCCCCCCGGCCCCACGTTGGGGATTGGGGGAGAAGAACGGCAGGGGGCGCGGTCCGGGCGCTCGGGGCAGTGACACCCCAAATAAGGCAAGCGAACGGCGGCTCAACGGCGCCGAGCGGGTAATCCCACGGACCTCATGGGGCCGGCGGCCACCGGAGGCCGGAATTTTCGCTTATTTATCAGTATGCTGCCATGCGCCACGTCTCTGCGTCGCCACGCGAAGAAAACACGAGGGGGGATCGGGCGGAAAGACCGGGGGGAGGCGCCGCCCCCCCGGCCCTCATCCCGCCCCGCCCCCGCTCAGCCGGTCAACGCGTCGAGGATCGGGGTCCACTGGTCGCGCAGCGGCGCCAGCGCCCGGGTCGGCCGGTCGAAGATCGACAGGCCCTGCGCCGCTAGATCCCCATAGGCCGAGCGGTCCGAGATCCGCGCCAGCGGCGGCGAGCCCAGCTCGGCGAAGGCGGCGTCCAGCTCGTTCGCCGCCCGGGTCCGCGCCCGCACCCGGTTGGCCACGAGCCGCACCATGGTCTTGCCCTTGCGGATGCGCTTGAGGTCCTCGATGTCCTTGAGGAACCGCCGCGTCGCGTCGAGGTCGTAGAAGGAGGGCGCCAGCGGGATCAGCACCGCCCTGGCCTCGGCCACCAGGTCGGCGGCCCTGGCGCCCCGCAGCGCGCCGGGCGCGTCGATCACCAGCCAGTCGAGCCCCTTGGGCCGATCCCCCGCCGCCGAGGCCTTGGTCCAGTCCAGCGCCGTGATCGGGGCGGCGTCGGCGGGCCGGCGCTTGGTCCAGCGCAACGCCGATTTCTGCCGGTCCGCGTCGGCGAGCCCGACCGAGGCCCCCCGCCTCGCCAGCGCGGCGGCCAGCGTGGTGGCGAGCACGGTCTTGCCGCAGCCGCCCTTGAGGTTGGCGATCAGAACCGTGCCGGTCATGCGCCCGCCCTCCCGGTCATCCGGGGGGGTCGTATCGTCGCTCGCGGGATCATGCCCGTCCTCCCTGGCTCGGACCCGGAATGCTCCCGGCCCGGCGGCGACCCGACCGGCCGCGCGCGCTCCCTCGTGAAATCGCCTGATTTCCTCCACAGGCTGACCCCAATGACCTATCATTCGCAACCCGTGCCGGCGTCCCCCGAAAGACGCCCGCGACAATCCTCCCAGCGGATGCCCGCGACAATCCGGAGCCGCCGATGACCCCGCCGCGTGACGCCGTCGCCGCCCTGCGCTTCGGCCTCGGCTTTCGCCCCGGCCAGAACCCCGAAGCGGAGCCCGCGGCGATGGTCGCCCAGCTCGCGGCGCTGGCCGGCGCGCGGCCGCTGGTCGGCGACGCCGAGACCCTCGCCCTGCGCAAGGAGCTGATGGAGTTCCGCCGCATCCGCGCCGCGACCCGCGGCAAGGCGGTCGGCGACGACATGCGCGCCCGGCTGGAGGAGGAGCGGCGCGAGCTGCGCCTCGCGGTGGAGGACGCGCTGCTGGCCTCCATGGGCCGCGCGGTCGCCACGCCGCACGGTTTCGCCGAGCGCATGGCCCGCTTCTGGCGCAACCATTTCGCGGTCGCCATCAAGTTCCGCGGCCATGCGCCCTACGTGGCCGGGTACGAGGATCAGGCCATCCGCCCGCATGTGGCGGGGCGTTTCGCGGACATGCTCAAGGCCGTGGTCCGGCATCCGGCGATGCTGATCTACCTGGACCAGTACAAGTCCGCCGGCCCCAATTCCCGCGCCGCCGAGCGCCGGGAGCTCGGCCTGAACGAGAATCTCGCCCGCGAGATCCTGGAGCTGCACACGCTCGGCGTCGGCGCGGCCTACGGGCAGGCGGATGTCGACGCGCTGGCGCGGCTGCTGACCGGATTCGCGGTGCGGACCAGGGGGCGGAGCTACGAGTATCGCCGCGCCTGGGCCGAGCCCGGGCGGTTCGAACTGCTTGGCCGCGCCTGGGAGGGCGGGTCCGAGGCGCAGACCCTCGCCGCGCTCGACGCCATCGCGTCGCATCCGGCGACGGCGAGGCGCCTGTCGCACAAGCTCGCCCGGCATTTCCTGGCCGACGAGCCGCCCGAGGCGCTGGTCAAGGCGCTGGAAGCCGCGTGGCGCGACAGCGACGGCGACCTGACGGCGGTGTCGCGCGCGCTGGTCTCGCACCCGCTGGCCTGGTCCTCGCCCTTCGCCAAGGTCCGCCAGCCGCAGGAGGCGGTGATCGCCGCCCTGCGCGCCGCCGGCGCGGGTCCCGCGGATATCGGCCCCGGACGCGCCTATGGCCGGGGCCTGACGCTGGGCGCCGCGGCGCAGATGGGACAGGGGCTGTTCGACATGCCCGGCCCCGACGGCTGGCCCGAGGAAGGCGCCGCCTGGATCACCCCCGGCGCCATGGCCAAGCGGCTGGACTGGGCGACGCGGATGGGCGCGGCGATGGCGGATGCCGGGCTGGACCCGCGCGACCTGGCCCGCGCCGCCCTGCGCGGCGCCCTGTCGGAGAAGACCGCCTGGGCCATCGCCGCGGCCTCGCAGAAGCGCGAGGGCTTCGCGCTGCTGCTCGCCTCGCCCGATTTCAACCGCCGCTGAAGGAAGCGCAAGGAGATGACCGATATGGACCTCACCCGACGCGCCCTGCTTCGCGGCGGCCTGACGCTGGGCTGCTCGGCGGCGGCCTTCCCGCTGATGACCCGCGTGACCTTCGCCGCGGCGCCGGGCGACAACCGGCTGGTGGTGATCGTGCTGCGCGGCGCGCTGGACGGGCTGGCGGCGGTGGAGCCCTACGGGGACCGCGACCTCGCCGCCATGCGCCCGACGCTGACCACCGCCGGCAAGAAGGGCTCGGTCGATCTCGACGGGCGCTTCGCCATGCATCCGGCGCTGTCGCCGCTGGCGCCCCTATGGGGGGCGGGAGAGCTGAGCTTCGTGCACGCCGTCTCCACCCCCTATCGGGACAAGCGCAGCCATTTCGACGGCCAGGACCTGCTGGAGAACGGCGGCGGGCGGGCCGACGGGGGCATGACCTCGGGCCGCGACGGCTGGCTGAACCGGGCGCTGGGGCTGCTGCCCGGCGCCAAGGCGCAGACCGCCATCGCGGTGGGGCGGGAGAACATGCTGCTGCTCGACGGCGACAATCCGGCGCTGAGCTGGTCGCCGGACAGCGACCTGGCGCTGACCCCGCAGGCGCTGGACCTCTACCGCATGATCTCGGCGCAGGACCCGCTGTTCGACGCCGCCGCGCGGGAGGCCGCCGCGCTGGACGCCGAGCGCGACATGGCCGGCGGCGAGGCGGCGCGGCGGGTGGATGCGGCGAGCCTCGCCGCGCTGTCCGCCGACATGCTGCGCGGAGAGGCGCGGATCGCCGCCTTCTCGCTGGGCGGCTACGACACCCATCGCGACCAGGACCGCACCATCCGCAAGCCGCTGGGCCAGCTGGCGGAGGCGATCACGACGCTGAAGGCCGGGCTCGGCCCGATCTGGGAGCGGACGGCGGTGATGTGCGTGACCGAGTTCGGCCGCACGGCGCGGGAGAACGGCAGCCGCGGCACCGATCACGGCACCGGCGGGCTGATGGTCTATGCGGGCGGGGCGCTGTCGGGGGCGAAGGTGCACGGGGACTGGCCGGGGCTGAAGCCCTCGGATCTTTACCAGGACCGCGACCTGGCGCCCACCGACGACCTGCGCCGCCACGCGGCCTGGACCCTGCGCGGGCTGTTCGGGATGGAGATCCCGGCGCTGGAGCGCGAGGTGTTCCCGGGCGTGAGCATGGGGTCGGAGTCGCGCATTCTGGCATGAGGGGGGGCGGGCCGTCGGGGGCGTCGAGCCCCCTCCGCCCCGCGCCCCGCTGCGCGGGGCGGGCGCCCCGTAGCGGAGGGCGCGCCCGATTGACCCGGCGGCGCGGCGCGCGCCTTATGCGCGTCGCGCCCACGCCCCCGCCGCCTCTCATCCGCCGCCTCTCATCCGGACCTTGCCCCCATGCCCGACGCCAACGCCTACGGCCAGCCGGTCGGCGACCTCCTGCCCGACTGGACCCCGCCGCCCCCGCCCCCGCATGAGACGCTGACCGGCCGGTGGGCGACGCTGGAGCCGCTCGACGCCGCGCGTCATGGGCCGGAGCTCTGGTCCGCGGCGCGGGCCGAGACCGACGGCTCGCGCTGGACCTATCTGCCGGTGGGGCCGTTCACGGACGAAACCGCGTTCCGCGCGCAGTTGGAGATCCAGGCGGAGAGCCGGGATCCGCTCTACTTCGCGATCCGCTCGGCGGCGACGGGGCGAGCGGAAGGGTTCTGCTCGCTGCTGCGCATCACCCCGGCGGCGGGGTCGATCGAGGTCGGCTTCATCTGGTACGGGCCGCGCCTGGCGCGCTCCCCGGCGGCGACCGAGACGCAGTATCTGCTGGCCCGGCGGGTGTTCGGGCTGGGCTATCGGCGCCACGAGTGGAAATGCGACGCGTTCAACGCGCCCTCGCGGGCGGCGGCGCTGCGCTACGGGTTTTCGTATGAGGGGTTGTTCCGGCAGGCGGTGGTGGTGAAGGGGCGCAACCGCGACACCGCGTGGTATGCGATGACCGATGGCGACTGGGCGGGGCTGGCGCCGGCCTACGAGGCCTGGCTGGACCCGGCGAATTTCGACGCGCAGGGCGGGCAGAAGCAGGCGCTTTCCGCGCTGACCGCGCCGCTGTTGTCGGCCCGCGGCTGAGCGGACGAGACCCGGAGCGGAACCGGAGCGGAACCGGAGCGGAACCGGAGCGGAACCGGAGCGGAACCGGAGCGGAACCGGAGCGGAACCGGAGCGGAACCGGAGCGGCGGGGGCGTCGAGCCCCCGCCGCCCCGCGCCCCGCTTCGCGGGTCGGGGCGCCGCCCTCGCCGCGGGCCCGCAGGCGGGGACGGCCGGGAGGGGCGATGCGAAGCGCAGCGAAGCGAGGGCCGCCCGCGCCGTCACCGGCCCCCCCCTAGCCGCACCCTGCCCCTCGCCGCGCCCCCCGCCGCGCCCTTGACAGCCGGCCCGCCCCGACCGACCTAGACCCCTGAGCCATTCCCGACCGGGCCGCCCGCGCGCCTGCGCCAGCCACTCCCGTCCGTCGCCCTCCCGACCTCCGGAGCCTCCATGCAAGACGCCGCCGACACGCGCCCCGACCCGACCATCGCCCCCGATCCGGCGGCGCTCGCCTTCCTGCTCTCGCGCCGCTCGCGCATCGCCAAGACCCTCGCCGCCCCCGGCCCGGATCGCGAGACCCTGCGCACCATCCTCACCGCCGCCGCCCGATCCCCCGACCACGGCAAGCTGGAGCCCTGGCGCTTCATCGTGCTGGAGGGCGGCGCCTCCGCCGCCATGGGCGCCCTGACGCGGCGCCTGGGCGAGGCCCGCGGGCTCGACCCCGACCGTCTCCACCGCGCCGCCGAGCCGTTCGAGATCGCGCCCGTGACCCTCTGCGTGGTCGCGGCCCCGAACGCCGAGGCCTCGGTGCCCGAGGTCGAGCAGATCCTGTCCGCCGGCGCCGTCTGCCTCGCCGCGCTCAACGCCGCGCTGGCCTCGGGCTGGGCGGCCAACTGGCTGACCAACTGGATGGCCTTCGACCGGGAGTTCCTGGAGACCGGCCTCGCTCTCGCCCCGCATGAATTCGTCGCGGGCTTCCTGCATATCGGCACGCCCACCGTGGCCCCCAAGGACCGCCCGCGGCCCGACCTGGAGGCCAAGACCGAATGGCGCGAGGACTGACCACGTGATCGGCGATTTCCTCAAGGCCATCGGCCAGCTCGGCGATCCGCGCTTCCTGCGGGTGTTCGGCATCTCGGTCGCGCTGACGCTGGCGCTGCTGGTCGGCGCGCTCTTCGGCTGGTCGTGGCTGGTGGGGATGATCCCGGACGCCGACCTGACCCTGTTCGGGGCGGACCTGAGCTTCCTGGACGGGCTGGCCGCCGTGCTGGCCTGGACGGCCGGCGCCATCGGGGCGGTGTTCCTGATGTTCCCGGTGGCGGCCGTCTTCATCGGCCTCTTCCTGGAGGACATCGCCGACGCGGTGGAGGCTAGGCACTTCCCCCACCTTCCCCCCGCCGGCCGCATGGGCTGGGGAGAGACGCTGGCCGACGGCCTGGTCTTCGCCGGCGCGCTGCTGCTGGCCAACCTGGTGGGGCTGGTCTTCTACCTCTTCGCCGGACCGCTGGCGCCCTTCGTGTTCCTCGCGGTCAACGGTCTGCTGCTGGGCCGGCAGTATTTCGAGCTGGTGGCGGCGCGGCGCATCGGCGCCAGGGCCGCCCGCGCGCTGCGCAAGCGGCATGCCGGCCCGATCTGGCTGGCCGGCGGGCTGATGGCGCTGGGGCTGTCGGTGCCGCTGATCGGCCTCGCCATCCCGGTGCTGGGGGTGGCGAGCTTCACTCACATGTATCACCGCATCGCCGCCAACCCCTCGGAGACGGGGCGCGCATGATCCCTGAGCGCCGCCCCCGGATCGGGGGAAGCGCGTCAGGAGCCGACGGTGGGCGCGGGCTTTTTCTGAGAGCTGCAACCCTCGGTGGCGGAGGCCGGAAGCGCGGCGGTCAGGGCCGCGGCGATACCGGCGCAGACGACGGCGAGGCGAAGGATCTTCATGGCGGCGCTCCCATCAGGACGTGGACATTGACCCTAGGGTAGCACGGCGATCCGCGCGCCGCGATCACGGGCTCGGGAGCGTTCGCCCGTTCGCGCCGGCGCTCGCCCGCCCCCCCGCGAAGGGCCCCGCTGCGGAAGGCCCCGCCGCGAAGGGCGCCGCCCCGCCTTACTGCGCGGCGGGGGCGGCGTCCCAGGTCGGCTTGATGTCGGACACGAAGTCCAACTCGTCCAGCGTGTAGCCGCCATAGGCGATGAACAGCACCACCGCCAGCCACAACGGCGCGGTGACCGCGGTGGTGATCCACAGCTTGCGCTTCAGCCGAAGGTTCGCCGGCGCCGAGGCCGGGGTCCCCGGCACCACCTCGCCCATGTCGCCCTGGCTGCGCATGCCGAGGGGCAGCGAGATATAAAGCGTCATGAACCAGATCACGGCCCAGAGCACGATCGCGCCGGTGATGGTCATACCTGTTCAAGCTCCGTCAGGGTGCCGTTGAAGTCCTTGGGATGCAGGAAGATCACCGGCTTGCCATGGGCGCCGATCTTGGGCTCCCCGTCGCCCAGCACCCGGGCGCCGGCGGCCTTCAGATGGTCGCGGGCGGCGATGATGTCCTCGACCTCGTAGCATACATGGTGGATGCCGCCCGACGGGTTCTTGTCGAGAAAGCCCTGGATCGGCGAGTTCTCTCCCAGCGGGTAGAGCAGTTCGATCTTGGTGTTGGGCAGTTCGATGAAGACCACGGTCACGCCGTGATCGGGCTCATCCTGCGGCGCGCCGACATCGGCGCCCAGCGCGGTGCGGTATTGCGCGCAGGCGGCCTCGAGGTCGGGCACGGCGATGGCGACATGGTTCAGGCGGCCGATCATGCGGGGGCTCCTCCGGGGGCGTGGTCTTTCTGGCTCGGTCTTGTTTCCGGCTGGAAGTACGGTTGCGCGCGCCCGCGCGCAAGGCGGTGCAGCGTCACGGCTGCGCGGGGAGCGCGGAGGGCCGATTCGCCGCCGCTCGGCGCGCCCCGCGGCCCCGCGGCCCCGAGCCCCTAAAACCCTAAAACCCTAATCAAGCGCCGATTGCCCGGCCCCCGTCGCCGCCCTAGGGTCCGCCCGCGGCATCGAGGGGCCGGGGAGGTTTCGGGGCGGACGGTCCGTCCGACCGTCCGGCCAACGGGCGGGCCGACGGTCCGGCCTACGGGCGGGCCATCGTCCGGTCGGGCGCCCTGCCCCTGCTCGAAAGGCGCGCTGCCATGCCTCCGTCCCGTCTCAGGTTCCAGGTCTTCGCGCCGCTGGACAGCCCGGTCCAGCAGCTGGTGTCGGAGCGACTGGCCTCCGCCTGGCTCTGGCATGGCGACTCCCTGGGATACGCGGCCAGCTTTCAGCGCTTTCCCCTCTCCGACCCCATGGGGACGACCCTGCGCGTCGAGTCCCCGGGCATCCTCTGGCGGATCGGCGGCTTCACCGGCGCCGCGCCCATCGACGCCATCCATCTGTCGCGGAGCCCGACGCAGGCCCCCACCGGGCCGGGCGACGCGCGGATCACCGGCTTCGCGATCAGCCCGGACGGGTTGCAGGCGCTGCTCGACGACGCGCAACTCGGCCCTCATGACGACATCGCGGGGGCCATCTCCTCCGCTCTTTTCGACGGCCGGGCCCAGAGCTTCCGTGGCGGCGGCGAGAGCGACGTGGCCGCGGGCGGGCGATTGGGCGACCGCATCCGCACCGGAGGGGGCGACGACATCGTGCAGGGTTCGGCAGGCGCCGACCGTATCCGGATGGGACGGGGCGAGGACGATGTGCTGACCTATGCCGGGTTCGACGGCCCCGCCCTGCGCTATGCCGACGGCGTGGCGCGGCTCGGCGGCGACCGGCAGACCGTCCGGGGGGCGGAGACCGTGGTCGCCACCGCCCGCGACGACCGCATGACCGGCGGCGCCCGCGACGACCGTTTTTTCGGCGGGCCGGGCGACGACCGCATCAAGGGCGGCGGCGGAAGCGATTCCCTGCATGGGGAAGACGACGCCGACCAGCTTCGCGGGGGCCGCGGCGCGGACGCCCTGTTCGGGGGCGCGGGCGACGACGCCCTGTTCGGCGGGCGCGGCCCGGACCGGCTCCATGGCGGCGGAAGCGCGGAGGACGCGGCGCTCTCCGGCGACGACCGGCTGTCCAGCGGACCGGGCGACGACCTGCTTCAGGGCGGCGACGGCGCGGACCGGCTGCGCGGCGGGACCGGGAACGACGCGCTGGACGGCGGCGCCGGCGACGACCGGCTGGAAGGCGGGCCCGGCGACGATGTTCTGACCGGCGGCGCGGGCGCCGACATCTTCCAGTTCCGCGCCGGCGATCCGGGCGCGGATACGGTCACGGATTTCGGCCCCGGCGACGCGCTGCTGCTGCGCGTCGCGACCGCGGCCGCGGCCGCGCCCACGGCCTCCGCCGACGGGCGCGGCTCGGTCTTCGCGCTCGGCGCGGGCATGGCGGTGGTCGAGGGCGTCGCGCCCGAGGCCTTCGCCCCCGCGGAGGCGGTCGGGGACCCGATCGCCGGGGACGGCTTCCTGGCGACGCTGATCTGACGGCGCCCCGCCGCGTGCTCCGCCCGCCCGCCAGCGCCAAACTGCGCCGATCCCGCCCTTCCCGGCCCGTCGCGGCTGGACAAAGCGTCGCCCCTCGTCTACGCCGCGCACGGAAATTGCGGCGGGACGCGCCCGCACGCAGCGAACGGAAATCAAAGCCCGAAAAGCGAGGGGGAGACCCATGCGCGTCTATTATGATCGCGATTGCGACATCAACCTGATCAAGGACCTGAACGTGGCCGTGGTCGGCTACGGCTCCCAGGGCCACGCGCATATCCTCAACCTGAAGGATTCCGGCGCCAAGAACATCGCCGTCGCGCTGCGCCCCGGCTCCGCCTCCGCCGCCAAGGCCGAGGCCGAGGGCCTCGCGGTGAAGTCCATCGACGAGGCCGCCAAGTGGGCCGACGTCATCATGATGGCCATGCCCGACGAGCTGCAGGCCGAGACCTACTACAAATACATCCACGACAACCTGAAGGACGGGGCCGCCATCGCCTTCGCCCATGGTCTGAACGTGCATTTCGGCCTGATCGAGCCGAAGCCCGGCGTGGACGTGATCATGATGGCCCCCAAGGGCCCCGGCCACACCGTGCGCGGCGAGTTCACCAAGGGCGGCGGCGTGCCCTGCCTGGTGGCCGTTCACCAGAACGCCTCCGGCCGCGCGCTGGAGATCGGCCTGTCCTATTGCTCGGGCATCGGCGGCGGCCGCTCGGGCATCATCGAGACCGACTTCAAGGAAGAGTGCGAGACCGACCTGTTCGGTGAGCAGGCGGTGCTGTGCGGCGGCATCGTCGAGCTGATCCGCATGGGCTTCGAGACGCTGGTCGAGGCCGGCTACGCCCCCGAGATGGCGTATTTCGAGTGCCTGCACGAAGTGAAGCTGATCGTGGACCTGATCTACGAAGGCGGCATCGCCAACATGAACTACTCGATCTCCAACACCGCGGAGTTCGGCGAATACCACTCGGGCCCGCAGATCCTCCCGCGTGAGGAGACCAAGGCCCGCATGAAGAAAGTGCTCACCGACATTCAGGACGGCGCGTTCGTCTCCGAGTGGATGCGCGAGTACAAGGCCGGCGCGCCGATGTTCAAGGCGATCCGCCGCAACAACGACGCCCACCAGATCGAGGAAGTCGGCGCCAAGCTGCGCGGCATGATGCCCTGGATCGCCGCCAACCGCATGGTGGACAAGGCCAAGAACTGATCCGGGCCCGCATCCGGACCGGCGCGGCGGGGGCTTCGCGGCCCCCCCGCCTCGGTCCGGGCGCGTCAAGGTTCGGCGAGGGTCGGTTCGGCGAGGGTCAGGCATGAAAACGGCGCGCCCGGGTTTCCGGGCGCGCCGTTTTCATGCGGGGCGACTTTCATGCGGGGCGACGGCGCCCCGGCGGCGGCTCGGCGCGACGCGCGCCCGGATCAGCCCGTCGGCCTCATCGCGAAACGCTCATTCCGCGCGCGTGCAGGTCCGGCCCTGGGCGCCGACCAGCGACCCGCGCCGCGCGAGGGCCACGCTGAGCGTCGCCGCGCCGCCGCCCGCGACATAGCTCATCGCCGCGATGGCCAGGCCGGCCTCGAGCGCGAACGCCAATATGACCGCGACGAGGCCGGATAAGACGCCTAAAAGAACACAAGCCATGGTCGGATCCGATACTGATACGCGGGCGGACCGGGGAGATACGCACAGGCCCCCGACCGAGCGGCCGACCAAGCCGCCAGCCCCAAGGCTAGGGGGCGGCGGATGAACCTCACCGTAACATTAACGCTCCGGAGCAACGTTTCGCCTTTTTTGAGCGAGGTTTCCGGAATCGCATCCGGCGCGATACGGCGCATCTTCTCCATTTCAGGAACAATCCGTGTCCTTGGCCGCGCCCCCCCGAGCCGATAGGCTTCGCAGGCTGCCCGCCTGCGCGCCGCGCCTGTCCGAAAGTCGCCCCCATGCCGTTCCGCGATGACTGACGAGCCCGTCGACACACCCGACCCCGGAGCCGACCCCGGTCCCGAAACCGGGCCCGGCGGCGACACCGGCCTCGCCACCCGTCCCGGCTTGCCCGAGGACCTGCGCTACCTGCTCGGCGCGTATCCGCGGCGGATCTGGGGCGACCATCCCAATTTCGGCCCCGTCACCAGGTTCTACCTCGACCGTCACGCCATGTTCCGCGAGGCGATGAGCGTCATGCAGCGGCTGACCGACGAGGCGCTGGACGGCGCCCGCCCCCCCGAAGCCTGGAGCCATGACTTCGGCCGCATCGCCGGCTTCTTCCTCAACCAGCTGCATGAACATCACCATATCGAGGACATCCACTACTTCCCCGCCCTGGTGCGGATGGAGCCCGGCCTGAAGCGCGGCTTCGACATCCTCGACCGGGATCACCACACCATCCACGACGCGCTGGACCGCTTCCAGGACGGCGCGACGGCGGCCCTGCGCGCGTTGCAGGCGGCCCCCGCCGACCCCAAGCGACCGATGGCCGATATCGGGGCCGAGCTGACCCGCATGGACCGGCTGCTGGTCCGCCATCTCTTCGACGAGGAGGAACTGGTGATCCCGACCATGCTCCACCGCGGCGAGGTGTGAGCCGGTTGCGCGGGCGCGGGCCCGGCCGCGCGAACGAGTCCTAAATGTAACGCTGCGTCGCCTCGGCGGCCCCGGCGGCCGCGGCCGTGACGATCGGCCTTGTTCGCGCGGGCCGGACGCCGATAATCCGAGGGATCAGGGGGGCGCGCACGGGCGCCTGTTTTCGGCGGAGCCGGCTCCGCCAGGATCAATCGGGAGCACCGGCGACATGGCCGATTTCATCGTCACCACCGGCGAGGACGTTGTCGACGACACCGACAACCGCCTGTCCCTGCGCGAGGCCTTCGCGCAGATCAACGCGGCCGACTCCGCACAGCGCCAGCGCATTCTCTTCGCCGACGGCGTGGACCGGGTCGAGATCTTCGACGAAGGCCTGTTCCTGAACGCCCCGAACCTGGTGATCGACGGCGACGCGGACGGCGATGGCATCGGCGACGTCACCCTGACCGGGGAGGTCGAGGGCGCCTTCATGATCGGCGCCGCCGGCGACGCCGCGCTGACCCTGCGCGACATCGCCTTCGAGGACGTGACGGTGGTCGCCCCGGACGTGGCGGACGGCCGGGACGGGGCCGATGGCGCGGACGTGAACGGCGCCCGCGGCCGGGCCGGCGCCGAGGGCGACGGAGGCCGGTTCCTCGGCCTGATCAAGGCGGCCGGAGACTTGGCTCTGGACGGCGTGCGGATCTCCGACGCCGCCATCCTGGGCGTGGATGCCGGCGATGGCGGCGACGGCGGCGACGGCCAGGACCGCAACGCCCGCCCCCGCGCGGATGGCGACGGCGCCGACGGGCGCAATGGCGGGCACGGCGGCGACGGCGGCGATGGCGGAACCGGCAACAACGTGGCGGTGATCGTGGCCAACGGCGCGCTTTCGGCGACCGACAGCGGCATCGACGACTCCGTGCGGCTGATCGCCGGCGACGGCGGGAACGGCGGCGAGGGCGGCGCGGGGGGCGACGGCGGCGCCGGGGGCGCGGGCGGCGGCCAGTCCAACATCGCCGGCGGCGATGGCGGCGACGGGGGCGACGGCGGTCTGGGCGGGGACGGAGGCGACGGCGGCGACAGCGGCGCCGGCGGCTACGCCATCGCCGGGATCTACTTCACCGGCGAGGCGGATGATCTCGACGTCTCCGGTCTCGCCATCGGCGGCGGCATGGACGCGGCCGCGGGCGCGGCCGGCGACGAGGGCGAGGGCGGGTCCCGCGGGCGCGGCGGCGAAGGCGGGGCCGGCGGCGCCGGGGGAACCTTCGCCGACAACGGCGCCAACGGCCGGGCCGGCGCCGACGGCGATGCGGGCGCCGACGGGCAGGCCTTTTTCGCCGGCGCCTCGGTGGCCGGCGTCTTCCCCCAGATCGACGGGGTCGAACCCGCCGACGCGCTGGTCTACGCCGCCGGCCTCGGCGGCCCGGTGACCGAGGGCGAGAGCCTGACCTTCGCGCTGGTCCGCACCGGCGCCTCCGACGTCGCCATCTCCGTCACCTGGACGCTGGAAGGCGGCGAGGGCTTCGGCGCCGGCGACGTATCGGCGCTGACCGGAGTGGAGACGTTCGAGGCCGGCGGCCCCGACGTGATCGAGGTCGAGATCTCGGCCGTGCTCGACGACGTCCGCGAGGATGACGAGCGCTTCGCCTTCGTCATCTCCGAGGTCACGCCGGCCGAGGGCTCGGACGACGCCGTGGCCATCGGCACGGAGGCGGTCTCGGCCCTGATCGAGAACGCCCGCGGCGCCCCGCAGGAGGTGCTGACCGGCGGCCGGGGGCGCGACGTGCTCAAGGGCTCGCGGCTGGACGAGGACCTGCTGGGCTTCGGCGGCCGCGACAAGCTGGTCGGCGCGCGGGGGGAGGATCTGCTGAAAGGCGGCCGGGGCAAGGACAAGCTCAACGGCGGCGGCGGCGACGACGTGCTGGTCGGCGGGCTGCACCGGGACAAGCTGATCGGCGGGCGCGGCGACGACATGTTCGTCTTCGAGGCCCTGCGCCATGCGGGGCGCGACGGCAAGGGCGACAGGATCGTCGACTTCGGCCGCGGCGGCGACCTGATCGACCTGTCGGGCATCGACGCCGACGCCATCGCGCGCGGCGACCAGGCCTTCGCCTTCATCGGAGCCGGGGATTTTTCGGAGACCGCAGGAGAGCTGCGCCAGAACGGCGACCTGATCGAAGGCGACGTGAACGGCGACGGCGCGGCGGATTTCGAGCTGCGCCTGCTCAACAGCGTGGTGATGACCTCGGACGATTTCGTCCTTTGACCCCGCGGTCCGGGGCGCGCGCCCCGGACCGTTCGCCTCAGGCGCCGGCCTCGGGCGCCTGGCGCAGGCGCACCCCGTCGATCCGCCAGGCGCCGTCGATGCGAATCATGTCGTAATCGGCGACATAGGTGGTCCCGTCCGCCGCGGTGATCACCACCGCCTGCCGGTAGCCGTCGCCGATGCGGTCCAGCCGCGCGAAGGCGTATCCGCCGGGGCGCCAGACCATCGGATAGGCCTCGCGCACCATGCGCCCGAAGTTCTCGGGAGACCCGAACATCCGCCGGATATTGGGCGAGGCGTAGCCGAAGGCGCGGGGCAGGTCCTCGGCCCGGAAGGCGTCGAACTGGCGGTCGATGGCCTCGCGGATGCGCGCGGCGGCCGCGATCTCCTGGGCCGGCGCCCGTGAGGCGGGGAGCGTGACGGCGACGCCCGCGGCCGCCGTCAGCAGCGCGGCGCCGAGCCCGCGCAGGGCCTGCCGTCGGCTCGGGCTGCGGGCGACGCCCGGACCGGCGAGCGCTCCGGCGGGCGCTTCGGGGATCCGGTCGGGGATCTGATCGGGAACGGGGTCGGTCATCTCGGCCTCCTGCGCGACGGCGCTTCGATTTAGAATGGAGCGAAATCACGTCACGGCAAGCTTGCGATGCGCCGGGCCTGCCCGTATATATTCTGAATATCGAATTTGTGGAGACGTGGCGATGTCGCCGGACTGGATCAACGGATTGCTGGGCGGCGCGATGATCGGCGCCTCGGCGGGCCTGCTGCTGCTGGCCAACGGCCGCATCGCGGGCGTCAGCGGCATCGCCGGCGGGCTGGTGGACCGCGTGCTGGGCGGCGCCGGCGCCCGGCTCGTGACGGCGGAGAACGCGCTTTTCGTGCTGGGCCTGCTGGTCTCGCCGGCGATCTTCGCGCTGCTGGGCGGAGAGATCGCGATCGAGCTCGTCGCCGGCGGCCCGGCCCTGGTGGTCGCGGGGCTGCTGGTGGGCTTCGGCGCGCGGCTGGGCTCGGGCTGCACCTCGGGGCACGGGGTCTGCGGGTCGGCGCGGCTGTCGCGCCGCTCGATCGTGGCGATGGCCACGTTCATGGCGACCGCGGTGGCGACCGTGGCGCTGGTCCAGGTCTGGTGAGGAGCGACGCCATGCGGATGATCGCGGCTTTGGCGGCGGGTCTGGTCTTCGGGCTGGGGCTGCTGGTTTCGGACATGGCCAACCCCGCGCGGGTGCTGGCTTTTCTTGATGTCGGCGCGATGGCGGAGGGGGTCTGGGACCCGACGCTGGCCTTCGTCATGGCCGGCGCCATGGCGGTCAGCGCCACGGCCTGGGCCCTGGCTCGCAAACGGCCGGAGGCGGTCTGCGGCGGCGCGATGCCCGGGCCGGCGCGGCAGGTGATCGACGCGCGTCTGATCGGCGGCTCGGCGCTGTTCGGGATCGGCTGGGGGCTGGCCGGGATCTGCCCGGGGCCGGCGCTGACGGCGCTGGGGATCGGCGGCGGCGGCATGGCGGTGTTCGTCGCCGCGATGCTGGTCGGCATGGCCGCCTTCGGGGCGCTGGAGCGGCGCGCGCCCCGGGCCGGAAACGCCTGAACCGGCCCGGCTGGAAACCAACGCTTAACCATATTTGGACACCATGGCCCGGTCCTCGGCAGAAGGCGGAGACCAGCCATGCGATTCCCTCGGGTGCAGCCCCTCGGCGCCCGCCTCGCCCTGCGGCGGGCGCCGTTTTCAGCCTGGTTCACGGCATGGTTCGCGGCCTGGGCCTTGGCTGCGGGCCTCGCCGCCTTTCTTGCGGTCATGCCCGGCGGCGCGGCGGCGGGGGCGTGGACGGCGCGGGAAGGCGCCTCCTTCACCTCCATCAGCAACGGCATGGACCCGGACGGACGCACCGGCTTTCGCCGCGACCTTTATTACGAGCATGGTTGGGCGGAGGCGGTGACCGTCGGCTTCAACGTCAATCAGCAGCAGACCTGGCATGACGAAGCCTTCTCGGGCCGGGTCGAAGGCTTCCTGCGCCAGCGTATCTGGGAGGGGGCGAAAGGCGACGTGGCGGCCGTGCAGGTGGAGTTCGGGGGCGGCATCGGCAAGGCCGAGATCGACGATCGCCCGGACAGCGCCGCGCGGGTCCTCTACGGCCGCGGCTTCGGCGGTCCGCTGGAAGGGGCATGGGTCGAGGGCTCGCTGGGCTGGCGGCGGGAGACCGGGGGCGACTCGGACCGGGCGCTGGCCGTGGCCGCGGCGGGGCTGCACCTGACCCGCGACACCATGGCGATGACGGCGCTGGAGGCGGACATGCGCGGCGACCGCGCCTCGGAGGACTGGGAGGTGCTGCGTCTCACCGCCACCGTGGCGCATGAGTTCCGCCCCGGCGCCCGCATCGCCTTCCGGATGGCGACCCCGCTGATCGGCCGACGGATGGAGGAGGGCGTGAACCTGCGCATCGGAGTCTGGCGGAATTTCTGAAGGCCTGCGCCGCGGCGCCCTCGGCCCTGGCGATGCCGGGATGGGGCGTCCCGCCCGGGCCCGGCCAACGACGGCTGCGCGCCGAACGTATCGACATTCCGGGCGGCGAGGCGGCGAGGCCGCGAGGCCGCGAGGCCGCGAGGCCGCGAGGCCGCGAGGCCGCGAGGCCGCGAGGCCGCGAGGCCGCGAGGCGGCAGACCGCGCTCAGGTCCGTGGCGCAAGAGGGCTCGTCGCTCCGATTCGCGCAGTCGCCGGCCCCGCCCGCTGTCGCCGGCCCCAGCTTGCCTTGCTCGCTGGCCGCCTGCCCCGCCCCGCCCCGGCTCGCCCCGCCCCGGCTCGCCTTGCCTTGCCTTGCCTTGCCTTGCCTTGCCTTGCCTTGCCTTGCCTTGCCTTGCCTTGCCTTGCCTTGCCTTGCCTTGCCTTGCCTTGCCTTGAGGATCCGCCACCTGGTCGAAACGCCAAGTCGAGAACAGCATGATCCCCGCCTTGAAGCGAAGATGCGCCCCAGGGGACCGGCACGGGCTGTCCGCATGAAGACAGCCGCTCGGGCTTTTCACGGCCGCCGGTCCCATGTCCGAGCGGTCCGCGGCCCGGCCGTCACCGTCCTCAAGCGCGCATCTCGATCAGCCGCCCCCCCTGCGGGCCCAGGCGAGGCCCCCCAGGCTCACCCGGCCTCCCCCGAAACGCAAACGGCCCGCCTGAAGGGGGCGGGCCGCGCAGGGTCTTCGGGATCGGCCCGCGCCCCCGAAACCGGGGACGGGACGGGCGGCTCAGGCGGCCGCCAGCAATTCCCCGGCCAGCGCGCGGTCGATCAGGTCCGCCGTCTCCGTCACGCCATAAAGCGCCACGAAACCGCCGAAACGCGGGCCCTGGCTCGCGCCCAGAAGCACCTCGTAAAGCGCCTTGAACCAGTCGCGCAGCGGCTCGAACCCGTGGCCCTTGCCGATCTCGAACACCAGGTTCTGCAACTCCGCCGCATCGGCCTCGCCCTCCCAGCCCCGCAGCCGCGCGGCGAGGTCGGCCAGCGCCGCCCGCTCCCGCGCATCCGCCTCACGGAACACCTTCGAGGGCTTCACCTTGTCGTGGTAGTAGGCCACCGCCCGGCCCACCGCCGCGTCCAGTCCGGGATGCGTCTCCGGCGCGGCTTCCGGCGCATAGCGGCGGATGAAGCCCCAGAGCACCTCGCGGTCCTCCGCCCCCGACACCGAGGCGAGGTTCAGCAGCAGCGGGAAGCCCACCACCATGTCGTCCGCCGGCGGCCGCCCGTGATGGATATGCCAGGCCGGGTTCGACACCTGCCCCGACAGCTCCTGGTCCGGATAGGCGCGCAGGTGCTGGTGGTATTCCTCCACCGTCTTGGGGATCACGTCCCAGTGCAGGCGCTTGGCGGTCTTGGGCTTCTGGAACATGAACAGCGACAGGCTCTCGGGCGAGGCGTAGGCCAGCCATTCCTCGATCGACAGCCCGTTGCCCTTGGACTTGGAGATCTTCTGCCCCTCGCCGTCGAGGAACAGCTCATAGCCGTAAAGCTCCGGCGCCGGCCCGCCGACCGCCTTGCAGATCTTCAGCCCCAGCGCGGCCGAGGGGATCAGGTCCTTGCCGTGCATCTCGTAGTCGACGCCCAGCGCCATCCAGCGCATCGCCCAGTCGGGCTTCCACTGCAGCTTGCAGGCGCCCCCGGTGACCGGGATCTCCACCCGCTCGCCATCGGGCTCCTCATAGACGATCGTCCCCTTCTCCACGTTGCGCTCCAGCGTCGGGACCTGGAGGACGTGGCCGGTCTTCGGCGACACCGGCAGGAAGGGCGAATAGGTCGCCTGCCGTTCGGCCCGCAGGGAGGGGAGCATCACCTCCATCACCTTGTCGAACCGCTCGAGGATCTGCAGCAGGGCCGCGTCGAAGCGCCCCTCGCGGTAATAGTCGGTGGAGGAGGCGAATTCGTAGTCGAAGCCGAAATCGTCCAGAAACGCGCGCAGGCGGGCGTTGTTATGCGCGCCGAAGCTGGGATGCGTGCCGAACGGATCCCGCACCCGGGTCAGGGGCAGGTTGAGATCCTCTTCCAGCATCTCGCGGTTGGGCACGTTGGTCGGCGCCTTGCGCAGGCCGTCCATGTCGTCGGAGAAGCACAGCAGGCGGGTCGGGATGTCGGAGATCGCCTCGAACGCCCGGCGCACCATGGTGGTGCGGGCGACCTCCCCGAAGGTGCCGATATGCGGCAGGCCCGAGGGGCCGTAGCCGGTCTCGAACAGGACATAGCCCTTTTCGGGCGCCTTTTTCTCGAACCGTTTGACGAGTTTGCGCGCCTCTTCGAACGGCCAGGCCTTGGAGGCGAGGGCGGCGGCGCGCAGCTCGGACATGATGACGGTCCTTCGAGAAAGAAACGGGATTTCGCAGGCGCCCCCCATACGGCCGCCCCGCCCCGCCCGTCAACTGCGCGTTGCGCGCAGGGGGCGCAGCGGGCGGTGGGGGCGGCGGGGTGAGCGGGCGGCGAAACCGGCCCCCCCGCGCGGACCCGCCCCCGGCGGCGTCCCCCGGCCCCATGCCCCGGGGGGGGAGAGCGCGCGCGCCGCAGCCTCCGCGCCTTGCCGGGGCCGGGGGGCGCGCCCTATGTTCCGTGCGACGCGCCGCGGCGCCCGGCCTCCGGGCGCGCCCAACGACCATCTCGCACGAGGCTCCCATGTCCCTGTTCACGCCCCAGGACGCGCTTGTCGCGACCATGGTGACCACCTCCGCCGCCGATGAGCGGATCAGCTCGAACGAGCTGCTGTCGATCGAGCGCACGGTGGCGGCCCTGCCCGCCTTCGCGGGCTACGACAAGGATCGGCTGGCCTATGTGACGCGGACCGTGTTCGACATGCTGTCGGAGGATGACGGGCTGGACGCCATCCTGGGCATGATCATCGAGGCCCTGCCCCGCGCGCTGAACGAAACCGCCTACGCCTTCGCCTGCGATCTGGCGGCGGCGGACGGCACGGTGAAGATGACCGAGCTGCGCTGGCTGGAGATGCTGCGCCACGAGCTGGGCGTCGGTCGTCTGGCCGCGGCGGCGATCGAGCGCGGCGCCCGCGCCCGCCACCAGCGCATCCCCGAAGAGCCGGCGGAGAGCGTCGAGCTCTGATCCGCGGAAACGTCCCGGTCGGGCGCGGTTTCGGGGGGCGGAAGCCGGCCCTCGACCCGCCCGCGAGTGGCGGCGCGGCGCCGGGCCGGCCCTGCGAGGGGGCGCCGAGGGGCGCCGTCTCCCGCGGCCGAGGACGCCGCCCAGAAGACAAGCGGGCGGATCATCCGGTGGATAGGCCGGCGGGTCAGTAGGCCGCCGCCCAGCCCCGGACCATCTTGCGCTCCATCTCCCGCGCCCGGCCGAGCCAGCCGCGCGAGGGGCCGGAATCGTTGGTGTCGGCGAGACTGTCGCGCCGGGCCAGGTCTTCCGAGAAAATGGCGAAGGCCAGTTTCCGCCCCGAGGCGGCGTCGATGTAGCCCGCCAGCCCCCGCACGAAATACATGGTGCCGGTCTTGGCCACGGCCGAGGCGGAGGCCGGGACCTTGGTCTCGCCCTTGCGCGGGTCGAGCCGGTATTCCTTGATCAGCGGACGCAGCGCGCCGGCGCGCGCGCGGCCGTCGCCGAACCGCTCCACCGCCCGCAGGAACGCGGCGGTGGCGACGGGGCTGACCCGGCTGTCCTCCGACAGGCCCGAATGGTTGCGCAGGTCGAGCGCGATCCCCGACGCGGGCCCGGCGGCGTCGGGCGTCTTCGAAAGCCCCGCGGCCGAGACCGGGCCCGCGACCCGCGCCGGCCCCGCGGCGGCGCCCCGGGCCAACATGGTCGCGGCGATCCCCGCCGACAGCGCCGGACGCGCGGACCCCGGCCCGGCCAAGGCCAGCCCGGCGCCGGAGCCGCCCATGCCGGTGGCCGGCCCCGCGCCCGCGCCCGCGCTCGCGCTCGCGACCCGCAGCGGCGCTTCGGGCGCGGCGGGCGGCGGCGACGAAAGCCCCGCCCCCGCCGCGGCCCGCGACCGGGCCCAGCGCGACATGGCGGCCCCGCTCTCGGCCAGGTCGCGGGCCGGGCCGACACGCGATGCGGTGGCGCCCAGGCCCACCGCCTCGGCGGTCAGGTTGGTCGAGTATTTCAGCATGTCCTGCACGATGGGCGCGAGCTCCCGGCTCCGGCGCAGGGCGAGGGTGACGCCGCCGCCGGGGGCGGCGTCGGTCTCGGGCGCCGGCAGGTCCAGCCCGGCGCCGGCGGCGAAGCTGCGGAACACCTCCGCCGCGTGCAGCGCGGGCCGGCGCACCGGCAGCCAGCGCTGGCCGTCCTTGCCCAGCGCCCCGGAGGCGACGGTCCAGACCTCCCGCGCCGGCTCGTCGCGCCGCTCGAACGCGCCCCGCGCGGGCGCGCCGAGCCCGATCGCCACCCGCTGCGCGGCGGTGCGGGACCGGGCGCCGCGGGCCTCCATGCTCAGCTCATAGCCGCCCGTCCCGCGCTCCCACGCGAAGAGCACGCGGTTGAAATCCAGGTTCAGCGCCGAGACGGAGGGGTTGTAGGACGCCTCCTCCGGCTGTTCGGGGTCGATATAGGGGATCGAGGGCCAGCCCGAGACGTCGGCCACGAAGCGGCCGGACACCTGCTGGAGCCCCCTTGCGCGGGCCTGGGCGGCGAGTTCGGCCAGCGCGTCGGTGTCAAGCTCCGGATCCCCCGCGCCGACCAGCGCGAGGTCGCCCGCGACCCGGCCGTTGACGGGGGCGGCGGAGGCCTGGATCCGGGTCTCGAACCGGTGCTCGGGCCCCAGCGTCTCCAGCGCGTAGGCGGCGGAGAACAGCTTGGCGACGGAGGCCGGGGGGAAGGCGCCGTCGCCCTCGCGGGTCTCCAGAAGCTCGCCGGTTTCGAGGTCCATGAGCGCGAAGCCGATGCGCCCGGTCAGGCGGGCGGAGGCGGCGACGGGGGCCGCGATCTCCAGCGCGCGGGCGGGGGCCTCGGCGCGGGGCGAGCGGCCGCCGGCGACCGCGGAGGCCTCCTTGGCCGTGGTGGGCTTCGAGACGATGGCGAGCGAGGCCTGCATGGCCGCGGGCCGCGCGGCGCCGGGGCTGGGGCGCGGCGGCGGAGGGGCGGCGCGGCTCGGCGCCTCGGCCGCCGCGGGCGCGGGGGCGAGCAGCAGGGCCGCGCCCATGCCCGCCCCGAATCCCGGAGCCAGCGCCGGCGCCGCGGCGAGGCCCAGCGACAGCAGCGCCGCGCCGGCGCCCCGGCCCCGGCCCCGACGGAAGGGCCCGGCGAGATCCGGCGCATGGCCGCCCCCCGGGCGCGAAAACGCCCCCGGCGACAGCGCGGCAGGCGTGATGGCGGCGGCTCGGACCCGGCGCCCGAAAGCGCGGAAGGCCCCGAAAGCGCGGAAGGCTTGGACGAGGTGCGTCATGATCGGGGCGCGCCCCTCTCCTCATCTGCGTGGGGATGGCGGGGGGAAGACATGCGATTGGCTGCGTCTGCTCGGGCGCGAGTGTGCCCGAAACGCGGCGCACGCTCAAGCTTCCCGTTGCGCATCAGGCGGTTCCGGCCCGCGGCTCAGACGGCGCTTCCGCCTGCCGGAAGGGCGCTTCGGTCAGTCCGCGGGGCCGCCGCGCGTCGGCCAGCGCCCCGCGGCCCGGATGCGGGTGGAGGAGTGGTCCGACATCGCCCCGCCCGCCATCGCCCAGGCCGGGGCCTGGCGCAGGGCGAGCGCGCCCTCGGACCCCGCCGGCAGCCGCGCGGAGGCGAAGCGCCGCGCCATGGGCGAGAGCCCCGCGCGAAGCTGGGCGCCCGGACGCCCCAGCACGCCGATGGGGGTCGTGCGGGCGATCTCGGCCCAACGGTCCCAGCGGTGGAAGGCGGCGAGATTGTCCGCACCCATCAGCCACACGAAGCGCACGCCCGGATAGCGGGCGCGCAGGCTGCGCAGGGTGCGGGCGGTGTAGCGGGCGCCGAGCCGGGCCTCGATATCGGTGATCTCGACCCGCGGGTGGCGCATGACGGCCCGGCAGGCCTCCATGCGCAACGCGAGGTCGGCCGGCCCGCGGGCCTTGAGCGGGTTGCCGGGCGAGACCAGCCACCACACGCGGTCCAGCCGGAACCGGGCCAGCGCCTGGCGGGTGATATGCACATGGCCGGGATGCGGCGGGTCGAAGGAGCCGCCGAGCAGCCCCACCCGCAGTCCCGGAACCGCCCTGGGAAATCCCTGGAACACGCCGGCTGGTCCTCCCTTTCGGGCCCGATCCTGTCGCCGGGGCGCCGCTGGGTGGTTTGTCGCCAGAGCCCGCGGCGGTGTCAATCGAGCGGCGCGGAGCGGCCGGGCGGACTTGCGGCCGCGGACCATCTGACTTAAGTCAGAAACTATTCCTGACCTGAGTCAGGCAATCGGCTGCCCCGGAGACGGACGATGCCCCAGGATCACGCCCCCGAGACGCCCCCCGCCGATCCGCCCCCCGCCGATCCGGGCGACATCGCCCGCTTGCGCCGCTTCAACCGCGCCGCCACCAGCGCGGCGGGAGTGCTGGACGCCTCCTTCCTCGGGCGCGGGCGGCCGCTGGGCGAATCGCGGATGCTCCACGCGCTCGGCCCCGACGGGGACGAGGTCGGCGCGGCGCGGGCGCGGCTGGGGCTCGATTCGGGCCTGGCCTCGCGCCTGCTGCGCTCGCTCGAGGCGGAGGGGCTGATCGAGACCGTCCGCCACCCCGAGGACGGGCGCCGCCGGATCGCCCGCCCCACGGCCCGCGGCCGGGCCGAATTCGCGGCCTATGAGCGGCTGTCCGACGCCCACGCCTCGGCGACCATCGCCCGGTTCGGACGGGCCGCGCCGGACCTGCTGGCGGCGATGGACCGGCTCGCCTGCGCGCTGGGGGCGGATCGGATCGCCCTGCGCGTGGCCGACCCGGAAAGCCCCGAGGCCAAGGCCTGCATGGCCGCCTATTACGCGGAGCTGGACCGCCGCTTCGCCTCGGGCTTCGACGTGGACAGTTCCGGCGACCCGGAGGCCGCGTCGATGCGGGCGCCGCGCGGCGCGTTCCTGCTGGCCGAGTTCGACGGCGCCGCCATCGGCTGCGCCGGGCTCGCGGGGCCGGAGGCCGCGCCCTCCGAGGGGGGGGACGGCGAACAGGACGCCGGGCGCACCGGGGAGATCAAGCGGGTCTGGATCGCCCCGCAGGCCCGCGGGCTGGGCCTGTCGCGCCGGCTGATGAGCCTGGCCGAGGACGTGGCGCGGGGGCTCGGCATGACCCGCCTGCGGCTCGACACCAACGGCGCGCTGACCGAAGCCGCAGCGCTCTATCGCCGGATGGGCTGGCGCGAGATCGAACGCTACAACGACAACCCCTATGCGGAGCTGTTCTTCGACAAACCGCTCTGACGCGCGCGCCTTCCGACGTTCCGAAGCCGCGGCCCCGACGGCTCGCCCGGCCGCGCCCGCGCGCCGCCGCGGCGCGTCCCCGGATGCGCCCGGCCGCACGGTTTCCCGGCCCCTGCGTCACCACAGGACCCCCAGGGCCCCGAAACCGCCCCCCGACGCCATTGCACCGCCCCCGCGCCCTAGGTAGAACCCCGCGCGAAACCCCTAGGCTGCGAGAGGATCGAGGACCATGGCCTCCTACCAGTACGTCTATCACATGGACGGCGTCTCCAAGGCCTACCCGGGCGGCAAGAAGTGCTTCGAGAACATCCGGCTGAACTTCCTGCCCGGCGTCAAGATCGGCGTCGTGGGCGTCAACGGCGCCGGCAAGTCGACCCTGCTGCGCATCATGGCCGGCATCGACAAGGACTTTCAGGGCGAGGCCTGGGCCGCCAAGGGCGCCAAGGTCGGCTACCTGCCCCAGGAGCCGCACCTCGATGAGACCAAGACCGTGCGCGAGAACGTCATGCTCGGCGTCGCCGAGAAGACCGCGCTGGTCGAGGAATACAACGCCATCGCCATGAAGATCGCGGAAGACTACACCGACGAGCTCATGGAGAAGATGACCGAGCTCCAGGACCAGATCGACGCCCAGAACCTGTGGGACATCGACAGCCAGGTCGACGTGGCGCTGGAAGCCCTGCGCTGCCCGCCGGACGACGCCAACGTCGCCGAGCTTTCGGGCGGCGAGAAGCGCCGGGTGGCCCTGTGCAAGCTGCTGCTCGAAGCGCCCGACATGCTGCTGCTCGACGAGCCGACCAACCACCTGGACGCCGAGACCATCTCCTGGCTCCAGAAGCACCTGATCGAGTACAAGGGCACGATCCTGATCGTGACCCATGACCGCTACTTCCTCGACGACATCACGTCGTGGATCCTGGAGCTCGATCGCGGCCGCGGCATGCCCTACGAGGGCAACTATTCCCGCTGGCTGGAGCACAAGGCCAAGCGGCTGGAGCAGGAAGCGCGCGAGGACAAGTCCCGCCAGCGCGAACTGGGCCGCGAGCTGGAATGGGTGCGGTCGAACCCCAAGGCCCGCCAGGCCAAGTCCAAGGCCCGTCTGACCCGCTACAACGACCTCGCCAACCGGTCGGAGCGCGAGCTGGTCGGCGTCGCCCAGATCATCATTCCCAACGGCCCCCGGCTGGGCGGCAAGGTGATCGAGGTCGAGAACGTCAAGAAGGGCTTCGGCGACAACCTGCTGATCGACGGCCTGTCCTTCACCCTGCCGCCGGGCGGCATCGTCGGCGTGATCGGGCCCAACGGCGCCGGCAAGTCGACGCTGTTCCGGATGCTCACCGGGCAGGAGACGCCGGACGACGGCTCGATCACCTTCGGCGACACGGTGAGCCTGAGCTATATCGACCAGTCCCGCGACGCGCTCGATCCCAACAAGAACGTGTGGGAGGAGATCTCGGACGGGCTCGACATCATCAAGCTCGGCCAGGCGGAGATCCCGTCGCGCAACTACGTGGGCGCGTTCAACTTCAAGGGCTCCGACCAGCAGAAGAAGGTCGGGCTGCTCTCGGGCGGTGAGCGCAACCGCGTGCATATGGCCAAGCTGCTCCGCTCGGGCGGCAACGTGCTGCTGCTCGACGAGCCGACCAACGACCTCGACGTGGAGACGCTGCGCGCGCTGGAAGACGCCCTTCTGGAATTCGCGGGCTGCGCGGTGGTCATCTCGCATGACCGCTGGTTCCTCGACCGGATCTGCACGCATATGCTGGCCTTCGAGGGCGACAGCCACGTGGAATGGTTCGAGGGCAACTTCGAGGACTACGAGAAGGACAAGATCAAGCGCCTGGGCCCGGACTCGGTCGAGCCCAAGCGGATCAAGTACAAGAAGTTCTCGCGCTGATCGGCGCGCGGGGGCGGGCGCGGGATGTTCGATTTCACCGAAATCGTCGAACGTCTCGGGCGCGTCCCCGCCGCCACGCGGCTGTTGCGGCATGACCGCGTGGGGCTGGCGCACTGGCGCAAAGGCCGGGATCGCTTCGGCGCCTTCGTCAGCTACCAGCTCGCCGCCAACTCGCCCTATGCGAAGGCCGAAGCGGCCTGCCATTTCGTGCCCGGGCCGCCCGCGCCCGGCGGCGGGTTGACGGCGCTGTTCGTCGGCGCCACCCGCATCCTCGGCAAACGGCCCTGGGACGGCGTGGCGCGACCTGCGCTGGATCATCCCGACGTTATCGAGACTTCCGACAAGCCCGTCGAAGTGTTCGACCTCGCCTGGATCGAGTCGTTCGAACCCTGGGAGGGACGCATCCTGATCGACTGGGGCGGCTCGGCTCGGGCCTGGTCGCAATGGGCCCATCGGCAGCGCAAGCCGGTGCTGGAGCTGCGCGCCTCCGCGGCCGACCGCCCCTTCCCCGGCTTCGTGGATTTTCTCGAGAACGTCCGCGACGTTCCCGAACTGCCGCAGGCCTGGCAGGGGGCGCTGGCCTCCGTCGGCGGGGTCTACCTGCTGGCCTGCCTCGAAAGCGGCCGGCTCTATGTCGGCTCCGCCACCGGCGTCGAGGGGTTCCTGTCCCGGTGGACCGCCTACGCCGCGGACGGGCATGGCGGGAACCTGCTGCTCAAGGAGGCGAGCAAGCGGGACTACATGGTCTCGGTGCTGGAAGTCGCCTCGCCCGCCGCTTCCCAGGCCGACCTGCTGGCGCGCGAGGCGCTCTGGAAACGGCGGCTCGGAACCCGGGCGCATGGTCTCAACGCCAACTGACGCGTCTCGGAGCGTGTTCACGGCGCTCCGCTCGCCGGCCGCCGCGCTTCGCGGCGCCCGTTTTGACCATGATCGATTACCCCGCACGGGCTGTTGACCCCTCCCGCCCCTCGGTGCGATCCTGAACGGGCTCCGCGCGTTCCGCGTCGGACGCCCGCTTTCGCCGCGCCGCACGGCGCTCCGCCCCCGCAGGCCCGCCGGCCCGCATGTCGCGAACCGTTCATGCCCGGTCGCAAACCGGCCCTGCGCGCAGGGCGCCGCATGGCGGGCGGCCTCAGGCCGGCGGCCGATCATGACCCAACGTCACGGTCCTGCCGGCGACCCTTCGCCCGGGACCGCCCCATATAAAGCCGACCGCCCCGACGCGCCCGGCGCCCAACAGGAGAGACCCGAGATGAGCCGCGACACGATCAACGGCCGCCCCCTGCACCCCGCCATCGACACCTATGCCGACGAGGCCCGCGAAGGGCAGCTCCCCCGGCGCGAGTTCCTGGCGCTGGCCACCGCGCTCGGCGCCACATCGGCCGCGGCCTACGGGATGCTGGGGCTCGCCGCCCCCTCCCCCGCCCGCGCCCAGTCCGCCGGCGGCACGCTGCGCTGCCAGATGGAGATGAAGCCGGTCAAGGACCCGCGCGCCTTCGACGGCTCGGAGATGGGCAACGTCGCCCGCGGCCTGATCGAGACCATGGTCCGCTACACCAAGGACTTCACCTTCGAGCCCTGGCTGCTGGAAAGCTGGGAGGTCTCGGACGACGCCAAGACCTACACGCTCAACGTCCGCAAGGCCGTGAAATGGTCCAACGGCGACGACTTCACCGCCGATGACGTGATCTACAACCTCAACCGCTGGTGCGACGCGAAGGCGGAGGCGAACTCCATGGCCTCGCGCATGGCCTCGCTGATCGACCCGGAGACCTCGCGCGCCGGCGAGGGCGTGATCGAGAAGATCGACGACCACACCGTCCGGCTGAACCTGCGCGTCGCCGACATCACCGTCATCCCCAGCTTCTGCGACTATCCCGCCCTGCTGGTGCATCCGACCTTCGACGAGACCGGCGCCGACATCCTCGCCTCCAGGATCGGGACCGGCCCCTACATGATCGACCGCATGGAGGTCGGCGTGGGCGCCACCCTGACCAAGCGCGGCGAGTGGTGGGGGGGCGACGTGCCGCTCGATACCATCGAATATGTCGACTACGGCACCGATCCCTCGGCGCTGGTCGCGGCCTTCGAGGCCGACGAAGTGGACATGTCCTACTGGTCCAACGGCGAATTCATCGAGATCTTCGACAGCCTCGACCTGAAGAAATGGGAGACCGTCACCGGCGGCACCCTGGTCAGCCGCATGAATGTCGAGGCCGAGGTCGACGGCAAGAAGATCTACGCCGACCCGCGCGTGCGCCAGGCGATCCTGATGGCGGTGGACAACGACGTGGTGCTGGAACTGGGCTATGCCGGCCAGGGCCAGGTCGCCGAGAACCACCATGTCGGCCCGATGCACCCGGAATATTTCCCCCTGCCCAGGAAGACCCGCGACCCCGAGGGCGCCATGGCCCTGATGACCGAAGCCGGCATGGCCGATTACGAGCATGAGCTGATCTCGATCGACGACGACTGGCGCCGGGCCACCACCGACGCCATCGCCGCCCAGCTCCGCGATGCGGGGATCAAGGTGAAGCGGACGATCCTGCCCGGCTCGACCTTCTGGAACGGCTGGACCACCTACCCGTTCAGCTCCACCGACTGGAACATGCGGCCGCTGGGCGTGCAGGTTCTGGCGCTGGCCTACCGCACCGGCGAGGCCTGGAACGAGGCCGCCTGGTCGAACCCCGACTTCGACGCCAAGCTCGCCGAGGCCATGTCGATCGCCGACGCCGAGAAGCGCCGGGAGCTGATGGAGGAGATCGAGACGATCCTCCAGGACGCGGCCGTCATCATCCAGCCCTACTGGCGCAACCTCTACCGTCACACGAAGCCCAACGTGATGGGCGCGGACATGCACCCGACGCTGGAGCATCACCACGACCTGTGGTCGATCGAGGCCTGACCGACCGGCCGCGCCCCCAGGGGCGACGCGCCTGACACGGGGACCGCGCCCGCCGCGGTCCCCGCCGCCCCCCGCCCCACGCCGCCCCCGCCCCACGCCGCCGCAGGCCCCCGGCCGCCAACCCGCCCGAGCCGCCGCGCGCCCCCGCCCTTCGCCGGGACCGCCGCCGCCAGGAGGACCGCCCTTGATCGGCTTTCTCGTCAAGCGTCTCGGCCTGATGGCGCTGACCGCGCTGGTGCTGACCTTCGTGGTCTTCGCGCTGACCAATCTCGAACCCAACCTGGAGAAGCTCGCGAAGGAGCAGAACTTCTCCCGCATGTCGGACGAGCAGGTGGCGAGCTGGCTGGAGAAGGAGGGCTACAACCGCCCCCTGGTCAATCGCTACGCGGAATGGGTGATCCAGGCCGGCTCCGGCGATCTGGGCCAGTCCACCCGCTTCCGCGAGCCGGTGGCCTCGATCCTCGGGCCGCGGCTGTGGCTGACCGCCAAGCTGATGTTCTGGGTGATGATCGTGATGGTGCCCTGCGCGCTGGCGCTCGGCGTGCTGGCCGGGATGCGCGAGGGGTCGCGCACCGACCGGACGCTGTCCACCGTCGCCATCGCCTCGACAGCCACGCCGGAATACGTCTCGGGCGTGATCCTGGTGACCATCTTCGCGTCTTCGGCGGTCGGGCTGAAATGGCTGAAGGGCTCCGCGACCTCGGCGGCCGAGAACATCACCTTCGAGAATTTCGCCCTGCCCGTCGCCACCATGGCGCTTTACGGCATGGGCTATATCGCCCGCATGACCCGCGCCTCCATGGCCGAGGTGATGACCGCGCAATATATCCGCACCGCCCGGCTGAAGGGCGTGAGCTTTCCCCGCATCGTGGTCGGCCATGCGCTGCGCAACGCGCTGATCGCGCCCTTCACGGTCATCATGCTCCAGTTCCCGTGGCTGCTGACCGGCGTGGTGATCGTCGAGACCCTGTTCAACTACAAGGGCTTCGGCTGGCTGCTGGTGGAGGCCGCGTCCAACAACGACATCGAACTGCTGCTGTCGTGCTCGGTGGTGGCGGTGGTGGTGGTGCTGGCCACCCAGCTGATCTCCGACATCGGCTACGTGTTCCTCAACCCGCGCATCCGCGTGCGCTGAGACGAAGGGGGGAGGGGATCATGGAACCGCTCGGATGGGGCGCGATCTTCGCGCGGATGGCGCTGGCGTTCTGGCCGGTCTGGCTGTCGCTGGCCGCGGTCTTCGCGCTGTCCATCGGCTTGAGGCGCCGGCTGGGGCTTTACGGCCGGCTGTTCGACAGTCCGATGGGGATGATCGGGCTGGCGCTGGTGCTGTTCTGGGTGTTCGCGGCGGTCTTCGCCGACGTCATCGCCCCCTTCGGCCCGCTGGAGCAATATTCCGGCATGAAGAACATCAAGCCCGGCGCCTTCCTCGGCGACGACGGCGGGGTGTTCCTGCTGGGCGGCGACAACCTCGCGCGCGACGTGTTCTCACGCATGGTCCACGGCGCCCGCACGGTGCTGGAGATCGCGCCCGCCGCCACGCTTTTCGCCTTCATGGTGGGGATCACGCTGGGCCTGCCGGCGGGGTTCTTCGGGGGGACCGTGGACACGGTGCTCAGTTTCCTCGCCAATCTGGTGCTGGCCTTCCCGGTGATCCTGCTGTTCTACCTGCTGGTCACGCCCGAGATGCGCGAAACCGCGATCCCCACCGCGCTGGCGGCGACGCTGTTCGTCTTCCCCATCGTGTTCTTCCTGCTGCTGTTCTGGTCCCGCTACGGCGAGGACCCGGCCCGCGCCGCCCCCTTCATCGGGACCACGCTGGTTCTGGGGCTGTGGGTCTATTCGGGGCTCGCCTTCAACGCCGATCCGCTGGGCGTGTTCTCGATGGATCCGAACCTGCTGAACATCTTCGTCTCGGTGGTCTTCGTGAACGCTCCGACCGTGTTCCGCATCGTCCGCGGCCTGGGCATGGACATCAAGACCCGCGACTATGTCGCCGCCGCCCAGACCCGCGGCGAGGGCGCGTGGTACATCATGCTGTGGGAGATCCTGCCCAATGTCCGCGGCCCCCTGATCGTCGATTTCTGCCTGCGGCTCGGCTACACGACCATCCTGCTCGGCACGCTCGGCTTCTTCGGCCTCGGCGTCAGCCCGGAGAGCCCCGACTGGGGCATGACCATCAACGAGGGTCGGCGGCTGCTCTCGATCTACCCGCATCCCGCCCTGCCCCCGGCGCTGGCGCTGATCTCCATGGTGCTCGGGCTGAACCTGCTGGCCGACGGGCTGCGCGAACAGTCGATGAAGGATTGAGCCGATGACCTCAGACGGCGCCCCCTCCGACGCCTGGGACGGTCCGATCCTGGAGATCGACGACCTCTCCATCTCCTTCTTCACCCGGTCGGGAGAGATCCCGGCGGTGATGAACTTCTCCTGCGCGGTCCAGCCCGGCGAGGCGATGGGGCTGGTGGGCGAATCCGGCTGCGGGAAGTCCACGGTGGCGCTCGGCGTCATGCAGGACCTGGGGCGCAACGGGCGGGTGACGGGCGGCGCCATCCGCTTCAAGGGCCGCGATCTGGGCGCCATGTCGGAGCGCGAGCTGCGCGCGCTTCGCGGCTCCGAGATCGCGATGATCTACCAGGAGCCGATGGCCTCCCTGAACCCGGCGATGAAGGTGGGCGCGCAGCTTGCCGAAGTGCCGATGATCCATGAGGGCAAGTCGGCGGCCGAGGCCCGCCGCATGGCGCTCGACATGATCGCCGCGGTGCGCCTGCCCGACCCCGAGCGCATCGCGAGGGCCTATCCCCACCAGCTGTCCGGCGGCCAGCAGCAGCGCATCGTCATCGCCATGGCGCTGATGTCCAAGCCCGCGCTGCTGATCCTGGACGAGCCGACCACCGCGCTCGACGTGACGGTGGAGGCGGGGATCGTCGATCTGGTCAAGGGGCTGGGGCGGGAGTTCGGCACGGCGCTGCTGTTCATCTCCCACAATCTCGGCCTGGTGATGGAGACCTGCGACCGGCTCTGCGTCATGTATTCCGGCGAGGCGGTGGAGACGGGCTCCATCGCCACCGTCTTCGACCACATGCGCCATCCCTACACGCAGGGCCTGTTCCGCTCGATCCCCCTGCCCGGCGCCGACAAGACCGCGCGGCCGCTGATCGCCATTCCGGGCCAGTTCCCCCTGCCCCACGAACGCCCGCGCGGCTGCAATTTCGGCCCCCGTTGCGGATATTTCGAGGCCGGGCGCTGCGACCGCCGCGACATTCCCATGGACGACATCCCCGGCCGCGACCGCCACGAGAGCCGCTGCCTGCGCTGGCGCGAGATCGACTGGGAGGCCGGGCCGGACATCGAGGCCGGCGCCGGCCCGGTGGCGCCCGGCGAGGTGGTGCTGAAGGTCGACGGGCTTTCCAAGCGCTACGCCGTGGCGACGGGCGGGATTTTCGGCGGCGGCGAGACCCGCGTGGTCAAGGCCAACGAGACGCTCAGCTTCGAGGCGCGCGAGGCCGAGACCCTGGCCATCGTGGGCGAGAGCGGCTGCGGCAAGTCCACGCTGGCCAAGGTGCTGATGGGGCTGGAGGACGCGAGCGAGGGGACCGCCGATCTCGAAGGCGTGGACCTCGGCGCCACGCGGGTGGAGAAGCGGACGAAGAAGACGCTGGGCGCGATCCAGATGGTCTTCCAGAACCCGTTCGACACGCTCAACCCCTCGCATTCCATCGGCGCCCAGATCATCCGGGCGCTGGAGAAATTCGGCGTGGGGACCACGAAGGCCGAGCGCGAGGCGCGCATGTTCGAACTGCTCGACGTGGTGAAGCTGCCCCGCGCCTTCGCCGCGCGCCGTCCCCGGCAGCTGTCGGGCGGGCAGAAGCAGCGCATCGGCATCGCGCGGGCCTTCGCGGGGGACGCGCGGGTGGTGGTGGCGGACGAGCCGGTCTCGGCGCTGGACGTCTCGGTGCAGGCGGCGGTGACGGGCCTGCTGACCGACATCCAGCGGGAGCGGCGGACCACGATGCTGTTCATCAGCCACGATCTCGGCGTGGTGCGCTACCTCGCCGACCGGGTGCTGGTGATGTATCTGGGCCATGTGGTGGAGATCGGGACCACGGATCAGGTCTTCGCCCCGCCCTATCACCCCTATACGGAAGCGCTGCTGTCGGCCGTGCCGGTGGCGGACACGCGGGTGAAGCGCAAACGGATCGTGCTGGACGGGGACATCCCTTCGGCGATGAACCCGCCGCCGGGCTGCCCGTTCCAGACCCGCTGCCCCCGCAAGGCGGATGTGCCGGGGAACCTGTGCGAGACGGAAATGCCGCCGCTGCGCAGCCTCGCGGAAGGGCATCAGGTGAAGTGCCACCTGGCCGACGACATCCTCGCCGCGATGGCGCCGGTGATCGAGCTGGCCCCCGCCGAGGAAGACGCCGCCCCCCCCGCCTGATCGGGCGCCCCCCGCCCCCCGGCCGCGCTTTCCCCCCGCAGCGGAGGGAGCCGCGCGCCGACCCGGTCAAGGGCGGCGCCGCGGCGCCCGCGCGGCGTGCGGACCGGGGGCCTGCGACCCCGCCGCCTGCGGCCCGCGTCGGTCACCGCCCCGCGGCCTCGCCACGAGCGACCCGGCTTCAACGCCGCGCGGGCGCCCCGTCGCCACGGGCGGAAGGGTCGACGCGCGGCTTCCTCCCGAGGAGCGGACGCGGCGGAGGGGTCATTCCTCGAGGCTGTCGGCGGCTTTCTCGTCGACCAGCATGCGCTCCGCCTCCTTGCGGGCGCCGAAGTCCTTCGCGAAGCGCTCGGCCTGTTGGTCGTCGAACACCGCGCGGGCCTGGGCGAAGATGTCCTCCTCCTCCTCCTCCATGTGATGCTCGTAATCATGGCGGAGCTGCTTGAACTTCGCGAGCCAGGCCGGCGAGGACATGTCCATGCCGTTCAACTCCTCCATCAGGTCGTCCATCTCCTTGTGCTCGGCGACCGAGTGGCGGGCGTCGTCCTGGCCCTCCGGGCGCTCCATCAGCTTGGAGTAGAAGGTCTCCTCCTCCGCCGCGGCATGGGACTTCACCTCGTAGTAGAACTGGGTCCAGAGCCGGCGACGCTCCGCCGAGTCGCCCGAGGTCTCCCCGATCGCGCCCAGCAGGCCGCGATGCTTGCCGTGGTCCTCTTCGATGGTCTTGTAGATGTCGGTCATGTCCGCGCTCCCTTCGACTTGCGGCGGCTGGTCGGAGACGGACCCGCACGGCCCGCAAATCGTCAGCTAGCGGCGGGCCGGGCGCGAATGCGGCGAAGCCGGGGCGATTTGTCGGCGGCGCGCGCGGGGCCGGCCCCCTGCTCGCGCGGGAAAGCCGCTCCCGAACGCGAACCGCCCCCGGACGCGAGGGTCCGGGGGCGGCGATCTGATCTTCGAAACGGGCGGGGGGCCGTCAGTCGGTGGTCAGCACCACGCGGCCGACCACGTTGCCCTCCAGCAGGTCGACGACCGTGTCATAGGCCTTTTCCAGCGGCCGCTCGGTGATCGGCACCGACTTGACCTTGCCGGCCTTCACCAGCTCCATCAGCTCGCGCAGGTCGTTGCAGGACCCGACATAGGAGCCCGCGACGGTCAGCGCCATCTGGGGCAGCTTGGGCAGCGGCGCCTTGAAGGTGCCGCCATGCAGGCCGACGATCACGTATTTGCCGGCCTTGGTCAGCCCCTCGAAGCCCAGCTTCGACGTCGCTTCGGCGCCCACGGTGTCGAGCACCGCCATCAGCTTGCCCTCGGAGGCCTTGCGCAGCTCATCCAGCGCGCCCTCGCCCGCATCGCGCACGTCGATGGTCCGGTCCGCGCCCATGTCCACGGCGGCCGAGAGCTTCTCCTGCCCCATGTCCACCGAGATCACGTTCTTGAAGCCCATCGCCTTGGCGATGGTGATGGCGGCGAGCCCCAGCCCGCCCGCGCCCATCACCGCCAGCCACTCGTCGTCGCGGATCGGCTTGAGCTTCTTGAGCGCGGTGAACACCGTCACGCCCGAGCACGCGTAGGGCGCCGCAACCGAGGGGTCGACATCGCCGATATCCACCAGGAACTTGGAATGGGGCACAACCACATGGGTGGCGAACCCGCCGGGACGCACCACGCCCAGCGCGGCCATCTTGGCGCAGAGGTTCTCGTCCCCCTCCTCGCAGGCCGCGCATTCGCCGCAGCCGATCCAGGGATGCACCAGCATGGTCTTGCCGATCGGCGCGTCGGTCGCGTCGGGACCGGCGGCGACCACTTCGCCCAGGATCTCGTGGCCCAGCGTGTGCGGCAGCTTCATGCCGCGGTCTTCCATCTTGAACTTCTGACCGTCGCCGTAGTCGAAGAAGCCCTCCCAGATATGGACGTCCGAGTGACACACGCCGGAGCGCCGGACCCGCACCACCACTTCCGTGCCGGTGGGGGTCGGGTCCTCGCGGTCGATGGCCTCGAAGGGCTTGCCGAATTCGACGAGCGCGTAGCTGCGCATAGGGGTCTCCTCCCGTGGATTGGTCTTAGATCGTGCGGCCGCCGTCGACTTCGAGCACCACGCCGGTGATGAAGTCGGCCTCGTCCGAGCAAAGGTAGAGCGCCGCGTTGGCCACGTCGCGCGGGGTCGACAGGCGGCCCAGCGGGACGGTGGCCTTGAAGGCGGCGCGCTTCTCCGGCGTGTCCTCGCCCATGAAGGTGGCGAGCAGCGGCGTCTCGCCGGCCACCGGGGCGATGCAGTTCACGCGGATGTTGTCGGAGGCGAACTCCACCGCGAGCGAGCGGCTCAGCAGGTTCACCGCGCCCTTGGTGGCGTTGTACCAGCTCAGCCCCGGCCGGGGCCGGATGCCGGCGGTGGAGCCGATGTTGAGCATCACGCCGCCTCCCGCCGCCCGCCAGCGCGGCACGATGGCCTGGGAGAAGTTCCAGATCGACTTGACGTTGACCGCGAAGACCTTGTCGAACTCGGCCTCCGTCACGTCGAGCGCGGGCATGTTGCGATGCGACCAGCCGGCGTTGTTGACCAGGATGCGGGCCGAGCCCATGCGCGACGCGGCCTCGTCCACCGCCGCGGCGACGGACGCCGGGTCCGCCACGTCGCAGCTCAGCGCGAAGGCGCCATGGCCGATGGTCTCGGCGACCTCGGCGGCCTTGTCGGCCTGAAGATCGAGCAGCGCGACGGTCGCGCCCTCGGCGGCGAAGCGCTCCGCGATGCCGAGCCCGAAGCCCTGCGCGGCGCCTGTCACCAGGCAGGTCGCGCCTTCCAGGCGCCCCGCTCCCGTCCCTGCTCCGGTCCCTGTTCCGGCCATCGCCATACCTCCCCGTATGTCTGTTATGGGGCGAACCTGCCCCCCGCGGCGAAGAAGATCAAGCGACTTGCCCCCCGGGCGGGGCGCGGGGCGCGGCGGTGCGGGCGGCGGCGAAGGGGGGGAGGAGGCGGGGGGCGCGACGCCACCCCGCACTTGACGCTGCCCCTTGATGACGCGTTCCATGCGCGCTCCCCGCAAGCGGCGCTTCGCGGGGCATTTCAGAACTCCCGCGTCCGGGCGCCGCGCGTCGCGACGGCGTAGCGAGGGGCGCGCATCCCGCTCGGGAACCCGCCTTGCGCCGGACGACCCCGCGCGAGGGCGGGCTCGGAGGGCGGGACCATCCCGCCGGGCATTTCCCGGCGGTCGCGGATGGGGGCGCTGACCTCCCGCATCGGCGACCCTTTCGGGGAAAACGCGGTCGGATCGCCGGCGGCGGAACAGAGGTGGGACCTTGATGGCGTTTGCAGTTGCGTTGCTTTTGACCTTGGCCGTTTTCGTCGGCCTCATGATGTGGCGCACCCGCCGCATCGCCGCGCAGGCCGAGGCCGCGGTTCCACGGGCGGGCCGCTACACGCCGGTCAACGACGGCGGCATTCACTGGGTCGAGGATGGCGAAGGCCCGCCGATCCTGATGCTGCACGGGCTCGGCGGGACGCTGGGCCATTTCACCTATGGCGTGACGCCCCTGCTCAAGGACCGCTATCGCTGCATCGCCATCGACCGTCCGGGCTGCGGCTGGTCCGAGCGCGACACCGACGACTTCGCCCACCTGACCCATCAGGCGCGGATGATCGTGGAGTTCATGAAGCGCGAGGGCATCTCCCGCCCGCTGGTCGTCGGACACTCGCTGGGGGGAGCGCTGGCGCTGGTCCTGGCGCTGCGCCATCCCGAAGAGATCTCGGGCCTCGCGCTGATCGCGCCGCTGGCCTATCCGCAGCCCGAGATTCCCCCGGTGTTCCGCGGCCTTGCGGTGCGCGGCCCGCTGATGCGCCGGATCGTCGGCGCCACTTTCGCCGTGCCGATGGCGGTGCGCATGGCGCCCAGGACCCTCGCTGCGATCTTCGCGCCCGAGCCGGCGCCGGAGGACTTCGCGCTGAGGGCCGGCGGGTTGCTGGGCCTGCGCCCCAAAGGGTTCGTGGCGCCCTCGGCCGACCTGACGGTCAACAGCGACCTGAACGAAATCGCCGAGGACTGGGGGAGCATCACCGCGCCGGGCGGCGTGCTTTATGGCGAAGCCGACGCCATTCTGGACCCCCAGGCGCAGGGGGCGGCGCTGGTGGCGCGGGTCCCCCGGCTGAGCCTCGATCTGCTGGAGGGGCGCGGCCACATGCTGCCGATCACCGCCCCGCGCGAGACCGCGGAGTTCATCGCCCGCATGGCCGACCGCGCCGGGCTCGCCCGCGCCGCCTGACCAGGGGCCGGGGCTGGCGCCGCCCGCCCCCGCTCCTGGCTCCGGTCTTCGGCCCTCGGGCTCAGTAGCGCCGCTCGAAGCGGTTCGACTTGTTGACCCGGTCGATCTCCTGCACCGTCCAGACCACCGCCTCGCGCAGGGTCCGGCCCAGCGCATCGTCGAAGGCCAAAGCCACGTCGCCGAACTCGTTGGACCCGGCCTTGCGCCGGGCCGAGAACGACCGCGAGGACACGATCAGCGACTCCGGCTGCTTCACGATCTTCAGGTTCAGCCGCACCAGCACGTCCACCGGAAGGTCCGGCGCCTCCGCAAGCGGGTCCGGCGACAGGTTCTCGGGCAGGATCGCCTGGAATTCGCGCAGGTCGCTCAGCAGCGTGTAATCCGCCCGCAACCCGACCGAGGACCGGCCGACCGAGGTCAGCGCGCCGGTGTTCTCGAAGCTCTCGATCATCAGCCGCTGCACCACCAGCGGCGCCCGGTCCACCCAGCGCGCGATCGGGAAATACTGCAATTGCAGGGGGCTCGGCTTCACCGCGATGCGGTCGGTGTTGACCGAGGCGTCGGCGGTCGGCTCCTCCACCACCAGCTGGCTGTCCACCGAGGGCATGGCCGCGGGGAAGGTGCTTTTCGGCGTCAGGGCGTAAAGCTCGATGGGATTGGCGGCGTTGGTGATGCGCCCGATCTCGGCGCAGCCCGAAAGGCCCGCGGCGGCGGCGACGGCCAGGACGGCGGCGCGGAGCGGAAGGCGACGCCGGGAGGCGTGGGAACGGATCATCGACGGAACTCCGAGGACTGGGTGCCGAGCAGGAAGCGCGCGGGATCACGCTCCACCTTGGCGCTGAGACGGGAGAGGTTTTCGACCAGGCGCCGGCCTTCCTCGACGAAGCGGGTGAACTGCGGCAGGCCGTTGCGCAGGAACTCGTTCACTTCGTAGGTGTTCTGCTGCAACAGCCCGTCGAGCGAGCCGATCAGCTGGTTGGCGGTGGCCGAGGCCTCGCGGATCTGGGCGGAGGTCAGCTCCACGTCCGAGGTCACCCCGTCCACCGCGCCGTTGAGCGTGGCCATGGAGGTCCGCAGATCCGCGACCGCCGCCTTCACGTCGCCTTCCAGCAGGCCGTTGACCTCGGTGAAGGTGGTCTCCGCCGCGCCCAGCGCGCCCTCCGCCCGCCCCATGGTCACCGAAATCGCAGCGAGCGTGTCGTTGGCGTTGGCGAAGGTCTCGGTGGCGGTGGTCACGGCGCCCTCGGCGCCGCTCAGCAGGGTCTCGACCCGGGCGACCAGCCCGTGCCGCTCGCCGGTCATCGAATCCACGGCGCCGGAGACCTTGTCGACGATCACGTCGATCTCGCCCGCCACGCGCTGCACGGTGGCGTTGGCGGTGGCGGCGGCCTCGCGCACGTCGGCGACGATGGCCGGCACGTCGTCGCGCACCACCCGGTTGACCCCGTCCACGGCGCTGCGGACCTCGGTGATGGCGGTGCGGGCCTCGGCCACGAGCGCGGCGCCTTCGGTGGTCACGACGGCGGAGATCTCGGCGGTCGCGGCCTGCACGCCGGCCATGGTCGCGGTGGCCTGGTCAAGCGCGGTGTCGGCTTTGGCCAGCGTGCCGCGGGCGGCGACGATGCCGGCGCCGGCCTCGGTCATCAGGGCGCCGGCCTGGCCCGACAGCGCGGTCACCTGCGCGTCCACATTGGCGGCGGCGGCGCGGGCGTCGTCGATCAGGCCTTCGGCCTTGACGGTGGCGGCGCGGGCCTCGGCGATCAGCGGCGGCAGGTCGTTGGCCATCAACCCGCGGGCGCTTTCCAGCGTGCCCCGCGCCTCGGCCGCCAGCGCCGCCGCGTCGCCCGTCACGAAGGCGTCGACGCTGGTCGAGGTCTGCTCCAGCGAGGCCATCAGCGTGTCGGCCCGCGCCATCGACTGGCGCAGGTCCGCAAGCGTCGTCTCGGCCTCGCGCAGACGCGCGGTGGCCTCGGCCCCGGCCTGGGCGAACTGGTCGAGCGTCGCGCCCGCCTTGCCGCCGACCTCGGCCGCGGTGGCCTGCAGGGCCTCGGCCACCGCGGTCATGCGCTCGGCCGTCTCGGGGATGGTCCGGGACATGATCACGTCGGCCGACGCGAAGGCCGCGCTGGCCTGCGTCTCCAGCCGTCCGGCGGTGTCCTGCACGCCCTTCACGGCCTCGGTGGTCTGGGCCAGCAGCGCCGGCGCCTGCTCCTTGAGGATGGTGTCGGCCGAAGCGAAGGCCTGCCCCGCCGTCTCCAGCGTGGCGTTGGCCGCGTCCATGGTCCCTTCCGCCTTGCGCACCGCGTCGGTGGTGGCGGCGAGCGTCTTGTCGGCCTCGGCCAGCGTGGTCTCGGCCGCGCCCACCAGCGTCTCCAGCCGCGAGGAGAACTGGCGCAGCTGCTCGGACGCCTCGCCGGCCGCCGCGGTCATGGAGCTCACGTCGGTCAGCACCTGGTCGAGCTTGCCCGACGCGCTGGCGACGTTGGAGAAGATCTCCTCCACGCTGCGCTGGTTGTCGTCGGAGGCGAAGCCGTTGACCTGCTCGATCAGCTCGATGGCCCGGTTCAGCAGCTCCGGCGCCCCCTGGAACAGGGACTGGAAGGCCGAGGGCTTGGACGGGATCACCGGCCGCTCGCCGCCCGCGCCCGCGGTCAGCGCCGGGGCCGAGGCGGTGCCGCCGGTCAGCGAGACATAGGACACGCCGGTCACGCCCTGGCTTTCCAGCGTCGCCTCGGTGTCGGTCTTGATCGGAACCGTGGCGTCGACTTCCAGCGTCACCCGCACCTTGGACGGATCGGTCGCATCCAGCGCCACGCCGGTCACCTGCCCGATAGGCAGCCCGTTATAGCGCACATCCGCGGCGTCCCCGAGCCCGGAGACGTCCTGGAACATCACGTCGTAATAGGCGTAGCGCTTGTCGACCTCGACCTTGGCGAGCCAGAGCAGGAAGCCCAGCGCGCCGATGAGTCCGATCAGCGTGAAGGCGCCGATCAGGACGTAGTTCGCCCGCGTCTCCATGCGCGTATTCCTTTCCAGCGTGCCCGGATCCTTCGATCCCGGGCGGGTCTAGCGTTCCCGGATCCCGCGATCCCGGACGGCGCGCGCGCTCATCCGCCCTGGGCGGCGCGCGCTCTCGGGCCGTGGAAGTATTCGCGGACCCAGGGGTGGTCCACTTCCATCATGTCGGCCATGGTCCCCGTCACCAGCACCTTCTTTTCGGCCAGCACCGCGATGCGGTCGCAGATGGCGTGAAGGCTGTCGAGATCGTGGGTGACCATGAAAACGGTGAGCCCCAGCGACTGCTGGAGCTGGCGGATCAGCTCGTCGAAGGCCGCGGCGCCGATCGGGTCGAGCCCGGCCGTCGGCTCGTCCAGAAACACGATCTCGGGTTCCAGCGACA
This sequence comes from Albimonas donghaensis, assembly GCF_900106695.1. Classification (GTDB taxonomy): domain Bacteria; phylum Pseudomonadota; class Alphaproteobacteria; order Rhodobacterales; family Rhodobacteraceae; genus Albimonas; species Albimonas donghaensis. The sequence continues at coordinate 360,742 of NZ_FNMZ01000004.1, forward strand.
GCGCCCGCGCGAGGCCCGCGCGCTTGCGCATGCCGCCCGAAAGCTCCGACGGGAACTTGGCGCCGGCGAAGCTGGGCAGGCCGACCAGCGTCACCTTCATCGCCGCCAGCGCGTCCATGAGGCGCTGGGGCAGCTTCAGATGCTCGCGCATCGGGGCCATGATGTTCTGCGCCACGGTCAGCGAGGAGAACAGCGCCCCGTCCTGGAACAGCACGCCCCAGCGCTTTTCGATCTCCGTGCGTTCCTCGGCCGACACCCGCAGCACGTCCTGGCCGAACACCTCGATGGAGCCCTCCGCCGGCCGGTTCAGCCCGGTGATGGTGCGCAGCAGCACCGACTTGCCGGTGCCCGAGCCGCCCACGATGCCCAGCACCTCGCCGCGCATGACGTCGAGATCCAGCCCGTCATGCACGGTCTGCGTGCCGAAACGGTTGACCAGTCCGCGCACGCGGATGATCGCGTCGCGCTCGGCCGGGACGGCCTGCGCCGCGGGGGCGGGAGCGCCGTCCATCACAGGCCCATCTCCGAAAAGAAGATCGAGAACACGGCGTCGATGATGATCACCGCGAAGATCGCCATGACCACCGCCGCGGTGGTGCGCTGACCGACGCTTTCGGCAGAACCGCCGACCAGCATCCCCTGCCAGCAGCCCACCACCGCGATGATGATCGCGAAGAAGGGCGCCTTGATCATGCCGATGGCCAGCTGCCAGACCCCGGTGGTGTCGTAGAGCCGGGTGACGAACATGCCCGGGCTCACGCCCAGTTCGATCCACGCCATCAGCCCGCCGCCCAGCAGGCCGGCCATGTTGGCGATGAAGCCGAGGACCGGGAGCATGATCAGCAGCGCCAGCGTCCGGGGGACCACCAGCACCTCGATCGGATCGAGGCCCAGCGTGCGCATGGCGTCGATCTCCTCACGGATCTTCATGGAGCCGATGGAGGCCGCGAAGGCCGAGCCGGAGCGCCCCGCGACGATGATCGCCGTCAGCAGGATGCCCAGTTCGCGCAGCAGCGACACCGCGATCAGCGTGACCACGAACACCTCCGCCCCGAATTGCTGGAGCTGGCTGGCGCCCTGAAAGCCCAGCACGATGCCGATCAGGAACGACATCAGGAACACGATGGGGAAGGCGTTGAAGCCCACTTCCTGCATGTGATGCACCAGCGGCGCCGCGCGCATCCGCCAGGGCCGGACCAGCAGGCCGGCGGTCCGCGCCAGCGTCACGCCCAGGAAGGCGAGCAGGTCGAGAAAGCTCGCCCACGCCCCCGCCACGCCCTCGCCGACCCCGGCCACCCAGTTGAGAAAGCCGCTCGGGGCGGGAGGCGCGGGCTCGATCTTCGCCAGCGCCTTTTCCACGGTCTCGATCAACGAGGCCTCGGCCGGGCCGGTCCCCTCGATGGTGACCTGCGCGCCCTCGGCGGTCAGCCGGTCGCGCAGGGTGATCAGCAGCCACGCGCCGGCGGTGTCCAGCGCCTCGACCCGCGACAGGTCGAGCGCGATCGGGCCGGGCCGGGCCTTGACCGCCGCCGCGGCGCGTTCCAGGGGCGCGAGACCGGCCACCACGAGACGCCCCGCGAAACGCAGAACGGCCCCGTCGCGGGTGTCTTCCAGGGTCAGGTCGGTCTGTGCGCCACTCATGCGGAGACCTTCGCCGTTGCCCGGGATAACCGCAACCCTTGGCGAGGCGCGGGCGCGCGATGGCGCCCCCGCCCGGCGCTTTCGCGCGCCGGAGCGACGATCCGGGCCGCGACGCCGCGCGCGAACGCATCCCCTGAGTTGCATGAAGAGACGGTGAACGATTCCAGGTTGCGCAATCTGATCACCTGAGCTTAGCATTGACCATAGGTAATGGATTGGCGTTTCGAGATACCGATTTCAGCCTGCCCCGCGACGTCCAGCGTTGAGTGCGGTCGCGACGGGGCGACAGAAATGGGGAATTCCGATGTCGCGATTCCGCGCCATTCTCATCGCCGCCGGCGCCAGCCTGATGCTGGCCGCGCCGGCCCATGCGATCGTCACCTTCTAACAGGGATTCGAGACCGACACGGCGGGCTTTTCCACGCCGACCGACTACGGAGCCATCACGCTCGACACCGCATCGCCGCCGGGCCCCCATGCGGGCGCGCAATACGCGCGGGTGACGGCGACCGCCTCCGGTCCCTACACCTTTTACGAGGGCCCGAGCACATCGTTCAACAAGGGCTGGACGGCGCGCGCCGCGATGTATCTGGACCCGAACTGGGCGGCGGGCGAGGGTTTCGAGTTCAGCCTCGGGATGGGCAGGCAGGACAACACCAACCTGCGCGACTTCATCTTCCATGTCGCCAAGGACGCGGACACCGGGACGCTGCTGGTCAACGCCTCCAACAACACCGATTTCGATGTGCCCGACGACCTCGACACCGCCGCGAAGTTCGCCGGAACCTCGGCGACGATCGGCGCGGCCGGCTGGTATGTCTTCGAACATGACTTCCAGGACCAGGGCGGCGTTCTGGCCGGGGTGCTCAACGTCTACAACGCCGCGAACGCGCTGATCTTCTCGCGCACGCTCAGCAATCCCGCCGACGACATCGCCGGCACGGTGGGCGGGCATCGCTATGGCTGGTTCACCACCATCAACGTCGCCGGGGGGCTTGCGATCGACAGCGTCTCGATGGCCACGGAGCCGGCGCCCCTGCCCGCCGCGGCCCCGCTGCTGGCGGCGGGCGTCGGGCTGCTGGGGCTCGTCCGCGTCCGCCGCCGCCGCAGGGGCTGATCCGCGACGCACCGCTCCAGGGCGGCGCCGCGGCGCCGCCCTTTCCCATCCGCGCGCACCTGCCTATCCTCCGCGCCGAAACCGCCCCGTCCGTGGGCGCATGGCCAGGGAGACGCGCCGCGATGTCCGAGGAATTCCCCGAAGCCCCCGTCATCTGGACCCCCACGCCCGAGACCGTGGCGGGCGCCGAGATGACCCGCTTCATAACCTGGCTGCGCGAGGCCCGCGGGCTGGATTTCGCGGACTATCCCGCGTTGTGGGACTGGTCGACCACCGACATCACCGGCTTCTGGACCGCGATCCGGGATTTCTGGGGGCTGAAGATCTCCGATCCGACCGGGCCGGTTCTGGACCGCGAGATCATGCCCGGCGCCCGCTGGTTCGAAGGCGCTCGGCTCAACTACGCCGACCAGATCTGGCGGCATCTGGAAACCCGGGGCCGCGACGCCCCCGCCATCCGCTGGCGCACCGAGGTCGCCTCCGGAACCCTGAGCTGGGGCGAGCTGGCCGACCGGGCCGGCGCGCTCGCCGCGGCGCTGCGGGCGCGGGGCGTGGTTCCCGGCGACCGGGTCTGCGCCATCCTGCAGAACGGGGCGGAGACCATGGTGGCCTTCCTCGCCACCGTCTCCATCGGCGCGACCTGGTCGCTGACTTCGCCGGACATGGGCCGCACCGCCATCCTCGACCGTTTCCGCCAGATCACCCCCAAGGTGCTGATCGCCGCCGACGGCTACGTGCATGGCGGCAAGTCGGTCCCGCGGCTCGACCTGGCCGCCGAGGTCGAGGCGGGCCTGCCCGATCTCGCCGCCACCATCCTGGTAGGCAAGCTGCCGGAGCGGCCGGACTGGCCCGCCCATGCGCTCGACTGGGACGACCTGACCGCGGGCGGCGACGGGCCGCCGGAGACGGAGCAGGTGGAGTTCTCCCACCCGCTGTGGATCGTCTATTCCTCCGGCACCACCGGCAACCCCAAGCCCATCGTCCACGGGCATGGCGGCGCCCTGCTGGAGATGATGAAGTTCCCGCTGCACAACGACGTGAAGCCGGCCGACACCTTCATGTGGCTCACCGCCTCGGGCTGGATCATGTGGAACTGCCAGCTCGCCCCGCTCTGCGCCGGGGCCACGCTGGCGATCTTCGACGGCGCCCCCAACCGTCCCGACATGGGCGAGCTGTGGCGCTACGCGGCGGAGACGGGGACCACCTATCTCGGGGCCGGGGCGGCGTTCTTCTCCGCCTCCATGAAGGACGGCGTGATCCCGCGCGAGGCCGCGGACCTCTCGGCGCTGCGCAGTCTCGGCGCCACCGGATCGCCGCTGGCGCCGGAGGCCTATGACTGGATCCAGGCCAATGTGAAGCGGGACGTGTGGATCGTCCCGATCTCCGGCGGCACCGATTTCGCGGGGGCCTTCGTGGGCGGCTGCATCCTGATGCCGGTGCGCAAGGGGGAGATGCAGTGCCGCTTTCTCGGCGCGCGGGTCGAGGCCTGGGACGAGGACGGCCGCCCGCTGGACAACGCCGTGGGCGAGCTGGTCTGCACCCGGCCCATGCCCTCCATGCCCCTGATGTTCTGGGGGGACGAGGACGGCGCGCGCCTGCGCGAAAGCTATTTCGAGACCTATCCCGGCGTCTGGCGCCACGGCGACTGGATCCGCATCACGCCCCATGGCGGCGCGGTGATCTACGGGCGCTCCGACGCCACCATCAACCGCCGCGGGCTGCGCATCGGCTCGTCCGAGATCTACCGGGCGGTGGAAGAGCTTCCGGAGGTCATGGACAGCCTCGTCGTCGACCTGGAGATGCTGGGCCGCGACAGCTTCATGCCGCTCTTCGTGGTGATGCGCGACGGCCATCCGCTGGACGAGGCCGCGCGGGGCCGGATCCTCGACGCCATCCGCCGCGCGGTCTCCGCCCGCTACCTGCCCGACGAGGTGGTGGAGGTGGCCGAGATCCCGCGCACGCTTTCGGGCAAGAAGCTGGAAGTGCCGGTGAAGAAGCTGCTGCTGGGCGCCGCCCCCGAAAAGGCCGCGAACCGCGACAGCATGGCCAATCCGGACGCGTTCGAGGCCTTCATCGCCTACGCCGACGCGCGGGCCGCCGCCGTCTGAGCCCCCGGCCCGAGGCGCCGCGGGGCGGAGGGAACGCCCCCTCCGCCCTTGCCGCGGGCCCGATGCGGCCGACATGACAGGGGACCCCGAAGCCGCACGGAGCCCCCATGTCCCGCACCTCGACCCGCCATCCCCGTCCCGCCGATCCCGAGACCGGCCCCTCCGGCCTGCCTCGCGGGCGGGCGCCCTCGGGAACGCTGAAGCTGCGCTTCAAGCGCATCGAAGACATCGCCCATGTCTCGGACCCGATCTGGAAGGACGTCAGCTCGGTCGCCGTGGCGGGCCGCTCGATCTTCTGCGCCTGCGACGAGACGTCGAGCGTCGAGCGGGTGCTCCACGCCCCCGAAAAGGGGGAGGCGGCGGCCCATGCCTCCTTCCCCATCGGCGCCGTCTTCGACTTGCCCGACGGACCGGGCGGGGAGATGGATATCGAGGGGCTGGATGTTTCCGACGGCTGGCTGTGGGTGACGGGCTCTCATTCGCTCAAGCGCAAGGACCCGAAGCCGGGAAAGCTGCGGCGGATGGAGAAGACCTCCTGGGATCCGAACCGGGCTTTCCTGGGCCGGCTGCCGCTGGCGGATCGCGGCGCGGGGGTGTTCGAGCCGGTGGCGCAGGACGGCGCGCGCCGGGCGCGAATGGTGAAGCTGGGCGGGAGCCGCGACAGCTGGCTGCGCAAGGCGCTGCGCAAGGACGGTCTGCTCGGCCCCTTCGCGGACCTGCCCTGCAAGGAGAACGGGCTGGACATCGAGGGGCTCGCCGCCCGCGGCAGGACCGTGCTGCTGGGCCTGCGCGGCCCGGCGCTGCGGGGCTGGGCGCTGATCCTGCGGCTGGAGATGAAGGAGACCAGGGACGGTTTCCTCAAGCCTCGCAAGCTGGCGGACGGGCGGCGCTACGCGGTTCATGCGGTGGACCTGGGCGGGCACGGGGTGCGCGACATGTGCTGGGACGGGGAGCGGCTGCTGATCCTGTCCGGCGCGACCACCGACCTGACCAGCCTGCAATCGGTCTGGACGCTGGACCGCTTCGACCCCGGGCGCGAGGTCTGGGAGGCCGGGCGCGTGGGCCGGGAACTGGACCTGCCGGCCCTGCGCGCGGCCGACAATGCCGAGGGCATCGCGCTGCTGGGCGACGCCGGCGAAGGGCGCCGGCTGCTGGTGGCGCATGACTCGCCCCATCCCGACCGCACGCCCCCCAAGACCCAGAGCCTGACGGCGGATCTTTTCGACTATCCCGGCTGAGGCGCGACCACGCGAGGAGGGGGCGGAAAGAGCAAGGGCCCGCCACGAGAAAGGGGGCCGGGCGAACCCGGCCCCCTTGAGAGCATCCCGCGAAGACCGCCCGCCTAGCCGGCGAGGTTGGGCAGATACAGGATCAGGTCGGGGAAGGCGCTGAGCAGGCCCAGCACGAACAGGTCCATGATCAGGAACCAGAACACGCCCCGGAAGATCTGCGAGGTGGTGACCAGATCCCCCACCACGCCCTTGATGACGAACACGTTCATCCCGATGGGCGGCGTGATCATGCCGATCTCCAGCAGCTTGCACAGGATCACGCCGAACCACAGCGCGCTCCAGCCCGCATCGTCGACGATGGGCAGCATGATCGGCAGGGTCAGCAGCATGGCGCCGATCGGCTCCAGGAACATGCCCAGGATCAGGTAGACCATGACGATGCCCAGCAGCAGCAGCGTCGGCGAGGCGCTGATCGAGATGATGCTCTCGGACAGGTAGTCGCCGGCCCCCGACAGGGTCAGGAAGCGCGTCAGCAGCGTGGCCCCGACCGCGATCACGATCAGCGCCGCGGTGGTGACCATCGTCTCCTGCGCCGCCAGCCTGAAGCGGCCCCAGGTCAGGTCGCCGCGCAGCAGGGCCACCAGGCAGGCGAGGAAGGCGCCGATGGCCCCGGCCTCGGTCGGGGTGAAGACGCCGCCGAACAGCCCGCCGAAAATGCCGATCATCACCAGCAGGATCGGCCAGGTGTCCTTCAGCGCCTCCAGCCGCACCGACAGCGGCTCCGCGCCCTGGTAGGCGGGGGCGAGCGCCGGGTTCAGCTTCACCCGGATCAGCACGACCAGCACATAGCCGATGGCCGACATGATGCCCGCCGCGATGCCGCCCAGAAACAGGCCCGAGATCGATTCCTGCGCGATCACGCCGTAGAGGATCAGGATGATCGAGGGCGGGATCAGCGCGCCGATGGTGCCGGCGACCGCGACGGTGCCGGTGGCGAGCTCGGGGTCGTATTTCTGGCGCATCATCTCGGGCACGGCGATCTTGCCCATGGCGGCCGAACACGCGATCGACGAGCCCGACACCGCCGCGAACCCGGCCGAGCCGAAGATCGCCGCGATCGCCAGCCCCCCCGGCAGCGCCGAAGTCCAGACCTTGGCCGCGTGGAACATGCCTCGCGTCAGGTTGGTGTGGTAGCACACGAAACCCAGCAGCAGGAACATGGGCACCGACGACAGCACCCAGTTGGCCGCGAAGCTGTAGGGCATGGTGGCCAGCGCCCCCCAGGCGATCCGCCAGCCCATCATCCACCACAGCCCGCCGAAGCTGACCGCGATCAGCGCGACCCCGATCGGCACCCGCAGGGCGATCAGGCCGAAGAGGATGCCGAGTCCGGCGAGCCCGATCTCGACTTCAGTCATTATAGGTCCCCTTGACGCTTTCCATGCCGACGAACCCCGAGGGCTTGCCCGCGATCAGGGTGAAGAGCTTCCACAGCGACACGACCGCCATCAGGCCGCAGCCGATGGGCAGCGCGTAATAGGTGGGCCAGATCGGGATGGTCACCATCCCCTGCTGCAACGCCGCCCCGGTGGAGAACTTGTTGCCCGCCTCCATCCAGGTCCGCACCGCCAGCAGCGAGAACGCGCCCACCGCGGTCGTGTAGGCCAGCCCCGACAGCCAGGGCTGGAAGCCTTTGGGCATCAGGTCGGCGACGACCTCCACCGAGATATGAGCATCGCGCGTCTCGGCGACGGCCAGCGCCGAGAAGGCGAGGAACACCATGTAGTAGTTGGACACGATGGTGATCGTGCCCTCCACCGGCGTGTTGAACACGTAGCGTCCGACCACGTCGGCCACCACGTGCAGCATCATCAGCGTGACGCAGAGCAGGCCGACCGCGGACGCGGCCGACACGAGCATATTCAGGATCTGTGCGATCCGGCGCATGAAGACCTCGCCTTTCAGGTTGGGGTTGAGGGGTTCGTCAAACGACGACGGCCGGCGGAGGGATCCGCAGGCCGCCGCAGGGTCGCCGGGGTCTTACTGACCATAGGTGGCGACGTCGATCTTCGACTGGACATTCTCCCAGAGCACCTCGGCGAGCTGGTCGCGGGTCTCCACGCCCTCCATCCGGGGCAGCCATTCGTCGATCAGCTTGCGCAGGGTCGCGGTCTTGGCGGCCGCGTCCTTGATCTCGAACCGCTCCTCGTAGGAGGCGCCCAGCGACGCGAGGTCCTCCTCGATCCAGGCCTTGCTCTTGGCGACGAGGGCGGGATCGGCCTCGTAGATCTCGATGCCCTGTTCGGGCGCGAGCTTGCCGACATTCTCCTCGCCATCGTCGAAATAGGCCATGATGCCGTCGCCCGACAGGTAGGCCGCGGCGTGCAGAACCTGGGACTTCTCGTCATCCGAGAGGCTCAGCCAGGTGTCGCGGTTCATCTGCCCCATGCCGAAGGCGAAGGAGGAGCCGGGAACGCCGGTGGTGATGTGCTCCACCGCGTCGATGAAGCCGAACTGGGTCAGCTCGGCGGGGTTGGAGGCGGTGCAGTCGAGCACGCCCTGGCTCAGGCCCTCGAAGGTCTCGTTGATCGACATCGACACCGGGGTCGCGCCCATGGCGTTGGCCCAGCGGGTCCACCAGGCGCCGCCGGCGCGGATGCGCAGACCCTTCATGTCCTCGACCGTCGTGACCTTCTTCATGCACTGAAGGATGTAGGCCGAAGTGCCGAGACCCGCGAGGAACACCTGGTTCTGGGCCAGGGTCTCTTCCCGGCATTCCGGGCAATGCAGGGCGACGTATTCGGACACGGCGCCGAGATAGGCCAGCGTCGCCTGCTTCTTGTTCCCGTCGACCAGCTCCGACAGCGCGGCGAGCTCGGCGGCCAGGTTGGTCTCGGGATATTCGGCGAGGAAGTAGGGCCAAAGCACCGTGGCGATATCGGCGATGCCGTCGCGCAGACCGGTGTTGGATTCCATTAAATTGAGCAGCGACAGCGGATAGATCTTCGCGGTCACCTCGCCGCCGGAAAACTCGTTGAGCTTCTCGGCGAAGTAGTTGGCGGCGTTGTCGCCCAGCGAATTGGGCGGCGAGCCGACGGCGAAGCGCAGGTTGGCGGCTTCGGCCGGAGCGCCGGCGGCGCCCAGCGTGGCGGCGGCGCCGAAAGCGGCCAGCGCGGCGGCGCGGATGGTGGACTTCATGGCGGTTCTCCTCCCGTTTTTTTCGTTGGGGACGCCCCGCCCGCTTCTGCGTCGGGCGGGGCGCATCAGATCACTGACCGTAGGTGGTCACGTCAACCTTGGACATGATCTCGGTCCAGTACAGGTCGGCCAGCTGCTCGGTGCTGGTGACGTCCTTGGTCAGGCCGTCCCACTTGGTGATCAGTTCTTTCATCTTGGCGGTGTAGGCCTCGCCGTTCTCCAGGCCGAACCGCTCCTTGTAGGACGCGGCGAGCGTGGTCGGATCCGACGCGACATGGGCGCGCGACTTCTCCAGCAGATCGGCGGAAGCCATGGCGACGGGGATGTCGCGCTTCTTCATCTCGGCGATGCCGGCCTCGGATTCCTCGATGTAGACGTAGGTGATCTTGGCGGCGAGCCCGGCGGCGGCCTTCAGCAGGGCCTTGCGCTGATCCTCGGAGGCGCCGTCCCAGGCGTCCTTGTTGATCACCGCGGTGGCCGACGGGAACTGCGAGCCCGGCGCGCCTTCGGAGAGGAACTCGACCACGTCGATGAAGCCGAAGTTGAACAGCTCCGGGTTCGAGGAGGCCGAGCAGTCGAGCACGCCCTGGCTCAGGCCCTCGAAGGTCTCGTTGATCGACATCGACACGGGCGTGGCGCCCATGGCGGTGGCCCAGCGCGCCCACCACGCGCCGCCGGCGCGGATGCGGGCGCCCTGCAGCTCTTCCAGCGAGTTGACCTGCTTGTTGCAGATCAGGTGATAGCGGGTGGACGACCCGCCGCCCAGGAACACCGCGTTCTGCGCCTTGAATTCCCCGAGGCATTCCGGGCAGTTGAACAGCAGCCATTCCTGGTAGGCGCCGGCGAAGACGATGCCCACGCGGTCGCCGTCCTCGACCGTGAGGTCGGTGAGCGCCGCCAGCTCGGTGCCGAAGTTCGAGGCCGGGAACTCGGTCAGGAAGTAGGGCAGCAGGATGGTGGTCAGGTCGGCGATGCCGTCGCGCACGCCCGAGGTCGACTCGAGGAAGTTGAGCAGCGACAGCGGGTAGATCTTGGCGGACATCTCGCCGCCGGTCTCGGCTTCCAGCACCTCGGAGAAGGTGTCGAAGGCGCCCGCGGCGTTGGTGTTCGGCGGCCAGCCGATGGCGAAGCGCAGCGTGTCGGCCGAGGCGGTGGTGGCCGCGCCCGAGGCGGTGATCGCGGCGCCGAGGCCGAAGAGCCCGGCGGCGATGTTGCGGTTGAGTTTCATCTGGTGTCGCTCCCTGTTGGTCCTGCGCCGGGGCGAGCCCCGGCCGTTCTGTCGTCCGACCCCGCGTCAGTCGGGGCGGGTGGGTTCCGCGCGCCGGGCTCCTCCTCCCGACGCGCGGATTTCATGGGGCGGCGCGGCCCCGGCCGCGGCCTACTGGGCCGCGTGGCGGCTCATGTCGGCCGGCGCCGCGGCGCTGCGCGGCGTCGGCTCCGGGATCGCGCCGCGGCGCTCGCCCAGATAGCCGAACAGGTAGGCGCCGACCTTGCGCATCTGGATCTCTTCCGAGCCTTCGGTGATCCGGTAGCGGCGGTGGTGGCGGAAGATGTGCTCGAACGGCTTGTGGCGCGAATAGCCGATGCCGCCATGCACCTGCATGGCCCGGTCCGCGGCCTCGCAGCACAGCCGGTTCGCCCAGTAATTGCACATGGACACCTTGTCCGAGAGCTTCTTCTCCACTTCCGGATGGGGCATCGAGTCCATGTCCCACGCGGTCTTGCGGATCAGCAGGCGCAGCATCTCGGCCTGTGTCGCCAGCTCCACCAGCGGGAACTGGATGGCCTGGTTGCGCGCCAGCTCCGTGCCGAAGGGCTTGCGGTGGCGGGCGTAGCGGATCGATTCCTCGATGCAGTAGCAGGCCGCGCCCAGCGACGAGGCCGCCTGGCGGATCCGGTTCTCGTGCACGAAGGCCTGCGCAAGCGCGAGCCCCCCGCCCATCGGCCCGAACACCGCGTCATCGGGCACCCAGAGGTTCTTGAAGCGCAGGCGCGGGTGGTCGGTGGGCATGTTGAAGGTCCACAGGAACTCCTCCACATGCAGGCCCGGCGTGTCGGAGGGCGTGAGGAAGGCGGTGATGCCCTTGGCGTCGCCCGCCTCGCCCGAGGTCCGCGCGAAGATCACGCAATGCGTGGCCTCGTGCATCCCGGTGATCCACATCTTCTCGCCGTCGATGCGCCAGCCCTTCACGCCGTCGCGGGTCTCCTCGACCGCGCGCGTCTCCATGTGGGTGGCGTCGGAGCCGTGGTCGGGCTCGGTCAGGCCGAAGGCCATCCGGTATTCGCCCGCGAGCGAGCCCTTGATGAACTTCTCCTTCTGCGCGGGCGTGCCGAAGTCGCGCAGCATGACGATGACGGGGAAGTTGCCGACCACCGAATGTTCGTTCTGAAGGTCGTTGAACAGGCCCAGCCCCTGCGAGGCGAGATGCTCGCGGATCACCGCCATCCACAGGTTCGACCCGCCGTCGCCGCCGAACTCCTTGGGCAGGGAAAAGCGGTAGAACCCGGCCTTGTCGGCGCGGCTCTTGGCTTCCTTCAGCAGCGCCTCCCATTCCGGGCGCGGCAGGCCGCCGGCCTCGAAATCGGTGCGGGCCCATTCCCGGCGATGGTCGAAGAAACGCTCGTTGTCGTCCTGGGCCTGAAGCGGCTTGATCTCCGCCTCGATGAAGGCGTCCAGACGCGCGAGATAGTCCACCAGCTCGGGCGGCAGCGAGAAATCCATGACGTTATCCTTCCTGGGTCTCCGCCGTTCGGACGCGGCGGTAGGGGGCGAATTTGGGCTGATCGACGGCGAGCTTGTCGAGCGTCGTGGTCCAGAGATGATCGGCCAGCCCCGGGGTGGCGAGGTCGATCTCGCCGGATCTGATGCGTTCGGACAGGGCCGCGGTCAGGTCCTCGATCCCCCCGCCCCGGCCCAGCAGGGCCGTCAGCCGGGCGTGTTCCGCGGTTTCCGCGGGGCCGGCGTCGAGCGCGCGGGCGACGAGGCCGAGCGCGTTGGCGGCCACCTTCGCCTCAAACGCCGCGTGCGGCGGCAGATTGGGAACCGCCACGTCGCGCAGCCAGTCGATGACGGCGCCGAGAACGGCGTCGGGCTTCGGAAAATCCTGCATCAGATCTCCCTCCCGGTCAGGTCGGCGATGATCAGCAGTTCCGTCTCCGAGGCGCGGCGGGCGATGACGTGCCGTTCGACCGAAAGGTCGACGCCGGCGCGGATCCAGGCGCCCATGCTCTCGATGATGACGCCCCAGTGGAGCGCGCCGAAGGTCTCCCACCAGCGGGCGGTTTTGGGGTTCACGGTCTCGCCGCCGGCGGCCTCGTAGGCGGCCCACATGTCCTCGCGCGCGCCGCAGCCGCCGACGGGCCCCTCGCCGCCGAAGCGCCAGGAGCCCATGCAGACCCAGCCGAAATCGGACATCGGGTCGCCCCAATGCGCCAGCTCCCAGTCCAGCACGGCGCGGACCCGGTCCGGGCCGAACAGGATATTGCCCATGCGGAAGTCGCCATGCACCAGCTTTGGCGCCCGGGCTTCGGGCGCGGTGGCGGCCAGATGGCGGAAGGCGAGGTCGAAGACCGGCCGCGCCTGGCCGTATTTGGCGTGCCGTTCGGCCAGCATCGCGAGCGAGCTTTCCGGCGTGCGGGTGTCGAGCCCCAGCCCCGACCCGTCGATGCGGTGAATGGCGGCGAGGATGCTCCCGGCCTCGGCCGCGAAGCCGGCGCGGGCCTCGGCGAAATCGGGCTTGCGCAGGATGCGGGCGGGCAGCGTCTCGCCGGGCACGCGGTCCATGACGAAGCCCTCGCCGGCGCCGTCCTCGGGCGTCAGCAGATGCGCCACGCCGGGAACCGGAGCGCCCAGCGCCGCGGCCCGTTCGATCAGCGCGGCCTCGGTGGCCAGCGGCACGCCCGCGGCGCCCGGACGGGCGGCGGGCGGACGGCGGCGCAGGATCAGCGGGCGGTCCGCGCCCCCTCCGGTCGCGCGGAAGGCCCATGTCTCCTGGCTCGCGCCGCCGGACAGGCGGGTCAGGTCCTCGATCTCCGTCGCGCCGGGGGCCAGACGCGGCGCGAGACGCGTCAGCGCCTCCGCCAGCGCGGCCTCATCGGCGGCGCGGCTCCGGGCCTCCGCCTGATCCTGGTCCTGAGCGGCCACGGTCAATTGACCTGCCGATCACGGCCCTCCCAATAGGGGGCGCGCAGGTCGCGCTTCAGCAGCTTGCCCGACGCGTTGCGCGGCATCTCGTCGATCACGTCCACCGATTTGGGGCACTTGAAGGCGGCGATGCGGGTGCGGATCCAGGCCTCGACCTCGACCGGATCGACCTTGCGCCCGGCCTTGGCGGTGACGATGGCCTTCACCGCCTCGCCCCATCTGGGGTCGGGCACGCCGATCACCGCGGCCTCCCCCACATCGGGATGGGCGTAAAGCGCGCTCTCGACCTCAGCCGGATAGACGTTCTCGCCCCCCGACACGATCATGTCCTTGATGCGGTCGTGGATATAAAGGTAGCCGTCCGCATCCATGTAGCCGGCGTCGCCCGAGCGCAGCCAGCCGTCGGGCAGCATGGTTTTCGCCGTGGCCTCGGGGTTGCGCCAGTAGCCCGGCGTGACGTTGCCGCCGCGCACCGCGACCTCGCCGATTTCGCCCACGGGCAGCGTGTTCCCCTCCGGGTCGATCACCCGCAGCTCCGAGCCCGGCATGGCCCGGCCGGCGGAGCGCATGCGGGGCGAGCCCTCGCGCGGGTGGTCCGAGGGGGGCAGCAGGCAGATGGTGCCCGTTGTCTCGGTCATGCCGTAGCACTGCGCGAATTCGCAGCCCAGCACCTCCATCGCCTCCTGCAACAGGGGCAGCGGCATGGGCGCGGCGCCGTAGGACACGTGGCGCAGGCGGGAGAAATCGGTGGTCGCGGCGCGGGGGTCGCGGACGACGATCTGCAGGGCGGCGGGCACGATGAACATGCGGCTGACGCCGTCGTCGCGGATGAAGTCCAGCACCTGGTCGGGGCGGAATTCGCGCGCGATGATCGAGGGCGCGCAGTTGGCGAAGCCCAGCACCCACCAGCCGATTCCGCCGATATGGGCGAAGGGCATGGCGACGAGGCTGACCTCGTCCTCGGCCCAGGTGTCGTAGCTCAGGTCATGGCCCAGCGTCTGCCGGCGCTGGCCCAGCAGGTTGGCATGGGTGGTCATCACCCCCTTGGGCAGCCCGGTGGTGCCCGAGGTGAACAGCACCAGCGCCACGTCGTCGGGGGTCACGCGGTCGTCGGGGAACCCGGCGGGCTGCGCGTCGCGCCAGGCGGGGAAGTCGGGCCATTCGGGCTGGCCGCCCTCCATGGTCACGAGACGGATGCCGGGGGGAAGCTCGGCGCGGATGCTCTCGACCGCGGCGATGAACTCGGGCCCGACGAAGAGCATGTCGGCGCCGAAACCCGCCACGATCTGGGCGATCTCGGGGGGCGCGAGGCGCCAGTTGATCGGCCCGAAGACCACGCCGGCGCGGGCGGCGCCGAGGAACAGCTGGAAGGCGAGATCGGAATTCTTGCCCAGATAAGCGACGGCCTTCGCGCCCTCGGCGTCGAGCGCCCGGGCGACCTGGTCGCCCTGCGCGTCGAATTCGGCGAAGGTCGCCTCGCGCCCTTCGAACCGGGTGGCGAGGCCATCGGGTTTGCGGCGGGCGTTTGCGCGCGCAAGGGCGCCCAGCGTGCTCATCGCGGCGACGTCGATCATCCATTTCCTCCCTGCGGGGGCTTCGAGGCCCCTCTGCGCCGGTCGTTTTATCCATGATCGCGCACCGTGCGCTAGCGATCAATCGTTCCCTTAACGACTTCGGCTCCACTTTAATTACGCACTTAAGGCGCCCTGGTAAAGCAGTTTGTCCGACACAAATCGGCGCCGCGTGAAACCATCTCTCGAACGGCGACGCCTGACATCGGTCAGGCGCGGGCAAGGGAAAAAGGGCAAGACGCGGCGGCGGCGCAGGCGGATGTGAAGGCGGCGTTGCAGGCGGGGGCGGCGGCTCAGGACAGCGCGCCCGCCGCCTCCAGCGCCGCGATGCGTTCGGGATCATATCCCAGCGTCTCGGCCAACGCCCAGTCGCGGTCCCGCCCGAAGGTCGGCGCGCAGCGCGCCGGCGCGCCGGGCGTGGCCGAGAGGCGGAAGCGGCAGGCCTCCACCCAGGTCTCGCCGGCCAGCGGATGCGGCAGGGAGATCCAGTGCCCGTCATGCGAAAGCTGCGGATCGGCCCAGAGATCCGCGTAGTCCGCGACCCGGTGCGCCGGAACCCCGGCGGCGAGCAGCGCCGCCTCCGCCGCCTCCGCCCCGCGCGCCGCGGTCCATTCGGCGAGGCCGGCGTCCAGCGCCGCCTCCGCCGCCTTGCGCCCCGCGAGATCGGCCAGCGCCGGGTCCGCGGCCCAGTCCGCGCGCCCGAGGGCGGCGGTCAGCGCCCGCCAGTCGGCGTCGTCGCGCACCGCCAGCGCCAGCCAGCGCGGCGCCCCGTCCGCGCCGGGCGCGCAGGGGAACACGCCATGCGGGGCCATGCCGGGATCGCGGCAGCCGTCGGCCTCAGCCACGCGCCCGGTGGCGGCGTAATCCGCCGCGGCGGGGGCGAGGAACTGGATCCCCGCCTCCCCCTGCGACAGGTCCAGCCAGCAGCCCCGCCCGGTCCGCCGCCGCCAGTCCAGCGCCGACAGCACCAGCGCCAGCCCGTAGCGCGGTCCGACGAAATCCGTGTACGGCCCCGACGGCCCCACCGGCATCCGCCCCGGAACCCCGGCCAGCGCCTGCGCGCCGGACATCGCCGCGCCGACATTGCCGAACCCCGCGAGCTTCGCCCAGGGCCCGGTCTGCCCCATCAGCGAGGAGCTGAGCAGGATGATCTCCGGGTTGATCTCGCGCAGGGCGTCATAGCCCAGCCCCCAGGCGTCCATCCGGCCGGGCGCGAAGCTCTCCACCACCAGGTCGGCCCATTTCACCAGGTCGCGCACCACCGCGCGCCCCGCCTCCTGCGTCAGGTCGAGGCAGAGGCCCCGCTTGCCCGCATTGCAGTTCTGGAACAGCGCCGACAGGGCCGGGTCGTAGACGCCGTCCTTGTAGGGGCCGGAATTGCGCCCCGCCTCGATCCGGCGGGAGCTTTCGACCCGCAGCACCGTCGCGCCGTGATCGGCGAGGTTGCGGCCCACCATCGGACCGGCCACCACCCAGGCGAGGTCCAGCACCTTCAGCCCCGCCAGCGCCCCGCCCGCCTTCGCCGGGCGGACGGGCGCGCGCTCGGCGTCCGGGCCGCCGAGCCAGTCGTTGAGCACCTCGTCGGAATGCTCGCCCTTCGCCGGCGCGGGGCGGGGGCCGGCGAAGGCCGGGACTTCCGTGCGCGCCAGCGGGCCGGGAAGCGTGATCTCCCGCCCCTCGGCGTCGGCGCTGGTCTCCCAGAAATCGCGGGCGGCGAGATGCGGGCTCTCGACCAGGTCGCGGATCGTGGCGATGGGGGCGAGCAGGAGGCGGCGGGCGATGGCCGTCTCCACCGCCTCGACCGCGCCGATGCCGGCCAGGAAGGCGGCGGTCTCGGCCTGCAGGGTCTCGATGGCTTCATCGGGGATCTCGCCGGCCAGCAGGCGGGCGGGCAGCGTGCGGAAATCCCAGGCCGCGAAGCGTTCCGACAGGGCGCCGCGTTCATGCATCCAGGCGAAGAAGGCGTTGGTGAAGGCGCCGGTGGCCGGGCCCATGGCGAAGGGCATCTCCAGCAACCCGTCGCGTCCCCGCCACTTGGATTTCATCGGGCCGCGGCGGGACGAGCCCGGAGCGGCGAAGCTGGGGCGCAGGGCGAAGCCCGCATGGCCGATGGCGGGCGCGAGGCTGGCCGACAGCGTGCATTGCGTGGCCGAGCGCAGGGCGGAGACCTCGACCCCCTGCCCCCGCCCGGTCTCCAGCCGCGCGAAATGGGCGACGAGCGACCCCCCCACGGCGTCGGCGGCGGCATGGGCCCAGGCCTGCGGCACGGACATGCGCACCGGCGGGTCGCCGTCGACGGCGGTGGGCAGAAGCGGCCCCCCCGCGGCCCAGAGCGTGAGATCCGTGGCGGGGTCGGCCGCGCGCGGTCCGGTCAGCCCGAACGGGGTGATCCGCACATGGATGGCGGCGGGATTGGCGGCCTCGATCACCTCGGGCCCCAGCCAGGCGGGCTCGCCCGGCGCGCGGGATTCCAGCACGAAATCGGCCCGGGCCACGAGGTCGCGCAACAGCTCGCGATGGGCGCTGCGCTCGGGGTCGAGCACCAGGCTGCGCTTGCCCGCCCCGTGCGCGGCCCAGGTCATCGAGCGGCCGTCGGGCGCGAAGGGGCCGATGCGGCGGGCGTCGACGCCCTCGGGCGGCTCCACCTGCACCACGTCGGCGCCGAGCTGGGCGAAGATGCGCCCGGCCAGCGCGCCGCGGTGATCGGTCAGGTCGAGCACGCGATAGGGAGAGAGGAACCCGGTCCGGGCGCCGTGGGTCTGGGACATCGGGGGGGTCCTGCGCTGACAAGGGGGGGGCGCCGTGGAAATCCGGGCGGCCGGCGCGCCGCCGTTTCGTCCCCCGTCGCGACGGCGGCGGGGCGTTGCGGCACGCCTGGGAACGCGCCTCCGGCTGGCGATGCCGCGAGACGCGGGCGACCCCGACGCTAGCCGCGCCGCGCGCCCCGGACTTGCGCGCAAAGCGGGTCGCCGCCGCCGTCGCCGCCCCCGCCGAGACCCCTGTCCAGAGCCCGGACGACGGAGACGGCCCGGGCGAAAAGGGGCGCCCCCGAAGGGCCGCCCCTCGGGCCGGGATCAGCGCTCGACCTTGTCGTAGACCTCGCGCTGCAGGGCGGCGGTGAAGCCGGCGCGGTCGCCGCCCTCTTCCGCGACGATGGCGGTCCACTTCTCGATCAGGTCGAGCGTCAGGTCGGCCAGGCCCTGCGGGTTCACGGCGCCGCGCTTCTCGCCGGTCTCCACCGCGGCCTTGAGCTCCTCGACCTTGAAGGCCTCGATGGCGTCGAGGATGTCCTGGTCGGGCGCGACATAGGTCACGCCATGCTCTTCCACGGCCAGCTTGCGGGCGAGCTCGGTCTCCTCGGTGTAGACGAAGGCGTAGTCCGCGGTCATCCCGGCGAGGGTGGCGTCGAAGGCCTCGCGGGTTTCGGGGGCCATGTCCTCATACTTGTACTTGTTCATGAGGATCAGCACGCCGTGATAGGTGCCCAGCGGCAGTTCCAGCACGTATTTGCCGCTGTCCCACCAGTTGTAGTCCTTCATGAAGGTCTCGACGCCGGTGGTGCAGTCGACCTGGCCGCGCTCCATGGCCTCGTAGGTGTCGGTGAACTGAAGGGCCACGGGGGTCGCGCCCAGGGCCGCCATGACCCGGGCGGGGGCGCCCGAGGCGCGGACCTTCTTGCCCGAGAGATCGGCCAGCGACGTCACCGGCTCCTTGCACATCAGGTATTGGGGCGCGATGGCGCTGGAGGAGATCAGGACCGTGTCGGTCTCGGCGAATTCCTCGACGCAGCCCGGACAGTTCAGCATCCGCGCCTCGGAGGCGACGCCGGTCATCACGCGGATGTCGGTGCCGGGCAGCGCGATGGAGGTGATGACCACCGAGCTGGGGAACTCGCCGGGCGAATAGACGTCGGGCATCAGGCCCATGTCGATCAGCCCGTCGCGGATGGCGCCGGGGATGGCGGCGTTCTTGGCGACCGCGCCGCCCCACTGCATGGTGATCTCGTAGTCGCCGCCGGTGGCGTCCTTCACGGCGTCGATCCACGGCACGATGACGGTGTCGGCGGTGGAATGGGTCGAGGGCACATGGGTGCCGTAGACCAGCTCGTCCGCGCCGGCGGGCGCGGCGGCCACGGCGGCGAACGCCAGGGCCGAGGCGGCGGCCAGCGGCCGGGCGATGCGATGGGTCCGATGGATCCGGGTCATGTCTGGGTCCTCCCTGGGCTGTCGCCGGCCCTCCCTGGGCGGCGGTGTCGTCATGGTTCGGCGCGGTCCCGGTCCCGCCGGAACGCGCCTGGCCCGGGACGTCGCCTGCGCGACGCCCCGGCCCGGGTTCAGCGATCGAGCCCGGAGTAGATCTCGCGATCCAGCGCCGCTTCGAAGGCGGCCTGGTCCTCGCCCGTCTCGGCGACGATGGCGGTCCACTTCTCGGTCAGCTCGGCCAGGCGGGCGGCCTTGCCGGCGGCGTCGGCGGCGCCGCGCTTGTCGCCATTGGCCACGGCCTCGGCCACCTCGCCCTCCGCGAAGGACGCCTTGGCGTCCAGAAAGTCCTGGCCCGGCGTCACATAGGTCACGCCATGCTCGGACATCGCCTCGTCACGCACGGTCTTGGTCTCGTTGTAATAGGCGAAGGCGGTGTCGGCGGTCAGCTTGGCCTGCAACCCGAGCACGGCCTCCTTGCCCGCGTCAGACAGGCTGTCGAACTTGCTTTTCGACATGACGGTGAGGGCGCCGTGATAGGTGCCGAGCGGCAGGTCGAGCACGTATTTGGCGCTGTCCCACCAGGAATAGTCCTTCATGAAGGTTTCGATGCCGGTGGTGCAGTCGACCTGTCCGCGCTCTAGCGACTCGTAGGCGTCCGAGGTCGGCAGGGCCACGGGGGTGGCGCCCCATTTGGCCATCACGCGGGCCAGCGGGCCGGTGGCGCGGACCTTGCGGCCCTTCAGGTCGTCCATGCTGGCGAGCGGCTCGCGGCACATCAGATACTGGGGCGGCAGCGACGAGGCCGACAGCAGGAAGGCGTCGAACTCGGCCAGCTCCTCGTCGCAGCTTTCGCAGCCGATCAGCCGGGCCTCGGAGGCGACGCCGGTCATCACCCGGTTGTCGGTCCCGCCCATGACGATCGAGGTGAACATCACCGAGTTCGGCAGGTCGGCGGCGGCGTAGACATCGGCCATGAAGCCCATGTCGATCAGCCCGCCCTCGATGGCGCCGGGAATGCCGGATTCCTTGGCGACGGCGCCGGCCCACTGGGGCTGGATCACGACCTCGCCGCCGGTGGCCGCCTCCACGCCCTTGAAGAAGGGCACGACCGCGGCGTCGGCGGTGATGTGCGAGGACGGGATATGCGTGCCGTAGATCAGCTCGACCGCCTGGGCCGGGGCGCCGGCCATCAGGGCGGCGACGGCGGCGGCGGGCGCGACGCGGGCGATGCCGCGCGGGAAAAGGGTGGGGAGACCCTGGCGGAGAACGGGAGTCATCTGGCGTTCCTCTCTGCCGGCGCGACCCTTCTGTCGGGGCGTGCGTCCGGCGGGTGATCTGCGGGAAAGTCGCCGGAGGGGAAGACGCCCCCTCCGGCCGGCCGCGACATGCGGCGTGGAAAGCGGGCTCAGCGCTGGATCAGGCTGGGCAGCCAGAGGCTGAGCTCGGGGAAGGCGACGAGCAGGGTCATGATCACGATCTCGGCGGCGAGAAACCAGATCACGCCCTTGAAGATCGCGCCCAGCGGGACCGCGTCGCCGATCGAGGCTTTCACCACGAAGACGTTCAGTCCGACGGGCGGGGTGAGCATCCCGATCTCGATCATCTTGACCACGATCACGCCCATCCAGATCAGGTCGAGCCCGGCCGCCTTGAACAGCGGCAGCAGGATCGGCAGCGTGATCAGCATGATCCCGATCGGGTCCAGGAAGGCGCCGAGGATCAGGTAGACCACGACCAGCACCGCGATCACCATCAGCGGCGTGAACTCGATCGTGTCGGCCAGCCCGTTCATGTAGCTCGGGAAACCCGACAGCGCGAGAAAGCGGGTCAGCAGCGACGCGCCCAGCGCGATGAAGAAGATCGAGCCGACGCCCTTGATCACGTCCATCGCCATCTCGGTGGCCGTGGTCCGGGTCAGCGTGCCCCGGACGGCGCACAGGATGATGGCGGCGGCGGCGCCCAGCGCGGCGGCCTCGGTCGCGGTGGCGAAGCCCGAATAGATCGACCCGATCACCGCCACGATCAGCACCGGCACCGGCCAGATCGAGCCCAGCACCCGGATCTTCTCGGACATCGTGGGCAGGCGGGTGTCGCGGGGCGCCATCTCCGGCTTCCAGATGGCGATGCCGAGGATCAGCGCGGTGTAGCAGGCCGCGGTCAGCAGGCCCGGGATCACCCCCGCCATCAGCAGATCGCCGATGGAGGTCTGGGTGTACCAGCCGAAGATCACGAAGATGATCGAGGGCGGGATCAGCGCCCCCAGCGTGCCCGAGGCCGCGACCACGCCGGTGGCGAGCGAGGGGTGGTAGTTCGACTTCAGCATCTCGGGCACCGCGATGCGCGACATGGCGGCGGAGGACGCGACCGACGACCCCGAGGCCGCCGCGAAGACCGCGGAGGCCAGGTTGGTGGCGACCGCGAGCCCCCCGGGCAGCCGCCCGAACCAGACCCGCATCGCCTCGAACAACGATCCCGTCAGCCCGCCGCGGAACGACGCCGCCCCCATCAGCAGGAACATCGGGATGGCCGACAGCGACCAGTGGGCGCCGAATTCGTAGGGGGCCGTGCGCAGCGCTCCCCAGGCGGCGTCGAAGCCGCGCACATAGGTGATGCCGCCGAAGGAGACGATGCCGAGCGCGATGGCGATGGGCACGCGGATGATGAACAGGACCAGCAGGATGCCGACCGCGATCAGGACGATGGTGAGCGACTCGTTCACGGGTGGCTCTCCCCGAGGTCGTGATGGTCGCGGTTCACGCCGCGCTCCCGCCACCCGGTCAGTTCGGCGATCAGGCCGACCAGCGCCGCCAGCGCCACGAAGAAGGCGCCGGCCGCCATCACCCAGAACGTCTCCCAGATCGACAGGTCGAAGAAGATCACGTCGAGATAGGCGTTCTTGGAGGTCTCGCGCAGGGCCTGCTGGAAGGCGGCGACGGTGAAGGCGCCGGTCAGCAGCAGGGTCAGCACCAGCGCGATCCGGTCGCAGACGCGGACCCAGGACGCCGGCAGCAACTGCGAGAAGACGTCGACGGTGATGTGCTCCCGCGCGCGCTGGACCAGCGCCAGCGGCAGGAACACGACGGCGGTCATGTAGTAGTGGGCGACGATCTCCAGCGTTCCGGCGATGGGCGCGCTGAACAGCCAGCGCGAGAACGCGTCGGCGCAGATATGGATCATCATCGCCCCGAGCGCGAGCAGCGCGCCGCCGGCGCCGATGCGCGCGAGCCAGAGCGCCGCTCGGTCGAGCAGCCCGAATACGGTGGTCAAGTCGTCCTCCCTTCGCCGGCGCCTTCTTGTGGTCCGCGCGCCGTGCAAGCCTTCCCACGCTAACGAAGGGCCGGCGCCGGGGGATCGTCGGAACCGACGATTTCGGGCGGAAGGCCCCGACGGAAGCCGGGTCCGCAGGGCCCCGGAATGCTGCGGGAACTCTGCGAAAGCGGAGCGTAAGCGGGAAGGCGGAGAGGCGCAGGGGGAGGCGCGCCGCAACGACGCGCGCCGCGTGTGTTCCGCATTGCGGGACTGGACCCGAGCCGGCCAAGGGTCCAGCTTGCGGCCCGGACGTCGCCCGGGCCTGTCTCCCGGCCCGGCGATTCGGGAGGTCCGACGGGAGAGAGGATGACCCGGCGAGCAGAAACGACCTTGCGTCCGGCCGCGCGCGCCGGCGCGGCGCCCAGCGTCGGGCCCGCCGCGGGCGACGGCACGGACCCGCGCCCCGATGCCGGCATGCCGACGCCCGCCGCGGCGGCCGTTTCCGCCCCCGGCGCCGCCTCGCCGCCCCTCCGTCCCGCCGAACCGCCGCGCCCCGATCCACCGCATCGCGCCCCGCCGCGCCCCATCCCGCCGCGGCCCGTCACGCTGGGCAAACTCCGCCCCCCGAGGCTGATGGCCGACCATGTGGCGCGCGCGGCGCTGGCGGCGCGGGTCTGCGCGCCGGGCGGACCCGCGCTGACCCTGATCCGCGCCCCCTCCGGTTTCGGCAAGACCACGTTCATGGCCGAGATGCGCGAACATCTCTCCGCCGCCGGACTGGCCTGCGCCTGGCTGACGCTGGACGCCGCCGACAACGACGCCCTGCAGCTTGCGGTCAGCCTCGACGCGGCGCTGGACGACATCGGGCTCGACCGCGACGCCCCCGCCCCGCCGCCCTCGGAGGCCGCCGGCCGCGGCTTCGCCCTGCTCGACCGCGCCGCCCGCCTGACGGGGCCCTTCGCGCTGTTCCTCGACGATTTCGAGGCGATCCGGGAGGACGCGGCGCTGAGCCTGGTCAAGGAGCTGATCCAGGCCCTGCCCCCCGGCGCCCGGCTCGTGGTCGGGTCCCGCACGCCGCCGGCGCTGGGGCTCGCCCGGCTGCGGGCCCGCGGCGCGCTGATGGAGGCCGACGCCGCCGACCTGCGCTTTTCCGAAGCCGACGCCCACGCCTTTCTCGCGCGTCGCTGCAAGCTGCCGCTGACCCATGCCGAGCTGATGGGCCTGCACCGCAAGACCGAGGGCTGGCCGGCCGCCCTGCGGCTCGCCGCCGTGGCGCTGGAGCGGCGGTCGCGGGCGAGCGATTTCGTGACCCGGTTCACCGGATCCGAGGGCGCCGTGGCCGACTATCTGGCCGAGGACGTGCTGGCCGGCCAGCCGCCGGAGCGGCTGGATTTCCTGCTCCGCACCTCGATCCTGCGCCAGCTCGACCCCGATCTGTGCGACGCGCTGCATCCGCCGGGCGGCTCGGCCGAGATCCTGGAGACGCTGGCCTCGGGCAACATCCTGCTGTCGCCGGCGGAGGGGAAGGAGCGCAGCTATCGCTATCACAGCCTGTTCGCCGATTTCCTGCGCGACCGGCTGGAGCGCCGCATGCCCGGCGCCGCCCCCGCCCTGCACGCCGCCGCCGCGCGCTGGTATGCGGAGGCCGGACGCCCGGCCTCGGCCATCGACCATTGCGTGGAGGGGGGCGACGCGGAGGGCGCCGCCTTCCTGCTGGAACGCCACGCCCGCGGCTATCTGGAGCAGGGGCGCGTGCGCCTGCTGGCCCGCTGGTTCGAGGCGCTGCCCGACGCGGCGCTGGACAGCCGTCCCGGCCTGCGGCTGGTGCGCATCTGGACCGCCTGTTTCACCCGCGCGCCCCAGGACACGCTGGCCATGCTGGAGGCCTCGGCGCTGGAGGCCTCCGACGACCCCGCGTTGCGGGCGGAGGCCCGGGCCGTCCGCCCGCTGCTGCTGTCGATGATCGACGACTATCCGGGCGCCTACGCCGCCGGGCGCCTCGCGCTGGACGACCAGCCCCTGCGTTCGCGCTATGCGGCCGGGGTGCTGGCCAACTGCATGACGAACGTGTTCACCGTGGTCGGCGCGGTGGACGAAGCCCGCGCCAACCTTGCGCGCGCGCGAAGGGCGACCTCCCCCGACGCGGCGCCCCCGGAGCCGCCGGAGCCCGGCGCCAACGCCTTCAACATCATGTATGCCGAGGCCACCGAGGGCATCATCGACCTCAACGAAGGCCGCTGCCGCGACGCCGCCGCCCGCTTCCGGCTGGCGCTCGCCGCCAGCGGGAGGACCGGGGCGGGCCGCGCCGACGGCAACGGCTACGCCGCGCTTCTGCACGCGGTCGCGGTCTACGAGGCCAACGACCTGCGCCAGGCCGCGCATCTGCTGCATCTGCATCTGCCCATGGCGCGGGACGTGGGTTTGCTGGATCACCTGATCCAGGGCCATGTCATGCTGTCGCGGATCGCCTTCGAGGACGGCGAGCTGGACGAGGCCTACGACCTGCTGGGCGAACTGGAGCATCTGGGCCATCGCCGCGCCCTGCCCCGCGCCGCGGCCTCCGCCCGGCTGGAGCGGGCCCGCGCGCTGATGAACCGGGGCCAGGCGGAGGCGGCGCGCGAACAGGTCGCGCTCGCCGGCGACCCCGCGGTCTGGGACCGGGCGCGGGGGCTGCGCTATCGGGCCAACGACCTGCTTTATCCCGAACTGTCCTCGCTGCGGCTGGACCTGGCCGAGGGCCGGGGCGCCGAGGCCCTGCCGCGCCTGCGGCAGGAGATCGCCGCCGCCCGCGCCGACCGCCGCCTGCGTAGGGCCGGCGCCCTGCGTCTGCTGGAAGGCGCGGCATTGCATCAGGCCGGCGCGCCCCACGACGCCGCGCGGGTGCTGCGCGAGGTGCTGAGCGAAGCCGCGCGCGAGGGCCTGATGCGCCTGATCCTCGACGAGGGCGCGCCCGTCGCCGAGGCGATCCGCGCCGCGGTCCCCACGATCTCGCCCGCCGACGCGCCGCTCGCCCCGGATCCGCATTTCCGGTCCTGGCTTCAGGACCTGACCGCGGCCCTGCCGCAACCCGTCCCCGCGAACCGGTCCGCGGCGGAAAGCGGAACGGGGCGCGGCCTCGCGGCGCCGCTGGACGCGCTGACCCAGAAGGAGACGCAGATCCTGGCGCTGCTGGCGGAGGGCTATTCCAACGCCGCCATGGCCGCGAAGCTCTGCGTGTCCGACAGCACGGTGCGCACCCATCTGCGCAACATCAATTCCAAGCTCGATGCGTCCTCGCGCACGCAGGCGGTGGCGGTGGGGCGGCGGCTCGGCCTGATCGGCTGACGCCGGCCTCCCCGCATCCGCGCCCCCTTCCGCGCCCCGTCCGCCTCCACCTCCGCGTCAGTAGCGCGGGGCCGAGATCAGCCGCGCGGCCTCCATCACCTTGGGCGCCAGTTCCGCGCGCACCCGGTCCAGCGTCCAGGACGCGGTGGAGACCGAGCCCTGCACCGCCCCGATCGGCGCGCCGTCGCGATCGGTGATCGGGGCCGAGACCGCGAGCTCGCCCATCAGCACCTCCTGGTCGGTGGCCGCGAACCCCTCCCGCCGGGCCTGGTCGATCCGCTCCAGCACCTGGTCGCGATCGGTCAGGGTCATCGGGGTCAGCGCCGCCAGGGGGCGGGCGTCGAGCAGCCGCGCCACGTCGTCGGGCGACATGCGCGACATCATCGCCCGCCCGCCCGAGGCGCAATAGGCCGGCTGCCGACGCCCGACCAGCGCCGAGGCGACGTTGGCCCGCCGCGCCGGAAGACGCGCGGTGTAGATGAAATCCGTCCCCTCCAGCCGCCCCATGTTGATGGTCTCGCCGCAGGCCTCGCGGGTGTCGATCAGGTGCAGAAGCCCGGCATTGGTCAGCGGATCGGCGCTGAGGAACCCATGGGCCAGGTCCAGCGCCCGCACGGTGACCGCATAGCGCCGGGTCTCCGGATCCTTGGACAGGTAGCCCAGCGCCGCCAGCGTGTGGGTCAGCCGCTGCGCCGCGCTCTTGCCCAGGCCCGACGCGGCGGCGATTTCGGTCAGGCTCATCGGCGCGTGACGGTGGGAGACGATCTCCAGCACCCGCATGGCGCGCTCGACCGCGGCGATGAAAAGCGGGTCGGCGGCCGCCTCCGGCCCGAGCGAGGCGCCTCCCGGGCGCCCAATATTGCCGCGCGCCCCGGATGGTTGCCCACGTTCTCCGCTCATGCCGATCCTCCCTGCCGAGCTCGCCACCAATTGATTGACGCTCAAATCCGAATCAGCAACTCTGATTATCGCACTACACATCCAAGGTATCGCACATCAATAAACGGGTCACCAGAGCGGGAACCAGCCGCCGCCGCCCGACCGGATCGCGCTCAACAGGGATCGACGCAACATGACCACCTTCCTCGCCCAACGCTCCGCGCGCCGCGCGCTGCTCGGCGCCGCCGCCGCCGCGGCGCTGGCCGCGCCGCTGACCCCCGCCCTCGCCGGCAAGGCCGACGACACGCTGACCTTCGCTTTCGAGCAGGAGGTGGAGGCGCTGAACTTCTACCAGTCGACCTCGCGCGACGGCGTGATCCTGTCCCGGCTGATCTGGGACACGCTGATCTGGCGCGACCCCTATACCGGCGACTACAAGCCCCTGCTGGCGACGTCCTGGACCTGGGTCGACAACGTCACCATCGACTTCGAGCTGCGCGAGGGCGTGACCTTCCATAACGGCGAGACATTCGACGCCGACGACGTGGTCTTCACCTTCAACTACTTCCCCTCCCCCGAGGCCAAGACGAAGTCCCAGCAGACCGTGTCCTGGATCAAGGGCGCCGAGAAGCTGGGCGACTACAAGGTCCGCCTGCACCTGAAGAACCCGTTCCCCGCCGCGCTCGAATTCCTCGCGAGCCCGCTGCCGATCTATCCCGACGAATACATGGCCGAGGTCGGCCAGGACGGGATGGAGAAGAACCCGATCGGCACCGGCCCCTACAAGGTCGCGAACGTCGTGCGCGGCGAGACCATCGAATTCGTCAAGAACGACGGCTACTTCCCCAACGACGCCAAGGGCGCGCCGCAGATCGGCAAGCTGGTCATGCGCACCCTGCCCGACAAGAACACCCAGCTGGCCGAGCTGATGACCGGCGGCATCGACTGGATGTGGAAGGTCGAGGTCGACCAGGCCGAGGGCCTGCGCTCCATGCCCGACCTGACGGTGGTGGACGCCGAGACCATGCGCATCGGCTATCTCGGCTTCGACGCGGCCGGCACGTCGGGCGATCATCCGCTGACCAACGTCAAGGTCCGCCAGGCGCTGTCCCACGCCATCGACCGCCAGGCCATCGTCGACAACCTGTTCCCGGGCGGCGCGCGGGTGGTGAACTCGGCCTGCTTCCCCGAGCAGTTCGGCTGCGAGCAGGACGTGACCGCCTACGACCACGACCCCGAGAAGGCCAGGGCCCTGCTGGCCGAGGCCGGTTTCCCCGACGGGTTCGACATGACGCTCGACGTCTACCGGAACCGCGAGATGGCCGAGGCCATGATCGGCGACCTCGCCAAGGTCGGCGTCGACGCCACGATGAACTACGGCAAGTACGCCGCCATCCGCGACGCGGTGCGTTCGGGCGGGTCGCAGGCGGGGTATCTGACCTGGGGCTCGAACTCGATCGGCGACATCTCGGCCTCGACCTCGGTGTTCTTCAAGGGCGGCGCCGACGACATCTACCAGGACCCGGAAGTCACCGAGTGGCTGACCACCGGCGACACCTCCACCGATCCGGAGGTCCGCAAGGACGTGTATTCGAAGGCGCTCAAGAAGATCGCGGCGGAGGCCTACTGGCTGCCGCTGTGGTCCTATCCCTACACCTACGCCTTCACCTCGGATCTCGACTTCACGCCGACCTCGGACGAGATCCCGCATTTCGCCCTGGCGCGCTGGAAATGAGCGTCGGCGCGCGGGCCCGGTCCGCGCGCCGTTTCGCGACCCCGGCGGGCGGCCTTGCGGGCGCCCGCCTTCCCCGCGCCGCGCGCGGCATAGGAACCTGACCTGACATGCTGGGCTTTCTTCTCAAGCGGGCGGCGCTGGCGCTCGCGGTGGCGGTCACCGTCTCGATCATCAGCTTCCTGCTGCTGCGCGCCTCCGGCGACATCGCGGTGGCGGTGGCGGGCGAGGGCGCGACCGAGGCGGATATCGAGGCGATCCGCATCCAGTTCGGCTTCGACCGGCCGCTGATCGTGCAGTATTTCGAATGGGCCGGGAACGCGCTGACCGGGGACCTGGGCCAGTCGGTCTATTTCCGGGTGCCGGTGGTGGAGCTGATCGGCGAGCGGATGCCCGTCACCATGGGGCTCGGCGCGCTGGCGCTGGTCTTCGCGGTGGCGCTGTCGATCCCGCTGGGAGTGGCGGCGGCGCTCAGGCCCAATTCCATCATCGACCGCCTGTCTCTGTGGATCGCGGTGCTGGGCCAGGCGATGCCGAGCTTCTGGTTCGCGCTGCTGCTGATGCTGGTCATGGGGGTCTGGTGGCGCTGGCTGCCGATCTCGGGCGCGGGGGGCTTCGATCACTACATCATGCCCGCCATCGCGCTGGGCTATTACGCGACGCCCGCCATCATGCGCCTGACCCGCGCCGGCATGATCGAGGTGCTGGAGAGCGACTATATCCGCACCGCCCATGCCAAGGGGCTGGGGACCGGCAAGGTGCTGTTCAAGCATGCGCTGCGCAACGCGGTGATCCCGGTGGTCAGCCTGGCCGCGGTGCAGTTCGGCTTCATGCTCTCGGGCTCGATCGTCATCGAATCCATCTTCGCGCTGCCGGGGGTCGGGCACCTGGCCTGGATCTCCCTGCAGCGCTCCGATTTCACCGTCGTGCAGGGGATCGTCCTGATGCTCTCGGTCATCTATATCCTGATGGCGCTGGTCGCCGACCTGTTCAATGCGTGGCTCGACCCCCGGATCCGGGTGGCCTGAGACCATGACCGACATGCAAGCCGCGCCCGCCGCCAGCCCCACCGCCCCCGCCCCCGGCCCCGGCAAAGTCCCCGGCAAAGCCCCCGCCGGCCCCTGGGCGCGCATGCGCCGCCGGTCCCTGCGCCACGGAGGGGTGATGTTCGGGGCGATCGTCCTTCTGGGCTTCATCGCGATGGCCTTCCTGGCCCCGCTTCTGGCCCCCCACGATCCGCTGTCGCAGAGCCTCTCGACCCGGCTGATCGACCCGTTCTGGGGCGCCAAACCCCATCCGGACCACCTTCTGGGCACCGACCAGCTGGGCCGCGACTATCTCAGCCGGATGATCTACGGGGCGCGGATCTCGCTGACCATCGGGCTGGTGGCCATGGTGATCTCCGGCGTGATCGGCACCGCGATGGGCGTCGCCGCCGGCTATTTCGGCGGGCGCATCGACCATTTCGTGACCTTCGTGGTCACCACCCGCCTGTCCATGCCGGTGATCCTGGTGGCGCTGGCGGTGGTGGCGGTGGCGGGATCGTCGCTGACGGTCGTGGTGCTGGTGCTGGGCTTCCTGCTCTGGGACCGGTTCGCGGTGGTCATGCGATCGGCCACGCGCCAGGTGCGCGACCATGAATACGTCGCCGCCGCCCAGGCGCTGGGGATGCCGGTCAGCCGCATCGTGATGTCCGAGATCCTGCCCAACGTGCTCGGCGCGCTGATCGTGGTGGCGACGCTGGAGATGGCCCACGCCATCCTGCTGGAAGCCGCGCTGTCCTTCCTCGGCCTGGGCGTGCAGCCGCCGACGCCCTCCTGGGGGCTGATGGTGTCCGAAGGCCGCAAGGCCATGTTCTTCAAGCCCTGGCTGATCGCCATTCCGGGCGCCGCGCTGTTCGTGCTGGTGCTGGCGATCAACCTGCTGGGCGACGGTCTGCGCGACGTGATGGCGCCGGAGGGACGGTCATGAGCGAGATACCCATTCTCAAGGTCGAGGACCTGCGCGTCTCCCTGCCCGTGGACGGCGGCACGCTGAACGCGGTGCGCGGCGTCTCCTTCGACGTGAACCGCGGCGAGACCCTGTGCATCGTGGGCGAGAGCGGTTGCGGCAAGTCGCTGACCTCGCTCGCCATCATGGGCCTGCTGCCGCGGCGCGCGAAACGCGAGGCGGCGGCGCTGGCCTTCGATGGCCAGAGCCTTCAGGGCATGTCCCCCCGCGGGCTGCGCAAGCTGCGCGGCGACCGCATGGCGATGATCTTCCAGGAGCCGATGACGTCGCTGAACCCCGCCTACACGGTGGGCGACCAGCTGATGGAGGCCCTGCTGACCCATCGCAAGGTCAGCCGGTCCGAGGCCCGCGCCCGCGCCATCGCCCTGCTGGAGCAGGTGGGGATCACCGCCGCCGAACGCCGGCTGGCGCAGTATCCGCACCAGCTTTCCGGCGGCCTGCGCCAGCGGGTGATGATCGCCATGGCGCTGATGTGCGGCCCCGAGCTGATCATCGCCGATGAGCCGACCACCGCGCTCGACGTCACCATCCAGGCCCAGATCCTGCACCTGCTGCTGGAGCTGAAGCGCGAGATGGGGCTGGCGCTGGTGCTCATCACCCATGACCTCGGCGTCGTGGCGCGCATCGCGGACCGGGTGGCGGTGATGTATGCCGGCGAGGTTGTCGAAACCGGGACCGCGGCCGAGATCTTCTCGGACCCGCAGCATCCCTACACCCGCGGATTGCTGTCCTGCATCCCGGTCCCGGGCCGCACCCGACCCGGCGAGCATCTGGGCTCGGTCCCCGGCGTGGTGCCCTCCCTGATCGGGTCGTTCACCGAATGCGGCTTCCGTGAGCGCTGCCCGCTGGCGCGCGAGGCCTGCGCGCGTCCCATCGGCCTGACGCCCCTGGGCGAGGGCCGGGCCGTGCGCTGCGTGCTGGCCGAAACCGAGGAGGCCGCGGCATGACCCCCCCCGCCCCCGAAAACCCGGCCCATGAAGCCCCGGCCCATGAAGCCCCGACCGACGAAACCCCGATGCTCGAACTCCGGAACGTCTCGCGGCAATTCAAGGTCAGCCGCGGGCTGATGAAGGGCTCGACCAACCTCAAGGCCGTCGACGACGTGTCCCTTCAGCTGCGCCGCGGCGAGGTGCTGGGGCTGGTGGGCGAGAGCGGCTGCGGCAAGACCACCCTGTCGCGCATCCTGCTGGGCCTGATGCCGCCGTCCTCCGGCGAGGTTCTGGTGGGCGGAGAGCCGATGTCCGCCGCCGACCGCAAGGCCCGCGCCCGGCGCATCCAGCCGGTGTTCCAGGACCCCTATTCCTCGCTCAACCCGCGCAAGACGGTCAGCCAGATCGTCTCCGCGCCCCTTGAGGTCCACGATGTCGGCGCCCCGGGCGACCGGGCGCGGGTGGTGGCCGAGACGCTGGATCTCGTGGGCCTGCCCCGCCGCGTGGCCGACAGCTATCCCGGCCAGATGTCCGGCGGCCAGCGCCAGCGCGTGGCCATCGCCCGCGCCCTGGTGATGCGTCCGGAGGTGATGATCTGCGACGAGCCGACCTCGGCGCTGGACGTCTCGGTGCAGTCCCAGATCCTCAACCTGCTGCTGGACCTGCAGAAGGAGCTGGGGCTGACCTACCTGCTGATCTCCCACAACCTTGCGGTGGTCGAGCATCTCGCGAACCGGGTGGCGGTGATGTATCTCGGCCGGATCGTGGAAGTGTCGGAGACGGCGAAGCTTTTCGCCGGCCCGCGCCATCCCTACGCCGAGGCGCTGCTGGCCTCGGTGCTGACCCCCGATCCGGGGATGGGGGTGCCGGACACGCAGCTCGGCCTCGCCTATCCGAACCCGATCGACCCGCCCTCGGGCTGCGCCTTCCACCCGCGCTGCAAGGCCGCGACGGACCTGTGCAAGGCCAGGCGACCCGAGACGATCCGCGACGCGGCGGGGCTGGTCGAATGCCATCTCGCCACGCCCGCGCCGCTGCCCGCCTGAACGGATTATCCAGACCATGACCGAGCTCTGCGACCTCGACGCGGTGGAGGCGCGCGCCCTGATCGGGCGGCGCGCCATCACCCCGGTCGAGCTTCTCGACGCCTGCCTCGCCCGCATCGCGGCGGCGAACCCGGCGCTGAACGCGATCACCGCCACCTGCTTCGACCGCGCGCGGGCGGAGGCGGAGGACGCCGCGGCGGCCGTGGCCGAGGGGCGCCCGCTCGGCCCCCTGCACGGGCTGCCGGTGGGCATCAAGGATCTGCAGGACACGGAGGGCCTGCGCACCACCTTCGGCTCGCCGCTCTTCGCGGACAACGTGCCGACGGCGGACGAACGCATCGTGGCCGCGGTGCGGGCGGCGGGCGGCATCGTGGTCGGCAAGACCAACGTGCCGGAATTCGGCGCGGGCGGGAATTCGACCAACCCGGTCTACGGCGCGTCGGGCAACCCCTTCGCGCCGGAGCGGACCTGCGGGGGCTCGTCGGGGGGCTCGGCCTCGGCGCTGGCGGCGGGGATGGTTCCGCTGGCCACCGGATCGGACACCGGCGGCAGCCTGCGCACGCCGGCGGCGTTCTGCGGCGTGGTCGGGTTCCGGCCCACGCCCGGCCTGTCGCCGATGGAGAAGAAGGGGTTCGGCTACGCCCCGATCTCGGTCCACGGACCGATGGGACGCACGGTGGCCGACACCGCCCTGCTGATGCAGGCGATCGCGGCGCATGACCCCCGCGACCCGCTGTCGGCGCCCCTGGGCGCGCCGCTTTCCCCGCCCGCGCCGGCGGATCTTTCATCCCTGACCGTCGCCATCTCCGCCGATCTCGGCTTCGCGCCGGTGGACCCCGCCATCCGCACCCGGTTCGAGGACGTCGCAGCCGCCCTCGCCCCCGTCTTCGGGCGGGCCGAGCGCGCCGATCCGCCCCTGGCCGACGCCGATCGCATCTTCGACATCCAGCGCGCCCTGCAATTCATCGCCGCCCACGGCGCCCGCCCGGCGGCGGAGCGCGCCCTGCTCGGCCCCAACATCCTGGAAAACCTGGAACAGGCCGAGACCTTCACCTTCCGCGACGCCGCCTGGGCGCAGGGCGCGCATACCGCGCTTTACCGCCGGTTCCTCGGCTTCATGGAGGGGCGCGACATCCTGATCTCGCCGGCCGTGGCGACGCCGCCCTTCCCGCATGCCACGCTGGCCCCGATGACCATCGGGGGCGCGCCCATGCGCACCTATTTCCACTGGCTCGCCATGGCCTACGGGCTGACCCTGACCGGGCATCCCTGCATCGTGCTGCCCTGCGGGCTGGACGCCGACGGCCTGCCCTTCTCGATCCAGCTCTGCGGCCGGCGCGGCGGCGACGCCCGCCTGCTGGCCGTGGCGCAGGCGGTGGAGACGGCGCTGGCGGGCCTCGGCCTCGGCCGCCCGATCCCCGACCTCGAAAGGCTGTCCCGATGAGCTCCCCGGCCCGGCGGCGCGTGCTGTCCGCCCAGATCGCGCATGAGACCAACACCTTCTGCGTCCTGCCCACCACGCTGGAGAGCTTTCGCAAGCGCCTGCTTCTGGAGGGCGACGCGATTCCGCCCGCGCTGCGCGGAACGCGGACGGAGATCGCCGCCCATCTCGACGCCGCCGACCGTTTCGGCTGGGACCTGACCCAGCCGATCGTCGCCAACGCCACCCCCTACGGGAAGGCCACGGCGGAGGCCTGGACGGTGCTGCGCGACACGCTTTTCGCCGCGGCCGAGGGCGTGGCCTGCGACGGGGTCATCCTCGCCCTGCACGGCGCCATGGTGACGGAGACGGAGGACGACGCCGAGGGCGCGATCCTCGAAGGCCTGCGCGACCGGCTGGGCGCGGGGACGCCCATCGCCATCACGCTGGACCTGCACGCCAACGTCACGTCGCGGATGGCGGCGCTGGCCGACATCATCGTCCCCTACCGGACCTATCCGCATATCGACCAGTACGAGACCGCCGCCCGCGCCGCCGCCCTGCTGGAGCGCGCCATGGCGGGCGAGATCCGACCGAAGGTGGTGCGCCTGCAGGGCCCGATGCTCGACGGCTGCAATCACGGGCGCACCCAGGGCGGGCCGATGTCGGACTTCCTCGAAATGGCCGCAACGATGGAGGCGGCGAACCCCGCGCTGCTGTCGGCGGATGTCTGCGCCGGCTTCACCCAGTCCGATATCGAGGAGGCGGGGCCGAGCTTTCACGTCACCTACGACGCCGCCGCCCCGGGCGCCGAGGACGAGGCCCGCGCCGCCGCCCTGACGCTGTACGAGGCCGCATGGCGCCGGCGCGCCGAGCAGACCGTCGACATCCTGTCCCTGCCGGAGGCCATGGCGCTCGCCACCCGGGCCACCGACGATCCGCGCCCGCTGGTGATCGCGGATTTCTCCGACAATCCGGGCTCGGGCGCCTATGGCGACCATGTGCGGCTGCTGGAGGCGATGGTGGGCGCCGGCGTGGAAAGCGGGCTCTTCGGGGTCATGCCCGACGGGATCGCGGCGGCGGAATGCCATGCGGCGGGGCTCGGGGCGGAGATCACGCTGACCCTCGGCGCCCGGCGTCATCCCGAGAGCTACGGGCCGCCCGTGACCCTGACCGGCACGGTGATCGGCCTGTCGGACGGGGACTTCACCTGCGAGGGGCCGATGCATACCGGGGTGAGCATGGCCATGGGCCCCTCGGCGCTGCTGGAGGTCTCCGTGGGGGCGGGAAGCGTGAAGGTCGCGATCTCCACCCACGCGCTTCAGGCCTGGGATCAGCAGATGTTCAAGACGCTGGGGGCGGAGCCGGCGGCGCACAAGGTGGTGGCGGTGAAATCCGCCCACCATTTCCGCGCGGCTTTCGAACCCATGTCGCGGCGGGTGGTCCTTGCGGACAGCGGCGGGCTCGCCACGCATGACCATTCGCGAACCCGCTTCGCCAGGCTGCGCCGCCCGATCTGGCCGCTGGACGCGTTCGATGAAACCCCGCCTGCGCCGGCGGGTTGAGGCGGGGTGAGGCGGGTTGAGGCGGGCCGGGGGGGGGCGGAGCGGCGGGTTGAAACCCGCCCTACGAGCGCAGCGCCACGCCTGTAGGGCGGGTGCGAACCCGCCTCGCCCCGCCGCCGTTAGGCGAACCGCGCCTGGCTGGGCGCCAGCGCATCGAGCACCGCGTCCCGCTCCCCCGCCATGGCGCGCACCAGCATCGCGGCCGAGACCGGGCCCTGCGTGAACCCCTGATGGCCATGGCCGAAATCGAACCACAGCCCCTTGTGGCGCGGGGCGGCGCCGATCATCGGCAGCATGTCGGGCAGACAGGGGCGCACGCCGGTCCAGGGCTCGTTCTCCACCGGGGCGCCCAGGTCGAACAGCTCCGCCGCGCCGGCCTCGGCGCGCAACAGCTGCACCGGGGTCTGGCGGGCGCCCTCGGCGGTCAGCTCGGCCCCGGTCAGCACCCGCAGCCCGGCCCGCATCGGCGCCAGCACCGCGGAATGATCGGCGTCCATCAGGGGCAGGACCGGGCCGGCCGCGCAGCGGTGATGCCGATGATAGCCGCGCTTGCGCACCATGGAGATGCGATAGCCGAACCCCGCCAGCAGCGCCGGCGACCACGGGCCCAGCGCCACCACCGCGTCGGGGGCGGAGACGGGGCCGTCGGCCGTCGAAACCCGCCAGCCGGCGCCCTGCGCGGTCAGGCTCGCGGCGTCGCCCGAGACCACCGCGCCGCCCCGCGCGGCGAACAGCTCGGCGTAAGCCCCGGTCAGCCCGCCGGGGTCCGAGCAGGTCCAGGCGTCGTTCCACTGCACCGCCCCGGCCATGGGGCGCTTGATGTTCGGCTCCGCCTCCGCCAGCGCCGCGCCGTCCATCACCGTGGCGTTCACGCCGTAGTCGCGGCTCAGCCGCTCGACCTCGCGGATCTCGGCGTCCAGCTTGTCCCGGGTGCGATAGATCTGCCGGAAGCCCTCCCGCCGGATCATCGCGCCGGCGCCCGCGGCCTCGATCAGGGGGGCGTGGGCGGCGGTCGCGCCCTCGGTCAGAACCCGGAAGGTGACCGAAATCGCCCGATGCTTCGCAGGGCGCGAGTTGAGGAAATAGCGCAGCAGCCCCGGCAGGTGCCCCGGCATGGCGCCGAGATGATAGTTGAGCGCATTGTCCCGCTTCAGCGCCATGCGCGCCAGGGTCGGCAGGCTGAGCGGCAGGGCGTAGGGCTCCACCGCCTCGGCCTGGATGATGCCGGCGTTGCCGTAGGAGGTCTCGCGCCCCGGCTGGCCGCGATCGACCAGCGTCACCGCCCGCCCCTGCGCCTGCAGCGCCAGCGCCGCCGAGACGCCGACCATGCCGGCGCCCAGCACGATGACCTCCCGGCCCGACGCGCCCCCCGCCGACACGCTCAGCGGACCTTGGCGACGACGGTGATCTCGACCTTCGCGTCGATCATCAGCCCGCATTCGATGGTGGTCCGCGTCGGATAGGGCTGCGGAAAGCGGGCCGCGTAGACGGCGTTGAAGGCCGCGAAATCCGCCTTGTCGGTGAGATAGCAGGTGGCGGAGACGACGTCCGACAGATCCAGCCCCTCGGCCTTCAGCGTGGCCTCGATGCGGTCGATGGTGTTCTCGGTCTGGGCCGTGATGCCCTCGGGGATCGCGCCGTCGGCGCCGAAGCCGAGTTCCCCCGACAGGTGCAGCGCATCGCCGAGGCGACGGGACTTGGTGAGGGGCGGCGTGGACATGAGGCGATTCCCGGACTGGTGAAGACCCCCGCATCAGGCGCGCCCCCCGGCGCAGGGTCAACGCGGGCGCGCGCGCGAGATGGTCGCGGGGAACGCGCCGCGCGCGCCGCCCATGGTCTCGGCCCCCCGACGCGTGCATCCTGCGCGCCCAACCGGCCCCGGCGGCCGGACCATGACGCGAGGGAGGCGAGCATGCGGCGCATCACCATCACGGCCCCGGGCGGGCTGGAGAACCTGGCCCTCGGCGAGGGCCCCGAAGCCCCCGCCCCCGGGCCCGGCGAGATCCGCGTGCGGCTGCGCGGCAGCTCTCTGAACTACCATGACCTGCTGGTCGCGACCCGGCCGAACGGCGCCGTCGACGGGCGCATCCCCATGTCCGACGGCGCCGGAGAGGTGGAGGCGGTGGGCGAGGGCGTGACCGAATTCGCGCCCGGCGACACGGTCGTGTCCTGCTTCTTCCCCGACTGGCAGGACGGGGGGGACGTGCCCTCCGACTTCGCCCGCGTGCCCGGCGACGGCATCGACGGCTATGCGCGCGAGGCGGCGACCCTCCCCGCCGCCTGGTTCACCCGCGCCCCCGCCGGCTGGTCGGCGGCCGAGGCCGCCACCATCACCACCGCCGGCCTCACCGCCTGGCGGGCGCTGGCGGTGAACGGCGGGCTGAAGGCGGGCGAAGTGGTGCTGGCGCTCGGCTCGGGGGGCGTGTCGATCTACGCGCTGCAGATCGCGCGGGCGATGGGGGCGACGGTGATCGCCACCACGTCGTCGGAGGCGAAGGCCGAACGGCTGCGCGCGCTGGGCGCCGCGGAGGTCATCAACTACCGCGAGACGCCGGACTGGGGGATGCGGGTGCGCGCGCTGACCGGGGGCCGCGGCGCGGATCACGTCATCGAGGTCGGCGGCGCCGGCACGCTGGCGCAATCCATCGCGGCGGCGAAGGTGGCCGGGCATATCTCGTTGATCGGCGTGCTGACCGGACGGGCGGGAGAGATCCCCACCGGGCTTCTGATGGCGCGCCAGCAGCGGCTTCAGGGCCTGATCGT
This sequence comes from Albimonas donghaensis, assembly GCF_900106695.1. Taxonomy (GTDB): domain Bacteria; phylum Pseudomonadota; class Alphaproteobacteria; order Rhodobacterales; family Rhodobacteraceae; genus Albimonas; species Albimonas donghaensis. The sequence goes on from NZ_FNMZ01000004.1 coordinate 398,872, forward strand.
GGGCAGCCGCCGCCACCAGCAGGATTTCGTGGCGGCGCTGGAAGCGACGGGCATCCGCCCGGCGATCGACGCGGTCTATCCGCTGGAGGGGCTGGCCGAGGCCTTCGCCCACCAGCAGGCCGGCAGGCATTTCGGAAAGATCTGCCTGGAGTTCTGACGCCCGGCATCCGGGCCGGGCGCCGGCGCGCAACGCCGTAGGGCGGGTGCGAACCCGCCGCGCTCCCCCCGCCGGCCCCCACCGCGCGCCCCGCTGGGCTCCCCCCCGGCTCTACCCGCAGATCCGAAGCTCCGTCCCCCAGTCGCGGCACCGCTCCGCGACCTCGGGGGCCGGCGCGCGGTCGGTGTAGAAGGCGTCCAGTTGCGCCAACGAGGCGATGCGCACCGGCGCGCGGCGGTGGAACTTGGTGTGGTCGGCGACCAGCCGCACCTGCCGGGACTGGGCGACGATCATGCGCGAGGCCGCGACCTCGGCCAGGTCGAAATCCAGCAGGTCTCCGCCCGCGTCCAGCGCCGAGCAGCCGATCACCGCGATGTCGAAGCGGAACCGCTCGATGCTCGCCGCCGCGAGATCGCCGACCATGCCCCCGTCCGCCGGGCGCAGCCGGCCGCCGGTCACCACCACCTGGCAATCCGCGGCGCCGGCCAGGATATGCGCGATATTGAGATTGTTGGTCACCACCATGAGGTTGCGGTGGCGCAGAAGCTCCCGCGCCACGGCCTCGGTGGTGGTGCCGATGGACAGGAACACCGAGGCCCCGTCCGGCAGATCCCGCGCGCAGGCCCGACCGATGGCGGCCTTGGCCTCCAGGTTCAGGGCGCGGCGGTCCTCGTAGCCGATATTGGAGACGCCCGAGGGCAGCACCGCCCCGCCATGCACCCGCGCCAGCCGCCCGGCCTCGGCCAGGTCGGCGAGATCCCGGCGGATGGTCTGCACCGTGACCCCGAAACGGGCGGCGAGATCCTCGACGGTGACCCGGCCCTCCTGGCGCGCGATCTCGAGGATCTCGGGGTGGCGGAATATCTGTGCCATGACGGCGGCTCCGTTGACGCGCGGCCGGCGCGGGACTCCCGGAATGACCCGAAAAGCGCGCCAAAGCGAATGTTTTCGCGCATGATCCGAGCGTTTCGCATAGCGAAACCGGGGCGGAAATCACCGCATAGGGCCGCGTCATTTCCGGCGACAGACTGAGACATAGGCCTTTTTCGGAATGCGAAAAAATCCGAACATGTGCGATTGACGCACGCAACGGTTCGTGGCCTTTTGGCCGGCGAGAGAACATCCCCAGGGAGGGTGCAAATGTCAGGTCCGCACAGGGTGCGCGCCCTCCGCGCGCGGCGAGGTCATGTCCCGGCTTCTCCGTCGTCATGCGCGAAGGCCGCGGGTCCGTCGCCGTGCGAAAGGCGCCGCCGATGACCCTGACGCTCGACGGCGTGACCCGGACCGCGGGGGCCGAGACCCATATCCATCCCACCGACCTGACGCTTTCCCGCGGCACCATGAACGTGCTGCTGGGGCCGACGCTGTCGGGCAAGACCTCGCTGATGCGGCTGATGGCGGGGCTGGACGCGCCGAGCGCCGGGCGGATCCTGTGGGACGGCAAGGACGTGACCGGCATGCGGGTGCAGGACCGGCAGGTCGCCATGGTCTACCAGCAGTTCATCAACTACCCGTCGATGTCGGTCTACGACAACATCGCCTCCCCGCTCCGCCTCCAGCGCCGCCCCTCCGCCGAGATCGACCGCGTGGTGCGCGAAACCGCGGAGATGCTGAAGCTGACCCCGATGCTCGACCGTCGCCCGCTGGAGCTTTCGGGCGGCCAGCAGCAGCGCTGCGCGCTGGCCCGCGCGCTGGCCAAGGGCGCCGGCCTGGTGCTGCTGGATGAGCCGCTGGCGAACCTCGACTACAAGCTGCGCGAGGAACTGCGCATCGAGATCCCCCGCATCTTCGAGGATTCGGGCGCGATCTTCGTCTACGCCACCACCGAACCCGAAGAAGCCCTCCTGCTCGGCGGCGCCGTGGCGACGCTCTGGGAAGGCCGCGTGACCCAGTTCGGCCCGACGCCGGAGGTCTATCGCCGTCCCGCCGACGCGGTGACGGCGCGGGTGTTCTCCGACCCGCCGATGAACTTCCTGAACGTGGAGAAGCGCGGCGACGTGCTGGTCTTCGAGGCCGGACGCGAGACGCCGGCTTCGGGCGCCTTCGCGGCCCTGCCCGACGGGCGCTACCAGGCGGGCTTCCGGCCCAATCATCTGGAGCTTTCCGCCCACGCCCCCGCCGCGATCCCCTTCGAGGCGCATCTGCGGGTGACCGAGCTGACCGGCTCCGAGACCTTCGTGCATCTCGACCATGCGGGCGCGCGCTGGGTGGGGCTGGTGCACGGGGTGCATGACCTGGAGATCGGGGCGCCGCTGACCGTGTGGCTCGACCCCGCGCATGTCTATCTCTTCGCCCCGGACGGGCGGCTCGCCGCCCCCGCCGCCTATGCGGCCGCGGCCTGAGGGGGGACGGGACCATGGCCAAGATCACGCTCGACAACCTCGCGCATTCCTACCTCGCCAACCCGAAAGGGCCCGAGGACTACGCGTTGCAGCAGCTCGACCATGACTGGGCGGACGGGGAGGCCTACGCGCTGCTCGGCGCCTCGGGCTGCGGGAAATCCACGCTGCTCAACATCATCTCGGGCCTGCTGCGGCCCAGCCAGGGGCGGATCCTGTTCGACGGCGTGGACGTGACCGACGCCCCCACCGCGGCCCGCAACATCGCGCAGGTGTTCCAGTTCCCGGTGGTCTACGACACCATGACGGTGCGCGAGAACCTGGCCTTTCCGCTGCGCAACCGCGGCGCCGATCCCGCCTATATCGCCGAGCGGGTGGCGAGCATCGCCGCGATGATCGGCATGGAGGCGACGCTGGACCGCAAGGCCCGCGGGCTGACGGCGGATGCGAAGCAGAAGATCTCCCTCGGCCGCGGGATGGTGCGCGAGGACGTCAACGCGCTGCTGTTCGACGAGCCGCTGACCGTCATCGACCCGCAGATGAAATGGGAGCTGCGCACGCAGCTGAAATCACTGCATCACGATTTCGGCCACACCATGATCTACGTCACCCATGACCAGACCGAGGCGCTGACCTTCGCCGACAAGGTGGTGGTGATGCATGAGGGCCGCGTGGTCCAGATCGGCACGCCCGAGGCGTTGTTCGAAACCCCGGCCCACACTTTCGTCGGCTATTTCATCGGCTCGCCCGGCATGAACCTGCTGCCGGCGGAGATCGAGGGGACCACGGCCCGCGTGCCCGGCGGGACGGTGCAGCTGGGCGCGGCCTATCCGGGTCTCCAAGGCAAGGTCGAGATCGGGGTGCGCCCGGAATACGCCCGCCTCCTGCCCGACGACGGCTCGGGCGCCGGCCTGCCCGCCCGCATCCGGCGGGTCGAGGATGTGGGCCGCCACAAGATCGTGCGCGCCGAGATCGACGGCCCGTCGGGGCCGCTGCCGGTCAATGTCGTGGCGCCGGAGGGCGCGGGGGTCGGCCTCGACCAGACCCGCCTGCATTTCGACCCGGCCCGCATCAACGTCTACGCTGACGACTGGCGGGTGGAGGGGGCGGCGGCCTGACGCCGCCCGCCCCCGTCCCCGCCCCGTTTCGCGAAAGGAGCCGCCCGAGATGAACGACAAGACGGTCAACCAGAAGGCCTGGCTGCTGGTGCTGCCGGTGCTGGCGCTGGTCGCCTTTTCGGCGGTGATCCCGCTGATGACCGTGGTCAACTACTCGGTGCAGGACACGTTCGGGAACAACCAGTTCTTCCCCGCCGGGCTGGAGTGGTTCGAGGAGCTGCTGGCCTCGGACCGCATGTGGAACGCGCTGGGGCGCCAGGTGGCGTTCTCGGCGATCATCCTGGCCATCGAGGTGCCGCTCGGCGTGTTCATCGCGCTCAACATGCCCAAGCGCGGCGCCTGGGCGAGCGTCTGCCTGGTGCTGATGTCGCTGCCGCTGCTGATCCCGTGGAACGTGGTGGGCACCATCTGGCAGATCTTCGGGCGGGTCGACATCGGGCTGCTGGGCGCGACGCTGGCGGAGCTGGGGATCGACTACAACTACACCCAGGACTTCTACGCCGCCTGGGCGACGGTCATCGTCATGGACGTGTGGCACTGGACCTCGCTGGTGGCGCTGCTGGGCTATGCCGGGCTGCAATCCATCCCCGACGCCTATTACCAGGCCGCCAAGATCGACCAGGCCAGCCGCTGGGCGGTGTTCCGCTATATCGAGCTGCCCAAGATGTCGGGCGTGCTGATGATCGCCATCCTGCTGCGCTTCATGGACAGTTTCATGATCTATACCGAACCCTTCGTGGTCACCGGCGGCGGGCCCGGCAACGACACCACCTTCCTGTCCATCGACCTGGTGAAGATGGCGCTGGGGCAGTTCGACCTCGGCCCCGCGGCGGCGTTCAGCCTGATGTATTTCCTGGTGATCCTGCTGGTGAGCTGGGTGTTCTACACCGTCATGACCACGATGGACGCGCGGGAGGGCCGCAAATGAGCCGCGCTCGCCCCCGCATCGGTTCCGCGGTCGTGATGACCCTCTACCTCCTGTTCCTGATGCTGCCGATCTACTGGCTGACGAACATGAGCCTGAAGACCAACGCGGAGATCCTGTCGACCTTCACGCTGTGGCCCAATGACCTGACCTTCGCCAATTACCGGACGATCCTCACCGATCCGAGCTGGTATATGGGCTATGTGAACTCGCTGATCTACGTGGTGATGAACACGGTCATCTCCATCGCCGCCGCCCTGCCCGCGGCCTACGCGTTCTCTCGCTACCGGTTCCTGGGCGACAAGCACCTGTTCTTCTGGCTGCTGACCAACCGCATGGCCCCGCCGGCGGTGTTCGCGCTGCCCTTCTTCCAGCTCTATTCCTCGGTCGGGCTGTTCGACACGCATATCGCGGTGGCGCTGGCGCATTGCCTGTTCAACGTGCCGCTGGCGGTGTGGATCCTGGAGGGCTTCATGCGCGGCGTCCCCAAGGAGATCGACGAGACCGCCTATATCGACGGCTACTCCTTCGGGCGGTTCTTCCTGCGCATCTTCATGCCGCTGATCGCGTCGGGCATCGGGGTCGCGGCCTTCTTCTGCTTCATGTTCTCCTGGGTCGAGCTGCTGCTGTCGCGCACGCTGACCTCGGTGGACGCCAAGCCGATCGCGGCGACGATGACCCGCACGGTCTCGGCCTCCGGGCTCGACTGGGGGGTGCTGGCGGCGGCGGGGGTGCTGACCATCCTGCCCGGCGCCCTCGTGATCTGGTTCGTGCGCAACTACATCGCCAAGGGTTTTGCGCTGGGCCGCGTCTGAGCGCCGGGAAAGGGAGCGACTTCAATGGCATGGATGGCCTGGACCACCGAAACGGCGATCTTCTTCGGGGTGATCGCGGCGCTGCTGGCGACCTTCACCTTCCTCGCGATCCGCTTCCCCGAGACGCCGCGCACCGGCGTGCTGGGGATCGAGACCACGCGCGGCGACCGGCTGTTCATCACGCTGCTGGGCTCCGCCTTCATCAACCTGGCCTGGCTGGCGCTCTCCGGGGCGCCCCAGCCCTGGGCGCTGGCCATCTGCCTCGTCTACGCCGCGGCGGTGTTCCGCTGGGTGTGAGCAAGCCTCCGCGCGGCCCGGCCCCGGGAGGGGGGCGGGCCGCGCGGTCCCGATAACACTCGTCCGCAGGGAGGACATCACATGCCGTATCCGCTCCGTTCCACCACCGCGCTCGCGCTGGCCCTGGGCCTGCTCGGCGCGCCGGCCTGGGCCGACATGGAGGCCGCCAAGGCCTTCCTCGACGCCGAGATCGGCGAGCTTTCGGCCCTGTCGCGCGCCGAGCAGGAAGCCGAGATGCAGTGGTTCATCGACGCCGCCAAGCCCATGGCGGGCATGGACATCCGGGTCGTGTCCGAGACCATCACCACCCACGAATACGAATCCAAGGTGCTCGCCCCCGCCTTCACCGCCATCACCGGGATCAAGATCACCCACGATCTGATCGGCGAGGGCGACGTGGTCGAGAAGCTGCAGACCCAGATGCAGTCGGGCGAGAACATCTATGACGGCTACATCAACGACTCGGACCTGATCGGCACCCACTGGCGCTACCAGCAGGCCCGCAACCTGACCGAGTGGATGGAGGGCGAGGGCGCCGACGTCACCAATCCGGGGCTGGACCTGGAGGACTTCATCGGCCTCAGCTTCACCACCGGGCCGGACGGCAAGCTCTACCAGCTGCCCGACCAGCAGTTCGCGAACCTCTACTGGTTCCGCTACGACTGGTTCACCGATCCCGCGATCATGGCCGAGTTCAAGGAGAAATACGGCTACGATCTCGGCGTGCCGGTCAACTGGTCGGCCTATGAGGACATCGCCGAATTCTTCACCGGCCGCGAGATCGACGGCCAGACCGTCTATGGCAACATGGACTACGGCAAGAAGGACCCGTCGCTCGGCTGGCGATTCACCGATGCCTGGATGTCGATGGCCGGCATGGGCGACAAGGGCGAGCCCAACGGGCTGCCGGTCGACGAATGGGGCGTCCGGGTCAACGAGAATTCGCAGCCCGTCGGCTCCTGCGTGGCGCGGGGCGGGGCGACGAATTCCCCGGCGGCGGTCTATGCCATCGAGAAATACGTCAAGTGGCTCAATGAGTTCACGCCCCCCGCCGCGGCCGGCATGACCTTCGGCGAGGCCGGGCCGGTCCCCGCCCAGGGCGCCATCGCCCAGCAGATGTTCTGGTACACCGCCTTCACCGCGGACATGGTCGGCGACGGCGCCGCGGCGGTGCTGGACGAGGACGGCATGCCCAAGTGGCGCATGGCCCCGTCCCCGCACGGCGCCTACTGGGAAGAAGGCATGAAAGTGGGCTACCAGGACGCGGGCTCCTGGACGCTGATGAAGTCGACCCCGGTGGACCGCGCCAAGGCCGCCTGGCTCTACGCCCAGTTCGTCACCTCCAAGACCGTGGACGTGAAGAAGGCCCATACCGGGCTGACCTTCATCCGCGAATCCACCATCCAGCACGACAGCTTCACCGAGCGGGCGCCGAAGCTCGGCGGCCTGGTGGAGTTCTACCGCTCTCCCGCCCGCGTGCAGTGGTCGCCCACGGGGACCAACATCCCCGACTACCCCAAGCTGGCGCAGCTGTGGTGGCAGAACATCGGCGACGCGTCCTCGGGCTCGAAGTCGGCGCAGGAGGCGCTGGACAGCCTGTGCGAGCAGCAGGAGCGGGTGCTTCAGCGGCTGGAGCGGGCCGGCGTGCAGGGCGACCTGGGTCCGAAGCTGAACGAGGAGATGGACGCGGAGCACTGGCTCTCCCAGCCCGGCGCGCCGAAGCCGAAGCTGGACAACGAGAAGCCGGAGCCGATGACCGTCTCCTATGACGAGCTGATCTCGTCCTGGAAGTGATCCGGGACTGAGCGTCTCAAGATCGGAGGCCGCGGGTTCGCTCGCGGCCTCCTTGCGTTTCGCCCCCTCTCGCCCCCCTCGCCCCCCCTCGTTCACGCCGGCCGCGACCCCGCGCCGGCTCGCGCCCCCGGGCCCGGCTCGGGCAGGGTCGCGCCTCCCAGACAGTCCGCGCCGGAGCCTCGCCATGACCCCGTTCTCCTTCCTCACCGCGCAGGAAATCCGCTTTGGCCGCGGGACCGCCGAAGGCGCGGCGGCGGCGGCGGCGGGGATGGGCGCGCGGGCGCTGCTGGTCCATGGCGCGACCGCGGCGCGCGCCGACTGGCTGGCCGAGGCGCTGGAGGCAGCGGGGCTCGTCGCCGCCCGCTTCGCCTGCCCCGGCGAACCCGACGTCCCCCTGATCGAGGCCGGCGTGGCCGCCGCGCGCGCCCATGGCGCGGAGGTGATCCTGTCGCTGGGCGGCGGCGCCGCCATCGACGCGGGCAAGGCCATCGCGGCGCTGGCGCCCGCCGCCCGCCCGATGATGGACCATCTCGAAGTCGTCGGCCGCGGCCTGCCGCTGGAGACCGCGCCCCTGCCCTTCATCGCCCTGCCCACCACCGCCGGCACCGGGGCGGAAGTCACCAAGAACGCCGTCATCCTCGCGCCCGGCGACCGGCGCAAGGTCTCGCTCCGCGACGCGCGCATGCTGCCCCGGCTCGCCATCGTCGACCCCGCCCTGACCGACGGCGCGCCGCGGGCGGTGACGTTGGCCAGCGGGCTCGACGCCGTGACCCAGGTGATCGAGCCGTATCTGTGCGCCCGCGCCAACCCGCTGACCGATGCGCTGTGCCGCGACGCGATCCCGCGCGGTCTCGCGGCGCTGGCGGCGCTGATGGCGGGCGAGGACGCGGAGGCCCGCGACGGCCTGGCCTGGACCAGCCTTTGCGGCGGGCTGGCGCTGGCCAATTCGGGGCTGGGCGCGGTGCACGGGCTGGCCGGCGTGATCGGCGGCATGGCCCCCTCGGCCCCCCATGGCGCGGTCTGCGGAGCGCTGCTGCCGGCGATCCTCACGGCCAACGAGACCGCCCTGGCCGCCGGCGCCTCCCCCCGTTTCGCCGAGGTCCGGGGCTGGATCGCCGCCGCGCTTGGCGGCGACCCGGCCGAAGCGCCCGCGACGCTGGCCGCCTGGGGACGGGCGCAAGGGCTGCCGGGGCTCGGCGCCATGGGCGTGGCGGAGGCGGAACTGGGCGCCATCGCCGAGGCCTCGGCCGCCTCGTCCTCGATGAAGGCCAACCCGGTCCCCCTGCCCCCTCCGGCGCTGATCGAGGCGATGCGCGCCGCCTGGTGAGGCCGGGCGCAGGGGGCGCCCGTCCCCGGGCCCGCGTCGGCCAGGCCGCCTGCCCGAGGGCGAACGCGGATCAGTCGGGGGCCCGCGCCAGCAGCAGGCTGGTCTCGCTGTTCGACACGCCCTGGATCTCACGCAGTTCGCGCAGCGCCCGGTCGAACCCGGCGAGGCTGCGGGCCCGCAGCTCCACCACCAGGTCCCAGGCGCCGCTGGTCGAATGCACCGCCGACACTTCGGGAATGGCGCGCAGCTTGCGGATCACCTCCCGCGACATGCGGCCCTGAAGCTCCACCATGGTGATGGCGCGGACCGCGTCCTCGTCCTCCAGGTCGGTCTCGATGGTGAAGCGGCGGATGCGGCCCTCACGCACCAACCCGTCCAGCCGGCTGCGCACGGTGGTCCGCGACACGCCGGCGATCAGCGCCAGTTCGGTGATCGAGGCGCGGGCGTCGTCGCGCAGCGCGGCCAGCAGGCGGCGGTCGGTGGCGGTCGGTTCGGCCATGTCGGGCTCCGGTCAGGGGCGGGGGGAATCGCGGTCGAGTCGCCGCCTCGCCTTGCCATAATGCACGCAGACCCGCCGTTTTGCGAAGAATGGCCGCCGAATTGCGCAAATCCCCCTCTTCGTCCCGCCACCCGCCCCGCGCAGAGTGCCGCCAGCCGAAACCGAGACGAGAGGATGAGACATGACCCGCAGCTGCCGGATACTTGGCGCGCCGATCCAGGAAGGCGCCTCGCAACCCGGCTGCGTGATGGGCCCCGCCGCCTTCCGCACCGCCGGCCTGCCCGAGACGCTGGCCGAACTGGGCTGGGACGTCACCGACCTGGGCGACGCCCGCCCCCGCGACCTCCCCCCGGCGGGAGAGCCCGACGACCGCCTGCGCAACCTCGCCCCCGTCGCCGCCTGGACCGAAGCGCTGGCCGCAAGCGCCCATGAGATGGCCCGCGACTGCGATCTGCCGATCTTCCTCGGCGGCGATCATTCGATGTCGGCCGGCACGGTCAGCGGCGTCGCCCGCCACGCGGCCGATCTGGGCCGCCGGCAATTCGTGCTCTGGCTCGACGCGCATCCCGACCTGCACAGCCCCGGCACCACGGTCAGCGGCAACCTGCACGGCGTGCCGGTCGCCTATTTCACCGGCCGTCCGGGGTTCGAGCGCTTTCCGCCCTGCCTCGCCCCGGTCGATCCGCGCGACCTGTGCATGATGGGCATCCGCTCGGTCGACATGGCGGAGCGGCGGCTGATCGCCGACGCCGGCATCGTCACCCATGACATGCGCGCGCTGGACGAAAACGGCGTCGCCCGACCGCTGGCGGCCTTCCTGGAGCGGGTGGCGCAGGCGAACGGGCGGCTGCATGTCAGCCTCGACGTCGACTTCCTCGACCCCGCCATCGCGCCGGCCGTCGGCACCACCGTTCCCGGCGGGGCCACCTTCCGCGAGGCGCATCTGATCATGGAGATGCTGCACGACAGCGGCCTCGTCACCTCGCTGGATCTGGCCGAACTGAACCCCTTCCTGGACGAGCGCGCCCGCACCGTCCGCCTGATGACCGACCTGGCGGCGAGCCTCTTCGGCCGCCGCGTGCTCGACCGCGCCACGGGAACCCTCTGACATGACCCATTCCGTCCCCCCGCCGCCCCGCCCCGCCACGGCGCCCGCGCCGTCCGAACTGGCCTGGGTGCCCTTCGTCTCGGTCCAGAACATGATGGCGCTGATCAACGGCATCGGACTGGAGACCGCGCTGCGCGAGCTCGCCGACTATATCGAGGCCGACTTCCGCCGCTGGCCGGACTTCGACAAGACCCCGCGCGTCGCCTCGCATTCCCGCGACGGGGTGATCGAGCTGATGCCCACCGCCGACGCCGAGAGCTACGGGTTCAAATACGTCAACGGCCATCCCGCCAACCTCAAGGCCGGGTTCCAGACGGTCACGGCCTTCGGCGTGCTGGCCTCGGTCGCCAACGGCTACCCGCTGCTGCTGACCGAGATGACCGTGCTGACCGCGCTGCGCACGGCGGCGACCTCGGCGCTTGTCGGCAGGCTTCTGGCGCCGAAAGGCGCGCGGACCATGGCGATGATCGGCGCCGGCGCGCAATGCGAGTTCCAGGCGCTGGCCTTCCGGGCGATCTGCGGGATCGAGACGGTGCGGATCCACGACATCGACCCCGCCGCGACCGCGAAGGCGCTGCGCAACCTCGCGCGGCACGGGCTGGAGGCGGTCGCCTGCGGCTCGGCGCAGGACGCGGTGGAGGGGGCGGAGATCGTGACCACCTGCACCGCCGACAAGCAGAACGCCACCATCCTGACCGACAACATGATCGGGGCCGGGGTGCATATCAACGCCATCGGCGGCGACTGCCCGGGCAAGACCGAGCTGCATCGCGACATCCTGCTGCGCGCCGGGATCTTCGTGGAATATCCGCCCCAGACCCGGATCGAGGGCGAGATCCAGCAGCTCGCCCCCGACCACGAGGTGACCGAGATCTGGCAGGTGCTGCGCGGCGAGGCCGAGGGGCGCCGGGATGCGGCCCAGATCACCCTCTTCGACAGCGTCGGCTTCGCCATCGAGGATTTCAGCGCCCTGCGCTGGGTCCATGACCGGGCCCGCGCCGCCGGCTGCGTCGAGCGGCTGGACATGCTGGCGGATCCGGACGACCCGCGCGACCTGTTCGGCATGCTGGACCGCGCCGCCGGCTGAACCGCCGGCCCGGCCGGTCCCGGGCGGAGGAGGGGGGGCGGGGCGGGGCGGGCCCCCCCCGTCAGGCTTCGGGCGGGCGCCGCAGCCCGTCGACGAACACATCGAGCAGGCGCAGCGCCGCGTCCTGCCAGTTGTCGGCCGGGCCGGGCGCGTAGCAGAAGCCGAACAGCGCCCGCATCACGTCCAGCGCCGAGATATCGTCGCGCAGCGCCCCGGCCTCGACCCCGCGCGCGACCAGCGCCGCGATGGCGTCGTGCAGGCGCGTCTTCACCTCCGCGAAAAGCGGGTCGTCGGCGTCGAGCGCCGGGCTCAGCACCGCCGCCATGCCGCGCTTGGTCGCCACCATCCCCACCGCGGCGTGCAGCCAGCGGCGCAGCGCCGCCTCGGGGTCGTTGAGCCGCGCGAGATCGTCGGACAGCGCCGCCAGCTCCTCAGCCTCGCGCCGGTAGACGGCCAGGAACAGCGCCTCACGCGTCGGGAAATGACGGTAGAGCGTGCCGATGCCGACCCCTGCGCGGCGGGCGACGGCTTCGAGGCTCGCCTCCGGGCCGCCCTGCGCGAAGACGGCGCTGGCGGCGACGAGCAGCTTCTCGCGGTTGCGCAGGGAATCGGCGCGCGGCTTTCGCGCGGACCCGGCTTCGGCTCCCGCGTCCGGTCCCGATCTCCGCCCCTTTTCCGCGGCCGTCCGGCCGGCGCCTTCGCTCATCCTCGACATCGCCCTTGAAAAGCGGAGGGGGCCTCCGCATATTCTCTAACATGGTCGCGGCCGCGGCGGAACGCCTGCCCGCTCCGCGCCGCGTCGCCTGAATTCCGCGTGAGGCGCCCGGCCTCGCGCCTCTCCGCCTTCAGCTCGTGTCTTCGATCCGTCGCACAGGCCCGCCCAGAGGTCGATGAAATTCGCCTCCAGACCCACGGGAGCTCCCATGACCCATACCGTGAACCTCGTCCTCAACGGCGAGCGCCGAGCGATCGCGCTCGACGATCCGCGCGTCACCCTGCTCGACCTGCTGCGCGAGCGGCTGGACCTGACCGGGACCAAGAAAGGCTGCGACCGCGGCCAGTGCGGCGCCTGCACCGTCATCGTCGACGGGCGCCGGGTGAACGCCTGCATGAGCCTCGCCGTCACGCTCGACGGGGCCGAGGTGACGACCATCGAAGGGCTCGCGCAGAACGGCGAGCTGCACCCCGTCCAGGCCGCTTTCATCGAGCATGACGGCCTGCAATGCGGCTACTGCACGCCGGGCCAGATCATGTCCGCCGTGGCCCTGATCGCCGGGGGCGAGGCCGCCGATATCGGCGACGACCCCGAGCGCCTGCGCGAGGCGATGAGCGGCAACATCTGCCGCTGCGGCGCGCATCGCGGGATCATCGAGGCGGTGCTGGACGCGCGGACCCGCATGGCGGACGCGAAGAAGGAGCAGGCGGCATGAACCGGTTCGACTATATCCGCCCCGCCTCGCTGGAGGAGGCGCTGGCCGCCGGCGCGCGCCCCGGCGCGGCCTATCTCGCCGGCGGCACCAACCTGCTGGACCTGATGAAGGTCGGCGTCGCCGCCCCCGCCCTGCTGGTCGACGTCACCCGCCTGCCGGGGCTCGACGCGATCGAGGAGACCGCCGAGGGCGATCTGCGCATCGGCGCCATGGTCCGCAATTCCGACATCGCCCGGGCGCCCGAGATCAAGGCGCTGTTCCCGATGCTGGCGGAGGCGCTGCTGTCCGGCGCCTCCGCCCAGCTGCGCAACGCGGCGACCGCGGGCGGCAACGTCCTGCAACGCCCGCGCGCGGCGCTGCTGGACGGGATGCGGGGCGATGACCGCGACCTCGCGGTGCTGGGCTGGACCGACGCCTGCGCTTGCGTGCATCCGTCCGACTTCGCGGTGGCGCTGGCGGCGCTGGACGCGCGGCTGGAGATCGCGGGGGCCGCTGGCCTGCGCGCGGTTCCGCTGGCCGACTTCCTGTCCCTGCCCGAGGGCGCGGCCGAGGCGGTTCCGGCGCTGGCGGCGGGCGAACTGCTGACCGCGGTGGTCCTGCCCGCCGCCGCGGCCCGCGTCGCCGGCCACGCGCGCTATGTGAAGCTGCGCGAGCGGACCTCCTTCGCCTTCGCGCTGGTCTCCGTCGCCGCGGCGCTGGAGATGGAGGGCGGGCGCATCCGCTCCGCCCGCCTGGCGCTGGGGGGCGTGGCGCACAAGCCCTGGCGGACCCCGGCGGCGGAGGCGGCGCTGGCCGGCGCCGCCCCCGGCCCGGAGGTTTTCGCCCGAGCCGCCGCCCTGGCGCTGGAGGGCGCGGCCCCTTCCGGCGACAACGCCTTCAAGATCGAGCTGGCGCGCCGGCTCGTCGCCCGCGCGCTGGCGCTGGCCGCGGCGGGGACGCCGGCGCGCGTGCCCGCCCTGCCCGCCTCCCCCCTCGACGCCGACCATGGAGCGCCCGCTTATGTCTGACGCGATCCCCACTCCCGAACATGCGCGCTTCGGCTCCAATTCCGGCGAGGCGCTCAGCCGCCGCGACGGGCATGACAAGGTCACCGGCGCCGCGACCTTCGCCGCCGACAACACCCCCGCCGGCACGCTCCACGCGGTCTATGCCGCCGCCGGCATCGCGCGCGGCCGGGTCTTGACGCTCGATGTCGAGGCCGCCCGCGCCCATCCCGGAGTGGTCGAGGTGATGACCCCCGCCGATCCGCCGAAGCTCGCCATGGACCCCGAGAACAAGTTCCACGGCTTCGCCTTCCGCTTCGACTGCCTGCAGAACGACCGGGTCCGCTTCGCCGGTCAGCCCATCGCGCTGGTGGTGGGAGAGACGCTGGAGGCCGCGACCGAGGGCGCCCGCCTGCTGGCCCCGACATACGAGGCCGAGACCCCCGGCATGGGCTTCGACGCGGAAGCCCCCTACGCCCCCGAGGCGGTCGGCATCGGCGCCGCCCCCGCCGCCTCCAAGGGCGACATGGAGGCGGGGATCGCCGCCGCCGCCCAGGTGATCGAGACCCGTTACGAGACCCCCGCCCAGTATCACAACGCCATGGAGCCGCATGCGGTGGTGGCGCAATGGGACGGGGACCGGGTGACGCTCGACATGCCCAACCAGGCGCCGGTGATGTCGCGGCCGATGTATGCGGCCTTTCTCGGCATCCCGCCGGAGAACATCCTGATCCGCACCCCCTATCTGGGCGGCGGCTTCGGTTCCAAGGCCATCGTCAACGGCCCGCAGATGCTGGCGGTGCTGGCGGCGCGCAAGCTGGGGCGTCCTGTCAAGCTGGTCCTGAAGCGCGAGCAGATGTTCGGCCCGGTCGGCCATCGCGGCGCGACCCGCCAGGACCTTCGGCTGGGGCTCGACGCGGAGGGCGGGCTGACCGCGCTGGAGCACAAGGCGCTGTCGGTGACCTCGCGCTTCGACGAATTCATCGAGCCCGCCGCCAACGCCTCGCTGCACCTTTACCCGGCGCCGGCGATTTCGGTGTCCCACCAGGCGGTGCGCAACGACGTGGGCACCCCCGCCCCGATGCGGGCGCCGGGCGAGGCGCCGGGGCTCACCGCGCTGGAATGCGCCATCGACGAGGCGGCGGCGGCGGCGGGGCTGGACCCGCTGGCATTCCGTCTGCGCAACTACGCCGAAACCCATCCGATGACCGGGCTGCCCTATTCCTCCAAGGCGCTGCGCGAATGCCTTGAACTGGGGGCGGAGCGGTTCGGCTGGGCCGGTCGGCCGATGGCGCCGCGCACGATGCGCGACGCGCAGGGGCGGCTGCTGGGCTGGGGGCTGGGCGTGGCGCAGTTCCCCGCCACATTCTTCGCCGCCGCCGCCCGCGCGACGCTGCGCGCCGACGGCACGGCGCTGGTCGAGACGTCGGGCGTCGACATGGGCCAGGGGGCGTGGACCGCGCTGGCCCAGATCGCCGCAGACGGGTTGGGCCTGTCCATCGACCGGATCGAGTTCCGGTCCGGCTCGTCCGACCTGCCCGACGCGGGCATCGCCGGGGGCTCGGGCCACACCGCCACGGCGGGCTCGGCGCTGCATTCCGCCGGGGTCGACGCCATCGCCCGGCTGGCCGAGATCGCGACCGAAGACCCCGAGTCGCCGCTGTTCGGGGCCGGCAACTCGGGGACGGTGGCGAAAGACGGCCGCATCCACCGGCGCGACGACGACAGCCGGTCGGAAAGCTACGCCGACATCCTCGCCCGCGCCGGTCACGCGACGCTGGTGGGCGAAGGTTCGGCGAGCCGCCCGGCCTCGGCCGGGGAGCAGCACGCCTTCTTCTCCCACGGCGCGGTGTTCGCGGAGACGGCGGTGGACCCGGATCTCGGCCAGGTGCGGGTCACGCGCATGGTCGGCGCCTTCGCCGCCGGGCGGGTGATCAACCCCAAGCTGGTGCGCAGCCAGCTGGAGGGCGGCATGATCTGGGGCGTCGGCTTCGCGCTGCACGAAGAAGCGTCCCACGACCCGGTGACCGGGCGGGTGCGCAACGGCGATCTCGCCGGCTACCATGTGCCGGTCCATGCCGACATTCCCGAACTGACGGTGCTGACGGTGGACGAGGTCGACCCCCATGTGAACCTGCTGGGGGTGAAAGGGGTGGGCGAGCTGTCGATCACCGGCGCCGCCGCCGCGGTGGCCAACGCGGTCGCCCATGCCACCGGCGTGCGCCCGCGCCGCTTCCCGATCCGGATGGAGACGCTGATCGGCTGACCCGGCCGCCGCGTCCCCCGAAACGCCGAACGCCGAACGCGAACGGCCGGCCCCGCGGGGCCGGCCGTTTTTTCGTGCCGCGGGGGCGCGCCTCAGAAGCGGAAGGTGAAGCGCACCGAGCCCGCGTGGCTGTCGAGATCCTCGGCGAAGGCGCCGTCATAGCGCAGGTCGAGATCCATGGTCTCGGACCGCATCACCGTCACGCCGGCGCTGACCCGGCCCACCACATCGGCGATCGAGACCTCGTTGCGGAACGCGCCCGCGCCGGCCGCGGCGCCGGCGAACCCGGCCTGCGCGTCATAGGACGAGAGGGTCGAGAAGCTCGCCCCGACCCGCGCGTAGGCCCGCGCCGACAGGGTCTCGGTCAGCGCCGCGACGCCGCCGAACTCCATCGCCGGGGTGGCGGTGAAGGCCACCGCGTCGCTGTCCTCCACCGACAGCGACAGGGCGCCGGCGCCGGTCTCCCGGTAGCCGCCCGCCGACACCCAGGTCAGGTCGAGATCGACCATCGGGCGCAGGTAGCCGGTCTCGGACCCCAGCGTGTAGGCGCCGCGGACCCGGCCGGCGAGGCTCGCCACGTCGTGATCGGCCTTCGCCGCCCCGGCGGCGCCCGCAGGCGTGCGGCGCGTGTCGAAACCGCCCCAGCTGCCGGTCCCCGCCAGGGTCAGGTCCATCGCGCCATAGCTGCGGGTGGCCGAGATCCCGGCGAACGCCGCCGCGCCCTCGACCGAGCCGAAGCCGCCCGCGCCGTTGAAATCGCTGGTCTCCCAGCCGATGGCGCCGCCCAGCGTCCAGGTCTCGCTCACCGCCGCCCGCCCGGCGAGGCCGAGCGTGTAGACCGAGCCGCCATAGCCGAAGCCGCCCGCGTCGCCGTCCTGGTCGATGCGCCTGGCAGCGCCCAGGAACTGCACGCAGCGCCGCTCATCCGCCACCGCCTTCTCGGAGAAGTCGGAGCAGCCGAGCACCGCGTCGAAGCGGCTGCGCGCCATCTCGAAGGTCGAGGCCGCGCCGGCCAGCGAGGCCCCCGGCGCCAGCCCGCTCAGCGCCGCGGCATAGCCCGCGGAACCGGCGGAAGCGGCGGCGTCGAGATCCCCGAACAGCGCCCCGAAAGCCGCGTCGGAGGTCAGGAACACGTCGCCCAGATAGGCCGCCACGCCGCTTTCCCGGGCCGAGAGCGCGAAAGCCGGGTCGTCGAAGCGGGCCTCGGCCGCGCGGATCGCCAGCCCCTCCGAGGTCACGGTCTGCTCGAAGCCGAAAAGGCCGGATTCGATGCTGTCGAAGCGCCCGCTCAGATCGCCGTCGACGGACAGAAGCGGGTGGGAGATCCCGCCGACGATGCTGAGAGCGTTGATCCTGAGCGTGCCGCCCAGCGCGGCGTCGTCGCCCACCGACAGCACATCGCCGCGCCCGCCGGCGAAATCGACGGTGGCGAGCGTGGTCCCGGTCTCCCCCTGCACGAAGTCGCCGAAGATGCGCAGCCGGCCGATCCCGCTCTGCGTGCCCAGCACCAGCAGACCGTCATTGCGCAGATCGGCGCCGTAGCGGCGGGCGCCGCTGAGGACGCCGCCCTCGCGGTTCTCGATCCGCACGGCGGCGGTGTTGCGGATGGCGGAGGCTGAGCCGGAGGCGGGCGCAGGGGCCGACAGGGCGATGGCGGAGGCTGCGGCGCTCAGGTTCCGCTGCTCCACCGCGCCCTGGGTGAACTCGTCCGAGTAGACCCCGCTGACGCCGCCGACGAGAGTTCCGCCGTCCTCGACCACCACCAGAAGGCCGTCGTCGAAGGTCCGCGAATGGCCGACATAGCGGATCGCGCTCCCCGCCGAGGACACCACGCCGCCGTCGCGCACCGTGACCACGTTGGTCGGGGTGTCGGCGGAATCGCGCAGCCCGCCGCCGACGATCTTCATGGCGAGGCCGGCGACGCCGGGATCGCCCAGCATGGCGACCGACCCGGCGACGTCGACCGTGATCGGGGCGCTGTCCTCGGGCCCGACGCTCTGCGCGAAGATGCCCGTGGCGGTGACGCCGCCGACGGTGACCGAGCCGCCCTCGGCGATGGTGATGTCGACCGGACCGCCGGCGCCCGAGCTTTGCGACACGAGGCCCGTGGTTCCGGCGAAGGAGGCGTTGGCGCCACGCTCTCCTCCCAGGCCGCCGCCGCCGCCGATGGACTGGGCGAAGACGCCGATGGCGTTCTGCCCGCCGGTGACGGTGATCGCCGCGTTGTTGGTGATCGACACCGCGCCGCCGGCGCCGCGCGACACGGTGCTTACGTCCGGCAGAACGTCGAGCTGGTCGAACTCGATCGCGCCGGCGACGCCGCCGCCGCCGCCGATGGACTGGGCGATGACGCCGTAGGAGGAGACGCCGGTTGCGGTCAGGGTTCCGCCGGTGAGCGAAAGCGACACGTCGCCGCCGTCGCCCGTGCCGTTGCCGAGGATGATCGTGGTGTTGGTCTTGTTGATGCTGGGCGCCAGCCCGCCGCCGCCGCCGATGGACTGGGCGACGATGCCATGCGCGGCGGCGCCGGTGGTGGCGATGGCGACATCGCCCCCGAAGGTCACCGCGCCGGCCGTGGCCGCATCGTCCCCCGACAGGGCGCCGTTGCCGGTGGCGATGTCGGTCTTGATGTAGCCGCCTTCGCCCTTGCCGTCCTCGGAATAGCCGCTCAGCTCCGCCACGTTGGCATTGCCGGCCAGGGCCACGCCGCCGCCGCCGGCGATCGACTGCAGGACCAGGGCGCTCGCGTTCATGCCGGCGGTGGAGATGGTCGCGGGGCCGGTGACGGCAACCGCGCCGCTGTCCTGGTTGTCGACCCCGTCGGCCCCGCGCACGCCGAGCTGGATCGAGCCGTCGTCTCCCGTCCCCGGCGCCGCCACGATGCGGTCCGAGCCCGAACCCCCCTGCCCGCCGCCGCCGCCGACCGACTGCACCAGCGCGCCCATCGCGCCGTAGCCGGCGGTCGTGATCGCGCCGCCGTCCTCGAAGGTCAGGCTGGCCGCGCCGCCATTCCCGCCCGCGCCGCCGGAGCCGCCGAGGTTGAGCTGCAGGCTGCTCACCGTCTCGCTGCCCATGGAGGCCGCCGAGCCGCCGACCCCGCCGCCGCCGCCGATGGACTGCACCACCACGCCGTCGGCATGGTCGCCGGAGGTGGTGATCAGCCCCGACTGGGTGAACGAGGCCGCGCCGCCGTCGCCCCCCGAGCCGCCATCGCCGCCGATGTCGACCGTGAACCCCATGATCAGCGAAGCGCTGAGCTTGTTGCGCACGTCGACCAGGGTCTCGGAGGCCTGCTGCAGTCGGTCGACATCGCTGCTGACCGCGCCGCCGAGCCCGCCGCCGCCGCCGATGGACTGCACCAGCACCCCGTCGGCGCCGCCGCCGAAGGTGGTGATCTCGCCGTCATTGCGCCCGCTGCTCGATGCGCCGGCGCCGGCGGAGCCGCCGGTCTGCCCCAGCCGCAGCTTGAACGTATAGCTGGGCACCGCGTCCGCGAAGCCGCTGGCGGGGATGTTGAAGCCCAGCGAGCCGCCCTGCGAAGCGCCGCCGCCGCCGCCGATGGATTGCAGCATCATGCCCCGCGATTCCGACCCCTGGGTGGTGATCGTGCTGGTCTCGTCGAGGCTGGCCGAGGCCGAGCCGCCGCCGCGCCCGCCCGTGCCGCCCGTCGCCCCCACCGTCAGGGTGACCGAGACGCCGAAGCCGCTCTTGAACGGATAGGTTCCCGCCGAGCCGGGGCCGGCGACCCCGCCGCCGCCGCCGACCGACTGCGCGACCACGGCGTTGGCGTAGTCGCCCACGGTTTCGATGGCGCTGTGGTCGGTGATGGTCGCGGTCGCGGTCCCGCCATCGCCGCCGTTGCCGCCGGCGCCGCCGAGCGCGAACCCGACCTTGCCCGACACGCTGCCCGCCGCGCCGCGCAGACCGTTCATCGAGGACGAACTGCCGCCCAGCCCGCCGCCGCCGCCGATGGACTGGCTGAGCACCGCCATCGAGCCGTCGCCGCGGGTGGTGGCGTCGACATCGGCCAGCAACACGCTGGCGGTCCCGCCCGCGCCGCCCGACCCGCCGACGCCGCCGGCGCCCGCCGCGATGCTGAAGCCGAAGCCGATGCCGGCGTCGGGGATGCTCACCGCCTGGTTGAAGCTGCGCACCACGTCGCCGCCGCCGATGCCGCCGCCGCCGCCGATGGACTGCGCGACCACGCCATGCGAGTCGGTCAGGTCGTCGGCTCCGGTGGTGATGGTGGTGTTCTTGGCCAGCGTCACGCTGGCGGCGCCTCCCGCGCCCCCGGCGCCGCCGTCGCCGCCGACCGCGACGCCCAGCGAGAAGCCGACCCCGACCTCGTTGGCGGTCGCCATGCCCCCGGTCCCGCCGCCGCCGCCGATGGACTGGGCCAGCGCGCCGATGGAATGGGCCCCGGTGGTGGTGATGGAGGTCTCGCCCCCTGCGTCGTCGTTATGGATGGAGATGGTCGCGTTCCGGCCGTAGCCGCCGCCCTGCGCGCCGTCGGCGTCGTCGGTGGTGTCGCTGTCCGCCCCGCCCGCGATCTGCACCGAAAGCACGCCGATATCGGTGCCTGAGACGTCGCCGCCGACCCCGCCGCCGCCCCCGATGGACTGCACGAACAGGCCATGCGCGTTGTCGCCCGCGGTGGCGACCGAATAGGTCCCGTTGGCCGCGCCCTGGTTGGGCAGGTTCACCTGCGCCGTGCCGCCGTCGCCGCCGGAGCCGCCGTCGCCGCCGACCCCCACCGCGGGGATGATGACGCTGAAGTCGAAGACGTCGCCGCCATTGCCGCCGCCGCCGCCGATGGATTGCAGCAGCATCCCGTAGCTGTAGTCGCCCAGCGTGGTCACGTTCAGCGACGGGTTGGCCGCGCCGTCGCCGTCCGGCCCGAAGGTCACCGTGCCGCCGTCGCCGCCCGACCCGGCCTGGCCGCCGACCGCGACCACGCCGTTGGCGTTGCCGCCATTGCCGCCGCCCCCGCCGATGGACTGGGCCTGGACGCCCGGGGCGGCGCCGCCCTCGGTCGCCGCGGTCAGGTTCGCGCCCAGCTTCACCGCGCCGCCCTTGCCGCCTTGCCCGCCGCCGCCGCCCAGCACGAACAGACCCGAGGAGTCGCTCTGCGTGGAGACGTCGCCGCCCCCTCCCGCGATGGACTGGTAGAGCCCGCCCAGCGCGTAGTCGCCAAAGGTCTGCGTGACGACCGCGCCCTTCACGTCCACGGTCCCGCCGGAACCGCCGGCGCCGCCCGCGAGATCGGCGGTGTTGATGAAGGCGAAGCCGCCGTCCGCGGCCCCCGCCACGCCGCCGGCGCTGTAGAGATGGACCGCGTGAGAATGGGCGCCATGGGTGGCGATCCGCGACGCCGCGTCCGCGGTCAGCGCGATGATCCCCCCGGTCGCACCCGTGCCGGAAGTGTCGGAGCCGACATTGATCACCGTGAACTGGTCGTCGGCATAGACCCCGCCATTGCCGCCGATCGACAGGCCGACGAGGCCCCGGGCGTCGTCGCCATGGGTCTCGATGGCGCTGCGGGTCAGCGTCAGCTCCAGCTTGCCGACGCCGCCGCCGTCCGCGCCGCTGGTCTCGTTGCGCCCGTCGCCGCCCTTGCCGCCCAGCAGCTCGCCGATGACCCCGGTCACATAGGCGCCCTGGGTGGTGACGCTGGCGTCGGTCAGCCGGATATAGGAGGTGCCGGTGGTCCCGTCATTGGAGGTGGCGCCGCTCGCCGCCCCGCCGGCGCCGGCGTCGGAAGTCGACATCGCATCCGCGCCGCCCGGGCCCGCGCCGCCCTCTCCGCCCACGCTCAACAGGTAGATCCCCGCCGAACGGTCGGAGCTGACCCGCGCCGGCGGATTGGGATGGTCGCCGGTGGGGGTCGCTGGGGTGTCATAGGGATAGGTGGGCGCCGACAAGTCGTTGTAGGTCACCGAGATCGCGCCGGTATGGGTCAGCTGGATGATCCCGCCGACCCCGCCCTTGCCGCCAGGGTCGGAGCCGTCGTCGGAATACCAGTAGGCGTCGCCGCCGAGGCTGGCGGCGTAGAGGCCCCGCACCCCCTCGGTCACCGTGCGCTGGGTCCCGGCCGAGCCGTCGATGGTCACGTCGCCGGAATTCTCGATATGCACGGTCGAGCCGATGCCGCCGTTGGAGGCGTTGTCGCCGCCCGGGCCCGCGATGGCCTCGCCGGCCACGCCCCAGGCCGCATGGCCCATCTTGCCCGCGATCCTCACATCGCCCGAATTGACGATGCGCACGGTGTTGGTCGACCCGCCCTTGCCGCCGACCTGGTCGTCGGTGCCGCCGCTGTCCTGGCGGCCGCCGGTCCCGCCCATGCTCAGCCCGTAGATGCCCAGCGCCCCGGCGGTGAAGTTGGTCGACAGCGTGATCGACCCGGAATTGCCTATGGTCGCGAGATCGGCGCCGCCGCCCTGCCCGCCATTGCCGCCGGACACGTCGCTGCCCTCGGACGCATCGCCGCCGTCGCCGGCATTGGACACGGCGATCAGCCCGCCGATGGTGGTCCCGTCGTCCCAGAACCCGTAGAATTGCCGGGGCTGGTAGATGTAGGTCGCGTTGGGCGCGGCGGTGACGCTGATCGGCGAGGCGTTCTGGATCTCGGCCGTGCCGCCGTCGCCGCCGCGCGTGGCGTTGCCGTTGCGGTTGGACGACCCGGTCCCGCCCTGGGACTGCACGAAGATCGGCGCGAAAGCCTGGCTGTAGTTGGTCAGGGCGCTGCCGGTGATGCTGATCGTCGTCGTGCTGGAACTGGTGACCTTGTAGTCGGAGCCGTCGACGCCGGCGTCGCTGTCCTCCGCCTCATCGGGCAGGCCGCGGGGGAAATACGCGGTGCCGCCGGGAGCGTTTTCGCAACCGGGCGCGAACAGGTTCGAATAGGTGCAATCGGCCGCCGCGCTCCCGGTCATACCGACGACCGTCAGCGCCGTGGTGGCCAGCAGCCTCAGCATGCAGGAGCGGGGACCCTCGGAGAAACGCGGCATGGGCGGGCGATGCGGGGAGAGCGATTTCATCACGGTGATCGGACCTTCTTTCACGCGGGATATTTGCGCGCCCCGGTTCAGGATGCGGCGCTGACGCTGCTGCAATATGCGAACAATGACGACAGTTGGAACCGTGAAGGTCCATGCGGACGCGCGGACTCACCCCACCCTGCGGAAGTCGATCCCACACAGAGGCGAACCCGGTCGAATGCTCGGTGAACCCGGCGGAAGCGCCGGGCGCGCGCGCAAGGGTGCTTCACACCGCCTCATGCCTGCGGGCCGCGCGGACGCGACACGGCGCAACGCAACGCTTCGGGCGGGCGCCGGGCACGGGAACGGGCGCCCCTGCGACGACCGGGGCGACGTCGGGGGGAACGGCGGCGGGCCTCGGCCGGGAAATGCGGGTCCGGCCCGGTCCGGCGGGGCTCAGGCGGTGTCGAGCCGGAACTTCAGGAACCGGGCGCCGTCCTGCATCACCTCGCCCTCCGCCCGCGCCCCGAGCCGAGCCAGCGCGCCCAGCCGGGTGCGGGAGGGCGGCAGCAGGAGGGTGACGAAAGGAATCCGCGAATCGGCCCGGGCGAATTCCAGCGCCCGACGCGCGGCGGCGGGACCGAGCCCGAAGGCCTCCGGCGTCAGCACCAGGCCGAAATCCCAGCCCTCCGCCTCCTTCTGGAAGCCGCCCCATCCGATATAGGCGCCGCGATGGAGAAGCGCCCAATGGCCCAGGCCGTCGCGAGCCCATCGCGCCTCCTTCGCCGCGACGAGGCGCGCCGTCGCCTCCGCGTCCCAGACGGGCGGCAGCAGCGGAAGATGCGCGGCGAGGCGCGGGTCCGACATGTGCGCCGTGATCGCCTCCGGCGGGATGTCGGGCAGGCGCAGGAAAGCGAGCCCCGCGGCGTCGGGCGCCGGCGCGGGCGGGAGTGCGCCCTGAGCGGCGGGAGCGGCGGCGGGGTCATGGCGGGTCATGCTTCAACCTAGCGGATCCGGGCCGCCCCGATCAGCCCGCTCCCGATCATGTCATCGCCCCGGATCAGGACCGCGCGGGGGCGGCGCAGGACGCAGGCTCAGGCGCTTCGCGCTTCGCCGCCGGCCCGCGCGGCGTTCTCCTGCCTCGCCAGCCAGCCGGGAACATCCTCCGCCGGCATCGGGCGGCCGAACAGGTAGCTCTGGAACACGTCGCAGCCGAGCTCGCGCATCACCGCCAGATCCTCCGCCGCCTCCACGCCCTCGCCGACCACGTCGAGGCCGAGGCTCGCCGCCATCCCGATCATCGAACGCGCGAGGGTCCGCAGCCGCCCATCGGCGCCGACGCCGTTCACGAAGGCCCGGTCGATCTTGAGGCAGGAGACCGGCAGGTTCACCAGGCTGAGGATCGAGGCGTGGCCGGTCCCGAAATCGTCGATCGACAGGGAGAACCCGGCCCGCGTCAGCGCCTCGCAGCCCCGGGTCACATGCTCCGCATTTTCATCGAACAGCACCGATTCCACCATCTCCAGCCGCACCCGGGCGGGGGGCACGCAGGCTTCCTCCAGGTCCCAGAGCAGGCGGTCGCAGAAGGCGGGCTCGCGCAGGTCGTCGGTGGTCAGGTTGAGGCTGATGGCGGGGATCGCGCGCCCCTCCCGCAGCCAGAGGCCGAAGACGCCGAGCGCCTCGCGCCGCAGATGGGCGTCGATGCGCGGGGTCAGGCCGGCGCGATCCGAGACCGGCATGAACTTCGCCGGGCGCAGCAGCCCGCGCTCCGGGTGGCGCCAGCGGGCCAGCGCCTCGAAGCCCACGACCTCCCCCGAGGCGACGTTCACCTGCGGCTGGAAATGGGGGACGAAGGCGCCGTTGGCGAGCCCGGTCTCGATCTCCTTCGACATGGCCTGCAAATCGGCGTGACGGGCGCGCAGCTCCGGCGTGCAGAGCATGGCGGCGCCGCGCCCGCCGCGTTTGATCTCATAGAGCGCGAGATCGGCCTCGTGCAGAAGCGCGTCAGGTGTGCAGGCGCGCCCGGGCTCGACCACCGCGACGCCGATGCTGGCGCCGATCCGGGTGATCTGCCCCTCGATGCGCAGGGGCTGCGACATGGCCGCGATCAGCCGCGTGGAAATCGCCTGCAGCCCGGCGGCGTCGGTGGTGCTGTCGAACAGCATGGCGAATTCGTCGCCGCCGAGCCGCGCGCAGAAGTCCCCGGCGCGCGCCTCCGACCGCATGCAGGCGGCGGCATGGACCAGCACCTCGTCCCCCGCCGCATGGCCGAGCGTGTCGTTGACCTCCTTGAACTTGTCGAGGTCGATATGCAGCACCGCCACCGACCCGCGGCCGGGCGCGTCCAGCAGGGCGCGCAACCGCTCCATCAAGGCGCGGCGGTTGGGCAGGCCGGTGAGCGCGTCGTTGCGGGCCAGACGCTCCGCCTCCGACTTGGCCTGCATCAGCCGTTCGGTCAGGGCGTGGCTGTCGCGGATCATCTCGCGCTGGACATTGGCGAGATACATCATCTCGGCGCTGCCGTCGGCGGGGCTGAAATCGGACGCCTTGAGCCCGTGATCCTCCACATAGCGCGAGATGTCGGCGCCCGGCGTCAGCGCCAGCAGGAGCGGGCCCTTGCGGATATCCGCGGGGCGATGCGCGCAGGGGCTGGCGCGCCGCGCGGCGCGCGCGGCATGCGGATCGGCGTCGGGATCGGCGTCGGGATCGGCGTCGGGGCCGTCGAGCCCCGATCCGCCCACCGGCATCGCGACGCCATACAGGCGCGGCGGCGCGCCCTGCCCGGTGGCGAGCGCCGCAACGTCGAGCTGCAGACGTTCCCCCGACCGGGCGCGCAGGGCGTCGATATCGCCGATGCGGCGGGGTTTGCGGACCGAGAACGCCTCGAAGAAGGCGCGCCCGACCAGCGGACGGTCCCCGAACACCTTGAGCATCGACGGCCCCGCGTCGCGCACCGCGCCGTCCTCTCCCAGCACCAGCCGAAAGGGCAGGATCGCGTCCAGCGCCGCGCGCGGCAGGCGCATCATGGGCTCCGACGGCGCGCTCGGCCTCATGCGGCTTTCCTTTCGCGACGCGGGCTCAGGCGGCCCCGGCGCCCAGCTCGTCGCCGGCGGCGGCGGCGGCGTCCAGCATCCGAAGTTCGAACACGTCGTGATCGGCGCCGTCGTCGCGGCGCGCGACATGGTCGATCTCGACCCGTTCGCCCGACTCCGCGGCGAGCCCATGCAGCAGCCCGATCACCATCGGCTGAAGCCCCTCGCGCGCCGAGTAGTAGTGCAGGCGGTGCAGCCCCTCGCCCACCGGCTCGAATTCGAAGGAGGGCGGCTCCAGATGCGGCATCACCAGCTTCACCCGCTCATGCATCTCGTCGAGATTGCGGAGCCGCTCGACCAGGGTCGCGCCTTCGAAAACCATCAGCCGGCCCACCGACGTGTCCCGCGAGAAGTCGACCCAGAAATGCCCGAACACCTCCAGCACCGTCGCGGCGGGCAGGCCCAGATGGTCGGCGACCGCGCCGACCAGCCGATAGGTCAGATCGTCGTCATAGGCGACCATGCTCTCGAACTCGACGCCGGAAAGCCCGGCCTGCGCGCAGATGCTGTCCCAGGCGCCCTGGCCATGGGCGCCGAGGATGAACGCCTTCACCCCGTTGTTCACCAGTCCGTACATGGCCGCTCCTGCTTCATCGCGGGGAGGATGAAGGCGATACCTTAACGCCGTCTTTGCAACGACGGGCGGCGCCCCGAAACCGGGAGAAAATCGCCGGGCGTTCGGGGTCAAGCGCCGGCGCGCCGGGGGGGCGGCCTGCGGATATGACGCCGTGCCGCCCCCATGCGGGGCACGCCGACGTTGCGGAGGCGCGCCGGGAGGCGTCTGATCGGCCCGGGGCCCGCAGCGGCTCCGCCGTCCGGGCCGCCTTGCGCGCGCCCCATACAAGCCAAGGAGCCTGCGGGACGTGACCGACCCCGAAACCGCCCCCCCGTCGTCGCGGATGAAGCTCGTCGCCTATCTCAAGACCGGGCCGACCGCCCGCCATCCCGGCGGCTGGCGCCATCCCGAATCCCGGCTCGACGACATCCTGACGCCCGAACGCTACGCCTCCATCGCCCGCACGCTGGAGCAGGCGAAATTCGACGGCTGCTTCTTCGCGGATCTCTTCGGGCTCTACGACATCCATGCCGGCGGGCCGGACGCCTATGTGCGCCGGGGCGGGCAGATCAGCTGGCTGGACCCGATGGTGGTGCTGCCGGTGATGGCCGCGGCGACCACGCGGCTGGGGCTGGGGGCGACGCTGTCGACCTCGCTCCACACGCCCTATCACCTGGCGCGCTGGCTGGGCTCGCTCGACGCCATGAGCGGCGGGCGCGCGGCGTGGAACGTGGTGACCTCGGCCACGGAGCTGGAGGCGAAGAACGCCGGGATGGACGCGCTCCCCCCGCGCGACCTGCGCTATGACCGCGCCGACGAGGTGCTGGAGGCCTGCTGCAAGCTCTGGGAAAGCTGGGATCCGGACCCGTTCGTGCTGGACAAGGAGAACGGGGTCTTCGCCGATCCGGAGAAGGTGCATTACGCCAATTACGAGGGGGCGTTCGTGAAGACCCGCGGCCCGCTCTCGGTGCCGCGCAGCGCGCAGGGGCGGCCGGTGATCCTGCAGGCCGGGGCGTCCGACCGGGGCCGCGAATTCGCGGCGCGCTGGGCGGAGGCGGTGTTCACCATCCAGCGCGACGAAGCCGACATGCGCGCCTTCCGCGACGATCTGCACGCGCGAATGGCCGCGTTCGGCCGGGCGCCGGAGACCTGCAAGGTACTGACCGCGGTGTCGGTGGTGATCGGGGAGACGCCATCCATCGCGCGGGCCAGGGCGGACTACCTGCAAGGACTGGTGGACATGGAGCTGACCGCCGCCAGCCTGTCGTCCAACCTCGGGGCCGACATCACCCGGATCAAGGACATCTCCGAGCTCGCCGCCGCCCAGGGCGCGCAGGGCATGAAAGGCTCGGAGCAATTGCTGGCGCAGGAGATGAAGGCCACCGGCCGGAGCCTTTCCGAAGTCGCCAGCCGCAACGCCGAAAACGAGATCGTAGGCACGCCGGCGGCCATCGCCGACCACCTCCAGCACCTGTTCGAGAGCGGGGCCTGCGACGGGTTCGTGGTGTCGCCGACGCATTTCCCCGGCATGTTCGAGGAATTCTGCCGGGCCGTGGTCCCCGAATTGCAGCGCCGCGGGGTGTTCCGCAGCGAATATCGCGGCGCCACCCTGCGCGAACACCTGACTGAGTGACGGGCGGGGGCCGGCGCCCCGGCATCTTCTCCGGGGCGCCGCGCGCGCCGGGAGCGGCCTAGCCGCTCCCCCCGATCACGCCCTGGCCCGTCCGCTCCGGCGGGTCCTCGACCGCGACCACGGCGCCGGCGGCGAGCCGCGCCAGGCTCACCGCGCAGCCCAGCCCCGCCAGCGCGCCGCCCAGCCACAGCGCCGCCACCGCGCCCTCGGCCGCGCCCAGCGCCAGGCAGAAGGCGGTCAGGGTCGCGCCGATGGACTGGCCGGTGAGCCGCGAGGCCGCGAGGATCCCGCCCGCGCCGCCGCTGCGCCAGGCCGGCGCCGAAGCCATGATCGCCCGCATGTTCGGCGTCTGGAACAGGCCGAAGCCCAACCCGCACAGCGCCAGCCGCCAGCCCAGCGCCAGGTCCGAGGCCTCGGCCGGCAGGGCGGCGAGCAGCATCATCCCCGCCCCCGACAGGGCCAGTCCCAGCGCGCCGAGGATCCCGGCATGGATCCGGTCCGCCAGCCCCGCCGCCACCATCGCCATCACCGCCGTCGCCGCCGGCCAGGGGGTCAGCAGCAGCCCGGTCTCCACCTGGCTGCGGCCCAGCACGTCCTGCATCAGGAAGGGCAGCGCCACGAAGCCCGCCCCCTGCACCGCGAAGGCGCAGACCGAGGTCGCCGAGGACAGCGCGAACATCGGCCGCCGGAACAGGTCCGCGGCGAAGATCGGCGAGGGCCGTCCGCGCTCGCGCCGGGTCAGGGCCAGCCCGCAGAGCACGCCGCCCCCCAGCTCCAGCGCCAGGCGCAGGGGGCGGGCCTCGTCGCCGGCCTCGGCCAGGCCCAGCAGCATCAGCACGAAGAAAGCCATGCACAAAAGCGCCGAGACCGGGTCCAGCGGCCGGCGCCCCGGCCGGTCCGCCGGCATCGCCCGGATCGCCAGCAGCAGCGAGGCGCCGCCCACCGGCACGTTGATCAGGAACAGCCACGGCCAGTCCGCCACCGCCAGCACCGCCGAGGCCACCGTCGGCCCCGCGGTCAGCCCCACGCCCACCGCCAGCGCATAAAATCCCAGGCCCCGGCCCAGCCGCTCGGGCGGATAGAGCGCGCGGATCAGCGCCGGGGTGGCGGCCGACAGCGCCGCCCCCCCGATCCCCTGCAACGCCCGCGCCCCGGCCAGCGCCGGCAGCGACCACGCCAGCCCCGAGGCCAGCGAGGTCACGACGAACAGCGCCAGCCCCCACAGGAACACCTTGCGATGCCCGATGGCGTCGCCCAGCGCGCCCAGCGGCAGGATGGTGGCGGCCATGGCGAACTGGAAGGCGGTGACCACCCAGACCGAATCCGCCTGGTCCGCGCCCAGATCGGCCGCGATGGTGGGCAGCGAGGTGTTGGTGATCGCCATGTTCAGCGTCACCGCCGTCGAGGCCGCGAGGATCGCCGTCACCGCCAGCGCCGATACCGGCGGCGGCGTCGCAGCGCCGGAGCGAGCGGCGGCCCCCGGGCCGGCGGGGGCGGCGGGAGCGGGGGGGGCTTCGGGGGCGGACGGGTCGGACAGGGTGTCGGCGTCGGTCTCGGCGTCGGCAGAGGTCGAGGCGTCGGCAGAGGTCGAGGCGGCGGCCCGACCGGGCTCGCCGGCATCTGGGCGCATCATAAGGTCTCCTTCGATTCCCCACAGATTGGCGCCTCGCCGCGGATTTGCGAACCGATTATTCGCGGGCCCCGTCCTTCGGCGCCGCCCGCGCCTGCGCCCGCGCTCACCCCAGCCGCGCCGCGGCGCCGTTGCGACGCGCGCGAACGCTCCCGCCCCGTCCTGTCCGCCCCGTCCCGTCCGCCCCGCCGCGCGCCACGGCCGAGGTCGAGGTCGAGGTCGGCCGAGACCGGGCGATGTCGGGCGATTTCCGTTGCTCGCCCGCCCCGCCTGCGGCAACCTGACCGTGCCGAACGTGCACAACTGGATCGGAAAGCTCCATGACCAGACCGACGACCCCGGCGACCTGGCTCGGCGTTCTCGCCGCCGCGGCCTTGCTCGGCGGCGGCGCCCTCGCCCAGACCTCCGAAACGCCGGCGCACGCCGCGGGCGAGGCTGCCGAAACCGAAATCGCCGACGAGGCCCCGGACGCGCTGGACCCCATCGCGCTCGAGGTCCTGAAGACCGCCACCGACTATCTCGCCGCGCAAAGAACGCTCTCGGTCGACTGGTTCGTCAGCCGCGACAGGGTCATCGACGGGCGCGAGAAACTGACCGAATTCACCAGCGGCGGCATCATCCTCGACCGCGAGGCGGGCTTCGTCGCGCATTCCGAGAACGGCCCGGAAGGGCGCAATTTCTATTACGACCGCGAGGCGGTGTTCATCCAGGACATCGAGGCGAACGCCTACGTCACCGCCGCGTTCGAGGGCGAACTCGAAGCGCTGGTGGCGCGGATCAAGGATGAATACGACGTGGTCCTGCCGATCTGGTCGGTGCTCAGCCGCGACACGGCGGCCGAGTTCATCGACGCCGCCGACAAGGCCGCCTATGTCGGCCGGACCCGGGTGGCGGGGCGCGACGCGCACCACCTCGCCTTCTCGAACTACGATTACGACTGGCAGGTCTGGGTCGCCGACGACGCCGACCGGCCGGAGATCCTGATGATCGTGGGCACCGATCCCTACACCCAGGGCTGGCCGCAATACCGGGCCTATCTCACCAACTGGGATTTCGCGCCGGAGATCGACCCGACCGAATTCACCTATGTCCCCGAAGCGGACGCGGAGCGGATGGCCTGGCCCAAGATCGCCGATATCCCCGCCCACAGCGGAACGGAGTGAGCCGATGCGGAGCATGGTGGGAATCCTCAAGAGAACCCTGCACGGCGCGCTGATCTTCTCGGTCGCCGTGGGCGTTTCGCCCGAAGGCCTGATGCGCCTGTCGCTCTCGGTCGACACGGCCGAGGCTCTGGGCGGCGGCCGGGGCGGCGGCGGCGGCAAGGGCGGCTTCGCCCGCGGCGGCGGCGGCGGCCGGCAGATGGGCGGCGGCGCCCGGACCCGGCCGACGGCGAAGCCCAGCATATCGCGCCCCAGCGCATCCCGCCCGTCGGTCGCGGCGGCGCGTCCGGGCGGCAAGCCCGGCGGCATCCTGTCCAGACCCTCGGGCGATCGCCCCGCGGCGGCCCGGCCCGGGGCCGGCAAGCCCGCGGGCATCGGCGGCGGCGATCGTCCCGGCGCCGACCGCCCGAGCGGAAGCCGCCCGAGCGGGGACCGGCCGGGGGGCGACCGCCCCGCCGGCAACCGTCCCGGCGGAGATCGCCCCGGTGGAGACCGCCCTGGTGGGGATCGCCCCGGCGGCAACGTCAATATCGGCAACACCGTCAATGTCGGCAACAATGTCGGGACCCGTCCGGGCCGCCCGCCCGGCGCCGGGCGCCCGGCCTACAACCGCCCCGGCGGCTGGTATCGCCCGGTTCCGCGGCCGCCGGGCTGGCGCCCCCGCCCCTACCCGCCGCCCTATGTCCGCCCGCCCCATGCGCGCTGGGGCGACTACTACTACAACCCCGGCTGGGGCTGGTTCTTCACCGGCGCCATCGCCGGCGCCACCATCGCCTATGTCGCCAGCCTGCCCGAGGACGAGGATTGCGACCAGGCCACCGAGGACGGCGACACGGTCTATATCTGCAACGGCGTCGTCTACCGCTCGACCTACTACCAGGACGAGAAGGTCTACGAGATCGTCTCCGAAGAAGACCCCAAGGCCCCGCCCGAGCCGAAGACGGTGGTGGGCCTGAGCCTGACCACCCCGCTGACCCAGGGCGGCGCGGTGCGCACGCTTCAGAACAAGCTGGTGGAACTGGGCTACGACGTGGGCGGCGTGGACGGCGTTTACGGCGACGGCACCGCCAATGCGGTCGAGTGGTATCAGTACGACAACGATCTGGAGGCCACCGGCGTCGTGGACCAGGCGACGGCGGACAAGATGGGGCTCTGACGCGCGCCCTCTCGCGACCCTTGCGGCGGCCCCGGATCTCCGGGGCCGTTCGCGCATCAGGGCCTGCCGCCGGCCGGCGGCGCCCCATTGACTTCGCCCCCTCGCCCCCCGCTTCTGCGCCTGACCGCACGAGGCAGGGAGGCCGACGCGCCATGAGAAAGATCGCCCCCGGCGAACGTCCGAACTGGAAGGCGCGGGCCGAAGAGCTCGGCTTCCGCTTCCACACCATGCACGGCGAGCCCTATTGGGACGAATCCTCCGCCTACGCCTTCGGGCTGGAGGAGGTGGAGACCCGCATCGAGGCCCCCGCCGCCGCCCTGCACGCCATGTGCGTCGAAGCCGCGAAGGAGATCGCGTCGTCCGAGGCGCTGATGGCCCGGCTCGCCATCCCCGAGACCGCCATGGACCTGGTCGCGGCCAGCCTGCGCCGGGCGGACGCCTCGCTCTACGGCCGCTTCGACCTGGTTTACGGCGGGACCGGGCCGGCGAAGATGCTCGAATACAACGCCGACACCCCGACCTCGGTCTACGAGGCCGCCTCCTTCCAGTGGGTCTGGCTGGAGGACATGCAGGAACAGGGCCGCCTGCCCGCGGACGCCGACCAGTTCAACGACATCCACGAAGCGATGATCGCCCGCTTCCGCGAGATCTTCGCCCAGGGCGAGGACGTGCATTTCACCTCCGCCGACGGGGTGGAGGAGGACTTCGCCACCGTCGAATACCTCGCCTGGTGCGCGGCCGACGCGGGGATCACGCCGCATTACACCCCCATCGAGCGCATCGGCCTGACCGAGGACGGCCATTTCGCCGACGCCGACGACCGGGTGATCGGGTCGCTGTTCAAGCTCTACCCGTGGGAAGACCTGATGCGCGACGAATTCGCCGCCGCGATCCCCGGCGCCAACTGCCGCTTCGTCGAGCCGGCCTGGAAGGCGGTGCTGTCCAACAAGGGCCTGCTGCCGATCCTGTGGCGGATGTTCGAGGGGCACGAGAACCTGCTCCCCGCCTTTTTCGAGGACGAGCTCGCCGTCTCCTCCCCCCGGCTGGAACGGGCCCGCGCGGCGCTGGAGGCCGGCCATGTCCTGAAGCCCGTCTTCGGGCGCGAGGGCGCCTCGGTCACCATCGTCGAAGGCGGGCGGGAGACAGACCGATCCGTCTCCGGCGGCTATGACGACCATCCCCGCGTGGCGCAGGCCTACGCGCCGCTGCCGGTCTTCGACGACATGCGCCCGGTGATCGGCGCCTGGATCGTGGGCGAGGCCTGCGTGGGCATGGGCCTGCGCGAGGATCGCGGCCGCATCACCCAGGATCTCAGCCGCTTCAAGCCGCATGTGATCCTGCCGGAGGGCTGAGGCGCGGGGGGCGATAACGTCTCCGTGATCGGGTCGGGGGCCGAAAGCCGTCGAGGCCCCTGCCCTTCCCGCGCCCGAACCATTAGATAACCGTCAGGGAGGACTCTCAGAATGATCCATCGACCCAGGGTTTCGGGCCGCGCCCGCGCGGTGATCCTCGGCGGCGCCGTCTTCGGCCTCGCCGCCTGCGAGGAAAAGACCGACCTGACCTATTTCGAGAACGCCGAGCAGTGCACCCGTTACGCGGGCGCCGAGGCCGGCTTTTCGGTCGAGGATTGCCAGGCCGCCTTCGCCGAGGCCGCGCAGTCCTACGCGCTCTCCGCCCCCCGCTACGAAAGCCGCGAGCTTTGCGAGGAGGAGCACGGCCCCGCCGCCTGCGCCCCGCCCGAGGTCCAGGCCGCCGCGCTCGGCCTGCCGCCCGAAGCGGTGCCGGTGGAGCAGACGCCCGAGCAGGCGTCGCAGGGCGGGTCGATCTTCATGCCGCTGATGGCGGGCTACATGATGGGCTCGATGATGAGCGGCGGCGCCCGCGCGGCGTCGCAGCCGGTCTATACGGGCAGCCGCGGCGCCGGGCTGGTGACAGGCTCCGGCAAGGCCATGGGCGCGGTGACGCCTGGGTCCACGCGCAGCTTTTCGGGCAGCGAGCTGCGCGCGCCGAAGGCCGCGCCGCAGGTGCTGTCGCGGGCCAATGTGGCGTCGCGGGGCGGATTCGGGGCCAGCCGCACCTCGGGCGGGCTCCGCAGCCTCGGCGGCTGAGGCCGGCGCGCCCGCGCCCAGCCGGGGCCCTCGGGCTCCTCTCGCCTTGCGAAAGGCGGAAAAGCGGCGCCAAGGCGTCGCTTTTTTGCGTCCCGGCCCCAACTCCTTTAAGGTCAGCTTAACGAAGCCGACCCGGTCGGCCCTCGGCGTCGTGCTCCACGGCGCCGCGATCGCGCGGGGGCGTCCGCCCCTGGCTGACGCAGCCTTGCGACGCGCCGGGTCCGAAACCAAGGGAGCGCGCCGATGTTCGCGAAAATCATGGTCCCCGTCGATCTCGCCCATGCCGACAAGCTCGGCCGGGCGCTGGAGACGGCGGCGGGCCTGGGCGGGTTCTACGGATGCCCGGTCTGCTATGTCGGGGTGACCACCGAGGCGCCCAGTTCGCTGGCCCACACGCCCGAGGAATACGCGGCCAAGCTGGCCGCCTTCGCCGCGGCCCAGGGGGAAACCGGCGGGCACAAGGCGGAGTCCCACGCGGTCGCCAGCCACGACCCGTCCGTCGATCTCGACGGCACGCTGATCAAGGCGGCCGAGGATGTGGGCGCCGACCTGATCGTCATGGCCTCGCACATCCCCAATCTCGCCGATCACCTGTGGCCGTCCCATGGCGGCCAGGTGGCGCGCAAGTCGCACGCCTCGGTGCTCGTGGTGCGCTGACCTCGCCCCGCGGCCCCGCGCGGGCCGCCGCCGGCTGCCGGGCCCGTCCGGCCCGCCGGCGCCTGATGGGCCTTCCGGGGCCTTTTCGGCGATGTTCGGCGCCCGCTCCGCGGCGCCCGTCGCCCCCGCCCGCCCATTCGCCGACCCCGCCTCACCGCAGGAGACCCCATGTCCGATCCATCCACACCGCCGGAGACATCCACCGGCATCCCGGCGCCCGAGGGGGCCGCCTCGATCATCGATACCGACTACGAGCTCGGACAGAACAACATCGACGGCAAGGTCGGGCCTTTCGGCTTCGACATCCATAACCCGGTGTTCCTGATCTCGGGCCTGTCGGTGGTGCTGTTCGTGTTCTACACGCTGGCGCTGCCGGAACAGTCGTCCTCCGTGTTCTCGTGGCTGTTCGGCGTGGTCACCAAGGGCTTCGACTGGTTCTTCATCGGGGCCGGCGACCTGGTGGTGCTGTTCTGCCTGGTGCTGATCGTGTCGCCCTTCGGCAAGGTCCGGCTGGGCGGGCGCGACGCGACGCCCGACTACACCTATGTCGGCTGGTTCGCGATGCTGTTCGCCGCCGGCATGGGCATCGGCCTGATGTTCTACGGCGTGTCCGAGCCGATGAGCCACTTCTCGTCCTCGATGGGCGGGATCGCGGTGGGCGAGGACGGCGTGCGCACCGACTGGGCCCCGCTGGGCGCCGCGGCGGGCGACGCCGAGGCCGCGCGCCGGCTGGGCATGGCCGCCACCATTTACCACTGGGGCCTGCATCCCTGGGCGATCTACGCGGTGGTGGCGCTGTCGCTGGCGCTGTTCTCCTTCAACAAGGGGCTGCCGCTCACCATCCGCTCCGCCTTCTACCCGCTGCTCGGCGAGCGGATCTGGGGCTGGCCGGGCCATGTGATCGACATCCTGGCGGTGTTCGCCACGCTGTTCGGCCTCGCCACCTCGCTGGGCTTCGGCGCGACCCAGGCCAATGCCGGGCTCAACGAGCTGTTCGGCGTGCCGGTCAACTCCACGACCGAGGTGCTGCTGATCTCGGCGATCACCGCGGTGGCGCTGGTCTCGGTGCTGCGCGGGCTCGACGGCGGCGTGAAGGTGCTGTCGGAGATCAACATGGGTCTCGCGATGCTGCTCCTGGCGTTCGTGCTGCTCGCGGGGCCGACGCTGCTGATCATCACCGGCTTCTTCGACTATCTCGTGGCCTATGTGGAATACCTGCCCGCGCTCTCCAACCCGATCGGGCGCGAGGACGTGAACTTCTCCCAGGGCTGGACCTCGTTCTACTGGGCGTGGTGGATCTCCTGGTCGCCGTTCGTCGGCATGTTCATCGCCCGCGTGTCCCGCGGCCGCACGGTGCGCGAGTTCATCATCTGCGTGCTGCTGATCCCCTCGATGGTCTGCGTGCTGTGGATGTCGGTGTTCGGGGGCGTGGCGCTCGACCAGGTGATCGCGGACAACTACACCGCGGCCCAGGAGGCGGACCTGCCGATCAAGCTGTTCAAGATGCTGGACGAGCTGCCGCTGACCCAGATCACGTCCTTCATCGGGATCGTGCTGGTGATCGTGTTCTTCGTGACCTCGTCGGACTCCGGTTCGCTGGTCATCGACACCATCACCGCCGGCGGCAAGGTCGACGCGCCGGTCACCCAGCGCGTGTTCTGGTGCGTGTTCGAGGGCGCGGTGGCGATCGTGCTGCTGCTGTCGGCGGGGGGCCTCGCGTCGCTTCAGTCGATGGTGATCTCCACCGGGCTGCCGTTCACGATCGTGCTGCTGCTGATGTGCGTGGCGATCTGGAAGGGGCTGGCCTCCGAGCCGCGCTGAGCCGCTTCGCCGCGGAAACAGGGGAGGGGCGGGCTTCGGCCCGCCCCTTTCGCGTTCTCCGCCCCTTTCGCGTTCCGGGGGCCTTTTCGCGTCCGGGCCCCTTCGCCTTGGGGCGCGCCGTCGGCGGGGGGCGCCCTGACGATTGCGGCCGCCGCCCGCTTCTGCTGAGAATGCGCCCGCGACTTTCCCCATCCCCGCCGGAGCCTTCCCCCATGCGCCAGATCCCCCTCGGCCCCTCGGGCCTGACCGTCCCGCCCATCGTGCTCGGCGCCAATGTGTTCGGCTGGACGGCGGACGAGGCGACGAGCTTCGCCGTGCTCGACGCCGCGGTGGAGGCGGGGCTGAACGCGCTCGACACCGCCGACGTCTATTCCCGCTGGGCGCCCGGTCATGCGGGGGGCGAGAGCGAGTCCGTCATCGGCCGCTGGCTCACTGCGCGGCCGGGGATGCGCGCGCGGATCGTGCTGATCACCAAGGGCGGCTCGGACATGGGGCGGGACCCGCAGGGCCTCCCCGCCTCCGGCCTTTCGGCGCGCTGGCTGGAGCAGGCCATCGACGCCAGCCTCGCCCGGCTGGGGGTGGACTGCGTGGACCATTACTTCGCCCACCGTCCCGACGACGCCACGCCCCACGCGGAGACGCTCGGCGCCTATGACCGCATGATCAAGGCGGGCAAGATCCGCTCCATCGGCGCGTCGAACTTCTCGCCCGAACAACTTCGCGGGGCGCTGGAGACGGCGGACCGCGAGGGGCTGCCCCGCTATTCCTCCCTCCAGCCCGAATACAACCTCGTGGCGCGCGACAAGCTGGAGGGGCCGCTGCTCGACCTCTGCCGGGCCGAGGGGCTGGGCGTGATCCCCTATTTCGGCCTCGCCTCCGGCTTTCTCACCGGGCTTTACCGGTCCCGGGAGGACGTGGCCGCGAAGCCCCGGCGCGGACGGCTGGAGGTCTACATGACCCCCGAGGGCCTGCGCGCGCTGGAGGCGCTGGACGACGTCGCCGCCCGGCACGCCGCCAAGCCCGCTCATGTGGCGCTGGCCTGGGTGGCGGCGCAGGACGGGGTGACCGGGCCCATCGCCTCCGCGACCTCGGTGGCGCAGGTGGCCGATCTGGTCGCCGCCGCGGCGCTGGAGCTGAGCGCGCAGGACCTCGCGGATCTCGACGCGGCCACGAAGCCCGCCGCCACGACCGGCTGAGCGGACGGGGCGCGCGCCCCGACGCCCGGCGACGCCGGGGCGGGAGCGGGGGCAAGAGAGGCGGCGGAAGCGGGCCGCGAGGGCGGCGGAGGAGGGCCGGAACCGCGGGCGGGGGCGCGCGTCTCCGGCTGTTCAAGGGTCGGGACGGCTGGTAGTTTTTCAGTCCGTCCGGGCGTCCGCTCCTCGTCCTTCCCTTCCCCCGGACCCGCGTGCGGCGGCCTGAGGCGCGTGCCCTCGGCCGGCTCCGCTTCCCCTGTTCGCAAGGCGTTTCCATCATGTCCCCTATCCGTGCCGCCGCCGCCCTCGTCCTGCCGTTCGCCGCCGCGCTGGCCGGCCTCCTGGCGCCCGCCGACCCGGCCCGCGCGCAGGCCGCCGGCGCCGCGGACCTGGCCAAGAAGCTCTCCAACCCGGTCGCCTCGCTGATCAGCGTCCCGATCCAGACGAACTACGACCAGGGCTTCGGGCCGGCGGACGGGTCGCGCGTTCTGACCAATATCCAGCCGGTCTACCCGATCACGCTCAGCGCGGACTGGAACCTGATCTCGCGCACCATCCTGCCGGTGATCTGGCAGGAGGACATCGCCGGGAACAGCGGCGTCCAGTTCGGCCTCGGCGACGTGGTGCAGAGCCTGTTCCTGTCGCCGGCCGAACCGGGCTCGAACGGCGTGATCTGGGGCGTCGGCCCGGTGGCGCTGCTGCCCACGGCCACCGATGACCTGCTGGGGAGCGGCAAGTTCGGCCTCGGCCCCACCGCGGTGGCGCTCAAGCAGTTCGGGCCGTGGACCCTGGGTTTTCTCGGCAACCACATCTGGTCGGTGGCCGGAGAGGGCTCGCGCAACGACGTCAACGCCACCTTCATGCAGCCCTTCCTCAGCTACACCACGCCCGAGGCCTGGACGTTCACCGTCAACACCGAGACCACCTATGACTGGGGCTCGGAAAGCTGGTCGGTCCCGCTCAACGCCGTGGTCAGCAAGGTGGTGACCTTGGGCGCGCAGCCGGTCAGCCTGTTCGCGGGCGCGCGCTACTGGGCCGAGGCGCCCGCCGGCGGGCCGGAGGGGCTGGGCCTGCGCATCGGCCTGACCTTCCTGTTCCCCAGGTGACCGGCGCGCCGGCGGGGCCGCGGCGTCGGCTGCGGGCGTCGCCGCTGGGGCTCTATCTCGGCGGGCTGATCTGCGCGCTGACCTTCACGCCCTCGCTGATCCCCCGCCCGTGGGAGGCGCAGGGCGCGCTGGCCGGGCTCGGCTTCGCGCTGGGCTATGGCGGGGGCGTGCTGATCGCGCGGCTCTGGGCCTGGCTGGAGCTGCCCGTGGCGAGCGACCGCCGGGGGCGGCCGCTGTTCCTGGCGCTGTGCGCGGTCACGGCGGTCCAGCTCGGCTACCATCTCTGGCAGGCGGCGGAATGGCAGGACTCCACCCGCCTGCTGATGGGCATGGCCCCACTGGAGGACGCGCATCTGGTCAAGCTGGTCGGCCTGGGCGCGCTGGTCGCCCTGGGGCTGCTGGGGCTGGGCTGGGCGATCTCGGCCGGGATCGGCTTCGCCGCCCGCTTCCCGCTGCGCTACGCGCGACGCCGCTGGGTGGCGGCGCTGGGGGCCCTGGTCTTCATCGCCGCTCTGGCGATCGCGGTGAACGACACGCTGCTCAGCCGCGTGATCACTCTGATCGACGAGATCCAGGCCGCCGCCGATACGCGCGATCCGCCCGGCGCCCGACCTCCGGCGGAAGCCACGCGCTCCGGCGGGCCGGGCTCGCTGACGCCCTGGGACGCGCTGGGCTCCGCCGGCAAGCGCTTCGTCCACGAGGGACCGCGGGCCGCGGAGATCGCGGCGCTGACCGGGCGCCCCGCCAAGGCGCCGATCCGGGTCTATGTCGGCCTGCGCGCCGCCGACGGGGCCGAAGCGCAGGCCCGGCTGGCGCTGGCGGAGCTGCGGCGCGCTGGGGCCTTCGACCGCAGCGTCCTCGTCATCGCCACGCCCACCGGCACCGGCTGGCTGGACGACAACGGCATCGCGCCCGTCGAATACCTGCATGACGGCGACACCGCGGTGGCGGGCGTGCAGTATTCCTACCTCGCCAGCCCGCAATCGCTGATCCTGGAGCCGGGGCGGGCGCAGGCCTCCGCCGCCACCGTGTTCGAGGTCATCCACGACCACTGGAAAAGCCTGCCGAAGGAGACCCGGCCCGCGCTTTATCTCTTCGGCCTCAGCCTCGGCGCCTTCGGATCGGAGAGCTCGCCGATGATGTTCTCCTTCATCTCCGACCCGTTCCAGGGGGCGGTCTGGGCCGGGCCGACTTTCCGCAACCCGCTCTGGCGGCGGATCATCGCGGACCGGGATGCGGGCTCCCCCGCCTGGCAGCCGGTGTTCGAGGGCGGGCGGCTGGCGCGCGTGCTGACCCCGCCCCATGGCTTCAACGTCGAGGACCCGGAGGAGGGGCCCGGCTGGGGGCCGATCCGGATCGCCTATGTGGCCTATCCCTCCGACGCCATCGTGCATTTCGAGGAGGACATGTGGTTCCGCCGCCCCGACTGGGCGTCGCGCCCGCGCGGAGCCGACGTGTCGGAGGCGCTGACCTGGCGCCCGGTGGTGACCTTTTTCCAGGTAGCGCTGGACATGCTGCTGGCGGTGAACGCGCCGCCCGGCCACGGCCACAACTACGCCGCCGCCGACTATATCGATGCATGGGCCGCCGTCTCCCGCCCCGACGCGCCGTCGGAGGAGGTGGCGCGGATCAAGGCCGCGATGGCGCCGCGCTGACCCGCGGCGCGGCGAGAACACGTTGCGTCATCGCGGTGGCGCGGTCGCAAAACACCGATTAACGTCCGCTCATCTTTCTGAATGACTTATGGAAGCGTCATGATTCCCAACGAGATTCTCGCCGGCCCGTTCCGCTCGGACCTCACCTCCGCCCCGCTGACCGCCACGCCCTCCGCCGCCGCGGACAGCCCGCCCATCGCGCGCGCCGACACGCTGGCCGCGCATGAAACCGCGCTGATCAGCGGCAACCTTTTCGACGATCATGGCCATGGCGCCGATACGGACCCAGAGGGCGGCGCCCTGCGCGTGGTCGCCGTGCAAGGCGTGGCGAGCTATGTCGGGCTGGGCCTGAACCTCTCCGCCGGCCGGGTCCGGGTGATGGAGGACGGCAAGTTCTGGTTCGATACCGCCGGCGATTTCGGCTACCTGATCGGCGGCGAGACGGTGGAGGTGTCTTTCGACTACACCATCGCCGACGCCGCCGGGGCGACC
The DNA here is from genome assembly GCF_900106695.1 of Albimonas donghaensis. Taxonomy (GTDB): domain Bacteria; phylum Pseudomonadota; class Alphaproteobacteria; order Rhodobacterales; family Rhodobacteraceae; genus Albimonas; species Albimonas donghaensis. The sequence continues at coordinate 440,253 of NZ_FNMZ01000004.1, forward strand.
TCGACCGCCACCGCGACGGTGACCGTGACCGGCGCCAACAACGCCCCGACGCTCTATCCCGATTTCATCTACACCCATGAGAAGGCCACGACCAAGGCCGACGTCTTCGCCTTCAACGGCCTCGGCGCCGACAAGGACCCCGAGGGCGGCGCCCTGCGGGTGGTGGATTTCCTGAGCGGCGCGGCCGAAGCCGGCGAGTCCGTGAGCCTCCCCCAGGGCGGCGTTGTGAAGCTGGAGGCCGACGGCACGCTGTGGTTCCGCGCCGACGGCGCCTATGACCACCTGAAGGTCGGCGAGCTCGCGCAGGTCACCTTCACCTATAGCGCCACCGACGGCCAGTTCACCCGCAGCTCCCATGTCACCCTGATGATCGAGGGCCGCAACACCGCCCCCGAGGCCCGAGACGACGCGTTTTCGGTGATCGAGGACGGGTCCCGCCACGGCTGGCTTCTGGACCACAATGGCGCCGGCGCTGATTCAGATATCGAGGGCGACGTGCTGACCGTTTTCCAGGTGGAGCGCGACAAGGCGAAGGTCGACGCCTCTTTCGATCTGGAAGAAGGCGGCCGGGTGCGGGTCACGGAGACAGGTGAATTCTGGTTCAACCCTGACGGCGACTTCGACCACCTCGAGACCGGAGAGACCGAAACCGTCTCCTTCACCTACACGATCTTCGACGGCGCCGATGGCTATTCGCGCGCCACAGTGGAGATCGAGGTGGAAGGTTTCACCTATCTGTCGAAATCCGCGGAGGATGACTCGCTCAGGCTGTCGGAAGGCCGCGCGGAAACTCTCGACTTCCTCGCCAACGACTACACCTCCGACACCGGCCTGGCCGAAGTGGTGTCCGTTTCCTTCGCGCCGGATGGACCGGGAACCTATGATGGCCCGTTGGGCGGCACGCTGACGCTTAAAGACAACATGCGGGAAGTCGTTTTCGATACCGGTGATGACTTCGAGTATCTGAAGAACGAGGAGACCGTTTCCTTCGATTTCGACTATGAGATCGAGGAGCGCGGGGGCGACCACAGCACCGCGACCGTAACGGTCGAGGTCGTGGGTCGGCAGGACACCCCGACGGCCGTGGACGATCACTTCGTCTGGTCGCTAAGCGGCGGCAACCCGGCGATGAATGTGCTTCTCGACAATGGCGAAGGCGCGGATTTCGATGTGGATGCCGGAGAGGCCATCATCGTCCATGGCTTCAAGCCCGCGACATACAACATCTTTCGCGACGCGGGGACGCAGCTGAATCTTCACGGCGGCGGCGCCGCTACGATCTCCGAGGGGGGCTTCGTCACGCTGAACGCCAGTTCGACAACCGACCGTTATGTCCGCGGCGGGACTCTGGAGGCCGGCGACACGGTGGTGCTCGACTACCGTCTGGCGAACCCGAACACGGCCCCGGGCGAAGACGCTCAAGTCTATATCGACATCATCGCCTGACGCCTCGCCCCCTCCCCCGCCGGGGGGAGGGGGCGCCGGTTCAGGGCAGCGCCGCCGCCTGCTCGCGCAGCGCGAGCAGGCCAGGGTCTCCGGGATTGGCGCGCAGGGCCTCCTCCACCGCGGCGCGGGCGGCGTCTCCGCCGCGTGTCGCGGCGGCGATGCGGGCGATCATCGTCCAGGCCTCGATCCGCTGGGGATCGAGGCGCACGGCCTCGCGGAAGCCGGCCTCGGCGGCCGGAAAATTGCGCATGGTCAGCGCCATGCCGGCCATTTGCAGATGCGTCTCCGGAAAGTCGGGCCGGCTGGCGAGCGAGGCCCGCCATTCGCGCATCGCGCCGTTGAGATCCGCCTCCCGCGCCGGCGGCATGCGGGCGATCGGCGCATCCAGCAGCGCCCGCGCCGCCGCCTGGCGGACCGAGCGCGACGGATCCCGCAGCGCCGGGAACAGCCGCCCCGCCATCGTCGGGGCCGCCGCCGAGCGCTGCGCCCCCACCGCCGCCGCGCGCACCAGCGGGTCCGGGTCGGACAAGAGCGGCGCCACCCGGTCCGCGGCCCCGGCGTCGCCCGAATTCTCCAGCAGCCACAGCGCCGTGGCCCGCGCGATGCCGGGCTGCGCGCCGTCCAGCGCCAGCGCCGCCAGCTCCCCCGCCGCGGAGGCCGGATCGCCCCGTCCATGGGCCAGCGCCACCCCGAAATGCGGACGCGCCGCGGCCTGCGGGTAATGCTCGGCGATCCGGGCCGCAGCCCAGTCCGCGCCGCGATCCGCATGGCAATCGCCGCAGGCGTCGGGCGCCTCGGTGATCGGGCTCAGGTCCGGGCGCGGGATGCGGAAGGAATGGTCCCGCCGCCCGTCCACCTGCATGTAATCCCGCTCGATCATGTGGCAGTTCACGCATTGCGCGCCCTCGGAGCCCGCCGCGTGGAAGTGATGCGCCGGGTCGTCATAGGTCTTGCGCGCCAGACTGGGAAACTCCGGGTTCCCCGCCGGGCTGTGGCACTGGGCGCAGACGTCGTTCCCCTCCAGCCGCAGGGCGGCCTGGTGCGGATCGTGGCAGTCGGTGCAGACCACGCCCTTGGCCTGCATCTTCGATTGCAGGAACGAGCCCCAGACATAGACCTCGTCGAGGATCTGCCCGTCGGCGTGGTAGAGCCCCGGCCGCAGCAGCGCGAGGTTGAAGGCATCGTCCACCGCCATGCCCGCGGGCGGATCGCCGGGATGATACGCCTCGCGCCGCGCATGGCAGCCGGCGCATTGCGCCAGCGGGCCGGAGGCGATGCCCGCCCCCTCCGCCGGGCGGGGGACGTCGAAATCCACCGCGAAGCCCCCCGCCGTCGGGGCCGAGGCCGGGTCCGCCCCCGCCTCCGCCCAGTCCGCATGGCGCGATCCGGGCCCGTGGCAGGATTCGCAGCCCACCCCGATCTCGGCCTGGGTGGAGACATAGGTCCGCGCGCGCGCGTCGTAGCCTTTCTCGAACCCGGTCGCGTGGCACTCGGCGCAGCGGGCGTTCCAGGTCTTGTAGGGGCCGGTCCAGTGCAGCCCGTCATCCGGGGGCAGGTTGGTGTCCGGGTAAAGGTGGAACCAGCGGTCGCGCTCGGTGTCCCAGGCCACGTCGAAGGACTGCAGGCGGCCGGGCTCGGTCTCCAGCAGGTATTGCTGAAGGGGGGCGATGCCCGCGACGCCGCGCACGGGATAGGCGCGGCGGACGCCGTCGGCCTCGGTCACCTCGATCCTGAAGCCGCCGTCTGGCGCGGTGCGGAAGCGGGCGGCGAGGCCGGCGCCCTCGAAACGCGCGTCGTCGAAATCGCCCAGCACATGTTCGGCCGTGGGCGGGGTCCAGGCCAGCGCGTGATGCGACCCGCGCCAGGCCTCGGTCTCATCGGCATGGCAGCCGGCGCAGGTCTCGGAGCCGACGAAACGGGCGAGTGCGGTTTCGGCTTCGGTGTCCGGGGATTGCTGGGCGAGCGCGGGCGCCGGATCGAGCGCGGCGAGAAGGCCGAGCGCCAGCGCGAGCGTCGCCGCGACGGCCGGGTGGGGAATGCGCATGGAGTATCCTGCGGGAAGCGATGGGATGGCGGGCGTCAACGGCGGGGCGGGACCCGGCCCCGGCCGCGGCCGCGGTCCGCCGCGTCCTCGTCGGATGGCCCGCGTGGCGCCCGGCGCGGGCGGAAGCGGGGTCGGGAACGCGGAGCGGCGGGCACGCGCATGGATACGCCTTTCGGGTCGGGTCTCGGGGGCGCGGCCGCGCAGGCGCGCGACGGCCGGTCGCCGACACCCTCCCATGACGACCCCACGCCGCGCCAGCGCCAATCCGCCCCGCCCGCCCGTCGGCTGGCGCAGGGTGGGACGGCGGCCCTGGCGGCGCCTTTCATTCCGCAGGGTGGAAACCTGTCGCGCGCCAAGACTTGCCTCGCGCACCGCCTCATCCCTATGTTCCGGAACGAGGCCATCCCCGGCCCTTTCGGATCCGGAGCCCGCCCGCCATGCCCCTGCCCCTCGCCCTGCTTCCCGCGCTCGGCCCGCTCGCCGCCAAGGCGCTGAGCGCGCCCGCCGGCGCCAAGGTCGCGGCCGGCGCCGCCGTGGCGCTCGCCGGCTGGGCCGCGATGCGCCGGGCCCGCCGCGCCGACGGCGGCGCGCCGGTGGCCGCGATCCCCGGCGCCGACGCGGCGCTCGACGCCACGCCCGAGGGCGCCGAGGCCGGCTGGCGCAGCGCATCGAGCCGCCGCGCCGCCGAGACCTCCGCTTCCGCCGCCTGGCGGGGGACCTTCCGGTTGGGCGCCCACGGACCGGGGCTGGCCATCGACGCCGCCGCCCTGGGGCGGCTTCGCCTCGGGCTTCTGCCCGCGCGGCCCCGAGCGGACGCCCGACCGGATACCAACGCCCGCGCTTCCGATTTCCGGCCCTTCGCCGACCCGACCAAGGAGACCGCGCGATGATGCGCCTGCGCCATTCCCCCAGCTCGCCCTTCGTCCGCAAGGTCATGATCGTGCTGCATGAAACCGGCCTGCTCGACCAGGTGACCCTGGAGAGCGGCGCCACCACGCCGTATGATTCGAACCCCGAGGTCGTGGCGATCAACCCGCTGGGCAAGATCCCCTGCCTGGTGACGCCGGAGGGCCAGGGGATCTACGACAGCACCGTGATCACGCGCTATCTCGACGGCCTGCACGGGGGCGAGAAGCTCTACCCGACCGGCGCCGCGGAGATCCCGACGCTGGTGCTGGAGGCGACCGGAAACGCGATGATGGAGGCCGGGATCGCCGTGGTCTACGAAGGCCGTCTTCGCGAAGAGGGCAAGCGCAGCGAGGAATGGATGGCCGCCCAGCGCGCCAAGATCGCCCGGGCGCTGGACGCGCTGGAGGGGCGCAAGTTCGCCGACAAGCTGGATATCGGCCAGATCGCGCTGGGTTGCGCGCTGGGCTACTTGGATTTCCGCTTCGAGGCCTGGGACTGGCGCAGCGGCCGCCCCGGCCTGGCCGCCTTCGCGCGCCGCATGGCCAAGCGCCCGTCCTTCGAGGCCACGAAGCCCGCCTGAGCGGGCGGGCGGGCGCGGCGCCTCGCGCAGGGGGGGGGGCCGGCCGACCGGGGCGCCTGTCGCCGCGTCGGGCCGGCCGCCACGTGGGCGGCCCCCACGCGGCGAAGGCATGGCGAGGGGCGTGGCGTTCCGGAAACCACCGGCGGCCCTGATGCTCGGGGCTTACCGCACGCCCCCCCGCAAAAACGCGCCGCCCAGTCCTCCGCCGGTTCGGGTCCGCCCCCGCGACCGCCGGGGGGGCGAACGCTGCGCCGGCGGGCGCCTTCCGCGACCGGATTTCCATGGGCGCGGCCGGCAGGCGCTTCCTGCTCCGGCCCCGCTCCCGGCCGCTCAGCGATCTTGCGCCAAGGGCGCGGCGCCTGGCTGTTTTGCTTTTGTCCCCGATGCTTACGGATCCAAAAGCCCCAGACTATGAAAACTCGCCACGTCCTTCTTGCCCACGATCACGTGGTCATGGACGGTGACGCCGAGCGGCTCGCAGGCCTCCATGATCCGGCGGGTCATGTCGACATCCGCACGGCTTGGCGAAGGGTCGCCGGAGGGGTGGTTGTGCACCAGGATCAACGCCGAGGCGCCCAGTTCCAGCGCCCGCTTGATCACCTCGCGCGGGTAGACCGGCACATGATCGACGGTGCCGCGGCCCTGCGCCTCGTCGGCGATCAGGATGTTCTTGCGGTCGAGATAGAGCACCCGGAACTGCTCGGTCGCCTCATGGGCCAGACGGGCGCGGCAATAGTCGACGAGTTGCTCCCAGGTCTGGATCGCGTCCTTGCCGATGACCCGGGCGCGGGCGAGGCGGTGGGCCGCGGCCTCGACGATCTTGAGTTCCTGCACCACCGCGTCGCCGACGCCCGAGACCTCCGCCAGCCGCGCGGGCGGGGCGGAGATGGTGTGGTTGAAGTCGCCGAACGCCGCCAGCAGGCGCTTGGCGAGGGGCTTCACGTCGCGCCGCGGGATGGCGCGGAACAGGACGAGCTCCAGCAGCTCGTAGTCCGGCATGGCGTCGGGACCGCCCTGCATGAAACGCTCGCGCAAACGTTTGCGGTGATCGAGACGGCTGGCCGCGTCCGCATCCCGGGCCGAGGGGCGAGGCGCCTTGCCGCCTCGGGCTACCGCAGGAGGCTCGGCCGGCTGATCGAGCGGAAGCAGGCCGGGCGTCGAGGCGTTGGCCCCGTCCGCCCGGTCAGGGGGCGCCGTCGCGGACCTCCCCCCCTTCGGATGGGCGACGGGGGCGGTCGCGTCTTCCTGCGCTGACGGAGCGGTTTTTCCGGGAGGGTCGCCGGGTCGCTCCTGCGGATCGGGAGGGCTCGGCGCGGCCTCGGGCGCCGCGTCCGGGGGCCGGTCGCGCCGCGGGGGCGCCTCGGCCGCACCGCCTTCCGGCATGGCGGCGTCGCCGACATCCGCCTGGACCGGGCGCGCATGCGTATCCCTCGCGTCGTCAGGGGATGCGCCTTCGGGGGATGAGCGTCCCGGCGATGCGGCTCCGGGGGATGCGCCGCGCTCGGCGGCGTCCCCGTCCGCCGCCTCGGTCGTACGCGCACAGCTCTGGGCCGCGGCGGCGATGGCGCTGGCCACAGCGCCGCCCAGCCAGGCGGCCGCCGACCCTTCCGCCGCGCCCTGGGGTCCGCCGGCGTCGGAGGGCGGTTCCGCGAGCGCGCCCGGCTCGCGGCTCGGCGCGGGCGGCGCGGGCGGCGCGGGGTCCGGCCCTGGCCCGCCGTTCCGGCCTGGTCCGTCCCCGGACGGCGACACGCCATCCCGGCCGGACTCGATTCGAACGGCGCCGCGCTGCACATCAGCCCGACGCGCTTCGTCTTCAGACGGGGGCGAGAGGCCAGGCAGCAGCGGCGCCTCGCGCAGACCGTCTTCATCTGTTGAGGCTCTTCGGCCCATGCGCGACTCCGCAGTTCAAACGGATACGATGGATCATCGGGCGGGTTGGTTAGGAATTGATGAACAGTTGCGGCCTATATCCGGCGCCAGAGACGCCCGTCGGACCCCAACCGCGCCAGGAAGACCGAATATGCCGCTGTTTCTCGTGACCTATACGCATCCCGACGAGAGCGGGTGGAATCGCCATCTCCAGGCCCATGTGCGCTGGGTGACGATGGGGGTGGAACGCGGGATCATCCGCGCAGGCGGCCCCCTGCCCGACCAGCGCCCGCGGGAGGCGATGATGCTGCTCGACCTGCCCTCGCTGCACGCCGCGCGGGAGTTCCTGGAGACCGATCCCTTCCAGGAGGCCGAGGTGGTCGCGGGCATGACCCTGCGCCGCTGGGACCCGATGTTCGGCCTGTTCAACGCGGAATCGAGCCGCCCGGGACCGCACCCGCTGGCGGACTGACCCGACCCGGAGAGACCGTTCCGCCGGCGCCCCCGGATCAACGCCGCGCGGGCGCAGGGGCGCCGCCGGCGCAGCGGTTGACGCGCGGCTCCCCCGCAGGCCGCCGGGCGGGGCGCGGGAAAGGAGGGCGGGGAAAAGGGGCGCATGAAAAAGGGGCGGCCCGACCGGACCGCCCCCGTGTTACATCGCCCCGGGGCGATGCGATCAGAAGAACGCCTGCAGGCCGGTCTGGGCCCGGCCCAGGATCAGCGCGTGCACGTCATGGGCGCCCTCGTAGGTGTTCACCGTCTCCAGGTTCACCATGTGACGGATCACGTGATACTCGGCCGAGATGCCGTTGCCGCCGTGCATGTCGCGGGCCATCCGCGCGATGTCCAGCGCCTTGCCGCAGTTGTTGCGCTTGATGATCGAGATCATCTCCGGCGCCGCCATCGCCCGGTCCATCAGACGCCCGACCCGCAGCGCGGCCTGGGTGCCCAGCGCGATCTCGGTCTGCATGTCGGCCAGCTTCTTCTGGAACAACTGGGTGTTGGCCAGCGGCCGGTTGAACTGCTTGCGCTCCATCCCGTAGTCGCGGGCCCGGAACCAGCAGTCCTCGGCGGCGCCCATCACGCCCCAGGCGATGCCGTAGCGCGCCCGGTTCAGACAGCCGAACGGCCCGGCCAGGCCCTCGATGTTGGGCAGCAGCGCGTCGTCGGGAACCTCGACATTCTCCATCGAGATCTCGCCGGTGGTCGAGGCGCGCAGCGACAGCTTGTTGCCGATCTTGGGCGCCGACAGGCCCTTCATGCCCTTTTCAAGGACGAAGCCGCGGATCTTGCCGCCATGGGCGTCCGACTTGGCCCAGACCACGAACACGTCCGCGAAGGGCGCGTTGGAGATCCACATCTTGGAGCCGTTCAGCCGGTAGCCGCCCTGCACCTTCTCGGCGCGGGTCTTCATCGAGCCCGGGTCGGAGCCCGCCTCCGCCTCGGTCAGCCCGAAGCAGCCGATCAGCGTGCCGGCGGCGAGGCCGGGCAGATACTTCTGGCGCTGCTCCTCGGAGCCGTAGGCGTAGATCGGATACATCACCAGCGAGGACTGCACCGACATCATCGAGCGATAGCCCGAATCCACCCGCTCCACCTCACGCGCGACCAGGCCGTAGGCCACGTAGCCCGCGCCGATCCCGCCGTATTCCTCGGGGATGGTGGAGCCGAGCAGCCCCATCTCGCCCATCTCGGCGAAGATGCCGGGGTCCGAGGTCTCCTCCAGGAAGGCCTTGGTCACGCGGGGCTGCAGCTTCTCCTGGGCGAAGGTGCGGGCGGCCTCGGCCAGCATCCGCTCATCCTCGTCGAGCTGGTCGTTCAGGAGGAACGGGTCCTCCCACGTGAAAGCGGCCTGGGCGGGCTTGTCCTTGGCGCTGAGCGGCTTGTTCATGCTGGGCTCTCCTCCCGTGCGGCGGGGGCGGTTCCCCGGGGCCGACGACGGTGCTTCGATGCTGCGGTGCGATATCGGGGTGAATGGCCCGAAAGGCGCCGGATTTCAAGCGGCGGCATACCGGTGGGTATGTCGCATTGCGGCAAGGCCCCCGATTGCGCGCCGGTCGCGGCGACACTATACGGAGCGCCTGCGCGCCCACCGCCCCGGACCGGGGTCAGGCGCGGCGGAACTGGAATACAGGGACGCGCGCGCCGCGACAAGCGCCGCCGGACCGCCCGCCCCGGCCGCACGCGCCGGTCCGAAGAGCCCGACGGCGCGGAACGTCCTTCCGCCCGGGGCATCCCCGCCCTGCGGCGGCGCCGCGCCGCGCGCACGTCCCGCCGGGTCGAACCCTGCGCGAAAGTCCCATGGAGCCGCCGATGTCCGACAAGCTCGCCCAGATGCTCAAGACCCGCGACTGGATCCTCGCCGACGGCGCCACCGGCACCAACCTGTTCGCGCTGGGGCTCGAACATGGCGACGCGCCGGAGCGCTGGAACCTCGAGGAGACCGACAAGGTCAAGGCGCATTACCGCAGCTTCATCGACGCGGGCTCGGACCTGGTTCTGACCAACACCTTCGGCGGCACCGCCAACCGCCTGAAGCTGCACGACATGCAGGACAAGGTGCACGAGATCAACGCCGCCGCCGCGCGCCTGCTGGCCGAGGCCATCGCCGAATCCGGCCGCGACGTGATCTGCGCCGGCGACGTGGGTCCGACCGGCGATCTCTTCGCCCCCGTGGGCCCGCTGACCCATGCCGACGGCGTCGCCGCCTTCACCGCGCAGATGCAGGGGCTCAAGGACGGCGGCGCCGATCTGGTCTGGATCGAGACCATGAGCTCGGAGGAGGAATACAACGCCGCCCTCGAAGCCGCGGCCGCCGTCGGCATGCCCTGCGTCGGCACCATGTCCTTCGACACCAACGGCCGCACCATGATGGGCGTCACCCCCACGCGGCTGGCGGGGATCGTGCACGCCTGCGGCCACGATCACGCGCCGATCGCCTGGGGCGGCAACTGCGGGACCGGGGCCTCGGACCTGCTGGTCGGCGTGATCTCGGCCGCCGACGCGATCACCGAGCACGACGTGATCGTCACCAAGGCCAATTGCGGCATCCCCGAATATCACGAGGGCGCCATCCGCTATACCGGCACCACCGAGCTGATGGCCGATTACGCCTGCATCGCCCGCGATCTGGGCGTGAAGATCATCGGCGGCTGCTGCGGGACCACGCCCAACCACATCGCCGCCATGCGCGAGGCGCTGGAGTCGACGCCCCGCGGGCCGAAGCCGGGGGTGGACGAGATCCTCGCCAGGCTCGGCCCGGTCACCGGCACGACGATGGAGCTGCTCTCGGGCGCCTCCGCCGCGCCGGCCCGGCGTCCCGGCCGCCGGCGCCGCGGCGCCGCCTGAGGCGGGCTTGCCCGACAGGCGCAAGGCGGGGCGGGCGCAGGCCCGCCCTTTTCGCATCGGCGCGCCCGGCCGCGCGTCGTCACGCGCCCGTCTTGCTTGTCCTCCATGGTGCGCGCCGCGCCGCGCGGGACGATTCCCGCTTGACGCGAGCCCTGCGCCGGTCCCCGATCCCAGGGTTCTCCAGCGTCGACCACAGCGAGCGATGAAGCCCACGGAGCCGCCATGCCCAGCCTGCCCCCCCTTTCCCGCCGCAGCCTGCTGCGCGGCGCCGCCGCGACCGGCGCCATGATCGCCCTGCACCCGTTCGCGGTCCGCGCCGCCGCCAACCAGGCGCATCTGCGGATCGTCTCGACCACGGACCTGCATGTCCACGTCTTCCCCTACGACTATTACGGCGACCGGCCCAACGACACGATGGGCCTCGCCCGCGCCGCCGCCCTGATCGAGGACGTCCGCGCCGAGGCCGCCAACGCCATGCTGGTCGACAATGGCGACTTCCTGCAGGGCAACCCGATGGGCGACTACATCGCCTATGAGCGCGGCATGAAGGAGGGGGACGTCCACCCGATCGTCGCCGCCATGAACACGCTGGGCTACGCCTGTTCGACGCTGGGCAACCACGAATTCAACTACGGCCTGGGCTTCATGGACAAGGTGCTGGCCGGCGCCGATTTCCCGTTCGTGTGCGCCAACCTCGCCCGCGGCAGGCTGGCCGGCAGCGCCCGCGCCGACGACACCTGGCTCAAGCCCTATGTGATCGCCGAGCAGACCGTCACCGACGGCGCCGGCGGGACCCGCAGGATCAAGGTCGGGCTGATCGGCTTCGTCCCGCCCCAGATCATGACCTGGGACAAGAAGCACCTCGAGGGCAACGTGGAGACCCGCGACATCGTCCAGGCCGCCCGCGCCTGGGTCCCCGAGATGCGCGAGGCCGGCGCCGACATCGTCGTGGCGCTGGCCCATACCGGCATCGGCTCACCCCACGCCTCCGAGATGATGGAGAACGCCGCCATCCCGCTGGCCGAGGTCGAGGGGATCGACGCGGTGGTGACCGGGCATTCGCATCTCGATTTCCCGGGCGCCAAATACGAGGGCTTCGCGGGGCTCGACCTCGCCAGGGGGCTGATCGGCGGCAAGCCGGGGGTGATGGCCGGGTTCTGGGGCTCTCATATGGGCCTGATCGACCTGATGCTGGAGCAGGACGGCGGCGCGTGGAAAGTCGTCGCCTCGACCTCCGAGGCCCGCCCGATCTTCGCCCGCGAAGGGCGCGAGGTGTCGCCGCTGGTCGAAAGCTTCAAGAAGGTCGAGGCCGCCGCCCAGGCCGACCATGACGCCACCCTGGCCTATGTGCGCCGCGCGGTGGGCGAGACCTCGGCCCCCCTGCATTCCTATTTCGCGCTGGTGGCCGACGACCCCTCCGTCCAGATCGTGAGCCAGGCGCAGACCTGGTATATCCGCCAGATGATGGCGGGCACGGAATGGGAGGGGCTGCCGGTGCTCTCCGCCGCCGCGCCGTTCAAGGCGGGCGGACGCGGCGGGCCGGATTACTACACCGAGGTGAAGGCCGGCCCCATCGCCATCAAGAACGTGGCGGACCTCTACCTCTATCCCAACACCGCGCGGGCGATGCTGGTGGACGGGGCCACGGTGAAGGAGTGGCTGGAGATGTCGGCCGGCATCTTCAACCGGGTCGAGCCCGGCGCGACCGACGCGCCCCTGATCAATCCGGGCTTCCCGTCCTACAATTTCGACGTGATGGATGGGGTGAGCTACCGGATCGACCTCAGCCAGCCGGCGAAATACGACACCGACGGGAACGTCGTCGCGCCGGAGGCGAGCCGGATCAGGGATCTCGCGCATAATGGCGCCCCGATCGACCCGGCCGCGAAATTCGTCATCGCGACCAACAACTACCGCGCTGGCGGCGGCGGGCATTTCCCCGGCGTGACCGACGACAAGATCATCTTCGTGGCCCCGGACACCAACCGCGACGTGATCGTGCGCTACATCGTGGATCAGGGGACGATCAACCCCTCGGCCGACGCCAACTGGGCCTTCGCGCCGATGGAGGGGACGACCGTGATCTTCGACACCGGGCCGGGCGGGCGCCCCTATGCCGCCGAGGTGCCCGGCGTGAAGATCGAGCCCGCGGGCGACGGCGCCGACGGCTTCGCGCGCTACCGCATCACGCTCTGACCCGGGAGGAGAGGGCGGCCCGCGCCGCCCCCTCCCCCCCTCGACGCAAGACCCGCGGGCCTCCCGGCGCTCCCTTGACCGGCGGAGCACGGAGGAGACCCGCCCATGAAAACCGTCATCGTCGCCGGCGCCACCGGCGTCGTCGGCCGCGCCGCGGCGGAGCGTTTCGCAGCGTCCGGCGACTGGCAGGTCATCGCCCTGTCGCGCCGGCCGATCCCTGCGGCGCCGAATCTCACGCCGCTCGCCGTCGATCTCACGGACCGGGAGGCGGCCGCCGCCGCGCTCTCCGCCCTGCCCGAGGTCACTCACGCGGTCTACGCGGCGCTTTACGAGCTGCCGGGGCTGGTGGCCGGCTGGACCGCCCCGGAGCAGATGGAGACCAACCGGGCGATGTTCGCCAATTTCCTCGACCCGCTGGCGGCCTCGGCGCCGGGGTTGCGGCATGTCTCGATCCTGCAGGGCGCCAAGGCCTATGGCGGGCATGTGCACCGGATCTCGGTCCCCGAGAAGGAACGCCGCCCTCGCGACGATCACCCGAATTTCTACTGGCTGCAGGAGGATCACCTGCGCGCCGCCGCCGAGGGCGCGGCCTGGGACTGGACCATCCTCCGCCCGCAGGTGGTGTTCGGGGGGGCCACGGGGTCGGCCATGAACATCGCGCCGGTGCTGGGGGTCTTCGCCGCGCTCTGCGCCGAGACGGGGCGGCCCTTCGGCTATCCCGGCGGGCCGGCCTATCTGTGGGAAGCAGCGGATGCGCGGCTGGTCGCGAAGGCGCTGGAATGGGCGGCGGAGGCCCCTGCGGCGGCGCGGGAGACCTTCAACATCGCCAATGGCGACGTGGCCGACTGGACCCAGCTCTGGCCCTCGATCGCCGAGGCGCTGGGCGCCGCCCCCGCCTCGCCCTCGCCGCTGTCGCTCGCCGAATGGCTGCCCGCGCAGGGCGCCGCCTGGGCGAGGGTCGCGGCGCGTCACGGGCTCGCGGTCCCGGATCTCGCGCAGTTGCTGGGGGAATCCCATCACTACGCCGACCGCATCCTGGCGCATGAAAAGGCCGGGGGGGCGGGAACCCGCGCCCGCGACCCGCAGATCCTGAGCACCATCAAGCTGCGGCAGGCCGGCTTCCACGCCTGCCAGGACACCGAGGACATGTTCCGCGAGACCTTCGAGGACCTGCGCGCCCGACGCATCCTGCCGTCGCTGGACTGACCACGCCGCGCGGGCCCTGCCCGCAACGCGCCGGAACGCGAAAGGGGCGGACCCGCGTCCGCCCCCTGGTCCCGTCCGTCAGGCCCCGCCCGTCAGGCCCCGTTCGTCAGCCGGCGGCGGCGCGCCGTCGGCGGCCCGCCGCGACCAGCCCGAACAGGCCCGCGATCAGCAGCCCGCCGGCCGCCGGAACCGGCACCTCGGTGCTCGCCAGCGCGAAACCCACGTCCTGCAGCGCGAACAGCGTGGTCTGCGACAGATAGGCGGAGGCGCCCAGCCAGCCGGTCATCAACTCCGGGTTGCCCTGGTCGGAGAAGGTCCCGAGGAAGGTCTCCTCGTTCCAGTGCGCGCCCCTTGTGCCCGCCGCGCCCTCGTCCTCCAGCAGGATGAAGGCCTCGGAGGAGCCGTTCTCGATATTGTAGGCGGCCAGGCCGTCCTCGCCGATATATTGGGAGAAATAGTCCGTGCCCGGATCGGCCACGTCGACGAAGCCGTCGACCGCGCCGTTGAGCGACCAGATCGCCGGATTGAGCCCCAGCACATGGGCCATTTCGTGCAGGATCAGGAATTCCAGCCGCTGCTCGCTGATGATGGCGAGGTCGGCGGTGTCGAACTCCATCACGCCGGAGGAGGCGGTCTTGTAGATGGTGTCGTTCCAGTAGGTGGTGGTCGCGGCGCCGCCGAGGATGGCGCCGGCGCCGTCGATCTCATGGAGCGTCACCGAAATCGCCAGCGGAGACACGGCCGCGGCGCTCGCGGTCGTCGGCTGCCGATAGCCGGCGATCTGGCTTTCCCAGAACAGCTCGGCGGCGGTGAAGGCGGCGGCATAGGCGGGATCGGGCGTCTCGGAGCCGTAGTCGAGCACGATGTCGAAGGTTCCGAAGGACTCCGCGACCAGCGATTCCATCGCGGCGACGCGCGGCGCCACGGTGATGGCCGAGGCCGCGCCGATGCCCGCCGCCATCAGGCCGACGGCGCCGAGCATGGCTCGCGCGATAGTGGTGTTCATGCTGTTCTCGCCCCTCTTAACGGTACGCGCCCGCGGCTTCGCCATCAGGTTTTCCGGATCATTCAACCGGAAGACGCCTCCGGACGGTCGCCCCTCGGCTCCGCAAAGGCCGAAGGACCTCTCCGGACGCGGCGACTTCAACCTTAGCGTTTGCATAATCCGGCCAAAATCGGAACCGGTTTTCCGATCGACAGGCGCGATTTCCGCATCATTCGCAGAAATTCCCGGCAATTGCGCACGATCCGGCGCACGGAGCGCCCGGCATTCGGGGGCGTCGCGCACCGGCGTCCCGGATCAGCCCATCTGGACCCGGCCGCGCCGGCGAGGCAACTTGCGGTCCCTGACATCCTGACCGGAGCCGCCGCATGCCCCGCATCTCGCCCCCCGCCCCCGAGGACATGACCCCGCGCCAGCGCGAGGTGCATGACGCCATCGCCTCGGGCCCCCGCGGCCGGGTGGAGGGCCCGCTGGCCGTCTGGCTGCGCCGGCCGGAACTCGCCCAGAAGGCGCAGGAGCTCGGCGCCTATTGCCGATACGGCACGTCCCTGCCGCCGCGCCTGTCGGAGCTGGCGATCCTGACCATGGCCCGGGTCTGGACGGCGGAATTCGAGTGGTGGGCGCACAAGGGCCCGGCGCTGGACGGCGGGCTCGCGCCCGAGATCATCGAGGCGCTGCGGATCGGAGAGACCCCGACCTTCGCCGCGGAGGACGAGGCCGCCGTTCACGCCTTCGCGCTGGAGGCGCAGACCGCGCGCCGGGTCTCGGACGCCGTCTATGCCCGCGCGGTGGCGGCGCTGGGCGAGGACGGGGTCGTCGATCTGGTCGGGATCCTGGGATATTACTCGTTGATCTCGCTGACCCTGAACATCTTCGAAGTGATGCCGCCGGAGGGGGAGGCGCTGGCCTTCGAATGAGGCGCCTCGTCCCGGTCCGGGGGGGGGGGGGGGGGGGGCGGGTTGAACCCCGCCCCACGCGCCGGCGCGACCTTTCGGAAGACGTAGGGCGGGTTTCAACCCGCCATCCGACGCTCAGTCCTCGGCGATGTCCTCGGCCCATAGCTCGGGCTTCTCGGTGATGAAACGGGTCATCAGGGCGATGCAGTCGGGGTCGTCGGCGACGATGACCTCGACGCCCCGGGCGCGCAGAAAGTCCTCGTTGCCGCCGAAGGTGGCGTTCTCCCCGACCACCACCCGCGGGATGCCGAACTGCACGATGGTCCCCGCGCACATCATGCAGGGGCTCAGCGAGGTGTAGAGGGTCGTGTCCCGATAGGTCTTCTGGCGCCCCGCCTTGCGCAGCGCGTCCATCTCCCCATGCGCGATGGGATCGCCGCCCTGGACCCGCTGGTTGCGCCCGCGCGAGACCAGCGTCTCGCCCCGCGCCAGCACCGAGCCGATGGGGCAGCCGCCCTCCTCGAAGCCCTCCCGCGCCTCGTCATAGGCGATGCGCAGGAAGCGGCGGTCGGTGTCGGTCAGCATGGCGGGGCTCCTGAAAGTCAGCTCTGGGGGCCGGAATAGTAGGGCGTGTCCTCGACCCGCGGCGACCAGGCGCCGGAGGCGCGGGCGGCGGCGAGATGGGCGACGATATCCTCAAGCGGCGCGAACCACACGCTGCGCTCGTTCAGGGTCCGCTCCAGCCAGGCCTCGACCTTCGCCCAGCGCGCGAGGCGCCCGGTCAGGAACGGGTGGACGACCAGCATGAAGAAGCCCCCCGCCGCATAGGCGGCCTCGAACTCCTCCCAGAAGCCTTCCAGCCCCTCCGACGGCCCGCGGACCGGCATCATGTAGCCGATCTCGGCGTAATGGGCGAAAGGGGGCCAGTCGTCGGTTCCCCAATGCACCGGCATCTCCCAGATCTCGCGGCCCCGGGACCGCAGCGCATATGGGATGTCGTCGCCCATCAGGGAGCTGTCATAGACCAGCCCGTGCTCGGCGATCAGGTCGAGCGTCATCTGGTTGATGTTGTAGACCGGGCCGCGATAACCGCGGGGTTTCATGCCGCAGATCCGGTCGTGCGCGTCCAGCGCGCGCTCGAACTGTTCGCGCTGGGCGGGGCCGGACTCGATCGGGTCCTCGTGCAGCCAGCCATGATGGCCGATCTCGTGCCCGCCCTTGAGGATCGCCTCGGCGGCGTCGGGATAGGTCTCCAGGCACCAGCCGGGGATGAAGAAGGACTGCTTCAGGCCGAGGCGGCGATAGGTCTCCAGGATGCGCGGGATCGCCACCACCGGCCCGTAGCGGCCCATGGAGATCGGGTAGAGCCGGTCATGCCCGTCCGCCGGCTTCGCCACCTGGATCAGCACGTCGGCGTCCATGTCGAAGGTGATGGCGCAGGCGCAGCGGGCGCCGCCGGGCCAGGGAGGCGGGTTCGCGATCATGCTCTTGCTAGGCTCCGGGCGGCAAAAGATGGGCTTCCTGCGGGCTCCAGCTCAGGTGAAAGGCGCCGCCCGACCCCGCATCCAGCGCGGCCAGCGCGCGTTCCTGCGCCTGGACCTTCAGCTCGGTCCCGTCGGGGGCCTCAAGGAACAGGGTGACGACGGAGCCGATGAATTCCTCGGAGATCAGCGTGCAGGGCACGGCGCCGGGCCGAGGCTCGCGCCCGATCTCCACCCGGTCGGCGCCGACGACGAAGACCGCCGCCTCGCCGGGCGGGCGCGGGGCGTCGTCCGCCACCACGTCGAAGGGACCGAGCGGCGTGTCCACCCGCAGCAGCCCGAAGCCCGGCCCCACCGGCGCCACGGTCCCCGCGATGATGTTGTTGCGCCCCACGAATTCCGCGACGAAGCGGTTGGCGGGGGCGCGGTAGATGTCGCGGGGCGCGCCGACCTGGGCGATTTCTCCGCGCGACATGATCACCACCCGGTCGGCCATGGCGAAGGCCTCGGACTGGGAATGGGTGACATGCACGAAGGTGATCCCCAACTCGCGTTGCAGGCGGGTCAGCACCCCCTGCATCCGGATCACCAGATGGGCGTCGAGCGCCGAGAGCGGCTCGTCCAGCAGCAGCAGCCGGGGCTCGGTGATCAGGGACCGCGCCAGCGCCACCCGCTGCCGCTGCCCGCCCGACAGGGTCTCCACGTTGCGCTCCGCGAATTCGGCGATGCCCAGCCGGTCGAGCCATTCCAGCGCCTTCTTCCGCCGCGCCCCGGGCGCCACGGCGCGCATCTTCAGGCCGAACTCCACATTCTCCCGCGCGTTGAGGAAGGGAAACAGCGCCAGCGACTGCCAGACCAGCGGCGTGTCCCGCTCATGCACGGGCACGTCGTTCATGACGCGGCCGTCGATCACCACCTCGCCCTCCGTAGGCGCCTCCAGCCCCGCCAGCATCCGCAGCGTGGTGGTCTTGCCGCAGCCGGACGGACCCATGATGGCGACGAACTCGCCGGCGCCGATCTCCAGGTTCATGCGCTTGACGGCGGTGAAGTCGTCGTAGCGCTTGACCACGTCGCGCAGGGTGACGAGAGGTTCGCTCATGCGGCGCTCCGGCTCAGGCGGGCGGCGAGCAGGATCTGCGCCAGCGCCACCAGGGTGATGGAGACCCCGAACACCAGCGTGCCGATGGCGTTCACCTGGGGGTCGATATTGCCGGTGACGATCTCGAGGATCAGCACCGGCACGGTCTTGTTGAGGCCGGACACGAACCAGGCCACCGCGAATTCGTCGAAGCTGACCGCCGCCGTGAGGCAGAGCGCCGAGACGATGGCCGGCCGCGCGAAAGGCAGGATCACCCAGCGCATGGCCCGCCATTGGCTGGCGCCGAGGTTCCAGGCCGCGGCCTCCAGGCTCGGGTCGATCTGGTTGAGCCGCAGGCGGATCACCGCCATGGCGAAAGGCGCGGTCAGCACGGTATGCGCGGCCACGATGGACCAGATCTGCCCCGAGGCCCCGATCTTCGACAGCCAGGCCAGCATGGCCAGCGCCATGATGATCAGCGGAATGGTCGGCGGCAGCAGCACCAGCGCCAGATACGCCCCCTGCCCCCGGAACCGGTAGCGGTAGTCGGTATAGGCCGTGCAGAAGCCCAGCGCGGTCGCCAGAACCGCCGTGCAGGACGACACGATCACCGAATTCAGAGCCGCGTCCCACACGTCGGGATCGGCGAAGATGGTCTGATACCAGTGCAGGGTGAAGGACTCGAGCGGGATGGTCGGGAACCGCGCCGAGTTGAACGAGAAGATCACCGAGAAGAAGATCGGCGCGAACACGAAGACGAAGACCAGCGCCGCCCAGATCCGCAGCGCCCAGAGCCCCGCCGCCGCCTTGCCAGCGCCGCTCATTTCGAGGCCCGCTTGCGATAGGCGAAGGCGATGGAGGCGAAGGCGATGGCGAAGAGCGTGAGCATCATCATCACCGCCACCACCGCGGCGCGGGGCCATTGCTGGCCGGACTTGGTGGTGTCGATGATCAGGATCGGCAGCGTCGGAGGCTTCGAGCCGCCGAGGTAATAGGGCGCCACGAAATCCCCGAAGCTGAGGATGAAGGCGAAGAGCGCCGCGACCACCAGCCCGGTTTTCGCCAGCGGCAGCACGACTTCCCATATCACCCGCCCCGGCGGGCAGCCCAGGTTGCGGGCGGCGGCCGGCAGCCTCGGGTCGATATGGGCCAGCGTCACCGTCTGCAGGATCAGCACCAGCGGCAGCACCAGCGTCAGGTAGCCGACCAGCGTCCCGAACCCGGTGTTGAGCATCGTGTAGGGGCCGAGCCCGAACGCCCCCAGCCCGGCATTGACCACCCCCGACTCCGCCAGGATCACCAGCCAGGAGAACGTCCGCACCAGGTAGGAGGTGAAGAACGGGATCACCAGCAGGAAGATCGCCCAGCGCCGCTGCGTCTCCGACGCGCGGAAGGCCAGCAGCCACGCCGCCGGGAAGGCGACCAGGGAGGCGACCAGCGCCGCCAGCGCCGCCCGGCCGAGCGTCAGGAAATAGCTGTCCCAGACATAGCCGCGGGTCAGCATCCGCTCCCACGCCTTCAGCTCGAAGGTCTCGACCATGCGGTAGTTCTTCACGTCGAAGAACGACATGGCGAGCATGAAGGCCAGCGGCCCCACGAAGAACAGCGCCTGCCAAACCAGGATCGGCAGGCGGAAGCTGAGCGCATAGAGGTCGAGACGCGATTTCGGATCGGAGGCCATGGCGGGCGCGGGTCCGGTTCAGGATCAGGGTCTGGGTCTGGGTCTGGGGCGGCGCGCATGCCGCCGAAGGCGCGCGACGGCGCCGGGTTCGTCGCCGCGCCCCCCGGGCGGGCGCGAGGCGGGAGACGGGACGGCTTGCCGGCGGAGGCGTCGGGACGGCCGCGTTTCCCCGCGCGGCCGTCTCCGCCCCTCGGCGACGCCCGCGTCAGGCGTTCTTGTATTCGGACCAGAAGTCGTTCCAGTCCTCCAGGCTCTGCTGCCTGGGGATGTCGCGATAGTGGATCCGCCCGGTGTCGATCAGGGTGATCGGGTTCATCGGGTCGCCCGGCAGCTGGTGGGTGCGCGCGGCCTCCTTCGGGTCGACCTCGCCCAGCAGCTCGAAGCCGCCTTTGGTGACGATATTGCCCGGATAGGCGGCCATCTGCGCCGATTTCACCTGCCCTTCGGGGCTGAGCATGTACTGGATGAAGGTCTTCACCAGATCGGCCTTCTCCGAGCCCTTGCCGATGCAATAGCTCTCCGTCCACTGGATGCCGCCTTCCTTGGGGATGACCGAGGCGACCGGCGCCCCGTCCTTCTCCAGGATGCCGGTGATCCAGTCGCCGATGCCGACCATGGCCAGCATCTCGCCGTTCTTCAGCCCGTTGAAGGTGCCGCCGAAGTCGAAGAAGCCGCCGACCTGCGGGCGCAGGGACATCGTGGTCTCCTGCACCTTCGCCCAGGCCGCGTCGTCCAGGTCCCAGAGCCCGGCGCCGTTCCCGTTATAAAGGCTCATCTGGCCCAGCGTCGGCAGGTGCCAGTCGAAATGCCCGACCTTGCCCTTCAGCTCGGGCTTCCAGAAGCAGGCGTAGGATTCCGCCTCCTCGGCCGAGACGGCGGTGGTGTTGTAGCTCACGCCAAGATGCCCGAAGCGCACCATCATCGACATCAGCGTGTCGTCGGACCAGTGGCCGGGGAACTTCTGGAAGTCCGGGTAGAGCATGTCGTCGAGCGGGTAATCCGCGGCGTCCAGCGGCTCGATATAGCCGGCGGCGTCGAGCTGCTGGACGAATTCGGCGTCGGACAGGATCACGTCGTAGGTGCCCGGCGGGGACTGGGCGATCAGGCCCAGCATGTTGTCGCCGCCGGCATAGTATTTGGGGACGAACTTGACGTTGTTCGCCTCCTCGAAGGCGCCGACGATGTCGGGCTCGCCATGGCCATACCAGGCCAGCATGTTGATCTCGGTGGTGGAGGCCCAGGCCCGCCCCACGAAGGGCGCCGACAGCGCGACCGCGCCGCCGAGCTTGAGCGCCTGCCGCCGCGTGGCGGCGAAGGGGGCGGCTTTGTTTCGCTGGGTCATGGTCCGGGTCCCTGTCGTGCTGATTGTTTGCACGCATGACAACCCGAGCCGGGCCGGTTCGCAAGCATCCCGGCGCGTGGCTGGGTGTTTTTCGGGCGGAGGCGCCCCGGTTGTTCATCCAATGGGCGCCTTTGTCGATTTCGGCGGCGCCTTGCGCGCGCCGCGGCCTCAGCCGCCCAGCGCGTTGACCCGGTAGCGGCGGGCATCGTCGGGGAATCCATGGGCGCGATGCTCGCCCTCCAGATGCGCGACGAGCCAGTCGGCCATGCGCCAGGCATGGGTCTCGGCCTCGGTCTCGGGGGCGGCGAGGATGGCGTCGATCTCGGCCATCGCCGCGTCCCGGTCGATGCGCGTCACCCGACCGCCCGAGACGACGACCTCGCCGCCGACCAGCACGGTGTCCACCGCCTCGCGGGCGCCGCGATGAAGCACCTGCTCGGCGATGGGGGTGCGGGGGTGGATGCGCGGGCGCGCGATCCTCGCCTCCGACATCAGCACGATATCCGCGGCCCAGCCCGGATCGAGCCGCCCGGCGAAGCCGCCGAAGCCCGCCGAGGCCGCGCCATGCTCGGTCGCCATGCCCAGCACCGCGGCGGCGTCGGGGCGGTCGAGGAACATGCCCGTCTCCCGGTGCAGAGCCCAGACCAGCTTCATCTCCAGCGTCATGTCCCGGTCGTCGGCGAGGTTCGACTGGTCGATGCCCAGCGCCACGCGCCCGCCCCGCGCCCGCAGCGCGTTGACCGGCGCGATCCCCGACCCCAATCGCAGGCCGGAGGAGGCGTTGTGGCACAGGATGCAGCCGCATTCCGCCGCCAGGTCCAGCTCCGCCTCGGTCATCCAGTTGCCATGCCCAAGCGTGACGTTGGGGCCGAGGCAGCCCAGCGCGTGCAGATGCTCGACGGCGCCGCGGCCGGTGGCGGCGCGGGCGAATTCGGCCTGGCGGCGGGTCTCAAGCAGGTGCATGTGAACCGGCGCCCCGACTTCCGCCGCGGTCCCGAAGCTTTCGACCAGGGCCGCGTCGGACATCCAGTGCAGGTTGGCCGGCGCCAGCCCGATGCGCACCCGGTCGGAGCCCGCATGTTTCGCCCGAAGCCGCCGGAAGAACGCCATGTAGTCGCGGATCGGCGTGCGCGAGGGCGCGAGCCCCGGCTCGACCCATGCCCGCAGATCGGCCGGCATTCGCCCCAGCACCTCGGCGTCCGGCGCATAGGCCAGCACGTTGCGGTCGCGCATCATCCAGGAGAACGCCGCCCGCATCCCGATCTCGCCATAGGCGCCCAGCACCGCGTCGGACAGCGGCTCCCACGCGTCGGGATCCGCGGGCAGGCCGGAATGGATGTGGTGGACGGCGGTGGTCCCGCTCTCCAGCATCTCGATGGCGGAATAAAGCGTGTCGAGCCGCGGAGGCAGCGTGCGCATGGCCCGGAAACGGGGCAGCCACAGCTCCAGCGGCGCGAAGGGGACGCCGGCCATCAGCGGGGTCAGCCCGAAATGATGGTGGCCGTTGACCAGCCCCGGCATGGCGATCAGGCCGGGGCCGCCGATGCGGGGCAGGTTTTCGCGCCCGGCGGTCACGGTTTCCACCGGGCCGATCTCCGCGATGCGGCCGGCCTCGATGCGGAGGGCGGACGGCCCCTCCGTCACCATGGCGCCGGAGGGGGAGAGACCGCGCAGGACGTGGCCCGCCTCCACGATCAGGTCGGGTCCGATAGCGTCGGGCATGGGGCGCTCCCTCTGCATCGGGCGGCGGAAGGGGGCCGCCGCCCGAAAAGGCCTCAGATGGTCGAGCCTTCCACGCCGTCCAGCAGGTAGTCCATCGCCCACAGCTTGGGGTCATAGAGCTCCATCGTGGTCTGGGAGATGACCTCGCCGGTATTGGTCACGATCGGCCCCAGGAAGATCGGGCTGCCGGCCTTGATGCGGGCCGCGGCCTCGGTCGCGGCCTTGCGGGCCGCCTCCGAGGCGCCGGCGCCGAAGGGCGAATTCGCCACCATGTCCTTGTCGAACCCGCCCTCGTTGACATTGGGCAGGGTCTCCCCGGCCGAGATCATCTGAGCGTATTGCTTGTAGACCGTGCCCCATTTCAGTTCGGCCCCGGTGATGAAGCCCCTGGGCGCCAGGCTCGACTGGTCGGCGTTGTGTCCGCAGGTCTTCACGCCGCGGGCCTCGGCGGTCTCGATCACCACCTTGGCGCTGTCCACATGGCAGGCGATCACGTCGCAGCCGGCATCGACCAGGGCGTTGACCGATTCCGCCTCGCGCACCGGCAGCGACCACTCGCCGGTCATGATCAGCTGCACCTTCGCGTCGGGATTGGTCGAGCGCACGCCCATCATGAAGGCGTTGATGTTGCGCAGCACGACCGAAATCGGCTTGGCGCCCACGAAGCCGATCTTGTTCGAGGTCGTCGACAGGCCCGCCGCCACGCCGTTCACGTAATGCGCCTGCTCGATATAGCAGAAATAGCCGCCGAGGTTCATCGGGTGCTTGTCCGCCGACCACAGCGAGGTCGGATGGCGGAACTGCACCTCGGGATATTTCGCCGCCAGCTCCACCATGAACGGGTCGAAATAACCGAAGGAGGTCGCGAAGATCAGCGAGGCGCCGTCGAGCTCGATCATCGACTGCATGGTCTTGGAGACGGCGACGGATTCGGGGACGTTCTCCTCCTCCACCACGGTTACGCCGGGCAGGTCCTTGAGCGCCTGCGCCCCGACCGCATGGGCCTGGTTCCAGCCGAAATCGTCCCGCGGGCCAACATAGATCATGCCGACCACGGTTTCGGCGGCCATGGCCCTGCGGGCGGAGGCGGCGAGGATCGCGGTTCCGGCGGCCCCGGCGAGAAAGCCGCGGCGGTTGAGAGCGTGCTGGGTCATTGGCGTCGTCCTGTCCTGTCGGGTGTCTGGAGGGGCGCGGCCATTCGGCCTGCGGGTTGGCCCGAAAGGGCGGGCGGGGTCATTTCCTGTGGGCGGTGCGGCGGCGGGCGGAGGCGGGGTCGGCCTCGAACGCCTCCGGGCTCGGCGTGGCGATGTCGTAGAGATCCCGCGTGGTGGCGTAGCCCTGCCCGCCCATGCGCCCGATGGCGTCGAGCGCGCGCTGATCCACATGCAGGCGCTCGTCCGCCAGCCCCTCGCGCAGGAACAGCCCCTGGACGAGGCCCAGGATGACCTCGCGCGACTTGCCCAGCTCCAGCGTCATGTGGCGGCGGCATTCGAAGGCGGCCGGCGCTTCGGCGATGCGGGGGGAGGCGACGTGATGGCCGGGGACCGCGGTCAGTCCGGCCCGGGCCAGTTCGTCCACGCCGGGCGCGAAGCCGACGGCGCAGATGTTCATCGCCTCGGCCATGGCGTCGTCGACGATGTTGACGGTGAATTCCTCGGTCCGCCGGATGTTGGCGGCGGTGTCCTTGAAGGACATGTCGGCGTGGTTCTCCACCCCCAGCGCCAGGATCGGCGGGTCCGCGGTCAGCGCGTTGAAGAAGGAGAAGGGGGCGGCGTTGATCCGCCCCTCCGCGTCCACCGTGGTGACCAGCGCGATGGGACGGGGGACCACCGTGCCGATGATCAGCTTGTAGCGGTCGCGGGGCGAGAGCGCGGCGAAATCGAAATGCGCGGCGGTCATGACTTGCCCCCCTTCGGGCGCAGCGGGCGAGCGGCGGCGGGCGCGCCGGCCTCCGCGGCGTAGCGGGAGAGGATGTCGGACAGGTCGGGCTCCCGCGCTTCGGGCGCGTCGAGCGCGCGGCCCTCGACCAGGTGCAGGTGGTGATCCATCAGCCCCGCGGCGCGTTCGGCGTCGGCGTCGCGCAGGGCGTCGAGCACGGCGCGATGCTCGCCCACCGAGCAGTCGGGCGAATGCGGGCGCCCGTGCAGCGCCAGGATCAGCGAGCAGCGCGCGACAAGCTGGGAGATCCACGTCTCCATCAACGCGTTGCCGGTCAGTTCGGCGAGCACGACATGGAATTCCCAGGCGAGCCGGACCGACGCCCGGTCATCGCCGGCCGCCAGCGCCTCCGCCTCGGCGCGCAGGTGGCCTTCGAGGCGGGCGCCATGGGCGGGGGTCCAGGTCTCGGCGAGGATGCGGATGGCCTCGCGCTCCAGCGCCCGGCGGACGCGGAACACGTCGCGGGCCTCGGCCAGCGTCGGGCGGGCGACGGTGGCGGTGCGCTTGCCGCCCATGTCCACCAGCCCGTCGGCCTGCAGGCGCTGCAGGGCCTGGCGGACGAGGGTGCGGGAGATGCCGAAGGGCAGCCCGATCTCGTCTTCCGGCAAGCGGGCGCCGGGCTTGAGGTCGCCCTCCAGGATGGCCTGGCGGAGCGCCCGGTAGGCGTGGGCGAAACGGGAGGGGGTCGGGGGCATGTCGAATCCGTTGATAAGCGCGACACGTATACTTGGAGGCGAGGAGATCGAGCGCAACGCCGAATGCGGCCCTGCGTCGAAAGGGATCAAGCGCGGTGAAACCCTGCCATTTCCAGCTTGCGCGCGCCTGTGGCGGCCATGCGGCGCTTTTCACGAATCCCGATCAGGTATACATGATCGGGAACCCGACCCATCCAGGATGCCCCCCATGCCCGATCCCACTCCCCGCAGCGTGACCCTGCGCCTGAACCAGCAGCAGCTCGAGCTTGTCGACCGCACGGTGGCGCGCCTTGGCCTGCCCGACCGCGCCGCCCTGGTGCGGCTGGCGCTGGAAGAGACCGACGCCGCGGCGGAGGGGGGCGCGAAATGACCCGCAAGCTGATCTCCGAGCGCATCCTCGAACCCGGCACCGGCAAGGGCATCGAACTGCTGCGCGGCCAGGTGCTGCGGATCGAGCAGGTCGAGGGCAACCAGTGCGTCGACTTCAACGCCTTCAACCTGCACGACTACAAGGAGTTCATGCATTGCGGGCGCACCCGCACCGTGCATGGCTTCCGCCCCACCGCCGGGCATTTCCTGTGGTCCGCGCCCCCGCGCGAGAACGCCATGCTCTATTTCCTGGCGGACACGGTGGGGCGCAACGACGTGCTGTTCCCGCGCTGTTCGGCGTTCCTTTACGAAAGCGCCTATGGCTTCCACGACCACACCAATTGCCACGACATCCAGGCCGAGGCGCAGCGCGAATACGGGCTGACCCCGGACGACGTGCATGACAGCTTCAATTTCTTCATGTGGACCGAGGTGCAGCCCGACGGGACCGTGGCCATCACCCGGCAGGACTCGAAGCCCGGCGACCATGTGGAGCTGCTGGCGCTGATGGACGTGCTTGCGGTGCCCAATGTCTGCGGCGCCGACGTGATGCGGACCTCGAATTTCGCGCTCAAGCCGGTGAAGCTGACGGTGTGGGAGGCGTCGGAGGCCGATCTCGCCGCCGTGCCCGACCTGCCCCGCCTGCGCTCCCAGCGCGGGCCGGACCAGTTCCGCAACCCGGTGATCAAGGCGACGCGGGAGCTGCGGGCCGATCCCGACTACCGCCCCGAATTCACCAATGTCCCGATCCGCGAGGCGCCGCTGGAGGTCGCGCTGACCGGGGCCCAGGCCGCGATGCTCGACCGCGCCGCGCGCCGTGACCTTTACGGCGAGGATGACGCGGCGGCCCTGCGCGACATCCTCTTCGCCTGGTGGGAGGCGCGATTCCTGACCGCCGCCAACGGCGCCCCTTCGATGGAGACGGACGCGGTCTGACCGCCTCGCCGGTCCGCGGCGCGGCCCGGCGCGGCGCAAGCGCATCATACGCTTGCCGCTGCGTCGCCGAAGCGCCGTTGCGGGCGGCGCGGGGGGCGGTAGGCTCTTTCCCGAAGCCGGGCGCGAAAAGCCTGGCGCGACGGGAGGAGACCGGAAGATGAGCGACGAGCCGAACATGGAGCATGGCGACGCCAGCCGTCTCGACGGACGGGTGGCGGTGGTGACGGGCGCGGGTTCGCAGACCGGGGGGATCGGCAACGGCCGCGCCGCGGCGATCCTGCTGGCGCGGCGGGGGGCGAAGGTCGCCCTGCTGGACCGGGAGGCCGCGCCCGCCGAACAGACCCGCGCGATGATCGAGGCCGAGGGCGGGACCGCCCGGGCCTTCGCCTGCGACGTGGCGGCGGACGCGGATTGCGCGGAAACGGTGGCGAAGATCGCCGCGCTCTGGGGGCCGCCCACGATCCTGGTCAACAATGTCGGCGTGCGCGGCCCGCTGGGCTATGCGGACGCGCTGGACCTGGACGAATGGGACCAGGCCATGAAGATCAACGTCACCTCGATGATGCTGATGGCGCGCCATTGCCTGCCGCACATGAAGGCGGCGGGGGGCGGATCGATCGTCAACATCTCCTCGGTGGCGGGGCTTCAGGGCGGGCATCCGCACCTGCTCTACCCCACGGCCAAGGGGGCGGTGGTGAACATGACCAGGGCCATGGCCGCGCATCACGGGGGCGACGGGGTGCGGGTGAACTGCGTGTGCCCCGGCATGGTGTTCACGCCGATGGTCTACGGCGCCGGGATGACGGAGGAGCGGCGGGAGGCGCGGCGCAAGCGCTCGATCCTGCAGGTGGAGGGCTCCGGCTGGGACGTGGGCGAGGCGGTGACGTTTCTCAGCTCCGACGCGGCGCGCTGGATCACCGGGCTGATCATGCCGGTGGACGCCGGGGCGACGGCCGGGCGGGCGCCGGACCTGGCGGGGGGCGCGCCGCCGTCCTGACGCGAAGGCGCCGCGTCGAGCCGCGCGCCGGTCGCGCCCTGGCGCCCGCGGCGCGCGGCTCCGGGGGCTCGGGCGGCGACGTGAGCCGGGGGCCGGGGGCTCAGAGATCCTCGCGCGGGGGCTCGCCGTGGCGGAGGTGATCCCGGCGGTCATCCTCATGGCGCGGCGGGGGCGCGACGCCCGGCAGCTCCCATTCCCAGGCGAGGCCCGCCTCCTCGTCCTCCACCTCCCGCGCCAGATCGAAGCCGAGCCGCGTCAGGATGCGGGTGGAGGGGCCGTCCTCGCGCAGGGTCCGGGCGGTCAGCGTGACCGAGGGATCGGCGGCATGGGCGATGGCGACCAGCGCCCCCGCGGCGAAGGCGGCGACGCCGCGGCCCTCGAACTCCGGATCGGTGAAGAAGGCGAGCTCGGCCCGTCCGGCCTCCGGCGGACCGGCGAAAGCGGCGCAGCCCATCGGCTCGACGCCCATGGCCGCGACATAGGCCGTCCACGGGCGCCGGAAACCCGCGTCGGCGTGAAGGGCGACGGCGCGGGCCAGGTTCTCGGCGACCGCCGGGGGCGCCGGGTCGAGCGGATCGTCCGGGCGCCCCGCAGCATCGCAGGCGACAAGGCGGAGGTCCGGGGCGAGGTCATGCGGCGCGCGGCGGGCGTCCGACGGAACATGTCCGGCGGGCGAGGGGTCGGAGGGAGGCATGGTCGGTCAGGTCTCCGGCGCTGGCGGCCCCGGTTCGCAGGCGGGACGCAGGGCGAAATCAGACGCGGCGGAGGCCCCGGGGTCAATCTCCGCGGCCTGGAGCGGGCGGGGCGCGTTCAGAAAAGATCTTCGAGCCGGGCGCAGAGGGACAGCAGATCCTCGCGCAGCCCGGCCAGCGTCGCCGCGTCGTGCTGGGAGTGGAACAGGGTCGCCACCACCATCAGCGGCGCCTCGCCGCCCGCGCCTCCATCCGATCCGCGCACCGGCGCGGCGTAGGACAGGACCCCGCGGTTGAAGCAGCCGTCATCCGCGGCCCAGCCCCGGATGCGGGCGGCCTCGACATCCTGCCAGTAGGCGTCGAAATCCGGGGCGGAGGCCCAGCGCAGGGCCGCGAACTCCGCCTGCGCCGCCGCCCGGTCCAGACCCGAGACCGCGGCGTACATCCGCCCGAAGGCGCCGATATAGCGCGGCAGACGCTGGCCGGGGCGCATCTGGATCTGAAGGTCGGCGGCGCCCTGCGCGATCTCGGCCAGCAGCACCCGGTCGGGCCCGTGCGGGCGCAGCAGCGTCGCCGTCAGCGCGTAGCGATCCGCCAGCCCCTGCAGCAGCGGCCGCGCGACCGAGAGCCGCCCGGCCCCGGTCAGCGCGCTCTGCGCCAGGCGCACGGCGTCGAGCCCCAGCGCGTAGGTCTTGCGGGTCGGATCGTAGGAAAGCGCCCCCTCCGCCACCAGCGTCAGCAGGATCGCCCGACAGGTGGAGATGTTGATGGCGAGGCCGCGGGCGATCTCGGACAGGGTCTCGGCCCGTCCGTCCGCGCCCAGCCGGCGCAGGATGCGCAGGGCGTTGACCACCGGGCGCACCATCGGCGCGGCGGCGGGGGCCCGCCCGTCGGTCTCGGTCTCATCGCGCATGGGCCGTCCTTTCCGCCTGCTTCGCGCTTCCTGATAGCAGGGCCTGAACTTTTCTCAATACAGAAATACTTTCTGATATGGAAAATTTCCTTGCTCCGCCCCGCCCCCAGGCTCTATCTCTGCCCACAACGATCCGCGCCGCACGCGCGTGGGCGACGGCGGCCGGACCTGCTCCGGACCCGGCTCAAGGGGCCCGCCGAAACGGGAAGGAGACGCCGCATGGGCTGGACGCTTTGGGACTGGCCGTTCCTCGACGAAACCCACCATTCGAAAGCCCGCGAGGTGGCGGGCTTCGCCGCCGGAATCGCGCCCCATGGCGCCGGCCCGCTGGCCGATGAGGCGCGCGGCCATGTGCGCGCGCTGGGCGAGGCCGGGCTGCTCGACATCGCCGTGCCCGAGCCCGGCGCCGGGGGATACGCCTTCGACGTCCGCGCGCTCTGCGCGGCGCGGGAGGGGCTGGCCTACGCCTCGGTCCTCGCCGACACCATGTTCGCCATGCAGGGCCTGGGAACCGGGCCGATCGCGCTGTTCGGCTCCGACGCCCTGCGCGACCGCTATCTCGGACCGGCCCGGCGCGGGGAGAAGGTGGCGGGGCTCGCGATCTCCGAGCCCGAGGCCGGCTCCGACGTCGCCGCCATGGCGACCGAGGCGCGCGACGACGGCGACGCCTATGTGCTGACCGGCGAGAAGACCTGGATCTCCAACGCCGGCATCGCGGATCACTACGTGGTGCTCGCCCGCACCGGGGAGGCGCCGGGCGCCCGCGGCCTGACCGCCATGGTGGTGGACGCCGACACGCCCGGCCTGAAAGCCGAGCCCTTCGACCTGATCGTCCCCCATCCCATCGGCCGGCTGATCTTCGACGGGGCGCGCGTGCCCAAGACCTCGGTCATCGGGCGGCCGGGCGAGGGCTTCAAGCTCGCCATGGCCACCTTCGACCATTTCCGCCCCACGGTGGGCGCCGCCGCAATCGGCGTGGCCCGCCGGGCGATGGACGAGACGCTGGCCCGCGTCGCCTCGCGCCGGATGTTCGGCAGGACCATGGCCGAGAGCGAGTCCGTGCAGACCAAGCTGGCCGATTGCCAGGTGGATATCGAGACCTCGGCGCTGGCCGTCTACCGCGCCGCCTGGACCAAGGACGTGAAGGGCGGGCGCGCGACGCGCGAGGCCTCCATCGCCAAGCTGGTCGCCACCGAGGCCGCCCAGCGGGTGGTGGACGCGGCCGTGCAGCTTCACGGCGGCATGGGGGTGATCGAGGGCGGGATCATCGGCCAGCTCTACCGCGAGGTGCGGCCGATGCGGATCTACGAAGGCGCGTCCGAGGTGCAGAAGCTGGTGATCGCCCGCGACGTGCTGGCCGAGGCCGCCGCGACCGCGCAGACCGACGGCAAGGCGGGGGGCTCGGCGGCATGAGCGGCCCGGCCCTCACCCTCGGCGGGCTGAACGACGCCGCGCCGGCGCATCGGGTGGCGCTGGCCTTTCCGGAAGGCTCGGCGAGTTTCGGGGATCTCGTCGCCCGGTCCTCCCGTCTCGCCCGGCTGCTGGCGGCGCGGGGCGTGGCGCGGGGGGACCGGGTGGGGCTGTGGATGCCCAACCGGCCCGAATGGATGGTCGCGGCGCTGGCCTGCTGGCGGCTGGGCGCCGGGGTCTTCGCGCTGAACCCGCGGTTGCGGGCCGGCGACATGGGCAAGCTGATCGCGCAATCCGGCATCCGCGCCCTGATCGTCGAGGGCGAGACCGGCGAGGCGCCCTGGGCCGAGATCCTGCGCGAGATCCCCGAGGAGCGCCGCGCGAGCCTCGCCCTTCTGGTCTCCGCCGACGCGGCGCCCGAGATCCTGCCCGGCCTGCCCCAGGTCGCGATGACGGAGGCCGACGCGCTCTCCGCCGCCCCGCTCGACGACGCCCGGCCCGGCGACGTGGCCATGGTCTTCGCCACGTCGGGCACGACCTCCGGCCCCAAGCTGGTGCTGCATTCCCACGAACGGCTCGCCGCCCAGGCCCGCGACATCGCCGCACGCCTGCTGCCCGATCCGGCCGGCGCGCGGCCCCTGCTGTCGATCCCCTTCGCCGGCGCCTTCGGCTTCACCATCGCGCTGATGTCGCTCGCCTCCGCCGCCACCCTGCTGGTGGAGCGCCGCTTCGTCCCGGCCGAGAGCGTGGCGCGGATCCGGGCGAGCGGGGTCACCCATCTCTACGGCACCGACGACATGGCCGACAAATGGCTGGAGGCGGCGGAGGAGACGCCGGCCTTCCCGGGCGTGTCCTATATGGGCTTCGCCGCCTACACGCCCAATCTCGGCGACATCGCCGAACGGGCCGAGGCGCGCGGGCTGCGCATGATCGGCATGTACGGCATGTCGGAACTGCTGGCCTTCTTCTCCGCCCAGCCCGCCGACGCGCCGGCGGCGGAGCGTGGGAACGGCGGCGGCCACGCGCTTTGCCCCACCGCGCGGATGCGGGTCTGCCACCCGGACGATGACCGCGAACTGCCGTTGGGCGAGGCGGGGGAACTGCAGGTGCTGAGCCCCAACCGCTTCCTCGAATATCTCGACAATCCGGAGGCCAATGCCGGCGCCTTCGCCGATGGCGGCTGGTTCCGCACCGGCGATCTGGCGCGCATGACGCCGGACGGGCGCATGGTGTTCCTCAGCCGGATCAAGGACGTGCTCAGGCTCGGCGGCTGGCTGACCGACCCCGCCGAGATCGAGGCCGTGGTCCGCGCCCAGCCCGGCGTCGCCTCGGCGCAGGTGGTGGCGATCCCCATGGACCGCTCCGTCCGCCCCGTCGCCTGCGTGATCGCGCGCGCCGGAGAAACCCCGGACGAGGCCGCGATCATCGCCGCCTGCCAGGCCGAGCTGGCGATATGGAAAGCCCCCGTGCGGGTGCTGACCTTCGACGACTTCCCCGTCACCGACAGCCCCAACGGGGCCAAGGTGCAACGCAACGTGCTGCGCGACCGGGCCGCCGCCCGGCTCGGCGCCTGAACCCCGTGAGAAACGACTGATGTCAGACAAGATGCTGCTCGACGCCGCCGGCCGCCTGTTCGAGGCGGAACATGGGCCCGACGCCTGGGTCGGCCCCGGCTCCGGCTCGATGGAGAAGGGCGCCCCGATCTGGGCGAAGATCGAGGAGATGGGCCTCACGCTCGGCCTCGCGCCCGAGGAGGCCGGCGGCTTCGGCGCCGATCCGCTGGAGGTGCTGGACACCATCCGTCTCGCCGGCCGCTTCGCGCTGCCCTGCCCGCTGGCCGAGACCATGGGCGCCGTCGCGCTCATCTCCCGCGCCGGCCTCGACCTGCCCGAGGGGCCCGCCGCTTTCGCCGCCCCCGCCGCCGGCTCGGTCGCGCTGACCCGCGAGGGCGACGGGTTCCGCCTGAAGGGCGAGCTGCCCCGCGTCCCCTTCGCCCGCGGCGCCTCCGTGGTGGCGGTGGTGACGGCGCTGGACGGCGCCCCGCATATCGCGCTGGTCGCGCCGTCCTCCTGCACGATCACGCAGGGCGAGAACGTGGCCGGAGAGCCGCGGGACCGGCTGACGGTGGACGCGGCGCTGCCGTCCTCCGCCGTCGCGCCCTCGCCGCTGGATGCGGGCCGGGCCTTCGCGCTGGGCGCCGCGCTGCGCGCCATCGCGCTGGCCGGGGCGCTGGAGCGGACCACCGAGATGACCGTGCAATACGCCAATGACCGCGTGCAGTTCGGCCGGCCCATCGGCAAGTTCCAGGCGATCCAGCAGAACCTGTCGGTCGCCGCCGGCCAGACCGCCGCGGCCAACGCCGCCGCCGGCATGGCCGCGGAGGCCGCCGCCGCGCTGCTCGACGGGGGGTCCGACCTCGCCCCCATCGCCGCCGCCAAGATCCGCACCGGCGAGGCGGCGGGCATCGTCGCCACCATCGCCCAGCAGACCCACGGCGCCATCGGCTTCACCATGGAGCACCCGCTGCGCCTGTTCACCAAGCGCCTGTGGTCCTGGCGCGAGGAATTCGGCAACGAGGCCACCTGGTCGCGTGAGCTGGGCCGCACCGCGCTTTCCGCCGGACAGGGCGGCTTCTGGCCGCTGATCTCGAGCTATTGAGGGAAACGACATGACCGCCATTTTTGACTTCCCCGCCCCGCCCGAGGCCCCCAATTCCGACGCCCTGCGCGCCGAGGTCCGGGCCTTTCTCGCCGAGGAGCTGGCCGATTTCCCGCCGCGCGAACGGGCGCTGAGCTGGACCGGCTTCTCCGCCGACTTCTCCCGCAAGCTGGGGGAGCGCGGCTGGATCGCGATGACCTGGCCGAAGGAATACGGCGGCCACGAACGCTCCGCGCTCGACCGCTACGTGGTGATGGAGGAGCTGCTGGCCGCCGGCGCGCCCGTGGCCGCGCACTGGATCTCGGACCGCCAGTCGGGCCCGCTGATCCTGCGCGTCGGCACGCAGGAGCAGAAGGACCTGGTGCTGCCGAAGATCGCGGCGGGCGAGTGCTTCTTCTGCATCGGCATGTCGGAGCCGGACTCGGGCTCCGACCTCGCGGCGACGCGCACCCGCGCCACGCCGGTCGAGGGCGGCTTCCGGGTCAACGGCACCAAGGTCTGGACCACCTGGGCGCATAAATCCCATTACATGATCCTGTTTTGCCGCACCGATGGCGGGCCCGAGGATCGCCACAAGGGCGTCTCCCAGCTGCTGGTCGACCTGACCACGCCCGGCATCACCATCCGCCCGATCAAGGATCTGACCGGGGGCGAGCACTTCAACGAAGTGGTGTTCGACGACGTGTTCCTGCCAGAAAGCGCGGTGATCGGCACCCGCGGCGACGGCTGGAACCAGGTGACCTCGGAACTGGCCTTCGAGCGCTCGGGCCCGGAGCGGTTCCTGTCCTCCATGGCCCTGCTGCAGGAACTGATCGGCCGCCTGTCGCAACAGCCCGGCAACGAGCGGGCGGAGGTGGTGATCGGCCGCCTGTCCGCGCATCTGATGGTGCTGCGGCGGCTGTCGCGCTCGGTCTCGGGGATGCTGGAGCGGGGGGAGAACCCGGCGCTGCAGGCCTCGATGGTCAAGGATCTGGGCGCGGATTTCGAGCAGTCGATCCCCGACATCGCCCGGTCCCTGATCGAATGCGAGCCCGACCAGACGGCGCGGGAGGAATACGCGGCCACCTTCGCCGAGGTGCTGCTGTCGGTCCCCTCCTATTCCCTGCGCGGCGGCACGCGGGAGATCCTGCGCGGCATCATCGCCCGCGGCCTCGGCCTGCGCTGAGCGAAGGGGGGGCGACCCCGCCCCCCCCTGTCCGCCGCCGGCCACAGGCTTCGGTCCCGCCACGTGGCCCGCCGATGACCGCCCCCCTCTGGGAGCGCGCCCCCTTCTTCCGCGGGTCCTGGTCCGGCAGGCTTCCGCATCGCCCCGCCGGTCACACAGCCGTGACGGGTCGTCACCCCGCCCCGGCTGCGCCTTGCGCGCCGCGGCGCCCTCGCGCCCTGTCTTCGCCGCAATCGCCTGAACAGCCTTCGGCTGCCACAGGGGCCCGCCGCCCGGCGCGCCGGATAAAGGAGCGACGATTGACCGAACGCGACATTTCCAGGGAAGAGGCGCGCGGCCTGCGCTCCGCCAAGGAGCTTGAGGGGCATCTCGGCTGGCTCGACAGCTTCACCCCCGCCGCCCTCGGCGTGCTGGCGGTGGCCTCGGGGATCTACACCTATCTGGGCGTGTCCTCGTTGCTGGACGGCGACGGGGCGCTGACCTTTCTCGCCGCCGTGGCCTATTCGCTGGCGGTCTCGGTCGGGATCTTCGTGTTCTGGAGCTACCTGCTCCGCCTCTTGCCCGCCATGCGCACCGCGGGCGGGTTCCTCGGGCTGGGGCTGGCGACCGTGGTCGGCTCGCTGGCCATCGTGGCCATGTCGAGCTGGCTGAACGCGGCGGCGCTGGCCGGGGGCGCGGCGGTCGAACAGCATCTGGCGCGCACCGTGCAGGACTACCAGGCGAGCCTGGAGCGCGCGCATTTCATCGCCGTCTCCGCCCAGGGGCTGGAGCGCGACGTGGCCCGCGCCCGCACCAGTTTCGAGGACCTGTCGGAACAGGAGCTGAGCGGCAACCTGTCGGGCGCCGCGGGTCGGGGCGCGGTGTTCCGTCTGCTCAACCAGAAAGCCGACGAGCTGCGCGGGCTGGAGACCCAGATCGCCGGCCAGAACGCCCCGATCCAGGCGGCGTTCGAGGAAGGCAACGCCATCCTCAGCCGGATGCGGGCGCTGATCGTCGAGCAGGGCTCGGTCGAGGGGCGGTCCGTCACCTTCTCCGAGGAATCTGTGCGGCTGGCCGGGGTCATCACCACGCTGCGCCAGTTGCAGGTCGCGCAGCTCGTGGCGCGGGCGGCGGAGGACCTGCGCGCCTCCGTGGTGCTGCCGGAGCTGGACGGGCGGTCCGCGGGCGTGCGCGAGGATCAGGCCGCGACCATGGGTTCGGTGCTCGACGCGCTGGACCGGCGCGCCGCGACCCTGCGCGACGCGGCCGAGGAAGTGCTCGCCATGCCGCCGCCGCAGGAGACGACCTACACCCCGATCTCCGCCGCCGACGCGGTGATCCGCTATGCGGGGGCCTTCGCGCCGTCCTGGGCGGGGGCCATCGCCATCGACCTGCTGCCCGGCGTGCTGGTCTTCATCCTCGCCGTGACCCAGGCCGCGATCCGGCGCGGGAAGGAGGGCGTCGGCATCGAAGAGACGCTGACGCTGGCGGAACTGCGCGCCGCCATGCGGGGCCTGCGGGATATCGAGGGCGCGCTGGGCTCGGCCGACGACGCGATGCTGTCGCGGGTGATCGGCCAGGGACGCGAGCGCCCGGCGCAGGCGGATGGCGGCGCCGCGGCGCCGGACGCGCCCGGCCCCCGTCCCGCCTGGCCGCGGGATGCGGACGCCCCGAAACCCGGCCCAGGCCCGCGGGAGGCCGACCGCGGATGACGGGGCGGATGACGGCGCCCGACCCCGAACCGGCGCCCCTGCCAAGACCCCTGCCCCTGCCCTCCGCCCGCGCCGTGCTGCGGGCCTGCCTGCTGGCGCAGGTGCTGGTGGCGGGCGCGGTGGCGCTGGATACCGGCTGGGGCGCGCTCGACCGCATCGGGCGCAACGGGATCCGGACCGAAACCCAGTCCCCGATCTCGCCCGGCGATCAGCGGCGACCGTTCTCCCCCTCCGCCGTGCCGTCGCGGCTGGGGCCGGAGCAGCCCTCCGAAGGCCCGGTGCGCCTGCCCGATCCGCTGCCCGACCGGCTGGAATTCTCGATCCGCCCGACGGAGGCCTTCGGCGACGTGCTGCTGCTGGCCGGCGCCATCGACCCGGGCGCCGCTCCGCGCCTGCGCGGCTATCTCGCGGATCTGGACGCCCCGCCCGACATGGTGGCGCTGCATTCGCCCGGCGGCTCGGTGCGCGACGCGCTGGATATCGGGCGGATGCTGCGCGACGACGGGCTGAACACGCTCGCCCTGCCCGATGCGGCCTGCCTGTCCGCATGTCCCTATATCTTCGCCGGCGGGGTGGAGCGCACCGCCTCGCGCACCGCCTGGATCGGGCTGCATCAGCACGCCTATGACGACGGCTCGATCCTGCCCGCCTTCCTTGCGGTCGAGCAGATCCAGGCCGGCCAGGGCGAGACGCTGCGTTACCTGTCGGACATGGGCGTGAACCCGCTGGCGCTGGCTCACGGGCTGGAGACGCCGCCCGACGACATCTACCTGCTAGTGGAGGAGGAGCTGCTCCGCTATCGCCTCGCCACCGCGATGATCGACTGAGCGGGTCGCCCCGGGCCGCCAGTCGCGGCCCGGGAGCGGGGGTTGAAGGTCGGAGGTCCGGGATCAGAGATCGCCGACCGGCGTCGCCTCGATGCCCGGCCAGGCGGCGTAGGCGCCGGCGATGACCTCCGCCGGCATCTCCAGATAGGCCGCGTAGATCTGGGCGTTGACGAAAAGGTAGAGCTTGCCGTCGCGGATATCGGCGTAGCGCACGTCGCCGTCCAGCTTCTTGCCCTTGAAGACCCCGAAGGCGCAGAAACCGCCGAACTGGGGGAGGAACGCCGCCGGCTCGGCCTGGAACAGGGACGCGGCCTCGGCGGTGGCGAAGTAGTAGTCCACCCCCGCATGGTTGACAGTGTGCTCCGCGCGCCCGGGCCGCGGGGCCTCGCTTTCGAACATCGACACCGGGTCGACGCCATGCAGGCCCAGCGGCGCGCCGGTCAGGGTCAGGCCGTTGGAGACGTTGACCTCATCCGCCGCGAAGGCCGCGGGGGCGAGCGCGATGGACGCCGCGGCCAGCGCGACGGCGAGGGTGGGGAGCGTGAAGATCTTCATGAGAATTCTCCTTTCAGGGGGATCAGAGGGGGGGAGGGAGCGGGTCAGGCCGAGCGGGCGATGCGCTCGACCGCGTCGTCGGTCCACCACACGCCGTTGGCGACCATGCGGAAGTTGATGATGGCGGCCAGATAGCCGTCGCCCTCGGGCACCTTCGCCCCAGCGGTGGCGTCGCGGACCACGGCGACCTCGAAGCCCAGTTCCAGCAATTCGTAGAGATGCGCCTGGGTGCACAGATTGGCCGACATGCCGGCGAGGATGACCTTGTCGATCCCCCGCTTGCGCAGCTGCAGGTTCAGGTCGTTCTGGGCAGGGCTGTAGACCTTGTGCGGCGAGCAGATGACGGTCTCGCCGTCCTCGATGTATTTCTTGTACTGCGGCATCCAGTCGGCGCCCGAATTGTCGAATCCGGTCAGGTCCAGGGGCCCGGGGCGGTCGAACATGCCGATGGCGTGCATGGTGGCTTCCAGCGTGCCTTCGAAGTTCCACTTGTGATCGTGGGGGTAGTAGTAGTGCGGCGAGATGAAGACCGGCATGCCCGCGGCCTTCGCCGCGGCGAACAGGCGCTCGATATTGTCGACCGTGCCCTGCTCGGTCACGCTTTCGCCGACCACGCCCCAGGTCACGCCGTCCTCGGACAGGAAGTCGATCTGCGGATCGGTGACCACCAGCGCGGTGCGGCCCCTGGCGATCTCCATGTCGATCTGCGGCAGGCCCGGGGTCTCGGGATCGGCGTAGAGCGCGCGGGCCTCCGGCGTGGCGGCGGAGGCGACGCCCCCGGCGGCCATCGCGGCCCCCGCGGCGGCCGCCCCGGCGGCGCCGGCCAGCACGCGGCGGCGCGCCAGGTCGACGGTCTCGGCGGTGGTTCCGCAGCCGCAGGCGTGGGGATGGGAGGGGCGGGTGTGGTCGTGGTCGGTAGCCATGGTTCCGTTCCTTTCACGGGGTGGGGTCGGGTTGCGGGCCGCGGAGACCGGGCCGATCGGCCACGCCTCTCCCGTCCGCTGGCCGAAAGGCGTCCGCGGCGCGGAGGGCTCGGATCCGCGAGCCTTGGGGACGACGCCGCCGGGATGGCCGCGCCGGAGGGGAGGAGGGGCCGCCTCAGCCTCCCGGATCGGACCGGAGCGCCAGGGCGCAGACCGGGGCCGGAGGCGGCGGCCCGGACGCCGGGCCCGGAGGCGGGCCCGAGGCGACGAAGACCAGGCCGGATGCGGCCTCGGCCGAAGCGAACCGGGGGGGCGGGGCGACGGGCGGCGCCGCTTCGCCGGGGCCCGCGGCGACGACCGCCGCGGCGCGCGCCTCGTGGATCCCGCCGGGCATCGTGACCGGGAAGGTCAGCGCCCCGGTGGCCAGCGCGGCGCTGACCGTCAGGGTCAGCATGTGGGCCATGTCGTTCATCACGGGTCTCCGTGTCGGCGCGCCGACGCGGCGCAGGCGCGGCGGGCGGGGGGCCGGCGCCGGGCTCCGGCGCCCCGTGGCGGGACCCGGCCGGGCCGAACCGCGCGGGCTCGCCGCGCGGCGAGGACTGAGAGGATGACGTCCCATGCCGGGTCCTTTCATCTCGGGGAGCGTTCCCGGCGCCGTGGCCGGGGGTGGCTCCGTTCTTCGATGAAACAGGGATAGACCGGCGAGGCGGGGGCGGTATCGGCCGGGCCTGCCGCGGTTTTGGCAGTTTCCGCCAAACCGCCCCCCCCGGAGGCCGTCAGAGCCGCGCGCA
Organism: Albimonas donghaensis; assembly: GCF_900106695.1. Lineage (GTDB taxonomy): Bacteria > Pseudomonadota > Alphaproteobacteria > Rhodobacterales > Rhodobacteraceae > Albimonas > Albimonas donghaensis. The sequence goes on from NZ_FNMZ01000004.1 coordinate 479,614, forward strand.
GCCGCGCCGATACTGCGCCGGCGTGCGCCCGACCCGGCGCTTGAACGCGCGGGCGAAGGCGCTCTGCTCGGAGAACCCGGTCAGGAAGGCGACCTCGGAGATGGAGCAGTCGCCCGCGCCCAGCAGCTCCCGCGCCAGCCGGGTCTGCGCGTCCTGGAGCACGTCGCGATAGGTCGTCCCGGCCTCGGCCAGCCGGCGGTAGAGCGTGCGCTCGCTCATCCCCATGTCCCGCGCGACGGCGGCGGCCGAGGGCGCGCCGTTGCTCAGCCCCGGGGTCAGGCGGCGCAGCAGCTCGGCTTTCAACGGCGGCTCCTCCGCGCCCATCTCCGCGATCTCCGCCTCCAGCCGGGCGGAGAAGAAGCCCGACACGCCCGCATCCCCCAGCCGGTTGGGCAGGTCCAGCGCAGCGCGGGACAGCACGATGGCGTCGCGCTCCGCCCCGAACCGCACCGGGCAGCCCAGGGCGCGCGCGTAGCGCTCCCCATCCCCCCGCCCCGGATGGCGGAACCAGACGCATTCCGGCCCCAGCCCGTCCCCGGCCAGCCGGCGCAGGTTGCGCACAAAGCCCGCCAGCGCGCATTCGTTGCGGAAGTCCAGCGCGGGATGCGGGTCGGTGCGGGCCTCGATGGCGAAGAAGGCGGCCTCCTCGCCCTCCTCCAGCCGATAGACGGCGTTGTCCGTCACCAGCCGGAAATAGCGCTCCACCATGCGCAGCGAGTCCCGCAGGGTCGGCGCGGTGTGCATCGCGAGACCGAGCGTGCCGAGCGCGTCGGACCGGACGGTCTCGGCATAGGCGAAGACCAGGGCGGCGGGGTCAGGGTGGCTGGCGCGAAACCGCTCGATCTCCTCGAAATAGTCTCGGTCGGAGAGCCGGTCCTCGGCGCCTGCGTCGGCCGCGCAGACGGCCGCGACCGGCGTCCCCGGCGGCGGCGTCCCCGCTTCGGCCGCGAGTGTCCCCGCCGCGTCCCGCAGGGCGCGGGCGAAGGTTGCTGTGATGCTCGGCATGTCGGGCCCCTTTCGTGAAGGCGTCCCGCTCATCCCAGATCGCACCGGCCCGGCGGGAACGGGAACCGCCGGGCCGGCCATGGGCCTAAAGCCCCAGATCCGACAGGCCCGGATGCCCCTCCGGCCGCACGCCCAGCGGCCAGCGGAACAGGCGGTCCTGCTCGGAGATCGCGAGGTCATTGATCGAGGCGATGCGCCGGGCCATCCGGCCATCCGCGGCGAATTCCCAGTTCTCGTTGCCATAGGCGCGGAACCAGGCGCCGGCGTCGTCGCGGAACTCGTAGGCGAAGCGCACCGCGATGCGCGCGTCGCGGAAGGCCCAGAGCTCCTTGATCAGGCGGTAGTCGTGCTCGCGCGCCCATTTGCGGGTGAGAAAGGCCTCGATGGCCTCTCGCCCCGCGAAGCGTTCGGCCCGGTTCCGCCACTGGCTGTCGGGCGTGTAGGCGAGCGCGACCCTGGCGGGATCGCGGCCGTTCCAAGCGCCCTCGGCCATGCGGACCTTGGCGGCGGCGGTCTCGGCGTCGAAGGGGGGAAGGGGGGGACGGGACATGGGGGCTCCTTGAGCACGGCTTCGGGCGCTATATATACAGACTAGTCTGTCTATTTTTCAAGCGAGTCGGTCCCGCCCGAGGTTGTGATCACCCCGGTTTCACGGCCGGTTGCGACCGGCGCGGGCGAAGATTAGACAGAACTGTCTGACAACCCTTGGAGATCCCGCTTGGCGTCCCGTCGCGACCATTTGATCGAAACCGCCCTCCGGATGTTCTACGCCGGCGGCTTCAACGCCACCGGCATCGACCGGATCCTCGCCGAAGCCGGCGTGGCGAAGATGACGCTCTACAAGCATTTCCGATCGAAGGACGAGCTGATCCTCGCCGCCCTGCATCGCCGGGACGAGCAGTTCCGCAACTGGCTGATGGGAGAGATGGAGCGGGCCTCGCCCGACCCGGCGGCGCGGTTGCTGGCTATGTTCGACGCGCTCGCGATCTGGTTCCGGGGCGAGGCGTTCAAGGGCATGGGCTTCTCGGGCTGCGCCTTCATCAACGCCGCGAGCGAGTTCGCCGCCCCCGACCATCCGGCGCATCGGGCGGCGGCCGAACACAAGCTGCGCATCGTGGACTACCTGGAGCGGCTCGCCACGGAGGCCGGCGCCGCCGATCCGCGGGCGCTGGCCGAGGCGCTGGCGCTGCTCAAGGAAGGCGCCATCGCCACCGCGCAGGTGCGCGGCATGCCCGAGGCCGCCACCGCCGCCAGACGCATCGCCGAGGGCCTGATCGCCGCCTCCAACCGCCCGCCGCCCCCCGCCGCGGGCTGACCACTGCCGCAGCGCGTCCCACCTCTAGAGCGTCAGCCCATCTGATTGAATCGAAGGGGATTCCCCTCGGGGTCTCGGTCTGATTCAAGATATCCGCCGGGGAAGGAGGCCGGCGTACA
>NZ_FNMZ01000019.1 GCF_900106695.1 Albimonas donghaensis
CCTGGAAGCTACGCCGCCTCGGGCCAGCTCCCCGTGCTCCCAGAGGGGGCAGTTTTGGAGGCCGATAAGGGGTCAAACTTCGGCGCCGATTGACAGACTGGGACTGGCTGCGCGCGCGCAAGCGGATGTTCGAGGACGAGGTCGCCGAGCTGGAGGCGACGCTCGAGGATGATCCCGATAACCCTCACCGCGACCTGATCGAGGCCGACATCGCGCATGACAAGCGCCTGCTGAAGAGGCTGAAGATCGTCTTGCCGGACTGAGGGGACCGCGCACCCGCGCGCTCGCGGTTGCGGCGTCAGGCTGAGTCGATCGCGCGGCAGATGACGAAGATCACCTACCTTTGCGAGATCGTCGAGATCGGCAACGACAGCTGGCGCTTCAAGAACCACGCCTGACCTACCCTCCTCAAGCGCGACGAGGCAGCCCTGACAGCACCTCCGCCTACGGCGCGGTCAGGGCTGCCTCATCAGGGCCTCCGGAACGGGCCCCTCTTCCGCGCCGATCAGAAGTTCCGTTCCAATGCCGTTTGACAGCACAAGAATTGTTTCTCGATATCAGATATTTGCGCGCTCCTGGGGCGGGGGCCCGGTTCGGAGCCGATCCACACCTATCGCAGGGCGCCTTCCACCAGAACGACGTAGCCCCAGCCCCTCGCAACGACCGCGGCCGCCTGGCGATCCCGCTCCTTTTCATCTGCCGGATACCGCATCACGGCACTGACCCTCAGATCGGAGGACCGACCACCGGACCCGAAGGCATTCGCGATGAACCCGATCTAGCGCAATTCGCCGGATGAGGTCCGGTGGAGCAGTTCCCTGGAGCACCGCCCGCCAACTTCAAGACGGTCGCCGACGGCGACCTCGGTCTCGATGTATGCCTGAACCGCGTCTGCTTGCGGAGACCGCTCGCCGCCGTCGCGTCTTCGGCATCCTCGAGGTCTGCGGACAGCACCGCTCTGAACGCCTCGGGCTCGAAGCTCCCGGTAGCGGCGGCGGCTGACGGGTTCAGAAGGAGGACAAGGTCGCCGGACCGGAATCCGGTCGTCGGCGCTTTTCCTGAAAGGAAAGACTCGGCGGCGGCGGACAGCGCACCCGGCCGAAGCCGGGGATCCCCGGACCTGTAAAGCGCAGCCCCCACCACCCCGGCGGCGCCGGCGAGGTCGAGACCTGGCTCGCGCATGATCGCAAGAAGGGCGTCGAGCGTAGGCGGGGCGTTCTCCGCCGAGGTCAGCCAGCCCAACATCTTTCTCAGCGCGCGGGCGCTCGTTCCGGATGTCGCCGCGATCTTCGAAGCGATATCGTGCACGGCCTCCGCACTCGAGGATATCGGCGCAAGGGCATGCCTGGGCTCAGGCTTCGGCTTCAAGTCGTCCCAAGTCAGCGTCCAGACTCGCACCCGGCCAGAACGCACCATTCGAAGTCGATCTTGCAGATCCTTCGCGATGTCGCCGGCATGATGCTCCCAGCCATCCAACTCCACCACGATGGGCGGCGAGCCGGAGCTCTGCCCTGGCGTCAGAAGAAAATCGACGCGCTTTGAGGGCAAGCCGGGGAAGCGGCGATCGATCTGAACCTGTGTTTCGAGGTCCCAGAACGTCGTCTCGCCGGCGTCGTTCTTGGCCTCGATCTGCCAGGTGTCTCGCGCCCCGGCCCGGGCCTTGCGCACGAACGGGTCTCCGCCGTCTTCGCGCGGGAACCGGCGATGGCGCGACGCCCTCATGGAGCGTGGCGCGGCGTTTCCTGGCGGGCATTCGAAAAGGTCGCGCCTGACGAGCGTCCACGGCGCCGCGTGCGCGGGTCGCCTGATCTCCAGGCTTCTCATGTTCTTCAGACTGGCCGTCGAATTCGCTCGACTTCCGCCGCACGGGAAGCGGTGGTGTCGGCGTCGCGACGCAGGGCCGGGCCTGCCGCGACCGCCTCGGGCTCGTCGCCGGGGCCTTGCGCGGTGGGAGGCCGCGCATCGGGCGCGGGCCTCGCCTGGAGACCGCGACGATGACCCAGAAGATCAAGCTCACCGACCTGCAGCTCGTGCTGCTCTCCGCCGCCGCCGCGCGGCCTGATTTCATGCTGCTGCCGCCGCCCGAGAGCGTGCGGGCGAAGGGCAAGACGCTGGAGCGGGCGCTGGCCCGCCTGCTCGACGCGGGCCTGGTGGAGGAGGTGACGGCCCGCCACGACGCCGAGGCCTGGCGGGTGACTGAGGACGGCGTGAGCTTCGGCCTCCGCATCGCCTCGGCCGGCATGGACGCCATCGGCTTGCCGGGCAGCTCAGCCGAGGACGGCGATGCGGCGCTTGATGCGACGGCGGAGCCAGACGTGGCGCCGACGAGCGGCGAGCCGGCGCCGGCGGACGAACCCGCCCCTGCCAAGCCCCACTTCCGGCCCGGGACGAAGCAGGCGCGGCTGGTCGAGATGATCTCGGCGCCCGACGGGGCCGGGATCGATGCCCTCTCTGAGACGCTCGGCTGGCAGGTCCACACCACCCGCGCGGCGCTGACCGGGGTTCGGAAGAAGGGCCTCGCGGTCGAGAGCGCGAAGGGCGCGGACGGCAAGGCCGTCTATCGCATCGCCGGCGAGGAGGTCGGGTCGGATGCGGCCTGAGCGGACGGCGAAGCGAGGCGGCGGCTCGACCGCCTCCCGCCTGGCGGCGGAGCTGGAGCGGCTGGGCGGGCTGGACGCGGCGGCGCTCCGCCTGGTGTGGGCGGAGAGGACGGGCGCGGCCGCGCCCGCCTCCGCCGGCGGTCGGCTGATGCGGCTGGCGCTGGCGCATGCGGCGCAAGCCGAAGCGCTGGGCGGCGAACCCGCCCGGCTCGCCAACGCCTGGCGGCGGATCGAGACGGCGCGGGCGTCCGGCGCCTCCGCGCCGGCGGCGCTGCAGGCCGGCGGAGGGACCGCGCCCACGCAGGCGACGCCCGCCGGCGCCAGGCTGATCAAGACCTGGCGGGGCGAGACGCATGAGGTGCTGACCACCGCGGACGGCGTCGAGTGGAAGGGGCGGCGCTACGCCTCCCTCTCCGCCGTCGCGCGGGCGATCACCGGAACTCGGCGCAATGGCCCGGCCTTCTTCGGCCTGCGCGAGGCAGCCGGTCGATGAGCCTGAAGCGCTGCGCGATCTACACCCGCAAGTCGTCCGAAGAGGGCCTCGACCAGGACTTCAACTCGCTGGAGGCGCAGCGCGAGGCCTGCGCCGCCTACATCCTCAGCCAGCGCCACGAGGGCTGGCGGGAACTGCCCGACCGCTATGATGACGGCGGCATCTCCGGCGGGACCATGAACCGCCCCGGCCTGGCGCGCCTGCTCGCGGATGTGCAGGCGGGGCGGATCGACGTGGTGGTGGTCTACAAGGTCGACCGGCTGACCCGGGCCTTGTCCGACTTCGCGAAGATCGTGGAGATCTTCGACGCGGCGGGCGTGTCCTTCGTCTCGGTCACCCAGGCGTTCAACACGACCAGCTCGATGGGCCGGCTGACGCTGAACGTGCTGCTGTCCTTCGCCCAGTTCGAGCGGGAGGTCACGGCGGAGCGGATCCGGGACAAGATCGCCGCCTCGAAGCGCAAAGGGATGTGGATGGGCGGCCTGCCGCCGCTGGGCTACGACGTGAAGGACCGGGCGTTGGTCATCAACGACGGCGAGGCGGAGACGGTGCGGATGATCTTCCGCCGCTATCTGGATCTCGGCTGCGTTCGGGCGCTGAAGGTGGAACTGGATGCATCGGGCGTGGTCAGCAAGCTTCGGGCGAACGGCTCGGGCGGCAAGCCGATCTCACGCGGCGCGCTTCACGCCCTTCTACGCAACCCGGTCTACATCGGCGAGACCCGCCACAAGGGCGAGCACCATCCGGGCCTCCACGCGGCGATCCTGGATCGCGCGACCTGGGAAGCTGTTCAGCGCGCGCTCGACGACAACGGGGGCGGGGCGCGGACGGGCGCCCCTCGGCCGACGATGCGGCCGCTCGACGGGTTGCTGTTCGATGCGCAGGGCCGCGCGATGAAGCCGACCCACGCCTCCCGCTCGATCCGGGCGGGCCAGGGCACGGTTCGCAAACGGTATTGGTACTACGCCTCTCGGCCGGATGAGGGCGCGCCGGCGATGCGGATGCCTGCTGAGAGTATCGAGGCTTTCGTTACAAAAACCTTAACCGAACGCATTGGCGATGCCGACCGGCTCGCCGCCGACCTGCTTCAGGCTGGCGCGAAGCCCTCGGCCATCGCGGACGCGCTCGACCGCGCGAAGGCCATCGCCGCCAGCGCTGCGGATCGGATCGGCCCGTTGCTCGACCTCATCCATCGCATCGACCTGGGCGACGGGATCATGACGATCACGATCAGCGCCAAAACACTCATCCGCCCCATGGCCAGCGATGCGCAGATCGAACCGATTCGGATCGAGGCGCCCCTGCGCACCCGCCAGGCCGGACGCGCCAAGCCCATCGTCATCGGCATGGACCGGCGCGAGCGGAAGCCGGATGCCGACCTCATCGCGATGGTCGCGGACGCGCGGCGATGGGCGAAGGAGCTGCTCTCCGGCGCCGCCGTCTCGGTCGGAGAGATCGAGCGGCGCGAAGAGAAGCGCAAGGGAACGGTCAGCCGAATTCTGCCTCTGGCTTTCCTGGCGCCGGACCTCGCCGAGGCGATCCTGAACGGCCGCCAGCCGGAGACGATGACCGCTGGCGCGCTGCGCCGCCTGCCGGACCTCCCGCTCGACTGGGCCGAGCAGCGGCGCGCCCTCGGCTTCGATCATCGTCCGAATTGACCGGGCCGCCAGCGCAACGCCTCTCTCAAGACCTCACCCGAAACACGCCCGCAGAGCAAACGCCCCCACGAGGGGCGTTTCCGCTCCGATATCCGTGCTCTCGTGAGGTTCCGACACCGCCATACGCGCCTAACCCACAGAAATCGCGTGGACTTCCGATACGGCGCAACTACCACGGTTCGTCAGGGGGGTGCGTGGTGGAGGGGGCTGGATTCGAACCAGCGTAGGGTTTCCCCGACGGATTTACAGTCCGTTGCATTTGACCGCTCTGCCACCCCTCCACAGGGCGCGACGCGGGGTGTAAGGCGACCCGCGCGAGAGGTCAACCCGCCTCGGCGCGGTTTCGTGACGGCTCCGGCACGGACCCGGCGTCGCAGGGTCCCGCCGCCCGCCCGCGCCCGCCCGACTTGCGCCCGCCCCCGGGACGTGGTCTGCGGAGGATGACGCAAGACGAGGATGACGAGCCATGGCCCGCAAGCCCGACTGGGTGGTGGATAAGGAACGCGCGCGACGCGAGGGGCCCCCGCCCGTCTGGCTCTTCGGCCTGCACGCCGTGCGCGACGCCCTGCTCAACCCCGCCCGGGTCCGCCGCCGCCTGATCCTGACCCGCAACGCCGCCCTGCGGCTGGGGGACGAGGTGCTCGCCGCCGCCGGGCTCGAACCCGAGATCGCCGATCCCCGCCGCTTTCCCGCCCCGCTCGACCCGCAATCCGTCCACCAGGGCGCGGCGCTGGAAGTCGAGCCGCTGGACTGGGGCCCGCTGGAGGAGATCTGCGCGCCGCAGGGCGAGAACGACCTCGTGGTCCTGCTCGACCGGGTGACCGATCCGCACAATGTCGGGGCCATCCTGCGATCCGCCGAGGTCTTCGGCGCCCGCGCGGTGATCGCCCCGCAGCGCTATTCGGCGCCCGAGACCGGAGCGCTGGCCAAGACCGCCTCCGGCGCGCTGGAGCGGCAGCCCTATCTGCGGGTGAAGAATCTCGGGACCGCGATGGAGCAGCTCAAGGAGCTGGGCTACGCCTGCGTCGGGCTCGACGGGCTGGGCGAGACCGACATGGACGCCGCCGTCGCCGCCCTGCCCGGCCGACCGCTGGCGCTGGCCATGGGGGCCGAGGGGCCGGGCCTGCGCGACAAGACCCGCGGGCTTTGCGACAGCGTGGCGCGCATTCCCTCGGCGGCGGAGTTCGCCTCGCTCAACGTCTCGAACGCGGCCGCCGTGGCGCTCTACGCGGCGCGGGCGGCCCGCCGCTGAGCGTGTCGGCCGCGTGACGTTAGCCCTTGTAACAAAGCGCAAGATTTCGAGAGGGCTTTGAATTCCGCCCATTCCGCCCCATATGGAAGGATGAGCCGACGTGGTTGGGTTCGCCCTGGCTTCGTCAACTCATTGTCCCTCGTTCAAACTTTCAGCCCGCGCTTCGGCGCGGGCTTTTTTTGTCCGACGACATCGCGCCGCGGTCGCGCGAACTCTTTCCTCGCCCCCCGCGGGCGCCTAGATTTCACGGCATGACCGATGCAGCGCCCCTCCCGACCCTCACCCCCGGCCCCGACGGGCTGCGGCGCATCCTGCGCGCCACCCGCACCATCGCCATGGTGGGGGTCTCGCCCAATCCGGTGCGGCCCTCCAATTACGTGGGGCGCTACCTCGCGCTCAAGGGCTTCCGGGTGATCCCCGTCAACCCGGTGCAGGCCGGCAAGCGCCTGTGGGGACAGGAGGTGCGCGCCAGCCTCGCCGACATCCCCGAAAGCCTCGGGCCCATCGACATGGTGGACATCTTCCGCCGCTCCGAGGATGCCGGCGGCGTGGTGGACGAGGCGCTGGAGCATCTCGCGGATCGCGGACTGAAGACGATCTGGATGCAGATCGGCGTGCATAACGGCCCCGCGGCGGAGCGCGCCCAGGCGAGGGGCGTCGAGGTGGTCAGCAATCTCTGCCCCAAGATGGAATATCAGCGCCTGTTCGGCGAGCTGCGCATGGGCGGCGTCAACACCGGCGTGATCTCCTCGAAGCTGAGCTGAGCTGAGCCGAACGGGGCGGCCGGGCGCCGCGGAGGCGGCCCGCCTCAACCTCGAGTTAATCGGGCTTTGCGACAACCGCCTCGCCCCGGACGCGACGTCGCCTCCGGGGGAGGTTGGAGGTTTCCGCATGCCCACCGCTCACGCGCTCCCGTCCGGCCCGGTTGCCGGCGCGCGCCGGCACGTCGCCCAGATGGCGGACGGACGGTCCGGCGCCCTCGCCCGCACGCCCGCCCCCGCGCCGCCGCCGCCGGTCAGCGGAACCGCGGCCACGGACCTGTCGGAGTCCGCCCTGCGCCTGGGGCGGGAGATCGTGGATCTCGCCGGTTTCCTCGAAGAGGTGGACAAGGATTCGGCCGCGCTGAACGCGCTTCTGTCCGACCTGCGCGCCGGCGCGGCGGAGGTGGCGGCGGCCAACGCCTCGGTATCCGAGAACGCGCGGGCCATCGGCGCCGCCACCGACGAAAGCGCCCGGCTGGCGGAGGATTCGACCCGCGCGCTGGCGGCCGCCGTCACCCGCATCCGGGATCTGGCGAACTGGGCGCGCTCTCTTGAAACGCGGATCGAGGCGCTGGAGGACACGCTGCATGGCGTGGCCGAGAGCAACGCGGACATCAGCCAGATCGCCATGCAGGTGAACATCCTGGCCATCAACGCCTCGGTCGAATCGGCGCGGGCGGGGCCGGCGGGGCGCGGCTTCGCGGTGGTCGCGGACGCGGTCGGCGCGCTGAGCCAGCGCACCAAGACCGCCGCCGACAAGGTGGGCGACCGCATCCGGACGCTCGACGCCTGGGCGGAGGACCTGCGCGGCGCGGCCGGCCAGGCCTCCGGCATGGCCGGGGAAGTGCTGGAGCAGGCCGAGCAGGTGGGCCAGCGGCTGGGCCGGACCTCCGAGGCGCTGCAGGGCATTCGCGGCCAGGGCGCGGATATCGCCGAACACGCCGTGGCGATCGAACAAGGCGGCATGGCCTTCGACGGCGCCATGGACCGGATGCGCTGGGCGGTCCAGGGCTCGGTGGAAAGGGTGAGCGAGAGCCGCGCACGCCTCGACGGGCTGGTCGACCTGTCCGAGGGGATGGTTCAGGCCGCCGCCGGGCTGGGCGGCGACATGGCGGACGCGCGCTTCATCGCGCTGGTGCGCGCGGTGGCGGGCCGGGTTTCGGCGGCGTTCGAGGCCGGGCTGGCCAGGGGCGCGATCGACGCCGGCCGGCTCTTCGACCAGCGCTACGCCCCGATCGAGGGCACGGAGCCCCCGCAGGTCATGGCCCCGTTCACCCCCTTCTGCGAGCAGGTGCTGCCCGAGCTGCTGGAGCCCGCGGCGGCCGAGGATGCGCGGATCATCTTCTGCGCGGCGGTGGACCGGAACGGCTATCTTCCGGTTCACAACCGCAGGTTCTCCCAGCCGCAGGGGCCGGACCCGGTGTGGAACGCCGCCAACTGCCGGAACCGCCGGATCTTCAACGACCGGGTGGGGCTGAAGGCCGGCCGCTCGACGGCGCCGTTCCTGCTTCAGACCTATCGCCGGGACATGGGCGGCGGGAACTTCGTGCTGATGAAGGATCTCTCGGCCCCGATCACGGTCGGCGGCCGCCATTGGGGCGGGGTCCGTCTGGCGGTGACCTACTAGAGCGGAATCCTACCAGTCTGGATCGTATCGGCATGCGCTGAAGCAGTCGGCGCATTCGGCGGGGGTGTAGGCGTCTGCGATGCGGCCGATG
>NZ_FNMZ01000021.1 GCF_900106695.1 Albimonas donghaensis
TGTCAATCGGCGCCGAAGTTTGACCCCTTATCGGCCTCCAAAACTGCCCCCTCTGGGAGCACGGGGAGCTGGCCCGAGGCGGCGTAGCTTCCAGGCGGCGCAGCCGGATCGGGCCAGCGACGATCCGGGGCTCAGGCTCGGGTCTTGAAGCGCCAGTTCTCGTTGCCGGTCTCGACGATGTCGCAGTGATGGGTGAGCCGGTCGAGGAGCGCGGTGGTCATCTTGGCATCGCCGAAGACGCTCGGCCATTCGCCGAAGTCGAGGTTCGTGGTCGCCAGGATCGAGGTGCGCTCGTAGAGACGGCTGATCAGGTGGAAGAGCAGCTGACCGCCGGTCTGGGCGAACGGTAGGCAGCCGAGTTCGTCGAGGATGACGCAGTCGAGCCGGCACAGGATGTCCGCGGTGCGGCCCTGGCGATCGGCGCGGGCCTCGGCATCGAGCTTGTTCACGAGGTCGACGACATTGAAGAACCGCCCACGCTTGCCGCTGCGAATGCAGGCCCGGGCGATGCCGACAGCGAGATGCGACTTTCCGGTCCCGGTCCCACCGATCAGCACGACGTTGCGCTGCTGCTCGAGGAAGTCTCCACCCGCCAGGTCGCGGACCAGCGTCTCGTTGACGGGCGTCTCCTCGAAGTCGAACTCGTCGATTTCCTTGGCCAGCGGCAGCTTGGCGATGGTCATCTGGCATTTGATCGAGCGCGCCTGCTTCTCGCTGATCTCGGCATTCAGAAGGTCGCCGACGATCTTCTGCGGCTCGTGCTGCCGCTTCACGGCGGTGGCGATGATCTCGTCATAGGCCGCTTTCATCCCGTAGAGCTTGAGCTGGCCCATCACGTCCAGCACCTGCGATCTTTCCATGGTCCGGTCTCCTGAGGCTGTCGTAGCGTCTGCAATCGGCGACCGGCTCGCAGCTCAGACGCAGCGCGTCCGGTGTCGCGATGGTCAGCGGCGGCCCGGGCTCCCGGCGCCGGGCGAGGATGTTGAGAACGACGGCGGACGAGTGAACGCCCTCGCTCAGCGCCTCGGCGCAGGCCGCCTCCACCGCGTCCAGGCCGTCGGTCAGGACCGAGCTCAAGATCTCGACCATTTGGCGGTCGCCGTTCGGCACTCGGCCGAGCTTGCGCTGCACGCGCCGCATTGCCGCCGGCAATTCCCACTCTTTGAACGGCGCCCCGTTCCGGAGAGCCCCAGGCTTGCGGGCGAGGACAGGGAGGTAGTGTAGCGGATCGTAGATATCTTTGCCGCGGCCGAAGGCGCGGGCATGCTCGCCGACAATCCTGCCGTCCTGCCAGATCTCGATCCGTTCGGCATAGGCGCGGACCTCGACAGCCCGGCCGACAGCCCGGGCGTCGACCGAGTATCGGTTGTTGTCGAACCGGACGAGACAGGTCTTGGAGACCGAGGCCGGCACGGCGTGGAAGCCGTCGAACCGCCCGGCATAAGGAACCAGGCTCGGTCGTTCCTCCTCGAAGACCTCCCACGTCGTCCGCTCGCGCATCTCGGGATGAGGGTGCGTCTTGGCCCAAGCAAGACAGCGATCCTCGAGCCAGGCGTTGAGCTCGGCGTAGCTCTTGAACCGCGGCCGCGGCACGTCACGCCGGAGGCGTGCTTCCAGCACGAAGAACCGCCGGCGGACCACGCCGACCTGGTTCTCGACCTGGCCTTTCTCCCATCCCGAGGCAGGCGTGCAGGCGACCGGATCGACGAGGTAGTGCCCGCACATCTGCTGGAAGCGGCGATTGCAGGCACGATCCCGGCCGACGAAGACCGTGTCCACCGCGGTCTTCATGTTGTCGTAGATGCCGCGCGCACAGGCGCCGCCGAAGAACGCAAACGCCTTGTCGTGCGCGTCGAACACCATCTCCTGTGTCTCTCTGGGATAGGCCCGCACGAACAGCATCCGGCTGTAGCAGAGCCGGACATGCGCGACCTTCGCCGTCGTGGTCACCCCGTCGATCAGGACGACCTCATGGCTCCAGTCGAATTGATAGGCTTCGCCGGGATCAAAGCTCAGGGGCACGTAGGCGGCGGCCGAGGCTTCCCGTTCGGTCTTCGCCCGCGACGAAGCATAACGCCGGACGGCATCGTAGCCGCCTTCGTATCCGAGGGACTGAAGCTCCTCGAAGATCCGGATGCGCGTGAGCCGATCCCGCTTAGGCTTGCGGGCATTCTCCGCCAGCATCCGGTCGAGCTCGTCTTTCCAGGGCCCGATCTTCGGCTGCGGTTGAACGCTGCGCTCGTAACTGAACTCTGTTGCCCCGGACCTGATTACCCTGCGCACCGTGTTCCGCGATACGCGCAGCTCCCGGCAGATCTGCTTGATCGGCTTCTTGTCCTGAAAATACGCCCGACGGATCTTCGCGATTGTCTCCACGACCAACATCCCGCACCTGCTCCCGGTTGCCCCGGGAGCATCATGGCCACCGATGTAAGGGGGGCATTTTTGGACGCCGATCACCCCGCTACGGGGTCACTTTTCCATGCCGCTTCACA